>CAVZFX010000001.1:0-926536 GCA_963774715.1 uncultured Alphaproteobacteria bacterium
AGCGGCGGCATATGCAGCGTCAACGCAGAATTGCTCATGTTGGACTTCCCGATTACGACGGAGCCGACCGGTTGCGTTTAGCGCCGGTAACAAGGCTGCTTGTCATAGGCCTCACTTCTCGATCTTGATGTTTCCCGCTTTGGCGACGGCGCGCCATTTGTCGAGGTCCTTGACGATGAAGTCGCGATAGTCGTCGCCGATCAACGGCCGCAATTCGAAGCCGAGCGAATAAAGGTGATCGGTAAAAGCCTGATCGCTCATCATGTCGCTCAGCGTCGCTCGCAAGCGGGCGACGATCTGCGGATTGGTCTTGGCCGGCGCCAAGAGGCCGTAGCAGATCACCGCCGTTCCGTTGACGCCGACCTCGCGCAGCGTCGGCACGTCGGGCAGCAGGCGCGAGCGCTTCTCGCCGGTGACCGCCAGCGCGCGGATGCTGCCGGCGGCGATAAGCTGTTTGGCTTGAACCGGAATAAGCAGCCCGACGTCCACCGTGCCTGCCACCAGCGCGTTGGTGGAAGGAGCCAATCCCGCAAAGGGCACGTGGACCATCTGCGATGCCGGCTTCGGTGGCAATCATCGCCATCGTCAAATGCGGCGCGCTGCCCAGTCCCGCGCTGCCGTAATTCAAACCTCCCGGATGGCTTTTCGCGTAGGCGACGAAATCCGCAAACGTCTTGAAGTCCCGCCGGGTGGACGCCGCGAGCGTATAAGGCTGCTGCGCGATGCTGCCGATGAAGGCAAAGTCGTCAGGCACCTTGTAAGGCAGGGATTTGACCGCCGGCAGCACAGAGAGCGGATCCGACACGGTCCACAATAGCGTGTATCCATCCGCATCCGACTTGGCGACGAAATCGGTGCCGAGCTGCGCCGCCGCCCCCGGCTTATTCTCGACGACGAACTGCTGATGCAGGCGCTTGCCGAGCTCATTGGCAACCATACGGCCGGTCAGATCGGTGCCGGCGCCGGCCGGGAACGGAATGATCATTTTCACCGGACGGGTTGGATAGTCGTCGGCGAAGGCGCCGTGCGTCCACAGACCCATGACAGCGAACAAACAGATAGCAAAAGCGCGCATTTATTCCCCCGATCGTTCAAACCGTGTGCAGGTGCCCAAGTCCTAGCGCCAATGCGCGAAACAGAGCCCTACGCCGGTGAGCGCATGAGACCTGTAACCCGGCACATAGGTGATCCAATCGAGGTTCAGATGCTGCACGGCGCCTGCCGTCGCGATCCAGTTTCTGATCTCCGATGAACCGCTGACTAGCTTGTTAAGCGGCAGCGCTCGCAGCGCCGGGTAGTCTTTGTTCTGCAACGCGCTGACGACGTCGCGGTCGAGCGCCTCGTTGACGAGGAAGTGGCTGAGCCCACCGGAGGCGAGAATGCCGACGCGGATGTTCTGCGGGTAAGCCTCGACCAGCTCCCGAATGGCGACGCCAAGCTCCAGACAGCGCCGCGGGCTCGGCTGATTGGGCGGATAATAAGTGTTGAGGATCACCGGCACGATCGGGATCGGCCCCTTGGGCATGAAGCGGCGATGGATGAACGAATAGGCGTGCCCTTCGAACTGGTCGCCGGTAAGCGACTGCATCGCCGTGATATCGAAGTCGCGCGCCACGAGGCCCTTGATGAGCGCGGTCGCCAGCGCCGGATGGCAAGGATAGTGCCGATCCGCCCCCTCCTCCATCCGCTTGCGCTGGTCTTGCAGATACCAGTCTGCAGTCGGCTCCGCCGGCGCGGCGGCGTTGCGAATGGTGTCGCCGTAATAAATGGCGATCGCCGGGCGCAACGCATCCTTGAACATTTCGCGCTGATCGTCGCCGATGATCACCAAGACGTCGATGCCGGATGCGGCGATATCGCGTTCCAGCCGGTCCATGGCGGCCATCGTCGCGCGGTGGCGCTCGGCCATCGCGTCCTTGGCGATCTTTGCCGCAGCGTCCGGCGGCAGCGTTTTGAGCAATTCGTCGAAGGTGCGCGGCGCGCCGTCGAAATCGTTGATCGGCGCCCGGCGGTCGACGCGATCGAACATCTCCTGCCAGTGCTCGACCGAAGACACCAGCATCGTCGAATGCGACGAGCCGAACGCCGCCACCACCTGCGCCATTGGACTTTTCACTCCCTGCTTTGGGCGATGGTATGCGGTCCGCCGCGGGTACCGTCAACAAACTTCCGATCGCTGCACGCGGAAAGAGAAGATCGCTTCTGTTTCGCGCGCGCGCAGCCGTTCGAAGAACGGCGCCGCTTCGCTCGCCTATGTTGCGGGTATCCAGGCGTTACCGGTTGGTAGCCCGCATGAGCGCAGCGATATGCGGGGTTACCGCGGAGAGGCATACTCCGGATGTCACTCCGCTCATCCCGGCGACGCTGCTTTTTACGGCGCGGGAGCGGTTACGAGGCCGAGCCTCACCCAATCCTTGGACGCAAGTTGGGTGACGCGGCCTGTTTCCGTGCTCCGGTCGACGATGTCGACGATCTCCGCGCTGACACCCATCTCTTTCAGATAAAGCCGGTATTGATCGTCGTAGCGCGCCTGCAATGCTTGCTGGCGCTCCGCCGCGACATTCGGTGCCAGCCGGTCGCGGATTCGTCTCGGACCGATCACAACGACGGCGCCGGCCGGCAGCGTACGATGTACGCCGCCGGCCAGAATCAGGACGCAGACGACGTCGCAGGTGACGAAGGTGTTATCGATCCGCGCATCCAGCGGATTGCCGCTCCGTTTGAGCGCGAAGCAGGCGGCATCCGGCGTTTTCGCGCACCCCGCAACGGTCGTGACGCCGGCGCTCACGTCGAGACCGCGCTCACGAATGATCTTGCCGAGTGTGACCGCGACATTGAGATCGCCGGCGCCCCAGACGTTCACAACGACCGGCAATTTGCCGTCGCCGTGGCGCGCCAGAAAGGCAAGCAGCCGCTTATAGGTATCCCATTCAACAGAACCCTCTGCCGCGATCCAATCCGAACAATTGGGCCCGCAAGCGCCTTGCTGTCCGTGCGCCTGATAGAAAATCATGGCGCCAGCCGGCGATATGACGCCGCCAACCGGCGGCGGCGCATCTTGCGCGCGCGCCCATGGAGCAAATAAACCCGCAACAATGACCAGCGCGGTCATTAAGTCCGACCGAGACATCCCTACACCGGCAAATTATCGTGCTTCCGTCCCGGCATCTCCACCGTCTTGCCCCGCAGCATCGCCAGCGCCCGCGCAATGCGCGAGCGGGTGGCGTGCGGCATGATGACGTCGTCGATATAGCCGCGCTCGGCGGCGATGAACGGCGACAAAAATCGCTCCTCGTATTCCTTGGTGCGCTTGGCGATCTTTTCGGTGTCGCCTGCTGTCGGCGCGGAAGATGATCTCGACGGCGCCCTTGGCGCCCATCACCGCGATCTGCGCCGTCGGCCAGGCGTAATTGACGTCGGCGCCGATGTGCTTTGACGCCATCACGTCGTAGGCGCCGCCGAAGGCCTTGCGGGTAATCACGGTGACCAGCGGCACCGTGGCCTGCGAATAGGCGAACAGCAATTTGGCGCCGTGCTTGATCAGCCCGCCATATTCCTGCGCGGTGCCGGGCAGAAATCCCGGCACGTCGACGAAGGTGACGATCGGGATGTTGAACGCATCACAGAAGCGCACGAAGCGCGCCGCCTTGCGGCTGGCGTCGGAGTCGAGCACGCCGGCGAGCACCATCGGCTGATTGGCGACGAAGCCCACGGTGCGGCCGCCGATGCGACCGAAGCCGATCACCACGTTGCGGGCGAAAGCTTCGGACAGCTCGAAGAAGTCGCCCTCGTCGACGGTTTTGAGGATCAGCTCCTTGATGTCATACGGTTTGTTTGGGTTCTCGGGCACCAAACTGTCGAGCGACGGCTCGATGCGTTCGATATCGTCGAATGACGGCCACTCCGGCACGCCCGAGGCGCAGCTCGCCGGCAAAAAATCGATCAGCCGGCGCATCTGCAACAGCGTCTCGACGTCGTTGTCATAGGCGCCGTCGGCGATCGAGGATTTGGTGGCGTGCACCGAGGCGCCGCCGAGTTCTTCCGCGGTGACGATCTCGTTAGTCACGGTTTTGACCACGTCCGGGCCGGTGACGAACATGTAGCTCGTGTCGCGCACCATGAAGATGAAATCGGTCATCGCCGGCGAATAGACGTCGCCGCCGGCGCAGGGGCCCATGATCACCGAGATCTGCGGGATAACGCCCGAGGCGAGCACGTTCCGCTTGAACACCTCGCCGTAGCCGCCGAGCGCGGCGACGCCTTCCTGGATGCGGGCGCCGCCGGCGTCGAACAGGCCGATGATCGGGGCGCGGGCGCGCATCGCCATGTCCTGGATTTTTATGATCTTCTGCGCGTGGGTTTCCGACAGCGAGCCGCCGAACACGGTGAAATCCTTGGCGAAGGCGAACACGGTGCGGCCGTTGACCGTGCCGAAGCCGGTGACCACGCCGTCGCCGGCGATGTGGCTCTTCTCCATGCCGAAATCGGTGGAGCGGTGCTCGACGAACATGTCGAGCTCCTCGAACGAGCCGCGGTCCATCAAAAGCTCGATGCGCTCGCGCGCTGTGAGCTTGCCGCGCTTGTGCTGCGCCTCGATGCGCGTCTGGCCGCCGCCGGCGCGCGCATTGGCGCGGCGGTCGTCGAGCTTGTCGAGAATGTCTTTCATGGGTCTGCTCCGCACAGCCCCGGCGGGCCGGAATTTGGCTCAAGGATTTCATAGCAAGCGCCGGGCCAAGCGTCATCTCCCGGCCAGAGGCATCGGGCCGGCCTTTGACTCGCCCAGCGCGACCTGCTGCGATATCGGTCTTGCCTGTCAATTTGCGGAGCCCCTCCCCCATGACGATCATCGATTCCCAGGTCCACGCCTATGAGGCCAATACGCCGAAGCGGCCCTGGCATAACGTGCCGAACTGGCCGCCTCACGCCACCGGGGACGAGATGGTGGCGGCGATGGCCAAGGTCGGCGTCGACGGCGCGATCTTCATCTCCGCCTTTGGCTTGTACCGCTACGACGCGAGCTATGCGGTGGAGGTGCAGCGCGCCCATCCCGACCGCTTCGCCATCGTCAAGCCGGTCGATCCCGACGACCCGGCCGTCGACGAGGTCATTGCCGAATGGAAAAAGACGCCGGGCACGGTCGGCATCCGCATCATGCTGACCAAGGAGCCGGGACGCGACCGCGATCCGGCCGACCCCGGCCTCGACCGCATCGCCCGCTCGGCCGTCAAGCACGACTTTCCGGTCAACATCCTGTGCTGGGGCAATCTCGATGCCGGCACGGCGCTGATCGACCGCCATCCCGATACGCGCTTCATCATCGACCATCTGGGGATCATGCAGCCGCGCACGCCGCCGGCGCCGCCGCAGCCATGGGCCGATCTGCCGAAGGTGCTGGAGCTCGCCAAGCGCAAGAACGCGGTGATCAAAGTGAGCGGCGCCTGCACGCTGTCGCAAAAGCCCTATCCGTTCCCCGACATCTGGGATCCGCTCGCCCGCGTGTTTGACGCTTGGGGTTTGGAGCGCTGCCTGTGGGGCACGGATTGGACGCGCGCCTACGCCGTGGTCAATTACGAACAGGCGGTCGAGCCTTTTCTCAAGACTGACCGTTTAAGTGACGGCGACCGCGCGATGCTGATGAGCGGGGCTTGCACAAAAGCCTACCGCTGGTCGCCGAAGAAAGGCTGAGCGAGGCAAAGGCATGTCATCACCCGCGAAGGCGGGTGATCCAGTAGACTTCGGCGCACAAATTTAATTCGGAGCCTTGCGATTACTGGATGCTCCGCCTCCGCGGAGCATGACAGTGAATGGGCATGGCTCACCACGCAACCTGGAGCCGCCTCAGAGTGACAGATTGGATAGCACTACCCCTTCGCCACGTCCTCCACTGCTTTGACGATGCCGGCATAGCCCGTGCAGCGGCAGAGATGGCCGGAAAGCACTTCGCGGATTTCGGCGGAGGTGGGATGCGGGTTGCGCGCGAGGTAATCGGTGAACGACATCAATATACCCGGCGTACAGAAACCGCATTGCAGCGCGTGATTGGCGCGGAACGCGGTTTGCAGCGGGTTGAGCGTGCCGTCCGGCGCGGCAAGCGATTCCACGGTCTTGATGTCGCGGCCTTCGACCTGCACCGCGAGCGTGAGGCAGGAGCGCGCGGCGACACCGTCGACCAGCACGGTGCAGGCGCCGCAAATGCCGTGCTCACAGCCGACATGGGTGCCGGTGGCGCCAAGCCCTTGGCGGAGGAAGTCGGACAGCAGCGTACGCGACTCCGCCTCGGCGGCGAGTTTTCGCCCGTTGAGCGTGAGCGTGATGCGGATGCGCTCGTTTTTGCTTACGCGGCGCATCGGATCGCCTCCGCCACCACGCGCGGCCCCAGATTGCGCAGAAGGTCGCGCCGCAGCGCCGCGCTGGCGTGCAAATCCTCGTAGCCTTCGAGCTCGTCGGCCCAGGCGGAGATGGCCGCAGCCGCGTCGCCGTCAATCGAGCGCAGCATCGGCCGTCCGGTCATGCCGCCGACGCCGAGCGTCACCGCGCCGCGCTCGTCGGCGATGGCCGCCAGCGCAATGATGGCGAAATCGCCGTGGCGGCGCGCCACTTCGTCAAACGCGACACCCTTGCCTTCGATGACCGGGAAACGCACCGCCGCGACCAGCTCGTCGGGCGCACGTGCGGTGGTGAGCATGTCCTGCTGAAAGGTTTCCGCGGGGAGCACGCGCTCGCCGCGCTTTTGCGAGCGCAGCACCACCGCGCCGCCGGTGACCGCGAGCGTAAGCGGAATCTCCGAACTCGGATCGGCATGCGCAACCGAGCCACACACCGTGCCCTTGTTGCGGGTCTGGAAGTGGCCGACGAAGGGCAGCGCCGCGGCGAGCAGCGGCAGCTTCAGCTTGAGCTGTGGCCACGCCATCAGCTTGTTCTGCGTCACCGCGGCCCCAATCTCGATGATGTTGCCGCGGTCGCGGATGGCGTCGAGCCCGGCGATGCGCGAAATATCGATCAGCACCGCCGGATCGACCAGCCGCAGATTGAGCATTGGCAGGAGCGACTGGCCGCCGGCCAGAATGCGCGCGTCATCGCCGTAGTCGGCGAGCAGCGCCAACACCTCCTCGACCGTATCCGGCCGCACGTAATCGAAGGGGCGTGGTTTCATCGCCTCGCATCCTGGAGCAGCGCGTGCATGCGGCGCGGCGTTGCTGGCAAAATCACTTCAGGCACGCCCAGCGCGTCGGCGATGGCATTGGCGATGCAGGCCGGCGTCGACATGCAATTGCCTTCGGCCAAGCCCTTGGCGCCGAGCGGGGTGAACGGCGACGGCGATTCCATGTGGAGGATTTCGACTTCGGGGATTTCGCTCACCGTCGGCACCAGATAATCGGCGAAGGTGCCGCTTAGAAACGCGCCCTCCTCGTTGTAGGTGAACTCCTCGTAAAGCGCCGCGGCGACGCCTTGGGCGAAGGCGCCGCGGATCTGGCCTTCGGCGATGGTCGGATTCATGATGCGGCCGGCGTCGTGCATCGACACATAACGGTCGACGCGGACCGCATAGGTGACCGGATCGATCTCGATGCCGCACATGTCGAAGATAAAGCCGTAAGTGAGCGAGGTGTTGATGCGGTCGTCGCGTGACGGTGCCTCAAGCTCCTGCGGCGACCAGATGCCGGTCTCGCTGAGGGCCGGCGCCATGGTCTCCGGCAGCAATAGCGGCGACCAATGCGAGGTGCCGGCGACACGGCCAAAGGGAAGCGCATTGTCGGGATTGGAGCGGCTCCTGATCTTGCCGCCGGCAAGCTCCACGTCGTCCGGCAGCACGTTGAGCTGCTTGGCGGCAATGTCCTTGAGCTTGTCGCGCATCTGCACCGCGGCCATATGCGCGGCAACTGCGGTGCCGGAGGCGAAGCGGCTCGAGTAAGTGCCGGCGGCGATCGACCATTGGTCTTTCGCGGTGTCCATTTCCAGCACCACTTCGATATCGTCAGCCTTTAATCCAAGCTGCTCGGAGACGATCTGAGCCAGCACTGTCTCGTGGCTCTGGCCTTGCACGGTGACGTCGGCAATGACGGTGACGGCGCCGAGCGGATCGATATTCACCGTCGCCATCGATACCGCGCCGCTCTTCGGTCCGGATTTTTCGCGCGCGGCGGCGGTCATCAAGGTCGAGAGATAGCCCATGTTCGACATCGCCGGCTCAACCACCGCAGCAAAGCCGATGCCGTAGATGCGGCCGGCCTTGCGCGCTGCGTCGCGGCGGCGCTTGAGATCGGCGAGCCGGCCCTGCCCGGTGGTCATTTCGACGGCGCGCGCATAATCGCCGGAATCGTAGAGCGCGCCGGCGGCGGCGTGGTAGGGAAATTTCTGCGCCGGAACGAGATTGCGGCGGATGACATCGAGCGGATCGAGTTTCAGTTCGACGGCGATGCGGTGTATCAGCCGCTCCAAGGCGAGATAAAGCTGCGGGCCGCCGAAACCGCGAATCAGGCTCGCTGGCATTTTGTTGGTCAGCACCACGCGATTTCTGACCTCGACATGCTCGATATCGTAGGCGCCGGTCACCGCGCCGTGCATGCGGTAGAGCGGCCCGGGCATCGGCGCGCGCAGAAACGCGCCGTAATCCTCGAGCTGATCGAGTTTCAACGCGAGAACGCGACCATCGTTATTGACTGCAGCCTCGATCTGCGTGACCCGGTTCGGGCCGGAACTGGCGGCGAGCAGATGCTCGATGCGGTCCTCGACCCATTTCACCGGGCGGCCGGTGAGCTTTGCCGCGAGCGCCATCAGCACCACAAACGGAAACACCGAAAGCTTAATGCCGAAGCTGCCGCCGGAATCGGGGGGAATGCGCAGCCGCAGTTTAGGTCCCGGTACGCGCAGCGCGCGCGCCATCACCGGATGCATCGAGAACGGCCCTTGGAAATTGGCCGTGACATCGTAGCTATTTTCGGCCGCGTTGTGCGACGCCACCACGACGTAGCATTCGATCGGCGTGAAGGAGAGCCGATGAAACGGCACCGTCATGGCGATGCGGCGGTCGGCGCGGGCGAAGGCGGCTTGCGGATCGCCATAAGTGAAATCACGCACCGAGACTTCGTTGGTCTTGGCTTCGGGATGCAGGAGCGGCGCGTCGCTTTGGCAGGCGGCGACCGGATCGATGACCGCCGGCAGCGGCTCGTAGTCGATCTCGACCAGCTCGGCCGCGTCCTCGGCGATATAGCGGCTTTCGGCGACCACCAGCGCCACCGGCTCGCCGACATAGCGCACACGCTCGACGGCCAGCGCCCATTGCCGCACCGGCGTCTTGACCGGAGCGAGGAACGGATCGGAAAGCTTGCGGACCTCCTCGCCGGTGAGCACGGCCCAGACGCCGTCATGCGCAAGCGCGCGCGCCGCATCGATGCGCAGGATTGCGGCATGGGCATGCGGTGAGCGGATGACGTGGGCGGAGAGCGTGCCGACCGCAACCGGAAGGTCGTCGGCATAGCGGCCGCGGCCCGACAACAGGCTTGCGTCCTCCTTGCGCAGCATGACGGCCCGGTTGGCTTTGCCGAGTTGCTCGGACATGATTTGCCGCTCCTCCCGCCCCATTCTCTACAGTGCCAACCGGCTATTGTCAGTACACAGGCGCGGCGCTGGCGGAGACCGGAGGCCTCCACTAACATCCGCCTTCGCGCTCCGCGCTTCGGCGGAACTCAAACCCGCCGTAGCTCGCGCATCGAGAGAAGGCGGGTCGCGTCCGGAGTGAACGATGGATCAACCTGCCAATGGTTCGGGCATCGGCCAGCCGGTGCGCCGGCGCGAAGATTTACGGCTGGTGCGCGGCGGCGGCCGCTATACGGCCGACGAGAACCTGCCCGGCCAGGTCCATGCGGCGATGCTGCGCTCGCCGCACGCGCATGCGCGCATCCGCGCGATCGACACCACAGCGGCCAAGGCCATCCCCGGCGTGCTCGCGGTGCTCACCGGCGCCGATTTTATCGCCGACGGCTTAAAGCCCATTCCGCACAAGCCGTGGTCGCCGCATCCGGCGGAAACCACGCTCTCCAACAAGAACGGCGAGCCGCCGTTCGAGGCGCCGCATTATCCGCTGCCGGCCGACAAAGCGCGCTTCGTCGGCGAGGCAGTCGCGATGGTGGTCGGCGAGACCGTCTATGCGGCGAAGAACGGCGCCGAGGCCGTCGTGATCGATTACGACGTGCTGCCGGCGGTGGTCGAGACCGCCGCGGCGGCGCGGCAGGATGCGCCCGTCGTGCACGACGGCATCCGCTCCAATGTCTGCTTTGACTCCGAGCTTGGCGATGCCGCCGCGACCGCCGCCGCGTTCGCCCGCGCCGCGCATGTCACCCGCTTCGAGACCTGGGTGCAGCGCGTCACCGGCGTGCCGATGGAGCCGCGCGGCGCGCTCGCCGATTTCGACGCCGCGACGGGACGCTTTACCGTCTATGCCGGCAATGGCGGCGCGGTGCGGCTCAAGCACGATCTCGCCACCATCCTCGGCGTGCCCCCGGAGCAAGTCCGCGTCTTCATGCAGGACGTCGGCGGCAATTTCGGCACCCGCGGCATGATCTATCCGGAATTCGCGCTAGTGGCCTGGGCCGCGAAAAAACTCGGCCGGCCGGTGAAATGGATCACCGAGCGCAGCGAATCCTTCCTGAGCGATTACCAGGCGCGCGATCTCGTCGTCGAAGCGGAACTGGCGCTCGACGACAAAGGCAAGTTCCTCGCCATGCGCGGGTCGAACCTCGGCAATCTCGGCGCCCACACCACCAATTTCGCCATGGTGCAGAAGGGCGTGCAGATGATGTCGAGCATCTACCGGGTGCCGGCCGCGCATTTTCGCGCCCGCGCTACGCTGTCCAACACTTCGCCGACGCGGCCCTATCGCTCCGCGGGCCGGCCGGAAGTCATTTTCGTGATGGAGCGGCTGATCGATCTCGCGGCGCGCGAATGCGGCTATGACCGCGTCGCGCTCCGCCGCAAGAATCTGGTGACGCAAAAGGAGCTGCCCTACAAAAATCCATTCGGTGTCGTCTACGACAACGGCGATTATATCGGTGGCATGGATTGGGCGCTGAGACTTGGAGACTGGGCAGGCTTTAAGAAGCGCCGCAAGGAGGCACGCAAGCGCGGCAAATATCGCGGCATCGGCGTCGGCACTTACGTCGATATTTCCACCGGCGTGCCGCGCGAGAAGGCCGAGATCACGGTGTCGCCCGACGGTTTTGTCGAGCTCGTCATCGGCATTGTTTCACAGGGCCAGGGCCACGAGACGAGTTTTGCCCAACTCGTCACCGAATGGCTCGGCGTGCCGATCGAGGCCGTGCGCTTCGTCGCCGGCGACACCGACCGCGTCACGGTCGGCGGTGGCGCCCATTCCGGCCGCGGCATGCGGCTCGGCTCCATTGTCATCAAGAAGTCCACCGACGGCATCATCGAAAAAGGCCTGCGCATCGCCGAGCATCTTCTGGAGACGGCGGCCGCCGATATTGAATTTAAGAACGGCCGCTTCGCGGTTAAGGGCACCAACCATGCGGTCGGGATTTTCGAGGTGGCGCGGGCCGCGGCCGAGCGCAAAGATTTGCCGGAGGATTTACAGGGCCCGCTTTATGCCGCCTGTGACGAGACCGTGCTGGACGCAAGCTATCCCTATGGCGCGCATGTCTGCGAAGTCGAGGTCGATCCAGGCACCGGCAAGGTCGCGCTGATCAATTATGTCGCGGTCGACGATGTCGGCCGTGCGGTCAACCCGATGATCATTCACGGCCAGGTCCATGGCGGCATCGCCCAAGGCGTCGGCCAGGCGCTGTTGGAGCACGCTTATTACGATCCGGAGAGCGGGCAGATGCTGGCCGGCTCGCTGATGGATTACGCCATGCCGCGCGCCTCTGATCTGGTCAACTACATCACCGAGATCAGCGAAGTGCCCTCCTCCACGCATCCGCTCGGCATCCGCCCCGCCGGCGAAGGCGGCACGGTGCCGGCGCTCGCCGTCACCGTCAACGCCATCGTCGATGCACTGTCCGAGTTCGGCGTGCGCCATGTCGAGATGCCGGCGACGCCGGAGCGGGTATGGCGGGCGATCGAGGACGCGCGCGCCGCTAATAATGATGCGCGCAAAGGCTAGAGCACACGTCCGAGAGCCGCGTTGCGTGGACTAATCCACAGCTAAATTTCAGTTTCGCGCTAAGCGGCGAAATCGTCCGGCCGCTTGCGCCATGCACGCTCGATCTCCGCCTGGCGCAGACTCGGCTCGACGACCTCGACGACGCTCGCAGCGATGCGGTCTTGCAAGTCGAAAACGTTGTCGACGCTACCATCGAACTTGTCCGCCCAAAGATGGGCGCCGCTCTCGGCATCGATGAGCTGCGCGGTCACACGAAAGCGGCCGCCGGCCTTCCGCACGCTGCCCTCCAACAAATAACGCACGCCCAGCTCACGTCCTACCTGCCTTACGTCGACGGGTTTGCCCTTATAGACGTAACTAGAATTGCGCGCGATCACGAACAACCAATCGATTCGAGACAAGCCGGTGATGATGTCTTCCACCACACCGCCGGCAAAGTGCTCCTGCTCGGGATCTCCGCTCATATTCTGGAATGGCAGCACGGCGATGGCGGGCTTCCCGGCAACCCCAATGCTGGCCGCGGCGGCTCTGGGCGCTGTGCCCGACCTTAAATCAAGTCGATAGACGCGTACGGGACGCGCAATATTTTTGAACTCTTTTTCGCCGATGTCGACAAAGTCGACCGCTATCTTGCCCTTGATTTGCCGCCAAGCGTCCTCGGAGATCGATAAGCCTCCGGCCTCGGCGATGCCTTCGAGCCGCGCGGCAATATTCACGCCGTCGCCGTAGATATCCTCACCTTCGATAATGATATCGCCAATGTTGATTCCCATTCGGAATTGGATCGCGTTGTCTTCCGATCCTCCGGTCACTCGCTCACGAACCAATTCCTGGATTTTGATCGCGCAAGTAACGGCGTCCACGGCACTCGCGAATTCTACCAATGCGCCGTCGCCTATGAGCTTAACAATTCGGCCCGAATGCGCGGCTATCGTTGGGTCGATTGGATCACGCCGCAATGCTTGCAGCCGCGCCAGCGTGCCGGCCTCATCGATGCCCATCAGGCGCGAGTATCCGACCACATCGGCTGCCAGAATTGCCGCCAGCCGCCTTTGTAGACGAGTTCCGGGCATGCAGACCGTCCCCTTGTGGAAATTCCGTCGCGAATGGCAGCTTCGTGTTCGGCGACAAGGCAGCGATTTGTGCCTCTTTGTGAGCGAGCAAATCGAGGCGCGGGCTCAGTTCTCGGAGCCGTCTTTAATTGCGTGTAGCGGCGTTCTAAACTTGAGGCCCTGAATTTTGGCTTACCGGAATCGGACCAATCCGGTCGGATTTTCTTGCGTAGATTCCCGTATGCGTTTCGGCATCGAGACGACGCTTTAACTCCGGAAATCGCATAGGTAGATGCGTCGACTAGGATGCCGTTCGGGCCAGATGATAGACCGACATCGGCTTGCTGACGCCCTTGAGCTCCGCCTCGCTCTTTGCCACCGGATATGGCGCAATTATTTCCGCCACGGCCGGCGCGCCGTACACGTCTTCGGTGATACAAATCTCGTCGCCCTCGGCAAGGTTCTGCACCCGCGCGGCGATATTTACCGTTTGGCCAAAATAATCGAGCCGCTCGTTGAGCGTGACCGCGATCGAGGCGCCCCGATGCACGCCGATTTTCAGGATGAAATCACGCTGCGGGCGGTCTCGATTGAGCTCATCCACGGCCTCGCGCATATCAATCGCCGCCTGCACCGCATCGGCCGAATTGGAAAATGCCGCCATCACGGCGTCACCGATCGTCTTGGTGACGGCGCCATTGTGCCGAACAGTGGCGTCGAGAAGATGCTGGAAGTGCCGCTGCACCTGAATGTAGGCGTTAAGGTCGCCGATCCGCTCATAGAGCGCCGTCGAGCCCTTGAGATCGGTGAATACGAGGGTCACATCGAGAACCGCAATGCCCTCCGTGGCGCCGATCACCTCCGAGCGGAAGAAGTCGCGAAAGGCTTGCGTCATCAGGAGCCGCTTGCCGGATAAGGATGGCACGAAGCGGAGTTTTGGCCGCTCGGGCGCCGCCATCGGCAGCTGCAAGATGCCGAATACCGTTGGCAGCTTGCCGGCATTGCAAACTTCGAACACGACCTTGCCGGGTGCGATGTTGGCAGTGGCGGGCACGCATTTGCCGTTCTCGAGCATGACCGGCACAAGGGCTGGCGTTACTCCCGCCCCCACTGCGACCGGGCAAAAAAATTGGGCGTCACTTTCGAAATCCTGGCCCAGAAGCGTACCTTCGGTGGCATCAACTTCGAGATTAGCCGCTGAACCCGGCTCGATACGGGCGAGTACCCTGACCAGCCCTTTGGCAACCTCACTCCATGGCACGCCGTCAGGCATGACGCCGCCCGGCGTCATTTTATAATGGAAGACGTAATCCCAGGCCGTAAGCGCATCCGGTTTGTGAAAGCGGATGCCACGCACGGCGGGCGAAACCGTAAACGTCACCGTGATGCAATCGTCGAGGGCCGCGTCGTAATCGCTTTGACAGAGGTGGCAGTGGAAATGGGTGTGCAGTTTGCGCAGGCTTCGGAAGCTCTCGACAACGTCGGAGCACATCGGACAAACGAGCAGCCAGTCCATGTCGAATAGCCCTGCCACGCAGGCATGGAGGAAAAGATCGATCGCTTCAGCTTCGACAATCGATTTCTCTGTGGCGAACTGGATCGGATTAATTCGGTAAAGCGCCTCGTCGGTGCCCGAGCGCAGCAGCATCTCCAGCCGCGAGACGATGCGCGGGGACCAGGATTTGGCCGCTTCGAGCGCGACCAGGCGCTCTTCAAGCTTTTTTTCGTCGATCATCCTCGGCGTTCCGCTCGTCTAAATACACAATTCATGAGCTCGGGGCGAGCCCATCGGGGCGGCATTTTAGCTGGTTACAACCCCTACGGCTGAAGGTGATGATTTGTCCGTCCGTACAATTCGATGGATATCTAGAGCGAAGTCGATGGCGACGATATCCCTGCGCTTGAGCGTCGGCGCGAGACATCGTTCGACATAGGCCAAGAACTTCTTTCCGGTCATTGCGCCGTCGATGGTTTGTGACGCTCGCATGCCATGCCGGCGCAGCGCCGCCACCAAGGTGATCGTTTTCCAGTGCCCCTGCGGCACATGGCTCACCAGCCGCTCGCCGCGGGCGCACCGACCATACAGCCGCGCCATCTTGGTGTTGGCCGAGGTCTCATCGATAAACACCAGCCGGGCCGGGTCGAACATGCCTTGTTCTCGCCGCCAGCGCCGCCGCGCCCGCGCTACGTCGGTGCGCTCCTGTTCCGCCGCGCGCAGGGCTTTTTTTAAACGTGATCTTGTGACGCCGAAAAAACCGCCATACCGCCGTCCGGCTGCCAGCAACCTTGTGCTTGCGCATCGCACAAATCACCTCGTCCAGCGTCAGGTCAGGCTGCTGTTCGATCAGCGCCAGCAAAAACTCCGCGTGCTCCTCCAGCGGCGAAAGGCTCCCGCCACGCGGCTTGGCGGCGCAACGGCCGGTCTCGCGAAAGCACTTCACCCAGATCACCGCCGTGCTCGGACTAACCTCATAATGTTCGGCTGCCTCTCGCCGCGAAGCGCCGCTTTCCACCCGAGCAATCACACGCGTCCTCATGTCCGCAGAATAGGCCCTCGGCATCGTTCAGCTCCTCAAAGCGAATCAATGCCGCTACACTCGCGCATTCACTAATCCAAAGGAATCCCCCTCAATTCAATCAGGGCGGAACATGCTCTAGCTTTCCCCGGATAGCGCCTCGCGGATGCGGCCGCGCACCGCTTGCCGCTCGGCTTCGCTCATGCCGGGAAGCCCAAATGGGACCGTCCCAGGATTCTGGAAGGGACGGATGGAATGGGGCCAATACCGCCGCCTGTGGGGACGGAACGGAATTCCCGAGCATTTTGGGAACGTGATGGATAGAATTCATTGGTTCCCGTAGGACAATAAGAGGCAATCTTCATGACAAAACTGATTTTTGTTTTTGTTTTTTTTCTCGCTGCGACGGGCCGGTGCTTTGCAGTCGATTTTGGGGCGGTTGCCGTGGCCAATTGGTCGGATGACGCCGGACAGAATCATTCGGCCGTCGGTATTGCGTCACGCGAGAGTGCGCCGCTCGCCGCCGCCGCGGCTATCGACGCTTGTCAAAAAGAAGGTGGTATCGACTGCGAGGTGAAAGCCACCTTTGGCAAGGAGCCCGGCCCGCTCGCGTTGTCGCCGGTCGGCGATTGCGGCTTTGCAACTACCGGGGTTTTTGCGGGGGGCGGAACGCGGTGGGCCGTCGATGTTACTCCTCAGGAGGCTACCAGGAGGTGCATTAATGCGAATGGCGACGAGGGGGGCTCGGGAAGAAATGCTGTCTGTAACCCCCCGATTGGAATTTGCGTTGGTCCTGTTTCTCCATCCGGCGCTATAAATTGCGAAGGTTTTGCTACTTCTGCTCAAATCATGATTGAGAAACGCAACCAGGGTGTCGCCAAATGGCAATGGCAAGCTCTTCTCGATAAGCAGAACTATCCGCCTTCCGTGAGGCAACACCTAACTTTTTTATTGGAATTGGCCTATGCAATACGGACTTCACCTACGCAAATGTATGCCCGCACAGTAGCTATGTGCGAGAAAGAGGGCTGGGATCCGGAGGACCAGACCTACACCAGTGGAACGCGCTCGCCAGACGGCACCAACACTGACAGCGGATTTATCATTCCTGACTCTGACCGGCGCCTCCTGACAGTCGCCGATCTCCAGGGCTTGTCCTCCGATCAATTGCGCATTGCCCGTAATGAGATTTACGCCCGCAAGGGACGGTTCTTCAAAGACCAATCGCTCACCGCCCACTTCTCGCAATTTTCCTGGTATCAGCCGAACCGATGGGAAGTAACGCTAAACGATATCGAGCACGCCAACGTCAAGCTCATCCAATCATTGGAGAAATGATGTTCCGCTGCGTCGTAGCTATTTTATTGGTCTTCGCCTTTTCTGGGTCGTGCCTCAGCGATCCGATATCGGATACTTTAGTCGCCTCCTATCCCGATTTTCTTGCCGGGCATGATGAGAACCATTTGGTGTTCAAGGACGGAACCCGTCTGCAAATCTCCGACGGCAAGACGGCGAAGACTTTTGAACAATTGCTGGAGGCGCCTGATATCAAGGATCAATTTGCCATCCCTTACCCGCTCGGCATAGTGTTGAAGACCCCGCAGCGCGACGAGGATCCGGGCCGCATTCGCAATGAGCCGTTCTTTGAAAAAATGTACGGCGACTGTCACAGCGGACAAGTCGCGAAGCAGTTGATTTCAGTGCCATGGCTTCCGCACCGAGGCGGACACCCGATCATGGCGACGACAGTTAATGGTGTCGCGGATCGGCTTGGCGCCGTCTCGCGCGATCTCGATACGCTGCCTGCCGAGATGACGAGATATCTTGTGCCGACCGCCGGCACCTATAACTGCCGCCCCATTGCCGGAACCCGTCGCCTCTCGATGCATGCTTACGGGGCGGCCATCGACCTCAACGCCAAATTCGGCGATTACTGGCTTTGGTCGAAGGCGAAGGGCGGCGATCTAATCTGGCGCAACCGCATTCCGCTCGCCATCGTTGAGATCTTCGAACGGCACGGCTTCATATGGGGTGGCAAGTGGTATCACTTCGATACCCTTCACTTTGAATATCGCCCGGAAATCATCGCCTACGCGAAATTGCTCGCCGTCGGCACGGCACCGTCCAAATAACTTATTTGGACGCTCCAAGCTTTCGAGACCGCGCACCGAGCGCATTTTCACCTTCCGAGAGCACGACAAATCTCGTATGGTGCGCGGACTGGGAGCCGCTCTCAAACGGCAATGGGCCTTTAATTTCCTGCAGCTAACAATTGGCGACGCCGGCAAGCGCGTGCGGAATGGAATACGCTAGGGAAGGACACTACGACATGCGCATTTCAGCACTGTCGGCCGGGGTGGCTGTGTTTTTGCTGCTCGCGGGGCCGGCCTCGGTATCGCGCGCCTTCGCCGATGACGTGGACATGTGTGAGCATGGGAGAGCCGATGAAGCCATCGCCGCGTGCACGCGGCTGATCAACTCTGGGCGCTTTCATGGCTATAACCTCGCCTTGGCTTTCGGCCATCGGGGCAATGCGTACGAAGACATGGGCGACCACGACCGCGCCATCGCTGATTACGACCATGCGATCCGGCTCGATCCTAAAAACGAAGTCTCCTACATTAATCGGGGGAAGGTGAACGAGGCCAAGGGCAACAACGACCGTGCCATCGCTGACTACGACCAGGCGATCCGGCTCGATCCCAAAGACGCTGACGTCTACAACAGTCGAGGTAACGCGTATCAAACCAAGGGCGATGACGATCGTGCCATCGCCGACTACGACCAGGCGATCCGGCTCGATCCCAAATTTGCCTTTCCCTATAACGGTCGGGGTAACGCGTATCAGGCCAAGGGCGATGACGACCGAGCCATCGCCGACTACAATCAAGCGATCCAACTCGATCCCAAAAATGCCTTTCCCTACAACGACCGGGGTAACGCGTATCAGGCAAAGGGCGACTACGACCGTGCCATCGCCGACTACAACGAGGCGATCCGGCTCGATCCCAAAGACGCCCAAGCCTACTACAACCTGGGCCAAGCGTACGACAACAAGGGCGACTACGACCACGCCATCGCCGCCGACACCGAGGCAATTCGGCTCGATTCCAAAGACGCCCAAGCTTACATCAGGCGGGGCAACGCGTACGACGACAAGGGCGACTATGACCACGCCATCGCCGACGACACCGAGGCGATCCGCCTCGATCCCAACGTCGCTGGCGTCTACAACAATCGGGGTCTCGCGTACGACGCCAAGGGCGACTACGACCGCGCCATCGCCGACTACACCCAGGCGATCCAACTCGATCCGAAATACGCCTTGGCCTACAACAACCGGGGCCTCGCGTACGACGCCAAGGGCGACTACGACCGCGCCATCGCCGACTACGATCAGGCGATCCGGCTCGATCCCAAATTTGCCAGCGCCTATGACAACCGAGGAGACGTCTACCGCGCCAAGGGCGATGACGACCGAGCCATCGCCGATTACAGCGAGGCGATAACGCTCAAGCCCAATGACGCCGACTATTATAACGACAGAGGTATCGCCTACAAAAATAAGAAGGACTATGACCACGCCATCGCCGATTACGATGAGACGATTACGTTCAATCCCAAGGCCGCTTTCGCCTACTACAACCGGGGCTTCGTGTACCACGCCAAGGGCGATAACGATCGCGCCATCGCCGATTACGGCCAGGCGATCACGCTCAATCCCAAGAACGTCTACTACTACAACGACAGAGGTATCGCGTACCACGCCAAGGGCGACGATAATCGCGCCATCGCCGACTACGACCAGGCGATTCGGCTCGATCCCAAATACATGTATGCGTATTTCAATCGCGGGCGGACGAACCTTTACGCTGGCGCGCTGCCCAAGGCCCTCGCCGATCTCGATCAGGCAACCGCGCTCGATCCCAAATACGCCTATGCGGCACTGTGGCTCGATATCGTCGCGCAGCGCAGCAATGTGTCGAGCCGTCTGTCGCAAGCGACCGCAGCCCTCGACATGACCAAGTGGCCGGCGCCGGTCATCCGCATGTTCCTCGGGCAGATGACCCCGGCCGCCGTGCTTGCCGCCGCCGACGATCCCGATGCGACGAAGAAGAAGGGCCAAGTCTGCGAGGCCAATTTTTACAGTGGCGAGTTGGCGCTGCGGCAGGGCAAGAAGGACGAGGCGAAGCGCCTGTTCGAGGCGGCCGCGGATGGCTGTCCGCGCACATTCGTGGAATGGGTTGCCGCCGATGCGGAACTTAAAGCACTGGGCGAAATAAGGCCCCGTGCGGCGATCAAAGCCCCTGACGTGGCCGCCGCAAACCAGTCGGTCGCGCAACGGGTTGTGCTTTACGAAGAGGATACGAACAACGCGGACGGCGACAAAGTTACCGGCTCTGCTACCTGGCGCACGCACATTGTTTCGCCGGCGAGCGGCCTTGCGCCTGAGCTTGAAGTGCGCGCAGACATAACGATCCCAGACCTAAACATGACAGCGACCTGGACAATGCGTCCAAATACCGACCAGAGTCTCCCAGTGAGCTATACCATCGAAATCATGTTTAACCTGCCGCCGCGCTTTCCTCACGGCGGCATAGCAAGCGTGCCCAGTGTAATGTTGAAACCATCCGGGCAGGAACACAGCACTCCGCTTGTGGGGGATGCCGTCAAGGTGACGAACAACTTTTTCTTAATCGGCCTCTCCGACGTCGCTGCTGACGAACAAAGAAACATCCAACTACTCAAGAACCGGCCGTGGTTCGATATCCCGCTGGTCTACACCGATGGCACACGCGCCCGCATTTCCATGGAAAAGGGCGAGCCTGGCGAGCGCGCTTTCGCTGATGCTTTTGCATCGTGGCCAAAGTAATTAGAGCTGGGCAGGGAACAATCATCATGAGAGCCGACGATCCTCTCGGCATGCAAACCCTCGTGGAGCGGCGGATCAAAGCGTGGGAGATCGTGAAGATACGGCCGCTTCCGCAAGTCGTCGGATGGCGCTACTTTCCGAAAGCCCACCATCAGAAACCGTGTCCCTGCCCTTCCTGCGTGCGGCCCGGTCAGCCGTTTTCCCGTAAATTGCGCGAAAGGTGGCCCTTCACGTCCTAGCCGTTGCGTTGACCACCCAACATTGCAGAGAACCAACGGCGAAGTCGAAATGAGGCCCGGCGCTTTCCCTCTCGCGGCAATTCTGCCGGCGACGGATTAGGCGACGGAATATCAGCGCCGATCGATATGCGTAGACCCTCCGACCGCAGCAGATCGATCATTCGCAGCAGTATCTTCTGAACGTCCGGTTTCGGGTCGCCCCACAGGAACTCGCCTATATACACGCCGTGCCGTTGAAAAAACGCGCCTGCCGAGACGATTTCAGTTTCGTTCTGTGTGTTGGCCAGCCGCGTGCGCGTTTCTTCGAGAGCCGGTATCCAACATTGCTCGCAGCGATATGTCGTGACGTAGCGATTTACGCTGTTGTTGAAATACGGAATGACGTGGACGAGAGATTCCGGAAAACCCTGCAGGCAGCCGGAACAAATGATTTGGCGCTCTTCCGGATCGTCGGGCTCTTCGGCGGCCGTCATGCACGTTCCTCCAGCGGCGACCGACTCGAATGATATCATCATCGGCCATGATCAATCCTGCGAGTTCTTCGCAATCCAATGCCGCGCCGGGATTATGGACCCGCGCCTAATTCGTGCAAGGCCGATTCGATCTCTTCTTGCAGCTGGGGGGGGAATCGGACGCCATTTGCAGCGCCTTGCGGTATGCGGCAATAGCCTGATTGCGGCGGCCAGTGGCCTTGAGAACGTAAGCGCGGGTTTCCACCGCAACCACGGACGTGGGCTCACGGCTGATCATGTTATCGACGGAGGTCAGTGCACCTTGGGCGTCGCCTTTCTTGAGAAGAGCGAGAGTTCGTCCGATATAGGCGCGTTCGAAGGATGGTTGCAGTTTTAATGCCGCGTCGAAATCGGCGACCGCTTGATTGAGCTTTCCCATTCGATAAAAAAGATCGCCGCGATTGACGTAAGGCGCGCTGCTACCATCATCCAATTTGATAGCGCGCGTGAAGTCGGCAAGGGCCCGCTCCCGGTCTCCCCTGCCGGCAAAAGCCGCACCGCGGTCGTTGTATAAATCAGCAAGACTTAGATTGTCCGTGGACCGTTCTATCAGTTTTGTGCAGGTTGCAATTCTTTTGTCAGCCGGCCCTTCAGGATCGGCGCAAATATTGCTCTGTCCGATGGCCGCGTCATCGGCGACCGCCCGCGACACCGAGACTGGAGCTAGAAACGCAAGAAATCCGATCACCGAGAGCCGCATCGACAGGCGCATATTTCCTCCTGTTCGGCTTAGGGTAGATTTTATCCCGACGCGGTCAAGGTGGCGGTTGGCAACGCGTGGCAACACTCACATCTGTCAGAGGGTTCGTTCGACGAAGATTATGTCGACGCTGTTGGCGATATCGAACTTCTGCTGCTTGATAACCGAGGGGAAAATGGCGCCGAGCGACGGCGGCGTGAAGACCACGATGGTGACCGGCGCGGGACCGGCAGCGCGCGCCGGCGCGGAACCGGCGCAAGCGGCGATGAAAGCCGTCAGCACGGCGGTTACGGTGAATTTCGCGATGGTCCCCTCCCCAACTCGCGGCGGAAACCGCATCGCGACGGCATTTGCTTACAATTGGTTTGGCATGGTGCTAGATAATCTCCGGTCATTCAAGACGCGCGCGATAGGCCGTGGCGAATTGTTTCGTCCGACAGGAAGCAACCGTGCCAACTGACGACCTCCGCAGCCGCGATTTTCAAAACATCCTGCTGATCAAGCTGTCGGCACTGGGCGACGTGGTGCATACGTTCCCACTGCTCAACAAATTACGCCGACGCTATCCCAAGGCGCGGATCGATTGGCTGGTGGCGTCCGACATCGCCGAATTGTTGCGGGATAATGCCGCGATCGCCAATGTCATCGAATTTCCGCGCGAGGAATGGTCCAAGCCGTTGCGATGGGCGCCCTACGCGGGCGCGGCACGGCTGATCGCCCGGCTGCGCGCGGCGCAATACGATCTCGTGGTCGATCTGCAGGGCCAGTTGCGCAGCGCCATATTTGCATTCGCCTCGGGCGCGCCGGTACGGATCGGCTTCGACAGGCCGCGCAAGGACATCTGGAAAACGCTGGCGCGGGAAATTCCGGAGGAAGCCAAGAAACATGCCTGGAAGGGTGCACGCGAGGGAAGTTGGCTCGCTTACACGCATCACATCGCGCTGCCGACACTCGATGTGCATCCGGTTGAGCGCTATCTCGGCATGACGCCGCTCATTGGCCTCGACGACGCCGCACCGGACTTTTCTTTTCCGATCCCCCCCGAGGCGACCACGCGGATCGACGCGCTGCTGGACTATTATGACATCGGCAAAATCAAGCCGGTCGTCGTAATAGCGCCCGGCAGCAATTGGAATACCAAACAATGGCGGCGCGACGGCTTTGCCGAAGTGGCGCGGCATTTTCTGCAAAAAACCTTTGCTGTCGTTTTGATCGGCTCGGACGCCGAGCGCGCGCTATGCGAGGACGTTGCCAAGCTCGCGCCCGGCGCCGTCGACCTCGCCGGCGAGACGACGCTCGCCGAGCTCGCCGCGCTCATCCGCCGCTCGACCATCGCCGTCACCAACGATTCCGGCCCGATGCATCTCGCAGTCGCGCTCGACCGGCCGGTGGTGAGCGTTTTCGGCCCAACCGACCCGGTCTGGGCCGGGCCTTACCGCCGCGCCAACGCGGTGCTGCGCGCCGAACTGCCGTGCTCGCCGTGTTATTTGCGCGAGCTGAGCCGGTGCATGCACGGCCATGCCTGCATGGCGAACGTCAGCGCCGCTGCGGTCATCGACCGCGTCGAGGGCATCGTCGCCAAGCTGCCGAGCCGCGCCAAAGTTCCTGCGCCGCAGGCACGACCGCGCTAGCGGAGCCGGGACGCGGGACGCGGGACGCGCACTTCGCGCCGCACAATCACAAGTTTAGGAGTGCTTAACCACCCGCCCCTTCAAAGTCATAAGAGTAACCACTTACGAAAGACCCTCGCGATAGGTTGCCGCCGCGAAAGGGCTAATGATGTTCAAGGGCGGTCGCATAGGCACGCACGGTCGCCGCGACTGGTTGCGGGCAGCGTTACAGCCGGCGACTGTGCTTTACGTTCTCATGATTCCTGCGTTGTGGCTGGCGCTCATTGCGATGGTAGACCTCGCCGAGCGCGGTATCTTCGCGCCCCATAACCGGCTCCGGCTCATATTTTTTGCAGCGGCCTGCACGCTCACCGCCCTGCTCATGCTTGGATTTCTTGTCAGCATTCGACATCGCATCCGCCTCGACGAGCGGGAAACTCTCTTAGCGAGGCAAAAACTGCATCTCAACTCCGCACTTGCAAACATGCCGGAAGGCCTCTGCATGTTTGACGGCGATCAGCGTCTCATCGTGTGCAACCAACAATATGCCGACCTCTACGGATTGAAAAAAGAGCTATCACAGCCCGGTACTCTCCTGAGATCAATTCTCGAGCACCACAACAACACCGCCGCTAACGTGGCGGAAGATCGCGACAAGTTCATCGCGCGGCGACTGAAAGCGATTTCCGCGGGAACAGCATATCAGCACATTAATAAACTGCGCGATGGCCGCCTGATCTTGGTGACGCATCGGCCGATGGACGATGGCGGATGGGTGGCAACCCACAAGGACGTCACGGAGCAAGTCAACCGCGAAGAGTCGTTCCGGCTGCTCTTCGAAGGCAGCCCGGTGCCCATGTGGGTCAGCGATCGCCGCAGCCTGCGTTTTTTGGCGGTCAATGACGCCGCGGTGGCGCGCTACGGTTATAGCCGCGAGCAATTCCTATCGATGACCGTGCCTGAGCTACGGCCGCAGGCCGATCGGGAGCGATTTGGAAATTTCCTGCAATCACTGGAACTGAGCCAGTTCACCGAAAATATCGGGCAACATATAACGTCCGATGGAACGAAGATCGATGTTTCAGTGGCGTCACGCGCGCTGACCTATGCCGGCCGCAACGCACGCTTGACCGTGATTCATGACGTCAGCAAATCGAAGCAGGCCGAGAGAGAGCTTCGCCGCACGCAAAAGTTCCTGGATGCCATTATCGAGCACGTTCCGGCGCCAATTCTGGTCAAAGAGGTGGCAAACGCAGATGGCGACGTGGCCCAGTGCCGCTACAGCCTGGTCAATCGTTCATTCGAGGAACTATTCGGCGTTTCGCGTGCGCAAATTGTCGGCAAGACCGTCACCGAACTCTATTCGAAGAACCACGCCGATTTCATCATCGCGGAAAACAACGAGGCCTTGCGCTCGCCGAAATCGATCACGGTGTCCGATCACGAGGTTCACACCGCCGGCAATGGAGTGAGGATTTGTACGGCAACCACCGTTGCCGTGCGCGACGACGCCCAGTCTCCGCAATTTCTCGTGACGGTTCTTCAAGACGTCACCGAACGCAACCGCACTGAGCAGCGCATCGCGCGCATGGCGCATCACGACCATCTAACCAATATCGCAAACCGCAAGACGTTCAACGATACATTGGAGGAGGCGATCAAGCGCGCCGCCGGCCGTGGCGATCAGTTCACGCTCCTGTCGCTCGACCTCGACGGTTTTAAGGAAACAAACGACACCTACGGTCATCTCATCGGCGACGCCTTGCTATGCGAGGTATCGCGGCGTTTGCTGCATGCCGCGGATGGCGCCTTTGTAGCGCGGATCGGCGGCGACGAATTTGCATTGATCGTCAATGGCGGAAACCAAATGGCGGCGCCACTGGCGGACCGGCTGCTGGACGCCTTCAGGGAGGATATTCGCATAGATGGCCGACGCATAAAGACCGGAGCGACAATCGGCGCGGCCATATATCCCACTCACGGCTGCGACAGTGAAACCCTGATCAGCAACGCAGACATCGCCCTCTATCGGGCAAAGGCCGAGGTTCGCGGGTCGGTCCTGTTTTTCGACACGAAAATCGGCGAGCAGATTCGCGAGCGGCGCGCCGTGCAGGAGGCGCTGCGCTCCGCCGTCGAACGCCAACGGCTTTTTCTGCACTTTCAGCCGCAAAAAACGATGTCCGGCGAGACCATCGGATTTGAAGCGCTGGCGCGATGGCGCGATCGGCACCTTGGTCTGGTACCGCCGTCTGTCTTCGTTCCTATCGCCGAGGAGAGCGGACTGATTGTCGCGATGGGTGAATGGGTCTTGCGCGAAGCCTGCCGCGAGGCCGCAACCTGGCGCCGCCCCCTGACAGTCGCCGTGAATGTGTCGCCGCTGCAGTTCCGGTATGGCGATCTGCCAAACCTCGTCCATGCGATTCTGCTCGACACCGGGCTTGCCCCGGCCCGGTTGGAGCTCGAAATTACCGAAAGCGTATTCATCGACGATTTCTCGCGCGGGATATCCATCCTTTCCCGGCTCAAAGCCCTTGGCGTTGGGGTCGCGCTGGACGATTTCGGATCCGGCTATTCCTCCTTGTCTTACCTCCACTCATTTGCATTCGATAAAATCAAGATCGATCGGACTTTTATTCTCGATCTCGAACACAATCAGCATTCCATGGCGATTGTGCGCGCCGTTATTGATCTCGGGCATAGCCTGAACATCCCGGTCCTGGCCGAAGGCGTCGAAACCGGCGCGCAGCACGCAATGCTCGTCGAGCGGGGCTGTGACGAGGTGCAGGGCTATCTGGTCGGCCGCCCCATGCCTATTGAGGACTATGCCGAGCTTGTCGGCGCCAAAATCAACCCTCCCGCCAGCGCCTTGATAGCCAGCTAGTGCGGCAGCCCATCGCTCCGGCGTTGCCTTCCGCGCCTTTGTTCAAGACTTTCTCATTCAGCTTGCCCCCAGCGCGCGGGTGGTGTCGTCGAACAATTCGTCGACCGACACCGGCCCCGGGATCAGCTTTTGCTGCCGGCAAAAATCGATGATGATTTCCAAATTCGGGCGGCAGGCTTCGACCCCAAAGCGATAAGGATCGAGGACGGCGCCGTCGGGCAGCCCGGCGGCGCGTTTACTGTCGTGGAATTGCCGGAACACGTCGCGCACCACGTCGGGCCGCGATCGGGACAGCTCGGTTCGCAGCACCAGCATGTGATTGATCGGCACGCCGTGGTGTCGCTCGGCCCATTTTTGCGCGGCCGTGTCGGCGTCGGGAATGAGATGCTTGAGCCGCGGATCGGGCAGCTTGTCGCCGACAATGGCCGCGTCGATCTCGCCGTCGAGCAGCATCTGCACCAGCTCCTTGCCGGGCGGCGCCCGTTTGACGAAGTCGGGATCGCGGTATTCCGCCACATGCGGGTCCTCGAACGTGATCCACTCCACTTTATTGGCATCGACGCCATAATCGCTCGCCAGAATCCCCCTCACCCAGGTGCCGGTAGTCACCGTAAAGGCGCGGACGCCGACACGCTTGCCGTTGAGATCGGACGGCTTGAGCGTGCCGCGCTCGGCGTTATAGGCGATAGTGTGATGCTGACCGCGGCTCACCACCACGGCGGGAATCAAGATATATGGCTTGCCGTAGGATCGCGCTTGCAAATAGGTGACGATCGCCAGCTCGGCGAGATCGTATTTCGCCTCGCGCACCACCTGCTTGAACAGGGTGTTGGCGACCTTGACCTCGACGAAATCGAAATCAACGAGATCGGAATGCACCGCCCCGCTCTTGAGCGGGGCGACGTTCGCATAGTTGCCCAGCATCGTGTGCAGAGTGAGTTTGGATTGAGCCGCCATTGCAGTCTCCTTTATCGATCAGCAAGAACCGGATAGAGCGCCAGCGCCGTCTTGCCGAAAATCCAATCCTGATCGCTATCCTTGGCGAAGGAAAACGCCGTTCGCGCCGCGCCGAGAATTTCCGACAGCGTCCCGACCGAATTCGGAAAATTCGATCCCCAGGCGATCCGCGAGGCGCCGAAGGTGTCGATTAATTTGCCGAAAAAAGTTTGGGGCGTAGCTTTGCCCCATGATTTCGGCGTCACGTTGATCGGCGTGATCTTCAAGTAAACCTGCTGGTATTTGGCGAGCGCGAGCAGGTCGGCGGCGCCGTTATAGGGCGGCCCATCCTCGAACGGAGCGCGCGAGAGATGATCGAGGATAATCGTCACCTTGGGGAACTTGTCCATGATCTGGCGCAGCAGCGGAAGGCCTTCCAGCTTCATCTGCATGCAGACCGGGATGTTCTTCGCCGCCGCATGCTCCCAAAACGGATAGGTTTTTGGATCGACGAACCAGGTGGCCTGATCCGGCAGCGTGCTGCCGGTGGTGAACAGCCGCATGCCGGTGCAGCCGCGGCCCAGCCAATAATCGAACGTCGGCACCGCGTCCGGAGCCATGACGTCGATCGAACAGACGCCGGTGAAACGCGACGGCACCGCTGCGACGGCGTCCGCCACATAGCTGTTGTCATAACCGTAGGCCGTGGAGGAATGCACGATGGCGGCTTTGGCGACGCCGGCGTCGTCCATGGCTTGCAGCAGCGTTTCGTATGTCGTCGGCCGCTCGCTGGACCACGTCGATTGCTTGCCGCCGAGCGGCGCAAGCGGATAGCGCTCGGTGTCCGGTGAAACGATGTGGGGATGAATATCAAGGACTGGCGACATGGCACCTCGCGCGATGAGGGAACGAGTTTGCAGGTTGCTATCGACGAAGATCCGGTCTCGGCTTCATATCCGCATGTGCTCCACGAAGTCCATTCGATGGTTCGCAGGTTGCCTATGTCGGATGCGGTGCCGGCGCATGGTGCCAAGCCGGCCGCCTGCGGCAACATTGGAATCCACGCACGGCCATGGTATCTGCCGCGTGATCTGCCCGGGCACGGTCCGCAACCGACGCGGCACACAGGGGGCGCCGGAATGCCGCTGATCCATGACAAGGAGGTCTGGCAAAGCAAGCTTGCCGCGCTTCCGCTCGCAAGCTACGACGCCGGCGAGACCGTTTTCGCCGAAGGGACCAGCACCGGGCGGCTGCTCATTCTCAAATCCGGCGCGGTCAGCGTCGTCAAGGGCGGCGTCGAGATCGCCACAGTGGCGGAACCCGGCGCGGTGTTCGGCGAGCTCTCCGCGCTGCTCGGTCAGCCGCATGGCGCCGACGTGCTCACCGTCGAAACCTCGGAGTTTCACGTCGCAGACGCCGCCACGCTGCTCGGTCAGGACCCGGTCGCGCTGCTCTATGTGACAATGGTGCTCGCGCGCCGGCTCCACAGCGCCAACCAGGCGCTCGTCGAGCTCAAGGACCAGATCGAAGCCGGCGAACCGCCGAGCATGATCGAGAAATCGGTCGAGCGGATCCAAGGACTGCTCAGCGCGATCGGCACCGGCTACATGCGTGCCGGCGTCGGCTATTCCATGCTTCCCCCGACGTAACGCGGAAAGCGCCCCGAAACTTAATGGCTTTTAGCGCCGAGGTATCGCGGCACCACGATGCGCTCGCCTTCGGTCAGCGCGCCATGCTCCGCCTTTGGATTGAGCTGAATGAGCGCCCAGAGCGGCACATGATAAGTCGCCGCGACCGTCTGCAGCGTATCGCCGGCATGGGCCGCTACCGGCTCGCCCGAATCCCATAATTCGATGGCGCCGGTCGCCGGCGGCACGAGCCGCAACGGCACCGCCTCGCCCTCGCCCCGGAGCGCGGCTGATCTGACTTTGGCAGCCAGCTGCTCCTGAATGCGGTCGAATTTGTCCAGGTTGATGTGGACGATCTCGGGGCGATCTTTGAGGTTATAGCTGGCGTAATGGCCGTGAAAGCCGCGCCCGGGCTCGAGGTCGCCACCACCGAGAATGTTCGAGGACTGGTAGAGATTGATATAGCGCTCGACATTGGCCGGTATGGGATGCGCAGCGCGCGTCGGATCGTAGGTGATGAGGAGACTGACCGGGATATGCGCAGCTTCGAGCGCCTCGGCGAATTGCACCGCGGAATCGCCGCCGATGGAATGGCCGATGACGGTGATCGGTTTGGGATCGCGGCGATAGTCGCCGATGGCTTGAGCGGCGACCGAGCGCCACGCCGAATAACCTTCGATGTCGGCGACGACCCCAGTGTGGTCGATGCGCTGCGCCAACTGATCCATGCCCCAATCGATCATGCCAATCAGGCCGCGGAACATATAGGCGCGTCCGTGCACGGCGGTCGCGGCCTGTTGGGCCCCGGCAGTCGTGACCAAGCAGGCCGCGATCAGGACCGCCGCGATACACTTGGCGGTCTGCATGACGATATCTTCGGTTCGAATCATGTGCCCTTGGAGTTCAGCATCTAGGACTGAAATACCGGCAGCCGACGCGTTACGGGACATGGACCGCATTGCTCGCCTGCTTTCGTGGATATCACTAAATACGCGATTCGCTGGAACAACCTGCCCTTGTCACGATTGTTACAAATCGGAGATCGGCTGGGCATTTTCGTGGCAAAACACGCGACGCGCGCCCCGCGCGGCCGATATCGTCGCAAACGGCGGGCAGAAACGAGCCGCGAAACCGCTAACTGCCGCGCAGCGCCGCTTCTGGTAAGTTCAAATCCATGAAGATTCTGGTGAGGCTGGCGGCGGGCGATGTCGCGCTGTGGCGCACCTTCTGGCTCATCGATGTACCGTTCGCGCTGGTCTGGGATATCACCGGATTGAGCATGCTCACGGGGTACGGCGTCCGCGAGCCGTTGGTCGCGATCCTGATCGGTGCGATGTTTACGTTATCGAGCGCGGCCCTACCGATGGTCTCGGTAGCCGTGTGGCGCAGCGCGTCGCGCTATCCGCGCGACGCGTGGTGGAAGCACGGTCTCGCCTGGAGCGCCAAATTATGTGCCGTGTTCTCGGGATTGACGGCGGCCATCAGCTTTTGCGCGGTCTTGTATCTCGCCTTTTCCTTCATTTACGCCGGCGAGGTTCCGTTTTGATGACGCCGCGACCGCCCCGAGAGCCCGCGGCAGCGCAGCACCCAAGCTAGTTTGCGGCCGTTCTCGTCAATCCGGCAGTGGGCGAACCGCGATAGGTTCGCTCGGCATAGTGTTTCAGGTCTGCGACCGTAAGCAGCCGCTGCGCGAACAAATCTCCCGAATTCACGGCGCGCGACAGCGTGTCGACAAAGGCCGGCACGTTGCCTGGCTGCAGTCCCGCTGCGGGGGTTTCCGGCTCGGACACTTTCGGCAATTCGGCTTGAGCAATTTGCAGAGGACCATTGGCCGGATTGCCACGCGCGGCAGCGCGCTCATCAGCGGCGGGCTCAGGCCGGAGTGGCTCCATCGCGCGCGCGAGCTGTTGCTTCGGGCGCTGCTCCGGAATCCGCGCGGCGGGCACCGCGGCCTTGGGCATGTCGGCCAGAGCGATCTGCGGACGAGCGCCGGCTACTGGAGCGCCTCGCTGCTGTCTTTGCAGGTCCATCACCGGCTCAAGCGGCAACGGCTGCGACGATTGGGCATAGGCGAGCGGCTTCGGCGCGTCCGCTTGCGCCGTTTCCAGCCGATCTTCGTCGGCGAACTTGGCGACTTCGGTTCTCACCAGAGTGCGAAACTGCGAATTGAACTGCGCGCCCGGGTGCGAGTCGTTGTTGGCGATGTATTCGATATTATCGCCCTCCAGCTTCTTCGATCCCATGCCGCCGAACGTCTCCCAGGGATTGGGATTGTAGATTTCGATCATCCGCCCGACTTTTCCCGGCTTCAGCGCCGGGTTCCAGCTCAGCATCGAGGGCTGCAGCGCGATGATCAGATCGACATGTTTGGCGTCATTGGCGACAAAGACCGAGCTGTTGGCGCCGAGGCTGTAGCCGACGACGACCGTGTGCGTCCCCGGCGGCTGCCGTTCGAGGTCATCGACCAGGCTTGGCCAAGCCTGGTGCACATAGGTCTCGACCTCGACGTCCGGCATCCTTTTGAGCTCGGCGACCAGTTCGACGAGCCCGATCGCGGGCAGCGGTCCGAACATGGGCCACAACACGCCGACGAAGGTCTTGGCTTGCACCGGCGCGCCGATGAGCGAACCGCACAGCGCCAAAGCAATTACGAGCTTCTTCACGCGCTACATCCCCGTCGGCTGACTTCCCCGCTGCTACACAGCCGGGCAATTGCGGGGATTTATGGGACGGGACGCGGAATCTTTGCGGATGAATGTGGCGGTGATCGAACGTGCTTAATGGTCGGTGAAGACGACTTGGCGCGGCACCGTTGGCGATCGCAACGCCTAGTGCCAATACGGCGGGTAGCCCGACGTCTTCTCCTGCGCCCCGAGAAGCCGCAGCATCGCCGGCCACTCCAGCACGCCATAAGGCCGCCGCGTGCCGGGCTGATAAAGATGCGCGGTGTGCGCCAGCACGTTCTCGCCGGGCATCGTCAATTCGGCGCGCGCCGCCACGGCGTCAACCTGCGAGCGGCACGACATTTCGAGCTGATACATGGTGTTGAACGCCTGCTGGATGGTGGCGCCGCAGGTGAGGAGCCCGTGATTGCGCATCACCAGCGCCTCGTGCGGCCCGAGATCAGCGACGATCCGCGCCCGCTCGTCGGTGTCGATCGCCGGCCCCTCATAGTCGTGATAACCGATATGGCCGACGAAGCGGATCGAGGTTTGCGACAGCGGCAGCAACCCGCATTTCATCGCCGCCACCGCCATGCCAGCGCGGGTGTGGGTGTGCAGCACGCAGGCGACGTCCGGCCGCGCCTTGTGGATGGCGCCGTGAATGACATAGCCGGAGACGTTGAGGCTGTAATCGGTGTCGGGCTTATAGATAATATTGCCCTCGACATCGATCTTGACCAGGCTCGACGCCGTGATCTCCTTGTAGAGAAGACCATAGAGATTGATGAGCAGATGCTCGGTACCCGGAATGCGCGCCGTGATATGGTTGTAAATCAGGTCGGTCATGTCGTAGGCATCGACCAGCCGGTAACAGGCGGCAAGATCGAGCCTCGTCTGCCACTCTTGCGCCGACACTTCGTTGCGGATTGACTTGAAGTCGGTCGAGTAATTCACGGGCGTTCCTCCGTTTCCTCCAGCATAGCGTGCCAGGTGATAAATGTCAGTCCAGAAGCCAACCGACGACCGGCTCGAGAAATGACTTGAGGACGCCGCCCTTTAAGAAAACGGTTGAAGCGAGCCGATCCGATGCCGGGCAAGATCGACGACATTCTGCGTAATCGCGTCAAGGACAAGCTCGCCCGCGGCGAGGTTGTTTCGTCGATGACGGTACGCCTGGTCAGGGGCATCGAGATCGCGCGGATTGCCAAGACTGCCGGTTTCGACAGCCTCTATGTCGATATGGAGCATGCGAGCTTCTCGCTCGATACCACCGGCCAGATCTGCATGGCCGCGCTCGAAGTCGGCGTCACCCCTTTGGTGCGGGTGCCCGGCGTGGCCGAGGTGTCGCGCGCGCTCGACGGCGGCGCTCTCGGCATCATCGCCCCGCATGTCCGCTCGGCAGCCGAGGCGAAGGACTATGTGCGGGCGGCGAAATTCCCGCCGCTCGGCGGCCGCTCCGCCGCCGGTCCCCTGCCCCATCTGCAATACCGCTCGGTCCCGGCCGCCGAGGCCGATGCCGCGCTCAACGACGCGACCCTTCTGATGGTGCAGTTCGAGAGCGAAGAAGCGGTGGCCAACGCAGACGAGATCGCAGCCGTCGGCGGCGTCGACATGGTGATGATCGGCTCGAACGATCTCCTCGCCGACTGCGGGCTTACCGGCCAATACGACCATCCGCGGCTGCGCGAGGCTTATGCCAAAACCATCGCCGCATGCCGCAAGCACGGCAAGCATGTCGGCGTCGGCGGCCTGTCGTCGCGGCCGGAGCTCGCCGCCGAATTCGTGCGCATGGGCGCGCGCTACGTCTCGACCGGCACCGATCTCGGCTTTCTGCTGGCGGCGTGCACGGCGAAGGCGAAGGAAGTGAGCGAAATCGCGTTGGCGGCGAGCTAATCCTTCGCCGCGGTCGCCTCGACCTCGATCAGGAAATTCGGCCGCGCCAGCGCCTGCACGACAACCATCGTGGTCGCCGGCCGCATGTCGCCGAGATATTTGTCGCGTATCTTGCCGTAAGCTGGAATGTCCTGCGGGCGGGTCAGGAACGACGTGACCTTGACCAGATCCTTGATGCCCATGCCGCCACCGTCGAGGATGGCGACGACATTTTGCCACGTGCGCTCGGCCTGCCCCTCGATGTCCGGATCAATCGAGCCGTCCGGCTTGATGCCGGTCTGCCCGGCGACATAGAGCCAGCGCGCGTTCGGAGCGATTTCGACACCATGACTGTAGGTCGCGGCAGGCTTGGCAATCTGGAGCGGATTGAAAAGTCGCATCGGATGTCCTCATTCTGACGGCACGACGGCACCCTTGCGCCATCGCAGCGGGATTTGGTGTATTAACCCGGAAATCGCATTTCAACGGCAGATTCCCATGTGGCGATTTGATCGATGAAATCTCACACTGGCGAAAGTATGCTGTCCCGCTTCACCTATCACTCCGACCCGGTGCGCATCGTGTTCGGCTCCGGCGCCATCGGCGCGCTCGCCGCGGAAGCCGATGTCCATAAGATGTCGCGGCTTGTCGTGCTGTGCTCGAAATCGCGGCTCGATTTCGCCCGCCGCGTCACCGCCGGCATCGCCGACCGCCGCGCCGGCGTCAGCGACGCGTCCGAGCCGAACATGCCGCGCGCGGCGTTCGAGCGGTTTCTCGCCGACCTCAAGCAGCATAACGCCGACGGTTTTGTCGTGGTCGGCGGCGGCTCGCCGATCGGATTGGCCAAGGCAGCGGCGGCGACCACCAAGCTTCCCTACATCGCCATCGTCACCACTTATTCCGGCTCGGAAATGGCGGCGCGCTGGCGCATCGGCGTTGCGGCCAATCGCACCACCGGCGAAGGCCCGGCCGCATTACCGGCGACCGCGATCTACGATCCCGAACTGACGCTCGATCTGCCGCCGCGCGTCTCGGCGGCGAGCGGCATGAACGCGATTGCGCATGCGGTCGAGAGCCTCTACGGCCCCGATACCAATCCGGTTGTGCAGACCATGGCCGAGGAAGCCATCCGGCTGTTGGGTTCGGGCCTGCCGCGCCTGACAAAAAACCCGCGCGATCTTGGCGCGCGAACGGATGTGCTCTACGGCGCCTGGCTCGCCGCCAATTTCCGCGCCGAGGTCGGGCTCGAACACGCCATCGCGCAGCGGGTGCGGCAATGGTTCGATCTCGACCACGCCCATACACACGCCATCGCCACCCCTTATGCGATCGGATTTAACGCCAATGCGGCGCCGGAGGCGATGCGGCGCATCACACGGGCGCTCGGCGCCGGCGACGCGGCGCGCGGCCTCTACGATCTCAACGTCCGCCTCGGCTTGCCGACGGGACTGAAGGGGCTGGGCATGCGCGAGGAGGATATCGATAAGGCCGTCGAGGTGGTCGCGGCGGTGGAGATCGACCATCCGAAGCCGGTGTCGAGGGCGGACCTATCGAACATCATCACGCAGGCCTACGCAGGCGAGCCGCCGCGTTTCTGATACATTCGCCGCCATGACGACCGCAACCGCCGGCTCGGGACTAAAATGGGTCGGCCGCGCCATCCGGCGGTTGGAGGACCCGGCGCTGGTGACCGGCCGCGGGCGCTTCACTGCCGATCTTGCCGCCGTACATCATCTCCGCTTCGTGCGCAGCCCGGTTGCCGCGGGACGAGTCCTGCGCGTCACCGCGCCGCCTGGTGCCAGCATCGTGACCGCAGCGGAGCTTGCCGGCACAAAACCCATCCGGCCGATGCTGCACAAATTCGGCTACCGGCCGATCGAGCAGCCGCTTTTGGCGAAAGGCGTGGTGCGTTTCGCTGGTGAGCCGGTTGCCGCCGTCTGGGCACCGAGCGCCGGCGAAGCCGAGGACATCGCCGATCGCGTCGAGATAGAAATCGAGGAATTGCCGGCGGTAGTGGACGCACGCGCCGCGCTCGCGCCCGATGCGCCGCGCGTCCATGAGAGCGGCAATGTCGTGGTCGACGCCGGCATCAAGACCGTGGATTTCGACGCCGTGCTTGGCAAAGCGCAGCGCCGCATTCGGCTCGATGTGCGCTCGCACCGGCAGAACGCGACGCCGCTCGAAACGCGCGCCGCGCATGCGGCATTCGATCCGGCGAGCGGCCGCGTCACGCTGACCTGCACGACACAGATGCCGCATCTGACGCGCACGGCGATTGCCGACGTGCTCGATTTTGCGGAATCCGATCTGCGCGTGATTGCGCCCGACGTTGGCGGCGGGTTCGGCCAGAAAATGTCGCTCGCCGCCGAATACATCGTGCTGGTGTGGCTGGCGCGGCGGCTGCGCGAGAGCGTGGCCTGGAGCGAGGACCGCCGCGAAAATCTGATCGCCGCGTTCCATAGCCGCGATCAGCATATCGAACTCGAAGGCAGCTTCGACGAAGGCGGCAAGCTCGTCGCGCTGGCGGCCGACGTGATCGCCAATATCGGCGCCTATTCGTGCTTCCCGACCACCTGCGGCGTCGAGCCGCTCATGGCATTGGTGGAGTTGCCGGGACCCTACGATCTGCGTGCCTATTCCTGCCGCGCGCGCGGCGTCGCCACCAATACCTGTACCATGGCGCCCTATCGCGGCGTATCGCGGCCGGTCATCACCTTTGCCATCGAGCGGCTGATGGACAAGGCCGCGACTGCATTCGGATTAAGCCCCGTCGAGATCCGCCGCCGCAATCTGATCGCGCGGTTTCCTTATACATCGGCCACCGGGCTCGTCTTCGACGAAGGCAGCTACATCGAGACGCTCGACAAAGCGGCGGCGCATGTCGATCTGCCGGCGTTCCGCGACCGTCAGCAGAAGGCGCGCGCGGCCGGCCGCTATCTCGGCATCGGCCTTGCGACATTTTCCGAGCGCACCGGTTACGGCAGTCCGGCCTTTGCCGCCCGCGGCATGGAGATCACGCCGGGCTGGGAGACCGTCGAGGTCCTCATGGACCCGTCGGGCCGCGTTGAAGCGCGCATCGGCGCGAGCCCGCACGGCCAGGGCTTGCGCACGACGCTTGCCCAAATCGTCGCCGACCAGCTCGGCATCGCGCCGGCCGACGTGCGCGTGCTGCACGGCGACACCGACCGCACGCCCTACGGCTGGGGCACCTTCGCCAGCCGCTCACTGGTGATTTCCGGCGGCGCCACGCTCTTGGCGGCGCAGAAAATCCGGGAAAAACTTCTCGTCATTGCTGGCGATGTCCTGGAAGCGTCGCCGGACGATATCGTGCTGCAAGACGGCAGCGCCAAAGTCTCCGGTACCGACCGCATGGTGACGATCGCGGCGCTGGCGCGCGCCGCTTATCACCAATCGCATCGCTTCAAGGGCATGACGCCGGGGCTATGCGAGAGCGCGCATTACGACCCGCCCGGAACCTTCTCCAATGCCTGCCACGTCGCCATCGTCGAGGTCGACGTGGAAACCGGCCGCGTCAGGATCGAGAAATTCCTCGCCGTGGAGGACGCCGGCCGCATCATCAATCCGCTGATCGCTGACGGCCAGGTGCATGGCGGTATCGCGCAGGGCGTCGGCAACGCGCTTTTCGAGGAGATCGTCTACGACAAGCTCGGCAATATCGAGACCGCGACGCTGGCCGACTATCTGCCGCCGACGGCGTGCGACATTCCGCCGATCGAATTGCACCATATCGAAACGCCGGCGGCTTCATCCGTCACCGGCGCCAAGGGCTTGGGCGAAGGCGGCGCCATCGGCGCGCCGGCGGCCGTCCTCAACGCCGTCAATGATGCGCTGTCGCCATTTGGCGTCTCGATCGACGAGATGCCGGCAACGCCGCAGCGTATCCGCGCGGCGCTACGCGCAGAAGCTCGCGCTCGTTAATTGCGGCATCGCCGTATTGCAACTTATACGATATGTTCATAGCATGCACCCGTTAGGAGAGAATTCACCCCGGGGCGTTTGCCATGTGGAACCTGTCGAAGCTACCGCCGGTCCCGACGCCCTGCTTGCCTCCCGCCATCGACAAGAGCGACCTCCGCGGCAACGCGGTCTTCGCGCTGCGTTACGGCGCCGCGGCGGCGCAGACGCAGTCTGCCCGCGTGGCGCAAATCCCGAACGGAGATGAAGCAAAATATTCTGACAAATCAGCGACCTATTCCAAGGGCTTGAAGCAGAAAAGTTACGGCATCGTCGCTCCGAAAGTGTTCGAGGGGTTTCGCGCCGCCTTGGGCAGCAGTGACGGTCTGACCGTCGGCGCGATGAACTTCGAAGATCCGGCCATAATTCTGGGGGGTTACTCGGAGCAGCGCACAACGCCGGCGTTCTACACCGAGCTTGATGGGCCGGCCGGCGCATTCGCTTTGTCGCTCGGCGGCGGCGATGCGCAAGCCTTCGCGGCGCCGCCAGCGTTCGAGGTGGACAGCATCGACTACGCGCTCGAATTGATCGAGCTTTATTGGGCGTCGCTGCTGCGCGATGAGCCGTTCACCGAATACCGCATAAACCCGATCGCCATTGCCGCCGCCAACGGACTGACGAAACTGCGCACCAAGTTCGGTGGCCATTACTATGGGCCGGTCAATGCATCAGGCCTGGTGACGCCTGATTTGCTGTTCCGTGGCGGCCCGCGACAGATCGGCGATAGGACTTACTTCGCCGGTGAGGACATCGGTCCCTACCTCTCACAGTTATGCATCCAACCGACGAGCCTTGGCGCACAGCCGATCGATCAGAAAATGCTGAGCTACGCGCCGGGCATCAATTATCTGACCGATCTCGACGCCTGGTATGCGGCGCAAAACGGCAAAGTGGACGGCGTCAACGTCGTAGACGGCGTGCACCGCCATATGCGCAACGGGCGTGCGCTCAGCAGCTATACGCACAGTGCCGAAATCTCTCAGGCCTATTTGGTCGCTTACCTGGTTCTCAAAGGTTCAGGCATAAAGCCGAACCAGACAAATCCATACGCCGCTTACAAAAACCAAAAGCCGTTCGGCGCGTTCGGTGGACCCGACATCGTCGCGACGCTCGGCGCTGCGGCCAAGGCGGCGCTGGACGCTGTTTGGTATCAGAAATGGATCGTGCACCTGCGTCATCGGCCGGAAGCCGGAGCCGGCCTCGTTTATCTGGCGATGACGAAGCCCGTGGGTGTGCCGATGCCGCAGGCCCAGGTGCACGAGGCGGTGCTGGAGTCGGCGGCGCTCTATTTCAGCCAATTCGTCAATCACGATTTCGGCCGGTCGGCGACGCATGGAAGCTTTCTGCTGTCACAGGCGTTTCCGGAAGGATCGCCGACGCATCCGTCCTATCCGGCCGGGCTTGGCGCGGTCGCCGGCGCCTGCATTACGGTGTTGAAGTTCTTCTTCGACGGCGATGGCGTGTTCGAACATCCGGTCGTGCCATCCGCCGACGGCTTGGCGCTCGAACTCTATACCGGTCCGGAAAACCTGACGGTCAATGGTGAACTGCACAAGCTTGCGCACAATATGTCGTTCGGCCACGGCATCCACGCCGGGATCAATTGGCGCAGCGATACCGATCAAGCGATCGTGCTGGGCGAACAGGTCGCGCTCAGAGTCCTGCAAGATCAGGTTTTCAGCTACGCCGAAAAGGTCAAAGTGACGATCACGCTGCTCAATGGCGACCCCTCCACTATCACCAACCAGTAAAACGGTTACTGATGCTCGCGCGCCGACACGATGGCGAGGTAAAGGTACACGCCAAGCAACGTCATCTCGACGAAGACGATGAAAATGCTGCCGCCATAGACTTGCGGAAAAAACACCTCGACCGCCGCCATCGACACGACCGAGGTGAGCCACACGACTGCGCCCCATGCCGCCGCCAGCCACAGCCCGACGGCGGCGACGAGGTCGAGTACGGCAAAGAATACCGTGGATGTCTGCCAGGCGATGGTATGGCTCTCGAAGCCGCCGTCGGGGCCGGCGCCGATGCCGCACACTTGGCCCCAGTGATAGAGTCCCTTCACCAGCGACACCGCAGCCATGATGCGCAGGAACAGGACGAGATATTCGGTCCAGGTGCCCCGGCCGCCGGCCTTGGTGACGCGCACCGGCTCCAGGAGATCGCTGGGCCGGGTCGGCTGCCGCTGCGATTGGTCGCTCATGATGTCCCCGTCAGAGCAAGAGGCAGAAGCACACGGCCGTTTCGTGGCAGAAAGGGCTTGACCGGAAGCGTTAGAGACCAGCCGCAAGCCGGTCAACGCTACGGGATCGGCGCTTCACGGGCTAAAGGTCCCTATACTGGCTTTAAGTGACAGCTTAGGTCTCGAGGGGGTAGAAGAGGCAGCAACACGGAGTCTGCCATGGCGATCAAATTCGGCCGACCATTGGAAAAGCGCCGGCTTGCCCCGGTCGAAGCAGAAACACCGTCCGACCGCCTCGATCTGGCCGTCCGGCCGCGCCGTAATCGCCGCGCCGATTGGGCGCGGCGCATGGTGCGCGAACATGTGCTCACCACTGACGATCTGATCTGGCCGCTGTTCCTCGTCGAGGGCAGCAGGATCCGCGCCGGCGTCGACTCGATGCCCGGCGTCGACCGGCTGTCGGTCGATGAGGCGGTGCGTGCCGCCGAGCGGGCCGCCGCGCTCAGCATCCCCTGCATTGCCTTGTTTCCCTACACCGAGCCGGGCCGGCGCGACGATGCCGGTTCCGAGGCGCTCAATCCGGACAATCTCGTCTGCCGCGCCATTCGCGCCATCAAGAGAGAGGTGCCGGAGATTGGCGTGCTCTGCGACGTGGCGCTCGACCCCTATACCAGCCACGGCCATGACGGCCTCCTTCGCGACGGCGTTATTGTCAACGACGAGACGGTCGCGGTTCTGGTGCGACAAGCTTTGGTCGAGGCCGACGCGGGCTGCGACATCATTGCGCCATCCGACATGATGGACGGCCGCGTCGGCGCCATTCGTTCCAGCCTCGATGCGGCCGGCTTTGGCGACGTCCAGATCATGGCCTATGCGGCCAAATATGCCTCGGCGTTCTACGGGCCGTTCCGCGACGCGGTGGGATCCAGCGCCACGCTGATCGGCGATAAGCGCACCTACCAGATGGATCCGGCGAATAGCGACGAGGCGTTGCGCGAGGTGGAACTCGACATCGCCGAAGGCGCCGACATGGTCATGGTCAAGCCGGGCCTGCCCTATCTCGACATTCTGCAGCGGGTTAAGGACAGCTTCGGAATGCCCACGTTCGCCTACCAAGTCTCCGGGGAATATGCGATGATCATGGCCGCCGCCGGAAATGGCTGGCTCGACGGCGACAAGGCGATGATGGAAAGCCTGGTCGCCTTTAAGCGCGCCGGCGCGGACGGGGTGTTGACTTATTTCGCGGCAAGCGTCGCGGAAAAATTGAAGAAGGGCAGCTGACAAACCGCCCCCGCCCGGGACGCAAGGACGAGGCGGAACCGATGCGTGAGTACGACGACGATAATATCCGGCTCTATACGCCGGTTCTGCAGCGGGTGATCATACTGCTGGCGGTGATCATAGCCGTGCCGGTGGTGATGTGGACCATTACGACGATGGTCCGCACCTATGTCGCGCCGCCAAAGGCGCCGACCTTCCAGCGGATGACCGAAACCCAGCCTGCCGATACCGCATCGATTGCCGGCGCCGGCAGTCCAAGCTGCCGCGGCGACGGCGGCCATGGCCGGCCAATCGCAGGCTACCGCGCCAGCCACTCGGCTCGCGGATGCCGCGGCGATCGCCTCCGATGCGCGGACGCCGCTGCTCGACATCAGGAAGCCTGCCGACCCGCCTCAACCCGTGGCGATCACCGTCCCGCCGGCTCCCTCGCAGGGCCCGGCCGCCGTTGCGTCGCCTGTCGCGCCGGTGCCGGCTGGGCCGAAGCCCCCTATACCGGCGGCTGCGGCCAAAATGGCAGCGGCACAGCCAATGCCGGCCACATCCGGCCCGCCGGCGGCTCCCGCCGCGGCAGCCCGGCCGGCGCCATCGGTTAGTCCGATGCAGGTCGCCGCCAACGCGTCCGGCAATCTCGCTCCGCCGGCCGCAGCGCCGAGCAGTATTGTCTGGCCCAATCCAAACGCCACCGCGCCGCCGCCCATGGGCTCGACGATCGGCGACGCTGCGAATAATCCGGCGCCGCCGAGCCCGAACCCACCGATGGTCGCCGCCCCGCAGCAGCCCTCCGCCGATACCGCCAGCGACGACTTGCCGTCCGGCCAGCCGATCAACGGCAGGGTGCCGCTGCCGCCGCGACGGCCGATGCTGTTCGCCATGGTACAGACGGCGATCCCGTTGCCTCGGCCGCGCCCGGCGGACGCTCCCGCGGCCGTACCCGCTGCGCCGGCCGAAACTGGCGCACCGAGCTACGATCCGGGGCTGGAGCCGGGGCATTACTGAGCGCGCGATTGGGCAGCGCGGTGCGGGCCTTTACCAAGAATATTTCAGCGTTCCCGTCCCGGCGTAGGTCTGCGAACCGGAGCCGAATTCGCCGTCGAATTTCGCGATTGCCGTCCAGCTGGCGTTGATGTGCAGCTCGGCGGCAGCGGTGGTGAGCGCAGAGTTCGCCGGCGGCGCCGCGCCGTTGACGGTGAAATTCGAGCCCGGCAGCGTCTCAAACACCGCACCGAGCGCCGGATTGCTGACCCAATCATGCGCCCAGGCGAGACGGCCGCGTAAAACCAGCGGCATGGTGCTCAGCATGGTCAGATCGTCGAAGCGCGCACCAAGTTCGCTGCGCGTATCCGTCGCACTCATCGAAGCGTAGCTCAGACCGAGGCCGCCACCGGTCAAATCCGTTTCGCTGTAGCTCGGCGTATGGAAGTCCTGGACTTGAACCGCCGCATAGGGCGTGACGCCGACGATATATCCGGTGATCGGGAGCCCGTAGCGATAGCCAACTTCGCCGCGCGCGGCGTAACTCTGGCCCTGGAACTTGGCGGTGAGATCGTCACCGAGCGCGATGCGATTGGTGCTGAACCAGTGATTGGCGAAGGCCAGGGCGCCGGAGAGATAAGCCGCCCCGAAATGCGTGGTGGCGTGGACGCCGGCTTGGAAAGAGTCGCTCCTGCCGCTGCCGAGCGATTGCGCCAAGTTCCAGTTGGTGCCGCCGCCGGCGAGCGCAAAGCCGTAATCGGTGCCCGGCACGACGTGATAGGTGAGACCCGCGGCATAGCCGTAATCGGTCGCCGTCACATTGCTCGAGCCGGCAGTTGTGTTGCCATCGGTATTGCTTGAGCCGCCGAAGCCCGAGCCCCACGCGCTCCAGCGCTGGTCGAAGTTTTGCGGCTGCGCGTCGGACTGCGGCTTCCGATGCAGCGCGCGCGCGTAAGCCAGTGCCACATCCGGCGGCAGCCCGGCTTGATCGGCATCGGCAAAGCCGGAGGCGCCGTTGCCGGAGCCGGTGCCGCTGCCGCCTCCCCCCGAGGGATCCGACAGCAGATTCAAAAAGTCCTGCATCAGTTGAAAAGCGGTCTTCTGCGCGCCTGTCGCGTTCTCGCCGTCCAATTGCGTCAGCGCGTTATTGAGAGCGGGTCCGCTCAAGCTGAACAAGTTGACCAAATTCGCCGGCAGCGTGCCGCCCGAATTAAAAAAGCTGTTGATCGCGTTGGCGACGGTTTGTTGGTTTCCACTGAGCCCCCCACCAATGCCGAGTTGCGCGGTCAGATTTAGCAACACGTCATCCGGCGTATAGCTTAGCGAACCGCTGAAGCCCGGCTCGCCAAGGAGCGTGAGATTATTGAACGTCGTGTTGTTCAGGCCGTTCGATTCCAGGATCGTATAGGTTGTCTTGCCGTAGCTTCCCGGCGCGAGATCCGCCTCCACCGTGCCGGCGAGCGCCGCGGTGCCCGTGACATTGGCGAAGGTTGAGGTCGTCGCATTGAGCTGCACCAGATAAATGGCGCCGGGCTGGAAGGCGAGATTGCCGCTCACCGTCATCGAAGTGCCGGGCATGCCGGGCGCGCCAGGCGCGAACGTGCCGCCCGACATAATGGTCATGGTCGGCGGATCGATGGTGCCATCGCCGGCGAGCGTGCCGCCGGAATTGACGGTTAAGCTCGACGTCGAAAGCTCCGCGGTCGGGCCGTTCACTTCCAGCATGCCGCCGTTGACCGTAGTGGCCCCGGTATAGCTGCTGGTGCCGGTCAGAATTTCCGTGCCACTGCCGGTAATCGTGAGATTGCCGCCCGGGGTCGTGCCGTCGGCGATCTGGCCGCCGAACGACCACGACGTGCCAGTGGCCGTGGAAATCGTCAGCGTATTGCCATTGAGCAGCACATAATCGTTATTCGGATTGCTTATATTCGAGGGATTGTCGGCAAGTCCCGCAATTTGGTTGTTGGCGCCCAAGGCCAAAACCGCCGTGGCGCCGCCGCCGATGCGGCCAAGCGTGACGCCGCTGCTTGTGGCGATGGCATTCACCGCGCCGAGCGTCAGGGCGCCGGCCTCGACATAAGTCACGCCGGAATAATTCTGGACGGCCGAGAGCGTGACGTTGTTGTTGACGTAAGTAGAGACGACCGTGCCGATATTGGTCGTGGTGATATTGCTGCCGCCGTTGGTGCTGTCGTCCCTGATCAGCGTGCCGGACAAGGTGATGGAACTGCCGCAGGTAATTCCGGTGACGGTGCAAGCCACGTCATTGGGATCGGTGGGCCCGCCAGCCTGAATGCCGTCGCTCATCACGCCGGAGAAGGCGCCCGAGGCCGTCTCATCGAACAACAACGTGCCGCCGGCGTTCACCACGTTGCCGCCGATCGGCAAGGTCGCCGAGCCGGTAACCACGCTAACGTCCAATGTCGCGCCGATTTGAATATTGGTATCGCCGGTATAGGTGTTGTGAATGCCGGTGAGCTGCACCGTGCCGGCGAGCAGATTGAAATCGCCGGCGCCCTGTATCGGGTCGTTGAATTTCGAGCCGCCGTTGCCGGAATATTGCAGCTCGGCGCCGGCCGCGACAAGGATTGGGTTGGTCGCGCTGGCGCCGAAGACGCCGTTGCCGATGCGCAGCGCACCGGCATTGACCAAGATGTTGCTGTTGGTAACCAGAGAGACGGCGCCTCCGGAAAAATCGACCAAGCCGGTGCCGTTCTTATTAATTGCGCCGAGTGCGCCGCCGAGCGTGCCGGTCACAGCGCTGCCACTTTCCGTAATCGTGCTCAACAGCGTTGAATTTTCATTGTTGCCGTCGCCAATCGTCAGCGCCGCGCCGTTACTGATGTTGACCGCGCTGTTGTTGCCGACACCGTTAAGTTCCGCGAACTGGTTGTTCTGAGTGATATTCAGGGTCGCCGGCGACGGCGACGATTTGGTATTTTCGAGCAAGACGCCGGGCACGCTGCTGGAAAACACGTTGACGGCGTTAAGTGCAACCGCGCCAGAGTCGATGATGATAGCGCCGGTCTCGGTCGTCGCAGTGCTGATGTTGACCACGCTCAGGCCGCTCGATTTCGAAGTACCGAGGTCGGTGGCGTGCATGCCGCCGGCGAAGGTCAACCCGCCGCTGCCGGTGATCTGAGCCGAGATGGTATTGGCGTTGCTGCTCAAGCCGCCGATCCAAATCACACCCTCGCTACCGCCAAAGGCGAGCATGCCGCCGCTGATGCTGGCGCCGCCGTTGAGGATCAGGCCTGCGGGATTGGTCCCATCGCCGAGCGTCAGGGTGTGACCGTTCAGTGCAACGCCGGTGCCGTTCTGTACGCTCAGCGCGTAAGCCTGCAGATTGCCGGTGACGGTTCCGCCCGTGATGCTCGTGCTCTGCACCACGGTATTCGTGTTGCTTGAAGTCAGAATATTATTGGTGATGGGGCCGCCGACGGTAGCAGCCGCGTAACCGTTTGCGCCGTAAGTGGCGAAGCTGAGAGGATTGGTCGGGGTCTGATTGCTCGGGATTCCCGAAAATACGACAATCCATGGCGCCACGATGCCGTTGACCGGAGTATTTTGCGCGGACAGTCCGTTGAAGACGTCCTCGCTGTTGGTCGTGCCCTTTGCAAGCGTGCCGATATTGCCGGTCGTCGTGGGTTGCAGGATCAAGGTGCCGCCGGCGTCGCGGATAATGCCGTTCGTAAACGTCACCGAATTGCCAGCGCCGCCGCCGGTGCCTGCGCCGGCATTGACGTTCAACGTCGCCGTGGCGCTGACCTCGAACGTGCCGAACGAGACCGCACCGGCACCATTGCCGCTAGTGTTTGAGTTTTCGACGATTAGTGTCCGCTGCGCATCCTGGAGATTGCCGGCCCAAGTGGTCGTAAAGCCGTTGGTGTCGTAGGCGCTGCCGCCTCCTAAGAACAGGCTACGGTTGGAGCTAAAGCTCGCGCCGGCCTGAAACGTCCCGCCATTGAGTTCGACCTCGCCAAGCTCGGCGGAGCCGACGGGCAGGACCGTGCCATTGACCGAGGTGGCGCCGAGTGCGGCGTCGCTCATCACCTCAACCGTTGGGGCGTTGGTGTTGCCGATGATGATGTTGCCGTAAAAATTGGGGCTCGCCGTCGAAAGGATCAGCTTGCCCTCATTGGCACTGTTGTCGTCGATGGTCAGATCGGACTCGCCGGTTGCGTTGCCGAGCGCGACATTGTTGGTGCCCAACGACACCAGCGGGCCGCCGAGCGTGACGATATAACCGTTCACGTTGATAGTCGCGGCTTCGCTATCGATGCCAATCGGCCGGTTGGTCGTGAACGTACTGGTGCCACCTCCCGCCGTCGTGCCGATAGTGATCGTTCCGTTGCCCTCGGTGAGACTGTTAAAGACGATACCGTTGTCGGCCTGAATCGCCGTCAACGCATTGGTCGGAAAACCTTGGGAATCGACGTTCAGGCTCGAATTGAACTGCGTGTTTGATTCGGTGGGCGCGGCGCCAAGCGCGGCGTCGCTGCCGATGATCAGCGTGCCGGCGATGATATAAGTGCCGCCGGTGTAAGTATTGCTGCCGTTCAGCGTGACGGTGTGGCTACTGTCGGCGCCGAGCTGCATGACGAAGCCCGATTGCGGCGTGCCGACCATGATCGGATTGCTCGGCGTTCCCAGATTGAACTGGGTAATGCCTTTGAATGAGGCAAACGTCGTGCTTTCGTCGAAGGTGCCGGTCTGGGTGCCATCGAGCGTACCGTTCGCCAGCGTGGCATTGCTGATGGTGCCGTTGATGACGATGTTGCCGTTAAGGATGAAGCCGGGAAGCTGACCCACTTCGACGTTGGCGCCATTCGGCCCGCTAATCTGACTGTTGACCGGGATATTCGGCTCGAATGTCGGACTGGTGGGTGTGAGATTCCACTGTGTCGCGAGCTGAATATCGCCCGGCGACAGATAGGGCAGTCCGAGACCGCCGTTGGCGTTGCGATAGGCGTCGGCCCAGATGAAATCGCCGTAAAGACCGGTGATCTTGTCGAGACCGGGTATCGCCGAGCCGGTGATGTGAGCGATGTTCGACGAGTTGGTGAACAGCTTCGAATTTTTGTTCTTCAGGATGCTGTATTCGAGGCCGCGATAGACATCGCTCGTCAGCCCGGTCAGCGTCGTCGGGATCGGCGACCCGGTCGCGGTGTTGACGATCTGCGGCACGCCGTCATTGAGCGGCAGCAGGAAATTGTCGGCTTGCATCTGCGCCCAGAATTGGGCTGTCGTATCGCCGGAAAAATTGGCGATGACGTTCACATAAACGGGGAGATTGCTCGAGCCGTACGCCGAGTCTTCCAGCGCGGTGAAGGTGTGATGGCCGTCGGTAAGATAGAGCTTGCCGCCGGGCCCGATGACCACCGGCTCGATATCGCCCAATAAGCTGGCCGTCGTTTCCTGCTGTGACGGTTGGAGAATGTCGAAGCCGGTCGCTTTCTTGTCGACTTCGGCGAAGCCTTCGTTCATTTGGGTCGGCGACAACTGGTCGACCGGTACGATGTAGAGCGAAAACGGCCCCGGCTGAATCGTGCTGGCGGTGGACGGATTGTAGACTTGGAACACGCTCGCCGGCAGTTGTCCGGCTCCCGCCGGTTCGGCGTTGATAACGCTTAAGCCTACTGACACCGCAACGCCAACGATCGACACACTTCGCAACGAGATCGAACCGCGCAACCATGCGCGTCGAGCGGTTTGACAACGCGACATTTTTTGAGAGCCCCCTACGCCTTTACCCCGCGTAGAGGCTAGGTTTGGCCAATGACGCATCAGTGACGATTGGACGAAGGCTGTTGTCACAGATGCGCTAGGCGCCGCAGTGTGGCGATAATGTCACTCCAATGCCGCGCCGCCCGCCATGCGCACCGGCTGATAACCATCGGCGGTTAGCGCACCAAATATTTGCTCGGCATGCGCGCCGTCGCGCGTCTCCACGGTGATGTCGAGCTTGGCGCCCTTGGCCGGCACATCGAGGAAGAGACGGTGATGCTCGACGCCGAGAATGTTAGCTCCGAGTTCGCCAAGCCGAGTAGAGATTTGGCCTAAAATTCCCGGCCGATCTGGAATGATCAGTCGAAATGACACGATGCGGTCGTCGCGTTCCAGTTCGCGCACCATGATGGAGGCAAGAATGCGCGGATCGATATTGCCGCCGCAGAGGATGAGACCGACTTTGCGCCCGGCAAAGCGCGCAGGCTCGGAGAGCATGGCGGCAAGGCCTGCGGCCCCCGCCCCTTCCGCCATGGTCTTTTGCAGGGTGAGGAAGGTGTTCACCGCACGTTCAATGAGCGGCTCATCGACAAGAATGATGTCGTGCACGAGTTCTTGCACCACCGGCAAGGTCAGCGCGCCTGCTTTGCTCACGGCAATGCCTTCGGCCAGCGTGGCGCCGCCGCATGGCCGTGCGCCGCCACGGATCGCATTCCACATCGACGGATAGAGCGCGCATTCAACCCCGACGACCTCGATTGACGGCTTGACCGCGCACGCCGCAATGGCGTTGCCGGCGATCAGGCCGCCGCCGCCGATCGGGATCACCAATGTTTCGATGTCCGGCGCCTCCTCCAGCATTTCCAGCGCCACGGTGCCTTGACCGGCAATGATGTGCGGATCGTCGTAAGGATGCACCCAGACCAGGTTACGTTCGGCGGCGATCGCCTCGGCACGGGCCTGGGCTTCGGCGAGCGTCTCGCCGCACAGCACCACTGTGGCGCCATGCGCCTCGGTCGCCTTGATCTTCACGAACGGCGTCGTCACCGGCATGACGATGGTCGCCGGGATCGCGAGCCGCCGCGCGTGATAGGCGACGGCTTGCGCATGATTGCCGGCCGACATGGCGATAACGCCGCGCTTGCGCTCGGCTGCGGTCAGCGCGGCAAGCTTTACGCAGGCGCCCCGCTCCTTGAATGAATTGGTGACCTGCAGATTCTCGTATTTGACAAAAACTTCGGCGCCGGTAAGCGCCGAGAGCGGCGGCGCCGGCAACAGCGGCGTGCGCAGCACATGACCGGCAATGCTGCGCCGGGCGGCTTCGATCGCGGCGAGCGTGACTTTTGCGGGATTTTTCGCGTCCTGGACCATCGGCTGCCGTTGTTAGGTCATCGTTGTTGCGTACTGGCCGGATCATTATAATGCCAATTCGATCATGACAGAGCCCGGCCCAAACCCAGATAGCGGCGCAGCGCCTGAAGGCTCAGGTCCTGAGCCCTCAGGTCCCCGACGGATCGGCGTATCACTCGACGTCAAGCCGCATGCCTATGATCCGGCGGCCAACCCGGAACTGTTCGAGGGCGTGCTCGCCCGCCGGGTCGTCGCCTTCATTATCGACGTCGTCATTATCGCCATCCCGCTCATCCTGGGCTGGATGTTCATCTTCGTGTTCGGCCTGATCACTTTCGGCCTGGGCTGGGCGCTGTTCTGGCTGATGTCGCCCGGCTCGGTGATCTGGGCGCTGGTCTATTACGGGGTCACGCTGGGCGGCCCGGCCTCGGCCACCATCGGCATGCGCGCCATGGAAATCGAAATGCGCACCTGGTACGGCGCACCGTCCTACTTCGTGCTTGGCGCCGTGCACGCCATCGTCTTCTGGATCACGGTGAGCGTGCTTACCCCCTTTATCCTGGTCATCGGTTTCTTCAATGACCGGCGGCGGCTGCTGCACGATATTGTGGTGGGCACCGTCCTGATCAATAACGCGCGCCGGGCGGCCTCCCTGCGTGGCCCCGCGGCCGGCTGGCGCGAAAACGGCCTTTGACGCCGGACCGCACAGGCGCGATGCTAAGGACCGGCCGGATTCGGCTGCCGGCCGCAAAGCCAAGCTGTAATTCGTCGTGACCCAGCACTCGCGCGATACACCGCAATTTTACCTTACCGCCCCCTCGCCCTGCCCGTATCTGGCCGGCAAGGAGGAACGCAAGGTCTTTACCCATCTCGTCGGCGAGCGCGCGCCGGAGCTCAACAACATCCTCACCCAAGGCGGTTTCCGCCGCAGCCAGTCGATCGCCTACCGGCCGGCCTGCGAGGGCTGCCGCGCCTGTGTGTCGGTGCGCGTCGTCGTCAAGGATTTTCGCCCGACCCAGAGCATGCGCCGCATTTTGCGCCGCAATGCCGACATTGCCAGCGAAATGCGGATCGCGGTGCCCACATCCGAGCAATATTCGGTGTTCCGCGCCTATCTCGATTCCCGACATCGCGACGGCGGCATGGCCGACATGACGGTGCTCGACTACGCGATGATGGTCGAGGACAGCCACATCGAGACCCGCATCCTCGAATACCGGCGCCGGACGCCGGATGTGGCCACCATGGCGCCCGCCCATCGCGGCGGCGATCTGGTCGCCATCGGCTTGACCGACCTGCTCGGCGACGGGCTGTCGATGGTTTATTCGTTCTTCGAACCCGACGAGGCGGCGCGGTCGCTCGGCACCTTCATGGTGCTGGATCACATCGCGCGCGCGCAACGCATGGGGCTCGCTTACGTCTATCTCGGCTATTGGGTGCGCGGCTCGCGGAAAATGGATTATAAGAGCCGCTTCCTGCCGCAGGAACGGCTGATGCCGGACGGCTGGGCGAGAGTGGAGTGAACCCTCGCCGTCATCATTGCCGGCCAGGATCGATCGTGATCGGAGACCAATTCATGCGAGCTTCCCTGCCCGCGCTCCTCGCCTTCGGAATTTATTCGTTGGTAGCGGCTGCCGTGCTGGCGCAGAGCGGGCCGGCAAATGTCGGCGACACATCAAAAGGCAAGGCGCTGATCGATGGCGCCGGCATGACACTGTACAATTTCGACCGCGACACCGCCGGTGCCTCGAATTGCAACGGCGTGTGCACCAACACCTGGCCGCCGTTCAATACGCCCGCTGACGCCAAGCCGTCGGGCGACTGGACCATTGTCATCCGCAAAGACGGCAGCAAACAATGGGCCTATAAGGGCAAGCCGCTCTATACCTTCTATCACGACGGTAATCCCGGCGATGCCAAAGGCGACGGCGTCAACAACGTCTGGCACATTGCCAGCCCATAGCGGCGCGGGCGCGACGTCACATTTTAATCAACTACACTTTCGCTAAGCGATCCTTCCGACATTAATGCGCGAATTCGCCAGCCGGCGCGAAACCAAAGAGGTTTATGGTCGTTGCGCAGATGGGGCTGCCTGAAAATTGGAGATAGCCCCATGTGCGACTACAGCCTTCAGAGTGTCAGCTCGCGGCCGGCCAAGGTTGGCGACCGCCTCATCAGCCGCGACTTCGGCACCGGAACGCGCGGCTTTTGTGCGGTCGAGGATGCCGGCACGGCGGTCTGCGTCCTGCCCGGCACGGAATTGTCCTTTGCCGGGGAAGTCGCCTGCAGGCAGACCGGGCTGTTTCCGTGGCGTCAACGATCGGTCAATTACAAGACCGCCATTTTCCGGCAAATCAATACGCACAAGCTCGCCGCGCACCACGATGCGTTGGAATTTCCGGACGGGCGAATTGTGCTGCTGACATTGTTGTCCGAAGGGCAAGAGGCGACGGTCCTGCAGTTGCCGGCGCAGCCGAAAACGGTCGTCGAAGCAGCAGCGCAAATGCGCGCGGCCTATACGGGCTGAAGCATGATCCCGAAAAGTGGAAACCGGTTTTCGGATAAGATCATGCTCAATCAGCAAGCGCGACCCTGATCCGGTTTGGGATCAGGGTCGAGTGCCGCAATTTCAGGCGAGGCAGACCGCTGCTCAATAGCGCGGCTGCCTTGGCCTCGTTCAAATCGGCAGATCAGCCAACGTTGCCAGCGCATAAAACTCGACCGGCTGCATCCGGCCCTTGACCGGCGCCTGATGCAGCTCGTGGCCAAAGAACCGCAGTCCGGCAGCCTCGGCCGCCTGGCGCGATATGATGACGGCACAGCCGTAGTCCTTGGTCAGGCTTTCCAACCGCGCGCAGGTGTTCACCGTGTCGCCGATGGCGGTGATGATTTGCGAGCGCGGCGGGCCCATCGCGCCAACGATCGCTTCGCTATGGTGGATGCCGATGCCGATGCGCAGCGGCTCGCGCAGGTCGGCGCGCAATCGATAGTTCAATTGATCGAGCCGAGCGAGCATATCGCGCGCGCCGCGAATAGCGTCGCCGGCGCCGATCGCGGGATTGGCGGCATAGAGGCCATAAAGCGCCATCAGGCCATCACCGGTGAATTGCGAATAATGCCCATGGGTGGCGGCAAGCGCTTGGGTCATTTCGTGGAAAAACTGATTGAGGATAAAGAGCACGTCGTAGGGCAGCTTGGCCTCGCCCAAAGTCGTCGAGCCGCGCAAATCGACAAAGACCACCGTGATCGGACGCTCGCTGCCTTCCAGCCCGCCGCGCACGGCGCCATCGGCGGCGCTGGCGTCGGCTGCCAGGAGCGGCATCACCGCGATGTCGGCGCTGGGACGGATCTGGCAGGCGAGCCGCATCCCGGGCGTGGCACCGACCCGCGACAGCGCCTTGGCTTCCTGCCCCGCCGGCGCAGGCAGCCGATCGAAGCCCTTGGTCACCAGAACGCGGCAAGTGGTGCAGCGCGCCCGCCCGCCGCACACCGAAGCGTGCGCGATGCCGTGGGCGCGCAGCGTCTCGAGCACCGTGGCGCCGGGAAAGATCGGCACGCGGCGGCCGTTCGCATGCGACAAGATCGGCGGCTTGCGGCGGCGATCGCGCCAGGCGCGCAAGCCGCGGCCGGCAAACGGCAACAGCACCAAACCAAACCAAACGCCCAAGCCGATATACACCATCCGATCGATGGCGGCGCCTGTCTCCGCGGTCAAATTGGAGTCGCCGAGCGACGAACTGACAAAATCCGGATCACTCTTGGCTTGGCGCAGAACTTGATTGCCGCCGGTCACATAGCCGGCGAGCGCCAAGGCGGGTAGCAACAGGGCGACGCCGAACAACAACGGCCGCCAGTTTGGATACCAGCGCTTGGTGCGCAGCCAATAATGGATGCCGATGCAGGCATGGGTCCATACCGTGACCACCGCGATCATCTGCACCGCGCCGAGCCACGGGAACATCAGCCACTGCACGATGAAGACGGTGTTGTAATAAGTGGTGACTTCGAGCGTTTCCTCGGCGATGCGCGTCGACACCACATGAAACATCAACAGCAGCGGGATGCAGAGGCCGAGCGAGAGCTGCGTCCACTCCCAACGGTTCAGTCGCAACGCACGGCGGACGTAGATCGACCACAAGGCGTTGCTGAAATGGACGACAAAGGCCGCGGTCAGGATGCCCGTGCCGATCCAGGTTCGCCACGGATACATGAGCACGTTGCGCGTCGCCTCGGCGTCCTCGAAGGAGACGAGCAAGAGGGAGTGCGCGGTTAGGTGACAGATGACGAAGACCAGCAGCACCAGGGCGCTGGCGAGCCGCAGCCGGCCGCGCCAATGCAGAACCGCCCAATTTCGGGATTTTCCGAACATCCGCCCAGTTTCGCGCGTGGCAAAGCACGCCGTCCAGATCGACCGTCTGAAACGGTGAAATATTCCCCGCGGAAAGGATTATAGGCCGATCGGACTTGCGATGTGGGCTTTCCGGCAAGGTCGAATGCGCCGCTGCCCGGCGCAGCGCGGGCCCTCAGCCTAGCGACCGCCGGCCGCCACCATGATCGACCGCTTCGGACCTGTCACACTTTGAAGCGGCCGTTGCGCCGAAGACAGCGGTGGCTGCCGATCGACGACAGCCGTGCCCGAGTTGATACGGAAGAACGCGACCCTTTGGTTCATGGCTGCCGACTGGTCTTCCAACGTCTTTGCCGATGCGGCGTTCTGTTCGACCAGCGCCGAATTTTGCTGCGTGACCTCGTCCATCTGCGCCAGCGCCTTGTTCATTTCGTCGAGACCGTTAGCCTGGTCGGCGCTGGCCGTCGCGATACTGGCAACAATGTCGACGACCTGCTTGATCGAGCCGACAATTTCATTGAGCGAACTGCCGGCCTGATTGACCAGGTCCACGCCCTCCCTGACCTGGGTCGAGCTGTTGGTGATCAAATCCTTGATGTCCTTGGCCGCCTGCGAAGAGCGCTGCGCCAGGCTGCGGACCTCCGACGCCACCACGGCAAAGCCACGTCCGGCGTCGCCAGCGCGTGCCGCTTCGACCGCGGCGTTGAGCGCCAGCAGATTGGTCTGCCGGGCGATTTCGTCGATCACGCCGATAATGTCGCTAATCTTGCGCGAAGAATCCTCGATCCGCGCCATCGCCTTCACGGCGTCGGCGACCACGGCACCGCCGCGGTCGGCAATGTCGCGGGATCCCGAAGTCAGTTCGCTGGCGTGCCGCGCGCTCTCGGCGTTCTTCTTCACCGTCCCTGAGATTTGCTCCATCGACGCGGTAGTCTCTGCCAGGCTGGCGGCTTGCCCCTCTGTCCGCGCTGACAGATCAGTTGTGCTGGTCGAAATTTCGGCCGCGGCATTACTGACCTCGTCGGTTGACCCGCCGACCTCGGCGATGAATTTAGCGAAGTTGTTGCACAGCTCGTTCATCGCACCGGAAAGCTTGAGCATAAATCCTTGCTTGCCCTCGACCTTGATCCGCTGCGTCAGGTCGCCGGCCACCGCCGCCTTTACGACGCCGTCCACTTCATCCTGAATCTGCAATTCCGCGGTCTCGTTGCGCCACTCCATCATGGTGCCGGCGCGTTTGCCGTCGGCGTCGCGAACCGGAACGGCAATCAGGTGGAAATGCTGACCGGCGATCCCGAGGTGCACTTCATGCGGGCCGGTCAGGCCTTCGACGATCTTTCGTTGATGCGCCGGATTTTTGTGGAAGGCGTCCATCGATTTGCCAATCATGCGATTGCAGTCCAAGGCCGGCAACTCCTTGCGAAGGTCTGCCTCGACGCCGCGAAACATATCGGTTATTGCCGCGTTCATGTAGATAATATTGTAATCGTTGTCGGCGATCATGATGTTCGACTTCGCGCAATCGAGCGCAGAGCGAATGCGGAGGTTCACGGCCGCGGTCGCCACCGCTTCGGCTTCCATCGCCTTCTTTTCGGTCTCCACTTTCCGCTTTTCGACCGCGCTGTCGCGGAATTGCTCCAGCGTCCTGGCCATTACGCCGATCTCGTCTTTGCGGTCGCGGTCGACGATCTTGATCTCAAGATTGCCACCCGCGATCGTATTCATCGCGGCGTTGAGCCGCTTCATTCGCTTGGCGATGCTGCTGGCAGTAAAGAAAGCGAAACCCGCGGTAATAAAGAATACCGCAATTCCAGCGATCGCCGCGGACTTGATGGCCCGCCCACGCTCGGCAACGATGTCGTCGTTGTAGACACCGGTGCCGATGACCCAGCCCCAAGGCTCGAACAGTTTCACATAGGAGATTTTCTCGACCGGTTTGTCGAAGCCGGGCTTGGGCCACATATACTGGACAAAACCGCCTCCGCTTGCTTTCGCGACCTTGACGGCTTCCACGAATAGGGCCGCGCCGTTCGGATCTTTGACATCCGTCAAATCCTTGCCGTCGAGACCCGGCTCCAGCGGGTGCATCACCATGGTGGGATGCAGATCGTTGATCCAGAAATAATTGTCGCCCTGATAACGCAACGTACCGATCTGCGCCGCAGCGCGAGACTTAGCCTCCGCTTCAGTGATCGTGCCGCTTTTGACGAGACCGTATTGGGCATTCACCAGGCTAAGCGCGGTCTCGACGAGCCCCTTCAGCTCCTGCTGCCGGCGTGTCTTGAGCGCATCGAATTCCAGATAGAGCAGAAGCCAAGCGAGCGCGAGTAAGCCCACCGTGAACAAACCAACAATGCCGTAGAGGCGAGTACGGATGCCAAGGTTCATGGTCAACTTCCGCGCTTTGATTCACGAGGCACTTCAAAAATCGCGTGATTTCGGAGCGCCTTGTCTCACAATGGTCGAATGCTCTAGCGTGCAGCGGTTAAAGATCGAATGCCGCACGCCGCTTCCACGCCTTTGAGCTAACTTGGATTAAGAAAAATTCCCCGGCCCGCGTCGCGCCATCGGAACGCAATCCCGCCAACAACCAGCCGGCCGGATCCCGCCCTTGACGCTGAGCTAGCAATCAACGGCGAATTGATCGGATCGGCGGCTACGCCTCATTCGGGCCGGCTGCGTTCCCCGGCTGACCGCCGCTATCGTCGAATTTATTGGTCTTCGGAAAACCCTTCGGTGCCAGCCGTCCCGCGTCGGCGCGGTTGCCGCGCCAGTCGGCGAGCTCCTTGAGCGTCAGATTGAAAACGCGGCCGGCGGAGTTGGTCCAGCTCAAGCCCTTTTCCACTTCGAAGGTCGTGATGTCGGAGAGCCCGCCGTCCTTGTGGCGCTGCAGGCGCACGCCGCGGCCGCGCGTCATCTCCGGCACCTGATCGATCGGGAAGATCAGCATTTTGCGGTTCTCGCCGATCGCGGCAACCAATTCGCCCGCGGCCGGCGCCAGCGCACAGGCCGCGTCTGGCAATTTGACGTTGAGCACTTGTTTGCCCTTGCGGGTATTGGCGAGGCATTCGTCCTCGGCCACGATAAAACCCCTGCCCTGGCGGCTGGCGACCAGAAGCTTGCGGCCGCCCTGATAGCGGAACACCGTGACGACGTCGGCCTCCTGTTCCAGATCGATGAACAGCCGGGTCGGCTCGCCGTGGCCGCGGCCGCCCGGCAATTTCGCCGCGTCGATGGTGTAGAAGCGGCCGTTGGTGGCGAAGACCAAGAGCTTCGACGTCGTCTCGGCGAAAAAGGCGAGCTTGAGCCCGTCGTCGGCCTTGAACGCGAGGGTGGACAGGTCCGCGACCTGGCCGCGCAGCGCGCGAATCCAGCCCTTCTCGGAAACCACCACGGTAACCGGCTCGCGCTCGACCAAGGCTTCCTCGATGGCCGCCTCATCGTGCGCCGGCGCCTCGGCAAAGCCAGTGCGGCGCTTGCCGAGCGGGGTTTTCGGTCCAAACTTGTCGCGGAGGCCCTTGATTTCATCCGCGATCTTTTTCCATTGTTGCTTGTCGGAGCGGATCAGCTCCTCGAGCGACTTCTTCTCCGTGCGCAAATCCTTTTCTTCGCCGCGGATCTCCATCTCCTCGAGGCGGCGCAAATTGCGCAGCCGCATATTGAGAATGGCTTCGGCCTGCACGTCGGACAGCTTGAACGTCTTCATCAGGACCGGCTTCGGCTCGTCCTCGTTGCGAATGATCTTGATGACCTTGTCGAGATTGAGATAGGCGATCAGATAGCCGCCCAACACTTCGAGCCGATGCTCGATCTGCGACAGCCGATAGCGCGAGCGGCGCAGCAGCACGTCGCGGCGGTGGGCGAGCCACTCCGACAGCGCGTCGGCAAGCCCGACCACTTTCGGAATGCGGCCGCGAATAAGCACGTTCATATTGAGCGGCACGCGGCTTTCGAGCTCGGTGAGCTTGAACAGGCTTTCCATCAACAGCGCCGGATCGACCGATCGCGAGCGCGGCTCGAAGACAAGGCGCACATCTTCCGCCGACTCGTCGCGCATGTCGGCCAGGAATGGCAGCTTCTTCTCGTTCATCAGCTCGGCGATGCGCTCGACCAGTCGCATCTTCTGCACCTGCCAAGGAATTTCCGTGACCACGATCAGATAGGTGCCGCGCCCGGTATCTTCCGTCTTCCAGCGCGCGCGCAGGCGAAACGAGCCGCGGCCGGTGGCGTAGGCTTCGGCGATGGCGGCCGGCGGATCGACGATCAGGCCGCCGGTCGGAAAATCCGGGCCCGGCACGTATTTGAGCAGCGTCTTCGAGCGCGCATTCGGCTGCTCGATGAGATAAAGCGCGGCTTCGCACAATTCGGCAACGTTGTGCGGCGGAATCGACGTCGCCATGCCGACCGCGATGCCCTGCGCACCATTGGCCAAGAGATTCGGGAATGCCGCCGGCAGGACCACCGGCTCCTGCATCACGCCGTCGTAGCTCGCCCGGAAATCGACGGCGTCCTCGTCGATGCCATCGAGCAGAAGCCGCGCCACTTCGGTCAGGCGCGCTTCGGTATAGCGGTAGGCCGCCGGATTATCGCCGTCGATATTACCGAAATTGCCTTGGCCGTCGACCAGCGGATAGCGCGAAGCAAAATCCTGCGCCAGCCGCACCAGGGCGTCGTAGATCGCCTGGTCGCCATGCGGATGGAAATTACCCATTACGTCGCCGACAATCTTTGCCGACTTCTTGAAAACCGCGCCGGGATCGAGGCGTAAAAGCCGCATGCCGTAGAGGATGCGGCGGTGCACCGGTTTGAGCCCGTCGCGCGCGTCCGGCAGGGCGCGGTGCATGATGGTGGACAGCGCATAAGCGAGGTAGCGCTCTTCCAGCGCCTCGCGCAGCGGAATCTCCTGGATGCCGCTGGGTTCCGGGGGAATCACTTTCTTATTCATGGACCTGACCGCTATCGCTGTTGCAGCGTCTGAACAAGAGAGGAACGGCGCTGCCTAACGCCCCTTTCCTCGGCCTCCAGAGGAAACCAATAGGGGGTCATTCGACATAACCAATACGGTAAAATGAAGTGGCACCAATACGGTAAAATGACGTGGCGCACTGGCATGGCCGAATGGTCGCGCCGCCTGAATTTTCAGGGAGGACTGTCTATGCGGAAGACTATTCTGGCGGCCGCCGCTCTCGCGGCATGCCTTGCGGTAATAGCGGGCTGGGCGTCCGCGGCCCCCGTCACCCAACTAACGCAGGGCTACGACGCCGGCGTCCGGTACTATTGGCCCTATTACGACGGATACCGGCCGCCGGCATGCCCCTACCGTTATCATTGGGCATGCTGGATTGACCCTTACGGGCGGCGGGGTTGCGGCTGCCGGCCGGACTTCGGGCTCTATCCCGGCCTCTACTGAACGACGCGCGCCAGCGCGGTGACGAATTGCGCACGCGCCTCCGGCACAGGCAGGCCGCGGGGCGCAAATGCGTGACGATCGAGAAAAAAGCCGGTGAGCGCGAAGGCGTCGGCGAGATCGCGCGCGGATTCCGGCTCACCCTCGCCTTGCAGAAACGGCGGCAGCCGCAGCAGCCTGTCGCGATAGGCTTCGCCGCCGGCGCGCGACACGGCGCGGCCCGACCGCGGCGACACGTAGATCAGATCCTCGGTTGCGCCGGTTGCGGCGCAGGACGAAAGATCGAGGCCAAACCCCAGCTCGGCCAGGAAATTCAGCTCGAACCGAGCGATCATCGGCGCCGCGAGATGCGGATCGTCGAGGCAGTCCAGAATGGCTTCGAGCGCGGCGTGGATTGCCGCATGGGGCTCGCGCTCGGCGAGCAGCCGGCATAGCGCCGCCAGATGCGTCACGCCGTGGACCGCATGGGCGGCGGCGAGAAACCTCGCCGCGCGGAGATTCAAGGCCTCAACGGTATAATGGCCGAGATGCTCGTCGAGCCGCGCCCGCCAAGTGGCACTCACCGTATTGCCCGGCTGTAACACGCCGCGTAACCGTGTGCCCGAACCGCCGCCGCGCACCAGACCGAGATGCCGGCCATGCTGGCGCGTCATTAGTTCGAGAATGACGCTGGTTTCACCATGGCGCTTGACGCCGAGCACAATGCCTTCATCGGTCCATTGCATGGGCTGTATTTAGTACACCGGTCACCATCCGCGAAGGCGGATGACCAGTAAACGCGCAGCCTGCCGCGATTACTGGATGACCGCTTTCGCGCGCATGGCAGTTCACTCCTTGGGAAACTCCAATCCCATCTCCCGGTAGCGCTCCGGATCGTCGCCCCAGCCTTCGCGCACCTTGACGTGAAGGAACAGATGCACCGACTGCTCGATGGCTTTGGCGATGTCGGCGCGCGCCGCCGCTCCAATCGCCTTGATCGCCTGGCCGCCTTTGCCGAGTACGATTTTGCGCTGGCTGTCGCGCTCGACATAGATAGTCTGCTCGATGCGTACCGAACCGTCCTTTAATTCCTTCCAGACATCGGTCTCGACGGTGGACTGGTACGGCAATTCCTGGTGCAGGCGCAGATAAAGCTTTTCCCGCGTGATCTCGGCGGCGAGCTGGCGCAACGGCGCGTCGGAGATCTGATCCTCGGGATAGAGCCACGGTCCCACCGGCACATGCGCCGCGAGCCAGCGCCTGAGATCGGCAACGCCGTCACCATTGCGCGCCGAGATCATGAACGTCGCGGCAAAGGCCAGGCGTTCGTTGAGCTTTTGCGTCAGCGTCAAAAGGGCCGGTTTGTCGACGAGGTCGACTTTGTTGAGCACGAGAGCTTTCGGCGGGCGGACCTCGCCGAGTCCGCCGATGATCGCTTCGTCGTCGTCCTCGATGCCCTTTTTGGCGTCGATCAGGAGTGCGACCAGATCGGCATCCTGCGTGCTGGCCCAGGCGCTCGCGACCATGGCGCGGTCAAGCCGCCGCCGCGGCGAAAAAATCCCCGGCGTATCGACGAAGACCAGCTGCGCCGGGCCCTCGATGGCGATGCCGCGCACGCGCATCCGCGTGGTCTGCACCTTCGGCGTGACGATCGAGATTTTGGCGCCGACCAGCGCATTAAGCAGCGTCGATTTGCCGGCGTTCGGCGCGCCAATCAGCGCCACGAAGCCGGCGCGTTTCTCGTCTTCGCCGGCTTCAGCCATCGCGCTTGGCGATCTTGACGCCGGCGCGCGCCAGCATGGCCGCGGCGGCGTCCTGCTCGGCGGCGCGCTTGGAGCGGGCAACGCCTTCGGCCGGCGCAAAGGACGGAAGCTGCACGGCGACGCGAAATTCAGGATTGTGATCGGGACCGGAGCGCGCAACTTCGCGGTAAATCGGCGTCGGCAGCCCACGCGCTTGCGCCCATTCCTGCAACACGGTTTTCGGATCGCGCAACGGCTGCGCCGTGGCCTTGAGCCTGACCTGCCACAGCCGCTCGACCAGTGCTTCGGCGGCTTTGTAGCCGCCGTCGAGGTAGACGGCGCCGATCAACGCCTCGCAAACGTCGGCGAGGATCGCCGGACGGCTGCGGGCGCCGGCGTTGGCTTCCGATGAGCCGACGCGGATCGCGGCGCCGAGGTCGATCGCACGCGCAATGTCGGCGCAGGTTTCCTTGCGCACCAGATCGGCCAGCCGGCGCGACAGCTCGCCTTCGTCGGCCTTGGGGAAGGTGCGATACAACATGTCGGAAATCACCAACCCGAGCACGTGATCGCCGAGGAATTCGAGGCGCTGATAGCTGTTGGCGCGGTTGCCGCCCTTAAGCGCCGAGATATGGGTCAGCGCGCTCTCCAGCATCGCGGCATCGGTGAAGCGATAGCCGATCCGGGTTTCCAGGTCGGTGGCGGCGCGCTTGCGCCGGCGCTGCGCCGGCGAGGTCTTGGCCTCGGCCTTCTTGCCCGGCGGAAGCTTTCCGTCCGCGCCTTTTGGTTCCGACCTCTTAGTATCGACGACTTTGGGTGCCGTGCCCGGCGCGTTCGCTTCTGCGGCAGGCGGCTCGCTTGTTTTGGCCGATTTTTTTCTCTTGCGGCCGCTCATCGTACCAGCGTGAACAGGCGGCTCCAGCGTACCGCCCAAGGCCAGCGCCAAATCTCCCAGGCGGGTGTATCGTCGCGGATCGAGAAGAAAATGATTTGCGCTCGGCCGATGAGATTCTCGAACGGCACATAGCCGACCTGACTGAGCACCCGACTGTCGGTCGAATTGTCGCGATTATCGCCCATCATGAAATAGTGGCCGGGCGGCACCGTGTAGACCGGGGTGTTGTCGTAGAAGCCGTTGTCGGTGAGATCGATGGTCGTATGGCTGACCCCGTTCGGCAGCGTCTCGCGATAGCGCTTGACGCGCTGCACCACGCCGTCGTCATCGGTCACGTAATCGTCGATGCGCTCGCGCTTGACCGGCGTGCCGTTGATATTGAGCACGCCATCGATCATCTGAATGCGGTCGCCGGGCAGCCCGATGAGGCGCTTGATGTAATCGATCGAGTCATCCTTGGGCAACCGGAACACCACTACGTCGCCGCGCTGCGGCGTCCAGCTTGACGGAATTCTCCCTGAGAAAATATCCGGCGAGAACGGCAAAGAGTAATGCGTGTAACCATAGGAATATTTGGAGACGAACAGATAATCGCCGACCAGGAGCGTCGGGATCATCGAGCCGGAAGGAATATTGAACGGTTGAAAAAGAAAGGTCCTGATGACAATCGCGATGATCAGGGCCTGAAACACCACGCGTACGGTCTCGGCGAAGCCACCCTCTTTACGCTTGGTTCCTGTCTCCACACTCATCGGCCTGTCGTCCCGCATTCAACGCGCCCGCCCGCGACCTTGTAGCCCTTGGCACGCCCACAAAGCAATTGCGCGGGGATTTCGCCGCGGCGTCCATCGGGCGCCGTTTATGAGGGAATTCCAATGGCTTACAGCAACTGCCCGGGCACATGACGAAATTTTCATCGCGGCTCTGCCAGCCCTGCTCCATCGCCGCCGACGACGGTCAACCGCCGGCGGGAATCGCCGAGATGACGACGAAGGCATGCGCCATGGGGCCCTCATCGGTGATGGTAACGTCGATCCGCGCCTCATATCCCGGCGGGGTGATCTTTTGCAGCCGGCGCTTGGCGCCGCCGGTCAGCTCCATGGTCGGCCGTCCGCCGGGCAAGTTGACGACGCCCATATCGCGCCACCAGACGCCGGCGCGCAGACCAGTCCCTAGTGCCTTGGCGCAAGCCTCCTTGGCGGCAAAGCGCTTGGCGTAGGTTTCAATCCGGTTGCGCCGCTTATCCGCCTTGGCGCGCTCGGTCGGCGTAAAGATGCGGTCGAGGAAACGCTCGCCATGGCGCTCGATCACCTTGGCGATGCGGCGGGCGTCGGTGATGTCGGAGCCGATGCCGAGGATCATGATCCAGCTCCGCTTCGAGATCGGCCGCGGTCCATGGTCGCGCGCATCACCCGTACCGCCTCGCCGAGGCCTTCAAAGATCGCCTCGCCGATGAGAAAGTGGCCGATATTAAGCTCGACGATGTCGCCGAGCTCGGCAATTTTTTCCGCGGTGACGAAATCGAGGCCGTGGCCGGCATGAACTTCGAGGCCGGCGTTCTTCGCCTGCGCCGCTCCACGCACGATGCGATCGAACTCGCCGGCGGCCGCGGTAGCATTGCCGGCGGCAAGCGCTTCGCACCAGGCCCCGGTATGGATTTCGATGACCGGGGCGCCGATCACAGTCGCGGCCTCGATCTGCGCCGGTTCGGCCGCGATAAACAGCGACACGCGGATGCCCGCGCCCGCCAACTGGCCGACAGCCGCCCGCAACGCATCGCGCTGGCCGGCGGCGTCGAGGCCGCCTTCGGTAGTGCGTTCGGCGCGCCGTTCCGGAACGATACAGGCGGCATGCGGGTGAAGCTTGCAGGCAATGCCGACCATCTCCGGCGTCGCCGCCATTTCGAGATTGAGCGGCTTGGTGATGCGTCCCTTGAGGCGGACGACGTCATCGTCGGTGATGTGCCTTCGATCCTCGCGCAGATGCGCGGTTATGCCGTCGGCACCCGCCGCGATCGCGACCTCGGCGGCCTTGACCGGGTCGGGGTGATGGCCGCCGCGCGCGTTGCGCACGGTGGCGACGTGGTCGACATTGACGCCGAGGCGGATGGGGGGTGCAGGCGGCATCGCTATTCCTCACGGCACATTTGCATAACCCTGAGTGGATGATAAAACTAATGCCGTTCTAGGGCTGTAAAGGGGGGTCACATGAAAGCTCTAACTTGGCTTGTCTCGCTCGTGGCATCTATTGCCGTTTTGACCGGTAGCGCCGCGGCCCAGTGCACGCGACACTTTTACAACAATTCCCCGGTACCGTTTACCTTCATCGCGCCCAATTCGGCATGGTGCAATGGCATGCCGAGCCTCTGCACCATCAACCCGCATACGACCTCGACACTGACGTATTTGCCGTTTCCGGTCGGCAGCGTCACAATCGGCTCGGCCTACGGGACGCACGTCTTTGGGCTGACCGGCTGCTACATCATCCACAGCGGGTCTACCGGTGAAATCGCCGTCAACGATCCAGCCGATGGCGATGTGACCACGTGCGGCAGCAACGGCTGGAGCTGTCCGCGGATACCGTATCGGCATCGCAAAAAGCACCTCAAATAGACCGAAGTCGCAATCGATTTGCTAATAGTGAGATCGCACCGGGGAGTCGCACATGAAATTCTTGACCTGGCTTGCCGCATTGACGACATGCGCAACGTTGTTCACCACCGCCGCCATGGCTCAAAGTCCTTTTTACTGCGAGCGGCACTTCTACAACAACTCCAATGTGACGTGGACGCTAACCGCGCCCGGAGTCGATAGGTCGTTCCCGCCGCATTCGGCACAATCGTTGCATTTCATTGGTCCCGCCCGATTGTCACTCCGCATCAAATCGCCTTTCTACGATCAAACTTTCGATGAAACGTGGTGTTATATTTATCACGGCGGCAGCACCGGCTACGTCGCCCTGAACGATCCTGCGGATGCCGACATAACGACCTGCGGCAATCCGGACTTTCCTTGTCCGAGTGCACGGCGGCATCATCGCAAGACGCGCTAAATACGTCAGCCGTTCACGCGCTCGGCGTTGGCGACGACTTTTTTGGCGCGCAACTGCGAAATGATCGAGGTGAGATGCTTGAGGTTATAGACCTCGAGATCGATGGTCAGCTCGGTGAAATCCGGTGACTGCCGGACCATTTTGATGTTGTCGATATTGCCGTCGTGCTCGGCGATCACCTGAGCGATCTGCGCGAGCGTGCCTGGCGAGTTGACCGATTGCACCGCAAGCTGTGCCGGGAACCGCTGCGGCGTCTTGTCGTCGATGTCCCAGCGCACGTCGAGCCAGCGATCCGGCTCGTCCTCGAAAGCTTTGAGCGCTTCCGACTGGATCGGATAGATGGTGATGCCCTCGCCAGCCGTCATGATGCCGACGATACGGTCGCCGGGGACGGCGCCGCCTTTGGGTGCGAAGCGCACCGGCAGGTCGCTATTGATGCCGCGGATCGGGATGGCCGCACCGTATTCGTCGACGGCCGGCACTTTGAACTTCAAGGCCCTGGCGAATTTCAAGCCGAACCAGCCGCTTTCCGTTTTCGGCACGACCGGCGTGACGCGCTCGTCCTTGTAGTCGGGATACATCGCGCGGGCGACGTCGGAGGCCTTCATCTCGCCACGGCCGACGGCCGACATGACGTCGTCGATCGAGGCGCGCGCCAGCCGCGGCAGAGCGCCCTGGAGCTTGTCGTCCGAATAGTCGATCTTGGCGCGCTGGCACAGCCGCTCCACCATGCGCCGGCCGAGCCCGGCATATTGATTGCGCACGGCATCGCGCGTCGCCCGGCGGATGGCGTCGCGCGCTTTGCCGGTCACCACGATCGATTCCCAGGCTGTGGGCGGGGCGGTCTGCGCCTTCGAGGTCAGGATCTGCACTTCGTCGCCGTTCTGCAGCGGCGAGCTGAGCGGTCCGATCTTGCCGTTGATCTTGGCGCCGATCGCCATATTGCCGACGTCGGTATGCACCGCGTAAGCGAAGTCGATCGGCGTCGCTCCGCGCGGCAGCGCGATCAGCTTGCCCTTCGGCGTAAAGCAGAACACCTGGTCGTGGAACAATTCGAGCTTGGTGTGCTCGAGAAACTCTTCCGGGTCGGAGCCTTCGGCCAGAAGCTCAATGGTGCGGCGCAGCCAGGCATAGGCGCTCGATTCGCGCGCCAGCATTTCCGTCGGCGAACCCTGCTCATCCTTGTAGAGCGCGTGCGCGGCAATGCCGTATTCGGCAATCTGCTGCATATCACGGGTGCGGATTTGCAATTCGACGCGCTGCTTGCCGGGCCCAATCACGGTGGTATGGATCGAGCGGTAGTCGTTCTGCTTCGGCGTTGAGATGTAATCCTTGAACCGCCCCGGAACTACCGGCCAAGTCGTGTGCACGATACCGAGCGCCTGATAGCATTCGGCGATATCGCCGACGACGACGCGGAAGCCGAAAATATCCGAAAGCTGCTCGAAGCCGACCGCTTTGCGCTCCATCTTGCGCCAGATCGAATAGGCGCGCTTGCGCCGGCCCGAAACCTCGGCGGCAATGCCGCGGTCGGCAAGCTTCTTGGTGAGCTGCTGCTCGATTTCGGTGATCCAGCCGCTGGAACGCGCCGCCAGCGTTTCCAGCCGCTCGGTCAGCACCTTGTAGGCGTCCGGGTTGAGCTCGCGGAAAGCCAGATCTTCCAGCTCTTCGCGCATCTCCTGCATGCCCATGCGGCCAGCGAGCGGCGCGTAGATTTCAAGCGTCTCGTCGGCGGTGCGGCGGCGCGACTCGGGCGGCCGATAGCTGAGCGTGCGCATATTGTGCAGGCGATCGGCGAGCTTGATCAGCAATACCCGCACGTCGTCGGCAATAGCCAGCAGAAGCTTGCGCAGATTTTCAGCCTGCTTGGCCTCGCGGGAAACCAATTCGAGTCGCTTTAATTTGGTCAAGCCTTCGACCAGAAGCCCGATCTCGCGGCCGAATAAGCGGTCGATTTCGGCGCGCGTGGCGTCGGTATCCTCGATGGTGTCGTGCAGCAGCGCGGCCGCGACCGTGGCATCGTCGAGCTTGAGATCGGTCAGAATCGCGGCGACTTCCAGCGGGTGTGAAATATACGGGTCGCCTGACGCCCGCTTCTGCTCACCGTGCGCGCGCATGGCATAGACATAGGCGCGGTTGAGCAGGTCCTCGTCGGCGGACGGATTATATTGCTTGACCCGCTCGATGAGATCGTATTGCCGCGTCAGACGCTTGCGCGTCTTGGCCGGGGGCGCCTCGCCATCGAGCGGCACCAAAGCGGGAGCGCGCGCCGCCGGAACCTTAGGTCGCGGCTGGTTCTGCATCCGCGGCAGATCGATCGGCGAGCGCGCCATGACGGTCCTTGGCGAAGCGTTAGCGGCCGACGCCAGGCGGAGAGTCGGCCAAAATCGCTATTAAGGATATCATGGAGCCGCGCCGGCGCCACAAGGCGTCGTTCGCCGGACCGGCGGATTGCCGCCGGGCCAATTCGTCTTGGTTAAGATAACCTGGAGCGTAGAGCCGCAGGAGCCAGCCGCCAGGCGCGATTCACTCTTCGTCGTCGCCGACGTCGGGCTCGGGCTGAGCTTCCGGCGGGGTGAGGCCTTCGAGGCCTTTGAGTAGCTCTTCCTCGGACATGCGGTCCGCGGTGACTTCGGTATCGTCTGCGTCGACCCCGGTCCCAGGCGCTCCGATCAACGGCACGGTCTCGGGTTCCGGCTCGTCGACCTCGACATATTTCTGCAGCGAGTGGACGAGTTCCTCCTTAAGGTCCTCGGGCGAAATGGCTTTTTCAGCGATTTCCCGCAGCGCCACGACCGGGTTTTTATCGTTGTCGCGCTCGACCGCGATCTGCGTGCCCGACGAGATCATACGTGCGCGGTGCGCGGCCAAAAGGACGAGATCGAACCGGTTCTCAACCTTGTCGATGCAATCTTCAACGGTAACTCGGGCCATTTCGCGCGCTTCCTTAAGACTGTCCGGAGATCCCGCAACGGGACGTTGTCCGCAATATGGCGCTTACGTATCGTCCCGGGCCGCCAAGCGCAAGTCCGATTTTTGCTTGTGATTTCCAGCCCGATTGGGCTTCGGAAACTGCAACCGGCGGCGATATTTAACTTGGCGGCGGGACGCCGCTCTGTTACCCCAAATTTCGGGGAACCGCGTTGCGAGTTCCGAATCATCTATGCGGAAATGCCGCGACGGCGTGCCGCAAGGAGTTCGCCGTACTGCAGCTTGCCACGGCTCAATCCGGCGATAGTACATCGTGGCGAGAGTTGCTTCGACCGTCGAACGTTTCCGACGGCGAGAACTTAGATTTAAAAGAACGCCGGCATCGTCTCATTCATTGCGGGTCGATCCGGTTTCATCACGAGAGACAGTCAGAGAGCATCATGTCGGCACAAACGGAAAAAATCGCGTTATTCATTGACGGCGCCAATCTCTACGCCACGGCAAAATCGCTCGGCTTCGACATCGATTACAAGCGGCTGTTACGCGAGTTCCAGTCGCGCGGCTATCTGGTGCGCGCGTTCTACTACACCGCCGTCATCGAGGATCAGGAATATTCCTCGATCCGGCCGCTGATCGATTGGCTCGACTACAACGGTTACACCGTCGTCACCAAGGCGACCAAGGAATTCGTCGACCAGACCGGCCGGCGCAAGGTCAAAGGCAATATGGACATCGAGCTCGCGGTCGACGCCATGGAGCTCGCGCCGCACATCGATCAGATGGTGCTGTTCTCCGGCGACGGCGATTTCCGCTCCCTGGTCGAGGCGGTGCAGCGCCGCGGCGTCCGGGTCGTCGTCGTCTCGACGATCTCCACACAGCCGCCGATGGTCGCCGACGAGCTCCGCCGCCAAGCCGACCAGTTCGTCGACATCATCGAATTGCAGAACAAAATCGGCCGCGACCCGGGCGAACGGCCGGCGCGCGAGCCGAGAGAACCGCGCGAGCCGCGCGGCGAGCCGCGACATACGCCGCAATTCCTGCAGCGCAGCCCGACCGCGACACGCGTCGAAGTCGAGGAAGACGAGTTCGAGGACGAATAGCCGCAAAATCCTTGCCTGCCGGATCGCCGCGTTCCTTGCCGAGGATCGACCCAAGGGAAAAATCATGACGCGCCCGAGCGGGATGCCCGGCCGCGATTGTCCGCGCTGTCCGCGCCTCGTTGCCTTTCGCAACGCTTGGCGCGAGCGCGAGCCGCAATGGTTCAATGCCCCGGTCGATTCGTTCGGGCCGATCGACGCGCGGCTGCTCATCGTCGGCCTGGCGCCCGGGCTGCGCGGCGCCAACCGCACCGGACGCCCGTTCACCGGCGACTATGCCGGCGATCTCCTCTACGCGACGCTTAAGGATTTCGGCTTCGCCCGCGGCGACTATCGGGCCAGCGCCGACGACGGTCTCGAACTGGTCGATTGCCGCATCACCAACGCGGTGCGCTGCGTGCCGCCGGAGAACAAGCCCACACCGCAGGAGATCACGACCTGCCGCGATTTCCTCGCCGCGACTGTGAAGGAAATGCCGCGGCTTGCCGCGGTTCTGGCGCTCGGCCGCATTGCGCATGAGACATTTGTCGTCTCGAGCGGCGCGCGGCGGGCGGAATTTCCTTTCGGCCATGGGCGCACGCATGCGCTGGCTGGACTGGCCCTGTTCGATAGCTATCACTGCTCGCGCTACAACACGAATACCGGCGTGCTCACGCCGCAGATGTTTCGCGAGGTGGTCGCCCTGGCCCGCAAAACGATTGATGCAAACTAATAGCCGCACAAGTGCAGCGCCTTGGCGGTGGGTCCAGCATCGTGAACAGCGCCGGATTTGTCTCTGCCCATCCGCGCTACACTGCTGTGCACCCCTCTCCCCGCAGCCAAGTAATGACGTCCTCGGCATTCTTGTCGGGCGGAAATACCGGATAGAATACTTGGACGATTTCTGCATCGTCGAGCACCATCGCCATGCGTTTGTACAATGTCATGCCTGACGTGGAAAACGTCGGCAGGCCGACAGCGTATTTGAGCTTCAGGTCGGTATCGGACAGAAGTGGAAACGGCAGATGAAGCCGTTCGGCTGCTTCGCGCTGATAGTCCGTGTCTTGTGTCGATAAGCCATAGACGTGCGCGACGCCCAGCCGCTTTAGCTCAGCGAAATGATCGCGGAACCCGCAGGATTGTGGCGTGCAGCCACGCGCACCGGGAATATCGTCCCAACCCGGCGGCGCATCGACGCCCGGAACACCGGTGCGCGGATAGACGTAGAGCACAGTGAGGCCCTTGAGCTTCGCCAGATTCACAGCGGGTCCACTCGTGGCCGGCAGCGTGATGGGTGGCAAACTCCCTCCTGTCAAATGCAGCGCGCCACCATCGTCCTGCGGGGCCGGGATATCGGGTGGCAGATAAGTCGGATCGTGGGTGCCCGAAGCTTCTCGCGTGTTCATGATTGACCTCCCGCATACGACATGAACTCCATCAGCGAGCCGTCGGGGTCGCGGAAATAGACGCTGGTACCCGCCCCCTTGGCGCCGAAGCGCTGCATCGGCCCGCTTTCAATGCGGATGCCGCAGCGCTGTAAATGGGCAATTGCATCTGCGATCGGCCCTATCCATTCAAAACACAGGTCGCTGTTGCCAGGCGCGACCGGAAGCCGCGCCACCTCGGCGGGCTTTACGCCCGGGCCATGCACGTTGAGCTGTTTGTCGCCGAACCGGTAGGCATAGCCGGCCGGCCGCTCGACCAGCTCGGCGCCCAACACCGCCGTATAAAACGCATTCGAACGCTGCCAGTCGGTAACATGGATCACGCAGTGATCGAGCTTGATCGGGATGGACATATCGACAGCCTCCGCATTCAACCCTTCTGCCGCAACAGCCGGCCGCGCTCGCGTTCCCACGATCGTTTCTTCTCGGTGGCGCGCTTGTCGTAGAGCTTTTTGCCGCGCGCCAAAGCGAGCTCGAGTTTGGCGCGGCCCTTCTCGTTGAAATAAAGTTTTAGCGGGACGAGCGTCATGCCCTCGCGCTCCACCGCACCGACCAGCTTGTTGATCTGGCGTTTGTGCAGCAACAGCTTGCGCCGCCGCTTCGGCGTGTGATTGAAGCGGTTCGCTTGCAGATATTCCGGGATGTTCGAATTGATCAGCCAGATCTCGCCGTCACGCGCATCGGCATAGGATTCCGCGATCGTAGCCTTGCCCCCGCGCAGCGATTTCACTTCGGTGCCGGTGAGCGCAATGCCGGCTTCGAACGTCTCGTCGATAAAGTAATTGAAACGCGCCTTGCGGTTGTCGGCGACGACCCGAAGTTTTCTTTCCGCTTTTGCCGCCACGAGCCGCCCTCCTCGCTCAACGGCTCTTGAGCAGGTCGCGGATTTCGGTCAGCAACTGCACGTCCTTCGACGGCGGCGCCGATGCCGCCGCTTCCGGCGCCTTCAGGCGGTTGATGCCCTTGATCGCCAGGAACAGCACCCACGCGATGATCAGAAAGTTGATCACCAGCGTGACGAAATTCCCCCAAGCCAGCACGGCGCCCTGCTTTTTGGCCTCGGCGAGCGAGGTCGCGGTTACTTTCGCCGACAGCGGGATGAAATAGTTGGAAAAATCGAGCCCGCCGGTGACCGCGCCGATGAGCGGCATGATGACGTCGCCGACCAGCGAATTGACGATCGCCCCGAATGCCGCGCCGATAATGACGCCGACGGCGAGGTCGACGACATTGCCGCGCATGGCAAATTTCTTGAACTCTTCGAGCATCTGCCTCCCCTCGCAGGATGGACCGGCTTGCGTTCATCCCCGGCGAAGGCGGGGACCAATCTGCCGCGCGTAATCCCGCGTTCGCGGCAGTAAGCGGCGCACGACCGTCCTAATTGATCAGGCCGGCGTGGATCATGGCCTGGCGTACCGCAACTTGCGCCTTTTCGCTTGCCGGCACCATCGGCAGACGCAACGTGTTGGCGCACTTGCCGAGCAGCGACAGCGCATATTTGACCGGCTGCGGATTTGCCTCGATGAACAGATTGATGTGCAACGGCGCGAGCTTGTCTTGTAATTTGAGCGCAGCGGCGTAATCGCCGCGCAAGCACGCCGCCTGAAATTCGGCGCATAGCCGCGGCGCCACGTTCGACGTCACCGAGATGCAGCCATGGCCGCCATGGGCCATGAAGCCCAGCGCCGTGATATCTTCGCCGGACAATTGATTGAAATCCTCGCCCATCGCCGCGCGCTGCTGCGACACCCGCGTCACGTTGGCGGTGGCATCCTTGACGCCGGCGATGTTCTTCAATTCGAACAGCCGCGCCATGGTCTCGACCGACATGTCGATCACCGAGCGGCCGGGGATGTTATAGATCAGGATCGGAATGCCGATGGCGTCGTTGATCGCCTTAAAGTGCGCATAGAGCCCGTCCTGGGTCGGCTTGTTGTAATAGGGCGTGACCACGAGCACCGCATCGGCGCCTGCCTGCTCGGCATGCCGGGCAAGGTCGATCGCCTCTTTGGTTGAATTGGAGCCGGCGCCGGCCACGACCGGGACCCGGCGGCGCGCCTGATCGACGCACCATTCGACGACCTGTTTGTGCTCGTCATGCGACAGCGTCGGGCTTTCGCCGGTGGTGCCGACCGGGACGAGCCCATTGGTGCCCTCGGCGATCTGCCAATCGACCAGGTCGCGGAACGCTTTCTCGTCGACGGACCCGTTCTTGAACGGGGTGACAAGCGCGGTAAACGAGCCTCGAAAGTGTGTCTTGGCGGCCATGAGACGATCCACGATCGGTAAACGGTACGGCTATTGGCGCGCACCTCGCCGGCGGGGCGCGTATAGGTAAAGCGGGCGCCGCCGTCTCGCATAGATATCGGGTTGCGACGGGGCTTGAAAGCCCCATTACGGAAGCGCTCGCTCCAACCGCGACCGTCGGCGGCGCGGATCGTGGCCCCGCTTTCGCCGCAAAACTGTAAATTGTCGCGCGGGTTTCCGCAGGTTAGGGTTTCTTCAACCTAACCAGCCGAAGAGATTCTCTGCCACCCACGACACGCCCACCGGGAGGGACCGTGCCGGATTTCCGGACCATTGTGCTGCTTGCCGCCGTGAGCGTCGCGACCACCGGCACGCATGCGGCGCCGTTGTCCGGGCATGTTCCATTGCCCCGCGACCGGCCGGCGATCAAAGGCGAAAAGCTCGGCAGGGCTGAAGCGGCAAAATCCGGCGCCCAGAACGTTGAGGCGCATCGGCCGGCCCCGCTCTCGATCGCCCCGGCGGCGGCTTCGGCGGCGCGCGAGGCACCAGGCACTGCGGCGCCGGCGAATGCGCGGCTCGAGCCACCGGTCGGGCAGGCGCCGATCCTGGCGCCGCCACCGCGCCCGGTCCCGCCCTTCGCGACCACCGCAGCGACGGCAACCTCGCCGCTCGATCTGTCCGCGGTCAAGCAAGCTATCGATCTGGTGCGCAAGAACCGCCAAAGCGAGGCGACCGACGTCGAGCATACGATCTCCGATCCGGTCGCCCGCAAGCTCGTGGAATGGGTGATTCTGCGCAGCGAAGACGGCTCGAGCGAGTTCTCGCGCTATGCCGCCTTTATCGCCGCCAATCCGAGCTGGCCCGGCATAGAGACGTTGCGGCGCCGCGCCGAGGCGGTGATGTGGCAGGACCGCGTCGATCCGGTTGCCGTCATCGATTTCTTCCGCTCCGGAGAGCCGCACACGGCCAAGGGCCGTTTCGCGCTGGCGCGAGCGTTGCTCACGCGCGGTGACGTTGCCGGCGCCGCCGCGGCGGTCCGTCAAGCCTGGCGCAACGACGCCTTCTCCGGAGATCTTGAGGACCAGGCGCGAGAAACTTTTTCCGGGCTGATCACGCCTGCCGACGACGAGGTGCGCATGGCGGCGCGGCTCTATGCCGAGGACAGCGACGCCGGGTTGCGCGCGGCGCGCCACCTCGACGCCACTGCGCTCGCCATCGCCAAAGCCCGTGCCGCGGTCATCGATCAGGCGCATAACGCCAAGGCGCTGCTTGAAGCGGTGCCGCAGGCCGCCCGCCGCGACCCGGGCTATATGTTCAGCCGCGTCCAATGGCTGCGGCGCAACGACAAGATCGCCGAGGCGGCGCAATGGCTCAATGCCGCGCCGCGCGATCCGGCCAAGCTGATCGACGTCGACCGATGGTGGGTGGAACGCCGGCTGGTGTCGCGAAAACTGCTCGATCTCGGCGACGCCCGGCTGGCCTACGAGGTCGCCAATGGCGCGGCGCCGCCGGACAATCAGAACTACCGCGCCGAGCAACATTTCACCGCCGGCTGGATCGCGCTGCGCTTCCTGCGCCAGCCCGCGATCGCGCTTGCCCATTTCGCCCGGATTGCCGATGGCGTTTCCAATCCGATCACGCTGGCGCGCTCGTTCTATTGGCAGGGCCGCGCCGCTGAAGCCTTGGGCCGGGAGCAGGACGCGCACGCACTCTACGAAGCGGCGGCGCATTATCCGACCGCCTATTACGGCCAGTTGGCGCGCGCCCGGCTCGGCCTCGATGAAGTGACGCTGCGCGCGCCACCGCGTGCGTCCGCCGAGCACCGCACGCTCGAAATCGCCCGCGCCTTCGAGATTCTCTATGCCGTCGATGAGCGCGACCTTGTCGCCATCATGGCGGCCGATCTCGGCGACAAGGCGACCGATACGGCTGCGCTCGCGGAACTTGCCGACATCGCCACCCGCCATAACGACGCGCGGGCGACGCTCTTGATCGGCAAGGCCATGCTCGGCCGCGGCTATCCGTTCGAGCGCTACGCGTTTCCCGATTTCGGCGTGCCGAACTACCAGCCGATCGGGCCGGCGGTCGAACCTTGCGTCGTCTATTCGATCGTGCGCCAGGAGAGCGCGTTCAATCCGCACGTCGTGTCGAGCGCCAACGCTTACGGCCTGATGCAGGTCACGCCGGCGGCCGGCCGCGACACCGCCAAGCGATTTAACGTCACCTTCAATCAGCGCCGTCTCGCCGACGACGTCGCCTATAATGCCCAGCTCGGCGCGGCGGAGCTCGGCAACGACCTCGCCTCTTGGCGCGGCTCTTACATCCTGGCCTTCGTTTCCTACAATGCCGGACCGCGCCGAGCCCGGGAGTGGATCGAGCAATACGGCGACCCGCGCACTCCCAAGGTCGATCCGATCGACTGGATCGAGCGCATTCCGATCTCGGAAACGCGCAATTACGTCGAGCGCGTGATCGAGAACATGCAGGTCTATCGCGCGCTCGTCGAGAACAATCCCAAGCTGTCGATCGAAGCCGATCTGCGCCGCGGCGGGTAGCGTCGGTCCGTTCGACTAGTCACCGCGAGAAACAACATCATCCACAGCCCACTCCCGTCGAGCCGAATCGTTGTTCAACGACCAGCTTTGATAGCGTTAGTCGCGATGGTAAGAGTACGATAGGCCGATACAGGATCTTCCAGCGCAATACAAAATCCTCAATTCTTTACGGGTGCCACTTGACCGATCTGCCTGAGACCTTCCGCGACCCCGACATCTGCATTCTCGGACTGGGCTATGTGGGGTTGACGCTTGCTGTGGTGATGGCGGAAGTTGGCTTTCGCATTCAAGGGGTCGAGATTCGCGAAGATATTGTGCGCGGACTGAAAAAAGGCGAACCCCACTTTCACGAACCTGGTCTGGCCGGTCGTCTGACGAGCCTGCTCAAATCCGGCCGACTTTCGGTGTCCGAGCACATTCCGAAGAACCTGGACGCCAGCGTGTTTATAGTTACCGTCGGAACCCCTCTCGACGCGAACCGCAACATTCGCGTCGACATGATCGGCAATGTGGCGCGAGAAATTGCGCAACATCTCAAGAGCGGAGACATGGTCGTTGTTCGGTCGACAGTCGAGATTGGGACGACGCGCAATTTGATTAAGCCGATCCTCGATGCGACCGGGTGCCCCTATGACCTAGTGTTTTGCCCGGAGCGGACTCTGGAAGGCCAGGCTCTCCGCGAGCTGCGCGAGCTACCGCAAATCGTCGCCGGCCATGACCAAAACGCGCGAATTCGCGCAGCGCAAGTGTTCCAGTTTCTGACACCAACGGTGGTTCAGGTTTCGAGTCTGGAGACCGGTGAAATGATCAAGCTGGTCGACAATGCGCAGCGCGATGTCCTTTTCGGACTCTCCAACGAAGTTGCACGGATCGCCGACACGATTGGCGTTTCCGTTACCGAAACCATTCGCGCCGGCAGACTAGGCTATGCACGCTCTTATTTGCCAATGCCAGGTCCGGTGGGCGGGCCTTGTCTCGAAAAGGATTCGGTTATTCTCGCAAGCGGTCTAAAGAAATACGGGCTTTCGCCGGAGATCATTATGGCGGCGCGGCGCACTAATGAGCGCCAGCCCGCCGAGATCATCGCGGAACTTAAAAGATTTTGTTGCGAGAAAATCCTCCTTCCCAACGCTCCGACCATCACGCTCGCCGGCTTTGCATTTAAGGGGCGCCCGGAAACCGATGACTTGCGTGGCACCATGGCGAAGCCAATTCTCGCGGCACTGCGTATTGCGTTTCCAATGTCGCGATTTCGCGGCTTCGACGCCGTAGTCGGGGCGGACAAGCTTCGCGAGTTTTTTCAGGTCGAGCCCGCCCCGACCATCGGTGAGGCGTTCGCCGGCTCACATCTAATGGTCATCGCCAATAATCATCCGTGCTTCGAACAGATGCCATTACCCCTATTGGCCGAGCGTATGGCACGCCCCGCGGTCATATTCGATTTCTGGAACAATTTCGCTACGACGAATATGGAATTACCGCACGGAATAACCTATACCGGTTTGGGTGAACTCGGCCGTACTGCAAAAACCGATCCAAATTCATGACGCCGCAAAAGAAAGACTTGGGCCGGATTCTCGTCACCGGTTCGGCTGGATTCATTGCCGGGTACCTCGTCAGGGAGTTGCTGGACGCTGGCTATCGGGTGCGCGGAGTCGACAATTTCTCGAAGTACGGTCGTGTCGAGCGCGAATACGACGGGCATCCCGCTTATGAATTGGTGGTCGGCGACTGCAAGGACGCTGTTCTGATGCGCGAACTTGTGGAAGATTGCGAACAGGTTATCGCCGGGGCAGCGCTTATTGGTGGAATATCATATTTCCATAACTTCGCCTATGATTTGCTTGCCGAAAACGAGCGCATTCTAGCCTCGACGTTTGATGCAGCTATCGGCGCGTACAAAAGACAATCGCTCCGCCGCATCGTCGTTATCTCTTCAAGCATGGTGTTCGAGGGTGCGGACATTTTTCCAACTCCCGAGGGCGCCGAACTGACGTCCCCGCCGCCACGCAGCACTTATGGATTTCAAAAGCTCGCGTCTGAGTATTTTGCCCGCGGGGCCTTTCAGCAATACGGTCTGCCTTATACGATAGTCCGGCCATTCAATTGCGTTGGCACCGGCGAAAGCAAGGCCATCGTCGACAAGGAAGTTTTTAGCGGCAACATCAAGCTCGCGATGAGTCACGTGCTGCCTGACCTCGCGCAGAAGGTTCTAAAAGGGCAACGCCCGCTTCATATTCTAGGCAACGGAGACCAAATCCGGCACTATACGCACGGCCGCGACTTGGCGCGCGGCATCCGCTTGGCGATGGAATCGCCGGCGGCCATTTGCGAGGACTTTAATATCAGCACCGATGTATCGACCAACGTGCTCGAACTGGCTCGGCTGGTTTGGCAGATCGCCGAAGTCAAAGCGCCGTTTGACTATGTCTGCGACGAACCTTTCATCCACGACGTCCAACGGCGGATTCCGGACACCACAAAGGCGCAGCGGGTTCTCGGCTTCAAGGCGGGGATACCCATCGAACAAAGTGTCCACGAAGTGGTGGATTGGGTGCGCAGCGAGATCGAGCTAGGTCGGCTTTAAGCTCCGACCGATTGGCACTTTCACGGCGCACCGTCGGCGTCACGCAAGTCTGATCGGCCCCGTTTCGCCCGTCCGCGACTTCGGTATCTCGCCTCGTTGGTAGCGCTGCCACACCGCCGTATAGGCTGCTTCCATTTGTCGCGTCGATCGCTTGGCGTCGAAAAGTGGAAAGGTAAGGCGGTTTCGCGCAAGTTTCGCCTTGATGGACGCGAGATAGGCCGGATCGTTCGCCAATCTCAGCGCCAAGGCTTCATATTCTTCCAGCGAATGCGTGACCAGCTCTCCCAGCCCGACCGACGTCACTACGCTTGCCGCGATACGTCCCGCAAAACTCGCGCCGAGGCACGTCACCACGGGCACACCGGCCCAAAGCACGTCACCGGCGGTCGTGTGCGCGTTATAGGGCAGCGTATCCAGAAACAAATCGGCCTGCCGGTAGCGCGCGAGATGATCGGCGTGCAATAAAACCGGCGGGGCAAAGACTAAGCGCTCCGGCGCCACCCCTCGCCTTTCAGCCTCGCGACGCAGGTTGTGTGGGGCTATTTCTCCGCTTAGCTTGAGCCACAACACACTGCCTTCGACCTTGCTCAGAAGCCGCATCCAGATTTCAAATATCTGGGGCGTAATCTTGTAGTTGTTATTGAAAACGCAAAACACAAAAGCTGCTTCCGGCAAGCCACATTCATGCCGCGTAGGCGTCGGCTCTGAGATTTGCCGATGGTCGTTGATCTGAAAAGATTCCGGCAGCCAGATCACTCGCTCCTCATAGAACCCGCAATGCTGTTCGGGGATGATCGTCGAAGTCGGCAACGATATAGTCGATATAGGCGGCGCCCATCGTCCCCGGATAGCCCACATAATTGATCTGGATCGGCGCCGATCGCCGAGCCAAAACGTTCAGCCGGTTGTTCTTGATGAATCCCATCAGATCGACCGCGATATCGATCTCAAGGCGCCGCATTATACTGGCAATTTCTTCATCGTTTTTGTCCCTGACATCGATAAGATGCTCAAACGCGCCACGGGTTCTTCGCCCTATCGTTGAGTCATCATCGAATCCGAACGATATTCCCGTGACGTCGAAACGGGATCTGTCGTGATTTTCCAAAAGCCCGACCGTGAGATAGGCAATCGGATGATCGTTGAAGTCGCCCGAGAGATAGGCGACACGAATGCGATCGTGCGAATAGACCTCGCCGTGCCAAATCGCCGGATAGCTCGGCTGATCCTGTACGTAACGGCGCGCGCATTGGAGCTGCTCGGCCGGTAGCGACGGCAACGCCAGAAGACTAAAGGGAAGACATGCCGGTTTCCGTTCCCTGACTTCTGCCAGAAGCCCAGCGATTTCAACTTTCAGATTGGTCCAGTCGCATAAATAAAGTTTTGCATCCAGCCGCGCGCCCGCGGCGTAGTCCAAGTCGGGATCCAGCGCCAACGCCCGATCGTAAGCCGCGAGCGCTTCGCCGTGCTGCCCGCGTTCGGTAAAGACCCTGCCGCGACCAAGCCACGCCTTTGCCAAATCGGGCTTCCTCGCCAGCGCGGCGTCAAAGGCTGCCGATGCCCGATCGTATTGCTTGAGTTCGGTCCATATTTTGCCTCGCCCCAGCCAAGCCTCGGCGAGATCGGGCTTGAGAGCCAATGCCCGATCGAAAGCTGTGGCAGCGTCCTCATATTGCTTGAGGTCGCTAGAGATATTACCGCGGCCGAGCCAAGCTTCGGCGAGATCGGATTTGAACATCAGCGCCTTGTCATAAGCGGCGAAAGCATCGCCGTACCGCTTTTGCGTCGCAAAAGCATTACCGCGGCCGAGCCAAGCGCCGGCCAAATTAGGCTTCCATGCCAAGGCTTTGTCATAGGCGGCGATTGCATCAGCGTCCTGCTTGAGCTCGGCAAGTACATTGCCGCGACAGAGCCAAGCTTCGGCCAAGTCAGGTCTCAGTCCCAAAGCTCGATCATAAGCGGCCAGAGCCTGCTCGTATGACTTGGAATCCGCAAGAGCGTTGCCTTTGTTGAAGAAGGCATCCGGATAATTCGGATTCAGGCTTATGGCCTGGTCGAAATCGGCAATGGCTTCCCGATGTCGCTTTAGGTCGTGGAAAACTGTACCGCGATTATTCCACGTTTCTGCGACCGAGGCGTTAATCTTCAAGGCTTCGCTGAATCGCGCCAACGCCTCGATGGGCCGGTTCAGGGCCTTGAGAACGATGCCGTAATTGTAGAGCGTAGTATCGGAAGCCGGAGCCAATTCCAGTGCCTTGCGCAGATGCGGCTCGGCTTCCCCAAATCTGCCCGCCTGCATCAGCACAATGCCAAGCAGATTGAGCGCCGCAACGTGCTTGGGTTGCGAACGAAGAACGTTCTTAAATAAACGCTCGGCGTTCTGGGCGTCTCCCGTCTGGAGCGCCGACAGGCCGCGCTGAAATGTTTTGTTCCCCCCGACATCGATCATTAGCGGGCCCAGCAGACCAGCCAATTCATTGTCACCGGACGACCTTCGTCGATCGCAAGCCACCGATCCAGCGACTCCCACCTGCGCAAACTAACAAACTGGTTTGGATCGCGCGGCCCTTCAAATATATTTTCGATATCGTGACTAGCCGAAAATCGCTGCTTAAGCGTTTGAGTGATCAGCGGGTTTAGGCAGTCATGGCATTCAATAATCATGTCGCAATGTAATGTTTCTGGCAGCTGAACCGGATCGAGTAGTTCAAGCTCGGCACCTTCGCAATCGATAAAAAGAAGCGGTCGTCCCGCTTGCTCCACGACGGGGCGCAATAGCTCGATCGCACATTTGCCGGCCACGACCACGCGATCGCCGACCTGGTTCGCGATCGCGGCACGTTTGCAGATGTCCTGGGCTTTCGGAATAACGTCGAACGCGTAGATGCGTGCCTGCGGCAACAACCGAGCCATTCCGACGGCATAATATCCCTCGGCGCAACCGACGTTGACGACCACATTTGGATTTCGGGTGGTGGCTTTGGCAATGGCGGGGTGCAGTTCAGCCTCATAGCACCCGAGTATCTTAGGCGGTAGATCGCCGTCACGCCATGACGCCTCCGGCAGCAATTTCATACCGGCAAACGGGCCGCTAATTACGGCTCCGGCATGGGCTCGGAGTAATGCGTTGATAATTTCCGTGCGTCTGATTTGACGAACAACGGAAAAGATTTGCAGCAGCCCCTGATCGCGTATATCGCCGGCCCCGGTCATGGTGTGACCCTTCCCCAGTTAACTCATCAATTTAGCGGACGACCATCGCAACGATCAACAGTAGCTACGACAACTCACCTTCCTGTAAGTAACTCCGCCGCCGCCAGGTGAGTACCCAAGCGAGCGGAATGGGCGCAATTTCCGGCAACAAGCCTTCAACGCATGATAAATCCATCATTCGTGGATGGGATGTGTCGTCGCGAATATATCTCACACTGCGAGATGGCGCCGATTGCTTATTTCCGGACGCAATTAAGCTTCAGCGCCTCCAAATCCGCCGCGCCAAGTGGAGGAGCAAATATTTCGGCAGGTCCGGCGCTAAAGAACCTGCAGGCCTATTGGACAAGAACCGTAGCCGTTCCGCAGGGTGGCAAATCTCCCAACAAAACGCCGAATATGCTATACTTGTGTTTTGGGTACGGGATAAGGCCGTGCCGGAATTGCCCCACTCCGCGGAGATCCTTTTGCCCCCCACGGAGATCCTTACATTGGCAGATTGGCGATCGGGAACCGCTCACGCGTCCCTCTGATGAAAGTGTCAAACGTGGTTCACATCGACCTCGTCGGCAAAAGCATTTTCGTCACCGCGCAAGACGGCTTGCGGCTGCATGTGCGCGAATACGGTCCGCGCACCGCGCTCGCTTTGCCGGTGGTCTGCCTGCCGGGCTTGGCGCGGACCGTGGCCGACTTTGACGCGCTGGCGCCGGCGCTGGCGAATGGCGGGCCGCCGCGACGGGTGATCGCGATCGATTCGCGCGGCCGCGGCCAATCGGACTACGACAGCAATCCGGAAAACTACAATTTGGCGGTCGAGCTCGGCGACGTGGTGACGGTACTGACCGCGCTCGAAATCGGCGAAGCGGTCTTCATCGGCAGTTCGCGCGGCGGCCTTCTCACCATGTTGCTCGGCGTGGCGCATCCGACCGCCATCGCCGGCGTCGTGCTGCACGATATCGGGCCGGTCATCGAGCCGAAGGGTCTGGCGCGCATCAAGAGCTACGTCGGCAAGTTGCCGCAGCCGCGCAATTTCAATGAAGGCGCCGAAATTCTCCGCCGGCTGTTCGATGCGCAGTTTCCAAAGCTGACTGCCGAGCAATGGCTCGCGGCGGCGCAGCGCACCTGGAAGCTGGACGACGGCGCGCTGGTGCCGACTTATGACGTGCGGCTGGCGCGCACGCTTGCGGAACTCGACATCGAGCGGCCGCTGCCGGCGATGTGGAACGAATTCGACGCGTTGTCGCGCGTTCCAATTCTGGTCATCCGCGGCGCCAACTCCGACATTCTTTCGGCCGCCACGGTGACCGCAATGCAGGCCCGGCATCCCGAGATGGAGATCGATCGAAGTAGCGGACCAGGGCCACGTGCCGTTCGCTCGACAGTCCGGATCTGATTCGCCGCATCGGCGAATTTATGCGCCGCCTGCGACAGCCACGCGAAACGGATCCGCCAGCGCGGAACGCACGGAGATGCCGAGTATTTCGTGACAGCGGAACCGCCGCTTTGGCGACGCGGCACGGCATAACCCGATCAGCGGTCGGCTGCATTGCGCCAGCGCAACGCCCCGCAAAAGAAAAATCCCCGGCGGAGTGACCGCCGGGGATTTCCGATTTCACGCCTCGATCAGAGGATCAGGGCAGGAAGTCCTTGTGCATACGGACGCTGACCGTCCACACGTTGGCATGCGGCTCGATGTTGTCGCCGAACCGAAGGCCAGCGGCGACCCGGCCGGGATGACGCCCGTCGTATTTACCGAAGCGCTGTTCATGTGGTCGTAGATGCCTTCGATGCCGAGATAGAACGACTTGGTGACGTCCCACTGCAACCGGCTGCCGATGGCATACATCGACCAGTTGTTGTTGCAGCCGGCGCCGGCGACAGCAGTCGAACCAACACCGCCAGTACTGTTACCTTCCATGGTGCAGAGCATGGCATTGGCGCTGCCGGTACCCTGGTTGTAGTTCACCGCGTAATAGGCGCCGAACAGCGACTCATGAACCGCAGGAGTCCAGTAATGTTCGAAGGACGCGTTGAAGCCCCAGGCCGTGGTCAGCTGACAACCTGTCGTAGTCGTTGCCGCCACGCCCGGTGTTGCCGCCGTACACGCAGTCGCTGAGCACGCCGAAGGTTTCGTTAGCACCCTTCGGCCTTGCCCCAGTTCGTGTTGGGCGTGAAGAAGAGATAGCGCAACGCACCCTGGGTGTAGTTGACCTGCGACTGGAAGTAGTCGCCCTGCGCGATCATCGGGAAGTTCAACCGCAGGCCTGCGCCGACGGCATAACCCCACTGATCGCTCGGATGGCCGGCACCCGGAGTTGCGTCAGCGCCTGCCGCCGACGCGTAGTACACCGGATTGAGCTCATGCGCCGCGGCCATGACCTGAGCGCTGCCCCAAGTCTGGTCGAGGCGGATATTGCCGACGTAGTCGCCGGACTGCATGCCGCCATAGGCACCGTTGCGCCGGGTGCGAGCGCGCCCGCGCCGCCGGCAGTCGAGCTGGTGTAAGCTGCCCGGCGTAACCGTACCGAGACCCGCAACGCCAGCCTGAACGGCGCAGCGTCTTGGTTGATGATCTGGGTCGATGCGGCGCGCTTCCGTAGAGATCGTCGCCGACAGACCATTGCCGAGCTGCGCTGTATAACCAATGACCAGCCAGCCTGGATCGCCCGTATCCGACGCGGGATAATAGCCACCGCGGAAGCTCGCGGCGGGGACGCTATAGAAGTCATAGAACGATTGCGTCAGACCAGTCGTGAGGCCCGCCCATTGCAGGAACGCGCGGTTCGAGCTGAGCGCCAGCGTTAGCCGACTTGCAGGCCGGTGTCGTTGGTGTTGATGCCGACGTCGATATAGGCGCGCGCCGTGCCGTAAGCGGTCTGCTCACGCGCATCAGCCGTGATATAGCCGCGGGCCCGGAAGGCCTCGCTGCTGCTGCCACGGTTGTTGGAGTTGCCGGCGAACGGTCCCCAGGTCAAGCTGCCGTTGACTTGGCCATAAACGGCCTCGGTACGAACCCAGCCACCGATCTTGATACACATATCGGTGCCCGGCATATAGTAGAATCCCGCCCCGTAGAGGCTGCAGACCTTCACGTATTCGACCGGCTTGGCCTTAACGGGAAGATCAGCTGCCTGCCCCGCAGTAGCCGCAACCAACGCGGCCGCGGAGCCGAGGAGGAGGCTTTTCACCATCTTCATTTTGAACCTCCAATTGTTGCCGTGGGAGGGTTCTTTCCGCCGGGTGACACGCACCCCAAGAAGGTCCCCTTAGTCCCCAAAACCGCCCGGTCTTTCCACTTCCCGAAAACACCGGACGAGTCGACTTGGGGTTCCCCCCTCCGTCGCACGCGTACCTTAACCAACAGGTTCCACCACGCAACGAAGAACTGACCTTCTCACAGGCCGGTTTGACCGATTTCGGGGAGGTGTTGCGTAAAAAACACGCAGCCGTTGGCTTGTCGGTAAGCGAGAGCAATGGCGAGCCCGCCGGGGCCAATCAACATTCCGACGTAAAATCAATGTGTTATGGACGGCGACAGACGCTGGATTTGAGGCATCCGATCGAGCCATGGCCTCATAGGCCAAACCCCGTATGCCAAACGCCGCCAAGCGGCGGAGACCGACAGCCAGCGGGCTGACTGGGCTCCTTTGCGATGGGTCGAACGCATTGATTCTTCGTGCGGTCTGGCATCGCTGCGACGGTTTCATCGTCATTTTCCGGATGGTTCTGCCGGCGCTTGAATAGCGTCCAAAAAGGCGCGCCGGAAATCGATGCGAATTTGCTTGAGACTATTTGCTCTGCCTCACGATCCGATCGAATTGAATCGGATCATGGCCTGGCTGTTTCAGGGGAGCACGATCTTTTCCGAATCCGGGTTTGCACTTTTCCGGATCGTGCTCAGATATTTTTAGGACAGTCGTTTGCGCAAAAATCGGCAACCAATTCGGCTCGGTGCTCTGTGCTCGATGCACCGTGTCCGCTAGATGCCCTGGCCGCCGTTTGCGCCGGCGACGCTGACGCGAAAGATTTGAATTTCCTTGCGGCCGCCCGAGAAAGTGACTTCCAATTCGAATTGGTCGGCGCCGTTGAAATCCTGCGCGGCGCGATAGAAAGCCACGAAGGCCGGCACGTCGATTGCCAGGCATTGCTTGACATTGGTCGCCTTGAGCATGGCACGCTTGACGCTGACCACGCCGTGCGCCGGCGCATGCGCAAGCCGGATCGCGGGAAGCGGACCCGATGTGCAATCCGGCCGAATGCTGGTGTAGACGCCGACCCGCACGTTCTGGCCCGGCATCGCCTTGATCGCGCGCTCGACCGAATTCGATTGCGCACAGACAAATTGCATCGAAGCGAGCAAAAATATAGCTGCGCCGATCCAGCATCGATGCATCGTAACGCTTCCGGAGCTCGGCGAATTTGCCTTCCCGCCGGCACACTTTACACGATCGAAGTCGCATTGTGCCGAGCGCATGTGGTAAATCTTTCGACGGCGCAGCGGGCGCGGTAGAGAGCGGAAATGGCAGCGGGAACTGGACATCCGAGAATGGGTGCCGGCGGCGGCGCCGACCGTAGCGCACCGTTGCAGCAGGCCGCGTTTGCACTGAACGCAAAGCGGCCGGAGGACGCGCAACGGATTGCCGAAGAGATTTTAAAACGCGATCCACGAAACGCCGGCGCATTGCATATTCTCGGTTTTGCCTTGTTGCTGCAGGGCCGCGCCGAGGCCGCCGTCGCGCCGCTCGAGGCCGCCGCCCGCGGCCGCCACGACCCGGAGATCGAAACCCGGCTGGCCTTGGCGCTGAGCCAGATCGGCCGGCGGAACGATGCGCTGTCGCAGCTCAAGCGCGCCGCCAAGCGGCAACCGCCCTATCCCCCCGCGTTTCACGGGCTCGGTACCTTGCTGTTCGCAATGGAGCGCTGCGATGAAGCGATCGAGGTGCTGCGCCGCGGCGTCGAAGTGGCGCCGATGATGGCGGAAATGTCCATTCTGCTCGGCAGCGTTTATCTAAAGCGGCGAAACTATGGGGAGGCGAAGGCTGCTTTCGGTCAGGCGCTCGCCATTTCACCCACCTCCCCCGACGCGCTGGCCGGAATGGGGATGGCGCTGTATGCCTCCGGCGAGAGCGGCGCTGCCGCCGATTTTTTTCGACGATGTCTTCGGAGCCGACCCGACGATGACACGGTATGGCTGCAGCTCGGCCATTGCCTGCTGCAACTGGGCGAGCGCGACGCCGGCTATGAGTGTTTCCGCGCCGCCGCGCGCAGCGATCCAAAGCGCTATGGCCGGGCGCTATTATCTCTGGCGGCGTCCGGCCGCGGGCGGGCGTGGTTGAAGCCGAGCGCGGCGGCGCGATTTCTGCGCGGGGCTAGGAGCTAAGAACTAGCGCTTCGGCACCCGGAATTGCCGCCGGTAGACGCCGGTGTCGCGGGCGATGGCGGTGCGAATTTCGACCATCCGGTCCGTGGCTTGTTCGCTCAGCACTTCGAAGCGCCCGGTCCAGCTTTCGCGTTTCACCGGCAGGCACTGCGCCACCGGCGTTCCCTTCGGCAGCACGCCATTGAACTGCACATCGTGCCAGCGCGCCGGAAAGCTCAAGGGGCTGTGATAGAACGTGTCGCTATCGACCAAGCCGGTGAGCGTGGTGAACGGCAAGTCGGTGCGATTGACCGGATGGGTAAAGAGCAGCGCGTAGCCGGGCGGCGCCTCGATATTCCAGAAACAGTTGAACTTGATGACGAAGCGGTCGTCGTCCAGAAACGGCGCGCCGACGATCTGGCTCGGATCGTGAAAGGCGATGGGCGAATGCGAGAACTCGCTGGAAAATCCTTCCGGTGCGAAATCCCAGGTGAATTCGCCGTCGCGAACTTCAACATCGGTGGCTAGCGGAATAAGAAATCCGTAGGTCATGGCGTCGATGAAAGGCGGGCATCGCTTCACCGTTTCCGTCTCGCTCCCCATGGTCAGGTCGAAGGCCTTCGCCGGCATCGATTTGAACCATTCGGGAAGCCCCTGCACCGCCGGGATCGGAGGCGGCAGAACGTCCTTGAGCGCGGGCAGGCAGCGAAACGTCAGCGTCATGATTGGCTTCGTCTGTTCCATGAGCGAAGTCCTTGCGCGCGAGCCTATTGGGCATTCGACGTGCGAAAAAGCGTCCGCTGCACTATATGCGAACATCGGAAGTAAAGGATGCGCCGCAACGCCAATTGGGGCGGGACTTCCGCTACAGAGCGCGCCGCGGGCTTAAGCTTGTCGCGCGGTCGGGGTTATGTGGTAGTTTGATTCGAGCGGCGCGCGATGCGGCGCAAGCGACGAAGCCCGCAAAATGGCGGCTTTTGCGCTTCGGAGAGGTGGCCGAGTGGCTGAAGGCGGCGGTTTGCTAAACCGTTATACGGTCTAAAGCCGTATCAAGGGTTCGAATCCCTTCCTCTCCGCCACCCTCAGCTCTGACGGCCCCCTTGGACTCAGTGTGACAGCCCGTCGGCAATGATGGCCATCATTCGACATCGTTGCTATGTCCTGCCGGGTTGACCAGGTTCTCGTGAGCGATCGATCAGTGCCATGAGTCGCAAAGAACGGCGGGGTTCTGGACCGTTTGGCGCAGCAGCGCGTGGACCCGCCGCGGTCGGCGGCGGAACGCCAGCCGGGCTGTTCGCCGCAGCCGTGGCGCAACATCAAGCCGGCGCGTTCGCCGAGGCCGAGCGCCGTTACCGTTACATCCTCTCGCTCTATCCCGATCACGCCGACAGCCTGCACAATCTCGGTCTGCTTGCGTTGCAGCGCGGCGACGCCGCGTCCGCCGCGGAACTTATCGGCAAAGCCATCAAGCTCAACGACCGGGTCGGCGACTATCACTACAACATCGCGCTGGCCTGGCGTGCGCTCCATCGCATGGACGAGGTGGCTGCGCACCTGGAGCGCGCGGTCGAACTGCGACCCGACCATGCGATGGCCCATCTCAACCTCGGCAATGTGCGCCGCGAGCAGGGCCGATTGGCCGACGCCGCCCGCTGCTACGAGCGCGCCAGCGCACTCAATCCCAACTCCGCGGCACCGCGCATCAATCTCGCCAACGTGCTCGCCGAGCAAGGCCGCTGGGACGCCGCGGTCGCCGCCTATCGGCAGGCCTTGGTGCTCGAGCCCAAGCATGCCGAAGCCCAACATCGGCTCGGCACCGCGTTGATGGCGCAAGGCAAGGCCGCCGAAGCAATCGCGCCTTTCGAAGCGACGATTGCGCTGCGGCCCGATCTTACCGCCGGCTATGAAGGCCTTAGCGCGGCTTGCCTGACGGTGGGCAAGCTCGACGTGGCGATTCACGCCATCGCCCGCGGCCTTGAACTCAAGGACTACACCCGAGGCCAAGACGCTGTTCGCGCAATGCGTCAAATTGGTGCGATTCACTGCGCCGAACGAGCGGCTGCACAAGCTGGTGTTGCGCGCGCTGTCCGAGGGCTGGGCGCGCCCGCGCGAACTCGACACGGTCTGCATCAGTCTCGTCAAGCTCAACCCGACCGTCGCCGAGTGCGTGGCGCGGGCGGCGGCGGCGTGGCCGACGCTCCTCCCCGGCGCGCAGCTTTTCGGCGCCTCGGGACTAGCGGCGCTGCAGACCGACGAATTGCTCGCTTGCCTGCTGCAATGCGACCCCGTTGCCGATATCGACCTCGAAATCCTGTTGACCAATATTCGCCACGTCATGCTGACCGGCGCCGAAGGCAGCGACCAAGCCGGCGACGCAGGCGGCCTGAAATTCTTCGCCGCCGTGGCGCGGCAATGTTTCATCAACGAATACGTTTACGCCCTGCCGCAAGGCGAGGCGCAACGCGCGCGCGATCTGCAATCGAAATTGGCGCAGGCGCTCAAAACCGGCGAGCCGGTGCCGCAGCTGTGGCCGATCGCCGTCGGCGCCTATTTTCCGCTGCACACGACCGGAGGGGCGGATGCATTGCTGGAACGGCCGTGGCCGGATTATGTCAACGATTTGCTCGTGCAACAAATCAAGGAACCGATGCGCGAGCGCCAGATCGCCGCGACCATCCCCGCCTTGACGACGATCGAAGGCGAGGTGTCGCGGGCGGTGCGCGAGCAATACGAGGAGAACCCCTACCCGCGCTGGATCAAGGCCGGTCCTCCGGTACAGCCTACGATTTTCAAGGACACGCCGCCCGAACAGATTCCCGATGTCCTGGTCGCCGGTTGCGGCACCGGGCTGTCGACCATCGAGTTTGCGCGACAGATGCGCCACGCGCGCATCCTGGCGATCGATCTCAGCCTCTCAAGCTTGAGCTACGCCAAGCGCATGGCGGAAAGTTTCGACGCCGCCAATATCGAGTTCGCGCAGGCTGACATCATGATGCTAAGCTCGCTCGGGCGACAATTCGATTTCATCGACGCGTCCGGCGTCTTGCATCACCTCGCCGATCCGTGGTCCGGCTGGAGGATTCTGCTGTCGCTGCTGCGGCCGGGCGGCGTGATGCAGGTCGGACTTTATAGCGAAGCGGCGCGCCAGAACGTCGTCGCGGCCCGCGCGCTGATCGCCGAGCGCGGCTATCGGCCGGATCCGGACGGCATCCGCCGCTGCCGGGCGAACATCATGGCCGCCGACGACCCGCTCCTGAAATCGGTGGCGACGTGGGAGGATTTTTTCACGATCGCCGAATGTCGCGATCTGTTGTTCCACGTTCAAGAGCATCGCATCACGTTGCCGCAGATCAAATCATTCATCGCGGCGAATAACGTGGAATTTTCCGGGTTTATTCCGGTGCCCTCGCAATTGCGCATATTCGCCGAGCGCTTTGCGGAGCGATCCGCGCTGCTCGACCTTGATTGCTGGCATACCCTCGAAACCGAGATGCCAGGCTTATTCGCGGCGATGTACCAATTTTGGGTGCGCAAGCCGCCACGGCCTGCGAACGGAGCAACGGTCCCGTCGCCGTGAAACGGCGGCTCGGCTCAGGCGGCGATTGCCGGCGTCAACGCCGGCTCGTTGCCGCGCAGCCAGGCGCGCGCCGCGCGCTGAGCGGAGGCGATCTCGACGTCGGACATCTGATTGGCGATCTCGCGCCGCAGCCGAGCCGCTTCGCTGTTGCCTTTCATCGCCGCGAGATTGAACCACTTATGCGCGGCAACAAGATCGACCGGCGCGTCGCGGCCGACCGAATACATCATCCCGAGCTCGAACAACATGTCGCCCGCAGCCGGCCCTTCGCCGAGCGGCGCCGCATTGCTGTCGAGAATTTCATAACGCGCCATGGAAAACTCCCCTGTCCCTAACGTCTGTCCGCTGTCGCGGCTCTTTGCCCCAATCGATACGGGATAATCCTCAGAAGATTTGAACGGTGGTTTAAGCAATGCGATGAACAGAGTCTGAAACATTTCGGCGCAATTCGCGCCTATCGTCGAAATCCGTCGAGGACCTCAAAAGATCCCCACCGAAAAATACGGCAAGCGATGATAAGGCGCGGCCAATTCGGCGGATTTACCGGCGATCTCGGCGAAAAATGGTGTTGGCGCCCGAAGCGTTGACATAGCATAAAGCTTGTCGCGAATTCACCGATTGTGAACCGAGATGAACCGAAGTGAACGCCGGGCGGCTGCGGCGCGCGCCAAGGCCGCGCCAAATTCCGGTCCAGCCGACATTGCCGGGCTGATGGCGCAAGCCAACGAGGCTTACCGAGCGCGGCGGCTCGCGCAAGCCGAGATCATTTGCAAGCAGATCCTGTCGCAGGCTCCCACGCACGCGACATGCCTCAATCTTCTCGGCGTTGTTTATCAGGCGTCGGGACGACACCGGCCGGCGATCAAGCAGTTCGAACAGGCGATCGCCGTCGACGATCTCGATGCCGGCTTTCACTACAACATCGCGTGTTCGTATCAGGCCTTAGGCCAGCGGGCGGCGGCCACTATGCATTTCAAGACAGCCATCGCGCTCGGCATGGGCGGAAAAAGACATCTCGAAGAATTTGTCATGGAAAACGTGGCGATCCGGCAATGCGTTGCGCGGATCGCCGATCAGGATCCGGCTGGCGGCAACGCCATTCCTTTCGGCGCCGGCGATATCGCGGCGATCGCAAGCGACATTTTTTTTCGCTCCGTGCTGCAACTGACGACCTTGCACGGCGTCATGCTTGAACTGTTCCTGACTACGCTGCGCGCCGCCTTGCTTCGGCTGGTAGTCACGAACGTCTTTGACGCGGTTCCGGTCGACGACGATTTGATCGATTTACTAAGTGCGCTGGCGCAACAATGCTTCATCAATGAGTACGTTTTCGCGCAAACCGACGCGGAAATCGAACAGGCAAATCGGCTCCGCGAACTGCTGATAGAAAAGCTGCCGCACGGGGACGGCGTTTCGCCGTTGCTCGTCGCCGCGGTCGCGGCCTATTTTCCGTTGCACTCCCTGCCCTCGGCAAAATCTCTTTTGACGGCGCGTTGGCCGGAATGCACCGGCGATTTGCTGCGCGTGCAAGTGCGCGAGCCGTTGCAGGAAGCGGAAGACCGTGCGGCCATCCCCACACTCACGCCGATCGATGACGACGTGTCGGTGGCCGTCATGGGGCAGTACGACGAAAACCCCTATCCGCGCTGGACCATCAATCCGTTCATCGTGCGCGCGGCCGATCGCAAGCGCCAGCCGCGTCCCGTCGGCGATGACGCGCCGGCGAGCGAAGACGTTCTCATCGCCGGCTGCGGCACCGGACAGCATCCATTTTCCAACGCGCAATACGCGCCGCAATCGCGCATTCTCGCCGTCGACATCAGCCGGACGGCGCTTGCCTATGCGCGCCGCAAGACGCGCGAGGAGGGTTTGCGCAACGTCGACTACGCCCAGGCCGACATCCTGAAACTGGGAACCATCGGCCGCACCTTTGACCGCATCGAGGCCGTCGGCGTGCTCCATCACTTGGCTGATCCGAAAACCGGCTGGCGCGTCCTGCTGTCGCTGTTGGCGCCGCACGGCACCATGCGCGTCGGCCTTTACAGTGCAACCGCGCGGCGCGCAGTCGTTGAGGCGCGCGCCCTGATCGCCCGGCGCGGCTATCGCGCCACGGCTGAAGATATCCGAGCGTTGCGCCAGACCATCATTCGCAGCCAAAGCTCAAACACGCTGCTCAAGATCGCCGACTTCTACAGCATGAGCGGCTGCCGCGATCTGTTGTTCAATGTCATGGAACACCGGTTCACGATCCCCGAAATAGCGGCATTTCTGAACCAGCATGGACTGATGTTTCACGGCTTCGAACTGGACCCAGCAATCATCGAGCGATTTCGGCACCGATACCCGGACGCCGATGCGCTCGCCAATCTCGATTATTGGCATGAATTCGAGACCGCCAATCCGGACACATTTTGGCATATGTACGTGTTTACAGTGTCGCGGCGTGAAAGAATCTCTCCCGAAACGGGGCCACTTGCCCCTGCGGCATGACTCCGGAAAGCGCTAGGAAATCCCGGAACCGTTGACTATACAGTGCGCATTCACCCGCAACGAACATCGAGGTTGCAATGAGAACCTACCGCAGGGCGGCGGCCGCATTTTGGCTCGCGATCATCGTGCTTTTCGGCCTCGCAGGCCTGATTGCGCCGGCATCCGCCGCCAGCCCGCTCGGTACCTGGTATACTGCGGACAAGGACAGCCAGGTGCGCATCGTCAATTGCGGCGGCGCGATCTGCGGTACGCTGGTATGGCTGAAGGAACCGAACGACCCGGCGACCGGCAAGCCCAAACTCGACAAGCACAATGCCGACGCGTCGAAGCAAAGCCGGCCGCTGCTCGGGGTCGCGATCGTGCTCGACATGAAGCCGAGCGGCCCCAATGTCTGGAGCGGCAATGTCTATAACGCCTCAGACGGCAAGACCTATTCCGGTTCCTTCACCATGACCGGCGACAACGCCGCCGACCTCAAAGGCTGCGCGATGGCATTTCTTTGCAAAACCCAGACCTGGACGCGGGCGAAATAACCGCCCTCACCGCGCACGCTGGCCGAACAGCACGGCGCGGACTTTCGCGTCGCGCATATCGACGGCGGACGCCGCCTCGACACGGATGGCGAAAGCGCGCTTGACCGCCGGACGCGCGCGGATGGTCTCGAACCAGCGCTTGAGATGCGGGAAGTCGCCGAGGTTTTGGCCCTGCCGCTCGGCGAGCCGCACCCAGCCGACCGCCGCCATATCGGCGATCGAATAGCGGCCGGCGAGAAATTCATGCTCGGCCAGCCGCCTATCCATCACGCCGTAGAGGCGGTTGACCTCGTCGGTATAACGCGCGATCGCGTAGAAGATCTCCTGCGGCGCGTAACGGCGAAAGTGCACCGCCTGCCCGGCCATCGGACCGAGCCCGCCGACCTGCCAATAAAGCCATTCCTCGACTGCGACGCGGGCGCGCTCTTCGCGCGGATAAAACTTTCCGGTTTTGCGGCCGAGATATTGCAGGATGGCGCCGGATTCGAACACCGAAATCGACCGCTCGCCGGGGCCGGCAGGATCGACGATCGCCGGCATGCGATTGTTCGGCGAGATCGCCAAAAATTCCGCGGCAAACTGCTCGCCCTTCGAAATGTCGACCGGCCGTACCACATAGGGCAGACCGCACTCTTCGAGCATGATCGATATTTTCCAGCCGTTCGGCGTCGGCCAGTAATAAAGCTCGATCGGCTTTGCGCCCGGCTGCGCACGACGTGCCGGCGTCGCCCGCCTCGTTGCCGCGGTTGCCGTCTCCTGCGCGGTCTTCTTGTTCGCAGTTTTGCGCGAGCGCTTCATGTCTGCACAAGGAAAAACGGCGCCGCGGATATGTTCCACGACGCCGGTGAAAGTTTCGATAGGATACTGCCAAAACACCGAGGGCGTCGGCGGGATGGCTGAAGGGCAAGTACGCTGACTGTTTTTGTCAGAATGAGATTCAGTTTCCCGTCTCTCTTCTTCGCCGCCGCATCAATCAAACGCGATCGCGAAGCCTGCACCTCCGTCCCGCCGACGCCCCCTTGCCGTCCACCGGAACCGGCCCGCCTCGGATTAGATCGTCGATCCATCCTCGACGTCGGCCGGCCCGTGTGACGCGATCTCCGACTAAGTGAAGTCGAAGACCGATTGCAGCGTCAGCTACTTCTTCTTCCGACGCTTTGCCGGTTTCTTCGCCTTAGCTTTCGCTTTTCTCTTCTTCGCCATTGCTGCCCTCCTAGCTTGAGTGGATGGCGATATCGGTCAGTGCAGTCGCGAATCGATCCGCACTACATCCCGATTACTACACAGGAAAAAAAATAACAGTGACTCCACTTAATTTTGTGTGTAAGCGCCGCCGCCCGGCGCTGCGCACGCGACGCTTCGCGCAAGCGAGGGCGCGATCGCGCGGCAAATCATTTTGATCGCGCGGTTTTTCGTAAAATTTCCAGCACATCACGGAAGTGCCGATGAAATAAGGGTTTCCGCGACGTCACTAATTTTGATTCAGCGACTGCCGCGCGCTGGAACGCCTTTCGCCTAAGCGTTTTTACAGTCGCGATACCGGCCGGCGCAGGCCGCTGTCGCGCAGTGAAAAAAATTATGCACCGGACCGCTTTACGGGCGCATCGGCGGCTGCCGCGGAGCGCAAAACGCACGAATCGGTGCCAACCAATTCGCTCCCGTGGCATCTTCGCGGACGCATTCGGCGTCCAGCGGAAGGTCCGCGCGCGAGATTTTCGATTCCGATTTGCGGTTTGCGGCGCGCCGCGATGCGTGTTCGGCGCGGTAACGTCGCGACGCGCAAGCGTCGCGCTCAGAGACCGAGCTTGTTGCGCAAGAGATCGTTGACCGCCTGCGGATTGGCCTTGCCGCCCGACGCCTTCATCACCTGGCCGACGAACCAGCCGATCGCCTTCGGATTCGATTTGGCGTCGGCGACCTTGTCGGGGTTCTTACCGACGATATCGTCGACGATCTTCTCGATGGCTCCGAGGTCGGTGACCTGCTTTAAGCCGCGCGCTTCGACGATCGCCCGTGGATCGCCGCCCTCGGTCCAGACGATCTCGAACACGTCCTTGGCAATCTTGCCGGAGATCGTTCCGTCGCCGATGAGGTCGAGAATAACGCCGAGCTGCTCGGCCGAGACTGGCGCCGCGGCGATATCCATACCTCCTTTGTTGAGCCGGCCGAACAGCTCGTTGATCACCCAATTGGCGGCGAGTTTCGGATCGCGCCGCGATCGCGTGCCGCCGCCGTTGGCCGCGGTTCGAAATATTCCGCCATGTCGCGTTCGGAGACGAGCACGATCGGCGTCGTAAGCCGACAGCGCATAGTCGCGAATGAAGCGGGCCTTCTTCTCGTCCGGCAGTTCGGGCAGGCTGTTCTGCAGATCGGCGATCGAGTGACGGTGCCAGCTCGAGCGGCAAGAGATCGGGATCGGGAAAATAGCGATAGTCATGCGCCTCCTCCTTGCTGCGCATCGACCGCGTTTCGCCCTTGTCCGGGTCGAACAGGCGCGTCTCCTGCTCGATTTTGCCGCCGTCCTCAACGATCTCGATCTGCCGGCGCGCTTCGTGCTCGATCGCCTGGCCGATGAAGCGGATCGAATTGACGTTCTTGATCTCGCAACGGGTACCGAGCGGCGCGCCGGGCTTGCGCACCGAGACATTGACATCGGCGCGCAGATTGCCCTTTTCCATGTCGCCGTCGCAGGTGCCGAGATAGCGCAGCACGCTGCGCAGCTTGGCGAGATAGGCTTTGGCCTCGTCGGCCGAACGCATTTCGGGCTTGCTCACGATCTCCATCAGCGCCACGCCAGAGCGGTTGAGATCAATAAGCGACATGTTGGGATGCTGCTCGTGCAGTAACTTGCCGGCGTCTTGCTCGAGGTGCAGCCGCTCGATGCCGACCCGCACCGTCTCGCCGTCCGGCATATCAACCGTCGACTTCGCCCTCGCCGACGATCGGCTGCTTGTACTGGCTGATCTGATAGCCCTGCGGCAGGTCCGGATAGAAATAGTTCTTCCGGTCGAACACCGATTTCAGATTGATCTTGGCCTTAAGCCCGAGCCCAGTGCGCACCGCTTGGCGCACGCATTCGGCATTGATCACCGGCAGCATGCCCGGCATGGCGGCGTCGACCAGCGAGACATGGGCGTTGGCCTCGCCGCCGAACGCGGTCGAGGCGCCGGAGAACAATTTCGCCTGCGAGGCGACCTGGGCATGGACTTCCATGCCGATGACGACTTCCCAGCCGCCGGTTATGCCCTCGATCAGCTTTGATTTCTTGGCCGCTGCGTCCATCGCGCCAATGCGCCGTTTCCGCCTTCATTGCCAAACCGGTTACGCGCTTCCGCAACGCACGGCAAGGCCCGCTCTCGCCGGAGCGGGCCCGCAATTATTTCAGGACGACAAGAAGCCGGTCAGCCGCCGCACTTCGGCGTGCAGAACCCGGTATAGCAAGGCAGCATGGCCGTGAACGTGCCGTTCACGCAGAGCTGCTGGCTGCACCACTGGGTCTGCGGATTGCAATTGAACGAGCACACCGTGTTGGCGGCAACAAAGTGCTTCTTGTCGACCGCGCAGGAGCCGGGCGGCGCCTTCATCGCTTTGGCTGAAGCAAGAGACGGCAGCGCGACCACGCCCGCCAGCATCGCGATCGTCACGAATGACATCAAACGCATGGTATCCCCCAATCCGACGCCCGGTATTATCTTACATCGCCGGAACCGGCGTGCAAGGGATCGGACAAGGGATCGTGGCAAGGCATCGCGATTATCAACTCGCCTTGCTAGGATACAACAGTACAGCCGCGTGGAGGATGACATGGACGCCGTCGCTGAGAAAAATCGCCTGGCCGCCGAGCTGCCGCAGCCCCGCGCGCGCATCGGCCTGATCATCCCGTCGGTCAATCGCATGACCGAGCCGCAGTTCAACCACTATGCGCCGGAGGGCCTCGGCGTCCTGGTGGCGCGCGGGCGCGTCGCCGGCCAGCCGAACAGAACCGTCGCCGAGCTCACCGACGAGATTGCGCATGCCGCCGGCACGCTGGCGGACGCCGCGCCCGACCTCATCGTCTTCCACTGCACCCACACCTCGATGAAGGAGGGCGCCGACGGCGAGGCACGCATCATCGATCTCATTCGGCGCACCACCGGCATCGAGGCGCTGTCGACATCGAGCCTGGTCAATGACGCGCTCCGCGCGCTCGGGCTCAAAAAGCTCGTCGTGCTCAGTCCTTATATGTCGAACGACAGTATCATCGCCTATCTCGCCGCGGCCGGCTTCACCGTCGTCAAAGACGTGGCGCTCAAATGCAAGACCCCGGCCGATTTCGAGAAGGTGACGCCGCAGCGCTGGCTGGAGCTGGCGCAGGAGAACGACACGCCTGAGGCGGATGGGGTTTTCCTAAGCTGCACCAATACGACGCAGATCGAAGCGGTGGCCGCGATCGAAAGGGCGCTGGGCAAGCCTGTGGTCAACAGCAATCAAGCGGTGCTTTGGGGCTGCCTGAAGCGGCTCCAGGAAAAGCTTGGCGACCATCAGGCGCTGCCGGAAAATCTCGGGCGCTTGATGGATGATCTCGACGCCTGAGATTCGGGTGAGATCACCCGCTGTGTCATGCCCTCGGCGCGCCGCCGCAGCCAACCGGGTTGGATGTGCGTTGCGTCGCCGGTGGATTGCGAACGAGTTCCGCCGCGGGCCTGATCGGACGCGGCGAGAAATTGCCGCCGCAGTTAGGGCAGACGCCCTTGAGCCTGGTGTCGACGCAATCGCGGCAAAACGTGCACTCGAACGTACAAATCATCGCGTCGGCGGCAGACGGCGGCAAATCCTTATCGCAGCATTCGCAACTCGGGCGTAGTTCAAGCATCGGATCCTCCTTAGGCGCGGCCCGTATCTGCGGCCGGATTGGTTGCGTGATTGTCACGTAACGCCGTGTCGCCGCGCGGCCACGCCGCGATAACGGCGCCGATCAACAGCGGCAGGCAGACGAGATTGACCGCTTGCCATCCGTAAGACGCCATCAAGGCTCCGGCCGAGAACGACGCCACCAGATTGGCGCTATAGACCAGCAGCGAGTTTAATCCCTGCGCTCTGGTTTTGCCGGATGCCGGATAGGTATCGGCGAGCATCAGCGTGCCGCCGTTGAACAGGAAATTCCAGCCGACGCCCGAGAGCCCAAGCTCGATCATGTAGACCGGCAGCGTCTGGTTCGGCAGCAGCGTCAACACGCAGCCGATACCGCTGGCGATAACGCCGAGAGCGACCAGCCCACGCAATCCGACGCGCGCCACCAAAACCGGATTGAAAAAGGACGGCAGATACATCAGGGCAAAATGGACCTGCAGCACCATCGATGACACCGGCAGCGCGTAGCCGCACATTTGCAGCGACAACGGCGCGGCATTCATGGTCAGCGTCATGACCGCGAAGCCGACGGCGCATATGGCGCTCGCCTTGGCGAAACCGACATTGAACGAAAACGCCGGCGCGGGCGCCGCAGCAGCGGATGCCGTACCGGCGGCATCGCGCCCCAAATCGCCCGAGAGCAGGAGCTGGGAGGCTGCGAGGCAGACGCAGACGGCACTCAATACAATAAAGGCGCTGACATAGGGTGCCGCGGCGACCATGTTGGCGAAATGGCCGCCGAGAAACGGCCCGGCGATGCCGCCGACCACGCCGCCGCCGGTCACGACCGCTACCGCCGTGGTTCGCGCTTGCGGATCCCGCGCCGCCGCATCGATGGCGGCGAAGCGATAGTACTGGCCGAATGCGCTGAATATCCCAAGCAGGAATGCTCCGGCGATCAGCAGCCCGAAACTCGCGAACAGCAAAGCGACGGCGCAAACCGCGCCGCCGAGGACGCCGACGCCGGCCTTGAACATGAAACCGCCACGGCGGCCGAGCCGGCCCATCAGCGTCGACGCCGGATAGATCATCAAGAGCGTGCCGAGGACAGTCGCGGTGACCGGCACGGTAGCAAGCGACGGCGCCGGCGCGAGATAAGCGCCCGACAAACTGGAGACCGAGGTCAACAGCGAGACCACCGTGCTGGTCAGGGCCTGCCCGAGCGACAATACGACGACATCCCGGCTGGGTATCGGCATGGCGGAATGAGTCTCCTGCGAAGAAGCGCATTGTCACCGCCGGCGAGCTGTGGCAGCAATGTCATAATACCAGTTATTTTCTGCCAATCGGACGCGAGGCTGTCCATGCACAAAACGGCCGGGAAGACCAAGTCCGTAGCACCGCCCCGCCTGGTGGCCGTATTGGCTTTTGAAGGCGCGCAGCTCCTCGACGTTGCCGGACCGGTCCAGACTTTCGCCAGCGCCAATGAGATCGCCAACGAGATGGGCGCCACTCCCTACCGCATCGTCGTGCTGTCGCGGCGCGGCGGTCCGGTCACAACCACGTCGGGCCTGCCGCTCGTCACCCGGCCGCTGGCACGGACGCTCGGCAAAGCGCGCATCGACACGCTAATCATACCGGGCGGCGGCGGCGTCCAGGACGCCGCAAAGGATGCTGCCACCGTCGATTGGGTTCGCGGTCAGGCGGCGTCTGTTCGCCGCATCGCCTCGGTCTGCACCGGCGCCTTCCTGCTCGCGGAAACAGGCGCGCTCGCCGGCCGGCGCGCCACCACGCATTGGCAATTCTGCGCGCGGCTGCAGCAGCAGTATCCCGCCATCCAGGTCGATCCCGATCCGATCTATGTGCGTGATGGGCGGATTTGGACCTCGGCCGGCATCACCGCCGGCATCGATCTCAGCCTGGCTTTGGTGCAAGAGGACCTCGGCCGCAAAGCCGCGATGGCGGTGGCGCGGCATCTCGTCGTTTTTCTCAATCGCCCCGGCGGGCAGTCGCAATTCAGCGCACCCCTCAAAGCGCAAGCCGCAGCCGCCGGCGGCAACGCGCCCAATCACTTTGCGCCGCTGCATAATTGGATCGCCGAGAATGTGTCGGGCGATCTGCGCGTCGAGCGGCTGGCCGAACAAGCCGGCATGAGCCCGCGCACCTTCGCGCGGATTTATGCCGCGCGGATGGGCCTCACCCCCGCCCGCATGGTCGAAAAGATCCGGATCGAGGCCGTCCGCCGCAATCTGGAAGAAACCGACATGCCGATCAAACGCATTGCGGCATTGTGCGGCTTCGGCCAGGAGGAGCGGCTGCGCCGGGCCTTCGCGCGGCAGATCGGGACGACGCCGGCGCAGTACCGGCAGCGATTTTAGGCCGGATTTTTGTAGGGCGGCGGCCTGCGGGGGCCCGTTCGCCTCTGCCGGTCGCCAATAGGCGGCACTGTGAGCTATTCGATCACTTCGGTGGCGAGCAATTGCATGGAGCTTGGAACATTCAAACCCAGCATCCTCGCCGTCTTCATATTGATGACGAATTCAAACTTGGTTGGCTCTTGAACGGGGAGATCGCTTGGTTTCGCGCCCTTCAGGATGCGGCCGACATACTCGCCTCCCTGACGCGCCGCCTCGGCGATATTGGCGCCGTAGCTCATCAGCCCACCGGCCGCGGCCTGTGCGCGATTGGCAAACGAGGTGGCAAGCCCGGCTCGGGCCGCCAGATCTGCGATCTTCGCACGCTGGGTGTTGAAGAGCACATCACCGCTCACAATAACGGCTGCGGCGTGCTGCCGACCAATATCGGCAAAGGCTCGGTCGATATCACCTTCGGTCACCGCGTCTACCAAAACAAGTTGCAGCCCCAGCGCCCGTGCCGCCGTCTCTGTCTCATCTTTCTCAAGCTCGGCGTCCGCATTCTTCGGATTTAGGAGCAAAGCAATCAGACGGGCGTCGGGAACGAGTTCGTGCAATAGCTGCAGTCGCTTTTGAATGAGGAGATTGGAAAAGAACGTCGTACCTGTGACGTTACCTTCCGGCCGATTTAGGCTTTCGACCAATCCGTCGCGCACGGGATCGCTGCCGAGCACAAAGACGATGGGGATCGACTTCGTAGCCTGCTTCGCGGCCAGTGCAGCGACGGGTGTTATTGCCAAGATCGCAGCGACCCGTTGCGCAACAAGCTCGGCCGCCAGCGACGGCAATCGATCATATTGCCCATTCGCCCAGCGATATTCGATCTGTAAATTCTGCCCTTCGACATAGCCGGCGTCGTTCAATCCGCGCTTGAACGCCGGAAGGACAAAGGTTTGTCCCTCCGCGGAACTGCCGTGCAAAAATCCGATCGTCGGCTTGGCGGCTTGCTGCGCCGCAGCGGTGACCGGACAAGCCAATGCCGCACTGCCGAGAAGCGCTATGAATTTCCGCCGTCGCATATGACCCGAGCCACGGAGAAGCCAGTCACCGGCGTGACTTTAGCATACCGGAAATGCGCGTATAGGCTTTGGAACGCCCTATCGCCGCATTGAAGCAGGCAGGTTTTGCGTGCGCCACCTACTTCGCGCCCAGAGTCGAGCCTTTTCTGCACCAGTCGCTCCGTTACTATCCCGCTCCGGAACCCCGCTTGAACATCACGGTTTATGCGTTAATCTCGCTAGCTTGTGATGCCGTGAGTTCCGCAGGTGCCCTGGTACCACGTCCAAAGCCTTGCTAGTTTGCTGTCTAGACGCAACGTAATTGCGTTTCTGATGCATCACCCACTCTGAGGAGAGCTATGGTGATCAAGATCGAAGTGAACGGAATTCCCCAGCAAATCGATATCGAGCCCGATACCCCGCTGCTTTGGGTGTTGCGCGATGTGGTCGGCCTCACCGGCACGAAATTCGGCTGCGGCATCGCGCAATGCGGCGCCTGCACGGTGCATATCGACGGCAAGCCGATGCGCTCCTGCTCGGTGCCGATCGGCGCGCTCAATGGCGCCAAGGTCACCACCATCGAAGGCCTCTCCCCGGACAACAGCCACCCGGTGCAGCGCGCCTGGATTGCGGAAGACGTTCCGCAATGCGGCTACTGCCAGTCGGGGCAGATCATGGCCGCGGTCGCGTTCCTGAAGGAGTTTCCCAGTCCGACCGACGCCGATATCGACGCCAACATCACCAATATTTGCCGTTGTGGCACCTATGAACGTCTGCGCCGCGCCATTCATCGCGCCGCCGACGCGATGAAAGCCTAAGGGAGGCCGCAATGCACGGAACCCGCGTCGCTTCCACGCTCAGCCGCCGTCACTTCATCCTCACCGCCGCCACCGCTGCCGGCGGCTTCATGATCGGCATCGGCGCCACCGCGGGCGCAGCCCAGGCCGCCACGGTGACGGCGCAGCCCTGGAATGACGACAACGCCACTGCGGCGAACGAAATCGACGCCTGGATCGCCATCGATCCCGACGATTCCATCCTGATCCGCTACCAGCGCTCGGAGATGGGACAAGGCAGCATGACCGCGCTGCCGATGATGATCGCCGAAGAGCTGCAATGCGACTGGTCGAAGGTGCGGATCGAATATGCCTCAGCCAATCGCAATCTGCGCGAGAACAAGGTCTACGGCCCGATGTTCTCGCACGGCAGCATGTCGGTGCGGCTGTCGCAGAAGAAGGTGCAGCAGGTCGGCGCCAGCGCGCGCGAGCGCCTGATCGCCGCCGCCGCGGCGCGCTGGAACGTCCCGGCATCGGAGTGCTCGGCGGCGCAGAGCGTGGTGACTCATAAGCCTACGGGCCAAAGCCTGCGTTACGGCGAGCTCGCCGCCGACGCGGCGAAGGTTACGCTCGCGGCCGAGCCGGCGATCAAGACGCCCGGCTCAATTCACCTTCATTCCGCAAGGCCGATGCCGCGCGTCGACGTGGTCCACAAGACCGATGGCTCGGCCAAATTCGGCATCGACGCGCAAGTTCCGGGCATGGTTTTCGCCGCGATCACGGCTTGCCCGGTCCCCGGCGGCAAGCTCAAGAGCGTCGACGATTCGGTGCTCAACGGCGCGCCGGGCGTCGCTCAAAGTGGTGAAGCTCGACAATGCGGTGGCGGTGGTCGCCGACCGATACCTTCTGGCGCGCCAAGCGGGCGCTTGTCCCGGCTGCAACCGGAATGGGACGTCGGCGAGGCCGGCAAGGTCGACAGCGAGAAACTCTCGCAGGATGTATCGCGCGGCGCTCAACGAGCCGATGCTGACCGCGCGCAACAACGGCAATGTCGATACAGGCCATGTCGGGCGCGGCAAAGACCTTCGAGGCCATCTACGAGACGCCCTATCTGTCGCATTCGCCGATGGAGCCGATGAACGCGACGGTGAATTTGCAGCCCGACCGCCTCGATGTCTGGGTCGGAACGCAAGCAGCGGATGAGGCGCTCGAAGCGGCGGCGAAGGCATCCGGCCTGAAGCCGGAGCAGGTCTATGTCCACAACGGCTTCGTCGGCGGCGGTTTCGGCCGCCGCGACGCCAACGACGAGGTCAAGCAAGCCATCGCCATCGCCAAAGCAGTGCAGCGGCCGGTGAAGCTTGTCTGGACGCGCGAAGAGGACACGCGCCAGGACAAATTCCGGCCGCACGCGGTGGTCGCCTTCAAGGCCGCCGCCGGCGCCGACGGAGTGCCGACCGCATGGTCGATGCGCGTCGTGACCTCGTCGATCTTGGCGTCGGTCGGCGTTCATCTTCCGCCCGGGAAAGTCGAGCCGCAAGCCGTCGCCGGACTGGCCGACAACGGCTACAACGTGCCGAATATGCGCGTTCGAGTCGCTGATCAAGAATACGCATTTGCCGGTGTGGTTCTGGCGCGCGCCCGGCGTGAACCAGCATGTCTTCGCCATCGAGAGCTTCCTCGACGAGATGGCGACGGCAAGCGGCATCGATCCCTATCAGATGCGGCGCAAGCTGCTCGCGGGCAAGCCGGATTGGCTCAAGGTGCTGGATACCGCCGCCGAGAAGGGCGATTGGGGCAAGCCGTTGCCGAAAGGCAGCGGCCGCGGCATCGCCATCTGCAACGATTGCGACAGCCTCTGCGCGCAAGTCGCCGAGGTCACCGTCAAGCCGGACGGCGAGGTGAAAGTCGATCGCGTCACCGTCGCGCTCGATACCCGCTACATGGTCAATCCGCTGACCATCGCCGAACAGGCCGAAGGCAGCGTGATCTTCGGTCTGAGCGCCGCGCTCTACGGCAAGATCACGATCAAGGACGGCGCTGCGGTGCAGGGCAATTTCGATACCTACCGCATGGTGCGCCTGGCAGAGGCGCCGAAGATCGACGTCCATCTCATGCCGAGCGGCGGCAAGGTGTGGGGCGGCGCCGGCGAGCCGGCGACACCGCCGATCGCCGCCGCGGTGGCGAACGCGATCTTCGCCGCCACCGGCAAGCGCCTTCGTTCGCTGCCGATCAGCGACCACGATCTGTCCGGTTCGGCGTAGCCGGCGCATTCGACAATAGGCGCGGTAGGCGGCGCGACAGTCGCCTCCTGCCAAATCACAAGAAAACACCAGGGGCGAGACCTGCGCGGGGAGGCAGAAGACGTGACGATAATTTCGAGGGCGGTCTTCTGCGGACTGCTGTTACTCTTCGCAGCCGGGACATCGCGGGCGGACGAGAACACGAGCTCTCCCACTAATCAGGGTGAATATCTGGCGCGTGCCGGCGATTGCGTGTCCTGTCATTCGGCGCCCGGCGGCAAGGCATTTGCCGGCGGCCTCAAGATGGGCTCACCCCTCGGCGCCATTTACTCGACCAACATCACGCCAGACCCCGAGACCGGCATCGGCGGCTACAGCCTTGAGGATTTCGATCGCGCGCTGCGCCAAGGCATCGCCAAGGATGGCCACCGGCTTTATCCGGCGATGCCCTATCCCTCCTACGCCAAGCTCACCGACGCGGACGTGGCGGCGCTCTACGGCTTTTTCATGAAGGACGTGCCGGCGGTCCATCAGGCGAACAAACCCGACGAGATCCCGTCGTATCTCCGCTTTCGCTGGCCGTTGGCGATCTGGAGCTTTTTGTTCACCTCCGGCGGCAGCTACGTGAGTAAGAGCGGCCACGACGCCGATTGGAACCGCGGCGCTTATCTGGTGCAGGGCCTTGGCCATTGCGGCGCCTGCCACACCCCGCGCGGCTTCGCCTGGCAGGAAAAGGCGCTCGACGACGGCAGCTCCGACTATCTGTCCGGAGCGGAATTAGACGCCTGGTACGCGCCGGATCTGCGCGGCGACGTGCGTAGCGGCCTTGGCGGCTGGTCCAAGCAAGACCTCGTCGATTTCCTTAAAGCCGGCCACAACAAGGGCGAGGCGGCGTTTGGCTCCATGGTCGATGTCGTCAACAATTCAACGCCGTACATGTCGGACGGCGATCTCAACGCCATCGCGATCTATCTGAAATCGCTGCCGGCGACATCCACGCAGCCGGCTTATGCCTATGACGACGCGACGACCACGGCATTGCGCAGCGGCCATGCGACCCAACCCGGCGCGGCGGTCTTCACCGGCGTTTGCTGGGCCTGTCACGGCTATGATGCGAAGGGCTTCAGCCCCTACATTCCGGCGCTGGCCGGCAATCCGATCGTGCTCGACAACGACCCGTCATCGCTCATCAACCTGGTGCTCAACGGCTCGAATCCGCTGGTCGTCAAAGGAACGCCCGACTCCTACCGCATGCCGCAATTCCGGCAGCAGCTTTCCGACCAGCAAATCGCCGACGTTGTCACCTTCATCCGCAACGGCTGGGGCAATCAAGCGCCGGCGGTCGCGCCGGCCGACGTCGCCAAATTGCGCAAGTCGACCGACCCGACCAGCGATCAGGTCATCATCCTGAAAATGCGTTAGCGCATGATCCCGAAAAGTGGAAACCGGTTTTCGGAAAAGATCATGCTCAATCAAAAAGCTAGAGCATGATCCCGAAAAGTGGAAACCGGTTTTCGGAAAAGATCATGCTCAATCAAAAAGCTAGAGCCCGTTTTTGATTCCATCAAAAACGATTAGGCTCTAGAGCCCGGTTTTGATTCCATCAAAATCGATTAGGCTCTAGCTCGGGAGACCTACGTCCCCTCGCGCCAGATGCCAAGCGCTTCCTGCGCCGGGCGGTCGGAGATCGAGAACAGCACCGACTCTTTTTCCGCGTGATGCGCGTAGCGCTTCCACGACGGCACCACGAACACGTCTTGCGGGCCCCATTGCAAAACCTTGCCGTCGACCGTGGTGGTGCCCTTGCCTTCGGCGCAGACAAAAATAGTGCCGTCGGTGGCACGATACGGCTCGCCTTTGAAGCCGTTGGGCAGCATGGCAAGCCAGGCCCCCATGGTCGGCAGCACCGGGCCGCCGGTCGCCGGATTGGCGTAGCGCACGCGCGCGCCGTGGCGCTTGTCGATGTCGCCCGCCTTCATCATGCGCTCGACGATCGGCCGCGTGCGCGCATAAGTGTAGTTGATCACCGGCGTACGGTTCATCGCCGTCGTGCCGTCGGGAAGCACGCCCGAGCCGTAGAAGGAAAGCGAATCGCCGTCGGCGCGCGTGGTCGCCTGCGTCGGGTCGTCGGAATGCTCGGCGAACGAAGTTTCGTAAAAATTGACGACGGGGAAGTCGAGCACGTCGAGCCACAGCATCGGCTTGTCCGACGGATTGCCGTGATCGTGCGGCGCCCAATTCGCAGTGATGACGAAATCGCCGGGCGACATGAAAGCCTTCTCGCCCTCGACCGCGGTATAGGCGCCCTCGCCGTCGAGCACGAAACGGATCGCCGAAGAGACGTGACGATGCGCCGGCGCGACTTCGCCCGGCATGATCATCTGCACGCCGGCGAACAGCGAATTCGTGACCTTGGATTCCCCGTGCAACGCCGGATTTTCCAGGATCAGCACCCGGCGCTCGGCCTCCTCGGCAGTAATCAGGCCGCCGGATTCCATGACCAGCGATTTGACGTCGTCGAAATGCCAGACATGCGGCGCGGCGCGGGTCACAGGCTCCTTGGTGACGACCGATTTCATCACCTTCCACAGCGGCGCCATGTCCTTTTTTGCGATCCGCTCGTAAAAAGCCTCCCGAATCGCCTCGACATTATGTTTTGAGCCGGGAGTGTTCGTTTTTTCTACGGCCGCGACGGCCATGGCGTCCTCCTTAACTGCGAAATGCCGATATTTCCACGGAATATAATCAAAGCCGCGGGTTGCGGAAATAGCGTTCCGGCAAGCAAAAGGCGGGGCAGCCATGCGATAGCCCCGCCAGGCGATGAACACGAGCCGCTCCGTATGCGACTAAACGGCATGATAAGGAACAATCCGGCCGTCTCCCTGCTGGCTGTTATCGTGGCGACGCTCGTTGTCGCGGCGGCGGCCGCGGCAACGCCCGAAGAGGCCTATCTCGCCGCGCGCGATGCCGCGATCGCCAAGGTCAAGGCCGCCACCGATGCCGAGCCCAAAAATCCCACCGGCGGCGACGACGACAAGGTCATCGCGCTGGATACTCAGGAGCTGGCCGGCCTCGAAAAGCAGCTACGCGCCATTGTCGGTCCGGTGACGATCAAAGGGCTCGATGGCAAAGGCGCAATCAATCTGGACACGCTCAGTGATGGCGACGAGGATTTCGGCCTGCTCGACGGCATGGTTTATGGCGGTGTCGACGCCAAGACCCGCGTGATCGTCACGACCGACGGCTTATTCCGGCACTGGCTGCAAGAACACAAGAACTGGGCGGACAACCACCTACCGCAAGATCCCAGCGCAGCGGTCAAGGACCAAGACTTCTACACCCAGGCCGTGCTCACGGATGCGGCCATCATGCACTATGCCGACATCGCCATCACCGCCCCGCCGAGAACGGTCTTCGCCTACGCCATGCTCGCGGCCCGCACCCAAGACGCTCTTCCCGCCAAAGCTGACGAAGTGTTTGTCGCACTGTCGCGAGATGGCCGGGTGTTCGTCGCCAATACCAAAGCGTTCAAAGCGATCGGGCCGATTGCGCCCTGCGAAACTGTCCGCAACGACCTCGCCAAGAAAGCGGCTGACGCCGCCAATTCGAACGATCCCGCGGCGCAAGACAAGGCCGACGCCTTGAGTGCGCAGTCCGACGCGGAGTTCCTCAAATGCTTCGCCGAGAAGGCCCCGCAACAAACCGGTTTTCGCGGCGCTGTGACGGCCGCGCAGGCGCTGATCGATAAATTGCCGGCAGACTGATCAGCCGTCTCAATTATTTGTGGCGCCGCCGTCGACCGCGATGGTTTGTCCGGTGATGAAATCGCTGTCGGCGGAAGCCAGGAACACCAGCGCGCCGAGAAGATCTTGCGGATATTCGTCGCGCTTAAGCGCCCGTCGCGCGATCGACGGTGCGCGCGAATGTTCCAGATGGCCGGGATTTTCCTCGATCACGGTGTCGGATAGCGTAAAACCCGGCGCTAGATTGTTGACGCAGATATTATGCTCGCCGAGCTCGCGCGACGTCGCCCGCGTAAACGCCGTCACCGCGCCTTTCGAGGTCACGTAATGCGCGAAATGCGGGATGCCGCGGGCGACGGTGCCCGAGCTGATATTGACGATTTTTCCGTATTTCTGGGCGATCATATGCGGCGCGACGTGCTTGGTCATCAGAAACACGCCGCGGATATTGATCGCCATGACGCGATCCCACAGCGCGACGTCGATCTCGGTGATTTTCTGTTCCTTGAGCGGCGCAAACAAAGCGGCGTTATTGACCAGAATGTCGATCTTGCCGAAGCGGTCCATGGTCTTGGCCACCAGCTCCTTGACCGCGGCCTCGTCGCTCACATCGGTGACGGCGCTTTCGACCGAATTGGCACCATGCGTGCGCGCCAGCTCCTCGGCCACCGTCTTGCCGTCGGCGACGTCGGCGATCATCAGCCGCGCGCCTTGCGCGGCGAGCGCCCCCGCATAATGCCGGCCGATGCCCTTGGCTCCCCCGGTCAAAATCGCCACCCGACCGCTCAGTCGCGCCATAGCCCCCTCCCCGTTTTTGATAGCCAGGTTTAATTTTTACCGCCGAACCGCTCGATGAATTTGGCGAAGGCGGCGAGCTGCTGCTTGACCATATCGATAGTCGGCTGATCGGTCAGCGCCAGCGTTTTCTCGTCAAACTTTTTCGCCGAGAAATTGACGAAGACTTCCGGCTTGCCGAACAGCAGCCCATCGAGCGTGGTCAGCGCCATGCGCAGATGATATTGCATGCGCGAGCCCCCCAGCAGGCCGCCCGAACAGGATTGCAGCGCGATAGGCTTGTTGGCGAACGGTATGTCTTTGAGGCGGGACACCCAGTCGATGGCGTTCTTAAGCCCGCCGGGAATGCTCCAATTATATTCCGGCGACACGATGATCACGGCGTCGGCAGCGCGGATAGCGTCGGCCCAGGCAATGACGTCGGCGGGAAAGCCACTGCTGTTCTGATTGTCGGCATTGTAGATCGGAAATTTTTCCCAAAGCGGCGCCGGCGTGATCGTCATACCCGCCGGGGCCAGCGACGGCAGCGTCCGCGCCAAGGCGGCGTTGTAGGAAGCCTTGCGCAGGCTGCCGCAAATACTGATGACGTTGGCCATATTCGATCCCTAACTGCTCGGTGAATTCAGTAGAGCAGGCGCAACGAGGTCCTTCCAGCTGTGCGGCGGCGTCTTCAGGCTGCCATGCCGTGCCATGAAATCGGCCATCGCCTGCATGCCGTAAACGGCGCTGCCGAACTCGTCCTTGACGTCGCCGATCACCACCGCCATCGCGGCGCTGTTTAGCGTGCCGGACGGCTCATGCGTCAGATAGATTTGCGCCGCGCGACGCGGATCGCTGCGGATGATGCGAGCAGCCTCGTCTATGGCCTTGTCGATCACTTCGGGCATTCGCGGTTCGCCCTCGATATAGGCTTTTGTGGCGCCCAGGATGAGGAAGGAGAATTTGCCGCCGATCACGTCCGAGGATGTCAGGATCGGATGAACGTTGGCGTTACGCAGGGCGATTTCAGTGTAAGGCGGCGAGGCAAAATAAGCCGTCACGGCTTTCTCTTTGCTGGCGCTCTCGGCTAGCCCATCGATGGCCTGGGCAGCCGCCAGCACCAGCACCTGGTCGTGCAAGCGGTCGTAATGGCCGAAGATTTTCTCCGATTGCATATCCAGGAGCTGTATTTGCGGCGAGGTCGGCGTCGGCACCGCGATGCGGTCGTTCGGCTTGAGGTCGGCGATAGAGTGTTCGTCCGGCTGATTGCTCAACAGCGTGAGCGGCAGTGAGGTGATGCCGGAAACAGCGAAGATCTGCTGTGGCGTGTCTTTCGCCTTTTCCCAGGCCGCCAACAGCGGCGCAGTGCCAAACGGTCCCATGTCGATGGCGCCGGAGGCAAGCTCCGACCGGACCTGCGCGGCACCGTTGAGCCGCGGAAAGTTCACTTTGACGTCGAGCTGCGACGCTTTCGCGTATTTTTCGACCAGCTTCAAATCTTCGCAGATGTAGAGCGGCAGAAACGCCAGCCCGTAGCCGATGCCGATCTTGACCTGTTGCTGCTGCGCAAACGCCGGCACGAGCGTCGCGACGAGCGTCAAAGCGGCAATAAGGCTACGCCGCACCATACCCACGGCCTATTTTGTACGAGTTCAATCGCCCGACGGTAGACTATAGTTCATGCCTTTCAGCCAAGGGAGGCCGGCAGGAAGTATTGGCACAGCCGCTCGCGCCCCGCTATGGCGGCGCGCAAATCGAAGCCGTTGACGATGGCGAGACGGAAACCGCCTGGCGGCATGGCGTGCTGTTCCGGCGCACGGTCTTCGTGAAAGGTGATTTGCACGCTGGTAACCCCCGGTATCGCCTTGACGCCGTCGATCAGCGCCGGCGGCGGATGCCGGTAACGTTGTCCGTTAGGCCCGAACAGCACGACGCTGTAGCCCTCGTTGCGGTCGTCGTCGAAAAAATCCCATTGGTGGCGCTCGTAGAGCCCAACCACGGCATCAACCCAGCCCGGGCCGTAAAGATCGGGCCATTGATCGGCGAAACGCAAATGAGCCTCGATGATCGTTGCGCCGATGGTCTCGAGATTGAGCATGCCGCTATAGCCGGCAAGATTTTCTCGCACCCATTCACCGCAGCGCGCTTCGATACCGTCATCCGGCTCGGCATGCACGACCCAGTAATCGAAGGTGCCCTCGCCCGCCGGCTTGCCGGTGGCGTGACGCCACCAGCACGGCTCGCCATCGATGACGGCGATATCGGACGAAACATGCCGGCCGTCGAGCAGCGTCATCCAGAAGTGGCCGGGCATGTAGTGCGCGAGGTAATCGGCATGCGAGTTGAGCACGCGACTGCCGACGCCCATGCCCTTGAGATTGACGATCGGCTTGGAAAACACCGGATAGTGCGGCGGCGGCACGCCGTGCGGCGCTGCCTCGAGATTTTGCCCGAGCGCCAGCTTTAGCTTGTCGTAGACGAAGCGATGCACCGGATACCACTGCCAGGCATCGCTATCCTCGGTCGGGATATTGGCGGCGGTGTCGACATGGGTGAAATATTGCAGGCGCCAGGGGTCGACTTCACAGATAGGCATAGCTCAGACAACGCGGGACGGATGAGGCAGGACAGAAAAGCATAATCCGTCGTCGGTCATCTGTCCTCTGTCTTCCGCAGCGCATGCACGCTGAAAAAACCGTCGCTCCAGACCTTGAGCGGCTCCCATGCGCTGCCGCGCGCCAGGGCCTGAAATGACTCGATAGTATATTTGTAGCTGTTCTCGGTATGGATGGTTTCGCCGGCGCGGAAACCGATTGTCTTGCCGTTGACCTTCACCTTCTGCCGCTTGGTGCTGGCGAGGTGCATCTCAATCCGGTTGTGCTCGCGATTGTAACAAGCGTGATGCTCGAAGGCGGTCACGTCGAAATTGGCGCCGAGCTCGCGATTGATGCGCGCCAACAGATTGAGATTGAATTTGGCGGTCACGCCTTCGGCGTCATTGTAAGCCGGGCACAGGATCTTGGTATCTTTGACGAGGTCAACCCCGATCACCAGCACCGCGCCGTGGCCGAGAATGGCGCCGGCATGGCGCAAAAATTGCGCCGCCTCGTGCGGCTCGAAATTGCCGATGGTCGAGCCCGGAAAAAAACCGACCCGCGGCAGCATGACGATCGGCCCCGGAATGGCGAAGCTTTGGGTGAAATCGCCGACCACTGGATAAACCGCCAGATGCGGGAAATCGCGGCGCAACTGCGCCGCATCCTGTTGCAGAAAATCGCCGGAAATATCGACCGGCACGTAAGCCTCGACCGTCGCCGCGGCGCCGAGCAGGATGCGTGCTTTCCGGCTCGAGCCGGCGCCGAATTCGATCAAGGCGCAGTTCGGCGGAAACAACGACGCGATCGCCGGCGCATTGTCGCGCAACAGCGCAAGCTCGCACCGCGTCGGATAATATTCCGGCAATTGCGTGATGCGCTCGAACAAGGCGGAGCCGGCCGCATCGTAGAAATATTTCGGCGGCAGCCGCTTCGGTTTCGCCGAGAGCCCGGCGAGAATGTCGGTGGCGAAGGGGTCCGCTGTCTCGATGGGCGGCGCCGCGCGGAGCGCGGTTTGTCGGGCGCTTGCCATGGAATTTGCTCAGTGCTCGTATTCGGCGAGCCGCAATCCGGAAAATTGCCAGCGGGCCGACGGGTAAAAAAAGTTGCGGTAAGTCACGCGCGAATGCCCGGCCGGCGTCGCCAGCGACGAGCCGCGCAAGACCATCTGATTGACCATGAACTTGCCGTTGTATTCGCCGAGCGCGCCCGGCGCCGCCTCATAGCCGGGATAGGGCGAATAGGCGCTCCGCGTCCATTGCCAGACCGTGCCGAAGGCATCGGCGATGGCGCCGCGTCTCGCCGCCACCTCCCACTCCTGTTCGGTCGGCAGATGCTTGCCCGACCAGCGCGCAAAGGCGTCGGCTTCGTAATAGCTGACGTGACAGACTGCCTGCTCCCGATCGACCGGCCGCAAGCCGGCGAGCGTCAACGAGAACCAGGCGCCGTCGATCTTTCGCCAATAGCCTGGCGCACTCCAGCTTTGCGCCTCGACAGTCGACCAGCCGTCCGACAACCATAGTGTCGGCGTCGCGTAGCCGCCATCGGCCATGAAATCGAGCCACTCCCCGTTGGTGACAAGTCGCGGCGAAAGCCATACCGGGCGCAGCACGATCTGATGCGCCGGCTCCTCGTTGTCGAAGCAAAAGTCGTCGCCTTCGTGGCCAATCGTATCGAGACCCGCGAGCGTCACCGCCGCCGCGGCGCGCTCCTTCGTCGCCGGCCAGTGCCAGTCCGGATCGTAGGCCGGGTTCGTCTCGTTGAGCGAGAAAGCGTGTAGGATATCGGTCAGTAACAATTCCTGGTGCTGCTGCTCATGATGGAGGCCGATCTCGATGACCGGGACGATTTGAGCGAAATCGTCCGCCGTTTCGATCAGCGTCGCCACCGCTGCGTCGACATGCGCGCGATAAGCCGTAACCTCCGCTGCGCCGGGCCGTGTCAGCAGGCCGCGCTGCGGCCGCGCCGCGCGCGGTCCGGCGGAGACGTAGTAGGAATTGTACAAATAGCCGAAGCGCTCATCGAACGACCCGTAATTTTTGCCATAGGGCTTGAGCAGAAACTGCTCGAAAAACCAAGTGACATGGGCACGATGCCATTTGGTGGGGCTGGCGTCGGGCATCGACTGGACGACTTGATCTTCCGGCGTGAGAAAGCTGGCGCGGCGTTCTGTCTCGGCGCGGACTTCGCGAAACGATTCGAGCCACTGCTGCCGCGGCTCGGCCGATAATGGGGCCGTAGCGCCGCTCACCGCTGCTGGTTGGACCGGATCGGCGAGCCGAACGCGCTTGGACAGAGCGGAGCCTGGCATTGGTCAATGTCCGCAAAAGGCGGGATTAAATGGAGAAATTCAGCGGCTGGGAAGATAATCCGTGCTCGAAAGGTTGGTTCCATAAATGATCGATCCGCCGCAGAGTGCAATGGCCATCGACCCCTCCTAACGCGGTTGTGATTGCACAAGCGAACCGCTGCGACTGTCGCAGCAAAGTTGTTGCCAGTCTAGAAGTTGTCGCCAGTCCATCTGCCGACGTATGTTTGCCGTTATTGCGGCTAGGCGGTTAGGCATTAGTTTGGCATCGCGTCCGCAAAATGTCGACTCAAGGAATGAGGAAGCGGGGATGGCGAAACGCACCGGGAAGAAACCACGCGGCAAGCCGATGCTGCCGCGCGAGCGCGCCGACTTTTCTGCGATCGTCGATCGGCCGCCGCTGAAGCTGCCGAACGGCGCGCGTATCGTGTTCTGGACCGTCGTCAATCTCGAAGTCTGGGACATCGGCAAGCCGATGGCGCGGCAGGTGTTGGCGCCGCCGACCGGCGTGACGCAGTTGCCCGACGTGCCGAATTGGAGCTGGCACGAATACGGCATGCGGGTCGGCGTGTGGCGCTTCTTCGATCTCTACAAGCGGCTTAACATCCGGCCGACGCTCGCGATCAACGCACGGGTCTGCGAGGATTACGCGCGTGTCGCGCAGGAAGCGAGAAACGATCGCTGGGAGTTCATGGGCCATTCCTACGAACAGGGACCGATCCACAAAGAACCCAACCAGAAAGCGATGATCGCGCGCTCGCTGGATATCGTCGAGCGCTTCACCGGCAAACGGCCGATGGGCTGGCTTGGACCGGGTCTCACCGAAACCCTGGAAACTCCTGACATCCTCGCTGCCGCCGGGATCAAATATATCGGCGATTGGGTCTATGACGACGAGCCGACAACGATCCGCACTGCGCACGGCCCGCTGGTGACGCTGCCTTATACGATGGAGCTCAATGACATTCCCATGATGACGGTGCAGCACCACGAGGCGGATTACTTATTCAAGCGCACAGTCGATCAGTTCGACCGGCTCTATGCCGAAAGCGAAAAACGCGCAAAAATTCTGGCGCTCGCCATCCACCCCTATCTCAGCGGTCAACCGCACCGCATCAAATACCTCGAAGCGATCTATGACTATGTACGCCGCTTCGACGGCGTGGTGCATTGGACCGGCGACCAGATCTTGGATTGGTATCTCAAAAGCGCGGTCGCGAAATGATTCGTGCCGCCGTTCTTCTCGCCGTGCTCCTCACTGCAGGCGCCGCGAATGCCGCCGCGCCGTGCCGCACCAGCGGACCCTTCAACCAGTGGCTCGTCGATCTGGAGCGCGAGGCCGTGGCGCAAGGCATCTCGCAACAGACGATCGCCGAGGCTGCGCCGTACCTCACTTACGACCAGCGCATCGTCAATATCGACCGCGGCCAGCGCGTCTTTACCCAGACGTTCCTGGAATTTTCCGATCGCATGGCAGCCGCCTACCGTATCCAGCGCGGCCAGGCGCTGATCAAGAAGTATCAGCCCATCTTTGCCCGTATCGAGCAGCGCTATGGCGTGCCGGCCCCGGTCATCGTTTCATTTTGGGGCCTGGAAAGCGATTTCGGCGCGAACATGGGCAATTACCGCTCGCTGTCGTCGCTTGTTTCGCTCGCTTACGACTGCCGGCGCGCCGATCGTTTCCGCGCGCAACTGCTCGACGCGCTCCGTCTCATTCAGCGCGGCGATCTTACCCCCGACGAGATGATCGGCTCGTGGGCCGGCGAGCTTGGCCAGACCCAGATGATGCCGTCGGAATATTACAAATACGGCGTCGACTATGACGGCGACGGCAAGCGCAACCTGCTGCGCAGCGTACCCGACGTGCTGGCTTCGACGGCGAATTATCTGGTCGGGCTCGGCTGGAAGCGCGGCGAACCGTGGCTCACCGAAGTGCGCGTGCCGACAAACTTGCCGTGGCAACAGGCCGATCTCGATATCCAGTTGCCGCGGTCGAAATGGGCGGCCTACGGCGTGACGCTCGCCGACAGCCGGCCGCTGCCCGCGGACAATCTCGCCGCCTCGCTCCTCTTGCCGATGGGGCGGCTCGGTCCGGCATTCCTCGTCTATGCGAATTTCCAGGTCTATCTGCAGTGGAACAATTCGCTGATCTATTCGACCACGGCTGCGTATCTTGCGACCCGCATCGCCGGGGAACCGCCGCTGCATCGCGGCAATCCACCGCCGGCCCTGCCCTTTGCCGACGTCAAAGCGCTGCAGACGATGCTGGCGCGCGCCGGTTACGACGTCGGCGCCATCGATGGCTTTCTCGGCTTGAAATCTCGCCAGGCGGTCAAGGCGATGCAGCAGAAATACGGCCTGCCGGCGGATTCCTATCCGACGGCCGATTTGCTCGCGCGCATGCGGGCCGGACGTTAGGAACGACTATGACCAGACAAGTACGCCGCGTCGTCACCGGCCATAACGCCGCCGGCAAATCCATCTTCGTCATTAATGCCCCCACCCCCCACGTGTTCAGCCGCACCAAGGGCAGCGCTATCGTGCATGAGCTTTGGGAGACGACGCGTACGCCCGCCGACAACCGCGGCAATGCCGACGCCATTGCGCGCGGCCATCGTCTGCCGCCACCGCCGAACGGCTCGGTATTTCGGGTCATCGAATACCCGCCGGATGCCGAACGCCTCGCCGCGATCGCGCGCGAGCATACGCTACCGGACGATTCCGGACGCGCGGAAGCAACCGACCGCAACAATCCGCGTCATGCCGGCTTTCACAAGACCGCGACCGTCGATTACGCCATCGTGCTGTCGGGCGAGATCTACGCCATGATGGACGAAGGCGAGGTTTTGCTCCAAGCCGGCGACGTGCTCGTGCAGCGTGGCACCAATCATGCCTGGAGCAATCGTACCGCGGCGCCAGCCGTGATTGCCTTCGTGTTGATCGACGCCGCGCCGGTTTAGGATCGCGCATCGAGCGCTGCCATGATTTCCGCTGATCGCGCTGGAGGAAACTCGCAATCCGCAGTGCGCCTGCGCTGCCCACGCAATTCCTCTTGCCAAATGTAACAACATAACATTAGCATCCCGCCATGGGGTGGGTTCACAGCCATAAACGGCGTGGCGCGTATTTCGCGCTTGCGGCGCTTTTGCTGCAGATCGCCATCTCGTTCGGCCATGTCGACCTCGACGGTATCGCCGGTTCCGACCATCTCACGCTGACCGGGCTGCACAAGACGGTTTTCGCCAAGTCGTCGAAGCAAGGGCCCACGCAGACACCCGGCGACGACGACGGCTACTGCCCGATCTGCGCCTCGATCTTCATGGTGTCGACGTCGTTCGTCTCCACACCGCCGCAACTGCCGGTGCCGGACGGTTTCTATCGGATAAGGCTTTCCGTCACCGTCTTCCACGGCGTCTCTCCGCCACTTCGTCTTGCCTTTCGATCGCGGGCTCCGCCCGCCGCCTAGCGAGCGGTTAGTGCCGATCTTCGGCATCGCGGCCCTTTGCGCCATCGGTGTCGGGCAAGATTGAGCGCGGCATTCCATCTCTCTTCCATATGATTTGCCGCGACGGCACGGCCGCCAGTGCGCCGGATATTATCTTGCAACGCTGCTTGGCGGAGTCCTTATGTCAGTTCCTGCTTATCGCGTAAGTCGGTTGAGTTTGCTTGGCAGTTCAGCGCTGGTGGCGCTGCTCACTCTTGGCTCGAGTGCGAGTGCACAAGGCCAGCCAGCTCAAAATCAGCCCGCGCAAGGTCAACCCGTTCCATCTCAACCCGCCCCGTCTCAACCCGCCCCGTCGCAACCGGCGGCGCCTCCGTCGACAGCACCGACGCCGTCGGCGGCTGCGCCCGCCACGGCGGCGCCCGTGCCGCCGCAGCGAGCGGGCGCTGGTCCAGGCCGTCTGCCGCAAATCACCGTGACGGCCCCGCCAATAAGGCATGCGCCGCGTCAGGTCGTCCGGCGCGCGCCGTCGCCGCCGACAGTGCCACCGGTAACACCCGCCGAGCAGCTGACGGAGAAGCAAAACGGGTTCGATACCGCGCGCAGCAACCTCTACACCACGATCGGCACCACCTCCGACACGCTCAGCCGCGACACCATCGAGGCGCTGCCGCAGGGCACCAATCAGCCAGTCGAGAAAGTGCTGCTGCAGGCTCCCGGCGTGTCGCAGGACTCCGCATCCAGCGGCTCGTTCCATGTCCGCAACGATCACGCCAATGTGCAATTCCGCATCAACGGCATCATGCTGCCTGACGGCGTTACCGGCTTCGGTAGTTTCTTGGACACCGATCTGGTCGGCAACATATCGCTGATCACCGGGGCGTTGCCGGCCGAATACGGACTGCGCACCACAGGTCTCGTCGACATCACCACCCGTACCGACATTTTCAACAATTCGGGCAGCATCGGCTATTACGGCGGCAGCCGCGGCACAATCGAACCGAGCTTCGATTATGGCGGCACCTACTGTCCGGCGAACACCTCCGGCACGCCGGCGCAATCGTCCGTCGGCGCGACCTGTCCAGGCGGCGTGCAATATTTCGTCAGCGGCCGCTACTTGCAGAACACCGAGGGCATCGAGAATCCGCTGCCGACGCTCAATGCGATCCACGATTTCTCGTCGCAGGAAAAGGGCTTCGCCTACGCATCGACGTTCCTCGACCCTTATACGCGCCTGACCTTGCTGGCGGGAACGGCCACCAGCAATTTCCAGATTCCCAATACCCCGGGGGCGCCGACGACGCTCACTAGTGCCTTCGGGGTAACTACTTTCGATTCATCGCAGCTCAACGAAAATCAATATGAGGACACCCAGTTCGGCGTGCTGGCGTTGCAAAGGTCGGTGAACGGCTTTGACGGGCAACTGTCCTACTTCACCCGTTATGACGCTCTGCACTTCATGCCGGACCCGACCGGCGATCTGCTGTTGAACGGCATCGCCTCCGACATCAGCCGGCAAGCCTATACCAACGGTATCCAGGGCGACGCCTCCTATGTCCTCACCCCGGCGCATACGCTGCGCATGGGTTTCACCGTGAGCGCCGAACAGGCCTGGATCGATAACACGTCGTGGGTCGAGGCCGGAGCGCCGCCCGGTGCGGAACCACCTTTCCCGATCACTGAAGATTCCGCCAAGCTCGGCTGGCTTGCCGGCGTCTATGCCCAGGACGAGTGGAAGATCACCGACAAGCTGACGATGAACGCCGGCCTGCGCTTCGACCAGATGTGGCAATACACCGACGCCAACCAGCTAAGCCCGCGCATCAGCTTTACCTATAAGCCGTTTACGAACACCACGTTGCACGCCGGCTATGCGCGTTATTTCACGCCGCCGGTTATGGTCGAGGAGGCGCCGTTCAATCCCGCGCTGTTCGACGGGACGACTGGTGCGGCCAGCAACGACGGCAACAGCCCGGTGCTGCCTGAGCGCTCGCATTATTTCGACGCCGGCGTCGATCAGAAAATCCCGTTCGGCTGTTACACGGCCGACGTAAAGGACTGCAGCACGCTCGATCTCGGACTCGACGCCTATTACAAGATCGCGACGGATTTGATCGACAACGGCAATTTCGGCCAGGCTTTGGTACTCAGCGCCTTCAATTACGCCAAGGGCGTGGTCCAGGGCGTCGAATTTTCCGCCAAGTATCGCAGCGGTAATTTCCAGGCCTATGGCAACCTCGCCGTGAGCCAGGAGAAAGCCACCGACGTGGTCTCGAACCAGTATCTGTTCGACACCGCCACGCCGCTCCCCGATCTCGGCGGTTTGACGGAGCTGCAATACCTCGACTCGCACTGGATCTATACCGACCACACCCAGCTCGTAACCGGCTCGGCCGGCGTCGCCTATAAATTTTGCGGCCGGCCGTCCTATGCCGGCGAGTCACTGGTGGGAACTCGCTGTGCGGGACCAGTGTGAGTGCCGACATGATCTACGGCTCCGGCCTGCGCACCGGCGACGCCAATATCGATACCGAACCGCCTTATGCGCAGTTCAACACCAGCATTGCGCACGAATTCGCCATGCCGGACGGCAAGCCGCTCACTGTGCGCTTCGACGTCGTGAACATTTTCGACACCATCTATCAGATCAGAAACGGCAGCGGCATCGGCGTGTTCGCTTCGCAATACGGGCCGCGCCGCGGCTTTTTCGTCGGCATCAAGAAGAAAATATGAGCGCCTACACCATGGAGCGTGGAACCAAGAGGTGTGTTATGGGGTCGAGCGTCAAACATAACCGCGCTATCGCGGTGCCGTCCTCGCTAGCGTCGCTAGTGACGGCGCTGATCGGCCTTCTCGCCGTCACCGGCTACGCGTCGAGTGCCGATCTGTCGCCTGGTCCCATCCCCGCGCCCGCTGCGGCGCCGGCAGCTTACAATTGGAGCGGGCTCTATCTTGGCCTCAACGCCGGCTCCGGGTTTGGTACGGACACGACCAACGCGTCAGGCGGCGGTGTGAGCGCTTCGGCCAGCACCAATATTCCGGGATTTGTCGGCGGCGCCCAGATCGGCGTGAACTATCAGACCGGCTTCGTTGTCTGGGGATTTGAGGCCGATTTTGACGGCTCCACCCAGAATCAGTCGCTGGCTTCCGGAGTCCTGTCGGGCAGCAGCCAGATGCCATGGTTTGGAACGCTGCGCGGTCGCTTGGGCGTGGCCTTCGACCGGCTCCTCGTTTATGCGACGGCGGGCGGCGCAGCCGGCGAGCTGAGGTCCAGTTTCACGATCCCCGCCGGACCTACCAGCACGACCGTCACCTATGGCACGTGGACCGCTGGCGGCGGACTGGAATACGGCATCACCGACAATGTCAGCGCCCGCCTCGAATACCTTTATTTCGACTCCGGCAACGTCACGACGGGCTCAATCGGCCCTCCCACCACCACGGTTGCCAGTCAGGTGAAAGACAATCTCGTGCGGGCCGGTCTGAATTATCGCTTCCCGGTTGCTTGGTAATGGCAGGTATGACAACGCACCGCCGTCGGCGCGTATGCCCCACAATATGGTTTCGCGCCGCGGCTTCTTTATCGGCATCAAGAAGAAGATATGAGGGTTCTCATGGCATCGCGGCCATCGGATTTCCGCCTGTTTCGTGACACAATAATGTGCCCACGTACGTCGTGGACCGTGGCCGGCGTCGGGTTTAGGCAGAAGGGCCCGGCCATTCACGCCATTCCCATTCGGAACCGAAACCCCGTGCTGCTTCTCCGACGCTATTTTTGTTGCCTGACGGCTCTAAGACCGCTAACTGAAAGCGCTGAAAAGACAGCAGTTTTTCATTATTCCAAACTGAAACAACGCGCCTCATACCTCGCCGGCTGGAGCCTTCGCACCGTGCAGCATCATGACGTTCTTTTGCGGCCACAACTCAAGGCGCCTCTCGGATGGCATCGCGCCGGCCGCCGTGCGCCGCTCAGCATCCCGTGCGTCCTCGCCGCGCTGATGTTTGCGCCGGCATTGACGCAACAGGCTTGCGCGCAGGGCAATCCCGCCGCGGCTCCGGTGACTGCGCCGGCACCGTCGAGCGCTACTCCGCCGGCCGCCACGTCCGCAATGCCGCCTGCCGCAGTCGCCGCACCTGCCGCGTCTGCTCCGCCCTCTACTAGTGCGCCGGCTACAGAGGCCTCGCCAAGCCCTGCGGCGGCGCCGCAGGCTCCGGCAAACGCCATGGCGCCGGCCGCGGCCGCAAGCGCGTCGCCAAATGCGATGGCCCCAGCCGCCGCCGAGCCTGCGCCTGGCCAGCACATGGTCAGCGCCGCGGAACTGCCGGAAGATCTTTCGCCCTGGGGCATGTTCGAGAATGCCGATCTGATCGTGAAGGGCGTCATCATCGGGCTTGCTTTCGCCTCGCTGGTGACCTGGACGGTATGGCTCGCCAAAACGCTGGAATTGCGCGGCGCCCGCAGCACCGTGCGGCGCGATATCCGCATCCTCAACGGCGCGGCGACGTTCGCGCAGGCGCATGAGCAATTGCGCGACGGCGATAGCCCGGTGACGCAGCTGATGCAGTCGGCGGCCCAGGAAATCCGGCTGTCCGCCAATCTGCGCGCCGAAGGCTTGAAGGAACGCATCGCGCTGCAGCTCGAGCGCATCGAAATGGCGGTGAGCCGCAAAATCTCGCGCGGCACCGGCGTGCTGGCCACCATCGGCTCCACCGCGCCGTTCGTCGGCCTGTTCGGCACGGTGTGGGGCATCATGAACAGCTTCATCGGCATTTCCAACGCCCACACCACCAATCTCGCGGTGGTGGCGCCCGGCATCGCGCAGGCGCTCCTTGCCACCGCGTTCGGCTTGGTCGCCGCCATCCCCGCGGTGATGATCTATAACGTGCTGGCGCGGCAGACCGCGCATTACCGCGCCTATCTCGGCGACGCTTCGGCGCAGGTGATGCGGCTTGTCAGCCGCGATCTCGACCGCGCCAAAATGCCGATGCCGCAGGCCGCCGAGTAATCCCGAGTTGAGTAGAGCTTAGTCCCATGGCCATCCGCCTCGATCACGGCACCGACGAGCTCACCGAGGTGCACGACATCAACGTCACGCCGTTCATCGACGTGATGCTGGTGCTGCTCATCATCTTCATGGTGGCGGCGCCGCTGGCGACGGTCGACGTCGGCGTCGATCTACCCTCCTCGACCGCGCCGCAGCAGCAACGGCCGCCGAAGCCGGTTTACGTCACGCTCAAGGCCGACGGCTCGCTGGCGATCGGCGACAACATGGTGTCGCGCGAGGCGCTGCCGGCCGCGCTCGCCAGCGCCACCGGCGGCGACAAGGAGCAGCGCATCTTCATGCGTGGCGACCGCGCGGTGCCTTATGGCGACGTCATGCAATTGATGAACGTGCTGCGCGATTCCGGTTATCTGAAAATCGCCCTGGTTGGCATGGAAACGCGCGACGCGAAATGAACGTAGCTTCGCTCACCTGGTTCGATGACGACGAGCCGCGCGATCTGCGGCGCTGGGCCTTTGCCGCGCTTATCGTGCTCGGCGTTCACCTCGCCGCTGTCGCCGCTTACGTCTACGTGCACAAGCCGGACGAAATCGGCGACGACACGACGCCGATCGCAGTCGATTTCTCGCCGACCGACGACACCGTGGATCAGCCTGAAGTGGCGCCGACCCCCGAACAACCGCCGCAGGAGGTCGAGAAGCCGCCGCCACCGCCCCCGGAACCGCAAGCCGTCGTCGCTCCCGAAACCCCACCGCCACCACCGAAGGTCGAAGAACAGAAGCCACCGACGCCGGCGATGCCGGCGCGCAGCAAAGGCGGCGCTCCCCACATCGCTCCGGCATGGCAGACGAGCCTGGTGCGGCACCTGGAACAGTACAAGCGCTATCCGAGCGCGGCGCAGGAGCACGGCGAGGAAGGCGTGGTGCTGTTAAGCTTCAGCGTCGACCGCAGCGGCCGCGTGCTGGAGCACCATGTGGCGCACAGCTCCGGCTATCCGGCGCTCGACGACGAGGTCATGTCGATGATCGAACGCGCCCAGCCGCTGCCGCCCTTTCCGGCGACCATGACCGAAGCCAAGCTCGATCTCACAGTGCCGATTCGTTTCTCGCTGAAGTAAATTTTCTAGGGTGGGCAAAATCGTGTCTCGGCTCTCTTCGCTTGGGCATGGCGCGCCTGCGATTTTGCCCACGCGACCACGACATCGCGGCGCGCCACGCCCACCGTACAAGATTTCTTAAACCGCACCAGGAGCATTTATGCGCACCAAGCACGCATTGACGTCCGCCGACGTGAAGAAAGTCATCGCCGCCTGCGAGGCGGAGGCTGCCAAGAACAACTGGGCGGTGGCGATTTCGGTACTCGACGACAGCGGCATTCTGCTCGGCTTTACCCGCATGGACGGCGCGCCGCGGATTTCCGGAGAAGTATCGATCGGCAAGGCCCGCACCTCGGCCATGACCGGGCGGCCGAGCAAGTTTTTCGAGGACATGGTCAAGGCGCGGCCGGCCTTCGCCGATTTTCCCGGCACCCTCATCCAGGGCGGCGTGCCTCTCCTGCATGACAATGAATGCGTCGGCGGCGTCGGCGTGTCCGGTGTGCAGTCGCACGAGGACGAGCAGATCGCCGACGCCGGCACTAAGGCGCTCGGCTAGATCTGCGGGCGCTCGGCCAGCGTGCGATCAGGCGCGCCAGAAGGGCTTCGCTATTTCAGCCGCGATGCGATCCCGAAACCCAAGGTCCATTCGCTCGAGCTCCGACAGCATCGCGAGCTCTTGGCGCGACTGGGCGCGCCGGCGCCACTCGCGAAGCGTTTCAATGAGGCTCCGCAGCAGCGAGCCCACGTGGCCCGGCTTGATTATGACATTTTCGCGGAACGCTGCCGATTGAGACGTGAATAACTGGGTGGACATGGTCATCTCCCGTAACTGATCGACGTTTACGGGCGATTCCATCCCTTCGTTTCTTGATTGATCCGCCGAGCGCCACCGACGATTCTGCGGCAGACCGCCCCTGATCGCGCCAGTCTCTACGCGCCATTTGCGTCGAAGATTTGACCGCTCAACATGCGTGGCATTGAATGCGATCACAATTTGGAAAACGCGCACACGATCCTTGCGTATCTTGCACCACCGCAGCGAGGAAAAAATTTAAATGCCGATGAGTGGAGCAAAATGCAATTTAATAATGCGAATCGTTGCTGCGCAAATTTGCGTCATGCCTCTGACATGACGAATCAGCCGGCCGTCGGCGATTCATTTCAGACGGCGAAAGGCCGCAAATTCCGCGCAATCCGCGACAGGATCGGCGTCGCGCCCGGCACAAAGCTATTGCCGGTGATCTGCTCGTACATGCGGATATAGCGGCGCGAGAGTTCCTCGACGAGCTCGCGCGGCGCCTGCGGCAATTCCTTGTCGGCATAAGGGTCGGAATGTTCCCTAAACCACAGCCGCAAAAACTCCTTGTCAAAATAATCCGGCTCCTGGCCGGCGTCGAGCCGCGCCGCGTAGGTATCGCGTTGCCAGTAGCGCGACGAATCCGGGGTGTGGATCTCGTCGATCAAAATCAGCCCGTCCTGCCCATCGAGGCCGAACTCGTATTTGGTGTCAACCAGAAGGAGGCCGCGGCTCGCTGCGATCTCCTGGCCGCGCGCAAAAAGCGCAAGCGCGGTATTCTTGATGCGCGCGAATAACTCCTTGCTGACAAAACCCTCGGCGATCATCTCTGCGGGCGAAAGCGTGCGGTCGTGCGCGGCCTCCTTCGTGGTCGGATCAAAGATCGGCTGCGGCAGCTTCTGGTTCTTGCGCATGGCGTCGGGCAGCTTGAGGCCGCCGAAATCGCGCTGGCCCTTGCCGTAGCGGGTCCAGATCGCGGTGTCGGTGACGCCGGTCAGGTAGCCGCGCACCACCGCTTCGATCGGCACCAGTTGGCATTTGCGGGCGATGGTCACGTTCGGATCGGGAACCGCCAGCACATGGTTCGGCACGATGTCCTTGGTCAGCGCAAACCAATGCGCGCTGATCTGATTGAGCACCTGACCCTTCCACGGAACATGCGCGATGATGCGGTCGAAGGAGGAATGGCGGTCGGTGGTGACCAAGACCAGCCGGTCGCCTTGATCGTAGATATCGCGGACCTTTCCCGTGGTCTTCGGGCCGAGAAAATCGAAGTCGGTCTCGCGCAGGATATCCATGCCGTATTCCGAAAGCGTATTATGTAAGTCGAAGGGACGACTTTGGTGGGGTGATCCCTACCATAACAGGGCACGAATGCGGGTAAATGGAACGCGGTTTCCACAACCGGGTTGAAGCACCATGAAGATCGGCATTATCGGCACCGGGACCGTCGGCTGCGCCTGCGCCATGGCGGCGGTCAATCGCGGCACTTCTGAAGGAGCGCGGCGAGACTGTCGAAGGCTTGCGTGAAAAAGTCGAAAAAGACGCGGCGTCATCGACGTGCTGCAGCCGGCCATGTTCGACGCGGAGCGCGAAGGCCTGCGACAATGCGCCAAGACGATGAAGGACGCGCTAGACAGCGTGCGCGGAGCAGCTTAGCTCCCTCGCTTCACGGCATCCAGAACGGCTTCACGGCGTCAAGGTCGCGCTTGGGCGGCTCGGGTATGCCGATATCCTCCAAGGCTTTGTCACTCAAGTCGCGCAGATCACCGCGTGGGTTGTGGTATGCCCAGCGCATAAGATTGCCGGCGATCAATTCCGGCAAGCGTGTCAGTTCGCGTGGGAAGATGGTCATGGCGCATCTCCGACTCCCCGTCTCTCCTTGAACAATAGGGAGCGGCCGCCAAAAGCGCTGTGACTGAGGGCACAGAGCAATTTTCGGCGCTTTTAAAGATTTCGCTTATCGGCGGCGGCTCAATCCAGCCGGCTGGCCGGCCTGATTCTTCGCCATCACCGCCCGGTCGTACTCGGCTTCGCCGTGCGCCACCGGGCAGTCGGTCGTGATTACAGATCAATGCTGCTGCAATACCTTCGGCCGTATCGCGCTATTGGCCGCACGCCGCAGCCGCCGTACCGCCTCTGTCGCTTCATCGGGATCGAGGCTCGCATAACCGAGCCGCAATCCCCGCTGCTGGTAGGGCGGGACGGCGAACGACCGCGACGGCAGGAACCGCACGCCGCATTTGGGCGCATTCTTCTCGATCGCGTCCAGCACCGCGGCATCGCCGAATTTGAGCCAGAACGAAAGTCCACCGTCGGGTCTCTTGAAATCGACGGCGTCGCCGAAATTCTCCCGCAGCAGTTCTGCGAACGCATTACGCCGGCGCAAGTACACCTGCAGCGCTTTGCGGGCATGGCGGTGCAGCTCGCCAGACTCGATCAGCTCCACCACCGCCAGTTCCGTCGGTACGTTTCCTTGACGGTCGATGATCACCGTCTCGTTCGCCATCAGGCGAATCACGTCGGGAGCCGCGGCGACGTAACCGATACGCAAGCCCGGCAGCAACAGCTTCGACATCGAGCCGATATAGACGGTGCGGCGTGGCGCATAGCTTGCGATCGGCAACAATGGCTGCTGTTCAAAATGAAATTCGTGATCGTAATCGTCCTCGATCACGGCGAAACCGAACTGGCCCGCAAGATCGAGAAGCCGCAAGCGGCGCTGCGGCGTCAGCGACACCGTCGTCGGGAACTGGTGGTGCGGCGTCAGGTAGAGCGCGCGGACCTTGTGCTTGCGGCATAGCGCTTCGAGGTCCTCGACGTCGAGGCCATTGTCATCCAGCCTGGCGCCGACGACCGAGGCGCCCGCCGCGCGAAACGCTTCCCATGCCGGCGAATAACTGAGCGCTTCGACCACCACGGTTTCGCCGGGCCGGACAAGAATCCGGGCGGCAAGGAAGATCGCCATCTGGCTGCCGCGGGTGATGCAGATATTGTCCGCGTTCGCCACGATGCCGCGGTGCGCGGTCAACATGTTGGCGATGGTCTCGCGCAGAATCGGCGAGCCGCGCGGATCGCCATAGCCAAGCCAATTGCCGCGAGCGGCCTGGCGGAGCGCCGTACGATAGGCACGTGATAACACATCCGGCGACAGCAGCCGCGAATCCGGCGCGCCGTCGTCGAAGGTCAAATCGGTATTCTCGACAAAGGCCGGCAGCGGATCGGCCGAGGGGTGGATTTTGAATTCCGGCGAAGCGCTTTCATAGAGGTCGATCGGCGGAACCGGCGATAGCTGTGGCGCCAATTCGGGCAGTGAATCGGATACGATCGTCCCGCGCGTACCGTCGGACGCCAGCCAGCCCTGGGCGATCAAGTCGTCATAGGCCAGCACGATGGTCTTGCGGTTGACGCCAAGCGTGCCGGCGAGTTCGCGGCTACTGGGCAGAAACGTGCCCGGCAACAGCCGGCCGCGCTGGATATCGTGAATCAGCGCCTGAACGATCTGCTGGTAGACCGGGATGCTTCGGCTCCGATCGACCCGCTCGGCAAGGCTGATTTTCCAAGGTCGCAGCACTGGACCCCTCCATCAGTCATTGTTGGACCTTTTCCACGGTCCGTGGCGTCCCTAGGCTCGCGACCTGGGACATGACTACGCACCTTGCAAAGACCGTGCCTCCGGTCGCCCGGATTACGCTTGCCCGCAGCGGCAAATGCTTTGCGGTTGGACGGAATGAAACGATCCTGGAAGCGGCCCTGCGCAACGAAATTTGGCTACCGCATGCCTGCCGCGGCGGCAGTTGCGGGACATGCCGGGCCATTATTGTCGCCGGCATCGTCAACTATGACAGCGGTTCGCCGGCGGGCACGCGGCAAGCGGCTCACGACGAAGCATTGTTGTGCTGCGCCAAACCCCTAGGCGACGTCACGCTGGATGTGGCGGAACTGGCGGCGCGGCCCGTCGCCACGAGATTCCGGCGCCCTGCCCGCGTGGTTGCAATCGCAAAACCCTCGCCCGACGTCGCCATCGTGACACTCAAGCCGCCGCCGACCGCGGCGATCCAGTACCGGCCCGGCCAGTATATCTGCGTGGTCGGCCAAGACGGCCGGCTGCATCCCTTCTCGGTCGCCAATGCACCCCGCGCCGACGGCTCGCTCGAGCTGCACATCGGGCGCGTTGCCAACGGGCGCTTCACATCCCACGTCCACGAGCGATTGCGTCCGGGCGACATCGTCCGCTTGGAGGGGCCGTTCGGCGATTTCGGATTTTCCGGCAATACAGCGCGCCCGGCGATCATGCTTGCCGGCGGCACCGGCATCGCGCCGATCCTGGCAATGCTGGAATTGCTGTCGCAAACCGGGAATAAGCGCGCCTTTCATCTCTATTGGGGCAGCCGCCACAGATCCGGATTCTACGCACTTGAAAACCCGGCGTCGCACGGCGCGCACGCAACGCCCGTTCTCTCCGAGCTGACGAATGCCGACGGGTGGTCCGGACGCGTCGGGCTCGTCCATCGCGCAGTACTCGAAGACTTTCCCGATCTGTCGTCTTTCGATGTCTATGCCTGCGGCAGCCCGGGGCTAATCGATACGGCATTTTCCGATTTCACGCAGGCCGGGGGACTGCCCGCGGAACGCTTTTTTGCCGAGGCTTTCAACCATGCGGGGACGGCGCCGCCAATTGCGAGCGCTGCTGGATAACGCCGGGCCAAAGGAGAAGTACGATGCCAAAAATCGCAGAGCTCTACGTCTACCCGATCAAATCCTGCGGCGGGGTGCACATGAAAGAAGTTTCGATCGTGTCGACCGGCTTCGCGTTCGACCGCAACTGGATGGTGGTCGATGACAGCGGTACCTTCGTCACCCAGCGCGAACATCCAAAGCTCGCGCTGGTGAAACCGGAATTCGCCAACGGTGGCTTGATTCTCAACGCTCCGGGCATGGAGCCGCTGCATGTCTCGGCAAACGGCGCCGGCGCGCCGCTCACCATATCTCTGTTCGGCGAAAATCACGAGGCGCTGGCGACAAATCCGGCCGCCGATGCGTGGTTCAGCGCATATCTGGCCGGACCGTTCCGGCTCGCCAAATGCGACCCCCAGACATTACGCAAGGGCGGCGTGCAATATCCGCAGCGCGACGCGGCGCCGACAAGCTTCGTCGATAATTACGGCGTTCTCGTCATCTCGGAAGCGTCACATGCCGCGCTCAATCAGAAGCTGTCGCAAGCAGTGCCGATGAATCGGTTCCGGCCGAACATCGTCGTGTCCGGAATCGACGAGCACGACGAAGATTATTTCACCAATGCCCGTTGCGGCGACGTCGCGCTGCGCTTCGTCAATCCCTGTTACCGATGCAGCATGACTTCGATCGATCAGAAGATCGGCGCGCCCGGTCTCGACGTGTTGCCGGTACTTTCGACCTATCGTTATGACGACGCTGTGAAAGGCGTAAAATTCGGCGCCTATGCGGCGGTCAATGGCGGCGTCGGCGCGCAACTTCGCGTCGACTCCGATCTCGACGTCGACTGGAATTTCTGACCCGGACGTCGCCGCGCATAAAGGGTTTGCGCCACGCATAATTGTGGCGCCGGGGTAGCTTGCGCTCAGCGTGCGGGTGTGGCTTTGGCCGACCCTGGCATGCCCGAAATTTTAACGTGGACATCGCCCCTTGGACCCCGCGCCATTTGAAAACTGGATGTGTTGACCGGTCCATTCGCGCAATAGCCTTTTGAGCATCGGCCTGCCGCACCGTGGTCTTGAGACCGGGCTCGGACGTGGAATGGGCGCAGGACTCGTTGTCAATTCAACGGAGCTGTTAGCCATGGCCAAAATACCGCTTAAAGCGAACTGTCTAAACTTCAGCGAAGTGCTTGCGCAGGCAGTCGCACTGATCTCTCCCACTATGACCGCGGCCCTGATCATCCCGGTGATGTATTCGAACACGGGAGATTGGAGTTGGCTGTCCTATGCGCTGGGCACCGTCATGTTGTTGTTCGTTGCGTACAACCTCAATCAATTCGCCAGCCGATCCACCACTTCCGGGTCGATGTACGCCTATATTTGTCGTGGACTGGGCGTGACCGCGGGCGCGATCGGCGGCTGGTCCCTGATCTGGGCCTATCTTGGCATTTCGGTCGCCGGCGCGACCGGCTTCGCCGTCTTTGCCGATACGCTCCTCAAAATGGTCGGATTGCATGCGCCGCAGGTCCTGTTATTCGCGGTGTGCGTCGGCATATCTTGGTATTGCGCATGGAAGAATGTGCAGCTCTCGGCGCTGCTGATGCTGTTCTTCGAAGGCATCTCGGTGGCCTTGATCCTGATCCTCTCCGTCCTTGTGCTCTCTCAACACCACTTCGCAATCGATGCGGCGCAATTCGATGTCGCCAAGCTGCCGTGGTCGAGCGTCGGCCTCGGCGTCGTGGTCGCGATCTTCAGTCTCGTCGGTTTCGAGTGCGCCACCGCTTTCGGCGATGAAGCAAAGAATCCGTTGAAGACGATACCGCGCGCCGTCATGGTCAGTCTTATCTTGTCCGGCGCCTTCTTCGTGTTTGTGACCTACGTGGAAGTCCTGGGTGTTCGCGGCTATTCAAAGACGCTCGACCAGCTGGACACGCCGCTGAACACGCTGGCGATGCTGGCCCATGTCCCGCTGCTGTCGATTCCGCTGTCGATCGGCGCGATGGTCAGCTTCTTCGCGCTCAATTGCTCCTGCATCAATGCCGGCTCGCGCGTGATCTATGCCATGGGACGCCACGGCATTTTCCACGAGGCGACGGCGGACTCGCACGAGACCAACGAGACACCGCATATCGCGGTGACGACGATGTCGATCATCTCGTTTGCGCTGCCGACGCTGGCAACGCTGGGGGGGCTCGCGGCGCTCGACATCTTCAACTACGCCGGCACGCTGGCGGCATTCGGCTTCATCACGCCGTACTGCCTGATCACCGTGGCGGCGCCGGTCTATCTCAAGCGGCTCGGCGAGCAGCGCCCTGTCGACCTGGTCATGGCCGCGGCCGCGATTCTGCTGTTGATGATCCCAACCGTGGGCAGCGTCATTCCGGTGCCCGCTCCGCCGGTGAATTATTTCCCCTACGCCTACGTCGTCTATCTGCTGGCGGGGATTGCGTGGATCTTGACCTTCCATGCGCGTAAACCCACGGCGGTCGGCCACATCAACAACGATCTTGAGCTCAACCACGCCAAGTTTAAACGCGAAGCGCCGCTTGTTCCGGCGATCGGAGAAGCCAAGGCTGCCTAAAGTCGGCCGCCTGTAGTTGCGATGCGGGCGACCTTCCCCCCTTCGCACGCCATCGACATTGACCGCCATGTCCGGAACCTTCCGTTCATGGCGGTCGGTGATTTTTGAGGGGCGCCGCCATGAACGGCAATGTGGTGTCGTTGAACGTCGGCGAGCCCCGGCTGGTCACCTACCGCGGCATGTCGTTTCGCACCGGCATCTTCAAGGCGCCGGTAGACCACCCGCTGACGCTGAAGAAACTCAACTTCGCCGGCGACGGCCAGGCCGACTTGTCGGCGCATGGCGGTATTGACAAGGCGGTCTATTGCTATCCGTTCGAGCACTACGAGTTCTGGCGCCGCGAAATCGGTCGAGCCCATTTGCCGATGGGCCAGTTCGGCGAGAACGTCACCACTGCGGGCTTGGTCGAAAGCGAGCTTCGCATCGGTGACATTCTGCGCATGGGCACCGCCGTTTTGCAGGTCTCCGAACCGCGCATCCCTTGTTACAAGCTCGTGATGCACATGGATGCCGGCAGCGATTTCTCCGTCCGCTTCCTTGCCGCCAACCGGACCGGTTTCTATTGCCGGGTTCTGGCAGAGGGCGTGGTCATGCGCTCGGACGCTGTCACGCTTGTGACGCGCGACAAGTCATCGCCGACCGTGCGCGAGGTGATCGCGGCAACCCAGTTCGCCGATCGGGATCCGGTGTCGCTGCGCCGTGTGATCCGGGCGCGGGACATCTCGGCCAAGTGGCGTTCGCGGGTGCGGCGGATGGTTGACGCCGAGACGCGCCGGCGGATCGAGGCAACGTCATCGCCAACCACGGCCATGCGCGTGGAAGCGATCGTGGCGGAGACGAACGATATCGTCTCGCTTTGGCTGCGGCCGGATGGCCGCGCACGGATGTCCGATTCGCTGCCGGGCCAATACCTCACCATCGTCTGGCCTGACAGCTTCAAAAGCACCTACAGCCTCTCCGCGCTCGATTCGACGCAGGGCTGCCGCATCACCGTCAAACTTCTCCGCGATGGGAAAGGCGCGCTCGGCCGGTCGTCGGCGCGCATCGCCAGCGTCCAGATCTGGGACATCCTTCACGTCGAGCGGCCGCGCGGCAATTTCCATCCTGACCTCGATGACGACACGCCGCTCGTGCTCGCCGGCGCCGGGATCGGCGTGACCCCGATCATGAGCATGATCGAACAGGCGACCCGCTCCGGCCGGCGCGACGTGTTCGCCGCCATTGGCATGCGCCGGCCAGGCGAGCATCCGCTTGCCGGCGAGCTCGCCGCGCTTTTGGCCGAGCGGCGACGGTTGCAAGCGGTCGTAGCCTATTCGCGGCTCAATGGCGCGCCACCGCTGCCGGGTCTGCCCGCGCCGAAGCATGGACGGCTGGCGGCAAGCGACCTTCTCCCTTACGCCGCCGCACCGCTCGCCGAGGTGTTCCTGTATCGAATGTGACGAGCTCTGGTCTTATGTCGGTCACAAGCGCAATCCGCAAAAAGGACCGGTGCGCGTTTCTCCTGTGACCGGCGATCAATACACCTATATCGCCTTAGGCGCTTCGAGCCGCGCGATCATTAGCTACCTCACCGGCAAGCGATTCGCACCGAAGCCACGGATCAATTCATTCAGGACTTGCGCCAACGTGTGATCGGCTCGCCTGAAATCACGACGGATGGCTACCATCCCTACCGCAATGCGATCCGCGATGCCTTTGGTGGTAGCGTCTCCCATGGTGTTATCAATAAGACCTACAGCGTAACACACCTTGCAGTAACCGAAGCGTCGCGCCGCTATTCGCCGGCCCAAGTAGTAGCAGTAGCCCGCGACGTAGTAAGCGGCGAGCCCGAGCAAATTTCGACAAGCTACGTCGAGCGGCAGAATTTGACGCTGCGCATGGCGTCAAAGCGGTTTGCGCGATTGAGCAATGGTTTTTCAGCAAGAAGCTTGATTGCCACCTGCGGTCCGGGCGAGTTCATCCGGCAGATGCATGACGGCCTCGTCGAGGCCGGCGTCAGCCCCTTGAACATTCGCTATGAAGCATTCGGGCCTGCGACGCTGTTGCCGGCGCGAAGCATGGCGGCCGATCCGCAGGCGACGTTCAAGGTCGCTTTCACGCGCAGCCATATGGACGTGGTCTGGACGCCGGCGTCGGGCACGCTGCTCAACCTCGCCGAGGCGGCCGGTGTCTCGCCGGTTTTCGGCTGTCGGGCCGGCAGCTGCGGCCTGTGCCGGATCGCGCTCAGCGAAGGCAGCGTGAGCTACGTCGAGCCGATCGACGAGCCCGAAACCGGCTACGTACTACCGTGCTGCGCCATACCGCAGTCGGATTGCCGGCTCGATCTATGAATTTTGCCGTTGCCTATCTGCTGCTGCTGGTCGCCGCGGTGCTCGAAGCCGGCGGCGATGCGCTGGTCCGGGTCGGCCTGCACAGCACGGCGATTGGAAGCCGCGCGGCCTTCTTTGCCGCGGGCGCTATGGTCCTGTTCGCTTACGGGGTTGCGGTCAACGCACCGCCGTGGGATTTCGGTAGGCTCCTTGGCGTTTATGTCACACTGTTCTTTTTGGTCGCTCAGGCGATCAATCTGCTCGTCTTCGGCGTGCGGCCGCCGCTGCCGATCTATGTCGGCGGGTCGCTCATTATTGCCGGCGGGCTGCTGATCACGCTGTGGCGCGCGTAACTTGTTGCTAATCCAGCCCGCTCGCCCGCGCCTGGTCCTTCGCCATCACCGCCCAGTCGTGCTCGGCCTCGCCGTGCGCCACCGCGCCGACCAGCCGATCGCGCCAGACGTTCCCCGACGGCAGCGGCACGCCGACCGCGCCGCCGGCCTCCAGCGCGAAATTGGCATCCTTTAATCCCAAAATCGCGCGCTGGCCGGCCGGCAAGTAGCGTTCCTCGGCGATGATCTTGCCGTAGACCTTGTAAGCCGAGCAGGCGAATAGGCCGTCGGTCATGACGTCGAGGAAAACGTCGGGCGTGACGTCGTATTTGCGGATGAGCGAGAAACCCTCGCCCATCGCCTCAATAGCGCAGCCGAGCACGAAATTATTGGCGATCTTGATCGCGGCGGCCGCGACAGGGTCGGTGCCGGCTTCAAACGTGCGGCGCGGAATCGCGTCGAACAAAGGACGGCAGCGGGCGACTGCGTCTTTGTCGCCGGCGACCAGCATGCCCGCCGTGCCGGCCGCGACAAGCTCCGGCCGTCCCAGCATCGGCGTCGCGAGCAGAATTTGTCCGGCATCGCCGTGCAGCTTTTTGATATTCTGGATGGCCGCAACGCTATGGGTGCCGGCGCAGATATGGATGCCGCCTTTCGGCAACGATTGCAGCAAACCACCCGGCTTGGCCACCACCTCCAAAAGCGCCGCGTCGTCGGCGAGCATGGTGAAAACCGCCTCGCCGTAATTCGCCGCCGCCTTGACCGAGTCGAGCGGCTTGGCGCCGGCCTCGGTCAGCGGCTTTAATTTCTCGGGACTGCGATTGAAGACGCCGACGTCATGCTTGCCGTCGACCAGCCGGCGCGCCATGGCCGAACCCATGCGGCCAAGTCCGATGAAACCGACTTTCATGCCAATACTCCTTGCGAAAACACGCGACGCATCACACCAATTGCCCGCGCACCCATTCGAGCTCGCGGCAGACGTTATCGACGATGTCGCCCTTCTTGAGGTTCTCGGGCAGCACGTCCCAGGTGTAGGTCTCGACTTCGAGATGGCGCGACAATGGCTTCTGCTTATGGAAACGTAAGCCGTCCTCGATGGCAAAGCGCGTTGTGCGGAACGCCCCGAGATCGTCGAGAAACACCGGCACGTGGATATGCGTGCGCCATTCCCGGGGCCCCGGATCCTTTTCGAAGGCGGCAATGGCGTCGTCGACGTTGAGGAACTTCGTCAGCTTGCCGTCCATTTTCTGGATCGTCTGGGTGAGATAAATCGTCTTGGCATAGCGCTTGAGCGTATTGGCGACGTCCTGCGTCACTTCCGGAATATGCAGCGCGGCGGCTTCCTGGAATTTGAAGATCGGCACACCGCCATCGATGAGCTTCTGACAGGACTCCGAGATATTCTCGTATTCGACCGCCTGGTGGCAAATGTCGTAGACGATGCCGACATGGCGGCGCAACGCTTCGTTGGCTTCGGAGATCGGCACGTGCGCGAGCCTGGCGAGCTTCTCGACCGCGGCGCCGGAATAGAGCTGATTGCGGAAATAGGCGATGGTCTCGTCGGTGGTTTCGAGAAAGCAAAACGGCTCCGGCTCGAGCGCCAGCTGCACACAGCGGCCGGTCTTTGATTCCAGAGCGATGAGATGCGCGACGACGCGCAGCACGTGATCGGTGTAGCTGTCGATCACGTCGTCCCCGGTCACCCGCGGCTTGAAACCAAGCGGCGCGCTCTGGATCGACGGCGCGATGCCGGCCGGGCAAACATCGGCCAGCACATTGGCGACATTGATGGTGTATTGGGTGCGTTCCTCGCCGCGCCAATCCGGCTCGTAAACCTGCTCCTTCACCTTGTCGCCTTTGAAATGCCCGTAGACGAAGGCATTGGCGGTGTAGATGTACATGTCGTTGTCATCGAGAAATTTCTTCAGCTTGGCGCGCTCGGCCGGGCTGTTGGCGAGCGTTTCCGCCGAACTCGCCGACAGCCGGATGCAAACACCGAACGCCTTGTTGCCGGCGATGCGCGCCTTGACTTGCGGCAGATAGGTGGTGAGCGAATGGTAGAGCTGCTCCCAGTTGTCGGCCGGATGTACCAGCGTCGAATAGGTCAGATGGCCGAGGCCGTTACCGAGATCCATTTTGGGTTTCCTATTTTTCACGCTTTTCCCGGGCGCAGCACAGCACGAAGTGGTGTGCTGCAGACCCGGGATCGTCGCGAAGTCAGCGCAACGAAACGCCGAGCTTGTTAAGACCCCGGATCTGCGGTGCACCGCTTCGCGCTGCACCGCGTCCGGGGAACGTTGCGTTGAACTTCGTCACTGTACCTTCTCGACCTTCTCCGAACCCGCAGCGCGCACGATGGCTTCGGTCACCGCGACGCCGTGGATCATCTGATCGTAGGGGATCGGATAGGCCGGGCCGCCCTCGGCCGCCTTGGCGAAGGCTTCGAGCGCGGCGCGCGACACATCGAGTTTCGCCGCTTGCCAGACCTTCGCCTCGCCCTTCACCGGCTGGAATTTGCAGGTGCCGAACAAATTGGTGCGGCGTTCCTCCGACGAGGCGCCGGCGACATGCGTCACCCCTTCGAGCCGCAGCCAACCCTTGGAGCCGAACACCTGGAAGGAGAAGCCCGGACCGGTCGTGGTCATGGTGCCGAGATAACCCGACATGCCCTCCTTCATCCGAAACAGGATCGAGGTGGTGTCGTCGGCATCGATCGGGGCAGCACGGCGGAAACTCTGCGCGAAGACGTGGTCGATCGGGCCGCACAGATCGATCATGCCGTCGACCGCATGCACGCCCATTGGCATCAGGCCGCCGCACGGCGTTTCGTTCCTGTCGGCGCGCCAATGGCCCGGATTGATGAACAGCACATTGGGAAATGTCATGGTGGCTTCGACATGGAGGACGATGCCGAGTTCGCCCGTGCGGATCATCTCGCGCAGCTTGATAATTTCAGGATGGAGCCGGCGATTGTAACCGAGCCCCAGCGTCACCCCGGCCTTGTTCACGGCAGCGACTGCCTCTTCCGCTTCGCGCTTGGTCAGCGTGAACGGCTTCTCGCAGAACACGTGCTTTCCTGCGGCCGCGGCGGCGACCACCTGCGCACCGTGCATCGAATGCGGCGTCGCCAGCACGACGGCGTCGACGTTTTTGTCGGCGAGGATCGCGCCGTAATCCGCCTCAAGCTTAAAGCCGTTCTTCTTGGCGAAAGCCTCGGTATCCGCCGTCACCGTGCGCGTCGCGCCGGCGACGAAGCGGATGGCGTCGCTGCCCTCTGCCGATTCGACAACCGTCTTCCCCCACCAGCCAAGCCCGACAATAGCCGCTCTGATCATTGGCAATACTCCTTGCCGAAGCTTCGGCTATTTGAACGGCAGGAACGGCATGGCGTCGGCCGAATAATGCATCGCCACGATCAGGCAGCAGATTGCCCAGAACACGCAATATTCGTGACCGCCGATGTTCCACAGCCACTTGCCGCCGGTGACCTTCCATACCGCGCCACTGGCGATCAGCAAGTGAATGAAGCCAAGCAGGCCGGCATAAAACGGGAAAATCGCGAAGATCAGTCCGGCCGCGATGAAGATCTCGACGACGCAGGCGACGTACATATAGAGCGCCGGCGGAGTGAACTTCGCCGCCTTGAAGAAGCCGAGCGCCTCCGGAACGAAGAATTTGGCGTAGATATGCGGAATGAAGAACAGCCCGCAGATCAGCCGCAGGATATTGATCCCCTGCGTGAGATCGAAATTTTGCCAATAGCCTGACATGGTCCCGTTGGTCCTCCCCGCCTTTTCCGCCCCTACTTAACCCGACTGTTTCTATATTGCCATCGCCGCAGCCGCGATTAAGCAGGCCTACGCGTCGAGTTCCTTGAAATAGCGGTAGATGCCCCATTGGGAAAACGGGATGCGCCGCTTCGACGCGAGGTAGGCCTTTATCCGCGGCCGCAGCGCCACCCGGTCGCGCAATGCCACCAGCCCCGGTATTTTCTTCTCGTAGCGCTTCATGCGTTTGGGAAACGCGTAACGCATGCCCTCGACGATCTGAAACAGCGACAGGTCGACATAAGTCAGACTGCGGCCGACCGCGTATTTGCCGCCGTTCTTCGCCAGCACGCGTTCGAAATAGCCGAGCATTTTCGGCACCTGAAAGCGCCAGAAATCCTGGGTGCGGCGCTTGGCCGCCGGACGCTGTTCCTCGAAATAGAGCCAGCCCGAGACCGGGTGATGGGTGTCGTGAATGCGCACGACGAGATCGGCGATGGTAAGCTGCAATTGGTGCGCCCATAGCCGGCCGTCTTCGTCGCGCGGCGAAAGTCTCAAACGCGGACCGAGGAAGGCCAGGATTTCCGCGGTCTGCGCGACGACGAACTTGCCGGCTTTGACGAAAGGCGGCGCGTAAGGCGGATGCGCGACGCCCTTGCCGTCGAGGAGCGCCATCATCTTCGCCATGCCGCGCTTGCCTTGGCGCGCGACATCGACGTAATCGGCCCCAGCTTCTTCCAGGGCGAGGCGGATGAACTCGCCGCGGCCCTGGATCGAAGGCCAGTAGTACAGCTCGTAGCGCATGGAGTTACGGCGCCGCCTTATATTGCTCGTCGGTCACCGGCTCCATCCAGGTGACGTGCTTGCCGTCGAGCGCTTCCTGCATGGCGACGTGAACCATGTTGGTCGTCGGCGAGGCGCCGTGCCAATGCTTTTCGTTCGGAGGGATCCAGACCACGTCGCCGCCCTTGATCTCGCGGACCTTGCCGCCGAAAGTCTGCACCCGGCCGGCGCCGGACACTACGAATAATGTCTGGCCGAGCGGATGGGTGTGCCAGTGGGTCCGCGCGCCGGGCTCGAAGCGCACCAGGCCGGAACGCAGGAGCGCCGGCGCCGGCGCCTCGATGATCGGCTCCTGCCAGACCACACCGGTAAAACTGTCTGGCGGCCCGCGCCGCGACGGCACCGTGCCGCATAGTTGAATGTCCATAATTCTTCTCTCCCTATCGACGGCCGGCACGGTCGATGAAACCGCCGGCCAGCCGCCGGTAAGATAGTGGAAATCCCGATGCGATACTCTGGCAAAATCGAGCCCCAGACCGACCAGAGCACGCGTCAGACCCCGCCTCGCACATAGGTGTGATGCTCGATTGGGATGGCAGGCCGCCGCGCGGGCGTTTATGACATGCGCCAACACCGATCATGCCGATAGCGGTCGGCAGAGGTCAGGAAAGGTCTTTCCCTTGAGCCAAGCCGTTATTGGCCGGCAACAGGCCGGCGCGACAGCCGTTGCGATTCTCGGAGCGATCACCTTTTGCCATTTCCTCAATGACGTGGCGACGTCGCTGCTGCCGGCGATCTATCCGATGCTCAAGAGCAGCTTCGATCTCAGTTTCGCCCAGATCGGCGTCATCACGCTGATCTATCAAGGCATCGCATCGCTGCTACAGCCGGTCGTCGGTCTTTATACCGATCATCGTCCGCAACCCTATTCGCTGCCGTTCGGCATGACCTGCACGCTGCTGGGGCTTGCAATATTGGCTTTTGCGCCGAGCTTTCTCATTTTGCTCGGCGGCGCGGCTTTGCTTGGGATCGGATCGGCGATCTTCCATCCGGAATCATCGCGGCTCGCGCGGCTTGCTTCCGGCGGTGCACATGGATTTGCGCAGTCACTGTTCCAGGTCGGCGGCAATTTCGGCAACTCCCTGGCGCCGCTCATCGCAGCATTCTTCATCCTGCCGCGCGGGCAGCAGAGCCTCGCCTGGTTCGCGCTGCTGGCGCTCGTCGGCATTGTGCTGCTGACCGGGGTCGGACGCTGGTACAAAAACACCGGCCATGGCGCGCGAAAAGCCGGACCGGCAGCGCTCGCTCCCACGACATTGCCGGCAGGTCAGGTCCGCCGCGCCATCGTGGTGCTCGTCGCCTTGATCTTCTCCAAATTCTTCTACCTGTCGAGCATCACCAGCTATTACATCTTTTATCTGATGCATCGCTTCAACATGCCGACGGAGAAGGCCCAGCTCTGCCTGTTCGTGTTCCTCGCCTCCGCTGCGGTCGGAACCTTCGTCGGCGGTCCGATCGGCGACCGCATCGGCCGCAAACGCGTTATCTGGGCGTCGATCCTGGGCGTGCTGCCCTTCACTTTGGCGCTGCCTTATGTTGGCCTCGCGGCAACGATCGGGCTCACTGTTCTCATCGGCCTCGTGCTGTCGTCGGCATTTTCTGCGATCGTCGTCTATGCCCAGGAACTGATGCCGGGACGCGTCGGCATGGTGTCGGGTCTTTTCTTCGGCCTGGCGTTCGGCATGGCCGGCATCGGCGCCGCGGTGTTGGGCGTGCTCGCCGACTGGACCAGCATCGAATTCGTCTATCGGATCTGCTCGTTTTTGCCGCTGATCGGGCTCCTCACCGCCTTCCTTCCCGACGTGCGGAATGACGGCCGCGCGGCGCGCCCCAAGGCAAGCTGAAAAGCCGGCTTCGGCACACGGTCTTGCCTACGCTTTGATAGAGCGGTGGAACTCGGCTCCTGCGGAGCGCCGTGGAGTTCCGCAACGCTTACTCGATATTGCCCCCAAATCGTGCTAGTTCGGACTCCATTCGGGATTGCCGCATCAATTCGGTGGCGGCAGCGAAAGATATTCAGCGTTCAAAAACCCGACCGGTCCTGGATGTCATCCAAATTGGAACCTGCGTGAGCGTTACGGCCATTCAGTCCGGGGCATTCGTCCGCCTGATCCGTGCGGGCTTGAATACGCCCTTGTCGCATTCGGCCGTCGCCGGCGTCGTAGTCGGCGTATTGTCCATACTGTTCTACGTCTCCTATGCGGCGCTGATCTTCTCGGGTCCGCTGGCGCCTTGGCTGGCTTACGGCCTGACCGCCACGTTCGTCACCGGCGCGATCGGCGGCGCGGTGACGTCGTGGCGCAGTTCGCTGTCTTTTGCCATCGGCGGGCCTGACGGCTCGACCTGTGCGGTCATTGCCGCGCTCGTCGGCACCCTCGAGGTGCGGCTTCGGTCGAACGGCCTCGACGACGGGCTGCTCACCACAACATTGGTGGTGCTGGCGCTGAGCGCCGCATTGACCGGGCTTCTGCTTTGCGGCCTCGGCCTGGCGCGTCTCGGCCGCGCTATCCGCTTTGTGCCCTATCCGGTGATCGGCGGCTTTCTCGGCGCGTCCGGCTGCTTGATGCTGATTGGCGTTTTCCGCATCCTGACCGGCTACCCGCTGAACGTCGCGGCTGTCGCGCATCTCCTCGACGCCGCCGCCGCAGAGAAATTGGCCGCCGGGATAGCGGTCGCCGCATTTCTGATCGTCGGGCGGCAATACTGGAAATCGCCGCTCGCGATGCCGGCCCAGCTGCTGGTCAGCATCGTCGGCTTCTACATCGTGCTGTTGCTGTTCCGGATCCCGATTGCCGAAGCCCAGGCGCAACGCTGGATGTTCACTATGCCGTCGGCGCGGGCCTTTGCGCCGCCGTGGACGCTGACATTCGCCCGCGTGCCGTGGTCGGCGTTGCCCGAGCTCGGCGCGGATTTCATCGCCGTAATGTTCGTCGGCACGATCAGCATTTTGCTCAATATCACGTCGATCGAGATGTCGACCAGACGCGAGGCCGTCCTCGATCGCGAGCTCAAACTGCAAGGCATCGCTAATCTTCTCTGTGCCGCGCTAGGCGGTTACGTGTCGTGCCTTACCAGCACACGGTCGAAACTGAATTTCATCCTCGGCAAGGATAACCGCGTCTCCGGCCTGATGATCGCGGCAATGTCCGCTGCCGCCGTTTTCGTCAACCCCGAATTTCTCGGTTACATGCCCAAATGCGTGCTCGGCGGCCTCTTGGTGACGATCGGTTACGATTCCGCCAAACGCTGGCTCTATAACAGCGCGCGGCAGCTTGAGCGCATCGAGTACCTGTCGTTACTTGCAATCGCTCTGATCATCGTGTGGTGGGGCTTCTTGCCCGGCGTCTCGATCGGAGTGATCTTCGGCTGCGCCACCTTCGCCTTAAGCGCCGGCCGCATCAGCGTCGTCAAGCTTGCCTTCGACGGATCGGAATATCGCAGCTCGCTCGATCGCGGACCGCAGGAACTGGCGCTGCTGGCGGCTCACGGCCGCGAATTGCAGGGCCTGCGCCTGCAGAGCTACCTGTTCTTCGGCTCCGCCAATCGGCTCTACGAACAAGTAAAAGTCTTGCTGGCCGAGCGGCCGGAATGCCGCTTTCTGCTGTTCGATTTACGGCTGGTCACCGGCCTCGATTCCTCCGCGGTGCATAGCTTCACGCAAATCAAGGAGGCCGCCGAGGTGCTGGGCGCCCGCCTTGTGATCGTTCACATCACGCCTTCGATCGAAAAGGCATTCGGCGACAATCAGGTGATCAACAAAAACGTCGTGGTTTTTCCGGAGATCGATCGCGCTCTTGAGTTCTGCGAGAACGCCATCATTGCCGCCCATAGTGACGCCGACAGCGGCGCGCGCTCGCTACACGACTGGCTCGCTGAAGCGCTCGGCGACGCCGAATTCGCCGACATCTTGGCCGATAATTGCCAGCGCTATGAGTTCGCCGCCGGCGACGTCATCGCGCGTCAGGGCGGACCGTCCGATTCCATGCACTTTATCATCGATGGCCGCATGGGAATTATGGTCAACCTGGAAGACGGCAGCGCGATCCGGGTGCGCAGTCTCGGACGACACACCACCATCGGCGAGATGGGGCTCCTCACCGGCCGGCCGCGCAGCGCAACCGTGCAGGCCGAAATTACGAGCGTGGCTTATGAGCTGCGGGCCGACGCGTTCGAGCGCTTGAAGGTGGAGAATCCCGCATTGGTGCAGGCACTTCTCACTTACGTGATCGGCCTGATGGCGGAACGGCTTAGTTTTGCCAGCCGGGTCATTGGCGTCCTCCAACGCTGACTTTGGGAGCCGATTAACGATCCTTTGTCAGAGCTTGGCTTAGCCTTATAAGCAAGACGGCTTATGACGCGTACCCAGTCCGATATCTCGCGCATTGCGTCCCAACGCCGGACGCGGCTTCTGCCATTGCTCGGCGCCCTCGTCGCCCTGGCGCTCAGCGCCTGCTCCAAATGCGACGTGCCGAACCTACTGCCCCATCAAGCCGGGCCGCAGTCGTGCCACGACGGGCCAGAGCCGTCATAACGAGCGAGGCCGGCGCCCGCGCAGACGAAACAATATCACATCATCAGATGCGACGGGCTTGAAACCGCGCGACTATTTGGGATGACCGAGGCCGTCGTCAGCGGCCTCGTCGAGGTCCATTTCAAGGCTCGGCGCACTTGATGCACTTGATGCCCTGGGCGCCTTGTCGAAATCGGGCAGCCCTTCGTGGCGCGGGCGCTCATAGGCGTCGGCCAATTGCCGCGGCGACAGTTCGGCGCGCGCGTCGGCCCTGTCGTCGTGCCACCAAGTCCAGATCAATCGCGCCAGCATGGCAATGAGCGCGAGCTGGCACAACAGTCCCAGCACGGACGTGACGCCGCTCAGCTCGCCGACTACGCCGTGGCCGAACAACAGGCCGACCGCGCCGGCGCCGAGGAAGCCGGCGGCGAAGCCACCGATCAGGTCGCCGCGGTTGAACAGGTCGCCCAGCGAACCGCCGGGATAAGTCGGTTGCGCGGCGTCGGGAAGGAGCGAGTGATCGAGCGCGATGATGGGGTCGAAGTCGATCGCGTCAAAGGCCGCGACGCCGGCGAAGCTCAAGCCGCGTTCGTGGCGCGCGTCGGCCGCTTCGGTCCACATCAGGCTCAGCGCCAGCGCAACGAGCGTGGCGAGCGATGGCAGCCACCGCGGCAAAAAACCGTGAGCTCCGACCAATCGCTGCACCGTTGAGGCCCCTGGTACGCGCCGCGCGGGACCACGATGCCGCGCCGACGCTCGCCTTATCTACGCCCGGCAGGAGCGGCAGCGGCCTGTCGCAAAGCGTCGCACGCGCGGATGCCGCACCGCAGGTCCATCACAAAAGCATGCATTGGCTCGAAGAATGCGCCGAGACGACACGCAATCAGGCGGCAAGCGTCTCTTTCACCTCATTGACGAGCTGCTTGAGGGTGAAAGGTTTCGCCAGGAAGGCAAATTGGCCGTCGGCAGGCAGGTGCTTCTGGAAGGCGTCTTCGGCATAGCCAGAGACGAAGATGATCTTCAGGCCGGGGTCGCGGCTGCGTAATTCCCGCAACAGCGTCGGTCCATCCATCTCCGGCATGACCACGTCGGAGACGACGAGATCGACCTTGCCGCCGTGTTTCTCCAAAATCTCGATGGCTTCGACGCCGTTGGCAGCCTCAAGCACGGTATAGCCGCGCGAGGATAGTCCGCGGGCGTTGAGCTGGCGCAGCCCCTCCTCGTCTTCAACGAGCAGGATGGTGCCTTCTCCCGTCAGATCGGCATTTGTCAGACGCTTGCCGGCATCGCCGGCCATCGCCGCCGCCTCGGCCTCGGCCGCGCGCTCGGCCGCAAGCTCAGGCGCGCTGGCGACGTGGCGCGGCAGGAAGATGCGGAAGCTCGCGCCTTTGTTCTCCGCGGAGTCGACATAGACGAAGCCGCCGGTCTGCTTGATGATGCCGTACACTGTGGAGAGGCCGAGCCCGGTGCCTTTGCCCACCTCCTTGGTGGAGAAGAACGGCTCGAAAATCTTGCTTAGGATTTTTGCCGGAATGCCGGTGCCGGTGTCGGCCACTTCGACCAGCACGTAATCGGCGGCCGGCATGCCCTTGGCGTGGAATTGCGCGCATTCCGGCGCCGTCACGTTGGTGGTACGCACCGTAAGCCGCCCGCCACCGGGCATTGCGTCACGGGCATTGACCGCGAGATTGACGATCACCTGCTCGAATTGCGAGATATCGACCTTGACCGGCCACAGATCGCGGCCGTGCACCACGTTGAGCGCGACTTTTTCGCCGATCAGCCGGCGCAACAGCATGGTGAGGTCGGACAGCGTCTCGCCGAGATCCAGCACTTGCGGGCGCATCGTCTGCTTGCGCGAGAAGGCGAGCAGATGCCGCACCAGGCTCGCCGCGCGGTTGGCGTTCTGCTTGATCTGCATGATGTCGCCGAACGACGGATCGGTCGGCTTGTGCGCATTGAGCAGGAAATCGGTCGCCATCATGATGGCGGAGAGCACATTGTTGAAATCGTGGGCGATGCCGCCGGCGAGCTGGCCGACGAGCTCCATTTTCTGCTGCTGCGTGACTTTATTTTCCAGTTCGCGCTGCGCCGTGGTTTCGAGCGCATAGACGATGGCCGCTTCCTGGTCGCGTTCTTCCTCTTCGACCGCGGTGACGTAGAAGCGGCCGAATCGCTCGCCGTCGACCGCGAGCGTGGCGTCGACCGGCGCGATGTCGCCCTTGCCGACCGCCGCCTGCGCAATGGCATTGGCAAGCGCCTCGCGATCGGCCGGCGCAACGATCGAAAGGATGGAGCGGTCTTCGCCCTCCTCGCCGCGCACGGTATGGAATAGTCTTCGCGAACAGCGGATTGGTGCGCACCACGCCGCCGTTGCGGTCGATGGTCGCGATCGCCATCGGCGTGCGGTGAAAGAACCGCATGAAGCGGATTTCGGCAGCGCGCTGCGGATCGGTGCCGTCGTCGCGGGCGCGGTTGAGGACGAGCGTGCGCGACGCGCCGGGGGCGCCGTCGGAGCCATAGGCGAGCTTGTGAAAGACCCGCACCGGCAAGGTGCGGCCGGAGCGGGTACGCAGATCGAGATCGAGCACTTCGGTTTTGACGTCGCCCGGCGCACCGCGCAGCGTCGTCAGTAACGCCGCGCCGTCGCCGGCGACCAGATCGGCAAGCTTGAGCCCGCCGGAGCCGACTTGCGCCAGATCCTGGTCGAGCCAATTGGCGAGCGTGGCATTGAGATAGATGATGTCGCCCTTGTCATCGACCGAAAAGAAGCCGGCCGGCGCATGATCGAGATAGTCGATCGAATGCTGCAGCACCTGAAACACATTTTCCTGGCGGGCGCGCTCGGCGCTGATGTCGGCGAGCGACCATACCGTCAAGCCGCGCATCGCGCCGGCTTGAACCGAGCGGACGGATGCGAAAGCGCAGCCAACGCGCCGGCCGGCCGCGCAGCCCGCCAATGCGCACCTCCTCGTCGAGCCGCCTGCCTTCGCGCGCCGCTTTGAGGAGCCGGTAAATCGCCTCCGACGCATCGGCATCGCCGATAAAGGCGCGCTCCACCGGGCGCATGTCGTTGAAATCGGTGGCGTCGATGAGATCGAGATAGGCCGCATTGGCATAGACGATGCGGCCGTCGTGATCAGTGACGACAATGCCCTCCGCGGCGCCGTCGACAACCGCTTTGACCAGCGGATGAGGCATTGCCCCGCCGGAAACCCGCAGAATGCCGCAGGCCAGCGCGAACAGCGAGAACACGCCGGCGGTGGCGAGCACCGCCAGGAAGGCAAGGATATAGGGGTCGGCGTTGCTGCCGCCGACCAGCACGATGCCGCTTGCGGCGGCGACCAGTGCGGCGGCGACCAGCAGCACGAGAACGATGCTGCCGCGGCTCGAACCGGCGGCGCTGCGGTCGATCGCGGCGCGTGTCCCGGTGCCGTCCGCCGTTTCGGCCACCGCCGCGGATTGGCCGGCGTTGAGCGGAGTTGTCAGGGGTGCAACCCGGTATGCAGTCACTGGCCGTTCGGCGGGCCGCTCGGTTGTGGGTCGTTCGATCATGGGCTGCTCGGTCATGCCCCGTTCGATCCTGACCTGCTTGGTCATGCCCCGCTCCCAGTGCCTTGCGCCGCCGAATCGCGCAAGGGGCTTCGCAACAACCTACACAATCAGGCCGGCCGCGGCACCGAACGGCGCAGCCGCATCACGTAACCGATAATTTCGGCCACCGCGCGGTAGTGCTCTTGCGGAATTTCCTGGTCGATCTCGACCGTCCCATACAAAGTCCGGGCCAAAGGCGGATTTTCGATCACCGGAACGCCGTGGGCTTCGGCCACCTCGCGGATTTTGCGGGCGATCAGATCGGCGCCCTTGGCGACGCAGAGCGGTGCGTTCATGCCGCGCTCGTATTGCAAGGCGACGGCAAAGTGGGTCGGGTTGGTGATCACGACCGAGGCTTTGGGCACCGCCGCCATCATGCGCTTGCGCGCGCGGGCCGCGCGCAACTGGCGGAGCTTGCCCTTGACGGCGGGATCGCCCTCGCTCTGGCGGAACTCCTCCTTCATTTCGCGCACCGACATTTTCTGCCGCTCGTACCATTGCCGGTACTGGAACAGGTAGTCCGCCGCCGCCACGATGGCGAGGATCGCCACCACCGTGCCGAGCATTTTCAGCGCCAATGTCTGGGTGAAAGGCAAAATCATCGCCGGATCGACGGCGGCCAAAGCAACGATGCGCTGGCGCTGCGGCCACAACAGCGCGCCGATCACCGCGCCGAACAGCGCGAGCTTGGCAAGCCCCTTGGCGAAATTGGCGAGCGCCTGTTTGGAAAACAGCCGGCGCAGCCCGGCCCCGGGCGAGATGCGCGACAATTGCGGCATTATCGGATCGACCGAGAACAGGATGCGATGCTGAATGGCATTGCCCAACAGCGCAGCGAGCGACAGCACCAGCACCGGAATCGCAAGCGCGGCAAGAATATGCGTCGCCAGTCCCTTGACCAGGTGATCGAGCGCCGGCCCGTCGACCGGAATCTCGCCGGAATGCATGAGCAAACCGCGGAACATCGCTTGCAAATTTCCCGCCATCGGACCGGCGAACACCATCAGCATCAGCGTGCCGCCGCCGATGGTGAACCAGGTCGAGACCTCGATGCTTTTGACCACGTCGCCGCGCTTGATGGCTTCCTCGAGCCGCCGCGGGGTCGGGTCTTCGGTATGTTCGGTATCGTCGCGTTCGTCGGCCATCGCGCTCTCTGTTATGTGGCGTTTGGCTTAAGCATGCGGAGCGAGCAGCGAGAGCACGCCGCCAGCGTAGTCGAGAAACAATCCCATCATCGAGCCGAGCACCAGGATCAGGAACAGAAAGCCGATCAGGATCGACAACGGCAGCGCGATGAAAAACACCTGCATCTGCGGCATCAGCCGCGACAGCACGCCGAGGCCGAGATTGAACAGAAGCCCGAACGCCAAAAACGGCGCCGACAACTGAATACCGATGCTAAACGCGCCGGCTACGGTCTTGGTCATCAGCGCCGCGACGTCGCCGGTCGACGGCACCTCACCCGGGGCGAATATAGTGTAGCTGTCGTTGAGCGCGGCGATGACGAGATAATGCATGTCGGTGGCGAAGAACAGCGTGATACCGAGCATGGTCAGGAAGGTGCCGAGGATGATGCCTTGCTCGCCCTGGGTCGGATCGACCGAGGTGACAAAGCCGAGACCGAGCTGCTGGGCGATCACCGAGCCGGCGACTTCAAGGGCCGAGATGGTGAGCCGCGCGGTCAACCCCAGCACCGCGCCGATAATGATCTCTTCGAACAGCATCACGACGGCGGGCGCCAGCGCGCCGGGATCGATGTGATAGTCATTGCGATGCAGCGGCAACAGCACCGCGGCGAGCATCAACGCGATGGTGAGCCGCAGCCGCGCCGAGATATTCTGCTCGCCGAGCCCCGGCAGCAGCATGACCATGGTGCCGGTGCGGGCAAAAACCAGGAGGAACGTCGCGCCAAGCGCCGGCAGGTTGGAAATGTCGATGGTCACGCCCTGCCCTCAGCTCCTCGTCATCCCAAGCGGCCCGCAGCCGGCGCAGACCTCAAGAGCCGCTGGCGATGTGCGCCGTAATCCGCATGAAATTCGAGTGCAGCGCGTCGGCCATGAACGGCAGCGCGACGAGGAGCGCGAGGAAAATCGCGAGAATTTTCGGCACGAAGACCAGCGTGGTTTCCTGGATCTGGGTGAGCGCCTGGAGGAGCGAGATGACGACGCCGACGATCAATCCGACCAGCATCAGCGGCGAGGCGACCAATAACAAGGTCACGATCGCATCGCGGGAAACGTCCAACACTTCCGGACCGGTCATTTTCTGTCTTCTCCCCGTCATCCTGAGGTGGCCGCGAAGCGGCCCTCGAAGGATGCGGCCCGAGCGCGCGGGCCGTCGCCCTTCGAGGCTCGCTACGCTCGCACCTCAGGGTGACGGGCGCAGCGCCGGGAAACTTCTAGATCGGCATCCTCAAAACGTCCTCATAGGCGGCGATCACTTTGTCGCGCACCGAAACCAACGTCTGGAACGCGGTTTCGGTCTCGGCCACCGCGGTGACGACGTCGACCATATTGGCTTTGCCGCCGGCGACGGCTTGCGCCTGGGCATCCGACTTTTGCGCAGCCGCCGAGACCGCATCCATCACGTCTTTGAGGATCGAGCCGAAGTTCGGGCCGGAGTCCTGGGCTTTGTTGAGACCGCCGGCGATATTGGCGGTGTCCTCGCGTATTTTGGAGAGCGCGGCATAGGCGTTCGCGGCAATGGTGGGTGTGGCCATGATCAGGTCTTCAGCATGTCTATGGTGAGTTGGAGCATTTTACGCGTCGCGGTCACGATGTTGAGATTGGCTTCATAGGAACGCTGCGCATCGCGCAGGTCGGTCAATTCCACGAGCGTGTTCACGTTCGGATATTTGACGTCGCCCTGGGCATTGGCGGCCGGATTGCCCGGCTCGTGCCTGACTAAAAAACCGGAAGGGTCGGGCTGCACGCGTCCGAGCGTGACCACATCGGCGCCGATCGAGCGGTCAAGCTCGGTCGAGAACGTCACGATGCGGCGCCGATAGGGATCGCCGCCCGGCGTGGTCGCCACCGAATCGGCATTGGCGATGTTCTCGGTGATGATGCGCATCCTGCCCATCTGCGCCCGCAAACCGGAGGCGGCGATGGTGAGCGATTTCACGAAGTCCATGCTCATGACAAGCCCCGCGCGGACCGGACGGCGACCACGTTTCGCACCCGCGTCATTCTTTGACCGCAAGCTTGATCAGGTTGAGACTGTGCGTGTAGAGCTCGGTGGCCGCTTCGTAGTCCATCTGATTCGTGGCCACCTTCATCATCTCGTCTTCATGGCTCACCGCGTTGCCGCGCGGCCTGATTTCGTAGGGCCCGCCGCCGCCCTCGGCGAATTGCGCGCCGGTGTCGGACACCGCGGCGATGTGCTCCGCGCTGGTCCGCTCCAGCGGCAACGATGCCGCCGCAAGTTGCTGCGAGAAATCGAGCGGCACCAGGTCCTTGGCCTGGTAATCCGGCGTGTCGGCATTGGCGACGTTTTCAGCCAACACCTGCTGGCGCGCCTGCTGCCACTGCATGCGCTCGCGCAACATGGTGAGAATCGGAATATCGTTGATCGGCATCGGCGGCGTCCCCGGTTCCAAATTCGGACCCGGCAGACTTTGCCGGGCCTATGGTTAATGGCCGGTTAAAACGCCGTTTCCGCCGGTTTTGCCATTAAACCGCCGTTTACCATGACAATGCTTGGGGCGTCGGTTTTGGCGAGAAAACCAGCTAGTATCTTTAATCCTTTGTTAGTAATCACGGCGGCAAATGTTACCCGCGCCGTTAACCTTTGAAAGTTCACCGGCGCGCCGCCGCGAAACGGGGAGTTGTGCGGATGTTCGATACTTTGTTCGGGGCGGAGATGCCGCTCGCCGTAAAATTCTTCCTCGCATTCCTCGTCGTTCTCGGCCTTATCCTCGGCTTTGCTTGGGCGGTACGCCGCTTCGGAACCGGCCGGCTCGGCGGCGGTAGCGCGCGCGGCCGGCAGCCGCGCCTTGCGGTGATCGACTATGCCAGCGTCGACGGCCGCCGCCGGCTCATTTTGGTCCGGCGCGACAACGTCGAACATTTGTTGATGATCGGCGGCCCGACCGACGTCGTCGTTGAACCCAATATCGTGCGCGCCGTCGCCGCACCGCGCGATATCGCGTCCCGTCCGCCCGCCGGAATCGAGGCGCTGCCGCGCGCCATTCCGCTGCCCGAGAACGGCAATGGCCATGGCGCTTGGCCGTTACAGCCCGAACCCGCTGCGCCGGCGCGCCCCGCACCACGCGTTGAGTCGCTGCCGGAAGAAATGCCGCGGTCGTTTCCGCTTGCCGCCGAACCGCCGCCGCGCCCGCAGCGCGATACGCTCGCGGCGTTGGCCGATGAGCTCTCGACGCGGCCGCCGCCGCCGCCGCGCAATCGCCCGGGCGCGAATGCGGGCGCCGATGAGCCGCAGCCGGAGCAACGCAGCGAGTCGCGCCAGGATTCTCGCCAAGATGCGCGCCAAGACCCGCGCCCGGAAGCGCGTGTCGAGCCGCGCATTGAACCGCGACCCGAACCGCGCCAGGACGCGCGTTTCGAACCGCGACTGGAACCGCGCAAGCCGATGGCCCAGCCCGCTGCCGCACCGACTACCGCGCCGCCGCCGGCACCACCGATCGCTCCTGGTTCTGCTGCAGACGCCGCGGCCGCGCCGGATCAAAGCCTGGCCGACATGGCGCAGCGCCTCGAAGCCGCCTTGCGCAAACCGATTGCTGAAGCCCGCCCGCATGCGGCAGCCGGGCGTCCCGCACCGGCCGCCGAGCCGGCCGCGGCCGAGCCCGCCCCATCGCGCATGCCGCGCCCAACGGAGGGGAGGCCCCAGCGCAGCGGCGCCAAGCCGGACCAAGGCAAGACCACGCTCTACGACAACCTCGAACAGGAGATGGCGAGTTTGTTAGGCCGTCCGACCAAACCCTGAAGCTCGCAGCAAGAGGCCGCCGCGTCCGGTTCACAACGGTAGCGGCCTCTGTAGCGGCACTTTTGTTCTCGGCGACGCCGCTCGCCGCGCAGGATATCAGCATCAATTTCGGCCAGAACGCCGCCGCCGGCGGCGGTGGGCTTAACGAGCGCATCATTCAATTGATCGCGCTGATGACGGTGCTGTCGCTGGCGCCGTCGATCCTGGTCATGATGACGTCGTTCACCCGGATCGTCGTGGTGCTGTCGCTGTTGCGCACCGCGCTCGGCACCGCGACTGCGCCGCCGAATTCGGTCGTCATCTCGCTCGCGCTGTTTCTTACTGCCTTCGTGATGGGGCCGGTGTTCACCAATGTCTACAACACCGGCGTCAAGCCCTTGGTCGCCAACCAAATCACCGTCGATCAGGCGTTCGAGCGCGGCTCCGTGCCGCTGCGCGCTTTCATGGAAAAGAACGTCCGCGAAAAGGATTTGCAGCTGTTCGTCAATCTGTCGGGCGAGAAGGCGCCGGACAAGCCGGAAGACCTGTCGATGCGGGTTCTGGTCCCCGCCTTCATGATCTCCGAGCTCAAGCGCGCCTTCGAGATCGGCTTCTTGTTGTTCTTGCCGTTCCTGATCATCGACCTCGTGGTGGCCTCGGTGCTGATGTCGATGGGCATGATGATGCTGCCGCCGGTCGTGGTATCGCTGCCGTTTAAGCTGATCTTTTTCGTGCTGGTCGACGGCTGGACGCTGGTCGCCGGCTCGCTGATCCAGAGCTACGGCAGCTGACGCGGCGCAGCCTCAGCGGCTCGGCGCTTCCAACGCGACATAGACCGTGCCGAGCACGGTGCTGTAGGTCAGCAGCATGACGAGCGACAGCAATGCGGGCGCGGCGCCGAGCCCGGTGCCGGTTGCAAATGGCCCGAGCCCGATCAGCGGAAAGAAGATCAACCCCATCAATATCCAGCCGATGACGCCGAAGGTTACTCCCTTGGTCACGCCATTTCGGCCGGGCAAAACGCGATGAATGCGCGCAAACAAGAATCCGAGAATCGTCATGCCGTTCAGGAAGGTCAACGCCCACGGCACACCCGCCGGCACATTCGCGCCGACCCAATGACTGAGCGCAGCCTGAAAGTTTTGGTACGGCTGAAACTCAGGCAGCAAGCCGATCCGCGACTTGAAATACATGAACAGGAAATGGACGATCGAGCCGGCTGAGCCTGCAATGATCGATCGCAAAATCCAGGATTTTACAATCATCTAGAATGCCGCGCCTTCGCCACACACCCGCCTGTCTTCGCGCCGCGCGGTTTTCGCGAGTCACCCCGCAAAATCGAAAAAGCATGGCGGATCATGATAGGCCTTGATCTGAATCAACGTCAGGTGGCCGATCGACGATATTTATCATTGGAATATATAGCCGAGAGAAAATGGAGGCTGGAAGGAAAGTGTCAGAAGGAGATTGTCATGTGGAATTCGATCATCGAAGGCATTTCCCCACATTTGGTCGCCGGCAGCATCATGGTCGCGGCGATGGGCGTCATGTTTGTCGTCCACAAGATGACCGGCAAAAAGCACAAGCCGCATGATGCCCTGGAAGAATTGAAACTGCGTTTTGCCCGCGGCGAAATTGGCCGCGAGGACTATGAGGAGCGGCGCAAGGTTCTAAGCGCGTAGCGTGAACCACGATTAAAAGCCGCAAAGCGAATAAAACCGCGGCGGGGATGCAATGCACGAAGCGGCGTATCGAAAAGATCTGAGCCATCTCACCTGGGATGAGGTCTATGCTCGTCAGGTGCAGCGCGGCCCGCTGGTCGGGGATTGGATGGACGCGTTAAAGCTCAAAGCGGGCGACCGAGCGTTGGACGTCGGTCCGGGGCCGGGCTTTGTGACTCTCCTGCTGGCTGGCCGCGTCGGTCCCGCGGGTTTTGTCTATGCCGTCGATCCGTCGGCCGAAGCGATTGCCTTTCTGCGGCGCTTACAGAAGGAACGCGGTATTGCAAACATCCAAACATTCGTCGCCGACGCCGCGACATTCGATCTGCCCGGCGTTAGGCTCGACGCCGCGCTGGTCGCCATGGTCCTGCACCATACCGATGATCCGGCCGCAATCATGCGCAACGTTGCGCGTTTGCTGCGTCCGCAAGGATTGGTCGTGATCGCGGAATTCCATCCCGACGGCCCCTGCGAGCACGGCCCGCCGCGGGATCACCGGCTGTCCCCGCAGCTATTGCGCACTTGGTGCGACGCCGCCGGCTTGACGACACTCGACGAGCGCCGGCAAGGCCCGGAGCATTACAGGATGCTGGTGCAGCGCGCCGCGTGAACTCAGAATCGAGGTGGACCGCATTTCCGCTCAGGCGTCCGGTACGGGACGCGAAGAATTGGCGCATTCAACGATCAGCTCGCACGTGCCACCATGATTGGCACCATGAGTGATGGAACGTTACGCCAAGCGGAGGACCGCCCGACAATGGCCGATGCAGCCATCGGCTTGACCGGCGCGGAAGCGCGCCGCCGGCTCGAAAAGTTCGGTCCCAACGCGGTCAGCGAAGCGACGGCGCCGCGCTGGCGCATCTATCTGGCAAAATTCTGGTCGCCCATTGGCTGGCTGCTCGAAGCTGCCTTCGTCATCGAGCTCGCACTCGGGAAATTTATTGAAGCGGCGGTCATCGCCGGCCTTTTGCTGTTCAATGCGACCTTGGGCTTTATCCAGGAAGGCCGAGCCAGCGCGGCGCTTGTGGCGCTGAAGAAACGCCTCGCGCCAACGGCGCTCGCTTGCCGCGACGGCCATTGGATCAAGCTCGCGGCCGCCGAACTGGTGCCCGGCGACACCATCAAGCTTCCGCTTGGCGCGCTGGTCCCTGCGGATGCCCGCATTGTGGCGGGCGCGGTGATGGTGGACCAATCCATGCTCACCGGCGAATCCGTTCCAGCGGAGGTTAACCCCGGCGATATGGTCTATGCCGGTGCATTGGTGCGACGCGGCCAAGCGAACGCCGAGGTCACCGCAACCGGATCGCGGACCTTCTTCGGCCGCACCGCGGAACTGGTGCGGACCGCGCACTCCAGGAACAGCGAGCAGGCCGCGGTTTTTGCCGCGACCCGTAATCTGGCGCTGGTCAACGCCTCGGTGGCCGCCGGCATCATCGTTTACGCTTATGTCACGGCGTTTCCGGCCAGCGATCTCGTTGCGCTGAGCCTGACCGCGCTCCTCGCGACCATTCCGGCGGCGCTGCCGGCGACCTTCACCTTATCCGCCGCGATCGGTGCGCAGATTTTGGCGCGGCACGGTGTGCTGCTGACGCGCCTTTCGGCCGTGCATGAGGCGGCCGGCATGGAGGTGTTGTGCGCCGACAAGACCGGCACCTTGACGCGCAACGAATTGAGCGTCGTCGAAGTCCTGGCGCTGCCTGGCTTCGAACGCGCCCGCGTCTTGACGCTGGCGGCGCTGGCAAGCTCGGAGGCCGATGCGGACCCGATCGACGCCGCCATTTCGGCCGCCGCCAAGGCCGTGCCGCAGCCGGCGGCCGAGCGGCTCGTGCGCTTCGTGCCCTTCGATCCGGCGACCAAAAGCTCCGAAGCGGACATCGTCGATGCGCAGGGCAACGAAAACCGCATCATCAAAGGGGCGTTCGAGATCGTCTCGAAGTCGGCGGCGCTGCCCGACAATGCACGCGCTTTGGTGGACGGCCTCGCCGGACAAGGCCATCGCGTGATCGCCGTCGCCTACGGCGCGGCCGACGCGCTGCGGCTCATCGGGCTGATCGCGGTGAGCGATCCGCCGCGTGCGGATTCGGCAAGCCTGATCGCCGACCTGCACGGCATGGGCGTCCGCACCGTCATGATCACCGGCGATTCCGCCGTGACCGCGGCGGCGATCGCACACCAAGTCGGCATTGCCGGCGAGGTTTGCTCGGCCGACGCTCTCACCGATCAAACCAGCGTCACAAGCTACAGCATTTTCGCCCGCGTGGTGCCCGAAGTGAAATTCAAACTGGTGCAGGCGCTGCAACGCGCCGGCAATGTCGTGGGCATGTGCGGCGACGGCGTCAACGACGCCCCGGCGCTCCGCCAGGCGCAGATCGGCATTGCCGTTGCCTCGGCCACCGACGTCGCCAAGGCGGCGGCGGCGATGGTGCTGACCGAGCCGGGACTGGCCGGCATCGTCTTTGCCGTCCGCGAGGGCCGCATCGGCTTCCAGCGGCTTTTGAGCTACACGCTCAACATGATGACAAAGAAGATCGAGATCGTACTGTTCCTCGCCTTCGGTCTCGTCCTGACCGGCCAGGCCGTGATGACGCCGGTGATGATCGTCTTGATGCTGGTGGGAAACGACGTGCTCGCGATGTCGCTGACCACCGATCGGGCAAGCCCCTCGCCGACGCCCAGCACGTGGCGCATGCGCAATGTGACCGGCGCCGCGGTCATGCTCGGTCTGGGCAAGCTCGTTTTCTCAGCCGCGATGCTGGCGGCGGCAAAATACTGGCTTGGGCTCGGCACTCCGCAGCTGCAAACCTTCGCCTTTGTCACCGTCCTGTTCGGCTCACAGGGCTTGTTGTATGTCGTACGCGAGCGTCATCATCTCTGGTCGTCGATGCCGAACAAATGGATGTTCGCGGCATCCGCGATCGATATCGGCATTGTCGCCGCTGTTTCGCTGTCGGGCACCTTGATGGCGCCGTTGCCGTGGCGCTTGGAGCTCATGATGTTCGGCGCGGTCGTGCCATTCACCCTGATCCTCGATCAGATCAAGCGGCCGGTCACGGCGGTATTCGAGCTGGATTAGAGGGCGGCTACCGATCAATCCGCCATGACGTGGATGGCGTCGGTGGCAATCTCGACCGTGACCTCATCACCGGCACCAAGCTTCATCGCGCGCGCCTGCGGAGCGAGCAGATAGGCCTTGAGCAGAAAGCCGGCGTCGATCTCGACGGTGACCAGGGCACCGAGCGCGCGAAGCCCGACGATCTTGGCCGCAAGGCGATTGCGCCCGGGCGACGGCGCGCGGGCGTCCCCATGCACGATAAGGCTCACGTCCTCGGCGCGGATGCCGAGCCGAACCGCGGTGCCGGCCGCAGAGGTGCGCAGCGCTGCCGCGCGCAATCTCTGCTCTCCAACATTGACTGTAGCGACCGCGTCGGAAAAGTCGGCGATGCGGCCATCGAGGATATTGTCGAAGCCGACCAAGCGCGCTGCGAAAGAATTGGCCGGATGCGAAAAGATCTCCGCCGCCGGCCCGCTTTGCAGCATGACGCCGCCGCGCAGCACCACGATCGTGTCGGCGAGCGTGCGCGCCTCGGTATGGTCGTGGGTGACGAAGATCGCCGGAATCGCGAGCGAGCGCAGGAATGCTTTCAGCTCGTCGCGCAGCTCAATACGGGTCTGCGAATCGAGCGCCGAGAACGGCTCGTCGAACAGAAACAGATCTGGCCCGGCGGCAACCGCCCGCGCCAGCGCCACGCGCTGCTTTTCGCCCGGGCTCAAGTCGGCCGGGAGCCGGCGCGCCAGATGGGCGACGCCGAAATGGCGCAACAGCGCCTCGGGATCGCCTGGCAATGCGGACTTGCCGGCGTCGCGCTCGCGGCGCCGGGCAATCGTCACATTGCCTTCAACGTCGAGATGAGGAAACAACCCGAAGTTCTGCAGCACAAAGCCGATTTTGCGCCGCTCCGGCGGCAGAGCGGTGACGTCGCGGCCCCCGATCCATATCCGGCCGCCGTCAGGCCGATGAAAGCCGGCGATGGTCTCCAGCGTGACCGATTTGCCGGCGCCGTTCGGCCCGAGGAGGACCAGAATTTCGCCGCGGGAGACCGCGAAGTCGATGCCGTCGAGGCGGAACGCGCCAAGGGTCAGGCTCAGCGCTTCGACCGCGATGCCGGCCGTCATCGGTTCTCCCGCTCCGGCGCGCCGCGCGACAGCGCGCGCAACAGGAGAAACAACGCGAGCGAGACGAAGAGCAACAGCACCGCCGCGCTCGCCGCCTGATCGAGCCCGAAGCGCAGGAACAGCTCGTAGATCTTCACCGGCGCCGTCATCGGGTAATAAACCAGGATAACCACCGCGCCGAACTCGCTGATCGAGCGGGCGTAAGTCAGCGTGACGCCGGTCATGATGCCGCGGCGGGCGAGCGGCAGCGTGATGCGCCAGAACGTTCGCCACGGGTTAAGCCCGAGCGTGCGCGCGATCTTCTCCAGCCGCGGGTCGACCGCGGCAAAGCCGATCCGCGCCGCGTTCACCGTATAAGGCGCGGAGACGAACAGCATCGCCACCACGATGCCGGCGAGGGTGCCCCAGAATTTCAGTCCGACCAGCGCCTGGAGCGGCTCGCCCAGCACGCCTTGGCGGCCGAACACCATCAAGAGCGCGATGCCGGCGACCGTGTGCGGCACCGCGAGCGGCAGGTCGATCAAAGCCTCGATCACGCCTTTGCCGGGAAAGCTGGTCCGCGCCAGTACGTAAGCCAGCGGCACCCCGGCCAATGCCGCCAGCGTCGCTGACAGGAACGCGCCTTCCAGGCTGAGCACGATGGCGTCGCGCACATCGGCCATGCGCGCCACTTCGGAGAAACCCGCCCATGATTGCGACAGCGTCAGCGCGACGAGCGGAATGACCAAAAACGCCGTCAACAGGCTGCCGAGAAACCAGCACAACAGATAAAGCCCGCGCGGGCTACTCGGCGCGGCACGCTCCCCCCGCGCTTCGGACGCCGCTCCCGCCGTTACGAGCCGGGCCACGGCGCGACCAGTTTGCGCAAATCCGCCGGCATCGCCTCGGCATGCACCGCATAGGCCGGGCTGAAGGTGCCGAAGCCGTTGGCCTTCATGATCCCCTGCCCCTGCGGCCCCAGCAGCAGCGCGACATATTTCTCCGCCGCAGCCGCCTGCTTGGCCCCGTCAATCATGGTCACGGCATAAACGATCGGCGTGCCGGCGAGGTCGCCGTTCTTGGTATGCGCGACGCCCGCCTTGTAGGCGGCGGCGTCGGCCGGATCGCTGAGATTGATCGCTCCCGGCAAGTCGATGAATTTCAGATTATGCTGCAAGGCATCGGAGCGGTAGATCGCCAGATAATCGATCTGGCCGAGCTGCAGCGCGGCGATCAACGAGGTCTCGGTGTCGCGCATATTGGCGAGCGGCGCGTTCTTCAGCACGTCCTCTTCCAGACCCGGCGTCTTGTAATATTTTTCCGCCAGAGCGAGCATCTGCACGGTCTGATAGCCGGACGGATCGGTGTCCGGATTGGAGCGGCCGATTTCGACGCCGGGCCGCGCCAGCACCTTGTACCAGTTGCCGGCATTGATCTCATTCGCGAACTTGCTCTTGTCGGTATAGACGAAGGTGATGGCGTTGCGCGCAAAGCCGGCATACCAGGCGGCGTGCGGCGGCGCGCCGAACATATATTTGGGAATGACATTGTAATCGGCGACCGCCAGAATGTCGGCGTCCTGATGCAGGTCGGTGATCTGCTTGGCCATCTTGACGCTGCCGCCGAACTGCGCCTGCACGGTGACGCCCGGGTTCTGCTTTTGGTAAAGCGCGGTCGCCTGCTTGAACGGCACCGCCAGCGTGCCGGCGGCAAAAATCGTCAGCGTCGTCGGCTCGGCGGCTTGCGCGGCGAGCAGTACCGGCAATGCGGCGGCGATCAAGCCTGCCGCGGCGAGCGAAAAGAACGGCGTGAGTTTCATCGTCGTCTCCGTGCAAAAAAAATTTCATGCGCGTTCTAGCACAGTTGCTGCGCGCGTCATCATGCCTCGGTCCGCGCGCACGTCATAGCCCAAGGCTATGACCTCACGACGCCGATTTGATGTAGGTCAATGCAGCATGTCCCCATGCGCGACAGAGTGACGGTTTGAAACAGGCGGCCAAAAAGTTGCGCCAAAGAGGTCGGTCATGTTGAAGAAACTCGCAAGCCTTCCCATGTTGGCTTTCGCGGTGCTGGCCGCGCCGTTGAGCGCCCTGGCGCAGACGCAAACGCCGCCGAACGCGTCGCCCGATTATTATTGGCCGGGTCCGGGCCACATGATGTGGCGCGACGGCTATTGGGGCGGCCCCTTTAGCGGCTCATCCTGGGAGATGGCTCCGATGTTGATCCTGCTCGTGATCGTCGTCTGCATCCTCATCTTCTATTTCGCCCGTTCGGGCGGCGCGCATCACTGGGGCGGCAATTGGAATGCCGCTTCGCCGGGCGGTTTTGGCGATCCGAGTCATTCGGCGATGCAAATTCTCAACGAGCGCTTCGCCAAGGGCGAAATCCAGAAGGACGAATACGAAGACAAAAAGAACGCGATTTTGTCCGGGCGGCGGCCGTAGCTGAACTATAGCATCGCTCCTGACTCTCCGGCTCCCGCGTTGCGCTTTAGGACTTCAGTTATTGCCGTTGCCGAGCGGATGAAAATAGGGGTCCGGGGGCGAGCCGTTGTAATGGTCGTCGTCCTGGAAGCCGCCGAAGGGCGACACCGAGCCTTGGTGAACGCCGAACTGCAGGGTCGGACCGTTCGAACCGAACGGTTGGGCGCCCGGTGCCGAGTTCGAGAACTGATCGTCCGGGTCGGCAATCGCCGCGCCGCCGGTCCCGCCGGACTGGAGGTTCTGCTGACTGAACGCCCATGCCGAGGCGACCGACAACGACACCGCCGCCGCCGAAATCAAGGCAACTGCCGCCAACCGGAGATGCATCGATCGAAGCATCACGACCCCCAATTTCAGGCCCCCAAACCCAGAACGGCAAACTAGGGGTGCGACGGGCTCAACGTCAACCCGGTTCCCATCCTTCGCGACAAATGTTGCGAATCGCGCTCAATTGGTCGGATTATCGTCTGGGGCGCGCCTGAGCACTGCCGTGCTGCACAGCATTCCACGCAACTTATTGGTCGTCAGCCTTTTCATCCTTGGCCTATTCATCGTTGGCCTCGGGCTCGCCGGCTGTGGGATTGCCCCGCGCGTCCAAGCTGACGACCAAGCCAAGCAACAGGCCGCGGCGAACCCGCAGCTCATCGAACAGTCGAAAGCGGCGATGGCGGCCTGCGACGCCAAGTTTCCGGCCGGCGATCCCAAAACGGCGGTGGTGAGAAGAAAGTGCATCAACGACGGATTTGCAATCCGGTTGCCGACCTTCGGCCCGGATCAGGATCTGGTGCGGGCGGTTTTGGCGGACAGCATGGTCATCGCCGCGCAGGTCCAGAGCGGAAAAATGACGATTGCCGAAGGCAACGCCGCCATAGCCGAAAAATGGTCGAAGGCGGTGACCGAGAGTCAGCGCCGCGCGAACACCAAAAATTCCGTCTTGGCGCAACAGAGCGCGGCAGCCGCGCAACAGCAATCTGCAGCGGCCGCGGAGCCCGCCGGTGTCATACCTGTCGACCTACCGGGCTTTAAGTGCACCCCAAACGGCAACGCGGTGACTTGCAACTAGCGCGATTTCGAAGCCCACCGCTCTCCTATTCCCCAGGGGCCAACTCTTCGCCCGTCGCCAAATCTTGCCCGCCGCCAAGTCTTCGCCCGCCGCCAAGTCTTCGCCCGCCGCCGGCGCCTGCGCCACCGGAAACAGCGTCATCGCCGCCGGCACCGCAATCGCGGCGCCGATGAGCTGTGCGGTAAAGATGACCATCGACGGTCAATGCACCCGTTCGCCGACCTTGGCGCTGGCCACGCGCCGATGCACCGACGCGCCGGCTTCATACCAGCCGCGGGTATTGTTGACGATCTTCACGACCGACAGCATCACCGGCACTTCGATCAGCACGCCGACCACGGTCGCCAGCGCCGCGCCGGAGTTGAACCCGAACAGGCTGATGGCGGCGGCGACGGCCAATTCGAAGAAGTTGCTGGCGCCGATCAGCGCGGAGGGCGCCGCGACACAATGCGCCTCGCCGGTGGCGCGATTAAGGACATAGGCGAGCCCGGCATTGAAATAGACCTGGATCAAGATCGGCAGCGCCAGCATCGCGATAATCAGCGGCTGGGCGAGAATCTGCTCGCCTTGAAAGCCGAACAGCAGCACCAGCGTCGCCAAGAGCGCCGCTAGCGATACCGGCTGCAACGTGGCGAGGAGCCGCGCCAACGCGCCGGGACCGCCGCCCGCCAGCACGCTGCGGCGAATGATCTGCGCCAGCACGACCGGCACGACGATGTAAAGGAAGACCGAGAGCAGCAGCGTCTGCCAGGGCACCGTGATCGCCGATATGCCGAGCAGAAGCCCGACGATCGGGGCGAAGGCAAACACCATGATCACGTCGTTAAGCGCGACCTGACTGAGCGTGAAATGCGGCTCGCCGTCGGAGAGATTGCTCCACACGAACACCATCGCCGTGCACGGCGCCGCCGCCAGAAGAATGAGCCCGGCAATGTAACTGTTGACCTGATCGGCCGGCAGATACGGCCGAAACAGCCAGCCGATGAAGAGCCAGCCCAACAGCGCCATGGAAAAAGGCTTGACCGCCCAATTGATGAAGAGCGTGACGCCGATGCCGCGCCAGTGTTCCTTGACCTGCGACAAAGCCGCAAAATCGATTTTCACCAGCATCGGAATGATCATCAGCCAGATCAGCACGGCAACCGGCAGGTTGACGCTGGCAATCTCGATAGAACCGATGCCGTGGAAAACAACGGGAAACAAGTGCCCGAGCGCTACGCCGACAACAATGCAAAGCGCGACCCAGATCGTGAGATAGCGTTCGAATGTGGACATGATCGGACTTTGCCAGGTTTGGCCGTCGCGCGCCGCCGGCGCGGCGGCGCGACCGGCGCGATTAAGTCACGCCGCCGAGGCCGGCGACGGCGCCGCAGCGCCAGTATTTGCAGCGCTTGCATCCTTCGCTTTGCCGATCGCGTCGAGCTGTTTCTGCAGCGTCAGCTGATCGAGCGAGCGCAGCGGCAGGCTGACGAAAATATTGATGCGGTTGGTCAGCATGCGGAACGCATCGGCAAACGCCAGGCGCACTTCCGCTTCGGTGCCGGTGGCGGCTGCGGGATCCGGGATGCCCCAATGCGCGGTCATCGGCTGGCCCGGCCACACCGGGCAGGTTTCCTTCGCCGCGTCGTCGCAGACGGTGAAGACGAAATCGAGCTTCGGCGCCTCGGGCCGCGAAAATTCCGTCCAGCTCTTCGAGCGCAGGCCCGAGACGTCGTAATGCATCTTGCGCAACAGATCGAGCGCGTAAGGATGCACCTGCCCTTTCGGCTGGCTGCCCGCCGAATAGCCTTTGAACTTGCCGGCCCCGGAGCGATTCATGATCACCTCGGCCATGATCGAACGCGCCGAATTGCCGGTGCAGAGAAACAACACATTGAACACTTTGTTTTCGACCGCCTGAATCATCTGATCCTCCCCCTGTGCCGGGCGCCGACGCTAAAATCCAATCTCTATAGCGGCGCCCCGCAACATGTTTATGAACGCGCTTTCTGGACCGTCCTTATTTGCAGCAGGCCGATGCACTCGCCGGCGCCTCCGCGACCGGCGGCACGCAACAGGCCGACGCGGTCTCGGCGGCGACGGCCGACGCCGCCGCGCTGGGCACGCAACAGGCTTTGGCATTGGCCACGCGCGCCTCGCGCTCGCCCGTGCCATCGCCGTAGTCGATGCTTTCGCCCGTGGTGTGGAACGTCTCCCAGGCAATGCCGGCGGGATCCTCGATCCAGGATTTCTCCGACTGCGCATAGCAGCAGGCGGTTTCGCCCTGCTCGATCACCGGGCCGCCGGCCTCGCGCAGCCGGTCATAGACTTCGTGCAATTCGGTCTTGTCCTCGACCTGGATGCCGAGGTGATCGAGGCCCGGCGCGCGGCCGCGCGTCGAGATGGCGAAATTCACCCGCGGATCGTCGAGCATCCATTTGGCGTAATCGGTTTTGACCACCGCCGGCTCCGCCGCAAACAGCGCCGAATAAAAGCCGATCGAATGCTCAAGATCGCCGACGGCGACGTGGACATGCATGCGTTTCATGGCTGGCTCCTTACACCGGAATTTTGGCGCGTTTGCCGCGCGCCGGTTTGCAGATGGCAGGCGGCGCGCATTGTTCGGGCGAACAGGTTTGCGCTCCACTTGGCGAACCTTGTTGCAAGCCCTGACAACAATTCTCGGTGAGGAATTGCACCAGCGCGTTCATGGTCTCAAACCGCGTCGCATAGATCATCGAGCGGCCCTCGCGCCGCACCGTCACGAGCCCCGCGTCGCGCAGCCGGTCGAAATGAAACGTCAGCGTGTTGGGCGCAAGCTTCAGCTTCGCCGCCACCTGCCCGGCCGGCAGCCCCGTCCGGCCCCGCCTGCACCAACAGGCGGAACACATCGAGCCGGCTGTCCTGCGCCAGCGCCGCCAAAGCCGCCACGGCATCGGGTTTTTTCATATTTCGACGATTATTGAAATATGCGCCGGGCGTCAAGGGTTATTTCGATGGGTGTTGAAATGAGCCGATTTACCTCCCGCTAGTGGAGTAATTGGGATGGAGGCGATATGCGGCGTCACGGGTGGCCCGACCCATTACTGAGGCATTCAGCGGGTCGCCGCGTGACACGCGGAAAATGTATCGGCCCTAGTCCCCAAAACTTGATGCAAGAGCTATAGCGCTGGCAATTGCTACCGTTTCAGAATGGCTAATGCTGAGACACCATCTTGAAATGCGAAGTTCCCTAGCAACTTTCTCTGCACCGCCGCGTAAGTTGATAGTCGGTTCGCCCTTGGCTGTGTTCAAGACTTCAATGTCCGATGGCGCGACAGTGCCATCAAATCCAGTTCCTAAAGCCTTCGCGACCGCCTCTTTAGCTGCGAACTTGCCTGCAAGATTTTGAGTAGAGTTAACCGTATCGTTCATGCCCAGTCTTTCGGACTCGGTAAAGCACCGAACAATGAAATCACCACCGCGATCATTAATAAGCCGGCCAAAGCGTTCTATGTCGGTGACATCGATTTCATGTCCAACAATGTTCAGAAAGTCACGCCCCGCTATGATAAAAGCACCTCGGGGAATTTTTCAGCTTCAGCCGCCGCAAGCTCTAAGAAGGTTACGCTCCGGCTATCAGATCAACGCGAACGCGACCTCCTCTTAATGTTGCAGTCGATCAAATATTTTATAGCCTTCAAGTATTGCCTTTTCCCACTCCCAAAGCTTGTTGGCATTTACCTGCAGGCCCTCTGTCAACGCTACAATCTGCTTAAGCAGATCCATACTCACGTGCTTCCTGCCATCCAGCAGCCGTTTCGGATCGACTCCTACAGCATACGAGTGGGTAAGTTTTACAATCATTTCTTCAACAATTTGCGCTCTTGCACCGTCCTGCGTGTCATCAATTTTCTTTCTCGACTTTCGCTTCCTTTTCATTAGGCCACGCACGACGGGAGACCAACCCAAGACAGCTATAAACGCAAGATGAATGCAATCATAAAGCGATAGCCATCCACGACCCCGTCCGTCCCTTCCGTCCCTTGATCGGCATTATCCCTGAGCGGATCCCCAATTTGCAAACCATTGACAAGCATGACAGCCGTTTCATCGTCAATCGATACAAAGTCAACATTGAACCTTCGCGAAAACTGCTCAAGTGGTTTGTCGCCTGCGTCATGCAGCGGGGTCGGCATCCCCGGCATGAACATTGACTGAGCCTTTTCAGCATTAAGCGTGGCAATCCGTTCAAGGCTCAGATTATACAATGTTGCGAATCCTGTGACGCACCACATGACGTCGCCAAGCGACTCCTTCGTGTGTTCCCGCTCGCTCTCGCTGAAGTCTGGTTGCGAAAGGTCCAATTCCTCGAGCAACTCCCCAGAGTTTTGCCAAATTCGCGCTAGATAAGGCACGAGCACAATTGGCTCACCTTCCGATATCGCTGACTTTGCCGCATTCTCCGATACGAGCTGAATGTTGTCGCTGCTCTGATGCCCTCGGCGGAAAGCACATTGCGCAATCTATTCCTCGTGCTCTCCGTCGTCTCATAACCTGGCCAATATTTAGGGGGACGGTCCAATATGCGCATCGATTTCCTAACAAAACATCCTTTTCAAAATCCAGTTCGGCCCGGCGCGCGACTGTTGCTGCGTACCAAGTAATATCGCCAAGTTCCTCCTCAATTAATGTTGATCCCACGTCGGCTCGCCGATTTGGCTCGCGCACTCTCTTTTTGAGCTCTGCCAACAGAGACCCAATTTCGCCAGCCAACCCCAGTATAGGCATGACCTTGAAATTGGAATTAGAGGGAACCTTTGGCTCCAGCTGGTCCGTGAGCTTCGCGATTTCGCATGTATTCTTGAACCAACACGGTCATTTCCGGTTATGATTGTAATTTTCAAGCGGCAACAGCAACCGGGGTAGGATCGAGATTTGGTATTTTCTTTCGAATCAGATCAACGATCGGCGCCACATCGCTCTTCGAGAAATCAAGCTTTTCCCCCCCCGGCGAGAACGTTCAGCCGGGCCATAGGCAATCCCATCTCATGCGCCATAAATGCTCCAAGGTGGGCTAATCCCAAGAAGTTTCCATAGCCTCGTTGCACAAGATATTGCATTGCGTAGACGGCGTTCACGACGAGGCCATCGTCCGTTGGCACGAACGTAACAGTCTGAAGGCAAGGAAACGTTTGATAGGGTTGGCGGCTCTGATCGCGTCAGGATCGAAGATGGAGGCCTGGAATTTCGACGTACGGCGGCGACCAGCTAAATATTCGGTTAGAATGAATTCCAACTGATTGTCATTTACTCTGCCTCTGCCAAACTTCATTAGACGTTCAAAATACATACCTCGACCGTTTAGGCGCGGATTTCTTGCTTTCAAATGCGGTAAAGCATCAAAGCATATTTGATAAAACGCCTCGCGCTCGCCACCGCCGATTTGAAGATATCGCTGAGGGAATATGGTGAATGCGACAATCTCTACACCCCACTTTCCGTTCTTACCCAGAAAGTCGTCTAGACCCCTCCGAATGTCGGCATCTTCGGTTGGTCGGCCGTCTGGTGCGAAACCGTCGATTGTCACGACAAGTGGGCTGATGTCGGAAATTCCTGGCGTCTTCGCTGCATAGGATTCCGGCCCAGGCATACAAATTGTTATCTAGCACCATGTAAGGAACTCAAATTATTTGTCGTCCTCCAATACCGGTACCGCGCCAGTCCAACAAAGTTTTGTCTGAAATGCGAATACTTACGTTCCAAGATGTATTTGGAATGGACAGCTCAGCAAGTCCGGGTTTAGAAACTTTGAAAATATCTCCGAATTCGCAGTTGCCTACTGGTACCACGCACTTGTTGCTTGCGACCGCTCCAGTTGGCGTGACCACCAAATAATTCTCTTCCACATCTAATGTTGGAGCTGAGAAGCGATTGTCTAAAAAGGCAAGGCCACGTCCTTCATTAGCAGCCACCATTGACCGCCGCAACGCTAGGCGAGCGCCAATCAGTTCGCGACGCCGACTGGGGCTTATGTCATTTAGAGAACGCCAGCTGCGTAATGAGCGCGTCGTAAGAAACGCCAAACTCACACGCTATTGCTAGTATTTCGTGGGGTTCGGCGGAACGGGCTTCGATCCCCCGTCGCGCAAACGCGCGCCGAACTCCAAGCACTGGCATCAACAAGTGTCCGGCAAAGAAATTGACGCAATTCCCTCCGGCGAGTGATCATCATATTCTTCCAGTGTCTCTTGCAATTCATCGAGCTTTGAACTGTGACCAAATACGTGATGACCCAGTTCGTGGGCACAATTAAAATGCCGCCGAACGAGTGGTCGAAGGGCGGACAACAATATTCTGGGAAGGGGCTTATGGTTGTAAATGCCTTCCATGCTAATGTCCACAAATCTCACCGGATGCCAATCGCTCACAGGCCGAGTATGTGCAGATCGGTTCTTCCAGCCCGACGCCGAGTTCAAAACGAACATCTATCGTGGCCTGCATCGCATCTCGGGCAAGTCCGATCTTCTCTTGTCGACTGATGTATCGAACGGACATGGCTGTTACCGAACGGTATGTGATCGTCTCAGAGTTCGAAAGAGTGATCATCGTTTGATTGCGGCAAGCACTTTCAAAACACGATCAAAGTCGGCCGGCTTCAATCGCCGAAATTCACGCGCCGCAAGCTGAATTCGCGGGTCATCATCTTCGATGTTCCCTGCGTTTTCTCCGAGAATCCAAGAAATACTCACATCCAGAAAATCTGCTATTCGGCGCAATTCCTCAGCGGTCACGCGGCGATTGCCAGCTTCAATTTCCGATACGGTAGGCCGATGAAGTTTCAACAGCGTTGCGAGTTGTTTTTGAGAAAGTCCCGCCATCTTTCGGGCCTCTCGAATTCGCTTCCCAATCATCCCTTGAGGCGCACGATCATCCTTACTCATGTCCTCGCCGGCTCCTTGCTCTTCTCGGCAGCTATTTTGCAAATCAGAGCAACGCTTTGACCGATCGTATGAAGGCCTTTCTTGTCACCGAAGATATTGACCTTCGGTTCAATTTTGAGCCCCAGTCGTCGGGCCACCATCCCGGTCGCTGCTAAAGACGTCGGACTGTCGAATTTCTGTAAGTCCTTGATAGGCTTGATTGCATCGGTGAGTGCAGGGCACTCAAGGCCCAGATTGGCCTGGATCTGCTTTAGGACCTGATGAATGGCCTCAGTCGCTTGGGTAGCCTCCATGGAAAAATCTCCTCTCTTACCATCGGTAAGAAAATCTTACCGAACAGGACGCACGACGTCAAGCGGAAGATGCTTCCGGTGTCATTAAACTTGAATTGTGGAATTTGACGCGATTACCGAGTTGATCCCCCATTTAGGGGGAAACCAGGGCGCTTCGCGGGCGCGTCTCGATGACCGATATACCTGCTTGATCCTGGTGCGGTGCGATAATCCCTCGAACTCCGGATGGGCAACGCGCGCATACTTACCGACCTCACAAAACAGGTTTTGACAATCGATCAGGTGGAGCCGCCGCCCCCACAAAGTTCGGAAGCCAGGGGCGTACTTTTCAAATGCCTGTTCCTGGATATGGGTCATGTATCGTATCACATCGGCTGGCGAGAGATCGCCCAAGCTTGAAAAGCACTTAGCTATACCGTCCAGCGCACCAGGACCGGGCTCGACAAAATCATCTTCGGAAAAGTTCAATAAGGGGCTGTAATTTAGATCAATTGCAAGCTGGTATCCAATGAAGGGACCCACACAAGGAAACTCGCGCAGCAGGTGAAACACATTTCCAAGAGTTTTACACTCTGTGATGCGTTCTGCTAGGCCGGCACCGACTATCGCTTCGATTACCTTGAGGTGATTACGATGCTTTCTTTCATATCCATAAGCTGTGCGGCCCGATGGCATAATATAGGCAGCCGAATAAATTCTTTGACCCGACGCCATCATGCGGCCGAGGCACTCATCATATCTACCGAAATTATAAGCCTCCCAAGAGATGCTCTCCATGCTTCGCAGGAGAGCTTCCCAGGTTTCGATCTTATTGAAAAACTTAAAAACCAAAAGTCTGAAAACAAGATCAATGGGCGACCATTTAGCATCGTAGAGAACATGGCGTATGAGATATTGGCTCACCCGATCCGATGCTCGATAAGCATTGGTAAAACGGTGCCGCTGGATGATGACATCTTGATGTTCAGAATGCTTCCCTGTCAGACGCGCAAAAAACACGTCTTGCCTAGCTTTGGCGAATTGCCAATAACTATCAAACACTCGAGTTGGTGTGGGGAGAGTAAGACGGCAAAAGAAATCGGGAGCCGGTAATACCTCGCTCCTTTTGCTTTGCCGTCCGCGGTTAACGACACGGTGAATTTCGAGGATCAGCGTACCTATTCTGCTTCTTCGTCGCAGGCTGTGCTCTCATCGTTTATAAGAGGCAAGCTGAACTGGCGCACTGTCAAAAATATTCCTCCTCGATGCCAATAGCGATATCCTTCGTTTAGACCGAATCAGGATGATCGAGAGATCCTGCATGAGCGATAGCGAGGTCAAGGTCCCGGTTCCGCAAGGCCTCCAGCTCTTCTATGCGATGTATGCAGTCACCTTGGTTCTAGGCATCCAGGACATTTCCGATGCTTTGTACAAAGGCATCAAGAAATTCGCTGCGGTTGAGACTGGTCTCGCTGGCCTCATCGTGAACTGTGGATTGTTTATCGGTATACTGTTGCTCATCGTTCGGTTCTTCTGGTCTACTGGGAATATTAGACGCGCATGGTTGCGCTCTAAACGGGGTAGCGACAGGGTCGCACCGCTTTTCCTTGTTATCCACTTGCCCGTTTTACTATTTCAGGGCGTCCTAGTACTCTTCCTCTGCTTTGCGTATTCCGATGGGGCCGGCTCGGTTCCGGACGCGCGCCCATTAATTTTCTGTTTCGCTGTAGCGACGGCTTGGAATGCCATCTGGCTCTTCGCGCTCATCAGGTGGGAGGCCCATTGGCCCGAAACACTTTGGGTCGCCAACAACGCTGCGCTGGTGACTGGCGGAGCGCTAATATTACTTGGTTTGGAACGTGGCTGGGTCGAAGAGTTAGCCGCCTTGGGGATTTTTGCTATATTGAGCATACTTAGTGGCGTTCTCGACTTGTGGATGGCGGCAGATTCCTATCTTTCCGATATTGGGTATTGATTGGATTGTCCCGACTTTTGCGACCACGCTTGCCGGCCCCTTTCCGTTACATTCGTGCGAATTAAAATCTAGCCCTGGGGAGGGATGCCGCCCGGCGCGGGCGATTGCGGCACCTATGGGCGGGCTGTCATGCCCGCTCCCGGCCGGCTTTCGGCCATCCCGCAGTCCCGCATTGCCTCCCCCCGCCAAACGAGCGTATACACACCCCGTGTAGACCGTCTACACGCTCTGTGTATCAGGAGAAGCCCCATGGCCCTGCACATTCGCGACGAGCGCGCGGGCAAGCTGGCGAAAAAGCTTGCCGCGCGGCGGGGCACGACGATGACGCAGGCGGTGGTCGAGGCGCTGCAAGGCGCCTTGGCGCGCGAGGAGCGGCCGCTGGCGGAACGGCTTGCCGAGATCGCCGACGACATCAAGCGCAAAGGCGATCCCAAGCGCGGACGGCCGGTGACCAAGCAGGAGATCGACGAGCTCTGGGGCAACGAGTGATCTTCGTCGATACGTCGGCGGTCATTGCGATTCTCACCGGAGAGCCGGAGGCCGCCCAGCTTGCCGCGAAAATCCAGGCGGAGCGCGAGCGCATCTGCGGCTCGCATGTCGTTCTCGAAGCGTCAATGCGCCTGGCGACAATCTCCGGGCTGACGCCGACCGAAGTCGATGCCGACGTGACGCGCGCGCTGCACGCGGCAAGCATTGCGATCGTGCCGATTACCGAAGACGTCGCCCATGCCGCCGTCGCCGCGTTCGAGCGCTACGGCAAAGGCCGCAAGAGCCGGGCGGGGCTGAATTTCGGCGATTGCCTGTCCTACGCCTGCGCCAAGGTTCACGGCGCGCGGCTCCTGTTCAAAGGCGCCGATTTCGCCCACACCGACATCGCCAAGGCGTAACGCACCCGCGCGACGGCAGACGATTTTGGTCACCCTCATGATGGCGGGAACGTAGGGCGGGTTTCAAACCCGCCCCTACGAAGGAATCGCGGCGACCAATTCATGTCGCATTTACCGCGACAGCCCTCTTGACAACGGTCCCTAGTCCAGTTACATAGGCGAAATCTCGCCCGTAAGGACGCCGCCGGGTGACACCGGCGGAAAGGGGCGAGGCGGTTCCCGCGGGCGGGGTTGTCAGCCCCGCTCCCGGGCGGCTCCGGGCCAAAACGACCGGCCGGCACTATGACCGGCCTGCGGGCTCATAACGCCCGCTGCACTGGGACGGCAGGGGGCGGGTAACGCCCATCCCTCAGTAGCTCCGTCCCAGGAAGTGCGTGAACTGGAGCTGAGCGGTGGCGTTCGGTCGCTGCCGCAAGTGCCGTGGTGGAACGCCGGCAGGCGAGCGCGCCCGAAGCGGAAGGGCGGCGCAAGCCGCCTTTCCGTGGCGCGCCCCGCGCGCCGTATGTGTGCGGGCCGTGGACTACGCGTCTGCCGGCGTTCCGCTTCCTTTTATTTTTTATTTCGTAGCCCGGATGAAGCGAAGTGAAATCCGGGAGCGACATAAAAGCCCGACGATCGTACCCGGATATCGCTCCGCTCATCCGGGCTACAGGAAACGGGCCGTTCGACATGGCTGTTTGACATCGCTCGCGTGCGGATGCGCACGCGGGAACGGGATCGCCTTATCAGCCCCCGTCGCGGGGCGGGGCAGGCACCACCGCAGCGCTGCGGCCGGCGGCGCGGGCGGGCGGCAGCGGGCCGAGATCGGGCACCGCGGGCTGGGTAATGGATGGCGGCAGCGCGGTTGACGCGCTCGGCGGCGCCAGCGGCGGCGGCGGCGGCGGTTCGCTCGGCGGCGACACCGCACTGGAATCCGGATAGCGCGTCTTCATCTCGCGCAGGAAGGTTTCCAGCGTATCGGCGGAGGCCGCGGCGCGCGCCACGGCGGCGAATTCGTCGCCGCTCGAGCCGAGCGGCGCGGAGACGATCTGGAAATTGCGCGCGTCCGGCGTCGCCGCCATCTTGGCCGCGTATTTGTCGCGGAAGCGGCCGAGCCCGAGCTGGTCCGAAGACAGCGCATAGCCGACCTCGGCGCGCATGATGTCGGTCTGTTCGTCGTCATTGAGCGGCGTGAACTCCTTATAGCGGTCGCCATACATCAGCTCGATCTGTTCGGCGGCTTCGTCGTAGCGCTTGGCCGCCCACAAAATATCGGCGCGCAGCCGCTCCGCCGGGCGGCCGGAGACGTCGGCGATCACTTCCAGCGCCAGGTCGTGGCGGGTGAGATCGGACAGCGCGCGCGCTTCGAGAAGCAGCCGCTGATCGCGCAGATCGTTGGATAGCCCGCCGGTGCGGGTCGCCCGCAAACTCGCCAAGGCGCGTTCGGGCTTGCGGTCCATCAGATAAATGACGGCAAGCCGCGTCGCCACTTGCGCGCGCGCAGCGCCTTGCAGGCGATGATCGACCTGATATTGCAGAAGCTCGGCGGCCTGATCGAGCAGATCCACCGACACCAGGCGATCGGCCAGCCGGCGGATCATCTCGTCGCCGCGAGCGCCGATCGGAGTGAGCTCGCGGAAGTCGTAGAACAAAGCCAGCGCGTCGATCGCCGGCAAGGTGTCGCCCTTGTTGGTCAGGAACAGCGCATCGAAGGTCGCCGCGGCCTCGTCCTGGATCTGCCGGGTCAGCGCCGAATCCGGGCGCGCCGCCATGGCGCTGCGCATGACATAGAAGGCGTCGCGATAGCGGCCGTCCTCGGTGTAGAGATGCGCCAGCACCTTGAGCGCTTCGACCTCGGTCTCGTCGCCGCGCCAGATCGTGGTCAGCAATTCGAGCTGCGAGATCACCTCGTCGCGCTTGAGATCGCCGAGCTGGTAGCGCAGCACGGTCTCGCGCAGCAGCCCCTGCGCCGCCGCGGGCCGATCCCAGGAATCCGCGGCCGTGCGATAGGCGGTGATCGCGTCCTCCTTGCGGCCGAGGCCCTCGGCGAGCCGCCCCATCAGCACGGCGACGGTCGGCTCCATTTCGTGCGGGATGCCGACGGTCTGGAAATCGTTGAGGTCGTCGGACGCGGCGTTGAAATCGCCGACTTCGATGGCGGAGCGCATGTCGTCGCGCAGCGCGACGCGCTGCAGCTCGATCGGCAAAGTCGCCATCGCGGCCGCCATGGTCTTGAACGTGTCGCGCGCCTTGGCCCAGCGGCCCTGCCGCGCATAAGCGAGCGCCCGCCACAGCGGCGCGTCGTGCTGATCGCCGACGCCGGGCGCGGACAGATCCTTGAGCGCGTCGTCGGGCCGGTTCATCATCACTTCGGCGACCGCGCGCAGCACCAAAGCGGAGATGCTCTCGGCCGATTTGCTCTCGTCGGCGAGCGCGACGTCGAGCACGCCCTTGGCTTCCGGATACATGCTCCGCGCGATGTAAAAGCGCGCCAGTTCGAGCCGCGGCGCCAAGCGCTGGTGCGGCGGCGCCGCGGCGGCGACGCCGATGAGATTCGACTGGCGCGAGAAATAGGAGCCCTTGCGATCGGAGCCCCAGGCCTGCGAATCGAACATCGCCGAGTGCAGCCCCGAGCCGTGCATCAGGGTCTGCATCGATGTCGACAAGGTCAGGCCCAAGGGACGGGTGACGACGATTTTGTCGGGAACGAGAGTCACGCTGAGGTCGTCGGCCAGCGGCTCGATCACCACGCCTTGCGTCGAAGCCAGCGCATGGAATTCGATGAAATCCTGCTCGGCGATGATGCCGCGCGCCGGCGCCAGCGCGGTGACGACGAACAGCGTATCGCCGGCGTCGGGATCGGCGATCCGGTAAACGTGCCGGGCGTTGTCGAACCCGATCGAGACGCTCGAGCGATTGGCGCCGATCAGATTGCGCGTCAGGTCGAGCGCGCGGGTCGGTTCGATGACGGTGTCGCCGATATTGATGGTCCAGACCCCGCCGTCGGCGGTGACGCTGGACAGCCGCGGACGGTCGAGCTTGAGCCGCACCACGTCGGCGTCGCCGGAATGGGAGAACTGGTAGCTGCGAATGGTGCGGCTCGGCTCGCCGTCGAGCGCGCTCAAATCGATCGCGGCCTTGGCGTCGAAGACGAGCCAAAGCGTGTCGGCGCGCTGAAACGCCGCCATGCCGACCGGCGTCTTGAAGGCAAAGGTCAGCTTGAGATCGGCACCCTGCTCGCTCAGCTCGGCGGCGATCTTGCCGACGCTGTCGGCTTCGCTTGGCGCGACCGCGGGCGGCGGCGCGGCATCGGTCATTTGATTCGGCGGCGGCGGCGCGGCGGTGGCAGCGGCAGACGTGGCCGGTTCTGACGGCGCCGGCTGGGCTAGCTTTGCCGCCGGCGGCGCGGCGGCGAGTTTCGGCGGCGCTGCGGCGGCCCTCGCCTGCGGCTGCGGCTGCGGAATCGCAGCCGGCGCGGCGGCTTGCTGAGCGACTGCGGCCGGCGCGGCCGGCGGCTTGTCGTGTGCAACGGCAGTTCGGGCGAGCTCAGACGACGATGGCAAAGCGCCATGCACGGCAGGCCGCGATTCTAATGGCGGCACCGCGACCGGCACTGGCACCGGCTGCTGCGGCGCCGCGGCCGCGCGCGGCGGTGTTACGGCCGGCGCCGTGACCGGCTGCTGCGGCGGGGCCGGCGGACGGCCGGGCGCCGCCGCAGCGGCCGAAATTTTCGTCGCAGCGTCCGCGAGGCTCGGCACCGCACCGCCCTCGCCTGCCGCGCCTGGCTTCATCGCATCCGCTGCCGGCACGGTTTGCGGTGCGCCGGCATCGGCGTCGGCGTCGGCATTCGCGCCGACCGGCGGATTGACCACGTCGACGACGTAGCCCGACTCGTCGCGGAACGTGCGCGTATCGGCATTGGCGGCGAGGATGAAACGGACCAGCGAGGAATCCTGGTCCAATTCGCTGGAGATTTCCTGCACCGTCGTCGGCAACGCCGCCTGGACGTCGCCGAGGTCGAACGTCAGCGGCGAATCGAATTTCAGCACCAGCCGGTCCTTGGCGCGATCAGCCGATACTCCGGTCTCGCTCGGCACCGCGAACACGTAGCGGGTGAAGGTCGGCTGGCTCGCCACATGGACACGGATCGCCGCGGCTTTTTTCGCCTGCACGGCGGTGCGCTGGCGTTCCAGCAGTCGCTCGGCCTCGCGCGCGCGCCGCGCCAATTCGTCGACCACGTTCTGCGGCAGTCCCGGCGGCATGCCGCTCCAGCTGGTCGGCAATAAGTCGACAAAGTATTTTTCGCCGGCGGACATTGCGTGGACGGTGACGTTCTGCGCCAGCGCCAGACGCACGGCCCGGCCGTCCGGATCGCGCCGCGCCGCGCCGATATAGTCGGGCGCCTGCTCCGCGACACGATTGACCGCGACATCGAGCGTCTGCTTGAAGCTGATGATCAGCACATTACCGGCCTGGCGCACGGTGCCGTCGATGTATTCGCCCGCGGTGAACACCAGCCGCGCATAGCCGTCGCTGGTCGTCACGGTCAGCGTCGTCTTGACCGGCGCCGGAGCCGACGGCGCCGCAATCGAGGGCGCAGCCAGTGCTGCGATCAAGCACGCGATGGCGGCGACGGCTTTGCTGCAATGCGCAAGGCGGCGGCGAAGACCGGGACTTTGGGTGGTGCCACCGCACGCCATGAGGGACTCAAAAAACTCAACGCAACAGAACTCGACCAACAGGCCAGGCGGACGTGCCTTCGCGGCCGCGCCTCGTCCCCGATGCCGGCCGCTATGCTGCAGTGTAGGTTGTTGTGCTTAATGTCGGCTTAATTCAATGATCACAGGCGCTTAAGTAGCAGCCCCTATGGCATGTGAGCCACACCGTTAAATGCCGGCGCATCGAGCGACGACGCCGGCAACAGCCGGCTTATTGCGTCGTCGGCTGGCCCTGAATCTTCGGCAGGTTCGCGGCACTCGTGTCGCCATCCTTGTTCTGCTGCTGCGCCTTATCGGCAAGCTCGACCGTCAGCCGCTGGGCGACGTCCGGCGCCATTTGCGCCACGATGTCCGCCATGGTCCGCGGATTGATCTGTGCCGCCACTTCCAGCAACACATTGGGGTCGAGTCCGTTGAAGATTTTTGCGGCATCGCGCGCCTTCATATTCTCGTACATGGTGACGACGCCCTTGAGCTGGGCTTTCTCCGCGTCGTTTTTCGCTTGCGTCGCTTGCTTGATCTGCGTCTCGACCCCCTTGAGCTCGGCAAGCTTGGCGTCCATGCGCTTTTCCGCGCTTTGGATCAGACTTTCGCGAATATCGAGCGCGTGGGCGCGGTTATCGAGCTCCTCGCGGCGCTGTTGCAACCGCTCAAGGATGGCGCGCTCGGCGCCGGTCGGCAGCGCGGCGCCGTCGGTCGGAATCACCGTGCCATTCGGCGACGGCGGCGGCGGCCGGGCGCCCTTGCCGGGCGGCGACGGTCCGTTGCCGGTATCGGCGGCGGTTTTCGTGCTGGGGCCTGCGTTCGCCGGCTCGGTCTTCACCGACCCGGTGATGTCGGGATAGTCGCGCTCGGCGATCTGCGGCCGTACCATCGGCGCGATCGAGGGTATCGCGGCGGCGGCGGCGCCGCCGTCGGGAAAGTTGAACATTTGCTGCGCCCAGGACGACTTCGATCCAGGCGGCACGGTGCCGTCCGGCATCGGGCGCGTGACGGCAATGTCGCCGTCGCCCGGCGGCACATTATTGCCTGCAAACAGACTGGAACCATGCAACGCGATGTCGGCGACCTTGAGCGTCAACAGGCAGACGCTTGCGATCAGCGCGATCGGAATGAGCCGCAGATCGCGGATGTAACGGATCATGCCGCCAGACCATGGACCTTGGTGCGCACCCGCTCGGCGAAGGCTTCCGCCGCGGCCGCCACCGCTTTGGCATCGGTCCGGCCGATGGTTTGCGTATTCGATTTGGATTTGACCTCGGGCCCACCATTGGCGCCGTCGACATCCGGCTTGATGGCGAGGTTGGCAACGGGCTTGGCGGCGCCTTGCCGCGCCTCGCCCGGCGGCGTCGCCGCAAGATCGGTGCCGCGGCCGGCGGTCACGATCTGCGATAGGCGGCCCAATAGTTCCTTGCCGGCAACCAGGCTGCGCTCGATCTCGATGGTCACGCGTTCTGCCTTGCGCAGCCGCTCGCCCAAACTGGTGTCGCATTCATGCACGGTTAGCTTCAAGCCGCCGATGGCGCGTTCGGCGATTTCGGTCGCGGTGACCAGTTCCGAGATCGTCGCCCGCAGCGATTGTTCGTCGGCTTTCAACAACTTCAGTCGACGGTTGAGCATCATGCAATAGCCGATCGTGAGCACCAGCAGGATCGCCACCAGGCCGTCGATTATGATTCCAATGCTGTTTGTCATGGTGTCTCCATCCGACTGCCGGCGCCAGCCGCCGATTTCGAACATCGCAAACGTCATGTTCGGCTTACGCAATGGCTTGCCGACGCGCACCGCGACGCGGTCGCCGACGCGGCCCATGCGCCCTTCCGTCAGCGTGACGTCGCCGCAGCGCACGATCACCGTCGCGTCCGATTTAAGCTCCAGCAGCAGGGTGTCGCCAACATCGAGTTTCATAATCTGCTTTAACGGCAGCCGCGCCTCGTAAAGCACGGCTTCTACCGCGATTTCCGCCTGACCGAGCTCGGTTGCCAGATGTCCCTCCCAGTTCGGATCGCGGCCGAACTTCTCACCCATGAACATCTGCAACAGCACGTCGCGGATCGGTTCGATGGTGGCGTAAGGCAGCAGCAATTCGATGTTGCCGCCACGATCTTCCATGTCGATCCGCAGCCGCACCAGAATCGCGGCATTGGCCGGGCGCGAAATGGCGGCGAAGCGCGGATTAGTCTCGAGCCGGTCGATATTGAACTTCACCGGCGACAGCGGCTTGAACGCGAGCTCGGCGTCCGCCAGCACCACCTCGATCATGCGCTTGACCAGATTGGTCTCGATCGTGGTGTAGGGCCGGCCTTCGATGCGGATCGCGGTCTGGCCGCGCCGGCCGCCGAGCAGCACGTCGATGATTGAATAGATCAGGCTCGAATTGACGGTGACAAGGCCGAAATTGTCCCACTCCTCGGCCTTGAACACGCCGAGGATCGCCGGCAGCGGAATTGAATTGACGTAGTCGCCGAAGCGCACCGAGGTAATGCGGTCGAGCGATACTTCGACGTTGTCGGAGGTGAAATTGCGCAGACTCGTCGTCATCAGCCGGACCAGCCGGTCGAAGATGATCTCCAGCATCGGCAACCGCTCGTAGGAGACCATCGCCGAATCGATGATCGCGCGGATGCCGGAATTGTCGTTGAGCGAAATGTCGGTCAGCGAAAAGCCGAGCAACGAATCGATTTCGTCCTGGGTGAGAACCCGCTCGGCGCCGCCTTTGGTGGTTTGGATGAAGTGGCCGTCGTCGACCATGGTCGCCCATTGCGACGCCATGACTTCGCTGGCGGTCTGTCCTTCCGCGGCCGGCGCATCGGCGGCAGTCGCCGCCGCGTTCTGCTCAGCCTCGAGCGCGACGCCCCACTCGGCGGCAAGCGCATCGTTATCGATTTGATCTTTCGCGGCCATGTCCGGCAAATCTCAGGCGTCGCCCGTCACTGGATGACGATTTCCTTGAACAGCACCGCGTTGATGTGACTCGGCGCGATCGCGGCGTTGACGCGCCGCGTCAGCTCTTCCTTCAAACGATAGAGTCCGGCGGAGCCGTCGAGATCGGTCGGCCGCAATTCGCGCAAGTAGGTCTGAAAGGTGTCCATGATGCGCGGCATCACCGGCTGAATTTGCGCCGACAGCTCCTGGTCCGGCAATTCGAGCACCACTTTAACTTTCAGATATTGCGTCCGCTCATTGCCGCCGCCGTTCGACAGATTGACCAGAACATCGGGCATATCGAGAAAGACCGGCGGCTTGACTTTGGCGGCGACGGCCGCTTCCTCGGCCTTGTGAGCGAACAAGAAGAAATAGGCGCCGCCGCCGAGGCCACCGATCGCCACTAGCCCGCCCACCACCATCAGGATGAGTTTGAGCGATAGTTTGCGTTTGGCGGGAGCTGGTTTGCCTTCCTCGCCCTCGGCTTCAGCTTTGTTGTCTTCGGTCTGAGCTTCTTTTGTGGTTGCCATCACCGCTCCCGCTGGCGTGGGGCGCACGCAGCCGGCCGGAAAGAACGCAATACCAATGTTGCGAGCGCTACGCGGCGCCGAGTAGCGCCGCACTTTTCGAAGCTAGGGACGAATGGTTAACGGATACTTGCCGCCGCCGCGGCACCCGGAATTATTTGCCGGGCGCACCGCCGTCCGCGGCCTTTTCTGCCCGCTGCACGGCTACCATCGAAGTAGTAAGATATTGATATATAACAAATTTTTGCAATGGCACGGCTTCTGCAAACCAACCCTGCGTAATCGGCGCTGCGAGCGGCTTGGGAGAGCGGCTTAAGCGCGCAGCCGAAGATGCCGCCGACCGGCAGCTTCGTGGGATCAGGGGAGAGTACCGATGGAGAACACCCTTCTCGTCGGCCTGTCGCGGCAAATGGCGCTCACACATGAACTCGACGTCATCGCCAACAACATCGCGAACATCAACACCACGGGCTACAAGTCCGACAACGCGATGTTCGAGGAATACCTCATGCCGCGTGCCAGCGATCAAAGCTTCATCGGCCAGGACCGGCGCATCAGATACGTCGAGGATCGCGCGAGCTGGATCGACATGAGCCAAGGCGCGATCCAGCAGACCGGCGATCCGCTCGACGTCGCCATCAACGGCAGCGGCTACTTGGTTGTGCAAACGCCGAACGGACAGCAACGCTATACCCGCAACGGCTCGCTTTCGATCACCGGCACCGGCCAGCTCGTCACCAGCGACGGCAATCAGGTGATCGGCGATTCCGGACCCATCACGTTTCAGTCGACCGATCACGACGTGACCATCAGCCGGACCGGCATCATCACCGTGCGCGAGGGCAACAGCACGGCCGACTCGCCGCGCGGCACTCTTCAACTCGTCAACTTCGCCCAGCCGCAACTTCTGCAGAAGGATGGCAGCTCGACCTTCGAGGCGCCCGCCGGGGTCACCCCCGATCGGGCGCCGGCAAACACCTATGTGGTGCAGGGGGCGCTCGAAAAATCGAACGTGAACGGCGTCACCGCCATGGCGCGGCTGATCGAGATCACGCGCAGTTACACCGATGTCGCCAATATTCTCCAAGCGCAGAGCGACGAGCGCCGCAGCGCGCTGACGCAGCTGTCGCAGACGCCGAATTCGTAAGTTGTAAGGTCGGGGAGACCACAGGATGCGTGCGCTTGATACTGCAGCGACCGGCATGGCGGCCATGGACCTCCAGGTCCAGGTCATCGCCGGCAATATCGCGAACATGACAACCACCGGCTTCAAAAGCCAACGCGCCGAATTTCAGGACTTGCTCTACGAGCACGTGCAGCGCATCGGCGCGCAAGCCTCCGAACAGGGCAATATCCTGCCGGTCGGTATCGAACTCGGCTCCGGCGTGAAGACCGTCGGCACGCCGCGTCTGATGACGCAGGGCTCGCTGCAGCAGACCGGCAATACGCTCGACGTCGCGATCCAGGGCGACGGCTGGTTCAAGATCCAGATGCCGGACGGCACTTTCAGTTACACCCGCGACGGCTCGTTCCAGCAGGACGCGCAGGGTCGCATCGTCAATGCCGAGGGTGACATCGTTCAGCCGACCATCACCATTCCGCCGAACGCCAGCGGACTCACCATCAACCAACAGGGCCAGGTTTCCGTCATTCTGCCCGGCAGCACCACTTCGACCATCCTCGGGCAGTTCACCATCACACGCTTTTCCAACAACGCCGGGCTGCAGGCGAACGGCGACAATCTGTTCACGGCGACGCCGGCTTCGGGCACGCCGCAAGATACGCTGGCCGGCACCGACGGCGCCGGTACGCTGCAACAGGGCTACCTCGAACAATCCAACGTCGAAGCAGTGGTTGAGATATCCAATCTGATCGCAGCGCAGCGCGCCTACGAGATGAATTCCAAGGTTATCACCGCGGCCGATGAAATGCTGCAGACGACCTCGCAACTGATGAAATGAAAAGGGTCTCGCCATGATCCGGCTCACGATCGCAAGCGTGGCTTTGCTGTTGGGCCTAAGCGGCGCCGTCGCCGCGCAGACGCCGTCTTCCCCGCCGCTGCCGGCGCTCAAGGCGACCGTCACCGTCACCGGCGATATTGTCACCATCGGCGATCTTGTCGAAAATGCCGGGCCGGTCGCCGACGTGCCGATTTTCCGCGCTCCCGACCTCGGGACTACGGGCGCGGTCGCGACCGATCGCATTCTCGACGCCATCCGGCCGCATCAGCTGATCGGCATCGACACGCACGGCCTTGCCGAAGTCGTCGTCACGCGCGCCAGCCGTCCCATCGCCACGCGAGAAATTTCAGGCCGGATCGCGCAAGCGCTCGCCGGTCAATACGGCTTCGGCAATGCGCGCGACATCCTGGTCAACTTCGACGGCGACGTGCGCACGCTACAAGTCGAGCCCAATGCGACCGGCGGGCTGCGGGTGCTGGCGTTGTCCTACGATCCGCGCTCGACACGCTTCGACGTCACGTTGGATATGCCCGGCAGCATGGCGCTGCAGCGGCAGCCGGCGCGCTACACCGGTACCGCCATCGAGACCGTCAGCGCCATTACGGTCGATCGCCCGATCGAACGCGGCGAAGTGCTCCAGGCGTCCGATCTTACCGCAGTGCGGCAGCCCAAGGCGGCGAGCAGCGGCGTGCTCACCGACGACAAAACCGCAGTCGGGCTTGCGGCCCGGCACGTGCTGCGGCCGGGCCAACCGCTCGCCGCCACCGATCTGATGAAACCCGAAATTATCGCCCGCAACGACATCGTGACCATCGTTTATCAGGTGCCCGGCATCACGCTGACGCTGCGCGGTCAGGCCAAGGATGCCGGCGCGCTTGGCGATACGATCAGCGTCATCAACAGCGAAACCAAGCGCGTGATGCAAGCCGTCGTCACGGGACCGAGTCGCGTCATGGTCGGGCCTATCACGACCCAACTCGTCGATAATTCGCCGACGGCGCTGTCGGAGTAAGTTTGCGCGCGTACCGCGTGTGAAAGGTTGTTCAATGTCGAAACGCGTTTTGCTGCTGCGTTGTGCGCTGTTGTCATCGGTCGCGATCGGCGTTTCTGGCTGCGCCTCCCTCGACCGGTTGAAAGATATCGGCAATCCGCCGCCGCTTTCGCCGGTGTCCAATCCCACGACGTCGCCCGGGTACAAGCCCGTGCAAATGCCGATGCCAACGCCGCAGCCTGCGACCTTTAATCCCAATTCGTTGTGGCGCAACGGCTCGCGCGCCTTCTTCAAGGACCAGCGCGCCCATCAGGTCGGCGACATCTTGACGGTCAAGGTCAACATCAACGACACCGCGCAATTTCAGGATCAGACCCAGGTCCAGCGCACCTCGACCGAGGATTCCGGCCTTACCAATTTCATTGGCGCCAATACCATCGTCAATCCGGCCAAGGCCATCTTGCCGGGCAGCATCATCACCGCCAATACCGACACGCAGAGCAACGCCACCGGCACGATCAACCGGCAGGATCAATTGGTGACGAACGTCGCGGCGGTGGTCACGCAGGTGCTGCCCAACGGCAACATGGTGATCGAAGGCAAGCAGGAAGTACGGCTCAATGCGGAAATGCGCGTGCTGGTGGTCGCCGGCGTGGTGCGCCCGGAGGACATCGAGAGCGACAACCAGATCGACTTGGCCAAGATCGCCGAAGCGCGCGTCGCCTACGGCGGCAAAGGCACCCTGTCCGACATTCAACAGCCGCCATGGGGCCAGCAGGCGCTCAACGTGCTGTTGCCGTTTTAGGTGATTTCCGATCGCCCTCCCCGGGATCGTGTGTGCAACGTCGATCCCGACACGCCGCGGCCTCCGGCAGCTCCCCGCCGGAGGCCGCAACCGTTCTGGGGCTATGCCGAGAGCCGGCGCGGCGGCGGAAAAAATTCGGTGCGCAGCAAATCTTGCCGCAGCGCGGCGATCACGCTGTCCCAGTCGCCGAATTTCGGCTGCCGATAAAGCCGCGCGGTCGGATACCAGGGACTGTCCTGGCGTTCGCGCAGCCAGCGAAAATCGGCGGCGAATGGCAACAACAGCAACAGCGGCTTGCCGATGGCGCCCGCCACATGGGCGACCGCGGTGTCCACCGCTATCACGGCGTCAACGAGCGAGATCGCTGCAGCGGTGTCGGCAAAATCGCAAAATGGCGTTTCAAGGCGCTGCAAGTTGGGCAGCATCGCTAGAACCGCCACATCGCGCTCGCGTATGTCGTGCTGCAGGCTGACAAAGGCGACGTCCGCTAGATCGAGCAACGGCGCGAGCGTCTCCAGCAGGATCGACCGGTTGAGATCGTTGTCGTGGATGCGGTCGCCAGACCATGCCAAGCCGATAAGCGGCCGCCGCCGCGGCAGGCGATCGCGCCAAACCGCGATGCTCGCCTGCGGTGCCGACAGATACGGGATCCGCGCCGGGATCGTGCCGAGCTCCGTTGCGAAAGCGAGCGGCAAACTGAGCAAGGGACAATGCAAATCGAAAGCCGGCAGCGGCTCGCCGCGCGCCAGCACCGTCGTTGCGCCGACAAGCCCGGTGAGCAAGGGCACGAGCTCGCGTTGCACCTCGATAACGACTTTGGCGGCGCCACGCTCGGCGACCAGTGCCGCATAGCGCACGAATTGGATGGTATCGCCGAATCCCTGCTCCGCGTGCAGCAGGATGGTTTTGCCGTCGAGCGCTTCCCTGCCCGACCATTGTGACGCCGCGAAGCCGCGGCGCTGCGAGGCCAAGAGCCCGACCGACCAGCGCGCTTCATAGCCGCGCCAGCCGGCGGCAAAATCGCCGAGCGTCAACCGCGCGACGCTCTCGACGAAGCGGGCTTGCGCAAAATTTGGGTTGCCGACGAGCGCGCGGCTTGCGCTCATCAGCGCTTCCTGCGGCCGATCGAGCCGGCGCAGCGCGACGGCGCGATTGGTCAGAAGACCGGCATTTTCCGGCACCACGGCGAGCGCCCGGTCATAGGCGGCGATCGCCTCCGCGGGGCGATTGAGCTTGATCAGCGCATTGCCGTAATTGCCGAGCGCATCGAGATGATCGGGATCGATCGCCAACAGCCGTTCGAAGCTTTGCAGCGCCTCGATTGGCCGGCTTAATTCGAGCAGCGCCACGCCGCGGCGGTTGAGCAGTTCGCCATTATCCGGATCGAGCGCCAGTCCCGCGTCGTAGCTGATAAGCGCTTCGGTGAAGCGGCCCAACAAATGGAAAACCAGCCCGAGGCTCGCAAAACCGTCGGCGCGGCTGGCGTCGCCCCGAAGTGCGGCCTGCGTCAGTACTAACGCCGTGTCGAGGCGCCCGCGCCCGCAATGCAATTGCCCAAGCCCGTGCAGAGCGTCGAAATTTTCCGCATGATGCTGCAGCACGGCATTATAGAGCCGCTCCGCCTTGGCGAGTTCACCGCTCTCGTGCGCCCGCAATGCGCGGCGCAGAAGGCGCGACGAATTTACCTGCGACTGCTGCTGTGTCGGCCCGCTCGACATCCAAAGTCCGTGCCCGATCTTTAACGATCGGTAAACGAACGCAGTAAACAAAGTCTTAACGCCGCGAACTGGAGCCGGTCGTTTTGGGACGATCGCTTCGGAAACTAGGATTCCAGCGCGTCGATCCGTTTCAGCAACGAAGCGACTTCGCGTTCGAGCCTGGTGACGCGGTCGCCAAGGTGATAGTCGGTGCGGCCCGATTCCGAGCGCGGATTCAAAAGCGTCTCAGGCGTCCACATGACGCCGATGTTATTACCCCTTCGCCAAATGACATGCGCCTGGAAGTATTCGTCCTTGTTCGGCATATAAAGCTCGAACACGTCCGGCAATGTAACGTTCTCGGAAAATTCGAGGCGGCTGCCCTCGTCACCGATGTCGCGCACAATGCAATCCATGCTGGAGAGCCGGTTGTTGAAATAGATACGCCCCTTGATGAGAGTCTTGTGCCGGAGATGCGCGCGGCGTTCGATCATGACGTGACGACCTCTTCGCGCGCGACCCGGTCGATCACGTCGATCACGGCTTGGAGCCGCACGATCAGGTCCATATGCGCTTCCAACTGCTCGTCCTGCTGCGCAAAACACAGCGATTTTATCAGGCCGTGCCTGCGCTCCACTAAAAGCCCGCGCGCGACGGTGACGGGATTGTCGTTCCTGTTCATTCGGCGCCTTTTCGCTCGCTTGATCGCCGCTACGGCGGTTCAGTGCGCGAGTTTAAGCGCGGCGCACATGCGCCGGGTAAAAGTCGGAAGACCAAAAAGGGGCTATCCGGCGAAACGGTATTGATGCAAATCAAGCCGACCGCCGTCCGTTGCGGCGAGGGTTTACGAACATTCAAAATCGGCTAGGCGGCATCCCTGCCGCGCCGCCGGTTCGCGCCATGAGCGCGAAGCCAGGCGGGGCGTCCCTTTCGCCGGGACGAGCGGACAACGTGGGCCCGCTCAATCGTCGCGATAGACGCGCTCGCGCCGCTCATGGCGTTCCTGCGCTTCGATCGACAGCGTGGCGATCGGACGGGCCTCGAGCCGCTTTAGCGTGATCGGTTCCCCGGTCTCCTCGCAATAGCCGTAGGTGCCGTCTTCGATACGCTGCAATGCAGCATCGATCTTGGAGATCAGCTTGCGCTGGCGATCGCGGGCGCGCAACTCGATCGCCCGATCGGTCTCCGACGACGCCCGGTCGGCAAGATCGGGATGATTCTGGCTCTCGTCTTGGAGATGCTGCAGCGTCTCCTTGGCTTCCTTGAGGATATCCTCGCGCCAATCGAGCAATTTCAGCCGGAAATACTCCCGCTGAGGCTCGCTCATGAACGGCTCTTTGTCGCTAGGCCGATATAGTCTCTCTTCCAGCCGAACGCTTCCCTCGCCCTTACCGTTCTTATCGGGCTTGTCGGCGGCTCGACCGTTCCTGCCCTTTAACAACTGCATGTTGCGTCTACTCCCGCACCCCTACACCGCGATGCCCCTCGCGCGGGGCGGCTTATATCCAAGCTCCATGACAGTGACAACAAAGATCATAACCGGAGCGGTGCGCCGGCCGAATGCGGGTTAACCGGGTGCACCATAAAGGGGCAGCGGCCCCGGCCCAGAAAACGCCGCGCCGGGCAAGTAAGCAGAAAATCGCGGAATTTCGAAGCCTAGGACATGCCGGCTTTGGCCAGCTCGACCGCCACGCGCAAGTCGATCTCCGCCAAGACATGGTCGAGCCGATCGTCGCCGGAGGTATCGTGGAGGTCGGCTGCCGCCGACTTGAGCCGCAGCATTGTGGCCTGATCCAGCGTGCCCGCCAGAAGCCCGATCTTGAGCTCGTCGAGCGCGTCCAGCGCCCGGCGGCCATGTTTAACCGCGCGGCGGCGCCTTTCGACGGGATCTTCGACGCCCTGCAGCGCGATTAGCGCGTCGATTCCTCCCACGGTGCGCAGCGCGACCGCCGCGCTCTGCGCCTGAGGCTCCTCGGTTTGCGTAAGCGAAAATGTGCCGCCGGGCGCCCGCCGCGCCGCAGCGGGCGTTGCCGCCAGTGCCGTTCGGTTGGGTCCATCAACGCGCATAAGAAGATGGTGTGCGCTTATGGTTAATGGCCGGTAAAACCCACCGGCAAGAATTGCCCAAACCGGCAAGGGATGCACGCCGTGACGGCCGCCACGCCGCCGACCCTATATATAAACGTTATATTTCAGTAGCTTAGCTGCGGCATCGCAATGGCACGCAATTGGCATTGTTGTCAGCGTCCGGCCTCTTGGGGAGCAAGATGAGAAGGACGTGTCGAACAGCGCTCGCCGCGCTGATTATCTTTGCCTGTGCCGCATCGCCAGCGGCGGCGCTGTCGCGCATTAAGGACCTCGCCAATATCGAGGGTGTCCGGCAGAACCAGCTGATCGGCTATGGCCTCGTCGTCGGGCTCAACGGCACCGGCGACACGCTCAACAATGCGCCTTTTACCAAGCAATCGCTGCAGGCGATGCTGGAACGGCTTGGCGTAAACATCCGCGGCCAGCAGATCCGCACCGGCAATGTCGCAGCCGTCATGGTGACCGCCGACCTGCCGCCCTTCGCCACGCAAGGCACCCGCATCGACGTGACCGCCTCGGCGATGGGCGACGCCAAGAGCCTGGAAGGCGGCACGCTTCTGGTCACGCCGCTTCTCGGCGCCGACGGCAACGTCTACGCGGTCGCCCAGGGCTCGCTGTCGATCGGTGGCTTCCAGGCCCAGGGCCAGGCCGCCAGCATCACCCGCGGCGTCCCGACCGTCGGCCGGCTGCCCAACGGCGCCATCATCGAGCGCGAAGTCGAGTTCGCGCTTAACAGCATCGGACAATTGCGCCTTGCTTTGCGCAACGCCGATTTCACCACGGCAAAACGCATCGCCGAAGCCGTCAACGACTATATCGGTGCGCCGATAGCCGAGCCGCTCGACCCTTCCACCGTGCAGCTCACGCTGCCGAAGAATTTTCCGCAAAACATCGTCCAGTTATTGACCGAGATCGAGCAGCTGCAGGTCGAGCCGGACGAAGAAGCCAAGATCGTCATCGACGAGCGCTCCGGCGTTATCGTCATCGGCCGCGACGTGCGAGTGTCGACGGTGGCCGTCGCGCAGGGCAATCTGACGGTCACCATCTCGGAATCGCCGCAAGTGAGCCAGCCGGCAGCGCTGTCGCGCGGCCGCACCGTCGTGGTGCCGCGCACTCAGGTCGGCGTTCAGGAAGAGGGCAAGGGGCTGGCGGTGGTCCACGAAGGCGTGTCGCTGCAGCAGATCGTCGACGGGCTCAACGCGCTCGGCATCGGCCCGCGCGACCTCATCACCATCCTGCAGGCGATCAAGGCCGCCGGCGCCATTCAGGCCGATATCCAGGTGATGTAATGACAAACATCAGCCCCGTCGATCTCGGCGCCTCGTTGTCCTCGATCGGGAATGCCCAGAGCACCCAGGCCCAAACCGCGCTTCGGATCAAAGGCAAAGCCAAAGAAGCCGCACAGAATTTCGAGGCGAATTTCCTCTCGAGCATGTTTCAAGACATGTTCACCGGCATTGACGGCGACGGCCCGTTCGGCGGCAGCGGCTCCCTGAAGATCTGGCGTTCGTTCATGACCGATCAGTTCGCCAAATCGCTAGCCAAGGCGGGCGGCATCGGCATAGCGCCGATGGTGTACGACACTTTGTTGAAGGAACAGGGCTTGAAGCCATGAGCACCATGAGCGGCATCACGACGGCCGCGGAAGCCGAACGAGCGATCGACGAGTTCACGCTGTTGGTGGAGAAACTCACGGGTCTGCTCGAACAAGAAACACGTTTAATCCATGCCGGCCGCATCCGTAACGCAACCGCGCTGCAACCGAGCAAAGCGGAGCTTACCGGCCGGCTGTTCGCGGCAAGCGAGCGCTTGAAATCAAGCGCAAAACTGTTGCGGCAGTCGCTCCCCGACCGTTGCGCGGGGCTGTCGCGGCTGCAGGATACATTCCGCGGCATTTTGCAGAAGAACATGATCGTGCTGGCAACCGCGCATGCGGTGTCGGAGGGAATCGTGCGCCGACTGTCGGGCGATCTCGCCCGCAAGGCTTCCCCGCAGGTCTATGGCGCAAGCGGGCGCGCGATGTCGCCCAATCCGAAGAACGGTCGGCCGCTCGCTATCAGCCGCACGTCGTAGCGCCAACGGCCGTCATCACGGCGCCCGCACCAGTTCGGCAAGGGCGCGGAGCACACGATCAAGCGGACCCGCCCAGTCGCCGATAGCGGATTGGCGAAATAGCCGCATGGTCGGATACCAAGGGCTGTCGCTGCGATCGATCAGCCATCGCCAATCCGACGAGAACGGCACCAGCAAATCGACGGGCTTGCCCATCGCGCCGGCAAGATGCGCGACCGACGTGTCGACTGCGATGACCCGGTCGAGCCGAGCTATGACCGCGGCGGTATCGGCGAAATCTTGCAGTTCATTGGCGAACGATGTGACGTTGGTAAATCGCTCAAGGTCCGCCAGCTCCGCCGCTGTTGGCGTCTTCTGCAGGTTCACGAACTGCACGTCGCCGACCGACAGGATCGACGCAAAATCGCGCAGGGGAATGGAACGGTTGTGATCGTTCAGATGGGCGGGATTACCCGCCCAGATGACACCGACACAAGGGCTCTTCATCCGAGCCAGCCGGCCCGACCATTCCTGCAAGCGAGCCGATGGCGCATGAACATAAGGCACCGCGCTTGGGATAGTCTCCAACGCGGTGCCGAAGGCCAGCGGCAGGCTGAGCAACGGGCAATGAAGATCGAAATCCGGCAGCGTGTCGCCCCGCGCCACCGTCGCTGTAACGCCTTCGACTTGCCGCAACAGGTTCGTCAATTCCGCTTGGCACTCCACAACGACCCTCGCCCCGCGGCGGGCGAGAAGCGGCGCATAGCGGACAAATTGAATGGTATCACCCAGGCCTTGCTCGGCATGCAGCAGGATGGCTTTACCTTCGACCGGCTCCGCGCCGAGCCATAATGGTGCGGCAAAGTTGCGCTCGAGCCCGGCCCAATCGGCCTTGCGCCAGCGCCACTCGTAGTCTTGCCAACCCGCCTTGAAGTGGCCGAGCCGCAGCCGAACGAGACCTGCATTCCAATGCGCTTCAACGCGTCCGGGCTCGGCTTGCGCCGCCGCATCGAAGCACGCCAATGCTTCGGCAAAGCGGTTGGCGGCGCGAAACGCCTTGCCCTTGTTGATGTGAAGCTCCGCGCGCGCCGGTTCGACCGCGAGCGCCCGCTCGTAGCACACGATCGCCGCCTCGATGCGGCCGAGCCGCACATTGAGGCCGCCGCATTTATTGAGCGTGGCGACATGGTCGGGCCGTAGCGCCAAAATGCGTTCGTAGGCTGCGAGCGCATCCTCGCCACGGTCGAGACGGACGAGCGTGTCGGCGCGATTGCTCAGGGCGTGGAGGTGATCGGCATGGACGGCCAGCACCTCCTCGAAGCGCGTCAACGCTTCTTCATGCCGGCTTAGCGCCGCCAGTACGCGGCCATAATTATTTAAAATATCGGCACAGTCGGGAACCGCCTTGAGCGCGGCGCCGATCAGGCGAAGCGCTTCGACATTACGTCCCTGCTGGTGGCGTATGACGCCGAGCAGATGCTGGGCGTCATAGTGCTCAGGCTTTTCGTCGAGAATGGCGCGGTAGATTTTCTCGGCTTCGTCGAGCCGGCCTTGCTCATGCAGCTTGAGTGCCGCAGCGATGTCGACTCGCGGCGGCGGCGTCCTCGCTGCGGCCGACGTCACGGTTTACCGCGAGACCGCCATGCGGCCCGCGAGATCCGTCAGTTCGCGGCGCACTCGCTCCAGCGGTCCTTCCCAATCGTCGACTGCCGCTTGCCGGAACAGCCGCATCGTCGGATACCAGGGCGTATCGGTGCGATCGAGCATCCAGCGAAAATCCGGCGAGTACGGCACCAGTACGGCGACGGCCTTCGCCATCGCGCCGGCGAGATGTGCCACGGAGGTATCGACCGCGATCACCAGGTCAAGCATCCAGACCACCGCCGCGGTATCGGCGAAATCCTCGAAGTCCTGGCCGAGTTGCAGTACGCCATGATCGCGCAGGATCGCCGCGTCGATCTCGCTGACTTCTTTTTGCAAGCTGATCAAATCGACGCCCGGCACCGACAACACCGTGGCGAAGCGCTCGAGCGACATCGAGCGGCGGGCATTATTGGCATGCGCGTTGCTGCCGGCCCAGACGATACCGACCCGCAGCCGGCCGTTTTGCGGCAGCCTTTCACCCCATTTGGTGATGCGTTCGCCGTATGGCCGGATATAAGGAACCTTGGCTGGAATTGTCGCCAGTTCGGTATTGAACGCCAGCGGCAAACTTAGCAGCGGGCAGTACATATCGAAGTCGGGCATCGCGCTGCCCGCGGGTATGACCTGTGAAACGCCGTCGACAGTGGCGATCAGTGCGCTGAGCGGGCGATGGACTCCGACCACCACTTTAGCCCCGAGCGCCGCCACCATTGGAGCGTAACGCACGAATTGGATGGCATCGCCCATGCCTTGCTCGGCGGGCAAGAAAATAGTTTTGCCTTGCACATCCTTTTCGCCCCGCCATTGCGGTCGCGGCATATCCTGCCACCTGACCCCGCCGAACTCCTTCATCCTCCAGCGATATTCGTATTGCTTCCAACCGTCGTGAAAATCACCCAGGCAAAGCCGCGTGATCGCGGCGTTGAAATTCACTTCCGGGTTATCCGGGGCGACCGCGATGGCATCGGTGAAGCTCGCGAGCGCCTCATCGGGCCGCTTCATTGCCAGCAAAGCATTGCCGCGATTGACGTGCGCGTGCAGCGAATCCGGCGCGAGACGGAGCGCGTGGGCATAGTCCGCAAGCGCCTCATCGAAATGATTGAGCTTGGCCAGCGTAAGGCCGCGGTGCGTCAGCGCTTCGGCATTGTCGGGGGCAAGCGCCAGCGCCTTGTCATAGCACTCCCGCGCCTCGTCGTAGCGCTTAAGCCGGATCAGGGCACCGCCTCGCCCGTTGAGGGCAAGCACGTTGTCCGGTTCCGCGGCGAGCGTCTTATCCAAACTCTCAAGCGCTTCTTCGTTGCGCCCGAGCGCCATCAGGACGGCGCCGCGATTGGCATGAATGTAAGGGCGGTCCGGCATCAGCACGAGCGCCCGATCGAAGTCCGCGAGCGCCGCCTCGTAGCGTTCGAGATGAACGAAGACCTTGCCCCGCAGGTTTATCGCGGCGCCGTTGTCCGGATCGTCGACAAGGATTTTGTCCAGGCTTTCAAGCGCCTCATCGTGGCGGTCGAGTCCCATCAGCGCGGCAACACGAAGGACACGGACATTCGTAGAGCTCGGCGCCAATGTGAGCGCGCGCTCGAAATCCGCGAGCGCCGCATCGTAGCGTTTGACCGCGCCCAAGACGAAGCCGCGCCGGCTCAACGCGTCGGTGTCGTCGGGCCGCAGGGCCAACAGGCGATCGAGATCGGCCAGCGCGTCCTCGGGCCGGCTCATCTGCTCGAACAATTGCGCCCGATCGCCGAGCGCGCTCGTGCGATCGGGATCGCGCGCAAGCGCCTCGCCGTAATAGCGCAGCGCCGCATCGTGTCGTCCGAGGCTTTGTGACACGCGAGCGATGTCGTGCAGAACGTTGCCATCACCGGGAGCAAGCGTCAGCACCCGCTCCAGGCACTCCAACGCCTCTTCGCTGCGTTTGAGTCGAAACAATGCGTTGCCCTTGACGGCAAGGGCCATGGGATTGGCGCCATCAAGCGCCAGCGCTTGGTCGCCGGACTCCACCGCCTCGTCGAGGCGGCCGTCCGCCAATAGCGCCGCGGCGCGATTGACCAGCCCGTCGATCTGACGCGGATCGATCGCCAGCGCCTGGTCAAAGCTCGCCACCGCCTCTTCAAGCCGGCCGAGCGACTTCAGGGCACTGCCGCGGTTCGACAATGCTTCGGCCGATTGAGGGACGATCTCGAGCGCCGCATCGGAGAGCCGCAGCGCTTCGGCGGCATCGCCCTGCTGCTGCCGTATCAAGCCGAGCAGGTGCAACGCGTGAAAGTGCTCCGGCGCGATCCTAAGGACTTGTTCGTATAGCGCCGCCGCTTCGTCCACGACGCCATCGCGGTGAAAATGAACCGCCCGGGTCAAATGCAGCGTCACGATTGCGGCGTCGTGCGGCTGCGATCCCTCACGCGGCTTTGCGACTGTCATTGCCATGGTCACCGGATGAAATCTGCACGGCGAACTGCCGCCAAACACAGTCGGTGATTACGGTTAACCAAGAGTAAAACCCCGACCGCTTGGATACGCCGCATTAACCCATGACAGGCAAGCTCGACAGTTGGCGGCAAAACCGGACGACGAATCCGTGAGTATCCAAAGCCTGTCGTTTTGGCAGCAAGATCAGGCCTTCTGGACCCAGGCGCAGACCCAGGCCCAGTCGGCTGCGTCGAGTACCGCGCTCATCACCGCGATGGGCAGCGCGATGACCAGCGAGGCAAAGGGCCTGGCAAGCATCGCGAACAAAACAGCATTGACCCGCGTCAACAACCAGCTAACAGCCGCGCTGCAAAGCGCAGTGCAAGCCTCGCAGCAGGCCAGCGCCTCCGCATCCGGATCAAGTTCATCTTCCACAACCGGCTCTCCAGCAGTCGGAACCGGTACGGTGCCGCTGTCGACGACCACATCGCTTCTGACGCTCGGGGTCGTCGCGGGCGGCACGATCGCCGTCAATGATGGAACCAATACGACGAGTTATGCGTCCACGGGAACCGATACGGTCGGCGATCTGATCAACGCCATCAACAATCCAAACATTGCGGCCAATGCGCAAGTAAAAGCCTCGCTCAATGCCAGCGGCCACCTGGTCCTCACCGGCAGCAACGACAACGTCCAGATCTCCGTCGGCGGACTTTTCGCATCGAACGTCGGCTTCGGCCCCAAGAACGACACCTTCCAGCCGACCGCCCCGGCCTCCACTTCAAGCAATGGCAGCTCCAGCACCTCTCCTTCTTCGAGCACGGGAGCATCCACGACGAGCGGCACAAGCGGCACGACCGGATCGTCGAGTACCACGCCGCCCAGCACTCCCGCAGCCTCACTGTTCAATTCAGCCTATGCGCTGCAAACCAGCGGCACCGCCGAATTTTTGCTGGCGAGTGGCGGTGCCGGCGGCACGTTGGTCAATCTACTGGCTTGATCGGGCGCGGCCCGCGCCCGGTGCGCTTTAAACGCCGGTATCGGCGAATTGCGACGACAAATCGCCACAAAACGTCATCGGCCCGACGTGCTGCAGTTTGCTGTTGAGATCCGCCCAGATTTCGCCGCCAATATCCGTCCAGCGCTTGCAAAACGCGAAATCCTCGCTGAGATAGGTACCGTCCTCGCCGATCATGCATTCGAACAGCGCGAAGCGGTTATCGCTTGCGGTCGCGGCATCGATGGAATGATCCCGCTTGTAGCGAAGCTCCGGATATTCGGCGCACATGCGTTGCAGCGCCTCGCGCCGGATCATGAGAAATCCGGTGCCGGCATAGCGCACCTTGACGAAGCCGCCCTTCTGCGTAACCGCGTTCGGATCGTCGACCTCAAACACGTATTTTAGCGCCGCCGCCGACGGATTGGCGCGACCGGCGTCGAAGCTGCTCCTGACTTTATTCCAATCGATCCGCTTGATCGGATAGATCGCCGCGCACATGTCCGCGCCGGACTCGACCAGGCGCAGCACCTGGGTCGGCTCGAAGCCGATATCGGCATCGGCGAACAACAAATGCGTGGCGCTCGGATCGTCGAGGAATTGCGAAACAAGGCTGGCGCGCGCGCGTGTGATCAGCGCATCGCCGTCCTTGAACAGAATCTTGAGATTGAAGTCCTTGTAGGTACGGACCAGATTTTGCAGCTTGAACAGCGACGCGGCGTAAAGCACGGAAATCTGGCCGCCGAAACACGGCGTCGCAATAACAAGGTTGACGAGCGGCGACGCCGGAGCGATCGGCGGCGCCGCTGCCTGATCGACCGATGCGGCCGGTGCGACCTTGGCCGATCGTGTAGAAGCCAAAGCCCCCTCTGCCGGCGCCGAATGCTTGGGCTTAGGACTCTTGGCACTCACCAAGGGCATGGCGGAAGTCCTTGATTATTCATCTTCGCAGCCGCCGCTCGGCAGGCCGTTCCGAATTGGCAAGCACGACGAAGCGCTCTCTCAAATCATGGTTAACCAATAGCAAACAGAAATCATTAATGGACCTTTAAGCCTGAGCACAGGATGCAACAAATGGATGGAAACCCTTATGGCGCAAGCGCGGCGAAGACGCGGAGCGACCGTCCGAGACCGACTTACGAAACATAGGTCAGTCTCTAAAAGTCGCCGATTTACACGTCTTTAAGCGAAATACGGCAATCCTCCGGCAGCCGATCGTGTCGATCGGGAACTGCACTCGCGGGTACGGCACGTACAGCAAGTGCAAGCCAGTACGGCCTGTAACCAGAAGGGTACCATTATGTCTGACATCACTCTTAGCAGCGGCATTCGACAGAACTTGCTGTCGTTGCAGCAAACGTCTGCTGACCTGACCACCACTCAGGAACAGCTGGCGACGGGCAAGAAGGTCAATACCGCCTTCGACAACCCGACCTCCTACTTCACCTCGCAATCGCTGACCAACCGCGCCAATGACCTGAGCGCGCTCCTCGACCAGATCGGCCAGGCCCAGCAGACGCTGAATGCGGCCAATGACGGCCTCACCGGCTTGACCAGCCTGCTCGAGCAGGCGCTGTCGACCGCGCAACAGGCCCAGCAGTCGGCCACCGGCACCGTCAGCTACACGGTGGCGGGTCTCGATGGCGGCACGCCGATCGCGGCCAACTCAACGAATGCCGCGGCCACGTCCACTTTCTCCGCGGCAGCCTCAAATGCCGGCGTCACCGCTTCGACCCAGGCGAACGTCGTGATCGAACTTCAGGCGCAATCACGGACCTGTCCGGCGACAACGCCGCCGTGCTGACCTTCAAGCTCGGCAGCGGTTCGACCTTCAGCGCGACCGTCAACACCGGCGGCGACACCGTGTCGACAAACCAGTTCGATACTCTCGGCGGGCTGGCGAGCATCCTCAATGCCGACTTCGGCACCGCGGCGACCGCAACGGTCAGCGGCGGCAACCTGACGCTGACCTCCTACGACCTTACCAACAACTTTACGGTCGGCGGCGGCGCCAGCGCCGACATCAACCCCGCGCATCTCGCCAACACCGTTGCGAGCATCAATGCCAACAGTGAAGTCACGGTCGGCAACGGCTCCGCCTCGGAAACCTTCTACTATGTTGGCGCCAACGGTCAGAACAGCACCAACAATCTCGCCTTCACCAGCCTCACCGGCCTCGAGGCGGCGATTAATGCCAGCATTTCCAGCGTCCACGGCACCATCACCGCGACCGACGATGGCAGCAACCATCTCGTGCTCAACTCCGCCGGCACCGTCAATGTCACCGGCGAATTCGGCACCGCTTTGGGCCTCGCGGCGACGACTGACGGCAATTACAACGCGACGCTGGCGGGCCTCGCCAACGGCAGCACGCTAACCGTCCAGGTCGGTACCAACACGGCCCATACGCTGACCTTCGGCACGGGTAACATCACGACCAAGGCCCAGTTGACCACGGCGCTGTCGCAATTCACCGACATCACCGGCGGCTACGACGCCTCGGGCGACCTGCAGTTCACGCCGTCCAGCTCGAACACGGTGACCATCGGCGGCACCGCCGGCACGATCACCGGTCTCGGCCTCACCGCCGGTCCGTTCACTCCGACCGCGACGGTGACGACGCCGAACTCCACCCGGTCGACGCTGCAAACCAACTACAACGCGCTGTTGACGCAGATCGATCAGTTGGCCGGCGACGCCTCCTACAACGGCGTCAACCTGCTGACCGGCGACAATCTGACGGTCAACTTCAACGAGAACGCCACCAGCGGACTGACCATCACCGGCGTGAAAGACACGTCGTCGGGGCTGAGCCTGAGCGCGTTGAGCAACAACGAGTTCCAGGACAACAACTCGATCAACACCGTGATCACGTCGATCAACGACGCAATCACGAGCGTTCGTGCCCAGACCGAGACGTTCGGCACCAATTCGTCGACCATCTCGACCCGGCAGACCTTCGAGACCAACCTGATCAATACCCTGCAGACGGGCGCCAGCAATCTCGTCCTGGCGGATCAGAACCAGGCCAGCGCCAACCTGCTGACCGAGCAAACGCAGCAGCAGCTGGAAATCTCCGCACTGTCCATCGCCAACGAGGCGAACCAGTCGGTGCTCAAGCTGTTCGGCTAAATACTTCTGGTACAGGCCTTCTGGTGAGGACGGCGGGGCGAAAGCCCCGCCGTTTTCCTTTCTTGGGATGGAGTGCTTCTGACGAAATTCCCTCCCTCATCGCCTCGCAATTTCGTTACTCAGCGGTTCTAGCCGTTTAGCGGCGCCTTAACTCCCGTCCTGGACCATGGCTAGAGCATGATCCCGAAAAGTGGATGCCGGTTTTCGGAAAAGATCATGCTCAATCAAAAAGCTAGAGCCCGGTTTTGATTCGACAAAACCGATAGGCTCCAGACTGTCGAGGTTGCAACGTGCCACTCAAGATCGAGCTTAAGCCAAAGGAGCGCATCATCCTCGGCGACTGCGTCGTCACCAACGGCGACCGGCGCGCCCGCCTTGTCATCGACGGCGACGTTACCATCCTGCGCGAAAAGGACATCATGTCCCTGAGCCGAGCCGACAGCCTGGCCAAGCTCATCTATCTGGCGGTGCAGTTCATTTATACGGCCAAACGACAGCGGGACCACCGGGAGCTTTATTTCCGGCTGACGCGTGAATTCCTGACGGCAGCGCCAGACGCAAAACCGCTTATTGAGAACATCAACAAGCAAATCTTAACTGGCGAGCCGTATAAGGCCCTCAAGGAAGCGCGCAAGCTCATCGATTACGAAGAGGAACACTCCGAAATGCACTACGCCGCCAACGCCTATGCCAAGACCGCCCTGGATACCGCAGCCCCGCGCGAGCTCGAGGCGAGATTGCTGCTGCAGGCGGCGGCGAAATTGCAGGCGGTTTACAACTCCTGGCGCGACAAGCCGCTCGGTCTCAACGAGGCGGTGCTGTACAATCGCCGGCTCTGGACGATATTCCTCGACGCGGTGACGAGCGAAAACAACAAGCTGCCGGTTCAGGTCCGCGACAATCTCCGGCGGCTCGGTGTGTTCATCATGGCAGAGACGTTCTCCCTGATGACCAATCCGAAGCCGGACCACTTGACGTCGATCATCAAAATCAATCGTGGCATTGCCGCCGGACTGCGCGGCAAAGCCTAAAGTCTGCGATTTATAGCCAACCGATCAGGCGGCGCGCGGCATATCCAGGCGGAGCCGCCCGCGCAGATGCGGTATGCGTTTTACATCCATCTTGGCGGCGAGTATCCGCAGATTGAACAGCTCTTCCTTGGTGGCGACCGAAAAATCGGAAAATTCGCGTTGCCCGTCGTGCAAATCCGCATCCGATAAGGCCGCTTCGAACAGGTCAAGCCAGCCGGAACCTTCGAATTCGCCCCCTGCTCCTTCGTGAAAAAGCATCTTCTGCCGGTCGCGAATGCAAGTTGGCAGTTCCGCGGGATACAGATCATAGAGTTCGCGCAATGGCGCTTTGCCGACCTGGACTTCGCCGGAGCGCTTGAGCAGGGCAGATTCGTCCAGCTCGCTTGCATAGCCGACGACGGCTTGGTCCAGGAACGGCTCGCGAATTTCCAGTTGAAATTGCATGGAGCAGCGGTCAACCCTCTGCAGATTGGCCCGATGCATCATGCTCAAGCACTGTTTCTGCACATAACGGCCTGCCTCGCTGGATTGCGTAAAGGCATTCTCGAGCGGGGAATAGCCCGCGAACAATTCGTCGGCGCCCTCGCCGCACAATGCAACGCGAAAGCCGTCTTGATGAATACGCTGCGAGAGAAGATAGGTGTGAAGGCTGGGCCGAATGACCGACGGCTCGAACGTCTCCACGGTATCGACCACCTTTTCGATGAGAGAAAGCGTATCGGCGCAAGGCGCCGCAACATTCACTTCGCGCAGGTCGAGACCGGTCGCCTCGGCATAGCGCTTGGCAAAAATGTGATCGGGCCCGTTTTGCCCCACGGCGATGTAGCCCGGCATCGACGGGCGCAATTGCCGCGCATAATGCACGATCAGCGTGCTGTCGATGCCGCCGCTGAACAGCGCCGCCACCGGAAGATCCGAGGGTACGCGAACGCGCACGGCTTCCGACAGAATGCGGTCCAGGTCTTGCGGCGAGGCGGCAGTCGAGGTTTTTGCCGCCGGCGGGCTGTAGTGACGTCCGCAAAAATTGCGAGTCAACAAATAGCCGGGCGGCAGCAGCAGGACATCGCCTTCCGTCACATCCAGCAGCGGCCGGATTTCCGAGCAAAACAAAAAGCCCTCGGACGATCGTATCAGGTATAGCGGCTTAACCCCGAACGGATCGCGTGCGGCGAGAAACTCGCCGGTCGCGGTGTCGACCGCAACGAAGGCATACATGCCGGCCAAACGTTCGATGCCGACCTGGCCCCACATCCGCAGCACGTTGGCGACGACCTCGGTGTCGCATCCGGTACGGAAGGGCACGCCGAGCGCCGTCAACTCCCGGCGCAAGACGTCGTGATTGTAGATTTCGCCATTGAACGAGACGAGAAAGCGCTCGTCGAAGGAGGCCTGCGGCTGCACGCCATGCGCTGCATCCACGATCCGCAAGCGACGCGTGCACATCGCGATATTGTTTCCGACCCGCACAAGCGGGTCAGTGACGTCTCCGCGATGCAGCATACCCGCAATGAGACGCTGAACCGCGGCTTCGGCGCCATCCCAATCGACGGCGACCGCTATACCGCACATGAAGCCCCCGAAAATATAGCGCGCCAATTCCAACCAATCTTGCGGATCAGCGTAGGTCGGTAGGGTTAACGGTTGGTTCAATCATCAATAGGGGCGCGTCGGGCATGCGGCCGCATATGCTGCATATTATCGGCAGTAGGCTTCCTACACGCATTTCCCCTTAATCCGCCCAGCAGCTGGAAATAATTTGTTTACCATGACTTTTTAGGGTCAGTCGGGCCTCAAAGGCCCGTAACGGCGCACTGGCCGCAAGGGGTACAAATATGACCGAGGCGGTAGATTTGATCGCCGGTGACGACCTCAAGGCGGCTGCGCTTGGATTTATCGGCGAATCCCGGACCAGGATCGAGGGGGAGCAAAAGGGCCTGCGCAGTATCTTCGACAGCTGGCTCAGCCGCGTACTCGGCCGACTGACAAGCTTCGAACCGAGCCGGCCCTGGGAAGATAGCGTCCGCGACAACGCCTTGCGCTCTCCGGGACAGGACCAAAGCCTGCAGTGGGATCTGCAGCGGCTGCGTCTATTTCTCGACCGTTGGCGGCAGGGACGTTTCGTCGACTTTTCCCAGCGCGAACAGTCGGGCGTTCATTACCACCCCCGCTTCGGCACCGAGTTCGGCGTCGACGTGCTGCTCACCTGCCAGGGCGCGCCGTCGCTGATGCGCTGGCGCGGCGTGCCGCTGATGAAGAACGTCTTCGACTTTGCCATGTATCCGATGCTGATCGCCGAAGTTCGCCCGCACACCATATTCGAAGTGGGCTCAGGTCTGGGAGCGAGCGCCATTTGGTTCGCCGATCATCTGACGTTTTGCGGCGTCGAAGGCCGCGTTTACTCCGTCGACCGGGTCAAAGTCGAGCGGAAGCATCCGGGTGTCGAATATTTGCAGGGAGATTGCTCCGATCCGGCACACCTGTTCGATGCGGAACTCTTTCGCAGCGCGCCGCATCCCTGGCTCGTCGTTGAAGACGCCCATCACAATGTCGGCGGCGTGCTGGAGCACTTCCACAAATATCTTTCGCCCGGCGATTATCTGGTAGTCGAGGACAGCGACGTTAAGCGTGAGACGCTTCGGCAGTTGGTCGCCGGCCATCCCGGCGCCTATCTGGTGGACACGCGCTTTACCGACAACTTCGGCCGCAATGCGACCTGTGCCGCCGATTCGATTTTTGTCCGGACAACGGTCGTCGCCTAGCTCGCTTAGCCCGTGACGGGGGCAAGGAAATTGACCAGGCTCATTTGAGCGAGCCGCGCCGTCACCGACATCGACGCCGACAGGCTATTTTGCAGCGTCAGGATATTCTCGCCGACTTGGTTCTGATTCACGCCGTCTATATTCTGCAGCATATCCTGCAGCGTCGTTTGCGTTTGCGCGTTCAGCGTGCCGGCATTGCTGACGGTCGTCTGAGCGTTGGCAAGGTCGGCTTCGATATCGCTAACTGTCTGGGTGCCCGGCGGGCCATCGAGGTTTGTCGCAACCTCTTGGCTCAGCGCCTGATAGTTCGCCTGGGCATTGGGATCGGTCGCCGAATAGGTGGTCGCCGCGAGCACGGCGACGTTGGCGACCAGGGTGGTGAGCGCCTGCTCGTTGGCACGCATGCCGTAATCGATGGTCATTGCCGGCCCGACCTGCGCGCTCGCGGTCTGCCGCGCCGGTGTGCTGCCATTCTCTCCCGTGTACCAGAACACGGTATTTGCCGTGGTGCCATTGACCAAGGCGGTGGAGGTGTTGGGCGGCGAGCCATTGACGCGAAGCGGTGGGTTCGACCCGAAGAAATCGTTGGCGGCGGCCATCGCCGAGGCAGCCGGCAGCGCGGTCTGCGTCAGCCCGGTGATGGCGGACGTCAGGGCCGCTTGCAGATTGGTCGCCGTGTCCGAGGGCAATGTGCCGATGGTGAACTGGTTCGCACCCGGCGGCGAACTCGTTGTCGCCTGCAGCGAAATGGTTTGTGTCGAGCCGTCCGGAAGCGTGAGCTGGAATTGGATCGAGTTACCCGGATTCGGGTTGGAAGCGAGCGCGACCGAGATCGACGGCGGGGAGCCCGACGGCCCGGTAACGGCCGCGCCGGTCAGACTGGAATTCACGCCGGTGAGCGCAAAGCCGAAGGGGGTGCCGTCCTGACTGAGCGTCACGGTGGACGAACCCACGCCTCCTACCGTGGCGCTCAAATGGCCGAGTTGGCTCACGCCAAGATCGGCTTGCTGGCGTTCTGAGATCAATTGGATCAAGCCGGCCTGGGCGCCATTGCCGTTGAGAATATCCGAAGCGCTGGCCACGGACGGCTGGTTCGGTCCGCTGCCCGAGAAAATGTAGTTGCTGCCGACCTGGGTATTGAGGAGCGACAATATGTTGTCGAGCTGAGCCGCGGCGGCCCCCTGGGTGATCGTCTGGCCACTATTATTGAGCTGAAACGAACCTTGCTGACTTATTGCCTGCACGATCGAGCTGCCGGCACTGCCGAGCTGGGTCAGCACCGACTGGGCGACGCTCAGCGTGGTGCCCACCGTCGTCGCGGTATTGCCATAGCCGGCAATCGCGGAAAGCTGAGCGTTGAGCGCCAGCGTTACGCCGGATTGCGACTGCAGGTCTGAATAGGTCTGCGCCGCCTGTCCGCTGGCCAATTCCTGACCCAGCGTGTTGAGCTGGTTCATCATATTGGTTTGGGCAGCCACGCTGGCCGCGGTGATCGATCCTGGTCCGGTGATGCTCATTACGATACGGCCTGTATCAACGCCGACATCATCTGCTGCACGGTCGACATCACCCGGGCGTTGGCGCTGTAGGCGTTCTGCAGCGCGATCAGATTCGACATTTCGGTATCGATATTGACGCCGGATTGATCGTTGAACCGCTGCTGGAGCGCGGTGAGGACCGTGTCCTGGCCTTGCTGCAAATTGGTCGCGGCGTTCGCTGCCTGCGACTGCTGGGTGACGAACGCGCTCATATATTGCGAAAGCGTGCCGCTATAGGGCGTCGCGCTGGTGCCCAGCCCGGTTGCCGGCGAGTAGGTCAGCACCGCGTTGGTCATCTGGTTGAGGAGAAAATTCGGCCGGGTCGGATCCGCCGATGCGGTATTTGCCGCATAAGCGATCAAATCCGACGGCGACGCGACCAGCGCCGGATTGACCGCGATCGCTCCGGCGAGACCCGTGGTCTGCGAGCCGCCTGAGGTAATCGCGCCGGTAATCGGCTGGCCGCCCACGGTGAAGAGCGGCAATTGCGGGTTGCCGCTCTGCAGGGAGGTAACGGTCGAGGTCGCCGACAGCGAATTAACGACGTTGCCGGCGCCGTTGTTGAGCACCTGCAACACGGTGCCGGACGGATTGGAGAATTGCAGGTTGGTGCCGAGCGCGGCATTGAGCTGAGACACCACCGAAGCCATGCCGGCGGAAAAATTCACTCCCACTTCGGGATTGGTTGCATTGGCCGACTGCGCCGGCAGCGAGCCGCCGGCGCCCAGCGCGACGATGGTCACGGTGTGCGAATTATTCTGCGCATCGGTATAAGTGAGCTGGACGGTGTTGCCGGCCGACAGACTGCCGACGTCGACGTTGAAACCCGCTTGTGGACCGGAAATCACGGCCGTGCCGGACGTCGTCTGGTTGGAGAGCGCCTGCGACATCTGGTTCGCCAACTCATCGAGCTGGGTCTGCGCCTGGGGCAGGATGTTGTCGCGCATCTGCAGATAGGCGCCGATCTGGCCCGACTGAATGGCGCCGGTGGCGACCAGATCGGTCGTGACGCCGCCCGGCGCGGTCAGCGTTATGGTGCCGACGCTGTCCTGGCTGGGATTGGCGCTCCATTGCGAAGTCGCCGACAGTGTTCCGACACCGTTGAACGACAATTGCGCAGCCTGGTTGTTGGCGACCAATTGCTGGCCGGTCCCGGTGAAGACGGAAACTTGATTGTTGCTGTCCTGGACCACGTTCACGTTCATCAGCTGCGACAGCTGCGTGATATCCTGATCGCGCTGGTCCTCCAGCGTCGCCGTGGAACTGTCCGGCGAGGCTGCTATAAGCTGCTGATTAATTTGCGCAATCTGCTGCAGGGCGGTATTGGCCGTTTGCACGCCATTGGCGATGCCGGCTTCCGCCTGGCTGCGCAGCTGTTGGATGGTGGCGGTCATCGAATTGAGGTTTTGCGCCACGCCTTGCGCAGCGCTAACGGCTGCGCTTTGCGCCGAATAGGAACTCGGGCTGGTCGAGAGGGTCTGCAACGCGCCGGTGAAATTATTGACGATCGCGTCGAACGATGTCGACGATCCCGGCGTGCCGTAGATTTGCTGAAGTTGCTGGTAGAGCTGGGCGGTGGTGTCGGCGTACGAACCGCCTGCCGTTTCCGTCCACAGCTGGTTTTGCAGCAGCGCATTGAGATTGCGATTGACGCCGGTAACGTCGACGCCGGCGCCGGTTTGGCCGGTGACCCCGATCTCGACCTGATTGACGCTTTCGTCGACATAGCCGGGCGTATTGGCGTTCGCCACATTGCCGGCGACCACCGACAGCGCCTGCTGGGTGACGTTGACGCCCGCCACCGCGGCGGACAGCGCCTGGTTGATGCTCATGGCGGCGGCCGAGCGATCTCACAAAACGAGATCATTGGATCACTTGCAGCAAGCTCTGGATCATCTGGTTCGCCGTCGTCATCACGCGGGCGTTGGCGGAATAGGCCTGCTGCGCCACGATCAGATTGCTGAACTGCGTCGAGATATCGACGTTGGACGATTCCAGCGAGCTGCCGTCGATCTTGCCGGTGGCGCCGTAGATCGGCGGGCCGGAATCGGCGGTGGCGGCGTAAGCTCCGCCGTTGAGCGCCTGCAACGAATTCTCGCCGTTGAACGTCGCGAGCGTAATCTGCGCCAACGGGATGGTCTGCCCGTTGGTGAAAGTGCCGACCACGCGGTTCTCGCTATCGACCGCGACCGACTGCAGTTGCCCGGCGGCAAAACCGTTTTGCTGGAGCTGGGTGACCTGCGCGGTGCCGCTGGTGTTGGCGAACTGCGTCAAGCCGTTGCTGCCGAAATTGATCTCCACGTTGTTCAGCGTGTCGCCGTTGACGGTCAAGGCCGGTATATTGAACGCACTTGACGTCGGCTGGACGAGCTGTCCGCTGGAATTGAAGATGAAGTTCTGGCCGACGTTCTGCCAGGCGGCTTGCGTGCCGCTCGCACTCGAATCGGTCTGATAGAACAAATTCCAGGTGCTTTCGCCGGAACTGCTGCCGACTTGCGCCCAGCGGTACTGAATATTGAGCGGGTTGCCTTCGGTGTCGTAGGCGGTGATGGAGCCGCCGCTGATCGATTGATCGGTGAAGGTCGTAAGATCGCTGCCGATGACGGTGCCGTTACCCGGCGCGACGGATGGAGATTGGACGCCAAAGGTCGACGGCGACGCAGTGCCAGCGACCAAAAGTGATGCTGTGGGATCGGTCGCCAAGAGGCTGACGTCACCGTTACTGGTGTCCACGGAGCCGATCACGCCGGTCAAGCCCTGAACGGCGGTCTGCAACTGGCTCATTGTCTCGACGTCACCGGCTCCGGTGCCGAAAGTGATGACCTGCGGCACGCCGCCGCCGACTGAAACGGTCAGTGTTTTCCCGGTCAACCCCTGGGTCAGCAGGTTGGTCGGCGTGAACGTGTGGTTCGCCGCACCGAAGCCGAGATCCGCGGCGTCGCTGGCGCCGCTGCCGGTGACCGAGACCGTGGCCGTGTCGTTGTTCCCGGTCAGCACAATATTGCCGCCACTAAGTGTGGCCGTCACCGCCGCGCTGCCGGAGTTGATGGTGTTGATCAGATCACCCACGGTGCTGGTATTGGTGACCGTATAAACCGTCGTATTGGTGCCATCGCCGACCGAAACGGTGTCAGTAGCGGCAAGGCCCAGCGAAGTCAGCGTGGTGGCGTCAGTGAGACTGCCGACCGTACCGGTCCCGGTCGCCGCAGCGTCCGGCAATAGCGAAGCGCCGGTGCCGATGATTTCCGCTCCGGCGATCGGATTGTTGGCATAATCGCTGGGATTGACCTCTCCGGACGTCGGCGCGCTCGGCAGGTTGGCCTCATAGGTGATCGATGTGGTCTCTTGCGCCGGGATAAAATTATTTTGGAACTGCAAAACTTGCGGGACGCTGCCCTCGGGATTGCCGGTAATCGGGTTCACCGGAATCCCCATGAGATAATAACCGGAGGCATTGACCAAGTTGCCATTTTCGTTGAGCTGAAAATTGCCGGCGCGGGTGAAATCGGTGACGCCCGAAAAAACCGGCTGATTGTCGGTAAAACCCGTCGGTTCTGCGACCACGAACCAGCCGTCGCCGTTAATGGCCATATCCGTCGACACTTGCGTCGAGTTGATAGTGCCCTGCACGGTGTTGGTCGAGACCGAGTTGGCGATGACGCCGTCCGCGGTCTGCTGATTTTGCGAGGCCTGGGACACCAGATCCTGGAAGCTGGTGTCGTTCTCTTTGTAGCCCGTGGTCTGCGAGTTCGCGATGTTGCCGGAAATATTTTGCAGGGCGAATGATTGAGCCTGTAGACCAGCCACTGCGGTGGTCAACGCATCGAAGATACCCATGACCTGTCTCCAACTCGATCTCAACGCGACAGCGGCGGACAGCCGCACTCGCAGCGGAAGACAGCAAACGGTGTGCCAGCAAATTACGACATGATTTCAATCCCTTACGTCGGGCGCACGGTTCTCCCTGGTACGGATATGCCGATGTGCGGGCAAAATTTGCCGAGGCGTCGAGCTTTTGTGGCATATCGGCGCCGGACCGCGCATGGCGATGTCTTGCAAGGACCAAGTCTTGCAGGCGCCAAGTCTTGCGAGCACCAAGGTCTTGTAAGGGCCAAGTCTTGTAAGCCAAGTTCGGCGTGATCTAATTTCGCCAACATCAAGCGAGTGGAATTCCATGCGTTTCGAAGGTACCAGCGCCTATGTCGCTACCGATGACCTCAAAGTCGCGGTCAACGCCGCGATCGCCTTGGAGCGGCCGCTCCTGGTCAAGGGCGAGCCAGGCACCGGCAAGACCGTGCTGGCAATCGAGATCGCCAAGGCGCTTGCCGCACCGTTGATCGAATGGCACATCAAATCCACCACCAAGGCGTTGCAGGGGCTTTACGAATACGACGCGGTAACGCGGCTGCGTGACAGCCAATTGGGCGATGCCCGCGTCAAAGACATTCGCAACTACATCAAACGCGGCAAGCTCTGGGACGCCTTCGTGGCCGACGAGCGCCCGGTGCTCCTGATCGACGAGATCGACAAGGCCGATATCGAATTCCCCAACGATCTCCTGCAAGAGCTCGATCGCATGGAGTTCTTCGTCTATGAGACCGGCGAAACGATCCAAGCCCGGCGCCGTCCCATCGTCGTCATCACTTCGAATAATGAGAAAGAGTTGCCGGACGCGTTTTTGCGCCGCTGCTTCTTCCACTACATCCGGTTTCCCGATCCCGACACCATGCGCGCGATCGTCGAGGTGCACTTCCCCGGCATCAAGCATCGCCTGGTCGCCGAGGCGCTGAAACTGTTCTATGAAATCCGCGACGTGCCCGGCATGAAGAAGAAGCCATCGACCTCTGAACTGCTCGACTGGCTCAAGCTGCTGATGGTCGAGGATGTTTCGGCGGAGACGCTGCGCGAGCGCGACCCGAAGCGGCTCATCCCGCCGCTGCACGGCGCGCTGATCAAGAACGAGCAGGACGTGCACCTGTTCGAGCGGCTCGCTTTTATGATGCGGCGCGAAGGGCGCTGATCCTCACCACAGCGGGTGCATGTTGAACGAATAGGTGGCGCCGAGGCCGTAGGTGAGCTGGTTCGGCGAACCGCGCTGCGTCACCAGCGGCGAATTGGCGGCGGAGTCCGTCAGCCGCTGATATTCGACAAAAGCATGCGCGGTCCATGTCGGGTTGAAAGTGTACTGCAACTGCGTGCCGGCACCATAAGAATAAAGGCCGCCGCCGGCATTGTAGGCCGTCAACGTTTCCGAGCCCGGGTTGCAGGGTACTCGCAGCCAGTCGCCTGCGCCGCCGTGATGCTGAAATAGGGCGACGTCGCCGCGGCCGTTTGCAATGTGACCCGCGGCCCGGCGGAAAGCGTCCATTGCCCAACCGGCACGACGGCATCCAGGAATATGTCACCGGTCACGCCGGTTTCGCCGCCGACGCCTTGACGCACCTCGCCACGCAGCCGCAGCCACGAGACCGGCCAGAAATTGGCGAAGGCGCCGACCTGCGCCGCGTAGTCGACATCGGCCAGCCCGTTCAACTCGGCATAGTCCGAGGCCTTGCGCCGATTGATGAATTGTAACGCCGGACCGAACTGAAACATGGGGGTGTTGACGATGCTAAAGCTGAAACTGTCGCGCGGACCGAAAAAGTCCGGCGGCATGCCTGCCTGACGTATGCTGAACAGCGGCAGAGCCGACCAGCCGAGCTTTTTGTCCGCAGCGCCCGGAAAGGCCGGAATAATCCGGCCCTCGGCACCGATGGTGACGATCCAGTCCGGAACGGCGGGTGCGTAAACCGCCGGCGCTGTCGGCGGCGGGGATGCCTGCTGCGGTAGATCCGCGGCGGCAGCAATGCCCGGCGCGATAACGACAAGCAACCCAAGCGCAAAGCGCCGCACAATCAAAAGCATCGTCACCCACCCTGTCTCGCTAGCTCCGGTCCAACCCAATAATATCGCAACGGAGCGAGGGCGCGAAGGTGGGAGTTGGAGAATAGTGAATTTCTGGCGAATCTGTTGCCGATTTGTCCGGCACCGCCCCCTTTTAAGACTTGGCGCCCTCATCGGAGTCCCGGCCAGCTTCGCCGCCAGCGGTGCTTTTCGCACGGCCGCGGCGCTTTCTTCGCCCTCGCTGGATCTGGGGAGGCTGTTGCACCGGCAGCTCGGAGGACCCACCACCGTCCGGGCTGCCAAACGGCGGCACAAGGGATTCGGTTGAGGTAACCGGCTCTTCCGGTGGGACCATATCCGTTGCGGGAGATGCGGCGGTTGCCGACTCATCCCTCGCCCGCGCCTGGCGCTCCGTCGCCTCCTGCCGCGCCTCGCGGACCATTTCCGCGTCACGCGCCTGACGATGGGCAGCCTCGCGCGCCTTGGCGCGGCGCTCGTCGATGCGATCGCGCAGCCGTTTGATCCAAACGCGCGCCTGCGCCGCGGCCCGGCCAAATGCGCCGCCCGCCCACACCAGTTCGAACGGCGTGAATTGCCGCCACGTTGCGTCGCCTTCGACGATCGCACGGGCGACGATATTTCCCGCCATTGCCGTGGTGTTCAGCCCATGGCCGCCAAAGCCGCTGGCGAGCCAGACACCCGGACCAAGCTCGCCGATCTGCGGCATCCGGTGCATCGTGATGCCCAAAGTCCCGGCCCAGGCATAATCGGCCTTGACGTCGCCAAGCTGCGGATAGGTCTTTTTGATGTCGGCGGTCAGCGCGCCGACATAGCGGCGCGAATCGTTCAGCCGCGCCGTCGCACGGCCCGACAGCATCAGGCGATCGCCGCCGACAATGCGGTAGTGATTGTCAGCGAGATCGGAGTCGCTTATGCCGCCAAGATAGCCTACCGCCTCGGCAAGGCGCTCGCCAAGCGGTGCGGTGGTAATGACATAGGTTGTCACCGGCAACAACGTGGCGGCAAGGCGCGGCATTAACCGCCCAAGCTCAACATTGCAGCAGAGCACAACATGGTCGGCGCGCACCCGCGCGCCCGGCGTCACGATGCGCTTGCGCACGCCGGTCGGATCGATCGACAGAGCCGGCGTGTGCTCGAAGATGCGCGCGCCGTCGCGATCGGCCGCGGTCGCAAGCGCCAGCGCATAATTGAGCGGATGGATGGTGATCGCCTGCAGATAATTGATGGCGTAGAAATAGCGTTCGCTGCGCAGCACCGCGCGTACGCGTTCGGTAGACCAGCCCTCGATTTCGCAGCCGAGCTCGCCGAGCACTCCGACATAACTTACGAATTCATCGTTGTTGTCTTTTTTGGAAACATAAAGCCAGCCATTTTGCGGGTCGATACCGGGCGCGTTTTCGCTACGAATCGTGGCGCGCACATAATCGAGACCCGCCTGCGCCAGCGACCACAAACCCTTGGCGCGTTCGAAACCAACCCGGGCGACCAGCTTGTCGGCGTCGACGCCGAAACCCGGCAGTACAAAACCGGTATTGCGGCCCGAACCGCTCTGCGCCAGCCGGCCGGCCTCCAGCAGCACGACCGAATAGCCGCGGCGCGCCACCTCCCGCGCCGTTGTCAGCCCGGCAAGACCGCCGCCGATCACGCAGACGTCGACGTCGAGATCAAGCGACAAGGACGGCCGCGGCGGCGCTGGCACCATCGTCGCGGCGTACCAGCTGTCGCCATAGGCTTCGGTATCGGGGTCGCTCATGACGACGCGTTACGACGCTCTTCCAGCGGCATGCCGCTGCAATGTAGGCAGTTCGACCCCGTAGCACTAGACAGCTCAAGCTCGGAAAGCGACATTACGGCGATGCGCCGTCTGATGCTGCTACGCCATGCCAAAACCGAGCGCGCCGCGCCGGGCGAGCGCGATCGCGATCGCAAACTCATGAAACGCGGCCGCTCCGACGCACCGGCGATCGGCGCCTATATGGCCCATCACGGGCTCGTTCCCGATCTCGCGCTCGTCTCACCGGCAAAACGGGCCCAGGAGACATGGGCGCTGGTCGCCGCAGCCTTCGCCAAAGCGCCGCGAGTGGTCACCGACGAGCGCCTCTACAACGCCAGCCGCGAAGCGCTGATCGGCGCCCTTCGCGACACGCGCCAGGCGCACACCCTGGTCGTCGTCGGCCATAATCCGGGGCTCCACGATCTCGCGCTGCAATTGATCGCCGCCGGTGACGTAGACCTGCGCGAACAGCTCAACGAGAAGCTGCCGACTTCCGGTCTCGTCGTAATCGATGTGCCGGCCGACGATTGGGCGCTTTTGCATCCCCATGCCGGCCGACTGGAGCGCTTCGTCAGTCCACGGCTGATCGCTGCGGCGACAGAATAAGGTGCAAAAACAAACATGAAACTTGTCCGCGCTCCACACTTGCCGCAGATATAAGGGTGCCGATCGACCGTAACCGGGTTTGCAAAGGATTTGGCGAACTGTGCATGATCTCGAAAAGTGGATACCGGTTTTCGTGAAGATCATGCCGCAATAAAATGGCTGGACCATGATCCGATTCAATTCGATCGGATCATCATCCGGTGGATCGTCAGCGTTCATTGTTGCAGTGCGCCGTGAGACATGCTGATAGCGCCCTCGAAGGTCCTCACAACTCTCTTTCCCAGCCGGCAGTCGGCCGCGGCCGCCAAGCTGCGCCAACCGGCAACCGACTGGGTGGACGAGGCTACGGCACTCGATGAACCGGCCGCGGCATTATCGGGCCTTAGCTATCTGTTGCTGCTCCTCGCAATATTTGCGACCTCGCTGATCACGATCGAATTCGCGCAACATTCCAACCTCATTGCAACGATCTGGCCATCGAATGCGATTATCCTAGCTGCCTCGCTGCGTTACGCCCGCGGCCCAATGCTTTATCCGTTGCTTCTCGTCGGCGGCGCCGCGGCAAGCGGCATTGCTGGTTTGGCGGCCGGAAACAGCCCGATCTTTTGCAGCACTTTGTTCGCCGCGAACATCGTCGAGGTCGCTACTGCGCTGATATTGCTGAAGCTGGTCCGGATCCAGGAATCCAATCTTAGCTCCTTGCGAAACTTGATTATTTTCATTGCCATTGCCGGCGTTGCTCCGATCGCAAGTACGCTCATTGCGACGATGGGATTTCATCGGGTACATGAAATTCCTTGGGCTGTCGTAGCGCGGAACTGGTATTCGGGGCACGCGCTCGGCATGATTATTGTCGTGCCCTTCCTGATCAGCGCCACGTCGAAAGAGCGGCATGCTTGGCGTATAAGAGAGCGACCTTCGGAAGCAGCGGCCATATTGGCGATCTTCATCGCGATTGGCATCTTTGTGATCTTTTTTCGACCGTTCGTCTTTTTGCTGGCACCGGCAATCCTGTTAGCTACCCTGCGATTTGGCATCATTGGCGCCACGACGTCGACCTTCCTGGTCGCCGTCATCGCGAGCCTTTATGCTGTCCTGGGGATCGGCCATCCCATGATTGCGCATGCCGACATTTCCACGCGCATCTTTACCTTGCAGATGTTTCTGGCGATCACCTCCTTCTGGTCGCTCCCCACCGCCGCACTACTGACCGAACGTGAACGTTTGTTGGGCGACCTGTCGCATGCCAACGCGCAATTGTCAGCGGATAGCGAAAGTAAATCGCACCTGGTGACGGGCTTGCGCCGGCATCTGTCGATGGCGGAAGAAAACGAGCGGCTGCGGCTGTCGCATGAGTTGCACGATCAAGCCGGACAAAGCCTGATCGCCGCCATTCTCGAACTCAATGAGATCGAGGATACGTCGAATGCCGGCGCGGCTCGCGAACGCCTGCACCTTGTTCGCAAAAGAATGGAAGAGATGGGCAAGACGCTGCACCGGATCGCCTGGGAATTGCGGCCGCCTTCGATCGACGAGCTCGGTTTGCGCAAGGCGCTGGCGAGCTACATCGCCGAATGGGGCGAGCAGTGCGGCACCGAGGTCGATTTCCATTGCGACGATCCGAACCTCGATGAGGTGCCCAATGAAATCGCCACCGCGATATACCGCGTCGTGCAGGAAGGGCTTACCAATATCGTCAAGCATGCCCAGCGGCCGTCCGATGTGAGCGTTGTCATCCGGCGGCCGGACGCTACGCTCCAGGTGATCATCGAAGACAGCGGTTGCGGTTTTGATGTCGGCGCGCGGGCCGCCAAAGCCGGCAATCACCGCGGCCTCGGCCTCGACGGCATGCGCGAGCGGCTTGCCTTGATCGGCGGCACGCTCGACGTGGAGTCGGCGCCCGGCGCCGGAACCACGATTTTTGCGCGCATCTCGCTCGACGGCCAGAGGTCGGCGGCATGAGCAAGACCCGGATCGTGCTGGCCGACGATCATCCCATCGTTCTCGACGGCTTGCGCAATCTCATTCGCGCGGAAGAAGACTTCGAGCTGGTCGGCGAAGCAGCAAGCGGCTTGGCGGCGTTGAAAGTCATCCGTGAGACGCGCCCGGATGTCGCGGTGCTCGACATTTCGATGCCAGAGCTCAACGGCATCGTGCTGAGCCGGCGCCTTGCCGGCGAAATTCCGGAGCTGAACGTGCTGATGCTGACGCTCCACGAAGACCGGGCCTATCTCAACCAGGCCCTGGAGGCCGGAGTTCGCGGTTATGTTTTGAAGCGATCGGCCGTGGAAAATCTGGTGCACGCCATCCGCGCCGTGCTGGTCGGCGGAATCTATGTCGATACGGCGATCTCCGGGCATGTCGCCAACGGCAGGCGCGGTCACCACAAGCCATCGCCGCGCGGCGGCGCGGCGCCGGCGCTGACTGAGCGGGAGACCGCGGTTCTGAAAATGGCGGGGCTCGGTTTGACCAATAAAGAGATCGCGTCGCGGCTCGACGTTGGTGTGAAGTCCGTCGAGACTTACAAGGCCCGCGGCCTCGAGAAGCTCGGGCTGAAGACCCGCGCGGAATTGGTGCGCTACGCCGCGACGCAAGGCTGGCTCGACCTCTAGCCTGCAATAACTGGACATTTGCGCACAGGCGCCGCATCGCGCCGACAGCGGCCTTACCGTGAACGATCGGTTAAGACGTCAGGCAATTTCTGACAGCAATTCTACGTATTCTCGCTCCGCCAGAATCATATTTGCGGTATGAAATTCGCCTGGTGGGGCCGATACGGTGTCGCATCTCCGACACTGGTGTGGGTATTAGGGGGACGTTCCATGTCGAACGCGGCCAACGTCATCGAGGATGGCACCGCGCCGTCAGCGCGAGCCGCCGATAATGACGTGCTGCGGTTTCTGTCGCGCACGCTGCAGGCGCATTTTCTAGATGCCAGGCCGCAAGAGGTTTTGGCAAAGCTGCAGAATCTCATGGTTGCCCTCGAACAACAGGAGAGCACGCTCTCTGGCTGGCCGGATTCACCGAGCAAAAACCGCATCTGCACTGCGCTCGCGACAGCAAGGGGCGCCGTTTCGCGGATCGTCGAGAACCTCAGCGCTGCGGCCGTGCAGCCGCCGGATCATCGCACGTTCAACGCCCTGTGAGGCGGCCCTAACCCGCCGGTATTCCAGCCATGTCGTTGTCCGTCAGTCGCTCGTCATTTCCGCTTGATTTTTCTCGAATGAGTTTTCTGGTCGTGGACGACCAGCCGTTTTCACGGCGGCTGGTCCATTCGATGCTGCTCGGATTTGGCAGCCGTGAGGTTTACGAGTCGACGAACGGCGTCGAGGCTTTCGAGCTCGCGCGCAACGTGATGCCGAACATCATCATCACCGATCTGGTCATGCCCATTTTTGATGGGCTTCGCTTCATCAAAATGAGCAAGGACGCGCAATCGCCCGCCCGCAAAACGCCCATCATCGTGCTGTCGGGCTATCTGACCAAAGCCGCGGCCCTGATGGTGAAAAACACGGGCGCGGATGAGTTGTTGGTGAAGCCGGTTTCGCCGAAGTCGCTCTATGAGCACATCGTCCGTATCGTGCTGCAGGATGAAACCGCCAGCCAGCATTTGACACTTCGGCAAAACCGCAAACGCGGCGCCGCACAGCCACGCAAAGAAACCACCGGTATCGCCCTCGTCTGACTCTTCCGGCCCCTGCTTCTACCGCTGCGGTGGCGTCATAACCGCCGCGTGAGCCGACGCTTGGCGGGTTACGCCGCCGGCCGCTTGATCTTGCCGATATCGAGAAACTTCATCACCACCTTCTCGTAATACGGCTCCGTCGTGCCGGCGCGGATCTTGTGCAAAAAATACTTCTCGAACGCGACTTTGGCGACATGGACCCAGCGTCCGCTCGATGCCCAATTGACGTTGCGCGGCGGATTTTGCGGCATGGCCACGAAAGCGACGCCGGAATCGCCGAAATCCGCAAGACAAATGGCGTTCCATGTCGCTTCGTGGGTCGCCGCTTTGCCGTGAACGAGCTCGCCGATGTTGAGAGCAGTCGCGGTCACCATGGATTCGATCATGAAGCCAGTCTTCGGAACGCCGACCGGCAGCGGCGTTGCCTCAATGGGCGCGATGGCAATGCAGACGCCGATGCCAAACACGTTGACGAATTTTGGATTGCGCTGATGCTTGTCGACGATGACAAAGCCGCGCGGATTGACCAAGCCTTCGATGCCGCGTAGCGCGGCAATGCCGCGGAAAGCCGGCAACATCATCGAGAACTTAAACGGCAGCTCATGCGCCTTCTTCGGCTTGCCGTCGTCGTCAACCTCGGTGACGTGGATCTTGCCCGGCTCGACCTTGTCGACCTTGGCATTGGTGATCCACTTGATGTGGTGTTGGCGCATCTCGGATTCGAGCATGCCTTTGGTGTCGCCGACGCCGCCGACGCCAAGATGGCCGATATAAGGTTCCGCCGTGACAAAGGTCATCGGCACTTTGTCCCGGATGCGACGCTTGCGCAGATCCGTATCCATGATCATGGCGAATTCATAAGCCGGGCCGTAGCAGGAGGCGCCCTGGACCGCGCCGACGACGATCGGCCCGGGATTCTTGCAGAATTCTTCCCAGCGATTATTGGCTGCCGACGCATGATCGACGTCGCAGATCGAGGCGGTGTTGTGTTCAGGGCCGAGGCCCTCGACCTCGTCGAAGGCGAGCTCCGGTCCGGTGGCGACGACCAGATAGTCATAGCTCAGAGACGAGCCGTCGCCGAGTTCGACGCGATTCTCTTCCGGATGAACGCGCTTGGCGCCGGTGGCGCGAAATTCGATACCGTGCTTCGGCAACACCGTGGCGAGGTCAATGGTAATATCGCTCTTCGACCGCCACTTCACCGCCACCCAGGGGTTCGATGGCGTGAACTGGAAGAACGGCTTGTTGGAGACGAGAACGACCCGATCCTCCTTGCGGACCGATTGTTTCAGCTCGTAGGCGCACGAGACGCCGCCGATGCCGCCGCCGAGCACAACGACCTGAGCCATTTTTTCCTCCTGAAATATTCAATTCTATAGAGCCCCCTGCCGAGGCCTTTGCATTCTCAAGGAAATCAAGCACCGGAAGCGGCCGCCCGCATTGATCCAGCGCAATTGCCGCTACACCGGCAATCGGTCGTCCGCCCCCGTTCAGGCTTTGGCAGGCGGGCCGCCGAAGGCAGGGCCTGCCTTCAAACCCAGCTTGCGAAAGACCATGGCGGCCGGACAGAAGCCGGTGAATGCCGCTTGGATCATGTTGAGACCAACAAAGGCGGCCAGCAGCAGCCAATACGGGCTGACCAGCAAGGTCAGCACGAGACTGATCAGCAAAACGCTGCCGGCGAAGACGAATACCGCGCGATCGACGTTCACGAGAGCCTCCTTTTGCCAAGTCGGCCTGGCTCTCAATGAGCCTCGACCCGGCGATGTTGCCTCGGTGCGACCGAAATATATCGCCGACCGGGCGCCCCAGCCTTGCGGCAGATCAATGACGGCACCCGCGATCCGCGCGAAACGGGCCGTCATGGCAAAATCCGGCATGACGAAGCAATGGAATTTATTGGGTGCGGGTATGGTGGCGGCTGCCGCGCTGGGGTTGCTTGCCCAGCAGGCGCTCGCCCAGGAAACGTTCGTCGTAGCAGCGCAAACGGTTGCCGACGACAAGGCCGTCTTCGCCACCGTTGAGAGCGCCAATATCGAGCCGGCGCGGGCGCGGATTGGCGGCACAGTGGTAGAGCTCGCGGTGCAGCGCGGCGATCGCGTCGAGCAGGATCAGGTCGTAGCGACAGTCGCCGACGAAAAACTCGCATTGCAAATGAAGGCGCTCGACGCCCAAATCGCCGGCCTGCAGGCCGAACTGGCCAAAGCCAAGACCGATCTCGACCGAGCGCAGGAACTGTTTGCGCACGGCACTGCCGCGAAAGCCACGTTGGACGCGGCGCAGACCGCGTTCGACGTCGCCTCCAATTCGCTGAAATCGCGCACGGCCGAGCGCTCGGTGATCGAGCAGCAGGTTACCGAGGGCAAAATACTGGCGCCGACCGCGGGCCGGGTGCTGACCGTGCCGGTCACGACAGGCACCGTGATACTGGCAGGGGAGCCCGTCGCCACCATCGCCGAACGAAATTTCGTGCTGCGGCTGCGCGTCCCGGAGCGCCATGCCCGTTTCCTCAAAGCCGGCGACCCGGTACGGATCGACGGCGAGGATCTCGGCAAAGGCGGCGTCCAATTCGGCACGATCAACCTCGTCTATCCGCAGATCGAAGACGGCCGCGTGATCGCCGACGCGAAAGTGGCCGATCTCGGCGATTATTTTGTCGGCCAGCGTATTCGCGTCTGGGTTTCGGCCGGTGACCGCACCAGCATCATCGTGCCGGGCTCGTTCATCGTTACCCGCTTCGGCATCGATTACGCGCGCGTTCGCGCGGCCGCCAATACGGTCATCGACGTACCGGTGCAGCGCGGGCGGCAACTGCCGCGGCCAGACATGCCCGACGCGCTTGAAATCCTCTCCGGCCTCAAAGCGGGCGACGTGTTGGTGCGGCCGTGAAGCTTGGATTGTCGGGGCGCCTCACTCAGGCGACGATCCGCTCGCCGCTGACGCCTTTGTTCCTGCTGGGGGCGCTCGCCATCGGCTTGGTTGCGCTCCTCACCATTCCACGCGAGGAGGAGCCACAAATCAGCGTGCCGATGGTCGACATCCGCGTCATTGCCGATGGGCTGAAGGCGCCCGATGCCGTGGAACTCGTGACCAAACCACTCGAGGCCATCGTCAAAGGCATCGACGGGGTCGAGCACGTTTACAGCCAGACAGTGGACGACCGCGTCATGGTCACGGCGCGTTTTCTGGTCGGCACCAATGCCGACGACGCAATCTTGCGCGTGCATGAAAAGATCCGCGCCAATCTCGACCGCATTCCGGTCGGTATTCCGGAGCCCCTCATCGTCGGCCGCGGCATCAACGACGTGGCCGTCGTGGTGCTGACGCTGTCACCCAAGCCGCAAGCCGCGGCGCGATGGACCGACAAGGACCTCTACGAGCTCGGCGAAAAGCTGCAGACCGAGCTAGTCAAGACCGACAATGTCGGCCTGACCTATATTTCCGGCGGCAATCCGCAGCAGATCCGGGTCGAGCCCGATCCGGAAAAGCTTGCGCTCTACGGCGTGACGCTGCAGCAGCTCGTCGACAAGGTGCGCGGCGCCAACCGCTCCTTCCAGTCCGGCAGCGTGCGCGACAACGACACCATGCGCAACGTGGCCGGCGGCCAAACGCTGACCGGCATTCCCGATATCGGGCTCCTTCTCGTCACCACGCGCGACAACCGTCCGGTCTATGTGCGCGACGTCGCCTCCGTCGTCATTGGTCCGAGTCCGCAGGAACATCGGGTGTGGATGGAGACGCCGGGGCAAGGCGGCCATTGGGACCGCGTGCCGGCGGTCAGCGTCGCCTTTGCCAAGCGCGCCGGCGCCAATGCCGTCGTGGTGGCGCAGGATTTGCTGACGCGATTGACAAGCGTCGAGGGCCGGCTGGTGCCGGCCGATGTCAACGTCACTGTGACCCGCGATTACGGCGAGACCGCCAACGACAAGGCGAACGAGCTTCTGTTCCATCTCGCGCTGGCGACGGTCTCGATCGTGGTGCTCATTGCCTTCGCCATCGGCTGGCGCGAGGCGCTGGTCACGCTCGTCGTCATCCCGACCACCATTCTGCTCACGCTGTTCGCCGCCAAGGTGATGGGCTACACCATCAACCGCGTCAGCCTGTTCGCGCTGATTTTCTCTATCGGCATCCTGGTCGACGACGCCATCGTGGTGGTGGAGAACATCGCCCGGCACTGGGCGATGAAAGACGGCCGCGCGCGAATGACCGCTGCCGTCGAAGCAGTGGCCGAGGTCGGCAATCCGACCGTAGTCGCGACCTTGACCGTGGTGGCGGCGCTGTTGCCGATGCTGTTCGTGTCCGGCCTGATGGGGCCGTACATGGCGCCGATACCGGCCAATGCATCGGCGGCGATGCTGTTCTCGTTCGTCGTCGCCATGGTGATCGCGCCGTGGCTGATGCTGCGCCTGCATCCGCAGGGCGGTTCGCCGCGCGAGCAGGCGGCCGCCCACGGCGACGGTGTTCATGGCGAAGGTATTCTCGGCCGGCTGTATCGCCGTTTCGCCGCGCCCGTGGTGCGCTCGCGCCGCTCAGCCTGGACGTTCCTGATCGGCGTCGGCGTGGCGACCGTTCTGGTATGCCTGTTGTTCGTGACCAGGAGCGTCACAGTGAAACTTCTGCCGTTCGACAACAAGTCGGAAATGTCCGTGGTCGTCGATCTACCGCACGGCGCCACGCTGGAAGACACCGAACGAACCTTGTTCTCCATCGCCGACGTGGCGCGGCGGCTGCCGGAAATCCGTTCGATCGAAACCTATGCCGGCACGCCGGCACCGTTCAACTTCAACGGCCTGGTCCGGCATTATTACATTCGCGAAGCGCCGGAGCTCGGCGAACTGCATCTTAATCTGGCGCCAAGCGCGGAACGCAAGCGCACCAGCCACGCCATCGCCCTCGATCTGCGAAACCGGATGAAGTCGCTGACCTTGCCGCCCGGCACCGTCGCGCGCGTGGTTGAGGTGCCGCCCGGCCCGCCGGTGCTGGCCACGCTCCTGGCCGAGGTCTACGGGCCGGACTCGACCACCCGCCGCGCCGTCGCCGCCGAGCTGAAAAAAATCTTCGCTTCGGTTCCCTATATCGTCGATGTTGACGACTCGATCGGGGTGCCGCAGCCGCGACTTCGCATCTCGATCGATCAAGACCGGCTGGAGTTCTTCGGCGTCGAACAGCACGATGTCTACGACACGATCCAGGCGCTGTTCGGCGGCACGAGAGTTGGCTACTCGCATCGTGGCGAAGACCGCGATCCGATCGAAATCGTCGTCCGTCTGCCCAAGCGCGACCTGTCGTGGAGCGAGCTCCTGGCCTCGACGCCGGTGCCGGCCAACAGCGTGCCCGGCAATAAGACCGTGGTCGAACTGGGCGACGTCGTGCGCGTGGCGGACGAACTGGGTTCGCCCACCATCTTTCGTCGCGACGGACGCTTTGCCGACATGATCATGGCGGAACTGGCGGGCGCCTATGAAGCGCCGATTTACGGCATTCTCGACGTCGACAAGCGCATCGCGGCGCATGACTGGGGGGCGCTCGGAACGCCGGCGATGCGTTTTCACGGCCAGCCGGAGGACGAAAGCAAGCCGACGATCTTATGGGACGGCGAATGGGAGATCACTTACGTGACCTTCCGCGACATGGGCGCCGCCTTCATGGTGGCGATCCTCGGCATTTACATTCTGGTGGTGGCGCAATTCGGCAGCTTCACGCTGCCGCTTGTGATCCTCACACCGATTCCCCTGACATTGATCGGCATCATCCTCGGGCACTGGCTGCTCGGCGCACCGTTCACCGCCACCTCGATGATCGGCTTTATCGCGCTCGCCGGCATCATCGTGCGCAACTCGATCCTCTTGGTCGACTTCATCCGCCATGGCGCCGGCGCCGGCAAGACCTTGCGCGAGGTCCTGCTGGAGGCCGGCGCGGTCCGTTTCAAGCCGATTTTGCTGACCGCGCTCGCCGCCATGATCGGCGCCGCCACAATTCTCCTCGATCCGATTTTTCAGGGGCTCGCCATTTCGCTGCTATTTGGATTGGCGTCGTCCACCTTGCTGACAGTGCTGGTCATTCCGGCGATCTATGTTGCGTTGCGCGACGCCGACGGCATCGTCGGAGAGCCCAAAGCGCCGTCGACGGACGTAAAGGCATAATCTCGATCACGAGCCGCAGCTATCAAAGCAAGCGCGCATTCAGTCCGCCAGCGTCGCCAGGATCCGCGCCCAGCTGCGGATGCCTTTGTGGAAGCACTTGAGGTCGTATTTCTCGTTCGGCGAGTGGACGCGGTCGTCGTCGAGCGCGAAGCCGACCATCAGCGTGTCCATGCCGAGCACGGTCTTGAAATCGCCGACGATCGGGATCGAGCCGCCGGCGCCGACTGTGACCGCCTTCTTGCCCCATTCGGCGCCGAGGGCGGCGCGCGCCTTGTTCAGCGCCGGGCTGTCGAACGCCACCTCGAAAGCCGGCGCGCTGGTGAAATTGCCGAACTCGACCGAACAGTCGGCCGGAACGCGGGCGCGGACAAAATCGCGGAAGCCGCCGCGGATTTTTTCCGGGTCCTGCGCACCGACCAGCCGAAACGAGACCTTGGCCATGGCCTTGCCGGGAATGACGGTCTTGGCCCCCTCCCCGGTATAGCCGCCGATGATGCCATTGACCTCGGCGGTCGGCCGCGTCGAGATTTGCTCGATCAGCATGCGGTCCTTTTCGCCGGCCGGGATTTTCAAGCCGACCGGCTGCAAAAATTTCTCCGGCGTCAGGCCCAAGCCCGCGAGGTCGGCCTTGATGTCGTCAGGCAGCTCATGGACGCCATCGTAAAATCCGGGAATGGCGACGGAGCCGTCCGGCTTGTGCAGTGCCGAAAGAATATCGGCGAGAACGTGGATGGGATTGCGCGCGGCGCCGCCGAACAGGCCTGAATGCAGGTCGCGATCGGCGCAGGTCAGTCTGACTTCTTCATAGACGAGCCCCCGCAGCGAGGTCGTGATCGAGGGCGTTTCGGCATCCCACATGCCGGTGTCGCAGACCAATGCCAGATCGCGCTTAAGCTCGGCGGCGTTGTCGCGCACGAAACCAAAGAGGTTTTTCGAGCCGCATTCCTCCTCGCCTTCGATCATCATCGTAATGTCGAGGGGGAGCGCGCCGGTGACCGCCTTGAAGGCGCGGCAGGCTTCGATGAACGTCATCGCCTGGCCCTTGTCGTCGCAAGCGCCGCGCGCAACGATGATCTTTCGCCCATCGCCGAGCGTCTTGATTTGCGGCTCGAACGGCGGAGTTTGCCAAAGGTCGAGCGGGTCGACCGGCTGCACGTCATAATGGCCGTAGAACAAGACGCGCGGCGCATTGCCGCCGGAAAGAGGAGCGGCTTTGCCGTTGCCGCTCTTGCCGATCACCACCGGATGGCCCGCCGTCGGGCGCACGCTGGCGTCAAAGCCGAGGCTTTTCAGGTCTGCCGCGACGTGTTCGGCCGCCTTTTGGCATTGCGCGGCGTAAGCCGGATCGGTCGACACCGATTGGATGCGCAACAGCGCGAATAAGCGATCGAGACTTGCTTGAAGGTCGCGGTCGACGCGTTCGAGGACCTTGGGCAGAGCATCCGTTACCGTCATGGCATCACCTTGGCATCACCTTGCTCGCGTGTGCTTTCGCACCTGTAGACCGAGCTTTTGTTTTATAATCGGCATATTTCGCCAATTCCATCGTGGCGCGCCCTAAAGCGTTGCATGTTTGCAACGCTCCGGCACGCTTCGCTGCGCCGAGTGTGGCAAATCGGCCTCATCTGCTTGTCACACCCCAACCGAGCGTACAATATGGCGAAGGCCTGCCGAAAGTGCGGGGGGATGGCGCAGGACAATGGATGAACTCATCGCGCGGCTTGTCGCCGACGTCGGGATAGATCGTGGGACCGCCGAGACGGCGGTCGGCATTATCCTCGACTTCCTGGTCAAAGAGGGACCGGCTGACAAAGTGCAGCCGCTATTGGCCAAGCTCCCTGGAGCCGAAGCCTTGATCCAAAAAGCCGCCGGCGCAGGCGGCGGTGGGTTGGGAGGCGCAATGGGCGGGGTGATGGGCACCGGCATGCGCTTGATGTCGGTGGGGCTGAGCATGGGTCAGGTCCAGAGCGTCACCCGAGCGGTCATCGCTTATACGCGTGAGAAGGCGGGCGAGGATGCCGTTGGCGAAATTGTCGCCGCGATCCCGGGTCTGGCGCAGTTTGTTTGAGTATGAATGGTGTTGCCGCAACGATATTGGGGCTGAGGGGAGATATCGATGGCGTATCCCATTACCGAAATTCAGGGGATCGGCACGGACGTTGCCGCCATCCTCAAGTCGGACGGGATCCGCACCACCGTCGGGCTATTGCGTTCAGCCAAGACGCCGAAGCAGCGCCTGAAGCTTGCACAAAAGACCGGCACCGATGAGAAGCACGTCCTCGACTGGGTGACCGCTGCCGATCGCATGCGCATCAAAGGCGTCGGTTGGGAATATGCCGAACTGTTGCGGGTCGTCGGCGTACGCACCGCCAACGAGCTTCGCTTCCGCAACCCGCAGCGGCTAGCGCTCGCCATGAAGGACGCCAACGGCAAGCGCCAATTGGTGCGCGTGCTTCCCTCCGTGAACATGGTCATCCGCTGGATCGAGGACGCCAAAGGACTGCTGCCGCTGATCCGCTACTAGGGCGGCGGATTTTTGCGCCGGCTTTCGAGCGCCATGCAAGCGCCAGCTAAGCGCCACGGCTTGACTCAGAGTCACCGACCGCGCAAAGCGACGGCCAGACACCGCTTGGCGGATGCCGCTTGGCAAACTCCGCTTGGATGACCTGGAATGGCCAAAATCGCGGCCACAAACGAGCCCAACCGCTCCGGTTCCGCGCCGGACAACGTACTGACGCAACTGCTGGCTAAAGTTCGACCGCTGGCGCGACCGCTGGTCATGGGCGTTCTCAACGTGACGCCGGATTCATTCTCCGACGGCGGGCAATATCTGCAGCCGCCGGCGGCGATTGAGCACGCCCGGCGGCTGGTCGCCGAGGGCGCCGACATTATCGACGTCGGCGCCGAGTTCGACCCGCCCCTATGGCGGCATGCGTCCGGTTTCGCCCGACGAAGAGCGAGCGCGGCTTGAGCCGATCCTGCCGGCGGTTGCCACCATCGGCATCCCGGTCTCCATCGATACGATCAAGGCCAGCGTGGCGGCCTGGGCGCTCGAATCCGGTGCCAGCATCGTCAACGACGTCTGGGGCCTGCAGCGCGACGCCGACATGGCGCGCGTAATCGCCGCGCATGGCGCACCCGTCGTCATCATGCACAATCGCGAGTCCGCCGATCCGCATCTCGACATCATCGCCGAAGTGGACGAATTCTTTTCGCGCTCGCTCGAAATCGCCTGGACGGCAGGCATCGCGCGCGACCGGATCGTGCTCGATCCGGGCATCGGCTTCGGCAAGACGCCGGAACAAAGCATGACGTGCATTGCCAAGCTGGAAAAATTTCGCGGCTTCGGTCTGCCGCTTCTGGTCGGCGCGTCGCGGAAGCGCTTCATCGCCTCGGTCATGCCGGCCAAGCCCGCCGAACGGCTCGGCGGATCGCTCGCGGCGCATCTGATCGCGGCGGAAAACGGCGCCGCCATCATCCGCACCCACGACGTCGCCCCGACGCTGCAGGCGCTCGCTGTGGCGGCTGCAATTCGGCACGCGCGATGAGCGACGCCATCTTCGTCAGCGGGCTCGCGCTCCATGCCTATCACGGCGTGATGCAGCACGAGGCCAAGGTCGGCCAGACGTTCCGGCTCGATCTCGTCCTCGATATCGATCTCGCCGCCGCCTCGCGCAGCGATAAGCTCAAGGACACGGTGTCCTATGACACGGCGGTGAAAACGGTGAGCGAAGCATTCTGCGCGCGACGCTATCGGTTGGTCGAGGCGGCGGCCGGCGCGGTTGCCGAAGCCTTACTTAATCGCTACCCGGGCGTTCGCGCAGTGCGCGTCACCGTGCACAAGCCGCACGCGCCGATCGCCGCGACATTCGACGACGTCGGCGTCACTGTCGAGCGCATCCGCACCCGTAAACATGGTTGAGCCTGCGGCTCCGTCCTTTGCCGAAGCACTGATCGCGCTGGGCGGCAATGTCGGCGACGTGCGATCGACCTTCGACCGGGCCATAGCCATGCTGTGCGACGGGGACAAGGTGCGGCTTCTGGCGCGCTCGTCGGACTACCGCACGCCGCCTTGGGGCGTCACCGATCAGCCGCCCTTCATCAATGCCGTGATCGCCGTTGTCACCGCGCTGCCGCCGCGCGAACTGTTGGCGCGTGCGCTTGATGTGGAACGCGCATTCGGGCGGGATCGCGCGAACGAACGCCGCTGGGGACCGCGCACGCTCGACCTCGACCTTATCGCCTACGGCGACGTCGTACTCGATGCCCCTGACCTGACACTGCCGCATCCTCGGCTGTTCGAACGCGCCTTCGTGCTGATGCCGCTTGCCGAAATCGCCCCGGAGCGGGTGATCGCCGGCATCCGCACGCGCGACGCGCTGGCTCGGCTTGATACCACGGGCATCGAGAAACTGCCGTCCCGATAGGCCCGGCACGGCAATTGCACCGCATACTCTATTGGCCCTTTTCGGCCGCACATGGCATTTTGCGCCCATGACGGATTCAAATCAGGCCGCTGCCGAACCCTTGCCGCTGGCGGGGGATTTTCCCAAAGCGACGCAAGCCGATTGGCGCAAGCTCGTTGACGCTGCGCTTAAAGGCGCGCCATTTTCGCGGTTGGAAAGTCGCACCTATGACGGGCTGACCATTGCGCCGCTGTATGAGCCGGCGCGCGGTGCACAGGCCACTGCCGGGCATGCACCCGGCACCGCTTGGACGCTGATGCAGCGCGTCGACAATCCCGACCCCGCCGTCGCCAACGCGCAAGCGCGTGAGGATTTGGAGAACGGAGCAACCGGCTTGGTGCTGGTGTTCGCCGGTTCGGTAAGCGCCAATGGTTACGGCCTCGATGCGTCGATACCGCTCGCGCGCTTGCTCGATGGCATCGATATGACGGCCGGTATTGCCATCGACCTTAATCTTTCGCCGCAGACCCGGCGCGTCGCCGGCGATTTGACGGATTTCATCAAAGGCCAAGGCATCGCGCCGGCAGCGGTCGATTTGCGCGCCAGCATTAACCCGATCGGTGGCTTTGCCGCGTCCGGCAAGAGCGCGCGAAACTGGAACGAGATGGCGGCGGACTTCGCCGCCATGATAGGCAAAATGGCCGGCGCCGGCTTTCGCGGACCCTTTGCGGTTGCCGACGGGCGCATCATCCACAATGCCGGCGGCTCGGAGGCGCAGGAGCTTGCTTTTGCGCTGGCGAGCGCGGTCGCCTATCTGCGCGCGCTGGAAGCCGGCGGCATGGCGCTTGATGCGGCGCGTGCCGCCATCTACTTCCGGCTCGCGGCGGATGCCGATCAGTTTCTCACCATGGCGAAATTCCGCGCCGCGCGAAAATTGTGGGCGCGCGTTGAGGCGGCGTGCGGGCTTGCGCCGAGACCTGCCCTCGTCACTGCCGAAACCGCATGGCGGATGATGACCCGGCGCGATCCATACGTGAATATGCTGCGCACCACGATCGCGGTGGCCGCCGCCGGCTTCGGCGGCGCCGACGCCATCACGGTGTTGCCGCACACCGCCCCGCTCGGCCTGCCCGATGCTTTCGCGCGTCGCGTCGCTCGCAACACGCAACTCGTGCTCCTCGAAGAATCGAACCTGGCGCGCGTCGCCGATCCCGCCGCGGGTTCCGGCGCCATCGAGGCGCTGACGCAAGAGCTTTGCGCCGCCGCGTGGTCGATCTTTCAAGACATCGAAAAAGCCGGCGGCGCATGGGCGGCGCTGCAATCGGGCGCAATTCAGAAGGGCGTCGGAGCGATCCGCGCCGAACGGCAAAAAGCCGTCGCGCGCAGCAGGGACGTGCTGACCGGCACCAATGCCTATCTCGATCTGCAAGAAACTTTGCCGCCAGTTCTTGACGTCGCGCCGGTCAAACCGGCGCCGGAGGAGACCGGGACCGTAACCGCTGCAGCGCTGCCGCGGCTTCGTCTTGCCGAGCCGTTCGAACAATTGCGCGAGCGATCCGACAAAACGCTGGTCAAATCCGGAGCGCGGCCGAAAATCTTCCTCGCCAATCTCGGCACGCCGGCGGCATTTACCGGCCGCGCGGGTTTTGCCAAGAATTTCTTCGAGACAGGCGGCATCGAGGCGGTCGGCGGCGACGGCGAGGGTTCAGCGCTTGCCACAGCCTTCAAGAGCGCGGGCACGCCACTGGTTTGCCTGTGCTCTTCGGACAAGGTCTACGAGAAGGACGCGAGCGCGGCCGTCGAGCAACTCAAAGCGGCCGGAGCGCGCCACATTTATCTCGCCGGGCGGCCGGCCGAGCGAGAGGCCGCGCTGCGAGCGGCGGGCGTGCAAACTTTCATTTACGAGGACTGCGATGTGCTGGCGACACTGACCGCCACTTACGATATTCTGGCGCAGAACGGGTGAACGCATGAGCCGCATCCCGGATTTTTCGCAGGTTGCCTTTACCGAGACGCCCGCCGCGGCGCCGGCTCAGGCCGCGCCGTGGCAAACGCCCGAAGGTATTGCCGTCAAAAGCGCCTATGACGCCGCCGCGCTGGCGGGTCTCGACGGGCTCGACACCTATCCGGGTATCGCGCCTTATCTGCGCGGCCCCTACCCCACCATGTACGTCACCCAGCCGTGGACGATCCGGCAATATGCCGGCTTCTCGACGGCTGAGGATTCCAACGCGTTCTACCGACGCAACCTCGCCGCCGGCCAGAAAGGCCTGTCGATCGCCTTCGATCTCGCCACCCATCGCGGCTATGACTCCGATCACCCGCGCGTTTCCGGCGATGTCGGCATGGCGGGCGTCGCGATCGATTCGATCTACGACATGCGCACGCTGTTTTCCGGCATTCCGCTCGACCAGATGTCGGTGTCCATGACCATGAACGGCGCCGTACTGCCGGTGCTGGCGCTCTATATCGTTGCCGCCGAAGAGCAAGGGGTGCCGCCGGAAAAGCTCGCCGGCACCATCCAAAACGACATCCTCAAAGAATTCATGGTGCGCAACACCTATATCTATCCGCCCAAGCCGTCGCTGCGCATCATCTCCGATATTTTTTCCTACACCTCGGCGCATATGCCGAAGTTCAATTCGATCTCGATCTCCGGCTATCACATGCAGGAGGCGGGAGCGACGGCCGATCTGGAGCTCGCTTATACGCTCGCCGACGGCGTCGAATATGTCCGCGCCGGCATGGCGGCGAACCTCGCGGTCGACCGTTTCGCGCCGCGGCTGTCGTTCTTCTTCGGCATCGGTATGAATTTCTTCATGGAGGTGGCGAAGCTGCGCGCCGCGCGCGTGTTGTGGGCGAAGCTGATGAAGCAATTCGATCCGCAGGACGAACGCTCGCTGTCGCTGCGCACGCATTGCCAGACCTCGGGCTGGTCGCTCGCCGCGCAGGATGTCTTCAACAATGTGGCGCGCACTGCGATCGAAGCCATGGCGGCGACCCAAGGCGGCACCCAATCGCTGCACACCAATGCGCTTGACGAGGCGCTGGCGCTGCCCACCGATTTCTCCGCCCGCATCGCGCGCAATACCCAGATCGTGCTGGCGCAGGAAAGCGGCACGACGCGCGTCATCGATCCCTGGGGCGGCTCGTTCTATGTCGAGCGGCTCACCCACGATCTCGCCGCCAAGACTTGGGGACACATTACCGAGGTCGAGGAACTCGGCGGCATGACGCGCGCCATCGAAGCCGGGCTGCCGAAGCTGCGCATCGAAGAGGCCGCCGCGCGCACCCAAGCCCGCATCGATGCCGGCGCGCAGGCCGTGATCGGGGTCAACAAATACCGGCCGCGTGATGAGGCGGCGCTCGACGTCCTCAAGATCGACAATGCGGCGGTGCGGCAATTGCAGATCGACAAGCTGACGCGGCTCAAGCGCGAGCGCGATCCCAAAGTGCTCGCCGAGGCACTCGAGACGCTCACCCGCAATGCCGCGGGCGGTAACGGCAATCTGCTCGCGCTCGCCATCGACGCGGCGCGCGCCAAGGCGACCGTCGGCGAGATTTCATCGGCGCTGGAGAAAGTCTTCGGCCGTCATCAGGCCGAGATAAAGGCGATCTCCGGCGTTTACAGGCGGGAGGTCGGCATGACGGACGCCGTCGAACGGGTGCTAAAGCTCGTCGCCGAGTTCGAGGACGATGAAGGCCGCCGGCCCCGCATCCTGGTCGCCAAGATCGGCCAGGACGGTCACGACCGCGGCCAGAAGGTGATCGCCTCGGCCTTTGCCGATCTCGGCTTCGACGTCGATATCGGCGCGCTGTTTGCCACCCCGGCGGAAGCCGCCCGCCAAGCGGTAGAGAACGACGTGCACATCCTCGGCGTCTCCTCGCTTGCCGCAGCGCATCTGACGCTGGTGCCGGAACTCAAAGCCGAACTCGAAAAGCTCGGCCGCGGCGATATCGTCATCGTGGTCGGCGGCGTGGTGCCGCCGCAGGATTATGCCGCGTTGAAAGCTGCCGGCGCGGAAGCGATCTTCCCGCCGGGCACGGTGATCGCCGAAGCCGCCGAGGCGCTGCTCGCTACGCTCAACAAGCGGCTCGGACATTCCAAGGCGGCGGCGGAATAAACTTAATTCGCCCGCGCCTCGTGCGGATCGAGTTCCGGGGCCATAGATACCGGCGTCGCTGATGGCCGCGGCGGCATGCGCGGTGGCAGCGGGGACGGCACGCGCGGTCCGTGCGGCAGCGATTTCATAAACGCGATGAAGGTGGGATTGGCGGCAAGCGCATCGCGGCCGGCGGAAATCAGCAGATTGACCTGATCCGGCGGCAGCTTGAACCGCGTCTCGACGGCATTGAGCGCTGCGGCCCGCTGCTGGCCCAGCGCATCGAAAGAAATGCGGCTGATGAAGAACTCCACGTCGCGGCAATTCCAGCCGGGCCGCGCGCCGAGCCGGGTGCGCTCGGCTTCGGACAGGCCGCAGCGCCAGCGGATCAATTGTTCGCGCCAATCCTTCATGGTGGCGTCGAAGGCCGAGTAGCTGCCGATCGCGCCGGAATCGGTGGCCGTATCGGACGTCGCCATAATCAGATCGACGCCCGACGGTCCGGGGATGGTCTGCGCCCATTTTCCTTGCGGCGCGCGGCCGGAATCGACCACCAGGAACAAAAAGCGCCGCAGCTTGACCGCTTCCGCCGGCGCCAACGGTCCGTCGGGCGTGCTCGATGCAAGCCGCGCAATGGTGAAGCCGGCGAGCCCGTAATTGTCGACCAGCCCGCCGTCGAGCAGCTTGACGTATTTGATCTCGCCGGAGCGATAACGTTCGAGCGCGTCGGCATAGGATTTGATCAGCGGCGAAGCGTTCGGATTGTCGTGCACCCGCGCCACCCAGCTTGGCAGCCCGACCGGGCAGCCGCCGGGATAGTTCTGAATGACGATCGGCGCGAACACGACCGGCACCGCCGCCGAAGCGGCGACCGCCAGCGACACCGGATAGCTCGACAGATCGCTGCACAGTGCGCTGAATGTCACCGGCGCGAAGATGAACGTGGTGCGGTTATAGATGTCGGAGGCGTTGATCCAGACCCGCGGCCGCGGCCGGCTCAGCAGATCCTTGAACGTCGCGTGATTGTACAGATGCGCATCGAGCCAGACCGGAAACGCGGTGGCGTCGTTGACCCCGCCCTGCAAGCCGCGGGCGATATTACCGATGCTAAGATCGGTCTGCAGCCCTTGCTCGGCATTGACGTCGAGAAAGCGCTGCTTGAAATCGCCTAGCGCCGCGCGGCCGCGCAAGCCGTAATAGGCCGCCAGAATCGAGCCGCCCGACACGCCGGAAAGAAAGTCGAGCCGGTCGAGCAGCGACACCGCGCCGGTGCGCGTCGGCACCCGCGTCTCATCGAAGCCGGACAGCACGCCATAGGAAAAGGCCGCGGCGCGCATGCCGCCGCCGGAAAACGACAGCGCCACGACCATGTCGTCGTAGTTATCCGGAACATTGGGGGTAAGCGCCGCCTCGACCTGCGCCGGATTGGCGGTCAGCCGCTGATTGATCGGATCGTTGTGGATGGCCGAAGTACAGCCGGCCAGTAGCGCGGCACAGGCAATGACGCGCCCCGCGCGGATAACACGCTGGAACAAAGCCTTACACATTACCAAAAGGTTATTGGCGGCCCCTTCTGCCCCGTCAAGCAAACCCGAGCCGACGCGAAAAGTAAGACTTCTTTAAGGTTAATTAAAAAGGTAGCCGGCGGGGCCAGCGGCGATGCCGCCGCACGTCGGCACCGATCGCGGCGGACAGGACAAAGACGATTCCTGTGGACGGCTGAGCGCACGAAATACGGCGCCTGAGTCTCGTCAGCGATTCCAAAGCGTTAGCGCGGGGCCGCGATGGAGAAAGCGCAGAAAGCCCGGGTTTTCCGGGCTATCTCACTCAGAATCGGCAGGAAACCCCCGTCGTTGCGTGACACAAGCGTGACGGTCCGATCATAAGGGGATACCCGTACGGCCCTATTGGCCCGCAGCGGGCGCGCGTAGCGGCACGCATTCGGCACGCCGGAGTTGGTGTTGCCAACAGCAAAGCGCGATCTGCCGCGCACGGCCCTTTCGGATTCAGTCCGAATCTCCGATACTTAGCCATCCCCTCCCGATTCTTCCCCGTAATCCCCACATTTAGTGGTTGATTTAGGAATTCATACTAAAGCTTGACGCACGCGCCCGGCTTAGCCTAGCTTTGAAAAGTTCGGCGCGCGGGTAACGAAGTCCGCCGGGCTCTCCAAAAAGGGTTTGCGGGAGTGCTCCGTGCCGCCGCGGCACGAGCGTGACTTTTTGCGCCCGGACGGAGAGCCCCGAGGAGTTCGCTCGAGGCGTAGTGCGAAAACTAGAAACCGGCTTGCCAAAAGCCGGACGGGTTGGGTGGCAGACAGAAACAGGGGTGAGGTCGGCGTCGCGGAATGCGTCCGCTGCGTCGCGGGGAAATCGTCGGCGTCCTATATTGAATGCGTAGGACCCCGATACCGAAACACCAGGATTTAAGGGGCAGAAAATGCGGATCGAGCGGCGCTACACCAAAGAGGGACAATCGCCCTACGCGGATATTCAGTTTCGTCTGACCACGAGCGAGATCCGCAATCCGGACGGTTCCGTCGTGTTCCACGCCGAGAACGTCGAAGTGCCGGAGCAATGGTCGCAAGTCGCCTCCGACGTGCTGGCGCAAAAATATTTCCGCAAGGCCGGCGTGCCCTCCCGCCTCAAGAAGGTCGAGGAGGAGACGGTTCCCTCATGGCTGTGGCGCAGCGTCGCCGACGAAGCCGCACTGAAGGAGTTGCCGGAAGCCGAACGCTTCACCGGCGAAGTCTCCTGCAAGCAGGTGTTCGACCGGCTCGCCGGTACCTGGACTTATTGGGGCTGGAAGGGCGGCTATTTCACCACCGAGGCCGACGCGCAGGCGTTCTTCGACGAGCACCGCTACATGCTGGCGATGCAGATGGTGGCGCCGAACTCGCCGCAATGGTTCAACACCGGCCTGCACTGGGCCTACGGCATCGACGGCCCGAGCCAGGGTCATTTCTACGTCGACTACAAGACCGGCGAGCTGGTGCAGTCGGCCACCGCCTACGAGCATCCGCAGCCGCATGCCTGCTTCATCCAGTCGATCAATGACGACCTCGTCAACGAGGGCGGCATCATGGACCTGTGGGTGCGCGAGGCGCGGCTCTTCAAATACGGCTCCGGCACCGGCTCGAATTTCTCAAAACTGCGCGGCGAAGGCGAAAGGCTCTCTGGCGGCGGCAAGTCGTCCGGCCTGATGAGCTTTCTCAAGATCGGCGACCGCGCCGCGGGCGCCATCAAGTCGGGCGGCACCACGCGCCGCGCGGCGAAAATGGTGATCCTCGACGTCGATCATCCCGATATCGAGCAGTTCATCGACTGGAAGGTGCTCGAGGAGCAGAAGGTCGCCAATCTCGTCACTGGCTCCAAGATCAACCAGAAGCACCTGCGCTCGATCCTCAAGGCCTGCGTGAATTGCGAGGGCTCGGGCGACGATTGCTTCACGCCGGAGAAGAACCCGGTGCTGCGCCGCGAGATCAAGGCGGCGCGCCGCAACCACGTGCCGGACAATTACATCCGCCGCGTCATCCAGTTCGCCCACCAAGGCTATACCGACATCAACTTCCCGACCTACGATACCGATTGGGATTCGGAAGCCTATCTCACGGTGTCCGGCCAGAATTCCAACAACACGGTGCGGATCACCGACGAATTCCTCAAGGCGGTCGAGGCCGATCGCGACTGGGATCTGTTCTGGCGCACCAAGAAGGGCAAGATCGCCAAGACCGTGAAGGCGCGCGACCTTTGGGAGAAGATCGGCTACGCCGCATGGGCCAGCGCCGATCCCGGCCTGCAATTCCACACCACGATTAACGACTGGCACACTTGCGCCGCGTCGGGGCCGATCATCGCCTCGAATCCGTGCTCGGAATACATGTTCCTCGACGACACGGCGTGCAATCTCGCCTCGTTGAACCTCTTGCAGTTCCACACCCGGGCGCTTGCCAGCGTCGCCAACGGCGAAAAGCTCAAGAGCGAGCTTTACGACGTCGAAGGCTACGAGCACGCGGTGCGGCTGTGGACCATCGTGCTCGAAATCTCGGTGCTGATGGCGCAGTTCCCGTCGAAGGAAATCGCGCAGCGCTCTTACGACTTCCGCACCCTCGGCCTCGGTTACGCCAATGTCGGCGGGCTCTTGATGTCGTCGGGCATTCCCTATGACTCCGAGGCCGGCCGCGCGCTCTGCGCTTCGCTGTCGGCGATCATGACCGGCATCGCCTATGCGACCTCCGCCGAAATGGCGGCCGAGCTCGGCCCGTTCCCGCGCTTTGCCGAAAATCGCGAGCCGATGCTGCGCGTGATGCGCAATCATCGCCGCGCCGCTTACGGCGACCGCACCGGCTATGAGACGATGACCAACCCGCCGGTGCCGCTCGACCACAAGGTCAATCCGGACCAGAAATTGGCCGAACACGCCAGGCGCGCCTGGGACCGCGCCATCGCGCTCGGCGAGACGCATGGCTACCGCAATGCGCAGGCAACCGTGGTGGCGCCGACCGGCACCATCGGCCTCGTCATGGATTGCGACACCACCGGCATCGAGCCCGATTTCGCGCTGGTGAAATTCAAGAAGCTCGCCGGCGGCGGCTACTTCAAGATCATCAACCGCGCCGTGCCGGAAGCGCTGCGCGTCCTCGGCTATCGCGAAAGCGACATCGCCGAGATCATCGCCTACGCCGTCGGCCATGGCTCGATGGGCAATGGTTCACTAAAGGATGCCCCGGCGATCAACCACGGCACATTGAAGGCCAAGGGCTTCACCGAAGAGGCGATCGAGAAGGTGGAAAAGGCGCTGCCGACCGCTTTCGACATCAAATTCGCCTTCAACAAATGGACGCTCGGCGTTGACTTTCTTAAAGAGCAGCTCGGCGTCGCCGCCGAGGATTTGGCGGCTCCGAGCTTCGACCTCCTTGCGCACCTCGGCTTTTCCAAGCGCGAGATCGAGGCGGCCAATATCCACGTCTGCGGCGCCATGACGGTCGAGGGCGCGCCGCACTTGAAGCCCGAGCATTACGCCGTGTTCGACTGCGCCAATCCCTGCGGCCGCACCGGCAAGCGCTATTTGTCTGTCGACAGCCACATCCGCATGCTGGCGGCGGCGCAGCCGTTCATCTCCGGCGCCATCTCCAAAACCATCAACATGCCGAACGAGGCGACCGTCGAGGACTGCAAGGCGGCTTACATCCTGTCCTGGAAGCTCGGGCTCAAAGCCAACGCGCTCTATCGCGACGGCTCGAAACTGTCGCAGCCGCTGCAGAGCCAGCTCATCGCCGACGAAGACGAGGACGAGGATGTGATCGAGGCGTTCCTCGACAAGCCGGCGGCGGCGCGCGCCGCGGGGCTTGCCGAAAAGATCGTCGAAAAGGTCGTCGAGCGCATCGTGGTGATGCGCGAGCGCGAGCGCATGCCCGACCGGCGCAAGGGCTACACGCAAAAGGCCGTGGTCGGCGGCCATAAGATTTATCTGCGCACCGGCGAATACGACGACGGCAAGCTCGGCGAAATCTTCATCGACATGCACAAGGAGGGCGCGGCGCTCCGCTCGCTTCTTAACAACTTCGCCATCGCGGTGTCGCTCGGCCTGCAATACGGCGTGCCGCTCGACGAATATGTCGACGCCTTCACCTTCACCCGCTTCGAGCCGTCGGGCCCGGTGCAGGGCAACGACTCGATCAAATACGCCACCTCGATCCTCGACTACGTGTTCCGCGAGCTGGCGGTGAGCTACCTGTCGCGCTTCGATCTCGCCCACGTCGATCCGTCGGGCGAAGGCTTTGACGCGCTCGGCAAAGGCGTCGAAGAAGGCAAGCCCGCCCCCGACGCGCGCTTTGTGTCGAAGGGCCTGACCCGCTCGCGCACCGACAAGCTCAAAGTGATGCAAGGGGGTGTAGATCACGGCGGCGATTCATCCCCCTCTCCCCTTGCGGGAGAGGCCGGCGCGCGCAGCGCGCCGGGTGCAGGCCCGACCAGCGGCAAAGTCACAGCCTTCGCCTCCTCCACCGCCCCGCGCGGCGAAATCGCAGGCAGCGTCGCGCTCAAGGCCGAGCCCGAGCAAAAACTCTCCCCCGCGCAACAGCTCGAGCAAGTCAACCGCGTCGACGCCCGCAGCCACGCCAAGCACGCCGCGGCGGAAAAGCGCGCCGAAGCCCGCGCCAAGGGCTACGAGGGCGAGGCGTGCGGCGAGTGCGGGAATTTCACGCTGGTGCGCAACGGCACGTGTTTGAAGTGCGATACATGCGGCGGGACGACGGGGTGTTCGTAAGAAGCAGTCACCGAGCTGAGAAATAATAGCACGAGCATAGCCAACCGCTGATATAGCAATGACAACAAGTCATGTGATCGCTGAAATCATAAATGCGATCGCATCGCTGCTATGGCCGTTGATAACTGCCTGCGCCATTTACTTATTTCGAACAGAAATACGTGACTTGCTGCGGCGTTTAAGTCACATAAAGAAAGGAAAGTTGTTCGGCACAGAAATCGAACTCGACGAAAAGCTTGATCAACTAACCGTAGACACTGAAAAAGCCAAGGAGATTACAGCGGGCCCCGATATTCTTTCCACGAAAGGAAGCGACGAACCAGTCAAACAATTAGAGCAACAGCTTCTGCGTGACTCCACAAAGTCACCCAGAATTTCTTTAATCGCTCTGTCGGAGGAAATTGACAGGAGGATGCGTCAGTTGCTCGCCGCGAGCGGCTGGCATCGAAGCTTCACGGACACATCGATGTCCGGATCGGTTGAACGGCTACTAGCGCAAGGTAGCCTCCCTCGACACGTTTCCGGCTCCGTAAAGCTATTTCAAGAAGTCCGCAACAAAATCATACATGGCAGCATCGCTACGGACGAAGAAGTCGTCCGAGCGGTCGACGCCGGATTTACACTTCTAAAAGCCATTGAATTGATCCCACTTGAAAAGAACACAGTGTATCGGACCGGTGTTCCGCTTTACGCCGATGCCCAATGCACGCAACTCATAAACAACGCCCACGGGGTAATATTGGAGACGATCTCGCCTGGGGGAGCGCAAAAGTCATTGAGGATTTTTCCAACCACACAGACGCATTTTGAAGTTGGGAAACGAGTTGCCTGGGAGTGGAACCCCCGAAATATCTGGGGACCTGCTTGGTACAAAGATCCCGGTACCGGGGAGTGTAAGCAAGCGTGGGGCAGCTCAAGCGAGTTCATTGGCCGGCATCTAGAGGACGTATAGCCCCACGATCTGTGGACGAAAATCAAGAATCCGGTACTATATGTAGAAGAGGCGAAGATTTTATGTCACGCTCACCGGAGGTGCGATTCGCCACGGCGGGGGACCAATCCGAATGGGTCCAGTTCGCAGGGACCAGACTAAGTACCCGAGCCTCTTTGAGGTTGAGAAAGTAGCCGTCTCAATTTCCAAAAAAATCGGTCTTGAAAACGTATTTCCCAAGTTTCGCTATCGCTTTCTGTGTGACCTTTTTTCGACGAGAAAATTTGGTTGCTACTCAATTATCATCGTTCCGGATGATGATTTGGACTGCGCGGCATTTGTTGATCAGCCGAATAAAAGATTATTGCTTCGGGCCAGCCTCCATTCTTCAGGTCTCCGCGGCGAGGCTCACCCACTAATGGTACTTCTCCATGAAACTGTTCACGTATGGCTCGGACATGACGGTATTCGAAAGAAGATACCAGGCCTGGACATCCGGAAGCTTGCCGATCCGTCTGAAAAATTCCATGAGTGGCTAGCTAATCGGGTGGCCGGGGCCATCGCGATGCCATTCTCAGAAGCGATCGACAGGAAATGTAAAGACGAGGCGGATTTGGCTCGTGAATTCAGCGTCACGCAAGTGGCAGCTGAGCAGCGAATGCCGCAGATCAAGGAGATGAGCCGGTTACAGGCGCGAGAGAGGAAAACTCCTTCGCCAAAATTCTGGCACGCGCTCTACGAATACGAGAAGAAAACCGGCTCCAAGCTCGGAATTATCCAGGAACGAGAGGCATCCAAAGGATACATGCTCTGTGCGTGCCCCCGCTGCGGACAATCCACTGGAACAATTAAGGGTGAAAATGTTTGGTGCAATTCTTGTGATGCAACCGTTACATCCGATAGCGATTTGACTGTGTCGCTTCCGTGGAAGGAGTCGTAAGCATACGGCAACGAAGCGCCGTGCCCACGCATCTTTGTAGAACTTATCAATCCTCGCGCGGGCTTCGCCGCGCTCAACCTACCCTATCGTCATCACGCCCTCTGCCTGTCATTATCGATCGGCAGCACCTGGCCGCTGATCGATTTTCCCGCGTCGGAGGCGAAGAACACCGCGAGCGCCGCGATGTCTTTCGGGTCGATCATGTCCTTGATCGACTGCTCGGCCATCGCCGCGGCGCGCACCTCGGCAAGCGTCCTGCCGCTGATCTGGGCGCGGCCGGCGAACACGCGCTCGATGCGGTCGCCTTCGACCGCGCCGGGCGCGATCGCGTTGACGCGGATGCCGCAATAGCCGAGCTCCAGCGCCAGCGTCTTGGTGAAGCCGATCACGCCCCATTTGGTGGCGGCGTAGGGGCTGCGATTGGCAAAGCCGAAGCGGCCAGCGACGGAAGACATGTTGATGATGACGCCGGCTGACGATTGCTTGAGATACGGGATCGCGAGCCGCGTGACGTCGAACATGGCGGTGAGATTGACCGCGACCACCTTGTCCCAATCGTCCGGCGGATAGTCGGCGACCGGCAGCGTCATCCCCGAGATGCCGGCATTGTTGATCAGCACGTCGAGGCCGCCGAGGCCCGCAACCGCGTCGGGCACCATGCGCTCGATCTCGGCGCGGCGCGCCATGTCGCAAACCCGCGCGATCAAGCCGGGGATTTCCTTCGCAATCGCTTCGAGCGCGTTCTCGTCAATGTCGCAGACAAACACCTTCGCCCCGGTCGCGGCAAAGGCGCGCGCGAATTCGCGCCCAATGCCGGCTGCGCCCGCGGTGATCAGAACTCGTTGCGGCATTGGCCTATCCCTTGCTTTGCCCACGCTGCCTTCAATTCGTCATTGCAAGCCACCGGATCAAGTCCGGTGCCAGGTCGCTTTGCTCCCCGCAATGACGGGACGGCCTCAAGCATACCGTCATCGTCCGCGAAGGCGGACGATCCAGTAATCGCCGACCGATGATAGTGATTACTGGATGCTCCGCCTTCGCGGAGCATGACACGCTTGGGCCCTCACCACGAACAACTATAGACCCAATAGGGCGCGTAATGGCCGGACCACACTTGTCTGAAATGGCAGACGTTCGGATACGGCGGATAGAATTCGCCCACGCCCGGATAATACGCGGGGCCGAGCGGACGCGGGTGGTAGCGGCCGTGGCGTCTGCGCCAGCGGTAATGGACCCGTCCATGATGGCGGGCATGCGCTGAAGCTGGCTTTGGCGGCGTAGGCGCCTCGGGTGCCTTGGCCGTTTGAGGATTGAGCGTCCGCGGCGACTCGATGGCGGGCGTACCCGGCGCCGCCGGCGTGGAGCCGAGGCCGGAGGGCGGCGCCGGCGCAATCGGCACGTACGGCGGTTGCGGCACCGTGTTTGGCGTTGACGGATTGAATGTCGGCGGCGGCGGTGGCGGCACCGGATTGACCGTCTGCTGCGCGCGGGCTTGGCCGATGGCGAAGAAAGCCGCGATCATCGCGGCTAATGAAACGGCCGCGAAAAGCGCCGCCGCCGGACGCTTAAACACTGTCGCCTTCATGCCGGTCTCCCTGAGTTTCGTCGGTCGCCCGAACGCGTTTCCCCACTGGCAGGATTAGGCGAGTTGAGCCGTCCAGACAATCGGCTCATTCGCGCGACGGTCGAACGGTAGTTGGGAGCGCAGCGTGTGGGATTGTCATCGTCCGCCAACGGGCCCGGCCCAAAGTGGCCGGCCCGATGACAAGCTCCGGCGGACGATCCAGTAATCGCCGACGATGACACAATGATTACTGGATGCTCCGCCGTCGCGGAGCATGACAGAGCCAGTGTGGATGCCCGGTCACGCCGACCGCGAGGACCTAACGGCCCCCAGAGAATCGCGCCGAATTCCGTAAACGAGAGATGAATCCGGCAAAAAACAAAGTTTGGGAATCTCTGACCCGAGTCTCGTTCAAGCTCCGCGACCTAACGCCAAGCGATTCTTTTCGCCCGGCGCGTCTTGGAGTTTTGCGATGAACGCGATGCTGGTCGTCGCTCTTGTCGTTGCCTGCCTGGTCAACGTGGCGAGCGTGCTCGGCCATCTTGGCAGCGTGGCGGGATAGAGCGGGATAGCGCAGCCATCAGCGCGACCGGCGCGGCGCGCGCTTGGCCCCCTTCCCCCGGTGCTCTTCCTCGCGCAACTGCATCAGGACGACAAAAATCTCATGCGATAATCTCTGCGGCGCCTGGTAATGCTCGCGCAACCCGTCGCCGATCATCATCTGGATGGTCCGATGCAGCGTCACCGGATCGTTATCCCGGCGCGCCAGCGCCTCGGCAGCCGATTCGCGGTCAATGGCAACGATCGCCATGGCGACGCCCTCGAAAGGCAGTTGTCCCCATGCTGCTAAAGCGGGCAGCCGGCAACTTGTTCCGCGAACTGCCGCGCAAATTTGCCTAGTCGAACGCAAAACTCTGATCGGAAAAGTTCAACCTCACGTTCACGCAGCCCTCGTTGAGCGACCAGGCGTAAAGCTCGTAGGTGCGCGCGCCGGCGGCGTGCATCGGGTCGGCATCGGCGATGCGGCGCGCTTCGGCTTCGTCCTTGGCGCGGATGATGATCAGCCCGAATGACGGTGCGGCATCGCCGGGCCTGGTCGCCGGACCCGCGCCATACATGATGCCCGCCTTCTCGATGCGGATCTGATGCGCAAGATGCGCCTTGAGATGGCGCGCCATCTCCGCCGGCGGCGCGGCGGGTTTCGACATCACCACCCACAGCGGTTTCTTGAGCATGCGGGCATGCAGCTCGTCGACGCTCATATCCGCTATTTCCGGCATGTCAGTTTCTCCATGATGCTTCATTTGTCCAAAAACGTTTGAATCGAGCGCGTGCCGACGTCGTCGAAATATTGCACATTCACCACGCCGCGTGCGAACCTTGGGACGAACAGGACTGAGCGGTCCCCCACCGTCTCCTGCCTCACAGCAGAGCATCCAGGCTCAACGGCCCGCCGGCGATCTAGGCGAATTCGCGCCGGCGCGCACTTCACAACATTCTGATGCTGCGGCAGCGCATAATGGCGGCGCCAGCCATGCTACATTGGCCGTCTTGACGGCTTAATCAGCGGTATCTGCCATTTGAGGGTTTCAATGGACGACTTCCCGATCGCGCCCCCCATCGTTGTGAAAGACACGCCAAAGCCGCGCCGGCTGGTGACGCTCAAAGAGGCGCGCGCTTATGTCGACGAGGCGATGCGGCTCGGCCGCCCGGAACCGTGGCGCGAATTGTGGCATCGGCTCAAGACGGTGACGACCGAACAAGACGCCATCGAGGCGATCGGCGACTTGCGCGAATTGCTCGCCGACGAGGATTTATTGGTGCCGCCAGGCGGGCCGCTGTGAGCGTCCGCGCTGTGCTATTGCGCCCTACTCGGCCGCAGCCATAGTCGTCCGCGGCGTGACCATGGTGACGATCGAGTCGGCGCTGTCCTCGATAAACTCCGGATCGTGTTTGAGCTGTTCGAAGCTGCGCGGCGCAGGAATCGCATCGCCGTCTGCCGTCATCAACGCGATATGTCCGGCAAGCGCTTCGGTGGCGTTCGCCACCGCCTCCTCGAATGTATCGCCCGCCGAGATGCAACCCGGCACATCGGGAAAGCTCACGCCGTAGCTCGTCCCTTTGTCCTTGTGGACCAGTGCGATGTAACCTGTCATGGCGCTCACCGCGGTTCCTTAATTCCGGCCTGACGATAGATCGAGCGCAGCGTCTTCGGATGCAAGTCCCTGCGTGGATGCGGGATCGTTACCTTGCCCGGCTTATACGGGTGCTTGAAATGATGGTGACTTCCGCTTGCTCCGACGAAGCGCCACCCATCCGCCTCAAGCTCGCGGATTATATCACGCGAATCCTTGCCCACCGAGCTAAGTCCCGCATCGTGTCATGCCGGCCTTTCACCGAAGCGATTTGACCCAGCGTTACCCGGCCAGAATGCGATCCAGGCACCGATCGCGGCGAGCGGCAGCCCCGCGAGCATGACTTGGGGCGGTCCGTAGGACACTACACCCCACCCCGCCTCGGCGGCGCCGACCCAAATCGCGTGATAGCCGGAGAAGCCTAGATCATGCAGGCGCCGCACGATGAGGGATGCAATCCCTGCGCCGAGCAGCGCGATCGCGCCGATCACATCGAGGATTCCGCCCCACCACCACAGGCCGCCTTGAGAAAAAAATGGAATACTCACCATGCCGATCGCAGCCGCGGCGACGCCGAGAGAGATGCCGCGAGCAAAGAATGGCAGGCGCGCGAGACGTCCGTCGAACGACAAATATCGCTCAAGGACTCCTGCCACGGCGCAACCCCCTGGCTCTTATACAACCTCCGATTTCATATGTCAGGAGCCCAGCCGCTTGCCCAAGCGTCAGCCCTCATCCGGCGGCGGCGGGATGCGGATCTCGTGGAAGCGCGCGGCATGCATGGCATAGGCTTCGCGGACCAGAATGTGGGTCGCCACTTCGTTTTCGGTGCGGCCGAGCTTGCCGAGCGTGGCCAGCAAAGCCAGGTAATTGAAGGTTTCCAGCGGCAGCGTCAGGCTCAACGCCTTGGCTTCCGAGCGGTTTTCGGGTCGCGCCATGATCGGCAATCGTACTTTGGAATCGTACGCCTCTTGGTTAAAACATAGTTATAATATCGTTAAAACTATTGGCAGGCGACTCGAATCGTGAAACGGTGGCTCTCGGCGAGGGTTTTTCGCACAACAAAGCTAAAGCGGCCCCGGTCAGTCCGGCGTACGGGTCCCCTTCAAAACGGCGGGTCTGCAATCGCTTTCAGCGCGGATGCGGCTCGGTGATCGCGGCGCCGGTGCTCCCTTAAAGGAGTATTTCGCGCTCGCGCACCGAATACGCGTTGCTGCGGCTAGCGGCCCTCACGGCACCGTTGCGCGCAGCCTTTGCCCTGTCGGCGGCCCAGAACCGGCCGCGGCACTTGACGAGGCCCTGTCATGCTCAACACCGCGACCACCACCACCCCCGACCCCGCGTGCGCCCCGACTCGCGCGCCGTCTGGTTCCCCCGCCAACTCTCCTTGGACCCCGGAGCGAATCGAACAACTGCGCAACTGCGTCAGCTCCGGCCTGACCTGCAGCCAGATCGCCGCCGAGATCGGCGTCACCCGCAACGCCGTCATCGGCAAGATCCACCGCCTCGGCCTATCGCCGGGGCGGCCCGCGGCGCCGGCGCGTTCCTGCCCTCCACGCGTCCGGCCGCCGCGGCAATCGCCGCAACGCCAGTTCCTGCGCCTGATGTTTGCGCAAGCGCCAGGCCTCGCCGGCGGCGAGGCCGAGCCGGCGGCGGTCGAGAGCCTGCAGCGCTGCACGCTCCTCGAACTGGCGCCGGGACAATGCCGCTGGCCGGTCGGCGATCCGTGCGCGGCGGATTTTGCCTATTGCGGCAATCGGGCCGTCGCGGGCTTCTCCTACTGCGTCGGCCACGCGCGGATGGCCTATCGCGCTCCGGCGCGGCGGCGGGCGTAAGGGAAGTGCCATTTCGGTGCCGGCCCGACATGCCTGCTTATCGCCGGCGTGTCGAAGACCGCGCTACGTCTGCCGCCTTGCATCGCCGTTTTAGACGTGGCTTAACGGCGACCCACCTTGCCCGAGGAGAAGAGCAATGCGAGCTGTCTCGCGCGGAACCTTCATGGCGCTGGCCATTGCCGCCGCAGTGGCCGGCATGGCCGCTTCCGCGGATCCCGCCCGCGCGCAGCCGGTGACGACGACATCCACGGGCTTGGGCATCATCGACACCAAAGTCGGCACCGGGCCCTCGCCCAAGCCGGGCCAGACGGTGGTCGTGCATTACACCGGCTGGCTCTACGAGGGCGGCAAGAGAGGCAAGAAATTCGACAGTTCGGTCGATCGCGGCCAGCCGTTCGAGTTCCCCCTCGGCAAGGGCCAGGTCATCGCCGGGTGGGACCAAGGCGTCGCCACCATGAAGGTCGGCGGTAAGCGCACGCTGATCATCCCGCCGAGCCTCGGCTATGGCGCAAACGGCGCCGGCGGCGTCATTCCGCCGAACGCCACCCTGATCTTCGACGTCGAATTGCTCGGCGTCAAAAAATAGCGTTGCGGAAGATTAAAAGGCGCAGGCGCCATCGCGCGCCGTGCTCAGCTTCGCCCCCGCCGCGCGTACCCCGCGCATATGTTAAACTTCTTATTTATCAACCTAGGGCAAGCACCTTTTGTCGGAATAGTCGGGGGCCCCACGCCGAGGTTCGGCGTTTATTCAGAAACGTCGTCTAAGACGGCGTGGTATGTCGCTCACCGCGCAGTCCGTTCTTGCCGAGCTCGAACTCGGCGCTTGCCCAGGCCCCAGTTCCCTGGCGGCGCGACGCTTTGCGCCGGATCATCGATTTATTTCGTGGCGGAGCGGAAAACTATAATGGCGAGCAGATCGAGCTGTTCGACGAGGTGATCGGCCGCCTGATCAAAAGCACGGACCGCACCCTGCTCGCCGAGGCGAGCAACGGCCTGGCGCCGATCGAAGCCGGGCCCGCCAAAGCGCTCGGTACGCTGGCCCGCCACAGCGACATGACCGTCTGCGGGCCGGTTCTCGAGCAAGCCAAGGCATTGTCGGACGAGGACCTCATCGCCATCGCCGACGCCAACCGCGTCGATCCGAAACTGCTCACCAAGATCGCCAGCCGGCCGCAGCTCAGCGAAGGGGTTACCAACATTCTCATCAAACGGGGCAGCCCGGCGATCCAGCGCAAGATCCTCGACAATCCGAACGCCCGCGTTTCGGAAGAAGGCTTTGCCCGGTTGGTCAGCGCCGTCAACGGTGACAAGAGCTTTGCCGCGGCCGTGGCGGCGCGCCAGGATTGCCCGGCCGAACTCCGCGTTTGGCTCGATCGCGTGTTGAGCGAATAATCCGCTCATTCGTTCGGTCCGTTTTAACCGGCCGCGCAAGGCGGCGCCGTGTTATCTTCTCCTCACGATTCGATTGTCCGAGAGGGTTCCGGCCGTGACGCGCAGCAATATCCTTTATTTGATTATCGGCGCTCTGGTGATCGCGGTTGCCGTCATGGGCTATCAACTCTATCAGGATCGCCGCCAGCCCGAGGGACTCCACATCAATGTCGGCCCGGGCGGTCTGTCGATCCAAGGCAAATAACCGCGCCTTATTGGTCACCGTAGCGGTCGCCACCGCCGAATAGGCCGAAGAATAATGGCGGCGGCAGTTGCGGCGGCATGGCGCTGCCGCGGTCGCTTTGCTCGCCATAGCCGTCAGCCGACCGATCATCGTCGTCACCCGCCCGCTCGCGGCGAACGCTGTAGCGTCGATCGGTGTCGCGATGTTTTGCGCGGACGTCGGGCGGTCCTGCCGCGTCGGAACGTCCGTAAGAATCGTAAACCAGCCGGCCGGTTCGCGTCGAAGCTTCGGCGGCATCGCTTGCGGTTCGTTCACTGTTGCGCTTGACCGCGAGGTACCGTTTCGTGGGGTGTGGTTTGCGCGCGATTTCGCTGTTGGCCGGCTGGTCGGAGGTGGAATCGGCAGCGCGCGCCGCTTGCGCCACCGGCGCTTGCCGAGATGCAGCCATCGCTGGCGGCGGCGCTGCAGCCTGCGGCGCTATGGACTGCGTGGCGGGTTGCGGCGCTGCGGGCTGGGATGCCGCCGACACGGCGGTGGTTGGCGCAGCGGCAGGCGCCGTCATTGTAGCAGGTGCTGGCTGGTGCTTGCGCGACAAGGCGTCAGGCCATGTCGCCTGTTGCGGTGGCGGCGGCGTGACCGCGATTTGCGGGTCGGTTTGCGTTTGGGCGGTGTCTTGCGTCCGTAGCTCGGGCTGCGGGGCAGCTACGGTGCCCGGCGCCTCATCTTCCGCCGCCGCCTGCTCCGGCATCGGCGGCGCCGAGGTCCCTGCGGCGGGCGCCGTCGCGGCGGCACTGACGGCTCTTTCCGTGTTGATCTTTCCGGTTTCGGCGCCAGCGTCGTGGTTCGGCGGCGCCGTCAAAGCCAGATCCAGCGCAAAGACGCTGAAGCCCCCGATGATCCCGCCGATCAGCGCCGCCATGGCGACAACAGGAAGGGCCCGAAGCGAACGGAAGATCCAGCGAAAATCCGGATAGGGAGCCGGCGGCATGATAGCGCTCCTTCGCCTTCCCCCTGACGGCCAACGCCGGACTTCGCCGTGGCGTTCCTTGTTCCAACCCCGCGCGTTTGCAACGCGCGAAACGGTAGCGCGGGAACGCCAGGCTTTTTCGCGAGTTACGACATTAAGTAATTAAGTAATTAAGGCAGCGGAGGACTTTGCCAGGGAGAACCGTCAATGAACCGGCGCGACCAGGAACTTTTGGAAAAACAATTGCACACGACTTACATTGCGCCCCGCAATGACGGCGTGTTGATACTCGCGGTACTCGCCGTGTTCTTTGCCGGAATGGCGTTCGGCGGTTTTTTGTTCGCCTATACCGCCCAGCCTGGGCCTATGCGCGTCGCTTCGAACTATACGGCGCAGATCGCACAGCAATAAATGGCACAATTCTTCATTCTTCTGGCTCGGTGGTGAAGAATAGCGGATAACCCTTGCTCTTGCCGAGGTCGGTCGCTTCCTTGGCCTTGGTCTCGGCGACGTCGCGCGCATACACCGCGATCACGCAGGCGCCGCGCTGGTGCGCGGTCAGCATTACCCGATAGGCCTGATCCTCGTTCATGCGGAATACCGCCTTGAGCACCAGCACGACGAATTCGCGCGGTGTATAATCGTCGTTGAGGAGGATCACCTTATAAAGTGGCGGCCGCTGCGTCTTGGTTTTGACCGCGGTACGCGGCTTGACGATAGTTTTGCTCATGGCAGACCTGACCCGGCACGACGATAATACCGGCGCGACGGCACGCCGTCGTCATCACAGACACAATATAGTCGGTCGCGGCCGTTGTCCTAAGCGGCTGCGGCTGCGGCTGCGGCTGCAGCTGCGGCGACGACGCGGAACCGGCCGACCTATCCAGTGTTGACTGGAACCCATCTCTTAAATGATGATTACGAACGCGAGCGTATCGAAATTATTGCGAGGGTTGCCATGCACTTTATCGGAATCATCCTCATCGGATTCGTCGCCGGCATCATTGCGCGTTTTCTCGCGCCCGGCGCCAACAACCCTTCGGGTTTCATCCTGACAACGTTGCTCGGAATCGCCGGTGCCTTCGTCGCGACCTTCATCGGTCAAGCCATCGGACACTACCAGCCGGACGAAGGCGCCGGACTTATCGGCGCCGTCATCGGCGCCGTGCTCGTCTTGTTTGTCTGGCATCGCCTGGTGTCGGCGCGCGTTATATCCGACCCCGGTAGCCGACGCTGGCTTTAGGCCGCAGCGCAACGCCGCGCGATGGACGGCGCTCGACGACGACAGCGCGTGGTGCGCCGGCGCGACCGACGATGGTGAAGCGGGTGGTGGTGTCCTTACGCTGGCCCATTTTCAGGACCGCGCTGCGAGCCGCTTCGGCGGACACTTCCATCAGCGACATGACGATTTCGATCTGGCCATCGATGTCGTCACTGAGCCCCTGGGCGGCCAGGACGGCATCCTCAATAGTCGGCGGATCGCGCCTGACCCGGCGCCGACCATCCTTTGTGTCCCATACTTCGCTCATCTGTCACCTCGACTTGCCGTTCGCTCGGCTTTTAAACTTTGCGCCTCTATTATCATGCATTTACCGCACTGCAGCAAGTCTATTGTGCAACGCACTCACAGGCTTTTCAAGGGCGGTAGAACGGCCTCGCCCGCGGCTTTGTGACCGCGGGCGCATTCCGCAAACCACGGCTGCAAAGCGTGTCAGCGCGGTGTCATCTCGCTGAACAGCACGCCGCCTTTGCCTTTCGACGTCTTTGCGGTTTCGACGAGCGAGACGGTGACATGTTCGGCCGTCGTGCCGGCATTTTTCACTACTGCCTCGGTGATGTCTTTAACCAAACCGCGCTTCTGCTCGAGCGTGCGGCCTTCCAGAATGTAGACGACGACTTCCGGCATAGTTTGTCCTCCAATGTTGCCCGCCTGCCTCACTTGATCATTAGTCGCACACCGAACCCGGTATGGGCTTGCCTCAAGTACCAGCCCGTACTATCCGAAAGTTCCCGGGAAGGCACAACAGGGAGCTGACAATGAAGCGTTTGGCATTTGCCGTCGGTGTGTTGGCGTTGAGCTTTGCCGCGTCCGTACCGGCGCGCGCCGACTTCGCCGTGGTCAAATTCGAGCTCGGCTATTGCCGGATCTGGTGGGATACCGCCGCGAAGCCGATCGGCACCGGCTGGAGCGTCGTCGCGACGGCGCCGACTTTTGAAGGTGCCTGGGCCGCGCAAACCGCGGCGGTCAAAAAGGGCAAGTGCAAGTAATCTGACCTTCTTCAGCTTTCCTGCTGCCGCCCGCCAGTTGTTGGCGGGCGGTTGCAGTTCATCTGTGCCCTGAAAGCATTCATCGCCGCCGCGCCGCCCGTCGCCTCACCTTGCAGAATTGTTGTGTAGTTTGAGGCGCAGATTGCACTCAATCGCGCCTGTCGGCGCGTCGCCGCCTGCGTTATCAGCGGTGCGGATAGTAAGACGTGCCTTGGTGCGGGCTGAACAACCGCCGCAACACCGTGCCCAAGCCGGGCGTCGGCTGATATTTGCTGTTCGACGCATAGGCCGCGTGCGGCTTTGGTTTTCTCACCGGCGGCACCGTCTGCGGCGGGATCAAGGCCTGATCCGGCGTCTCGGCAGGCGCTGTTTCAGTCGCGGAGGGCACGTCCGACAGCGAGGCAAATCCGGAAGCCGGCTTCGGCGCCGGAATCCCGCTTGCATCGCTCGCGGCAGAGATTTCCAGCGCTGACGGATTGACTGCGGCGGCAGGCTGACGCGGAGCGTTCGGTGCCCGCGGCTGCGCCGCTGCCTGGGGCGAAACAGCTAAGGTCGTCGCTTGCGGCGCAGTCGCTACGGGCGGCGTCACAGCGGGCGGCGGCTGCATCGCGACCTGTGAGGAGACTGGTTTTGGCGCGACAGGTTGTGGCGTGACCGTTGCCGTCGCCGGCCCGGGAACTCGCGCTTGCACCGTCGACGCGGCAGCCGCGGGAACGGCGGCTGTCACGTTGACAGGCGCGGCGAGCGTGGCCGTCGCCGAACTCGGCATCGGCGCTGCCAATGCTGGCGCGGCCTGCACACTGGTGACAATCGCATGCGCGGCAATCGATGCCGTTCGGTCGTGGTCAGCCGACGGCCGATCGATCAGCGAGAGCACCACCGCGGCCCCCGCCGTGGCGCCGATGGCGGTGGCAACCAACACGACGCGGACCGTGCGCATGAGACTCGGCGCGGGAGCGAGGTACCCCCATTCCGAATTGAAATTACCGGCCGAGCGCATTGCAGTCTCCCGACAGTACGAACAGTGGTCGCATCCGAATATATAGGGCCGCGAAGTCCACCACCGCGATGCCCGAACCCTGGCCTTTAACCCGAGCCTTCGTGCCGGATGCAAATCCCAGCGCCGCAGCGGCGGTTTCCAGCGCCACCGTATGGCTTAGCGACGACGGTGGAACCGGGCAAGACTCGGTCCGGCGGAAATCGAAGGGCTGTTGCCAAAAAGCATCATTTACAGCGCAAATCGACGGTAACTCGGTAGCAAAATGGCACAGCATTGGATTTTGTGCACAACCCCACGCACAGGGGCAGACGCCATTTCATTCTACGCCGTGCCCATCCTCGCCCGCCGTGATTCATGACGCCGAATTGAACTGGTGATTCCCGGACATCGCGCCGCCAATGCTGTCGCCGACCGAGGCGAACATGTCGCCAATAACAGAGACGACGTGCCGGGTCGCCGCAATAACGTGGTCCTTGATGTCGAGCGTCTTGGCAACAAGCGGATTCGCCAGCAGCGTATTCGGCTCCGGCGCAATTGCTCCGCCAGACGCAGCGGCCGCCGCGGCCGTGTCGTTCGTGAGCGGGTCCGCTTGCGCAATGGTCAGTGGCGGCGGCGGGGCCGCGGCGAGACCGACAGACGTTTTACGATGGCCAGGCGTTGCTTTCGCTTGGGCCGGCACCGCGGCCGCCGCGTTCTGCTCGGCCATGGCCTGCGACGCGAGTAGGGCGTCCGCCAATTTGGCGTCCGCCGCCGCGCGGGCCTCGGCCACGGCGCGGGCGGCCGCGGCGTCCTCGGCCTGATCACGCCGCTGCTCGGCGGCCATCTGGGTCTTGAGATAATTCATGATCAAGGCATGCTCGTCGCGGACCATCGCCATCATCTCCGGCGAAGCCGGCTGGACATCGACCAGTTGCGGCGCAGCGTGGCCGAAATGATATTGCGTAAACAGGAAGCCACCGATCAGGCTCGCTAAAGCGGTGGGAAGGACGTCGTGCGCCAATTTGCCGAAAAAGCGTGCCAGCCACGGCAACTCGATTGACGCCCCTAATCGTATCGTCGCATTCCGCATCGCTCTGACCCCATTCGGCGGCATAACCGGCCTCCAATATTTCAAACGCGCGATTGAATTTCAAACAGCTGTTCTGGGCGCCGACAGGCCAAGAAAAAGGAATTTTTGCGGCTTTCCCGGAAATTTCGCCCCCCAGCCCCTTTACGCCTGCCGGGCGAGACCGCTGACAAGCCAGCCCCCGATCAACCCGGCCAGCCAGTCGACCGCCTCGTCGTCGAGGACAAGCCCAATCGGCGCTTGCGCGAGCTGCTCGCGGTTACGCAGAAAAACGCCGCATTGGCCTATCAGCCAGATCGACGCCACCGTCACGGTTCGCGGATCGGCGCTGGGCAGGAAGCGGCGCACCAAATCGGCCGCAAGCCCCATGAATGGCGCCGCCTCTTCGCTGACGAGACTGCGAAAGACCGCGGTCGGACGCACCGTTTCCCAATTGAAGATCCGCATGTAGCGGCTGTATTCGTCTCGTCCCATAAGCGGATGCAACTGGCGGCGAATGAACGCGCGCAACGCGTCTTCCCGTGACATTGCCTTCGCGTCCTCGGCGTGCGCGAGTTGGTCGTCCGTCATGGCGCGAAAGGCCGCGCGTAACACCTCGCGATAAAGTCCGTCTTTGCCGTCGAAATGGTAGTTGATGGCCGCCTGGTTCACCCGCGCCTTGGCGACGATGGCGCGAATGCTGGTGCCGTCGTAACCACGCTCGGCAAACAGCCGCTCGGCTGCCTTAGTGATCCGTTCGCGCGTCACCTCGGATGGTCGCGTCATGGCCAGCCTTTCCGCTTTTCAAACCTGCGTTTGAATTCCAAATAATAGGTTGGCGGGCGCAATGCAATCGTCGGGTTGACGCATAGTGGGGACCGGAATTTCGATCGCGGAGCGGGGTTCAAGTCCGATGTGCCACGTGAAAGTCGTATCAGTTTACCGTAAGCTTTTGCTGGGCAACACGGCACGAAACCAGTGGGGAGGATTTCATATGAACCAGCATCGTCTGCCGTCCGACGTCATCGGGCTTGCCAAGGTCATGCCGCCGCTGTCGCGGCGCGGATTCATGTCGACGACGGCAGCGGCCGCCGCGGGCTATACGCTCGCCGCCGGTCCGGTGCGGGCCGATGCCATCCACACCGACATCGATGGGCTCGACGCCGGCGATAGCAAAATTAAAGTCTCAGGCGGTCAGATGCCGATCTATTACGCGCGTCCGGCCGGCGTGGCGCATCCGCCGATTATTCTGCTCTGCATGGAAATTTTCGGATTGCACGAATGGGTCAAGGACGTAACCCGCCGCCTCGGCCATCTCGGCGCCTTCGCGGTCGCGCCCGATTATTATTTCCGCGATGGCGTCGATCTCACCAAAATGGACGACATTCAGAAGATCCTGCCGGTCGTCAACACCAAGACCGATACGGAGCTCTTTTCCGACCTCGACGCCACGGCAGCCTGGGCGAAGTCGCAAGGCGGCGACGGCAACCGGCTCGGCATCATGGGCTTTTGCCGCGGCGGCCGCAGCGTTTGGCATTACTCCACGCACAATCCGGATCTGAAGGCCGGTGTCGCGTTTTACGGCACCTTGATCGACAAGAATGACGCCGCGCCGAAGAATTCGATCGAGCTTGCGGCCGAAGTCAAGGAGCCGGTACTGGGCCTTTACGGCGCCGAAGATGCCGGCATCAAGGTCGAACAGGTGCACGACATGGACGCCGCCCTGAAAGCCGCCGGCAAGACCGCTGAATTCCACATCTATCCCGGCGCTCCGCATGGCTTCGAAGCCGATTATCGGCCGAGCTACCGTAAAGAAGCGGCCGAAGAGGCCTGGGCGCAGATGATCGGCTGGTTCAAGAAATACAAAGTCCTGAGCTGATGGCTGCAGCCGCCAATAAAAGCGCGGCGCTTTGCGGCGCCGCGTTTTTCATGTCTAGTGACGCTCATGCCCGCCTTTATCTGCGTCACCTGCGGCACTCAATTCGCCTCCTCGGAAAAAGCGCCCGGGCGCTGCCCGATCTGCGACGAGGATCGCCAATACGTGCCGCCGTCCGGGCAGGCCTGGACGACGCATGAGGCGCTGGCGAAGAGCCACTTCAATTGCTTCCGGCAACACGAAAAAGATTTGATCGGCATCGGCACCGTGCCGTTGTTTGCTATCGGACAGCGGGCGTTACTGCTGGCGACCGACCGCGGCAATGTCCTGTGGGATTGCATTTCGCTCCTTGATGACGCCACCGTCGCGATCGTCAAGGCGTTGGGCGGCCTTGTCGGCATTGCCATCTCGCACCCGCATTATTACGCGTCGATGGTCGAATGGGCGCATGCCTTCGATGCGCCGATCCATCTGCACGCCGGCGACCGCCAATGGGTCATGCGGCCCGATCCGGCCATAAAATTCTGGGACGGCGACACGCTGCCGCTGGCCGCTGGCGCCACGCTGATCCGCTGCGGCGGCCACTTCGCCGGCGGCACGGTGCTGCATTGGGCGAAAGGCGCCGACGGCCGCGGTGCGCTTCTGTCCGGTGACATTGTGCAGGTCCTGCCGAACCGCAATTTCGTCAGCTTCATGCGCAGCTATCCGAATTTCTTTCCGCTCTCGGCTCCGGCGGTCGAGCGGATCGGAGCGCTGCTCGATCCCTACCCGTTCGACATCATCTACGGCGCCTGGTTCGACCGCATCGTTCCGCGTGACGGCAAAGCAATCGTGCAGAACTCGGTAGCCCGCTACGTCGCCGCGATCCGCGGCGACGGCGCGGCAGAATTGCAATAGGAGGCCCGCGATGGCGCGCGTCGACGAAGTCAAACCGGAAACCCTCGACGCGCGGCAGCGGCAACTCTACGACGACATCATGCGCACGCGGCCGCGCGGCACCCTGAGCGGCCCATTTTCGGTATGGATGCACACGCCCGACATCGCCGAGCCCGCCAACGGGCTGGCCAATTGCTTTCGCGTCCATGCCAGGCTGGATAAACGCCTGATCGAATTGATCACGCTCATGATGTGCCGCGCGGGCACGGTAAAATACGCCTGGTCGGTGCACGAGCCGCTGGCGCGCCAGGCGGGCCTCTCGCCGCAAATCGTCGACGCCATCCGCGCCAACCGGCACCCCGATTTCGCTCGCGACGACGAGCGGCTGATCTACGATCTCGTCACCGAATTGCTAACCACCAAGGCGCTGAGCGACGGCACTTTCGCGCGCGCAACGGCCGCGTTCGGCCGCGACGGCGTCATCGAGGCGGTGAGCTGCGCCGGTTTCTACAGCATGGCCGGTTTGGTGCTCAACGCCTTCGACGTGCCGCCGCAGCCCGGTGGCGAGGTGCTGACTTAGAGACACGACATGCTCAGAGGGCCGACGCCCCCGCCGCTTCCAGCATTGTGCGGCCGCGGCGGGTCAGCGCGATTGTGCGATGGCCGTCGTTCTCGGTGCGCACCAGTCCGTCGACGACCGCATCCTCCCAGACCGAAATGTGCGGACAGCTGTGCCAAGCTTCCACAGCCTGGTCGCGCGTGCGCGGCCGCTCCGCCACCCAGGCGAGGAATTGCGTCATGATGGGGCTCGGCGAATAGGTCATCGCAGCCTCTGTCCGTCGGCAATATAGGTTAAAACGCGCCGGCACGCAGCCTCAAGCGCGCCGCACGGAACCAAACTGGCGGGATGCGCGTTATTCGGCGCATTTCACCATGGGGTATTTTCATGTCCGTTCTCATCAGCATCCTGATCACGTTTGTCGTCGTCATTCTCGTGCTTTACCTCGTCAACATGCTGCCGATCGACGGTCGCGCCAAGCAGATCGTCCGCGTCGTCGTGATCATTATCGGCATAATCTCGTTGCTGCGGTACCTCGCCGTCTTCTAATATCGCGCGGTGCGCCGCATCGAAGGCTATGTCATCGTTTCCGCCGACGGCAAGCTCGCCAACGCTAATGGCGAGATGCCGGATTCGATTCGCAACGCGGCCGATCAGCGCTACTTTCAAGACGGGCTCGACCACGCCGCCGTAGTGATCCACGGCCGCCATTCCTACGAAGGCGGACCGCACGCCGCGCAGCGCAAGCGGCTTGTCGTGACGCGCCAGGTCGCGGCGATCGCGCCCGATCCCGCCCATTCGAATTCGCTCCTGTGGAATCCACTCGGCGCCAGCCTCGACCAGGCACTGGAGCGGCTCGGCGTCGGGGACGGCACGGTCGCCGTCATCGGCGGTCCCGAGGTGTTCAGCCTGTTTCTGCCGCTCTACGATGCGTTTCACCTGTCCCGCGCCGCCAAGGCGAAGATTCCCGGCGGTATTGCGCCTTTCACCGAAGTCGGTCCGAATGCCACGCCCGAAGACGTTCTGGCCCAACGTGGCTTTCGGCCGGGCCCGCGGCGCGAGCTCGACCCGGACGCCGGGGTTTCGGTGGTGACCTGGCAACGTCAGCGATGACCAGGCCTGGAACGTTTCCGATGAATTGCGCCGAATATCCCGCCATGAGTTCACGCCAGGCTCCAAAAACGTCTGCGCACGTCGTCGCGCTGGATTATGAAATCGCGCAGGAGCAGGCTGCCGCGCTCGGCCGGCTCGGCCGCGCGCTCGAGAGAACGCTTGCCGCGCTGGCCGAGCATGACCGTCTCTATGGCGACGATCGCGGTGATCTTGAGCGGACGGCAAAACGAGCGCGGCTGGTGCAGGATGCCGGGGACGCCTTGTGGTGCTTCATGGTGCAGCGCGAAGCGTGCGGACTGCGCGACCCGCGGCCGGTACTGCGCGACTACCGCGTTCCCATCGAGGTGAAGAACCGGATGGGGATTTTCACCGCCCGACGGGCAAGCTCGGCCTGATTTCCCGCCGTCGGCCCACCGACCGCCGCAGATTTGCGCAATTTCGGCGCCAATTTGTCGTCAGCGCCCCGTTAGCCGCGTGAAAGCTCCAGGGCCGGTCACTGCACGAAAGGCTTTATTCACCCTTCTCAAGGCATTGTTTTTGATAATTCAACGGCGTGACGGCGTCCGGAGTTGTAATGCGTTCCCTTCCTCTTCTTGACGAGCTCGAGGGCGCCCTCGCATCCGGCGACATTAATCGCCGCATCGACATCCTGACCCGCATTACCGACCTCTTCATCAACGGCGCCGACCGCTTTTCCGAAGATCAGGTCGGCGTTTTCGACGACATCATGGCGCGCCTCGTCAACACCATCGAGGCCAAGGTTCGCGCCAAGCTTGCGCACCGGCTGGCCCCGATCGCTAACGCGCCGAACAACGTCATCCATATGCTTGCGTTCGATGATGACATCGAAGTCGCAAGCCCCGTGCTGGAGCAGTCGCCGCGGCTTGACGACCGCGATCTCGTCATCGCCGGTCGCAACAAGAGCCAGCAGCATCTGTTCGCCATTGCGCACCGCCCCTCGCTGAGCGAAACGGTGACGGACGTCCTGGTCGAGCGCGGCGATCGCGACGTGGTTCATTCGGTGGTGAGGAATGTGGGCGCGCGGTTTTCCGATGCCGGCTTCGGCATGCTGGTCAAGCGTTCGACCGACGATGACGCGCTGGCGACCGAAGTCGGGCTGCGATCGGACATTCCGCGGCGGCATTTTCTGGTCCTGCTGGACAAAGCGTCGAGCGCGGTGCGCCAGCGCCTGGTGGCCGAAAATCCGCAGGCCGGTCCTGCCATTGACGGCGTCGTGTCCGAGGTCGTCGGCGGCATCCGCGCCGAGGTCCGCAACGCATCGCCCGACTTCGCCGCGGCGCAAGTTTATGTCGAGCGGCTGAACCGCATTCAGCGGATTGGCGAATCCGAAATCTATCAATTCGCGCGCGAGCGCAAATTCGAGGAGACCGCGATCGCACTGTCGATCATGTGCGATACGCCGATCGACGTCGTCGAGCGCGCGCTGCTCGATCCCGGCGCCGAGATCATCCTCATTCTCGCCAAGGTAGCCGGTCTGTCGACGACGACGACCAAAGCGGTGCTGCTACTGCGCGCCGCCGACCGCGGCATGTCGGCGAAAGACCTCGAACATGCATTGACGAGTTTCAATCGATTGCAGCCGGAAACCGCGCGCCGGGTGTTAAGCTTCTTCCGCACCCGCGTGAAAAAACCGGCGGAGACGATGGTTCCGCCGGCGGTCGCCGTCAACGGCTGACATTTTTGCCGCGCCGAAGCTGCGGGCCGCCCCGACGACGGCGTAATCAAATTCACTACGAGCAACAGCCCGGCTGCGCGTGCAGCCAATTGCCGTTCGGATAGCGGTAATAGCAGCGGCCTCGCCACCAATAATGGCCGCCGTTGCGGCGTTGCGCTTCCGAAGCGATCACCGCGCCGGTGGTGGCGCCGATCGCCGCGCCGGCCACCGCGCCGCCGAGTCCGCGGCCGACCGCAGCTTCGAGGCAGATATCGATCCGCTCATTCGCTGACGAAAGCCCGAACGATGTGACCATTTCATCCAGAAATGTCGACGGCAGCAAACGGAACTCGGGGGTAAAACGCCGGACGGCCGCCCTGCGCAATTCGACAACGATCTAGTCCACGACGGCATGGCCGATACCCGTATCGCGCCGCTTTTGATCGACAACGATGTCCTCAAGGATTGCAAACGGCAGGACCGCGTGGCGCGACAGCTTGACAAGCGCGAGACTTGCAAGTCGCTCGCCGTCGTGCGCCTCGACAACACCTTTCCAATCCTTATTGGGAGGAAAACCGGCAAGCGGATCACTTAGTCGCTCGCCAATTTCGGCGCGCACAACCCTTTCCAAATCGTCCGCCCAGACGCCGGGCCGGACGGCACGAAAGCCCTGAAGTTCGGAGTGAGAAATATAACCCGGCGTTAAATTTTCCACAAAGAATTTCGTAAGCTCGCGGATGTTCGAGTTATGATCGGAGATTGAAATTCTCATTTGATTTTCTCATCAGCGCAGTATTTCGCACCTTGGAAGAGGGGATCGCTTCGCGTCCACTTGCCACGACGCTTACGGTGGTTCAGACTTTATAAAAGGTAATCCTTGCTCTTTTGGCCGGAGAAAGAAAATGCCCAAAGCGGCTCCTTTCAATTCCAAAAAGGAAAGTTTTCATCATGACAACTCCAGGTGCAAGCTCGGAATTAAAATTGCACCGCACAACAGGGTCACGGGCACCGCCGGCAAGCCCCACTGTACGACGTGCAAAAAGTTGAATGATGACGGGCAATGAGCTCCGGGTCTCCGCGCGGCCAGCACATTTACAGAAGAAATTATATCGAACATCGCACTTTTGCGAAGCCGCGTCGCCTGAGCGCGCTATCTGACGCTCGCAATTGGTTTTGGCCGGTTGGAACAGAGCTCAACCTTGTGACTACACTTATTTAAAAGCTAGGAGCCGCAATGGCGGAGAAGCGCTGGTTTCCTGAAACGATATTCGATGATCTCGGCATTCGCATGACTTTCCGGGCGGATAAAGTGCTCTACGAACTTCAAACCGAGCATCATCATCTTGTCCTGTTCGAACAGCCGTTCTTCGGCAAAATGCTGATGCTCGACGGCGCTACCCAAATCTCGACGCACGACGAATTTGTCTATCACGAGATGATGACCCACGTGCCGCTGTTCGCCCACGGCAACGCCCGACAAGTGCTCATAATTGGCGGCGGCGACTGCGGCAGTGCCGAAGAAGTGCTCAAGCACAAAAACGTCAATCGTCTCACGCAAGTCGAGATAGATTTATCGGTGGTGGAATTCTCCAAGGAGCATTTTCCCGAATTCACCCGACCGGTGCTCGCGGACAAGCGGTTCGATCTCATTATCGATGACGGCATGCGGTTCGTAACTACAACCGATCGGCGTTTCGATGTTATCATTGTCGATTCAACCGGTCCGCAGGGGCCCGGCAAAGTGCTTTTTACCGACAAATTCTACGCCGGTTGCCGCCGATGCTTGGCAACGGGAGGCATACTCACGACGCAGAATGGAGCACCCCTCCTTCAGCCCAATGAACTCAAATCGATGATAAGCAAATTCAGTCGGCTTTTCGCAGTTAGCACCTGTTTTGTCGCCCCAATACCGACCCACATCGGCGGCCACATGGCCATGGGTTTTGCCACCGACAACACGCGGGTGCGGCGGCATAGCGTGACGACTATCGCCCGGCGCTACCGCAAGGCCGGCTGTTTTGCGACCAAATACTGGACGCCCGAAGTCCACGTCGCCGCTTTCGCACAGCCGCGCTTTATCGCCGATCTGGTGGCGCGTGCCGAGCGGCCGCGGCGCTAGGGGGCCGGCACCCCCCAAACGGCCGCTCGCTCGGCCGTTTCCAAGGCTGGAATTGATGCGCTAAAACAATCGTAAATGGCGCAAGTCACGGTCGGTTCGTAAACTGGGCCGAAAATAGCGCGCGACAGCGGGAGGAGATTGCCATGAAGCTCTATATGCATCCGGTATCGATGACGAGCCGGCCGATCCGGCTGTTCATCGCCGAGAACAAGATACCGGTCGACGAAGTTACCGTCGACCTGTTCACCGGCGAGCAATACAAGCCGCCTTATGCGGACCTCAATCCGAACAGCCTCGTGCCGATGATCGAGGATGGCGACCTGCGTTTGACCGAAAGCTCGGCGATCCTGAAATATCTCGCCGATAAGATCGGCTCGCCCGCTTATCCGAAGGACTTGAAGCAGCGCGCTAAGGTCAATGAGGTGATGGATTGGCTCAACACCAATTTCTATCGCGAGTGGGCCTATAATCTCTGCTATCCGCAACTGTTCCCGCATCTCAAGCGGCGCAGCGACGAGGCGCAGGCGGCAACGATCGAATTCGGCCAGCAGAACGCCAAGCGCTGGCTGCAGATCCTCAACGACTATTGGATCGGACCGAATAAGCAATATCTATGCGGCGACCAGATCACCATCGCCGACTATTTCGGTGCCGCGCTGGTGACGCTGGGCGAGGTTATCCGCTGCGACTTCTCGGCCTATCCCAACGTGCAGCGCTGGCTCAACAATGTGAAGAAGCTGCCGAGCTGGCCGAAGGTCAATGAGGTGTTCTACGGCTTGGTCGAGTCGGTGAAGGAGCAGTCGTTCCACGCCATCTGAGGCAAGCGTCATGAGCTTTTTCCCCGGCAAAGATCCAGCCTTAGGCGATGCGCCCGCCAGCGACGCGGTGCAGCAGCTGATCGTACCGCGCACCGTCGATCTCGGCGGCTTTCAGGTGCACCGCGCGCTGCCCTCGGGGCGCTCGCGCATGGTTGGACCTTTCATTTTCTTCGACCATTTCGGACCGGCGATCTTCAAGGCTGGCGACGGTGTCGACGTACGGCCGCACCCGCATATCGGGCTCGCCACCGTCACCTATCTGTTCGACGGCGAAATCGTGCATCGCGACAGCCTCGGCACCGCACTGCCGATCCGGCCGGGCGCCGTCAATTGGATGACGGCCGGCCGCGGCATCGTGCATTCCGAGCGCACCGCGGCCGATCACCGCGACGGCGGCGAGCCGTTGCACGGCCTGCAGTTATGGGTCGCGCTGTCAACGAAAGATGAGGAGACGTCGCCGGCTTTCGCACATACCGCGGCGGCCGATATTCCCGAACTCCGGGATGATGGCCTGCATCTGCGCGTCGTCGCCGGAGCGATGCACGGGCTGCGTTCGCCGGTCGTAACGAGCTGGGACACGGTGTTCGCCGAGGCGCACCTGCAGGCCGGCACCGTCCTGCCGCTCGATGGCGAGCATGAAGAACGCGCCGTTTACGTCATCGCCGGCGAGATCGAAATCGCCGGCGACCGTCACGGTGCGGAGCGGCTGCTGGTGCTCAAACCTGGCGACCGCATTGCCGCCAGGGCAGTCACCGATGCCCACATTATCGTCGTCGGGGGCGCCGCCATGGATGGACCGCGTCACATCTGGTGGAATTTCGTGTCGTCGCGCAAAGAGCGCATCGAAGCGGCCAAGGCCGATTGGAAGGCCGGCCGCTTCGATGTCGTGCCCGGTGATACCGCCGAATTCATTCCGCTGCCGGAGTCTTGAGCCTATACGCGCTTACACCCCGATCGCGGCCTTGACCCGCTCGGCGGATATCGGCAGATCGCGGAACCGGTGCCCCGTAGCATCGGCGATCGCGTTCGCTACGGCCGCCGCTGCCGGCCCCTGACCGGCCTCGCCGCTGCCGAGAAACGGCATGCCGGGGCGGTTGATGACGTGGACTTCCATCTCGTCCGGCACCGCGGAGAAACGCAGGATCGGGTAGCTCGCCCAGTCGACGCTGGTAATGCGGCGCTCGTCGAAAGTCACCGCTTCGTAGAGCGTCCAGCTCATGGATTGCAGGATGGCGCCTTCGATCTGATTGGCGATGCCGTCGGGGTTGACCACCTGGCCGCTGTCGACGGCGGCGACGGCACGCCGCATCCGCGCCCGCCCACTGTCGCGGTCGACCTCCACCTCGCAGGCGACGGCGCAATACGCTGCCAGATTCTTGTAGCGCGCGAAGCCAAAACCCTGTCCCCGCCCCGGCACGGCGGGACGCGGCTTGGTCGCCCAGCCGAAGCGCTCGGCCGCAGTCGTGATCACTTCCCGCGCGCGCGCATCGTCGAGATGCTTGAGCCGGAACGCGACCGGATCGGCGCCGGCGGCTGCGGCAAGCTCGTCCATGAAGCTTTCGATGGCGAACACATTCATGTAACCGCCCAGCGCGCGCAGCGCGGACACTCGCACCGGCATCGTCGGCAGGAAGTGATAGATCACCCGTGCGCCCGGGATACTTATAAATGGGAATGGAATTACGATCGCCGCCGCCTTCCGGCATCGGAATTGGCTTCGGCGGCGGCTCGGGGAATGGCTTGTCGAGGTAACGCGCCGCGAGCAGCGAACCGGCCGGTCCGGGCCGCGCCGAATGCGTGTTGCTCCAGATCTCATAATTCCAATTGAGAATGTTCCGTCGTCATCGAGTTCAGCGTCGAGCTTGACCAGCATAGCCGGGCCGTAGGGCTCCCAGGCGTGCTCCTGCTCGCGCGTCCATTGCACGCGCACCGGACGCCCCGGCATGGCACGCGCAAGAAGCGCCGCGTCGGCGGCGGCATCGTCGGCGCCGTTATGGCCGTAGCAGCCCGCGCCCTCGCCATGGATGCAGCGCACCTTGTTCTTGGGCATGCCCATCATCTCGGCAATGGCGTCACGGTCCGGATAGACGCCTTGGGTGTGCGTCCAAACCGTAAGCGTGTCGTTGTCGAACTGCGCCACCGCGCAGGACGGACCGATCGAGCCGTGGGACAGATAAGGCCGCGAATAGGACGCCGACAGTGTTTTGGCGCCGCTTGCGGCGGACTGCGACCGATCGAGCACGGTAATGTCCTGCGCCGGCAAGCCGGTGAGGAACGCGCCCAATCCGTTGGCATCCGGCAGCGTCGCCGTTTCGTTCCAGCGCGCGGCGGCCGCAAGTGCGCGCATCGCCTCGATGGCTTGAAATTCGCGCTCGCGCGATCACCGCGAGAAAGCTTCCGTCGCGAACGACCTGCAACACGCCCGGCATTTTCGCGCACCGCGCCGTCGTCGACGCCGGCGAGTTGCGCGCCGTAACTGGGCGGCCGCACGACGCGGGCGTGGACCATGCCATCCGGGCGCAAATCCTGCACGAAGGCGGCGCCGCCGGTCACCTTGGCGGGAATATCGACGCGCGGGATACGCCGGTTCATGACCTTGAACTGACTCGGGTCTTTCAGCGGCGATGTCGCGGCTGCCGCGACATGCAGGCGTTGCGCCGAAACCAGTTCGCCATAACCGAAGCGGCGGCCGTCGGGAGCGATGACGGCCGCGTCTTGCGTTTTCAACTGTGCGGCCGGCACGCCGGCGCGCGTTGCGGCTTCGGCGATGAGGAGCTGCCGCACCTGAGCGGCGGCGTTCATGATCGCCGTGCCGCTGTCCTGCATGGAATGGCTGCCGGCGGTATAGCCTTCGTTCGGGGTCAGCGCCGTGTCGGCGGTGATAAGCGTGATGCCGTCGAAATCGACGTCGAGCTGTTCCGCGGCGATCTGCATGAGCGCAGTCTTGATGCCCTGGCCGAGCTCGGCTTTGCCGGTGAAGACCGTGATCGCCCCGTTTGCGTCGATGCGGATCCAGGAGTCGAGATAAGGCGCCTGCTTAAGGCTGCCGGGGAGCGGCGGCGGGTTCACTGTCGGCGCCGCGGGCGGCGACGATGCATCGTTTTGCGCCAACACCTTGTCAACAGATGCAAAGCTCAACACCAGCGCGCCGGAACCGGCCAGCACCGCGCGGCGCGAGATGACGGTCGCAGCCCTCATCCGCTGCCTCCCGCATTCGCCGACAGCATCTCCGCCTGGGCGCGATGGATGGCGCGCAGGATCCGCATATGCGTGCCGCAGCGGCACAGATGCGGCTCGAGGAAAGCGCGGATGTCCGCCGTCGCCGGCGCGCGGATTTTTCTGCAACAGCGCATGCGCCCGCATCATGATGCCCGGAATACAGTAACCGCATTGCGCCGCCTGCTCCTCGATGAAGGCGCGCTGGATCGGGGCCGGGCGATCGGCCGTGCCGAGTCCCTCCAGCGTCGTGACCTCCTTGCCGGCCAAGAGTGCGATTGGCGTGACGCAGGAGAACACCGGTTCACCGTCCACCAGCACAGTGCAAGCGCCGCATTGGCCGAGGCCGCAGCCGAATTTCGCCGCATTGAGCTCTAAATCCTCGCGCAGCACGTAAAGCAGCGGCGTGCGTGGATCGACGCCAACATCGTGCTGACTGCCGTTAACATTGAGCTTCATCTGGCGGCCCGCTGCGCTGTGCCCCACGGCGTGGGCTCGACGGCCGGCGCTCGACTCGCCGCCGGGATATGGGCACGGCTCCGCGCGTCGTGAACGCTTTTGAGGATGTCGGTCCACGGGCCCTTGTCGGAGAAGCGTGCGCGCAAGTAGCGGACCAAGGCCGCGACCTGCGCGTCATTCATCGCGCCGGCAAAGCCGGGCATGATCGGCGCGCGCGCCGCCTCCGCGGCGGGCAGGCCGTAGAGGACGATATTGACGAGATTGTCGGCGCTCGGACCGCTGATCGCGCTGGTCAGCATCAGATCGATGCCGCCATAAGGCAAGGCGCGCGGGCCTTCATGACAACCGGCGCACGCACCGGCATAGGTCACGCCGCCTTCGTCGTTCTTGGTGTCGATGGCGCGCAGCGCATTGGTCTGGCCGTCGGCACTCGCGGGCGCGTCGGACTTGCCGCGCTCCTGTTGCATTTCCGCCCCCTGCACCACCACGTCGCGCTCGGGAGCGGCATGATTCATCTGTTCGGCCACATACATCGCGATCGCGCGCATGTCGCGGTGGGGGATATCGTGAAGATCGCCCGCGACTTCGCCCATCGGACCGCGCGCCACGCCGTGACTGTCCTCGTAGCCGTAGCGCAGATAGTGCCGCAACGCCGCGGCATTCCACGGCACCGGCGCCGGCGATGATTTATTGAGCGCATAGGCCGTCCAACCCTCGACCTCACCGCCGGAGAATTTAAAGTCCGCCCGTTCCGCACCCAACAGGTTGCGCGGCGTGTGACAGGCGCCGCAATGACCGAGCCCGCCGACCAAATAAGCGCCGCGATTCCAGGCTTCATCGTGCGCGGCGTCGGCGCGATAGGGGCCGGGGTGAAGGAACAGAAGATTCCAGCCGAATATCACCAATCTGATGTTGAGCGGAAACGGCAGCCGGTCCGGCACCGGCGGCGCGCGGATCGGCTCGCGCGTCATAAGGTAGGCGTAAAGCGCGTTATCGTCGTCGTCGGAGACGAGCGTGAAGTGATCGTAGGGGAAAGCCGGATAAAGGTAGGCGCCGTCGCGACGCACGCCGAAACGCATCGCACGCTGAAACGCGGCTTGCGACCATTGCCCGATTCCAATGCCAGGGTCGGGCGTGATGTTTGTGGAATAAATGGTGCCGAACGGCGTCGGAACGGCGCGACCGCCGGCAAACGCGCGGCCGCCAGGCGTTGTGTGACACACGTCGCAATTGCCGATCGCGGCGAGCGCGGCGCCGCGTTTGACCAATGCCGGATCGAAGCTGTTCGCGGCCGGTGGCGCAATCGGAGCGACCGCCGGCCGCCATGCCGCGATCGCAAAGACCCCGCCGGCGAAGGCCAGCACGAGGCAGAACACGAGCGCAAATCGCAATGGCCTCATTGATTGCCGGCAGAGCCGCCGCTCTCCTAAGCTGGTCTAACCGCCCAAGAATAGCGGAGTTCCACGGCCGTCGGCAGCGCGACCGCGCGTCGCGTGCTGAGGTCCAAGCCGGCTCACTTCGAAGCGAGCCCTCCGCGCAGTCGGGCGCCTTAAGAGAGCCAAAGGTTGGCTTGGCCACGTTTTATTTTTCGCTATTCTTTGCCTGCCGGTTAAGGCTGCGTGGTCCGATCATTCTCAGCAAGGAGGACACAATGACCCGCTTGGTTGGATACCGCATTGCAGTCATGCTCGCGGGACTGATGGGCATCTGTGCCACGATTGCGACGCCAGCCCACGCCGCTTCCGATCTTGAGCGTGCCTACCGTGTCATCGCCGCGAAGAAATTCGTCGATCTCACCCATTCGTTCGGACCGGACACACCGGTTTGGGCCGGCTTCGGCCAGGCGAAATTCTCGCCCGCCGCCGATCCCAAAACCGGCGAGCCATATACGATCCCCAAGGACGAATTTCGCGCCACCTATTACCAGATGGTCGGGCAATACGGCACCCATGTCGATCCGCCGGCGCATTTCGCCGAGAACGGCATCACCATGGATCAGATTCCGCTCAAGCAAATGATCCTGCGCCTGGTCGTGCTCGACGATACGCCCTACCTCGCCAAGGATCCGAACCACGCCTTCTCGGTCGCCGATCTTAAAGCCTGGGAACGCCAGCACGGCCGGGTGCCGAAGGGCGCCTTCGCGGCGCTGCGCACCGACATGTACAAGGATTGGGACAGCAATCCCGAACGTTTCAAGCGCCAGCCGTTTCCCGCATGGTCGTTCGATACGATTAAATATCTTTACGAGAAGCGCGGCGTGACAGCGACCGGCCACGAGTCCATGGATACCGATATCACCGACAAGATGAACTCCGAAACCTGGATTCTGCAGCACGGCCATTATCAGATCGAGGTCATGGCCAATCTCGACAAGGTGCCGCCGACTGGCGCACTTATCGTTGTGACATGGCCAAAGGTAAAGAACGGCCTCGGCTTTCCGGCGCGCGCTTTTGCGATATTGCCGTGAACGGAATCCCCGTTCGCCGCGTCTCATGCAGGCATGACTAGCCGGTTCAAAGACGGTCAATGATCGATATAGTCCTAAGCAATTGCGGCAAGCACCTTGCACTTGCGGCGTGCATCGTTACGGCGCAATTATTAGTGCCGCAAACTTCCTTCGCCGACACGCCGCCGCAGATTTCGATCGAGAAAAAATATCTCGAGGTTTCCGTCGTCGTCGACAATGCGCTCAAGCCCTTTGCCGGCCTGTTCGCCAACTGCCTCGCTGAAGGCAAGATCTGGGCGGACAAGGCCGGCGCCGATGCCACCGCGCAATGGCGGGCCGATCCAAAATCGTTTCGTGACCAGCAGTGGTCGTATGATCGCGTCTATAACCTGCGCTCGACGGTCGGCCGCTATGTCAGCATCGTGCGCAGCGACGGCACGTTCGAGGGCGGCGCTCATCCAAACCAGGAAATCGACACCATCCTGTGGGATGCCGAGGCTCGGAAGCGCATCAGCATTCGTCCGTTCTTTACCGAAACTGCCGATAACGGGTCGACCATGGCGGCGCTGGCGCGCCTGGCGGCGCTTGCCATCGCGGCCGCCAAGATCGCCAACGGCATCAACGGTTATGGCGACGACGATACGCCGGCGTCGAAGCTGACGCCGGAGCAAGAGTTGCGGCAGGACAGTTTCATCAAAGACGGGATCAAACCGAAGCTTCTCGAGCTCGGGCCGGTGACGCTTGCACCGTCGACCGAAAGCGGCAAAAGCGCCGGGCTGACATTTCATTATTCGCCTTACGCGGTGGGGCCTTATGTCGAAGGTCCCTACACCGTATTCGTGGCCTGGACGGACTTCCGCCAATACTTGTCGCCTGCGGGCACGGCAATCTTCGGCGGCACGCGGCCCAAGGACGACGCGGACAAATGGTGACAACTCCCTGCCCCCCTCTGGAGGGAGTTGTCGTCGACCAACAATCATGCTGCGTTGCGCTGCGCCTTCATCCAAGCCTCGATCTCACGTTCGGCTTCGGCCTTGGCGAAGCCGTAGCGCGCCTGCAAGCGGCCGGCCAATTCGGTGCGGCGGCCGCCGATGCGCGTGACGTCCTCGTCGGTGAGCTTGGCCCAATTGTTGCGGACCTTGCCCTTGAATTGCATCCAATTGACCTGGATCTGATCCCAGTGCATCGATTGTCTCCCTGCTCGAGGATGGACAAACGCCGCTCACCGCGTCGTCTGGAGGACGCGATGTCAGCGGCGCGATGCGGCCTCAATTCGGCGGCAGCGGGGTCTTTCCGAGATCAATCTTGGCGCAGCTCTGGCGATTTCGGATTGTCAATTCAGAATGCCGCTATTCCCAGGCCGGCAATTTTCTTCGCGCCCGCGTGGTTGCAATTGGCTAAATGACCGCGACAAAATTTTGCTGCTAAAGCGTTGCTGGAAAACAATGTAGTATGGCGTCCCTGCTTCATTCCGTCATGGATTCCGCATGACTTCGCCCGCTCTTCCCCATGACGTCGAACGGCTCGCACGCGATATCCGTAGCGGCGACCGCACTGTGCTGTCCCGCGTCATAACGCTCGTCGAAAGTAAGCGCGCCGACCACCGCCCCACCGCTGCGGCGCTGATCCAGGCGCTGTTGGCGGCGACCGGCAAGGCGGTGCGCGTCGGTATCACCGGCGCGCCGGGCGTCGGCAAATCGACGCTGATCGATGCGCTGGGCCACAGCCTGACCACGCACGGGCACAAAGTTGCGGTGCTGGCCGTAGATCCCTCGTCGCGCCGCACCGGCGGCTCGATCCTGGCCGACAAGACGCGCATGGCGCGGCTTGCGAATGATGCCAACGCCTTCATCCGTCCTTCGCCCTCCTCGGGCACCCTGGGCGGCGTCGCGGCCAAGACCCGCGAAACTATGCTGTTGTGCGAGGCCGCGGGCTATGACGTGGTGCTGGTCGAGACTGTCGGCGTCGGCCAATCCGAGGTCGCGGTGGCCGACATGACCGACTTTTTCCTGGTGTTGGCGCTGCCCGGCGCCGGCGACGAATTGCAGGCGCTCAAAAAGGGCGTCGTGGAACTCGCCGACATGATCGCGGTCAACAAAGCGGACGGCGATAACCTGCCGCGCGCCAAGCTGGCGGCCTCCCAATACGGCGCGGCACTGCACATTTTGTCGCCGCGCTCGCCGAACTGGTCGCCGCCTGTCGTGACCTGCTCGGCGCTCAACGGCGAGGGCATCGCGGCGCTGTGGGAGCACATCCTCGATCATCGCCAGCGGCTTACCGCCTCGGGCGAGCTTGCGGCGCGCCGCGGCGAGCAACAGGTAAAATGGATGTGGACCATGCTCGAAGAGCGGTTGTTCGCGCCGTTACGAACCGACCGCGCGCTCAAGGCAGCCTTGCCGCGGATCGAAGCCGACGTCGCCGCCGGCCGCGTGGCGCCTGGCATCGCGGTCGAGCAGATCGCCGACCTGCTCGGTACTTGACGCCGTGCGCGTGGTCCTCGCCGGCTTCGGCCCATTCCCCGGTGCGCCATTCAATCCGAGCACGCTCCTGGTCGAGGCCCTGGCCCGCAGGCGACGCCCAGCCTTGGCTGGCATCGAGCGCACCACGCATATTTTTGCCACCGCCTATGCCGCCGTCGACCGCGATGTGCCGAAACTGTTCGCGACCAAGCCCGACATCGTGCTGATCTTCGGACTCGCCGGACGCCGTCGTGCGCTTTGCATCGAGACGCAAGCGCGCAATGCCGTCTCGGTTCTGTTTCCCGACGCGACCGGCTGTCGGCCAAAGTCCGGCATCATCGCCGAAGGTGAGCCGCGATCCCGTCGCGGCAATGCGCCGTTTGCGCGGCTTCTCAGCGCGGTGCGGTCGCTCGGCGTTCCTGCCCGGCTGTCGCGCGACGCCGGCCGGTATCTCTGCAACTATGCCTATTGGCGCGCCTTGGAACGGAGCAGCGGCAGCGGGCCGCTCGTTCAGTTCATCCACATTCCGCCGGTCAAATTGAACTCGCGACGGCGGCATTCGAAACGGCGCGCGCTTCTGCTGCCGCCGCTCGTCGGCGCCGCCGAAGCGTTGTTGATCGCGCTATTGGCGGCAAGCCGTCGTTAACCCTGCAGGCGGAAACCGCCGCAGCGGCAGGACCCAATGAGGGTCTTCGCACATCAATATTTGCCAGTTTTGTCGCGTCTGTGCGCCGGAATGTCCGCGATGAAGTTCGATCGCCGCCGTCTGTTTGCCGCTTTCGCCGGCGCCGCTTCGGTTGGAGCGACGACGCCGGTCGGGGCGCGCGAGCCGTTCGCGGCAGCGCCGATGCCCCGCTCCGAAATCGACGCAACCACGCTCGGCGTCCGGCCGAATGCGGAGATCGATCAGTCGGCCATTCTGCAAAGCGCGATCACGCGCGCGGCGGCGGCCGGCTCGCTGCTGCGGCTGCCGCCCGGCGTCTATCGCGCCGGCGGCCTGCAATTGCCGCCCTTTGCGGCGATCGCCGGCGTCATCGGCTCGACGCGGCTGGTGATGACGGCCGGGCCGTCATTGCTGATGGCGACCGGAAGCGATTACGTCAGCATCAGCGGCCTCATCCTCGACGGCTATCACGTCGCGCTGCCTGACGGTCGCGGACTCTTACATTTTACGCAAGGCCGCGCGCTGCGTCTAAACGATTGCATGATCCTCAATGCCGGCGGCAACGGCGTGACGCTTGACGCGATCGCCGGTGAAATCACCGGCAACACCGTCATCGACGTCGCCAATCACACGATCTTCTCGAACGACGCCGCCGGCCTGCGCATCGCCGGCAATACCGTGCAGCGTGCCGGCAACGGCGGCATTCTGGTCTGGCGCAGCAAGCCCGGCGATGACGGCACGCTTATCGTCGACAACCGCGTCGAAGACATCGCCAACAAGGCCGGCGGCTCCGGCCAGTACGGCAACGCCATCAACGTGTTTCGCGCCGACAACGTCATCGTGCGCGGCAACCGTATCCGCAACGCCGCGTTCTCTGCGGTGCGCGGCACCAATTCCTCGAACCTGCAGATCGTCGGCAATACCTGCACCGGGCTCGGCGAGTGCGCGATCTATGCCGAGTTCGGTTTTGAAGGCGCGGTGATTTCCAACAACATCGTCGACGGCGCCGCGGCCGGCATCGCGGTGACGAATTTCGACAAAGGCGGCCGGCTCGGCGTGGTGCAAGGCAATCTGATCCGCAATCTCGTGCGCCGGCAGCCACCCGGCAGCGATCCCCATGACACGACCGGCATCGGTGTTGAAGCCGACACGGTCGTCTCGGGCAACGTCGTCGAGAGTAGCAACGGCGTCGGCATCCAGGCCGGCTGGGGCCCCTATCTGCGCGACGTCAGCGTTACCGCGAACATCGTGCGCGGCACCGACTACGGCATTGCGGTCTCTGTTGTGTCCGGCGCCGGCACGGCGGTGATCGCCAGCAATCTGGTCTCTGGCGCGCGGCTCGGCGCCATTGTCGGCAGGGAATGGGCGAAGACCGTCGCCGCCGATCTCAGCAAAGACGGCGCCGAGCATTACGCGCAATTGTCGATCGACGGCAATCGCGTGCGCTAAGTCGGCGCATGGTCGTCTTCACGGCTTATGCGGCTTTTCCCAATTCAGCGAAACCCAAAACAGGACCAAAAACAACGGAATGGCGACGATCGAAAAGACCCACGCGAAGCGGTAATACCAGGTCCGCCAATCAACCAAAGTCGCAAGCCGGGCTACTTCATTCGAGAAATCCAACCCGTCGGGGCCGGTGCAGTCGACATAATGGTAAAATGAATAGGAGATTTCCGAAACAAACAAGCACAGCGCCGCGCCGAGAAGCGCCAGGAAGATAATCACGATTGCGAGCCACCGTGCCAGTCCGCGCCTGTGAAAAACGTTGCCTTTCTCCGCCGCGAATGTGGTGGCAGCAACGACAATGCCATCAAAGGCCAGTAGCGCCAGACCCTTCGAATCGAGGACGTTGAGAATGTCATACAGCGACTTCACCACCGCGTCCGCGTGAGTCGGAGTAAAGTGGGCTCCGGCCGCGTGCAAACGCTCGATCTTTTGCAGTAAATCACAGTCCATTCGCAATCTCCCACCATCGAGTACCAAACAATCATATGGTCGAGTTCGAGCTTTTGCCCTATCGCAGCGGTTAGAGCGTCACCCGCATAGCCCCAACCTCCGTCTCACTCCAATTGCGCAAGCTCGGTTGCAGCAACGGCGCCAGCGCTGCGCGTTCGGCAACATCCAGCGGCAGAAGGCGCGCGATCGTCGCCGCCATGACGGCCTGCGCAGCGCGGGCGGCGCCGTCGTCGCATTTGAGCGCGATGCCGAGCCCCTGTTGCGGCAGCGCGGCGCAATAGACGCCCTCGGCGCCGGTTTTGACAAACACGCGATCGCCGAACAGCTGCATGATCTCGGTGCAGAACCGTCCGCTGCCGGCGACGAACCAGGGCTTTGCAGCGCAGGCCTGCCGCAGCCGCGCTGCCGCGGCGGCACGCGCCGGCGACAGACCGCGGCCGGTGCCGAATTTGGCGAAACCGTGGGCAAGATTTTGCAGCGGCACCGCCCAGGTCGGCACCGAGCAGCCGTCGATGGCACGGACGTCTTCTCCCAGGACGGCCCCGGTGAAGTCTTCCAGTACCGCGCGCACCTGCCGCTGCACCGGATGCTCGGGCCTGAAATAGTCCGCCGTGTCGGCGCCCATCGCGCAGGCGAGGCAGAGAAAACCGGCGTGCTTGCCGGAGCAATTGTTGTGCAGTGCCGAGGCCGTACCGGTCCGCGCCAGCGCATAAGCGGCGGACTGCGAAATCGGCCAATGCACGCCGCAGCGCAGCGCGGAAGCCTCGAGACCGATTTTTGTCAACATGCGCTCGACACCGGCGACATGCGCCGGCTCGCCGCTATGCGAGGCGCAAGCGAGCGCCAGCGCTTCGTCGTCAAAGCCAAAACGATCGGCCGCGCCCTCCTCCACCAGCGCCACAGCCTGCAGCGCCTTGACCGCCGAGCGCGGAAACACCGGCGAAGCGACGTCGCCAATGGCAAGCACGCCGCGGCCGTCGGCATCGGCGACCGCGACGGCGCCACGGTGGCGGCTCTCCACCAGCGCCCCGCGCGTCACTTCGACCAGGACCGGATTGCTCATGCTTCGTCTTTTCCGAAAGCGGCCGCGGCGCCCGGCTAATCGCCGACCGTGAACCTTTGCCTGACGTACCTGGGATTTTCGATTTCATCCAAGATCGCGACGGCAAAATCTTCCCGCGATATGTGGCCATTATCGCCCGCGTCGACCACCATCGTATCGCTGCCTAATCGGTATTTTCCAGTGCGCGCTCCGGACTTGATGGAAGTGGGCGGCGAGACCGCCGTCCAATCGACATCGTCGACCGTGCGCAGCTTATCGAGCGCGATCATCGCCGGTTTCGAGCTCGGCGACGGCGTCGCCATGTGATCGAAATGCAGCCTGCCGTCGGCGCGAAGGAGGCTGCCCGCGCCGACCACGATCAGCGCCCGCCGCACGCCCGATTTCCGGATTGCCTCGATCACGGCGTCGATGTCATTGACGTCCCATTTCAGCGAAACCACGACGACGTCATGGCCGCGCAGTACGGACGCAAGCGCCGCGGCATCCGCGGGATGCACGGTCGCAACGGTCAAGCCTTCGCGCGCCGGCAAATTGGCCCCGGCGCGCGTCGTACCGGTCACGCGATGGCCGCGCGCCAGCGCCTCGTTGAGAATTCGACTGCCGATATTGCCGGTCATGCCGACGAGTGCGATGTTTGCCATCTGTCATGTCTCCTGCGCGAAGGTGATTGCGTTTTATTTGGTGGAAATTTTTATCACCGCAACTTTTACGAACAATCTTTTGAATGTGGCGTGGGCGGATTACGACTCCCAATCTGTTGACTTCATCATACGCCGGAGAAATGCTGCGGAATAACGGGTAACCGGACAAAAAAGTTTTGGGGAGGCAACCATGGCTGTCGCCATACACGATGTCGGCCGCAAGCTCGACGCTCTGCCGCTCGGCCGCTTTCACTATCGTCTCACCGGACTGATCGTCGGCGGCTTGTTCGTCGACCAGTTCGACAATTACATCACCGGCGGCGTGCTTGGCGCGGCGATCAAGGAAGGCTGGTCGACCATGTCGATGAATGCGCTGTTCATCAGCGCAGGCACCGCGGGCATGACCATCGGCTCCATCGCGGCGGGCTGGATCGGCGATCGCTACGGCCGCCGTTTCAGTTTTCAGTTGAATCTGCTGATCTTCGGACTGTTTTCGTTCGCCGCCGCTGCGTCGCCGACCATGGGCTGGCTCACCGTGTCCCGCTTTCTCATGGGGCTTGGCATGGGTGCGGAATTCGTCATCGCCTACACCATGTTGAGCGAATTCGTGCCGCCGAAATCGCGCGGCCGCTGGCAGGCCTCGATGGCGGTGATCTCCAACGGCGCGGTGTTCATTTCGAGCCTGTGCGGCTTTTTGATCATTCCGCACTACGGCTGGCGCTGGGTGTTCGTCATCGCCGGCGTCGCTGCGCTGGCGGTCTGGTTCCTGCGCAAGGCGCTGCCGGAATCGCCGCGCTGGCTGGAAAGCCAGGGCCGCACCGCCGAGGCGGAGAAAGTCGTCGACGATATCGTCCATGAACTGGGACTGAAGGAGGCGCCCGCCGGCCTGCCGTCGTCGGCGCCGACCGCGGTCGCGGCCGACTTGTCGTTCATGGTGCTGTTCTCGCCGCCGGTCATCCGCCGCACGCTGCTCGCCATCATCCTGATGACCGCCGGGCTGACGGTATCCTACGGCTACACCAATTGGCTGCCGACCTTCTTCATCAAGCAGGGCATGAGCCTGAACACGTCGATCGGCTTCACCGTGATCATGAGCCTCGGCGGCACGCTCGGCGCCTTGATCGCATTCGCGGTCGCCGACAAATTCGACCGCAAGCCGAGCCTGACCATAGCCGGGATCTGCGCGCTCCTCTCCGGCATCCTGTTCGCCCAGGGCAACAGCGTATTGTGGGTCAATTCGTTCGGACTCCTGCTGCTCGGCTCGCTGTTTTGCTTCACCACGCTGTCGATCGCGGTCTACATGCCGGAATTGTTCGCCACCGAATATCGCGCCCGCGGCGCCGGCGTCGCCTTCACCTGCGCCCGTATCGGCATCGTGGTGACGCCGTTCCCGATCGTATGGGCGTTCGATTTCGCCGGGCTCACCGCGGTCACGACGATGTTCTCGGTGTTTCTGGTGATCGCGCTCGTCGCGCTATGGGTGCTCGGCGTCGAAACCCGCGCCAAGCCACTCGAGGAGACGGCGCCGGTGCTCGATCGCGCGCCGGAGCCGCTTCCGGCGCGTGCTGCGCCGGCGGCTGAATAGCCGATGCAGGCAGCGAGTCAGCGCAACGTCCGGTTCGTCGGACACAGCGACCAGGGCGGCCGTAGCGATGGCGTGCAGGTCATGGTCCATCGCGGCCACGCCTATATCGGCCATATCTTCAGCGGCGGTTTCTCGGTCGTCGACGTCCGCGATCCGAAAAAACCGCAAGCCGTCGCCTTCGTGCCGACGCCGGAGAATACCTGGGCGCTGCATCTGCAGGTGCATGACGACCTCCTGCTCGTCGTCAACGCCGCCAATGTGTGGACCGCACAGAAGGTGGCGAGCGACAAGGAGTTCTTCTCGCGGCCGCTGACCGAATCCTTCGACCGGCACGGCATGTCGTTTGCCTCGGGGCTGCGGGTTTACGACATCGCGCAGCCGGCGAAACCGCGTGAGATCGCGTTCATGCCGATCAAGGGGCTTGGACCGCATCGCATCTGGTACGTCGGCGGCCGCTACGCTTACATCTCGGCGCATTTCGAGGGCTTTACCGACCGCATCCTCGCCATCGTGGATATGAGCGATCCGACCAAACCGCACATTGTCGGGCGCTGGTGGCTGCCGGGCATGTGGCAAGCGGGCGGCGAGACGCCGCAATGGCCGCAGGGCCGCCGCTATGCGCTGCATCACGCCGTCGTCGCCGGCACCACTGCCTATGGCGCCTGGCTCGACGGCGGACTCACCGTGCTCGATGTCGCCGATCCGGCCAAGCCGCGGCTATTGGCGCATCGCGTCTGGCATCCGCCGCTTGGCTCAACGACGCACTCGCCGCTGCAATTTCCCGACCGTAACCTCCTCATCGTCTCCGACGAGCCGGCGCAGGACAATTGCGCCGACGGCATCAAGCGCATCTGGGTGTTCGACGTGCACGAGCCGAGTAATCCGGTGAGTATCGCCACCATGCCGCTGCCGGACGAAGCGCGCTATTGCGGCCTGCCGGGCAAATTCGGCCCGCATAATCTGCACGAGAACCGGCCCGGCGCATTGCAAAACTCAAATCTCGTCTTTGCGACCTACTGCAATGCGGGGCTTCGCGTCTTCGACATTACCGATCCGTTCCAGCCGCGCGACGCGGGGCATTTTGTGCCGCCGCCGCCGACCCGTCGGATGGATCCGCGACCGAACCGGCCGCTCGTCATCCAGTCCGGCGATGTCTTTGCCACCTCCGACGGCCTGCTTTACATGACCGATTTCAACGCCGGGCTTTACATTCTGGAATATGAACGCCGGAGCTGACGCTCCACGCCCTGGCCGCGTCACCACGTCACGAAAGCCGCCGATGCCGAACGCTGCGTGGTCGAAGCCGAAGACTGTTCTGGTAACCGGAGGTACCGGCTTCGTCGGGACTTATGTCTGCCGCTTGTTGGGACAGCAGGGACAGTCCGCCATCGCCGTCGGCATCGAGCCTTTTTCCGAGGAGGCGCGGTTCGTCCTCGGTGAGGCTGCCGCCGCGACGCGTTTCGTTCACGGCGATATTCTTGACGCGGTGGGACTCGACGCCATTTGCGCGCAGTACACGCCCGACGCGATCGTTCACGCCGCCGGACTGGTCGGTCACGATACGTCGCTTGCCGATCCGGCGAAGACCTATGCCGTCAACGTCGGCGGCACGGTCAACGTCTTCGAAGCCGCGCGCCGGGCCAGTATCGGCAAAGTCTTGCTGATCAGCAGCAATGCCGCCTATCACCGCAAAGAGCGCGACGCATTCGAAGAAACGCACCCGACAACGTCGCTCTATGCCGGCAATCCGAATGCCCATTATGGCGCCTCAAAGATGGCGGCCGAGCAGGTAGCGCTTGCTTATCATACTTTCCACGGCATCGATGCGCTGGCGATCCGCATCACCAGCGTCTACGGCTTCGGCATGAAGCCCGGGCAGATGCAGTTGAAACAGATTGTCGAAGGCGCCGCGAACGGCCAGACCGTAAAGATCGCCTCCGGCGGCGCCGTGGTGCGCGACTACACGTATGTCGAGGATTCCGCCGCCGGCATCGTCGCCATTCTCAACTTCGACACGCGCTCTATCGCACAGCGCATTTTCAACATTTCGCGCGGCGAGCTGACCAGCACCTTCGACATCGCCGCGGCCACCCGCGCCGCTGTTCCCGGCGCCAGCATCGAAGTCGGCGCTGAAATGACAGAGTTTGAAACGGCGACGCTAAAACAGCGCGCGCCGCTGTCGTGGACCGCGGCCGAAAAAGTATTCGGCTACCGGCCGCGCTATTCGCTCCGCGACGGCATTAAGAGTTACGCCGAATTTTGTGCTGCATTTAAAAACCACCCGTGTCCCGTCGCCTCGACATAACGGATCGAACGCGCCAATCTGGCGTCATGCGTCGGCTCACCATTGTCGTCCCGGTGCTCAACGAGGCAGCCATTCTTGTTGACGCGCTCGCGGCGCTGGCGCCGTTGCGCGCCCGCGGCGCCGAAATCATCGTCGTTGACGGTGGATCGCACGACGGCTCACCCGACCTGGCGCGGCCGCTCGCAGATCGGGTGATCGCGGCCCCGCGCGGACGCGGCGCGCCGTTGAATGCCGGCGCCGCGCTCGGCAGCGGCGATGTGCTTCTTTTCCTGCATGCCGATACGGCGCTGCCGCAAGACGCCGACCGCTTGATTGCCGCGGCTCTGGTGCGCCGCACTTGGGGCCGCTTCGATCTGCGGATTGCCGGACGGCATCCGTTCCTGGCGGTCGTCGCCCGCATGATCAATTGGCGCTCGCGATTAACCGGGATAGCGAGCGGCGATCAGGCGATCTTCGTCACCCGCGAGGCATTTACGACGGTCGGCGGCTTTCCCGAGGTGCCGCTGATGGAAGACATCGCAATGTCGCGGCAGCTCAAGCGCCTGTGCCGGCCATTTTGCATCGGCGCGCCCGTCGTCACTTCCGGCCGGCGTTGGGAGCACCACGGCATGCTGCGCACCATCGTGCTGATGTGGCGGCTGCGGCTTGCCTATTATTTCGGCGTCGAGCCGGCGCGGCTGGCGCTGCGTTACGGGCCGGTTCCGTCGTCAGCCGCGCAAGGCCGCGCCGGCCCATAGCTTCGGCGCGGAGCGCGCATATTGCTTCGGACGCAACACGTCGGCGTCGAGCTGTTGCGCTGCGCGCCAGGTCCAATGCGGGTCATCAAGGAAGGCGCGCCCCATCGCCACCATGTCCGCCTTTCCTGAAGCCACGATCTCTTCAGCCTGCTCGGCACTCGCGATCATGCCGACGGCGCGCACCGCAATCCCGGTCTCGCGGCGCACCCGCTCCGCGATAGGAACGTTGAAGCCGGGATCGCTGGGCCAGCGGCTGTCGGGCGTAATGTTGGCCGAGGAGACGTCGACATAGTCGAGCCCCGCCGCTTTAAGCGCCTTGGCGGTCGCCACGGCATCATCGGCAGTCAAGCCGCCCTCGACCCAATCGGTGCCGGTGATACGCGCGCCGAGCGGAACCGCGCGCGGCACCGCGGCACGGACCGAGCGCACCACTTCAAGCGGAAATTTCATGCGGCCGTCGAACGAGCCGCCATAGGCGTCATTGCGCTTGTTCGACAGTGGCGACAGGAAGCTGTGCAGCAGATAACCGTGGGCGAAGTGCAATTCGATGGCGTCAAAGCCGATCCGCAACGAGCGCTTGGCTGCATCGGTGAACGACACCGTGACGCGCGCCATGTCGTCTTCGGTCATGGCGCGCGGGGTATGCCAGCCGGGGCCGAATGGCACGGCCGAGGGCCCGATCGTCGGCCAGGCGTCTTCGGCGTCCGTGAGCGCCTTGGCGCCTTCCCAGGGACGCTGCGACGACGCCTTGCGGCCGGCATGCGCCAGCTGGATGGCGAGCTTGGCGTTTCCGATGCGGCGGCAATGGTCGACGACGCGCACCAGCGCGGCCTCGCAGTCATCGGAATAAAGGCCGAGGCAGCCGTGGGTGATGCGGCCGCGCCGTTCGACATGGGTGGCCTCGATGACCAAGAGTCCGGCGCCCGAGTTCGACAGCATGCCGAGATGGGTCATATGCCAATCGTTACCGGCCCCGTCGTCGGCGCTGTATTGGCACATCGGCGACACCACGACACGGTTCGGCAGCGTAAGGTCGGCAAGTTTAATTGGCGAGAACAAGGCGCTCGGCATCGATGCTCACTTAGGGTTTGAGGAAGCGATTTAGGTTTCGAGGAAGGGGTCAAAGGGTCGACAAGAGACGAGGTCGAAGGACGTGACAGGGCCGGATGGCGGCACGGTCGGCGCACTCCGCCGGAGGCTTTCGAGCTGTGGATAACGCGTCCTGCCTGCGGAATCTAGTCAGGCCAAGCCGGCGCCGCCACCCCGTTCGCGGGCGGCCGCGGCGGCGGCAGACCATCGTCCGGCAGCAGGTCCTCGCTGTTGAGCGGGACTCCGGCAATCGCGGCCCATTGATCGCGCACCCGCAGCACTTTGCGCATTTCATCGAGAAATTCGGCTTCGGTAAAATAGTGCCGCCACCGGCCACTGTCGCACAAATCGAGGAAATGCTCCTGCCGACGCTCGATCAGGGCAAGCCATCTGCGAGCGATGCTGTCGTACCGGCCGGACTGCGGTTCCGACATGGAGGTGCAACCAGAAGCGCAAAGTAGAAAAAACGCGGTTAAAATCGACGCTTGCGGATAAACAACGCGGGTTTGTTGATTCGGCAATCAAAATGAATGTGGCGGCACCAAGGACTATTTGTTGACTTTTTGTTTGTTGATAACAGCGGGTACAATTGATTCGGCCCTTTATCGGCTGAGCATGATCTTGTCCAACCTTGCTTCGCCCGCCGAAGCGGGCTTCGCGAAGGCGGGAAACCGGGGGCCACTTTTCGGGATCATGCTCTAAAGCTTGACGCGCAGCCAGCTTGCCAGCTCACCGACGATGCCGCGGCGGAAGGTGAGCACGCAGGCGACGAAGATAGCGCCCTGGATCACCAGCACCCATTGGCCGAACGGCGCCAGATAGTTCTCCATCGCAACGATAATGAAGGCGCCGACCACCGGGCCGAAAATGGTGCCGAGACCGCCAACCAGCGTCATCAATATGACCTCGCCCGACATGGTCCAATGCACGTCGGTCAGGGAGGCGAGCTGGAACACCAGCGCTTTGAGCGATCCGGCCAGCCCAGCGAGCGTCGCCGACAGCACGAAGGCGACGAGCTTGTAGCGGTCGGTGCGGTAGCCGAGCGAAATGCTGCGCAGCTCGTTTTCGCGGATCGCCCTGAGCACCTCGCCGAACGGCGAATTGATGATGCGATAGATCAGAAAGAACGCGGCGAGCACGACGACGAGCACGAACGCGTACATGGTCATTTCGTTGTTGAGAGCGAAGACGCCAAACAGTTTTCCACGCGGCACGTCCTGGATGCCGTCCTCGCCGCCGGTAAGCTTCACCCGCAGCGCCACCAGATACATCATCTGCGCCAGCGCCAGCGTGATCATGGCGAAATAAATGCCCTGGCGGCGAATGGCGATGGCGCCGCCGACAAAGCCGAGCAGCGCCGCGCACGCAGTGCCGATGACGACAGCGAATTCCGGCTGCAGGCCCCAGGATTTCGCGGCATGCGCGGCGAGATAGCTCGCCCAGCCGAAGAACAGCGCATGGCCGAACGACACCAGGCCGACATAGCCAATCAGAAGGTTGAAGGCGCAGGCGAATAGCGCGAAGCATAAGGCCTTCTCGAGGAAGACCGGATAGAGCACGAACGGTGCCACGACCAGCACCGCGATCATCGCGGCGGCGGCCAACGCAAGACTGCGATCCCCCGAGCGCGGCAGCCGCATTGCCGATGCATCGACCGCGTTCGCCATCACGCGCTCCGTCCGAACAGGCCGGCCGGCCGCACCAACAGCACGATCACCATGATGACGAAGATCACGGTGTTGGACGCTTCCGGAAAGAACACCTTGGTCAGGCCTTCGACGATGCCGAGCGTGAAGCCGGTGAGGATCGCGCCGATGATCGAGCCCATGCCGCCGATCACGACGACCGCGAACACCACGATGATGATGTCGGAACCCATCTGCGGCGACACGTTGTAGATCGGCGCCGCCATGACGCCGGCGAGCGCGGCGAGCCCGACGCCGAAGCCATAAGTGAGCGTCACCATGCGCGGCACGTTGATGCCGAAGGCGCGAACCAACGCCGGATTTTCGGTAGCGGCGCGCAGGTAGGAGCCGAGCCGCGTGCGCTCGATGGCGAACCAGGTGCCAAAACACACGACAACCGAAAACCCGATCACCCAGGCGCGATAATTGGGCAGGAACATGAAACCGAGATTGTGCCCGCCCTGCAGCGCGTCGGGCACGTCATAGGGCTGACCGGACGAGCCGTAATAATTGCGAAACAGGCCCTCGATGATCAGCGCCAGGCCGAATGTCAGCAGCAAGCCATAAAGATGATCGAGCTTCTGCAGCCGCTGCAGAAACAGCCGCTCGATGAGAATGCCCGTGGCACCGACCAGGATCGGCACGATGACGAGCGCCGCCCAATAATTGATGCCCAGATATTGCAGCAGCATGTAAGCGACGAACGCGCCCATCATGTACTGCGCGCCATGCGTGAAATTGATGATGTTGAGCATGCCGAAGATGACGGCAAGCCCGAGACTCAACAGCGCGTAGAACGACCCGTTGATGAGCCCGAGCAGAAGCTGCGCGAACAACGCCTGCGACGGGATGCCGAATATCTCGAACATGCGCTCGCTTCGTCCTCGACAGAGAGCCGGCGCGCTCCCCTCCCCACCCGGGCGCGTGCGAGCGCGGCCCGAGTGGGCAGAGGCGGAAGTTTACCCGTTCACCATCGGGCAGTTGTCGTCCTTCATCGGGCGGAACGCCTGGTCCGCGGGAACGGTGGCCTTGAGAATGTAGTCGTCGCCGGGATATTTCGATTCCGCCGGCGATTTCACCTGGAACAGATAGGCCGGATGGATCTTGCGGCCGTCGGCGCGAACCATGCCCTTGCCGAACAGCGGATCGTCGGTCGGTAGTTTCTTCATCTCGGCAACGACGGCCTTCCCGTCCGCAGCGCTTTTGAGCGCGGCGACCGCCTTGAGATAATGCAAAGTCGCCGAATAGACGCCGGCCTGATTCATGGTCGGGAATTTGCCCGGCCGATCGACCTGCCAGCGTTTGGTCCAGGCGCGGGTGGCGTCATTCATGTCCCAATAGAACGTCTCGGTCAGGACGAGCCCCTGGGCTGTCTTCAGCCCGAGCGCCTGAACGTCGCTGATGAAAACGAGAAGCCCGGCGAAGTGCTGGCCGCCGGCCGTGATGCCGAATTCAGCGCCCTGCTTGATGGCATTGATGGTGTCGCCGCCGGCATTGGCGAGACCGATGATTTTTGCTTTCGAGGCTTGCGCTTGCACCAGGAACGACGAGAAGTCCTGGGTGTTGAGCGGATGGCTCACGCTGCCGAGAACTTTGCCGCCATTGGCCAGGATGACCGCCGTGGTGTCGCGTTCGAGCGCATGGCCGAAGGCATAGTCCGAGGTGAGAAAGAACCAGGTGTCGCCGCCGGTCTTGACCACCGACTTGCCGGTCGAGTTGGCAAGCATCCAGGTGTCGTAGGTCCAGTGGATGGTATTGGGCGAACATTTCGACCCGGTCAGGTCGGAGATCGCCGCGCCGGACACCAGGAACACCTTATTCTTTTCGCGCGTGACGTCGCTTACCGCGAGCGCGACGCCGGAATTCGGCACGTCGACAATGGCGTCGACGTGATCGACGTCAAACCATTGCCGCGCGATGTTCGAACCGACGTCCGGCTTGTTCTGATGGTCGGCACTGATGATGTCGACCTTCATGTTGTGGGCGGCGGGATTGAAGTCCTGCACCGCCAGCTTGGCGGCTGCCACCGAGCCGGGGCCGGTGGCGTCGGCGTAAAGACTGGACATGTCGGTGAGCACGCCGATCTTGACCTCGACCGGCTGGGCATGCGCCGCCGTCGTTATCAAGGCGGCGGCGGCAAATGCCAGACTCGCTGTAAATCTCATTACACACCTCCCTTTGTGCGGGCTTTTTGCCCTCTCCGCGGTATATCAGACTCCGAGATAGTCGTGCAGCTTAGTCGTATTGGCTTTGAGTTGCGGGGTCGAAAATTCATCGACGACGCGGCCGTGCTCCATGATGTAGTGCCGATCGGCGACCGCCGCGGCAAAGTGGAAATTCTGCTCGACCAGGAGAACGGTGAAGCCCTGCGCCTTCAGCGAACCGATGGTCTCGCGGATCTGCTGGATGATAACCGGCGCCAGACCTTCGGTCGGCTCGTCGAGCAACAGCAAGCGGGCGCCGGTACGCAGGATGCGACCGATCGCCAGCATCTGTTGCTCGCCGCCGGACAGTTTCGTGCCCTGACTTGAAAGCCGCTCGCGCAGGTTGGGAAACAACGCAAAAATGCGGTCGAGGTCGAGGCCGCCGGGGCGCACCTCCGGCGGCAGCAGCAAATTCTCGCGAACGTCGAGACTGGCGAATATGCCGCGCTCCTCCGGACAGAAGGCGATACCGGCGCGCGCAATCGCGTCGGAGGTCAGGCCGGCGAGTTCGCGGCCTTCGAAACGCACCGAACCGCGGCGCTGCTCGACGATGCCCATGATGGCTTTGAGTGTCGTAGTCTTGCCGACGCCGTTGCGGCCGAGCAGCGTCACCACCTCGCCGGGCTGCACCTCGAAGCTGACGCCGTGCAGAATGTGCAACTCGCCATACCAGGCTTCGAGCCCGTCGACGGCGAGCATGGCACGCGGCGCTGAGCGCTTGTCAATCATGACCAGTTCCCAGGTAGGCTTCGCGCACCGCGGGATTCGCCGATACGGTCTGGTAATCGCCCTCGGCGAGCACCTGGCCGCGGGTGAGCACCGTAATGCGATCGCACAGATCGGCGACCACGCTGAGATTATGCTCGACCATCAGCACGGTGCGGCTCGCGGCGACCGCTTTAATGAGCGCACTGATGCGGGCAATGTCGTCATGGCCCATGCCCGCGGTCGGTTCGTCGAGCAGCAGCATCGCCGGATCGAGCGCCAGCGTGGTTGCGATTTCGAGGGCGCGCTTGCGGCCGTAAGGCAGTTCGGTCGCCAGCACATTGGCATAAAGCGAGAGCCCGACGTCGGCGATCAGCGTCAGAGCGCGCTCGTCGAGCGCGTGCAGCACGCGCGTGCTGCGCCAAAAATCGAACGAACCACCGCGGCGGCGCTGCAGCGCTATGCGAACATTCTCCAATACCGTCAGATGCGGAAACACCGCGGAAATCTGAAACGACCGTACCAGCCCGAGCCGCGCGACGTCAGCCGGCCGAAGCGCGGTGATGTCGCGCCCGTCGAATACGATGCGCCCGCGGGTGGGGTTGAGAAACTTGCTCAAGAGATTGAAGCAAGTGGTTTTGCCGGCGCCATTCGGGCCGATCATGGCGTGAATGCTGCCGCGCGCGACGCGCAGATTGACCGAGCGCACCGCTACGAAACCGGCAAAATCCTTGGTCAGGTCCTCCGTCTCGAGGACGGTATCGTCACGCACCTACAAATCCCCCACGACCGGCATTCTCCGCCATCTTCGCCACGGGCGCAAAGCGAATTAGCGATTTGTCCGAGCCGCTGTGGCATTTAGGCCGTGTTGTTGAGAGCGTTCATTAAAACGACGACCCGCCCGGAGGGGACGAGTCCGGGCGGGTCTTAAATATCGGCGCTGGCGTCAGGGGCTTAGCGCGCCGATGGGGCCTATTTGCGCCACCGTTCATTCGTCGTGCCGCCCGACAAAAGGTTCAAGGCGGAAAATGCCTGCAGCAGTGGCGAGATAACAGGAACTCGGATTATTTGCTTGGAGCGGCTGGTTCACCCGACTCGGCGGTATCGGCAGACCCGGCCGGCTCGGCCGATGCCACCACGCGCTCCTGACGCATCCGTGCGATGACCTTACCAAGCTCTTCCTTGGCCAGCGACGTCATGGCGATGCGCACACGGTAGAACCCGCCCTCGGTCGGACCGTCGACCAGCGCCGCCTGATAATTGTGCAGGAAATTCGTGATCTCGGCGGCGCTTGCGGCTTGCGCAAAGCGCACCATCGCAAACGTGCCGTGCCGATGCACGGTGCCCAGCGAGGCCTGCTCGGCCCCACCCTGCGGCTTGGTAAAAATGTTGACCAGCATGAAGGCTTGCAGGGCAATGGCCAACACGGCAAAGGAGGCGGCCACCGCCAAAGTCCGTGGCGGCAGATTGGCAAAAAATCCAGTCAGCCAGCCGGCGGCCGTGCCGGGCACATGCTTGGGAGCGGCCTTGGCTTCGGCATCGATCGCCGCCATCAACCGGTCGACGACGTGTGGCCGCGGCGCGCCGAGCGTCTCGTTGAGGTGGATAGTTTCGACCAGCTCTTCACGGACCAGATCGACATGGCGCGCGAGCTCGGCGTCCTGCCGCAATGCCTCCTCGACGCGCTGGCGGTCGCGGCGACGCAACGTGCCCGCCGCATACCACGGCAACAGCGCTTCGATGTCGCCGGGCTCGCCATTTTGGCCCGCACTACGTACCGCATCGCCGCTCATCATGGCCAACCTCGATCGATTCCCGCCATTCGGCACAGCTCTCCCAGCTTCTTGCGCGCATAGAACATTCGCGTCTTCACCGTGTTCTCAGGAATTCCGATGATCCGAGCGACTTCCTCGACCGATTTCTCGTGATAATAGACGAGATCGATGACTTCGCGGTGCTCGCGCGACAGCCCGGCAAGACACTTGCGTAGTTTCTCGCCTTTATCGAGCTTGGCCAGGGCAATTTCCGGGTCATCCGAAGTTTCCTCGATCAGTTCCGCAGCTTCATCGTCCAACCCGTCCTCGCGCCGCTTGCGCAACTGCGACAGCGCCTTGAAGCGAGCGATGGCGATGAGCCAGGTCGAAACGGCGCTTCTGCCTTCAAACCGGTTGGCCTGTCGCCAGACGTCCAAAAACACCTCGCCGATGACGTCCTCCGCCGCCATCTCGTCACGCAACAAACGCAGCACAAAGCGATAGACCCGCACATGATGCCGCGCGAACAGCACCTGCATCGCCAGCCGGTCACCCCGGGCAATTCGACCGATCAGTGCTTCGTCGGCCGGTGCTTGCATCGCCATGGAGTTGGCTCACGAATTGGTCGCGGCTCGTCGCCGGAAGGTTCAAATACCCGTGAATAATTTTTGATGCTGCGCGGCACACGGACTAGAGTGAATTCTCGCATTTCCTCAGAGTCTTAGCCACGGGGAGGCAATGTCCCGGCACCGGGCGTCTAATTGCTCCTGAACCGGGCCGCAACGCAAGGGTCTTTCGCGGTTTGCGCCGCAATCCGGCTGCTTTTGCGTTAATTTTGGCGTTGGAATGCCTAACGGCTGGGCCCTGGGAGCGTTTCGCCAAGCGGCTTTTCCTCGAGCAGGATCACGGCCAAGAACGAAATCGCCAGCGTACCGGCAATGGCGAGGAAAACGGTGTGGAAGGTCGCCACCGAAGCAGCGCCCAAAAACGCATGCCCCAGCGATCCCGGCGCTGCATCAATGGGCGCATTAGCCAGGATGACCGCACCGAAGCCGGCGATCAGCATCGTGCCCATCAGCGTGCGGGTAAAATTCATGGTGCCGATGGCCGCGCCCAGATTGTGAATGGCGACGGTGTTTTGCAGCGCCACTTGAGTCAGTGGCGCGGTCGGTCCAAAACCGACGCCGATCAGAAATAAGATAGCCTCGAATTTCAACGAGCTCATAGTCCCGGCGGAAAACGCCAGCGCGACGACGGCGGCAAGACCGATGCAAAGAAAGCACAGCGGCAAAAGCTTGTAATGGCGCACTCGGCCGATCACCTGGCTCGACAATCCGGCGCTGATATTGAGCGTGACCATCAGAATCATCAGGCTCAAGCCCGACGAAGTCGCCGACCAGCCGAGCGCGCTTTGCAGATACATCGGCAGAAAAATATTGAGGCAGACGATCGAACCCCAGCCGAACGAATGTGCCACCATGGTGAGCCGCGCGGCGGGATCCGACAGGATGGCGATCGGGATGAGCGGTTCGACCGCGGTGAGAAGCCGCACGATGAAGCCCGCGCCCAAGACCAGCGCAGCGCCGAGCAATCCAAGCACCGGCACCGACAGCCACGGATAGTGCGCGCCACCGAGATTGAGCGCCAGCATGAAGGATGAGCTTGCCGCCATCACCAGCACAGCACCGATAAAATCCAGCCGATGCGGCCGGCCGTGCCATGGCAGCCGGCGCAGCGTCTTGAGCGCCAGCACGATGGTGAGGATGCAGAACGGTATCTTCCAGATAAAGATCATCCACCAATACAAATGATCGCAAATCCAGCCGCCGAGCGCCGGTCCGCAGCCGCCGGCGGTCGTAAATGCGATCGAAAAATAGGTGTAGTATTTGGCGCGCTCCTTGGGCGGCGCCATATCGCCGAGCACCATCTGGGCGCTCGAAATCATGCCGCCGCCGCCCATGCCCTGCACCACGCGGCCGCCGATCAGCATCAGCATGCTGGACGCTGATGCCGAGATGAACGCGCCAACCATGTAAATCACCAGCGCGATCAGCAGCGAGGCGCGCCGGCCGTGGATATCGGCGAATTTGCCATAGAGCGGCGTGAGCGCGGTCGCGGCGATCAGGTAGGACGTGATCACCCAGGGCAGCTCGTTGACGTCGCCGAATACACGGCCGATGGTCGGCAACGCGCTGGCCAGGATCGATTGGTCGATCGAGCCCAGAAACACCGGCAGCATCATGCTCATGACGATGATGCGCTTTTCACCATGCGTCAGCGGCTGCGGCTGGATATGGTTTGCCCCGACGGCCGCGCCGGGCGCGTCGAGCCTCGCGGACGCGTCGGGGGCGCCTATCGCCTCCCCTCGCGGCTCTGCGCTTTCGCTGCGCTCGTCATTCATGAAGCGAATTTCCGCCGCGATACATATCCGCAGCGTCCCCGACGGTATGAGGAGTGAGCAATAACGGCAAAGGCGGCTGCTGTCATATGCGCCGCAGCCGGTGAAGGCCGACACTGGCGCATGGCAGGTCTTCGGGCTTCACTCTACCCCTTGAGCGGCGGTTCATCCCGACCCATCGCGCGATGTCACAAATTGGTGTTCTACTCATCACATCCTTATCGAAACCACGACGCGAAGGTATCATCGCGAAATACGATGTTCTTACCGCCGGGAGCGATCGGCGCGGCCAGAAACGGTCGGCCTTCATGGGTGGCCGAAAAATCGCGGAGGGTTGATATGACGCTTCTCGAATTTCACGTTCTTGTCAGCCTGGTCGAAATGGTGGTGGGCCTTATCGTGCTTTACGGCCTGTTGACCGGACAAGCTTTCGGCGCCTGGACCGCTCTGTTTTTCATCATCGCGATCTTGACCAGTGTGACCGGCTTCCCGCTCGCCCCGTTCGGCTTCGATCCGCCGCGCGCGGTCGGCATCCTCGCTCTCGTGCTCTTGGCAATCGCGGTCAGCGCCTATTATTTGTTCCGGCTTGCGGGTGCCTGGCGCTGGATCTATGTCGTCACTGCGCTGACGGCGCTTTATCTGGATGTGTTCGTCGGCGTCATCCAAGCCTTCATGAAAATACCATCGCTGCACGTTTTGGCGCCGACCCAATCGGAACCGCCGTTTCTCGTGGCGCAGGCCGTCGTTCTCGCGCTCTTTATCGTGCTAGGCTTCTTGGCGGTGCGCAAGTTCCACCCGGCCTTGGCGCCGAGCGTTTGAAAGTGAGGAGATGAAAGATGAACCCCCGCGATCCTAAAGCCCTGCAAACCGCCGCGCTGCAAACGCCGACCGACCTCGGCTCCAATGCCGTGCACGACATCGCCGGCGCGCTCAGCATCCTGCTGGCCGACATGTTCGCGCTTTATCTGAAAACCAAGAATTTTCACTGGCACATGTCGGGACCGCATTTTCGCGACTATCACCTGATGCTCGACGAGCATTCCGAGCAGATTTTCGCGACAACCGATGACATCGCCGAGCGCGCCCGCAAGATCGGGGGTACAACGCTGCGTTCGATCGGCCATATCGGCCGCCTGCAGCGCATCGAGGACAACGACGCCGAATTCGTCACGCCATTGGATATGCTGGCCGAACTGCGCGACGACAACAAGCAGTTGACCGCGAGTTTGCGGGAAACCCACGACCTGTGCGATGAGCACGGCGACGTGGCGACCACGAGCTTGATCGAAGTCTGGATCGACCAGGCCGAGCGCCGCACCTGGTTCTTGTTCGAAGCGACGCGCGGCGTCGGCGAGCCGGCCTGAGATTCCCGTTTCGCGAAACGATCGATCCGTTGCGATTGCTGGAACGTGGCCCAGAGATTGGGTTAGGGCGAAGCCCGTAACCCAACAATGGGCGCTTCATGTTGGGTTACGCGCTGACGCGCTAACCCAACCTACATTTATTGCTTGAGCGTATTGGCGACCTTGAAGCTTGCGTCGGTCTTGGCCTTGAGGTCGTCGAGCGTCACGTCGGGTGCGAGCTCGATCAGCGTCAAGCCGCCGCCGTGGCGGTCGAGCGTGAACACGCCGAGATCGGTGATCACCATGTCGACGACGCCGGCGCCGGTGAGCGGCAGCGTGCAGGCCTTCTTCAGCTTCGAATCGCCCTTGGCGGAATGCTCCATGACCACGACGACTTTCTTGACGCCGCCGACGAGATCCATGGCGCCGCCCATGCCCTTCACCATTTTGCCGGGGATCATCCAATTGGCGAGATCGCCATTCTCCGCCACTTCCATGGCGCCGAGGATGGCGATGTCGATATGGCCGCCGCGGATCATGGCGAAAGAGTCGGCTGAATTGAAATAGCTCGTGGTCGGCAGCTCGGTGACGGTCTGCTTGCCGGCATTGATGAGATCGGGATCTTCCTCGCCCTCGAATGGGAACGGGCCGGTGCCGAGCATGCCGTTCTCCGACTGCAGCTGCACGCTCATGCCGTCCGGGATGTAATTCGACACCAGCGTGGGAATGCCGATGCCGAGATTGACGTAAAAGCCATCGCGCAGCTCTTTCGCCGCGCGTTCGGCCATCTGATCGCGGGTCCAGGGCATTTATACTTCCTCCCCTGTTCCGGCTGGCGCATCAGCCTTTTGGCGCTTGCGGACCGTGCGTTGCTCGATGTGCTTGGTCGCCGTCGGCACGTGGATCATGCGTTTGACGTAAATCCCCGGCGTGACGATGTGGTCGGGATTGATGTCGCCCGGTTGTACCAGGTGCTCGACCTCGGCCACGGTCACCTTGCCGGCCGTCGCCATCGGCGGATTAAAATTGCGCGCGGTCTTGCGATAGGCAAGGTTGCCCTCGGTATCGCCGCGATAGGCGTGCACGATCGACAGATCGGCAACCAGGCCGCGCTCCATCACGTATCTCTCGCCATCGAATTCGCGCGTGTCTTTGCCCTCGGCGATCTTGGTGCCGTAGCCGGTCTTGGTGAAGAAGGCCGGAATGCCGGCGCCGCCGGCGCGGATGCGCTCGGCGAGCGTGCCCTGCGGGTTGAACTCGATCTCCAGCTCGTTGGCCAGGAACTGGTTCATGAAGGTTTTGTTCTCCCCCACATAGGAGGAGATCATCTTCTTGATCTGGCGGGTGTCGAGCAGGATGCCGAGGCCCTTGCCGTCGGTCCCGCAATTGTTGGAGACCACGGTCAGGTTCTTGACCCCTGAATCGCGGATCGCGAGGATCAAGGTTTCCGGGATACCGCACAGGCCGAAGCCGCCTGCCATGATGGTCATGCCATCCTTGAGCAACCCGGCCAGTGCGGATCGTGCATCCGCATAGACCTTGTTCATGACCGCTCCATTTCCCCCGGCAACCCACCCATACGCATAACCGCACCGGCGGAAACGTCAACTGCCGCTCGGCATGGCGTAGGTCCCGATGATCGGAAGCTGGATCTGCGGGTGCGGGTAGTAGTTCCAGGCCACGAACATCGCCGCAAACAGGATTGCCGCGACGACCGCGGCGCCGATGCGGTTGCGAAGCGAGATGATGCCGCCGACGAAGGCGGAGACGAAGACGAACGCCGCCATCAAGGCGACGTAAGTCCAGTTCACCGTGGACAGATCGATCGACATCAATGGCTCCCCGCTAGGGCCCCGTTTCCGGACCGGTTCACTCCGATGTTAGCCGAGGTCGCCCTCGCGCGCGACACCTTGGCGCGGCTTCGCACAAGAAGATATAAGACAGCCGCAACCCGCCCATGACGTCACCCCGGCGCGGTGCCGGGACCTGCCGCGATGACCAATATCCTCATTCTGCTCGGCTTGACCGAGACAATCCGCAAGCAATACCGCGACCGGCTGCAGGAGCGCTTTCCCGACGTGCCGATGACGCTGGTCGACCATCACTCCAAGGTCGAGCCCCACATCGCCGCCGCCGACGCTTTGATCACCTTCACGCCGATGATGACCCCAAAGATCTTGGAGCTTGCGCCAAAGCTGAAATGGATCCAGACGCTCGGCACCGGCGTCGACAACCTCATCGACCAGCCGACGTTGCGCAAGGATGTCGTCGTCACCAACGTCCGCGGCATTCACGGCCCGCCGGTGTCGGAGGCGGCGCTCGGCAGCATGCTGGCGCTGGCGCGCAATCTGCCCGGCGCGGTCCGCGGCCAGGACGCGCATGAGTGGCGGCGTTGGCCGGCGCAGCTTTTGCACAACAAGACTGTGGGCATTTTCGGCGTCGGGCTGATTGCCGAGGCGCTGGCGCCGATATGCAAGGCATTCGGCATGACGGTGGCCGGCGTCAGTTCGGGGCCGCGTCCGGTCGCCGGCTTCGACCGCATGCACAGCCGCGACGAGCTTCTCCAGGTCGTGGGCGACTTCGACTTTTTAGTGCTGCTGACGCCGCTGACGCCATCTACGCGCAACAGCATCGACGCCAAGGTGCTGGCGGCGATGAAGCCCTCGAGCTTTCTCATTAATCTCGCGCGCGGTGGTGTCGTCGACGAGACCGCCTTGGTCGAGGCGCTCAAATCCGGCGGCATCGCCGGCGCCGCGCTCGACGTCTTCAACCAGGAGCCGCTGCCGGCCGATCATCCGTTCTGGGCGATGCAGAACGTGATCATCACCACGCATCAAGGCGGCTTTTGCGACGTCTATATCGACTACGCCTTGCCGACCGTGGAGACGAATATGCGAGCCTTCCTCAACGGCGACCTCGGCGGCATGATCAATGTGGTGCCGCATTAGGAAACACATTTCGTGCGTCCCCGCGAAAGCGGGGACCCAGGCTGGATCCCCGCTTGCGTGGGAATGAGCGAACAAAAAATTGGGAGTAAAAAATGGAACAGCTGTCCGAACGCCTGCAAACCCCGATCTCGACCGCCGAGCTGGAACGGCGCTGGAAAGCGGTGCGCAGCGCCATGGAGCGCGACAAGGTCGACGTGCTGTTGATGCAGAACAACAGCGATCAGATGGGCGGTTACGTCAAATATTTCACCGACCTGCCGGCGACCAACGGCTATCCGCTCACCGTCGTTTTCCCGCGCGACGACCTGATGACGCTGGTGAGCCAGGGCCCGTTCGGCGGCGTCACCGAGCTCAACGGCAAAAGCGACGGCACCCGCCGCGGCGTCAAGCAATGGTTCACGACGCCGAGCTACGCGTCCTGCTACTACACCGCGCCCTACGATCCGGAACTCGCGGCCAAGGCGCTTGAGCCCTATGCCGGCGGCACCATCGGCCTCGTCGGCACCTATCAGATGTCGTTCGCGATGGTTGACTACATGCAGAAGGGCCGTTTCTCCAACACCAAATTCGTCGACGCGTCCGATCTGGTCGACCGCATCAAGGTGATCAAAAGCGCCGAGGAGCAGGATTTGGTGCGGCGCGCCGCGGCGATGCAGGACGGCGCCATGCGCGCGGCCTTTGCCGCGGTCGAGCCCGGCATGCGCGACCGTGACGTCGCCGCGATCGCGCAATGCTACAGCCAACGTCACGGCAGCGAGCACGGCATTTATCTGTGCGCCTCGATGCCGCCCGGCAAGCCGGCGCAATTTGCCGCGCGGCATTATCAGAACCGCGTCATCCAGGAAGGCGACGCGGTGGCGCTGCTCGTCGAGGATGCCGGACCCGGCGGCATGTATACCGAGCTCGGCCGCACCTGCGTGGTCGGCAAGGCGTCGCAGGAGATGAAGGACGAATACGCCTTCGCGCTCGAAGCGCGCAAATTCAATCTCGGCCTGCTCAAGCCGGGCGCCGCCTGCAAGGATGTGTTCGCGGCCTATAACGACTTCATGCGCAAGAACGGCCGGCCCGAGGAGAAACGCCTGCATTGTCACGGCCAGGGCTACGATCTGGTCGAGCGCCCGCTGATCCGCTCAGACGAGCCGATGAAGATCGAAAAAGACATGAACATCGTCGTGCATCCGACCTATATGCGCGGCGGCATGCTGTCGTGGTTTTGCGACAATTGGCTGATCGGCCCGAACGGTCCCGGCGAGCGGCTGCATCATTTCCCGGAAACGCTCACCGAGCTCGGCTGAGCGGCAGGGTTAACCGCGCCGCTTTTCACCCGCTATTTGCGCGAAAAAATCCGCAATTGCGCCACCCTGCGGTCACGCCTGCTGTGCCCTATTGCTCACAAATCGTGGGTAACGGAGTGGGTGATGCCGAGAATTCGCGTTGTCTGTGCGGGGCTTGTAATGGCCATAACATTGGCGCTGACCGGCGCACACGCGCAGACCGCGCCGAGCAAGTCGGTCGGCAGGCCGCTGGCGCTGCTCGCCGGACTGCGGCCGCCGCATGAAGCCAAGCGCGCGGTCCACGGCAAAGCCACGCATCCGGCAAGCAGAAAAACCGCGACCAGGAAACCGCATCGCCTCAGAGCCGCCGCCAAACACGGCCGATACGTCGCCAGGAAAAAAATCGCAAGACAGCGGCACGAAGCCAGCGAGTCCGCGATCACCGCCTCAGCCTTCGCCGAAGAGCCGCCGCCTCAAGCGGCGCCGGCCGACGTCGCGCCCGGCGTCGTGACAGCGCCGCCTGTCTCGCAACCTGTCTTGGAAAACGCACAGGCGTCCGTCGGGGCTAGTCCCGATCCGACAGCCGTCAAGGTTCAGACACTGCGCATCGCGGCGCCAAATCAAGGCAGCGGAGTCGCACCGGTCGCGCAGCAGAACGTGCCGCCGGTAGCGTCATCGAGCGATTCCACCGCTGCTCCGCCGCCTCCGGCACCGCAAAGCGTTCTTGCCGCCCCCATTCATCACAACACGATCGGCAGCGCCTCGTGGATTGCGCAGGTGCTGGCCGCCTTCGGCGGCGCAGTGACCGCCGGGGCCGTCGCTTGGTTTCTGATCGGTGGTGGGCCGGTGCGAACTTACGGCTGAGACCTTACGCTGCGCGCATCGCGCCTTTTGTCTTGAGCGTATTGAACAGCTCGAACGCCTCTTTCGGCTTCATGTTCTTGTGTACGACAGCCGCCACCGCGGCGATCATGGCTGGCGGCGCGTCGGACTGGAAAATATTGCGGCCCATGTCGACGCCGGAGGCGCCCTGCTGCACGGCGTTATAGGCCATGGTCAGCGCGTCGAGTTCGGGCAGTTTCTTGCCGCCCGCCATCACGATCGGCACCGGGCAAGACGCGGTGACCGTCTCGAAATCCTTCTCGACGTAGTAGGTCTTGACATATTGCGCGCCGAGCTCGGCGATGATGCGGCAGGCGAGCCGGAAATATTTTGCATCGCGCACCATGGCCTTGCCGACCGCGGTGATGCCCATCACCGGGATGCCGGCGCGCAAGCCGGCATCGACCAGCTTGGTCATATTGTGCACCGAGCGCGTCTCGTGCTCGCCGCCGATAAAAACCTGGATGCCGACGCCGGCGGCGTTGAGCCGCACCGCGTCGTCCATGTCCATGGCGATCTGCTCGTCGGACAGCTCCTCGCGCAAAATGCTGGGGCCGCCGCTCGCGCGGAGCACCATCGGCTTTTGACATTCCGCCGGAATGACGGTGCGCAAGATGCCGCGGGTGCAGAATAAAGCGTCGCAGGACGGGATGAGCGGCACGATCGACAGATCGATGCGCTCAAGCCCGGTGGTCGGGCCTTGGAAATAGCCGTGGTCGATGGCGAGCATCACGGTGCGGCCCGAGGTCGGGTCGAACACCCGCGCCATGCGGTTCTTCATGCCCCAGTCGAGCTGATGCGAGCCTTTCAGAAAGAATCCCGGAGTCTGCTGCGGTCGATCGAGCGAGTAACGCTCACCCTCTTTGTCGGCTTCCGGCATGGCTATCGCTTCCCGGTGTCAGCGTTGCGGCGCGGGCGACAGCTGCGGCGGCCGGTAATACGGGTTTATCGCGCAGAAGCCGCGGCTACCCTGGGTGACGGCCGGCGCGCAATCGGCCACTGAATCGTATTCGCAGTCCCAGTTCATCGCGTCAGCGCCGTCATCGGTGACGGCGCACCACTTTTCGTCCCCATAAGTGCCGGCATGGCTCGCCGGCACGCCGAGAAAAAGCGCGGCCGACGCGAAGGCCACCGCGCATAGCAGTGTGCGAAGGGTGATTTGCATCGCGGCAGTTTAGGCACCGGGGCCCGAAAAGCAACGTGAAGAGGCCGGGCTCACTCGGCGTCATTTCCCCATCTCGGAACTCTTGCCTCTTGGCAATGTTCTCTTTTTGTTCTAGACTACAGTCTTAGAACACACACTGAACATTGACGCCCTTATCCACGGCCAAATGGCCTGACGAAGAGGGTTCGAGAGGCTGGCTAAATGACGGAGCCTGCTGCTCTTTTTACTGCTCCTCACTGCTCTTCCCTCAAGGAACGGAGCCGCGTGGCCATCCTGCATGAATTGCGGCGGCTCGTTCCCACGCCCGAGAATTCACGCGAAGCCGGCTTGTCCAAAATTCTGCCCTTCGGCCTTGCCGCCGTCGACTCTCACCTGGCGGAGGGCGGCTTGGCCGGCGGCGCCCTGCATGAGGTGGTGCCCATGATGCAAGCGGCTTTGCCGGCCGCCCTTGGCTTCATCACGGCGTTTTTGGCCCACCTGTTTTCCCCTTCCCCGCTTGTCTTCGTCATGCCGGCCTATACGCGGCGCCGGCAGGGCCGCCTGTCCGGCCACGGCCTCAACGCGCTCGGGCTCGATCCGGCGCGCCTGATCCTCATCGAGACCGCGCACCGCAAGGACACGCTGTGGGCGATGGCCGAGGCGTTGCGGTCGGCGGCGCCGGCAGCGGTCGTAGGCTTGATCGACAAGCTCGATCTGAAGACCAGCCAAAAGCTGCATCTCGCCGCCGGAGATGCCGGCCTGCCGCTGTTGCTGTTGCGGCCGGCGCCGACGCTGGAAGCCAGCGCCGCGGCCACGCGCTGGCGCGTCGGCACGGCGGAAGCCGCGCGTGACCGCTTCGGACTTTACGCGCGCCCCCGCTGGCATCTGCAACTCGAGCGGGCTCGCAACGGACGGCCGGGCGAATGGATAGTGGAGTACGATCATGTCGCGCATCGTTTCAGTCTGGCTGCCGCGCTGGCCGATTCAGCGTTTTCTCGCGGCGCAAGCGATGGCGCCGCAGGCCGAAACGTCTTGCAAGCCGGTCGATCCTGAGCGGCCGTTCGTCCTTGCCGTCGCCGGCGCCGGCGGCCCGCGCATCGCCGCCTTGAACGAGGCGGCGGAAGCGGCGGGGCTTGCGGTCGGCGAACCCTTGGCCGACGCACGGGCGAAAGCGGATTTTCTGCAACTGCGCGCCGCGGATGCCGCCGCCGACGATGCAGCGCTGCGGCGGCTCGCGCTCTGGGCGACGCGTTACACGCCGACCGCTTCGCCCTTGTGCGGAGATTTTTGGAGCGAGGACAACGGCGCCGATGGTGTTTTCCTCGACGTCGAAGGGGCCAGCCATCTGTTCGGTGGCGAAGAAAAATTGATCGCCGACCTTGCCGCAAGGTTGCGCCGGTTCGGGCTCGCGGCGCGGCTTGCGGTGGCCGATACGCCGGGCGCCGCCTGGGCGGCCTCGCGCTTTCATCGATCGCCGTTGCTGGTTCTACCCTCGGGCCGGGAAGCCGCGGTGCTTGCCGACATGCCGATCACGGCCTTGCGGCTGTCGTCGGAAACCCGCACTGCGCTGCGTCGGCTCGGCTTGAAAACGGTGGGCGCCCTGATCGATAAGCCGCGCGCACCCTTTGCCGCGCGTTTTGCCGCCGAGCTGTTGCGTCGTCTCGATCAGGCGCTCGGCCGCGTCGACGAGCCGCTCGTCCCCATCGTCGCGCCGCCGGTCTATCACAGCCTGCAGTATCTCATGGAGCCGATCGTGACGGCGGCGGCCGTCGTCGCCCGCGCCAGCCGGCTGATGCAAAACCTCGTCCATGTGCTCATCCGCGACGACGCCGGCGCGCGCGCCTTGCGGCTTTGCCTTTATCGCGTCGACGGCGCGGTCGAGACCATCGATATCGGGCTGGCTGCGCCGACGCGCAGCGTTTCTCACGTAGCGCGCCTGATCGTGCTCAAGCTCGAAGCCCTGGCGGCGATGGAGGATGCCGGTTTCGGCTTCGAGGCCATCGGCCTTGCCGTCACCTGCGCCGAACCGATGCCGGCGCGACAGACGGAATTCACGGCCATCGCCGAAGAGGGTGATCGCGCCGAGCGATGCGCGGCCTTGATCGATACGCTGCGGCAACGGCTCGGCCCGGCGAGCGTGCGGCGCTTCGCCCCCGTCGCCAACCATCTCCCCGAGCGCGCCGAAATTCTGCCGCCGATTGACGGCGAAGTATCCGCATGGCCTTCCCCGCAGCAGGCGCGTCCGCTCCTGCTTTTGCCCCGCGCCGAGCCGGCCGAAGTTACTGCGCTCGTCCCCGAGGGTCCGCCACGGCGGTTTTGCTGGCGTGGCACGACCTACGACGTCGCCGGTTCACAGGGTCCGGAACGCATCGGCGCCGAATGGTGGCGCGCGCCCCCACCCAACCCTCCCCCGCAAGCGGGGGAGGGAAAGGGAGGGGGCCTGACCCGCGATTATTACCTGGTCGAGGATTTGGCCGGCCACCGCTTCTGGCTCTACCGCGAAGGACTCTACGGGCGCGAAACGCACGTCGCGCGCTGGTTCGTTCAAGGATTGTTTGCGTGAGTAAATCCGATGAAAACCTATGCCGAACTCGCCGTCACGACTAACTTTTCCTTCCTGCGGGGCGCTTCGCATCCGCAGGAAATGGTGGCGCGCGCCGATGAACTCGGGCTCGCTGCCATCGGCATCGCCGACCGTAATTCTTTTGCCGGCGTGGTGCGCGCTTACGACGAAGCGCGCAAGCGCAACATCAAGCTGATCGTCGGCACGCGGCTGGTCACTGGCGACGGCTTCGAAGTGCTGGCCTACCCGACCGACCGCGCCGCCTACGGCCGGCTCTGCCGCCTCATCACCGTAGGCAATCTCAAAGCTAAGAAAGGCGAATGCGCGCTCACCTTCGAGCAGATTCTCAGCGCCGGCGAAGGTCAGATATTTATCGCGCTGCCGCCGCCGTCCTTATCCGCTCGTCCCCGCGACCTGCCTACGCTCGCTCGGCGAGCTATGGCGGGTTTGGAGTCCGCCGAAGCGCGGAGCGCGAAGGCGGAAAACGGGGACCCCAGTCTGGATTCCCGCTTTCGCGGGAATGAGCGGGATAACGAATTCACCACCCGCCTCGCAACGCTCGCCCGCGCCGCTCCCGGCCGTACCTTCCTCGCCGGCGCCCATTATCATCGCGGCGACGAACCGCGCCGGCTTGGGCTTCTGGCCGAACTCGGCGGCCGCCTCGGCGCGCCGCTCGTCGCCGTCAACGACGTAATCTATCACGCCCCGGAGCGTCGGCCGCTCGCCGACGTGCTCACCTGCGTGCGCGAAAAATGCACATTGGCCGAAGCCGGCCTGCGGCTCGCCGTCAATGCCGAACGGCATCTCAAGCCGCCAGCGGACATGGCACGGCTGTTCCAGAACTTTCCCGATGCCGTCGCACGCAGCGTCGAAATCGCCAAAGCCTGCCGCTTCTCGCTCGGCGAACTCAAATACGAATATCCCGACGAGCCGGTGCCGGACGGCAAGATCGCGCAGCAGCATCTCGAGGACCTGACCTGGACCGGCGCGCGCGAACGCTATTCGCTCGACCGCTATCCGGAAGGCATTCCCGCCGACGTGCAAAAACGCCTGAGCGATGAGTTGCAGCTCATCGCCAAGCTCGATTATGCGCGCTACTTCCTCACCGTCTATGACGTCGTCGCTTTTGCGCGCAATCAGGACAAGGAGATCCTCTGCCAGGGCCGCGGCTCGGCGGCCAACAGCGCGGTGTGCTTTTGTCTCGGCATCACCTCGGTAAATCCGGACAAGAGCAACCTTTTGTTCGCCCGCTTCATTTCCGAGAACCGCGGCGAGCCGCCCGATATCGACGTCGATTTCGAGCACGAGCGGCGCGAGGAGGTGATCCAGTACATTTACCGCCGTTACGGCCGCCACCGCGCGGCGATCTGCGCAACCGTGGTGCATTATCGCTCGCGCCGCGCCATCCGCGAAGTCGGCAAGGTCTTGGGCCTGACCGAGGACGTCACCGCGGCGCTGGCCAAGACCGTATGGGGCTATGGCGACGGCCTGCCGGACGATCATATCCGCCAGGCCGGCCTCGACCCGGACAATCCGGCGATCCGCCAAGCCGTCGATCTTGCCGACGAGCTGATCGGCTTCCCCCGCCATCTGTCGCAGCATGTCGGCGGCTTCGTGTTGACGCGCGAACGTCTCGACGAGACGGTTCCCATCGGCAACGCCGCCATGGACGAGCGCACCTTCATCGAGTGGGACAAAGACGACATCGACACGCTCGGCCTGATGAAGGTCGACGTGCTGGCGCTCGGTATGTTGAGCTGCCTGCGCCGCGGGCTCGATCTTTTGCAGGCGCATTACGGCAAGGATTATTCGCTCGCCACGCTGCCGGCCGACGATGCGGGCGTCTACGACATGCTGTCGCGCGCCGATTCGGTCGGCGTATTCCAGGTCGAAAGCCGTGCGCAGATGTCGATGCTGCCGCGGCTGAAGCCGCAATGCTTCTACGATCTCGTCATCGAAGTCGCGATCGTGCGGCCGGGGCCGATCCAGGGCGACATGGTGCATCCTTATTTGCGCCGGCGCGACGGCCTCGCGAAGGAGCATTACCCCTCGCCTGCCCCCGATCACGGACCGGCCGACGAATTGAAAGATGTTCTCAAGCGCACCCTCGGCGTGCCGCTGTTCCAGGAACAGGCGATGCAGATCGCGATTACGGCGGCAAAATTCACCCCCGACGAGGCTGACGGGCTGCGCCGCGCCATGGCCACCTTCCGGCACACCGGCAATGTCCATCTGTTCCGCGACAAATTCATCGAAGGCATGGCCGGGCGCGGCTATGATCGCAGCTTTGCCGAGCATTGCTTCGGCCAGATTGAAGGCTTTGGCGAATACGGCTTTCCGGAAAGCCACGCCGCCAGCTTTGCGCTTCTGGTTTATGCCTCGGCGTGGATCAAATGCCGCTACCCGGATGTTTTCTGTGCCGCCATCCTCAACAGCCAACCGATGGGTTTTTATCAGCCGGCGCAGCTGGTTCGCGACGCGCGCGCACACGGTGTCGAGATCCGCGAGGCCGACGTTAATTTCAGCGCCTGGGATTGCACGCTGGAAACCGCCCCCACCCTTCCCTCCCCCGCAAGCGGGGGAGGGATAGAGGGAGGGGGTCACGCCGTCCGTCTCGGCTTCCGTCTCATTGCCGGGCTTGCCGAAGACGAACTGCAAAAACTTATCGCGGCGCGCGGCAACGGCTTTTCCTCAATCGAGCGGCTGGCGGCGATCGCCGGGATTTCGCGCTTCACCATCGAGCGGCTGGCGGAGGCGGATGCGTTCCGCTCGCTGGGGCTCGATCGGCGCGCGGCTTTATGGGCGGCGCGCCGGCTCGACATGATCGGCGTTCGCCCGCCGCGCGGCGGCGTCGAAGGACAAGATAGAGTGCAAGATTCGGCGCTGCCGCTGCTGACGCCGCATTTGAGCGACGAGCTTTTCCCGGAGGAAACCGTCGCGCTGCCCGCCATGCCGCTCTGCGAGCATGTCGTGGAAGATTACGTCGCGACCGGGCTGTCGCTGAAAGCGCATCCGGTGCGGTTTTTCCGCGACCGCCTTATCGCGCTTGGCGCCATGAGCAACGCCGAACTGCGTAGCATCCCCCTCCCTACCCTCCCCCGCGCGCGGGGGAGGGGATAGGGAGGGGACTCAGCGGTCACCGTCGCCGGCCTCGTTCTGGTGCGGCAGCGGCCAGGCACCTCGAAGGGCGTCGTGTTCATGACGCTGGAAGACGAGACCGACATCGCCAACATCATCGTCTGGCCGAAAGTCTTTGCCAAAAACCGCCGCACGGTGATGACGGCGCGTTTCCTCGCCGTGCGCGGACGGCTGCAGCGCGCCGGCCTCGTCATCCACGTGGTCGCGCAAGATTTCGTCGATCTGTCCGCCGAGCTGCCATCGCTGCGCGACGGCGAGCTGTTCCTGCCGACTGCTTCGTGCCCGACGCATCAGGAAGGGTCGTGGCGTATTCTCAAGAGTAGGGATTTTCACTGATGCGCATAATAAATCGTCATCGCGAGCGAAGCGAAGCAATCCAGTCCGTCTTCGGAAACTGGATTGCTTCGTCGCTGCGCTCCTCGCAATGACAAGCAAGGGAGCTATGCCATGTGCGGCCGCGCCAAACTGCCCGACGACGTTTCCGAAATAAAACTCGATCTGAAAATCGACTTCGACGAGATCGGCGATTACCGGCCGCGCTGGAACGCGGCGCCGACGTCAAAGCTTCCCGTCGTCGTTTCGAATAACGGGCAACGGACGCTCACGGCGATGCGCTGGGGATTGATTCCGGCCTGGGCAACGGACCCCAAAATCGGCAATTCGACCTTCAACGCCCGCGCCGAAGGTGTGGACAACCGCCCTGCCTTCCGCTCCGCCTGGCGCGCCGGCCGCCGCTGCCTGGTCGTCGCCGACGGCTATTACGAGTGGCGCGCTGTCGACAAACAACCATTCGCTGTAGCGCTTGGCAATCGCGGACCCATGACGCTTGCCGGCCTGTGGGACCGCTGGCGCGCACCGGACGGCACGACGCTCAAATCCTTCACCATCGTCACCACCGCAGCCAACGAACTTCTTGAGCCCTTACATGGGCGTATGCCAGTCCTGCTGCCGTCGGACCGGTGGCCCGCCTGGCTAGGTGAAATCAGGGTAAACGAAGCTGAACTCAAGGCCATGCTCCGACCCTATCCGGCTGCCGGCATGACGTTCTGGCCCGTAAACCGCCGCGTTGGCGATGTGCGCAACGACAGCCCCGATCTGTTCGCCCCCATCGGCCAGCCGGAATGACTTGTCACAATTGGGAATATTGTGGTCACCAAGCGGTTCTAGATGGCAGTTGCACCCTAACGCCTTGCCATATATCGTTTGTCGTCTGCTACGGCAGGGCTCCTCGGCACGGTTTCGCGCCAGGGAGAGTGAGGGGAACCCCGCGACACCGCGTCACTGCGGAACATTGCGGACTATAGAGTAGTTGCTCGTTTCGAAGAAAATCGGGGCGAGATTTGTAACGGCCCCGCAAACGGCCGGGAGGAAAGATGCGGCCTTCCACCAGCCATTTCCGCGAGCTGATGGGCAAGCGTGACTTCTACGCTGGCGGACTCATGCTTTTGCTCGGGCTCGGTATCGCGCTGAAAGGCGCGACCTATCGGCCGGGCACGCTCATGCATATGGGCCCGGGCTTCTTCCCGACCGCGCTCGGCGTCCTGTTGATCATCCTCGGCATCACCATTGCCGCAACGGCCTTGTCGCCGTCCGCCGAGGGCGACGACCACAGCGAGAGCATCCTGCCGGACCATCCGCAGTGGTGGGGTTGGTTCTGCATCCTGATGAGCCCAGTGCTGTTCATCTTCTTTGGCCGTTACTTCGGCATGGCGCCGGGAACTTTCGCCTGCGTCACCATTGCCGCGTGCGGCGACAAACAAGCGACCTGGAAGAGCACAATCGTTTTGGCAACCGTCGTGACGGTATTCGGCGTGGGCCTGTTCTCCTATTTCCTGCAGGTCCCAATGCCGATTTTCAGCTGGTGGGGTAGCCAGTGATAGGACAATCGCTGACCGATCTCATGTATGGCTTTGGCGTCGCGCTTGAGCCGCACAATCTGATGTTCTGCTTCCTCGGCGTCATCGTCGGCAACATGGTCGGCGTGCTGCCGGGCATGGGGCCGCTCGCCACCATCTCGATTCTCTTGCCGCTGACCTTCGGCATGAAGCCGGTGGCGGCCATCCTGATGCTGGGCGGCGTCATGTATGGCGCGCAATATGGCGGCGCGATCTGCTCGATTCTGCTCAATCTGCCGTGCCATCCACCGCATGCCGTCACCTGTCTTGACGGCTTCCCCATGACCAAGCAGGGCCGCGGCGGCGTTGCGCTTGGGCTGACGGTGTTCGCCTCCTTCGTCGGCGCCTCGTGGGGCATCACCGAAATGATCTTTTTGTCGCCGCTGCTCGTGAGAGCGGCGCTGCAATTCGGTCCAGCCGAGGTGTGTTCGTTGATGTTGCTCGGCCTGTTAGCGGGCTCGACATTGGCGCGCGGCTCGCCGATCAAAGGCGTGTCGATGACCGTGCTGGGCCTGTTCCTCGGCTCGATCGGCACCGACCTCGAAACCGGATCGGAACGCTACACCTTCGGCATGACCGAGCTCGACGATGGTATCGAACTGATCGCGCTTGCGCTCGGCCTGTTCGGTATCGCTGAGTTCATGAGCAGCATCAATCAGGTCGCGCCGATCACCGGCAAATACACCAATGTCCGCCTCAAGGACATGCGGCCGACCAAGGCCGAGTTCAAGCGCGCGATCTTCCCGATGTTCCGCGGCACCATCGTCGGCAGCTTGTGCTCGCTCATTCCCGGCACCGGGCCGACCATTGCCTCATTCGTCGCCTATGCGACCGAAAAGAAGATATCGAAGACCCCGGAAAAATTCGGCACCGGCATGATCGAAGGCGTCGTGTGCCCGGAGGCCGCGACGCACTCCTCGGTGCAGGGCGACTTCATCCCGACCATGAGTCTGGGGATTCCCGGCGACGCGGTGATGGCGCTGCTCCTTGGCGCCCTGATGATCCAGGGCATCGTTCCCGGCCCGCAGCTGATCTCGCAGCATGCCGACATCTTCTGGGGGCTGGTCGCCAGCTTCTGGATCGGCAACATCCTGCTCGTGCTGCTGAACGTGCCGCTGATCGGCATCTGGGTGAAGATGCTGGCGATCCCCTATCGCTTCCTTTATCCGAGCGCGCTGTTCTTCGTGTGCATCGGCGTCTATGCCGCCAATAACGACTTCTTCCAGGTCGGCGAAGTCGTGGTCATCGGCATGTTTGGCTACATCCTGCTGCGGCTCGGCTTCCATCCGGCGCCGATCCTGCTCGGCTTTGTGCTCGGACCGCGCTTCGAGGAGAACTTCCGCCGTGCGCTGCTGATTTCGCGAGGCGACCTCGGCGTCTTCGTCGAACGGCCGATCAGCGCCGTCTTCGTAGCAATGTGCGTGATCCTGATCGGCTCGCAGATCTATTTCCGGCTGAAGGGCTCGAAACCGCCGATCGAACCGTCGCTTCAGCCGCACGACGGCGAGCCGGCTCGGATCACCGCCGAGATGCGCACGCCGGCGGAATGATCGGCCCGCGGCCCTGTTGAGCCTTAAGCCTGACGCAGCCCGCGCCCGAGCACGCGCGCCAGCCGATCGGAAAACGCCTTGGCGTCGACCGGGCGCTCGCCGTCGCGCAGCCGCGCCTCGTCGAACAAAAGGTGCACCGCGTCTTCCTTAAAACTCCGGTCCGCGTCGCCGAGCCCGGCAAGCGCAACGACGAGTTCACTTTGCGGATTGACTTCGAGGATCGGCTTCGACGCCGAGGATAGCCGGCCGGCGCCGGCGAGAATGCGCTCCAGCGCACGGTCGGGTCCGGAATCCGGCGCCACCAGGCAAACCGCACTGTCGGTAAGCCGATCCGACGCGCGCACTTGCGTCACCGCATCGCCAAGTGTCCCTTGCATGAACATCAGGAATTGCTTGACCGTCTCGGCAATTTCGCCTTGCGGCTCTTTTGCTGTATCCAACGGCGGAATCAGCGCCAGGTCGGCCGCGCCCTGCGTCACCGACTTGAACGGCTTGCCGTCGAAACCGATGCCGGACATGACCCAGAAGGTGTCGACCGGATCGGGCAACAGCAGCACTTCGACGCCGCGGGCGCGGAAGCCTTCGAGATGCGGCGATGCTTTCAGCCGCGCGATGTCGTCGCCGGCGATGTAATAGATCGCGGTCTGGTTGGGCTTGAGCGCCGCGACATAGTCCTTGAGGCTGCGCCATTCGTCGGCCGACGCCGTGGTCTTGAAACGCGCCAGCTTTAACAGCGTATCGCGGCGCTCGAAGTCCTCGTAGATACCCTCCTTCACGACCGCGCCGAACGTGTCCCAGATCTTGGCGAAAGTCTGCGGCTCCTTGTCGGCGAGCCGCTCGAGCTCGGCAAGGACGCGGCTGGTCGCGCCTTTCCTGATCGCGGCAAGGAGCGGACTCTCCTGGATTTTCTCGCGCGAGACGTTGAGCGGCAGGTCGGCGGAGTCGACGAGACCGCGCACGAAGCGCAAATAGCGCGGCAGAATCTCGGCATCGTCCGCAATAAAGACCCGCTTGACGTAGAGCTTGATGCGGCCGGAGCGGTCGGGATCGAACAGATCGAACGGCCGGGCGCTGGGAACAAACAACAGCGCCGTATAATCCTGCCGGCCCTCGGCGCGAAAATGGATGGTCAGCGCCGGCTCGTCGAAGGCCACCGCAATGCTGCGGTAGAAGTCGGTGTAATCGGCCGCGCTAATGTCGGCCTTCGGCTTGGCCCATAAAGCGGCGCCGTCGGTGATCTCGGCCGGCGCCGCGCCGGGCTTGTCCACGATCGCGATCGGCACCGGCACGTGTCCCGACTGCGCCTTGATCAAGGGCTCAACGGTGACGCGCTCGGCGTATTGTTTGGCCTCGTCCATCAGATGCAGCACGACGCGGGTGCCGCGATGCGCGGCCTTCACGTCGGTCACCGGCGCGATGTCGAACGCCCCCTTGCCGTCGGACGACCACTGCCAGGCCGCGTCCGTGCCGGCACGCCGGGAGATCACGTCGACCCGCTCCGCCACCATGAAGGCCGAATAAAAGCCGACGCCGAAGCGGCCGATCAGCGCGCTGCCCTCCCCCTCGCCTTCCTTCTGGTCCGCCTCGATCCGCTCCAGGAACGCCTTGGTACCCGAGCGCGCAATGGTGCCGAGCGCCTCGATCATCTCCTCGCGGCTCATGCCGATGCCGTTGTCCTCGACGCAAAGCGTCTTGGCCTCGGCATCGAGCGCCACGGTAATGCGCGGCTTTGCATCGTCGCCCAGAAGCGCCGGATCGGCGATGGCTTCGTAGCGCAGCCGCTCGCAGGCATCCGCAGCATTGGCGATGAGTTCGCGCAAAAACACCGATTTGTCGGAATAGACCGAATGCACCATCAGGTGCAGGAGCTTGGCGACGTCTGCCTGGAACTGACGGCTCTCGGCTTTGTCTGCTTTGGTCTCTTCAGCCACGGTCATAAGGCGTCCCCCAGGATGGCGATTTATCGATGTCGAGATAAGGAAAACAGCAGCGGTTTCAAGATCGATCGTCCTCGCGCCGCCAACTTGCCGCGCCCGTCGACCGCAGGCGCTGGTCAATAAGTAAATTTTTAACCGAAAATTCTTATAGGCTCCCGCCGCCAAAACAGCTTACTCGGTGCGTTCGAAAATGAGCTCGTCCACCTTGCACTACGCAAGCAGGGCCTACGCCAAGATTGCCAACGAGGTAGCCGATCCTCGCGAACTCGAAGCAAGGTTATTGTTGGACGCCGCCGCAAAATTGCAGGCCGTCCTGGATCGCTGGGACAGCAAAGCTTCGCCGCGCGTCGGGCCAAACGGCCTTGCGGAGGCCTTACTCTACAATCGCCGCCTCTGGCTGATCTTCATCGACGCGGTGATGAGCGACCAGAACGAGCTACCCGTCGAGATCCGTCAAAACATCTTGAATTTGAGCGTGTTCGTCATGGGCGAAACCTATTCGCTGATGACCGCCCCGAAACCGCACCACGCGGCGAACCTCATCAAGATTAATCGCGCGCTTTCCGCCGGGCTTTCCGCGCGACCGAAGGGCGATCCGCGCCAAACGGCGACCTAGAGCCTAATCGCTTTTGATGGATCAAAACCGGGCTCTAGCTTTTTGATTGACCATGATCTTTTCCGAAAACCGGCATCCACTTTTCGGGATCATGCTCTAGGATCCCTGTGCTGATAGGCAGCAAGTTGCGGACGCATGCCCTACACCGGCACCCGCACCGTCGCCCGCAAACCGCCGAGCGGGGAATCGCCGAGCGTGATGTCGCCGCCGTGCGAACGGGCGATGTCGCGGGCGATGGCGAGGCCCAGACCGGTACCGCCCTCGTCCTGATTGCGGGCATCGTCGAGGCGCAGGAACGGCTTGAACACGTCCTCCCGCATCGGCGCCGGTATCCCTGGCCCGTCGTCGTCGACCGTGACGGTGAGCCAGCGGTGATCGCGGTGGCCGGTAATGGCGACAGTAGAGGCAAAGCGCGAGGCATTGCTGACGAGATTGGCGATGCAACGCTTGAACGCCGCCGGCCGCACCGTGACCTCCGGCTGACCGTAAAAGCTCACGCTGGCGCGATGGCCGTGGCGCTCGGTTTCGAGCTTGAGCTCGTCGAGCAGCGCGGCGATGTCGGTCGGCGCCGATTGCTCGCCGGTGTCGCCGCGGGCAAACGCCAGATAGGCCTCCAGCATCGCCGCCATCTCGTCGATATCCTTCTTGATGGCGTCGATTTCGGCGCCCTCGCCCAGCAAAGCGAGCTCGAGCTTAAAGCGCGTCAGGATGGTGCGCAGATCGTGCGAGACGCCGGCGAGCATCGTGGTGCGCTGCTCGATGGCGCGCTCGACGCGGCCCTTCATCTCCAGGAACGCGGCCGCGGCGCGGCGTACCTCGCGCGCGCCGCGCGGGCGGAAATTCTGCGGCTCACGGCCCTTGCCGAAGGCTTCCGCCGCATCGGCGAGCCGCACGATCGGCCGGATCTGGTTGCGCAGGAAGGCGATGGCGATGGCGAGGACGACCAGCGACGTCGCCACCATCCAGACCAGGAAGATCCACGAATTCGGATCGTACACGTCGGCGCGCGGCGCGAAGACGCGCATGATCGTGCCGGGCAGCTGGATGCGGATTTCCACGATCGACGAGCGGCCCACCGTATCGATCCAGAACGGCAGGCCGATCTGCTTGCGAATATCGTCGGACAGCGCCTCGTCGAGCTGGTTGAAGAACGGCTTCGCCCCGGGCGGCGGCAGCTGGCCGCCCGGTATGAAATCGACCACCAGACCGAGCCGGTCCTGCGCGATACGGCGGAGCTGCGCATGGTCGGCGTCCTGCGGGAAGGTCTTATAGACGTCGATCAGCGTGGCGATTTCCTGTGTCACCGCCGACGACAGATAATTCGTCACCAGATTCCAGTGCCGCTCCAGGAACAGCAGCGCGACCACCGATTGCAGCACCACCATCGGCACGATGATGATCAACAGCGAGCGGGCATAAAGCCCCTTCGGCATCATGGATTTGAGCCAGCGGCCGAAGCGGTCCCACGGCTGGGTGATCGGCCGCACCACGGTGGCGCCGGCGCTCGCCAGCGCATTCGCCGCGGCGAAGAGTTGCCCGGCGGCGGTGCGCAAGCGACCGAGGCCTGAGTCTAAACTAGTCATGGTCCAAGCTAGTCATGGTCGGGCCCGATCATGGCGCGCTCAATTCACCGCCACCAGGCGGTAGCCGACGCCGCGCACGGTTTGCACGATCAGCGGGTTACTCGGATCGCGCTCGATCTTGCGGCGCAGGCGATTGACCTGCACGTCCACGGTGCGCTCGCCGACCGCCTCGCCGTTGCCGGCGAGCGCCTGGCGCGGCACCGTCTCGCCGGCGCTGATCGTGAGCACACGCAGCATTTCGCGCTCGCGGTCGGTCAGCCTGATCACTTCTTCGCCGCGGCGCAGCTCGCCGCGCGCCAAATGAAATACGAACGGTCCGAAGCGCACCGATTCCACCGGCGTCGCGGCCGGCGGCCGCGCGCGCTTGAGGATATTGGCGACCCGCAGCGACAATTCGCGCGGCTCGAACGGCTTCGCCAGATAATCGTCGGCGCCGATTTCCAGCCCCATGATCCGACTTTCCTTTTCGTCGCGCGCGGTCAGCATCAGGATCGGCACGCTGGAAGCCGCGCGAAGGCTACGGGCGAAATCGAAGCCGTTTTCGCCCGGCATCATGACATCGAGGATGAGAAGGTCGAACTTTAAGCCGGCGAGCTTGGCGCGTGCATCAAGCGCAGTTTCCGCGGTGGAGACCCGATAGCCCTCGCCGAGAAGAAAGCGCGACAGCAGCGCGCGAATACGACGATCGTCGTCGACGACGAGGAGATGCGGCGCGTCGTCGGCCGGATTTTGCGCCGGCGGCGGCGGCGCGTCCGCTGCCCGGTTCACGTCGGCGGCGGTCATGGATTAGCGTCGCGCGCGTGGGCGCGCTCCCCTTCGACCTGCGAGTCCGCGCGCGCGATCAGACGCAGCACGTGATCGCGGTCCTTGGCGTCGATCATGCCGGCGAGGAAGCGCCGCGCCGCCTCGCGCGCACCCGGTCCGAGCTCGGCGAGCACGCGCGAAATGCGCGCGGTCTGCAGTCCCGCGAGCTTCAAGGCCAGCGCCTCGCCGGCCGGACTGACATAGAGAAGCCGCTGGCGGCGATCGCGCGCGCCCTCTTTCTGCACCACGTAGCCTTCGTCGATCAGTTGCTTGAGCACGCGTCCGAGCGACTGCTTGGTGATCTTGAGAACGTCGAGCAGGTCGGCAACCTTCATGCCGGGATTGCGATTGACGAAATGCAAGACGCGATGATGCGCGCGGCCGAAGCCGAGCTTGGCCAGCACTTCGTCGGGATCGCCGACGAAGTCGCGATAGGCAAAGAACAACAGCTCGATGAGGTCGAAATACGGTTCGCTGGCGGTCCGCGCGGCTTCGGACAAAGCCTGGCCGGAAGCCGCCGTGCGCGGCTTGCTAGGTGCGGTGATGCTGATGTCGGCCATTAGGTCAGCTATGTTGACATATTTCGGCTGGCTTGTTAAGCTTCGCGGGCAAAGTTCGTAGTTTAGTCGACATCTGGCCGCTCAGGACATTGCGCAGGGCGCCGAAGCGCGCTCTCATGACGCGTCTCTTGGAGCGGCGGAGACCATAGCGGGTCTCCGGTCCTGGTGCAAAAATCAAGCGCGGCCGCTTTGATGCCGCGACTTGGGGCCTGAACGTGGGCCATAACCGAGGGAGACAATGCCATGGCAGTGCCCTTCGACCAACGTCCCGATCTGATCTGGTTCGACGGCAACCTCATTCCGACCGCGGACTGCAAGATCAGCGTGCTCACGCATGGCCTGCATTACGCCAGCTGCGTGTTCGAAGGCGAGCGCGCCTATGGCGGCAAGATTTTCGAGAGCACCGCGCATTCCGAGCGGCTGAAGAATTCGGCGAAGATTCTCGATTTCGACATTCCCTATAGCGTCGCCGAAATCGACGCCGCCAAGCAGCTCGTGCTCGACAAGAACAACCAGAAGAGCGCCTACGTCCGGCCGATCGCCTGGCGCGGCTCCGAAGCGCTCGGCGTGTCGGCGCAAAACAACAAGATTCACTTCGCCATCGCCACCTGGGAATGGCCGAGCTATTTCGATCCGGCGCAGCGACTAAAGGGCATCCGGCTCGATCTCGCCGACTACCGGCGGCCCGACCCGAAGACCGCGCCCTGCCTCGCCAAGGCGGCAGGCCTCTACATGATCTGCACCATCTCAAAGCATCGCGCCGAACAACGCGGCTATGCCGACGCCATGATGCTCGACTGGCAGGGCCGCGTCGCCGAATGCACCGGCGCCAACATCTTCTTCGTCAAAGACGGCAAGATCCACACCCCGATCGCCGATTGCTTCCTCGCCGGCATCACGCGTTCGACCGTGATCGGCCTGGCGCGGCGCAACAATATCGAGGTCATCGAGCGGCGCATCATGCCCGAGGAGCTGTCGGCCTTCTCCGAATGCTTCATCACCGGCACCGCCGCCGAAGTCACCGCGGTGGCCGAGATCGCACAGTGGACCTACACGCCGGCGCGCATCACCGCGCAATTGATGCGCGATTACGAGCACACGGTGCATCCGGGCGGCAAGGCCGCCGCGGCGTAATCGCCCTTTTTTCGCGCGTTCGTCTAATTTCCGCGGTAGCCAAGCGGTTATAGGAAGCCAGCGATTAAAAACGCTGCTGCCGCTGCACAATTTTTGGGCGCAATGCCCACCGGCTAGATGGCCCCCCAGGCAAATGCCACTGCCGCCGTGGAAATCGCAGCTATTCCCAAGAACAAAAATGTCGCGGCCGGCGTGGCACGGGCCTTGCGAACCGGGCTCACGTCAACCGTCTGTCGTTCCCGACTGAGTGACCCACGTATCAGAGGGAGGCGTGGTCGCTCGCTCGTGCACAGGAGCCAGCCATGAAATTCGACAATGTCTCTCGTCGCCGCTTGTTGCAGGGAAGCGCGGCCCTGGCTTTAGGCGCATCGATGTCTATCGAGCGCGCGCTCGCGGCAACCACCACCGTCGGCTTCATCTATGTCGGGTCGCGCGACGACTACGGCTACAACCAAGCCCATGCGCAAGGCGCGGCGGCGCTGAAGAAAATGTCGGGCATCAAGGTGGTCGAGGAAGAAAAGGTGCCGGAGACCGAAGCGGTCGAGAAGACCATGGAGTCCATGATCAATCTCGACGGCGCGACGCTGCTGTTCCCGACGTCGTTCGGCTATTTCAGCCCGCACGTCCTGAAAATGGCGGTAAAATACCCGAAAATCCGCTTCGAGCATTGCGGCGGCCTGTGGACGCCCAAAGACCCGACCAATGTCGGCAGCTATTTCGGCTACATCGACGAAGCAGTCCATGTTGCCGGCGTTGTCGCCGGCCATCAGACCAAATCGGGCAAGCTGGGCTTTGTCGCCGCCAAGCCCATTCCGCAGGTGCTGCGCAACATCAACGCGTTCATGCTCGGCGCCAAGCTCGCCAATCCGAAGGCGACGCTGCAAGTGATTTTCACCGGCGACTGGTCGATGCCGGTGAAGGAGGCGGAAGCCACCAACAGCCTGGTCGATCAGGGCGCCGACGTCATTACCTGCCATGTCGACGGTCCGAAGACCGTGGTCGAGAACGCCGCGCGCCGCGGCGCCATGGTGTGCGGCTATCACGTCAACCAGTCGGTGCTGGCGCCGAAAGCCTATCTCACCGGCGCCGAGTGGAACTGGGAAGTGCTCTATCCGCGCTTCGTCAAGATGTTCACATCCGGCCAGACCATCCCGAATTTCTATCGTGGCGGTCTGAAGGAAGAGCTCGTCAAAGTGTCGCCCTATGGCGCAATGGTCGACGATGCGGCACGTAAGCAGGCCGACGACATCAAAGCGCAGCTCACGGCTGGCACTTACGTCATCTTCAAGGGGCCGGTCGCGGACAACAAAGGCAACACGGTGATCGCAGCCGGGGTGTCCCGCGGCCAGAAGGATCCTGAACTCGAGAAGATGGATTATTTGGTCGACGGCGTGATCGGAGCCACTTCGTGAAGGCTGATGTCGGCGCGCCGCTTGCGCCCACCGCAGCCAAGCAATCTCTGCGCGAGGCGTTCCGGCTGAAATTCGGGGGTGCGGCGGAATACGTCGTCATCCCCGCCATGGCGCTCGTCGTCTCGCTGGCTCTGTTCGGGATTTTTGTCGCGTTGTTCGGCAAGAGCCCGCTCGATCTCTACTACTATATGTATCTGGGCGCATTCGGCACCTGGTTCTCCTGGCAGAACACGCTCACCCGCGCCGCACCGCTGATCTTGACCGCGCTGTGCACCGCGCTGCCGGCGCAGCTCGGCATGGTTATCATCGGCGGCGAGGGTGCCTTGCTGATGGGCGCGCTGACCGCGACCGGCGCGGCGCTTGCCATGCCCGCCGCGCCGCCGCTTTTGGTGCAGATCAGCATGGCATGCGCCGGCATGATCGGCGGCGGATTGTGGATCATGCTGGCGGGGGCGTTGCGCCAATATCGCGGCGTCAACGAGACCATATCGAGCCTGTTGCTCGTCTATATCGCGCTGGCGATCCTCAATTTTCTGGTTGAGGGTCCGATGCGCGATCCGACCAGCCTGAACAAGCCGTCGACGCGGAGCATCGGCGCCGCCAACATGATCGGCAACATCCCCGGCACCGAGGTGCATTGGGGCCTGGTGTTCGGCATCATCGCCGCGGTGCTGTCATATATTTTGATCTATCACACGGTGTTCGGCTTCGCCGCGCGGGTGGCCGGCGGTAATATCCGCGCCGCCAAAGTCGTGGGGCTGAGCGTCGGCAAGCTCATCCTGATCACCTGTTTTCTCGCCGGCGCCGCGGCCGGTCTTGCCGGCATGGTCGAAGTCGCCGCTGTGCAGGGCGCCGCCAATGCCAATCTCGCGGCCGGCTATGGCTTCACCGGCATCCTGGTCGCCTTCCTCGCCCGGCAGAACCCGCTCGCCGTCATCCCGGTCGCGGTCCTGCTTGGCGGCATCGGCGCCAGCGACGGCCTGTTGCAACGCCGGCTGGATATGCCGGACGCGTCGGTCCTGGTGCTGCAGGGCACGATCTTCCTGGTCGTGCTGGCGAGCGACTCGCTTTACGGCCGCTTCAGCATCTTCAAACGGAAGGCATCGTGACATGACCGATGCCGCCGGAATTGGATTATGGACGGTGCCGCTTGCAGTGCTCGGCGGCGCCATGCGCGTGAGCACGCCGTTTCTTTTTGTCAGTCTCGGCGAATGTATCACCGAACGCTCGGGCCGCATCAATCTCGGCCTGGAAGGCACGCTGGTGATGGGCGCGATGAGCGGCTACGGCGTCTCCTATCTCACCGGCTCGCCTTGGCTCGGTGTTCTTGCCGCCGGCGTCGTCGGTTCCGCCATGGGCGCGCTGCACGCTTCGATCTGCGGATTGCCGCGCGTGAACGATATTGCGGTCGGCATCGCGCTGATGCTGTTCGGCACCGGGCTCGCCTTCTACCTCGGCAAGCCCTTGATCGAACCGTCAGCACCGATGCTGTCATCGATCGATTTCGGCTGGTGGAGCAGCATCCCGGATGTGCGCGCCGCGCTGCACATCAACGTGCTATTTTTGATCGGTGTGGCGCTGGCGCCGATCCTGGTCTGGGCACTGCGCACGACCAAATGGGGCTTGATCGTCCGCACCGTCGGCGAGAGCGCCGATGCCGCGCGCGCCATGGGCTATTCGGTCAATCACGTCCGGCTCGGCGCCACCATGTTCGGCGGCTTTCTTGCCGGCATCGGTGGCTCATTTCTCTCGCTGTACTACCCGGGCAGCTGGAACGAGGGCCTGTCCAGCGGCCAGGGCATCACCGCGGTCGCCTTGGTGATCTTCGCGCGCTGGAATCCGATGCTGTGCCTGTGGGCTTCGCTGTTGTTCGGGGGCGCCGCAGCGCTCGGACCCGCGCTGCAATCGGTCGGGATGACCGAGGGCTATCAATTGTTCAATGCCGCCCCGTATATCCTCACGCTCCTGATCATGATCGCCACATGCTCGCCGAAGCGCACGCTGATCGGCGCGCCGGCGGAATTGTCGATCACCAGGTGACCGCGCGAGAAGACAAGGGGGGCAGATGATAGAACGTTATGTCGAGGCCGACCCCTATCGGTGGCCGTATAACGGCGACCTGCGGCCGGAGAACACCGCGCTGATCATCATCGACATGCAGACCGATTTCTGCGGCAAAGGCGGCTATGTCGACAAGATGGGCTATGATCTATCGCTAACGCGCGCGCCGATCGAACCGATCAAGCGTACGCTCGGCACTATGCGGGGAAAGGGCTTCAACGTCTTCCATACCCGTGAAGGTCATCGCCCCGATCTTGCCGATCTGCCGGCCAACAAGCGCTGGCGCTCGCGTCAGATCGGCGCCGGCATCGGCGATCCCGGGCCCTGCGGCCGCATTCTGGTGCGCGGCGAGCCTGGCTGGGACATCATTGCGGAGCTTGCGCCGCGCGACGGCGAGCCGATCATCGACAAGCCGGGCAAGGGCTCGTTTTGCGCCACCGATCTGGAATTGATGCTGCGACTGCGCGGCATCGACAATATCGTCCTGAGCGGAATCACCACGGACGTCTGCGTGCACACCACGATGCGCGAGGCCAATGATCGTGGCTTCGAGTGCCTGTTGCTGGAGGACTGCTGCGGCGCGACCGACAAAAGTAATCACGATCACGCCGTCAAGATGATCAAGATGCAGGGTGGCGTATTCGGCTCGGTCTCAAGTTCTGAAAAATTCATCGAGGCGATCTCGTGATCCGGGTCTTTCCCATCAACACCAATGCGTTCGGCGTCGAAGCGAGCGACATGACCAAGCGTTTCGGCGAGTTCACTGCGCTCGATGCCGTCTCGCTGAAGGTTGCGCCGGCGACGTTTCATGCGCTTCTTGGCGAAAACGGCGCCGGCAAGAGCACGCTCGTCAAATGCATCATGGGTTATTACCAGCCCGACAGCGGCGACATTGTCGTCGCCGGAGAAAAGGCGAGCATCGCCAATCCGCGCGTGGCGCATGCGCTCGGACTCGGCATGGTCTATCAGCACTTCACGCTGGTGCCGGCCATGACGGTCGCGGAGAATCTGGTGCTGGCGCGCGACGACGTGCCTCCGATCGTCGACTGGAGCAAGGAACGCAAGCGCCTGGACGAGTTTCTGTCCACCATGCCGTTTCGCGTGCCACTGAACGCCAAAGTCTCGGCGATTTCCGCCGGCGAGCGGCAAAAATGCGAAATCCTCAAACAGCTTTATCTCAAGCGCCGTTTTCTCATCCTCGACGAGCCGACCTCGGTGCTCACGCCGGGCGAGGCCGACGAAGTGCTCGGCATGCTGCGGGGCATGGTCGAACAAGGCGAGCTCACGGTGCTGATGATCACGCACAAATTCCGCGAGGTCATGGCTTTCGCGGACGAAGTCACGATCTTGCGGCGGGGCAAGCTCGCCGGCACAGGCCATGTCAAGGATTTGAGCCCGGACGGCATGGCCCGTACCATGATCGGCGCCGAAGAACTGACGGTCCAGCCGGCACGCGCCGGCAAATTCGGTGCGCCCAAGCTCGCCATCAACGGGCTGAACGCGCTCGACGATTCCGGCCAGCCCGCAGTACGCGACGTCACCTTATCGATCTGCAGCGGCGAAATCGTCGGCGTCGCGGGCGTCTCCGGCAACGGCCAGCGTCAGCTCATCGAGGTACTCGCCGGTCAGCGCGAAGCCGAGAGTGGCCAAGTGTTCCTCCAAGGCGAGCCATATCATGCGACGCGGCAGGAAATGCGCCGCGCCAATTTGTCGGTCTTGCCCGAGGAGCCGTTGAAGAACGCCTGCGTCGCGAGAATGAGCGTCGCGGACAACCTCGCCTTCCGTGAATTTGATCGCGCGCCCTATGCGCTTGGCGGGTGGTGGCTCAATCGCGCCAAATTCAGCGAAGACGCCAATCGCAAGATCTTCCGCTACAAGATCAAGACCCGCTCCGGCGATACCGCCATCGGCGAGCTTTCCGGCGGCAACGTGCAGCGGACCGTGCTGGCTCGCGAGCTCGCCGGCGATGTTTCCGTTCTCATTGCCGCCAACCCCTGCTTCGGGCTTGATTTCGCGGCGGTTGCGCAAATCCACGCCGAGATCATGGCAGCACGCAACCGCGGAGCCGCGGTGCTTCTCGTCAGCGAGGACCTCGACGAGCTGCTGGAACTGGCCGACCGTGTGGTGGTGATGTTCCACGGCGCTTTGGTCTACGAGACGCCGGCGGCGCAAGCCAACCTCACCGAAATCGGCCGCCACATGGCCGGTCACTGATTTGCGCGTCAGTGAACTGACGCGTCAGGCCTTGTCTCCACCCATCCGGCCAGCGATCGTCGCCGTCACAACGGTCGCGACGATATCCTGCCTTCGGCCAGTCCGAGCTGTTATCGGCTGACCTACCGCTCGCCCGGCTCGGTGAAGAATTTCTCGCCATAGGCGAAGCGGTTGGGCTTGAGGAACATGCCAAGCAGGATGGCGCCGTTCGGCGCCACCGCCTCGTGCTGATTGCCGGCCGGCCGCCACACGAACTGGCCCGGTCCGCATTTGCCCTCGTGATCCTCGAGCGAGCCCTCGATCACGTAAGTCTGCTCCAGCGCGGTGTGCTCATGCAGCGGCACGATCGCGCCGGGATCGAGCTTGAACAGCGCCGTGGTGATGCCGTCGCCGTCGCTATAGAGCACCTTGATCTTGATGCCCGGAAACTTGGTGGGTTCCCACGGCATGTTGGGCGCGTCGAGATAGTGCGCGGCGCGCTCCGGGGGATTCTCCGGTTGGATGTCATCATGCACGCGCTTACGGGCTTGTACGGACATGGCGGTCCTCCTTCGGCAGCTTCTCGGCTCCCTGATCGTCAAGCATAATGCGGTCAAGGCGCCGCCGCCAGACCGAGAGCAGGCAGTGCCGGCGATCCGCGCCGCTTTGCGCATTAAGACTTCGTTGGGGCGAATCGCGCATGACCGGGCGTTTTCCCCGGCGATAAGATGATGACCGGTCACCCCGCCCCCAACCCGATTCCCGCTCCACGACGGCTCAGCTTGGCGCGCAAGCTGCGCCAGGCTTTTGCCGCGCAACAAGCCGGCAACATCAACACGGCGGGCCGGCTATGTTCCGAAGTGCTGCAGCAGCGGCCGGACGAATTCGACGCGCTGCATATGCTCGGCCTCATCGAATATCAGCGCGGCGACTTCCCCAAGGCGCTCCGGCTAATCGCGGCGGCATTGCGAAGCAATGGCAATTCGGCGGATGCCTGGTCGAACCTCGGTCTGGTGTTCCACGCCCAGGGCGAAGACGACAAGGCCGTTACCAGCTACGACCGCGCGCTGGAGCTCAAGCCCGATCGCGCCGACGTGCATAGCAATCGCAGCACCGCGCTCCTCGGGCTGAGCCGTCAGGACGGAGTCCAGGTCGCTGAAGACGAGCCGACGATCGCTTTAAAGCGTGCCTCGCCGTCGCCGGCGTCCTGCAAAATTTGCGGCGGGGAGGCCCGGCTCTATGGCGTCGTCGACTTCCATAGGAGCTGCGAGATAGCGAACGTCGAGCAGCTGCCGCTGTCGAGCCTGCCGATTTATTATCGGCGCTGCATCGCTTGCAGCTTCCTGTTCACGGATGCGTTCGACGATTGGAGCGACGCGGACTTCAAGACGCACATCTACAACGACGGCTACCTTGCGCTCGATCCCGACTACGCGGCCAAACGGCCGAACATCAATGCCGGCACGATCGAGCGCCTGTTCGGCGCGCACAGAGCGCAAATCCGGGTGCTCGATTACGGCGGCGGTAACGACGTCCTCTGCTCGGTATTGCGGGGCGCGGGATATCCGATCGCCGTGACCTACGATCCGTTCACCGCCGATCACGCGCGGCGGCCGGAAGGTACATTCGATCTCGTCACCTGCTTCGAAACGCTCGAACATATGCCGGATCCGATGGCCGGCATCGCCGCCATGCTGGCAAACTTGGCGGAGCCCGGACTGGTGCTGTTCTCGACGCTCTTGCAGCCGCAGGGCTTCGACCAAGTGGGCCTCAATTGGTGGTATGTCGGTCCGCGCAACGGCCACGTCTCGATCTTCAGCCGCAATGCGCTCGCGTTCGCCTGGAAGCGCCACGGCTACCACACCGCGTCCTTCAGCGATAACCTGCACTTGGCGTTTCGGACGCTGCCGGATTTTGCCAGGCACCTGCTGAAGGATACGGCATCCGTCGCGGCTCGCTGATATCGGCGACGGGCGGCCAAGACCTTAAGCGGCGCGATTGGCCCGGATTTCCGCCAATGCGGTCTTGCCCGCGCGGGTGGCTTCGGACATCGTGGCAAAGAACTCGGATTGCCGCACCGGCTTGCTCTTGCCGGCGGCATAAATTTCCCAGCGCCAGGATTTTGGCGGCCGTCCTTTGTTCTTGATGGCGAGCGTATAATCCAGCGAATTTAAGGGTGGCGTCTTTTCCATCCGCGTCCTATCGAGATTCTGTGCGGTCAACGGCAGCTCCGGGAAAACGCATGGCGCAGCATCAACTCGCATTCTTCCGCGCGCTGCCGCGCCACCTCTGAACCCCAGCACAGCAGAATTTCGTGTAAATCCCGGATCGCCACGTCGACGGCGGTTACGAGATCGATCTCACCCATGGCGCCATCGTCGATGCGATAGTCGCTCAAACGCAGTATTTCGGCACTCACGCATCACCCCCGAATCAATCTCCGGGCAGCATGGCGGCGAGCGGTTAACGAGCCGTGATCCGGTGCCTTCGATCGAAGCGGCCGCGCCACGTGAACTCGGCGGCGCGGCACGATAGATCGAACGCCCGGCGAAAATCAGCGCTGAACTTTCAGGTTTTCAGCCGACGTTTTGCCCCGGTTCGCGACTTCCTCGTATTCGATCACCTGGCCTTCATTGAGGCCGCTGAGACCGGCTCGCTCGACCGCCGAGATGTGCACGAAAACATCCTTGCCGCCCGCTTGCGGCTGAATGAATCCATAGCCCTTTTGCGAGTTGAACCACTTCACAGTACCTACGGCCATTATTGACTCCAGATAAATTGGCGCGATTGCCGAACACCGAGGCACCTGCCCGGTCAGGCATAATACCTCTGCGCGCCGACAATAAATAGATAGTTTCTAGCCCTTATTGGCTATCGATCCGCCGGGCCGTCTTGATCTATTTGGCCCACGCCGCTTGCATTATTTAGCCGCTGCGCGGCTTGGCGGCGGCGGCGCCCAGCGTTCGACGGCGGCATCGTCGGCCGACTTTGCCTCCACCCAAGTCTTTTCCACCAAAGTCTTTTCGGCCGCCGCCCCGCTCGTCTTTTCGACCTGTTTCCAGAACGGCGCCCGCGTTTTCAGGTAATCCATCAGGAATTCGGCTGCCGCAAACGCCGCTTGGCGGTGGCTCGACGCGGTGACGACCAGTACGATCGGCTCGCCCGGCGCGATGCGCCCATAGCGGTGGATCACCGCCACGCCAAAGAGCGGCCAGCGCGCCTGTGCCTCCCCGACGTGGCGTGCGATCTCGGTCTCCGCCATGCCCGGGTAATGCTCGAGCGTGAGCGCGGCGATCGCCTCGCCGTTTTCGTCGCCGCGGCAGACGCCGGTGAAAGTCACCACCGCGCCGATGTCGGTCCGCCCGCGCGTCATCCGCGCCGCTTCCGCGCCGGCGTCGAAGGCTTCTTGCTGAAGGCGAATGAGCGTGGTCATGGCGTGACGCTTCTCCGAAATCAGCCGCCCGTCATCGGCGGAAAAAAGGCGATCTCGGCGGCGCCCTCGATCCGCGCCTCGTGTTTGACATGGCTCTTGTCGATCGCGGCGCGGATGGTTTTCGGGTTTTCGAAGGCATAGGCATAGCCGTCGCCGCGCTGCACCAGCCAAGCCACCAGATCGCCGACCGTTGCGACCCCGGCCGGCGGCGCGACATCCTCTTCCGCCTTGCCGATACGCTCGCGCACCCAGGCGAAATAGCGCAGCTTCACGCATCCTCCTTCACAAACGATCCCGAAAACGGTCAGCGGTTTTCGGAAAGAGACCAGAGACAATATGAGCGCGCCAGTCTCTGATTTCAAAGGGCCAAGGAGACCCTAGGCATCTTCCTTGGTAAGGTGATGCAGCCCGGCCTGCAGATAGTCCCAGCCGGTATACAGGGTCAGCAGCGCCGAGAGCCAAAGCAGCGTAATGCCGATCCGCGTCACCGCCGGCACGATGGCGTCGCCGGCCTCGCCGCAGATCAGAAAACCGACGGCGATGAGTTGCAGCGTGGTCTTCCATTTGGCGAGCCGCGTCACCGGCACGCTGACCCGCAGCTCGGCGAGATATTCGCGCAACCCCGAAACCAGGATTTCGCGGCACAGGATGACGACCGCCGCGCACAAGGCCCAGCCGTGAATGGTGCTTTCGGCAGCCAGCATCAAAAGGCACGACGCCACCAGAAGCTTGTCGGCGATCGGATCGAGCATGCGGCCGAGCGAGGATTGCTGGGCCCAGATGCGGGCGAAATAGCCGTCGAGAAAGTCGGAAACGCCGGCGGCGATGAAGATGGCGAGCGCGGCCCAGCGCAGCCACAGCCCGCCGTGCAAAATGTTCTGCCAGAACATGCAGCCGACCACGAGGGGGACCGCGGCAATGCGGCCGTAAGTGAGGATATTGGGCAGCGCCAGCGGATGGGCGCCGAGCCGGCCTGGCGTGGTCGTCGTAGTCGTCGTGGTCGAATTCATGAGGCTACCATCGCGGTTACCATAGCGCCGCGCCGCGGCTGCCGACCAGAGCCGGGACCGTCACTTTTGCGGATCAAGCTTATTTTTCGTTGCCACACGGTCTTGTTCCCGGCCCGAAGACGCGGCTTCAAGCCTTTTCGGGATCATGCCGCCCCCTCAACCGACGCCTACGCCGCCCCCGTCATGGAAGAACTCGTAAATCCGCCGCGCTGTCTCCGCACTGATACCGTCGACCTGCATCAGATCGGTGACCGAGGCGCGCTCGATCGATTTGAGCGTGCCGAAATAATGCAGCAGTGCGCGTTTGCGGGTCGGGCCGATGCCGGCGATCTCCTGCAGGCCGGCCTCCCGCAGATCGCGCCTGCGGCGCGCCCGGTGCGAACCCACCGCGAAACGATGCGCCTCGTCGCGCAACCGCTCGACGAAATAGAGCACCGGATCGCGCGGCGGCAGCTTGAACGAGTCGCGGCCGGGAAGAAAGAAGGTTTCGCGGCCGGCGTCGCGATCCGGCCCCTTGGCAATCGCGATCAGCGGAACTTCGGCGCCAAGCGTTGCCAGCACCTGCCGCGCCGCGGTGAGCTGGCCCTGCCCGCCGTCGATCAGGACGAGGTCCGGCCAGGGCGACTCCTCAGGCTCTTCCGAGTCCGCGATTTCTTCCCTCCCCCCTTGCGGGGGAGGACGTTCGAGCGAAGCGAGAACGGGTGAGGACTCGAGATCCGTCTTCGGCAGCCCCTCACCCGCCGTGCAGCTTTGCTGCACGGCGACCTCTCCCGGAACGGGAGAGGGTTGAGCTTCCCGCGGCGCTTCGGCCAGGAGCCGCTTGAAGCGCCGCTCCAGCACCTCGCGCATCATGGCAAAATCGTCGCCAGGCGTCAGATCGGCGGAGCGGATATTGAATTTGCGGTATTGGCCTTTACGAAAGCCCTCGGCGCCAGCGACGATCATGGCGCCGACCGCATTGGCGCCCTGGATATGGCTGTTGTCGTAGACCTCGATCCGGCGCGGCACCCGCGGCAGCCCGAAGGTCTCGGCGAGCTGCCGCAGCAGCTTCTGCTGCGAGGTTGTCTCGGCAAGTTTGCGGCCCAGCGCTTCGCGAGCGTTGGCGAGCGCGTGCTCGATCAAGTCTTTTTTCTCGCCACGCTGCGGCTGCAGCACCTCGACCTTATGCCCGCTCTTGGTCGACAGCGCCTGCGCCAATAGCGCGCGATCCGCGATCGCATGCGAAATCAGAATGAGCCGCGGCGGCGGCTTGTCGTCGTAAAACTGCGCCAGGAACGCGGTCAAAACCTCGCCGGCGCCGAGCGAGCGGTCGGCCTTGGGAAAATAGGCGCGGTTGCCCCAATTCTGTCCGGTGCGGAAGAAGAATACCTCGACGCAGGAAAAGCCGCCCTGCTGGTGCACCGCGAACACGTCGGCCTCTTCGACGCCGCGCGGGTTGACGCCCTGGTGCGACTGAATGGCCGCCAGCGCGGCGAGACGGTCGCGGTAAATAGCGGCGCGTTCGAAATCGAGCGCAGCCGAGGCATTTTCCATTTCGCCTGCAAGCTCGTCCTTGACCCGCTTCGAGCGGCCGGACAGGAACTCGTTGGCTTCGCGCACCAGCACCGCATAATCCTGAAAATCGATCTCTTTGGTGCACGGCGCCGAACAGCGCTTGATTTGATAGAGCAGGCACGGTCGCGTCCGGCTCTCAAAAAATGGATCGCTGCATGAGCGCAACAGGAACGCGCGCTGTAGCGCGTTGACCGTGCGGTTGACCGCCCAGACCGAAGCGAACGGCCCGTAATAGTGCCCGGGCCGGGTGCGTGCGCCGCGATGCTTGAGGATCTGCGGCGCCCAGTGATCGGCAGTGATGACGATATAAGGAAACGATTTGTCGTCGCGCAGCACCACGTTGAACCGCGGCCGCAGCCGCTTGATCAGATTGGCTTCGAGCAGCAGCGCCTCGGTCTCGGTGCGGGTGACGATGAATTCGAGCGTGCGGGTCGCGGCGACCATGCGCTCGATGCGGGTGTCGAGACCGGTTGGCCGCGCATAGGCGGCGACGCGCTTTTTGATGTTCTTGGCCTTGCCGACATAGAGCACGTCGCCGCGCGTATCGATCATGCGATAGACGCCCGGCCGCGACGGCGCCAGCTTGACGTAGCGCAGGATCGCGGCGCGGCCGGCGGCCAGCGAATCCGCATCCTCTTCGAAAGACGGCAGCGCGGCTTCGATCTCGTCGGGCTGCGGCAGCGACGACTCGTCGTCCTCCTCGACGGGCTCGCTCTCGGGTGCGATTTCTGGTTTCGGCGTGCTCATGGCGGCATTTCTGGACTGTGCCGGTGAAATATAGACTCTCTTAACGATATCAACTTTGAAGCCCTTAATGATTCAGCACTGCTTAACTTAAACATCGCGATAAATTGTCCCGATCGGACGACGGCTTACGCGCTTTCTTCAACAGCGCAAGAGCACCGCCTGGGGCCGCGGCGTCGTTCTTTCCGCCCGATTCCAATTGGGAGGCCAAGATGAAAACAATCCCCCGAGCGAGTTTCTTTGCCGCGGCACTGTCGCTGGCAGTGGCCGGCGCCGCAGCGGCCGCCGATCTGCCGACGGCGCCCTATTACACCGCACCGGCCTCCTATTCGGCGTATAGCTGGGCCGGCCCCTATCTCGGCGGCACGCTGGGCTATGAATGGGGCAATGTCAGCAACAACCCGACGCATCCGTCGGGCGTCGCGGGCGGCCTCGAAGCCGGCTTCAATTGGCAGCACGGCAATTTCGTCTATGGCGCCGAAACCGATTTCAGCCTGTCCGGCGCCGAGGACACCTTTGCGCCGTGGCAGTTCTCCAATCCCTGGTTCGGCACGCTGCGCGGCCGCGCCGGCGTCGCCATCAATAACGTGCTCGTCTACGGCACCGCCGGCCTCGGCTACGGCGAGCTCACCGCGGATACCTCCGGTAATCTTTCCGAGAGCCATACCAGCTTCGGCTGGGTGGCCGGCGTCGGCGCCGAAGTCGGCCTCACCCCGCAATGGTCGGCCAAGGCGGAGTGGCTCTATCTCGACTTCGCCAATCGCGGCTATTCCGTCACCGCCACCAATAACGGGCTCGCGGCCAATCTGCTGCGGCTCGGCGTCAACTATCACTTCTAGAAAATAGCCAGTTTAGTAATTTATTGACCGTGTTGAAGTATAATTTATGAAATAAAAACTATAATTTCGACGTCGATAGAATTTATTTGCCATAATACAGACTCAAAATGACTGACGACTGTGGCTTTTCTACACTAGCCTGAAATCTAATTCTGAATACTATCCGGGACCTGTTCGATGACCGAGTGGAGGGTCCCTATGAAGCGTTTGTGCCTGGCTCTGATGGGTGTCGTGGCGTTCGCCGGAGCGGCTGCGGCGGCCGATTTGGCGCGGCCCCAACCCGTGCCCTATTATCCGAAAGCTCCCGCCTTCGTGCCGCCCTATAGCTGGACCGGGTTCTATTTCGGCATCAACGGCGGCGGCGGTTTTGGCAGCTCGAACTGGGACTCGACCGGCAGCCGCAATATCAGCGGCGGCGTCATCGGCGGCACCGTCGGCTACAATTATCAGTTCGGCCATTTGGTCGCCGGTGTCGAAGGCGATATCGACTGGGCCGACATCAATGGCAGCACCACCAATGCCTGCCCGGCCGGCTGCAAGACCAGCGACACTTGGCTTGCGACCGCGCGCGGTCGGCTTGGCTATGCCGCCGACCGCTTCATGCCCTTCGTGACCGCGGGCGCCGCGTTCGGCGATATCCGCGCCTCGACGCCCGGCTTTCCGACAAGCTCCGCCGACAAAACCGGCTGGACGGTCGGCGGCGGTCTCGAAGCCGCGTTGGTCGCCAATTGGACCGCCAAGGTCGAATATCTCTACGTCGACCTAGGCAAATTCAATTGCGGGATCAATTGCGGCCTGACCACCGACAACGTCTCGTTCCATGCCAATCTGTTGCGCGCCGGCGTGAACTATAAGTTCTGATCCGCGCCAACACCGTGGCCGACAAAGCGCCCCGGGGCTTTGCCCCGGGGTTTTTGTTTTGCCTCAGCCGGAGAGCTCGCCCAACAATATCTCAGCAAGCCGCTCCGGGGCGTCCAGCATGACGTCGTGGCCGCAGGCCACCTCATGGCTGCGCCAGCCCCTGGCGCGGGCCTTCGCCAACGCCTGATCGAACGGTTGGCTCGGATAGGCCGTGGCGCGGATGTAGGTCTTCTTCGCGATGCGCTCGCGCGCGCCCGTCAGCGTCACCGCCTGGAGGCAGCATTTGACCGGCTGCGGCGTGCATTGTGCATCGACCCAGGCGCGGTCCCGTTCATTGACGTTGAACATCGCCGCCGAACGCGGCGGGATGGTCGCAGCGCCGCTACGCTCGGCCGCCAAGAACGCTTCGCGCACCGACGGCGGCGCCAGATCGACGAGCGCTTGCCCCGACTCCGGAAAGAACGCATCGAGCAGGACGAAAGCCGCGATCGATTTTTCCATTCGCTCGGCAACGCCGGAAATCACCAAGCCGGCATAGGAATGGCCGACCAGCACCACCTCGGTAAGCTCGCGCCATTTCATCTCGTTGACGACGTCGAGAATGTGGGTGTCGAGACCGATCTCGGGCGTCAGCAGGTGCGAGCGCTCGGCAAGTCCGGTCAGCGTCGGCGCGACCACGTCGTGGCCGGCGCGGGCGAGCAGCCGCACGACGCGCTGCCAACACCAGGCACCGTGCCAAGCGCCGTGAACAAGAACGAAGGTTGCCATCAGGTCTCGCGATCCTACGGCATCGTCAGGTAGCTGACGGCGCAGCCCTCAACGCAAACGCGTCCATCGACCAGCACGCGCACGTGATCGTAATACAACGTGGCAATCATATCGTAATACAACGTGGCAATCATAATGGGCGGCCAGCTCATGGTAGGTCCTCGGTGAAGGACTACCGTTGCGCGGCGTGACAGTCCATAGTGGCGCGCAATTCGACGCGTTGAAGCGGGCGCAGGATGATCGAAAATATCGAGATTGAAAAGTGCACGAGCTGCGGCATCTGCGACGATGTCTGCCCGGCCGACGTGATTCACATGGAGCCGGCGCCGCGCCAGGCTCGGCTCGACGGCCTCGTTGAGACCAGACTCCTGCCGGTGATCAAATTTCGCGAGCATTGCATCACTTGCTTCAGCTGCGAAATTTTTTGCCCCGAGCAAATCGTCGACGTCCATCCGTCGGTGAAGAACCGACCGCGACCCTGGTGAGTGAGCGCAGGTGAAAAAACACATGCCGCATTTGCATGGAACATTGATCGAGACCGACATCCTGGTGGTCGGCGGCGGCGCCGGCGGAATGATCGCCGCCTTGAGCGCCAAGCGCCACGGCGCGCACGGCACCAAGGTCGCAGTCGCCGATACCTGGATGACCGGCCGCACCGGCCATACCGCGTTCTCCAATGCCTGGATGATCGTCGCCTTTCCGGAGGACGACATCGACGGCATCACCCGCGAGATCGTCGCCGGCAATGACGGCATCGCCGATCAGTTGTTGGTGCGGGAATCGCTGGTGAACTCGTTCGACCGCATCGCCGATTTCGAGGCGATGGGCATGAAATTCCCGCGCAACGCCGACGGCAAATATGCGCGCCGGCCGACGCGCGGCCTCGATCTGGCCCGTGTGATGTGTCCGGACGGCGGCGGGCTGGAATATTGCTGGCGGCTGCGGCTGGCGCTCGAGGAAAAAGGCGTGGCGCTGCTCGACCGGCTGTTCGTCACCGGACTGCTGGGCGGCCCGTCCGGCCGCATCGTCGGCGCCACCGCGATCCACAGCCGTACCGGCGAATTTCATCTGATCAAGGCGCGCGCCACCATCATCGCCACCAACGCCATCACCTTCCGCTCCGGCTTCGTGCGCGACATCACCGGTACCGGCACGCTGCTCGCCTACCGCGCCGGCGCCGCGCTGCGCAATGCCGAATTCAGCTACGTGCGGCCGGGCACGCCGAAATTTTATTTCGAAGGCATTACGTTTGCGATCCAGGAGGGCGCGCGCTTTACCAATGCCAAAGGCGAAGCTTTTATGCGCGGCTACGAGCCGGAATGGGCGGACGAGGCTGACGTGCCGCGCATCGCCCGCGCCATGGCCGCCGAGAAAATGAAGGGCAACGATCCGCTCTATCTCGACATGTCGCCGATACCGGAAGCGATGCGCGATCACTTCATCCACAGCAAGGTCAAGTGGATGGACTACTTCTTCCGCAAGCTCGGCTCGGAAGCCAATACCGACATGTTCGGCAAGACGCCGTATTACGCGCTCAACCAGATGACCAAAATGGCGATCCGCACTGGACCGGATTGCCGCTCTGACGTTCCGGGGCTGCTTGCCGCCGGACTGGCGCAAAGCGGCTGCGCCAATCATTTTGCCGGCTTCCATATCGGGCTCGGCATCGGTAACGGCTGGGTCGCCGGGCGCAGCGCTGTGGAAGACCTCGATCGCCTGCCCGCGCCGGACATCAATCTCGCCGAGGTCGAAGCGCTGCACGAGGAAGCGCTGCAGCCGCTTCGTCCCACCGCCCAGGCCGAGTCCGACCGTATCCTGCGCGATTTGCAGGCGATCATGTTTGCTTACGATACCGGCATCCTCAAGCGCGCCGACCGCTTGCAGGCGGCCTATGGCAAGATCGAGCGCCTCGCCGAGGACTTCCGCGAACTCGCCGCACCGCATGTGCACGAATTGGTGCGGCTCAAAGAAACCGAGGCCATGCTGCTCGCGGCGCGCTTCATCCTCGGCGCCTCGCTCTATCGCACCGAGTCACGGCTGAGCCATTTCCGCGAAGATTTCACCGCGCGCGACGATACGAATTGGCTGGTCTGGGTGGACGTCGAGGGCGGCGCCGGCGACACACCGACGTTCAAAAAGACCCCTATCCCGACGCCGCTATGCCCGGTGACGACAACGGCGGTACGGCCGAACCGGCTCAAGCAGAGCGTCGCCGTCGGCGGCGTCTGAGCCTGGGGCGTGGGCTCCAAAGAGATGGCGTTGAGGACACGGCGCAACTTGAGCCCGAACCCCATTCCACATGTCGCAAAAGCCTGCTGTAATCGCCTTAATTGGAAAGCATCCTCAGCACAGTTCTGAGCATCGAGGAAGGCAATGCGGCGACGCGATTTCATCACGCTTCTCGGTGGTGCTGTTGTCGCGTCTCCATTAGTTGCCGTGGCACAGCAACCAATCGGGCTACCAACCATCGGCTTCCTTAGCAACGCATCTCCCGACGCATTCCCCGATAGACTAGACGCTTTCCGCGGTGGTCTTCGTGATATCGGCTACGTCGAGGATCGTAATGTCGCGATCAAATATCGCTGGGCGGAGGGGCATAATGATCGCTTGCCGCCTTTGGCGGCCGAACTGGTGGACCGCAAGGTCACCGTCATTGCAGCGATTGGCGGCCCCAATATTGCACTAGCGGCAAAAGCGGCGACGACTACCATCCCGATAGTCTTTCAAATCGGCGTTGATCCTGTCGGGGTTGGGCTTGTAGCGAGCCTTGCCCGGCCAGGGGGTAATATTACGGGCGTTACGTCATTGAACGTGGAGGTAGGCTCAAAGCGGCTAGAACTGATGCACATGTTGGTCCCCCGGGTGACTGACATGGCGCTGCTCGTCAATCCGACGAATCCCACGAATGCTGCGAACGATGCAAAAGAGGCCCAGCTGGGAGCAAACGAGATCGGGGTGCAGCTTCATGTCATGCAGGTAAGTACTAAAGACGACTTCAATAAAGCATTTGCGAGATTGCTCCAACTACGGGTAGGCGCGTTGTTGCTAGGGACCGATGCATTATTCACCACTCATAAGGAGCAGCTAAAAGATTTCGCGTTCCGTAATTCGATCCCCACGGTTAGTCCATATAGTGATTTTGCGAATGCCGGCGGACTGATGAGCTATGGCGGTGATATTATAAATTCGTGGCATTTGGCTGGCGTTTATACTGGACGTGTGCTTAAGGGCGAAAAGCCTGCCAACCTACCGGTGCAACGGGCTACTAAAGTTGAACTCGTGCTAAATTTGAAAACTGCCAAAGCGCTCGGACTGACCGTTCCTGAGACATTGCTCGCTACCGCCGACGAGGTGATCGAATGAGGCGGCGCAAATTCATATCGCTTGTCGGCTGCGCGGCGGCAGTGTGGTCGCTCCCGGCGCGCGCACAACAGCCGGCGGGGCAAATCCGGCGGCTCGGCGTACTCATGCCCTACGCTGAATATGACCCGGCCGCGGTAGCGAGAGTCACCGCGTTACGGTCCGCATTACACGGCCTTGGCTGGACGGATGGCATCAATCTGCGCGTGGATTATCGCTACGCCCCCAAAGTCGACGCTATGAAGACGTTTGCAGCCGAGTTGGTAAATCTGAACCCGGACCTGCTCGTCACAAGTACCAATCTCGCGACGATAACTTTGTGGCATCAAACGCGCACGATACCAATCGTATTTGTGGGTGGTGGAGATATGATCCGCGAGGGGCTGGTCGCATCCTTGGCCGAACCCGGCGGGAACGTCACCGGCTTTACGAATTTCGAGCCGGCGATGGGTAGCAAATGGCTGGAGTTGCTCACGACCGCAGCATCGAATCTTCACCGAATCGGGTTCCTCCATAACCCCGATACGCTCGCCAACATCAACGACATGAAAGCAGCCCGATCTGCTGCGGAATTATTGAAGCAGGAGGTAGTTCCTCTAGAGGTGCGTGATGCCAGCCAGATCGAGCATGTGATCACTGACTTTACGGCAGGCTCCGGTAACGGGCTTGTCGTTGCACCCAATCCCGTCACAATTGGAAATCACAAGCTCATCGTGCAGTTGGCTGCGTCGCGCGGTCTGCCATCCATTTATCCATTCGATTTCTACACCACCGAGGGCGGCCTTATGTCCTACGGGCCCGATCAGGTTGATATGTTCAAACGCGCTGCGTCGTATGTCGATCGTGTTCTCAAGGGCGAAACACCCGCCATCCTCCCAGTGCAAACGCCGACCAAGTTCGAGCTGGTCATCAACATGAAGACTGCCAAGACGCTTGGCATTGGAGTGCCGATTTCAATGCAAATGGAAGCCGACGAGGTGATTGAATAAGCTTATTTTGCTGCAACGCGGTTGGTCTGTTATTGGCCCATCGCGACACTTTCGCGGCGACGCAGCAATTCGGCCGCTTTTGGAGCGAAGCGGACCTTGAGCTGGGTTTATGAATGCCCGGCCTGGGTCAGACCGCGGGCGTCGCGCCGCGCAGAATTTGCGCCATGACCGGCATGTCGATATTGCCACCGGAGAGAATGAGGCCGACGCGCTTGCCGGCATAGCGCGCTTTTTCCTGCAGCAGCGCCGCCAGCGGCGCGGCGCCGGCGCCTTCGGCGAGATTATGCGTCGTCCGATAATAGATGCGAATCGCTTCGGCGATCTCGTCTTCGCGCACGCGAACGACGCGCGCCGCGCCGTTGCGGATGACGTCGAGCGCTTCGTCCGACGGCACGCGGCAGGCCACCCCGTCGGCAAAGGTGCGCGCGGAATTCGTCTGCACCGCGCGGCCGGCCGCGAAGGATAGCGCGTAGGCGGGCGCATTGTCGGCGACCACGCCGACGATCTCGGTCCTAAGCCCGAGCAGATCGCGCACCGTGATCAAACCGCAAATGCCCGAACCCATGCCGATCGGGACATAAACCGCGTCGAGATCGCTATGCGCGGAGAACAATTCATAGGCATAGGTGGCAACGCCTTTGACCAGATCGCGATGAAACGCCTGCACGTAATGATAGCCGCGGTCCCGTTGAATCTCCTCCGCCGCAAGCCGGCTGTCGTCAAAATCCTTGCCTGCGGTGACGACCTCGCCGCCGAAGGCCACCATCGCCGCATTTTTCTCGATTGAATTGCCTTCCGGCACGACGATCGCCAGCGGCAGCGCGTGACGCGCGGCGGCCAGCGCGATCGACTGGCCGTGATTGCCGCGCGTCGCGGTCACGAGCCCGTTCGGCCGCGGCCCGGCACGGCACAGCGCGTCGACATAAACGAGCCCGCCGCGGACTTTGAAGGCGCCGATCGGCGTATGGTTCTCGTGCTTGACGATAACCTCGGCGCCGGCGGCTTTGCCCAGCAACGGCCAGGCATAGGCCGGCGTCGGCGGCATGACGCTCCGCACGATGACGGCGGCATCGGCAAGCTCGTCGAGGGTAAAGAGCGGCATAGCGGTCCAAGCATGCCATATCCGCGAGGCTGCCGCAGCCAATGCCGGACGGGCGCCACTTTCCGTCGACCCACCTCTGCCGCTACCATGCCGCGTCCCGCGCGCGGGGTCAGGGGGAAGCGATGCGACGGCGCTCCAAAGCCGGTGCCAAAGCCGGCAGCAAACGCGGCGCGGTGCGACGCCGCAAGGCGGCCGCGCCACGGCGCCGCGACGCGCGGCGGCTAGCGCAGCCGCGGAAAACCGCAACACGCGAAACGGCGATCGCCCGGCTCAAACGCGCGCTCGATGAAGCGGCGGCGCAGCAAAAGGCCACCGCCGAGGTGCTGCGCGCCATCTCTAGCTCCTCCGGCGACCTGCAGCCGGTCTTCGCCACCATCCTGGCCAATGCGGTGCGGCTTTGCGGCGCCGACAACGGCATCATCAATCGCTGGGACGGCGACGCGCTGCATCTTGTCGCCAGCCATAATCTGCCGGCCGAGTTCGTGGCCTTGCGCGAACGCGCGCCGTATCGGCCCAAAGAGCATTCCGCTTCAGGGCGCATGCTGGCGGCGAGAAGCGTCATTCATATTCCCGATTTGTCAGCCGATCAGTCCTACATCGAGCGCAATCCGCCGACGGTTGTCGTCGTCGAACGCGCCGGCGTGCGCACCACGCTGGCGGTGCCGATGTTCAAGGACAGCGAACTCGTCGGTTCCTTCACGGTCGGCCGCACCGCGGTTCGCCCGTTCACCACCAAGCAGATCGAGGTGGCGACAAGCTTTGCCGATCAGGCGGTCATTGCAGTCCAAAATGCGCGGCTGTTGCACGAATTGCGGGAGTCTCTCGAGCAGCAGACCGCCACCGCCGACGTACTCAACATCATCAGCCGTTCGACTTTCGACCTGCAGCAATTGCTCGACACCTTGATCGCGCTGGCGGTACGGCTGTGCGACGCCGATCTCGCCGCCATGCATCGCCAACAGGGTGAGAACTTTCGCGTCATCGCGACTTACGGCGGACCGCCCAATCACCGGGCTCTTGCCGGCGGCGTGCCGTTCGCGCCGGGTCGCGGCAGCGTCATCGGTCGGGCGGTGATGGAGCGCAAACCGATCCACGTCGCCGACGTGCTGGCCGACCCGGATTATGGACTGCAGGCGGCGCAAAAGGAGATCGGCTATCGCACCGTCCTCGGCGTGCCGCTGTTGCGCGAAGGCAGCCCGATCGGCGTCATCGTACTGATGCGGCTTGCCGTGCGCCCCTTCACCGACAAGCAGATCGAGCTCGCCCGCCATTTTGCCGCCCAGGCCATCATCGCCATCGAGAACACCCGGCTGTTCGGCGAGTTGCATGAGCGCACCGAAGAGCTCGGCCGCTCGGTCGCCGAGCTGCAGCGCGAACGCAACAACAAGCTGATGAGTCTGGAAGCCATGGCGGCCGCGATTTCGCATGAGGTGCGGCAGCCGCTCGCCGGCATCGCCTCGAACGGCGGCGCGGCGCTGCGCTTTCTCGGGCACACCCCGCCCAATCTGGAAGAAGCCCGCCTAGCGCTCGACAGCATGGTCGGCGACAGCCATCGCGCCAGCCAGGTGTTCGACAATATCCGCGCTCTATTCGGCAAAGCCGATCAGGGCCATGAGCCGCTCGACGTCAACGAGCTTACCGCCGGCGTCCTGCAAACGCTGCGCGAGGAGCTTGCCCGCGACGGCGTCACGACACGTGCCGCGCTGCGGCCCGGCCTGCCGCCTGTGATCGGCCACCGCGGGCAATTGCAGGAGGTGCTCATCAATTTGGTGCGCAACGCCATCGAAGCCATGCACGCTGTCAATGACGGCCGCCGCATCTTGCAGCTGCGCACCGAGCGGCAGGGCGACACCGCCGTCGCCATAGCGATCGAAGATTCCGGAACCGGCATCGATCCGAAGCAGATCGACAGCATTTTCGATGCCTTCATCACCACCAAGGCCCACGGCATGGGCCTCGGCCTTGCCCTTTGCCGCATGATCGTCGAACGTCACGCCGGGCAGCTTTCCGCGGCACCGGCACGGCCGCGCGGCTCGATCTTTCGCGTCGTCCTGCCGGCGGTCAAAGCCGGCGCGAAAGCACAACAGGCAATCTCATGACTGCGGGCGCCGACACCCAGCCGATCGTTTATGTGATCGACGACGACGCGTCGCTGCGCGAGGCGCTGGCGCGCTTGTTCCGATCGGTCGGCTTGCAGGCCAAGGCATTCGCCTCGGCGCCGGAATTTTTGCGCAACAAGTTGGCCGACGGCCCGAGCTGCCTGGTGCTCGACGTCAGACTGCCGGGGCTGAGCGGGCTCGACTTTCAAGCCGAACTGGCCAAGGCCGATATCGATATCCCGATCGTGTTCATGACCGGCCACGGCGATATCCCGATGACCGTGCGGGCCATGAAGGCGGGGGCGATCGAGTTCCTACCCAAGCCGTTTCGCGATCAGGATATGCTGGACGCCGTGCAAATCGGCCTCGAACGCGATCGCGACCGGCGCAAGAGCGCCGGCGACATCGCGAGGCTGAAGGCGAATTTCGCGACGCTGACGTCGCGCGAACAGGAAATCATGGGTCTCGTCACCACCGGTCTGATGAACAAACAAATCGCCGGACAGATCGGCGTCAGCGAGATCACGGTCAAGGTTCACCGCGGCAGCGTGATGCGCAAGATGGAGGCAAAATCGCTCGCCGAGCTGGTGCGGATGGCGGACGCCTTGGGCATTCGGCGGGAACCGGCATGACCCACTATACTCAAGTATAGTTCCGTAGCCCAATCCGATGCCCGAACCTTGCCCATGTACAGTAGCGGATCATCATCCGTTGCGACTAAAACGCGCTGTCTGGAGCATGATCCCGAAAAGTGGATGCCGGTTTTCGGAAAAAGATCATGCTCCGGTGAAACAGCCAGACCATGATCCGTTTCTATTCGATCGGATCACGGTCTAAGGGCAAGAAAATTGGCAAAGCAGCGCGTGATCTCCATCATCGACGACGACGCCTCGGTGCGCGAGGCCACCGCCAGGCTCATCCGCTCGCTCGGCTACCGCGCCGCGATATTTTCATCGGCTGAGGAATATTTGCAGTCGGACCGGCGGCGCGACTCGTCCTGCCTGATCACTGACCTCAATATGCCGGGCATGAACGGCGCCGATCTGCAGGACCGGCTGATTGCCGAAGGCCACCGCACGCCGATGATCTTCATGACCGCGTATTTCGAGGAGAAAGTCCGCGACCGTGTGCTCAACGCCGGGGCCTCGGGCTTCCTGCGCAAGCCGTTCGACGAAAAAAGCCTGATCGCCTGCCTCGACAAGGCGCTCGAATCCAACACCGGCGACCGCGGTTGATCGGCGGCGGGTGAGCCGCCACGGCGCCGCTGCCCTATACCGGCGTATAGGGTCCCCCTCCCTTCCGACATAACCCGTTACCCAACGTAGAATGGAACCGTGGCGCCGAGGACCTCTAGGTTCCCCCCACAGGGGCAGCGCCATGCAATGCAATCCAGCGATTTCCGCAGCCGCGTCGGGCCGGCCGCCGTCGATCCCGGCAACGTCCGACCAAGCGCTGATCGGACTGATCGCGAAAGGCGATCGGGACGCCATGCGGCTTCTGTTCGCCCGGCACCATTTGCGGGTTTTCCGTTTCCTCACCCGGATCGTCAAAAACGAAACGACCGCCGAGGATTTGTTGAACGAAGTGTTTCTCGACGTCTGGCGCGGCGCCCGCGGTTTCGAGGCGCGCTCGCAGGTCACAACCTGGATTCTGGGCATCGCGCGCTACAAGGCGTTGAGCGCGTTACGGCAGCGCTCGTTCGCGCCGCTCGATGACGAGGTTGCCGAAGGCTTCGAAGACCCGGCCGACGATCCGGAAGTCGCCATGCAAAAAACCGATCGCAGCGCGATGCTGCAGGCCTGCCTGCAACAATTGTCGAGCGCGCATCGTCAGGTCATCGATCTCGTCTATTATCACGAGCAATCGATCGAGGAGATCGCCCGCATCATCGGCGTGCCGCAGAACACCGTAAAGACGCGCGTCTTCCATGCGCGCAAGCGCATCGCCGAATTGATGGCCGCGCGCGGGCTCGAACGCGCTTATCTGTAGGGGCGCGCGGCAAAACGAAAGCTCGCCCTCACCCCGCCGGCTTGGTCGCGGCATAGGCCGGCACTCGCGCGGCGAAACTGTCGAGCCAGGCGACGAGCCGCGGGTGGTCGCTGCGCCAATCGCCGGCGAAGCGGAAGTCGCGGTAGCCGAGCACGCAGGCGAGCGTGATCTGACCGGCATTCGGCAGGCCGCCGTCGAGCGCCGGCGGCGCGGCTTCGAGCGCGGCGAGCGCGCGCGTCACCTTGCCGGCCTGATGGTCGAGCCATTTCGGCTCGCGCCTGTCCGCCTGGCGCCAGCGCGCCTCGTAGATGGTCAGGATCGACGCATCGAGAATGCCGTCGCCCAGCGCTTGGAGGCGCAGCGCCGCGAGCCGCGCCTTCGGCTCGCGCGGCACGATCTTGCCGCCGCCGGCGCGGTCGTCGAGATAATCGAGGATCACCCGCGAGTCGTAATAGGCGGTGCCGTCCTCGGCGATCAGGACCGGAATTTTGCCCAACGGATTTTGCCTGCGCACGCTGTCGTTGACGTCGGTGGTGTCGGCCGGCTCGATTTTGACCTCGCCGTCGAAGCCGAGCAGCGACACGGCAATCCGCGCCTTGCGGCCAAAGGGCGAGGACGGCGAGGAACGCAAGATCATCATTTGCGGCACCTTGATTGGAGCTCGTTGAAAATGCGGAAGAAATAAAGCACATCCGGCGGTAAAAAGCGCTGCCTTACGGGCGGCGGCGCTGCCGTCCGTTTTTCAAGCCACGCGGCGTATTGCGCGCCGCGGCGACGTCGTCTTAGCCGGTGACGACGAGATTGACGGCCTTCGGGCCCTTACCCTTCTTATCGGGTTCGACGTCGAAGCTGATCCGCTGCCCCTCAACCAGCGACTTGAGCCCCGCACGTTCAACTGCGGTAATGTGCACGAACACGTCGCGGCCACCGTCGTCCGGTTTGATGAAGCCATAGCCGCGTTCACCGTTGAAAAATTTGACCGTACCGGTCATTGCCATCGAGACACTCCTTCCCCCGTAGTTCTTCGCCGCCACCCCCACGGCGCGACGGCCAGCAAGAACATTCACGCGAGCAAAGAGCTTGAGCCCCAGACGGTCTCAGGTCACTCCGCCGGCCCCCCACAGGAGGCGGAACGTCCAAGCAGCAATGAGTCAATTAACCCAATTTGCACGTGTGGAAAAGTGGCAAACGACCGTTTTCGGCGGGTTGCAGCAGTTTGCGGCTAGCGTTTCACCGCCTGCCCGCGAACGCTGCGCTGTTGTTCCCCGACGAGCCAGTCGAGCCGCTGCGCCGCGTTCGGCGATAGCACCCGTATAAGTACGGGGAGCAAAATCTCTAAGTCCCGCGCCAATGCGTGAGGCGGATTGACCACGATCAGACCCGAACCGGCGAGTCCCGCAGCGGGTCCGGCCGGTGCCAGCGCGATTTCGGAGCGCAACACTTTCGCCACGCCGAGCCGGCGCAGCCGCCGCGCCAGCGCGTCGGGCGCGTCGCGCTCTTTGATCGGATACCACAGCATGAAAATGCCGGTCGGCCATTTGCGATGCGCTTCGCCAAGCGCCTCGGTCAGCCGGTTGAAATCGAACGCATCCTCGTAGGGCGGATCGATCAGCACGACGCCGCGGCGCTCCTTGGGCGGGACATTGGCTTTGATCGCGATCCAGCCGTCGATCGCCAGCACCTTGACGCGCGGATCGCCGCGCAGCGCGTTTTTAAGCGAAGCCGCCGCGCGCGGCTCGAGCTCGCTAGCGATCAGGCGATCCTGCGGCCGCAGCATCGCTTTGGCGATCAGCGGCGAGCCGGGATAGACGCGCAAGGCGCCGGCGGCATTCGCCGCCGCGACGATGTCGAGATAGGATTTGAGGGGCGCCGAGGCGGCGTCCTGCCGCAGTTTCGGCGCCGCGGCGACGACGCGCGCGATGCCGTTGCGCCATTCCGGCGAGCGCATGGCCTGCGGCCCGAAGAGATCGTAGCGGCCGGCGCCGGCGTGGCTGTCGATGACGCGGAACGCCGCCGGCTTGGCACGCAAATAGTCGAGCACCAGCGTCAGCACGATGTGCTTGTGCACATCGGCGAAATTGCCGGCGTGAAAGGCGTGCTGATAGTTCATCGCTCCGTGTGTAGCGCAGCCTATCGGGTGAGATGCAAGTCCTTAACCGCCGCGAACGGGCGGCATCAGCACTTGATCGCGGCGGCAGCTGCGTTTGGCGATCTCCGGGCAGTCGTGAAACTGCACCGTCCCGGACTCCGCAGCCACGTCCTTGGCCAGGCACAGCCGAACTTCGGTGAGGCGCTTGCCGTCGCATTCGACCGCTATCGCCTTGGCGGAAAGTCCGGGATTGGCCTTGATGAAGGCGTCGGCGACGGCGCCCGGCGCGACCGCAAGCGGGGTTTTTAGCGCGCTGTAATCGGGCGGGATTTTCACCGCCGCGCGCGCCTGGCGCACGGTGTCGAAATAAGCGAGCGGCGACAGTCCCGCGCAGGTGCCGTGCTTGTCCCATTCATTATAGACAAGACGCGGCGCCGGCATCAGGTCGAGCATCGACGAAACAATATCGCGACTAAGCCGCGGCGCCGGCGTCATGCAATATTCCGGAAAACCCTTATCGTATTGCGGCCACAGCCCATGCACGACGAAGGAATAGGGCCGCGCCCCGCATTGGCGCGACGGCGTGGCGCCGGCGCGGCGCTCGGCCGCTTCGGCACAGAACGACGGCGACCACGACAGCGACAGCACATAAAAGTCGAACCGGCCGGGCGCGCCGGCATGCGCCGCCGCGGCGCCGTCTTGCGCGGTGGCCGGCCGAGGGGCGAACAACAACGCAACCAACGCCACGCCAACGACGCACTTGACCATGATCGCCCCTCTGACCGGACAACGCAGTATAGCGTCGCGTTAGAACAAATCAAGAACATCCTGTGGATCGTGGCAGCACTGACGCAGCTTTGCGACCATGTGACGAATAACGGGCGTCATTTTCGTGGATGTCCTGGCACGTCCGCGACGCCAGCCTTAACTCCGGATGGCCTCGGCGGAGCTGCATTCAAGCGGAAGGCAGGAGGGCAGGCATGGCCGTCTATCGGTTGTTCCAGAACGAGCCGTTCGAGCCGGAAGCGGTCTCGGCCATGACACGCACTTATGCGGAAGTATGCCGAATGCTTGGCATCAGCGAGTGCGATCAAAGCGACTCTGACGCGGTGGTCAAAACCACGGTGGCCAAAACCGTGATCGAGTTCGCGCAGCGCGGCGCGCGGGACCCGGTGCGGCTGCGCGATTGCGTTCTGCAGGCACTGCAGCACTAGGTCCCAAGCGCGATCAGGGCTGCGCGGCCCGGCATTGCGGACCATAGGCATCGTTGCGGTCGAGCCCGACGACGCAAAAATTGACGCCCCAGTCGATGCCGATCATGCCGTCATCCTCGGCGATCGAATAGTAGATCTTGTGCTTGGTGGAGTTACTGATCACCGCCGTGCCGCCGCAATAGCGGCGCGGGATGGATTGCGCCGCCCACGGCATGGTGTCGATCTCGTGGATGTTCTCGAAGCCGACGATCTGCAACTCGGAATTCCAGAAGCGATTTTCCTTGGAATGGAAATCCCGGATGATGCGGTCGAGCGCCGCATGATATTCACAAGCCGGCAAGTCGCGACTGTAATCCGGACCAGGCATCCAGAAATTCTTCTCGAGGACGGTCGCGGCCCGCGCCGGCGCCAAAACCCCGAGCGCGGCGACTACCGCGGCGAATGCGGCGCATGCCGAAAGACCCGCCCGCAGCTTCGATCGCGCCATTTTGCCTTCCCCGATCCCACGCCAGACGGCATCAGCGTGCCGCGCCCATGATCGCCGGTCAAGGTCCCGCGATGCACCGGGCTGCCGGCGGCGGGACGCCCGCAGGCCTCCGGGATTCTACCGGATTCTACTTATGGTGTGCTACCAAGTCTCAGTCGTTGCATTTGATTCGTTCGTCAGCGTGCTCGCAAGAGCAAGGCCGCAGTTTCGCGGCACCCTGTTCAATTTGCGTAGTTGGCATTGGCATGTTCCGCCGTGAGGGCAGCGGGACAGCGGGGCGGAATTGGGGGGAGAGCGACGATGGGCAACGTGCATCCGCTGGTAAAGCCGCAGCCTTCGTTCGGGCTGCACGCTGCGGGGCGGCTGATGACCGAAGTGTTTCCGTCTTGGGTGCAGGATTTGGCGCTGCTGGTTGAAAGCGTCGAGCCGGTCCGCCCCCCGGGCGCGCCGGCCGATTGGCAACCCGGGGCCACGGTACGGATGCCGTTTTCGAAAAAGATCTGCTCCGACGGCGCGGCGGTCTGCAGCCAGGCGCTGATGGCGCTCGCCGACACTGCCATGGTCATCGCCTGCTCGGCAGCCTGGAACGGCTACCGGCCGATGAGCACCATCGATCAGACCACCCACTTTCTGCGCCCGGTCAATTTCGACATCGTCGCCGATGCCCGCGTCGTGCGCATCGGCCGCAACACCAGTTTCGGCCGCGTCATGCTCCTCCATGCCGCCGATCGCCGCCCCGTCGGCATGGTGGCGAGCGCCTATTCGATGATGTGAATTTAGTTCGCGAACGCCCGTTGGCGCGCCGCGAGCCGCTTTCCATCCGCCGTCTGGGCAATTAAGGTTGCGGCGTAGCTCGGGCGCGGGAGGCTCGCCGATGGTTCGTAAGCTTTTGATAGCGTTCGGCGCTGCGGCGCTGTTTGCGGCCGCGGCCAATACCGGTGCCATGACCGAAGCAATGGCGTTCGGCTCCGACTTCGCCGGCCCCGGTCCGGGGATCACCGGGAATAATACCGGCGGCATTTTTCCCTACAGCCCCGCTCCGGCCGGCGATTACCAACAGATCGCCGAAAGCTTTTGCGCCCGTTACGGCCGCCTCGGCAAGATCACGAGCATTCATCGCGTCTACGGCGATTACGTGAGCTTCGTCTGCTACGACCGGCGCGGCCGCATTCACTGACTTTATCGCCAGTCGCCGAGCACCGTCTGCACCACGGCCAGCGCCGCCACCGCCGCGGTATCCGCGCGCAAGATGCGGGGGCCGAGCGAAAGCCGCACCACATTGGGCGCGCTTAACAGCGCCACGCGCTCATCTGCGGCAAAGCCGCCTTCCGGTCCGATCAGCACCGCTAGTCCGTTCTGCGCCGAGGCCTTGGCGAGCGCCGCGGCCGGATTGGCCGCGGCGGCGTCTTCGTCGCAAAATACCAAGAGTCGCGCCGGGTCGCGTTCGGCGAGATAGCGCGTCAGCGCCACCGGCTCGGCAATCTCCGGCAGCGCAAGAATGCCGCACTGCTCGGCCGCCTCGATGGCATTGGCCCGCATCCGATCGAGATTGACCCGCGTCACCTGGCCGTGGCGGGTCAGCACCGCAACGAGCCGCGACACCCCCATCTCCACCGCCTTCTGCACCATGTAATCGAGCCGTGCGGCTTTGAGCGGCGCGAACAGGTAATGGAAATCTGCGGCCGCGCTCTGTTCCCGGGTCTTGGCGCCGACAAGGAGGCTCGTGCGTTTCCCGGCGCCCTCCAAAGTGGCGCTCCACTCGCCGTCCTGGCCGTTGAAAACGAGGACTCGGTCACCCGGCGTGAGCCGCAGCACGTGGCTCAAGTAGTGCGCTTGGGCACGCTCCAGCGCGACCGCTTCCCCGGCCTCGAGCGGCGCGTCGACGAACAGCCGGGGACTGCGGAAATCATGGCCGGACATGGCAAAACCCGATATGGCGGCGGACCCGTAAAAGCGGACCTGGCAAAAGTGGACCTGGCAAAAGCGGAGTTTTCGGCCGGATTTGACCCCAAATCGATAGCGGACCGCCGCCGGCGTCGTTGTGCCCCTTAAGCGCGGCCCGGAAAAGAGGGCTAACGAGGGATGCTGCCGCGTAATCGCCGAATTCGGCTGTCTTTAAACATCGCGCGACTTCGGGCACAGTGCACCGGCTTTGTTAATTTCGCCGACCAAAACCGAGCGCGCCACCGGAACCCCTCAACGGGGCCTCAATGGGATGTGGGACAGGGCCTTACCGATGAACCGCAGCCTCGCCATCGCGCTTTGCCTGGCATCGGCAACCGTTGCGCTTGGTGTGCCGCCGGCGCGCGCCCAGATGGGCCAGCCGTCGCAATGCATGCAGTTCCCGGCGCTCAGTCAGGCTACCCAGCTTAAAGCCAATGCCGTGCAGGCGGCCATGAAAGCCAAGGCCGACCGCAAGGATATCTGCCGGCTGATGACGGCATTCGTCGCTGCCGAGGACAAGGTCGTCAAATTTCTGATCGAAAATAAGACCTGGTGCGGCGTGCCGGATCAGGCGGTCGCCGCCGCCAAGGCCAGCCACGAGAAATCGACAAAATTTCGCGACGCCGCCTGCACCGCGGCGCCCGAGCCGAAAGCGCCGACGCTCAGCGATGCCATCAAGACGACCCCGGTTGATTCGTCGTCCAATACCAACACCAAGCCCGGCCGCGGCGGCACCTTCGACACGCTGACCGGCAATCCACTGGGGCGATGACCCGGCGATGAAGCCCGCGGCCGGCTCGGTTGCGGACTCGACCGGCAATTGGGTCGATACCATCGCGCCGGCCTGGTCGCGGCCTTATCTGCGGCTGTCGCGGCTCGACCGCCCGATCGGCTCCTGGCTCCTGCTCATCCCCTGCTGGTGGTCGGCGGCGCTGGCCGCCGTCGTCGCCCGCGCTGGTGCGCCGAGCCTGTGGCATTTTACTTGGCACCTGGCGCTGTTCTTCATCGGCGCGTTCGCCATGCGCGGCGCCGGCTGCACCTGGAACGACATCGTCGACCGCAATCTCGACGCCTCCGTCGAGCGCACCGCCTCGCGCCCGATCCCGTCCGGGCAGGTCAGCGTCAGGCAAGCCGCAGCGTTCCTGGTGCTGCAATCCCTCGTCGGGCTCGCCGTGCTCCTCAGCTTCAACAGCTTCACCATTGTGCTCGGCATCGCCTCGCTCGCCATCGTCGCGGTCTATCCGTTTATGAAGCGGATCACCTATTGGCCGCAGATCGTTCTCGGCCTGGCGTTTTCCTGGGGCGCGCTGATGGGCTGGGCGGCCGCCTTTGCCCGCCTCGATCCGCCGGCGCTCCTGCTCTATGCCGGCTCGATCTCCTGGGTGATCGGCTATGACACCATCTATGCCCACCAGGACCGCGAGGACGACGCGCTGATCGGCATCAAATCGACGGCGTTACTGTTCGGCCCGCGCACCAAGCCGATGCTGGCCTTATTCTACGGCGTTGCCGTCATTCTCCTCGGCGCCGCAGGCTATACGGCGGGCGCGGGCTTGGTTTTCGCGCTTGGGCTCCTCGCCTTCGCCGCCCACCTCGCCTGGCAGATCGTGCGCCTCGACATCGCCGATCCCGACGATTGCCTCAAAGTGTTCAAATCCGACCGCGACGCCGGGCTGATCCTGTTCGCCGGGCTGTTGCTCGACGCCGCACTGCCCCGTCTCGTCTAAGCCGATTACGCAACCCAGGCCTCGCCGGAAGCCACTTGTTGGCGGCGGCCGGCGGGCGCACAATGTTCGTAAAATAATAACGGCGAATCCTTAGGGAGCGAGCGATGAAACGAACCATGTTGGCTATGGCCGCGCTGGCGGCCGCGCTGGTGCAGGCGGGACCGTCCGCCGCGAACGCCAAAGACGCGCCGGCCGCGATCACCGGCCAGGTCAGTTCCGACGCCGAAGGCGCCATGGGAGGCGTCGTCGTCACCGCGCACAAGGATGGTTCCATCGTCTCGGTCAGCGTCACCACCGACAAGACCGGCCATTACGCCTTCCCGGAAAACCGGCTCGAGCCCGGCCACTATACGCTGGCGACGCGCGCCGTCGGCTACGATCTCGCCGCTCCCGCCGCGACCGAACTCGCCGCCGACGATCCGGTGGTGGTGAACTTAAAGCTCGTGCCCACCAAAAATCTCGCCGCCCAGCTCACCAATGCCGAATGGATGATGAGCATCCCCGGCACGCCGGACCAGAAGGCCTTCCTGCTCGACTGCACCAGCTGCCATACCATGGAACGCATCGTGCTCTCGACCCACGACGTCAACGAGTGGATGCAGGTCATCTCGCGCATGAAAGGCTATGGCGCGGTAAGCCAGCCGATCAAGCCGCAGCCGATGCTCGACCGCGCGCGCGCCGGCACGCCGGAGCAGTACCGCAAGGCGGCGGAATATCTCGCCACCATCAATCTTTCCGCGGCCGACCACTGGGCCTATGCGCTCAAAACCCTGCCGCGGCCGACCGGCGACTCGACCCGCGCCATCGTCACCGAATATGCGCTGCCGCGCAAAACCATCGAGCCGCACGACATCATTCTCGATAAGGACGGCAATGTCTGGTACACCGATTTCGGCGAACAGTTCATCGCCAAGTTCGACCCGAAGACGCAGAAGCTCACCGAATATCCGATTAAGACCTTCAAGCCGGACGCGCCGGTCGGACTGCTCAGCCTCGAATTCGACAAGGAAGGCCAGCTCTGGTTCGACACCATGTACCAGGGCGCCATCGGCACGCTCGATCCCAAGACCGGCGCCATCGCATATTATCCGCTGCCGCCGCAATGGAACGACAACACCGTGCAGCTCAACTTCGTCGGCTTGCGCCACGACGTCGACGGCAAGGTGTGGACCAAGAGCGTCGCCAATGCCGACATTTTCCGGCTCGATCTGAAAACCGGCCAGTGGGAGAAATTCCACCCCACCGACGCGCTGCCGCCGGGCCATCATTACGGCATCTATCAGGTGCTCTCGGATTCCCACAACAATCTATGGATGGCCGAGTTCGACGACGGCCATCTCGGCAAGATCGACGCCAAAACGCTGCAAGTGACCTGGTACGCGCCGCCCACCCCGCATGCGCGGCTGCGCCGCATGGAGATCGACAACCGGGATCGCATCACGGTGACCGAATATCGCGGCGACAAGGCCGCCGTGTTCGATCCCAAGACCGATAAATTCACCGAATACGATCTGCCGCCCTACACCTATCCCTATCGCGCCGCGTTCGACAAAAACGGCGACCTGTGGGCCTCCACCATGTCGACCGACCGCGTCGTGCGCGTCGATCCGAAGACCGGCGCGACGGCACAATTTTTGATGCCGTCCGACACCAATATGCGAACGGTGGCGATCGACAACCGCACCACGCCGGTGTCGTTCTGGGTCGGCTCCAACCACGACCACGCTTTGGTCAAGGTCGAGCCGCTGCAGTGAAGTGACAGTAATCGCACCCTCCCCTGCTGGGGAGGGTCGCGCCGCTTTAGGGCGCGGGGTGGGGCCGGGGCTGAGTCGCCGCGTCGCGGCCTTGTTCAATTGAGCGTGGCGGTCTTCGGGAAGGGCAGCGTCGCAAAGGCTCCGCAACGCCAAGGCCATTGTTGAACGCCGACGACATGATGACATCCCGATCGCGCGGGCCGATTTATCCTCGGCCATCGATCTGAGGACGTCCATCTCTGCGATGCGGCGATCTATTTGGCCGCTGCCGCCGAAATCCGAAGTTCAAGAAGCGGCGGCGCCCCGTCGTGGGACGCTTCGGTGACCCAGAGCCGCAAGGATTCTCCGTGCCAAAGACTATTCATATCGTCTTCGCGCAAAATGGCCGCGATTGTTCCCGCGGCCTCGTCTCGCGCGGCCGAAAGGTCGGGAAGCTCAATTCCCTCATGGTCTATTTTCGTGCTGCCGTTTTGCAGATGGAAATAGAACACAGGCATCGTGCACAGTTCCTCCTCAACACCGCATAGCTCATGTGCTCCCACAGAGCAGCCGCAGGCGACGCGAATCGTCTACGACAACCTATACAGCGTAGCTGTTCAATTTTGTACAGCACGGTGGACGCCAGGCCCCCAGTTGCGGAGAATGGGCGCCGTGGCGCGCGGTACGCGGACACTTAGTGTGTGGCGATTTTGCCCACGCTGTCGCGCTGTTTTGCTGCTCGAGCTGCCGCGCAACGGCTGCCGGCCGCGGCGGGATCACATTTTTGGTCGCGGCGAGAAGCTGTGGAAAACCGGTTGTAATCGTCCTGACACACACCCGCTGGAAGGTTATCGTTAAGTTCGGCGGGCGCAACCTGAAAATTCCCGCACGTCCGATTCTGCTTGCGCTTGCGAGCGTCGGCAAGTCTGCGCGCGGGGCCGAAAAGGCCGGCCAATTATTGCTGAAATTTGCGCAGCGCGCCGCACATTTGCAATTGCCGAAACACGCCATAGAGGGGGGCAATTATGGCCGTTAATCGCGCGTTCGGGGATCCCGATCTAACTCCTGATAACTTCAGCAGCTTCAGCAAGCAGGAAATTTCCGCCGACTCGGCGGCCAAAGGGCTGGAGCAGCTCGAACCCATCCCGGCTCCCAGGAGCACGACCCCAATGGAGCTGGCTTCCGTGATCGGCGCCGGCGCGGTGCAAAAAATCCAGAACGCCGGCAAGATCACGTTCCATACCGTCGGCGACACCGGCGGAATTCACAGCCCGGAATACCAATTTGCCGTCGGCGACGCCATGGCCGATGACATGGCCAACGACATGGCCAACGACGTCGGCAGCGGCGCCGCCTTCTGGTATCATCTCGGCGACGTGGTCTATTATTTCGGCCAGGAAGAATACTACTTCGGACAATTCTACGACCCGTACCGCGATTACAACGCGCCGATCTTCGCCATTCCGGGCAATCACGACGGCGCCGTCTACACGGGCGAGACCGCCAAATCGCTCGACGCCTTTCGCGCCAACTTCTGCACCCCCCAGCCGACGCAGAGTCCCGATAGCCAGGGCGCGGTTCGCACCACCATGGATCAGCCGGGCGTATATTTCACGCTCAACGCGCCGTTCGTCAAATTCATCGGTCTCTATTCCAACACCAGCGAAGGCGGCACCGAAGGGGTGATCGCCAATTCCAAGGTCGGCACCGCGCAGTTGACCTTCTTGCAGCAGCAGCTCGCCGCCGCCAAAGCCGAACGCGACAAAGGCCAAGGCCGCGCGCTCGTCATCGCGACCCATCACCCGCCATTTACCGGCAGCCCTTCGCATGTGCCGAGCCCGACCATGCTCAAGCAGATCGACCAGGCCTGCGCCGCCGCCGGCATTCAGCCGGACCTGCATCTCTCAGGCCACGCTCATCTGTACGAGCGCTATACGCGAACGGTTGGCGGCAAGCAGATTCCCTATCTCGTCGCCGGCATGGGCGGCTACTATAACCTGCCGGGGCTGAAGCCGCCGAACCTTCGCCCGCCGGCGCCGAAAACTCCGGCTTCCGGCAAAGACGCGAGCAACAATCCGCTCAATCTGGAAGTGTACAACGACAACACCTTCGGATTTTTGCGCCTGACCATTTCGCCCAGCGCGATTACGGGCACGTTTGTGACCGTGGACCCGTCGTCCGGCACCGGCGATAGTTTTACGGTCGACCTGAAGGCTAACACCGTATCCGGCGGATCGGCCCGGACGTCCGGGGCATCGAGCAAGAGCGCCGCATCCTCCGGCGCCAAAGCGAAGTCCAAAGCGAAACCCAAAGCGAAACCCAAAGCGAAAACCAAGCCGGCCGCCGCGACGCCGAAGCGCCGCCGCTGACGCCGCACGGCGATCGGCGACAATACGCGGTTAGACGTGACAGAGCCGGCCAAGCAAGGCTACCTAAAACGAGATCAGGTGGACGACCTTGCCCGCGGAGTCTTTGACGATCAATTTCAGCGCGGGATCACTGTAGCCGCCCGCATCTTTGAGTTCGCCAACGATGCGGGCGGCGTATTCCATCGCGGCTGCGTCGTTCGGCAATGCCGTGCCGTTGGCATCGTCATCGCTCATCCCCTCCGGCCCTTCCAGGATGAAGAAATAGCGGCGCCCTTTCCCTCGCGAGGCCATAGCGGCATCCGAACCCCAACGGGGTGCCCCCGCATTGATCTAGGACAAATGTCAGGCGCGGTATTTTGGGGAGGCGACAGCAATCGCGAGGCGATTTTGCTCGCCGTTCCGCGCTGCAGCAAATATCAGGCAGTATCTTTCCCGCGCTCGGTGTCGTGGACTTCCCGGTCGAGCGCCCGTTTGACGAATTCCACGGAATCGATTGCCGCGCCAAGTTGGCTGCGAAACTGCGCGATCGCATCTCCCATCGGCGGCGGCAAGTCGCCCCACCAGTCGGTCACTTCGCTCATCGCCCGTTCGACGGTTTCGAGCATGTCCTCGATTGCAATGTCACGGTAGGTTTTTGCCATGGTGCTGCCACCTCTGCTTTCCGCGCAGGATAAGTCGCAGCCAGACAGTTGTGTAGGGGTGCTAGCCGAATGCGCCGCGGTCGAGCACCGCGAAATCGCCGATCCGCTCCAGCGTGACATCGGCGGACCGATAGCGCGTCAGCGTCTCGCCATCGTGCGCGTAATGACCCTGGCGCACGAACACCGTGGTGACGCGCCCGCCCCAAATGTTTTTCACCGCCGACAAAATCCGCAGCTTGTCGTCGATCAGCACATAATGCCGCGCCGGATAAAACCGCTCGACGTCGGCGAGCTCCTGTTCCTTGTGGATATAAATCAGCACCCGGTCCTCGACGACGCCCCAAAGCCCGGAGCGCTCGACCTTGCGCGGCTGAAACACCGCGTCGCCGTCGGACAAGATGACCGGAGGCCCGAAGCGGCGCCCCTGAGCGATCGCTTCAAACGCCCCCGGATAAAGCCGTTCGGCAAACGGATAATCCACCAGCCAGCTCGACATCCGCAAGATCTCCGGCCGGTGCAGCGCCTCGACGCGATAGCGCTCCAGCGCGCCGAGATAATCGACATAGCCGAGCTCGGCGCGCAGCTCTTCGAGGATCTGCCAATACCGGTCGCGCGCCGCGGCGCCGTAATTGTTCGCCAGATGCGTCTTCAGATCGTCCTGGACTGCGTCGTTGTCCAGAAGCGTATTGTCGACGTCGAACAGAAAGACGATGTCGTGCATGGATCACCGGAGCGGTAACGCGGGAGCGACGCTTTGAGTTCGAGCGCAGCCCCAATATCGGGGCTACTATACACGGGCGCGTAGCAGGCGGGACGCGTGGCGAGCGTTGCAAAGACAGTGCCTTCTGATAGCCTATCGATGTCCAACGGGGGGAGACGGAAATGGCGTTTAACCGCAGTCAGATCGTATGTCTTGTCGCAGCTTTATTCGGCGGTTCGGCGATGACGTGCCATGCCGCGTTGGCCATAGGTGCCTTGGCTGTTGGCGTTCCTGCAGGCGGTGTTGTCAAAGGCTACGCCATCGGCTTTAGCCTCAATGCCAAAAGCGAAGACGAGGCCCACAAGGATGCGGTGGACGCCTGTAAAAGGACGAAGGGTTCGAACGCCGCAGCCATGGCCCAATGCGCCGTCGTCACCACCTTTCACAATCAATGCGCATCCTCGGCGATGGACCCCGCCAATGGAACGCCGGGCGCCGGTTGGGGTGTCGGCAACACCCAGAAAGCGGCAGACGAGCAGGCTCTCGAACGCTGCCGAGAAACGGCGGGCGCCGATCGCCGCGGTTTTTGCAAGGTCTTGGACCACCACTGCGACGGCACGGCAAAATAATTTGCGGCGTTGCCAGTGGATCGCACCCACTGTGATTCAAGTTAGCCGACGCAGTTAGCCGCCGTATTGCGCGTCGCTGACGTGCTCCATCCGTGCTCCCTGTTTCAATTCCGATGCCGCCGTAGCCGTCCCCTGCGATTGACTGGATAATCGCGGGAACATGCGCAACGCCCGATTGTCATGCCCGCACTTGTCGCGGATAGGTCATTCTATTCGCTCATAATGAAGAGGGGTCGCTTGGGAACCGAAGGCGATTTCAAGCGTTACGCGACGGAAAGACCATCGGATGGGACATTCGCATCGCTCGCGGCAAATCGAGCGGCATCTTCACACTAAAAAGCCCCTGTGACCGCGACCGGAGGGTCAGGGGGCCGTGGCCTCTCACTATGATGGAGATTGTTCATGCGCCGTTCGCGATTTGTCGTGGTCAGCGAAGAGCAACACTGGATCATCGTTCGGGGCGCCAAGGGCCACATTGGGTCCTACGCCACCAAAACCCAGGCCATGCGTGCGGCCATTGAATTTGCCGAGCAAGCCGGCCGGGACCGGGGCCTCGGAGAGGTTCTGGTGTGCCATGAAGATGGGCGCTTTTTGATGGAATGGCGCGCTGGCGACAATTCACAATCGGCCAAGGCGCCGCGACCGGTGCTCACCGCAAGGGGGCCGTAAGCCGCGAGGCCGCGGCACAACCCCGGCTTTGCCGCGGGATTCCCGTCCTGAAAAAGATGGGAGGAACCCTGGAAGAAAGGAGTTGCCAATGCAAACGACCTGGATGCCTCACGAGAAACATGGCCGGCTCACCGAGAAAAGCGATTTGCCGGACAGCGTTTTTGCCTTTCCGAAACAGCGCAAAGAGCCGTTGACCGATGAACAGCACGTGCGCAACGCCGTCGCCCGGTTCGATCAGGTCATCGATGTCTCCGATGCCGATCGCGCTTTGGCCTTCGCCAACATCGAGAAGGCGGCAAGATATTATAACGTCGACCTTTCCGAGACATCATGGCACGACCTCGGCGTGCATCCGCAACTTCACCGCAAAGCGTCAGCCGCCAAAGGCGTTGAAACCAAACGCGAGCGCGGCGAGCTGTAATAGGTTGCCGCGAAGCCGTTGCGACGAAGAAAGTGTGCGGACCAGCCCGGTGCCTTGCGCTTGGAAGGAGCCTGACAACATGCCCAATTCCCCGCTTATCGTCTTTGACGTCAACGAGACGCTTCTCGATCTTGAAACGATGGAACCCACCTTCCAGCGCATCTTTGGCGACAAGAACGCCATGCGCCTTTGGTTCGCCAATCTGATCCTGTATTCGGCGGCCTTGACCGTTGCCGGCTGCTACGTGCCATTCACCGATATCGGCGCGGCGGTCATGAAAATGCTGGCGGATACGCGCGGCATCAAGATCGATGACAAAGACAAGAAGGAGCTGACGGAAAAGTTCTCGACCATGCCGCCCCACCCCGAGGTTCCGGCGGCGCTACGCAAGCTTCGCAATGCGGGTTCCGGCTGTTCTGCCTCACCGACAATCTGCTTGAAGTGCAAACCCGCCAGCTCGAGCATGCCGGTATCGTCGACCTGTTCGAGCGGCGATTTAGCGCCGACGGCGTGAAACACCATAAGCCGTCGCGCGAGGCTTATGCCTATGTCGAAAGAGAGCTTGGAGTCGAGCCGAGCCAGCTCTGTCTTATCGCCTGTCATACATGGGACACTCTCGGCGCCGTCGCGGCGGGCTGGGAAGCGGCGCTGATCAAACGTGCCGGCAACGATGTCCTCGGAGTCGGCCCGCAACCAAACATTGTCGGGGGCGACCTCAACGACGTCGCCGATCAGCTCATCCGGCGGCACAGGAGAGCGGCCTAAGTCGCCCGTCGTCCGGTCCGGCCGAATCCGGCCTGCGCCCGGCGCCTATGCTCCCGTCTCTAGTCGGGAGACACTCCCGACATGAAGAGGCAAAGAGGGATGCGGCTAATTTCTTGCGATGATTTCGCGCTCGCCGCGATGCACCACCGGTATCTCCGGCAATGTGCCGGAGCGGCGGCGCAGGAGGCGGGACGGCCGGCGCTTGGCGATAGCCGAGCGGCGGCGGCGGCGAAAGCTTGGCGCTTCGATGCGGAGCGCGCCCAGGCGCGCAAACGGCTCGCGCAAGTTCCCGTCTCCTTCGGCCACCAGAAGCGGCAGCCCGAGCACGCGGCCCCAGGACTGCCACTCGGCGACGATGTCGTCGGCTTCGGCGGAGGAAAACAGCGGCAGCGACAAAGCGGGATCGTCGTGTTCGAGCACGACAGCGATCGAAGTCGGTGCGGAATTTTCAGTGGAGGCAGCGGCGTCGCGCTGCAGCCTGATCGCCACGCCGCGAAACGCCGCGACCGGCATATTGAGCGCCATGCGCATGCCGCGCACCGAGCGCCGCAGCACCACGCGCTCGCGGTGCAGGTCGACGATGCGGCGGCGTCCGTCGGCCGCCTCGTCGGCGGCCTCGAAACGCACAGGCAGAGAGAAGGGGTCGAGCCGCTGTGGGGTTGCCCACCCGCGGCCCGACCCGGCAGCGATCCTGCCGGCTTCCATTTGACGCCCCAAAAAGGGTTCGGCTTCCCGCCGGGCTGTTGCCGCCCGGTCTGACGCGACCATGCCACGGCGCCGTCGCAATCGGCTTAAGGAGACTGGTTAAAGGGAGGTAGCGCGGCCACATGATTGACAAGTCGTTGCCGTTTGAGCAGCAAATTGAAACGCCGCAGCCGCGCAATCCCGGATGCCGGCGATCAATGCGCCTTTCGCCGCAGCTTCTTTTTTCCAGACAAGACCGGACAGAGCTGGGGCGGGCTGCCGCAGGTCGTGAATGTCGTGCTGGCAAGGCCTATCGGCGACGACCAGTACAGCGCGCCGCCGTTGATGCTTATCTCGTCCACCAGACAAATGCTGGCGGTGCCGATCGTCACCGATCCGTTCGGCCCCACCGAGCCGTGCCAATTGACGTCGTGGCAGAATACCGAAACCGTGTGCAGCCACGCATCGGTCATGGTGGCCGTCGTATTGTTGATGAATTTGTAGCTGTAGGCGTTAGCGGCGGTCGCGCCGGCCAGGCACAATGCGGCGCCGGCGGATACCAGCGGCAGCAATCGTCTCATCGTTTTCATCGGTGCTCTCCCCAATTCCCGACCGGAGGAACCGGCCTGCCGGTCCATTCTCCTCCAGGTTGCCGTGCATCATGTCAGCCCCTCGCAACCGGCGCCAGCCAGGATGGGAGCGCTGGATTTCGCGGGTTGCATCGCGGCCCGGGCAGGCACATCTTCGGTCTGTCTTTTTCGGTCTGGCTTTCCCTTATTCCTCCGTTCAAGGTTCACCGAATCCCGATGTCCTCCCTCCTCGATCAATCCGCCCTCACCGATCTCGCCGCCCACCTCGTCGCCGCGGCGCGACGCGCCGGCGCCGACCAGGCCGACGCGGTCGCGGTGCGCTCGGTGTCGCTATCGGTCGACGTGCGCGACGGCGCGGTCGAGGAATCGCAGCGCGCCGAAAGCGACGACGTCGGCTTGCGCGTGCTGGTCGGCAAACGCCAGGCCTCGATCTCGACAAACGACATCAGGGCCGATGGCGTCGAGGCGCTGGCCGAACGCGCCATCGCCATGGCGCGCGTCGCGCCGGAGGACAAGTTTGCCGGCCTTGCCGATCCGGCACTGCTCGCCCGCGACTTCCCCGATCTCGATCTGCTCGATCCCGACATGCCGGGCGTCGATCGCTTGGAGCGGCACGCGCGCCAGGCGGAGGAAGCCGCGCTCGGCGTCAAAGGCGTAAGCAAATCCGGCGGCGCCTCGGCCTCGGCCGGCATCGGCGGCATGGTGCTGGTGACGAGCCACGGCTTTCGTGGCGCCACGCTCGGCTCGCGGCATTCGGTGTCGATGGCGGCGATCGCCGGCGAGGGCACCGGCATGGAGCAGGATTACGATTTCTCCTCGACGCTCCACGCCGGCGATCTCGAAGCCGCCGACGAGGTCGGGCGGCGCGCCGGCGCGCGCGCGGTCGAGCGGCTCAATCCGCGCAAAGTAGCGACCCGCCGCGTGCCGGTGGTGTTCGATGCGCGCATTTCCGGCTCGCTCGTCAATCACCTTTCCGGCGCCGCCAACGGCGCATCGGTGGCGCGCAAGACCAGCTTTTTGCGGGAAAAGCTCGGGCAAAAGATTTTCGCGTCCGGCATCGCCATTATCGACGACCCGTTGCGCAAGCGCGGGCAGCGTTCGCGCTCGTTCGACGCCGAGGGTGTCGCCACGCGCAAGCTCTTCCTGGTTGAGGATGGCGTGCTCAAGACCTGGCTGCTCGATTGCGGCACCGCCCGCGAGCTTAATCTTAAGACGACCGGCCACGCGCAGCGCGGCGTCTCCTCGGTGCCGTCGCCCGGCCCGAGTAATCTTTATCTGGCGCCCGGCACCAAAACCCCCGACGAACTCATCGCCGACATCGAGGACGGTTTCTACATCACCGATCTGATCGGCTCGGGCGTCAATATGGTGACCGGCGATTATAGCCGCGGCGCGTCCGGGTTCTGGATCGAGCACGGCCGGCGCACTTATCCGGTGAGCGAGGTCACCATCGCCGGGCATCTGACGGAGATGTTCGCCAAGCTCACGCCGGCCAACGACCTCGAATTCCGCTTCGGCACCAATGCGCCGACTTTGCGCGTGGAGGGCCTGACTGTTGCCGGCCACTAGTGTGGTGGATTTGAAGTTCCTATGATCCAGCCGCGAACTCGCATAGGAACTTCAAATCCAAAATCCACGCTAGAGATGTATCTCTGCTAGTGTCCCTTTGATTTTGAAGTTCGCATCAGAGGTGCCGCAAAGGTGTGCGAACTTCAAAATCGGGACACTAAGGTCGACGATCTGTCGCAAATTTCGGCGCAGCTCGAAGCGGCCGTGCGCGACGCGGGGGTGCTGGCGCATTCGATGTTCGGCACGGCGCTGAAAAACTGGACCAAGGGGCCGGCAGAATCCCCGGTCTCGGAAGCCGACATTGCGGTGGATGATCTCCTGCGCGCGCGGCTTACCGCCGGCAACGACGGCATCGCCTGGCTGTCGGAAGAAAGCGTCGACAATCCGGCGCGGCTTACCGCCCGCTATGTCTGGATCGTCGATCCGATCGACGGCACCCGCGCCTATATCGCGGGCCTGCCGGATTGGGCGGTGTCGGCAGCGTTGGTCGCCGACGGCCGGCCGGTGGTGGCCTGCCTTTACGCGCCGGTCACCGACCAGTTCTTCGCCGCCCGCGCCAATGGCGGCGCAACATGCAACGGCATCGCGATCGCGGCGACCGCCGGGGCGGAACTTGCCGGCGCACGGGTCGCCGGCCCGCGCGCCCTGCTCGAACGACTCGGCGCGGTCATGCCGACGTTTACATCGATGCCGCGGCTACGCTCGCTCGCGCTCCGCCTCGCCCAGGTCGCCCACGGCGCCTGCGACATAGCCTTTGCCGGCGGCAACAGCCACGATTGGGACCTTGCGGCGGCTGATCTTTTGGTGCACGAAGCGGGCGGCGCACTGACGTCCATTACGGGCGGACCTGTGACCTATAATCGTCCCGTGCCGCGGCACGGGACGCTCGTCGCGGCCGGCCGGGACAGGCACGCGGCGCTCATCGCACTCCTCGGGGACGGGCGCCTGGCGTTTTCATAAATCGCGTAGCGAACGCGCGGATTGAACACCATGTCTGACACTCCCAAGCCCAAACAATTGCTGCATCTCGTCTTCGGCGGCGAGCTCGACAGCGTATCGAACACCGATTTCAAGGATCTCGACAAGCTCGACATCGTCGGCGTCTATCCGAACTACGCCAGCGCCTATGTGGCGTGGCGGGCAAAAGCCCAAGGCACCGTCGACAACGCCCAGATGCGCTACTTCATCGTTCACCTGCACCGTCTGCTCGATCCGGACAGCCAGGCGCCGCAACGCTAAAAGGCACGCATGCGGCTGTGGCGTCAGATCGGACAACAACGCTGGGCCAAGGTGACGATCGGAATCGTCGCCGCCGAATACTTGCGCTTTGTCGGCAGGACGACGCGCTTTACGCTGGAGCCTGCCGACATTTATGCGCGCGGCGAAGCCGATATGCCGATCATCCTGGCGTTCTGGCACGGCCAGCATCTGTTGGCGCCGGTGGCGCGCAAGATCGAGCACAAAGTGAACATGCTGGTGTCGCGGCATCGCGACGGCGAGATCAATGCGGTGGCCGCGCGGCGGCTCGGCGTCGGCACCATTCGCGGCTCCGGCAATCACGGCGGCGGCTTCGTGCATAAAGCCGGTGTCGCCGCGTTTCAGGCCATGCTTGATTCGCTTGCCGAAGGCAGTTCGATCGCGCTGTCGGCGGACGTGCCCAAGGTCTCGCGCGTCGCCGGGCTCGGCATCATCAAGCTGGCGCAAGCCTCCGGCCGGCCGATCTATCCGAGCGCGATCGCCACAAGCCGCCGCTACGTGCTCGATAACTGGGACCGCACCACGATCAACCTGCCGTTCGGCCGCGGCGCCGGCGTCGCCGCCGAGCCGATCAGCGTGCCGGCCGACGCCGACGAGGCGGGGCTTGAAGCGGCGCGCCAACTCCTTGAGGATCGGCTTAATGCGGCGACGCGGCGGGCCTATGAGCTTGTCGATCAGCCGCGGCGTGGAGTTTGAGTGTGGCGGGTTCTGTGCCGTTGGCGTTGCGCGTCTATCGACTGGCCTCGGCCGCCGGCTCGCCGCTGGCGCAACGGGTCCTGGCACGGCGGCTGGACCGCGGCAAGGAGCACCCCGAACGGCTCGCCGAGCGGCGCGGCGAGGCAACCATCCCCCGGCCCAATGGTCCGCTGATCTGGGTGCACGGCGCCAGCGTCGGTGAAATGCTCGCGGTGGTGCCGCTGATCGAGCGACTGCGAGCGCAGGATTTCGCCGTGCTGGTGACTTCGGGCACGGTCACCTCTGCGGCGCTTGCGGAACAGCGGCTGCCGGACGGCACCCTGCATCAGTTCATTCCGCTCGACGCACCGCGTTTTGTGCGGCGCTTCCTCGACCATTGGCAGCCCGGTCTCGCGCTGTTCGTCGAATCCGATCTGTGGCCCAACCTCATTTTGGCGTGCGCGGAGCGAAAAATTCCGATGATCCTGGTCAACGGCCGGCTGTCGGAACGCTCGTTCAGCCGTTGGCGGCTCTTCCCGGGGACGATCGCGGCTCTGCTCGGGCGTTTCGACATGTGTCTGGCGCAGTCGGCCGCCGACGCCGAACGCTACGCGCAGCTTGGCGCGCCGCGGGTGATGCTGACAGGCAACCTCAAGCTCGACGTGCCGGCGCCGCCGGTCGACCCGGCGACGCTTAAACGGCTCAAGGAGATCATCGGCATGCGCCCGGTCATTGCCGCGGCCTCGACCCATGCCGGGGAAGAAACCGCGATGATTGCCGCGCATGGCCAACTGCGCGCCAAATTCCCGAAGCTGTTGACCGTGATTGCGCCACGCCATCCGAGCCGCGGCGAAGCCATCGCCGAACTCGCCAAGGCCGCCGGACTGACGGTGGCGCTCCGCTCGCAGCGCGCCCAGCCGATGCCGGATGTCGCGGTCTATATCGCCGACACGCTGGGCGAGCTCGGCCTGATCTATCGGATTGCGCCGATCGTGTTCATGGGCGGCTCGCTGGCGAGCCACGGCGGCCAGAACGCGATCGAAGCGGTGCGGCTCGGCGCCGCCGTGCTGCACGGGCCGCATGTATGGAACTTCGCCGAAATCTACGCGACGCTCGACGCCGCGCATGGCGCCGAACTCGTGGCCGACGAAGCGGCGCTCGCCGCGCGCCTTGGCGACTGGCTCACGGATGCGGCGGCGCGCACGACCGTCGCCGCTAGCGGAGCGGCCACGGTCGGCCGGCTCGGCGGCGCGCTCAAGCGCACGCTCGCGGCACTCGATCCTTATCTGATGCAGCTTCGCCTGGAGCATCGGGCGTCGCTGTAAATTTCGTTGGGATCACGCGCATTTCGTGGGAGCATGATCTCGCCCAAATCCTGCACCCACTTTGCGGACATTGGCTGACATGCGCGAGCCGGACTTCTGGTGGCGACCGGGCAGAGGAACTCTCCTTCTGCCCTTCGCCGCGATCTATGGCGCGGTGGCGGCGTTGCGCCTGCAAGCGAGCGGACGGAAAGCCGGGCTCCCAGTCGTCTGTCTCGGCAATCTCACCGTCGGCGGCGCCGGCAAGACGCCGGCCGCCATCGCGGTCGCGCAGCTTCTGCACGCCGCGCATCAACGGCCGTTCTTCTTGAGCCGCGGCTATGGCGGGCAGCTTGCCGGTCCGGTGCGGGTCAATCCGGCCGTTCACCGCGCGCGCGACGTTGGCGATGAACCGCTGCTGCTCACCCGGCTCGCGCCAACCGTCGTTGCGCGCGACCGCGTCGCCGGCGCGAAATTCGCGAAATTCGCCGGCGCCGGCGTCATGGTGATGGATGACGGCTTGCAAAACGCCTCGCTCGCCAAGGATCTCAGCATCATCGTCGTCGACGGCGGCCGCGGCATCGGCAACGGCCATATCATCCCCGCGGGGCCGCTGCGGGCTCCGCTCGGCGTGCAGCTTGACCGCGCACAGGCGCTGCTCGTCGTCGGTCCGTCCGATGGCGCGGCCGCGGTCATCGAGCGCGCGCGCCGCCGGGGGCTCGCGATCTATCACGGCCGCCTCGAGCCCGATCGCAGCGTCATCGCGGCGATCGGCCGGCGCAAAGCATTGGCCTTCGCCGGCATCGGCGATCCGGAGAAGTTTTTCGCAACGCTCGCCGCGGCCGGCATCGACATCGCCGAAACCGCAAGCTTTCCGGATCATCACCGTTACACGGCGACGGACGCGGCGGCATTGATCGCCCGCGCCCAGGCCAAAAATCTGATCCTCGTCACCACGGAAAAAGACCTGGTGCGCATGGCCGGCGAGCCGGAACTCGAAACGCTTGCGGCCCGGACCAGCGCTTTGCCGGTGCGGCTTGTCATCGAGGAAGCCGATTTATTCCGGCAGACGCTGCTGCAAGCGGTGAAGCGAACTTCGTCTCAAGCCTTGCGCAAATAGCCTGAGCCCATACGCTGCAATACCGCATCGGGCGTGGCATAGGCTTCCTGCAGGTCAACGCTCCAATAGCGCAGCTCTTCGAGCGGAATCGGCGCGCCGGTCACGGCGCAACGCACGAAGGCGCCCGGGCGCATGACACGAAAATCGCCGTCGAGATATTTGACCTCGGCTTCGCCCGGCATCGGCGCCGGACGATCGGTACGATTAAGCAAAATAACCTCCGATGCTCGGGAATTGCGCTCGTTTACGAGCGCCCGGTCGTTGCCGCAATCATAATCGTTCCATCGTCGTCACGGAAGATAGCAGCCGCCAATTGGCGCCGGAAATAAAAACGCCGCGTCGAAACAATCGACGCGGCGCCGAAAGGCGAAACGACTACCAGCCGCAAACGCGATAGCCGCGGTGCCACCAGCAATGACGCCAGCCTCGATGCCAACCGCCATGCCAGCCGCCATGCCAGCCGCCATGCCACCCGCGGTGCCAGTACACTTGGGTAAGATCGCCTGGCCCGCTCGTGGCGCCTGGGGCCAGCGGTGCGATCGGCGCGGCTTGCGAAGTCCCGGAAACGGCCGCCAAGACCAGAGCGGCGACCGCCATCGCAAAAACAGTCCGTATCATTGTCGTTCTCCTTAGGCGCGAACCTGCGCAATTCCCATAACACCGCAACATGATGGCAGTTCCACGGCCACGAATGCGCCGTGAAATGAACAAACAGTCAGAAACCTAATTTTAGTCGAGTCCGAACAAAGCCCTGGCGTTGTCGCGGCCGATCTTGATCCGATCATGCTCGGCAATCTCGGCGGCGTCGAACCATTGTGCCGCCTGCGCATGATCCTCGAACGGATAATCCACCGCGAACATCACGCGGTCGGCGCCGACGGTAAGGATGGTATGGATCAGCGACTGCGTGCAGAAATTGCCGCTGGTGGTGATGTAAAAATTGCTGCGGAAATATTCCCCCATGGTCCGCTTGCCCGGCCGGCCGGGCAGCTTGCTCAGCCGATGATCGAGCCGCCACAGATCGAACGGGATGCGCTCGCCCAGATGACCAATCACGATCTTGAGCTTGGGATGATCGTCGAACAGCCCGGAGCCCATCAAGCGCAGCGAGTGGATCGCAGTCTCCTCGGCAAAATCCCAGGGCGAGCCGATCAGCCAGGAATGACCCTCATAGCGTTGCCGACGGCTCGGCAGCGAATAGCGCGGATGCAGGTAAAACGGCACGTCAAGCCGCTCGACCTCGGCCCAGAACGGCCGATATTGCGGCAGGTCGTAATAGACGGCGGAATCGGCGCTGCCGACCTGGGAAAAACCGTTGACCAATGCGCCTCTGAATTTGAGATCGCGCACGCAACGCGCCAGTTCGGCCGCGGCGGCTTGCGGGTCCTGCATCGGCAGCGCCGCGAGCGCGGCAAAGCGATCGGGCCGCTTGGCGACAACCGCCGCCAGTGCATCGTTGGCCTCGCGGGCCAGCTCCACCGCCTTGGTCGCCTCGGGAATTTCCTGAATCCCGTTAGCATTAAGCGACAACACGGCGCAGCCGATGCCGGCCGCATCCATTTCCGAAAGACGGTGATCGAACAGATCGATGAGCTTGCCTTCAATCCCCGACCAATAGGGGTCCTGCGGAAAGCGCACCGATTTGGACGCCGTCGCACCGATGGCAAAATGTTCCTCGACTGCGATCTTGCGCTGCATGGCGTTCCCTCGATTCTAAAATAGATTGCCCTGGTTCGATCGGCCGGCGCGCCGTGGCCGCGGCTTTACAGGCTCGGCGCTTGGCTTGATCGCGGATGCCGTGCTGTCGACGTGAGCGCCGACGCGGCCGTCGGCAAACTCGATGTCGATCGGCATGCCGGCGCGGGTCGCGGCGATGCTACGCAGCGGCCGGCCTGTCGCATCGCGGACCAGCGCAAAGCCGCGTGCCAACACGCCGCGATAGGAAAACGCCGCCAGCAATTGACCGCCACGCTCGGCGCGCGCTTGCCGCGCCGTGAGGAGCTGAAGCATCGCGCGCCGCGCGCGTTCGGCAAAGGCACCGACCCGCTCGCCGTCGCGGATCAGCCGCGTGCGATGGACGGCAATATTAGCGGCGACCCCTGCCCGCAGCCGCAAGGCGATCGCGCCATAGCGCTCGCGCCGGCGCTCAACAGTGGTGCGCATCAATTGCTCGTTCAGCCGCACGCCGATCCGGGAGAAGGCGACATGATGACTGTGCGCATTGGCGCGCAACGCGCGCGGCAATCTCGCCGCGGCGTGATCGAGCCGCTGCCGCGGCAAGGCCAAGACCTCGTCGGCATCCGGCAGCGCCCGCACCGCCGACCGTAGCTCGGACCGCCGCGCCTCCTGATTGCGCAACCAAGCGGCCAGCGCGCGACGCGCCAGCGAATCGATGTCGACGATGAGATCGGCGCGCACCGGCACCGCCATTTCGGCGGCCGCGGTCGGCGTCGGCGCGCGCCGGTCGGCGGCGAAATCGATCAGCGTGACGTCGGTCTCGTGACCGACCGCGGAGATCAGCGGAATAAAGCTCGCGGCCGCCGCGCGCACCACGATCTCTTCGTTGAAGGACCACAAGTCTTCGAGCGAGCCGCCGCCGCGCGCGACGATGATGAGATCCGGCCGCGGCGGCAGCGGCCAAATGGCGATCTCCTCCAGCGCGTTGAAGCCCGCGATCGCCGCGGCGACCTCGGCGGCCGAGCCCTCGCCCTGCACCTTGACCGGCCACAACAGCACGCGGCGCGGAAAGCGGTCGGCGAGCCGGTGCAGGATGTCGCGGATCACCGCTCCAGTCGGCGAGGTGATGACGCCGATCACCGCCGGCAGGAACGGCAATAGCTGCTTGCGCGCCTCGTCAAACAATCCCTCGGCAGCAAGCTTCTGCTTGCGCTCTTCGAGAAGCGCCATCAGCGCGCCGAGGCCTGCGGGCTCCAGCGTCTCGACGATGATCTGATATTGCGAGCGGCCGGGATAGGTGGTGAGCCGGCCGGTAATCACGACTTCGAGGCCGGCCTCAAGCTTCAGTCTGATGCGCGGCACCGTTGAACGCCAGATCACGCCAGCGATGCAGGCGCGGTCGTCTTTGAGGTCAAAATAGACATGGCCGTTATTGTGGTAGCTGACCTTGCCCAGTTCGCCGCGCACCCGAACGTAACCGTAGGAATCCTCGATGGTGCGCTTGAGCGCCATCGACAGCTCGGACACGGTCAGTTCCGGCAAGTTAATCCGAGGTTCGTTCACGATAGAGCCTTCCGGCAAAACTTCGCGGCCAATTCCAAAGCTTCCGTTGCGGTCAGCCGAATGAACGCGCCGCCGAAAAGCGGCTCCGATTCTGTGGTCATTACGTAAGTAAATACACGCATCGGATCGCGATTTGTATCAGTTTCATGCCGGGTTCCCTGGAGGCGGCCGGTGATCCGCTCACTTACCATGTCGGCGCGTCGGGCAACTGCCGAACCAGCAACTTATCGGCAACTCTTTTGACCCATCTTGACGGCGAAAGGGCGACGGCCGTGACCAATCCTCACGCCCATGAGATCGAGCATCACAAAGTCCGCGTTCGCTGCGCCGACTGCCGGATCACGTTTCATGAGCGTCTGAACCGGGTGATTCACGGCGATCGCGTGGTGTGCCCGAGCTGCCATAACGAGATGCGTTTCCACGGCATCGGCCACATCCACGACCACGATACGGTGGCCGCCTATATCCATCACGTCGAAGAACATACCTGCCACCCGCATTTCATGTCGCAGCGGGATTGACGCGCAGGCGCGGTTTTTCCGCGGGTCTCCACAAGCCATCCGCGGCCCTTGTCCTGATCGGCCCCGACCGCTAACCCACAACGGCAGCGGACGGACCGGCGATGAACATTCTTATTCTCGGCTCCGGCGGGCGCGAGCACGCGCTGGCCTGGAAGATGGCGGCGAGCCCACTCGCGGATAAACTTTACTGCGCGCCGGGCAATGCCGGTATCGCCCGCGACGCCGAATGCGTCGCGCTCGACCTTGCCGATCATGCCGCAGTTATCGGGTTTTGCCGCGGCGCCGGCATCGAATTCGTCGTAGTCGGGCCGGAGGCGCCGCTTTGCGCCGGCATTGTAGACGACCTGGAAGCTGCCGGCATCAAGGCCTTCGGGCCGAGCAAGGCCGCGGCACGGCTCGAAGGCTCCAAAGGTTTCACCAAGGATTTATGCCGGGCGAACGGCATCCCGACGGCCGCCTATGAACGCTTCCGTGCCCCTGCTGCCGCCAAAGCTTATATCCACGCGCGCGGCGCGCCGATCGTGGTCAAGGCTGACGGGCTCGCCGCCGGCAAAGGCGTGGTGGTGGCGCAGAGCCTGGCCGAGGCCGAAGCCGCGGTCGACATGATGTTCGGCGGCGGCATGTCTATCAGTAACATCGGCGAAGCCGGCGTCGAGGTCGTGGTCGAGGAGTTTCTCGACGGCGAGGAAGCCTCCTTTTTCGCGCTGTGCGACGGCGAGACCGCGATCCCGCTGACGACGGCGCAGGATCACAAGCGGGCCTATGACGACGATAAGGGACCGAACACCGGCGGCATGGGCGCCTATTCGCCGGCGGCCAATATCGACGCCGCACTGAGCGCGCGGATCATGGCCGAGATCATCGTGCCGACGTTGCGCGCGATGACAGCGATGGGTGCGCCGTATAAAGGCGTGCTTTACGCCGGGCTGATGATCACGCGCGAAGGTCCGAAGCTCATCGAATACAATGCGCGCTTCGGCGATCCGGAAACCCAGGTGCTGATGCTGCGCCTGATGTCGGATCTGGTGCCGGCGCTGCTCGCAAGCCGCGACGGCATGCTCAAGACCTTCGACCTGCGTTGGTACGCCGAGCCGGCGCTAACCGTGGTGATGGCGGCCAAGGGCTATCCGGGGACCTATGAGCGCGGCACGGTGATCGAAGGCCTCGACGACGCGGCGGCCGTCGCAGGCGTGGAAATCTTCCATGCCGGCACCAAGGCGCAAGGCGGAAAGATTCTCGCCAATGGAGGCCGCGTGCTCGATGTCTCTGCGATCGGCAGGACGGTAAGCGAGGCGCGAAGCCGCGCCTATGAAGCCGTATCCCGCATCCGCTGGCCCGAAGGCTTCTGCCGCCACGACATCGGCTGGCGCGCAGTGGAGCGCGAGACAAAATAATGCCCGACCTCGTCGATCTCTACCCCGGCTACGCCTCGCGCTGGATCGACACGTCGGCCGGTGAAATCTTTGCCCGCGTCGGCGACAGCGGCGGGCCGCCGCTTCTGCTGCTGCATGGTCACCCGCAGTCCAACGTCATGTGGCACCGCGTTGCGCCGTTGCTTGAGCCGCATTTTACGCTGGTGATCGCCGACCTGCCCGGCTACGGCTGGTCCGCGGCACCGGCGGCCAAGCCCGATCACACCCCGTACACCAAGCATGCCATGGCAATTGCCATGATCCAGGCCATGGAAGCGCTTGGCTTCGACCATTTCCGCCTCGCCGGACACGATCGCGGCGCCCGCGTCGGCTACCGCCTTGCGCTCGATCATCCCGGACGCCTGCAACAGCTCGCGGTGTTGGACATCGTGACCACCTCTGACATGTGGCGACGCATGGATGCGCGGCTGGCGACGCGGGCTTGGCACTGGCTGTTCCTGTCGTTGCCCGAGCCCTTTCCGGAAACGCTGATCGGCCACGATCCAGAATTCTTCTTCGATCATCGCGCGGCGGCCGGCGCCAAAACCGGACAGGTGTCGGTCTTCGATCCGCGCGCCTTGGCGCATTATCACGCCGCCTACGATGATCCGCTCCGCATCCACGCCATGTGCGAGGATTATCGTGCCGGCCGCACCGGCGATCTTGCTCACGATGAGGCCGATCGCGCCGCGGGGAACACCATCGGCTGTCCGGTGCTGGCGCTGTGGGGATCGAGCGGACTTCCGGCCAATGCCGGCCTCGACACGCTCGCCTGCTGGCGCGACTGGGCGCCGGATCTGCGCGGCTTTGCCGTCGAGAGCGGCCATTATCTAGCCGAGGAGGATCCGGCCGCGACAGCGCAGGCGTTGCTGGAATTCTTCGGCGCGGGATAGACTCTCCGCGATGATCGAGCTCGATCGCCAAGACGCCTTTTCCGGCACGCGCGAAGTCGCCGAGCGCCTGCGCTTCGAGGTTGCGCGGCTCGAAGCCTATCTGCGCGATCAGATCGCGGGCTTTGCCGGACCGGTCGCGGTCAGCCAGTTCAAGGGCGGCCAATCCAATCCGACTTATCTCATGGACACGCCGTTGCGCCGCTATGCGCTGCGCCGCAAACCGCCGGGCAAGTTGTTGCCTTCCGCGCATGCCGTCGACCGCGAATACCGGGTGATGCACGCACTCTATCGGCAGGGATTTCCGGTCGCCGAGCCGCTCCTCTATTGCGCCGACGAAAGCGTTATCGGCACGGCATTCTTCGTCATGGCCTATGTCGAGGGCCGGGTGTTCTGGGAGCCGCATATGCCGGCGTCGCACGCCGCCGAGCGCGCGCAAATCTACGACGCCATGAACGCGACGCTGGCGCGATTGCACAGTTTCGATCCGGCCGAAATCGGGCTTGCCGATTATGGCCGCGGCGAGAACTACGTGGCGCGGCAGGTGGAGCGCTGGTCGAAACAATACCGCGCCTCGGAGACCGCGCGCATCGAGGAGATGGAGCGCTTGATCGCCTGGCTGCCGGCGCATCTGCCGCCGAGCCAGCCGCCGCGCCTCGTGCACGGCGATTACCGGCTCGACAACATGATTATCGCACCCGATGCGGCGACAATCTCCGCGGTGCTCGATTGGGAGCTCTCGACGCTCGGCGATCCGCTCGCCGATTTTTCCTATCATTTGATGGCGTGGCACATGCCGCATTCGCAAGCCGGCACCGGCTCGCTCCTTGGCTTTGACCTCGCCGCGCTCGACATTCCCACGCTTGCTGACTACGTCGACGCTTATAGGGCTCGGACCGGCCTCGATCCGCGGCCTTATCTGCCGGTCTATTTCGCCTACAATTTTTTCCGTCTCGCCGCGATCATGCAGGGCATCGCCGGGCGCGTGCGCGACGGCACCGCCACCAGCGCCTACGCGGCCGCCAAGGCCGAATTGGTGCGGCCGCTTGCCGCCAAGGGTTTTGAATTCGCCCGGCAGGCGGGCGCATGAAGACGTTTGCGCTCGCGCTCGGCTCGGGCGGCGCGCGCGGGCTCGCCCATATCGCGGTGATCGAGGCGCTCGATGAGATGGGCGTGACACCGGTGGCCGTGGCGGGCACCTCGATCGGCGCGCTGATCGGCGCCGCCTACGCCGCTGGAATGAGCGGCAAGGACCTCCGCCACCATGTGCTGGCGATCGCGCATGGTCGTGGCGAATTGCGGCGGCGTTTCATGAAGGCGCGCGCCGGCACTCTGAGCGATTTGCTTGCCGGCGCGATCAGCCGCGCTACGCAAATGGACGCCGAAAAAGCCTGTGACCAATTCCTGCCGGAAGCGGTGCCACTGGATTTTTCGATGCTCAAAATCCCGCTGACAGTGATGGCGACCGACCTGCACCGCCGCGAGGAAGCGTCCTTGTCGGCCGGACCGCTGCGTCCCGCGCTCGCTGCCTCGATCGCCATTCCGGGAATTTTCCAGCCAGTCTTGCTGGACGGGCGCGTTCTGATCGACGGCGGGACCACCAACCCGCTGCCTTACGACACGCTCGCCGGGCGCGCCGATGTCGTCGTCGCGGTCGACGTATTCGGCGCGCCGATGGCGGAGCGCACCGACATGCCGAGTATCTGGGAAAGCCTTTACATCACCGTATTGGTCATGGGCAGCGCCATTCTCGCCGCCAAATTACGCCGTGCCGCGCCCGACCTCGTTATCCGGCCGAATGTCGGCCTGTTTCGCGGGATGGACTTTTCCCAGGCGACCTCGATCATCCGCGCCGCCGAAGCGGCGAAGGCCGAGATGAAGGAGAAGCTTGGCGCGCTGCTCGCCGCCTAACCCGCGTCAAGACTGCGGCACTTTGACTTTGCCGGATCGGTCCGCGGTCTTGATATTTTTTCCGGGAACGGGTGGACGTATCGCGCGACGCGCAACGGCGACGAAATTCATTAAGGCCGGATTGCGGTCATCGCGGCGATACGCCAGGCAGATTTTCACCCGCGGCGCCTCTCCTTCGATGGCCAAGTACCTGACTCCGTCCATCAGAATTCAACTCATGGATTGCGGCACGATTGATACGCCCAAACCGGCCGCCACCAACGGAATGACAGCCGAGATCTGCGGAGCCTCCTGGCCGAGCACCGGAGTGAACCCCGCCTGATTGCACGCGGCCACGACCAAATCATAGACGCGAGGATTGATCGCGCGCGGATAAAGCACGAAGCTATCCCCGGCGAACGCCCGAAGCGGCGCTGAGGCCGCCCGGCCAAGCGGATGCATGGCCGGCACCACCATGACGGTCGGCTCATCGACAAGCGGCTCGATCGCCAGACCGTCCCCGTCGTCGATCGGCAGCCGCACAAACGCGATGTCGATCTGTCCGGCAAGCAGTTGCACGGTCAAGAACGCAGTGCCGCTGACCTGTGGAAACAAGATGACGTCGGGATAATCCGTCCGATACTCACGGATGATCGCTGGTATGAGCGGATGAAAATACGTCCCGCCGCTGAAACCGATCACGATCCGTCCGGTCTCGCCCCGGGCGCTGCGTTGCACGCCGGCTTTGGCCGTTTCGACCTCCTTGAGGATGACGCGCGCTTCCTCCAGCATCAGCTTGCCGGCATTGGTCAATTCGACGCCGCGCGTGCGGCGAATGAAGAGCGGCGTGCCGAGCTCCTTTTCGAGCTGACGAATCTGCAAGCTGAGCGGCGGCTGGTTGATGCCGAGCCGCTTGGCCGCACGGGTGAAATTCAATTCCTCGGCGACCGCCACAAAATAGCGGAGATGGCGTAATTCCATCCGTTATTTGTCCGTAAATCGGCGGCCGGCCAGCATTCATATCCTTGTCGTTCGGTGCGGCCGCCGACATCAATAATAACCCCTACAATACCTGAAAAGTATCGAAGAAGGCATATCACGATATTGGACAAGACTGCCCTCGGCGGTCATTTCTCCCCGTCCTGATCCGACGACGTACGGCTCCCCCCTAGCTCTTCGCGTCGCACTTATTTGCCGCCAGAGCGGGAGCGCAATGCCGAAATCCCCCATCGTAAAATGGCGACGTGCCCGGCCTGTGGCCGTTGGCCCGCAGTCGTCGGCCGTACCAGCGACGCCCTACTCGCTTACCGCGCGCGAGATCGAAGTCTTGGCATGGGTCGCGCGCGGCAAGTCTGCCTCGGCAATCGGTGAAATGCTCCACATCACCAAGAGAACGGTCGACGCGCATGTCTCGTCGATCGTCTCCAAGATCGGCGCCGTCAACAGAACTCAAGCTGTTGCCATCGCGATTCGCGACGGCTTGATCAAAATGTGACGACGCGCTCCCGGCCAAAAGGAAACTTTGAAAAGAGGCTTCTTAACGCCGCTTCTTGAAGAACTCCCTGACCAGACTTCCGGCCTCGGCCTCTCCCAGTCCGCCATAAACCTCCGGCCGGTGATGACAGGTCGGCGAAGCGAAAAACTTGACGCCATTGTCGACCGCGCCGCCTTTGGCGTCGCCAGCGCCGTAATAGAGCCGGCGGACGCGGGCGAAAGCGACCGCGGCCGCGCACATCGCGCAGGGCTCGAGCGTGACATAGAGGTCGCAATCGTCGAGACGTTCCGAGCCCAGCCGGCGCGACGCCTCGCGGATGGCGATCATTTCGGCATGTGCGGTCGGATCATGGTCGGCGACGGTCCGATTACCGGCACGCGCGATGACCTCGCCGTCACGCACGATGACGCAGCCGACCGGCACCTCGCCATCGTTGCCGGCGGCGCGGGCTGCGACCAGGGCCATGTCCATGAATGAAGGCATTTGTCGCCATGACCGAGCTATCACCGGCCATCCATGTCTTTGTCCGTTGCGGTGTATAAGGACCTGGATACCCGGCACAAGGCCGGGGACGATATAGAGGACAAATGACCTCTGGTCCTGAGCGCAAATCCGGCGAACGCATCGCCAAGGTCATCGCCCGTGCCGGGCTTACCTCGCGGCGCGAAGCAGAGGCTTGGATCGCCGCCGGGCGCGTCGCCGTCAATGGCGGGGTGATCACGTCGCCTGCGCTCAATGTCGCCGACACCGACCGTATCAGCGTCGACGGCGCTCCGTTGCCCGGCCGCGAGCGCACCCGGCTTTTCCTCTACCACAAGCCGCGCGGGCTTTTGACCACTCACGCCGATCCGCGCGGCCGGCCGACCATTTTCGAGAAGCTGCCGGCGCATCTGCCGCGGTTGATCAGCGTCGGCCGGCTCGACTTCAACACCGAGGGGCTTCTCCTGCTCACCAATGACGGCGCGCTGGCCCGCCTACTCGAACTGCCCGCAACCGGCTGGCTGCGGCGCTACCGCGTGCGTGCGCACGGCGCGGTGACGCAGCCGCAACTCGAAAAATTGCGCGACGGCGTCACCATCAGCGGCATTCGTTACGGCGCGATCGACGCCGATCTCGAGCGCGTGCAGGGCTCGAATTTGTGGCTCACCTTCGCCATCCGCGAGGGCAAGAACCGCGAAGTCCGCAATGTGCTTGGCCATCTCGGGCTCACGGTGACACGGCTCATTCGCGTCTCGTTCGGTCCGTTTCAGCTTGCCGAGCTCGAACCGGGCGCCGTCGAGGAAGTGCCACCGCGGGTGTTGCGCGAGCAGCTCGGCGACAGGCTCGGCGCGCTGGCGCCCACGGATTTTTCCGCGCCCGTCGCTCGTCCCGCGCCGCCGCAGCGCGAGCCTCGACCTCTTCGACAACCCCGAAAATTTCTCGACCCTCAAAAGGGCCCCGCTCCGGTGGAAGCAACCGGCGGGAAAACGAAAGAGCGCAAGTCCTCCGATCATGCCTGGCGCGCGCACGAGGCCGACCGGACGACCAAGAAACTGCGCCGCAAATTTCATGGCGCCCAGCGCGGCGCCGAAAAGTACCAACGCCCGGTCGGTGAATTGCGCGCGGAATTATTGCAGGATCGCAAGGGCCGCCCCGTCGCGGTCGAACGTTACGGCCGGCCGCCGGCGCCGCAACCGCGTCAGGAGCCGCGCCAAGAAAAGCACCAAGGACCACGCCAACAACAGCGCGACAAGCGTCCGGGCGGATTTCCACGCGCGCGCAGCCGCAATCGTTCGCCGGATCGCGGATCCGGCCCGCGGCCGCGCCAACCGCGCGGCAGAAAATAATGCGCGTCGTCGGCGGGCGGCTGCGTGGACGCGCGCTGGCCGCGCCGCAATCGAAATCGATCCGCCCGACCGCGGATCGTTTACGCGAGTCATTGTTCAACATTCTTGCACATGCCTATGGCGATCCAATCCCCGGCGCGCGGGTGCTCGATCTGTTCGCCGGTACCGGCGCGCTCGGCATCGAGGCGGCATCGCGCGGCGCCGTTTTCATGCTATTTATCGACGACGGCGCCGAGGCGCGCGCGCTGATCCGTGAAAACGTGGCGGCGCTCGGTCTCGGCGGCGTCTCGAAGCTCTTCCGCCGCGATGCCACCAAGCTCGGCCCGGCGCATCCGCTTGATCCCTTCGCGCTCGCCTTCCTCGACCCGCCTTACGGCCAAAAGCTCGCCGAACAGACGCTTGCCTCGGCGCGCGCCGGCGGCTGGTTGTCGCCGGAGGCTTTGATCGTCGTCGAAGAGGCGACCAAGTCGCGATTTGCGGCGCCCGAAGGCTTTACCGAGCTCGAACGGCGCGCCTACGACGATACCGAGTTTATATTTCTACGGTTCAATTCGGCGTAATGCCGGCGTCGTGGACGACCTTGGCCCAGCGCGCCACTTCGTCGGCCTGAAATTTGGCGAGATAATCCGGCGTGCGCTGGTCAGGCGGAAGGATTTCGAGCCCGAGGTCCTCTAGCCGCTTGGCGACCACCGGATCGTCGAGCGTGTCGCTCATCGCCTTGTTGAGCTTTTGCACGATCGCGGCCGGCGCGCCCTTCGGCAGGAAAAATGCGTTCCAGACGCTGGCTTCAACCCCGGCCAGCCCTTGCTCGCTGGTGGTGGGCAGATCGGCAATGATTTTCACCCGCCGCGGCGACATCACGGCGATGCCTTTGACCTCGCCTTGCTTGGCTAACGCCGCTCCGGTCTGGATGGTGGAGCACATGTAATCGAGCCGGCCGGCGATCAAATCCTGCTGCGCCGGCCCCTCGCCGCGATAGGGCACGTGGGTGACGGTCACGCCCATCGCGGTGTTAAGCAGCACGCAGGGCAAATGCGTGCCGGAACCGACTCCGGCCGAGCCGAATTGCATCTTACTCTGGTTAGCTTTCACATAAGCGATGAACTCTTTCAGGTTGGACACCGGCATGTCCTTGCGCGCGATCAGGATGCGAGGCGATTCCGTCGCCAGTCCCACCGGGGTGAAATCGGTGATGGAATTGTACAGCGGCTGCTTGCGCAGGGACTGGCTGAATGCCTGCGTGCCGCTGTTGCCGATCAGCATCGTGTAGCCGTCGGGATCGGATTTGGCGACGTGCTCGGCGCCGGTCATGCCGGCGGCGCCGCCCATATTGTCGACGACGATCGGCTGGCCGAGACGCTCGCTCATGCCCTGGGCCTGAATGCGGGCGCTGACATCGACGCCGCCGCCGGCGGCAAACGGCACAACAAGCGTAATCGGCCGGGTCGGCCAATCTTCAGCATGCGCCAAAACGATGGCCGGCAATGTCACTGCGAAAACCAATAACAAACGCTTCCAATTCATCGCACGCTCTCCCGCTTGCTTAGCCGCGGCCGAACAGCCGCTCGATGTCGCTGAGTTTGAGTTCGATGTACGTCGGCCGGCCGTGATTGCATTGGCCGGAATTCGGCGTTGCCTCCATCTCGCGCAATAGCGCGTTCATCTCTTCCGGTTTGAGCCGCCGGCCGGCGCGTACCGAACCGTGGCAGGCCATCGAGGACGCGACCGCCATCAGGCGGCGCTCAAGCGGCAAGGTCTCATCCCATTCGGAGAGGTGCTCGGCAAGGTCGTGCACCAGCCCGCCGCCGTCGACCTCGCCGAGCAGCGCCGGCGTTTCGCGCAATGCCACGGCACCGGGGCCGAAGGCTTCGACCACCACGCCGTAGCGGGTAAGCTCGCCGGCGCGCGCCACAAGCCGCGCCACGTCGGCCTCGTCAAGCTCGATGATGTCCGGGATCAACAGAAGCTGCCGCGCCACGCCGGCTTGCTCGATGGCAGCCTTGAGCCGCTCATAGACGATGCGCTCATGCGCGGCGTGCTGATCGACAATGACAAGCCCATCGCGGGTCTGCGCGACGATGTAGGTGTCATGGATCTGCGCCCGCGCGGCGCCAAGCGGATGATCGACGAATTCGGCGGCAGGTTCGATCTCGGCTTGTTCGGCGAAGCCTCCTCGCAAATCGGCGGCAGGACCGCCGGTGTCGAAGGCGGCCTGCGCCGCCTCGGCGAAACCGCCACGGAAGGGAGCGACCGCGCGCCGCACATCATAAGGCCGCGCTGGTGACCGTCGCCAATCCCAGCCTCGCTGCGGCGCGCCCGCCGCCGAGCGGAAGGCCGCGATGGTGGCCGAGCCGCCGGTGGTGGCGGCACGGGTGGCTTCACGCGTCAATGCCGTCTTGAGTGCATGCACGATCAGCGCGCGGACCAGACCGGCGTTGCGGAAGCGCACTTCGGCCTTGGCCGGATGAACATTGACATCCACCTCGCGCGCATCGAGCGTCACGAACAGCGCCACGAGCGGGTGGCGGTCGCGCGGCAAATAGTCGGCGTAAGCGGCGCGCACGGCTCCGATGAGAAGCTTGTCGCGCACCGGCCGGCCGTTGACGAACAGATATTGGCCAAGCGCGTTGGCGCGCGTGAGCGTCGGCAAGGCGGCAAAGCCTTCGATGATGACACCGTCACGCTCGGCGCCGATCTCGACGGCATTGGCGCGAAAGTCGGTGCCGAGCACATCGCCGAGCCGCGCCAGGCGGCCGGCCGCGCCGGGCAGCGTCGCGGCGAAGCTTACCGGCGCGCGCTCCTCGCCGGCGAGCGTGAAGGCAACTTCTGGACGGCTCATGGCAAGTCGGCGCACCACCTCGCGCACCGCTTCGGCTTCAGTGCGGTCGAGCTTGAGGAATTTGAGCCGCGCCGGCGTGGCGTAGAACAGATCGCGCACCTCGACGCGGGTGCCCTGCCCCAGCGCCGCCGGCTTGACGTCGGATTTGGCGCCGGCATCGACTTCGATCGCCCAGGCATGCGGCTCGCCGGCGTGGCGCGTCGTGATCGCAAGCCGGGCCACGGCACCGATCGAAGGCAAGGCCTCGCCGCGGAACCCGAGCGTGCGGATCGAGACCAGATCCTCGTCAGCGAGCTTTGAGGTGGCGTGGCGGTCGACGGCGAGCGCCAGATCGGCCCGCGACATGCCCTCGCCGTCGTCGGACACGCGAATAAGCCGCCGCCCGCCGCCGTCGGTAAAAACGTCGATCCGGCTCGCCTCGGCATCAAGCGCGTTTTCGATCAATTCCTTGACCACGCTCGCCGGACGCTCGACCACCTCGCCCGCGGCGATGCGGTTGACAAGGCTTTCCGAAAGCTGGCGGATCGGCATGGTTGCAGGGATGGGCTGCGAGCGTGAATTGACGACTTGAGCGACGACTCGGCGGCCACCGTAACCCGGATTGAGTCGCGACGAAATCCAGGGCAAAACCCGTCGCGGCGGGCGTGGCGGAGTAAGCAATGGTCGATGCGGTGCTTATCGGTTTCGGCGTGATCGCGATTGCGATCGGGGCCGTGCTCTACAGCGTGCAGTTCCGGCAGGGGCTGCGGGCCGATGCCAGCAAGAAATGGCCGCGAGCGTCCGGCACCGTTATCGCCTCGGTCGTTGAAAAATCGCCGGGGCATTGGTGGCGCTACCGTGCGGCGCTGCAATACAACTATCGCGTCGGCGGCAAGAATTACGAGTTCGAGCCGCATATTCTGGGGCGGCAATGAAGGCGGCCAAAAGCACATGTCGTCCGTGGTCGAGACCTATCCGGCGGGCGGCAGTGTGCGGGTGTTTTACGATCCAAAAAACCCCGCCGAGGCGGTGCTCGACCCGATCCAGAACACCGGTTCTCGGCAACTCGTGCTCTATGCGCTGGCGATGGTCACGCTCGGGCTGTTTACCGTCACCGGCGGCATCTACTCGCTGTTCCACTAATTACAGTGTGACGAATTCAAAGCCTTCGGACGGCCGCGCCGCCCGGCTGCAAATGCCAAGCCGCCTCAGCGCGTGGCCGTGCGTGGCGACGAACGACGCCAGCAGCTGCAATTGATGTAGCCGCAGTGCCTCGGCCAGAAAAAGCTTGTACGGTCCGACCAGATCCATGTCGCGCACCGTCATGCGGCAGGTACCGATCAGCAAATGGCCGGGTACGCCGGACGTGGTATGCAACGTCTTGATGTTTTTGTCGCCGATACGCGCCGCGGGCCGGCCGCCGGTCCCGGCCGGAACGAGCGTAATCCTGTCGAGCGATGAGCCCTGTGCCTGCCATTCCTCGCAATCCAAGGCGACAAAGGCAGTGCGGTTCTGATGCAAGGCCACGTTGAACATGTTTTGCTCGAACAGCGAATGATCGGCGATGGCCTGCGTCAGCTCCTGCCAGCGGGTCAGAAACGGCACGGACCGACAGAAAAACAGACCACTCGACACGTATGGTAGCGCGAAATCCATTCCGACCTGTGCCGCGATGCGAGCCGACGGCGCCATGGTGGGCGCATTGGCGCCGGACAGCATTTGGCCAAACGAACGCCCGAGCGGCTCGGGGCAGACGGCGATGCCGACACCGGCCTTTGTCATAGCGGCCAGCACCGCAGCAAAATCGCCGGCACCGACCTCCATCAGAGTCAAATCCGCATCGAGCCAGACCACGGCATCGTCCCGGCCGATGTCGTGGCCGTTATGGCGAAGATAAGCGAGCAATGCGGCCTTGCAGTAGAACACCCCGCGCGACCCCAATTCCGGCGGACGCACCAGCAGCACGCCGAGACTGTGCAGAAACTCCGCCTGCACGCCGGTGAAACCGAAGTCGCAGACCAGCAAACGCCGATCGGGCAGGCGCTCGGCGAAAGATTGCAGGCCGACCAGCATGGAATTGAAAAAGGCCGCGTCGCCGCCGGTGACAAAGACAATATTCATTGCATCATGCTGTAGCGACGGAGCGCAATCATATCATTCGAACGACGGCTTGGCCCGGCGCAGGTGTTTGATGCCGGCACGGCGCTTTTTGCCTTCGATACGGCGCTCGCGCGAGGCCCTGGTCGGCTTGGTCGGTCGCCGTCGGATCGGCGTCACCGCGGCGCGGCGGATCAGCTCGAGAAGGCGGTCGAGCGCGTCCTGCCGGTTGCGCGCCTGCGTGCGGTGGCGTTGCGCGATGATGACCAGAACGCCGTCGCGGGTGAGCCGCGAACCGGCGAGCCGCTCCAGCCGCGCGCGTACGTCGCCCGGCAGCGACGGCGAATGCCGCACGTCGAAGCGCAGCTGCACAGCGGTTGAAAGCTTATTGACGTTCTGGCCGCCCGGTCCCGAGGCGCGCACGAACTGTTCTTCGATCTCGCGCTCGTCGATCGCGATGTGGGCGGTGACGCGAAGCATGGCGCGTCACCGTAGCCTTAAATTCAGCTCAGCGTAATTCGGAATTCGCCACTGTGGGCGGACCGGGCACGGGCCCGACCGGCCGTTTCAAGCGCGGTCCGTCGGTCGGCGTGGCGGCCGAGGCGACCCCTTCGGGCCGCCCGACCACGGTCACCAGCATGCCGTTATCGAGAAGCCGCTTGGCGACGCGCTTGGCGTCGTCAAGCGTGACCGCGTCGATCACCGCGGCCCGCCGCTGGAAATAATCGATGCCGAGATCGTCAAGCTGCAATTGCACCAGAAACGATGCGATCTTGGTCGAGGTATCGAGGTTGAGCACGAACGAGTTGGTGACATAGTTTTTCGCTTCAGCAAGCTCGGCCGCAGTCGGCCCTTGCTCGGCGAAACGGCGGATTTCCTTTTCGATGAGATCGACCGTCGCGCCGGCGCGGTCGGCGCGGGTGGCGGTCCCGCCGAGAAACAGCGCGGAATGGTTGAGCCAGAGCAGACTGTTGGAGACCGAATAGGCAAGGCCGCGTTTCTCACGCACCTCCTGATAGAGCCGTGAGTCCGACGAACCGCCGCCGAGAATGTGATTGATCAGATAGCCGGCCATGAAATCCGGGTCTTTGCGGGGAATGCCGGGACCGCCGAAATCGACCACCGCCTGCGGCACGTCGAGGTTGACGTCGATCTGGCGGCCGAGGCCGGCCGGCATGACATTGGCGATTGGTATCAGGTCAGGCTTTGCCGGGAGCGCCCCGAACACGCGGTCGAGCAATGGCTTTAGCGTCTCGGCATCGATGTCGCCGACCACGGCAACTTTCAGGTTCTGCCGCGCCAGTACCCGGTGCGTATAGGTTTTCAGATCGTCGATGGTGATGGCGCGCAGCGATTCCGCCGTACCATTGACCGGCCGGCCGTAGGGATGGCCCGCGAAGGCGGTTTCCCACCAGCGTCGGCTGGCGATATCGACAGGACTTGTCGTCTTCCGGCGCAACATCGACAGAATCTGCGCGCGATTAAGCTCGACATCGGCAGCGTCGAAGCGCGGTGCGGTCAACGCCAGACGCAGCATATCGAAGGCCGCGTCGCGGTTTTCGGTAAGCGTGCGCAGTGAGCCGGTGAGATCATCGCGGCCGGCGGAAAAATTCATCTCGATGGCCTTGCGCTCGAGCGCCTCGGCGAAAGCCTTTGAATCGAGATCGCCGGCGCCCTCGTCGAGCAGCGAGGCGGCCAGATTGGCGGTGCCGCCTTTGCCCGCCGGGTCCTGGGCCGAACCGCCGGCGAAAGCGAAGTCGACGGCGATCAGCGGCACCGACGGCTCCTGCACCAGCCAGGCCTCGATGCCGCCGGGGCTGACGACGCGTTGGATCGTGGTGGCGTGGGCCGGAACGGCGTATGCGAGGCACAGCGCGGCGAGCGCGAGGCGAGCCATCGCGCTTCGGAGAAAACGTTGGGTCAATTTCACGAGAGTTTCTCCTGAAGCGGCTACTGCTTGACGACGGTGAAAGTCTGCGATGTGAGCTTGCGGCCGCCCGACCAGATTTCGAGGATCCAAGGCCCGGGCACGAGCTCCCAGGGATCGTCAAATCCGTAGCTGACATAAGTGGTGTCGCCGATGACGCCGTTATCAGTGCGATCGATGCGCTTGAGCGGCGGCTTGCCCGACTCGAGAAAGCCGGGGTTCGGCAGCAACCAGTCGCGCTTGAGCGCGACGGATGCGCCTTTCGGCGTCCCGACGACGCGGTACTTCAGGCCGAATTCGACGCCGTGCTGCGCCGGTATTATCCAAGTCGTCGCCGCATGGTGGACGTCCGACCGTTCGCAGCGCTCGATACCCTGGTCGTCGCGGTGACAGTTCGTTTCATTGACGGTATAAATGCCATACTCGACGATATCGACGCGCTGGATTTTCGGCGATTGCGCCGATGCACTCGCGGCACCGGCAGCCGCCAGCGACAGCGCGAGCGTCATCCGCGCCGCATTCGCTGCGATCACGAGTGGCTCTCCTGAGGTTGCAGGCTTTGGACGAGATAGCCGGTTACCGAACGGCGGCGGTCGAGCCAGGTGCGAGCGGCCTGCTGCACGGCGCCCGCGGTCACGGCGCGAATGCGGTCGGGCCAGGTGCGGACCATGTCGACGGTCTGCCCAGTGGCCAGCGCCGAGCCGTACCAGCGCGCCAATGTGGCCTGATTGTCCTGCGCATAGACGGCGTCGGCGATCAGCCTGGTCTTGGTGCGATCGAGTTCGTCGGCGGTAATGCCATGGTCGATCACGTCATTGAGCACGCCGTCGATGCCGGCCTCGACGTCGCGCAGTGAGACGCCGGGCTTCGGCATGCCGTAGATACCGAACTCGGCATAATCGAGCGCCGTACCGGAATAATTGGCACCGGCGTTGAGCGCGATGCCCTTGTCGACGACCAAGGTCCGGTACAGCCGGCAATCCTCGCCGCTGCCGAGCACGTGGGCCAGCACGTCGAGCGCCTCGCTCTCGCCGGGCTTGGCGGTGGTTTCCGAGGGCACCAGATAATCGCGGCTGAGGCTTGGCTGCTCGACGCGCGGGTCGGCCAATGTGACCGTCCGGGGCGCCTCTTGCTGCGGCTCCATCGGCCGCTGCCGCAAATTGGTCGGCGCGCGGTCGGCGACCTTGCCATACGTATCCTCCGCGTCGGCCTTGACCTCGCCGGGCGTGACATCGCCGGCGACGACGACGATGGCGTTGTTCGGCGAATAGAAGCGGCGATAAAACGCGAGCACATCGTTGCGATCGAGCTTTTCAATCTCGTGCCGCCAGCCGATCACCGGCCGGCCATACGGATGGTTGAGGTAAAGCGCGGCGTCCATTTGCTCGCTCAAGCGCGCGCCCGGATTGTTGGCCACCCGCATATATTGCTCTTCGAGCACGACCTTGAGCTCGGGCTGGACCACGTCGTCGCTGAGCACGAGGCCGGTCATGCGGTCGGCTTCGAACGCCATCATTTCCTTGAGGTGCGCGCGCGGTACGCGCTGATAGAAGCCGGTATAGTCGCTGCCGGTGAAAGCATTTTCCTGGCCGCCGATCTCGGCAACGTCCTGCGAGAAAGTGGCGCCGGGATTCTTTGCGGTGCCCTTGAACATCAAATGTTCGAGGAAGTGGGCGAGGCCGGATTTGCCCGACGTCTCGTCGGCGGCGCCGACTTTGTACCAGATCATATGGGTGACGACCGGCGCGCGATGATCGGGGACGACAACGACCTGCAGTCCGTTCGACAAAGTGAAGCTCGTGACGTCCAGACCGGTGGCGGCGCTTGCGGAGCTCGCAGGGCCCAAGGCGGCGCAGGCAAGCGCGAGAACGACAAGCAGGGTTTTCGACAACAGATCACCTCCGCGAGTGAGAAGCGCGCCCGAACACGATTCGACGTTACGCGTTAGATTGGGACCCTGCCGTCCAGCCAGGTCCACAGCGTTTTCAGCACCGCCCCAACAAGCGAACCGGCCCCGACAGCCGTGCTCGCCACGTTCAGTCCTACCGCGTCGGCTCCATACGCTCGCCAAGCGTCGGCGGCTTGTAGATCTTTTTCTCCGGCACGATGCCGTATGGCTGATTTGCCGACGGCGTTTGATAGCCGGGCGGCGGGTCGGTCAGGCTTACCCGCGGCGGTTCGCCGGTAAAGGTGCCGTAGTCTTCCTGCTTGAGCCAGTCGAAGCTGAAAACGCCGGGCTTCTTCGCGCCAAGCTCCGAAGGTGAACTTTGATCGTTGGTGCCCGGCGCATTGACGGCGTTGAGCTCGTTCGGACGCAGCGGCCGGGAGGAATCGGTGACGTAGTCGGGGTGCGGCCGCACCGAGTCATCGTGTTTCGCGGCGGCGCGCGCCCTGATTTCAGGATCGACCGGCCAGTTCGGCGCCGGCGGCCCGTTAGACGATTGCGGTGGCGGCAAATCGCGGGTCGGCGGCACCACCAGCGGCGAACGCTCGCTGTAATTGATGCCGTATTGCGGCGCGAACGGATTGTGCAAGCCGAGCGTATTCATAAATTTGTCGGTGAAGGATTCTTGGGAAGAAACATCGTCACTCCCGGCGCGGGCCGCCGAATAGCCACCGCAGACGGCAACAGCCACGGCGCCGGATAGCGCAATGTTCAAGATCTTGGTCCGACGATTATTGCGGCCATCCATCGCGCGGCCGACGGCTCGATTCTGCGGCATGCCCTCACCCGACGTGCCCGGCGTTAGCCAACGTCCCATTTGCCGATGCCCCGCATCGGCAAAAACCATACCCGGCGGCAGGTTTAACGACCCGATCAGGGCGCTTTTGCGGCGCCCCCACCCAGCAGGGATTCATACAACAGTCCTACCACCCCGGCAACAATGGCCGCATCGGCGAGGTTAAACACGTACCAGCGGAAGCTAAAGCCGGTTGTCTCGATGTGGAACAGCACAAAATCCATGACGCCGGGCCAGTGCAGGCGGTCGATGGCATTGCCTATGGCGCCGCCGATGATCAGACCGAGCGCGACGGCGGTCAGGCGTGACGTCGAGCGCGTCAGCCACACCCACAAAAAGACGATCGCCGCCATTTTGAAGGCGAACAGGAACCACATGCCAACCGGGCCCTGCTGCGGAAAAAGCCCGTAACTGATTCCGGTATTCCAGGTCAGCACCAGATTGAAAGACGGCACGACCGCGACCGAGCCGCGATTGGCAAGATCGAAGCCGTCCAACAGCCAAAACTTCAACGCTTGGTCGGCGACGGCGGTAATCGCCGCAATGGCAAGACCGAGGGCGCTGAGCCGGCCCCAGACGTAGGACCTTGCATAAGACTTGGCCGGCTGACTTTGCGTGGCGTCCGTCATTTCCTTGTTGTCCCCTACTCGGCCGCCTTGCGCATCGTTTCCCATTCGCGCAGCGCCTGCGCGTCGCGCGGCGTCACGTCGGGAAATTGCGGATCGAGACCGACGGAGGGGGAGATTTTCCACGACCGCGCGCATTTCTTTCCCTGCGCCAATTCCGGGACCACGGCGACGCCAGGCATGTCCGGCAGGCGGAACGCGTCCGGCGGACCCCCGCCCTCAACCAGCGCCGCGCCCGAGGTGATGCACAGTTCGGCGAGATCCGCGTCGACCGCCGCCGCGAACAGATCGGGGTCGTCGATGTAGACGAGGGGATGCGCTTCGAGCGACGAACCGATGCGCTTGGCGGCGCGCTCGAGCTCCAGCGCGCCGGTGACGACGCGGCGCACATTGCGGAGCTTGCGCCATTTTTCCGCAAGCGCCTCGTTGCGCCACGATGGCGGCACCTGCGGAAACGGCTCGAGGTGAACCGACTGCGCGTTCGGCTCGCGGGCAAGCCAGGCTTCCTCGGCGGTGAAGCACAGCATCGGCGCGAGCCAGCACGCCGTAGCGCGGAACAAATGATCGAGCACGGTGAGGCAGGCCTTACGCGTTGTCGAGGAATACGGATCGCAATAGAGCGCGTCTTTGCGGATGTCGAAGTAAAACGCCGATAGATCGACCGTCATGAAGGCGCTGAGCGCGGCAAAGATGCGCTTGTAATCGAAATCGGCATAGGCCTGACGAATGAGCGGATCGAGCTCGGCGAGCCGATGCAGCATCAGCCGCTCGAGCTCCGGCATTTTTTCAGTCGTGACGCGGTCGGCGCTCTCGTAATGCGCCAGATTGCCGAGCATCCAGCGTAGCGTGTTGCGCAGCTTGCGATAGGTGTCGACTGTGGTTTTGAGGATTTCCGGTCCGATGCGCAGATCGTCGGCGTAATCGGCCGCGCAAACCCACATGCGCAAAATGTCGGCGCCGGCCTGTTTGATCACGTCCTGCGGCGCGGTGACGTTGCCGAGCGACTTCGACATTTTGCGCCCGTCCTCGTCGAGCACGAAGCCGTGGGTAAGCACGATGTCGAACGGGGCGCGGCCGCGCGTGCCGCAGCTTTCGAGCAGCGAAGACTGAAACCAGCCGCGATGCTGGTCGGAGCCTTCGAGATACATCACCGCCTCGTCGCCGCCGTCGGCCTTGCGCCGGATATGCGCGAAAGCCGGAAAGGCGCGCGGATCTTCCAGCACGAAGGCGTGCGTCGAGCCGGAATCGAACCAGACGTCGAGAATGTCGTCGACTTTCTGCCAGCCGTCATTGCCGAGCTTGCCGAGAAAACGCTCGCGCGCGCCCGGCGCATACCAGGCATCGGCGCCTTCGTCCTCGAAGGCCTCGATGATGCGGACATTGACCTCGGGATCCTGGAGAACGTCGACGGAGCCGTCCGGCTTCTCCTTGATGAACAGCGCGATCGGAACACCCCAGGCACGCTGGCGCGAGATCACCCAATCGGGCCGGCTCTCGATCATGCCATTGATGCGGTTTTCGCCGGCCGCCGGCACCCAGCGCGTCGTCTTGATGGCGGCGAGCGCGCGACGGCGGAGCGTATCGTGGCGTCGGTCGATGTCCTTATCCATCGCAATGAACCATTGCGGCGTATTGCGGAAAATGACCGGCTTCTTGGAGCGCCACGAGTGCGGGTATTGATGCTTGAGGCGGGCGCGCGCGAGCAGCATACCGGCGTCGATCAAAGCCTTGATCACCGCCTCGTTGGCGTCGCCCTTCTCGCCTTTATCGGTAATCACCCGCTTACCGGTGAATCCCGGCGCCTGATCCGTAAAACGGCCGTCGGCGTCCACGGTGTAGGGGATGTGCGTGTTGATGCCACGCGTGGCAAGCTTCGGCGCATTCGCTGTCCAAACGTCGAAATCTTCACGACCGTGACCTGGCGCAGTGTGAACAAAACCTGTTCCGGCGTCCTCAGTAACATGATCTCCCGCAAGGAGAGGCACCGCAAAGTCATATCCCTCCGCCCTTTTGAGCGGATGATCACACAAAAGCGTGCCTAACACCTCTGAGCTGATCGGAGCGATTTTTTTGTACGCAGTTACACGCGCTTGCCGAAACACATCGATGGCCAACTTATCAGCTAGCAGGAAGCGGTCGCCGACTTTGGCCCAATTGTCCGCTGGTGCGTCTCTAACTTCGTAAAGCCCGTATTCAATTTTCGGCGAATAGCTGATTGCGCGATTGCCAGGGATCGTCCAAGGCGTTGTCGTCCAGATCACGATAGACGCGCCAAGAACCGGAGGTGCGCTCGTTCTCCAAGAAGCGAGAGTCCGAATCGGAAACTTCACCCACACCGTATCGCTGACGTAATCCTCGTATTCGACCTCGGCCTCGGCGAGCGCGGTCTTCTCCACCACCGACCACATCACCGGCTTACTGCCGCGATAAAGGGTGCCGTTGGCGGCGAACTTCATCAGCTCACGCGCGATCTGCGCCTCGGCGTAATAATCCATCGTGGTATAGGGATGCGCCCAATCGCCGGTGACGCCGAGCCGGATGAATTCGGCGCGCTGCACCTCGATCCAGTGCGCGGCGAAGGCTCGGCATTCGCGGCGGAATTCGACTAAGGCCGCGGCATTGGAAAAATCCGGCTTCGGCTTGCCCTTGGCGCGGTAATTCTCCTCCTCGATCTTCCACTCGATCGGCAGCCCGTGACAGTCCCAGCCCGGCACGTAATTCGAATCGTAGTCGAGCATCTGCTGGCTGCGCGTCACCACGTCCTTGAGGATCTTGTTGAGCGCGTGGCCGATATGGATGTTGCCGTTGGCGTAAGGTGGGCCGTCGTGCAGGACGAAGCGTGGCCGGCCCTTGGCCGCGGCGCGCAACGCCCCGTAAAGGTCGAGCTTCGCCCAGCGCGCCAGGATCTCCGGCTCCTTCTGCGGCAAGCCGGCGCGCATCGGGAAGTCGGTCTTGGGCAGAAACAGCGTTTCCGAGTAGTCGCGCGCTTTACTGTCGGTCACTTGGGGGTCCGGGTTGGGCTGCGCCTTCTAACAAGCCGGTTACGCTGCGGAAAGGGTCTCCAGCCCCGCATTCCCGGGGGGCGGGGGAACGACCGCTCCGACGCGGCGTTGCCATGGATATGGGCGCGGAAGCGGCTTGATGGCCTCGGGCCGACGGAGGGTTTTTTGGAGTATATCCGGGCCAAACGCGAAGTCCGCCATGCGCTGGTCATCAGCGATCCGCAGCCGGTCGATAGCGTCAAGAATGTGTGGGCGTCAGCCGGCATGGCCGCGAACATCGGTATATTCCTCCTGTTGTTCGGGGCTTTCCTCTATATCGGCCGCGCCATCCTGTTGCCGGTGCTGGCCGCCGCAGTGATCGCGCTGACGCTGGCGCCCCTGGTCAAGGCGGCCAAACGGGTCGGCATTTCGCCTTGGCTGACGGCGCTGGTAATTCTCGTGTTCGGCCTCGGCGCGCTCAGTCTGTTGGCGACGGCGCTGGCCGGCCCGGTCAGCCAATGGATCGGCCGCGCACCGGAGATCGGCGCCTCCATCCAGCAAAAGCTCTCGGTGCTGGATCAGCCGCTGGCGGCGCTCCACGAGCTCGAGGGATCGCTGTTCGGCAGCAATAGTACCGGCCTGGGCGTCAGTGCCCCCAATGTGGTGCTGCCCGTCGTCGCCTTTCTCACGCCTGCCGCGGGCGAGCTGTTGCTGTTCTTCGTCACGCTTTTTTTCTTCCTTGTCGGCCAGATCGAGCTGCGCAATCAGGCCGTTGCGATGTTCGCCAACCGCGATTCCAAGCTGCGGTTTTTGAAAATCATGCACGATATCGAGCGCAACCTCGCCGGCTATCTCACCGTGGTGACGATCATCAACGCCGCGGTCGGCGTCATTGTCGCCCTCGGCGCCTGGCTCGTCGGTTTGCCGAGCCCGGCGATTTTCGGACTATTGGCGGCTTTGTTGAATTACGTGCCCTATATCGGGCCGGCGGTCATGGTGGTGGCCCTGTTCGGCGTCGGCCTGGTGACCTTTCCCTCGCTCAGTCATGCCTTTATCGCGCCGCTCGGGCTGATTGCCGTCACCACCACGGAAGGCCATTTCGTCACGCCGACCATCGTCGGCCGGCGGCTGACGCTCAATCCGCTTCTGGTGTTCTTGGCCTTGGCATTTTGGACCTGGATGTGGGGCCCGTTCGGCGCCTTGCTTGCGGTGCCATTGTCGATCGTCGGGCTGGTCGTCTTTAATCATCTGGTGCCCGCCGAAGAGGTCAAACTTCCTGACTGAATTGGGCTTTTTCGGCTTTGACATTTATCAATGGAACTTATCGTGAAGCTGGGTGATTATCCGGGCAATCCGACATTCTTATTTCATGGAGTAACGGCATGAGCAGCGCCTCGACGGCTTCCTCGAACCTGCGCGAGAGCGCCAGCGACGCCCGCGAAGGCGTGCGTGAAATCGGCAAGGCTGCTGCCGACGCATCGCCCGACATCCAAAAGGATATGCAGGCGTTGCGCGACGATTTCGCCCGGCTGGCGGAACAGGTGAGCAACATTTTGACCGACAAGGGCAACGCCGCTTGGCAGCGCGCCCGATCGAGCGTCGACGATGTCGTTTCCGACGCGCAGGAACGCAGCCGCGAGGCCGCCGACGCCGTGCGCGAGGTGTCCGACAATTTCATCGAAGCGATCGACGAGTTGATCAAGAACCGTCCCTATGCCACGCTCGCCATCGTGGCCGGCCTCGGCTTCCTGTTCGGCGCAACATGGCGTAGATAGAACGACGGCACGGACAACAGACGTATAGATCTGCGCCGGGCGGTGCGCGCCATGTTCAAAGCTTTGACGCGTGAGATCACGCTGTCGATCCAGGCCAAAAACGGCACAAGCGTTGCCGTGATGGTCTGGCTTGGCATTATGACGCTGGCGTTCATCATCGCCTTCGTTTTCCTCTGTGTCAGCGGTTACAACTGGTTCGCGGTCAAATTCGGCAGCGTCTTCGCCGGTCTGATCATGACCGGCATATTCGTTGTGATCGGGCTCATTGCCGCGTTGGTCGGCGCGCTGATCCGCCGCCGCGTCCGCGAGCGCGCCATCCTCGCCCGCGCCGCGAAGGCGCATTCTCCGTCCTGGCTGCTTGATCCGAAAATTCTGGGCGTCGCCGTCGAAGCCGGCCGCACCATCGGCTGGCAGCGCCTGGTGCCGCTGGCGCTGTTCGGCATCGTGGCGGCGCAATGGGCGCGCGACTATCGCGACCGCGACCGGCCGCAATCTTAAACCGGTGGGAACGCGTTTCCAGCGCGGCCCAAAACTTCGCGCGCCAGCCGCGCGTCTTCCTGCATCTGGCGGATCAGCTCCTCGGCCGAGGCGAATTTCGCCTCATCGCGAAGAAAGCCGATGAAGGCGACATCCATGGCCGCGCCATAAAGGTCGCCGGAAAAGTCGAACAGGAAGATCTCCAGGAGCACCGTGCCGGCGTCGAACATCGGGCGGCGGCCGAAGCTTGCCACGCCGTCATAGCGGCGGCCGCCGACCGCGACGCGTACCGCATAGATGCCGTGGCGCAGCCCGCATGACGGATCGGGCATGAGGTTCGCGGTCGGGAAGCCGAGCTCGCGGCCGCGTTTGTCGCCGTGGATCACCGTGCCGGAGAGAAACCAGGGATAGCCGAGAAGCTCCGCGGCCGCGTCGAGCCGGCCGGCGGCCAGCGCCTCGCGAATCGGCTGCGAAGAGACCGGCCGGCCGCGATCCTGCAACGGCGGCACCACGTCGACGGCAAAGCCGCACCGTTTGCCCTCCGTGGCGAGAAAGTCCGGCGAACCGGCGCGGTTGGCGCCGAAATGAAAGTTAAAGCCGATGGCCGCTCCGCTCACGGCGAAACGCTCGACCAGGATGCGCCAGACGAAATCTTCCGCGGAAAGGTTTGCCAGCGCCTCGTCGAACGTAAGCACAATGGCGCCGTCCAGCCCGGCGGCAGCGAGCAGGCGCAATTTGGTCGGCGCGTCGGTCAGCCGGAACAGCGATTCGGCGGGATGGAAGAAGGTTCGCGGGTGCGGCTCGAAGGTCAGCGCCGCGGCCGGCCGGCCAAGCGCCTCGGCCCGTTGCCGCGCCGCCGCGATCACCGCCTTATGGCCGCGGTGCACGCCGTCGAAATTGCCGATGGCGACGACCGCGCCGGCAAGCGCCTGATCTGGCGTGCCGGCGGACGCGGAAGTGCGCACGACGCGGAAATTCTTCGTCGGCATCGGGGCTGCGATGGTTAAGGGCCGGTTTACGGGACGATCCTGGAGTGGTGCCGTCGCATGGCCCACAGAGTCAAGGGACCGCCGGAGCGGCTTTAGTGGGCGGCGTCCACCACAGCGGTTAACCAGCCGTTCAAACACGCGATGTAATTTTGCCGCATGAAGTGGGGACGGTCGGGGTAAAAGTGCGCCCCGACGCCCGATCAGCAGAGACACGGTCGGTCGCCGGTCGCAGGCTTGGGAGCGGAGCCATGGCGCTCGATCCGAAAATGGCGGTGCTTGTCGTCGACGACTACAGCACCATGGTGCGCATCATCCGCAATCTTTTGCGCCAGATCGGTTTCGAAGACATCGACGACGCCGCAGACGGCAGCGCCGCTCTCGAAAAGATGACCGCCAAGCGCTACGGCCTTGTCATTTCGGATTGGAACATGGAGCCGATGACCGGCTTCGACCTGTTGCGGCGCGTGCGGGCCAACCCGCAGATCGAGACGACGCCGTTCATCATGGTGACGGCGGAATCCAAGACCGAGAACGTCATTGCGGCGAAAAAAGCCGGAGTGAACAATTATATCGTCAAACCGTTCAACGCGCAGACGCTCAAGGCCAAGATCGAGGCGGTGTTCACCGACAAGCCCGAACTCGCCACCGCGGTCGAGCCAACCAACGCTGCAACCTTCGTCGGCTCCCGGACGCAGCGCAGCCCGGCGTGACACGCCGAACGACTGGCGCGCAACTCTACCAAACCAGACCTCGCATCACCGCCTTCGGCGCGACGCCGGCGGTTCTGAATATCGCATCGAGCGCGGCGAGATCCGGCGCGTCGCGCGAACCGTATTCCTCGGCATGGATGCCCGAGATCACGAACATGTAATCGAGCCCAAAAGCGGCGGCGCCTTTAAGGTCGGTGCGCACCGAATCGCCGATAGCGAGCACGCGCCGCCGCGCCGGCACGACGCTGCCACGCAATGCCGCGGTCTTGGCCAGTGCCGCGTCGTAGATCGGCGCATGCGGCTTGCCGCAATAAAGCACGTCGCCGCCGAGCGCCGCATAGGCATCGGCCAGAGCTCCGGCGCAATAGACCAAAGAATCGCCGCGCTCGACGACAATGTCGGGATTGGCGCAAACCATGAACAGTGCGCGTGCCCGCATCGCCGCCAGCATGTCGCGATAGCTGTCCGGCGTTTCCGTCGTATCGTCGAACAAGCCCGAGCAGACGACGTAGTCGGCGCGTTCAGCGCCAGCGAATTTCACATCAAGGCCCTTGAAAATAGAAAGGTCGCGCTCGGGGCCGAGATGAAAAACGGTCTGTTCCAGCCGGGATGCGACAATGCCGCGGGTGACGTCGCCGGAACTCGTGATCGCGTCATAAGCCTCGCGCGGCACGCCGAGCCGGTCGAGAATCCGCGCCACCGCCTCGCCGGAGCGCGGCGCATTGGTGATCAGGATCGCGGTGCCGCCGCGCTTGCGGAAACGCAGCAGCGCATCGCAGGCGGCCGGGAACGCGGCAAGCCCGTTATGGATCACGCCCCAGACGTCGCAAAACAGCACGTCATAATCGCGCGCCAGCGTCTCAAACCGTTCGATGAAAGGGGCCATGTGCGCCATTGCCGGCAACGCGAAGCGATCCAGTATCACAAAAATGCCAGATTGCTTCGTCGCTCACGATCCTGGCAATGATGGGAAAGGTCAGCTGCGCCGCATCCCGGCGCGCGCCAGCTGGCCGAGATTGCTCGCCGGCCCGGCGGCGGCGCTGCCGCCCTGCAGTGGCGCGGCGGCGGCTTCCCGGAGATCGCCGGAGCCGCCCTGCAGCGCTTCGGCGCGCACCGGACGCGGCGGCGAGAACAAAAATCCTTGACCGAAGCGAACGTCATAGTCGAGCAGATCGACGACCGTAGTCTCATTCTCGATATGCTCGGCGATGAGATCGATGCCGAAGCGGCCGAGCAGGTCGGAGAAGTCGGCCGGATGAATATCGGTCGAGACAACGCCGATGCGATTGAACAACAGCGCCGCCGGCGCCTTGACGAAGCGGAAGCCGCGCTCGTTCAATTCGCGCGCGTCGACGCGCAGATCGGTGAGGTTGTCGATCGAGAAACGGAAACCGCGCTCGGCGAGAGCGGCCAGGCTCTCATGCTCGATCGGCCCCATGGCGCGCACCGCGCTTTGGGTGAACTCCAACACCAGCGACGGCGCGATAGCGCGGTTCGCCTCCATGAATTCGAGGAATTTCGGAAAGCCGGCATCGGTAAGCGTCGCACCGGATACGTTGCAGAACAAGCCGATCTCGCGGTTCTTCAAGAGAAGCCGCCGCACCACCTGCACGCACCGCAACGCCGACAGATGATCGAGCCGCGGCATCAACGCGCCGGCTTCGGCGTAGGGCAGGAAATCGCCCGCCGCGACCAGTTCGCCGTTGTCGACGCGCAGCCGCGATAAGGCCTCGTAGTAACGCACCTTGCGCTGCGGCAGCGTCACCACGGGCTGCAGGTAGAGATCGATCCTGCTGGCGTCGATGGCTCTGGCGATGGCGGCGATAATGCCGTCGCGGTCAAATCCGGCAAAGGCTGCGATTTTGCGGTCGGCCGGCGCGGCCGGGGTGGCCGCCGGCGCAGGCTCCGCCACGACCACAGTCGGCGCGGCAACCGTGGCCGATGCGGCAATGGCGGATTCCGGCGCCGTCACGGTCGCCGTTCCGTTCACGGCGGGTGGCGTCTCGACAACGGGTGCGGCGATCGGCTGACGCTCGGCCGCGAGCGCGGCCTCATGGGCCGCCACCGAGTTGGCCAATTGCTTGACCAGACTGGAAAGCTCTTCGATTTCGGCGGCGAGCGGCTGCGCCGTCGCCAACGCGCGATCGATCACGGTATCGACCTTGCCCTCCATGGCGCTGAGCCGGCGGCCGAACTCGGCCAATTGCCGGGCAAGGTCGCCGGAGCCGCGCGCCAGATTGGCGATCTGATTGCTCGCTTCCAGGCGGTCGTGCTTGCGCGCCGCGATGGCGTTGTAGACCGCGAGCGCAGTGAGCGTCCCGAGCGCCACCAACGCCGATTCGGCTCCGGTAAAGCCGAAGCGCAGATAGACCACAACGCCGATCGAGCCGGCGATGAGCACCATGCAGGCTGCAATGAAGATGGCGCTGATACGCACCATGCCGCGCTACTCCTCAAGCCAACGATTCGCGCCCGAAGTCTAGCAGTGTCCACAAGCCCGGGACCGCCGCAAGTCCGCCGCGAGCCATGGCTAAGCCTTTGCGCCGGTTTTATAACACCAAATCAATGAGCCTCGGTGAGATGCCACAATCTGTCCCCGCTGCGGCGCCGCTTTCGGCCGCCGCCGCCGCGCCCAAGCCGGGATTGATCGGCTTTATCGAGCACCGGCCGCAGGCCGCATTCGGCTGGTTTTTGGCGCTGCATTTCGCGGTCTGGACCGCATTGCCGAGCCTCCTTTACGCCAACCTGCCGCTCGATCTCATCGAGGCTTTGACCTACGGCCGGGAATGGCCGCTCGGCTCCGACAAGCTGCCGCCGCTGCCGTGGTGGCTCGTCGAAATCATGTACCGCAGCTTCGGCGTAGACGCGGCCTATTACGCCCTGGCGCAGGTCGCCGTCATCATCGCCTTCGCGCTGGTCTTTGCCACGGCGCGGCCGCTGGTTGGCGCCGCCGGTGCGCTCGTTGCCGTGCTGATCGTCGACGGTATGCATTATTTCCAGTACACGGCGGTGAAATTCAATCACGACGTCGTCCAATTGCCGTTCTGGGCGCTGGCCGGCTACGCTTTCCATGCCGCGATCAAGCGGCAGCGTCTAGGCTATTGGACATTGCTCGGCGTCGCCCTCGGCGGCGCGCTATGGGCGAAATATTTCGTCGCAGTGCTGGCGGCGCCTTATGCGCTGTTCCTTATTTTCGACAGGCAGGGGCGGCGCGCCTTGGCCACGCCCGGACCATGGCTCGCGCTCGCCATCGCGTTATTGATCGCGCTGCCGCATCTGATCTGGCTGTTTCACACCGACTTTCTGCCGTTTGCTTATGCCGAGCACCGCGCCGCACCGGTGCGGGGCTGGTTCGACCATATTTTGCATCCGACGGTCTTCGCTGCCAGCCAGGTCTTTTTCCTGCTGCCGTCGCTCTTTATCGCCGCCGCGCTACTGTGGCCGCGGCAAAAATCGCCCCCACCGCACCCTTCCCCGCTTGCGGGGGAGGATATGGAGGGGGCCGCCGATGCCTTCGACCGCCGCATCGTGACACTATTGGCCTTCGGTCCCGGCGCCACGACGATCGCACTCGCCGCCGCGAGCGGCCGCGGCGCCGTCGCCATGTGGGGCTATCCGCTATGGCTCTTTGTCGGGCTGTGGATCGTGATGACGGCCCGCCCCCTGCTCGATCGCGATCGCATCGGACGCGTGGTCGCAGCCTGGGCCGCCGTGGCTGCAATCCTGATCGTGGCCTTCGTCGTCAATTACACGGCGTTGCCGCTGATCGATCACCGCTATCGCGCCGAATTTTATCCCGGCAACGCGCTTGGCGCGACCTTGACGCAGCGCTTTCACGCCGCGACCGGCGCGCCGTTGCGCTATGTGATCGGCTCGATGTGGGACGGCGGCAATCTTGCGCACTATTCGCCTGACCAGCCGCACGTGCTGATCGACGGCGAGCCGGCCCGCGCGCCATGGATCGATCTTGACGATATGCGCAAAAAGGGCGCCATCGTGGTGTGGACGCAAAGCGATCCCAAGGTGCTGCCCGCGCCGCTGGCCGCCATCGCGCCCGGCGCCGAAGTCGGTGCGCCATTCGAGCTACCGATGCGCCGGGGCTATGGCGCAGTACACGTCGGCTGGGCGATTTTGCGGCCGCAACCGCACTGACCCGGAGGCCGGAATGCGCGCATCGTGGACTGCCGTATGGGCGCTTTCCACGGCCGTTGTCGGCGTCGTGTTTATTAGCGCCATTGCAGGTGCAGCCGCGCAACCCCGCGTCAACGTACCGGCCCCCAGCCTAGTAAAGCCAATCGTTCCAGTGCCGCCGAGCAATTGGGGCTATCCGGGAACGCTATCCATTCGGCCGGCCGGCCCGATCCGTTGCCGGCGAAGTTGCGTCAAGTTCGGTCGCGGAACTCCGACGCATCCGCGCGCATGCCGGCAATGGCGAGTGGTTTGCTAATCGATCTTGCAGCCGCCATCGCGCGAACTCAACTTCATGCGGCCGGCATGACGTCGTGCGACGCCGTTTCCCGGACCTGCCAAAACCGAAGAATTCGCTGGGCAATGCTCGTCGATAGCTTGAAATAGTCGATTTGAGCTTGATCGAGGTCCTTGGCGGTCGTTCTGCGGTCGACGGTGCGGCAGGTCAGAATGAGGCAAGCCGTCGGCCATTCCAGCTCGGAGGCCTTGCAGGGCACCAGAAACGCTTCGACATGCTCGCTCTGCAGGAGCTTTTCCATCAATTGCAAAGGCGCCCCACTCAGCACCGACAGCGCCGCCACTATTTCCGCATAGCAGCCGGATTTTGCGAATTCGAAGAACGCCGCATCGTTGAGCTTGCCCCTGGCGCGCATCGCCAACACGCGATCGTGCGCCTCCGTGTAGTCGAGATCGTGTAATTTGCGCGCTCCACGGTCGGCATCTTCGGATATGGCGGTGAGAATGCTTTGAATATGGTCGCGACTTTTTGGATCCGAAGCGGCGAGAAGACGCGACCGCACTGCTTCGGTAGCGCGCAACAGCAGTTCTCGAAACAGACGCAATGGAATATCGAACCGAAGTCCGACCTTCTCGGCCAGTCGCTCGTCATGCTCCGCGTGTTTGACGAGCGTCGCAAAACCGCCCTCGGAAAAGCTGGCTTCGGGGTTTCCCGCAAGCTTGTGAAAGACGCGATCATCGCCACGCTGCAGCAGGACATCCGTCACCGGCGCGGCAATGCCGGAACGAATCGAAATTGCCAGCAAATGCGCCTGCGATTTTGTATTGGCGATGCTGATAAGATCCTGATCGCTAAGCCGGGTTGATTTCGACAGGATCGGTTCCGCAACGGCGATATCGTCGTTGCCTGCAAGGCGGCGCACGACCTCAAGCGGCGCATTGTTGATGGGCGCCAACCGCTGGCCGAGTTCGACCAGCGCTCTTGCCTCGATCCTCTCGATCAGCCGTCCCAGGACGTTATCGAACACCTCGATCTGGTTATCGCTGAAGCGGTCGGCGCCGGCGACGAAAAGATCGGTAATGCGCCGCAACGTATCGACGCGCTTGTCCTTGGAGCCGCTCTTTATTGCGTCGTCCAACTCGGCGAGAAGCGACTGACCCATCCGCATATCCGACGACCAGTCCGACGACGCACGTGCCGCGATCGGCGGCTTCCAGCAATATTGCCGCGGACATAATCGCCGATCGCAGGCAAACGATGAGTTATGAGATTCGAACAAGTTTCAGAAAAAGTCTCTTCTTGCATGATACGTATCAATTAACTGCGTTAATCACCCGCGCCACCTTGTCGAAAATCTCGCCGATCTGCGCCTCGCTGACGATCAGCGGCGGCGACAGCGCGATGGTGTCTCCGGTGACGCGGATCATCAGAGCTTGCTCGGAAAAGGCGTGCTTCATCGCTTCGTAGGCGCGTAAACCCGGGCTGCCCGCGCGCGAGGCAAGATCGATGCCCGCGGTGAGGCCCACGGTGCGGATATCGAGCACGCCGTGCAAACCTTGGAGCGCCATCGCCGCGTCGGCGAAACGCGGCTCCAGCGCTGTGGGCGCGTTCGAATAGCTTTTCATCGCGATAAAGATCGAGCGCGGCGAGACCCGCGGCGCAGGCGAGCGGATGCGCCGAATAGGTGTAGCCGTGAAACAGTTCAATGACGTGCTCCGGCCCGCGCATGAAGGCCGTATAAATGCCGTCGCGCGCGATCACGCCGGCCATCGGCACCGCACCCGAGGTCACGCCCTTGGCGAAGACGATCATGTCCGGCGTCACGCCGTAGCGCTCGGCGGCAAAGGCGTGGCCGAGCCGGCCGAAGCCGGTGATGACTTCATCGAAAATCAGGAGCATGCCGTGGCGGTCGCAGATGGTGCGCAGCCTTTGCAGATAACCTTTGGGCGGCGGCAGCACGCCGGTCGAGCCGGCCATCGGCTCGACGATCACCGCGGCGATGGTGGACGCATCGTGCAGCGCGACGATGCGTTCGAGCTCGTCGGCAAGGTGCGCGCCCCAGTCCGGCTCGCCCCTGGTGAAAGCCTGGTGCTCGCGGCTATAGGTGGACGGCAGGTGATCGACACCGGTCAAGAGTGTGCCGAACATTTTGCGGTTGGTGACAATGCCGCCGACCGAAATGCCGCCGAAGCCAGTGCCGTGATAGCCGCGCTCGCGGCCGATGAGCCGGGTGCGCGCGCCCTCGCCGCGCACATTGTGATAGGCCAGCGCAATCTTGAGCGCGGTGTCGACTGCCTCCGAGCCGGAATTGCAAAAGAACACGCGATTGAGATCGCCTGGCGCCAGCGCCGCGATGCGGCTTGCCAGCTCGAACGCCTGGGGATGGGCGAACTGGAAGGCCGGCGAATAATCGAGTTCCGCAGCTTGGCGCTGGATCGCCGCGACGATGGGATCGCGACAATGCCCGGCATTGCTGCACCACAGGCCGGCGGTGCCATCGAGCACGGCGCGGCCCTCGGGCGTAAAGTAGTGCATGTCCTTGGCGCGTGCGATCAGCCGCGGCGCCTGCTTGAACGCGCGGTTCGGCGTGAACGGCAGCCAATAGGCTTCGAGGTCGTTGGGCTGCCGGCCCAATGCGGCCTCGCCGCGTTCGCTCGCCATGATCGATTCTCCATATCCGCCAGCCCGCGATTGGTAGCAAAGCCCGGCCGGTCCGTCGCCGGACCGGCGGTATATTCATGAACGGCCCGCTCGGGCATGGTGCAGCGCGATGAATTTGCCGAAAACGGCAAGTTTGTCGCGGCCGACTGTGCAAAATTGAACAGTTGCGACGGTCGATCCCCACTACCTTTAAGCGGTCAATTAAGCGATAAATGCGCTGCGTGCGGTTTAAGCCGCGGCGCGGGACGTTACGCATTAGCTTGCGAAGGGATTTGTCGCCTTTGCCGACAATTTTAGCGCAGGGAAATAGGAAATCGCGAAAACCTGTTGGCGGCCGCCACGCTGATAGGAGCAATGCATCCTTGTCCGTTGCGTCGACGGCGAACAAACAAAAAAAGCCAAGATTCGATCCCAGGGATTTTCTGGCCCACATCGGCGAAGGGCGAACGATTGCGAAATATCCCAGGAACCACACCGTCATAACGCAGGGCGATCCGGCGGACGCCGTATTTTACATTCTCACCGGCAGGGTCAAGGTCACCGTTCTATCAAAGGCGGGCAAGGAAGCCGTGCTCACCATCCTCGACGCCGACGATTTCTTCGGCGAAGGATGCCTGAACGGTCATTCGCGGCGCATGGCGACCGTGACGACGATGACCGACTGCGTGATCATGCGGATCGAGAAGGCAACAATGATGCGCGCGCTGCACGATCAAGCGCAGTTGTCCGAGCTGTTCATCACCTATCTGCTGCACCGCAATTTCCGGGTCGAAGAAGACTTGGTCGATCAACTTTTCAATTCCAGCGAAAAGCGTCTGGCGCGGATTCTGCTGTTGTTGGCGAATTTCGGCAAAGAGAACAAGCCCGAGCATGTCGTTGCGCCGCTCAGCCAGGAGACGCTCGCCGAGATGGTCGGCACCACGCGATCCCGCGTCAATTTTTTCATGAACAAGTTCCGCCGCCTCGGCTTCATCGATTACAACGGCGGCCTTGAAGTCCACGCCTCGTTGCTGAACATGGTGCTGCACGACTAGCCATCCGGCCGACCGCCGCTGTCCGGCGCTTGCACCAACGCCCGCGCGATAGCGCCAACTCCCCCCTCGTCGCTCCTCCTTGCCGCCTTTCGGCGCGGCTGCTACCACCGCGCCATCGCGACGCATGGACCGCAGATGGCCGACAAATCGGAAAAAAACGAAAAATCCAACAAGCTCAAGGCGCGGCTGCCGCGCGGGCTTGCCGATCATTCGCCCGGCGAGATCGCCGCGACCCGGGCGATGATCGAGAAGATCCGCGCCGTCTACGAGCTCTACGGCTTCGAGGCGGTGGAGACGCCGGCCATCGAATATACCGACGCGCTCGGCAAGTTCCTGCCCGACCAGGACCGGCCGAACGAAGGCGTGTTTTCGTTCCAGGACGACGACGAGCAGTGGTTGTCGCTGCGCTACGATCTCACCGCGCCGCTCGCCCGCTATGTCGCGGAAAATTTCGACACGCTGCCGAAGCCGTATCGGAGCTACCGCGTCGGCCAGGTGTTCCGCAACGAAAAGCCAGGCCCCGGCCGCTTCCGCCAGTTCATGCAGTTCGATGCCGACACGGTAGGCTCGCCGTCCCCGGCTGCCGATGCGGAGATGTGCATGATGGCCGCGGATACGATGGAGGCGTTAGGAATTCCGCGCGGCAGTTATGTGGTGAAGGTGAATAACCGCAAAGTGCTGGATGGCTTGCTCGAAGCCATCGACCTCGGAGGCGAAGCGAACGCGGGAAAGCGTTTAACCGTAATGCGCGCGATCGACAAACTCGATCGTCTCGGCAAGGAGGGCGTACGGCATTTGCTTGGTCAAGGTCGCAAAGACGAAAGTGGGGATTTCACAAAAGGCGCGGGTCTCAGCGATAAGGATGCAAATTTAATTTTGGAATTTGTTGCACCAGTTTTGCCAACCGAGAATATACCAAGTACCAGCTCTAGTGAGAGTGACATATTCTTTATTATGCCGCGCAATTGGGATGCATTGGCAACCAACGCAAAATTCCGTGAGGGCGGTCAGGAGCTGCTGACCATCAAGAGACTTCTTGAGCAAGCAGGATATGACCAAAATCGTATCTTGATTGATCAAACCGTCGTGCGCGGCCTCGAATACTACACCGGCCCCGTGTTCGAAGTGGAACTGACATTTTCCACCGAGAGCAAAGACGGCTCGCCGCGCTTCGGCTCTGTCGGCGGCGGCGGGCGCTACGATGGGCTCGTCTCGCGCTTTCGCAGCGAGCCGGTGCCGGCGACCGGGTTTTCCATTGGCGTATCGCGGTTGCTCGCCGCGCTGGAATATCTGGGAAAGGTCGACCTGAAGACCGAGCGCGGCCCAGTCGTCGTCACCGTGTTCGATCGTGACCGCGTCGCCGATTATCAGGCCATGGTCGCGAAGCTGCGCAACGCCGGCATCCGCGCCGAGCTTTATCTCGGCTCCGGTAAGTTCGGTCCGCAGATGAAATATGCCGACCGCCGCAATGCGCCTTGCGTCGTCATCCAGGGCTCCGACGAAAAAGCCAAAGGCGAAGTCACCATCAAGGATCTGATCGTCGGCGCCGAGCTCGCCAAGCTGGAAAAAGGCCGCGAGGAGCATTTGCAGAAGCAGGGGGAGGCGCAAACGTCGGTGCGAGAAGACGAACTTGTGCCCGAGGTGCTGAAAGTTCTCGCGCGGCATGGCCTTGCGCCGCGTTAATTCCTGGCGTTATCAAATCTTCTCGGAGCCCTCCGCCTTCATCGCCCACAATATCGCCGCCATAATTCCCTTGCATCGCGGCAGCAGAAATAAGGTCAGGCCAAGGATCAGCGGCAAATAGATCGCGAACGCCAGCGCCAATGGCGGCTGGAAATTCATCTCGCAGATGAGGATGATCGGTACCGTAATGTGGCCGACGACAAGGATCGTCAGCCAGGGGGCGGCGTCATCGGTGCGATAATGGCCGAAGGGTTCGCCGCATGCCGAGCAACGATCGACCATCTTGAGGTAGCGGTGCAGCAGCCGGCCTTGCCCGCAGCGCGGACATCGCCCCAGCGCGCCACGGCAGATTGCCGTCGGCACCGATGGACGCATCGCATGGGCTTCGGTTATGGGCATGACGCCTTCTAGCACCGCGCAACTGAGCTTCATAGCGCAGCGACAGTGCCAGACGCATGGCTCATCGCAGCGGCGCGAAAATTCTCGCCCGCGCGGACCTTGAGCATTCGATTTTAATGCTGGGTCGTCGCCGATCTAGGTGCTGCTGCGTATGTCGCGATGGGCCTAATGCGGCAGGAACGGGATCGAATAGACGGTCCTGCCGGCGCAGTTGCGCACGATCATCGTCAAGGCTGGATCGTCGTAGCCGCCGGCTTCGCGCAGCTCGTGGATGATGCGGCGCGCATAGGCAAGCGCGGCCTCGTCGTTCGGCATCAGCGTGCCGCCGCGGTCGTCATGTCTGTCGCCATAGCCGCGAACGTCGAAATAATACGGGAACATCGGTTTTTCCTCCCGGCAGGCTTCTGATTTTGGGAGTCAATGCACGCGCCGTAGGCCGGTTCCCGCGCAAAGCCTGGTTTTTAGGCTGGCTGGGGAATTTTTCAGCGGCTAGGGTGTTCTCTGGTGTGAAAACCCTCGGCATGGGTCACGGGCGTGCGCAACATCTCCGGTAGGCGGGTCTGGCGAAAGCGCATCATCGCGCTGACAGCTGCTTATCTCGTTGCGCTATCGGGCCTGCTGGCAAGTTTCGGTGCCGCGCGCGCCGCCGCCGAGGGCACATTCGACCCACTCGGCGCCATCTGCCATCACTCTGCCACCGGGCAGTCCGAGCCGCTCGGCAACCACAGCAACGGCAACGTCTGCATCGACTGCTGCTGCGTCGGCTGCCTGATGCCGCTGGCCGCTTTGCCGCCGCCGCCGGCAACCCTCGCGCCCGTGCCGGTTGCGATCCGCCACCACGTCGTCCCTGTCGCGCTCCTTACGCTCAGCGGCGCACGCAGTGCGAAATCACACCGTGCCAGAGCGCCTCCTTACGTCGCGTGACGCGTCGCCGCCGTTCCCGGCGGCCTTGCCGATTTCACGCCGTAATGGAGACCGTCATGCCTCGCTTATCGTGGTGTTCGCGCGCCTGCGCGCTCGCCTTCCTGTTCATCTGCCTGCCCTATTCGGCCGCCTTCGCCCATTGTTTCGTCGGCGCCCGGTTCTTTCCCGCAACGCTTGCCATCGACGATCCGTGCGTGGCGGACGAGCTGTCGCTGCCTACAGTGTCCTGGTCGAAAACCGGCGACGTTCCGCCGGCCACGGAATGGGACCTCTCGGCGGAGATATCGAAACGCATCACCGAAGATCTCGGCATTTCAATCGGCGACACCTGGACCCAGATCCGCCAGCCTGGCAATCCGACGCTTGCGGGCTTCGCCGACTTGGAAACCACGCTGCAGTATCAGCTCTTGAAAAATGACGAGCACGAAACAGCGATGTTGCTAGGGCTGATCGCCGACTGGGGCGGCACCGGCGCCAGCAATTCCGGCATCGGCACGCCCTACAGCCTGCTCACCCCGACCTATTATTTCGGCAAGGGGTTCGGCGATTTGCCTGACGAGGCCGGAGCCCTTCGCGCCTTCGCCGTGACCGGACAGATCGGCTATCAGTTTCCAACCACGTCCTATGAGGTAGCGCAGAACGCCTACATTCCTCAGGTGTTGGTCTATGGCGGCTCGATCCAATACAGCATGACGTATCTGAAATCGGAGATTAAGGACTACCAGTTTCCCGATTTCATCAACCATCTGATCCCGATCGTCGAAGCGCAATTCGCGACCCCGGTCGCCAACAATTTCGGCAATAGCCCGCTCACCACCGGCACCGTCAATCCCGGTGTGATCTACGTGAGCAGCTATTACCAGGTCGGTCTTGAGGCGCAGATACCGGTCAATCGCGCCAGCGGCACCGGCGTCGGCGTCCTCGGCCAGTTGCATCTTTATCTCGACGATATGTTCCCGCACACCATCGGGCAGCCGCTGCTCGGCGGCAACGGTGCTGCCCCGCGTCAACCCAACTTCTAAGGAGCAATCTCATGCGAACACGGATCGCAATGACATCGGCGCTATTTCTCGGATTGGCGACGACGGCCGCAGGCGCACACGCCTTTCTCGATCATGCCAGCCCGCTTGTGGGCTCAACAGTCGCGGCGGCGCCGCACGACGTGTCGCTGTCGTTTACGCAAAATCTCGAGCCGTCGTTTAGCACCGTCGAAGTGACGGGCCCGAACGGCGCGCGCGTCGATGCCGGCAAGGCGCAGATCAGCGGCAACACCATGCGGGTCGGACTGAAGACCGCAGGCCCCGGGACTTATCATGTCCACTGGCACGCGCTGTCGGTCGACACCCACACCACGCAGGGCAGCTTTACGTTCCACGTTGGTCAATAGAGCTACGGGGATCGCGTGGCCGACTTGCTGTTCTATGTCCGTGCGGTGCATTTTGCCGCCACGCTTTCGGTGGCGGGCGTGGTGCTTTTCATCGTTTTGATCGCCGAGCCGGCGTTCCACCAGGCGAAAGCCGATCCGCGCATCGCGGTCGCCTTCCGGGCGCGGCTCGCCTGGATCGCTTGGAGCAGTCTCGTCGTCGCCCTCGTCTCCGCGGTGCCATGGCTCGTCATCGTCGCCGAATCGATGAGCGGGCAGCCCCTCGGCGAACTCTACGCGCAGGGCGTGCTGGGAACTGTGCTGACGCAGACCGACTTCGGCGCGGACTGGCTGTTGCGCGTCGTGCTGGCCTGTGCGCTCGGCGGCCTGTTCGTTCACTTCCTGTCATTCAAACGCGTGGCGTCGCCTGCGCTGCAGGCAACGACCGCGATTTTGGCCGCCGGTTATGCCGGCGCCCTGGCCTGGACCGGCCACGCCATCGGCGGCCAAGGCATTGAGGGCGTTATCCATCCCGCGGCGGACGTGCTGCATATAGTTGCCGCGGCGGCGTGGGTCGGCGGCTTGCTGCCGCTGGCGCTGCTGTTGACGATGACCGGAGCGGATGTCGCCGCGCTTGCAATGGCACGGACGGCGACGCTGCGCTTTTCCAATCTCGGCATGGCCTGTGTGGCGACGCTCCTGGTCAGCGGCCTCATCAATTCCTGGTATCTTGTCGGCAGCATCCCGGCTTTGACCGGAACCGATTACGGCCGGCTGCTGCTGATCAAGCTCTCGTTATTTTTGCTCATGGTCGCGATCGCGGCCGTCAACTGGTCGCAGCTGACGCCGAAGCTCATCCAGAACGCCGACATGGCGGCCGCGCAGCAGGCGCGCCGCCGCTTGCTCGGCAATGCCGCGATCGAGGCGCTGTTCGGCACCGCCATTATCGTTATCGTCGCCGTGCTGGGCACGCTGCCGCCGGCCAGTCATATCGGCCAGCACACGCACGCCGGCGCCATCCCCGCCGATGCGACGTTCCAGCATATCCACGGCGAAGACGGCATGGCCGACGTCACCATCGAACCGGGCCGTGTCGGCACCGGCCAGGCCACCATCCAGCTTTGGGACGGCGACTTCGCGCCGCTGACGGCCCGCGACGTGACGTTGACGCTGACCGCACCCACGCCCGGCAGCAAGCCTGTGACCCGGACCGCCTTGCAGAACTCGGACGGCGCCTGGATCGTCGACGGCATCGCGCTCACCGAGCCGGGCAACTGGATGGTAGCGGTCCGCGCCGTGCTTCCATCCGGCACCCGATTGGACCTCGAAGCGCCGATCGTGGTCGACGCCAAATAGTGCGCCGGCGCTCACTCGGCGTCGACCTGGTTTATGAACGCGTCACGAGGTCGGCGTCAGCGCCGCCAAATTCTTCAACTTGGCGATCGCCGAAGCATCGGCCTCCTGATAGGCAATGATCGTGACGAACTTATTGTCCGGCCCCATCAGATAGATGATGGCGGAGTGATCCATGGTGTAGCCGCCGTCATCGGTCGGGACTTTCTTGTAGTAGACGCGATACGCCTTGGCGATCTGCGCGATCTGCGCCGGCGTGCCGGTGTAACCGCGGATGTGCTTGTCGAACGACGACAGATAGGCATGCATCGACTTGACCGTGTCGCGCTCCGGATCGACGGTGACGAACACGTAATTAAGCTTGTCGGCGTCGGGCCCAAGTTTTTTGATCCAGCGCGACAAGTCAAATAGCGTGGTCGGACAGACGTCCGGGCAGAAGGTGTAGCCGAAATACATGGCGTAGGGCTTGCCGGCGAGCGTCTTCTCGGTGACCGTCGCGCCGGTGTCGTCGGTGAGCGTGAACGGCCCGCCGATCGGCGCAATCGCCGCCACGCCGTGGCCGCCGCCGCGAAACGACACGGCATAGACCACGCACAGCGCGACGGCGGCAAAGCCGACAAGCCCGGCGAGAGCCGTCAGCATCCATTGGCGTGCCCGCATCACTTCATCTCCATATGGCCCATGGCGCCGCCCGAGCTGCTGTTGCCCATGCCGCCCATATTGCCTTTGTCCTGGGTGGCACCCATGGCCTGGACCGGGACCGTGACCGAAATAGTCCCGGCCTTCGCAAATGTGAGCTTCAGCGGGAAGCTTTCACCGGCAGTGAGCGGCTTATTCAGTCCGATGAGCATGACATGGTAGCTGCCGGGCTTGAGCACCACCGATCCATTGGCCGGAATAGCCAGACCGCCGGTGATCTCCCGCATTTGCATGACGCCGTTTTCGACTTTCATTTCGTGAATTTGCAGTTTGTCGGCAACCTCCGACGACACGCCAGTCAGCTTATCGGCGGTGCCGGATTTGTTGTCGATCGTCATGTAGACGGCACCGGTCTTGGCGCCGGCGGGCGTCGCGCGCGACCAAGGCTGCTCGACGGTAATCGAGCTGTTACTCGCTCCCTGAGCGAAAGCGGGAGCCGCAAAGCCGATCAACAACGCCGCGAAGGCGAGTTTCGAAAAAGTGCGCATGATGTTCTCCGTAAGCGCATGAGGAAAAGCTCCGCCGGGGCGGAGCGAGTTTTCAGCGTTAGACGGAGACGGCGGGCGGCGCGCGGGGCTCGCCATGGCTGTGGCGGAATCGGGGGACGAATGTCCTATCGCCGATTGGGCACGAGAGCGCGGCAATTATTGAGCCGGCATAGGCCGGGACCGCCGGAGCTTGACCCGCCGTGGCAACGTGGCCGGCACTTTGCGCGGCGACAAAACAAAACGGACATTGCGGCGTGGGCGTATGCCGGTCGCCCGGCACCGGCGCGGTTTGGTGTAACGCAAAGCTGCAGAGGACGAAGCCGGTCTGGTCCGGCGCGGCACCCACCGACATGCCGAGTCCGACGCTTGCCATCATCGCCTGGATGGCGAGCGAATAAGCCACGTAGACGGCCAGTAAGCCGCCTCGCGATTGCGTCCGAACAAATTGTCGCAGGCGTTTCATTCAAGACGACCCTAGCACGGCCGCGGCGCGATTGCGACACGCGGTTGGGAATACATGCCGGAGGGCGGGGTTATTGGAAGGCCGCTGCATCGGCTTTGACCCAAATCCAGGAGGAAATCATGCGTCGTTCGTTCATGATGGCAATCGCTGTTGTTACCATGGCTGCGACCGTAGCTTTTGCGCAGATGGCGCCGACCAAGACCGGCGACAGCGCCAAGGGCAAGGTGCTGACCAACGACAAGGGCATGACGCTTTACGTTTTCGACAAAGATTCCGCCGGAAAATCGGCCTGCAACGGACCGTGTGCCGGCAATTGGCCGCCCTTGATGGCAAGCGCCGGCGCCATGCCAATGGACGGCTACACCATCATCACGCGCCAGGATGGCGGCAAGCAGTGGGCCTACAAAGGCCGTCCGCTCTATAACTGGAAGAACGACAAGAAGCCTGGCGACATTACCGGCGACGGCTTCCTCAACGGCGCTTGGCACATCGCTCAGCCGTAACGCGGATTGCACGGCGGCACAGCATAACGGTTGCCGCGCGCTGTCGTGCTCGCGTCATTCAAAATCCCGAATAGAGCCGGAACGCGATGAGCGAGACCGGACCCCGATCGCGGTTATAAGCCGGATTGGCGATGAACTGATAATCGAGCGTCGCCTGCCAGTCGGTTCCGCTAATGGGTCCGGCGGCTGCGCCTCAACGTTCCATCGTGATCGAGCCGTAGCGCAGCTCACCACAGGGCGAACAGGCAGATCAGCGCGAACGGGACGGCGAACAGCCCGAGATAAAACCAGGTACGGAAGCCGGCCGGGTCCCGTGGCACACGGAAAAGCTGCACCACGAGCCAAACGCATACCGCAATTCCCAAAGCCAGCCGGATGAGGTCGTTCGGCGTGTCGTAGGCCGTCGCGATGGTTTCGTTCTGTGGCAGGCTGACGATCAACGTCAAAGCCACCAGGGTCAGGATGAAAACCGATCGCAACGTCAGGCCGGCGATACGCTGCCAAGTTGGAATAATTGCCGCCGGTGATTCCGTCTGGTGAAGGCTCACGTGTCGCGCGCCCATGTTGAACCGGCAACCCACCATACCCCTTCCGTGCAACGAGTTAAATACTCAAGAATAATTCTAAACAGAATTCGGACCCGTCGTATCGCCGGAGCTTCTTTCGTCCTTCAGGAACAGCGTTTGCAGCGCCGGCACGACCACCAGCAACATGATCGGCCCAATCAGCATGCCGCCGACAATGACGGTGGCAAGCGGCCGCTGCACCTGACTGCCGATCCCGGTGGAAATCGCCGCTGGCAGCAGCCCGATACAGGCCGACAGCGTCATCATCAGCATCGGCCGCATCTGTTGGGTAACGGCCTGGAACATCGCTTCGACCGGCGCCATGCCGCCGGCGGCGACCCGGTAATAGCCCGAAATGATCAGAATGCCGCTCATGACCGAGACGCCAAGCAGCGAAATGAATCCGATCGCCGCCGAAACGCTGAAATCGAGTCCGGTGACGTAGAGCGCCAAGATGCCGCCGCAGATCGCGAACGGCAGCCCGAGCAGCGCCAGAAAGGTGTCGCGCACCGAATTGAACAGCGTGTAGAGCAAAATCATAATCAAGACGAGCGTGATCGGCAGGATGATGGCCAGCCGCTTTTTGGCCTGCTGCAGCCATTCGAATTCGCCGGACCACTCGATGCGATAGCCGGTCGGCAGCTTGACGTTCGCGGCGATGCGCTGCTGCGCCTCTTCGACGGCGCCGGCGAGATCGCGGCCGCGCACGCTGAATTTGATCGGCACGAAGCGCTGGTTGCGCTCGCGGAAGATGTAGGACGCGCCGGTATCGAGCGAGATAGCGGCAAGCTCGCTCAGCGGAATATAGGCATTGCCCGTCGGCGTCTGCACGCCGACCTTGAGATTACGGACGTCCTCGATGTCCTTGCGATATTCGGGCGCGAGCCGCACGACGACGCCGAATTGGCGGTCGGACTCCAACAGCGTCGTCGCCGTAGTGCCGCCGAGCGCGGCCTGGACGACGCTGTTGACGTCGTTGACGCTCAAGCCATAGCGCGCCGCCTTGGTCGCGATCGACGCGGATATTCAGATTGGGCTGGCCGAGCACCCAGAACGCGCCGAGATCGGTAATGCCCTGCACTTGCGCCATTTGCTCCATGGCCGCCCGCGCGATCTTCTCCAGGGTGGCGAGATCGGGGCCGATGATCTTGGCCGAATTGGCGCCTTTGACGCCCGACAGCCCTTCCTCGACGTTGTCCTGGATGTATTGCGAGAAATTGAAATCGATGCCGACGAATTCCTTGTTGAACTCGTCCTGCAGGTCGTTGATCAGCTTGTCCTTGGTCAAGCCGACCGGCCATTCGTCGAACGGCTTCAGCGGCACGAAGAACTCGGCATTGAAGAAACCCGCCGCATCGCTGCCGTCGTCGGGCCGGCCGTGCTGCGACACCACGGTGATGACTTCGGGATGGCTGAGCAGGATTTCGCGGATCTTGGTTGACGATCGGCATGCCGGCTTCGAGCGATATGGTCGGCGGCATGGAGGCGCGAATCCACAGATTGCCTTCCTCGAGCGTCGGCAGGAATTCGCTGCCGAGCCGCGATCCCAAGAAACCGGCTGACGAGGAGAAAGACCAACCCGATCGCGATGGTGATCCTGCTGTTGCGCAGCGACCAGCGCAGCACCGGCGTATAGACCGAGCGCAGCGCGCGCACCACGATGGTCTCGACCTCGCCGACGTGTTCGGGGAGCAGCAGCGAAGCGAGGCACGGCGTCACCGTGAAGGTCGCGAGCAGCGCGCCGACCAGCGCATAGGCATAGGTCCGCGCCATCGGACTGAAAATCTGGCCCTCGACGCCCTGCATGGTGAACAGCGGAATGAAAGCGGCGACGATGATCGCGGTGGAGAAGAACACCGCCCGATCGACCTGCAGCGCGCTGACCAGGATGAGCCGCAGCCGGTCGGTCCAGCCCGGCGCGTCGGAAAAATCGCTCACGCGCGTCGGATCGCGCCCCCAGCGTCTCCTCGGCGAGATGCTGCAAGCAGCGAGCTGTCTCTCCTCCGGCGTCGACTGGAAATTCCGGTAGATATTCTCGACCAGGATGACCGCGGCATCGACGATGATGCCGAAATCGACGGCGCCGACCGAGAGCAGATTGGCGTCCTCGCCGCGCAGCACCAGGATGATGATGCTGAAGAACAGCGCGAACGGGATATTGGCGCCGACGATGATGGCGCTGCGCAGATCGCCGAGAAAGACCCACTGAATGAAGAAGATCAGCAGGCAGCCGAAAATCAGATTGTGCAGCACCGTGCCGGTGGTGACGTCGACCAGGGTGGTGCGGTCGTAGAACGGCACGAGTTTCACGCCCGGCGGCAGGCTGCCGTCGGTGTTGATCTTCTGGATTTCCGCGCGCACGCGCGGCACCACGTCGTTGGTGTGCAGCGTCCGGTTCATGATGACGATTGCCGCGACGATATCGTCCTCGTGGTCGCGGCCGGCCTTGCCGAGCCGCGGCACATAGCCGACCGAGACCTTGGCGACGTCTTTGACGAAGACCGGCACGCCGTTGGTCTGGCCGAGCAGGACGTTCTCGATGTCTTCGACGTGGTAGCCTTGCGTCAGATCGGCGGCGCCGCCGCTGTTCATCAGCCCGACGCCGCGGATATTCACCGATTGCTGGCCGAAATTGATGGTGCGGCCGCCGACATTGATATTGGCGTTGCCGAGCGCGGTGATCACCTGCGGCAGCGTGACGTTGTAGGCGTCGAGCTTGTGCAGATCGACGTCGACGTCGTATTCCTTGGTGGTGCCGCCCCAGGTATTGACCTGCACGACGCCGGGGACCGTGAGCAGCCGCCGCTGCACGATCCAGTCCTGGACCGTGCGCAGATTGGTCAAGCCGAAATGCGGCGGGCCGACCACCTGATAGCGGTAGATTTCGCCGACCAGGCTGGTGGCCTGGATTTGCGGCGCGACGCCGTTCGGCAGGCTGACGTTCTGCTGCAGATTGATCGCGGTCTGGGTGAGCGCGAAATAATAATCGACGCCGTAATAGAACGTCACGCGCACGAACGACAGGCCGTAGAACGACGTCGAGCGGATGACGTCGACGCCCGGCGTCGCGGCAAGGCCGACCTCGATCGGGAATCGTGTAGTAGCGCTCCATCTCCTCGGCGGAGAGACCGGGCGCCTGCGCGGTGATTTCCAGAATCACCGGCGCCGGATTCGGATAGGCCTCGATATTCAGCTTGGAAAATGCGAACAGGCCGGCGCCAAGAATACCAGCAGGCCCAGCAGGACCAGCGGGCGCCGCGTCAGCCCGAACTGTCAGCAGCCCTTCGAGCACGGCTGGTCCCTCAATCCGCTTCAAGCAACGTGCGCCGGAATCGAGATCTTTCATTGCGACGCAATCGCGAGCGCGTTGCTCAGGAAGATCGCGCCCTCGGTGGCGACCAGTTCGCCGGCCTGCACGCCGTCGAGAATCTGCCGATAGCCGTCGTGCTCCTCGCCGATCTTGACGGTGCGCTGGGTGAAATGACGACGGTCGGCGGTGACCCAGACCGTCATCGTGCCGTCGCCTTCGCGCACCACGCCGTCGAGCGGGATCGCCGGCGAATGCATCGGCGCGCCGACGCTGATGACGAAATTCGCGAACATGCCGGAGCGCAACTCATGCTGCGGATCCTTGATCTCGGAGCGCACCAGCACCCGCCGCGTATTGGGATCGACGCTGGCGCCGATAGTCGTCGACCTTGCCGTCGAACACCCGACCGGGAAACGCGTCGATCTGACCTGCACCTGCTGGCCGACGCGGAACGCCGGGCTGTCGTCCTCGGCGACGTTCGCCAGCATCCACATCGTGTCGATATTGGCGACCGTATAGGGCGCCGGCGCATTGCCCGGCTGCACGAACAATCCCGGCGCCGCGTTGCGCGCGGTGATCCGCCCGGTGATCGGGCTCGGCACGACCAGCGTCGGATCGGCGATGCGGTGGGCGACGATGTGGTCGATATCGGCATCGGTCTTGCCGAAGATGCGCACCGCGTCGCGCGCCGCGCGCAGATTGCCTTCGGCGGTCTGCTGGTCGGAGATCGCCTGCTCGACGTCGTGCTGCGAAACCGCGCGCGTCGTGTAGAGTTCGCGCAGCCGCTGCAGATTCCGGGTGGTCAGATCCAGAACGCCGGCGGCGGCGATCAGGGTCGATTCCGCCTGCAGCAGATCGGGGCTGTCGATGGTGAACAGCGTCTGGCCCTTCTTCACGTCGTCGCCGACCGCGGCGAACAGCGCGATGATCCGTCCCTGATAGGGCGTGAAGACCTGCACCGCCATGTCCTCATCGAAGTCGATGCTGCCGACCGCATCCTTCTCGACCGGAAAGTCGCGCGCCTCGACCGGCGCGACCTTGACCGAACCGAGCTGCGAGTCCGACAGATCCACGCTGTCCTTGGACGGCGCCGCATTGGGCGGCCGATGATCGGCGTTGGCGGCAGTTGTCGCGCCACCCGCGGTCTTGCCGTTACCGGGCCGCCAAGCCCAATGGACGACAATCACCAACGGCGACAAGCGCTGCGGCGACCGCTAATAGCATCGAGCTGACTGGGCGCGAAGCCATCGTCACCCGTATCCAAGAAAATCGAGAGTTTTCCGCGGAATGCCCGCCCCGGTCCCACGACTTACCAATGTCAATCACGCTGGCGTCATTTATCGTGGCGTCCGGTACGACTCATGACGGACCATTATGCCAAGCAGGCCCTGCGTTTTCACCACGGCAACACGCGCGGCAAGTCGAGCTTCGGGCGACGAATCATGTGGACTGTGGCCAACCGAACACAGCCAATCGTCGTCAAATCGGAAATAATGCCGCCGGGCGCTGACATTTTGCCGTAGCCCGAATTCCCAGTTGGACATGTCCTACGTGGCCGTCAGGTGGTCAGTCGCAGGTGCCTCCGCTCTGGCAGTCACGATGCTGTTAGCCGCGTGCGCGGTCGGCCCGGACTTTCACCATCCGGCAGCTCCGGAGGTCACACGCTATACCCGCGAGCCGCTGCGCGATGCGCGTGGCCGCACCGACCGGCGAGACACAGCGGTTCGCCGTGGGCCGCGACATTCCGGAGCAATGGTGGGCACTGTTTAGGTCGCCGGCACTCGATGCCCTGATCGAGCGGTCGCTGCAGAACAATCCCAATCTGCAAGCCGCCCTCGCCACACTGCGCGCCGCGCGGCAGGCGGTCGAAGCGCAGAAGGCCAAATACTTTCCGTTCGTACAGGCCAATTTCAATCCGACCCGCCAGCGTACCTCGGCCATCTGTCGCCAGTCCCGGCCTCGGGCGCCAGCATCTTCGATCTCGATACCGCGCAATTGACGGTGGCCTACACGTTCGACATTTGGGGGCTGAACCGGCGCACGGTCGAATCGCTCGAAGCGCTGGCCGACGTGCAGAGCTTCCAGGTCGAAGCCGCCTATCTCGCGCTCACCTCGAATATTGCGGTCGCCGCGATCACCGAAGCCTCGCTGCGCGGCCAGATCGACGCCACCGAGCGGCTCATCGCGACGAATAGCAAAATGCTCGACACGCTGCAGCGGCAATCAATGCCGGCTACACCGACCGCAGCGCGGTCGCCGCGCAAGAGGCGGCATTGGCGCAGGCCAAAGCGACGCTGCCGCCGCTGCGCAAGGCGCTGGAGCAGCAGCGCGATCTGCTGGCGGCGCTTGCCGGCGGCTATCCGAGCGAAGGCCCGCATCAGACTTTCCGGCTCGCTGATCTGCATTTGCCGGCCGATCCTGCCGGTCAGCCTGCCCTCGCAGTTGATCGAGCAGCGTCCTGACGTGCGCGCTGCGGAAGAGCAATTGCATTCGGCAAGCGCCCAGATCGGCATCGCCACCGCCAATATGCTGCCGACCTTCACCATCAATGCCGATGCCGGGTTCATGAACACGGCGCTCGCCCATTTGCTGGCGCCGCAAAATCTGTTCTGGGATTTGGCCGGCAATGCCACGCAGACGGTGTTCGACGCCGGCGCCCTGTTGCATCAGCTGCGAAGGCGCCAAGGACACCTATCAGGCCGCGGCCTGGACCTATCAAGGCACGGTGGTCGGCGCCGTGCAAAACGTCGCCGACGCCTTGCGCGCGCTGCAGAACGATGCCGACGCGCTGCGTGCCGCGCGTCGAGTTTCAGCGCGCCGCCAAGACGAGCTTCGATCTGGCGAACCAGCAGATGCAGAGCGGCAACGCCAATGTGCTGCTGCTGCTCAATGCGCAGCAAGGCTACCTGCAGGCGAACATCCAGGTGGTGCAGGCCCGCGCCGCGCGGCTCTCCGACACCGCTGCGCTGTTTGCGGCGCTCGGCGGCGGCTGGTGGAACAGAGCCGCGCCGCCGGTCGAGCAAGAGATCGACGTCAATACCGGTCAAACCGGCGTGTTAGTTCATGACGTTGCTTCGCCCATTCCTTGATCGTGCGGCCGAGCTCGTCTGTTGCGGCTAAAAATCGCCATGCAGACGCGCGCCGATGACGGAGACCGGACCGCGATCTTTGTTGTACCCCGGATTGACAATGAATTGATAATCCAGCGTCAGCTTGAAGAACGAGACCGGCAGCGTGTAATTGGTCTCGACGATCTGTTCGGGACCGGGATGCGGCAGCATGCCATCACCGACCAGGATGCCGAGCCCGCCGTCATTGAGAAACTCTTCGTGGATTTTGCTGATGCCGTTGATCACGCCGGCGACGCGGAAAGTGTCGTCAGGCCGGCCCCATTGCTTGCCGGTGAGCGAAAGGCCGGCCGCGGCAGTGCGATCGATGTCGGCGAACTCGTAGGGTTCGATGTCGCCGTCGGCCCAGCCGGCGCGCGCGAATAGGCCAAGCTCTGCGGTGATTTGTTGCTCGAGATTCATGCTGATCCCGCCGCGGCTGCTGATATTGACGGACCGCCGATATGTCGGCCGGCCCGCCGGTTGCCGCCGCCAGCGCGATAGCATCCGCATAGCTGCCCATGCGACCTCGCGTGAGGAACCCGGTGACCGCGAGCTTGCCTGGCTGCCCCCAAAGCTCGTAGCGGCGCTCGATCTCGCCGACCCATTGGAATTGCGCGAAACTGGTATCGAGGTCGATGCCGTTAGGAACGGTCGATAGATCGAAGATGCCGCCGCGCACGGTCCAATCGCCCTGGTACCATTCGGCCGACGCGCCGTAGGTGTAGCCCCAGGGTCGGCGGCATAATCGAATGTTCCGGTGTCGATGATCGCCCAATTCATGAAGTCGCCGCGCGGATCGTGCGCGTATTTGTTGGTGTCGAAGACATCGGCCACGGAGAAGTTGCCGATCGTAAGCACGAGACGATTGGCGGTCTGCGTGCCGCCGAACTGGTTGGCCGCGGCGTCCACCTTCTGCTCGTCGCCGCCGAGGTCGATGGTCTGCCGAATAAACGCGCGCTGCACGCGCGCATAAGGCGCCGACTCGCCGACCTTGTAGGCTTCGCCGCTGGGGAACCCGGCAACGCCCAACGTCGAAGCTCAACCCAAATCCCTGATCGATCTCCGGATTGACCCACAGCTCGGCGCCGTCCCATAGCCGCCAGCCGAGAAAAGCGGTGGCGTCGAAAGTCTCGCGGCCCTGGTTGGGAATGAGGCTGTTGGCGCCCGGCATAAGGCGCGTGGAACGGCGGATCGTATTGCTCCAGGAAAGTGGTCTGGCCGTGGACGGCGAAATTGTCGGTTTGCAGCGCCGGCGGCGTCACGTCTTTGTCGGCGGACTGTCGACGCATCGTCATTGAAGCGATAGTTCAGCCCGGCGCGCAATTCGTTGAGCATGAGATCGGAATCGAAACGCTGGGCGCCGGCCGGGAATGTGACGCTGCGATTGCCGTAATCGGTGAACAGATATTCGAGCTGCGCGGTCCAATGCGACGCCAGAGCGACTTCGACGCCGGCGCCGACCACCCCGCCGACGACGCGGCACCAAGAACAGGTTTTCAATCTGGCCGGGCACCGCGGTGCCGCCGACCGGAACGCCGGCAAGCTGCGTGCGGGTGAACTGGTCGTAGCTGAAGGCCAAGCCGCCGGTCGCATAGAACAGCCAGTCGCCGCCGGCGAGATTTGGCGCATAGCCGACGCGGCCGCGCAGGGTGCCGGAAAACTCGACACGGTCGAGATAATTCGCGGTGCCGGTCGGCGGCGACGATAGCGTCGTGTTGCCGCCGACAAAACTTGGAAACGAAACGTCGGCGTCGACGCCGATCAGCCAGCGCGACGCCGCCATGTAATCGTAGCCGGCCTGGAAGCCGAGCAGATAGCTGCCGGTGCCGCTGGAAAAATTATAGGCGTTGGAGAAACTAAGCGTGCCGCCGAGACTCGGCGTTGCCGCGCCGGCTTGCGTTGCCGACCAGTTCGAGCCGCCAAGCGCATAGCCGAGATTGGCGCCGAGATAGAAGCCGGTCCAGTCGTAAGCAGCCGGTGCCACCGGCGGCGGCGCTTTGGTCGGCAGAACGCCCAACAAGTCCGCGGCCCGCGCATTTGCCGCAAGCACGATCAGCCCCAGGCCTGCCACACCAAATAATCCGCCGGGCCTCCAGCCACGTCCCCGTATCATTCCCCCGAACCCCAACTATCAGGCGCCTAACCGGCCTTGCTGCCATTCCGCTCACGACAATAGCGTGACAACGGTCAGGTCCGAACCCAGCCTTCCCGGACTCGCCGGCAGCCCGGGATTGTAGTCTCGGCTACATTCTATAGCCATTACTACATAGCGCAATATGTTCTAAAGTAACAAAATGCGACGCCGCGGCGATGACGACGTGCGGGCGTGAATTCTACCGACTCGTCGCCTTATCGCCGGCTCATCAGGGTTGGACGCAGCATGCGTCGCCATGTGCCAGCGGCATTCGAGCGCGCCGCTCGGCGTAACATGCCAGCGGCGAACCAAGACCGTCCGGCGCAATGGCTGTGACGGCGCCATGACGCGCCGGGTCGGCCGGTTGTCGTTGCAAGGCATGGCGTTCGATCCGGAGCCATGGGCCGCGATGCGGGCAAAGGTCCGGAATTGTGCGAATTTTGCGAACATGGTTCACCTCCTTGCCGCGACGGGCCGGCGCAAGGCTTGGCGCGGTCCGTGGAGGAACCGGCCGTCACACCTTGCACGCGGTCATGCGCCGCGTTCAATGTTGTCACCGAACGGCAGCGCCGGGCCCACCCATGGCGCGTTGCGCCACCGGGGGAGGCATGCGACGACGCTCGACTTTCCGAGCATCCTCGTATACCCTACCCCATATCCTATATATCATACCCCCTACCCTATCAATGGAAAGTCTGTCAACCGTGACTCACACCAAAAGCGAGAAAATGAAGCTCCTCAATCGGATCCGCCGCATCCGCGGCCAGATCGAAGCGGTCGAGCGCGCCATCGAAGATGAGCAGGGTTGCGCCAGGGTCCTGCATCTGATCGTCGCCGCGCGCGGCGCCATGGCGGGCCTGATGACCGAAGTGATCGAGGACCATATCCGTCTTCACGTCGTCGATCCAGCCAAGGAGCCTGAGCGGAGCCGCGGCGCCGACGAACTGATCGAAGCCGTGCAGGCCTATTTGAAGTGGGTCGCGGCAAGCGGAGGGATCGACCATGGCCGAAGCTTCGCCAGGCGCCCGTAGCCATATTTTTCTCGGCGAAGGCCACGAGCGCAACGAGCGCCGCACCTGGATGGTGATCGCGCTGTGCAGCGTCATGATGGTGGCCGAGATCATCGGCGGACTGGCATTCGGTTCGATCGCGCTCGTCGCCGACGGCCTGCATATGTCGACCCATGCCAGCGCGCTTCTTCTTGCCGCGCTGGCCTACCGCTACGCACGGAATCACGTTCACGACGAGCGTTTTTCCTTCGGCACCGGCAAGCTTGGCGATCTCGCCGGCTTTACCAGTGCCATCGTGCTGGCGATGATCGCGATCCTGATCGGCTACGAGGCCGTCATGCGGCTGTTCTGGCCGGTCGCGATCCATTTTCGCGAGGCTATTCCGATTGCCGTCCTCGGCCTTTGCGTCAATGTCGTCAGCGTGCTGTTGCTCGGCGGCGGCGATCATTCCCACGTGCATTCGCATGGCCACGATCACGCCGAGAGCGATCACGAGCACGCCGATCACCACGCCCATCGCGACAACAATATGCGCGCGGCCGTGGTCCACGTCTTGGCCGACGCGGCTGTGTCGGTGCTGGTCATTGCCGGCCTCACGCTGGCGCTGCTGTTCCGCTGGTCCTGGATGGATCCTGCGGTCGGCTTCATCGGCGCGCTGGTCATCGCCGCCTGGGCTTACACGCTCATCCGCGACACCGGCGCCATCCTGCTCGACATGAACCCGGACCGGACAATGACCGAGCGCATGCGCGCGGTGATCGAGACCGACGGCGACCGCCTGACCGACCTTCACGTCTGGCGGGTCGGCCCGGGACACCTCGCCGCCATCCTTTCCGTCGAAACCCGCCAACAGCGCGGGCCGGACTATTATCAGTCGCAGCTCCGCCGGTTCCGCTCGCTGTCGCACGTCACCGTCGAAGTCCTGCAGCAGTGAGATTGACCTCGCGATCGATAGCGCGGCGCCATCTCAGAATGTGGCGGAGACCGTCAACCGCACCGCCAGCGGTTCGATTGGATGCAACACATAGTCCATGACACCGTTCTGGCAGACTGCCGGTGGCGCGGTCGGAGGTCCGTGCGCGGGAAAGCACATCGCGAACAGACTGTCGGTCTTGAGCAGCGAGCCATAAGCGTAGGTTGCCTGATCGGTTCTCGCGTTTAACAAATTAAGGCCGTCGAGACGAACGCTCCAGCCGTTGTCGAAACGGTAGCCGATCTGGCCGTTAAAAATGCTCAGCGGCGGCGACTGGAATGTGCCGTCCTCGGTGAGCGGCCGCGAACTGATATAGCGCCAACGCAGATCGCCGAACCAGCCGGTCTGCTTCGCCAAGCGTGATACCCGCCGACGCCACCATCCACGGCGCGTTATACACATAGTTTCCCGGCGCGTTGCCGATCTGCGCCTGCGGATAACCGGCCAATGATTGATAAAGTTGCTCCTGCGTCTCGTCAAAACCGAGAAAACGCGCGCGCGTGAGCGCAACATCGGCATCGACGTGAATCCAAGATGCCGGACGATAGTCGTTGGTGAATTCGACGCCGGTGCGCTGGCTCGGCGGGCCGGGCGTGGTGTCGCCGGTGTCGCCGTCGAAGAACAGCTCCGAATCTTGGTGCAGGTAAAACAAGCTCATCGAGCTATCGAGACCGGGCACGGCCGTACTGCGGATGCCGATCTCAGCGCCACGCGAGCGCACCAACAGCGGCGACGCCCCTTCAGGCGTCGCCGGATCGCCGGGCACTTCGGTGGCGGTCGTGCTGCGCGCGTCGTTGCTGTGGTAGCCCATGCCGGCACCGACGAACAATTCCGTCTTGTCGAACGGCCCGATCACCATGCGGAATTTCGGGCTGCCGATTGCCATTCGCGCATTTCCCGAATTCGCCTGCTGCAGCATCGAGTTCACTGACGCTGCGTAATAATCGCCGCGCCAACCGAGCGTGGTTTTGAGCCAATTGCTCCAATGAACCGTATTCTCGACATAGACTGCGGCATTGGCCTCGTTAATGTGATCGCTCAATACGGCCGAAAGAAATTGCCGCTGCATCGTATTGCTCAACGCGACATTGATGTCGTCGTAGCGCGATTGAAACCCGAATACCGTTTCCGCCGGCAGACCGAACAGTGACCCCTGGAACGTGCGCGAGGCGCCGGCGCCGCCGTAAACGCGGTCGTCGTGCTGATGAAATTGATCGCCGTTCACGGGGTCGGTGAGGTACCAAGTGTAATTATTGAACAGGTCCAGTTCGTATTTGACCAGATAGGCGTTGGCCTTCCACGAGCCGTCGTCGACGGTTTGCGCCATGCGCGCCGACAGCGAGGCGCGGCTGGTGTCGCCGCCGTCGGTCGGATCAAGTTCCCCGTCAAGCCCGACCAACCCGGACTGGATTGCCCGCAGCGGAATTTGATCGGTGGACGTCCAGGTGTTGGAGTAACCCATCGCCGTCGCCGAAAGACCGTCGGTCGCGGTGCCCTGGCTGTAGCGGAGCAGGCCGCTCAATTTGTGCATATCGTCCGGTGTCGCCCACGGACCGTCATAAGTGTTGACCTCGCCGGCATAGAGCAGCGAGCCGCCGTTAAGCTTGGTCGAGCCCATGGTGAAAAGCCGCTCGTAACCGAAGCTGCCGTATGTCTCTTCGAGAATCTTTTGCTCGACGCTGTCGCGCAGGTTGACGGCGAGCGTGCCGGCATTGGCGAAGTCGCCGACGTCGGCGAAGTATGGGCCTTTGCGGATATCCAGGCTGCTGACGGTCTCCGGCATCAGCCAGTTGAGATCGGCGTAACCCTGGCCGTGCGCGTGCGTCGGCAAGTTGATCGGCATGTCGTCGACGAAAATCGCCAAGTCGGTGCCGTGATCGAGATTGTAGCCACGCAGGTAATATTGATTGGCCTTACCGCCGTCGGCATGTTCGACCACCGCGAGGCCGGGCGCCGCTTCGAGAACCTCGCCGGGACGGGCGACCGGCCGATTGTTGAGATCCTGCCCGGACACCGTCATCTGGCTTGCCATGGTCGGCGCGACCTGTGGCCCCCCGGCGACATTGGGAGCACCGGTCTGGTAGGACGACGGCGGCGGAGCGGCGGGCGGTGTCACCGTTGCTTCCGACGGCTTCGGTCTCGCGGCGGGCAGCTTGGCACGCGGCGCGGTAACTCGGATGGTTGGAAGCGTCGTACTATCCGACTGTTGCGACGGCGAAGTGCTCGCGGCAGGCGTCCCGGTCGACGGCTGCGCGACCGACGGCGTCTGCGCGTCGGCGCTCGCGTAGACTGACGCCAGAACCAAATTGCCGGCGATGAAGACACGCAGAGGACACATCGCGAATGGCACGCCTATGGCACGTCACCGCGAAAGAAGTCTCCCCGCGCATCCGAAGACGGATGCTTGGATTGCCGACCGCCAGTACACCCCGACCGACGTGCTCGCGTGTGACAACGGCTGACGGCAGGTCTCCTGACTTGCGGGTCACCACCTGCCGTCGCCTTCCCGGGCGTCAAATCCCAGTGGACACGTGACGGAAAACTCGCCGCTCACAGTTGCGGGGGCAGCCGCAGCATTGAGCGATTGCATCGCCCGCACCGCGTTCCCTTTTGATCCCAACGGGGAACCGTCACGCGCAGGTTAAGCGCGATCCGGCGCGCGCGTCAAATGGCCAGCAGTTGTTAATCATGAGAAACTTTTGATTGTATTGGGTATTAACGGCTCACCGCGATCTTCATCGAATAACGACTGTTGGCATGCTAAAGGGCTCCCACGCCGTAGTAATCCAGGACTGCTAAAGACCGGCATTAACCGCTGGTCGTGAGTAAGAAGCATGTCGAGCGACACACCGACCGATCCGGACTCGCGGGCGCAAACGCTCGTCGCGTCCTATATGCGTGCCGGTTATGCGCGCATCGACCCGCCGGTGCTGCAGCCCGCCGAGCCGTTCCTCGATCTGTCCGGCGAGGACATCCGCCGCCGTATGTTCCTGACCGCCGATCCGGACGGGCGCGAATTGTGCCTGCGGCCCGATCTGACCATTCCGGTGTCGCGCGATTATCTGGCTTCGCCGCAAGCCGGCAAGCCGGCCGGCTTCTGCTATCTCGGCGCGGTGTTCCGCCACCGCGAGCGCGCGGCGGCCGAATTCATACAGGCCGGCATCGAGAGCTTCGGCCGGCATGACAAGGCCGCAGCCGACGCCGAAATGCTGTCGCTCGGCTTGGAAGCGACGACGCAATACGGCGTCGGCGCACCGGAAATCCACATTGGCGACGTCGGGCTGTTCTCGGCTTTCGTCGCCGCGCTTGATCTGGCGCCGGCCTGGAAGCGCCGCCTGATCAAGGATTTCAACCGCAAATCCTCGCTCAAGCACGATCTCGAGCAGATGACGCTCGCCACCGCCAACGGCTCCAAGGAATATCAGGGCGTGCTCGCCGCGCTGGCCGGCTCGGACCCGAAGGCGGCGCACCATCTGGTCACCGATCTGCTTTCGATCGCCGGGATTGCCGCGGTCGGCGGCCGCTCGGTTGCCGAAATTGCCGACCGCTTTCTCGAGCAGTCGGCGCTCAACGCGCCGACGCGGCTGCCGCGCGAGACCCGCGCATTGATCGAACGCTTCCTGTCGATCGCCGGCGACCCCGACGATGCAGCCGGCGAATTGCGCACGCTTGCGGCCGACGCCAAAATCGGGCTCGGTCCGGCTCTCGATCTGTTCGAGACCCGCACCGGTTTTCTCGCCGCGCGCGGCGTCGATGTGCGTACGATCAAGTTTGCCACCGATTTCGGCCGCGGCTTCGACTATTACACCGGTTTCGTCTTCGAATTGCACGAGGCGCGCAGTCAGCGCCCGCTCGTGGCCGGCGGCCGTTATGACGGCTTGCTGACGCGGCTCGGTGCCAAGGAGCCGATTCCGGCGGTCGGCTTTGCCGCCTCGATCGACGAGCTTTCCGGCGCAGGAGGGACACCATGACCGCGCCGCTCATCCTCGCCGTACCGTCCAAGGGCCGTTTGCAGGAGAACGCGGAAAATTTCTTCGCCCGCGCCGGACTCGAGCTTGTCAAGCCACGCGGTGCGCGCGACTATCGCGGCACCATCGCCGGTTTCGACGGCGTCGAGATCGCTTACCTCTCGGCCGCCGAAATCACCGCGCAGCTGGCGCAGGGCGCGGCTCATCTCGGCGTCACCGGGGAGGATCTGGTGCGCGAGATGATCCCGCAGTCCGACCAGCGCGTCGTGCTGATCGCGGGGTTGGGCTTCGGCTTCGCCAATGTCGTGGTCGCGGTGCCGCAGGCTTGGATCGACGTGCGCAACATGGCCGATCTCGACGACGTCGCTACCGCCTTCCGCCTCCGGAACGAGCGCAAGATGCGGCTTGCCACCAAATATGCCAATCTGACGCGCGACTTTTTTGCCGCCCACGGCGTGGTCGATTACCGCATCGTCGAGAGCTCGGGCGCCACCGAAGGCGCGCCCGCCGCCGGCACCGCGGAAATGATCGTCGATATTACCACGACCGGCGCCACGCTTGCCGCCAACGGGCTGAAAGTGATCGAGGACGGCGTCATCCTGCGCTCGCAGGCCAACCTCGTCGCCGCGCGCGCCGCGGCCTGGACTGGCGAGCAGCGCGAAGTGGTGCGCTTGCTCCTCGACCGCATCGCCGCGCAAAAACGCGCCGAGGCGTTCTCTGAAGTGCGCACTCGCTTTGCCGGCATGAACGACAAGCTGTTCGGCATCGCCCGGGAGAAATTCGGCATCGCCTCCCCGTTCGGCGGCCCAACCTCGTCAGGCATGCTCACGCTGCATTGCCCGCCCGAAAACGTGCACGCCTTGGCGAGTTTCCTGCGCAAACACGGCGCCGAGGCGGTCTCGGTAGCGGCGCTCGACTACGTCTATACGCGTGACAATCCGCTGTACGCCAAGCTGGCGGCGGAATTGGACAAGCGCGCATAGCGGCGCTGCAGGAATTGACGGCGTAAAAGCTTCATGATGCACTCCGCCCGTCTTTGAGACCTCGTGCAATTCGCATATCCCATCACGGGATTTCTTCGCATACCGCACCGGAACAATAGCATGGCAGCCTTACACACGATCCGAAACGCGCTCACGGCGCTTGCGCTGACGACGATGGCCTTCGCCTCGGGCGGCGCGCAAGCGGCGACTTATCCGGCCGAGAAGATCACGGTCATCGTCGCCTTTGCGCCCGGCGGCATCGCCGACACGCTGGCGCGGCTGATCGGCCAAGGCTTGAGCGCGCGATTGCATCAAAGCGTGGTGGTCGAGAACCGCGGCGGCGCCGGCGGCAATATTGCGGCCGAGGTCGTCGCCCACGCCAATCCGGATGGCTACACGCTCCTTGCCACCACCACCGCGCTCGCCATCAACGAGACGCTGTTTGTCAACAAGCGATTCTCGGCGAACGATTTCAAGACCGTCGCCATCGCCGCATCGAGCCCGGAGGCGCTGGTGACGAGTCCGAATAATCCCGCCAACAACCTTCCCGATTTCATCAAAGCGATGAAGGGCCGCACCATCAATCTCGCCATCCCAGGCGTCGGCACCGGTTCGGATACCGAGGCCGAATACTTCTTCAAGAAGATCGCCAAAGTGCCGGTGCAGCCGATCCCGTATCAAGGCGGCGCGCCGGCCATCAACGCCACCGTCGCCGGACAGGTCGATCTGATGGCAACCACGCTCGGCGGCGGCGCGGCGGCGCAGATCGCCGGCGGCAAGCTCAAAGGCCTCGGCATCGCCGCGGACAAACGCGCCGCGGTGGCGCCCAACGTGCCGACTTACGCGGAGCAAGGTTATCCGGCCTTCACCGCCGCCTCATGGGTCGGCTTCTTTGCGCCGGCCAAAACCGATCCGCAGATCCTGCAAACGCTCAATGCCGCGATCGACGATATCGTCAAAAGTCCGGACGTGGCAAAGAAGCTGAGCGACATGGGCTTCGACCCGATCACCGGCACCCAGGCTCAAGCCGACGCCATGTTCGCCGCCGAGGTCAAGAAATGGGGCGACATGGTCAAGGCGCTGGGGCTGTCGATCAAATAGGCTTGTTGACCCGACTCTAACGTAGCCGATCAATTACGCCGTGTGGCCGTCGAAGTCGCCCTCTTGCGGCAGCTGCTTTTCCTGCTGCGGTGTCATTTTGGCGGCATCAGGCGCACCGGGCACGCCGCGCGGGCCGAGCTTGCGCCGCGCCATCTGATCTTCGGTCTCGCGTTCTTGTTCCGGCGTCGCTTCACGAAGTTTGTCGGTCATTTGGCTCCTCACAGCGGGCGGTGCATGCGCCCGAACAGCCAGCCCAATCCTAGCGCGATAGCGACCGCGGTGTAAGGCTGCGTCTCGATGGTGTTGCGCAGCGCCCGCTCGAACGAGCCGGCGGTCTGTCGCGCCGCGCGGTTGGCGCTATCGGCGATATCGGCGGCGCTTTCGCGCGCGTGGTCGTAAAGGCCTTGGGCCGCGTCCGAAACATCGTCGGCGACGCCGCCGGCCTGTTTCTTGGCATCGCCGAAGGCGCGGCTGAAGTCGGAATTGGCGGTACGAGCTTGCGGCATGATCGTCCTCGGCGGTTGTCGAAAGGATTGCTCGGCCTTTAACGCCCGAGCGGGCGTTAAAGTTCACAAGGCGACGTTGCCCCTTTTCCGGGGCTGATTTCACTGCCGGACCGGACGGGCGTTTATTTACGACGCTTGAGAGGGAACTTTCGTTTTTCCCTGCGACTTGCCTTTCGGCCAAGTTTCGAACGATTACGACTTCCAAATCCAGGGGTGGATCATGGCCTTATTCTTCTCATCGTCGTTCTGGTTCTTCTATTCGGCGGCGGCGGCGGTTATTGGGGTTACAGCCGCGGCTATTACGGCGGCGGCGGCCATGGCTTGATATGGCTTGTGGTGCTCATCGTCGTTCTGGTGCTGCTGTTCGGTCATCACGGCGCCACCGTGTAGGGGGTCGCCCGCTCGGCGTTCAGCGCGGTCTGCGGAACTTATCGCCGTCCAGGGGCGTTCCATCGTCCAGCATTTAACTTAAACGGGAGGCGGCCGTGCCGGTTTTGCTCGGGTTTATCCTCGGCGTGTTGGTGACGATCGCGGGTGCTTACGAGTACGATTTTACAACGGGCCGTGCCGCCAACGGCTTATCGGCAAACTCCGCCGGCGGCCAAGCGCCGATGGTCAATTGGAACGTGGTCAGTGACAATTGGCAGAACCTGCAGACCACAGTCCGTGCCAAGGCCGAGAATCTCGAACAGACCATCAAGCGCCATACCGGCTGATGGCCCGCGATCGTGCGATCAGCTAAGCCGCATGGCGTTCAGTTTCGCCTCACAGCTTGAGACCGAGGCTTGTCACGACGGCATCGGCGAGACGCGCCGGATCGCTTTCGTTCGACCGGGCCGCGATTTCAATGACGCGATCGGCGATCGCCTCGAGCACGGGGTCCGGATAGCGGACGCCGTGCAATTTGCCGCATACGGCATCGAATGCATCGCCAATGACTTTGGTGCGCGTATCGTCGAATACAGCGGTGGAAACAAACATGGCGTAATCCTCGTCGCCATCGTGCAACGGGTCGCCGCAACTGTCGGTGTGAGATACGACTCTAAGGTAAAAAAAAATCTCGACGGCGCGAATTGTGGGGATTGCGATCAACAAATCGCGCAGCAGTCAGCGCGTATGAGTGACAGAATGTCCGATCGCGCCATAGCATTCGCAGGCGCATTCTTCGAGCCGGCCGCGGTCGAGAATGGTGATCCTGCCCCGACTATAGCGCAGAATACCCTTCTTCTGCAGTTCCTGAGCCAATAGCGTCACGGTTGTGCGGCGCACGCCGAGCATGTCGGCCAGGAATTCCTGGGTCAGCGTCAATTGATCGCTGCCGATCCGGTCCGCGCATTGCAGCAGCCAGCGGGACAATCGCGCCGAACCGTCGTGGATGGCATTGCAGGCGGCGTTTTGCTGGGCTTCTGCCCACAGTGCTTCGGTGTAGCGGATGATAAGATCGCGCAACGCCGCAGTGCGACTCGCCGCATTCTCAAGCCGGCTTGCCGGAATCACCGAGAATTTGCCGCCGATCTGCACCATGGCGCGCGTGAACGACACGCGCTGGCCCAGCCCGCTCTGCAGGCCGACCGCCCCCTCGCACCCAACCGAAGACGTCTCGACCATTTCCCCGTCCCCGGTGGTGACCAGGCAGGAGATCATGCCGGTATGCGGAAAATAAACCTGATTGATCGGATCGCCCGGATCGAAGCAGACCACACCCTGTGGCAGCAGGACCTGCTTCAGGTCCGGCTCCAGCAGCGCGAAAATGTCGCCAGGCAGGGCGGCGAGAAGCCGGTTGCCCAACTGCCGAAGGCTTGGCGTTTGCTCGGGCATCATGGGCCCAAGCCTGCCCGCTCCAGATAGCTCGGTCACTGTTATGCCCCGTCGGTCGTAGAAAAATCAGCCTCCGTTACCCGAACGCAACCTTTCGCAAAAAGTTCCACTGCTTTTGCGTTATGACCGACTTAGCAAGATTGGCCCCGTCGATCATACACTTAGCCGCCGCTGCGGCGGTCGGTTGGGCACTACCGAGAGAGCCCCGCGTGGCGCGTGGTATGCGCGCAAGCCTCGGCCTCGTCGGCGAATAGCCGGGCCTGTTCGCCGCGCCGCAGCCCGAACATGAGGATACACAGTCGGCAGCCGAACAGCGGCTTGTCGTCGCAAGCAAAGTGCACGCGAATGGGCTCCTCCCACGGGATGGCGCGCAACCGGTGCCGGATGTCCGCAACTGAACTTGGCCGCATTGCACCCTTGTCCCCGCCAACGAAAGACAAAACCAGTGACCGACGCGACGTTCCCCATGGTCGCACCGCGCGGTTGGCGGAAGGTTTTCGGCAACGCGGCTTTCGCTCTAACACCGCTTAAAGAGAATGGCGCCAAAGGGGCCGTTCGTCGCCTACCGCACCTATGAATGCCAAATTCGGTCATCGTCGTGCCCGGACTTATCTATCCCGTATGGTTTTCTCGCCGGACCGCGCCGCCACATATAATTGTCCGCGCGACCGAGCCACCAGCGCCTGCGATTCGCGCACCGTGTTGCCAACCGCATAAATGATCTCGTCCACGCCACGGCGGCGATCGCAGAATTTTTCCACCATCGCCCGCAATTCCGGGCGCAAATGATCGAGGGTCGGATCCAAAGTGGCGAAAGGCAACTCCATTACGCGCTCGCCGGCTTCGTCGTACACATCGAGCCGCCACGTTCGGGTCTGCGTTTCGCGGCTGCGCATCAGTTCGTGAACGATGTCTTGCGCGTAGCGCAAGGCATCGGCGCCATCCGTCAACGAGACGCCGGTCTCGTCATCGACTCCGCCATGCCCGTCCTTGAGTTCGAACGTATAACTAGGCATCGCCGCAACCGTCCTCGTCTGAACCCGGCGCCCTGATATTAGACCTCAACTGCATCGTGCCACAACAAGACACGACAATAAGTAGTTTCCCTGACATCAAGCGCTATGGCCAGCGCGCCGCACCTGCCAAGGCCTCGGCCACGGCGGCGACGATAGCCCGCCCGGGCGCCGGCTTGGCAACGATCTTGCTGCCGGGCCATTCTGCGAGCGCGGGGTCCCGGCCGACCTGCCCGGTATAGAAGACAAATGGCGTGCCGTGCTTGCCAAGCTGGCGGACGACCGGAGCGATGGTTTCGCCGCCGATCCGCACGTCAAGGACCGCGATCGAGAGCGGCTGCTTGCGGACCGTAGCCAACGCGTCTTCGACGGTGCGGCAAGAGCCCACGACTTCGGCGCCGGCGTCGCGCAGGATCATTTCCAGGTCCATCAGCAGGATGGCGTCGTCCTCGACCACGAGTACGCGGGCGCCGCGTAATACCGGGATCGCGCTATCTCTTGCCCCCTGCTCCATTTTTGGCTGCCTCCGGCAGCTCCAATTCGATCGTGCAGGCCAAGCCCCCGGCGCGGAACTCGCGCTTGACCGTCGCCCCCGGGATTGCACTTTCGATGAGGGTCGTTCCGAAGCCACCACTCGCAGGCTTTTGCACTGGAGGACCTTCTGTTTCCAGCCATTCAACCCGGATGAGCCGCTCCTTGTTCCGGCGGCTCAAAGTCCATGTCACCGCGACTTTCCCCTTCGGACTCGACAACGCGCCGTATTTGGCGGCGTTGGTCGCCAATTCGTGCAGCACGAGGCCGAACGGCGTCGCCACGTCAGCCGGCAGCAGGACCGCCTCGCCGGAGATGCGCAAGCGGTCCGGATTTTCGGCGGCGTAAGCGTCGAGCTGCTGATGGGCGAGATCGGCGAGGTCGGCGCCTCTCCAGTCCGATTCGACGAGCAGCGTGTGGGCCCCGGCCAGCGCCGCCAGGCGTCCCTCGAAGCGCGCCAGCAATTCTTCCTTCGGTTGATCGCCGCGCAAAGTGTGGCGCGCAATGGCTTGGATCACCGCCAGAATATTGCGGACGCGATGCGTCAATTCGCTTAGCAACAAGCGCTGGCGTCCTTCCCCGACCAGCACCGCCGCCTCGGCCACATGCCGCTCGGATATGTCGACGAATGTGATCACGACGCCGTCGATCTTGTCGTCTCCGGTGCGATAGGGGCGCAGCCGCACGTCGTACCAGCGGCCGTCGCGGCTGCGAATTTCACGCCGCAGCGGCGTGAGGTCGCTCAGCACGGAACGCGCATCCTTGAGCAGATTGTCGTATTCCAGCCGATGGGCGAAATCGGTGATCGGCCTGCCCTCGTCGGTTTGCGTGATGCTGAACAGGTCGGTGACCCGCTCGGTAAAGCGCTTGATGCGCAGCGAGGAATCCAGAAACAGCGTGCCGATATCGGTCGCCGCAATCAGGTTCTGCAAGTCGCTGTGCGCGCGCGAGATTGCGTCGAGCTTGAGCTTGAGCTCGGCGTTGACGGTCTGCAGCTCCTCGTTAATCGACTGCAATTCCTCCTTCGAGGTCTCCAGTTCCTCGGAGGTGGAGCGGTATTCTTCGTTGATCGATTGCAGCTCTTCGTTGGCGGCGCGCAGTTCCTGATTGGCGGAGTCCAACTCCTCGCGCACGGTGCGCAGCCGCGCCTGCATCAGCTCCAGCTCCTGAGTCAGGCGCCGCACGGTCTCGGCACTGGCCTGGCTGTCGACTTCGAGCAGGCTTTCGTCGACCGCTTCGCCCTCGATGAAAATGACGATCGCGTTGTGGCTTTCGGCGCCGACATCGTCCTGCACCGGCTTGACCAAGAGATGAACGCGGTGCGGCGCGCCGTTGAAACGCACCAGGATCGGCAGGCTCAGCGTGCTTTCGTGCATCTCGAACGCGCGATTGAGCGCCGAGCGCAGCTCGAAGCGCAGCTCCGGACGCGCCAGGTCGACGGCATCGCCGGAAAGCGGCCCGCCCGAGGGCAGCAGGAAACGCCCGGCATGCTCGGAGAGATGAACGAGGCGGTGGGTTTCATCGACCAGGATGCTGGGCGGCGCGATCTGCTCGATGGCACGGCGGTGCATCGCCGCCTCGCCCAACGCGACCGTCGGGCTTACCGTGCGCGGCAGCGGAAACACCGGCTCTCGGATGCGCACCGGGCCAAGGAGCCGCGGCAACAGCCGCGGCTTGTCGCCGGCCGCCGCGGTGGACTTATAGATGCGGGCGTTGCGATCGACGCAACGGAACAGCCCCGGCGGATTGTCCAGCGATTCGGAAGAGCCGAGAAAAACGTAGCCTTCCGGATTAAGAGCATAGTGGAACGTGTTGCACACCTGCTCCTGCAAGTCGCGGTCGAGATAGATCAAGAGATTGCGGCAGGAGATCAGGTCGACGTGGGAGAATGGCGGGTCCTTAAGGAGATCGTGCACCGCAAACAGCACCATATCGCGTAGCTCCTGCCGCACGCGATAATGATCGCCTTCACGCGTGAAAAACCGGCGCAGCCGCTCTTCGCTGACGTCGGCTTCGATGGCGAGCGGATAGCGGCCTTCCCGCCCCAGCGCCAGCGCCCGCGCATCGAGATCGGAGCCGAACACCTGCATCGACGGCCGGACCGGATGCCGCGCCGCCTCCTCCAACAGCAGCATAGCGAAAGTATAGGCTTCCTCGCCCGTGGCGCAGCCGGTGACCCAGACACGGATCGTGTCCTCGGGTTTCCTGCCGTTGAACAGCTCCGGCATCACGTGTCGGGCAAGCACTTCGAATGCATCGCCGTCGCGGAAGAACGTCGTCACCGAAATAAGGAGATCGCCTAACAGCGCCTGGGCCTCTTCCGCTTTGTCGCGCAGCACCTGATCGTATTCCTTAAGGCCGGCGCTTTGCGTCACCTGCATGCGGCGCGCGATCCGCCGCAGCACCGTCGCGCGTTTGTATTTGGAAAAGTCATGCCCGGTACGCACGCGCAAATGCGAGAGAATGCTGCGCAGCAGGTCCTCGTCGATGGTGCCGATTTCGGCAACCGGTGGACTCGACTTGCCTTCGATGAGTTCGAACAGCTGTTTCGCCAGATCGCGCACCGGCAAGACGAAATCGGCGACACCGGTGGCGATGGCGCTGCGCGGCATCGAGTCATATTCGGCTTCGGTGGGGTCCTGCACCAGGATGATGCCGCCCGATTCCTTCACCGCGCGCGCGCCGAGCGCGCCGTCCGATCCGGCGCCGCTGAGAATGACAGCAAAGCCGTCGCCGAGCTGGTCGGCCAGCGAGCGCAAGAACGAGTCGATCGCCGCGCGTTGGCCGCGCGGCTCGTCGAAAGCAAAGGCCGCAATTTCGTGATCGATCATTTGCAGCCGACGATCCGGCGCAATGACGTAAACGTGGTCGGCCTGCAGGCGCTCACGGCCCGCCACCTGCACGACCGGCATACGCGTTTTGGTCGCTAAAATGCTCGGCAATTCGCTGCGATGCTGCGGATCCAGATGCACCACCACGACAAAGGCCGCGCCGGTGTGCTCGGGAAGAGCGGAGAAAAAACTCTGCAATGCCGACACGCCGCCCGCTGAAGCGCCGATGGCAACAATGACCGGTTCGCCCCCACCGCGCGCGCCGGCTATATCTTTATTGTCGTTGGCATTATCCGGCACAACGACGCTCCGTTTCGGTGCCCCAATCGAGCATATCCGTAAAACGGGCGGCGGCGCCAGCAAGTTCCGGCGCGATAATGCCGCTTATCGCATCAGAAATCCATGCGGCGACCGGACGCGTAAGATCATGCGCCGGCAGGGTTACGCCGCTTGGCGCTTCGCCTCGTCGCGGTTCTCCAGCACCACGGTCGCCGCCGCGGTGTTTGAGATCGGGATGTGATAGTTACGGTGCACTTCGCGCACTTGGCCGGTCAGCGCGCCACGCATCGCCATCCAGTTGAGAAATTCGACGCCCTGCGCGCCGGATTCTTCGACGAAATCATGGATCGAATAGCGGGTCAGGAAATCCGGTTCATCGGCGAGCTTGTCCATGCAGAGCTGATCGAATTCCTTGTTGATGAAGCCCGCCCGCTTGCCGTCAAGCTGGTGCGACAGCCCGCCGGTACCGACGATCAAGACGCGCAGGTCTTGCGGATAGGACTTTATGGCACGGCCGACCGAGCGGCCGAGATTGAGACAGCGCTTCAATGACGGCAGCGGATGCTGCACGGTGTTGATCGAAACCGGCACGATGGGGATGGTCCATTTTTCGCCGGGCCACATCAGCGTCATGGGAATGGTCACCGCGTGATCGACCAGCATCTCCTGGCACATGGTGATGTCGAACTCGTCGGCGACAAGATTATTGATGATGTGCCACGACAAAGCCGGGTCGCCGGCGATCGCGCGCGACACCGGGATGCCCCAGCCTTCGTCTTCGTTGCGGTACTCTTTGGCCGCGCCGACCGCGAAGGTCGGCATCTTGTCGAGAAAGAAATTCAGCCCATGGTCGTTGGAGAACACCACGGCGACGTCGGGTTTGTCCCGCGCCAGCCAATAGTGCACGTAATCGAAACCCTGGAAGAACGGTTTCCAATAGGGATCGTTCTGCTTGTGCTCGGCGATCGCCTTGCCGATCGAGGGCACATGGGTGGTGGCGACGCCGCCGATGATCTTGGCCATGGTCAGTTTCCTTATCTGCCCGCCGCGGCGAGTTTTTCCTTGAATTGCTCGACCGTGGTGCCGGTCTGCTGTGCACCGAGATCCTGGACGTTGAGCCCGAAAATGCCGGCGAGCTTGGCGAGGTAATAGACATTGCCGCCCGCCGCGATCATGGCCAGCACGTTGCGGCTCTCGACTGCAGCGCGCTGCTCTTCGGTGAGCCCGAATTTGCGGCAATAACTTTCCTCGTCCGCAAGGAAGGCCGCGCGGTTCGCGGCGCTGTTGAACGAATAACACATGCGATTGAGCGCAAGCCCTTTCTGCGCCTGGTCGCCGTCGAATAGCGTCGTGCCCGGAATATCTTGTTTCACCGCGCGCTTCCTTTCTGCTTCCGATTTGGCATTGCTTTGCGCTCCGCCGGCTATGCGGCGTGAATGGGTTCGCGCGCTTCCGCAGCGGCCTCCTTGAGCGCTGCGACACCGGCCTGCGTCGCCTGTCCGCTGTTTGGTGGGATGGGTGATATTGCGCGTCTGGTAATCGCCCCAGGCTAAGACGGCGGCAAACAGCACGAATGAGACGACGATTGCGCTTAAGCAGACGATTCCGACGGTCGACATGACGGTTCTCCGTTCGCGGTTTCCCTTGTTGGCTACGGTTACGTCGATCGGAGTCGGAGTTCTTGACGCAGATCAAAACTGCGCGCGTTCAGGCATGACGCGCCGCATCCGCTGCCATGCGCGTCGTGCGCGGCTCGATTGGCTTACGACCGCTCGCGCCGGCGAAAGACCACAAAATGCGACAGCGAGAAATTGACGACGAAGCTCGCCAGGATGGCCAAGCCCTTCGCTGCATAGACCGGCAACAGCAGGATTTGCGCGGCTACAACCAGGGCCGCCGTGTTGGCGATGAGCCCGACGACGCCGGCAACGATAAACGCCAGATAATGGCGCCAGCGCAATCGGCGTCCGGACTCCGCAGCGAAGGTGATCGAGGAATTCATGATGTAGGAGGCGCTCACCGCGACGATCCATGAGGTTATGTTGGCGCCGATCAGCAGCAAGGTCGGCGGCGCGCCGCAGCGGCAGGACGCCGCCAGCGCGGCAAATGTGGCGAGCGCCGCGGCCGATCGGTCATAGGCCGCCTGCGCGAGCAAGAACACGCTGTAATCGATGGCGGTATTGACCAAGCCGATGAGCGCAAACGAGACAGCTTTGAAGCTGAGCGTGCGCGTCCGCCAGGCCTCGGCAAGCTTGTCGCGGACATGGGTGCCGCGGGTCGAATCATAAGGGTAGCGCGGGGCCATGCGCCCGCATATCACGTCCGGCCGGGATCGGCAGCAGGGGCGCGCCGGCGTTAACCATGGCGGGCATCGGCACTGTCGCGACAGGCGCGGCCGACTGCGCTATAGAATGGCGGCAAAGGGACGTTGGAATGGCGACGACTGCCGACTCCAGATTGAGGCCGCTGGCGCGCGAGCGGAGCTTGCCGGATTCACGCGCCCAGGGTCTGTCCATCGTGGTGCCGGTCTATAACGAGGCCGCGGCGCTTGCGCGCATGCACGGCCGGCTCCTTGAGATCGCTCAGCGCCTCGCCGCGAAGCGCTCGCTGCTCTGCGAGATCGTCTATATCGACGACGGCAGCCGCGACGGCACGCTCGCCATCGCCCGCGAACTGCCGGCAGCCGGCGTCGACGTCCAGGTAATTTCACTGTCACGTAATTTCGGCAAGGAAGCGGCGCTGCTCGCCGGGCTCGATCACGCGGGGCGCGGCGCCGTGCTGTTCATCGACGGCGACGGCCAGCATCCGCCGGACCTGATCGAGCGGCTGGTCGGCCATTGGCTCGATGACGATTGCGACGTCGTCTATACCGCCAAGGCGCACCGCACCAACGAGTCGATCCTGCGCCGGCTCTCGGTCAAAACGTTCTACGTCCTTTTGAACTGGGGCGCGCGTCCGAAGATCCCGGAGGACGCCGGCGATTTCAGGTTGCTGTCGCCGCGCGCGGCGAATGCGCTCCGCCAGCTCCCCGAGCGCAACCGCTTCTTCAAGGGCCTGTCGAGCTGGATCGGTTTCCGGCAGATGCGCATCGACTACGAGCCGGCGCCGCGGGTCGACGGTCGCAGCACCTGGAATTTGCGCCGGCTGATCGGACTGTCGATCGACGGCGTCACCGCTTTCTCCGTGGCGCCGCTGCGCCTCGCCACGGTGATGGGCACGGTGCTTGCCGTGATCGCTTTCTTGTACGGATTGCAGATCGTCTATGAGACCCTGGTCTATGGCACCGATGTTCCCGGATATCCCTCATTGTTCGTCGGCGTCATGGTGCTGGGCGGCGTCCAGCTCATCATGATCGGCGTGGTCGGCGAATATATCGGCAAGATTCTGGAAGAGATCAAAGGCCGGCCGGTCTATTTCGTCGCCGAACATGACGTGAAGGCTGCGCAAGAAAACCAAGAAGACGCCAAACAGACCGACACGCGCACCGCTGCCGAATGAGCGAAGCCGGGCTCCGCCACATCTGGCTCTGCGCCGACGATTATGGCCTATCGCCGGCGGTCAGCGCAGCAATCCGCGATCTCATCGCGCGGCGCCGCATCAATGCCACCTCCGTCATGATGCCGGCGCCGAGCTTTTCGCCAAGCGAGGCCGCGGCGCTCGATGCGGCCGCAGGAGGGCACGCAGCGATCGGACTGCACGTGACGCTGACGGCGCCGTTTCGCCCGCTGACCGGCGGGTTTGCTCCCACCCGCGCCGGCGCATTTCTGCCGCTTCCGGCAATGGCCGGCCGCGCGCTCGCGCATTGGCTGCGGCCGGAGGATTTGGAGATTGAAATTGCGCGGCAGTTTTCGGCCTTTGGTGCCGTCTTCGGCCGAGCGCCGGATTTTGTCGACGGCCATCAGCACATTCACGTCTTTCCGCAAATCCGCGAAGCACTGCTGCGCGTCATCAAGGATGCCGCGCCGCAGGCCTGGCTGCGCCAATGCGCACGATCCGCCGCCGCGCGCAAAAGTCTCGCCGATCCCAAGGGTTTTGTGCTCGATGCGCTCAGTATCCGCCTGGCGAGCCTCGCCGCCCGCGCCGAGGTGCGCACCAATCCCGCCTTCGCCGGCACCTATTCCTTCGCTCCCGGTGCCGATTTCGCGGCATTATTTCCGGGTTTTCTCGACGGCCTGCCCGACGGCGGCGTCGTGATGTGTCATCCCGGCAAAGTTGACGACGAATTGCGCCGCCTCGATCCGCTCACCGATCTGCGCGAGCGCGAATACGCGTACTTTCTCGGCGACGAGTTTCCGCAGCTTCTGCAACGGAGCGGGTACGCGCTGGCATGACCGACCTCACCGCCGATGCGGATGCGCCGTGTGGCTGTATCGCACTTCGAGCTGTTCGATATAGGCCGCATATGCCGACGCGACGCCTGCGTCATGAATGAACAGCACGTCCTCGGCGTTGTTCATGGCGTGGTTCGACAGATTGAAGCTTCCCGTCACCACGACGTCGTCGGCGACGACGAGCTTATTGTGCATGAAATTATGCGGCCGGTGCGGCTGGTTCTGCTCGTAGGCCAGCGAGTTTTTGCGCACGAGATGGTCGGCGACCTTGTCCCAAGTATTGATCTTGTCGGCGCCGACATGCGCGGCGTGCCATTGCCGCCGCACCAAATCCATCTGCGGCCCATCGTAAAGCCCGCCGATCCGCATGCCGCGGTCGATCGCCTCGGACAGTGCCGCCAAAATCGGCCCCGATGACACCACGCCGGACGCCACGAAGAGCCGCTCACGCGCGCAGGCGATCGCGCCGACAATCTCCTTGACGATCGCCGGGCTTTGTTTCGGTGCGAAACCAACCTTCGCCGGAACGCCGGAAACACTGACTGCGTCGAGTTCACGGTCGGTCGGATGGAGTGGTATCCGGCCAGTGGCGAACAGTTCGGCAAAATTCTTGGTGAAAAAGGCGGCCAGCGGCCGGGAGCGGATGCGCAGGAGATTACTCTCCTGCAAGCCCCATGAATCGCCGGTGTAATTCGCCGAGCCAAGGAATACGGCGGCGTTGTCGCTGTCGTCGTCGCGGACGAGATATTTGCAGTGCATCAGAGCGCGGTAGCCAGTGACGGGTTTGATCTGCGCGATATCGGCAAAGGAGTTCACAAACGTCTCGGTGCCGGGCAACTTGCGGTCAGCCTCGAGATGCGCGGGCACGACATCGCCGTTGCCGTTGACCTGGGGCTCGGTTGTGGCGTCGTAGATGACGCGAATGGCAACGTTGCTGCGCGCACGCTCGCGTAAAGCCGCGCTCACGATCGTCGCCGCGTCGCCGTCGAGGCGGAAATCGTAGATGGCGATGTCGAGGCTTTTGCGGGCGCCGGCGATGAAATCGGCAGCGAGTTTCGCCACGGCCGCGATTTGGGTGGCGCGCTCAGGCGTCGCCGTGAAGGGATCGTCGCCGATCTGCTGGAGAAACGTCACTTCGATGTCGCCGCCGGCCGCGGACGCTGCTGCCATTGTCATTTTGAAGATCGCCTGCTGAGGGGAGGGATTTGCGGTCAGTAACGCTGCGACGGATAGCCCGGCGGCCGCGGCCCGGTGCGCAGCCCATGCCGAAGGAGTTCTTGCCAGCCGCTTTCGGCATCGTCGGCGTAGCAGAAGATATCGAGGTCGGCGCGGGCGATGGTCCGCGCTTCGGCAAGCTTCTCGAAATTCACGACGCTCGTCCAATAGGATTTGCCAATGAGTAGTACAGGAACGGCCGGCATTTTGCCGGTCTGAATAAGAGTGAGGAGCTCGAAAAGCTCATCCAACGTGCCGAAACCGCCGGGAAACACCACCAGCGCGTTGGCGCGCATGGCGAAATGCAGCTTGCGGATCGCGAAGTAGTGGAACTGAAAGGTCAGATCCGGCGTCGAATAGGGGTTCGGCTCCTGTTCGTGCGGCAGGCCGATGTTGAATCCGATCGAGGGCGCGCCGGCGTCGGCCGCGCCGCGATTTGCCGCTTCCATGATGCCGGGTCCGCCGCCCGTCGCGATGACATTGTCGCGGATGCCGTGGTCCGAAAGCAGCGCACCGCCGCGCTCCGAGGCGATGCGGCCGAAACGCCGCGCTTCGTCGTACCAGCGCGCCACATGATCGGCGGCATCCGGCGCGGCGCTTCCCGAAGGCCGCACGCGCGCGCTGCCAAACACCACGATGGTCGACCGGACGGTCCACGCGCGCAGCCGCTCCTCGGCCTTCTCGTATTCGATCTGCAAGCGAACCCCGCGCATCGAATCGCCGAGAAGAAAATCGGGATCGAGCGCCGCAAGCCGGAACGACGGCGAATTCTTCTGTGCGCTGCTATCGGCGCTGTTATCGGTCATGGATTCGATCTCCCCGATTGCGCCGGCAAGCCCCATAGGGCGCGGTGGCGCGGTGACGTCGCGATTGCGAAGTCCGGATCGGTCAGAGCGAGACGGGCAGGCTTTGAATTTCGACCGGTCGGCGGATTGCAAGCCCCGCCCGCAGTTTGCAGATCAGCCGCGGATACCGCAAGGCCACCGCGCTAGATGATGACGACCTTGGTGCCGACATGCACGCGGTTATAGAGGTCTTCGACATCCTCATTGCGCATGCGGATGCAGCCCGAGGAGACGTTCTGGCCGATGGTCCAGGGCTCGTTCGAGCCGTGGATGCGGTAGAGCGTCGAGCCGAGATACATCGCGCGCGCGCCGAGCGGATTGCCGATGCCGCCGGCCATGAAATGCGGAATGCCGGGCTGCCGCGCGATCATCTCCGGCGGCGGCGTCCAATCCGGCCATTCTTTCATAGCGGTGATGGTCTTCTCACCGGACCAGGTGAAGCCGGGACGGCCGACGCCGATGCCGTAGCGCAGCGCCTTGCCGCCGTTCTCGACCAGAAACAGAAACTTGTCGGGCGTGTCGACGATGATGGTGCCTGGTTTCTGGTCGCCGTTGTAGGCGACGACTTGGCGCATGAATTTCGGATCGATCGGATAATTGGATTCATCGGCAGGATTGGCTGGGTTGTAGGCCTGCTGCTGCGGCGGAGCGACCGGCGCGGGTTGCGTCTGCGGCTGTGGCGCTTGATAACCGAGGTAGAGGTGGGACACCGGCACATTGATAGTCGGCCCGCCGAAAATAGCCTGCAGGAAACCGCGGCCGTCGGGATTGGCCGGAGCGGGATCGGGGGCCGGCGCCGGCGCGGCGGCGGCGTAGGTTTGCGGCGGATAAGCCTGCGGCGCGGCAGCTGCGTAAGTCTGCGGCACGGCAGCGGCATAGCCTTGCTGGTCATTCGGCGGCGCATTCGCGTAGCGCGGCTGCTGCACATAATAGTACTGCTGCGGCGGTGGCTGTTGCGGCGCATAAGCCGGCAGCGCGCCGGAGGGATAGATCGCCGATTGCGCGAACGCCGGAGCCGAAAGCGCGCTCAGAAGAAGCGCGGTGGTGCAAATACGCCGCATTGCTGTACTCGTTACGCTGATTTCACGCCAAGCGCCGTTTCCGCGCTCGTGAGACGAGTACGCCCGTAAACCTCGACTGTTTGGTAAATAAATTGCCGCTGCCCGTTATTGGCACATTGTTCATCAAGTTAGAGTTGATTTTGTGTCAATAGCAGCGGGGTTTGGTTAACCGGACCTTCGCATCACACTCTCGCCTGCGGCGAGACCTGGCCGGCGGGGACCGCTTTTGCGATCCGCTCCTGCGCCGTGCAAAGTAACGGCGACGGGACGTGAACGCGGTATTAAGCGGCGGTCCGGTAGGGTTGAGCAGCGTCAATTAGTGCCATGCCCGAACCGCGTAGGATTTTCCGGATCGAAAAGACCGCCGCCGCGCGCCGGGCGCATCCCGCTCCCGGCGCGTCCGCTTCGTCGCACGGCGGCGAGATCATACAAGCGCTCGCTGCGCTGCAAGCCTTGATGGCGGCAGCGCCCGCCACGCCGTGCCAAACCGATGCCGGCGATGACGCAACCCGGCAAGCGGACGACATGGCGCGCGTGGCCCACGAACTCGATGCGGTGAGCGCCGGCACTGCGCAGGCGACGCAGAAGATTCTTGCCGCCGCCGAAGAGATTGATCAGCTCGCCAATAGCTTGTCGGCTGCCCTCAAAGGCAGGCTTGAGCGGGAATTGGCGCAGGACATCGCCGACAGCGCGCTACGTATTTTCGAAGCCTGCAATTTCCAGGATCTGATCGGCCAGCGCGTCGCCAAAGTGATGAAGACCCTCAAGGTAGACGAGGCCCTGCCGGCTCTGACAAACGATGCCGCGCCGGATTTGCATGGCCCGCGGCTCGACCACGACAAGGGTCACCTGTCGCAGCGCGAAATCGACGCGATGTTCGAAGGCTGAGGCCTTTTCCGCTCACTCCGGCTGACGGATCATCACGAAACAAACAAACGCCACCACCGCAAACGCCGCCACCAGTGCCAAGCCCGTCGCATCGGAGGCGCGATCGGCGACAAAGGTCACGACCACCGGCGCCAGCGCCTGCACCGCCAGAAACGGTCCGCCGATCCGGCCCACCAGCCGGCCATAGCCGGCGGGGCCGAACAAGGCGAGCGGCACAGTGCCCCGCGCAATGGTCAAGAGGCCATTCGCCATGCCGAACATAATCGCAAAGGTAGCCGCCACAGCGGTGGAGAACGGAAGCAGCGCCAACACCACGAAGGCCGCGACCAGCAGCCCGACGGCAAAGCGCGCGATCCACAACGGATGCATGCGCCGGCCGAAGCCAAGCTCGCAGATGCGCGCCAGGACCTGGGCCGGGCCGAACAACATGCCGATGGCGACGACGACGTCGGGCGGGAGTCCAAATCTCTTGAAGATGGCCAGAAGCTGCGCCGAGAGCGCCGACGGCACGAAGGCGTAAGCCGCAAAACCCGCGACCACCAGGATAAAAGCGAGGCCCTGCGGGGCGATGAACGCCGCGGGCTTTTGCTCGGGCGCAAGCGCCGGCGCCGCTCGCGCGGCAATCTCGGCGCGACGGCGCGGCAGTGCGAAGGCGTGCAGCGGCGCGGCGACGAGCGCGAGCAACGCGGCATAGACCAGATAGGTGCCGCGCCAGCCCACACGGTCGATGAGGAATTGCGTCGCCGGCCAGCTCACCGTCGAGGCAAAGCCGCCGGCAAGCGTGAGCGCCGTGATCGGGCCGCGCGCACCGGCGCCGAAAATGCGGCCGAGCGTTGCGAACGCCGGATCGTAGAGGGAAGCCGCCATGGCGGCGCCGAGCAGCATCCACACTGCGAAATAAACGGGCGCGCTCTGCGCCTGCACCAGCGCGGCAAGGCCGGCGGCGGCAAGAAGCGAGCCAACCGGCATCACCACATGGCCGCCGAAGCGATCGATAGCGCCACCGACATAGCGCGAGCACAAGCCGCCGACCAACAGCGCCGCCGAAAAGCCGCCCATCGTGAAGGCGCGCGACCAGCCATGATCGGCTGCGATCAACGGCACCGTGAGCACCGGCGGATAGAACAGCGCCCCCCAGGACAAAATCTCGGTGACGCCGAGCACGCTCACCGCGCGCCAAGGACCGACAATGAATTCGCGGGGGCTGGGCATTGTCCGCAGTGTTTCCCGGGCGCAGCACAGCACGAAGTGGCGCGCTGTAGATCCGGGGCCTTTATAGACTCCGAGCGTGGAAAGGTCCCGGATCAGCGATGCACCGCTGCGCGCTGCACCGCAACCGGGATACGGCGCCTTACTGCCCCATCGGCTTCATCGGCGGCCGGCCGGCGGCGCGTGCGGTGCCTTCGGGCGCGCAACGCACATAGACGCCGGTGCCGTAGCGGCCGGCGACTTCCGGATCCATCCAGCGCAGCACCATGGTGCGGCCGTCGAACGACACGATTTCGCGGTCTTGCGTGCCGCCGGGCGGGCCGGGCGGGCCGATATAATTCGCGCCGTTCTGCGAGCCCTTGAGCTGCAATTCCTGCAATTGCGCTGAATCGGCGAGATACATCATCACGCCGCCGTTCGGCCCGCGAGTAATCTCGACCGGCTGGCCACATTGCTGGCGCGCTGCGGCTGCGGTGCGCGCCAGATCCTGGTCGCGGTGAAAGGCGCCGTAACCCCAGCGGCCGACGATATCCTCCGGCCGGTATTTGGACGGAATCGCAGGCTGCTCCGGAACCGGCGGAGCCGCCGCTTCCTGCGGTGCCGGGGTGTTGGACGTACAGGCCGTAAGCGTAAGCGCCAGCGCGCCGGCTGCCGCGATGCCGAAAGCCAATCCCCGATACGACGCGCTGCGATATGACGGACTCATGGGCCTACCCTCCCGAAACCGGGCGCGAACGGAACTGCGCCGGTTTTACCGCCCCGACCTTTCGACTTTGTTTCAAATTGCGCCCTCGGAATGAACCATCAAAAGCAGTCGGCGACGAATGCGGCCCCGATGGGGCGGTTACGGCATTGCCCGACGGCCGGAACCGTTGCGGGCGGCACGACCGCCATGGCCGCCCTCCCCGGCTGGCTTTGCCTTCCGGCGCGCCGCTTTGGGCCGCGGATCGTGGAGCGGCGCCGATTTGTGGATGCTCAATGCCCGCATCTCTTCAGGATCGTCAAAGAAGTCGCTGTCGGCGCGATAGCCGGCGGCGTGAATACCGGCGATGGCGCAGATATCGTCCATCTCATTGGCGTCGCCGGTAACGCCGATGGCGGCGACCACTTCGCCTGATTTGTCGCGTACGAGCTGGCCACCGCCTTCCAGGAACAGCGGGTAATCGGCGAGATTTTCGATCGACTGCATAAACAGCGGCTTCTCGTTGGCCTTCTGCAGCACGAGTTTCGACGGCCGTCCCAGCGCCAGCGCGCCATACGCTTTGCCGTAGCAGACCTCGAAGCGCAGCATGGAGGCATGGTCCTGTTTCTGGAACGCTTTGACCCGTCCGCCGGCGTCGAGAACGATCGCGCTCATCGGCCGGCATTTGTGCTTCTTGGCCGTCGCGAACGTCGCCGCGATAACGGTGTTGGCCTCATCGAGCGTCAGCGCGCGCATTTTCGGGTTCCTCCTCGTCTACAGACGCAGATTAGCAGCCAATGACGCGCGACGAATAGCGAGCGGTCGCGGTTTGCCATTTGCGCGCCTGCGCCTTGACAGCGCAGAGCCCGCGCCTTATGTCCCCTGTGCCTTTCTGGCACTCCGCCATTATGAGTGCTAAGGCTCTGCAACACAACGATTTTCTTAACAGCGAACGCCGCCCCAGCCTATCCAAGTCATCCATAAGGCCGCGCGGCACCGAGGTGATCCATGGCGAAGACAAAATTCCGGCCGTTGCACGACCGTGTGGTCGTCAGGCGTATTGAGGCTAACGAGAAGACGAAGGGTGGCATCATCATCCCCGACACCGTCAAGGAGAAGCCGTCAGAGGGCGAAATCATCGCCGTCGGCCCGGGCGGCCGCGACGAGAGCGGCAAGCTTATTCCGATCGAGCTGAAGTCGGGTGACCGCGTGCTGTTCGGCAAATGGTCCGGCACCGAGGTCAAGCTCGACGGCGAAGACCTCCTGATCATGAAGGAATCCGACATCATGGGCGTCATCGCCTAAGCGAAGGTCGGATCCGCCTCTGTCATCCAATCTGAAGGGAACAACACAATGTCCGCGAAAGACGTAAGATTTTCCACCGACGCGCGCGACCGCATGCTGCACGGCGTCGACATTCTCGCCAATGCGGTGAAAGTGACGCTCGGCCCCAAAGGCCGCAACGTCATCCTCGACAAATCGTTCGGCGCGCCGCGCATCACCAAGGACGGCGTCACCGTCGCCAAGGAGATCGAGCTCGAAGACAAGTTCGAGAACATGGGCGCGCAGATGGTGCGCGAAGTGGCGCAGAAGACCAATGACGTCGCCGGCGACGGCACCACGACGGCGACCGTGCTCGCGGCCGCGATCGTCAAGGAAGGCGTCAAATCGGTTGCCGCCGGCATGAATCCGATGGATCTCAAGCGCGGCATCGACCTCGCGGTCGCCGCCGTCGTGGCCGACATCAAGAAGCGCTCGAAGAAAGTCGGCTCCTCCGCCGAGGTGGCGCAGGTCGGCACTATTTCCTCCAATGGCGACGCCACCGTCGGCAAGATGATCGCCGACGCCATGCAGAAGGTCGGCAACGAAGGCGTCATCACCGTCGAAGAAGCCAAGGCGCTCGACACCGAGGTCGAGATCGTCGAGGGCATGCAGTTCGATCGCGGCTATCTGTCGCCCTACTTCATCACCAACGCCGAGAAGATGGTGGCGGAGCTGGAAGACGCCTACGTGCTGCTGCACGAGAAGAAGCTGTCGCAGCTGCAAGCCATGCTGCCGGTGCTCGAAGCCGTGGTGCAGTCGGGCAAGCCACTGTTGATCATCGCCGAGGACCTCGAAGGCGAGGCGCTGGCGACGCTCGTGGTCAACAAGCTGCGCGGCGGCTTGAAAGTCGCAGCCGTGAAGGCGCCCGGCTTCGGCGATCGGCGCAAGTCCATGCTCGAAGACATCGCCATCCTCACCGGCGGCCAGCTCATTGCCGAAGACCTCGGCATCAAGCTCGAAAGCGTGACGCTCGCCATGCTCGGCCGCGCCAAGAAGGTCGTGATCGAGAAGGAGAAGACCACGATCATCGATGGCGCCGGCAAGAAGAAGGACATCGAAGGCCGCGTCAATCAGATCAAGGCGCAGATCGAGGAGACCACCTCCGACTACGACCGCGAGAAGCTCCAGGAGCGGCTCGCCAAGCTCGCCGGCGGCGTCGCGGTGATCCGCGTCGGCGGCGCTACCGAAATCGAAGTCAAGGAGAAGAAGGACCGCGTCGAGGACGCGCTCAACGCCACCCGCGCCGCAGTCGAGGAAGGCATCGTGCCAGGCGGCGGGGTTGCTCTTCTTCGCGCCAAGAAGGCCGTCGGCAAATTGACCAACGACAATGCCGACGTGCAGGCCGGCATCAACATCGTCCTCAAGGCGATCGAGATGCCGCTGCGCCAGATCGCCGAGAACGCCGGCGTCGAGGGCTCTATCGTGGTCAACAAGATCCTTGAGAACAAGTCGGAGACATTTGGCTTCGACGCGCAGACCGAGGAATATGTCGACATGCTCGACAAGGGCATCGTCGATCCGGCCAAAGTGGTGCGCGCGGCGCTGCAAGACGCCGCTTCCGTTGCCGGGCTTCTGGTCACGACCGAGGCCATGATCGCCGAAACCCCGAAGGAAGCCCCCGCGATGCCGGCAATGCCGGGCGGCGGCGGCATGGGCGGCATGGGTGGGATGGGCGGCTTCTAAGCCAGACCGTCACAACGAAACGAATGCAAAGGGCGCGGAGCAATCCGCGCCCTTTTTGTTGGCGGCCGCCAATCCGGATTTTTATTCGCGTTCGCTACCCACACCGGAAATCCGGCCCGAGCACACGGCGCAACCGCACCAGGGCGGCGCGCGCAGCATAAGCGTCGGCGGCAATGCGCATCAACGCCGCAAGCTGCGACGGCCGCGCCAGAATTTCCCACAGCATCGCCGAGACGTCGGCGGCGCCGTTGGGCGCCATCGCCAGCAAGGCCGCGGGCGGCACGATGCGGTCGGCCGGATCGACAACGACGCGAACTGAAGCGAAAGACAGTCCGTGCGACGCCGCAAACCGGGCGACCAAATGCGATTCCATATCGACTGCTATTGCGCCGGTGAGCTCGGCAAGCCGGCGCTTGTCGCGAGGATCGGACACCACGGCATTGACGCCGACGATCGGGCCGTGGCGCGCGTCGGGGAGCATGGCCAAGAGCTTGCTCGACCACAGCGGGTCGGTCGGCCGCAGCGTCGGATAATCGACGACCGCGGACGCCACGATGCAGTCGCCGGGGTCAAGATCGGGCGCCAGGCCGCCGGCGACACCAAAGCTGATGATGCTACGGCAGCCGCCGCGCACGGCGGACGGCAATATTTCGGCGGCATGGCTTTCGCCGCCGCGGCAGATCACCAGCACGCCCGGTCCGGCGGCGATCCGCGCCTCAAAGGCGAGCCCGACCAGCGCGATGACCGAGCTTGCCGATAGGCCGCGAAGATCGAGAGCCCCATCCGGCTCGTTGTGGGCGACGCCGGCATTATTGCCGTGCGGGTCACTCCAGGCGCCGGCCCAAGAGCCGGTCCGACAGCCACCCCAAGCTTCGCTCCAAGCCTGCCGCCAACCGGATTGCGATTCCGCGGTATTGAGAGAGGCGGGCGAGAACAGGGCCGGCCAGGAAAACGCCGCCGAGGTCCAGTATCGCGGCCAGGAAATTTTTTTCGGCATTGGAACCCTAACGACTCTGCGATCGAAAACTGCCCTGTTGCAATTCTGATTCTGTGACTCCTATGCCGCGCGGTCACGCGCACGGCCGTAGCGGCACTGCAGCGTCCGGCGCGACATGAACACCAGCGTGCGGTCGCGCCGCAGCGTATCGGCGCGAAGCGCAGCGGCGTTGCGCGCCAGCACCATCATCGAGATCAGGATGTTTTCGCCAAACAGATGCACAAGCTGCAGAAAAGAAACCACGTTCGGCGCGGCAACCCGTTCGAAACCGAAGCGCGCAACATAGCGCACAAGCTGCGTGCTGCGCGCCGCAGAACTAAACCCCATGTTGCCGCAAACCGCGACGACGTCGCCGAGATCGGGTCGCGACGCCAGATAGGCATCGAGCTCGCGCAGCGAAATGCCGAAGGCGCGATCGACGCGCCGCGCCCAGGCCAACGTCGGACGGTGGCGCGGAAAGCGCGGAAACTGCTCGTTCCAAACGTGCAAATTGATCAGGCGATCGCCTCGCCGGATTGTCACACCGTCCGACAACAGCAAATCCTCGGTGCTGTTGATGATCTGGATGCGAAACAAGCACTCCGGATTGCGGCTATATTCGAAAACCCCTTGGTGCTGCCGCAATCGGTCGTCCAGCGCGGCGACAAGGGCCTCAAGCCAAGGATGATCGAATCGCTTCGCATTTCCAGCGGGAAGAATGGCAGTGCGGGCTTCCATGAGCGATCAGGAAACGGTCTTGCGCCCCCACTGGCAAAACGAGCACACGCACGAAAAGTTTCTCCGTCGGGTTGTCGACGTATCGCCGGGAGCGCAGACCGCCCCTGGGCTCACTTGTCGTGTGGGCCGACGGGCATACGCTCGTCGTAGAGCAGCGTCAGCGTGACCTTGATCGTAAGCGCCACCGGGACCGCCAGGATGACGCCGACCATGCCGAACAAAACGCCACCGGCCAGAAAGCAGAAGATGACCAGGACCGGATGCAGCCGCGCCGCTGTGCCGAGCGCCAGTGGCCCGAACAATTGATCGATCGAAATCCGCAGCGCGGTGGCATAGAGCGCATAGGCGATGATCGGGCCGATGCCGGTCGCGTAATGCACCGCGACAAGGCCCGCTATCAGCGCGGATGCGCCCGGGCCGACCACCGGGATCATTTCCAAGAACCCGGTCAGGAGCGCGAGCAAGAAGGCATGCGGAATGCCAAGAACGAGGCCAAGGCCGACATAGGCGGCGCTGGCGGCATAGGCGACCACGATCAAGACGCCGATGAAATAGCGCTTGAGCACCGGGTCGAGGAAGGACCAAATATGCAAAATCAGCGGCCGCTGCCCGGGCGGCACCAACCGCAACAAGCCCCGGGCGATGCTCGGCCCGCTCAGCAGAAAATAAAACAGCAAGACCAGCGTCAGGATGCCGCCGAACATCGAACCGAAGGCGACGCCGCCGATCACCGCGATGGCGCCGCTCCGGCCGAACCAGTTGCGGACGCCGACGGCGGCGGCTCGCGCGAGCTCTCCCGCGTCCATCGGCTGACCGAGCAGACTGACTTTCTCGTCGCCGAGAATGCGCTGGGCAAGCTCGCGGACGATGCTCTCAAAATCGGTGAACATGCGCGCCAGCTCGCGGGCGAGCGGCGGCACGGCGAAATAGCCGGCCGCCACGGCGGCGAACAGAAACACGGCGAAGACCGCCAGCGCGAACGGCGACCGCGGCAGGCCGCTCTTTGCCGCCAGCCAATCCAGCAAAGGCGTGCAGATATAGGCAACCACGCCCGCGAGAACGAACGGCGGCAGGATCCATTGGATCTCATAGAGCAGGAGCGCGGCGGCGATCAGAGCGAAAAACGTCGTCGACGTGGAAATCCGGCCGACATGCTCGTGATCGCTGCGCACGACCTTTAGACGCTTGGGCGCCGTGCTCATAAAAGCAAACCCATGAGGAGGCTCATTGGTAAATTCACCGGCAAGCTCACGGATAGGTGCGGCCCTTCCAGATCACGCGTCCGGACAACCGGCGGCGGACACTGTCAAGCGCCATTGCCGCGCCGGCCGCGTAGCCGAGCGGGAATAACAGCCCGTACCAAAGCGGCACGCGAAAATAGGATGCGCCGGCGACATGCAGGCCGAAGGCCGCGGCGGAGCCGAGCAAGCCGGGAAGCAAGGCCCAGCACGCCGCCGGCGCGCCGTGCGCGCATCCGATCGCCCCGGCAGCCGGCACCAGCACCGCCGCCCAGGCGAGCGCCACGGCAATCACGGCTATCGCGATGGTACGCGCCGGACCGCCCAGCATCTCGCTCAGATTCTTGGCAATGCCGAGCCACAGACTCGCCCAGCCGGTATACATGCGCGTCGCCAGCAGGCGATGGCCGTCCTGCAGCAGCACGCCCCGGCCGGTGCGCTTGATCAGGCGCGCCAGCATCAGGTCCTCGCAAATGGCGCTACGCACCGCGGCGTGGCCGCCGATCGCTTCATAAGCTGCCCGCCGCACCAGCATGAACTGGCCGGTCGCGGTCGCCTCCGCGCTGTCGCGCGCTTGCACACGTCGCAGATCCTGGCAGAAGGCAAGCAGATAGAGGCCGCAGGGCATGATCAGGCGTTCGGCGAAGCTTTGCAGATCCTGCCGCGGCGCGAGCGACAAGAGATCGAGAGCGGCGGTCTCGGCGGCAGCGAGTGCGCCCGCCAATAAAGCCGGCTCGGCCCAGACGTCAGCGTCGATGAAGCACAGCCAATCGGTATCCGGAGCGATAGCCTGCGCGCCGATCCAGCAGGCATGCGACTTGCCGACCCAATGCGGCGGCAGCGGCGGACTGCGCAAGACCGACAGGCATGGATATTGTTCGGCGAGGGTGGCGGCGATCGCGTAAGTCGCGTCGGTGGAATGGTCGTCGATCACCACAATGCGCAAGCGCGACGCCGGATAAGTCTGTTGCACGACACTACGCAGGCAGCGCCCAATATTGGCTTCCTCATCGCGGGCCGGGACGATGACGGTCACGGCCGCGGCGCCGACCGGCCCCGGCGGCGCAGCTGGGTCGAGCACCTGCAGCAGCCCCCGCTGATTGAACGCGCGTGCGATCAGCCAAACCACGATGGCGAGCCAAACCAAAGATATGAAAAGGATTTCCACGGTTGCACCGTCAGCCGCTCCCGGCACAGGGCGGTTCCGCCTACGTCAATCCGCGGTGAGCAGGTGCGGTTCCAGGTCGGCCGGACGCATGAGCGTCACACCGGGCGCCGCAGGAACATCGCCCAAGCTCACCCGTTCCATCTATGCGGCCTCGATTGCAGCCGTCTCCCATTACCCGACCGGCCAGGACACGTACTTCGTGGAGGTCTCAGTTGCGTGGAGAACGCATAGCTCCGGCGCGAATGACCACGGCGGAATTCGTCAAGCGAACGTTCATCGTTCTAATCGCCGCGCTGATTCCGGTCCTGATCTGGTTCATGTTCGACGTCATTCTGATCGTCATCGGCGCGATCCTGATTGCCGTCCTGTTGCGCATTGTCGCCGACCCGTTCGTCCGCTGGGGCCGGTTGCCGCAAGGCATCGCGTTACTGCTTTCTGGTATTATCATTGTCGGCGTGGTTGCCGGCGCCGCGTATCTGTTCGGCACCCAGATCAACGCCGAATTCACCGATGTTTATCACCGCGCCAGCGCGGCATCGGTCGCCATCCTGACGCAGTTGCAGGGCTCGGAGACCGGCAAGCTGCTCTTGGCCCACCTGGAAGGAGGCGGCGGTTTTTCTATTCCCGGTCTTCTCAGCAACGTGTTCTCGATCAGCGTCAGCTTTCTCGAGGCGCTGGTGGTCACCGTCATTGCCGGTTTCTATCTGGCGGCGCAGCCGGGACTCTACCTCGACGGTCTCGACAAGCTGTTCCCGCGCGAATGGCGCGCCAATGTCAACGAGACGATCGCCGACATCGGCCAAGGCTTGCGGCTTTGGTTGATCGGCGAACTGATTCAGATGGCGCTCATTGGCGTGTTATCCGCGACAGCCGTTTGGCTGATCGGCCTGCCTTCGCCGCTCGCGCTGGGCGTGATCGCCGGCTTTGCCGAGTTCGTTCCCTATCTCGGGCCGATCATCGCCGCGGTGCCGGCGCTCCTGGTGGCGACGACCAAAGGCGGCCATGCGCTGCTGTGGACCGCGGTGTCTTATCTGCTGATCCATCAAATCGAGGGCAATCTCGTGGTGCCGCTCATTCAGCGGCGCATGGTCTATATTCCGCCCGCAGTCATGCTGGTAGGCGTCGTGACCATACTGTTCATATTCGGCGGCGTGTCCGTCATCTTCGCCGGGCCGATCGCGGTCATCGTTTTCGTCGCCGTCAAAAAGCTCTACGTCCGCGACAGTCTCGGCGAAGAGACCGACCTGCCCGGCGAAACCTAAAGACGCGTAAACCCTCAATTCGTCATCAGCCGATAATGCAGCGTAACGCCGCCTGACAAATCGACGCGGTCGCCGCTGCGCTGCCATGTCGTTGCTGCGGTGAGCGCCGTCAGCAGCGCGTCGTCGCTCGCTTGCCGCTCCGGATCGCATGGCGCCGGCTGCACCAGGTTTGCCGGCTGGCCCGGCACGATAATGATCGTGCCGTCGCCGACTGTGGCCCGCGCCTGCAGGCTCGTGCACCATAGATCGATCGAGGCGGTGCCGTCGTCTTCGATTTCCAGCATCGGAATACGCTTGGAGTCGTGCATCGGCGCGGCATCGAGGATGAGTTCGCTGCCGAAGGGAAAGCTTTGGGCGGCGACCGCCGGCCACAGCGCGGCCGATGCAAGAATCGCGGCAAGCGAGCAGGCGCAGCGCCGGCACAGGCAAAGCATCGTCGTCTCCGCATTGCTTGACGGGAATCGCACGGCCGGACGGCCGCACGCGGCAATTTAATCCGCACGCCGGCGGTCGGCGTCAAGTCGATTGACCATTCTGCCGCGCCGGCCGCGGCGTAAAACCAAAACAATGGGGCCGCCAGATGGCGGCCCCATGCAATACGTCACGTGCGACGCATCAGGTCACTGCGCCGTCAGTGCCCCGGCAACACCGCGATGTTCGGGAAGAATAGGTAGCAGGCCACCCCAATGACCACGAGATAACCCAGGAGGACGAGGCACCAGCCGAAATTATGGCGAATCACCTCGCCTTCGTTGCGCACGAACTTGCTGGTCGATACGCCGACGCTCGCGGTTTGCGGCGCGATCGGTTTGCCGATCTCGGCGCCCACCGAATTGAGCGTCGGCAACAGCAGCACCGGAAAGCCGAGCACTTTGCCGACTAGCGCCTGGAACGTCCCGAACATGGCGTTGGTCGAGGTATTGCTGCCCGACAAAGCCACCCCGATGAAGCCCAGGATCGGCGCTACAACGATGAACGCCGGCCCGATCTTGGCGAAGGCGTTGGCGAGCGAACCCGCCATGCCCGAGTAGTTGAAGACGTAAGCGAGGCCGAAGATGAAGACGCCGACGAGGCAGGCGCCCCACATCTGCGACCACGTCTTGGCGAAGATATCGCCGACCTGACTCATGCTGACGCGCAGCAGGACGGCGGCGATGATCCAAGATGCCAGAATGGCGGTGCCGCCGACGAACGGCGTCCAGTTGAAGATCGCGCTGATCGTGGCGCCAGCCGTGATCGCCGAATGGGCGGCCACGGCGTAATGCAAGAGCACGATCGACGGCAAATGCGACCAGGGTCCGGTCCAGGCTACCACCACCGCGATCAGAACCACGATCGGCAGCCAGGCCATGACGATCTCGCCGCCGGTGAGCCCGTGGGCCTCGGCCTCGGTGCTGCCCGTAGCCGGCGCGCCACCATAGGCCAGCACCTGCGCGGGACGCCACAGTTTGAGCAGAATCAGCAACAGCACGAAGCAAACGATCGAGCCGATGACGTCCGGCAGATAGGGGCCGAGATAGACCGCCGTCGGCAGTTGCCCGGCGATGTAGCCGAGCGAGCCAACAATGGCGAGCGGCCAGGCCGACCACATGCCTTTGCTGCCCGAGACGAGGTAGAGCAGGATCCACGGCGGCAGCAGCGCCAGTATGGCGACGATCTTGCCGACCGAGGCCGAATAGATCGGCAACAGGTCGACAAAGTTCATACCGAGCGTGCCTGCTGTCACCGTTGCAAGCGCGATGATTGGCGCTCCTAAGGCGCCGTACGACACCGGCGCGTTATTGGCGATGGCGGCGACGCGGATGGCATCGAGGTCGGGAATGCCGATGGCGATGAGGATGGGGGCGACAAAGGCCCAAGGGTAACCGAAGCCGACCAGGCCCTCGAGCAAGGCGCCGAAGGCCCAAGCGAACAGGATGGTCTGCACCCGCACATCCCGGGTTCCCTGTTGCACCAGCCAGCGCCGCAGTTTGTCGAAAGCGCCGGTGGTGACCAGCGTGTTGAACAGCATCACTCCCCAAAACGTGATCCAGTCGACGTTCCATACGCCGGTGGCCGAGCCGTAAACATAGGCAAGGACCCCGTCGCCGAACGGCATCTTCCAGACCCAAAGTCCGAGCAGGAAGGTGACGATCGAGCCGATCAAAACCGCAAGCCAGGCCGACATGCGAAGTCCGGCGAGCAGGAACAGTAAGAGGACGACCGGGATGAGCGCGACCAGCCAGGTCAGGAACAAGTTTCCGGTAGGATCGAGTATCTGGGTGAACATGGGTGCTTCCTCCCCACTAAACGCCGCAATCTTCGTCTTCTGTCGTTGGTGGGCGCAGCTTCATGCGGCAATGCCGCGCACTTGGGCCACATTGGAGACGGTTTTTTTGGCGACTTGCCGCAAATTTAGGCGAATTCGTTGCCGTTGGCTACCGATTATCGCCCTACCGCACCAAAGGCGGCACTGTACTGTGGACAGCTTCGTGATAGTGCGATGCACCAACAGTGCTTTTCGGTTTGGTTCCCTTGGCTTACGCCAATCGGCGCGGCGTTGAGTCGTTAGCCTGATGCCGTGCGATCGAAGGCGCGTTGCATTGCGCCCTATGCCCCTAAACCTCGGAGGTCTTCCGTGAAACGTCTTGCCGCCACGCTTGCCACCATGTGGCGCTTGGCTATCCCGTATTTCCGCTCGGAAGATCGCTGGCCGGGACGGTTCTTGCTCGGAGCAGTGATCGCGATCGAACTGTCGATCGTCGCCATCAACGTGATCCTCAATTACTGGTATAATGGCTTTTACAACACGCTGCAGAACCGCGACTGGAACGGCTTTATCTGGTACATCCTGGTCTTCTGCGGGCTTGCCGCGGTCTATACCGTGCTTGCGGTCTATCAGAACTACCTCAATCTTTGGCTGCAGATCCGCTGGCGGCGCTGGTTGACGCAGACCTATCTGCGGCAATGGCTGAACACGGCGAATCACTACCGCATGCAGCTTCTCGGCGACGCCGCCGACAATCCAGACCAGCGCATCGCCGACGATCTGCAGATGTTCGTGCAGAGCACGCTGTCGATCGGGCTCGGGTTGTTGAGCTCCTGCGTGACGCTATGCTCGTTCGTCGTCATCCTGTGGAAGCTGTCGGAGGCGGCGCCGCTGCATTTGTTCGGCGTGCCGCTGGCGATACCGGGCTATCTGGTTTGGGCCGCCCTCGTTTACGCGGCGGTCGGCACCAGTTTCACGCATTTCATCGGCTGGCCGCTGATCCCGCTCAATTTCCAGCAACAGCGCTACGAGGCCGACTTTCGCTTCAATCTCGTGCGCACCCGCGAGAACTCCGAGCAGATCGCGGCATTGCACGGCGAAGCCGCCGAGCGCGAGCGTCACCTCAGCCGCTTCGGGCTCGTGGTGTCGAACTGGATCGCCATCATGAACCGGCAGAAGCGACTGACGTTCTTTACGCAAAGCTATTCGCAAGCCTCCGTGATCTTTCCTTATCTGATGGTGAGCCCGGCCTATTTTTCCGGCGCCATGCAACTCGGCGGCCTGATGCAGACGGCTTCCGCTTTCAACAGTGTGCAGTCTGCGCTGTCCTACTTCGTCACGGCCTATCAGTCGATCGCGCAATACCGCGCCGTGGTCACGCGGTTGTCGGGATTCGAAGACGCCATCGTCGCCGGCCGCGACGTCGCAATCACCCCGCCGGCGGTCGAGGTGCTGCCGCGCGAAACGCCGAACGTGATTTCCATCGATCAGTTGCGCGTGCGACTGCCGAACGGCGAGCCGCTGGTCGACGCCGAGCACATCGTGCTGTCGCCCGGCGAGCGCGTATTGGTCACCGGGCCGTCGGGGGCCGGCAAGTCAACGCTGTTCCGCGCCGTCGCCGGCATCTGGCCGTTCGGCTCGGGCCGCGTGATGGTGCCGCAAGGCGCCAAGGTGATGCTGTTGCCGCAACGGCCGTATTTCCCGGTCGCTTCGCTTGCCGCCGCGGTCAGCTACCCGGCCCGCACCGGCACGTTCGACGATAGCCGTATCGCCGAGGCGATCGCGGCAGTCGGGCTTCCGGAATGGGGCGCAAAGCTCGACGAGGAAGCGCACTGGAATCGGATGCTGTCGCAAGGCGAGCAGCAACGCCTCGCCATCGCCCGCGCGCTCCTGCAAGAGCCGGATTACCTCTTCCTCGACGAAGCCACCGCTTCGCTCGATGAGCCCGCCGAGGCCGCGCTCTACCGGCTGCTGCAGGAGCGGCTCAAGGGCACCACGATCATTTCCATCGGCCACCGCTCGACGCTCGGCGCTTTCCACCGCCGGCGCGTCGAAGTCATCTGCGGCGACGGCGCCTCGCAGGTCCGCGATGTGCCGCTGGTCTCCGCGGCCGAGTGAACCGCACGCAGAAACGACCGTTACAATGTCGACTAGAGGCTCAACAGCATTGTCATTGCGAGGAGCGGAGCGACGAAGCAATCCATAAGCTGCACCACCGCATGGATTGCTTCGCTGCGCTCGCAATGACGACTGCGAAAAGAAAACGGCCGGGCATTACTGCCCGGCCGCTTCTTAGAGGATGCTCAGCCGATCTTACTTCAGACCGCTGAGGTTCGCCGCGAAGGAGAGCTTCGCGACATAAGCGGCGCCGCACCAATTCGAGCCGAGGCCGTTGGGATTCTGCGTCGTTATGTTGCTGGTAGAAAACGACGAGTTCGACGCACTGGTGAAGGCGTTACACTCGGCCTTCGTCAGGTTTGTGTCGTAGTAGCGCAGATCGAGCGTGAAGGCCTTGTAGGTCCAGCCAAAGCCAGCGTCCCAGGTGGTGTAGCTTGTATATTTTACCCCGAACGCGAAGGGCGATCCGGCAACGTTAGTACCGTAGAAGGCATTGCTCGTGCCGAGGTCCCAGTAGCCAAGGTCGCCAGAAATATAACCGCCGATGCCGCTATTGGCCGGGAACCACGAACTCGGCGCGGTAAAGGTCACGTTGCCCGTCGAAAACCAGCCCCAAGCGCCAGTGCCGGAGACGTTCGGCGAATAATATTCCTGCACGCCGGCAGCCCACTGATCGTTAAACGTGTAGGTGGCCTTACCGTAGACTTCCCAGAAGCTCGCATCGGCCACTGCTTCATTGCCACCGAGCGGCTGTCCGTTTTTATTCGCTACGAAAGCACCGGCTGGATTGCTGCAATGGCTCGATGCAGTGTTCGGACCAGCCACTACCACGGCACCATAACAGTTGCCGCCCGGATACCAGTATTCCCAGAAGCCGAAATCGAGCGCGAGCTTGTCGAAGGTCGGCCGGAAGCCGCCGTAGATGTCGATTTCCGCCGCTGCGTTGTTCGCGAAGTCGATGCTCTCGCCGGAAAGTCCCGCGTACCATTGCAGGGTCGGCGATGAATTGTAGCGCAGCTCAAAGCCGGCCTGCGTCGACGGCTGATGCGCCGACTGGGTGATGCCGCGCCAGTTATAGTCCGTCATCAACGCGGCGGAGATGGCGACGTCCCACGGCGAAGGCGGCGGCGCCGGCGCTGCCGGCGGGGCCTTGGTCGCCATGTCGGCTGCCATTGCAGAACTGGCCAAACCGGCCACCAAAGCCAAGGTTAGAGCAACTCGTTTCATAACTAGCCCCTTCTTTTGTCCCTGCCTGTACTCGTGCGACCCCAACGTCCGCAGCCGGTACAGCGCCAATTCCCTGCAGCGCTACTCTTCCAACAAACTTGCGCAGCGTGAACCTTCATGAATTCTTCAATTTTGCTAGCACGGAGCCAAGCTTAAAACGGCAGCAAATGCTGCCTTTTTATGCGTTTGCGGGATAACTTCATCGTTTCTTACTGAGTGTGGCAGGCGGGATACACTTTCGAGGCTTCATTGGAAGCGCCTGTGGGATCAGATAGGCGAATTCCCTTATGATACTGGGACTATGCGGGGGCCGGACGGAGGATAAGATCATGAAAGCAACAGTTGACGGAAAGATCGTTGCCCAGAGCAACCATGTCATCGAATGCAAGGGATATCAGTACTTTCCGCGCGCGGCCGTGCGCATGGACTGGCTCGAAAAAGCCGACAAGACCGCCAATGACCGGGCCTGTCCGCACGGCGTGCAGTTCTACGACGTCGTGGTCGAGGGCACGCGGCACCCGCGCGCGGCATGGTCCTACGAAGCGCCGCGCCCGGAGATGAGTGAAGTCGGCGGTCGATTCGGCTTTTGGCAGGACGTCGAGGTCGCCTAGCCGATTTACGCCGCCTGCTTCTTGCGATTCGCCTCAAGCCGGGTGTCGACCAGCGCCACCGTCGCATCGAGGACCGGATTGCTTAGCCCCTTCTGCTTGGCGATGAGCTGCACAAGCTTGTCCGCCCGCTCGATATTGGGCGCGCCGTTTTGCAGGGCACGGGCGGCCGAAGCCGGGCGCGTCAGCGACTGCGCCGCGGCGGCGTATTTCTCGAACGGCACCATGTCGTCCGGGCCGGCGCCGAGCTTGACGCAGAGATCGTTGACGAAGTTGTAAACCGAACGCGACGTCTCGATGTCGCTGTGCACGGCTTCTTGCGCGGTGCGCATGCCGTCCTTGGTGATGCAGCGGTAATTGCCGGCGCACAGCATCGCCCATTTGGCGAGCGGCACGAAGATCGACTCGTAGACCTTCAGCTTGACGGGCAGCTCGATCTTGCCCTCCGGGGTATCGAAACGCGCCGCCTCGACGTCCTTCTCGAGCTGGCGGAGGATCGCCGTATCCCTGTCGTCTTCGAACCGCGCGCATTTGAAATTCGTCGGCAGCGTCACCAGAAGCTCGTTGGCCTTGCCGTCGGGCGGACGAATCGCCTGCGGATCGGGACTGTTCAGCGTGATCTTCTTGGGGTCGACCGAATCCCAGACCCGCGGGTCGGTGTATGCGGGCTCCAGCGCCTTATAGTCCAGGCCGGGGATGCGCTTGATATAGGGCAGCGGCGGCATGTTCATGATCGACATGCACGGCACCCGCGATTTACCCACGGCATCGAGCAGCTCGCGCACGCCGGCCGAGCGATATTGCGGCTCCTGCATGCACAAGCCGACCAGATCGTATTGCTTCGGATCGACCCCGGCCGCCGGCCCCGCCGTCACCTTGCCGGGGAGCTTGCGCGATTCGAGCAGGACCGGCTCCTTGCGGCCGCGCACCGGCAGCCGAACCTTGAAGCCTTCGGCGTTGATCAGATCGGCCTCGGCAGGAAGACAGACCAAATGGATGGAATGTCCGCCGAACAACAGCTTCGAGGCGAGCAGCGATCCATAGGACGCGCCCATCAGCAGAATGTTATAAGTTGCCGGCATAACGCACCTCCTCGACAGAGCGAAACGGCCGATCTCTTCGGCCACGGATCGTCGGCCATGTGCGGCCGACCACTGGGATTATTACAATGCTATTGGCCCCGCAAAGCCGAGGCAATGCGGGGCCGAACGCCGACCGGCACGGTCGAGCGAAAAAGCCTAACCGCCGCTCCCGCCGGGGCCCATCGGCGGGGTCCAGGACGGCGCCGGTGCAGGCGCGGGTTCCGGAGCCGGCGCGGCCATCGGAGCCGGCTTCGGCTTCCGCGGCGCGGCCTTGCGCTTCGGCGCGGCCTTTTTCGCCGCTGCTTTCTTGGTGACTTTCTTCGCTTTGGATTTGAGTATCTTCTTCTTTTTGCTGGCCGGAGCGGCCTTCTTCTTTTTCCCGGATTTTTTCTTCGCCTTCGATTTTTTCGCCATGATCGACCTCCCGATCTCGCTATCGAAACTCAATGCGGCTGCCCCATCTGGAGAGACCGTCACTGTGGCACCGCGCCGACCGAGCCCCCCTCAGCCCGTGGTGCCGACCCGGTGCATCGCCACACGCAGCCGATGCTCCCGCAGCCCTGGCGGACAACTTCCCCCGGTCGCCCAGTCGATCAACTCGACCGTATGGACGACTGGAAGATTTGTACCCGCCGCGATTTGCGTGATGCAGCCGATATTGCCTGCTGCTATCACGTCTGGTCGCAATCTCTCGATAGTCCCGACTTTGCGCGCGCGCAACCGTCTTGCAATGTCAGGCTGCAGAATGTTGTAGGTTCCGGCCGAGCCGCAGCACAGGTGACCGTCGGGCACGTCCCTTACCGTGAAGCCGAGCTTGGTCAAAAGCTCCTTTGGCTGCCGGGTGACGCGCTGGCCGTGCTGCAGCGAGCAGGCCGAATGATAGGCAACAACAAGCGGCGGTGCCGCGCGCTCGGCCCGCAGCGGCAGGCCGGCAAGATATTCGGAAATATCCTTGGTGAGGCTCGATAGGCGCGCGGCGCGGGCGGCGTAGACCGGGTCGAGACGCAGCATGAAACCGTAATCTTTGACCGTGGTGCCGCAACCCGAACTGTTGATCAAGATCGCGTCCAGGCCGTCGACCGCGCTCCAGGCGTCGATATTGGCCTTCGCCTGCGCCAGCGCCTCGGCCTCGCGGCCCATGTGGTGGACCAGCGAGCCGCAGCAGCCGGCGCCTTCCGGCAGCACCACTTCGATGCCGTGCCGGGTCAGCACGCCGATGGTCGCCGCATTGATCTCGGGCATCAAGAGGTCGTTGACGCAGCCGGCAAGGAGCGCGACGCGCCCTTTGCGCGCGCCCGCGGCGACAAAAGTTTGCGCGGCAAGCGGGCGGTGCGGCGATCGCCACGGCGACAACCGCAGCATCGCGGCAAGCCGCCGCAGCCCGAGCGCCGCGGCAATAGGCGCGAACGGTTTTGCGATGCGCGCGGCCTGGAGCGCGGGCCGGAAGCGTCGTGGATAAGGCATCAGCCAAACGAGCATCGCGCGCAGCAGACGGTCAGCGGGCGGCCGGCGGTAGGTGTCCTCGATATGGGCGCGGGCGTGATCGACGAGGTGCATATAGTGGACGCCCGAAGGGCAGGTCGTCATGCAAGACAGGCATGACAGGCAGCGGTCGATGTGCCGCGTCACCTCCGCCGTCGCCGGCCGGTCGTGTTCCAGCATCTCCTTGATCAGGTAAATGCGACCGCGCGGCGAATCGAGCTCGTTGCCGTCGAGCACGTAGGTCGGACAGGTCGCGGTGCAGAAGCCGCAATGCACGCAGGCGCGCAGAATCTTGTTCGCTTCCGCGATGTCCGGGTCGGCAAGCTGCGCCAGGGTGAAATCCGTCTGCATGGCTCACACCCCCGCCCACATGCGCCCGGCATTGAGCACGCCCTGCGGATCGAAGCCTCCGCGCACGCGCTTGGTCAGCGCGGCGAGGGCCGACGCTTCGGGCGTAAAGACATCAACGGCGGCACGCACCGCGACCGGCGCGCGAATGAGCGTGGCATGACCGCCGTTACCGGCGACGGTCGCATGCACGAGCGGCGCGTGAGCGTCGTCGGTCGGCGGCATCGCCGCCCAGATAAGACCGCCGGCCCAGTCGTAAAGCAGCTCCGCATCGGTCGTGCCGGCAAGCGTTTCCCCGACTATCGCGCCCTGCGTCGGCGCTGTCGAAATGCGCCAAACGTCGCGCTTGCCGGCAGGACCGCTCGCCGCAAAAGGCGTCACGTCGCGGATCGAATGCCAGAGCGCGCGCGAGGCCGCTTCGCCTAGCGCGCCGAGCGTACCGAACGGCGCGAGCAGGCTCTCCAGGACGTTCTTGCGCTGCGCCACCGACGGCGCCACGCCTTCCAAGCGGAACGCGGTTACCGCCAGTTGCGCCGATGCCGTCTCGGCAATTCGAGCCGAGACGGCAGCCGGCAGGTGCGCGGCGCCCGACACATCGGCGAAGGAAGCCATCGCCGCCGCCATGACCTTGTTCGCGGTCGCCTCGCGCAAATTGAGAACCGTGATCGTTGCTTCGGTCTCGGCGTGGGGCAGCGTCTTGATGGTCACATCGGTCATGGCGGCAAGCGTGCCCCAGGAGCCGGCAAGGAGCTTGCACAGATCATAGCCGGTGACGTTCTTGACCACGCGGCCGCCGGACTTGAACGTTTCGCCACGGCCTGACACGGCGCTGAAGCCGAGAAAATGATCGCGCGCCGCGCCGGCCTTGATGCGCCGCGGTCCGGAAAGATTAGCCGCGATCGTCCCGCCGATCGTGCCGGCGCCGGTCGCGCCGCCGAGCAGCACGGCGTAATCCATCGGCTCGAAGGCGAGCTGCTGATTTCGCGACGCCACCAGCGCTTCGATTTCGGCGATCGGCGTGCCGGCCCTGGCGGAAAGCACGAGCTCCTCGGGCTCGTAAAGCGTAACGCCGGCGAGTGACGAAAGATCGAGCGAGGCATCCCATTGCGCGGCGCGGCCGATGGCGCGCTTGCTGCCGCAGCCTACGACCTCGAACGTTTTATCATTGCCAAGCGCCCATTGGATGGCCTGCTCAACCTCCTTGGCATCGCGCGGTTTCAGATTTTCGGCCATCGCGCGCACCATCATTCCGCCGCGTCGGCCACGGCCTTCGACGAAGCAAAGACCGGCATGATCTGGCGCGCGAAAGCGCGCAATTGCTCGCGGCCCCCGGAGATCGTGAGCAGCACGTAAGCGGCGCCCGCGCCACGCACCGCCTCCAGCATCGCGCAGATTTCATCCGGCCTGCCGAACAGCGCGTTCTCCTCGGTGCCGCCCGCTTTGCCGGCATAAGCCAGCACATGCGAGCCGCTGTTGCCGTCCGGCTTGCGTGAGACCTCGACCGTGCGTTTGGTATAGGCGGCCTGACGCGCGAGCGCGGCCGCTTTGTCGGCTGCGTCCTTGGCGACGTAAAGCTGGCGCGCCACCGCGACCTGCGTTGGGTCGAAGGGCAAGCCGTGCCGCTCCCGCTCCGCCTTGTAGAGACCGATGCGCTCAGCGATTTGCGCGGCGCCGGCATATTGATCGAGGATCAGGTTGAAACCGCGCGCCGCGGCGCGGCGGATCGAGTTTTCGCTGCCGGCGGCGACCCAGAACGGCGGGTGCGGCCGTTGTGCCGGCGGCGGCTCGACGACGATGTCCTCGAAATGCCAAAACCGGCCGCGGTGCGAGAAGCGTTCGCGCGTCGTAAATGCGCGCGTCATCACCTCGACGGCCTCGTCGAAGCGCGCTTCGGCCTCCTCCGGTGCGATCTGAAAACCCTTGAACTCGCTGTGCCGGTAGCCTTTGCCGATACCGAAATCGAAACGGCCGCCCGAGACGAGATCGAGAGTGGCTGCCTGCTCGGCAAGCAGCACCGGATTGTGCCAGGGCAGCACCATCACCGCCGAACCGAGCCGGAGCGTCTTCGTTCGCATCGCCAGCGCCATCAGCAGCATCAGTGTCGCCGACACTTGGTTCCAACCGGTGAAGTGATGCTCGACCAAGAAAGCTCGATGCGAAGCCGAGCGCCTCGGCCTCGACGTTGAAATCCAGATAGTCGCGAAAGCCCTGCCCGGTCTCCGGGCCGAGATCGCTGCTGTTCGCCTGCGCCGAACTGAAGATACCGAATTGCATTTAGATGTCCCGGCTGGCCCACCTTAAGGTCGGGCCAGATTAAACTTACGCAATAATGCGAACGAGCGCGACCTTCCGTGTGACCTATGGTCGTAACCGGAGGTTACGGCCATGAGGCGCCCAATCGCTGCTGCCGCGGTCCTGATCGTCGCCGCGTTGAACATGCCGGGCTATGCCGAGGCAGCGGCCAGTACGACGGTGAACCACGCCCATATCGTCAAGAAGAGTCCCCCGCGACGCCCTGCACGCCCGCCGCAATCCTCCAATCACGAGGTGACCTATGATCGCGATGCGAAAGATCCGAACGTCGGCTGGCACACGCAAGGTGACATGCGCGTTTGCACGCAGGACTGCGATAATCCGGAAATCCCCGGCTCCGGCTACACCTGCCGTGACGCCAAGGTCCTCGGCATGGCGATGCGCGAATGCGACAGTTCAAACTGATAACGATCAAAACCGCGGAATATCCGGAAACGCCACGCCCCCAGCATGAACATGCATGCGGCCCAATTCGGCGCAGCGGTGCAGCGTCGGAAACACCTTGCCGGGATTGAGCAGGCTCTTGCCGTCAAAGGCGCATTTGAGCCGCTGCTGCTGGTTGAGATCTTCTTCCGAGAACATCACCGGCATCAGATCGCGTTTCTCGACGCCGACGCCGTGCTCGCCGGTGAGCACGCCGCCGACCTCGACGCACAGCCGCAAAATATCGGCGCCGAATTGCTCGGCGCGATCGAGCTCGCCGGGCTTGTTGGCGTCGTAGAGGATCAGCGGATGCAGATTGCCGTCGCCGGCATGAAACACGTTGGCGACGCGCAAGCCGTATTTCGCCGACATCTCCTTCATGCGGCTGAGCACCAGCGGCAATTGCGCGCGCGGGATAGTGCCATCCATGCAGTAATAATCCGGCGAGATGCGGCCGACCGCGGGGAACGCCGCCTTGCGGCCGGCCCAGAACAACAGCCGCTCGTCTTCGGAATTGGAGATGCGGCAGGTCACCGCGCGGCAAGACTTGGCGATGTCCTGCACCCGCTCCAAGAGATGATCGACCTCGTCTTGCGGACCGTCGAGCTCGACGATCAGCAACGCCTCGACGTCGAGCGGATAGCCGGCATGGACGAATTCTTCCGTGGCGGCGATAGCGGGACGGTCCATCATTTCCATGCCGCCCGGAATGATGCCGGCGCCGATGATTTTGGCGACGCATTCGCCGCCGTCTTCCGAGGCGGCAAAGCCGAGCAGCGCAGCCCGCGCGGTCTGCGGTCTCTTCAAGATACGCACCGTCACTTCGGTGACGACGCCAAGGAGGCCTTCCGAGCCGGTGACGATGCCGAGCAGATCGTAACCGCCGGCGTCGAGATGCTTGCCGCCGAGGCGCAAAATTTCGCCGGTCATCAGCACCAGCTCGCAGCCGAGCACATTGTTGGTGGTCATGCCGTATTTGAGGCAGTGCACGCCGCCGGAATTCTCCGCGACATTGCCGCCGATGGTGCAGGCGATCTGCGACGACGGATCGGGCGCGTAGTAGAAGCCGGCTTCCGCGACTGCCTGCGACACCGCGAGATTGGTGACGCCGGGCTCGACCACGGCGACGCGGTTGTCGTAGTCGATCTCGCGGATACGGTTGAACTTGGCGAGCCCAAGCAGCACGCCATCGCCGAGCGGCAGCGCGCCGCCGGACAGCGACGTACCGGCGCCGCGCGGCACCACTTTGATGCCTTCGCCGTGGCAATAGGCCAGGACAGCCGCCACCTGTGCGGTGGTCTCCGGCAGCACGACCACCATCGGCAATTGGCGATACGCCGTCAGCCCGTCGCTTTCGTACGGCCGCATCGCCTCTTCGGAGACGATGACGCCCTCGCCCGGGACGATGCGCGAAAGCGCCGCCACAATCTCGGTGCGGCGCTTGAGCACCGCATCGTCGAACAATGGCATTAAGAGCGGCATCAAGACCTCGCAGAAACTTATTATACATTATAGCGCGGAAAGCGCCGGTCATGCGCGTGTCAAATCGGTTGCGGACACCCCGGCAAAGGCGCTGACGGCAGTTGACATGCTGCACCGGGCTCGCTTGAACGGCGTTCGGGGGCTTTACGGCGGCAATGCCGGATGAGGGACGCAATGACCAGAACAAGGATGGCGGCGGCAATGATCGCCGCTGCGGCGGGCGCAGTCACGATGCAAGCCGCGGTGGGGCCTGTCCGGGCCCAGGACGCCGATAAGGGCAAGCAGGTGTTCAATATGTGCTCACCCTGCCACTCCATCGGGCCCGGTGCGACCAATAAAGTCGGCCCCGAGCTGAACGGGCTGGACGGCCGGCATTCCGGCACCGCGCCGAATTTCGACTATTCGGACGCCAATAAGAAATCGGGCATTGTCTGGGGCGAGGCGACGTTCAAGCAGTACATCAAGAGCCCGAGCGCGATGATCCCCGGCACCAAAATGCCCTTCGCCGGCATCAAGGACCAGCAAAGGGTCGACGACCTGTGGGCCTACGTTAGCCGGTTCGACGCCAGCGGCAACATCAAGAAATAGGCCGGCGCGGGCGGTTTGATGTAGCGCAAGCGCCGGCGCCGAAAATGCGATAGGCTCGCAGTCCATCAGCCGGGGGAAAAGCATCGCCATGATCAAAGATATCGTCGTCAATCTCACCGTCGGCCAAAATGGGGGGCCAGCCGGCGATTATGCGGTTTCCGTCGCCAGCGCATTTAACGCGCATCTGACCGGCATCGCCTTCGTCTACGACCCGATCGTTCCGGTGTCGGGGACGGGCTACATCCCAGCCGAAGTGATCGAAAGCCAGCAGGCCGATAATGAAGCCGCGGCGAAAGCCGCCATCGACCGCTTCGCCGCGGCGACCGATCGCGCCGGACTGTCGGCCGAGCCGCTGACGCTCACCGCCAGTTTCGCCGGCGCCGGCGATCAATTCGGCCGCATCGCCCGGCGCTTCGATCTTGCCATCGTCGGCCAGGCCGAACCCGAGACCACGACCGTGGACGAGATCGTCGCCGAGACCACGCTGTTCGAAGCCGGCCGGCCGATGATCATGGTGCCCTATATCCAGAAAGCGCCGCTTAAGCTCGACAATGTGATGGTGTGCTGGGACGGCAGCCGGCAGGCAGCGCGCGCCATTGGCGACGCCGTCCCGCTTCTGACCAAGGCCGGCCGTGTCGAGATCGTCATCATCACCAATGAACGCGGCAAGCAGGACGAGATCGAAGGCGCCGATATGGGCCAGCATCTCGCCCGTCACGGGCTGAAGATCGACGTTCACCGCATCGCCGGCGGCAATATCGACGTCGCCGATGCGCTGTTGTCGCATGCCGCCGATAGCGGCGCCGATTTCATGGTGATGGGCGGCTATGGCCACTCACGCCTGCGCGAATTCGTGCTCGGCGGCGTCACGCATTCGATGTTCCGATCGCTGACGATACCTGCGCTGATGTCGCATTAAACTATTGATCGCCGATCACCGTTTGCACCACAAGCCCGCGGGCGCGCGCATCGGCAACGCCGAGCGCGCGTAGCGCGATAAGCGTCAGCGACTGCACCACATCGCGCTCGCGGCCGGCGGCATCCGGCGCGAGCGGCCCGATCAGCGCTTCGATGAGAAGGCCGACCACGGCAGCGCCTGCGAGCGCAGCATCCTGGTCCGGCAGATGGCCCCCGGCGGCGGCCGCGGCGATGCGTGTGGCGAACGCTGCGGCCAGCGCTTTGCGAAATGTAACGCGCGTCGCATCAAGTTCGGCATCGACCGGTTCGGCGGTAGCCGCAAAGGCCAGGCGACGGTGGCGTAGCGCGCGCGTTGCAAAGGTCATGATGGCGGCCGACAGCGCCGACAGCGGACCCGGCGCCACGTCGGCGGCGCGGCGCAGTGCCGCGATCTCGCGCTCGGCGATTTCCTTCAGCAGTGCCGCGACCAGATCGGTCTTGCCGGGGAAGTAGCGATAGACCGTGCCGGCCGCGATACCGGCGCGCTGGGCCACGGCTGCGATCTGCACCGCTGCCATGCCGCCATCGCTCGCCGCCTGCCGCGCCGCGGCGATGATGGCGGCGTGCCGGGCGGCGAGCCGGCGCTCGACATTGGCGGTGCGGCGATAGGGCATCGGTCGGCGGCGGTGGAATCGCGTTGCCGAATAACTGAACCATGATTCAACGATCTCGGCAACGCGGAGCCATTGCGTCGCAGCGGTGGTTTTGGCCTTTGGCGTCGTCCGTTCCTCTGGCATAGGACTGAGAACACTGTGTGGGGGAAACAGCCATGATCGGGAAATCCATTGCCGCGGCAGCCGTGATCGCTGGATTCATTCTCGGCGCCGCGGCACCTGCCGCAGCCGACGATTATCCGTCGCGGCCGATCGATTTCATCGTACCGCTGGCGCCCGGCGGATCGACCGACGTGCTGGGCCGCATCATGGCGCAGGCGATCAGCGTGCGGCTCGGTCAGCCCGTGGTCGTCGAAAACGTCGCCGGCGCCGCCGGAACGATCGGCGTCACCCGCGCCGAGCGGTCGAAGCCGGATGGCTACACGCTGTTGTGGGGGATGTGGGGCACCAACATGGCGAACGGCGCCATCTACAATCTCGGCTTCGACCTGCTTAACGATTTCGAGCCGATCGCGCTGGTCGCGACGCAACCGTTCTTCATCGACGCGCGCCCGACCATGCCGGCCAACAATCTGAAAGAACTCATCGCTTGGCTGAAGGCCAATGCCGACAAGGCTACCATGGGTACCTCAGGCGTCGGCTCGCCGAGCCACATCGCCGGCGTCTTGATGGAGCAATTGATCGGCGTGAAGTGGCAGATGATCCCCTATCGCAGCGCCGGCCTTGCCACCAACGATCTCCTTGCCGGCACCACCGATCTCCAGCTCGATACGCCTGCGGTGTCGCTGCCGCATGTCCAGAGCGGCGCGCTGAAGGCCTACGCGGTCACCGCCAAAGAGCGCATCGCCGTCGCGCCCAATATTCCGACCGCCGACGAAGCCGGATTGCCCGGTTTCTATTTTTCGTTCTGGCACGCGATGTGGGCGCCCAAGGGCACGCCGCCGGCGATCATCAAGAAGGTCAGCGACGCGGTGATGGCGTCGCTGGCCGACCCGACCGTCCGCAAGCGCCTCACCGATCTGGCCCAGACGATTTATCCGCCGGACCAAGAAACGCCCGAGGCGCTGCACGCCTTCCAGAAGGCCGAGGTCGAAAAGTGGTACCCGATCATCAAGGCCGCCGGCATCAAGCCGCAGTGATCAGGATTATTGCTGCAACTTCTGAGCTTCCTTGGCCTTCTTGTTGGCTTCGTGGTGTCCGATCGCGCAACCCGCCGCCGCGCCGAGGAAGCCATGGTGACCGGCGACATGACCGGCCACACCGCCGACCACTGCGCCTTTGATGCAGCCTTTGGCATTGGCGGGAACGGCCGCCATGGCAATCGCCAGCGCCAGAGCCGCGGTACCGAGGATTGCTTTCATTTCAATTGAGCCTCCGCTTTCGCAAGCACAATCCGCAGCGCCCGGTTTTCGTTCCCGGCTTCACATTGACGTAGGTTTTGAACTCGCCCCTTTATTCCCGATTGCGGGCGATCCCAGACGGCCGGATTATTGCAGTCCGCGGCCCAGCGCGCCGGGTTTTCGGCGATGTAGCGCCGAATACGATCCAAATCCTTTTCGTCGCGTATAATATGTTCGTAGTAGTTGCGCTGCCACAGAGACGTGCCGTGCGATCGTTGGTGATTGTTCATGGCGCGAGCGGCGAACGTTTTGAATGCTCGCACGATTTCAGGCAAAGCGTGGAATTTCGTAGGGGCGGGTTTCAAACCCGCCCCTACGCTCGGGTCGCCCGGCATCATCTCTCCTTCTCCGCCATCGCCCTGGCGCGGATCTTGGACAGTGTCGTGGTCGGCGTGATCGCTTCGCCGTCGATGGCGAGCCGCACGATGGCGGGCTTGCCCGACGCCTGCGCTTCTTTGAAAGCCGCGGGAAAATCCTCGGTGCGCGCGACCGAGACGCCGAAGCCGCCGAAGGCCCGCGCGTAAGCGGCAAAATCCGGATTGCGCAAGGCCGTCGCCGAGACGCGGCCCGGATATTCGCGTTCCTGATGCATGCGGATGGTGCCGTACATGCCGTTGTCGACGATAATGATGACGAACGGCAGATCGTATTGCACGGCGGTGGCGAATTCCTGGCCGTTCATCAGAAAATCGCCGTCGCCGGCGAGGCAGACGACCTGCCGCTGCGGATAAAGCCGCTTCATCGCCACCGCGGCAGGCACGCCATAGCCCATCGAGCCCGAGGCCGGCGCGACGTGGTGGGCGAAACGGCGGAAGCGGAAGAAGCGGTAAATCCAGGCCGCATAATTGCCGGCGCCGTTGCACAGGATGGCGTCCTCCGGCAGATTCTCCCGCAGCCACACCATCACCGCGCCGAAATTGACCCCGCCCGGCTGCTCGGTGGCCTTGTCCGTCCATTGCAGATAGTCGGCATGCGCGGTCTTGGCGTCGCCCGACGGCGCGTGGGCGAATTTCAAATCCTCGAGCGCCGCGGCAAAAGCCGTTGGCGTTGCGTGGATCGCCAGTTGCGGGCTGTAGACTCGGCCGAGCTCTTCGGCGCCCGGATGCACGTGCACGAAAGGCACTTGCGGCCGCGGAATGTCGAACAGCGTATAGCCCTGCGAAGGCAATTCGCCGAGCCGCCCGCCGATCATGACGACAAGGTCGGAGGCTTTAATGCGTTCGAGCAGTTTAGGATTGGGTCCGATGCCGAGATCGCCGGCGTAGCAGGGGTGCGTCTGATCGAACAGCGAGCCGCGCCGAAAGGTCGTGGCGACCGGCAGCGCGTATTTTTCCGCGAAGCGGCCGACGCTCTCGGAAGCAGCCGCCGACCAGCGGCTGCCGCCGAGAAGGATGATCGGCGCCTTCGCACCGCCAAGGAGCTCCGCGAACTTTGCCATCTCCGCCGGACCGGGCGAGGTCTCGACCGGCGCGTAAGGCGGCGCGTCGGCGACCGCGATGCGCTCGACCAGCATGTCCTCAGGGATGGCGATGACGACCGGCCCCGGCCGGCCGTTGGCGGCGGTGTAGAAGGCGCGCGACACGATCTCCGGCACCCGCGCCGGATCGTCGATCTCGGTCGTCCATTTGGTCATGGCGCCGAAAACGGCGCGATAGTCCACCTCCTGGAAGGCCTCGCGCTCGCGCATATCGCGGGCGACCTGACCGACGAACATGACGAGCGGACTCGAATCCTGCTGCGCGATATGGATGCCGTGGGCCGCATTGGTGGCGCCTGGGCCGCGGGTGACGAAGCAGACGCCGGGCCGACCGGTCACTTTGCCAATAGCCTCGGCCATCATCGCGGCGCCGGCCTCCTGCCGGCACACCGTGACGGCGATATCGCTGTCATGGAACGCATCCAGCACCGCGAGATAGCTCTCGCCCGGCACGCAGAAGACATGCTGCACGCCGTGGATGCGCAATTGGTCGACCAGTACTTCGGCGGCGCTGCGCAAATTGTCCTTGGCGCGCATTTCACTCTCCTTGAACGCCCCTCCCGGGGCTGCAAAGCGGCATTTTGCCCTGCCCTATTCCAGCCGGGAATTGGTACGGGACCTGCATGATATTGCCCGTTCCATAGCGCAAAATACCCATGCCCGAAACTTGCGGGGCAAAAGGGGAAGAGGCGCGCTGCCCCTGATTGACTAGACCCCGCCGTTGGCGACATAAGCTGCAGCACGACACGGCAAATCACCCAGAAAGACCGACCGAAAAGGACGAACCATGGCGAGCACTGCGACACCTGCGTCAACCGGTGGCCACGGACCGGAAGCGACGCGTCGGGATTTCCTCTTTATCGCCACTGCCACGGTCGGCGCGGTCGGCGCCGCCGCCACTTTGGTGCCGCTGGTCGACCAGATGAACCCCGATGCCTCGACGCTCGCCGCCGGCGGGCCGGTCGATCTCGACGTCAGCAAGATCGAAGAAAATTCGCAGGTCATGATCCGCTGGCGGGAGCGGCCGATCTTCGTCTTCCACCGCTCCAAGCAGACGCTCAATTCGATGCAGAGCCAGCAGATGGTCTCGATCTTGTCCGATCCGAATTCCGAGCAGCCGCAGCAGCCGCCCTACGCCACCAATTGGCACCGCTCGCTCAAGCCGGAATATGGCATCCTGGTCGGCATCTGCACCCATCTCGGCTGTATTCCGCTGTTCTATCCGACGCCGAGCGCCACGACGCCGGTCACCAACTGGCCGGGCGGCTATTTCTGCCCTTGCCACGGCTCGAAATACGATCCGGCCGGCCGCGTCTTCTCCGGCGTGCCGGCGCCGTACAATCTGCCGGTGCCGCCCTATCGTTTCGTCAACGCAACGACGCTGCGCGTCGGCGAGAACGATCCGAGCGCGCAAGCCTGGAATTTCAATTCGATCCGCCAGCTCTGAGCGCGGCTGCCGCGGCCGCGTGCTTTCGGCCCGCGCGTCGCTCATAATGCCTTATGGCTTTCGATTTTCGCGCGCTGGCGGTGGCCACGGCGGGCTTCTCCGCCTTCGTCAATCTCTATTCGCCGCAGGCGCTGCTGCCGAAGCTCGCCGGCGAATTTCACGTCGGCCCGGGCGAAATCTCTTCCCTGATGACCGCAAGCACCGCGGCGATCGCGCTCTCAGCGCCGTTCACCGGTGCGCTCGCCGACGTTCTCGGCAGGAAGCGGCTGATCGTCGCCGCCATGTTCGCCATAATCGCGCCGACTGTGATCATGACGTTCGCGGCGACCGTGCCGCAGCTCGTGCTGTGGCGTTTCGTCCAAGGCCTTTTAGTGCCGCCGATCTTCACCGTCACGGTCGCCTATATCGGCGACGAGTGGCCGCCGCGCGACGTTGCCCGGGTCGCCGGGCTTTATGTCACCGGCGCCAGCATCGGCGGATTTTCCGGCCGCTTTATTCCCGGCATCCTCACCGACGTCATCGGCTGGCGCGCGGCCATCCAGGTTGTCGCGCTGATCACGCTTGTTGCCGCGGTCATCGTCACGCTGATGCTGCCGCGCGAGCGGCAATTCGTGCGCTCCGGCGACCTCCTGCTCTCATTTGCGCAAATGTTCCGCCACTTTCGCGACCGCCGCCTGGTCGCTACCTTTGCCATCGGCTTCGGCGTGCTGTTCAACTTTATCGCCGCCTTCACCTATGTCAGCTTCCATCTCGCTGGACCGCCCTACTTCTTCACGCCGACGCTCTTGGGCGCGCTGTTCTTCACCTACCTCGTCTCCAGTCCGCTGTTGCCCTGGACCGGCCGCGCCATCGCGCTGTTCGGCCGCCGCCGCTTTGTGCTGGGCACCATCATGGTGTGGATTGTCGGCGCGCTGCTGCTCTTGGCACCGCCGGTTTGGATCATCGTCGCGGGGCTGACGCTGTGCGCGGTCTGCGGCATGCTGTGCCAGACAATCTCGACCGGATATGTCACGCTCACCGCGAGGGAGGGACGCTCGTCGGCGGTGGGGCTCTATGCCTCGACCTTCTATATCGGCGGCAGCGCCGGGGCGTTTCTGACCGGCATCGCCTGGACGACGGCCGGCTGGAGCGGCTGCGTCGCGGTGATCGTCGCCATGCAAGTCATCATGGCGATCATCGTGCTGGCGGCATGGGATTAATTCATTGAACCGGAAAATCGGGAGGAGAAGACCGTGTTGCCAGAAAGCCAATTTGCATTCTTGCGCTCGATCGATACGCCGACGGTGTGCAACCTGATCGAGATCGTGACGCCGGAGCGGCGCGGCGCCGGCTATACCGCCGTCCACCTGCACTGCCCGTTTCCCGAGCTGCCGCCGATGGTCGGCTTCGCCAAGACCGTCATCATCCGCGCCAAGGATGCGGTGAGCGGCCCGAGCTACATGGCCAAGCGCATGGACTATCTCGATTACGTCGCCGCCGCGCCGCAGCCGAGCGTGGTCGTGATCGAGGACCAGGACGACCCGCCGGGCTACGGCGCCTTCTGGGGCGAGGTGCAGACCAACGTGCACAAGGCGCTCGGCTGTCTCGGCACCGTGACCAACGGCTCGATCCGCGACATCGCGCAAGTCGCCGAAGGCTTCCAGATGCTGGCCGGCTCGATCGCGCCCTCGCATGCCTATGTCCATGTCGAGGAGTTCGGCGTTCCGATCCGCGTCCACGGCATGGACGTCAAAAGCGGCGACCTCATCCACGCCGACCGCCACGGCGCGGTGGTGGTGCCGGCCGACAAGGTCGACGCGCTGCAAGCCGCAATGGACGGCCTGATCAAACAAGAAGCCCGCATCATCGCCGCCGCGCGCAAGCCCGGCGTTACGGTCGAGGAGATCAAGGCGGCGTTTAAAGGCTGATATTCGCGCTCGGATGCCAGCGCGGCCGATAGCCGGCCGATAACGCCGCCAGCATTGCGGGCGGCGTGAGCACATCGACTTTGCCGCTCCGCGGCCGCGGCTTGCGGCTGTCGTAGCCCTGCGGCGACCAGTGCAGCAGCATGTTGCCGCGGACGGCGAAGGCCCCCTCCTCCATGGCGACGAAAGTGCCGTCGGGTAGTTCGTCGATGGAACGCCGATGCACGCGCTTGGCGCGGCCGTGCAGACGCTCCTCGTGCAGCACACGATCCATCTCGACTGCACGCGGCGGTGTGCGCAGCTTTCGCGCCTTACGCCAAGCCTCCGCGAAAGCTTCCGCGTCTTGGCGCCGACATTCGAAGCAAGGTCGATGGCCTGCCGCGAACGCTGTCGGCTCATCGAGAAAAAACAGTTCGGTATAAAAGCGGCCCCAGACGTTGCGCCTGCGGCCTTTGAAGTCGAGTACGCAACAGATCCATTGCCGCGATGCCCACCGCCGCGCGGTCAACGTCCTGTCGTCGGTGTGAAAGCGCCCGCCGCGGTTGCCCAGAAACAGTCCGCGCGCCGGCGTCGCAATAAGCTCACCGAAAGGGGTTACCCGGTTTTGCAGCGGCATCGGCCGTTCCTTATCCAATCCCGGGCCGGTCGCGCAATCCACGGGGCAATGCTAGCCTCGTCCTCGCAACGAAAACCAAACGAGGAAACGCAATGCCACGCATCCCCATCATCGAGCGCGCCGACATGAATGCCGAGCAGGCGCGCGTCTATGACGCCGCCAAGCAATCAAGCGGCATCGTCGGCGGGCCCTATTATGCCTATATCCGGCTGCCGAAACTGTTCGAAGCCGCGCAAACTCTGCGCGAGTCGCTCTCCGGCGGACCGCTGTCGCAGCGCGAGCAGCAGATCGTCAACCTCGTCGTCGCCCGGCATTGGAACGCGCGCTATCCGTGGTTCGCGCAAGTGCGCCGCTCGCTCTCCGTCGGCATCGATCAAGCCGTGATCGACGCGATCAACGCGCACAAGACACCGAGCATAACCGATGCCCGCGAGAAGACTTGCTTCCTGGTAGCGCATGAATTGCTTTCGAACAAAGGCCTGAGCGACGCGACTTACGCCGCCGCCGAAAAAACCATGGGGCTGGAGAGCCTGGTGGCGCTGGTCGCTTCGATCGGCAGTTTTTCCATGACCTGCATGACCGCGGGCACCTTCGGCATCGAGCCGCCAGCCGCCAATCCAACGCCGCTCATGCAATAGACGCGTTGAACCCGGCGCTCATCCCGGCCGACCCATGGGAACTGGATCGTCAGAAGTTATGACGAGAATTTGCCATGGTCTTGACCCTATCCCGGCGGTGGAGCGCGGCGACGCTTACGGCGGCAGCATGGGCGCTGGCTTCGGTGACGATGCCAGCGCAAGCGCAATCGTGGCGCGATTTGAAATGCACCGGCAATCCGGATGTCCCCTGGGCCGAGCAGATCGCCGGATGCACCCAGGCGATCGGGTCGGGACGTTTTAGCGGGTCCAGCCTGGCGGAGCTCCTCAATAACCGCGGCAACGGCTATATGGGGACCGGCGATCTGAGCCACGCGCTCGCCGACTTCGACCGGGCAATCAGCCTCGCTCCCGATAGCGCCGCGCCTTACAACGGCCGCGGCATCGCCTACGCGGCCGAGAATGATTTCGACCAGGCGCTTGCCGACCTCAACCAGGCGATCCGGCTCGCGCCAAACTATGCTCTCGCCTTCAACAATCGCGGCTTTCTCTACGCCCGCCATCAGAATTTTGATAAAGCCGTTACCGACTATGACGAAGCGATCCGGCTCAAGCCCGATTACGTCGTAGCCTTTATCAACCGCGGCAACGTTTATGCCGCCGAAAAGAATCCCGATCGCGCGATCGCCGATTACACGGCGGCGATCGCGATCGATCCGAAGAACGTTGCGGCCTATGACGTGCGCGCCCTGCAATACTCCTTTAAGGGCGACCTCGATCTGGCCCTTGCCGACTACACCACGGCGATCGGCTTCAATCCTGGCGATTCCCATCTCTACACTGCTCGCGGTTATGTCTACGGCAACAAGGACGATCGCGACCACGCGCTCGCCGACTACAGCAAGGCGATTGCGATCAATCCGAAAGAGTGGATTGCCTACGATGTCCGCGGCGACATTTACCGGGAGCAAGGCGAATTCGACCGAGCGCTTGCCGACTACAACGCCTCGATCGCGATCAATCCCGACAACGCGCTGCCCTATGACGGCCGTGGCATCGTTTATAAGGCCAAAGCCGAGTTCGAGCGCGCCCTGGCCGATTTCACGAGAGCCATCGAGATCGATCCGACCGATGCCGGCGCCTATTCCGACCGCGCCAGCATCTATGAAGGCTACGGCAAATACGCCCTGGCGATCGCCGACTACAGCAAGGCGATTGAGATCATCCCGACCGATGTGCAGGCTTACACCTACCGCGCCGCCGCTTACAAAGCCAAAGGCGACTTCAACGGCGCGCTCGCCGACTATGACAAGGCGATCGAGATCGATCCGCAATATGCTGACGCCTACCGGCTGCGCGGCGCCTTGTATCAGGATAAAGGCGATCTCGCCCGGGCGACGGCAGATTACGACAAGAGCGAAAAGCTCGGCCTGCAGTCGCTTTTGGCGCCGAAGACGGCGAAGTGAGGTCCCTCGGCGCTGTCTGGGGTGTGAACTCGTAAATTCGCTCAACCTGGCCAGAGGCGCGGCCGCTTTACCCCCATAAGACGGCACGTGTTGACCGTCGCGCCATCTTGGATCCACAAGCGGACGTCGCCGACAATCATTGGATATCGCAGGCCGCGTTTTCATTCCGGAAAAACGGATTCTACTTTTCCCAGGTTCGAAGCTGGTCACGGACCATTGGCCGTGGACGCCCGTAAAAGGTTGAGTTAGGCTGATTGCTCGCTGGCGTCGGGGAGCGTCACATTATGTCTGCTCGTTCTCGGCTGTTTTCATCGACGTTCCTGACCGCGCTGACGAGTATGCTCTTCGGAGTTGCGGCGGCTTCCGCCGGTACGGCTATCCCCGCCGCGCAGCCCGCTGTCGACGGCATCAACGGCACGGCCGCGATCCTGGGCGGAGGCGAAGATGGCAAAGGCCTCTTCGCCGGCCAAGGCTCACTCGCCGTGCCACTTGGCGGTCAATTTGGCGCGGAAATCGACGGCGTGTCCGGCGGTTTCGATAACCGCTTTGTCGGTGGCGGCGCCGGACATCTGTTCTGGCGCAATCCGGCGCAGGGGCTGCTCGGCGCCTACGGCGACGATGTGCATTGGAGCACGCCGATCGGCAACGTCAATGTCAGCCACTTCGGCGGCGAGGGCGAAGCCTATCTGGGACAGTGGACGCTGCGCGGCGTAGCGGGCGCCGAGTTTGGCAACAATGCCGCCACTACGGCGACGGCGTTCGTCGGGGTCCCGGGCGGCATCGTACCGACGACGACCGCGAACGGCGCGCTTGCCCAGGGGACCCGCTTTTTCGACGCCGTAACGGTGGAATATTACGTCACCGACAATTGGGGCGCATGGGTCGGCCAGCGCTATCTCGGCGGCAAAAACGCCGCCGCGATCGGGACCGAATATGCCTTGGCGTCAAACGGCACCATGCTGCCCACGCTGTTCGCCGAGGGTCGCATCGGCGAGGGCAGCAACAATTACGGCGCCTGGGCCGGATTGCGGTTGTATTTCGGCCACAGCGACAAAACGCTGATCCGACGCAACCGCGAGGACGATCCGTCATCGGACCTGTTCGACCTTGTCAACACGCTCGGCCCTGGCTCGACGTCCACTTCAGGCACTTGCACCAACGGCGAAATCTTCCAGAACGGCAGTTGTGGTGGTTTGTAGGCCGTCGCCGCCCAAGCGCGATGTTGTGCTGCGCCGCTGACGGTCATTACAGTGTCGCTCGCGCTCGCCGCTTGTGACGACTCAGATATCGCCGTCGAACGCGCGCACGTAGTCGAGATATTTACCGGATGGCTGCCGCGCGATTTCCGGCACCTGACGGATTACAAACTCGACGGGTTCAGGCACGGCGGCGCGCAGGATTGCTATCAGTCCCTCGGCGTTCTTCATCGGCTCCGCCATGCGCGACACAAAGCGCAGTTCGATGCGGGCGCGTTCGATCTGCGCGAACTGGATTTGATCGAAATTGATATAATCGGCGAGAAACTTCGTCCTACTGATCTGCGGCCACCAGTGGCGGCCGCTCGGCAGAACGAAGAAATCCCGATCGCGCCCGGCGATGCGAACGAGACGCCGCAGCGTTCGTTCGTCCGGCGCTGGAGACGCATCGACCTCGGCGAGATCGCCGGGCGCATAGCGGATGAGCGGCATCGCATAGTTATAAAACGGCGTGACAATCACCTCGCCGAGATTGCCGCCAATCAAAGCCGGGTCTGACGGTCGAGCAAATTCGAGCAACAAGGTTTCTTCGCTCACCAGCAGTCGGTCGGCGCTACGGTCCTCCACCGCTATGATGCCGAATTCCGAGCCAGTGTAGAATTCCATCATCGGGCAACCGAAACCCGCTTCGAGATCGGCGCGTTTTTGCGGTGTCACGACCTCGCCGACGCAAACCACAAGCCGAAACCGGTGGCCGGCGAGTTCAGCAGGCAGGTTGCGGGCGATCAGCGTCAGCACTCCAGGATAGCCCATAACGACATCGGGATGAATCCGTGCGAGCCAGTCGCATTGCTGTTCGAGCGTTGTCCCGACATCGAGTTGATGGATTTCCCGCGTGGCTCCCCGAATTTCGGTGGTATAGAGCGATCCCATCGGATATTGGCCTTCGCCCGGTTTGGCACCGAGGAACCAGCCGACGGTGAACTTATCGGGCAGACCGGCCCACACATAGCCGCGCTCCTGCACCGCGGTATTGGCCACCGCCTGGATCGTACTGGTGCGGAATGCGAGCGGCCGACCCGTCGAACCGGAGGTGGTGCCGGTGCGAATTTCGCCGCAATCTGCCGGCGTCGATTCGGCATAAAGCCTGTCGCTGTTGGCCTGCGCTACCGATCGCGTCAGGACAGGAACCTCGCCCCAACGCCCCCAGTCGATCCGGTCGTCCTTGTCGAACAGCGCATCCAGCCGGCCGCTGTCGCGATAAAACGGCACCGTCGTGCGTGCGTGGCGAATGAGCCGCTCGATGAGGCGTCGCTGGTATTCAAGCGTGCGCTCCGGCGACTGAAATTGCGTGCGCAGGAGCGTCTCAAAAAACCGCTGCGTCAGCTCACTCATGCGACGAAAATCTCAGAGGTGGCCCTATCAGAGGTCCAGTATATCCCACCGCTGCGCGGCAGACCTCTCGACTTTTGATCCAGGTCAAGGCGGCGCTGGTTAGCGCGCTTAGCCTGACGCTGGAAATTTCAATCAAAAAGCCTTTCGAGGGAGAAAAGCTATGTCCGTACAATCGCAAACGCTGCGGGGGCCGATCACGACGAAGGCTTCCAGAGTCAGTGGCTTTCACATCGCCTTCATCGTCGCCTGGGCGATCTGCTTGCTGTTTTACTTCCTGCAATACGCAGTGCGTTCCGCACCGAGCGTGATGATCCCCGAGCTCACCCAGGCCTACGGTCTAACGACATTAGGCGTGAGTTCAGTGATCGGCCTATATTACTATACTTATTCGACCTTTGCGCTTGTCTCCGGCGCTGCGCTCGATCGCTGGGGTGCCAAATACACCGTCCCGACGGGAATCTTCTTTCTTGCCGTCGGCCTCATCATGTTTGGCGTCGGCTCAGCCGAGATGGCCTATGTGGGCCGTCTGTTGCAAGGTGCCGGCGCTGCCTTCGCCTTCGTCGGCGCGGTCTATCTGGCGACACACGGCTTTCCAGCGCGTTATCTGGCGACCGCGATCGGCTTCACGCAAATGATGGGAATGCTCGGCGGGTCGGCCGGTCAATTCGGCGTCGCTCCGCTGGTGCACGGCGTGATGAGCTGGCAGCAATTCTGGCTCTATTCCGGGTTCCTCGCTCTGGTGATCATGATTGTAATGCTGACCGTGACACCCAGACAGGATCAGTCCGAGCATTCGAAGAGCAGCATCTGGCACATGTTCGATCCTTACAAGATCGTGCTGACCAACCCGCAATCATATCTTTGCGGCTTATCCTCCGGCCTCCTGTTTCTGCCGACTACGGTTGGCGGCATGATCTGGGGCGTCGCCTTCCTGCGCCAAGGCTGGCATATCGATTATGGCGAGGCCGTCAACCGCGCGTCGATGATACCGCTCGGCTGGGTGATCGGCTCGCCGGTACTTGGCTATTTGGCTGACCACTATGGACGCCGTAAACCCGTCCTCTTCGCCGGCATCGCGCTGATGCTGGTTTGCGCCTTGGCGATCCTTTACCTGCCGCCGAACAGCTTGCCTGCGTACCTGCCAGGTTTCCTGTTCGGCTTCGGCTCAGGCGCGGCGATGATCCCTTATTCGATGATCAAAGAAGTCAATCCGGACCAAGTGAAAGGCAGTGCGACCGGCGCGATGAATTTCATGGTCTTCGTGATGAGCGCATTCGCGGCGCCGGCCGCCGGATGGGTCTTGCAGAAGCTCGCCGGTGGCGGCGATCTGACGCTCGACATCTTCACCAAAGGTGGCGGCACCGCCGTAATCGTGGCGATCGTCCTTTCAGCGGTCATTGCGGTGTTCCTCAAGGAAACCGGCTTTGCGGCACGCAAGCCGCAATAGTCCTCGCATCGCAGCCGGGCGCCTCATCGCGCCCGGCCCGGCAACAAGATTCAGCGACCACAACGAGGTCTGAGATGGAACGCGAAACCCTACATCACATGCTGCGCGATATGCTGCTGTCGCGCGCCTTCGAGGAGCGGGCGGCGCAGGAATATACCAAAGGCAATATCGTCGGCTTCCTGCATCTCTACCCAGGCGAGGAAGCGGTCGCCGCCGGCGTCATCAACGCGGTCGGCCCTTCCGACTACATCGTCAGCAATTACCGCGAACATGCCCATGCGCTGGTCCGCGGCACCCCGGCGCGCGAAGTGATGGCGGAGTTGTTCGGGCGCGCCACCGGCATGAGCAAGGGCATGGGTGGCTCGATGCACATGTTCGATCGTGAGCGCCGCTTCATGGGCGGCTATGCGATCGTCGGCCAAAGCTGTCCGATCGCCGTCGGTATCGGCTATGCGATCGCGATGCGCGGACTACCGGAAGCCGTCATTTGCTTCTTCGGCGACGGGGCCGTCAATCAAGGCACTTTCCACGAGTCGCTGAACATGGCCGGTCTCTGGCACCTGCCGATCCTGTTCATCTGCGAAAACAACCACTATGCGATCGGCACCGAGATTCACCGTCATTCGGCGGTGCCAGAAGTGTTCAAGCGCGTTGCCGCCTACAATATCCCGGCGGAAAAGATCGACGGCATGGACGTGCTCAAGGTCCACACCGCCACCAAGCAGGCGCTCAATCGCATTCGCCGCGGCGGCGGGCCGCAATTCATCGAGTGCGAGACCTACCGCTATCGCGGCCATTCGATGGCTGATCCCGGAACCACCCGGCCGGCGGTCGAGCTGAAGGCCTTCCAGGTCGACGATCCGCTGACCGTCGCCACCCGTGAATTCGAAGTCCGCTACCCGACCGCGGACGAATTGGCGGCGGTTGGACCGGACAACATCAAGCTGTTCGCCGATCATCTGATCGACGGCGAGCATCTTCTCGAAACGGAGGTCGAAGAGCTCAAGTCCGAGGTGGCTTTAGTTGTCGACGACGCGGTCGCGTTCGCGCTGCAAAGCGCGCAACCGACCATGGACGCCGCCTGGGGCCATCTTAATAGCAACGCCCGTCACGAAACATTGATGTAGGGAGATCGTCATGTCGCAGGAATTGCTTTATTGGCAGGCGCTCAACCGCGCCATGGATCACGAGATGGCGGCCGATGACTCGGTCTTTACGCTCGGCGAGGATGTCGGCCTCTACGGCGGCAGCTATCGCGTTACCGAAGGGCTTTACGCCAAATACGGCGAGTGGCGCGTGCGCGACACGCCGATTTCCGAGAACGGGTTTACCGGGGTCGGCGTCGGGGCCGCACTGGTCGGCACTCGTCCGGTGGTCGAGATCATGACCATCAATTTCATGCTGCTGGCGCTCGATTCGATCATCAACGGCGCCGCCAAAATTCCCTTTATGTCGGGCGGGCAATTCAAAATGCCGCTCGTGGTGCGGGTGCCAGGCGGAATTGCCCGGCAGCTTGCCGCGCAGCATGCGCAACGGCTCGAGTACACGTTGATGAACGTGCCGGGCCTGCGCATTGCGGTGCCGTCGACGCCGCAAGACGCCTATTGGCAGCTAAGACAGGCCATCGCCAGTGACGATCCGATCATCCTTTTGGAGCATGAGGTGCTCTATTTCACCAAGGGGCAGGTCGACTTTGCTGCGAAGCCACCGCCGATGCACCGCGCCGCCCTCCGCCGCGAGGGCCGCGACCTGACAGTCATCAGCTATTCGCGCCACGCGGTGCTCGCGCAGGAGGCGGCCAATGAGCTGGCCAAGGAAGGAATCGAGGCCGAAGTCATCGATCTGCGGAGCCTGCGGCCGATCGACTGGGATACCTGCGTGAAGTCGATTGAAAAGACCCATCGCGTGTTGGTCGTCGAGGAGGATTGCCGGTTCGCCGGCGCTGGCGCCGAGATCGCGGCGACGTTGACCGAGCGCTGTTTCTATTCGCTCGATGCGCCAGTCCAACGGCTGGCCGGTCTCGACATGCCGACGCCGTTCAATGGCGCGCTCGAAGCGGCGACGATTCCGCAGATCCCCGACATCGTGGCGGCAGCGCGAGAGCTGCATCGCGCTGCACAAAAACCCAAGGCGGCCTGACCATGACACTGGCCGTCACGATGCCGGCGCTCTCGGACACGATGGGCGCCGGCCGGTTGGTGAAATGGACGAAAAAGGTCGGCGATAAGATCAGCAAGGGTGACGTCATTGCCGAAGTCGAGACCGACAAGGCGGTGATGGAGGTCGAAGCCTTCCAGGACGGCTATTTGGGCGGGCCGCTTGCGGCTGAAGGCAGCGAAGCACCGGTTGGCGAAACCATCGGCTATATCACCGACAGCCCAGGGCAGGTCACCGAAGCCAAGAGTGCCCCAGCGCCGCGTCCGGCCGGCGGCAACGGCCAAGTGAGCGCACCACCGGCGGTCAAAGCGTCGCCTGTTTCAGCAGTCTTGGCAGCCTCGATGTCAGCGGGGCGGCCCGTGGCGCATCCGCACACGCGGCCATCCTTGTCAGCGGCTGCAGGTGTTGAACCGCGCCAAAAAAATGAGCCAGCGCCAAGCGGAGCGGATACGGCCATTGCTGCCGGACCGCCTTATCGGCTGGAGCGCGCCTCCAGCCTGCGGGAGGCGGTGGCACGCAACATGATCGCGAGCGCGGCGGCGCCGAGCTTCCACGTCACCGCGCGGCTTCCGTTGCAGCCCCTGATGTCGGTCGCGAAAACGCGCGGCTATGCATTGTCGGTGTTGCTGGCGCGCGCCTGTGCTCTGACCATTCTGGCCCATCCGCCGTTCAACGCGGCTTACACGCCGAACGGCCTCGCGCGCCGCGACCGCATCGACATCGGCATTGCCGTCGACAACGGCGAAGGGCTGATCACGCCCGTTCTGCGCGATGCTGCAGGCCGGTCTCTAGCCGCGCTCAACGAGGCTTGGGCGAAACTGCGCGAGCAGACCGCGACCCGTCGCCTCGCGCCGGCCGACTACTCCGGCGCGACATTCTATATCAGCAATCTCGGCGTTCATTCGATCGTCCATGACTTCGATTCAATCGTACCCATTGGCGCCTGCGCTATCCTTTCGGTTGCGGCGTGCGGTCCCGACGGCGCCTTGTTCACGCTGACCTGCGATCACCGCGTCGTGTTTGGCGCCGATGCTGCCCGTTTTCTGGAGACGCTCGAGCAATACCTGAAAGATCCGGGCAAGCTTTTTACCGAAGGACCAAAGCAATGACTGCGAATTATCCGGAGCGGCGGCAAGAAGTGCAGGGGCTTATGATACGGCTCGGCCGCGAGCTCGCCGGACCTATGGGCGGCTTTGCCGGCCTGCACAAAGCGGCGACGACAAAAGGTGCGCTCGACACCAAAGCCAAGGAACTGATTGCACTCGGCATTGCCGTTGCCGTCCGTTGCGAGTCCTGCATCGCCTTCCACGTGCATGACGCGTTAGCAGCCGGTGCCACGCGGGCGGAGATTCTCGAGACGCTCGGTGTCGCGGTGATGATGGGCGGCGGACCGGCCGCCATGTATGCCTGCGACGCCTTCGCCGCGCTGGAACAATACGAAAGCGTCCAGAAAAAAGCCTAGCGCATTCAGCGACGCTCACTCGTAACGCCGCGCTTCGATCGGATCGAGGGAACGGCCTCGCGCAAAGCGACTGTTTCTTTTGATGAAAAAGCCCCCGGATGCATTAGACGCCCCGGGGGCACTTCAAGTTCACTCAACAAGCCGGCCGTCACCGTCCAGGCACGGCCAGGGGCTTGCGCATGCCGGGATCTTGCGGGCTGCCGCTGACGGGATTGTTGTAGCCATTTGCAGGTCCAGCCCACGGGGCGTAGCCCGGTCCCGCGGCATTTCCACCATTCAGGCCCGCCGGACCCTGCGCGACCTTGTAATGGTGCTTGTGATGATGCTTGGCGGTCGCGGCGAAGGCCGGCGTCGCAAGGATCGCCATGGCACTCGCGATAATCACGAACTTTTTCATCGTACTTCTCCTTGAGCGAGGCGAGGGATTCGCTCTCCTATTAGCCTCGCAAGGATAGAAGCGGATTCACTAAATGCTGGCGTTGACTTAGATCAAAAGGGATGACTGCGCGGATTTATGTCGGCTAGGCTGCAAAAGCGGACGCAAAATCAGACCATTGGCCGCGTTTAGCTCGCCGTACCGCGCCGCGCGCCGATGGCCGGTACCGGCAGCCCCAGATTCTCCCGCAGCGTGACGCCGCCGAAGTCTTGGCGAAACAGCCCGCGGCGCTGCAGCTCAGGGACGACGAAGCGCACGAAATCCTCGTAGGTCCCCGGCACATGCGTGGCGGAGAGAACAAAGCCGTCGCAGGCAGGTGCCGTGAACCATGCCTCGAGCTGATCGGCCACCTCCTTCGGGCCGCCGACGATCGGATTGTGCACGCGGCCGCGACCGCTGATTTCGATGAAATCGCGTACCGTGGGATTTTTCTTCACGCTGACGACGCGGTCGCGGATGCCTTGCAGGCCGGACATTTCGTCGAGCTCGGCCCGCGTGAACGGCTCGTCCATGCGCTTCCGTGCAAAGTCGAAGTTGAGCGCCTCCGACAACAGCGACAGTGCATCGATCTCGAGCGGCAGTTTCTCGATCTCGGCCCACTTGTCCTCGGCCTCGGCTCTGGTCGCCGCCGCCACCGTATTGACGAGATGGGTGATCTTGACGTGCTCGGGATCGCGGCCGAAGCGCGCCGCCTCCGCCTTGAACTCCGCGTAATCGCGCCGGCCGACGTCGATACTCGGATAGACGACGAAGATCACCTCGCCCCAGCGCGCGCCGAAGCTTTTGCCGCGGCCGCTCGATCCCGCCTGGATCAGAACCGGGTGACCCTGCGCCGAGCGCGGCACGGTGAACGGCCCGCGCGAGCAAAAATAGCGACCCTGGTAATCGAGACGATGCACCTTCTTAGGATCGGCGAACAGGCCCGTCGCCTTGTCCTGGACGATGGCGTCATCCTCCCAGGTGTCCCAGTGGCCGAGCACGATTTCCATGAATTCGTCGGCGCGGTCGTAGCGCAAATCGTGGCCGACCACCTCGTCGCGGCCCATGTTCTGCGCCTCGCCGTCGTTGAGCGAAGTGACGACGTTCCAGGCGGCGCGGCCTTGCGTCATCAGATCGAGCGTGGCGAACAGGCGCGCGACGTGGAACGGCTCGTAGTAGCTGGTCGAATAAGTGGCGCCGAGACCGAGCCGCTCGGTCGCCATGCCCATCACCGTGAGCACGGTGACGGCGTCGAGCTTCACGCAGCGAATGCCATGGGCGACGGTGTGGCCGTGGTCGCGTCCGTACATGTCCGGCATCGATAGCCGGTCGTCGAAAAAGCCTAAGTGAAACTTGCCCGCTTCCAGCACGCGGCCGATGTGGCGGTAAAAATCCGGCGACCAGCTGTCGGTGCGCGACGCCGGATGCCGCCATGAGCTCGCGAGGTTGCTGCAGTTCTGCGCCTGCAGGAAGCCGACCAAGACCATCTGGCGCATGAGCCGTATCCAATTCTGTCATCATCCGCGAAAGCGGATGATCCAGTAACCGCGCGAATTCGAGCCGAGCAAAACCGCCTACGCTGCGAATACTGGATGCTCCGCCTTCGCGAGGGCTTTGCAGAACTCGCGCAAGGCGAAGAATGATGTTGGATGCCGGGTTTCCGGTCGGGCTCATCAGTGTGCTGGGCTTCGGTTGGCGGCGCTATGGGGATCATCACCCGGCCGATGTGATGGTGGCCCAACGTTTGAGGTTGATTGCGGTGACGGCGAGCAGCAGCGCTGTGGCATTGCGCGGGACGCCGCGATAACGTGCGCGGGCAAAGCCATAGACGTTCTTGAGCAGCGAGAACATGGGCTCGATCGGCGCGCGGTAATGCGAGATCACCGCGTTGCGGCGGAGAAACCAGCGGCTTGGCTCGTGCCAGCGATTGCTCCGGCGTGCGATCCCGTCGCGGATGCCAAGCCGCCTGAGCAGCGCCCGGCGGGCGTTGCTGTCGTAAGCCTTATCGGCCCAGACGGTCGCCTCATCACCGCAGATCAGTCGGTCTGCAGGCACACTGTCGTTGATATTGGCCGGGGTGAGAGTGACGCGGCGGATGATACGGCTGCCCAGGTCCATCGCCAGATGTGCCTTATAGCCGAAGAAATGCCGCCCTTGCTTGCGCGTCCAGGTCGCCTCCGGGTCGCCAGGATGGCGCACCAGCTTGCTCGCCGGGCGACCGTCCGCGTCAGGCGGCGCCTCAGCCGGGGGTGGTGGCGGATTAACTGCAGAGCGGATGAGCGTCGCATCGACGAGCGTGCCGCGCTTGAGAACGAAGCCCGCGCGCTCAATCTGTGCCGTAATGATTGTAAACGCTTGCTCGGCCACGCCGCTTTCCGCCAGTTGTTCACGGAAGCGCCACAGCGAACTGTGGTCAGGCAGGCGCTCGCTCAACGACACGCCCAGAAACCGGCGGAACGACAAACGGTCCTTCAGCGCGACCTCCAGCTCGGGATCGGACAGTCCATGCCATTGCTGCAGCAACAGGGCCTTGAACAGCATCAGCGCCGGATAGCCGGGCGCTCCCATCGATCCGCTGCGCAGCCCGCTCAGCACCGGGGCTACCTCCGTCCAATCAATCAGACCGGCGATCTGGTCCAACGTCGTAGTCGCCTCGACCACATCCGCCACGAGATTGTCCGCAAAGCTCATCTGCCCAATGCGCCGTTCAGCCATCTTTACCTCCAGCGAATCTCTCGCCAAAGGAATCACTACACGCTACTTTTGCAAAGCCCTCGCCTTCGCGGAGCATGACAAGTCTAAAATGGTCTTTGCAACATCCCTTGGATTGCGACGGCACCTCACCGGCTGTCGATGGACACCCGCTTGAGGTTCTCGGTCGGCACCGGCGCGACGAAGCCGCCGGCGGCCGCTTCGGCGAGCCCGTTGCGGTCGAGTTGTTCGTCGTGCTTATAGACGTCGTCGCGGAATTCGACCGTGCCGTCGCGCGTCACCCAGCCGGTGAGATAGACCCAGGCTACCGGGATTTTGTGCGGCAGGTTGATCACTTTGGTCTGGCCGGCGGCAATGCCGGCATCGATGGCGGCGCGATTCCAGCCCGGCGGGCCGTCCTGCAAAATCCACGCGGCAAGGTCGCGCACATTGTCGACCCGCGTGCAGCCGTGCGAATCGAAGCGATAGTCGGCGCTGAAAAGCTTTCGCGTATCGGTGTCGTGCATGTAGACCGAATAGGGATTCGGCATGTCGATTTTCAGATTGCCGAGCGCGTTCCAGTTGCCGGCGTCTTGTCTGACGGTGAAGTTCGGCGACCGCTCCATCGACCAATCGACGCTCGACGGATCGATTTCTTCGTCGTGAGCGCCGAGGAGCCGCATATGCATGCGGCTGAGATAGCTCGGGTCCCGGCGCATGTGGTTCGCGATTTCGGTCTTGGTGATCGAGAGCGGCACCGTCCAGGTCGGGTTGAGATCGATGGCGGTGATATAGACGGACAGCGTCGGCGACGGCTTGTCGATCTTGCCGACGATGACGCGATAGCGCCGCTCGACCTTGTCGTTCTCCACCGCCTCGACGAAGGCGGCCGGAATGTTCACCACGACGTAGCGTTCGGCGAAGGTGAAATCGAAGCCGAGCAGCCGCTCCAGCGACGCTTCGAGCTGCTTGATGCGGTCGCCGACCGGAACATTGAGCGCCTTCAGGGTCTGCGCGCCGACACTGCCGGTCGCTTCGAGTCCGTGGCGCAACTGGAAGCGCTTGACGCCTTCGACGACGGCGCCGTCATAGACGTCGCCTGCCTCCTGATCTGCCGGCAAGTCGCCGCCGATGACGAGATGACGGCGCAACAGCGCCACGTCGGGACCGCTCGCGCCCGGCGCGAGCTTGGCGTCGGCCGGCAGCGTCGGCCAGCCGCCGCGCACCTGGATATCAGAATAGCTGAGCAGCGTTTCCTTGATGCGCAGATAGGTGCCGTCGTCGAACACCGGGTCCGAAGACAGCGCCAGCGCGGCGGCGGAACGCATTTCGGGCGTCGAAGCCTGCGCGGGTTTAGCGGGAGCGCTGTGCTTGGCTGCCGACGGGTGGGCGACTTGCGCCAGTGCCGGAACTGCCGCGAACAGCAAAGCCAGTCCGGCAATTGAAATGGTCCGCATGAAGCCGCCTCCCCCGTCCGTCGCGCGGTCCAAGCTTCCGGTTCATGCCTGCAATTCAGGCCCTCAACCCTGCGGCTGCGGCTCCAGCGGACCGGCCTCGGGGCGCGGCCGGTTGCGCCCGGCGCCGGCGGTCGGCACGGCCGACCCCCGCGGCGTGGTCGGCTCGATCACCAATTCGCGGTTCGGCTTCTTGCCGAGCAGCAGGTCCTTGATCTCGTCGCCGGTCAGCGTCTCGAACTCCAGCAAGCCCTTGGCGAGCGTTTCGAGGTCGGCGCGCTTATCGGTTAGAATCTGCTGCGCCTCGGCGTAGCCGGCCTCGACCAGGCGCCTGATCTCGGCGTCGATCTTTTTCACGGTCTCTTCCGAAATGTTCTGCTGGCGCGCCACCGAATAGCCGAGGAACACCTCTTCCTGGTTTTCGCCATAGGCGACAGTGCCAAGCGCATCGGACAGGCCCCACCGCGTCACCATCATGCGGGCAAGCTTGGTGGCCTGCTCGATGTCGGAGGCCGCGCCGGAGGTCACCTTCTCCCTGCCGAACACCAGTTCCTCGGCGACGCGTCCGCCCATCATGATGGCAAGCCGCGAGGTCATCTGCTCGAGCGACATCGACAGCTTGTCGCGCTCGGGCAATTGCATGACCATGCCGAGCGCGCGGCCGCGCGGGATGATGGTCGCCTTGTGCACCGGATCGGTCGCCTTGACGTTGAGGGCGACGATGGCGTGGCCGCCTTCGTGATAGGCGGTGAGAAGCTTCTCCTCTTCAGTCATCACCAGCGACTTGCGCTCGGCGCCCATCATGACCTTGTCCTTGGCGTCCTCGAACTCGACTTGCGTCACCATGCGCTTGTTGCGCCGTGCCGCCATCAAGGCCGCCTCGTTGACGAGATTCATCAGGTCGGCGCCGGAGAAGCCGGGAGTGCCGCGGGCGATGGTCTTTAAGTTCACGTCGGGCGCCAGCGGCACCTTGCGCACGTGCACCTTCAAGATCTGCTCGCGGCCGACCACGTCGGGGTTAGGCACCACGACCTGACGGTCGAAGCGGCCCGGCCGCAGCAGCGCAGGATCGAGCACGTCCGGCCGGTTGGTCGCGGCGATCAAAATGATGCCTTCATTGGCCTCGAAGCCATCCATCTCGACGAGCAATTGGTTCAGCGTCTGCTCGCGTTCGTCGTTGCCGCCGCCCAGCCCTGCGCCGCGGTGGCGGCCGACGGCGTCGATCTCGTCAATGAAGATGATGCAAGGCGCGTTTTTCTTGGCCTGCTCGAACATGTCGCGCACGCGGCTCGCGCCGACGCCGACGAACATTTCGACGAAGTCGGAGCCGGAAATGGTGAAGAACGGCACGTTCGCCTCGCCGGCGATGGCGCGGGCGAGCAACGTCTTGCCGGTGCCGGGCGGCCCGACCAGGAGTACGCCGCGCGGGATGCGCCCGCCGAGCCGCTGGAATTTGGCCGGGTCGCGCAAAAATTCGACGATCTCCTGCAGATCGAGCTTGGCTTCGTCGACGCCGGCCACATCCTCGAAGGTGACGCGGCCATGCGCCTCGGTGAGGAGTTTTGCGCGCGATTTGCCGAAGCCGAGCGCTTTGCCGCCGGCGCCTTGCATCTGGCGCGACAGGAAAATCCACACGCCAATCAGCGCAACGAACGGCAGCCAGGAGATCAACAGCGACACGAACCACGGCACGTTGTCGCTCAACGGCCGCGCCGTGATCGAAACGCCCTTCTTGTAAAGCTTGTCGACAAGTCCGGGATCGCTCGGCGCATAGGTCTGGAAGGCGCGGCCGTCGGTGAAATCGCCGTGGATTTCGGGGCCCTGGATCAGGACATCGCGGACGCGGTTCTGGTCGACCTCGTTGAGCAGCTGCGAGAACGAAATGTCCTGCGCGGTGGTGTGCTGGCCGGGGTTCTGAAATAGCGTGAACAGCGCAAGCAGCAACAGGACAATGATGACCCAGAGGGCGAAATTGCGCAGATTGGCGTTCATCTTACGTCCTTGCCCCGGCCGGAGCGGAGTCCGGGGTTATTGCCTGCCCGCAAATCGTGGCGGCTTCACGTCCCCACTACCGGGCAATGTAGGCGCCAGCCCGCCCCCTGCCAAGGGAACCACCCGCGCAACCACGCAATAATACGGCTATTTCGTAAAGCCCTTGTTGCGATCCGCATGGAAAGCGGCTTTGCGGCGAGCCGGGGCGCGCCCGACCGTGAGCCGCTCGCTGTCGAGGCTGATCAACGCGCCGGCGAGCGTCCGGCGCAGCCGGGATTGGGCTTGGCGCAGGCTGTCATAAAGGCTCTCGAGCTTGGCAAGCTCGACCGGGCCCTCGTCTCCCGTATGGGCGATGGCGCGGCCGAGCAGCCGCAGCGCGACTTCCGCGGGCAGGCTCGCAAATTGCGCGGTCGAAAACGCGACCGGACCGCGCTCCGGCCAGGGCTCCGGCGCGAGCGCTTCGCGCGCGGCGGCGACGGCAAACTCGATCGTCGCCTCGGCACGCCGCATACGGGCTGCAAACCGCGCGAGACCGCGCGCATCGAGCCCCTCCTTCGCCAGCGCCGGCATGAAGGTGCGCAGCCGCGCGCGCGTAAAGCGCGGATCGCGATTGGTCGGATCCTCGCTGTAAGAGAGCCCGGCCGCTTCGAGCGTTGCGACCAGCCGCGCCTTCGGCACGTGCAGCAGTGGCCGCACCAGAAAATAGGGACTCCGCCCCCGCGCCGGCAAAGGCACGGCATGCGCCATGCCGGCAAGACCGCCGAGGCCGCTGCCGCGAGCGAGCCGGAACAATACCGTTTCCGCCTGGTCATCGAGCGTATGCGCGGTGAGGATATGCTCGTAGCCGGCGCGCCCGGCTGCCTCCGCAATGAGCCGGTAGCGCGCGTTGCGGGCGGCCTCCTGCAACCCGGATTGCGGCTTCCTGCCGCGCCAGTGCAGCGTACGATGCGTGATACCCAGTCGATTGGCGAGCCGCTTGACCGTTGCGGCTTCGGCAGCAGCCGCCGCACGCAGCCCGTGATCGACGGTGACGGCAAGAAGCTTCGGCGCGCCGTTGCACGCCTTCGCCCAGCGCGCCGCCAGCAGCAGCAGCGCGGTGGAGTCCGGGCCGCCGGACACCGCGAGAATCAGACCGCGCAGATCTTCAAGTCCGGAGAACAGTACATTCGCTTCGGAGTCGCGAATGGGATGTTCAGCAGTGGACACGCTTCTGCTCCCGGTCAACGTTTTGCTTTACGCTGATCGAAGCGTGCGGATATTTGCGCAAAACCTCGCCAAGCGATGCGCAAGCCGCTTCCTTCTCGCCCAAGGCGGCGAGCGATTGGCCAAGCCGCAGCAAGGCGTCCGGCGCTTTGGCGCTGGTGCCGTATTTGGTCGAGACCGCGAGGAAGGCCTCCGCGGCATCGTGGTATTTCTGATCGTCGAACAGGCTTTCGCCGAGCCAGTATTGCGCCTCGGGCGTCAGCCGGTCGCTCGGATATTTGTGCAGAAAATCGCGGAACGCTTGCGCCGCCAGTTCATAGTTCTTCTGCATCACGTAGCCGTAAGCGAGATCGTATTGTTCCTTCGGCGTGGCGTTGGGCGGCAGCGACGCAACCTGCGTATCGCCTTGCATCGCGCCGGTCGCACTCGGATTGGCCAACGGCGGCGGCGGTAGCGCACCGCCTTGCGGCACGGATAGATTGAGCGGCGCACCCGGTTGTCCCCGGTCCATATCGGGAGCGGGTGGCGGCGGTTCGGTCGCGGTGGTGCTGGCGCCGAGCGGATGCGGCACGCCCGGCGCATTGGGATCGAGCGCCGGGTTAAACGCATCATGGCGGCCAGTCGCGTCGCTGGCGACGACCGGGGCCGGCGGCGCGCCATATGGTGGCGGCGCGGCTTGCGGAGGCCCGCCGTATTGCGGCAGCGCTCCGTACTGCGGCGGCTGCCCATATTGGGCCGGCGGCGGCGGGCTTTGCGAATATTGCGGCGGCGTCGAATAGGGCGTTGCCGTCGGTGGCGGCAGCGACGTGGATACCGATGACCGCGGCGGCGGTCCCGGGGGAGACATGGGAGACATGGGAGACGGCGCCATCGAAGTTGCCGGCGCCCCCGCCATCGGCGCCGCGGCGCCGCCCTGCAGGCGCTGGACCTGCTGTTCGAGCTGCTGATTGCGGTACTGCAGTTCCTGCACCTGGCCGGTGAGATCGCGGACCGTTTCCTCAAGGCGGCCGAGGCGGGTCACGACATCGCTCGGGGTATCCTGTGCGCGCGCGGCTTGCGTCCACGTCAGACATGTGAACGCGAGTGCAAACGCGGTCGTGGAGCGGCTGATCGCTTGAGGCATTGCCGATGATTTCCCTTGCTTTACCATAGCGCGTCCTGCGTCCAAATTGTGACTGTGGCTCAATGGCGGCATGCTGGTGACGCTGCGCCGCAGCCTCGCTATTCCGCCGGCTGGATGCGCGGCGCCTTACGCGAAGCGCGCCATTCCTCGAACCGCTGAATCACCACGAACAGCGACGGAACGAACAGCACGGCGAGGCAAGTCGAGGCGATCATGCCGGAGAACACGGTGATGCCGATCGATTTGCGGGCGCTCGCGCCGGCGCCGCTGGCGATGACGAGCGGCGCCACGCCGAGAATGAAGGCAAACGACGTCATCAGGATCGGCCGGAACCGGGCGCGCGCGGCGTCGACCGCCGCTTCGAGGATCGGCTTGCCGTCGTTGACGCGGTGCTCGCGCGCCACTTCGACGATCAGAATGGCGTTCTTGGCGGACAGCGCGATGAGCAGAATGATGCCGATCTGGGTGTAGAGATTATTGTCGATGCGCAGCATTTCCAGCACCAGCACCGGCCCGGTCAGCGCCAACGGCACCGAGAGGATGACCGCGAGCGGTGCGTACCAGCTTTCATATTGGCCGGCGAGCACCAGATAGACCAAGAGCATCGCCATTACGAAGACGAAATACATCTGATTGCCGACGATCTTCTCCTGATACGACATCGCGGTCCATTCGGTGCCGGTGCCGGGCGGCAGCGTCGCCGCCGCATTCTGCTCCATCAGGCGGATCGCCTCGCCGGAAGAGAAGCCGGCCGCGGGCAGCCCGATGACGCTCGATGACGGATAAAGATTGTACAGGCTGATCAAAGGCGGTCCGACGATCGGCTCGATCTTGACCATGGTGCCGAGCGGGATCATGTCGCCCTGCGCATTGCGCACCGAGAGATTCTCGATGTCGCGCGGCCGCAGCCGGAATTTCGCATCGGCCTGCGCATAGACCTGGAACACCCGGCCGAATTTGTTGAACTGCGACACGTAGGTCGAGCCGAAATAGGTCGCCAGCGTCGAAAACACCTGATCGACCGGAACGTGCAAAGTCTGCGCCTTGACGCGATCGACCTCGACCAGGATCTGCGGCGCCACGGCGCGGAACGACGTCGACACGCGTTGCAGCGCGCTCTGCGACTGCGCATTGGCGACGACGGTATTGGTGATGCTTTGCAGCTTGGCGAAATCGGTCGAGCCGTCGCGCAACTCGATCTGCATGGTGAAACCGCCGGCATTGCCGATGCCCTGGATCGGCGGCGGCGGCAGCACCACGACGCGGGCATCGACCGCGTCGAGCGCGCGCGACAGCCGGGGAAACAGCGTCTGCAGATTGGCGCGCTCGCTCCAATCCTTGAGCACCACGTAAGCGACGCCGGCATTGGCGAGCGTCGCGCTGTTGTCGAGCACTGAGATGCCGGCGATGGAGATCACCTGAGCGACGCTCGCATCCTTGCGTGCGATCGTGGAGACCTGCTGCATCGCCTGCTGGGTGCGCGCCAGCGACGCGCCGTCGGGAAGCTGCACGCTGACCAGCAGGTAGCCCTGATCCTCGATCGGCAGGAATCCGGTCGGCACCCGCGACAGGCCCCAGACCGCAAGCCCGATGATCGCGAAGGCGACGATCGTCATGATCCCGGCATGCTCGACCATGTGATGGATGAGGCCGGCATAGTTGCGCTCAAGGCGCCCATAGACCGCGTTGAAGCCGCGGTAGAATGCGTTGCGCCGCTCGGGCGGCACCGGCGGCCGCAGCCACATCGCCGATTGCGTCGGCTTGAGCGTCACGGCGTTGACGGCGGAAAGGAGCGCGGTCGCGGCGATCACCAGCGCGAACTGCGCATACATGCGCCCGGTCAGGCCGGGCAGGAACGCCGCCGGCAGGAACACCGACATCAGCACCAGCGTGATGCCGATGATCGGACCGAGCAATTCGTTCATCGCCTTGATCGCCGCATCGTGCCCGCTCATGCCTGCTTCGACATTGTGCGCGGCGCCCTCGACCACGACGATGGCGTCATCGACCACGATGCCGATGGACAGCACGATCGCGAACAGCGTGGAGAAATTCACGGTGAAACCCATCGCCCACATCATGGCGAAGGCGCCGACGATGGTGACCGGCACCGTGGTGGCCGGCACCAGCATGGCGCGCCAGTCCTGCAGGAAGACGAGGATCACGATCAGCACCAGCACCGCCGCCTCGATCAGCGTCTTGTAGACCTCGTGGATCGAGGCATTGACGAAGACGGTGGTATCGAACGGGATGGTGTAGACGAGGCCCTGCGGGAAAGCCTTCGCCAGCTCCGCCATTTTGGCTTTGACCTGATGCTCGACCTCGAGCGCATTGGCGCCGGGCGACTGGTAGATGCCGATGCCGGCGGCCTGCTTGCCGTCGAGGCTGAAGTATTGGCTGTAGGTCTGGGCGCCGAGCTCGACGTGGCCGACGTCGCGCAGCCGCGTGACCTCGCCGTTATTCCCCGTTTTGACGATGACGTTCTCGTATTGCTCGACCTCGCTGAGCCGGCCTTGCAGCTCGATGGTGTATTGGAAGTCCACGCCGGGCGGCGTCGGCGGCGCACCGACCTGGCCGGCGGTGACGTCCTGGCTCTGCTGTTGCAGCGCGGTGACGACGTCTTGGGCGTTGAGGCTGCGCGCTTTGAGCTTTTCCGGATCAAGCCAGACCCGCATGGAATATTGGCCGGCGCCGAAGACATTGACATTGCCGACGCCGGGCAGCCGCGACAGCTCGTCGCGAAGATTGATGGTGGCGTAATTGGCCAAATAGAGGCTGTCGTAGCTGTCATTGGGCGACGTCAAAGTAACGAACAGCAGGATCGCGGTCGAACGCTTCTGCACCGTGACGCCTTGCGCCTGCACCGCCTGCGGCAAGGACGACAGCGCGCTCGCCACGCGGTTCTGCACCAGGATTTGCGCGGCATCGAGATCGGTGCCGATCTTGAACGTCACCGTCAGCGTATAAGATCCGTCGCTGGCGCTGGTCGATTGCATGTAGATCATGTTCTCGACGCCGTTGACCTGCTGCTCGATCGGCAGCGCCACGGTGTCCATCACCGTGCGCGCGCTGGCGCCGGGATAGCGCGTCGTCACCTGCACGGTCGGCGGCACCACGTCGGGATATTGCGCGATCGGCAAGCCGTAGAGCGCGACCGCGCCGATCAGAATCATCAGGATAGCGAGAACGTTCGCCAGAACCGGACGCTCGATGAAAAATTTCGAGATCATCCGATCGCCCCGCTACTTGGCCGCCGCCGCGGTGCGCTCTTCGGCATCGACCTTCTGCCCGGGAATGGCGCGCATAATGCCGCCGACCACCACGCGATCATCCTTGGCAACGCCTTTATCGATGACGCGCAGATCGCCGACCAATTGGCCGGGCTCGACCTTGCGCTGCTCGACCACATTGTCCTTGTTGACCACGAGAACATAACGACCGGCCTGATCGGTGCCGAGCGCGACGTCGGGCACCAGCAACGCCGGCTGCGGCTTTGCCGGAATTCGCACGCGAACGAAATAGCCGGGCAACAGCGAACGGTCGCCATTGTCGAGACTGCCGCGCGCCGCCAGCGTCCCGGTCGAGGGATCGACGTTCGGCGCGATATAATCGAGCTTGCCGTGGTGCGGATAGCCGGCCTCGTTTTGCAAGCCGACTTCGACCGGAAGTCCGAGCAGCGCCGCGGTGGTTTCGCCGCGGCTCGCCAGCGTGGCGCGCACTTGCAAGACGTCGCGCTCGCTGGCGGTGAAGTTCACCCAGATCGGATCGAGCTGCACGATGGTGGCGAGCGTGGTCGGCGAACTGGCGCCGACCAGTTGCCCGATCGAAACCTGCCGCGCGGTGACGACGCCGTCGAACGGCGCAGTCACGTCGGTGTAACTGAGATTGATCTCGGCCTGCCGCTCATTGGCTTGCGCCGATTGCAGATCGGCCTGCGCGGAATCACGCTGCGCCAGCGCCTTGTCGTAATTGGCTTGCGTCGAGACCTGCTTGGCGACCAGAGCGGCTTGCCGGTCATATTCGGCCTGCGCCTGGGTCAACGTTGCCTGCGCGCTGACCACCGCGGCCTTGGCGGACTCCACTTTGAGCTTGTAGGGCTCCGGCTCGATGGTGAACAGCGAGGTGCCCTTCTTGACGTAGTCGCCGTCTTTATAGCTGATCGCCTGCACAAAACCTTGCACGCGCGCGACCAGATCGACCGAGTTGACGGCCGCCGTGTTGCCGGTTGCCTCGAAATAGCGGGTGACGTTCTGCTCGATGGGCGCGGCGACCGTGACCTTCGGCGGCGGCGGCGCGGCATACTGATTGCTTTTGCCGCAGGCGGCGGCGCCGGCGCAAACCGCGAGCACGACGGTGAAGCGGGCAAAGCGATCGCGGGTCATTGCCGAACCCTTTATATAATGCATTTGCGAAAACGAAACGCCACGCAGCGGCGGATGCCGCCAATTCCTGCGGCACCGCTACGATCCGATTTCAGCAACGCCTTGGCAAGGCCAAACATGGGACGGTCAGACCGGCCTCAAAATGCGATCGGCGCCGCTGCGGGCGCCGATCATTGACCCAGCTGTCCCGAAATACAGCGGCTTACGAGCTCTGATCGAGCACAGTCACGGCGCGCCGGTTCTGCGACCAGCAGGAGATATCGTTGCACAGCGCCACCGGCCGCTCCTTGCCGTAGGAGATGGTGCGCATGCGCGTTTGTGCGATGCCGCGCGAGATCAGATATTCGCGCACCGTCTCGGCGCGGCGGGCGCCGAGCGCGATATTGTATTCACGCGTGCCGCGCTCGTCGGCGTGACCCTCGATGGTGAAGGAATATCTATTGTAATTGTTAAGCCACTGCGCCTGCTTGTCGAGCGTGGCGCGGGCCTGATCGGACAGGTCCGACGAATCGGTATCGAAAAACACGCGGTCGCCGACATTGACGACGAAGTCCTGCTGGCTGCCGGGCGCGGCCGCCGCTCCGTTCATCGCCGACTGATCGTCTTTCTTTGCGCAAGCCGCCACAGCAAGCGTCGCCAAGATAATGGCGACGAACTTGGCGCCACGCATCGCTTTCGCCATGTTCATCCCGGTGCCTCCATACTTAGACATTCGACCGGACAGGCTTGGTCGCATGCGGGTCTAGCAGCGCCTTCGTTAAACGAACGTTCCGTCAACCTTGATGCCCCCTTGCAAAAATGTCTCAGCCTTGCGGATTCGGCTGAAAGCTTTTGCAGTGGTTAATGGGGCGTCAATACGGCGACTCTATGGAACTTTCGCCGCCAAAATCGCCGATTTATGACAGGAGCGGCGACCAGGCCGGGTCGGAGGCGTAGTTCGGCGTCGGCACCCGCTGCTCGTTGCGGCCGGAGATGTCGACCGTGAACAGCGACGGCCCGGAATTGCCGCCCGGATCGCGGAAGAACATGATCACCTGCCCGTTCGGCGCGAAGGTCGGGCCTTCGTTGTGGAAGCTTTCGGTGAGAATGCGCTCGCCGCTGCCGTCCGGCTTCATCACGCCGATGGCGAACATGCTGCTCGCGATCTTGGTGAAGGCGATGTAGTCGCCGCGCGGCGACCACACCGGCGTGTTGTATTGGCCATCGCCGTAGCTGATGCGCTGCGCCGGACCGCCGGTCGCCGCCATCACATAGATCTGCGGCTGGCCGCCGCGGTCGGATTCGAAGCAGATATGCGAACCGTCGGGCGAATAGGACGGCGAGGTGTCGATGGCCTGGGTATTGGTCAGCCGCGTCGTCGCTTTCGAGCGCAAATCCATGACGAAAATGTTGGAGTTGGCGCCTTCCTGCAGGCTCATGATGACGCTCTGGCCGTCCGGCGAGAACCGTGGCGAAAAGCTCATGCCGGGAAAGTTGCCGACCACTTCGCGCTGATTGGTATCGATATTGTAGAGATAGATGCGGGGGTCGCCCTGGCCGTAAGCCATATAGGTGACCTCCTGGCTCGACGGCGAAAACCGCGGCGTCAGCACCAGTTCGTCGCCGCGCGTGAGATAGCGCACATTGGCGCCGTCCTGGTCCATGATGGCGAGGCGCTTGACGCGCGCGGTGCCCGGACCGGTCTCGTCGACGAACACGACGCGGCTGTCGAAATAGCCGCCGTTGCCGGTGAGTTGCTCGTAGATCGCGTCCGAGATGATGTGGCCGATGCGCCGCCAATTGTCCGGCGTGGTGAAATATTGCTGGCCGGCGAGCTGTTGGCCGGCGAGCACGTCCCACAGCCGGAATTCGGCCTTGAGCCGGCCGTCGGACTGGCGCGTTACCGCTCCGGTCACCAATGCCTGCGCATTGACGCTGCGCCAACTGGCAAATTGCGGCACACTGTCGACGCTGGCGATATGCTCGATGAAAGCCGCCGGATCGATCGGGGCAAACAGCCCACTGCGCTGCAAATTCGCGGTGATGATCTGGGTGACGCCGGATGCAGTGTCGTCATCGCCCTCGCCGCCGCCGATGAATTTGGTAATGGCGATCGGCATCGGCTGAAAATTGCCCTGCGTAATGTCGAGCCGCACCACAGCGGCGGCGAAGCGCGGCACGAACGTCAAGCCGCCGGCAATTGCGCCGAGCGCCAGCGCGCGACGGCGCGACAAAATGAAATCGGATCTGCGTCGAAGCGTCATGTGTCTGAATCCGTGCGGTCAGCCGCCGAGTAATTCATGAGGATCGAATTTGAGCTCGAGATCCTTCCACTGGTCGTAGTGGTTCGGCTTGAGCATGGTGAAAGGTTGACACAACAGCAGCGCGCGCTTGGCGCTGTCGGCGAGCGCCGGTCCCAGCGACGATGCGGTGGCTTCGACCAGAACCGGTTCGTGACTGAGTGTGCCGTCCGGCTTGAACAGAACGCGCAGCACGACATAGACCTTGGAATTGGCGTCGATGCCGGGCGGCGGGCTCCAGCAACTGGAAATGCGCGCGCGCAGCGCATCGATCTCGCTCTGCGACATCTGCGCATCAGGCGCGCCCGACGCAGCACCGAGATTGGCCACGTCATTGAGCATTGCATTGGTCGCCACCTGCCGCTGCGGATCGCGCTTGTCGAGCAATTGGGCGACCTCGTCGGCATTGAACTTCGGCGCATCCGCCTTCTGCGGCGTCGACTGGTCGTCGGGCTTGGCCGGTTTCTTGGCGGCGTCTTTCTTTAACAGATCGGCGATCTGATCCGGCTTGTATTCCGGCGTCTTCGGCTTATCGAGCTTCTGCGCCTGCTTCGGATCGGGCTTCGGATCGGGCTTGGTCTCGGGCTTCGGCTGCGGAGCGGCCTTGCTCGAACTCGGTCTTGATTTCCGGCTTGTCGGCCACCTTGGGCGCCAGCTGATCGACCGCCTTCGGCGCATCGACTTTGTCGGCCAGCAGCTTCGGCATTTCGATTTTCAGCTTCGGGGCGTTTTTGACTCCCTGCGTGAGCTGGGTGAAGTCCTTATCGGAAATGAACTGCACGGGCAGCGAGTCGACCGGCGGCACCTCCATCGGCGTCGCCGACAGCGCGATGAGAGCGCAGCCGAGCGCGGCGACGTGACCGATGCACGATATGGTCATGCCGGCCTTCATTTATCGTCCTGCTCGACATTGGTGACCAGCGCCACCTTGTGATAGCCGGCGCCGGAAATGCGGCCCATCACCCGCATCATGGTGCCGTAATCGACTTTGCGGTCGCCGCGCACATAAATCGTTTCATCCGGATTGCCGTGACGGGCGTCGATGATGGCCTTGAGCTTGGTGACCAGATCGTCGATCGCAATGGGCTGGTTCTGCAGAAAGAGCTTGCCGTCGACATTGACCGAAACCGTCAGCGGCTCGTTGTCCTGGGGCAGCGCCTTGGCCTGGCTTTGCGGCAGATCGATCGGCACGCCGACGGTGAGCAGCGGCGCCGAGACCATGAAGACGATCAGCAACACCAGCATGACGTCGACGAACGGCGTCACATTGATCTCGCTCATGACCGGCCGTCGCCGCCGGCGCTTGCCGCCACCGGCCGAGCCCGCGCCCAATGTGCCTGCCGCCATGACCGAAAGCCCTCAGCCCCGTTCGTCGATCTGCCGCGACAGGATAGCCGTAAACTCGTCGGCAAAACCCTCGAGCCGCTGCGCCTGCCGGTTCACCTCGCTACTGAACTTATTATAGAAAATCGTCGCCGGGATGGCGGCAACGAGGCCGATTGCGGTTGCGAACAGCGATTCCGCGATGCCGGGGGCGACCACCGCCAGCGAGGTATTTTGCGAGGCGGCGATCGACTGGAAGCTTGTCATAATCCCGACGACCGTGCCGAACAGCCCGATAAACGGCCCCGCCGAACCGACTGTCGCCAAGACCAAGAGACGCCGTTCCATGCTCTCGACCTCGCGGGCGATGGCGACATTCATGACCTTCTCGATGCGCATTTGCAGCCCGGCAAAGGAGCGGGCGTGACCTTCGAGGCTGCGCTTCCATTCGCGCATCGCCGCGACAAACAGGACCCCGGTGGAATGCCCCGGCTGGTTGGCCAACGATTTGTAGAGTTCCTCGAGCGATTGGCCCGACCAGAACGCCTCCTCGAAATGGTCGCCGTCACGGCGAAGCCGCGAGAACAACAGGGTTTTATCGATGGCGATGGCCCAGACCCACACCGAGCAGACCAAGAGTCCGACCATCACCAACTCCACGACCCAATGGGCGTGCAAAAACAGGTGAAACAGGGACAGATTGGCGGACGTCAGCGGCGCGACCGACGAGGAAATGTCGGCTGAATTCATGAAAAGCGTCCCCTTCGGCGGTCCGGCAGTAGCGGCCAAAAAACAGATGGTGGGCCAAATACTCGGCCATGACCGTCGCGGCGCACTGGCGTTCGGATCAACGCGCTATCGAAAGGTCGCCGCTTCACCCGCGCCGACCATGACCCGAAATTTCGCGATGACCCGAGCCGGACCCGTCGCCGGCGAAGCGTAATCAGTCGCGAATATTGTCCAAACTAGGGCACCACTCCGGCCGTACCCCCTTACGAAGCCCGAGTGTGCTTAATGCGACGTTAAGGCCCATGGCCACTGCAAAATGATGCGGGCCGCCCCGGCGCTCCGCGGCGGCCCGCAAAACGATGCCGATGGGTCAGTTTTGCGGCTGCGCGCTGGCGTCGGGCTGACGATTGCGGCGTTCGGCCATGAACTGATCGAATTCGGTCTTGTCCTTGGCGAAACGCAGCCGATCGAGGAAATCGCGGAATTCGCGTTGCTCCTCTTCGAGGCGCTTGAGGGTTTCGGACCGGTACTCGTCGAAAGCGCGGTTGCCGCTCGACGGCGATCCGCGCCAGTCGCCGCGTAGCCCGTCCATCCTGGCACGGAAACGATCCATCTTGTCCTGCATGCGGGTCATTTTGCTGTCCCAGCAATTCATCCCGTGACCGCTCCAGCAGCCCGAGCCATGATGGTTCCAGCAGCCCATTTTTGCACTCCCGATGATCAAGGCGAGGGTCAAAAGCCCCAACGGCCACCACAGCCAGAAGCCGAAGATCATCAGCAGGATCCAGGCGGGAGGGCCGAGCAAGGCAAGCGCGACGAGGGGCATGGCGAACCTCACGTGTGAATGTAAATAACATTTACATAGACCGACGGCGCTTTGTCAACACGGCTCGCAATTTCGTGAAGCGCATTGCGCACGCGTCTGGGCCAATGGCCTAGCTCTGCGCCGGCAGGCCGAGACCGCGCAGATAGATCAGCGTGTCGGCCTCCAGCAATTCCTCGGGCGTCATCGGCAGCGCGCGGCGCGCCGCGTCGCCACGTCCGAACAGTGAAGCGACGCCATGCGCCATGGCCCAAAGATGCAGCGCGACCATGAGCACCGGCGGCCGGCCCTGCGGTGGCATTTGCGCGCACAGTGCCTCGGCGGCTTCGCGCAGCACGCCGAAAGCGCGCTCGCCCGCGTCGCGCAGTTCGGGGCTGGCGGCGGCGGGGATTCCCGCTTCGAACATGGCCGAATAATAGGCTGGTTCGGCGCGTGCGAAGCCGAGATAGGCCTTGCCGAAACGGTCGAGCGCCGTGAGCACATCCGGCCGCCCGCCATTCCAGGCGCGGCGCAGCGCGACCTCGAATTGCTCAAAGCCGCGCAGCGCGACATTGGCCATCAGTTCGTCGCGATCGCGGAAATGCCGATAGGGCGCCGCCGGACTGACGCCCGCCCAGCGCGCCGCTTCGGCAAACGTGAATCCGGCGGGACCTTTTTCGGCGATCAGTTGCAGCGCCGCGCGCAGCAGCGCTTCCTTCAGATTGCCGTGGTGGTAACCGCGCGGACTGTCTTTGTCGTTCTTCGACCAGCGCATGTTAAAGGCTTTTACATGCGTCGACCTTGGCCGTCGACCGCGCCGAGCCTGGAGTCGCCCATTGACGCATCCAGGCTCATTTTGTCTTCTTCCTTCCCCTGCACGCATAGATAGAGGCCGGCCGTGTCGCTGACCGATACACTCCCCTCGCCTACCGTTGCATCGCCCTTAGCGCCGGCGACCGAGACCGGCGCGCTCGGCGTCTATCAGCTCAAGCGCCTGTGGTCGCGGACGATGGCCGGGCGGCGGGGCCATTTCCCGCCGACGACCATGCACGATCGGCACCTCGACAATCTCGTCGTGCATGCCATCGGCCTGGGCTTGGAGCAGACCGCCGCCTATCTCGGCCAAGCCGCGCCGGACTTCGAGACGTTCGAGCGCTGGATCGTCGCAACCACCGGCGGCATCGAGCCGGAACGCGTCGCGCGCATCAACGCCGCGGTCATCGGCGCCGACACGCCGCAAGAAAGCCGGCGCGCGCTCGCGGCCATAGAGGCAAGCGAGCCGGTGCTGACCGCCGCCGATCTCGCGTTCTGGGACGAGCACGGCTACGTCGTGCTGCACGACGCCGTTCCGCCGGCCGTCCGCGATGCCGCGGCGCAAGCGCTATGGCAGCATATCGGCGCCAATCCCGACGACCCGGAGACTTGGTATTGCCGCAACGACCACGGCATCATGGTGCAATATTTCCAGCACCCGACGTTTACCGCCATCCGCCGCGCGCCGCGCATCCATAAAGCCTTCGCGCAGCTGTGGGGCACCGCCGATCTGTGGGCGACCACCGACCGCGTCGGCTTTAATCCGCCCGAGCGCGAGGATTTTATGTTTCCCGGGCCGCGTCTGCATTGGGATGTCAGCGTGAAAACGCCGATCCCGTTCGGCACCGCCGGCATTCTTTATCTCGCCGATACGCTGCCCGAGCAGGGCGCCTTTACGCTGGTGCCCGGCTTCCAGCGCTGGGGCGAAGCCTGGCTCAAGGCGCTGCCGCCCGGCGCCCATCCGCGCGAACAAAATCTCTATGCCATGGGTCCGCAGCCGATCGGCGGCCGCGCCGGCGATCTGATTATCTGGCACCAAGCGCTGCCGCACGGCGCCAGCCCCAACCGCGGCACGAAGCCGCGGCTCGTTCAATACGTCAACATGTTCCCGACGCGGATCGAGGAACAGGAGGAGTGGATCTAACCGCGACCCGTCGCGAACGCCGTCGGTGCCGGGACTACAAACAGAGCGCTGACCCATCAACGCCCGCAGAGATCACTGGCCCGATTTCACTGATTGCTTTCGGCGGCACAGCAGGACATGGCTGCCGCAGCTAGAGCCTGATCGATTTTCATGGAAACCGGGCTCTAGCTTTTCATTTGAGCATGATCTTTTCCGACCTTGCTTCGCCCGCCGAAGCGGGCTTCGCAAAGGCGGGAAACCGGTATCCATCCCCGGATCAAGTCCGAGGACAAGCTTTTCGGGATCGTGCTCCAGTGCCGGCGCTTTTTTTCCGATTGATCCGGCGCAACGCACACAGGTTCCAGCGCTCAAATGCCGGCAATGTGGCACTTAACTCGGCTCAAATGGTTGAATATTCAATGATTGAACTTATAAATAATGGACCTGAATTATGGTGACGCGCCCAACCGAGAGCGGCCCGTCGCGCGGCGGCCGATCCATCGTGGTCGAGCTTGGCCCGGGCATCCCGCCGGTGCGCCGCGTTGCGACGGCGCTGGCGCGGCGCTTCTACCAAATATGCGTGACTCTGAGCGCCAACTCGGTCGCCGCAGCCGACTTGACCCCGCTGCAATTCGCCGTTTTGGCCTGTCTCAACAAAAGAAACGGTGAGCCCGGAATAGATCAAAACGGCCTTGCCGCGAGACTCGGCATTGAGCGCTCCCATGTCAGCCTGCTGGTCGAGGAGCTTGGCAAAAGGGGTCTTGTCGAGCGGCGCGTGAACGGTGCTGACCGGCGCGCTCGAATTTTGCGGCTCACGTCAAAGGGCGAAGGGGTGTTTGACCGGCTTCGCGGCAAGAATACAGCCGCCAACGAGCGCGTTCTCGATCCGCTGTCTGCGAAGGAGCGAGAGCTTTTGTTCGATTTGCTGATCCGCGTCATCAAGCAGAACACGGCTTATGCCCGCCCCGGAGCCGGCCGGCGCAAGCGGCGCGCCAACCAATCAAGATCCGGCAAGGATCAACCGTCATCTGTCAGCCCTCCAAGCGCGGCGTTTGGCAAGCAGGAGTAACCCATGTTCACCAGGCGATGTGTTCTCTCGGCATCCATTCTTGCCTTCGGTCTCGATCGGGCCGGTTTCGCGCAGGCGCAACCTTATCCCGACAGAATGATCAAGCTTGTGGTGCCTTTTCCGGCAGGCGGACCGACCGATCTTATGGGCCGCATCGCCGGCCAACTGATCTCGCAGGCGCTCGCACAGACTGTGGTGGTCGAGAACCGGCCGGGCGCCGGCGGCACGATCGGATCGCAGGATGTCGCTCATGCCAATGCCGATGGTTATACATTGCTGTTGGGCGGTACCAATACCAACGCGATCAACGCTGCGATCTATAAGAATCTCAATTATGATCCGGTCAGAGATTTCACGCCGGTTGCGTCCATCGCGGTCAATTCCTCCGCTCTTGTGATTTCGCCGTCGATACCGGCAAAGACGCTTTCGGAATTTATCGACTATCTGAAAGCCAACCCGGGCAAGCTGACCGCTGGCGCGGTTCTCGGCATCGCGCCCCATGTCATGGTCGAATATTTCAAGGTCGTCACCGGCACCGACATGGTGTTCGTGCGCTATAAAGGCGGCCCCGCGCTCGTCCCCGATTTGCTGAGCGGTCAGATTCAAATGACGTTCGGCGCCAAGTCTTTTTTTCTTCCCTATATGCAGTCCGGCAAGCTGCATCCGCTTGCGGTGACCAGCGATGCGCGTTGGACGGAACTGCCGGATGTACCGACGATGCGCGAGTGCGGCTTTACGAATTTCCCCGCCTATCAATGGTTCCTGGTGCTTGCGCCCGCCGGAACCCCAGCCGCGGTGATTGACAAGCTCAATGCAGCCATCAACAACGGATTGAAGTCCCCGGACATACAGAGGCAGTTAGCTAAACTCGGAACCGAGCCAAGGATCCGGTCGCCGCAAGATCTGGTAAAGTTTATGGCTGTAGAGGCCCAACAATGGGCCAAGCTGGTCTCTTCCGCCGATATCAGGCTCGAGTAACGGCCGCCGACTGGCTCCCGGCGACAATTACAGATCCCGGCGCGGATCGAGGAGCAGGAGGAGTGGATTTAGTCGACGCGCGCTAGCACGTCCTGATCCGCCTTCATGGCGATGCGCAGCGGCTTTGGGATCGGCCGTGCCCGGCCGCCGGAGACGAAGGCGACGCGCACATGCGCCTCGACGATGAGCTCGTCGCCGCGCATGACGCGCTGGCGCAGCGTGATCGAGGCGCCCTTCACCTCTTCCGGCTCGGTGACAACATCGAGCACGTCGTCCATGCGCGCCGGCTTGAGAAAGTCGATGGTCATCGAGCGCACCACGAAGGCAAAGCCCGGCGTCTCTTTCTCGGTCTCTTCGAACAGGGCGCGGTGATCGGCGCCGAGAAGCCGCAGGTGATTGGTGCGCCCGCGCTCCATGTAGCGCAGATAATTGGCGTGATAGACGATGCCGGTGAAATCGGTGTCCTCGTAATAGACGCGCACGGTCAGCACATGGCGGCCGTCGCGAATTTCGCCGTCGAGAGAAACGCTGGTCATCTTACGATCGCCGATTTTCTAGCGCCACGGCACGCGATCCGTTATCGCATGCTCCCAGTTCTTGCCGTCGAACAAATGGGGTTTTATCGCAGCGACATCAACGCCGTCGAGGCAGCGCACATTGACGTCGATCTTATCGGGATCGGAGCGCGGCACGTAGAACGGATGAATGCCGCAGGTGGCGCAGAAGGTGTGCTGCGCGGTGCCGGTATTGAAGCGGTAGGTGGTCAGCGCATCCTTGCCGCTAAGGAGCTCGAAATTCTCCGGCGCCACGATGAGATGCAAAAAACCCTTCTTGGCGCAGATCGAGCAATTGCATTCGGTGACGTGCGACAGATCCGCGGTGACACGAAAGCGCACCCGCCCGCAATGACAGCCGCCTTCGTAAGTTTGCGTCGCTGCCTCTATCATCTTCGTCCGCGCCAACAATTCCATCGCACACGATACACGCGCGCCGGCTCGCCTCATCTTGCCAATGGCAGCACATGATCGCGCGTCAGTGGTGCCAGCGGCAGATCTGAAATCGCACGCGGATGCACCCAGGCTATTTGATCGATTTCGGCCTGAGGGTGAATCGCGCCCTCGACGTCCACGGCAAACACGGCGGCCCGCACCTGGAACCCGGGCTCGTTGGCCGCAGCGCAATCGAAAATGCCGAGCGGCCGCGCGCTGGCTACGGCGACGCGGCAGCCCAGTTCCTCGACAATCTCGCGCGAGAGCGCGGCGACGTCGCTTTCGCCGGGCTCTCGCTTGCCGCCGGGCTGCATGAAAACCGCAGTGCCGCGTTTGCGCACCAAGAGCACGCGGCCTTCGTCGTCGCGGATCAGGGCCGCCACCACATTAATGAGCTTCTCATTCATCGCTCTCTCCCGAAAACAATCCGAACTGCGCCGGATCGCGCGCCGGCTCCGGCAATCCGAGATGGCGGAAGGCGTGTCCGGTGATCAGCCGGCCGCGCGGCGTGCGCTGCAACAGCCCACACTGAATGAGATAAGGCTCGATGATGTCCTCGATGGCGTCGCGCGGCTCCGACAAGGCCGCGGCCATCGTCTCGACGCCGACCGGTCCGCCGCCGTAATTTTCCGCAATGGTCTTCAAATAGCGCCGGTCCATGGCGTCGAGCCCGACGGCGTCGACTTCCAACGCAGCCAGCGCCTTGTCGGCCACCGCGCGGTCGATGGCGGCGGCGCCGTCGACGGAGGCGAAATCGCGAACGCGGCGAAGGAGCCGCCCGGCGATGCGCGGGGTGCCGCGGGCGCGGCGCGCGATCTCGTTGGCGCCGTCGGCGGTAATGGCGATGCCGAGGACACGCGCGCCGCGATTGACGATCAGCTCGAGTTCCGCCTCGCTGTAGAAATTCAGCCGCACCGGAATGCCGAAACGGTCGCGCAGCGGATTGGTGAGAAGCCCCGCGCGCGTGGTGGCGCCGACCAGCGTGAATTTTTGCAGGTCAAGCTTCACCGAGCGCGCCGCCGGACCTTCGCCGATGATGAGATCGAGCTGAAAATCCTCCATCGCCGGATAAAGGATTTCCTCGACCGCCGGATTAAGGCGATGAATCTCGTCGATGAACAGCACATCGCGCTCTTCGAGATTGGTCAGAAGCGCCGCGAGATCGCCGGCCTTGGCGATCACTGGACCGGAGGTGGCGCGGAAATTAACGCCGAGCTCGCGCGCCACGATCTGCGCCAGCGTGGTCTTGCCTAAGCCCGGCGGGCCGACGAACAGCACATGATCAAGCGGCTCGCGCCGCGCCTTGGCCGCCGCGATGAATACGCCGAGATTCTTGCGCGCCTGCTCCTGGCCGATGAATTCCGATAGCCGCTGCGGACGCAGGCTCGCCTCCGCCGCATCTTCGTCGCGGCGCTCTGGCGCGACCAGTTTGCGCGGCGTGCTCGTCACCGTTCCGGCCCCCGCGTATATTTGTTCGGCAACAGCTCGGCGATCGGAACCACCGCCGCCGATTTGCCGTCGGGCACGATGACCCGCGCCTTGCGATCGTAGTCGAAGATCAATTCGCGGCAGGCGCCGCAGGGCGACACTACCGCGATGGTTTGATCCTTGTCGGCCGGCGGCGGATGGCGCACCGCGACGATGAGATCGATCCCCTCGTCGCCGACATCGACCACGGCACGGCCGAGCGCCACGGCTTCCGCGCAGACCGCCATGCGGCCGAGATAAGCGTCAAGATTGACGCCGGTAAAGATTTTTCCCGAGCGGGTGCGCAACGCGGCGCCGACCTCCTGCCAGTCGTCGCGGTAGCGCGCTTTGATCGCCGCCTTCGCCGCCGCGATCAAGTCGGTCTCCGCTTTGCCGAGTTTTGCCGGCTTCCTCACTTCGCCAATTCCCTCAAACCGAGCCGGATCAGCGTCGTCGCCTCGGCATCCTCGCCGGCCGATCGCGCCGCGGCGGCAATCGCAGCGGCGGCCTGCACTTGCGCATAGCCGAGATTGACCAGCGCCGACACCGCATCGGCAACCGGCCGCGGCGCGCGCTTTTCGTCGAGCGCGCCGGAGAGCCGCACCAGCGCCGGATCGACGTCGGTATAAGCCGGCGCCTTGTCTTTCAGTTCGGTGACGATGCGCTCAGCCACTTTCGGGCCGACGCCGGGCGTGCGCGCCACCATGGCCTTGTCGCGCATGGCGATCGCGGTGGCGAGATCGGCGGGCTTGAGCGTGCCAAGCACGGACAGCGCCACTTTAGCGCCGACGCCCTGCACGGTCTGGAGCAGCCGGAACCATTCGCGCTCGATATCGGTGAGAAAGCCGAACAGCTTTATCTGATCCTCGCGCACATAGGTTTCGATCGACAAGACTGCCGGCTCCCCCGCCCGCGGCAGTTCCTGCAAAGTGCGCGCCGAGCAGTGCACCAGATAGCCGACGCCGCCAACGTCGAGGATCACGGCATCCTCGCCGTAGGAATTGATTATGCCTTTGAGCTTGCCGATCATCGCGCCGTCTTTCTTCTTTCCTCCCCCGCTTGCGGGGGCGGACGCGAGCCAACGGGTCCGGCCCGAAGTGGCCGGCCCGATGACAAGCTCCACGAAGCGGGTGAGGGCAAGCCTTCGACGCTCGCGCGAGCGACGTGGCTCCAGACCCCCTCCCTACCCTCCCCCGCAAGCGGGCGAGGAAAAACGTAACGAAGGCCTCTCATCGCGCCGCCACCCTCAGCGCCGCGTGAAGAATCACGCTCCGCCGGTGATGCGCATGCGTCACCGCAATCGCCAGCGCGTCGGCGGCGTCGTCCGACGACGGATCGGCCTTGGGCAGGAGCACGCCGATCATCATGCGCACCTGCGCCTTGTCGCCGTGGCCAGCGCCGACGATGCTCTTCTTCACCAGGTTCGGCGCATATTCGGAAACCGGCACGCCGGCGCGCGCCGGCACCACCATGGCGATGCCGCGCGCCTGGCCGAGCTTGAGCGTCGCGCGCGCGTCCTTGCTCACAAAAGTCTGCTCGACCGCGGCCTCGTCGGGCCGGAATTCGTCGAGAATCCGCATCAACCCATCATGGATGGCGAGAAGCCGTGCGGCGAGCGCGTCGCGGTCATTGGTGGTCACCGAGCCGCAGGCGAGAAAGCTCAAGGCGTTGCCGGCAATCGCGACCATGCCCCAGCCGGTGCGGCGGAGCCCGGGATCGATACCGAGGATGCGAATCGGACGATTCATGCCGCGTCATTCATAGCATGGCGGCAATGCCGACGGGTCGGTCGCCGGACCGCCGCGAGCCTGATAGACAGCCGCAGCAACGGTGGCTAACGGCTTAACACGCTTTCGGAAATTCCCATGACCCCGGGACTTGGTTTTGCGCTCGGCGCCATGGCGTGTTTCGGCGTCAGCGATCTCATCTACAAGCGCGGCGCCGCGGCCGGCATCCCGTCCGGCGATTTCCTGATGGCCCAAGCCTGGATGTTCTGTCCCGGCGTGACGCTCTATGCCTGGCTCAGCGGCAATCTCGATGTGCATCTGGCCGCGGTGTGGGGCGCGCTCGCCGGCGCGTTTCTGTTCGTCGCGCTGTACAATTTCACCCAAAGCCTGCACGGCGGCGCGGTGTCGACCAATGCGCCAATCTTCCGGCTCAATTTCACGCTCACCGCGGCGCTGGCGATCATCGTTCTCGGCGAGGCGCTGACGATTGCCAAGGCGGTCGCGCTTGGCTGCGCGCTCGTTGCGGTTTGGCTGTTGCTCGCCGAGGCCGGGGTGGAGCGCGGCAAGGTCAATTTTGCGTCGCTGGCGCAGGTGCTGCTCGCCGCTGTGACAATGGCATTGACCAATCTATTCTACAAAATCGGCCTGCTGCACGGCACGCTGCCAGAGACCATGGTGGCGGCGCAGGCCTGGACGTTCTGCTCGCTGGCGACGCTCGTCGGCTTTTTGCGCCGAGGAGGCGTCTGGATTCCGCAGCGCGGCTGGAGCTACGCGGCGCTCGCCGCGCTGGGCCTGTTCGGCGCATTCGTGCTGCTGATGCACGGACTCGCGCTAGGTCCAGCCAGCGTGCTGGTACCGGTGGCTCAAATGAGCTTCGTCATCACCGCGCTCGCCGGCATCGTACTATTTCGCGAGCGCCTGGATTTGCGCAAAAGCCTTGGCCTTGCGGTAGCCCTCGTGGCGCTGGTGTTGTTCGCAGCGGGTTAAACCGGTCGCCGCTGCGTAGCCGTCGCGAGCGGCTCCATCCCGCTGTTCTTGATCGCCTCCGCCGCGGGCGCGGACGAGAGAAACGCAATCAGCCGTCGGGAATTTTCATGCGCTTGCGAGCCGGCCACGATGGCGGCGGAGAACACCTGCACGAACTGGATCTCCGGCGCTAGGCTGCCGGCGAAGTCGACGCCGGGCGCGACCAGAATTTCGCTGACCGGCTGGATCGTAAGATCGGCCTCACCGGCGGCGGCCATCTGGGCCGCGTCCGAACCGCGCGGCCCCGGTTTGACGCTGATCTTGCCCGCGACGCCGAGCCGCGGAAAAAGCTCGGCGATGAGCCAGATGCCGCTGGTGCTTTCCGGAACCGCGACGGCTTTGACCGCAAGCAAAACGCGTTTGAAGCCCTCGACGGTGCTGACGTCTGGCTTCGACGTGCCGGCGCGCACGCCAACGCCAAGCGGAACTTGGGCGAGATCGACGTCGGTTGCGGAGACGATTTTTCCCGCCGCAATCAGCTCATTGAGACCTTCCCTGGAGAGGATCACCACATCGGCGGCCACGCCGCGGGCAAGCTGCGCCGCAATGGTCTGCGGTCCCGCCCCCTGTGACGCACCGGATCCGGTCGTGACCTTGAGGCCGCTTGTCCGCATGAATTCCGGCAACAGCTTCTCGTAGGCGCCGGAAAACCCGCCGGAAATCAGAACGTGCAAATGCGCCGGCCCGTTCGTCATGCTTGGCACCGACTTACGCGCTCATGCGACTGACCAGCGCGTCGGAAATCTCGAAATTGGCATAGACGTTCTGCACATCGTCATTGTCGTTCAAGTTCTCAATTAACTTGAGCACCTTCTCACCCTGGTCGTCGTCGACCGCTACCGTGTTCTGCGGCCGCCAGACGAGCGCCGCCTTGCGCGGCTCGCCGAATTTCTGCTCCAGCGCCTTGGCCACCGAGCCGAAATGGTCCTGCGCGGCATAGATCTCGTGGGTGTCGGCGGTCGACACCACGTCGTCGGCGCCGGCGTCGAGCGCCGCCTCGAACATCGCTTCCGCGCCCGCGACTTTGGCGTCGTATTCGATGACGCCGAGGTGATCGAACATGAACGACACCGCACCGGTCTCGGCGAGATTGCCGCCCGACTTGGTGAAGGCCGCACGCACCTCGCCGGCCGCGCGGTTGCGGTTGTCGGTCAGCACTTCGACGATCACTGCGACGCCACCCGGGCCATAACCTTCGTAGCGGACATTCTCGTAGGTATCGGCATCGCCGCCCAAGGCCTTTTTGACGGCGCGCTCGATATTGTCCTTCGGCATGTTCTCGGCGCGCGCCGCCATCATCGCCGCGCGCAGCCGCGGATTCATCGCCGGATCGGGCACGCCAAGCTTAGCGGAGACGGTGATTTCGCGGGCGAGCTTGCCGAACAGCTTCGATTTCGCCGCATCCTGCCGCCCCTTGCGGTGCATAATGTTCTTGAACTGTGAATGTCCGGCCATAAGTCGCTCTCAACGCTGATGTCTGCGTCCGCTCGCGCGCCGATGTCGGCCGGCCTTATATGGCGGCGCGGGTCGAAAATAAAGATGAGGCGGCGGCCTTGGCATTAGTCACGTTTCCCGGATGCGGTGCAGCGCGAAGCGGTGCACCGCTGTTCCGGGATCGTATCAAGCTCCGACGTCGCGACGATCCCGGGTCTGCGGCGCACCACTACGCTACGCTCCGTGCTGCACCGCGCCCGGGAAACGCACGCATCACGCCCAAAACCCCGGCACCGCCTGTTCCAGCGCGCCGCCAAGCCGCACCGCGCCGACACGGATGGCTAGTCCGCTCGCCGGATCGGTCTCGACCGCGACGGCGCAGAGCGTCGCCGGACCCGTCGCTGGCTCGAAACGGGCCGCCGAGATCTTGCGCAGGAAGCGCTGCAGCGGCTCGTCCTTGGCCATGCCGATCACCGAGTCGAAATCGCCGGTCATGCCGACGTCGCTGATGAACGCCGTGCCGCCGGGCAATATGCGCTGGTCGGCGGTCGGCACATGGGTATGGGTGCCGACGACGAGGCTGGCGCGGCCGTCGCAGAAAAAGCCCATCGCCTGTTTTTCGCTGGTCGCCTCGCCGTGGAAATCGACGACGATGGCATCGGCGCCTTTGGGCAGCGCGCAGGCGGTGAGCTCGCGATCGAGCGCGGCGAACGGATCGTCGAGCGGGTCCATATAGATGCGGCCCATGGCGTTGATGACGAGCGCGCGCCCGCCGGTCTTGGCCTCGATCATGGCGGCGCCGCGCCCCGGCGTACCGGGTGGATAATTGAGCGGCCGGATCAGCCGCGGCGCCCGCTCGATGAATACCAGCGCCTCTTTCTGGTCCCAGGCATGATTGCCCAGCGTCACCGCGTCGACCCCGGCCTCGATCAGCTCGCGATAGATCGCCTCGGTGATGCCGAAGCCGCCGGCTGCGTTCTCGCCATTGGCGACGACAAGATCGAGCTTCCAATCGCGCACCAGTGCCGGCAAGCGCTCGACAACCACAGTCCGCCCGCTCCGCCCGACAATGTCGCCGACGAAAAGAATGCGCATGCTCAACCTTTTATCGCGATCACTTCGCGCTCCGTTAGCACGAAATCGAGCGGCTCATCGCGCTCCATCGCCGGCACCGCGGGAACCTCCTGCATGGCGAAGGCGATGCCCACGGCAGTTACCTTTTTAACTGAACGCAACCGCGCAATCGTCATATCGTAATAGCCGGCGCCATAGCCGATGCGCTGCCCGGCGCGGTCGAAGGCAAGGAGCGGCACCAATAAAATGTCGGGATCGACTTCCGGGTATTCGGCTTTCGGCTCGCGAATGCCCCATTGCCCGGCATCGAGCGGCGCGCCCCACTGCCAGGCACGCATGATGAGCGGCTTGCCGCGGCCGGCGATCTTCGGCAGCGCCAGCGTTGCGCCCGCCTCTGCCAGCGCCTTCATCAGCGGCAGCGGGTTGATCTCGCTTTTGAGCGGCATGAAGCCGGACACGATGGTGCCGGGAGTAACCGCCAGCGGAAACGCGCGCGCGGCAATCGCCTCGGCGGCGGCCTTTCGCGCCTCCGCCGGCAGCGCGTCGCGCCTCGTGGTGGCGTCGCGGCGCAGGGCGGCTTTCTCAGACTCGATAGATGGCGCAGTCGTCGACACGTTCGTTTCCCGGATGCGGCGCAGCGTGAAACGGTGCACCGCAAAACCGGGATCGTCACAGCCTGAAACGATCCCGGTTTTGCGGCGCACCCGTTCGCATACGCTATAGCGCGGCAAAAGACGCGCGTGAACGCGCTCTTGGTGCTGCGCCGCGCCCGGGAAACGAAAAAATGAGTGCGGAGCCGCGCCGGCCGTTGGAGCAACGATCCCGGGTTCCCTACACAAGTAGGTGGGCACCGTGTGACCGAACCCACGAGCTCGGCCAGGGACAGCTCCCTAAGAGATCGATAAGGCCCCGAGAATAAGGCTCCTGACGCACCGGGCAGCCCCGCTTGGCCAATGTAGTGCGGGACGCCCGCTCATGCTACCTGGCTCATCTCCTTGCCCACTTGGCCAACGCGCTATTTGCTCAAGCTGCTTGCCCAAAGTGAGATTCGTCTTAGGGAAGACATATTGCCGGGCCATCGCTGGTCCTTGCCCGACCCGAACCTGCCGCTTCGGCATACAGGGACAGTGTGCCACAGCCCAATTGCGCCAAGGTGGGGGTAATCCTCGGCCGCCGGCGCCAATAGAAGGCCTTCATGCAAAAGCTTCTCCACGTTTCGCTCGGGGCCATCGCCGGTGCGGCGATTGCCCTTTTTGCGACCACGCCTGCGCTGATGCCGTTCCTGTCCGGGGCGGTGGCCTCGCCGCAGTCCGGCGCCGGCCTGACCTACCACGAGCTGCAGCTGTTCGGCCGCGCGCTTGACGTGGTGCGCCAGGATTACGTCGACAAGCCCGAGACCAAGAAGCTGATCGGTTTCGCGATCAACGGCATGGTCAGCGGGCTCGATCCGCATTCCAATTACATGGATGCCAAGGCCTTTCGCGACATGCAGGCGGAGACCAGCGGCCAGTTCGGCGGTTTGGGCATGCAGGTCACAATGGAGAACGGGCGCGTCAAGGTGGTCTCTCCCATCGACGATACGCCGGCGGCCAAGGCCGGCATTCTTGCCGGCGACTTCATCACCCGCGTCGACGATCAGGTGATTGCCGGTCTCCCGCTCAACGAGGTCGTTACCAAATTGCGCGGAACGCCGGGAAGCTCCGTCAAGCTCGAAATCCAGCGCGCCGACAGCCCGCAGCCGATCGAGAAAACGCTCATCCGCGAGATCATCAAAGTGCGCTCGGTTCGCTCTCGCGTCGAAGGCGGCGACGTCGGCTATGTTCGGATCACCGAATTCAACAATCTTGCCGGCGGCGAGCTTAAGGACGCCATCAAGCAGATCTCTTCGCAAGTTCCGGCCGACCGGCTCAAGGGTTACGTGCTCGATCTGCGCAACAATCCGGGCGGGTTGCTCGATCAGGCGGTTGCGGTATCGAACACATTCCTAAGAAGCGGCGAAATCGTATCGATCCGTGGACGCAACCCGGAGGAAAACCAGCGCTTTGACGCCAAGCCCGACGACCTCACCAACGGCAAGCCGCTGATCGTTCTCATCAACGGCGGTTCGGCCTCGGCATCGGAAATCGTGGCGGGTGCATTGCAGGACCAAAAGCGGGCGACGATCATCGGCACCCGTTCGTTCGGCAAAGGCTCGGTGCAGACGATTATCCCGCTCGGCCCGGACAACGGCGCGCTGCGGCTGACCACCGCGCGCTACTTCACGCCCTCGGGCCGCTCGATCCAGGCCGAGGGCATCACGCCGGACATCAAGGTCGAGGAAGACGTGCCGAAGAATTTGCAAGCGGCGGCGGCGATGGGATTTAGCGAAGCAAACCTTCCCGGCCATCTGGCGGCGAGCGGACCGGAAAAAACCGGCTCGCAATCCTACGTGCCCACCGATGCCAAGGATGACAAGGCATTGCAGACGGCGCTCGGCCTGTTGCGCGGCACGCAAACCAACCCGGCCTTCCCTGCGACCGGCAATATGGTGGTCGCGCATTAGAATGCCCCATGCAGCGCGGCCCGAAGCAATAGATCAAGGCACGGCAAGCGTCGTGGTGCCGAGCGGCGAATGCAATATCGCGGTCGGCGAGCGAGACTATCAGTCGTTCCGCCCCTCCGACTGCATCTATCAGCCCTATTCCGGGCCGCGGCTCGCTTGTGAACGGTAACGCGCGATGGATAAAGGAACGAATCGCCGATACGGGATTCAGTCATCGTGGGAGGGGATTGGCCTGATCGCCGAGATCATCGCTGCGCTAACGCTGGTCGTGACGCTCGTCGGCTTTCGCGTCAGCCGTTCCCAGTTCTGGCTGGTCGGTTCGGTCATCGCATTAGTCGTATTCATGGCGGCTGCCACGATCCTCGTCAGCTCAACCACATAAATGCACCGGCGCTCGTCCTGTCCTAAATAACGAGCTTCTTCGCATCAGCCGGAGAGATAGGACACCGCAAGCGCGAGCAGCAGCGCCGGCGGCATCACGATCAGTCCCAATCGCAGAAACGCCGCCGCGCTCATCTTGTGGCCTTCGCGGCGCAGCGCCGTGAGCCACAGGATGGTGGCCAGCGAACCGGTTACGGAGAGATTCGGGCCGAGGTCGACGCCGATCAGGACGGCCCGCGTCACCTGATCGACCGTGTGGTCGCTTTGCACTGCGCCGCCGGCAATGAGTGCAACCGGCAGGTTATTGGCGAAATTGCTGGCGACGGCGACGGTGACACCGGCCGCCCAGGCCGCGGCCGCCGCCGAATGCGCGGCCGCCTCGCGCAACAGCGCGCTGATCATGGCGATCACCCCGGTCTGCTCCAGCGCTTCCACCAGCACGAACAGGCCGCCGACCAGCGGCAGCACGCCCCAGGAAATGTCCTTGACCGCGTCCCAGCTCTGCGACGGCTTTCGGATCAGAACGATCGCGGCGGTGGCGGCACCGGCAACGCAGGTCGGCAGACCGAGCCGAATATCCATTGCGGAGGCGGCAAGCAGAACGATGGCCGTGGCGACGATCCCAGCCGCCGCGGTTTTGCCGCCGGCCGTCAGCTGCGGCACCGGCACGTGGGACGCGATGGTCTGGCGCAGTTCCCGGCGCAGTCCAAAGCGCAGCGCTGCATAGGTCGCGGCGATGGCAACACACGACACCAGAAGGTAGCGCGGCAGCCATTCCAGCAATGGCGGCATATGGCTGCCGTAGATGACGAGATTGGCCGGGTTGGAAATCGGCAGCACGAACGATGCGGCGTTGGCGATGAAGGCGCAGATCAAAAGATAAGGCAGCGGCGCTTCCGCCTTGGCCGCTTTGACCGCGGCGGCGACCGCGGGCGTGAGCACCACCGCGGTGGCGTCGTTGGACAGAAACGTCGTGACCAGGATTCCCACCACATAAGTCAAAAGGAACAACCGGCGCGGCGATCCGCCGGCATGGCTCGTCGCCTGCGCCGCGAGCCAATCGAACAAGCCTTCGAGACGCGCGATCTCGGCCAGCAGCATCATGCCGGTCAGGAACAGATAGACGTCGGTGCCCTTGGCAACGCCGTTCAGCGCCGCGGCGGGCGAGAGGAGACCGAACACAACGAGGAGCACCGCGCCCGCAACGGCCCAGATCGCCTCGGGCCAATTGAACGGCCGCACGATCACGCCGCTCACCGCGAGCGCGGCGATAAGCCAGGTCAGAATATGAGGCGACAGGCCGGCCATTCAGCGCGCCACCGCCGCTGCCGGCGCAGGCACGCCCGGAGCACCGGCACCCGGGGGCTGGTCGGCCGAAACGACGGACGCCTGTTTGATTGCGCCAGCAAATATGAGCCAGAGCACGACCGAGCCGACGGCAAAACTTCCGAGTATCAAAAAGGCCGTGGGGTAGCCCAAGCCTTGCGAAAGCCAGCCGCCGACCGCCGGGCTCAGCGACGCACCGATGCCTTGCGCGGTCATCACCGCGCCCTGGCCGACATTGATGCGGCCGGTGCCGTTGAGAATGCGGGCGACCATGGCCGGCACCGCAACGCTTTGCAGGCCGGCGCCGACGCCGTCGAGAAACTGCACGGGATAGACACCCCATTTGCCGATCAGGAACCCCGCCAATACGCCGCGAATCGGCAGCGCGGCAAACGAGACCAGGAGCACGATCCACAGTCCGTATTTTTCGCCGAGCCGCATGGCAAACAATGCGGCAAGAATCATGACGCCTTGCGCCACCACAATGGTGATGGCGACAAAGCCCGGGCCATTGGCGTGATCGTCGGTGACGACCGCCATGCCGTAGAGCGGCAGCATGGCGGCATTGCCGAGGTGAAACATCGCCAGCGCCGCCGCCAGGACCAACAAAGGCTTGCATTCCACGAGTACGCGAAAGCCGCTGACCCTATCCGCCTCGCCCGACATGTGCTTGATGCCGCGCGCGATCCGGTGGTCGATCGCGTTCGGCGGTATCAGCACGACCGATACGATCGACAAGATGCCGAACAGCGCGGCGAGCCAGAACACCGCGGCCATGCCGAACAGCCAGCCGAGAATGCCGGATAGGCCGGCGCCGATCATGTTGCCGGCGTGATTGAAGGCCTGGTTGGCGCCCATCTGCCTGTTGAAACCGGACTGGTGCACGATGCCGAGCGTGATCGCCGTGACCGCCGGGCCGATCGCCGCGCCGGCGACGGCGGTCGCCACCTGCGAGGCGGAGACGAGCCAGAATTGTTGCGACAGCAAGATCACAGCGGACGCCAGCACCGTGCACACGCCCGGCACCACGACAAAGAGGCGCTTATGCCTTGTGCCGTCGATCAGCGCCCCGGCCGGCGCCGTCACCGCCATGCCGGCGATGCCGCCGATGCTCATCACGGTGCCGATCAGGCCGTTTTGCCAGCCATGCGCCAGAAGAAACACGCCGAGAAACGGCCCGACCCCGGCCTGCATGTCGGCCATGAAAAAGTTGAGCGATTGCAGCGGCCAGATGCCCCGCCGGCCTGAACTTGCGCGCACGCGATGACCTCGCTCCTTGGTGCGGATGAGCACGCCGGACGCTTCGCAACCCGGCTGCACAGGGCAAAGTTCCGCTCTGGAACGACAGGCTCATCGCGGCGGGCTTAAACGGGGGGCCCACCGCCGCCGCCAGCTTTTTGTTGTGAAAAATATCGTCGTCTACTCCCTCATCCTGAGGCGGCTGCGCTTGGCGGCCCTCGAAGGATGCAGGCCGAGGCGCCGTGGCCTCGCCCTTCAAGGCGCGGCTTTGCCGCGCGCTTCACGGTGAGGAAATAGATTCAGTGCGGAAGCCGAGGAGGAAAGCGTGGGGGCGTGCCGGCCGTAGGCGGCGCGAACCCATTCACCCCGGCGCGACGCCGCTCGTCGCGATGGTCGCATCGAGCTTCTTGGTGATGCTCTCGATGCGCTCGGCGGCGGCCAAGAGCGCCGTCCGTGTGGCCCCAACAAACGGACATTGAGGCCAGCACCGATCACGTCCACTGTGGGCCATGAACAGACATCCACTGCCGGAAGCGCAAAAAGAAAAACCGCCTCACGCGACGGTTTTTCCGAAATCCGATCAGGAGTTTTAATTAAGCGGCTGCGACGGAAGCAGCGTTCTTACTCGCGAAGGGCCAAAACCGGCAACCTTCAGCCTTCATCCATGAGATGCGATCACTCATGCGCACTCTTGGAGGGAGGCGGAGCCTTGGCCCTATTTTCCTTAGTGAATTGCACAAAGAACCGCGCATCAGTAGTAGTGACGAAGTACTCTTGATATCCAGCACGAGAGATCGGCTTCATCGCCGCGGTATCCAGTAAGCCGTCTTTGATAAACCGCTCGTCGATATGAATACCGACAACTTGGCCAAACGCTATAAAGCGTGGTGCCGGCTTGTTATCCAAATCTGTAAGGCGCACCGTCTGAAGGTATTTGCATTCAAGTGCGCACGGCGATGCCTTTACTCGCGGCGGCTTGACCAGCACCGAGGGTGCTGATTCCAAACCGACCGCAGCCATCTCGTTGGTGCCGCGTGGGAAGGAGAGCGACGTGTCCTTGACGTGCACGCGCAAGTCCCATACCGCGAGATTGCAGACGAATTCCCCGGTTTCTTCGACGAACTCAATGGTGTCCTTGCGGCTATTGCTCGCAAACATCACCATGGGCGGATCGGTCGAGACGCTATTGAAGTACGAGTAGGGCGCAAGATTGATGTCGCCCTTTGAGTTCATGGATGTAATCCATCCAATTGGTCTCGGGCCAACAATTGCGTCATAGGGATTATGCGGTAAGCCGTGGTCGTTTTTGCGAGGTTCATAAAACATTCGACCTATACTCTCGATTTGGAAATCTGGCGCCGCTCGTGGCTGGAGGGCAGTGCAACATGAAAGTCGCCACGGGACCGTGTGTCGAAGCCTAAGGATTCTAATCCGGCAAGAAAAGGTCGATTAGTCCATTGTGGGTCAAAGGCAGACATTCGGCAATGTCTGCATCTCCTCCGCTTTCCTTCCGAAAGCGGACATCCGGGCAGGCGCGATCAACAATCGCGTCTCCCTTCGAGGTGAGGTAAAAGGACTCATTCACCCCAGCGCCACGCCGCTCGTCGCGATGGTCGCATTAAGCTTCTTGGTGATGCTCTCGATGCGCTCGGCGGCGCCGGACAGCGCGGCGGCGATCGAGGCTTGCGCGGCCTTGTTGCGGTCGGAGATCGCCGTGCGGGCGTCCTGTAAAGCGGCGAGCTCCTCCTCCAGCCGCTTGACGCGAGCGCCCGCTTCGGCGAGCTCGTCGGCGACCGTGATCGCCGCCATCACGGTGAGGCGCGTATCGCCGATCTCGCCGAATTTGGCGCGCAGACCGCTGATCCGCGCATCGAGCTCGCGGGCGAGTTTCTCCAGGTGTTCCTCCTGACCGTCTTCGCAGGTCATGCGGAACTGCCGGCCGTTGATGGTGACGCTCACCTGGGACATGTGTCAGCTCTCACTCATCCGAATTCAACACGTCGCGGATGGTTGCAATCGCCTGGTCGATACGCGTCCCGACCTCGCGATTGGCGGTTTCGAGATCGCGCGCGCGCGCGACCGCCTCATCGAGTTCGCTCGCCAGCCGCGCGCGGTCACTGTCGAGCGCATGAACCCGCTCGGCCAGCGCAAGCGCCGCGCGGTCGCCGTCGCGGCGGCGCTCGGCTGCGGCATCGAGCGCCTCAAGCGCGAGTGAAAGCCGCGCCGCCGCGGCCGCAATCGCGTCGGTCTCGCTCGGCTGGCCATCGGTAGCGGCCATGGCGTCCGCCCCCTGCGCGAAACTTGTGTGCGGGCAACTATTTATCGCCGGAAGCTTACGTCGTATCGCGGGAAAGCGTCAACGGCGGCTATTGTGACCTGTGCATGACGCGCAAAGACGATTGTGCCGGAATTGACTGGCGTGCCCTCCATGTTATCTGTGCCCAGCCTGTTCCCACGACTGCTCTACGAACCGCGGCAAATTGGCGCCGCGATTGGCTTTTCCAAATGACCAAGCCGGATCGTCTCTCCGCGGCGAGCGTCCCCCTCGCCCCATCTCCCGGCTTTGCCGCGGGCGCAAATCCATCGACGACCGAAGCCTCCCGCGCCGAGCATGATCGCATGGCCAACGCCATCCGGGCGCTGGCGATGGACGCGGTCGAACAGGCCAAATCCGGCCATCCCGGTCTGCCGATGGGCGCGGCCGATGTCGCGACCGTTTTGTTCACCCGGTTTCTCAAGTTCGATCCGGCCGATCCGGCATGGCCCGACCGCGATCGCTTCGTGCTCTCCGCCGGCCACGGCTCGATGCTGCTCTATGCGCTGTTTTATCTCCTCGGCTACGAGGCGATGACCATCGAGGAGATCAAGCGCTTCCGGCAACTCGGCTCGCTCACGCCCGGTCATCCCGAGCACGGCCATACGCCCGGCGTCGAAACCACCACCGGACCGCTCGGCCAGGGACTCGCCAATGCGGTCGGCATGGCAATCGCCGAGCGCCACCTCGCCGCGATCTTCGGCGGCGCCATCGTCGATCACACCACTTACGTGCTCGCCTCCGACGGCGACCTGATGGAAGGCATCAGCCAGGAAGCGATCGCGCTCGCCGGCCATCTGCAACTCAACAAGCTCATCGTGCTCTACGACGACAACGGCATCTCGATCGACGGGCCGACGTCGCTGTCGGATAACGTCGACCAGGTGGAGCGCTTCCAGTCGGCCGGCTGGGCGGCGAGCCGCATCGACGGCCACGATCCGGCGGCGATCGCCGCCGCCATTGCGGCGGCGCAAAAATCCGACCGGCCGTCGATGATCGCCTGCCGCACCACAATCGGCTTTGGCGCGCCCACCAAAGGCGGCACCGAGAAGGCGCATGGCGCGGCGCTCGGCGCCGACGAAGTCGCCGCGGCGAGGAAAAATCTCGGCTGGACTTCCCCACCGTTCGAAATCCCGGCCGACATTCTTGCGCCGTGGCGCGCCGCCGGCGCGCGCGGCCGCCCGGCGCGGCTCGCCTGGGCAAAGCGCCTCGCCGCGTGCGATGCCGCTAAACGCGCCGAGTTCGAGCGGCGCATTGCGGGCGAATTGCCCGGCAAGCTCGCGGCCGCCGTCAAGGACTTAAAGGAAAAACTTGCCGCCGCGCCGAAGGAGATCGCCAGCCGCGCCGCATCCGAATTCGCGCTCGATGCGTTGACCGCGGCGCTGCCGGACATGATCGGCGGCTCGGCCGACCTCACCGGTTCCAACAACACCCGCGCCAAAGGCATGAAGGTGCTCCAAGCGCCGGATTATGCCGGCACTTTCATCCATTACGGCGTGCGCGAGCACGGCATGGCGGCGGCCATGAACGGCATGGCGCTGCACGGCGGCATCGTTCCCTATTCCGGCACGTTTCTGGTGTTCTCGGATTATTGCCGGCCGGCGATCCGGCTCGCGGCGCTGATGGGCCAGCGCGTCATCCACGTGATGACGCATGACTCGATCGGACTCGGCGAGGACGGCCCGACGCATCAGCCGGTCGAACAGCTCGCCGCGCTGCGCGCGATCCCGAACCTGAAGGTGTTTCGCCCCGCCGACGTGGTCGAGACCGTCGAATGCTGGCAGCTCGCGCTGCAAAGCAAGGACAGCCCGAGCGTGCTGGCGCTGTCCCGCCAGAACCTGCCGCAACTGCGCGACGGCTTCGATGAAGCCAACCGCTGCGCCGCCGGAGCCTATGAAATTGCACCGGCCGAGGACGACGCTGCCGCCGTCTCGCTGTTCGCCACCGGCTCGGAAGTCGCCATCGCAGTCGAAGCCAAAAAGCTTCTCGCCGCGCGCAAAATCTCGGCGCGGGTGGTGTCGGTGCCATGCTTTGAGCTTTTGCTGGCGCTACCCGAAAGCCGGCGCGCGACTATCGTCGGCAACGCTAAAGTAAATGTCGCCGTCGAAGCCGGCATCCGCCAGGGCTGGGACGCCATTATCGGCTCGGACGGAACTTTCGTCGGCATGACCGGTTTTGGCGCCAGTGCGCCGGCCAAGGACCTTTACCGTCATTTCGGAATTACCGCGGAAAAGGTGGCGGAAGCGGCATTGGCGCGGTTAGGAAAGTCATAGAAGATAACTAGATAAGAAGTGCCGCCGCCGCACATTTCCGGACAGGCGGGCAAAGGGAGACCGGGAGATCAGAATGTCGGTTCGGGTTGCGATTAACGGGTTTGGCCGCATCGGCCGCAATATTCTGCGCGCCGTCGTCGAAGCCGACCGTCACGACATCGAGGTCGTCGCGGTGAACGATCTCGCCCCGGTCGAGACCAATGCGCATCTGCTCCGCTTCGATTCGGTGCACGGCCGCTTCCCGGGCGAAGTGACGGTCAAAGGCGACACCATCAGCGTCGGCAACGGCACCATCAAAGTCACCGCGGTGAAGGATCCGGCGCAGCTGCCGTGGCAAGAGCTCGGCATCGACGTGGCGCTGGAATGCACCGGCATTTTCACCGCCAAGGACAAGGCCTCGGCGCATCTGACCGCGGGCGCCAAGCGCGTGCTGATCTCGGCGCCCGCCGACGGCGTCGATCTCACCGTGGTCTACGGCGTCAATCACGACAAGCTCGACAAATCCCACACCGTGGTCTCCAACGCCTCCTGCACCACCAATTGCCTGGCGCCGGTCGCCAAGGTGCTCAACGACGCCGTCGGCATCGACAAGGGGTTTATGACCACCATCCACTCCTACACCAACGACCAGCATCTGCTCGACCAGGTGCACAAGGATATCTACCGGTCGCGCGCCGCGGCGACGAATATGATCCCGACCTCGACCGGAGCGGCGAAGGCCGTCGGCCTGGTGCTGCCGGAGCTTGCCGGCCGGCTCGACGGCGTGTCGATCCGCGTGCCGACGCCGAACGTCTCGGTGATCGACTTCAAATTCGTCGCCAAGCGCGCGACCTCCAAGGACGAGATCAACGGCGCGGTCAAGCGCGCCGCCGGGCAAGAGCTTAAGGGCATCCTCGGCTTCACCGACGCGCCCAATGTGTCGAGCGACTTCAACCACGACCCGCATTCATCCGTTTTCCACATGGACCAGACCAAAGTGATCGATGGCACTTTCGTTCGCGTGATGTCGTGGTACGACAATGAGTGGGGCTTCTCCAATCGCATGGTCGATACCGCGGTGGCGATGGGCAAGCTCGGCTGACCTTTCGCATCGAAGCGCCGCGTCCCATGCAGTCCTTCCGCTCACTCGACGACGCCGACGTCAAAGGAAAGCGCGTGCTCCTTCGCGTCGACCTCAACGTGCCGATGGCCGGCGGCAAGGTTGCCGACTCGACCCGCATCGAGGAGACCGCGCGAACCATCCGCGAGCTCGCCGGCAAGGGCGGCAAGATTATTCTGCTGTCGCATTTCAACCGGCCGAAGGGCCGCGAGCTGAAGGACTCGCTCAAACCCGTCGCCGCCGAAGTGGCGCGCATCGTCAAGCAGCCGGTGGCCTTCGCCGATGACTGTGTCGGGCCCGCCGCCGAGCAGGCGGTCGCCGCGATGAAGAACGGCGACATTCTTTGTCTCGAAAACACACGCTTTCATCCCGAGGAAGAGAAGAACGACAAGGAATTCGCCAGAAAGCTCGCCGCGCTGGGCGACATTTTCGTCGACGACGCCTTCTCGGCGGCGCATCGCGAGCACGCCTCCAACACCGCGATCGTCACCGTCGGCAAGCTACCCGCCTATCCCGGCCGCGCCATGCAGGCCGAACTCGACGCGCTGGCGCGCGCCTTCGAGCATCCGCAGCATCCGGTCACCGCGATCGTCGGCGGCGCCAAAGTGTCGACCAAGCTCGAGCTCCTCGGCCATCTCCTCGCCAAAGTGGAGACGCTGATCATCGGCGGCGCCATGGCCAATACGTTCCTGGTGGCGCAGGGCAAAGCCGTCGGCAAATCGCTCTACGAGGCCGACCTCGTTGCGACCGCGCGCGACATCATGGCCAAGGCCAAAGCGATGCGGCGCGAGATCGTGCTGCCGGTCGACGCCGTGGTGGCGGCAAAGCTCGCCGACCACGTGCCGACCCGCGTTGTCTCCGTCGACGACGTCGGCGCTACCGACATGATCCTCGACATTGGCCCGCGCACCGTCGAGCATGTCGTCTCGGTGCTGGCGCGATCCAAGACGCTGGTGTGGAACGGCCCGTTCGGCGCCTTCGAGCACGAGCCGTTCGACAATGGTACCATCGAGGTGGCGGAAGCCGCGGCGGAACTCACGGCGGCCGGCAAGCTTGTCAGTTTTGCCGGCGGCGGCGACACCGTGGCGGCGCTCAACCTCGCCTCGGTGACCGACCGCCTGACCCATGTCTCGACCGGCGGCGGCGCGTTTTTGGAATCGCTGGAAGGCAAGACGCTGCCGGGCGTGAAAGTGTTGCTGGTGGCGCAGAGTGTCCCAGTGGACGCCGATTGAAGTGCGTTTCCCGGGCGCAGTGCAGCACTGAGCGGAGCGAAGTGATGCACTGCAGAACCGGGAACGTTACAAGACTCGGAGTTCGCGACGATCCCGGATCAGCGGCGCACCGCTTCGCGCTGCACCGCATCCGGGAAACATGACCGCATGACGCCGGACAGCCGGCGACGTAAGATTTGGAGGGCGCGATGAATCTTTCCGAATTGAACAAAGTGGCGAAAGCCATGGTCGCCCCGGGCAAGGGCATCCTGGCGGCCGACGAATCGACCGGCACCATCAAGAAGCGCTTCGACGCGCTCGGCGTGGAGTCCACCGCCGACACCCGGCGCGACTATCGCGAACTCTTGTTCCGCTCGACCGACGCCATGTCGAAATATATTTCCGGCGTCATTCTCTATGACGAGACCATCCGCCAGAACGCCAAGGACGGCACGCCGCTGGTCAAGCTGATCGAAAAGGCCGGCACGCTGCCGGGCATCAAGGTCGACAAGGGCACAAAGCCGCTGCCCAACTGCCCCGGCGAGGTCGTCACCGAGGGGCTCGACGGCCTGCGCGAGCGGCTTATCGAATACCGCACGCTCGGCGCCAAATTCGCCAAATGGCGCGCGGTGATCGATATCGGCCAAGGGACGCCCAACTGCATGAAATGCCGAGCTACACCGCCGTCGCCGCCAATGCGCATGCGCTCGCGCGCTATGCCGCGCTGTGCCAGGACGAGGGCATCGTGCCGATCGTCGAGCCGGAAGTGCTGATGGACGGCGACCACGACATCGACCGCTGCGTCGAGGTCACCACCTGGGTGCTCAAGGAGACGTTCCAGCAATTGTTCTATAACCGCGTCGCGCTCGAAGGCATGGTGCTCAAGCCCAACATGGCGGTGCCCGGCAAGAAATCGGGCAAGCGCGCGTCGGTGGAAGAAGTCGCCGACAAGACGCTGCGCGTGCTTAAAGAGTGCGTGCCCGCCGCGGTGCCCGGCATCGCCTTCCTCTCCGGCGGCCAGTCCGACGAGGAGGCCACCGCCCATCTCGACGCCATGAACAAGATGGGCCCGCTGCCGTGGCGCGTCACCTTCTCCTACGGCCGCGCGCTGCAGCACGCGCCGCAGACCGCGTGGTCGGGCAAATCCGAAAACACCGCAGCCGCGCAACGCGCCTTCGCCCACCGCGCCATGATGAACAGCCTCGCCACCGCGGGCCAATGGAAAGCCGACCTGGAGCGCAAGGCGGCGTGAACGCCATGGGCTACGTTTCCCGGATGCGGTGCAGCGCGCAGCGCTGCGCCGCTGTTCCGGGATCGTTGCAAACTCTGCGTGTGTTACGATCCCGGGTCTGCGGCGCACCACTCCGTTTCACTTCGTGCTGCGCCGCGCCCGGGAAACGATCACGATGAGCGCGCAATCCCCCGCGTCGCGGGGGCGGATGACTGTGCCCCCCCGCCTCTATCTCATCACCCCGCCGCTCGCCGAGCCGGCGGCTTTCGCGCGCGAGCTTGAGGCTGCGCTCGGCTCGGGCGACGTCGCCGCGGTGCTGCTGCGCCTTGCCGACGCCGACGAGCGCACGCTGATCAACCGCGTCAAAGCCATCGCCGAGACCGTGCAGCGGCGCGATGTCGCACTGATCCTCGACGGCCATCCCGCCATCGTGGCGCGCGCCGGCGCCGATGGCGCGCATTTGTCCAGCATCGAGGCTTTCGCCGCGGCGCTGGCTTTGCTCAAGCCCGACCGCATCGCCGGCGCCGGCGGCCTGCAAAGCCGTCATGATGCCATGCTCGCCGCCGAGACTGGCGCCGATTACGTGATGTTCGGCGACCCGGCCCCGCGCGGGCCGCGCGCCTTCGACGAGGCGCTGGAGCGCCTGTCCTGGTGGGCGGAGCTGTTCGAAATCGCTTGCGTCGGCTATGCGGCAAGCCGCGACGAGATCGCCCCGATCGCCAAGACCGGCGCCGACTTCATCGCGCTGGGTGAGTGGATATGGACCGAGCCGCACAACACCGCCGCAGCAATCGCCGCCGCCGCGCAAACCCTCGCCGCGCCGGCCGCGCCGTGACGCGCGCGTTCGGTTTCACCGCTCATTCCCGCGCAAGCGGGAATCCAGAGGGGGCCGATCGATGCTGCGGGAAACCCACTGGGTCCCCGCTTTCGCGGGGACGAGCGGGAATAGATTTGCGCCGCGCTGCGCTATTCACCCTCGCCGCGCTCTTCGCCCTCGCCCACCCCGCATCCGCCCAGCCAAAACCGCCGCCCGCACGCGTGGCGCCGCCGGTGCAATACGCCCCGGAAACCGCGCTGCCGCCGCCCGCCAACGGCGCCAAACCCGACCTCGCCTTCGGCGCCTATCAGCGCGGCTATTTCGTCACCGCCTTCCGCTACGCCACCGACGACGCCGAGAACGGCAACGCGCCGGCGATGACGCTGTTGGGCGAGCTTTACGCCAACGGGCTTGGCGTGCCGCGCGACGACAGCAAGGCCGCCGACTGGTACAAGCTCGCCGCCGCGCGCGGCGACCGCAACGCCATGTTCGCGCTGGCGATGTTCGCGCTCGCCGGCCGCGCCGGCCCGCGCGACCGCGAGCAAAGCGCCAAATGGCTCGCCGACGCCGCCAAGCTCGGCCATCCCGAGGCCGCCTACGATCTGGCGCTGCTCTATATCGAGGGCCAGTTGTTCCCGCAGGATTTCAAGCGCGCCGCCGAATTGCTGCGCCAGGCCGCCGACGCCGGCAGCCCGCAGGCGCAATACGCGCTCGGCACCTTCTACAAGGACGGCCGCGGCGTGCCCAAAGACATGCACGAAGCGGTGAAACTGTGGGCGTTAGCCGCACTCGGCGACGACACCGACGCCGAGGTCGAATATGCCATCGCGCTCTATAACGGCGACGGCGTCACCCGCAACGAAGACGCCGCCGCCGCGATCTTCTTCAAAGCCGCCAAACAAGGCAGCCCCATCGCGCAAGACCGCTACGCGCGGATTCTCGCGAGCGGGCTGGGCGCCCCGCGCGATCCGGTCAAAGCGGTGAAATGGCACCTCGTCTCGCGCGCCGCCGGCGAGACCGACATCACGCTCGACGATTTCATGACAAGCCTGCCCCCGGCGACGGTGGCGGAAGGCACCAAGCAGGCACAGCCATGGCTCGAAGCGCTCAAACAGGCGCAAGCCGCGCGGGCGGCGGCCGCGGCGGCGCCGCAGCAATCGCTGGCGGCGCCGACCGCCAAGCCCTGAAGCAGTCCACTGCGCCAAAAGCGTTGTGTCATCGCCCAAAAAAATGGTATATATCATTGGTATCTACTACTTCGGACCGCCGCCCATGAATGAAAAAACCACCGAGAAAACCACCGCAAAGCTCTTCATGCACGGCCGCAGCCAAGCGGTGCGGCTACCGAAAGAATTTCGCCTGCCGGGCAAGGAAGTGCGCGTGCGACGCATCGGCCGCGCCGTGCTGCTTGAGCCGGTCGGCGAACCGTTCGACCTGGCCGCCTGGTGGGCGAAGATCGATGAACATGGCGGGGAATTTCTGCCCGAAGGCCGGCCCGAACAGCCGCCGATGCCGATCGATGACCGAAAATACTTTGATGACGAATGATCTGCCTCGACACCGATGCGGTGATCGTCGCTACCAATAATCCCGCCTCGCGCGTGCGGGCGCGGCTCGATCAGGCGATTCGCGGCGCCGCTCCTGTTGCTGTGTCCTCGATTGTGCTGTTCGAGCTTTGGTACGGCATCGCCAAGAGCGCGCGACGGCAGCACAATGTCGCGACCATTTCGGATTTTCTTGCCGGACCGATTCGCGTGTTGAACTTCGATGCCGAGGACGCGCAAGAAGCCGGCGACATCCGCGCCGCGCTGGCCAAGGCCGGCACGCCGATCGGCCCCTACGACATTCTCATCGCCGCGCAGGCACGCCGCCGCGGCGCCACGCTGGTCACGGCAAACGCGCGCGAGTTCGTGCGCGTGCCGGATTTGGTGATCCAGGACTGGGCCGCGCCGTAGCCCGGATTACGCAAAGCGAAATCCGGGAGAAAAATCTCCCTACCGCCGAATTCCTTCACCCTCCCCTGCAGGGGGAGGGTCGCGCACCGCAGGTGCGCGGGGTGGGGCCGAGCCGCATAGCCTGGATTGAGCGGCTTCTCCGCCGTAGCCCCTGTGCGGACAGCGCGAAATCCGGCATAGCGTCTCGGATTATTCAGTGACCATTGGTGCTCGCGACGTCCATTTGATAAGAAGCATTCGCCCGACGCTGCGGAGATTTGATCGAGCCACGCTGCGTTCTCGCGATGAGATAGTGAGCTCCATTGATGGCCGATTCCGCCATATCAGCCGATGACTTTCCCCACGAGCACGAATTTACGGCCGACGTCGTATCGTGGATGGATCGGATCATTGAAAACGATCCGTCACTTCCATTCGCTGCCGTAAAATTCGACCGCCGCAGCAAGGGAATCGCCAAACGTCGCGATATTTCGTTGCTCGGTAAGGATGGCAGAATTCTTATCACGGGCGAGATCAAGCTGCCGTACCAAAAGGACGGCGCAACACCCTACAACGCGACGGTCGTGTCTGACGCCAGAGCGAAGGCGCGCCGCGCGAGAGCAGAATATTTCTTTACCTGGAATGTCAACGAATGCGTGCTCTGGAAAACCGACACACCTACTGACGATCCATCGGCTGGCCAATATTACCGCGCCTGGAAGGTTGTTTCGGTAGCCAAAGAAACGCACCTGATCCTACCAAGTACTGAAGAAGCAATCAAAAGCTGGCTCAGTCAGTTTCTAAACGAACTTGGTAGAATCATCCTCGGCCGCGCAACAGTTGGATTCAAGCCCCCAGATGAACGTTTCGTCGAAGCCCTTGAGTCCGCCCTTAGCCTACCTATTCAACTCACATTTGATGAACTTGAACAACAATACAAGAGAGCGCACGTCAGGAACGACCTAGACGGATGGATGCGCGACGACCAGGGATGGACGCTCGCCTCCGACCCGGAGGGGATCCGTGACAATCTGGAGCGCGCTGCCAAGTTTTCCTGCTACGCGCTCGTTAACAGGCTCGTCTTTTACGAAGCCTTGATGAAGCGTTATGGAGCGCAACTCCAAAAACTAAATGTTCCTGAGCACATCGATAAGGGCGACGAGCTTCGCCTCCACTTAGAAGGCTACTTCGCCGAAGCCAAACGGATCACAGGCGACTACGAGACGGTATGTGGCCTGCACCCGGTTCCGAAGACACCGAGTTAGGTGTTTTAATGGAACCGGAGGTGGGTCATGGAGAGGCGGAAGTTTACACGAGAGTTCAAGCTTGAGGCTGTGCGGCTGATCAAGGAGCGGGGCGTATCGTATGCCCAGGCCTCGCACGATCTCAGTGTGCATCAGTCACAGTTGCGTAGTTGGGTGAAGGCGCTTGCGGACGATCCGCAGCATGCGTTCCCCGGCCAAGGTCAGATGAAGCCCGAGCAGCTGGAGATCGCGCAGCTCAAGCGCGAGGTGATCCGGCTGAAGGCGGAACGAGACATCCTAAAAAAAGCCGCGGCCTACTTCGCGAAGGAATTGATGTGAAGTTCGGATTCATTGCGAAGCACCGGGGGATCTGGCCGGCGGAGTGGTTATGCGGGGCGCTCGGTGTCTCGCGGGGCGGGTTCTATGCCTGGCTGAGGCGACCGCGCAGTCGACGCAGCCGCAGTGATGAAGAGCTCGGTGCCAAGGTTCGCGCCAGCTTCCTCGCCAGCGATCGAACTTACGGCGCCAGGCGGGTGTGGCACGACATGCTGGCGGAGGGCGTGTCGTGTGGACTGCATCGGATCGAGCGATTGATGCGATTACAGGCTCTCAAAGCGCGTCCGCGACGGCGTCGGCTGCCGCCCGATCTGGGTGAGCGGCAGGTCGCCGCCGTCGCTCCCAACGTGCTCAACCGCAGCTTCGAGGCGCCTGCTCCCAACCGCAAATGGATTGCCGACTTCACCTATGTGTGGACGGCGGAGGGCTGGCTCTATGTGGCTGCCGTCATCGATCTGTTCTCGCGGCGCGCGGTTGGCTGGTCGATGAGTGCGGCGATGACGGCGCAGCTCGTCACCGACGCCCTGGTGATGGCGATCTGGCGGCGGGGCAAGCCCGACGCGCTGCTGCATCATTCCGATCGCGGCAGCCAATACACCAGCGAGCAGTTCCAGCGGCTGATGGCAGATCACGGTGTCGTCTGCTCGATGAGCCGCTCAGGCAACGTCTGGGACAATGCGGCGATGGAGAGCTTCTTCTCCTCGCTGAAGACCGAGCGCACAGCGCGCAAAACCTATCGGACGCGCGACGAAGCCAAGGCCGATGTGTTCGACTACATTGAATGCTTCTATAATCCGAAACGCCGGCACTCGACGATCGGATATCTAAGTCCCGTGGAGTTCGAGATGCAGGCGGGATTAGCTTAGGCGGGTGTCAACCAAACCGGGTGCAGGCCAATTTGGCGAGGACCACACTAACGTCGGCAATCGAATTCCGTTTTACTCTGATCATGCCGTTCGCTACTGGCGGGCACTAATAAATCAAATTCACGAATTTGATTTTTCTAAGCTCGACTACGAAATTATTGGCAATATTTTTGAACGACTTATAAGCCCCGATGAACGTCACAAATATGGACAATATTACACGCGAGTGGAGGTCGTTGACCTTATAAACAGCTTCGGAATTCGCAGCGGGGCAGAGTTTGTTATGGATCCGGCATGCGGCGGCGGAACGTTCCTTGTTAGAGCGTATGCGCGCAAGCGCGAGCTTTCACCGAGCCGTTCGCATGATAAGATGCTAAATGAACTTTACGGCGTGGATGTATCCCCGTTCGCATGTCATCTGACTACCATCAATCTTGCGACGCGCGAACTCATTCAAGACGAAAACTACCCCTTAATTGCGCGCGGCGATTTCTTCGACGTCACGGCCAAAAGTAGATTCTTAAGCCTTCCGAGCCACGCCCGATCCAAAGGGCTTGGCCGGACCCAACATCGCGATATTGAGATACCGTCGCTCGACGTCATTGTGGGCAATCCTCCATATGTTCGGCAGGAAGAGATTAGGAGCGACAAGGCAAAAGGTAAGGGGCACCCCAAGCGGGGCACTAAGGAATACTACAGGGCGCTGGTTAGAAAGGAAGCGTACGCGCACTATCAGGACGGAGTGACCTTCATTGCTATTTCTGGCCACATGCCGCGACGTTCCTTAAGCCGGACGGTTGGCTATGCCTTTTGACATCGAGTTAATGGCTAGACGTCGAGTACGGATTCCGCCTCCAAGACTGGATACTCTCTCGCTTCAAGATTGTTGCTGTATTCGAAAGCATCGCTGAACCCTGGTTCGTGGGGGCTCGCGTTGTCACAGCCGCCACCATCCTGAAAGCTTGCGCCGCCCCTCAAGATCGCCGCGCCAACCTTGTACGTTTTGTTCAACTACGCGAACCCATTGCAGAGATTTTGGACCACGACGGAACCACAGCAGGTGCTGTTCGGGCGGCCGATACTTTTCGCAATGAAATTCTCAATTTGGACAAAGACACGGCCACCAGCCGCTTTCGTGCGCGGCTAGTAGGACAGGACCGCCTCTTGCAGGATGGGATTAAACTATCCCGCCTTATGGATAAGACAGAAGCGTCGAATGAGGGGGAAGAGACAGAAGAACGGAATAACCAGAATTCTAGCGACGACGCCTATTACGGCGGAAAGTGGGGTATTTATCTGCGTGCTCCGGACCTTTGGTTCGATCTCATGGATCGACTGGGAGGCCGGTTCGCCGCGCTAGGTGAGTTGTCGGAAGTTCGGTTTGGCGTGAAGTCTGGCAAGGATGAGTTCTTTTTCCCGCGTGATGTGAGCCAAGAGTGTCTTCAGAAGTTCCCTACATTTCATGAATTCATGCAAGAATTTGGCATTCGTCGACAGGACGTTGAGTCAGGACACGTCAAACTGGTCAGATGTGGGGAAAAAGCCGGCGAGATTCGGCCGATTGAGCCACAATATCTCGAACCCGAAGTACACAATCTCATGGAAGTGAAAGGCTTTACCGTAAAGCCTGAAGATTGCGCTCGCATGATTTTATTAGTTAAAGGCCCAAAGCACAAACTTAAGGGCAGTTACGTACTCAAGTATATCGAATGGGGAGAATTGAAGGGCTATCACAAGGGTTCAACTTGTGCAGCTCGCGTGACACATAGCCGTGAGTGGTTCGATCTGACAGGACATCGAATAGGCAATCTTTTCTGGCCGATGGCCCAACAGTACAAGCACGCAATACCCGTTAACGACCACAAGCTCATCGCAAATCATAACTTGTTTGATGTTATTACCAGCGCTCTTTCGCCGGAATTAATGGCAGGTGTCCTGAATTCATCCTTTGTTGTTCTCGCGAAATTTCTATATGGCCGGCCGGTCGGAAATGAAGGAAATCTCAAGACCGAAGTTATCGACGTCACGATGATGCCTGTGCCAGATCCCCGAGCCGCCACGCCCCAGCAACGTCGTCGGGTATCCATGGCATTCGAAGTATTGAAGGAGCGTCCTGCGCTGCAATTTCTATCGGAGCGACGGATGCGGCGAATGGCCTATACCAAGACCGGGCGGGAGCGCGAACTCGACGAGATATCTGATTTATCCGAATTGGACATGGATGATCGGCACGACCTGGATGATGCGGTACTCGAAATGCTCGGGGTCACAAGCGCCCAGGATCGCAAGAAACTTCTGGATCGTCTTTACACTTACCTGCGCGAGTTTTTTGAGGGCGCACGCCAAAAGGAGGAATTGGCGATAGCCAACAAGAATAGGTCCAAGCGCAAGGCTGCGCTATCTCCACCTGAGATCGCTCATCAAATTTTGACGGAAATCAAGGACAGTCAAGGACACTTGCTAAGACCTTTCAGGGACTTTTTACGTATTGATCGGCCCTACGTTACGCTCGATTTGCCTGTGGTTGGCATACCGGAGGTTCACGAAGACATTTTCGCCCCCGATGGTAGCGTTCGTTTTCTGAGGGGTCGAAAGCAGATCTCTCTAGTTTCTACAAAAAATCGGGAGCAAGCCGCCCTAGTGGCCTCAATTGCGCTGGAGGGCATTCGAGGATTGACCCGCGTCCCTTTGGCTGCTGATGAGTGCGTTGAGCTCAGACAGCGCTACGAAAAGTTCGTCACTGAACGGGACAGACGTCTTCGCGCAATGGTCGCCGATCGTACGGGCGATCCAGACTTGCAGGAGCGAGTCTTCGAAGCTCTTACGGACTTGATACGCCATGAGCAGGCGTAAGAAAAATATTTACGTGATATCGGGCGCCAAGAAATAGACCGGTTCTAATCGAAGTTTGGCGCGCGTTGCCTCGGGAATTTTAGCGTAGTGCTGAAGCCAAAGCTCTAAAAAGCGATCAAGATCGATCAGTTCGATATGAACCGCTCCTCGTTCCGCCTCTCGTCTTGCGTCGCGGCTGAAGCCCCCCGACGAGACAAAGACCCCAATCTCTCTATCAGCACGAATAATCCCGCGTAGCGCGGCGATTTCTTCTCGACCGGCCGTATGATCCTTGTGTTTGACTTGAACTCGTATGTGTGGCGTGCGCGCTCCTAACGGATCAACGTAAGCCAGCGCGTCCGTGCCGCCGTCCGGTCCAGGAGGTGAGACAAATCTCGTCGTGTAGCCCATGCCCTCTAGCAACGCTCCGACCAGCTCTTGAAAATCGTAAGCGCTGAGCGTGTCTAGATGGGCATCGATCTCTGCCCGAGCCTTCTGCTTGGAATCGTCAAATAACACCGATGCACTTTCGGATTCGACCTCATCTTCCTCGACACTCGCTGAGGTTTCCGCTGGCTCTGCCGTCGCCTTTTTTCCTCCCCACCGCCATTTGCGATAGCCCGCACGAACCAGCCGCTTTAGCTCATCCACTGGGAGACTTGCGGCTTTCTGACCTTCCTCCGTAATGCGCCACCAGCCGTCGGACTTGGTCAAGTAACCAGCCTTACTGGCCGCAACGGAGAAGAAATGAAGAGATGCGCGCCAACGAGGCAAGCCTGAGCCTTTCATCGGCTCGGTATCGAAAGAATCAAGCGGCACCTTCGCCTGAATTTCGCGAAAGATATCCTGCGGCCGCAGGCCGTCCGGCCGGCTCTTAAGAAGTTCAAGCGTGAATTTCAGTAACGCGATGCCGCGATCCGATGTTTTTGGTGGAGTCGTTCGCTCGGCTACTAGACTCATGGTGCAGCACTCCCTGCGCCTGACCGAAACCATCTTAGCCGTGCAATCTGACGTTGCTCAAGCGGATCGAGGTAGTTTCTTTCCGTTTCCTCGCCGTGGGCCGCCGGGTCAAGCCCGGCGGTGGCGGGTGATGGGGTTTCGATAAGCGACAGGAGGCTAGCTATCTACTTCACTCCACCGCACTTATCGGCGGGCGGTGCTGGTATAGCTCCCCTGGAAATCCCCTTCTGGTTGTGCATGCTTTGCCGACATGAAGGACGAATACGATTTCTCCAAAGCCGAACGCGGCCGATTTTTTCGGCCCGGCGCCGTGCTGGTGGTGCCGCCATCTCGCAAAGACGAACCCGTTGCCAAAAGGTAACTTAGCGCTGTCATCCGCTATGATCCCGGCCACCTTAAGTTGCCATTATATCCGTTTTGATATAGGCTGCCGTCGTTGAAGCCGATCGAATTCGCAGGTGACTCGCTGGCCCGGTTGCGGGACTTTCCTCCGACCGCGCGTCGCGCCGCCGGCTACCAGCTTGATCGGGTTCAACGTGGCCTGGAGCCGGACGATTGGAAAACGATGCAGACAATCGGCGCCGGCGTTCGTGAGCTTCGCATTCGTGATCGCGCCGGCGCCTTCCGCGTGATCTATCTGGCGACGCTGCCGGACCGGATCGTTGTCCTGCACGCGTTTTGGAAAAAGACGCAAAGGACGGCACGACAGGACATCGCGCTCGCGACCAAGCGGTTTCGTGAATTGCATAAGGATCGACAATGAAACGGCAAAAATTCGCCAGCGTTTGGGATGCGCTCGAAGATACCGCAGCGGACGCAGCCAATATGCGGGCGCGTTCGGCGCTGATGATTGCGCTGCGCGGCAAGATCGAGGGCTGGAAGGTCAATCAGACCGCGGCGGCGCGGCGCCTGGGGCTGACACAGCCGCGCTTGAACGACCTGATGCGCGGCCGGATCGACAAGTTCAGCCTCGACGCGCTGATGAATCTGGCGCGGCCGGCCGGCCTCGCCGTGCGGCTCGAAATCGGCGAAGCCGCGTGATGCAGCGCTTCCCTGGAACAGATGTGGGATGCACACTTCGCATGAAGGAACCTCGGCCGTCATGCCCGCGCTTGTCGCGGGCATCCACGTCTTAGGGACTGAGCGAGCCAAAGACGTGGATGGCCGGCGGCACCAAGAAGCGGCAAAGCGAGGACATCATGACGGCCAAGGCCCATTGGAGCGAATACAAGGGCAAGGCGTCCAATCGCGCGTGAGGTGAATATGGTTCTCACAGTCAGCTTCAGGGACCACGTCAAGACCAAGATCGAAGCTGATCCGGAATTCCGGCAGGCCCTGTTCCAGGAAGCCGTGCAGACACTGCTCGCGGGAGACGCTGGTACGGCCCGCACGGTGTTACGCACTTCATCATACTGCAACCATCGGATTTGCAGCATTGGCCAAAGCGACGCGGATACCGCCGAAAAGCCTGATGCGCATGTTCGGCCCCAAGGGCAATCCAACCGCGGCCAATCTGTCCGAAGTCATCCGCGTGCTGCAGAAGAAAACCGGCGTGCATCTCGAAGTCCGCGCTTCGGCGGCGTGAGGCGTTCGCTATTCGGGCGGGCCCTCGACGCTCTCTCGCTCGGTTGCCGGCAAACCGTCGGATGATTTGGCGCCCGGCTCCTTGAACAGCGCACTCAAGCAAACCCAATCGCGGGCCGAGCAGCCAAAGACGTGGATGGCCGGAACAAGTCCGGCCATGACGGCTTCGGGAATGATCGTCTCCAATGTAGCGACGTACCCCTTGACACCCGTCACCGTATCGATTACATCCTCTTCCATCTCGTTCACGGAGGGGCCTTTCGCGAGGGTACTTTCGAAAGTGGAACGAGGGCGGTTCCCGGAAGCGCGGCCATACACCGTGGTTCCGGGCGGTTCTGGGCATCGACCGTCCGGCGCGTGATCGGACTGCCAGGTGCTGGCTGCACTGGTGCCGGAGAGGGTCCTCCCGTTTGGATCCGGTGATTCCAGGAAGCGCGGCCCGGAGCCGAGTTCGAGGGATAAAACCCTCGGCGCATGACCGCGGTGGGGCGCCGAAAGGCGAGCGCGCCGCCCTTTTAGTCCCGCGCCAATGCGGGGCCGGGGGCGAAACTAGCGCGCGCCGCATACGCTGGCAGGCTTATCTTTCTGCGGCGGGGCGGAAACCAGTGGTGCGCCTGTCGGCGCTCCGCCTCCCTTCTTTTTTGAGGGAGGCCGTTGGAAGGGCTTTCTTGCCGTGGCGTGGCAAAACTCGGATGCGAAGCCGCATCGCGAGAACGAGGAAGAATTACACCTCTCCCCGCCGCGCGGGGAGAGGTCGAGCGAAGCGAGGGTGAGGGGGCCTCTCCGCGATTCTGAGCGTTGCGGACGATGCGACAGCGTTGCAGACGCAGCCGCAATTCCGCGCCCAGCGGAGAGGCCCCTCACCCCACCCTCTCCCCGCGCGCGCGGAGAGGGAGACGCGAGCGTCGCGGCCCGGCCCCTCCCCCATGAAACTTGACGCCGCGCATTTAAGGGTTACCAGACACGCCATGCAGCACTCCGCAGTTCTCAACGTCATGATCAAGGCGGCGCATCGCGCCGGGCGCGGGCTCAAGCGCGATCTCGGCGAGGTCGAGCATTTGCAGGTGTCGCTCAAGGGCCCGCGCAATTTCGTCACCGCGGCCGACCGCCGCGCCGAGGAGACCGTGCGCGAGGAGCTCGCCAAGGCGCGGCCGGATTACGGCTTTCTCGGCGAGGAAGGCGGCGCGATCGCAGGCTCCGACAAGAGCCACCGCTTCATCGTCGATCCGCTCGACGGCACCACCAATTTTTTGCACGGCATTCCGCATTTCGCGGTGTCGATCGGGCTCGAGCGCGACGGCGCCATCGTCGCCGGCGTGGTCTATAATCCGGCGAACGACGAAGTGTTCGTCGCCGAGCGCGGCAAGGGCGCGTATCTCAACGACAAGCGCATCCGCGTCGCGGCGCGGCAAAAGCTCGCCGACGCCGTGGTCGCCTGCGGGATGCCGCATTACGGCCGCGGCGATCTTGCGCTGGCGCGCCATGAGATCGCCGCCGCGCAGCAGAGCTTCGCAGGCCTGCGTCGCTACGGCGCCGCCGCGCTCGATCTCGCCTGGGTCGCCTGCGGCCGGCTCGATGCCTATTGGGAGCGCAATCTCGCGCCGTGGGATCTTGCCGCGGGCTCGCTCTTGGTGCGCGAGGCCGGCGGCTTCGTCAGCGATTGCGACGGCAAAGGCGATATTCTCAAATCGGGCGACGTCGTCGCCGGCAACGATTTCATGCACCGCGAATTGCTGCGGCTGTTGCAGGAAGCGGCGAGCGAGGCCGGCAAGGCGGAGATCAGGCAATGAGGCGTGCACACCATCGCTCATTCTGCTAGAGTGCTGCAATGAACAAAGTCGTGCAAACACTTCTGGAACGCGTCGCCGATTGGCCGGAAGAAGCCCAGGCCGAATTGGTCAAATCGATCGTCGACATCGAGACTAAGCACTTCGGCGTCTACAAGCTTTCCGCCGAGGAACGCGCGGCGATACGCGAGGCCAAAGCGCAAGCCGAGCGCGGCGAGTTCGTACCGGACGAGGTGGTCGCGGCGTTCTGCAAACGCGTCGGCCTATGAGGGTTCGCTATCTGCCGCGAGCTTTCGCGGATCTCGAAGCGATCCATTCCTACATTGCCAAGCACAGTCCGGAAGCCGCCATTCAAGTCACGGGCGCGATTACGAAATCGATCTCGGGCTTGGCTGATTTTCCAGAGATTGGCCAAGCCGTGGACGAGGAAAACGTGCGGCTATTGCGGAGCGCATATCACACCTACAATATTTTCTATTCAGTGACGGGCGAAGAAGTTCAAATTCTCCACATCCGGCATCCGGCGCGCAGACCACCCGGAGCAGACGAACTCTAGGCAAGATGCAGAGCACAGAATTCACGTTGCAGCCTTATCTGCCACGCGACGAGGATGCCGCGATCGCGCTGTGGCTGAAAACCTGGCAGGCGACCTACCCGCAATTCGATTTCGCCGCGCGGCTCGACTGGTGGCGGGCGCGCTGGACGAGCGAGATCATGGCCGCGGCCAAGATCGTGATCGCGCAGACAAACGATGCCGCGGCGATGATCGGTTTTGTCACCGTCGATCCGGTGTCGCTTTATCTCGACCAGCTCGTGGTCGCGCCGGAGTTTTGGGGCGCCGGCGTTGGCTCCGCGCTGATCGCGGAGGCCAAGCGGCTATCGCCCAAGGGGCTCGCGCTCGACGTCAACACCGACAATGCCCGCGCCATCCGTTTCTACGAGAAATGCGGCTTCGTCATTACCGGCGGCGGCGTCAATGCGTTTTCCGGCCGGCCGGTGCACCGCATGAGCTGGCGACCTTAAGTCGCAATAAGTGGAAACACCTAAAAACAAGGACATTAGAAATTTGCCGAAACCCGCAACGATTTTGAGCCAAGCCGAAGCTAGATTGCGGCAATGACCATGACCGCCGGTGTCAACACGTTGCGGACCAGCTATGCCGCCAGCGATGCCGAAGCTGCGGATTTGGCGCGTCCCGATCCGGCGGCGCAGCTGGCCGCGCTGCGCGCGATCGTCGACGATCTCGATTACGGCATCGTCGTGCTCGATGCGCAGCGCAACGTGCAATTCGTCAACCGCACCTTCCGCAGGTTCTGGCGCGTGCCCGATGACGTCGCCGAAAGCCGGCCGAATTTCATCAAGCTGATGTATCACGGCCGCGGCAACGCCGCTTATGCGGTGGCGCCGCATGCGCTCGGCGATTATCTCGCCCGCCAGCTCGAAGCGATCCGCACCGGCCGCGACGGCGCGCTCAATATCCGGCTCACCAGCGGCGAGGTGATCCGCTTTCACTGCAAGGCGCTGCCCGACGGCGGCCGGCTCCTCACTTACGGCAATGTCAGCGATCTCGTCCGCGAGTCCGAGGCGCTGGAGCGGCTCGCCGCCATCGACGGCATGACCGGGCTCAACAACCGGCGCAATTTTCTTAGCCTCGCCGAGACCGAATGGGCGCGCTTTCGCCGCTACGGCCGGCCGTTGGCGCTTTTGATGTGCGACATCGACCACTTCAAGCGGGTCAACGACAGCTACGGCCACGATGCCGGCGACGAAGTCATCAAGACGGTCGCCGATATTTTGCAGAAGCAGAAGCGCGCGTCCGATATCGTCGGGCGGTTGGGCGGCGAGGAATTCGCGCTGGTTTTGCCTGAAGCCACGCTCGACAGCGCGGTCGCCGCCGGCGAGCGGCTGCGCAAGCTTGTCGCCGAACACGTCATCGCCGTGGGCGGCGAGCGCGTTGCGGTCACCATCAGCGTCGGCGCCAGCGTCTGCGACGCCGCGACGGCGGGCGTCGAGGAACTGATCAAGCAGGCCGATCTCGCGCTCTACGAGGCCAAGCGCTCCGGCCGCAACTGCGTCTGCCGCTTTACGCCGCCGGCCCAAGGCGCCGACGGCAACGCCGCCGCTCAGGACGCGCCGGCGAGCGACGCGGCGAGCTTGGCGTCGAACGCTTTGGAGTCGACTTTGAGGTAAGCGAGCTTGTCCTCGGCGATCACCACGGCTTCGGCGACGCCCGGCACCTGCCGCAGTTTGGCCGCCAGGCTTTCGGCATCCTTGCCGTCGGCGACCGGAATGAGCCGGGTGGTCAGATAACTCGGCTGCGCCATGGTGGCGGCGGCGACAAGCCAAACCAGCGCCAGCGCCGCGGTGAGCGCAAACACCGCAGCATCGCCGCCGTGCGCATTGGCATAGCCGCCGACGACGCCGCCGACGAAGATGCCGAGGAACTGCAGGCTCGAATAAAGCCCCATCGCCGTGCCCTTGGCGTCGGCCGGCGCCGCCTTGGTGATCAGCGACGGCAGGCTCGCTTCCATCACGTTGAACGCGGAGAAGAACACCACCAGCGCCGCGAGCAGAACATACAAATTGCCGGCGCCGAAATGCAGCATCACCTGGCTTGCGAACAGCGCCGCCACCGCACCGACGAAGACGCCTTTCATGCGGCGATATTTCTCGGCGACCACGATCGCCGGCACCATCACCACCACCGAGACCACGAGCACCGGCAGATAGACCATCCATTGCTTGCCGACCGCTATATCGAGCGTGCCGCGCAACAGGCCAGGCACGACCAGAAAACTCGCCGTCAGCATGGCGTGCAATGCGAAAATGCCAAAATCGAGCCGCAGCAATTCGCTGTCGCGCAGCACCGCGCCGATCATGGCCGGCACCGCTTCGGCGTCGCGATGCACGCGCAGCCGGGGCGGATTGGGCACCACGAACTGGGTGATCAGAATGCCAATGAGCGCCAGGACCACCATCAGCCAGAAAATACCGGCGACGCCGACGAAACTCGCAACGATCGGCCCCGCCACCAGCGCGACCATGAAGGAACCGCCGATGGTGACGCCGACCAGCGCCATCGCCTTGGTGCGGTTCTCCTCCGCCGTCAGATCCGCCACCAACGCCAGGATCACCGAGCCGACCGCGCCCGCGCCTTGCAGCGCCCGGCCGACGATGACGCCGTCGATCGAAGTGGACAGCGCCGCCACCGCGCTGCCGAACGCAAACAGGATCAGCCCAATGACGATCATCACCTTGCGGCCGACCTTGTCGGAGAGGAGGCCGAACGGAATCTGCAGGAGCCCCTGGGTGAGCCCATAAATGCCGAGCGCCTCCCCGATCAGGTAAGGATTGGCGCCGGTGAGGTCCCCCGCATAGGACGCGAACACCGGATAGATCATGAACAGGCCGAGCAGCCGCACGGAGAAGACGGCCGCGAGTGAAAGGGCGGCGCGGAGTTGCTGTCTTTCCATCGTGTCTTTCCTGGCCGCCGCCTGCGCCCCGAAGGCGAACCAACCACGATGCTAATGCCCTGCCGCGCTGCCGCCGGTCAATTGCGGCGGCTTGCCGCCGCGGTTGCGCCGCGTTATAGACCCCCCAAATTCGTCAACAGTTCAAAGCCAAAGCGCAGAATTATGAAGCCCAACACCCATCCCGATTACCACACCATCAAGGTCGTCATGACTGACGGCACCGAATTCACCACGCGCACGACCTGGGGCAAGCCGGGCGATACGCTACATCTCGATATCGACCCGAAGTCGCATCCGGCCTGGACCGGGGGACAGCAGCATCTACTCGACCGCGGCGGCCGATTGTCGCGGTTCCAGAAGAAATTCCAGGGTTTTTTGAAGACCTAGCTGGGCAGCGGTCGTCGGATTCCCGTTTGTCCGGGAATGCGCGGGACAAACTTTCAGGCGTCCTGCTCGAACGCCGCCTTTAATAGTCCCAATTGCCGTTCGACCGGGTTGTCGGCCGCGATTCTGGCCAGCGCCGGCGCATGCATGGTGGAATCGAGGCGGCGCACCTCGGTCTGCAACTTGGTGGAGCGCGCGATCAGTTCCTGCAGCTTCCCCGGCAACAGCTCAAGCGATTTGGCATCGCCCGGTTCGCAGGCGGCGAGCCGCACCTTGCTCTTTTCCTTGCTGGCCTGGGCGAGCGTCATCTCGCCTTCCTTGACCGCCCGGTGCAGCAACAGCCACGAAGCAAGCTGCATCAGCCGCGTCGTCAGCCGCATGCTCTCGGTGGCGTAAACCAGACCGGCGCTGCGTTCGAGCTTCTTGGACTCTTGGCGGCCGGCGCCGTCGAGATAGCTCGCCGTTTCCTCGACCAAGGCCATGCCGTCGCGAAACAGGGTCGCAAAAACCTGGGAACTCGCCAGCCGCTCGCTAAAGGAGACCGCGCCGGCTTCCATCGCACGCTTATCGGACATGTACGCCTCACACCACCGCCGTCAGCATCGCGCGGCGCGTGCGCGCTGTCCAGCGCCGAGGTGCGTGAACCTTCCGACATAGTTGCCGGCAGCGTTTCGCCCAAAGGAAAAAATCGCGGCGTTGCTGCGCCGGTCACAATCGTTAACAAAAAAAGAGCCGCCGTTGCCGGCGGCTCAAGGTGATAACAGGGAGGCGTCAAACAGAGTGGACAGGAGCCACTCAATGTCCAGAAGATGGACATATTCTGTAATGAACGAGAAAGCTTAACGAAAGGTTAAGCAATCTCAGGAGCTTACCGAATCTTTTTCATATTCGGCGCGAACCCGAGATTGCGGCTTGGCGCTAAACCACTGAAATCGCTTATTTCTTGAAGACACTATCGGCGGCGGATTTCATCACGCGCTTGCGCGCCATGTCGGCCTCAAGGCGCACAATCTCGTCCTTGAGAACGCCGATCCGCTCAGTGAGCTCGCTCGCTGACAGCAGTGTCAGATCCTGCCCAATCTCGTGGACGATTTTCTTCTTCGGTCGATCGTCATCATCGACAGCTGGCATTGCACCCCTCCGGCCTGCAAATTTTATCGCCCGCGACTGCCATTGTCATACCACGGGAGGTTCGTCGCGAGGCCGCGGTCCGGCTTCACCCAGGCCTGGCAACCAAACCGGCAAACTTGGCCTGACCCTTTGAAAGTAAACGGGAAACGCCTTGCCCTGCAACCTGTCAAGGGATACTAAGAATGGCCTAGGGCGTGCGCGGCCGTGGCTGGTTTGGGGCGCCAGGAAGTCAGGCCGTCGCGAATTCGGCGCAAAGCCCGGTAGGTACTCCTTTCCGGGATCGATGAGGATGGCGCAAACGGCGCCGACTGCCGGCCTCGGAGGGGTTTCTTGGCATTTTTGCGCGCCGCCAATTTGAGCGCCAACACGCTCTGCGCCAAAACTTTGTGCGCCACGGCGCTTTGCAGGCTGGGCAGCACGCTTCTGGCGCTCGCCTTCGCGGCGCTCATTGGCGTGTCGGCGGCGCAGGCCGTCGAAGCCGTCAATGTCCGCACCGACGCCGGCGCAATCGACCTGACCGACGCGGTCCAGTTCCAGCATACCGACGGCGATCGTATTCAAGTATCCACGGCGCCGGGCGACGACGGCATCATCCGGCGCATCGAAGTGCGCGCGCGCCAGTCGGGACGGAATTGGGCGGTCTTCGCGCTTGCCAATAATGGCGACGAGCAGATCGACCGGCTGATCGTGGCGCCGCATTACCGGATGGTCGGTTCCGGCTTGATTTGGCCGGACCTCGGTCAATCGCGCATCGTCTACATTACGCCGTCCTCGGGCGATCCGCCGGAGCGCCAAGACAGCGCTGATGCCGACGTTTACCGCATCACCCTCGATCCCGGCACCGTGATCACCTTCGTCGCCGAACTGCGCACCGATAACCTGCCGCAGCTCTATCTGTGGGAGCCCGACGCTTACAAGGACAAGCTCAACTCGCTCACGCTCTATCAGGGCATCGTTATCGGCATAGCCGGCCTGCTGGCCTTGTTCCTGACCATTCTGTTCGTGGTCAAAGGCAGCGTCATGTTTCCTGCCGCGGCGGCGCTTGGCTGGGCGGTACTGATCTATATCGGCATCGATTTCGGCTTTTGGCCCAAAGTCTTCGATATGTCATCGAGCGCCGAGCGGATCTGGCGCGCCTCGGGCGAAGCCATCCTCGCGGCGACGCTATTGGTGTTTCTGTTCGCCTATCTCAATCTCAACCGCTGGCACGTACGCTACGCCCATATCACCGTCGGCTGGCTGGCGTTTCTCGGCGCACTGGTCGCCGTGGCGCTGTTCTCGCCGGCGGTCGCCTCCGGCATCGCGCGCATGTCGCTATTCCTGGTCGCCATTCTCGGTTTTGCCCTCGTCATCTATCTCGCGACCCACGATTACGACCGCGCGGTGATGCTGATCCCGACCTGGCTCTTATTGGTGGTGTGGGTGATCGGCGCGGCGCTGACCGTGCTCGGTTTCATCACCAACGATATCGTCGGACCGGCCTTGCTCGGCGGCCTCGTCCTCATCGTCATGCTGATCGGTTTCACGGTGATGCAGCATGCCTTTGCCGGCGGCGCCACCAGTGGCATCGTTTCCGACGTCGAGCGGCGGGCGCTGGCGCTGACCGGCGCCGGCGACATGATCTGGGATTGGGACGTCTCCTCGGACAAGGTCTATACCAGCCCGGAGACCGAAACCGCGCTCGGGCTAAAGCACGGTTCGCTCGACGGTCCGGCCGCCAAATGGCTCGACGTGCTGCATCAGCTCGACCGCGATCGCTTCCGCGCCACGCTCGACAGCGTACTGGAGCAGCGGCGCGGCCGCGTGGCGCAGGATTTCCGCATGCGCACCGCCGACGGACACTATCTGTGGTTCGCGCTGCGCGCGCGGCCCGTCGTCGGTTCCGACGGTGAAGTGGTGCGCCTGGTCGGCACGCTCACCGATGTCACCGAGTTCAAGACCGCCGAGGAGCGCCTGTTGCACGATGCGGTGCACGACAACCTCACCGGCCTGCCCAACCGCGAATTGTTTCTGGATCGGCTGCAAGCCGTGCTCGGCCTCGCCAAGGCCGATACGGCGATCCGGCCGACCGTCATGGTGGTCGACCTCGATCGCTTCAAACAGGTCAACGACTCGGTCGGCATGGCGGTCGGCGATTCGATCCTGCTCACGCTGGCGCGCCGGCTCGCCCGACTGATCAAGCCGCAGGACACGCTGGCGCGGCTGTCGGGCGACCAGTTCGGCCTGATCGTGCTGTCGGAGCGCGAACTGGCGCGCATCACCGCGCTGGCCGAAACCATCCGCAAGACGCTGCGCGCGCCGATCACGTTCCGCGATCGCGAAATATTCCTCACCGCCGCGATCGGATTGGCGCTCGCGGACAGCGAATCGCAGCGCGCCGAGGAGGTGCTCAAGGACGCCGAGCTCGCGATGTATCACGCCAAACGCGGCGGCGGCGATCGCATCGACGTGTTCAAGGCAGCAATGCGCGCGCGGAAATCCGACCGGCTGACGATCGAATCCGATCTGCGCCGAGCACTTGAGCGCGACGAAATCACCATCCTTTATCAGCCGATCGTGCGGTTGGAAGACCGTTCGATCGCTGGCTTCGAGGCGCTGGCGCGCTGGAATCACCCGAAGCTCGGCCGGCTGTCGCCGGCGGAGTTCATCAACATTGCCGAGGAGACCGGATTGATCGTCGAGCTCGGCCTGTTCGTGCTCGATCGCACGGCGCGGCAGCTTTCGACCTGGCAGCGCACGCTGCGCCATCGCGAGCCGATCTTCGCCAGCGTCAATGTATCGTCGCGGCAATTGCTGCGCCACGACCTCATTCAGGATCTACGCACCGTGCTGGCGCGCGCGCCGCTGACGCGAGGATCGCTGAAGCTCGAATTGACCGAGTCGGTGGTGATGGAAAATCCGGAGCATGCCGCGCAGATGCTGCACCGGATTCGCGAACTCGGCGCCGGCCTGGCGCTCGACGATTTCGGAACCGGCTATTCATCGTTGTCCTATCTGCAACGCTTCCCGTTCGACACCATCAAGATCGATCAATCGTTCGTGCGCACCACGGCCAAAGGCACGCGCCCGGTCATCCTGCGGTCCATCATCACGCTCGCCCACGATCTCGGCATGGACGTGGTGGCGGAAGGCGCCGAGACCGATTCCGACGCCGTCGAATTGTCTCAGCTCGGCTGCGAGTTTGCCCAAGGCTTTGTATTTGGCGAGCCGATGAGTGCCGAGCGGGCGCGGGCGTTGCTCGAGCCGGAGACAGCGGGAAACAGGACTCAGGAAACGGGTATCAGGGCAAAAGTCTTTGGCTCCTGATTCCTGCCGACCGATCCCTTACGCGTGCCCGGCTTCGCTCGACAGCATGCCGAGATCGATGCCGATCTTCTTCAACGCCATCTCGTATTTGCCGCCGATGTTGGCACCGAAGATCAGGTCGGGGTCGGCCGCGCAATGCAGCCACCCATTGCCTTGAATCTCCGTCTCGAGCTGGCCGGGCGCCCAGCCGGCATAACCGAGCGCCAGAATGGCGCTGTCGGGCCCGTCGCCGCGCGCGATCGCCTTGAGGATATCGATGGTCGCGGTGAGACAGATGCCATCATCGATCGGCAGCGTCGAATCCTCGATGAAAAAGTCGGCGCTGTGCAGGACGAAGCCGCGCTCGGTCTCGACCGGACCGCCGCGCATCACCTTGACCACGTCGGCCCGCGTCGGTAGCTGGATCACGTCGGCCGCCGGGATGACGTTGAGCTTCACCAACAAATCGGAGAAATCGATATTCGGCGCCGGATGGTTGACGACGATGCCCATGGCGCCTTCGGACGAGTGCGCGCAAATATAGATCAGCGAGCGGGAAAAGCGCTCGTCGCCCATCGCCGGCATGGCGATCAGCATTTGGCCGTCGAGGTAACCGCGACGCCGCGATTCGCCGGGCCGCAGGGGCGCGGAGGCGGTAGGCCGACGAGAGGTGAAAGGCTCCCCTCTTTCCGAGGACGGTGTGTTGCGCGGCAATTTCATATGGAAAGGTTAGCCCAACAATCCGGATTTGCAAACGAACGATCGGGTTAAAAGTTCACAATATTCGCTATGACCGATCAAGCGCGGCCGCAATTGCGGCGGTCCGGTGGCACAAGGTACGTTTGCATCTTGCTCGCGATTTTCGCCCATTCTCGGTCACGATCATGTCAGTGGCGCCGGCGTTCAGTTCGCCTTAGACAGCGGCGATGACGACAACGCGACGATTAACGGTTGCGGCGGTGACGCTGATCGGTCTCGCGGCCGTGCCCGCAGTCGCGTCGGCACAGGACGCTTCGGATTGGGATGCACAGCCGCATAGCGCCGCACGGCTGATCGCCGGTGCGACGAGCAAGACAGCCGCGATGCTGCGCGCCGGCATCGAGATCAAGCTCGATCCGGGCTGGCATACTTATTGGCGCGATCCCGGCGATAGCGGCGTACCGCCGACCTTCGATTTTTCCGGTTCCGACAATGTGAAATCGGCCACCGTGCTATGGCCCGCCCCGCAGCGATTTCCCGACGGCGCCGGCGGCATTTCGATCGGCTATGTCGATCGCGTCATCCTGCCGGTGCAGGTCGCGCCGCAGGATACGGCGCGACAATCGCTGCTGCATCTCAAGCTCGGCTATGCAGTCTGCGGCAATCTTTGCATCCCGGCGGAGGCCAAGCTCCAGCTCGCGCTCAGCGGCAACGGCGCCGAGGACGCGGCCATCGAGAAGGCCAAAATCCGGGTGCCGCGGCGCGTCTCGCTCGGTCCGAACACCGGACCTGCCAAGGGTCTCGCCATCCTTGCCGTCCACCGCATCGCGGGTACCGCGCACGACCATGTCGTTGTCGATGTTGCCGCGCCGGCCGGCGCGCCGGTCGATCTGTTTGTCGAAGGCCCGACACCGGATTGGTCGCTGCCGCAGCCGGAACCGAAGGGTGGCGGCGACGGTGAGACGCGGCAATTCACCTTCGACCTCGACGGGCTGCCGCCCGACGCCCATCCCATCGGCGCCACGCTGACTTTCACCGCAGTTTCCTCCGCCGACGCCATAGAGGTTCCCGCCCATCTCGACTAATCTGCGCCGGACGCTAGGTTATGGCGCCGGCGCAACCGCGATATCCGCGACGGTTCGAGTTTTTATTGTAACGAGAGGAAAACGATCATGGCGATTAAGGTTGGCGACCGCGTCCCCAGTGGCACTTTTATGGTAATGACGGCCGAGGGACCGAAACCGAAGACCTCGGACGAATTGTTCAAGGGCAAGAAGGTGGTGCTGTTCGCGGTGCCCGGCGCCTTTACGCCGACTTGCCATAAAAATCACCTGCCGGGTTTCGTGAAGAACGCCGGCGCGATCAAGGGCAAGGGCGTCGACACCATCGCGGTGACCGGCGTCAACGACGTATTCGTCATGGACGCCTGGAAGAAGGCTTCCGGCGGCGACGCTATTGAGTTTTTGGCCGACGGCAGCGCCAACTGGGCCAAGGCGTTGGGCCTGACCGCGGACTTGACCGAGCGCGGGCTTGGCGTGCGTTCGCAACGCTACGCCATGGTCGTCGAGGACGGCGTGGTCAAGACGCTCAATGTTGAAGACGCGCCGGGCAAAGCCGAAGTGTCGGGCGCTGATAATCTGATGAAGTCGCTGTAGGGCGATCTTGTAGGGGCGGGTTTGAAACCCGCCCCTACAGTCCTCGCGCCCGGATTTCGGCAATCGCCTCGCGGGCGAGTTCATCGGCACGCTCGTTCATGCCGTGACCGGAATGGCCTTTCACCCAGTGCCAGCGGAGCTGATGCTCGCCAAGCGCGGCATCGAGGCGTTTCCATAGATCGACATTCTTGACCGGCTTCTTATCGGCGGTGCGCCATCCGTTTTTCTGCCAGTTGGCGATCCAGGACATGATGCCGTTGCGCAGGTATTGGCTGTCGGTGTGCAGATCGACCCGGCACGGCCGCTTGAGCGCTTCGAGCGCCGAGATCGCAGCCATCAATTCCATGCGGTTATTGGTGGTGTTGGCCTCGCCGCCTTTGAGCTCTTTTTCGTGATCGCCGAAAGTCAGGATCGCGCTCCAGCCGCCGGGCCCCGGATTGCCGGAGCAGGCGCCGTCGGTGTGAACGACCACATGCGGCAGCTTTTGCGGCGGCTCGGCATTCACGGCGCGTTCACTCCGTAATCGCGCGCACTCTTAACCTTCTGGTGGAAGCGGAGCTTGCGCGCATATTCGCGCGGGTCCTTCGGCCGCACCAGCGCGCCGGGCGGCACGTCGAGCCAATCGACCAGCCGGGTGAGCAGAAACCGCAAGGCGGCGCCGCGGGCCAAGAGCGGCAGCTTGTCCCATTCCCCATCCGACAGCGGACGGGTCTTGGCGTAATTGGCAAGAAGCGCGCGGCCCTTGGTGACGTTATAGGAATGATCGGTCTCGAAGCACCAGGCGTTCAAGCAAATGGCGACGTCGTACATCAACGTATCGGTGCAGGCGAAATAGAAGTCGATCAGTCCCGAGAGCTTGTCGCCGAGGAAAAACACATTGTCCGGAAACAGGTCGGCATGGATTACGCCTTGCGGCAATCCGCTCGGCCAGTCGCGTTCCAATACGTCGAGTTCGGCGGCGACCAGCGATTCAATATTGCGCTCAACCTTATGCGCGCGTTCCCGGCAGCCTTCGTAGAGCGTCCGCCAGCCGGCGACGGAGAGCGCGTTGTCGCGGCGCATCGGAAAATCGGCGCCGGCGAGATGCAGCCGCGCCAGCGCTTCGCCGAGCGCCGCGCAGTGCGCCGCGGTCGGCCGCCGGATCCATAGACCGTCGAGAAAGGTGACAATCGCGGCGGGCTTCCCGGCGAGCTTGCCCAGCACCTTGCCGGCGCGGTTCTTCACCGGCTGCGGGCAGGTGATGCCGCGGCTTGCCAGATGCTCCATCAAGCCGAGAAAAAACGGCAAATCGCGCTCGGCGACGCGACGCTCATAAAGCGTAAGGATAAAATTGCCGCTGCCGGTATGAACGAGAAAATTCGAATTCTCCACGCCCTCGGCGATGCCCTTGTAGGACAACAGCTCGCCGACGTCGTAACCGGCAAGGAAGCTGCCCAGATCCTCTGCCGCAACGTCGGTATAGACCGCCATGAAGGGCTCCTATGCCTCGCGGCTAGCCCGACAGCGGTAGCCGCGTCAAGCGGCTCCGCCCGCGAGCCAGGCAGAAAAGCGCGCGTAAAGGTCGGCGGTCTCGGCGCCACCGTCGCGATAAACGATCGATGCAAGCTTGCGGCCCGGAGCGTGCGCCAGACGAAACGCCATGTAGCGGTATTGCTCCGGGAAACGCGCCGCACCGCCGGCCAGGAACAGTTTCTGGTAATCCGACGACGGCTCGACCGGATCGAGCCGGTCGCGCTCATAGATCGCCGCCCGCTCAGCAATCAGCCAGCCGCCGCCATGGCGCTCCAGACGATCGAGGAAGCGCGAGCAGGAGGTCAGGTCGACCGGCACGCCCTTGAACTCTTGCCGCACGCGGATGATGACCGGCGTTTCCGCCACCGCGCGATCCTTATCGAGCCTGACGGTGGACGCGAACAGATGATGGCGCGACCAGGAATTGCCGGCGGTGAAATTCGCCTGGCACCGCTCGACGAACTGCTCGAATGGCCCGGTAAACCAGGAAATGGAAATGTGACCGTCGGGCGTAAAGGTGCCGCGCAACTCGTCCCACTTGCCCTGGTCGCGATGAACGCCCCAGGCCTGGATCACTTCGGCAATGGCGAATTTATCGTCCCATTCCATGACTGGAGCCTCTGTGTGTGCGTGCAACCTAAGGAGCGGGCTGACGCCGCGCAATTCCTCTGTTATCCAGACTTCCCTTCCACACCATGAACGGCATGAAGATTTAAGAATGAAAGCCATCGTCATTCGCGAATTCGGCCCGCCTAACGTTCTACGCTACGAAGAGGTCCCCGATCCCGTCCCGCGCGCCGGTGAAATCCGCATCCGGGTACACGCCGCAACCGTCAATCGCGTGCTCGATGTGAGCCTCCGCGCCGGCAAGGAAACCGCGCGCGGCGCGGCGCTGCCGCTCATCCCCGGAGTCGACTGCGCCGGCATCGTCGACGCGGTCGGGCCGCAGGTCAGCCGCTGGCGGGTCGGCGATCATGTCGCCGCCGCGGGCTTCATGCCGCTCAATATCTGCGCCGAAGATGGCAGCGGCTATGATGGGCCGCGCGGCATGATGGGGATCAAGCGGCCCGGTGGTTTTGCCGAACTGGTCAACGTGCCGGCAAGCGCCGCCGTTGCGCTGCCCGAGCGTCTCGACTTTCATCGCGCTGCCGTCGTGCTGCGCCACGTGCCGACGGCATGGAATCTCCTGGTCCATGTCGCCGATCTCAAATTCGACGAGACCGTGCTGATCATGGGCGCCGGCGGCAATCTTGGCACCATCGGCATTCAGATCGCCAAAAACGTGATCGGCGCGCGGGTGATCGCGGCGGCCGGCTCCGATGCGCGCGTCACGCTCGGCAGGAAGCTCGGCGCCGATCATGGCATCAATTACGCGAGCGAAGATATTCACGACGCCATTATGGCGATCACCGACGGCAAGGGGGTCGACGTGCTGTACGACAATATCGCCAACCCCATCGTGCTGCCGCTCGCCTTCCGCGGCATCGGCATGAACGGGCGTCTGGTCACCGCCGGCGCCCACGCCGGACCGAATGTCGCGATCGACTTCTCGCACCTCTATCACAAGCGCATCACGATCAAGGGCATGCCCGGCTACACGCCATCCGATCTGCCGCACTGCCTGGAAGCTGCGGCCCAAGGCAAAGTCATCCCGCAGATCGAGCGCGTGCTGCCGCTGTCGCAGGCTGCCGAGGCGCACCGCCTGGTCGAGGCGCACGAAGGCCAAGGCAAGATCGTGCTCGATCCGACGCTTGGCTGATTTTAGGAATCGTCGACCGGCTCGGTTGCGCGCACGGAGGGCCGCGCCGCGAAAGCGGCGTGCCAATTGGCAAGCCGCAGATGATCCTTGCGCCAGTTGTCCTCGGCAAAGCGAAAGTCGAGATAGGACAGCGCGCAGCCGATGGCGATATGGCCGATACCGAACGGCATGGTCGTGAGCGATTCGGCCTCGCCGTCCAAGGCTTCCAGCACCGCGGCTTTGCGCACCGCCGTGCTCGCCATATGAATATCGGACGGCTGTGCCCGCTCGTGCTCATTTCGCAGCGCCACCATCATGTCGAGAAAGCCGTCGCCGAGCGCCTGCCGGCGCAGCGCCGTCATCCTCGCCTTGGGCGCATGCGGAAACAGTTTTGGCGTGCCGTCGAGCGCGTCGAGATATTCGCAGATGACCGGCGAGTCATAGAGCACCGTGCCGTCGTCGAGGACGAGCGTCGGTATTTTCGACAACGGATTGTCCTGCATCAATTCAGCGTGAGGCTTGGTCATCGCCGCCACGGTGCGCACGCAATCGACGCGTCCAACGAGGCCGCGCTCGTGCGCGACGATCATCACCTTGCGCACGAACGGCGAGCGCGGCGACCAGTGCAGCTTCATGCGATGTCTCTCCCGTCATCACCTAAGCCCAACTTCGCAGCCATCGCTATGGCCTCTTCCAGACCTTTGGCGACCTGACAGCCCGCGGCGGCCAGCGCTTGCATCTTGGCGTCGGCGCTTTCGCGCGCGCTGCCGATGAGCGCGCCGGCATGGCCCATCTGCTTTTGCACCGGCGCATGACGGCCGACGACCATGGCAATGATCGGCTTGGCAAAACCGCGCGCCGCCTCGGCCAAGGCATATTCCTTATCGCCGCCGATCTCGCCGCAGTAGAGCACCGCCGCGGTCGCTTCGTCCCCGGCGAGAGCCTGGAGATATTCATGCGGGTTACGCCCGATCACGCTGTCGCCGCCGATATGGGCGACGATGCGCTGGCCGATGCCGGCAAGCGTCAATTGCCGCGCCAGCGCGAGCGCCACCGTGCCGCTGCGCACGATGACGGCGAGACGCCCCTCCTTGCAAAAGCTCGGCGCGATGGAGCCGAGCAGCCCCCTCCCCGGCACGAATATGCCCAGCGTATTCGGCCCGACGAGCCAACTGCCCGTTGCACGGGCGAGCGCGACCGCAGCGAGCGCATCGTGAACCGGTACATATTCGGCAGCCGCGACGATGGTCGAAACCTGTGCGCGCGCGCACTCCGCGACGGCCGCGCGCACGCCCTCGGCCGGCGTATAGATCACCGCGATATTCGGCCTGTGAGGCAATTCACCGATGCGGTCGTAGAGCGGCAGGCCGTCCATATCGGTCCCGCCGCGGCCGAGCACGATGCCGCCGATAAGCGGCGTGCCGGCGGCGACCATGCCGGCGACCTGGTTGCGCGCATAGCGTCCGGTCGGGCTGACGACGGCCACGCGCCACGGCTCGACATCGAGGAATGGCAGGCGCGACAGGCGCGACATGCGGTAGTCTCCGGAAAAAGCGCCGGATGGCGCCCAAGGAAGTGACATTATGCGTCTGGCCGAGGTCGACGGAAAAGCCTTACTGCGCCGCCATGGTCTTGCCGTGCCGCCAAGCGCGCTCCTTGGTCCCGGTGAAAATCCGCCCGATGAGACCGCAGGCTGGCCGGGCTTTCTCTTGAAGGCGCAGGTGCTCGAAGGCGGCCGGGGCAAAAACGGCCTGGTTCGCCGCTTCGGCAAGGCCGCCGACTTCCGCGACGCGCGCCGGCTCATTCTGGCGACGCTCGACGATGCCGACACGCCGCTTCTTCTTGAACAAGCCGTGCCGATCGCGCGCGAGATTTTCATTGCCGTGCGCATCGACGGCACGCGGCAAAGGCTGGAGCTCCTGATTGCGCCGCAAGGCGGCGAGAACGTCGAGCAATCGGCCAAGCTTGCCCGCATTGCCGTTGTGGAGAACACGACACCCGAGACGATTTTCCCGGAGATCGCCAAGCTGTTTCCGCGCGAACTCGCGGCGCGACTGTCGCGCTACGCGGCGCGGCTGCCCGACATCGCCCGCCAGGAGGATTTGGAGCTTCTCGAGATCAACCCGCTGGCGCTGACCGAGGACGGCCAACTCATCGCCTGCGACGCGAAAATCATCCGCGATGAGGCCGCCGCTTTCCGCCATGACGCGGACGAGTTTCCAACGAGCCGCATGCTCGCCGAACGCGCGCTGACCAGCCTCGAACGGTCCGCGCGCGACATCGGCTTCCAGTTGGTCGAAACCGACGGCGACGTCGTCCTCGTCACCTCGGGCGCCGGGCTTGCCATGATGATGATTGACCTGTTGGCCGACCACGGCCTGCGCGCCGCGAGTTTCATGGACAATCTGCGTGGCGCCCCCGACGAGACCATGGCCGAACGGCTGCAAATCGCCCGCGCGCTGGCGGCGCGGAAAAATATCAAGGCCATCGTGTTCCAGACCGTGATCGCCTCGCGCTCGCTCGCCGAGCGCATCGACGCACTCGTCACCTGGATCATGGCCGAACCGCTGCCTAAACCGCTGTTCGTCGGATTTGCCGCCGGTCACGCCGCGACGCGCAAAATGAGCGTCGACGAGGCGATCGAGAAACTGCGCGTGCTCGGCGTCGCCGCCTTTACCGATCCCGTCGCGCTGGTGCAAGCCGCCGCGCAGGCGGTGGGCTGATCAACGAGCTCGCTGGCCACGCACCGTGTAGAACGCGGCGTAAAAGCGCTTGCAAGCATCGATGAATGATTTGCCGAAGTCGGTGCGCCGGCCCGGCGCTAGATCGAAGATGTAGTCGCAATCCTCGCCGGTGCAGTAGAAGGTGCTGATCCGGCGCAGCGCGTCGGCGAATTCTGAATTTTCATACCCGCAATCCGGACAGATCAGGAGAATACGCGTGGTCGGTTGGATTTGCGGAATACCGTAATTGCGCATGGCAATGGCCCATCGCGCGACCGCGTCGAATCGCGCCGCGAATCGATATTACTCTATCAAAGGTTTACAATTGGGCACCGCCTCAGCGGCGGCAAATCCGGTAATTATCCTCAAGTCTTAAACTTGTCCGGCCGCACTTCGCACTGCACTATGCGCCATCGATAGGTGCGCTGCAGCATCGAAACGAGCCAGGCATGATCTACTTCCTCACCAGTCATTCGCTGTGGATATCCGGCACGATCCTGATCGGGCTGGGCACGGCGCTTTCAATGCTCGGTCCGGCGCTGGTCCGCCGCTATGTCACGCTCGAGCGATTGACCGCAAACAACGAGATTGCCGGATTCAAATACGCCGTTTTGGGCGTCCTCTATGCGGTGTTGCTGGCCTTCGCCATTATCGTGGTGTGGCAGAAATTCAGTGACGCCGAGACCAGCGTCGTGCAGGAGGCCGGCGCGGCAACGACGATTTACCGGCTGTCCCAAGGCATGGGTGAGAAGCCGGCAGCCGACCTTCGCGCCGGGATCACGGCCTACCTGCAGGCCGCCATCGCCGACGATTGGCCGGCCATGGATCGCGGTGAGCCGAGCGCGAACGAGGCCGCCCGCAAGGCGCTCGACGCGATTTACGTCACGCTATTGCAATCCAACATCGCCCAAAACTCCGGCAATCCGGTCATGTCCGAGCTCCTGTATCAACTCGATCAAATGACGCAGGCGCGACGCGCCAGGCTTATCGCCGCCGAGGGAGCCGTTCCCGGTGTCATATGGCTTGTGCTGCTCGGCGGCGCGGTCATCACAATCGTTTTCACCTTCTTTTTCGGAACGCAAAACCTTCGCGTGCAGATCTTGATGACTGGGATGCTCGCCATGCTGATCTTTGGCGAATTGCTGACCATTATTGCCATCGATCGGCCATTTACCGGCCCGGTAAAGGTTGAGCCGACTGCGCTGATCGAGGTCCTTGCCGATTTTCGGGGCGGCAATGGTCCACATTGAATGGAACCCGGCGAGCCTCGGGAGCTTGTCCGGCGCGGAGCGGCGCGGCAGTATGACGGCAAGCTGAAGACCCCAGTAAGGGGCGCCTTCCAAGGGAACACTTCGACGGTTGTGCCGAGCATCTGGGGCGCGCGCGCATGAAAACTATTCTCGTTCCGACCGAGCACGGGTCCACCATGGTTTCGGCCTTGGATACCGCGCTGCTCTTGGCGCAGAAATTCGACAGCTGCATCGAGGGCTTTCCGCTCCGCCCGGCCGTTGCCGATCTCGTCGCCATGGATCCTGACAGCGGGCTGACCATGGTCGCGGTGAAGGAAAACGACGCCGAGATGGTGCGGCAGGCGGAAATGCTGTTCCGCTCCTTTATGGACAATCACCGGCTCGCCGCCCGCGCCGGCGAGGGCCAGGCGACGCTGTCATGGACGTGGCTTAACGACGCGCCCAGCGGCCACGATTTCGTCGGCAGTTACGGTCGCGTCTTCGACATCATCGTGCTGGCGCGACCGGGCGATGAATGGCAAAGCCCGTCCATGATCACGCTGGAATCCGCCTTGTTCGAGAGCGGCCGTCCGGTGCTCATCGCACCGCCCAGTTCGCCGCGCACACTCGGCACCAATGTCCTGATCGCCTGGAATAACTCGACCGAACAGGCGCGCACCATGGCGGACGCCATGCCGCTGCTTCGCCTTGCCGATCGCATCACCATTTTGACGGTCGAAGGCGCCACTGTCGCCGGGCCGAGCGGCGAGCAGATGGCACGCTCGCTGAAGATGAATGGCATCGCCGCCGAAGCAATCACCTTAAAGCCTGCCGGCAAGCGCAGCGCCGGTGAAACCATCCTCGCCAAGGCGGACGAGCTCGGTTGCGATCTCATCGTCAAAGGCGCCTATACCCAAAGCCGCCTGCGTCAGATGATTTTCGGCGGCACCACGCGGCACATTCTCGCCAATGCTAAGCTGCCGGTGCTGATGGCGCATTGAGTAAACGCCGCGGCCCCATCGCCGAATTTCGTCCCGCCAGTCGAGCCATGAACGAAACACATCTGGTCTTTCCGCAACTGGAGACCGTCTACCGCGCGCTGGCACCGCTCAGCGAAGCGCTGCTACGCGTGGTCGTCGGATTGTGGATGGTGCCGCACGGCCTGCGCATGGCCTTCGGTTTCTTTCCGGGGACCGGTATCCGCCAGGGCAATGTGCGCCTGCTGGCGGTCGACCTCGACACCTGGGGTTATCGGCCCGGCTGGCTGTGGGCGCCGCTGATCGCGGCGACCGAGCTCGTTGCCGGCCCGATGCTGGCTATCGGGCTGTTCACGCGTGCAGCCGCGCTACCGCTGGTGCTGTTCCTCATCGTGACCAATTTCGAGCGTTGGCGGGTCGGCCGCTATTTCTGGAACAAGCTCGGCCTCGAATATACGTTGATGTGGCTCATCGCGACGTTCTATTTCCTGGTTCACGGCGGCGGCGCCTATTCGCTCGACCGTCTCATCGGTTGGGAATTTTAAAAGGAGCCGGCTGTGCCATTTATCGATGCCAATGGCGTGAGCCTGCATTACACGCTGGATGGCGCGCGCGGCAGCTCCGTCGTACTGCTGCACGAGCTTGGCGGCACGTTGCAGTCCTGGGAAGCCGTCGCGCCGCGGCTCGCACAGCGATTTCGTGTGTTGCGCTACGACCAGCGCGGCGCCGGCGCGTCGGAAAAAGTGCGACAGGGTTTTAGCAATGATACGCTGGTTGAGGATTTCGAGGTCCTCGCCAAGACGTTAAGCTTCGATCCGCCCTATCACTTCGTCACCGTTGCCGCGGCCGCGACCCAGGCGCTGCGCTTTCTCGAAAAACACCCGGACCAGGTCGGTGCGCTGGTGCTGTGCAATCCGGCGCCGGGCGTGGACCCCGCCCGCGCGACGGCGCTTGACGAGCGCGCCGCCATCGCTATGCGCGAGGGCATGCGCGCCTCGCTGCCGACGACGCTGGCGTTATCCTACCCGGCCAGTCTCGGCGAGCGCGCCGCTTACGAAGCCTATCTCGGGCGCTATCTCGCCAATGACCCAGTCGGGTTCGGTCTCGCCTTTCGCTGCCTGGCGCGCACCAATATGCTGCACATGCTGCCGCAGATCCGCTGCCCGGCAATGGTCGTCGCCGGCTGGCACGATACGGTACGCCCGCCTGCCGGCACTGCGGAGCTTGCGAAAAAGATTCCCGGCGCGCGCTTCGAATTGATCGAAGGCGCAGGCCACTTCATGCCGACCCAGGCGCCGCAAGCGCTCGCCGCGCTGCTCGAAGATTTCCTTCCATAACGAAAACCAAGCCAGGAAACCGATATGAAAATCAAAGCCAACGGCATCACCATCAATTATCAGATCGACGGACCGGACAACGCCCCATACCTCGTCTTCTCCAATTCGCTGGCGACCTCGCTGGCGATGTGGGACGAACAGGCGGCGGCGCTGAAAGATTCGTACCGCGTGTTGCGCTACGACCAGCGCGGACACGGCGCGACTGACGCGCCGGCCGGCCGCTATACCTACGACACGCTCCTTGCCGACGCGCTTGGCCTCCTCGACGCCCTGTCGATCAAGAAGGCGCATTTTGCCGGCCTGTCGATGGGCGGCGCCACCGCGCTCGGACTGGCCGAGCGTCATCCCGACCGTTTCGATCGCATTATCGTCTGCGATTCGCCGTGCCAATCGACGCCGCAATCGAGCCAGCAATGGGAAGAGCGCATCGCGGTTGCGCAAAAACAGGGCATCGAGGCGTTGGTCGAACCAACCGTTTCGCGCTGGGTGCCGCCTGAAATCCTGGCGAAGAATCCGCCGTACGTCGACAAAATCCGCGCCATGATCCGCGCTACGCCGGTCAACGGCTTCATCGGCTGCGCCGCAGCGCTGGCCGACCACGACTACGCCTCCGCGGTAGCCACCGTAAAGCATCCGGTGCTGTTCCTGGGCGGCGAGAAGGACGCCGCCACGACGCCGATGCGCAAGCTCAACGATCGGCTTCCCGGCTCGAAATTCGTCGCGCTTGCCGACGCCGGTCATATCTCCAACATGGACCGGCCGGCGGAATTCACCAAGGCGATCCGCGACTTTCTGAACGCCGGCTGACCAGTAGCGGCTCACGCGGCCAGCAATTCGCCGAGCGCGATCCGACCGCGCGCGATCTGCAACGTCACCTCGGCAACGCGCCGACCGAGATGACGCGCGGTCGCCAAATCCGCTTCGGGCGGCGCAGCGTCCGGGCCCTGGTCGACATTCGACTGCGCGCCAGCACCGAGCCAGAAGCCGAGACGATTCAAATCCGCGTCCGATCCGGTCGATGAATGGTTCGCGGGCGGCAGCGCGAGATTGACCCAGTGCATGCCGTGCTGCGCGGCGAACAAGGCCATCTGGATCAAGGTCGCCAGTTTGTCGCCAGAGCGGGAGCCGGAATTGGTGAAACCGGCTGCGATCTTGTCCTTCCAGCGAAGGCCTTGCGTCATCACCAAGTGCGAAGACGCCTCCTGAAACGCTTTGAATTCCGCAGATACGCTGCCGACATATGTCGGTGCGCCGAAAATGATGGCACCGGCTGCGGTAAGGTCGTCCCAGCGGGTTTTCGCCTCCTCGACGGACAGAAGGAACGCCTCGGCGCCACGAACCTGCTCGACGCCGTGCGCGACGGCCATCGCCTGTCGCGCAGTGTGACCGTAGCCGCTGTGATAAACGATGGCGATGCGAACACTTGGCATCGACGTACCTCCTTGTGAACGATTGAGCGTCTTGGATCGGCGCCGGAACGGTGCGCCGATCAGTGAATCGCGTGACCGCCGAGGTGGCGGAGCTTGTCGGGATTGCGCGTGACATAGATCGCAGCAATCTTGCTGTCTTCGATCTGCAGCGCGGTGGTCTGGAGCACGCCGTCCTGCTCCACCGTGACAAATCCCGGCAGACCGTTGATGAAGCCGTAACGCACCAGCCGCGACATATGCGCAGCGAAAATCGACGCCAGCCCGGCATGGACTTTCATAATCGGCTCAATGCCTGCAATCGGCCGCGTCGCCGCGCGCGCCTTGCCGCCGCCGTCGCTGTACGCCGTCACGTCGTCGGCGAGCAGGGATCGCAACTGCTGCATGTCGCCATTGCGCGACGCCGCAAAGAATGCCGCGGCGATCTGCAGGCCGCGCTCCTTGGGCAGAGCGAAGCGCGGGCGAGCGGCGCGAACATGGTCGCGCGCGCGGCTGGCAAGCTGGCGGCACGCCGCCGGATCGCGGTCGATGGTCGCGGCGATCTCGTCGAAGCCGACACCGAACACATCGTGCAGCAGAAACGCGGCACGCTCGAGCGGCGACAGCCGTTCCAGCGCCAGCATCAGCGGCAGCGTGACGTCGTCGATCTCGTCCTGATCGGTTTCGACGACAGGCTCCGGCAGCCAGGGTCCGATATAGGTCTCGCGCCGGTGCCGCGCCGACTTCAACTGATCGAGGCAGAGCCGGGTCACGACGCGGCGCAGATAGGCTTCCGGCTCGCGCACCGTGACCCGGTCGGCATCGAACCAGCGCAGGAACGCTTCCTGCACCACGTCCTCGGCGTCGGCGACCGAACCCAACATCCGATAGGCGATGCGAACGAGCTTCGGCCGCAGCGGGTCGAAGGATAAAGCCGCATCTTGCGTTGACATTGCTGTCATCAGGCCGCCTGCCGCTGATCGACGGGATGAACCGCGCGGAAGCCGACTTGCACGCGATTCCAACCGTTAATGGCCACGATCAGCAAAGTAAGGATCACCTGCTCCTGCTCGCTGAACTGTGCTTGAAAGGCCTGATATATATCGTCGGGCGCGCGCGTCTGCGGCAACAGCGTCAACGCCTCGGTCCAGGCCAGTGCGGCCCGTTCACGCTCGCTGTAAAGCGGCGATTCACGCCAGGCATCGAGCAGGTAAAGACGCTCCTCAGTCTCGCCACGCTGCCGGGCGCTCGCCGTGTGCATATGCAGGCAACGGGCGCAACCGTTAATCTGCGAAGCGCGGATCTCGACGAGCTCCATCAGGCTCTCTTCGAGGCCGGCCTTGAGGATCGTCTTGGCGTAGTCGAGCCACGCCTGCATCGGGCCTGGGGCTGCGGCGAACGGGTTCAATCGCGGTTTCATGTCCATCTCCTTGCCGGTAGGGTTCTGGAGATCATGACGAGACAGACCGCCGCGGTGTGACACGCGGTCCGCTGGAAAATTTCCCCCACTTTTGGTCACCAGCCATGCACCTTTTGAAGGTCGGCCCGCGCGGCACCGCGACCCGCCGCCTTTGCAAACGGCCAGCAGAGCCACTATCCTGCGCAAATGGCTGAAAAGGGCGCAATAGGCCCCCAAGCGGCACCGAAACCGCGCCGGAACCGCCCTTTGAAGGAGAAAACGTCATGGCAACGGTAACGATGAAGGCCCCTGCCCCGGGCGGGCTTTCCAACAAGGCGCGCGAATTGATGGAGGCCATCAATACCGACGCCGGCAAGCACAACATCTGGGTGCGCACCCAGGCCAATTCGCCAGCGCAACGGCCGTGGTTCAGCGAGACGAGCGGCGAAGGCTCCGGCCAGCTCGCTAGCGGCCGCGTCGCGGTCAACCAGATGAAGACCGTGCCCTATATGTGGAAGTGGAACGAATATAACGGCTATCTCAAGCAGATTTCAGAAATCGCCAGCAAGGCCGACGTCTCCCCGATCGAATTCGCCGACCGCCAAAGCATCTTGTTGCTCAACCCCGGACTGAACGGCCGCCTGCAGGTGACCAACACCATCCGCTGCGCCATCTCGATCTACAATCCGGGCGACGTCGCGCCGGTGCATCTGCATTCGCCGAATGCGAGTCGCACCATTCTGTCCAAGAATGGCGGCTACACCGTCGTCGAAGGCGAGAAGGTCACGGCAAATTACGGCGATCTCATTCTCACGCCGAACGGCACCTGGCACGACCACGGCAACGATTCCGGCGAGCCGGTGATCTGGATCGATACGCTGGACTGGCCGCTGATGGAGTTCCTCGACGCCGCCTGGGTCGACCACAACATGCCCGGCGCGCAAGGCAACACCAACGTGCAGGCGGTCACCGTCAAGGAAGGCTATTCCCGCCATCTCTACAGCCATGGCGGCATCAAGCCGACATTCGTCGATCACCAGCGTGGCGTCGGCCACGCGCCGGCGCCGCTGTTCCACTATCGCGGCGCCGACGTGCTGGAGATGTTGCATGCGCTGCGCAACGAGAAAGGCGATCCGTACGAGGGCATCAAGGTCGACTTCGTCAATCCGGTCACCGGCGAACCGGTGTTCAAGACGCTGAATTATTCGGCGCAGCTTCTGCGCCCCGGCGAAGAGACCGAATGGAAGCGCGAGACCGCCGGCACTTATTACGTCTGCATCGAAGGCTCGGGCACGACCGAAGTCGGCGGCAAGCGCTTCGAATGGGGCCATAACGATTTGTTCGTGGTGCCGAACTTCCTCTGGCGACGCCACATCAATACCGGCAAGACCGACGCGGTGATCTATTCGGTGTCGGATTCGGCGCTGATGCGCAATATCGGCCAATATTACGCGCAAGGCCGCGCCAAGGGCGGCGAAGTGACCGAGCTGTCGGTTCATTGATTGCGCTGCCTGCTTGTGGAGAGAACGATCCGCGGCAGTAGCACGTAGGGTGGGGACCGCTTGGCGCTGCGCAGGGCGTGGACACGATCGTGCTGTACGGTGTCCACGCGCGGGCGCAAGAGCGGACGATCTTGCCCCCCTACCGAGCGTTGCGTTTCGGCCTCGGCGCGTGTGAACCGGGGCCGCGTTGGGCCCGATAGTGGCCGTCCGCTTATCGCGCCGAGCCATCAAGCGGAGACGCTCGCGCTCAGACCGACAGGAATAAACAGGAACGAGAACGGCGCAACGTGCCTAGGACACGCCGCGCCGCCCCCGGAGCACTGCCGAGCGTACGCGCGATACAAAATATGGATCGCCCGGTGCGCCCCTCCCCCGACGGAGGTGGAACCAATCGAAGCCTGCCGCTGCGGCGAAAGTTTGCAGATTCGCGGGCGAGCTTTAGGCGCGGCGATGGTGTTTTCGGAATGCAGCGGTGGGCAAATCAGCGCCGGAAATCGCCGAGCGGCTCGGTGACGTAAGCTCTAGTCCATCGCTATTCGGGTGCCGCTGGCGCCGTTTAACAGCCGCTTGAGATGGAAGCTGGCGAGCTGGTCCCCGGGCTCCTTGCCGAGATGGGCGGCAAAGGCGGCGACCGCGCCCGGATCGTTAGCCTCCAGTTTGGCAAACGCCTCCAGGTAACTCTTTGTCGCCGGGTTATCGTATTGTTCGGGCCGCAGCGGCTCGAAAGCGCGGAGCGCCTCCGACCTGCCCCGAAGCATCAGGTCACCGACCGGCCGGCCGCGAAAATCATCCACTTTGGCGGCGAGCGGCGCGCTGACGCAGATGCGTGTGCCGAGCTGCTTGTTGGCGTTTTCCAAACGGGCCGCGACGTTGATGGTGTCGCCGTAGGCTGTGTAGTCGAAAAAGCGGCCGCCACCGAAAGCGCCGACGATCGCCGGCCCGGCATGGGCGCCGATCCGCGTCAGCCCGAGCGCAAGCCCTTTCTCGCGGTAGCGTTCGCAGATGGCTTGGGCGTAATCGTCGAGCGCCAGCGCGCAGACCACGGCGCGGGACGCATGGTCGGATTGCTCGCCCGGCGCGCCGAACAGCACATGGATGGCATCGCCGATGATCTTCGCCACCGTGCCGTCGTGGGCGAAGACGATATCGGTCATGCCGGTGAGATAATCGTTGAGCAGCGGTCCGAGCACGCTCGGCTCCAGCGCTTCAACCAGCGACGTGAAGCTGGTAATGTCCGTGAACAGCGTTGCGATCTCGCGTCGCTGCCCTTCAAGCTCGCTCGCGCCCTCCTCGCCGGCAAGCCGCAGCGCCAGATTTGGCGAAAAGTAGCGCGACAGCGAAGCATGCGCGCGTTCGGCCTCGGCTTGGCGCCGCCGCGCCTCGCGCAGCGCTTCGACGTGGCGCAGCGTCTTGGCGATGGTAGTTTCCAGATCGGCAAAGTCGATCGGCTTGGTGACGAAATCGAAGGCGCCCCGATTCATCGCGGTGCGGATATTGGCCATGTCGCCATAGGCGGAGACGATGATGGTCGATGGGCCGCCGTCGCTGTCCTGCAGCTTCTGCAACAGCGTCAAGCCGTCCATGCGCGGCATATTGATGTCGCTCACGACCAGATCGATGTCGCTGTTCGCTTTCAGCGTTTCGAGCGCTTCGATGCCGTCGCGGGCGAACAGAAACTTCGCCGTTCCGTCGCGAATCTGGCGGCGAAATTTCTGGGTAATGAGAGCCTCAAGATCGGGCTCGTCATCGACGAACAGGATGTTCATGCGGCCTTTCCGACCCGCGTTTCGATCTCCTCGCGCAGCGCCAGGAAATCGATCGGCTTGGTGAGCAGGGCGTCGGCGCCGTATTCCAACGCCTTGCGCTTCGTCTCGGCGTCGCCATAGGCCGTGATCATGATGACCGGAACGTCCGGCCGTGCCGCCTTGGCCTTTGGCAACAGTTCCAGCCCGCTCATCCCCGGCATATTGATGTCGGAGAGGATGAGAATGAGCGACGCGGTTGCAGCATCACTGATGGCCTGCAGCGCGGCGGGCGCCGACTGGGCAAATTGCATGGTAAAGCGCTCGGCGCGCAACTCGCGGCGGAATTGCTGGCGAAACAGCATCTCAACATCAGGCTCGTCATCGACCACGAGAATGAGCAGATTCACGCGCGTCCTCCAGTCTTTTCTAATGCCGCAGCTTTGCGCGGCAGCACGATTGTGAATTCGGTGAACTTACCGGGCTCGGTATCGACGGCAATCGTTCCAGAGTGTTGTTTCACGATGATGTCGTGGCTGATGGAAAGGCCTAGTCCGGTGCCCTCTCCGGCCGGCTTGGTGGTGAAGAACGGATTGAACATTTTATCCTTCACGTCGGGCGGAATGCCGGTGCCGTTGTCGCGAATTCGAATTTCCACGCGATCGCCGAGGTTTTTGGTCGACGCCGCGAGCGTCGGCTCGAAGCTCTCGCCGTCGGCCTGCGCTTTACGCTTGGTCGCGGCATAGAAACCGTTTGAGATGAGATTGAGTAAGACCCGCGTGACCTCCTGCGGGTAAAGGTCCACTTCGCCGGCCGCCGGATCGAATGCGCGCTCCAGCGTGATATTGAAGCCCTGCTTCTCCGCCCGCGCGCCGTGATAGGCGAGATTGAGGCTTTCCTCGACCAATGCATTGACGTCGACCAACCGGTGCTCGCCCGAGCCTTCGCGGGAATGCAGCAGCATGTTCTTGACGATCGAATCCGCCCGTTTGCCGTGCTGCGCGATCTTGTCGAGGTTCCCCTTCAGGGTGCTGGCCAAATCGGCTATTTCGTCGCGCGCGGCGCCTTCGATTTTCACTTTCGCCAATTCCTCCTGCAATTCGTCGATCAACTCGACCGACAGCGAGGAGAAATTGTTGACGAAATTGAGCGGATTCTTGATTTCGTGAGCGATACCGGCGGTCAACTGGCCGAGCGAGGCGAGTTTCTCGGTCTGCACTAGGCGGTCTTGCGCGGTCCGCAGTTCCTCGAGCGACTGGCTGAGATCGTCGGTACGTTGGCGCAATTCGCCGAGCAGCCGGGCGTTCTCGATGGCAATTACCGCCTGGGCGGCGAAGTTCGTTAGCAGCTCCACCTGCTTGTCGGTGAACGGCCGGACTTCCTGGCGATAGATCGCCGATGTGCCGATCAATTCGTCTTCCTTCAAAAGCGGCACCAGAATTAGGCTGCGCGCGCCGGTCGTCTTGGAGAAGTCGCGGATCAGCAGATCGTCGTTGCCATATGCGGCAAGGTCCGGCACCTGAATCGCCTGATGAGTGGCGACCGCCTGTGCCGCGATACGGCCCATCGGGCCGGTCAGCATCCAGGTCGGCTCGCGACGCCGCAACTCGACATAGGCCGGCGGTGCATTGTGCATAGCAACTACACGAAGACGATCGCCTTCCTTAAGCGACAGTACGCCGAACGTCGCCTCGCAGATGCGCGTGGCGTTCTCCAACATGGCGTGGAATACCGGCTCCAAATCGCCCGGCGAGGAGCTGATGACACGGAGCACGTCCGACGTCGCAGTCTGCTGCTCCAAGGACTCGCGCAATTCGGAAAGCAGCCGCGCGTTCTCGATGGCGATGACGGCCTGATTGGCAAAGTTCTGAACCAGGGCAATTTGTTTTTCCGTAAACGGGCGAACTTCCCTGCGATAAAAGGCCACGACGCCGATTACTTCGTCGTCTTTAAGCATCGGGACCGCACACATCGAACGAATTCCGGCGAGTTCGATGCCGGCAACCATCCAGGGGTCACGGTCGATATAAGCTCGCTCGGTGGCCAGATCGGTAACCAGTACCGGGTTGCGCGATGCCACCGCACGTCCGAAAGGCACGTCCGGGCGCGGTTGAAATGAATCGCCTCGCCACCATTTCTGCTCGGCGCTGGCCGGCAAATGGCCTTGCCGCGCGGCGGCCCGGTAGCCGTCGCCTTCGCGCAAGTACATCGTGCCGTAGGTGGCGTCGCAGATCCTGTTGGCACTAGCCAAGATGACGTTGAAAATCGGCTCCAGTTCGCCGCGCGAGCTGGCGATCGAGCGCAAGACCTCCGAAGTCGCCGTCTGCTGCGCCAACGCCTCGGTCAGTTCATGGGTGCGATCGTCGACCTTCTTCTCCAAGTCGGCATAGGACTCCTGCAGCCGCCCGGCCATGTCGTTGAACTGGTTGGCCAGCGCCTCAACCTCGTCGCCGGTCTTGATGTCAATGCGCTGCGTGAGGTCGCCCGAGCCGATGCGCGACGCGCCGGCCCGCAGTGCCTGAATCGGCACCACCATGCGACCGGCCAAGAATGCACCGGCGATAAAGGCCAGCGCCAGCGCTCCGAACAGCACGTAGCCAGTGCGCTCGATCGATCGATAGAGCGGCGCATAGGCCTCCTCGATCGGCGTCTCGGCGAAGACGAACCAGCCGAGCGGATGCACCGGCGCGTAGGCGGTGAGTACCTTGTGGCCGCCGACGTCATCGGCTTCCTGCACGTCCTCGCCCGAGCCGCCGGCGCGCGCCGCCTGCACCTGGGCGAGCTTCGACATGTCGGTATTGCGCAGCACCAGACTGATATCGGGATGCGCGATCAGGCGGCCATCGCCGTCGACGACATAAGCGTGGCCGTTCTCGCCGACCTTGATGCCGGAAACAACGTCCCAAATGAGCTTGAGATTGACCTGGGCAATGCTGACGCCATTTTCGCGCCGCGCCCCGGCCAGCGCGATCGTCATGTAGGGTTCGGATTCGCGGCGGAAATAGACCGGACCGTAATAAACCTTGTCGGCCATCGCTTTGGTGAATTCCGGCTTGTTCGAGTAGTCGATGCCGCTGCCGACAACGTCCATGGTGAGCCGCGAAACCTTGAGCTGCTCGTGGCCGGAGGCGTCGATCTGCGCCAGCTCGGTAATGGCGGGCACCTGGCGCAAAAGCCGCAGCGCATCGAACCGGCGTTGATCCAGCGTGCCGCTGGTCCAGGGCAATTGTGTAGTCCAGCCGAGCTGGCTCTGAATTTGAGTGACGAATTCTTCGATCTTGTCGGCGGCGGCTTTGGCCTGCTGATGCTGGATATTGATCAGCGAAGACTTCTGTTCCTGAAACGAAAACCACACCTCGAAGGCGCCGTTGGCAAGCAGCGCCAACACCACCACGCTCACAAAGAGCGCCACGTATTTGATGAAAAGCCGACTGCGCACGATCGAGGGGCCGGATGCCGGCGCGGCACCGCCCAGTGGGGACCCCGGCCCACTCGCAGTCATGCCAAGGTTTTGGCCGACGTCCGCCTTCATTCCATCATCCTAGCAGAATTTCCGTACGATGGCCTGCCGCCTCACTCGATCACCTGGTCGGCGAGCGCTAGCAAGGTGGGCGGCACGTTCAAATTCATCGCTTTCGCGGTTTTCATGTTGAATACAAAAAGGTAGCGCGTCGGCTGCTCGAACGGCAAGTCCGCGGGTTTTGCGCCTTGGAAAACACGAGCGGTCAGCGCCGCGGCGCGGTCGAAGGATTCTGTCGGGTCCGCGCCGTAGGACATCAGGCCGCCGTCCTGAGCGATGAAGTCCTGCTCGTAGATCGCCGGCAGGTGATGAGCGAGCGCGTAATCGAACACGCGCTTGCGATTGAGGAGCGTGAGTGAATCGGAGACCATCAATATGCCGTCCGGCGGGTCGCGGTCCATGGCCGTGAAGGCCTCGTTGAAGTCGTCGGGCTCGCGCACGCCGAGCGGCAGCACCGTGACGCCAAGCGCCTGCGCGGCCTGCGCCGACGCATCGTAACGCTGCGACATGCCGAGATCGTCCTTGTTCCACAGCATGGCCACTTTGCGAAGCTGCGGCGACAATGCCTTCAGGTAGCCGAGGCGCTTGGTTGACAGCGCCGCCGCGTCGTCGGCTATCCCCGTAACGTTGCCGCCGGGACGCGCCAAGCTTGCGACCAGTCCGGTCTTGACCGGGTCGCCCGAACCGGACGCAATGACTGTCGGCACGCCAGAGGCCTTGGCGGCCGCCGCCGCCGGATAGCTGATGGTCACCACCACGTCGACATTGGCGGCTTTCAGCTCCTGCATCAAATTCGCAGTCTGGCTTACCTTGCCGGCGGCGCCGCGCGCCTCATAGGCAAGGTTTTGTCCAAGCTTAAAGCCGCGTTGCGCCAGACCGCCGATCAGCATCGCGCCAGCGCCCGCAGTCGGCGGGATTGGTGGGCCTACCGTCAGCGTGCCGACGCGGAAAACCTTGGTTGCAGTCTGCGCAGCAGCGACGCGGGGCGCAGCGAGCGTTGCGCCGGCCAGCATTCGAAGGACATCGCGCCGTTTCATGGCCAGTCTCCTGTGACGAACAAATTCACTCGATCACTTCGTCGGCGGTTGCCAGTAGCGTCGGCGGAATTGTCAGACCGAGTTGCTTGACGGTCTTGAGATTGATCACCAGCTCAAACTTGCTTGCCGACTGCACCGGCAAATCCGCCGGCTTCGCACCCTTAAAGATGCGATCGACGTAGCCTGCGGCTTCCCGATACTCCTCGACGATGTCGGGACCGTACGCAACAAGTCCGCCGCCAGTCGCGAAAAAACGCAGGGGATAGACCGCCGGCAGCCGGTAACGCTCCGCGAGCGCGATGATCTCGGCGCGAACCGCGATGTCCTCCGACGTCCTGATTGCGATCAAGCCGCCGTCCGGCGAGCCGGCAAACGCAGCGACGCCACGTTCCATCGCGGCGATATCGCTGACGTCGATCATGCTTATTTGCACTGCCAAGGAGCGCGCTGCCGTCTCGATAGCCGCGACTTGTGGATCCGATCCGGGATTGCTTGCCGCCCGGAATATGGCGACCCGCTTCACGGCCGGAGCAATCTCCTTGAGGAGCTCCAGCCACTTGGCGCTTAAGCCCAGCTCGGCCGGCGAAAAGCCGGTGACATTGCCGCCCGGCCGCGCCAAGCTTTGCACGAGGCCGAGCGCGACCGGATCGGTGACCCCGGCGAACACCACCGGAATGGTACGGGTTGCCTGCTGCACCGCCAGCACCGTCGGGGGCGCGTTCGCCAAGATAACGTCCGGAGCAAGTGCAACCAATTCCGCGGCGTTTTTCTTGACGATTTGCGGATCGACGCCGTAGCGATAATCGACGTGAACGTTATTTCCGTCGTTCCAGCCCAGCGCACTCATCGATTTCAGGAACGCGACGAGGCGCCGCTTGGCTTCAGGATCGCCATCGGGGAGATTCATGAGGACGCCGATCCGGCGCACCTGAGCGGCAGGCTGCGCCCGCGCGGCAAGCGGCACGCCGACAGCCGCGGTGCCGACAAGGGCGATAAATTCACGCCGCTTCATGTGTCCCCTCACCTTCCGGCTTCGATGAAAGGTATCACATTCCAGGCAGACGAATGTGCCGAACGTCACACCCCGAAGAGAGGGACCAATTGCGATAATTCCCTGCGTTCCCAAGCCCTTGCGACGCTTGATCGCAGTCAGAGATTTCGACGAGGCAGGCGCGCGGGGCGAGCGCGCGGGGATTCAGCCGCCGCGACCGATATGCCGCTCGCGATCTCAGCGGAGCTATTTCTTCGGCGTGTGGTCGTGCTGATGGCCGATCATGTCGGCGCAGCCAGCGCGGGTCGCCCAATACTCCCAGGCGCGCCACGTTGTCGCCGAGGACGGCATGTAGCTCTCGCCCTTGCCGCGTGAGGCAATTTCGCCCTTTGACAACGGCTTCGGCTTGCCGCCCATCCGCAACGCGTTCATTTGCACGCGCGCATTGCGCGGCAGATAGACCGACAGCCGCACCACGTCGACGATCGAGCGCCCTGCCGAAGCAAAGCCATGGCCGCGCATTAGCGCAACATTGCCATGGCCCAAGCACTTCGCCAGATCGCGGCCCTGCGCCATGTTGCGCACGAGCAGGTCGGTGTCGCCGAACTTCCTGCGGATGTCCCACACCGGCACCTTGCCGCCGATGAAGCTGCCGGAATGGATCACCGGCTCGAGCGGCTTGTTGATAATGCCGAACGGCAGCGTATCTTCGGCATGGGCGTGAACCACCGCCACCACATCGGGACGCGCTTCGAAGATCGCCGCATGGATGAAACGCTCAAGATAGGGCTGCCGCTTGTCGCTGACCGGCTCGCCTTCCTGGTCGAACTCGATCAGATCGTGGCGCTCGACCAGTTCCGGCGCGCGCGATCGCGACAGGAAAAAGCGTTTCGGATTATCGGGATGCCGCACGCTGATGTGACCATAGGCGTCAACCACATCTTCGTTTGACAGGATGCGGTTGGCGACGACGAGGTCGCGCAGAAGATCATCGAGCTGGCTCATGTCGGTTGTTCCATGTGAATTGAAAATTTCGTGCGGCGACGGCCGGCAGATCACCCATAAGTCGGCACAAACAGATCGTTGACTTTGACAGGCGCGGCGATCAAGCCCAAATCCTGCTGGTATTGCACCAGTGCCTCCAGCGTCCCCCGGTTCGGCTCGACGCCGTAGGGCCACGGGTCGCCGTTGAACACCTCCCAGATGTCATCGATCTCGCGCATCAAGAAAGGCGTCATGTAGCGCACCGCGCGCAGATTGAAGAGCTTCTCCAGCGCGATCTTCTTCGATTCGACGAAGGCGTCGTAGAGGCTCGTGGCGACAAACGGATAGCGCTCGTAGACGCTCTTCTTGATCGCGACCAGATGCATGATCGGATAAATCTTCTTGCGCCTGTAAAGATCGATGTCGCGCGCGACGTAATCGGGAAACAGCCGCGCGATGTCGGGATTGGAGCGGATTTCTTCCGGCAAGCTCGTGCCCAGCGTGGCGTCGATCTCGCCGTCGGCGAGAAGCTGGCCGAGCGTTTTCTTCGTCTTATTGTTCTCGATCGAGACTTTATTCAGGAGCGGCAGCACCGTCGGGCTGCCGTGCGAGCCCGCGGTATTCATCGCGCTCTGTACCCAATGGACCTTCGACAAATCGACGCCGAATTCATTCTTGAGCATGCCGTTGATGAAGATGGCGGCGGTCATGGTGTAGAGCGGCACGCCGATGCGTTTGCCTGCGAGGTCCTTCGGCGTCTTGATGCCGGCTTTGCGGTTGATCGCGATGAACCCGAGCCGGAAGGCGATCGACGGAAACACCGGAATGGCCACGAACGGGCATTCCTTGTTGGCAAAGCGCTGGACAAATTCGGACGAGGAGTATTCCGCGACGTCGAACTCTTGTCCGCCCGACATGCGGTCGAAAATCGGCCGCGGCTGATCGATGGCGATGAAATTGAGATCGATGCCGTCCGGCTTCACCTCGCCGGTGTAGAGCGCCTGCATCCGGTCATAGAGCGCGCAGGCAAACGACAATTGCAACTTCGCCATGGGCGCCGTGTCCTCCCCGGTATTTTGTCCGGCATTACGGTTAGCACGCTCGCATCCGAGCCGGAAGACTAGCAGGCCGCGTCGAGTCAAATGCCATCAATGCAGCTCTTTGCGCAAAATCTTGCCGATATTGCTCTTCGGCAATTCGTCGCGAAACTCGATGATGGTAGGGCGCTTATAGGCGACGAGGCGATCGTGCAGGAATTTGGAGAGGTCGGCCTTGGTGAGCGCGGGATCTCGTTTGACCACGAACAGCTTCACCGCCTGGCCGGTGCGCAAATCGGGCACGCCGATTACCGCCGCTTCCAGCACGCCGGGGTCGAGCATGGCGATGTCTTCCACTTCGTTGGGAAACACCTTGAAGCCGGAGACGTTGATCATGTCCTTCTTGCGGTCGAGCAGCCGCAGGAATCCTTCGGCGTCGAACGCCCCGATATCGCCGGTCTTGAGCCAACCGTCGGCGGTGAGCACAAGCACCGTCTCATCGGGCCGCTGCCAATAACCGAGCATCACCTGCGGACCGCGTACCCACACCTCGCCGGCCTGCCCCACCGACAGCACCTTGCCGGCGTCGTCACGAATGGTGACCTCGGTCGACGGCACCGGCAGGCCGACGGTACCCCGCTTCGGATTGAAGAATGGATTGATGCAGACAACCGGCGAGGCTTCGGTGAGGCCGTAGCCCTCGACCAATTCGCTGCCGGTAATATCGCGCCAACGCCGCGCCACTTCGCTCTGCACCGCGGCGCCCCCGGCAACCGCAACCCGCAACGCGCTGAAATCCAATGCGGCGAATTCAGGCGCGTCGACCAGAGCGTTGAACAGCGTGTTGACGCCGGACATCCAGGTGACCCGGGCGTGTCGCATGGTGCGAATGAGACGGTGCAGATCGCGCGGGTCGGGAATCAGAAAGTTCAAGCCGCCGAACACCGCAAAGCTCAAGAGGTTCGCCGTCAGAGAGAAGATGTGATAGAGCGGCAGCGGCGTGAGCACTCGTTCGGCCTCCGGCCGCACGCCGGCTCCACTCCAGGCGCAGCACTGTAGCGTGTTCGCGATCAGATTGCGGTGGGTGAGCATGGCGCCTTTGGCCACGCCTGTCGTCCCGCCGGTATATTGCAGCAAAGCGACGTCGGCGGCGCGGACTTGAGCATCCCGGTAGCGCTCGCTCGGCGGCCGATCGCAGGCGTCCTGCAGCATCGTGAATTTTTCAAAATGCCACGCCCGCACCGCGCGCGCGATATAGGAGTTGGCGAAATTGAACGCCCAGCGCTTGAGCGTCGGCACGAAATCGCCGAGCCGCGCCACCACGACGTGGCGGATTTTCGTGGCGGCAAGGACTTCCTGCAGCTTATGCGCGAAGTTCTCCATGATGACGATAACGACGGCGCCGGAATCGGCGAGCTGCTCCTGCAGTTCGCGCGGCGTGTAGAGCGGATTGACATTGACGACGATCATGCCGGCGCGCAACGCGCCGAGGAACGTCACCGGATAGGCCAGCATGTTCGGCAGCATGATCGCGACGCGGTCGCCCGGCCTGCAATTCGCCTCCTCGACCAGAAAAGCTGCGAAATCGCGGCTGTCGCGATCCCACTCCGCATAGGTCATCTGCGCGCTCAGGCACTCGAAGGCCGGGCGCTCGGCATGCTGCCGGCAGGCCTCGATCAGCATCGCCGCCACTGAAGAATAGGTGTCCGGATTGACGGTTGCCGGCACGCCAACCGGGTAAGAGGCGAGCCAGATGGGCTGTTGCCCCTTGCCATTCGCCGGGGCGATCTCACTCTGCGTTCCGAGTGTCATACAATCCCCGGCTGCTCAACCATCGAGCCATTCCGCGGCATCATGGTTGATTCTATCATTGAACGTATATGGGATAATATCTCGTAAGCCGCGCCAAAGATTAAAACGAAATCAGAGGGAGATTGGTATGTTGCAGCGCAGACTGTTGGGCCTCGTTATCGCCTTATGCCTGGCCGTGCCGTTCCGGGCATCGGCCGAAGACGTCCTCGTTACCCAGTACAAAGCCGACCCCTCCGGAGCGCCGTTCGCGGTGGCGATCGCGAAGGGATTCTTCAAGAAGTCTGGCATCGACATCACCGACGTCATCTCCGGCGCCGGCGGCGGCGCCTCAGTGCGCGCCGCAATGGCCAGCAGCCTCGGTTACGGCGACGTCTCGCCCGCGCCGGTGCTCGCGGCGATCGATCAAGGCCAGGACCTGCGGGTCGTCAATATCGGCTCGCGGCTTCTCGATCTCAATATCGTCGTCATGCCGAATTCGCCGATCAAGTCGATCAAGGATCTCAAGGGCAAGAAATTCAGTATCAGCGAACCGAAATCGCTCGGCGAGATGACCGCGGTGCTGGTCGAGGAGAAGGCCGGATTAAAGCCGCAAGACATGCAGCGGGTAGTGTTCGGCAGCCTGCCCGGCGCAGTGACGGCGGTTGAAACCGGCGCCGCCGATGTCACCGCGATTCCCACCGTGCTGTTTCGCTTGAAAGACGGCGCCAGCAAATACCGGGTCATTCTCGGGCCGCAGGACATGCCGCATTTGCCGCCCGCCATCGGCATCGCCACCGGCGATTTGATGCGCAACCACCCCGACAAATTGCGGGCGTTGCTCGCCGGCCGGCGCGAAGGCGTGAAATACATCTATGAGCACACCGATGACGCCATCCAGATTCTGTCGAAGCTCTATGCGCCGCTGCCGCCGGATCAGGTGGCGGCAATGGTGCATGAACTGATCGCCGCCAAGTTCTGGAGCGAGGGCAAGATGGAAATGGATCTGCTGCAGACCACCGAGCGGGCCATGAAATATGTCGGCATGATCAACAAGCCGCTCGATCTCGACAAGATGGTCGACACCTCGTTCCTGCCGAGCGATCTGCAGAAGTAGGGGCGAAGCCGTGCACGGCGATGTCCATGCGCAATTTGCCGGCGTGACGCGGGTCTATCCCGGCGCCGGCGGCCACGCGGCGGTGCACGCGCTCGGTCCGATCGACGTCGCTCTTCACAAAGGCGAGTTCTTCGCCGTGGTCGGGCCGTCGGGCTGCGGCAAGTCGACCTTTCTCGAAGTGCTTGCCGGCCTGCAGCGGCCGAGCGCCGGTACTGTGACATTCGAAGGGCATGCCGTCGCCGGGGAGGTTCCTGACGGCATCGGCGTGGTCTTCCAGGAAGATGCAAGCTTTCCCTGGCTCACTGTCTGGGACAACGCCGCCTTCGGCCTGCAGCGCCGGGGCACGGCGCCGGCGGAAGTGCGCCGCCGGGTCGACGATGCGATCGCCTTCATGGGCTTGAAGGATTTTGCCAGGGCCTATCCGTCGCAGCTTTCCGGCGGTATGCGGCAGCGCGTCTGCATCGCCCGCACGCTGGTGCTGCAGCCGCGTCTCATCCTGCTCGACGAGCCGTTCGGTGCGCTTGACGCGCAGACGCGCCTGTTGATGGGCGACGAAGTGTTGCGACTGTGGCGCACGACCGGCGCGACGGTGCTTCTCATCACCCATGCGCTCGACGAGGCGGCGATGCTCGCCGACCGCGTCGGCGCCATGTCGGCGCGGCCCGGCCGCTTCATCGAGATCATCGAAACCGGCTGGCCGCGCTCACGCGATTCGACCATCGTCGCCGACCCGGCATTCGGCGAGATCACCGCCCGGCTGTGGGAGCAATTGCGCGGCGAGTCGCTAAAAGCGCTCGGTCATTCCGATTTGCCGCCGCCGGCGGCCTTGGCGGCGGAATGACCCGCGCCGGCTGGATCAGACTTCTCGTCATTGCGGCGATGATCGGCGCGCTCGAGCTGGCGTGCCGGCTTAACTTCATCGATCACCGTGTAATGATCCCGCCGTCGGAAATGGCGACCGCGCTCATCGCCATGCTGGCGTCGGGTCAACTCAACGACGATATCGTCCGCACGCTCGGCGTCATCGCGATCTCGGTGGCGCTCTCGGTCGTGCTCGGCTTCGCGCTCGGCCTCCTTATTCATGCGCTGCCACGCCTTCGCGCCGCCCTCGATCCGTTTTTCGCCACCTATTACGCGGTGCCGGTTTTCATCTTTTATCCGGTGATGATCGCGATATTCGGCCTGTCGCTCGTTCCGATCGTGCTGATGGGCGTGGCCACCGCAATCGTCGCGATGATCATCGCGACGCTCAACGGTCTCGACCGTATTCCGCGCGTACTGACCAAAGTTGCTCGGGTCTATCGCATGGGCCGGCTCGCGACCGCGGTGCGATTGCAGCTGCCGGCGGCGGCGCCTTATCTCTTTACCGGCGTCAAACTGTCGGTGAGCTACGCCTTCATTGCCGTGATCGCCGCCGAGTTCATCCTGGCGCCGGCCGGCCTCGGCCGCGCCATCGCCAATGCCTATGCCGACTTCGACAATCGGCGCATGTATGCGCTGATGCTGTTCGTGCTTTTGATCGCGACCGCGGTCAATGCCGGTCTGCACGCCTGGGACTTGCGCTGGGCGAAACGGCGCGGCGCGAGGCCGTCATGAGCGCGGCCCGGCGTGCGCTCGACACGACGATCATCGTCATTGCCGTCGTGCTGATCTGGCAAGGTCTCGCTCATTGGGTCGGCGATACTGCCCTGCCCGGTCCGGCGCCGACGTTCTCCTATATGACACATTTCGTCCCCACCGCGCGATTTGCCGCGAACGCGCTGGCAACCGCAACAGCGTTCGCGCTGGCGCTTCTCCTGGCCTATGGATTGGGGCTTGCCATTGGAGTCTGGATGGGCGCGCAGCGACTGTCGGGAGAGGTCGGGGAGCCGATCCTGATCGCGCTCTATTCGTTGCCGAAGATCACGCTCTATCCCGTTATCCTGCTGATTTTCGGGCTCACTTTGTCCGGCAAAGTGGTATTCGGGGCGATCCACGGCATCCTTCCGGTGGCGCTCCTGACCATGGCGGCGATCCGTAATATCCCCAATGTCTATCTGAAGTCGGCGCGCACGCTGCGTCTGTCGCCGTGGCAGACGATCTGGAATGTACTCCTGCCCGCGACCGTTCCGGAAATAGTCGCAGGATTGCGCATCGGTTTCACGGTCACTTTGCTCGGCGTATTATTGGCTGAAATGTTCGCATCGAAGGACGGCCTTGGCTTCCTCATCATCAATGCGATGACGCTGCTGCAGGCCAAGGAGATGATTACGATCGCCGTGATACTGTTTGCTTTCGCCGCGGTCGCCAACGCGATCCTGCTGTGGATCGAGCACCGGCTGCATCGGCGCGCCTAGCTTGTCGCGCGCCGAGCGCGCAGGCGTGGTCCTGCAATTCCTCGCCGCCGGCATTGTCGCCGCGAACGGGATCGGCGTAATCATCGAGGATGACAAAGCCGGCAACGTGATGCGCGTAACGCATACCGACAACGACCAGCGTATGGTGGCCCATATCCGTTCGCGCTCCGGGAACCCCCTGAGCTAGGAACTTGAAGGGATCGTGTCCGGCGAGCGAGCGGCCGGTCACGCGCATGGCGCGGTAGCGGTGACCGACCAGCAAGACCGGCAGCGGTCTCCAGCGCCGGCCGATGTCGAGCCGCTCGCGCCGCAAGGCGTCGCGCACATCGGCGCGCACGCAATCGATGTGAATGTGCAACTGGTTCTGGGTTCGCGACAATTCCGAGTTCACGGCTAGGCTGAGCGTGTCGCGCGGCATCGCGTGCCTAAGCGCTTTCGCGACCAAGCGCCGCCGCCGCCACGCGTCGGCGAAGTAATTGGTGGCCTGTGGCGCCAGCAGAGCGGCGCTTTCGATGCCGGTGATCCGCTGCGTCGGCAGCAACAAATACTGCGTCTGCCCCCGTTGGTCCTTGATCACCGCGAAGCCGCCAGCGACGCCTTTGTTGAGATCGACCGCGACGCATGGCGGCTTCAGGACGCGGCGTTGCTGCCAATCCGGCACGCATTGACCATGCACGATGTTCCACAGCGCATTGGGATCTGCCCTGGCGGCGGGACCATGAAAGAGAATCGCCATGAAGAGCGCCGACGTGGCGGCAATCCACCCCTTGCCCGGCATGGTCGGCATGGCGAGACTCCTCTAATTCGCAGCCACATACCGCTCCAGCGTCATCGGATTGCCCTTCTTCGCCGGCTCGCGCGGCTCGACACCCGTGAAGCGGCTCGCTTCGGCAAACCACATGGCGCGCGCCGGCAATTGCCAGCGACGCTTGCCGGCTACAGAGGCATCCCACCGCACGGGCTCGTCCTCGATATCCATGCATTGATAGTGGGTGTTGAACAATTCGATGCGATGGCCATCGGGATCGCGCATGTAGACGAACAGCGCCAGACCCGGCCCATGCCGCCCGGGCCCATATTCGATGTTCTCGGCGAAACCCAATTCGGAGGCAAGGTCGCAGACGTAGAAGAACTGATACGATTCCGGAATGCTGAACGCGGCATGATGCAATCGCGGGCCGACGCCGGGCGCGAAGACGATGTCGTGCGGATTGCCCTTGCGCTGCAGGAAGACGAACAGAGGCTCGTCACTGCCATCGGGCGCAATGTATTCCGAGAGCCGGAAGCCCAGGCCCATGTAGAATTCCAGTTGCTGCTGCACATCCGGCACCAAGATTTGGAAGTGATCGATACGCTGCGGCACGGCGCCGCGATGGTGCCCGAAATCCATCAGCAGGCGCGGCTTGGTTGTCATGGTGGCGCAGAATTCGAGCGGCACGCCGCCCGGATCGCTGACATGCAGCGTCTTGCCCTGATACGGCCGCTCGACCCATTGCGCCGGCAACCCGGCCTTCTCGAAATAAGCCTTCGCTTTTTCGAGGTCCTCTTCCGTAAAGCAGCGCATACCGACACGTTCAGCTTGGGCCGTGGCGGCGCGCTTGAGGACGAGCGAATGATGGCACGCTTCGGCAACGCCGCGCAGATAAATCGCGTCCTTGTCCTCGTCGCTGACGATCAAGCCGATCAGATCGACGTAGAAGGCGCGGCTTTTCGCCAAATCCTTGACGTGCAGCGCCGCGTGGCTGGCGCGGGTGACGTTGAACGGCGGATTATAGTTCGGCTTGGGGATGCTCACGAAGAAACTCCGGGCTTTAGGGAGCGCGGACGCCGCGCATGGGAAAGGACGCGTCAGCTTGACACGCCTATGACCCCAATACATACCCGTTTTACTTGCTCTCAGCAGCATGGAGACCGGCATGGCGGACGCGGCGGCGACGCAACCCTACCGCGGCTTGCGCAGCTGGCTCGACACGGTCGACCGGCTTGGCGAACTCGAACGGGTGTCCGGCGCCCATTGGGACGTCGAGATGGGCGCGCTCACCCACATGCTCACCGAGAAGAGTCGCGGCAAGGCGCCTGCGATCCTGTTCGATGACGTGCCGGGCTACGCCAAGGGCTTTCGCACGCTCTACGGGCAACTGTCCTCGATCGGGCGCATCGCGCTCACGCTCGGGCTGCCCCTCGACTATGAGCGCAAGGTCGACATCGTGCAGCGCTATCACGCGCGCATGCAGGATCTCAAACCGTTGCCGCCGCGTTTCGTCAATGACGGTCCGATTTTCGAGAACGTGATCGAAGGCGATGCCGTCGATGTGCTGAAATTCCCGGTGCCGCGTCATCACGAGCAGGACAAGGCGCGTTTCATCGGCACCGCTTGCTGCGTGGTGACCAAGGACCCCGATGACGGCTGGTTCAATCTCGGCGCCTATCGCAGCCAAGTCTATGACGGCAGGACGGTCGGCTGCCAGATCACCGAGGGCAAGCACGGCCGCATCCATCGCGATAAATATTTCGCCCGTGGCGAGCCGATGAAAGTGGTGATCCTGTGCGGCCAGGATCCGCTGTTGTTCATGCTGTCGTCGAGCCCGCTGCCTGAAGTAAGCGAATACGATATCGCCGGCGGCTTGCGCGACGAGCCGATCGACGTGGTGCGCGGCCCCTATACCGGCTTTCCGATCCCGGCCGACTGCGAAATCGCCATCGAGGGCGAAACCGTGCCCGGCAAGACCAAGCCGGAAGGGCCATTCGGCGAGTGGATGGGCTATTACTCAGACGACACGCAAGAGCGGCCCTACGTCAACGTCAAGACCATCCTGCATCGCAACGATCCGATTCTGACCTGCGCGCCGCAGCACAAGCCGGTGGATGAGACCGGCCTCCTCAAAGGCATTGCCGGCGCCGCGCAAATCTGGCGCGCGCTCGACGCCTGCGGCATTCCCGACGTGCTTGGGGTATGGAATCATGAAGCCGGACCGGCGACGCGCTTCACCGCGATCCAGCTCCGCCAGCGCTATCCGGGCCATGCGCGCCAAGCGCTGCATGTGGCCTGCGCCTGCCAGGGAGGCGCCTATGCCGGCAAATGGACGGTGGTGGTTGACGACGATATCGACGCCGGCGATCTCGACCAGGTGCTTTGGGCGATGTGCACCCGGTTCGATCCCAAGTCCGACGTCGATCTCGTGCAGAAAGCATGGGCGTCGAAACGCGATCCGCTTTATCTGCCCGGCAATTTCAACAACCGCATCCTGATCGACGCCTGCATCCCCTACGACATGAAGCTCAAGGACAGTTTTCCGCCGACCGTCGACGTCAGCGCCGACTTGCGCATCAAATTACGGGCGAAGTTTCCGATGCTGTTTCATTGAGCCGCAGCCCAGATTGAAGTTCGGAAGTTCGGGGGAATAAAGTCCTGGATTGCACAATGTGCAATCCAGCTACATCCATCACTGATTTTGCGCGAACAGCTCCTTGCCCATAGTATTGAAACGCGCCTTCTGGTCGTCGCTGAGCGAATTATAGAAATCGGCGAGCGCGGGCTGCACCGTTTCGACGCCTTGGAGTATGGCTTTGAGCCGGTTGCCGACCGCGGCAAAACGGTCCGGCGGCGTCGGCGGCACTTCGGCCGGACAGGCGGCTTTGATCGTATCGCCAGCCTGCGAGAGCGCCGATTGCAGCGCGTCGAGCTTGGCGCGCTGCGCGTCGTTCGGATGAATGGCGCTATCGATCCGGTCGGTAGGCCAAGCCATCACATTGGCGCCGCACTGCGCCTGCACGCTAGGTTGGTCTTGCTGTCCCGAAGCTTGCCCTTCCGTATTCTGGGCGTTCTTCGGCGCCGGCGGAGCGATATCGTTGAAGCGCGCCTTCTGCTCGTCGGAGAGCGAGTCATAAAACTTGGTCAGCGGCGGGCTGATGACGTTCACCGCGTCGACCAGCGTCTGCAGCCGCTGATGCATCTGATCGAGGCGCGCCGTCGGCGTGAACGCAACGCTGGTTGGGCAGTGGATTTTGATCTGGTGACTGGCTTGGACGATGGCGTTGCCGAGATCGTCGAGCAAGGCAGTTTGCTGCGGGCTCGGCTGCACGGCGCTTTGGATCTGATCGATAGGCCAGCCGGTGACCTCGGCCGCCTCGTCGTCGCAGCTTTGCGCCATGCCTTCCGTTAGCGTCGCCATACGCGACGGCGCGCCCGGCCCCTGGACGTAGTCTTGGTAGTCATAAGGGGTGAAAATCAACTCGTAGATGTCGCCATAGCCGTAGGCCCAGAACGGATCGACGTATTCGTAGTCGTCCGGCCACAGCGCGTAATAGAAGAAGTCGCCGTAGGCATAGGGCCAGAACAGCGGGCCGATCCAGCCGAGGTGATAATAGGGATGCCAGCCGTGATGCCACCAGTTGTGACCCCAGAACGGCCGGAATGCGGCGTTCGCTGCGAGTCGCCGACGATCCATGAAATGTCGCGGATCGGCGGCATTCGCGAGCGGCCGCACATGCGCATTCGTCAACGCCTTGTTTGTGGCCTTCAAGTTGTTCGTGGTCTTTAAATTATTTTTGGCCTTCACGTTGTTGAGCGCCTTGGGACCGTGCCCGTTATGGGCATGCGCGAACCGCGACCGGGCGTTGGTGTGAACCGAGGAAGTTACATGATTGCGTCCATGACTTCTGACAACGCGCGACGTAACGTGGGAACGCGTCGTGGCATGGAAACGTGCGGCGTTGATATGGACACCGCCGCCCGAACGGACGAAATGGCCACCGCCCCCACCATGACCTCCGCCCCCACCCCCACCATGACCTCCGCCCCCACCATGACCTCCGCCCCCACCATGACCTCCGCCACCGCCATGGCCCCCACCTCCCTTGGCGGCGAGCGCCATTCCGGCGCTCACGCACAGCGCCAAACCGATCGCACCAAGAATGGTCGCAATTTTTGACGGCCTAATCTTTCCCGCTATGCTTTGCATTGAAATTCCCTCCGATGCGTCAGGAACGCGCCGTTGCCCCCTCCGTTCCGAACCTCCGCAATTGTGATGCTGCAACGCACTGTCGCTCGAATATCACATGGCCGCACGAACGAAGCGTATTGCCTAAGGCCAAACCCTGCGCGGTTGATCTTCATCCGTGACTTATGCATGCTCACCCGCATGAGGTTTATGCCCGTACATTCGGGCATGGATATGATCTGAATCAAAACCGATCGCTTGGGGCGGAGGTCGGGATGTTCACGACGGGCGGCCTCTGCTGTCGGTCGCGTGCTACGGCGGGCGTTTGTCTTGCGATGACCTTCACGATGCGTCGGCCGAGTCGGGGCGGCTGACCATCCGTGGGGTTGCGTTCTTGTGGCTTACAGCAACGGGTTTGTGGCAGTGCTCGCGTTGGCCCATGCTGTTGCGCGGGGTAGTTAGGTGCGACGCAGAGCTTCCTCATCTCCGCGAGCCTGCGGCCAGGCTTTGACGTTCGGCCTCGGATCATTGTTCCTTGCGGTCATCCTCGCCGGCTGTGCCATCGGGCCCGATTATTCCCGCGAACCGGCGCCGGTGCCGACCCACTACAAGGAACTCAAGGGCTGGAAGCTCGCTAATCCGAGCGACAATCTCGATCGCGGCGACTGGTGGACGGCCTACCGCGATCGCGGCCTCGACGTGCTGTTGCCGCAAGTCGAGATATCCAACCAGACGGTCGCGGCCTCGGCCGCCGCTTACGAAGAAGCGCGCGCCATTATTCGCGAAGGGCAAGCCACACTGTTTCCCGTCGCGACCGCCAATTACACCGCTACCCGCACGCGGACCGGAGCGCTTGCCGGAACCACCGGCGGCAGCGCAGTCGGCGTCGGACTGGGGACCCGGTACACGACGCAATATAGTGCGCCGATCAGCGGCAGTTGGGACATCGACGTCTGGGGCAAGCTACGCCGCCAAATCGAAAGCGACACCGCCGCCGCACAAGCGAGCGCCGCCGATCTCGACAACGCCAAGCTGTCGCAGCAGGGGATGCTGGCCACCGCCTATTTCAATCTCCGCGCGTCGGACTCGCTAATCGATCTGCTGCAGCGCACGATCTCCGAATATAAAAAGACCTACGACATCGTGAATAACCAGTTCAAAGCCGGTTATTCGGTCACGGCAGGCGACGTGGCGACCGCCGACGCCAACATCCGCACCACGGAAGCTCAGCTTGCGACCGCGCGCTCGTCACGCGCGCAGTTTGAGCATGCCATCGCGGTATTGATCGGCAGGCCTCCCGCCGAACTCGGCGTCGCGCCGCGTGATCTTGCCGGCGGCATTCCGAGAACGCCGATAACGGTGCCATCGACGCTCTTGGAACGGCGTCCCGACATTGCCGCCTCGGAGCGCACCATGCAGGAACAGAACGCGCTGATCGGCGTCGCCGAGGCGGCGTATTTCCCGGATATTTCGCTCTCAAGCATGATCCAGTATCTAGGCCCAATCCCCTTGCCGTTTTCCGCCGCACGTTCGATCGGATCGATCGCGGCCAGCGGCACGCAAACCTTGTTCAACGGCGGCCTGACCGCGGCGCAGGTCGACGCGGCGCGTGCGGTCTATTGGGGGAGCGTGGCAAACTACCGGCAGACGGTGCTCACCGCCTTTCAGCAGGTCGAAGACCAGCTCGCGGCGATCCGTTTCCTGTCGCAGCAACTGGCGGCAGAGCGTCGCGCCGTCGCCGACGAGCGCAAAGCCGTTGACGTTTTCTTGAATCAATTCCGGGCCGGCACGGTGGCCTTCACCACCGTCGTGGTGGCTGAGGTCGCGCTACTGGCGGATGAAGAATCCGAATTGACGGCACGGCAAAATCTTTTTCTTGCCAGCGTCAGCCTGATCGAAGATCTGGGCGGCGGTTGGGACACCACGCAATTGCCGACCCAGGTGCAGTTGGAGAATGGCTTCTCGTTCTTTCAAAAGCTGCCGCCGACCCCGCCGGCACTTGCCAAATCTGCGCCCGCTGATGCGAGCGCGCCGAGCCCGCCCCGCGCGGCACCCGCGGGGCAGTAGCGGATCAGTCTACCACCGAGTAACGCCAGAACGAGTCCGGCTGGGGCGCCAGTTTGCGGCGCGCTCGTGGCCGGTCAATCCCCCACAATTGCAGCCAAACTCTTGATTCAAAAGTCGATTCCGACGACACTGGCCATAGGGGTGAACCTCCAGTATGGGCACAAGCCAATGCGCGCAAGGTAAACGCCTGACGGTCATGAGCGAATATTCATTAGGCGGGCGATGGCGGCGCATTTTATAAGTCGAACAAGTTGAAATGCCGGGATCGATAAACGCCCATCATGGACGAGCGAACGCGCAGGACTGATGAGGAACCGACGCCGAATATGCGGCGGCCGACGCCACCGCCGAGCGTGGTGGCTAGTCCGCGCACCCGCTTCCGGGTCGGCGTCGGATTGATTGCTATCCTGCTCGCCTTTGCCGTTTATGAAACGGTGCATTGGCTTAGATCCGCTCCGTCGGGCGGCCGCTTCCCGCAAGGTGCGCTGCAATCGGTCGGCGCCGCGACCGTCGCGACCGGCAATATCCGCGAGATCGTCAATGCGCTCGGCACCGTGACGCCGATCGCGACGGTGACCGTGCAAACTCAGATCAACGGCCAGCTCACCGACGTTGGATTCACCGAAGGCCAGCTAGTCAAAAAGGGCGATTTCCTGGCGCAAATCGATGCACGGCCCTATCAGATCCTCAAAGAGCAGTACGAAGGCCAGCTCGCGCATGACGAAGGCTTGCTCGCTCAAGCACAAATGGATCTGACGCGCTATCAGACGCTTGCCCAGCAGAACTCAATCGCCAAGCAACAGGCCGAGGATCAGGTCTTTATTGTCCAGCAATACAAGGGCTCAGTCCAGCAAGATCAGGGACTGGTCGATTCCGAGGCGCTGAATATCGCCTATTGCCATATCGTTTCGCCGATCACCGGTCGAGTCGGCCTGCGCCTTGTCGATCCAGGCAACTACGTGCAGACCACGAGCTCGACCGGCATAGCGGTCATCACCCAATTGCAGCCGGTCACGGTGATCTTCTCGATCCCGGAAGACGACCTGCCGGATATCATGCCGCAATTCAACGCCGGCAAAACTCTCGTCGTCACCGCTTATGACCGCGCCAACGTTCACCTCCTTGCCACCGGCAAGGTCTCGGCGGTCGACAATCAGATCGACACCACGACCGGCACCGTGAAGGTGCGCGCGCAATTCGACAATGCCGATAACGCATTGTTCCCCAGTCAATTCGTCAACGCGCGGCTGTTGGTGGAAACCCTGGAAAATGTCGTCACCGTGCCGACTTCGGCGATCCAGCGCGGCGCGCCCGGCACCTACGTCTATGCCATAAATTCCGACAGCACGGTCTCGGTGCGGCAGATCAAAACCGGCGTCGTCGACGGCAATCTAACCGAGGTGAAATCCGGACTGACCCCCGGCGAACGCGTTGTTATCGACGGCACCGACCGCCTGCGCGACGGTCTGCGCGTTGCCGTGGCGCAGGAGGCCGGTGAACCGCCCTCAGCCGCCGGCACCGCGCCGCAAGGCGGCAGGCCAGCAGGCCGGCAAGGCAGTAATTCGGGCAATTCGCAGACTAAGCCCGCCAACGGCGGACAGTGAAACGCCGACATGCGCGTCATGACCGCGCCCGACGATAGAGCGGTGCGATGAACGTCTCGGAACCCTTCATTCGGCGTCCCGTCGGCACGACGCTGTTAATGGCGGCGATCCTGCTATCCGGCATGGTCGCTTACACGTTCCTGCCGCTCTCGACGTTGCCCGAGGTCGACTATCCGACCATCCAGGTGCAGACGCTCTATCCCGGCGCCAGCCCGGAAGTGATGACCTCCTCGGTCACCGCACCGCTGGAGCGGCAGTTCGGGCAGATGCCCGGGCTCAACCAGATGACGTCGGCAAGCTCCGGCGGCGCTTCCGTGGTCACGCTGCAATTCAGCTTGGACCTTTCGCTCGACATCGCCGAGCAAGAGGTCCAGGCCGCCATCAACGCCGCCGGCAATCTCCTGCCGGCCGACCTGCCGGCGCCGCCGATCTATTCCAAGGTCAATCCCGCCGATGCGCCGATCCTCACGCTGGCGGTAACCTCGAAGACGCTGGCGCTGACCGACCTCGAAAACTACAGCGAAACGCGGCTGGCGCAGAAGATCTCGCAATTGACGGGCGTCGGGCTCGTCAGCATCAGCGGCGGACAGCGGCCGGCGGTGCGCATTCAGCTCAATCCGGATTCGCTCGCCGCCTACGGTCTTAACATCGACGACGTCCGCACCACGATCAACAACCTCAATGTCAACACGCCGAAAGGCAACTTCGACGGTCCAACGCAGGCGATGACGATCAACGCCAATGACCAGCTCACCACTACCGACCAGTATCGTAATCTGATCGTCGCCTATCGCAACGGTGCCCCGGTCAAGCTTACCGACGTCGCCACGATTGTCAGCGGGCCGGAGAACACCAAACTCGGCGCCTGGGCGAACACGACGCCGGCGATCATCGTCAACGTGCAACGGCAGCCCGGCGCCAACATCATTCAGGTTGTCGACCGCATTCAAACTCTGCTGCCACAGATCATGTCGACGCTGCCGCAGGCGATGGACGTGCGCCTGTTGGGCGATCGCACCGTGACCATCCGCGCCTCGGTCGCCGACGTGGAATTCGAGCTCGGCCTCGCGGTCGTCCTGGTCGTGCTGGTAATCTTCGTGTTCTTGCGCACACTGCCCGGCACCATCATCCCGAGCCTGTCGGTGCCGCTGTCGCTCGTCGGCACGTTCGGGGCGATGTATCTCGTCGGCTTTTCCCTCGACAATCTGTCGCTGATGGCGTTGACCATCGCCACCGGCTTCGTGGTCGACGACGCCATCGTCATGATCGAAAACATCGCCCGCTACGTCGAGGGCGGCATGGAGCCGTTCGAAGCGGCGTTGCGCGGCTCCGCGCAGATCGGCTTCACCATCATTTCGCTGACTATCTCGCTGATCGCCGTGCTGATCCCGCTGCTATTCATGGGCGATGTCGTCGGCCGGCTGTTCCACGAATTTTCCATTACGCTTGCGGTCACCATCGTCATTTCCGCCGTCGTGTCGCTGACGCTGGTGCCGATGATGTGCGCCAAGCTGATCCGCCATCACCCGGATCGCGAGCGCTCCGCTTTCGATCTCAAAGCCGAGCAGGTTTTCAATAGCGTCATCGCCGCCTATGGCCGGGCGCTCAATTGGGTGCTGGACCGGCAGCCGGCGACCTTGATGGTCGCGGTGGCGACGCTGGCTTTGACCGTCCTGCTCTACCTGCTGATCCCGAAGGGATTCTTTCCGGTACAGGACACCGGGATGATCCAGGCCATCACCGAGGCCTCGCAAAGTGTGTCCTACGATGAAATGGCCGACCTGCAGGGCAAGCTTGCCGAAGCGGTGCTCAAGGATCCGGACGTCGTCAATCTCAGCTCCTTCGTCGGCGTCGACGGTACCAATGAGACGCTCAATACCGGCCGTTTCCTGATCACGCTCAAACCGCACGATGAGCGCAACGTGACGGCCGGCCAGATCATCGCCCGTCTGCAGCAAGAGGTCGCGGGCGTCGTCGGCATTACGCTCTACATGCAGCCGGTGCAGGACCTGACGATCAATTCCACCATCAGCCGCGCGCCGTATCATTTTGTACTGGAGGACGCCAATGCGTCGGAATTCAACACCTGGGTGCCGAAGCTGGTGCAGCAGCTCGGTCAACTGCCGCAAATCACCGATGTGGCGAGCGATCTGCAGCAGCAGGGCCTCGCCGTCGACATCGTCATCGATCGTGCCACCGCGAGTCGCTTCGGCATCACCCCGGCAACCGTCGACAACGTCCTTTACGATGCCTTCGGCCAGCGCATCATATCGACGATCTACACGCAATCGAACCAATCTCGCGTTATCATGGAGGTCGTTCCGACGCTGCAGCAATCGCTGACTGGGTTGGAATCGCTGTATCTGCCGTCCTCGTCGTCGTCGACCAACGGCCAAGTACCGCTGACCGCTATCGCGCATATCGAGCAGCGCGCTTCGCCGCTCTTGATCACGCATTTCGGTCAATTCCCGGCCACCACCATCTCGTTTAATACCGCGCCGGGTTACTCGCTCGGCGCCGCCATCACGGCCATTCAGCAAGCCGAGGCCAAAGCCGGACTGCCGCTGAGCTTCATCACCGCGTTTCAGGGCACCGCCGCGGCATTCCAGTCGTCGCTGGCCAACGAAGTGTTCCTGATCGTCGCGGCGGTGGTCGCGATGTATATCGTGCTCGGCGTCCTCTATGAGAGCTTCATCCATCCGATCACTATCCTGTCGACCCTGCCGTCGGCGGGCGTCGGCGCGCTACTGTCGCTGATGCTGCTGCACTACGACCTCGACGTCATCGCCATCATCGGCATCATCCTCCTGATCGGGATCGTGAAGAAAAACGCCATCATGATGATCGACTTCGCGCTGGAGGCCGAGCGCGTAGAGGGCCTGCCGCCGCGTGAAGCGATTTACCAGGCCTGCCTGTTGCGCTTCCGGCCGATCATGATGACGACGATGGCCGCGATCCTCGGCGCCATGCCGCTGATGCTCGGCACTGGAACTGGCTCCGAACTGCGCCAGCCGCTCGGCATCGCCATTATCGGCGGCCTCACCGTCAGCCAAATGCTCACGCTGTTCACCACGCCGGTCATTTATCTCTACTTCGATCGCTTGGCGATGCGGCTGACCGGCGGCCGGTCGTCGACGCCGATCGTGCCGGAAGCACCGGCCGAATGAATATTTCCTCGCCATTCATCAGCCGTCCGGTGGCGACGACGCTGCTTACGCTCGGTATCGCGCTCGCGGGTATTCTCGCGTTTATGAAATTGCCGGTCGCGCCGTTGCCGCAGGTCGACTTTCCCACCATCTCGGTCAGCGCCCAGCTTCCTGGCGCCAGTCCAGAAACCGTCGCGACCACCGTCGCCGAGCCCCTCGAACGTCATCTCGGCCAGATCGCCGACGTCACCGAGATGACGTCGAGCAGCGGCATCGGCCAGACCCGCATCACGCTGCAATTCGATCTCAACCGCGACATCGACGGGGCCGCGCGCGACGTGCAGGCCGCCATCAACGCCGCCCGCGCCGACCTGCCGGCAAGTCTCAAGACCAATCCGACCTATCGCAAGGTGAACCCGGCTGACGCGCCGATCCTTATCCTAGCGCTGACGTCGAAAACGCTGACGCAGGGCCAAATCTACGATGCGGCCAGTAACGTCTTCCAGCAGCAACTGTCGCAAATCAGCGGCATCGGCCAGGTCATTCTCGGCGGCGCGGCGTTGCCCGCGGTGCGCGTCGAGCTCGATCCGCAAGCCTTGTTCAAATATGGCATCGGGCTCGAAGACGTGCGCGCCGCTCTCGCGGCCGCCAACGCCAATAGCCCGAAGGGCACCATCGACGACAATGGCCGGCGCTTTCAGATCTACACCAACGACCAATCGACCAAGGCGGCGGACTACGCGCCGCTGATCATCGCCTACCGCAACGGCGCCGCGGTCAAGTTGTCGGATGTCGCCACGGTGACGGACTCGGTGGAGGACGTGCGCAATCTCGGACTGTCCAACGGACAGCCCTCGGTGCTGGTCATCCTGTTCCGCCAGCCGGGCGCCAACATCATCGACACCATCGATAGCATCAAGGCCGAACTGCCGCATCTCGAGGCGGCGATGCCGGCCGACGTCAACGTCACCATCGCCATCGACCGCTCGACGACCATCCGCCAATCGCTGCACGATACCGAATTGACGCTGGTCATCGCCATCACCTTGGTGACGATCGTCGTTTATTTCTTCCTGCGCAGCTTTCGCGCCACCGCGATACCTTCGGTTGCCGTGCCGGTATCGATCCTCGGCACGTTCGGTGCGATGTATCTTTTGAACTACAGCCTCGACATTCTGTCGCTGATGGCGCTCACCATCGCCACCGGCTTCGTGGTCGACGACGCGATCGTCGTCTTGGAAAACATTTCGCGGCATCTGGAGGCCGGCATGCCGCGCCTGCAGGCGGCGTTCCTTGGAGCGCGCGAGGTCGGCTTTACCGTGCTGTCGATTAGCCTGTCGCTGATCGCGGTATTTTTGCCGATCCTGCTGATGGGCGGCATTCTCGGCCGGTTGTTCCGCGAATTCACCATGACGCTGTCGCTGGCGATCATGATTTCGCTCGTGATCTCACTCACCACGACGCCGATGATGTGCGCGCTGTTCTTGCGCACACCGCCGTCGCGCGAAACACCGCGACGCCGTGGCCTGTTCGATCGCGTGCTGGCCCGCTACGAGCATTCGCTCACCTGGGCCCTGCGCCACAGCCGGGTCGTCCTTGTCATTTTCTTCGGTGCGATCGTGCTGAACGTCGTGCTGTTTTACATCGTGCCGAAGGGATTTTTTCCCGAGGAGGATACCGGGCGCTTGATCGGCTCGCTGCACGCCGACCAGAGCGTCTCGTTTCAACTCATGACGCAAAAGCTGCGGCAGATGATGGCGATCGTCCAGGCCGATCCGGCAGTTGAGCACGTAGTCGGCTATACCGGGGTCGGCTCCGGCGGCGGCTTCGGACAGATCAATACCGGGTCGGTCTTCGTGTCGCTGAAATCGATCGAGCAGCGACCGCCGATGGAACAGGTCATCGCGCGGCTGCGGCCGAAACTGGCCAAGGTGCCCGGCGGCCAGCTCATTCTCTTCGGCGTTCAAGATATCCGCGCCGGCGGCCGCCAAAGCAGCGCGCAATATCAGTACACGCTGCAAGCCGACGATCCCGACCTGCTCTCCAAATGGACCGCCTCACTGGTCCAGGCGCTGGAACATTCGAAGATCATGACTGACGTCACGTCCGATCAGCAGCAGCGCGGGCTGGAATCCGACCTCATTATCGACCGGCCCACCGCCTCGCGGCTCGGCATCACGCCGGCACAGATCGACAACACGCTCTACGACGCCTTCGGGCAGCGCCAGGTGTCGGTGATTTACAGCGCGATCAATCAGTATCATGTCGTCATGGAGATCGATCCGCGCTACACGCAATATCCTTCGTCACTGCGCGATATCTATGTGGCGACGTCGGGGGGCGGCGCGTCAGGCACCCAACAATCGAACGCGCCCGCGGGCGCCGTCACGTCGGTCAAGACCGGCTCCGCCGCAACATCGTCGACGGCGGCCGCCAACGCCAACAACAATGCCGCGCGCAATGCCGCCATCAACGCTCTCGCCAATACCGGCAAGGGCGCCACCTCGTCCGGCGCGGCGGTCTCCACGGCCCTTGAGACGATGGTGCCGCTCGCCGCGGTAAGCCATTATAATGCCGGCAATGCACCGCTCTCGGTCAGCCATCAGGGTTTGTTCGTTGCCGCGACCATTTCCTTCAATTTGCTCCCAGGCGCGGCGCTCGGCGACGCAGCGACCGCGATCGACAACGCTATCAAGCAAATCCGGATGCCGGCGTCGATTCACGGCAGTCTCGCCGGGACCGCGCAAGTCTTCGCGCAATCACTGGCCTATGAGCCGGTGCTGATCGCGGCGGCGATCGCCGCCGTCTATATTCTGCTCGGCGTGCTCTACGAGAGCTACATCCACCCAATCACAATTCTTTCGACGCTGCCGTCGGCCGGCGTCGGCGCAATTTTGGCGCTGATGCTGTTCCACACCGAATTTTCCATCATCGGCTTGATCGGCGTGATTCTGCTCATCGGCATCGTCAAGAAGAATGCGATTCTGATGATCGACTTCGCCATCGAGGCGAAGCGGACACAGAATTTGAGCTCCTACGATGCCATCTTTCAGGCCTGCCTGTTGCGCTTCCGGCCGATCATGATGACGACCACCGCGGCCATCCTCGGCGCCATGCCGCTGGCGGTGAGCTTCGGCAATGGCGGGGAAATTCGCCGGCCGCTCGGCATTTCCATCGTCGGCGGGCTGCTGATCAGCCAACTGCTCACGCTCTACACGACACCCGTGGTCTATCTGTATCTGGATCGGCTGGGCCAATGGTCGCTGCGCACGCGCAGCCGGCTGTTGCCCGGATTGTTCGGCGCGCCGCCGATGACGCCGGCCGAATGAGCTGCAATAGTTTAGCGGATAAAAAGCGGACGCCGCGCGTAGCAGCACGGCTCAGTACGCTGATCTTCGACCGGACCAAGGAGTTTGCGCAAACGATGAATGTCGGCGCGCGCCGCGACAATTTGCGGACCCTTGATGCCGTCATCGACGTCCGGATTGGCTTCCAGGCGATCGATCAGTTTGACGTCGGCATAGATGGCGTCGCGAATGCATTGGTAGCAGCTATTTTCGATCTGCCCGTACTCCCCCGCCGCGACCGGCGAAGCGATACAGACGAACGCGAGAAGACCGCCTAGAGCTAGAAGCCTTGTCATTGCGCGCTCCACAGGGACGCTCAGAACATAACGAAAAACCTGCCTTGAAGGAATGCACCCACGGCCACGCTCCGGGGGCCGCCTGCGCATGGTACGGCCAAACGGATCGGGCCTATGATGGTTCTATAAACGTCCAACTGGGGAGGGAACGCCATGAACGGCGCTGCGGTTATTGCTGAAATACTCAAGCGTGAGGGCACCGAGTTCCTGTCCTGCTACCCGCGCAATCCGGTGATCGAGCCCTGCGCGGCAATCGACATCCGCCCGATCCTGTGCCGGCAGGAGCGCGTCGGCGTCGGCATCGCCGACGGCTATTCGCGCATCAAGCGCGGCAAGAGGAATGGCGTGTTCGCCGCCCAGGCCGGACCGGGCATCGAGAATGCCTTCCCCGGCATCGCGCAGGCCTATTCCGAGAACGTCCCACTCCTTGTCATTTCCGGCGGGCTGCCGCTGGCGCGGCAATATGTGCGGCCCGTCTTTCGCGCCGCCGACGTTTATCGCGCGGTCACCAAGTGGTCGGCGCTGGCGCATAACGTGCAGGAACTGCCGGACCTGATGCGGCGCGCTTATCACGCGATGCGCTCGGGCAAAGCCGGGCCGGTGCTCATAGAAGTGCCGGACGAGGCGTTCGAGGCGGAATTCAAAGGCACGCTCGACTACCGGCCGGTCGCGGTCCAGCGCGCCGCACCGGATCCGGCAGCCGTCAAGACAGCCGCCGAGATGTTGCTCGCGGCCAAGCATCCGCTGCTATGGGCCGGCCAAGGCGTGCACTATGCCGAAGCCGGCGACCGGCTTGCGGCGTTGGCAGAGCTACTGCCGGCGCCGGTCGTCGCCACCAATCCCGGCAAGAGCGCCATCCCCGACAGCCATCCACTGGCGCTCGGCGGCGCCACGCGCTCGCGCTCCAAAGTGTTCGCCGATTTCATGAATAAGTCCGATGTCATCATGGCCATCGGCTCGAGCTTGACGATCACCAATTTCGGACCGTCCGTGCCGGCCGGCACGACGATCATTCACTCCACCAACGATGCCGGCGACATCAATAAGGACTATCGCGCCGACCACGCCGTGGTCGGCGATGCCGCTCTCGTCATCGACGCGCTCATCGCCGAAATTTCAAAGCAGAAGGGTCCGGGCGGCGGCAACGCGCTCGCTTCGCTCAAGGAGGAAGTCGCCGCCGGCAAGAAGGCCTGGCTCGACGAATGGGCGAAATTTCTCAATTCCGACGAAACGCCGCTCAACCAATATCGCGTCATCCACGACATGATGCGCACGCTTCCCCGCGACAACGTCATCATCACCCACGATTCGGGAAGTCCGCGCGAGCAGATGATCCCATTCTGGGAAACGACGGCCGCCGGCTCGTATATGGGCTGGGGCAAGTCGACTCAACTCGGCTACGGGCTCGGCATCACCATGGGAGCGAAACTTGCGGCGCCGAAAAAGCTCTGCATCAATGTGATGGGCGACGCCGCCATCGGCATGACCGGCATGGATATCGAGACCGCCGCGCGCAACCGCATCGCCATCCTCACCGTGGTGTTCAACAATGGCGTGATGGGCGCCGAGCGCGACGTGCTGAAGATTTCCGACGAGAAATACGGCGCCATGACGGTCGGCGGCAACTATTCGAAAGTGGCCGAGGGCCTCAATGTCGCGGCGGCGCGCGTGGAAAAGCCCGGCGCAATCGTGGGCGCGCTCAAGGAAGCCGTTGCCGTCACGGAAACGGGCGCGCCGTTTCTCCTCGAATTCGTCGTCAAGGAGGGCCGCGACTTTTCGCGCTACGCATGAAGACCAGGATCAACCTGCGCGTCACTCGCCACTACTTGCTGCAGAAGAGCGCGTAATTTCTTTGCCCGCTTGGTCCCGAAAGCGGCTTCGAAGCGCTCCTGCGCGTCCTGCCACGCCTTGAGCGCGGCGTGAAACCGCGCAACGCCCTCCCCCGTCAGCCGTAGCTCCTTGCTGCGGCGATCGGATTTTCCCGGACCGACCGCAACCAAGCCGTCGCGTTCGAGCGGTAGAATGTTACGCCCGAGCGTGGTGCGATCCATCACCAGCCCGGCAGCGAGCGCATTGATCGTCATCGGTCCTGTGCGCTGCAGCCTTGCGAGAATCGAATACTGGGTCGCGCGCAGGCCGCTCGGCGCCAGCAATTGATCATAGATTTGCGTGACATGGCGGGCAGCCTGGCGGAGCGCCAGGCAATTGCAGTTGGCCGGGTTGATGGCCTGCGTGGGCAGTGCGCGTGTTGCGAGCGTCTTGTCTTTCATATAGGCGTATATACTCTTAATCGGCGTCCCGCGCAATGGACGCTTTGCGGCGAGGCCGCCGGAGCCGTCGAATGTCCGTTCAAAGCATTGCCACAAGCGCGCCGCTCGCGGGCGCGGCTGCCATTAAGCCCGCGGAAAAGATGGCCTACGATGCGCGGACCCGCGCGCTGATCGAGGGACCTATCGCCGCAACACTGATCCGGCTGGCGGCGCCCAACATGCTGGTCATGCTGGCGCAGTCTGCGGTCGGCCTCGTCGAGACCTATTTTATCGGCAAGCTCGGCACCGATGCGCTGGCCGGCGTGGCGCTGGTCTTTCCGCTTCTAATGCTGATGCAGATGATGTCGGCCGGCGCGATGGGCGGCGGCATATCGTCGGCAATCGCGCGAGCGCTCGGCGCCGGGCGGCGCGCCGACGCCGACGCACTGGTCGTGCATGCGCTCGTTATCGCGCTTGTCTTCGGTCTCGCTTTCACAGTGTCATTGCTCGCCGGCGGCCGCTGGCTCTACGTAGCCATGGGTGGCAGCGGAGCTTCGCTGCAAGCGGCGCTGACGTACTCAGGCGTGGTTTTTGCCGGCGCGTTATTGGTCTGGCTGTTCAACTCGCTCGCCAACGTGATCCGCGGCACCGGCAATATGATGGTGCCGGCGCTCGTCACCTGTGCCGGCGTCGTCGTTCTCATTCCCCTGTCACCGTGCCTGATCTTCGGACTTGGACCGTTGCCAAAACTCGGCGTTGCCGGCGGCGCGGTCGCCGTCGTCGTCTACTATGCTTTGGGCAGCCTCGTGCTTGCGGCCTATCTGCGGTCGGGCCGCAGCGTGGTCAGCCTTGCTTTTGGCGGCATCAAAATTCGCTGGTCGTTATTCGCCGACATTCTTCGCGTCGGCCTGGTCGCGGCGCTGATCACGGTGCAGACCAATCTCACCATCGCCATTGCCACCGGGTTTGTCGGCGCTTTCGGTCCGGCGGCCATTGCCGGCTATGGCACCGGCTCGCGCCTGGAATATTTGCTCATTCCGCTGGTGTTCGGCCTCGGCGGCCCGCTAGTCGCGATGGTCGGCACCAATATCGGCGCCGGTCGTCCGGAGCGCGCCCTGCGCGTAGCCTGGATCGGGGCGGCGATCGGCGCTGGGCTATGCGAGGTCATCGGCTTTGCCGCCGCTGTCGAGCCGCGCGCCTGGTTGTCGCTGTTTGGCACCGCGCCGGCGATGATCGATGCCGGGACGCGCTATCTGCATGTAGTCGGTCCGGTTTACGGCCTGTTCGGGCTCGGCATGGCGCTTTATTTCGCCTCGCAGGGCGCCGGGCGCCTGTTGTGGCCGCTGCTCGCCAATATGGCGCGGCTTCTCATCGCCGCCGGCGGCGGTCTCGCTGCCTTGCGCTGGACCGGCAACCTGACCGATGTTTTCATTGCTTTGGCGGTGGCGCTCGCCGCATTCGGCGTCATTAATGCCGCGGCGGTGGCGAGCGGCGTCTGGTTTAAAGACGGTTATCCGTACCGCCTGGTCACGTTGCGTATTCGGGAGCCATGAACTCATGACGATCCACTACTTGGAAGATTTTGCCGTCGGCCAAGTTTTCAACACCGGCCGGCTGCGCGTCGACAAAGAGCAGATTTTCGCATTCGCGCGGCAATTCGATCCGCAACCGTTCCACCTCGACGAAGACGCGGCGCGCAAGTCGCCGTTTCAAGGCTTGGCGGCGAGTGGCTGGCACACTGCCGCGCTGACCATGCGATTGATGGTCGATGGCGAGTTCAAGCCGGCCGGTGGCATTCTCGGCGTCGGCTTCGACGAGCTGAGCTGGCCGCGGGCGGTTCGTCCCGGCGACGAATTGCACGCGCGCAGCGAAATCCTCGACGTGCGGCCGTCGAAATCGCGTCCCGACCGCGGGTTGATCCGGGTACGCACGACGACGCTCAATCAGGACGACGAGACGGTGATGATGTTCACCGGCAACTTGCTGGTGCCGAAGCGTCCGGCGCCGGCGCAGAACGGATAGAACGATGCGGATCCTCGTGGTTGGCGCCGGCGCGATCGGCGGTTATTTCGGCGGCCGGCTGCTGCAAGCCGGCCGCGATGTCACATTCCTGGTGCGGCCGCGGCGCGCCGCCGAGCTAGCGAAGACCGGCCTGGTCATTCGCAGCACCTTCGGCGATGCCAATCTGCCCAACCCGCCAACCGTCGCGGCCGAGACGTTGCACGAACCGTTCGACCTCGTTCTTCTGAGCTGTAAAGCCTACGACCTTGCCTCCGCCGCCGATTCATTCGCACCGGCAATGGGACCCAATACCGCAATTTTGCCGTTTCTCAACGGCATGGCGCATCTAGACTTCCTTGAGAGCCGGTTCGGCGGGAATGCCGTGCTCGGCGGCCAATGCGTGATCTCGACGACGCTCGACGCCGAGGGCCGGGTTCTTCATCTCAATGACACGCATCTCGTGTCATTCGGCGAACGTGACGGCTCGCGTTCGGCCCGCGCCGAAGCGATCGCCGCGACCATGGCCGGAGCTCGTTTCGATTCACGGCTCAGCACCACGATCCTGCAGGAAATGTGGGAAAAGTGGGTTTTCATCGCGACTACCGCCGGCATTACCTGTCTGATGCGGTCGAGCGTCGGCGACATCGTCGTGGCAAAAGGCGTCGGCTTGACGACGTCGCTCCTCGACGAGTGCTCGGCAATTGCCGCAGCGCAAGGCTTTGCACCGAGCGAACCGATCCTGACGCGCAGCCGAACCATGCTGACCGCGCCGGGCTCCACTTTTGCCGCCTCAATGCTGCGCGACATTGAGCGCGGCGCGCCGATCGAAGGGGACCATATCGTCGGCGATCTGTTGCGGCGCGGCGATGGCAAGGATCGAGATTATCCACTATTGCAGGTCGCCTATATTCATCTCAAAGCTTACGAGGCGCGGCGGCACCGCGAGAGCGCGGCTTCGGCAGCGGCATCTGCGGCATAGGCGGAACTTTCGATACGGCATATTATTATTCCGCATATGGAGGGCGTTAAATGACCAAGGTCACCTATCACATCGTGCAACACGATGGCGGCTGGGCTTATCGGGTCGACGGCGTGTACTCGGAACCGTTCCCCTCGCACGATGCGGCCCGCCAGGCGGCGATGCGCGCCGCCCAGGAGCAACACGTGCCGGGGGAAACCAGGACGATTTCCTGGGAAGATAAGAACGGTAAATGGCACGAAGAATTGGCGCGTGGCGACGACAGGCCCGACACTGACGTCGAGGGCTAACCACATTCGTGGAGGCGACGATGCGCATCGAAGCGCTGTCGGATTGGACTAGCGATCAGAAGCACGTCGTTGCGGCGAGCTTCTTAGGCTGGACGCTTGATGCCTTCGATTTCTTCCTGCTGGTCTTCGTGATCAAGGATATTGCGGGGGAATTCGGCTCGCAGATCACCGACGTCACTTTCGCGATCCTGCTCACTTTGGCGATGCGCCCGATCGGCGCCTATATCTTCGGCCGCGCCGCCGATCGCTGGGGCCGCCGGCCCACCTTGATGGTGGACGTGGTGCTCTATTCGGCCATCGAATTCGCCTCCGGCTTTGCGCCGAGCCTGATGTCGCTGCTGATCCTGCGCGCCATCTTCGGCGTTGCCATGGGCGGCGAATGGGGCGTCGGCGCTTCGCTGACCATGGAATCCATTCCGCCGAAGGCGCGCGGCCTGGTGTCCGGACTGCTGCAATCCGGCTATCCGACCGGATATTTTCTCGCCTCGATCGTCTATGGACTGTTGTTCCAGTATATCGGTTGGCGCGGCATGTTCATGGTCGGCGTCATTCCGGCGCTTCTGGTCTTCTATATCCGCCGCAAGGTGCCGGAGTCGCCGAGCTGGCGGCCCACCACCGCGCGCAGCAATAGCTTGGCCATCGTGCGTTCGCATTGGCGGCTCGGCATCTACGCGGTACTACTGATGACGGCCTTCAATTTCTTCAGCCATGGCACGCAGGACCTTTATCCGACATTCCTGCAAGTGCAGCACCACTTCTCCCAACACGAAGTCAGCCTGATCGCGATCATCTACAATATTGGCGCCATCATCGGCGGCCTGTCGTTCGGGGCGCTCTCCGAGCAGTTCGGCCGGCGGCGCATTATCATCATTGCGGCGCTGCTGTCGCTTGTGGTGCTGCCGCTGTGGGCCTTCTCAACGAGCGCGGTATGGCTCGCCGCCGGCGCCTTCTTCATGCAGATCATGGTCCAAGGCGCTTGGGGCGTGATCCCGGTCCACTTGAACGAATTATCGCCCGACGAGGCGCGCGGCACGTTCCCTGGCTTCGTCTATCAGCTCGGCAACCTCATCGCCTCGGTCAATGCGCCGCTGCAGGCCACCATGGCTGCGCATTACGGCGGCAATTATGCCATTGCGCTCGCCGCCGTCGCCGGCACGGTCGCGGTGGCAATCGTCGTTGTCACGGCGATCGGCACCGAGGCCAAAGGCGTCGCCTTCGGCAATACCGGGCGCCGCGCCGCCGCCAGCCCCGCCCTGTGACAAGACCGTCGCAAAAATCCTGTTGAACGCACCGGTTCGCCTGTATCGTTATACAGCTGGGTGCCGGGACCGATGAACAGAGACATTTCGCCATACGTGGAGACGGCGCTGAGCGGCTATGAACTGCTCAACGATCCGCTGCTCAACAAAGGCACGGCCTTCACCGAAGACGAGCGTGACGCCTTCGACCTGCACGGCCTGTTGCCGCCCCACGTCGCCGAGCTCGATTACCAGGTCATGCGCCGGCTCGACGCTTTCCGCAGCCTCGGCAGCGACCTCCAGCGCTACGTGTTCCTGCGCGGCTTGCAGGATTCCAACGAGACGCTGTTTTACGCGCTGTTGACGCGAAACATCGAAGAGATGATGCCGATCGTCTATACGCCCACCGTCGGCCTCGGTTGCGAGCTGTTCAGCCATATCTTTCGCAAGCCGCGCGGCCTGTTTCTCAGCCTCCCGCACAAGGACTTGATCCGCCGCATCCTCGGTCACCCGCGCTACGATAAAGTCGAAGCCATCGTGGTCAGCGACGGCGAACGCATTCTCGGCCTCGGCGATCAGGGCGCCGGCGGCATGGGAATTCCGATCGGCAAGCTGTCGCTCTACACCGCCTGCGCGGGGCTGCATCCATCGACCACGCTGCCGATCCTGCTCGACGTCGGCACCGATAATCAGAAGCATTTGGCCGACCCGCTCTATATCGGCTGGCAGCACGCGCGTGTCCGCGGTGCCGAATACGACGATTTCATCGAAATCTTCGTGGCGGCCGTGCACGAACGCTGGCCGCATGTGCTGCTGCACTGGGAGGATTTCGCGCTCGGCAACGCCAATCGATTGTTGGCGCGTTATCGCGATCGGCTGTGCACTTTCAACGACGATATCCAGGGCACGGCCGCCATCGCCGTCGGCACGGTATTGAGCGCCATCAACGTGACGGGCGCGCCGCTGACCAAGCAGCGCGTCGCCGTGCTGGGCGCAGGCTCGGCGGGCACCGGCGTTTGCGCCTTGCTTAAGCGCGCCATGGTTGATGCGGGCTTGAGCGAAGCCGAGGCGCGCAGCCGCTTTTATCTTGTCGACCGACAAGGTCTGCTGGTCGAAGGCATGGACGGGCTGCAATCCTTTCAAGCACCTTTCGCGCAAAGTCGCGGTCGTGTGTCGGACTGGACGCTGGAATCTCCCGGCTGGATCGGGCTCGCCGATGTCGTCGCCAATGCGAAGCCGACTGTGCTGATCGGCACGTCCGGCCAGCCCGGCGCCCTGTCCGAAGCCATCGTGCGCGGCATGGCCGAACACGTGCGCCGGCCGGTGATCCTGATCCTGTCCAATCCGACCGAGCGCGCCGAGGCGACCCCGCAGGATCTTGATGCCTGGACCGACGGCCGCACCATCATCGGCACCGGCAGTCCGTTCCCGCCGCTCAAGCGGAACGGCAAGACCCTTCGCGTCGATCAGACCAACAATGCCTATGTCTATCCCGGCATCGGGCTCGGCGCGATCGTCGCCGATGCGCGCCGCATTTCCGATGGAATGTTTCTTGCCGCCGCGCGAACGGTCGCCGAGTTCTCGCCGGCCAAGCACGACCCGGCCGCGAATCTGCTGCCGCCGCTCGTCGAAATTCGTAAGCTCTCGTTCCATGTCGCGCTCGCGGTCGCCAAGCAAGCGCAGGCCGAAGGACTCGCCGATTGCATGTCCGACGATGTGCTCGCGGACGCGGTGCGCGCCAAGATGTGGCAGCCGGTCTATGCGCGCTATCGCCGGCTCGACAGGACTTGAATAGTCAGATTTGGCGCGGGTCGCCACGGTTTAGAACCCGCATCACGATCTAGGCGCGTTAGTTTGGAATTAGAACAATTATCTTCTTTTACCGAACCGCATTTTTCTTTTGGCGCTGAATTTTTTGCCTGCTAACAAGATATTGAAATTCTTGCACTTTTTCATGGTTCTAAACTGTGCCCAGGCCAATCGGTTTTTCCACCTCACGACCAAATCTGCGGCGCACACTGGCGGTGATCTCTTCGATCGCTGCGATTGGCGTGATCGGTATCGGCATTGGCCGAGCACAACAAGGCCTGGCATCAGATAAGCCGGCGACAATCGTGCCGGAGATCGTCGTTACCGCACCGAAGCCGAAGGCGGCGGGAAAGCCACGGCACAATCCGACCACGCACGCGGCTCTGCCGGGTGCGCCATCCACGCAAATGGCGGCCGCCGAAACAGGCGGCGTCTCCGCCGGCAACGGTCCGCCGTTACAGCAGGTCCCTTCGCTCGACAAGACTGGCACGATGCTTGAAGACCTGCCGCAAAGCGTCGTGGTGGTGCCGCGATCGACCATCGTGGAGCAGGCCGGCGGCAGCTTGGCCGATGCGATCAGGGATGTCAGCGGCGTCAATCAGGGCGGTTCGTCGAGCTATGGCTTCTTTGACCGCTTCACCATCCGCGGCATGGATGCGCGCATCTACAGCGACGGTTTTCCCGACGGCGATCAGCTCAATGGCTTTCCACACTCGATCAACGGGGTGCAGAACATCGAAGTGCTCAAAGGTCCGGGCTCCGCCTTGTTCGGCAGCGGCCCTCCGGGCGGCACCATCAACATCGTGCACTTCCTGCCCTCATCGACACCCGGCTACGGCATGAGCTCGCAGCTCAACTCCTATGGCACCTGGCTCAGCACGATCTACGCTACGGGCCCAACCGGCATCGCCGGACTGAACTATCGGGTCGACGGACTGTTTCAGGACGGCGCGAAGGGGTTCCGCGGCCTCAATAACAGCAATTACGAATTGCGGCCGGAATGGACGTGGACCAAGGACAATCACGTCCTGACCTTCGCGCTCGACTTCCGGCACATCGAGCGCACGCCCGACGGTTACGGCATCGTCTATGTCAACGGTCCGCCGCTCGGCACCGTTCCCAGCAACACCAAATATTCGACGCCGTTCAGCTACGGCAACCAGGATTTCGCGCGTGGGACGCTAAGCGACGCCTGGTGGATCGCCAGTTACCTGACCGTCAACAACCGTTTCGCCTACACCTATCGCGACGTCTCGATCCTGCGCAATTCCGGCGGCACGGTCCTGCTCCCGATGCTCACCAAGCGGCAGTTGCGCGAGCAGACCGACCTTGACAACGATTTCGTTTATCAATTCGAACCGGTATGGAAATTCCGCACCGGCTCGATCCATCACACACTGCTGACCGGCGCCCAGGTCGAATGGCAGAGCATCGATGACGACCGCGCGACCGCCGATTTGCCGAATATCGCCAACATCTACGCACCGATCATTCCCGAAACCTCGACCGCCAGCCTCACCTTCCTACGCGACGCGACCCACAGCGGCATGGTCGATGACCTGCGCGCACTTTATCTCAGCGCTTATACCACCGACCAGATCGACGTCACCGATCAATGGAAAGTACGGCTCGGCATTCGCAAGGACCATTGGGACGAGGTGCTGACCCCGGAAGCCTTCGTGCCGGGCCGCATCGGACCGAACGGTCTGCCGCTCGAGCCCGGTATGACCGACACGGAAATCGACACGCCGACAAGCTGGTCGGTCGGTACGCTCTACAAGATCCTTCCCGGCGTGGCGCCGTTCGCCGGCGTGTCAAAGAGCTATCTGACGAACTTCAACTCGGAATCAACGCAGAATGGTGTGTTCGCCCCGGAATCCGGCCTCGAATACGAAACCGGCGTAAAGCTTTCGACGTCGGACAACAGGTTCGTTTTGACGGCGGCGGTATTCGACATTCAGCGTAACAACGTGTTCACTGAGAACACCACGACCGACACCATCGCCTTCAATGCGCAGAAGAGTTACGGCTTCGACGCCGATCTGCAAATGCAGATAACACCGCAATGGAAGGTGATCGCCAACATGATTTCGCAAACGGCGAAGCTTACGGCAGTGCCCTTGACCCCGATACAGATCGGCAATTGGCCGGTCGGCGTCCCGGCTCATATTTACAATGCCTGGTCGACTTACGACTTCGCAATTGCCGGCATCACGGGTTTCCAGTTCGGCGCCGGCATTTCTTACAACAGCCTGACCTTCGGTAGCACCGCGGACAATGTCTGGGTTCCGAGTTCGGCGGTGGTCGATACCATGCTGCGTTATGCCACGGCCCATTGGGACGCCCAGATCGGCATTAAGAACCTCACCAACATCGAATATTTCACGACTGCGGAAAGCGCGGGCGGGTATGTCGGCCAGCCGCGCACCTATTACGCAAAGGCCGACTGGCACTATTGACCGCCGGCCGAGCGTCCTCGCCCTACGCCGCGCTGTCGGCGCGCGACCGCTTCGTCAGCATCGTGCCCACGGCCGCATACACGCTGGCGAAGGCCGGTCGCCGATAGGCCCATTTGCTGTCGTCGCTCGGCGGCAACACGACCATCGTCGCATTCGCTTCGAAAAATAGAATATCGCCGTCGCCGTTCAAAGCGAAATCGACGCCGCCGTAGTCGAGACCGAGCTTGCTATTGATGCGCTCCAGAGCGGCCATGCCGCGCGGCCCGATGATGCCCGCCATATCGGCCAGAAACTCGGCGTCGCGGTGGCGATTGGCGTCCGACTGCGCCATGTCGGCGGTGAAATAGTGCACCTTCCAGTTAGGCGAAATCGCAAGATGCAGCGGATAGAGGCGGCCGTCGACGAACATGACGCGAAACTTGCGAAACATCCCCTCGCCGTCTCGCGCGTCAAGCTCTTCGATCAGCCACACATCGTCGCCCGGAAAATCCGCAACTGCGGCCGCCAGGGCGTCCGGCGTTGCGACACGAGCGAAATGATGCCCGGTGTGATAGCCCGGCGCACGCACTAAGAGCGGAAACGTAAAGCCGTTGCCGGCGACCGCTTGGCCGCCATCGGGCGCCGCGAGCACAAGGCGCGGCAAACGCAGCATCCGCGGCACGACGACGTTCGGCAGGCCGCGCAAGCGTTCGATATTGGCGAAACGTCCGGTTTTGAGCACGCGGGCCGGATCGTTGATTACAGGCCGGCTGGTCCGGGCGAGCACTACGCGCGCCGCTTCGAGACTTTCCCGGCAGAGGTCCGCGTCACCGATGCTGTTGAAGACGATATCGTGCGGCGGCAGCGGTACCTTGGGATCGTAATATTCCGTCACCAGGACCGTGGTTCGGAAATGGCGGTCGTCGAGCAGCGATTGCACCGGGATATTGCCGCCCGCCGCGGCGACGAGCAGCAGGACCGCAATGCCCTGCCCTTCGCCGCGATAAGGCAGTGGCGTCAGAAAGTCCTTTCGAAAGCCTCGGTCGCGATGGCGGCGCGCGCCCGCATCGTCGCCCAGTACGGCCAACACGTTGCCCATGCCGCGATGGGCGTGAATATGCCCGGGATCGATCTGCAACGCCGCCTCAAAGTGATGCCGGGCCTGCGCGCCTTCGCCAAGCAGAAGCAGCAGGTTGCCAAGATTGACATGGCCGCTCGGATTGGCCGGATGATGCCGCACCGCCTCGGCGAACAGCGAGCGCGCCGCTTCCCGATAGCCGGCGTTGAGAACCAAAGTGCCGAAATCATTGAGTGTCGCAAAATCGGTCGGCCGGTGGCGGAGAAGCTCGATATAGTCGCGCTTTGCCTCTTCGAACCGGCCTTCTTCGCGCAAAAGACCAGCGCGTTCGGAACGGGCGGCGATGTCGTCGGGGTCGCGTCGCAGCGCCCGATCGAGTTCGCCGATGCGGCAGCTCCAAGCAACGCGTGGTGGACGTTCGATCATTGATCGTTGCAGCCCTTTCGGCGCGGCGAATCAATTGTGTTGCGCGAGGATAATAAGACGGCGCCGGAGCCCAAACCGCCGAATTAGAACAAAATTTACCATGACGGAGGACGATCCTCGAGCAACCGAAATTCGACGAGCAAAGGCTTCGCCATGGCGACATATGCGGCCGGCAAAAACATCGTTTTGGGCGATCCCGCGCCATGGTTCGGTGCGCCGCTTATCGGCGACGGCGCCTTCCATCTTCAAGTTGCGGCCGGGCGCTGGATCGTGCTGAGCTTTTTGGGTTCGCCGGACGATCCGAAAGCCGATGGGGAATTGACGAAACTCCTTCACGACACGCAGCTATTCGAGGAAGACAAGATCATTTTCTGCGGCGTCTTCACCGCGCCGCCGCAAGATGCGACGCCTTATGCGGCGATGAGCACGCCGGCGGTCTTTTTCCTTGCCGACTATGACGGCGCCATCAGCCGCTCGTTCGGCGCCGCCGAAATGCCGCGCACCATCGTGCTCGATCCGATGTTGCGCGCGGTCGCCGACATTGCGTGGGATCATGCCGCCGGGCATGCCGAGACGGTGCACAACGTGCTGCGGAGCCTGCCGGCGGTCGACGATTCAGCGGGCGTGCCGCTCACGGCGCCAGCGCTGATCGTGCCGCGGGTATTCGATTTCGAGCTCTGCGACTTCCTCGTCCAGGTCTATGACAAGATCGGCGGCAAGGATTCCGGCTTTATGTTCGATCGTGACGGCGACACCTCGACGCTGGTCGATTATCGCCTTAAGCGCCGCAACGATCTGAGCATCCTGGTGCCGGAGGTGCGCGAGACGATTCGCGGCCAGATCGTGCGCCGGCTGGTGCCGGCGATCGAGCGGTTCTTTCAGTTCTCGGCGACGCGGATGGATCGCTATATCGTCGCCTGCTACGATAGTGCCATCGGCGGGCATTTTCATCGCCACCGGGACAACGACAATGCCGGCGCGCAACACCGCCGCTTCGCCGTCACCATCAACCTCAACAACGACTATGACGGCTGCGATCTGGTTTTTCCCGAATTCGGCCGCCGCAGCTATCGCGCCCCGCATGGCGGCGCCATCGTGTTTTCCTGCGGCGCGCTGCATCAGGTGACGCCGGTGACGCGCGGCAAGCGCTATGCCTTCCTCGCTTTCATGTATGGCGAGACCGACGCGGCACTGCGCGAGAGGAACAATTCCAAGATCGTGCAAAGCGAATTCCGCTATAGTAGCGCGATGTCGGATCGGCTGTTCCCGGACGACACCGAACGCCCGCTCGAGCGCCGCGCCGGCTGAACCCGGGAACGACTTTGCGCGCCAGAACCGCGCTTCATTCTCTAATATTTCCGTGGTGAATTCGTCGCACTGCTTGACAGCGATAGTCCGTTAATCTTTATTCATGTTGCAAGTGCCGGCTCGCTCCGGCAGGGCGATGGAGTTCGCCTCAACTGCCCTCGGGGCTGATCACTCCTTTCATCCAATTACGGACGAGAGGATTCACGCTTGAAATTCCTAAATTACCAGTCGAGACGACCTGCAAACGGCAACCATGAGCGTGCCGGCGGTCGGCACGCTCCCAGTCTTGCTCCGGGTTTTGCCAAGTTCGTTTCGTGGCTGCGGAGCTAGCCATGATACTCCGCGATGTCGTGTTGCAGATCTGCCAGGTTCTTGCCGTGCTGCTGCTGGCCCCGCTGCTACAAGGCACGATCCAGCAGTTCGAGGAACGCGTGCAGCTCGCGCAAGGCCCGGGCATTTTCCAGCCCTACCGCGATCTCTGGAAGCTGTTCCACAAACAGATCGTGGTCCCGGAAACCGCCTCCTGGATCTATTGGATCGCGCCGTTCGTCGCCTTTACCGCGATGCTGACCGTGCCTATCCTGATTCCGGTATTGACCGATTTCCCGCTGCCGCTGTCCGATATGGGCGACATTCTCGGCGGCGGCCTGATCCTCACGCTCGGATCGTTCATGGTCGTGCTTGCCGGCTTGGACACCGGCAGCGCTTACGGCGGCATCGGCTCGAGCCGCGCCGTGATGGTGGCGATCCTCGCCGAGCCGACGCTGATCCTGGTGTTCGTCGGCATCACGCTGTTGGCAAAGTCGATGCTGCCATTCGTGGTCAATCATCTGTTGGTCGGCAATCCCGCCCTGTATTTCAGTCCGGCGCACCTGTTTCTCATCCTGGCTTTCTTCACCCTGCTCATCGTCGAAACCGATCGGCTGCCGATCCACTCCAGCACGCATATCGAAGTCTACATGATCGAAGAGGGCCGTATCCTGGAATATTCCGGGCCGCTGCTTGCCCTGCTGCGCTGGGCCTCGATGATGAAGCAATTCATCCTCTACACGATCTTCTGCAACGTGCTGCTGATCCCGTGGGGCCTGTCGCGCGAGGGCACCGTGGCGGGAGTCATGGGATCCATCGCGGCACTGGCCGGGAAATTTCTGGTCGTCGCCGTCTCGGTGGTCGTCGTCGAAACCGCGCAATCGCGCCTTCGCTTTTATCGCTACCAGGAGCTCCTTGCGGCGTCCTTCGTGTTTGCCATCCTTGCCATTATCGGAACGCAGCTGGTGTAGTCATGCTTGTCACGCATCTCGATCCGTTGGCCGCATCGCTGTTCAGCCTGATGGCGATCGCGAGCTTGTTGCTCGCTTTCGTGATGCTGGGGTCGCGCTGGCTCAACAATTATCTTTACGCGTTCGCCGCCGAGTCGTGGATTATCGCCGGCCTGTCTGCGGCGGTCGGATTTTACGGCGGCTATCCGGAGCTTTATCTCATTGCCGCCCTCACCGCGCTATTTCGAGGCCTGCTGCTGCCCTATCTCGTCTGGCGCATCATCGGGCGGCTCCACGTCGCGCGCGAAATTCATGAAATATTGGAGCCGAGTTCGACGCTTGTCGCCGGCGCGGTTTGCGTGCTGTTCGCGCTGATCGTCTCCTATCGTATCGGTCAGTCGCTCGGGCTCGCCGGCACCGTCGCCATTCTGGCGCTGACGATCATGCTGTCGATGAAGCTGATCGGCTTTCTGATGCTGACGGTGCGGCATGAAGCCCTCAGCCAGATTCTCGGCCTGCTCATCCTTGAAAACGGCATCTTTCTCGGCGCGCAGATTCTCGTGCCGGGTATGCCGATGCTGATCGAGATCGTCATTCTATTCGACCTCCTGGTTGTCGTTGCCTGTTTCGGCGTGCTGGTGCGCTATCTCGTCGCCCATGTGGGCAGCACCAGCAGTCTCGACCTCAACCGGCTGGTGGGCTGATATGCTGGGTGCGCTCCTGCTCGCAATGACGATTGCGCCGGCCGCCGCCGCTATCGGCTGCATTCTCGTTCGGGCGCCGCGCATCGCCGAAGTGCTCAATCTCGCCGCCAGTGTCGTCGTCTTTGCTGCCGCCATCCCGCTAGCGGTGGCCAGCGCCGGGGGACCGTTTTACTACCTTGGCCGATACGTCATCGTCGACATCACCGGCGCGTGGGTGATCCTGTGCACTGCCGTCGTCTACCTGCTGGCCTCGATCTATTCGATCGGTTACATGCGCCTGCTTGGCGAAGACGAACGGCTCTGGATTTTCTATGCGCTGTTTTCCGGGTTCGCTCTGACCATTCTGGTCAGCGCGGTAATGAACAATGCCGGCCTCTATTGGATTGCCATCGAACTCACCACGCTGGTGAGCGCCTTCCTGGTCGGCTTCGAGCGCGCGGCCGAAAGCATCGAAGCGGCGTGGAAATACATCATCATCATTTCCGCCGGCATCAGCCTGGCGCTTCTCGGCACCGTCTTGTTCTACTGGTGCGGCAGCTTCGTGCTGGGACCGACTTACGAGATGACGTGGGACACGCTGCTTGCGGCGGCGCCGAAGATGAACCCGGCCTTGGCCGCCTTGTCGTATCTGCTTGTGCTGGTCGGCTACGGCACCAAAGTGGGCCTCGCCCCCATGCACACTTGGTTGCCGGACGCACACAGCGAGAGCCCGGCGCCGATTTCGGCGATGCTGTCCGGCGCACTCCTCAACAGCGCCATGCTCGGCATCGTGCGCTATCTGACGATCGCCGAAGCGGCGCAGGGCGAACGTTTGGCGCGCGCGACGCTCGTCGCCTTCGGGGTGTCTTCACTGCTCGTTGGCGCGCTTTTCATCGTCCGGCAAAATGGCATCAAGCGCCTGATGGCCTATTCCAGCGTCGAGCATATGGGCGTCATCGCGCTCGGTTTCGGCTTCGGCGGGCCGCTCGGCATCGCCGGCGCGCTTTATCACATGCTCAATCACTCGCTTAACAAGTCTCTGATGTTCTTCGGCGCTGGCAATGTCATGCGCAGCTACGGCGCCAAGGAGATCCGTAACATTCGCGATGTCTGGGCGCGCTTTCCGGTGCAAGGGGCCTTATGGCTCGCCGGTGCGGCCGCGATCACCGGCGCACCGCCTTTCGGATTGTTCCTGAGCGAACTGGTGATTTTGCGAGCCGGCTTCGAGCGCGGCTACGCCTGGGCCGTCTATATCATGGCCGTACTCTTGATTGTCATTTTCATCGGCTTCCTCAATCATTTTCGGACCATGTATTTCGAGGCCGACAGTGCACGCGGCGATCGTCCCATAGCTATAAGCCGCTGGTGCGTGACGCCGATGTGGCTCGCTTTGGCGCCGCTCCTCGTCTTCGGCGTGTGGTGGCCGAGCGGGCTGTGGGATCATTTCATGACCGCCGCTCGGATGCTTGCGGGAGCCTCGCCGTGACCGTCGCGCAAGTTATATCGCTTCGGCCGGCGGAGCTGAAAGATGCCGCGACACGCCTATTGACGGCCGGCGGCCGCATGCAAATGGCCTATGCCTGGTATCCCGAACCGGACCGGCTCGAACTCCGCTACGCCACAAGTCCGCCCGCCAACGCGCCGTTCGCGATCTGGCGCTGCGATGCCAAAGAGCCGGTGCCAAGTCTCGCCGGCGTATCGCCGCTGTTGAGCTGGTATGAACGCGAAATCACCGACCTGTTCGGGTTGCGTTTTCTCGACCATCCGCAGCCGCATCGGCTTGTCCTGCATGAGGGCGTCGATTCGGATAAACCGCCTTTTGCGCCGGACTATCCGCCCGACCGTCCACTTCTCGTGCAACGGACGCGAAGCGCCGTTCCGGAATTGACGGGCGCAGAGGCCGACGTGCAGCTTCTGCCGTTCGGTCCGGTGCGCGCCGATGTCGTCGAGTCGGCCGAGTTTTTGTTCTTCTACGTCGGTGAGGCGATCCTGCACTATCATCCGCGGCTGTTCTTCAAGCATCGCGGCATGGAGAAGCGGTTCGAGGGCCTTGAGCCGGCATGCGGCGTCGTTCTCGCCGAGCGCGTGTCGGGCGTCGGCAGCGCGGCGCACGCGCTGGCCTATTGCCAGGCGGTGGAAGCGGCATCGAACTGCATCGTGCCGGCGCGGGCACAATATCTGCGCGTGCTGCTCGCCGAGATGGAGCGGCTCTACAATCATCTGCACTATTTCGGTCATCTCTGTCACACCACCACGCTCAAGGTCGGCGAGGCGGAAGGCAAGCTTCTGGAGGAACAGGCCAAGCAGCTTAATACCCGGTTGAGCGGGAGCCGCTTCCTGCGCAGTGTTGTCACCATCGGCGGCTTGCGGCGCGATCTGTCGCCGCAAGAATGGCTCGGCGATGCGCTCAATTCGCTGCGCCAGCGGTTTGCTCGCTATTGCGGGCACATGGAGAATACCGCAAGCCATCTCGATCGTCTGATCACAACCGGCCGGCTCGATCGCCGCCTCGCTTTCGATCAGGGCGCAACCGGTCCGGTCGAGCGCGCTTCGGGCGTCGACCGCGATTTGCGCCGCGACCATCCTTATGCCGCCTATGCCGAGCTTTCGCCGACCGTTGCGCTGCGCCAGGCGGGCGACGCTCACGCCCGCGCGCAGGTGCGCATGGCGGAGGTGGAGGCCAGCATCGCGCTGATCGAGCGTGCGCTCAAATCGTTGCCCGACGGCCCGGTTCACGCCGAATGCAACGTCGCGCCGGGCAGCGAAGGACTCGGCTGGGCGGAGTCGCCGCGCGGCACGCTGTTCTACGCCGTGCATATCGGCGGCGACAGCAAGCTCACGCGCGTCAAGATCAAATCGCCGTCGTTTTCGAACTGGCGGGTGTTTCCGTTCACCGTGCACGACAGCAACATGATGGACTACGCGATCAACGAGGCGAGTTTCGGTCTCACCATCGCTGGCTGTGACCGCTAGGAGACGCCGATGCCGCAATGGACATTGTTGGGCTTGCTCGCCGGCAAACAGACAACGGCGTGGCCGCTCGCTGAGGGGAGCGACGGCCAAGAAGGCCTGCTCGGCATGCCGCGCTACAGGCCGGAGCTGTGCAGCGACGGTTGTAAAGCCTGCGCCGACGCTTGCCCAACCAAGGCGATCGTCATGCGCGCCGATGCGGGCGCGGGCGGCAGCGGTAAGCTCGACGTCGATTACGGCCGCTGCGTAGTTTGCCAGCTTTGCACCGAAGCCTGTCCGACCGGCGCGATGAGCCCGTCATCGGATTGGGCGTTTGGCGTCCGCTCGCGTGCTGACCTGATCTGGGCCGAAAATTCAGCTGCTGCGCCTGTCGCCGACACGCAGACACGTCGATCGTTCCGGCGCAGCTTGCATGTCCGCCACGTCGACGCCGGCTCCTGCAACGGTTGCGAATCCGAGCTGCAGGCGCTCAACAATCCATTCTACAACCTGCACCGGCTCGGGATTTTCTTCACCGCCTCGCCACGCTTCGCCGATCTGCTGCTGGTCACCGGACCGGTCACCAACGCCATGCTCGAACCGCTGCGCACCACCTACGAGGCGATGGCCGAGCCGCGCTGGGTGGTCGCGGTTGGCACCTGCGCGGTGTCGGGAGGCATCGCCGAAGGCGGCTACGCGTCCGGTCATGGACTCGACGGCGTCCTCCCGGTCGACGTCTATCTGCCCGGTTGTCCGCCCAATCCCGCGGCGATCATCGAGGCACTGCTGATGTTCCTCGACCGCGTGCCGCAACGGGTGAAAGGAGGCCAGATTGTCGAATGACCTCCTGACCGTCACCGTCGTCGCCTGGCTCTTGGGCGCACTCATCGCCCTCACCGGGCGCGGCTTGCCGCTGGTGCGGGGATTGCTGGCCCTAGGCTGTGTCGCCGGCATCATCGCGGCGATCATGGCCTTGCCCGACGGCACGACCGCAGTCGAACTGCCAACGCAACTTGCCGGCGCGCCGGTGATCTTTGAGATCGCGCCTGAAGCCGCATGGCTTCTCGGCTTCGGTCTCATGCCAGCCGCGCTCGCCTGCGCGCTGGCGACGCCGGCGGTGCAAGGCCGAGCCGGCTGGTTGTTCGGTGTCGCCATGAGTCTCGTTGGTGCGCTCGCCGTTTTTGGGTTACGCGACGGCGCCGGTTTTCTGATCGCCTGGGAGATCATGAGTTTTGGCGGCGCGGTGATGATCCTCTGCGAGAGTTTATCGCACGCCGGCCGGCCGGTATTATTCATGCTCGGCCTTCTCGAAGTCGGCGCGATTGCGCTTGTCGTGGCGATTCTGCTCCTGGCCACAAGCGGCCACTCCTTTGCATTCGCGAGCTTCGCCGGCGGGGCGGCCAGTTTCTCCGCGCCGGCTATAGCGGCAGTTGCCGTGCTGCTCATTGTCGGCTTCGGCGCCAAGCTCGGGCTATTGCCGTTCTACGAATGGTTCCCGGCCGCTTATGGCGCCGGCAGCGGCGCGTCCGGCGCGCTGATGTCCGGGGTGGTGCTCAACGCTGCGTTCTACGGCTTGAGCCGCGGCCTTCTGGAATGGGCGCCGGGCCAGAACGCAAGCGTTGCCGCCGGCATCGGCATTTTTCTCATCGCAGTAGCGGTGCTCAGCGCCGTGCTCACCGCGCTCTATGCATTCCAGCAGGAGGATTGGCGCACGCTGTTGAGTTTCTCGTCGGCGGAGAACGCTTCGATCGCGGTCGCGATGCTCGGCGCCGCCCTGATTTTCCGCGGCCATGCCTTGCCCGAACTCGCAAGCCTGGCATGGACTGTAGCCTTGTTGCATCTGGCCGGACACTCGCTTGCCAAAGGCAGCATGTTCCTCGCCGCTGACGGAGTCTATCGCGCCACCGGCAGCTACGGCATTTCGCATACCGATCTGTTGCGCAAGAGCTCCTGGCTGTTCGGCCTCGGCGCGCTGTTCGCCGCGATGAGCCTTGCCGCCATGCCGCCGCAGGCGGGTTTTGTCAGCGAGTGGTATATGTTCGAGACCGTTTTCCAGGGCTTCCGCCTCGACACGCTGGCAAGCCGGCTGGTGATGGCGCTTGCCGGTACGGGCCTCGCTCTGACCGTGGCGATTGCGTTTGCGACCTACGTCAAGGTGTTCGGCATCGGTCTGCTTGGGCGCACCGCGCGGCGCTTTGCTCCGGTCGGGGCGGCATGTGGATGGGCCGTCGGCTTGCTGGGCGCCAGCGTATTGGCGCTCGCCGTCGGCATGCCGGTCTGGCTTGACGCGTTGCAGCGCGCGGTATCCGCGCAGTTCGGCACGATGGCCGCGCGCGACATGCACGACGGGCTGTTGCTGGTGCCGTTGACTGCAAAATTCGCCTTCATATCGCCGACCCTGCTAGTCTTGGTCATGCCGCTACTGGCCATCGTGCCCATCGCGCTGGTTGTCGCGAACCGGCGCTACGCCGTGCGCCGGGTTCCGGTCTGGTACGGCGGCTTTGACCAGGATCCGGCACGAGCCTCGACCACGGCGCTCACATTCTCGAATGCATTGCGAACCTTTTACAGCTTTGTCTATCGGCCGAAGGAAGAAACGACGCGGGAAGCCAATGGCTCGCGTTACTTCATCCACCGTCTGGTTTTCACCAACGACGTCGCCCCGATCTTTGGCCCCTATCTGTTTGCGCCGGTAACGCGCGCGGTTTATGCCACGGCGGATAGGTTCAAGGCGCTGCAGTCCGGCCAGCTCAATTTCTATTTGGCGCTTATTGGAATCTTACTGGTCGTCATTCTGGCGCTCGTGTTGTATTGAACGGCGTGACAAGGCAATATCGCGGACCAATCAGCGGTCCAGCGGACAAAAAGACGGCAAGGAAAGCGCCATCGGACGCGTTTTCCGGAGGGAGCGACGACCATGGAGTCATGCTCAACCGTGAATGGCGGAGATTACAGGGCCAATGGGAATATACGTATGGGTCGCGCTCGGCGGCGCGATCGGCACGACCGGCCGCTATTGGCTGTCGGGCGCGGCGGCGCGGCTGTTCGGGGAGACGTTCCCCTGGGGCACGCTGATCATCAACGTCACCGGCTCCTTCATCATCGGATTCTTCTTCATGCTGACCGGGCCGGACGGCAGATTTTACGTGGGATCGAATTTGCGCCAGTTCGTGCTGGTCGGCATTTGCGGGGGCTACACCACGTTCTCTTCATTCAGCTTGCAAACCCTCAACCTGATGAACGACGGAGAATGGTTTAGGGCCGGCGCGAATATCGGCCTGTCGTTGGTACTTTGTCTGATTGCCGTTTGGGCCGGCGCGCTGCTTGCCGGTGCGATGAACGGTCTAAAATGGACATGACCATGCAGCTTCCGCGCGACGCCGTTCTGCTTCGCATCTTCTTCGGAGAGGATGACAAGTTCAATCGATTGCCGTTGCACGAGGCGATCGTATTGAAAGCGCGCGAAATGCACCTCGCCGGAGCAACCGTGCTGCGCGGCCATGTCGGTTTCGGCCATTCGAGTCGCATTCATACGACAAAGATTCTGCGCCTGTCGCAGGATCTTCCGGTGGTCGTCGAGATCGTGGATACACAGGAAAGAATCGATGCTTTCCTGCCGGTGCTCGACGGCATGATGACAAGCGGGCTTGTGACCATGGAGAAGGTCCAGGTTCTGCAATATGGCACGACAAAGCCGTAGGCCGGCCGAAGCGAAAATCCAATCAATCTGCAAGGGGAGACGCAGCGATGGACTTGGGCATGACCGGAAAGACGGCGCTGGTCACCGGCGGCAGTGAAGGTATCGGCAAGGCGATCGCGCGGGCGCTCGCCCGCGAAGGCGTCGACGTGGCGATCTGCGCGCGGCGGAAGGGGCCGCTCGAAGCGACCGCCGCCGAGATCGCCAGGGAAACCAATCGCAAAATCGTCGCCATCCCCGCCGATCTGACCAAGCCGGCCGACGCCGAGAATTTCGTCAAAGCGGCGCATGCTGCCCTCGGCCGCATCGATATTTTAGTCAACAATGCCGGCTCGTCGCCCGGTGGCGTGCTCGACCATTTGAGCGAGGAGGATTGGGCGCAGTCGCTGCAGCTTAAATTCATGGGTTATGTGCGCTGCATGAAGCACGTGCTGCCGATCATGCAGAAGCAAAAGAAAGGTCGCGTGATAAACCTGATCGGCAATGACGGCGTTAAGGTCTCCTATTGGGAGATCGCACCCGGTGCCGCCAACGCCGCAGGGCAGAATTTGACGAAATCGCTCGCCAGCCAATATGGCAAGGACAATATCAGTTTCGTCGTCGTCAATCCCGGCCCGGTGCGCACCGAGCGCTGGAGCGGCCTGGTCAAGGCGATGGCGCGCGACATGAAGCTTACCTACGAAGAAGCCGACAAGCTCGCGCCGGCGAGCATCCCGCTCGGCCGCATTGCCGAATGCGACGAGGTCGCCAATCTCGTCACCTATCTCGCCTCCGACCTCGCCTTCTTCGTCAACGGCACCATGATTGAGATCGACGGCGGCCAGGACAAGGTGCTGATGGACCGCATGCGCGATCGGTAGACCGGCGCGGGCAGGCATGAGCGGATTTTGCTCGCGCCGCGTGCAAGTCCGTCGTTTGCCTTGTGAGACGCGACACAAAGCCTCCCCGCGAATGCTTGGCAGGGCCCCCGGCTGCTTTATAGTCGTGCCCGCAAAGCGCGCGGCCCGAACGGAAAAAGACGCGTGGGCTTCGAACAGAGGGGTGGGATCAGATGTCTGCACACAGAATGGGATTTTTCGCCGGCAAAGGCTTGGTGCTCGCCGCCGCCTTGGCGCTCGGCTCGACGGCGCTGTCTGTTCCGGCACGGGCCGCCGACTTCGTTCTGAAGTTCGGCACCGCGACGATCAATGAGACGCAGCACCAGTTCATCAAATTCTACAAGGAACAGGTCGAGAAGGCTTCCAACGGCCGTATTGAGGTACAGATTTACCCCGCGAGCCAGCTTGGGCCGATCCCGGCCGAGGTCCAGGGCGTGCAGCTCGGCACCGTCCAGGGCTATATCGGTCCGGTCGATTTCTTCGTCGGCGTCGATCCGCGCTTCGGCGTATTCTCGACGCCGATGCTGTTCCGCGACGACGCCAATGCCGCTGCGACCGTGCACGATCCCGCAATCCAGAAAGCGATGTTCGACATGGCGGCCGCCAAGCGCATGGTCGGCATCGCCACCTTCAATCTCGGCGCATCGGATTACGGCGCCAAGAAGCCGATCATGCGGCTGTCGGACTTCCAGGGCAAGAAACTGCGCATCAACGGCACCGAGATGGAGCGCGAAAAGATGGCGAAGCTCGGCGCCACCGGCATCGGCATGCCGCTGTCCGAAGTGGTGCCCGCGCTCGATCAGGGCACCATCGACGGCACGATCTCGGGCCTGTCGGTGTTCTCGTCAATGAAGATGAATGACCTCGTCAAGGTGATCACCGTCACCAACGACACTTTCATCATCTCAATCGCCGTGATCTCAAAATCCTGGCTCGACACCCTGCCGGCCGACCTCCAGAAGGTCGTGATCGACAGCGGCGCCGCAATCCAGGCCAAGACACAGGCCTGGGAAGTCGATTTTTCCAAGAAGCTAGTGGCCGACTGGAGTGGCGTCGGCGGCACGGTGCACACGCTGCCGGCCGACGACCTAGCCAAGATGAAGACGCTGCTCGATCCGGTCGGCGACCAGGCGACCAAGAACCAGCCTGCCGTCCATGAGATGCTGCGGACGGTCCGCGCCGCGGCGGCGAAGAACTGAACGGCCCATGCGCGGAACATTGCGGCGAGGCGCGACCGCGCTGATAGCGGTGCTGCGCGTCGCCGCCGGGACCATGCTGATGCTCAGCATCGGCATCAACTTCGCTAATATCATCGGTCGCTACATCTTCTCGGTATCGCTGTACTGGGCCGAGGAAGCGATGCTGTTCCTGATGATCGGCTGCGTCTTCCTCGGTGCCAGCCAGGCCGGCTGGCTCAATCGCCACATCCGCATGGACGTCGTGGTCTCGATGCTGCCGCCGCGCGCGCGCAAGGCGTTCGACGTGTCCTCCGACCTCGTCACCATCGCGACCTGCATCGCGATCGCGGTGTTCTCCTGGCCGGTCATGACCATGCTCTACCAGCTCGACCAGCGCAGCGAGACCGCGAACATTCCGCTGGTGATTCCGCAGTCCGCCGTTCCGATCGGGCTGATCTTGATGGCGGTGCTGATTGGCGTGCGCCTGATCACGGTCGGCGCACGTCACGACGACATCATCTCAAGCCGGGACGTCGAGCACTGAAATGGCGACCTTCGTCTATTTCATCCTGCCGGTGATTTTGCTGATCCTCGGCCTGCCGATCTTCGTCGTCCTCCTTCTCACCTCGACGGCCGCGATTCTGTTCGTCGCCCATGTGCCGACCGACGCCGTGCAAAATTACATGTTTGCCAGCCTCGACAACTTTCCGCTCTTGGCGGTGCCGTTCTTCGTGCTGGCCGGCGAGATCATGGGCCGCGGCGGCATCGCGGAGCGGGTGGTGACCTGGGTGGTGTCGATCATTGGCGGCGTGCGCGGCTCGCTGGCGGTGACCACGGTGGCGTCTTCGGAACTATTCGGCGCCATGGCGCATACCTCGGTCGGCACCGTGGTCGCCATCGGTCGGCTGTTGTTTCCGTCGCTGACCAAGCACGGTTACAGCGAGCGCTTCGCCATCAGCCTGATCACCTCCTCCGGCGCGGTCGCCGTGATCATCCCGCCGTCGATCGCCATGATCCTCTATGCCATGACCGCGGAAGTCTCCGCGATCAAGCTGTTCACGGCCGGCGTCCTGCCGAGCCTGCTGATCGGGCTCGTCGACGCCGTCTATGTGATGATCTATGCACGCATCCAGATGGTGCCGCTGTCGGCGCCGGCGCGCTGGAAGAACATTTGGGCCTCGACCAAGGAGGCGAGCTGGGCCATCGGCACCATCGTCGTCATCTTCGGCGGCATCTATGGCGGCGTCTTCACGCCGACCGAGGCCGCCGGCGTGGCGGTGGTTTATTCGCTGTTCGTGGTGATGTTCGTCTACCGCACGGTTGGTTTGGCCGAGCTTGGCCAGATCATCGTCAGCTCGGTGCTGCTGATCGGGCAAATCCTGATCATCGTCACTGCGGCCGGGGTCTATTCCTGGCTGATGACCACGAGCGGCATACCGCAAAGCCTGATCCATGCGGTGACATCGATGCACCTGCCGCATTGGGAAACGTTGCTGTTCGTGAACGCCGGCCTGTTATTCGCCGGCAGCTTCCTGGAGCCGGCGCCCGCCATTTTGGTCCTCACGCCGTTGCTGCTGCCAATCGTGGAAACTGCCGGCATCAACGCCATTCACTTCGGCATCATCATGGCGGTCAATCTGTCGATCGGTCTCTACATGCCGCCGTTCGGATTGAACCTGTTCGCCGCGAAGGCGGTTTTCAACGTGCCGATGGGCACGATCTATCGCGGCGTGCTGCCGTTCGTGGTGGTCAATTTCCTGGCGCTGCTCGTGATCACCTATTTGCCGGCGATCTCAATGGTGCTGGTTGGCGCACAGCGCTGAGACGACGCCGGTATGGCAACGTCACTCAAATGACGTTCTTATTGAAGTAAATCGAGCCCCAAAGCACCAGAGCCCATACCACGGCGAGCGTGGCGAGTGCCGCGATTGCGATCATTGTATCCCTCCCGTTGGCGCTGACTTTCCTCCAAATTTCGTCATTTGCGGCGGTGTTGCCGGACTGGCTATCAATCCGTCTCGCCGGACATCGCGACGACGCTGTCCGCGGCCGCGTGCCGCCGCGTCAGCTCCGCCTGCAGCCGCTCGGCCTCGTCGTCCATGCCGATCCAGCGCAATTTGCGAATGAGCTTGACCAGTTCGTTCGACCCGCTTTGCGTTGCGGCCGCGTCGGCCGCGCTTTGCTGCGCGCGAGATTGTTCAAGCGTAATGGCCATGAGCGTTCTCCCGTTCTTCTTGTTGCGCGACGGCATCGCCGTAGCGGCATTATTCCAATCAGTACGCGACATCGGTGTACGTCCGCGCCTGACTCTTGGTGGAGAGCCTTTACCTGTTCGCCCGTCTTAGCAAGGCGGCAACTGTGCGCCGCAACATTCGAACGACGATCGATGCAAGGGGGACGACGTCCTGGTCCACGAGGCGATGCACGTCATCGCGGCCGGGAGTTACGTGACGCGCCTTGCCTTCGGTCGCGTTTCTATCAATACGCGACCGGATTCTCGCCCGGTACGTTCCGCAGCGGCGACGCCAAGGTTGCCGTGATGAAGGCATCGACGTCGCGCAGCACAGGAACGAACAAGCGCAGCAGCGGCGCGATGGCGGCAACGATGAAATAATGACCGACGCGGGCGTAGGTCTTGACCGTGGCGGCGTTACCAGCGGCCGTGAGCCGCGCGGCGAAGCGGACCGAATTTCCGGACTCGACCAGGCGGTCGCGCCCGCCGGTCATTAACAAGGTAGGCGGCGCGCCGGGTGCGACGTGGAAGATCGGCTGCGTCTCCGGCCGATCGGCGCCGCCGAAAATCGCTTTCAGCGTCTCGTCGCGCAGCGGCAGGTAATCGTACGGGCCGGAGATACCGATGAGCCCGGCAATGTGGCGTCCGGGCGAAAGCCCGACCTGGCGCAGCCAGCGCGCATCGATCGCCAGCATCGCCGCGATATGGGCGCCCGCCGAGTGACCTTTTAGGAAAATCTTGTCCGGATCGCCGCCGAAGCGGCCGACATTGTTCTTGACCCAGCGCACGACCTGCGCGCCGTCTTCCAGGAAATCGGGGTAGCGTGCCTGTGGGTAGACGCGATAGTCGGGCACCACCGCCACATAGCCGCGCCGCGCCAGAGCCTTGGCGACATAGCGATAGAGGCCTTTATTGCCGCTGCGCCACGCGCCGCCGTAAAAGAACACGACGACCGGCGCCGCAACAGCCTTGGCGGGACGGCAAACGTCGAGCCGGTGCCGCGATTGCCCAGCATAGGCAATCGAACGCGTGAACTTTATGCCGTTGCCCATTTTATGCCGTATCCGTGCCGGCGTGAACTGGGCACGCGATCGGGCCGAATCAATGGCGTAATTCGTTGCCGCTAAACATTTATGCTAATGTGGAACTCGAGGACGGCGAGTTCCCCCGACCTGTGTTTCCGGTAATTCAGAGTTCAATTCCCATTATGCAATGGAGCCGCCGATGAGAGCTTGGCAAGCCCTCGTGATGGTCCTTTTGTCTTTAACGACGTCCGTCGCACGCGCCGAAACCGTCATAGTTTCTGGCGACTATGGTGGCTTCCTCGTCGCCTATGAGGCGAAATGGAAAAAGCTCGCCGACCAGCACGCCGATATACGCATCGCCGGACCCTGCGTCTCCGCCTGCACCGTCCTTGCCGGCTATATTCCACGCGACAATATCTGTGCCACGCCCAACGGATCGCTCGGCTTCCATCTGGCGTTTCCCTATTTCGTCACGCCGAGTCTATGGAAGGATTATCCGCCGGACATTCAGGGCTGGATCACCAAGAACGGCGGCCTGAGCTATTCCTTGCTCTGGATGCAGGCTCCTGAGATCTATCACTATTTCAAGCGATGCCCGGGAACTTAGCGGCGGATAATTCATGGCAGCGGGCAAAATCGACTTTCCGGTCGCGCAAGTCCGCCGCTATCTCGAGCCGGGGCCGATCGTGCTGGTCTCCTCGGCATGGCGCGGCAGGCGCAATATCAATATCATGACTATGGGCTGGCCGCAGCCGCGAATGCGTTATTAATCTCCCAACCGCCACATTGCTCGACGCAGCGGTCGGCATCGGCAATTGCTCCGACGTCGACAAGTTCGAGAAGTTCAAGCTGACAGCCGCGCCGGCGCAAAAAGTCAAGGCGCCGCTTATTGCCGAATGCCACGCCAATTTCGAGTGCAAGCTCAAGGACGACGCACTGGTCGAGCGCTATAATTTTTTCATCTTCGAAGTGGTGAAGGCGCATGTGGCGCGGCGGCCGAAATATCCGCAGACGCTGCACTACACCGGCGACGGCGTGTTCATGGTGTCGGGCAAGATCGTGAGCCGGCGCGGGCAGTTTCGGCCGGAGATGCTGTAAGTCGTCAATGACGAATACTTACCGGCATCGCTCCAATTTTAGCGAATCACGCGCAGCAATTTTATTGAATTTGCTCCAGATTGTCCCACATGAACGATTTATGGAGCAACTGGCTCGAAGCGGTCCGTTTCACTTGCGAAGCGCAAGGCGTGATCTCTGCGCGGCTGATGCTGTTCGCGTCCGGCGCGCCGAATTCCGCCGATGAAGCCAGCCGCATGATTGCCGAAAAAATCGTCGCTTTCACCGATGCCGGCATCGCCGCGGAGCGCGCGCTGGCGAACGGGCTCGGCTTCTACGCCGCGGCCGAACAGGCTTATTCGCCGCTCAGGCACTGCGTGCGCGCCAACAGCGACCGGCTCGCCAGCGATTGGCACTGACGGCTGACGCAACGTTTTTTCGCGTCTCACACACGCGAATGGGGACGGGTCGAAACCCGTCCCCACACGATCGGCCCGCGGCCACTGCCGGGAGACGACGGCAGCGCCGTCGAGCCGATCACTACCCTGTCGCGGCCCCCGGATAAGGTGCGGCGCGCGACGATGCGCCGGCCCAGGCCGGGATAGCCTTAGGCCTTGCCCAGCGGCATCGCCACGAAGCGGGTGGTGTCACCCATTTTTACCCGCATCAGCACATCGTGCTTGCCTTGTTCCTTGGCCTCGACAAGCGCGTGGCGCACGTCGCCGGCATTGGCGACCGCCTTGCCGCCGACATCAAGGATGACGGTGCCGGTTTGGAAGCCCTGCTCGGCCGCCGGCCCATCGGGATCGACGCCGGTCACCACGACGCCCTCGCTGCCGGCGCCGGATACGTCCTTGGCCGGCGCCACCTGCAGGCCGAGATGCGGCACGCCGCCCGGCTCCGCATTCTGCTCGGCGTCGTTGCTGGCGACCTGCTCGCTGTTCGGCATTTGCGCCAACGTCACCGAAACGGTCTTCTGCTCGCCCTGGCGGAGGACATCGAGCTTGACCGCGGAGTCCGGCGCCATCGTGCCGATGGTACGGGCGAGATCGCGGGCGTCCTTGACCGGAGCGCCGTTGACCGCGGTAATAACGTCGCCGGATTTGATGCCAGCCTTGGCCGCAGGGCTGCCGCTCTGCGGCTCGTCGACCATGGCGCCCTCCGCCTTTTTCAGGCCGAGACTCTCGGCAATGCCGGGCGTGACCGGCTGGATCTGCACGCCGAGCCAGCCGCGGGTGACATGGCCGTCTTTCTTCAGCTCTGCCACTACCAACTTGGCGGTATTGGCGGGGATGTCGAAGCCGATGCCGACCGAACCGCCGGACGGCGAATAGATCGCGGTATTGACGCCGATGACATTGCCGTCGACGTCGAACGCCGGTCCGCCCGAATTGCCCTTGTTGATCGGCGCGTCGATCTGGATGTAGTCGTCATAGGGCCCGGCGCCGATGTCGCGGCCTTGCGCCGAGACGATGCCGGCCGTCACGGTGCCGCCGAGGCCGAAGGGATTGCCGACCGCGACCACCCAGTCGCCAACTTTCGGACGATGGCTGGCGAATTGCACGTAGGGGAAATCGCCCTTGCCGTCGACCTTGATCAAGGCAAGATCGGTCTTCGGATCGGTACCGATCACCTTGGCGGTGAAGATCTTGCCGTCATCGGTTGTTACCTGGACCGAGCTGGCGTGATTGACCACGTGGTTGTTGGTCACTGCATATCCATCCGGCGAGATGAAGAAGCCGGAGCCTTCGCCGACGATGGTCTCATGCCGCTGCGCGCCGTCGCCGAATTGCTGGCCGAATTGGTGACCGAACTGATCGCCGAATTGCTGGAAGAATTTGTAGAGCGGTGAGCCCGGCTGTGCCGGGATTTGCTGCTGATCGCCGTCGCCACCCAATTGCGCGGCCATGGCCGGATCCGCGGAAGCGGGGATTTTCACGCGCACGGAAATCACCGCCGGTTTGACCTTGGCGACGAGGTCGGCAAAGCCTTGCGGATGCGGCAGCGGCTGCGCCGCCGCGGCGGACAAATCGGCGGCGTGTGCGGGTGGCGTGCCGAGCGAATTGCCCCAATAGCCGCCGGGACCAGCCAGCAGCAACGCGCCGCCGACTGCGGCGACAGATGCCAAAAGAACGATGCGGCGGCCCGTAAGGACCGTCGGTTTTCGAAATTGCGGGGGAGTAGGTTGATTCATAATTGACCTCCTTTGGGACCGCCGATCTTTGCAATCGGGTCTCTGCAACCGGGCTCTTTGCTCATAGAACGCATACATGGGAGATTGCGTCTTACGGCGACCTGACGGGCAGATTAATTCGAGGAAAGCTTGTTAATTCGGGGGGAGATTTGCCTGCTAAACCGGCGCGTCCGCACGGAACGCTCGCCACGCAGCACGGTTGACAGATTGACGCAGGGCGACGCGCATTTGGAATTTGCCGATGCAATACAAACAAATTCACCGAAGCGAGGACGCCAGCGGAGTTACGCGGTCGTATTTGAGACCGGAATCCGGCTTGCCGCTGATCCGCCCGGCCGCGTGACGACATCGGCGGCAACTCATGCCCGCGCCACTCGCTTGCGGCGCCGCAGGATGTTGCGAATGCGAAACGGTTCCGCGAGCTCTTCCTTGCTCAGGGCATCTTCGATCCTTGGAGGCGTGAGGTACCACGGCACCACGATAGCCACGACCCGCGGTCCGCCATATTCGAGCACCGCATTGCGCAGCCGTCGGGCGCGTTGCGTGCTCAGGAGCCATTCCCACCAGTGCCGTTTGACCAATTCCGGGATCAGCACCGCGATGGTGCGATCGGGATATTTCTCCGCGAGCTCCTTGATCAGTTTGAGCAGCGGCGCGTGAATGCGCCGGTACGGCGCGCTGAGAAAGACCAGTTGCGGCGCCCGCCCGCTTTGCGCCACGACCGCGGATTTTTCCACGTCCTTCTCCCATTGCGCGCGCAGCCTCTTTTCCTCGCGCTGCACGTCGGACCCTTCGAGCGCGGCAAGGTGCACCGCGATGACGTCGGGGGAGATCTCCATGGCGAAGCCGAGCGCCTTGTCGGTCAGCCCATTCCATTCGCGCGTCATGACCAGAACAAGCGGCGGCTTCGAGCCGTGATACTGCAGCTGGTCGTCGTCGCGCAGTGCCTCCTGGCGGATTTCGTAATGACGGTGGATCGCTCGCAGGAGGACGATAACGCAGGGAATGGTGAGAATGGTGATCCAGCCGCCGGCGGTGAACTTGGCGACGATGATGATCAGGAGCGCGGCGAGCGTCGCCACTGCGCCGACGGCGTTGACACCGAGCTTAGCCAGGATGCGGCGCCGCTCCTTGGCATGAGGGGCTTGCGCAAGATTTTTGCGCCAATGCGCCACCATGCCGGACTGCGACATGGTGAAGGTCAGGAACGCGCCGATGGCGAACAGCGGGATCAAGCGGTCGGTGATGCCGTCGAATACAGCCAGCAAGAATCCGGCCGTCACCGTCAAATAAAGAATGCCGACGGAATAGACCAGGCGGCGGCCGACGATTGCGAACGGTGCCGGCAGGAATCCGTCCTGCGCCACCATCTGGCACAGCCGCGGAAAGCCGACGAAGCTGGTATTGGCGGAAAGGCAGAGGATGACGAGCGCGCTGGCGATCGCGACGTAGTAGAAGACGCCGCGGCCCATTACGGCGCTGGCCAGCTGCGACAATACGCTCTGATAGCCCGGCTGGGTCTGGTCCATGGCCATGACGCCATAGGTCATCGCCAGATAGGCGATGCCGGCGAGTAGAATGCCCAGCGTCGCGACGATGACGGTCAGCGTCAGACGCGCATTGCGCACCTGCGGTGCGCGGAAGGCATTGACGCCGTTGGAAACTGCCTCGATCCCGGTCATCGCCGTGCAGCCCGAAGCGAACGCCCGCAACACCAGCCACCAGCCGAGCGCCTCGGCGGCTTTGGCCGGCGGTGGTGGCGGCACCACCGGATGCGGATGGCCGCCGCCCGCGATCGCGGCGTACGCGCCGACTGCGATCACGAACAAAAAGCAGCCGATAAACAGGTAAGTCGGCAGCGCGAATAGCCGGCCGGCATCCGTGGTGCCGCGCAGACTGGCGAGTGTTAGCAGCGCCAAGACACCGAGACAGAGTGGCAGCGTATAGGGATGTAGCTCCGGCGCCGCCGAAATTAGCGCGGCGACGCCGGCGGAAATGCCGACCGCGACGTTGAGCACATAATCGATCATCAGCGCCGCCGCAGCGAGGAGGCTTGCATTGACGCCGAGATTGGCCTTGGCAACCGAATAGGCGCCGCCGCTTTTTGGATAAGCCTCGATGGTCTGCCAATAAGAAACGAACAGGATGCCGAGGAGCGCAAGGATGACCAGCATGATCGGGCCGAGCGCGGCAAGCCCGGCCGCACCCGCGGCGCTGAGAACAGCCAGCGCGGCTTCCGGCCCGTAAGCCGTCGAGCTCAAGCCGTCGAGGCCGAGCGCCGGCACGCCATCGGCAATACCGATCGCCTCCGTGCCGCTCTCGCGATTCGCCAGCGGCCGGCCGATGACGAGGCGGACGCACGCCGCCAGCGGCGACGGCGCGGCCGACCCATTGGGATTTTCTTTTTGCTCCGCAGCCATTCGGCCTTTTGTCTCGACCAGCCGAAGCGATAACGCCCGGATGGGGACATTGTGCCAAGCTAGCGGGAGCACCGGCGCAGGACAATCTGCGATAGTACCTTCACATCCCGCGCGCTACGTCATTCGGCGGGCGTCGCGGCCAAAAGCTCGTCGGAGCCGGCGGCGGTCCCCGTGAGCGCCGGCGCCAAGGCCGGATAGCGGCTGAGTGCGAACAGGAACGTCGCAACGGCCGCGTAGGCGACGGCCAATGTGGGCGACACTGCAATGCCAACCGCCGAGCCGTGCATGAAGCCGAAGAAGGTAAGCACGGCCCCCGCCGAGGCGAAGATCGAGGCTTTAACGAAATTCTTGTCGATGATGCAGGCGCCGATGCCGGCCAGCACCAAGCCGGTCAAGATGGCGCCGCCACCCATCGTCGCTAAGCCGGGATAGAGGATCCCGACGCCGGCAAGCTTGTCGAAGCCGAGCGCCGCCGCGCTGGTGCCGGCGACGCCGAGCGCACCGTCCATCAAAGTCTGGCACCAAGCCGCAAGATGCGGCGTGAGTGCCAGCACGATTGCCGGAGCGTGCTCGCGCGGCGTGGTCTGGAAGGCCTGCGCGCCGATCAGCATGCCGATGTAGAGCAGAATCGGCGAGATCGCCACAACCGGCACGATCGCCAAAAGCAGTGAGATGATGCCGAACCACGACAGCACAATGACCATGACGCCGACGGCGGCGGAATAGCCGATGCGGCCGCCCATGCCTTTCCAGCCGGGATGGCCGATATAGACTGCGTTGATGAAGGGATTGCCCATCAGGCAGCCGATCAGGCTGACGATGCCGTCGGCAGTCAGCACGCGTGTGGTCGGGTACGGATCGCCGCCGGCTTCCGCGCTCTCGACATTGTCCATGGCCTCGACCAGGTCATAGACGCCGAACGGCACAGCGGTGACGAGAATGATCGCGAGGTAATGGAAGCCGGAGAACACGTGACCGACCGCCGGGATCGGCACGGAGAAACCGAAATTCGTAAACGCATCGCCGACGCCTTTGACGCTCAGGCCGCCGTAATTGAGCCCGAACAGATTGGAGCCCCAGGCGATCAGCGTTCCGACCGCAATGGCGATCAGGCCGGCGGGAATGCCCTTGGGATATTTATAGCCACCGAGCCAATTCACCAGGATGATGGCGAAGCAGACGAGCCCGATCACCGGCGTCTGATACATTTCCAGCGCCGGGCGCATCGCAATGAAGGTGATCGAGACGCCGGCCAGCGTACCGAGTAGCGCGGCGCGCGGCGTGATCTTGCGAACATACGGCGCGATGAAGCCGCCGATCATCAAAATGAAGCTCTGAAAGAACACCCACACCAAGCCCGCTTCCCAGCCTTGCACCGGATCGTGGGTCTTCAGCGCGATCGGCAGCATGATCACGAAAGTGACGATGAACATGTGCGGCACGCTGATGCCGGAAGGCAGCGCGCAGACGTCGTTGCGGCCGGTGCGCTTGGCCAGGCGATAGGCGAGATACGCGTAGTAAAAAGTGGACAGGCACATCATCAGGCCCATCGCCGGCAGGATGCGGCCGAATACCAGCGCGTCCGGCATTTTCAGGACGAAGCGCAACAACCCGGTGAGCACCAGCATGTTGACCAAAATGTTGGTGCCGAAACCAAAGAATGCGTTCCAGTCGCCGGGGCTCCACAACGTCGGCCGGAATTCCGTTGTCGATGTCGTCGTCATCTCACCCTCCCGTCACGGAGATTGATTCACCGGTCACGCGATTTTCTGCTTGCCGACCGCGGTGAGCGCGCGGAGCAATGGCTGCGAGGCGGCCACCGAGCCGAAAATGCCGCCCTGCGCCTTGATCATGGCGAGGCCGGCGTCGTGAAATTCCGGAAAGTAAGAGGCGCAGCAATCGGACAGCACGATGCAGCGAAAGCCGCGATCATTGGCTTCGCGCACCGTCGTGTTGACGCACACCTCGGTCGTGACGCCGGCGACGAACAAGGTGTCGATACCGCGATTGCGCAGCACCAGATCGAGATCGGTCTGATAGAATGCGCCCTTGCCCGGCTTGTCGATCACCGGCTCGCCGTCGACCGGATAAAGCTCCGGGATAATGTCGTGACCGGGCTCGCCGCGGATGAGGATGCGGCCCATGGGGCCGCGCGCCCCGATGCGCATTGACGGATCGCCGCGATCGAGCTTGTGACGCGGCGCATCGGTAAGGTCTGGCCGATGACCTTCGCGCGTGTGGATGACCGTAAGGTCCAGCCGCCGCGCCTCGCCGAGCACAGCGCGGCACGGCGGCACCGCCACCTGCAGTCGCGCGACGTCATTGCCCAGCGCCTCGCCGAAGCCGCCGGGCTCCAGAAAGTCGCGCTGCATGTCGATGATGATGAGCGCCGCATTATCGAGATCGACCGTAAGCGGCGCCGGCTCGGCTTCCAGTCTGACGCGCGGCATGTTCGTCTCCTGCCTCGCAACGGAAATAAACGTGCAAGATTGGGGCCAGCGCTCAAAGTCGCTAGAAGGGCATCAGTGCTTGAATGCTGCCTAATAATTGAGCGGCACCGGCCCGAGTCGCACAGGAAGCGTACTTGCCAGGGCGGCGAGGCGGGCCTGAACCGAAGCAAAAAGACAGTTAGGCCGCGGCAATGACCGCGACCGGCTTGGCACGCCCCTTGCGGAGGACTTGGTCAGCCAACGACGTCACCAACCTGGGAGGCTTCAATGAAGCGCCGCGACTTTCTCAAATCGATGACCGCGCTGACTGCTGCCGCGGCCGTTCCGGCTCCCGCCGTCTGGTCGCCCGCCAGAGCCCAATCGCGTCAGGAGACGCTGCTCATCGTTTCGGAAAGCGGCCCGAATAATCTCGATATTCACGGCGTCGGCACCAATGTCCCCGGCTACGAAGTGTCGTGGAATTGCTACGACCGCCTGATCAGTCACGAGATGAAAACGCTGCCCAACGGCACGCCTTATTACGACAAGACCAAATTCAAGCCGGAGCTCGCCGAGGAGATGAATGTCGGCGACATGTCGGCAACGTTCAAGCTGCGCAAGGACGCCGTTTTTCAGGACGGCACTCCCGTCACCGCCAAGGACGTCAAATGGTCGTTCGACCGCGCCGTGACAGTCGGTGGCTTCCCGACGTTCCAGATGGCCGCCGGTTCGCTGACCAAGCCCGAGCAGTTCGTCGTCGTCGATGACCGCACGTTCCGCGTCGATTTCTTGAAAAAGGACCGGCTGACGATTCCCGACCTCGCCGTGATCGTGCCCTGCATCATTAATTCGGAGCTGGTGAAGAAAAACGCCACCGCGCAAGACCCTTGGGGCCTCGAATATACCAAGCTCAATACCGTCGGCAGCGGTGCCTACAAGGTGACAAATTGGACGGCCGGCTCCCAAGTCGTGCTGGAGCGCAACGACAATTGGAAGGGCGGACCGCTGCCGAAGATCAAGCGCGTGATCTGGCGCATCGTGCCCGACTCCGGCAACCGGCGGGCGCTTCTCGAGCGCGGCGATGCCGATGTCTCCTACGATCTGCCGAACAAGGATTTCTCCGAGCTGAAGACCGACGGCAAGCTCACTATCATTTCGACGCCTTATTCGAACGGCATCCAATATATCGGCATGAACGTGCAGCACCCGCCGTTTAACGACGTCAAGGTGCGCTACGCCGTGGCCTATGCCCTGCCCTATCAGAAGATCATGGACGTCGTGCTCTACGGGCTCGGCAAACCGATGTTTGGCGCGCCGGCCGATGCGGCGACCGAGGTCGCCTGGCCGCAGCCGCACAAGTTCAACACCGATCTCGACAAAGCGAAAAAGCTCCTCGCCGAGTCCGGCGCCCGCAATATCAACATACCGATTTCATTCGACCTCGGATTCGCCGGCGTCAATCAGCCGATCTGCGAACTGGTACAGGAGAGCCTGCAGCAAATCGGCATCACCACGACCATCGACAAGGTGCCCGGCGCGAATTGGCGCACCGAACTCACCAAAAAGACGATGCCGCTGTTCACCAACGTGTTCTCCGGCTGGCTCGATTATCCCGAATACTTCTTCTACTGGTGCTACCACTCCGGCAAATCGATCTTCAACACGATGGATTATCAGTCGCCGCAGATGGACACCTTCATCGACGGTGCGCGCGCCGCGGCGGCGACCGGCGATATGGGCACCTACGACAAAGACGTAAAGGGCTTTGTCGATCTCGCCTTCACCGACATGCCGCGCATCCCGCTCTATCAGCCCTATGTCAACGTCGCGATGCAGAAGAACATCACCGGCTATCAGTACTGGTTCCACCGGCGGCTCGATTATCGCAGCTTCGTAAAGGGATAAATCCGATTACCGTCATGCCGGATCGCAGCCGCTCGAAGTACACCATTGCTTCGCTCGCCTGTGCACCGCGCATTCACGCCTTCGACCGGCGTGAGGCCGCCGCGACGTGATGCCCGGAACAAATCCGGCCATGACGACCAAATGGTGAAAGACGCAAAATGCTGACGATGATCCTCAAACGGCTGGCGATGGCGATCCCAAGCCTGATCGGCGTGGTGATCGTCACCTTCTTGCTCACGCGAGCGCTGCCCGGCGATCCGGCGGTCTATTTCGCCGGCCCCGCCGCAACGCCCCAGGCTATCCAGCAGGTGCGGGTCAATCTCGGCCTTGACAAGCCGCTGATCGAGCAATTCGGCCGTTATGTCGTTGATCTCGCCCATGGCAATCTCGGCACGTCGCTCACCACCGGCCAGCCGGTCGCGACTGAGTTGCGCAACCGATTGCCGGCGTCCGCGGAATTGACCCTGCTCGGACTCATCGTCTCGATCGTGATCGCGGTGCCGCTCGGCATTCTGGCGGCAACCAAGCCGAATTCGCTGATCGACCAAGCCTGCCGCGTCATCTCGACGGCCGGCGTATCGCTGCCGGTGTTCTTCACCGGCCTCATCCTGGTTTACGTGTTCTATTACCTGCTCGGCTGGGCGCCGGCGCCGCTCGGCCGGCTCGACGTGTTCTTTACTGAACCGCCCCATGTCACCGGCTTTTACCTAATCGACAGCCTGATTGCGGGCGATCCCGCAACGTTCATGGCGAGCCTCAAACAGCTCATTCTGCCGGCGCTTACGCTGGCAATTTTCTCGCTGGCGCCGATCACGCGCATGACGCGGGCCTCGATGCTCGCCGTGCTGTCCTCCGATTTCGTACGCACGGCGCGGGCGAGCGGACTCTCCGCCTATACGGTGATCGTTACCTATGCATTTCGTAACGCCATGCTGCCGGTCATCACCACGCTCGGCATGGTGTTTTCGTTCCTCCTCGGCGCCAACGTGCTGGTGGAAAAAGTGTTCGCCTGGCCCGGCATCGGCTCTTACGCGGTCGAGGCGCTGCTTGCCTCGGATTTCGCGCCGGTGCAGGGTTTCGTACTGACCATGGCGGTCATGTACGTCATGCTCAATCTCCTGATCGATGTCCTCTACGGCCTGATCGATCCGCGGGTGAGGCTCGAAGCATGACCGACCTTACCGCAACGCCACGGCCGGAGAGCAGCTTGACGGCGCTGTTCCGCCATTCGCGTTATGTGTTGAGCGAAAATCCGGTCACCGGCTTTGCATTCGCACTTTTCGTTCTGATCGTGCTCGCCGCGGTCCTTGGTCCGCATATCGTGCCCTATGACCCACTCGCCAGCGACACCGCCCAAGGGCTGAAGCCGCCGAACCTGGAGCATTGGTTCGGCACCGACCAGCTCGGCCGCGACGTATTCAGCCGTGTCGTGGTTGCCACACGGCTCGATTTCTTCATCGCGGTCGCTTCGGTCGCGCTGGTGTTTTTGATGGGCGGGCTCGCCGGCGTCGCCGCCGGATTCTTCGGCGGCTGGACCGACCGTATCGTCGGCCGCATCGCCGACACCATCATGGCGTTCCCGCTGTTCGTTCTCGCCATGGGCATCGTCGCCGCGCTCGGCAACACCGTGCAAAACATCGTGCTGGCTACGGCGATCGTCAACTTTCCGCTTTATGCCCGCATCGCCCGCGCCGAGGCCAATATCCGGCGCGAATCGGTTTTTGTCGAAGCGGCGCGGCTGTCCGGCAATTCCGATTGGCGCATTCTCGCCTTTCAAATCCTGCCCAACGTATTCCCGATCCTGGTCGTGCAGATGTCGTTGACCATGGGCTACGCCATCCTCAATGCCGCCGGGCTGTCATTCATCGGGCTTGGTGTGCGTCCGCCGACGCCGGAATGGGGCATCATGGTGGCGGAAGGCGCGCAATTCATTGTCTCGGGCGAATGGTGGAACGCGTTCTTCCCCGGCGCCGCGCTGATGGTCGCGGTGTTCTGTTTCAATCTGCTTGGCGATGGGCTGCGCGACTTGGTCGATCCCCGGAGACGGACATGAGGTGGCGAACATGAGGTGGCGAACATGACAGCCGCTCCCGCGCTCTCCGTCGAAGGATTGAGTGTCGAGTTTCGCACGCGATCCGGTGTCGTGCGCGCACTGGAGAACGTCAGCTTCAGCGTCGCCAGGGGCGAGACCGTGGCGCTGGTCGGCGAGTTCGGGCTCTGGCAAATCGGTGACCGCCTATGCGGTGATGGGTATTCTCGATCCGGCCGGACGCGTCGCCGCCGGCCGCGCCATGCTCGGCGATCTCGATCTCCTCTCGGCAACGTCCAAAGAGCTTGCACAAGTTCGCGGTCGCAAGATTGGAATGATCTTTCAGAATCCGCGCACCGCGCTCAACCCGATTCGCCCGGTCGGCCGTCAGATCGCCGACGTGCTTGTTCGCCATGGCAATGTGTCGCGCCGCGCGGCGCCGGCGCACGCGGTGGAAATGCTGCGTGCCGTCGGCATCACCGATCCGGCGCGCCGGGCCAAAGCCTATCCGTTCGAAATGTCGGGCGGCATGTGCCAGCGTGTCATGATCGCGATCGCACTGGCGGCGAAGCCGTCGCTTTTGATCGCCGACGAGCCGACCACAGGTCTCGATGTCACGACACAAGCCGTAATCATGGATTTGATCAACGATCTCGCCAAGGAGCTCGGTATGGCGACGATTTTCATCACCCATGACCTGGCTCTGGCCGGCCAGCGTTCCGCGCGCATTGTCGTGATGCATGCCGGTCATGTGGTCGAAAACGCGCCGACCGCGGACCTGTTCGTCAATCCGCGGCATCCCTACACGGCCGAGTTGATCGCGGCGACGCCGGATTCGGCGTCAAGCCTCGATGAGCTGGCTTCGATTCCAGGCTCGTTGCCTGACCTGCGCCGCACCGATCTGCCGCCGTGCCGCTATTCGGAACGTTGTCCGCGCAAGATCGCCGCCTGCATGCAGCCCCTTCCGCTCGCAGCGCCAGGCGCGGCGCATTTCGTTGCTTGCTGGAATCCGTTGCCCGAGCAAAACGTCGGCGTCAAAACCGTGAGTGCAGCATGACCGCTCTCCTCGACGTTGCGGATGTCTCGAAATGGTTTCCGGCCGGCGCCGGGCCGGGAGCCTGGTCGCGGTTGAAACGCCGCATTGCCGGCGGAGTGGAGACACTGCCGAAAGTCTATGCGGTCGACGATGTGAGTTTCGCGATCGGTAAGGGCGAGACCGTGGGCCTCGTCGGCGAGTCCGGCTGCGGCAAGTCGACTTTGGTGCGCGCGCTCACCCGTCTGATCGACGTGAGCCAAGGCAGCGTCAAGCTCGGCACCCGAGAATTGGCGCTCAAGCCGGCGCGCGTGTTCGCACGCGATCGCGACCGCGCCCGCATTCAAATGGTGTTTCAGGACGCCGGCGAAAGCGTCAACCCGCGCTTTACCGCTTTTGCCGCGATCGCCGATCCGTTGCGGCGGCTGCGCAAATTGCGCGGCAAGGCGCTCAAGGAGCGGGTCGAGACCGTGGCCGGTCAATGCGGCTTGCCGTTGCAATTGTTGAGCCGATTTCCACATCAACTTTCCGGCGGCCAGCGCGCCCGCGTCGGCATCGCCCGCGCCATCGCGGTCAAGCCTGATCTGCTGGTGCTCGACGAGCCGACGGCGGCGCTCGACGTGTCCGTTCAGGTCGTCGTTCTTCAGCTGCTGCAGCGGCTGAAGCGAGAGTTCGGCATGAGCTATCTGTTCGTCTCGCACGACCTTTCCGTGGTGCGGCTGCTCTGCGACCGCGTGCTGGTAATGTATCTCGGCAAGATCGTCGAATCCGGCCCCGCCGCCGAAGTTTTCGAACATCCCCTGCATCCCTATACCCAGGCGCTGGTCGCCGCGGTGCCGCGGCTGCATGAAAACGGCAGCAGGCTCCGGCTGACCGGCGAACCGCGCAGCCCGATCGATCCAGACCCGAACGTGTGCCGCTTCTATGGCCGTTGCCCGCGCGGCACCGATGCGTGCAAACTCACAATGCCGGCGCTGCGCCCCTTCGGCGCCCGTCAGGTCGCCTGCCATTTCGCTGAAAGCTTCTTGCCGCAAATGAGGATCACGTCATGAAGCGTAAGATCGCCCGCAAATCGCCGCCTGCGCCGAAACCCGATACTATCGAGTCTATGGTCGTCGCCAACGCGCAGGCGCTCAGCCTGAAGCTCGACCCATCCTGGAAGGCCGGCGTGACATTCAATCTGCACCTGATCCTGCACCACGCGGCGCTGGTCGATGAATTCCCGCTCCCCGACGATGCCGAACCGGCCGCAATCTTCCATGCCTAGCAAATCCTCCGGGTGCAGCGTGATTCATGCTTGACGTGCCTGGGACCGATTTCGATTTCAGCACAGCCGCCGAAATCGCCACAGCGGTCGCGTCCGGTCATAGCACCGCCCGCGGCGTGATCGAAGCGACGCTCGCCCGGATTCGCGAGCGTGATCCAGTGCTCAACTCCTTTACCGCCGTCACCGAGCAGCGCGCCTTGCTGCGCGCCGAGGCGATCGACGCCACGCGTGCGCGCGGCGAAACGTTGGGGCCGCTCGCCGGCGTGCCATTCGCGGTCAAGAACTTGTTCGATATCGCCGGCCTGCCGACGCTCGCCGGATCGAAGATCAACCGCGATCTGCCGCCGGCGACCCGCGACGCCGCCCTGATTGAGCGGCTGGAAGCCGCCGGCGCCATCCTTGTCGGCGCGCTCAACATGGGCGAATACGCCTACGACTTCACCGGCGAAAACATCCATGATGGACCGTCGCACAATCCGCACGATCCGGCGCGCATGACCGGCGGCTCGTCGGGCGGCTCGGGCGCAGCGGTCGGCGGCGGCCTCGTGCCGCTCTGCCTCGGCTCCGACACCAATGGCTCGATCCGGGTGCCGTCGTCGCTGTGCGGCATCTTTGGGTTGAAGCCGACCTATGGGCGGCTCAGCCGCGCGCGCAGCTTTCCTTTCGTCGCCAGCCTCGATCATCTCGGACCGTTCGCCCGCACGGCGCGCGACCTCGCGCGGGCTTACGACGCCATGCAGGGCTACGACGCCGAGGATCCGGCCTGCGCCGACCGTCCGGTCGAACCGGCCGAGCCGCTGTTGGAGCTCGGCGCCGAGGGCTTGCGCGTCGCCGTCGCCGGCGGCTATTTCAAATGCAACAGCGGCGAGACCTGCGCCGCTATCGACCGCGTGGCGGCCGCGCTCGGCGCCAATCGTGACATCGAGATTCCGGAGGCGCAGCGGGCACGGTCCGCAGCCTTCGTCATCACCGCCGGCGAGGGCGCAAGCCTGCACCTCGACAGGCTGCGCAGGCGGGCGCGCGATTTCGACCCCGCCGTGCGCGACCGGTTGATCGCCGGTGCCATGACGCCGGCCTCGTTCGTCGTCAAGGCGCAAAAATTCCGCCGTTGGTATCGCGACCGGGTCGTCAAGCTGTTCGACGAGGTCGACGCCATCATCGCGCCGGCCACGCCGTGCACGGCGCCGCTGATCGGCCAACAGACTTTTATGTTCGGCGATACCGAATTGCCGGTGCGCGCCAATCTCGGCCTCTACACCCAGCCGATTTCCTTCACCGGCCTGCCGGTGGTCGCCGTGCCGGTGCCGCTGTCGCCGCTGCCGATCGGCGTGCAGATCATCGCCGCGCCGTGGCGCGAGGACATAGCGCTGCGGCTCGCGCACGCGCTTGAAGTCCGAGGTGTTGTCGCCGCGCCAAGGCCGCGAGCGGATTAACAGGAGAGCCCGATGGAGATCGACCGGCCGGAGGTCGTTGCCGAGGTCAAAGCCGCGTTCGAGCGCTACGAACGGGCTTTGGTGTCGAACGACGTCGCCACGCTCGACGCCGCGTTTGCCGACGATGCCCGCACCATCCGCTACGGCGGGTCGGAAAATCTTTACGGTTCTGCCGAGATCAAGGCGTTCCGCGCCGCCCGCTCGCCGGCGGGGCTCGCCCGCACATTGTCGAAGACGGTGATAACGACGTATGGCCGCGACTTCGCCGTCGCCTCGACGCTCTATCATCGCCCGAGCACGCCCGGCAAAATCGGCCGGCAGATGCAAACCTGGGTGCGGTTTCCGCACGGCTGGCGCGTCGTCGCCGCGCATGTGAGCCTGATCGAGGCGTGACATCTATTTGATGGCGCCGAGCGGCAAGCCCATGGCGCGGTGAAATTCGCCGCCCAATGCAGCGATCTTGGCGTCGTCGCCGCCGGACGCCACGAGCGTCACGCCGAACGGCAGGCCGTCCTTGCGCATCGCCGCCGGCACGGCAAGGCCACAGAGATCGAACAGATTGACGAAATTGGTGTAGCTGCCGAGCCGGCTGTTGAGTTCGATCGGGTCGGCCAGCACTTCCGCAATCGTATAGATGGTCGGAACAGTGGGCAGCACCAAAGCGTCGATCGACCGCAATGCGCGATCGCGCATGCGGCGCAGCGCCTCGAGCTTGTAGAAAGCCGCAAAGGCTTGCGCCGCCGTCACCTGCGCTCCCCTTTCGATGATCTGCCGCGTCACCGGCAGCAGCGCTTGCGGATCGGCCGCGAGCGTGTCCTTGGCGACCAGATAACGCTCCGCCACCCACGGCCCGTCGTAAAGAAGCCGCGCCGCTTCGTAGAACGGCGCTATGTCGATCTCGACGATGGCGGCGCCGAGTGCGGCCAAACGCGTCAGCGCGACGTCATAGGCGGCGGCCGACATTTTGTCGCCGAAGAATAACCGCTGATCGGGGGGCGGAACGCCGAGTTTTAAGCCGGGCGGCACCGGTTCGAGACTGCGCAGCGGCCGCGGCCGCGAATAGGGATCGGCGTCATCCGGGCCGGCAATGACATGCAAGGCGGCCATCGCATCATCGACCGTGAGCGCGAAGACGGAGACGCAGTCGAGCGTGCGGCAGGCCGGCACGACGCCGCAGGTCGACACCAGGCCGAGGCTCGGTTTTAGTCCGACAATATTATTGTAGGCCGCGGGCACGCGGCCCGATCCAGCAGTATCGGTGCCGAGCGCCAGCGGCACGATCCCGGCGCCGACGGCAACGCCGGAACCGGAGCTCGAACCGCCGGGGATGAGTTTGGCGTCGAACAAATTGCGCGGCACGCCGTAGGGCGAGCGCACGCCGACGAGGCCGGTGGCGAACTGATCGAGATTGGTCTTGCCGAGAATGAGCGCGCCGGCCTTGCGCAACCGCGCCACCGCAGTAGCGTCTTGCTCAGGCCGATACGAAAACGCCGGACACGCCGCCGTGGTCGGCAAGCCAGCGACGTCGATATTGTCTTTCACCGCGACCGGAATGCCGTAAAGCGGCAGCGCTTTGTCGGCGTCGGCGAGCGCCTCCGCCTCGGTGAGGACGTCCTCTTCGCCGCGCAGCGCGATGAAGACCGCCGGATCGTCGAGCGCGCGCAGCCGCGCAAAACTGCGCGCCACGATCTCGGCCGGGGCCGTTGTCCCGGTTCGATAAGCGGCGAGGATTTCGGCGACGGTCTCGGCGCCCTTCATGCGCGGCATTGCCTTTCCTGCTTTTAGGAAGTTGCGGGCGAAAACCTAGTTCTATCCTCGTATTCTTCTTCCTTGCAAACCGAGGATGCACGCCATCGTTCTCGCGATGCGCCTTGGCATCCGAGTTTTGCTTCACGCTTTAAGAAAACCCTTCGTGCCTCCCTTAAAAGAAGGGAGGCGGAGCGCCGACAGGCGCACCACGGGTTCCGCCCCGCCGCAGAAAGAGAAGCCTGCCAGCGTATGCGGCGCGCGCTATGTTCGCCCCTGCCCCGCATTGGCGCGGGACTTAAAGAGGCGGCGCGCTCGCCTTTCGGCGCCCCACCGCGGTCATGCGCCGAAGGGCCTTACCCCCGACTCGGCTCCGGGCCGCGCTTCCTGGAATCACCGGATCCAAACGGGAGGACCCTCTCCGGCACCAGTGCAGCCAGCACCTGGCAGTCCGGTCACGCGCCGGACGGTCGATGCCCAGAACCGCCCGGAACCACGGTGTATGGCCGCGCCTCCGGGAACCGCCCTCGTTCCACTTTCGAAAGTACCCTCGCGAAAGGCCCCTCCGTGAACGAGATGAACAGCGATGTAATCGATACGGTGACGTCTGTCAAGGGTTTGTCTCTATACACGAGACCACACAAAATCGCGATTTATGCTGCAAACGCCGGAAATCCAGGGCAAGCACCGATAAATCGCGGTCGCCGAGCCAATTTCCGCTTTGCCGCCGAAGGCGGACATCGCCGAACACCAGCATCGTGTCCGTTACGGGGCCACAAGGCGAGATCGGCATAAAAGTTGGATCGTTTGTTGGCTATGCGGCCGAAAGGCAGCCAGGCTCCGTTAAGGAGGCGGCCAATCGCTCCGCCACTGGAGCAAATGCCCGCACCAGAGCAGGCTCCAGCTTGCCTTCCATTTCCTGCAGGGTCTTGAAGGCTTGCGCTGGATCTATCGCTGGCCGATACGGGCGACGTTCGATCAGAGCTGCATAGATGTCACAAATAGTCGCCAGCCGCACCAGATCCGAAATCTGCGCTCCGGTGATACCATCTGGATAGCCACTGCCATCGAGCATCTCGTGATGGCGAAGCACAACATCAAGGAGTTCAGGAGGGTACTCGCCCTGTGCCCGCAACATCGCATACCCCAGGTCGGGATGGGTGCGCATAAGGGCGGCTTCTTCGGCAGTTAGGGCATCCGGTTTGTTCAAGATCGCCAGTGGAATTCTTGCCTTGCCGATATCGTGTAGCAGAGCACCACTTGTAAGCAGCCTCTGATCCTTTGTTGAGAATTTCAGCACACGCGCAAACTCTGCGGCTAGCCCAGTGACCAGAAGACAGTGCTGATATGTTCGATTGTCATACTGCCAAACAATTTCAAGCCATTGCCGGACTCCGTTCTCCGACAATGCCGATATGACAGATCCGACGGCCTTCTCAACATCCGTCCTATTAATTGCTTCACTGCCCATAGCAGACGAAAAGATCAGTCCAAATAGATTTTTGGCCTGCTCGACCTTCTGCTGCAGGGTTTCCATTGCAACCGGCCAAGAGGGGGTAACCGTCGAACGCAATGCAGATTTTAGGGCCGCGGAAATGTCAGCGAATTTCGTATTCGGTGGAAGTAGCAAGGTTGCGCCCGTAGCGGCCGCTTGAACGCGTTCCAAATGACTGTCGTTGCGAAGGACAGCCAGGATAACTGCCCCTAGCATGCACGGCAGGGCTACGAGGCGGCGGAGACATTCAATCGTGGCCGGCCGCCGGAAGTGCACATCGGTGATGATGGCAACGATCCGATCGGAGATATTCGCCTGCTCGTCTATACTGACTGTATGGCACGCATAATGCGTGTTGAGCCGATCGGCCAAATTGCAGCTTCGATCCGGCCGGTCGGTTACCAAAACTATCGTGCTGCCGTTAGACATAGGTCGGTATCGCAGGGCAGATTATTCCTGGATGCTCCGAGAAGGCAGCGCTCCGCGTTACACATATGGCTTCGATCTTGCTTTTAAGCGTTTTGCCATTGAACGGCTTGACGATGTAGTTGCTTACACCGGCCTTTCTCGCGGCAATGACGTTTTCGGTCCTGGGGTCGCCCGTTACCATAATGAACGGTGTCTGCATTAAGCGTGGATCGGCCCGGATTTCGCGCAGCAGGTCATACCCACTCATTTGCTCCATGTGCCAATCCGAAATGACGAGGTCGTACCGTTTGGCGCGCATTTTTTTGAGGGCGACGCGTCCAGATTGCGCGGCATCAAGATTGGTGATGCCCAGCTGCTGCAATAGTCCTTGCATAATCCGGACCATTACGGTTTGGTCGTCGACCACGAGAACAGTCATATTTGGATCGAGTGCCATTGCGCGCCCCACCACTTGCCTTCGCTTCCCTGTTCTTTTTGCTCGTACCACCTGTCGCCATACCGTCATATCACTCGCGGTTGAATCTTCAGTAAACCGCGATCGCCTTGCGGCGCACAATGGACTCTGCTCCAACCTGCTCCGGTTAGTCGTTTTTCACGTGAAATGTTGGAGACGCCGGCGTTACCTAATAGATGCCTTTTAAAAATCGGATGAGTTGAGATTTTTGCTTTGCCGAGTCTTAACTTAATTTGGATTATGTCGATCTGATTGGGTTTTTTCAGCATATCGGCCTCTGAGGTCGGTCGATGTCCACTATTTGCCAATAATAGGCGTTCCTCTTGATCTGAAATGAAAGAGTTCGCCTGCCGAGGCGGCCTCCGACTTCGACTTGTTCACTTCCCTAAATCAACAGGGGCTGACTGCGCGAAATGCCTATCGAAAGAGGCAGACGCGTCGCGCTTCTATGCAATAACAATTATCAATATTTGGCGAGTATCCTACAGAAAATTCGCCGCTTTTGGAGCGAAGGTCATGTCGCTGGAGCAGATGGAGTGCGGTGATGTCATGTTTGTCGAACGTCGAGACGACGTTCGCATCATGGCGAGGATTCCAGGGAACTTTTCGCTGGCAGATCGGTGGGATACGTATGGCGATCGTCGCGTTTTCCCGTGTCGCGCCGTCAACCTGTCTTCGCATTGGATCGCACTTACCTCGCCCGTCCGCGTGAAAGTAGGCGAGCGGGTCATTGCTCAGATCGATCACCTCGGCAAACTCGAGGGCGCCGTGATTTCAGTGCTTGAGCACGGATTCATGATGAGCATCACGACAAGCAACGACAATCGCGACAGTATTGCCGCCAAACTTGAGTGGCTGGAGAAGCATAAGAATCATGATGCAAGCGACCGCCGCGCCGCCCCGCGCGAGCTGCCAGCAGATTTATATTCCGACCTAATTCTGCCGGATGGCAGCAGAGAGACTTGCCGGGTGCTCGATATTTCAATTTCGGGAGCTGCGATATCGGCCGCCACCGCTCCCGAAATCGGGACCGTTGTTACAATCGGAACGGTCCTAGGACGAGTTGTACGCCACGTCAAAGGCGGATTTGCCGTCGAATTCACTTCATGTAAGCCTCCGCGGCAGCAGAATTGCACTGCAGAGTGAATCAGGCAGTTCGCGTTCTTGCCAGAAGCATCGTGAACAAAAGTTGCCGTGAGCAGACGCAGCAAAATTCGCATTGTTAGTTTTATTCAATCGCCTCATCGGCTAGGGCGGCGACAGCGCGTAGGATGGGTGGAGCCAACGGGCCGGCGCGCTGCGCCGCCCGATGACAGGCTCCGCGATACCCATCATCTTTCCCCGAATGGCGGAGCATTTTCCGTCGCGTCACCAGCCCAGTCGAGTGGCTAACAGCATTTTGAACTTTGGCCCAATAGGTGGTTCCTTATCTGAAACTTTGCCGTAGGCTGTTGACACAAAATATCTTTTTCTCCGACCCGCCCTGACCGGGCAGAGGAACTTCGCCGAGTTCAAAAAAATAATTGAAAGCACTTCGGAACGGCGGAAGCCAAAGCGCGTTCCGGCAACGGCGGCACACACTCACACGATCGTCCGTCCGGAACCGCGCGGCGGCTCCGGACTCAGGTGGCAGCGGGTTGGGATGACACTCAGGGAGAATGCTCATGTCGACATTGTCATCGCCTACCCGACGCACTTCATTCGCCAGCTCAGCAGCCAATGTCGCAATGAACACCATCACTTTCACGAAAACTGCGCCGCCGGAATGGCTGCTCGCGATGTGGAAGGAGATCGATGACAAGAGCTTTGGGAACGGCTTTGATTGTTTCGCAGAGGATGCCGTATGCAATCTCGGTGTTGCCGACTGGCATGGACGTGAGGCGATCCGAGAAAACCTGCGGCAGTTCATCGACAAGGGCTTGACCGCGCATCACGATGTCGTGGAGTTTTGGGACAGCCCCCTGCTGAAGGTCTTTCATGGCAAAGTCGGCATGAAATTCGATGATCCGAACATAAAGCCTGTGCGACCTACAATGACGCATTTCTTTTACATGGACGAAAAGGCGCCAACTAAGGTCAAGCACTGGATCGGCGCGGTGGGTCCGACCGGATTTTAGGATACCCCGGATGCCGCCTCCACCTGCGCGCTCCGCGCTTCGGTGGACTGATACCCTCCGAAGCTCGCCCAGCGAGCGTAGGGGGTCCCACCTGCGCGCTCCGCGCTTCGGTGGACTGATATCCTCCGAAGCTCGCCCAGCGAGCGTAGGGGGTCCCACCTGCGCGCTCCGCGCTTCGGTGGACTGATACCCTCCGAAGCTCGCCAGCGAGCGTAGGAGGGTCGCTCATCCGGGCTCCTTGCTGATCGTCGACGCCCTATGAGCCGCGCGCTATTCATTAAGCAGCGATTGCCAGTTTGGCGGCACCGCTCCGGCCGGCCCGGGCGCCGGTTGGCTCGGCGGGTGCGACTGTGGCGCGTGAAGCTTCGGGCCGGCAAAGGTTTCTTTGGTACGATAGTCGTAAAACCAATGCTCGCCCGGCTCGAAGCTCATGATCACCGGGTGGCCCGCAGCAGCGGCATGTTTCGATGCGTGCTGACTTGGCGAACTATCGCAGCAGCCGATATGCCCGCACTCGGCGCAGCGGCGCAGATGAAACCACCATCCGCCGGCAGCCGCGCATTCGAGGCAACCTGTGCCGCTCGGTTTGGCCGCCGGGTCGATACCATCCCTTTCGGACTTCATACGCTTCTCCTGACTTCCGCTTAGCCGTAAGTGACGCCCGGGTTGCTTTGCCCGACTTCTATGATGTAGCCGTCGGGATCGCGGATGTAGCAGCGCGTCTCGCCGTATTTGGGCTTCGGCTCGGTGATGAACTCGGCGCCTCGGCTTTTCCATAATTTGTAGCAGGCCTGAATATCGGCGACGCGGATATTCATGAAGCTGCTGACTTGATCGGGATCGGGGGGAACGCGGAGCGTCGTGTGTGGCTTGTCGGGCGTCGGGCCGCCGCCGGGATTGACGATGAGCCACGTGTTGGCGATCTGGAGGTAGCCCGGCGCGCCGCTGTTGTTGCCTGTGCTGTCGATGCGGCCGCCGAACACCTTCTCGTAAAAGCGGAGCGATCGTTCGACGTCGGCGACGGTGAGAAAGTGCGCGACGGTGAACCCCTCCTTCGGCGGCATCTGATAGGTCTTTTGATCGACTTGGACTTCGCTCATGGACGACTCCTGTTTGAACTTCGGCGACAACAGTTGAGGGGCACGTGGAATAATCGACCGATCGGTCAGACGGAATGTTTGGCCAAGAACGCAAGGATGAGACTCGCGATCTCGTCGTTCTTCTCGTCCAAGGCGAAATGGCCGGCGTCGAGCTGGTGGATTTCGGCATCCGGCAGGTCGCGCTTGAACGCCTCGCCACCGGGCGCGATGAACGAGGGATCGTTCCGCCCCCAGACCACCAGCGTCGGCGGCCGGTGCGCGCGCAGCCACGCTTGCCATGCCGGATAGGACGCGACATTGGTCCGGTAGTCGTACAGCAGATCGGCCTGGATCTCGCGTTGGCCGGGTTTCGACAGGTGGGCATATTCGTCGGTCCAGGTGTCCGGATTATAACGTTCGGGATGCGCGGTGCCGAGCGTATGACGCTGTTCGGTCGCGGTGAACGATACGAACCCATCGAACACTTGCGGATGCGCTTTGGGATCGGCCCAATATTGCGCAATGCCGGCCCACTTGGCGCCAAGGCCTTCCTGATAGACGTTGGCATTCTGGATGATAAGCGCCTGCAGCCGTTGCCGATGCGCCGCCATGATGCGAAAGCCGACCGGGCCGCCATAGTCATGAAGGAAGAACGTGTAGGTGTCGATCTTGAGTTGCTCGAGGAGAGCGCTGATCGTCTTGGCAAGATTGTCGAAGGTGTACACGTAGGACGGCGGCGGCGGAGCGTCGCTCCGACCAAATCCCGGAAAATCGGGCGCTATCAGATGATAGCGTGTCGCGAGCAAGGGGATGAGTGTATCGAACTCACGCGACGAAGACGGGAAGCCGTGCAGCAGCACGATCGCCGGCGCGTCCTTCGGACCCGCTTCGCGATAGAAAATTCCGACACCATCGACCGTCATGCTGCGATAGGTCGTTGTCGCCGACGTCGACTCCAGCGAAGCACCTTGCCCGGAATGACGACCGGCGATTGACGCCAATGCCTGAGAAGCTGCTGCCATCATAATGTCCCTCCGTTTCGGCCGGGCGCGCACTGGCGTCGGCGCGGAGGCCGAAGCGCCGCGATGGAAACTTCAATCGTAGAATGCAGGGATCAGCTTTAAAGCGTCCGTTTCCGCCTTGTCGTGATTGATAAACAGCTTCGCCTGGTATGTCGCGATCATGCGCTTGACCCGCTCCATGGAAGCGATCGACGCGGCCTTATCGGTGTTCAAGGACGGCACCGTGTCGTTCTCAAAATTCTCTTCCAGATGCACCACGTCGCCGGACAGAATGATGAATCCCGAATTCTTCAGATGCACCATCAACAATTCACTGCCGGGAGTATGCCCTGGCGTGGCAACCAGGGTGACACTGCCATCGCCGAAGACGTCGGTATCGCCGTCGACGAGCTTAAGATGCTTTGGGGCGCCCATAAGCTTGCGTGCAAGGGCCTTCAATTGATTGACGTTGTCGTTCGGGCCATCGGGCGTGCTGATCCACTCATACTCGGCCCGTTGCATCAGAACCGTCGAATTCGGGAACAGGCGAACATTGCCGATGTGGTCGCCGTGCGTATGCGACAACGCGACATAAGCGACGTCGTCGGGTTTAAGTCCAATCGTGGCAAGTTGCTCGGTGAGCGTCTTGTCCAAATGGTAGACGATCAATTTGGGAAGCGTCGACCAGCCTTTGGGGTCGTTCAGCGCGGATTGCGGAACACCGGTATCCCAGAGCAACCATTGGCTGCCATGCCGTATCAGCCAGCACGTCGACGAGAATGCGATGCTGCGTCCGACATTCTCGCCGGGGGTCCAGACCAACTCGTCGTTGGCAAGCGAGTGACCGCCATCCAGCCGATAAAGCTTATCGGCGAAGCCGGCTGCGGCCGGGCTCGGCAGCCGCGAGTGAGCGGTTGCAGTCAGCGTAGTGTCTGGGGACATATCCGAGCCTCCGGTCAGAGACCTAAATACGTGTTGGGGCTTCGTGCGCGCCTGCGGATCGCTTCAAATGCTGAGACCGCGCGGGAATTTCGGAAGGTTACGCTTGGTCATGATGGCTGTCGATGCGACCGCCGATCACATGTCTGATACCGCACATCCGATACTGCACAGGCCCATGTCCGGCACCGGAGATACGCGACATGAAGTCGCGTCGTCGACCCAATAGCTATGGCGAGGCGATGCCTAACAATGCATCAATTGAATATTGTCCTGCACCGGTCATGAACAACAATAAGAAGCCTCCCATGATGCTGAGGTCTTTGTAAAAGCCATCCAGGCTGTCGACGTAATCCGCACCCTTCACCGTCCAATAGCGATGCCCGATCAGCGCCGTTCCCAGTGAGTATAAAGCCATGAGTACAGCCAATGGCCGCGTGAACGCGCCGATGGCGACCGCAAACGCAACCGGAAGTTCCATGAACGTCGCTATGACGGCAGCCAGGACCGGCGTCGGCACGCCAAGCTGCACCATTTGACTGACGGTGCCGGAAAAGTCCCGCAGCTTTCGCCAGCCGAAAATCAGAAATAGCGCCGTGAGAAGAAGGCGCGCTGCAAGAATGAGCCCATCGTTGATGTGGTTCGTCATAACGCTGCCCCGGCTCCTGTCATGAAGCCCGCATCATGAGAAATCCCGAGGAATAGTGCAGTCCCAGTCGCGACGGCACACTTCGTTCGCGCCTTCGAAGGCGCGCAAGCTTCCCTGCAGCAGGAAGGCATCGGCCGTGGCTGACAGCCGCATCTGCGTCTCGACCCGGATTTGCCAGGCGTCTCGCGACATCGTCTGGACGTTGTGCAGTTCGGCAACGGCGCTGAGCGGATCGTTGTCCTCGACATGATATTGCGGATTCCATTGTGTGCCCAATTCCAGACCGATGCGGTCGATGCGTTCGATCCGCACACCATCGCGATGCAGGATGGTTGGCGTCTCAGGCGTCGCGGTCTCCGGTTCGGCAAAAGGCGCGAGCTTGGCATCGGCAGCATTGGGCAGGCGTTGCGGCAGGTCGAGCGTGCCGGCAAAGATCTGCAGCGTCGCCGCCGCCGGACTGGGCCAGATCATCGGCCAGTAAGCCGTGGATATTGCAAGCCTCACTTTGTGGCCGGCGGGGAATATCGAGCCTGCATCATTGAGCTTAATGCGCACCCGGGTGCGCTCGCCTGGCGTCAGCAAAGCGGGCCGTTCGTGGCTCTCGCGATGCGTGAGGTTGAGCACGCCATAGCTGACACGCAACGATTTACCGCTCGGCTGCACGTCGCATAACCGAACCACCAGGTTCGCGATCGGCCGATCGGACGCGACGTCGAGCATGACGACCGGAGCGCCAAGGATCTCGATCGGCGCATCGAGCGGCGCCGTCTCGAAAACCAAGGAGCGCGCGTCATCGTCTTGCTGGTCGCCGGCCTGATCGCGCCCACGACCGAAGGGAACCCATTCGCCGGAATGCTGACCAACCGTCTGCGGCGAGCATACCGCGCGCGGCGTCAAAGGCGCCGCGGTTTCGCGCAGCCCCGCATCGGTCAAGAACAAACGTCGCGGCACTATTCCCGGCGCCGGCCACGAGGCTTCCGCGATCCACCGGCCCGGCAAGGTGTCGTGATGGGTCGCCGGCTTCACGCTGTCCATCATCCACGCCCGCAGCATCGGCTCATCCATCACGCCGGTGTCGATGCCCTTGAGCCAATGATCCCACCAGCGCAGGATTTCCTGGAGGAATCCGATCTGCGGGCCGGGAAACGCAAAGTGCGGATAGGCATGGGCCCACGGACCGATGAGACCCTTGCGCGGCACCTTTAATCCCTCAAGCAGCCGCGGGATCGCATTCTTATAACCATCGGTCCAACCGCCGACGGCATAGACCGGACATTGGATCGCCGCGTAATCCTCGCAGACCGACCCGTGCTTCCAATACGCATCGCGCCGCTGGTGCTGAAACCAATTTTCCTGGAACAGCGGTATATTCTGCCAGGCGCTCCAGCCACATCGCTCGCCAATCATCGCCGACCAGCACCGGGTCGGGCGGCAGGCACATCAAGCTGAAAAAGAAAAAGGCCCATTCAAGTCCGGCCTTGGTCAGAAACGTGCCGCCCATGTAGTGCGCGTCGTCGGCGTAGCGATCGTCGGTGGAGCAAATGGTGACGATGGCTTTGAGGGCCGGGGGCCGCCGCGCCGCAATTTGCAGCCCATTGAATCCGCCCCAGGAAATTCCCATCATCCCGACAGCGCCGTTGCACCACGGCTGCGCCGCGAGCCAAGCGATCAGCTCCACGCCATCGTCTTGTTCCTGCTGGGCGTACTCGTCGAACAGCAAACCCGTCGATTCGCCACTGCCGCGAAGATCGACGCGCACGCCGGCGTAGCCGTGACCGGCCAGATAGGGATGCGTCAGCGCGTCGCGCTCGTAGGTGCCGTCGCGCTTGCGGTAAGGCAGATATTCCAGAATGGCCGGAACCGGATTCCGTTCGGCGTCTTCAGGCAGCCAGATACGGGCAGCAAGCTTCGTGCCGTCCTTCAGAGGGATCAACACGTGCTCGATGACGCGCACCGGTCTCGGAAAATTCGTGACAATCACGGCGTAGCACTCATGACGGTGGCGGCTTGCCGGCGTGCTGCGGCATCGGCAGAAGATAACCCGCAAAGACGCCGCATCACGCGGCGTGCCTGTTCATCAGGTCCAGGACCAGGGCATCGAGGCTGTAAGGCCCGGCACCGGCCGAGATGACGATGATCAACATAAAGGCATAAAGCGTCTCCGGTAAATAGAGCCAATCGTCGATGCGGTCGGCTTCATCGATCGGCTTATAGAGCTTGATGCGCTGCCGCCCGGAGGTGGCGATGGCGACGAGGATGATGACAAGCAGGCCAAGCGCCGCGAGCGGCGCCAGGAGCCCGATAAGGACCGCGCCGCCGGCGCTGAACTCGATCGACGGCACCCACCACTGGTTAAAGCCTATGGCATGAACGCCGAGCCCCTTGAGCTCATCGACGAATGAGCGGTGGCGCTCGGCGTTGAACAGCTTGTGATATCCCGACAGGAAAAAGAATGCCCCAACCGCGATCCGGTTGAGCGTCAGAGCAATGTCGGTCCACCCGATACCGACAAACAATAGATCCTTCATCATCCATCTCCGCCGCGCGCGATCATCTCTAACGCGTTGACTCTACCCATTGTGCACGCGATGGGCCCGGCGCGAATGCGTCACCGAAATATTGGGTTTCATGAGCCACTTGGCCGCCGTCAAATTCCATAATGCTGACGACGTAAGACGGCTGGCCATCATAGGTCATCACAAGCTCCGTAATCCAAAGATCGTCTCTGCCCAACATGCGTTTGACGTTGAACCGCTTTTTGTTCGGCTGAGCGGTCCGCGACAGCTGAATGTGCCGCCTGCCGCGGATTCGCTCTCCCGACTGCGGGTAATCGAGTATTGCATTATCGCGATAAATTTCATGCTCCGTTTCGAAATCGTTGGCATCGGATGCCGCCCAATGGCGCTCGAGAGCGGCCCGAATATCTGGATTTGCCATCGAGATCACCCGGATCGCAATCGCCTGGATCGCGTGTGCAGCGCTCGGGTTTGAGCTCACTGAGTATAGTCGGAATGAGCTCGGCAACGGTAGGGTGGATATGTTGCTTGCGAACCGGCATGGCATCACACGCAAAGATCCGCTTTTCGGGCGAAACCTTTGTCGTACGCAATGCGACCAACACGTTAGAGTGTGGCAGGCTTCGATCCCTTGAACGAGGGTATCCCATGAGGCGTCGTGAGTTTCTCGCGTTGCTTGGCTGTTCCGTGGCGGTTTGGCCAATTGTTGCCCGCGCACAGCAGGCCATTGCCGTCCCGCAACCGACGGCGGCCGAAGCCGCCGCGATGGAGGCGCTCGCCGGCGCGTTTATGCAGAAATATGCGGTACCCGCGCTTTCGATCGCCATCGGCAACGGCGGCACGCTTGTGTATCAGAACGCGTTCGGCTTCGCCGACCGGGACAACCGCGTGGCGGCGACGCCGGAGAATTTGTTCCGTATCGCCAGCGTGACCAAGACGCTGACCTCGGTGACGATTTTCTCGCTGATCGAAGCCGGACGTATCAAGCTCGTCGACAAAGTGTTCGGCCAAGGCGCCATCACCGGGTTGGATTACGGCAAGCCGCCGTTCAATGCCGGGATCGAAGATATCACGATTGAACATTTGCTCACGCACACCGCCGGCGGCTGGCCCAACAACGATGGCCGCGATCCAATGTTTCATAATCCGCAAATGGGCCAGGCGGAGCTGATCGCGTTTACGCTACGCACCCGACCGCTCGATCATCCGCCGGGGGAGAATTATGCCTACTCCAACTTCGGCTATTGCGTGCTCGGGCGCGTGATCGAAAAAATCGCGCGCCGGCCCTATGCCGATTATGTGCAAGCCACGGTGCTGGAGCGCTGCGGCATCGCCGACATGACGATCGGAGGCAATACGCTGGCGCAACGGAAACCTGGCGAGGTGAAATATTACGGCCAAGGCCGCGACAATCCATACGGCATGAACGTGACTCGGATGGACTCCCACGGCGGCTGGATCGCGCGGCCGACCGATCTCGTGCAATTTTTCATGCATGCCGACGGTTTTGCCGCGCCGCTCAATATTCTCCAACCGCAGACGCTCGCGATCATGACCACCGGCTCTGCGGCCAATCCGCACTATGCCAAGGGCTGGGAGGTCAATGCCGCCGGCAACTGGTGGCACAACGGCAACTTGCCGGGCACCGAGACGCTTGCGGTGCGCACGCACACTGGCTTCTGCTGGGCGGCCTTTACCAACACCAGGACAGCCAATATGGGCGGCGACCTTGACCGGCTGATCTGGGCCATGGTGCGACAAGTCAAAGCTTGGCGGGTTTGAATGCGCAACGTGATCACGTCTGCTGCACCAACATTGCACCATCCGGATCGGTTTACTTGACATTGCGGCCGATAAGAGGTGCAACGCGCGAGTGATGGCAAAGCGGCTGCGCAGTTACGTCCGAACCGCCGCGATTGTCGCGGCGGCGGCCGTTGTGTTCGCCGCGTTGCTGTTCTTGCCGCCGGTCGATCGCGCGCTCGGCGGACTGTTCGCGCATTCGGCGGATGGAGCGGCAGTCGCAAACTATCCCAAGCAACTTAGCGAACAGTTGGCGCGGCATGAACGGGGCTACGTCGATTATTCGCACATACCGGCGACTCTTGCGCAGGCGCTTATTTCCGTCGAGGACAAGCGCTTTCTGCGGCACGGCGGCATCGACCCGATAGCCCTGGTGCGAGCGTTGGCGGAGGACGCGCAGAACGACCGCGTGGACCACGGCGGCGCCACGATACCGCTGCAGCTGGCGCGGATGATACTTCAAATTCCCCGCCGGCAGCCGTCGGCACTCGCAGAGGTGGCGAGCCAGCTCCGGATCATGCATGCCTCGCTCATTCTCGAGCACGATTTCAGCAAGCAGAAAATTCTGGAGTTGTATCTGAACGGCGTCTATTTAGGGCATGGCGCGACCGGCGTCGCGGCGGCGGCCGAGGCCTACTTTCATGTCCCCGTCGAGCAGTTAAATGAGGCGCAATGCATCTACATGGCCGGTTTGCCAAACAACCCCGGCCGGTTTGGTGCCGATCCGTCCGGGGACGCGGCGATGGCGCGGTATCGACACGTGATCGCGACGATGGTGCACAATGGCTACCTTACCGAGCGCCAAGCGTCGGCGCTCGACGCGGTGCAATTGTTTGGCGCACAGTAAGACGCCGGCGATCGGCGAAGCCGCCAACCTGGAGACGATGATGCTGCGGGAAATTACGTTCGCGATCGCGGTTGCAGCCTCGCTGGCGCCGTCGGGCACGGGGTTGCCCGCCTTCGCGCACGAAAAGCGGCACGTTATGCACCCTTGGCACGGCTACGGGTTCTTGCCCGGCTATCATCAGCCGCCCAATAACAGCGTTCCGATGTATCGCTCGAAGGAATCAGCCCGCCGCACGCCGGACTTTGCGCCAAGCTACTGGTATGGCGGCGCGCCAAGCTATTGGTATGGCGGCGGACGATACTATTTCGGCGAACCGCACTTTTTCCACGGTCGCTGGAATGGCGGCAGCTTCGGCCCGTGCTGGACCTATACGCCTATCGGACTGATGTGGAATTGCGGATGACAGCCCGTAGCCCGGATTGAGCAAGCGCAAGGTGGGCAAAATCGTATTCCCCACCGTTCAGCGTGGCATCGCGCGCCCACGATTTTGCCGACGCGGGCGCCGCTGTCAGCGCAATGCCCACCCTACACGTTATCCCGCAACCCCGCCTGCTTGACGAGCGGATAGGTCACATCGCGGAATTCGCGCATGCCTTCGATATAGCGCGGCCAGGACAGCAGCACGCCGTCCAAGCCGATCTTCGACAAGGTCGCCAACCCGTCGACGATCTGATCCTTAGTGCCGATCAGCGGAAAGCCGCCCCAGCCGGAGATCATCATCTCGGCCATCGCGTTGCGCCGCTCTTCGGGATAATCGCGCTTGTTGATCTCGGCCGCCATGGTGTCGATGACGCTACGCGCGGCGACCCAGTCACCCTTCTCGTGCACATAATAATGGTAGAAGTCGCGCGCTTCCTTCTCGGTCTCGGCCTGCACGATGGTGGCGTTGCTCCACACTTTGACCTCGCGGCCATAAGTCTCGCGCGCCAGCGCGTGATAGGCGGCGACGTGGGCGGTATTGGTGGCGAGGTCGTGGCTGCGGATATTGGTGAAAACGAGATCGCAGTGCCGGCAGGCAAAATGGCGGCCGCGCTCCGACGAGCCCGCGTTCATGATCGCCGGATAAGGCGCCTGGATCGGCTTCGGCTGCAGATAGCCGCCTTTGATGCGGTAGAACTTGCCGTCAAAATCGAATTTTTCCTCCTCGGTCCATAGCCGCTTGACGATGGTGAGCCATTCCTCGGCGCAGGCGTAGCGATCCTCGTGCTCGAGGAGCGCGACGCCGAACATTTCCATTTCCGGATAATTCCAGCCGTTGACCACGTTGAGCGTGTAGCGGCCATTGGAAATATGATCGATGACGGTCGATTGCTTGGCAGCGACGATTGGATGATTGAGCGCGACGTGCGAGGTCGAGATCACGCCGGCATTCTTCGTGGCGCCGGCGATGCCGGCGGCCCAAGTGAAGGTTTCGAAGCCGGGGCCTTGCGGATCGGTTGCGCCGCCAAAACCGCGCCAGCGCGCCACCGGCACCAGCGCCTCGAAGTCCATGACGTCGGCGAGGTGCGCGAGCGTCACGGTATTCGGCCAGTTGAGCTCCAGCCGGCCGTCGAGGTCCGACATCACGCAGCCGGAATCGAGATTGGTCTGGAACGTGCCGAGTTTCAGCTTGCGGCGGCCCAGCGCCGGATTGGTCTCGCGCCGGTCCCGTTGCGCCAGCCGACCTGGACTTGCTTCCGATTTCGCCATTCAATGAAATACATACTAACCGGAAGAGACGGGCAAGCCCGTGGGTACCGCAAAATGAATCTCGCCCGCTGGGTGGAAAAGTGGGGCCGCGCCGCGGGCGAGCGCACCGCGATCGCGCTGGGCGCTGCGATCCATTCGACCTATCGGCAGTGGGCGGCGCGCTCGCGCGTCGTTGCCGGCAACCTGCGCGCGCTGTGCCGGCCGGACGACCGGGTGGCGATCGCCATGACCAATCGCCCGGAATTTCTCGAAGCGCTGTTTGCCGTCTGGCATGCCGGCCTCGTCGCCGTGCCGATGAACGCCAAGCTCCACAGCGATGAGCTCGGTTACATCATCGGGCATGCGGATGCGTCTCTGATCCTGGCGAGCCCGGACCTTGCCGACCAAGTTGCACGCCACGGCCGCACGATTGTGACCGGCAGCGCCGAATGGAGCCACCTCAGCCAAGGCGACGGCATCGACGCGGTAGAGCGCCGCCCCGACGATCTCGCCTGGCTGTTCTACACCAGCGGCACCACCGGCCGGCCGAAAGGCGCCATGCTGACGCACCGCAATCTTGTGGCGATGACGCTAGCCTACTTATCCGACATCGAGCCGATCGGCGCAGCGGACGCCAAAATTCATCCGGCGCCGCTGTCGCACGGTTCCGGGCTTTACGCCCTACCCTTCGTCGCCATGGGTGCGAAGAATGTCGTTCCGGAATCGGGCGGCTTCGACCCAGAGGAAATCGCGGCCCTTGTCGCTGATCACGGCAATGTCAGCTTCTTCGCCGCGCCGACCATGGTCAGCCGGCTTGTCAACGATGCCGGATTTGCCGGAGCCGATCATCGCGGCTTGCGCACCATCGTCTATGGCGGCGGGCCGATGCATGTCGAAACGCTGCTGCAGGCCATGGATTTGCTGGGACCGAAATTCGCGCAAATCTACGGCCAGGGCGAAGCGCCGATGACCATCACCAGCCTGTCGAAGGCGCTGCATGCCGACCGGTCGCGAGCGCGCTGGCGCGAGATCATGGGCTCGGTCGGACTGCCGCGCGTTAGCGTCGAGGTCCGCATCGCCGACGCCGCGGATGCCGAACTGCCGGCGGGCGAAATCGGCGAAATTTTGGTGCGGGGCGACGTGGTGATGCCGGGCTATTGGCGCGACGAGGCGGCGAGCGCGCAGACGTTGCGCGGCGGCTGGCTCCACACCGGCGACGTCGGCGCGCTCGACGGCGAGGGTTTTCTCACCCTGAAAGACCGCTCCAAGGATCTGATCATCTCCGGCGGCAGCAACATCTATCCGCGCGAGGTCGAAGAGGTGCTGCTGCGGCATCCCGACGTGCTCGAAGTCTCGGTGATCGGCCGCGCCCACCCCGATTGGGGCGAGGAAGTCGTCGCCTGCGTGGTGGCGCGGCCGGACCGGACTCTGGCCGCGGCGGATCTGGACAGACTGTGTCTTGACGCCATCGCGCGCTTCAAGCGGCCGCGCGATTACGTCTTCCTCAACACGCTGCCGAAGAATAATTACGGCAAGGTGCTCAAGACCGAGCTGCGCAAGCGCCACGGCTAGCGCATGGACCCATAATTCGAAAGCCGACATCAGTGGACCCTGCATATCGAAAACTATCAGCGGCGCCGCTTCCCGGCAGCAAGCATTTGACAGGTTTCCGCCGCCCGCATTCTTCGCGCCTCCGAGCCTTTGGCTGAACCGACCCAGCCGGCAAAGTCCCGCCGCTCAAGCGATGTGAGCTTGCCCCACTCGCTCTTCGCCCTCGCGGTTCCCGCAAGGGCTTTGTGAAGGTCCAGAGGCACGATGGCGAAGCAGCAGGGGCGCCGCTTCCCCGAGGCGAGCCGGCTCGGGACGCTCTCGACCCGGCGTTTACGCGTCTGCGGTTGTTTGGCTGAGTCGATCCACATAATGAAATCCTGACGCGCGAGCGGCGTGAGATCATTCCATTGCGCCTTGGCCTGTGGCGCGGCCGCAAGCACTTTGCGAAGATCGGCCGGCACTTTGGGCTCCGGCTGTTCTCTTTTCATGGCCTTGGTTTCTCGTTCCGAGCGCTCGTCGGGGCTCAGCGCGTGCCGCGTTTCACCCGGCGCGCCAGATAGTCGAAATTGATCTGAAACTGCTCGGGCCGGCTGATGTCGTGCTTGAGCTTCTCGATGTCGGCGCGCGGAAATTCCGGCGCCACGTCGCCGGCGGCTTCGGCGAGCAATTGCACCATGGCGCCATTCTCCAGCATGATGGTGCCGATCACCGCCTCGGCGATGCTGGCGCCGGTGACGACGACGCCGTGATTTTTGAGCAGCACCGCCCTGCCCTTGCCGAGCGCGCGGGCGACGCCCGCGCCCATCGCCGGGCTGCGAATCAGATTGATGGTGTCGGCATAAGTCCCGAGCGCTTCATAAAACAGCGCGCCCGGCTGGCTATAGCATTTGAGCGGCCGGCCGGTCGACGACAGCGCGATCGAATAGGTCGGATGGGTATGAATGACGCAATTGACGTCCGGGCGCGACTTGAAGATCTCGGAATGAATAAAGACTTCGCTGTGCCGCCGCGCGGTGCCGGCGATGACCTCGCCGTCGAGATCGATGGTGAGGATGTTGCCAAGCGTGATCTCGTCGAGCCCTAGGCTGTGCGCCTTCATGAAGAAGCGGCCGGGATCATCGGGCAGCCGAAACGAGATATGGCCGCGGGTGAAATCGTCCTGACCCTGCGCCACCAGCACTTTGCCGGCGACGATCAACTGCTGCTTGATGGCCTTATGCGAGGCCTTTTCCCGCGTCGATTTCAGCATGTCCCTCACCTGTTGCGTATTACTCGGCCGCAACAAAACAGGGAATGGCCCGAGGCTCAAGAGGGTCGCGTAAAAAAGCGGCAGCGCCGCGGGTTAAGCGCGGCGCTGCGATTACACCTGCCGGACGGGCTTAAGCCGCCTTGCGGTTGACCTGGCTCTCGGCCATCGAGGTCAGCTTCTTGTCGGTCGCCTTCTCCTCGTCGAGCGTCTGGTTGAGCAGCGCGGTCACGTCATTGCGGCCGAGCTGCTTGGCCCAGGCGATCAGCGTGCCATAACGGGTCATCTCGTAATGCTCGACCGCCTGCGCGGCGGCGATCAAAGCCGCGTCGAGCACCGGCTTCTTGTCAACCTCGCCGGCGACCTCGTTGGCTTCCTTGATAATGCCGTCGATGGCCGGGCAGTCGACGCCCTGCGGCTTTTGGCCGAGAACGTTAAAGACTTGATCGAGGCGCTTGACGTGGTTTTCGGTCTCGCGCAGATGGGTCTGAAAACCCTGCTTGAGCTGCGGATCGCTTGCCTTCTCGATCATGTCGGGCAGCGCTTTCACGATCTGCTTCTCGGCATAATAGATGTCGCGAAGCGTGTGCGTGAACAGATCGTCCATCGTCTTGATGTCTTTGGTGAACAGTCCCATAGCCGTCGTTTCCTACTCTTTTTTGTGTGTGTGGGGGCGACGGGCTTTTCCGATCTCGGTTCCGAACGCGCCTCGCCCAGGATCAAATCCAGAGTGAGCTGTTCGGGATCGCGCTGATGCCCGCCGAGCTACCAAGGGCAACGAACACGCGCGGCGACTCGTTCCGGGAACCGTGAACGGCGCGTCAGGTGTTTTTCAATGCATCTTTTCGTACGTTCCGGCGGGAATGAAAAGGCCGGCGCGTCGCCGCGCCGGCCCATTGCAAGCGAAGAAAATTGCCGCGGTCAGCGTGGCGCCGTCGCGACCATCCGGGCCGCGAACTCGTCGCGCAGATCGCCGCCGAGGACACCGCCCAAAGTCGCGCAGACGGCGCCGAACAGCAGCGACATGAAGGTCCAGAACGACAGAAAAGCGGCCGCCTGGCGCGCGGTGTCAGCCGCGTGCTTAGCGTCAAGCTTCATCTGGCCGACTACGTTGTCCATCCGACGCTGCGCATCGGCCTTACTCATGCCGGTCTGCGCCGCGACAAGTTGCGCCAAATAGGAGCTGTCGTCCTTGGACAAGCCGTTCGGCCCGAGCGCCATGATGAGAACGCGATTGATCTCGGCGCGCTGCTGCCGGGCATCAGCGGTGTTCGCCGGTGCGCCATTGGCGGCGCCGTTCGACGGCGCCGCCGCAGAGGCAGGCGCTGTTCCCCCGGCGGCGGCGTTCGGTGTGCTCGGGTTGGCCGCAGCGCCGGCGTTGCCTTGCGGATTGGGCCGCAGCAGCGCGTCGCTGAAGTAATCCACCGATGGTGTTTGCGCCGTGGTGCTGGCGATGCCGATCGAGGCGGCGCCTGCTGCCGCGCTGCCGGCGGTGGAACTGACCTTGCCGACTAGAGCGACGAGAATAAAAAACGTGATCACGACGCCGATGGCCCAAACGACGAGTTCGTTGGCGCCGTCGCGGAATTTCACTTCATCGGTGTGCAACCGAGCCGGTGAGCGGCGCATCCGCCCCGCCACATAGCCGCCGGTCGCGAAACCGACGGCCTGGGCAAACACCAGCCACACCGCGCCGATCACCGTCATCGTGCTCGCCGAAGGCGACGACGAATACGAGTACGGCGAGACCAGCTCCATGCCGATCCCGCTGCCGAGCGAAATGACGATGAAGGAAACAGCGATTGCGGTCAGCGCGCCGGCGATGACCGCGCTCCAGGATACACCGCTCCAGGCTGCGCCCCATGCGCCTTGCGGCGAATTCACTACGGCGACGCTGTCGCCGACAATTGTGGTATCGTCCATGATTCCTATCTCCCGGCAATTGTTAGGTTCGCGACCAAGGCGGCAATCTCAGACGGCAAATGCGATACGAATTTTGCCGCCCAATTGCCGCGGTTCGCCTTGTGAACCGCCAAGGCCGGTTCCGGTTCCCACGGCTAGCGGGCCTATCGGTGCGCCGCGGCGCAGCAAAAATGGCCTCTGGAACTTTTCCGTCGCGCCGCATTTCTCATCGCGAAGACAATTGGAATACGGCCGCAACGAGCGGTCGGGCGGACAAAGAGGAAAGCCATGCTTAACTTGGTCGTTACGCTTTTGATCATTGCGCTGATCGCCGCGGTGCTGGGTTTCGGCGGCATCGCCGGTGCCGCGGTCGGCATCGCCAAGATCGTGTTTCTGGTGGCGCTGGTGTTGTTCGTCGTCGCCGCTATCGCGGGAACGATTCGGACGGTTTAGCGAGCCGCTTCTTTCCCTGCATTGCGCACGGGAACTTAATGGCCGCGCCGGCGTTTGTGGTCGGGCGAGGGATTCTGAACCGGGACTCATTGCCGTGTATCAGATGACTAGGCGGCGGCTGCTCGGCTCAAGCGGCCTATGGCTGCTGTTGTGTTCGAGCGCCGCGCGCGCCGCCGTTATCCGCGGCGGCATTCCATGGAAGCCCGGCGCCGGCGATCCACCCGAGCCGGTGACGCCGGGCGGCTGGAAATATTTTACGCCGCAGGAAGCCGCCGCCGTCGAGGCCTTTGTCGATCGGCTGATTCCAGCGGACGACTTGTCGCCCGGCGGCAAGGACTGCGGCTGCGCCGTCTATATCGACCGTCAGCTCGCCGGCCCTTACGGCCGCTTTGACGGCTATTACATGGCCGGTCCGTTTCAGAAGGGCACCAAGCAGCAAGGCCCGCAATCGCCGGTGACGCCGGCGCAGCACTATCGCAAGGCGCTGGCGGCGTTCGATAAGGCTTGCCGCGGCAAATATGACGGCAAGGCCTTCGCCGACTTGAGCGATGCGCAAAAGGACGAGGCCATCGCCGGGCTGGAAAACGGCTCCCTCAAACTCGACGGCACCGATGGCGAGGAATTCTTCAAGCTCATCTTGAAAAACACACAGAACGGCTTCCTGGCCGACCCGATCTACGGCGGCAACAAAGACGCGGCATCGTGGACGATGATCGGCTTTCCCGGCGCGCATTACGATTATCGCGACTGGATCGACAAGCATAACCAGCACGTGACGCTGCCGACGGTCGGCATCGCCAACCATCCGAACTGGACGCAGAAATCCTGACGCTCGTCTGCCGACGAGCGCCGGCGAGGAGACACCATGGCGCGTAAACTGCCCCACAAGGACGTCGCCATCATCGGCCTGGGCTGGACCGGCTCCATTCTCGCCAACGAGCTGACCGATGCCGGTCTCGACGTGGTGGCGATCGAACGCGGGCCGTGGCGCGACACCGCGACCGATTTTCCCATCTCCTACGCACAGGATGAGCTGCGTTACCGCATCCGCCACGACATGTTCTTGCGCAATTCGCAGATGTCGGTGACCTTCCGCAACAATACCAGCCAGACGGCGCTGCCGGTCCGCAGCTGGGGCGCATTCATGCTCGGCAACGGCGTCGGCGGCGCCGGCCTGCACTGGAACGCCGAGACTTGGCGCTTCCTGCCGACCGATTTCACGCTCAAGAGTCATCTGACGCAGCGCTACGGCGCCAGTTTCCTCCCCGCCGACATGACGATTCAGGATTGGGGCGTCAGTTTTGACGATCTCGAGCCGCATTACGACGCCTTTGAATATCTGTGCGGTACCTCGGGCCGGGCCGGCAATCTCAACGGCCAGATCCAGGCCGGCGGCAATCCGTTTGAAGGTCCGCGCTCGCGGCCCTATCCGACGCCGCCGCAAAAGCAGGGTTACGGGCATACGCTGTTCGCGGAAGGCGCCAAGAAGCTTGGCTACAAACCGTTTCCCCAACCCTCCGGCAATTTGTCGCAAGCCTACACCAATCCGCTCGGCGTCACGCTCGGGCAGTGCACCTACTGCGGCTTCTGCGAATGGTTCGGCTGCGCCAATTATTCCAAGGCGAGCCCGCAGACCACGGTGCTGCCGGTGCTGTTGCGTAAATCGAATTTCGAGGGCCGCACTGAATGCGAAGTGACTCGCATCAATCTCGATAGTACCGGCAAGCGGGCGACCGGCGTCACGTATGTCGATTCGTCGGGAGAAGAATTCGAGCAGCCGGCCGATCTGGTGCTGTTGTGCGCCTTCTCGCTGTTCAACGTGCAGCTTTTGCTGCTGTCCGGCATCGGCACGCCGTACGATCCGGCGAGCGGGCAAGGCCAGATCGGGCGCAATTTCACCCATCAAGTCATGTCGAGCGCGCTCGGCTTTTTCGACAAGGACAAATACAATTTCAACCCGTTCGTCGCCTCCGGCGCGATCGGCATGATCATCGACGAGTTCAACGGCGACAATTTCGACCATGGCCCGCTCGGCTTTGTTGGCGGCGGCTATATCGGCCAGGTGCAGACCAACGGCCGGCCGATCGAATCGACCGCGGTGCCGCCCGGCACGCCGGCCTGGGGTTCGAAGTGGAAGCAGGCGGTCAAGGACAATTATCTGTCGACCATCAACTCAGGCGGCGCCTGCCATGCCTCGTTCTACAGCTATCGCGACAATTATCTGAGCCTCGATCCGACTTACAAGGATCGGTTCGGTCGGCCGCTGGTGCGCATCACCATCGATTTCCACGACAACGAAATAAAAATGAGCAATTTCCTCACCGACAAATATGCCGAGATCCTGCAAGCGATGGGAGCCAAGCAGATTGTCAAGAAACCGCGCAAGGCGCCCTACGACGTCACAGAGTACCAGACCTCGCATCTCAACGGCGGCGCTATCATGGGCGACAATCCGGGCGACAGCGCGCTCAACCGCTATCTGCAGAGCTGGGACGTGCCCAATCTGTTTGTCATGGGCGCATCGGCCTTTCCGCAGAATGCCGGCTACAACCCCACCGGGACCGTCGGTGCGCTCGCCTTCTGGGCGGCCAAGGCGATCCGTTCGCAGTACCTGAAGAATCCGGGACCGCTCGTCCATGCGTGAGGACAACAAATATTTGCCAAAGCTGACGCGCACTTTATTGCTCGGCGCGACGCTCGGCCTGTGGCCTCTCGCCGCCTTCGCGGCCGGCGCCATCGACAAACAGGATTTCGATCAGATCGAGCACGGCCATTACCTCGCCGTCGCCGGCGATTGCGCCGCGTGCCACACGCTGCCCGGCAGCGGCCACGATTTTTCCGGCGGGCGCATTATTGAGACGCCGTTCGGACATCTGGCCGCGCCGAACATCACGCCAGATCCGCTCACCGGTATCGGCGCCTGGACCAACGACGAGTTCGTCAACGCGCTCACCAAGGGCACCGGGCGCCACGGCGAGCGGCTCTATCCGGCGATGCCTTATACTTATTACGCCAAGCTTACGCGCAGACGACGCGCTCGCCATCCGCGCTTATCTGAACACCGTTCCGGCGGTACATAATCCGGTCAAATCCGATCAGCTGCCGTTCCCGCTCGATCTGCGCATCAGCATGGCGGGCTGGGACGAACTGTTCTTTAAGCCGGGGGCATTCAAGCCCGATCCGGATAAAAGCGCGCAATGGAATCGTGGCGCTTACCTCACGGAGGGGCTCGGCCATTGCGGGCTGTGCCACACGCCGAAGAATTTCCTCGGCGCCGACGACGCGAGCAAGACGTTCCAAGGCTATGCGTTGCAGGGCTGGTTCGCACCGAACATCACCAACGATCCGCGCCGCGGGCTGGGCTCCTGGTCGGTCGACGACATCGCCGCCTATCTGAAGACCGGCCACAACAAGACCACCGCCGGCAACGGCTTGATGTCGGAAACCATCAATCTCTCGACCTCGAAGATGCGCGACGACGACCTCAAGGCGATCGCGAGCTATCTGAAGGACCGGCCGGGCGACAAGAGCCGGGAGCGGAACGTGGCGGAAGATCCGCCAACTCCCGACCGTGCGGTGATGAATAGCGGCGCGCAGATTTATGCCGACGAATGCTCGGGCTGTCACAGTAAGGACGGCAAAGGCACGCCCGGGCTGTTCCCGTCGCTCAACGGCACGCCGGTGGTGCAGCAGATCGATCCGACCACGCTCATTCACATCGTGCTGCGCGGCGGGCTTTCCGTCGGCACCAAACAAGCGCCGACCGGCGCGGCGATGCCGTCTTTCGCCTGGGTGCTCAACGACGATCGGGTCGCCGCGCTGCTCACTTATATACGCAATTCCTGGGGCAATGCGGCCCCGGCGGTGAGCGCCGACACGGTCGGCAAGGAGCGCGCGGCGCTGGTCGAGCGCAGCGACTAACTCTAGCCGAAGTAAGCCAGCCAGATAATCACGAACAGAATAACGATTGCGGCAATGCCGAAGCCGAGCACGTAACGCACGTTATGTCCGGTGACGCCTTGTCTCGCTTGCTGGGTCGGCACGACAGGATGCGGCTCGACCGGGTGGCGGTCTGATGGAGAGCTCATGTGCGGTCCTCCTCGTTGGACATCTAGTCATAGCGAAATGACGAGCAGGAAATAAATATCCTGCCCGCCTTCCCGCGTTGTTCGGTCGTTGCGATTACGGTTGGGCTTTCAGCCAATCGTCCACATCCTTGCGGACCATATCCTTGGCGAGGCCATAACGCTGCTGAATCCTGCCTTCGAGCTGATCGCGCTGCCCGTTGACTTGAGCGAGATCGTCGTCGGTCAGCTTGCCCCACTTTTCTTTGACCTTGCCTTTGGCCTGCTTCCAATTTCCTTCAATACGGTTCCAATCCATCGTTCGCCTCCTAATTCTGTGGTTGTCATCAAATAAACGTCGGCTATCCAACGAAAGTTCCTTGCTGCGCCGCCAGCGCATCCGTTGCTGCAAATCCCGGCAGATAATGTCGGAACGCCGACGTCGCATCCGAGTTGGGGCAGCAGTGCATGATCGATCGGGAACGCGATTTGCCGGTGCAAAGCGCCGTCCCTCGATTTTTGAGGGAAACGGGAGACGCGTGATGAGAAAGTTATTGCTAACGACGGTCGCCGCGGCGGCAGTCGTGGGTGTCGCCGGCTTAGCGGCGGCACAAACGATGCAAGACCCGAACGGCGGCGGCGCCGCGAAACCGCAAAGCACCGAGCACCAGGCCCCGGGCGCCATGAGCGGCGCGCTTAAGCGCAACATCAACGGAGCTGGCGCCGCCAAATCGGCACAGGCGCCCGCGCAGGGCGCGGAGCCGGACCAGCGCATGGGCCAGGACGAGCAAAAGCAAGCAACACCGCTGCGCGGCGCGCAGGAAGAGAAACCTGGAGCACAGGAGCAACGCGGTGCGCAGGAAGAAAAGCGCGGCACTGAACGACAGCGCGGTGCTCAGGAAGAAAAGCCCGGCACTCAGGAGCAGCGTGGCGCGCAGGAAGAGAACAGCAAGTCCGGGGCGAAGGCCAATGAGCAGAACGCCAGCAAGACCACCGGCTCACGCGGCGCACCGGTCCAGCTGTCGCAAACGCAGCGAACCAAGATCCAGGCCATCATCGGCCACAGCTCAGCGGCGCGCGTGACGAATGTGAACTTCAACGTGGAAGTGGGCGTGGCTATACCGCGCACGGTTCACGTCGAAGTCGTCCCCGAAGACATCGTGGCAGTCGTACCGCAATTCGAAGGCTTCGATTACATCATTGTCGGCGACAAGATCCTGATCATCGATCCGGATACGCTGGAGATCGTCGACATCATCGCGGCATAACCGCGGCAGAGATAAGGCTGCGGCCTGCGTCGGCAATCCGAGGCAGGCCGCTCCGCATTATCGCTTCACTGGCTCGGCACAACATGATCGCTCGTGGCCGGTGGCAAAGGAAATCTAGGCTGCCCTCTCTTCCCGCACCGGCAGCTTGTTGCCGTGGATGAGGTCGTGAATGGCGCTAAGCTTCTCCCTGACCGGTGGCGACAGGATGAACGGGTAGATGTCGGACAATCCCATCGTCCGATTGAGGCTATTGAGCGCGTTGCTCAGCGGGATCCAGGTTTCGATCAGCGGCGCCGGGTCGCGTACGGTGTAGGGATCGAAATCGACCTGGGCATCGAGTTCGCCCGGCCGCGCCAGCCGCGGATGCACGTACATGCCGAAGGCGCGCGCCATTTCCAGCGTGTCGACGATGTGCAGGTAATGCGCCCAGGTTTCGGCGAAATCCTCCCACGGGTGCGACGTGGCATAGGCGCTGATGAAATTCTCCTGCCAGTTTGGCGGCGCGCCATTGGCGTAATAGGCCTGCAGGGCGGCGCCGTAATCCGCCCTTTCGTCGCCAAATATCGTGCGGCAGTCCTCAATGAGACCGCCGTCGCGCACCAGCACGTCCCAGAAATAATGGCCGACCTCGTGACGAAAGTGACCGAGCAAGGTGCGATAGGGCTCATGCATGATGGCGCGGCGCTTCTCGCGCTCGGCGTCGTCGGTTTCTTCGAGCGCCAGCGTAACCAGCCCGTTGTCGTGGCCGGTCATCACCCGCGGGCCGCCGACATGAGGCGGACTCGCCAGGAAATCGAAAGTCAGGCGCTCGTCGCCCTTCTCGTTGCGTCCGTCGAGCGGCAGATTGAGCTTCATCAGCGTATAGAACAGCCGATGCTTGGCGACCTCGATTTTGTGCCAAGCGACGACGTTTTTCGCTACGCTGGCGTCTGGAACGGTGCGGTTATGCCGGCAGGCCGCGCAATACCGATCCGGCTTCTCGACCTCGATCATCCAGTTGCAGACGTCGAACGCCGCATTGGCGCAGAACCGATACAGTTTCTTTTCCACCGCAAGCGCCCGCCAGACTTCACCTTGCGGCTCCAGCGCCGACAGATTCATGATCTCGGGTATGAAGCCGAGCCGGTGCGAGCACCGTTCGCATACAGTGTTCTCGAAATACAGCAATTGCTCGCAATGCTGACACTTGAAGAGCTTCATCGTTTTTCCGTTGTTCGCGCTGCCGTTGAACTCCGCGCCATCCTATTACGTCGGCCCGCACAAATCGTTCCTCCTCTTGTGCAAGCCTAACAGACCTGTGGGCGAAAAAGTCCACCTGCCGTCCGGCCCAGCCGTCGGCACCGAAGATATTTATTAGCACTTACAATGCCTTAGGGAACTGTGCGTGGGTTAGCGAGGGAGTGAAGCGCTTGGATGAGACGCCCGCAAATGGCGGACGAACCATGGGGACGACAAGAACATGCGGAATGAGCTTTCGTTCGACATAAGCGGCGGCCGGTTCAATTGTCTCGACGACGTTTCGTTCCATTGCGAATTTTTGACGCGCGTTGGAGCAAAACGCGCGTTCGAACGTTGTTCGGTATTCGCAAATCCACTCCGCAAATCCACTCTTGGAGGTTGACCAGAATGAAAGTGCTAGTAACTCTATCGACCGGCGCGCTGTTGCTTTCCACCGCGGCTTTCGCTCAACCGATGGCCGCCGGCGGCTCCGGGCTCATGACCAGCGTTCCGTCATCGAGCGTGACCGTGACGGACTGGTACAAGCAGGACGTCTACGATCCGCAGAACAACAAGATCGGTGAAATCATGGATGTCCTGGTCAACAAGGACGGACAGGTCCAGGCGGCGATCGTCGGCGTCGGCGGCTTCCTGGGCGCCGGCGAAAAGGACGTCGCAGTGAGCTTCAACACCATCAAACAGACCACGAAGAACGACAAGGTCTATCTGACGATGGATACCAGCAAGGACGCGTTGAAGAAGGCGCCAGGCTTCAAATACGACAGCACCAAGACGACCTGGGTGCCCGATACATCCAGCAAGTAAGCCCAAGCCTGCTCGTTTGGCGATAGCCCCGGCATCAGCCGGGGCTTTTCGTTGCAATCAAATCAACGGCCGCCGCGGGATCTCCGCATCGAAATACAGCGCGACACGCTCCAAGACCCGCGGATTCATCAGCGTCAGCGTGCCGTTGCTGACGGCGAACATACCCATGCGCCGCAATTTTGCCAGCGTCTTATTGGTGTGAACAAGCGAAAGGCCGAGCGCGTCGGCAATATGCTGCTGGGTCAGAGGGAAAGCGAAGCTGTCGGCGGCGTCGACAAGACCTAAGAGCCTGGCCCGCTTGTAAAGCCCCGCAATCATCGCGGCGATGCGTTCGATGGCGCTGCGCCGGCCGACGCTGGTGAGGTTTTCATCGACGATGCTTTCTTCGCGCGAGCCGAGCCAAGTGACGTCAAAGGCGAGACCCGGCATCTTGCCGAACAACGCCCAGACGTCGCGCCGTGGCAGCACGCAGAGCTGCACGTCGGTCAGCGCCTCGATACCGTGCTGCGCCGCATCAAACATGGCCGCCTGCAAACCGATCAGGTCGCCGGGCAACAAGAAGTTCAGAATCTGCCTGCGGCCATCGGACAATGTCTTGAAGCGGAACGCCCAGCCGGAATAGAGCGTGTAAAGCTGCGGGCTTTCCTCACCGGCGCGAATGATCTCGGCGCCTGCAGGCAGTTCGATGTGCTGTTTCTTCAAATCATTGATGATGGCGAGTTCTTCCGCCGTGACCGGCTTGAACAATCCACAAGCGCGTAATTTGCATTGATAGCAACTGAGCTGCATCCCGAGCAGTCCTCAAAGCGACTATAGAAAACGTTAAGTCAGAAACCGAACATTGCGTGGATAAGTTGCACCGCAAATTATAAAATCCGTCATCGCCGCGATCGGCACTGAAGGGAAACGCCCCGGGATAGGCAGAGTTCCCACACGTCGAATAACGGCGTTACGTCTTTTGCTGTAGGCAATCTCCAAATGTCTCAGATAATGTCCCGCATCGCCGCCAGCGCGCCCCAAGCGTGGGGCCATTGCGGGCTTCGCTTTCACTCGGCTTTCATGCATTGGATGAGGGCCGATCACACCGGGCGCGAATTTGACCGAGCTGAAACCCGAGCCGAACCCGCTGGCTCTGCTGAACCGGAGTCTTGTCGTCACCACGTTGCTCGCGGCCCTGATCGTGGCCGCCGCATTCTGGCTAGGCGCCCGCAATAAGGACGACGACGACTGGGTGCGGCATTCGCTCGAGGTGCGCGCGCAGCTGGTGCACATTCTGAGCCTCGTGCAAAGCGCGGAGACCGGACAAGGCGGCTATCTGCTGACCGGGCAAGACCTTTACCTCGGGCCCTATCAGAGGGCGATTGGGCAATTGCCTGAGGCCCTGCGGCGCACGCGGGAGTTAGTCAACGACAATCCGCAGCAGATTGAAAATCTGGCGCAGCTTGGTCAGCTCATCAAAGACAAGCTTGCTGAGCTCAGCGCTACCGTCGATGCGTACAAGGCCGGCCACAACGACGCAGCGCTCGCCATCGTCAACAGCGATAAGGGTTTCCGGCTGATGCAGGAAATCCGCAGTGCCATCGAGGCTATGCAGGCGGAGGAGGATCGGTTGCTGATCGCGCGCCAAGCAGCTGCCGCGCGCTCCGGCATGTTGCTGCAGGCCGGCGTCGCCATCGCTTTCCTACTGATCTGTGCCGCCGGCTTCATGATCGCGCGATTCACCCGCGGATCTTTCGCGGCACTCACCGCGGCGCACGGTCGGCTTGCACTCGCCAACCGCCAGCTCCTCGATCAGGTGACCCGTCGCGAAGCGGCCGAGAGTCAGCTGCGCCAGGCACAAAAGATGGAGGCGCTCGGCCAGCTCACCGGAGGCATCGCCCACGACTTTAACAACATGCTTGGCGTCATCATGGGCGCACTCGATCTGGTCAAGCGCCGCATCGCCAAGGGAGATTACGGGGTCGAGCGTTTTCTCGACGCTGCGACCATCGCCAGCGAGCGCGCCGCCACCCTCACCCAACGGCTGCTGGCTTTCGCACGGCAGCAGCCGTTGTCGCCGCAGCCGCTCGATGCCAACAAAATGATCGCCGCCATGTCGGACCTGCTGCGGTCGACGCTCGGGGAGCATATCCAGATCGAAACGGTGACCGCCGCCGGTTTGTGGACGGTGCACGCCGATACGCAGCAACTCGAGAACGCGATCCTCAACATCGCACTCAACGGCCGCGACGCCATGCCGGATGGCGGCAAGCTGACGATCGAAACCGCGAATGCCCATCTCGACGATGCCTATTGCGCCCATAATCCCGAAGTACAGCCAGGGCAATTCGCGCTGATCGCGATTACCGACACCGGAGTCGGCATGACTCCGGAGATCGCGACACGCGCTTTCGATCCATTCTTCACCACCAAAGCCGCCGGCAAGGGCACCGGGCTGGGCTTAAGCCAAGTCTACGGGTTCATCAAGCAATCGAGCGGACACATCAAGGTCTACAGCGAGCCCGGAGCGGGCACGACGGTGAAAATCTATCTTCCGCGGCTCATTGCCGATGCCAAGGAAATCAAGCGCGCCATGGCCGTGCCGATGCGTACCGGCAACCGCAACGAAATCATCCTGGTAGTCGAGGACGATCCGCTGATGCGGCGGCTGGCGACGGAATCGCTGCACGAACTCGGCTATACCGTGTTCGACTGCGATGGCGCCGCCAACGCGCTGGCCACGCTCGACCGTGTGACCGACGTGAAACTTCTGTTCACCGACGTCGTGATGCCGGACATCAACGGCAAAAAGCTTGCGGACGAGGCGATGCGCCGGAGGCCCGGGCTGAAAGTTTTGTTCACGACCGGCTACACCGCCAATGCCGTGGTGCACGGCGGGGTGCTCGACACCGGTGTCAACTTCATCTCCAAGCCGTTCACGCTCGATCAGCTCGCCGCCAAGGTACGGGCGGTATTGGACGCGTAACGGGTAAGGCGATCAGGCGCGCGCCGCCGAGCGGGGTTCGTCGGCCGCCGCCGTGTGCCCGGCGCCAAGCAGAAAAACCTTCTGCAGCATATTGCGTTCGATGGGCTTTTGCAGGACCGGCACGCCGGTGAAACGGCTGTCGACGCTTTCGGCGTCATAGCCGGTGACAAACACGAACGGAACGCCGCGTTTGCTCAATATCTCGGCGACCGTATAGACCATGCCGTCGCCGAGATTGATGTCGAGCACGGCGGCCTCAAACTGGCTGTTGCGCGCCGCAGCCAAAGCCTCGGATGCCGTGCTGACGGGACCGATCACCTGGAAGCCGAACTCGGTCATCGTTTCCTGGATCATCATGGCGACCAGGGCTTCATCTTCGACCAGAAGCACGCGCGGCTTCTCGTCGCGTTTGAGCCCGATGACGGCGCCGTTGGCTTGACCGTTGTCGCGCAAGGCATTGAGTGCCCGCGACTTCGTTAGCTCGCTGCGCGGTATAGAAAATGCACAGCGCAGGCCCTTTGGATCCCAGTCGAACGCCGCCTTGCCGCCGAGCTGCTGCTCGATGCTGGCGACAATGACCTTGAGGCCGAAGCTTCGCGATGACGGCGAGGCGATGCCGGGGCCGCCGGTTTCCGCCCAATTCAGCGCCAAGGCGTCGCTATGCAATTGCCAGTCGAGCGTGATCTTGCCACTGGGTGAGGACAGCGCGCCGTGCTTGGCGGCGTTGGTAGCAAGCTCGTGCAGCGCCAGCGCCAGCCCTTGCGCGGTCGCCGGCTGCAGCGAGATATCGGGCCCGCGGATCGTGATCTTGTCGCCGCCGCGATATGGCGCAAGCTCCTCGGTGACCAAAGTCGCCAGATCGGCGCCGTGCCAGCGCGAATCCGACAACAGCGTATGCGCGCGCGCCAACGCCTTGATGCGGCCTTCGATCGCCTGCACATAATCGTCGACGGTTTTGGCGCGCGTGAGCCGGATGATGGATTGGATCACGGCGAGCGCATTGCGGGCGCGATGATCGACCTCGCGCGCCAGCAGCACTTGCCGTTCCTCGGCTTCCTTGCGTTTGGAAATATCGAGCGCGGTGCCGATCACGCGCACGCATTTTCCATCGACGTCGAAAACGGCGCGGCCCTTGGCCGCGACCCAGCGAATAACGCCGTCTTCTTTGCCGACGGTGCGATATTCGACGTCGTAAAGTGCACGCTTTTGCGGATCGCAAGCGGCGGCGAAGGCCGCGCTGATCGCCTCCTTGTCGTCGGGATGCAGGCCGGCATAGAAATCCGCCATGCTCACCGGCACGTCCGGCGCGATGCCGAACATGGCTTTGACGCGCGGCGGCCAGAACAGCGTGTCGGTTACGGTATCGACGTCCCACAAGCCGATTTCGGCCGCCTCGGTCGCCAGACGCAATTGCTGCTCGCTCTCGAGCAGGCGCGCATTGGACGCCTCCAGTTCCGCCGTGCGCTCGGCGACGTGGCGCTCAAGCGTCGAGTTGAGCCGCTCGAGCTCGCGGGTCTTGCGGAACAGCTCTGCGAATACCCGCACCTTGGCCCGCAACACTTCGGGAACGACCGGAACCGGAACGTAATCGACCGCCCCCATCTCATAGCCGCGCAACCGATCGACGTCGGTGAGATGGATGGCGGAGATAAAAATGATCGCCGTCTTGCGGAACCGCGGATGCTCGCGGATCATAGCCGCCAGTTGAAAGCCGTCGAGTTCCGGCATGCAGACGTCGATCAAAACGACAGCCACGTCGTTTTTCAAGAGAAATTGCAGCGCCTCGCGCGCCGATGAGGTCTTGACCAGGTTTTCACCAAGATCGCCCAGGATCACTTCGTAGGCGAGCAGCTTGTCCGGCTGGTCGTCGACCAGCAGGACGTTCACTTTGTCGCTCACGACTTGGCCGGCCATCTGCTCGGTCATGTTGTTCCGCCTAGCGGTGCAGCCACATCCGCAGCGCGGATAAGAGCTGTTCGGTATTGACCGGCTTGGCGAGGTAATCCGACGCCCCGGCTTGGAGGCACTTTTCGCGGTCACCCTTCATCGCCTTGGCCGTCAAGGCGATGATCGGCAAGCGGCGATATTCCTTGTTTTGGCGAATCTTCTCGATGGTCTGATAGCCGTCCATCTCCGGCATCATGATGTCCATGAGCACGATGGCGAGCGCGGGAGTTTCCTCGATGATCTGGATCGCCTCGGCGCCGGTCGTCGCGGTGAGTACGCTCATGCCGCGGCGCTCGAGCGCACTCGACAGCGCGAAGATGTTGCGCGGGTCGTCGTCGACCAGCAGCACGGTGCGACCGACCAGATCCTCGTCGGAACTGTTGAGCCGTTCCAGCATGTGCTGCTTTTCCGGCGGCAGGTCGGTGATGACCCGGTGCAGGAACAGCGCGGTTTCGTTGAGCAGCCGCTCCGGCAATTCGACACCCTTGACCACAATGCTGCGCGCCATCGTATGCAATTGCGCGTCTTCCTCAGCCGACAATTCGCGCCCGGTGAAGACCACCACCGGGATGTCGGTCAGATTCCTGTCCGCGCGCATGCGCTCCAGCACTTCGAAACCGGACATATCGGGCAGCCGCAGGTCGAGTACCACGCAGTCGGCGGGTCTCTCCTGAAGTGCGTTTAGAGCTTCGGTTCCGGTTGCGGCGTTGACGATCTCTATGTCGTCGTGGCCGAGCAGTTCACGGATACTCATCTGTTCGACCTGATTGTCCTCGACGATGAGCAGCCGCTTCTTCCGCGGCTCGGCGAACTCCTTGATGCGAGACAGCGCCTCATCGATGCCTTCGCGGCTCGTCGGCTTGTTGACGAAGGCAAACGCGCCGCGGGCCAGTCCGTGCTGGCGATCCTCGTCGAGCGAGACGATCTGCACCGGGATGTGCCGGGTGAGCGGATTCTGCTTGAGCTGACTGAGCACGTTCCAGCCCAGCATGTCGGGCAGGAACACGTCGAGCGATACCGCCGTCGGTTGATATTGCTTGGCGAGATTGAGCGCATCGTCGCCTCGCATCGCCAGCAGAGCTTTGAATCCTTTATCGCGTGCAAGATCGACCAGGATGCGAGCGTAATGCGGATCGTCTTCCACGATCAGCAGAATCGCGTCTCCGGCCTGGATGTCCATGCGATCGTCGGGGATCGGCTCGATGGTACGCTCGGGCGTGATATGGAATCCCCCCTGACGCTGCGGCAGCGGCGTCGTCGCGGCGGCCGCCGCTCCGGCCTGGAGCGAAGCGCTCGGGCCGACATATTTAATCGGCAGATAGAGCGTGAAGGTCGACCCCGTGCCCGGCGCGCTGCGCAGATGAATTTCGCCGCCAAGCAGGCTTGCAAGCTCGCGGCTGATGGCAAGGCCAAGGCCGGTGCCGCCGTATTTGCGGCTGGTCGAGGCGTCGGCCTGCTGGAATGCCTCGAAGATGATCTTCTGCTTCTCCTGTGGAATGCCGATGCCGGTGTCGCTGACCTCAAAGGCGACGACGCCGACCGCCTGGCTGAGCACCGGATGATCGGCACTCCAGCCGCCGACCGCGGCATTGACGTTGAGCCGCACGCCGCCCTGGGCGGTGAACTTGAACGCGTTCGACAGCAGGTTCTTGAGCACCTGCTGCAGACGCTTGGTGTCGGTCGTGATGTTGCGGCCGAGATTCGGATCGACATGGACTTCGAACGAAAGCTGCCGGGTTTCCGCCTCGTGGCGGAACGGCCGCGCCACCATGTCGAGAAGGTTCGAGAAAAACACCTCCTCGGCATCGACCGTGACCGTACCCAACTCGATCTTCGACAGGTCGAGAATGTCGCTGATCAGGTTGAGCAGATCGGTGCCGGCGCCGTGGATCGTCTTGGCGAACTCGACCTGTTTCGGCGTTAGATTGCCCTCCGGATTGTCGGTCAACTGCTGACCGAGAATCAGGATCGAGTTCAGCGGCGTACGCAACTCGTGCGACATGTTGGCCAGGAATTCCGACTTGTACTTCGACGTCAGCGCGAGCTCCGTCGCCTTTTCTTCCAGAGCGCGGCGGGCTTGCTCGATTTCCTGGTTCTTGCGTTCCACTTCGACGTTGCGCTCGGCGAGCTGCTGCGCCTTCTGCTCGAGCTGTTCGTTGGTCTGCTGCAATTCCCTTTGCTGCGCCTGCAACTCGCCGGCGAGCTGCTGCGATTGCTTGAGCAGGCCTTCGGTCTGCATCGTCGCTTCGATCGAATTGAGCACGATGCCGATCGAGGTGGTGAGCTGTTCGAGGAACATGGTTTGCAACGCGGTGAATTCATGCATCGAGGCGAGCTCGATCACCGCCTTGACCTGATTCTCGAACAACACCGGCAGCACGATGTTATTGCGCGGCGCCACCTTGAGCAGCGCCGAGGAGATCGGCACGGTATTGTCCGATATGTCCGTGATCAGCATGCGGCGCTTGTCCATGGCGCATTGGCCGATCAGGCCGTCGCCGAGACTCAAGGACTGCCGATGGCCGTTGGCGGCGTCGTCGGCATAGGCCGCCAGCAGATTGAGGGTGTTGTTCTTCTCTTCGCCCTCCATCTGATAGATGACGCCTTGGTGGGCGTTGACCAGCGGGGTCAGTTCGGACAGCAGAAGCCGGCCGACCGTGGTGAGGTCGCGCTGGCCTTGCAGCATGTTGGTGAATTTCGCCAGGTTGGTCTTCAGCCAATCCTGCTCGGTGTTTCGGTCGGTGGTGAGCCGCAAATTGTCGATCATGGTGTTGATGTTGTCTTTGAGCTCGGCCACTTCGCCGCGCGCTTCCACCTGAATCGAGCGCGTCAAGTCGCCCTTGGTCACCGCGGTTGCCACCTCGGCGATGGCGCGCACCTGTGTGGTCAGGTTGGCGGCCAAAAGGTTGACGTTGCCGGTGAGGTCTTTCCAGGTGCCGGCGGCGCCGGGCACGTTGGCTTGGCCGCCAAGCCGGCCTTCGACGCCGACTTCGCGGGCTACCGTCGTCACCTGATCAGCAAAGGTGGCGAGCGTATCGATCATGTTGTTGATAGTTTCGGCCAAAGCCGCAACTTCGCCTTTCGACTTCACCGCAAGATTTTGGCGCAGATCGCCGTTGGCGACAGCCGTCACCACTTTGACGATGCCGCGCACCTGCTCGGTGAGGTTGGCGGCCATGACGTTGACGGTATCGGTTAAGTCCTTCCAGGTACCGGCGACGCCGGGCACCTGCGCTTGACCGCCGAGCAGACCTTCGGTGCCCACTTCGCGGGCGACGCGGGTGACTTCCGAAGCGAATCCGTTGAGCTGGTCCACCATGGTGTTGATGGTATTTTTCAGCTCGAGAATCTCGCCTTTCACATCGACGGTAATCTTGCGGCTCAAGTCGCCGCGTGCGACGGCGGTCGTGACTTCGGCAATGTTGCGCACCTGCGTGGTGAGGTTCGCAGCCAACAGGTTGACGTTGTCGGTGAGGTCCTTCCAGGTGCCGGCAACACCCGGCACCACCGCCTGACCGCCGAGCCGCCCGTCGGTACCAACCTCGCGGGCGACGCGGGTCACTTCGGCGGCGAACGAGCGCAACTGCTCGACCATGGTGTTGAGCGTGTCTTTAAGCAGCAGCATCTCGCCGCGCACGTCGACCGTGATCTTCTTTGACAGGTCGCCGCCGGCGATCGCGGTCGCGACCTCGGCGATGTTGCGCACTTGCGCGGTGAGGTTCGACGCCATGAAGTTGACGTTGTCGGTCAAGTCCTTCCAGGTGCCGGCGACGCCGGGCACTTGCGCCTGACCGCCAAGCTTGCCTTCGGTGCCGACCTCGCGGGCGACGCGGGTGACTTCCGAGGCGAAGGAATTGAGCTGGTCCACCATGGTGTTGATGGTGTTTTTCAGCTCCAGAATTTCGCCTTTGACGTCGACGGTGATTTTGCGGCCCAAGTCGCCGCGCGCCACCGCAGTGGTCACCTCGGCGATGTTGCGCACCTGCGCCGTCAGGTTGCCGGCCATCGAATTGACGCTGTCGGTCAAGTCCTTCCAGGTGCCGGCGACGCCGGGCACGTTGGCCTGACCGCCGAGCCGGCCCTCGGTGCCGACTTCGCGGGCGACGCGCGTCACCTCGCCGGCGAAGCGGTTGAGCTGATCCACCATGGTGTTGAGCGTTTCCTTCAACTGAAGGATTTCGCCGCGCACGTCGACCGTGATCTTGCGTGACAGGTCGCCGCCGGCGATGGCGGTTGCCACCTCGGCGATGTTGCGGACCTGGCCGGTGAGGTTCGAGGCCATCGAGTTGACCGAGTCGGTCAAGTCCTTCCAGGTGCCGCCGACGCCCGGCACATTGGCCTGACCGCCGAGTTTGCCTTCGGTGCCGACCTCGCGCGCCACGCGGGTGACTTCCGCGGCAAAGGCATTGAGCTGGTCGACCATGGTGTTGAGCGTGTCTTTCAGCTCGAGAATTTCGCCGCGCACGTCGACCGTGATCTTGCGCGACAGGTCGCCGCGTGCCACCGCGGTGGCGACTTCGGCGATGTTGCGGACTTGGCCGGTCAAGTTCGACGCCATCGAGTTGACCGAGTCGGTCAAGTCCTTCCAGGTGCCGGCGACGCCGCGCACCAGCGCCTGGCCGCCAAGCTTGCCTTCGGTGCCCACTTCGCGGGCGACGCGCGTCACCTCGCCGGCAAAGGCGTTGAGCTGGTCCACCATGGTATTGATGGTGTCTTTCAGCTCGGCGATTTCGCCGCGCACGTCCACCGTGATCTTCTTCGACAAGTCGCCGTTGGCGATGGCCGTGGACACTTCGGCGATGTTGCGGACCTGCGCAGTGAGGTTCGACGCCATCGAATTCACCGAGTTGGTCAGGTCCTTCCAGGTGCCGGCAACGCCGAGCACATTGGCCTGACCGCCGAGCCGGCCGTCGGTGCCAACTTCGCGGGCGACGCGCGTCACTTCGCCGGCGAAGGCGTTGAGCTGGTCCACCATCGTATTGATGGTTTCCTTCAGCTGCAGGATTTCGCCGGAGACGTTGACGGTGATCTTCTTTGACAAGTCGCCGCCGGCTATTGCCGTGGCGACGTCGGCAATGTTGCGCACCTGGGCGGTGAGGTTCGACGCCATGAAGTTGACGCTGTCGGTCAAGTCCTTCCAGGTACCGGCGACGCCGGGCACCTGGGCCTGGCCCCCGAGCTTGCCCTCGGTACCGACCTCACGGGCGACGCGGGTGACTTCGGATGCGAAGGAATTGAGCTGATCCACCATCGTGTTGATGGTGTCCTTGAGCTCGAGAATTTCACCGCGCACGTCCACCGTGATTTTGCGTGACAAGTCGCCGCGTGCCACGGCCGTGGTCACATGCGCGATATTGCGGACCTGGTCGGTGAGATTGCCGCACATGGCGTTCACCGAGTCGGTCAGATCCTTCCAGGTGCCGGCAACGCCGGGCACGATGGCCTGACCGCCGAGTTTACCGTCAGTGCCGACCTCTCGCGCGACGCGGGTGACTTCGGACGCGAAGGAACGGAGTTGGTCGACCATGGTATTAATGGCTTCTTTGAGCTGCAGAATCTCGCCGCGCACGTCGACCGTGATCTTTTTCGACAAGTCGCCGTTGGCGACCGCAATCGTCACCTCGGCGATATTGCGCACCTGAGCGGTGAGGTTCGACGCCATCGAATTGACGCTCTCGGTCAAGTCCTTCCACACGCCGGTGACGCCGCCGACCTGCGCCTGGCCGCCGAGCTTGCCTTCGGTGCCGACCTCGCGGGCGACGCGCGTCACTTCGGAGGTGAACACGCTGAGCTGCTTGATCATCGTGTTGACGATCTCGGCGGAGCGCAGGAATTCGCCCTTGAGCGGCCGGCCGTCGACGTCGAGCTGCACGGTTTGCAGCAGGTCGCCTTGCGCCACCGCGGCGATGGCACGCGTCACCTCGGTGGTCGGCCACAACAGATCGTCGATCAGCGAATTGACGCTAGCCTCCATCTCGCCCCAGGCGCCATCGGACAGTCCGAGGCGGACGCGCTGCCGGGTACGGCCGTCGCGGCCCACCACTTGGCCGACCCGTTCCAGCTGCTTGGCCATGCGCTGGTTGGTGGCGACGATTTCGTTAAACGTGTCGGCGATCTTGCCGAGGATGCCGACACGGTCGCCGGCCATGCGGACGGAGAAGTCGCCGACCCGCATGGCTTGCAGCGCATGAAGGAGTTCCGTCAGGCCCTCGGCATCGACCTCGGTTTCGCCAGCCTGATGGTCCGTCGCCGCAGAGGCAGGAAGGGCGGCACCGTTGGTGGAAGCGGTGCCGATAACGTCTTCAGTCGTCTGCATAATTCTCTCCAAAGCCAGCAGACCTGGGCTGGCGGGTCGCGACGCGGCGAGCGATGGAATAGGCGCGACAAAACGACCCCCACGGGATCGGATCCCGTGGCGGGAAGTTCCTAAACCGACGTGGAATCCCCCTCACAGTCGGGCCTCACCTTCTATGCCTTGAGCCCAAACGCGGTCCCCCCGGTATGGTTCCGCCAAAAAACCGCAAGGGTGAAAAAATTATTGCCCGGCTGCCGGCGGCGTTGCCCGCTTCGCCTTGACGGCACGACCGGACCCTTCGTTCAGGAACCTCTGTGGTCATAAATGCTTATGTCAAAAGACGCAGCGGGGCGGGAAGGACATCTTGGGGGACGTCTGTGACGAGTGAAACCGTCGCTTGCTACCGACTCTATGCTGCCAATTGTATCGAGCTTGCCGAGTCCATTGCCGATGCGGATCGTCGGATTTTCCTGCTCAGCATGGCCAGGGACTGGCTCAGGATGGCCGACCAGGCGGAACGAAGCGGCCACGCCGGAGGCGACGGGATATCTCGGCCTTCCGACGTTCACCCGGAACCTCCGGCGGATGACTAGACCTACTCAAAGTACCGCCACTTGAGCGGAGCCACGCCGGGTGCCGGCTCAGCTCTTCGACGACGGGTGGGATGGCGGTGTCGCCAACCGCTTTCAGATTTTCGCACCCGCGGCTATCGTTCGGGATGGCAGAGATCGCGAAATCCGCCGATTCTCAGAATGCCGTTTTCGCGCTGCTTGGCGATCCAGCGACCTATGACGGCGCCGCCGTGCGGCGCTGTGAAACGCATGCCGCCGTGGTATTTCTGGCCGGCGAGCGCGCCATCAAGGTCAAACGTGCGGTGAGTTATCCGTTTCTCGATTATTCGACGTTGGCTAAGCGCAAGGCTGCCTGCGTCGCCGAACTCGAGATCAATCGCCAATTTGCACCGCAGCTTTATCGACGCATCGTGCCGATTACGCGCCAAGCCGATGGCGCGCTGGCACTGGACGGAGCGGGCGAAGCCGTCGAATGGGCGGTCGAAATGACGCGCTTCGACGAGAACAAGACGCTCGACCATCTCGCCGAGCGGGGCGAATTCGATGACGCGCTTGGCGCCAAGCTCGCGGTCGCGGTCGCCGCCATGCATGAGCGCGCCCAGCCGGTCGAAGCGGCGCCGTGGCTCCGCGCCCTCGCCGGATTCATTGCGGACAACACTGCGGCGTTCCGTGCGCACGGCGAACTGTTCGCGGCGCAAGCAATCGACGACATCGAGCGAAAGTCGCGGGCAGCCTTGGCGAAATTACAGCCTCTCCTTAAGGCGCGCGGCGCCGCGGGCCTCATCCGGCGCGGCCATGGCGATCTTCATCTTGGCAATATCGCGGTTCTCGACGGCGAGCCGGTCGCCTTCGACGCGCTGGAATTCGACCCGATCATCGCCGAGGGTGACGTGCTTTACGACCTGGCGTTCCTGTTGATGGATTTGGTCGAGCGCGCCCTGCCGCGCGCCGCGAATATCGTATTGAACGGATACTTTGCCGCCGCGCGGCGCAGCGAGGATTGCGACGGCATCGCCGCTTTGCCGTTCTTCATGTCGCTGCGCGCCGCGATCCGCGCCAAAGTCACCGCCGCGCGTCGGGATCTTGCCGCCGCCGCGGATAAAGACGATCTCGCGCAGGCGGCGAAGCGCTATTTCGATCTTGCGATCGAACTGCTTACTCCCGCCAAGCCTATGATCGTTTGCACCGGCGGATTATCGGGCACCGGCAAATCGCTGTTGGCACGCGCGCTCGCTCCCGACATCGCGCCGTCGCCCGGCGCGCTGGTCTTCCGCTCCGATGTGGAGCGCAAAGCGTATTACGGCATGACCGAGCATGAACATCTGCCGGCTGAGGCTTATCGTCCCGAAATGTCCGAAACGATCTATCGCATCTTGACCGACAAGGCCGTGCGTGTCGCGCGGGCGGGTCACTCAGTCATTGTTGACGCGGTCTTCGCCAAACCGCAGGAGCGCGCCGCGATCGAGGCCGCCGCCGCGGCGGCGCACGCGGACTTTCGAGGGCTATTCCTGGCTGCCGATCTGCCGACGCGGCTGGGCCGGGTTGGTTCGCGCGGTCCCGATGCGTCCGATGCCGACGCCAATGTCGCGCGCATGCAAGACGAGTTCGATATCGGCGCCGTGACCTGGACGATCGTCGACGCGTCCGGTTCGCCGGAGCAGACGCTCGCCAAGGCGCGCGCGGCGATGACGATGAAATAAGGCTCGCTACGGCACCAGCACCGCGGCGCCCTGCAGCCAACCGCTCCGCAGGTCGGCCAGCGCCTCGTTGGCGCGAACGAGCGGATAAGCCACGGTCTGCGTCACGATGCCAGCCTGCGGCACGATGGCGAAAAACTCCACGCCGTCTTTGCGGGTGAGGTTGGCGACCGACTTGAGCTCACGCTCCTCCCAAAGGATGTCATAGGGAAAACTCGGAATATCGCTCATGTGGATGCCGGCGCAGATCACGCGTCCGCCCTTGCGCACCGCGCGCAGCGCCGCCGGCACGAGCGCACCGACCGGCGCGTAGATAATGGCGCAATCGAGCTCGTCGGGCGGCGCTTCGTCGGAACTGCCGGCCCAGCAGGCGCCGAGCTTGCGCGCAAAATCCTGCGCGGCGCTGTCGCCCGAGCGGGTGAATGCATAGACGTCGCGGCCCTGCCAGCGCGCGACCTGGGCGATGATGTGAGCGGCAGCGCCGAAGCCGTAAAAGCCGATTTTCTTGCCGTCGCCGGCCATTTGCAGCGAGCGCCAGCCGATCAGTCCGGCGCATAACAACGGCGCATCGGCCACATCGTCGCCGCCCTCGGGCAGCCGGAATACGTAACGCGCGTCGGCGACGACTTGCGTGGCATAACCGCCGTCGCGCGTATAGCCGGTGAACTGCGGATGGTCGCAGAGATTTTCCCGCCCTTCGCGGCAATAGCGGCAATGACCGCAGGTCTTGCCGAGCCAAGGAATGCCAACGCGCATGCCGGCTTCGACCGTATCAACGCCGGCACCGATCGCTTCGATCCGGCCAACGATTTCGTGGCCCGGCACGATCGGCAGTTTTGGATTCGGTAATTCGCCGTCGACCACGTGAAGGTCGGTGCGGCATACCCCGCAAGCGCCAACCCGTACGCTGACCTCGCCGTCGCCGGGCCTAGCATCGGGCCGCTCAATCAACCGCAGCGGTTCGCCCAGCCGCTCCAACACCATCGCCTGCATCACCACGCACCTCGCGACCGCCGGTGTCAGCGGTACTGGTCAATACGGTCGACTACCTACGCCCAACCTATGTGCAAATAGACGCGGCCCATTCAGACTGCAAGGCACCGCAGAATCAGTCGCAACGGCGAGTTCGAACAAGTCCCGCATCATGGCCCGCATTCTGCTCGTTGACGACGACCGGGCAATCCGCACGACCATCGAACTCCTGCTAAAGCGCGCCGGTCATCAGGTCGTTACGGCGCCGGATGGGCGCGACGGATTGAAGAAAATCGAGGCCGAGCGCTTCGACATCCTGATCGTCGACATTTTCATGCCGGGCATGGATGGCTTGGAAACCATCCAGAAAGTCCATCAGCAGCAGCCGGCACTCCCGGTCATCGTGATGTCGGGCATGGTTTTTCGTTCGGCATCGTCGCCGCCGCCGGATTTTTTGGCGATGGCGACGAAGCTCGGCGCGGTGAGAAGCCTCCGCAAGCCGTTTCGGCCGCACGAGCTCATAGCGGTTGTCGACGATAGCTTGAGTTTATCTTCAAACAGCGCTGCGGCTACCTTTCCGCAACAAGTTGCGGTTAGGAACGGCAAAGACGGCACTTGATTGCATACGTATTTGTACCGAGCGGAGGCAGCGAGCCGAGATGAAGCTTTCGACCCGCATGACGATCGCGATGGTCACCCTAGTCCTCCTGACGGTGGTCGCGGTCGGTGGACTGACATACCGCAACTTGAAAGCGGTCATGCTGCCGCGCTCGCTCGATCGCATTCAGCTCGATCTGCGGCTTCTGACGACGGATCTTGCATCTTATGTCGGCGGCGCTCGACAAGACATCGCCGGGTTTCGATCGGCTGCGGCGATGCAGGGGATCGTGCGGGCGCATCTTGGCGGAGGCACCGATCCTTGGGACAACATCAGCGAGGCGACGTGGCGCCAGCGTCTGGCCGAGCGGTTTGCCGCCGAGCTCGCCGCCAAGCCCGCTTACGACAAATTCCGCGTTATCGGTTTTGACAAGGGACGTGAGCTTATCCGCGTCGACCGTTCCGGACCGGACGGAACGATCCGTATTGTGCCCGACGAAGACCTCGAGTATCGCGGCGACCGCAAGTTTTTCGGTGCCGCGGCCGAAACGCCCGCCGATAAAATCTATATCTCGCCGATCCAGCTCAACCTCAACAAAGCAGGCACCGCCGTTCTGACGCCGCACGTGCCAATCCTTCGGATTGCAGCAACAATACCATCTCCCGGGCAAACAAAGCCGTTCGGCCTCGTCATCATCGACGTCGACATGCGGCCGATCTTTCGTGAAATCTCATCGGATGCCCACACTGGCGGCAAAATCTACGTCGTCGACGATCGTGGTGAGTATCTCGTACATCCCGATCCAAGCATGGAATTCGGCACCGACCTCGGCCGGACCACACAGTGGCAGGACGATTTTCCAGGTCTGGTCCCCGGTTTCGAACAGAATCAACCGGTAGCGATGTTGATTACCGACAACGCGGGCGAAAAAGCTGTTGGCGGCGTATCGGCAATACGGCTGGCCGGGGGACCTCGCGTCGGCGTGCTGGCAGTCACCCCGCAAGCCGTCATCATGGCGCCGGCGGCGGCGGTCGGCCGCTCGACGCTACTCGTCGGACTGATCGCATTGTTGAGCGCCGGCGGTATCGCCAGCCTGCTCGCCCGCTCCTTGACGCGGCCCCTGGTGCAAATGACCGCTGCCGTTCAAGCATTTCCGCGCGATCAATCAGCCGCCGTTCCGAGCAAGGCGGCTGGCGAACTCGGCATATTGGCTCAAGCCTTCAAACGAATGATGACGGAGGTCAAGGAAAAGACGGCGTCGCTGCAAGGCGAAGTTGAGGAGCGCCGCCGCACCGAAGTCGAGCTCAAGCGCCATAGCGATCGGGAGCGACTGTTCAGCGCTGCCGTCGAATCCTCGCACGACGCGATCATCACCATGACGTTGGACGGAATCGTCACCGGCTGGAACCCAGCCGCGGTGCGGCTGTTCGGCTGGAGCGACGAGGACATGCTTGGCCGCAGCATCGACCTCATCGTTCCCGACGACCGTCGCAGCGAGCTTCACAATATCCTGGAACATATACGCCGCGGCGAGTCCGTCGATCACCATGAAACCGTCAGGCGGCGCAAGGATCGCCGCTTCGTTGAAGTTTCGCTCAGCGTCTCCCCGATCAAGTCGCCGTCGGGCGCCATTGTCGGCGCCTGCAAAATCGCACGCGACATCACCGAAAACAAAAGAGCGAAAGCGCTGCTCGAACAGGAGAGCGCCGAACGCCGCCGCATCGCCGAAATTTTGGACAATACGATTACCAGCATGTCGGATGCGGTGCTGGTCGCCGATGAAAGCGGAAAAATACTTCTGTCCAATCCGGCGGCGCTGCGCGTTTTGGGCATTGCCTCCGGAACGACTACGGACACCTGGCCGCAGGACTACGAGATTTTCCAGGGAGACGGAGCGACTGCCCTGCCCTGGCAGCAGGGGCCCTTGATGCGCGCGATGCGCGGCGAAATGGTCGCCAATTTCGATGTCGTCGTCAAACACCGCGACAACGATAAGCGCATTTCGCTGGTCGCGAACGGCGGACCAATTCAAGCCGGTTCGCAGAAAAAACGCGCAGGGATGATCGTATACCGCGATATTACGGCGGGAAAGGAGGCCGAGCGGCAGTTGCGGCACGCGCAAAAGATGGAAGCCTTGGGCCAGTTGACCGGCGGCATCGCCCACGACTTCAACAATATTCTCACCGTCATCACCGGAACGATCGAAATCCTGGGCGCGGGCGTTGCCGACCGGCCCGAGCTTTTGGAAATCGCCCAGATGATCAATGACGCGGCCGAGCGCGGCAGCGATTTGACGCAGCATCTGTTGGCTTTTTCCCGCCAGCAGCCGCTGCAGCCGCAGGCGACCGATGTCAATGAACTGATCGTGGGCTCGGCGCAGCTGTTGCGGCCGACGCTGGGCGAGGATGTCGAGATCGAAGCGATTTTGGACGACACCGTCGCGGCAGCGATGATCGATCCGGCGCAGCTGACCACCGCTGTGCTCAATCTCGCGCTCAACGCCCGCGACGCCATGCCGGAGGGCGGCAAACTCACCATCGAGACGTCAGACGTCATTCTCGACGAACACTATGCCCGGATGAACCCCGACGCCGTGCCCGGTCCATATGTACTGATTGCTGTGAGCGATACCGGGGAGGGCATATCCGCCGATATTATCGACAAGGTGTTCGACCCTTTCTTTACCACCAAAGACGTCGGCAAAGGCACCGGGTTGGGGCTAAGCATGGTCTATGGCTTCGTCAAACAGTCCAATGGCCACATCAAGATTTACAGCGAACCGAGCCATGGCACGGTCGTCAAAATGTACCTGCCCCGCGCCAAGGAACATCCGCAGCAAGTCTCCGGCGGTGCGGTGATTGAGAGTGTCCGCGCCGGGAACGGCGAGATCGTTCTGGTGGTCGAGGACGATGCGCTGGTGCGCAAGCACGCCATCGCCCAGGTGCTGGGGCTCGGCTACACCACTCTCGCCGCCGACAATGCCGCGGAAGCGCTGGCGCTCATCGACGATCACTCCGACATTGACCTGTTGTTCACCGACATCGTCATGCCGGGCGCCATGAACGGGCGGCAGCTCGCCGACCAGGCAGCAATGCGACGGCCGGAGTTAAAAGTGCTCTTCACATCGGGTTATACCGAGGATGCCTTGGTTCATCAGGGCCGGCTCGATCCCGGCGTGCTGCTCTTGGCCAAACCCTACCGCAGAACGGACTTGGCGCGCATGATCCGGCGCGCGCTCGACACTCCGCCCGTCGGCACCTGCCCAACCGAGGCGGACACCAGAAAATCCGCATAAGGGCTTCTACGGAGCGCGGAGTTAGTTGAAGGGTAACGGGCGCCGGCGCACGGTCGGTGCAAACGAACAAAAAGATCAACCGATAACTGGGCGGCCCTGGATCAATTGTCCACTGCCGAAAGGCGCTGTCGAATCCAGGGCCGTTTTCTTTCGCGTGGATATGAAATGCGGTTTGACCGACGTCTAAGAGCCCGCCGCCTTATCGATATTTCGGCAAAATTGTTTACTGGCGTCGATGCACCGGTATGGGATTGCGTCGTGATGGATTTTTCCGAGGCCGGCGCCAGGCTTGCACTGGATGAAGTGGAAAACATTCCGGAGCGGTTCACGCTATTGCTCGTATCATATGGCCACACCTCCCGTCCCTGCCGCGTGGTTTGGCGCGCCGGTCACCAAATGGGCGTCAAGTTCGAGACCGCCGCTGCCGGCTCATTCGCCGGCACAGCGTCGGAAATCGACGCCACGGAGCCCGACCTTCACTGAATGCGATCTGGATCAGGTCGACGGCGGTTCGCTCCGAGTGTCCGTAGTAGCCCTCACCTGCAGTTTAGCGGCTTGTCAGGGCGACCGCCCTAAGCGTGCTTCCAGGCCCGGCGCGCTGTCTACGAACTTACGCCATAGCTGCAGGCAAAGACGCCAAAACTCCCGCTCACGCTCCGGCCGACTACGTGTGGGGCGGCAGGAATCGACGCCGGCCGGCCTGCGCGACTGAAGGTCACAAGCAACTCTCGGGTACCCTGACGCCGCGTGATGAAAATCTTTGATCGCCTCACATCGAGAGCATTCGTGTCGATGCGCCTGATCGACCGGCGCCAGCGCGCCGTCAGAGACGCTATCCTCATCGTAATTCTTGCAGCGATTGCCTATTGCCTCATCGAAGCGCTCGATCTGTTCAATGCCATCGTGAAATACCAGGCGGTCTACGGCGATTGGGGCCTCGACGATCTGGTCTTGATTTGCGTGGTACTGTCGTTTGCCCTGACTGTCTTTGGCTGGCGTCGCTTTCAAGATTTGACCAAGGAGATACAAGCGCGGAAAAAGGCCGAGGACCAAGTCAGAGACAACGTCCAGGAGATTGTCCGTACGAAGGCCTTCCTAAACACGATTGTGGACAATGTACCGACGATGATATTCGTGCGGGAATTGCCGCACCGGCATTTCATCCTGATCAATCGGGAAGCCGAAAAAATGCTGGGCTCTCCGCGTGAAAAACTGTTGGGCAAATCGCCCGCTGTACTATTTTCGGCAGCGGCGGCACGCACAATAGAAGAACACGACAACGCCATGCTGCACTCGCAGCAGTCGGTCGTGTTCGATGAAGAAGTTCCTCTGGCGACTCGGCAACATGGCACGCGCATCACCATATCGACGGGTCTAGCGATACGCGACGGCCAGGGAACGCCCCGCTATCTCGTCAACGTCGTGCAGGACGTTACCGAACGCAAGCATGCCGAAGCGCGGATCGCGCATCTCGCGCAGCACGATCCTCTGACCGATTTGCCGAATCGGGTGGCATTCAACGAGCACATCGAGACCGTTCTGCAGCGCGCCAGGGCGGAAAACCGGAATTTCGCGGTGATGAGCATCGACCTTGATCAATTCAAGGAGGTCAACGACGTGTTCGGCCACGCGGCCGGCGACTCCTTGCTTTGCGCGGTGGCGAAGCGGTTGCTTGTCGCGGGCGATGGCGCATTCGTCGCGCGGCTCGGCGGCGACGAGTTCATCATCATTTCCGACAGCGGCCCGCAACCAGCGACCGCGGAAGCGTTAGCCGATCGCGCGCTGCACAGCCTCGACGACGAAATCGAAGTGGCGGGTCAGGGCGTGCGGGCCGGCATGAGCATCGGCGTCGCCGTTTATCCGGCCGACGGCGTCGAGACGCCGGTCCTTCTGGCCAATGCCGACGCCGCGCTGTATCGGGCCAAGGCGGAAGCGCGCGGTTCGATCCGCTTCTTCGAGTCGGAGATGGATGAGCGGCTGCGCGAACGGCGCTCGCTCCAGCACGATCTGCGGTTCGCCTTGTCGCGTGACGAGTTCACGCTGTATTACCAGCCGCAAGCCACGATCGCCGGCAAAGTCATCGGCTTCGAAGCCCTGGTTCGCTGGAATCATCCGGTCCGGGGCATGGTCTCGCCCAGCCTCTTCATCCCATTGGCGGAAGAGAGTGGCGTGATCCTTTCGCTCGGCGAGTGGATCCTGCGCGAGGCCTGTCGCGAGGCCGCGTCGTGGTCGATCTCGCTTGGCATCGCCGTTAATCTATCGCCGGCTCAATTCCGCCACGGCGATCTGCCGGCGCTGGTTCACAGCGTGTTGCTGGAAACAGGGCTTGCCGCCAACCGGCTGGAAATCGAAATCACCGAGGGCGTATTGATATCCGACTTCTCACGCGCGATATCGATCTTGCGCCGGCTCAAGGCGCTTGGCGTGCGCATCGCCATGGACGATTTCGGTACCGGCTATTCGTCGCTGTCGTACCTGCAGGCTTTTCCGTTCGACAAGATCAAGATCGACCAGGGCTTCATTGCCAATCTCGATCGCAACCCGCAATCGGCGGCGATCATTCGCGCGGTCATCGGACTCGGGCACGGGCTCCGTCTTCCGGTCGTCGCTGAAGGCGTTGAGACCGAAGAGCAGCTGGCGTTCCTGCGGCGGGAAGACTGCAACGAGGTGCAAGGCTATCTGTTGGGCCGTCCTGCGCCGATTGCGCAATATGCGAGGCTCACCGGCTGCCGTCCGGTCGCACCGTCCGCCGAGGCGCTGGCGAGCTGATTTTCCCTCCCGCTGCCGCGGCCGTCGCGCCGAGATCATTCCAAGCCGCACGAGCGCCGTGTCCGTTTTCCCGCACACAACTCGCTTTTGTCGGTGATACGGGATTTAAGTCGTGTTATGGCGGTTTGGTTTAAACAACGGGGGAATGGCGCATTGGCTGCGCGCCAGGAGTGAAAATGTTCGAATATTTCGACGACAACTATACCTGGAACATGGCCGTCAATCTCGCGCTCGGCATGGGCGGCAGCATTGGCGATATCGATGACGCCTCGCGGGCGCTGCGGCCGTTAGCCAAGGACCGCGACGATGCCGCCGCCGAGAAGTTCTTCGAAAATTGGACCGCGCTCGGCACTAAGCTCAAGCGCCAGGCGGAAGCGGACGATGCGCGCGGGCGGCGGCTGAGCGCCGGCGCCAAATATCGCCGCGCCTTCATCGCTTTCATTCAGGCGGAGCGGATGCAACGGCCGGACTTCGCCCTCCGCCAGGAAGCCTACCGCGAGGCGCTCGATTGCTTTTCCCGTTTTCTGACGCTGACGCGCCAGAACTGCCGGCGCGTCGACGTACCTTATCTCAATACGTCGCTGCCTGCACTTCTGATCATCCCGCAAAATGCGGGCGGCGACACACCCTGCATGGTGCATTTCGATGGTCTCGATGTCACCAAGGAGATCATCTATCTGGTCGGCGTGCCCGGCGCGTTGGCGGAGCGCGGCATTGCCACGCTCGTCGTCGACAATCCCGGCGTCGGCGAGTCGTTGCGCATGCGCGGGCTGCATAATGGTCCCGAGGCCGAAATTCCGGCCAAGGCCGCGATCGATTTCCTGCAATCGACGCCCGGCATCGACCGCAATCGCATCGGCATCATGGCGCTGTCGCTTGGCGGCTATCATGCGCCGCGCATTGCGGCGTTCGAGCCCCGGGTGAAATGCGCCGTCGCCTGGGGCGCTAATTACGACTGGGGCGAAACCCAACGGCGGCGCTACGAGTCGAAAGATCAACGCCTGCCGGTGCCGCATTACTGGGACCATGTCGGCTGGGTGTTCGGCAAATCCTCGGTCGAAGACGTGGTCGCGGTCTCGGAGAAACTTTCGCTCAAGGGCATCCTGCATCAGATCAAATGCCCGATTCTGTGCATCCACGGCGAGAACGATCGTCAGATCGCTCTGAGCCAGGCGGAGCGGCTTATCGCCGAGTGCACCTCAAGTCCCAAGGCCGAGTTGCACGTACAGAAGCTCGCCGACGGCGGCGCCGAGCACTGCGGCGTCGACAACGTGGCCCCGACGCGCGAATTCATTTGCGACTGGATCGCCGAAGTTTTGGGCGGCAATCCGGCCGGCAATAAGCTAATTCGCCTCGAACTGCCGCAGCAACGCGCGGCCGTAGTCATTGCCGTTCGGCGTGCGCACCAGGGCGTGGGCGTGGCGGCGGTTATAGCCAGTATTCGGCAACGCCACGCCGGGCTGGTGATAGAACTCGATGAAAATGACCGGGCTGTAGATGCGATAATAGAATGGCGCCACCGGATCGAACTGCCCGATCCAAGCGAAGATCGTCTTATCGAGGTACGGCTTGACCTCTTCGAGACGCAATTGCGCGTGTCCCGGCGGCAGCCGGTCGGTGTAGAGCATGATCAGATCGACGAGCATCGCCCGCTGGGCCGGCGTCATAGCGGCACCGCCCAGGCCGTCGCAAGGAATAACGACATTATCCTTGAAGCCCGACGCGTAGCCGTCAAACGGCAGATCGTAGCCGATGGTCGCCAGGGCGCGTTGCTCCGGCGTCAGGGTATTCATGAAAGCCCATCCCTGCGCCTCCTCCTCGCGCAGCACCGTGGTGCCTTTATACTTTCCCGACTCCGCCGTGACCGGCTCGGAGCCGAGCAGCATCGGCGTCAGCACCATCCGGTCGCGAAGTACGAAGCAATTGATGTTGCAGTGGTGGCCGTCGATCTGGAAGCCCCAAGGGCCATCGGCGGAGGGCGACCCGAAGATGCTGATCCAGTAGAAAAACTCGCCGAACTCGTCGGGCAGCCCGGTGAGCTCGGCCAGATGCTCGTTGAGCCGCATGGCGTTGCGCGCAGTCTGGTTAGCCCGCGCGCCGAGTGCTACGCGCATGATGCTGTAAGCGAGCTCGAGCTGGCCGTCGCTGAGTTCGGCAAAACACAAGCCATGCCGCATCACGTTGCGGTGAATATTGCTCCAGTGCCGCCACGCCTCGCTATTTACGGGAAAGGCCACAGCGGCGCGTTGCTTGTCATCCAGGGAAGCCAGAAAGTCACTGACCGCAGCGAGCAGCGGTTGCGTCGAGGCGCCGGGAGCCCGCAGCGGAAACAGGTTCGGCTCGACCTCGCCGTTAGCGCTGAGGCCCTTGAACTCGTGCTTGAGCGCGCCCCGCCAGCTCGCGAACAAATCCTGTAGGGGTTGTGAAAGCGTGCTTTCATCAACCCGCGGCGGAGCGCGGCGCGATGGGCGATCGAGCACTGTGGCGTCTGTCATCGAACGATTTTTAGCACGGCTGGCACGGCAGCTAAAGGTCGGCTCAACTTTGCGGGGCAATTGCCCATTGCTCTATCAGATAGGCTGCATTGCGCCGCGCGCACGCGGCCAACCGCGGCAATGGACAAGGTGGCGGCGCACGGACATACTTTGTGCCAACAGAGAGAGGGATGCGCCGCAGGACGGCGTAATCGAGGGAGAGCCGCCGTGAACGCCGCAACCAGCACCGCCCGCGCGCTCAAGCCGGGCATGGATCCCGCCGAATGGAAAGTCCGCGTCGATCTTGCCGCCGCGTTCCGGCTTGCCGCGCTGCGGGACTGGGACGAATTATTGTTCGCGCATTTGTCGGCCCGGGTCCCCAATCATCCGAACCAATTCCTGATGCACCCAGCCGCCATTTTGTTCGAGGAGGTCACCGCCTCGAACCTGCATAAGCTCGACGAGAACTGCAATCACGTCGAGCCGAGCGACGAGCTGCCGCACAAATTTGCCTTTCCGTTTCACAAGGGCGTCTACGATGCGTTTCCGCAGGCGCAATGCGTCATGCATCTGCACACCAAATACGCCACCGCCGTGGCGATGCAGGAGCACGGCCTGATCCCCGGCAATCAATATGCGCTGTGGCTCGGCCCGGTCGGCTATCATGACTATGAGGGCCTGCTGTCGACCGACGAAGAAGGCCAGCGTCTGGCGCGAAATTTCGGCAACAAACAGATCGTCCTGCAACGTGGCCACGGCTTCGTGCTGTGGGGGCACAGCGTGCACGAGGCTTATATGCTGGCATTCCTCGTCATCCGCGCCTGCGAAACCCAGGTGCGCTCGTCGGCCGGCGCGGTGAAGCCCTACGTGCCGCCGCAAGCAGTGCTCGACGCAACCATCGGCCAAGCCAAGATCATCACCGACGGCAATCAGCCCTTCAATCAAATGACCTGGCGGGCGCTCCTTCGCAAGCTCGACCGCGACGCGCCGGATTACAAGACCTGAGCATCCCCTCCCGGCGGATGCCTCGCGCCGCGCGGCGGCCCGCCGCGTCGCGCCTGCAATGACTATGGAGACGACAATGTCCGTCATGGAGCGCAGCGTCACCGAGACGACGCTGCCGATCTATCACCGCTCGATCGACTGGGACGCGCTGTACCGGCGCTATCCGGTGCCCGACGTGTTCGCCAAAACCCGGTGGAAATGGTCGGCAGACGAAATCCGCAATTTCCAGAATGGACAGTTTCTCGATCTGATGAAGACCGGATGGCGGAATGGCTTCTATAAGCGACGCTGGTCCGCAGCCGGCCTCGAGCCGGGCGACATCAAAAGCATCGACGACATCGTCAAGCTGCCGACCTTCAATTCCGCCGACATCAAGAAGGATCAGGAGGAGAACCCGCCGTTCGGCCTGATCAACGGCAATGTCGATGAAATACTCAAGACGCAGCCGCTCAAGCTGCAGACCTCCGGCGGCACCACCGGCAAGCCGCGGCCGACACTCTATGCTCCGCTCGAATGGGAGCTCAACGGCCTGACCCATGCGCGCGTGTTGTATATCTGCGGCGTACGGCCTGGCGACCGCGTGCAAATTCCGCACACCTGCTCGCTCGGCAATGCCGGCTGGTGTTGCTACAAGGCCTGCCACGATTATCTCGGCGCGCTGCCGCTCACCACCGGCACCGGCGCTGTCACATCGTCGCGCCGCCAGATCGAGATCGCGCAGGAATGGGGCACCAATGTCTGGTACGTGCGTCCCGAATATGCCACCCAGCTCGCCAAGGTGGCGCGCGACGAGCTCAAATTCGATGTGCGCGATCTGAAAACCAAATTCCTCGGCTGCGGGCTGGGGCCCGACACCGAGAACACGTTCCGCAACCAGCTCGAAGAGCTATGGGGCTGCAAGGTCTACGACATGTACGGCACGCACGAGATGGGCATGGGCGCCTTCGAGTGCCAATACCAGAACGGCCTGCATTTCCACGAGGACTCGACCTTCTTTGAAATCGTCGGCATCGAGGACAACAACCCGGTTCCGAACGGCGAGATCGGCAACATGGTGTGCACCATCCTGCACCGCCGCCAACAGCCGATGATCCGCTTCAATCTGCGCGACCTCACTCGCATCGTCGCCACCGACACTTGCGAATGCGGCAGCTGCTTCCGCCGCATGCAGAAGATGCTCGGCCGCAGCGACACCATGGTGCGCATCCGCGGCGTAAGCATCTGGCCGCAGGCCTGCCTGCCGGCGATCAAGAGCGACAACCGCACCACCGGCGAGTGGCTGTGCATCGCCGAGCGCAACGTGCGCGACGGCGTCATCCGCGACGAGATGACGGTCAAGGTCGAAGTGCGCGACGACGCGCCGGGCTGGGATGGCTTGAAGGAGCACATCGAGAAGCGCATGCATTCCGACCTTGGCCTGAAGCTCAATGTCGAGCTGGTGGCGGAGGATGCGCTGATCGAATGGTCGAACCGCGGCCGCGAGGGTAAGCCGAAGCGGATCCTCGACCAACGCTACGACAAGACGTGAATCCCGTGCGTTATTTCGATTGCCATTCGCATTTCTCCACCCGCGCCGGCCTGCATCACCGCAGCGCCGAGGAGCTCGCCAATGCCGAGCGCATTTTCAAGCGCAAGCGCACGTTTCAAACCGAGGCGGAGATGGCGGAGGGATTCCGCCAGCGCAACGTGCGGAGCATTCTCGATATCTACCGCACCTGGCGGATGACCGACGAGGACGAAATCTGCGCCTCCAACGATTACGCGACTGCCTTCGCCCGCGACCATCGCGACGTCGTCTACGGCAATTGGCTCGCCGCCAATCCCACCATGACGGACTTTTGGCTCAAGGAATATGCGCGGCTTGCTGCGACCGATTGCGGTTTCCTTGGCTTTTGTCAAAGTCAGAACAGTTTGCGGTTTCCGCCCAGCGATCCGATCTGGGACCCGTTCTACAAGCTGTCGATCGAGGCCGACGCGCCGGTGCTGCTAATGACCGGCCTCACCGGCATCGGCCAGGGCATGCCCGGGGGCATGGGCGTTGTCCTTGAGGACGGCCATCCGCGCCACGTCGATCTCGTCGCGGCGAGGTTTCCCGAACTGAAAATCCTCGCCGGCCGACCCGCATGGCCATGGCAGGACGACATGATCGCCATCCTCTTGCACAAATCGAACGTCCGCTACGAACTGCACGGCTGGTCGCCGAAATATTTTACGCCGGCCTTGAAAAAGGAAATCGGCGGCCGGCTGCAGGACCGCATTCTGTTCGGCTGGGATTGGCCCACCCTCACGCATGAGCGGCTGGTCGACGATTGGCGTTCGCTCGACTATTCCGAAGACGTCTATGAGAAGGTCTTCCACCGCAATGCCGAGGCGTTCTTCCCCGGCGCCGCAGCGAAACAAGAATGAGCAGATCCATGCAAGACGCAAGCACGCTCGCGGCAAAGCTCCGGCAGATCGCCGCGACCGACACGGTGACGCCGGCCGCCCTTGCGGCTCTGGTCGTCGACGTTTTCACGCATTGCGGCGTGCCGCGCGCGGACGCCGAAATCGGCGCCGAAGTCGCGCTCTGGGCACAGACCCACGGCTCGGATTCGCACGGCGTCGTGCATTTGCCGCTTTATACGCGGGGTTTGCTTGACGGCACCATCAAGAGCAATCCGGCAGTCGCCACCACGCAGGCGCTGCCCTGCTCTGCCGTGATGGACGCCGATCACGCGTTGGGTCTGGTGGCGAGCAGGCGCGCCATGGATCTGGCGATTGAAATTGCCAAGACGTACGGCGTTGGCGCGGTCACGGTGCGCAATTCAAGCCATTTCGGCGCCGCCGGCTATTACGTCGACCACGCCGCGGCGCAGGGCCTGATCGGCCTGGCATTCACCAATGCCAGCCCGGCGATTGCGCCGACCGGCGGCACCGAAGGCCTGTTCGGCACCAATCCGATCGGCGTCGGCTTTCCGCTGCACAATGCCGAACCGATCGTCGCCGACATGGCGACCGCGATGGTGGCGCGCTCCCGCATCCGCCACATGCTGGCGGCCGGTCAAAAGAGCATTCCGGAAGGCTGGGCGCTCGATCCGCAGGGCCGGCCGACCACCGACCCGGCCGAAGCGGTGAAAGGCTCGGTGCTGCCGATCGGTGGGCCGAAGGGTTACGCACTGTCGCTGATGGTGGAAGTCTTGTGCAGCGCGCTTTCGGACGGCGAACCGGGCTTTCAGGTCACTTACGAAAACGTGGTAAAGCGATCGAGCAACATCTGCCACTTCTTCCTCGTGCTCAATCCGCAAGGCTTTGCCGGCACCAAGGCTTACGACGCGCGCATGGCGCACATCGCCGACATGGTCGGCAAGGCAAAAACGATGGCAGGCGCCGAGCCGCCGCGGCTGCCCGGCGCGCGCGGCCACGCCGTCAAGCGCAAGATCGCAGCCGAAGGCATCGCCATGTTCGATAACCTGCGCGCGGCGCTCAAGAACGTTGCCGGGATGATCGAAGCGCCCTGACGTCCATTCCGCGTTCAGCGGAATATCAGGTGCTCGATGGTCAGCGAGACCGCGGGCACGTAAGTGACGATCTGCAGTGCAATAATCGCCAGGATCACGAACGGCACCAGGCCCTTATAGAGCGTTTCCGACGGCGTCTTGAACAGCGCCTGAATGACGAAAATGTTCAATCCGAACGGCGGGTGGAACGTGCCGATCGTCAAATTCATCACCACGATGACGCCGAAATGGATGGGGTCGACGCCAAGCGATGCGGCAACCGGCGCCAAAAGCGGCGCCAGCATGATCAGGCCCGAGGCCGGATCGAGAAAGCAGCCGATGAACAGGAGGAACAGGTTGATCACCAGCAGCACGATCCAGCGCTCGGAGTGCATGCTGGTAATCACCGTGACCAGCGCCTGCGCAATGCCGCTGATCGTCAACAGCCACGAATAGAGGCCGGCCACCGCGACGATGATGAAAATCAGCCCTGTGAGATACATCGAGCGCGCCGCGGTTTCGAATATGTCGGCGAGTGTGACCTCACGATAGATGAAATAGCTGACGATTATGGCGTAGACGCTGGCGACGCCGGCGGCTTCCGTCGGCGAGAACACGCCTGAATAGATGCCGCCGATGATCACGATGATCGCGCCCAGAGCCCAGATGCCGTCGCGCGTCGAATGCACCAGTTCCTTGAGTGAAAATCGTCCGGTGTCCGGGATGCCGGCCTTAAACGAATAATAATAGATGTAGGCGCCGAAGAAGCTCGCGAGCAGAATGCAGGGGCCGATGCCGGCGGTCCAGAGCTGGACAATCGAGGTATCCGCTGCGATGCCGTAGATGATCATCGCGATCGACGGCGGGATCAGATTGTCGAGCGCGCCTTCGGATGTAATCAACGCCGCCGCGAAGCCCTCGCTGTAGCCCACCTCGCGCATTTTCGGGTAGGTCAGCGTGCCGATCGCGGCGGTTGCCGCCGTGGTCACGCCCGAAGTCGCGCCGAACAAAGCGGCGAAGCCGAGCGAGGTGAAAGGAACGCTGGCGCGAAAGCCGCCGATCAGCGAGCCAACGAAGCGCAACAGCCGCACCGAAATGCCGCCCCGCGACATCAGGCTTCCAGCAAAGACGAAAAATGGCACGGCGAGCAGCGCATATTTGTTCAGGCTATTGAAGATGTCCTGCGCCACCACGGTCATCGGAATATCGTAGAAGCCGATCAAGATCACGAGCGAAGTGATCAACAGCAACAGAAAAATCGGAAAGCCGAGCAACAGCAGCGTGAACGGCAGGATCGCCATTACCCAATACATCGACGCGCCCCGCTCAATCGAATTTTCCGGAAATGTATGACGGCAGCCGCACGATCGCCGCGGCGGCCATGAAGCTAAAGCCGAACAGCAGCGCCGAGTGCGGGATGACGAGAGGAATATTGGTGCCCGCCGTGACGCCATGGGTCAGGTAGTGCAGCTTGACCACGGCGAAAGACTGCATTGCCGTGTAGATGGCGCAGACAATCAGCGCCAGCGCGATCGCGATCCTGATGATGAGCTGAAGGGCGGCCGGCATCCGGGAGTAGAGCAGATCCATATTCAGGTGTGCGCCGCGATAGGTGATGCTGCCGACCACCAGGAACACGATCCAGATCACGGTGAAGGTCAATGCCTCCTCCGCCCAGAACACCGGCATGCCGAAAACATAGCGGCCGATGACGTTGACGATGTTCAGCACCACGGCGACCAGGAACAGCGCGCCGGACAAGACATGGGGAATCTTGACGAAAATGAACTCTTCGATTTGCCGTCGCTGCGACAGCGGCCTTGCGTCCGACATTTCACCATCCTCGCAGCCGCCGCCCGCGAAGCGTCAGCCCGTCACGCGCAATGGCGCGGCCGCCATTCGCCCCGGCCGGATTGGACCGAAGTGCCCGGCGATTGCGCAACGCTCCGGCCGCTTTGCATCGCAGGCTTATTGGTACTTCGCCGCCAGCGCCTCGGTCTTGTCGTAGAATGCCTTGAGTACCGGATCGTCCTTGGTTACTTCGGCGCCGATCGGCGTGAGCCGCTTCTGCAGCTCGGCTTGTTCGGCCGGCGACAAATGCACGATCTCGCCGCCACGGCTGAGCCACACCTGGCGCAATTGCGCGACCTCGTCGACAGCGGTCTGCCTCGCCCACGGCTGCAGTTTGCGCGCTTCGTCGACAACGGTCTTGCTGAGATCCGGCGGTAGCTTGTCGAGCCACGGCTTGCTCAGCGCGCCGAAGGAGACCAGCAGCGTGTCGTGGGTCTCAAGCAGGACCTTGCCGACATTCTGCAGATTGAAGTTGGTGTAGATGGACATGCCGCTCATAGTGCCGTCGATCACGCCGTTCTGCAGCGATGTGATCATTTCCGGCAGTCCCATCGGCACTGCGGTGGCGCCGAGCGCGGCCATGCGGGCGCGCTCGGCCGGGGTGGCATTGACGCGCAGCTTCATGCCCTTGAAATCGTCCAGCGTCCGCAGCGGCTTCTTGACGCCGAAATAGAGCGATTCCGCCGCCACCGCGAGATTGACGCCGACCAGTCCCTTGGCTTCCGCCATATGCAGCACGTAGGCGTTGTAGTCAGGATCGGCGAGAACCTTATTGGCTTGCTCGGTGCTCTTGAACAAAAAAGGAATGCTGAAAACGCCGAAGCGCGGGTCGACACCGGTGAAGAAGTCGGCTGGATTCTCGTAACCCTCGATGGTGCCGAGTTGCAGGCCTTCGATCAGCGCCGACGGGCTACCGAGCTGGCCGCCCGGAAAGACCTGCACTTCGACGCGACCATTGGTCGCCTGCGGCAACACCTCGGCGAGCTTGCGGCCGAATTTTTCTTGCATGTCGCCGCGCGTCACGATGCCCCATTTCAACACGTACTGCGCCGCCGAAACGGCTTTGGGCACGACAGCAAATGCAAGCGGCAGCCCCAGCGCAAACGGCAACAGAGCAAGCAGAACGCGATGTCGCATGTTAGCCTCCCCACTCGCGGTAATTTTCCGCGCTTGTTTGTTTTATACTCACCGCCTCGCGCAAATGAATGGCGGCGTTGACGGGGACACAGTATCTCAGCACAGAATGCTGTCAATTATTGTGCGACAAAGAACAGCAAGCCGCCCATCATAACCACGCGTTGTACCGATCAGGGAGTACGTCATGAATATCGGAATAGTCGGATTGGGCCGAATGGGCGGCGCGATATCGCAGCGCTTGCACCAGCAAGGCTTCGACGTCGCGGGCTGGGATCACAATGCCAACGCGAATAGCATGCTCGCGGCTGGCGGATTGCGCATCGGCGCCAATCCTCGCGAGGTCGCTGTCAACGCCGAGATCGTGATTTCTATCATCACCGAGGATCACGGCGTGCGCCGCATCTTCAACGGGCCCGACGGTTTTCTCAGCGGCAACGTCGAGGGCAAGCTATTCATAGAGATGAGCACGCTGCAGCCGATGACCGGTCGCGAGCTGGCGCCGCTGGTCGACGCCAAGGGTGCTCGCCTCATCGAATCTCCGGTGCTCGGCACCATCCCGCAGGTGCGCGACGGCAAGCTGTTTGCCTTGGTGGGCGGCCGCCCCGAAGATCTGGAACGGGCACGCCCGGTTCTGGAAAAGATGACGCGCCGTATCGTGCATATGGGACCGAACGGCGCCGGCTACGCGATGAAGCTCGCCGTCAATCTCGGCCTCGGCTCTTATATTCAGGCGATTTCGGAATCGCTGGCGCTTGGTCTGAAACAAGGCCTCACAATCGAGCAGATGCTCGAGGTGTTACAGGAGGCGCCCTATGCCAGCGGCTGGCTCAAGAGCAAGCTCGACGTGCTCAAGGGCGCGCCGGCCGAGATGACGCTCGACATCCGCACCTTGCGCAAGGATTTAATGTCGGCGGTGGCAACCGGCGCGCTCACCGGCGTGCCGATGCCGCTGTCGGCGGCTGCCCTGGTCTCGCTCTCGGCGGCGGTCGCCGACGGTTACGGTGGCGGCGACCTTGCTGAATTGCCACAATTCCTGCGTGAAGCGATGCTGCAGAATTTCGTCTGATCGAGCAAGATCAAGTCGTTACTGGCTCCGCCCGCCGTTTCCGATGAGATCAAACAGCGCTACCGACGGGTAGGCAGAGACGCCGTGGCATCGAACTTGTCGTTAGATGATGTGAGACTGCCGGCGCTGCCGCGGCACTCGTCCCCCGCCCCAGATTGGACGGCTGCTGGCGCCGCTGGCCGGTCGCCGAGCGGCCCTGGATGCAAAACCTTAGCTCGGATTCACTCCGGTTGAGCGTGGTCGGCAACTCCACACTCACGGGTAAACTGCCGATGGCGCGGTGCAAAATCCCCAGCGCTAGCGACATTCTGGCCTTTCGCCACAGTAGCCTAGCGTGAGGCTGTCTGCCATTATCGGACTTCTGTGGGCCAAAGCCCACGGGCCAGAACAAATACGACCCAGCGAATAGGGAGGATCTGACTATGACCGCCGAAGGGGGATCGAAATCCGGGGGCGTTGCTAAATTCAACAGCCAGCGCCGCAAGCTTTTAAAGATGGCCGCGGCTGGCGGCGCCGGCCTTGTCACATCGCCGTGGACTTTCCAGTCGTCGCGCGCGGCACCGAAGACGATCAAGATCGGGCAGATCACGCCGGAGACCGGACCGATCGCTGCATTCGGCGAGCCCTCGAAGTGGGTCGCCGACGAGGTCACCAAGTTCTTGGGTGACGGCATCGTCGTCGCCGGCGAGAAACATCGCGTTGAGATCCTTAACCGCGACAGCCAGTCCAATCCGAACCGCGCGTCAGAGGTCGCGGCGCAGCTCATCAACAACGACAAGGTCGACATCATGATCGCCTCGTCGACGGGCGACACCACCAATCCGGTGGCCGACCAGTGCGAACTCGCGGGCGTGCCGTGCATCACCTCGGACGATCCGTGGCAGTCCTGGTTCTTTGGCCGCAAGGGCGACCCGAAGAAAGGCTTCGAGTGGACCTATCACTTCTTCTGGGGTTTCGACATGGTCGCCAACATGTTCGCCGACATGTGGTTGACATTGCCGGGCATCAACAAGATCGCGGGCATCATGCTCACCAACGACCCCGACGGCATCGCAGCGAGCAACCCCGAGCACGGGCTGCCGGCGACCATCAAGAGCCACGGCTTCGACGTGCACTACCTCGGCCTTTATCCGCCGCTGTCGGACGACTTCACCGCGCAAATCACGCAACTGAAGAACATCAATGCCGATATCGCCTGCGGCATTTTCAATCCGCCGCAATTCGCGATCTTCTGGACGCAATGCGCGCAACAGGGCTTCAAGCCCAAGATCGTGACGCCGCCGAAGGCGCTGTTGTTCCCGACCGCGGTCGAAGCCTTGGGCGACCGCGGCGCCGGCATGTCGACGGAGGTGTGGTGGTCGCATCACCATCCGTTCAAGTCCGGCCTGACCAGCCAGACGGCGCAGCAATATTGCGACGCCTACGAAAAGGCGAGCGGCAAGCAGTGGACGCAACCGCTCGGCTTCAAGCACGCCAATCTTGAAGTCGCGATCGATGCGCTCAAGCGCGCCAAGAAGCTAAACGCCGCCTCGATCCGCGACGCGATCGCCGACACCAATTACCAATCAATCGTTGGTCCGATCACCTGGAAGGCCGGTCCCGGGCCGTTGAACCCGGTGCCGAACGTGTGCACGACGCCAATTGTCGGCGGGCAGTGGGAAAAAGGCACGAAGTGGAAATACGACCTCAACATCGTCTTCAACGGCAGCGCCCCGCAAATTCCGGTCGACCGGCCGTTCTCGGCGATTTCCTATTCCTGATCCAGCTGCGGACGAAGTACAAAGCTCTACAATACGAAGAACGGCCGCCGTGCCGATGTGCGGCGGCCGCAACTAAAAACTATTCATGGCAAACCTTCTCCAGCTTCAGACGGTCTCCAAGCATTACGGTGCGCTCAAAGCCGTAGACGGCGTCGATGTGACCGTCGCCGCGGGCGAGGCATTGGCCGTGATCGGGCCCAATGGCGCCGGCAAGACGACCTTGTTCAATTTGATTACCGGCGATGCCGCGCCGACCAAGGGGCGCATTGAGTTCGACGGGTTGGACGTGACGGCGTCGCCGCCGCATGCGCGGTCGCGATTGGGCATCGGCCGCTCCTATCAAATTCCGCATCCCTTCGCGAATATGAGCGTTTTCGAGAATCTTCTGGTCGGCGCCATCTTCGGCGGCGGCGTCAGCGAACGGGAAGGCTACAAGCGCTGCAGCGATGTCTTGCGAGTCACCGGACTATACGACAGAGCCAACATGCCGGCGCGCACGCTCACGCTGTTGCAGCGCAAACGGCTTGAAATGGCGCGGGCGCTCGCGATGCAGCCTAAGCTGTTGCTGCTCGATGAGATCGCCGGCGGCCTGACCGAATATGAGTGCGGCGAGCTGGTCAAGACGATTAAAGACATTCACGCGCGCGGCACCACGATCGTCTGGATCGAGCACATCGTGCATGCGCTGGTTTCGGTGGCGAGCCGGCTCATCGTGATGGATTTCGGACAAATTCTCGCTCAGGGCGATCCGCACCAGGTCATGGCGGACCCGCGCGTGCGCGAAGTCTATATGGGCATCCCGGTGTCATGACGCTGTTGCGCACGCAAAACCTTTCGGCGTTTTACGGCGACTTCCAGGCGCTGTTCGCCGTCGATGTGACGGTCGAGCAAGGCGAGACCGTAGCCGTCATTGGCGCCAACGGCGCCGGCAAGACGACGCTGTTGCGCACGATTGCCGGCGCGCTGGCGACTGCGCCAGAGGCAGTGCTGTTCGACGGCATGCCGATTGGGCACAAGACGCCACATGAAATCGTGCGGCTCGGCATTGCCATGGTGCCGGAGGGCCGCCGGCTGTTTCAAAGCCTCTCCGTCGAAGAAAACCTGTTGCTTGGCGGCCATAGCGAGCGACCCGGACCGTGGAATCTCAGGCGCGTCTATGAGCTGTTCCCGCGGCTGCAGGAGTTGCGTCGCCTGCCGGCGACGTCGTTATCGGGCGGACAGCAGCAAATGGCGGCTATCGGCCGCGCCTTGATGTCCAATCCGCGGATGCTGCTCTGCGATGAGCTGTCGTTGGGACTGGCGCCGGTCATCATCCGCGATATCTATCAATGCCTCGGCGCCATCAGCGGCGAAGGCACCACGGTGGTGCTCGTCGAACAGGACATCAATCGAGCGCTCGACGCCTCGACACGCTTCTACTGCCTGCAGGAAGGCCGCCTCGCCTTGAGCGCTCCGACCAAAGATTTCGACCGCGCCGCGCTGACCGCGGCCTATTTCGGCATGTAGGATAGGCGGCGGCCATGCAATGGCTCAATATTCTCGTTCAAGGAAGCCTGCTCGGCGGCATCTATGCGCTGTTCGCCATCGGCCTGTCGATGTCGTTTGGCATCATGCGGCTCGTCAACATCGCTCACGGCGACTTTATCGTGCTGTCCGGCTATGTCGCTCTGATCGTCATCCAGGCCACCGGGTTTGATCCATTCCTGAGCCTGGTGATCGTCGTGCCGATCATGTTCGGCGTAGGCTATCTGCTGCAGCGCGGCTTGTTGAATCAGACGCTCAGCGGCGGACTGTTGCCGCCCCTTCTCGTCACCTTCGGCATCTCGATCATCATCCAGAACGGCCTGCTGCAGGGCTTCGGCGCCTACGACCACCGGCTTCAGGAAGGCGCGATCGAGACCGCGAGCCTCCGCCTTCCGGGCGGGATCGACGTCGGCATTTTCCCGCTATTGGTTTTCGCCGTGGCGGTCTTCTCTATCGCCAGCCTGCAGTTCTTGTTCTATCGCACCGGACTCGGCCGCGCCTTTCGCGCGGTCTCCGACGATGCCGACACCGCCGAGCTGATGGGCATCGACAATCGCAAGCTCTACGCATTGGCGCTCGGCATCGCGATGGTCTTCACCGCGATCGCCGGGGTTCTCTTTGGTATCCGCACCATCTTCGATCCGGCCGCCGGGCCGATCCGGCTCATCCTCGCCTTCGAGGCCGTGATCATCGGCGGGTTGGGCAGCATGTGGGGCACGCTGATCGGCGGCATGGTGCTCGGTATCGCCCAATCGATCGGCGCTGCCATTGATCCGACCTGGCAGATTCTCGCCGGCCACTTGGCATTTCTGGCAATTCTGATCCTCCGGCCGAGCGGGCTGTTTCCGCGCACGAGGGACTGACATGGCTGATCATGTGGCTGGGGACGCGATCGGTCAGTCGGCTGCCGATTTGAGGCCGGTCCACGTCGAGCGCGCCACCAAGGCGAGCCGCGTCTTCGCGGTTTTAGCGGCGATAATGCTGGCAGCGCTGATCTCGTTGCCGTGGTGGAGCGATGCCGGCTGGATGCGGCTGATCGCCGAAATGGCCTATTATGTTGCGTTGGCGCAGCTGTGGAATCTGCTCGCCGGCTATGCCGGCTTGGTGTCCGTCGGCCAACAGGCTTACGTTGGGCTCGGCGGCTACATGCTGTTCTATCTGACCGGCGTTTGGAACGTGAATGTCTATTTCGCGGTGCTGCTCGCCGGTTTATTCGCGGGCCTGATGTCGATCCCTGTTTCGTTCGCGGTATTCCGGTTGCGCGGGGCTTATTTTGCCATCGGCACCTGGGTCGTATCCGAAGTCTTTTCCCTCTTCGCCAGCCTCATTCTGGTGCTCGGCGCCGGGTCCGGTCTGTCTTTGACGGTTCCGATAATGCAGGAAATCTCATCCGACCGAGATGCACGCAACACGATCCTCTACCTGATGACGCTTGCGGCATCGTTATTCGTGGCCGGCATCGTCTACCTGCTGCTGCGCTCGCGCCACGGATTGGCGTTGACGGCAATTCGCAATTCCGAGCCGGCGTCCGCAAGCCTCGGCGTCAACACCTTCCGCACCAAATTCATTATCTACGTGGTGACCGCCGCGTGCACCGGCCTGATCGGCGCTCTTATCTTCCTGCAAAAATTACAAATCTCGCCCGATGCAGGTTTCAGCGTCAACGATTGGACCGTGGTCGTGATCTTCATGGTCGTGATCGGAGGCATCGGCACCATCGAAGGACCGTTCATCGGCATGCTGATCTTCATCATTCTGCGGGAATTGTTGGCCGACTACGGCACTTATTATTTGATCTTATTGGGCCTCATCGCCATCGTCATCATGCTGAAAGCCCCTTCTGGTCTCTGGGGCTGGGTGATCCACCGTTACGACCTGCAACTGTTTCCTGTTGGCCGCCGGCTGAGGCTTGAGCCGACGGACAGCGCGTCCAAGCAATAGGAATACGAGATGACGCCATCGCCATCGCCCGCGCGAAATGTGACCGCACAAGACATCGTCGAGCGCGCCCACGCGCTGGCGCCGCGCTTTACCGAGCGCGCCCTGGCCGCGGAAGAGGCGCGGCGAATTCCGCCGGAATCGGTAAAAGACATGCTCGACGCCGGTTTTGCCCGTATCCTGCTGCCGCGCGAGATCGGCGGCTACGGCCTCGGCTTCGACACCTGGTACGAGGTCACCCGCGAGCTCTGCAAGGCCGATGCGTCGCACGGCTGGTGCGCCAGCCTGATCATTCACCACGCCCACCTTATCGCGCAGTACCCGCAAGCCGGTCAAAAAGCGGTCTGGGCGGACAATCTCGATGTTCCGATTGCGGCGTCATTCGCGCCGAGCGCGAAGGCCGTCGCCGCCGACGGCGGCTATCGGCTCTCGAGCGCCGGTTCGCCCTTTGCCAGCGGCGTCGATCACTGCTCCTGGGTTATGCTCGGCGGCATGACACAAGACGGGCCGGCTCCGGAATGGAAATTCTTTCTGGTCCCGGCCAGCGAATGCACCATCCGCGACACATGGTTCACCGCCGGCATGCGCGGTACCGGCAGCAAGACCATTATCGTCGACAATGTTTTTGTGCCGGAAAGCCGCGTGCTGGCGCTGACCGCTCTGCGCGACGGCAAAACTCCGGGCAGCGCGCTCTATAACGATATCATCTATCGCACGCCGTTTTTCTATTACGCGCCGATTTCCTTTGCACCGCCAATGCTGGGCGCGGCCCAAGGCGCCTATGAGACATTTCGCGACTGGACCAAGACGCGAAAGACGCAAGACGGCACGCCGCTCGCTGAAAAGACCTCGGTCCAAGTGCGGATGGCGCGCGTTGCAGCCGATATCGACGCCGCCGAGCTGTTATTGCGCCGCGCTGTGCACGTGACCGAGGCGCCTGAGGCCTTTTCGCCGGACCTTTTGGCGCGCTCGGTGCGGGATTACGCGCGCGTATCCGAATTGATGATTGGCGCGATCGACACGCTGGTCGCCTTAAGCGGCACAGCCGGGTTCGCTTCATCGCATCCGTTGCAGCGGGCGTGGCGCGATATCCACTTCATGTCGATGCACATCAGCCTCAACGTCGAAACTAATTTTGCGCATTATGGCCGCATGCAGCTCGGCCTCGGTCCGGAACCAACTGGACGGTATTTCTGATACCGTCGTTCACCGCAATCCGGTCTGTTGCAACAGCGGATAGACACGATCCTTGAACCAATGCTGGTCTTCGATGTAGCGCGGCCAGTTCAATAGCGTGCCGTCGAGGCCCATTTTCGACATGCGGACGAGTCCATCCACGATCTGCTCCGGCGTGCCGATCAGCGGATAACCGCCCCAGCCGGCGATGAAATGCTTCTTCATTTCGGCAAGCACGTCCGACGGCAGCGTCTTGGCATTGGCGATCATGGTGTCGACCAGATTGGTGACCGCCTCCCAGTCGCCCTTCTCCTGGACGTAATGGCGGAAATAATCTTTAGCCTCTTGCTCGGTCTCGCCTTGGACGACGTAGGCATAGCTCCAGACCTGAATTTCGCGGCCATATTCCTTGCGCGCCAGCTCGCGGTAGGAATCGACCTTGGCCTTGCAATCATCGAAGTCGTGCGAGCCGAACACCACATAGACCATGTCGCAATATTTGGCGGCGAAGTGCTGGCCCTTCTCGGAGCCGCCGGCGTTCATCACCGCGGGAAACGGGTGCTGGATCGGCTTCGGCTCCAGATAGCCCTTCTTGATGTTGTAGAAGCGGCCTTCGAAATCGAACGGCTCGTCCCGCGTCCACAGCTCCTTCATGATATGCAGCCATTCGGCGGCGCAATCGTAACGGTCGCTGTGCTCCAAGAGCGGCGAGCCGAACATTTCGATCTCCGGCCGGTTCCAGCCGGTGACGATATTGAGCGCGAAGCGGCCGCCGGTGACATGATCGATGGTTGTAGCCTGCTTCGCCGCCATCACCGGATGAATGGTCGGCACATGCGAGGTGGCGAAAATGCCGGAATAATGCGTCGAGGCGCCGATCGCCGAGGCCCAGGAAAAGCACTCGAAGCCCGGACCGTTGAAATTGGTCACGCCGCCAAAGCCGTGCCAGCGTCCGATCGGCACCAGCGCCTCGAACTCCATGGCTTCCGACGTCTTGGCCAATTCCAGCGTGTTCGGCCAATTGATCTCAAGCACCCCATCGATGGTCGAGATCGCGCAGCCGCGGTCGAGATTCGTGCCGAAGGTGCCGAGCTTGAGCTTGCGGTCATTGAAGACCGGGTTGGTCAGGCGGCGGTCCTGCCGCGCGCTCACAATTGCATCCATGGCATTCCTCCCGGACAGGGCTGCAAGCTTAGCCACGTCGAGGTGGCGGTGGCAATCGCCGCGCTGTCGTGCAAGAAATATTGTCAGCGCAATGGGAGCCGGTCATGTCGATCTTTGCCGTCAACTATCTGTGTCGCGAGGTTTTGCGCGATCATGCCTTCCGGGCCGCCATGAAAGCAGACCCGGTCAAGGCACTGGCGCCACTCGATCTGACCGACGACGAGCGGCGCGCGCTGATTGCCGGCGACGTCGGCACCCTGTTCCGGATGGGCGTCAATGGCTTTCTGATGGGCTACCTGGCGCGTTTCGAAGTCTGTGGACTGAACGTGCAGACTTATAATGAGCGCATGCGCGCGGTGAAGGTCGACGAGATCGGCCAGCCGGTGGCGTAAAGCAACGCGGCCGCAAACGGGAGGATAGACATGGCAAAGATTGTTGCCGGGTTCGGCGTGCCGCACACGCCGATATTTCCGCATTTCGTCAAGCGCGACGGACCCGATAGCGAAATCGCGAAATTGTTCGGCGCCCAGAAGGAACAGCTCGCCGCAACGCGGCCCGATCTCATCGTGATGTTCGACACCGATCATCTCAACACGTTTTTCCTCAACGATCTGCCGATTTTCGCCGTCGGCATCGACAAGACTTTCAAGGCGCCGAACGACGAACCGCGCGACGTGCCGAATTACACGGTAAAGTCCCTCCCCGCTCTCGCTGCGCATATCCGCGCTGCGGCTATTGGCGCCGGCTACGACGTCGGCATGACGCAGAATTTCTCGGTGGACCATTCGATCACCGTGCCGTTGCATTTTCTGACGCCGGAAATGCAAATTCCGGTCATCCCGTTCTTCATCAGCGGCCATCTGCCGCCCTTGCCGTCGGCGCGGCGCTGCCACGACCTCGGCAAGGCGGTCGCGAGGGCCATCGAAGCATGGCCCGATCCGCTCCGTGTGGTGATCATGGGTTCGGGCAGCTTCTCGCTCGAAGTCGGCGGCCCGCGCATGGCGCCCGGCCGCTCCGACGGCGTGCCCGATCCGGACTGGGCGATACGCGTGATCAAGTCGCTGGAGGAGCAGAAGATCGACCGGCTGATCGGCGAGGCGACGGAGCATCAGATGCTCAAAGCCGGCAATGTCGGCGGCGAACTCTTGAACTGGATCGCCATGCTCGGCGCCATCGGCGACCGCAAGCCCACCTACGTTGCGCCCCAGATGCAGAACGGCCACGCTTACGGCGTGTGGCGCTGGAACTGACTGACAGCGCGCGCCAGTCGTTACCCGGATGCCGCCGCCGATGTCAGGCTGACGCCGATGGCATCGAGCCGGCGCATCATCACATCACCGATGCGTGCGGCGGTGTATTCCGCCATGCGGCGCTTGGCCTTTTCGCGCTTCGGCGCGAGCTCGTGCCAAAACCATCGCGCCCGCAACATGAGCTTGCCAAGATCGTCTTCGTCCACATAGGCCCATTGCGGCGCCGTTGACGACGGATCAAAGCCAAGGCGTTCCCGACTCTTCGGCAACCGGATCATCTCGACACTGTAGCGGGCCAGCAACGCACTCTCGGCGTCCATGTAATCCATATTGCCGCTGTAGCCGGTCGCTATGACCAGCTTACCCAGCGCCATGGCGTCAGATATGCAAAGCCCCCATCCCTCGCCGCAATGCGGGCTCACATAGCAATGCCCGATGCGGTGCAGCGCAGCGATGTCGTCATCGCTGAAATAATCCATCGGGTTGATGACGCCAGCCACCGTGCGCATCTCGTCCGACAGAGGCAGCGTCGATTTCACGATATAGCGCACATCCGGCGCGGCCAGCTTGGTGAAAGCGCGGATGCCGGCCTCGATATTCTTGCGCTCTTCCAGTTGGGCGATCGTATAGAAGACATAGGTGTCCGCAGTCAGGCCAAGCCGCGACCGCAGCCGCTCCGCAGCCGTATCATCGGCTTCGATCGGGCAGACAATATGCGGAATCACCGTAACCGGCCGCTGCGCGGCCGCTAGTGCGGTTTGGCAATATGTCGAAGAAGTCCATATCTCATTGACACAGCCGAGCGCTCTAAGCCGCTCGGGCGCCATGACGCTCGTCTCGCAGACGGCATAAGCAATCACATAGCGCTGCCGTAAAATCGGCCAGGCCTCGTAGTAGAACGGCAATGTCGCGGGCTCATCATGGATGATGACCACATCGGCCTCGTCCAGAACCCCGACCAGATGCGCGCCCTGCGCCCTCAGGGCGTCGATGTAATCCAATCCAGCGCGTCGATGGCTTTGATAGCCTGTCGTGATGTAGTGAATCTTCACTGGCGCGTTCTGCCGATCAGAACATCGGATAGGCCGGGTTGAGCGGCAATCCGAATTCGGTGCGGCCGAAATTTTCCGCCGGCACGTCCCAGTTCATCACCACGTGGGAGGAAATGGCGTGCGCGTCGCGCCAGCAGCGCTGCACCGGATTGTTGTCCATCAAGCCGCTTGAGCCCGAGATCTTGACCAGATCGTCCAACGCCTCGCGCAGGCTTCGCACCGCGTAGGTGAAATCGCGCCGCAACAGCGTGCGGGTTTCAAGCGACATGCCGGCGTAATCGGCGCGCGCTTTGGCGAAGGCGCGGCGCGCCAAGAGTTCGGCAGCGTCGATCTGCGCCGCGATTTCGGCGATGCGAATCTGCACCGGCACGTGCTGGGCTATGGCGAGATGGGTATAGGTCAGATAGCGCTGTCGCGTCCATTGCACGAATTCGGCATAGCCGCCGCGGGCCACCCCGAGCACCGGACCGAGCAGCGCATAGCTGTGCACCGCGATAAACGGCGTGCGGTAGATCGGATTGGCGTTGACCTTCGATCCGGGCGAACAGCCGTCGCGCAGCGCCGAGAAGGAAACGCTGCGATGCTCGGGCACGAACACGTTGTCGAGCACGACGGTGTTGGAGCCGCTGGCGCGCAGCCCGGCGCAATACCAAGTGTCGTCCTGCTTCACTTCCGGTACCGGCACGAGATAGAGCCGCATATCGGGATGATCCTCACCCGGGCGCTGCACCAGGCCGCCGATCATGATCCAATGCGAATGGCGCAAGCCCGAGCACCACGACCAGCGGCCGTCGAGACGATAGCCGCCGGGCGCCGGCGTCACTTTTCCGGTCGGTGCGGCCGAGGTGGCGATGCAGGCGGCGTTGTTGCGGCTCCAGACATCGTGCTGCGCCTCTTCCGGGAACAGTGCCAGCATGCAGGCGTGGTCGGCGAGATAGTTCAGGCACCAGGCGGACGAACCGCAGGTGGATTTGCCGAGCTCGACGGCGATGTCAAACGCCACTTCGTGGTCGTGCTCGTAACCGCCCCAGCGCCTCGGCTGCAGCGTGTGAATAAGCCCGGCGGCAATGAATTCGTCGACCGATTCCTGCGGGATATTGCGGTCGCGCTCGGCACGCACCGCGCGCTCACGTAATTTCGGCCCCAGCGCGCGCGCCCGCGCCAAAAGTTCGTCGGCGCTTGGAACATTTTCCGGCGCGCCTGCCGGTCGCAATTCGGCGATGCTCAAGGGCGTTTCCTCCATTTGACAAAAGATTGCGCCTCAAGCCAAACCAGATCAAGTCTCGCACTCGACCGCACGTCGAAAGCAAGGGGAGGACACTGCCATGCCGAAGCAGATGGAAAACAAAATATGCCTGATCACTGGCGGCGCCGGCAGTATCGGCATGGCCGCGGCGCGACTTCTCGTTGCAGAGGGCGCCAAAGTGATGCTGGTCGACCTCGCCGAGGCGGCATTGCTCAAGACCGTGGCGGATATCGGCAAGGCGACCGATGGTCAAAACCTCGCCTGGTGCTTGGCCGACGTGACCAAGTCCGAGCAGGTGAAAAACTGCGTCGCACAAACCGTGAAGCGCTGGGGCAAGATCGACGTGCTGTTCAGCAATGCCGGCAATTTCGGCGTGGTCGCGCCGGTCACCGACTATCCGGAGGACGTTTTCGACTCGGTGCTCGCCGTGCATGTCAAAGGCGCTTTTCTCGCCGCCAAGCATGCGCTGCCGCAGATGAACGACGGCGGCTCGATCATCATCACGTCGAGCATCGTCGGCGTCAAAGGCGATCCGGGCGTTTGCGCCTATGTCACCGCCAAGCATGCCCAGGTCGGTTTGATGCGCGTGCTCGCCAAGGAAGCCGCCGCGCGCAGCATTCGCGTCAATACCTTGCATCCCGGCCCGGTGGAGAACGACTTTCAATTGAACGTTGAGAAGAATCTGAGCACCGTGCTCGGCCGCGACGCGACGACGTTCTTCAACGAGATCATCCCGCTCAAACGTCACGTACGGGCCGACGAGGTGGCACGTTCGGTACTCTATCTTGCTTCCGACGCCAGCAGCTTCACCACCGGCAGCCGTTTGATGGTCGACGGCGGGTTGAGCGCGTGAATGCGTTAGTTGTAGCTCGGCGGGCGCGATGGCGATCTTACCTATTCAAGCCGCGGTCTTCGGCTCGAGCTCGCGACGGTGAATGTCCTTCACGTCGGTGAAGGAAATAGCAGGATTCTGCTTACCCGTGTACTCAAGATCGAAGGCACTGCGCGCCAGGAAGACACGATCGCCGTCGAAATCTTCGGCGATGGAGGAGCGGTAGGTCGCCGCGAAACGATCGAGTATTTTAGGATCCTCCGTCGCGATCCAGCGGGCGAACTGAAACTCGGCCGTGCTCCAATCCATCTCTATGCCATATTCATCGCCAAGCCGGGCCTTCAGCACGTCGAGCTGCAGCGGACCGACAACGCCGACCAAAGCCGGGGAGCCATCGATCGGCCGAAACACCTGGGCGACACCCTCCTCGGCCAGTTGCTCAAGCGCCTGCTTGAGCTTTTTTGCCCGCATGGAATTGGGCAACCGAACGCGGCGGAGGATCTCCGGCGCGAAGTTCGGCACGCCGACAAAGTTGAGGTCTTCACCTTCGGTCAGCGTGTCGCCGATCCGCAATGTGCCGTGGTTGGGAATACCGACCACGTCGCCGGCGTAAGCTTCCTCGGCGAGCGCGCGATCCTGGGCGAAGAAGAATTGCGGCGCATGGAGACTGATGGTTTTTCCCGTTCGCACCGGCTTGACCTTCATGCCGCGGCTGAGCTTGCCGGAGCAAAGCCGCACGAAGGCGATCCGATCCCGGTGATTAGGATCCATATTCGCCTGAATCTTGAAAACGAAGGCGGACATGCGCGGCTCGGTCGCCGTCACGATCCGTTTGTCCGCCGCCTGCGCCCGCGGCGGCGGTGCCATCGCGGCGAGCGCATTGAGAAGGTCGCCGACGCCGAAATTCTTCAGCGCGCTGCCGAAGAAGATCGGCGTCATGTGGCCCTCGGCAAAAGCCCGCGGATCGAAGCGCTTGCAAGCATGGCGCACGAGATCGAGCTCATGACCGACAGCCTCGGCGTCGAGCTGCGGATTCAAAGCGGCTATTTCGGCGACGGTCATTTCGCGCAGCCGGCCGGCAGCGCCGGCATCGCCGTCGAGCAAGCGGACGCCGCCGGTTTCGACGTCAATCGTGCCCATGAAATCGCGGCCGCGCCCGACCGGCCAGTTGATCGGCGCGGTGTCGAGCGCCAAGGTCTTCTCGATCTCGTCGAGGAGCTCGAACGGGTCGCGGCTTTCACGATCCATCTTGTTGATGAAAGTGATGATCGGAATATCGCGCAGCCGGCATACTTCAAAGAGCTTGCGGGTTCGCGGCTCGATGCCTTTGGCCGCATCGATCACCATCACCGCCGAATCGACCGCGGTCAGCGTCCGATAGGTATCTTCCGAAAAATCCTCGTGGCCCGGCGTATCGAGCAGATTGAAGACACGGCCGTCATACTCAAAGGTCATCACCGAGGTCACGACGGAAATGCCGCGCTCGCGTTCGATGGCCATCCAGTCGGAGCGGGTTGAACGCCGGTCGCGCTTGGCCTTGACCTGCCCGGCAAGCTGAATGGCGCCCCCGAACAACAGGAGTTTTTCCGTCAACGTGGTCTTGCCGGCATCCGGGTGGGAAATGATCGCAAAGGTGCGGCGGCGCTCGACCTCAGTCGCGAGGGCGGACTGAGCCGGGGCGGCCTCGGGAGCACGGATGGGTATGTTCATGGTGCAGCGGATTTGGGGATTGGAGCCAACGCGATCAAGGCAGCAGATTCGGCTAGCAACCTTATAGGGACGGCACGGGAAATGCCCAGTAAAACGTTCCCCGTCGAACCTCTTGTGACCTGCGGGTTATGCCGAAATGCAGGCGAAACCCATCAATTTGCCTTGCGTCGCCGCAGACGTTCGGCAGTGATGAAAAGAAGCGGAACCAGGAAAATTCCGAGCACCGATGCGGCGATCATTCCGCCGAACACCGGCGTTCCGACGGCATGGCGCGTCAACGCGCCGGCGCCCCGGGCGATCACCAGCGGAAAAAGCCCAAATATGAAGGCGAAGCTTGTCATCATGACCGGGCGAAATCTCAGGCCCGCGGCTTCAATAGCGGCGGTGTTAATATCTTTACCGAGTTCGCGCTGCTGGACCGCAAATGCAACGATCAGAATGCCGTTCTTGGCGGCAAGCGCGACGAGGACCACCAGCCCGATTTGGGCATAGACATCGAAACTTAGTCCGGCAATCGCAACCGCGACGACAGCGCCGAGTATTGCCACGCTTACCGACAGCAAGGCGGAAATCGGGATATTCCAGCTTTCGTAGAGGGCAACGAGAAACAAATAGGCGAACAAAACGGCAAGTCCGAGGACAGTGGCGGTGTGCCCGCTCGCGGTCTTCTCCTGCAGCGCGGTCCCGGTCCATTCATAACTGTAGCCGGGCGGCAAAGTCGAAGTCGATATTCGCTCCATAGCTGCAAGAGCCTGACCGGAGCTGTAACCCGGTTTTGGTGCGCCATTGATGATCGCGCCGCGGAAGCCGTTATAGCGCACGACTGTCTGCGGCCCCTGCACAAGTTTCACCTCTGCCAGCGCGCGCATCGGCACCATTCCGCCTTTGGCGTTACGCACGTAAATCCGATTGATGTCGTCTACCCGGTTGCGGAACGCCGTCTCCGCCTGGACATTGACCTGCCAAGTGCGGCCGAACACATTGAAGTCATTGATGTAGAAACTGCCCAAGGTCGATTGCAGGGCACTGAAAATGTCGCTGATCTTCACGCCCAATACCTGGGCCTTGTCGCGATCGATGTCGAGATAGATTTGCGGCGTGTCGGCGGCGTAGGTGCTGAAAACTCCCGCGAGTTCCGGCTGCTGATTGGCGGCTACCAGCAGTCCGTTCATGACCGCTGCAACGTCGGTCGGTGACTGTCCTTGCAGGGCCTCAAGGACATATTGAAAGCCGCCGGTATTGCCCAAGCCGAGGATGGGCGGCAGGTTGAACGGAAAGGCAATGGCGCCCTGGATCGCCGCCAATCGAGGCCGCAGACGCGCGATGATGGCGCCGGCGCCCTGCGCGGGATCGGTGCGCACCTCATAAGGCTTGAGCCTGATGACGAAGAACGCCTGATTCGACGCGGCGACATAATCGATGAAATTCAGTCCGACGACCGACAGCACGCCTTCGACGCCGGGGATTGGCCTGACAATATCTTCGACTTGTTTGACGATCGCCTCGGTGCGATTGATCGACGCCCCTTCCGGGAGCCGCAAGGCGGCAAAGATCGCGCCCTGATCTTCGTCCGGCAAGAAACTCTGTGGCGTCTTGCTGAACAGAAATGCGGCCGCGGCGAGCGCCCCTGCAGCGACGACAACACCGACAAGCGCCACCCGCGCCAATCGGCGGACGATGGCTACATAGCCGTTACGTGCGCTGTCGATTGCTCCCAACACATAGCGCATGAGGCCGCTACTCCGCTGACCACGCTTTAAAAGCACCGCGCAAAGCGCCGGACTCAATGTCAGTGCATTGAGTGCCGATATCAGCATCGAGATCGAGACGGCGACGGCAAATTGGCGGAAGAGTTGCCCACTGATGCCGGGGATAAAGGCGACCGGCACGAAGACCGACAACAGGACGAAAGTGATAGCGAGAATTGGGCCCGTAATCTCGGCCATAGCCTTCTTGCACGCGTCCGGAATTGAGAGATTAGGTTCCTCTTCGATCACCCGCTCAATATTCTCGACCACGACGATAGCGTCATCGACCACAATGCCGATGGCGAGCACGAGCGCCAGCAACGAGACGGTGTTGGCCGAATAGCCGATAAGCAACATGATTGCGAATGTACCGATGATCGAAACCGGCACGGCGACGAGCGGAATGAGCGTGGTTCGTAGTTTTCCAAGAAACAGAAACACCACTATTGCCACAAGAATGATCGCGATAATAAGCGTCCGCACCACTTCCGTGATTGTCGAAGTCACGAACACGGTCGAGTCGAAAAATACGGTGTACGTCAGATCGGCAGGGAAACGGGTCGCCAACGTGGCCATGGTATCCCGCACCTGCTTCGCTACGTCCACCGCATTGGAACCGGGCGATTGATAGATCCCGAGGGCGGCTGCCGGCGCGCCGTTGTAGCGGCTGTAACGATCTTGCGATTGGGCGCCCATTTCCACGCGGGCGACGTCGCCGACGCGAATCGTCGAGCCGTCGGGGTTCGCGCGCAGGATGATGTTGGCAAACTCTTTCGGACGTGTCAGGCGGCCCTTGGTCTTGATGTTGATCTGAACTTGCTGTTCGTTTGAAACCGGTGCGGCACCGATACGGCCGAGGGCGGCCTGAACATTTTGGCTCTGGACCGCGGCTATGACGTCGTTTGGCGTCAGATTCAACTCGGTCAGCCGGTCGGGATCGAGCCAAATCCGCAGTGAATAGTTGAGCGGCCCGAATAGCGCGACCTGACCGACGCCTTTGATCCGCGCCAGCGTGTCGATGACGTTAATCGTCGCATAATTGCTCAGATAAACGGCGTCAAACGTGTTCTTGGGTGAGTAGATATTGATGACTTGCAGAAGAGCCGCGGACTTTTTGCGAACCGTGAGACCCGAGCGCGATACTTCTGCGGGCAGTTGCGGTATGGCAAGGCTCGCGAGATTCTGAACGTTGACCGTATTGATATCCGGATCTGTCCCAAGCGCGAAGGTCACATTGAGAGTGTAGCTGCCGTCGGAGCCGCTCGCGGACTGGTAATAAAGGCCATTGTCGACGCCGTTGATCTGCTCTTCGATCGGCTGCGCCACCGTCGTCTCGACCGTCTCGGCATCGGCACCTGGATAATTTGCCGTGAGCGTGACCTGCGGCGGCACGATGTCGGGAAACTGCGCGATCGGTATAGCCGATATGGCAATGATGCCGGCTAAAGTGATAACGATTGCGATGACGATAGCGAACCGTGGCCGATCGATGAAAATGCTGGAAAACATCGGCTCAGTTTTCCGGGGCGACGGTCGTTGCCACGATTTGACCGGGCCGCACTTTCTGGATGCCGTCGACGATAACAAGCTCTCCTTCGCGAAGCCCGGACGCTACCTCAACGTCCCGGCCTTGTTCGGAACCGGTCGTGACGCGCCGCTGCTCGACCTTCTTGGCATCGTCGACCAGCATCACATAATGCCCCGCCTGATCCAGTAAAACGGCGGATTGCGGCACCAGAAGTGCCGTTCGGGGTTTGCCCCGCTCGACAATGACGCCGACAATTCCGCCGGGGATCAGAACGCCATTCGGGTTCGGCAGCTCCGCCCGTGCCGTGACGGTGTCGGTGTCGGTCTGCACTTGCACGTCGAGAAAGTTCGTAGTGCCTGGATAGGCGTAGATTGTGCCGTCGGGTAACTTGATGTGAATCGTTACATGAGGATTCTTGTCGGCCGAGGCGGCCACTCTTTGTTTGTAAGCGATGATATCGGCTTCGCTCGCCTGGAACGTGACATAAATCGGATCTTGGCTGACGATGGTGGCAAGAGTGCCCGAAGATGGCCCGACAAGATTGCCGACGGTGAAATTGGCGAGCCCGATGCGGCCATCGATCGGTGAACGGATTTCGGTGTAGCCGAGATTGATTTTCGCCTGTTCAACCAGAGCCTGGGCTTGCAAGATGTCGGCCTGCGCCGACTGCTCGGCGGCCGCAAGCTGATCGACCGTGGCTTGCGGCACGTTCTCATTCTTCACCAGCGCCTGGGCGCGCTGCAATTGCAAATTCGCGTTGACTTCGGTCGCTTTGGCCTTAGCGAGGTTGGCTTCCTGCTGATCGACCGCGGCTTTGTAGGTGTCCTGCTCGATGCGAAACAGCAGGTCACCGGTCTTGACCATTTGCCCTTCGGTGAAATTGCGCTGCTCGATGAAGCCGGGCACCCGCGCGACCACATCCACTTTATCGATTGCGACGACGCGGCCGATGAAGTCGCCGGTTTCGGTGACTCGGTGGCTCGCCACCGGGCTTACCGTGACCGCCGGTATCGGCGGAGCGCCTTGCGCGACGGCGCCGCCGCACGGAACGGAAACCACAAGAATTGCGATTGCGAGCCTTCTGCCGAAGAAGCGACCGCGACCAGATGTCAAGGCTACCTCCGACCGCAAGTTCGCGTCTTTAGGCGATGCAATAATTACATGGGTCGTTGCGATCGGCAGTCAATCGAAAAAGGTGATTTGCTGCTAAAAGTTTCGTGACATCGTGCCGGTAATACTATGGAACTGCCGGGCCAAGCGGACGGCACGAGGCGTTGGCGGGTCCGCGGCTGGCTGGGGCGGGAGGATTCGAACCTCCGAATGGCGGAATCAAAATCCGCTGCCTTACCACTTGGCTACGCCCCAATCCGGATTGCAGCCGGGGGATAGCCCCGGCCGCGCGGAAGATAACGGTGGGTCCCCTAAGGATCAATGATAACCCCGGCTATCGGCCCCGATTCTGCGCTCTATAATCGCCCTATAATAATGTCTATGGCCGCCCCAGCCGCGCCCGCCGGCCGGAAAAGAGGAACAATGCCCGATTCCATCGAGGTCAGCGATGACGGCGGAATCCGCATTATCCGGATGAATCGCCCGGAAAAGAAAAACGCGCTGACGCAGCCGATGTATGCCGCGATGACCCGCGCGCTCGGCGAGGCGCAAGACGACGACGCCATCCGCTGCATTATCATCGCCGGCAGCGCCGGGCGCCTTCTGCGCCGGCGCCGATATCGGCGAGTTTCTCGAATCGGCCAAGAGCGGCGCGTTGCGGCCTCATACTGTCGAATTTTTGAAGACGATTGCGCACAATCGAAAGCCCCTGGTCGCGGCCGTGCGCGGCCTTGCCGTCGGCATCGGCGTGACCATGCTGTTTCACTGCGATCACGTCGTGGCGTCCACCGATGCGACCTTCACCACACCGTTCCTCAAGCTTGCGCTTATTCCCGAAGCCGCATCGAGTCTGTTGGCGCCGCTGCGCATGGGCTATGCGCGCGCCTTCTCGATGCTGGTGATGGGCCGTCCGCTTTCCGCGGCCGACGCAAAGGAAGCGGGCATCGTCAACACCATCGTCGAATCCGCCGCCGTCGACGGCGCGGCGCTGCAGGCGGCGCGGGAGATCGCGGCGCTTCCGGTCGGCGCAGTGGCGGTGTCGCGGGCGCTGCTGCGCGGCGGCCTTGACGCCATCGAGCGGCAGATCGATACCGAAATCATGCATTTTCGCGAACGGCTGCAGTCGGACGAAGCGCGCGCGGCCTTTACCGCCTTCCTGTCGCGCAAGAAGTAACGATGGCGCTCTCCGGAAAAACACTTTTCATCACCGGCGCCTCGCGCGGCATTGGGCTTGCGATTGCGCTGCGCGCCGCGCGCGACGGCGCCAATATCGCCATCGCTGCCAAAACCGCGGAGCCGCACCCGAAACTCACCGGCACTATCTATACCGCCGCGCAAGACATCGAACGCGCCGGCGGCAAGGCGCTGCCGCTGGTGGTCGACGTCCGCGACGAGACCTTGGTGCGCGACGCGCTCGACAAGACGGCGCAAAAATTCGGCGGCATCGATATCGTGGTCAACAATGCCAGCGCGATCCAACTGACCAACACGACCGCGACCGACATGAAGCGGTTCGATCTGATGCAGCAGATCAACGCGCGCGGCAGCTTCATGGTCTCCAAATGGGCGATCGGCTATCTGGAGAAAGCGGCCAATCCGCATATTCTGATGATCTCGCCGCCGCTCGACATGAAGGAAAAGTGGTTTGCGCCGCACACCGCCTACAGCATGGCCAAATTCGGCATGAGTCTCGTGGTGCTCGGGCTCGCCGGCGAATTGCGCGGCAAGGGCATCGCCGTCAATGCGCTGTGGCCGCGCACGCTGATCGCGACGGCCGCGGTGCAGAATCTCCTGGGCGGCGCCGCGATGGCCGCGCGCGGACGCAAGCCGGACATCATGGCGGATGCGGCTTACGTTATATTCAACAAGCCTTCGCGCCAATTCACCGGCCGCTTCATCATCGATGACAGTTTTTTGGGGGAGAACGGCGTCACCGACTTCGAGCGCTATCGCGTCGATCCAACACAAACGCTGGCGCCGGATTTCTTCGTGCCGGACGATAGTGTGCCGCCGCCCGGCGTAACCGTCGCCACCGGATGAACAAGCCCGCACCGCACATTGGGGACGCTCATGAGCTATCGCGCTCCGCTTGACGATATCGGCTTCGCGCTCAGAAACGCCGCCGGCCTCGGCTCCGCGATCGAGCAAGGCCTGTTCGGCGATCTTTCGCTCGACGACGTCGATGCGGTGCTGGCGGAGGCCGGCCGCTTCGCCGGCGACGTCATCGCGCCGCTCAACCGCATCGGCGACACCTTCGGCGCGAAGTTCAAAGACGGCGCCGTCACCACGGCGCCGGGCTGGAAGGAAGCCTATCGCGATTGGCGGCTCGGCGGCTGGAATGCGGTTACGGCGCCGGGAGAATGGGGCGGCCAGGCTTTGCCGCAAACCGTCAACGCCGCCTGCACCGAGATGTGGCACGCGGCCTCGGTCGGCTTCGCCAACGGCCCGATGCTGACCATGGCGGCGATCGACGCGCTCAACGCCCATGGCAGCGACACGCTCAAGCGCATTTATCTGGAAAAGCTCGTCTCCGGCGAATGGATGGGCACCATGCAGCTCACCGAGCCGCAGGCCGGCTCCGACGTCGGCGCCTTGCGCACGCGCGCCGAGCGCGCCGGCGACGGCAGCTATCGGCTCAAGGGCCAGAAAATCTTCATCACTTACGGCGAGCAGGATTTCACCGACAATATCATCCACTTCGTGCTGGCGCGGCTGCCCGATGCGCCGCCAGGCACGCGCGGCATTTCGCTGTTCCTGGTGCCGAAATTCTTGCTCAAAGCCGACGGGTCGCTCGGCGAACGCAACGACGTCCGCGCCCATTCCATCGAGCACAAGATCGGCATTCACGGCTCGCCGACCTGCACCATGATTCTCGGCGACAATGCCGGCGCCATCGGTTTTTTGATCGGCGAGGAAAACGCCGGCATGGCCTGCATGTTCACCATGATGAACCGGGCGCGGCTTGCCGTCGGCCTGCAAGGCGTCGGCCTCGCCGAGGCCGCGACGCAACAGGCGTTGGCCTATGCGCGCGAGCGCAAACAGGGCCGCACCGCCGGCATGAAGGCGACGGAGTCGTCGCCGATCATCGCCCATCCCGACGTGCGGCGCATGCTTTTGACCATGCGCGCGCTCACGCAAGCGGCCCGCGGCATCTGTTACGCCGCCGCCATGGCGATCGACCGCAGCGAGCGCGGCGCCGACGAAGCCGCGCGCAAGGCCGCGCATGCGCAGGCATCGCTGCTCACGCCGGTCGCCAAGGCGTTCTCGACCGACATCGCCAACGAGGTTGCTTCGCTCGGCGTGCAGGTGCACGGCGGCATGGGCTATATCGAGGAAACGGGCGCGGCACAGTTTTTCCGCGATGCGCGGATCGCGCCGATCTATGAAGGCACCAACGGCATCCAGGCGATCGATCTGGTCACCCGCAAGCTGCCGCTTGCGGGCGGCGCCACGGTGAAGGGCCATTGCGACGAATTGCGCGGCATCGTTACCGCGTTGAACGCCTCTAACGATCCGGCCTTCGGCTGGGCGGCGGTGCGGCTCGGCGATGCAGTCGAAAGCCTGTCGCGGGCGACGGACTGGCTCCTCGCCACCATCGAAAAGGCGCCCGACACGGCGCTGGCCGGCGCCAGCCCTTACTTGCGGTTGTTCGGCGTTGCCACAGGCGGCTGCCTGCTGGCGAAACAGGCGTTGGCGGCGCTCCGCCTCGGCGGCGACGCGGCGGCACGGCTCGCCATCGCGCGGTTTTTTGCCGAAAACATCGCGGTCGGGGCCGGCGCGCTCGAACGCACCGTTGTCGAGTGCGGGGCCGGCGTGCTCGGCGCCGATGCGGCGCTCACCTCGTAGCGCGCGGCAAATGATGGGTTTCGCTACGGCGCGCCCCGTCCTACATTCGTTGCAATGTCCACGCTCCTGATCAGCCATCCAGCCTGTCTGCTGCATTTGACGCCGGCCGGCCATCCGGAGCGGCCCGACCGGCTGCGCGCCGTCGAGGCCGCGCTGGAAGCGGAAAAATTCCAGATGCTGGCGCGAGTCGAGGCGCCGCGCGCGCCGCTCGAAACCATCGCGCTCTGCCACCCGATGGATTACATCGAGGCCTTGCGCGACGCCACGCCCGAGGAAGGCCTCGTCCAGCTCGACGCCGACACCTCGATGTCGCCGGGCAGTTTCGAGGCGGCGCTGCGCGCTGCCGGCGGCGCGATCCATGCCGTCGACGAAGTCGTGGCGAAGAGAGCCGCCAACGCCTTCGTCGCCACGCGGCCGCCCGGCCATCACGCCGAAACCGCGCGCCCGATGGGATTTTGCTTTTTCGACAACGCGGCTATCGCCGCCCGCCATGCGCAGAACAAGCACGGCATCGCGCGCGCGGCGATCGTCGATTTCGACGTCCATCACGGCAACGGCTCGCAGGAGATTTTCTGGGCCGACAAGACCGTGATGTATTGCTCGACGCATCAGATGCCGCTGTTTCCCGGCACCGGCGCCATCGGCGAAAGCGGCGACTACAACACAGTGGTCAATGCGCCGTTGCGGCCCGGCGATGGCGCCGAAAAGTTCCGTGACGCCTTTGAGAGCCGCATCCTGCCGCGGCTTACCGAATTCGCGCCCGAGCTCGTCATCATCTCGGCCGGCTTCGACGCCCACTACCGCGATCCGCTGGCCAACATCAATCTCGAGGAGGCGGATTTTGCCTGGGCGACGCAAAAGATCATGGAGATTGCCGACCGCCACGCCGGCGGCGGCGTCGTCTCGCTGCTCGAAGGCGGCTACGATCTCCAAGCGCTCGGCAATTCGGTGGCCGCGCATGTCAACGCGCTGATGCGGGGATAGCGGCGCCATTGACTTTCCGCTCATTCCCGCGCAAGCGGGAATCCAGCGCATAATTTTATCCTTGCTGGGTCCCCGCTTTCCGCCTTCGCGCTCCGCGCTTCGGCGGACTCCAAACCCGCCGAAGCTCGCCGAGCGAGCGTAGGCGGGTCGCGGGGACGAGCGGCAGAAATAAAACGGTTGGAGTGCCGGACAATGGCGCAGGACAACGATATCGCGAAACTGCCGTTCGAGCGGGCGATCGAAGAGCTCGAGACGATCGTCAAGCGGCTCGAAGAGGGCAAGGTGCCGCTCGAGGAATCGGTCGCCATCTACGAGCGCGGCGAAGCGCTCAAACGCCGCTGCGAAGATCTGCTGCGCCAGGCCGAAGCGCGCGTCGAGAAAATCACGCTCGATGCCGCCGGCAAGCCCACCGGCACCGAACCGCTCGACGGGGAGTAGCTTCCGCCGGCCCCACGGCGCTTGCGTTTCCTCTCCCCCGCGTGCGGGGGAGATGGCGAGCGAAGCGACGCCAGAGGGGGTAAGTCTTGGACGCTGCACGAACGTCATCGCCGCAGGCCCCCTCCCTACCCTCCCCCGCAAGCGGGAGAGGGTAAGTTTCATCCTTCTCGCGATGCGCCTTTGCATCCGAGTTTTGCTTACGCCACTGCAAGAAAGCCCTTCGTGCCTCCCTTTCCCTAAAGGAAGGGAGGCGGAGCGCCGAACGGCGCACCACGGGTTCCGCCCCGCCGCAGAAAGAAAAGCCTGCCAGCGTATGCGGCGAGCACCATCGCTTGTCTCCCGCAAGCGCGGGATCAAAACGGCGGCGCCCTCGCCTTTCGGCGCCCCACCGCGGTCATGCGCCGAGGGGCCTGACCCTCGACTCGGCTCCGGGCCGCGCTTCCTGGAATCACCGGATCCAAACGGGAGGACCCTCTCCGGCACCAGTGCAGCCAGCACCTGGCAGTCCGATCACGCGCCGGACGGTCGATGCCCAGAACCGCCCGGATCAAGGGTTACAAGCCCCATCCGGGAACCGCACCCGCCCCATCGATCGGCTGTCACCGGTCGACGTCCCTTCGATGGGCGAGCTGGCCCTATGTAGCTATAACGGTGACAGATGTCAAGACCTCGTCTCTACGCCAGTGACAACAGCTTTCGCCCTCATGTCACTGCACGCGGCGTCCCTTGTGACTGTGTGCCGCCGACGCGGTAGGCGGGGGCGGACCGGGCGACGGATTCACGTTGCAGGAGCCGCGATTGCCGCTCGCTATGCTCGCCAGGCACTCCTGGGCCGTGCGGTAGTGGCAGTCCCAATAGATGTCGTCGCCAAATCTCATGACGCACCACGGCTCATCTCCGGAAGATGCCCGGCTTACCGGAATGTCAAAACACATGGCCACCGCGATAGCGGCAGCGGCGATTATCAGTCCCGAAATGGCTTTCACCACGTGGATCACTCCGTTGTCTCGCCCGCTGAGGAATGAACACCGCCGCGCTGCCAATGATTTGCCCTTCAGAATATTTCACTTGACATATTAGAACAAACAGAGAACAATCGTCGGTTCGGATCAAGAGGGAAGCGCACGAGATTCGGGGTAACTGCGATGGATTCGGACCAGAAAAGCGCATGGCTGCGCAAGCTCGACGAGGAATGCCCGTACCAGGTGGTGCTGCCGCGCCGCCAGCTTGCCGACGACAGCGCGATCTTGGATTTCCTCATCGCCCACGTCGAGAAATTCGACATGTATGTCGAGGACGATTACGCCGCCTTCGTGCGCTATTGCTTCGCCGATCCGCTCGACGCCGAGATTTTCCGCTCGCGCTTCGAGCCGAAGGGGGAGCGATTGCGACTCGCGGGGTGAGCGGTCATTGCCGAGCTTGACCTCATCCTGAGGCGCACGCCGAAGGCGTGCCTTGAAGGATGCGGCTCAGATGCTTCGGCTCTCGCCCTTAGAGGCTCGGCGCTTCGCGCCGAGCACCTCAGGGTGAGGGATCAACTCTCTCTCGCAATCTGCCCCTCGGCATGGGCCGCTGGGCCTTCGCCACACCGAAGTGGCTTCGGCCGCGCAGGCGCGTCAAGCCCGGCGCTGACGAGGAATCGATGGCAATTTTTGTTTCACCTTCCCCATCTCCGCCCAGGCATCACCGCGCAAATGCTTCTTTATATTGAGCACGGTGAACTGATTGGCGCTCGTGGTGCGCGGCAGCGCCTCCCATGACAGCGGCATCGATACCGGCGCGCCGGGACGCGCGCGGGTCGAATAGGCGGCGACCGCGGTCGCCTCGCGCGAATTGCGCAAATAATCGATGAAGATTTTGTTGTGGCGGAGCGCCTTGGTCATCTTGGCGAGGTAACGCTGCGGCGCATCGGCGGCCATGGCGTTGGCGATGCGCGAAGCGAAGTCTTTGGCGGTGTCCCAATCGGCGCCGTCGATCGGCACCACGACATGAATGCCCTTGCCGCCGGTCAGCTTGACGAAGCTTTTGAGCTTCTCCGCCTTAAGCCGGTCGCGGGTCTCCTGCGCCGCCGCGACGATTTGCTTCCACGACACGCCCTCCCCCGGATCGAGGTCGAAGACGATGCGGTCGCACACTTCCAGTCTGCCGAGCCGCGAACCGCGGACGTGAACCTCGAGCGCGCCGGACTGCACCAGCGCGATCAGATCGTCGCGCTTTTCCACTGCGATGACGTCGTGCTCCTTGGCGTTAACGACATGGCGCAGCGGCGATTGCTTGACGGTGGAGGCGATGTGCTTCTGGAAGAAGGTTTCGCCGCCAATGCCCTCCGGAGCGCGCACGATGGCAAGCGGCCGGTCGACGACGTGCGAGGCCATCACATCCCACACGCTCACGTAATACTCCGCGAGATCCTGCTTGGTCACGCCGGCATCGGGCCAATAGACCCGGTCGGGATGGGTCAAATGGACATTGGCTATTGTAACGTCGCGGTTGGCGCTTTTGCTGCCGCGCTTCGCCGCCGGCGGCGACTTTCGCACCGCATGGTGCTGCGCCGCGGTCGCCGGCGCCGGCACCGAGGTTTCGCGCACCACCTCGCGCGCCGGCTTGTCCTCGCGCAACCCTTTGAAGGCGGCCTGGCGCAGCAGGCCGTCATGGGTAAAACCGCGGAACTCGGTCTCGACGACCATTTGCGGCTTGACCCAGATAACGTTCTTGCGCCGCTCGTCCTTGGGCAAGGTGACGGGCGGGCGATCGATGCGCAGCGGCTCGAGCCGCCGCCACAAATCGCGCGCGGTCTCGCGGGTGTAACCGGTGCCGACGCGGCCGGCGTAGCGCAGTCTGCCGTTGTCGTGAAAGGCGACGGTCAGCGCGCCGACGGCGTTGCGCTGCGCATTCGACGGCGAAAAGCCGGCGACGACGACTTCCTGCGCGTCGTGGCATTTGGCTTTGACGAAATTGTCCGACCGCCCCGGGCGATAGGGCGCGTCGCGCAGCTTCGACACGATGCCTTCGAGTTTCATGCTGCAGGCATGCTTGAAAATCACCGGGCCGTCTTCGTCGAAATGCCCGGCATAGCGAATGGGCCCGCTCTTTGAGTTGCCCTTGAGGAGGCGGCGCAACGCGTCCTTGCGCGCGATCAGCGGCTCTTTGGTCAAGTCGCGGCCGTCCAGATAGAGGAGGTCGAACACCCAATAGACGAAACGATCGCCGCGGTCCTCTTTAAGATCGTTCTGCAGCATTGCAAAACTCGAAATGCCTTTGTCGTTCTCGACCACCAATTCACCGTCGAGCAGCGCCGTCTCCGCGGGAAGCGCGGCCACCGCCTCGGCGATGCGTTCGAAACGATGCGTCCAATCGAGCGCTTTGCGCGTGAGCAGCTTGACCTTGCCGTGGTCAAGCCGCGCCTCAATGCGGTAACCGTCGAATTTGATCTCGTGCAGCCACTCCGGCCCGCTCGGCGCCGTGTCATGCAGCGTGGCGAGAGCCGGCGGGATGAAATCGGGCAAGCGGCTCGCTCTGCCGCCGTGCTGCGCCGGAGCCGAGCGCTTGCGCGCGGCGGCAACCGCCGCAGGCTTCGCGCGCGAGCGGACTGCCGGCTTTGCCGTGCGCGTTTGTTTGGTAGCAGCCTTGGTCGTTGCTTTGGTCGTTGCCTTGTTCGTTCCTTTGGCCCGCGCTTTGGAACTCTTCTTTGCTAGCGACTCGGCCGCCGCCCGCAATTGCGCTTTGAATTCACGCTGCGACTGCGGCCGTGGCGCGTCCGTCGGCGGGGCGGCTTTACGATTGCTGTGCCAGACGCGTTTTCTGCCCTTGCCCGCGGCGATCTCGTCCATCGAGCGGCCGGTCGCGACCGATAACGGCTCCTCCTGCAAAATATCGCCGTTGCGTTCGCTGCGCGAGGCTTCGTCCTGGCCCTTGATGAGGAGCCAATTTTCGTGGCGGTCGCGCTCGCGCTTGCGCATGCGAATGAGATGCCAGCGGCCGTGTAATTTCTCGCCGTCGAGGGTGAATTCGAGGTGGCCTTTGGCCAGACCCCGGTGCGGATCGCCTTCCGGGAACCAGCGGCCGCGATCCCAGATCATCACCGTGCCGCCGCCGTATTCGCCCTCCGGAATGGTGCCTTCGAAGCTGTTGTATTCGATCGGATGGTCCTCGACCTGGACGGCGAGGCGCTTTTCGGTGGGATCGAGGCTCGGGCCGCGGGTGACCGCCCAGCTCTTCATGACGCCGTCGAGCTCGAGGCGCAGGTCATAATGCAGCCGCGTCGCGGCGTGCTTCTGGATCACATAATGATTGCCGCCACGGGCCGCTTTGCGGCCGCGCGGCTCCGATGTGACATCAAATTTCCGTTTCCTGCGGTATATTTCGAGCGCCACGGTGAACCACCTCGCCCGCCGTTAAGACTGAGGGACAGGCGCCAAACTATAGCAGGCGCCAGAATCCCGCCCAACGGGACGGTCCAGCCCTGGTAAAATACTGAACTTTACATACATCATGGAGTTGAAGGGGTGATACGGGACTCTCGATACAAGTCCATGGAAAGGCTCGCGGTTCCTTCCAGGCCGTTCCTTACCGGCAGTACCGGCCAAATTGCGTTCCCGGCATAGGATGGTGTAAGGACCCTAGAATTTGCATGGGACATCCCTATCTGCGTGAACCATTGCCGGGCCTCACCGAGCCCCAATAATCGGCGTTAGGCCGAAACAACCGATTGGTCTGAAAAAGGAGCGTAGCGTGACGGTTTCGTCTAAGACCCCATTGCTCGACCAAATCAAGACCCCAGAAGAGTTAAGGCGCCTCGAGCCCAACCAATTGCGGCAGGTCGCCGACGAACTGCGCCGTGAAACCATCGATGCGGTCGCGGTCACCGGCGGCCATCTCGGCGCCGGGCTCGGCGTCATCGAGCTCACGGTGGCGCTGCACTACGTGTTCGACACGCCGGCCGACCGGTTGATCTGGGACGTCGGCCATCAGGCCTATCCGCACAAGATCCTCACCAACCGCCGCGAGCGCATCCGCACGCTGCGCATGGGCGGCGGGCTGTCCGGTTTCACCAAGCGCGCCGAGAGCGAATACGACCCGTTCGGCGCCGCGCATTCCTCGACCTCGATTTCCGCCGGGCTTGGCATGGCGGTCGCCCGCGACCTGCAGGGCAAGCAGAACAACGTCATCGCCGTGATCGGTGACGGCGCGATGTCGGCCGGCATGGCCTATGAGGCGATGAACAACGCCGGCGCAATGAATTCGCGGCTGATCGTGGTGCTCAACGACAACGACATGTCGATCGCGCCGCCGGTCGGCGCGCTCTCGGCCTATCTCGCCCGCCGGGTGTCCGGCCGCGGCTATCATCGCCTGCGCAAGGTGCTCCGCAGCATCGCCAAGCACATGCCGAGCAAAATGCTTGAGCAGCGCGCCATGGCGGTGGAGGAATATGCCCGCGGCCTGGTCACCGGCGGCACGCTGTTCGACGAGCTCGGCTTCTTCTATGTCGGCCCGATCGACGGCCACAATATCGATCACTTGCTGCCGGTGCTGCAGAACGTCCGCGACATGAAGAACGGACCGATCCTGGTCCATGTCGTGACGCAGAAGGGCAAAGGCTATGCGCCGGCGGAAAAATCCGCCGACAAATATCACGGCGTCGTCAAGTTCGACGTCGCCACCGGCGCGCAGGTCAAATCGAAGCCGACCGCGCCCGCTTATCAGAAAGTCTATGGCGAAAGCCTGATCAAGGAAGCGAAGAAGGACGACAAGATCGTCGCCATCACCGCGGCGATGCCGTCGGGCACCGGTATCGATCTGTTCCAGAAGGAGTTTCCCAACCGCACCTTCGACGTCGGGATTGCCGAGCAACACGGCGTGACGTTTGCCGCGGGGCTTGCCACCGAAGGCTACAAGCCGTTCGCCACGATCTATTCGACGTTCCTGCAGCGCGCTTACGATCAAGTCGTGCACGATGTCGCCATCCAGCGCCTGCCGGTGCGCTTTGCCATGGACCGCGCCGGATTGGTCGGCGCCGACGGGCCGACCCATGCCGGCGCCTTCGACATCGCTTATCTCGGCTGCCTGCCCGGCTTCGTGCTGATGGCGGCGGCCGACGAGGCCGACCTTGCGCATATGGTGGCGACCGCGGTGGCCATCGACGACCGCCCCTCGGCGCTGCGCTATCCGCGCGGCGAGGGCCGCGGCGTGCCGATGCCCGACGAAGCCAAACCGCTTGAGATCGGCAAAGGCCGCATCCTGCGCGAAGGCACCAAAGTGGCGCTGTTCTCCTACGGCGCGCGGCTCGGCGAATGCCTCAAGGCCGCCGACGAGCTCGCCGGCTACGGGCTGCCGACCACGGTCGCCGATGCGCGCTTCGCCAAGCCGCTCGACGTCGATCTGTTGCTGCGGCTCGCCCGGGAGCACGAGGTGCTGCTCACCATCGAGGAAGGCGCGATCGGCGGCTTCGGCTCCTTCGTGCTCCAAGCGCTCGCCGAGCACGGCGCGCTCGATCGCGGGCTGAAAGTGCGCTCCATGGTGTTGCCGGATTTCTTCATCGATCAGGATTCGCCCAACGCCATGTACGCCAAGGCCGGACTCGACGCCAAAGGCATCGTCACCAAGGCCTTCGAGGCGCTCGGCCAGAACATGCGCGGCGAAGTGGTGAAGCTCGCCTGAGCGCAGGCTAGGCAAAGTCCGCTCATTCCCGCGAAAGCGGGAATCTAACGCTGGGTCCCCGCTTCCGCGGGGACGAGTGGATATATAATCCAACCACCATGACGACCAAAGAACGAGCCGATCGGCTGCTGGTCGCGCGCGGGCTGTTCGACAGCCGCGCGCGGGCGCAAGCCGCAATCGCCGCCGGACACGTGACTGCCGACGGCGTGCTCGTGCGCAAAGCCTCCGACGAGATTTCTGCCGCCGCCGTCATCGCCGCCGCGCCCGAGCACCCTTATGTGTCGCGCGGCGGCGTCAAGCTTGCCGCCGCGCTCGATCATTTCGGGCTCGACGTTGCCGGCCGCATCTGCCTCGACGTCGGCGCCTCGACCGGCGGCTTTACGGAGGTGCTGCTCGAACGCGGGGCCAAGCGGGTCTATGCGGTTGACGTCGGCACCGGCCAATTGCACTCGCGGCTGCGGGGCCGCGACGACATCGTCAGCATCGAACAAACCGATATCCGCAAGCTCGATCCGACGCGTTTGCCGGAACTGCCCGACTTCGCCACCATCGACGTAAGCTTCATCTCGCTCAAGCTCGTGCTGCCCGCAGTCGGCAGTCTGCTCAAGCCGCGCGCGCAAATATTGGCGCTGATCAAACCGCAATTCGAGGCGGGGCGCCACGACAGCAATAAAGGCATTGTGCGCGACGAGGCGGTGCAGAAGGCCGTGTGCGACGATATCGCCGCATTCGTCGCTTCGCTCGGCTGGCGCACCCGTCCTGTCGTCGCCTCCGCGATCCGCGGCGGCGACGGCAATCAGGAATTTTTCATCGAGGCCGAACGTGGTTGAGCACCTGGAAATCGATGCGGTCGGCCAGCGCGGCGACGGCGTCGCGGCCGGCGCCGACGGTCCGATCTATGTGCCGTGCACGCTGCCGGGCGAACGCGTCGAAGTCGAGGATTGGCCCGGCCATCCGGACCGCCGGCAGCTCCTCACCGTCGAACAACCGAGCCCCGAGCGCATCGCGCCGATCTGCCCGCATTTCGGCGTCTGCGGCGGCTGCGCCTTGCAGCATTGGGCGAGCGCTCCCTACCGCGCCTGGAAGCGCGGCCTCGTCATCGAGGCGCTGCACCAGGCCGGCATCGAGGCGCCGGTCGCCGAGCTTATCGACGCGCATGGCGACGGCCGCCGCCGCGCGGTGTTTCACGCCCGCCGCGGCACCCACGACGTGCTCGAAGTCGGCTTTTCGGCGGCTCGGGCGCATCATGTGGTCGCGATCGACCGCTGTCCGATTCTGGCCAAAGGCCTCGACGGCGCGCTCGCCGCGGCCTGGGCCATCGCCGAGCGGCTCGGCGCCATGGCCAAGCCGCTCGATATCGGGGTCACCGCGACCGATACCGGCCTCGACGTCGACGTGCGCGGATCGGGGCCGTTGACCGCGCGCGCGACCGGGGCGCTGGCGCGCGTCGCCGCGGAGCAAAAGCTGGCGCGCCTGACGCGCCACGGCGAGCTCATCGCGCAGGCGCGCGCGCCGACGCTGCAGATCGGCACGGCGACAGTGGCGCTGCCGCCCGCCGCATTCTTGCAGGCAACCGCCGAAGGCGAAGCGGTGCTGGCCCGGCTGGTGCTCGACATTTGCGCCGGCGCCAAAAGCACGGCCGACCTGTTCGCCGGCGTCGGGCCGTTTGCGCTGCGGCTCGCGGCAAAGGCACGCATTGTCGCGGTTGACGACGATGAAGCAGCGCTCGGCGCGCTCAGGCGCGGCGCCGAGATCGCTTCGGGGTTGAAGCCCGTCACGACGGAGCGGCGCGACCTGTTCAAGAACCCGCTGCTCGCCGCCGAGCTCAACCGTTACGAAGCGGCCGTGTTCGATCCGCCACGCCAGGGCGCGCAGGCGCAGGCGCGCGAACTCGCAGGGAGCCGCGTTCCGGTGATCGCCGCGGTGTCATGCAATGCGGGAACTTTTGCGCGCGATCTGCGCATTCTCGCCGACGGCGGCTATCGGATCACCGCCGTCACGCCGGTCGACCAGTTCCGTTATTCGGCGCATGTCGAGATCGTGGCGCGGCTGGAGAAATGACGCGCTTTACTTGAATGCCGGCATCACGTCCTTGGCGAACCAGCACAGCTGCTCCTTGAACTCCTTGGGCGAAAGACCTTCGGCCCAATGGATCATGAAGTTCTCCAGCCCGGGATATTTCGCCTCGATGGACTTGATGCCGTCGATCACCTCGGCCGGCGGCCCGCAGAACCAAGCTTTTTGCGCGACGCCGTCTTTCAACAGCGGCGTGCGCGACGGTGCGCCCGGCGTGCCCCAGGTGCGGCCCTCCTCGTCGGCATAACGCACGAAACCGAACGGCGCGAACCATTTGAAGCGCTCGTCATGGGCCGGCTCAAGTTTCTTGATCGCCTCGTCGCGGCTATTGGCGAGGTAGACGCCGGCGCCCCAGATCACGTCCTCGCCGAGTTCTTTATTGCGGCCGTGCTTGAGGCAGGCGGCGTGGTAGGCGCGGATGACGTCGTCGAGGATTTTCTCGCCGTTGAGCGTCACCATCGCTTTCAACCCATATTGCGCCATCATTTCGATGGTCTTGCCGCTGGCGATCGGCATCCAGATTTCCACCGGCAGATGCTTCGGCCGCGGCACCAGCGTGATGTCTGTGAGCTTGTAGCCGCGATAGTCCACCGGCGGCGGCGCCTCGTAATATTTGCCCTTGAAGTGGAAGCTCTCTTCGTTGAAGCAGGTCAACAGGAGCCGCAGTTGCTCCTCGAACAGTTCGCGGTTCTTCTCGGCGTCAAGGAGCGGCGCGCCGAAGGATTCGACCTCGCGGGTGTGATAGCCGCGGCCGACGCCGAGCACCACGCGGCCGTCGGTGACGATATCGGCCATGGCGTAGTCCTCGGCCATGCGGATCGGGTGCCACATCGGCAGCACGTTAAAGGCACAGCCGAATTTCAACCGCTTGGTCTGGGTGGCGAGCCAGAGCCCGAGCTGAATAAGGTTCGGGAAGACCTCGTAGCCCTCGCGCTGGAAATGATGCTCCGCGGTCCACAGCGTCTCGAAGCCGAGCTCGTCCATGAGCTGGGCGACGTCGCGCGCGGTGAAGAAGGCCTCGCGCAGCCGCTCGTCCGAATAGCGCCGGTCGTTGGCCGGCGTGCCGGCTAAGCCCACATTGTCGAGCTCGATCTGGCCGACATAGAGAACGTGAAATTTCTTGATCATGTGTGTTCCTGCCCTGCCCTATTCCGAAACGGCTTGGGGGTCGGAGTCAAGAACATCCGTCCCAGGTTCCGCACCGGGGCTGCCGAACGCGCCGTGGTGAACCTGGAAGACCTATGGTCGCAGGGCCGCAACCCCGCGGGGACGGCGACGGGCGGTCCCCGATGCTTAGCGGCGCCTGGACGGCACCGGCTGGTAGGTATTGTTCGGCATGCAGAACCCGCCGATGCCGCTCACCGTCGCCATGCATTGCTCGCGGCTGACAAAGCCGCAATTCACCGCCTGATCGCCGGTACTATAGAAGGCGCACCATGGGTAATTTTGCGCTTGCGCGCGGGGGCCGAAACCGGCGGTCGCGATCGAAACCGCCAAGATGAGCAAAAGTCGCTTCATGGCCGATCCTCGTATTGCAGAGCTGTTGCCTCGATAACACCGATCCGCCCGCTTTATTCGCCGACCTCCCGCGGCACCGCACTCGTACAAATCGCAGTGGCAAACCCGCGGCGGTCGGTTAGGCTTTTCCAATGCGATTCGCTGCGGGCCATGCCATGCCAAACCGCTTGCAATGGTTCCTCTTGGGAGCAGCCTTCCTGATCGGCACCTGGGACGGCGGCAGCGCGCGCGCCGCCGAGTGGCGATACTGCCTCGCCGTCGCGCCCGCCCAGCACACAGTCTATATGTCGGCGCCGTTTTCGGACGACCAATCGATGGAAACTGTCGAGTCCGAGTTCGGTAGCGCGCTCGATCATGCAGCGATGCAGCACAGTTCAGTGCAATGTCCGCTGGGCAACGCACAATCGATCGCCAGCATGAAGGCGCAGGCGATCCAATATAACCAGGCGAGCGGCAACAAGGTCGTTCAGCTCAACTGGCGGCCTTAAGATTTGCGGCCTTAAGATTTGCGGCCTTAAGATTTGCGGCCGTGAAATTGGCGGCCCCGTTCAAATCCCCAGAAACCGCGACTTTATATCCTGGTTGTCCGCCAGCTCCTCGGGCCGCGCCGAATAGACCAAGCGGCCCTTGCTCATGACATGGACGAAGTCGACGAGTTTTAGCGCCAGCGCCGCGTTCTGCTCGACGAGAAGGATGGAAAGGCCTTCCCGCTTGAGCTTGGCGATGGCCTCCCACAGCCCCTGGATGATGATCGGAGCGAGCCCTTCCGACGGCTCGTCCATGATCAGGCAATCGGGATTGGTCATCAACCCGCGGCCGATGGCAAGCATCTGCTGTTCGCCGCCGGACAGCGTCTTGGCGTGCTGACGACGCCGTTCCTTGAGTCGCGGGAACAACTCATAAACCCGCGCCAGGCTCCAGCCGTGGCGCTCGGCGCTCCGCTCGGCAACCAACAGATTGTCCTCGACGCTCAGCGTAGGGAAGACGCGGCGGCCCTGCGGCACCAGTCCCATGCCGCTGCGTACGATGGCGAATGACGAATTACCGGTGATTTCGCTGCCCTTGAAATAGATCTTGCCGCGGCGCGGCGGCGTAAACCCGATGATCGAATTGACCAACGTGGTTTTGCCGACACCGTTGCGGCCGAGCAGGCCGAGAATCTGGCCTTGCTCGAGTTGCAGCGACAGGCCCTGCAAGACATACGCATTGCCGTAATAAGTATGAATGTCCTCGACGTCCAGAATGCCCATCGCGCTAGCCGGTCCCCAGATAGACTTCCTGCACGCGTGGGCTGGCGTGGATTTGTTGCGGCGTGCCGCTTTCCAGCACTTCGCCGAAATGCAGCACGGAAATCTCCGAAGCCACGTCGAACACCACATCCATATCGTGCTCGATCAGCAGAAGCGCCAATCCGGGATCGAGCTTGCGCAGGAACGCGGCCATCTCGGCGGTCTCGCCCGACGACAGCCCGGCGGCCGGCTCGTCCAGCAGCAGGATTTTCGGATCGCTCGCCAGTCCGACCACGATTTCAAGCTGGCGTTGCTCGCCGTGCGACAGATAGCGAACCTCGATGTCCTTGCGGTCGAGAAACGAAGCGTGCTGCAACAGCATGATCGCCTTGGCATGGACGTCGCGATAGGACGACATAAACCGCCACATCACGAATTTCGACGGCAGCAAGCCCTTGATCGCCAGCAGCACATTGTCGAGCACGGTGAGCCGCGGAAACAGGCTGGTCACTTGGAAGGTGCGCGCCATGCCGAGTGCGGTGCGCCGGTGGCTCGGCCAGCGCGTCACCTCGCGGCCGAACAGCACGACGCTGCCGGAACTGGCCGGAAGGATACCGGTGATGACGTTGAACAGCGTGGTCTTGCCGGCGCCATTCGGACCGATGATCGCTTTGCGATCGCCGGGCATCATTTTCAAAGACACCCCGCGCAAGGCTTGCAGCCCGCCGAACGATTTCGACAGGTCTTTCAGTTCGAGTACCGGCGCGTGGCCGTTAGTTCGCGTATGATTCACCTACAAATCCTTAAGCGTTTCCCGGATGCAGCGCGGCGCACCGCATCCGGGATTCGTCGTCCTTCGCCTTATTCGCAGTATTTACAGGGCGGGAAATCGCGGCTGTAAACGGGCTGTTGCAGGAACTTCTCCTTGCCGTAGGTCCAGAACTGGCCGACGTTCGGATAGGTCTTGATGACCACGTTCCAAAGCTGCGGCTTGGTGTCGCCGAATAGCGTCGTCTTCTCGACCTTGCGGATATAGACGTTCTCGACCGGGTTGCGCATGTCGTCAAATGAGACCGGCCCGCGCGCCGCGTCGATCTTCAGACTCAACATGTTTTTGAGAAACTGTTCCGGCCCCGGGAATTTGCCGTTGCTCTTGGCGATGGCCTCGTCGACCATTTGCGCGGTGGTGTAGTTGGCTTCCGCATAGTAGCCGGGAACTTCGTTGTATTTGGAGCGGAACGCCTTGACGAAAGCCTCGTTCTTCGGCGTCTGCAGCGCGGCGCTGTACATCAACGCCGAGACATCGCCGATGACCACGTCGCTGTCGAACGGCAGATTGTAGTCGTCATAGCTGGTGCCGCCGGCGACGATCGGCAGCTTGACGCCGGCCTCGCGCAGTTGCTTGGGGAATTGCGGCGCCGCCGGACCGACCTGCAGCGAATAGATGACGTCGGCATCGCTCTTGATCGTCGGGATATAGGGCCCGAAATCCTTGTTGCCGAGCGGCGGCCAGATCTTCTGAATGACTTTGCCGCCGCAATCCTCGAATGCCTTCTGGAAACCGCCGGCCAATTCATAACCGAAGGCATAGTCGGTGGCGACGATGACGGCTTTCTTATAGCCCTGATCGCAGGCCCATTGGCCAAGCGGATGATTAGGCAGCGAGCTCGTCCAGGTGGTTCTGATGAAATACGGATATTTGCTGAGCTGACGTTGAGTCAGGTCGTCGGCCGCGGCGATCGACGAAATATAGACCGTCTTCTCTTCGGTGCTCACCGGCGCGAGCGCGTAACCGGTCGAGGCCAGCACGCCACCGATGAACATGTCGACATGGTCCTCGAGCACCAGCTTCTTTGCCTTGGTCACGGCGGTGTCGGGCTTGCCCTGGGTATCTTCGACGATCAGGTCGACCTTGGCGCCGCCGAGCATGCCATGGTGTTCGTCGAGATAAAGCTGGAAGCCATGCACCATGTCCTGGCCGGTTTGCGACAGGAAACCGGTCGTGGGCGACAGTAAGCCGATGCGCAAGTCGTCCGCTTGCGCCGGGCCGCTCATGCTCACACCGAGCACAAGACAACCGCCCAACAGCACCGCAAGCTTTGGTCGTGGCAATGTGATTGTCATGTCTTTCCTCCCTTATTGTGGCGCCTTCCGCTATGCACGGAAGGCTAGGCTGCTAGTTTCTCCGTCGCCGCCGGTTTTTCCGCCGGGTCAGGCAAAGCGCGGGGTTGCCGAAATCGCGCCGGAAGCCCCATCAACCCCATCGGCAAATACAGGATCGTCAGCACGTAGACGCCGCCCAGCACGTATTGCCACCACGGCACGAGCGTCGAGAGATATTCGCGCAGGCCGAACACGATCGCCGAGCCAAGCGCGCCGCCAACGAGCGTGCCGGCGCCGCCCAGCACCACCATCAGCAAAGCGTCGACAGATGTCGTCAGCACGGCGGTATCCGGGCTCACCAGGCCGTTGGTGAACGCCCACAGCACGCCGGATAGGCCGCCAACGGCGCCGGCGATGATAAAGGCGATGTATTTGTGCAGCCAAGTATTATAGCCGAGAATGCGCATGCGTAGCTCGCGCTCGCGGATGCCTTCCAGGCTGCGGCCGAACGGCGAGCGCACCAGGACGTAAAGCGCCAGCAATGTGGCGGCGAAGAAGGCAAAGACCAGATAGAAGAACGTCCGCTCGTTGCTCAGGTCGAGACCGAAGTTCGGCCGCGCTGTGACATTGAGACCGTTGTCGCCGCCGGTCAGCGAATTCCAGCGGTAAGCGAGCCCCCATACGCATTGGCTCAAGGCCAGCGTGATCATCAGGAAATAGACGCCGGTGGCGCGGATCGCGAACAGGCCGAAGAAAGCCGCGGTGGCGGCGCCTGCCAGCATGCCGAGCGGGACCAGAAGCCAGAAGTCCCAGCCGAGGCCGAAGTGATATTTCATCGAAAGGATTGCCGCGAGATAGGCGCCGACGCTGAAATAGGCCGCCTGGCCGAGCGAGGCGAGACCGACAAAGCCGAGCAGGATATCCACGCTCATCGCCAGGATCGCGAACACCAGCGCCCGCGTCGCCAACAGCACCACGAACGACGTGGAATGCGGAATGATCACCGCAAGCGCAAGCAGAACGGCGGCGACGGCAATAATGTTGGCGCGCTGGCTCATCGGCCGGTCACTCGCGCCCGAACAGGCCGGTGGGCTTGATCGCCAGGATCAGCACCATCGGCGCATAGAGCGTGAAATAGGCAAGTTCCGGAAACAGCGCCTTGCCGAAATTGTCGGCAAGCCCGACCAGCATCGCACCGATGGCGGCGCCGCCGAGCGAGCCCATGCCGCCGATGATGACGACCGCGAAGGCGAGCGGCAGAACCTCGAAATCGAGGCCGGGATAGACGCCGAGAAAGGCGCCGCCGATCACGCCGCCGAGCGCGGCGAGAAGCGCGCCGAGCGCAAACACGAACATCGAGATACGATTGGTATCGATACCGACGCCGCGCGCCATCTGCGCATCGTCGACCGTGGCGCGCACCGCGGCGCCGATACGGGTCTTTTCCATCGCCAGCCAGATGCCGATGCCGATGACGAGCGCCGTCGCAATCATGAACACGCGGTAGAGCGGAAAGTAGAGGCCGCCGATCGCCACGCTGTGTTCCAGCGCATCCGGCGGATCGATCTCGAAGTTGTTGCCGCCCCAAATGTCGAGCGCGGCCTGCTGAAACAAATACGCGAACCCCACCGTCAGCAGGACCTGACGCAACGGGTCAAACCCGAGCGGACGCAGGAACACCCGCTCCATTAGGAGCCCGATCGCCCCGACCGCCAGCGCCGCGAGCGGCAGCGACAGCGCCCATGAGCCGGTGGCCCAGATCACCGACAGCGCGATATAGCCGCCCCACAGAAAATAAGCGCCATGCGACAGATTGACGATGCGCATGACGCCGAAAATCAGCGAAAGCCCGGCGCCCAACAGGAACAGGAGCGCGCCATAGGAAATGCCGTTAAAGGCCTGAATCAGCCAGAACTGCGCATTCACAAGTCCCGTCCCCCGTTTCCCCTCAAGCGCGATTTTGAGCCAAGACTAGCCCATGTCCTCGTCGCCCGGATAGCCGAGGGATTGCGACTCATTGAACCGTTTCGAGTTGCAGACCGTCCGGATCGTACGTTTTCGGGACGTGTACCCGACGCTGGAAATCGTGATATTGCAGGCCCCGACCGATTTCGTCTCAGCACCAAAGGATCCGAAGCAATGGCCAGCGTCCTGTTCTCTCCGATCACGCTCCGCGGGCTCACGCTGCCCAACCGCGTCGTGGTTTCGCCGATGTGCCAATACAATTCCGACAACGGCTCGGCGAACGATTGGCACCTGATGCATCTCGGCAATATGTCGCTCGGCTGCGCTGGGCTCGTGATGTGCGAGATGACCGACGTCAATCCGCAGGGGCGGATCACGCCGAAATGCGCCGGCATGTGGTCGGACGAGAACGAGGCGGCGCTCAAGCGGGTGCACGATTTCTGCCGGACCTACGGCGTCGCCAAGCTCGGCGTGCAGTTGGCGCATGCCGGCCGCAAGGGGCCGACCACGGTGCCGGCGGCGGGCGGCAAGCCGATCCTCGAAGGGCCGGACGCGTGGACGCCGGAGGCGCCCTCGGCCATTCCCTATGACACCGGCTGGCCGATGCCGCACGCCATGACCAAGGACGACATCAAGCGCTGCCTCGGCGAATTCGCCGCCGCCGCCAAGCGCGTCGACCGCATCGGCTATGACGTGATCGAGCTGCACGGCGCGCACGGTTACCTTGCGCATCAGTTCCTGTCGCCGATTTCCAACAAGCGCACCGACGAATACGGCGGCTCGAGCGAAAACCGCATGCGCTTTGCCATCGAAATGTACGAAGCGGTGCGCGCGGTATGGCCGGAAAATAAGCCGCTCGGCATGCGCGTCTCCGCCGCCGATTGGGTGGACGGCGGCTGGACGCCGGAGGAGACCGTGCTGTTGGCCAAAGAGCTGAAGAAGCGCGGCCTGGACTATATGGACGTGTCGAGCGGCGGGCTCGATCCGAAGCAGAAAATTCCGCTGGCGCCCGGCTATCAGGTGCCGTTCTCCGACAAGGTTAAGAAGGAAACCGGCATCACGACCATGACCGTCGGCCTGATTGCCGGTTACCGGCAAGCCGAGGACATCGTGGCCTCCGGCAAAGCCGACCTGATCTGCCTAGCGCGCGGCGCGATGTGGGATCCGCGCTGGGCGTGGCATGCCGCCGAAGAGCTCGGCGCCGAGACGCCCTATGCGCCGAAGATGATGGGCTGCCACCCGAAACTGCGGCCGCAGCTTTTTCCAAATCGGAAGCCGGCGAGCTAGTGCGTGAACTCATGTCCGCTTTCGAGGGATTGTGTTGCAAAACTCGACTGGTTTTTGCAGCTAGGGCGGATTTGAGCATTGGTCAGTTCGTGGCATGCTCCGCTGAGAGCGTCTGACTGCGTTATCGTCACACACTTTGGCAGACCGGCTACGCCCCACAGGGGACTGCCGCCGATGGCGGCGGGCGGCAGAGGAACTTGACGAGGCGCCGCAGGTTCTGAGCGGTTGCGGTCAGTAGCACCTCATCTTTAGCCCCACTTAAGCCTCGCAGTCGAAGCCGGTCGAGCTTGAGGATACGCTTCATGTGAGCAAAGCACATCTCGACCTTTTTGCGCTCCCGACGTGATTGTTCGTAAGCCTCGGTCTTCGTCAGTGCGCGGGCGACATCGCGAGCTTCCTCATGAACATCGCGGGGAATCTGTCGCATAGGCGTGTTGGGGGAGCACTGCATTTTGAGCGCGCAGACATCGCAGTCGCGCTTTGAGGCACGATAGCGAAGCGTACCGCCGTCGATGATTGTTCCGGTGGTGTGCAGCAGCTTCCCACCTGGGCAGATATAGACGTTGCGCTCCCGGTCGAAGACAAAATCGGCGCGGCTGAGGGTGCCATCGGAGCGTGCCGATTTGTCCCAGACCGGAATGTGCGGGGCTATCTTGCGGTCCACCAACCACTTGAGCAGCCTGACTGCACCATAAGCAGTGTCGGCTGCGAGCCGCTGTGGTCGAAGCTGAAAGCGCCGCCCGACCCGGTCCAGCATGGTCCTCGTAATGGCGATCTCTACAATCCGGTTGGCGCGCGTGCCCTCGGCGTCGACGATGATCCCGGCTTTGTTGTCGATGAGATAATTGGCGTCGTAAGCGAAAAAAGGATCGGTGTTCTTCCTCGCAACCCACGCTGCCTGCGGATCGGTCAGCGACACCTCTTTAGGGGGCTTGCGTCTGCTGCCCCCATCGAATTTGTCGTCATCTTCGCTGTGCTCCGCACCATTTTGGGCGGCATCTAAAGCAGTCAGATACTCGCGGACGGCGCGGGATGCTTCCTCAGCCTTCGGCCAACTTATTGGCTGATCGCCCGGTAGCCGCTTCTTCTTGCCGGCATCAGCCCTGATCAGGCTTGCATCGATCGAAAATCCCTCGCCGCCCACCAGGCCAGCGGCAATGCACTTCGTCACCACGCTCTCAAATACCCGGCGTAACGTGTCGCTCTGTCGAAAGCGCTCATGCCGGGCACGGCTGAACACCGAATGGTCGGGTATCCCATCCTCAATGCCGAGCTGGCAAAACCACCGATAGGCCAGATTGACCTGCACCTCAGAGCACAACTGCCGCTCCGAGCGGATGGCAAACACGTAGCCCACAATCAGCATCCGGATCATCAGTACCGGATCAATCGAAGGCCGACCGGTGTGAGAGTAGTACGGCGCAAGCTCCTTGTGCACCCAATCAAGATCGAGAACGCCGGCAATCTGCCTGACCAAATGATCCGCCGGCACCACCTTGTCGAGATCGAAAGCGTAAAACAATTGACCTTGTCCGCGCTCTCGCTGACCCATCATCGACCGCTCCCACGAATCACGTCCCGATCCACGGAATCACGGCCCTAACCCAGTCTCAACGAGAGTTTTGCAACACAATCGAGGCGTAGCGGACATGGACCGACGGGCGAAACTGGCTGGATCGGTCGAAAATGACCCAATGCGGACAATCGCGGCCGCCGCGCGCCTACCATGTGTAATGCAGTGTTCCGGACCCGAGATAAGTCTGCGAAGAGCTGGCAAATTGGCCGTCGAACTTTGCCGCCAGCGACCAGTTGGAAGTCAGGTGCAGTTCCGCTTCCAGGCTCGCCAGCGCCGAGTCGCTTGGCACCAGCGGTGACCCACTGACGATGAAATTCGAGCCGGGCGCCACCTGGAATGCTGCCGTCACCGAGGAACTGTTCACCCAATCGTGCGCCCAAGCGGCCCGCGCGCGTAAAATGAGCGGCATGCCACCCACGCTCTGGACGGTGTCGAAGCGCGCGCCGAGTTCGCTTCTGGTGTCGGTTCCGTCCGCCGCGCTGTAATTGTCCCCCATGCCACCGCCGCTAAGGTCGGTTTCGCTGTAGCTCGGCGTCTGGAAGTATTGCAGCTGCAAAGCGGCATAGGGCGTCACGCCGCTCGTCAACCACATGGGGTAGCGATAACCGCCCTCGAGCCGCCCGCTGTAGCTCTGGGCGTTGAATTTTGCCGCGAGCTCATCGCCCGCTACGAAACGGTTGGTGTTGAACCAGTTGGTCGAGGCACTGAGCAGACCGCTGACATAGGCGGCGCCAAAATGCGTGATGCCATAGACACCGAACTGGAAGGAATCGCTGTTACCGCTCCCGGAGGAACCTGCACCCCACGTCATCCCCGCGCCGCCGAGCGAAAGGCCCAACAGTGTCTGCGGCGTGAAACGGTACTCCAGGCCGGCAACTGAACCGTAGAGACGTGCCGTGAGCGTGTTCGAGCCAGCGGCATCGCCATTGGTGCGGTTGTAGCCGCCATAGCCAGATGCCCAAGCCGCCCATCCCGGCACAAACGCCGGCGCTGCCGGCACGCGTGATCCTCCAAGGGTCGAGGCGTAGGCAAGCGCGATATCGTCAGGAAAGCCTGGCGCTGGCGCCGGCTCGTCCGTGAACTGCAACAGCTGCTGGTGGGTTACGGTTGTTGTGTAGACGAACGGATTATAAGTGCTACCGAGATGGACGTAGGAGTATACAAGGTTCAGTTCCCACAAGGTATCATTTGCAAGAAGAGTGTATACATTTACGCCGTTGTCGGCTGCCAGCTGTTGGTAACTGCTAAAAGAACCCCATACGGCGGCCAGTAGGGGCGGCCACGGCGGCGTTCTGCCATTTATCATGGCGTTGATGGCCGCCAACATTTGCTTCAGAACCGCGGCCGGATTACTCGCAACGGAACTCCCGGCCCGTACAGTTTGCGATATGAGGCCAGGATTGCTGGTGTACAAAGCCGTGAATTCTTGCGCGTTTGATATCATCCAAACCCCTGTCGTAGTTACTCCAGCCGCCATAGTTGGATCCATCATCCAGGTGAAGCTATTGCCCAAGGTGATCAGAGTATTGGCAGCTTGTTGAGTCACGCCCGGGGGGGCGGGGATGCCTAATGCGGGCGGAGGGCCGCCACCGCCGCCCAAGGACCAACTCGGTTCCGAACCGGCAAAGCTCAGCGCGGTCGCGAGCAGCAAGCCCCGCGCCGCCAGTGTCCTGCCACGCCGAACCATCCGAACCCCCCAAAGGCCAGTGAATTCCCGGTTCCCAATGTCATTGCAGCCATCGGCGCTGTCAATTCAGGGCGCTTGAGCCGTAATGCGGTAACACCGTATTTGCCGAGCGCGTTGCTCTGCCGCAACACTTGATGTCGGCATTGGCCCATCGCGGCCGTGCACTAGCAAACAATGCTAATCGGAGCGCCCGTCAGTTCTCGAGATTGACGTTCTTGGTCTCCGGCGTGCGCAGAATGGCGACGATCGCCGCCACCGCGTAGCACATCACCAAACCGCCGATATACATATAGGCGTCCTTGACGCCGTAGACGCGCAAGATTTGCCCGGCGACGATCGGGATCAGGCCGCCGCCGTAGACTTGCGCGATCTGATAACCGGCGCTCGCGCCCGAGGCGCGATAGCGAGTCGGAAAATTCTCCGTGTAGAAGGTCGGGATCGCGCCGTAGCCGAAGCCGAATACGAAACCGAAGCCGATGACCTCGGCGACGGTGGCAAGCAGGACGCTGCCGGTATTGACCAGATAGAAATACGGCAAAGCGAAAATCAAAAAGACCACCGCCGCGGTCAGCAGGATCGCCCGCCGGCTGATGTAGTCGGCGAGGAACGAGCCCACGATCATAAAGATGAGCATGAACCCGGCCGCAATCAGGCCGATATATTCCGGCTGGTTGCCGGTGTAGCCGACTGCCTTCATGTAGCCGGTGCCGAAGACGAAATAGAGAAAGAACGCGCCGCCGAACATGGCGTTGACCAGCGAGGTGCGCAGGATGGTCCACGGCATTTCCCGCCACACCTGGCTCGCCGGATGTTTCAGGACCATCTGCGCCTTGTGCTGCTCGAACACGAAGCTGTCCATGGTGCGGGTGCGGATGACGAGGCCGACGATGGCGACCAGAAAGCCGATGAAAAAGAAGATGCGCCAGCCCCAGGCGGTGAAATCCTCCGGCGTCATCAGCGATTTGACGAAGATCACCGAGCCGAACCCGAGCAACAGCCCGATCGGAATGGCGAAGCCGACCCAGGCGCCCCAGAAGGCGCGGTATTTCGAGCGCGCCGCCTGCTCGACCACCCAGGTCGAGGCGGTGCCGAATTCGGCGCCGAAGCTGATACCCTGGCACAGCCGGAATACGATCAGCAGGATCGGAGCCGCGACCCCGATGCTGTCGTAAGTCGGCGTCAGCCCGATCAACAGCGTGGCGACGCCCATCAGCACCAGCGCATAGACCATGGCGTCCTTGCGGCCGTAGGTATCGGCGATATGGCCGAAGATGAAGGCGCCGACCGGACGGATGATGATGCCGAGGCCATAGACGCCGATCGCGGCGGCGACTGCGGCAAGGCCCGGCAGCTTGAAAAAGATGCCGCCCCAGACGGTCGCCGCAATCACGCCGGTGACCAGGAAGTCGTACTGCTCGATCACCGAGCCAATGATGCTGGCGAGGGCAACTTTATAAATCTGGTTGGTGGTCGGACCTGCGGCCGAAGCGGCGGCAACGTCATTCATTTTGTCCTCCCGGACTGGCAAATTTTCAGTCTTGGTCGACGCCGCGCGTTGGCGGCGCGCCATTCCAGGAAGGATTATAGGCCCGATAGCTGGCGGCAAACAGGACCGCGTCAGCCGTCGATCGGCTCCGTGCCGGTGATTTCGATGCCGAAACCCGACAGGCCGACATAGGTCATCGGCCGCGACGAGGTGATGAGCCGGATGGAGCCCACGCCGAGATCCTTGAGGATTTGCGCGCCAAGCCCGATCTCGCGCCATTGACGGGTGCGCGCCTCGCCGGAGGCGGTATCGGCGGATTTCGGGATCGAAATCACCGGCACGCCGGCGGTGCCGTCGCGCAACAACACGAGAACGCCCCTACCCTCGGCCTTGAAGCGCGCCAGCGACTGGTGGATGGATTTTGCGCCGCCGAACACGTCGGCAATGATGTCGGCGCGGTGCAGCCGGGTCAGCACATTGTTACCGTCGCCGATGCGGCCATAGACGAAGGCCATGTGATGAACGGCGTCGAACGGGGTGACAAAGGCGTAGCCGGTCAAGGTGCCGATCTCCGACTGCACCGGAAACTCGCCGACCCGTTCGATCAGCTTGTCGCGCGCCTGCCGGTAGGCGATCAGCTCGGCGATGGTGATGCGGGCCAGCTTGTGGCGCTCGGCAAAGGCGGCAAGCTCAGGACCGTGCATCACCGTGCCGTCGTCGTTCATGAGCTCGGCCAGCACGCCGACCGACGGCAGTCCGGCGAGCCGGCAGAGGTCGACGCAAGCCTCGGTATGGCCTGACCGCATCAGCACGCCGCCCTCTTTCGCCACCAGCGGAAAGACGTGGCCGGGGCGGACGAAATCGGTGGCGCCGCTATTGCTGTTGGCGAGCGCGCGCACGGTGTTGTTGCGCTCCTCGGCGGAAATCCCGGTGGTGAGGCCGTGGCGGACGTCGACCGAGACGGTAAACGCGGTGCCGAGCGGCGCATCGTTGAGCGCTACCATCGGATCGAGATGCAGCCGCCGCGCTTCCTCGGGCGCCAGCGGCGCGCAGACAATCCCGGACGTATTGCGGATGATGAACGCCATCTTCTCGGGCGTGCACAGGCTCGCCGCGACGAACAGGTCGCCTTCGTTCTCGCGATCGTCGTCATCGGCAACGATGACGATCTCGCCGCGGGCGAAAGCGGCGATGACGGATTGGATGCGTTGGTGCGCGTCGTTCATTGTGATGTTAGCCCCCGCACCGCTTCGTCAGCGGGCCTGTGGCGGAAACGGCCAAGCCGGAGTTTCCCCGACCTGCCCCCGCTGGCGCAGATAATGATCGGCGATGACACATGCCACCATGGCTTCGCCGATCGGCACCGCGCGGATGCCGACGCATGGATCGTGGCGGCCGGTGGTCGAGATTTCGGTCTCGCGACCGTAGCGGTCGACGGTGCGGCGCGGGGTAAGGATCGATGAGGTCGGCTTCACGGCAAAGCGCGCCACCACCGGCTGGCCCGTCGAGATGCCGCCAAGGATGCCGCCGGCATTGTTGGACAGAAACAGCGGCTTGCCGTCGTTGCCCATGCGCATCTCGTCGCCGTTCTCTTCGCCGGTTAGTTCGGCTGAGGCAAAGCCGGCGCCGATCTCGACGCCTTTGACGGCATTGATGCTCATCAGCGCCGCGGCGAGATCGCCGTCGAGCTTGCCGTAGATCGGCGCGCCAAGCCCGGGCGGCACGCCCTCGGCGATGATCTCGATCACCGCGCCGATGGATGAGCCGCGCTTGCGTAAGCCGTCGAGGTAATCGCCGAGTATTGCGGCGGTCTTGGCGTCGGGACAAAAGAACGGATTGCGCTCGACCTCGACCCAGTCCCAGCGTGCGCGATCGATGCGGTACGGGCCCATCTGGACGAGCGCGCCGCGCACCGCGAGGCCGGGCACGATTTTGCGCGCGATCGCGCCGGCGGCAACCCGCATCGCCGTCTCGCGCGCCGATTGGCGGCCGCCGCCGCGATAATCGCGCAGGCCGTATTTGACGTCATAGGTATAGTCGGCGTGGCCGGGGCGATATTTATCCTTGATGTCGGAATAATCTTTCGAGCGCTGATCGACATTGTCGATGACGAGCGCGATCGGCGTGCCGGTCGTGACCTGCGCGCCGCTGGCCTCATCGACGAACACGCCGGAGAGGATTTTGACCGCATCGGGCTCCTGGCGCTGCGTGGTGTAGCGCGACTGGCCGGGGCGGCGGCGGTCGAGATAGGGCTGGATATCGCTCTCGTTGAGCGGAATGCGCGGCGGACAGCCGTCGACCACGCAACCGATCGCCGGTCCGTGACTTTCACCGAAGGTCGTGACCCGGAATAAATGACCGAATGTATTGAATGACATGACGCGCCGATGATGCCGAACGGCTTAAATGTGAGCTGTTCCGGCTTGTTCGGGCTTGGTAGCCCGCGCATCCCACTGGGTCAAATGCACCACCCTTGTGCCCGCGCCATTCGCGGGTGCGGTAAAAACCAAGCTTTGCGTTCGCACTTGCAAAATTCTCCATGGAATTTTGCCGCCGAAATACGCAGCTCCGCATACGGATTGTGGCATGCGTTCATTTCGCATTCATGTGGCTGAATGGCGCTTCATGAAAACCTGAACGTCCATTAAGCTACGGAAAAATATAGAGTATTTTCTTTTTTCTCATTGCGCAGCGTATCGCTCTATGGCATTGTTCTTCGCGGTAAGGGGGCTAGGGCCCAGGGACCGAGATTTAGCCTGCGACTGAACCAACCTTGCCGTCGGTTCATCACAAACTCCAAGGATCACAACCATGGCTACGAAGAAGAAGAAGGCCAAGAAGAAAACCAAGTCGTAAGCGGCAGGCCTCGTATTGGGGCCACGCTATCGATTTCGGATTTCGCGAGATTTCGATCTCGCAAAAGCGGTCAAACGCTGTTTGGCCGCTTTATTTTTTTAATGAAGAATTCCGTCCGGCCAAGTTCTTTATTTTGCGAGTAGCTTACGCGTAGCGCGCCATCTTGCCGTCGGCGAACACATAGACCACGCCTTGCGCGATTTGCGCGTGCGTTGCTTCATCCCGCGGCAGCAAGCCGAACAGCGCGATGAGTGCACGCACGCCGCCGCCATGGGCGGCAACCACCGTGTCGCGTGTCAGCTCGTCGTACCATGCGCTGATGCGCGCGGTCAGCGCGCGATAGCTCTCGCCGCCGGGCGGCGCAAAATCCCATTTGTCCCGCTCGCGTTCCGCCAAGAGGCCGGGCATGCGGGCATCGATTTCCGGCAGCGTCATTCCCTCCCATTCGCCATAGGAAATCTCCATCAGCCTGTCGTCGACCGCGTAGTCATGGGGATCCAGACCAAGGGTGCCGCGCAAGACTTCCATGGTGCCGCGCGCACGCAGCCAGCGGGCTCGCCACATAGGCGAAGTCGGCCGCATCGCGGCGCTCGCGCGCGAACAGATCGCGCAGCAATTCCCCGCACTCGGCAGCCTGCTGTCGGCCGCGCGCATTGAGCACAGTATCGCGGCGGCCCTGCAATCGTGCTTCGACGTTGAAGTCGGTCTCACCGTGACGGATGTAATAGAGGACCGGCATCTCCAGTTTCCGCTCGTCCCCGCGGAAGCGGGGACCCAGCCGGCAAATTACTGGATTCCCGCCTTCGCGGGAATGAGCGGAGGCTATCGGCGTATCACTCCTTGCCGACGGCGATATCCGGCGCGTCGGGATGCTTCATGCCGACGATGTGATAGCCGGCATCGACGTGGTGGATTTCGCCGGTGACGCCGCGCGACATGTCGGAGAGCAGATACGCGCCGGCCTCACCGACGTCTTCGATGGTTACGTTGCGCCGCAGCGGCGAGTTGTATTCGTTCCATCTGAAGATGTAGCGAAGATCGCGGATGCCGGCGGCGGCCAGCGTCTTGATCGGTCCCGACGAAATGGCATTGACGCGGATGTTCTTGGTGCCGAGATCGGCGGCGAGATACCACACCGACGCCTCCAGCGCCGCCTTGGCGACGCCCATCACGTTGTAATGCGGCATCCATTTCTCCGCTCCGTAATAAGTAAGCGTGAGCATGGCGCCGCCGTTCGGCATCATCGTCTCGGCGCGCTGGGCGATGGCGGTGAACGAATAACAGCTCACCAGCATCGTCTTGACGAAATTGTCCTCGGTGGTGTCGACGTAGCGGCCGTCGAGCTGATCCTTGTCGGAATAAGCCATGGCGTGGACCAGAAAGTCGATCCCGCCCCACGCCGACTGCACGGCGGCGAACGCCATGTCGATGGTCTTCGGTTCGGTGACGTCGCAATGGCCGACAACGATGCCGCCGACTTCCTGCGCCAGCGGCTCGACGCGCTTCTTGAGCGAGTCGCCTTGATAGGTGAAGGCGAGCGCGGCACCATGGCCGTGGCACGCTTTGGCGATGCCCCAGGCCAGCGAGCGATTGTTGGCGACCCCCATGATCAGGCCGCGTTTGCCGCGCATGAGGCCCGAGACTTCGGCCATTCTTCCGACCCCATACGGCGTTTTCAGCCCCGGCCTCCTATGGCATAGGGTCCTTGGACCATCAAGCTTTGCCGTCACCGAGCGCGCGGCGGCGGAATAGCAAGGCGCTCCTGGTGTTTTTGAAACATGGGACGCCGCTCGTAACGGCCGGCGCGCTGCAGCTCTTAATCTTGCTTTAACAGGTGACAGGCTTGAGCGAGTTCCACGAGCACATCAAAGTGGCGATCCCGGCGCTGCGGCGCTATGCGCGGGCGCTCACCCGCGACGCCGAGACGGCCGACGACATTGTTCAGGATACCTTGGTTCGCGCGCTCCGTTCCGAGCACTTGTTTCACGGCGGGGATACGCGCGCATGGCTCTACACCATCCTGACCAATCTCAATCGCAACCGGCTTCGCACCCTGTCGCGGCGGCCGGTGCTGGCGCCGATCAAGGACAGCGACGCGGCCACCGGCGGGCCGGAAGCGGGCGGCCGCGATATCACGCGCGCGCTCGACGAGCTTGCCGAGGACCAGCGTTCGGCCCTGCTGCTCGTCGTCCTCGAGGGCCTGACCTATCGCGAAGTGGCGGAAGTTCAGGGCGTGCCCATCGGTACCGTAATGTCGCGGCTGGCGCGCGCGCGCGGCCAGATAAAGGCCTACCTCGACGGCGAGCGTCCGACGTTGCGCCGCGTGAAATGACTAAAGAGAGAGCGAACGATGATCGATCGAGACCAAATTATCGGCGAGGACGAACTTAACGCCTATGTCGACGGCGAATTGCCCGCCGATCGCCGCATGGCCGTCGAAGCCTGGCTGGCGACGCATCCGGACGATGCGGCCAAAGTCGGCACCTGGCGCAAACAGGCCGAACTGATCCGGGCGCGTTACGGCGCGCTCGCCGACGAAACCCCGCCGCAGCGGTTCAATATCAACCGGCTGACGCGCCGCAGTTACGGCGCGATCGCCGCGGCGGCGGCAGCGGTTATCGCTGCGTTTGTCGCCGGCGGCGTGCTCGGCTGGACGGTGCGTGGCGTCGAGGCCGCGAAGCCGTCCGATCTCACGCGCTTTACCTCCGATGCGCTCGACGCCTACCGGCTCTACGTGGTCGAGGTGCGGCACCCGGTCGAGGTGCCGGGCGATCAGCGGCCGCATCTGGATGCCTGGCTGTCGAAGCGGGTCGGCTCGCCGCTGCACGCGCCGGAGCTCGATAAAGTGGGATTAAAGCTCGTCGGCGGCCGGTTGTTGCCGGGGCCGAGCGGACCGACCGCGTTCTTCATGTACGAGACGCCATCGGGCGAGCGCTTCACGCTCTATTGCGGCCGCACCGGCGATCGCGATACGGCGCTGCGTTACACCACCGGTCCGCAAAATGCGGCCTATTACTGGGTCGACGGCGACCTTGCCTATGTGCTCTCCGGGCCGCCGGAACAAGACAAGCTGCACGCCATCGCGCAGGCCGCCTATGATCAGATCGATCGGCGCGTGCCGCCGCAGCAGGGCGGCTGAGGCGAAGCGTCGTTCCGGGGCCGCACCAGCGGCTCCCGGAATGACGAACTCACATATCCTTGCGCGGATCGTAGGGCTTTTCCGTCAGCCATTTTTTCATCAGCGCGTCGAGCTCGGCATCGCTCTTGTCGGGTAGCACGATACGAACGGTGGCGAGTAGATCGCCATGGCGCGATTTTGCGGGAAAGCCCTTGCCCTTGAGGCGGAAAGTTCGACCGCTCGAGGTCCAGGGCGGGATCGTGACCTCGACCGGCTTGTCGAGCGTCGGCACCCGGACCTTGGCGCCGAGCGTTGCTTCGTAGAGCGTGATCGGCAATTCGAGCCGCACGTCCGTGCCTTCCAGCGTGAACACCGGATGCGGTGCGATCGACACGGTGATCAGCAGGTCGCCGGCGCCGTGCTGTCCGGGCATGCCTTGACCCTTGAGCCGGATCTGCTGGCCGTTGGTGATGCCGGCGGGAATTTTGACGTCGACATCCTTGCCGTTTGGCAGGTGTAGGCGCTGCGTCGATCCATTGGCGGCATCCGGCAGCGACACCGACATTTCGGCTTGCACGTCGGCGCCGACGCCGAAATCTTCCGGCTCGAAGTTCGCTCCGGCGCCGCCGCGGGCGCCGCCACGGCCGAACGCCTCCTTCAGGATGTCCTCAAAACCGCCGAAGCCGCCGCCTGCCCCGCCACCGCCGCCCGCGCCGCGACCGCGCCGCGTGGTGCGGGTGAAGCCCTCCGGACCGAAATTGAAGTTTTCGAAATTGGCGTCAGGACCGAAGCCGGCGCCCGCACCCGGCCTTGGCCCGCCACCGCCGAAACCGCCGCCGGCAAAACCCTGGAAGCGCGGCTTGCCTTCGGCGTCGATCTCGCCGCGATCGAAGGCCTTACGCTTGTCGTCGTCGCTCAGCAGCTCATTGGCGGCATTGAGCTCGGCAAAGCGCGTCGCCGCCTTCGGATCGTTCTTGTTGGCGTCAGGATGCAATTTTTTCGCAAGCTTGCGATAGGCGCTCTTGATATCGCCCGCGCTCGCCTTGCGATCGACGCCCAAGACCTCGTAGGGATCACGCATCCCCGCCGAACTCCGTCTCAATTTTCGGGCCGGCCCCGCCTGCCCAATCGGTTCCCAGTGGTCACAATGTGGGAATAAATCGCTTGTCACGCAATGTAACAAGCGAATCGGCTCGAAGTTTGATGGATGATAGCCCGGTTTTAGCTCGGTTTAAGCGGCGTCAGGCGCGTCACTTCCCAAGCCCCGGTCGAGCTGCGGCAGGCGGCCCCTTGGAGCCAGTCCTGCGCCGGCCCATGCACATAGCTGGCGAGAAAATCCCGGCACGGATGGCCGTCCTCGCTATAGGAGGTGTCGAGCGGCGTGATATTGCCGTTGGCGCCGCTCTGCGGATTTCGCCACGGCACGCTCGCGTCTTTGCCGCCGCTGGCGAGCACATCGGAGGCGGCAGCGCGCGCATAGGCGAGGTCCTCTTCCGCCGAGCCGGAGCCAACGGCGACGGGGATTGCACGGTCGGCCGGCCGCGCGATCGTGCCGGTCGGCATCGCGTCGGTATCGTCCCGGGAAACCAGCGAGGCCAGCCGATACGAGCAGCCGGAAACGGCAAGCGCGCACACGATCGCCGCAATGAGCGCCGCACCCGGCAACCTCCGACATAGGCGCAAGCCCGCCGTTCCACTATATTGAGAACCGCGGCACGTTTCCCGATCGCCGCACGCGAGCACTGGGCACTCCGAGAATGTCAGACGTGGCGTCCATAGAACACCCGGCATGGTTAACGGGCGGTGACTTCACCGAGGCCGACGAGCCGCTGCGCCTGTTTGCCGCCTGGTTCGCCGAAGCCAAGCGCGCCGAGCCGGTCAATCCCGAAGCGATGACGCTGGCCACGGTCGACGCCGAGGGCCGGCCCAATGCGCGCATGGTGCTGCTGAAGGGATTTGATGCGCGCGGCTTCGTGTTTTACTCGAACGCCGACAGCGCCAAGGGCCACGAGCTTGCCGCCACGCCGCAAGCGGCGTTGACGTTTTACTGGAAGGCGTTGGCGCGCCAGGTGCGGCTGCGCGGTCACGTCGAACGGGTGCCGGACGCGGAAGCCGACGCTTATTTCGCGACGCGCTCGCGCATGGCGCAGATCGGCGCCTGGGCCTCGAAGCAATCGACGGCGCTGGAGAGCCGGCTCGCCTTCGAAAAGGCGATTGCGCGCTTTACCGCCAAATTCGCCATCGGCACGGTGCCGCGGCCGCCTTATTGGGTCGGCTACCGCGTGGTGCCGTCCGAGATCGAGTTCTGGCAGGAGCGGCAATTCCGGCTGCACGACCGCATTGCCTTTACGCGTGACAGTGCGAACGCGGCGTGGACCAAGACGAGGCTCTACCCATGACCTCGTCATTGCGAGGAGCGATAGCGACGAAGCAATCCAGAATAGCTTCACAGCTTTTTGCAGGCCGCCCTGGATTGCTTCGCTTCGCTCGCAATGACCACTAGGATGACCTGATGCCAACAAGCAATCAGCCGCGCCGCACGCTCCTTCTCACCGGAGCCAGCCGCGGCATCGGCCATGCCACCGTGAAGCGCTTTTCCGCCGCCGGCTGGCGTGTCATCACCTGCTCGCGCCATCCGTTTCCGGAAAATTGTCCGTGGGAGGCGGGACCGGAGGACCACATTCAGGTCGACCTCTCCGATCCGGAAAATACCGAGGCCGCGATCGCCGAGACCAAGCGGCGGCTGAACGGCGAACTGCATGCGCTGGTCAACAATGCCGCGATCTCGCCGAAGGCCGCCGGCGGCAAACGGCTCGGCTCGATCGAAACCTCGCGCGAGGATTGGCACCATATTTTCCAGGTGAACTTCTTCGCCCCGATCATGCTGGCGCGCGGACTGCTCGAAGAACTCAGCGCCGCCAAAGGCTCCGTCGTCAACGTCACCTCGATCGCCGGCTCGCGCGTGCATCCATTCGCCGGCACGGCGTATTCGACGTCGAAGGCGGCGCTCGCCGCGCTCACGCGCGAAATGGCGGCCGACTTCGGCTCGCGCGGCGTACGCGTCAACGCCATCGCACCGGGCGAGATCGACACCGCGATGCTTTCGCCGGGCACCGAAAAGATCGTCGAGAACATTCCGATGCACCGGCTCGGCACGCCGGACGAGGTGGCGAAGATCATCTACGTGCTGTGCACCGACACCGCGTCCTACGTGAACGGCGCCGAGATCCACATCAACGGCGGCCAGCACGTTTAGCTACGGCGTGTGCTCATAAATCGAGGCTGGTTGGCGGCTGGTGGATGCTGCTTTACCCCCGAAAGCAGCCATCAGACCGCAGTTTCTGAATATCCGCTTAGGGGCCAGCGGCGACATCGAATGGGTTCCGTTGACAGTAAATGTGAGCGAGGTCTGCGCGTCAATTTTCCCCGGCCTGCCGGGTGGATTTGAGTTGCCATCGGGTCTAATGACCCAGGCTGCGCCCGAATTGACCGGGAGCCCAAACTAACACGAGGCGCATTTCATGGGGTCGCTTGTCCTACTCGACCTGATGGGTGGCGTGGCGCTCTTGCTGTGGGGCCTGCACATGGTCCTCAGCGGGGTTTTGCGCGCGTTCGGTCCCAACCTGCGCCGTATCCTGAGCAAGGCGCTTGGCAATCGCGTTTCCGCGTTCGCCGCCGGCTTGGGCCTGACCGCGCTCCTGCAATCGAGCACCGCGACCGGCCTGATGACCGCTTCGTTGGCGGCCGATGGCGTGGTCAGCCTCGTACCCGCGCTCGCCATTATGCTCGGCGCCAATGTCGGCACCACGCTGATCGTGCAGTTTCTATCGTTCGATATTTCGGCTTTCGCGCCGGTATTGTTCCTCATCGGCTTAGCGGTATTTCGGATCGGCGGTACCAGTCTCACCCGCGCCATCGGCCGCGTCGCTATCGGGCTCGGCCTGATCCTTCTCGCGCTGCATGTCCTCCTCGACACATTGGCGCCGGCTGAACAGGTGCCGGCGGTGCAGGCGTTTCTTGCTTCCATCACCAATGATCCGGTGCTGTGCATCGTCACCGCGGCGGCGCTGACCTGGGCGGCGCATTCCAGCGTCGCCGTCGTGCTCTTGGTAATGTCGCTTGCTTATTCGCAATTCGTCACGCCGGAGGCTGCATTAGCGCTGGTGCTCGGCGCCAATCTCGGGAGCGCGATCAACCCGCTGATCGAAGCCGGCGTCCGCGGCGATCCGGCCAGCCGGCGTTTGCCGGTCGGCAACCTGCTCAACCGGCTTGTCGGTCTCCTAATCGCACTGCCCTTTCTGCCTTCGATAGCGCGGGAATTGAACGCGTTCCAGCCGAACGCGGCCAAGATGACGGCTGAGTTCCATCTACTGTTCAACTTTGGGCTGGCCGCGATCTTCATTGGCTTGCTCGATCCAGTCGCGGCGCTATTGGTCCGCGTCCTGCCGGAGAGGAAACAGACCGAAGACGCCTCTGTACCGCGTTATCTCGACGAGGCGGCGTTGGAAACCCCGCCGCTCGCGCTCGCCAATGCCGCGCGCGAGACGCTGCGCATGGGCGATACCGTCGAAGTGATGCTGCGCGACGTGATGATCGCGCTGATGAACAACGACCGGGCACTGGTGAGCAACGTGTCGCGTCTTGATAATGTGGTCGACCGCCTCAACGAAGCGATCAAGCTCTATATCACCAAGCTGACGCGCGACGCGTTGGATGAGCGCGAGGGCCACCGCGCTATGGAGATCGTGTCGTTCACGATCAATCTTGAACACATCGGCGACATCATCGACAAAAACCTGTGTGAACTCGCAACCAGAAAAATCAAGCGGGGCTATCAGTTCTCACCGGAAGGCGCCGCCGAGCTGACCGCATTCCACAAGCGCGTCTGCGAGAGCCTGCAAGCCGCCTTCGGCATCTTCATGACGGGCGACGTCGAGGCCGCCCGTAAGCTGCTGCGCGAGAAAGCCGAGCTGCGCAAAGCCGAGCTCGAAGCGGCAGACCGGCATTTCGAACGGTTGCGCGAAGGCCGTCCGGAGAGCCTGGAGACGACCTCGATGCATCTCGACGTGCTCGCCGACCTCAAGCGCATCCACTCGCATATCTGCTCAATCGTCTATCCGGTACTGGAAGCCGCCGGCGCACTGCCGGCCCTGGGCATGGCGAGAAACGATATGACATCGGATGCGGTAGCATTTCGACCAAGGTTACCATGAGCCGTGTCGTGCAGTTGGTATTTGCGCTGAAAGCGATGTTCGCGATGGGCCATTAACGGGCATGGCGACGCCAAATTGCGACGTCCGCTCTCCATCCGAAGGTAGACATTGCTTCCGTGTTTAGGAGTCCACGCCCTAGCGAATGTGAAACACGAGCTTGCCGCGGAAATGGCGGGACTCACTCAAGCGCTGCGCCTCGGCTGCCTGCTCCAGGCGGTAAAGCTTGATTTCCGGCGGCCGCACGGCGCCCGAAGCGATGAGCTGGCCGACCCGCTCCATCGCCGCGCGCGAGCGCGGCACCGGCGGCCGCAGCGCGGTCACATCGGGCCGCGTAGGCTTCGGCGCTTCCATCCCGGAGGCGATGAAGGCGGCGCGGCCGCCCGGCTTGAGCACGGCGAAGGATTTTTCCGCGACATCGCCGCCGACGGTGTCGAACACGGCGTCGCAGTTGCTCACCACTTTGGTGAAATCCTGGCTGTTGTAATCGATGACTTGGTCGGCGCCGAGCGAGCGTACGTAATCGGCATTCGCCGCGCTTGTCGTCGTGATCACGCGCGCGCCGAGATGCTTGGCGAACTGAATGGCAAAGCCGGCGACGCCGCCGGCGCCGCCTTGAATCAGGATCGTCTCGCCACGCTTGAGCTTCAAAGTGTCCTCCAGCGAATTCACCGCAGTGAGGCCGGTGAGCGCCAAGGCCGCGGCGTTCACATGCGAGAGCCCTTCGGGCTTCTTGGCGATGATCGCGGCCTTGATCGCGATCTTCTCGCAATAGGTCCCTTCCCGTCCGGCATCGAGCACGCCGAACACCGCATCGCCGACGGCGAGATCGGCGCCGCCGCCGGCCGCGCCGACCACGCCGGAAAAGTCACGGCCCGGAATCTGCGGAAACTTGACCTGGGAATGTCGGGCATATTGCCCGGCGCGAAACTTCCAGTCGGCAGCGTTGATACTGGCCGCGACAACATCGACGACCACTTCGCCCGGCCCCGCCACCGGATCCGGCAGATCGCCGTATTTCAGCACTTCAGGACCGCCGAATTGTTCAATGAATGCAGCTTTCATCTGGATTCTAAGCCTCCCGATCCATCTTCGTTTTATGCCACAGCCGGTACGCAGTCGCAGGCCATACGGCACGTCGGCTGCCGTTCCAATAGGCATAAAGGTTGACGTGCCCAGGCTTGCCGCGCAAGGGCGATAAGATAGACTGCCGCCAGGCCGTCATCCTGAAAGAGATGACTGCAGTTTCAGGGAGGTAGTAACAATGAGCAAGTCCATCAGCCGCACTGCGTCGGCGATGCTTTCGGCAAGTGCGGCGATTGTCGCGCTGGCGCTAGCCACGCCCGGCCATGCGCAATCGAACGCGCCGATCAAGATCGGCGTCATCGCCGAAGCCCAGGCCGTCGCCGGCTCGTCGATTCCGCAAGCCGCCCAAATGGCCGCGGACGAAATCAATGCCGCGGGCGGCGTCAATGGCCGCAAGATCGAGATCGTAACCTACGACGATCACTCCTCGGCCGCCGAAGCGGTACGCGCGTTCCAGCGCGCCGCGAACGAAGATCACGTCAACGCGGTCATCGCCAGCTATATCAGCGAGGTCGTGCTGGCGCTTGAACCGTGGACCGGCCGCTTGAAGACCGTCATGGTCACGCCGGGCGCGGCTTCCGACGTCATCACGCAGAACATCGCCAAGGACTACGATCACCTCAAATATACGTTCCATGGCTATCTGACATCGACCAGCCTTGCCGACCAGGTCTGCGACGCCTCAAAAGATCTTCTTGTGAAGGACCTTCACATGAAGACCGCCGTGGTGATGAGCGAGGACGCCGCCTGGACCACGCCGCTCGACGCCGAATACCTCAATTGTCTGCCGAAAGCCGGACTCAAAGTCGTCGACCACATCCGCTTCTCGCCCGACACCACGGACTTCACGCCGATCTTCAACAAGATCGAGGGTGAGAAGCCCGACGTGATCGTCACCGGCATTTCGCATGTCGGCGTGCAGCCGACCGTTCAGTGGAAGCAGCAGGAAGTGCCCATCCCCATGATCGGCATTTCGTCGCAAGCCACCAATTCGAGTTTCTGGAACGACACCAACGGCGCCACCGAAGGCGTGCTGTACCAGGCCGTCTCCGGACCGGGCGTCGCGGTGACGCCAAAGACGCTGCCGTTCGTCGCGGCGTTCAATAAACGCTTCGGCAACAACCCGTCCTATTGCGGCTATACCGCATATGACGAAGTTTACTACATCGCCGACGCCATCAAGCGCGGCGGCACCGATTCCGACAAGCTGGTCGACGCGCTGGAAAAGACCAAATACGTCGGCACGATCGGCACGATCGAATTCAAGGGCAAAGACACGGCCAATCCGCATGCCCTCAAGATCGGCGGCACGACGATCCCAGGCCTGATGCTGCAATGGCAGGACGGCAAGCAGATCAATCTGTGGCCATCGAGCGTTGCCAACGGCAAGATGAAGTTCCCGAAGTTCATCAAGGTCGGCTCGGCCAACTGACGGAACTCGATCGACGGCGCTAAATCTCTCCCCCGTCTGCGGCAGCACGCGGGGGAGAGCGTTTGAGTGGAGCGTGTTGAGTGACGCTGTTCTGGCAAATCCTGATCGACGGCTTTGCGATCAGTTCGCTCTACGCGCTCGGCGCTACGGGCTTCGCGCTGATATTCGGCGTCTCCGGCGTGCTGAACCTGTCGCACGGTGCGCTGATGGTCGCCGCCGTCGTCGCAGCCTGGGCGGCCGGCGATCAGCTGCACGTCGGGCCCTATGCCGGCGCGGCAATCGGCGTCGCCGTCGGCTTTATCGCGTCGCTGCTCACGTATTTCCTGGTTGTTCGCCCCCTGCAGCGGTCGCGCAAAATCCGCGAGGAGGAAAAGGAGATCTTCATCCTCACCGCGACGCTACTGTGGGGCATCATGCTCCAGGAGCTGATCGCCTACCTCTACACCAACAACGCGAAAACCGTGTCGCCGATCGTGCAAGGCGTCGTTTCGATCGCCGGCGTGCGCACGCCGTCGAACGAGGTTTTCACGGCAATCGTCTGTTGGCTGGTCATCGCGGTGCTGTGGCTTCTGGTCAACCGCACCCGCGGCGGCAAAGCAGTGCTCGCCGCCTCGATGAACCCGCGCGGCGTGACACTGCTCGGCATCGAGCTGACGCAGGTCTATATCGCCGTTTGGGCGATCTACGGCGTGCTGGTGGGGGTGGCCGGCGTGTTGTTGGGTATGTTCCTCGGCGTGTCGTCCTATAGCGTCGGACCGCTGACCGCGAGCGCGTTCTCCATCGTGGTGCTTGGCGGACTAGGCAGCGTTTCGGGCGCGCTGATCGCCGCCTACGTGGTCGGCTATCTCGAGACGCTCACGGCCTATCTGATTTCGCCGGCCTATCGCACCATCCCGGCGCTGCTGCTGCTTGTCGCGGTGATGTATGTGCGGCCGCGCGGCCTATTGGGGCGCCGCTAGATGCTGCCCGCCTCGACCACGCGCATCCTCCTGGTCGCCCTCGCCGCGGTGATTGTCGTCTCGTTCCTGCCGCTCGGCGTGTCCGGCTACATCCTCGGCCTCCTCACCGTCGCCTATTATTTCGGCGTCTTCGCCATGGCGTGGGACCTGTTGTTCGGCTTCGCCGGCGAGGTGAATTTCGGACCGACATTCTTGATCGGCACCGGCGCCTATACCGCGGGCATCCTCGACAATCTATACCAGCCGCCGATCTGGCTTTGTGTCGCTGCCGGCGCGCTGGCGGCGGTGCTCGGTGGCGTGGTGCTGGCGCTGCCGGCGCTGCGCGTGCGCGGCCCCTATTTCGGCCTGACCACGCTTGTCGCCGTGCTGATGCTGCAGAACTTCGTCGTCGTCGACGCTCATTTGACCGGCGGTGAGATCGGTCTCACGATCCCGGACGTCATCACCATCAGCGACGCCGCAAATTACGAGATCGCGCTGTGGTTCATGGCGGTGAGCGGCGCCATCCTGTTCGCGCTATCGCGTTCGCCGGTCGGGCTGATCCTGCAGGCGAGCGGGCAAGACGCCGTGCAAGCCGGCGCGCTCGGCTTCAACGTGACCAAGCACAAGCTTGCCGCCTTCATCATCAGCGCCTTCTTCTCCGGCCTCGCCGGCGCGCTGATGGCGTTTTATCTGAGCTCGACCTCCGTCGGCACCTTCATCGACATCACCGTCAGCGTGCAAATCATCATCGCCGCGGTGATCGGCGGCCGCCGCACCATTCTCGGCGGCGTGCTCGGCGCGGTCTTCCTGATCGCGATGAGCGAGCTGTTGCGCCCGCTCGGCGATCTATCGAACTTTGTCGTCTTTGCCATGGCGCTTGTCGTGGTGCTGTTGTTCCCCAGCGGCTTTTTCGGCCTGCTCACGCGCAGCAAGGAGCCCGGCTAAGCATGGCCGAGCATGCGCATCTCGAGGTCGACGGGCTCACCAAGCGTTTCGGCGGCTTGGTCGCCGTCAAAGGCATGGCGTTGAGCGTCCGTGCCGGCGAAATTCTGGGGCTAATCGGACCGAACGGCTCGGGCAAGTCGACGGTCATGAAGCTGATCATGGGTATCGAGCGGCCCGACGCCGGCTCGGTACGCATCAACGGCACCGAAGTCGCCGGCTGGCCGTCGCACAAAATCGCGCGCCTGGGCGCGGGCATCGTGTTCCAGCATTCGCGGCCGCTGCATCGCCAGACGGTGCTGGAGAACATCAAGCTCGCTTTGCTGCCCGACAAGCTGACGCGGCTGTTCGCCGATCCGCAGACCGACGAACGCGCCCGCGCCATCGCGGGGCGGGTGGGCTTAAGCAGCGTGCTCGACCGCCGGCCGGCCACGCTGGCATTCGCCGACCTGCGCAAGATCGAGATCGCCAAGGCGATCGCGCGGGACCCGCAAGTGCTGCTGATCGACGAACCGTTCGCGGGCCTCACCTCGACCGAGACGACGGCCTTCTCCGATCTTATTTGCGAATTGCGCGGCGACGGCCGCGCCGTGCTGCTGGTCGATCACAACGTCAAAAGCGTCGCGCGGCTGGTCGATCGCGTGCTGGCGATGTATGTCGGCGAGCGCATCGCCGAGGGCACCGCCGACGAGGTGATGCGCGACGAAACCGTGCGGCGGGTCTATCTCGGCGGCAGCATCGAGACGGCGGCGCGTCCGGAATCCTCGTTCCGCGACCGCACCACGCCGTTCCTCGAAGTGGCTGACGTGAGCGTCCAGTACGGCAAGGCACAGGCGCTGCAAAACGTCTCGATCCACGTCCATGCCGGCGAATTCGTCTCGGTGGTGGGATTAAACGGCGCCGGCAAGACCACGCTGTTCAACGCCATATCCGGCCTGCTGCCCTATTCCGGCGGCATCCGCCGCAAGGGCACGGCGTTGCGGGGCCAAACCGCGGCAACGATCGCGCGCCACGGCATCGTGCAATGCTCCGAAGGGCGCAATCTCTTCACCGACATGACGGTACGGGAAAATCTCGATCTCGGCGGCCAGCATTTGCCCGCGGCCGAGAGCGCCGCGCAAATGGCCTGGCTGTTCGAGTTGTTTCCGATTCTTCGTCAGCGCCAGAAGCAGGCGGCCGGCACGCTGTCGGGCGGCGAGCAGCAGATGCTGACCATTGCGCGTGCGCTGATGATGAAACCGAAGCTGTTGATCCTCGACGAGCCGACGCTCGGTTTGGCGCCCGTCATCCTCGAACAGATTTCGAAGGCGCTGGAACGGCTGCGGCAGACGACCGACATCACCGTATTGCTGGGTGAGCAGAACGTCACTTTCGCGCTGCCGCATGCCGATCGCGTCTATGTGCTCGAACATGCCCGCATCGTCTGGGAAGGCACACCAGCCGGCTTCGCCGCGGAAATGGGTGTAGGGTATTTGTAGCCGTGGATTTGCGCGCCCGAACGGCTTAATATTTATGAGTTGTGCCTGTGGGGCGGCTACGATGGCTGACTACTATCCTACTCTGGCGCGGGCTGTTGCGGGCTTGTCGCGCAATGACGCGCAAGCGCGACAGGATTTGTATGCGCGCGCCCGCGCCATCGTCGCCGAGCAATTGCGCGGACGCGGCGTGCGAAGCGGCGCAAGCGAGGCCGTGCGCGAACAAGCCGCGCTGGAAACCGCCATCCGCAAAGTCGAGGCCGAATCACGGCCGGCGCAAACGCGCAGAACAGCCGAGCCCCGGCGGCCGGCACCGCTTTCGGCCGTCGCGCCCGCGCAACAGCGGGCCGACAATACGGCCAAATCGCTTTCAAAGATCCTTCAGGCCGTGCAGCCGGACGAGCCAAGCGAGGCCGCAGTGCCAAGGCCGCGCCGCAAATCCATGAACGTGAGCGACGTGGCGCCGGCGATAGAGCCCCAAGCGTCCGAGACAAGCGAGATGACAACACAGAACCCGTTTGCCGAACTCGGCGGTGCGCCCGGTTCGCTCGGCACGATGCTGTTTGTCACCGCTTATATCGTGGCGGCGCTGGCGTTTACCGGGGTAACCTACATCCGCAGCATCGTGTGGCTGTACCAGGGCGTGATCGGCTATCCGGTATTGCTGGCCATCATGACGGTCACGCTGGCGCTATTTATTGTTCCGCCGGTGATGATTTTCCGTAAAACGTCGGCATTGCCCGTGATCGACGTGCTGTCGCGTTACATTCGCGCCGCATCGCGGCGGGCGCTTTAAGCTTCAGTCACGCGTATAAGAAATCCAGCACCGCCGTCTCGGCCAGCACCGCTTGCGGAATGCTGTGCCGCGCGGAACGGGCGCGCTCCTCGGCGGTTTGCGTCGCTTGCAGATAGGCGCCGAGATGGCGGGCGCGCTCGATGATTTTTCTGTTTTCGGGCAGGCGTTCCGCTTCGAAACGGCGTAGTGCTGCCGGCACGTTCCCGGCATCGAGCGCTTGCGCGAGCGCCGCCGCGTCGTCGGCCGCCTTGGACACCCCGGCGGCGACATGGGGCCGCGCCACGAAAGCGGCATCGCCGATGACCGCGACCCTGCCGAAGGCGAGCTGGGGGCTTTCGAGATCATAGATCGGCTGCAGGATCGGCTCGTCGATGAGGCGGACGATGGCGCGGAACTGCGGCGCCAGCAGCCGCTCCGCCGCCGCGCGCATGGCGGCGATCGGCTCGGCGCGAATGAGCGGCGGCGGGATCGAGATCGAATGGGTGACGCCGGCTCGATCGGTGAGCAGCGCCGGCAGTTCGCTTGCCTCGTCGGCCGGGCGGTACCAGACGACATTGTAGCGGCGTTGGCCGGCGCGCAGCTCGTTGTCCGGCCCGGCAACCGGATAACCGAGGCACTGCTCGCCGGGCGGCAGGCAGAACGTCATATCCATGAAGAGCTCGCGATGGATTGCCGGCGGGATGGCGCTTTCGGGCAATAGCGCCCGCCAGGCGACGTAACCGGCATAGAGCGGCATCACGGCCGGCGCGCAGTGCTGGCGCACCGTCGAGCGCAAGCCGTCGGCGCCGATGAGCACATCGCCCGCGACCGTGCTGCCGTCGCCGAAATGCGCAAGCACGCCCTCGCCGCTCTGCTCGAAGGCCTGTAATCCTGTGGCCCGGTGATAACGCTCGCCGGGGAATGCGTCGCGCAGCAGGCGATAGACCCGCTCCCAGGCGGTAAGCACCTGCGGGCATTCGAGCGTCAGGGCGGTGCGGCCGGCTTTGTCGAGGATTCGGCGCCGCGTCATGGCGACGCCGAGGTCGGCGGTGTCGAGGCCGAGCGCATCCAGCCGCGCGATCAGCTCGGCCTGGGCGACGATGCCGGCGCCGCGCCCGGCTAGCTCCTTTTCGACGCGCTCGTAAATATCGACGTCCCAGCCGCGGCGGACGAGCATGATGCCGGCCAACAGCCCGCTCATGGAGCCGCCGATGACCAGCGCGCGGCGCTTCCCTACCATTTCCACCCTGCCGAAATCCGCCAGAACCCTGTTTTTTGCCGAGCTTTCCCAAGCCGCAAAGGTTTTCTATATTGCCCCTATAATCCTTGGAGGAACACCATGGCCCTGACCATGCTGGATAAAGCGACGGATCGCGCGGACAAGTCGACATGGCCTGCCGCCATTGCCGCCGAATTCGAGCGCGAGAGGCTCAATAATAACGGCTGCGTCGGATCAACGCTCCTGTCCGAGAGCGAGCGCGTGCGGGTTTGGATCATCCGTCTCGCCCCCGGCGAGCGGATCGGATTTCACCGCCATGTGCTCGATTACTTCTGGACTGCGGTGAGCGGCGGGCGCGGCCGCCAGCACATTCACGACGGCACCACCGTCGAATATTCCTATCAGCCCGGCGAAACCCGCCATGAAACCTATGGTGCGGGCGAGTTCAAAGTCCACGACCTGGAAAATCTCGGCGACAAGGAGATGGTCTTCATGACCATCGAATTCCTTAACAGCGCCAACAAACCGCTCGCGATTCCGGACAAGGTGCGCGCTGCGGCGTAATGTCCGATCGGTTATCGGCTGCGGTGTCCTGCGAAAGCGGGCCACCCGGTATTATGGGCCGAGGGGAAGGCCTAAGGGTTACGGGGACTATCCGGTTTCGCCAACGCCAACAACAACGGATGTGGCCAGAAGGGGGAAAGCCCTCACGCGTGCGCGGGGGCTGAGTGGTTGAGTAATGATTTTTTCCTTCGATCTACTCGCTAACGCCATCGCATCCGGCATCCTGATCGGCGGCTTCTATGCCGCGGTGACGTCGGGCGTCTCGCTGGCGTTCGGCATTCTCGACATCGTCAATATCGCCCACCCCGCCTTCATCATCCTCGGCTCTTATGTCGCCTATATCGTCAATGCGACATTCGGCATCGACCCGATTGTGACCGCGATCATCGCCACCCCCCTGTTCTACGTTCTCGGCGCCGGCATCTACCAAGTCTATTACGTTTCATTCGAGAAGCGCGGGCAGGAATCGTTGCGCGGCCTCGCCTTCTTCTTCGGCCTTCTGTTCATCACCGAAGTGTCGCTGGTCCTGTATTTCGGCGTCGATTACCGCTACGTCAACGCGGCCTATATCGGTCCGACCTGGCACTTCGGCGACGTCGACCTGCCGCTGCGCATCATGGTGCCGTGCGTAGTGTCGCTGCTGATGATCGCGGCCTTGCAGCTATTTCTGACGCGCAGCTTTATCGGCCGCGCCATCATGGCGGTGGCGCAGGACCAATTGGCGCTGCGGCTGATGGCGGTCGATCCGATCCGCATCAAGCGCATCGCGTTCGGCATTTCGATCGCCACCGCATCGCTCGCCGGCGCGTTTCTGATCATCATCCAACCGGTGGAGCCTTCGGTCGGCCGCGAATATATCGGCCGCGTTTTCGCCATCTGCGTGCTCGGCGGCATGGGCAGCCTGCCCGGCACGGTCATCGCCGCGATGCTGATCGGCATCGTCGAGAGCCTCACCTCGACGTTCTACGGCCCATCATGGGCGCCGGCGGTGTCGTTCGGCTTCCTGCTGTTGACGCTGGCGGTGCGGCCGGCCGGCTTGTTGGGACGGTGATCGTGCGCACGCCCGCCTTCGTCCTCATTTGTCTCGCCGTCGCCGGCGCGGTGTTCGCGGGCTCGCTCGCGATCGGCAACGACTACGTGTTTTTCGCCGGCTACGTCATACTGCAATATGTGGTGCTGTCGACGGCATGGAATATCCTCGGCGGCTATTGCGGCTATGTGAATTTCGGCACCGGCGCATTCTTCGCGCTCGGCGCCTATTCGACGGTCGCCATCTATAAAATGATCGGCGACAGCGAATTGCCGCACATTATTCCGATTCCGGTTTTGATGCTGGTCGGCGGCGTGGTCTCCGGCGTCGTCGGCCTCGGCATGGGGTATTTGACATTGCGGCTGCGCGGCGCGTTCTTCTCGATCGCGACACTGGCGCTCGCGGTCGTCCTGGAAACGCTGGTGGTCAATTGGGACTATGTCGGCGGCTCGCGCGGCGCCTATGTCATCCGCCCCGAGGAGATGCCGCTGATTGGCAATTACATCAGGTATCTGTTTTTGATGATGATGCTGCTCGCGGTGGCTTCGATCGCTATTGCGCGGCTGATCGAGCGTTCACGGCTCGGCTACGGCTTCGCCACCATCCGCGACGACGAGCTGGCGGCGGAAGCCTTGGGCGTGCCGACGCTGCGATTGAAGCTCATCGCCACCACTTTATCCGGCGCTTTGATGGGCATGGCTGGCGCGCCGTTTCCCTATTACATCGGCTACCTGCAGCCGGACTCCACTTTCGGGCTCGACTACGCCGTCAACTCGATCGCCATGCCGCTGATCGGCGGCACCACGAGCTGGGTCGGTCCGCTGATCGGCACGCTCCTGCTCGGCACCCTGCAGCAGGTTGCCACGGTGACGATCTCGTCTGCGGTCAACCTTTTGCTCGTCGGCGTTCTTCTGGTGGTCTTCGTCATCGTGGCGCCGAACGGCATCGTCGGGCTCGTTCATACCTATTTGCAGCGCAAGCCGGACGAGTTCGTCGGCCGCCGCAGCGTTGACGCCGATGCGCCGGGGTCCGTGCCATGAACAGCGTCGCTAACGGTTTGACCAATGGTGCGCTGCTCCAGATCGACAATCTCGGCAAGCGCTTTGGCGGCTTCGTCGCGCTGGAAAATATCTCGCTGTCGGTCGCGGCGGGCGATCGCCTCGGCTTGATCGGACCCAACGGCTCGGGCAAATCGACGCTGGTCAACTGCATCTGCGGCACGCTGCGCAACGAGCAAGGTGCCGTGCGCTTTGACGGCCGAAAGATGGACGGGCTCAAGGCGCATCAACGCACTCGGCTCGGCCTGGCGCGCAGCTTTCAGCTGCCGCGGCCGTTTGCCAGCCTTAGTCTCGCCGACAACATCCGCATCCCGCTGCTTTATACCGTCGCGGCGCGTGGCGCCATTCATTCGACGCGGGAAGTCGAGGAGCGCTGCCATCATCTCTTGAGCGAGGTCGGCCTCGAAGCCAAAGCGCGGCGGCTGCCGCGCGATCTCACCCAGGTCGAGATGCGCAAGCTCGAACTTGCCCGCGCCATGGCGGCGCAACCGAAGCTCCTGATCGCCGACGAGGCGATGGCGGGGCTTACGCATTCGGAAATCGAGGAGATTTTGACGCTCTTGTCCCGCTTGAACGAACAGGGCGTCACCATCATTCTCATTGAGCACATCATGCGCGCGGTGATGAGCTTTTCGCGCCGGCTGGTCGTGCTGGTTTCGGGCAAGAAAATCGCCGACGGCGCGCCGGATGACGTCATGCGCGATCCGGAAGTGGAGAGGGCTTACCTTGGCTAGCAGCCTTACCATCGCCGGCATCCATGCCGCCTATGGCGCGGTGCGCGTGATCGACGACGTGTCGGTCAAGGTCGGCGGCGGGGAAACCGTCGTGCTGCTGGGCACCAACGGCAACGGCAAGTCGACGCTGATGAAATGCATCATGGGCCTGGTGCGGCCGAGCCAAGGCTCCATCGTCGCCGAAATCGACGGCATCCATCACGATCTGGTCGGCCGCACCACCGAACAGATCGTCGATCTCGGCATCGCGCTGGTGCCCGAGGGCCGCCGGCTGTTTCCCAGGCTGACGGTCGAGGAAAACCTCCTGCTCGGCGCCTTCCGCCCGACCGCGCGCCGCGAGATGGCGCGCAATCTCGATGTCTGTTTCGAGACCTTCCCGCGGCTCGCCGAGCGCCGCCACCAGCTTGCCGGCAGCATGTCGGGCGGCGAACAACAAATGCTGGCGCTCGGCCGCGCGCTGATGCTGGCGCCGAAGATTCTGCTGGTTGACGAGCCGTCGGTGGGGCTAGCGCCGATCCTGGTCAGCCGCACCATCGACGCCATCAACGAGATGAAGCGGCGTTATTCGCTGACGGTTCTGATGGCCGAGCAGAATTTCACCCAGGCGATCCGCATCGCCGACCGCGGCTATGTCATCGTCCACGGCAAAATCGCCTTCGAGGGCCGCTCGATGGACGAGCTCAACAACAACGATTTGATCAAGAAATTTTATCTGGGGCTGTAACGGCAACCAGACGCCGCGGCTCCTCGATAGCACGCGCTGGGCGGCAAACCCGACGAAATTTCCCTTTCAACCAAGGCGTGCACGGGCTAATCTCATTGTAGGCCGGCAAGGCCACCTTTCGCGTTGGAACAACGGGGGCGTCTTCGTTCATTGCGAATAAATCGGCCGCGATGCGGCAGGCGCTTACACGCCCCGCCGGTCTGCACTGCTCAAACCTTCGCGCTCATGGGGGAGCACAATGGGACTCAACGCCGCCATTGACGTCGCGATTTCGCTGATCTTGATGTATCTGGTCCTCAGCTTGATCGTGACGGTCGTCAACGAAGCGCTGGCGACCGGCGCCGATCTGCGCGCGTCGAATCTGAGAGACGCCATCAATTCGCTGATCGATTCCGACACGCTAAAGAACGATTTTTACAACAACGGTCTGATCAACTCCGTCAATGCGGCCGTAGACAGCGATGCGTCGCGCGTCGCCAACGGTTTGAGCGCGCTCTGCCGCTGGCTGATCCGCGCTCCGGACATCAAGGGCCCGCATGTCTCGTACCTTTCGGGTCAAACATTTTCGCAGGCGCTGCTCGCCAGCGTGGACATCACCAAGGACATGCCCACCTATGCCGATATCAAGGCCGCGGTCGAGACACTGCCGGACACCGACATACGCGACGCGTTGCTGGCGCATTTAACCCTCGCCGACGGCGATCTGCAGAAGTTGCGCAACAACGTCGCGGCGTGGTTCGACAGCGCCATGGATCGGGTCAGCGGCGTCTATAAACGCCATCTCAAACAGATATCGTTCATCGTCGGCGCCGTTGTGGTGCTGATGGCCAATGCCGATACAGTCACGGTGACGCGCGCGCTGTGGCACGATCCAGCACTTCGCGCCGGCATGGTCGAAGCCGCGAACAAGCTCATCGCCAATCCTCCGCAGCTTTCCGGCTCCGGCGCGGACACGGCGAACCCGCGGCCGGCGGCGGCTACCAGCGGAGCCAATGCGAATCCACCGCCATCCTCAGACACCGCGGCGTCCGTCGGCCAATCGACCGCTGGCAACCCGGTCGATCTGACGTTGAGCAAATTGAAGACCGATGAGGATACGCTACGGCCGCTTCCGCTCGGCTGGAGCTTCGACTTCTCCACGCTGCCAAATGGTCCGGAACCGCTTGCTGCTTTTCTCGCCGCGAAGTTTCTCGGCCTTGTCTTGACGGCGGTCGCGGTTTCGCTGGGAGCGCCATTCTGGTTCGATCTGCTCTCGATGTTCATGCACATCCGCGGCGCCGGCGACAAGCCGAAGAAGAAGAAGGCGACCGGGACCACATAGGCAAAACGCGGCATACGAGTTGAAGGTGGAGTGAGCGATGTCAGGCCTGAGCAACATCAAGCATATCGTCGTTTTGATGCTAGAGAATCGTTCGTTCGACAGCCTCTTGGGCAAACTGTATCCGAAGACCGCCGCCTTCGACGGCCTCTCAGGCGACGAGAACAACCCCAATCCTCCGGGTCCTCCGGTCAAGGTGGGGAACTGCCGCGGCACCGATCAGACAACGATGTCCATCCCGGCATCGGACCCGGGCGAATTGTGGAACGACATCAACGAACAGCTGTTCGGCAGCAGCGCCGCTCCCGCGGCGGCCGATCCGACGATGCAGGGCTTCGTGCGCAACTATCTGGCGCAGAGCTCGGTCGCGCCCGGCACATACGACGCGGCCGCAGTCATGAACTATTACACGCCCGAGCAAGTGCCGGCGATTAGCCGGCTCGCACGTCAATTCGCCGTTTCCGATCGCTGGTATGCGGCGGCGCCCTGTCAGACTTGGCCCAACCGGTTTTTCGTCCATACCGGCACGGCAAACGGTTACGAAAACAACGAGCCAACTCACTTTCCATACCAGATGATGACAATCTTCAATCAGTTCGAACTCGCCGGCATGGAAAACGGCTGGAAGGTTTATTTTCACGACTACGCCCAGACCTGGACGTTGGCCAAGCTGTGGCCCCTACTCGATCACTTTCATTTTTATGACCAATTTCAAGATGACGCCAAAGCCGGCACGCTGCCCGCCTATTCATTCATCGAGCCGCGCTATTACCCGCATTCGCAGCAGCTCGCCAACGACCAGCATCCGCCGTACTGCGTCACGCTTGGGGAACAGCTCATTGCCGACGTCTATAATTGTCTGCGCAACGGTCCCTCATGGACGCAAACGCTTCTGATCGTCACCTACGATGAACATGGCGGCTGCTACGACCACGTAGCCCCGCCCTCTGCGATACCGCCCTCGGCCGCGCCGACAACGCCTTTCAACTTCGATCGGTATGGAGTGCGCGTGCCCACCATCGTCGCATCGCCCTATGTCAAACCGGGAACCGTGCTGCGCGCACCTGGCGCCGTCCCGTACGACCACACCTCGATCCTGGCGACGTTGCGCAAATGCTTCCCGAATCTAGGCGCGCCCCTGAGCGAACGCGAAAGGGCGGCCCCCGACCTCGGCAACGCGCTGACGCTCGATCAGCCGACCAATATCGGCCCCGAGACCCTGCAGCCGCTGGCATTCACGCCGAGCCCGGTGCAGGTCGCGAAGGCGCAAAGCGCGCCGCTCAACCATATGCAAAGCGCGCTGGTGCAGCTTGCTGCGCACTTGCCCGGGGCGGCTCCTGCAGACAAGGATTTCGGCTCCTTCGTGCAAAATCACATTGCGACGCTGGCCGGGGAGCAAACGCAACGCCAAGTTCCACCCGGCGTCGACGTCAGCACCGCGGCAACCGCCAGCGCGTTCATCAAATCGCGAGTGGCGCCGTTCTTCGGCTCGTTCAATAAGGCGACCACGGCGATCTCGCCGATCATCGACGATACCAATTTTGTCGGACAGGATGCGGGTTTGCCGGTACCCATGCGCCGCACGGATGCCGGACAATATCATCTCAGCATCACAAACCTCGACCACGCCGACCCGCCGCCTCCTTATAGTTCCGGTGGCGTGCCACGCACGCAGGCGTTCAACAATAACGTGCTGTCGATCAGCGCCGATCCAGCCATGCCGCCGATTGCAGTTGTCTGCAATCTGACAAATATCGACCCGGCCACCAGTCCGCTTTATTGGCAATTGCAGACATCGTACGTGGTCGGCCGCTATCGCAAGGTCAGCGGCGGAAATACGCCGCATTATGCCAGCCGTATTTTGTCTCTCGGCGACCGGTGGACGGGAAAAGCGCGTAGCGGCAGCTTTAGTTTGTTCGCCAATGACGCCACCGTCACCTGCGACAATCCCTCCGACCGAGTCGCCGGCGGCAGCGCGATATTGTCGATCGCCGTGCAGGCCCCCGGCGCGGTGGGCTGGCTGCAGGATTACGTCTATCTGCGCATCACGGGGACAAACCCGATTCAGGCCAATATCCGGCTCTATGCGGCGCAAACCTGTGCGGCGCGCGACAGCAACATCGTGCACATGGTCAACGCGGTGATCGCCCATGAAAATCTAATGAAGCAATTTGACACGGCGTATCGCACCGAAGAGCGCTATAGCGGCGTCGTGTTCACTTGGCCACACGACCCCGCGAACTTTCCCGGCGTCGCGTTCGATTTCGGCATCGGCCTCGGACAATTCACCCATATCGGTTCGGAGACTTCGGCGATCTGCTGGAATTGGCACGAAAATCTGAAGGCTGGAATCAATGAGCTGTTGGCCGATCTACGCCAGACCTTCGAGCCCAATCTAACCTGGCGCGACTGGGCCAAACGCGCGTGGGCGACCTATAATGCCGGCAGCCCGAACAGCCCGGCCGGCATCGCCTATGCCAACCAGCTCCTGGCGCTTCCCGACGGTCAGCAAATTTCGACAAACCCGCTGCCCCCCACGCTCGACCACTTGGCACAAACTGTGCCAGTCACAATGGCACCAATGCCGCCGCAGGCGCCGCCCTGGCCAATAGCGGTCGGGGTATGAGGGAGCCGATCTGATCAAGAGGTTTTATTCGCGGCTGTAGAAGCAAGAGCCTTCGTCTTGGCCGAAGGCTGCCTGCGCGAGCTTCACATTGCACAAGGATGCGCGCGGCAGCACTGTCGCTCGCTCGCGGTGGTGATGACGCCGCTGCAGGCCGCGGCCGTTCTCGTCCTGCCGTCGTTTCTCACCAATGTCTGGCAGCTCCCCCACAGACGAAGGTCCGTCCTCATTGCACCGGAAAATCGAAATAGGTCGCCGGGTAAGGCTCGCCGCGCAGCGTGAAGTGCCACCATTCTTTGTCATAGCCACGGAAGCCGCGCCGGCGCATCGCGTCGGCGAGCAGCATGCGGTTGGCGTGCTCGGCCGGCGTGATCGTCGGATCGGCGGTCCATGATTTCGGACTGAAGAAATCAAAATGGGTCCCCATGTCGAGCTCGGTGCCATCCGTTTTCGCCAGCGTCAGATCCATGGTCGAGCCGCGCGAATGGCCGGAATGCGAGGCGATATAACCGTCGCGGAACAGCGTGCGCTTGTCGACGTTGGGATAGAACTCGGCTTTCATCGTCTGATCGTTGAGGTCGCGCGCCCAGTGGACGAAATTCATCACCGCGCGCACCGGCCGATAACAGTCGAACACTTTGATCACCAGGCCGCGCGGTGCGACGTCGCGGGCGACCTCGGCCAGCGCGGCGGCCGCCTGACGCGTCAGCAGACAATGCGGCGCCTGATAGCCGTCGACCGGCTGGCCGGTGAAATTATGCGAGCCGGCATAGCGCATCTCGACGATGAGCCCGGGCACCACGGTCGCGGCATCGACGAAGTCGGCCGGACGCTGTGGCGCCTGCGCCTGCGCCGCCTGCAGGCAGGCCAACGCAAACAGCATCGCGCCAGGCCAATGGCGAAGTGCGAAAGACGACTTTGGCGGTGGCTGCGTCATTCCCCTACTCACTGTTGCGGACATGCCGACAGCCACTCGCCTTCAATCGTATTTTGCGAATCGACCGTCGGCATCCCCGGCATTTCCGCCTTGGTCCGCATCGTGCCGGTGTAGTGGTGGGGACTGTCGAAATTGAAGGCGCCGCTCAAATCCATGTTGAGTTGGCCCTTGCAGACCAGATGCCAGGTCAGGAGCGGTCCCTTGAGACTGCGCTCGATCGGCGCGCAATCCGAATTTATGGTCGTTGCCGTCGGCGAGAACGTCGCGCCGAGGTCGCTGGTCTGCTCGGCAGTGAGGCATTTGGACGATTCGTGCGTCGGCCCAGCCACGCCCCCGCTCGCGGTGTGCGTGGTGATTTTCCAAAGCCCCGGTTCGATGCCGTCGGCAAGAGCCGCGGAAGCGTTCGATGCGAAGACGGCGACCACTGCGATCGCAACACCACGGTAAGCCACTGGCATTCTCCTTAAATCGCCGCCCGGAACGGACATTCGGCCGCAAACGGCGCGGCGTTAACCAGCCGCTAACCATATACCCGGCACATTTTGCCTGGGAGGCGTAACCGTTTCTACTGCACTTCTTCTAACGCTCCTCGGGGGCAGCCTTGGACTCGAGCGCGGCTCCGCTTTTTCACGTCGGTGGCCCTCCGGCCGCCGCGCACAGCTTTGAATCGCACGACCGCAAACGGGGCCGATCGACCGGCATGACCGACACCACCACAGCGCAGCGCGGCGAGGCGACGGCGCTGTCACGGCTCGCCGACTTCGGCACCATGCTCCGCCGCAGCGATATTGCGCTGGCGGTCGGCATGATGGCGATCCTCGTCATCCTGATCCTGCCGCTGCCGCCGGTGCTGCTAGATTTTTCGCTGGCGATTTCGATTACCTTTTCCGTGCTGATCCTGATGACGTCGCTGTTCATCCAGGCGCCGCTGGAATTCTCCTCGTTCCCGACGGTGCTGTTGATCGCCACCATGCTGCGGCTGGCGCTCAATCTCGCCTCGACGCGGCTCATTCTTGCCCACGGCCATGAAGGCTCGGCCGCCGCCGGTCATGTCATCCAGGCGTTCGGCAACTTCGTTATGGGCGGCAATTTCGTCATCGGCATCATCGTGTTCACAATCCTGGTGATCGTGAACTTCGTGGTCATCACCAAGGGCTCGGGACGCATCGCCGAAGTAGCCGCGCGCTTTCACCTCGATTCCATGCCGGGCAAGCAGATGGCGATCGACGCCGATCTCAATGCCGGCCTGATCGAGGAGAAGGAGGCGCGGCGGCGGCGCAAGGCGTTGGAGGACGAATCGGGTTTTTTCGGCGCCATGGACGGCGCCTCGAAATTCGTCCGCGGCGACGCCATCGCCGGGCTCCTCGTCGTGATGATCAATGTCATCGGCGGCATGATCATCGGCATCGTGCAGCAAGGCTTAAGCTTCACCGATGCCGCCCAGGATTATACGCTGCTGACCGTCGGCGACGGGCTGGTCACCCAGATTCCAGCGCTGATCGTCTCGACCGCCGCCGGCCTCCTTGTCTCCAAGGCCGGCGTTACCGGCGCTGCCGATAAGGCGTTGCTCAGCCAGTTCTCCAGCTATCCCAAGGCGCTCGGCATGTCGGCCGCCGTCATGCTGGTCATGGCGCTGCTGCCTGGAATTCCGATGATCCCGTTTCTCATGCTGGGCGGCGGCACGGCGGCGCTGGCCTTCACCATCGACCGCCGCGCCAAGCAGGTGGTCACCGACGAGGCGAAAAAGGTGGAAATCGCCAAAGCGGCGCCCGCCGAAGAGCCGATCGCCGCCGCGCTGAAGATGGACGACCTCAAGATCGAACTCGGCTATGCGCTGTTGCCGATGGTCAACGCGCCCGACGGCTCCGACCGCTTGACCGAGCAGATCAAGGCGCTGCGCCGGTCGCTGGCGACCGAAATGGGCTTCGTCATGCCGGCGGTGCGCATCCTCGACAATGTGCAGCTCGACGCCAACACCTATGTCATCAAGATCAAGGAGGTCGAGGCCGGCACCGGCAAAGTGTGGCACGGCCAATACATGGTCATGGATCCGTCGGGCAGTCAGGTCACGCTGCCTGGCACCCACACCACCGAGCCGACATTCGGCCTGCCGGCGACCTGGATCGATGCTTCATTGAAGGAGGAAGCCTCGGTCAAGGGTTTGACCGTCGTCGACGCTCCGACGGTGCTGGCCACCCACCTCACCGAGCTCATCAAGGCCAATATGGCCGAGCTGTTGTCCTATGGCGAAGTGCAGAAACTGATCAAGGAGCTGCCGAAGGAGCAGAGCGAATTGATCAAGGACATCGTGCCGGCGCAGATCACCATTTCCGGCATCCAGCGCGTGCTGCAGATCCTGCTCGCCGAGCGGGTCTCGATCCGCGATCTGTCGACTATTCTCGAAGGCATCGCCGACGGCCTGCCGGCAACGCGCAACGCCACCATGCTCGCCGAGCACGTGCGCGCGCGGCTGGCGCGGCAGCTCTGCGCCCAGCATGTGACCGCGGCCGGCACGCTGCCGATCATCGCGCTCACCGCCAAATGGGAGCAGGCTTTTGCCGAAGCGATCGTCGGCCAGGGCGACGACCGCAGCCTCGCCATGCAGCCGTCCAAGCTCACCGAATTCATCAATCTGGTGCGGGAAAAATTCGAGCAGGCGGCGCGCGACGGCGAGGCGCCGGTGCTGGTCACCTCGCCCGGCATCCGGCCGTTCGTGCGCGGCATCGTCGAGCGCTTCCGTGCGCAGACCGCGGTGCTGGCGCAGTCGGAAATCCACCCGCGGGTGCGGCTGAAAACGGTGGGGAGTATTTAGCGCGCGCACCCATAAAGCGCTGGCAATGTCCGCTTTCGAGGGGCGAACGGGCATGCCACGGAGTTATTGCCAAGTCTCCGTTCGAGCCAACTTCGACATTGACCGTGCCTTACTGAGCGGTCAGGTTGAAGTGGCCGGACGCTTCGGAAGCGGCGAGTTTAGCTAGGCGAGCCGCCTTGATAACATTTTTGATCGCTGGGGAGCGCTCATCCCGCCGATAAGCCAAAGCGGTTATCGAGCGCGGCGCATCGCCATCAATATCGATGTAATGCACACCTGCGAAGTGGATGCCGCTGAAGGATCGCGGGATAATAGATACGCCGAAACCCGCGGCAATTAGCGGGATTATGCTTACGATCTGAGGCGCCTCCTGCGCCTGTTTTGGCTTAAATCCGGCTTTTTCACAGGCTGTAACGACGGCATCATGTAGGGCGGGGCTGAAGCCGCGCGTAAAAAGCACGAAATCCTCCTTGGCGAGGCTTGCCAAGGGGACCGATGGAGAATTGGCGAGTGGATGCCCATGCGGCAGCGCGATCACACAATCTTCGTCAACCAGTGGCTCGATGGCGAGACCTTCGCTGTCGTCTATAGGTAAAGAGAGCAGGCATAGGTCGATGCGCCCGGTGCGGAGCCATGCCACCAGCAACGAGGTATTGGTCACTTCAATTTCCCCCGCGATCGTGAGATTTGGGTAGCGCGTCTTGCACTCGCGCAGAACCCTTACAACAAGTGAATGAAAGATCGAGCCAGTCGAACCGATAATAATCCGCCCTGTTTCACCACGACCTCGCCGACGCACACCGACGGCGGCATCCTGTACTTGTTTTAGGATGATGCGGGCTTGTTCGAGCAAGAGCTTTCCCGCGTCTGTCAGCTCGACGCCTCTGGTCAGGCGGCGAAACAGTTGGGTGCCGAGTTCGTTTTCTAGCTGGCGAATTTGCTCGCTCAAAGGCGGTTGACTAATGCGCAGCTTCTTGGCTGCGCGTGTAAAGCTCAGCTCTTCAGCAACCGCTACAAAATAGCGCAAGTGTCGCAGTTCCATTTGCCATCCCCCAAATCAGGCAATCAGAACAAGCCAGCGCTTTGAAGCGCTGCAGGTCAATCATATCCACCACCTATGGAAAGCGACACTCCAGCGTATTGGTAATTGCCGCTTTTTTCTCTAAATCCGGAAAAGCCATTGAGATGAATCGCGAAGATGAACGACTCTACGTTCAACGAATTGCGCCAGCAAAATCAGCAGCTTCACAAGCTGCTCCTCTCGTTGAGCGCGACTCTCCTCCGCAAGGTCGCGGCCGAGCATGAGATGCAACGACCTTTCAGTCGCTCTGACGCTGAACGTTTCGTCTACGAAGCGGAAGAATGCTTCCGCTGCGCAAGGGTGCCCAATCTTAAGGCCGAGATTGCGGAAGGCTTGGAAGTGGCCGGGCGTGAATTGATGGCTATGGCTGTTGACATCGAGACGAGACTTCAGCGTCTCAAAAGAAGAACGTGACAGCAGTGCTCACTTGCGCTGTCTGTCCCATGTTCAGTCTTAACCTGTGCAGCGCCATAAGCAAAGCGCGCGACGCAAGCGAGCAATATCCTGATTTCTTGCCGCTTTTGTCCTCCACCCATACGATACCCGCGCGCCGAAAGATTTCCTATCCAAATGAAACATCGGATTTTGTGACGATCATCTGCAGCGGCTGGGCGGCGTCATCACTCGCGCTATCGGATGGACGACGGCAGATCCTTTCATTCCTGATGCCTGGCGATCTGGTTTCCGCCACGTTCCTGCTGGAACCGATGCGGAGCCGTTCAGTCGAGGCGATCACGCCGGTGACGTGCCGCAAGTTTCCGCGCAGCGACTTCAAGACGATACTCTTCAAATATCGCCCTGTCCTTGAGAGGCTGTCGGAGACATGGAACGAGGAGTGCGCGCAAGCCGATCAATTAGCGCTCGATCTCGGACGTCGCACGGCGAATGAGCGCATCGCGCGGCTGATCCTCAATCTCACGGAGAAGGCCGACAAGCGCGGCATGAAGCGCGGCTCGACCATGGAATTCCCACTGCGGCACGGGCACATCGCTGACGCGACCGGCCTCACGCCGGTGCACGTCAGCAGGGTGATCGGCATGTTCCAGCGCGATGGTTTGATCGAGATCAGCGGCCGGTCGCTGACGATTGCGAACGAGGGCGAGCTGCGCCACGTCGCCGACTGGCATTGAAAGCGTCCTCCAAGTCGGCAATACGGCGCCCACTCGACGGGAAAAGGGGGTTTAATACAATTAATTCTCGGTGGGGCCGTTGATCATGGCTGGGACCGCCACGTTGTAGCGTGGGGACGATCGCGACGAAAAGAATGAAAAGATTGAAGAATTCTCATGTCGCCAACGACCGCATGCGCCCGCTCGCTTAAGGCACGGTCACACGCTTGATCTAGATCAACGTGAGTGGCGAATGATCGGTTTAGTCTGCTGCAATTAACGTGACGGAGCATCGGTCATGGCCAGCCAGACATCGCATTCGGTAAGCGTCTTTGCACTTCCGCGGTTGCTCGCACGTAATTGGTGGCTTTTTTTGCTGCGTGGAGTTGCAGCCCTCATGTTCGGAGTATTGTCGCTAGTTTGGCCGGGGATTAGCCTTGCGACGCTTGTTCTGCTCTTCGGAGCCTATGCGCTGGTTGACGGCATCTTCGCGCTGACAGCGGCGATCGTCGGCAGGGGCAGCACCGATATCCGATGGTGGCTCGTGCTCGTGGGCCTGGTTGGCATCGGCATCGGCATTGTGACATTTCTCTGGCCCGGTCTTACCGCGCTCACGCTGCTGTATTTCATCGCGAGCTGGGTTATTGCGACAGGCGTGTTGCAGGTCGTCGGCGCCATTGAGCTCCGCAACGTTATCGAAGACGAATGGTGGCTCATCCTCGACGGCGCATTGTCGGTACTGTTCGGCATTCTTCTGTTCATAATGCCGGGCGCTGGCGCCTTGGCCTTGATCTGGCTGATCGCTCTGTTTGCGATCGCCTTCGGAGTCTTGATGATCGGTTTCGCATTCAAGGTCAAAACATTCAAAGAGGCCTGACGTTTCAAGGCCGCCAGTTCGAACGACAAGATGCAGTGATGAAACACGTTTGACCTAATGGAGATGACAATGTCCGAGCAAAGCAGCATGCACTCTTACTTGAACTGGTCGAAAGAGCGAATTGACGAAATGGATGCCATATTGGCCTCGCTGGAAGCAAAGGCGGGCCAAGTGCAGTCTGATTTGAAAGTGAAGGCTAACCAGCTTTTCGCCGACCTCAAAAAGCAGCGTGACCAGTTCCAAGCCAACGTCGATAAGCAGGCCAAAACAACCGAGGCCGCTTGGGACAGCAACAGGGCGCAGTTTGAATCGCAGTGGAAAGCTTTCGAAGCGCAAGTCAAAACCTATATCGACACTGTCGCCAAACAGGTCCCGCAGCAGCAGGCTCTCTTTCGCGACGTCGCCGCCGCGCAAGCGAAGGCCTGGCGCGAAGCGGCCAACACGATCCAGGAGGTAGCGACGAAGTTCGCGGCTGGCCGGCGCGCCGATGTCGATGCTGCCGTGGCAAAGATGAAGGCGGACGCCGCCGAGGCGGAAGCAAGATTGCAGAAGTTGAATCAGACGGGGAACGAGACTTGGACTGCGCTGAGCGCGGCGCTGGCGGAATCGCGCAAAGCTTTCGACCGCGCCAATCAGGCGGCGTGGGATGCAGTTAAGCGCATGCCTCCTCGTTCGGCCGCCTAGAGCGGTTCACCCTCGACCGGTTTGCCGCCGATTGTGTCGATCTTGAAGGGGCAGCATCATCATGGCCACGGATACGGTGGTTTCGCGTGAATTGAAGTCCCTTCAGGAGGAGCTTTCGGCCTCCCAGCGAGAGCGCATGTCGCAGATCCCGCCGCCGGCGGCCGCCGCGGGCGGCGCGACAGCAACGCCTCCCCCTCCGCCGCAAGAAGCCGCGGAGGAACGCGAGCTGCGGGATCAACTACGCGAGCTTGTAAACGAGGTGACGACGTTTTTTGAGGAAACGGAAAAGAACATCGCCGCACATCCCACCCAAAGCGTGGTCGGCGCGCTGCTCGTGGGAGTATTGATTGGCCGTCTCCTCGGACGACGCTAGGGGTTTCCGACATGATCGACAATCTCATTCGTGACCTTCAGGTTCTACGAAAAGCGGATTTTTTCATCGGCAAGATTTGGGTCGGGGTCCTAGCGCGACGGTTCGGCCTCTTCGCCTTTGCTGGCTTGATTGCAGTGTTCGGGCTCGGCATGGCAAACGTTGCGGGTTTCTATGCCTTGCAGGTATCGGCAGGCCCCATTTGGGGAGCCGCGATTGTTGCCGTCGTTGACCTTGTCATCGCGGCGATCGTTCTACAGGTGGCTGCCAATGCCCGACCGGGACCGGAGATCGAGCTCGCCTTTGATGTTCGCAAAATGGCTATTGACGCGATTCAAGGAGACACGCGCGATCTCAAGCTCACTGTCGATGCCCTCGGCCAGGAGATTTGGGAGGTCAAGGCAAACATCGTTGGCTTTGCGCACAATCCATTAGACGTCGCCGCGCAGAAACTACTTGTTCCTGCTGCTCTGTCGATTATCAAGGGAATGAGATCGAAGAGAGCGCAATCTTGAAATGCTTCCTTTTTTCGTCAGCCGTCCATGAGCGGAGAGTTTCTCCCAGAGCGCGCGTAGGGGCGCGAGGCTCTTACGCAACGTCGCAAGCGGGAGATGTGACCTGACATCAAAATGTACGTTTGTCCCCGCCTCGGCCATCTTACGGGGCTTGCGTGAGCACTCGCCCACTGGCCCCGTCACGTTGCAGTGGTTGATGGAAAACCTTCATCAACAGTCGTTCGGGATGATCATGCTGATCTTGGGCATTGCAGCGGCCGCACCCGGCATTTCTATTCTGGCCGGAGTTTTGTTATTGGTAGCGGCGTTTCAGATGATGCTCGGTCACTCAAAGCTCACGTTTCCAAATTGGATGGCAACGCGCGAGTTACCGAAGCGGCCTGTTGACGCCGTCGTGCGGCGCGCCATTCCCGTCCTCGCATGCGTCGAAAGCGGGATTTATCCGCGTCTCGCAACTCCACCAGAAGCGACCAAGCGCCTCGTTGGTTTAGCAATTTTTATTCTCACAGTCCGACTGCTGTTAACACCGCTTCCTCTCAGCAATATCCTCCCGGCCGTTCTGATCGCATTTATTTCGCTTACTTATCTTGAACAGGATGGGCTGCTGCTTATCGTGGGGTTGGTGGCTGGATGCCTCCTTCTCATCCTCGAGTGGGACCTGTTCTTGCAGCTCGCTCACGATGCAAAATGGATAACGGGCCTCGTTTAAGGCTTGTTGGGGCATTAGGTGGCAACTGTTTCGGAAACCGCTGAATGGCAGTTCCGCTTCTCAAATCGGCCGATTGGGGTCAGATGCCTTCAGACTACTCGTATAGTCGCGAGCGAGAGGTCCAAATCTGTGGCAAGAATTCGCATCATTCTGCACGGCAAGGCGGCCGGCAACGCTGGCTTACGAACGGCAGTTCACGATCTCCGACAAGATGGTCACTCTGTGGAGGTGCGAGTAACCTGGGAGCCTGGAGATGCCGCACGCATGACCGCTCAAGCGGTTTCCGAAGCAAGTAGAGGCAACATCGATTGCATCGTAGCGGGCGGCGGCGATGGCACAATAAACGAGGTATTTGGCGCAGCCTACGCCGCCGGACTGCCTGCGGATTGTTGCTTGGGCATCCTTCCCTTGGGCACGGCCAACGATTTTGCTCACTCGACGGGCGTGCCGCTGCATGATCTTACGGCTGCCTTGCAATTGGCGGCAACCGCCACGCCACAATGGATCGACGTGGGCCTGCTCAACGGCAAGCCATTCATAAATCTCGTCTCGGGGGGCTTCGGCTCCCGTGTCACGGTGGAAACCGATCCGGAGCTTAAGCGCCGACTGGGTGGGTTGGCCTACGTGCTCACGGGCGTCTCGCGTTTTGCAGAACTTTCGGCGAGCCGCGGTTGCTTTCGTGCAGAAGGCTTCTCATGGAAAGGGCCTTTCGTGGCAATTGCGATCGGTAATGGCCGGCAGGCTGGAGGCGGCGTGCCGCTTTGCCCAGACGCACTGATCGATGACGGGCTGCTTGATTTGATGATCCTACCTGAACCCGATCGCACAGCACGCCTGGATGCTTTCTCCCATTTGCTGCACGAAGGTGCTGCAGGGATTCGCGCCAGGCTAGTCACGACCCGAAGTTCTTGGATCGAGTTCGAGTCGGATGACGACTTAAACGTGAATCTAGACGGTGAACCGATGCTCTTACGGCGGTTTCGCGTCGAGTGTCGTGAACACGCACTACCGGTACGCCTTGGCGAGTCTCTTCTCCTGTCCAGCCGTCACGGGCACGCTTGAGAACCTCTCAACTCGGTTAGCCAATGGCGACCGCATTCTGTCCTCCCGCCGCGACGCAGCGGTTTTTCCGACCAACTGCTTTGCAGCGAAATCGACATGCGGGATGAACGCGTAGCATAGCAGAACCGCGCGCTGAATTTCCCGGAAATTGTTGCAGTGCGTGAGACAGTTGTCGGCCCAAAGCGGACATTCGCTGCAATGCAATGCAATGTCCGCTTTCGGATAAAGCGGACAGTGCTAAACTCTTCGCCGCGAAGCTCGATTTGTGAGTACACGCTCTTAGCGCGCCTTCACGGCGCCACTGATAGACCTTTCACGTGATGCTTCTCGATCAGGCGCGCCACCAATCCCGACTTCTTCGCTTCGGCGACGAACTCGCTGAGGAACGCGGCGCCGGCGCTATTGGCTTTAGCGGTGCCGATTGCTTGCTGCACGGTCATGAAATTGCCGGGCAGGATTTTGGAGCCGGGAAGTTTGTTGACGTCAGTGAGAAGCTGTGGCCGCAGCGAAGCATAGGCCTCGAGCTTTTCGGCGACGAATTGATCGAACGGGCCTTCGGCGGTATCCGACAATACCAGCTTCGCCTGCTTGATATTGCGTTCGAGCCAGAGGCAGTAGGCGGCACCGCGCCGGGTCGTGATCCGCACGCCGGGCCGGTCGACATCGGCAATGCTGGAGATCGGCGAGCCGGGCGGCACCAAATAAGTGGCTTCGATTTCGCAGTAAGCGGGGGTGAACGCGATCTTCTCTGCCCGCTGCGGCTCGGCGCCGATAAGCCCGATGTCCCACACATTGGTGCCGGCGGCATCGGCCAAATGCGAAGGCCGGTCGTATTTGACGTAAGCCACCGGCACGCCAAGCCGCCGCGCGATCTCGGCGGCCATATCGGGCGCCACCCCTTGCGGATCGCCGGAGGCGGTTTTTCCGGTGACCAGCAGGAAATTGCTCATATTGATCGCGGCGCGCAGGACGCCCGTTGGGGCAAGTTCGGATGTGATTTGGCTCACGTTTCTGACCTTTTGTGAAAAACACTTGTCGTACCAGTGATTTAGTGGAACTCGTTCATAGGGGTTGTTCCCTAAGACAGGAACCAGGAGTCCCCTCAATCGTTATCACGCGTCTTCAAGCTTCGGTGAAGACGCATTTTTGTGACCCCGATCACCGCTTAGTTGCGTGAACAGAGCGAAACCTTCGACCTAGCCGCCGCGACTAATACGCAGAAGCGGGAGGATGTCATGAACCACTCGATGTATAGCGCCGACCGCGCCACTCACTTGAAGATCGTGGTTATTGGCTTGTTGTGCGCGACCGTGGTCGCCGTCGTCGGCATTTTCGCCAATATCAGCAGTGGCGTCGACCTCGGCACCGTGGCTTTGGTCAAGGCCGGTCAGCCCACGACATTGAGCGGGCATTTTCCGACCATCCGGTAAAACCTTACGTCTTCGGCGGCGGCGCCGTCGGCACGGATTCGACCATTTTGCCGGTAAACAGAACCGGTCCGGTCGGCACCCCGCTCGACGAGCCGCCAGCGGGCTCGAGCGACACCGCGTAGCTCGCCGCGCGCATAGCCGAAACATCGAAATCCGCCGGCAGTGGCCTTGTCGTGAACTCGTCCGCGCCGACCAGGCCGAGCGAGCGGGGCTTGGGACTATTGCCGGCAATCAGCCACAATTCGTAGCTGCGGCCCGGATCCGCGCTCGCCGTCACGCGGCGTACGGTCATGGTGCGGTGCTGCGGATCGACCGTGAGCAGAAACGCCGGCGCGGTCGGCTCCTGCTGCAACACCGCGACGAAGCGTGAACCGGGCGGCGGCGGCACGGCCGCCGACTGCGACGGCCGGCCGACGGGAAGCAGCCCAGGCGCCAACTGGCCGACCGCGATATAGACCGCAAGCAAGGCCGCGATCGCACTCATCGCCACCGTAAATCCGCGCCAGCGCCGCGTTTGGCGCGCCAGATAAACGACCTCGGCGCTGCGCTCGGTCTTCGGCGCCGCCGGGGAAGACGCCGCCGCAGCTTGCGCCGGCGCTTCACCTTCCCGCGGTGGTTCCGGCGGCAGCAGGCTCGAAGCGAGCGCCGCGACGGCCGACGTGTCTTCCGAATCTTCCGTCAACGGAGTAGCCGCATCGATTGTGAGTTCGGCGAGCAAGTCCGGCACGGGTTCCGTCGCCTGCTCCGCCGCAGGTTCCGGCGTCAGCGCCGCGGTCGGCTCCGTCTCCGGTGTCGCTTCCACTGGCGTCTCTACCGTCTCCGGCGCGGTCTGCGGCGCGATTTCATCGAGCGTCGGCAACGGTCGCTCCTCGGCCGCGGGGGCCGCGGCTTCCGCCTCCGCGGCAATCCGCCGTTCGGCGCCGTCGATCTCGGTTTTGATCCGATCCCAAACGTCAGGCGGCGGCTCGACTGCCTCAACCATGACGTTGAGCTCGCCCAGCCGGCGCTCCCACACGCGCACGATCTCGGCAAAGCCTGGATCGATCACCAGCAACGCCTCGGCCTGGTCGCGCTCCTCGGCGGCGAGCGTTCCCAAGACGTATTCGGCGGCAAGAGCATCCCGGTCGTCGTCGTACATCGCTACCTCAAGACGTTCTTCCAATGCACACGATCTTGACCGACCTTCCTTCGCCCGCCGAAGCGGGCTTCGCGAAGGCGGGAACCCGGCATCGGGTTGGTCGGAATCATGCGCGGTCTCCAAGACACTCGCGGAGTTCGAGGAGACTGCGGCGCAGCCAAGTTTTGATCGTGTTCACCGGAATATCGAGCTTTTGCGCCAGCTGGTCGCGACTCCAGCCGCTGTAATAGGCCAACAGCACGATGCGCTGCTTTTCCGGATCGAGCTTGCCGAGACAGGTGAGCAGCCGCCTGAGCTCCTCGGTCATCTCACGGCGGGCCAGCGGCGATGGCGCATCGGAGGCCGTTTCCATTGCTTCCGGCTCGTCCTCGATGGAAACGTCGCCGCGTTTGCGCACGATGTCGATGGCGCGATTGCGCGCAATCGCCACCATCCAGGTGATCGGGCTTGCCAGCATGGGGTCGAACCGGTCCGCCATCTTCCACACCTTGAGATAGGTCTCCTGCATGACCTCTTCGGCCAATGCCGGCCTGCCCAAGATACGCAGCAACACCCCATAGAGTTTCGCGCGGGTTTCGATGTAAAGGCGTTCAAACGCCGCCTCGTCGCCTCTGGCGACGGCGCCGAGCAGCCAGACCAGTTCCGTCTGCACCAACATAGCAGCCTCTGGCCCCAACTAGGCCTCGACAACGCCTACGGGAACTCCCGCCCCGATGGATTATCGCCGCGGAGCGTGGCCTTCGTCGAGAGCGAATGCGGGGGTGGGCCGAGACAAATTCCCGCTGATCGCCCGGAAAGCGACTGATCAAGAGTTGGGGCCGAGTGAAAAACCCTGTCCCTAGTGGCGGGAGCAGGGATTGGTCCGGGATTCTGCTGACTTATGCCGGGGCGATGCCGCGGGCGCGCATCAGCGCAATGCCGTCAAGCTCGACCTGCTCGGCGGCATTCTCCGCCTCGCGTTCGCGCAATTGGTCGCGTTCGTCGAGCAGCTCGACCTTCTTGAGGTCATCGAAGGCCTCGCCAAGCGCCCCCTTGGCGTCTTCGAGCTGCACGCGCAGCTCGTCGGCGGAGCGCTTGAGATTTTCGCGCCGTGCGATGGCCGCCTTGGCATAGGTCGGATAGGCAAAATGGCCGGGATCGTGGATGCCGGCGCGATCCTGCTCGGCTCGGATTTCACGCTCAAGATCGCCGGCCATACGCTCGAATTCGGCAATCATGGTCTCGATCTGGGCGACCTTGCGCCGTTTTTCGTCGACCTGGAATTTCTTCAGGCGAATAAGCGTCTCTCGGGACTTCATCGACTGCTACTCCCCCGAAGCCATTTCCGGAAACTGATTAGTCATAAAGCGCGGGCGAAACACCTCGCACGACGCTCCGATCGACGGATTGTGGCACGGATAACGTTAGCTTTCGGTTTCCGCGGTCGCCACGATCTGCGCCAAACGGCTGTAACCTTCCGCCAAGCTGGTTGCTTCTTCCTTACCTTGGCGCAAAAAGTCTTCGAGCGGCTTATGCAAGCGGATGGCGTCGTCGACATCGGGGCTCGATCCGGCCCTATAGGCCCCGAGCCGGATGAGCTCCTCCATATCCGCATAGGTCGCCATGACCTGCCGGGCCCGGTTCAAAGCCGGCAAATAGGCCGGATCCGCCGCCTTCGGCATGGTGCGTGAGACCGATTTGAGGATATTGATCGCCGGATAGCGACCGCGCTCGGCAATGGCGCGTTCCATGACGATATGGCCGTCGAGAATGCCGCGCACGGCATCCGCAATCGGCTCGTTATGGTCGTCGCCGTCCACCAGCACGGTGAAAATGCCGGTAATCGTGCCCTGCTCGGTGCCAGGGCCAGCCCGTTCCAAGAGCCGCGGCAGCTCGGTGAACACGGTCGGTGTATAGCCTTTGGCGGTCGGCGGCTCGCCGGCAGAGAGACCGATTTCGCGCTGCGCCATGGCGAAGCGGGTCACCGAGTCCATCAGCACCAGCACATCCTTGCCCTCGTCGCGGAAATATTCGGCGATGGCGAGCGTCTCGTGCGCGGCCTGGCGGCGCATCAATGCCGGCTCGTCGGACGTCGAGACCACGACCACCGAACGGGCGAGGCCGGCCTCGCCGAGGTCGTCCTGCAAGAATTCCTGCACCTCGCGTCCCCGCTCGCCGATGAGCCCGATCACCGTGACGTCGGCCGAGACGTTGCGCGCCAGCATCGACAGCAGCACCGATTTGCCGACGCCGGAGCCCGAGAAAATGCCCATGCGCTGGCCGCGGCAGCAGGTGACGAAGGTGTTGAGCGCGCGCACACCGAGATCGAGCGGCGTGCCGACCCGGCGCCGGGCATGCGCCAGCGGCGGCGTATTGCGGAACGGATAAGGTGAAGGTCCGAGCAGCAGCGCGCCCTTGCCGTCGATCGGCTCGCCGAGCGCGTTGACCACCCGGCCGAGCCAGCCGGCCGACGGCCGCACCGCGCCGGCGACCGAAGTGACCAGCGCCCGGCAACCGCGGCGTACGCCTTCAAGCGGGGCAAACGGCATCAGGAGCGCGTTGTTGCCGGAAAAGCCGACCACCTCGCAGGGGATGTTCTTACCCGGCGTCTCGATGACCACCCGCGCCCCGACCGACATCGCATGCAGGGGGCCCGCGGCTTCAACCATCAGCCCGCGCACCCCGACCACGCGGCCATAGATCTCGATACCGTCGAGTTCGTTGATCTGTTCGGCGAGCGCCTTCACAGCCGGCCTCCGGCGTTCACTCGGTCGCGGCGCCGCCAAGCCCGATCCGGCCAGAGCGCGCCCGCTGTCCGCGAAAGAATGGTTACTTTACCGGGCCCGTTCTTAATCGCTTGTTTACCCGGGACGTTAATCATTGCGCGGTCGTCCTTAGGGCCAAGGAAACCTTAGCTGGTTGGCTCACCCTCCAGGACGGAGGGCTGAGTTGTTTGAATCGGTTAGCGCCGATACTTAATCCAGGACATGAACGCGAACGTGGCTAAAAAACCACTACCTAGCAGCATCTTACGGCGATTCGGCCGAATTTGCCTATTGGATGCTTGCGCATTGGAATCAGGTTTTGTTAACCATAGCGCCGTTAGTGTCCCGAATCAGTTGTGCAAGGCGTTTCCCGGAGGCCGCCGCTGCGGCGTGCCGACCTTGAGCCCGCGCGGCGAAGAAGGGGCATTGCATGCGCGTTTTGCTGATTGAAGACGATAGCGCCACCGCGCAATCGATCGAGCTGATGCTCAAATCCGAGAGCTTCAACGTCTACACGACCGATCTCGGCGAAGAAGGCATCGACCTCGGCAAGATCTACGACTACGACATCATCCTGCTCGACCTGAACCTGCCGGATATGTCGGGTTTCGAGGTACTGCGCTCGCTGCGCGTATCGAAGGTCAAGACGCCGATCCTCATCCTCTCCGGCCTTGCCGGCATCGAGGACAAGGTGCGGGGCCTGGGCTTCGGCGCCGACGACTATATGACCAAGCCGTTCCATAAGGACGAATTGGTCGCGCGCATCCACGCCATCGTGCGCCGCTCCAAGGGGCACGCCCAGTCGGTCATCAATACCGGCGATCTCTGCGTCAACCTCGACACCAAGACCGTCGAGGTCAACGGCGCCCGCGTGCACCTGACCGGCAAGGAGTACCAGATGCTGGAGCTCCTGAGCCTGCGCAAAGGCACCACGCTGACCAAAGAGATGTTCCTCAATCACCTCTACGGCGGCATGGACGAGCCGGAGCTGAAGATCATCGACGTCTTCATCTGCAAGCTGCGCAAGAAGCTTGCCAATGCCAGTAACGGCAAGAATTACATCGAGACGGTATGGGGCCGCGGCTATGTGCTGCGCGAGCCGGCCGAGGACGAGGTAAAAATACCCGCTTAAGATTCCTGCCTGACGAACACGGTAAGACCGAGACGGCAAAACCCCGGCCATTGGCCGGGGTTTTTGTTTGCGACTACGCCCGCTTGATTAACGACCGCCCCCAACCGCAACCAGCCGTGGTCCGGGCCTGGCGGGATTATGCGGCGATAGCCGCGACGCATGCGTGCTGGGGACGTAGAGGCCGCGCTTGTCGGGAATCATCTTGAAGCGGTCGGTCAGGCCGACCACCGTTTCCGCGGCGCCGAGCACCAGATAACCGTCGCCGGCGATGACCCGTGCCAGCCGGTTGAGCACGTCGATTTTAGTCTGTTGGTCGAAATAGATCAGTACGTTGCGGCAGAAGATGAGGTCGAAGCTGCCGAGCTGGCTGAAATCGGCGAGCAGATTGAGCTGCCGGTAGCGCACCATGGCGCGCAATTCGGGCGCGATCTGCCACAGCTCGCCGAACTGCGCGAAATGCTTGATCAAAAGCTGGATCGGCAAGCCGCGCTGGACTTCGAATTGGGTATAGAGACCGCTGCGCGCCTTATCCAGCACTTCACCGGAGAGATCGGTGGCGAGCAATTCGATGCGCCAGCCGGCGATCTCGGCCGCAAGCTCTTTCAGGCACATCGCGAGCGAATAGGGCTCCTGCCCGGTCGCCGACGCGGCGCTCCAAATGCGGATGCTGCGCGAGGATCGCCGCGCCGCCAAAAGCGCGGGCATGATCGTAGAACGAAAATGCTCGAATGGTGTCTTGTCGCGGAAGAAAAAAGATTCATTGGTCGTCATCGCTTCGACGACGGCCGTCATGAGCGCGGGATCCTGCGCCAGCTTGAGCGCCGTCACGAGCTCGGCAAGATTGCCGAGACCCGCTTTGCGGGCGACCGGCAGCAGCCGGCTTTCGACCAGATATTGCTTGTCGGCCGACAGCACGAGGCCGGAGCGGGCCTTGAGGCAGGTGCGCAGGAAATCGTAATCGAGCGGCGTCACGAACGTGTCCCCGAGAACAGACGGATAATTTTCGGCGCGATCTCATCGAGCGGCAGCACCGCCGCGCACAAGCCGGCCTGCGCCACCGCGCGCGGCATGCCCCACACCACGCTCGTCGCCTCGTCCTGGGCAATCACGCTGCCGCCGGCCGCCACGATGTCGGCTGCGCCGTGCGAGCCGTCGGCGCCCATGCCGGTGAGAATGAGCGCCAGCGACGCGGCGCCCCACACCGGAGCCGCCGAACTGAACAGCGCATCCACCGCCGGCTTGCAGAAATTGATCGGCGGATCGTTGCCAAGCACGATCCGAATGGCGTTACCGTCGCGCATCACGCGCATGTGGCGGCCGCCCGGCGCGACATAGATGCCGCCGGCCAGCACCGGCTCGCCGTCCTCGGCTTCGTGGGCGCCACGGCCGCCGGCGCGCGACAGATGCTCGGCCAGAACGGTCGTGAACATCGGCGGCATGTGCTGCGCGATCAGGACCGGCGCCCGGTCGACCGCGGCGGGCAACTTCTCGATCAAGGCGGTGAGCGCCTGCGGCCCGCCGGTCGACGATCCGATCAGCAGCACCCGCGGCGGAACCACGGAGAACGGCCGCAGCCGCAACGGCTCGGCATCATGCGAAGGCGCTTTTCGCGCCCGCGGCGACGGGGTGTGCCTACCTTGCGGCGGCGGCACTGTCCGGCGCCGGAGCGCGCGCGTAGGCACGCGGCGCAAGCCGGTTGCGGCCCAAAGTGCGGATTTTCTCGATCAATTCGCGACGGAACTCGACCGATGTCGTCGCCTCACGGGTCGTTTCCGGCTTGGGGATGTAGTCCTTGGCGCCGAGCGCCAGCGCGCGCAAGCTGATTTCGGCGCTGCGCCGCGTGAACGTCGACACCATGATGACGACGAGATCGCGCTTTTTCTGTAACAATAGCGGCAGCGCGGAAATACCGTCGAGTTCCGGCATATCGATGTCGAGAACGACGACATCGGCCTCGCTTTGGTCGATCCGCGCCACCGCTTCGCGTCCGGTGCGCAACGAAGCGACGACCTCCATGTCGGCTTCGGCGTCGACCCAGCGCGCCAGCAGGCTGCGCACGACGATGGCGTCGTCGACCACCATCACGCGGATCGGGTTTACGGTCCGGGGCGCAGGGCTTGCGGCTGCGAGGACGGTACTCATGCCACAGGGACTTTCGGTACGCGGACTCTTAACGCCAGGAAACTTCTACAACGGGGAGCGCAGCCGGGCTTACACCGGCTGCAGCGCGATGCTCTCGAAACGACGCCTCTTGGTGTTCCGCATCATGATCTAGATCAGCCCGACTTCCTGGAATTTGGCTTCGACGATGTCTTTGTCGAACGGCTTCATGATGTATTCGTTGGCGCCGGCATGCAGCGCGCGAGCGATGTGCGCGACGTCGTTCTCGGTGGTGCAGAACACCACTTTGGGCCGATCGCCGCTCGGCAGCCGCCGCAGCGCCCGAAGGAAATCGTAGCCGTCCATCTTCGGCATGTTCCAATCGAGCAGGATCGCGTCCGGCATCTGCGTCTGGCACGATACGATCGCCTCCTCGCCGTTCTCGGCTTCCACGATCTGGAATTCGAGCCCTTCGAGAATTCGCCGCGCCACCTTGCGAATGACGCTGGAGTCGTCAACAACCAAACACGTTTTCATAGGTCTTCCTCGTTCCAAGCTGGCGCGGGCCAAGCCGCTGTCTCGTTTCGTTGCAGGTCTATCGTCGCGTTCATGCCGCCATCGCCTCAGCGCCCAGATCCAATACGCGGTCGACGTCGAGCACGACGAGCAGTTGGCCGTCGAGCCGGAATACGCCGGCGGAGACGCGGGCGAGCTTGCGGTCGAGATTGATCGGATTTTGCTCGCGCTCGCCGTCGGCAAGCTTGAGCACCTCGCCGACGGTATCGACCAGAAGCCCGAAGGATTCGGCTCCGAATTCGATGCCGATCGCCATCGGCGGCGCACCGTCGGCGCGCGATGGAAGATCGAGCCGGTTGCAGAGATGAATCGCCGTGACAATGCGGCCGCGCAGATTGAGCACGCCGGCGATCTCCGGCCCGGCCAGCGGCACCCGCGTCATGCGGGTCGGCTTGAATACGTCCTGCACGCGTTCGATCGGCAGACCGAACATTTGCCCGGCGGTGGTGAAAGTGACGTATTCGGTCGTGCTGGTGTTGTCGTTCATCGCGTTCACGCTGCCCGCTCGTGATCGTCGCTCTGTTCCTTGATCGCAGCGATCAGCCCAGGCCGATCGAATTTGGCGACAAAATCGTGGAAGCCGACGGCACGGCCGCGCGCGATCGTCTCGTCGGAAACCATGGCGGCAAGCGCGATGATCGGGATGGCGGCGGTCGCCGGCTCGCCGCGTATCGCTTGCGCCAGCGCAAAGCCGTCCAGTTCGGGCATTTCGACATCGGTCACGATAACGTCGATGCGGTTGCCGGATTTGAGCGATGCCAGAGCTTCACTACCCGATCCGACGGCGATCACCCGATAGCCGGCAGCCTTGATCAGCGGCGCCAGCATGTCGCGGAAGAACGGCGAGTCGTCGACGAGCAAAATCGTGCGCGCCCGCCCGGACTTGCCGCCCTCGCGGCGGCGGAACCAATCCTCGAACGCCTGCGGCAGGAAATGGGCGACGTCGACGATCTCGGTGGTATTGCTCTTGATCACGGCGTAGCCGAGCACCCCGGGACGGTTGCTGACGACTTCAATGTCGAGCTTGTCCTCGACGATGTCGACGATCTCATCGACCACAAGACCCATCGAGCGGCCCTGATCGGAAAACACCAGGATCGGCTGGGCGCCTTCTTTTTTCAGGCCGGCCTCGGCGTCGATGCGCAACAGCGGCATCAGCTGATCGCGATACTGCACGAGATGACGGCCATCGGAGATTTCGATGCGGCGGCAATCGATCTCTTCCAGGCGGGTGACCAGCGACAGCGGCACGGCCTTGAGCCCGTGCGAGCCGGCGCGGAAGACCAGGAACGAGACGATGTCGTCCGCCGCGGCAGCCTCGCCTTGACCAAGCTCCGGCGTATCGGCTTGGGCGGTCTGGGCGGCGCGGCCCAGCGCCTGAGCCACGCCGTTGGGATCGACGATCATGATGACTGAGCCGTCGCCCAGGATGGTTGTCCCGGAAAACACGGCAATGTGCCGCAACTTCGACGACATCGGCTTGATCACGATCTCCTCGGTGTGCAGCACGCCGTCGACGACGGCGCCGAACACCTGATTGCCGACCTGGATCACGACGACAAAGCCGCCGTCGCCGTCGCGGTCGCCGAGACGGAAAACGTCCTTCAGATACAACAGCGGCAATAACTGATTGCGCAGCCGCAGCACCGGCGTGTCCTTGATGCGTTCGATCCGGTGCTCGCCGGCGCCGCCGGCGCGCACCAGTTCCAGCACGGAGAGCTGCGGAATGGCGAAGCGCTCGCCGGCGGCTTCGACGATGAGCGCCGAGACGATGGCAAGCGTCAGCGGAATTTTGATGATGAAGCTGGTTCCGGCGCCAGCCGCCGATTTAAGCTCCACCGTGCCGCCGATCTGCTCGATATTGCTGCGCACCACATCCATGCCGACGCCGCGGCCGGAAATGCTGGTGACTTGCGCAGCGGTGGAAAAGCCGGGCGCAAAGATAAAGTTGCTGATCTCGGCTTCGGATTTGCTGAAGAGCTCGGATTCGCTGGCGAGACCGGTCTCGATGGCCTTGGCCCTGATGCGCGCGGCGTCGAGGCCGCGCCCGTCGTCGGCAATCTCGATAATGATGTGGCCGCCCTGGTGACAGGCGGTGAGCCGGATGGTGCCCGCCCTCGGCTTGCCGGCGGCGATGCGCGCCGCCGGGCTTTCGATGCCGTGATCGGCGCAGTTGCGCACCAGGTGCGTCAGCGGATCCCGAACCAGTTCGAGAACCTGGCGATCGAGCTCGGTATCGGCACCGTGCATTTCGAGCTCGATCTCTTTGCCAAGTTCAGCACAGAGGTCGCGCACGATGCGCGGCAGCTTCTGCCAGGCATTGCCGATCGGCTGCATGCGCGTCTTCATCACGCCTTCCTGCAGCTCTGCGGTCACGTTGGACAGCCGCTGCAACGGCACCTTGAAATCGGAGTCTTCGTAGCGCCGCACGATCTCGAGCAGCTGGTTGCGCGTGAGCACCAGCTCCGAAACGGTGGTCATCAGCCGATCGAGCGTGTCGACGCTGACGCGGATCGAATGGCCGGCAAGCTTTTCGCTCGCTTCGGCCGCAGGCTTCTCGGGCTCTGCGGCTGTGGCAGCATCGCGGGGCTCATCGGCATCCTCGGCCGCGGGCTCTTGCGGCGGTGGCGGTGGCGTTGGCGGCGGTGGCAGCGCGGTCGTTTCGCCCCGCGCCATGCGCGCCAGCCGCTCGATCAGATCGGCATCATCTCCTGCAGGCTCCTGCTCTTTGGCTTCGAGCTCGCTTAAGATCAACTTGATGCGGTCGATGGTGGAAAGAATAAGCGTCACGGCCTCGGCTGTGACGGGCATGCCGTCACGGAATTTGCCCATCAAGCTCTCGGCGGCATGCGTCAGCGTTTCGAGCCGGGACAGGCCAAGGAAGCCACAAGTGCCTTTGACGGTGTGAACGAGGCGAAAAATATTGCCGAGGATGCCGCCGTTGTTTGGCTCCTGCTCGAAACGCACAAGCTGGGCGTCGACGAGATCAAGGCTCTCGCCGGTTTCAGTGAGAAAGTCGCGCAGCAACTCGTCCATTCCTGGCGCCTCGTCGCCGCCGGCAAACTGCCGGCAACACGCATTGCGTGCATTCTATTGCCGGCCGCGCACGACGCGCGCCCGTCCTCGCCAGGCGCTCCGCCTGATCGGGCTGGCTTAGTCTGTTGCCAAAGGGTTTAATTTCGGTTGCGGAACGTCCGGAATCGGGCCGCAAATCCCGGGGAAATACCCTCAACGGGCGGTTACGACCACCGTTTCACCCTCAGTGACCGCCGATACGGTCAGTCCGCAATCCCGAGCTAGGATACCGGTGTAAAGCGGCTGAATGGCGTGAGCATCGACCGGCTGGGCCGGGCTGCCGCTGAGGAGTTCGGCGGTTGCGGTGGTCAACCGGGCGTTAAGTCCTGCCGCGATGACCCGATATCCCCCCTCGAAGGGGTCGACGGTCAGGCTGCCGCCCCGCGGAATGGCGGCGGCACCGACCATCAGCATATTGAGGAGAAGCTTGGCCCGGTTCTTCGGCACCAATTCCCGCGGCGGGTTCCAGACGATCGTCGTCTTGCCGTCCTCAATGAGGCCGCGGGCGGCTTTTTCCGCATCGCCAAGCTCGATCTGCGCACCGGCCGAGCCGGCGGCGCCGAAGGCCAGCCGGCAGAATTGCAACTTGGCGGAAGCCTGACCCGCACTCTTCTTGATCAAATCGAGCGCAAAGGTCTTGGTCTCTTCGTCCTTGTCCTCCTCCAAAACCTCAAGCCCGTTCACGATGGCGCCGACCGGGCTGATCAAGTCGTGGCAAACGCGCGAACACAGGAGCGCCGCCAGATCGAGGGCACCGATGCTGACGGGACCGGTAACGGGGGCCGACATGGGCTACTCCGCGGCACGGGATAAAGCCCGTCCGTGTCACAGCGCGGCCAATTCGGCAATCGTGCCCTCCGCCGCGCGCCGTGCTAGATCGCAAGCCCGCCAGCGACAGGGAACTTTGGGAACCAATCGTGCCACGCTTAGACACCGCCGCATGCACCGCGCTCATGGAGGAATTGACCGAGCTCACCGCGCAAGCGGCGGCAACGATCCTCGATTTGGCCGGCCACGCAGATGTGCGGACGAAAGCCGACGGATCGCCAGTGACCGCGGCGGATGAGGCCGCCGAAACTATCATCTGCGCCGGCTTGGGGCGCGTTGCGCCGGGGGTTCCGATCATCTCGGAGGAGCAAGCCGCGCGTGACGGGCCAGCATGTGTCGAGCGCGGCAGTTATTTTCTGGTCGACCCGCTCGACGGCACGCGCGAATTTATCGCCGGCCGGGACGAATATACCATCAATATCGCACTGATGACCGACGGCGCGCCGATGCTCGGCATCATCTGCGCGCCGGCTTTGGGTCTGACCTGGCGGGGCGTTGTCGACCATGGTGCCGAGCGGATGGCGCGCACTGCCGGCGATAGCGCGCGGCCAGCCGCGATCCACGTTCGGCCCCGGCCGGCGCGGGACATCGCCATCGTGGTCAGCCGCTCGCATCTCGATGCGCGCACCCGCGTCTATATCGAGGATTTTCCGCAGGCCAAGCTTGTGCAATCCGGTTCGTCGATAAAATTCTGCCGCGTCGCCGAAGGCTCGGCCGACATTTATCCGCGGCTCGCTCCGACGCGGGACTGGGACATCGCGGCGGGTCATGCCATCCTTAAAGCAGCGGGCGGCAGCGTCATTGCGCCGGACGGATCGGCGCTGCGCTACGGCACGCCAGACCTCTTGATCCCGGCTTTTATCGCGTCAGGTCGCTCGATTACGGGATGAGCTTGCGCAACACGGCCGGCCATTTTCGGTCGGCCGGCCCGACGACACGGTCCGGATCGGCGGCGAACTTGTTGCGCCGGTCGTCGTCGTAAAACAGGAACAGCTTTTCGCCGGCGATCAGCCAAACATTCGGATTGCCGGCGACCGCGACGCCGCGGGCGATGCCGAGCGGGTCGTAACCGCCATATTGCGGCATATAGACATCAGGTGCTGCGGCAAATGCCGCACGATTGCCGATATTGGCGAAGCGCCAGACCACGCCGCCATAACGCAATTCAAAATCGGAACTGCCTGCGGTCGGCTTGCCGTTGGTGAAGAACGCAACCGGATCGTAGCCGTTGATCGCGAGGCCGGTATGCCAGTCCACCACAATCTGTCCGGCGGCGGCCGCGCGCGCGATCGGCGGACCGGCGGTGAGCATGAAAACAAGGCCGGCATAAGCCAAAAGCCCGGCGCAAGCGGCGACGGCGGCGCAGTATCGCTTCCGTTTTCGCCGTGCTGTCGTCATAGTCTCGGCAAAAGCTGGTCTGATTCGGATCGGTTCGGCCTCCAGTTAGAGCCGATTGCGTGAGCATGGGGTTAAGCGGGGAGCTGACGATGAATCTCAGCTTGCGGGTCGCAGGTTTCGCCATCCTCGTTGCATCGCTCGCCGCAGTGCCGGCCGCTGCCCAGACTATGCCGCCGCAGCAGCAGCCACCGCCGGCGGCCGCTCCCGGTCCGCCGCCGCCCCCGCACGATACAAACCGCTTTTCGCCGGACGAATTGATCGATGCCGGACACCACTTTTTCGGCGGCGTGTCGCGCGGCCTTGCCATGATCATGCAGAAGGCCTTCAGCCAGTGGGGCGAGCCGAACGGCTACATCCTGGGCGAGGAAGGCAGTGGCGCCTTCGTCGGCGGGCTCCGCTATGGCGACGGCACGCTTTACACCAAGAATGCCGGCGATTTGCGCGTGTTCTGGGAAGGGCCCAGCATCGGCTTTGACGCCGGCGCCGACGGCGCGCGGACCATGATGCTGGTCTATAATCTGCCCTCCACCCAGGCGATCTTCGACCGCTTCGGTGGCGTCAACGGTTCCGCCTATTTTATCGGTGGCTTCGGCATGACCGCGCTGACCGCCAATAACATCGTGCTGGTGCCGATCCGCTCCGGGGTCGGCTTAAGGCTGGGCGCCAATCTCGGCTACCTGAAGTTCACCGAGCGGCCAACATGGAATCCGTTCTGATCCGTGATGCGCCGGCAGACGTCGCGACACTTTTCAAAAAGATGGCGCGGCAGACAAACTCGGTTTAGGTTAACGGTTCGTAAATGTGGTGCGGTAGGGCACCTTCGTGGCATGGTCTTGCGTTCCCTCCGACTGTCCGGCCCCGCAAGCGGGCGAGGAATAAGCGAGGGCTGGGAGGCGTAGCGTCATGATCGAATCGGTCATGTATTTCGGCATCGGCTTTCTCGTCGCGGCGCTGCTTTGCCTGTTGTTCGTTCCGCTCGTTCATAATCGCGCGGTTCGCCTGACGATGAAGCGGCTCGAAGCCGCCACGCCGCTGTCGATCGCCGAGATCCGCGCCGACAAGGATCAGCTCCGCGCCGAATTCGCGATGTCGACCCGACGCCTCGAAATGAGCGTCGAGAAGATGAAAGCCAAGACGACGACGCAGCTCGCCGAGCTCGGCAAGAAAAGCGACGCCATCAATCAGCTCAAGAAAGAGCTCGGCGAGAAGACTGCCACCATTTTCGCCCTGGAAGCGCGCGACAAGACGCTGCGCGAGCAATTGCGCGCCACCGAAGAGGAATACCAGATCAAGTCGAGCTCGCTGCGCGAGGCCGAGCGGCACCTCGCCGACAAGGAGGCGGAGCTGACGAAATTACTCGGCGAACTCGGCGAACGCTCGCTGATCGCCGACAGCCAGCGCAGCGAGATCGCGGCGTTCCGCACCCAGGTCGAAGCGATGAAGGTCAGCGTCGCCGATTACGAGCGGGCGGTCGCGGAGACCGAACGCCGGCTCGAGCGCGAGCGCGCCGATGCCGAAACCGCGGGCAATGAATTGACCACGGCGCGCGGCAAGCTCGGCGATCTCGGCACGCGGACCACCGATCTCGAACGGCAGCTGTTCGTGCATCAAAGCGAAGCGGAATTGCTCAATCGCCGCGTCGAGGACCTCGAGGCGCGGCTCGCCGATCAGGGCCGCATGCTGGCCGAGCGCGATTATCAACTCGAACGCATGCGCAACGAGCTTGAAGATGCGCGCAAGATCGAGGCCGATCTGCGCGGCGAAATGGCCACCTCCGGCAGCCGTTCGGGCACGGCGACCGAACGCTTCCGCTCCGACATCGCGCAACTCGAAGCGCAGCTCGCCGCGGCGATCGAGGAACGCGGCAAGCTGCAGCGCGAAATCGGCACCATGAAGCGCGACACCGAGTTCGACCTGGGCGGCCGAGCGCGTCGAGAACGCGCTGTTGCGCGAGCGCATCAACGATGTCGCCGCCGAAGTCGCGCGCCTGACCGCGGCGCTCGAAGGGCCCGGCTCGCCGATCGAAGCCATGCTGGTCGAGGCGGCGAGCGCCGGCCGCGCCGTACCGGCGGCCGAGAACGGCGGCACCGCGGCGGAAGCCAAGAATACGCTCGCCGACCGCATCCGCGCGCTGCAATCGACCGCCTCGCGCGTGGCGTCGACGAATTGACGTGTCCTTGACACCCCGAACAGCCGCCGACTAAATCGCGGATCTGGACCGGGCGCTTAGCTCAGCGGGAGAGCGTTCCCTTCACACGGGAGAGGTCGTAGGTTCAATCCCTACAGCGCCCACCAGCCTTCGCTCGCGAAGCGAGTGAAGGCTGCCACGCCGAAGCATTAGCGAAGGCGGGCGCACGCCGCCGCGAGCTTCGGCTTGGCAAGCCGACTTCGCCGCTCCGCGGCTTCGGCTCGGCGAGCCAGCTCCAGTGAAGGCTGCCACGCCGAAGCTTTAGCGAAGGCGGACAATTGTTTCGCTCGCGAAGCGAGTGAAAGCTGCCGCGCCGAAGCTTTAGCGTAGGCGGGCGGACGCTGCCGCGAGCTACGGCTTGGCAAGCCGACTTCGCCGCTCCGCGGCTTCGGCTCGGCGAGCCAGCTCCAGCGAAGGCTGTCGCGCCGTAGCTTTAGCGAAGGCGGACAATTGTTTCGCTCGCGAAGCGCGTGAAGGCTGCCGCGAGCTTCGGCTTGGCAAGCCTGCTGAACTTCTTCCTCACTCCACGCGAATAACAATCTTCCCGAAATGCGCGCCTGAGGCCATGTGCTTGTAGGCCGCCTGCGCATCGGCGAAGGCGAACACTTTATCGATCACCGGCTTGATGGCGTTGGCTTCGATGGCGCGGTTCATCGCCAGAAACATTTGCGTCGAGCCGACCGAGATGCCTTGCACATTGGCGCGGCGGGAGAAGATCAGGCCAGGATTGAGCTCGGTGGCGCCGCCGCTCAAGCCGCCGATCATCGATACTTTGCCGCCGACGCGCAGCGCATGGAACGAGCGCGCCAGCGTCGCGGCGCCGCCGACCTCGACGACGTGATCGACGCCGGCGCCGCCGGTGAATTCCATCGCTGCTTTTTCCCAGTCCGGCGTGGTCTTGTAGTTGATGCCGAACGCGGCGCCGAGTTTTTTGGCGCGCGCCAGCTTGTCGTCGCTCGACGAGGTGATGACGGCGCGGATGCCCATGGCGTGGGCGAACAGCAATCCGAAGATCGAGACGCCGCCGGTGCCTTGCAGCAAGATGGTGTCGCCGGCCTTGAGCTTGGCGTGCTCCATCATGGCGTGCCAGGCGGTGACGCCGGCGCAGGGAAGCGTCGCGCCCTCCTCCAGCGACAGATGCGGCGGGACTTTCACCACGCCGTCCTCTTCCAGGAGCGCATATTCGGCGAGCATGCCGTCGATACCGCCGCCAAGCGCGCTGCCATGGACCTCGGGAGAAGATTCGCCGCCCGGCCAACGCTGAAAGAAATTGCCGGCGACGCGATCGCCCACTTTGACGCGGAGCACGCTGGGCCCGACCGCGACCACTTCGCCGGCGCCGTCCGACAACGGAACGACGTTCTCGCGTATCGGCACGCGATAGGTGCCGCGCACGATGCCGAGATCGCGGAAATTGAGCGAGCAGGCTTTGACCTTCACCAGAACCTGGCGATGGCCCGGCTTGGGCTCGGGACGCTCGACCTGAACCACCGACTCGATGCCGGCGCCGCCCTTGGGGATTTGATAGGCTCGCATGGATTTCCTCGTCTCTGTCGGCGCCGGATTTGCCTGGCGCGGTTAGCGGTTTTTGTTGTCGTTCTTTGGCCCGCGCGGCCGCGGCCGGCCGGGCCCTCCTGGCGGACGATTGAACGGCCGCGGCCCGCCCTGACGCCGCTGATTGTTCGGCCCCTGCCGATTGGGTCCGCGCAATTGCCGCCTCTGGATGAGCATCTGCCGGCCGATCGTGCGCGTCACATTGAGCCGCTCCAGCACGCCGCGGTCGCGCGCCGCCTCTTGCGGCGGAATCCGATAGGGCTGCGCGATCAGCCGGCCGCCGGCGCCGCGACGGATCGTAAATGCGCTGGCGCCCTGCGTCAGCGCGCCGAGCCGGTTGCCCTGCCGATCGAACAATTCGATCTGGCCGACATGGCCGTCGGCATCGGCATAAAGTTTTACCGTCGGCGCGGCTGTCGTGCCGGACGCCGGCACCTCGACCACGCCGGTGGTGCCGCGGATGCCGATCGCCGCATCCGGCGTGGTGATGGTCATATTGCCGGTCTTGGCGACCAGGCTGGCGACGAAGGCGGCGGTACCTATGGCGACATTGAATGAGGCGGCATTGCCGCTGCCGCCGTCCTGATAAACGAATTCGTTGACGACGATGCGCGTATCGGCGGACAGGCTGAACGTCGTTTCATCATCGAAGGTCACGCCGAGCGCGGAATCCGCGCCGGTCTCCAGCGTGTCGTTCTTGAAAATCGGATCGGACACTTGCAGAACCGCAGCGCCGGCATTGGCGCGCGTGACGCTGGCGCTGCCCTGCACGGTCGCGACCTGGCCGACCGAATTATCGGCCGCCGCAGCCGCCGGCGGCTGTTGAAGCGGCGGCATTTGCGGCTGATAGGCTGGCGCCGGATAGGGCGGCGGCATTTGATATTGCGCGCGCGCCGCAACCGGCCACAGACCCCGCCACAACGCCACGGTGCTGGAGAGCAGTGTTATGAATTCACGACGCTTCACGACTGCTCAGCAAATCCGATCGGGACGGGAATAAACGAGGTATCGATGCTCTATCGTAGCGACCGACCATGGCACCGCAATGGCTTAATTGCCATACCGGGGCACCACCGCGGCGGGCCGGAATTCAATGCAACATTGCGGCCAGTTCCTGCGCGCCCGGCTTTTTGCTCTCTTCGTCCATGCGCGCATTGGTTGCCGCGATCAGCCGGGCGACGGTGTTATTGCGCTGCGCCACCGGGTTGTCGGCATAGCCGCTCGGCTGAAAGAAATTCGCCGTCGACACCTGGTCGCGCCACGGCAGCGGCATCGTCACCATGTCAAAACCAGTGCCGTCGCCGGTGAGATTCATCATTTCGAGCTCGGCCGCGCTCAGCGTGCGCGCAAATCCCTTGCGGTGCGCGAACACGACCGAATCCACGAGCTTCTGCGTCTGCAGCAACGGGCCGACGTCGAGGTCGAGATTGAGCGCATGCACGCCGAGACCTTTTTCGGTGTTGGCCAGCATTTCGTGCTGGCCCCAGGCATCCGGCACGCTTCTGGCAAATGCGATCATCCGGCGCAAAGTCTCGATTTTGCCCGCCAGCGCCCATTGCCGATCGACCGGCAAGCGGGCGTCTCTGGCCTGCAAATCGCTCAAGAAATGGCTGCCGTCTTCGGCAATGATCTCGACGGTGTTGGTCGCCAGGAGCTGGTTATAGCCGAGCGCGGTGGTGATGGCGCGGGCGCGCTTGTTGAATTCGCGGCCGGCTTCGACGTCGTAGCTGCCGTTGCCGGTCGCCTCGAAACCGTAAATGCGCACCACTTGAGCGGGCGTGAGGCCGGCGGCCAAGGCGACATTGGCATAAGCGCGCTTGAACTGATCGTCGCTTTGCGGCAGTTGCGGCGCGAATTTGAATTCGCGCTCCGCAGCCGAAAGAAAATCGGCGACCACCGGCACATAGACGCGATGCGGCGGCACTTCCGGCTGGAGCGGATTACGCGGTTTCGGCGGCCCGCTGTAGACCGGCGGCTGCGTCAGCACGTAATCGTCGAGCGACAGCGCCTCGCCATGCGCGCGTTTGGCGTTGCGCAATTGCCGCTTTGCGGCGATCTCGCGCCAATAGGCGCCGGCGGCAGCGGCGTAGCTCGAATGAGCATGCTCGTAGGCATCAAGCGCGCGGCGATATTGCTCCATAGAGGCCGCGGGATTTGCCGGGGCAAGGAGCGGCTGACTAGTTTGTGCCTTGGCAGAGCCCGCCGTCGTGCCGGCAAGACAGGCCGCGAGCAAAAAGGTCGCGCAGCGATATGGTAGACCGATCCTCATCCCTGGCGCCGCTAGTTCCAAATCAGTTTCGATTCAGCTCAGCTCCTTCATAGCCGATTCTGTGACGCAACGAGGGCGGCATTGCTGCCGCCCCCGCGCACGAACGCTACTGAGAACGCGGTCAGACCGCGTTCTCGCCGGTTATTTCATGGCAGCGTCAACTGCGGCCTTGCAGAGCGCTTCGTCCTGCGACCCGGTGCCGCCGGAACAGCCGATGGCGCCGATGATCTTGCCGCCCTCGACCAGCGGAATGCCGCCGCGCGACGCAATCACGTCGTCAAGCGTCATAAGATAATTCAGGCCGAATTTCTGCACGCCGTTTTCGAAAGCTATGGTCGGGCGGCGATAACGCGCCGCGGTGCGGGCTTTATGTTCGGCAATGGCGATCGACGCGAGCTGAGCGCCGTCCATGCGGGCAAAGGCCACCAGGTTGCCGCCCCAATCGACGACCGCAAAGTCCTCCGGCCAGCCTTTCTTGGTGGCCTCGGCAGTCGCAGCCTGAACTAGGGCTTGGGCCTTTTCCAAGGAAATCGGGGTGCCAAACGGCAGGTTGAACGGCATCTGGGGCGGGATTGCATTCAGGTCAGGCGCCCCTTGCTGCTGGGCATAGGCGGTGCCGGTGGCGAGCAAGCCAGCAGCCAACGCAATCGCGGTCAAACCACGCAACTTCATCGTAATCCTCCCTCATCGGCGGCGCTTTTGCGTCCGCTTTCGCAATATTAGCCGAAGACGAGCGGCTCGTCCTAGGCCTCGGAGCCGGCCCTATTGCCGCGCCGTCCAGCGGGCGCCGGCGCCGACGGCAACCATTCGTCAACCATGCTTACGGAAACATGGCGGAAAGAACTAAGCGCAACGCATACAGGCGACCGTTTTGCCGGACGGCGCCGAGAATCGAACGGCCCCGGCCCGAGGGAGAGGGACCGAGGCCGCTCTGATGCCGGAAGGCGCCCCATCGTACGCCCCTCCCCGACACTGTCTCGATCATGCCGCGCGTAAGTTGACTGATCGTTGATGGGCCAGCGGCGGCACGCGTGCACCTACCTCGTCACGCGATTATAGATTTCCGGAAACGCTCGAGTAGGTCGTATTGAGGTTGGCGCCGAGCGCCGCGATGGTGGCGATGATCGCAACCGCGATGCCGGCCGCGATCAAACCGTATTCGATCGCAGTCACGCCGCGTTCATGCGTCATAAAGCCTGAAAGCCAATCGCCGAAACTACCCATCTGCCGATCCTCCACCCGTTTGACTTGGCCACTCGTGCGAGCCGCGCCCGAGTCCGCGTTGGCAACGCGTGTAGGGAAAACTACGGACGGAGATGAAGTGCGCCGTTAAGTCCGGCCCGACGATTGTCGGCAAAACAACGGTAAAAATGCCTGCGTTTTCGCTTCACCGCGCCGGCGCGCGGGAGAGCTTCTGTGCCGCAAGCTCGGCGAGATATTCGCGCCAATAGTCTTCGCGCTTGCGGCCGAGCTCGTGGAGATAATCCCAGCTGAAAATCCCGGTCGAGTGCATGTCGTCGAACACGATGCGCACCGCGTAATTGCCGACCGGATGCAGCTCCAGAATCTGAACATCCTGCTTGCCGGCGACGGTACGCCGCTCGCTCGGCGAATGACCCTGCACTTCGGCGCTCGGCGAGCGCACCCGCAAATACTCGGCGGCGAGATCGAAACGCTCACCGTCCTCGAAGGCGACGGTGAGCGTCTTGCGATCCTTGTGCAGGCGCAACTCGGTCGGCCAGGGATCTGTCGCGCCTGCGCTCATGACTCGCTCAATCCAGCGTGATGTGGCCGTCGGCGATGACTTTCTTCCACTTCTCGAATTCCGACTTGGTGAAGGCGGCGCTCTCGGGAAGACTCGTGCCGCGCGGCGTCAGGCCGAACTTGGCGAAAGCCGCCTTGAGCTGATCGTCTTGCAGCGCCTTGGCGATGCCGGCATTGAGCTTGGCGAGGACATCGGGCGGCGTGCCGGCCTGGGCGTAGACGCCGAGCCAGAGATCGACATCGTAGCCGGGGAGGAATTCGGACACCGTCGGCAGATCGGGATAGACCGGCGAGCGCTTGGAGCCCGTGGTGGCGAGGGCGATGACGCTGCCTTTCGAGGTGAACGGCAGCGCGCCGGCGATGCTGGAAAACTCCATTTGCACTTTGTTGCTCATCAGGTCGACGAAGGACGGACCCACGCCCTTATACGGCACGTGGACAGCGGTAATTCCGGTGCGCTGCGCCCACATCGCGGCGGCGAGATGCGGCGTGGTGCCGACGCCTGCCGAGGCATAATTGAGCTTGCCCGGATTGGCTTTGCCGTAGGCCACGAGCTCGGGATAGGTCTTGATGCCGAGCTGCGGCGCCACGACCAGAACCTCGGGCGAGGAATTGATGATCGAGACCGTCGTCAAATCCTTGAAAAGGTCGAACGGCAGCGACTTCTGCAGCGTCGGGTTGATGACGACGCTCGGGTCGATCAGAACGATGTTGTAGCCGTCGGGCGGCGAGTGCGCGACATAATCGAGGCCGACGATGCCGCCGGCACCCGGCTTGTTATCGGGGACGACCGTTTGTCCAAGCGCGTCGCCAAGCTTCTGCGCCAGAACCCGCCCGGCAAAATCGACAATACCGCCCGGCTGGAAGGGCAGGATCAGGTGAATGGGCCGCGACGGAAAGGTCTCGGCGCGCGCCGGCGCGATGAGCGACAGCAGCAATGCGGACCACAGCAATGCGCCCGCGGCTAATCTCAAATGTTTCATTCTCGTCTCCTGTTTCGGCACGATTATCCTGTTGCGCCTTTGGCGATCAGTGCAACAAGCTCGTGCGGCATGACCGGCATTTGCGAAATACGGACGTCGAACGGCGACAGCGCGTCCTCGATGGCCGAGATCACCGCCGCGGCGGCGGGAATGACGCCGACCTCGCCGACGCCTTTGACGCCGAGTGGATTATGCGGCGACGGCGATTCTTTATATAGCGTCTCGAAATTCGGCAGATCGGTCGCGGTGGGAAGCAGGTAATCGGCGAACGTCGTAGTCACCGGCTGGCCGCCGGCATCGTAGCCCATCCACTCCAGCAGCGCATTGCCGACGCCGTGGGCAATGCCGCCATGGACCTGACCCTCGACGATCAGCGGATTGACGCGGCGGCCGGCGTCCTGGAGCGCGATATAACGCAGAATGCGCACGCCGCCGGTCTCGCTATCCACCTCGACTTCGACGACGTGGCAGGCGTTGGAATAAGCCAGTTGATCGACGCGAAAGGTCGCGCTGGCTTCAAGGCCGGGATCCATGCCATGCGGAAAGCCATAACCGGGCGCGCCTTTGAGCACGCGGGCGAGCTCGCCGAGCGTGACGGCAAGCTGCGGCGCGCCGACCACGCGCACTTCGCCGCCGACGATTTCAAGGTCCTCCTCGGCCGCTTCCAGCATGTGGCTGGCGAGGTGGCGCGCTTTCGCCGCGACCGCATCCGACGCAATTTTTACCGATGAGCCGGCCGTGACGGTCTGCCGGCTGGCGAAACCGCCGAGCCCGAGCGGCGCCGCCGCAGTGTCGCCGGCGACGACGCTGACATCCTGCGCCCGCACGCCGAACGCCTCGGCGCAAATCTGCGCCAGTGCGGTAGCAAGTCCTTGGCCCATCGGTGCGGCGCCGGTTGAGACGGTAATGTGCCCGGTCGGCGATACCCGCACATTGCCGAATTCGAAGGGACCGCGGCCGGTGCCTTTGATGCCGTGCGCAAGTCCGATGCCGATGTAACGGCCTTGCGCGCGGGCTTCCGTCTGGCGGCGCGGAAAGTCGTCCCAGCCGGCGGTTTTTAGGATCTCGGCCTGGCAGCCGGGATAGTCGCCGCTGTCATATTGCACCTGCTCGCCGGAGCGCGCCTTGAGCGGCTTGGGGTACGGCATTTTCTCCGCCGGGATCAGGTTGCGGCGGCGCAACTCGGCGCGGTCGATTTTCAGCGCGCGCGCCAAAAGATCCAACATGCGCTCCATCGCGAACGCCGCCTGCGGGTAGCCGGCGCCGCGCACCGACGACACCGGCGATTTGTTGGTATGAGTCGCGACCACGTCGATCGCCAGCGCCGGCACAAGATAAGGCCCGGTCAGCGTGGTTGCGGAATTGTACGGGATGTTCACGTCTTGCAGCGCATAGGCGCCGATATCGTGGAGGAGACGGCCGCGCACGCCGCGGACGCGCCCTTCCGCATCCGCCGCAAGCTCGATCGACCAAAATTGATCGCGCTCCTGCGCCGCATTGGTGAAATGCTCGCGGCGGTCCTCGGTCCATTTCACCGAGCGGCCGAGCAAGGTCGCGGCGGCGACCACCGCGATATCCTCGGGATAGACGCAAAGTTTCGGCCCGAAGCCGCCGCCGACATCGGGCGTCGCCACGCGCAGCCGGCTTTCGTCGAGATCGATATAATCGGCGATGGCCGTGCGCAGATCGTGCGCCTTCTGGGTCGACGCCCAGACCGCGGTTTCGCGATCAGAGATTTGGGCGAGGATGCCGCGGCCCTCCATCGAATGGCCGGCGCCGCGATGCATCCACAGATTCTCGCGAACGACATGCGCCGCCTTGGCGAAGGCCGCGTCGACGTCCCCATACGCGACCTTGTAGGAAATGACCGCGTTCGAGGACAGCTCGCGGCGCACCGCCGGCGCGCGCTCGACCCGGCAATCGGTCGCCGCCGGCAGCACATCGTAATCGACCGCGACCAGCGCGGCAGCGTCTTCGGCAAGATAGCGATCCTCGGCAATGACGATGGCGACCGCCTCGCCGACGAAGGAGACTTCGCCATCAGCCAGCGCAAACGGCCAGCTTTGGTCAAGCTTGGTGCCGGAATTCGACGTCCGCATCATGCGCCGCTGCCTGAGCGCCGGCGCGAGATCGTCGAGCGTGAGCACCGCAACCACGCCCGGCTGTGCGCGGGCCGAAGCGGCATCGACGCCGCGGATCAGTGCATGCGGATGCGGACTGCGCACGAAGGCGGCGACCAGCGTGCCGGCCGCGGCAATGTCGTCGACGAAACGGCCCTTGCCGGTCAAAAGCGCCTGGTCTTCCAGGCGCAGGACGCGCGCTCCGATCAATTCATTCACTGATTGGCACTCGAAATGGCCTTGGACGCCTCGGCGATGACGTCCTTCGGCGTGGCATAGACGTCCGCCAGCAGCGTGTCGATGGTCGCGGCGCTGACCGGATGCACTTCGAAGTTAAGCTTCTGCGCCTCGGCGAGAAAATCGCGATCGGTCATGGTGGCGTCGAATGCCGCGATCAAGGCCTGCTTGCGGTCTTGCGGAATGCCGGGCGGCGCCGCAAACGGCCGGGCCATGGCCTGGCTCGCCAGCAACAGTTTCAGGATCTGCAGCTGCGCCGGCTTGCTGGCGAGCTCGGTCGCCAGCGGCACCGACGCCATTTCCGGTTCTTTCTTGAGCGCCGCCTGCACGATGATGTTGACGGAATGATTGGTCAGCCAATCTTGATGCCGCGTCTTGATCGTGCTCCAAGACAGCCCGCACAAGCCGTCGACCTCGCCGCGCTCCATGGCGAGCGTCACGTCATTGGTGCCGGGATAGCCGGTGACGAGCTGCAGCTTGGCGCCGAACACATTTTTATAGAGCAGCGCCCAGATATCGGGGTCGGCGTCCGCGCCGAGCCCGCCGAGCTTGGACGGTTTGCTCAGGAAATCGTTCCAGTTCTTGATCGGCGAGGCATTCGACATCACGCAGGTGGTGTCGTCGTCGGTGACGCTGCCGAGCCAAGTGAATTTGCGGCTGTCGAAATCGGCTTGGCCGAACAGCGGCGCGATTCCCATGCTTCGGGAAAACGTGCCGAATATAGAACCGTCCTTGGCCGCTACCGAATAGATGTAGTTGGCCGACCGCAGGCTGCCGGCGCCGGTCATTTGCTGCGCGATGATCGAGGGCTCGCCGGGAATATGCTTGCCGATATAGCGCGCCAAGAGCCGGGCATAAGCATCGTAGCCGCCCCCGACGCTATAACCGATGACCAGCGAAACGTCGCGGCCCTTGTAAAAATTCGCGACATCGTCGGCGGCGGCTGTGCCGGCGAAGAGGACGAGCGCGGCGAAAGCTCCGGTCGCCATCCGCAGCATGCCCGATCGACCCATGGTCGCCCCCGATGGTTGCTTGTGCTGGCCGATGATAGCTACGTTTTGCTCGCGCTGAACAGGGCCGCAAGCCTCGACCAAATGACGCGGGCCATGAGCGACAGGCCCGAAATTGGCTTGGCGGCGGGTGGCGGGATAGTGGAAGAAGCCGGCTGCAAGGCGCCATCCGGCATCGGCGGCGTCTCCCCAAGCTGCGCACACAAATTCGTCGCGAATTGTCCGACGATCTGCGCGGCGGTCGCCTCGATCATGCCGACGCCGCGGCCGTATTGCGCGACCGAGCCCGACAGCATCAGCTCGGTATGGATGCGCACAGTCGAGCCGGCGCCGGCCGGCTCGATGCGGAACGCCGCGGTCGCGTTCGCGCCGCCGCGGCCTTTGGCGTCGCTGCCTTGCGCCTTGACCCGCGCGGCGTGACCGGCTGCGTCCACCTGATCGAATTCGACGCGGCCGGCAAAAGTAAGCGCCACCGGACCGAGCCGGACCGAAATCTTGCCCTTGTAGTTCTGCGGATCGACGATCTCGGTCAATTCGGCGCCGGGCATGCAGGGCGCAATGCGCGGAATGTCCATCAGCACCGCGAAAGCCTGCGCCGGAGGCAGCGGCACGTCGAACGCATTGTCGAATTCCATTATGAGCTCCGGCGCACGCCGACCAGGTCCGGCGCGCCGATCTTGTCCCAGATCCACCGCGAGCAGGCGAACAAGCGGTCGTCGTCGTAACGCTGCGCCACCAGCTGGATGCCGACCGGCAGATTGTTGGGGCCGCGATGGCTCGGCAGCGTCATGGTCGGCGTATGCAGCGCGGTCCAGATCGCCTGCATCGACGGATCGCCGGTGGCGCCGAGACCTTTTGGCGCTTCGCCCGGCACGCAGGGCACCAGCAGCACGTCGAACTTGTCGAACACCGGCGCCAACAGCGCGCGGCATTCGTCCAGACGCTGCAGGCCGGCGACGTAATCGTCGCGCGAAATCTTATGGCCGTTTTCGATATAGCGCTGCATTTGCGGCGACAGCCGTTCGCGCTGATGATCCCAGGCATAGGCCATGCAGGCGGCGCGCTCATAGAATCCGATGGTGGTGCGGGCGATGACATGCAGGCCGTTGAAGGCGTCCGGCATGTCGGCGTCGCGCACCGCTGCGCCGGCCTTGCCGAGCTTCGTGGCGGCATCCGCGACTCGCGGCTTTGGTCTCGTCCTGCGCGGTGTCCCACAGATCGGTGCGCCAGACGCCGATCCGCGGCGCGTTTCCCAGCTTGCGCGGCGGCCTCGGCATTTCCATGCGCAGAACCGTCGTCAGTAGCGCGATGTCGTCGATGGAGCGGCCGAGCCAGCCGATGGTGTCGATCGAGTTGGCGGCCGGCCAGACGCCCTGCTTGTTGATGGTGTTGTAAGTCGGCTTGTAGCCGAACACGCCGCAGAACGACGATGGGCGCAGCACCGAGCCGCCGGTCTGCGTGCCGAGCGCCGCCGGCACCATGAAATCGGCGACCGCCGCCGCCGAGCCGCTCGATGAGCCGCCGGGCGTATGCGCGGGATTGTGCGGATTGGTGGTTTCCGGCGGCGCGGAACCGGCGAATTCGCAGGTCGCGGTCTTGCCGAGGATGATCGCGCCGGCGCGGCGCAACAGCGCGACGCAAGAGGCGTCCGCGCGCGGCCGGTTGCCGCGATAGATCGGCGAGCCCATCTCGGTCGGCATGTCGACCGTATCGATGGTGTCCTTAAGCCCGATCGGCACGCCGTGCAGCGGGCCGCGGCGCGGGCCGCGATCGAGCGCGCGCGCCTGACTGAGCGCGATATCAGGATCGAAATTCACGAAGGCTTTGACGACGCCGTCGCGCTCGGCGATCCGCGCCACGCAGTCGTGCACCACTGCTTCGCAGGTCGTCTTGCCCGCGGCGATTTCGTCCGCGATCTCGCTGGCCGAAAGCGTATTGAGCGGGGGCCCGACCTTGGCGTCCATGGCGGCTCAGTTCTTCCCGGCGCGGCCGGCCGAGGTGCCGGCGATCTTGCCGAACACGGTGCCGGACATCAGGCCGGAGCCGCCCGGATAGTTGAAATAGAACAGCCCGCCGACCAGTTCGCCCGCGGCATAGAGGCCGGGGATCGGCTGGTAGTCGGTGTTGAGTACCTCGCCGTCGGTGTTGATGCGCAAGCCGCCGAAGGTAAAAGTGACGCCGCAGGTCACGGCGTAGCCTTCGAAGGGCGGCGTATCGATGGTGTTCGCCCAGTTGCTTTTGTTGATGGCAAGACCCGTGGTGCCGCGGCCGTCCTTGATGTTCGGATTGAACGGCACGTCGGTCTTCACCGCGGCGTTATAGTCTTTGATGGTCTTGACAAACTCGGCGGCATTGACGCCTTCGAGCTTTTTGGCGAACTCCTCGATGGTGTTCGCGGTTACCTTGGTGATCTGGCGGATGCGGTATTCGTCGCGTTGCAGGTGCTTCGTCTTCTGATCGAAAATCTGCCAGGCGAACTGGCCGGGCTGTTCCAGCACCACGCGGCCGTATTTGGCATAAGTGTAGTTGCGGAAGTCGGCGCCTTCGTCGACGAAGCGCTTGCCGGTGGCATTGATCAGGATCGAAAACGGATAGGAGTGTTTCTGAAACTGATCGCCGACGGCGAGATCGCCGAATTCCGGCGCATTCATCTCCCATTGCACGGCGTGGCAGCCCGACCAATTGCCGCGCGGCACGGCGCCGATATCGAGCGCCATGCGGATGCCGTCGCCGATATTGAAGCGGCTGCCGCGCACTTTGGCGAGGTCCCAGCCGGGGCCGAGATAGCGGGTGCGCCACTCCGGATTGGCCTCGAAGCCGCCGCAGGCGAGCACCACCGATTTGCCGCGCAGCTCGCGCACCTCGCCGTGCTCGCGCACACGAACGCCTTCGACTCGGTCGCCGTCGAACAACAAATCCATGCCGCGCGTCGAATAGCGGATATCGACGCCGCGTTTCTTGGCCGCCGCGGTGAGCTGGTTGACGAGGCCGGGCCCGCCGCCGACTGACTCGACCGTCAGCCCGCCCCAGAACTTGAACTTGCCGTCGACCTTGAAGGCCTGCCGGCCGTAGATCGGAATAAGCCGCACGCCCTTTTGCCGCATCCAGTTGAGCGAATCGAAACTCTTGGTGACGAGTAGCTCGACGAGATCGGGATCGGCGCGGTTTTGCGTCACCCGCGCCATGTCGTCGTAAAATTGATCGGCGGTGTAGGTGCCGAAATCGGTGGTCTCGATTTCCGCCGGCGTGAGGTCCGGCACCAGCGTTTTGATATCGTCGACGCCGTTATAGACGACGCGGATCGAGCCTGCGGTGAAGCGGCTGTTGCCGCCGGATTCATCCTCCGGCGCTGCCTCGCACATGATGACCTTGGCGCCCTGCTCTTCCGCCGCCAACGCCGCACAAAACGCCGCATTGCCGGCGCCGACAACGATTACATCCGCAACGTCGTTTGGCATTTCCCGTCCCTGTTGTTATTCCGCCGCTGTCGCGGCGCCGCCATGCGCCTTCGACCAGGCGGCGGGGTCTTTCATGAACTTTTCGACTTCCTTGAGCTTGCCTTTGTCGAACTTGCCGCTCTTCTTGGCAACCTCCAGCACGTCCCACCAGGTGGCGAGCGCATGCAGCGTCACGCCGAGATCGCCTAGGATCTTTTTGCCCTCCGGGAAGATGTCATAGAAGAAGAACACAAAGACATGGTCCACCACGGCGCCGGCGCCGCGCAGCGCCTTGCAGAAATTGACCTTGCTGCGGCCGTCGGTGGTCATGTCTTCGACCAGCAGCACCCGGTCGCCGTCTTCGATGTGGCCCTCGATCTGAGCGTTGCGGCCGAAACCTTTCGGCTTCTTGCGCACATATTGCATCGGCAACATCAGCCGATCGGCCATCCAGGCCGCGAATGGAATTCCCGCCGTCTCGCCGCCGGCCACCGCATCGAATTGCTCGAAGCCGACATCGCGCATCACCGTCGAGACGCCGAAGTCGATCAGCGTTTGCCGCACGCGCGGAAAGGAGATGAGGCGCCGGCAATCGGTATAGACCGGGCTCGCCCAGCCGGAGGTGTAGATGAACGGCTTGTCGGTCATGAAGCGAACGGCGTCGACCTCAAGCAGCATCTTCGCCGTCAACTCGGCGATCACCTCTTTGTCAGGGAAACCCGTCATTGTTCTTCCAATCCTTCCGCTTGTCATCGCCCGGCTTGACCGGGCGATCCAGTAATCGCCGCCGCATAAGCTAAAGCTTTGCGATTACTGGATGCCCCGCCTACGCGGGGCATGACAATAGTATTTTATGCGACCACCTTCCAGGCGATGGTTTCGCCGCCGCGATAGACCAAGGCACGCTCGTCGGGGCCGGCGACTTTGACCTCCTCCGGCGCCGTCCACGGCGTCTTTTCCAGCGTGATGGTCTCGTCGTTCGGCGGCATGCGATAATGCTTCGGGCCGTTAAGCGAGGCAAAGGCTTCGAGTTTGTCGAGCGCGCCCTCTTCCTCGAACACCTGGGCGTAGGTCTCGATCGCGACCGGCGCATTGAACATGCCGGGCACGCCGTTGGTCGACACCTTCCGTGAATAGGGATGCGGCGCGGAATCGGTACCGAGGAAGTAGCAGGCCTCGCCCGAGGTCGCCGCCTTGCGCAGCGCCGAGCGGTCGCGCGCGGTTTTGATCACCGGCATCACATACATATAAGGCTTGAGCCCGTGGCCGAACCAATCGTTGCGGGTCAGCATCATGTGATAGGGCGTGATGGTGGCGCCGACCTGCGGCGCTGCGCTTTTGACGAAATCGACGCCGTCCTTGGACGACAGATGCTCAAGGATGAAGCGCAGCTTTGGAAACTGCTTGATCCATTTCGTCAGATGCCGATCGATGAACGCCTTTTCCCGATCGAAAATATCGACGTCCGGATCGGTATCCTCGCCGTGCATCAGGAACGGCATGTCGATCTTTTCCATGCGCTCCAAGACGCGCATGACTTTGTTGTAATCGGTGACGCCGGCCGCCGAATTGGTCGTGGCATTGGCCGGATACAGTTTCACGCCGGCGAACACCCCCTCGCGAAAGCCGCGCTCGACGTCGTCGGGATCGGTGTCGTCGGTGAGATAACACGTCATCAGCGGCTTGAATTTCGCGCCCGGCGGCACCGCCGCCATCACCCGCTCGCGATAGGCCACGCACTCGGCCATGGTACGCACCGGCGGGATCAGGTTCGGCATCAGAATAGCGCGGGCGAAATTCTTCGCCGTGTAGGGCAGCACCGCTTTGAGCATTTCGCCGTCGCGAACATGCAGGTGCCAGTCGTCCGGCCTGCGGATGGTAATGCGTGTGGTCATGGCGTTCATTTACCCGATCGGCGCCGCAGCGGCAGCAAAAGTCTCCATCGGCGGCTCGTCGATCATCGCGCCGGTGAGATCGGCGACGCGGGCAAAGCCGCGCTTGGCGCACCACGCTTCGAGCCCGTCGATGATGGCGATCATGCCGGTGGGATTGCGGAAGGTGAGATAGCCGATCATCACCGCGCTGGCGCCGGCCAGCATATATTCCACCGCGTCCTCGACCTTGACGATGCCGCCGCAGCCGATGATCGGAATTTTCACCGCCTTGGCGCATTGATGGACCATGCGCATGATGACCGGCTTGATGCCCGGTCCCGACAGGCCGCCGAACTTGTTGCCGATCGCCGGGCGGAATGTGTCGGTGTTGATCTTCAGCCCCAATATCGTGTTCGCCACCACAAGTGCGTCGGCGCCGGCCCGCTCGGCCGCCTGCGCCACGGTGACAATGTCGCCGGCGTTCGGCGACAGTTTCACCCAGACCGGCTTGTCGGTGGTCGCGCGAATGAGCTTGATCACGTCGTAAGTGTGCTCGGCATGCAGCGCGAAATTGCCGCCTTTGGGATCGCGCGTCGGGCAGGAAATATTGACCTCAAGCACGTCGATATCGCCTTTGGCGACGTCGCGCGCCATGGCTTCGAAATCCTCGATCGTGGTGCCCGAGATCGAAGCGACCAGGGGCGGCGTGAAGCGGCGATAATCCGGCACTTGATGCTCGAAGAAATATTGGATGCCCTTGGTCGGCAGGCCGATCGAATTGATCATGCCGCCTTCGACTTCGGCGGCGCGCGGCGGCGGATTGCCGGCGCGATATTCGCGCGACACGGTCTTGGCCACCATGGCGCCGAGCCGGTTGATCTCCATGACCTGGGCGAGATCGGTCGAGAAACAGCCGGAACCGGGCATGACCGGGTTTTGCAGCGTCACCGCGCCGATCTTGACGCGCATATCTACCATCCGACCGCCTCCTGCATGTCGAACACCGGACCTTCGATGCAGACCCGGCGGAGCTCTTTCTTGCCGTTCACTTCGAAGGTGCGGACACAGACGTAGCAGGGGCCGAGCCCGCACGCCATCACCTGCTCCATCGCCACCTGACCCGGAATATGGTGCGTCTTGCCGAGCCGCTTCATCAACTGGAACAGGCGATTTGAACCGCAGGTGAAGAAGGCATCGGCGCGCTTTTGTGCGATCAAGTCGGCGAGAATTTTCTCGACATTCTCTACCGCGCTTGAGCCGTCGGTATCGAGCACGCTGACGACGTCGCCGGCCTCGCGGAAGAACGTATCGGCCATGACGAAGTCGGCATCGCGCGCGGAGAGGATCGCCGTGACGCCGACGTCGCTGTCGCGCGCGAGCTGCGAGATCGGCCCGAGCGTGGCGATGCCGACGCCGCGGCCGAGCACGACGATATGGCGCCAGGCTGGATCGAGCCGGAAGCCGACGCCGAGCGGGCCGACCATATTGAGCGTGTCGCCCTTTTGCAGCGTCGATAGTCCGCGCGTGCCGCGGCCGACGCATTTGTACAGGAACTCGATGCGGCCGCGCTTTCTATTGACGCGATAGACGCTCTGCGGCCGGCGGAAAAACAATTCACCGACGTCGGGCGACGGGCACAGCAGATTGAAGAACTGCCCCGGCGTGACGGTCAGCGCCTTGGGCGAGGCCTCGACGACGAGATGCTTGTATTCGGCGTTCACCCAGTCGTGCGAGACCACCGGGCACAATGACTCTTCCGCGGGGATATGCGCCGGCTCGGCCGGCGCGGCGCTTTTGCCGACAACGTAAGGATCGGACGCAAACGGCTCACCCATCATCGATTAAGTCTCTTGGTTCTACCGGCATCCGTCGTCCCCCGCTGATACATGAACCGGCCGCGTCCCAAAATCAAGATTTGTTCCAATTTTTGAACAAGACAAAAACGCCGCTAAGCCGCAAGGGCTTATGACACCGCAAGCATGCCGAGATAACGCGCGATTACGCCGCGACCGCTTTGGCCGCCGCCTCAGCGTCGGGCTGCTGATAGGCCTTGAGCCGCGGCAAAACCTCGCGCGAGAACAGCGTGAGATTGTCGACGGTCTGCTCGTGGGTGAGGAAGCCGGCCTGGCCCATCATCAGGAGGTTGCCCATGCCGCCGCAGTGCTCGCAGAACGCGACGATCTGGTCATAGACCTCGTCGGGCGTGCCGCAGAACAGGATGCCGGCATCGATCAGATCGTCGACGCTGGTGGCGTGAATGTTGATGGCGCGGCCGTCCTTGGTGAAGCCGCGCGGCGGCGTCTCGCCACGCAGCATGCGCGCATTGTCTTCCACCGAGACGTAACCAGGCGGATTGCGGAACGGCACATGGACGATTGCGCTGGTGCGCAGGTAACCGGCGATCAGATCGCCGCGCTTGCGCGCTTCTTCCTTGTCGTGCGCAACCGCGACGAGGCCGAGATAAGCGAAGCGGTCGGCGCCGGGGGCGCGTCCGAATTTTCCGACATAGCCTTTGCGATAGGCGTCATAGAGCTTGCGCGTGCCGAAGCCGGTGCCGAGCGTCGCCATGACGTAACCGCGCTCGCCGAGCACGCGCGCCTGCGTGGATGAGCCGGTGGTCGACCACACCGGCGGATGCGGCTCCTGCCACACCCGCGGCCAGATGTTGACCTGGCGATAATGAAAAAATTCGCCTTCCCAGTTGAACGTGCCGTCATGCGTGGTCATCGCCTTGATGATGAAATCATGCGCCTCCCAGAAGCGGTCCATCAGCTCGGTCGGATTGCGATTCGACGCCGGGATTTCGTAGGGAATGCCCTTGATGAAGCCCATGTCGAGGCGACCGCGCGAGATGACGTCGATGGTGGACAGTTCCTCGGCGACGCGCAACGGATCGGGCCGATGCCCGATCGGATAGCCGAGCACCAGAAGCCGCGACTTCTTGGTGATGCGCGAGAGCACCGCGAGGCCGATCACCACCGATGATGACATGCAGGTCGCGGTCTGATGATGCTCGTTGAGCATGACGTCGATGCCGAGCTCGTCGCAGAGCTGATACTCGTCGTAATAACGGTGAAACAGATCGGCGGCGATATGCGGATCGCATTTGCGGTTCGGCAGAATGACGCGCAGCGAGCCGGAGTGATCGTTCCAGGTGGGGTAATAGGCCTGTTCGGTGAACTGATAGACTCTCATGGACGCTCTCTTGTCAGCTGAATTGTGTCATTTGTTCCCGGCGAAGGCCAGAACGCGATCGGCGAAAACCTTCGGCTGTTCCTGATGCGGGAAATGGCCGGCATGGTCGATGGTTTCGAAACGCGCGCGCGGAATCATCGCACAATAAGCGCGGCCATAGGCCTCGCTGAGCATGCGGTCGTGGCTGCCCCACAGAAACAACGTCGGGATGCCTATGCGGTGCAGCCGGCTTTTGAGCCGCGGATCGTGGAAGTACGGGCTCCACGCAAAGCGCGCCGTCGCTTCGCGGGCGCGCGCGGCGGCAAGCACTTCGGCGTCCGGCAACGCCTTATAGTCGCGCTGGCCGACGCTCGGATCGCAATAAGTGAGTTCGAGATACTCCTTGTCGGTGATCGCAAAAATATCGGCGATGTCGCGCGTCTCGCGGTCGCCGACTTTGACGCCGACGGCATTGGCCATCACCAGCCGCGCCATCCGCGCCGTCGATTTCACCGCAATCGCGGCGGCGATCCAGGCGCCGAGCGAGACGCCGACCACGGTGAGATCGCGCAAATCGAGCTGATCGAGAAGATCCAAATAGAAATAAGACAGGTCGTCGACCGTCCGCATGCCCGCCGACAGCTCCGAGCGGCCGAAACCGGGATGCGTCGGCGCGAAGACATGCGCGGCCTTGGCAAGCTCGTCGATGACTGCTGACGCCGGCTCAATGCCGTTCTCGGGGTGGAGGAAGAGTAATGGCCGGCCGGAGCCGCGCTCGACCATGTCGATGCGCGCGCCTTCGACGACAAGCGATCCTGTTGCGCTTTGTGCCGGTTGGAGCATTCCCCTGTCCCTTTTTCCTTCGCGCATGATGAGCATCATGCGTTGCGGGCACTTCAAAAGCCCGTTGGGTTGTTCTACCACGGCTCCTGCGGTTTGCCATTGCGTGCGGCTCAAGGCAGGAGGCGAGAAAATGACGGACGACAACCTCACCATCCAGAACGGCATTGCCTATGCCAACCATGACGGCGTCGAACTGGCCGGCGATCTCTATCTGCCCAAAGGAGCCAAGGCGGCGCCGGCATTGGTCGCCGTGCATGGCGGCGGCTGGGTCGCCGGCGTCCGCGGCGCCTACCAATATTGGGGACCGTATCTCGCCGCACGCGGCATAGCGGTGTTTTCCATCAGCTACCGGCTGGCGACCATGACCAAGACATTCCCGGAAGCGGTGCGGGACGTGCTTGCCGGCGTGCAATTCCTGCGCGGCAAAGCCGGCACTTTCGGCATCGATCCGGCACGCATCGGGTTGCTCGGCGCCTCGGCCGGCGCGCACCTCGCGGCGCTGGCGGCGCTCGGCGGCAAGAAATTCGCCGGCGGCTATCCGCAAGATCCATTCGCTTCCGTCGACACGAGCGTCAAGGCGCTGATCGGCGTCTATGGCATCTATGATGCGGTGGCGATGTGGACCAATTATCAAGTGCAGGGCGGTCGCGACAATAATTTCCAGAAATTCATGGGCGCTGCGCCGATGGAAAACCGGCAACTCTATTTCGACGCTTCGCCGATCAGCTATGCCACGCTCGCCAACAATGCGATCGGCGTTTTACTTGTCACCGGCACCGAAGACGATTTGGTCGACCGCAAGCTTCAGACCGATCCGTTCCAGCTCGCGCTCAAGCAGGCCGGCTTTTTCGTGCGGCCGACCATCGTACCGGGCGCGCCGCATTACTGGATGAACGATCCGATCGACGAGCCGGGAAGTCTGACCGGCTTCGTCGCGCCGCGGCTTATGCGCTTTTTGGCTGAGCGGCTGTAATCGCGCGGCGCGACTTCGCCTTCGACAATCAAGAGGGCGGCCAGTAGCCGAAACGCGCCATCTGCTCGCGGTGATCGGCGACGATGCGGTCGATCTGGGGTTGCGTCAGCACTTCGCGCCATTGGCCGATACGGCCTTCGCGGAAGAAGCGTTGCGCTTCCTTCGGCCTTTCCGCAAATCCGCTGCGCTCTTCCTCGTCCTGAAGGTTTTCGAACGATGAGCGGCTGACTGCGAGCGATATCTGATCGGGCGTGGCGTCAAGCTGCAGATGCCGCGTCAACGCCGTGAATGACGCTTGCGGATCCGCCAGCATGTCTTCGTAGCGCATCACACGAATGGCCGGATGCGGCTTGCGCGTCCAGCTGCCGACATGGCGGCTCCAGGAACTCCAGACTTCGTGGATTGACCTATTATCGATCAGTGTTTCTGCGCCCTCGGTCGCCATGGTCTGGATCGCGTCATCGATCCCCTTGCCGCTGTGATGGGCAAGCGATATCGCCACATCGAGCGGGTTGCGAACGATATACACGGCGCCCGACGTGACAGCATAATTGATCACCGGATGGCCGCGATCGATGACCAGCGCGTTGTGGGTCTTGAGGAAGATCAAGCCCTCATAGGTATCGGCAATTTTCTGTTGAACCTTGTGCCGCACCGCCGCGATTTCGTTGCAGTGCTGCGCGGTCGCTTTGAAGCCGAGAACCTCCTCGAAATAGATCTGAAAATCGGCCGAGTGTGAAAATCGGGCAACGGCGTTGAGCGCGAGTTTTTCGGTTTCGCCGGCCATGATGGCGGCGAGATTGGACAAAAACATCCGCGCCCAGGTGTTTCCGGATTTCGGATATGAGGCGAGCCAGATCAGCCCCGACTTCGGGCGCGCAGAATGGTCAGGCTGATCGGCGGCGGAACGCGTTACCATCACTTGCTCGACGTTTCCTCACAGGCCGCTCGAGATTTCCTTCTAGACCGCTCTTTCGTACCTAATTTGCCACAGCTGGAGCAAACCTGCGAATTCGACTGCAATACATAGTGGAGGTGGTCACATAAGTGCGTACGTTGCAGGGAGTCGTCATGACGTGGCCATTATGGCTGTTGTGACGAAATAAGCGAATTGACCACAAGGGGGCGTTACGGTCATGCGCGCAACAAAAATGGCTTTACTGGCCGGCATCTCCGGTCTGGCGCTGTATGCGGCGATGCCGTCCGCGTTTGCGGCCGACATGGCGCTGAAGACAAAGGCGCCGCCGCCACCACCGCCAACTCCCGCAGTCGCGACGTGGTGGCTCGAAGGCGGCGGATCTTATCTGTCGGGTGACCCGTTCGTGCCGGGCTTCAACGCTCCGCCGTTCGACATCAATGCCAAGAGATGGGGCTGGCAGGGCGCCATCGGCGTCGACTACAAATTCGCCTCGTCGCCGTGGCATGTCAGCGCCGACTTCCGCTACACGGGGAATGGCTCCCACTCTGCCGGTGGTCCGGAGACCGCCATATTCACCGCCGGCACAGCCGTCGGCACCAACACGGCAAACCGCAGCGAACATAATTGGGAAGCCGATTTCATGGTCGGCCGCGACCTCGGGATCGGGTCACCGGCCCAGGTGAAGTTTGGGCTGCGGGTCGCCGACATCTGGGGACAAACGAACGGAGTTGTTTCAGGCTTTACGTTCATTCCTTCCGGTGTGCAGACCCGGAATTATCAGCAGACCGATAAATTCCTCGGCGCCGGTCCGCGGCTCGCAATCGAAGGCAGCATACCGCTGCAAGCCGCTTGGTCGATTGAATACAACGGTGGCGTCGCGGGTCTTTGGGGTCATAATTCCGCAAACCAGACTGTCGGCGTGAGTGGCGCCTTCGGCGGCGCCGCGGTACCTTGCCTCTCTGGCTGTCCTATTGCGGCCAGCACCAGTAGCGACGTCTTTGTGTTCAACGCCGACGCGCAAGTCGGCTTGGCTTATGCGATCAGCCAAAGCGCCAAGTTGAGCTTGAATTATCGCGTTGACGGCTATTGGAAAGCACTCCGCGGCTTTAACTCGGCCGGCGCCGGAACCAATTTGGATCGCGTCTATAGCGGGCCGACTTTGAAACTGACCGTCGCTTACTGACGGTTTTTGCGAGATTCTTTTTTCCGGCGCGGTCGCGAGGTCGCGCCGGAATTTTTTATTTCTTTTCCAAGAGTACCGTGCCTTCGCGGCGAATGAGCGGCTGGATGGTTTCGGCAAGCTTTGCCAAGAGCCAGGGCAACTGCACGACCAAGCTGACGTGGTCTTCCATCACCTCCAGCGTGCCGCTCGCCGCCTGCCCGAGCGCGCTGACACGGAATTGCAGGTGGTTGTCGGTCCAAGTTTCCTCCTGAACAGCGAACAAGTGACCGTAATTCGTGCGCACTTTGCTCAACCCCAATTGCAGACGCCGCAGCGCTTCCTCCTTGCCGAGGTGATGCGGGATGGAAACAACGAGCGGCTGCGGCATGACGGCTCCGTGACTCTGGGAAGCCGCATATAAGGTCGCTTTTGTTCCGCCGCTATTCCGCCGCCGCGCGCGCGCCGATGGCGGCGTTGACCGCGGGCATGACTTTCTCCGCCATCAGTTCCATCGATCGCTTCGCCAGGATCGGATCGGCCCAGTCCATGCCGCAATAGAGCAGCGTGCCGAAGTCGCCGATCTTCTCATGCAGCGCCAGAATGCCGTCGACGACGCGGTTGACGTCGCCGCAAATGATCACATTGTCGAAGATATAATCGAACGTGACCTCGTCATCCGTCATCTCCGGCCGCATCTTGAAGCAACTGAGTTTTTTGCCGCGGCGGAGCTTGGCGGTAAGCTGGCTCATATAAAAACGATACGGGCTTTTGGGGTCGCCGCCGGCATAGGCGCGCGCGGTCTTGTCATCATCGGCGACAAAGATCGAGCGCGCGACCCGCCAATGGACGCGGTCGGCCTTGTGGCCGCTCTCGCCGCAGCCTTGGGCGTAATTGCTCCATTGGCCGGGCAGATGGCTCACGTGCAGGAAATGCGACGAGACCGGCCACCAGCCGCGGCGGCCGAGCGCGATCAAGCCTTTCGAGTTGGGATCGCTCGAGGTGCCGAGGATCGGCGGGTGCGGTTTCTGGAACGGCTTGACGATGCCGCCAAGCCCGATTTCGGGCCACACCGTCTTCATCGTGGAAATGTTCCAGTACTTGCCGGTGAGATTGTAGGGCGGCGCGTTGGCCCACAGCGCCAGAATATGATCGATCGCCTCCGCGAACATGGCGCCGCGGTCGGCATTTAGGAGTTCGAGCGCTTCGGCGTCGGACGGCAGAACGCCGGCGCCGATGCCGAACAGGAAACGGCCTTCGAGCAGATTATCGACCAGCGCCGCCTGCGTCGCCAGCAGCACGGGGTGGCTGAACGGCAGATTGGCGACCGCGGTGCCGAGCTTGATGGTCGACGTATAGCCGGCGAGCGAAGCGCAAAAGGTCATGCTGGACGGGACGTTCTCGGCGAGGTCGGTCAGGTGCTCGCCGCAATAGCCTTCGCTGTAGCCGAGCCGATCGGCGAGGATGAAAGCCTCGCGGTCCTCCCGGAGCGTCTCGGCGTAAGGCCGGCCCGGCGGATGGACCGGCATGATGAAAAAGCCGAGCTTCATAAGCGTCTCCCGAGCCGCGTCGCGGCGCCGCCGTTAAGGTTATACGAGGAAAGCATGCGGTCAATTCGACCGGCCGCGGAAAAGTCTCGATTCCGCCGGCATTTTCTTGCCCGTTTACCGGTTCATTGTTAACGGCAATCTCGATTCATTTACTATGTCCGATCTGCTACATGATTGCGCCTCAACCAAGGGAAGAGGCACCCAATGTTGAATCACCTGAAGCGTTTCGTGAAAGACGAGTCCGGCGCAGCGGCGATTGAATACGGACTCCTCACTTCCGGAATTTCCGTGGCCATCATTCCCGCCGTCAAAGACGTCGGCGTCAAGCTGGTCGCGATCTTCACCATCCTGCAAAACGCGGTCTGAGCGAAAGCCGTCCGCCCCGGATCCAATCCGGGGCGGACTTTTGGCTCCAAGGTGCTAAGCGGCCAATTTGGCTTCGCTCGGCGCCTGCGCCACGAGCTCGCTCAGCGGCCGGTAGCGGAAGAACAGGATCATCGTCGCCGCCGCCGTCAGCATGATGCAGACGGCCAGCACCAGCGGCGCGACGAAGGCCCCGGTCGCCTGCGCGATGACCCCGCTCAGATACGGCGAGATGGTCGCGCCGATGATGCCGAAGAAATTCATCACGCCGCCCAACGTGCCGGTCTGGTTCGGCGCCACGTCGGTGCAGGTCGTCCAATACGGCACCACGTAGAACGACAGGCCCATATTGGCGATCATGATCATCACCACCGCGAGCGTATTGGACTCCGTCGTTGCCGCAATCAGCGTGCACGCCGCATAAGTCACGGCGCCCACCCCGACGAAGAGCTTGCGGTGAAAGCCGCCTTGGGTCCATCCCGCCGCAGCGAGCCAATCCATCGCCCAGCCGGTAAAGTTCGAGGCGATGAAGGCGACCAGGAAAGGCAGCGCACTGAGCGCGCTCGCCGTCACCAGCGGAATATGCCGATAGTGGCTGAGATATTGCGGCAGCCAGCCGAGGAAGATGTATTGGCAATAAGGCAGCGCGAAATAGCCGATGTAGAACGGCCACAGTGCCGGGCTCGCGATCAAGAGATGGTTCGGCACCGGCGGCTGCGCGGCGCGCGCCTTGGCTTCGGCGGTATCCGCCTGCGCGCCCTTCGGGACCGGGTCGGAGAAATTCCGCGCATAGCTCCACCAGGCGGCAGCGCCGACCAGTCCGATCAGGCCGAAGATGACGAAAATATAGGTCGGCGACCCGGTGGTGGAGAGGATGACGCCGGCGAAGAAAACGCCGGCGGCGGGACCAAGCTGCGCGCCGGACTGCACGAAGGCGGAGAACCGGCCGCGTCTAGAGATTGACGGGATCGCGCGCGCTACGGCGGCGACGCTTGCCGGAATATAAGGTCCTTCGAAAGCGCCGAGCAGCACGCGAAACATGGCGGTGAGCCACAGCACCGTCGGTGCGACCGGCGTAAGCAGCACCCAGAGCGACCAGCCGGCCATCGCGCCGGCCAAAGTGCGCCGCGCGCCGAATTTATCCGCGATCCAGCCGCCGACCGGCTGCAGGATCAGATAACCCAGCGAGAAAGCGCTGAGCATCATGCCGATGGTCGAGGGCGTCCAGCCGTATTCCTTGGCCCAGGCCGCGGCGGCGACGCTGAAATTGGTGCGGTCGGCCCACAACAGCACGCTACCGACGAAGAAGACGGTCGCGGTTACTCCCCAACTGATCGGCCTTGAATTCGCGGCCGTTCGAATCCGTGCTCGCTGACATGGCGTTTCTCCCCGAGATTTTGTTCGCCTCGCGTCCGTTGACCGGACGTCAAAGGCTTTAACGGTGTCGCGCAAGGCGGCAGCCGAGACAAGCATAACACAAATCGGTGCTCGTTCCTGACCCGCTGATCGATCGCCGCAACCTGCTGCGCGGCGGCATTTTCGCGCAGGCGGCAGAACCGGCGCGGCGCCGTTCCGCACTTGTCGCTAGGCGCCTTCCATCACCGGCAAGATGAGCGCCGAAGGATGCTCCGCCGTGTGATAGATCGTATCGGTGCCAATCTTGTTCGGCGTGTAATAATGCGTCCACAGCACGTCGCTGACCACTGAATCGCCATTGACGATTTCCAGCCGCACGCGGTTGCCCTTCTTGAAGCGGTGCGCCATCGGCTCGACGCTGATGTCGAAGCGATAAATCTTTCCGGGTTCGATCGGCTGCGGATCCGTGTGCGTGTGATACGGTTCCATCTCGGTCGATTTTTGCCGATCGAGCGCGCGATGCGAGGCGCGCAGCCAGCCTTTGGTGATCCAGTATGACGCCGGATTGAGCGTCTTGGCGCGGTCCTCGGCCGATTGCGGCATCTGCTCGGAGAGTTTGACGAAGAAATCCATGTCGTTGCGCGTCGACGAGGCGTAGAGCGTGAGCTTGATCGGCCCGGCGATCTCCAGATCCTGCTGCAGCGGCGCGGTGGTAAAGGTCAGTACCCGCCGCGCCGGATCGGGCGCATTGTTCGGGCCGAAGCCGATCACGCCCATCATCCAGCCTGGATTGGGATAAGTGTAAGACGTCTTGTCCTCGCCGGAGGCCTGGTCGCGGGTGAGCGCGCCGTCGTTCAGCGACGTGACGCTGCCGGATTTTTCCCCGCTCAAATGCCAGGTGACATAGCGCACGCCGGCCGGCGGCCAGGTTTCGGCCGCGCGCACCGCATCGGCGCCGCGCACGAAATATTCGATCGCCGGGCGCTGCAGATATTCGGTTTGTTCGCCCTTGAGATAATGATCGTAGAACGGCAGCAGCATTTTTTCATGCAGCGCGCGGCTGTTGAACTCTCGATTGGCGACGAAGGCGTTGACCGGCCCGATCATCTTCAGCTTCTTCGGACCCTTGGCGCGGCGGAAGCCGTCGATATTGCCGCGGGTATGCAGATCGACTTTGCCCCAGACGCCGACCGAATAAAGCGGCACCTCGATCCGATCCAAATGCTCGGCGGCACAGCGCTCGCGCCAGAAGTCGTCATAGGTCGGGTGCTCCTGGATGCGCAGATTGAGATCGTAGGGCTGCTCGCGCGGAAATTCGCCGTTGGCCGGATGGCGGTTGATGATGCGGTTCTGGTTCCACCAATACGAGCCGAAGAAATCGCCGAGCATGCCGCCCTGATAGACCGAAGCGCGGTACGGATCGTTGAGGCCGTCGAAGGCGCAGATGCAGGCGAGCGACGGCGGTTTTTGGATCGCCATCCACCATTGCGACATGCAGAAATAGGATTGGCCGATGCCGCCGACTTTGCCGCTCGACCATTGCTGATGGCCGAGCCATTCGATGACGTCGTAAAGATCCTTCTGCTCGCTCTTGTCGAGCAGGCGGAATTCGCCGCCGGACTTGCCGCAGCCGCGAATGTCCATATGAGCATAGACATAGCCGCGCTCGACATAGAGCTCGATCGGGCCGGTCTCGCGCCAGAGAAATTGCGGGCTCGCCGGCAGCGAATTGTTGTCGTAGCGGTACGGCGATGGCGCCAGCACCACAGGAAACGGCCCCTCGCCTTGCGGCATATACAACGCCACCGCGATCTCGACGCCGTCATGGACGCGGATTTTCACTTCGCGCGGCTTCAGTAGTGCAGCATCCGCCATTTTTTCTCTCCCCAACCAGGGCGCGAACGTAGAAAAAAGCGATTGATCGCGCAAACGCATGCATTTTTGCATTTAGCCCATGCAAGAAGACGAAAAAACAACTCAAGCGCGTGTTCAAAATTGAACTGCGCGATTGCAGCCGATTTGGCCTCCTGGGTAACATTGCATCATCAATGGGTGGGTGGGTCCATGAGCGGTGCGGAGTACGCGTTGGTAATGTGCGCTTTGGTCATCGCAGCCATCATGGTCAAATTGCTGACTTTTGACGCGCAAGGCTGGATCCGCAAAGACTTAAAGCGCGGCGATCTTTACGCGCTGGTCGAAGTCGCGTCCGGCCTGCGTCCGAACGGGCTGAGCCGGGACCAGGCGCGCCGGCTGCAAGCTCGCGGCATGGTGCGCAGCTTCGACAACGGCAACTATCGCGCCACGCTCAAAGGTCGCCTGGCGTTGCGCATCCGCGACGGAATGGGCCACTCGGTGCGAATCGAGCAGTGACGGAATCGTCCTTCTCCGCTTGGCGGGGCGGATGCATACGATCCCGTTCCCGCGAGCGCATGCGCGCGCGAGCGATGTCAAACAGCGATGTTGAGCGGCCCGTCACCTGTAGCCCGGATGAGCGGAGCGATATCCGGGTACGATCGTCGGGCTTTACTGTCGCTCCCGGATTTCGCTTTGCTCATCCGGGCTACGAAACTTCTTTACGGCTCGCTTCCAGCAAATAAAAGGAAATGGAACGCCGGCAGACGCACACTGCAATGCCCGCACACATACGGCGTGCGGGGCGCGCCACGGAAAGGCGGCTTGCGCCGCCCTTCCGCTTCGGGCGCGCTCGCCTGCCGGCGTTCCACCACGGCACTTGCGGCAGCGACCGAACGCCACCGCTCAGCTCCAGTTCACGCACTTCCTGGGACGGAACTACTGAGGAACGGGTGTTATCCGTCCCCTGCCGTCCCAGTGCAGCGGGCGTTATGAGCCCGCAGGCCGGTCATCATGCCGGCCGGGCGTTTTGGCCCGGAGCCGCCCGGGAGCGGGGCTGACAACCCCGCCCGCGGGAACCGCCTCGCCCCTTTCCGCCGGTGTCACCCGGCGGCGTCCTTACGGGCGAGATTGTCGTCCATGTATCTATATCGGAGACACTTGTCAAGGCCATGTCGTCGAATTAAGGACGACATTGGCCAGTGGAGCATTGCGAACGGCGGGATTATCGGCTTGGCTCAATCGCATGGCCGACGCCACAAAAGCGCTGCTGATGCTCTCGGGCGGGCCCGATTCCGCGACGCTCGCCGGCTTTGTCGCGCGCGAGCTGGCGGCCGGCGACCCGCCGCACGCGGTCTATCTGCGCAGCGGCCATCCGGCGGACAAAAAGGAGATCGGGGCCGCCGAGAAGATCGCCAGCCGGATCGGCGGCCGGCTCGACGTCGTCGACATCCCCGAGCTGCTGCACGCGCTGCGGGACGATCGCCTGATGACGCTCTCGGAAAATTCGCTCCTGCCGTTCGGCAATGCGATTGCGCTGTCACTGATGATGCTATGCGCGATCAGAATACGCGCGAGCGCCATCTATGTCGGCTATCATCGCGACGACGCCGAAGAGAACGAAGGCTATTCGCGGCCGGCCATGGACCGGCTGGAAGCACTGGCCACGATCGAGCGCGAGGACGCGCCGAAAATCGTCGCGCCCTTCCTGAATCTTACCAAGACCGAGGTGTTCAAGCTCGGCGCGGCCATGGGTGTGCCCTACGACCTGGCCTGGAGCTGCTTGGGCGCTAAGGATTTGCATTGCGGGCAATGCACCGCCTGCCGCGCACGGCGCCACGCATTCGCCGAGGCGGGGTTGGTCGATCCGGCGCGGTATGACGCGGAGCCAATGGCATCTGGTTCCGTCTAAACGCTAGGACAAAGATCACAGCCCCAGATACGCCCGTCTGATCTCTGGCTTCGCCGCCAGCTCCTTCGGCAGGCCTTCCATGAAGATGCGGCCTTCGGCGACGACGTAGGCGTAGTCCGACAGCGCCAGCGCGAGATGCACGTTCTGCTCGACCAAGAGAATGGTCAGTCCGGCTTCCTTCAATTTCTTCAGCGTCGCCAACAGCTGATAGACGACGACCGGAGCAAGCCCGAGCGAGAGCTCGTCGATGATAAGAATCTCCGGATCGGACATCAGCCCGCGTGCGATCGCCACCATCTGCTGCTCGCCGCCCGACAGCGTGCCGGCCAGCTGGCGCTTGCGCTCGGCGAGCCGCGGGAAAAGCGTGAACACCTGGTCGAGCCGCTCGGCATATTTGCCCGCGGCGCGCTTGGAGAAGGCGCCCATTTCCAGATTTTCGGCGACGCTCATGGTGGCGAACAATTGCCGGCCTTCCGGCACCAGCGCGAAACCGCGCGCCGCCTTGGCGTGGCTCGCCAGATGGGTGACGTCCTCGCCCTCGAAAGTCACCTTGCCGCGCCACGGCGCGATCGAGCCGGCGACCGCGCGCAGCGTCGTGGTCTTGCCGGCGCCGTTGGCGCCGACAATGGCGGTGAGCGCGCCGCGCCGGGCTTTTAACGACAGTCCCCACAGCACCTGCACCTCGCCGTAACCGGCTTCGAGGTTTTCGACCGTCAACAGCGGCGCGGCCTCCGACACGGCGGATGCAGCATTGGGATTGGCGGCGTCAGCCATTGGCCGCGCCTCCCAGCTGCTCGGCAAGCTTCGGGTCGCCGAGATAGGCCTCGATCACCTGCGGATTTTGCGCGACCTCGCCCGGCAGGCCTTCGGCGAGCTTTTGGCCGTAATTGAGCACGACGATGCGGTCCGACAGGCTCATGATCGCCTGCATCAGATGCTCGATGATGAGAATGGTGACGCCGGAATCGCGGATGCGGCGGATGACGCCGATCATGTGCTCGACCTCGGTCGGATTGAGCCCGGCCAGCACCTCGTCGAGCAACAACAGCTTCGGCTGCGCGGCGAGCGCGCGCGCCAGCTCGAGCCGCTTCTTGCCGGCGATGGTCAGATGCAAAGCCAGCATGTCGATGCGGTCGTCGAGGCCGGTCAAATGCACCGCTTCGCGCGCCACGTCCCGGGCGCGGTGCAGCGGCAGATTCTCGCGGCCGAAACAGGCGCCGACGGTGCAGTTGTCCAGCACCGTCATATTGGTGAGCGGCTGCACGATTTGATGGGTGCGCGCGAGCCCGTGGCGGGCGACGATAAAGGGCCGCTCCCCGGTGATGTCGATACCGTTGAACACGATCTTGCCGGTATTCGGCGCAAACACGCCGTTGATCAGATTGAACAGCGTCGATTTGCCGGCGCCGTTCGGCCCGATCAGGCCGAGAATCTCGCCCGGCTGCAGGACGAAGCTCAGATTGTTCACCGCCTGCAGGCCGCCGAAGCGCTTGCTGACGCGGTCGAGCTCGAGCAGCGCCGTCATTCCAGCACCCGCTTCAATCGGGGGAACCGGCTGTAGACGAAGCCCATCAGCCCGGACGGGAAGAACAGCACGATGACGAGCAGCAGCACGCCGGCGATCGTCAGCTGGAAGTTGGCGAAAGTCGACGACGTCAAAAGATAGCCGCGCAGCTCCTCGTAGAGATATGCGCCGAGCGCGACGCCGGTGACGGTGCCCTGCCCGCCGAGCATGCAGATGACGATCGCCTCGGTCGACAGCGTCAGGTCGAAAGCGTCCGAGGGCTGGATGAAGGCGCCCTTGAAAAAATAAAGCCCGCCGGCAATGGCGGGCAAAAACGCCGACGCGCTGTAAACCAGCGCTTTGTAGCGCGGGGTCGGCACGCCGAGGATGGCGGCGGCGTCCTCGTTCTGGCCGATGGCCAGCAGTCCCAAGCCGAATTTCGAGGTCTTGATGGCGTAGCTGAGATAAAGCGACGCGCCCATCGTTGCGACCAGCGCGAAATAGATCACCCACAGCGCTCGCGCCGAGCCGCCGAGCGGCAGGAACACCTGCGGCGAGATATAGATGCCGGACGAACCGCCCCACGGCGTGAAATTCTCGGCGAAAGCCTGCACGCCCTCGACGATGCCGATGGTGGAGAGCGCAAAGAACGCGCCGCGCAGCCGCAATATGCCGAGACCGAAAAGCAGCGCCAGCGCGCTCACCCCGACGCCGGCGGCGAGCAGACTCGCGGCCAGCGGCCAGGCGTAGGTATCGATCAGCCAGATGCAAATGTAGCCGCCCAGCCCGAAGAAGACGATGCTGCCGAAATTGATGTAACCGGCATAGCCCAGCATCAGATTGAGATTGGAGGCGAGCGTGATGTAGACGCAGGCCAGCACCAGGCTTTCGCGCAATTCGACATTGTTGCCGATCGCCGGCAGACCCGCGAAAGCGGCGATGGTCAGCGTGATGATCCAGAAGAACGGCCGCCGCAGCATCTAGAGCGCTCCGCGCCGCGACGCGAATATGCCGCCGGGAAACGCGATCAGCACCAGCACGAACAGCGCAAATTCGATCACCAGCGTCCAGCTCACCGGCACGAATGGCGTGACCGCACCCTCCAGCACGCCGAGCGCGACGCCGCCAAGCAGCGCGCCGACCGGATTGCCGAAGCCGCCGAGCACGGTGACGATAAACCCTTTAAGCTGATAGCCGTCGCCGGACAGGATGGTGAAGGGAAACAACGTACCGATCAGCATGCCGGCGACGCCGGCCAGCGCCACGCCGGTGCCGACCGCAATGGCGAGAACCCGTGTCGTCGGAATGCCGACGAGCTCTGCGGCCTCGCGGTTATTGGCGACTGCGCGCATCGCCTTGCCGATCCGCGTGTAGTGCAGAAACAAATAAAGCAGAGCGGCGATCACCGCGGCCAGCACGGCGGCGAGAATATGTGCGCCGGGAAAGGTATAGCGGCCGACGGTGATGCCCGGCAGCGACACCTCGACATTGAACAGCGCCGTGCCCCAAACCGCGGTGCCGACGCCGATCAGGATGAGATTGACCGAAAAGGTCGACAACAGGCTCATCAGCGGCGGCCGGCCGACCATGCGGTGAATGGCGATCCAATAGAGCGCGATGCCGACGAAAAAGCCGCCGATCAGGATCGGCGGCAAGGTCAGATAAGGCGAAATGCCGAGCGCGTTGGCGAGCAGATAAAGCCCCATCATGCCGGCGACGACCATGGTGCCGTGGGTGAGATTGATGACGTCCATGACGCCCCAGATCAGCGTCAGTCCCATGGCGGCGAGGCCATAGACCAGCCCCACCAGCACGCCGTCGATAATCGAAGCGAGGATGCCGAGCATATTTCGCTCACGTTTCCCGGGCGCAGCGCAGCACGCAGCATAGCGAAGTGATGCGCTGCAGACCCGGGATCATGTCACAGGCTGAGTTTGCGAAGGTCCCGGATCAGCGGTGCAGCACTACGCGCTGCACCGCGTCCGGGAAACTCCATATTATTGGCTCGCCGAGATCGGATAGATCAAGTCGGCGGACTTTGCCTCCAGCGGCCAGACCACCTGGCGGCCGAGCTTGCCGTTGATGTTCTGCCACTGCGCCAGCACCATCTTGTGCGCGTCCTGCAGCCCGTGATGGCCGGGGTCGGTCATGAACTTGACGTGGCCGAAGAAGGTGGTGATGTCGGTGGCGTTGAGCGCCGCCGTCACCTTTTCCGGGTCGATCGAGCCGGCCTGTTCGATGGCGTGCTGCAGCACCACGCCGCTCGTGTAGCCGGACGCCGCGTGATAATCCGCCTTGGCGTGGAATTTATCCTGGAACGCCTTGGCAAATTCCGCGGTGGTCGGTCCGAACTGCGGCTTGTAATTGACCTGCTGCTCCCATTGCGACGGCACCGTCACGCCGAGCGCGGCGGGACCGAGCTCGCCGAACTTGTCGTCGGCCGGCGCCACCAGGATCGAGATCCACTTCATGCCGGCCTTCTGGTCGTGCATCTGGCGCGCGAGCGTCGCGCCGTCGGAATAATGGCCGCCGCCCATGAAGGCGTCGGCATTCGACGAAATGATCTTGTTGACGATCGGACCGAAGTCCGTGGTCGAGGGCGAGTAGGATTCATCCATCACGACCTGAAGTCCGGCGGCTATCGCCTGCTGCTTGGCCGCGGTCAGCACCGCCTTGGAGAACGGATCGTCGGAATAGACCATGGCGATCTTGGCGTGCGGATCCTTGGCCTTGAGCGCCTCGACCGCGCCGGACAGATAATGGGCGGCCGACGTAATCACCATGAATAGATATTTGTTGCCGAGCTCGAACGGCTTTTCCTCGGCGCCGCCGCTATCGATCATGATCTTGCCGTACTGCTCGGAGATCACGGCTGCCGGCGCGGTCAGCCCCGACGAATAGGGGCTGAACAAGAATTGGGCGTGGTCCTGATTGATCAGCCGGGTATAGAGCTGCTGGACGCGGCCGCCGACCGACTGATCGTCATAGCTGACGAAATTGACCATATACTTCTTGTCGCCGACCTTGATGCCGCCTTTGGCATTGACCTCGTCGCGCCAGAACTCGTAGCCGCGCTGCTGACCCAATGAATCGACATTGAGCGGGCCGGTCTGCGAGTCGGTGAAGCCGACAGTGATGGTGTCTGCGGCAAATGCCGGCGCGGCAAACAGCGTCGCGGCGGCGGCCAATAAGCAAAGCCGTTTCATATGTTCCTCCCTGTGCGATCCCCTAAGGGCATCGCGGTCACGCTATTGGCCGGCCCAAGCATTGTCGGGCCGGGTCCCCCGGGTAGCCCCCACTTCGCCGGAAGCATTGCATAGTCGGAAGATAAAGGCCATCCGGAGCAGCCTGTGGGCGGCCACGATGACGGCGGCGGGCGGTGCTGTCACCGCGACAAAATCTCGCGTGGCGCGGCTACCGGGCTTCGTTCCTGTGCTAAGCTTTGCATCAATCGCGTGCCGCGCCTGCCCCCTTTACCATAGCTTGCGTTTTCGTTCCGCCGCGGTTGCCGCGGCTCATCAAAAAGACCGGGAGGATCTTCATGCCTATGCCCCGAATAGCGCTCGGCCCCGCCGCAACGATCGCGGCGGCCATCGCGCTTACACTAGCCTCGGCCGCGAGCGCCGATGCGCAGACCAAAGTCACTATCGGCAAGGTGATCGGCGGCGACGGTTTCCACGTGCCGACTTATGTCGCGCTGGACGAGGGTTTCTTCAAAGCCGAAGGCCTCGACGTCACGCTGGTCGAATTGCAGGCCCCCTCCCAGGTCACCGCCGTGCTGTCGGGCAATCTCGACTGTGCACCGATCCCGTCGGGCGGCGCGCAGGCGGCGCTCAGCGGCGCCAAGATCGAATACATCGTCGGCGAGTCGCTCAAATCGCAATGGACCATTACCACCCGGCAGGACATCGCCAAGGCCGAGGACCTCAAGGGCAAGACGCTGGGTCTGGGCCGGCCCGGCGGCGCCGATTACGACGAAGCGCAGGCGGTGCTGCACCGCTTTTTCCACATGGACGCCGGCAAGGACTACAAGGTGATCTCGTTCCAGGGCGAGCCGGAACGCATCGCCGCCATGGTCAACAATGACGTCCAGGGCGCCGGGCTGTCGGTCCCGCTCGCCGTCGTGGCCGAGCAAAGCGGTCTGAAGGTATTGCTGCGCACCGGCGACTACATCCCGCGCGCCGGCGGCACCATCTGGTGCATGCAAAGCTTCGTCGAGCAGCATCCCGATACGGTCAAGAAGATCATCCGCGCCATCGCCAAGGCGGTGATGTATTTCCGCACCAACAAGGAAGGCTCGATCAAGGTGCTGGAGCACCACATCGGCAGCATCAAGAGCGACGCCCAGGCCGGCGCCATCTGGGATCAGCTGCACGATTCCTACGGCGCCGAGGTGCCGAAGGATTTGTTCGCGGACATTCTGGAGTCGCGCCGCCAAACCATGATCGCGGCGCGGCAATGGCCCGCCGACAAACCGCTGCCCGATCCGGAAACGTTCCTGGCGCGCAATCTCCTCGATTCGACGCTCAAGGACATGAACTACGTGCCGGCCAATATCGCGGCGCCGACGAAATCGAATTGATGCGCGTTTCCCGGGCGCAGCGCAGCACGCAGCGGAGCGAAGTGATGCGCTGCAGACCCGGGACCGTCGCGTGCTCGGAGCTTGATGCGATCCCGGATCGGCGGTGCACCGCTACGCGTTGCACCGCGTCCGGGAAACACTTCTAGTCGCCGCTGCCGCGCTGCGGGCGCCAGCGGCTCATGCGGTCTTCGAGGAGCTTGACCAGGCCGGTCATGACGAGCGACAGCGCCGCGAACACGATCAGGCCTGAGAACACCACGTCGACCTTGAACTCGCTTGCGGCGCGGACCATGACCACACCGAGGCCGTCCTGCGAGCCGAAAAATTCCGCCACCACGACGCCGAGCACGGCGCGACCGATGGCGAGGCGGAGACCGACGATGATGAAAGGCAGCGCATTCGGCACCACGACGAGCCGCGCGATATCCCATTCGCCGGCGCCGAACGAGCGCACCACGTTGATCAAAAGCTTGTCGGCGTTGCGCACGCCCTCATAGGTGTTGATCAAGAGCGGGAACAGGGCGCCGAGGAAGACGATGGCGACCTTGGACCATAGCCCGAGCCCAAACCACAGCAGCAGCAGCGGCAGGAAAACGAGCCGCGGCGTGGCGTTGAACGCGGTGATGAACGGATCGAACATGGCGTTGAGCACGTTCGAGCGGCCGAGCAGAACGCCGAGCGGCAGACCGGCGAGGATCGCAAGCCCAAGCCCGACGGCGAAGGCGCCGGCGCTCACGCCAAGCGGCTCCCAGATCGAGCCGGTGGCGAACATTTGCCACAGCGTGCCGGCGATCTCGCTCGGCACGGTGAAGAACAATTTGGTGCCGGCTTTCATCGGCACGAGATCGGGCAGGAACTGCCAGACCAGAAGGAGACACACGATGCCGCCTAGGCCGAGCGCGGTCGGCTCGATGCGCCGCCACAGCCGGCGCGCCGGCGCTGCGGCATCGGCCGGTGCGGTCACCGCGAAATCGGCTTGCAGTTCGGCCATGGTTATTGCCCTACCCGCCACGGAAAAGCGGCGCGTTCGGCGAAGCGAATGCCTTCGGTCAGCACCACCGCGATCGCCATCACCGTGAGAATGCAGGCGAACATCTTATCCATGGCGAACAGGTCGCCGAAGCGGGAAATGGCGAAGCCGATGCCTTCGGACGCGGCGAAGAATTCTCCGACCAACACGCCGATCAAGGCGCGGCCGATGGCGATGCGCGCGGCGGCGACGACATAAGGCAGCACGCTCGGCAACAGCACCTTGCGATAGAGCGCCCACTCGCCGCCGCCGAGCGAGCGCACCACGTCGATCAGCCGGCGATCGACCGCGCGCACGCCGGCGCAGGCATTGAATATGAAGGGAAACACCGCGAGCGAGAATACGATGATGGTCTTGCCCGGCACGCCGACGCCGAAAAAGATGACCAAGAGCGGCGCCAGCGCCACCAGCGGGCTGGCATAGAAAATCGTCATCAGCGGATCGAGCGCATAGCCGACGCGGGGCCGCCAGCCCATGACGATGCCGAGCGGCACGCCGACGAGGACCGCCGCGCCGAGGCCGAGGAAAAACGGCACCGCGCTTACCGCGAGATCGTCGACCAATTCGCCGCTCTGGACCAGATCGACAAAGCCCCAAAAGATCAGGCTCGGCTTGCTGATGAACAGCGGATTGAACGGCACCACGAGAAAGATCGCCTGCCAGGCGGCGAAGAACAGCACCACGGCCAAGCCGCCGAGCATGACATTGCGGTAACGCCAAACAGAGCGCCATTCCAGACTCGGCCGAATTGTTGCTTCCTGCGCCATCGCCTAGACCACGATCTCGTCTTTGAGCGTGTTCCAGATTTCGAGTTTCAGTTCGTTGAATTGCGGCGTAACCCGCATCTCGTATTCGCGCGGCCGCGGCAGCTCGATGGCGAAGGTCTTCTTGGCGCGGCCGGGGCGCTTGCTCATCACCATGACACGATCGGACAGATAGATCGCCTCGTCGATCTGGTGGGTGACGAACAGCACCGTCTTCTTCGCCTCGCGCCAGACGCGCAGGAGCTCGACCTGCATCAGATCGCGGGTCTGCGCATCGAGCGCGGCGAACGGCTCGTCCATCAGCAAGACATCGGGATCGGTCGCGAGCGCCCGGGCAAGGCCGACGCGCTGCTTCATGCCGCCGGACAGTTCATGCGGATAATGATGTTCGAAGCCGGTAAGGCCGACCAAAACCGAAAGCCGCGCCGCGACAGCGCGGCGTTTGGCGGCGGGCACTTTCTTCAGCTCAAGCCCGAGCTCGATATTGTGCTCCACCGTGCGCCACGGCAAGAGCCCGAAATCCTGAAACACCATGGCGCGGTCGGTGCCCGGCCCGGAAAGCTTCTTGCCGTGCATCAGGATGTCGCCGGAGTCAGGCTTGATCAGGCCGAGCAGGATATTGAGAAAGGTGCTCTTGCCGCAGCCCGACGGACCGACGATCGACACGAACTCGCCTTCGGCGACGTCGATATCGAAATTGCCGAGCGCCCGCACCGGCGCCCGATTGACCGGGCGAAAAGTCAAATTGACGTTGCGCGCTTGGATATACGCTGTCATGAGGGGCCGGTCCCGACGCGCCGTATTTCGCTTCACTCAAGCATACGGCGCGCGAATGTCCAACCCACCGCAGGGGCGGGCGTGTTGGCCACACGCGATAGGCGCATCCGCAACGCGAGCGGACGTCTGGAAAGCGGTCGCCACGACCCTGCCCAAGCGATCGCCGACAACTTCGACCCCAGCCTGGATTCGCCGAATGTCCGCTGCGCGCCGACAGCGGCTCGTGTGCTGAACCCCCGCGAAACGACGCGATGCCTCAAAAGCGGACAAATGCACCGCAGCAAAACGGATCGTTATTCGATCACCTCGTCGGCGCGGCCGAGAAGTGAAAGCGGGAAAGTGATGCCCAAAGACTTCGCAGTCTTGAGATTGAGGACCAACTCGACTTTCACTGCTTGCTGTACCGGAAGCTCAGCCGGCTTGGCACCCTTCAAAACTTTCGCGGCATAGACGCCCACTTGGTGATAGGCATCGGGCAGGTCGGTTCCGTAGCTCATCAGGCCGCCCAGCCTCGTATATTCGGGCCACGGATAAATTGTCGGTATCGCTTGGTGTGCAGCCAGCGACACGAGTTGTTGACGCCGGCTGGTCAAGAACGGATCGGGCATAACGACCAGAGCGCCCGCCCCCCGCTCAGCAATCGATATGAATGCAGAGTTGATGTCGTCTTCGGTCGTTGCATTCAAGACAACAAGCTTTTGGCCCAAGGTGCGGGCGGCTGTTTGTGCGGCGTGTAAGTTGCTTTCGCTATCCGGGAAGTTTGGATTAGTAATCACCGCAATCGCGGTCGCACCGGGCACCGCCTCATGCAAAGCTTCGAGTAGTTTCGGCACAAGAGCGTCAGCGAGATAACTCACACCCGTGATATTGCCACCGGGTCGATTGAAGCTGGCGACTAGACCCAGTTTGACGGGATCAGAGCCGAGATTGAAGATGATGGGAATTGTCGTGGTAGCCGCCTTGGCGGTCAACGCCGAGCCTGTGCCACCTACTGCAACGATGACATTGACCGGGCGGCGAATGAGTTCCGCAGCTTGCTCCGTCAGCCGATCATATCGACCATTCGCCCAGCGATATTCGATCGCCACATTTTGACCGTCGATGAAGCCGCCTTCACTCATTCCACGCACGAACGCCGGTGCGAACTTTGGAAGAACAGCATCCGAGGTATTGGTACTCAGGAACCCGACCACGGGCTCGGACGGCTGTTGCGCCCGCGCCGCAATCGGCCACGTCGCCGCCGCGCCACCGAGAAGCGTGATGAACTCGCGACGCCTCATTGCCCTTCCCCAAAGCCAAGACGACGGCATCTTAGCGGCTCAAAAACTATTGCCGCAAGGCACAGCCACTGCCCGCAACGGGTCAAACGCTTCACTTCTGCGTATGTCCGCTTCCCGCCCGATCGCGACCAAATCGCGGTCGTCTCGTCACTTCGGTTTCGGGCCAACTTCAGACAAAGTGCACGGCGGCAAAAGACAGCCTATTCGATCACCTCATCGGCGGTCATTTGCATGATCGGGGGCACCGTCAGGCCGAGCGCTTTGGCGGTCTTGATGTTGATCACGAGCTGGTACTTGGTCGGCGCCTGCACTGGCAGATCGGCTGGCTTCTCGCCTTTGAGAATGCGATCGACGTACGCAGCAGCACGCCGGAATTGGTCGGCGAAATGTGGCCCATAGGAGATCAATCCGCCGGCCGCAGCATAAGCACGCTGGACGTAGATTGCAGGCAGCTTGTAGCGGGCGGCAGCTGCGATGATTAAATCGAGGTGGACCGCCGCTATTGCGCTGGCGGTCACGATCATTCCTCCATCGCCCGCGCTGCGTTGCAGCGGAGTCTGGCGGCAAACCGCCGCTTCGGGCCATTCGCTGCACTTCTGCGATGTCCGCTTCCCGCCCGATCGCGGCCAAATCGCGGTCGGTTCGGCACTTCGGTTTCGGGCCAGCAAGGCCCATCGATCCATGTGCGCCAAAACCAAACCCCGGCGCGAGGCCGGGGGTTCGGATTCGTATCCGCGGGGGCAAATCACCTTGACGAGCGCCGGCCAATTAAGCGTGTCGCTGACGCGCGCCGCTACGACGCCGGGGGCCGGGAATTAGCGCGCCCTTGCCCGGACGGGCACCAGCAGCGGCCGCGGATTCTCGATCGGCTGCAGGAAAAGCCACTCGAAATAGGTCGTGGCGTGTCCGTTCCTGTCGCGGCTGTTTCGGCTGCTCGGCGACAAAGGTGTTGCGGCACTGCCTGGAACAATAGCGTCCCTTGCCGAACAAGCCGCGCCGGTAGGAAACGAGGCCGATACCGTGGTTGCAGTTGGGATTTGAGCATTTCATGACACGCGCTCCGCGTTTGGGTTCCACCTGGGATTCCACCTGGACTGGGGGTCCTTTAACGGTGGGACACGGACGCTGGACAAAGGTTCAAGCGCCGGTGGCGCCGGAATTTCCCTTATGGATCATGGTGCTATCCGCGGCTGCCTGGGCTATGCAACCTTGTGAACGGGCTTGGTCGCCTCAAGCGGCGGCGACCAAGCCGCGGAAAGCATGGAGACGAAAAATGCGAATGCCTTTGCTCCCGATCGGCATCATCGTCCTGGCGGCGGGGCTTTTCTTCATGGGCCAGGGCGCCGGCTACATCCGCTGGCCCGCCGAGAGTTTTATGGTCAGCGAGACGCGGTGGATCTATTACGGCGGCGCCATAGCGCTGGCCGGGCTCCTGATCGTGCTGATGGCGCGACGGTGAAAGGCGTGCCCGATATGCTGACCGCCGCTTTCGTCATTCTCACCCTTGCGGTCGCCTTGGGCGCCGTGCTCGCAGTACTGCATCTGCGGCCCACCAGAACCGCGACGCCACCATTGTTGCCAGGATGGCCGCTCGGCGCGCTGCACGGCAGTCTCGCGCTTACTGGCCTCGCCTGCCTCGCTCTCGCGCTACGCGGCCCGCCGCGCGGCGTGCAACAGGGCACCGCCTCGTTCGGCCTCATCGCCGCGGTGCTGTTCGTGCTGGCCGCCTTGCTCGGCGCAAGACTCCTCGCCGCGCGCATTTTCAACAAACCGATCGGTGGCGGAACGATCGCCATTCACGCCACGCTCGCGGTGAGCGGGTTTGTTATTCTGGCGGCGTATGTGTTTGCGGGGTAGTGAAACCGAGAAAATGATCGGTCGGAGTGGCAGGACTCTAACCTACGATACGTCTTCCGAGGCTGGGCGGTATGGTCGGTGGCTTAATGGGTTTCCGCGGTCACCTCGAATGCAGCCTGAACAACCCGATGAAGGCGAGAAATTGTCTCAATACAAAAACGAGCGGCATAGATGCGTGGCGGCAATTTATCGTAGGAGATTATATGTTCATACGAGAGTTTTTCGTCGGCAACGTCATAATTCTCAATGTAATAGTAGGTTAGCGGAATTATCATTCTTCCCGCATCATCACGCATCGTCGATGGATTGTCCTTCATCCTGTTTGTGACCACGCGAACCATTTCATTGAGGCTTGAAATTAGATCAAAGGACTCGTTTTCGTACTTGAAGACGGCGCTTGCTGTCTCGTCCGGATTTTCATCCGCCGGCCCGACCAGCAAGAATGCACCGTCGAGCCTCCTTGGAAACGAATTTCTATTTTCCACTGTTGTGCGCAACTTTACATAACGCCCGCTTATGTCTTCACTCGTCAATTCAATGTGAAGGTAAGCCTTAAATTCATCGAGTAACCGCCAGCATAATGCGATGGCTCCGACGATACCCCCTAATAGGCCCAAAATTTGCAGCATTATCGGTGCGGCTTCCAAGCCGATTTATTTCGCGAGCGCTTAGCGCTCAGCCTTTTCCTCTCTTTGCTTCCACCTCAGTACCATCAGGAGTCTTAACGCGCAGGGAAGCCAACCCCTGCATAATCAGATCGGTCACGGCCTGCGGATGCAGGTCGCTAACGTCGGCAGGGGCAGAATATGCGAAAAGATTGCGAGACAACTCCTTCAGCAGTTCCGGAGAAAGCTCCTTTTGATTGTCCTGCGCATCTCTCACGGCCTCAAGTAACCACGCGCTGCGGCCAATATCTAACACGCGAGTTCGGTTTCTAAACTCCTCGTCAGCGTGTTGTCTGGCCCATTCCGACGACCATCGGATAAAGTAGATGACGAACGTAATAAACGCGGCCAACGGAAAAATAGACCTGATAGATAAGAGTATCCATTGCCACCAAGGGACTCTCGACAGATCGGCTTCTGCCGCTCTCAAAATTTCCACATTCTCATAACTATACCAGACCGCGAATAGCGCAGAAGCAACCGCACCAAGTAGGTACGCGAGCGCGACTACATATCGCTTAGAACGAGTTCCTTGAGTAAGGCTCCACCCTTGCAGCCATTCTTTGATTTGTTCAATCTGCTTCTGTTGTTCGCTGCGGGCAACATAGCGCGCCTCCTTCGTGTTGAAGGCTTTTTCGCGCGCCTCGATGCTCCCCTCTCGTGCCGCGAGCTGTTTCATCCTTTCATCATGTTCCCGTAAAAGTTGCTCTTCTAAGGTCTTGTATGTTTTTTGTAATTCGGCCTCACGCTCCTGCATTCGGGCCTTCGAGCTGGCCTCGAATTCGAGCGATTTACGGGTGAATTCTTGGAGGATCGTTGCCTGAGTATTCTCTAGGCTATGGAGTATTGCCTGTTGCGAATCTCTGTACCGTGCCCACTCAGAGTCTTTGCCGCCCGACAGATTTGCCTCAGCATCGGACACGCGAAGATGTTTGCGGGCGGATGATATTAATTTGACGCAAGCCTATCTTGAGGGATCTGATTTACCCAAGGTTGCTCATTCGCGACCGCTAATTGATCCGTCACTGCATCCCCTAGCCTGCGGATATGCAGCGCGACTTGATTATTATTCCTCAAAAAAAGGTTCGGCATCACCTCCGATTCTTCAGTTAGGACATATTGAATGGACTGTGCACCCTCAGGATCGTTATCAGGCAGTTCAACGGTCTGACCGCCGACTTCCACGGTTTGCACTTGTATTTGAAGCTGAAGTAGCGGCTTTAACTCATCACGTATTGCCACCAATGCATGGAGCAGCATCCGGTCTGTCTGCTTTGGGATCTGGAATTGGGGCATAACGTATGGATAGAAGCAGACACGATGCTGGAGTGCAACCTATGGAAGCAAAAATTAGTGTCTGAAAATGGATGGTCAGACTAGCGCGATTTTGAACGTGCACCCCCTCTGCCCCCGAACCATCGTTACCCCTCAATCCCCCGCGCCAACCCCTCCGCCGCTTCCCGCAACGCGCCAAGATGCGCGCGGGCGAAATCCTCGGTGCTGCCGGCGCCGGCGACCCAGAGGAGGCTGATGCAGGCGGCGACTTGCGCGCCGACCATGACCGGAACCGCGATCGAGCTGACATCGCCGCCGACATCGTCGGCGCCGGCCCAATAGCCCGGCTCGCGCACGCCGTAGCCGCGCGCGCGGGTCTCGTCGAGGATGCGGCGCACCGCCGACGGCATGGCGGCGAGCTTGTCGTCGGGATGGGTGGAGCGGCGCAAGCGCTCAAGCAGGCGTTCGCGTTCCTGCGCCGGGCAGAAGGTCAAATAGGCGCGGCCCATCGCCGATTTCAGGAGACTGGGGCGGCGGCCGACCGCGTTGCGGTTGATGACGAAGGGCGCATGGCGGCGCGACGATTTCAGGATCACCATCGAGGCGCCGCGGCAGATGCCGACGTCCGCCGGCCAGATCACCTTCTTGCCGAGCGCGTCCAGCACGGGCACCGCCAGATCGGCCAGCGTGCGGTGGCGGGCGCCGAAGCTGGTCTCGCCGAACAGTTTTGGTCCGGGGCGGTAGATCGCGCCGTCGCGGCCGGTCTGGATCCAGCCGCCCTCCTCCAGCGTTTTCAGCGCCCGCAGCAAAGTGGCGCGCGGCAGCTTCGTGCGCCGGTGCAGATCGTTGAGGCTGACCGTCTCGGCCTCGCGCACGCATTCGAGGACTTGCAGGCCCCGTTCCAGGGCGCGCACGCTCTTGACCTTGGCCATGCGGGCAAAATTCCCGTTTTTCACCAGGTGAAATCGCCGGTTGATTAGGCCGCGGGCAGCGTCATAGTCAACGTCAGGACCGCGAAGTAAGAACCGCGCCGCCAAGGAGCCTGTCATGAGCAACGCCGCCGCCACGCAAAACGTCACCCCGATCCGCAGCAAGGCGACGCCGTTTGAGGTCGAGCGCCTGGGCGCAAAGCTCGGCGCGGAAATCCACGGCATCGATCTGAAAGAGCCGCTGGACCGCGACACCTTCGCGGCCTTCGAGACGGCGCTGGTTGAGAACAAAGTGCTAGTGGTGCGCGAGCAGAACCTGACCACGGAGCAGCATGTCGCCTTGAGCCGCCGGTTCGGCGAGCTCGAAGTGCATCCGATGCGGCCGCAAGGCGCGTTTCCCGAAATCCTGGTGCTCGACAATCACAAGGACAATCCGGTGCTGTCGACCGACGTCTGGCACAGCGACACCACGTTCCGCAAAAACCCGACCAAATACACCATCCTGCGCTGCGAGATCATGCCGAAGGTCGGCGGCGATACGCTATTTGCGGATATGGAAGCGGTCTATGAGGGCTTAAGCCCGACTTTCCGGAAAATGATCGACGGTCTAAAGGCGGTGCACGATTTCAAGAACTTCCGCGTGCTGTACAAGAATACGGACGAGGATCGGGCGAAGCTCCGCAAGATGGAGGAGCTGTTTCCCAATCCGACGCATCCCGTCGTGCGCACGCATCCGGTCACCGGCCGCAAATCCATTTACGTCAATCCGCAATTCACGCTGCGCATCGCCGATCTCGAACCGGACGAGAGCGACGCGATCCTCGACGTGCTGTTCGCGCAAGCGCACGTGCCCGAATATCAATTCCGGGTGCGCTGGACGCCGGGCGCGATCGTGTTCTGGGACAATCAATCGACGCAGCATTACGCCGCCAACGACTATTATCCCGAGCGGCGGCGCATGGAGCGGACCGCGGTGGTCGGCGAGACGCCGTTCTGAACGAACGCATCGCATGGCGAGCGGTATGCCGTCGCAGGCTAATCCCCGCGCTCGCCAAGCGCGCCGCGAGGGTGGTACGCATGAGCAAAGCCGGCGATGAAGCCGGTTCACGAAGGCCGGCCCGGCGCCAGGCGCGGGCCGTGACGGGAGGACAGCCATGACAATTGCGCGCAGACATATCCTCGAACTGGCGGCGGGCGCGCTCGCGCTGCCGGCGCTGCCGCGCTTCGCGCGCGCCGACACCTATCCGTCACGGCCGATCCACATGATCGTCGACTTGCCGGCCGGGCTGTCGCCCGACGTGATGGCGCGGCTGGTGGGACCGCCGCTGTCGGACCGGCTCGGCCAGCCGGTGGTCATCGAAAACCGGCCGGGCGCCGGCGGCAATATCGGCGCCGAAGCGGTGGTGCGGTCGCCGCCGGACGGCTACACGCTGCTGGTGATGATCTCCGGGAACGCGGCGAACGCGGCGCTCTACCCGAATCTGAGTTTCAATTTCGTCCGCGACATCGCGGCGGTGGCGTTCCTCGGCTATACGCCGTTCGCCATGGTGATCACGCCGTCGCTGCCGCCAAAGACGCTCCCCGAATTCATCGCTTATGCCAAGGCCAATCCCGGCAAGATCAACATGGCCTCGCCCGGCACCGGCACCGCGCCGCATCTCGCCGGCGAATTGTTCAAGATGATGACCGGCGTCGACCTGACCCACGTCGCCTATCGCGCCAACTACATGCCCGATCTGCTGGGCGGACAAGTGCAGGTCGCGTTTATCTCGACCGCGCCGGTGCTCGGCTACATCTCGAGCGGCAAGCTGCGCGCGCTCGGCGTGACCAGCGCCGAGCGCTTGAGCGTGCTGCCCGACGTGCCCGCCATCGGCGAGATCGTACCGGGCTATGAGGGCAGCGGCTGGGCCGGCGTCGGCGCGCCGAAGGACACGCCGGCCGAGATCGTCGATCGGCTCAACAAAGACATCAACGCGGTGATGGCCAATCCGGCCATGACGGCGCGCCTGGTCGCGCTCGGCGTCGAGCCGCAGAGCATGACGCCGGCGCAATTCGGCAAGCTCATCGCCGACGCCGCCGAGAAGTGGGCGAAGGTCATCAAGTTCGCCAATATCAGGGCGGAGTGATCGGCGGGCACCGGCGGCATTGCCGCAAGCGCGCAGGACCGTTGGCGCGGATGCACCTTGCGCCCTATATGCGTCCTGCTGTCGTAATTATTGAGTGGGTGTTCCGATGAACCACCCCGTCAGAAGCGACTTTGCCACCGCCGTCGCCGAGGCCGGCGTGACGGTCACGTTCAAGCCGACGAACAGTATCTTCAGCTTTTTTAGGCTCGCCGGCAGCGACGACATTGCGCGCCTCGGCACTGCCTCGTTGTCCGGTGTCCGACATGCCGGAGCAGGCGGCGATACGGCGGATTACCCCGCTGATGAAGTTCAACAGATGGCGCAGCAAATCGCGTCAGAAGCCGCCGCGTCGGTCTGGTCCGCGCAAGACGAGCAACAAGTCGACAGGCTGACGACGGTGGGCCCGGTTCCGGTAGTCGGTGATAGAGGGGATTGACCGACGCACGCCGTGTGCGGCGGCTCGGCTCAGGAATTTCGTCGAGCTAGGCTCGCCGAGCCGAAGTTCGCAGAGCGTAGGCTGGTCGGAGTGGCAGGATTTGAACCTGCGACCCCCTCGTCCCGAACGAGGTGCTCTACCAGGCTGAGCCACACTCCGACATTGGCCGACGCGAGGCCGCGGGGGCTTATACAGTCGGCATTCCGCCCCGGCAAGTCGCGGCCATTAATGGGCATGATCTTGTCCGAAAACCGGAAAACCACTTTTCGGGATCATGCCTGGCACGGTTGCGCAGCCGCCATTTAAGCACCAAGGTTCGGCAATGACAGGGCCGGCGACCCAAATGGCGACGCGCGTTCTGCGCGCCGACGATGCCGCAATCGCGCAAGCCGCGCGCGTTCTGGCCGCCGGGGGGCTCGTCGCCTTTCCAACCGAGACGGTCTACGGGCTCGGCGCCGACGCCGGCAATGGTGAGGCGGTGGCGCGGCTTTACGCCGCCAAGGGCAGGCCCTCGTTCAATCCGCTGATCGCGCATGTGCCCGATCTCGCCGCGGCCCGCGCGCTGGCGGAGTTTCCCGCGGCGGCTGCGCGGCTCGCGCAAGCGTTCTGGCCGGGGCCGCTGACGCTGGTGCTGCGCAAGACGCCCGGATGCACGGTGGCCGACCTGGCGACGGCGGGGCTCGACACCGTCGCGGTGCGCGTGCCCGATCATGCGGTGGCGCGAGCGCTCCTTGCGCGTTTCGGCCGGCCGGTGGTGGCGCCGTCGGCCAACCGCTCCGGCCATGTGTCGCCGACCACCGCGGCACACGTGCTCGCCGATCTCAACGGCCGCATCGATCTGATCGTCGACGGCGGCGCAACGCCGGTTGGGGTGGAATCGACCATCGTCGCCTGCCTCGACGGGCCGATGCTGCTGCGCCCCGGCGGTCTGTCGCGCCAAGCGATCGAAAGCGCGCTCGGCCGGCCGCTCGCCGGCGCGCCCAAAAATGCCGCCGCCGACGCGCCGCTCGCGCCCGGCATGCTCGCCTCGCATTACGCGCCGCGCACGCCGCTGCGGCTTGATGCCGAGAGCGTGACGCCCGGTGAAGCCTTGTTGGCATTCGGGCCCACGCCGCCGCAGGGGGCGGACAAGGCCGCGCAGATCCTGAACCTTTCGGCGCGCGGCGACGTCATAGAAGCCGCCGCCAATCTGTTTTCTTTTTTGCGCCTGCTCGACGGCGCCGGCGCGGCGGCAATCGCGGTGATGCCGATCCCGCACGACGATCTCGGCGAAGCGATCAATGACCGCCTGCGCCGCGCCGCGGCGCCGCGGTGAGCGAAAGACAGCGGTCTTGCATCACGGGCGTTCAAATGCTATCTGACTAGTCTGACTAGATTGAGGCGCCCATGAAAAGCACGAATACCTGGAAACTGCAGGACGCCAAGGCCCGTCTGTCCGAAGTCGTGCGCAAGGCACGCGCCGGCGCGCCGCAGACGGTAACGATCCACGGCAAGGATGCGGTCATTATTTCCGATGCCGAGCGGTTCGAGGTGCGGCCCAAACCACGCTGCACATCGACCATGGCCGATTTTATTGAAGCGTCGAAGAAATATCGGGGCCTCGCCGAAGGCATCGATTTCGAGCAGCGCGTCAAAATGGATATCAGGCCGCGACCCGTGTTCGACGAGGATGAGACGTGAAATGCCTCTTCGACACCAATGTGATTTCCGAGACAATCAAGCGCCAACCCAATGACGCTGTTATCTCTTGGATTGCGCGGCAGTCGCTAGACGATACGGCCATCAGCATCGTTACATTGGCGGAGATACGGGACGGCATCGACTCCGCTCCAGACAGTAGTCGTCACGAACTATTGCGATGGCTTGAAAGCGATATCGAGCCAAGATTTACAGACCGCGTATTTCCCCTCACCTCCGAAATTCTCATCGATTGGTTCCGGCTAAGCCGGGCGCTTTCAGCGGAGCGCATGATGCGAAGAGCAGCAGATTTGTTGTTAGCCTCGACGGCACGCGTTCATGACTTCGTCCTGGTGACGCGCAATGTGCGTCATTTCGCCAACACGGGTATCGTCGTATATGATCCCTGGAACGGCACAACCCAGGTCATGGACCCGCCCGATGCTCGATAAGCCGCTTAACGGTGCGCCCGCCAAGACCGATCCCGCACTGCTGGCGCGCTTTGCCGCGATCGTCGGCGACAAATACGCCATCACCGATCCGGCGCGCCAGGCGCCCTACCTGGTCGAGCTGCGCCATCTGTTCGAGGCCCACACCCCGATGGTGCTGCGGCCGGGCTCGGTCGGCGAAGTGTCGGCGATCCTTAAACTCGCCAACGCGACCAAGACCGCGATCGTGCCGCAAGGCGGCAATACCGGGCTGGTCGGCGGCCAGATTCCGCACCACCATGAAATCGTCCTTTCGCTCAACCGGCTCGACCGCATCCGCGAGGTCGACCCGACCTCGAACACCATCACCTGCGAGGCCGGCGTCACCTTGCAGCGCGCGCGCGAGGCGGCGGCGGCGGCCGACCGACTTTACCCGCAGCTGCTGCCCTCCGAAGGCACCTGCACCATCGGCGGCAATCTTTCCACCAATGCCGGCGGCACTGCGGCGCTGGCTTACGGCATCGCGCGCTCGCATGCGCTCGGGCTTGAAGTGGTGCTGGCCGACGGCCGCGTGCTCAACAATCTCAACAAGCTGAAGAAGGACAATACCGGCTACGATCTGAAAAACCTGTTCATCGGCGCCGAAGGCACGCTCGGCATCATCACCGCGGCGGTGTTGCGGCTCATTCCGCGGCCGCGCGCGGTGGAGACCGCCTTTGCCGGGGTGACGTCGGTCGAAGCCGCGCTCGCGCTATTGGGCATGGCGCAAGAGCGCTGCGGCAACGACGTCACCAGCTTCGAGATCATGACGCGGGCCGGCATCGATCTGGTGCTGGAAAACGCCGCGGGCTGCCGCGATCCGCTCGCTTCGCGCCATGAATGGTACGTGCTGATCGAACTGTCTTCACAACAGCGCGAGGGCTTGCGAACCATTCTGGAAGAGCTGCTCGAAACCGCCATGGCGCGCGGGCTCATTGCCGACGCGGCTATCGCCGACAGCCTGGAACAGGCCAAGGCGTTCTGGCGCATCCGCGAAATGTTCGGCGAGGTGCAGCGCTTTGCCGGCGGCTCGATCAAGCACGACGTTTCGGTGCCGGTCGCCGCGGTGCCGGCCTTCATCGCCGAGGCCAATGCCGCGGTCACCGCGCTCATTCCCGGCGCGCGGCCGCTGCCGTTCGGCCATCTCGGCGACGGCAATATTCACTACAACGTCACCCAACCGGCCGGCGCCGACAAGGACGAGTATCTCAAGCGCTGGGACGAGGTCAACGCGGTGGTGTTCGCGGTGGTGAGGAAATACGGCGGCTCGATCTCGGCCGAGCACGGCGTCGGCGTGATGAAGCGCGATATCCTCCCCTCGGTGAAGGATCCGGTCGCCTACGATCTGATGCGCAGCCTCAAGGCGCTGCTCGATCCCAACGGCATCCTCAATCCTGGCAAGGTGCTTTAACGCGAACCCGTTGCGGCGCTTCCGAAGTTTTTCGCGCCGCGATCAGCGCGGTGCAAGCGGAATGGCGGCTTGCAATGTTTCGTCGTCGATCGCCTCGGTGACGGTGAGCCCGCACAGCCGGCACTCGAAGTTCCGCAGCTCCGTCAATCCGGCGAAACGGGGAATCAAATCCAGGGACTGCATGGAGGCGGCGCAGTGTGGGCAACACGGCCCGGGCTTATAGGTGCTCTTAGTCTGCATGGATTGAGACTCCCAAGTCGGCTGATATCTTGGGTCCGGTATTCGCCGGCGCTCCGCCCTCCCCGGTCAAATCAGCGGCGAATTGCTGCAATCCGCTGTCGCCGTCGCGCCCCTTGGTCAGACGGTTCCAAACAAGCAACGGAAATTCGGCAACCGCTGGCAACGGATCATCGAGGGCAAAACTTGCAAAAACCAATTCCTTGCGAAAGCCGGTGAGATATTTGCCTACCGTCAATGCGCCGCGCGCTATTTCCGCAAACGCCGCCGGGATGTCCCGGCTGGCATACATCCACGCGACGCCGGTCTTGGCCTCGGTGCGAACGCATGAAACATCGTGGCCGAGCGCCTGCCGCCAAGCCAAATAGGGAAAATCCACGCCGGCAAGCGCGCCAAGCCCCGTCCACGTCCAGAACCGGCCATTGACGTCCAAGAGCTTGTAGCGCCGATCGCGCCGATCGTATTTGAATTCGATTTCAACGACACCCGAGTAATCGAGCGACTGCAGAAAACGGCAAGCCAATGTTTCGACTTCGTCCTGCTCTACGGTCTCAACGAACGTGCTCGAGCGGCCGAAATCGACCGGATATTGCCGCGCGCGCCGCGCGACCAAGGAAGCGACGGGCTTGCCGCGGTCCCACAGCGCTGCATAGGAGAATTGCGCTTCGCCGTTTCCCGGAATCCACTCCTGGACAATCACCGCATCGTCGCCCACCAGCGATGCGGCCCGCCGGTGGAGCGACAGCAGCGCGTCGCGATCGTCGGCCTTCCAGGCTTTTGCTCGGGTCAATGCGTTGATGGCGTCACGGCGCGCCGGCTTGATAACCACCGGAAACCGGAGCGGCGACCGCCGGAGCGTTTCCAAGTCGCAAGCCTGCACGCTTCGCGGATAGTCGATGCCGAGCTCCGCCGCGCGCCGATACGTCAGGCGCTTGTCGTAAGCCCATTGGGTGATGTCCCAACTCGCCGTCACCACGCGGAAATGCGATGCGAGCAGCGCATGATTTTGCGCGATCACGCGCATATCTTCGTCGCCCGTGGCAAAAAGCACCCAGCGCTTCAAACCATGCCGGACCGCAACGTCGATAATCGAGGCAACTGCATCACGGTGTTCGGCGCCGGGCCAGGCAAAGCTCTTCTGCACATAGCGCGAGTACCTCGGCAGCGGATGACCGGCGAGGAGCCACACCGGAATGCCGCGGCGCCCGAGACTGCGCGCCAGCGCGAGGCTGACGTGAGCGCCGCCGACGATGAGCGCGCCGGGCGGCGTGGGATCACTGACGTGATCGGCCGCCGCCCCCCGCGTCATGGCCATTTCCGTTCGGCGTCAAGGAGCGCCGGCGCGCCGTGAAGGAGACGATCGACATGACCGCCGGCGCCGGCGGGTGACGGACGGCTGTGATCCCGCAGCGCCCGTGCGATCCGCCGCGCCGAGAATCCGGCGCCCGCGATAAATCGCAACAGCGGTCCGAAGCTCGCGACGGCGGCGGCGCCGATGAAATGCAAGCCGGCGACGCTCGATTCAAATCCGGCGGACAAGGCAGGGGAATCGCGGTGCCGGACGATGCGGCTGCGCAATTGTGGATCGAGAATTTGCATCTTATCGACGCTAATTCTGTAGCCGGTCGCGAGGAGGACATGATCGACGCTGCGGGAGCCGCCGTCCAATGTCAGGGTGATCCGATCGCCGTCCCGGCGCGCCTCAAGGACGCGCGTTCCTTCGAGGCGCGGAACATCTCGCAGGCGCGGCCGCAGCCACAGAATCGCGGTAGGATGCAGGCAATGCTCATTGAGCCGATCGCGCGCCGCGGCCGGCAGACGGTGGATGACCGCCGGCGCCTCGACCAGCCAGTTGTATGGAAACGGCCCGACCTGCGACGGCGGAATCAGCGCCTTGCCGAGCATTGCGCGCAAGCCATTGCGCAAAGCGCTACGCGTGCCGGGATCGGCGTTCCACACCAATTGACCCCGACAGATGATTTCCACATCCGCACCGGCCTCGTGCAGCAGCGCCGCCGATTCCGACGCGCTCTGGCCGCGGCCGATCACCGCGACGCGGCGTCCTTTGAATTGCGCGGAGTCGGTATGCTCGCACGAGTGGCTCACCAGGCTGCGAGGCAGGCCGTCGAACTGAGCAGGCCGATATTCGTGATGCAGCAGCCCGGTCGCCATGACGACGCGCTTGGCGAAAACGTTCTCGCCGTCTTCAAGGACGATCCGGAAGCCGCCGTCGCGGGGCGCCACCCGAACAACCGTTCGAGTATCGAGATCGGGCGCCACGTGGTGCTGGAACCACGTTCCATAATCGATGAAATTCTCAACCGGTAGGAGCTCGGGCAGCGGCAGACCCATTTCGCCGAAATAGTCGTCGAGCCGATAGCCGCCGCGGGGCTCGGCAATATGCGTCGCAACCCACGGCGAGCGCAGCTTCATGCCGGCCGGCATGTTACGCCGCCAAAACGACATCGCCTCGCCGAACACCCGGACCGGGACATCGGCGGCGCGCAAACGCGCGGCAGCCGCCAGGCCGTACGGGCCGGCGCCAATGATCGCGACATCGGAGCTGTTATCGGGACGATTAACGAGGATATTCATGCAATTTGTCGGGGTTTTTCTCGGTTTCCTCGACCGGAAAATGTAGCGGCTGCTGGTTTTGATTTTATCAACGGAGCGCGGGCGAACGGCCAAAACCGCGCGATATCGCGGCGGGTGCCGCGCTTTCGCGGTGATATCGCCCTTATCGTAAACCAAGCGTTGCGCTCGGGGGGCCCCGGTGTACCGTTTGGGCCAGACACGCGCGGCGGGATCGGACCTGCCGCGCGTCAGGCGCTCGCTCAGGCCAGCGGCTGTCCGGCCAGATCCTCGGCGCGCTCGACCGCCACGAGGACGGCATAGCCCTTCTTGTCCGGATCGTTTTTCTTCTCCGGTTCGATCAGGCGTTTCCAGACCTCGTCGTAGACCGGTCCGGATTTATGCACTTTGGCCCGCCCGTAGAGCCGCAGGATGCCGCCCTTCGGCAGGACGCCGGCATCGCGCAGCGCCGTCTTGCGCATGAACAGTGTCACCGGCGTGCCGTCGACGAGACTGCCGGCCGTCGTCCCCCGGCCGCGCTCCCACAGCGCGATATGCTCGTCGTCATAGACCATTACGCTGCCACGCGGCGTGATCTGGGCGAAACCGTTCGGCAGTACCGTGCCGATCAGGCAGACATTCGCCGGGTAGGCAGTATCGATGTGCTCGTGCAAGGGTTGCGGAATCTTGGCCAATTTCGTCTCCTGGAAAAAATGCGCGGCGGACATTGCCATAGCGCGGCGTCCGCTGGAAGCGCGGTCGCGGCGGCGCAACGGCCGCGATACGCCGATCCGGGTCTCGATCAGAAGTGGTAGTTTAATCCCAGCCGCGCGATGTTGAGTTTCAGATTCACGCTGTGGGTGAAGAAGTAAGGCGGCAGGGCTACGCCGGTGTCGATGCCGGATGCCGAGACGCTGCCGAAGTCGACAAACAAATACTCGGCTTTGACGCTCCAGTTCTGCCACAGATAGGTCTCGACACCGCCGCCGACAGTGTAACCTGTCTTCGAGCCGGCGACCGACGCCGTTTCCGTGCTGGGAGAGAAGGTTTCGGAGAACGCGAAATTGCCGTGCAGTGTCGTGAATGCGGCGCCCCCGGTGGCGTAGAATAGCCAGTTGCCGCTGGTAAAGCCGAGCCGGCCGCGCAGCGTAGCCAGCCAGTCGATGTCGGCGCTCGACGTGATGGTGAAAGTGTTGCCGGCCCCGCCGGGAATGACAGCGGGTCCGGAACTCGCGCTGCCGCTCAGATGCAGCCACTCGATATCGCCTTCGATGCCGGCGAGGTAATTGCCGGTTTGCCAGTTATAGCCGGCCTCAAAGCCGCCGATGAAGGAGCCCGGCTTAATGCTCTGCGGACCAGCGGCATTGAAGGCGGCAATGGCGGGTGGGCTGAATTCGCCGCCCGGCACTTCCGCGGTGGACGTTGACGTATCGAAGGTGCCCCAGGCCCCGCCGGCAAGACCGCCGATATAGAAGCCGGCAAAATTCGAGTACGGCGGCAGAACCGGCGCGGCGCTCGCCACTGCGGCAAAGCCGGTCAGCAAGCTTCCCATCGCAAGCGCTGTCGTGAGTAAACGGTGCATCGTTGCCCCCAGGACGCCGAATCACTCACGCACCTCTCCATTTCACACTACGCGCTTTGAGCTTTCAACATTGTGGATTCGGGGCACCGAGTGTGGAATTGTATTCGCCACCGCCCCTGCCGCCAGCACTCGCCCCCGCCAAACAAGATCCCGAAGAAAAATGGACAAGCTGATCATTACCGTCGCCTGCAACTCGCGAACCTCCTATCCGATCAATCATCATTGTCCGCCGCAGGAGGATATCGCCGGCGTCGCTCAGCAATATATCGACGGCATCAAGGCCGGCGCCGCGATCGCGCACATCCACGGCATCCGCACGCTGGAAGAGAAGCTGCAGGCCGACGGCAAGCAGGTGTCCCGCATCGATCACGACGGCTGGAAGCGGCTGCAGGAGGCGATCCTGGCCAGAGACCGATCCGGTGATGCAATTCGGCGTCGCCAGCGCGCGGCTGGAGGAGAAGGTCAGGCTGATGACGCTATCGCCCGACATGATGGCGGTCGCCTTCAATGCGCATGACGAATACTTCAATCCCGATCCGCAATTTCCGCCCAAGCGCATGATGGCCATTCATCCGGTCGAGGAATTGCTCGCTTACGCCAGGGCCGCCGTCGAGCACAAAGTGAAGCTCGAAGTCGAATGCTTCCACACCGGCGCGTTCTGGCACCTCGAATTCGTGCGCAAGCAAGGTTATCTGGCAACTGCCTACACCACCTTGTTTCTCGGCTGGCCCGGCGGCACCTGGACGCCGCCGACCGAGAAGGCGCTGATCTACATGGTCGATCATTTGCCGCAAAACTGCATCTGGAACGTCAGCGTGATGAACCCGCAAAAGCAATGGGATCTGCTGTCGCTTGCGGTCTCGCTCGGCGGCCATGTCCGCGTCGGCTACGAAGACAATCCCTATATCGCGCCGGGCGAGCTCGCCAAGAACAACGCGGTCCTGGTCGAGCGCATGATGAAGATCGCGCAAGGGCTCGGCCGCGACGTGGCGACACCGCAGGAAGCGCGTCAGATCCTCGGCCTCGCGAAGAGTAACTGATCGAATTTTCGGCCTTGCCGCCTGGCCTAGGCGGCGTTCTCAAGCGCCACGCCGCCATAAACGGCCCCGAAGTCGATCTCGGACGCCGGCCCCGGACGCTTAAACAGATAGCCTTGCAGCGAGGTTACGCCGGCCAGGCGCAACAGCCGGTACTGGTCCACCGTTTCGACGCCCTCGGCGGTGGTCGCAATGTCGAGGCTTTGCGCCAGAGTAAGCGTCGCCGAGATGATTGCGGCGCATTCGCTGCGCTTGGTCAGGTTCTGGGTGAACGACTTGTCGATCTTGATCCGGTCGAACGGGAACATCGCCAGCTGGCTGAGCGAGGAATAGCCGGTGCCGAAATCGTCGAGCACGATCGTGATGCCCATGGCTTTGAATTGCCGCAGCGCCGGCAGGCATTCCGCTGCCGATTCGATCAGCGCGGTCTCGGTGATTTCCAGCTCCAATCGCTCCGGCGGCAATCCGGTATCGGCCAGCACGCGCATGACCACGCTCGGCAAATCCGTTTTGCGGAACTGCACCAGCGACAGATTGACGGCGACCTTGACCGCGGCGGGCCAGGTCGCCGCCTCCGTGCAGGCCGCGCGCAACACCCAATCGCCGATCTGCGTGATCAAACCGGTCTCCTCGGCGAGCGGAATGAAAAGGTCCGGATAGATGAACCCCTTGGTCGGATGGCGCCAACGCACCAGCGCCTCGACGCTGCAGATCCGGCGCGTCTTGGAATCGACGATCGGCTGGTAATGCAGCTCAAACTCGTTCTGCTGCACGGCGCGGCGTAAATCGCTTTCGATCTCCTGTCGCGCGCTCGCGATCTCGCTCATTTCCGGATCGAAGAAGCAATAGCCGTTGCGGCCCGCCGATTTCGCCCGATAGAGCGCAAGATCCGCCATCTTCAACAGATCGCCGGAACCGGTCTCGTGCTCGAACGCCGGCGCGATGCCGATGCTGGTGCCGATGCTGATGTTGCCGCCGTCGATCTCGAACGGCAGACGCAGCATCTCGATGATGCGCTCCGCCAAAAGCTTGGCCGCCTCGCGCTGGTCGCTTTCGCCGGACTGGATGACGGCGAATTCGTCGCCGCCAAGCCGGGCCAGCACGTCGGTTTCGCGCAACAGCGATTTCAGGCGGGTCGCCACCTCGATCAAGAGCGCGTCGCCGGCGGGGTGGCCGAGCGTATCGTTGACCTGCTTGAAGCGGTCGAGGTCAAGGAGCAGAACGGTGAACGGCTCCTGCAGCCGGCGCCGCCGCGCCGCAGCTTCCTCGATTTTCTGGATCAGGGCCGCGCGGTTGGCGAGGCCGGTCAGCGCGTCATGGTGCGCCAGAAAGGCAATGCGCTGTTCGGCCTTCTTGCGCTCGGTGACGTCCTCGATGACGGCGATGATACATTTTGGCTCGCCCCGGCTGTTCTTAATCACCATGCGGCGAGTCGATTGCATGCGCGGCCCGCGCATCGGCGTATTGACCTCGATTTCCTTGTAATTGATGTGGTCGCTGTCCTGCAGCGATTCAGTGTCAGCATCGTCGATGCTTTTGGCGTCCTTGGATCGATGAATGTCGAACGACGTGCGGTCCAGCATCTCGCTGCGTGGGATGCCGAGCATGGTTTCGAATGCCCGATTGACGAGAAGATATTTGCGCGTCTTGGCGTCCTTGACGACAACGGAGACCGGAATATTTTCGATGATCGAGACGAGAAACTTCCGCGTTTCGTCGAGCTCCTGCTCGGCGCGCCGCTGCTCGGTGATGTCGATATGGGTGGCAACCCAGCCGCCGTCCGGCATCGGTTGATGATTGATGGCGTAGATATGACCGTCGAGCAGCACGTTCTCGACGTAATAGGGTTCGCGCCTTTTCACTTCCTCGAGGCGTGTCTCGATGTATTGCGGCGAGCCGGGCCATCTACCGACGCGCACGCGCGCTTCGAGGATGGAGCGCAGCGTCGTCCCTGGCTTGGTCTCATCGGCAGCGAGACCATACATCGCGCCGTAACGCTCGTTGCAGACGACGAGCCGCTGATCGCGGTCATACATGCACAGGCCGTGCACCATGTTCTTGAGCGCGGTATTGAGCAGGAGATTGGAATGCTCGAGCGACTGCTTGGAACGCCGAAGCTCGGTCGCTGCGCATAAGATGTGCGCCTGCTGCCTGGCGCCGAAAATCATGACGATCAGAACGATGATGGTCAAACCGGTTCCGGCCAGGATGTACTTGCCGAGGGTCGCATCGGCCTGCTGGAAAATGTTCGCCTTGGCCAAGCCAACGACGGCGATCAGGGGCATTCCGGCGAGCTTCCGATAAGACATCAGCCGGCTGACGCCGTCGAACTTCGCCCGGCTTTCCCGATTATTCCAGTAAGTCCCTGCCGAGCTGTGAGCCAAATGGCTGAACAGCAGCGAGTGAAGGTTGGAGATTCCAGCCATCCCGCGGCTCGCCGGGTCCTGACCGCCGCGCGCCAGAAGAATCCCATCCGCGCCGACCAGCGACACGATTCCCGATTTGCCGAGATTGAGCGAGCTGAAGAACTTCTCCAGTTCCACGATGTCGAGCGAGCTGTCCACCACCCCGTCGAACGAGCCGTCGGGGTTGGTCACACGGCGGACAAATTGGAGCGTCAGCCGCGTGGTCACATGGCCGAGGATTGGATCGCTGATATAAAGCTCGTCCGTCTTTGCATCCCGCGGTTCCGTGAATGGCGCGCGATCGCCGACATAGACCGGCGACGCCAGCGATCGGAAACTTGACTGAACGACGAAGCCGGCGGCATTGACGATGCCGAATTGCACCGTCAGAGCGTTGTGTGCCTTGTTGCGCGCGACCCAAGCTGCCAAGTCGAAATGCTGCGGATCTCGCTGGTAGTCCCGTCGTAGTTCCAACAGCGCACTGTCGGATTCCTGGACGACGCGGCGGATATATTCTTCCAGCACGCGGGCAATGTTGCCACCTTGACGTGCCGCGTCCTGGTAGGCGCTCTCGTGCTCCTGGCTGGCGAGCAAATAGATGCCGCACCAAATGATGACGATGACCGCGACCCCCAAATAGGTCGTGCTCTGCCGAATTGCCTGCAGCCACTTTGTCATATCGACGGCTCTCGACGCTCGCCCGGTCGTCGTCCGAGAGGCTCCGGTATGACAGATATTTGTTACTGGGGGGTTGTACGTAATTATCCGACGGGCAAGGCTTCAATGACCTTTGCAGGAGTTCGATAACCTTTATCGGGTGTTACTCCCCACGGCAGGCGACTTTCTTTGAATGCCGGAGTGCGGGCGATCCTCGCCCGACCCGATTGCCGGCAAAAAGCCACAAGATCGTGATGCCCGCCCACCGATACCTAAGAGCTGCCACCCGGAGCTTCGAATGCGGAATTCGGAGGGAACGGACGGAGTTCGCAGTCGCAGGAACCCCACCCCATATCATCCTTCAGTCCACGCTCCGCTGATCGGTAGCAAGATTATTCCCCGCCCGGCCGATTTAGGGTGGCATCGCCTGCCAAAGACGCCTAGGCTCGAAGCCGCTTCGGCTCAGTCCGAAAGACACCCCGCACCGGCCAATTCGCAGTTCCTTCTTTCGCAAAGGCGGTAAGCTTTGAGTACCACGTTGAGTGAGCCTCTCCGAGGCCGGGCGCTATTCGATAGAATTTGGCGATTTGCTCTCAGACGGGTGTTGTTTCCGCTCTGCGTGCTGGCCCCATTCGCTTTTTTCTTTCCCAAGATCGCGGTGTTCTACGCGCTCTGCGGGGCCTACGATGTCAGCCGCAATACCGACCTGAAATTATCGACCTTGCGGCGCTATTTCATCGGCAATGGCTTCCTGGTTTGGATGCTCTCTCCCGTCAATATCCTGCTCGATCTGTTGTCGCTGCCTTATGTCAATAAGGGCGTCTATCGCCTGGAAGATCTGCCGCCGGCCTATCAGGATGAAGTGAGGCGATTGATCCGGGTTACCGACGACGCCGGTCTCGTCAGTCAGGTCGCGGAGCGATCGAAGGAACATCGCCGCATGATGCTGTTCTGGCGCTGTTACGGGATCAACAGCAAGACAATCGTGGACGTTCCCGGCTTCTACGAGCCGTGGAAATACATCGAGACCATCGGGCTTTCCGTCTTCAACAAGAAGATCACCACGTCGCCCCACTTCGGCTGGCTGCGTCCGACGTTGCGGGTCTTGTATAACGTCAACGATATCAAGGACGAGTCCGCCTACATCACGGTCGGCGATACGACAAACTACTGGCGCGACAACAAGCTGTTCATCTTCGACGATACGCTGTTGCATCTGTCCGCCAACGAGACCGACCAGCTGCGCTATTGCATGTTCGTGGATATTCTTCGCCCGTCGCCGTTTCCCCGCATCATGGCCGCGGTGGTCGCGCTCGAGGGCCATCTCAACACCAAGCTCAAACTCATCAAGCTGAGCGGCTGGACACTGGTCGAGCAGTAACGGTCACAGTATCGCCAGCAATGTGATCGCTGCAGCGATCATCGCGCCCTCGGCGAAGGGCGCGCAAATCCGCCGAGACCGCCGAACCAGCGCGTAATCCGCTCAGGTGAACGCGCGCGGCTTCCACGGAATCAGGACGTGCTCGGCCCAGTTCACGGCGCGATTGAGCGCCACCGCCAGCGCCGCGATCACGATCAAAGGCGCGAAATATTTGGCGAGCGAGAGCGTCTCGCCATAGAACTGGAACATATAGCCGATGCCGGTCGCCACGATCAGCAATTGCCCGACGATGATGCCGACCAGCGCGCGGCCGACGGCAATGCGCAGGCCGGCGAAGATGTAGGGCAGCGCCGACGGCAGCACGACGATGCGCAGAATTTCGCTCTTGGTGCCGCCCAGCGAGCGGGCGACCTCGACCAGAAAACTGTCGGCCTCCTTGGCGCCGGCTTCGACCGTGAGCAATTGCGGAAACACCGCCGAGACGAAGACGAACACGATCAGGGTCAGCTGGCCGACCCCGAACCAGGCGATGAACAGCGGCAGCCAGGCGATGTTGGGAATCGACCAGAATACGAAAATGTACGGGTCGAGGATGCGCGCGGCCGGCCGGAAGATGCCGAGCACCAAGCCAAGCGAGGTGCCGACGACAAAGGCGATGCTCAGCCCGATCGCGAACGGCCAGACGGTCTGGCCGGTGGCGCGAATGAGCTCGCCCGAGGCGGTCAGCTCGACAAACGCTGAAGCGACGTTGCCCGGCGACGGCAGAATGATCGGCGGCACGTTCATGCTCACGATCTGCCACAGCGCGATGAACGCGATCGCCGACAGCGTGGTGAGGACGTAGTGGTTCGAGGCCAGCGCCGCGAACGTCGATTTTCCGTTGCGCTTGACGGGAGACGTGAGCCGATCGGCGGACTGCGTCATAGCTCCTCCTTGATGCTCTGCCAGGCGATACTGCGCAGATGCGCGAACTCCGGCTCGGCGCGCGCGTCGTAGCTATAGCGTGGACGCGGCAGCTTCACCTCAAGCACCTGTTTGATGCGGCCGGGCCGGCGCCCCATGATGACGACGAGATCGGAGAGATAAATCGCCTCATCGAGATCGTGGGTAATGAACAGCACCGTACTCTTCACGCGTCCCCACAGGCTGAGAAGTTCGTCCTGCAGCACGGCGCGCGTCTGCGCGTCCAGCGCGCCGAACGGCTCATCCATCAGCAGGATCTCAGGATGCCGCACCAGCGCCCGCGCCAATCCGACGCGTTGCTGCATGCCGCCCGAAAGCTGATGCGGATAATAGTGCTCGAAGCCCTTGAGGCCGACCATCGCCAGCGTGGCGCCGACCTGAGCGGTCTCTTCTGCGCTAAGTTTGCGGCGATGGGCCTGCAGCTGGATACCCAGCGCCACGTTACTTTGCACGCTCTTCCACGGCATCAGCCCGATGGCCTGGAATACCATCGACATTTTCGGGCTGGGTCCGGCGAGTTCTGCGCCGTCGAGCCGGATTTCTCCCCCGTCCCAAGCAACGAGCCCGGCCGCCATCCGCAACAGCGTAGTCTTGCCGCAGCCGCTCGGCCCGACCACGCTGACAAAGCGCCCGCCGTCGACCTTCAGATTGAAATCGGCAAGCGCCAGCAGATCTTCGCCGGTCGGGCTTTTATAGCTTTTGCGGACGTTGACGAAGTCAAGCTCAGGCATGGTTGACGGTCTCGAACCGGCGGAATGCGTCGACGATCGCCGGCTCGCCCGGCCACGGCCTATTTCGCAGCCGCAGCCTTGGCGCCATCCCAATCCGGGACGTCCGGCAGACCCGCAGTGCCTTTGACGACACCCATCTTGTCAAGCGCGGCTTGCAGCGGGCCGGTGTCATAGATGTCGGCGGGCTTCGACAAATATTGGTTGGGACTCTCGTTGCGCAGCTTGAAAAACAGATCCAAGATTTTCTGCGTGGCGGCGTAATTGACGCCGCCGTTGATCGAGAAATAGCCGCCGTCGTGGAACAGTTGCCACGCCGCGCGAAGCTCCTGGTCGTTGAGGCCCGCTTCCGGATAGATTTTCTTAGCGGCCTCGATCCAAGAGTTGGCGTTGCTTTGCCACTGGCGATTGGCGTCGAGCATCAACTCGACGTAGCGCGTGGCCTCGTCCTGGTGCGACTTCAGCCAGTCGGCCTGCGCCACCACGACCAGTCGCGGCATCGGTGGGGTGTATTTCGCCGAATGCTGAACGATAACGTGGACCTGCTTGGTGAACCCCTTGGCTTCCGCCAGCGCGGCGCCGAGATGCGAGAGATTCGTCAGTTGCGTGCGGCCGGTGTCGAGCGCCTCGAGCCGCGCCGCGTCGGTGCCGGAAATGGCAATCCATTGGAACGCGTCGGGCTTAAATCCCATGCCCTCCGCCGCCATCTGGGCATTGAAACGCTGAGCGCCGCCGAGGCTCGCGACACCCCAACTCTGACCTTCGGCGTCCTTGAGCGTCTTGTACTTGTCCTGTCCCCAGACCTCTTCGTCGCCATAAGGCGTCATCACCATCAGAATTTTGATCTTGGCGCCCGAATAGATGCCGCCCATCACCGAAATCAGGTCGCTGGTTGCGACTTCCGAGTTGCCGGTCACGATCGCCTGGACGCGCGCCGGCCCGCCGCCGCCGAGTTTCGGCCCGGGATCGAGCTTAAGACCGTATTTGGCGAACTCGCCCATCGCGTCGGCCATGCTGTTGAAAGACAGCGAGGGATCGGGCGTCGGTTCGAGCTCGGTCGCCTTAATGGCGATCGGCGTCCCGGCCGTCTGCGCACGGCTCACCGTCGGCGCCATTGCAATCGCCACCGCGGCTCCCGCCAGCGCAAGAAAAGCTGCGCTACGACGCAGCGGTGCGTTTAGTCTCGACATCTCCACCTCCCTGATCCGACTGTTTTTGGGCACGGGCCCAGCTCACCGGGCACCCTGCCTTCTCACCCGACACGGTCCATACCCTATCTTACGAACGTCTCCTATACGTCCGTTGGTCCAGTCTGTTCCATGCGGCAGGTTTACCCATGCTGCAAGCCATGCAGTTTGGCATGCACATCCGATTTCGGCGCGCGCGACGTCCCAACTTTTGCGTGCATGCGTGTGAACTTAGACCGCTTTAATTTCGCGATCGGTCCGGCCGTTCCGGCGCGCTTAAAATAACGATGCCTGATCGTCCGGCGCTTTCGGCTTTTTCGGCTTGACCGGTCTGGGCGTCGTCTCCGGTGACGGCGCCGGCGTGGGAGCGGCCGACAGCGGCTGAAGCAGCGCCTCGGAATCGTTGGCCACGCGATTGACGGCAGTTGAGATCTCGTAAGCTTCCAGCAAATCGTCAGCGGCCGGCCGGATCAAAGCGGCGGCGATATCGGCTTCGACATTGGCGCAATCGAGCCACAGGTCGAAGGCGTCCTGCGGCACGAAGACCGGCATGCGGTCGTGGATCGCGGTAAGCGTGCGGTTCGCGGTGGTGGTGACAATGGCCGCGGTATCGAGCTCCTCGCCATTCGGTCCGGTCCAGGTCTCATAGAGGCCGGCAAAAGCGAGCGGCGGCGCCAGGCCCGCGGCGCCTGTTTTGGCGCGCACGAAATGCGGCCGCTTCGGACCGCCGGCATTTCCTGCAGCCTGCCATTCGTAGAAGCCGTCGGTCGGGATGAGACAACGCCGCCGCCGCATGGCGTTGCGAAACGCCGGCTTCTCCAGCACGGATTCGCCGCGCGCATTGATCAGGAGCGGGAAGGTCTTCGGATCCTTCACCCAGGAGGGCAGCAAGCCCCAGCGCATCAGCGCGAAGGAGCGCTTGCCGTCGTTAAGCCGCACGATCGGGATCGGTTGCGTCGGCGCCACGTTGTAGCGCGGCGGAAAATTGGGCTGCTCGTGATAGCCGAACAACGCCCGGATCGCCTCCGGCGTCGAGATGATGACATAGCGCCCGCACATGCTATGCAGAGATATAGGACGAAACGGAGCCGAAATTAATGAGCGACGCCGAAAGCGCGCGCATTTATCCGACGCGGCCGTATCTGGCGGTCAGCGCCGCGGTCTTCCGCGACGGCCGGGTGCTGATCGTGCGCCGGGCGCGGCCGCCGGCGCATGGCCTTTACACGCTGCCCGGCGGCGGTGTCGAGCTCGGCGAGACGCTCGAGGAGGCGGTGATCCGCGAAATCCGCGAGGAAACCGCGCTCGAGATCGAGCCGGTCGCGCTGGTCGGCTTCCGTCAGGCCATCACACGCGACGCTGGCGGGCGGGTCGAGCGGCATTTTGTCATTCTGCCGTTTGCGGCGCGCTTTCTCGGCGGCGAGATTTTGCTCAACGAGGAATTGGCCGAGGCGCATTGGCGCCTGCCGGACGAGATTGCCGGGCTGCAAACGACCGAGGGCTTGGCGGCAATCGTCGCCGCCGCCGGCGAACGGCTGGGCCGGAGCGGTTAATGCCCGCCGCAACCCTGCCGCGTTGTGGTGCTTGCCGTAGGCTCCGCCCGCCTCCTATCTTTGCCGTCATGTCGATGTGGCGAACTTTGCTTGCGGTGTCGCTCGCGCTTGGGATCGCCGCGCCGGCGCGCGCCCAGTTCTGGGGCGCCCCGCTGGCGCCGCCGCCGGCGCCCGCGGCAAGGGCCGCTCCGGCAAGACCCGCCGCGCCCGCCCTGCCCAGCCAGCCGGCCGGCCCGCCGCCCCCTCCGGTTCAGGAGCAGCCGGCGCCCTACGATCCCGACTTGGAACGGCTCTCGGAAATTCTCGGCGCGCTGCATTTCCTGCGCGGTCTTTGCAATTTCAACGACGGCCAGAAATGGCGCAACGAGGCGCAGGCGCTGATCGAAGCCGAGGCGCCGACCGGTAACCGCCACGACGCGATGGTGGCCAGCTTCAATCGCGGCTATCGCGGCTTCAAAGAGAGCTACCGGAGCTGCACGCCGGCGGCCGACGTCGTCATCCACCGTTACCTGCAAGAGGGCGCCAAGATCGCCCGCGATATCACTGCGCGCTACGCCAACTAGCGCCGAAAAACCACCGCCGCCGCCATTAACCCTGCCTTAAACTTCGCCCTCAAAAGCCCCAACATGGCGTGCTAACGTGCGGTCTTGGGTAGGGACGCCGCTTGGCGGCGATAGCGTGACAGCGATGAGAATGGCGACGCAAAACCTTGCGCCTCACGAGGCCTTGGCCGAGCACGAACAGAAACGGCGAGCGCTCGCTTTTCTTCAGGACGCCTGGACCGAGGCCGCGCACGACGGTATCGACGGCGACTGCCTGGCGCAGACCGCGCTGTTTCTGGCGCTGGCCGAGCTGATCTCGACCTACGGCGAGGAAGCGACCGCCCGCTTTGCCGAGAATTTCGGCGCCCGGATTCGCAACGGCGAATTTTCCGTCGAGTTGTCGCGGCAGTAACAACGCCGATTTTTCAATTGAGCGTGATCTTTTCCGACCTTGCTTCGCTCGCCGAAGCAGGCTTGGCGAAGGCAAGAAACCTCACGCGCGTTTCTGGTTGAGTGCGCGCAATCCGTAAAAGTCGCACAGCGCGTTCTCGATATCGCTCGGGAAAAACGGCTTTTTGAGAAAAGCCGCGCCCGCGGCGCGCGCCCGTTCGGCGACGGTTTCGTCCTGGGTCGACGATATCAGCATCACGCTGACGGGCCGCTTCTCGCGCTTTAATTCGGCGAGCGTCTCGAGTCCGGAAAAGTCCGGCATATTGTAATCGAGGAAAACGATGTGGAAACCGTCCTCGCGCACCAGTTTGAGCGCAGCGAGGCCCTCGCTCGCCTCGGTGACGTGAAACTGGAAACGCGTCGCTGCGAGCGTTTTGCGGACAATCGAGCGCATGGTCGCGGAGTCATCGACCACCAAGGCGCGGCTCGGTACCCGCACGCGCACCGAGCGATCGACCAGCGTCTGCACCGCTTCCGCCCGCGACGGTTTGCCGGCAAGCCCGTCGGTCCCGAACACCTTGCCGGCAGTCGTCGGCGAGCCGAGCAGAATGGAGAACGGCGGTTTGCCCGCCGCCGGCAGCGTCGAGATGACTTGTGCGATCTCCGCCTCCGGCAAATCGCCGTCGAGATAAATAACATCGATGTCGGCGCCGAGCGCGTTGCAGGCGGCCGTTGCATCGGCGGCTTCGACGATTTCGAGTGGCACCGGCGACGATGACGCCGCGTTGCGGAACAGACCGCAAAGACCCGCCTCCCGCGACACTACCAGTGCCCGCACGAATAATAGGTCGTTGGTCATGAGCTTGCGGTGACCGTCGGCTCTAGATTTATGCCACTGGGCAACTTAACTCCGGGTTCCGCATTGTCGTTCCGCGGCCGCCACGATAGCAAACAAAACACCGGGACCGGGCCGCCAATTCCACGCCCGTTTCTGATTTCAAGATAGCCCCGAGAATCGGTGTCGAGAACGGCCTTGCGATGACGGCTCTACGAGCTTAGGCATGGGCTGACAAGGCTTCACCCGATGAGACCCCAGATCGCATGAAGGCCGCCCTCCTCCCGGACCGCGGCGTCGTCAAGGTGGCCGGCGACGGCGCGCGGAATTTCCTCCACGGCCTGGTCACCGCCGACATGCTTGAGCTCGCGCCCGGCGGGGCGCGGTTCTGCGCTTTGTTGACGCCGCAAGGCAAAATCATCACGGATTTCATCGTAGTTGAAGCGCCGGCGGCAGCCGGCGGCGGCTATCTTCTTGACATCCCGCGCGCGCTCGCCACCACCCTCGTCGAAAAACTCAATCTCTATAAATTGCGCGCCAAGGTGATAATTGAGGACTTATCGGAAACCCTCGGCGTGCTCGCCACCTGGGACGGTAGCGGCAGCACCAAATACGGCCTGCGCTATGCCGATCCGCGGCTGCCGGCGCTCGGCCTTCGCGTCATGATGCCGCCGCACCTTGCCGCCGCGGCCGCGGCAGAGCTCGGCGCATCCTTCGTCGCGGCAAGCGACTATGACGCGCATCGCATCGCGCTCGGCGTGCCGCAAGGCGGCGTCGATTTCAGCTATGGTGATGCCTTTCCGCACGAGACCGACATGGACCAGCTCGGCGGCGTGGATTTCAGCAAGGGCTGCTATGTCGGTCAGGAGGTCGTATCGCGGATGGAGCATCGCGGCACCGCGCGCACGCGCGCCGTCCCGATCCGTTACGACGGCTTAATGCCGGAAGTCGGTACCGCGGTCACGGCCGGCGAGCGCCAGGTCGGCACCATGGGCTCGGCCGCGGCCGGCCGCGGTGTTGCACTCCTCCGCCTCGACCGGGTGGCGGAAGCGCTGGCGCAAGGCGGTTCGCTCACCGCCGGCGGCGCAGCGATAGAGCTGGTCAGACCGGACTGGGCGCGCTTTGCGTTCCCGGGCGACAGTAAGGCCGCCGAATGATCGCGCACGCGCACGATCCCGCCGTGGTGCGTTGCCCATGGCCCAAGGACGATCCGCTCTACATCGCTTATCACGATGAGGAATGGGGCGTGCCCGAATACGACGACCGCGCGCTCTATGAAAAGCTCGTGCTCGACGGTTTTCAGGCCGGGCTGTCGTGGATCACCATTCTGCGCAAGCGCGAAAATTTCCGCCGCGCCTTCGACGGCTTTGCGCCGGAGAAAATCGCGCGCTACCGGCCCGCCCAGATCGAAAAGCTGATGGGCGACGCCGGCATCGTGCGCAACCGCGCCAAGATCGAGGGCGCGGTGCTTTCCGCGCGCGCCTGGCTCGACGTCATGGACAAAGGTCCCGGCTTCTCCAAATTCCTTTGGCAGTTCGTCGACGGCCGGCCCAAGATGAACCACTACCGCACCAAGGGCCAGGTGCCCGCCGAGACCGCGATCTCACGCGCGATGTCGAAAGAACTGGCGCAGCGCGGCTTCAAATTTTGCGGCCCGACCATCGTCTACGCCTTCATGCAGGCGGTCGGCATGGTCAACGATCATCTCATTAGCTGCTTTCGCCATGAGGCCGTTGAAAAAATCTCCAAATAAGAAGGCGGCGATGCAGGGCGCGCGCGCCTGGCAGCGCATGCTGTCGGGGCGGCGGCTCGATCTGCTCGATCCCTCCCCGCTCGACATCGAGATGGAGGACATCGCGCACGGCCTTGCCCGGGTGGCGCGCTGGAACGGGCAGACCAGCGGCGCGCATATTTATTCGGTAGCGCAGCATTGCCTCTTGGTCGAGGCTTTGGCGCGGGCGCGGGTGCCGCGGCTCGATCGGGCCCGTCGCCTCGCGGTGCTGCTGCACGACGCGCCCGAATACGTGATCGGCGACATGATTTCGCCGTTCAAGGCGGTGATCGGCGACGCCTACAAGGCGGTCGAGCGCCGCCTCCTCACCGCGATCCATTTGCGCTTCGGACTGCCGGCGCAGTCGTCCCCGGAGACCGAGGCCCTGATCAAGGCCGCCGACCGCCAGGCTGCCTATCTCGAGGCGACGAGGCTTGCCGGATTCGAAGCCGCCGAGGCCCGGCGCTTCTTCGGCAAGCCTCCGGTCTTCTCCACGGCGCTTGAGCGCGATTACCTTAAGCCGTGGCCGGCCGAGACCGCGCAGGTGCGCTACCATGAGCGGTTCATGAAGCTTATCGCCGAGTAAACCGGCACGTCACACTTGCGCCGCGCCAATACCTATATGAAGAGAACAACAGGCATCGCCGGATTCCATGATTCACGTCTGCTCGCTGTCACGTTTGCATGAAACCGTCGAGGACACCGGCGCGCGTCATGTCGTGTCGCTGCTCGGCGACGAAGCGCGCGTCGATTGCCCGACCTCGATCGCGCCGGAGAATCATTTATGGCTGCGGCTCCACGACATTGCCGCGCCGCTCGACGGCTACATCGTGCCGGGCGAGGAGCACGTCGCCGCGCTGATCAGCTTCGTGCGCGGCTGGGATCGGCGCGCGCCGCTTGTGGTGCACTGCTTCGCCGGCATCAGCCGCTCGACCGCGAGCGCCTTTACCGCGGTCTGCGCGCTGAGCCCGCAGCGCGGCGAACACGACATCGCGCGGGCGTTGCGCCGCGCCTCGCCGACGGCAACGCCGAATATCCGCATCGTCTCGCTTGCGGACAAGTTGTTGGGCCGCGACGGCCGCATGATCGCCGCGATCGAAACCATCGGCCGCGGCGACCTTGCCGCGGAGGCGACGCCGTTCCGGCTCGATCTGAAGTGAAAAAGGCTACTCGGCCAGCGACGGCCGCAGTACCGGGCGCGAATTGGCAACCGGCGTCGCTGCCGGTTGCGGCTCGGGGCGCTTACTGAGAAGCTCGCTGCGCGGATTGCGCTGGTAGAAATCGCAATAGGCGAAGCCGAGCCCCGCAATCGAGCCGCGGAAGCTGTGGTAGCTGAGCTTCTGCACTCGAAAGCACGGTGTGATTGGTAAGCCGGACAGATGGGCGCACATCGAGGCGCCCTCCACTCTTATCGTTCCGGCCGGCAAGGTCGCGAACCGGGTCTCGCCCTGGCCGCGAAACCTGACGGTACCGACGACGGAGCCGTCGGCGAAAATCCGTCCGTTGCCGGCGGTACCTTCAAAGCAGCTGTAGGAGAACAGCTTACCCACCACGAAAGCGCGGGCCTGGTCCGGACTAAGGTCCTCGGCCAGCGCCAGGCTTGTGGCGAAAATTCCGACCCCCAAAACGAACGCACAGGTGACAGCTACGCGCCGCAACATCGACAACTCCACTCCCGCACCTAGGACGATGTTAACAAGACTTCTTAACCGTCCCCTTACCATAGCGCCCTCGCAAGATCAGTCGAAATTTGCAGGCGAAATGCACGGCCTTTACCCGATTTTTACCACAATGCGTCCGCGCACCCTTCCCTCGATGATGCTCTGGGCGGCGTCAATAACGTCGTCGAGCCCGATTTCGTTGGTCATCGTCTCGACTATGGCCGGGTCGAGATCGGTCTCGAGGCGGCGCCAGGCTTCCTGCCGCAACGGCAACGGACACATCACAGAGTCGATGCCGAGGAGCGACACGCCCCGTAGAATGAACGGGGCGACCGAGGTCGGCAAGTCCATTCCCCCGGCAAGTCCACAGGCGGCGATCGCCCCGCCATAGCGCGTCATCGACAGCACATTGGCGAGGGTCGTGGAGCCGACGACATCGACGCCGCCGGCCCAGCGTTCCTTGCCGAGCGGACGCGGCGGACCCGTCAGTTCCTTGCGCTCGATCACTTCGCTGGCGCCGAGTTCCTTCGAGATAATCGGCGTCCTCCGGCCGGCCGGTCGAGGCGATCACGCTGTAGCCGAGCTTGCCCAGGAGTGCGATGGCGACCGAGCCGACGCCACCGGCCGCCCCGGTCACGATCATTGGGCCGCGCGACGGATTCAACCCGGCCCGTTCCAGCGCCATGACCGAGAGCATGGCGGTATAGCCGGCAGTGCCGATCGCCATGGCGTCGCGCGTCGTCATGTTCGCCGGCAGCCGCACCAGCCAATCGCCCTTGACGCGCGCCTTTTCCGCATAGGCGCCGAGATGGGTTTCGCCGAGGCCCCAGCCATTGAGGATGACCTTGTCGCCCGGCTTCCAATTCGGGTGCGTCGAAGATTCCACCGTACCGGCAAGATCGACGCCGGCGATCATCGGGAAGCGGCGCACCACCGGCGCCTTGCCGGTGACGGCGAGGCCGTCCTTGTAATTCACCGTCGAATATTCGACCCGGACGGTGACGTCGCCGTCCATCAGATCCTTGTCGTCGAAATCGGCGATCCGCGCCGTCTGGCCGGCCGCCGACTTGTCGATGACGAAGGCTTTGAAAGTACCCATGGGGACGCTCCCGCCCTCTAGTCTGTCACGGCCGGGCATGTCGGTTCAAGAAATGTCGGTTCAAGAAATGGCCGTTCAAAAGACGGCGGCGCCCTGCCGGGCGCCCGAATTTATTCCGCCGGCACCAACGCCATGCGTGGCACCGGCTTTTCCACGATCGGCATATTGATCAGCGCCGAAAGCACGCCGAACAAGATCGCCAGATACCACACGGCGTTATAGGAGCCGGTGCGGTCGAACACGAGGCCGCCGAGCCAGACGCCGAGGAAGCCGCCGACCTGGTGGCTGAAAAAGGCAAATCCCGTGAGCGTCGCCAGCCAGCGCGTGCCAAACAACAGGGCGATGATGCCGTTGGTCGGCGGCACCGTGGAGAGCCACATGAAGCCCATCACCGCACCGAAGGCGATACAGGTTACGGGCGTGACCGGGAACGAGATGAAGGCAAAGATCGCTGCGGCGCGCACGAAATAGATGATCGACAGCACGTAGCGCTTCGGCATGCGGTCGCCGAGCCAGCCGGAGAACACCGAACCGAAAATGTTGAACAGTCCGATAGTGGCGATGGTCCAGCCGCCGACTTCCGCGGAAAGCCCGCGGTCGATCAAATAAGACGGCATGTGCACAGTGATGAATTGCAGCTGAAAGCCGCAGGTAAAGAAGCCGAGCACGAGCAGGACATAGGAGCGGTGAGCGAAGGCTTCCGACAGCGCATGCCGCAGCGATTGCGCTTCGCCCTCATGCGCGTGAGCCGAAGGCGGTGTCGCCAAGGCGAACGACAGCGGCAATACGCAGAGCATGCTCGCGGCGAAGATCAGGAGCGTCTGCTGCCAGCCAAACGTATCCATCAGCGCCACCGCAAGCGGCGAATAGAGGAATTGGCCGAACGATCCGGCCGCGGTGCCAAAGCCGAAGGCGCGGGAGCGCCATTGCGGCGGCACGATCTTGGCAAAGGCCGCAATCACCACCGGAAATGAACAGCCGGCAAGGCCGAAGCCGACGAGCACGCCGGCGGAGACATCGAGGGCCGCGCCGCTCTCGGCATGTGCCATCAGCACGAGGCCGAGGCCATACATCAAGGCGCCCGCGCACAGCACCCGGATGGTGCCGAAGCGATCGGCGATGATGCCGCCAAGCGGCTGGCCGATGCCCCACAGCAAATTCTGCAGCGCGAGCGCGAAGGCAAAAACATCGCGGCCCCAGTGATGCGCGCTCGACATCGGCGGCAGAAAGAAACCGAGCGTCGAGCGCGGCCCAAAGGCGATGATCGCGATCAGGCAGCCGGCGCCGATGACCAGCGACGGCGTGCGCCAGCTGCCGATTGCCTTGGAAGTGGTCGTCATATCGCCCCGGCAATGCAACGATTTAAAAAAGCGCCCGCAGCATAAGGCCTTACTGCGGATCGCCCAAACGAAAATATAGCCACCTGGATTACCGGGCGCATAGCTGACCTTCGCCGCAATGCATGGAATAAACTCTTGTTTGCGTTAGCTATCGGCTGCGCCTATGGGTTTCCGGCCCTGTTTCCTCTCCTGCCGGATTCACCGAAGAGTTCACTGCCATGTCGCTGCTGCGTCCCGACGCTTTTCTGTCCCCGCTCGAGATCGAGGCGGCGGTGACGCGCGCGCTTGAAGAAGATCTCGGCCGCGCCGGCGACATCACTTCGACTGCGACGGTGCCGGAAGATGCGCCGGGCCGCGGCGTGCTCAATGCGCGGCAGGCCGGGGTGATCGCCGGGTTGCCGCTGGTGGCAGCCTCGTTCAAGCGGCTGGCGCCCGACATCGAGATCGTCTCGTATGCGCGCGACGGCGCGACAATCGCGGGCCGGACCAAGCTTCTGACCATTGCCGGCAATGCCCGCGCCATCCTCGGCGCCGAGCGTGTCGCGCTCAATTTCCTCGGCCATCTTTCCGGCATCGCCACCGCCACCGCGGAGTTTGTCAAACGCATCGCGCACACCAAGGCGCGCGTCATCTGCACGCGAAAGACCACGCCGGGACTGCGGGCGCTGGAGAAATACGCGGTGCGCTGCGGCGGCGGTTTTAATCACCGCTTCGGCCTCGACGACGCGATACTGATCAAGGATAACCACATCGCAGTGGCCGGCGGCATCGCCGCGGTGCTCGATCGCGCCAAAGCGGCGGCCGGGCATCTGGTCAAGATTGAGATCGAGGTCGATTCACTCGATCAGCTCAAGGAAGTGCTCGATGTCGGGCTCGCCGATGTGGTGCTGATCGACAATTTCGATCTCGACGCGATGCGCAGGGCGGTCGCCTTAGTGGCCGGCCGCCTCGTCATCGAAGCCTCCGGCGGCATCACGCTCGAATCTGCCGCGGCGATCGCCGAAACCGGCGTCGATTATCTGTCGTCGGGCGCGCTCACCCACTCCGTGACCAATCTCGACGTCGGGCTGGATATCGAGATGTAGTTGTTAGAGCTTTGCGCTCTGCACGCCCTTGCCCTCGATGGGCGATGCGGCGGCTTGCGGGCCCTTGGCCGCAGGTTCCGGACTTGGCGTCGCGACGGCTGGAGTTGCGGCGGCTGTCGCCGCGGCTTGCGGCTTCTCGGCTTGGCTCTCGTCCTTGACCGCGGCCGGACTCCAGGTCGGCTCGTCATCGCCCCAGGCGCGCGGCCGATAGAAAGTGTGGACGCCAAGCCTGTACAGCCGCACCATTTCATGCACCCAGCTCGGATGCACCCAATAGGCGTGATAGTGCGTGGCGTGCCCGATATCGGCGAGCCAGATCTTGCCGTCGAGCATTTTCTTGGCGATCTCTTTGGCCTGCTCCCACATGTCGGGCTCGTCGATACGGCTGAGATCCTTGCCTTCGCAGGCGAAGGTGAATTGGCAGGCCAGATGCCGGTTCTTGTTCTGAAACACGACGCCGCAGACGTCGTGCGGATAGTAACCGGAGAACACCCGGTTCATGACGACTTGGGCCACCGCCTCCTGGCCCTGATAGGGTTCGCCGCGCGCCTCGAAGTAGATTGCTTCGCTCAGGCATTTTTCCGCATGCACGCGCGTGTCGCCGTCGAGGCCGAGCCGCTGTGCCGGACTTTCCATCAGGCTGGGATCGTCCTTGCCGGCAACCGACTCGCCGCTGTCTTCGGCCGAGTAATCGGCGCCCTCGAGTGCCGAAAGCTTTATGCCGGAATCGTCGGACGGCGGCGCCAAAATCGGCGCCGCTCCAGGCGCCCAGCTTTGCAAGCCCTCGCGCGAGCCCATGACGCCGGTGCCGAAATAAACCGCCGCGCTGTGCTCGGCGGCATCGTCGTCGAGGAACGACAGTTCCGCCGATACAGACGAGTCCTCATCGGCGGCGAAGGACGCGGCATCGTCGGGCGGACGGTCGCGCACGACCAGATCGTCATCGCCATAGTCGGCCGCCGGCGCCATCGCGGTGGAGACATCGCGGTGAATATCCGTCTGCACGACGAGCGGCGCGGCGGCGTCGGCGCGCTGCTCGGTTTTGGCGGGTGGCGTCACGGCAGGTGGCGGCGCCGGTGCAGCTGCCGGCGAGACCGGCGGTGAAGCCGGCGCGCTGATCGGCTGCAATTGCGGCAGGCTAGCCGGAGTTGCGGGCGCCGGCGCGACGTTGCTCGCCGGCAGGCGATCGCCTTTATGGGCGCGATTGACGCTCGGATATTCGATCTGCCGGGCACGCTGCACGGTGATCGGCTCATCGATCTTCCAGGCGTAAGTGTCGAGCGTGCGCGGATCGAAATTGACGTTGATCAGGCCGGCCGGTTCGCCGATCGTTGTCCCGATCGGCCGCGTGTAATTGAAGGTGGCGGCTTGCACGGTGCCGAGCGGCGAAGCGATCAGATGCCAACCCGTCGCGGCGCCTCGCTCGTGCGCCACAAGCGCCGCGAGATCCTGATAACCAACCGACGTCGGCATCAAGGCGATGCAGCAAGCGCTGAACCAGAAGCGCGCCGAACACGACGCGCCCAATACACGGCTACGCGATACCCCACCACGCGACGCCACAACTACCCCTACGCCAACACGCGCAACGCAACGCGTACACGATTATGGAAACGCCACCGCAGTGGCTCGAATGCGACGGTTTCTTTTATTGGCGAGTTAACGTTGCGAAGGCGTTAATCGCGCGCGTCCGCGCGAGATTCGCGGCGCGATGTCGCAATCATCGTTACGCCGAGCTCTCGTAAGTTCCATGCGCACCGCAAGCGCGCGCAAATTTTTTGAAATTCATTAACCACGAACACGCTTAGGCGATGGAACTTGCAGTTCCACTAGCCATCCACCGTCGCGCCCTTGCCGAGTGCGGCCTGCGCCGCCGCGAGCCGGGCGATCGGCACGCGGAACGGCGAACACGACACGTAGTCGAGTTTGACTTCGTGGCAGAACGCGACCGACGCCGGATCGCCGCCGTGCTCGCCGCAAATGCCGAGCTTGAGTTTCGGCCGCACTTTGCGGCCACGCTCCGTCGCGATGCGTATCAACTCACCGACGCCGTCGCGATCGAGCGACACGAACGGATCGGCCGGCAAAATACCCTTCGCCGTATAGATGCCCAAGAAGCTCGCGGCGTCATCGCGGCTGATGCCAAACGCGGTTTGCGTCAGATCGTTGGTGCCGAACGAAAAGAACTCCGCGGTCTCGGCGATCTCGCCTGCTTTGAGCGCCGCGCGCGGCAGTTCGATCATGGTGCCGACCTGATAGTTGAGCTTGCTCTTGGTCTCCGACGCCACGGTCTTCGCCATGGCGTCGATGCGCTCCTTGACCAGATCGAGCTCGATCTTGGTGGCGATGAGCGGCACCATGATTTCCGGCGCCACCGGCTTGCCGGTTTCGCGCTCGGCTTCGACCGCAGCCTCGAAAATCGCGCGCGCCTGCATTTCCGCGATCTCCGGATAGGCGATGGCGAGCCGGCAGCCGCGAAAGCCGAGCATGGGATTGAACTCGTGCAGCTCTCGCGCGCGATCGGCGAGCTTTTGCGGGTCGGCGCCCATCGCCTGCCGCCACCTCAGCGATCTCTTCCTCGCTGTGCGGCAGAAATTCATGCAGCGGCGGATCGAGCAGCCGGATCGTCACCGGCAGGCCGCCCATGATCTTGAACAGGTCGACAAAATCGGCGCGCTGCATCGGCAGCAGTTTCGCCAGCGCCGCGCGGCGCGCTTTCTCATCGCCGGCCAAAATCATCTCGCGCACGGCGCGGATGCGGTCCTCATCGAAGAACATATGCTCGGTGCGGCAAAGCCCGATGCCCTCGGCGCCGAATTTAATCGCGGCGCGGGCGTCGGCCGGCGTATCGGCATTGGCGCGCACTTTGAGTTTGCGCACGCCGTCGGCCCATTGCATCACGGTGGCGAACTCGCCGGCGAGCGCCGGTTCCAGCATCGCCACTTTGCCGGCGAGCACCTGGCCGGTCGAGCCGTCGATGGTGAGCGTGTCGCCTTTCTTCAGCGTGGTGCCGCCGGCCGTCATGGTTTGCGCGCGGTAATCGACGCGCAAGGAGCCGGCGCCGGAGACACAGGGCTTGCCCATGCCGCGCGCCACCACCGCGGCATGCGAGGTCATGCCGCCGCGCGTCGTCAAGATTCCTTCGGCGGCATGCATGCCGTGGATATCCTCCGGCGAGGTCTCGACCCGCACCAGAATGACCTTGCGCCCCTGGCTCTTGAGCAGCTCGGCCTCTTCCGAGGAGAACACGATCTCGCCGCTGGCCGCGCCGGGCGAAGCCGGCAGGCCGGTGGCGAGGATTTTGCGCTCGGCTTTGGGATCGATGGTCGGATGCAGCAGTTGCTCCAGCGCCGCGGGATCGACGCGGGCCACCGCTTCGTCTTTCGTTATCAGTTTCTCCTGCGCCAGCTCGACGGCGATGCGCAAAGCGGCCTGCCCGGTGCGCTTGCCATTGCGCGTCTGCAGCATCCACAGCTTGCCCTGCTCGACGGTGAATTCGAGATCCTGCATGTCGCGGTAATGTTTTTCGAGCTTGGCGTGGATGCGCAGCAGTTCCGCAAACGCTTCCGGCAGCGCCGCCTCCATCGACGGCTTGTCGGAGGAGGCTTCCTTGCGCGCGGCCTCGGTGATCTCCTGCGGCGTGCGGATACCGGCGACGACGTCCTCGCCCTGGGCGTTGATCAGAAACTCGCCATAGAGCTTTTTCTCGCCGGTCGAGGGATTACGGGTGAAGGCGACGCCGGTCGCCGAAGTCTCGCCCATATTGCCGAACACCATGGCCTGCACGTTGACCGCGGTGCCCCAGCTTTCGGGAATAGCGTGCAGGCGGCGATAGGTGATGGCGCGCTGGTTCATCCACGAGCCGAACACCGCGCCGATGGCGCCCCATAATTGCGCGTGCGGGTCTTGCGGGAACGGCTTTCCGGTCTCCTCCTCGACGCGCTCCTTGTAGCGCGCGATGACCTCCGACCAGTCCTGGGCGTTGAGATCGGTATCGAGCGCGTAGCCGTTGCGGTCTTTATGGTCGTCGAGGATTTCCTCGAAGTGATGATGGCCGATGCCAAGCACCACGTCGGAATACATGGTGATGAAGCGCCGGTAGCTGTCCTGCGCGAAGCGCCGGTCGCCGGATTTTGCGGCGAGCGCATTTACGGTGACGTCGTTGAGACCGAGATTGAGCACGGTGTCCATCATGCCGGGCATCGAGGCGCGCGCGCCGGAGCGCACCGAGACCAAAAGCGGATTCTCGGCGTCGCCGAATGTCTTGCCGGTGATGCGGCCGACTTGAGCGAGCGCGGCTTCGACCTGCGCCTTGAGGCTCTTCGGATAGGTTTTGCCGTGCTGGTAGAAATAGGTACAGAGCTCGGTGGTGATGGTGAAGCCGGGCGGGACCGGCAGGCCGAGATGTGCCATTTCGGCGAGACCCGCGCCCTTGCCGCCCAGGAGGTTGCGCATGCCGGCGCGGGCTTCCGCTTTGCCGCCGCCGAAGGCATAGACCCACTTGCCTTGCGTCGACGCTTTCGCCGGCGCGGATTTGCGTAACGGCGAAGGTACGGATTTGCCTTTGCGGCTCGCCGATTTTTTCACCGGCTGGCGGGACAGTTTTGAGCGCGATTTGACCATGACATCATACGATTAGAAGGGTCTGGCTAAGGTGTGATTGCAATTCCCGGCAACGGACGCAAGCCGCGCAGCGCTAATGGATGAAGTGGTGGATGGCATTGAGCCCGAGCAAGCCGACGACGATGAGATAGACCGCGACGATGATGTTGAGCAGCCGCGGGATGATCAGGATGAGGATTCCGGCGATCAGGGCGACCAATGGCGACAGTTCAGTGGCAGTGATGAGCATGGATTGCCTCGGTTTTGGAATGGATTGTTGTGGAGAAGCGGCGCGGGCCGAATAATACACAGAACCTAAACGCACAAGCCGCCGTTCGGTTCTACCGTCATTCCGGGGCGCCGCAAAGCGGCGAGCCCGGAATCCATATCCACAGGCGCCGGGCTTATGGATTCCGGGCTCGCGGGCTTGCGCCCGCGCCCCGGAATGACCCGCTCACCCTTCGATCTTGGAAAAATCCGCCACGGCGCGGGTGGCGGCGCGGATTTCGTTGAGCAGTTTCAGCCGGTTTTCGCGCAGCGCCTGATCCTCCACATTCACTGTAACTTTGTCGAAGAAGGCGTCGACAGGTGGCCGCAACTGCGCCAAGTGGCTCATCGCACCTTCGAAATCCTCTGCCTCGACAGCGCGCTTTGCCTCGATCTTGGCGGCGTCGATCCAGTGCACCAGCGCCATTCCTCTTCGTGCTTGTACAAATTTCGGATCAGGCTCGCCGGTATATTCGCGACCGAATCCTTCTTCTCCTCTATGCGAATAATGTTGCTGGCGCGCTTGTAACCCACGAGCAAATTAGTGCCGTCCTCAGGCTGTGAGAAATTTTTCCAAAGCCTGGAGACGATGAATGATCAGGAAGAGATCATCCTGATCCGGCAAAGCGAACACTGCGTCCACCAGATCATGTCGCGCGCCTTGTTCACGGAGCAAAGCCTTCAGGCGCTCTACGAAAAAAAACAGAAGGCTTTTAGAAATTTCATTAGCAAATTCATTCTTGAACTCATCAAGCCGCTTCTCGATTTCCTCATTAGCAACGGTTCTAGAAACCGGTTGAACTACGATTATTAACTTCTTGGCCGCCAACAACGGCGGCAAGTCGCAGCGTGTTTCTCGCCCCTTCTATATCGGCCTTAAAATCTGCCATGTGGCGCACAGCATGTGAAATGACCGGAGTGAGCCGCAACCTGATGTCAGTATTGAATTATTCGAATAACGCCCAACGCCGCGCGTCGAAGAGCATATGGGTCTTTCGATCCGGTAGGCTTTTCGGCAATCAGCCCAAAACCCGACCAGCATATCGACTTTATCCGCCAGCGCCACGGCGACCGACACCGGATCGCTCGGCACCAGATCGTCCGGCCCTTTCGGCCGGTAATGATCCTCGCAGGCGTGCGCGACCGCTTCGTCCTCGCCCTGCGCCTCGGCGTAGTATTTGCCCATGGTGCCTTGCAGCTCGGGGAATTCGCCGACGACTTCCGTCAGCAGGTCCGCCTTGCAAAGCCGCGCCGCACGTTTTGCTTTAACCGGGTCGGCGCCGACCAGCGGCGCCAATTCGGCGGCCAATCGCTCAATGCGTTCAATGCGCTCGGCTTGGGTGCCGAGCTTCTCGTGAAACACGATGTCCTCGAACTTTGGCAGCCGATCTTCGAGCTTTGTCTTTAAATCGGTCTCGTAGAAAAACTTGGCATCCGACAAGCGCGCGCGGATGACGCGCTCGTTGCCGGCGACGATGGCCGCGCCGCCGTCGGCGGTTTCGATATTCGAGACCAGCAGGAACTTGTCGACCAGCTTGGCATGCGCGGCGTCGCGCAGCACGAAGCATTTCTGGTTGTTGCGGATGGTGGCGCGGATGACTTCCTCCGGAATGCGAAGGAAGCTCTCCGCGAACGAGCCCATCAGCACCACCGGCCATTCGACAAGCCCGGCGACCTCGTTGAGGAGGCCATCGTCCTCAATGAGCTCCAACCCCTGCGCGAAGGCGAGCTGCTTCGCTTCGGTGAGGATGATTTGCGCGCCGCCGCTCGGCGTCGGGCACGACCTTGGCCTTGTCGAGCTTTTGCAAATAATCGTCGAGGCGGCGCACCGTGAACGGCTCCGGCGCCATGAAGCGATGGCCGCGCGTGACATTGCCGGCGGCAATGCCGTCGACGTTGAACGGCACGATGTCGGGCTCCTCGGTCTCCGGTCCGAAGGTCGCGAGGATGGAATGCAGCGGCCGCACCCAGGTCAGCGCGCCGGGCTTCGCCGACGCCGCGCCCCAGCGCATCGATTTCGGCCAGGGAAAGCTTTTGATGACGGCGGGCAAAATCTCGCCGATCACGTCGATCGCGGCGCGGCCCGGCTTCTCGATCACCGCGACATAAAAGTCGCCCTTCTTGTCCGGCTGCACTTTGGCGTCGGCGATCGATTTCAATCCGGCGGCTTTGAGAAATCCGGCGACCGCCTGCTCCGGCGCGCCGACCCGCGGGCCCTTCTTCTCCTCGCGCAGATCGGGCTGTCGCACCGGCACGCCGTGCACGGCGAGCGTCAACCGCCGCGGCGTCACGAACGCCTTGGCGCCCTCATAGACGAGCCCGGCTTCCACCAGCCGGTCGGTGACAAGCTTGCGCAAATCCTCCGCCGCCCGCGCCTGCATCCGCGCCGGGATTTCCTCGGAAAAAAGTTCGAGCAGGAGGTCGGGCATTATGGGTGACGCTTGCTGCTCCCCTCCCCCTTGTGGGGAGGGGTGGGGGTGGGGGTCGGGAGGATCGCACTCTGAATCATTTCAAGCACGCCATCGATATTCCCCAGTACCTCATTGTTCCAAAATCGTAGGACCTGATAGCCCTCGGATTCGAGAAATTTCGTCCGCTGTGCGTCGCGCGCGGTGAGCTCTGCGTGTTGACCGCCGTCGATCTCGATTACGAGCTTCAGTTTGTGATTGGCAAAATCAACAATGTAACGGCCAAGATGCACCTGCCGGCGAAAATGCGAGGCCGGTGAAGCGAACCGATGCCGAAGGTGCCACCAAAGCTTCTGCTCAGCCTTTGTCGGCGTCGCACGCATAGCTCGCGCACGGATTTTATTAATTGGAACGACACTCCGATCGCGCAGTGCCCAGGTGCGCGACTCATCCGAAGATCGCTTCTCGATCATGCAACCACCTCCCGACCCCCACCCCTACCCCTCCCCACAAGGGGGAGGGGAAGAGTAGTCACAGCGTCTTATGGCTGCCGTCGCACAACGGCTGATGCGACGATCGCTTGCAGGCGCAGAACCACACCTCCTCGTTCGCCTCCGCCTTCCATTCCTGCGGGCGGAATGCGGTGCCCTTGTGCGAGCCGTCGCAGAACGGCTGCGTCTTCGAGCGGCCGCAGGCGCACCACCAATAGCTTTCGCCGGCCACCACATTGATAGGCAGCGGCCGACGGCCGCCAATTTCCGGTACGTCGCTCATGGACTTTTCCCTCCGCCTTCGGTCGCGAGCCAGGCCGCGCCGCACGCCTTGGCCAGCTCGCGCACGCGCAAAATGTAGCTCTGCCGCTCGGTCACCGAAATCACCCCGCGCGCATCGAGCAGATTGAACACGTGGCTTGCCTTGATGCATTGATCGTAGGCCGGCAGCGCCAATTCGTTGCGCTCGTCCTTGGCGCCGATCTGCAACAGCCGTTTGCACTCTTCCTCCGCGTCCTTGAAATGGCGGACCAGCATGTCGGTGTCGGCGGCCTCGAAATTGTAGCGGGAATATTCCTGCTCGGCTTGGAGGAACACGTCGCCGTAGCTCACCCGCCGCGCGCCGTCGCGGCCGTTGAAATTGAGCGCGAAGACGTTCTCGACGCCCTGCACGTACATCGCCAGCCGCTCGAGTCCATAGGTCAGTTCACCGGCCACCGGCGCGCATTCGACGCCGGCGACCTGCTGGAAATAAGTGAATTGCGACACTTCCATGCCGTCGCACCAGCACTCCCAGCCAAGCCCCCAGGCGCCGAGCGTGGGGCTCTCCCAATCGTCCTCGACAAAGCGGATGTCGTGGATCTTGGCATCGATGCCGATGGCATAAAGCGATTTGAGATAAAGCTCCTGCAGATCGTCCGGCGACGGCTTTAGGATGACCTGCAGCTGATAATAATGCTGCAGGCGGTTCGGGTTCTCGCCGTAGCGGCCGTCCTTGGGCCGCCGCGACGGCTGCACGTAAGCGGCATTCCAGGGCTTCGGCCCAAGCGCGCGCAGCGTGGTCGCCGGATGAAAGGTGCCGGCGCCAACCTCCATGTCGTAGGGCTGCAAAATGACGCAGCCCCAGTCCGCCCAATAGCGCTGCAGAGCAAGAATGAGCCCCTGGAACGAGCGTTCGGGGCGCATATACGGCGGCAAATCTGCGTTCATGAGCCGTTGTTGGTGGAAGGCCGGGCGGAGGTCAAGTCTCGGCCCGCTTAGCCGAGCCGGAGATGACGATTCGTATTACGTCCGCTATGCTACCATTGCAAAACAGCGATCGGCGCCGACGATCGGCGCTCGGGGGGGAAATTGTGCGTATCATTCGAACGATAGTGATGGGACTGGCCGCGGTTTTGCTATTGGCGGCCCCGCAATTAGCCAAGGCGCAAGATTTCCCGACCCATCCGGTGCGCATCGTGGTGGCGTTTCCGCCCGGCGGCCCGACCGATTTCGTCGGGCGCATCGTGGCGGAAAAGATGAGCCAAATTCTCGGACAGCGCGTCTTTATCGACAACAAGCCGGGGGCCAACGGCACGCTGGGCGGCGGCGACGTCGCCAAATCCGATCCCGACGGCTACTCGCTGTTCCTCACCACCTCGGGTGCGGTGACGGTGTCACCGCACATCATGCCGAAAATGCCGTTCGACACCTTCCGCGATTTCGCGCCAGTCGCGCTGGTAACGACGGTGCACGAAGTACTAGTGGTGTCGCCGCAGCTCGGCGTCAAAAACGTCAAGGAACTGGTGGCGCTAGCCAAGAAAAAGCCGGGCGGCCTCACCTTCGCTTCGACCGGCGTCGGCTCGCCGCCGCATCTTGCCCAATTGCTGCTCGATGCGGCAGCCGGCGTGAAATTCCTCCACGTCCCCTATCGCGGCGCGGCGCCGGCGCTGACCGACTTGCTGGGCGGTCAGGTGCAGGTTGTGGCGCTGGATATTCCGGTGGTGATTTCGCAAATCCAGGCCGGCAAGCTCATTCCGATCGGTATTGCCGGCGACAAGCGCGATGCCGTCCTGCCCGATGTTCCGACGCTCGCCGAGCAAGGCTATCCGAACACCGACGCTTCGAACTGGTACGCGCTCTTGGCGCCCGCCAAGACGCCGCCGGCGGTGATCGCCAAGCTCAACAAGGCGGTCAACGACGCGCTCAACGATCCGGCGGTGCACGACAAGCTCGTCAAGACCGGCGCAACACCGGTTGGCGGCACGCCCGAAGCGCTCGGCGCCTTCATGAAGGCCCAGTACGACAAGTGGGGCCGCATCGTCAAAGAGAACGGCATCAAGCCGGAATGAGCCCATAGCGGCTCATTCAGCCCGGCCGATATTCGCCGGTCTTCGGATCGGGCTTCAGTTTCGGCAGCGTCGAGCGGTCGAGCGGCTCGACCGGAGCTCTGGCGCGGACTTCATCAAGCTCGGTGTTGACGCGCTGGACTTCCCTGGCGCACCACCGCACCACGACGGCCGCTCCCATAACTCCAAGCGCGAAAACGATGAGCGGCGGCATCCAATTCTCCTGTAGCCCAGGCCCGGTCGTCAGAGGCCATAACGCGCCCAAATAGCGCGTGCTTCAAGCGCCGAAATAACATCCTCGGCAAGGCCCAGCCCGGCGATGGCCTGCGTGGCGTCGCTGCGAGTGACGCCAAGAATGCGGCGGCCCAGGAACCCGCGTTCGGCGGTAATCAGGGGTGTAACCACTTTGTCCCCGAATCGTTCGCGTAGCGTCCCGCGCAGATCGCCGATAGCGTCGACGAGGCCGAGTTCCATCGCCTTTCGTCCGGTCCAATATTCGCCGGAAAACAAGTCATTTTCCGGACCCTGCAGCTTGGCGCCGCGCCGCGATTTGACGAGCGCGATGAAGTCTTCGTGGATGTGTCGCTGCAATTTCTTCAAGCGTTCGACGTCGTCCGGATTTTCCGGCAGAAACGGGTCGAGCATCGCCTTGTGCTCGCCCGACGTATAGAGCCTGCGCTCAACGCCGATCTTGGCGATCAGCTTGTCGAAGCCGAACGAGCCGCCGACCACGCCAATCGAGCCGACGATCGAATGCGGATCGGCGATAATTTCGTCGCCGGCGCAGGCGATCATGTAGCCGCCGGAAGCGCCGGCATCTTCGACGAACGCAATCACCGGCCGCTTGTGTTCATCCGCCAGTTCGCGGATGCGCCGAAAGATCAGGTGCGATTGTACCGGCGATCCGCCCGGCGAATTGATGGCGAGCGCGACCGCGGCGGCGCGCCGTATGCCGAAAGCGCGATCGAGCGTGCGCGCGACGCCGGCCAGCGACAGACCCGGCCGCAATGGGGTCGAAAATCCTATAACCCCGGTTAAGCGCACCACCGGCACGATTGGCCGGTCGCGGCGAAAGCGCTGCGGGATCAGCGGGCTTAACGTGCCCAAGACGCGGTTACACAAATCTCGCACGCGCGCTCCGTTCCACGGTTCGGTCATAAAGGTCAAATATGAGGGATTGCGTTAAGCCTCAAGTAACCGTTTCTTAACGGCTGGAACGCTTCTTGCTTAAACAGTGTTGCCGGGAATAGCGGCGGAGGCGAAGCAGTGAGCAAGATCGAATTCCTTTTGATGCTTATGAGCGTATTTGTTGGTCTTTGCTACATTCCAGTCCGCACCGAAGCGAAGAAAGCCGCGCCGGGCCGCTCGATTCGCTATCAGCGTGATGCCTAATGGCTGAGCAGCAATAGTGTTGTAGTATCCGAATTGATTTGAGGCGTTAACTTTTCGTAACGGTATCAGCTCTCTGAAAATGGCAGGACTGTGCCATCGCGGAACACCGCTTCCGCGGCTGCGCTCGGCTTGCCGTCGGCGTCGGCAAGGACAAAGCCCGGCCGCAGCGACAGGGGACCGCCACGGTCTTTCCTGGCGTGCACCAGCACGCGGATCGCCGCCATGGCGGGCTTGGGATGAACCGGCAAGATCGAAATCGCGCCGAACTCCGCGGCGAGCGCTGCGAGCACGTCGGCAAGACCGTCGGCACGCCAGATCAGTGTGACCGCGCCCGCTGGACGAAGAAGCCGCGCCGCTGTCTGTAGCCACACCGCAAGCGTCTCGTGCGATGCGGTCCGCGCCACGCGGCGGCCGGGATCCGGCGACGGATTTTGCGGCGCGTTGAACGGCGGATTCATCAGGACGTGATCGGCCGAGCCCGGCACAAGTCCCGCGGCGGCAAACGCGGCACCAGACTCGGCGACGTCGAGACAGAGCGCGCGCACGCGCGGGGCAAGCCCGTTGCGGGCGGCGTTATCGCGCGCCAGCGCCGTCAATGCCGGATCGATCTCGACCAGCGTGACGCCAAGCCCATCGACGCGGTGGGCCAGCGCCAATCCCGCCGCGCCGACACCGGCGCCGAGCTCGACCGCTTGCTCGCCGGCACGCGCCGGCACGGCCGCCGCGAGGAGGATCGCGTCATGGCCGAAGCGATGGCCGCGCAACGGCTGGCGCAGCATCAGCCTGCCGCCGAGGACGGCATCCTCGCTGGTTCCGCCATGCGCGGCGGAAATCTCAGTCGACGTTTCAATCAATGTGAGGCCGTAGCTCGTTGCCGAAGCCGGCGTCCTGCAACAGCCGCCGCGCTGCTTGGATTTGATCCTCGCCGACCAAGATGCGGCGCGGGAAAATGCCGATCGAGCCTTCCAGCACGCTCATATTCCGGTCGACCACCATATGTTCGATATGCGCGCCGTTGAGCAGCGCTTCGATCGCCGAGATCAGGACGGCATCGTTGGTGCGAACGAGTTCGCGCAATGTCAGCTCCGCCGCCGTTCCTCGCCGGGCGCACGCAGCGCGAGATAGGCGATTAGCTTCGCCTCGCGCCGGCCGCGCGTGACGGTGTCGAGAATAAGCCCACAGGCGATCGACAGGAAGGCAAGCACCATCAATCCGGTCGATAGCACCGCGGTCGGCAGGCGCGGCACGATGCCTTCCTGCACGTAGGTAATGACGATCGGAATGGCGAGCCCGACCGAGATGATGATGAGCGCGATGCCGAAGGCGCCGAACAGCGATAACGGCCGCTCGGCGCGATAGAGCCGCAGCACCGTCCACAGGATGCGGAAACCGTCTTGCCAGGTCGACAGCTTCGACATTGAGCCGGCCGGGCGCGAATAATAGGGCGTCACGACCTCGCCGACCGGCAATTCCAGCTCGAGCGCATGCACCGTCAATTCGGTCTCGATCTCGAAGCCTCCGGACAGAATCGGAAACGACTTCACGAAGCGGCGCGAGAACACCCGATAGCCGGACAAAATGTCGGTAAAAGCGCGGCCGAAGATATGCGCGACGAAGCTGCTCAGCAGCCGATTGCCGGCGCGATGGCCGGGGCGATAGGCCGCCTCCTCGCGGTCGGTGCGCGTCGCCACCACCATGTCGAGCCGCTCGGCGATGAGCTTGTCGATCATCGCCGGCGCGCTCGGCGCATCATAGGTGGCGTCACCGTCCACCAGCACGTAAATATCGGCTTCGATGTCGTTGAACATCCGCCGCACCACGTAGCCTTTGCCCTGATGGCTTTCGCGGCGGACGACGGCGCCGGCCGCTTTTGCCGCCGCTACGGTGCCGTCGGTGGAATTATTGTCATAAACGTAGACGGTTGCCGCCGGCAGCGCGGCAGCGAAATCGGCAACAACTTTGGCGACCGCGTGTTCCTCATTGTAGCAAGGCACCAGAATCGCCACGTCCAGGTGGCTGGCGTCATAGCGGATTGTATCTATGTGTTTTCCGGTGAATTCGCTGGTCGACATGCCGTTTTCTTGCCCCCTCCCCGCCGCGGCCGGCTCGTTACGTGGCACGATCATTGCTGGCGGGATGCCGCCGGCGAATCTATAGGTGGCGGCACGATATTGGCAGACTTGCCGGCAGACTTGCCGCATGACCATAGCGTTTCTATGCTTCGGCGTCGCGCCCGGAAAATGCCTGCCTGGAGAATGCCGTAGTGGCCGTCATTGTCCCCTTTGAAAGCCCGCGGGAACCGTCGATTGACCCCCTGGTCGACTTGGTCGCCGCCGACATGGAACGCGTCAACGCGACGATCATCGGGCGTACCGGCTCCGAAGTGACGATGATCCCCGAGGTCGCCAAGCACCTCATCAATTCCGGCGGTAAGCGGCTCCGACCGATGCTGACGCTGGCCCTGGCGCGGCTTTCCGGCTATGCGGGCGACGGCCATATCAAGCTCGCCGCCGCGGTCGAGTTCATGCACACCGCGACGCTGTTGCACGACGACGTGGTCGACGAGAGCGAGTTGCGGCGCGGGCGACTCGCGGCACGCATGCTCTGGGGCAACGAGGCAAGCGTGCTGGTTGGCGACTTCCTGCTCGGCCAAGCGTTTAAGATGATGGTCGAGGTGGGCAGCCTCAAGGCACTGGAGATCCTCTCGGCGGCCGCCGCGGTTATCGCCGAAGGCGAAGTCATGCAGCTTGCCGCCGCCAAGAACACGGCAACCACCGAAGACGAATACATCGCGGTGATCCGCGCCAAGACCGCCGAATTGTTCGCGGCAGCTTGCGAAGTCGGCCCGGCGCTGTCGGCACGGCAAAAGGCGGAAGCCGCCGCCAGCCGCTCGTTCGGCATGAATCTCGGCATCACCTTCCAGCTGGTCGACGACGTGCTCGACTATGGCGGCGCCGCGGCGCGGCTCGGCAAGAACATCGGCGACGATTTTCGCGAGGGCAAGATTACGCTGCCGGTCGTGCTCGCCTTCCGCCGCGGCAGCGATGACGAGCGCGAATTCTGGCGGCGGACGCTGGAGCGCGGCGAGACCAAGGACAGCGATCTCGATCACGCCATCGGCTTGATGACCAAGCATCGTGCGCTCGAAGACACCATCGGCCGCGCCCACCATTACGGCGCCATCGCCCGCGACGCGCTGGCGCTGTTCCCGGATTCGACGATGAAAGCCGCATTGGTCGAGACCGTGGATTTTTGTATCGCGCGGACGCACTAGAGCCTAATCGGTTTTGATGGAATCAAAACCGGGCTCTAGCTTTCTGATTGAGCATGATCTTTTCCGAAAACCGGTATTCACTTTTCGGGATCATGCTCTAGCTTTCGTCAGGCGGCGAAAACCGCAACGTCAACCGTTTCCCAACGCGCAGGCCCGCACCCACCATAGCGGATATTTGTTGCTCAGTGTTTCTGCCGCACCTTGCGCAACATCAGGTGAATCGAAAACTCCGAAACATGTCGCGCCCGATCCCGACATGCGCGCGAGGCGACAGTCGGGGAATGCGCGCAGCATGTCGATAACCTCGGCAATGACCGGTGCGAGCTTGATCGCCGGCTGTTCAAGATCGTTCGCGTCCCGCCCGAGCGCCTGCAAAAACATCTGCCGGTCCCGAGTTTTTTCCACAGCTGCGAGATCAAACGGCGGAGCGAGCTTGGCGGCGCCCTCCCATCCGGCAAAGACGTCCTTCGTCGCCACCGCGACGCCCGGGTTGACCAAAACGGCCGCAAGCGGCGGCAGATCAAGCGGCGCGGAAAGTTTCTCGCCGATGCCCCACATCAGCCGCGGCCGCGAATCGAGGCAGACCGGAACGTCGGCGCCGGTGGCGCGCGCTGCGTCGTAGAGGCGCGGATCGGCGGGCGCGAGAGCGTTGGCGCGCGCCAAGAGCCGCAGCGCCGCGGCGGCGTCCGCCGAGCCGCCGCCAAGCCCAGCGGCAACCGGCAGTTCCTTGTCGAGTTGGAAGCCGCCCGCGGTGAGGCCGGGAACGCGCGCAGCCAGCGCCCGCGCGGCCTTGAGCACCAGATTGTCCGCATCGGCGCCGGTTTCCGGTCCCCGGGATCCGCCCACTGTCAGTGTCAGCTCGCCGCCCCGCGTCAAGCTCAAGCGGTCGCCACAATCGGCGAACACGACGAGGCTCGAAATCTCGTGATAGCCGTCGGCGCGGCGGTGGAGCACCCGCAGCGTCAGATTGACCTTGGCCGCCGCGGTCTCAACAAGCGGAACAGGCAAGAAGAACCCTCACCCGCCGTTGCCGGTCTTCTTAGCCTTATCGGCATCTGCCGCCGAATTCGCTTTGTCCGCATCGGTGGGCGCAGCCGGCTTGCCGGCATCGGCCGCCGACGTGGTGTCGGACGGCAGGCCGTCCTTCAGCTTGACCTCGATCTTGGGCAGATCTTCCGGATCGGGCTTAAGGTCGATCGCCTGCGACCATTGGAAGTGCGCTTCCAAGGTGCGTCCCACCCGCCAATAGGCATCGCCGAGATGGTCGTTGATGGTCGGGTCTTCGGGCTTGAGCTCGACGGCGCGTTCCAGATTCTTGACTGCCTCGTCGTAATTGCCGGTGCGGAAATAGGCCCAGCCGAGCGAATCGACGATGTAGCCGTCGTCCGGCCGCTGCTCGACGGCTTTACGGATCATGTCCATGCCTTGATCGAGATGGACGCCCTTGTCGACCCACGAATAGCCGAGATAATTGAGCACCAGCGGCTGATCGGGATAGAGCTCAAGCGCTTTCTTCATGTCGGCTTCGGCGAGCGGCCACTGATGCGAGCGCTCATAGCAGATGCCGCGGAAGTAGAACGTGACCCAGTTCGACTTGTCGGGATTCTGCAGCGTATCGATGGCTTTGCCGTAAGTCTTGGCGCAATCGGCGAAATCCTTGTGCCCGCGCTCGACATTGCCGAGCTCGATGATCGCTTGGGTGTCCTTCGGGTGATCGGCGACCACCTTGTCGAGGAGTTTCTTGGATTCGTCGGTGCGACCGAGCGTGTCGAGATCGACCGCCATCTGGATCTGCGCATTGCGCGACAGCGGCGAGCTTGCCGGCACCCGCTCATAAGCTTTGATGGCGAGATCGGGCTTCTTGAGATCCTCGTAAAGATCGCCAAGCGACAATAGTGCCATGGCGTGGTTCGGCTGGAGATAGAGCGCGAGCTGCAAATAGATCAGCGCAAGATCCTCGCCGCCGCGGCGCCCGATCGAGGCGCCGAGCCCATAAAGCGCCTCCGCGGCGCCGGCCTGGGGTGTATCGACAAGCGGCGGCAGCTTTTCGCCGTCGCCGATCCGCTTCATCTCTTCGTCGATCAAAGGATGGCTGGGCAATTCCTTGGCGAAATCCGCATAAACCTTCAACGCATCGCTCTTGCTGGCATTGCGCGACAGCCAGCGGCCGTACGCCTGCACTGTACGCAGCGCGGTGGGATCGGCCTTGTAGGCGCTGGCATAGCGCTTGCCCGCGGCTTTGTTGTCTTGCGCCAGATCGAGGATCAGACCGGCATGCAGATCCTTGAAAATGCCGTACCAATCCGGGCCCGACAGCTTGTCCATAGTGTCGATCGCGGCATGCGTATCGCCCTGCCCGGCGAGCGCCCAGGCCGACAGCAGCGTTGCCGTGAGGTCGGTCACCGGACCGCGCACCGACTGCGCGAAATCTTCGCGGGCCAGCGCGTAATGCTTTTTCTTCAGCTCACGGATGCCGACGACCAGCCGCGAAATACGATCGCTGTGATCGATCGCAAGCAGCCGGTCGGCAAGCTTGCTCGCCGCATCGATGTCGCCGTCGGAAAGTTCGGAGAGGAACGCGCGACTCAACAGCTCGGAATTATGCGGATCGAGCTTGAGGACGTCGAGAAAGTAGGTGGCGGCGGCGCTCTCGTCGCGCTCCGCTGATGCGTGCCGAGCGGCCAGATAGCTGCCGAAGGCGTTCTCGGGCGACAACTGCTGTTGCGCCGGCGTTTCCGCGGCAAGCGCTGACGAAAGGCTGAAAGCTAGGACGATGCCGACAAGGGCGGCATGCCGGGGCAGCGAATGAGTCACGAGATCTCCATTGGCGAACTGGTTCGGCTGATGAACTGGACCGGCAAGGCGGGAATCGAGCGCCCGATGCCTCTTAATGTCAGCGCGAGAATGATCCTTTTGCCGAAGGCCCGCAAGGACACAAACTGAGCACCCCGCCGCGCTACTTTCCCGCGCCAAATCAGCCTTTAGGCCTCAACGGCGGCGAAATCGCGGCAGTAGAATTAGATGCCTGCCAGGCCTTCGTTTTGGCGTTGGGAGCGTCGTGCGGACGCACCAATCACATATTCGGATAATTCGGTCCGCCGCCGCCTTCGGGCGGCACCCAGGTGATGTTCTGGTTCGGGTCCTTGATGTCGCAGGTTTTGCAGTGGACGCAGTTTTGCGCGTTGATCACGTATTTCTCTTGCCCACCCTCCTCGACCCACTCGTAGACGCCGGCCGGGCAATAGCGCGCCGATGGTCCGGCAAAGACTTCGAATTCGGATGACTCTTGCAGAGCCATGTCGCGCACCAGCAGATGGACCGGCTGGTCCTCCTCGTGATTGGTGTTCGACAGGTAGACCGACGACAGCCGGTCGAAGGTCAGTTTGCCGTCCGGTTTCGGATAGGTGATGCGGCTGCATTTCGCCGCAGGCTGCAGCGTCGCATAATCCGGCTTGCCGTGCTTGAGCGTGCCGAACGGCGAAAAACGGAACGTGTTGGTCCACATATCGAGCCCGCCGAGCGCGATACCGAGCGCGGTGCCGAATTTCGACCACAGCGGCTTGGCGTTGCGCACCCGCCACAAATCATGGCCGATCGGCGAGGAGCGCCAGGCATTTTCGTAACCGGACAGCTCGTCATTGCCGCGGCCCGCGGCGAACGCCGCCGCGACATGCTCCGCCGCCAGAATGCCCGACAAGATGGCGTTGTGACTGCCTTTGATGCGCGGCACGTTGACGAAGCCCGCCGCGCAGCCGATCAGCGCGCCGCCGGGAAACACAAGCTTCGGCACCGATTGCCAGCCGCCTTCGGTGAGCGCGCGGGCGCCGTAGCAGAGGCGCTTGCCGCCGGCGAAAGTGTCGCGGACCAGCGGATGCGTCTTGAAGCGCTGGAATTCCTCGAACGGCGACAGATAAGGATTGCGGTAGTTGAGATGAACGACGAAGCCGACGGAGACCAGATTGTCGTCGTAATGATAGATGAACGAGCCACCGCCGGTGCGATTGTCGAGCGGCCAGCCAAGTGTGTGCTGCACGAGACCTTTGCGGAATTGCTCAGGCGCGACTTGCCATAGTTCTTTCAACCCGATGCCGAATTTTTGCGGCTGCCGACCTTGCGACAGACCAAAGCGCTCGATCAGCACCTTGGACAGGCTGCCGCGCGCACCCTCGGCGAGCAAAGTATATTTGCCGCGCAGCTCCATGCCGCGGGCAAAGCCCGGCTTGTGATGGCAGTCCTTGGCGACGCCCATATCGCCGGTGGCGATACCGGCGACCGCATCGTTCTCGAACAAAACTTCCGTGGCGGCAAAGCCCGGATAGATTTCAACGCCGAGCGCTTCGGCTTTTTTGGCCAAATAGCGGCAGACGTCGCCGAGCGAGACGATGAAATTACCGTGATTGCTCATCAGCGGCGGCATCAACATGAGCGGCAGTCGCAGCGCCCCCGAAGCGCCGAGCGCATAGAAACGGTCGTCGGCGACCTCGGTTTTGATCGGCGTATCTTCGTCGCGCCATTCCGGGATGAGGCTGTCGAGGCCGATCGGGTCGATCACCGCGCCGGATAGAATGTGGGCGCCGACCTCGGAGCCCTTTTCGACGACGACAACGGATTTGTCCGGAGCGAGCTGCTTGAGCCGGATGGCGGCGGCGAGACCGGCAGGCCCGGCACCGACGATCACGGTATCGAATTCCATAGCCTCCCGGGGCGGAAGCTCCGGCGTATTCATGGCATGCTCCGTGTCCCGGTCGATTGCTGATGATTTTTCACGAAATGGGTGCCAATACAATCGACAAAGACCAGTGCCGGACTCCAATTTTGATACCGCACCCCCAAGACGCCCGGGAACTCCTCGCCTTCTACCTCGATGCCGGCGCCGACGCGCTGATCGGCGAGACGCCGGTCGACCGCATGGCGGAGGAGACCGCGCCTCCCCCCGCAGGGGCTAGGCCCAATGGCGCTGATGGCGCGCCAAAGCGCCTAGAGCAAGGCCCTAGCGCCGATCGTGTTCCACGATCCGCCCCTGCAGAGCCGGATCGCTCACGCGCGACAGTACCCGCCCCAGCATCACCGGAAGCCGCCGTCATGGCGGCGCGTCAGGCGGCAGGCAATGCGCAGACGCTCGACGAACTGCGCACGCTACTCGAAGCGTTCGAGGGCTGCGCGCTGCGCGCCACCGCGACGCAGCTCGTGTTCGCCGACGGCAATCCGCAAAGCCGCGTGATGTTCGTCGGCGAAGCGCCGGGTTACGACGAGGACATTGTCGGCCGTCCCTTTGTCGGCCGCTCCGGCAAGCTGCTCGATCTGATGATGGCGGCGATCGGGCTCGATCGCTCGTCGGTTTACATCGCCAACGTCGTGCCGTGGCGGCCGCCGGGGAACCGTACGCCCACCCCGCAGGAGACCGCGATCTGCCTGCCGTTCATCCGCCGCCAGATCGAGCTGGCCAATCCCGATTTCATGGTCTGCCTCGGCGGCCCGGCGATGCAGACGCTGCTATCGGTCAAGGATGGCATCACGCGCGCGCGGGGACGCTGGCTTCCCTATGACACCGGCACGCGCGAGATTCGCGCGCTGGCGACCTTCCATCCTGCCTTCCTGCTGCGCAGCCCGTTGCAGAAGCGCTTCGCCTGGCGGGATTTTCTGGCGCTGAAGAAGGCGCTGGCGGGTTAATCACCCCAACGCGAATTTGATGGCGAAAACGAGCGCCAGCACCAGCACCGCGGGCGTGGCGTCCGCAAATTTACCGGCGATCAGCTTGCACAGCGCGTAAGTGATGAAGCCGAGCCCGATGCCGGTCGCGATCGAATAGGTGAGCGGCATGGTGATGGCGGCGACCACCGCCGGAGCCGCTTCGGTGATGTCGTCCCAGTCGATCTCGGCAAGTCCGCGCGCCATGATGCAAGCGACATAAAGCAGCGCGGCAGAAGTCGCATAGGCCGGCACCATGCCGGCGAGCGGCGCGAAGAACAGCGCTGCCACGAAGAAGATCGCGACGAACAACGCGGTGAGCCCGGTGCGGCCGCCGGCGGAGACACCGGCCGCGCTCTCGATATAGCTTGTCGTCGTCGAGGTGCCGATCAGCGAGCCGAACATGGCGGCGAAACTGTCGGCGATCAGCGCCTGCTTCATGCGCGGCAGATTGCCGTCTTTGTCGGTCAAACCGGCGCGATGGGTGACGCCGATCAGCGTGCCGGCATTGTCGAACACGTCGACGAACAGAAAGCTGAGTATCACGATCAGGAACGAGCCTTCGGTAACGCGCGAGAAATCAAGCTGCAGGAAGGTCGGCGCGAGCGACGGCGGCGCCGCGACTACGCCGCTGAATTTGGCGAGGCCGAGCGGAATGCCGATCACAGTGACGATCAGAATGCCGATCAGCGTGCCGCCGATGATGCGCCGATAGTTCAACGCCGTAATCAGCACGAGGCCAAGGAGGCACAGGATCGGCACCGGGTTGCGCAAATCGCCGAGCGTGACCAGCGTCGCTGGCGACGCCACCACGATCTTTGCCTCTTCGAGCGCGATAATGCCGAGAAACAGCCCGACGCCGGCGGAGATCGCAAGCTTTAGATTTTTGGGAATGGAATTGATGATATATTCGCGGATGCGGAAGATCGAGATTAGAAAAAAGATCACGCCGGAGCAGAACACCGCGGCCAGCGCCTGCTGCCAGGTGTATTTCATCGTCAGGACCACGGTGAAGGCGAAGAAGGCGTTGAGCCCCATGCCGGGCGCCAGCGCGATCGGATAGTTGGCGTAGAGCGCCATCACCATGGTGGAGACCGCAGCCGCAATGCAGGTGGCGACGAACACCGCACCCTTGTCCATGCCGGTATTGCCGAGGATCTGCGGATTGACGAAGACGATGTAGACCATCGTCAGGAACGTGGTCAGGCCGGCGATGAATTCGGTGCGGACATTGCTGCCCGCCTCCCCCAGGCCGAACCAGCGATCGAGTACGGATTGCGGCTTTTGCGCGCGGCTTCCCCTGACGTCGTCCATGGTCTTCCCCCCTCGCCCGAGTGCGTCCATATTATAGAGCGATTCCACGGCCGCAGGTGACGGAGTTGCTTCATGCATCTCGATCCGGTTCTGCTGGCACGGTTGCAGTTCGCTTTCACGATCTCGTTTCACATCATTTTTCCGACCTTTACGATCGGGATCGCGATCTACCTTGCGACGCTGGAAGTGCTTTGGGGCTGGACCGGCGCCGAGCGCTATAAGCGGCTCACCGCGTTCTGGACCAAGATTTTCGCGGTATCGTTCGCGATGGGCGTGGTGTCCGGCGTGGTGCTGTCTTACCAATTCGGCACCAATTGGAGCCGCTTTTCGGCGGTTGCCGGCAATGTGATCGGTCCGCTGCTCGGCTACGAGGTCTTGGGGGCGTTCTTTCTCGAGGCGTCATTCCTCGGCATAATGCTGTTCGGCGGCGAACGGGTGCCGCGCTGGCTGCATGTGTTCTCCGCTCTGATGGTCGCCTTCGGCACGACCATGTCGGCGTTCTGGATTCTCTCGGCCAACAGCTGGATGCAGACGCCGGCCGGCTACACGATGGAAGACGGCGTCGCCTATCCGGCGGACTGGTGGGCCATCATCTTCAATCCGAGCTTTCCCTACCGGCTCGCGCATATGCTCAATGCCTCGCTGCTGACCGGCGGCTTCGTCGGCATCGCGGTCGGCGCGCGCTATCTGCTGGCGGCTCGCCATGGCGAGGAAGCGCGCACCATGCTGCGCATGGCGATCGGGCTGACCGCGGTGCTGGCGCCGCTGCAGCTCATCATCGGCGATCTGCACGCCGAGAACACGCTCAAATATCAGCCGACCAAGATCGCCGCGATGGAAGGGCATTGGGACGGCAGCAAGCCGGCGCCGTTTGAAATCTTTGCCTGGCCGGACGAGAGCACCGAAAGCAATCGCTACGCCATCTCGCTGCCGCATATCGGATCGCTGTTGGTGACGCGGCAATGGGACGGCTTGTTCCCGGGATTGAACGACGTGCCGCCGCAGGACCGCCCGCCGGTACCGAACGTCTTCTTCGGCTTTCGCATCATGGTCGGCATCGGTCTCTATATGATGGCAGCGGCCTGGTTCGGCGCGTGGTTGTGGTGGCGCAGGCGGCTGTTCGAGACGCGCTGGTATCTGCACGTGGTGGCGCAGACCTGGTGGGTCGGTTTCGTCGCCGTCATTTCCGGCTGGGTGGTGAGCGAAAGCGGCCGCCAGCCGTGGATCGTGGACGGCATTTTGCGCACTGCGGATGCGGTCTCGCCAGTGCCGGCCGGGAGCATTGCGACCACGCTGATCCTCTTCGTCGTGGTTTACGGCGTCGTGTTCTCGTTCGGCGTCTACTTCATCAACCGGCTGATCGCCCAAGGCATCCAGGAGACGCGGCTGCCCGAAAGGACGCCGCATCTCGCCGCCGGTCATCCGACCTTCGACACCTGAGCGATCGCCATGACACACTCCTTGAACATCGCCCCTTGGCTGCCTTGGATCTGGGCCGCGCTGATGGGCGTCGCGGTGGCGTTCTATGTCATCCTCGACGGCTTCGACCTCGGCATCGGCATATTGTTTCCGTTTGCCAAGGACGACGCCGAGCGCGACCGCATGCTGGCGTCGATCGCGCCGTTCTGGGACGGCAATGAAACCTGGCTGGTGCTCGGCGGCGCCGGGCTGTTGGTCGCGTTTCCGCGCGCCTATTCGATCATCATGCCGGCGTTTTATCTTCCGCTGATCATCATGCTGCTGGCTTTGGTATTTCGCGGCGTCACCTTCGAATTCCGCACCATCGCGCATCACAAGCCGTTCTGGAACGTCGCGTTCGCCGCCGGTTCGACGCTGGCCGGCTTCTGCCAGGGCTTGGTGCTGGGCGGGCTGGTGCAGGGGGTGAAGATCGAGAACGGCGTCTTTGCCGGCGGCCCGTTCGATTGGGCGACCCCGTTCGGCCTGTTATGCGGGCTCGGCGTCGTCGCCGGCTATGCGCTTCTTGGCGCGTGCTGGCTGATGCTCAAGACCGACGGCGACATGGCGGCCCGCGCCGCGGCGAAAGCGAAAGTGCTGCTCATCGCCGTGGTGGTATTCATGGCCGCGGTCAGCCTCTATACGCCGCTCACCGTCCCCCGCATCGCGCAGCGCTGGTTCACCATGCCGAACCTTCTTTATCTCGCGCCGGTGCCGATCGTCACCGTGCTGGTCGCCTTCGCCGACTGGCGCTGGATCAAGGCGCGGCGCGACGTTGCGCCGTTTCTTGCGAGCATTGCGCTATTCCTGCTCGGCTATCTCGGCCTCGTCATCTCGACCGTTCCCTATATTCTGCCGCCGACGCTTACGATTGAGGACGCGGCAGCCGCGCCGTCGAGCCAGCTCTTCATGCTGATCGGCACGCTCGTCCTGCTGCCGATGATCCTCGGCTACACCGCGCTGACTTATTGGCTGTTCCGAGGCAAGGTCCGCGAGGGCGCGACGTACCATTGACAGTCATTGCGGACGGACCGAGGCAGTCCGGTGACGCGGCTTAACGCGCCGCCGCCACGCTGCCCGGCCTGATCACGCCCCAGCCGATCCACAATGTCGGCAATCGACCCTCTACCGGACGACTGAACGCGCGCGGCACTTCGGCGACGAGATCGGGGAAATACGCCTTGATGTCGGGCGGCGGCACCGGCGTGGTGTCGGGCGCGAGCCAGACCACAACAGCGCCCTTCTTGCGGATGTCGTCGGCAGTGACCCAGGGTGAGCGCGCCGGGTCGGCGTCGAAAAACAGGCTCGGCCGGCTCGGCGCGGCGAGCGCGACCAGCGCGGCAAGCCGCGGATCGCCGGTGACGACGGCGAGCGGTTGCCCGGTGCGGCGCTCGAAACTGTCGGCGAAGAAGCGGCCCATGGCCTTGGCCGGCTGCGCGACTTTCAGATCCATGCCGGCCGTCCACGGCAAGGTGACGATCAGGATCGGCACGAAAATCGCCGGCACGATCAACAGTCCGGCCCAAGCGAAGCCGAGAATGCGCTGGTGATAGAGCGCAATGCTGTCACCGGCGGCGATGACCAGCGCGAGCCCGGACAGCACGATAAGCGGCGCCGCGCCGCCGACCGGCAGCGAACGTCCAAGCACTACGGCGACGCTCGTCGCCAGCAGGCCGGGAAGAAGCGCAAACACCCTCACATAGGTCAGGGCGAATGCATCAACGGCGATGGCGCGCGAGCGGCGGCGCCGGGTCGGCGCGCACCCGCGGCCAGCCGGCGCCCAGCACCGACAGGATGGCGAGCCCGGCATGAGCGAGGATGAGGGCTGCAAGCAGCCGCAGCCACAGCATGGTGTTGGCGCCGGCAAGCGCGGCGTCACGCAACCGCGCGAGCATCGGCACAAGCGCGTGACCCGAAGCCGCCGGCAATAGGCCCGCGAGCCAGACGAGATGCAGGAAGAGAAAGGGCACCAGCGCGAGCGCCACAATCCAGGCTTCGATCGCGGTGCTCGCGGCGCGTCCACGCCCTGTGACCGCGGTGAACGCGATAAGCGCGCCGAGAAGGAGCAGCGCCGCGTCGCTGGAAAGGAGCAGCAGTGCCGCCGCGATGCCGAGCGCATACCACGATCGCCGTTCGCCGCGGATCGCCGCGCGCCAATACTGCAGCAGCACAGCCGCCCACAGCGCCATGGCAAGGATCGGCGGCCCGAAGTCCGGCGACGGCACCGTGAACAGCGAGATGCCAACCATCAGCAGCACGGCCATGGCCGCATGCGTCGGCCCGGCGATGGCGCGGCCGAGCGCGAACACGCACCAATAGGTCGCAACCACGCAGACTTGAGCCAGCACATAGACGCCGACCATGCCGGCGGCGCGGAACGCGATCTCGGCAAGCCAATAGGCCAGCGGCGGACCGACGCCGGCATCGAAACGCAATTCGTGGCCGATCGCGAGAAGCTGCGCCAAACCTTCCGGCGGGGCCGAATAGAACAGCATCGGCACCGCGATCCAGATCGCCGCCTGCAACAGCGCCGCCGGCCAAAACACCAGCAACGGGCGCGAACGCAACAATTCGATGTAAAGGGGGACGTAGAACATCGGCAAACTACATCAGGCTCGGCGGGCACCCACGGCAGCATCGCCAAGCGATGGTTTGGCGCTGCCCTATACGGCGGCGAACCTAGAGAGGCAATACGCCGGCGATCACCGCGTCCGCATCGTCATCGGTGAGGCCGAGCGCACCGGCCACCGGCGAGAACGAGCGGCGATGGTGGATCGTCGGCCCGAGCCGGTCGAGCGCCGCGAAATGCTCGGGCACGCTGTAGCCCATGTGGCGCTCGAAACCATAACCGGGATGCGCCGCGCCGAGGCATGCCATCAGCCGGTCGCGTGTGACCTTGGCGACGATGGATGCGGCGGCAATCGAGGCGACAAGCCCGTCGCCGCCGATCACGGCCTGGCAGTCGCAGCCAGCATCGATGCGGTCGCGGCCGTCGACGAAAACCAGGCGCGGCTTGACCGGCAGACCAGCGACGGCACGGGCCAGCGCCCAGAGCGACGCGCGCAAAATATTGTCGCGGTCGATGCGGGCCGGCGGCGCCATCGCCACCGCCACCTGCGCACGCGCGCAGATACGCTCGTAAAGCACCTCGCGCCGCTCCGGCGTCAGTCGCTTGGAATCGTCGAGCCCGCGCGGAATATGGTCCGGATCGAGAATGACCGCCGCCGCCACCACCGGCCCGGCAAGCGGTCCGCGGCCGGCCTCGTCGCAGCCGGCAATCGGCCACACCCCGCGCTTGAGCGCCGCGCGCTCGCGGCGGAACGTGGGGCGCAGCACGACCTCTTCGCCGAGCGGCAAACGCTCGGGCGCAGCGTCCTTGCCGGTTGCCTTGCGGCCGGCTCCATTGCGCGTCGTCGCCGTTGGACTCATGCGGCATCATGAGCACGCCGAAGCGCGATCCGCAACGCCGCCATAAATCCCGATGCGACCTAGAACAGATCGAGCTGCGCCGCCGCCGGCCGCGGCGGCCGGAAATGCTCGGTCGTGGTCTTCACGCTGGTCAAATTGAAGCCGAGCCGCTCGCAGGCGACTTCAAAGCGGCGGCCGATCATCCAGGCGATCGGTCCGGAGCCGGTCATGCGCTTGCCGAAGGTCGAATCGTTGTCCTTGCCGCCGCGAGTATCGCGGACGAGCTTGAACACATGCTCGACGCGATCGGGGAAATTCTCAGTCAGCCATTCGCGAAACAGGTCGCGTATTTCCAGCGGCAACCGAAGCAGAACATAGCCGGCATGGCGCACGCCGGCTTCCGCCACCGCCTCAAGGATGCGCTCCAGCTCGGCGTCATTGATCGCGGGAATGATCGGCGCGATCAGCGTCGAGGTCGGCACGCCGGCCTTGACCAATTGCCGCAAGGCGTCGAGCCGGCGCGGCGGCGTTGAGGCGCGCGGCTCCATCACACGCGCCAATTTCGCATCGAGCGTGGTGACCGAAATCGCCACCTTGACCAGATCGCGCTTGGCCATGCGCGCAAGAATGTCGAGATCGCGCAACACCAGCGCCGATTTGGTCACGATGCCGACCGGATTGCCGGCGCGTTCCAAAACCTCGAGGATGCGGCGCGTGATCTGATAACGGCGCTCGATCGGCTGATAAGGATCGGTATTGGAGCCGAGCGCGATGATCTTCGGCACATAATTCGGCGCCGACAATTCGCGCTCCAGCAATTCCGGCGCGTGCGGCTTCATCAAAAGCTTGGATTCGAAATCGAGTCCCGGGGAGAGCCCGAGATAGGCGTGGCTCGGCCGCGCGTAACAATAGACGCAGCCGTGCTCGCAGCCGCGATACGGGTTGATCGACTGATCGAAGGAAATGTCGGGTGAGTCGTTTCGCGCGATGATCTTGCGCGTCGAATCGACCGTCACCGTAGTCTTGAACGCCGGCAAGTCCTCGATGCCCTGCCAGCCGTCGTCGAAGGCGACGCGGGCCAGCGGCTCGAAACGCCCGGAGGCATTCGAAACGGTGCCGCGGCCGCGGCGGCGCTCGCGGTCGACAGCGGTTCCCAGTTCGCCCGCCGGCACGGAGGGCAGCGGTGCCGGCGGGCGTAGCAACGCGGATGAACGGCTCATGGGTTACTCTTTTGGCAACTGTTGCTGAGAAGCTAACGTGGCGATGAGAACAAATCAAGAACAATTCCACGTGATCACTGCGCATAAACAAGCCTTGGAGGCAACAAGCCTTGGAGCCGTTGCCTCCAGGGACTATTCAGCTTGCGGACCGCTTTTCGGGGGCAAGGCCCAAGCCGCACGACATGCTCAGCGTCATCATTCCAACGCGGAATTCGGAACGCGCGCTGCTACCGACCCTCGCTGCGCTGGTGCCGGGCGCGACGGCGGGCCTGATTGCCGAAGTGCTGATCGCCGACGGCGGCTCGCAAGACGACACCGGAGCCGTCGCCGACGTCGCCGGCTGCAATTTCCTCATGCTTGAGGGGCCGCTTTCGGGCCGCCTTAGAACGGCGGTTTCGAAGGCGCGCATGCCGTGGCTGATGTTTCTGCGGCCCGGAACCGTGCTCGATGCGCCGTGGACCGGCGAGGTCGGGCGTTTCCTCCAGCAAGACCCGCGGCAAGCCGGTGCGGCCGTGTTTCAACGCGGCGGCCGGCAAAGCCCACTGCGCGAATTCCTCCGCGGCGTAGCAACGGCGCTCGGCGCCCCGCCCGGTTCGGAGCAGGGTCTCCTGATCGCCAAGCAACTGTACGACAGTGTGGGCGGCCACTCCGAGCACGCCGGCGACCCGGAGCATGACCTGCTGCGCCGCATCGGCAGGCGGCGCATCGTCAAGTTGGCCACCCAGGCCTTCGCAGGCTCCTGATCGCGAACGCGCACCGATTATCTACGCTCAAATGCGGCGGCCATATACTTGACTTTGTCAAGTATATGGCCGATGCTCATGGCATGCTGGATCGTAATCAACTCCGTAGCGATGACGTAAATGATGACACCGAACGCCGCATCGCGACGGTGCGCGGTTTTAACCGCTTCTACACGCGGCAGATCGGCGTGTTGCGCAAAACCTTCCTCGACAGCCCCTATTCGCTCGGCGAGGCGCGGGTGCTGTACGAGATCGCGAGCCGAGACGCCCCCACCGCCAGCGAGGTCGGCCGGGCGCTCGATCTGGATGCCGGCTATCTGTCGCGTGTGCTGCGCAATTTCGAAAAGCACGGCCTGATCCGGCGCACGACATCGACCAGTGACGCCCGCCAAAGCCATCTGACGCTCACGCCGCGCGGCCGCAAAGAATTCGGTCCGCTGGAGCGCAGATCGCAGCACGACATCGGCGCGATGCTCGGCAGGCTTTCGTCCGACGAGCAGCTGCGCCTGATCGGCGCGATGGCCACGATTGAGACGCTGCTCGGCAGCAATGCGCAAACGGCAGCGCCGGACGCGCCGGCGGTGGCAAGCGGTTACACCCTGCGCACGCCGCGTCCCGGGGATTTCGGCTGGGTCGTCAAACGCCACGCCGAGCTCTACGCGCAGGAATACGGCTGGATCGAACCGTTCGAAGGCGTCTGCGCGCAAATCGTCGCCGACTTCGCCAACAAGAACGATCCGCAGCGCGAGCGCTGCTGGATCGCGGAAATGGGCGGCGAGAATGTCGGCTGCGTTTTCCTCGCCGCCGACTCCGCCACGGTGGCGCGCATCCGCCTGCTGCTGATCGACCCGAAGGCGCGCGGCCTTGGCCTTGGCGCGCAACTGGTCGAGGAATGCATCACTTTCGCCCGCGGCGCCGGCTACAAAAAGATCACGCTATGGACGCATAGCGTGCTCACCGCTGCGCGGCACATTTATCAGAAGGCCGGCTTCACGCTGACGCGCAGCGAGGAACGCGTGAGCTGGAGCAAGCCCGTGGTGAGCGAGCATTGGAATCTAGAACTGTAACGGTCGTGGCAAGGCACGAAAGCAAAATGCAGTCGGCACTCCAGCAATTCGGCTATCCGGCGCGAGGCCGCGGATGGTTGGCTGCAGCGACTCTGAGCGCGTTCATTATTGTGGCGCTGGGCATGCTGGCACTCACCGGTTTCCGTGGGAGTTGGGCGTGGCCCGCCCATCCCGAGTTTCGTTTTCAGACCTCGCCTCCGCCGCTGGGAGGCCTTGGCACGGTGCCGTTGCCGCCGTCTCTCTAAACGACCGGTGTTTTTGCAAATTGATAACCATCTTGGACAACAAGGTGTGCAGCCCGGGGCTTGGCTGAAATCGCCGCACGTATTTTTACCTGCTCGGATAAGAGTGGTGGCAAATTTTGGCCGGCGTCAGGTGACGAACCAGGAGCACTCATGGCGGCCCGTCGTCTTGGCAATTGAACCAAACTCGTCGCGAGTGGAACGAGGCTCGACGCCGATGGCCTTTTCCTACGAGACGCTTCCCGCCCCCAGCACCGGCGCCAGGCTGTCGCGTCCGGTGAAGCTTATCTGCCTGGCGCTCACCGTCGCCAATGCAGCGCTTCTCGGCAGCACCTACGTTCGCGAGTTGTTGGCGGCACGCGGCACCGAAAGCATCTACGATTTCGTCACCACCTGGTCCGCGGGTCATATGGCGCTCACGGGGCATGCCGCGGCAGTTTATGACTGGCCGGCTTTAAAGCTCGTCGACGAGAACGTGCTCGGCCATCCGTTCGACGGTTATTTGGCGTGGCAATATCCGCCGACGTTTTTGTTTGCCGCCGCCGCTTTGGCGCTGCTCCCCTATGCAATCGCGTTTGTGGTGTGGGTCTTGGGCACGTTCTTGGCCTATCTCGCCGCAATCCGCGCCATCATTGGGGATCGCGTCGGTTATTTGCTTGCTTGCGCCTGCCCGGCGGTCGTTGCGAATGCCGTTGTCGGTCAGAACGGTTTCTTCTCGGCCGCATTGATCGGCGGCTCGCTCACATTGATGGAGCAACGCCCGATCTGCGCCGGCGCGCTGCTCGGCTTGCTGACCTACAAGCCGCATCTTGGAATCTTATTTCCGATCGCGCTCCTGGCCGGCGGCCGCTGGCGGGCGTTCGCCAGCGCCGGCATCGTCGCCGTGCTGACGGCGGCGGCATCGGTGGCGACTTTCGGCGCTGCAAGCTGGCAAGGGTTTTTTTCCAGTATCGGCTACGCCCTTCATACCAACGGCATGGCGGATTGGGGCAAGCTGCAGTCGGTGTTCGGCGTCACTCTCACGCTGGGCGGCAGCGAGACGCTGGCGTGGACTGTGCAAATTTCGGTGGCCGTTATCGCCGCCGGTGCCATCGCCATCGTTTGGCGCAGCCGCGCCGCCTTCGAACTCAAGGCCGCCGCGCTTGGCGTCGGGACGTTATTGGCGGCGCCTCATCTGTTCGCCTACGACTTGGCAATACTGGCGGTGCCGCTTGCCTTTATCATCCGGCTGGGCCGGACCGACGGTTTCCTGGCGCATGAAATGGGCGGCATCGGGCTTACGTGCTTGTTGATCCTGATGCTGCCCGCCGTGAGAGCGCCAGTGGGTTTGGCCGCTATTCTCGTGGTGGCGGCGCTGATCGTCATGCGCGCGCTGGCGACGGGCAGCGTTAGACCGTGGCGCCCTTCGCCTTCGGCCGGCGCAGATGCTCGTCAAGCCGCGGCATGATCTCGACGAAGTTGCACGGCCCGTAGCGATAATCGAGCTGATGCACCAAAATCTCGTCCCAGGCGTCCTTGCAGGCGCCGGGCGAGCCCGGCAGGCAAAAGATGTAGGTCGAGCCGGCGACACCGGCCGTGGCGCGCGACTGGATCGCCGAAGTGCCGATTTTCGGAAAGCTGATCACCAGGAACAGCGCGGAGAAGCCGTCCATCTTCTTGTCGAACAGCGGCTCGATCGCTTCCGGCGTGACGTCGCGGCCGGTAAAGCCGGTGCCGCCGGTGGTGATGATGACATCGATCATCGGATCGGCGACCCAGGCTTTGACCCGGGCGCGGATCGCCTCGATGTCGTCGGTGACGATGCTGCGCTCGGCGACGTAATGTCCGGCAGCGACGATGCGCTGCACCAGGAGCGCACCCGATTTGTCGTCCTTCATGTCGCGGGTGTCGGAAATAGTGAGCACCGCGAGCTTGAGCGGCACAAATTGTTTGGTCTCGTCGATCCCTGGCATCGCTACGCCTTGACGCAACTCTAATCCACCCGCCCGCGCTGGCGGGAATGAGCGGGAAATACATCAGTCCATTAATAGCTTAGGCCCGCCGGAGCGTCCTGCCAAGCGCGGTTACAGCGAACCCGCCGCCATCGTATCGCAGGCCGAAAGCTGGCCGGAATTAAAGCCGTTTGAGAACCAGCGCTTGCGCTGCTCCGAAGTGCCGTGGGTGAAGCTGTCGGGCACCACATAGCCCTGCATTTCCTTTTGCAGGCGGTCGTCGCCGATGGCGGCAGCCGTCTGCAAGGCCTGATCGACATCGCCGGGGTCGAGGAAGCTGTGCGTCTTTTGCGCGCGGTTCGCCCAGATTCCCGCGTAGCAATCCGCCTGCAGTTCGATCCGCACCTGCAATGCGTTCGCGACGGTTTTATTTGACGAAGCCTGCTGCGCCTGCACGGTGTGGAGGAGACCAAGCTCATCTTGCACGTGGTGGCCGACCTCGTGCGCGATCACATAGGCTTCCGAGAACCGGCAGGCCTTATCGCTCGAACAGGCGTCGAATTTGTCCTGCATATCCCGGAAGAACGACATATCCAGGTAGATGTCCTTATCCTGCGGACAGTAGAACGGACCCATCGCCGATTGCGCCATGCCGCAACCGCCGTCGATCGCTCCGTCATAGAGCCGCAGCCGCACCGGATGGTAGGTGCGTCCCATAGCCGTGAAAATATCGGTCCAGCGGTCCTCGGTATCGCCAAGCACCGCGGCGATGAAATCCTTGGTCTCGGCGGTGCGCGCGTCGTCCGCGGGCGGCGGCCCGCTTTGCTGCACGACCTGACCGCCGCCGGAGAGAATTTCCGCGCCGTTGATCAGCACGCTCGGATCGATGCCAAGCGCCCAGCCGACCAGGCCAAGAATGATGATGGTGCCGATACCGAGACCATGCGCGCCGCCGGGCATGCCGAAGCCGCCGCCCATGCTGGCGCCGCGATCGTCCTCGACATTGCTCGAGCGGCGGAATTCATCCCAGCGCATTTGTTTGCTCCTGCGAAAGACCGGCTTTGGCGGCGTTCATTCAAACGCAACTATTTGCTTCCGCCGGCCGAATTAACCAAGTGTTTCCCGGCATTTATTGCCTAGCGCGAACTTCATTTCAGTAACATGTTTTTTACCTTGAGACGGCATGATCCGTTTTGTCGGTTGTAGGTCCCGCGTCGCCGACCAGCGTCGCCTGAGTCAGAGTTCTAAGTCATGGTTGTGTCGCGTCGCGGGGCGTCCGTAAGGGCGCCCCGCGTGTGTATTGAGTCTCAGGCGTCTCCCTCGGCACGCATTGTCGTCGGCGACTGCGTTGCCGAGATGACAAAGCTGCCGGCGCAGTCCGTCGATCTCGTTTTTGCCGATCCACCCTACAATCTCCAGCTCCAAGGCGACCTCAAGCGTCCCGACAATTCCCGCGTCGACGCCGTCGATGATGATTGGGACAAGTTCTCGAGCTTCTCCACCTATGATGATTTCACGCGCGCCTGGCTCATGGCCTGCCGTCGCGTGATGAAACCTTCCGCCACGCTGTGGGTGATCGGCTCCTACCACAATATTTTCCGCGTCGGCACGATGCTCCAGGATTTGGGATTTTGGATCCTCAACGACATCGTCTGGCGCAAATCCAATCCGATGCCGAATTTCCGCGGCCGCCGCTTCACCAATGCGCATGAGACCCTGATCTGGGCGGCGCGCGATGCCGACAAGCGCAATTATACGTTCAACTACGAGGCCCTCAAGGCGGGCAACGACGATGTCCAGATGCGCTCGGACTGGTTCATTCCGCTGTGCACCGGCGAGGAGCGGCTCAAGGGCCGCGACGGCAAGAAACTGCATCCGACACAAAAACCGGAGGCCTTGCTGGCCCGCGTCATTCTCGCCGCCTCACGGCCGGACGATCTCGTGCTCGACCCATTTTGTGGCACCGGCACGACCGGCGCGGTGGCGCACCGGCTGCGCCGGCGTTTCATCGGCTTTGAGCGCGAGACCGGCTATGCCGAGGCGGCGCAAGCGCGCATCGACGCGGTTGAGCCGATGCCGGAGCCGTCGCTTGCCACTTTCATGACCGCGCGCGAAGCGCCCCGCGTACCGTTCACGGCCCTGATCGAGCGCGGCATGATCTCGCCCGGCGTCAACCTCGTCGACGCCAAGCGCCGGCATCGCGCGCTGGTGCGCGCCGATGGCGCGATATCTTTGGGCGACGCCGTTGGCTCGATCCACCGCATTGGCGCACTCGCGCAAGGCATCGAGGCCTGCAACGGCTGGACGTTCTGGCATGTCGAGACGCCGAAGGGTTTGACGCTGATCGACAGCTTTCGCGCGCAAGTGCGCGCCGAGATAACTACGGCGTAACGTCGTCCGTTGCGCTCCGCTTACTGTTTCGCAACGATGCCCAGGTCCTTGGCAATACCGGCAAGCTTGGCGCGCTGCTCGGCGATGGCCGCGGCGAATTCGGCCGGACCGCTAACATTGAGAACCTGTCCGGTGGCGGCGAGCCGCGCCGCAATCGTCTTGTCGACGGCGACGGCGCCAATATCGGCGGAGATGCGTTCGCGCAGCTCGTTCGACATATTGGATGGACCGAAGACGCCGATAAGGCCGTCCAGCGTCAGCTCTGGATAGCCGGCCTCTTTCGCGGTGGGCAGACCGGGCACGATAGACGTGCGCTCGGAGTTGGTGAGGGCGAGCAGCTTAATTTTACCAGACTGCAGGAATGGCTGCACGATCGGCAGGCCGGTGCTATAGACTTGGACGCGGTCCTGGGCGAGATCGGTCGCCGCCTCCACCGGATTGCGATATGGCACTTTCGTCATCGACAGTCCTTCGCGCTGTAAAAATCCTTCGAACAGGAAATCGAGCGCGCCGGTCACACCCGCCCAAGTGATCTTACCCGGCTCAGCTTTCGCCAAGGCGACGAGATCCGCCAGCGATTTGACGTTCAGAGCAGCCGGCACCGCCAGCACGATCACCGTATTGGTCGTCCTGGCGATCGGAAGCAGATCGCTTGGCTTGTAGGGCAAGTTGTCATGCAGGTAGGGATGCGCCGTGAACACCGACGTCGGCGTGCACAGGAGCACGTGATCGTCGTGTGCGGCAACGAAAGCGCCGATCCCGACGATGCCGTCGCCGCCCGGCTTGTTCTCGACGATGACCGGCTGGCGCCAGCGCGCCGACAACCGATCCGCGAACAGGCGCGCGCCGATATCCACTCCGGAGCCGGCGCCGAGCGGTACGATGATCTTGACGGGCCGCTGCGGCCAAGTCTGCGCCGCCGATGGCGTTGCCGTTATCCCTGCCGCGATGCCAAGGACAAGGACGACGAACACTGCGAATAATGTGTATAGGAACGAGCGCCGCACCTTATGCATGACCTTCCCCTTCGGCTCGATTTTCTTATTGGCGCGCGTCGGCGCGATTTCCTTCGCCGACGCGAGCTCAACCGATGGGCACGAGTTTGTCGGACCAATCGGCTCCCGACCGGCAACTATCGCTCGTGCTGGCGAAGCGCCCGCTCCTTAAGCGACATCAGCGGCGGCATTTTGAATTTCCGCAGCTCGGCGATTTTCGCCACTTCGCCCGTACCCCGCGGGCGATCGCCCTTGATTGTGACCCGTTCCATCAGCCGGCGCTGCGGATAGTAGTCGTGTACGGCCGCGTGCTGGGTCGACCTGTTGTCCCAGAACACGACCATGTTGGGCTCCCAGCGATGGCGGTATTGATGCTCCAGAACCCTGGTGACACGGCACAGTGAGTCGAGCAGAGCCCGGCTTTCGCCTTCCTCCATGCCCTTGATGAACAGGGTGAACTGCGGATTGACGAACAGCACTTTCTTTCCCGATACCGGGTGCACCCGCACGACCGGATGCGTGACCGGGCGGTAAATTTCCTCGAAGTGCTGCAGCTTGCGCCAGCCCTCCTCGGTCTCGGCAAACAGCGCCTTGAATGGCTTGAAATCGTGCACCGCTTCGAGGCCCGAGATGAAGTGCTGCATACGATCGGACAGGCTGTCATAAGCCGCCGTCATGCTGTGAAAGGCCGTATCGCCGCCGATCTCCGGGACGATCTTCGAGCACAGCATCGTGCCCATGGGCGGGCATTCGCGGAACGTCTCGTCGGAATGCCAGATATCCGTTGCCGCCGGTGGATTGCCCTCCTTGTTGTCGTAGACAATCAGTTCCGGACTGTCGGCAGCGTTGGTGGAAAACGGATGCACAGTGAGCTCGCCAAAATAGCGGCCGAACCGCTTGAGATCCTCAGAACCGATTGTCTGCCCGGGAAAAACGAGCACTTCGTGAGTGGCGAGCGCGGCATCGATAGCCTTGACGGTGATTTCATCGAGTGGCCTGGTCAGATCTAGACCGGTGACCTCGGCGCCGAGAAACGCGCTCACTTTGCGTACCTTCAACGGAACATCGGTCCTTGTCACGGTTGCAAGTTCAGCCATGCGATCCTCCTTTGCAGACTTTGTGCGCCGATTTGAACTGTTGGGCTTTTCCCAGCGGCGGGTGGTGATTGCGATATCTGGCGGATAACATCCCTGTTTACAATCTTGAAAGTGACCGCTCCCATTCAGATTCGTATACCTTGGGTCGAATGGCCGCGATTGGTCCGAGCCGAAAGGAAACGTCGCGATGGAGCCGCGCTACCTTCGACAACTTGCGGAAATCATCGATCTTGGCTCGATTTCCTTGGCGGCGAAGTCGCTAAACGTCTCCCAGCCGACGCTCAGCCGTAACATCAAGAGTCTGGAAGCCTTGATCGGCGCTCCGGTGCTGCGGCGCGGACGCTACGGCGTTACCCCGACCCACATCGGCGCCGCGCTCGGAAGGGAAGGCCGCGCCATTCGCGAGGCATTGCGGCAGGCGGAGTTTGATCTTGGGCGCTGGAAAGGCGGATTGGACGGCCGGTTGAGAATCGGAGTCGGCACAATGCTTGCGCACTCCGTGGTGCCGAGATTTCTTGCTCAGGTCGGCAGTGCCCGCTGGAGAGTCGCATTGCGTATCGATGTCGAGGGTCCCGACAGCCTGATCAACCGCGTACGCTCGCGCGAACTCGATGCCGCGATTGTCCAAATCGAGCCGTTCTTCTCGAAGGAGGGCCTGACACAAATAACGCTGTTTGAAGATAAACGCGCCTACTACGCCGGCCCGCGACATCCACTGGCGCAGAAGGAGTCGGTCAGCAGAAGAGATATCGCCAAGGCGTTGCACATCATCGTTGGGGCACCCACTCAAAGCCAAGCAAGCGGCTATGTCAGGTTCGCGGAAGGCCTCGGCGAGGGGCTGCAAATCGAGCTTGCGGGCGACGTGTCGATTGCTCTGCACCTGCTGGCCACTGGCAACTATATCGCCGCGCTGCCGCAATTCGTCATGGAACACCTCTGCGACGAGCGGCAGTTCGTGCGCCTTGCATATCGCGGCGAAATGCCTAGCAGGGTATTGTCGATCTGGTACAAAGAAGACATGGCCGGGCAGCCGCTGATCAAGGACTTTTGCAGCCGGCTGATCAGATACGTTGCAGAGTTGCGGGCTACACCGCCCGCTCACCCGTCGACGGCAGGTTTCAGCTGACGGGCTGCGCGAAAGACTTGATCGAAAGAGCACTTGGCTGGCAGATTGCAATTCGTCGCGCGCCAAGTGGCGTGTCGCCCGCGAGCTCTGAGGTCATCGGCGGGCTACTTCCCCGATATCACTTCAACAAGCAGCTCCAGCGCGCGTTTGGCGAAGGCCTCCATATTGGCCACTCGCTTGGCGCTGCCGGTGCGCAGCGTGATCGCGCGCTCGACCGGACCGGAGACCGCAATGCAGGTGTGGCCCGCCGGATCGCCGTAGCGGTTGCCGGTCGGGCCGGTGGCGCCAGTTTCGCCGAGGCCCCACGTCGCGCCATGCCGTTCGCGCATACGCTCGGCAATAAGCAGCGCATAGGTTTCGGTTGACGCCCGCAAATCCTTCATCTCGGCGTCGCCGATAGCGAGCAGCGCCGCGCGCGCCGATTTTGTATAGACCACCGCGCCGCCGAGAAAATAGGCCGAAGCGCCGGGCACGGCCAGCAGCGAGGCAGCGATAAGCCCGCCGGTCGAGGATTCGGCGACCGCGATGGTCTCGCGCCGCGCGATCAAGCGTTGCGCGATCGTCTCGGCAAGCGGCAGCAGCGTTTTCATAGGTCACCTCGCCCGATCTGGCACAGCACGCAAAAGGCGCCGATGTCGGTGCCCGGAAATTCTTGTGCCAATTGCGCGCCGACGGCTTCCGCATCCGCCTGGTAAAGCGTGTCGATCATCAGCGCGCCGGCAATCTTCTTATCGCCGCCGCGCAATTTTTCCTCCATCGACACCGGCGTGCCGGCGGCATCGAGCGCAATCCATATTTCGCCGCCGGCGACAGACGTGTCGGCCGTGAGCGCTTCCAGCGCAGCCGACAGCGCCGCCTCATCCGGTTTGCGGTTGAACCGGGCGGTGACCGCGAAGGCGCCGCGGAAACTGCCGCACCGAACAGTGCGCCGGCATACCGTGCGGTTCATGTTGACGAAAACCTCCGACATGATCGTGCGGGTCATCGGCGTCGGATTGTCGAGCCGTTCGAGGTATGGCTTCGACGTCAGCACCTCGGGACTTTCGACCATGTAGAAATTGAAATAGCCCGCCGAGCCGGACAGTGCCTTATGGCGGCGGCCGAACAGAAAGCCCGGCACTGAAAGCCGCTCCACAAGATGCTCGCCCTGGAACCAGGCCTCGAATTCCGCCTCGCGCCCGGCGCGGCAATCGTTGAAGATCGCAAGGATTCCGGGCTCGGCCGTCATTTCGCGGCGACTACCATGATCTCGACCTTATAATCGGGCGAAGCGAGGCCGGCTTCGACGGTGGCGCGCGCCGGCGTATGGCCGGGCGATACCCAGGCGTCCCACACCGCGTTCATCTCGGCGAAATTCGCCATGTCGGTGATCCAGATATTGGCCGAAAGGAGCTTGCTCTTATCGGTGCCGGCCTTGGCAAGAAAGCCATCGATCTGAGTAAGGATGCTCTTGGTCTGCTCGGCCGTGTTCTTGCCCTTGGGCGCGTCGGCGACGATGCCGGCAAGATAGACCGTGTCGCCGTGGACGACGGCCTTGCTCATCCGCGGTCCGCTCTCGTGGCGTTCGATTGTCATGATTGATCCTTTCCCGGCTGGATTTGCTGCATTCGATCCGAAGTCAGCGCATGCGCCAAGACCTTGCGCATGAGGCTTGGCAGAGCTTCTCTGGCAAGCTCGGCAATTGCGATCCACCGCGTTCCTTCGGGAGCGGGCGTGCGCGCCGGTACATCGGCCACGTAGACGGTCAATTCGAGCGGGAAATGGGTGAAGACGTGGCGGACAATGCCGACGGTGCGCCGCCACTTCGGCGATTTCCGTGAAGCGAAAGACGGGGCGCACTTTAGCGCAGCGCCGTCGTCGAAATCCTTCGTCCACTCCGTCGTCGGTACTTCAGTCATGCCGCCAAGTAGACCCTTCGTCGGCCGCGTGCGCAGCAGCACAAAACCGTCGGCGCGACGCGCAACAAAAGCAGCGCCACGGCGCAACACCCCTTCTCGCTTCGGCACGCGCCGCGGAAACGTCTCGGCATCGCCGCGCGCGTATGCCGCGCAGCTTTTGTTCCAGGGACAGAGCGCGCAGGCGGGAGTCTTTGGCGTACAGATGGTGGCGCCGAGATCCATCATGGCTTGGGCGAAATCGCCTGTACGCTGCGGCGGCGTCAAACCCCGCGCCAACCGGGAAATTTCCGGCTTCGCCGCCGGCAGCGGGGAGTCGAGAGCATAAAGCCGCGCGATGACGCGCTCGATATTGCCGTCGACCGGCGTTGCCGGCGCATCGAACGCGATGGCCGCAATGGCGGCCGCGGTATAGGCGCCGATGCCGGGCAAATCGCGAAGGTCCTCTTCGCTTGCAGGGATTTGACCGCCGTGCCGCTCGACTACGACGCGGGCGCAGGCGTGCAGATTGCGGGCGCGGGCGTAATAGCCGAGACCGGCCCAGGTCTTGAGCACCTCTTCAAGCGGTGCCGCCGCCAGCGCCCGGATATCGGGCCAGCGCGCCAGAAAGCGCGCGTAATAGGGTCCGACCGCCTTGACTGTGGTCTGCTGCAGCATGATTTCGGACAGCCAGACGCGATACGGCTCGGCGCGCTCGCCCGGCGGCGCCCGCCACGGCAGCCGGCGGCGATGGCGGTCGTACCACTCCAACAAGGCGGTGGGTTGCGGTGACGAAGCCACCGCCGTCGGCTTGGCGCGCTGTCGCTCGGCCGTCTTCGCTGCTACGGTCATCGGGCCTGGGATGACAGAGGCAAACCTCGTGAACAAGACCTATCCATGAGCAAGGCTGCGCGCCCGTTCGCCAAGCCGCTGCGCGATCTTGTCCCGAAGATCGTGGGCGAGACCTTTACGCGGCAGGGCTTTGCCTCGGCCGAACTGGTCACACGCTGGACCGAGATTGTCGGCGTGGAGATCGCCGCCCACAGCGAGCCGATGAGAATCCAGTGGACCCGTCCGGCAGACGGCGACGAGCGCGAGCCCGGCACGCTGGTGCTGCGGGTCGAGGGGCCGGCGGCGATCGAGATCCAGCACTTGGGCGACGTGATCTGCGAGCGGGTCAATCGCTTTCTCGGCTGGCGTGCGGTAACGCGGCTGGCGTTACGCCAGGCGCCTCTCCTGCACCGCGAACGCAAAGCCGCCCGCGGCCTCGATCCCGCGGCGGCGATGCGTGTGGCCGAAACGCTGTCGGATATCCGCGATGACGATTTGAAAGACGCGCTGGCGCGGCTCGGCGCCGCCATCAAACGACCGTGACGCCCCTTGTCGCAGGATCATGCAGGGTACTTGGCTCCCAGGCGCGCTAATGCCACATTCTTGCGCCATGAACTCCTCGAATTTCCGCTCGAACCAGGAGCCCTCCTGTGACGCTCAATCGTCGTGAATTATTGCTGGCCGGCGCGGCTTTCGCCCTCGTCGGCGCCGGCGTGTCCACCGCGCTCCTGCCGCTCTCAAGTCCGGCCCGGGCGGACGATGCCGCGGTTTCACCGGCCGATCTGGCCGATGCCGGTCCGAACGGCGACGTGTGGCTCGGCTCCGACAAGGCGCCGGTGACGATCATCGAATATGCCTCGATGACCTGCCCGCATTGCGCACATTTTGAGGAAAACACGCTTCCGGAATTGAAGAAACGCTACATCGACACCGGCAAAGTCCGCTACACGCTGCGTACCTTCCCGCTCGATCAGTTGGCGGCAGCAGGCTTCATGATCGCGATCTGCGGCGGCAAGGATAAATATATGCCGATCGTCGAAACCCTGTTCGCCAAGCAGGAACAATGGATCGTCAAGGATCCGGTGCCGCCGCTCGAGGAAATCGCCAAGCAGTTCGGCTTCACCGACGACCAGTTCAAGCAATGCTTGGCGAATCAGAAGGTGCTCGACGACATCCAAGCGGTGCGCGATCACGCCGTTCAGAAGCTCGGGGTCAACTCGACCCCCACTTTCTTCGTCAACGGCAAGAAGCTGATCGGTGACCTTTCGATCGACGCGATGGCGAAGGAGATCGACCCCTATCTCAAGACGGGATAAGGGTTTTTCGCCCCCGATCGGGTCCGGCTGCGCCTTCGCCGGGCGCCAGCCGAGTCAATCTGGCAGCGCGAAGGTCTGGATAAATCGGCAGCGCGTGTTGCGCTTGGAAACCCGACGATTTATTCTCCGCGCCGATGCGGCACATCACCCGCGCCCAAGGCGTTCCGGCTTTCGGCGTGAGCATTTAACGATTCCCTGCACCGCCGCGGCATGGGAGAGGGACATGCCAAGCGAATGAAGCTCACGCGGCTGCGCCTGATCGGCTTCAAATCCTTCGTCGAACCGACCGATTTCGAGATCGAACCCGGACTGACCGGGGTCGTCGGCCCGAACGGCTGCGGCAAATCCAATCTGGTCGAGGCCGTGCGCTGGGTCATGGGCGAAGCCTCATACAAGGCGATGCGCGCGGCCGAGATGGACGACGTCATCTTCTCCGGCAATAACGGCCGGCCGGCGCGCAATCACGCCGAGGTCGCCGTCTCGATCGACAACAGCGACCGCACGGCGCCGGCTTCCTTCAACGAATTCGATACGCTGGAAGTCTCCCGCCGCATCGTGCGCGAGCATGGCTCGACCTTCCGGGTCAACGGCCGCGAGGTGCGCGCGCGCGACGTCGGCGTCTTGTTTGCCGATGCTTCGACCGGCTCGCGCTCGCCGGCTTTGGTGCACCAGGGCCGCATCGGCGAGATCATCCAGGCGCGGCCGGACCAGCGCCGCCGCGTCCTCGAAGAAGCCGCCGGCATTTCCGGCCTGCATGCGCGTCGCCATGAAGCGGAATTGCGCCTCAAGGCGGCTGAGCAAAATTTGGCGCGGGTCGAGGACGTCATCGGCCAGCTCGCCGCCCAAGTCGCCGCGCTGAAAACCCAGGCTCGGCAGGCGGTGCGCTACCGCAATATCTCCGGTCAGGTCCGCCGCACCGAGGCGCTGCTGTTTCACCTGCGCTGGATCGCGGCGCAGGCCGAAGTCGGCGAAACCGGGCATGCCAAGGATGAAGCCGTCCGTGTCGTCGCGGCGCGCACCGGCGAACAAGCACAAGCCTCGACCCGGCAGGCGCAGATCGCCGCCGGGCTGCCGGCGTTGCGCGAGGCCGAGGCGCGAGCCGCGGCTGGCTTGCAGCGCCTCGTCGTCGCCCGCGAAACGCTGGAGCGCGAGGAGGCTCGCGCCAAAGAGCGGATCGGCGAACTCGACCGCCGCATCGAGCAATTCGCGGCCGATTTGGCTCGCGAGCGGGCGCTGGCGGCGGACGCCGCTGCGGCGCTGCAACGGCTCGATGCCGAAGAGAAGGCTCTTGTCGCGGTGGCGCAGGAGACCGAACAACGGCTTGCCGGCGCCAATGAGCGCGTCTTGGCGGCCGATACGACACTCGCCACTTCGGAAAAATCATTCACCGACCTGACCGGCGCGCTCGCCGACCTCACCGCCCGCCGCAATCAGTTGCAGACCGCCTTGCGCGAGCATCAAGAGCGCGCCACGCGGCTTGAGGCCGAGTTCGCCAATATCGAAGCCGGCCTTGCCGCGACCGATTCCGGCGCGCCCGATTTGCCGGCGCTGGCCGCTGCGGTGGCGGAAGCGCAAGCGGCGCTGGCCGAGGCGGAAACGGCGGCGCATGCCGCGGAAGCCGCGCATCGCCATGCCCGCGAAGACATCGACGCCGCGCGCGCGCCGCTTGCCGCCGCGGAGAAGAGCGTGCAGCGGCTCGAGACCGAGGCCAAGACCATCGGCAAGCTGCTCGCGGTCGAGAGCAAGAACCTGTGGCCGCCGGTGATGGACGCAGTCAGCGTAACCGAAGGCTATGAAAAGGCGCTCGGCGCCGCGTTGGGCGACGATCTCGACGCACCCGTAGGCTCGTCTGCGCCGATGCACTGGGCCGGCGCGGCGATCGATCCGTCCGATCCGCGTCTGCCGGACGGCGTCATGGCGCTGTCGGAATACGTGAAGGCGCCGGAGGAGCTCCAACGCCGCCTCGCCCAGATCGGCGTAGTCGAACGCGCGGACGGAGCGCACTTGGCCTCGATACTCAAGCCGGGCCAGCGCTTGGTGTCGCGCGAAGGCGATTTCTGGCGCTGGGACGGTTTTGCCGTTGCCGCCCATGCGCCGACTGGCGCGGCGCGCCGGCTCGCCGAACGCGGCCGGCTGCAAGCGATCGAGAGCGAGCTTGCGATCGCGCGGAGCGACGTCGAAGGCAAACGCGGCATTGTCGATGCCGCCGACGCGGCGCTCACCGCGGCGGCAGCCGCCGAGACCGAAGCGCGCGCGCGCTGGCGCGAGGCCCAGCACCGCACCGATGCCGCGCGCGAACACCACTCTGCCGCCGAGCGCGAGATTAGCCGCAACGCCGCGCGCCTGTCGGCGCTCCAGGAAGCCCGCCAGCGCATCGGCGCGGCGCGCGACGAGACGCAGCTCGCCCGCGCCGAAGCGGAGAGCGCGCTCGCCGCCTTGCCGGACGCCGGCGAAATCGAAGGCAAGCTTGCCGATATCAACGCGACAATCGCGCGCGAGCGCTCGGCCTGCGCCGAGCAGCGCGGCGAGGCGCAGTCGATCGCGCGCGAATCCGAGCTCGCCCATCACCGGCTGCGCGCCATCACCGCCGAGCGAGAGGAGTGGAACGACCGCAATGACAATGCGGCAGGCCAGATCGCCACGCTCGCCCAGCGCACCGACGAGGCGGCCAACGAGCGCGCCGAACTGATCGACGCGCCGCAAAAATTCGAAGCGCAGCGTCAGGCGCTGATCGGCGAGATCGAAGCCGCGACCGGCGAACGCCGCGCTGCCGCCGATCAACTGGCGGCGGCCGAGGCCGATCTCGCCGAGGCCGACAAGGCCGCGCGCATCGCCTTGGAGGCGGTCGGCGAAGCTCGCGCCGAGGCTGCGCGCAGCGAGGAGCGCCACGACGGCGCCCGGCGCCGGCTCGCCGATGTCGAGCATGAGATCCGCGAAATTCTGCAAGTCGAGCCGGCGACCGCGGCGGAAGTCGCCGAGCTCAAGCCCGACACCGAGACGCCGTCGGTTGCCGAGGTCGAGGCCAAGATCGAGCGCATCAAAGCCGAGCGCGAGCGGCTCGGCTCGGTGAACCTCCTCGCCGAGCAGGAACTGCGCGAGGTCGAAGAGCAGCACCAGAAGCTGATCCGCGAGCGCGACGACCTGGTCGAGGCGATCCGCCGGCTGCGCCAGGGCATCCACAGCCTCAACCACGAGGCGCGCGAGCGTCTCCTCACCTCATTCCAGATCGTCAATGAGAACTTCAAGAAGCTGTTCACTGAATTGTTCGGCGGCGGCAATGCCGAGCTGCAACTGATCGAGAGCGAGGATCCGCTGGAGGCTGGCCTTGAAATCCTTGCGAAACCACCGGGCAAGAAGCCGGCGACGCTGTCGCTGTTGTCCGGCGGCGAGCAGGCGCTCACTGCGCTAGCGTTGATCTTTGCGGTGTTCCTCACCAACCCGGCGCCGATCTGCGTGCTCGACGAGGTCGACGCGCCGCTCGACGACTACAATGTCGAGCGCTTCTGCACGCTGCTCGACGAGATGACGCGCTCGACCGACACCCGCTTCATCATCATTACCCATAACCCGATCACCATGGCGCGCATGAATCGACTGTACGGCGTTACCATGGCGGAGCGCGGCGTGTCGCAGCTCGTCTCCGTCGACCTCGAAGGCGCGGTGAAGCTGCGCGAGGCGAGCTAGGGCGCGATCTGGAAAAGTGGATACCGGTTTTCCGAAAAGATCATGCTCCAACAAACAATCCTAGACTATGATCCGATTCAATCCAATCGGATCATAGTCTAGGCGCGTCTCCATCGTTCGGTTGATAAACGAAACCCGGTCGATGTCGGCTTTGCCCCGATTTGCGGACTCTATCCATACGTCGCGCCATATCCGCTAAGGGCCATGAGCAGACTCACGCCGAACCACCGTCAGATGTGGACCTTCGGTACGTAGGCATGCTCCTACTCCCAGCGAGGCTGATATAGCTGGTTAGCTTTTCGTCCAAAGCTTGCAGCGTCTTGTCCAAATTGCCCGCCAGCCACTCTTCATTGTCAGCGAGCGCACTGAAGCTGTCGCTCGAATCCTGATATATGCGAATTTGGCCCCCGTCGGCCGCCTTCTTGCTGAGTTCGGCGTATGCCTTCGACTTCGCTCGATATTGCTTTGCAGTGAACATTTGAGCCTCCGTTGCGCAACCGCGCTATGTTTCAGCGATAGGTGTAATGGCGGTGGCCGTAGCTGTCGTAATAGTAATGCCGCTGGTGCATCCCATCAGCGATGGTCGGGCCCGCCGTGTATCCGATCACGCCCCCAACGGCCGCGCCGACCGGCCCGCCAACGACAAACCCGGAAGCAGCGCCCATCGCGGCGTCCGCACCGCGATCCTGAGCCAGGGCGGTAATTGGCGCGAGGGCGAGGACGGCGGTGAAAGCGGCGATTGCGAAGAGAGTTTTCATGGTGATGATCCTTTTGTCGGAGGCATCATTGCCGCCGAAATCAGCGCGTGATGGAAAGGCAATTATTCTACGTGTGAATGCGAGTTATCATCACAATAGCGAGGACTATCGCTGCTTCGGCAATGTACAACCACAATGCTCGCTGCACGAATTTGGAAATGACGTTCGTTCCTGTCATAATTTTTCACCGACAAAGTATCTACAGGAGACTTGTCTGTTTTGATTAACTGCCCAATGCCGTTTCGGTACGATGGATGTCATGTTAAATCCGACCAAGCAGCACAAGAATGACAACGATGATCAGGACGGTGCCGATGATGCCGACACCGCCATGTCCATAACCGTAACCGTAGCCGCCGAACCGGCCACTGAAGCCACCGAACAGAAAAATAACGAGGATGATAACGAGGATGAGTCCAAGCGACATACTTGTCTTCCTTTGCATTTGCGGTGCGTAGTTCTGCCTCCTACGCACTGGGCGAGCGGCATTATCGGCCAGATGTGAAGCCGGCTAGAGCCGGTCAGAGGCTCGTCCTAGTACTCGTCGTGAGCGCGCGCTTAACCACGCCGGAACAACCGGGGCTCAGTTGCAGTCTGCTTCTGATAAGACAGGCGACAATGAGGCTTCGGTCGGGAATAGCCTGCTGGCAAAGCCGCATGACATCAGGCGTGCAGGCCGCTTGATCCTCTTGGGACTGTGCGAATGCAGGCCCCGCGCTTATGGCCAGTGCAGCAACGATAAAAGCGAGCTTTTTCATATATCCCCCAGCTCCTGATAAATGAACGCTCAACCGTTGCGATAGTTCCCTTCCTGAGGAAGTATTTTCGGTAGAAAGGGCTTTTTCCTTCGTCCTGGACGGTGCGCGACTCCGACATTTCGGCGTGGCTCATGCGCTTTTATTGGCAATGGCAGTAGCGTTAGTTGTAAAGTAAGCGCTTGGGCATCCAAAGAGCGCTATGATGACCACAAGGAAAAGCGAAAGTAATCTTCAGGCGGAAAACATTGGTCTTCGCGAATTGCTGGCGCAGGCCGGGATGGATGCGGCACGTCTGCTTGCGCAGGCTGGAATCGACGCCTCCGAAAATGAGGCAGCCAAAAAACTGCAACGCTTGTTATTGGAAGAATTGCATCATCGTATAAAAAATACTCTGGCCACTGTTATTGCAATAACCTCGCAAAGCTTGCGAAATGCTGACTCTCTCGAGCAAGGCCGAATTGCGGTTGAAAGTCGATTATTTGCCTTAGGCCGCGCGCACGATTTGCTGCTTGAGGCAAACTGGGTCAGAGCGCGATTGAGCAACGTCATTCGCGCCGCCATTGAACCGTTTGATGATCCTCAAAGTTCGAGGTTTTCCCTTCGTGAAATTGCTCTCGACGTTAATTCTGCCGCTGTGCTGCCGCTTACCATGTCGCTAAACGAGCTCTGCACCAATGCCGTTAAATATGGTGCGCTGTCGGTCCCCGCTGGACGAATAGAAATTTCACCATCGGTCGATGAGAAAGCAAAGCGGTTCAAGCTATCGTGGACGGAAATGGGCGGTCCGACTGTCCAAGAACCCAAGCGACGCGGTTTTGGCACGCGACTAATCAACAGGCTCGCAGATCAACTTCGTGGCGAAGCCCGGCTGAAATATGATTTACATGGAATCGTCTACCAACTCGACCTGCCTTTGACCGCGCTGCGCAACATCGCAAGCTAGAACCAGGCCGCAATCCCGGTACAACTGCATTTTCTCCCAAGCACATGGATATGGTCGGCATGTCGGCTCCGGGTCAGACTCGGTCTTCGGGCGATGTCCGCTCCATGTCCGTTTTTCACCTGATCGCGACCAAATCGCGGACATCGCGGCACTTCGGTTTCGGGCCAGTTTGAGCCTCATGCAATGCAACATGAGCGGCAGTGCCCTGGCCGTCTTTTTAGGGGATCACATTGATTTTGGGCGGTCCAACCACCCCGGCCTCTTGCATTGCGGCTCGCAACTCTGGACTTGCTAAAGCTTCGCGCGCCTTTGGAATGTCTGAGGCATCGCTCCAGACGAGTACCGCGTTATTCGATCACCTCGTCCGCAAGCGCGAGAAGATCGGCCGGCACGGTGAGCCCGAGCGCCTCGGCCGTTTTGAGATTGATTACGAGATCGTATTTCGTCGGTAGTTGCACTGGAAGATCACCGGGTTTTTCACCTTTCAGAATGCGGCCGGTGTAAATTCCGGCAAAGCGGTAAACATCAGCGAGGTTTGTGCCATAGCTTGCAAGGCCGCCGCTGGCCGCAAATTCGCGAAACGGCGACATCGTTGGTACGGCGTAACGTGCTTCCAATGCGACGAGCGTGTCGCGCTCGCTGTTGAACAACACATCCGCGCAAACTATGAGCGCACCGACGTGGTGTCCTGCAATCGCCGCGAAGGCCGGCTCAAAATCGCGCACAATGCTTGCGTTCAAGACCGAAAGCTCAAGTCCAAGCCGGCGACTGGCATCTTGAACATTTGTCAGTTGCGTTTCGGCATTGGGATTGATCGGATTTATGAGCACAGCAATTCTTGCGGTGTGGGGAACGAGTTGGTGGAGTGTTTCCAGTCTTTTTGCATCCAACGTGGCACTAAAATTGGCAACGCCGGTTACGTTACCGCCAGGATGACTAAGACTCGCAACAAGACCGAGTTTCACCGGATCGCCTCCTCCGGTGAAAACTATGGGAATCGTCTTGGTGGCTGCCTTGACGGCGAGAGCGGGGGCATTGCCGCCGGTTGCGGCGATTACCGCCACCTTTCGGCTAACCAGATCAGTCGCGAGCGTCGGCAGCCTGTCAGATCGACCGTCCGCCCAGCGGTATTCGATCTTTATGTTCTGCCCCTCTACAAAGCCTGTGTTGCCCAGACCTTCCCGGAACGCGTCTACGTAGCGGGACCACCTCGCTGCTGAGCCACCGCTAAGGAACCCGATTGAGGTAATTACCGACGACGACTGTGCAGGAGCGGCGAAGGCCAAGGTGCCCGCTGCGCTACCGAGAAACGCAATGACCTCGCGCCGTCTCATGGACCGCCTCCCAGTGTCCGAGGGTATTTCGCTCTAGAAACTACCGGCTTGTGCCAAAACTGTGCAGCGCGACAAAATGGCTCGCCAATGACGGCTAAGGGTCAATAGCTGATATATTCAGACGGTGCGGATATTGTCCGCTTTTCCCGATAGCGGACATCCAACGTCGAAGTTCGTCCGTTCCCCTCAGCCCCCGCTCACTCATTCCCCAATTTGAACAAGCGGCGCGCATTACCGCGCCCGATCTTGAACCGGTCGTTCTCGCTGATCGGGCAGACGTCGAACCAATCGGCGGCGTGATCGATGTTCTCGAACGGCCAGTCGGTCGAGAACATGATGCGATCGGCGCCGATTTCCAGCATGGCGTTCATCAGCGCTTGGGTGCGGAAATTGCCCGAGGTGGTGAGGAAGAAGTTGGACGAGAAATAGTCGCCAAGCCGCTTCTTCGCCGGCCACTTGTTGCGGTTCGGAATCCAGGCATTGGAATTGTCGACGCGCCAGATGCCATAAGGCAGGTTCTCACCCATGTGGCCGAGAATGATGTTGAGCTTCGGATAAGCGTCGAACAGGCCCGACGCCATCAGGCGAAGCGCATGCACCGCCGTCTCCTGGCCGAACGCCCAGATCGGTCCCAACAGCCACGGATGGCCGTCGTAAATGCGCGCATCGCGCGGCACCGGATTGCGCGGGTGCAAATAGAACGGCACGTCGAGCCGTTCCACCGTCGCCCAAAACGGCCGATATTGCGGCAGGTCGTAATGGAGCACGGTGTCGGCGTCGCCGACCTGCGAAAATCCGTTGACCAGCGCGCCGCGGAAGCCGAGCTCCTTGACGCAGCGCTCGAGTTCGCGCGCCGCGATGTCGGGATCCTGCATGGCAAGCGCTGCGAAGCCCTGAAAACGACCCGGCCGCTTCTGCACCTGCTCGGCGAGAAAGTCATTGGCCTTGCGCGCGACTTCGGCGGCGCGCGCCGTGTCGGGGATGGCCTGCACCGCCGGCGCATTGAGCGACAGGATCATCATCTCGATGCCGTACTCGTCCATCAGGGCAAGCCGCCGGCCATGGATGTCCGCATTGCGCGCCCGCACCTCGCTCTCCACGGCTTGCGGAAAATAGCCCATCGAATCTTCGGCCGTTTCCGGAATGGCGAAGTGCTCTTCGAGTGCGATCTTGCCCTGCATGGTTCTCCCCAAGCCCTTTAAGTTAAGTCCACGTCCATTTTGAGCCGGCGCCGGCTGGCCGAGTAATCTTAACACGGCGCGGACCGCGCGCGTCTGCGCCGTGCGCGCATGGCAGCGTCGCTGGCACAGTTCTGGCGAGCCATCGGCACGAGCTTCCGCGCTGTCCCATTCCGGGGCGGCGGCGGGATGCGTTCGTCCAAAACGCAACAGCCAAGCGGCGCGCCGATGAACGTTCAACCAAGCTACACGCTGGCATCCCCGCCGGAGACGAGCCGGGTGTTGCGCGCCTGGGCGTCGGCCTCGCGCGGCACCTTTTCCATCGCTATTTTTCTCATCGACGTCGCGCTCATCGTGGCGATGTCGGGCGTCACCGGCATCGTCTATTACCGCATCGCCTACGGCGATATCGACGAAATTTCGCGTTGCGTTCAGGTCGGCCTGTTGGCGGCAAGCATATTCACCATCTCCAACGTATTCCGCGGCGAATACCGGATGCCGAATTTCTTCGCGTTCAAGCCGCATGCCCGACGTACCATCCAATTGTGGAACGTCACGTTGATCTGCCTCTTGATGGTCGGTTTCTTGGCGCAGGTCAGCGTCGCCTATTCGCGCGGCTGGATCGTGCTGTTCTATTTCGCCACGCTCGCCGTTCTCGTCATATCCCGCTTTGCCATCGTGCGCGTCACCGCGCTGGCGCGGGCTGCGGGGCTGGTTTCAGCGCAGCGCATCTGCCTCATCGGCACCGGCGCGCATATCGGCGCCTTCGTGCAGCATTACGAACCGTGGACGCTGGGGCTCGCCATCGTCGGCTGCCGCTTCCTCACTCCGGTCCCGGCCACCGCGGCAGCCGAAGTCCGCCACGCCGCGCTCGATCGCGACCTTGCCGAGGCCGTCGCCAGCGTGCGCAGCCTCGAACCCGATGCGATCTATCTGTTGCTGCCGTGGTCGGCCACCGAGATCATCGATCGCTGCGCCAAGACCTTCTTGGCGCTGCCGGTCGAAATCCATCTCGGCCCCGAGCAGATCCTGCACAAATTCGACGAGGTCGAGCTCGCCAAGGTCGGGCCGCTGGCAAGCCTGCAATTGACGCGGCTGCCGCTGTCGCGCGCCGAGGTGGTGCAAAAGCGCATCTTCGATCTTGTCTTCGCCTCGCTGGCGCTGATCGCGCTCACCCCGCTGTTTGTCATCGTCGCGGCCCTGATCAAGCTCGACAGTCCTGGCCCGATTTTCTTTGTGCAGCGCCGCTATGGCTTTAATCAGCAACCGTTCCGCATCATCAAATTTCGCACCATGCGGACGGCGGAAGACGGCGCCATCGTGCCGCAGACCACCCGCGACGATCCGCGCCTGACCTGGGTCGGCCGCTGGCTGCGGCGCTGGAACATCGACGAGATCCCGCAGCTCTTTAACGTGCTGACCGGCGACATGTCGCTGGTCGGCCCGCGACCGCACGCGCTGTCGCACGACCACGACTACGAGCGCCGCATTTCGCTTTACGCCCGCCGCCACAACGTCAAGCCCGGCATCACCGGCTGGGCCCAGATCAACGGCTATCGCGGCGAGATCGACAGCGACGAGAAAATCAGGAAACGCGTCGAATACGACCTGTTCTATATCGACAATTGGTCGCTCTGGCTCGACCTCAAGATCATCGCCCGCACGCTGTTGTCGCCCGAGGCGTACCGCAACGCGTATTGAGCGGCATAGCCGCTATCCCGCAAGCGTCGCAATGGCGGCAACCGCACCGACGGTGATGAGCGCCGTCGACAGCCACAAAAGCCCGATGAGGAGCCACAGCGGCCGCGGCTTTTTAGCCGTGGCCGGACCGCTCGGCTTAGTCCAGGACTTCAGCGCCGGCTCGCCCAGGCGCAGCGCGGCGCTGGCGCGCTCGATATCGGCGAATTCTTGCGCCAGCTGTTCCTGCTCGAAGCGCGTCAGCGCTGCGGTATCTTGGCCGATCTTATCGGCGGCGCGGCGGCGCGGCGGCCCGGCGCCGAGCGGCCCTGGCAGCATCACACCGTCACCGGCCCGATCCGAGGACCCGGAAGCGAGATAAGATTCGGACATTGGCATCCGCCTGTTTAGGGTGAATCCCTAACCGACGCGGGCCATCGCCGCGATGCCGATCCGGAGCTAACCTTAACGGGGACGGCGGACCATCATAAGGATCCCACGGCGCGCCATATTTTGAACTTATAGGCGCTCGCAGACGTCATAAATCCTGACTATCTATCCGCCGCGGGCCACAAACCGGCCGCACATTGCACCGCCTATTCTCCAATCCGCTTCGAAGGAGCCCATAATGTCCACCTCGACCATCATCGTTCTCGCCGTGATCGTCGTCGTCGTTTTATGGGCGATCACCGTCTATAACGGCATGGTTTCCATGCGGCAGCGGGTCAACGAGGCCTTTGCCGACATCGATGTGCAGCTCCGCCAACGGCACGATCTGGTTCCCAACCTGGTCGAAACGGTCAAAGGCTATGCCGCGCACGAGCGCGGCACGCTCGACGAGGTGGTCAAGGCTCGTAATGCGGCGGTATCGGCGCAGGGACCGGCGCAGCAGGCCGCGGCCGAAAACATGCTGTCCGGCGCGTTACGCCAGCTTTTTGCGCTGTCCGAAGCCTATCCGAATCTGAAGGCCAACGAGAATTTCCAGCAATTGCAGGCGGAGCTGACCGATCTCGAAAACAAGATCGCGGCGTCGCGGCGGTTCTTCAATAACGCCGTGCAGGAATACAATGCCGGCATTCAGCGCTTCCCCGCGGCGCTGTTCGCCGCCTCTTTCGGCTTCGCGCAGAAGGATTATTTCGATCTCGGCGCCGATCGCCAGGCCGAAACCGCCGCGCCAGCGGTCAAGTTCTAGTCTTCGGTCATCCGGGCCGACCCATGGCCGCCTACGGTCTCTACAGTCACATTCAATCGAACCGCCGGCGTTCGATCGTCCTGCTCGCCGGACTGTTCTTCCTCGTCTACGTGCTGGTTTATGCCGGCGCGCTGGTGGCCGAAGGACTTTCGGTCGACGCCGACATAAACACGCTCCTGCAGCTCGCCTGGATCGACTTCCTTAGAGCGGCGCCGTTCGCGACGGTGGGCGCGGCGCTATGGATCGTCATCGCCTATTATTTCCATCAGGACATGATCGATGCCCTGACCGGCGGTCGCGAAGTCGAACGCCGCGACGAGCCGCGCCTCTACAATATCCTGGAAAATCTCTGCATTTCGCGCGGAATTCCGACGCCCAAGCTGAAAATCATGGATTCCGACGCGCTCAATGCCTTTGCCACCGGCATGAGCCCCAAGCAATATTCCATCACAGTCACCACGGGGCTCCTTAAGACGCTTGATGACGCCGAGATCGAATCCGTGCTCGGTCATGAGCTGACCCATATCCGCAACGGCGACGTCCGCATGATGGTGATCGCCGTCATTATTGCCGGTGTGGTGTCGTTCTTCACCGAGCTCATATTCCGGCTTTGGTTCTATAACGGCTTTGGCTTTGGCGGCTCGCGCTCAGAGCGGCGTGGCGGCGGCGGCAGCGGCGCCGGACTGGCGGTCCTGATCGCCGTGGGCCTCCTGGTGATCGCCTATGTGCTGTCGTTCGTCATTCGGCTGGCTTTGTCGCGCTCGCGCGAATACCTCGCCGACGCCGGCTCGGTGGAGCTCACCCACAATCCCGATGCCATGATCTCGGCGCTGCGTAAGATCGAAGGCCGCGGCGAGCTTAAGCGCGCGACCTCCGCCGTCATGGAAATGTGCATCGACAACCCGCGCGAAGGCTTCGGCGAGCTGTTCGACACCCATCCAAGCGTGGAGAGCCGCGTCGCGGCGCTGGTCAAGTTCGCCGGCGGCCACGATCCGGGCCCGCTGGCGCTGCCGCCTGCGCCGAGCGACGCGACCGACGGTCGACCGGGACTTGCCGAGGCATCGTCCGGCGCGGCGGCCGGTCCTTGGGCACCGGAAAATACGCCAAACGAGGCTTCCGCCAATGCCGGACCGTGGTCGGAACCGGAAACGGGCGCTCCGGCGCCACCGAACTCCGCGCCATCCGCCGAATCGGCGCCCGGCCCCTGGGGTCCGCACCGCAGCAATTAGGCTCTCGGCCGGCAGCATTAACCTTAACAAATTACAAATAAGCGCAAAACCGTACTCCTTGGCGCTTGGACGGCCGATGAGGCTTCCAAAGGGCCGCGCGGCTGTGTAGAAGCGAAAGTCGAGGATGAAGGACGCGACTCAAGCGCGTCAGTGAGGGTTCGATCATGGCTAAACCAGCTCTGATTTTGGTCGGTGCCGACAAGGGCGGCGTAGGCAAAACCACCGTCGCCCGTACGCTGCTCGACTATTTTACCGCGCACCACATTCCGACCCGCGCCTTCGACTCCGAAGCGCCCAAGGGCACGCTCAAGCGCTTCCATCCGGAAACGAGCGACATCGTCGATGCCACCCAGGTGGCCGACCAGATGCGGATCATCGACACACTGTCGACCACCGACGCCACCGTGACCGTGGTCGACGTGCGCGCCGGACTTCTCTCGCCGACGCTGCGCGCCCTGCGCGATATCGGCTTCCTCGACGCGGTAAAGAAGGGCCAGATCACCTTCATCGTCTTCCACATCCTCGGCTCATCGATCGCCTCGCTCAACGAGATCGAGGAGACCGCGCCCTTCACCACCGACGCCAAATATTTCCTGGTCAAGAACTTCATCAACAACACCAACTTCTTCGAATGGGACCAGGCCACGCACGCCTCCTATTTCAAGAAGCTGAAGGATGCGGTGACCATCAACATTCCGAAGCTCAACGAGATGGCCTATGAGCAGGTCGAGCTGGCCTCGGTTCCGTTCCTGACCTTCGTCGCCAACAAGAACCCGAAGGGCGACACCGCCAATTACTCGTTCGTGCTGCGCGGCTATGTGCGCCACTGGCTCGGCAATGTCTGGGGCGAGTATGATCGGGTGAAGCTGCTCGACCTGTTCGACACCTCTGGCAGCACGGTTTCGGCGACCCGCGCCCAGGGCGGCAATCGATCCTAAGGATCCGCCCCGCGGCGGGATTTCACGCGGCCTCGGCAAGGCGCTAGGCCGTGTTGTGAATTCGTCATAGTCTCGATCCAGTCGCACCGGATTGGACCTGTCGCGGGAATGCCGCAGCACACGCCGCTTTACATTGTCGCCTCACAGCACCCGCGCGTGGGCAAGACGCTGGTTTCTCGGCTGTTGATCGAGTTCTTCCGCCTCGGCGGACGAGCGTCGCTGGTCGGCTACGATCTCGATCCGCGCGAGCCGGCACTGGCGCCCTATTTCCCGAACCTGGTCTGGACCGTCGATATCGCCGATACCCGCGGCCAAATGGCACTGTTCGACCGGCTGGTCAGCGACCAATGGCGGACCACGGTGATCGATCTGGGCTATGCCCTGTTCGAGCAATTCTTCTCGGTGATGGCGGAGATCGGCTTCGAGCAGGAGGCGCGGCGGCGCGGCATCGACCCGGTCGTGCTGTTCGTGACCGATTCCGCACCGGCTACCGCAAAGAGCTATGCCGAGCTGCGCCACCGCCTGCCGCGAACCACGTTCGTGCCGGTGCACAACGAAGCCGCCTCGTTCATGTTCGTGCCGCAGGATTTCCCGCCGAGCCGCCGAGACTATGGCGTCATCCGCATCCCGCGGCTGTCGCCGATCGTCCGCGGCGTCATCGACCGGCCGGGCTTCTCGTTCTCAGCCTACATGGCAAACCAGCCCGGCGGCCCGACCGAAGTGCATAGCTGGATCAGCGGCATTTTCGCGCAATTCCGCGATCTCGAGCTGCGGCTTCTGATCGGCGAGCTTGAATCCTCGCTGCGCGGCTTCACCAAGGAGCCGGTGCGGCAGGCCCGCTAGGGTGTCCGGCGCAAGCCGCCGGATCAGTGCCCCTCGAAGCTGACCAAGGTGCGCACCGGAACGCCGAGCTTCCTGACTTTCTCGGCGCCGCCGAGCTCCGGCAGATCGATGATGAAGCAGGCTGCGGCGACGTCGGCGCCGACCTGCTTCAGTAGCTTGACCGCCGCTTCGGCAGTGCCGCCGGTAGCGATGAGATCGTCGACCAGGATGACCCGCTCGCCCTTGACCAGGGCATCCTCGTGCATCTCCATCTCGTCGATGCCGTATTCGAGCGAATAGCCGATGCTCACGCGCTTGAACGGCAGCTTGCCCTTCTTGCGGATCGGCACGAAGCCGCACGAGACCTGATGCGCGACGGCGCCGCCGAGAATAAAGCCGCGCGCTTCGATGCCGGCGACCTTGTCGATCTTGCCGCCGGCCCAGGGCTGCACCAGCTCATCGACGGCGCGGCGGAACGCCCGCGCATCGCCCAAAAGCGTGGTGATATCGCGAAACATGATGCCCGGCTTGGGATAATCCGGGATGGTGCGGATCGCGGCTTTCAAGTCGTTTTCGAGTGCGGCACTGGTCATTGGCGGAGCCCCCCATCGTGATGGTTGACCAACCCCTTATCCAGCGGCGAATGCCATTCTTTCAAGGTATCCGTCAAAGCTGCCAAATAATCGTCGGACAATACGCCGGTTGCGGCCTCTTTCCTGCGAAGGGACCGAAGCCATCTCCAAATCATTCGAACTCGACGAGATCATCGCGGTCGCCGGTATTCTTCCGGCTCGAGCCAATTCAGCTCCGATATTCCGTCGGCGCGCGCGGCTTCTCAAGCTCCGGATCGTGCAGCACGGCGTACCACACCTTCTTCTTGGTGAAGTACAGGAGCCCGGTGAACACGATCAGGAAGATCATCACCTGGAAACCAAGACGCTTGCGGGCATCGAGCTTGGGCTCGGCCGCCCACATCAGGAACGCGGCGACGTCTCGGCCGTATTGGTCAACCGTCGTCGGCGTGCCGTCGGTGTATTCGACCTGGCCATCGCTCAACGGCTTCGGCATGCCGATGGCGTGGCCGGGGAAATATTTGTTGTATTGGCCGCCCGGCGGCAGCGCAAAACCGGCCGGAGCATCGGTATAACCGTTCAGAATGGCGTGAATGTAGTCCGGACCGTCTTCCTGATACATCGTGAAGGCGTCGAAGACGAACCACGGAAAGCCCCACTCGTAGCTGCGCGCCTTGGCGAGATCGGACATGTCGGGCGGCAGCTTGCCGCCAAGCGCGGCGCGCGCGGCCTGGTCGTTCGGGAACGGCGGCGGGAAATAATCGGAAATCTTGCCCGGCCGCTGAAACATCTGGCCCTGGTCGTTCGGGCCGTCGGTAACCTGGAACGTGGCGGCGATAGCGGCGGCCTGGGCTTCGGTAAAAGCCGGGCCGTCGGGGTCGGCCAGATTGCGGAACGAGAGGAGCTTCAAACTGTGGCAGTTCGAGCAGACCTCGCGATAGATCTTAAAGCCGCGCTGCAGCTGTCCGGGATCGTAGGTGCCGAACGGACCGGAAAACGACCAGTGCAGCCGCGGCGGGGCATCGGCTTCCTGCGCTGCTGCCAGTGTCGCACCGGCGGTCAGCGTCGCCGCCAGCGTGAAACCTAAGATGATGCCGCGATGAATTTTCATTGGGCGAGTCTCCTTAACCGCGCGCGGCCGGCGGCGGCGCCGATGCACCGACCGGCAAGCCTTCGCGCAGCACCGATTCGGAGATCGAATTGGGCAGCGGTTTGGTCGTTTCGAACAAGCCCAACAGCGGCAGGATGATGAAGAAGAAGGCGAAGTAATAGGCGGTGAGAATTCGCGCCGCAATCACATAGCCGCCTGTCGGCTCTTGCGACCCGAGATAGCCGAGCCCGATGACGCAGGCAAAGAAGATGAACAGGAACTGCCGGTATACCGGCCGGTAATTTGCCGAACGCACGCGCGAGGTATCGAGCCACGGCAGGAACGCCAGCACGATGATCGAGCCGGCCAGCGCGGTGACGCCGAGGAGCTTGCTCGGGATGCCGCGCAGAATGGCGTAGAACGGCAGATAGTACCATTCCGGAACGATGTGGGTCGGCGTCTGGCTCGGATTGGCCGGAATGTAATTGTCGGAATGGCCGAGATAGTTCGGGATGTAGAAGATGACATAGGCGAACACGATGCAGAACAGGCCGATAAAGAAGGCGTCCTTCACCGTGGCGTAGGGCGTAAACGCTACCGTGTCCTTCTCGGTTTTCGGCTCGACGCCGGTCGGATTGTTCTGGCCGACCATGTGCAGCGCCCAGACGTGCAGAACGACGACGCCGGCGATGACGAACGGCAACAGGTAGTGCAGCGAGTAGAAGCGATTGAGCGTCGGATTGCCGACGGCATAGCCGCCCCACAGCCAGGTCACGATCGAGCCGCCGACGCCGGGGATTGCCGAGAACAGGTTGGTGATCACCGTCGCCGCCCAAAAGCTCATCTGGCCCCACGGCAGCACGTAGCCCATGAAGCCCGTTGCCACCATGAGCAGGAACAGGATGACGCCGAGGATCCACAACACCTCGCGCGGTTCCTTGTAGGAGCCGTAATACATACCGCGGGCGATATGGGCATAGACAGCGAGGAAGAAGAAGGCAGCGCCATTGGCATGCATATAGCGCAACAACCAGCCATAATTCACGTCGCGCATGATGCCTTCGACGGAATTGAAGGCGTAATCGACGTGCGGGGTGTAGTGCATCGCCAGCACCACGCCGGTGAGGATCTGAACGCCCAGCATGAAGGTGAGAATGCCTCCGAACGTCCACCAATAGTTCAGGTTGCGCGGCGTCGGATAGGCGACAAAGGAGGAATAGACGAGGCTCGCGATCGGCAGCCGCCGCTCCAACCATTGCATGAAGGGGCTCTGCGGCTGGTAGGTCGAATGTCCGCTCATAGTCGAACCTTATATGCCTGATTGCTCGATGCTTCGCCGTGTAGTCACGGTGCCGGCTGTAGTCGGGGTGGAAAGGAAATCCCGGCGTGTGCGCCCCGCCGTTGAGATTGCTGTCACCGCCTCGGTCCTCTTACGTCTAGCCGGTTGTCCCATCCGCGCTGCAAACCGCCCCCGGTAGGTCCCGTGCGGCGGCGGAAGGACCGGTCGCCTCCGGCCTTGGGAAGGTCCGAAGCGACACATTCCGGCGGCGTTTTATTGGCACCCTTGCCGCGATAGTGCAAGTCTGACCCCAACGACACCCACAAGGCAACTTATGTGCCCTTTTCCCGGCCCGATCCGTATTCCTACGGATCGCCGCCGCCGGTCGGCAGGCGCCGCAAGATGACGCTTCGAATCGCGCTGTACGAGCCGGATATCCCCCAGAACACCGGGACGGTGTTGCGGCTGTGCGCCTGTCTCGGCGTCGAAGCCCATATGATCGGACCGGCCGGCTTTCCCACGTCGGATCGCGCCTTCCGCCGCGCCGGCATGGATTATCTCGATGCCGTCGCGCTGACGCGGCACGATTCATGGCGGGAATTCGACGGCTGGCGGCGGCGAGAAGGTCATCGGCTTGTCTTGTTCACGACCGCGGCCTCGATGCCGTACCTCGATTATCGCTTTGAGCCGGACGATATCCTGCTGTTCGGGCGGGAATCGGCAGGGGTGCCGCAAGACGTCCATGCCGCAGCCGATGCGCGGCTGTTGATCCCGATGCGTCCCGGCTTGCGTTCGCTCAATGTCGCGATCGCCGCCGCCATGGCCGCCGGCGAAGCGCTGCGGCAGATTGGCGGAATGCCCTACGCCTCCACCACGCCGGGCCGGCCGCTTTCGACCACGTAACTCTTCAGCGTCTCTATAGTTGCCTGCGGATCGTGCGCGTCGGAGACCGCCCGCATGCGCACTTCCATCTTGTCGCGCTGCAGATCGACGACGACATAGCCGCGCCGCCGGCTCTCGAAAAAATGGACATGCGGATTGTCCGGCAAGGCTTGCTTGATCGGATCGTAGGGCGGCCCATACGACGAGATCGAGGTGCCGACAAATTCGGTCGCCACGATCGGCGATTTCGTGTCGTCGAAATCGAGCTTGAGATCGTTGGCGAAAAACGAATGAATGTCGCCCGAGGCGACCACCGGATTGGCTACCTTGCTGTCATGGATGTGCTGCAATAGGCGCGCCCGGTTGGCTGGATAGCCGTCCCAATCGTCGGTCCAGAACGCATCGACGCCGTCCTGTTTTTCCCGCAACTGCGCCATCAGGACGTCCTGTGCGATCAGATTCCAATGCGCCTTGGAATGCGCGAGATTGGAATAAAGCCATCCCTCCTGATCGAACCCGATCATGGTGCGGCCCGGATCGAGCCGCTCCGGACAGCCGGCATTGGTCTCCAAATGGCCGCCGCCCTTGTTCGGCGCGCGATAGCAGGCTTCACGCGAGCGGTATTGCCGGCCGTCGAGCAGCGAAATCTCGATGAGATCGCCGAACGTGAAGCGGTCGTAGACCCGCATCCTTGGCCCTTCGGGATGCGAGACGATCGGCCGCACCGGCATGTGCTCGTAGAACGCCTGATAGGCCGCGGCGCGGCGCAGCAGGAATTGCGCCGGGTCGTCGAAATATTCCGACCATCTGTCGGCGTAGTCGTTCTGCACCTCGTGATCGTCCCAAGTGACGATCGACGGCACTTGCGCATGCAGGCGCGCCAAGTCGGGGTCGAGCCGGTATTGCGCATAGCGGTTGCGATAAGTCGGCAGCGTCGACGCTTCGACACCGTCGGAATGCCGGCGCACGATCGAGCGATTTTCCTCGATAGTCTCGTAGATATAATCGCCGAGGAACAGCACAAATTCCGGATTCTCGTCGGTGAGATGGCGGTAGCCGGAAAAATAACCGTGCTCGTAATTGGAGCAGGACACATAGCCATAGCGGAGCTTATCGGGCGCCGTTTCGGCCGCCGGCAGCGTGCTGGCTCGGCCGATCGGACTCTGCGCCTCGCCGCTCGAGAATCGGTACCAGTACGGCCGGCCCGGCTCGAGGCCGGCGACGTCGAGATGCACCGAATAGCCGAATGCGCGCTCGGCCGTTGCCTCGCCGTGCCGCACCACTTTGGCCATGGCCTCGTCGGTTGCGATTTCGTAGCGCAGCGTCACGTCGCCGCCGCTCATGCCGCCCGGCGTTTCCGGATTGTCCGACAGCGGGTCGGGCGCCAGCCGCGTCCACAGCACGAAACCATCGGCGCGCGGCGTACCGGATGCAACGCCGAGGCTGAATGGATTACCGCCGCGCCAGCTTTGCGCCGCTGCGGCCCGGGTCAGTGCGGGCGCCGCGAGCAGGGCAACGCCGGCGCTGGCCGCCCCACCGATCAGGCGGCGGCGGGACAGGACATTGCGAGGGATTTGGCGCGGCATGGCGATCTCGGCCGTCATTGCGATAAATCAACATCTTCGCGCGTTATTATGACATTCTCGCGCCATCGCAGCCTAAGAGCTAAGCTTCCGGGCCATCATGGATATCGAAGACCGAAGAGAGACCGCGGCGACTTGGTTCGCGAGCTTGCGCGACAGCATCGTTACGGCCTTCGAGGCGGTGGAAGACGCCCTGCCCGCTGGCGCACCCTTGGCCGACCGACCGATCGGGCGATTTACCCGTAGGCCATGGAGCCGCACCGACCACACCGGCGCTCCGGGTGGCGGCGGCGTCATGGCGATGATGAAGGGCCGCGTCTTCGAAAAGGTCGGCGTCCACGTCTCCGCCGTGTTCGGCGAATTCGCTCCGGAATTCCGCGAGGAGATCCCCGGCGCCGCCGACGATCCGCGGTTTTACGCCACCGGCATTTCCTTGATCGCGCATATGCACAATCCGCACGTGCCGGCCGTGCACATGAATACCCGCTATGTCGTCACCACCAAATCCTGGTTCGGCGGCGGCGCCGATTTGACGCCGGTGCTGGAGGCCCGGCGCCGCCAGGACGATCCCGACGCCATCGCGTTTCACGCCGCCATGAAGGCGGCCTGCGACGCCCACGGCGGCGTCGCGCCCTATGACAAATTCAAAAAATGGTGCGACGAATATTTTTATCTCAAGCATCGCGGCGAGATGCGCGGCATCGGCGGCATTTTCTACGATTGGCTCGACAGCGGCGATTTCGGCGCCGACTTCGTATTCACCCAGGACGTCGGCCGCGCATTCTTGAAAATCTATCCCGAGCTGGTGCGGCGGAACTTTGCCAAGCCCTGGACCGAGGCGGAACGCGAAGAACAGCTCATCCGCCGCGGCCGCTATGTCGAATTCAACCTGCTCTACGACCGCGGCACGATTTTCGGCCTGCGCACCGGCGGCAATGTCGAGTCGATCCTGTCCTCGATGCCGCCGGTTGTGAAGTGGCCGTAGCGGGATGCCGCCATCGGCCAGCCACTGCGACTGAATTTTTTTAACCCGCAAGCGCGGCGTGACGAACAATCGTCACAAGGCTTCTCTAGGCTTTGCGCATCCAAACGATGTGAGACAGAGGAGGCGATCATGGCGCTCGCACCCGGCGACGTCGTCACGCTGAAGTCCGGCGGTCATTCCATGACGGTGATATCGGTCGGCGACGAGGATATCGACTGCCTGTGGATCGGCGACGATGGCGAATTGTTCCGGCAATCGATACCGGCCGTCGCGCTGACAGTCATCGAACTGACCGACAGCGATGAGGAGGATGAGGCGGACGAAGAGGAGGCGAACAAGGAAGATGCGGATCATGAGGACGAGGAGAGAAGACGGCGGCGAGGAAGAGGGCGACGATGACGAAGAGGGATGACGCGTTGGCCGCAAGCCGCGGTTCCGAGGGGCGTTGATCAGAGACGAACGCGACCGCTGCGAGGATCACGCACCGCTTTTTTGCGGCGCGCCGGCAGGGCTGCCGCCGAGGCCACCGCTCGCGAAGTGGACCGTAAAAACGATTGGTCGCCCACCTTTCTAACCTTGCATCCCCCTCTCTAAACAATCATAAATTGCAACGGGAGCCGCCGATGGTCGGGGGGATAATGCCGTTCGCACAAAAGTTGAAAGCGTTGTTCGACTGGATAGAGGGCGAGATTACTTATTTTAAGAGTCTCAGTCTTTTCGGGGTAATCAGCGCGCTGGTCGTCGCCTACTTCCACAGCTTGTCGGCCTACCAGGACCAAGTCAGCACCCTCGCCAAGGATGACCTGGCCTCGGCAACGCAAACCTTCGCTGAAATCTCGAGCGACCTATCGGGTGCTCTGGCTCTGCAGCGGCAACTGATCTCGGATTTCTATGCTGCCGTTCCCACGGATATTTACAAGAACGGCGACGCTTTTCTGACCAAGGACGCGCGCAACATTTACAAGAGCTATAGCGACAGCTACGCGGCCTTGCACCAGAACTACAATCTGCTCGCGCGAAAGGCAGAACTGTATCTCGACTGGCCAAGCGATCCGGAGCACGATCCCGCCGAAAGTCCTGCGCCGATCATCGACCCCATCAATATGTCCTTGCTTGGTGCAACGAATTTCGATTGTGAAGGCTCGATGCCGTTTCAGGGCGGGGAGAGAATCCCCATCAAGGACCCGGTCAATGGCAAGACCTACACCCTCGATTGGCGCAGCGCCCTGCATAATGTGCTGACGATAGAATATTGCTTCGATGTTACCCATGTCGGCATAGCCGGCATTCGCCAGTGGGCCGCACAAACGAATATCGACCCCACCCAGTTGAGCTATCTGACGAACCCCGATCAAGTGAACCTGTTCAACAAACTGCGCGCGACCAATCAGGTTTTGAGACTTAATGCGTTTACCGGCTTGGCGATGAATGAAATCGAGAAGATGCGGGTCAAATATCGCCCGCCCGGGTTCATCTGTAGTCTGCCCGGCGTGAGCGAAATATTCAGTCTGTTCAATTACTGCACGGCAATTCGGACAAAAGCCCCCTGGAGCGAGACCCCGGTCGCTGCCCCGTCATCGGGATAGCGCCCCCGAAATCATCACCGTGCCGCCGATAATGACCACGGCATCGAGTAAAGCGGAATGCACATGGACCGGCATCCGCTCGACGATAAGCTTCGCCAGGAACGTGCAAGGAAACGCGATGGCGCTGATTAATAGCGCGATGACCAGCACCTTCGGCGTGAGCACGCCGGCAGCGCCGAACACCGAAATCTTGACGACACCCATGCCGATCGACACTGCCGCGTCGGTGGCGATGACGGCGGCGCCTTCAAGGCCGCTCGCCATCAGAAGCGACAGCAGAATGACGCCTGCGCCGGTCGACCCGCCGACCACGATGCCCCAGCCGGCCGCCGCCGCGGCATAACCCTTTTCGCCGAGCCGGTGACCGCGCCGCTTGAGCA
>CAVZFX010000002.1:5000-320686 GCA_963774715.1 uncultured Alphaproteobacteria bacterium
GGTTTTCGCCGGCGCGCTCGATAAATTTTATGACGGCAAAGCCGATCCGGCGACGCTGGAGCGGTTGTAGGCCCACTGCCCGTTCAGCGACGAGATCGCCGCGCGCTCGGCACCGTAACTGCATATTATACCGTGCCGCGCGCCGTGTGCAGCCGCGTCGCCATGGCTCTGGCTTTCGGCACCCGAACGGCCTAAATAGAGCCTTCCCCCACCCAGGAGCATCGAATGGCCCCGCGCCAAATGAAAATGCCGGTAAAGGACGATTCCGGAAAAGAAAAAGCAGCCGACGAGACGTTCTCACAACAGAAGCGGCCGGAGCGTGGCCGGTATCTGCTCCAGGTCGACCGGCAGACCAAAGGCTCCTACACGACGGTGGAAGCCGCGCAGTCGGCAGCTATGGTGATCAAGAAGGGCCACCCGATCGTCCAGGTGTCGATCTATGACAGCGTCGACAACACCAATACCATCCTGGAAGCGCCGGCCGAGGCGTCGTAACCGATCGCCTGACAGTTCAGCCAACGGACCCCTCCATGCCGCAATCCTTGTCGCAAGCCTCGCTGCCGGTTTTCGAAATCAATCTCAACGCGCTGTCCGCCATCCTCGACAAGGCGGAAGCCTTCGCCGCCACGAAGAAGATCGATCCCGCGGTGCTGCTGCACTGGCGGCTGGCGCCGGACATGTTCGACCTCACCCGGCAGATCCAGGTGGCGACCGATCAAGCCCGGCGCGGCGCCGCACGCCTTGCCGGTGCCGAAGCGCCGAAAGTGGAAGACAACGAGACCACCTTCGCGCAGCTCAAGGAGCGCATCGCCAAGACCGTCGCCTATCTGAAGACGCTCGACAACAAAGCGATCGACGCGTCAGCCGACCGTGAGATCACCTTTCCGCTGGGCCCGGACAAAAAGGGCCACATGAAAGGCGACGACTATCTCAATCATTTCGTGCTGCCGAATTTTTATTTTCACTACACCGCCGCCTATGCCATCCTGCGGCAGTGCGGCGTCGATATCGGCAAGCGCGATTTTCTCGGCGCTATCCCGCTGCGGATGAGTTGAACAACGAATCTGGTCGGATTTGCTCTCTGTCGCTAACCGAGTCTGTTCATTCTTACAGCAATACGTTGGATTACGTGGTAACGTTTCATCCCATGATCGATCATGAAGACTTTTCCGTTGTCGTGAAGAACAGGGCGCCGCCGCCGAAATCATGGCGCTGGGAGATCTATCGCGCCGGCCGAACCAGCGCGATCGACCATTCCGCGGTCTATTTCGAGACGATGACGGAAGCCAACCGGGCGGGCAAAGCGGCGCTGCGAGCGATGTTGAGCGAATATCCGGACGCTTAGCTACCCGGACGGCGAGGCTGCGCAGCTTGCGTTAAGCCTTGAGGCTCTTCGACTGTGTCCTGCCACGGCAGCTGATCGAATGGCGGCTGGTAGCCCCGCTCGCGGTAGCGCTCTTCCGACACGTCAAGCTCCTGGTGCTCGTCATATTTGACGTGGGCGCTGTGTTGCGTGACCCAGCCGTTGCGTTCTCTATAAATGCCTCGTGGTTCCATAATCGCACATTACAGAGCCGCGCGCTCTGGCGCCACCTTTGTCGGCACTCATTGTAAAATGCGTCTTGAGGTTCGCTCCCGCTGCGATGCACCAACGCTTTAGCCACTTCGCCTGGCGCGCAACAGCATCGGTCCGTACACCAGAACGAAAGTGCCGAAGGCAACAATCCAGCCGAGTCCGGCCAGCACCAGCATCTCGTCGTAAAGCGCGGGCAACAATGGGGCCGCCACGCGCGACAACGCCGCGATCAGGATCGCGGCATAGATAATCAAGGTTGGCGGCGTCGACACAACGTCGCGCCCGGTGTGCCCCAGCGTCGCGCGCGTCATCACCGCCAGGGTCATCGTGCCCATGGCGCCGGTCGTCCACGCGTGCAGCGCGCCGCTCGGCGGCACAGCATCCGGCCAGAGGATCGACAATCCGAGCATCAAGGCACCGAGCGGCACGAAGGCGTAGCCGAGATGCAGGATCAGCAGCATCGGCTCGCGCCACGTCCGTTCGCCGGCCCAGCGCGCGAGGCGCGCCGTTTGCGCCAGCGCCATCACGAAAAGCAGCACGCCGGAGCCGACCCACCCCGGCGCGGCGATCCACGAAACCAGTGCAAGACCCGCGAGCACCAGCGAGACCACATCGAAGCGGCCGAGCGGCGCAGGCAACTTCTCGCTTTTCTGCCGCACCAGCCAATTGTTGGTGAAGCTGGGCGTGATGCGGCCGCCCACCACCATGATCAGTCCGACGATCGCAGCACAGGCGAGACGCAGCCCGTAATCGGGCGTGCCGCGCAGGAGCACTTCCGCCTGGAACACGATATTGGCGAGCGCAACGAGCGCGACGAGAACCGCGACGCGCAAATTACGCCAATTTCTGCCGACGATGATTTCGCGGGCGATGACGGCGGTCAGCGTAACGAGATAGGCGCAATCGATGACCGCCGCTGCAGCACAGCCGATCTGGTCGGTCAGCACCATCGCGATCCGGCCAGCGAGCCACAATAGAAATAGCGCCAGGAGCGGACCGCCTTGCAGCGGAAAGCGGCCGGTCCAATTGGGGATCGCCGTCAACAGAAAGCCGGTCATGACCGCGGCCACGTAACCGAACAAGAACTCATGCGCATGCCAGGCCACCGCGCCGTAACTGCCGGCGAACGACCAGAAGCCGGACAGGAGCCCGAGCCACAGCGCCATCGCGGCAACCGCCCACAGCCCCGCGCCGAGAAAGAACGGCCGGAAGCCGTAGCTCAGCAGCGGTATCGACTCGGGCTTGAGCCGCGGAATGCTGCCGCGGGGGTGGGATTTGGCGATACTGTCCTGGCTCATGGGACGGCTTGGCGTCCGATTCTATTACGGTCTAGTGAGTACATGGGCAAAGGCGCGCTGCATGCAAACCATGCCCGGGTCTTGTGCGCGTCCCAAGGCGCCCATCAGGTTAACCCACTCCTGGTCCGAGGCTTCCTCCGCGTAGCGCCGCACCGCCGACGCGGCATAAGTGCCGAGCGTCAGGCCATCCGCCTCGGCTTGTTCGCTGAGTTTTGCGACCAGCGCCAGATCGCCGAGGCCGAAGACAGTCTCGACCGCGATCGATTCGTCGCTGAACCTTGCCAGCAAGTCGCCCAACAGCATTTTTGATCTCGCTTCAGTTGACCCGGTGGGCCTCCGCCGCGCTTTCCAACGCCAGCCCTGTGATCGTCGCGCGAGACATCAGCCTTGCGATGTATTGGGCGCCGGCGCGGCGCACCACGCTTTCGTGCAAGTAATCGGCAATGCGGTCGGCGACGAGCTCGAACGGCAGTTCGCGCCCGTCGATCTTACGATCGAGACGGATGATATGCAGTCCATAACGGGTCGCGACCGGTTCCGCCGTGATGGTGCCGGGCGCCAATGCGAACAGCGCGCGTTCGAATTCGGCGGTCGTCTGCCCGGCGCCGATCTGGCCGAGGTTGCCGCCCTGCGCCCCGGACGGGCAGGCCGAATGGATACCGGCCAAGACGGCGAACTCTTCGGGATGCTCGCGCAATTGCGCGATGATGCCTTCAGCTTGGCGTTGCGCGCCCGCGAAGGCACCCGTGTCGTCCTTACGGACCGCGAACAGGATGTGTGCGGCCTCGTAGATTGCCGGTGAGCGAAAGCGCGCGCGGTTCTGGTCGTAATAGCGGCGACAACTTGCTTCGTCGGGCTCCGGCGTCGTTACCTCGCGCTCGATGAGGCGGCGGATCATCGCCTCATCGTTTGTTTCCTGCCGGTCCAGCGCGTCGGCCTGCGGCTCGGGCTCGATGCCAAGCCGCTGGGCTTCTTGCAGCAGCAACTCTCGTACCACCAGGGCCCGCGCCGCGGCCTGCCAGGCGGCGATCGCCTGCGCCGCGGGATGATTCTGGGTCTCGCGCGCGATGGCATTGCGTGGGATGGTCACGCCATTGACGCTGATGGTGACGGGCTTTGTAGACCCTCTGTCGTTGCGAACGAGAGTGGTCATGGCCGTTACTCGGCCGGCATCGGGCGCGGCGGCGCGAAGGATGGCCGCGCCGGCAGCGGGACGTGCCGTGTGCCGCGCGCGCGGGCGCCGACGACGCGGCCGGCCGCGTCTCGCGTCCGCACCACCTGATAGCCGCGGCGGCCGAGATACCAGACCGGCGCGCTCCAGACGTGCACCAGGCGGGTGAACGGAAAGACCAGAAAGATCGTCATGCCGAGGAACAGGTGCAGCTTGAAGATCGGACTCACATCGGCAACGAGCGCCGACACACCGGGCTGCAGCGTCAGGATGCCCTGCGCCCAATACATGAATTTCACCATCTCATGGCCGTCAAGGTGATTGAGCGACACTGCGATGGTCGATAGCCCAAGGGTCAATTGCGCGTACAGCATCAGCAGCACGGCGATATCGCCGAACGATGAGGTTTTGCGGATGCGGGAATCGAACAGCCGCCGATGCACCAAAAGCGTGATGCCGATGAAGCACATGATGCCGGCGAGCCCGCCGACTGCGATCGCCAGCCATTGTTTGAAGGTGTGCGAAACGCCGAGCGCGTCGAATATCCAGATCGGGGTCAGAAGGCCGACGCAATGACCCATGAAGATCACGAGAATGCCGACGTGAAACAGGTTCGAGCCCCAAAACAGCTGTCGCCGCCGCAGCAACTGGCTCGATCCGCTTCGCCAAGTGTATTGCTCGCGGTCGAAGCGAATGAGGCTGCCGCCGAGAAACACCGTTAGGCAAAGATAAGGATACCAGCCGAACACGAGGTAATTGAGAGTCTCGCTCATGGCATGCTCCTCACTGCCGTGCGGTGCGGCGCCGCCGCGGCAGTGCCGGGCGCGGGGCGCAGCCCGGCGCGGATTCGGGCGATCAGTCCGTCCTTGCAGCCGTTGCCGGCATTCGGTCCGAAGTTGACCGGCTCGTCCTCCCAGGCGGCATCGATCGCCGCGAAGTCATTGGCGTCGGGGTCGGGCTCAGCGAGCAGCGCCGATAATGCATCGGCCTTGGGTTTCGACGCCGCCAGCGCGGCAAGCACGCGGAATACCGCCTCGTAGGCGGATTGCCGCTTGCGCAGGCGCTCGGCCAGAGCCGCGAAAATATGCGCCGGCTGGCCCAGCAGTTCGTAGGCTTCGCCGCGCGGCAGCGTTGAAAGAAATTCGAGGAACAATGGCACAAAATCCGGCAGCTCGGCGGCGTCGATTTCCAGGCCGCCGTTCTCGTACAGCGCCTTGAGATCGATCATCGCCTGGCCACGGTCGCGGCTCTCGCCATGCACATGCTCAAACAAGTGCAGCGACAGCGAGCGCGTGCGATCGAACAACAGCACGTAGCGCTCCTGCAAATCGTAAAGATCGCCGGCCGCCATTTCATTCATCAAGTGCTCGAGCTGGCGTCGCAATCCCACCGGAAGCAAAGCTTCGGCGTCGATGGCCGCCGCAAGTTCCGGTATGGCTTGCCGCAATTCCGCGCTCGGATAGCTGAGCAGCGCCGAAAGCGCCTTGAAGGTCCGCGTCATCACATCACCTCCATCGGCGTCTTGGCGCGCTTGGCGTTGCCGAACAGATTCACCTCGTTCGTGCCGCCGGAGCACCCGTTACCGAACGAGAACCCGCACGAGCCGCGCAAATCGTAGGCGTCCTCGTCAAGCTCGCGGTGCGCAGTGGGAATGACGAAGCGATCCTCGTAGTTGGCGATCGCCATGGTTTGATACATGTCCTCGATGGCAAGCCCGGTGAGGCCGACACGCTTGGCGATGTTCTCGTCAATGACGCCGTCAATGGTCTTGGCGCGCATATAGGCCCGCATCGCCAGCATGCGTTCGAGCCCGAGCGCCACCGGCGCCTCCTTGCCCGCGGTGAGCAGGTTGGCGAGATATCTGAGCGGAATGCGCAAAGACCGCACGTCCGGCATGTCGCCGTCGATACCGATCTTGCCGGCGGCGGCGGCCGATTGGATCGGCGAGAGCGGCGGCACGTACCAGACCATCGGCAGCGTGCGGTATTCGGGATGCAGCGGAAACGCGACTTTCCACTCCATCGCCATCTTCCACACCGGCGAGCGTCGCGCACCCTCGAGCCAGTTTTCGGCAATTCCATCGCGGCGTGCCTGCTCGATCACCGCATCGTTGTGCGGGTCGAGGAAAATTCCGAGCTGCGCTTCGTAAAGGTCCTGCTCGTCCGCCACGCTTGCGGCTTCCTCGATGCGGTCGGCGTCGTAGAGCACGACGCCGAGATAGCGGATGCGGCCGACGCACGTCTCCGAGCACACCGTCGGTTGCCCGGCCTCGATGCGCGGATAACAGAAAATGCATTTTTCCGATTTGCCGCTCGACCAGTTGTAATAGATCTTCTTGTAGGGGCAGCCCGAGACGCACATGCGCCAGCCGCGGCACTTGTCCTGATCGATGAGGACGATGCCGTCTTCCTCGCGCTTGTAGATCGCGCCGGACGGGCAGGCGGCGACACAGGCTGGGTTGAGGCAGTGCTCGCACAGGCGCGGCAGATACATCATGAAGGTATTTTCGAATTGGCCGTAGATATCCTTCTGAATGCCTTCGAAATTGTAATCCTGCGAACGCTTGGCGAACTCGCCGCCCAGAATCTCCTCCCAGTTCGGGCCCCACTCGATTTTTTCCATCCGCTCGCCGGTGATCAGCGAGCGTGGCCGCGCAGTCGGAGACGCTTTCAGCTCCGGCGCTTTTTGCAGATGCTCATAGTCGAAGGTGAAGGGCTCGTAGTAATCGTCGATTTCCGGCAGGTCGGGATTGGCAAAAATATTCGCCAGCACCCGCCATTTCGAGCCGATGCGCGGCTCGATCTTGCCATTCTTCTTGCGCCGCCAGCCGCCCTTCCAACGTTTCTGATTTTCCCAATCTTTCGGATAGCCGATGCCGGGCTTGGTTTCCACGTTGTTAAACCAGGCGTATTCCATGCCCTCGCGACTGGTCCACACGTTCTTGCAGGTGACCGAACAGGTGTGACACCCGATGCATTTGTCGAGGTTCAGCACCATCGCGATTTGTGCGCGGACTTTCATTCTGCGGCCTCCATCTTCGGCGCAATCGCCAGGAGTTCGGGCTGATCGGCGCTGGGTTTGTCGAGCCAGTCGACCTTGGCCATTTTGCGGATGATGACGAACTCGTCGCGATTGGTGCCGATCGTGCCGTAATAGTTGAAACCGTAAGACTGCTGCGCGTAGCCGCCGATCATGTGCGTGGGCTTGATCACGATGCGCGTCACCGAGTTGTGGATGCCGCCACGCTGGCCGGTGATTTCCGAGCCCGGCACGTTCACGATCTTCTCCTGCGCGTGATACATCATGCACATGCCTTCCTTGACGCGTTGCGAAACCACGGCGCGCGCCACCAGAGCGCCGTTCGCGTTGTAGGCTTCGATCCAATCATTGTCGGAAATGCCTACTTTCGCCGCGTCGGTTTCGCTGATCCAGACGATCGGACCGCCGCGCGACAGCGTCAGCATCAACAGGTTATCGGTGTAGGTGGAGTGGATGCCCCATTTCTGATGCGGCGTGATGAAGTTGAGGACGATTTGTTTCTCGCCGTTCGGCTTGGAATCGATTACCGGCTTGATCGCCTTGAGATCGATCGGCGGCCGATAGACGCAGAGCGCCTCGCCGAAAGCCCGCATCCACAAGTGATCTTGATAGAGCTGCTGACGCCCCGTCAGCGTGCGCCAGGGGATCAGCTCGTGAACATTGGTGTAGCCGGCGTTGTAGCAGACTTTCTCGGACTCCAATCCGGACCAGGTCGGCGCCGAGATGATCTTGCGCGGCTGCGCCACGATATCGCGGAAGCGGATTTTCTCGTCTTCCTTCGGCATCGCGAGATGGGCGTGTTCGCGGCCGGTGGTCTTCGACAGCGCGTCCCAGGCTTTGACGGCGACCTCGCCGTTGGTTTCCGGCGCCAGCGCGAGAATGACCTCGGTGGCGTCGATGTCGGTGTCGATCTTCGCCAAGCCCTTGGTCGGTCCTTCCTCGGTGACCGCGCCATTGAGACGCTTGAGCAGGTCGACTTCGTGCTCGGTGTTCCAGGCGATGCCCTTCACTGCGTTGCCGAGCTTCGACATCAACGGCCCAAGCGCGGTGAACCGCTTATAGACGTTCGGATAATCACGCTCGACGACGGCGACCGCCGGCATCGTCCGGCCGGGAATCGGCGCGACTTCGCCCTTCTTCCACTCTTTGACGTCGATGGCTTGGGCCATCTCGTTGGCCGTGTCGTGCTGGATCGGCGTGAGCACGACGTCCTTCTCGACACCGAGTATTTCCGGCGCGACCTCCGAGAATTTCTTGGCGATCGCCTTGTAGATTTCCCAATCGCTCTTGCATTCCCACACCGGATCGACGGCCGCGGAGAGCGGATGGATGAAGGGATGCATGTCGGAGGTATTGAGATCGTTCTTTTCGTACCAAGTGGCGGTCGGCAGAACGATGTCGGAGTAGACGCATGTCGTCGACATGCGGAAGTCGAGCGTGACGAGGAGATCGAGCTTTCCCTGCGGCGCCTCATCGTGCCAGACGACTTCCTGCGGTTTCTTGCGGCCGGTTTCGCCCAAGTCCTTGCCTTGCACGCCGTGGCTCGTGCCGAGAAGATGCTTGAGAAAATACTCGTGACCCTTGCCCGATGAGCCGAGCAGATTGGAGCGCCACACGAACATGTTGCGCGGCCAGTTGTCGGGATGGTCCGGATCCTCGCAAGCCATCTGCAATGCGCCGGATTTCAATCCGTTGATCACATAGTCCTTCGGCTCGACGCCTGCGGCCGCGGCGTTTTTCGCGACCGTCAGCGGGTTCTGCTTGAGCTGCGGCGCCGACGGCAGCCAGCCCATGCGTTCGGCGCGCACGTTGTAGTCAATCATGGCGCCGTCCCACCGGCCGGGCGGTGCGGTCGGCGACAGGATTTCATCGACGCCGAGCGTTTCGTAGCGCCACTGGTCGGTGTGCGCATAGAAGAACGAGGTCGAGTTTTGCTGGCGCGGCGGCCGTCCCCAGTCGAGTGCGAAGGCGAGCGGCAGCCAACCCGACTGCGGACGCAGCTTCTCCTGCCCGACGTAATGCGACCAGCCGCCGCCCGATTGGCCGACACAGCCGCACATCACCAGCATGTTGATGACGCCGCGGTAGTTCATGTCGCAGTGATACCAATGGTTCATCGCCGCGCCGATGATGATCATGGAGCGGCCGTTGGTCTTCTCGGCGTTGCGCGCGAACTCGCGCGCCACGGTGATGATCTGATCGCGCGGCACGCCGGAAATCTTCTCCGCCCAGGCCGGCGTGTAGGGCACGTTGTCGTCAAAGGACGTGGCGACGTGCTGGCCGCCGAAGCCGCGATCGAGGCCGTAATTCGCGGCAAGCAGATCGAACACCGTCGTGACCAACGCCTCGCCGTCCTTGAGCGCCACGCGTTTGATCGGCACCTTGCGCATAAGAACGCTCGGATGATCGGTGCCGGCGAAATGATCGTGCTCGCGGTTGCCGAAGTACGGAAAGGCGACGTCGGCGAACGCGTCCTTGCTGCCAGCGAGAGAGAGCGCAAGTTGCGTGCCTTGCCCCCTGGAATCCCTCTCTTCGAGGTTCCATTTGCCCTTCTCGCCCCAGCGGAACCCGACCGAGCCATGCGGCACGACGATTTCACCGCTCGTTTGATTATAGGCGACGGTCTTCCATTCGGGATTGTTGGTCTCGCCGCGGCCATCGGCGAAATCGGAGGCGCGCACGAGCCGCTCGGGCACCAACCCTGCGTCGGATTTCACCAGCCGCACCAGAAATGGCATATCCGTGTACTGGCGCGCGTAATCGCCGAAATATTTGGCCTGACGGTCGATGTAAAATTCCCGTAGGATCACGTGGCCCATGGCGAGCGCCAGCGCCGCATCGGTGCCCTGCTTCACGGAAATCCACAGATCGGCAAACTTCGAGGCCTCGGAGTAATCCGGGCAGATCACGACGCTCTTGGCGCCGCGATAGCGCGCCTCGGTGTAGAAATGCGCGTCGGGCGTGCGGGTCTGCGGAACGTTGGAGCCCCACAGGATCAAAAAGCCCGAATTGTACCAGTCGGCGCTTTCCGGCACGTCGGTCTGCTCGCCCCAGGTCTGCGGCGAGGACGGCGGCAGATCGCAGTACCAGTCGTAAAACGACATGCAGACGCCGCCGATGAGCGACAGATAGCGCGAGCCGGCCGCGTAGGACACCATGGACATCGCCGGAATCGGCGAGAACCCGATGATGCGGTCCGGGCCGTGCCGTTTGATCGTATAGGCGTTGGCGGCGGCGATGATCTCGGTAACTTCATTCCAGGTAGCACGCACGAAGCCGCCAAGACCGCGCTTGGTGACATAGGCGGCGCGCTTGTCCGGGTCCTCGACGATCGACGCCCAAGCGCCGACCGGCGTGCGCGTGACGCGCGCGTCGCGCCATAGCTCGAGCAGGCGCGAGCGCACCAGCGGATATTTTACGCGATTGCCGGAATACAGATACCAGGAGTAACTGGCGCCGCGCGAACAGCCGCGCGGCTCGTGGTTCGGCAGTTCGGGGCGCGTGCGCGGATAATCGGTCTGCTGCGTCTCCCAGGTGACGATGCCGCCCTTGACGTAGATTTTCCACGAACACGAGCCGGTGCAATTGGCGCCGTGCGTCGAGCGCACGATCTTGTCGTGCTGCCAGCGCTTGCGATAGCCGTCTTCCCAGCGCCGATCCTCTCGCGTCGTGATGCTGTGACCGTCGGGTGACCGATCGACGACGCGGGTAAAGAAAGTCAAGCGATCGAGGAAATGACTCATGGCATGACCTCTATCGCGCCGCGAGAATCACAGGCTTTGTCGCCTTGAGCGACTTAGCGCCGCGGTCGAGATGCCAGAAATACGCAGAAACACAGACCGCCATCACCGCGAGCGCTACGTAGGCGAAGAAGCCGCCGGCGTAACCTTGCGTCCCGAGCGCATCGACCACGGCGCCGAGAAACGGCGGAATGATGAAGCCTCCCAGCGCACCCAACCCGCCGACAATTCCCGCCGCGCCGCCGACGGCCTCGGGCACATATTTCGGCACCATCTTGAATACCGCGGCGTTGCCGACGCCCATGCCGACTGCGATCAACAGCTCGCCGATGAGCGCTTGTGAGAACTCCTCGACGAAAGTGAGGAGCAGCGCGCCGCCCAGCACGGCGATAAAGGCGAAAAGCGCGGTCCGCTCACCGCCGAAGCGTTCAGAGATCATGCCACCGAACACCCGAACGACGGCTGCGAGCAGCGAAAAGCCCAGCCCGCCGAGCATGGCGGCGGACTTCACATCCATATGATGCAGATTGATCCAGTAGATCGGGAACCAGGCCGTCAGCGCGAGAAAGCCGCCGAAGGATACAAAGTACAGCGCGACGAGGCCCCAGGTGCGCGGCTCTTCCGCCGCCGTGATGACGGCCTGCCATACGCGCTCATTCGGAAACAGCTGCTCGCCCTTTTCCCCCGCGATCTTTCGGCTGACCTGCGAATCGAAGCCTTGCCGGCGTAACTGGAAGAAATAGGCGTCGCGGGCGAACCAGGCATAGATGGCGGCGCCGACCAAAAGGAACGTGAACCAGGCGAAATATGAGCCGGCCAGTCCCCACATGGCGATGGCGTAGGGCAACAGCAGCGTGAACAGGCCGGGCGCAAGGTTGCCGATGCCGCCGTAAGCGCCGAGCACCGTGCCCTGGCGCGACTGCGGATACCAATAGGAGACTTGAGGGACGCCGACCGAGAACGAGGCGACACCGCAGCCGCTCAAGAAGCCGAACATGATGACGATCGGATAGGCGGCGACGGTGAGGGTTTTCGCCGTCAGCAGGATGAACACCAGGCCCCACATGCCGACCAGCGACAGCGCGAACAGCGTGAGCATCGGCAAACGGCCGCCGACGCGATCGACCCAGCCGCCGAACGGAATGCGCAGCAGCGAACCGGTGAGCTGCGGCGCGGCGACGAGTAGCCCCAAGGCCAAACCGCCAAGGTGCATCTGATCCTGGAAGTATTTGGCAGCCGGTCCATACAGCGCGACAGCGGCAAAGCCAACGAAAAATCCCCAAGTTCCCATGGTGAGCCCGAGAGCCGGACTACCCGAGAGCTGATAGTGTTCACGTGCGGCCGTGGCAGCCGTGTCGGTGGTGTTGGCCATGCAGGGGCTCCTTTGATGACGCGCGCCAGCGCGACAAGAGCGGAACGACTCACGCGGTGCTTTGATATCGATCAAAAATGCATTCGCGAACGACTGTCTTGCAGAGGTGCGCGCGAACAGCGGTTGATGCAAATCAATCCGGCGAGAGGTGCCTGTCAGTGATGTTTTCTATCAACCGATAAAATATTTCTATGATGCAGAAAAAGGTGTGCGGTTCGCCGCCGCCACCAAGTCTTCGATCTTTGCCGCCGTAATCCTAGGCAAAACCCCTTACGGCAAGCCGCCGTGCGCCCCGAGCACGCCGGCGACGATGGCAAAGGCCGAGAGCAACAGCGCGGCCGCGTGAAACCGCATCGCCGCCGCGAAGGCGCGATTCTTATCGCGCAGCGCGAATTCGCGGAAACGGCGGTGCAAAATGAGCGGTTCGAGCACGAAGACCATCAGCGCGAATACCGTCCACACCGCAACCATGAGGTCGAGCCACCAGAACGCTGCGTATTGGAAACGGTCCCAGGCATCGAGCTTCGCCAGCATGTAGAGACCGGACAGACCGACCAGCAGGATCGAGACACGGACCTGAGAGGCGAAACGCCGTTCGAACGCCTCGAAAGCGGCGACGGCGTCCTTGGCGTCGCGAAGTGCGCGCGCGTGTGGCAAAACGATTGTGGTCACGACGGCCACACCGCCGATCCAATGCACCAGGGCCAGAACGTGAATCGCGCGCGCCAGCGCGACATCGTCAATCGTCATGGACCGACAACTGTCACAAAAAACGCGGCGGGTCGACATTAAGCGCAATCGCGCCCGCCCTGCGGCGCGCCGATGACCGCGCCCTATAATGGCGGCTCTTCGCCGCCTTCTTTCTTGCAGGCGATGCTGGCCTCTTCCAAGTCAAGCTCGCGCTCGATGCGGCGGCGCGCTTCGTCGGTGATCTCGCCGTCCTGCAGAAGCTTGTAGATGAATTCGCGCTCCGCCGCGATCAGCTCAGTTCGCACCTGCGCGGCCTGTGCCGCTGCGGCGCCGCCGTCCTGTGGCTTCGCCGGCAGGCGCCCGGCGCGGTACTGGTGACGGGCGCGCAGCACCGTCAGCGCCTCGGGCGAGATGCGGCCATCGGCGACGAATTGCTGCAAGCGCTCATGCCCCACGTGCAAGGCTCGCGCCCGCGCGGCGAGCTCGGCTTCGTGCTCGCGCTGGCGCTCGCCCGCGGCGTGTTCGTTGAGCTTGAGCCAGCGCACCAGCGCCGGCAGCAGCAAGCCCTGGCCGATCAGCGTGACGACGATGACGCCAAACGTCACGAACAGGATCAGATCGCGATCGGGAAACGACGCGCCGGAGGCAGTGAACAGCGGAATGGCCAACGCCGCCGCCAGCGAGACGACGCCGCGCACGCCGACAAAGCCCAGGAAGGTCAGCCAGCGCCACGGCGGCACCGGGTCGCGGCGCGCCAGCGACGGAATGATCCAGCGCGGCAACCACGCCGCCGGATAGACCCAGATGAAGCGCGTTGCGATCACCACGGCCACGGTCAGCCCGATCGCATAGGCGAAGTGATGCCACGGCACTTCATGCAGCTGAAGAAACACCGTGCGCACCTGCATGCCGGTGACCAAAAAGACCAAACCCTCGAGCAGATAGACCACGAGGTCCCAGAAGAAGATACCTTGCAGTCGGGTCGCCGCCGGAATGAGCAAGGCACCGTTCCAGCTCACATAGAGCCCCGCCGCCACCGTCGCCAGCACGCCAGAGCCGCCCAACTGCTGCGGCAGCAAGAACGCTACATAGGGCGTCAACAGCGACAGCGTGATCTCGACCCGCGGATCGTTCGCCCAGCGGCGCAGCCGCAAGCTCAGCCAGCCGATGGCGATGCCGTAAGCGATCTCGGCGACGACGATGAGCGCGAATTCGCCGGCGGCCTCCTGCAAGGAAAAAAGCCCGGTGCTCACGGCGACGACGGCGAAGCGATAAAGGATCAAAGCCGTGGCGTCATTGGCGAGACCCTCGCCTTCGAGCACGACGACAAGCCGCCGCGGTACGCCGAGGCGGCGGACCATAGCGAGCGGCGCCACTGCGTCGGGCGGCGCCACGATGGCGCCGAGCACGAAACCGACCGCGAGCGGCATGTGCAGCAGCCAATGCGCCGCCGCCGCCACCGCGCAGGTGGTGAAAACGACGCAGCCGAAGGCAAACAGCGCGATCGGCCGCAGATTGAAGCGGAATTCGCGCCAGCTCATGGCGACGCCGGCGGAATAGATCAGCGGCGGCAGGATGCCGAGAAGCACCAAGTCGGGCGCCAGTTCGATCCGCGGCAGCCCGGGCAGCAGCGCCAGCGCGATGCCGGCGATGACGAGCAAGATCGAAGGCGCGGTATTAAGCCGCCGCGCGGCGACGGCTACGACCACCAGAACGGCGAGAAGGAACAGGAGGGTTTCGATGGTCGCGGTCATGGAGTGCGGGGCCCTGATCAGCGTGCATTATCGACCCAGTTGACCGGATAGAGCAAAGCCAGCCCCCACCGGTCCTGGGCCGCCTCTCAGTGTGTCTGGAGCGATCCATGATCGGAGGGCTATTTGCCAGGTCCACAACCCCGAGTAGACTAATGTCAAAGGAGGCAAGTGATGCGCCGCAAATTCTTCACCGTCGCGCTCGCGCTCGTTGCTTCGATAATTGTATCGCGACCGGCCTATTGCGAAATGGGCCCGTGCAGTCCCGGCGATTTGGACCTCATTTGCGGCAGTGGTGACGGTGCGGCGCGGGCCATCGTGAAAACTATCTCCCCCTCAAAGCGGCTCGGCTTTGCGTGGCGGTTATCCGGCAGACCCCCGACTGACGTCCCGCGGTCGAAAGACCCAAATCTGGAAAATTTTATTGTCCGCATTGCGGACGGAATCATAGTCGCCAAATCACGGGGGTCTTATTGGGATCTTGGCACCAAAATAGCCAAGGCCTACTTGTTTACCGCTTGGTCACCCGACAGCCGTCTGCTCGTCAAAGTGCAGCAAAGTGCCGAGTCTTCTTCGGCTGAACTTTTCGCTTTTGCCGAAGACGATTCTGCGAAGGGGCCGATAGACCTCGTAAACATCATCAAGCCCGCAATGATCGCAAAGATACCTCATTCTGGTAATGCAGCGGATAACCTCCTGATATTCGCGTCTCACCCCGCGATGACGATAGACGACAAGGGACTGCTCCATGTCGCCGCATATTTGAGACCTCGAACGTTACTGGACACTGCGCCTTACGAAGTTACGGTCCAGTTAGGACATAGCGGCGACGCGCTTGATACGAAGGTCGTAGTGATTACGGAATACTCCGGGACGACGATATCGATCATCGTGCATTAGCCGGGCATAGCGCAACCTATGCATTCGGCCAACTCCGCGCGTTCGGTCCTTCCTGCTCAACGACGCGCAGCCTGCGCACCGTCAACTCGTCAACCTCCAGCGTACCAAACCGTGCTTTCTTGATCGCGACGCGGCCGACCGCAAGACGGCCGATTGCCAGCGCGCCCACCGCGAGCGCGCCGAAGGCCGCCGCCCCCAGCGCGAGCGCCAGGCGACTAGTTGCTGGAACGGCGTTGGATCGGTTCGTAACATCGCGTGGCATTTGCGACCTCGATCGGTTGGCCGGGCGTGAAACGCGTGGTGATGCGCTGTGCCCAAGACATGCGCTAGACTATCGCTACGCCTGAAACGGAGCCAGCCATGTGCCGCAACATCCGCACCCTGTTCAATTTCGAGCCGCCGGCCACAGAAGACGAAGTCCGCGCCTCGGCGCTGCAATTCGTCCGCAAACTCTCCGGCTTTACACACCCGTCGCGCGCCAATGAGGCGGCCTTCAATCGCGCCATCGACGACGTTTCGGCTGCCGCACGGCGGCTCCTCGCGTCGCTGGAGACGGCGAGCCCCGCCAAGAATCGCGAAGCGGAAGCGATGAAAGCACGCGCCAGGGCGCGGGAGCGCTTTGCGTAGCACGCGGTGCTTAACGTCATCACCGGGCTTGACCCCGCCACCCACGTCTTTATATCCGCGCCACGTTTAGATGAGGATGCCGGGTCCATAAGCTATTGCCGGGCATGACGAATAGGCAAGTAGCGCCAGGAAACACGATGGCCAGTGACAACAAAAAACCAAAACCCGAGGCGGCGCCAAAAAAGGACGCCGCTGCGAAGGTCGAGAGCACTGCGGTTGCAGACGCGCCCAAAGACGCGCTGAAGAAAGATTCGGCAAAGCCCGAGGGCGGCGACACAGCCGCCGCTGCGCCTTCCAACTATAGCCGGGGCGAAGGCCAGAAACCGGTCACCGCGGCCTACAAGGAAAACTGGAACGCGATTTTCGCGAAGAAGGGTAAGAGGAAGAAAAAGCGATAGCAAGCGTAGCAAGTAGCCCGCATGAGCGAAGCGACATGCGGGGTTGGGCGGCGAGGCTGACCCCGGATTTCGCTCCGCTCATCCGGGCTACGCTTGCTGATCTAAGATTCGGATGCGAAGTTAAGGTTCGCGGTGAGTGGATACAAATCACTCTTGAGGACGCGCTTAGACTCGATTCTGGCCGCATAAAACGTTGTCTGGAATGTCATGGACGCGTGCGTGCGCATAAATCAGGACGAGACGGAATGGTTGCCCACTTCGAGCACTTTGAGCGACACGCCGGTTGCTTTCTTGGCGGCTGTTTTGATGGAAATAAGAGACCACACCCCAAATCAATTCTGTAAGCGAACTAGATTTTAGGGAGCGGAATTTGGTATATCGAACTTAATTACACTCTCACAAAAAACTCTGCGGATCGACATCAATATCGAGCTTGATCGAGCCGTGCTTCTTCGGCGCCGCCGCCAGCCATTCGCGCAAGTAGGCCGACAGATCGAAGGCGCGCGGCGCTTTGATCAACAGCCGCAGCCGGTGCCGGCCGCGCACTAGCGCGAGCGGCGCTTCGGCGGGGCCGAGCACGCGCACGTCGCCATCCAGCAAATCCACCGCCGGTGCGGCGCGGGCGAGCGCGCGGGCATAGCTTGCGCTGTCGTTCTTGTCGGGGCCGGAGACGACGATCGAAGCGAGCCGGCCGAATGGCGGATAATGCGCGGCTTCGCGGGCGGCGATCTCGGCGGAATAGAACGCCTCGCGGTCGCCCGCGATCAGCGCCCGCATCACCGGATGCTCGGGCTGGTGGGTCTGCAGATAGCCGTGGCCGACGCCGGCATCGCGGCCGGCGCGGCCGACCACCTGATGCAGCAGCTGGAAGGTGCGCTCGGCGGCGCGCGGATCGCCATTGGCGAGGCCGAGATCGGCATCGATAACGCCGACGAGGTTCAGCATTGGGAAGTGATGGCCTTTGGCGACGAGCTGCGTGCCGATGACGATATCGAACTTTCCGGCCGCGACGTCGGCGAATTCCTCGCGCATGCGTTCGACCGAAGCGACGAGATCGGACGACAGCACCAAGACGCGCGCGTCGGGAAATAATTCGCGCACCTCCTCCTCGAGCCGCTCGACGCCCGGCCCAACGGCGACATAGGACTCCACCGCCTGGCATTTCGGGCAATTGGCCGGATGCGGCATGGCGAAGCCGCAATGGTGGCAGACCAGCATGCGGCGGAAGCGGTGATCGACCAGCCAGGCGTCGCAATTCGGGCAGGAGAAGCGGAAGCCGCAGGCGCGGCACAGCGTCAGCGGCGCGTAGCCGCGGCGATTGAGAAACAGCAGCGCCTGCTCCTTGCGCTCCAGCGCGGTCTTGATCGCGCCGGCAAGCGTCGGCGCGATGAAGCGCCCGCGCGGCGGCCGCTCGGTGCGCAGATCGATCGCCTCGACCGACGGCATGCGCTGGCCGCCGAAGCGCTCCGGCAGCGCAAGCCGCGCGTAGCGGCCGCGCCGCGCATTGACCTCGGTCTCGAGCGACGGCGTCGCCGAGGACAGCACCACCGGGATCTTGGCGATGTGGCCTCGCACCACCGCCATGTCGCGGGCGTGATAATGCACGCCGTCCTCCTGCTTGTAGGCGGGGTCGTGCTCCTCATCGACGATGATCAGCCCGAGATCGGCGTAAGGCAGGAACAGCGCCGAGCGCGCGCCGACCACGACCGAGACTTCGCCTTTGGCGACGGCCGCCCAGGTGCGGGCGCGCTTGCGCGGCGTGAGCTCCGAATGCCATTCCGCCGGGCGGGTGCCGAAGCGCGCGGCGAAGCGGTCGAGGAATTGCGCGGTGAGCGCGATCTCCGGCATCAGGATCAGGCTCTGCCGGCCGGCGCGGATCGTGTCGGCCACCGCCTCGAAATAAACTTCGGTCTTGCCCGAGCCGGTGACGCCGTCGAGCAGCGTCACGGAGTAACCGCCCTTGGCTATGGTCGCTTTGAGCGCCGCGGCGGCGGCGCTCTGCTCGGTGCGAAATTCCGGCTGCATGAAATCGGGATCGGGCTTTTCGGCGACCGGCTCGGGAGGCAGCGCAATCGTCTCCAGCGTGCCTTCATCGATCAGGCCGTCGACCACGCCGATGCTGACGCCGGCCTCGCGCGCGGCCTCGCCTTTGCCGCGCATCATGCCGTCGGCGAGGAGCTCAAGCACGCGCGCACGCGCCGCGGTCATGCGTTGCGGCGGCGCACCGACAAGCTTCACGCCGACGCGCTCGCGCTCCGGGCCGAGATGCTCGCCCATGCGCAGGCACATGCGTAAGACCATGCCGCGCGACGACACGGTGTAGTTCGCCACCCAATCGACGAAGCTGCGCAGCTCGGGCTTGAGCGGCGGCACGTCGAGCTTTTCCTCGATGTCCTTGAGCCGGTTGTCGAGCCGCGGATTGGGCTTCGGGTTCTCCGCCCACACCACCGCGGTGGTCTCGCGCGCACCGAGCGGCACCGACACGACGTCGCCCGGAGCCAGCGCAAGCTTGTCCGGCACCCGGTATGAATACGGGTGATCGAGCGCGACCGGCACCAGGACATCGACGACACGTCTGGTCATGCTAGGATTCTCGACCGATTCCGGGGGGTTTAGGAAGGATAAAGAGGCGACGCGTTAGTATTATCTATGTGTTTCCCGGGCGCGGCGCAGCACGGAGCGAAACGCAGTGGTGCGCTGCAGAACCGAGACCATAACGAATGCCGAGTCCAGAGCGATCCCGGATCGGAGTGCACCGCTTCGCGCTGCACTGCATCCGGGAAACGGAAGCCGCATGAAGCGAAACTCGCGCGTGAATGCCGAAATCAATTTCGTCGCCCCCAAAGTCGCGGCCGAGATCGCGGCCTGGCTGCAGCATCTTGGCGCCGAGCGGCGGATGTCGGGCAAGACGCTCGAAGCCTATCGGCGCGACGTGCTGCAATTCCTCGCGTTTCTCGCCGAGCATCTCGGTGGCGCGCCGTCGCTGAAGGAGCTTTCGGCGCTGACGCCGGCCGACGTGCGGGCATTTCTGGCGGCGCGCCGCGCCGACGCCATCGGCAGCCGCTCGCTGATGCGCAGCCTCGCCGGGCTGCGCGCCTTCGCCCGCTATCTGGAGAAGAACGGCAAGGGCAAGGTCGGCGCGCTCGCCGCAGTGCGCGCGCCGAAGCTCGGCAAGACCTTGCCACGGCCGCTTGCCGCCGATGCCGCCAAAAGCATGGCCGATCCGGATATTGCAGCAGGCGACGGCCGCGAGCCGTGGATTCATGCCCGCGACGCCGCGGTGCTCGGTCTGCTCTACGGCTGCGGCTTGCGCATCTCCGAGGCGCTGGGGCTAAAGCGCGCCGATTTCGGCGCGCGCGACGTACTCACCGTCATCGGCAAGGGCCGTAAGGAACGCATGGTGCCGTTGATCCAGCCGGTCGCAAAACTGGTCGCCGATTACGTCGCGCTCTGTCCGTTCGATTTGCCGGAACAAGGCCCGCTGTTCATCGGCGCCAAAGGCGGCCCGCTGTCGCCGCGCCTTATCCAGCTCGCCATGGCGCGGCTGCGCGGCGCGCTCGGCCTGCCGGAGACGGCGACGCCGCATGCGCTGCGCCATTCCTTCGCCACGCATCTCCTGGCCCGCGGCGGCGATTTGCGCTCGATCCAGGAATTGCTCGGCCACGCCTCGCTGTCGACGACGCAGATCTACACCGCCGTCGACGCCGAGCGGCTGATCGAGGCCTACCGCGCCGCCCATCCGCGCGCTTGATCCAAATTCTTGCTTAGTTCACCGTCATCCTGAGGTGGCCGCGAAGCGGCCCTCGAAGGATGCACGGCCCGGGCCGTCGCCCTTCGAGGCGAGCGGAGCTTGTCATCGGGCCGGCCACTTCGGGCCGGGCCCGTTGGCTCGCACCTCAGGGTGACGGATTACAGTAAGGGGGCAACATGTCGGAAATCCACGAAGCGATCGAAAAGGCCGAAGAAGGCGAGCACGGCGCGGGCTTCAATCGCAGGATCGCGCTCGTCATCGCGATCCTGGCGCTGTTCCTGTCGTTCTCCGAGACGCTCGGCAAGGGCGCGCAAACCGAGGTCGTGACCAAGAACATCGAGGCTTCGGACCTGTGGGCCTTCTTCCAGGCCAAAGATATCCGCCGCACCGTGGTGAGCGTCGCGGCCGATCAGACGAATTTGCTTGCGGCCGGCGTGACCGATCCGGCCGCCAAAGCCGCGCTCGACAAGCAGATCGCGACGTGGCGCCAGACCGCCGCGCGCTACGAATCGGATCCGAAAGCCGGCAATGGCCGCAAGGAACTGGAGGAGAAGGCCAAGGGCGCCGAGGAAGAGCGCGACCTGTCGACCGCCAAATACCACCACTACGAATTAGCCTCGGCGGCGTTCCAGATCGGCATCGTGCTGGCTTCGGCGGCGGTGATCACCGGGATGGTTTTGCTCGCCTGGTTCGCGGGTGCGCTCGGTGTCATTGGGTGCGTGCTCCTGGCGCTCGGCCTATTCGCGCCGCATGCCGTGCCGTTTATCGCGACGTTGTGAGTGAATGACCCACGTTTCCCGGACGCGGTGCAGCGCGAAGCGGTGCACCGCAGAGCCGGGACCGTTCCAAACTCGGTATCTGTAAACGATCCCGGGTCTGCAGCGCATCACTGCGTGCTGCGCTGCGCCCGGGAAACGAATGTCGTGTCACATATTAATCGCGCGCTTATCGACCGCGAGCGCCGCTTCCTTGACCGCTTCACTCAACGTCGGATGAGCGTGGCAGGTGCGGGCGATGTCCTCGGACGAGGCGCCGAATTCCATGGCGATCGCGGCTTCCGCGATCATGGTCTCGGCGTCGGGGCCGAGGATGTGGACGCCGAGCACACGATCGTTTTTGGCGTCGGCGAGGATTTTGACGAACCCCTCGGTCGCCAAATTGGCGCGAGCGCGGGCATTGGCGCTGAACGGAAATTTGCCGACGATATAGGCGATGCCGGCGGCCTTCAGCTCTTCCTCGGTCTTGCCGACCGAAGCGATTTCCGGACTGGTGTAGACCACATTCGGAATCACGTCGTAGTTCACGTGACCGGCCTGGCCGGCGATGATCTCGGCCGCGGCCACACCCTCCTCCTCGCCCTTATGCGCCAGCATCGGCCCGGCGATGACATCGCCGATGGCGTAGACGCCGTCGATATTGGTTTTGTAATGCGGATCGACGACGACCCGGCCGCGATTGTCCTTTTTGACGCCAAGCGCTTCAAGACCGAGGCCTTCGGTGTAGGGCACGCGTCCGATGGCGACGAGCACCACGTCGCTTTCAAGCGTCTCCGCCGCGCCGCCCGCGGCCGGCTCGACCTTCACCTTGAGCATTTTGCCCGACGCGTCGACCGCAGTGACCTTCGACGACAGCTTGAACGCCAGTCCCTGCTTCTGCAGCATGCGGTGGAACTGATTCGCGATTTCACTGTCGATGCCGGGCAGGATGTGATCGAGGAATTCGACGATCGTCACCTCGGCGCCGAGGCGGCGCCATACCGAACCGAGCTCAAGCCCGATAATGCCGGCGCCGACGATGAGGAGCTTTTTTGGTACGGCGGGCAATTCCAGCGCGCCGGTCGACGACACGATCCGTTTTTCATCGATGTCGATGCCGTTCAATCGCGCCACGTCCGATCCGGTGGCGATGACGATGGCCTTTGTTTCGAGCACCTGCGCGTTGCCGTCGGCGCCCTTGACTTCCACCTTGCCGGGCGCGGCGATGCGGCCGAGGCCGCGAAAAGATTCGATCTTGTTCTTCTTGAACAGGAAGGCGACGCCTTTGACGTTGGCATCGACATTTTGCAGCCGGTATTTGTGCAGCGCCGGCAGGTCCATGCCCGGCTTGCCGACCTTGATGCCCATCTTGGCAAAGCTGTCCCCGGCCTCTTCGTAAAGCTCCGAGGCGTGCAGCATCGCCTTCGAGGGGATGCAGCCGACATTGAGGCAGGTGCCGCCGAAGGTGGCGTTCTTTTCCACCACCGCGGTTTTCAACCCAAGCTGCGCCGCGCGAACGGCGCAGACGTAGCCGCCGGGGCCGCTGCCGATGACGATGAGATCGTAAGCCATGACTCCAACACCTATCCGTCGTCATGCCCGCGCTCGTCGCGGGCATCCACGTCTTCTGGATCGAAAAGCAAGACGTGGATGGCCGGGTCAAGCCCGGCCATGACGGAATGAGCGACTACAGATCCAGCACCAGGCGGGACGGCTCCTCCAGTAATTCTTTTACCCGCACCAGGAACGTCACCGCCTCGCGGCCGTCGACGACGCGGTGGTCGTAGCTCAGCGCAAGATACATCATCGGCCGTATTTCGACCTTGCCGGCAACGGCCATCGGCCGGTCCTGAATCTTGTGCATGCCGAGGATGCCGGACTGCGGCGCGTTGAGGATCGGCGTCGACATCAGCGAGCCGTAAATCCCGCCATTGGTGATCGAGAAGGTGCCGCCCTGCAGTTCCTCGATCTTGAGCACGCCGTCGCGGGCGCGGCGGCCGAAATCGGCGATCGCCTTCTCGATCTCGGCGAGCGATTTCCGGTCGCAATCGCGCACCACCGGCACGACGAGGCCGCGCTCGGAGCCGACCGCGATGCCGATGTGATAGTAGTTCTTGTAGATGATATCGGTGCCGTCGATCTCGGCGTTCACCGCGGGGATATCTTTGAGCGCCTGCACGCAGGCCTTCACGAAGAACCCCATGAAGCCGAGCTTGGCGCCGTGCTTCTTCTCGAACAGATCGCGGTATTGCGTACGCAGCGCCATCACATGGCCCATGTCGACCTCGTTGAAGGTCGTCAGCATGGCGGCGGTGTTCTGCGCCTCTTTCAGGCGTCGCGCGATGGTCTGGCGCAGCCGCGTCATGCGCACGCGCTCCTCGCGCGCGGCGTCGTCGGCCGGCGACGGTGCGCGCACTTGCACGGCCGCGGCGGTCGCCGCCACCGGTGTCGGGGCCGCGGCGGCGCGTTCGATCGCGGCCAGCATGTCGCCCTTGGTGACGCGGCCGTCCTTGCCGGTGCCGGGCACCGTGGAGGCATCGAGCCCGGTTTCCGCGGAGAGCCTGCGCACCGACGGCGCGGACGGTGCGTCGGAAACGCTAGCCGCCGGTTTGGCGGCGACCGCAGGCGCCGCGGCGGTTTTGGCCTCGGCGGACGGCGGCGCTGCGGCCGGTTTTGCCGCCGCCGTTGCAGATTTGGCCGCGCCGGCACCATCCTTGATCTGACCGAGCACGGCGCCGACGGCGACGGTCTCACCGTCCTTGGCGGCGATCTCGCTGAGGACGCCGGCGGCCGGCGCCGGCACTTCGATCGTCACCTTGTCGGTCTCAAGCTCGACCAGCGGCTCGTCGACCGCCACCGCATCGCCCGGATGCTTGAACCATTTGCCGATGGTCGCCTCGGTCACCGATTCCCCAAGCGTCGGCACGCGAATTTCGGTCATGGCTCTTCCCTGTCTTGCCGGTCATCATCCGCGAAAGCGGATGATCCAGTAATCGCGGCTACTACTACCAAGTGTGTACTGGATGCCCCGCCTGCGCGGGGCATGACTTTCCGAATTACCCCAACGCCTCGTCCAAGAAATGCTTGAGCTGCGCCAGATGCAGCGACATCTGTCCGACCGCGGTCGAGGCCGAAGCCGGGCGGCCGGAATAACGGGCGCGGCGGTGCTTGGCGCCGATCTGGTTGAGCACCCATTCCAAAAAGATATCGACGAACACCCAGCCGCCCATATTGCGCGGCTCTTCCTGGCACCACACGATCTCGGCCTGCTTGAAGCGCGACAATTCGGTCATCAGCGCCTTGGTCGGGAACGGATAGAGCTGCTCGATGCGCAGCAAATAGATGTCGTCGATGCCGCGCTTCTCGCGCTCCTCGTAAAGATCGTAATAGACCTTGCCCGAGCAGATCACGACGCGGCGGATCTTGTCGTCGGCGACGAGCTTGATTTTCTCGTCCGGCAGCAACTGCGCATCGTCCCACAACAGGCGGTGGAACGACGTGCCCAGCCCCATCTCGTCGAGCCGCGACACCGCGCGCTTGTGGCGCAGCAGCGACTTCGGCGTCATCAGGATCAGCGGCTTACGGAAGTCGCGATTGAGCTGCCGGCGCAGGATATGGAAATAATTCGCAGGCGTGGTGCAGTTCGCCACCTGCATATTGTCCTCGGCGCACATCGACAGAAACCGCTCGAGCCGCGCCGAGGAATGCTCCGGCCCCTGCCCTTCGTAGCCATGCGGCAACAGGCAGACGAGACCCGACATGCGCAGCCATTTGCGTTCGCCGGACGAGATGAACTGATCGAACACCACTTGCGCGCCATTGGCGAAGTCGCCGAATTGCGCTTCCCATAGCGTCAGCGCGTTAGGTTCGGCGAGCGAATAGCCGTATTCGAAGCCGAGCACGGCTTCTTCCGACAGCATCGAGTTGATGACCTCGTAGCGGGCCTGGCCGTCGGCGAGATGGTTGAACGGCGTGTAGCGGCTCTCGGTCTCCTGGTCGGTCAGCACCGAATGGCGCTGCGAGAACGTGCCGCGTTCGGAATCCTGGCCGGACAGCCGCACTTTATGGCCGTCGAGCAAGAGCGAGCAGAACGCCAGCGCCTCGGCGGTCGCCCAGTCGATGCCGGCCCCGGTCTCGATCGCCTTGCGCCGGCTGTCGATAAAGCGGTTGAGCGTGCGATGCAGATGAAAGCCCGGCGGCAGAGTGGTGATCTTCTGGCCGATGTCCTTCAACTCGACGAGATCGACGCCGGTATGGCCGCGGCGCGGGTCATCGGCGCTCTCGGCGGTCTTGAAGCCGGACCAACGGCCGTCGAGCCAGTCGGCTTTGTTGGCGCGGTAGCCTTGGGCGGCTTCGAGCTCAACGTCGAGCCTGGCGCGCCAATCCGCCATCATCTTTTCGATTTCGCCGGTGCTGACGACGCCTTCGGCGGCGAGTTTCTTGCCGTAGATTTCAAGTGTGGTGGGATGCGCGGCAATCGCCTTGTACATCAAGGGCTGCGTGAACGACGGCTCATCGCCTTCGTTGTGGCCGTGGCGGCGGTAGCAGAACATGTCGATGACGACCGGCTTCTGGAATTTTTGCCGGAACTCGGTCGCGATCTTGGCCGCGAAAACAACGGCTTCGGGATCGTCGCCGTTGACGTGGAAAATCGGCGCCTCGATCATCTTGGCGACGTCGGACGGGTACGGCGACGACCGCGAATAACGCGGATCGGTGGTGAAACCGATCTGGTTGTTGACGATGAAATGCACCGAGCCGCCGGTGCGGTGGCCGCGCAGGCCCGATAGGCCGAAGCTTTCCGCGATCACGCCCTGCCCGGCGAACGACGCATCGCCGTGGATGAGGAGCGGCATCACCATGGTGCGGTCTTCCGGCGTGGCGCCGCGCTGATCCTGCTTGGCCCGCACCTTGCCGAGCACGACCGGATCGACGATTTCGAGATGCGACGGGTTGGCCGTGAGCGACAGATGCACGGTGTTGTGGTCGAATTCGCGGTCCGACGAGGCGCCAAGGTGATATTTCACGTCGCCGGAGCCTTCGACCGCATCCGGCGTCGATGAGCCGCCCTTGAATTCGTGGAAGATGGCGCGGTGCGGCTTGCCCATGACCTGGGCCAGCACGTTGAGCCGGCCGCGGTGCGGCATGCCGATGACGATCTCGCGCACGCCGAGCGCGCCGCCGCGTTTGATGATCTGTTCCAGCGCCGGGATCATCGATTCGGCGCCGTCGAGGCCGAAACGTTTGGTGCCGGTGAATTTCAGATCGGAGAATTTCTCGAAGCCCTCGGCCTCGACCAGCTTGTTGAGAATGGCGCGCTTGCCCTCGCGCGTGAACGTGATCTCCTTATCCGGACCTTCGATGCGCTCCTGGATCCAGCCCTTCTGCGCGCCGTTCGAGATGTGCAGAAATTCGACGCCGAGCGTCTGGCAATAGGTGCGGCGCAGGATGCCGACGATCTGGCGCACCGTGCCGAATTCCAACCCCAGCACCTTGTCGAGGAAAATCGGGCGGTCGAGATCGGTATCGGTAAAGCCGTAGGTGCGCGGATCGAGCTCCTCCTCGTTCTTTAGCGGTTCGAGGCCGAGCGGATCGAGATTGGCGTGGAAATGGCCGCGGGCGCGATAGGCGCGAATGAGCATCAGCGCGCGGATCGAATCGCGGGTGGCACGTTCGACCTCGGCCGCGGACAGTTCGACGCCGCGGGTCTGCGCCTGCGCCTTGACCTTGCCGCCAAGCGGATGGCCCGCTTCCAGCCAGCCCCCGTCGAGCGCGGCAACAAGATCATTGCGCGGCAGCGGCGGCCAGTCCGACCGCGCCCAGGACGGCCCATGCGCGTTCTTTTCGACGTCGCGGGCATCGTCCTTCAGGCTCTGGAAGAAAGTCTGCCACTCCGCATCGACGGACTTCGGGTCGGTCTCGTAGCGCGCGTAAAGGTCGTCGATATAAGCGGCATTGCCGCCGTAGAGAAACGAAGTGAGTGCGAAGGCGGCGTTCGCGTCCTGGCGAGACATGGTGCAGTCCTTGGCGAGTCCCGAGCTAGGGAACGGTAAGCATGGCGCAATACGTAGAAACCGATCACGCGTGAAGAAGACGCGAATCAGTCCCGGCCCGGCGCTGGGAAGGTCTCTCTTTACCCTATTTAATGGTTCGATGCGGCAGGCAAAAGACGTAAAAAATGAATCACGATTTCAGTATTTCGGCAAGCGTGTGCCCAAGCCGCGCCGGCGACGGCGAGACCTTAATGCCGGCCGCTTCCATAGCTTCGATCTTGGAGTCGGCGCCGCCTTTACCGCCGGCGATGATGGCCCCAGCGTGACCCATGCGCCGTCCGGGCGGAGCCGTCCGGCCGGCGATAAATCCGACCATCGGCTTTTTGCGGCCGCGCTTGGCCTCGTCCTTGATGAATTGCGCGGCGTCCTCTTCCGAGGAGCCGCCGATCTCGCCGATCATGACCAGAGCTTCGGTCGCCTTGTCGGCCAGGAACATTTCCAGCACTTCGATGAAGTCGCTGCCCTTGACCGGATCGCCGCCGATGCCGACCGCCGTGGTTTGGCCGAGGCCCTCTCGCGTCGTCTGGAACACCGCTTCGTAAGTCAGCGTGCCGGAGCGCGACACGATGCCGACCTTGCCGCGCTTGAAGATGTTGCCGGGCATGATGCCGATCTTGCATTCACCGGCGGTCATGACGCCCGGGCAGTTCGGTCCGATCAGACGCGACTTCGAGCCGCACAGCGAACGCTTCACCTTCACCATATGGCTTACCGGAATGCCTTCGGTGATGCAGACGATGAGCGGTATCTCGGCGTCGATCGCCTCGGCGATGGCATCGGCGGCGCCCGGCGGCGGCACATAGATCACGCTCGCTTGCGCGCCGGTTTTCTCGCGCGCTTCAGCGACAGTGTCGAACACCGGCAGACCGAGATGCGTCGCGCCGCCTTTGCCGGGCGACACGCCGCCGACCATCTTGGTACCGTAAGCGATCGCCTGCTCGGAATGGAAGGTGCCGTTCTTGCCGGTGAAGCCCTGGCAGATGACCTTGGTGTTCTTGTCGATGAGGATGGACATGCGCGGCTCTTTCTTTGCCTCACCCTGAAAGGGGGAGGCCGGCGCGCCAGCGCCGGGTGGGGGTCCGTCCAAGACTTCTGAGCTCGTCGGCGGTTTCTCTTATTCTTTCCAACACACCGGAAAGATTCTTTGTCACATCGCTATTCCAGAATCGAAGTTCGGTGACGCCACAGCCGCGCAACCATGCGGTTCGCTTTTGATCATGGGCTTCTTGGCGCGCATAAGTGTGCTGACCGCCATCCAGCTCAATGGCAAGCAATAATTGCGAACAGTAGAAATCAAGGACGTAGGAGCCAGCAGGATGCTGCCGCCTGAAACTCAGGCCATCCAGGCGACCATCACGTAATCTGCTCCACAGCTGCCTTTCCACCAAGGTCGAATCGCGGCGCAATTTGCGAGCACGGGCCGTTTTTATGCGCGTGCGATTGTATTGGGATTCTGCACGAACCCCCACCCGGCTCGCTTCGCTCGCCGCCCTCCCCCTTTCAGGGTGAGCTAAAGAGGTAGTGCCGACCATCAGGCCGCCTCCTTCACCGCCTTGACGATCTTCTGCGCGGCGTCGTCGAGATCGTCGGCCGAGGTCACGTTGAGCTTCGAGTCGGCAATGATCTTCTTGCCGAGATCGACATTGGTGCCTTCGAGCCGCACCACCAGCGGTACTTTCAGCCCCACTTCCTTCACCGCGGCAACCACACCTTCGGCGATGACGTCGCATTTCATGATGCCGCCGAAGATGTTCACCAGAATCCCCTTCACGCTGGGGTCCGAGGTGATGATCTTGAATGCCGCCGAGACGCGGTCCTTGGTGGCGCTGCCGCCGACGTCGAGGAAGTTCGCCGGCGCCATGCCGTAGAGCTTGATGATGTCCATGGTCGCCATGGCAAGACCGGCGCCGTTGACCATGCAGCCGATCGAGCCGTCGAGCGCGATATAGTTGAGATCGAATTTCGACGCCTCGATTTCCTTGGCATCCTCCTCGGTCTCGTCGCGCAGCGCCGCGATCTTCGGGTGCAGGAATAGCGCGTTGTTGTCGAAGTCGATCTTGGCGTCGAGGCAGATGAGCTTTTTATCCTTGGTGACGACCAGCGGATTGATTTCGAGGAGACTCGTGTCGGTGTCGATGAAGGCCCTATAAAGATTGCTCAAAAGCGGCCCGAGCTGCTTCGCGAGATCCGCGTCCAGATGCAGCGTGTGGGCAATGGTACGGACGTGGTGCGGACAAATGCCGGCCACCGGATCGATCGAGATAGTCACGATCTTGTCCGGCGTTTTGTGCGCCACCTCTTCGATATCCATGCCGCCCTCGGTCGACACCACGACGGCCACCCGCGAGGTCGCGCGATCGATCAGCATGGACAGATAGAATTCCTTGTCGATCGCAGAGCCTTCCTCGATGTAGAGGCGGTGCACTTGTTTGCCGTGCGGCCCGGTCTGGTGCGTGACAAGCGTCGAGCCGAGGAGCCGTGTCGCTTCCTTGGTCACGTCGTCGACCGATTTGACGACCTTGACGCCGCCCGCTTTGCCGCGGCCGCCGGCATGGATTTGCGCCTTCACCACCCAAACCGGCCCACCGAGTTCTCTGGCGGCTTTCTCGGCCTCGCCGATACTGAAGGCTGGAATTCCGCGCGGCACCGGCACGCCGTATTCGCGCAACACCGCTTTGGCTTGGTATTCGTGGATGTTCATGAGGCGCTCTCACGTTTCCCGGATGCGGTGCAGGCCATTAGCACGTTTACGTGCGTCTTCAATGCACTATGGCGGTGCACCGCTGATCCGGGACCTTGACATGCGACGATCCCGGGTCTGCAGCGCATCACTTCGTGCTGCGCCGCGCCCGGGAAACGAGAGTCACTTCCCCAAATCAGGGGCGATCTTCTTGCAGGCTTCGACCAAGCTTTGCACCGCTTGCGCCGATTTCTCGAACATCGCGCGTTCGGCGCCATTAAGCTCGATCTCGACGATGCGTTCGACGCCCTTGGCGCCAATCACGGTCGGCACGCCGACATAAAGGTCTTTCACGCCGTATTCGCCATTGAGGTGGGCCGCCACCGGCAGCACGCGTTTCTTGTCGCGCAGATAGCTCTCCGCCATCGCGATCGCCGAAGCCGCGGGCGCGTAGAAGGCGGACCCGGTCTTGAGCAGGCTCACGATCTCGCCGCCGCCGTTCCTGGTGCGGTCGACGATTTCGTCGATCCGCGCCTGCGTGGTCCAGCCCATCTTGACGAGATCGGGCAACGGAATGCCGGCGACCGCCGAATAACGAACCAGCGGCACCATGCTGTCGCCATGGCCGCCGAGCACGAAGGCGTTGACGTCCTCCACAGAGACGTTGAATTCATCGGCCAGGAAATAACGAAAGCGTGCCGAGTCCAGCACGCCGGCCATGCCGACCACCATATTCTTCGGCAGGCCGCAGCACTTCTGCAGCGCCCAGACCATGGCGTCGAGCGGATTGGTGATGCAGATGATGAAGGCGTTCGGCGCGTATTTCTTGATGCCGGCGCCGACCTGCTCCATCACCTTGAGGTTGATGCCGAGCAGATCGTCGCGGCTCATGCCCGGCTTGCGCGGCACGCCGGCGGTGACGATGCAGACCGCCGCGCCTTCGATCGACTCGTAAGAATTGGCGCCGGAAAAGCGGGCGTCAAAACCCTCGACTGGGGAAGCCTGGACAAGATCGAGCGCCTTGCCCTGCGGGATGCCCTCGGCAACGTCGAACATGACGACGTCGCCGAGCTCCTTCAAGCCGATGAGAAGCGCCAGCGTCCCGCCGATCTGACCCGAGCCTATCAATGCGATCTTGCTTCGCGCCATCTCACGAATGTCCTTGATTGGTGAAAAACGCCCGGCTGCGGGGTCATTAGCGGTTTCGGTTGACGCGTTCAAGTCGGGAGAAGTCGCGATGGACTGCGGCGGGAACGAAAGCCATACAATCCCCATTGACGGGTGGCCATACTGGGGCTGCCGGGGGGATGAGAACCGAAATGACGGTAACCAGCCGTAAAGCGCGCGGCCAGCAACCGACGAAAAGTTGGCTGCGGATGCTCGGGCCGGGAGTCGTCACCGGCGCAGCCGACGACGATCCGAGCGGTATCGCCACCTATTCGCAGGGCGGCGCCCAGTTCGGCTACGCGCTCGGCTGGACGATGTTTCTCACCACGCCATTCATGATCGCCATTCAATTGGTCAGCGCCCGGATCGGCGCGGTGACCGGCCAGGGTCTCGCCGCCAATCTCGATAAAGCGATGCCGCGCGGCATGCTGTACGGCATCGTCGGGCTTCTCCTGATTGCCAACACATTCAACATCGCCGCCGACATCGCCGCCATGGGCGATGCGCTGCGGCTGGTCGCCGGCGGCCCGGTGCTGGTTTACATCGCTCTGTTCGGCATCGGCTGCCTCGCCGCCGAGATTTTGATTCCGTATCACACCTATTCGAGATACCTGAAAACCCTGACGCTGGTGCTGTTCGCCTACGTCGCCACGGCGTTCACCGTCCACATTCCATGGAGTCAAGTGCTGGCCGCGACCTTCGTCCCACGCCTGTCGTGGGACCGGGATTTCATGCTGCTGCTGGTGGCGATCTTCGGCACCACGATCAGTCCCTATATGTTCTTCTGGCAAGCTTCGCTGGAAGCGGAAGGACGCAAGCTGCGCAGCAAAGCGGTGACAGCGGCCGCCGCCGCCGCGCTGCCCAACCGTCTCGCCGGCAAGGATTCCTTTCGCATCGAAATAGACACCACCGCTGGCATGGTGTTGTCGAATCTCGTCGGCTTTTTCATCATCGTCACCACCGGCGCCACCTTGCACGCGCACGGCATCACAAACATCGGGACGGCCCAGCAAGCGGCCCAGGCGTTGCGGCCGCTGGCCGGCCCGCTGGCATTCGCCCTATTCGCGCTCGGCATCGTCGGCACCGGCCTGCTCGCGGTGCCGGTGCTGGCCGGCTCGGCCGGTTATGCCGTGGCGGAGTGCTTCGGTTGGGAAGGCAGTCTGGAACTGCCCGCGCGCGGCGCGCCGGGATTCTATCTTACCGTCGCCGCGGCGACGCTTGCCGGCCTTGGCGCCGCGCTGACGCCGCTCGATCCGATCCGCATGCTGTTCTGGAGCGCGGTGGTCAACGGCGTCGTCGCGGTGCCGCTGATGGTCGCCATGATGATCGTCGTCGCCAGCTATAAGATCATGGGCAAATTCGCCGCCTCCCGCGCGCTGATGATCGGCGGCTGGGGTGCGACGGCGCTGATGGCGGTCGTTGTCGCCGCAATGCTGTTCACCAGCTTTTAGATCAAGTCTCGACGATGCCGGTCGAAGCGCCCGTCGTGCCGGCGTGCGCGGCGCCGTGCGGCCGCGCCAGATAGCTTTGCGAGCGCATCTCGATCAGTCGCGACGCGGTGCGTTTGAACTCGGCGGCCTCAAAACCCTCATCCGCGCGATAAAGCGCGTCGGGCTCCGCATCCGCCGATGCGATCAGCTTGACGTTATGATCGTACAGCGTGTCGATCAGGATGATGAAGCGCTTGGCGGCATTGCGGTTGTCGTAATTCATCACCGGCACATGGTCGAGTATGATGGTGTGGTATTCGTGCGCGATGCGCAGATAGTCGGCGGCGGCGAGCGGCTCTTCGCACAGCGCGTGAAAGGAAAACCGCGCCACGCCCATGAACGCGTGCGGCACATGAACACTACGGCCGTGCAACGCCAATTCATGCGCGCCGCCGCCGTTGCCGCCGGTCAGCCGCCGCCAGGCATCGTCGAGCTTGGCATCCGCGGCCGCATCGGCCGGCACGTACCAGACCGGTAAACCGGCGAGCTTTTCGAGGCGGAAGTCGGTGCGCGCATCGAGCTGTACGATATCCATATGCGCTTGCAGCATGTGAATGAACGGTACGAATAAGGCGCGGTTCAAGCCGTCCTTGTAGAGCTCGTCGGGCGGCACGTTGGAGGTCGCCACCACTACGACGCCGCGCTCGAACAGTTGCTTGAACAGCCGCCCGAGGATCATGGCGTCGGCAATGTCGGTGACGTGAAACTCGTCGAAGCACAACAGCCAGGCTTCTTCGGCCAGCGCGTCGGCGACGAGCCGGATCGGATCTTCGCCCTCGTGCTCGCCACGCTTCATTTCCTGCCGGACGGCGTGAATGCGCTCGTGCACGTCGAGCGTGAATTCGTGAAAATGGGCGCGGCGCTTACGCTCGACCGGACTGGTCTCGAAGAAGAAGTCCATCAGCATGGTCTTGCCGCGGCCGACATCGCCGTAAATGTACAGGCCTTTGATCTGCGGCAGCGCGCGCTGGCGGTTGGCGAACAGCCAGCCGAGCGAAGAGGATTTGCGCGCCAGCCGATATTCCGCGATCCGCGTTTCAAGGCGCGCCATCATGTCGAGCACGACGAGCTGTGCGTCGTCGCTATCGACGCGGCCCGAAGCGACAGCCGCGGCATAATGGGCTGTGACGGAATTCACCATGAGGGATTTCAGCGAGATTGGCCGTCGTGGATTAACGGTTGTGTGTGAAACATGGCGGAGCGGACAAACGCTAAACGCCTTGCAGTCCGCATGCCGACAGATTGGTGCATCGCCGTCGTGAATTGGTCGTAAACGCCTCGGAAGCCATGCGTATACGGAATGTAGTCATGTTGCTCAATCCTTTGGCTTGCCAAATTTCCGCGGCACACAACATGGTGGCTTGAGTTGGCGGCTCGATGCCGCACGCTTTCAGGGAGGAAGCGGGAAGGAGGGTCTTGTCGACGACAACGTCAGGAGACCCAATGCACGAAGTCCTCCCGGAAAGCGGCCTAATCCGCAAATTGTGGATCGGCGAGACGGCAAAATACCGCGAGCATGTGCTGCGGCTCGATCCCGAGAGCCGGCGCAACAGGTTCGCCGGCGGCGTATCCGACGACTTTATTCGCAACTATGTCGAGCTGACCGCGGGTCTCGACACCGTGGTGCACGGCTTTTTCGTCGACGGCGCGATACGCGGCGCCGCAGAACTGCGGCCGCTTGGCGCGCAATTTCCGGGCCAAGCCGAAGCCGCGATCAGCGTCGAGAAACCTTGGCAGAGTCACGGAGTGGGCTCGGCGCTATTGCGCCGGACCTTGCTGACCGCGCGCAATCGCGGCTACCAGCTCCTGCATATGGCGTGCCTCGCCAACAATCACCGCATGCAGCAATTGGCGCGCAAGTTCGCCGCCGAGCTGACTTTCGATTTCGGCGGGGTGATCGGCGAGGTCGAATCCTCGCGCCCGACGCCGCTATCGATGATGCGCGAAATGATGTCGGACAGCCATGGCTTCGCCACCGCGATGCTCGAACTGCAATCGCGAATGCTGCGAGCGTGATACTCGCAAAGCCCGCGGGAAAACGCCTAATCGCGGATCGGCGTGTGCCAAACGTCAAACCGTCATTCGCGCTTCGCGCCCATCCGCGCCTTGTCGGGTGAGGGGGTAGCCTTCCTCGACGATATAAGGTCCGCCGCCGACCGAGGCGCGTGAGGAGAACAGCACAAAGCGCGACACCCCAAACGGCGACGAGCGATAATGCCCGCGCGCAGCGAGGTAATCGGCAACCTGATGGCTCGATGAGTCGCGCAACCGCGCCAGCGTGACATGCGGGGTGTATTTGCGTCCCTCCGGCTCGAGCCCGAGCCGTTGCAGCAGACGATCGTGCTCGGCCTGCAGTTCCATCAGCGGCGCCACCGGCGTGGCGGTCGCGACCAGGGCGCGCGGCTTTCTTCCACCGAATGACGTCAACCCGTCGAGGCGAAGCTCGAACGGCCGTCGATGCACGCGGGCCAGCACGCCGGCGACTTCGCGGGCCAAGGCGTCGTCGACGTCGCCGATAAAGCGCAGCGTGAGATGATAATTCTCCGCGTCGATCCAGCGCGCCCCGGGCAATCCGCCCCGCATCATGGCGAGCGATTGGGCGACCGGCTGCGGAATTTCGAGACCGGTGAACAAGCGGGGCATGGCAACCTCCGGGCTCGATTCGCGAATCACGATGCAATGAGAATGGGGTCATCGCCGCGCGCGTGCAACCCTTTACGGGCGGCTCTGCCCCTGAGCCCGCGTGACCAGTTCCATAACCTTGGGCAAGATCCGCTGCACGATAACTGCGACGCCCGCCGGATTCGGATGCAAGCCGTCTTGCTGGAGGAGATTGAGGTCGCCGGCGACACCGTCGAGAAAGAACGGGTACAGGAGAACTCCGTATTTCGCGGCGAGTTCGGGATAAATGCCTTCGAAGACCGGTCCGTAATCGGCGCCGAGATTCGGCGCCGCGCGCATGCCGCACAACAAGACAACAATGTGACGTGCCGTCAGCCGTTGCAGGATGGAGTCGAGTGCGGCGCGCGTCACCTCGGGCTTGATCCCGCGCAACATGTCGTTGGCGCCGAGCTCGACGATCGCCGCACCGGTGCCCTGCGGCACCGACCAGTCGAGCCGAGCCAGACCGTCGGTAGCGGTATCGCCGGAGACGCCGGCATTGGCAATGTCGGCGGCGATGCCGTTCTTGGCCAGCGCCGCCTGCAGGCGCGGCACAAAACTGTCTTTCTCGGCAAGGCCGTAGCCCGCGGTCAAGGAATCGCCGAGCGCGACAATATGAAGAGGCGCAGCGGCGCGCGCATCATGCATCCCTATTGCAGCAAGGAGCGCCACGCTACAAACCGCAGCGATTTGGCGGAGCCTGCGCCACCACCCATATGAGCGGCCACGGGCCAAGCACGGCCGACCGTTTGCAGGGGCGGGGCTGGTTGAGCGCATGAACGACATTTCGGGGCATCCTATCGCCGGCGACGCCATCGTGCTCGGCGGCGTCAACTTGTCGCTCGGCGGCGGTGCTGCCCACGTCCACATCCTGCGCGACATCACGCTCAATATAGGCCGCGGCGAGGCGGTTGGCTTGCTCGGGCCTTCCGGCTCCGGCAAGTCGACGCTGCTCATGGTGATGACCGGATTGGAGCGGCCCGACTCGGGGACGGTTACGGTCGCCGGTGAGGATTTGCGCCGCCTCGATGAAGACCGGTTGGCGCGCTTCCGCGGCCGCAACATCGGCATCGTCTTTCAGGCGTTCCATTTGATCCCGACCATGACGGCGCTGGAAAACGTCGCGATCCCGCTCGAACTCGCCGGCGCGCCCGATGCGCGCGCACGCGCGGAGCGCGAGCTTGCCGCGGTTGGCTTGGGCGCGCGGCTGCATCACTATCCCGCCGCGCTTTCCGGCGGCGAGCAGCAGCGCGTCGCGCTCGCCCGCGCGCTTGCTCCGGACCCCGCCATCGTCGTCGCCGACGAACCGACCGGCAATCTCGACGAGACCACGGGACGCGATATCATCGAGCTGCTGTTTCGCGGCCATAAGGAACGCGGCACGACGCTTGTTCTGGTGACGCACGACAGCGAGCTCGCGGCGCGCTGCGATCGCGTGCTTCGAATGCACTCCGGACGGATCGAGCGCTGCGTCGCCGCCGCAGGCATGACATGACGCGGGCTGCGCGTGTGCCGCTTGCCGTAAAGCTCGCCTATACCGCTTTCATGGCAGCGCTGGTTCCGGTCTATTTGCACTATTACGGACCGACCAATTTTCTTTATTTCTGCGACATCACGCTGATCCTGACCCTGATCGCGATCTGGCCCGAGAACGCGTTGCTCATATCCATGGGTTGCGTCGGCATTCTGGTGCCGCAGGCGTTTTGGGTGTTCGACTTTCTGGTCAACCTCACGGGCTATTCGCTCACCGGCATGACCGACTACATGTTCGATTCGACGCACTCGCTGTTTTTAAGACTGCTGTCGCTGTTTCACGGCTGGCTGCCGTTCCTGCTCGTCTATCTGGTGTGGCGGATCGGCTATGACCGGCGCGCGTTGCCGGTTTGGACCGGGCTATTCATTGTCGACATGCTGGTCTGTTTCTTTCTGATGCCGCCGCCGACACCGCATCCGGGGCTCACCCCGGTCAACATCAATTATGTCTGGGGACTGCGCGACACCGCAGCGCAGACATTGCTGCCGCCCTACATCTGGTTTTCCGGCTTATTGCTCGGAATTCCGGTTTTCGTCTTCGCGCCGACCCATTTCATTCTGGCGCGAGTCATGCCGAGGGCGACGTGATGCTGCCGCCCGCACCGCAGTCGATTCCGCCGGCGCCGTGGCGCTTCGCCTTGCGTTTTGCGCCGCGTTTTATCTGGCGCGATCTGCGCGGCGGCTTGCGCGGCTTCGGCGTCTTTATCGCCTGCGTCGCGCTCGGTGTCATGGCGATCGCCGGCGTCGGCTCGGTCGCCGCGAGCCTCGACGACGGCATCGGCGGCGCCGGCCGGGTCATCCTCGGCGGCGACCTCGCTTTGACGCTCATTCAGCGGCAGGCAAACGATGCCGAGCGGGCGTTTCTCGATGCCCACGGCATAGTCTCCGTCGTTGCCACTTTGCGGGCGATGGCGCGAACGGCAGACACGCCTGCCGTCGACGGCGGCTCGACCCTCGTCGAAGTCAAAGCGGTCGATGCTCATTATCCGCTGTTCGGCAATGTCGCGACCGACCCGTCGATGCCGCTTGCCGCACTGTTTACGCAGAACAACGGCGCCTTCGGCGCGGCAATCGATCCGGCGCTGCTGACCCGGCTTGATCTGAAGACCGGCGACCGCATCACCATCGGCAATGCCTTAATCGAGTTGCGCGCGGCGTTGACCAATGAGCCGGACAAGCTCGCCGGCGGCATCGGCTTCGGGCCGCGCGTGCTCATCAGCGAAGCCGCATTGCAGGCGACGGGACTTCTACAGCCCGGCAGCCTGGTGCGCTGGCAATATCGGCTGCGCTTGCCCGACGGCAATTCGAGCGACGCCGCGGTGGCGGCGGTCGAAAGGCTGGCGCAGACGCAATTCCCACAAGCCGGCTGGCAAATCCGCACCCGGATGAAGGCCTCTCCGGCGCTGGAGCGCAATGTCGAACGCTTTGCCCAATTTCTCGCGCTGGTCGGTCTCACCACGCTTCTCGTCGGCGGCGTCGGCGTGGCCAACGCCGTTGCCAGCCATCTGGCGCGCAAGCGCGACGTGATCGCCACCATGAAAGCGCTGGGCCTAACCGGCGGCGGCGTCTTTACCGTCTATTGCGGCGAGATCGTCATGGTCGCGCTGTTCGCCGCCTTGCTCGGCGCGGCGGTGGGCGCGGCTTTGCCCTTTGCCGTCGCATCGGCCTTCGGCGCCATCATTCCGCTTCCCGTCGCGCCGGCGCTGCATCCGGGCGTATTAGCGCTGGCGATTACATACGGCCTCCTCACCGCACTTGCTTTCGCGCTGTGGCCGCTTGGGCGCGCGCATGACATTTCGGTGGCCCGGCTGTTCCGCGACCAGATTGCCGCCGAGCGAAACCGACCGCGGCTGCACTACATCGCTGCGACGGGGGCAATCGTCGCGCTGCTCGCCGCGCTCGCGGTCGCCACCACCTATGACCGCCGCGTGGCGCTGTTTTTTGTCCTAGCTGCGGCCATCGTTTTTGTGCTGCTGCGCCTGATCGCAACAGCGACGATGGCGTTGGCGCGGCATCTGCCGCGTCCGCGCTCTTTCGTTTGGCGGTTGGCCATCGCCAATATTCATCGCCCGGGCGCGCTGACGCCGAGCGTGATGCTGTCGCTTGGGCTCGGCCTGGCGTTGCTCGTCGCCGTGGTCGAGATCGACGGCAATCTACATCGTGAATTGACCGATGCATTGCCGGCTAAGGCGCCATCATTCTTTTTTCTGGATATTCCTGCGGCCGATGCCGGTCGCTTCGATGCTTTCGCCAGCGCCCAGGCGCCCGGCTCGACCCTCGAGCGCGTGCCGATGCTGCGCGGCCGCATCGTCGCCGCAAACGGCGTGCCGGCGGCGGACCTCAAACCGGCGGCCGGATCGCGCTGGGTGCTGCGTGGCGACCGCGGCATCACCTTCGCCGCCGCCGTTCCCGCCGGCTCGCATCTCGTCGCCGGCCGGTGGTGGAATTCCGACTATGCCGGCCCACCGCTGGTCTCGCTCGAGAACCGGACGGCGCAAAACTTAAAGCTCAAGATCGGCGACAGCATCACCGTGAATGTGCTCGGCCGCAATATCACCGCGCGGATCGCCAATCTTCGCGCCGTCGACTGGGAAGATCTCGGCATCAATTTCGTCCTGGTGTTCTCATCGGGCACTTTCGCGGGCGCGCCGCATAGCGACATCGCGACTTTGACCTTCGCCGACGGCGGCTCCGCGGCCGAGGACGCGGCGCTGATCAAGGCGCTTGCACAAACATTCCCCAGCGTGACCGCGCTCCGCGTCAAGGATGCGCTCGACGCCGTCGCGGCCATCGTCGGCAAGCTCATTCTGGCCGTGCGCGCCGCGAGTTCGCTCACGCTCTTTGCCGCAGCCCTCGTCCTCGGCGGCGCCTTGGCGGCCAGCCAACGATTCCGGGTTTACGATGCGGTCGTGCTCAAGACGCTGGGGGCGACGCGGGCGCGGCTGATCGCCGCTTATGCCCTGGAATATCTCCTCATCGGGCTGGCCACGGCCGTGTTCGGCGTCGCGGCGGGCTTGCTCGCCGCTACCCTGGTGGTGACGCGGCTGATGGAGTTTTCCTTTGTCTTCGTGCCGGGCGAGGCCGCCGCCGCGGCATTGCTTGCGCTTTTTGTCACGGTCGGCCTGGGCCTCCTCGGCACCGTCGCGGCGCTCGGCCGCAAACCCGCGGAAGTGCTGCGGAACCTGTAAATGACGGCTCTGTCCCAAGCCGTTAAACACCATGAAGAGTTTGTAACAGTCGGGAAATATGGCGTCGCACCCATCTGGCGCGCAGGGTGCTTTCGCACTAGATTCCCGCCACGCGCGATCGGCTTTCGCCGAGCGCCAGACCCGGCGAAGCGCCGGGATAACCCAGGGGTATTTCCAATGTCCGACTTCGATCGGAATTACGCGACCACGAGGACCGGCTATCGCACCGATCAGGTGACGATCGATGCCGGCCTGCGCGCGTACATGATCCGCGTCTACAACTACATGACCGGCGGCGTGGCGCTGACTGGCATCGTTTCCTGGCTCACCTTCCAGGCGGCTGGCGGCGATGCCATTCGGGTCGCCGGCGGGCAGATCATGGGGCTGACGCCATTCGGGCAAGCGATCTTCAGCGGACCGCTGACGATCATTTTGTTGCTCGGCACCCTCGGCCTTGTGTTCTTCATGAGCTACCGCGTCAACAAGTTGTCGGTTGGCACCGCTCTGACGCTGTTTTTCGTTTATGCTGGCCTCCTCGGCTTGGCGCTGGCGTCGATCTTCCTGGAGTATACCGGGGCGTCGATCACGCGGGTGTTCTTCATCTCGGCGGCAACGTTCGGCGCCATGAGCCTGTACGGCTACACCACGCAGCGCGATCTCACCGGCTTCGGCTCGTTCTTGTTCATGGGCCTGATCGGCATCGTCATCGCGATGGTGGTCAACATGTTCCTGCGTTCGAGCGGGCTCGACTGGGCGATCTCGGTGATCGGCGTGCTGATCTTCGTCGGGATGACCGCCTACGACACGCAGCGGATCAAGGAGATGTATTCGGCTATGGACGACGGCACCGTCGCCGGCCGCAAGGCGGTGATGGGCGCGCTGTCGCTCTACCTCGACTTCATCAACCTGTTCCTGATGATGCTGCGGCTGTTCGGCGACCGCCGCTAAGCACGCGACAAACTCCAAATCGAACGCCCCGGGCCAAACCTGGGGCGTTTTTCTTTTCCGCTTCGGTGTTTTCTGCCAATTTTGCGCGGCCATGAGCAACGTCACCATCCGGCCCGCCGCGCCCGCCGACATCGGGGCCATCACCCGCATCTATGCCGACGCCGTGCTGCAAGGCACGGCGACGTTCGAAATCGAGCCGCCCGACGAGGCGGAAATGGCGCGGCGGTGGCGGACACTGACCGGCGAGGGTTTTCCCTATCTCGTTGCCGAGTGTGGGGGCCCGGTGGCGGGCTATGCTTATGCCGGCCCGTACCGCGAGCGTCCGGCCTATAACTGGTGCGTCGAGGATTCGCTCTATGTCGCGCCGGAATTTCACCGCAAGGGAATAGGCCGCCTGTTGCTCACGCGCCTGATCGCGGAGTCGGAGGCATTGGGCTTCCGGCAGATGCTGGGGGTGATCGGCGATTCGGCCAACACCGCGTCGGTTGCGGTCCATGCCGCGGCGGGCTTCCGCCTGATTGGCACGTTCCAATCCGTCGGCTTCAAGCACGGGCGATGGCTTGACACCGTGCTGATGCAACGCTCCCTAGGCAAGGGCGATGCCGCGCTGCCGTAACTCGCCTCAACCCGCCACCACGCGGAGCGAACGATCGAGCGCGCCGAGCACGCGGTCGAGCTCATGGCCGCGGCGCACGATATGGCCAGTGGCCGAAATCACGCTATAGGCGCCCTGGCGGCGGCCGAGTTTCGGGTTTTTCTCGATCCGGTAAATCGGCATCTCCGAGGCCCGGCGGAACACCGAAAACACGGCGCGATCTTTGAGGAAATCGATTGCGTAATCACGCCATTCGCCGGCGGCAACTTTGCGGCCATAGAGCCGCAGAATGCGATCGAGCTCTCGGCGGTTGAAGGTCACTTCGTTTGCGGGAGCGGGCGAATGCTGCTCGCCCCCGCGCCACGCGCTTGGATCGGTATCGCCGAAATCCATACGGCGCCTCCTTCTGTCGTCCTGGCGTCATGATCGCGCCGGAACGGACAGCGGGCAAGAGCTTGTCGCGCGGCAAATTAGGGCTGATTAATCGGTGGGCTGCCCCGCTTTGTGGGGATTTTCGGCTGGGGCAAGGCGATCGGCAGCTTCCTGCGACACATTTGCCGGCCGGAATCACGGCTTCGTTAAGCGAATCATAATACGGCCCTAATTCCGACAAGCACGCGCCGCGCTGGGCTGCGAAATAATAGGTCGTTGCCTCAAGGCCCGGTTCGGATGCGTTCCGGATTCCTCAGCCCCCCAGCCCCCCGGGGCGCGGACGGATCGGGCCAGAGGCAGCAGAGTTCTCTGTATGGTTCATTCCCCAATCCTATAGGCCGGCGCAGCGCCGGCCTTTTTCTTTTTTATGGGGCGGGAGCGCGACGGGTCCAGAGCCTAATCGGTTTTGATGGAATCAAAGCCGGGCTCTAGCTTTTTGATTGAGCATGATCTTTTCCGAAAACCGGCATCCACTTTTCGGGATCATGCTCTACCGCAGCGGCGTATAGGCGGCGCCCAGGATGATTCCCGGCTTGTCGCGCGTGCCTTCCTGCACCATGACCGCGGCGGCATCGACGCCGTCGGTCTTGAGCTCCGACATCGGCACGTTCCAAGTCGATGCCACGCCGGTCCAGTCGCCGAGCTTGAGCCAACTGCGCACGACATTGTGATAGGTGATGGTCCGGCCGCGATTCTCGCCGCGGCCGATGGCGACGGCAATCGCTTTCGCCAGCGGACACAGCCAAATCTCGCCGGCATGATGCTGGCTCTCCACCGCGTCGATCTTGACGTTGATACTGTTGGCGTCCGCGACCATCGACACCGGCACCGACATCACGCCGGATTTTTGGTCGGTCTGGACGATAGTTCGCTCGATGGCCGCTTTGTCGCTGCCGAGCACATGCATTGCGCCGTTGACAACGATCTGCGGCGTGTAGACTTGCCGGTCGCCGCGCATGCGGGCGTAGGCGCGCTGCCGCGCCGAATGCGCCGGATTGGCAAGCGTGTCCTTCCAACCGAGATAATCCCAGTAATCGATCGGCAGGCTGAGCGCGATCAGCGATGGATCGGCCGTCAAGTCGCCAAGGAGCTTGTCGGCGGCCGGACAGGACGAGCAGCCTTGGCTGGTGAAAAGTTCAAGCAGCGCCCGCGGCTCGGCGGCGCGCGCAACCACGAATGTCGCAATCAAGAAGCTTGCAATGAGGGATGCCGACGCGAGGCGGCGACGCAGCATTCCAACCTCCACCCTCAGCTCCGGAGCGAAAGATTCGCTCGAAGCGGAAGACTTCGCCTAAAGCGAAAAATTCGGCCCCCGGTGACGATTTCGTGACGGCGGCACTTGTAATGCCGCCGCCGGTCACCCGCTACTCAATTCGCGGTGAGGACTGGTTGCGGCGCATGTTCTTGTCGGGAAACCGGTAAGCACTTTCACGAACATGCTGCGCTTGAGTCACGTGCTACGCCGCCAAGTGACGTAGCACGTACTGCAGGATGCCACCGTTGCGGTAATAGTCGAGTTCGTCGGCGGTATCGATGCGGCAGATCAGCGGCACGCGCTTGAGCCCGCCGTCGGAGGCGATGATCTCGGCAAGAAGCCGCTGGTGCGGCTTGAGATCGCCGTGCAGGCCACGAATAGTGACTTGCTCGTCGCCCTTCAAGCCGAGCGTCTGCCAGGAGGTGCCTTCTTCGAACACCAATGGCACGACGCCCATGCCGACGAGGTTGGAGCGGTGGATGCGCTCGAAGCTCTGCGCGACCACGGCGCGAAGCCCGAGCAGCATGGCGCCTTTTGCCGCCCAATCGCGCGACGACCCGGTGCCGTATTCCTTGCCGGCGAACACGACGAGCGGCACGTTCTCGGACTTGTAGCGCATCGCTGCGTCATAGATCGTCATGCGTTCTTTTGACGGATAGTGAATCGTGTAACCGCCCTCGACGCCGGGCACCATTTGATTCTTGATGCGGATATTGGCGAAGGTGCCGCGCATCATCACCTGGTGATTGCCGCGCCGCGTGCCGTACTGATTGAAGTCCTTGGGCCGGACCTGATGATCGCGCAAATATTCGCCGGCCGGGCTGTCTTCCTTGATCGATCCCGCCGGCGAGATGTGGTCGGTCGTGATCGAGTCAAGGAACAGCCCGAGGACACGCGCGTCGACGATGTCATCGATCGGCTGGCTGCGTTTCGGCATGTCTTCGAAATAAGGCGGGTTCTGCACGTAAGTCGAGCGATCGTCCCATTTGTAGGTCAGCCCGCCTTGCACGCTGATCTTGCGCCAGTTGGCGTCGCCCTTGAACACGTCGCCGTACTTTCTGGCGAACATCTGCTTGTTGATGTTCTTGCGAATCACGTCGGCGATCTCGCGGCTGGTCGGCCAGATATCGCGCAGATAGACCTTGCGACCCTTCTGGTCGGTGCCGAGCGGCTGCTTGGCGACATCGATCTGCATCGAGCCGGCAATCGCATAGGCGACCACCAAAGGCGGTGAAGCAAGATAATTGGCGCGCACGTCGGCGTTGACGCGGCCTTCGAAATTGCGATTGCCCGAAAGCACCGCGGCCGCCACCAGATCGTTCTTGTTGATCGCTTCGGAAATCTCCTCAGGCAGCGGACCCGAATTGCCGATGCAGGTGGTGCAGCCGAAACCGACCAGATTGAAGCCGAGTGCGTCGAGGTCCTTCTGCAAGCCGGATTTGGCCAGATATTCGGCGACTACCTGGGAGCCCGGCGCCAGCGACGTCTTCACCCACGGCTTCACCGTCAGCCCCTTGGCTACCGCCTTGCGGGCAAGCAGCCCCGCGGCGACCATCACCGATGGGTTGGAGGTATTGGTGCAGGACGTAATCGCGGCAATCACCACGTCGCCATTGCCGAGCGAATGCTTGCGGCCTTCGACCGGCACGCGCTTGTCCATCTCCGTGGCTTTGTTGAATTCCTTGTCCATCGACCAGGCAAAGCCGCTCTTGACGTCTTTGAGCGCAATCCGGTCCTGCGGACGCTTGGGTCCGGCAAGCGACGGCTCGATCGAGGACAATTCGAGCTTGAGCACCTCGGTGAACATCGGGTCGGGCGTGTTCTTGGTGCGATACATGCCCTGCGCCTTGGCATAGGCGATGACCAGCGCGATGCGATCTGCCGAGCGCCCGGTGTCGCGCAGGTAGTGGATGGTGTCGTCGTCGATCGGGAAGAAGCCGCAGGTTGCGCCGTATTCCGGCGACATGTTGCCGAGCGTGGCGCGATCGGCGATCGACAGATTGGCGACGCCGGGCCCGAAATATTCGACGAACTTACCGACCACACCGCGCTTGCGCAGCATCTGCGTCACGGTGAGTACGAGGTCGGTCGCGGTCATGCCTTCCTTAAGCTTGCCGTTGAGCCGCACGCCGATCACCTCCGGCAGCAGCATCGAGTAGGGTTGGCCGAGCATGGCCGCTTCCGCCTCGATGCCGCCGACGCCCCAGCCGAGCACGGAGAGCCCGTTGACCATGGTGGTGTGCGAGTCGGTGCCGACCAGCGTGTCCGGAAAGGCAAGCTCGGTAGCCACGGTCTTGTCGGGGAACTGGATCTTAGCCTTCGACGTCCACACCGTCTGCGACAGATATTCGAGATTAACCTGATGGCAGATGCCGGTGCCGGGCGGCACGACGCGGAAATCTTCGAACGAGCGCTGCGCCCATTTCAGGAACTTGTAGCGTTCCTGGTTCTGCTTGTACTCGTCCTCGACATTCTGCTTGAACGCGAGCGCATTGCCGAAATGATTGACCGCGACCGAGTGGTCGATGACGAGGTCGACCGGAACCAGCGGATTGATCTTCTTGGCATCGCCGCCGAGATGATCCATGGCGTCGCGCATGGCAGCGAGGTCGACCACGGCGGGCACGCCGGTGAAGTCCTGCATCAGCACGCGCGCCGGCCGAAACGCGATCTCGCGGTCCGAGGTCTTTGATTTCAGCCATTGCGCGACCGCCTGGATGTCCTGCTTGGTGACGGAGCGGCCGTCCTCGTTGCGTAACAGGTTTTCCAGCAACACCTTCAGCGAGAACGGGAGTCGCGAAATCCCCTTCAGACCGTTCTTTTCCGCCACCGGCAAACTGTAATACGCATAGGTCTTGGAGCCGACCTTGAGGGGCCGGAGGCATTTGAAGCTATCGAGCGATTCCATGACTTTTTTCCCATCCCGCCGGCCGGGCGCCGGCGCAATTCGGAGGTAATTTATTGCCGAAACTGGCCCAATCCCCTCCCGATGGGAGAGGAAAATCGGACGTGGCAGGCGTCACCGGCGCGCCGCGGCCCGACCTGGGGCTTATAAGGTCTTTTCCGCGCTTGTGCCAGTTCAGCAACGAATAGTCCGCTAACATGCCAAGCATGTCCCGAAAGGTCGCGAAATTCCCCGCAAAATCGCAGCCGGGTCGGTGCTGATGCGTCTCACCGGCGTCGATCTGGCCTGTCAGCGCGGCGAACGCGGCGTCTTCGCCGGAGTAAACTTTGCCGTCGAGTCCGGCCAAGCTTTGATCATTAGCGGTCGCAACGGCGCGGGAAAATCGTCGCTTTTACGTATGGTCATCGGCCTTCTTCCCCTTGCCGGGGGCCGGCTGACGCTGGACGGCGGCGATCCGGAACTGAACATCGCCGAGCAGGCGCATTATCTCGGCCATCAGGACGCGCTGAAAGGCTCGTTGTCGGTCGCCGAAAACTTAAGTTTTTGGGCCGGTTTCTTCGGCCTGCGGTCGGCCGATCTGCACAGACCGCTGGAGACCGTCGGGCTCGCCGGATTAGCGAGCCTGCCCGCGGCCTATCTTTCGGCCGGACAGCGCCGACGGCTGTCGATCGCCCGGCTGATCGCGGTGCCGCGGCCGATCTGGCTTCTCGACGAACCCACCAGCACGCTCGATGCGGCGGCACAGGATCGCCTGGCCGAGCTGATGAGCGCGCATCTGGCCGGCGGTGGCCTCATCCTCGCGGCGAGCCATGGGCCGACTGGGCTTGCCGGCGCACAGGACCTGCGGCTGGGGGAAGCGCCATGACGCCACTCGCCACCCTCCTCGTCCGCGACATGCGCATCGCCGTGCGCGTCGGCGGCGGCGCGCTGATGGGGGTGCTGTTCTTCCTGGTCGTCGTCACCCTCATTCCGTTCGCCGTCGGCCCCGATCTCGCGCTGCTCAAACGTATCGGCCCGGCGATCCTGTGGCTTGCCGCGCTGCTCGCCAGCCTGTTGGCGCTCGATCGGCTATTTGCCGGCGATCGCGACGACGGCTCGCTCGACCTCATCCTGATGGGCCGCGCGCCGCTCGAGCTCGTGGTCGCGACCAAGGGCTTGGCGCATTGGCTCACCACCGGGCTGCCGCTCGTGATCTGCGCACCGCTGGTCGGTCTCCTCCTTAATCTCGATCTGCCGGAGGAAGGCGCATTGATGCTGACGCTGTTCGTCGGCACGCCGGCTTTGACGTTCATCGGCCTGATCGGCGCCGCCATTGCCGTGACGCTGCGCCGCGGCGGCTTGCTGCTCGCCGTCATCGTGCTGCCGCTGACCGTGCCGATCCTGATCTTCGGCGTCGCCGCCGCCAACGCCGCGGTCAGCGGTCTAACCCCGTTCGGCACGCCGTTTACGATCCTTTGCGCGCTGACACTGGCGAGCCTCGTCGTCGGACCGTTCGCGGCCGCGGCGGCGTTGCGGCAAGAAATGGAATAAGCGGGGTAGCGAGATGGAACGGCAACCTTGCTCATGCAAAAGTGACGGCCGGACCGGGCGAGCGGCATTGTATTACCACCGGCACCTGCACTAAGAACCGAATTCGCTGGGAAAGCTGCCGATGGCCCTCATCGACCTCGCCAATCCGTCGCGGTTCCTCAAATTCGCCAATGCCGCCATCCCGTGGCTGGCCGGCGTGACGGTGCTCGTCTTCGCCTTCGCGCTGGAGCAGGCGATGATGGCGCCGGACGACTACCAGCAGGGCGCCACGGTCAAGATCATGTATCTGCATGTGCCGTCGGCCTGGCTCGGCATGCTGTGCTGGGGACTGATGTCGGTGGCGGCGCTCGGCACCTTGGTGTGGCGTCATCCACTCGCCGACGTGACGGCCAAGGCGGCAGCGCCGATCGGCGCGGCGTTCACGCTGCTCTGTCTTATCACCGGCTCGCTGTGGGGACGCCCCGAATGGGGCACCTATTGGGTATGGGACGCGCGGCTTACCTCCGAACTCGTCCTGTTCCTGCTCTATCTCGCCGTCATCGCCTTATGGAACACGGTCGACGACCCGTCGCGCGCGGCGCGCGCGGTCGCCGTGCTCACGCTGGTCGGCGCCATCGACCTGCCGATCATCAAATTCTCGGTCGACTGGTGGAATACGCTGCACCAAGGCGCTTCGGTGTTCCGCGTCGGCGGTTCGACGATTTACCCGACGATTCTGCTGCCGCTTTTTATCATGGCGGGCGCCTTCACTTTGCTGTTTGTCACGCTGGTGCTGGCGGCGATGCGCAACGAAATTCTGCGCCGCCGCGTGCGGACGCTGCAACTGATGCAGGCGAGCTCCGCGAGCTGACGATGGAACCCACCGCGCATATCGATTTCATCGCGGCAGCCTATGCCGCCGCGGTGATCGTGGTCGGCGTCCTGATCGCCTGGGTGACGCTCGATTACCGCGCGCAAACCCGTAAGATCGCCGCGCTTGAACTGCAGGGAATTACGCGCCGCTCCGATGCGGTTTCAAATCGGCCAACATCGCGGTTCACCGAGACGACCAGGGAACAGGCCGAGGAAGAAGCATGAGCGTCGCGGAAAATCCAAACCGCCCGGTGCGCTGGTATCGCGCCCTGGTGCTGTTGCCGCTCGGCATTTTCCTTGGGCTGGTTGTCTTGTTCCTCATCCAGCTCAATGCCGGCGATCCTTCGCTCATTCCTTCCGCGCTAATTGGACATCCGGCGCCGCAAACGACATTGCCGCCGATCACCGGACTGGAGCGCGACGGCGCGCCGGTTCCCGGCATCGATCCCGCCGACTTCAAGGGCGCGGTGACGGTCGTCAATGTCTGGGCGTCGTGGTGCGTGCCGTGCCACGACGAAGCGCCGCTGCTCACGCAGATGGCCAAGGACGCCCGCTTTCGGCTGATCGGCATCAATTACAAGGACGAGCCCGACAATGCGCGGCGCTTTCTCGGCCGCTATGGCGATCCCTTCGTCGCCGCCGGCGCCGATCAAAGCGGCCGCGCTGCGATTGATTGGGGTGTCTATGGCGTGCCGGAGACGTTCGTGATCGGCCGCGATGCCCGCATCGCCTATAAGCTCGTCGGACCGATCACGCCGGAGAATTACGAGATGGTGCTCAAGCCGCAGATCGACAAGGCGCTGGCGGCGAAATCGTAGCGGCGGGTTTGAAACACGCCCCTACTCCGCCGGTTCGATCGCGTATCGTTTCAAGAGCGGCACCTGCAAGGCGCCGAATACCAGCGTCAGCGGCGTCACGCCGAACACCTTGAAATCGACCCATACATTGGTCGAGGTGTTGCGCCAGACGATCTCGTTGAGGACGGCAAGCACAAAGAAGAACAGCGCCCAACGCAGCGTCAGCTTGCGCCAGCCCTCGTCGGTGAGGTTGAACATCGAATCGAACACGATACCCAGAAGTGGCTTGTTGAAAACGAGCCCGCCGATCAGGATCGCGCCGAACAAGGCATAGATGATGGTCGGCTTGACCTTGATGAAGGTCGCGTCGTGCAGGATGAGCGTCAGACCGCCGAACACGACGACAATGATCGCCGTCACCACCGGCATGATCGGCAGCTGGCGCGTCATCGCGTAGGACACCGCCAGCGCCGCCAGCACCGCGACCATGAAGGTCGCCGTGGCGACGAAAATTCCGTAACGGGTGTTGGCGAAGAAGAACAGCGCCAGCGGCCCGAGATCGAGCGCCAGCTTGAGAAGTGGATTGAGCTGCGGCTTTGCGGTCGTGGTCATGATGCGCGCTGTGTAGCTGGGATCGGGCGTCGGCTCAATCAAGTCTCAAGCCCGACCATGGCGCGGGCGAAATCGTGTGCTGAAAACGGCGCCAAGTCGTCGATGCTTTCGCCGACGCCGACGTAATGCACCGGCAAACCGAACTTCGCCGCGATCGCCACCAAAATACCGCCGCGCGCGGTGCCGTCGAGCTTGGTCATGGCAAGACCGGTGATGCCGACCACTTTTTGAAAAACCTCGACCTGCGACAGCGCGTTCTGTCCGACCGTGGCATCGAGCACCAGCAGCACCGCATGCGGCGCGCCGACGTCGACCTTCTTGATGACACGGACAATTTTTTCCAGCTCCTCCATCAATTCGGTGCGGTTCTGCAGCCGGCCGGCGGTGTCGATCAAGAGGATGTCGATGCCGCGCTCTTTCCCCGCGCGCACCGCATCGAAGGCGAGACCCGCGGCATCGGCGCCGGCCTCACGCGCGATGAAATCGGCGCCGCTCCGGGTGGCCCAAATCTTAAGCTGCTCGATGGCCGCGGCGCGAAACGTGTCGCCGGCCGCGAGCATGACGGAACGGCCTTCGGCACGGAATTTCGCCGCCAGCTTGCCGATAGTCGTCGTCTTGCCCGAGCCATTGACGCCGGCGACCAGAATGACAAATGGCTTTTTCGCCGGATCGATGACCAGCGGCTGCGCCACCGATGCCAGCGCCTTCTCTACTTCCGCCGCGACCACCGCTTTGATCTCATCCGGCGTGATCGACGTTGAGAAGCGGCCGTAACGGAGCTCGGTGGCGATGCGCGCCGCGGTATCGGTGCCGAGATCGGCGCGGATCAGCGCATCCTCAATCTCATCGATCGTCGCCGCATCGAGCTGACGCTTGGCGACGACGTGCGCGATGGCGCTGCCGATCGCCGAAGAACTGCGTTTAAGGCCGCCGGAGAGGCGCCCCCACCACGATTGCCTCGCTTCGGCGGCTTCAGCGCCGGCGTCAGATTGACCGTCTTGCGGAGTTTCTTGCATGCGGCGTCCGTGATAGCCGTTTCGCCGAGGTAGGCAAACATGACTCCCGGAAGAGATGGTGTCGCGGCTCCTCTATCGCGACGGGCTGATGCTGGTGATCGACAAGCCGGCCGGCATGGCCGTGCATCGCGGCTCGCCGAACAGCAAGGACCGGAACCGGGAGTCGGTGGAGGATCATTTCGATGCGTTGCGCTTCGGCCTGCCGCGCCCGCCGGCGCTGGCGCACCGGCTCGACCGCGACACAACCGGATGCCTCGTCCTTGGCCGCCACCGCAAGGCGCTGGCGCAGCTCGGCAAGCTGTTCCGCAACGGCGCCATCGACAAGACCTACTGGGCCATCGTCGAAGGCGGTCCTGACGCCGAGGAAGGCGAAATCGACATGCCGCTCGGCCGCCTCGACGCCAATATCGGCTGGTGGCAGAAGCACGATCCCGCGGGTCAGCCCGCGGTGACCAAGTGGAAAGTGATGGGTCGCGCCCCGGGCCTGACCTGGCTCGGCCTCGAACCGCTGACCGGACGCACGCATCAGCTGCGCGTCCACTGCGCGGAGATGGGCTGGCCGATCCTGGGCGATGCGATCTACGGCCATGCGCCGCGAACGGGTGGTCCGACGCTGCATCTGCATGCGCGTGAAATCGTCGTGCCGCTCTACAAGAACCGCCCACCGATCCGCGTCGTGGCGCCGGTGCCGGAGCATATGCGCGAGCGGCTGACGGCGTGTGGGTGGGATGGCGCGGAGGAGAGTGTCGCCAAGGCAACCGAAGACCACTCGTCATTGCAAGCAGAGCGAAGCAATCCAACACCGTGAACTGGATGGCTTCGTCGCGGAGCCTGTCATCGGGCCGCGCGACTTTGCGCGGGCCCGTTGGCTCCTCGCAATGACAGATCAATAAATCGTCTGCTTGATCCGCTCCGGCGCCAGACGGTCGTGCTCGGGGCCGCCCATCTTGCCCTCGGTCAACTCGGCGAGAATGCTGCCCGGCGTCGGCAGCGTCTTGCGATCGACGATGCTCGCCGGATCCCACAGCTTCGAACGGATGATCGCCTTGGTGCACTGGAAGTAGGCCTTCTCGACCGTCACCACGAGAACGCACTTCGGCACTTTGCCGTTGTAGACAAAGCTCTCCGTCAGCTTCGGATCGGTCGAGATTTTGGCGCTGCCGTTGACCCGCATGGTCTCGCCGACGCCGGGAATGAGGAACAACAGCGATATGCGCGGATCGCGCACCAGGTTGCGCAAAGAATCGATGCGATTGTTGCCGCGGCGGTCGGGAATGACAAGCGTGTGTTCGTCGATCACCCGCACGAAGCCAGGCGGATCGCCGCGCGGCGAGCAGTCGAGGCCCTCGGGACCACAGGTCGCCACTACGACGAACGGCGCAGCTTCGATCAGCTTGCGGTATTGGGCCGTGATGCGGTCGGTTTCCTTGAACACCGCGGGTCCGTATGGCGCGCCGGTATACAAGGCCTCAAGCTGCTCGGTCGTCGCGATCGTGTAGTCTTGCCCGTAGCCGTCCATGATCGATCTCCGCTGGGCACGGTCTTTGGACCGTCAGTTTACTCAGGCCGCCAGCAACTGTCTGCCGTCGTGGCCTGCGATCGCCACCTCGACAATTGTGCCGGGATCGGCCGGCGCCGCGAGCAAAACCTTGGTGAACTGCTCGGTGTGGCCGGTATTGTGCGATTCGGCCAAGACGCGGCGCGTGGCGCCGATCTCATTGTCGAGATGGCGGCACAGCGCCGCCGTGCCGCGCTCGCGCAGCCGCCGCGCGCGGTCCTTGACGATGGCGCGGGCGACTGGCGGCATCCGCGCCGCCGGTGTGCCCGGACGCGACGAGAACGGAAAGACATGCAGGTGCGTGAGGCCGCAGTCGTCGACGAGTTCGAGCGTCTGTTCGAACATCGCTTCGGTCTCGGTCGGGAAGCCGGCGATCAGATCGGCGCCGAATACAATATCCGGACGCAAGCGGCGTGCCTGCGCACAGAACGCGACGGCATCGGCGCGCAGGTGCCGCCGCTTCATGCGCTTGAGGACGAGATCGTCGCCGGATTGCAGCGACAGATGCAGATGCGGCATCAGCCGCGCCTCGGCCGCCAGCGCGTCAAGAAGATCGCGATCCGCCTCGATCGAATCGATCGAGGACAGCCGCAGCCGCTTGAGTTCCGGCGCGTGCCTGAGGATTTGCTTGACCAGCGTGCCGAGCTTCGGCGCGCCCGGCAGGTCGGCGCCATAGCTTGTGAGGTCGACGCCGGTCAGCACGATCTCCCCGTAACCGTTGGCGACGAGCCGGGCCACGTCGTCGACCACGGCGCCCATCGGCACCGAGCGCGAATTGCCGCGGCCGAACGGGATGATGCAGAACGTGCAGCGGTGATCGCAGCCGTTCTGCACCTGGACGAAAGCCCGGCTGCGGCCGGCAAAGGCATCGATGAGATGCGCCGCCGTGTCCCGCACCGCCATGATGTCGTTGACGATGGCCTTCGGCGCATCGCCGAGGTCGAAAGCGGCGCGCGCCTGCGCCCAGCCCGCCGGCGAGAGCTTTTCGGCATTGCCGAGCACGCGATCGGCCTCGGGCATGGCGCTGAAAGTCGCCGGCTCGGTCTGCGCCGCGCAGCCGGTGACGACGATCTTGGCTTGCGGCCGTTCGCGGCGTAGCGCGCGGATCGTCTGTTTGGCCTGACGCACCGCCTCCGCCGTAACCGCGCAGGTATTGACCACGACGGTATCGGAAAAACCGGCGCGTTCGGCATTGCGCCGGATCACTTCCGATTCGGCGGCATTGAGCCGGCAGCCGAATGTGACGACTTCGACGCTCATCGCGCCGCACCCGCTCCGGCGAGCGACGCCGCGTCGAAGCGGCCTTTGTGCTCGTATTCGACCGGTCCGGTCATCAGCACATGGTCGTCGGCCACGCGCCATTCGATGCGCAGATCGCCGCCGGCTAGCGTGACCGTCACGAGGCGGCCAGTGCGATTAAGCCGCGCCGCGGCGACGGCGGCGGCGCAGGCCGCCGAGCCGCAGGCCTTGGTCAGCCCGGCGCCGCGTTCCCAGGTGCGGATCACGACATGGTCGCGCGACGGCGTCGCGGCAAGCGTGATATTGGCGCGCTCGGGAAACATCGGATGGTGTTCGAGCAGCGGCCCGATCTTGGCGAGATCGTAAGCCGACGGATCGTCGACCCAGAAGATCGCATGCGGGTTGCCCATGCTGACGACAGAGGGCGAATGCAGGATCGGCGCGCCGCGCGGGCCGATTTCCAGTTCGATATAGCGCGTATCGGCGAACTCTTGCGCCAACGGGAATCTCGTCCCAGCGCAATCGCGGCGGACCCATATCGACGGTGAACAGTCCGTCTTTCTCCCGCCAGCACGCCACGGCGCCCGCGGCTGTTGCGAATTTGAGTTCGGCGCGGCCGGTCTCTTTGCTGACCAGCGCCGCGACACAGCGCATGCCGTTACCGCAGGCGCCGGCTTCCGAACCGTCATTGTTGTAGATGCGGATTGAAGCATCTTCGTCGCCGCGCGCCGGATAGAGCGCCATCAGCTGATCGTACGGCTCCTGCCGCGCCGCCGCGCGCGCCTCGGCGGCGGCGATGGCGCTTCCGCCGCGGCGCAAATCGACGATGACGATCTCGTTGCCGAGGCCGTTCATCTTGACGAAATCGCGATTGGCCAGCGCGCCCATCTGTGCGCCCATGATAAAGCCCAAAACCTCAGCGACTTATATGAGGACTCCATCGTTGTGCGCCAGCCTGATGACCGGGCAATGGACGGCGATGACGGCAATTTGGGCAGGGCGGAAACGGCGGAAAGTGCTAGATTCGCTTGGGGCACCAGTGCATGAGGCGATACAGGCAACGACGCGGTCGCGCGCTGCCGCATCGCCGATTCTAAGGAGAACGTGATGTCGTTCCGCTTGGCGCGCGCCGGTCTTTTGGGCGCCGCATTGGCCGCAATCTTGGGCTGCGGATTGCCGCAGGCGGCATTCGCGCAAAGCGGAGCGCCGGCGGCACCGGCAAAAACCCAGCCGCAAAATCCAGCGCCCACGCCGCCCGCCGCCGCCACCGCGCCTGCAGCGCCGGCCGCGCCCGAGCAGATCGCCCCCAGCGCGACTCCGGCACAGCCGGGCGACGTGTTCGGCGAGAGCACGACGCTGACCGCGCGGCCGATGATCTATGTCAAAGGCAGCGGCACCTGGGACAAGACCTTCGACATCATCACGACATCGCTGAAGAAGATCAAAACCTACCTCGACAGGGAAGGCATCAAGGCCGACGGCCCGCCGATGACGATCTTCACGGCGTCCGACGATAACGGCTTCGACTACGAGATCGGGCTCCCGATCGCCGCACCGCCGAAAAATCCGCCGCACGGCGAATTCGCCATCGGCCAGACGCCGGATGGCGCGGCGTTGAAATTCGTCTATCGCGGTTCCTATGACGATCTCGACAACACCTACGAGACAATCACCGATTATCTCGACGAGAAGCGGCTTGATGCCAAGGAAATGATCGAGGAATACGTCAGCGATCCGCTTACCGCGGGCGCCGACAAGCTGGTCATCAACGTTTACGTCTTGATCAAGCCGCCGGACGCTTCGCCAGGCTAAGAAAAGCGCGATCACAGTTCCCACACCTGCCCGGGCCGCAACGTGTGAAATCGTGCGGATGGAATTCCCACGGCCGGCAGAGCGTTGGCAAGAGCGAGAAGCGGCGCAGCGATCGCCTCGTCAGTGAGCTGGAACGTGCCGAAGTGGTGCCCCAACGCCAGCTCGGCGCCGCAATCGATGAACGCCTGGACCGCTTCGGCCGGATTCATGTGCTGCTCGCGCATGAACCAGCGCGGCTCGTAAGCGCCGATCGGAAGAATGGCGAGACGGAACGGCCCGTGGCGCTCGCGAGCGTTGCGAAAATGACGGCCGTCACCATAGCCGGAGTCGGCGACGAAATAGATGCGCCCGGCCGGCGTTTCGATGACGAACGAGGCCCACAGCGACATGTTGCGATCGGACAGATTGCGCGCCGACCAATGGCGCGTGGGGATGGGCGTCACCGCCAACCCGGCGCCGAGATCGACCCGTTGCCGCCAATCGCAGCCTTCGGCAGCGATTGCGGGATCGTAGTTGCGCATGATCGTGTCGTTGCCGAGTGGCGTCAGGACGCGGGGACGGTGCGCGGCCGCAAGCCGCGACAGCGTTGCGACGTCCAGATGATCGTAATGGCCGTGCGAGACCAGCACGGTATCGATCGGCGGCAGGTCGGCGAAGGCGATGCCCGGATCGTTGACCCGCTTCGGCCCGATAAAGCGGAACGGAGAGGCGCGCTTCGACCAAACCGGATCGAGCAGGATGTTGCGGCCGGCGGTCTGGACGAGAAAGCTGGCGTGGCCGACATAGGAGATACGCCAGGCCGCGCCGTCGACGCGGGCCGGCGGCCGGTCGGCATAGGGCGACGGCGCCCATGACGGCCATTTCGCCCTGGCGCCCCGGCGCAGACGCCACCGCAACAGGTCGCGCCGGCTGCGCGGCGGCGCGCCGTCCGGGTCAAAAAAGCGATCGCCGTCGAAATGGTCGGAAACCGGACCGTGGTAGTAGCGGGACATGGTGGCCTTAAGGATATAGCGACCTTGGAATATATGTTTGGCCATCCGGCCGGCTCGTCAGAACGCCACGGTTGACGGCAGGGTGGTCCGCCCCTATTTTCCGCCCGCTCTCGCAAGAGACCGAAATTCAACCGCCGACCGGCCCCAGAGACCGGAGGTTCCCGCCCGACAGCGCGATGCGCCCTCGGGCGCAAAGGTGCTTTTGATGTTCGACAATCTCTCCGAACGGCTGAACGGCATCCTCGACCGGCTGACCCGGCGCGGCGCGCTGTCGGAGGCCGATGTCGACGCAGCCCTGCGCGAGGTGCAGCGCGCGCTCCTTGAAGCCGACGTGGCGCTCGATGTGGCGCGGAGCTTCATCGATCAGGTCAAGCAGCGCGCCGTCGGCGTCGACGTGATCAAGTCGGTCACACCCGGCCAGATGGTCGTGAAAATCGTGCACGACCAGTTGATCGACACTTTGGGATCGAACGCCGAGCCAATCGATCTCAACGCCCCGGCGCCGGTCGTCATCATGATGGTCGGGCTGCAAGGCTCCGGCAAAACCACGACCACCGCCAAGATCGCCAAGCGCCTGAGCGACGGTCTCAAGCGCAAGGTGCTGATGGCCTCGCTCGACACCCGCCGTCCCGCGGCGATGGAGCAGCTCGCGGTCCTTGGCAAGCAAGTCAATGTCGAGACACTGCCCATTGTCGAAGGCCAGACGCCGGTGCAGATTGCCGCCCGCGCCCAGCAGGCGGCGCGGCTCGGCGGCTACGACGTCGTGCTGCTCGATACCGCCGGCCGCCTCACGCTCGACGAGGAGCTGATGCGCGAGGCGGCGGAAGTGCGCCGCACCGCCAATCCGCATGAGGTGTTGCTCGTTGCCGATGCGCTCACCGGCCAGGACGCCGTCAATCTGGCGAAAAGCTTCAACGAGCGGCTCGACCTGACCGGCATCGTGCTCACCCGCATCGACGGCGATGGCCGCGGCGGCGCCGCGCTGTCGATGCGCGCGGTCACCGGCAAGCCGATCAAGCTCATCGGCACCGGCGAAAAGCTCGACGCGCTGGAGGACTTTTATCCGCAACGCATCGCCGACCGCATTCTCGGCATGGGCGACATCATTTCGCTGGTGGAAAAGGCCGCCGCGACCATCGACGCCGAGAAGGCGGCGCGCACCGCCGAGAAAATGCGCAAGGGCGCATTCGATCTCGCCGATCTGCGCGAGCAACTCGCGCAGATGCAAACCATGGGCGGCATGTCCGGCCTGATGGCGATGCTGCCGGGTGTCGCCAAGATCAAAAACCAGCTTGCCGAACGCAATTTGGATGAAACCGTCCTCAAGCGGCAGATGGCGATCATCAATTCGATGACGCCCGGCGAACGGCGGCATCCCGACGTTCTTAAAGCCAGCCGCAAACGCCGCATCGCCGCCGGCTCCGGCACCAAGCCCGAGGACATCAATAAGCTCCTCAAAATGCACCGCACGATGTCCGACGTGATGAAAGCCATGGGCGGCGCCAAGCGCGGACCGATGGCAGGGCTTGCCAATATGCTCGGCTTCGGCGGCGGCGGCGGCGGGATGCCAAGCCCTGAAGAGATGGCAAAGCTCGCGGAAAAAATGCCGGGCGGTTTGCCGCCCGGAATGCCCGGCGCACCGGGTTTACCGCCGACAATGCCGGGCATGCCGAATCTTCCCAAAGGCCTACCGCCGAACTTTCCCGGATTACCGGGGCTCGGCCAGAAATTTCCGGGCGGCTTTCCTGGTTTGGGAAAAAAGAAGTGATCCTGCAATCGACGCTATCAACGTAACGAAAGGAAACTGAATGTCTCTCGTCATCCGCATGGCACGCGCCGGCACCAAGAAGCGGCCATTCTATCACATCGTCGTCGCCGACAGCCGCAGTCCCCGCGACGGCCGTTTCATCGAGCGCTTGGGCTATTTCAATCCGCTGTTGCCGAAGGAAAAGACCGAGCGGCTCAAGTGGGACATCGAAAAAGCCAAGGCCTGGATGGCAAAGGGCGCGCAGCCGTCCGACCGCATCATGCGCTTTCTCGACGCCGCCGGCGTCATGAAGCGCAAGGCGCGCAACAACCCGGAAAAGGCCGTTCCGCGCAAAGAGCGTAAGGCGAAGGAAGAAGCGGCCAAAGCAGCCGCCGGCGCCGCGCCCGCTGCCGCCGCTGCTCCGGCAGCGCCAGCGAGCTAACCACCGATGGCGGGCGGCCCGCGCATTTGCCCAGGGCTTGTTTGCCTGGGCCAAATCGGCGCCGCCCATGGCGTGCGCGGCGAAGTCCGGCTGCGCTCGTTCACCGCCGATCCCGCTGCCATCGTCGGCTACGGGCCGTTGCAGACCGAGGACGGCCGCGTCATCGAGATCGAAAGCTTGCGGCCGGCGAAGGATCATTTCGTCGCGACGCTTGCCGGCATTGCCGATCGCAACGCCGCCGAACGCCTCGCCAATACCAATCTCTATGTGCCACGCGACCGGCTGCCCGAGCCGAACGAACCCGACGAGTATTATCACGCCGATCTGATCGGGCTTGCCGTCGTCGATCGTGCCGGCAAATCGCTCGGCACCGTCGTCGCCGTCCACAATTTCGGCGCCGGCGATTTGATCGAGGTGCGCCAGGCGGAGGGCGAGCCGACGCGGCTGCTGCCGTTCGATGCCGTGACCGTGCCTGAGGTCGATCTCGCGGCCGGGCGTCTTATCGTCGAACTGCCGGCGGAGCACGACTGACATGTGGCGCGCCAGCGTTCTCACCATTTTTCCCGACATGTTTCCCGGGCCGTTGGGCGCAAGCCTCGCCGGCAAAGCCTTGGCCGCAGCGACTTGGGCGCTCGATGTCGTCGATATCCGCGATTTCGCCGCCGACAAGCATCGCTCGGTCGACGACACGCCGGCCGGCGGCGGTCCGGGCATGGTGATGAAGCCCGACGTGCTCGGCCGCGCCATCGACGCGACCGCGACTGATGCGCGCCCTCGCCTCCTGCTCTCGCCGCGTGGCGCGCCGCTCGATCAAAACTGGGTCGAGGAGATCGCCCGCGGCACAGGCGTCGTCCTCGTCTGCGGCCGCTTCGAGGGCGTCGACGAGCGCCTCGTCGCGGCGCGCGACCTGGAAGAGGTATCGATCGGGGATTACGTGCTGTCGGGCGGCGAGATCGCCGCCATGGTGCTGATCGACGCCTGCGTGCGGCTCCTGCCAGGCGTCATGGGCGCCGCGGAATCGAGCGCCGAGGAGAGCTTTACCGACGGCCTCTTGGAATATCCGCACTATACCCGCCCGCAGCTTTGGGAGGGCCGGGGCATCCCGGAGGTGCTGACCTCGGGCGATCACGGCAAGATCGCCGCTTGGCGCCGCGCCGAGGCTGAGCGGCTGACCCGCGAGCGCCGGCCCGATCTTTGGGCGCGACGTTCCGGGCCACGGGCGAAGCCGGTGAGGCCCAAATGACGCGCAGTGACGTTGGGGTGACAAAACCCGCGCGGTGTACTAGAAGCACGCCCAACCCGCATAGACCCGGCCGGAACGGCGCGACGAATGCGCAGCCCAAGACCGCGTATCCTCTGGAGAATTCGCCATGAACTTGCTCAAAGAAATCGAAAACGAACAGATGGCGAAGCTTTCCGCCGGCAAGGAAATCCCCGATTTCCAGCCGGGCGACACGCTGATCGTTAACGTCAAGATCGTCGAAGGCGAGCGCAGCCGCGTGCAGGCCTATGAAGGCGTCTGCATCGGACGCGCCGGCGGCGGGCTCAACGAGAACTTCACCGTGCGCAAGATCTCCTACGGCGAGGGCGTCGAGCGCGTCTTTCCGCTCTATTCGCCGATGATCGATTCGATCCAGGTGGTGCGCCGCGGCAAGGTGCGCCGCGCCAAGCTCTATTACCTGCGCGGCCGGCGCGGCAAATCGGCTCGCATTTTCGAGCGGCAGGACCACACCGCCGAAGCCGCCGAGGGCAAGAAGGCGGCGAAGTAATTTTAAATCCGCCGCGTCGTGCCTATATTGCGCGCCGGTGGTAAAGTTTTGCGAGTTTTCCGACCATGGCCAAGCCGCGCACGCTCTACGATAAAATCTGGGATGAGCATCTGATCGAGGAAGATCCCGACGGGTCAGCCTTGATCTATATCGACCGCCATATCGTGCACGAAGTGACAAGCCCGCAGGCTTTCGAAGGCTTGCGGCTGACGGGCCGCAAGGTGCACGCGCCGGACAAGACGCTCCTTGTCGTCGATCACAACGTGCCGACGACCGACCGCAATTTGCCCAATCCCGATCCGGAGAGCGCGGCGCAGATCGCCTACCTCGCCGAGAACGCAAAATTCTTCGATCTCGAATATTACGACGAGTTCGATAAGCGTCAGGGCATCGTCCACATCATCGGCCCGGAGCAGGGTTTCACGCTGCCCGGCGTGACGCTGGTCTGCGGCGACAGCCATACCGCGACCAACGGCGCGCTTGGCGCGCTTGCCTATGGGATCGGCACCTCGGAAGTCGAGCACGTCTTGGCGACGCAGACGCTGATCCAGTCGAAATCGAAGAACATGCGCGCGGTTGTCGACGGCAAGCTGCCGCCCGGCGTCACCGCCAAGGACATCATCCTCGCCATCATCGGCGAGATCGGCACCGCCGGCGGCACCGGCTATGCGCTGGAATATGCCGGCGAAGCGATCCGCGCGCTGTCGATGGAAGGCCGCATGACGGTGTGCAACATGTCGGTGGAGGCCGGCGCCAAAGCCGGCTTCATCGCCTCGGACGAAAAAACCTACGAGTATCTAAAGGGCCGTCCCAAGGCGCCGAAAGGCAAAGACTGGGATGCCGCGCTCGCCTACTGGCAGACGCTGCAGTCCGACGACGGCGCCCATTTCGACCGCGAGATAAAACTCGACGCCGCGAAGCTGCCGCCGCTCGTGACCTGGGGCACCAGCCCCGAGCAGGTGGTCTCGGTGACCGGCCGGGTGCCGCGCCTCGACGGCGTGACCGACGAGAAGAAGCGCGAGATGATCGAGCGCGCGCTGTCCTATATGGGCCTGCAAGGCGGCGAGAAGATTTCCGACATCGCCGTCGACCGCGTCTTCATCGGCTCCTGCACCAATGCGCGCATCGAGGATTTGCGCGCCGTCGCCAAGGTGGTCGACGGCAAGAAAGTCAGCGAGCGGGTCAACGCCATGATCGTGCCGGGCTCGGGCCTGGTCAAAGAGCAGGCCGAGCTGGAAGGGCTCGACAAGATTTTCGTCAAAGCCGGCTTCGAATGGCGCGAGCCGGGCTGCTCGATGTGCCTCGCCATGAACCCCGACAAGCTCGCGCCGGGCGAGCGCTGCGCTTCGACCTCGAACCGCAATTTCGAGGGCCGCCAGGGCTACAAAGGCCGCACCCATCTCGTCTCGCCGGCCATGGCGGCGGCGGCGGCGATTGCCGGGCACTTCGTCGATATCCGCGAGTGGTAGAGCGCGGAAACGTTTCCCGGGCGCAGCGCAGCACGAAGTGATGCGCTGCAGACCCGGGATCGTTCCAAACTCCGAGGTTGTGAAGGTCCCGGATCAGCGGCGCATCACGGCGTGCTGTACCGCGTCCGGGACACGTATCTAGAGCTAGCCCCGCACCCACCAGCAGCGCATTTCGGGGAATAGCACCGTGCCGCTCGGCCGGTGCTGCAGCTCATACCAATCGACGCACTGGCGATAGAGCAATCGTCCCGGATAGATGGTGATGCGGCCGCGAACGTGCCGCGGCGCCGGCGAGGCCGTGCCGGCCTGCGCTATCGGCGAGGTCTCGTTTTGCGCAGAGGCGGGCGCCGCTACGACGAACAGCAGCGCTGCGAGGGTCAACATCGCGATCAATTTCGACGGCATCGTTGCCTCGTAGCCCAGTCAGTCCGGTCGTCATTGCGAGCGAAGCGAAGCAATCTAGCCTGAGCGGGCCGCCTTGGATTGCTTCGTCGCTTTGCTCCTCGCAATGACGGTATACATTACGATTATGGCCGATCTAAATTCCGATCCGCTCGCCTGGCGGCCAGTAAAGGCGCCCTCGCTGGCCGAATTCGAAGTGCTGGCCGGCGAGGTATTTCGCCACCTGCCGAAAAAATTCCGCGATCTGTGTGCCGACGTGGTCATCCAGGTCGACGATTTTCCGAGCAAAGAGGTGCTGCGGCACATGCGAGCGCGCAGCGAGTTCGACCTGCTCGGGCTATTTCACGGCATCGGCCTGCCGTTTCGCGCGGAAAGCTTCACCGGGCAGATGCCGAACATGATCTGGCTCTACCGCCGGCCGATCCTCGACTACTGGGCCGGGCACGACGAAACGCTGGGCGCGATCGTCAAGCACGTGCTGATCCATGAGATCGGCCACCATTTCGGTTTGTCGGATGACGCCATGCACGCCATCGAGCGGGCGGCTGGCTAAATTGCTTAAAGGGAGAGACGCATGAAAATCGACGGCGCGTGTCACTGCGGCTCTATCACCATCGAAGGTGAGGCCGATCCGGAGAAGGTCACCATCTGCCATTGCACCGATTGCCAGACCTCGACCGGCACCGCGTTTCGCATCTCGGTCCCGGTGCCAGGCGCGAGTTTCAAGATGACCGGCCAGCCGACGACCTATTTGAAGACCACCGCCGACAGCGGCAAGCCGCGACTGCAGGCGTTCTGCCCGCGCTGCGGCGCGCCGATCTATTCGACCACGCCGGGCGACGGCGTGCAGCCGTCCTACACCGTGCGGGTCGGCCTGCTGCGCCAGCGCGATCAATTGCCACCGAAGCGGCAGAATTGGTGGCGCTCGGCGCGGCCTTGGGTCACGGAGTTGGCGCAAGTGCCGAAGTTCGAGAAGCAAACCTGATGCGCCAATAGCGCTTATCGTGCAGGTCTGCGCGCTCGACCGCGAGTCGAAATTCAGGGCAATGGAAGCCGCCCAGGCGGAGGCTTGACCGGCACTTGGCGAGACGCCATTAACTCGCCGCAGAGCGCAGGCAAGGGCCTATCGCAGGGTTGAACCTTCAGGGTTGAACAATGGAAAAATTCACCGTTCTCGAAGGCGTCGCCGCCCCGATGAAGATGATCAATGTCGACACCGACATGATCATCCCCAAGCAATATCTGAAGACCATCAAGCGCACCGGCCTCGGCAAGGGCCTGTTCTCGGAAAAGCGCTTCCGCGACGACGGCAGCGAGAACCCGGATTTCGTGCTCAATAAGTCGGCCTATCGCAAGGCCAAGATCCTGGTCGCCGGCGACAATTTCGGCTGCGGCTCCTCGCGCGAGCATGCGCCGTGGGCGCTGCTCGACTTCGGCATCACCTGCGTGATCTCGACCTCGTTCGGCGATATTTTCTACAACAACTGCTTCAAGAACGGCGTGCTGCCGATCAAGGTCTCGCCGGAGGACCTGGAGAAACTGTTCGATGACGCCGACCGCGGCGCCAATGCGACGCTCACCGTCGATCTGGAGAAGCAGGAAATCCGCGGGCCGGACGGCGGCGTGGTCAAATTCGACATCGACCCGCATCGCAAGCATGCTTTGCTCAACGGCCTCGACGAGGTCGGCGTGACCATGCAGAAGCAGGGCAAGATCGAGAGCTTCGAGCAAAAGGCCAAGGCGACGCGGCCCTGGGTGTAAGCCTCGTTATTGCTGCCTTGACGCAATAAGAAGATGGATCACCGGGTCAAGCCCGGTGATGACGCCCGGGAAGCCATGACCTCCGCAATCTCCGTATCCCATCTCGACAAGACCTACGCCTCGGGCTTCCAGGCGCTTAAAGACATCAACCTGGACATCCGGCACGGCGAGATCTTCGCGCTGCTCGGCCCCAACGGCGCTGGCAAGACGACGCTGATCGGCATCATCTGCGGCATCGTCAACCCGACCTCCGGCAAGGTCACCGTCGATGGTCACGACATCATCACGGACTACCGCGCGGCGCGCTCGCTGATCGGGCTGGTGCCGCAGGAGCTTACCACCGACGCCTTCGAGACGCCGCCGGCGACCTTGCGGTTTTCGCGCGGCCTGTTCGGGAAGCCGCCGGATCCGGCCGTCATCGAGAAAGTGCTCACGCAGCTGTCGCTGTGGGACAAGCGCGATGCCAAGATCAGGATGCTGTCCGGCGGCATGAAGCGCCGGCTGATGATCGCCAAGGCGCTGGCGCACGAGCCGCAAATCCTGTTCCTCGACGAGCCGACGGCCGGCGTCGACGTCGAATTGCGCAAGGACATGTGGCAATTGGTACGCGAGTTGCGCGCCTCCGGCGTCACCATCATCCTCACCACGCATTACATCGAGGAAGCCGAGGATATGGCCGATCGGGTCGGCGTCATCAATCACGGCGAGATCATCCTGGTCGAGGACAAGGCCGAGCTGATGCGCAAGCTCGGCAAGAAGCAGTTGACGCTGGAGCTGCGGGAGCGACTCGATGCAATTCCAGCCGCGCTCGCCGCCCATAACCTGAAACTGGCCGTCGGCGGCAAGGAGCTGACCTACACTTACGACACCAAAAGCGAGCACACCGGAATTACTGCTTTGCTCGACGACCTGGGCCGCGCCGGCATTAAATTCACGGATCTGCAGACCACGCAAAGCTCGCTCGAGGACATTTTCGTCGGCTTGGTGAGGCAGCGGCCATGAACCTCTACGGCGTGCGCGCGATCTATCTCTACGAAATGGCGCGGACCGGGCGGACGCTGTTCCAGAGCGTGGTGTCGCCGGTGATCTCGACCTCGCTCTATTTCATCGTGTTCGGCGCCGCGATCGGCTCGCGCATCACCCAGATCGGCGGCGTCAGCTACGGCTCCTTCATCGTGCCCGGCCTGATCATGCTGATGCTGCTGACGCAGAGCGTGACCAACGCCTCATTCGGCATTTATTTTCCCCGTTTCGTCGGCACCATCTACGAAATCCTCTCGGCGCCGATCTCATCGCTCGAAATCGTGCTCGGCTATGTCGGCGCGGCGGCAACCAAATCGATCGTGCTCGGGCTGATCATCCTAGCGACGTCGTTCCTGTTCGTGCCGCTCCATATCGAGCATCCGTTCTGGATGCTCGCCTTCCTCTTTCTCACTGCGCTCAGTTTCAGCCTGTTCGGCTTTATTCTCGGATTGTGGGCCGACGGCTTCGAAAAACTGCAGATCGTGCCCCTTCTTATCATCACGCCGCTGACCTTTCTCGGCGGCACGTTCTACTCGACCAGCGTGCTACCGCAGCCATGGCGGACCATCACGCTGTTCAATCCGATCGTCTATCTGATCTCAGGCTTCCGCTGGAGCTTCTTCGGCATCGCCGACGTCAATGTCGAGGTCAGCGTGGCGATGACGCTGGTCTTCCTCGCGGTCTGCCTCGCCATCGTCTGGTGGTTCTTCAAGACCGGCTATCGATTGAAGAACTAGATCAGGCCCGGATTTATTCGCTGACGAAGTCGGGACACGACGGCGTGGCCGAGGTCACGAAAGCCTCGTGCCGCTCGCACAGGCCGGTATCGGCGCGCACCGAGCCATAGGCCGAGCTGAGGATATTAAGCCCGGGAATGGCGCGCTCGAGCGCGGCAGGCGCGCCGGTGAAGAACCGGCACGCCCCACAGCGTTCGGCGCGGCCTTGCGGCGCGCGTGCGTCAGATCGAGCCCCAATAGCTGCCAAAGACGATCACCGACAGGATGTAGCCCAGCACCACGTTGATCCCGACACCGATGGTGAAAGCCCAAAACGACTTCCAGCCCACCGCATGCAGGTCGCGAAAGCGCGTCGTCAGCCCGATGCTGAGGAAGCAGAAGACAAATGCCCACGTCCTCAAGCCCACCAGCGGGAGCAGCACGTTGGGTCGCACGGTGGCGGCGAAGTCGGCGCTGCTGAAGCTTCCGGTGAACGCGCTGATCAACATCGAGGCAGCAAAGAAACCGAGGACGAATTTCGGGAATCGCCACCAGATCTCACGCGCGTCCGGCGCTTGACCGCCCTTTGCCTTGTCCCACACAAAGGTCGCGATGGTGGCGAACACGACCGACCAGATGCCGATCCAGAGATCGCGACCGATGACCTTCATCAGCGTGAAGGACTTGATTGCCGCATCCTCGTTGCCGGCCATCTTGCCGTAGGTGGTGGACGCCGCGAACCCGGCCGCGTCGGCAAACTCCGACGTCCCGATCCACGCTCCGGCCACGCCGGGAAGCAGCCCCATGGCCCGCGACAGAAACGGCAGCAGCAGGACCATCACCAGCGCCCATAAGACGACGAGCGTGACCGATGCATAGAGATGCTCTTTTTTCGCCCTGACCGATGCGGCGATCGCCATTGACGCCGACACGCCGCAAACCGCGCCGCCGACGCCCAGCACCGCCGCCAGCCGCTTGTCGATCCCGAACGCGCGGGTGCCGACAAAAAAGATCACGAGGCAGGTGATGACCGAGATCACCGTGGCCTGGACGATGGCCACCGGCCCGGCGCTCAGCACCAGCGCGATAGGGAAAGTCGCCCCAAGCAGAACGATGCCGATCTTGATAAAATACTCGACGCGGAACGCGCTATCCATCCATCGTGGCAGTCGTGCCACGTTGGCCACGACAAGCCCGAGAATGAGCGCGACTAGCGGCGCCTCAAGATTGAACTGCGCCGCGTTCACCCAGCCCGAGATCGAGAACATGACCAGCGAGAGCAGATAGAGAAAAACGAACGCCGGCACAAACTCCGCAAGCCGCACGCCCATGATCGCGCTTGTGACTCCGAACAGCACAAGCCAGAACAGGAATTGATAGAGGTACAGCAGCGCGTTCTGCTCGAAGTGACCGGCGAGTTGCCCGAACGAACTCCATTTAAGTCCGCCTGGATTGATGGCAAGCGATTTGATGATGTTGCTGGCGCCCGCCTGGAACAAGAGGATCGCAAGCACCATCAACCCGAGGCCGACCCAAACGGCCCACCAGTCTTCTTTCAGATAGAGTTCTCTCCAGCCCACATGTGCGGGTGCTGTCGCTTCACTGGCGTCATCCCATGTCTGCCCGGCATTGGCCATTGCTCCGCCCCCATATTTTGGTTCTCTCTTACCGCGCGCCTTCAGGCGCGCAATGTCCTCGCCGACGCGCTTATATCGGCGGCGCGGCGGCGAGCCCTGATAGTTCGAAATGTCGGAATGTTTGGCAACAGCTAATTTGCAGTGTGCGCCGCAGCAATTCTAATTCGGAGGCAAGGCGGCATTGCGCTTCTTCGTGGGTGCCTCAGATCGGATTTTCGCGCGGCCGCCGCAGATAACAGCAAGAATACCGCGAAGTCGGCGCGGTATAACTTGCTGTTTCTCGCCGCTCGCGGCCGTTACGAGGCCGGCGTCCCCATAAAGTCGCGCTTGCCGACCTCGACGCCGCACTGCCGGACGATGTCGTAGGCGGTCGTGGCGTGGAAATAAAAGTTCGGCAGACTGTTGCCGAGCAAAAGGCTCTGGCCGGTAAATTGGCGTGTCTGGCCGCTGGGGAAAGTGATGCTGATGTCCTTACCCTCGGTGCCGTCGATTTCGCTCGGCTTGACGCTCTTGAGAAAGTCGATGGTCTTGGCGATCCGGTCCTTGAGCTGGGCAATGGTCGCCTCGTCGTTAGCGAATTTCAGAAGCTCTTTGCCGGACAGGCGCGCCGCGGCATTGGCGGCGTGATCGGTCGCCGCCCGCACCTGGCGCGTCAGATTGAACATGTCCGGCGACAGCCGCATGTTCAACAGATCTGCCTCGTTGACCTTGCGGGCGCCGGCCCAGGCCGCGGCCTTGTCGAGGACAGCGGCAAGACCGTTGAGGTGTTGAATGAAAACAGGGATGGAAACGGTGTACATCGAAACCGGCATAGCTGATCTCTCACTGGTTGATAATGAAGAAGACCATAGAGATTACCGAAAATTCGGCCGGTGTTGAATGGAATAATTATACGGCGCGGCGCGCGAACGGCGCCGCGGAATAAAACCCGGCCCTCCGGCGTTAGTAGTGGATGAACCCGCCATGCTGGGAGGGCGCCATGAGGCCTTTGCCGCTGCTGTTGGGACTTCTCCTCGCCACGGCCGCAATGGCGAGCGACGCCAAAGCACAAAATTATCCATGGTGCGCGCAATACGCCGGCGCGGGCGGGGGCGCAACGAATTGCGGATTCGTCAGCTACGCCCAATGCATGCAGACGCTGCAGGGCATGGGCGGCTTTTGCGTACAGAACACGCAATATGCTCCGCCGGGCGGAAATGCAGGCCGCCGGGCGCGCAACAAGTAGTACTCAGGCTGACGAAAGCTTTTGCTCGGCCGGCTGGGCATTTTTTTGCTGTTCAATCGCGTCGGCGATCGCCACCGTCTGCCGCGCCATTTCGGCGTGCAGCCGCTCCACCATGCGGCCGTCGATCTGAATGACGCCCTTGTTCTCGTTGCCCGGCTCCTCGAACGCAGCAATCATCTTGCGCGCCATTGCCACTTCTTCCGGCGACGGCGAAAACGCCTCGTTGCACGGCTCGATCTGGCGCGGATGAATGAGCGTCTTGCCGTCGAAGCCGAGGTCGCGCGCCTGCTTGCATTCCTCGACAAACCCATCGGCATTGCCAAGATCGTTATAGACGCCGTCGAGAATATCGAGGCCGTAAGCGCGCGCCGCCGCGACACACATCATCAGCCACGGCAGCATCGGCGCGCGGCCGGGCACCAGCCGGGCGCGGGTATCCTTGGCGAGATCGTTGGTGCCCATGACGAAACCGGCGAGCCGGGTCTCGGAGTCGAGCGCGGCATGGGCGATTTCGCCGACATTGAGCATGGCGAGCGGCGTCTCCATCATCGCCCAGACGCGAACGCTCGGATGCGTGCCCATGTCGACGAGCCGCGCCGCTAGGTCCTGCAATTGCTTGGGAGTCGACACTTTCGGCACCAGGATGGCGTCAGGCTCGGCGGAGGCTGCGGCGTCGATATCGTCGACCCACCACCGGGTATCGAGGCCGTTGATGCGCACCAGCACTTCGCGGTCGCCGAAGCCGGTCTTGATCGCCTTGACAATGTTCTCGCGCGCCGCCGCCTTGGCCTCGGGCGCCACCGCGTCCTCGAGATCGAGAATGAGCCCGTCCGCCGGCAGTTCGCGCGCCTTCTCCAGCGCGCGCGGATTCGACCCGGGCATATAGAGCACGCTACGGCGTGGACGGACGGTCATCGCTTAAGTCCCCAATTCCCCGGTGGGCCTTAAGCTATCGACTTGCGCGGTACGTGCCAATCCGTTGTCATTTCGGAAAGCTACGCCGCCTTGCGCTTCGCGGTGATCAGCTTCCTATTGATCAGGCACTCTGCGATCTGGATGGCGTTGAGCGCTGCTCCCTTGCGCAGATTGTCGGAAACCACCCACATCGACAGCCCGTTTTCGACGGTGGCGTCTTCACGGATGCGGCTGATGTAGGTGGCGTCCTCGCCGGTCGCCTCGTAAGGCGTTACATAGCCGCCGGGCTCCTGCAAATCGATAACCAGACAGCCCGGCGCGCCGCGCAGGATATCGCGCGCCTCTTCGGGCGTAATCGGGTTCTCGAACTCGATATTGACCGCTTCCGAATGGCTGACGAAGACCGGCACGCGCACGCAGGTCGCGGTGAGCTTGATCTTGGGGTCGAGGATCTTCTTGGTCTCGACCACCATCTTCCACTCTTCGCGGGTGTAGCCGTCCTCCATGAAGGTATCGATCTGCGGAATGATGTTGAAGGCGATGCGCTTGGGAAATTTCTTCGCTTCGACCTCGTTGAGCTGGAACACCGCCTTGGTCTGCGAAAACAATTCATCCATCGCTTCCTTGCCGGCGCCCGACACCGACTGGTAGGTGGCGACGACGACGCGCTTGATCTTGGCTTTGTCGTGCAGCGGCTTGAGCGCGACGACGAGCTGCGCCGTCGAGCAATTCGGATTGGCGATGATGCCGCGCTTGCGGAAGCCCGTCACCGCGTCGGCATTGACCTCCGGTACGATCAGCGGGACGTCGGAATCGTAGCGCCAGGCGGACGAGTTATCGATCACCACCGCGCCGGCAGCCGCGATCTTCGGCGAGTATTCCTTGGACACGGCGGAACCCGCCGACATCAGGCAGATATCGACTCCGGAGAAATCGAAATGTTCGAGCGCCTTGACCTTGAGCGTGCGGTCGCCAAAGGAAACCTCCGTCCCCATGCTGCGGCGCGAGGCGAGCGCCACCACCTCGTCGGCGGGAAACGACCGCTCGGCGAGAATATTGAGCATTTCCCGGCCGACATTGCCGGTCGCGCCGACTACGGCGACGTTATAACCCATCGTTAACTCTCCACCGAAAATTCGCCTCGGCGCCGGCCATGCAGGAACCGGAGCGGAAGCGCTTCTAAGCGAGAACCCTCCCGAACACAACGCTGATTGGAGCGGCCGTGCAGGAGGCCTCGTGTACCGTCCCGGGCGACATTCGCGCCACCGTCGTGCGCCTTCTCGCCTATATGGGCGCCCTGGCAATCCTTGCCATCGCCGCGGCAAGCCTTTTTCGCGCCCCGTCGAGCGTCGCCGCGGTACAACCGGCGCCGCAGCCGGAATGGATCAATGTCGGACGCCCGCATCCGGCCTTCGACATGCAGATGCCCGAGCTCGCGGCCGACGGCTTTAACTACGCCATCCTGCGGCGGAACGCCGACAAGGCGCGCAAGGACGTGCTGAGCTGGGGCGAACCGGCCGGCGGCGGCCCCTATGTCCTAGTTGAAATTTACCGGCCGGGTACGGCAAGCGAGCGCTTCATCGACGCGCCGAGCGAAATCGCCGCGCGCATTGTCGGTTTCGCCGTCACCGACGACGTCGAGCCGGCCGGCGAGATCGACAGCAAATTCGGCAGCGTGTCGCTGGTCAATTTCGCCATCGCCGTGCCGGGAACTCATAATGGACGGCAACGTCGCTGCCTCGGCTTCGCGCGGCCGTTCGACGATCCGCCGCTGCAGATCGCCGGCTGGTATTGCAGCGCGGACGAACGGCCGGTCGACCGCGCAACACTCGCTTGCGCGCTCGACCGGCTTACCATCCTGTCCGCGGGCAGCGATCCCAAAGTAGGCGCCCTGTTCGCGCGCGCCGAGCTCAAGCGCACGTTCTGCGGCGAGCGCAATCCGATCCTGGCGGCAACGCCGGAGCGCGATGTACCGGTACCTATTCCGCGTCGCGTGCGTTTGGGCGGCAGGTTCAAGCCGCGCGCGCGATAGGATTGCAATCCCGCGCGGTAAGGTCCACCGACCTCGTCAAAATATGGCATCGCCTGCGCCGGAACCCGTTGTAACATGAATGGGTTACCGAAGCGCTGTTGCGGTCGGTCAAACCCCGCTAGATTGCGGTGCTTCGACCTGCGCCGAAAGCGAGGAACCCATGTACCCAGTCGTGCGTCCTTTTGCCGTCATTGCCGCCGCCATCGCCGTGCTTTCGGCATCGGGCGTCTGTGCCGGCGCGGCGACCAAGAAGCCGCCACACCCCGCTGTCGAGCGCTCCGCCAGCGGGACCATCATCCAGCCGACCACCACCATCATCCCCGACGGCAACGGCCATCGCACCATCATCATCATCCCCCGGCACCGTTCCTATCTCGACACCGGGACCGAAGTTTCGGTCGGTGACCGTGACTACCGCGATTACATGCTGCCGCCCGGCGGCGATCCCGGCCGGCCGAATTGGTTCATGGGCCCGGACGTCCAGGGCGATGGCGGCTATCCGATCGGACAGCCGTTCTATATTCCGGGCATAAATCCGAACAATCCATTCTGAGGCGGGCTTTCCAGGATAGTCGGCGCGGTCTTTCGACGAGTGGGAACGATGAGCCTTGCCCTGCGGTGGCGGAATAAGCTGCGGCGCCGCTTCTACAGCCCGTTCAACAAGCTCGTTCATCGCGGCCGTTATTTCGTCTGCAGCTATTTCGGGGCGGACTTTCTGGTGCGTTCCATAAATGTCGGCGGCTTGGAGATTTCCGCCAAGATCGGCGAATACCCGGAACTGCAGAATTTCGTACGTGCCTGCACCGAGCTGAAGCCGGATGTGTTCATCGATATCGGCGCCAATCTCGGCCTCTATACCTGCATCGTGATGAGGAACCGGCTGGCGCCGCGCGTGATCGCGTTCGAGCCCGACCGCCGCAACCGTGTTCACCTGCGCGCCAATCTGCTGATCAACGATTTGCTCGATGCCGATATCCGCATCAATGAAGTGGCGCTCGGCGCCGCGCCAGGCAAATTCCGGCTGGTGCCGGGACCGGAGCGCGACATCGGCCTGTCGCAGATCGTTGAAAACGCAAACTCCGGCGACGGCTACGACGTCGAGGTGGCGCGCTTCGACGACCTTGTAGCAGTTTCGGGACAAAGGCTCGCGGTCAAGATCGACATCGAGCGTTACGAACGCAAGGCGCTCGCCGGTATGGCGCGCACGCTACGCGACAACTGCGGCATCGTGCAGGTAGAAGTGCTGGAGGCCCGCGAGGAGACAGTCGGCTTGATGGCGGCGGCCGGCTATGCTTTGGCGCAGGAATTCGGCCCGAATTTGGTGTTTCGCAAAACCTAATTTTACGTCGGAATTTTCTCAAGTTCCCCGACCACTGCCGCGCCCATTTCCGCGGTGGAGATGATCTTGCAGCCCTCCGACTTGATGTCTGCGGTGCGCAGGCCCTTAGCCAGTACGGCGGCGATTGCGGCATCGAGCCGGTCTGCTTCCTTGCCCATGTTGAACGAATAGCGCAGCGCCATGCCGAACGACGCCAGCATGGCGATCGGGTTGGCCATGCCCTTGCCGGCGATATCGGGCGCCGAGCCGTGCACCGGCTCGTACATCGCCTTGCGCCGCTTGGTCTTGGCGTCGACCTCGCCGAGCGAGGCCGACGGCAGCATGCCGAGCGAGCCGGTGAGCATCGCGGCGATGTCGGACAGCATGTCGCCGAACAGGTTGTCGGTGACGATGACGTCGAACTGCTTCGGCCAGCGCACCAGCTGCATGCCGCCGGAATCGGCCAGCATGTGCTCAAGCTGCACGTCCTTGTAGTCGCGCGCATGCACCGCTTCGACCACCTCGTGCCACAGCACACCGGTCTTCATGACGTTGCGCTTTTCCATCGAGGTGACTTTGTTGCGCCGCGCCCGGGCCAGCTCGAAGGCGACGCGGGCGATGCGCTCGATCTCGTAGGTGTCATAGACCTGGGTATCGATGGCGCGCTTCTGGCCGTTGCCGAGATCGGTGATGGTCTTCGGTTCGCCGAAATAGACGCCGCCGGTTAGCTCGCGCAGGATAACGATATCGAGGCCGTCGACCGCCTCGCGCTTCAGACTCGAAGCGTCAGCGAGCGCCGGATAGACAATGGCGGGGCGGATATTGGCGAACAAGCCGAGATCCTTGCGTAACCGCAGCAGCCCCGCTTCCGGCCGGACGTCGAACGGCACCTTGTCCCATTTCGGACCGCCCACGGCGCCGAAAATCACCGCGTCGGCCGCATGCGCCTTCGCCATGGTGGCATCGGTGATCGCCACTTTATGCGCGTCGTAAGCGGCGCCACCGACAAGGTCCTCCTCGATCCGGAAATCGGCGACGCTGTTTTTGGCGTAAAAGCCAAGCAGCCGTTTCACCTCGGCCATGACTTCGGGGCCGATGCCATCGCCGGCGAGCAGGAGGATATTAAAGCTGGGCATATAGGACGCCTCGTCAAAATGAGGCGAAATAGCTAAAGGGCCGCGTTCGGCTTGGCAAGCCGCGGCAGTACGGCCGCTCAGACCGGCGCGGCTCGGCGATGATGCAGTCGCGGTGAAATCGGCTATTGTCGAGTCCGCTATTCGGCGTCATGCATCAATCAAGCGAGCCATGCGCACGATATTTCCGCAGGAAGTTGAGACGGAGCTGAAGCGGGCCTTTCTGGGTCAAATCCAGAAGGGTTATTTCGTTGACGTCGGCGCATTTCGGCCGGAGGAGGGCTCGCAGACCTACGATCTTGAACAGCAGGGTTGGTCTGGCGTCCTTATCGAGCCCCAGCCGAAACTCGCCGACGATCTCAGGCGGCAGCGCACCGCAAAAGTCATCACCGCCGCGTGCTCCTCCCGCCGAAATTCCGGCACGCTCATGACGTTCAATCTGGCCGGCGGTCATTCGTCCTTCGATCCAAGACTTAACATTGCTGAAATAAAGTCGCATGACACTATCGAGGTTAAGGTCCGGACCCTGGACGAAGTCCTTGCCGAAGCCGGGACGCGGCACGTCGACTTCGTCTCCATCGATGTCGAGGGCCATGAGATCGAGGTCTTGGACGGCTTTGATCTGGCGCGGTGGCGCCCGCGTCTGATTTTGATCGAAGACTTTCTCTTGACCCTTCGGCTGCATCGCCATTTGCAGCGGCGCGGCTATCGATGGCTGCGCCGGACCGGCATCAATAATTGGTACGTCCCCGCAGACGGCGCGCCGCGATTGGGCCCGGACGGATGGTGGCAGTTCTTCAACAAGTTTTATCTTGGCACGCCATTTCGGCGCGTGCGCATGGCGTGGCGGCGGTTCAGGGCGATCCCGCAATTCGTCGACTCGGACAGCTGAGTTAGTCGCCAGTTACAGTCCGCTAAACCAGTTATAGCCCTGGTTTTCCCAATAGCCGCCGGCATCGTTGTTCTGCACCCACATGGCGGTGACGTATTTCGGGTTTTTGAAGCCGAGCTTGGTCGGAATGCGGATCTTGATCGGAAAACCGTAGGCCTGCGGCAAGGTCTTGTTGTCGAATTTGAGCGTAAGTTGGGTCTGCGGATGCAGCGCCGACGGCATGTCGATGGTGTTTGAATAGCCTTCGGCGCACTGGAACCAGACATATTTGGCCTTGGTGTCGGCGCCGATCAGCTTGAGAAAATCGGACAGCCGGACGCCCTGCCAGGAGCCGATCGCGCTCCAGCCTTCGACGCAAACCAGCCGCGTGATCTGCGACACCTCCGGCAGTTTGTTCAGTTCGGCAAGCGTCCACGGCTTCTTGTTGTCGACCAGGCCGCCGATCTCGAGCTGGTAATTATCACCGTCGATATCCGGCGCCTCGTCCTCGGCGTAATAGGCATTGAACGGGAACGGCCGGGTGATGGCGCTCTCCGGAAAGGTCGGCGCCAATGTTGTCTCGCTGAACAGCCGCGCCTGGACCCAATCGTTGAAATTCGAAATCACGCGCAACGCGTTTTCCGAGGTCGGCCCATCGATGATGTCGCAGCCGGTCAGCATCGCCAGCGCGCCCAGGCTCGTCGCGCCGCGCAGGAACAGCCGCCGCGACGGACCCGGCAACAGCTTGGCGGCGTCCTTGATCAGAAGGTTCGGATCGACGCCTTTTGCCGGCTGACGCGGACGGGACATCGCTCTTTCCCTCTTTCAGCGGCCGAAGATCATGGCGCGCAGGCTTTTCGGTACGATCAGCGCCAGCACGATATGTATGGTCAGAAACGCCACGATCGAGGCCATCGCGAAAAAATGCACGTAGCGCGCGGTATCGTAGCCGCCGAAAAAGTCGGTCAAATATTTGAACTGCACCGGCTTCCAGATCGACAGGCCGGACAAAACGATCACAACACCGGCCAGGATGACGCCGAGATACAATAGCCGCTGCACCGCATTGTAGACCGCGAGGTCGTCATGCGCGAGCCGACCGCGCAATGCGGCGCCGAGATCGCGCATCACTTCGCCGAACCGGATCGGAAAAAGCTTGCGGTGGAATCGCCCGGTCGCGATGCCGAGCGCGACATAGACGATGCCGTTGACAATCAGGAGCCACATCGCGGCGAAGTGCCACAGCAGCGCCCCGGCCAGCCATTCGCCGAGCGCAAGGCGGCTGGGAAAGTAAATGAAGCGAAACAGCGGCGACGCGTCGTAGATCTGCCAGCCCGAGCCGATCATCATCAGCACGGCAAGCGCATTGATCCAATGCGTCACGCGCACCCAGCGCGGATGGATCAGAGGTCCCGCCGCCATATCGGGGAGCGCGGTTGAATCGCCGGCAAGTTCTGCAGTCATGGCGCAAGTCTCTACCAAATCGCAGGCGCACGCGCGCCTCACATTTGTGTCAGAGGAGGCCTCTCCCCGCACCGCGGGGAGAGGTGAAGCCCAATTTACGGCAGCAGCACCGTATCGATGACGTGGATAACCCCGTTCGACTGCAAAACATCCGCAATCGTGACGTCGGCCACGTCGCCCTTGGCATCGGTAACCGTGAGCTTGCCGGGGCCGGCCTGCTTAACCGTAAGATCTTCGCCCGCGACGGTCTTCAGGTGCGCCTCGCCCTCGCCCTCCTTGACCGCTTTCATGAGCTTCACCGCGGTCATGCGGCCGGGCACGACATGATAGGTCAACACCTTCGTAAGCGTCGCTTTGTTCTCTGGCTTGAGCAGATTGTCGACCGTGCCGGCCGGCAGCTTGGCGAAGGCGGCGTTGGTCGGCGCGAACACCGTGAATGGGCCTGGGCCTTCCAAGGTCGCCACCAGCCCCGCGGCCTTCACCGCGGCGACGAGCGTGGTGTGGTCCTTCGAGTTCACGGCGTTCTGAATGATGTTTTTCGACGGATACATCGGCGCGCCGCCCACGGTCACGGTCTTCTCCGACATTTGCGCCAATGCTGGCGCGGGCGCCGCTGCGGCGGCGAAAGCAAGGACGGCCGCGGTGGCGAACAAAACGAAACGCTTTGACATCATCGTCTCCATTTATTGTCGAGGTTGCGGCGGCGGAGCGCCGGCGACGCTTCAGTCGATCGCGTCGTCGGCAACAGCTACGGGGCGTGGCGGCGGGGGTTTCAGCCGCGCGGTCACGGCTGCGTGAACGCTTCCCCAACATCTTCCGGTAGGCTATGGAAAGCGCGCGCCAAAGGCGGGATTTCGCTTTTGGATTTCGCGATAACAGGTGTTGCAAAATGTCGAAGACAACTCCCGGTAATTTCTTTGAGGATTTCCGTATCGGCCAGGTGATCCGCCATGCCACGCCGCGCACGGTCACGGTGGGTGACGTCGCGCTTTATACCGGCCTGTTCGGCCCGCGCTTCGCCGTCCAGTCGTCGGATGCCTTCGCCAAGGCGATCGGCTATCCGCGCTCCCCGATCGACGATCTCCTTGTCTTCCACTTTGTGTTCGGCAAGACCGTGCCCGACGTGTCGCTCAATGCGGTGGCCAATCTCGGTTACGCCAATTGCTGCTTCCGCAGCCCGGTTTATCCCGGCGATACGCTCAATGCCCAATCCGAGGTCATCGGACTGAAGGAAAACTCAAGCCGCAAGACCGGCATCGTCTATGTGCGCACCACGGGCTACAACCAGGAGCAAAAGCCGGTGCTCGAATATGTCCGCTGGGTGATGGTGCGCAAAGGCGACGAGGCGGCGCCGGCGCCCGGCGATCATGTCCCGCGTTTGCCGACCGCGCTCGAGCCGAAGGTTTTGGGCGAAGCCTGTCCGCCGCTCGATGTATCCGCTTACGATCTCGCGCTCGCCGGCAGCAAATACAAATTCGGCGATTACGCCATCGGCGAGAAGATCGACCATATGGACGGCATCACCGTCGAAGAAGCCGAGCATATGATGGCGACCCGGCTCTATCAGAACACCGCGAAAATTCATTTTGACTTGTTCAGCGCCAAACAAGGTCGTTTCGGCCGGCGGCTTATCTATGGCGGCCACGTCATTTCGCTGGCACGTTCGCTGTCGTTCAACGGGCTCGCCAATGCTTTTCACGTTGCCGCCATTAATGGCGGCCGTCACGTCGCGCCGCTGTTCGCCGGCGGCACCGTGTTCGCGTGGTCGGAAGTCTTGGCTAAATCCGACGTTCCGGGGCGCAACGACGTCGGCGGCTTAAGGCTACGCACCGTCGCGACCTGCGACAAGCTGTGCGCGGACTTTCCGTACAAGAACGGCGAGGAGTATGATCCCGCGGTTCTGCTCGATCTCGATTATTGGGTGCTGATGCCACGGTAGCAGGTATCGGTAATCAGTGGTCAGCAATCAATCGTATTTTCGCAATCCTGCTCACTGTGACCCGATTACTGACTTTTGGCCCTTAAATGCTCGACGAGTTGCCGCGCGTAGGTCGGCAGCTCGTCGCGGCTTTTGACGCAGATCGTCAGTTCGCGCAGCGCCCATGGGTCGGACAGCGTCACGGCGGCGATGGCCATGGTCTTCGACACGCGGCGCGCGGTGGTTTCCGGCACGATGCCGATGCCGACATTGCATTCAACGAGCCGGCATATCGCATCGAAGCTGAGCAACTGCACGCGCAGACGCAGCGGGCGGCCGGTGCGCGCCGCCTTGGAGGCGAGGAAGCGCTGCAACGCGCTGGCGCGGGCGAGGCCGACGAAGTCGTAATCGAGCACGTCCTCGAAGCCGATCTTGGCGCGCTTGGCGAGCGCATGATCGCGCGCCACGACGAGGACGAAACGGTCGCGGCGAAATGGATAAGTCTCCAACGCGCCGGCATCGACGGTGCCGGCGACGATACCAATGTCGGCGACGCCTTCCGCGATAAGTCCGACGATTTCGTCGCTCAGCCGCTCTTCCAGATCGACGCTGACATTCGGGTGCGCGGCCAGGAACGACGACAGGGCCTCCGGCAAGAACTCGGTCAAAGCGTTGGTGTTCGACAGCACGCGGATTTGCCCGGCCATGCCGCCGCCGTAAGCGCCGAGGTCCTCGTGCAGGCGCTCGGCCTGGCGCAGGATGGCGCGGGCATGCTGCAACAGTGTGCGGCCGGCTTGCGTCGGCGTCACGCCTTGGCGACCGCGCGTCAAGAGCGGCACGCCGAGTACGGTCTCCATATTGCGGACGCGGGTCGACGCCGCGGCGAGCGCGAGATGCGCACGCTCGGCGCCGTGCGTGATGCTGCCGGCTTCAACCACATGGCGAAACAGGCTGAGGTCGACCAGGTCAAAGCGCATCGGAAGAACCCTGCCTTCGTCAACCGCGAAGTCAGACTTAATATATTGCTCATTGTATCTTGAATTCTCAAGGCTATTCTTTCGTGGAATACGAAATCCTACTGACGCGGATATCGGGACGATTCGTGCGCTGTTGCATTGCGGCACGGCCGCGGATTGGCTAGGAACGGATCGTAAGCTTGGCGCACCGCCGTCAGGCTGATCCGCATGATGCCCAAGCTTGGATAATGGCAATGGCAGAAACACGCTCGCTCGAAGCACGCACCCCTGCCGAGCGGCCGCTGTCGCCGCACTTGCAAATCTACCGGCCGATGCTGACGATGATGATGTCGATCGCGCATCGCATCACCGGCTTCGCTCTTTATTTCGGGACCTTGTTGTTGGCCTGGTGGCTGATCGCCGCCGCAAGCCCCAACGGCTATGCGCGCTTCCAGTGGTTCGCCGGCTCCTGGATCGGCCGCCTCATCCTGTTCGGCTACACTTGGGCGCTGATCCACCACATGCTCGGCGGCGTCCGCCATCTGATCTGGGATACCGGGCGCGGCTTCGGGCCGAGTGAGCGCGAGTGGCTGGTCGCCGCCAACCTGATCGGCTCGATCGCGATCACGCTGATCTTGTGGGTTTTCGTGCTGCTGACCATGGGGGGCTTGTGATGAGCGCTCCGAAACACATTCGCACGCCGCTGGCGCGCGTGCTCGGCCGCGGCGCGGCGCGATCCGGCACCGGCCATTTCTGGCATCAGCGGCTCACTGCGGTCGCCAATATCCCGCTGACCATCGCGGCGGTGACCATCCTGATTACGCTGCTTGGCCGCAACCAGGCTGCCGTGGCGCAGATTTTGGGCTCGCCCGCCGTCGCCATCATCATGCTGCTGTTCATCCTCTCGATCACCATCCATATGCGGATCGGCATGGCGGTGATCATCGAAGACTACGTGCATGACGAATCGGCCAAGCTGACATTACTGATGGCCAATACATTCTTCACCTTCGCCGTCGGGCTGGCGGCGGTTTACGGCATCCTCAAGCTCTCGTTCGGATTGTGAGCATGGCAGAGACTGCAGCAAACGGCGGCAACGGCAGCACAGCTCCCGCCATCAACGGCCGCGCCTACCCGATCGAAGAGCACGCCTACGACGTCATCGTCATCGGCGCCGGCGGCTCCGGGCTGCGCGCCGTGGTCGGCTGCAGCGAAGCCGGCCTGCGCACCGCCTGCATCACCAAGGTGTTCCCGACCCGCTCGCATACGGTCGCGGCGCAGGGCGGCATCGCCGCCGCGCTCGGCAATATGGGCGAGGACGACTGGCGCTGGCACATGTACGACACCGTGAAGGGCTCGGATTGGCTCGGCGACCAGGATGCCATCGAATATATGTGCCGCAACGCGCCCGAGGCGGTCTACGAATTGGAGCACTGGGGACTGCCGTTCTCGCGGCGCGAAGAAGACGGCAAAATCTATCAGCGGCCGTTTGGCGGGATGACCACCCATTATGGCAAGGGCACCGCGCAGCGCACCTGCGCCGCCGCCGACCGCACCGGTCACGCCATGCTGCACACCATGTACGGCCAGGCGCTGCGCCACCAGACCGAGTTCTTCATCGAATATTTCGCCATCGACCTGATGATGGACGAAGACGGCCGCTGCCGCGGCGTCGTCGCCATCAATCTCGACGACGGCTCGATCCACCGCTTCTCGGCGCAGATGACCATCATCGCCACCGGCGGCTACGGTCGCGCCTATGCCTCATGCACCGGCGCGCATACCCAGACCGGCGACGGCAGTGCCATGGTGCTGCGCGCCGGCCTGCCGCTGCAAGACATGGAATTCGTCCAATTCCATCCAACCGGCGTCTACGGCGCCGGCGTGCTGATCACCGAAGGCGCCCGCGGCGAAGGCGCTTATCTCGTCAATTCGGCCGGCGAGCGCTTCATGGAGCGCTACGCACCCTCGGCGAAGGACCTCGCCTCGCGCGACGTGGTGTCGCGCGCCATGACCATAGAGATCCGTGAAGGCCGCGGCGTCGGACCGAAGAAAGATCACATCTTCCTTCACCTCGACCATCTCGATCCGAAAATTCTCGCCGAGCGGCTGCCGGGCATCACCAAATCCGCGCGCATCTTCGCCGGCGTCGATCTCACCCGCGAGCCGGTGCCGATCGTGCCGACGGTGCATTACAATATGGGCGGCATCGCCACGAACTATCATGGCGAAGCGCAGAGCAAGAAAGACGGCAATCCCGATCACACCGTCCCCGGGCTGATGGCGCTCGGCGAGGCGGCCTGCGTTTCGGTGCACGGCGCCAACCGGCTCGGCTCGAATTCGCTGATCGATCTCGTCGTGTTCGGCCGCGCCGCGGCGCATCGCTGTTCCGAGATTCTCACGCCAAGCGACAAGCAGCCGGAGCTGCCGAAGGACTCTGCCGAGCGCGCCTTGTCGCGGCTCGACAAATTCCGCAATGCCTCGGGCTCGACGCCGACCGCACAGCTGCGCGCCAGGATGCAGGATGTGATGCAGACCTATTGCGCGGTGTTCCGCACCGGTGAAGTGCTGGCGGAAGGCTCCAAACTCATTCACGACGTCTATAAGGGCATCGAGGACGTGCGCGTCTCCGACCGCTCGCTGATCTGGAATTCCGATCTGATCGAGACGCTGGAGTTCGTCAACCTGATCGAGCAGGCCGTGGTCACCATGGATGCCGCCGGCAACCGCACCGAAAGCCGCGGCGCGCACGCGCGCGAGGACTTCCCCGACCGCGACGACCAGCACTGGATGAAGCACACGTTGACGTGGCTTGATCCGGCAACCGGCAAAGTCACCATCGATTATCGGCCGGTGCACACCTACACGCTGACCAACGATGTGTCCTATATCGAGCCCAAGAAACGGGTCTACTAAGCGGGTTTATCGAGGTTCCGATGGTTCAATTCACGCTGCCGAAGAATTCCAAGGTCGAGCAAGGCAAGACTTGGCCGCATGCGCAACGGACGGAAGCGGAGCGCGAATACCGCATCTACCGTTGGAACCCCGACGATGGCCGCAACCCGCGCATCGACACTTATTACGTCGACACCAAGGATTGCGGACCGATGGTGCTCGACGCGCTGATCTGGCTCAAGACCAACGTCGACGCCACGCTGACTTTCCGCCGCTCCTGCCGCGAAGGCATCTGCGGCTCCTGCGCCATGAATATTGACGGCACCAATACGCTCGCCTGCACCCAAGCGATGAGCGAGGTGAATGGCGCGGTGCGCATCTATCCGCTGCCGCATATGGCGGTGGTAAAGGACCTCGTCCCGGACCTCACCAATTTCTACGCCCAGCACGCCTCGATCGAACCGTGGCTGCAGACCAAATCGCCGACGCCGCGCACCGAATGGAAGCAGAGCCACGAAGACCGGCAGAAACTGGACGGGCTGTACGAATGCATTTTGTGCGCGTGCTGCTCGACCTCGTGCCCGAGCTACTGGTGGAACTCCGACCGTTATCTGGGACCGGCCGCGCTGCTGCAGGCGCAACGCTGGCTCGTCGATTCCCGCGACGAGGCAACCGGCGAGCGGCTCGATAATCTGGAAGACCCGTTCCGGCTCTATCGCTGCCACACCATCATGAATTGCGCCAAGGCCTGCCCCAAGCACCTCAACCCGGCCGAGGCCATCGCCGATATCAAGCGCGCGCTGGTCGAGCGGCAGGTGTAGGGCCATCGTGCTGGATCATGTCGGATTTCCTGTTTCCGACTACGCGCGATCAAAAGCATTCTACGAAAAGGCGCTTGCGCCGCTCGGCTATGTCCTCGTTGTAGAAGTCCGGCAAGACGGCCGCGACGCTCCAGCGGCTGGTTTCGGTGCTAATGGCAAGCCCGATTTCTGGATCGGCGGCGAAGGCGGCCTGAACAAGCAGGTGCACATTGCAATAGCGGGGAAGGATCGCGCGAGCGTCGATGGGTTCTATCGCGCGGCGATCGCAGCGGGTGGCCGAGACAACGGCGCACCGGGACTACGCCCCCATTACCATCCTAATTACTACGGAGCGTTCGTGCTTGATCCCGACGGCCACAACATCGAAGCGGTGTGCCACGCGCCCGCATGAGCCGGACTTATAGTTTGAGCTTCCGCTTGCGCTGCCCGAGCGTGCGCAAGCGCAGTGCGTTGAGGCGGATAAAACCTTCGGCGTCGCGCTGGTCGTAGGCAACCGCGCCCTCCTCGAAGGTCACCAGGTCCTGATCGTAGAGCGAGTATTTGCTGGTGCGGCCGACGACGCCGACATTGCCCTTGTAAAGCTTCAGCCGAACCTTGCCGGCGACGTAGTCCTGGCTCTTGTCGATCGCAGCCTGCAGCATCTCGCGCTCGGGGGAGAACCAGAAGCCGTAATAGATCAGTTCGGCATATTTCGGCATCAGCTCGTCCTTGAGATGCGCCGCACCGCGGTCGAGCGTGATCGATTCGATGCCGCGATGCGCGGCGAGCAGGATGGTGCCGCCCGGCGTCTCGTACATGCCGCGCGATTTCATGCCGACGAAACGGTTCTCGACCAGATCGAGCCGGCCGATGCCGTGCTTTCTGCCGAACGCATTGAGCGCCGTGAGCAATTGCGCCGGCGACAATTTTTTGCCGTCGAGCGCGACCGGATCGCCGCGCTCGAACTCGATTTCGATATACTCCGCCTTGTTGGGCGCATTCTCGGGATCGTCGGTGCGCGAATAGACGTAATCCGGCACCTCGCCGGAGGGGTCCTCCAGCACCTTCCCCTCGGACGACGTGTGCAAGAGATTGGCGTCGGTCGAGAACGGCGCCTCGCCGCGCTTATCCTTGGCGATCGGGATTTGATTTTTCTCGGCGAATTCCAATAGCGCCTCGCGCGACTTGAAATTCCATTCGCGCCACGGCGCGATGACTTTCACATCAGGCTTGAGCGCGTAATAAGCGAGCTCGAACCGCACCTGGTCGTTGCCCTTGCCGGTCGCGCCATGGGCCACGGCATCGGCGCCGACTTTCTCGGCGATCTCGATCTGCTTCTTGGCGATCAGCGGCCGCGCGATCGAGGTGCCGAGCAGATATTGGCCCTCGTAGAGCGCATTGGCGCGGAACATCGGAAACACGTAATCGCGGACGAATTCCTCGCGCAAATCCTCGATGAAGATGTTTTCCGGCTTGATGCCGAGCGTCAGCGCCTTGGTCCGCGCCGGATCGAGCTCCTCGCCCTGGCCGAGATCGGCGGTAAACGTGACGACCTCGCAGCCATAGGTCGTCTGCAGCCATTTGAGGATGATCGAGGTATCGAGGCCGCCGGAATAGGCCAGCACCACTTTCTTGACGTCTTTTTTGCCGCCCGCGGGCATCGCGAAAACCCCTCGTTGAAGGCGGCTAGCCCGCCCGAAATTCGCGCGGACTATAGGGACGCGGCAGGCGGGCGCAAGCGTGAAGGAGGTCGGGCATAACCATTGCCGCAATGCCGGTTGGCCGTTAATTTCAGGCGTGCCAAGGGCTGCGACACATGAAGATCCGGGAGGCAATACGCCTCATCGAGAAGGATGGTTGGTTCCTGGTTGCTACCCGAGGCAGTCATCGACAATACAAACATCCGATAAAGCCCGGCCGCGTGACCATTGCTGGAAAGCCATCCGACGATGTAGCCCCAGGAACGATGAACAGCGTTTTGAAACAAGCCGGTCTTAAGGAGTAACGCTGATGCGGTATGCCGTTGTCATCGAGAAAGCGGAAAATAATTACTCCGCCTATGTCCCAGACCTGCCTGGCTGCGTTGCCACCGGCGAAACGGTTAAGGCTGTGGAAGCGGAAATTCGCGCGGCAATCCGTTTCCATGTCGATGGGCTTAAGGCCGACGGAATTGAGATTCCTGAGCCGAGCAGCATCGCTGAATACGTCGAAGCCTAATTGGAAATTTTAGTGACTTTTGCCCCTGCGTCCGATCAGCCGCCGCACCAGCGTCCCGAGCTTGTCGCCGGCTTCGGTTAGCCGGCGCTCGGCGGCGGCCTCCTCGATGCGGGTCGCCGGCCAGCGATAGATCAGACCGTGGATGAGCCAGATCAACAGATACATGAACACGCCGGCGAAAACGACGTCGGAGAAAAAATGGGCGCCGGCGGCGATGCGCAGCACGCCGACGGCGGCGCCGAAGGCGAGCGCGGCGGCGTAGGCGAGCGGCTGCAATTCCGGGCCCGCCAGCGCCGCGGGCGCCAGCGTCCAAAACGCGCCTGACGGCTCGCCGGCAATGAACGAGCAATTGTCCGGACAATCGCCGCGCGGGTCCCACCACGATGTGAAACGATAGTCACCGCCGAATTGCTGCACGTCGATCGGGCGCGGCCGGCCCCAGTGATCCTTGAGGATGACGTTGGTGAGAAGGCCCGGGCCGAGCGCCAGCGTCGCGATGAGGAACACCGCGGCCCGCGCTTCGATCAGCATGCGCCGTTGCGGCCAGATCAGCTTGCCGATGATGGCGAGAAAGGCGGGCAGAACGAGCAGCGTGACGATCACGCGCGCCGCTTCGCGCGTGTGCTGCACCCAAGGCTGGGCATTGGCGGCGAACAAGGTCGGCGGCGCGCGATGGAAAAACGACGCGGAAATGTCGAGGTCGAGTTGCGGGTCGACCGCGCAGATCACGCCGACCACAAAGCCGATGCTGAGCGCGATGATGAGCCCCTTGCGATTCATGCGGTCAGGTCCACGCGCCGATCACTTCCATGAACCGGCTCGCCGGCCGGCGAACAGCCAATAAACCATGCCGCCGGCAATGCCGGCTGCGGCAAAGACTTCGCGTTCGCGGGCGATGTCGATGTCGGCGGCCGCGCGATAGCCGGAAAAATCCAGCCCGAACGCCAGAGCCAGCGCCAGTGCGGCACCGATCACGCCATAGACGAGGACTGAACGCAGCGCAAAACCCTCGGTAATGACGATGATGAGGAGCGTCGGCAAAAAGCCGATGACGAAAATGATGAGCGCACCAATTCCGACCACCACCCACATCGCCGTCGACTGTGCCTGCGACGACTGCACGCCGAGCGAATTGAAAAAATAGTCCCATTGCGGCGTCAGCGTGCCCAGCGCGAGCACCAGCGAGGCGGCGACGCAGGCCCAGACATAGCCGACGAACATCATGATGATGCGGAACAGAGCGGTCATGGATGCTTGATTTCGGCCCGGTGCTAGTCCGTCACGGCCATGGCGCGCAGCGCCAGGCGCTCGCGGGCGGAGAGCTTTTCGGTTGCGCTTTTGAGCTGGCCGCAGGCGGCAAGAATGTCGCGGCCGCGCGGCGTGCGCACCGGCGAGGAATAGCCGGCGTTGAAAATGATTTCGGAAAATTTCTCGATCTGCTCCCAGTCGGAACACTCGTATTTGGTGCCCGGCCAGGGATTGAACGGGATCAGATTGATCTTCGCTGGAATGCCTTTGAGCAGCCGTACCAGCGCCTTGGCGTCGACCAGCGAATCGTTGACGCCCTTGAGCATGACGTATTCGAAGGTGATGCGCCGCGCATTGGAGACGCCGGGATAGTTGCGGCAGGCGTCCAACAGTTCGCGCAACGGATATTTGCGATTGAGCGGCACCAACTGGTTGCGCAATTCGTCGGTGACGGCATGCAGCGACACCGCCAGCATCGAGCCGATTTCGGCGCCGGCGCGCGCGATATTGGGCACCACGCCCGACGTCGACAGCGTGATGCGGCGCTTGGAAATGCTCAGTCCGTCACCGTCGGCGACCACGGCAAGTCCATCGCGCACCGCCTCGAAATTATACAGCGGCTCTCCCATCCCCATCATGACGACATTGGAAACGAGGCGCTTTTCCGGCTCGCGGCCCCCTCCCTTCCCTCCCCCGCATGCGGGGGAGGGAAGGGAGGGGGTCCAGTCATTGAGCCGGTCGCGCGCCAAGACCACCTGGCCGGCGATCTCGGCCGCGGTCAGATTGCGCACCAGCCGCTGCGTGCCGGTGTGGCAGAAGGTGCAGGTGAGCGTGCACCCGACTTGGCTTGAAATGCACAAGGTGCCGCGGTCGGTTTCCGGAATGTAGACACACTCGACTTCATGGGGTGCGCTACCCGGCTCACCGGGCAACCGAAGCAGCCATTTGCGGGTGCCGTCGACGGAAATCTGCTCGGCGGCGATGTCCGGCCGCGCCAGCGTAAAACGCTGCGCCAGCGCCGCGCGCAACTCCTTCGACAGCGTGGTCATCGCGTCGAAGTCCTGCGCGCCGCGCACATAGAGCCACTGCCAGATCTGCTGCACGCGCATTTTGCGTTGCCGCTCCGGCACGCCGGCCTCGCCCAAGGCCGTGGCCAGCGTCTCGCGGGTCATGCCGACAAGCGACGGCTGCGCCGGCGCGGCATAGGCCTCCAACGGCCGTTTTTCGACGAACGGCGCAACGCCTGAGCGTTCGGCTTTAGTCGCGGCAAAGGAATTCATCGGCTACCCAGGATGCAAATTACCGGCGAATGCGTGTCCACCGTATAGATGGGGCGCAAACAGCGACTTTAACAGCACGAAGCGTGAGGGCGGCAAACGCCTATTTGCATTCCTGCGCCATACGGTCGAGCGCCTGCGACACACCTCTCAAATTGAATGTGTCCGTGGTTTGCGTGCCCTTGGCCAACTCGCCCTTGACGACGGCGTTGTCGCCACCCCGCATCGCGTCGACCATCTGCGCTTCTTCGGCCGCGTTCTTGATCCAGGCACCGTCCTGCTGGGTGTATAGCGCAAAACTGGTCGAGCCGATCTGCGCGCTGGCCTCCGACCCCGGTTTGAACGGATAGCCGATGATGATCGAAACCTCATTGATGACTTTGTCCGCCGGCCGGGTGGAGATGAACATGTAGATCGGATTGCGCGGCCGGTTGGGCGGATTGGTCTCCGACGATGTCGGCTTGGAAATGGCGAAACAGACCTTCTTGCCGCCGGGCGAAGCCGTGTAGGCGCCCCAGTCGGCATATTGGCCAAGGAGCTTCGGCTGCGGGCCGGCCTCATGCCTTTCGGCCGCCGGCGCTTCACGCCTCTCGGCCGCGGCCGCGGGCTTAGCAGGGGCGGGTTTCGGCGCCGGTTTGGGTTTGGGCCTCGGCTTCGCTGCGGCCGCCGGCGCGGCCGAGGCCGGTGCGGCCGGCTGCTGGGCCAGCGCCGGAACGGCGAATGCCGCAGCAATGAACAGCGAACAGGCAAGCTGCCATCTTCGATCCATGCGCATAGCCTCGTGGAGGGCGCCCCGCGCCTTCATTAGCAATTTTGTCATTTTAATCCAATTCGTTCGAATACGGAATGAGATAGCCGAGCGTCCAGAGGGTTCTTTGCGACGGGGCAATTCGGGCCGGCAGGCTCTGCATGATGCCGGAGTGACGGAAGCCTGATATGAAACCGGCATGAAAGCCGTCCTCTGTACCCGTTTCTGCAGCCCCGACGAACTTGAGCTTTCCGCCATCGACGAGCCGCAAGCCGGCGCCGGCGAGGCAGTGGTGCGGGTGAAATCGGCGGCGCTGAATTTCTTCGACACGCTCATCATCGCCGGCAAATATCAGCATAAGCCGCCCTTTCCGTTCTCGCCGGCCGCGGAGTTCGCCGGTGTCGTCGAGAGTGTCGGCGCCGGCGTCACTGGCATCGCGCCGGGCGACCGTGTCATGGGCAATATCGGCTGGGGCGCGGCGCGCGAAGCGGTCGCCGTCCCGGCGCAGCAGCTGGTGAAGGTGCCGGACGGGCTCGATTTCGACCGCGCCGCCGGCCTCACCGTCACCTACGGCACCACGCTCTACGCGCTGCAGGAGCGCGCCGGGCTCAAATCCGGCGAGACGCTGGTCGTGCTCGGCGCCTCCGGCGGTACCGGGCTTGCCGCGATCGAGATCGGCAAGATCATGGGCGCCCGCGTCATCGCCTGCGCGTCGTCGGACGACAAGCTCGCTTTCGCCCGCGAGCATGGCGCCGATGCGACGGTGAACTACGCGCGCGAGGATTTGCGCGGCGCGCTCAAGACACTCGGCGGCGAGCACGGCATCGACGTGGTCTACGATCCGGTCGGCGGTTCCTATGCGGAGCCGGCGGTGCGTTCGCTGGCCTGGGAAGGCCGTTATCTGGTGGTGGGTTTTGCCGCCGGCGAAATCCCCGAGCTGCCGCTCAATCTCGTGCTGCTGAAAAGCTGCGATATCCGCGGCGTATTATGGGGCACCTGGGTCAGGCGGGAGCCGCAAGCACAGCGCGCCTTGATGACGCAAATCGTTGAATGGTGCGCGCAAGGCAAGCTCAGCGCGCATGTGCATGCGGTTTATCCGTTGGCCGAGATCGCGGCCGCGCTCAAAGCCATCGCCGACCGCAAAGTGATGGGAAAAGTCGTGCTGCGGCCGTAGCGGCTTTTTACGCGCGCAGCCGCGCCAGCATGGCTTGCGCCGCCTGCCGGTGCTCCGGCTTGATATGCGAGGAGACCGCCTTAAACGCGAGCGTGAGCACCGCAGCATCGTCGGCGAGTCCGATCAGCGACAGCGAATCGGGAATGACATCGTCGGGCACAACGAAATAGACCATCGCGCCAATCAGCACGACTTTGACGTAAAGCGGCGTCTTGCGATCAAAGGCACAATAATGCGCGGTCAGGACCTCTTCCAGAAATGGGATGCTTGCCGCCTCGCGCTTAATCTTGCGCCAGAAACTGCGCCGCAGCCTCGCTTCGTCGGCGGTGATCCGGCGGCCGAGCGCGGCAAAATCCCGCCAGGAAAAACTTGGCCATGGGGCGGCTTGTTGCCAAAAACTCATTGACCCTCCAGCGGCTGATCGATCGCCGCCGCGAAGATGGCGACAAAAGGCGGCAGCCGCAAGGCGTTTAGCCCGCGATCTTATCCATTGCTTCGGCGAGCCTGATGTCGCGCTCGGTCAAGCCGCCGGCGTCGTGGGTCGACAACGTGACGTCCACGGTCTTGTAGACATTGAACCATTCGGGATGATGGTCGAGTTTCTCCGCGACCAGCGCCGCGCGGGTCATGAAGCCGAACGCTTCATTGAAATCGGCAAAGACGAACTTCCGGGTGATGGCGTCGCGCCCGGTCACCTCGCTCCAGCCTTTAAGCCGGGCCAAGGCGGCCGTGCGCGCTTCGCCGGCAAGTTTTTGGGTCATGTGAAAGCTCCGTCAGTGCAGGCGAACGCCGCCGTGGCCCGCTATCGCAACTATGCGCCAAGATCATTAGATAGCCAATCGAGCGTCAACGCCTGGGACGGCCGGAGGTTGCCATGGGCTGGTCTTTGAACATCGGGTCCATCGCCGGCACGGCGATCCGCATCCACGTGACCTTTGTGTTGTTTCTCGTCTGGATTTTCGGGGTCAGCTACATTGCGGGAGGCCCGCAGGAAGCCTGGAACGGATTGCTGTTCCTGCTGCTCTTGTTCCTGTGCGTGCTCCTCCACGAGTTCGGGCACATTTTCACGGCGCGCGCTTTCGGCGTCGCAACGCCGGACGTGATCCTGCTGCCGATCGGCGGCGTGTCGCGGCTCGAGCGCATCCCGGAACAGCCGAGCGAGGAATTTCTCATCGCCATCGCCGGGCCTTTGGTCAATGTCGTCATCGCCGCGCTTTTGGTTCTGGTCGGCGGCGCTCATCTGCAACTCAATCACCTCGTGGCGCTCGAGAGCACGTCGACCAGTATGGTCGACCGGCTGGCCGCGGTGAACGTCTTCCTCGCGGTGTTCAACCTGATCCCGGCGTTTCCGATGGACGGCGGGCGCGTGCTGCGCGCCTTGCTGGCGAGCCGCTTCGGTTATGTCCGCGCCACCGAGCTGGCCGCGGCCATCGGCCAATGGGTCGCGTTCCTGCTCGGTTTCCTCGGCCTGTTCGGCAACCCGCTGCTGATCTTCATCGCCGTCTTCGTCTATCTCGCCGCCTCGTCGGAAGCGCATCTGGTCGCGATCCGCGCCATGTCGCAGGGCGTGCCGGTGACGGAGGCGATGATGACGCAGTTCGCCACGCTCACGCCCGACGAGCACGTCGACGCCGCAGTGGAGACGCTGCTGCGCACCAGCCAAAGTGAGTTTCCCGTGATCGACGGCGCCAGCCGGCCGATCGGCGTGCTGGCCCGCAACGATCTCATCCGCGCGCTCAAGGAGCGCGGCCCCGATGCCAAAGTCGCCGACGCCATGACGACGCCAATCCCGACGCTCGGCCATCGTCATTGTCTCGACGAGGCGTTTCGCCTGCTGCAGGAAAAGTCGGTTCCCGCCGTTGCCATCGTTGATGCATCCGGCCGGTTGATCGGCCTGGTGACCTCGGAAACCATCGGCGAAATGCTGATGGTGCAGCGGGCCATGCCGGCCGGGTCTCGGACCGGGCCTTGGAGCCGGCCGGCTGGGGCATAAAGTCCCGGTCGACGGTGCCCCGCTGCGGTTCGCGCCTTTGTCAAAGTCGAGCCATAGACTCGAGCAAAAATTGGGATCGTTGGCGATTAACCAAGGCGCCGTTTGCTCCCTGAAGCGGGCCGGGCGCTCTGGATTCAAACCCGCTGAGCCGTGTTAGAATTAACTATGCCGTCAGGCCTGCCACGACGCCCGCCTCTTGCCATGAGGTTCTTGCTTTTCCGGCGTTCCAGGAAAAGCAGGACGGACGCGGCCGCCGCCGCGCACGATCACTCATCGGGTCACAGTCACGCCATGAGTATCGGCTCGCTCGAACATATGGTGCGAAGCCGGGTGCGGATGTTCCTGCGCCACACCTGGCTGGTCACCATTCTCGGCGCCTTTGCGCTTGGCGCCTTCGTCTGGGCGGGATTTCATTTCGCCACCGAAGGCGACCATATGCGAATCGCCGCCGGCCCGGTGGACGCCAAATTCGTCCAGGCGCTGACCGATCAAATCGCGAGGGGCCATCACGATATTTCTTTGCAGATCGTTCCGACGCGGAGCTCGGGAGAGACCGTTCAGGCGATCAGCAAGGGTCAGGCCGATCTCGCGGTCCTGCCGAGCAATCTTGAAGACTCGGTGCGTTGGCCGATCATCGCCATCGTGCGGCAGAACGTGATGGCTTTAATCGTGCCGCCGTCCACGGCGACCAAGAAAAAGGACAGCGACAGCGGCGCCGCCGCGACGACGAGTGCCAACGGCACCAAAAGCGCGGGTACCAAAAGCGCGGGCAGCAAAAGCGCCGCGGCCAAGAAAACAACCAAGACTGTCAAGAGCGACAGCGATAATAGCGATGCAAGCGACGACAGCAGCGACAGCAACAAATTCGGCAAGGTCACGCAGCTTTCCGGCAAGCGCGTCGGCATAGTCACCGGCAATGAGGCGACGACCGGTCTGCTCGAACTCATGCTCAGTCATTACGGCGTGCCGCTCGACAAGGTGACGATATCGCAGATCGATCCGGGCAAGCTTGCCGATGCCGTCAAGAGCGATCAGGTCGACGCGCTGTTCGTGGCCGGTGCGGCGACGGGCCGGTCCATTTCCGACGCGGTGGCGGCGGCTACGGTCAACGGCAAGGCGCCCTCCTTCATCGAGATCGATCAGGCCGACGGCATCGCCAAGCGCAGTCCAGCCTTCGATTCCGTCGATATCGACGCCGGCACCTTCGGCGGCAATCCGCCGACGCCGGACGACAGCCTCAAAACTCTTAGCTTCGCCGAATATCTGGTGGCGCGAAAGTCCTACAGCGATTCGGCGATCGGCGCGCTGGCGAAGGTCATCTATTCCTCGCGCGGGGCGCTCGCCGCCGGCGTGCCGGGCGACGTCAAAATCGCCGCGCCGTCGACCGACAAGGACGCCGCCGTCATCGTGCATCCCGGCGCGCTGGCCTATCTCTCCGACAGCCAGCAATCGTTCTTTGACAAATATGGCGACGACATTTTCTACGGCATGCTGATCTTTCCGGTGTTCGGATCGGCGATCGCCGGCGTGGCGACCTACCTGCGCAGCAACAGCCGCACGCGGCGGCTGCGACTGTTGCAACGCGTGCTCGATCTGGTGCGCAAGGCGCATGCTGCGCAGACGATCGAGGCCATCGACCAGCTTCAGGTCGACGCCGACAATCTGGTGATTGCGATCATCCACCAGGGCGAGCACGAAGAATTCGACGAAACCGTGCGCATGTCGTTTGCCTTCGCGCTCGACCAGCTGCGCTTTGCCATTGCCGCGCGCCGCAGCCGCCATTGCCGATCACGGCAAGGCGGACGCCGCAGCCGGCAGCGCCCCGGGAGCCAGAGCCAAGACTGCCGCCGCGTAAACGATTGCTTCTGCGCGATTCCTGATTATATACAGCCTCTCAATCGCGGGCCCCCTTCGGGGCCCGTAACGGTTTAACGCGCTGGACTCATGAATCTCCGCAACATCGCCATTATCGCCCACGTCGACCACGGCAAAACCACCCTGGTTGACCGGCTTTTGCAGCAATCGGGCTCGTTCCGCGAGAACCAGCGCGTCGCCGAGCGCGCGCTGGATTCGAACGACCTTGAGCGCGAGCGGGGCATCACCATCCTCGCCAAGGCGACCTCGCTGGTCTGGCACGACACCCGGATCAATATCGTCGATACGCCGGGCCACGCCGATTTCGGCGGCGAAGTCGAGCGCATTCTCAATATGGTTGACGGCGCCCTGGTGCTGGTCGACGCCGCCGAGGGGCCGCTGCCGCAGACCAAATTCGTGGTGTCGAAGGCGCTCAAGATGGGGCTGCGCCCGATTGTGGTCATCAACAAGGTCGACCGCGGCGACGCCCGCCCGTCCGAGGTCGCCAACGAGGTGTTCGACCTGTTCGCCGCGCTCGACGCCACCGAGGAGCAGCTCGATTTCCCTATCCTCTACGGTTCGGCCAAACAGGGCTGGATGGCATCCGATCCCGCCGGACCCAAGGACCGCGGCATGGCGCCGCTGTTCGAGCTCGTCATTCGTCACGTCGCGCCGCCAGAGGTCGAGGACGGCCCGTTCCGCATGCTGGGCACCATCCTCGAAGCCAATCCCTATCTCGGCCGCATCGTCACCGGCCGCATTTTCTCAGGATCCGTGAAACCCAATCAGGCGGTGAAAGTCCTCGACCGCAACGGCGAACTCGTCGAGGAGGGCCGGGTGACCAAGGTCCTTGCCTTCCGCGGCCTGGAGCGTGCGCCGATCGATGAAGGTTTTGCCGGCGACATCATCGCCATCGCCGGGCTGCCCGACGCGTTTGTCTCGCACACGCTGTGCGCGCCCGAGGTGACCAAGCCGCTGCCGGCGCAGCCGATCGATCCGCCGACGCTGACCATGACCTTTCACATCAACAATTCGCCGCTGGCCGGCACCGAAGGCGACAAAGTGCAGAGCCGGGTGATCCGCGACCGCCTGTTGCGCGAGGCCGAGGGCAACGTCACGCTGCGGATTTCCGAATCCATGGAGAAGGATTCCATGGAAGTCGCCGGCCGCGGCGAATTGCAGCTCGGTATTTTGATCGAGACCATGCGGCGGGAAGGCTTTGAGCTTTCGGTGTCGCGGCCGAAGGTGCTTTATCAGCATAGCCCGTCAGGTGAGCTCCTTGAGCCGATCGAGGAAGTCGTCATCGACGTCGACGAGGAACATTCCGGCGTGGTGGTGCAGAAGCTCGCCGAGCGCAAGGGTGAGATGGTCGAGATGCGGCCTTCCGGCGGCGGCCGGGTGCGGCTCATCTTCTATGCGCCGACGCGAGGACTGATCGGCTATCAGGGCGAACTCCTGACCGACACGCGCGGCACCGCGGTGATGAACCGGCTGTTTCACGCCTATGGTCCGCATCGCGGCGATATCGTCGGCCGGCGCAATGGCGTATTGATCTCGACCGATCAGGGCGTCGCCGTGGCTTACGCAATGTGGAACCTGGAAGACCGCGGCCCGATGATGATCGAGCCGGGCTGGAAGGTTTATCGCGGCATGATCGTCGGCGAGCACACCCGCGGCAACGATCTCGAAGTCAACGTGCTCAAGGGCAAGAAGCTCACCAACATCCGCACCCATTCCAAGGACGAGGCGATCCGACTCACGCCGCCGATCCGCATGACCTTGGAAAAGGCGCTGGCCTATATCGAAGACGACGAATTGGTCGAAGTAACGCCGAAATCGATCCGGCTGCGCAAGAAGCTGCTCGATCCGGTCGAGCGCAAGCGCGACGAGCGGCGCAAAGAAGCCGAGCACGTCTGATAGCGGCGATTGCGCTGTGTGCGCGCCCGATCGCCCGCAAAAACCACCGTCATCCTGTCACAAATTTCTTCGCGCCGGATGCCGCCCGCGCAGAATACGGCCAACCGTGACAGGATTGCAACAGCCCGGCCGGATTGCGCTTAGGCCTTGCATTTTCGCGTTCGCGATCATGGTCAGGCTCACCGCTTTTGGCTAATAATCCACATCGTTAACCGAAGGTGAATCGAAAGCCTTGAAGGCCGTGGGATCGCTTGCTTTGATCGGGTCGTGAATCGCGAGATGAGCCGTAGGACGAGCATCGCATCATGAGCACCATCCTCATTGAAATCCGCCGCGCCCGAGCCTGCGATGCCGCCGCGGTCGCCGATGCCCACGACGAGGCATGGCGGACGGCTTACCAGGGCATCATCCCCGGCGCCGAGCTGGAACGCCTGATCAATCGCCGCGGTCCGGCGTGGTGGGAATCGGCCATCCGCAAAGGCAGCCGCATCGCGCTCCTGCAATTCGGCGACAAGATCGCCGGCTACGCCAATTACGGGCGCAATCGGGCGCGCAGCCTCTACTATGACGGCGAGATCTACGAGCTTTATCTGCGGCCGGAATTCCAGGGGCTGGGCTTCGGCCGCCGGCTGTTCACCGCGGCGCGGCGCGATCTGGCGCAGAGCGCGCTCAAATCGCTGATCGTGTGGGCGCTGTCGGAGAACGAAAACGCGGTCGAGTTCTACCGCGCGCTCGGCGGCAAGGCGGTGGCGCGCAGCTCCGAGAAATTCGGCACCCGCGTGCTCGACAAGGTCGCCTTCGGCTGGAATAGCTGACTCACACCGCCGGCGGCGGCAACCCGGCCTGCGCGCAAGCCGCGCGCAGCGTGTTCACCAACAGACAAACGATGGTCATCGGTCCGACGCCGCCCGGCACCGGCGTGATCGCGCCGGCCACCTCGACGGCTTCCGCAAAATTCACGTCGCCGACGATGCGCGATTTGCCGGTAGCGTCGGTCACGCGATTGATGCCGACGTCGATCACGGTGGCACCCGGCTTGATCCAGTCGCCGCGGATGAATTCGGCGCAGCCGATGGCTACGCAAAGGAGCGCGGCGCGGCGGCAGTAGTCCGGCAGATTGCGGGTGTGGGTATGCGCGATCGTGACGGTCGCGTTTTCATTGAGCAACACCTGCGATAGCGGATTGCCGACGATGTGCGAACGGCCGACCATCAGCGCGTCAATGCCGACGAGCGAAGGGTGCACGGTCTTGATCAGCTTGAGACAGGCGACCGGCGTGCACGGCACCAAGACCGGCAGCCCCGTGATCAGCCGCCCGGCATTGAGCGGATGAAAGCCGTCGACGTCTTTATTCGGATCGATGCTGTTGAGAACGCGCGCCGGATCGATCTGCGGCGGCAACGGCAGCTGCACCAAAATGCCGCTTACGGCGGGATCGGCATTGAGCGCTTGAACGAGCGCCAGCAATTCCGCTTCGCCGGTCGCGGCGGGGAGATGATAATCCAGCGGACGCATGCCCACTTCGACCACCGCGCGCGATTTGCTGGCGACGTAGGTCTTGCTGGCCGCATCGTCACCGACCAGCACCACCGCCAGCCCGGGCACGATGCCGTGCGCCGCGGTCAGGCGATGCGTCTCGGCCTTGACCGACGCACGCAACGCCGTCGCGATCGCCTTGCCGTCGATGATGCGGGCCGTCACGGGCGTTCAGTAGACGTTCGGCAGGATGTACAGCGCGATCACATAACGGATGAAGACGATGATCAGAAACAGGATGACCGGCGAAATGTCGATGCCGCCCAGATTGGGCATGAAATTGCGGATCGGACGCAGCGCCGGCTCGGTGATGCGATAGAGAAAATCGCCGATCATGGCGACCACGTGGTTGCGCGTATTCACCACGTTGAAGGCGACCAGCCAAGAAAAGATCGCCATCGCGATCACGATCCAGACGTAGAGCTGCAGGGCTAAATCGATGACCAGAAAAAGTGCGCGCATGGACCGGATTCGGGTTAAGGGTGGCAGAAACTAGCGAACTGAACGCTCGCAAACAAGCCGACATTCCTTCAGCAAAGGGTCCAATTCACAAATCAAAATCGGCGTCCAGTCGCTGGCTCGCCGAGCCGTAGCTCGCGTAGCGAGCGAAGGCTGGTGGAGCCGAGGGGAGTTGAACCCCTGACCTCCTCATTGCGAACGAGGCGCTCTCCCAACTGAGCTACGGCCCCGCCAATCGGCAAAACTCCGCCTTGGTGGCGAGTGGGCGCCATTTAGGACCGCCGTCTTAGGCTGTCAAGGATGGGTCAAAGCGCGCCAATGCGGCTATAAGGGCCGCAAATGACCCAAGCGCCGTCGCTCCCGATCTCGCTGCTCCGCCATCCCGCGTATGTCCGCTTTCTCTACGTGCGGGTCGCCGCCTCGATCGCGCAGCAAATTCAGGTCGTCGCGGTCGGCTGGCAGATGTACGAATTGACCAATAGCCCATTCCACCTGGGCTTGATCGGACTCGTGCAGTTCATCCCGGCCGTCGGCTTGTTCGTCTTCACCGGCCATGTGGCGGATCACTATGACAGGCGTTGGATCACGTTCCTGGCGCAACTGATCGAGGCGATCGCGGTCGCTGCGCTGGCTTTCGCCAATGCCGCCGGCCGGCTAACGCCCGGCCTTCTTCTCACCATGGCCTTTGTCGTGGGCACCGGTCGCGCCTTCGAGCAGCCGAGCTTGCAATCGGTGCTGCCCAATATCGTTCCGAGCGAGCTGTTGCCGCGCGCCATTGCCGGGTCGAGCTCGGCATCGCAAACCGCGGTGATCGCCGGGCCGGCGCTCGGCGGCATTTTGATCGAGGTCAGTCCGACCCTGGTGTTCACGGTCTGCGCGGCACTGTGGCTTTCCGCCGGCCTGGTGATGCTCGGCATCGCCATGGAGGCGAAGTTGCCGCAGCGCGCGCCGCTCGATCTCAAGTCGATGTTCAGCGGGCTGACTTTCATGATGGGCCAGAAGGTCGTGCTCGGCGCCGTGTTGCTCGATCTGTTCGCGGTGGTGCTCGGCAATCCAACCGCGGTGCTGCCGATCTTCGCCCGCGACATTTACCTCGCCGGCCCGCTCGGCTTCGGCGTCTTGCGCGCCGCGCCCGCCGCCGGCGCGATCGCCACGGCGCTGGTCTTGGCGCGCTGGCCGATTTCCGATCGCGTCGGACGCATCATGTTCGCGACGGTGGCGATCTATGGTGTGGCGACGATCCTCTTCGCGCTGACCCCGAACTTCGGGCTGGCGCTGGCCGCGCTGGCGATCGTCGGCGCCGCCGACACCATCAGCGTGGTGATCCGCCAGACCATGGTGCAGCTGCGCACGCCGGACCGGATGCGCGGTCGCGTCTATGCGGTCAATTCAATGGTCACCAACACGTCGAACCAGCTCGGCATTTTCCGTGCCGGCACGGCGGCCGCTTTTTTCGGCACCGTACCCTCGGTGCTGATCGGCGGCCTGACCACTATCGCGGTCGTCCTGATTTCGACCAAGATTTTCCGTGAGCTCTACGATGCCGAACGCTATCACGATGCCCGCCCGTGATCCGTCAGCCATGCCCTGGCCGGGACGGCGCGGCTGCGGCATCATGGCGGGCGATTGGGCCGGCGGCAAAGGAACACCGTATGCGACTGCTCTACGCGATCTGGCTTAGCCTCCCACTCGTCGTCTTTGCGGCGCCGGTTCACGCCGCGGCGCCCTGCGGCGGCGATTTCGGCGCCTGGCTCCAAGGGGTCAAACAAGAAGCCGCGGCCGACGGCATTTCGCAGGCCGCCATCCAATCGGGATTGGCGGGCGTGACATACGATCCGACCATCATCGCGCGCGACCACGCCCAGGGCGTTTTCAAGCAAAGCTTCGAGCAGTTTTCCGGCCGCATGGTGCCGCCGCGGCTCGCCCGCGCCCGACAGAAGATGCTGGTATACGCCTCGCTGTTGAGCCGCATCGAGCAGCAATATGGCGTGCCCGGCGGCGTCATTGTCGCCATCTGGGGGCTGGAAACCGACTTCGGCGCCGATACCGGCCATTTCCCGACTATCCGTTCGCTGGCGACGCTGGCGTATGATTGCCGGCGGCCGGACAAATTCCGCGGCGAACTCATCGCCGCGTTGCGCATGGTCGATCGCGGCGACATGACGCCGGCCGCCATGCGCGGTGCCTGGGCGGGCGAGATCGGACAGACCCAGTTCCTGCCGTCGTCTTATCTGAAATATGCCGTCGACTTCGACGGCAACGGCCGCCGCGATCTCATTCACGACGTGCCTGACGTGCTCGCCTCGACCGCCAATTATCTGAAAGGCTACGGCTGGCAGAAGGGCCAGCCCTGGGGCGAAGGCACCGCCAATTTTCAGGTGCTGCTGCAGTGGAACTCGTCGCAGGTCTATACCAAGACGGTGGCGTATTTCGGCCAGCTTCTAGAAAACGGCCAGTAGCGGCGCCCGCGCTTACACCGCCGCAAGCCAGCGCTCCAGAAACACGCTGAGCCAAGCGCGCGCCGAATAGTCGTAGACGGCGCGGTCGGCGAAATGGGTGTGCCGCGGTTTTGCGCCGGGCAATTCCATGCGGTCGTGGCCGCGCGTCGTCCATTTGTGCATCATGGCGTGGGTTACGTCGGGATGAAATTGCAGCGCGAAGCCCGCGCCGGCGCGGATCGCCTGCACCTCGAACGTATCGCCTTCGGCGAGAAGCTCGGCGCCCGGCGGCAGGTCAAAACCCTCGCGGTGCCATTGATAGACGCATTCCGGCCACGCATCGACGACGGCAAGCCCGGCGCTGGTCGGCCGGATCGGATAATAGCCGACTTCGGCGCGGCCCTCGGGGTGGCGAAAAACTTTGCCGCCAAGCTGCCGCGCGAACATCTGGGCGCCGAGGCAGATGCCGAGAAACGGCTTGTGCTCCGTGAGCGGCACGGCGATCCAATCGATCTCACGGCGGATGTAATCGTCCGGATCGTTGGCGCTCATCGGGCCGCCGAAGATGATGGCGCCGGCATGTTCGGCCATAGTCGGCGGCAGCGGCTCCTCGAAACGCGGCCGGCGCACGTCGAGCGGATAACCGAGATCGCGCAGCGCATTGCCGATGCGGCCGGCGGTGGAATGTTCCTGGTGCAGGACGATCAGGATCGGCTGTTGCATGACGCCGGCGATTGGTTCGCTTTTCTAGAGTTTTTAGCCCGTCGTCCAAGGCAAGCAAACGGCAGGCCATAGCCGCGCGTCATTGGCCGCCGGCGGATCCGACGCGCCGATCGACAGCCGCCAGCAACAGCGCGTTCGGAACAAAACGCATGAGGGAAACCGCGAGCCTGTTGCCGGCGCCGGCAATGACGACGCGGCGGCCGCGCATCAGGCCCTCATAGCCGAGCTTGGCCACGCGGCTTGCCGGCAGCTCGATCAGTTTTGCGGTGTTCGGCAATTGCATGCCCGACCGCGCCTGGAATTCGGTCTCGACCGGACCCGGGCAGAGCGCGGTCACCCTGATGCCGCGGCCGGCCAATTCGCGATGCAAGGCTTCGCTGAACGACAGCACATAGGCCTTGCTGGCGTAATAGACCGCCATGCCAGGTCCGGGCAGGAAGGCCGCGACCGACGCCACGTTGAGAATGCCGCCGCGATGGCGCCCGAGACTGTCGATGAAAGTCAACGACAGCTCGGTGAGCGCGCGTACATTGAGATCGATCATGGCGAGTTGCTCGTCGCGGCGCAGTTTTGCGGCGGGCCCGCTCAATCCGAAGCCGGCATTGTTGACCACGTAAGCGGGTTCGAGGCCTTGCGCCGATAATTGCGCGGCAAGCGTTGCCACCGCATCGCGGCGTTCGAGATCGAGCGGAAGTACCATCGGCCGCGGCCGGCCCGCAGCCGCGATCTCATCGGCGAGCGTTTTGAGCCGGTCTTCGCGCCGCGCCACCAGTGCGAGCTCGTGACCCTGCGCGGCGAACACGCGCGCCAATTCCACGCCGATGCCGGCCGAGGCGCCGGTGATCAGCGCGACCGGCTTCATGCCAGGCTGCCCTGTTCGCCGGCGTCGCCTGGAGCGCCCGGCTCGGCATCCTCGCCGCCGACCCGGCGGCGCAGCGCGATCCGCTCCTGCGGCGATACGCCGAGGAGATCGGCGGCGCGCCACAACAGATTGTCCTCGAGCTCGTCGCGGCGGCCGTCGGCATAGACGATCTGCCACATCATTTCGATGATGCGGGCGCGGCCGCCCTCGTTGAGCGCGCGGTTGAGCGAATGAGTAAAATGATAAAGGTCGACCGATTCCTGCTCGGCGGCCGTCGCCTTGGCGATCAATTCCCCGGTCGCCGCGTCGTCGAGCGCAAAGCCTTGTTTGAGCACGCCGTACAGCTTGTCGCGCTCGCTTGCCTTCATCTCGCCGTCGATGGTCGCCGCATGAACCAAAAGCGCCGCGGCGGCCAGCCGATAATCGTCATCGGCGAACTGGCTGGGGTGTTTGCCGCCGTCGGCAAAATCGGAGATGAAAGTCTTGAATGCTTCGAACATGAGCCCTTCCGGAAGCCGGATTTTGCCCCCGGCTCATATCGCAATCGGCCGCCGAGCGTTCAACCCCAAATCGGCGGCCGTCGTCCCCGGAGATGCCTGCAGCCCATTATTCGAGATATTTGCTCGGCGGAAAGTCGCGCGAAAACACCGGCTGCTGCACGAAGGCCTTGGGATCGTAGGTCCAGAACTGGCTGACCTGCGGATAGGTTTTGATGATGGTGTTGACGAGCTTGCCGTCGACGCGCGCCACTTTGCGGATGTGGATGTCGAGGATTGGGGTGCCGTAGTCGTCGAGCCGCACCGGGCCGATCGGACCGTGGGTCAGGCGCACATCGCGCATGGCCTTGAGGAAAGCGGCCGCATCGTCGGTCTTGCCGCCGGTCGATTTGAGCGCCTCTTCGATGATGAGGAGCGCGGTGTAGGGTCCCGCGGTGTAGAAGCCGGGATCGTGCTTGTCGGCCGCGTTGATGCCGGCGACGAATTTCTTGTTGTCCGGCGTGTCGATGCCGGCGGCGTACCAGCCGGCGGAATAGACGCCGACCGCTTCGTCGCCCATGACCTTGAGAATGCCCTCGTCGGTCAGGGTGGTGTTGCCGAGCACGGCGACCTTGCCCTTGAGGCCGAATTCGGCGAACGCCTTGAGGAAGCGCAGCGGATTCGAGCCGGCAAAGCCCGCGTAGATCGCCTCCACATCCGGCTTGATCTGCGCCAGATAGGCGCCGTATTCCGGCGCGTTGAGCGGCGGCCAGAGTTTCTGCACGATTTTCCCGCCGGCGGCTTCGAACGCCAATTGGAAGCCGCCGGCGCCTTCCTGGCCGTAGGTAAAATCCTCGGCGACGATGGCCATCTTCTTGTAGCCGAGCGTCTTGGCGGCGTAATCGCCCAGCGGATAGGTCACTTGCGGCGCCGTGCCGAAGGCATGCAGCACATAAGGATTCGGCGGACGGCTCTTGAGGTCGACGGTGGCGGCCGAGGTGGTGGTGATCAGCGGCACCTTGGTGCTGCGAACATATTCGTCCATCGCCAAGGCTTCGTTGGTCGCCAGCGGGCCGATCATCACCGGCACGTTGTCGCGCTCGACCAGCTCCTGCGTCTTGGTCTTGGCGAGCGCCGGATTGCCGGCGGTGTCTTGGGTGATGAGCTCGATTTTGCGGCCGGCAATCATGCCATTGCGCTCGTCGAGAAAAAGCGCCGCGCCCTCCTGCTGCTGCTTGCCGCCGGCCGCGAGCGGGCCGGTCAGGACGGTGAGAAATCCGATGCGCAGCGGCGCCGCCGATTGCGCCCAAGCGCGCGACGCCGGAAGCAGGCCGAGCGCCGCGCCGGCCTGCAGCAGCGTCCGGCGCGATAGCGCGCCCTTGGCGGAAGTCTTCTTGCGAAAAACACCCTTGCTCGCTGACATGGCCCTGTTCCCTCCCCGTTTTGCTTTGGCACTTGTTATAGCGACCCGACCGCGCCCGCTGATAGGCGATTTGTCGCCGCAACCGGGCGGAGCCGGCCTGGCCGGCCCTGCCCCCAGGAACCCCCTTGGCTTCGGAATAATCACATATCCCTTGTGCGAGACAATGAAGTCAAAGACGGACGTCGGAGGCGCGGCACCCAACGCATGCGCGCTCCTTCTCCCCGCGCGTGGGGAGAAGGTGGGGATGAGGGGGCCTCTCCGCTGGGCGCTGAATTGCGGCGCTCAGAATCGCTGAGAGGCCCCCTCATCCTCTTCGCTTCGCTCCTCGACTTCTCCCCGCACGCGGGGAGAAGTGAACGCAAAGCGCTCCCGGTCTCGCGACGCGATCGGCGCGCAAGCGATGTCAAACAGCGATGTCGAAAACCCGTAGTCCGGATGCAGCGGAACGAAAATCCGGGTACGGTCTGTAGGAATGGGTGGAGCCAACGGGTCGGCGCGAAGCGCCGCCCGATGACGGGCTCCGCGATACCCATCATCTTTGTTCACGCCACGGTGGGTTTCACTTCGCTCTACCCACCCTACGAACAAAAGAAAGGAAGCGGAACGCCGGCAGACGCGTAGTCCACGACCTGTACGCAAGCGGCGCACAGGGCGCGCCACGGAGAAGGCGGCTTGCGCCGCCCCTCCGCTTCGGGCGCGCTCGCCTGCCGGCGTTCCACCACGGCACTTGCGGCAGCGACCGAACGCCACCGCTCAGCTCCAGTTCACGCACTTCCTGGGACGGAGCTACTGAGGAACGGGTGTTACCCATCCCCGGCCGTCCCAGTGCAGCGGGCGTTATGAGCCCGCGGGCCGGTCGTCATGCCGGCCGGTCGTTTTGGCCCAGAGCCGCCCGGGAGCGGGGCTGACAACCCCGCCCGCGGGAACCGTCTCGCCCCTGTCCGCCGGCGTCACCCGGCGGCGTCCTTGCGGGCGAGATTGCAGTCTATGTATCCATATCGAGGACAGATGTCAAGACCATTGTCGCGGTAATGGAGACGACGGGACAAAGCCTGATCTGCTGCCGGACAACCATCCTGGCGTCGATCCAACCACGCTGTTATTGCAAATCACCGCGCTACGCGAAGCCGAGCCCGCCGCAGCATTCTGAGCGGACGATCGCTCGCCCTGGCGATAATCCCCACTGCACCGCCTTATGCCCGCGATAGGCGTCGGCGAGGAGCTTCAGATTGGCCGGTCCGCCATTACCCTTCATCCTCGACGAGCGAGTAGCTGGTGCTTCGCCCGCCGGCATCGTCCTTCGTCAGGATGCCACGTTTGATCAAACCATCGATATCCCGTCCTGCCGTATCCTGCGAGCACTTGGCGATGACGGCCCATTTGGAAGAGGTCAGCTTGCCTTCGAATCCGTCCAGCAAGCGATCGATGAGCTTAACCTGGCGCGCGTTGAGCTGCGCGGCGGCGTGCGTTTTCCAGAAGCGCGCCTTCTTCAGCACCTTCGCAAGAAGCACTTCGGCGCTGTCGAACGCGCGCCCAAGGCAGCCAAGAAACCATTCAAGCCATTCCGTGATATCGAGATCGCCTTTCTGGGTCGCTTCCAGAGTGTCGTAATAGGCATCGTGTTCCTGCTTGATCTGCGCGGACATGCTGTAGAAGCGCTGCGCGCAATTATCCGAGCGCGCGAGCGCCAGATCGGCGATCGCGCGCGCGATGCGGCCGTTGCCGTCGTCAAACGGATGGATGGTGACAAACCAGAGATGCGCGAGTGCCGCCTTCAAGACAGGGTCGATGCCACGATCGTCGTTGAACCAATTGAGGAAGGCGGTCATTTCCTTGTCGAGCCGCGAGGCGACCGGAGCTTGATAATGGACGCGCTCCCGGCCTTGACGGCCGGACACGACCTGCATCGGTCCTGACTTGTCGTCGCGCCATGCGCCGACGGTGATCTTGCGCAAGCCGCTGCGCCCGGTCGGGAAGAGCGCCGCATGCCAACCGAAGAGCCGGTCCTTGGTAAGCGGTTCGGCACAGTTTTCGGTGGCGTCAAGCGTCATTTCGACGACGCCTTCGACGTGCCGTTCAGCCGGCGTAAGCACGCCAATATCGATTCCAAGATGCCGCGCGATCGACGAACGCACTTGCTTCTCGTCCAGCACCTCGCCTTCGATGGCGCTCGACGTGATGATTTCTTCGGTGAGGCTCTCAAGGGTCGCGTCGTTACGAAGCGAAAAGCCGAGGCTTTCCATTTGACCCAGTAACCGCCCTTGGCGGTGCCTGACGGCGGCAAGTAACGCGGCAAGCTTGTCCTGGCTCCACGTGACGTGGGGCCATTGCTTGAGTTCATGGATGTAGGTCGGCATTCTCCGCACCTTATGCGGGGAATATGGTCCTTATTCTCCGCAAGAGCAAATGCTTTCTACGCATAATGTGCGGAGAATAGATTGTCCATTTCCGCAGCTTTTGGGTCTCCGTGCGACACGCTCCCGATCCAGCGCCACTGTTTCAACCCCGAATAGGCGCTTGGAATACCGGCGCAGAGGGAGAGGTGAGCCTACTGCACCGCCTTGTGCCCGCGATAGGCGTCGGCGAGGAGCTTCAGATTGGCTTGGACGTAGGGGTTGGCGGGGTCCTTGGCCTGCGCCTGGTTCAGCAATTTATAGGCGCGCTGGTAGTCGCCGCGCAGCATGTAGGAGAAGCCCTCGTCGTTGAGCACTTCCACCGTCGGACCGATCAGGCGGATGACTTGCGCATAGGCGCGGTCGGCAAGGTCGAAGCGGCGCAGCCGGTCGTAGGAGGCGGCGAGCCCGATCCAGGCTTCGGCGTCGTTGGGATGCTTCTCGACGGCGCTTTGGAAGTGGTTTTCAGCGAGCGCGAAATTGTTGGCGCGGAAATATTTCTTGCCGAGCTGGACGTCGTCATTGGGATCGTCGCCGAGCGTGCCGGGCTTCGATAAGGGCGCGACCGGCTCGCCGCTCGGCCCCGGCTCGGCCGGCTGGGTGACGATCGAGCCGGTGGTGTCGGGGGCGGCGGTGGCTGCGTCGGGGGATGGATTGCCGAGGCTTGAGGTGTCGTCGAGCTTCTTCCAGCTCGAGCAGCCGGCCAGACCCGAGCCCAGGCAAACGAGACCCGCCGCCACAAGGATCAGGACCCGCCCCGCTCGGACACTCATACGCACGCTCCGGAACGCCCTGTGCCCGGCCACCCCCGCAATCGACGCGGATTGCACCGTCGCGCCGCGGCACCCCGGAGGGGGAAACGCGGAGCGGACGGCGCCGGACAAGGCAGGCTAGGCGACGATGGTTAAGGAACCCTCGATAGAAGCCCTCTCCAGCTTTGCGGGGGAGGGTTGGGAGGGGGCCCGCGACCTTAACGCTGAGCAAGCGGCGGACACTCGCCCCCTCTGGCTCGCTCGCGCTCGCCCGCCTCCCCCGCATGCGGGGAAGGGAAAAATGCCCTCACCACATGTGGGTGGAGACGCGCACGATGACCGGACAGAGGATGACGATGAACAGCACCGGAAAGATGCACACCATCATCGGCACCGCGAGCTTGGCGGGCAGGCTGTAGGCCTTCTCCTCGGCGCGCGACAGGCGCTTGTGGCGCATGTCGTCGGAATAGACCCGCAGCGCGTCGCTGATCGAGGAGCCGAGCTCGTCGGACTGCTGGATCAGCGTGGCAAAGGAGCGCGCCTCTTCCAGCCCAAGCCGGTCGCCCAGATGATTGAGCGCCTCGGTCATGGTGCGGCCGGCGCGGATCTCGAGATTGGCCATGTGGATATTGGCGGCGAGCGACGGGTAAGAGACGCCGAGCTCGCGGCCGACGCGGTCGAGCGCCGCCTCCATGGAGAGGCCGGCGTCGGCGCAGACCACCAGCAAATCCATGAAATCCGGAAAGCCGGCCTGGTGCTCGAGGCGGCGCGCCGCGATGCGACGGTCGAGATAGATGCTTGGCGCCAGATAGCCGAGCCCGCCGCCGCCGATGACGAACAGCCAGAACGAGGTCTTGGCGTTCATCCCCAGCATCGATAGGACGAAATAGGCGCCGACGGCGAACGCCACGGCGGCCGCCGCGCGCGACAGGAAATAATAGGCGGCGGCGTGCGGATCGTAGATGCCCGCCGCCACCAGCCGCTGGCGGAGCACCTTCATATCGCCGGTATCGGACGACGAATAATGCTTGGTGGTATAATCGATCAGCTTCTGCGCGGCCTTGAGCCCTGAAAAGCGCAGCGAGCGGCGGTTGTCCGGCGCGCCGTCCTCGACGCCGACGCGCGACGCGCGGCGCCGCACCGCTTCGCGCGCGATCATGCCGTTCATCACCGAATAGGCGAGCGTCGCGGCGGCGAGAAAGATCAGCACGTTGAGCAGAGTGGTTTCGCTGTAGCCGAACATCGATCAGAATCCGTTCCGATGCAGTCGCGCCGACGCCGCGCTCATTCCCGCGCCAGCGGGAATCCAGCATGGGTCCCCGCCTTCGCGGGGACGAGCGGACAATTGGAGCCGATCTGATCGCATCGTTCCGACCATCAAATCTTGAAATTGACCATCTTGAACATGATCACATTGCCGACCAGCATCCAGGCCGCGGCGCCGAACAGCAGCACCTGGGTCAGGTGGACCTGCCAGACCGACGCGTAGAAGTCGGGCGCGATGAACTGGATGACGGCAAACATGCCGATCGGCAGCGCGGAGAGGATCATCGCCGAGGCGCGGCCTTCGGCGGCGAGTGCGCGGATCTTGCGCCGCATCTTGAAGCGCTGGCGGATGACGCCGGATAGATTTTCCAGGATCTCGCCGAGATTGCCGCCGGTCGAGCCTTGGATGGCGACCGCGGTGACGAACAGCGGCAGGTCGTCGGAGCCGATCCGCGCATAGAGATTGCGCATGGCGGTTTCGAGATCGGCGCCGTAGGTGATCTCATCGGACACCACGCCGAATTCCGAGCCGATCGGGTCGGGCATTTCGCGCCCGACCATGGAAATCGCGATCGGCACCGGATGCCCGGCGCGAAGACTCCGCACGATGATGTCGAGCGCATCGGGAAACTGCGCGCCGAACCTCCTCTGGCGGCGGCTGCGCAGAAATTTGAGCGCGAGATAGGGCAGCACGGTCACGCTCAACAGCGCCGCCACGGCGGCTTCCAGGAGGCTGTGGCGAAACACCCAGGTGGCGCCGAAGGCGAACAGGCTTGCGACGCCGACGATGAGGCAAAGCCGGGAGATGCCGAGCGTCAGCCCGGATTGCAGGATGAGGCGGTTGAGGGCGACGAAACCGAGCCGGTAGTCGCCTTCGCCCGTGAGCCCGCGTTCACGGCGCAACTCGATCAGCACGCTTTCGCGGTCGGTGCGGTCCTTGGCGATCGCCAGCCGCCGATTGATGCGGCTGCGATAGGACGCCGCCGAGAACAATATCAGATAGAGCGCCTCGACCGTGAGCCCTGCGGCGAGCGCGACGAACAGCCAGACCAGATAGATCGGATTGAAATCGAACTGGAGAAAATCGAACATGGCGGCTAACCAATCCTCCGCTCGTCCCCGCGACGGCGGGGACCCAGTCTGGATTCCCGCTTGCGCGGGAATGAGCGGGCGTAGGCAAGCGGTCGGTTCATGGCCTCGCTCTACAGCGGCTGCGACGGATCGAAATGGGAGCCGGGAATCTTGATGCCCATGGCGATCAGATCGGCGAGAAAGCGCGGCCGCACGCCGGTGGCCTGGAAGTGGCCCTGGACCGAACCATCCGGCGCCGTGCCGGTGCGTACATATTTGTAGATTTCCTGCATCTGGATGATGTCGCCTTCAAGCCCGGTGATCTCGGCAATGCTCATGACCCGGCGCTTGCCGTCGGACAGCCGCGACAACTGCACGATGACGCGGATGGCGGAAGCGATCTGGCCGCGGATCGAGGCGACCGTCATCGGCAGGCCGGCCATGCCGATCATCTGCTCCAAGCGCGAAATGGCGTCGCGCGGCGTATTGGCGTGGATGGTGGCCATCGAGCCTTCGTGGCCGGTGTTCATGGCTTGCAGCATGTCGAAGGCTTCTTCGCCGCGGCACTCGCCCAGGATCACGCGGTCGGGCCGCATGCGCAGCGCGTTCTTGACCAGATCGCGCTGGCGGATTTCGCCCTTGCCTTCGATCGACGGCGGCCGCGTCTCCATGCGGCCGACATGGGGCTGCTGCAATTGCAATTCGGCGGCGTCCTCGATGGTGAGAAGGCGCTCCTTTTCCGAGATGAAAGCGGACAGCGCGTTGAGCATCGTGGTCTTGCCCGAGCCGGTGCCGCCGGAAATGATCAGCGTGACGCGCGCCTTGACCGCGGCAGCGAGCAGCTCCGCCATTGGCGGGCGGAGCGCGCCGACGTCGACCAGCTTGTTGAGGTTGAACGGCTTCTTGGAGAACTTGCGGATCGACATCAGCGGCCCGTCGATCGCCACCGGGCGCACCGCGACGTTGACGCGCGAGCCGTCGAGCAGCCGCGCGTCGCACATCGGATGCGATTCGTCGACGCGGCGGCCGACGGCGGAAACGATCTTGTTGATGATGCGCAAAAGATGCGTCTCGTCCTTGAAGCGCACGCCGGTCGGCTCCAGCACGCCTTTGCGCTCGACATAGACGCATTCATGGCCGTTGATCAGGATGTCGTTGACGGTGTCGTCCTTGAGCAAAGGCTCGAGCGGGCCGAGGCCCGTCATCTCGTCGAGGATTTCCGAGACGAAGTCGTTGAGCTCCTGGGTGTTGAGCGCCAGCCGCTCGGTCAGCACGTATTGCGAGACGAGCTGCTGCACGTGGCTGCGGATCTCGTCCTCCGGCAGCTTCTCCAGCGCCGACAGATTGGTCTCCTCGATGAGGCGGCGGTGCAGCCTCACCTTGGCGTCGAGGAGCTTGTCGGTGAGGAGCGGATTGGCGGAGGCGGTGCCGGCGGGAGCCGCCGGCTCGGCGGCGGCTTCCGGCAGTACGGTCCACGCCACCGCCTCGAGCAGATTCTCTTCGGCCGCCGGTACGATCTCCGGGGCGGCGACGCGGCGCATGGAAAAACGACTGGCCATGACGAGTCCCTAAAACGCTAACACAAGCGTTTCCCGGATGCGGTGCAGCGTGAAACGGTGCACCGCCGATCCGGGATCGCTGCAAGCTCGGAGTTTTCGAAGGTCCCGGTTCTGCAACGCACCACTTCGCGGTGCGTCGCGCCCGGGACACGCCGTCGGATTACGCTCCGTCACGATCGCGCCCATGACAGCTTGAATTTCTTCGCGCCTTCGGCGGTGTCCTTGGCCGGCTTGGCGGCGGCTTGCGGCAGGATCAGCTTGCGCAGCTGCAGCGTGATCTTGTTGCCCTTCTTGACGTCATCGAGCGGCACGCCGCGGTCGATCGCTTCGCGCACGAGGCCGTAATCGTTGGGAATGCAGGCCGCGAGAGCGTCGCCGATGGTCTGCGCAATATCGCTTTTGCGCAGCGCCGGCGAAAACACTTTCTGGACATAGCGGTTGATGATGACTTGCGGCTGCGGCCCGTCGCCGAGCCGGTCGCGGATGGCGTCGACGAGCTGCTTGGCCTGGCGCAGCCCCGGCACCGTGGTTTCGCTGACGATGAACAGCTTGTCGGAGCCCAACAGCACGCTGTCGGTCCAGGAAAACCAGGTGCGCGGCATATCGAAGACGACGTAGTCGAAATGCGAGGAGACGAGATCGAGGAGCCGCGTCACCACGTCGGGATCGAATAGCCGCATTTCCGCCGGCCGGTTCGGCGCCGCGACCACGGCGAGGCCGGATGGATGCTGCGAGATCATCACTTCGAGCAGTTGCCGGTCGAGCCGTTCCGGCCGCGGCTCGATCTCGCTCAAATTGAGCCGCGGCTCGATGTCGAGATAATCGGCGCAGGCGCCATGCTGAAAGTCGAGATCGACCAGGCAGGTGGCGGCCTTGCCGCGCGCGCCTGAGTTGAGCAGCAGCATGGCGGTCTGCACCGCAAGCGTAGTCACGCCGGCGCCGCCGACCGCCGGCAGGAAAGTGAAAATCTGCGCTTCCGTGGTCTCGGCCGAGGCCTGTGGCTTGGCGACGCGCGCGCAGGTGCGCACCAATTCGACCGGCGGCACCGGCTTGACCAGGAAATCGGCAACCCGCATCTGCGTCAGCCGCCGCGCCACAACAGCGTCGAAGGCTTGCGTGACCGCGACCACCGGCGGCCAGCTGCCGATCTGCAGCATGAGGCTTTCCAGCGCCGCAAGCTCGGCCTCGTCGGAGGTATCGACGTCGGCGACCACGACAGTGGCGCCGGCGACGTCGATCTCGCCATGCTCGGCGAGGCGGCCCTTGACGACGTCGAGGCTGATCTGGCTGCTCGCCGAGAACGTGGCGCGCACCGAATCCTCAAACGCCGCGTCGGCGGTGAGCACCACCACGCGGGTCTGGCTTGCCGGCGTCGGAGATCGGCTGATGCGCATGCGTTCAAGCTCACCTTCCGGGTGCGTCGATCATTGCCCCGATGCGCTCGCTGAGGCCGCCGGCGCGGCATTGTTGACCGTGGTGCTGACGGTCTGACCGGGCTGGTTCGTCGTCATGGGGTTCTCCGGATCGACCGGTTCGATGACCTTGCCGGTGCGGTAACGGGCGACGGCCTGCTGCATTTTCTCGCCGTTGAACGCGATGTTCTTGTTGCCGCTATAGGCCGGCCACGGATCGACCATCTGGCCGACGGTGTTGCCGGCCACCGCATCGCCGCCGGACAGCGCGATGTTGTCGCGGCGATCGAGATAGAAGTCCGCGTTGGAGCAGCCGGCGAGCCAGCCGCCGAGCCCGGCGGCGGCGAGCGCGGCGGCGATCAGCCGTGCGGCGCGCGACGTGCCGCGTTCAGTCCTTGGTTCAGTCCTTGGCTCAGTCTTTGGCCGTGACATAGACGCCTCCGTTTCGCGGCAGGTCGAGGATGTGGCCGACATAGGGCCGGTTCAGCGCGCCGACGGCGAGCCGCGCCAGCTCCGGTGAGACTTCGGTGTCGCCCATCAGGAACAGATCGACGTCGTTCGGCGGCAGCGAACTGTCGAATGGCGTGTGCACCGGATCGACCGGCGTCAACGGCCGCACGATATGCGGCGTCACCAGGATGACGAGGTCGGTCTCGTTCTTCTGGTAATCGGTCGAGCGGAACAGCGCGCCGAGCACCGGCATGTCGCCGAGCCACGGCAATTGATCGATATTGTTGGTGCCATCGCTCTGCAGCAAGCCGCCGAGCATAAAACTCTGACCGTCGCGCAGTTCCAGCGTGGTCGAGGCTTTGCGGGTGGTCAGCGCCGGCACCGTGGTGCCGGCGACGGTGACGGCATGCGCGGTATCGATCTCGCTCACTTCCGGTTTGACGATGAGATTGATCACGCCATCGCGCAGCACGGTAGGCGTGAAGGACAGGCCGACGCCGTAGGGTTGGAAACCGAACGACGGCGTGCCGGTGGCGCCGACCTCGGGGATCGGGATTTGCCCGCCGGCGAGGAAGCTCGCGGTCTCGCCCGACAGCGTGACCAAGTTCGGCTCGGCCAAAAGGCGCGCTGCGCCCTTCGATTCGAGCGCATTGACCGCGACCTGAAGCTTGTTGGTCAGTTGCCCAACCAGGAAGCCGAACGGCGCCGCGCCCGAAAGCACGCCCGCGGCAACCACCGGCGAAATCGGCAATGCGCTCGCCGCTACGTTCGGGCCGCCGACGCCGGCACCGGCGAGCGACGGCTGCTGGAACGAGCCGTTCGGCTGCGTGATCGGCAGCTTCGAAGCGGACAATCCAGACCCCGTATTGGCCAGCACCGAATTGCCGAACGCATTCCATTGCACGCCGAGGTCGCGGCCGGCATTGCGATCGACCTCAATGAAGCGGACTTCGAGCTCGATTTGCTGCGGCTGCGCGACCTGGACCGTGTTGATCGGGTCCGGGCCGAATTGGCCGGCGATCTGCACCGCCTTGTCGAGGGTCGCGGCATCGGGCGAAGTGCCGCTCAAAAGGATGCGGCCGTTGATCGACGATACTTTGATGCCGCCGCCGGTGAAACGACCGATCTCCGTCGCCAGCCGCGAAATGTCGTAGGACACTTCGACGTCGAAAATGCCGACCGGCTTGTGATCGGCGTCATAGACGGTGACGCGCGTGGTGCCGATCTTCTTGCCGAGGATCGACAGCGAGTGATCGGTGAGCGGGCTCACATCGGCGATGTCCGGATCGCCGACCGTGATATTGGCGAAGTTCTGGTCGGTGCGGATGTCCTCGGTCTTGCCGACCGTCACGCGCACCTGCGCGCTGTGAACGGGGTTGGCCAGCACGATGTTCTGCTGCGCGCGAACGGCCGGCGGCAGCGCCGCCATGATCGACGCGGCAAGCACCGCCCTGATCCAGCCGCGCCGCAACAGCGCGCCGATTTGCATGCTCGCGCTCTTGGTGGTCCTGTCCGAAAGTTGCCGGCTGCCGCCGGCGCAGTGGTTTTGCTTCTTGTACTGGCTCTTCACGTCGGCCTCCCCGCCGCTCGATTGTCCCCAAACACTCATTTTCGCGTCGCTTCGCTGCATCATCCCCAAATTCATTCGCTGGCCGACGCCGGCCGCGACAAGGCGGCGGCTTGCGCATCGCCGTGTTCGACCGGAACGCTGTACTCAGCGTGCTCGTTCTTCCACGGGCGATTTACCGAAATCGTCACGAAATCCGATTTTGACGTCGTCATCTTGCCGAGATCGGCGGTCGTCACACGGCGCGAATCCTCGTCGGCGACGTCACCCGCCTTGCGCAGCAACAGCGACAGCGTGCCGACCGTGGAAGCGAGCGCTACTCGCTCGCCGTCGGTCACCTTGACTTCGAGCGTGACCGCCTTGACGACTGAGGGCTTATCGGCCTTCTCGTCGGCGAGCTGGTCGATCGCCAGCACCTGCGCGTTCTCGATCACGACATCGGTGGTGGCGGCGTTTTTCTCGCCCTGGCGCGTGAGCATCACGTCGACATGATCGCCGGGCAGGATGAAGCCGGCGACGCCCTCGACGTCGTTGACGCGGACGGTCACCGCAGTCATGCCGGGATCGAGCACCGCGGACAGTGTGGCGCGCTCCCCCGGGCCGGTGACCTTCGAGGCCAGCACCGCTTCGTTGGGCTCCATCGGCAACAGCACGACGCGCTTGGCCGCGACCAGATCGGCGATCTTGCCGAAGGCGCCGGCCGGCAGCGCGGCCTGCGGCCACGGCAGCTCGCGCAGCGCCGACGCGGTCAGCTGCTCGCCGAAGCGCAGCGGCCGGGCGGCGACCACGATGGTGCGCTCCGGTTCCGGCGCCTTGTGCTGGGCTTCGAGGCTCCTCATGCGCGCCGCTTCCTGGTTGTTGAGCCAGGTCTGCGCCAGGAAGACCGCGAGCAGTCCGAACAGGACCGCAAAGCCGATCATGACAAGCGTGCTGGTACGCAACTTACGTCCCCTGATGACGCCTAAATTCGTTGCACGGAATTCGTTGAGCGAATTTCGTCGTTGTTCGCGAAGACTATTGGTCGTCCGCTAGTATGGAATTGGTGAAGTTACGGAGGCTTCTCCCCCTATGCTAAAAATTGCTTGAAACGGTATTCTTTACAGGACGTATCGCGCGGCGCTCGAAGTGAAGAGATATCCTTTACGAAATTTGAGCGACGCCGTTGGCCGCGCTGCGGATGGAGCCGCAAGCCGCGCCGCGCTTGAGTTTTTACGCGCGCAACAATTCATTGATGATGCCGCGCGGCGCGGCTTCGAATTTTACGAATTGCGGTAGGACGGCATTAAGCACGCGCGCCGACGATGACGGCGGCAAGCGTCAAAGCCGCGATCAGACCCGCGCGAAGCCGCGCGGCACATCGTGAATTTTCTCGATACCGGTCGCGGTGATGAGCACCATCTCGCCGGTCTGCACGCCGGCCACGCCGTCGGGCATCACCACATTGGGCTGGATGACCACCGTCATGCCGGCGCGAAACGGCTCGTCGGGGATATGCGCGCTCGGCCGGCTTTTCGAACCGAGGATCGGCGGCAGATAGCCGCCGCCGTAGCCGTGCAACAGATCATCAATGATAGTGAAGCCGGCAGCCTCGATCACGCCGGCGGTGTCGACGATCTCGCACGGCATGGCGCCGTCTCTGAGCACGGCGGCGACCGCATCGAATGCCGCATCGGCGACCGCATGCAGCTCGCGATAGAGCGGCGTCGGCTCGGCATCGACCGCGAAGCTGCGCAGTACCTGGCCGGGATGCTCCCAGAACGCGGTGGCGATCTCGGCAACCACGGCGTCGCCGCGCTCCACTTTGCGATTGGCGACGAACTGCGGCGGCACGCCGAGCCGCGGCGCCGCCATCGGCGTGACGCCGATAAAATGAATGACATTGGTGCCGCCGAGCGCCACATAGGATCGCTCGACAAGATCGGCGAGCTCACGCTCGCTCAAGCCCGGGCGCAGCCCGTCGCGCAGCGCGATCATGCCGCGATCGGTCAAGGCGGCGCCGATGCGCAGCCAATCGAGCTCCTCGGCGGACTTGATCTGGCGCAGCCGCGTATAGCGGCGGTTGAGATTGGTCGGCGCGGCGAACCGCGCGGCGAGCTTGTCGTGCTGCTCGAAACTCATCGGACCGATGACGCCGACGCGACCTGCGTGCGCCGAGCGCCGCTCCAGCGCGACGATCGCGCCGGCGATCGACGAGCCGCCGCCCCATTCGACTTCGGCCGGCGCCGCGAGCCGCCGCGCCAGCGGCACGTGATTGACGTGCTGCACGAACAAGGCATCGGACTCGCCGGGCGTGAAGACGCCGACCGCTTCTGCGGTCACCGGCCATCCGGTCAGCCACTGCACTGCGGAGCCGAAGCGATTGGCGCCGCAATAGACCAGGTGGTCGAGGCCTGCCTCGTCGAGCACGCTCTCGATTGCGGCACGCCGCCGCGCCATCTCGGCGTCGGAAAAGCGTGGATAGTCGGCCTCGTGGATCGCCCGCAGACGCGGCGGCAGATCGAGATCGCCTGACTTGACCAACAGCTATTACTCCTGTCATGCCCCGCGAAGGCGGGGCATCCAGTAATCCCTGGCATGTGCCATCTTGTCGAGGCCCCGCTTTACTGGATCATCCGCCTGCGCGGATGATGACAAGCATGACCGAGCGGGAGCGCCAAAGCTTATGCCGACCTCATTGATCGATTCCGCCGTCTTCCGCGACATCTTCACCACCGAGGCGATGCGGCGGGTGTTTTCCGACGAGAACCGCGTGCAGAAATATCTCGATTTCGAAGCCGCATTGGCGCGGGCGCAGGCGCGGCTCGGCATCATCCCGAAGGACGCCGCCGAGGAGATCTGCCGGCATTGCTACGTCGCCGAGATCGATTTCGCCAAGCTGAAAACGCAGACCGAGCGCATCGGCTATCCGGTGCTGCCGGTGGTGCAGCAGCTCGTCGCGCTGTGCCGCGATGGGCTCGGCGAGTGGTGCCATTGGGGCGCCACCACGCAGGACATCACCGACACCGCCACCGTGATGCAAATCCGCGAGGCGCTGACCTTGATCGAGGGCGACCTCGACCGCATCGCCGACGCACTCGCCGCGCTGGCGCGCAAATATCGCGACACGCCGATGGCGGGACGCAGCAATCTGCAGCAGGCAGTGCCGATTACCTTCGGCTACAAGATGGCGACCTTGCTGGCCGCCTTCGAACGGCACAAGCAGCGCTTGGCGGAATTGCGCACGCGCGTGCTGGTCGGCGAATTCGGCGGCGCCGCCGGCACGCTGTCCTCGCTCGGCGGCAAGGGGCTCGCCACGCAAGCCGAATTGATGAAGGAACTAAAGCTCGGCCAGCCGGCGATCGCCTGGCATACGGTGCGCGACAACATTGCCGAAGCCGGCTGTTTCCTCGGCCTCGTCACCGGCAGTTGCGGCAAGATCGCCTTCGACGTCAAATTGATGATGCAGACCGAGGTCGAGGAGCTCTACGAGCCGTTCCACGAGGGCCGCGGCTCGTCCTCGACCATGCCGCAAAAGCGCAATCCGATCTCCTCGGTCTATATCACCGCGCTCACCTCGGTGGTGCGCCAGCAGACCGCGGCGCTGCTCGACGCCATGGTCGAGGATCACGAGCGCGCCACCGGCCCGTGGGAGATCGAATGGATCGTCCTGCCGGAAATCTTCTGCTACACGGCCGGCGCGCTGGCGCAGACCGAATTTGTGCTGACGGGGCTCCAGGTCGACGAGAAGAAGATGCGATCGAACCTCGATCTCACCAAAGGGTTGATCGTGTCGGAAGCGGTGATGATGGGGCTCGGCCCCTGTCTCGGCCGCCAATACGCCCACGATCTGGTCTACGACATCTGCCGAAAAGTGGTCGCCACCGGCCGGCCACTCCTTGATCTGCTCGCCGAGAACGAGGAAGTCACCAAGCATCTCGACCGGGCGGCTTTGGCAAAACTCTGCGATCCGGCGAATTATCTCGGCGAGGCCGGCGCCATGGTGGATCGGGTGCTGGCGATGCGGGGGAAGTAAACGGCGGTCTGCCGCAATTACGCGATCGGCTTGGCGCTGTCGCCCGACAGCAGCAATTGCGGCACCTGGGTAAAGTCCCAGCCGTTGCCGGCCGTCTTGCGATCGAGCACCCAGACCAGATCGAACCGCGCGTCGTCCCATTTTTGCGGGCACGTGGTTTTGTCGCCGACGATGGCGTTGACGACGTCGGGAATGTCCTCGTGCTCCCAGGCGATAAGCACCGGGCCGGTGGCGGCGACCGCGGCTTTGGCAAGGTCTGGTTCGCCGCCCTTGGGAAAGCGCAGATCGAGCTTCAAGCTCAGCGCCTGCGCGAGTTCGAGAACGGTGTGCTGCGGCCGCAAGCTCTTGCTGTGCTTGCCGACCGCCGAAGCGAAGATCGTTTTCGGTTGCGCCAGATGCAGGTCGACAAATTTTCCGTCGCGCGGCGCGAGCAGGAGGACCAGCGCGCCGCTGCGCTGCCAGCCGCGCACCACCAGCTCTTCGGCGCTCTCCTTGCCGTTGGCATCGACGCCCTTGTCGCCGCCGTCCGGTTTTTCGGCGTGGCGGATCAGCATGATTTTGTTGGCGGACATATCGATCACCGCGACAAGTCTGGCTGGAAAACAGTCGATGTGATTGCGATGGGATAATCTCGCGCATTCATTGTGCAGTCAATTTGCCCCATTCCGCCAATTCAAGTGTGCTAATTTTGTCCAGCCCGAGCTATCGATCTGGGACGCCAATGGCGATGTTTTCCTCGCGAACGAGGCCATGTGCCGAAGAGATCATCCGCTCAACATCCTTGGCGGCGGATCGCCCAGCTGCCGACGCCAAGCGTTGGGTGCTGCTCGCATCGGTTTTGGCGTCCAGCATTGCCAGCATCGACAAATCCATCGTCAACGTCGCTTTGCCGGCGATCGAGACCGACCTCCGCGCCTCGGCAATCGTTGTGCAATGGATCGTCAACGCCTACACTCTGTCTGTAGCGGCGCTTCTGCTGGTGGGTGGCGCAACTGGCGACCAGTTCGGGCGGCGGCGGTTTTTAATCGTGGGACTCAGCATCTTCGCCGCAGCGTCGCTCTGGTGCGGGCTGGCTCCCGGTCTGCCGCAATTAATTTTGGCGCGCGCGGTTCAAGGCGCCGGCACCGCCCTCCTCCTTCCCTGTTCCCTTGCACTCATCGGGGCGGCCTTCGACGAAACCGAGCGTGGCAGGGCGATCGGAACGTGGGCCGCCGCGTCGGCCGTGGCCACCGCAATTGCACCGTTGCTGGGCGGATGGATCGTCGATCATTTCAGTTGGCGCTGGATTTTTCTGATCAATCCGCTGATCGCGCTGCCGACCCTATGGATGGCCTATTACCGCGTGCCGGAAAGTCGCGACCCCGATGCAAAGCCGGGTATCGACTGGCGCGGAGCTCTGCTGCTTTTGCTGGGTCTCGGCGGTCTCGCCTATGGGTTGATTGCGTCGCCGCTATCCGGCTGGGGCGATCCGGTCGTGCTCGTCTCGATAACCGGGGGCTTGGCTCTGCTCATTGGGTTCGTCTATGCGGAGCAGCGAAGCCGCACGCCGATCTTGCCGCTCGCCTTGTTTCGATCGCGCACCTTCAGCGCCATTAATCTGTTGACGCTGCTGCTTTACGGAGCGCTGAACGGAATCTTCTTCTTTGTGCCATTTGCGCTGATTCAGGTGCATGGCTATGCAGCCACGCTCACCGGCGCAGCGTTTTTACCCTTCACGATCATCGTGGCCGCTCTGTCGCGCTGGGCCGGCGGGTTGCTGAATCAATTCGGCGCTCGATTGCCCTTGATGATCGGCCCCGCGATTGCCGCATGCGGCATTGGCGTGATGGGACTGATGGTCGCGAACGGAACCTATACGGAGTTCCTGGTTTCGATTGCGATCCTCGGGCTTGGCATGGCGGTCACCGCCGCGCCTTTGACCGCAGCGGTGATCGATGCGGTACCGGCGCATCAGACCGGCGTTGCCTCGGGAGTGAATGACACGGTGGCATCCGTGGGAAATCTTCTGGCGGTTGCCATCCTCAGCGCTGTTGCGCTGTCCATCTTCGATCACGAGCTGGCGCGGAATCTGCAAAACCCGGCTCTCTCCGAAGGCGTGAAACACGCCATTCAGGCTGCTCGTGGACAACTGGTCATCCAACCGGCGCTTGCCAACATTCAAGGCGCCGACAGAGCCAATGCCGAGTCGATCCTGAAGGCATCGCTCGCGGAAGGCATCACGTGGGCTATGCTGATTGCTGCTGTAATTGCATTAGGCGGAGCTGCCGCCGGCGCCTTGATTCCTCGCCGGACCAAGGGCGGCAGGGGCAGTCCACAATCGCCCTAGCTCTTGCGCTATGCTTTCGAAACCCGAAGGCGCGATCATGTCCCTTCGCCTTCCTCAACGCCCGCGACTTTTTCAAGCCGAGTAAAAGATGCGATGGAATCTCGATCTGACCAAAGGCTGATCGTGTCAGGAGCAGTGACGATGGGGCTCGGCCCCTATCTAGGCCACCAATACGCGATGAGGAAATCACCAAACACCTCGACCGGGCCGGATTGGCGAAACTCTGCGATCCGGCGAATTATCTCGGCGAGGCGGGCGCGACGGTGGATCGGGTGCTGGCCATGCGGGGGAAGTAATCAGGCTGCCAGCGGCAGCTCGATCAGTCCAAGATGGCGCGCCATCGGCCGAAAGTCGCTGTCGTTATGAAGCAACGGCATACGATTTTCGATGCACCATGTGCCGATCAGCAGGTCGATTGTTTTGCGAACCGTGATCCCAAGACTGCGCAAATATCGGAAATTCCGTGCCGCCATAACGGCCATCGCGTCGCCAGCCATTGCTACGATTGCAAAGCGGCGCAGCAGAGACTCGACTTCCTGGGCGATCCGGTCGCTCGATAGGCCTTGCAGCACCTCGCAAAGCATCAAATCCCCAACGACGATCTCCTCGGTGCTGAGAATCGCACGCAAGCGCCGGACGTGAGCCGTATGCCGGCCGTTAAGAAAATCGATCCAGACGCTGCTGTCGACCACAATCACCCAGTCCCTCGCCCTTTACGGCTTCGCGCCAAGTTGCCGCGCCAGCGGTACTTGCCGAATGCGGCATCGACCTCCTGCTGACGTCGGAGTCTGACCATCAAACGAAGCGCCTGTTCCACGGTCTGTTTTTTCGTCGCTTGGCCAGAAGCCTTCTGCGCTTCAGCCATGAGGACGTCGTCGATTTCGATATTGGTGCGCATGCGATGAAATTGCCTAGGTGTATGATTTAACTATATCATACACATCGTATTCCATGACGGCAAGACTAGCTCAGCAAAGCCGGGGCGAAATGCTGGATCGGGTGCTGGCACACGGACCGTCACTCCGCCGCGGCCGCTTTCGCCGCCGCCTGCTCGCGGACGAACTTGTCGATCGCCAATTGATCGACCTTGCCGGAGCCAAGCATCGGCAATTTGTCGAGGACGAGGATTTCGGCCGGGAACATCAGCTCGGAGGCGTGCTTGCTCCGCGCATAGGCGATGAAATCGGCGCGCGTGGCGCCGTGCTTATCGGTGACCATGATGAGCCGCTCGCCCTTCCGGGCATCGGGCACCGCCGACACCGCGGTCACGTAGTTCGGCCATAGCTCCGCGGCTAGCATCTCGACCGCGGCGAGCGAGACCATCTCGCCGCCGACCTTGGCGAAGCGCTTGGCGCGGCCCTTGATGGCGACGAAACCCTGATCGTCGAGGGCGACGATATCGCCGGTGTCGTGCCAGCCTTCCGGCGGCGGCTCGAGCACGCCCGGCCGGTCGGCGCGCAGATAGCCCAGCATCACATTCGGGCCCCTGACGTAAAGCCGGCCGCCGTCATCGACGCCCTCGACTTTTTCCAGCTTGGCCTCAAGGCCGGGCAACAGCCGGCCGACGGTGCCAAACTTGTTGAACATCGGCGTGTTGAGCGCCATCACCGGAGAGCATTCGGTGACGCCGTAGCCTTCGAGAATGCGCAGGCCGAATTTTTCCAGATAGATCCGCCGCGTCAATTCTTTCACCGGCTCGGCGCCGGCGATGATGTAGCGCAACGAACGGAAGTCGTAGGGGTTGGCCATGCGCGCATAGCCGTTGAGGAACGTGTCGGTGCCGAATATCACCGTGGCGCAAGTGCCATATACCAGTTCCGGCACGGTGCGATAATGCAGCGGCGACGGATAGAGATAGATCGGCACGCCCGATATCAGCGGCAGCACCACGCCGCCGGTGAAGCCGAACGAGTGAAAGATCGGCATTGCGTTGAACAATTTGTCCTCGCGGCCGAAATCGATGCGCGCGGCGCATTGCGCGACATTGGTCAGTATATTGCGGTGCGACAGCACCACGCCCTTGGGCAGGCCCTCGGTGCCGGAGGTGAACAGGATGACCGCCCAATCGTCGGGCTTGCGCGCGACCAACGGCTGTTTCCAGCCAAACAGGCCGCGCAGCTTGTCGAGCCGGCCGATGGTTGTGCGCACGTCCTCCAAATAGACGATGCGCAGCTGCTTCTCGAGCTGCGCCATCAGATGCTCGAAACGACCTTTCTCGACGAAGGTGCGCGAGGTCAGGATGGTGTCGACTTCGGCGGCACGGCAGGCGGCGAGAATATTGGCGGCGCCGGAGGAAAAATTGATCATGGCGGGCACCCGCCCGGCCGACAGCACCGCCAGCATGGTGACCACACCGGCGTTGGAGGTCGGCAGCATGACGCCGAGCGCGCGGCCTTCGCGCACCAGCGGCATCAGCTTGCGGCCCAGCACCGATACCGCAATCAACAGCCGCTTGTAGGTCAGCTGACCGCTCACCGGATCTTCGATGGCAAGCCAATTCGGGCCGTGCAATTCGGCCGCCTCGATCAGCTCTTCGACCACGGTGCGATCGGTCGGCGTGGTGCGATAGATCAGGTCGGACATAATGGTGTAGAGCGCGGCCCCGGCGGCCTGCCGCCGCTTGCGGCCCTTGAGCTCGGGGTCGACCTGGAATTTCACCGGATCGAGGATCGTGACCGTGATTTTCGGAAACAGCCGACGGCGCACCTGCGTGCTTTTCAAGCGGCTGAAGATCGTCGCCTCCGGTCCCTCGATGCGGACCGGCACCACCATGGCGTCCGACTTGTCGGCGATCATCGCCGCGCCGTCATAAACCTTCATCAGGCTGCCGGTGAGAGTGATGCGGCCTTCGGGAAAGATCGCCAGCATATTGCCGTCACGCACCGCATTGATGAGGTCGCGCACCGAGAACGGCCGCAGCGGGTCGAGCGCCATGGTGCGCACGAATTTGAGGAACGGCTGGATCCACCAGTGCTTCGACATCGCGACGTCGATAGCGAAAACGGGGCGCTTCGGCAGGATCGATACCGCCAGCGGCGCATCGAGGAAGCTCACGTGATTGAGCGCGATGATGGCATTGCGGCCGGCCTTGTCGATGTTCTCCAGGCCTTTGACCTCGAGCCGGAAAAAGGCGCGGAACACGATCGAAAGAAAATCGTTCAGCCAGCCCGCCGGCATGGTCTGCCCGATGGCGATGGCGACGGCGAGATTGGCGGCGCCGATCAGCGCGAAAAGAAGCGGCGTGCTTAAGCCCAGCTTTTGCAATAGCGCGAGGACGATCGCGCCGACGACCATGAAAGCGGCATTGAGCACGTTGACCGCCGCGACGACGCGGGCGCGCCGATCGGTGCCGGCCCAGACCTGGACCGCGGTAAACACCGGCACGATGAACAGGCCGCCGGCGATTGCCAAGCCGGCAAGATCGACGGCGACGTGGATGCTGTGCGGCGCGGCGAAATAGCCGGCGATGCTCAGCGGGCTTGTCGCCGGCACCACCGCGGACGCGGTCCAGCCGAGGTCGAGCGAAAACAGGCCGAGCAGCACGGTGGCAACCACGGTCGGCAACAGCACGATGCGCCCGGCGGCGAGCCAGGCGGCGAGCCCGGAACCGATGCCGACCGAGACCGAGAAGATGGTGAGAAACAGCGTGACGACCTGTTCGCTGCCGCCGATAGTGAACGAAACGAGCGGCGGCAACAAAGAGAGGACCAGCGCGCCGACGAGCCAGAACCAGCTCGCCACGATCGCGCCCCACCAAAGCCGCGGATCGGCGCGCACCTGTTTGATGAGCGAACCGGTCGACACCAAAATGTTGGCGTTGATGCGAAGATCGGGCGCGGCCTCCGGCGTATGGGGAATGAGCAGGCTCGAGCCCCAACTCGCCAGCGCGGTCAATATCATCAGCCAGGCGAAGTGAATCGGACTGCTGTTGCCGTTGGCGGCGAAGCCGGCAACGATGGTGCCGAGCAGAATGGCAAGGAAGGTGCCGGCTTCGATCAGCGCATTGCCGGAGGGAAGCTCGCGGCGCTCGAGCAGGTCGGGCAGAATGCCGTATTTGATCGGCCCGAACAGCGAAGCCAGCGTGCCGAACATGAACACCGCGAGGAACAGCAAGCTGAGCGAATGGAACGCGAAGCCGGCGACGCCGACAATCGCAGCACCGATCTCGGTGAACTTGATGCGCTGCGCGATTAAGGCCTTGTCGTAACGGTCGGCCAATTCGCCGCCGAGCCCAGACAGGAAGAAGAACGGCGCGATGAGCGTGGCGCCGGCGAGTGTGATCAAGACCGCCGAATTGGCGCCTGACACCTCGAACAAGATAACGAAGACCAGCGCCGTCTTGAGAAAATTGTCGCCGAAGGCGGCGAAGAACTGGCACCAGAACAAGGGCGCGAAGCGGCGCGTCGTCATCAGGGATAGAGACATGTGATTGCTTTTCCGCCGTTCGCCGTTCGCCGGCCCTTCACGGTTCGCCCGTGGACCGAGCGGGCCGCGCTGCCTTTTCTAGTCTAGACGGTGACAGACCGCTTGGCGACGACACAAGCCCGCATCCCCAAGGCGCCCTGTGGATGCAAAATAGACTAGTATAATCAAGGCGAAAGGCAGGCAGGCTATCCGAGGGAGACCGTCGGCAGATCGAGAACGGCGCGAACCTTGGCGGCCAGCGAATCCTGCGTCAGCGGCTTCTGAATGAGCTGGACGCCCTCGTCGAGCCGGCCCTGATGCACGATGGCGTTGCGCGAATAGCCGGTCATGAACAGAACCTTGAGCCCCGGCCGCTGCGCCAGCGCGGCGCTCGCCAATTCGCGGCCGTTCGGCCCCGGCAGAATCACATCGGTCAGGAGCAGATCGATCTTGCTTTCTCGCTCCAGTACCTGCAGCGCCGAGGCGGCGTCGTGCGCCTGCAACACGGTGTACTTCAATTCTTCCAGCGTCGCGCAGATGAAAGCGCGGACGTCGGCGTCGTCTTCGACGACCAGAATGGTTTCCTTGCCGTAGGCGGCCGGCGGGGTGGAGCGCGGCAGCGCAATCTCGCCGCCCTTCTTCTTGTCGTCGCGCGCGCGCGGCAGATAGACCCGCACGGTGGTGCCGTGCCCAGGCTCGCTGTAGATTTTCACGTGGCCGCCCGATTGCTTGACGTAACCATAGACCTGGCTCAGGCCGAGGCCGGTGCCCTGACCGGCCTCCTTGGTGGTGAAGAACGGCTCGAAGGCGCGTGTGGCGACCTCCTTCCCCATCCCGATGCCTTCGTCGGTCACCGCGATCAGCACGTATTGGCCCGGCCGCACCTCGGCGTTTTCCGCGCAATAGGATTCGTCGAGCAACACGTTGCTGGCCTCGATGGTCAGGCGACCGCCCTGAGGCATTGCATCGCGCGCGTTGACGGTCAGATTGAGAATGGCGGTTTCCAGCTGCACCGCGTCGGCCTCGACCGGCCAAACGCCGCCGGCGCCGACCACCTCGAGCTGCACCGCTTCGCCGAGCGACGGCTTTAAGAATGCGGAAAGGTGGCTGAGCAACCGGTTGACGTCCAACAGCTTCGGCTCGAGCGGCTGGCGGCGCGAGAACGCCAGCAGATGGCCGGTCAGGACCGCGGCGCGGTTGGCGCCGACCAGCGCCATGTCGATGGCGCGGCGCAATCGCTCTTTGGCGCCGTCCTGCCAGTTGTCGATGGTACGCTTGGCGTTGTCGAGATTGCCGATGATGATCGTCAACAGATTGTTGAAGTCGTGCGCCACGCCGCCGGTAAGCTGGCCGACCGCGTCCATCTTTTGCGATTGATAGAGCTGCTCGCGGGCGGCTTCCAGGCGCTGCTGCGCTTCGCGCCGCTCGGTGATGTCGCGGGTGATCTTGGCCAGGCCAATGAGTTTGCCGTTGGAATCCTCGATACGATCGATGACGACGCTGCCCCAGAAACGCGTGCCATCCTTGCGCACGCGCCAGCCTTCGGCTTCATAGCGGCCTTCGTTGATCGCCGTCAGCAGCGCGCGGGCCGGCACGCCGTCGGCGCGGTCTTCCGGCGTATAAAAGATGGAGAAGTGGCGGCCGAGAATCTCGCTTTCGCTATAGCCCTTGATGCGCATGGCCCCGGTATTCCAGTTCGTCACGTTGCCCTGCGGATCGAGCATATAGATGGCGTAGTCGGTGACGCCGTGAACCAGCGTTTGAAAGCGTTGCTCGCTTTCCTGCGTCGCTCGCTGCACCAATCGCCGTTCCAGCTCCGTGCGGAGCGCCGCGGCTGCTACCAACTCGTGCCCGACCGCGTTAAGCTCGCCCACCGGAATGCTCGCAGGCAACACGGCGTCGCCGCGGCCGAGCGCGGAGGCTTGCGCGGCCAGTGTTCGGCTTGCGCCGGCGAGCCTGCCGCCGAGCCAATAAGCGAGGCCGAGCGCGAGGATAGTGAGCGCAGCGCCGAGCGCGCTCAACCGCCACAGCGCCCGGTGCAGAGGATTTTGGATGTCGGCATCCGGAACGCCGATCCAGACCAGCCAGCCAGAAAGCTTTGAACGCGCATAGCCCAGCCGAATCTTATAACCTTGAATATTTTGTCCGAGCCAGGTGCCATGGTCGCCTTTGATCTGATCGACGAAGTCTTTCGACGCCGACTTCCCGATCCGTTCGCGGGATTCCTGCGTGCGATCCATAACCGTATTATTGCGATCCAGAATCCCGGCGATCTGGCCGGGGACGATGTCGGAATGGATCAAATCGCCGAGCGCAATTAGGTCGACGGTCATATGAAGAAAGTAGGCGACCGCGCCGTTCTCGCTGATCGGCACGCTAATGATATAAATGGGATGGCCGGCGACCAGCCCCTCGACAACGTTGCTGATATAGGGCTTCCCGGTCGAGGCGGCTTTTTCGTCGCTCGGAAATAAATTGCGCGGCAGCGGCGTGCCCCACGGCACGCGGGTGTTGGCAAGCTGTTGCCCGTCGCGGCCGCGCAGCGAAATGTCGACGCCGGCAAGGTTCTTGACGCGCAGGGCGCGATCGTAAAACCGGTCGTAGTCGCCGGATTCCACGGAGTCAGCGGTCACCAGCGTTTCCAGGGTGACGATCTTGCCCTGCAAATCCCGGTCGACGTCGAGCGCGAGCTCGTGCGCGTCGTTTTCGAGCTGCTGGTCGATGCGGGCGATTTCCGAATCGGCGTAACGCCAGAACAGCACGCCGGCGAACGCGCCGACCGGCAGCAAAATGGCGAGCACCATGACGAGAAGATAGCCCCGCACCGACAGGCTGCGGCGGGTCCGGCCGAGCGCTTCCCCCATCGCAGGCGTCCCGGGAGTGATGGTCACCATTGCCGTTGGCTAAGCCGCTCCCACGCCGACCGACGCACCTTCGTCAGAATCCCGGCGCCCGCTCGACCTGATCGTACCAGTCGAAGCCCATGTCTTTGACGATGCGGTTCGACATGACGATGATGCGGCACTCCTCGCCCGGCTTGGCGAAGTGCTGATGCATGGTAAACGGCGGGATGTAGACGTAATCGCCGACCGTCCATTCGAACTTCTTCGGCTCGGCGGCCCATTCCCATTCGAATGCTTCGAGGCAATCCCATTTCAGATCCCAGTGCAGATCGTAACCGGAGCCCTCGACCACGAAGAACAATTCCTCCCACATATGGCGATGCTTGCCGGAGCGCTCGCCGTCCTTGAGGAACTGCATATAGGCTTCGATGCAGCACTCGCGCGTCTGCATTTTCTGGTTGACCAGATGCTTGATCAGGCCGTCGGGCGAGCGCTCCCACGGCATGTCCTTGGCCTTGATGACGTTGGGCAACGTGGCGTAGTGCTCGCGGAATTTCTCCAATTCGACCATCGCCTCGGCGAGGAAAGCCGCGGAGTTGTCGCCGGACAGCGCGGCCGCTTTGTCTTCGAACAGCGTCATGGTGGCCTCCGCGCTCAGATTTGCTTTAGATTTCCTTAGGCGGATGGAATTCCGTCACGCCGGGCGGCAGCTTGTCGGTCGGCCATTCGACCATTTTCTGGAACAACAAGTGCATGAACAGGAACAGCGGCTTGGCCTTGAACACCAACAGGATGCAGGATTCCTTTTCGTCGTCGTTAAAATGCTGGTGAACGCAGCCGTTCTCGACCAGCATCACGTCGCCCGCCTCCCATTTCATATAGCGGCCGTCGTGGACGTCGTGGCCGTGACCCTTGAGCACGTAGAACACCGCGCTGTTGAGGTGGCCGTGCTTCTGTCCGGCATTGAGCGGCGCATAGCATTCGATATGCGACTCGATCGACTGCACGACGCTGACCGCCTGCGGCGAGATGATGTGCTTGCCGTACATCGCAGGTCCGCCCTTCCAGGGATGGTCCTTGGAGGAATAGACCCGCGGCTCTTCCAGAAGCTTCTTGTAGAGGTGGCTGTAGGTGCCTTCGAGCGCGCGCACGAAGGTGCGCTTCTTGGCCCAGCGGTCCCATTTGCCGTGCTTGATCTCGTCGGCGTCTTCCGGCGACGGCTTGTTATGGCCGAGCCCGGGCGTTTCGTGTTCCAGCATTCCGGTCATGTCGCGCTCCTAAGCGCCGGTCATTACGGGATTTCCGCTTGACGTGCAATGTCGCGGCGGCGCGGTTGCGACGAATCATAAAAGTCGCGTGGACGCGCGCAGCGCCGGGAACAGATCGCCGAGCAGCGACGGCGGCCAGGCGACCTGCAGCGCCCAGTGGAAGACGATGGTGCACAGCACGGTGGTCGCCGCGGCGTAGCCGAGCGAGGCCGGCCACGGCTCGCCGAAGCCGAAGCGCATATAGGCGAAGACAAAGACCGCGATGGCGGGAATAAATCCGATCAGCCAGACCAGAGCGATGAACGCCGCCATCCAAACGAAGAAACTGACGGCGCGCCGCCGTGCCACCTCGTCCGTCACGCCGAGATCGTTGACGTGCGCGCTGACCTTCACGGTAGAGTCCGCAACGGCTTGCATTTGCAAGCCAGAATCAACGTGGGCGAGCGGCATTTGCTCGCGGCCGAACAGTTCATTGATGAGATTGAGGACGGCGGCGGTGAGCGCCATGCCGCAGGCGGTGAGCGGCACGAGCTTGGCGTCGTGCGGCCAATCGGTCGACGACAGGATCGCGGCAACGATCAACACAATAACGGCGAGCGAGAACGCCGGCGCGGCGCCGAACTGCGCCCTGCGGCCACCGACGGAGCGGAATTGCGCGATCAGGGTCTGGACGATCTGCGACAACGGCCGGTACAGCACCCAGGCGACGCAAGCGAGGATCGCCAGAACCGGCCAGCGATAGAGCCAGCCCCAGCCGTAAAGCTGCGTCGAGATGAACAAGTAGCGCTCGAATATGGCGCCGACCACGATGCCGAGCACCATCGGCGGCCGCGGCCAGCCGAGCCGCTTCATGATCCAGCCGACGATGCCGAAGCCGAGCAACAGATAAAGGTCGCCCCAATCGTGCTCGCCCTCGAAGGCGGCGACAAAAACCAGCGCGATGATGACCGGCAGCAGGATTTCCGGCCGGATGCGCGACACTTGCGCGAGCCAGCGGCTGCAGGCAAGGCAGATGATCGCGCCCATGACGTGCGCCAGCGTCAGGCTCCACACGATCATGTAGGTAAGATCGAGATGCCTTGTCAGCATGTCGGGCCCGGGCGTCAGACCGTGCATCAGGAACGCGCCGAGCAGGATCGCCATCGAGGCGCCGGCCGGCACGCCGAAGGCGATGGTCGGCACCAGATGGCCGCCCTCCTTAGAATTATTTGAGGCCTCCGGAGCGATGACGCCGCGCACGTCGCCGGTGCCGAAGGTCTCCGAATTCTTCTCCGTGCGTTGCGCGTAACCGTAGGCGATCCAATCGATCACCGCGGAGCCGATGCCGGGTATGGCGCCCAAGCCGACGCCAAGCACGCCGCAGCGCAGCACCAGCCACCAGTTGCGCGCTACGTCGCGCACGCCTTCCCATTGGCTCGACAGATTGATGTCGGGCGCATTGTCGCCGGCAATGCGCTTGCGCGATACCGCAAGCTCAGCCAGTTCCGGCAGCGCGAAGATCCCGAGCGTCGCCGGAATGAGCGGCACGCCGTCCCACAGATAAAGCCAGTCGAAGGTCCAGCGCAGCGTGCCGCTTTGCGCGCGCGAGCCGACCATGGCGATCATCAAGCCGAGGCCGGCCGCGGTCAGCCCTTTGAGCGGCGCACGGCCGGACAGAGTCGCCACCATCGACATGCCGAACAGCGTAAAGGCGAGCAGCTCCGGCGAGCCGATCGACAGCATGATCGGGCGCAGGATCGGGATGCTGACCGCGAGCACGATGGCGCCGACGATGCCGCCGGCGAGCGACGAGGCGAAGCCGGCGCCGAAGGCGCGGCCCGCTTCGCCCTTCTTGGCCATGGCGTGACCGTCGATCACGGTCGCGGCGGCGCCGACATGGCCGGGCACGCCGAACAACACCGCGGTGATGAAATCCGATGAGGTGATCACCGCCGCCATGCCGAGCAGGAGCGCGAAGGCGGTATATTCATCGAGGTTGTAGGTAAAAGGAATGAGCATCGCCATGCCGACGATGCCGTTGAGCCCCGGCAACACGCCGATGGCGAGCCCGATCAGCACGCCGAGGAACAGGAACATGAGCCGCATCGGCTCAAGAAGCAGGTGCAGCGCGTGTATGGCGCTGGCAATCATATCCGGCTGCATCGCGTTCCCCTGCTCCCGCCGCCCATCGCGCCCGAAACCTGCAAAGCCGTCAAGCCCGTGGTAGGGTGACGCAGGAAAGATAAAGTCGGCAGGCACGCATCGCGCCGCCGCCGGCACGGGACGGCAACGCAGTTTGAGGAGATCCATGGGCGTGAGGAAAATCGGGTTTGCGCGCGCGGGGCTTTGCGCGGTGCTATTCGTTGTCGCGTCGGCGGCGATCGTCCTGGCGCAGGGCGCGAGCGACTTTTACAAGGGCCGCAGCGTCAATCTCTATATCGGCTATTCGCCGGGCGGCGCCTATGACCTTTATGCCCGCGTCATCGCCCGCCACCTCGGCGCGCATATTCCCGGCAATCCGACCATCGTGCCGCAGAATATGGAAGGCGCCGGCAGCCTGCGGCTCGCCAATTATCTCTATCGCGTGGCGCCGCAGGACGGCACGGCGATCGCCACCTTCGGCCGCGGCATCGCCTTCGATCCGCTGCTGCTCGGCCAGGGCGACGCGTTTGACGCGCAAAAGATGAACTGGCTCGGCAGCGCCAATAACGAGGTCAGCGTCTGCGTGGCGATGAAAAGCTCCGGCATCACGAGCTTCCAGGACCTGTTCACCAAGGAGCTCACCGTCGGCGGCACCGGCGCCAGCTCCGATACCGACCAGTTTCCCCGCGTGCTCAATGCCGTGCTCGGAACGCATTTCAAGGTCGTGCAAGGTTACCCGGGCGGCAACGACGTGGTGCTGGCGATGGAGCGCGGCGAGGTGGCCGGCCGCTGCGGCTGGTCGTGGTCGAGCGTGCTCTCGACGCACAAATCCTGGATTAGCGACGGGCGCATGATCGTGCTGGTGCAGCTATCGCTGACCAAGCATCCCGATCTGCCCAACGTGCCCCTGGTCATGGATTTCGCCAAGACCGACCAACAGCAGCAAATCCTCAAGATGATGTTCGCCCGCAACGTGATGGGCCGGCCCTACGTCGCGCCGCCCAACGTGCCGGCCGATCGCGTCGCGCTGCTGCGCCAGGCTTTCACGGACACCATGAAGGACAAGGACTTCTTAGCCGAAGCCGACAAGATGCAGCTCGAAGTCAATTCGGTCTCCGGCGAGGACGTCCAGAAGCTCGTGGCGGAGGTTTATGCCACCCCGCCCGACATCGTCGCCAAGGCGAAGGCCGCGGCGGAGTCACAATAAGAAGCATATGGCCACAGCGTTTCGGTATGGCGGCGCTGCAGCTGCGATCCGCGGGTGCCGCGCATTGGGCCATTCGCACTAATGTCATAATAAGGCCCGAAGGTTCGGGCGACGCTCCGGCGCACATTCACTTCGCTACGGCCGCGCTCGCTATGCCACTTGCCGTCATTCCCTATCCCGTCATCGATCCGGTGGCGTTCCATGTCGGGCCGTTCCCGATCCGCTGGTATGCGCTGTCCTATATCGGCGGCCTGGCCTTCGGCTGGTTCTATGTGCGCGCGCTGATCCGGAACGGCCGACTGTGGGGCAACACGCCGCGGCCACGCGCTGACAGCATCGCCGATCTGGTACTTTATCTCGCCATCGGCGTGATCGTCGGCGGACGCCTCGGCCAGGTGATTTTTTACCAGCCGGATTACTTCTTCGCCCATCCGCTGGAAATCTTCGAGCTGTGGCTCGGCGGCATGTCATTTCATGGCGGCCTGATCGGCGCGGCGCTGGCGATCTGGTATTTTGCCCGCGAGACCAAAGTGCCGCTGTTGACGGTCGGCGACATCTGCGCCGCGGCGGCGCCGATCGGAATTTTTCTGGTCCGCATCGCCAATTTCATCAAGCCCGAGTTGTGGGGCCGCCCTAGCGACGTGCCTTGGGCGATGATCTTTCCCGGCGTCGACGACCAGCCGCGGCATCCGAGCCAGCTCTATGAAGCCGGGCTGGAAGGCCTGCTGCTGTTTCTGGTGCTGACGCTCTTCGTGCGTTTCGGCGCGCTCAAGCGGCCCGGCGTCGCGACCGGTATCTTTTGCATCGGCTACGGCGCGGCCCGCGTCGTTTCCGAATTTTTCCGCGAGCCCGACCCGCAGCTTGAGCGGCTTGCGCACGGCTTAACCATGGGCATGGTGCTCTCGGCGCCGCTTGTCCTCATTGGCGCGGCGCTCATTGTCTACGTGCTGCGTTTCCGCAGCGTCGAAAGAACGGCAAAATCCGATAAAGAGCCTACTGCCGCACCCGCCGGCTCCGCCGCGGGCCGTGATCGGTGACGCCGAGATGGGTCTCCAGCGCGGCGCGGTCGGCGGCGAGCGTGGCGCTGTCGGCGGCGTGCACCACCGCGCCACGCTCGAGGATGACGGCGTGGTCGGTGACGCTTAAGATTTTCTTGGCGTTCTGCTCCACCAAGATTGCCGACATGCCTTCGTCGCGGATGATGCGGCGCAGCCCGGCGAGCAGCTCCTCGACGATGATCGGGGCCAGCCCTTCGAGCGGCTCGTCGAGCAGCATGACGCGCGGATTGAGCACCAGCGCGCGGCCGACCGCCAGCATCTGCTGCTCGCCGCCGGACAGCTGGTTGCCGAGATTCTGCCGGCGCTCTTGCAACCGTGGAAACAGCTCATAGACCTTGGCCGTGGTCCAGCGGCCGGGCTGCGCGACGGCGGTGAGATTTTCTTCCACGGTGAGCGATTTGAAAATGTTGCGCTCCTGCGGCACCCAGCCGATGCCGAGATGGGCGCGCTGATCGGGGCGAAGCTTGGTGATATCGGCGCCGTCGAGCGCAATCGTGCCGGAAAAATAACGGGTGACGCCGACGATCGAGTTGATCAGCGTGGTCTTGCCCATGCCGTTGCGCCCCAGGAGAGCCAGTGCCTGGCCCTCGAGCAGCGACAGCGAGACGCCGGAGAGCACGACCGCCTCGCCATAACCGGCGGACAACTGCTCGATGGTCAGAAGATCAGGCATCGAGCTCCTCGCCGAGATAGACCGCCTTGACCCGGGGATCGCGCGCCACCTCGTCGGGCGCACCCTCGACGAACAGCGCGCCGTTGACCAACACCGAGATGCGGTCGGCAAAGGAGAACACGAGGTCCATGTCATGCTCGATCAAGAGCACCGTGACCTCGGCCGGCAGCGCCTCGATGGTGGCGAGAAGCTCATGCCGCTCGGCCTCCGGCACGCCGGCGGCCGGCTCGTCGAGGAGGAGCACACGCGGCCGGCAGGCGAAAGCCAGCGCGATCTCGAGCAAACGCTGCTTGCCGTAGGGCAGGATCGCGGTGCGCGCATGCATCACGTCGGTCAAGCGAAAGCGCTCGACGATTTCCACGATCTCGTCGGTGACGGCGGGCTTGGAGCCGACCACGCGCCACCAATCGGCGCCGGTGCCGAGCCGCTCGGAGACCACAAGCCCGATCGATTCCAGCGGCGTGAGGTCGAGAAACAGTTGATTGATCTGGAACGTGCGCGCCATGCCGAGCCGCACCCGCTGATGCGGCGCGGCGTCGGTAATGTCGCGGCCTTCGAGCATGATCCGGCCGGCGGTTGGCCTAAGCACGCCGGTCAAGAGATTGATCACCGTGGTCTTGCCGGCGCCGTTCGGCCCGATCAGCGCGTGGCGCGCGCCCTTTTCCACGCACAGGTTGACGTCGGCGGCGGCGAGGATGCCGCCGAAGCGCTTTTCCAGCCCGATCGTTTCGAGGATCGGCACGATTCAATGTCCCATTTTCAGCGGCCGTCCGCCGCGCCGCCGAGCGCGGCGGGCCGCGGCCGGAATCGAGTCCACAACCGGCCGCCAAGTCGCGCCACGGCGCCGCGCGCGGCGGCGATGAAGCCTTCCGTCCGCTCGCGGCCGACCAGCACAATGACGACGAGCATGAGCCCGATCCAGAACTGCCAATATTGCGGCGTCAACGTCGCGATCCAGTCCTGCAGGAATTTGTAGATCACCGCGCCGATCAGGCCGCCATAGAGGTAGCCGGTGCCGCCGATGATGAGAACCAGCAGCAGATCGGCCGAGCGTTCGAGCGAAAATACATCGAGCGAGCAGAAGGCGGTGGTCTGCGTCAGCAGCGCCCCGGCGATGCCGGCGAAACCGGCCGAAGCGGTATAGATGGCGATCAGCCGCCATTTCACCGGAATGCCGATCGCCGCGGCGCGCAGCGCATTGCCCTTGAGCGAACGCAGCGACAGGCCGAACGGCGAGTAGACGATGCGCCGGGCGATGACGAAGCAGACAAACAGCACGATCAGGCAATAGACGTAGCCGTTGTGGCCGTAGAGATCGAAGCTCCAGCGGCCGAGGATCGGGGCGATGTCGACGCCTTGCAGGCCGTCGGCGCCGCCGGTGATGTTGGCATAGCGGTTGGCGACCTCGCCGAGCATCAGCGAGACGCCGAGTGTCACCATGAGCCGGGTCAGGTCGGAACCGCGCAGCACCAGGAAGCTCGTGACGAAGCCGAGCGCGGCCGCGACCAAGCCGGAAAAGACGAGCGCAATGACTGGCTCATTGATGATGCCGTACTTGGCGACCAACCCGGCAAAATATCCGGCAACGCCGAAAAACGCCGCCTGGCCGAGCGAGATGATGCCGGCGTAACCGAGGATCAGGTCGAGCGACAGCGCGAACAGCGCGAGGATCGCGGTGTCTTTGAGGATCAGATATTTATCGGGAAACAGCCAGATGCTGGCAAAGGCGAAAATCCAGAACGCGATTTCGAGCGGCGACCAGCGGGCGCGACGCTTGAGATAAGCCGCGATATCGTCGGCCAGCACAGGCGTCGGCGGCGGCGTTGCGGACGTTGCAGCCATCGGCCGTCACCGTGCCGTGGCGCGGGCGAACAAGCCCTGCGGCCGCCAGATCAAGACCGCGATCATGATGGCGTAGATGACGAAAGCGCCGAGCGTGGGCACGTAATATTTTCCGGCGACGTCGGCGATGCCGAGCAGGATCGAAGCGAGGAACGGCCCGGTGATGCTGGAGGTGCCGCCGACCGTGACCACGATTAAAAAGTAGATCATGTAGCGCAGCGGAAACGTCGGATCGAGGCCGAGGATTTCAGCGCCGAGCGCGCCGCCAAGCCCGGCAAGACCGGAGCCGACCGCAAAGGTGATGCCGAACACGGCGCCGACATTGATGCCGAGACCGCGCGCCACGCGCTGATCGTCGACCGCCGCGCGCAGCCGACTGCCGAACCGGGTCTTGGCGAGAATGAGCTGCAAGGCGATGGTGAGGAGCCCGCACACCGCGATGATCAGCAGGCGATATTTGCCCATGCCGATGCCGAACACGTCGAACTGGCCCTGCAGCGCGTCGGGGATCTGCACGAAGCGCTGCGACGATCCCATCGTGTAATCGACCGCGGCGACCGACATGAAGACAAGCCCGATGGTGAACAGCACCTGATCGAGATGGCTGCGGGCATAGACGTGAACGTAGAGCGTGCGCTCGAACAGCCCGCCAAGGAGCGCGGTGACCAGGAACGCGATCGGCACGCCAAGCACGAACGGGATGCCGAACCGGTTGACCAGGATGACGGTGCAATAGCCGCCGGCCATGGCGAACGAGCCGTGCGCCAGGTTGATGAAATTCATCAGGCCGAGCGTGACCGACAGCCCGCATGCCAGCACGAACAGCAGCATGCCGTAAGCGACACCGTCGAACAGGATGGTCAGCATAATCGGCTCAAAGGACCGCCCCTGCACCTCCTTCTCCCCGCGCGCGGGGAGAAGGTCGGGATGAGGGGCCTCACCGCCGGGCTCATGATTGTGGCACTCAGAATCGCGGTGAGGCCCCTCACCCTCGTTCGCTTCGCTCACATAGCCGATCCTTCGGATCGGCGTTCTTTATACTAAGTACGGCGTCGAAGGACGCCTAGGCTCGCCCCGCGCGGGGAGAGGCAATCGTCACTTAACCGTCCCGGCCTTGATTGGATCCTTGACGCTCGGGATTGTGGCGAATTCGACGTTGTAGAGCTGGCCGTTCTTCTTCTCGACCTTGCGGATGTAGACGTTCTGGATAATGTCCCGGGTCTGCGGATCGATCGAGATCGGACCGCGCGGGCTCTCCCAGGCCATGCCCTTCATGGCGGCGATGAGCGAATCGCCGTCGGTCTTGCCGCCGGTCTTCTCCAGCGCCGCATACATCAGGTGCATGCCGTCATAGGCGCCAACCGCCATGAAATTCGGCCGCATGCCGTTATTGGCTTTCTCGAAAGCGGCAACGAAGGCCTTGTTGGTCGGCGAATTGTGATCGGCCGAATAGATATGCGCGGTGATGGTGCCGATGATCGCATCGCCCATGTTGTTGAGCAGATCGTCGTCGGTGACGTCGCCGGGGCCGATGATCTTGATGCCGGCCTTGTCGAGGCCCTTTTCGACGAATTGCCTGACGAAGGTGCCGCCTTGTCCGGAGGGGACGAACACGAAGATCGCATCGGGCTTGGCGTCGGCGGCGCGCTGCAGGAACGGCGCGAAGTCGGGGTTGGCCAATGGGAAAGTGATGTGGTCCGGAATCTGGCCGCCTTTGGCGGTGAATTCCTTGGCGAAGGAGTCTTCGGCGTCGTGGCCGGGCGCGTAATCGGACACCATGGTCACGACTTTCTTGATGCCGTTCTGCGCCGCCCAGTCGGCCATCGGCACCGACGATTGCGCCAAGGTGAAGCTGGTGCGCGCGATGTAGGGCGACTTCTCGGTGATGATCGAGGTGCCGGCCGCAGTGACAATCTCCGGCGTCTTGGCTTGGGTCGCGAGTGGGGCGACCGCCAGCGCCGCCGGCGTGATGCCAAAGCCGGCGAGGAAATTCACCTTCTCGTTGACGAGCAGGTCCTGGGCGATGCGCTTGGTGTTATCGGGCACCGCGGCGTCGTCGCGGATGATGAGATCGATTGTCTTGCCGGCCACCTTGTCGCCGTGCTGCGCCATCCATAGCTTGGCGCCCGCCGCTTCCTGTTTGCCGGTCGATTGCTGCTGGCCTGTCATCGGCAGAATGAAGCCGATTTTGACGTCTTGCGCCCGCGCGCCGCCTGCCGTGGCGAACATCGCGACGGCGCCTGCCGCGGCCAACAAGTATTTGCGTTTATTGCCCAATTTCATGGGGTTCTCCCTGATCCGGCTTGAATGAGCCGCATACCAACATCCCCGCTCGCCGTTGTCCAGTTCCGCAGAGTCACGTAGCTGGATTCGCCCCGATGGTTGTCGCCGCTTCCCGTAATTGTGCTAGCATTCGTCAAAAATCGGGGCGGATTTGTTTTGCGGAGGCGCAGATGGCAAAGATTGTTCTCGGACTCGGTAGCTCCCACACGCCGATGCTGCTTGCTTCCGATGAAACGCTGCCGCGTTTCGCCGAGACCGACCAGAACATCAAGCATCGCGACAAGGAAGGCCGGCCCGCGACCTATGCCGAGCTTCTGGAAAAGGCCGACCCCAAGATGGCGGCGATGGTCGCGCCCGCCGCGCTGGTGGCGCGGCAAAATAAAGTGCGGGCGGCGATGGCCCACATCAGCGACACGCTCAACAGCGCCCAGCTCGATACGCTGATCGTGCTGAGCGACGACCAGGACGAAGCCTATCTGGAAGACGCCAGGCCGACCTTTGCGATCTATTACGGCGAGACCATCCTCAACAGCAACGAGCAGCACGAGCAATACCACCAGCGTTTTCCGGAATGGTACGTCAAGAACCGGCAAGGCTTTTTCGAGGAGACCACGCCGCGCGCCTATCCGGTCGACGCCAAACTGGCGCTGCATCTGATCGATTGGCTGATGGAGCACGGCTTCGATCCGGCGTCGTCGAAATGCATGCGCAAGGGCGAAGGCGAGGGTCACGGCATGGCCTATGTGCATCGCCGCCTGATGGACGAAAAACACCCGATTCCGATCGTGCCGGTGTTTCTCAACACCTACTTTGCGCCAAACCAGCCGCGGCCGCGGCGCTGCTATGAACTCGGCGAGGCCATCGGCAAGGCTGTCGAGACTTTTCCCGGCGACGCCCGCATCGGCATCATTGCGTCGGGAGGCTTAAGTCATTTTCTGGTGGACGAGGATTTCGACCGCGCCATCCTCAAGGCCTGCGCCGACAAGGATGCCGGGTTTTTGCAACATCTGCCGCGCAACAAATTGCATGCCGGCTCATCGGAAATTCTCAATTGGGTCGGCGTCGCCGGCGCCTGCGAGCATCTCGATCTGAACTGGTTCGAATACGTGCCGGGCTATCGCACGCCGGCCGGCACCGGCACCGGTTTGAGTTTCGCCAGTTGGGCGTAGCGGCTTGCCGCTAATGCGCGTCGGTGTATTTCGCCCACCACGCCACTTCGAAGCTGAAGCCGTATTGCGCGTCGGCATAGGTCGTCGCCGCCGGCAGCTGACCGTGGACGCCTTCGAGCGCGGCTTTCAAGGCGAAGTGCGTGTCGACCCAATAGACATCGGCTTTGTTTTTATAGAAATGCGCTTCGAGATACCCTTCGCCTTCCGGCAGCACATAGACCTGATGCACCTCGTCGCCCTCGCCTTCGGCGGCGAAGGCGCGGCACGACATCGACTGATCGCCTTTGGTCAGGCCCAGAATCTCGGTGATGATCGGCGAGATCGCAATCTCGCGGCCCTGGTCGGCGATCCAGCCATCGATCTTCTTCAGCTGCTCGGCGGACAGTGTCACTGTCGGCGCGGGGGGCGCTTGGACCGCTGCGGGAGGCGTTTGCGCCGGCGGCGCCGGCGTGGCTGCAGGGGGTGCTTGCGCCAAACCCTGCGACGCGGAAAGCAAAAGAACCATCGGCACAGCGAAGAAGCCGAAGGATAGTGGCGAACGCAGGCCGTATCTCATTTCGGTTCTTCTTCTGCGCCAATACGACGAACCTTACGCGTGGGCCTTGCGCTGCGGGTCGATGATTTTTTCCAGCTTGCCGAGCACATGCATGCACGGCAATAGCTGGGCGAGGCTGGCGTTCGGTTCGCGCTTTTCCTTGATGGCGGCGATGAATTCGCGGTCCTCGAGCTCGATGCCGTCCATCGACACGTCGACCTTGGAGACGTCGATCTTGTTGTCCTTGCCGTCGCTTAGATCGTCGTAGAACGCCTTGTAGGTGCCGTTGTCGCAGATATAGCGGAAGAACGAGCCGAGCGGCCCGTCATTATTGAACGACAGCGACAGCGTCAGGATCGCGCCGGACGGCGTCTTAGCGACGATGCCCATGTCCATCGCGATATTGAGCTGCGGATGGATCGGGCCCTGCACGGCGTAGCAGTCCGAAATCGTCTCGCCGGCCTGATACTGGAACAGGTCGATGGTGTGAGCGGCGTGATGCCAGAATAGATGATCGGTCCAGCTGCGCGCGATTGCCGGCCGCGTTGATGTTCTTCCTGCGGAAGAAATAGGTCTGCACGTCCATCTGCTGGATTTTCAGCTCGCCCTTTTCGATGCGCTTGTGCACCCATTGATGGCTGGGATTGAAGCGCCGCACGTGGCCGCCCATCGCGGTGACGCCGGTTTCCTTGGCGATCTTGACCAGCGCTTCAGCGTCCTCGACGCTGTCGGTGACCGGAATTTCGATCAGCACATGCTTGCCGGCGCGCATCACCTGCTCGCCCTGGCGGAAATGCATTTTGGTCGGCGTGGTGAGGATCACCGCATCAGCGCGCTTGATGCCTTCGGACAGCTCGCCGGTGAAATGCGGGATGCCGTATTTCTTCGCCACCTGGGCGGTGGAATCCTGATTGCCGCCGACCAGCGAGGTGACCTCGACGTCGGGAATGCGTTTGAGCGCATCGAGATGTTTCTGGCCGAACGCGCCCTGCCCGGCTACGCAGATTTTCATGTGATGACCTCTTCAGCCTGATCTACGCCGTCATTGCGAGGAGCGAAGCGACGAAGCAATCCATTTCTGTAAGGCCGCGCTAGATTGCTTCGCTTCGCTCGCAATGACGATTAGCTGCGAATGCGTTGCACCTTGGCGCGCGCCGCGGCCCGTTTGTGCTTGATCGCCGGCTTGTGCCTGCCGGCCGCGGGCTTGCGCTTGGCCGAGGCCTTGTCGCGATTTGCCAGAATGATGTGACCGACCGCGGTGTTCGACGCCGGCACGGTGTAGAAGCGATAGACCTCGTCGACCTTGTCGTCGAGCGCGCCGCGCATGACGAGCCACATCACCATTTCGATGCCTTCGGCGCCGGCCTCGCGCATGTAGTCGAGATGCGGAATCTTGACGAGCTTCTGCGGATCCTTCGACAGATTGTCGAGGAAGTTCTTATCCCATTTGCTGTTGATCAGGCCGGCACGCGGGCCGGAGATCTGGTGCGACAGGCCGCCGGTGCCGAAGATCACCACCCTGAGATCGTCCGGAAAGGACTCCACCGCCTTCTTGATAGCGCGGCCGAGCATGAAGCAGCGGTGGCCGGTCGGCGGCGGATACATCACCACGTTGACGGCGAGCGGAACGACCGGGCACGGCCAGTGCGAATTCTTGTCGACCTTGCCGAACAAGAGGTTCATCGGCACGGTCATGCCGTGATCGACGTCCATCTTGTTGCAGATGGTGAGATCGAATTCGTCGAGGATGACAGACTGCGCGATATGCGAGGCAAGCGCCGGATGACCCTCGACCACCGGCACCGGCCGCGGCCCCCAGCCTTCGTCGGCCGGCGGAAATTCCGCGGCGCAGCCGAGCGCGAAGGTCGGGATCATCTCCACCGAAAAGGCCGAGGCGTGGTCGTTGTAGACGATGATGGCGACGTCGGGCTTGGTTTGCCTCATCCACTCTTGCGATTTCTCGAAGCCCGAGAACACCCGTTTCCAATACGGCTCCTCGGTCTTGTTGTTGTCGATTGCCGCGCCGATGGCGGGCACATGCGACGAACCTATTCCTGCGATGATCCTGGCCACGGCGTCACTTCCGTTTTGCTGATTTGGATTTGGTCTTGGCGGATTTAGCCTTCGCCTTGGGCTTGGCGGCGGCCGTTTTCTTCGCCGCGGCCGAGAGAAATTTCGACGGCGTGTTCCTGCCCGAGCGCGAGCGGTTGCCCTCGACCGAACGGCCGCCGGCGAGCATCATCGCCGCATAGTCCGGCTGCGTCGAGCCGGTCATCAGCGCGGCGAGATGCTGGAACGAATGGCCGTCGGTGGCGCCGAGCTTGGCGGTGAAATAGATGTTGCCGCCGAGCTCCAGCATGCGGTTGTAATCGCGCTTGAGCACGGCGTCGGTCTGCTCGGGCGTCAATTTGAATTTTTTGAGGTATTCGGCCTCGTTGGCCTTGAACGCCTTGCGGTTCTCGTCCTGCATCAGCGACATGCAGAACATGTTGATGCCGAAACCCTGCCGCGACCGTTCCGCGTCGAACACAAAAGTGCCCGGGATATCGTCATAATCGTGCTGTTCGCGGGCCATTGATCTCTCCCGTTCGGGCGTGGCTCCCGTTCGCTTTGACATATATAGCGCAGCGTCCGTTGGCAACTTGAGCCGCTACCCGCCGCCGCGGCTCAATTGGGCGGCTTGGTGCCCAGCAATTTCAACTCAAAATCCCGCGCCGTCGATTTATCGCCGTCGAGGCCGCGAACGCCGAACAGCTTGATGCCCTTGCCAATCTCGGCCTGGACGACGATCACCGGCACGGGCTTCTCGCCTGCTTTGGTCAAATAAGCGTATTGCGGAATGGCGATGTCCATCGGCTTGCCGAAATAAGAGCCGTAGGCCTTGAGCACAAAGACGGCATTCCCCGCGGCGATGTCTTCGTCGGTCGCGGGCCGTCCGGAAACAAAGCCTTTGGCCGGCAGTGGCGGCCAATTCACCGGGGCCGTTTGTGCCGAGGCGGCCGCTGCCATGCCAAGCGCCAACAGAAAAGCTGCGATCCGCACAAACATTGGAATTGGTCTAGCTCCAATAAAGCCGCGTCGGATTGTCAACCAGCATCGCATGCTGCGCCGCCGCCGTCACAGCAATCTTTGGGATTATATCCACCAGCACGCCGTCGTCTGGCGCTTGTTTGGGCATATTGGGATGCGGCCAGTCGGTGCCCCAGATGACCCGGTCGGGGAAACGCTCGACGATGGCGCGCGCAAACGGCACCACGTCATCGTAGGGCGGGCCCGCAATCGTGAAGCGTTCCGGGCATGTCACTTTTGTGATCCAGGTCTTGTTGGCGTCGAGCGCCTTGAGCCAGTTTTGGAAATGCTTGCCGTTGACCCCCTCGCGCACGTTCGGGCAGGCCATATGGTCGAACACCAGCGTCGTCGGCAGCGATTTGAGGAACGGACCCATCTCGTCAAGATCGGCGTGCTCGAAATAGATGACAATGTGCCAGCCGAGTGTGGCGATGCGCGCAGCGATGCGCTGCATCACGTCCTTCGGCGTCGAATCGACGAGGCGCTTGATGAAATTGAAACGGACGCCTTTGACGCCGGCCTTATCCAGATCCTTCAGCGCGGCATCGGTGATCTCCTCGCCGACGAAGGCGATCCCCTTGGCTTTGCCGCCCGAGTGAACGAGCGCGTCGACCAGCGCGCGATTATCGGTGTCATGGCAGGTTGCCTGCACGATCACGTTCTTGTCGAAGCCGAGAAAATCGCGCAGCGCGAACAGCTTTTCCTTTGGTGCATCGCAGGGCGTGTATTTGCGTTTCGGCGCAAACGGAAACGCCGCTTCCGGCCCAAAGACGTGGCAATGCGCGTCGACCGCGCCCGCCGGCGGCTTGTATTTCGGCTTCGACGGATTGGGGTGGAAGGGAATGTAACCAGGCGACATCGGCACGCGAAAGCTCTCCTTGTTTCTTGTCATGCCCGCGCAGGCGGGCGATCCAGTAATCACCGTCCTGCCAGCAGTTAATGGACCGCCCGCCTTCGCGAACGATGACAGGCTTAAACTTTCTCCAGCGCCAGCGATACGCCTTGGCCGACGCCGACGCACATCGTCGCCAGCGCGCGTGCGCCGCCGCGCTTTTCCAGCCCATGCACCGCCGTCAGCGTCAGCCGCGCTCCCGACATGCCGAGCGGATGGCCGAGTGCGATGGCGCCGCCGTGCGGATTCACATAGTCGGCGTCGTCCGGCACGCCGAGTTGGCGCAGGCACGCCAGTCCTTGCGAGGCAAAGGCCTCGTTGATCTCGATCAGGTCGAAATCGGAAATCTTCAGACCCAATCGCTCCATCAGCTTCCTGGTCGACGGCACCGGGCCGATGCCCATGATGCGCGGCGGCACCGCAGCCGAGGCCATGCCGAGCACGCGGGCGCGCGGGGTGAGCCCATGCACCTTCGCCGCGTCTTCGCTGGCGAGGATAATGGCGGCGGCGCCGTCGTTGATACCGGAGGCATTGCCGGCGGTGATGGTGCCGGGATTGCGCGCGATGGGTTTGAGCTTTTGCAAATTCTCCAGCGTGGTCTCCGGCCGCGGATGCTCGTCTTTGTCGACCGTGACCGGACCGCCCTTGCCGCCCGGCGCCGCGACCGGCACGATCTCTTCGGCGAAATAGCCGGCAACCATGGCTTTGGCAGCGCGCTGTTGCGAGCGCAGCGCAAACGCGTCCTGGTCGGCGCGGGTGACCTGAAAATCTTCGGCGACGTTCTCGCCGGTCTCGGCCATCGAGTCGACGCCGTATTGCGCCTTGAGCAGCGGATTGATGAAGCGCCAGCCGAGCGTGGTGTCGTAAATCTCCGCCGAGCGCGAGAACGCCTCGCCGGCCTTGCCCATGACGAAGGGCGCCCGCGTCATCGATTCGACGCCGCCGGCGATGGCGAAGTCCATCTCGCCGCAGCGGATGGCGCGGGTTGCGTCGCCGACCGCGTTGAGCCCCGAGGCGCACAGCCGGTTGACGGTGATGCCGGGGATGGAGTCGGGAAGGCCGGCCAAGAGCAGCGCCATGCGCGCGACGTTGCGATTGTCTTCGCCGGACTGGTTGGCGCAGCCGAAGAACACTTCGTCGAGCCGGGTCCAGTCGGCTTTGGTATTGCGCGCCACCAGCGCTTTGATCGGCACCGCGGCGAGATCGTCGGTGCGCACCTTGGCGAGCGCGCCGCCGTAGCGGCCGATCGGGGTGCGCGCGGCGTCGCAAATGAAGACTTCCCGCATCGCCGCTCCTTTTCCGCATGCCTTATTGGGTTCTCGCAGGCTATTTACGGGCCGCGGCGGAACGGGTCAAATGGCGCAAATGACAACCGCACCATCCGAATTTGCCGATCTGCCGCCGACCTTGAAGGCGGAGCGCCATGGCGCGGTCGCGGTGCTGCGGCTCAATCGCGCGGCCAAACGCAATGCGCTCGACGATCAGATGGTGCACGGCATCGGCGCCTTCTTCGCGGCGCTGCCGGACGCGATCCGCGCCGTCGTGCTCGCCGGCGAAGGTGAGCATTTCAGCGCCGGGCTCGATCTCACCGAGCTGACCGAGCGCGACATCTTTGCCGGCGTCGAGCATTCGCGGTCCTGGCACCGCGCCTTCGAAGCCATCGAATTCGGCAAGGTGCCGGTGGTCGCCGTGCTGCACGGCGCGGTGGTGGGCGGCGGCCTCGAAATCGCCGCGGCGGCGCATATCCGGGTGGCCGAACGCTCAGCGTTCTATGCGTTGCCGGAAACCAGCCGCGGCATTTTTGTCGGCGGCGGCGGCTCGGTGCGGCTGCCGCCTTTGATCGGAACCGCATGCATGATGGACATGATGCTCACCGGCCGCACACTTTCCGCCGAAGAGGGACAGCTGATCGGGCTGACGCAATATCTGGTCGGCGAGGGCGAAGGCCTCGCCAAAGCCATGGAGCTGGCGCACCGCATCGCCGGCAATGCGCCGTTTACGAATTTTGCGGTCATGCACATGCTGCCGCGCATCGCGCGCAGCGATCCCGCCACCGGCTTCGCCACCGAGGCACTCACCTCAGCAATCGCGCAGGGCGAGCCCGAGGCCAAAGCGCGGCTCAAGGCATTCCTGGAAAAGCGCGCGCCAAAAGTGACGCGAAGCTGACATCGGAAGCGCCATGGCAAACGCATCGGCAAAGACTTTCGCTGCGCAGAGCCGCTCGCCGCTGCGGCCGGTGAAGCTTGGGCCGGCGGACGTCGTGGTCGAACGCCGCGGCGACGGCGCGATCGTGCTGCGCTCGCCGCATCCGCTGCCGCCCCATCCGCAGAAGCTCACCGAGCGGCTGACGCATTGGGCCAAAGCGGCGCCGGAGCGGGTTTACCTGGCGCAGCGCGACGCGGCAGATGGCTGGCGCACGATGACATATGCGGAGACGCTGACGGCGGTTCATGCGATCGCGGCGGCGCTCTTGCAGCGCGATCTGTCGCCTGACCGGCCGCTCGTCATTCTTTCCGGCAACGACATCGAACATGCACTGCTCGCGCTTGCCGCCATGCATGTCGGCATTCCTTATGCGCCGATCTCGGTGCCCTATTCGCTGCTGTCGGCCGATTTCGGCAAGCTCAAAGCCATTATGCAATTGCTGTCGCCGGGGCTGGTCTTTGCCGCGAACGGCACGGCCTTCGCGCGCGCCATCGCCGCCGCCGTGCCGGCAAGCGCCGAAGCGGTCGTCACCGCGCATCCGCCGCCCGGCCGGCAGCCCACGTTGTTTTCCGAACTGTTGCAGACCGCACCGTCGCGCGCGGTCGAAGCCGCACATGCCGAAGTCGGTCCCGGGACGATCGCGAAAATTCTCTTTACGTCCGGCTCGACTGGGCAGCCGAAGGGCGTCATCAACACGCAGCGCATGCTCTGCGCCAATCAGGCGATGATCCGCGCGGGGCTTGCCTTTCTCGCCGACGAGCCGCCGGTCATCGTCGACTGGCTACCATGGAATCATACCTTCGGCAGCAACCACAATTTCGGCCTGGTGCTCGACAATGGCGGCTCGCTCTATATCGATGAGGGCAAGCCGCTGCCCGGCGCCATCGAGGCGACGGTGCGCAATCTGCGCGACGTCGCGCCGACGATTTATTTCAACGTGCCGAAGGGCTTTGAGATGCTGCTGCCGTATCTCGCCGCCGAGCCGGCTTTGCGCGAGATTTTTTTCAGCCGTCTCAAGGCCATGTTCTATGCCGGCGCGGCGATGGCGCAGCATGTTCTCGACGCCTATGAGCGGCTTGCGATCAAGACCGCCGGCCAGCGCATCCTGTTCATGTCGAGCCTCGGCTCGACCGAGACCGCGCCGGCGGCGCTCGCCTGTTCGTGGGACGCCGACCACGCCGGCAATATCGGCCTGCCGCTGCCGGGCGTCGATCTGAAACTCGTGCCGAGCGAAGGCAAGCTCGAAGCCCGGCTTAAGGGCGCCAATATCACGCCCGGTTATTGGCGCGCGCCCGATTTGACGGCGGCGGCATTCGACGATGAGGGGTTTTACAGGATCGGCGACGCTTTGAAGTTCGCCGATCCGAATGATCCGGCCAAAGGCTTGCTGTTCGACGGGCGGCTGGCGGAGGATTTCAAGCTCGCGACCGGAACCTGGGTCAGCGTCGGGCCGCTGCGCGCGGCCTTCATCGCGCATTTTGCCCCGCTGGTCCGCGACGTCGTCTTCGCCGGGCCCGACCGCGACGAGGTCACGGCGCTGGTGTTTCCCGATCTCGACGCCTGCCGCAAAGCCGCGCCGGGCGCCGCCGCGGATATTCCGACGAAACTGTTGCTTGCCGATCCCCGCGTGATAGCCGAGCTTACCCGGCGGCTCGATACGTTTTTCGCCGCGGCGAGCGGTACATCGAGCCGCGTCACCCGCATGATCCTGTTGCACGAACCGCCGTCGCTCGATCTCGGTGAGATGACCGACAAAGGCTCGATCAATCAGCGCGCAGTGCTGGCCAATCGCGCGTCATTGGTCGAGGAACTTTACGCGGACGCGCCGCCGGGCCACGTTCTGGTCGCCGGCGCCAGACAAACCGAACGGGTGAACTGAGATGGATATTCGTGGACACGCCGCTATCGTCACCGGCGGCGCCTCCGGCCTCGGCGCCGCGACCGCACGCATGCTGGCGGAAGCCGGCGCCAAGGTTGCGATCTTCGACGTCAATCAGAAGGCCGCCGCCGAAGTCGCCATCGACATCAACGGCATCGCACTGGCCTGCGACGTTACCGACAGCGCCGCGACGGAAAAAGCCATTGCCGCGGCCGCGGCCGACCACGGCACGGCGCGGATCGTCATCAACTGCGCCGGCGTCGGACCGGCCAAGCGCATCGTCGGCCGCGATGGGCCGATGCCGCTCGCCGAGTTCGCCCGCGTGGTCGAGATCAACCTGGTCGGCACGTTCAATGTGATGCGGCTTGCGGCCGCCGCGATGCAATCTTTGGAACCGCTGCAGGACGGCGAGCGCGGCATCATCGTCTGCACCGCGTCGGTTGCGGCCTATGAGGGCCAGATCGGCCAGGCCGCCTATGCCGCCTCCAAAGGCGGCGTGGTCGGGCTCGTCATGCCGGCGGCGCGCGAATTCGCCCAATTCGGCATCCGCGTCACCGGCATCGCGCCGGGGATCTTCTCCACCCCGATGCTGCACGCGCTGCCGGAAGCGGCGCAGCAGAGCCTGGCGGCGTCGGTGCCGTTTCCAAAGCTGCTCGGCCAGCCGCCGCAATATGCCGCGCTGGTGCGCCACATGATCGAGAACCGCTACCTCAACGGCGAAGTGGTGCGGCTCGACGGCGCGCTGCGGATGGCGCCGCGTTGATCGCAGCATGCTGACCAACACCCGTACCGTCCGCATCGAATGGGGCGATTGCGACCCCGCCGGCATCATCTATTACCCGCGCTATTTCGCGATCTTCGACGCCTCGACCTCCCACCTCATCGAGCGCGCGACCGGGATGAAGAAGATCGCGTATCTCAAGCACTACGATTTCATCGGCCATCCGGTTCTCGAGACGCGCGCGCAATTCCGGCTGCCGACTCGGTTCGGCGACGAAGTCGAGATCGAAAGCCGTGTCGCCGCCTGTGGCCGCACCAGCTTCAAGGTCGAGCATCGGCTCACACTGGCCGCCACCCTTGCCGCCGAAGGCTTCGAGACGCGCGTCTGGGCGGGGCGCGATCCCACCGACCCGCAAAAGATACGCTCGCAGCCGATCCCCGCCGAGGTCGTCGCGCGTCTCACGCAGGGCTGACCGCCGCCGGCGTGTTCCCGGCGGCGCGAAAGTGCGCTAGAAGCCTGACCGCAAAAAGGAAGGAAACGCTCATGTCCATGCGTGTCGACGCCTATACCCATTTTTTCCCGGAACGGTTTTTCACCAAGCTCAACGAAGTCGCCGGCGACTATAAGGACATGGGCAAGCGCATCCGCTCGCTGCCGGCGCTGTTCGATCTCAATGTGCGCAAGAAGATCATCGACGGCCACAAGGACTACCAGCAGATCCTGTCCTATCCGCAGCCGCCGGTTGAGCGCTTCGCCAAGACGCCGAAGGACATCGACGAATTCTGCCGCATCATCAATGACGGCTTTGCCGAGCTGATCGCCAAAGAGAAGGACCATTTCCCCGGCTGGGTGGCGCAAGTGTCGCTGGCGGCGCCGGATGCCGGCGTCGCCGAAGCAGAACGCGCGATGAAGATGGGCGCGCTCGGCGTGCAAATCTACACCAACGTCGCCGGCAAGCCGCTCGACAGGCCGGAATACGCGCCGTTCTGGAAAAAGATGAACGAACTCGGCGCGCCGATCTGGTTGCATCCGGCGCGCGGCGCCGAGACACCGGATTATCTGGACGAGAAACAGTCGCTCTACGAAATCTGGTGGACCATCGGCTGGTCCTACGAGACCGCCTGCGCCATGCTGCGGCTGGTCTATTCCAAGATCATGGATACGCACCCGAACCTGAAGATCATCACCCATCATTTCGCCGGCATCGTGCCGATGCTGGAAGGCCGAACTCGGGCCGGGTAACGACGTGATGGGCAACCGCACCACGGATCACGACTATGTCGGCTTGCGCAAAAGCCTGAAAAAACGGCCGCTCGATTATTTCAAGAACGATTTCTGGGCCGACACCGCCGCCTTCACCGCCGAGCCGGCGACCAAATGCGGCATGGAGTTCTTCCCCATCGATAAGCTGGTGTTCGCCTCGGATTGTCCGTTCGATCCGGAAGGCGGCACCATGTTTCCGCGCGAGACCTTGCGCATCCTCGACAAGCTGAAGATGGACAAGACCACGAGCGACAAGGTCTTTTACAAGAACCTTGAAGCGGTCACCGGCAAGACGCTGGTGAAGTGAGTTTCCCTCTCCCCGCGAACGGGGAGAGGGGTTGCGTTATCCGATCGCTGCGTCAGGCCGCCGAGCGCTGCTGTGACGCGCCTGGATGATCGTCGTACTCAGCCGAGACGTCCTTGCCGGAATACTCCTTCAAGAACGACGTAGCGACGATCGAGATGACAGCCGTGATCAGGATGTAGATCGCGATCGGCGTGCCCGATTTATAGGTGGCGAACAGCGCGGTCGCGATCAACGGCGCCGGACCGCCGGCAGTGATCGAGGCCAATTGGTAGGCGATCGAGGCGCCGCTGTAACGCAGCCGCGGCGTGAAGCTTTCCGCGATCAGCGCCGCCTGCGGGCCGTATTGCATGTCGTGCGGGATCAGCGACAACACCATCGCGGCGAAGATCAGCACCGACGAGCCGGTGTCGATCATGCCGAAATAGATGAAACCGAAGATCCCCATGGTGACGCAGCCGATGATGTACATTTTCTTGCGGCCGATGCGGTCGGAGATATAGCCGCTCAGCGGAATCGTAATGGCCGAGACGCAAACCGCGCCGAGCACTCCCATCAGCAGCAAGTCTCGCGACGCATGCAGCGTCGTGATGCCGTAGGCGAAGATGAAGGCGGTGAAGATGTAGAACGGGCCCTGCTCCGAGGTCCGCGCCAGGGCCGCCGCTATGATCGTGCCCCACTGCTTGCGGCACACCTCGACAATGGGTGCCCGCTCGATCTTTCGTTCCGCGACCAGATTGCGGAACACCGGCGTTTCCAGGATGCGAAGCCGGATCCACAGGCCGATGCCGACCAGCACGATGCTCAGCGCAAACGGGATACGCCAGCCCCACGCCAGAAAGGCATCCCCGGACATCCGGCTGAAGACGAGAACCGCGAGATTGGCAAGGAACAGGCCGGCCGGACCGCCGAATTGCGGCCAGGATGACAGGAAGCCGCGTTCGTTGTTGTGCCGGGCCCATTCCATCGAAAGCAAAACGGAGCCGCCCCATTCGCCGCCGACGCCGATGCCTTGCAGCAGGCGCAGCACGGTCAAGAGCACCGCGCCCCACACGCCGACGACCGCGTAACCGGGCAGGAACGCGACCAGAAAGGTCGAGATTCCCATCAGCAGCAGGGTAACGATCAGCGTCGACTTGCGTCCGATCCGATCGCCGTAATGGCCGAAGATGAAGGCGCCGACCGGCCGCGCGAGAAAGCCGACGAAGTAGATGCCGAAGGAATTGAGCGTCGCGGTCAGCGGGTCGTCGTTCGGGAAGAATAACTTGCCGAAAACGAGACCGGCCATCGTTGAGTAGAGGAGAAAATCGTACCACTCGATCGTGGTGCCTACCGTCGCGGCGACGACTGCGCGGCGGAGTTCGCGAGCATGCTGGTCTGGCGTCAACGCGTAATTGACATCGGTTACCGCTGCCATTGTCGTTCCCTCCCTTAGATGATGTTGCTTGCTGGCATTTCCCCTTTTCATGCGCCGCTGAAGCGGCTTGGTCCGCCGCAGATGCGGCTTCAATCGCCGCGTGCGCGGCGTTCGGACACAATCATCCTCCCTTCGGCGCGACTTGCCAAGCGGCAGAATGACCGGAATCGGCGTTCCGTTTTCGGCTAACCGATCAGCGACTTGCTTGCATCGCTCCGCCGCGCGGCGCGCGTCCGGCGAGCCGACGCGACAGCACGACGGGAAGCTCGCGGGGCACATCGACCACGACAACGCCGGCTTTTTCCAGAGCGCTGCGCTTCGACGCGTAGCTGCCGGCATTGCCGGTGACGATGGCGCCGGCGTGGCCCATTTTCTTGCCCGGTGGCGATGCCCGCCCGGCGACGAAGGCGACCACCGGCTTCTTCATGCCGGCGGCGTATTCGGCGGCGCTCTCTTCCATCGCGCCGCCGATCTCGCCGACCAGGACGACCGCTTCGGTCCGTTCGTCATCGTCGAGCGCAATCAAGGCGTCGCGTGTCGTCGTGCCGACCATTGGATCGCCGCCGATGCCGATGAAGGCCGATTGGCCGACGCCGGCGCGGGTCAAATTGAGACACACCAGCGTGCCGAGGCTGCCGCTGCGCGAAATGACGCCGACCGAGCCGGGCCGGAAAATGTTGGGATTGTGCCCGGGCATGATGCCGACAAAGCCTTCGCCCGGCGTCACCAGCCCCGCGGTGTTCGGCCCGACGATTTGTGTGCCGCCGCGGCGCGCCGCGAGCAGCACCGTCATCACATCCTGCGCCGGAATGTGCTCGGTGAGCATGACGAGGAGTTTTACGCCTGAGGCGATGGCTTCCAGCGCCGCCGCCTTGGCGAGCGCCGGCGGAATGAACATGACGGCCGTGTCATAGGGTGCCTTCGCCATCGCCTCGGCCGCCGAAGCGAATACCGGCACGCCGATATGGGTTTCGCCGGCACGCTTCGGATTGACGCCGGCGACGACGTGCGTGCCGCACTCGATCATCTTTTCGGTCCAGAACGTGCCTTGCTTGCCGGTAATGCCGGACACCAGCACGCGATGGGCCTTTCGATGGATTATCATCGCGCCGCGTCCACTGCCGCCTGCACGGCGTCTTCCATGAAATCGTAGGGTTCGATGCCAAGGCGCTCGCGCACCAGCTTCACCGCTTCGTCTTCGCCGGTGCCATGAATGGAAAAAAACACCGGGATCGTCGGCTTGAGCTTCTCCCAGGCTTTGACGACACCATCGGCCATTACATCAGTGCGGGCAAATGCGCCGCAAAAATTGATGACCAGGCTTTTGACTTTGGCCGCCGACAGCACCAGGCCGAGACCGATTTCGGCCTTGATATAGGCTTCCCCGCCGATTTCGAGAAAATCCGTCGGCGCGCCTCCGCAATGGGCGATCACGTCCATCGTGGTCATGGTCAGGCCGGCGCCGTTGGCGAGCACGCCGACATTGCCGTCAAGCTCGATGAATTTCAGCCCGGCCTCGGCGCCGCGGCGCTCCAGTGCGGTGAGCTTTTCAGCGGCGCCTTCGCCGGCGAGATCGCTTTGGCGAAAGATCGCCGAATCGTCGAGCGTGAACTTGCAATCCAGCGCGACGACGCGGCCGTCTTTTAAGAGCGCCAGCGGATTGATCTCGATCAGCTCGGCGTCGCGCGCGCGGTAGATTGCGTAAAGCGATTTGAGGATGGCGGCGATTTTCGGCTCGGCATCGCCGAGGCCGAGACCGGCGAGCATGGCCCGCGCGGCGTGCTCGTCGAAGTGCTGGTCGATCTCGAGGCCATGGCGGCGAACGGCATCGGGTCGCGCCGCTGCGACCTCCTCAATCTCCATGCCGCCTTCGGTGGAAAACAAAACCAGCGGCCGGCGCGCGGCAAAATCGGTCAGCACCGCGGCGTAGAATTCGCGGGCGATCTCGGCGCGTTCCTCGACCAGCACTTTTTCGACGCGATAACCGTCAATATCCATACCGAGGATCGCCTGCGCCGCAGCGCCGGCTTCGCCCGCGCTGTCCGCCTTGCGAATGCCGCCGGCCTTGCCGCGCTTGCCGGTCGGCACCTGCGCCTTGACCACGCAAGGCCCGATGTCGCCGAATGCGGCTTTCGCCTCGTCCGCAGTGACGCAAAGCTTGCCGCGCGGCACCGGGATCGATGCCGGGACCAGCACCTTCGCCTTGGCGACGTGCTCCTCGAAATTCATCACCGCACCCCCCGTTTAGCGTCCGTATTTATTCCAGTGCGGGCCGAACAGCTCATCCTCGCTCGGCTTGTCCTCAGGGATCACCGTGACGAGGTGTGTGATGTTGAGGAAATGCTTGTAGCTCAGGTTTTCCGAAATGCTGTTCTTCTGCCAGGAACCGCAGCCCATGCTCAACGTGAAGCCGAGGCCGGAATCGAAGCCGCCACCATTGCCGAAAGTATGGGCGAAGTTCACCAGCACCCGCACGACGTCGAGATCCTCGGCGAGTTCTCGCGCGTGCGCCATGTCCTTGGTGTGAATGCCGCAGGAATGGCCCTTGCCTTGATAGTCGAGCACGGCGCGGACCTGGTCCTTGGCCGCGGCAAAATCCTTGACGCGATAGACGGTGAGCACGAGCGACAGCTTCTCGCCGGAGAACGGATGCTCTCTGCCGACGCCGGACTCCTCGACCATGAAGAAGTCGGCGCGGGAAGCTTCTTCCGGCAGGCCGAAAGCCGGGGCGAGAATTTCCGCGCCGCGCGCGATCAGATGCCGGTTGAGCTTGCCGTTATGCCAGAGCGCCTGTTGCACCGCTGCTGTTTCCGCCGACGTGCACAGATAGCCGCCGACGTCCTTGAGCGCTGCGATGGCCTTGTCGTAGATCGCATCGACAATGATGACCGAATTCTCGGTCGAGCAGGAGGTCGAGTTGTCGAAAATCTTCGAGGCGCGAATCTTGCGCGCGGCATCGGCGAGATCGGCCGTCTCGTCGATGATAACCGGAACATTGCCGGCGCCAACGCCGATCGCCGGAGTTCCGCTCATGGCGGCGCGCCGTACATTGTCCTGCGAGCCGGTGACGACGACGAGGTCGGCGGCCTTCATCAGTGCTTCGGTCAATTCCTTGGTAACCGGCGGCGGCAGCACTTGCACCAGATCGGCCGGCAGCCCGGCTTGCGCCAGCGCGCCGCGCATATAGTCCACCGTGCGCTTGGTGGTCTCGTAGCCGAGCGGCGACGGCGCGATGATGATGGCGTTGCGCGCCTTGATCGCCATCATCGCCTTGTTGACCGGCGTCGCGGCGGGATTGGTCGACGGCGTCAGCGCAGCGATGACGCCCATCGGCTTGGCATATTTGACGATGCCTTTGACCTTGTCTTCCTCAATGATGCCGACCGACTTGGCGCGCAAAAGATCGCGCAAGGTGCCGAAGGTTTTGCGCTGATTCTTGACGATCTTGTCGGGAACGTTACCGAGTCCGGTATCGGCGACGGCGAGCGCCGCGAGCTCGCGAGCGTGCTCGGGCTTATAGATCGACCACGCCAGCGCGCGAACCGCCTCGTCGGCGCGCTGCTGGCTGACATCGCGGAAGCTCGCGAACGCCGCGCGCGCCCGCCGCATCACCTCGTCGATGACCGGCTTATGGTGGAGCTCTGCCGGCGATTTCACGGCCACGGTCATGATCGGTCCTTCACTGCGCGGCTTGCTGCGGACGCATGTCCTCGCGCCGGATGCCGGCGACCCGTACCGGTTTCTTCATGGCGTCGCGGCGGAATGGTTCGCCGAGCTCCTGATTGAGGATGACCTCGATGAAGGTGGTGACGCGCTGTTTCTGCGCCTCGCACGAGGCGCGCAGCGCCTCGGTCAGTTCGGCCGGCGTGCGCACGGCCACGCCCTTGAGCCCGCAGCCCTCGGCGACCTTGGCATAGCTGAGATGCGGATCGAGCTCGGTGCCGACGAAATTATCGTCGAACCAAAGGATCGAATTGCGCTTCTCGGCGCCCCACTGATAATTTCGGAACACCACCATGGTGATGCCGGGCCATTCTTTGCGGCCGATCGAGCTCATCTCATTCATGGAAATGCCGAAGGCGCCATCGCCGGCAAAGCCGACGCAGGGCGTGTCCGGATTGCCGATCTTGGCGCCGATGATGGAGGGAAAGCCGTAGCCGCACGGCCCGAACAGGCCCGATGCCAGATATTTACGGCCATTCTCGAAAGTCGGATAGGCGTTGCCGATGGCGCAATTGTTCCCGATGTCGCTCGATATAATGGCGTCCTTCGGCAACCCCGCCTGAATAGCGCGCCACGCCTGCCGCGCCGACATGCGGTCGGGATCGCGCTTGCGCGCGTCGTCGTTCCAAGTCGTGCCCGGATCGTCGTCCTCGTGATCCATGCTGGAAAGCGTCTGCAGCCAGCGCGACTTGGTGGTGTGGATCAGCGCCTTGCGCTCCTCGCGGCCGTCATTGCCGGCTGACGGCGAAAGCTGGGCCAGGATGGCCTTGGCCACGAGCTTGGCGTCGCCGCAGATGCCGACGGCGACCGGCTTGGTCAGGCCGATGCGATCGGCATTGATGTCGACTTGGATCACCTTGGCGTTCTTCGGCCAGTAATCGATGCCATAGCCGGGCAGCGTCGAGAACGGATTGAGCCGCGTGCCCAAAGCCAGCACCACGTCGGCCTTGGCGATCAGCTCCATCGCTGCCTTCGAGCCGTTGTAGCCGAGCGGACCGACGGCTAGCCGGTGACTGCCCGGGAAGCTGTCGTTATGCTGGTAATTGTTGCACACCGGCGCATCGAGCTTTTCCGCAAGGGCCGCGCATTCGGGAATGGCGCCGGCCAGAACGACGCCCGCGCCCGAGAGAATCGCCGGGAATTTTGCCGTCGACAAGAGCTTGGCCGCCTCGGCGATGGCTTGGGTGCCGCCGGCCGGGCGTTCGAAGTCGACGATCGCCGGCAGATTGACGTCGATGACCTGCGTCCAGTAGTCACGCGGGATGTTGATCTGCGCCGGCGCGGAGAGCCGCTTGGCCTTGGTGATAACGCGGTTGAGAACCTCGGCGGTGCGGTACGGATCGCGCACCTCTTCTTGATAGCAGACCATATCGCGGAACAGCGCCATCTGCTCCACTTCCTGGAAGCCGCCCTGCCCGATGGTGCGGTTCGCCGCCTGCGGCGTCACCAAGAGCATGGGCGTGTGATTCCAATAGGCGGTCTTGATCGGGGTGACGAAATTGGTGATGCCCGGTCCGTTCTGCGCGATGACCATCGCCATTTTCCCGGTCGAGCGCGTGTAGCCGTCGCAAATGATTCCGCCGTTGCCTTCGTGCGCGACGTCCCAGAACGTGATGCCAGCCGCTGGAAAAAGATCCGAGATCGGCATGAAGGCCGAACCGATAATGCCGAAAGCATGCTCGATGCCGTGCATCTGCAGAACTTTCACGAAAGCTTCTTCTGTCGTCATTTTCATCGTTTCGATCCTTGTTCGATTCCGGCATTGCCATCACGCCGGAAGAGATAAAATTTACGTCCTGTCCTGAAAAGTCTCGGCCAGCTCCTCGGCGGCGCCGCGTAGCGCCGGCAGATGTTCGTGCGCCATGCGAACATTCATCCGCGCCTCCGGCGCCTGGATCGCGATCGCGGCGAGCATCTCGCCGTTGCGTCCGAGCACCGGCGCCGCCACGCAAACGACGCCGGCAAGGTATTCCTCGCGGTCGAACGACACCTGCTCCTTGCGGATTTGCTTCAACTCGGCCTCCAACAGCGTGCGCTCGGTGATGGTGCCGGCAGTGAAGCGCTGCAGCTCGAGACTTTGCAACAGCCGCTGGCGGCGCCGGCCCGGCAGCAGCGCCAGATACAGCTTGCCGATGGCGCTGCAATGCAGCGGCACCCGCGTGCCGGCGCCGAAATGCAGGCGCAGCGGCCAGTGCTCCGCCTCGACGCGGTCGAGATAGACAATCTCGCCGTTGAGGATGACACCGATATTGCAGGTTTCGTTCACCTGATGGGCGAGCCGGCGCAACAGCGCATGGCGGCCGCAATCGCGCATCGACGCGCGCATCGTGCAAAAGGCAAGGTCGGTGAGCCGCGATCCAACGGTCAGGCGCTTGCGCGCCGGTTCGCGCGCCAGATAGCCGGAACTGACTAGCCCGTCGACCAAGCGATAAGCGGTCGCCTTCGGCAGGGCGAGTGTTTCGATGACGCTGGCGACTTCGACCGCCACCGGCGAATGCGCGACAAGGTCGAGAATGGCGAACGTGCGCGCCGTCGCCGTGGAGATTGCCTCGTGCTCGCCGCGCCCCGCTTCGTCGCGCACCGTCTCGTGGTGTAAGCTGTCCGTCACTGCTGTTGTACTCATCGCGGTTCACCGGAAATGACAACGGCCGCCGCGCGGCGGCGCATGAGGAAGAGCTCGCGCAGCAGTGGATAGCTCAGCGCCAAAATCGACCCGACCATCAATGGACCGCAGATCGGCCCCTTAAAGAACACGGTCCAATCATTATCGCTACTGATCATGCTGCGCATGAAGGCGGACTCGCCGACCGGCCCCAAAATCGCGCCGAGCACCATCGGCGAAATCGGAAATTTGAATTTCTCGAACAGATAGCCGAGCACGCCGAAGACCACGATCATCCAAACGTCGGACATGTCGTTGCGATTGGCATAAGAGCCAACCAGGCAGAACATCACCACGATCGCGGAGAGAACGCCCTGCGGGATGGTCAGGACCTTGACCACGACTCTGATCCAGAAAAATCCGACAAGGCACATGCCGATGACGCTAGCGAACATCGAGGCAAGGATGGTGTAGACCATCAGCGAGGACGCCGGGTCCTCGAACAGCATCGGACCCGGCTGCACGCCATGCAGCAGAAACGCGGCGAGGATGACGGCGGTGGCGCCGCTGCCCGGCAGGCCCAAAGTCAAGAGCGGGATCATGTGGCCCGCGACCGACGCGGTGGCGCCGATCTGCGGCGCGACGATGCCCTCGGGGATGCCGGTGCCGAGCAGTTGCCGCCGCCGGCCGTATTGCTTCTCGATGCCGTAGGAGATGAACGACGTGATGGTGGCGCCGGCGCCGGGCACGATGCCGAGCACGGTGCCCAGCACGGTGCTGCGTAACAGCGTCATCTTGATCGCCAGAAATTCGCGCAGCGACGGGAACTCGGTGGCGACGTTGACCTTGGCGTCTTTCGGCTTGTCGAGATGCAGGCCTTGGCCGATCCGCGCCAGCACTTCGCCGAGGCCGTACATGCCGACCAGCACTTCGACCAATTGCACGCCGTCACGCAGGATCGGGACGCCGAAGGTAAAGCGGTCGGTGCCGTAGATGCTGTCGATGCCGATCGTCGCCACCAATAGCCCGACGCATAGACTGATCAGCGAATTGACCAGCGATTTTCCGGCGAGCGCGACGACGGTAGTCAGGCCGAAGAACACCGCAGCGAAATAGTCCGGCGAATCGAATTTGAGCGCGGCCTCGCTCATCGGGCCGGCCAAAGCGACCATGACCGTCGAAGAGACCAGGCCGGCGATCAGCGCGGCAATAAGCGCCCAGCCGAGCGCCTTCGCCGGCTGGCCGCGCTTGGCCATGGTGTAGCCGTCCCACAGCATCGGCACATCCATCGGCTCGCCGGGGATGCGGTAGAGGATGGCGGTGAAGCAGCCGCCATAGGTGCCAGCGAAATAGATGGCGGTGAGCAGGATGACGGCAGGCTCGATCGGCATCTGATAGGTGAACGGCAGCGCCAGGATGACGCCCATCACCAGCCCGAGGCCCGGCATGATCGAGACCGCCATGCCGACCAACAGGCCGACGAACAGCATCAAGAGGTCGAATGGCTGGAATACTTCGACGAAACCATGAGCGAGATTGACGATGATCACGCCGCCGTCTCCTAATGCACGCCCATGGCGGCCATTAGCGCGTAAGACAGGCGATCGAACGGCGCGATGCCGACCGGCAGCGCCACATAAACCACGCGCATGAACATGAACATGAAGGCGAATGCGATCGCCACGCTCAGGAGGGTGGCCGAGACGAAGCGCCGGTAGTGGCCAAGATACATCAGGACGAAGGCGTAAACGATCGTCGCCAGGAAGAAACCGAGCACCGGCAGAATGATGAGATAACCAACGGTGGCGGCGACGGCGACCCAGACCAGCCACGGATAGATCTCGGGGGGCCGGACCAGCGCTTCCATCTCATCGGCGTCGGCGACAGCCGTATCCGATGTGCCGACTTGCAACGCGGACGACACCGCGCCCCACAGTGCCGCCGCCAACATCAGGACCAGAATGAGCTTCGGCCAGGCGCCGGGGCCGATCCGCCCCGACGACTGCTCGAACTCGAAGTTCTCGGCGGCGTAATAGAGGTAGGCGCCCACCGCAAGCACGACGACATAAGGCAGCGTCGCCCGGCACCGCTCCAGCACTGTGACCGCCTTGCCCGAACTCACTTCGATCCCGTCTTTGTTGAAGCGATGATGCTCTTGGCCTGCGTCAGCCATGAATCCATGAAGCCGCGCGCCTTATCCATCGGCACGTAGCTGTCCGGATCGGCATATTGCTGATCGAGATACGCCTTGAATTCCGGCGTCTTTGCCACCTTCGCCAAGGCGTCGGACAGGAGCTTGACCCGCGCCGGATCGGTGCCGGCTTTGACCACGATGGAACGGAACTGCGGCAACGTCACGTCGTAGCCGAACTCCTTCGACACCGGGACATTGGCGAATTGCGGAATGCTGAGCCGGTGCGAATAGAAAAAGATCAGCGGCCGGATCTTGCCGCCATCGAAATAGCTGCGCACGTCACCGGTTTGCTCATAGAGTACGTCGGCATTGCCGCCGAGAATCGAGGTGTAGCGCAGCTCCGGCTCGGCATAAGGGATCGGCTCGAATTTGAAGCCCTGTTTGTCGAGATAAGACGTGGTGATGTCGTCGGCGCTGCCGAAGCCGAGCACCGCCACCTTGAGCGTCTGCTGCTTGGCCGTCGCCGCCAGATCTTGCCAGCTGTGCCATTTGCTCTGGGTGTTGACCCAATAGCCGGACGGCTGCTGGATCATGATGGCGAGCGGAATGACCTGATCGGCGGTGAAGCCGGGATGCGGTCCGGCGAGCAACGAATAGGTGTCGCCGATCAGCACCGCGAGCGTGTAGCCGTCGGCCGGCGAGTTCAGAAGCTTGGTGATGCCGGTCTGTCCGGTGGCACCCGGCACATTAAGCACCGGAAACGAAACGCCGAGATCGGCCGACATGATCTTGCCGGCGGTGCGCGCCAATAAATCGGCGCCGCCGCCGGGTCCCCACGGCACGATAAAGTTGATCGGGTGATCGGGATACTTCTCCTGCGCGTGCGACGCGGGCGCCCATGCCAAAACGATGGCGATCGCAAGCCACGCTATTTTCCTGGCGATCATAATCGATCCTCCCTTGGCTCTGACTTGGTCGGTCCCTCAACGCGCGGTGGCAGCTTTTTGTTGGCGCGCGCCAAACGGTCCGGTTTCTCACTAAATGAGACGTATGGTTTTAAAAAGGAATAGCATAGTGCTAATCTGACGACAACGAGGCCGAACGGCGCAGCCGGCGATGTCGGGCGACGCCTCGGGTAACAAGAAACGAAAATCACAATTTAGAAAAACATGGGGAGGGGTGAAGTGGCGACGGTAACAACGGTTCAACGTCCACAAGATCTGGCGGCGCAGGAGAACCTGCTGGCGCGGCTCGATCGGATGCCGGTCAATGGAAAGATCTTGTTCCTCGTCGGTCTACTCGGCGTGGTGTGGATATTGGAAGCTTTCGACATCGGCATCATCGCCCCGGTCCTGTTCATTCTCAAAGGCGAGTGGCACCTGTCGCCGAGCGATACCGGATTGATCGGCAGCGCCGGCACGCTGGGAATTGTCATCGGTCTGCTGCCGGCGGGACGCCTGGCCGATCGTTTCGGCAGAAAGTCGACGCTGGTCGCCGGAATTGTGATTTTCAGCATCGTCACCTTTTCGGCCGCGTTCGCGCAGAACGTCACCGAGCTCGCGTTATGCCGGTTCATCGCCGGTCTCGGCCAGGGCGCCGTCTTTCCGGTGCCGTATCTGCTGCTTTCCGAATTCGTCAACAAGCAATGGCGCGGCACCGCGGTCGGCCTCGCCAATTCGCTGCTCGGCTTTTCCTATGGCCTCAACACGCTGGCTGGCGCCTTGGTCGTCAGCCGCATGCCGGGCAGCGAAGCCTGGTGGGTGCTCTTGATGCTTGGCGGCCTGCCGATCGTCATCGTGCCGATCATCATGGCATTTCTGCCGGAATCGCCCCGATTTCTTTTGAAGGCGGGCAAAGCGGATACCGTGCGCCATTTCGTCGAAAATCTAGAGAATATCAGCGGCGTGCCGCACGATGAGAAGCTCATCGACGAAGGCTCGCTGAAAGTCCTCGAAGCCACGGCGCAGCGCCGCGTCTCGATCGTCGACCTGTTCCGTTACCCGTACCTGCAACGCTGCTTCGTCGCCTATCTCGCGCTGATGTCGCCGTTCGTGGTGTTCTACGTCATCACCATCTACGGACCGTCGATCCTGCAGCGCATGGGCGCCGGCAAGGAAAACGCGCTCTACTACACATCGGGGCTGCTGTTCTTGACGGTGATCTCGACCGCCATCGCCGGCAGCATTGGCGACAAGATCAGCCGGCGCTGGGGCCTCGTCATCATCATGGTGATCACCGCGATCGGAACGGTGGCGCTCGGCGCGCCGCTGTCTCGATGGGCGATTATCGTGGCTGCGATTGTTGTTTGGAGCTTCGACTATGCGGGCTTCCCGCTGGCAAAGCTCTACATGGCGGAGCAGTTTCCAACGCGGCTGCGGGCGACCGGAGCGATGCTCGGCGAGAGCATTACGCGGTTTCTCGGCGGCGTCGTGCTGGTCTATCTGTTCCCGATCATGAGCGCGGTGATGGATTTTTCGACGCTGTGCCTCATCCTCGCCGTGCTCACGGTGCTTTGCATTCTGCCAATATGGATTGTCGGCTTCCGAACCTCGGGCGTGAGCATCGAGCAGACCGGCACCGACCTGAAGGCGCTCGCTAAAATGCAATCGACGTCGTGACGTTTGGTGTGTGGCAAAGCCCGGAGTGAGCGTGAGCCTGAGTTACGATGACATAGCCGAGATCTTGAAAATCATCGACGGCAGCTCCTGCGATGAGCTGATCGTCGAGACTGGCGACCTAAAACTGGTGGTGCGGCGCAACAGCGCCGGCAGTTCCTATTCTCCGTCCCACGACATCGTCGCGCCCGTTGCGAGGACGCCGTCGCCACCGGGACCGGCAGGCGCCGGCGTCGCGGCGTCGGCCGAGACGGCGCCACGCCAAGCGTCGGTCAAGGCGCCGCATCAGATCGAAGTGACGGCGCCGATGGTAGGCACCTTCTACCGGGCGCCTTCGCCGGAGGCGCCGTCTTTCGTCGAAATCGGTCAACGTGTTCGCAAAGGCGACGCACTCTGCCTGATCGAGGTGATGAAGCTTTTCACCACCATTGCGTCCGAGCACGACGGCCGCATCGTGGAAATCGGCGCCGACAACGCCGAGCTCGTCGAGTACGGCCGCACCCTCTTCGTCATCGAACCCGCATAGGAGTGTCAGGTTGCGTCGCGTACTGATCGCCAATCGCGGAGAGATCGCGCTGCGCGCCATCCGCACCTGCCGGAGGCTCGGGCTCGGCAGTGTCGCGGTCTATTCCTCGGCTGACGGCAATTCGCCGCATCGCTGGGCTGCCGACCATGCGGTGTGCATCGGACCGCCGCCGCCTAAGGCGAGCTATCTCAATGAAGCGGCGCTGATCGAAGTGGCGTCCGCGTGCCAATGCGACGCGCTTTATCCCGGCTACGGTTTTTTGGCGGAGAATGCCGGCTTTGCCGCGCGCTGCACGGAGGAGGGATTGAACTTCATCGGTCCCAGCGCCGAGGTCATCGCGCGCATGGGCGACAAGGTTGCCGCGCGGCAGACCGCGGCGTCATTGGGCATTCCGGTGGTGCCGGGATCGAGCGAGGGCTTTACCGCAGCCTCCGAAGCCAAGCTGCAGGCCGATGCGATCGGCTATCCGCTGCTGTTGAAGGCGAGCGCCGGCGGCGGCGGACGTGGCATGCGCATCGTCAGTGATGCGGATGCCTTTTACGCCTTGTTCGAACAGGCCAGCGCGGAGGCCGCTGCCGCGTTTGGCCGACCGGACGTTTATCTGGAGCGGTTTTTCCCGAAGGTCCGCCACATCGAGATCCAGGTATTCGGCGACCGCCACGGCAATTACGTCGAGCTCGGTGAGCGCGATTGCAGCGTGCAGCGCCGGCACCAGAAGCTTATCGAGGAGGCGCCGTCGCCGGTGCTCGAGCAATCGCCGCGCAAGGCCATGGCGGACGCCGCGTTGACGCTTATCCGTGCGCTTAATTACGTCAATGCCGGCACCGTCGAATTCATCTACGACGTCGACAGCGCGCGTTTCTTCTTCATCGAAATGAACACCCGCATCCAGGTCGAGCATCCGGTGACCGAGATGGTGACCGGCAACGACCTGGTGGCGGAGCAATTTCGCGTCGCCGCCGGAGAGCGGCTGTCGCTTGCGGCGGCGGCGGACGGCGCGCCGGTCGCGATCGAGTTCCGCATCAATGCCGAGGACGCCGAGCACGACTTTCGTCCGTCGCCCGGGATGCTCAAGCGCTGGCGGCCGCCGAGCGGCCGCGACATCCGGCTCGACAGCCACGTCTACGAGAACTACGTGGTGCCGCCATTCTATGACTCCCTTCTCGGCAAGTTGATCGTGACCGGCCGCGACCGCGCCGCGGCGATCGAAACGGCGGTCTCGGCGCTGGCGCGGTTCGACGTGGCCGGCATCGCCACTACGGTGCCGTTTCACGCCGCACTGCTGCAGCGGTCCGAATTCGGCCGGGCGGAAATCCATACGCGCTGGGTCGAAAACGAATTGAAGACGCAACAACTCGCACAGGTGCGCTGATCAGCTCCGGCAAGACCATAAAGCTCGTCGACGTTACGTTGCGTGACGCGCACCAATGCCTATGGGCGACACGCATGACGACGGCGATGATGGCCGATATCGCGCCGCGGCTCGATCGCGCCGGCTTCGAGGCCATCGACCTCGTCGGCGGGGCGGTATTCGACGTTTGCGTGCGCTATCTGCGCGAAGACCCGTGGCAGCGCATGCGCATCCTCAGCGGCTGGGTCGAGAATACGCCGCTCGTCGTGATGACGCGTGGGCAAAGTCTGTTCACCTTCGAATTTTTCCCCGACGACATCGTCGAACTCACCGCACAACGGATTTTCGCCAACGGCATCCGCTACCACACGCCCTACGATGCGCTCAACGACATGCGCAACATGGCGGTGCCGGTGCGCGCGGCGAAGCAGGCCGGGCTTTATACCGCCGGCGGCGTAGTCTACACGCTCAGTCCGGTCCACACCGACGACTATTACGCGCGCAAGACGCGCGAGCTGATCAAGCTCGGCGTCGACGCGGTTTACATCAAGGACCCAAGCGGGCTGCTCACGCCCGAGCGCGCGCACACGCTGGTGCCGGCGCTCAAGGCGGTTTGCGGCGCGCTGCCGCTGCATCTGCATTCGCATTGCCTCACCGGCCTTGCCCCCTATACGGCGCTTCGCGCCATCGCGCTTGGCGTCGACGTGGTGCATACGGCGACCTCCACGCTGGCCAACGGTGCATCGCATCCTTCAACGGAAAGCTTCGTGGACAATGCCAGACGCGATGGGTTCACCGTGCCCATCGATCTCGCGCCGGTCACCGACGTCGCCGAGCGCCTGCGCTACATCGCCGCGCGCGAGGGCAAGCCGCTCGGACACATCGTCGAACACGACGCCTTTCACTACGAGCACCAGATGCCCGGCGGCATGATATCCAATCTGAAATCGCAGCTGACGCCGCTCGGCATCGCGCACCGTCTGCCCGACGTCCTGGAAGAAGCTGCGCGCGTACGCCACGATCTCGGTTATCCGATCATCGTCAGCCCGTTTGCGCAATTCGTCATGACTCAAGCGGTGCTCAATGTCATGGGCAAGGAGCGCTACGCCACGGTGCCCGACGAGGTGCGCAAATACGTGCTCGGCTATTACGGCGAGATTGCCGGGCCGATCGACCCCAATCTGTTTGACCGCATCGCCAAAGGCGCGGCGCCGACAACGGCGCGGCCGGGAGACTTGATCGAGCCTGGCATTCCTCGGGTCCGGCGCGAACGCGGGCCGTTCGCTTCGGACGACGATTTGTTGCTCGCGGCGTTTTACTCCGACGGCCAATACCGGGCGCTCAAGGCGGCCGGTCCGGTCAAGACCGATTACCCGCTGGCATCGACGCCGCTTGTCACGCTGCTAAAGGAAATCGCGCTGCGGCCCGACATCCGTTCGTTTCACATCGTCAAACGCCCCGCAGTGGCAGCATGACCATGACCGCTCCCGCGATTATCACCGTTGCCATTACCGGCGCCATTCCGCGCAAGAAAGACACGCCGGCGGTCCCGGTCACGCCCAGCGAGCAGATCGAATCGACGCACGAAGCCTACGAAGCCGGCGCCTCCGTCGCCCATATCCATGTGCGCAATCCGGACGAGTCGCCGAGCTCCGCGCCCGAATTATTCGCACAAGTCGGGGAAGGCGTCGCCAAGCATTGCCCCGGCATGATCATCCAGTTCTCGACCGGAGGGCGCGGCCGCGAACAAAGCGAGCGCGGCCGGATGCTGGGGCTGAAGCCCGATATGGCGTCGCTCGCCACCGGCTCGGTGAATTTTCCGGCGCAGATCTATGAGAACCCGCCTCAGCTCGTCGAAGACCTCGCGCGCTCGATGCTGCAAAACAACGTCAAACCGGAGATCGAAGTCTTCGACGTGGCGATGCTCTACAACGCCAAGACGCTCGCCGATCGCGGCCTGCTCAAGCGGCCGTGTCAGGTGCAGTTCGTCATGGGCATTCCCAATGCGCTGCCGGCGCGGCGCAAATTGCTGGAATTTCTGGTTGGCGAGCTCAAGGACATCATGCCCGACGCGACTTGGTCCGCTGCCGGCATCGCGCGGCACCAGCTCGAGGTCAACCGCTGGTGCCTCGAACTCGGCGGCCATGTCCGGACCGGGATCGAGGACAACATCAAGTTCGACAAAGATCGCTTGGCGAAGAGCAATGCCGAGCTGGTCGCTCGCCTCGCCGGACTGTGCGGCGACTATGGACGGCATGCAGCGAGCTGCGCCGAAGCACGGAAACTGTTGGGGCTGCCGGCGGCCTGAAAGCGCCGGTCTATAAGGAGAGAGGGGAGAGTAAAATGGAGCAAGCTTACAAGAAGGGTGATGGCGCAACGATGTCAATCGGCACCATCGCGTTTGCCAGCGCGATCGGCACCACGATCGAATGGTACGATTTCTTTCTCTACAACACGATGACGGCGATCGTACTCAATAAGCTGTTCTTTCCGAATGCCGACATCCTGGTCTCGACGCTGTTGGCCTATGTCACCTCCTTTGTCGGATTCCTGTCGCGGCCGATCGGCGGCGTCATCTTCGGCCATTACGGCGACCGCATCGGCCGCAAGACCGTGCTCATCCTGACGCTGCTGATCATGGGCATTGCCACGTTCCTGATCGGATTATTGCCGACTTATGCCTCGGCCGGCGTCTGGGCGCCGCTCATGCTGCTGGCGCTGCGCATCTTCCAGGGCATCGGCATCGGCGGCGAATGGGGCGGCGCCGTGCTTATGGCGGTCGAACATTCGCCGGACGGCCGACGCGGCTTTTACGGCAGTTGGCCGCAAATCGGCGTGCCGGCGGGACTGCTGATCAGTGCGGCCGTCGTCAGCTTGCTGTCGCTCTTGAATAACGACGATTTCTTCGCTTGGGGCTGGCGCGTTGCATTTTTGATCAGCGCCGTGCTCGTCGTCATCGGCGTCTATATCCGCTTGCGGATCATGGAGACCCCGGCGTTCCAGCGCGCGCAGCAGGAGCAAAAGATCGCTGCAGTGCCGGTTGCCGAGCTGTTCCGCACCCACACCTGGAACACGATTCTTGGCCTCGGCGCGCGTTATATCGAGGGGGTGACCTTTAATATCTACGGCGTGTTCCTCGTTTTCTACATTACCAGCACACTGCATATGTCGCGGCAGACCGCATTGACCGCGGTCATGGTCTCCTCGGCGATCATGATCGTCATGATCCCGATCTGCGGCAGATGGTCGGACCGCTTCGGCCGCCGCTTTATGTACGGCGCTGCCGGGCTGCTGATCGGTGCGTTGTCGTTCCCGGCATTCTGGCTGATGGGAGCGCAATCGCCGCTGCTGACAATCGTCGCGGTCGCCGTGCCGTTCGGCTTCATTTATGCAGCGGTTTATGGCCCGGAGGCGGCGCTGTTCTCCGAACTGTTCGACACGCGGGTGCGCTATACCGGCGTCTCGTTCGTCTATCAGTTCTCCGGAATTTTCGCGAGCGGACTGACGCCGATCATCGCTACCGCGCTGTTGCCGTTGGGTGGCGGTAAGCCGTGGCTGATTTGTCTCTACGTCCTTGTGGTCAGCCTAATCAGCGCACTGTCGGTCTACGCGATGACGCCCCGGCATCGGAGCGACATATCCGTCGACATCAAGCAAGGCCTGCAGCCGCTTGGCGGCTGACGCTCGAACCGCGACGCGACCAATATGGACCTCGATCTCACAGGTCGCGTCGCATTTGTCACCGGCGGCGGCGCCGGCATCGGCGAATCGATCGCGCGTGTGCTGGCGGCGGAGGGTTGCACGGTCTGCGTTGCCGACCGCGACCAAAACGCCGCCGCGCGTGCCGCCGCGGCGCTCGCGCGCGATGGATTTGCCGCCTTCGGCGTCACCCTCGACGTCGCCGATACAAATGCCGTTGAAGCGGCGTTCGGCGCTTTGTCGGGCAACAATGGAGCGCCGGAAATTCTGGTGAATGCCGCGGGGCTCCTTTCGACCGGCCATGTCGCCGATTTGCCGGCTGGCGAATTCGACCGCGTCGCCCGGGTTAATATTGACGGCATCATCAATTGCGTGAAGGCGGCAATTCCGGCGATGGCGGCGGCGCGTCGTGGCCGCATCGTCAATGTCGCCTCGATCTCCGCCATGCGCGGCGGCGGCTCGGTGGGCAATACGCTCTACGGCGCGACCAAGGCCGCGGTCGTGGCGCTGACCATGGGGCTTGCGCGCGAGCTCGGGCCGAGCGGCATCACCGTCAATGCCGTGGCGCCGGCAATCGTGGACACGGCGATGACCCACGCGGCGCTGACTGACGAGGCGCGGCAAAGAATATTGCCGCGCATTCCGCTCGGCCGGTTTGCCACAACCGCCGATGTGGCCGACTTGGTGGCGTTCCTCGCCTCTGACCGCGCCGGTTTCATCACCGGGACGGTCATACCCGTTGACGGCGGTATTTTGACAACGTGAGCTCTCGGCCCGTCAGCGCGCGCTTTTTCGATGCTCGCCGGTCATGCCGTCGCCAGCACGACGGCACAGGTCGTGACGATGTCGTCAACGCCGGCGCCACGGGACAGATCGCTGATCGGCTTGGCAAAACCCTGCAGGAACGGGCCGATGGCCGTGGCGCCGCCCAGCCATTGCACAAGTTTGTAGCCGATATTGCCGGCATCGAGATCGGGAAAAATCAGCACATTGGCGCAGCCGGCGACGGCGCCGAGCTCCTTCATCTTCTTTTCCGCAACCGCGGGCACCACTGCGGCATCCGCTTGCAATTCGCCATCGACCGCCAGGTCCGGCGCCCGCAACCGCACCAGATCGAGCGCGCGGCGGACCTTGTCGACGCGCGCATGCTGAGCACTGCCTTTGGTCGAGAACGACAGCATGGCGACGCGCGGAATTTCGCCGAGCAGATTTTTGGCGCTGGCGGCGGACACCAGCGCGATATCGGCAAGCTCTTCCGCCGTCGGGTCGGCGTTCACCGCGCAATCCGCGAAGATGAAAGAGCGCGGCCCTTGCCCGAGAAAATTCGGCGCCACGATCAGAAAATAGCTCGATGGCAGCGCGATTCCGGCCGCAAGCCCGATCGTCATCAACCCGGCTTCGATGACGCGGCGCGTCGGATTCGACGCGCCCGCGACCATGGCGTCGGCGTCGCCTTGCCGGACCATCATGCCGGCGAAATAAAGCGGCTTCGCCGCCAGACGGGCACCCATCGCCGGCGTCATCGTTTCCCGTGCGCCGGCGATGATTGCAGCGTAAGTCTGCAAGCGGGCATCGCCGCGCGGATCGACCAGTTCGATTCCGTCGAGCCCGATCCCGGCGGCATGCGCGGCCGTGGTTATTGCGGCCGGCGCACCGAGCACGATCGGACGCGCGATTTCCCGGTCAATGAGACCGCGCGCAGCCGCGAGCACGCGAATGTCATCGCCTTCCGGCAAAACGATCTTGAAATGGCGACCGCGTGCTGTATCGAAACAGCGTTCGATGGGATTCATGTTGAGTTTGCGCAGTAGTGACGAGGCATAGATGACTGAAACGAACGAACCGATCAAGATTCACCGCGGCCTCAAGGGCGTCTATTTCGATCGCTCGCCATGCACTTTCATCGACGGCCGCATCGGCGAGCTGCGGTACCGCGGCTATTCGATCCACGATCTCGCTGATCATTCGTCATTTGAGGAAACCGCCTGGCTGTTGCTGCACGGCGAGTTGCCGAATAAGTCGCAACTCACGGAATTCGACCATGCCTTGAAGGCCGCGCGCGAATTACCGGCGCCAATCCTCGACATCATCCGCACCATCAAGCACGCGCATCCGATGGACGTGTTGCGCACCGCGGCCTCGGCGCTCGCCGCTTTCGACGCGGAGACCGCGGACAATTCGCGCGAGGCGGTGCTGCGCAAGGGCGTCCGCTTGACCTCGCAGGTGCCGATGATTGTCGCGGCGCATGCACGGCTGCGCGAGGGACTGGAGCCGGTAGCCGCGAGCAAGGAGCTGTCGCACGCCGCCAATCTGTTGTGGATGCTCAAAGGCGAGAAGCCGAGCGCCGATGCCGCACAACTGATCGACCGCGACTTGGTGCTCCACGCCGAGCACGGCTCCAATGCCTCGTCGTTCACCGCGCGCGTCGTCATCGGCACCGAGGCCAATCTCCACGCCGCCGTCACCGCGGCGATCGCAGCCTTGTCCGGACCGGCGCACGGCGGCGCGGCCGAAGACGTGATGAAGATGGCCGAGGAGATCGGCGATCCGTCGCGCGCGGCCGATTACGTGCGCGACAAGCGCAAGGCCGGCGAAGCGGTGACCGGCTTCGGCCATCGCGTCTATCGCGCCGAGGATCCGCGCGCGCGCCACATGCGCGCCGGCGTCGAGCGCCTGTCGAAGGAAATGGGTCAGCCGCGCTGGTACGAAATTCTGCAAGCCGTGGTCGCGGCGATGGCGCCCTATGCGCGCCACGGCGTCAATGTGAACGTCGATTTCTATTCCGGCGTGGTCTACCACCTGCTCGGCATCAAGCGCGATTTGTTCGTGCCGATCTTCGCCATCGGCCGCGTGCCCGGCTGGGTCGTGCAAGCGCTCGAGCAGATGGAAAATAACATCCTGATCCGTCCGCTCACGCTCTACAGCGGGCCGGATGCGCGGGCCTACGTCCCGCTCGACCGTCGGCCGGCATAGTCCGGCGCGCCGCCAAGTCGATTTCTCGGCCGCCCAAGCAAGCGCCAAGATTATCGTCAAAAGCACCGCGAAAAATGCCGGCTGGACCGGAGTTCTTCCGCTTCGTCACAGTAAATCTAAGTCGTGGATGCCGGGCACGAGGCCGCGCGCGACGCCCATTTTTTTGCTAGCGTCATTCGGCATGGACGCCGCACGCCCCATCACGACCGACGAAGCGGAACCTGAGACCGCCAACCGCGTCACGCCAAAAGCGCCCGACGAAGTCGGGCGAATAACGCCGATGATGGAGCAATACATCGAGATCAAGGCGGCCAATCCGGATTGCCTGTTGTTCTATCGGATGGGCGATTTCTACGAGCTGTTCTTCGACGACGCCGAAACGGCGTCGCGGGCGCTCGGCATCATGCTGACCAAACGCGGCAAGCATCTCGGCCGCGATATTCCGATGTGCGGGGTGCCAATCGAGCGCGCCGACGAATACCTGCATCGCCTGATCGCGCTCGGTCACCGCGTCGCCGTGTGCGAGCAGCTCGAAGATCCGGCGGAAGCGCGCAAGCGCGGCGCCAAGAGCGTGGTACGCCGCGACGTGGTGCGGCTGGTGACGCCAGGCACGCTGACCGAGGACTCGCTGCTTGACGCCAAACGCAACAATTATCTGCTGGCGCTCGCGCGCAGCCGCGCCTCTTCCGGCGAAGACCGCTTCGCTCTGTCCTGGATCGACATATCGACCGGCGAATTTCGCGTTGCCGAATGTGACCGCGCCTCGCTCGCCGCCGAAATCGCGCGCGTCGAGCCGGGCGAAATCATCGTATCCGACGCACTCTACGCCGACACCGAGCTCGCGCCTTTTCTGCGCTCGCTGCCGGCGCTTACCCCGTTGACCCGTGACGTGTTCGATGGCGCGACCGCAGAGCGGCGGCTCGCGTCGTTCTTTGGCGTGGCGACCACCGCCGCATTCGGTACGTTTTCGCGCCTTGAGCTTACCGCGGCAGCGGGCGCCGTCACCTATGTCGAACGCACGCAACTCGGCAAGCGGCCGCCGCTGTCGGTTCCGGCGCGCGAAGCGGCCGGCGCGACGCTGCAGATAGACCAGGCGACGCGCGGCAATCTCGAGCTGGCGCGCACGCTTGGCGGCGAGCGCCGCGGCTCGCTCCTTGCAGCGATCGATCGCACAGTCACCGCTGCGGGCTCGCGGCTGTTGGCGCAGCGGCTCGGTGCGCCGCTCACCGATCCCACCGAGATCGCGCATCGGCTCGATGCCGTGGCCGCCTTCGTCGACGACACCGTCCTACGGAACGACCTGCGCGACGGCCTGAAAGCGGTTCCCGATCTGGCTCGCGCGCTGTCGCGCATTGTCGTCGGCCGCGGCGGTCCGCGCGACCTCGCCGCAGTCCGCGACGGCATATTCGCCGCAGGTGAATTTGCCGCGCGGCTCATGGCGCCCGGCCCTTTGCCGCGCGAGCTTGCGCAAGCCGTCGCGGCGCTGCGCCGGCCCGATGCCGCGGTTGCTGCCGAGCTGAAGCTGGCGCTGGCGGAGGAACTGCCGGCTTTCCGCCGCGACGGCGGCTTCGTCCGCGCCGGCTACGAGTTAGCGCTCGACGAGGCCCGGGCGCTGCGCGATGAATCGCGCCGCGTCATCGCCGCGCTGCAGGTGCACTACGCCGAGACCACCGGCATCCGCGCGTTGAAGATCCGGCACAACAACGTGCTCGGCTATTTCGTCGACGTCTCGGCGCAGCATGGCGAGAAACTATTAGGCGCGCCGCTCAATGCCATGTTCATCCATCGCCAGACCACGGCGGGGCAGGTGCGCTTCACCACCACCGAGCTCGGCGAACTCGAAGCCAAGATCGCCAATGCCGCCGACCGCGCGCTGGCGCTGGAACTGGAAATCTTCGACCGTCTGGCCGCCTCCGTTGCCGCGGCCAGCGCAGCGATCAAGGAAGCAGCGCACGCAATCGCCCTTCTCGACCTGGCCAGTGCGCTGGCTACACTCGCCGTCGAGCGCGACTACACGCGTCCGGAAATCGACGGCAGTCTCGCGTTTGCCATTACCGGCGGCCGCCATCCGGTGGTCGAGCAGGCGCTGCTCGCGAGCGGCGGTCCGTTCGTCGCCAATGATTGCGACCTGTCGCCGCCGCCACCACCCTATCCTCCCCCGCGGGCGGAGGAGGAAGAGGAGGGGGCGGCCGGCCGTATCTGGCTTATCACCGGGCCCAACATGGCGGGGAAGTCGACGTTCCTGCGGCAGAACGCGTTGATTGCCGTGCTTGCCCAGATGGGGAGCTTCGTGCCGGCCAAGGCCGCGCAGCTCGGAATCGTCGATCGCTTGTTCTCGCGGGTCGGCGCTGCCGACGATCTCGCCCGCGGCCATTCGACTTTCATGGTCGAGATGGTCGAAACCGCCGCGATCCTCAACCAGGCCGGCGCGCGTGCCTTAGTTATTCTGGACGAGATCGGCCGCGGCACGGCGACCTTCGACGGCCTGTCGATCGCCTGGGCGACGATCGAGCATCTGCATGAGAACAACCGCTGCCGCACGCTGTTCGCCACCCATTTCCACGAAATGACGGCGCTTGCGGCGAAGCTGCCGCGGCTGCACAACGCCACCATGCGGGTGAAGGAATGGCAAGGCGACGTTGTGTTCCTGCACGAAGTCATCGCCGGCGCCGCCGACCGTTCCTACGGCATCCAGGTGGCGAAACTCGCCGGCCTGCCGACGAGCGTGATCGAGCGCGCCAAAGTGGTGCTGGCGCAGATCGAAGCCGAGGACCGGATTTCGCCGGCGCGCCGGCTGATCGACGATCTGCCGCTGTTTGCCGCGGCGCGTCCCGCGCCCACGCCGCCGCGCGAGGCCGCGCCCGATGCCTTGGTTGCGGCGCTTGGCGCGCTGCATCCCGACGAAATGTCGCCCCGCGAGGCACTCGAAGCGCTATACGCGCTCAAGGCGCAGCTGGCGAAGGCGAAGCCGTAACTTGCCGCGGGGCCTCGTCCAACTCCTCAAGATCTTGGCGTTCCGTCGGCGTCGGGCGCGCGCTACTCGTCACGCCGCTGCGGAGCTGATTTCCGTTGCGTCCGGCTGGCCATCCTCGACCGACACCGACAGAAGACTGGGCAGATCGACCAGCGCCAGCATGGCGTCGTCGATCGTGATGAGGCCGGCAAGGAAACTGGCGCGCACGCCGTTGGCGACGCGCGGCACCGGCTGCACCTGCGACGGCTCGAGCGACACGATATCGAGCACGCGGTCTGCCAACAGACCGACCTGACGGCCGTCGATCTGCACGATGATGACGACGTGCAGCGGCGTCGTATCGGTGCGGCCCTGACCGAAGCGGCAGCGCAAATCGATGATCGGCACCATCACGCCGCGAAGGTTGAGCACGCCGCGCATGTAGTCCGGCTGATTGGGCAAATGGGTAACGCTCGACCAGCCCTTGATTTCGCGCACCGCCATGATGTCGACGCCATATTGCTCGTCGCCGATCGCGAAGCTGATGAAGTCGCTGCGTTGCGCGGCCGCACCGCCGGCGGCGTCGGCGGCTCCGCCGTGGCTGGCCGCAGATGCAAAGTCGGTACTCACAGGACGAGAATTCCTCTGTTGTTCGATATTACCAAGTCGCGGCAGAGGTAGCGCCGCTTTGTTCAAAAACCGAATATTGAACCATTTACATTTCCACCGGTAACTTGGATCGAGCGGCTTTCCAAATTATTAGTTCGCCTAAACAAACACGGTGTTTTGTACGGATTTTGGCTTGATCTAAATCAAGCGATCATGGTCAAGCCTGAACGGGATGCCGGAGCGGCGGTTGGGGAACAAATTTAGGTTTGGATTAAGCATGCAAGAACAAAAAATATCGTCGCTCAAACTTGATTTCGCGCGCGCCGCATCGCTTGCAGGCGCACCAACAGCAATAGTCCGCTCCACGCGACGGCAACGCCTAGGCCGATGGCGAGAGCCGGCCACGAGCCGAGCGGTTCGGCGAGGTAATGAACGAACAAAAAAGCCAGCGCCAGACCGATAAAAGCGACTTGGGCATGAGCCGTCATGCTAGCGGTCGCCTTGCCGCCCACACGCGGATGCAAAATCACGATCGAAGAACAAAAGATGATGGGGAACAACGCGAATACGCCGGATGCAAATGAGCCGATACTGTAACTCGCCGTGGTCACCACCGCGACAACGATCGCGGCGGCGAGCGCGCGTAGCGGAATATCGAAGGCGGTTCGGAGGAATTTCCTCGGCGGACCTGAGGCGCGATAGCGCCAGCTCAGCGGAATGGTGATGGCGAAAACCACGGCATTAAGCGCCGTGGCGCTGAGCGGGGTCCAACTGACCAGACGCAAGAGAGCCGCCACGCCAAACCATATGAAAAGCGCGGTACCGAGACTGGCAACAAGGCCGTGGCGCTGCGCCAAGACCGCATAGACCAGCGCGAAAATGGAGACGGCGGCCCCAGTCGCGGCGCTGCCGATCGCACTTGCGGCGATAAAGCTCGGCGGATGCTCGATAGCGAGAATGGCATAGGCCGCGCCGGCCGCGGTCGGCAGCGCGGCGATCAGCGCGCCGATGAACGGGCCCGAGCGCTCGACCACGACGGAGGTGATGACCACGACCAGCGCGGTGAGCGCCATCTTCAGAAGGAGCTCGTACCAAAAAATGAATTCGGGAAAGACCATTTTATCCACATGTCGCGCGGATTGTCATGGCCCGCGAAGGCAGGCCATCGGTAATCGCGGCTGCCGGAATTTAGTTGAGACGTCCCGGTTACCGGATCATCCGCCTTCGCGGATGACGACGGAGTGCGCTATTTACGATGCATTGCAATCTCGACCGGCGGTCCGCTTCTGATGGTCTGATAGACCACGCAGTAGCGCTCGGTGAGTTTGAGAAGTTGATCGAGTTTCTCTTGAGGTGCGTCGGTATCGAGGTCGAAGCGGAGCCGGATCTGCGCGAAGCCGACCGGCGCGTCTTTGGCGACGCCGAGCGTACCGCGGAAATCGAGATCGCCTTCGGCGCTGACCGTGCCTGATTTCAGCGGCACGTCGATTGCCGTGGCGACGGCTTTGAGCGTCACGCCAGCGCAGGCGGCCAAGGCTTCAAGCAGCATGTCGCCTGAGCACAATTCCAGGCCCGACCCGCCGGTGGCCGGATGCAGTCCGGCGACCGCCAGCGCCCGGCCGGTCTCGACCTTGCAAGCGATAGCGGCGGCGTCGAGGGTACCTTTGGCTTTGAGCGTGATGAGTCCGGCCTGGGGATCGGCCTTGTAACGCTCCTTGATCGGCGCCTGCAGCGCGCGCAGCCCGGCGGCATCCATGATGTGCTCCTCGACTTCGTTGTCATTGCCCGCGGGGGCGGGCAATCCAGTAGACAGTGTCCTTCATCGTGTCCACCCGGTGCCTACGTTTGCTGGATCGTCCGCTCCCGCGAACGATGACAGTCCGCGGTCACCACCACAAAGCCGCCCCGGCCTCGGCCTTGGTCTCCCCCTCGGCTCCGGACACCGCGCGATCAAGCGACCGGTCGAGCGCGGCGAGCACGCGGCGTTTGGCGAAATCGAAGGCGGCGGACTGGCGGTCGCGCGGCCGCGGCAGGTCGACGTCGATCTCGTCGAAAATGCGCCCGGGCTGCTGGCACATCACCATGATGCGGTCGGCGAGCACGATCGCCTCGTCGACGTCGTGGGTGACCAGGATCAAGGTCGGCCTGGCGTCGGTCCACAGATCGAGCAGATGGTCCTGCAAGTCAGTGCGGGTGAAGGCATCGAGCGCCGAGAACGGCTCGTCGAGCAACAGCACTTCGGGCCGCGGCACTAGGGCGCGCGCGATGGCGACCCGCTGCGCCTGGCCGCCGGACAGTTCGCGCGGCCATACGCCCGCTTTGTCGGCAAGCCCGACGCGCTTGAGCGCGGTCGCGACGCGCTGGGCGCGCTCCGCCTTTGGCCGGTCGCCGAGCCCGAAGCCGACATTGTCGGCGACTTTGAGCCAGGGCAGGAGCCGTGGCTCCTGGAAAATGATGCCGATCTTTTCGTGCGGGGCGGCGATGCGCTCGCCATCAAGCACCACCGAACCTTCGCTGGCCGGATCCAGTCCGCTGACGGCGCGCAACAGCGTCGATTTCCCGCAGCCGGAGCCGCCGATCACGGCGACGATCTCGCCCAGCTCGACATCGAGCGACACGCCGCCGAGCGCATGCACGCCGCTTGGATAAGTCTTGCCGACGCGTTCGAGGATCAGCATGCGATGCGCCTATTCAGCTCGTACCACGTCTTCCCAGCGCAGGAAGGGCGCGGCGACAAGTGCGATCAGCCAATCGCTCGCCTTGCCGACAATGGCGAAAGCGACGATGGCGGCGACAATTTCAGCCGGCTTGCCGAGCTGCTGGCCGTCGATCAGCAGATAGCCGAGTCCTTCGGACGCCCCCATCAGCTCGGCGGCGACGACGAACATCCAGCCGAGCCCGAGCCCGGATCGCAGTGAAATGACATAGGCCGGCAGCACGGCCGGCAGCAGAATCCGCCGTACCATCGCCACATCGGACAGCCGGAACGCGCGGCCAACCTCGACCAGTTTGCGATCGACCGATTGGATCGCGCCCATCAGGCCGAGATAGACCGGGAAGAACACGCCGACCGCGATCAGCGTTATTTTCGACGCTTCGAAAATGCCGAGCCAGAGGATGAATAGCGGCACCCAGGCGATCGATGGGATCGCTCGAAGTGCCTGCAGGCTCGGGTCGAGCAGACGCCGAACGAGCGGCGAGTAACCGGCCGCGGCGCCAACGATCGTTGCAATGCCAGCACCCAATCCAAAGCCGGCCGCAACCCGGCCCAGAGTGACGAGCGTATTGCGCTGCAGATCGCCAGTACGCGCCAAGTCGACGAAGGTCGCGAGGATAACCGAGGGCGGCGGCGCCAGCCGCCCGCTCGCCCAGCCCATGCGCACGATGAATTCCCAGGCGACAGCCAACATCACCGGCAGAACGAGGCCCAGGGCCGGCCGCGTGAATCGCCCCCAGCGATTCCTCGCGGCACGCTGCCGCGCCGGACTGCCCTCGACAACGACGGTCATGCCTACAAGAGACATGGTGGCATGGGTAAATGCAATGCAGCGCTGAACCGCAAAATCGCCGTCAGGCCGCCGTGACAAAGCGGTCGTCGATGAGATCGTCGAGCATCTTTTTGACGCCGACGTTGGCGGGGATGACGCCGGCCTTTTGCAGAGCGATGCCAGCCTGCAGGATGGTGTCGCGCTGTGCCGGACCGATGCGATTGTTGGTCAGGTCGGTCCGTTCCTTGAGCTGGATGTCGACCACCGCGGCGGGCAATTTCGTCACGTTCATGAAGACGCGCTTCTCGTCGTCATAATGCCCAAGGCAATATTTGCGCGCCTGATCGTAGACCGCGAGCACGCGTTTCGTCAGATCGGGATATTGATTGAGAAATTCTTCGCGTGAATTGAGGATGCCGTAGGTATTGGCGTCGGCATCGCGATAGAACAGCCGCGCGCCATCTTCGACCTGCGCCTGCGCCATCATCGGGTCGAGACCGGCCCAGGTGTCGACGTCGCCGCGAATGAGCGCGATCTTGCCGTCGGGATGTTGCAGCAACACTTCGCTGATGTCTTTTTCGGTCATCCCGACCGAGAGCAGCGCCCGCACCAGGAAGATGTGAGGGTCGGTGCCGCGCGTCACCGCGACGCGTTTGCCCTTGAGGTCGGTGATCTTGTTGATCGGCGAATCCCTGCGTGTGACCAAAGCGGTCCATTCCGGCTTGGAATAGACATAAATCGACTTGATCGGGTTGCCGTTGATGCGCCCGAGCAGCGCCGCGGAGCCCGCCGTCGAGCCGAAATCGATCGAGCCGGCATTGAGGAATTCCAGCGCCTTGTTGGAGCCCAGCGTCTGCACCCAGAGAATGCCGATGCCGTCCTTGGCAAATTCCTTTTCCAGGAGGCCTTGCTCCTTGAGCACCATGGAGACGGGATTATAGGTCGCCCAATCGACCCGGATTTGCGACGGCTTGTCGGCGGCGCGCGCCGGGCGCGCGAGACCAAGCGGCGCGAGGCCGGCGCCGACCGCACCTGCCAGTAAGTTACGCCGTGACAGCATGACAACCTCCAGCCTTGGCGCGCGCCAGTTGACCCAACTACGCGATATTTTTATTCCTTAAGGAAGCTTATCCGATGCGTCAATTAGAATTATATGCCAATGTATGGCGTTTTCAAGGTGGTTTATTCTATGACGCGGACGGTGTCCCTTCCACGGCTCTTTACTCAAGTGGGTCTAGGCGATGACAGTTCGCGCCGCCTCCGCTATGCGTATCGACCATGCTCGACATTCAACGATTGCACCGTAGCGGCACCGAATTGATCGACGCCGCGTCAATCGTCGCCGACCTTAAGACGCTCGCGACGGCTTATGCCGGACGTGAGCGCGAACTGCGCACGGCCGTGGCCCAGCGTCTTAAAGCGGCGCTGACGCAGGCGCGCAAACATGCCGAAGAGCTGCTCTTGAAGGACCGCCACGGCCGGCGCTGCGCCGAACGGCTGTGTCAGGTGCAGGACGACATCATCCGTATCCTGTTCGAATTCGCGCGCCAGGAACTTTATCCGCCGCAAGTGCCGTCGGAAACCGAACGCATGGCAGTAATCGCGACCGGCGGTTACGGCCGCGGCCTGCTCGCGCCCGGATCCGACATCGATCTCTTGTTTCTGCTGCCCTATAAGCGGACCGCTTGGAGCGAACAGGTCGCCGAGGCGCTGCTCTATTGCCTGTGGGACATGGGGCTCAAAGTCGGTCATGCCACGCGCTCGGTCGACGAATGTATTCGTCAGGCCAAAGCCGACATGACCATCCGCACCGCGCTTCTGGAAACGCGCTACCTGCTCGGCGACCTGAAACTCTACAACGAGCTGACGGCGCGGTTCGACAAGGAGGTCGTACAAGGCACCGCCCCGGAATTCGTCGCCGCCAAGCTCGCCGAGCGCGAGGAGCGCCATCGCCGCGCCGGCCAATCGCGCTATCTGGTCGAGCCCAACGTCAAGGACGGCAAAGGCGGCTTGCGCGACCTGCACACGCTGTTCTGGATCGCCAAATACGTCTATCGCGTGCGCGAGCCGGAGGAATTAATCGACCGCGGCGTGTTCGACCGCGACGAATACAAGATGTTCCGCCGTTGCGAGGATTTCCTGTGGTCGGTCCGCTGCAACATGCATTTCCTCACCGGCCGCGCCGAGGAGCGCCTGTCGTTTGACGTGCAGCGCGATATCGCGGTGCGGCTCGGTTACACCGCGCATCCCGGCTTGCGCGACGTCGAGCGCTTCATGAAGCACTACTTCCTCACCGCCAAGCACGTCGGCGATCTCACCGCCATCCTGTGCGCCGGCCTCGAAGAACGCCAAGCCAAGCCGGCGCCAGTGCTAAGCCGCGTGATCGCCCGATTGCGTCCGGCGCCGCAGCCCAAGAAGCTCTCCGGCACCGACGATTTCGTCATCGACAACAACCGCATCAATATTGCGCGCGCCGATGTATTCCGACGCGATCCGGTCAATCTGATCCGGCTGTTTCATCTGGCGCAGCAGCACAATCTGGCCTTCCATCCCGAAGCCATGCGCATCGCCACGCGCTCGCTCAAGCTCATCACCAAAGCTGTGCGCGAGGACAAGGAAGCGAACCGGCTGTTCCTGGAAATCCTGACCTCGACAAACGATGCCGAGACCGTCCTGCGGCGCATGAACGAGGCCGGCGTTCTCGGCGCCTTCGTCCACTCGTTCGGCCGCATTGTGGCGATGATGCAGTTCAACATGTATCACCATTACACGGTGGACGAGCATCTCATCCGCTGCATTGGCGTGCTCAATGAGATCGCACGCGGCACCAATCCCGAATTCGCTCTCGCCAACGAGCTGATCAAGACCATTCAGCCGCAGCATCGCGCCGTACTTTGTGTCGCCCTGTTCCTGCACGACATCGCCAAGGGACGGATCGAGGACCACTCGCTGGCTGGCACGCGCATCGCGCGGCGGCTGTGCCCGCGGCTCGGGCTCAATGCCGCGGAGACCGAGCTGGTCGCCTGGCTGGTCGAGGTTCATCTCGTGATGTCGACGGTGGCGCAGTCGCGCGATCTTTCCGACCGCAAGACCATCGAGAATTTTGCCGCGGTGGCGCAGTCGCTGGAGCGCTTGAAGCTTCTCACGATCCTCACCGCCGCCGATATCCGCGCCGTCGGTCCCGGGGTGTGGAACGGCTGGAAAGCGCAACTGCTGCGCACGCTGTATTACGAGACCGAGCCGGTGCTGACCGGCGGCTTCTCCGAGGTCAACCGCGCCCAGCGCGTCGCCATTGCGCAGGCGGAATTCCGCGCCGAGCTCAAAGACTGGCCGGCCGACCAGCTCGACGCCTATGTCGAACGGCTTTATCCGGCGTATTGGCTCAAGGTCGACCTGCCGCACAAGATCGCGCACGCGCAATTCGTGCGCGCCAGCGAAGCGGCGGGCAAGAAGCTCGCGACCAGCGTCGGCTTCGATGCCGCGCGCGGCGTCACCGAGCTGACGGTATTCGCACCCGACCATCCGTGGCTGCTATCGATCATCGCCGGCGCCTGCGCGCTGACCGGCGCCAATATCGTCGACGCCCAGATCTACACGACGACCGACGGGCTCGCGCTCGACACCATCGCGGTGTCGCGCGAATTCGAGCGCGACGAGGACGAGGCGCGCCGCGCCGCGCGCATCGGCGACGCCATCGAGAAGGCGGTGCGCGGGCAGCTCAAATTGCCCGACGTCGTCGCCAAACGTGCAGCCCCCAAGGGCCGGCTCAAGGCTTTCGCCATCGAACCGGAAATCTCGATCAACAACCAATGGTCGGCCCGCTATACCGTGGTCGAAGTCACCGGTCTCGATCGGCCAGGCCTGCTCTACGAGCTGACCACGACACTCTCCAAGCTCAACCTGAACATTGCGTCGGCCCATGTCGCGACCTTCGGCGAGCGCGTCGTCGACGTGTTTTACGTAACCGATCTCCTGGGCGCCCAGATCACCGCTCCGACCCGCCAGGCCGCGATCAAACGGCCGCTCTTGGCACTGTTTGCGCCGCAGGCCGAGGGTAAGGCGGCGTAAGAGGCGGCAACTGGGTGATTCGGCCGCATCAGTAACCGCCCCTTAAACCGCGCCAACTACCGTGTTTTCAGCGTGTTTTTCGTGGCTCAAGGGCGGGATATGGCGTGGCGTGAGCGACGCAGGCGCACCGGCGATGCCGAGAGCTTCGATCTGCGCATGCAGCCGGCCGACCGCATCGGCGGTCCGCCGCGCGGCGGCAACCGCCGTCGCGAGCGCAGTCCCCGAACGAGCCGCAAGGCGCGACGCGGCGGCAAGCGAGGTTTTCGGATCGGCCGGCTGTTCTACTGGGGCGCGGTGCTGGCGCTGTGGGCCTTCATCGCGGTCATCGGTGTGCTGGTGTGGATCGGTATCCATCTGCCGGCGATCCAGTCGCTGGAAATCCCCAAGCGGCCACCCTCGGTCCTGATCCTTGGCGACAATGGTGCGACGCTTGCCACGCGCGGCGATATGGGGGGCGCGGCGGTGCCGCTTGCGGAATTGCCCGATTACGTCCCCAACGCGTTCATTGCCATCGAGGATCGTCGATTTTATTCGCATTTCGGCATCGATCCGTGGGGCATTTTGCGCGCCGGCGTCGCCGACGTATTGCATCGCGGCGTTTCCGAGGGCGGCTCGACCATCACGCAGCAGCTCGCCAAGAACCTGTTCTTGACGCAGGAGCGCACGGTTTCCCGCAAATTGCAGGAAATCGCGCTCGCGCTGTGGCTCGAGCACAAATACACCAAGGCGCAAATCCTCGATCTTTATCTCAACCGCGTCTATTTCGGCTCCGGCGCCTACGGCGTCGAGGCCGCCGCGCAACGCTACTTCGGCAAATCAGCGCGGCAATTGGCGCTGCCCGAAGCCGCGATGCTGGCGGGTCTGGTGCAATCGCCGTCGCGGCTCGCGCCCAATCACAACCCCGAGGGCGCGGTGCGCCGCGCCGCGCTGGTGATCGCCGACATGGCGAACTTGAAAATGATCAGCGCGAACGCAGCGAAGCTCGCCTTGGCGCATCCCGCCCGCGCGATCAAACCGGCCGGCGCCGGCACGGTCAATTATGTCGCCGACTGGGTGATGGACGCGGTCAACGACATCGTCGGCAATATCGACCAGGATATCGTGGTCGAAACCACGATCGACCCGACGCTGCAAAGCGCGGCCGAGCAGGCCTTGGTCGATACGCTCAGCACCAAGGGCGAGAAACTCAATGTCGGCGAAGGCGCGCTGGTGGCGATGACGCCGGACGGCGTGGTGCGGGCCCTGGTCGGCGGGCGAAATTACGGCGAGAGCCAGTTCAACCGCGCCATCGACGCCAAGCGCCAGCCGGGCTCCGCGTTCAAGCCCTTCGTTTACCTCACCGCGCTCGAACACGGGTTGACGCCCGAGACGGTCCGCGAGGACGCACCGATCGCGGTGAAAGGCTGGAGGCCGGAGAATTACGAGCATCAGTATTGGGGGCCGGTGACGCTAACCCAGGCGCTCGCCAATTCGCTCAATACCGTTTCGGTGCGGCTGACGCTCGAATTCGGCCCCGATGCCGTGATCCGCACCGCCTACCGGCTCGGCATCAATTCGCAGCTCGAGCCCAACGCCTCGATCGCGCTCGGCACCTCGGAAGTGTCGCCGTTTGAGCTCGTCACCGCCTACGCAACCTTCGCCAATGGCGGCTTTGCCATCTCGCCGCATGTGGTCGAGCGCATCCGCACCGCCGACGGCAAGACGCTCTACGAGCGCTCGGCGCAGCCGCTCGGCCGCATCGTCGACGACCGCTATATCGGCATGATGAACACGATGATGCAGCAGACGCTGCTCTCCGGCACCGCGCGGTCGGCGAGCTTGCCGGGCTGGCAGGCGGCCGGCAAGACCGGCACCAGCCAGGATTACCGCGACGCCTGGTTCATCGGCTACACCTCGCATCTCGTCACCGGCGTCTGGCTCGGCAACGACGACAATTCACCCACCAGGCGGGCGGTCGGCGGCGGCCTGCCGGTCGAAATCTGGAGCCGTTTCATGAAAGTCGCGCATGCCGGCATTGCGCCGGCGCCGTTGCCGGGATTACGCGACGGTTCCTGGTTCAACCCGGCGCCGCCCGCTGCTGCGCCCCCCGTCGCGGTGACCGATGGCCGGTCCGGCAACCAACAAAACACTGGCGGCGGGCTCGATTTCTGGCTGCTCGACAAATTGTTCGGACGCCGGTGAACCGTTCCGCGGCGGACCGCGGCGCGTTGTTCTTCGAAGCGGGTTTCGCGTAAGGTTTCGTCCGGCGAATCAGAATGCGGCCGCGAGCAAGCGTCATGAGCAAGCGTTTGCAGGACCGTACATCGCTTCAAGACGCCCCGGCGTCCGTGCCCGCCGCGATGCCGTGGCCCGGCACCGATGTGACGGCACTCATCAATCGCGGCAATATCCTTCTGCAGCTTCGCCGGCTCGATGAGGCGCTGACGAGCTACGACCAGGCGATTGCGCTTAAGCCCGATTATGCCGAAGCCTTCGCCAACCGCGGCGTTGCCTTGAGCGAGCTCAAGCGATTTGGCGAAGCGCTGCAGAGCTACGACCGGGCGATTGCGCTGCAAGCTGACAACAGCGGGACGCATTTGAGCCGCGGCAACGCGCTGTTGCAGCTCGGACGTCCCGGCGACGCCATCGAGAGCTACGATAAGGCGATTGCGTTAAACCCCGTCTATGCCGAAGCCTTCGGCAACCGCGGTATTGCTCTGGGCATGCTCCGGCGCTTCGGCGAGGCGATCGTGAGCCAGCAAAGGGCGATCACGCTGCAGCCGGATTACGCCGAGGGTCACTACAACCTCGGCATGGCGTTGCGCGGCCAGGGCCGGCGCTCCGACGCGATCGCACAGTTCGAACGTGCGCTGGCATTACGCCCGCACGATAGCGAGACCAAGATCGCTTTGTGCATGGCTCACCTTCCGGTCCTGTACAAGGACGAGTGCGAGATCGAAGCCTGCCGTACGGCTTATCGGCAAAGCCTCGAAAGCTTGTGTCACGACGTCGATCAGCAAGCGAGGCCCGGCGATCTCGCGCACGCCATCGGCTCCAGCCAGCCGTTTTACCTCGCTTACCAGGGCTATAACGATCGGGAGCTGCAAAGCCGTTATGGATCGCTGGTCTGCCGCATCATGGCGCAGCGTTATCCGACGGCCACGCTCGCGCCGCCGCCGCGCGACGATGAGCCGATACGCCTAGGTATCGTCAGCGGATTTTTTCGGCAACACTCGAACTGGAAAATCCCGCTTAGGGGTTGGCTGAGCCGGATCGACCGCCGGCGCTTTCGCGTTTTCGGCTATCACACGGGCGTCATTACCGACGGGGAAACGCAAGTAGCCGCGGCGCTCTGCGAACGCTTCGTGCAGGGACCATTGTCGATAGAGCGCTGGCGGGCGGCAATCCTGCAGGATGCCCCACACATTCTTATCTATCCGGAAGTCGGCATGGATCCCACTGCGGCTCAGCTCGCGGCGCAACGCCTGGCCGCGACGCAGTGCAACTCCTGGGGTCATCCCGATACCAGCGGCTATCCGACCCTCGATTATTATCTCAGCAGCGCGCTGATGGAGCCCGCCGATGCGCAGGAGCATTACAGCGAGCGCTTGATCCGTCTGCCGAATCTTTCGATCTACTACGAACCGCCGAACTTAGAGCCGTTGGCGCTGCAGCGAACAGACCTCGGAATTCGTTCGACTGCTATCGCTTTCTGGTGCGGTCAATCGCCTTTTAAATACCTGCCGCAATATGATCAGGTATTTCCCCGTATCGCTTGCGGCGTGCCGGATTGCCAATTCGTCTTCATTCAATATGCCGGCGGACCCTATGTGACCGATCTCTTTTGGCAGCGGCTGGAGGCGGCGTTCTCTGCTTACAATTTGCGAGCCGCCGATTATTGCCTTGTCTTACCGCGCCTGAATGCACAAAAGTTCTCGGCAGCTCAGGGGCAATGCGACGTCGTTTTGGACAGCATCGGTTGGTCCGGCTGCAACTCGATTTTGGAAAGCTTGCGGCATGACTTGCCAATCGTCACGTCGATCGGACCGCTGATGCGAGGCCGCCACAGCGCGGCAATCCTAACAATGATGGGAGTCGCCGACACCGTCACTGCGACGACCGACGACTATGTCGCGGCAGCGATTCGGCTGGCATGCGACAAACCGTGGCGAATGGCGATCAAGCGCAAGATTGCGGCGAACAAACATCGCCTGTACCGCGATGAGGCGTGCGTCGCGGCGTTGCAGGATTTCTTAGAGAGTGTTGTGCGCCGTTAAGCTGGCTCACTCACCCGCTATTGGCCCGAGCCGAGCGCCTTGGTGACCGCGTCCATCACCGTCACATCCAGGTTCATCCGGCAGTAATCCTCGACCTTGTCGACGTTTTTCGCCAACGCGCCGACATCAAGCACGGTGTTATTGCGTTTGGCGTTGTAATAGCCGCTCAGCCACAGCGCGAGCGACTTCTCGTTCGGGCTGATGACTTTATCGAAAAAAAGCTGACGGCAGGTGATTTTGGCGACGTCCACCGACACCTGGGCTTGCGCTTGGGGAGCGCCAAAAATCGCGAGCAGCGGCAGCAGTGCCATCGACCAAGCTCTCATGAACGCGTCCTCCGGTTGATCGCCGACGACATGCCGAGTTCGCTCAAATGGCGTGGCGAAAATCCTCATTTTTCAGCGGCAGCGAGCGGACACGCCTGCCGGTGGCGGCGAAAATGGCGTTGCATAAAGCAGGCGCCAGCGGCGGCACCGGCGGCTCGCCGACGCCGCCCCAGAAATCGCCGCTCGGCACGATCACCGTCTCGACGACGGGCGCGTTGGCCAGCCGCAGCATCTCGTAAGTGTCGAAGTTGGACTGCTCGGCGGCGCCGTTCTTGATCGTAATCTCGCCGTCCAGCGCGGCGGTCAACGCGTAGATAATGGCGCCCTGCGTCTGCATTTCGATCGACCGCGGGTTGACAACGTGACCGGGATCGAGCGCCGACACGACGCGATGCACGTGCACACTGCCGTCAGCAACGGACGCCTCCACCACTTGCGCGCAATAGCTGCCGCAGGCCTCGTTGAGTGCGATGCCGCGATAGACGCCGGGCGGCAGCGGACTGCCCCAGTTCGCACGCTTCGCCGCGGCATCGAGCACGGCAAGGTTCTTCGGGCTTTTGCTCAACAGCTTGCACCGGTACAGATAGGGATCGACTCCGGCGGCATGCGCCATTTCGTCAACGAAGCATTCCTTATAGAAGGCGTTTTGCGTGTAGTTGATCGCGCGCCATACCCCGAGCGGCACCGGTGTCGGGCAGATGACGTAGTCGACCAGATAATTCGGCACGTCGTAGGGCATCTCCTCGGCGAGGCCGCTAACGAAGGTTCGGTCGATGATGTTGGCGCCGAATTCCGGCACCAGCGACGCCACGAACGACGGTCCGGCGAGGCGGATCGTCCACGCCACCGGCAGGCCGTCGGCGTCAAGGCCGGCGACGAGCCGCGCCATACCGCAGGGCCGATAAAGATCGTGCGCAATGTCCTGTTCGCGCGACCACACGAGCTTGACTGGAACCTCGAATTCCTTGGCAATGACGACGGCCTGGCGGACATATTCCTGGATCGGCGCGCGCCGGCCGAAGCCGCCGCCGAGCATCGTCCGGTGCACTGTGACTTTGTCGTTCGGCACGCCGGCGGCGAGCGCCGCAGTCGCCAGTGCAGTCGCCGGCTCCTGGGTCGGCACCCAGATCGCGACGCCTTTGGACGTGACATGCGCGGTACAGGTCTGCGGCTCCATGGTCGCATGCGCCAGAAACGGCACCGTGTATTCGGCTTCGACGCGCCGCACGGCGCGGCCGAGCGCCGCCGCAGCATCGCCGTGGACGCTTCCGACTTGCGCGGCGGCCGCAGCGAGTCCGGCGCGCACCGTCTGGGCAATCGAAGCGCTCGAAACTTGCTTATTGCCGCGGTCATCCCAATCGACGCGTAGTGCGTCGAGGGCGCGTTTTGCCCGCCACCACGAATCGGCCACCACGGCGACCGCATCCGGCATGCGCACTATGCCGCGCACACCCGCCATGCCGGCGATCGACGCCTCGTCGGCTGACTTCAGCGCGCCGCCGAAGACCGGGCACTGCGCGATGGCGGCATACAGCATGTTCGGCAGCCGCACGTCGATGGCATAGACCGGCTGGGCCGTGACCTTGTCGAATACGTCCAGACGATTGCGCGGCGTGCCGATTAGCTTCCAGGCCTGTGGCGGTTTCAATGCGATATTGGCCGGCGGCTCGACTTTGGCCGCGGCCTCGGCGACGGCGCCGAAGGTCAGCGTTCGTCCGCTCGGTGTGTGCACGATTGTGCTGTTTTGCGCGGCACATTGCGCCGCCGGTACGCGCCAGCGCGCGGCCGCCGCGGCGATCAGCATCTCCCGTGCCGTCGCGCCGGCGCGGCGAAGATAGTGTTGCGACGACGCGATCGAGCGGCTGGCCCCGGTTGCGGTATCGCCCCAAATCTGATTGCGGCGCAGATTTTCCGTAGGCGATACGAATTCCGTTTTGACCCTCGCCCAGTCGCATTCCAGCTCCTCGGCCACCAGCATGGCGAGTCCGGTCAAGGCGCCCTGCCCCATTTCTGCGCGAGCAATGCGGATCGTCACCGTATTATCCGGCGCGATGTCCACCCAGCAGGTGACGTCGGCATCCTCCGCGGCCCGTGCCACGCCTTCGGAACGGGAGACGAATGGAATAGCGAAGCCGAGCGCCAAGCCGCCGCCGGTGACGCTCGCGGCCACGAGGAAGGTACGACGATCGAGTTCGCCGCCGGACGCCATGAAATCCCCCTGATTTCGCAACGCGACAATGCCGAATTTAGGTAGGCATAGAATGCAAAATCGCCCTAAGCGAATGATAATATAGCTCAACCGCCGCTGTGAATCACAATTCGAGGAACCCATGATGGCCGAGCAACAATCGAGCCTGGAACGGCGTATTCGGGCCATCGAGGACCGGCTGGAAATCTACAACCTCATCGCCGGCCATCCGCCCAGCGCCGATACCGGCGCCGCCGCCTATGCGGAAGCCGTCTACACCGAGGATGGCGTATTCGACCGTGGCCCCGGCCTTGCCGGCGCCACCGGCAACAAGGTCATGGGCGCGCTTCTGCAAAGCCCGGGCCATCAGGCCGCCATCGCCGGCGGCCTCGCCCACTTTACCGGCCTGCCGCACATCACCGTCGACGGCGACACGGCGGTGGTGATTTCGTACCTCCAAATCCTCACCCCGAAAAAATCCGGCGAGGAGATCGAGGTGCCGAACCACGGCGCCTCGCACGGCTATCACATCCACCGGGTGGTGACCAACCGTTGGGACCTGGTCCGCACCTCGTCCGGCTGGAAGATCAAGCGGCGCACGCTACGGCTGGTCGACGGCTCGGAGCCATCGCGGGACATTCTGCGCGGGGCGTTTGAAGCAGTCGGTGGGCGCGCCTGAAGGGACGGCAGCAGCCGCAACGGCAATGAAAAATGAAACTCGCGATAATATGCGGATCGATTGGGACGCGCCCATCGTGATGGATGACGACGTGGTGTTGCGCGCCGACGTGTTTCGTCCCGTCGCCGAAGGAGAGTACCCGGTCATCCTCAGTTATGGGCCTTACGCCAAAGGACTGGCGTTTCAGCAGGCCTATAAAGGCAATTGGGCGCGGCTCGTCAAAGCGGCGCCCGAAGTGCTGCGAGGCTCGAGCAACAAATATCAGAATTGGGAGCTGATCGACCCGGAGAAATGGGTGCCGGACGGTTATGTCTGCCTGCGTGTCGATTCGCGCGGCGCCGGGCGCTCGCCGGGTTTCCTCGACGTCTGGTCGCCGCGCGAATCTCAGGATCTTTACGCATGCGTCGAATGGGCCGGCACGCAATCCTGGAGCAACGGCAAAGTCGGCATCAACGGTATTTCCTATTACGCCATGAACCAATGGACGGTCGGGGCGTTGCGGCCGCCGCATCTTGCCGCGTTGTGCATCTGGGAGGGCGCTTCGGATTACTACCGCGACCTGTGCCGGCATGGCGGCATTCTCAGCGACTTTTTCAGGAGTTGGCATCCGCGTCAGGTCGGCAGCGTGCAGCACGGCCTCGGCGATCGCGGCGCCAGAAGCGCGCTGACGGGTGAAACGGTGGCCGGCCCTGATACGCTCTCCACTGCGGAGCTTGAGAAGAATCGCGCCGACTCGCCCGGCGAAGCAAAGCAGCGCCGGCTCCATGACGATTACTACGCCGCGCGCACCGCCGACTTTTCGCAGATCGAGGCGCCGCTCTTCTCTGCCGCCAATTGGGGCGGCATGGGGCTGCACACCCGCGGCAATTTCGAGGGCTATCAGGCCGCCGGCTCCGGGCAAAAATGGCTAGAGGTGCACGGCGACACCCATTTCACGCACTTCTACAGCGGCTACGGCGAGACCTTGCAGAAGCGGTTCTTCGGTCATTTCCTTAAAGGCGAGGATACCGGCTGGGAGCAGCAGCCGCGCGTTTCGTTGAACGTCAGGCATCCCAATGAGAAATTCGTCCTACGCAGCGAGAAAGAGTGGCCGCTGGCTCGCGCGCAATGGACAAAATATTTTCTGCAGCCGGAGGAATTGGCGCTGACGCCGAAGGAGCCGGCGACCGCCACCATGCTGGCTTATGACACGACCGGCGACGGCCTGATCTTTCGCACGCCGCCACGCGACACCAGCTTCGAGATCACCGGTCCGATCGCCGCCAAATTGTGGGTGTCGTCGCCGACTATCGATGCTGATCTTTTCCTTGCCTTGCGTTTGTTCGATCCGGGCGGCAAGGAAGTCACCTTCATCGGCTCCAACGATCCGCGCGTACCGATTGGACTCGGCTGGCTGCGCGCCTCGCATCGCAAGCTCGATCCGGGAAAATCGCTGCCCTACCGGCCCTGGCACACCCACGACGAAGAATGGCCGCTGCGGCCCGGCGAGCCGGTCGAGCTCGACGTCGAAATCTGGCCGACCTCGATCGTGGTACCGCCCGGTTATCGGCTCGCGCTCAATATCCGCGGTAGAGATTACGACGTGGACGGCAAGGATATTGAATTGCCGAACGCGCCCTACCCGATGAAAGGCGTCGGCCCGTTTCTGCACATCGATGCCGAGGACCGGCCGGACAGTATCTTCGCGACCCGCAATACGCTGCACTTTGCGCCCGGACGACAGCCGTACCTCTTGTTACCGGTCATTCCGGAGAGGTAAGACAAGGCATAACAAGAAAAAGACCGGCACACGGAGGAAGTGTATGTGGAATCGTTTCGCCGCCTGTGCGGTGGCGGCACTTGGCTTGGTCCTCGGCGTGCCGCCGGCGTCGGCGCAGCAATATCCAAGCCGCACCGTGACCGTGATTGTCCCCTATCCGGCCGGCGGACCGACCGACGAGACCGCCCGCGTCGTCGCGCAATCGGTTTCGGCGCAGCTCAAACAAGGCTTTATTGTCGAAGACGTCGGCGGCGGCGGCGCGATCATCGGCGCCGAAAAGGTGGCGCATGCGGCACCGGACGGCTACACGCTCTTGGTCCACAATCTGCAGATCGCCGCAAATGTCTCGCTGTATAAATCGCTGCCGTTCGACACTGTCAAAGCCTTCGCGCCGGTGATGCTTATCAACCGCAATCCCCTCGTGCTCGTCGGGCGCAAGACGCTGACGCCGAACACGCTCAAGGACCTGATCGCCCTGATGAAGCAGCAGCGGCTGAAGGCGGCAATCGCCGGCTACGGCACCACCGGCCATCTCGCCACCACGCTGTTCGCACAGGAAGCCGGCGTTGCGCTCGATCAGATCCCCTATCGCGGCGCGGCACCGGCGCTGACCGACCTGTTGGGCGGGCAGATTGACCTGTTTTTTGCGACCCCGCAATCGGTCGTGCAGCAGGTCGCGACCGGAGCCTTGAAGGCCTACGGCGTCACGTCGAAAGAGAAGCTGCCGGAATTCCCCAATGCGAACAGCTTTCCTGCGGTATTGGGTCCCAAACTCGACGTCGTCTATTGGCAAGCGATGTTCGCCCCGGCGGGAACGCCCGAGGCGATCATCGCCACGCTCAACGGCGCGCTGCTAAAGACCGTGGCCGACCCGGCGATCGTCAAGGCCTGGGCGGCGCAGGACGTCTCCGTCTTCCCCGCGGATCAGCGTTCGCCGGCGGCTGCAAGCGCATTCTTGCGCAGCGAAATCGCGCGCTGGGGCCAAGTGATCCGCGACAACAATATCCATCTCGATCAATAGCGCGCTGCGCGCGCCCACTCTCCAGCCCCAAGGAAATGCAATGCTCATTCTGACCAACGATCAGATCACCGAACTATTGGACATGCGCGAATGCGTTGCGGCGCTGGAGAGCGCCTACCGCGATCTCGGGCTGGGCGACGCCGTCGATATTCCGCGGCAGGATATGCTGGTGGCAAACCGGCGCGAAGGCGCGGTCCATGCCTTCAAGACAATGTCGGGAAGTTGGCCGGGCAGCGGCATCGCGGCTCTGCGGCTCAATTCCGATGTCGTGACTTGGCCGATGGTTAATGGCGCTCCGCGTCGCGTCAAAGTGCCGGTCTCGGAGCCGGGCGGCCGTTACAATGGCGCGGTGCTGTTGTTCTCGACCGATACCGGCCAGCTGCTTTGCATGTTCACCGACGGGGTCATGCAGAAAACGCGTGTCGGGGGCGCCAGCGGCGTCGCTGCCAAATACCTGTCGCGCGCCGACGCCAAGACCATGGGATTGCTCGGCACCGGCTGGCAGGCCGAAGCGCAGATCGAGGCGATGTGCGCAGTGCGTCCCCTGAACCTCGTCAAAGTGTTCAGTCCGCGGGCCGAGAACCGCAAGAAATTCGCGGAGCATTACGGGGCCAAGCTCAACTGCGAAGTCCGCCCCGTCGATGATGCGGCGCAAGCGGCGGAAGGCGTCGACATTCTCGTATCCGCCACCAATTCGATGACACCGACCGTCCGGCCGGAATGGGTGAAACCGGGCATCCATGTCACCAGCGTGCGGGGCAGCGAGATTCCCACGGAAATCCTGACGCGCGCCGATCGGCTGGTGGTGAACACCAATGAGCCCGTCACCGCTTATCCGGCGCGTGGCTGGCCGTCGCAGGTGCCCGAATTCGCCAACGGCGATTACGGCCGGCCGGACATCGGCGTCATCGATTACGGCAAAGTGCCGGAATTGAAAGATGTGGTTGCTGGCAAAGTGGCTGGCCGGCGCTCATCCGCCGAAGTCACTTGCTTCCACAACTACAAGGGCCTCGGCCTGCAATTCGCGGCGCTCGGCAGTCTGGTTTACCGGAAGGCTACCGAGCGGGGCATCGGTCTGAAGATCGAGGACGCTTACTTCACGCAGACCGTGCATCCTTAATTCCGAGGCCGCGGCAAGCCTCCGCTCATTTACCGGAGACTTTTTCCACGATGGGCATCCAGGTCTGTTGCTGGCTGTCGACGAAGGCCTGAGTCTGCTCCGGCGTCATGGGTCGCGTATAGCTGCCGATCGTAGCCAACCGCTTCTTGAAATCCGCATCATTGACGATCTTATTGAGATCAGCACTGACCTTATCGATGACCGGCGACGGTGTGCCGAGCGGTGCCAATAGGACGAGCCAGCCGGACGCCGAGAAGCCGGGGATCGTTTCCGCAACCGTCGGCAGATCCGGAAATTCGGGCAGTCGCTGCGGCGAGGCAACTGCGATGAGCTTTATCTGGCCGGATTTGGCGGTTCCGGCCAGCGCCGCATAATTCTCGATGATCATCGACACGCGACCGGCGGCAACGTCGCCGAGCGCCGATCCTTGTCCGCGGGTATAGGGAATCGAGACCAATTGGATGCCCGCGCGCATTTGCAGCAACTCGCCGGTGAGATGGGTAATGCGGCCCACGCCGGTGAGAGCGATGGAGATTTTGCCCGGCTCTTTCTTTGCCAGCGCGATAAGCTCGGGCAGCGTGGCGACGCCAAGCGACGAGCTCACGGCAATGGACATCGGCTGCTCGGCGGCGAAGCCGATCGGCAGAAGATCGCGCGGTAGCTTCACCGGAAGATTGGGGGCAACCGTCGGCAAGCCGAGAAACGTCGAGAACGCCGCCATGTAAAGCGTGTAGCCGTCCGCAGGCGCTTCGGTCGTGGCGCGCACCGCGATACTGCCGCCGGCGCCGGGATGGTTGATCACCACCACCTGCTGTCCCCAGAGCTGGCCGAGTCGATCGGCGACAAAGCGCGCGGCGATGTCAGCGCCGGAACCGACGCCTGCATCGGAGATGATCGTCACCGGCTTGTTCGGAAAATCGGCGGCCTGTGCATGGGCGCCGCAAGCCGCCGACGCCAAAAGCAAGATCAGGCCGACAATGCCGGCCCGGTACGGATGTGCGTTCACGTTTTCCTCCGCAGAATTTTCTCAATTCAAGGCTACGCGCCGCTGCAAATCAAGCAATCCGAGAACCGGCAAAGGGCGGCAGATCACCGCGCGCGCTGCGGTTGCAGGAGCAACAATCAAGGCCACGCAACACTCGCTCACATATTACCGTGGCCGCGCTTAATGGTCTGGCGGATCACCGGCGCCGTGACCTGATCCGAGATTTGGATGTTCCAGATTTCGCTTTCGCCCTGCACGGCGAAGTCGGCGAACAGTTTTGGAATGACCGATACATCGCATATCTCGTGGCCGCGCAGACCGAAGCCGCGTCCGATGTTGTCGAGCGGAGGCCGGCCGAACACAGCCAGACTGTCGTCGATGCCGTCGGCGCGCAGCTTGTGAAACTCCGAGCCGTAGCCGCCGTCGTTCATCGCGCAGATCAGGATGCGAAATCCGCACCGCTTGAGCGTCTCGAGCTCCTGGATATGGAACAAGAGTCCACCGTCGCCTTCGAACAGCACGATCTTGCCGTCGCGCCCCTGCCGGCGCGCAGCCGCGACGCCGAGCGCATACGATAGGCCGTTGCCGACCGCGCCGAATTCCCGGACCGTGGTGTAGCGCTCTGCCGGCCGGCCGCGCATCTGGGTGTTGAAATAGGCCTGATGGCCGCCGCCGACGACGCAGTCCCAATCCTTTGGCACGACCGCGTCGATGGCCCGGATCACCTCGCGTGGATCGAGCACCCCGGGCGCGATGTCGAACGGCATCGAGTCCGCCGGCTCGGTCGCGATGCGGTGCGCAAGCTCTTTCGAGCGTATGGACGCCGCCGTCGGTTTGCCAGCGCCCAGCTTCTTGTCGAGGCCGGCAAGGATGGCTTCGACCCCGGCGAGCGCATCCGATCGTACGTAAATATCGGCGGCCTTCTGCCCATCGCGCAGGCCGCGCGGGGCATCGTCCAACTGGATCTTGCAGGCCTTTCCCCAATAGTGCCCGCCGCCGACGTAGTAGGACAGGCTGGTGCCGACCGCGAGCACGACGTCCGCCGATTCGTACATCTCTCGACCCAACGACGTGAAGTAGCTGCCGGTGGTGCCGAGCCCGAACGGATGGTCGTGGAAGAGACCGCGCGCGGGCAGCGTGTTGGAGAGCAAGGCGCCGCAGCGATCGGCGAGCTTGATCACCGCATCTCGCGCGCCGGACCACAGCACGCCGCGACCACCGAGAATGATCGGCCGTTTCGCCGCAGCCAGCCGCTCGACGGCTTCGGCCACGAGCTCGGGATCGGGCTGCATGCGCCCGACCTTGGGCTGGTACATCGCCGAGGTCTCGTAAGGCTGGTTGGCCATGTATTCGACCTTCTGCAGGTCGTAGGGAATGCCTAAGACCACCGGGCACCGCTCGACCTTGGCGATGTGGAAGGCCTCGCGCACGTAGTCCATCATGCGCGGCACGCTATGGGCGGCGATGTAACGCGCCCCGGTCGCCGTCACCAACGGCGCCTGGTCGATGTACTGGTTGTAGAACTTGGCGTTGATCGGCGACTCGCCGGCAAACACCACCATCGGCAGGCGGGCGCGCACCGCGGCCGGCAGCGCCGTCATCAACTGGGTCACGCCGGGACCGCAGGTGACCGAGGCAACGGCGAGCTTGCCGGTCGCGATGTTGTAGGCCGTCGCCGCCGCGACGGTCACGTGCTCATGCCTGACGTGGACGGTATGGACGCCCGGAAGTTTGGCGAAGGCGGTCGACCAATGCATGTTGCCGTCGCCCATCAGGACGAACTGCGTGTCGACCCCCTCTGCGAGGAACGCATCCGCGAGGGCTTCGTAGAGTTTGGGCATGGGCGCGCTACTACCTTAATTATGAGGTGACAATACTTGGCCTTTTAGCATGCGGTGCAAATCCCGCCAGCGTCGCTCCAGGCGCCGTCAGGGGCCATAAGCCGGCCCTGGCGTTCCAACGAGAGTATCGCTGTTTGTCACTATGCGCGCGCGTTCACCGCTCAAAGAACGGCGCTCCGTATCATCCAGGTACGCATCGTAGAGAGCCCGACTTGGAAACTTGAGCACATGGACCTCGAAGGGCTCATTTGAGCCTTCCTGTGACGCCGCGGACGTCCGAATAGCGCGCTCAATGATGCCGCCGTAGCGCGCCATGATGCGCGACACCTTGCTCTCGTAGGCCTCGAATTCCGCCTCCAGACCGCCGTGGATCCATATTCTGACGAGGATGTAGAGGGGCGCGATAGCCATGGTCACCTCGGCCCATTCAATGCCGCGCGAGAAAGTCCAGCGCGATATCGTTGAACCGGCCCGGCTGTTCCCAGGCCATGGCATGGCCTGCATCGTGGATCACGGCCCATTCGTAGCTTTTCATGTGCGCCGCCCAAATACGCATTAAAGCCGGCGGCGCCAACAGATCGGCATCGGCGGCGATAATGAGAGTCGGCGTCGGTATAGTTGCGATCTTGGCAAAGGTATTTGGCGTGCGGAGCTGCGGCTGGAAGCCTGCGCCCGGTTGACGTGCGTGCTCGTCGATCTCGATCCAGCGCTTGGTACCCCCCGGGTTGGCGCCGCGGTAGGACGGGCCAAGCTCGCGGTAATGCGGGGGTTGCTTCCTGATGTCGGGAATGGCGATCCGTTCGATGAAGTCCGCGATTTCCTTATCCGCAATCGCGCCGGTGCTGGCGCCGATGACAAGGCTGCGCAATCGCTCCGGCCGCCAGGCCGCATAATCCAAGGCGGCGAAACCGCCGCCGGCGACGCCGATCAGATGAAATTTGTCGAGCGCAAGATGACCGACCAGCGCGTCGAGATCGCCGGCGATGCTTCCCGGCTGTGGGCCGGATGCCGGATCGGCCACGCTGTTGCCCCAGCCGCGCCTATCGAAGGCGATGACGCGGTATCCGGCCCGCGAAAAACCCACGATTTGCTCCTCCCAAACCGCGCAGGTGCCGGTGTTCGGATGGAGCAGCACGATCGGCACGCCGGATCCGCCATTGTCGACGAACCACAGCCTTACGCCGGGCAATTGCGCGTGCGCGCCGCGAAGCAAGGGAACCGGACTGTTTTGCATGGCTGTTATCGGTGCGCTGGATTGCCGGCGGACGGATTTTGCGGCGTCGCCACGGAATTCAATTGCGGGCCCAGCGCTTCCGGAGTGACCGGCGTGAAGGCCGGGGATTTGCCGGTCTTGCCGCCATAAGTCTCAAGCCCTTCCTTGGTCGACACGACGTCACCGGGCCGCAAGGTAGGATCGGTCTTGGCGTCCAACGGCACAAGACCGAAAGCATCTTTGCCATTGCAGGTGCAGTTGACGACGAGCTGCTTGCGATAAAGGAAAGCAGTGTTCAGTTCGGAATAATGCGCACCGTCGCGGGCGGTCGCGGAGGCAATTTCGGCGCCAAAGAAGACTTTGGTCTGACTGCTCGGGCAGATCGCATGACAGGTCTCGACTGGCGTCACCCCGGCCATTTGCTCCAAGGGAAAGTGCTGGCCGTCGCACAGCCGTACGCAGAAGGCGACCGTGTGGCCGGTGGAAGAGGCGCCCTCGTTGACATGCTCCGATCCCAGTGGGGCCGGCGCCACGCGACCGATTGCCGGCGGTGGCGGCGGCAGCTCCGGATTAGGCGGCGGCGGTTGCTGCTGCTGCGACCCGCCGAACAGAAAGTCGAAGAAGCCTTGAGCGTGTGCCACGCCGGTGGCCGGGAGACCGCTGGCGCCGACCAGCGCGGCGATGAAGAACGCCACGCGACGGTTCAACGCTCTGCTGCGACGCCTCGCTGCCACCACACCACCTCACCGCCACACCGCGACCGCTCAGTATTGGGGCTTACCGCCCGCGCTGCAAGGCGGCCCCAACTTATCCCGCCGCAGGCAACCGATCGATCTCGGCGGCACCGGCCTTGATCCGCGGAATGAGCTCGCGGCCGAAATCGACGGTATCGTTGAACGGGTCGAAACCGCGGATCAGAAACGAACCGACGCCGAGCCGGTAATAGCGCAGGATGGCTTCCGCGACTTGCTCGGGCGTGCCAACCAGGCACGACGTGTTGCCGAGCGCGCCGGTCGCGCGCGCAATCGGCATCCATAGCCGCTCGTCATGCACGTCGCTTTCGAGCGCAAAGCTCATCAATCGCCGGCCGGCATTGTCGACCGGCCCGGACATCGCCTCTTGCCGACTCCAGCCTTTCTTGCCGCCTTCGCCGGTCATGGCCGCAAGTATCTTGTTGGCCTTGTCCCAGGCCGCGCCTTCGCTCGCCGCGATGATCGGGCGCACCGAGACATTGAAGCCCGGCGTCCGTCCGAAGGCCGCCGCGCGGGCGCGGAACTCCGTCATGCGTTCGCGCGTCGAGGCGAGCGGCTCGGCATAGATCGCATAGACGTCGCAAAGCCGCGCGCCCATTTCCAGCGCGCCATCGGAGGCGCCGCCGAAGAACAGCGGCGGATGCGGCTTCTGCACCGGGTGCACGTCCGAATGCGCGCCCTTGACGCGATAGAACTCGCCTTCGAAATCGAACGGCTTGTCGTTAGTCCAAGCGAGTTTCATCAACTGGAGATATTCCGCGGCGCGGCGGTAACGCTCCGCTTTCGGGGTGAAATCGCCGTCACCCTGTTGCTCGTCATCGGTCTTGCCGGTGATGATGTGCACCGCGAGCCGGCCGCCGGTGAGATGATCGAAGGTGGCGATCTTGCGCGCCATCAAGGTCGGCGCCACGAAGCCCGGACGGTGCGCGATGAGGTAGCCGAGTCGCTCGGTCTGTCCGGCGGCGTGCAGCGCGACCAGAAAGCCTTCGGCAGACGACGACGAATAGCCGACCAGCACCAGATCAAAACCGGCCGCTTCGTGGGCGCGCGCGGCTTCGGTCACGTAATGCGGCGACAGGCCGCCTTCGATGACGTGCAAAGTGGCGTCGCTCGACGGCGGCGTGACGCCGATCATGCCGATGATGCGAATGGACATTATGATCACGCTCGACTGGTTATCGCAGCCTGCACAATAGCAGGACAAGCTTTTAGGGTCGTGCCCTAAAATCCTGGTTTGGAAATGCCGAGGCGTCGGGGGTCTTGATGACCACGAAGGGGTGATCGACCGCCTGATGACAAGCGTTGCAACCTTGGGTGAGCTGATCGTAGGCGAGCGCGAATTTCTTGGCGTCCTGTTGTTTGATTGCAGCTTCCACCGCGTTCATCGGTTGCCCCAGCGCCGCATCGACGAGTTCGGCCACCGGAAGGCCGCGAAAGCGTGGCTGCGCCTTTTTGATGCCGGCAAAGACCTGGCGGATTTCGATCAGTGCATAGGCCGCGAGCGGCCAATTTTCGGCGCGGCCGGCCAGACCGAGCTTGGCATGGCGCGGCTGCACCAGCGTGTTCATCATATCGCCCATCGACAGCGCGTAGGGCACGGGCGCGGCATCCGCCGCGCTCAGTGGCGGCGCCGCCGGCACCGCCTGTTGCGCCATAGGGGCAGTCCCGCCGCCAGCAACCAACACCATGGCGAACGTCGCAACAAGCATGGATTTTTTGGTCATCGATTCGCTCCCCGTAACTTGCGTTTAGCACTCGCGACGCCAACCTAATCCAGCGGTTCGAGACGCAAGATTTCCGCGCCGTGATTGTTGCCGGCCCAGAACGTGACCGGATCGGTCGAATTGTCGACGAAGACACGCCGGATGTTGGCCGGCCGCGGCAACAGGTATTCCATCGTGCGCCCGCTTTGCGGATTGAAGCGCAGCACACGATCGCTTGCCATGCCGGCGCTCCATAATTCGCCGTGCTTGTCGCAGAACACGTCATACGGATAAGTGTAAGGCGTCGGCACGTCCCATTCCTTGAATGTCTCCGCCTTGGTGTCGAACATCGCGAGCTTGTTGGCGGCGAATTCGGCAAACCACAGCCGCCCGTGCTCGTCGAGCATGGTCCGGCGCGGCCGGGAATTCGGCGTCGGCGTCGGAAAGATCGTGACGGCACCGGTCGCGGCATCGATGCGGCCGATATTCTCGTCGCCGAAATCCATGAAATAGAGATTGTTCTCGACGTCCGCCGCCATGCCGTAGGGCGCGTGCGAATGGCCTTGCGGCAGGAATTGGAACGGATCGATGCGCTGGTATTTCCCGGTCTTCAGATCGAGCCGCATGATGGCATGCCGCGCCACGTCATTGGTCCAGACCTTGCCGTCGACATCATCGCTTCGCGGCATCACCATCGACTGCTGCATGGCGTCGTCGTTGGCAACGCCATCGACCGGGAAAACCGCAAAAATCTTGGTCTTCATATCGAAACGGGCGAGCCCGGCCTGGAACATCAGGGCGAGCCACAGATTGCCGTCGGCGTCCGGTTCGAGGTCGAGCGAGCCGGTTGGAAAGCCCGGCTTTAGCACCGGAATGGGATATTCCTTAAGCGTGCCGCTCTTGGGATCGAGCTCGCCGAGAAAGTTCTCGACGAAATCCGAATACCAGATATTGCCGTCGCGGTCGGTGCGCACGTCGTGCGGCGCGATGGTCGGGCGCGGCAAATCGAATTCGGTGATCACGACATGGGTGGCGCGCCCCTTCGGCCGCGGCAGCGTTTTCAATTGGTAATTCCAGACCGGTCCGTTGCTGAGATTTATCGCCGCCAGATAGGCCGCGAGCTTGGCGACGACGGCGCTGTTGATCTTGACCGGGGCGACGCGCATCTGCACCCGGGCCTGGATCGTATTGTTGGCGTAGTGCGCCATGCGCTCCAGCACCGGAACGAACTGATCCGCTGTGTAAGTCGAACGGACGATCCGCTGCAGCGTGTGGCAACTCATGCACTCCATCAGCGGCCGCTTCTCTTCTGCCGTGCCGGGCATGCTCATCAGCCACTCGGTGTTGGTGAGCTGCGCGGCAAGGTCGGCGGTCTTGCTAAGCCTGATCGCAATATCGGCCGGCGCGGCGCCAAGCTCGACCGTCTTCGGGCCGGCGAGATCGTAGCCGGTGGCGCGAATGCGCAGCGTATAATGCCCGGGTGACAGTCGTCCGTCAGGAAAGCGGAAGCGGCCCTGCGCGTCGCTGATAACCGTGATCGCGATGGGCGAGCCCGTTTTTTGCGCGCTGACCAGCACGCCCTCCATCGCACCTTCCGCGGCGGAACTGACGGTGCCGGTCAGCGTCTGCGCAAGGGAAGGCTTCGCCTGGATGGAGGCGAAGAGCAACGCGATCGCGGTGACAACGCAACGCGCCTGCGTCATAGCCTATTCTTCATGGGCTATTCTTTCTGCAAGACGCAATCGACTTCAATCGGATCCGTCGTGTCGCCGGGCGCATTGGGACGCCGCATGACATTGGCTTGCTTGTAGCCGTCCTTGGCGCAGGAGATCGCGATGTCATCGGGATTGATGCTCTTGGCAAAGCCGGCGATCTTGTAGACGCCGATGCTGTTGCTGGTGGTAACGAGCGCGCCGCCGGTTTTGACCGTGGCGGTCACTCGGGCATCGCCGACCGCCGCACCATCGGCGTCGCGGACAAAACCGAAAAACGGCGGCCCGTCGTTGGCGCTGGTGTTGGTATCGTCGCCGAAAGTCATTTGTCCGCCGGCGCGTGCCGCGGTCAGGCCGGCAAGCATCAAGGGAAGAATCAAAGCTGCCCGGATTTCCCTCAGCTTGATCCGGCGTGTCATCGCGTGAAATAGCCGCTGAGCATGTGCGCGATCGCCACAATGGCGCAGACCGGAACGAGCCACGCCAGGCCGGACCACAACCGGCGGCCGGGATTGCCTGGCAGCGAACTGACGATGAGTCCGGCCACCGCGCCGGCAATCGCCGACGTCGCTATCCAGCCGTACCAATACATTGTCGGCCCGGCCGACGCGGCGTGGTCGAGAAGCAGCCATTGACCGGTTTGCGGTCCGTAGGAGAACAGCGGCCAATTGTAATAGACCGCGAAATAATAAACGGCGGCATAGACCGCGGCGAACGTAACGGAGAAGACGGCAAAGCGATTCCGGGTGGTCATGCGCGCCTCACGTCCCGATGCCGCGGATATTATTGGCGACATGACCGGCCAGAAAGGCATACCAGATGATGAAGGCCAGCAGCGTCGTCAGCAGCTTACGCGTCCGCAAGTCGCCGGCATCGGACGACGGTCGCCAAAAGTACCAATAGGCCGGCAATACCGCCAAACCGATGGCGATCAGGTGTTCCTTAATCTCGAAGGCGCCGACCGATTTCCAGTAATGGCCCATTTCCATCATCATGCGGGCCGAGATGCGATAGTTGGTGTAGAGAATGCCGCCCAGCGTCGCGGTCACCAAGTAAAGCACGATGACGGCATTGACGTAATGTGCCGAGCCGACGGCGCGAAAACGGTCGACGAAATTACTGGCGCCGGCGCGTACCGGCGCCCATACGCTCACCACCTGATGCGTGACGGCGCCCAGCAGGAGAAACGCCAAAAGCCCGTGGGTGATGACCAGCGCGATCCACATTCTCTCTCCCCGCAGTTTCTTCGCGCCATCGGTGTGACGCTTGCTCGATGCACGGCACTACCGCGCACTTCATCTTTGTCGCCCAGGTCGATCTCGGTGTAGCGTTAGCGTGAACATTCGCCAAGTTCGTTGAATGCCGAACCGCAGCCGCGGTACGTCGACTGCGCAATCGCGCTCAGACGTAAACGCTCTTCATCTGCCCTTCGGGATAACGCAAGCCGGCAACGGCGCCGACCGGTACGGCGCTCGAAATCTGCGCCAGATCGTCGGCGCTCAGCTTGACCGAAAGCGCGCCGATGTTCTCGATGAGCCGGTCTTTATGCTTGGTGCCCGGGATCGGCACGATATCGTCGCCTTGCGCGAGCAACCATGCCAGTGCGAGCTGGCCGGGGGTGCAGTTTTTCCGGCGCGAGATTTCCGCGATCTTCTGCACCAGGCCGAGATTATGGCCGATATTTTCCGCGGCGAAGCGCGGATGGCGCTTGCGCGCATCGTTGTCGGCGAGCGTGGCGGGATCTTCCACCGCCCCGGTGAGGAGCCCACGGCCGAGCGGCGAATAGGCCACAAAAGCGATGCCGAGTTGGCGCGTCGTCTGCAGCGTCTCCTCGCCCTCGCTGCGATAGAGTAGCGAGTATTCGTTCTGTACCGCCGCGATCTTGTGCACGGCATGGCCGCGGCGAATGGTCTGCGGGCTCGCTTCGCTCAAGCCGAGCGCGCGGACCTTACCTTGTTCGATGAGCTTCGCCATAGCGCCCACCGTGTCCTCGGTCGGAACGGTCGGATCGATGCGGTGCTGGTAATAAAGATCGATGACATCGACGCCGAGCCGCTTGAGGCTTGCTTCGCAGGAGCTGATGACGAATTCAGGCCGGCCGTCGGCGGTCTTGCCGCCGCGCCCGCCGAGATTACCGAACTTCGTCGCCAGCACCACGTCCGCGCGCCGCCCCTTGATAGCTTTGCCGACGAGTTCCTCGTTGTGGCCGGCGCCGTAGGCGTCCGACGTATCGAGCATGGTGATGCCGCGATCGAGCGCTTCGCGAATAAGCGCGATCGCGTCATCGTCGTTGCTCTTGCCATAGACGCCGGAGAGCGACATGCAGCCGAGCCCGATGGCCGAGGTCTCGATGCCGGACGAACCGAGCTTACGCGTGGGAAGTTTGGTCATTGCTTGCTCTCCTGGTGCCTGCGTTTCCCGTCCCTGACGATATTTAAGCGTATCCGGCTGGCCCGCACTATGCCCGTCCGACCGCCTTGGCGAGGACGCCGGCGGGGTCAGCCGGCGCGACGTCTGCGGTCCAGGCAACATAGCGATCGGGCCGGATCAGCATCAGTTTCGCCTCGTAGGCGGTACGGCCCTCTTGGTAACTGTCACACACGATTTTAAGCGGAACGCCGAGACCGTGTGCCGCCTTTTCGAACGCCGCGACGGTCTGATCTTCGCCGTCGAATGCAAGCAAAGTAAAATCCCGGCCGAGCTCCTCGAAGACATTGCGCCCGGACGAAAGCTTTTGCGGCGGCAGATGGTGACCGGAGCGGGCCGCGAAGGTGTGACTGCCCCGCGCGCTGCTGGCGCCGCCGGGCGGCCCGAAGACAATGGGCGAACCCTCATAGTGCGGCTCGTAGGTGAGCACGCGCGGCGCCGCAGCGCCGGCGTGGTCGGTCCAGGCCTTTTCGAATTCCGCACGGTCGCGATCGGGATTATAGCGATTGAGGAAAACTCGATCGCGCTGGATGCCCGACTCGATAAAGTCGCGGCCGGTTTCCATGAAAATCGGCTGCCGCTCGGTGGTATAGCTTTGCAAGAGGGCGTCGCCGCCCCAGCCTTGCAGTCGGGCCGCGAGTTTCCAACCGAGGTTGGCGACGTCGTCCAGGCCGTTATTGAGACCGTATCCGCCATAAGGCGGGTGCGAATGCGCGGCATCGCCGGCGATGAATACGCGTCCCACCTGATAGCGATCGGCGACGGCGATGCGCAAATCCCAAAACCCCACGTAGTCGAAATCGCAGACGAACGGGAAGCCCGCGGCTTTGTGCAATAGCGCCAGAAAATCGTAATTGTCCTGCGTAGTATCGGCCGGCACCGGTGAATGAAAGAACCAGCTCTCGCCAAGGTCGACGCGGCCGAAGAACTGCCAGTACCCTTGCAGATCGGGGTTCAGCACGCGATAGGTGGAGCGCGGCGGAAAGCGCTTGAGTTTCTCATGCAGGTCGCGCGAGCGGAACAGCGCCAGCACCATGACCTGGTCGAAATCCGCGCCGCTGCGCTCGATCCCGATTTGCCGCCGCACGATGGAATGACCGCCGTCGCAGCCAACCACGTAGTCGGCTTCGATGACCTCGCGCGCCATGCTGCCTTGCTCGGCGGCGGTAACGCGGACGCCGCCGTCGTCCTGCTCGATCTTTTCGGCGGCCCAGCCGAAGCGGGCCGTGACCGCGCCGAGCTGCGCCAATCGTCCGCGCAGCACGTCTTCGACGAGATATTGCGGCAGCCGTTCGTTCTCTTCGAAATAATAGGAATTGACGATCTCGCGCAGCGGCGGTGCGTACCAGTATTCGTTATTGAGATCGCGATAGGCGACGATACCGCTCATCGGATAATCCGGCGGCAGAATGCGCACGGCGCGGACCTGATCGGCGACGCCCCACGCGTAAAAATGCTCCATCGAGCGCTGCGTCAGGTTCTGGCCCTTGGGGATGCGCTGCGGCTCGGTGCGGCGCTCGATCAAGGCGCAAGTAATTCCACGCAGGCCAAGCTCGACCGCGAGCGCGACGCCGACAGGTCCTCCGCCGACGATGACGACCTGATACCGTTTGTTCATTTCACGAGCTGTTGATTGTTTTTGATTGAGGGGTCTGGTCCGTTACTGCCGCAGCAGCAGGATCGGATTTGCCGTTTCCGGCACGCGTTGCCAGGTCTTGGTGTCGGTTTGTTCGAATTGCCAGTTCTGCCCGCGCGCCGAGTAGAGAACCAAAGCGCCCTCGTCCATGCGCCACGCGCTCGGCGCAAAACCCGTGACGACGGCGTCGCAGCCGGGCTTCACGGTAAGCGCCAAGGCGTCCCCAGCCGGATTATTGGTCAGCGTCAGCACGCAGATCGGCTTTCCGGCGCCACGCGCGACCGCCCAATCGCCGACCATGTCGGCTGCGGTGAGCGTCGGCGCCGCAGCCGCGGTCTGCAAAATGTAACGGCCCTCTTCCGGCGTGAACCCGTCGTACATGCCGCCTTCGACTTCGCTGAGCTCCACGACCTCTTTGCCACCCGCGTCGAGCAGGCGCAAATCGCCGTAGTTGTCCAACGACCAGCCCACGATGGTGGCAGTCGACGCAAACAGATTCGGGCAGTTCTTGTCGATATCGAGCTTGTAGCCGCCGGTCGCGGCTTCGGTGCGGAACGTGAAGTGGCAAATTCGATCATGATCGGCATTGGAGAATTCCCAGGTGCCGATCATGGCATTAGCCGCTTCGCTTAAGCCATTTTGCGCCGGAGCGGCTTGCGCTGGGGCAGGTTGCGGGGGTGCATCGTTCTGGCCGCCGCCTTGCGCATTTTGCGCATAAGCGGCGCCGCCGCAGAGGCCCGCGGCAATTGCACCGGCGACGATCACGCCACAACTCTTCATGCCCAACTGCTTTCAACTCGTCTTAAAGGCTTATCTTACCGCTGCCGGATCGCCTTTCAGCCCCTAGGCGCTCCACGACGTGAACGGCGTCTCCGGTACCGGCGTCAGCGGCGGTTTGCCGGTGGCCCAGGCCAGAATGTTGTCGACCACAAGCTGATCCATTTTCTCGCGCGTATGGACCGATCCCGAGCCGACATGGGGCCACAGCACGACATTGTCCATCGCGATCAGCTCGGCTGGCACGTCTGGCTCGTTGGCAAAAACGTCCAGGCCCGCGGCCATGATGCGCTTGTCCTTAAGCGCCTTGGTCAAAGCCGGCTCGTCGACCACCGAACCGCGCGCCATATTGATCAGGATGCCGTCCGGACCAAGCGCGTCCAGCACTGTAGCATCGATCATTTTCGCCGTCGCCGCGCCACCGGGCACGATCACCAGGAGGACATCGACGTCGCGCGCCATGTCGAGCAGATTGGGATAATACCGGTAGGGCAGTTCGCCGCGCTGCTGCCGCGTATGATAGACGACCGGCACTTTCATGGCGTCGAGCCGCCGCGCGACGGCCTGACCGATGGCGCCCATGCCGACCAAGCCGACGGTGCGGTTGCGCAGCGAGGCTTTGCTCAGCGGATAGGCGCGTTCGGTCCACTTGCCGGCGCGCAGATGGCGCTCGGCCTGGGGAAATTCGCGCACCGTGCACAGCAGCAGACCGAGCGCAGTGTCGGCGACCTCCTCGGTCAATACGCCGGCGGTATTGGTCAGGATGACATTGTGCGCAGCGGCCCATTTGGCGTCCATGTGGTCGTAGCCGACGCCGAAGCTCGCCACGATCTGGAGCTTTGGGAACCGCGCCATCAGATCCCCCGGAATCTTATAGGCCGTGTCGCTGCAGGCGATGGCGCGCACGTGGGCGTGCTCGGCAATGAAAGCGTCGCGGTCCTTCGCTTCGGCGGCCTTATAAACCGTGCAGGCGGCGTCGAGACCCTTGACAATGACAGGCTTGAGCGGACCGACCAGCACAATCTCGGGCTTAGTGGCGGGCATCCTTTATCCTCAGACCAGCATGCTTACTGGCATCTCAAGAAGCAATTTGACAGCAGCGAGAAGCTCGGCGCCAAGCGCGCCGTCAACCACGCGATGATCGCAGCCCAGCGTCACGCTTAGCATGCTGACGAAACCGACGCCGCCGTCGGGCTTCTCCACCGCCTGACGGCGTGCCGCGCCGACCGCCAGGATGGTCGCATGCGGCGGATTGATGATGGCGGTGAATTCGCGCACCTGACGCATGCCGAGATTGGAGATCGCAGACGCGCCGCCCTGATAATCGGAAGGTTTCAGCTTTTTGTCGCGGGCGCGCGCCGCGAGCTCTTTCATCTCCGCGGAGATCGCGCTCAGCGACTGCGTCTCGGCATTATGGATGATCGGCGTGATCAGACCGCCGTCGAGCGCCACCGCAATACCGATATCGGAACGCTTGAAGCGGAGGATGTGATCGCCGGCCCAGACCGCATTGGCCGCCGGCACGCGCTGCAAAGCGAGCGCCAGTGCGCGGATCACGAAATCGTTAAGCGAAAGCTTGAACAGCGGCTTGCCGTCTTTGTTCTTAGGCCGCCGCGGCGTTGGCTTCTTCGCGCAGCGCGATGAGCCGGTCGATTTCGATGTCGGCGGTAAGATAGAAGTGCGGAACCGCTGCGGCCTGCGTCAGCCGGGTCGCGATAGTGCGGCGCATGCCGTCGAGCGGCACTTCCTCGTAGCTGTCCGGCGCGTAAAGCGCCTTAATGTCCGCGGCACTTGGCCCCGCGGCGGATGCGGTCGAGGGCCGTCGCGCTTCCGCGATGTCGCTGGCAACAATGCGGCCATGCGGGCCGGAGCCGCGCAGGCGCGAAAGATCGATGCCGCCCTCGCCGGCAAGTCGCCGCGCCAGCGGTGTGACAGCTATGCCGCCGGACAAGCGCGCCGGCCCGTAATTGCGCTCCGGCGTGCGGACTTCGAAGAACGGATCGAGCTTGATTGGGTGCGATTCTTGTCGCGCGTCGCGCCGCGCGGATACGCTCGGCACTGCTGCTGGCGCCGGAACCGCTTGGGCGGTAGGTGGTGTCGGCGGCGGACGCGACGCGATCGCGGCCGGCGCAGTCGCTGCCGCGCTGGGCCCATCAGAAATCACACCGACCACGGCCCCGACCGGAGCAATTTCGCCCGCCACGACGCGAATCTCGGCAAGCACGCCGGACGTGGTCGACGGAACTTCCATCGACACCTTATCGGTCTCGATCTCGAACAGATTGTCCCCCGGCTTGACCGCGGTGCCGGCTGAGACGAACCATTTGGTGATCTTGCCCTCGGCGACGGTTTCGCCGAGTTGCGGCATCAGGACATCCATGATCAGTGCCGCCTCATTTAATCCGTTGCCAGATCACTTCCCGCGTCGTGCCGACGGGACGCAGAATGAGCCGGTCGCCGGCGAATTCATAGCCGCGTACCACGTCGCCGCTGTCGCCGGGCTGTACGCTGCCCTGGCGATGATGCGTGACCGTGCGGGCGCGCTCATCGACCGAATAGGTGCCGAAATAGGCGATGTGATCGGCGAGCGCTGCTATCGCCTCTTCGCCGGTCGGCTCCTTGCCGGTTCGCGGCACGTTGCGATCGGGCGCGACGTGACAGGCCATGTGACCGTGAACGTCGTAGATGATGATGCCTTTGGGGCTCGCTCCGCGCTCTCCTTGCGCTTTGCCGTCAAGCGTCGAGCCGACATAGCGCCATGAACCGATCAGGCGTTGGGCTGCCGATTGAGACTGTTCACTCACTGCATCACCGAATGATTTGCTTTGCCGGGATTTCAGCCGCTGCGGATATCGCGGCGGGGGCTTTTATTTGATGCGTTCCCAAGTGACCTCCATCGTCGAATTCGGTGGCCGCAATACCAGGCGATCACCGGCAAACTCATAACGGCGCACCAGATCGCCTTTGTCGCCCGGCTGCAGGCTGTCTTGGCGATGATGTGTCACCGTTCCGGCATTTTCGTCGATGGTGTAAGTGCCGAAATAGGCGATGTAATCCTTCAATGCGATCCTCGCTTCGTCCGGCGTCATCGCCGCCCCAGCGCGCTTGCGCTCGACATCGGGCGCGATCTGCACTGCCATCTCACCATGCGGGCCGTAATAGATCATGCCCTTCGGATTAGCGCCGCGATCCCAGGTACCGCCGTTGATCCGCGTGCCGACATAGCGCCAGGCGCCAAGCAGCTTGTTGGCAACTTCGTCTTTGGTCATGATTCGAGGGTTCGCCTTACCACGTCACCGAAACGTATTGCGTCTCCAAAAATTCCATCAGCCCTTCGTGGGCGCCCTCGCGGCCAAGGCCGGATTGCTTGGTGCCGCCGAACGGCGCCGCGGGATCGGAGACGATGCCGCGGTTGAGGCCGATCATGCCGAAGTCGAGTTTTTCCGAGACGCGCATGCCGCGGCTCAAATCTTTGGTGTAGAGGTAGGCGACGAGGCCATATTCGGTGTCGTTGGCGCGGGTGATGACCTCGTCTTCCGACTTGAAAGCCTGGATCGAAGCCACGGGGCCGAAGATTTCCTCGTTCAGCATTTTGGCATCGTTGGACACGTTGGTCAGCACGGTCGCCGGATAGAAAAATCCGGGGCCACCGGGCGCTTTGCCGCCGGTAAGCACTTTGGCGCCTTTTTTCACGGCGTCGTCGACCAGCTCGATGACCTTGTCGAGACCGTCTTTATTGACCAGCGGGCCGAGCGCGATGCCATCGTCGAGGCCGTTGCCCATTTTCAGGCCGGCCATTTTCGCCGTGAGCTTCTTGGTGAACTCGTCCTGCACCTTTTCATGCACATAGAAGCGATTGGCCGCGGTGCAGGCCTCGCCCATGTTGCGCATTTTCGCAATCATCGCACCGTCAATTGCCGCATCGACGTCGGCGTCGTCGAACACGATGAACGGCGCATTGCCGCCGAGTTCCATCGCCGGTTTGACGATGTTGTCGGCGGCTTCATGCAACAGCTTGCGGCCGACCTCGGTCGACCCGGTGAACGACACCACGCGCACGCGCGGATCGTGCAGCATGGCGCTCACCACCTTACCCGACGAGCGCGACGGAATGACGTTGACCACGCCGGCCGGCACGCCGGCTTCTTCCAGAATGGGCATCAAGGCCAGCATGGTGAGCGGGGTGTCGGACGCGGGCTTGAGCACGACCGGACAGCCGGCAGCGAGCGCCGGGCCAATCTTGCGCGTCGCCATCGCCGCCGGGAAATTCCACGGCGTCACCAGCACGGCAATCCCGGCCGGCTTGTGGTGCACGAAGATACGCGCGCCGGTCGACGGCGCCACCGAGTTCGAGCCGATATTGCGCACCGCTTCCTCGGCATACCAGCGGAAGAATTCCGCGGCATAGGCGACCTCGCCGCGCGAGTCCGACAGCGCCTTGCCGTTCTCGATGGTGATCAGCTTCGCCAGCCGCTCGGCGTCGCGCATGATGAGGTCGTAGGACTTGCGCAAGATTTCACCGCGTTCGCGCGGTTTTTTGGCGGCCCAGCCGGGGAACGCTGCCTGCGCGGCGTCGAGCGCCGCCTTGGCGTCGTCGACGGTCGCGCTGGCGACCGACGCGACTTTATTTTCGGTCGCCGGGTCGATCACGTCGAACCGGGCGCCATCCGAAGATTTGCGCCATTTGCCGCCGATCCACAGATCGGTCGGAACATTGGCGAGCAGATTGTCATACATGGCCATGATACTGATCCTGCTGATCGATGCGCGGCGGACGGCGTTATTTTCCGGGCTTGAGCTCGACGAGAATATTGCGATAGGGCTCATCGGTGAGATTGCGCAGCTCGTGCTTCTCCCCGGCATCCTTCCAGATGACGCCGCCGGCCTTGTCATTGGCGATATAGGATTTGCCTTCGACGTTTTCGATCTCGGCCTTGCCACCGGTGACGTTGATGATGACGTAGTCCATCGTGTGGTGATGCCACGGCTTCTTGCCGCGCGCGGGAACGCGCATGTCCCACACCCGCACCTTGTCGTTTTCGAAAATGATCTCGGTGCCGATCGGCCCGTCGGGATTTTCGCGGCTGGGTTCATTGGCCATGGTCTTGCCTGCTAGGGTCTTGTTTCGCCCATCACGAATTGAGGCTGCGCCGCACCCGTTCGGCGATCCGGTCGACCGACGGCAGCGCCATGTCTTCCAGGATATCGGCGGCCGGTAGCGGAATGTGCGGCGTGGTGATCCGGACCGGCGGGCCGTCGAGATCGTAAAACGCCTCGTCGGCGACAATCGAGACGATTTCCGCGCCCCAGCCGCACAGCCGCGGATTCTCCTCGACCGTGAACAGGCGGTGCGTGCGCGCCACCGAGCCGAGGATGGTTTGCGTGTCGAGCGGCACCAGCGAGCGCACGTCCACCACTTCGCAGTCGATGCCGTGCTCGGCCTTGAGCTTCTCGGCCGCGGCGAGCGCGCGCGGCACCATCATGGCGAGCGCGATGATGGTGGCGTCCTTGCCCGGCCGTACGATGCTGGCGGTGCCGAGCTTGTCGACGATCTCGCCGTCCGGCACTTCGCCCTTGGTCGGGTAGAGCGATTTGTGCTCAAGGAAGATCACCGGATCGGGATCGCGCACCGCGGCGGCAAGGAGCCCGATGACGTCGCGCGGCGACGACGGCGCCACGACCTTGAGTCCTGGGATCATCATGCACCAGTTCTCGACGCTCTGCGAATGCTGCGCGCCGAAGCGGGCGCCGCCGCCATTGCCGGTGCGCACCACCAGCGGGCATTTGACCTGGCCGTTCGACATGTAGCGGCTTTTCGGAAACTCATTGGCGATGTAATCGAAGCAGACCGCGAAAAAATCGGAAAACATAATTTCGGCGATCGGCTTCAATCCGGTCATCGCCGCGCCCATGGCGGCGCCGAGGATCGCCTGCTCGGAGATCGGCGTGTCGCGCACGCGCAGCGGACCGAACTGCTCGTACAGCCCGACGGTCGCCTTGAACACGCCGCCGGCCTTGGCGACGTCTTCCCCCAAGAACACCACGTCGGGATCGCGCGCCATTTCCTGGGCGATGCCGCGGATCACGGCGTCGCGATAGGTCAGTTCCGCCATGCGAAGCCTCCGTCGGCATAGACGTCGGTAGTGAGGATGTCGGCCGGCGGCATCGGCGCCGCCTTGCACTTTTCGGTCGCTTCGTCGACGCGGCGTTTCACGTCGGTCTCGATGCCGACGATGATGTCTTCGCCGACGCCGAATTGCTTGAGCCGCGCGCGATAGATTTTTATTGGATCGCGCTCTTTCCATTTTTCCAGCTCGCCCTCGGGACGGTATTTGGCCGGATCGGCGCGCGAATGTCCGCTGTAGCGATAGGTCATGCATTCGATCAAGGACGGGCCGCCGCCGGCGCGCGCCTTGTCATAAGCGGCGCGCGCGGTGCGATAGACAACGTCGGCGTCGTTGCCGTCGATGACGATGCCCGGCAGCCCGTAGGACGCGGCGCGGTCAGCCGCCGGATGTGGCACCGCGGTGACGTCGCCGATCGGCGTATATTCCATGTAGAGATTGTTCTCGCAGATGAAGATGACCGGTAGTTTCCATACCGCGGCAAAATTCAACGCCTCATGGAAGGCGCCGATATTAGTGGTGCCGTCGCCGAAGAAGCAGACCGACACGTCATTCTGGCCCTTGTACTGCGCCCGCCATGCTGCGCCGCAGGCAATCGGCAGATGCGCGCCGATGATGGCGTAGGACCCCATGACGCCATGATCGGTGGAGGTCAGGTGCATCGAGCCGCCTTTGCCGCGCATCAATCCATTGTCGCGCTGCATCAGCTCGCCCAGCACCTTTTCGAACTCGACGCCGCGCGCCAACGTGTGGGCGTGGCCGCGATACGTGCAGAACGAAAGATCGCCGGGCTGCATGGCGGCGGCGCAGCCGGCGGCGACCGCCTCCTGGCCGAGCGAGAGATGGCTGGTGCCTTTTACCAGGTTCTGCAGAAACAGATCGAACGCGCGTTGCTCGGCCTCGCGAATCTCCACCTGCATGCGATACATGCGGAGCCGGGTTTGCTCGCCGATATCGTCGTTCAGGCTCGCATGCGCTGCGGGCGCGAGGTCTTCTACTTTGGCCATGAAAAGTCCTCGGAATGCCCCATACCAAGCGCGGGGCGGCGCAACTTAGCGCCAGTTGTCGAGCCGAGGCAACGCCGTCGCGAGATAGCGGGAGGCCGGCGCGTGGCCATTGTGGCGGGCGGCCCGCGTGCGGTGGGCAGGCCGCTTGCGCGCGGCCTCACAAGTTCCTAATTGAGCCAAGCGGGAGAGCGCCAATGAGCCAAGAATCCCTGGAATCCCGAAGACCCCAAGATTTCGTCCAGCGTTTCTTCGGCGGCCCGCCTCTCGCAGTGATTGGCCGGCTTATCCTGCTGTCCATCTTGGTCGGCGTCATCCTCGCCGCGATCGGCCTCGACCCCTGGAACATCCTTGAATCGGTGCGCCGGCTCATCGAGCACGTCTGGAATATGGGCTTCGACGCCGTTCGGTGGCTGTGGCGGTATTTCCTGCTCGGAGCGGTGATCGTCGTGCCGATCTGGCTTCTGGTGCGGTTAGCCAAGGCGCCGCGCGGCCTCTAGCCAGCGCTCGCTCCGGGCGCCGCCTCGCCGGCGCTGCCCGGAGATCTCGCCGGCCCGCGAGATTACGTGAGAACGCGACAAACCTCGGAATGGTTTTTTATTCGTCGACCGAATCCGCGCCGGTATGCGGCGCGCCGTCATTCTCGGCGGCGATGGATTGGTCCGGCGCATAGTCGCGCGGACCGCCGCGATGTCGCCGACGCCGCCGGTGCAACGGAAACCGGTCCGGCGACCCGTCATAGCCATTCGGACCATTGCCGCCACCTTGGCCATGCGGGCCATTCGCGCCTTGGCCGTGTTGCGGTGCGCTCTGCTGTTGCGGAAGACTGCCGGTAATGAATGACGGCAGCCGTTCAACATCGCCGTCATTGTCCGGCATTTGCGGCTGCGGACGCGGTTGAAACTGCTGCGGCTGCTGTTGCGGCTGGTGCTGCTGCGGTTGATGCGGCTGATACTGCTGCGGCTGATGCTGATTGTGTTGCGGCTCGCGCTGATAAAACGGTTGCGATTGCGGCGCGTAGGGCTCGCCCACTTGCGGCTGATCATCGCCGTCGTCGTAGCCGTCGTCGGCCATATTGCCGCCCACTCCACCGCCCGGTTGTTGCTGCTGAAAATAGGGCTGGTTCTGGCGAAGCTGTTCCTGCGCGGCGGCGATCAAACGGAAATAATGTTCAGCGTGTTGATAATAATTTTCGGCGGCGATCGGATCTCCGGAACTTTGCGCATCGCGAGCGAGCTGGAGATATTTCTCGGCAATGTGCGAGGCCGTTCCCCGGATTTTTACGTCCGGCCCGTTGGACTCGTACATCCGTGACAACGGATTCTGATGATGATGGCCACCCTTACGGTTACGACCGCGCATACGTTTATTATTCTGACCGTTTCTCATGGTTTGCTGTTCCGCCAACCCCGTTTTGCACGACGGCAACGGCGCCGTCGCATCTGTTCATCGTCTATGGTCGTCGAAGTCTATGGTCGTCGAACGTCACTCAAATACCGCGGCATCAGCTCAACGCCGTTCGCATTCGCCCTTCGGTGCAAGTCACTCTCTCCCAGCCAATCAGCCCTCGTCGCGCCGCCACCCGCCGCGTTAGTTAGCGTTGTCATGCGCGCGTCTTATCTGCATCGACGCGCGCCGAACCGGTGGTAACGTCTCGGCTTGACCTTCACGGTTTAAACATTCGCGCTCTGAATCCGGCGATCCTGTGTGCCGACCAATCCGGCGTTCGCTATCCAGTTATCGCTTGCCAGCTTTCGCTTGTCTGCCTGGCCTGCATTGCCGGCCTTTTGGAGCCAACTCTTTCGGTTAGGCTCTTAGGCGTTCAAGGCAACGCGGCACCCTCATCTCGGGCCGATTCCGTGACCGCAAGCTAGTCGGTTCCGGCGGACATTCCAAGTGCTTTTTTGCCCAACTGCTTTCCCGCCCCAGTGCTTTTTGCCGGGGTCCGATGCTCGCCCCTCATGCGTTTACTTGTTACTTTCTCGCAACGAGGGCGCGCGGCACTCCATTAAGATCGGGTAGCGGCGCCGCCGGCGCAAGCCCTGCTGCGGCGAATAGAGCGGCAACCGATTCCGCCTGGCCGGCGCCCAGCTCGACGACGATCACGCCGTCCGCAGCCAGGATCGCGGGGGCCGCCGCGACAATCGCCCGGTAAGAATCAAGTCCATCGGGTCCGCCGTCGAGCGCATGGCGGGGATCGAACAGGCGCACGTCTGGCGGCAATGCGGCGATATCCGCCGATGCCACATAGGGCGGGTTCGAGGCGATAACGTCGAACTGACCGTGCAATGCCGCCGCCATGTCGCAGGCAACGTAGGCCGCGCGGCTCAAGCCCAGGCGGCGGGCGTTGCCGCGCGCGATCGCCAGCGCGCCGGGACTCGTATCGGTACCGACGCCGAAGGCATTCGGCAGTTCGCTCAAAAGCGCGAGCAGAATGGCGCCGCTGCCGGTGCCGAGATCAGCGATGCGTAAGGGCCGGGCCCGCACCCCGCCCCGCTCAACCGCGGCAAGCGCGGTCTCGACGACCGTTTCGGTTTCCGGCCGGGGCACCAGCGTCGCGGCGTCGACAGCGAGTCCAAGACCCCAAAACTCCTTGCTGCCGACGATGCGGGCGATCGGCTCACGAGCCAGCCGGCGCCGCGCAAGGGTCGCGATCGCGTTCTCTTCGTCGCCGCCAAGCTTGCGCGCGCTTGCCGCCGCCAGGCCGGCGTGATCAAGCGAAAGCGCATGTCCGACTAAAATCCGGGCATCGAGCTCGGGGGAGTCGATGCCGGCGGTGCGAAATTTTGCCGCCCAGATCCGCCGCGCCTGATCGACGGTCATTGGTTGGGCACCACCAAGCGGCGCAACGGCAATACCGGCGTTTGTCGCTGGCGCCATCAGTTCACCCCCTCGGCCGCGAGCAGCGCCGCCTGATTTTCCGCGACCAGCGCGTCGATAATCTCGCCGAGCGCCTCTCCTTCCAAAATCTGCGGCAGCTTGTAGAGCGTGAGATTGATGCGATGCTCCGACACGCGGCCTTGCGGATAATTATAGGTGCGGATGCGCTCGGAGCGGTCGCCGGTGCCGACCTGACCACGACGCTCGGCGGCACGCGCGGCATCCAGTTTCTGCCGCTCGTAATCATAGAGCCGCGTGCGGAGCACCGCCATGGCCTTGGCGCGATTGCGGTGCTGCGAGCGGTCTTCCTGCATCATGACCACGATGCCCGAAGGAATATGCGTCACACGCACCGCCGATTCGGTCTTGTTGACGTGCTGGCCGCCGGCGCCGCCGGAGCGCAAGGTATCGATGCGCAGATCGCTTTCGACGATAGGGGCGTCGACTTCCTGCGCCTCGGGCAACACGGCGACAGTCGCGGTCGAAGTATGAATGCGCCCCGAAGCCTCGGTGTCTGGCACGCGCTGGACGCGATGCACGCCGGATTCGAATTTCAGCTTGGCGAAGGCACCACGGCCTCGGATTTCGGCAATGATTTCCTTATAGCCGCCCATCGCGCCTTCGCTGGCGGTCATGATCTCCACCTTCCAGCCCTGCTTGGCGGCGTAACGCTCGTACATGCGGAACAGATTGCCGGCAAACAACGCCGCTTCGTCGCCGCCGGTGCCGGCGCGAATTTCGAGGATGACGTTGCGTTCGTCCATCGCGTCTTTGGGCAACAGCGCCAGGCGCAATTGCTGCTCCAACGCCGCGCGGCGCGCTTCGACTTCGGGCTTTTCCGCTTCGGCGATCGAGCGCATCTCGGAGTCGGTCGCCGGATCGGCGATCAGGCTGGTCAGACCGTCAAGCTCGATTTTCGCAGCACGGTACGATTTGACCGCCTCGACCACCGGCGCAAGCTCGGCGAATTCGCGCGACAGCTTCACATAGGTCTCGGCCGGCAGCGCGGCCATGAGATCGCGTTCCAGCGTCGCATGCCGGGTGAGAAGCGCGTTGAGTTTTTGGTCAGGCACCATGTCAGATTAAGTAAAAGACGGAGCCGCCCGGGACAAGCCCGGCTCCGGCGGTTATTTGTTGCGCTACAGTTGCAGACCGTGATCTGCGCCAAATTTCTCGAGCTGCGCGCGGATCGGCGCGCCGCGACTGCCCTGGTCGATCAAGGGGCAGAGAAACGCGGCGGCCTCGCAGCAATCGAGATCGAGCAGCATCGCCTTGACCGGTCCGATTGCCGACGGAGTAAGCGAAAGCGACCGGTAGCCCAACGCCGCCAAAGCCAGCGCTCCAATCGGTTGCGACGCCAGCTCGCCGCACACGGTCACCGGCTTGTTATGGGCGCGCGATTTGTCGGCGATGTCCTTGAGCGCCCGCAACACCGGAGCTGACAGCGCATCGAAGCGGCCCGAGACCCGGGGATTGCCGCGATCGATCGCATAGAGGAATTGCACCAGGTCGTTGGAGCCGACGGACAGGAAGTCGACTCGCTCCAGCAGTTCGTCGAGTTGGTACAGCAGCGCAGGCACTTCCACCATGCTGCCGACCTCAACTTCGGCCGGCAGTTTGTGGCCGTGGCGGCGCAGATGGGTGAGCTCGCGTTCGACCAATTCCTTGGCCTGGTCGAATTCCTCGACCGTCGAGATCATGGGAAACATGATCTTCAATGCGCGGCTGCCAGCCGCCCGCAGAAGTGCGCGCAATTGCGTGCGCAGCAGGCCGGGACGGTCGAGACCGAGGCGGATCGCCCGCCAGCCGAGCGCGGGATTCTCCTCCTCCACGTTGCGCATATAGGGCAGCACCTTGTCACCGCCGATGTCGAGCGTGCGAAACGTCACCGGCTTGTCGCCCGCGGCGTCGAGCACGGCGCGGTACAGCGCATATTGCTCGCTGGTGCGCGGAAAATTCGGCGCCACCATGAATTGCAGCTCGGTGCGGAACAGGCCGATGCCGCCCGCGCCGGTATCTTCGATATGCGGCAGGTCGACGCTCAGGCCGGCATTGAGCAGCAATTTGAATTCAGCGCCGTCCTTGGTGACGCAAGGCTTGTCACGCAGCGATTGATATTGCTGCTGGCGCCGCGCCCGCAAGCGCACGCGCTCGGCATAGGCCGCCTCCATGTCGGGCAGCGGCCGGATATGCAGATCGCCGGCAGTGCCGTCGACGATGATGGCATCGCCCGGATCGGCAATGCCGGTGGCGTTGTCGATGCCGCCGACCGCGGGAATGCCGAGCGCGCGCGCCACGATCGCGACATGCGAATGCGGGCCGCCTTCTTCCAGCACCAGGCCGCGCAAGCGCTTGCGGTCGTAGTCGAGCAGCGCCGCCGGCCCCATCGAGCGCGCGACCAAAATCGCGTTTTCCGGCAGGCTGTCGCGCGAGGGTGCGTGATCGCGGCCGGTGAGTTGCCGCATCAGGCGATTGGCGAGGTCGTCGAGGTCGTGCAACCGCTCGCGCAGGAACGGGTCGGTCTGCCGCAACATGCGCGCGCGGGTGTCGGATTGCACGCGCTCGACCGCGGCTTCCGCGGTCAGGCCGGTCATCACGGCTTCTTCGAGCTTGTGCACCCAGCCGCGGTCATAGGCGAACATGCGATAGGCTTCGAGCACATCGCGATGCTCGCCGCCCTCGACAACATCGCCGTGCTCGAGCATCTCGTCGAGATTGGATTGCAGCGTCTCCACGGCGGCTTTGAGGTGCTCCAATTCCTTGGGCACATTGTCGGCGATGAAATTGGTGACGACGACGCGCGGCTCGTGCAGCACGACATGGCCGAGCGCGATGCCTTCGCTCAAGGCCGAGCCCTTGAGATGCACCGAATGACGGGCGGCCGGCTCGGCGCCCGGCAGCGCCAGCGCAGAGAGCTCGCCGGACGCGATCATCTCGGCGAGCACCATCGCGGTGGTCTGCAGCGCCTCGACTTCCTCTTCGGAATAGGTGCGCCGCGCCCGGTTCTGCACGTCGAGCACGCCGAGCGTATTGCCGGCGCGCAAGATCGGCACGCCGAGGAAGGAGTGGTAGATCTCCTCGCCGGTTTCAGGCCGGAACGAGAAGGCCGGATGCGCTTGCGCGTTCGACAGATTGATCGGGCTTGCCTGGCTCGCCACCAGGCCGACCAAGCCCTCGTCGGAACGCATCACCGTGTGGTGCACCGCTTCGCGATTGAGGCCTTCGGTGGCGTAGAGCTCGAGCGTGGCGTCGACGCGCAGCACATAGACCGAGCAGACCTCCGCAACCATGTTGGCGGCGATCAGCACGACGATCTTATCGAGGCGTTCCTGCGCGCTGACCGGCTCCGCCATTACTTCGCGAAGCCGGCGCAACAGCACGCGCGGACCGCCGAGCGCGCCACGCATGGCGTGAGGTCCCTCGGGCATGGTTTTGGCCGGAGCGGAGCCCGTGGTGCGCCGGCCGCAATCAAAGAGGAATTCGCCCGGGTCCCGTCCCGCGGCGAATGTCCCCAAGGCTATATCGAATGCGGCATGCAAACCGCAAGCCAAAGACAACGATATGACGGCGCTGGAGAAATTATGCTGCGACGCAGCGAAAGTGACGCCTCAACCGGTCGCGTTATCGAGATTGTACAGCGAATGCAATGTGCGCACCGCAAGCTCGGTAAAGGCGGCGTCAATCAGAAGCGAAAACTTGATCTCAGAGGTCGTAATTGCGCGGATATTGATGGAGCGCTCGGCCAGCGCACTGAAGGCCTGCGCGGCGACGCCAGCATGGCTGCGCATGCCGATACCGATGACGGAAATCTTGGCGACGTCGGTGGCGCCGTCGAGCCGCGTATAACCGATCGCGCCCCTGGCCTTGGCGATGACATCGAGCGAGCGCTGGTAGTCCGCCGCCGGCACGGTGAAGGTCAGGTCGGTAGTTTTGCCGTCGGCCGAGACGTTCTGCACGATCATGTCGACATTGACATTGGCCTCGGCGAGCGGCCCGAAAATGGCCGCCGCCACCCCCGGCTTATCCTGAACCTGGCGGATCGAGATTTGCGCCTCGTCCCTGGAGAAAGCGATGCCGGTGACGGTTTGCTGTTCCATGATCTCCCCCTCGTCGCAGATCAGTGTGCCGGGCGGATGGCCGTGCGGGTCGATCTGTTCCGGCGGGTCGAAGCTCGAGCGCACGAAAATGCGGACATTGTGCACCATGCCGAGCTCGACTGAGCGCACCTGCAAAACCTTGGCGCCTAGCGAGGCAAGCTCCAGCATTTCCTCGAAGGCGACCTTGTCGAGCCGGCGCGCGCGCGGCACCACGCGCGGATCGGTGGTGTAGACGCCGTCAACGTCGGTGTAGATGTCGCAGCGATCGGCACGGATGGCGGTCGCGATCGCGACCGCAGAGGTATCTGAGCCGCCGCGGCCGAGCGTGGTGATGCGACCGGTTTCCTTGTGCACGCCCTGGAAGCCGGCGATGACCGCGACCTCTTTGCGCTCGTTGAAGCGCCGGACCACTTCCTCGCCGTTGACCTCCAGAATGCGCGCCGACCCGTGCGCGTCCGAAGTCAGAATCGGCAACTGCCAGCCCTGCCAGGAGCGCGCGTTGACATCGAGGTCCTGCAGAGTGATGGCGAGAAGGCCGGCGGTGACCTCTTCGCCGGTGGCGACCACGGCGTCGTATTCCCGCGCGTCGAAGATGGGCCGCTCCTTCAGCGCCGCTTCGCACCAGGCGACGAGCTGATTGGTCGTGCCGGCCATGGCCGAGACCACGACGGCCACTTCATGGCCGGCATCGACCTCGCGCTTGACGTGACGCGCGACGTTGCGGATGCGATCGATATCAGCGACCGAGGTGCCGCCGAATTTCATGACGAGACGGGACATGTCGTGGTTCGCGTTCGCTTTTCGCGCCGGTTCGATAAAAGGGCGCGTATAGATACCGGCGGGGTCCGCGCGCTGCAACAGCAACCGGCCGCGACACCCGGTTTGTCAGGCCGCAACATCGATAGGGACCGCTAAATAAGGAAGAACTTGCGGTTATGGCTCGCGAGCCGCTGCATTTGAGGCCCGGTGAAGCTCGGCCCCGTCAATCCCGCGACCTGGATTCCGGCATGCCAGTTTCGGATAAGATCATGCTCACGTCGAGAAATTAGACCGGATCGAATCCACCTGAAATGGTTCGGGCCTAGTCGCCGCTCGACAATTCTCGTTTCTTGGGAGGCTCAACGCAAATCGGCCGGCGCACGTCGCACCAGCAGGCGGCGGCGCCCATCATCGACGACCAGAAGGCGACCCACAACAGGACAGGCATGACCACTTCTCCTCAATAGATCGGTCATCGAATGAACGCTTCACATCGGCAACGTTTGGCCAAAGTCAGAGTTCCAATCTTCGGGGCAGACACACATGCGTGATCGGCAGGAACAAGATCGCAAGCAGAAAATCGCCGTGGTCGGCGGCGGCTTGATGGGCCATGGCATCGCCTATCTGCTCGCGGCCGCGGGCCACCAAGTTGCGGTCTTCGAGCCGGCGGTGGAAATCCGCGCGTCTCTGGCTGCCCGATTGCAAGCGATCATCGATCTCCTCGCCGACAATGCGGCGCTGCTGCAACGCATCGCGGCGTACGACACGCTCGCGCCGGCCGTCCAAGGCGCGGCATTCGTGTTCGAAGCTGCGCCGGAGAAGCTGCCGCTCAAGCAGCAAATCTTCGCCGAACTGGAGAAATTCACCGCGCCGGATACGATTCTTGCCAGCAACAGCTCGGCGATTCCGTCGACCGAGATCGGCCGCTACTTGGCGCATCGCGAACGGGTCCTCGGCACCCATTTCTGGAATCCGCCGCATCTGGTGCCGCTGGTCGAGGTCGTGCAAAACGAAAAGACCAGCCCCGAGGTCGTGCAACGGACCATGCAGCTGTTGCGCGACGCCGGTAAAACGCCGGTCCACGTGCGGCGCGATGTCCCCGGCTTCGTCGGCAACCGCTTGCAGCATGCGATGAAACGCGAGGCGATCGCGCTCGTCGCCGCAGGCGTCTGCGACGCCGACACCGTCGATGTCGTGGTGCGCGAAGGTTTTGGCGCGCGCACCGCCGTGCTCGGCCCGATGGAGCAGTCCGACCTCGTCGGAACCAATCTGACCCTCGACATCGCCGAGGTGCTGTACGCCGATCTCGACCGCACGCCAGGCCCGCACCCGTACTTGCGGGACATCGTGGCCGCCGGCAAGCTCGGCATGAAGACGGGCGAGGGTTTGCGCAAATGGACGCCAGCGCAGGCCGACGCCGTCCGCGCCGGGCTGTCGCGTTTCCTCGCCGAACAAGCGAAGGCGCGGAAAAAGAACCCGGCCTAGGCGGGCGCCAATCCGTCAATAGCGATTGCAACGCGTCCGATTGTCACCCCGCCACATTCCGTTGCAGGCGGCGTCGCCTTGACCATGCCGCAGCTGCAGTAGAAGATATCGACAGTTCGGGCACGGCGCGGTCTTATGGGTTTGGCCTCGTCGCAGCACCGAGTGCGCCCGCACAGGGCTCGCGACAAAAAACGACGACACCCACGAAATCTTCGTGGTCAAACCCCCAAAATAAAAACAGCACCAACAGGGAGGATCGAACATGTCGAACCACACACTATCCGTGCGCCGTCGCACGTTGCTCCAAGCGGGTCTTGCGCTGGGCGCCAGTCAGGCCATCGGCGCACCGTTCGTCATCAAGGCGCTCGGCGATGTGCCGATCAAGATCGGCATGGTCGATCCGCTGACCGGCGTGCTGTCGGCACTGGCGCAGAGCGAGGTCGACGGCGCCAAATACGCCGAGGCCGAGATCAACAAGAAGGGCGGCATCCTCGGCCGGCAAGTCCAGCTCCTCGTCGAGGATTCGGCGAACGACGTCGGGACCGGCGTGCAGAAGACGCGGAAGCTGATCGATCGCGACCAGGTCAACGCGATATTGGGCGACGTAAACTCCGGGATCGCCTACGCGATGGCGCAGGTGACCAATGAGAAAAAAGTGTTCCACATCGTACCGGGCGGTCACACCGACCCGATCACCGGCACCAATTGCAAGTGGAACGTATTCCGCGTCTGCAATACCACGACGATGGATGCGGAAGCGGTCACGCCGGAACTGGTCAAGAAGTTTGGCAAGAAATGGTTCTTCGTCACGCCCGATTACGCCTATGGCCACACGCTGCAGGACGCTTTCATCAAGGCGCTCAAGAAAGCCGGCGGCACCTATGACGGCGACATGCTGCCGATCAACAATACCGATTTCTCTGCCACTTTGATCAAGGCCAAGGCCTACAAGCCGAACGTCCTGCTCAACAACATGGGTGGCCTCACGCAGATCAACTGCATGAAGCAATTCACCCAGTTCGGCATGCAGAAAGAGATGGGCCTCGGCGGCGCATTGTTCGAATTGGAGAGCATCAAGGCTTGTCCGCCGGAGGCGCAAACCGGCTGGTGGGATATGGAATGGTGGTGGAACCAGCCCAATGTGCCCGAAGTGGTGAAGTTCGTTGCCGATTACCGCGCCGCGACCAAGAAAACTCCGTCGGCGCGCGATTGGTTCGGCTATGTGTCGATGCATTCGGTGCGGCTCGCCGCGGAAAAGGCGAAGGCGCTCGATGGGCCGAAACTGGCGGCTGCGATGGAGGACATGGAACTGCCGCCGGATGTGGCGCTGCAGCCCGGCAAAGTGGTCTATCGCAAGGGCGACCACGAACTGATGCCCAACATCTTCGTCGGTGAAGTGCATTCGCCGAAGGGAAATCCCGACGACGTGTTCACGGTCTCCACGCTGGTGCCTGGCGCACAGGCCGCCGGCACGGTTGAGGAGACCGGATGCAAGATGGTTGAGCCGAGCTAAGCCTTCCTGCAACTCGCCGCGGAATTCGCAAGCGCAGAGCGCCGATGACTCAGCTCATCTTGTTCAATGTGACCAATGGGCTGATCATCGGCGCGTTCTACGTGCTGATGGCGCTCGGTCTGTCGCTGATCCTCAATCTGTCCAACGTCATCAATTTCGCGCACGGTAATTTCCTGGCGCTGGGCGGCTATCTGGCATTCGCGCTGTCGCCCACGCTGGGTTATTGGGGTGCGCTGGTGGTTTCGCCGTTCCTCACGGCGCTGATCGGACTGGTCGTCGAGCGATTGATGATCCGCCGTATCTATGGCCGCGACCCCGTCTACAGCCTGCTGCTCACCTTCGGCCTGGCTTTCGTCATGCAGGACGCGGCGCGCTACATCTGGGGCCCGAACGGCTTGCCGCTGGGCCTGCCTGCCGTGCTGGCGCAGCCGATCTCGTCAGACCTGTTCTTCATCACCTATTACCGCATCTTCATGGTGACAGTCGTCATCGTCGCCGTGATCGCGCTGTTTGCATTCATGCGCTACACCCGCGTCGGGCTGCGTATCCGCGCCGGAACGCTCGACCTCGAGACTGTCGCCTCGCTGGGCGTCAATGTCCGGAACTTGAGGACGTTCAATTTCGCGGTGGGCTCCTTGCTGGCTGGCCTGAGCGGCGTGCTCGCCGCGGGACAGATCGGGCTTAATCCCAATATGGGCGATGATCTCTTGATGCCGAGCTTCATTGCAATCATCGTCGGCGGCGTCGGCAGCCTGATCGGCACCTTGCTCGGCGGCCTCTTGATCGGCATGGCTGCGGCGCTCACCACGGTGTTCTATCCGTCGGCCAGCGAAGCGGTGATTTATGCGATCCTGATGGCGGTGCTCTTGATCCGGCCGCGCGGCCTCGTCGGCGAGGAAGGCATGTTGTCATGACCATGGCGATTGCCTCGCTTGGCGGCCGGCTCCCGATCACGGCGGGCCGCCGTGAACTCATGCTGGTCCTGATCTGGGGGGCGCTGCTGCTGGTGCCGTTCTGGCTACCGCTCCTCGGCGGCTACACCGCGCTTGCCGGCCGCGTGCTGGTGTTCGGACTGGCGGCGATGGGGCTCAATATGCTGTTGGGTTTCACCGGCGTATTAAGCTTCGGCCATGCCGCCTATTTCGGGCTTGGCGCCTACGGCGCCGGATTGACGCTGCGTTATTTGGTGCATTCGACGCCGCTCGCCATGCTTGCCGGAACACTCCTTGGCGGTCTGGCCGGGACGCTGTTCGGCCTGCTCATCGTACGGCGCCGCGGCGTCTATTTCGCGATGTGCACCATCGCCTTCGGCCAGCTCTGGTATTACCTTGCTTACAGCTGGAACAGCTTCACCGGCGGCTTCGACGGTTTGCGCGATTTCCAGCGCCAGCCGATCGGACTCGGCCCGCTCACGCTGCACATCGAAGACGGCGGCACCTCATTCTATTTCTTTCTGCTGGCGGTCTTCGCCGTCGCTGTCGCTCTGATGGGCGTGTTGTTGCGCTCGCCGTTTGGCCGCACGTTGCTGGCGATCCGCGAAAACGAGCGGCGCGCGCGCTTCCTCGGCATTCCGGTCGAGCGGCATATCTGGCTGTCGTTCTCGATCTCCTGCTTCTTCACCGCACTCGCCGGCACGCTCTATGCGCTCCTCAACAATTTTGCCGATCCGTTGACGCTGCACTATTCGCTATCCGGCTATTTCGTCGTCATGACGGTAATGGGCGGCATGCGGACGTTCTGGGGACCGCTTCTTGGCGCCGCCGTGTTCGTCGTGATGCAGGACTACATTTCATCGATGACGGTGAATTGGATGTCGTTCGTCGGCGCCATCTTCATGCTGGTGGTGCTGTTCTTCCCGCGCGGACTGCTCGGCGCGATGCAGCGCCGCCTGAAGACATGATTTAATACGGCAGCCCCACGTAATTCTCGGCGAACGCCGTCGCCGCGGCCTTGGAGCGGAACAGATAATCGAGCTCGGCGAGCTGCAGCCGATAATCGAACGGATTATCCGAGATCCGGTGCAGCACCGTGGTCATCCACCACGAGAAGCGCTCGGCCTTCCACACCCGCAGCAGCGCGCGCTCGGAATAATGGTCGAGCCCGGCATCCGACTTCTCCTTGTAATGCTCGATGAGCGCGCGTGCCAGATATTGCACGTCGCTTGCCGCGAGATTGAGACCCTTGGCACCGGTCGGCGGCACGATATGCGCGGCATCGCCGGCGAGAAACAGCCGCCCGAACCGCATCGGCTCGGCAACGAAGCTGCGTAACGGCGCGATGCTCTTTTCGATCGACGGGCCGATGACCAGGCTGTCGCGCGCCTCGTCGTCGAGCCGCGGCCGCAGCTCTTCCCAGAAGCGCTCGTCAGGCCAGGATTCGATCTCCTCGGCGAGGCTGCATTGGATGTAATAACGGCTGCGCGTCGGCGAGCGCATCGAGCACAACGCAAAGCCGCGCGGGTGCCGCACGTAAATCAGTTCTTCGGAGACCGGCGGCGTATCGGCCAATATGCCGAGCCAGCCTAAGGGATAGATTCGCTCGAAGGTCCTGAGTGCGCGCGGCGGCACACTGTTGCGGCTGGCGCCATGGAAACCGTCGCAGCCGGCGATGAAGTCACAGCTGAGTTCGCGGGCGACACCGTCCTTGCGGAACGTCAAGCGCGGCGAACCGCCGTCAAAGTCATGCAAGGCAACGTCGTGCGCGTCGTAGATCGTCGGTGCGGCCCCGGCGGCACGGCCATCCATCAGGTCCTTGGTGATCTCGGTCTGGCCGTAGACCATGACCGACTTGCCGGTGAGCGCCTTGAACGACAAACGATGGCGCTTGCCGTCGACGCAAATCTGCACGCCGTCGTGGATGAGACCGTCGCGATGCATGCGCGCGCCGACGCCTGCCTCGTCGAGGAGGTCCATTGTCACCTGTTCGATCACGCCGGCGCGGACGCGGCCGAGCACGTATTCGCCGGTGTGCCGCTCGACAATGACGTTGTCGATGCCGTTCCGGTGCAGAAGCTGGCCGAGCAGCAATCCGGCCGGTCCGGCGCCGATGATGGCGACTTGGGTACGCATCGGTTCATTTATCCATGAGTTCAGCGGCACGTTTTATTTGGCGTGAACCACACGGCGCGGCCCGGGTCAAAGTGAAAAACGCCGACTGGAACAAAAACGGGAAACAGGCCGTGTTATGGGCCCGCAATCCCCATGGCCTCGACGAAGGCGCGCCGCACTTGCGCCGGCTGGCCGTAATGATGGCGGAATTCCTTCAACCGCTGGCGCAAAAGCGGGTCCTTGTCGAAGTCGGCAAGCGCAATTCCTTCGGTGTTGAACTCGCGCGCCATGTTCGGCAGCGCGATGCAGGCCGCTGCGTTAGCGCTGCGAATGACGCCGGCCGGCTCCTTGCCGGCGGCAACGGCGTCCATCTCCTGAAAGAAGCGGTTGCGCATCATGGTGATGCCGATATCGCTTGAGCGCAGATTCTCCTTGGTGCGGTCGGCAATGCGGCCCTGACCGGCCCAGGCGACGATGTCCTGATTGATGACGTGACTCGAAATCCAGCGGCCGTTTTCGTCCTTGATCGGGCTCGTCCAGGTCGGCACGCGCTCCTGCACATAGGGCTCGCGACCCTTGGGCACCCGCATGAAGAACCAGGCGACGCTCAGCGTGTTCTCGTCGTCGACCGGCACACGCCACTCGAAATGGCTGCCGAGATAGAACCCGTTCGGCCACAGCGCGACGCGCCCCACCGTCCAATAACGGTCCTGTTCGCTCTGGCCCTCGCGCACGCGCTTGTAGATGAAGCCGTGCTCGAATTCCTCGAATTTCAGCTTGAGATGTTTCGGCGCCGCATTGGCATCGCCGCCGCGCAGCCGGCTGCCCCAATTGTCGTGCATCCATTCGAAATGCACGGGATCGATGGAGTTCTCCTGGCACTGAAACCAATTGCACGGAATGTCGGCCAGCACGATCTCGCGAAAGCCGTTCTGCCAGGTGAACGGTTCCCATACCGGCAATTCGGGCGCCGGCACCGGCCCGAGATAGGCAAAGAGCAGACCGGCGCATTCCTTTACCGGATAGGCCTTGGCGTCGCAGCCGGCCTTCGAGGGTTTTGGGTTGGCGGTGTCCTCGTATGGCTGTTCCAGGCAGCGGCCGGCCTCATTGACCAGCCAGCCGTGGTAGCTGCAGCGGATGCCGTTTTCTTCGACCCAGCCATAGGACATGTCGGCGCGGCGGTGCGGGCAGTGCCGGTCGACCAAGCCGTAGCGCCCGTGCAAATCCCGGTAGAGAACGAGATCCTCGCCGAGAAGGCGGACAACTTTGATCGGATTGGCCTCCAGTTCGCTGGCGCCGGCGATGGGTTGCCAATAGCGGCGCAGCAGTTCCCCCATCGGCGTGCCGGGTCCGACGCGCGTCAGCATTTCGTTACGGGTGGCAGTGAGCAAGCCTTCCTCCCCATCTGTCCTTGGCGGCGATTATTCCATCTCTCGACGCGATGGGGGAGAGGGCAAAACTCCATTTGCCCATGTTGGACGGCCAGGACGAATAACCAAGACGGATAACCAAGTTGCCGCCGGCATGGCGATCAAGCGCAAATTGATTCAAATTGAAGATAACTTCTTATCTGCGGTTCAAAGGTTCTGCGCTTCTATGATGCGATGCACGCTGCCGACGGAACGGGCCCCCACTCCGCCACATGGTTCGTCGAGCCGGACCATGCCGGCGCCGGTCGTCGCCGGAAAAGGGTTGCGCGGACGCGGTGGGAAGACGACACATCGATGCGGGCCGTTATCGTTTCCACGTTGTTTCTCGTCATTTTTACGACCGCCATCATGTTCGGCGGCCATGCCGCCATCGACCCATTGCTGCGGATGGTGACCGCCGCTCGCCATTCCGAGACGTTCGGCGATATTGTCGTGCCAATGCCCGACGGGAAGTTCTGTCGTCATCTGTCTTTCGACAACAAAACGTCGGCAATAAAGGAGGGCGACATCACGCCGTGTCCGGACGACATCGTCAGAGGCAAGGTCCGTGGCCCCCGTACCTTCACCTGGGGCAACGAATAATCCGGCGTGGCGGGCCGGTTGGCTTTCGAGCCCTATCTCATTGCCCAAGCCCAGAGCCTAATTGGTTTTGATGCGAAACCGAGCTCTAACTTTTTGACTAAGCTCTTCGGAAAACTGATTTCCGCTTCTCGGAATCGTCCTCCAGGTTCCATCATACCGGCAGCGTCGGAGACCGTACTTTCGCCACCTTTGGACGAGCACTTGGGAGCCCGAGCGGACGGGGCAACATGCAAGCTTGACGAAAAACCATCAATGGCGGGTTGCACCGCTGCTTCGCCGCGCGCAGATACGATTCTCAAACACCGCCTCCTGAACACTTGGGGAAATGCCCATGCCAATCGTGCGTTTTATGTGTCTGCTGGCGCTGTTGGCCGGCGTGTCGCTGTACGGACTCAATAGTGCCGACGCCCAGGCCAGTCCGGACGTGCAGCAAGCCTGCACGCCCGACGCCATGCGGCTCTGCTCGGAATTCATTCCAGACGTGGCAAAGATCACCGCCTGCATGAAAGCCAAGCACGCGCAGCTCAGCGCGACCTGCATCACCGCGATGCGCGGCGGCAGACACGAAGTCAGGCGCGAAGCCCGGCACATCGTACGACACGAACGACGTGAGGCGAGGCACGAAGTACATCACTACTGGCGGCACCGCTGCACGCACGCGTGCGGCTGACCGGCGCCGGCGGGGACTTCGTCTGTCTCACTTCACCGGCCAACACTCGAAAGCGGTCGGCTGAATAGATAAGTCCTTGGCATCGCACAAATAAACATCCCTGTCCTTCTGCAGAACGAGGGTGCCAACGACGCCGGACTGATTGCCGCTGACGGCTTTGATCTCGAACCCTTGCGCGACCAGCGACGACAATGAAACCAGCTTTGTCGTCGCGTGTAGCTGCTGCGCGCCGGCCGATTGCTCAACCCGCATCGATGCGGCGGTAACGATGCCCAGTGTCACGGCGGCCGCGGTAAATCGCCTCGCCATCAGCGCCTCCAGCTTCTAGTCCTGCGGCAACGGCGCAATGCCGAGCTGCTTGGCGAATGCCGCGACAGCAGCGCGCTGCGCATCGATCGACTGGGCGAACTCCTCGGGACTGCCGATGTTCAAAAGCTGGCCGGTCGCGCCCAAACGATCCTTGATAGTCTCGTCGGCCACCGCGCCGACATCCGCGGTGATTTGCCGGCGGAGCTCGGGCGGGATGCCGGTCGGCCCGAACAGGCCGACGAGACCGTCGAGCGTCAATGCCGGATAGCCCGCTTCCTTCACCGTCGGCAGGTTCGGCTCGGTCGGCGCGCGCACGGTATTGGTCACGGCCAGAAGCTTGATCTTACCGGTCTGCAACTGCGGTCGCACGATCGCCAGCGCCGACTCGTAGACCTGCACACGCCCCTCGGCGAGATCATTGGCGGCGTCCACCGGATTTTTGTAGGCGATCTTGCTGATATCCAAGCCTTCCTGTTTCAGCCATCCGGCAAACATGAAATCCAGCGCGCCGGTCACGCCGGCCCAATTGAGCTTGCCGGGCTCACCGTGGGCGAGCGCTACAAGCTGATCGACCGAATTGACGCCCAAAGCGGCCGGCACGGAGATGGCGATGATGGTGTTGGACACCCGCACAATCGGCACCAGATCGCTCGGCTTATACGGCAGATGGTCGTGCAGAAACGGGTGCGCGGTGAACGACGACGTTGGCGCGAACAGCAGCACATGATCGTCGTGGGCGCTGACAAAGGCGTTGATGGCGACGATGCCGTCGCCGCCGGGGCGGTTCTCGACGACCACCGGCTGACCCCACCGTTTGCTGAGCCGGTCGGCGAATAGCCGCGCTTCGATGTCCGAGCCGCTTCCTGGCCCGAGCGTCAGGATGAATTTCACCGTGTGGGTTGGCCAGACCAAAGCCGCCGACGCCAACGGCATTTTGCCCGTGGCAAAAAAAACGGCGAGCAGACTGAAGGTGGCCGCAAGCAAGCAACGCGCTTTAACGCACATCGAGTCCTCCCCAATCCGCCGGCCAACCTGTCCACCGGCGCGCCGCGATTTTCAGCCTTGCAGCCCGGTCGGCACGTCCTCATTCTCGCTGGTAAGCTTCATGCCCGCGGCGAGCGCCATGGTCTCGGCCAAAGCCGCAAAATCTTTCTGCAGATATTCTTCCGGATTTTTTTGCAAAGTGGCCGCGCCGAAATGGCTTTGCACTACCTCGCGCGTCGCCGCCGTCACCGGCATCGGCACGTCCATCTTGCGGGCGAGTTCGAGGCCGAGATCGAGGTCCTTGCGCAACAGCTCCGGCGTGAACGTCGTCGTCCAATCGAGATTGACCAGGGCCGGCGATTTATAGCGCGTGAACATCGAGCCCATCACGCCATTGTTGAGGAAGGCAAGGAAAGCATGCCGCGGCACGCCCATTTTATTGGTCAACAGCGTGATTTCGATCAGGTTCTCGATGACAACGCCAAGCATGACATTGTGCGCAATCTTGCAGACGCGGGCGAGTTCGCCGTCGCCGACATAGGAAACGCCCTGCGGCGCGAACACCTCGATCAGCGGCATGGCGACCTTGCAGGCGGCTTCCGGACCCGACACCACGGCGGAGAGCTTGCCGGCCTTGATCACCTTGGCGTTGCCGCTTACCGGCGCGGCAATGAATTCGGCGTCGAATTGCTTGAGCTTGCCGCGGATCTCGGCGGACTCCTCGACCGCGATGGTCGAGCAATCGACCACGATCGGCGGCATCTTGTCGCCCTGGCTGCAGACGCCGTTCTTGCCGTAGAGCACCTCCTGCACGTCCTTGCCGGTGGCGACAATCGAGAACAGCACATCGACGTCCTTGAGATCGGACAAATGATCGACCACCTTGCCGCCGATTTTTTCAAGCGGGTCGGCCTTGGCGCGGGTGCGGTTCCAAATTGAAACGTCGTGGCCGGCCTTGATGAGCCGCTCGGCCATGGGAAAACCCATACGGCCCATGCCGATCCAGCCGATTTTCTGGGCGTTCTTGGTGGCCATGACATGACTCCTTTGCCGTAATGCGCCGGGGGCTGTCCTAGCACAGGGCGAGGCTCCTGCAACGCCGACGCCGCAGCATTGGCTTGTCGTCGGATAAGCAGAGGCACTATCTTGAAAATGCAATGCACGACGTCGTCGACCATCTCGCGCCTGCGCCACTCGGCGTTGATAGCGGCCCGTTCCGGCGCGCAGCACGCAATGCGTTTCCTTTCGTCGTCGTCGGCGCGGTGTGGGAGGCGGTGGCGCATCTCGGGCTGTTTCCGGCGCAATTCTTCCCTCCGCTTGAAACCATCGCCGCGACATTCGTAAGGCTCACACTGAGCGGCGTGCTGCCGCATCATGCCTTGGACACGCTCATCCGCCTTTGCGCCGGTTTCGCACTTGCCGCGCTGGCCGGCGTCGCGATCGGCATCCTCATGGGCCGCTCGCGGCGGGCCGAGGATATTCTGCTGCCGCTGGTGAGCATCGGCGCGCCGATTCCGGGGCTCGCTTATGCGCCGCTGTTCCTTTTGTGGTTCGGCCCCGGCAACGTTTCGGCGGTGGTGCTGGTGGCCTTCGTTTCTGCTTTTCCCATCATCTACAATTGCTGGACCGGGGTAAAAGCAGTCAAGGATATCTGGCTGCGCTCGGCGCAAGCCATGGGCGCGGACGACCGGCGCCTGTTTCGTCACGTCATCCTGCCCGGGGCGCTGCCTTATATCCTCACCGGCTTGCGGCTCGGGCTGGCCCAGGCTTGGCGCATTCTGGTTGCCGTCGAAATGCTCGCGGCAGTGCCTTGGGGCCTGGGCTGGCTCATTTTCGGCGCCCAGGAATTCCTCAACACCGACGTCATGCTGGCCGGCATCGCGGTGATTGCCGTCATCGGGCTGGCGCTGGAGAAACTCGTGTTTGCGCCGCTCGAGGAGTTCACCGTGGTGCGCTGGGGCATGATGTCATGAGCCGGGATCGCATACGCTCGCTGCGGCGCGGGGCGCTGACGCTGATCGTCGTGGCGGCGGCTTATCAGGCGGTCGCGCGCAGCGGCTATTTTGCCCCGGCTTTGATGCCGTCACTCGGCACCGTCGCGCGGACGCTCCTCAATTCGATTCTCGACGGCAGCATGCTGCATCATGCCGCCGCGACGCTCTACCGCGTGGTCGTCGGCTTCGGCCTTGCCGTCGCGATCGGTTTGCCCTTGGGAGTGGCGATGGGCCGCTTTCGGCCGGTGGAGCGCTTCGTGCTGCCGTTGTCCAGCGCACTGATGCCGATACCGTCACTCGCCTGGGTGCCGATCTTCATCCTGTGGTTCGGCCTCGGCAACACGGTGACGATCCTCATCGTGTTTTACGCCGCGCTGTTTCCGATGCTGCTCAACACCTGGACCGGAGTACGTTCGGTCAATCCGATCTGGCTGCGTGCCGCCGGCGCCATGGGCGCCAACGAGCGCGCGCTGTTCTGGAAAGTGATCATTCCCGGCGCCTCGCCCTTCATCATCGCCGGTTTGCGACAATCGTTCCTGCGCTCCTGGATCGCCGTCATCGGCGCGGAAATGCTGGCGGGCTCCGATTGGGGACTGGGCTGGGTGATTTTCGACGCCAAGGAATTCCTCGATACCGATGTGATGCTCGCGTCACTGGTCGTCATCGGTTGCATCGGCTTTGTCACCGAGCGCCTCGTGTTCGGTTCGATCGAACGCGCCACCATCTACCGCTGGGGCATGGCGCGGGCGACGAAAGGCTGAGCAGCGGCGCGGCGCGGCCCTCTTCGAATTTGCCGCGGACCGTGGAGTTGTGCTGGAACGGTACGAGAAACACCTTCGGGAAACGCCCGCGGAATCGCCAATGCCCCATATCGAGGCGCGCGAGATTACGCTGACTTACGCAACACCGAGCGGCACCGTGCCGGGCGTGCACGGCGTGAATTTCGGCATAGCGGAGTCGGAATTTCTCTGCATCGTCGGGCCCAGCGGGTGCGGCAAGTCGACGCTGCTCAATATCATTGCCGGCTTTCTCGCCCCGACCACGGGCGAAATCCGCATCGGCGGCGCGCCGGTCAAGGGCTACGGCATGGACCGCGGCGTGGTGTTCCAGGATTTCGCCCAGCTGTTTCCTTGGCGTACCGCGCTTGGCAATGTGACATTCGGGCTCGAAATGAAAGGCGTAGCCAAGGCCGAGCGCGAGGCCATCGCGCTGGAGCAACTCCGCCTGGTGAAACTGGAGAAATTTGCAAAATCCTATCCGCACCACCTGTCGGGCGGGATGCAGCAGCGGGTCGCGATCGCGCGGGCGCTGGCCTACAATCCGGCGGTGCTGCTGATGGACGAGCCGTTCGCGGCGCTCGATGCCTTGACGCGCGATGACATGCAGCGGCTTCTCGCCGAGGTGTGGCGGACGACACGCAAGACGGTGATCTACGTGACCCACAATGTCGCTGAAGCGGTTTATCTGGCGGACCGGGTGGTGGTGATGACGCCGCATCCGGGCACGGTGAAGACCGAAGTGACTATTCGCCTGCCGCGCCCGCGCGATCCGCTCAGCATCGAATTTCTGGACTATCAGAAAGAGCTCCTAGGCCTGCTCGGTCACGAGAAGCGAGCGTGAGGCAAAAAAGAGCGTCAAGACTTTAACAAATATCGTCGGAGGAAAACCTATGTCGAAGCCCATCTCACAGCGAATCAATCTCTCACGCCGGCAATGCCTCGCCGCCGCGGGCGCCGGCGCATTGACGCTCGGTTTCGGGGCGACGCGATCGGCCGCGGCAGCCACAACGATCCGCCAGGGCTATCAGACCAACATCTGGGGAATGCCGACCTATTATTTGATGAAGTCCGGCTATCTCGAGAAGCACGGCCTTACGGTCGAGGACTTCGCCGTTCCTTCCGGCAACATCACGATGCAGCAAATGGTCGCGCGCCAGGTCGACCTCGGCACCTATGCGGGCCCGTCCTTCATCATCGGCAACGTCAAGGGCGGCCTCGTCGCGATCGCCATGATCGAGCATGTCGGCAAGACGGCGCGCATCACGGCGCGCAAGGATCTGAACATCACCAAGATCGAAGAGCTGCGCGGCAAGCGCATCGCCAATCAGACCGGCTCTTCCGTCGGCAACGATCTCGTCGATATCGTGTTGCCGCATTACGGGTTGAACAAAGGCGACTACACCGAAGTGCGCATGGACGTGAACAACATGGTCGCCGCGCTCGCGGCGAAGACGGTCGACGCCATGGCGAATGTCGAGCCCTATAACGTCATTGCCGTGGCCGACGGCATCGGCACCGATCTCGGCGATTTTTCCAGCTTCGACACGATGCCGGTGTTCATGGCGGCAACGCCCGATTTCGTGCAGAAGAACCCCGATGCGGTGGTTGCCTATCTCAAGGCCTGGCTCGATGCCGCCAACGACTTCAAGGGCAACGCGCAGAAAGTGAACGACGTCATCTATAAGTTCTATGCCGACAAGGGCTATAAGATGTCGCCCGAGGTATTCGCGACCGCAATGTCGCGGGTCGAGGTCACTCCGAGCTTCCCCGACCTCAAGTCCTATATGCAGCAGCAGGCGGAAATCCTGGTGAAGAGCAAGATCATCCAAACCATTCCCGATTGGAGCACGGCGCTGCGGCCAGACTTCATGGAGAAAGCCAAGGCATAAGCCTGCCCCGCCTCCGCTGACCCAGACGTCATCGTCATAACCAGGACCGGCAGTTCGCGGCGGCCACGCTGCGGGAGCCTCATTGTACCGGCCAGCCACGTCTAAGATATTATCCCGAACCTTGCGCAGGAGACTTGCAATGACGCCCGAAAAAAGCCCGCTCACCGAAGGCTATCAACCCGTCACCTGGAATTTTAAGCTTCTCGCCCACGATATGCTGGGCGGCTTCGGCGGCATGGGCGAAGGCATGTCGGTGCAGATCGCACCCGACGGACGGCGCATCATCTGGCTGGCGCACGAAAGCGCGCCGAAGAATTTCACCGCCGTGGACGTGTCCGATCCGCGCAAGCCGAAGGTGGTGTGCCAGACCGATTTGCCGCACGCCAATATGCGCTCGAATTCGCTCGAGACCTGCGGCAACATGATGGCGGTGGCCTATCAGACCTCAAAGAAGGATCTGCAACCGGCAGGCTTCGAATTGTTCGATATCTCCAAGCCGGAAAATCCGAAGTCGATCGGGTTCTTCGATTGCTCGGGTCCGCACTCGCGCGGCGTGCATCAGCTGTGGTTCTGCGACGGTGAATACGTGCATTGCGCTTCGGGATCGCGCGACTTCGTGCCGACCCATCCGCAGGATGACCAATTCTACCGCTGTGTCGACGTGCGCAACCCATCGAAGCCGGTCGAGGTCGGCCGCTGGTGGATGCCCGGCACGCGCCAGGGCGACAATGTCATGCCGCCGCCGCGGCACCCGCTCGACAAGGGCTACCGCGCCCACAACACCAACGTCTATCCGCAGCGGGCCGACCGCTGCTATCTCGCCTATATCGACGGCGGCATGTTCGTGCTCGACATTTCCGACAAGGCGAACCCGAAGAAGATCTCGCATTGGACCAATTCGCCGCCCTATACCGGCTTCATGCATACGATCGTGCCGCTGTTCGACCGCGGCCTGATGCTGGTGACCGACAAATCGACCGAGAACAACGCCAAAGACTGGCCCAAGCTGATCTGGGTGCTCGACGCGCGCGACGAGAACAATCTGGTGCCGATCGCCACTTGTCCGATGCCGGACTACAGGATTTATGCGGCGGCCGGCCGTTTCGGCGCGCACAACATCCATGAGAACGTGCCGCTGCCGACGGCCTGGCAATCCGATCAGATCGTGCTCGGCACGTTCTTCAATGGCGGGTTGCGTGCTTACGACATCGCCAATCCGTATCAGCCCAAAGAGGTCGGCGTATTCATGCCGCCGGCGCCTCCCGGCGCACCGACCGGCACTATCCAGATGAACGACGTCTTCGTCGACGAGCGGCAGATCGTCTATACGGTCGATCGCCACGTCGGCGGACTGTACATCCTCGAAATGGATTTCTGATTTGCTCGATCTGTTCCCCTCGCGCGAGGCGAGCCCGTTCGGGCGGCGGTTGAAACGCGAGCGCGGCGCGCGGATTCCGGTGACGGTCGTCACCGGTTTCCTCGGCGCCGGCAAGACGACGCTGATTCGGCGGTTTCTCAAGTCGCCCGATGGCCGGGGCACGGCGGTGATCGTCAATGAGTTCGGCGCCGTCGGCATCGACGATGCGCTGGTGCGCGATAGCGCCGAAGAGACGGTGCTGCTGGGCAACGGCTGCCTCTGCTGCATCACCCGCACCGATCTGCAGGCCGCGCTGCGTCGTCTCGTATTCGACCGCGAGCGCGGCACGGTGCCGCCGTTCGCCCGCGTCCTGATCGAGACATCGGGGCTCGCCGATCCGGCGCCGATCCTGCAGACCTTCTCCACCGATCGCGCGCTTGGCGGCGAGTTTCACATCGACGTGGTGCTCACGGTGGTCGATGCGGTGAACGGCGAGACTTCGCTCGACGATGCCGTCGAGGCCCGCAAACAGGCCATTCTCGCCGACCGGCTCATCATGTCGAAGACCGATCTGGCGACCTCCGGCGCGGTCGAGCGGCTGACGCGTCGCTTGCAGCGGCTCAATCCGCGCGCTGCGATCGACATCGCGGTTGCCGGCGCGCTCGATCCGGCGCGCATGATCGAGCCGGCGGAGCGCGAGGTATCCGGCTTCGTCGCCGAAGCCGAGCATGGCGATGACGTAAAAAGCTTCGTGACGGTGCAGGCCGAGCCCATCGACTGGCCGGCCTTTGCGCGCGCCATGGAAACGCTAATCGCGCTGCGCGGCGCCGATCTATTGCGCGTCAAGGGATTGCTCAACGTCAAAGGCTGTCGCGGCCCGGTGGTGGTGCAATACGTCCAGCACCTCGCCCACCCTCCGGTCGAGTTGCAGGAATGGCCGGACGGCGACCGTGGCAGCCGCGTCGTGTTCATCACCCGCAACATTACGGAGCGCGAGGTGCGCGATCTGTTTGCGGCCGTGCGGGCACTGGCGAAAAACGAGCGTTAGCCGTCAGCCCGCCGCGATCCCGGCAACGCAGCGCTTGAGCGCCGCGATCAGATCGGCGCTATGCACGAGGTGGCTTTCTTCGGCGCGCAGGATGCGTTCGAACGTCCGGCGCTTGAGCGCCAGCACGTCGATGCCGCCATGCTGCGGACCGGCGGCATCGCAAACGATGTCGATGAGCCGCTCGGCGGCGTGCAGGCGGCCGAGCAAATAGTCGTTTTCGCGGTAGCGGCGCGAGAAGAAACCGGCGAAATTGTTAAAGCCGATGCCCTTGAGGCTTTTGCTGCCGGCAAATCCTTTGAGCGTGTGCACCTCTTCCGGGCTGATGCGATCGACCAGGATTTCGCGCAATTCGCCGGTGCCGCGTCCGGTGGTCACCGGGAAGGTCAGCACGTCCCAGAACGGAAAGCCGAGATAATTAATCAAGACCTCGCGGCGCGCTTCGGGATGCCATTCCGCGGGATCGAGCGACGCCAAAAGTTCGTCGAGATCGCGGGTGGTGGCGTTGAGGTCGATTTCCTTGCCCAGCGTCTCGATCAAAAGGTCGAGGCTCTTGGCCTCGTCGCCGGCGACGAAGCGCTGCGCATAAGCCGCCAGATCCGCCGTCTCAGCCGCCGACGGCGGATGACGGAACAGCTTCTCCACCAGCGTATGAACGGCGGAACTGAAGAAGGCCGGCTCCTCGCATTGCTGCAGCACGTCGAGCTGCAGATAGAGGGCGCGCTTGAGGCGATCCACCACGGCAGGATCGAGGCCGGGAAACCGTCCTTCATCGAGCAGCCGATACAGCCGGTTCTGACCTTCGATCAGGAAATGCAGCCGGCGCCGCCGGTAATCGACGTCGAAAGCGAGGAAGAATTCGATCCAGAGCGGCAGCCGGGGATGCGCGGCAACCTCGTGCTTGAGCGCGTCGCTGCCGGCCTTCTGATAGACGATTCCGCGGCGAACCGCCCAGGCGTTGACGATTTCCTCCACCGCGCGGGCGAGCGGCGAAGTCTGCGGCACGCCGCCGACGGTCGCGATCATGCGCGCGACAAAGCCGCGCACCGACATCATCTTCAGCCGCACATAGCCTTCATGGGCGAAGCCGGCTTCGCGGGCGACGCGGTCGTTGACCGTCTCGCGCCAATGGCGGATGTCGTCATGCGTGAACGCGCCGGCGAGCGGCTTGTCGATGATGTCGCCGACGAGCTCGGTGACCTGCGGGCGCGCGCTTTCGATGATCGACTTGATGCCGCGCACCTGGGCATTGAGGGTGTTGACCCGGGCAAGCTCGTTGGCGATCGGCTGATCGGACGGCAAGTCCGAAAGCGCGCCTTTGATGGTCGAGAAGAAATTGGGCACCTCACGGCGGGACCCGCCGGCAATGGAGGCCGGTTTGGCGTCGATGAAAATGAGCCGCCGGTCGACGTCGCGATAGGCGGAGCGATTGTGGATCGCCGTGATCGCCTCGCGGAACGGCCGATTGTTGAGCACTGCGCCGTCGATGAATGAGGCGGTGGCCGGATCGATGTCGGCGCGCAGGTGCCGCTCGAAATTGCGCACGATGAACTCCTCGCGCCGCGGCCACGTCGCGCCGCGGCTGGCGAGGAGCGCGTCCATCTCGACGATCCGAGCCGGCGGAAACGCGCCGGGGAAGCACGACGTCGCGCGCGCGGCGAATGCGAGCCCCGGCACGTTGTTCATGGTAAAGTCGCTTTCCACCTCGCCGCCGGGCCGGCGGCGATATTTGAAGTGCAGCACGTGGCGGTGTTCGAGCTCGTAAACGACGGGGGGATCGTGAATCTGCAGTGGCTCGCGATAGCCGTAAAAATCCGTCAGCGTGACGAACAGGTCGAGGCCTTGGCCCGACGGCAGAAGCGACGCGGTCGGCGTCTTCGGCTCGCCCATGGCGATGGCGGCGTCGTACATCAGCTCGGTCATGACCGCCCCGGAGAACGGCGGCTTGAACCAGCGCGAGCGCAGGAACAGCGAAAGCTTCTGGCGCACCTCGCGGTCGCGCACCGCGTCGAGCATGCCGGTAGCCGCCGCCGCCCAGATGAAGGGCTTGAGAATCCATTTGCTGGCCTTTCCGGCGCGCGCCTCCGGCGCGAGCAGCACGGTGACGTCGGCATTCTCCAGCCACAGATCGCGCAGCCGCGAGGTCGGCAGGTCGTGGCTTAATGCGCGCGCCAGCATGCTGGCATTGATGCCGCCGGCCGACGCGCCGGCGAGCGTATCGACAATGACGCGCAGCTCGAGCTTGCGACCGATGTCGCGCAGCAAGCTAAAATAATCCGCCTCGGTGTCGTATTCCGGATCGGCGGGATCGGCGTAATCGAAGAATTCGGCCTTGGCGCGCTGCGCACGGTCGGTGATGCGGTGCAGCGCGCTCGAGGCCCGCACCAGCTTCAGGATTTCCTTGCAGATGCCATGGATGTAGACCGCGAGCGAAACGCCGCCGAAGCAAACGAGCGCGATGCGGAGTTCTTTCTCGCGCAACAGCAAACCTCCCGAGCGTGCGGCGCTGTCGGTCGCTTGTGCGAAAGTCCGATTCGGATTGGACTAGAACTTCGGCCGATATGCAATGCGCGGCGGAGGCCTATCCCCCGCCGCGCGGATGGTCCTATCCCAGGAACGCGCTGATGGCCGATCAGCCGAAGGTGAAGGCGTCATGATAGGCGCCCTGCACGCTGCCGCCGGGCACCGGGCCGCCGCCCGGCACGTGCACCATATTACCGATCACCGCGCAGGTGGCGCCATGCAGGCCATGGCGCGGGATTGCCATTGGGGCGAGCGCCTCCCAGGTGTCGGTCTTGGGATCGTAGGCCTCGTTGGTGCCGAACACGCGGCCGGTCGCCTCGCCGCCGAACACCACGATCTTGCCGCCGATATAGACACAGGACGGGCCGCTGCGGGCGGTCGGCAACGGGGCGCGGAAGCTCCAGCCATCCGTCTTCGGATCGTAGACGGCATTGAGCGAGGTGTTGAAATCATACGAATCCATGCGGCCGGCGATGGCGTGGATTTTACCGTCGACTACGGCGACACCCATATGGTCGCGCTGGCCGACGAAGGGCTGCGTGCCGGTCGAGCCACGCATCGAGGCGCGGTCGGAATATTTGTCGGTCGCCGGATCGTAAACCTCGTGCCATTCCACCGAGCGCACGTCGCGGCCCCCGAGCAGATGGATTTTGCCGTCGAGCACGATCGCCGAGATGGCGCCGCGGGGCCGCGACAAGGCGGCGATTGGCGCCCACTGGTCGGTCGCCGTGTCATAGACGAAGCACTTCGAATGCGGGCAGCGGTTCTGCTCGACGAAACCGCCGAAGGTGTAAACCTTGGTGCCGATCGAAACGCCGGCGACGTGATTGCACGGATGCGGGAACACCGCTTTGAGTGACCACGATTTGGCGGCGGGATCATAGACCTGATGAAAATTCTGGTCGACGCGATGTTTGGCATAGCCGGCGATGCTGTGAATCTTGCCGCTGCACTCGATCACCGCATGTTCGCCGGTCGGGATCGGCATGCGCGGCTGCTCGATCCATTTGCCGGGATTGGCGGCTTTGGGCGCCACGCTCGTCATATAGCGCTGTTTCTCCACCGTTGCCGGGATCGCGGTGATGGTCTTGTCGTTCAGCCCGAGAAAAACCGGAAGCTCTGGTTCTGTCATGTCACTCCCTCAATACCATTTACATTTGCTGGTGATGGTGCCGGCGCGCTGCCGATCCCGTTCGCGATCACGCGCCGGCGTAAGACGGAACGGCGTCCCGCAGTAACTTCCGCGTCAGCTCCACGCCCTCGCGGGCAACGTCGTAGGGCGAGCGCGCCCAGAGCTCTGGATTCGGTGCTTCGTAGCTCAGGTAGCCGGTGTAGTTTTTCTCCGCCAACAGGCCGAGCATTTCGCGCCATTTGACGACGCCTTTGCCTGGCGGCAGCCGGTCGGTCGGCCGCGCCACGCCGGTCACCGGATTGGCCGAAAGATCGCTGTACTGGAAACAGAAAATCCGCTCCGCCGGCACGCTCTCGAAACCGCGGCCGCCGGCGCCGCTCCGCGTAAAGTGATACGCGTCGATCAGATAACCGCAGTTTTCCTTGCCGGCGCCATCAAGCAGTTCCTTGAGCACCGCGAGCTTGTTGAGCACCGGATGCTGCGAATTGAATTCGATGGCGAGCCGCAGCTTGTATTCGGCGGCGATGTCGCCGGCGCGCTTGAGATAGCCGATCGCGTCCGAGATCGGGCCCTGCACCGGGCCCGGCGCGCTCATCAGCATGGTGCAGCCGAGCGCCGCCGCGTTCTCGCACGATTCCCGGAACACGCCGAACAGCCGCTTGCTTTCCTCGCCGGTGGCGAACAGCCAGCCATATTCGACGCCAAGCACGCCGACCGGAATACCGCTTGCCCGGATCAGATCGAGCACCTGCGCATTGCTCATCCCGGCATCGAAGCAGCGCTTGAAGTCGGTGCGGCGCAACTCGACCGCGTCAAAGCCGGCCACGCGCGCGGCATCGAGCGCGGTGGCAAGCGGCGTGGTGTCGATCGTCCACATGTGCAGCGCGAGCCGGCCAAACTTCTCCGTCATGCTGTCGTGCTCCGTTACGGGTGATGTGATGGCGAGCTGCCGCGCGCTGGAACGGCCGATCGATGCCGGGTCGAAGGGCCGTTATTGGCCGTGGATCGGCGCTTGTAAAGGCCTGCCTGCCGCGGCGTTGAGATCGCAGCGCGCTTCTGGTTAGATGCCGCCGTTCGACCCCGGACATCATCGACAGACGGATTTGCGCGAACCGTTCGGCCTCTCACTTCGCCCGACGTTATCGTCGCACGAGCATAACCAACGTATGACGCAGAATTTCGAATTCACTCTCAACGGCAGGCCGGTCAGCGCCACACTCGACAATGAGGAAACGCCGCTTCTGGACGTTTTGCGCAACGCGCTCGGCGCGATGGGCACGCGGTTCGGCTGCGGGCTCGACCAGTGCGGCTGCTGCACGGTGCTGATCGACGGCGCGCCCGAGAAGAGCTGCTCGAAGCCGATATGGAGCGTCGCCGGCAAGACGGTGACCACGGTCGAGGGGCTGGGCACGCCGGAACGCCCGCACCCGCTGCAGCTGGCTTTCATCGACGAGCAGGCCGGCCAATGCGGCTATTGTCTTGCCGGCATCCTGATTACGGCAAAAGCGCTGCTCGACCGCAACCCGCAGCCGACGCGCTCGGAGATCGCCGCGGCGCTCGACGGCAATATCTGCCGTTGCGGCGCCCATAACCGGATCATGCGGGCGGTTCAAAAGGCAGCGGCGCAAATGCGTGCGGAAGCGAACGCAGAGGTTCGACCATGAACGCGCCCGTGCTGCCCGGCCCACTCGCCGACAATCCGCGTCTCGATCGCTGGGTGACGTTTCCGGCGCCCGGCAAAGTGACAGTCGGCACCGGCCGCGTCGAACTCGGCCAAGGCGTGCTGACGGCAATGGCGCAGATTGCCGCGGACGAGCTTGGCGTCGCGATGGCGCGCATCACCATCCGGTCCGGCGATACCGAATTCACGCCGAACGAAGGCTACACTGCCGGCAGCCAATCGATCCAGTTCGGTGGCGTGGCGATGCGGCAGGCCTGCGCCGACGTACGTGGCCTGTTCATCGAACGGGCTGCGACAGTGCTGGGCTGCGCGGCGAACGAACTCGCCATTCGCGACGGCGCCATCCTCCACAACGGCCAGGCGACCGGTCAGGATTATTGGACGCTCGCCGGCGCTGTCGACCTTACCGCGAAGGCGAGCGGCAGCGGCAAGCGCAAGGCGGTAGCGGATTTCGCCAGCATCGGCCAAAGCAATGCACGGCTCGATTTGCCAGCCAAGGTTTTCGGCGAACGTGCCTTCATCCACGATATGGCGCTCGACGGCATGGTGCATGCGCGCGTGGTCCGCCAACCCAATCGCGGCGCCGCAATCGAAGCGATCGACGAACAAGCGATCAAGCGCGCCGCCAAGGCGCCGGTCGAATTCGTGCGTACCGGTGATTTCCTTGCCATCGTCGGCAATGACGAGACTGCGGTTGACGCCGCGGCGCTCGCAGCTTCCGATCATGTCACCTGGAAAAACGTCGAGAAGCCGACGCCGCTGCAGCAAGAAGCAGCTTGGCTGGTGCAGCGCCCGTCGGAAGATCGCATCATCGGCCCCGCCGAGCCGGCTGATGCGCAAGGGCGCGAGCGCTTCGAAGCGACCTACACCAAGCCGCATATCGCGCACGCCTCAATCTCGCCGTCCTGCGGGCTCGCGCTCTACAAGGACGGCCAGCTCACGGTATGGACCCATTGCCAGGGCGTGTTCCCGCTGCGGGCGGCGCTGGCGCGCGCCCTCAGACTCGACGCGAGCAAAATCATCGTGCAGCACGTGCAGGGTGCCGGCTGCTACGGCCATAACGGCGCCGACGATGCCGCCGCCGACGCCGCCATCATCGCGATGAAAATGCCAGGCAAGCCGGTCCGCGTGCGCTGGCGCCGCGAGGAGGAATTCATCTACGAGCCGAAGCAGCCGGCAATGACCGTCAAAGTGCGCGCACTTGTGGGTGCCGACGGCAAGCCGTCCGACTGGACCGCAGAAATCTGGAGCGGCAATCACAACGGCCGCCCGGGCGGGGGCAATGCGCTGCTGCCCGAGGAAGCCCTTCCCGATTATACGCCGCTGCCGCCCGCCAACGAAGTGCCCGAGGCGAACGGCGGCGGCGCCACCCGTAATGCTGAGCCGCTTTACGACATCGTGCAGAAGCGGATCATACATCACTTGGTGCGCGAGACCCCGGTGCGCGTCTCCTCGCTGCGCGGGCTGGGTGCGATGACCAACATCTTCGCGCTGGAATGTGCGGTCGATGAACTCGCCGAGCGCGTCGGCCGAGACCCGGTCGCCTATCGCCTGTCGCTCACCTCCGACCCGCGCGCCCGCGCGGTCATCGAGAAGGCCGCCGCCATGGCGAATTGGGATGCCAAAGCGCCATCCGGAACCGGCCGCGGCATTGCGTTTGCGCGCTATAAGAACCGGGCCGGCTATGCCGCCGTCGTGGTCGAGCTCGAGGTCGAGGAGACGATCCGGCTGCGCCATGTCTGGTGCGCGGCGGATGCCGGCCTCGTCGTCAATCCGGACGGCGTCATTAATCAGCTCGAAGGCGGCATCATCCAGTCGGCAAGCTGGGTGCTCAAGGAGCAGGTCCGCTTCGACAACGGCGTGAGCTCGTTCGATTGGGAAACCTATCCGGTGCTCAAATTCAGCGAGGTGCCGGAAATCGATATCGAACTCATCAACACCAAGGATGAGACGCCGCTCGGCGTCGGCGAGGCGACCGCCGGCCCCACCGCTGCCGCGATCGGCAACGCGGTGTCGCATGCGCTCGGCGCCCGCATCCGCGATCTGCCAATGACGCGCGAGCGCATCATGGCGACGCTGCTCAAGGAATAAATTGCGGGTTGTCCGTGGGAATGCGGGTCGGCGCTGCCTCGGATTTGCCGCAACGCCACACTACCCGCCAACCGTGTGATAGGGTGCGATCTTCGGGGATTGCCAGGAGGGGCTCATAGTGCTGCAAGCACGCCAGTTTCCTGCTGTGCCAGCATTGTTGCTGACTGCGGCGACATGCTTTGTCTTCCTCCTGGCGGCGTCCGCAAGGGCCGATAGTTCCACCGGCAGCTGCGAGCAGGCGGCTCAGGTCGCGGTATTGCCCTCGCCGCTCGCGCCTTGGAAGGGATCGCCGTTGCGCGTCCTTGTTGCCGCGGAGAAGCCGCTTCAGGGCGAGCTTTCGCTGATCGGGCCCGACGGCAGGGTCGCGGCCCAATCGACCGACCGCGAGGGCGGCCCGCCCTATTATTGGTACGTCGAGGTCGCTTCACCGGCCGCAGGAAGCTGGCGCGCGACGCTTTCCATCGCTGGGGGGTCGCCTCCCTGCGGCACGATTACGCAGGATATCGCGGTAAGCGCCGCAAAACCGCCGGGCCTGGAGGGAAGACCGGGAAGTCTCTGGCCCATCCGGGCATCGTGGAACCGGGCCACGGAAAATCTGTTTTCCGCGTGGATCGCAAAGCTGTTCGACGGACCGCTCGACCAGGAGCTGTCGTGGAAGACGTGGGTTGAGGTGCTGCACGACCGCTCGCGCAACATGCTGTTCGACTATCTGGGTCTCGGCGAAGACAATCTCTTGAAAGCCACGCGTCCCGACTGCGCCGATTTCGTCTATTTTTTGCGCGCCTATTTCGCGTTCAAGATGGGTCTGCCGTTCGGCTATTCGAACTGCTCGCGCGGCAATGCCGGCGCGCCGCCGAAATGTTACCAGTGGTTCGATATCGAGCATCCCGAGGTGACGCGCCCAGCGCCGCCGCCCGAACAAGCCCCCGAACCGATCGCCGCGTCCGCTGCGCCTGAACCGGCTCCGGCACCCAATCTGCTGCAGAAAATATTCGCTCCGCCGGCCCCGCCTCCGACGCCTCCTGCGCCCCCACCGGCGCCGGCGAAGCCGGCTGCGCCGAAGCGGCTGGGACTTGCCGCGTCCTTCGCCAGATATTTGCCGGCGGTCGCCGACGTCGTCCAAACGGGAGCCGTGCGCGTGTCGGCGAACGACGACCGCACCGACTTTTACATGGTGCCGCTGACCCAAGCCACGCTGCGCCCGGGCACAGTCTATGCCGATCCGTACGGGCACGTTCTGATGCTGGTCAAGCGCGTAGCAGAGTCGAATGGTGCACCCGGCGTCTTCCTCGCCGTCGACGCCGAGCCCGATGGGACTGTTACCCGCAAACGCTTCTGGCGCGGCAATTTCCTATTCGTGCACGATCCCGCGCTTGGCAGCCCCGGATTCAAGCGCTTCCGGCCGATCGTGCAGGAGAAGAATGGCGCATTGCGGCGGCTGACCAACGCCGAAATCGCCAAGGACCCGCAATACGGCGACTTCTCGCTGGAGCAGACGCAGCTCAGCGTCCAAGATTTTTACGATCGCATGGATGACGTGATGTCGCCCGAACCGCTCGATCCGGTACGGGCGATGGAGGACGCCATCACCGACCTCGACGAGCAGGTGAATACGCGCGTGACCGCGGTCAACAATGGGCGACAATATGAGGACAAGAAGCCAGGTGTGGTCGAGATGCCGAACGGCCCGTCGATCTTCGAAACGACAGGCGCGTGGGAAGATTATTCGACTCCGGCCCGCGATTTCCGCATGTTGGTCGCGATCGACGTGGTGCGCGGCTTTCCCGATCACGTCGCGCGGCGGGCCGAGCGCTATGCGATACCGAGCGGCAAGAGCGCAGCGGACGTGAAAGCGCAATTGCAGGGCGTCCTGGCATCGGAGCTTGCAGCGCGGAAATTTTCCTATACGCGTAGCGACGGATCGCAGTGGACGCTGACGCTCAAAGACGTGCTGGACCGCGCGGCCGATCTGGAAATGGCTTATAATCCGAACGACTGTGTCGAGCTGCGCTGGGGCGCGCCGGCGGGCAGCGACGAGGCGGCGACCTGCAAACGGCACGCGCCGGCGGCGCAACGCGCCAAGATGGCACAAGACCGCAGCTGGTTCCACGACCGGCACTGGCCGACGCCGTCTGGCGCTTAACGTTTTTGCTGAGCGTGCGGGACGGACGCGGGTCTATTGCTGATTCCGCCCCGCGATCTCGTCCTGCCACGGCGCCACCAGACGCTCGAAGCGGCCGATCAGCCAATTCAGGCCGACGGCGAGCACCATCAGCAGGATAATCGGCACGAACATGGCGGCGGTGTCGAAATTGTTCGCGGCATTGATGATGATGCCGCCGAGGCCGGAGATTTGCGTGAAGAACTCCGCGATCACCATGCCGACCACGGCACGGCCGACCGCGAGCCGGATGCCGGCCATGATGTAGGGCAGCGTCGCCGGCAGCACGATGCGGCGCAGAATGACGGCATCGGATGCGACCAGCGACTTGCCGACGTCGATCAGCGTCTTCGGCACCGATTTCACGCCGAGCCAGGTGTTGATGCAGATCGGGAAAATCGACATCAGAAAGATGACCGCGGCCTTCACCGCGAAGCCAAGGCCGAACCATAAAATCAGCAACGGCACCAAGGCGACGAGCGGCATCGCATAACCGCCGGTGACAAGGATGCCGAGCGCGGCTTCTGCCACCCAGAACCGCCCGATCACCAATCCCAACGGCACGCCGATAATAATGGCGATGCCGTAGCCGACGACGAACGGCTGCAGGCTCTGCATGAGCGCGGCGGCCAGTTTGCCGTTGCGCAGGAGTTCGACGAAGGCGACAAAGATCGCGCTCGGCGGCGCGCCGAAGATCGGATTGATGTGGCGGCCAAGCACTTCCCAGAGCAACAGGATGACGACGAGCGACGCCAAGGTCACCGCCCAGCGCGGCACGCCGCGCTTTACCGGCACGACCTCGCCGGCTTCGTCCACTAGGCTCCGGCGGTCGGCAACATCGGCCATGCGATCCTCGGGCCAGCCTTCAGTGAAGCGTCGGTGCGCCGGCCTGCAGCGCTTGCCAGATATGATAACGAGTCTGCGCGAATTGTTCGGAGCCCCGAACCTTGGCGAGGTCGTCGCGCGGCCGCGGCAGCGGCACGGTCACGATTTCCTGCAGCCGGCCGTGCTGCATCACCACCACGCGGTCGGCGAGCAGCACCGCTTCGTCGAGATCGTGGGTGACGAACAGGACCGTCTTTTTGGTCCGGGCGTGGATATCCAGGAGTTCGCCCTGCAGACTTTCTCGCGTCTGCGCATCGAGCGCCCCGAACGGTTCGTCCATCAGCAGCACTTTCGGATCGATCGCCAGCGCCCGGGCGATGCCGACGCGCTGCTGCATGCCGCCGGAGAGCTGATACGGCCGCCGTTTGACGCTGTCGGCCAGTCCGACCAGCGTGAGATATTTCATCGCCGTGTCGTGGAGCACTGCCCCGCGCATGCCTTTCATTTCCAGGCCGAATTCCACGTTCTGCAACGCAGTGAGCCAGGGCAGCAATTCGGCATGCTGAAACACCATGCCGCGGTCGTAGCCGCAGCCTTTGACGGCAACGCCGTCGACGGTCACCGCGCCGCTGGTCGAGGTTTCCAATCCCATGGCGATGCGCAACGCCGTGGTCTTGCCGCAACCCGAAGGCCCGATCAGCGCGACGATTTCACCGTCATGCACGGTAAAGCTAAGCCGCTCGAGCGCCTGCACCGACTGCACGTTTCCCTCGATACGCAGCGCGAAACGCTTGGAAACATCGATCAGGCTTACTTCACCCATGCCGTGTCATCCCGGAGCATTTGTTCAATGCATGTTCGCGATGAGCTTGAGCGCGTCCTCGCGCGGCGTGTCGTCGAGCACTTTCGACAAGTCCATCGGCTGCGACAGGCTGCCGACCTTCACCAATTCGCCGTTGAGCCAATTGAAATTGTCCACGGGGATTGGCACGTCGGGGGCGATGGCGTGTTGCTGCATCGCCAAATCGTAAATATAGGCCGGTCGCGGATCGTCGGGTTTGACGCCGGTCACCTCCTGGGTGACTTTCACGACCTCGTCCTTGTGAGCGACGGCATAGCGCAGACCCAGCATTTCGCCGGCCAGGAACTTGGCCGCATCTTGTGGCCGCGCTTTGAGCGTCGCGCCGCTCGCCATCAAGCACATGCGCAGGAACTTCGGCAACGCCTGTTGCGCCGACACCAGCATCTTGATGTGCTCCTTGGCGGCGATCGGAGCATATTCGCCCGACACCACCGCGGCATCCACCACATGCGCCACCAGCGCCTTGTAACGGTCGAGATCGCCACCGAGGCTGGCATATTTCATCGCGTCTGCCGGGATGTTGAAGTGCGCCAGCGCGCCTTTGGCGAAGATATCGGGGAATGCACCGGGCGACGAAATCGCCATGGTCTTGCCCTTGAGCTGATCCATCGCGGTGATGTCGTCGTGAACAAATATGCCATGCGGCACCGTCAGCCAGGTGCAGCCGAGGATTTTCACGTCGGCGCCATGGGATGCCGCCACGATGGCGCCGCTCGGTCCGCCTTCAAAACTGTCGAGATCGCCGGCAATGACGGCTTTGAGCAAAATCTCATCGTCCTTGACCGGAACCATCTCGACGTTGAGGCCGACTTTTTTGAAGAAGCCGCGTTCCGCCGCCATCATCAGGATGCCGGCATCGCTCTTCGGCTGAATGAGACCATGGCGCCAAGGTTTGCTCGACTGCGCCGCCGCCGGCCCGGCAAAAGCGCTTAGCGCCAGCGCGACGATCATTGCGACGAGAAAGCCGTTTCTTCCGGTCATAGGCGGTCCTCCGCGCCAGCAATCGGCGCCCGTGAGCGTAGCAAGGTTCCCCGGGCTCCAAGCGTGTTCCCAACGCGCCGATTTGGGAATAACTTTTACTTTGGCGCATGCAGCGGCATCGGGACGCACCGGCACATGCGGGAGACCCGGACTAATGCCGGCGTGCGCATCCGCCGTGCGCCGCTGTCGCCGGACTACGTCAAGTCGGCACTGTCGTAGAAAATGCACCTCTCCCCGCCGTGCGGGGAGAGGTCGAGAGAGCGAAGCGAACGAGGGTGAGGGGGCGCTGCCGCGATTCTGAGCCAAGCGGCGACGCCCCCTCATCCCAACCTTCTCCCCGCGCGGCGGGGAGAAGGAGGAGCAAGCGGGTCGACGGAGCAGTCCATCCATGCCGATCATCGTCAATTCGCTCGACGAAGCTCTCGCGCCAATCGCCGACGGCTGCATGCTGGCGGTGCCGCGCGAATCCTCGGGCGTGCCGATGGCGGCGACACGGGCGCTGATCCGCCGCGATGTCCGGCGCCTGCATCTGGTCACGCTGCCGACCTCGAGTTTGCAGGCCGATTTGTTGATCGGCGCCGGCTGCGTCGACACGCTGGAAACATCCGCGGTCAGCCTCGGCGAATTCGGCCCGGCGCCGCGTTTCACCGCCGCGGTGTTGGCTGGGACGATCCGCATGATGGACGCCACCTGCCCGGCGCTGCACGCCCAGTTCCAGGCTGCCGAGAAGGGCGTGCCGTTCATGCCGCTGCGCGGGCTCCTTGGCTCCGACGTGCTCGCTCACCGGCCGGACTGGAAGGTGATCGACAATCCATTCGGCCAAGATCCTTCTGGTAATGCCGATCCCATTGTGCTGTTGCCGGCGCTCAAACCCGACGTCGCCTTGTTCCATGCGCCGATGGCCGACCGCTTCGGCAATGTCTTCATCGGCACGCAGCGGGAACTCGTGACGATGGCGCATGCCGCCGCAAAGACGATCGTGACCGTGGAGAAAATCTACGAGGGCGACATGCTGCACGATCCATCTCTGGCGGCCGGTACGCTGCCCGGCTTCTATATCGAAGCGGTTGCTGTCGCGCCGCGCGGCGCATGGCCCCTGCCCTTGCCCGACCACTACCCGATCGACGGCGCGCAGGTCGCCGAATATGCGCGCCTTGCCGCCACCGCCGACGGCTTTGCCGAGTATTTGCAGCGCTACGTCTATGAGCGGGCGGCGGTTGTTGCATGAGTGGCGCGCCACTTGAAAGCTTCCGTGACGAGGAATTGCTCGCCGACGTGATCTGCCGGCTGATCGGCCAGGATGTGCGTCATGTGGCGGTTGGCGCGCAGTCGCCGATCCCGGCGACCGCCGCGCTGCTTGCCCGCGAGCGAGGCGGCGGACGGCCTTATGTGTCGCTCCTTGGCAGCCGGGCGCACACTTTCTTCACCGACGGCGCGCGCGAACTCTTCGACTGCGCCGGCCAGGGCCGCATCGACGTGTTCTTTCTCTCTGGCGGCCAGATCGACGGCGACGGCAATATCAATCTGGTCAGCGTCGGCGACTATGAGCACCCGAAGGCGCGCTTTCCCGGCTCGTTCGGCTCGGCATATCTCTATTACGTCGTGCCGAAGGTGATCCTGTTCCGCGTCGAGCATTCGCGCCGCACGCTGGTGCCAAAGGTCGATTTCGTCAGCGCGCCGGGCGGCAGCGCCGACAATGTCTTTCGTCCGGGCGGCCCGATCGCGCTCGTCACCAACCGCTGCCTGTTCGACTTCGACCGCGCGCGCCGCCGCTTCCGCTTGGCGAGCGTGCATCCGGGACATAGCGTGGCGGAAGTCATCAAGAATACCGGCTTCGATTTCGACCAACCGGCGGAAGTGCCGGTGACGCCGGCGCCGTCGGCCGAGACCTTGCAAATGATGCGTTCGGTCGTCGCGCCGATGCTGGCCGAGGTCTATCCGCAATTCGCCAAGAGTGTATTCGGATTTGCCGCCTGACTGTTGCACCTCCTGCCGCGCCATGGTCTTTATGCGCCCGCAACACGAAGGAAACGTCCGGTGAAGCAAGTGGAAGCAGGCGTGATCGGCGTCGGTTGGATCGGCGGCTTGCGCGCCGACACGCTGTCGCGCACGGCGCTGGTCGATAAATTGCATCTCTGCGACATCAAGCCGGACCGCCTCGCCGACGTGACCAGGCTCTACAAGCCGGCCACCTCCACGCTCGACTACAACGACATCATCAAGAACGACGCCATCCGCGTCGTCTATGTCTCGACCACGCCGGAAGCCAACCACTATCCAATCGCGCGCGACTGCCTGCGCTCCGGCAAAAATGTCATGCTGGAAAAGCCGATTGCGCTGGAGCTGTGGGAAGCCGACGAGCTGATCCAGTTGGCGAAGCGCAATGGGCTGAAATTCACTATCGGCTATTCGCAACGCTTTAATCCCAAGGTCGCCTACGCCAAGAAAAAAATCGCCGACGGCACGCTCGGCAACGTCGTCTCGGTGCTGGTCAGCCGGCATCTGTCGCGCGAGCTCGGCAAGAAGATCGCGAGCCGCGTTCGCCTGTCGCCCGTGGTGATGGAATCGACCCACGATCTCGACTTCGTGTTCTGGCTGCTCGAACCGGCGAAGCCGGTGCGCGTCTATAGCCAAGGCGCCTACGGCTATATGCAGCCGATCAACGGCTCGCACGACATCATGTTCACCACCGTGACCATGGACAACGGCGTCGTGGTGATGATCGGCGGCGGCTGGAATTTTCCGCCGAGCTTTCCGAATTATTGCTCTACCTGGATCGAGATCACCGGCACCGAGGGCTCGCTGTCTCTCGACGACACCCAGCGCGACAACTGGCTCAATACCGCAAAGCGCGGCCAGGAATTTCCGATGTCGACCATGCCCGGCGAGTGGGTCGATCACGTCTATGCCGGCGGGCTCGGGCCGGAGACGATGCATTTCCTCGAAGCCTGCATCCGCGACACGCCGGTGATGGTGACGCCGGAGAGCGCGCGGCGCGTGATGGAGACTTACAGCGCGGCCGATCTGTCCGCCGATCGCAACGAGCCGATCGATCTGCCGCTCTCCAACGAGACGATCTCCGGAATAGCCGAACTGAAAAAGAAAAACCGCGCGGGATTGAACGTATGAGAAGATCTTTACGTGTCATGCTCCGCGAAGGCGGAGCATCCAGTAATCGCAACGGGTTTGGTTTTGGCTCTGCATTGCCGGTCAACGCGGTGAATACTGGATCGTCCGCCTGCGCGGACGATGACATAACGGCGATGCCGCTTGTGCGGAAGCGAGCCCGCTTATGAAGAAGGGTGCAAAAGGCGTCGGCCTTGCCATTATCGGCGCCGGCCGCGTCGGCCTGTTCCGCGGCGAAGTGGCGGCGCGCCATCCGGCGGTGGAATGGATCGGCATCGCCGAGCTCAATCATAATCGCGGCGGCGACGTCGGCGCGCGCATCGGCGCCGATTTCATCACCACCAGCCACCGCGAACTCTTGGCGCGGCCGGAAGTCACTTGCGCCATCATCGCCACCGACGAGCATCTGCACGTCGAGCCGGTGCTGGCGGCGGTCGAGCGCGGCGTGCCGATGCTGATCGAAAAGCCGCTCGCCACCGATCTCGCGCAATCCGCGCGCGTGCTCAAGGCGATCACCGACGCCAAGCTCGATGCCGTGGTCGGCTACACCCAGCGCTTCCGCAGGAAATGGCTCGGCGCGAAAGAGAAGGTGCGCAACGGCGCGCTCGGCGACGTGACCATGGTGACGTCGCGCGCTTTCATGAATCGGCTGGTCGCCATCGACAATTACAAGCGCACCAACGATCCAGCGACGATCTCGCCGATGGTGATTTCCGGCACCCACGCGCTCGATATCGTGATGTGGTACCTGGAAAAGAAAACGCCGGTCGAATGCTATGCGCGCTCGGTCGACAAGGTGCTCGGCCCGCTTTACCAGGGCATCGACGCCACCGCCGGCATGATCATGTTCTCCGACGGAACGGTCCATAACCTCAGCATCTCGTGGGCGCTGCCGGTGACCTGGCCCGGCGCGGTTTACAGCTTGGAAGTGGGCATCAACGGCACGCACGGCGTGCTGACCATCGACGACACCCATCGCGACATGGTGCTCGCGGTGTCGGCGCCGCAGAGCGAAGGCTACGCGCCCGACGAGAGCCGTCTGGTCGATTTCATGGGCTCTTATCCGCCGGGCGACATGGTGCTCGGCGAGTTGCGCGGACCGATGGCCGACGAGACGGTGTCGTGGCTCAACCGCATCTCGCTCGGCCTGCCGACGCAGGCCGCGACTGCAGCGGAAGCGCATAACCGGCTGATGCTGACCAAGGCGCTCGATCTGTCGGCGAAGCTGAAACAGCCGGTGAAGCTGCCGCTCGTCCGGAACAGGGCCGCGCGGCCGCGTAGTCAGCCTAACGCGACCAGCAGTACCGCGATCTCGCTCGACCTGCTCGAGCGCGCCCATCACGTCGCCGGTCTGGCCTCCGATCTGGCGCCTGCTCGAGCCATGCCATCAGCGCGACGATCACGGCGAGCAGGAGCAGCGCCAATGAAGCCGTGGCCCAGATGCAGGCAGATCGCGAGAACGAGAAAGCCAATCACCGCGGCGGCGGCGACGGCCTCGCCCGGCGGCCGGCCGGCATCGAACGATAAGCCGTCGCTGCGCGCCGGCGGCAGCAACAGCATCAAGGCCGGCATAGTCGCGCGCGCCGCGGCATGTGAGGCGATCAGCGCCCACACTACCGCATGCGCGCCGGGCAGGCTCGCCAGCGCGCCGACGCGCAAGAGCAAGCGACATCGCCAAGGCGCAGACGCCGTAGGCGCCGATGTGGCTATCGCGCATGATGGCGAGTTTCTGCTCGCGCGTATTGCCGCCGCCGAAACCGTCGGCGGTATCGGCGAGGCCGTCTTCGTGCAGGCAGCCGGTCGCAAGCATCGTGGCGGCAACGCTGAGCGCCGCCGCCGGCCATGGCGGCAGCCCAAGTCGATGGGCAACGCCATAGACGATCGCGCCAACGAGGCCGATGACGATGCCCGCGACTGGAAACGCCCAGGCCGCGCGGGATAGCGAATTGCCGGTAAGCGGCGTTGCCTGCAGCAGCGGCAGGCGGGTGCAAAAAACAATGCTCGCCTTGAGCTCCTCGGCACGGTTTTCAAGCCAGCTGTCGGAAATCGTCATCTCCCGGAGATCGTGTTATCGTTGATGCGGCGCTTTCCCGCGCGCGGAATTACATCAGCATGACAAACTTTACCTCATTTTCCGACCTGCGCGCGGCCTGTCTCGACCTGCCGAGCGGGCATCCCGCGGCGAGCGCCGCCGTCGCCCAGCGCGAGGCGATCCTGACCAAGCCGCCGAAGAGCCTCGGCCGCCTCGAAGACCTCGTCGCCTGGCTGGCGCATTGGCAGGGCCATGCGCCGCCGCGGCTCGATCGCGTCGAGATCCTGGTTTTCGCCGGCAATCACGGCGTCACCAAGCAGCGGCGTTTCGGCCTATCCGGCCGAGGTGACGGCACAGATGGTGGCGAACTTCGCCGCCGGCGGCGCCGCGATCAACCAGCTCGCGAAGAGCGCCGGCGCCAAATTGCGCGTCATTCCGCTGTCGCTCGAAACGCCGACCGCCGACTTCACCCAACAGCCGGCGCTGACCGAGCAGGAATTTCTCGCTGCGGTGGCGACCGGCTACGACGCGGTGGCGCCGGACTGCGATCTGGTTTGCCTCGGCGAAATGGGCATCGGCAACACCACCGCGGCCTCGGCCATCGCCGCGGCACTGTTCGGCGGCGGCGGCGCGCGTTGGGCCGGCCGCGGCACCGGCGTCGACGAAGACGGCTTGGCGCGCAAGCGCGGCGTGATCGACCGGGCGATCGCGCGGCATGTCGCTACGCTTCACGACCCGTTGGCGGTTGCCGCGGCGTTCGGCGGCCGCGAGCTTGCCGCCATTCTCGGCGCCACGCTGGCGGCGCGGCGGCGGCGCATTCCGGTCTTGCTCGACGGTTTCGTCTGCACCGCCGCGGTGGCGCCGCTGGCAAAACTGCGCGCCGACACGCTGGCGCATGCGCAAGCCGGCCACGTCTCCGCCGAAGCCGGTCATCGCATGCTGCTTGAGGAAATGGGCCTGCATCCGCTCGTCGATCTCAATATGCGGCTTGGCGAAGCGTCCGGTGCGGCGGTGGCGCTTTCCATCCTGCGCGCGGCGCTCGCCTGCCACACCGGCATGGCGACATTCGCCGAGGCCGGCGTCTCGGACAAACCGGCCGACGAGGCGGACGCCGAAGGCGGCGGGCTGACCGATGCCTGGCAATGGCGGGCAAGCGATTTGGTTGGCGGCCGGCCTGCGCACGCCGTTCGTCGCCGTCGACGGGCCTTTCGCTCATCGCGATTCGCTGGCGCTGTCGGTGCCGGTCGTTCAAGCCATGGCGCAGCAAGCCAACGGACCGATCGACTTCGGCGTCTGGGGCTCGGTGATCGGCAATCTCGCTTACACCAATCTGGCGCGCGAAATCTGGCTCGACAGCAAGCTCGATCCGCACGTACCGACCTTCACCACCATCATGCAGTGCTCGACCAGCATGGTCGCCGCCTTCGAGGCGGTCGGCGTTCTCGGGCAACGCCGCGCGGCGCTCGCTTTGGTCGGCGGCGTCGAAAGCATGAGCCGCGTCGAGTTCGGGCTCGGCATGAATTTATCGGTCTGGCTGCGGCGCCTGTTTCAGGCGCGCAGCACGCGCGAACGCTTCGCATCCTGCGCCGGCTGCGGCCATCCGATATCCGCCTCTACGTGCCGGAAGTGAAGAACCGCGTCACCGGCCGCAGCATGGGCGAGCACACTGAGGACATGGCAAAGGACTGGAAGATCACCCGCCAGGAGGAGGACGAACTGGCGCTGGAGAGCCATCGCCGCGCGGTCGCGGCGCAGGATCGCGGTTTCTTCGACGATCTGATCGTTCCGCTCGACGGCGTCACCAAGGATCACTTTCCGCGCCGCGACACGTCGCTGGAAAAACTCGCCAAGCTGAAGCCGGCGTTCGACCGCACCAGCGGACACGGCACCATCACCGCGGGCAACTCATCGCCGCTGACCGACGGCGCCGCCGGCTTATGGGTCGCGACCGACGAAGGGCTGACCCGCCTGCCGGCGACAATGCCGCGCGTTCGCCTGGTCGATTTCGAAATGGCCGCGATCGATATTTTCCACGAAGGTTTGCTGATGGCGCCGGCGACCGCCATTCCACGGCTGTTGGCGCGGCACGGGCTCACATACGACGACATCGCGCTGTGGGAAATCCACGAGGCGTTCTCGGCGCAAGTGGCCTGCCACATCAAGGCGCTGCAGGACAAAGACTTCGTCCGCGCCAAGGCCGGCATCGAGAGTGCGTTCGGCCGCTTTCCGGTCGAGCGGATGAACCCAAACGGCGGCAGCGTCGCGCTCGGTCATCCGTTTGCGGCCACCGGTGCGCGTATTTTGAGTCAGGCGGTCAAGGAACTTGTCGCGATGGCGCCGGGCAGCCGCGCCATCGTCAGCATCTGCGCCGACGGCGGACTTGGCACCGTGGCGCTGCTGGAGCGCTGAGCATCTTATCGCAGCCGCGATGGCGTGAAAGAACGTACCGGTGACGTGGCCGCGCCGCCCACCGGAGTCGCCGAGCGCGCGGCCTTCACTGTCGGCGAGCTCGGCAAAGGAGTGGTCACCGCCGGCCGCGGTTAGCGAGGCGTAATGGAATTCGTGGCCGCGCACGACCGCGCCTTCCCGTCCTATAACGGTGTCCGACAATAGCCGCGCGGTGCGGTAGCCGAGATGCAATTTGCGCTTGGCGAAGCTCGTGGTGTGACCGAGTAAGCCGGTCATGGCGTGTTGCCGGCCCGCGGCATCTTCGAGGCTTTCGCCCAAAACCATATAGCCGCCGCACTCGCCGTGCACCGGACGCGTTTCGGCAAAGCGCCGCAAGCCGGCCCTGAAACGATCCGCCGCGGCGAGCGCGTCGGCATGCAGCTCCGGATAGCCGCCCGGCAGCCAGCAACAATCGGCGCCTTCGGCGGGCGGTTCGTCGGCAAGCGGCGAGAACGGAACGATCTCCGCGCCGGCCCGGCGCCATGAGTTCGACAAGATGCGGGTAGACGAAGCTGAAGGCCCGGTCTCGCGCCAGCGCGATGCGCTGACCGGGCGGCGGCAAGGCGATTGTTACCCTGTTCGCAGCGCCGACGCAAAGCGGCGCGGCCTTTGCAATCATCGCATCCAGATCGAGATGGCGCTCGGCCATCACGGCAAGACGATCGATCAGCGCGGCGAGATCGGCATGCTCGCCGGCTTGCACCAGGCCGAGATGCCGTTCCGGCAAAGCGAGCGCCGCCTCGCGCGGCACCGCGCCGAACACCGGAATGCCGAGCGCGGTGACGGCATCGGCGACCAGCGCGCGATGCTTCTCGCTTGCTGCGCGGTTGAGAATGACGCCGGCGATATGCACCGCGGGGTCATGCGAGGCGAAACCCCTGACGACGGCGGCCGCCGACTGCGCCTGTCGCGAGATATCGAGCACCAGCACGACGGGAAGCCCAAAATGCGCGGCAAGATCGGCGCTAGCGCCGCTGCGGCCCGCGACGCCGCCGGCGCCGTCGAACAGGCCCATCACGCCTTCGATGATGAAGATATCGGACTCGTCGGCGGCTCGCGCCGCCAAAGCGTCGAGCAGCGCGGGCGGCATGGCCCATGAGTCGAGATTGACGCTCGGTGCGCCGACGGCGGCGGCATGAAAGGCCGGGTCGATGTAATCCGGACCGGTTTTCGCCGCGCGCACTTTGGCGCCGCGCCGCGCCAGCGCCGCCAGCACGGCGAGCGTGACGGTGGTCTTGCCGGCGCCCGAGCTTGGCGCCGCGATAATGAGGCCGCGCGCCGTCATTTTGCGTCCTTGTCGGCCGGCGTTTTTTCGGCGACGAGACGCTCGCGCATGGTCACGATGTCGCCGATCACGACGATGGCCGGCGGCTCGAATTCTTGGTTGCGCGCTTCGCCGGCAAGTTTTTCCAGCGTCGAGACTAACACGCGCTGCCGCGGCGTGGTCGCCGAGGCGATCACCGCGGCCGGCGTGGCGCCGGCGAGTCCCGCATCCACCAATGCGGCGGCGATCCGATCGAGATTGTGCATCACCATGTAGAGCACGATCGGCTGGCCGGCGCGCGCGAGTGGCGCCCAGTCGAAGTCTTCCTCGGCGCCGTGGCCGGCGGCGAAAATGACTGCGCGATTGATGCCACGCAGCGTCGCCGGGATGGCCGCGGCGGCCAGCGCCGCCAAGCCGGCGGTGACGCCGGGAATGATGCGGAAGGGAATTCCCGCCGCCGCCAGCGTCATCGCTTCCTCGCCGCCGCGGCCGAACACGAAGGGATCTCCGCCCTTGAGCCGCAGCACGCGCTGGCCCGCGCGCGCCAATGCGACCAAGCGCTCGCTGATGTCGGCTTGGAGGGCCGACGGCTTGCCGCCGCGCTTGCCGGCAAATTCGAGCCGCGCTTGCGGCCCGGAGAGCGCCAAGATGCGTGGATCGACCAGCGCGTCGTGCACCACGACGTCGGCCTGCACGAGACCGGCCAGCGCATCGAGTGTGAGCAGGCCCGGATCGCCGGGCCCGGCGCCGGCCAGCCAGACATGGCCAGGCTCGAAGACCGGAATGCCGGCGCGGCCCGCCGCCAAGGCGTCCCATGCGGTCATGACGCGAACCCATCGTGACGCCCGCGCTGGGCCGGACTAAAGCTTGGCGCGAAGGGAGCGTTATGTCCAAGCAGGTCGCGCCATTGCGCCGGGGCTGGACCACCGGGACTTGCGCCGCGGCGGCGGCAAAGGCGGCTTTCGCTGCGCTCGTTACCGGCGAGTTTCCGGACCCGGTCGAAGTGACATTGCCGCGCGGGGAGCGGCCGAGCTTTGCGCTCGCCGTGACGCGCAGGGACAAGAGCGCGGCGACGGCCGGCGTGGTGAAGGACGCCGGCGACGATCCCGACGTGACCCATGGCGCGCTTATCTGCGCCACGGTTCGTATCGGCGCCGCCGGGGCCGGCGTGACATTTCGCGCCGGTGAAGGTGTCGGCACGGTCACGCGCGCCGGCCTGCCCATTGCGCCGGGCGAGCCCGCCATCAATCCGGTGCCCCGCCGTATCATCATAGACGCCATCGCCGAGGTCGCGGCCGCGGCCGGCCGCGCCGCCGACGCCGATGTCGAGATTTCGATTCCCGGCGGCGAAGCGCTGGCAGCAAAGACGCTCAACGGCCGTCTCGGCATTATCGGCGGCCTGTCGATCCTCGGCACCACCGGCATCGTCGTGCCCTATTCGTGCTCGGCTTGGATTCATTCGATCCATTCCGGCATCGAAGTCGCCCGCGCCGCCGGTCTTACCCACATCGCCGGCGCGACGGGATCGAATTCCGAGGCGGCGGTGCAAAAGCTCTACGGCCTGCCGGAGATCGCGCTGATCGACATGGGTGACTTCGTCGGCGGCATGCTGAAATATCTGCGCCGCCATCCGGTGGCCCGCGTCACCATCGCCGGCGGCGTCGCCAAGATGACCAAGCTGGCGCAAGGCCTGACCGATCTGCATTCCAAGCGCGGCGAGGTCGATCTGGCCGAACTGGCGAATTTTGCCGCCGCGGCGGGCGGCGACGCACAGCTTTGCCTGCGCATTCTCAGCGCGAATACCACCGCCGAAGCTTTTGCGCTGGCACAAGATGCCGGCGTCGCGCTTGGCGACGCCGTGGCGCTGGCGGCGCGGCACACTGCCGAGGACGTCATTGTAGGCCGCAATATTGCGGTCGAAATCGTGTTGTTCGATCGCGAGCAAAATCTGGTTGGCCGCGCACCGTTCAAGGATTAGGACGCTACTCACGCGGCGCCTCCACGGAACCGCCGGCGATAATCCGCGTCGTAGAGCGCGCTGTCGCGGAAATTTTCCGCGGTGAGCGCGCGGCCGACAAAAATCAGCGCGGTGCGCTCGATCCGTGCTTCCAAAACTTTCACGGCGATGTCGGCAAGCGTGCCGCGGATGACACGCTGCTGCGCCGAGCTCGCCTGCACCACGACCGCCGCCGGACATTCGGCGCCGTAGAACGGCGCGAGCTCTTCGACGATCGCATCGATCGCATGAATGGCGAGGTGGATGACGAGGGTGGCGCCGGTGGCGGCGAAGGTTGCGAGCTTCTCATTCTCCGGCATGCGCGAGGCGCGGCCGAATACGCGCGTCAGCACCACGCTCTGCGCGACTTCCGGCACTGTGAGTTCGCACTGCAATGCCGCCGCGGCGGCGGCGAAAGCCGGCACGCCTGGCGTGAGCGTATAAGGAATGCCGCGCCGATCGAGCCGGCGCAATTGCTCGGCGAGCGCCGAATAGATCGACAGATCGCCGGACTGCAGCCGCGCCACGTCGAGACCGGCAGTGTGCGCGCTGACAAACTCGGTTTCGATCTCATCGAGCGACAGCGGCGCAGTGTCGACGATGCGCGCGCCCGGCGGACAATAAGTCAACAGCTCGCGCGGCACGATCGAGCCGGCATAAAGACAAACCGGGCAGCGCGCGATCAGATCGCGGCCGCGCACGGTGATGAGATCGGCCGCACCGGGCCCAGCGCCGATGAAATGCACCGTCATCGTGCGATTCATGGTTTGGTCCATCGCCATTGCGTCACCGGCATCGCCGCACGCCAGCCACTCTTTTCGCCAAGCGCATCCGCGCGCGAAATCGCGATGCGGATCAAGCTCGCCGCCCAACGCGGCATGGCGGGCAAGCAGCAGCGCCTCGGTCCCAAGCGTCACCGCATTGACCACGAGCCGGCCGCCGTGCGGCAGCGCCCTCGCCGCGGCATCGAGCGTACCCGGATCGCCGCCGCCACCGACGAAGACGGCGTGCGGCATTTCCAGCCCCGACAGAACGGCGGGCGCCACGCCTTCGATAATGCCGAGCCCGGGCACGCCGAACGCCGCCGCGTTGCGGCGAATACGCGCCGCACGGTCGGCGCGCCGCTCGATCGCAATCGCGCGCATCGCCGGATCGGCCAGCAACCACTCGATTGCGACCGAGCCGGAGCCGGCGCCGATATCCCACAACAGCTCGCCACGGCGCGGCGAAAGCGACGCCAGCGTTACCGCGCGAATTTCGCGTTTGGTGATCTGGCCGTCGTGCTCGAACAGGTTGTCGGCGAGGCCGGGCGTTCGTGCCAGAACGCGGGCGTCAGGTGCATCTGTGACTTCGATCGCAACGACATTGAGCGCATCCGTTGTGCCGAGCTCGAAACCTGCTGCCGTTGTGGCGCGGATGCGCTCGCGCGGACCGCCGAGCGCTTCCAGCACGGTCAGGCGCGACGGGCCGAAGCCGCATTCGGTCAGCAGCTTTGCCAGCGCGGCCGGCCCGTCGCCGTCGGAGGTCAGCGCGAGAATGTCCGAGGCGGGCTGCAAATGCGGACGGACCAAGTCGAGCATGCGGCCGTGCAGGGACAGCAGCACCGTTCGCTGCAACGACCAGCCGAGCCGGGCCGCGGCCAAGCTGAAGGCAGAAGCCGTCGGCAGGACGGCCATCTCGCGCGCATCGATGTGCCGCGCCAGCACCGCACCGACGCCGTAGTGGAACGGATCGCCTGAAGCGAGCACACAGACCCGCCGGCCACGATGGCGCAAAACCTCCGCTGGCGCGCCGTCGAACGGGCTCGGCCAAGGCCGCGAAGCACCGCGGATAAGCGGCGCGGCAAGACTAAGCTGCCGCCGCCCGCCGAACACGATCTCCGCAGCCTCGATCAGGCCGCGCGCGGTCGGGCTCAACCCCTCGACGCCCTCTTCGCCGATGCCGACGATGGACAGCCAGCGCGGCGATGCGGCAGTGTCGCGCGGAAGCAGCTCAGGATTTTGCATGCCACGCATCCTCGTTCTCGGCGGCACCACGGAAGGCCGCCTGCTCGGCGAACGGCTCGCCAAGCGCGGCGATCTCGACGTGACGCTGTCGCTGGCCGGACGCACCGCCGCGCCGGTGCCACATGCCGTGCCGGTCCGCGTCGGCGGCTTTGGCGGCGCCGCGGGGCTTGCCGATTATCTCATTACGCAGCGGATCGACGCCTTGATCGACGCCACGCATCCCTATGCAACCGTCATTTCGCAAAACGCGGCCGCAGCCGCGCGCGACAGCAACGTACCGTTCGTGGCACTGCGCCGGGCGCCGTGGCGCGCCGTTGCCGGCGACCGCTGGATCGAGGTGAACGATACAGGCGCCGCGGTGCGTGCCATCGGCAAGATATCGCGCAGCGTCTTTGTCGCGCTCGGCCGCAACGAACTCGCGCCGTTTACTGGCGCTCCGCAGCACCGTTATCTGGTCCGCAGCGTCGATCCGGTCGATCCGCCGCTGCCGTTGCCGCATGTGGCCTACGTTACCGCGCGTGGCCCGTTCAGCGAAGCCGACGACCGCGCACTGATGGCGGAGCATGGCATCGAGGTCGTCATTGCCAAGAACAGCGGCGGCACCGCGGCCTATGGCAAAATCGCAGCTGCCCGCGCGCTCGGCATCGATGTCATTCTGCTGCGCCGACCACCCGCGCCGGCAGCGCCCGCGGTCGAGACGATCGAGGATGCCATCGCCTCGCTCGATCATGCGCTCACCTCTGCCGCGGCGCGCGGCGTATAAACCAGCGGCGAACGCCCGGGCCGCGCGATCACGCGCGTCTCACGGGTGCCGACGATCACGAGCGTCGCCATGTCGGCTGGCGTCACGTCGGCGTCCGCGAGCGACACGACGCTCAGATGCTCGTCAGGCCGGCCCACGGCGCGGCCGAACACCACCGGCGTCGTCTCCGGCAGATGCCGGCGCAGCCGTTCGATCGCATTGGCGAATTGCCACGGTCGCGCCCGCGACACCGGATTATAAAGCGCGATAACAAAGCCGGCGCTCGCCGCAGCATCGAGCCGGCGCTCGACCAGGTCCCAGGGTTTTAGATTGTCGGACAGCGACAGCGCGCAGAAATCGTGGCCGAGCGGTGCGCCGATTTTTGCCGCGACGGCAAGCATGGCCGTGATGCCGGGAACGAAAACAACATCGAGCACGCGGAAGCCTTGCGGACCTTGCTCGATCTGCTCGCAGATCGCCGCCGCCATGGCGAACACGCCCGGATCGCCGCCGGAGACCACGGCGACGCTCGCGCCTTGTGCGGCGTGTCGAAGCGCGGCGGCGGCACGCGGGCCCTCCTCGCGGTTATCGGACGGATGACGGCTCTGGCCGCCGCGCGTCGGCACGCGGTCGAGATAGGGCCCGTAACCGTACAAGGCTTCGGCATCGCGCAGCGCGGTCTCGGCTTCCGGCGTCAAGTAGCGCGGATCGCCCGGGCCCAAACCGACGACGGCGAGACGGCCGCTCATCTCTCTGCTCCCGGCCGTTGCTCCCAGCCTGGCACCAGCACGACGGCGAAGTATGGCGCCTCATCGTCGAGCTTGGCCGAGAGCGGGATCATCTTCTCCGCCGCCATGGTGCCGCGTTCGACATAGATGGCGCGCGGCAAGCGGCCGCTCGCTTGCAGCGCGCGGCGCAATTTCGGCAGATGCCGGCCTACTTTCATCACCACCGCGGCGTCTGCTTCGGCGAGACGGCGCGTCAGCTCCCCTTCAGACAGCGTCGCCGGCAGTACGGTAAAGACGTCGTCGCCTTGCGCCATCGGCATACCCGCCGCCGACCAGCAGCCCGACATGCCGGTGACGCCAGCAACGATTTCGGTCGGAAACCGCGCCGCCAGCCGCGTATGCAGATGCATGTAGGAGCCGTAGAACAGCGGATCGCCTTCGCAGATCACAGCGACCGTGCGCCCGGCCTGAAGCTGCGCGGCGATTGTCGCTGCGGCACCATCGTAGAAATCGCGGATCGCATCGCGATAGCCGTCGCTGCAGGCCGGCAATTCGGTGGTGACGGGGTAATACAGCGGCAGCTCGGCGACGCCGGCGCGAAGGTGGTGTACCGCGATGGCACGCGAATGGCTTGGATTTCCCGCCTTGGCAAAATGCGCGATGACGTCGGCCGCGCCGAGCGCCCGCATCGCTTTGAGCGTCAGCAATTCCGGATCGCCCGGCCCGACGCCGACGCCGATCAGCTTGGCCGCGCTCATAGCCCAGGCCTCGCCAAAGCATTGACCGCCGCCGCCGTCATGGCGCTACCGCCGATGCGGCCGCGCACGACGACGAAGGGTACGCCGCGGGGATTTTGCGCCAGCGCTTCCTTCGATTCCGCCGCGCCGACGAAGCCGACCGGGATGCCGAGAATGGCGGCCGGCTTTGGCGCGCCGGCATCGAGCAGCTCGATCAGGCGGAACAACGCGGTCGGCGCATTGCCGATGGCGACCACCGCGCCGGCGAGACGGTCGCGCCACAAATCGAGCGCGGCCGCCGAGCGCGTGGTGCCATTCTTCTCCGCCAGCGCCGCGGTGCGCGGATCGTTGAGCGTGCAGATGACTTCGTTGCGCGCCGGGAGCCGCGCACGCGTAATGCCGTGCGCCACCATTTCGGCATCGCAGAGGATCGGCGCGCCCGCGCCGAGCGCGCCCCGCGCCGCGGCGACGAGATCGCCGCCGAATATAATGTGCTGGGCGACATCGACCTGGCCGCAGGCATGGATCATGCGCACGGCGATATCGGCCTCCTCGGCCGAAAAGCGCGATAGATCGGCCTCGGCGCGGATGATGGCGAACGAGCGCTGATAGATCGCCGCGCCGTCGCGCAGATAGGCGGCGCGCTCAGGCATGTGTAGCCTCCCGCTTTCGCCGCCGCGCGAACCGCGCAATCGCCTCGGGGAGCTCGAGCGCGGCCACCAGCGCGAATGGCGCATCGCGCGCCGAACCGTCGGCAATCAGCGCGCAGCCATCCAGTGTGCCGACGACGGTCAATGCGGCGGGCGCAGCATGGGCACAGCCCTTGGCGCAGCCGGAAATATGAACCGTAAAAGCATCGTCGCCGAGCGACGCGACTTGGCTTGCAATCCCCGGCGCCATCGCGCGCGAGGCAATATGCGCCGAGCCGCAGATCGGCGCACCGGCGCAGGCGAAAACGTGCAGCCGCGGATCGTCTGCGTGCACGACAAAGCCGAGATTGTCGGCCGCAGCAGCGAATGCCGATGCGCTTTGCGGCGGCAGGCCGACAGCAATGAGCGCGCGTCCCGGCGCGGCGCGAAAGCCGCTTGCTCCGGCATCGTTCGCGGCGTCAGCCAGGTGTTCGAGGGCCGTCGCGTCGGAATGACCGAAGGCGAGGCCGATACCGCATGCCAGCGATCCGCCGCGCAAAGCATATGTGCCGATAGGCGATGGCGTTCTCCGCTCATTCCCGCGCAAGCGGGAATCCGGCACAGGGCCGGAGATCAGAAGACCGGAGATTGCAGCACGAAAAGCCGCGGCTCCTTCGCTCGCGACAATATTGCGTGCACGTTGCTCGCGTCCGCGCTGGGCGATGATGGCAAGCAATTTGGCAGCGGTTTCGATGCCGTCAGCAAGCGCGACAAGGCCAAGAGGAACCGCGCGCGTTGCATCGCCGCCGACGGCGACCCGAATCGCCGCCTTGCCATCATGTGCTTGCGCACGCAGCCGAATGTCGGCGGCGATTCCCGCAAGGCCGAGGGCGCCGCCGCCGTCGATCGCGACGGAAACTTTTGGCGACAACTGCCCGGCCATCGCGCGCTGCGCCAGCACGCCGCGCAGTTTGGCGGCCAGCGCGGCGGCATCGAAGATTTCCCCGTTGTCAATTCCGGCGAGCGCATCGGAGAGCACCGGAACGCCGTCAGCCGCGGTAATGCCGAGTGCGGCAATGTTGGCGGCAAATTCCGGCGCGGAGTGGACGCTCAGCCCGCGGACCTGAATGCTGCCGCGCGCGGTGATCTCGACGACACCGTTGCCATGGCGGCGCGCCGCCCGGCACAGTCCGGCGAAGGCGGCAAGCGGCACCGTTCCGATCGGATGGAGCCGCACCAGCAGGCCGTCGCCGGTCGCCATCGGCGCCGAGAGGCCGGGACAGGCGCCGCGACGTGCCGGCATGACAGGCGCGGGCGCGCTCATGCCACGACCTCCGCCTGCAGCGCGGCAAAGCCGGTAGCGATGTCGTTTCGATGCGGGTGCCACAGACCGCTTCGGCGCGCGGCATCGAGCCGCTCGGCGATGGCCGCCGCCGCGGTGGGATTCTCGCGCAGCAAAAAGTCGCGCACCTCGGCATTGACGACATAGGCGTCGTACAGCAGGTCGAACAAATGACCGGCAACTGCGCCGGTGGTCGCCGCGAAGGCAACGAGACGGTCCACTGTCTCGGCAAGCTCGGCAGCGCCGCGCGGACCGTGGCGCATTTGCCCGGCGATGAACTTGGGATTGACCGCGCGCGCGCGCACAATCCGGGCCAGAGCCGCCGACAGCGCCCGCGCGCGCGGCCGCTGCGGATCGGTCATATCCAGCATCACCAGATCGACCGAACGGCCGAGAAGCTTGGCCGCCGCGGCAAAGCCGCCGACGAAGGCGGCATCTTCGGCGCCTTCCAGCAGATCGCGCGCGGGATCGTCGCCAACATGCACGAGCGCGTCGGCATTGGCGATGCGCTGGGCAAATACGCCGGGCGCGGCAGCCGCCTCGCCATCGGCGCCGCCATAGGCATGCGAGGCGGCGGCGAGATAGGCAACGCCGACAGCCTCGTTGTCGGCGTCGTGCACGATCAAATCCTCGACGCCGGCGCCATAAACGCCGGGCGCAGTGCCGAAAATGCGCTGGAGCCGCCCTGCATTCCCCCCGCTGCCGCTGCGACACGCGGCGGCCAGCGGGTTCTCATCGTCCATTTCGTCGCGCGCCGCCACGGCCCGCACCGCGGCGTCGATCAGCGCAATTTGCGCCGGGAACAGATCGCGGAATAGACCGGAAATGCGCCAGGTGACGTCGACGCGCGCGCGGCCCAGCGCCGCGCAGGGCAGCACTTCAATGCCGGTGACGCGGCCGCTGGCGCTTTCCCAGATCGGCCGGCAACCGAGCAGCGCCAAACCCTGCGCGATCTCCTCGCCGCCGGTGCGCAAGGTGGCGCTGCCCCACAGGTCGAACACCACGGCGCGCGGCATGTCGCCGTGGGTCTGCAGATGTGCGCGCACGACTTCGGCGGCGGCGAGCCGGCCGAGTTCCATCGCGGTCGGGGTCGGCAGCGTGCGCGGATCGGCGGTAAAAAGATTGCGGCCGGTCGGCAGCACGTCGCGCCGCCCGCGCGCGGGAGCGCCCGCCGGTCCCGGCGCGACACGGTGGCCATCAAGCGCGGCGAGCAGCGCCGCGCGCTCGGCTGCGGCGCTCGTTTGCCACATCGGATCGTCGATGCCCGGCGGCACGCGGCCGTAAATGTGCTGGCCGTCCTTGATCGCGAGGTCTTTCAGATCGCACAGCCAGGCGTCGATGCGGCGGAGCGCTTCATCGGCAGCGACCGCGCCGCTGTCTGCGACAACGCCGGCTTCATGCGCCAAGCCAGTGCGCTGCGCGGTTTCGACGATGAGCTTGGCGAGCCGCTCGCGGCGGCGGCGGTCGAGGCCGTCGGCCTGGGCGTATTCGTCGAGCAGCAGCTCAAGTTCATGCGCTTCGCCAGTTGGGCCGCCGGCGACGAGCGGCGGCGGCAGATGGCCGATGGTCAGTCCGGCGATGCGGCGCTTGGCCTGCGCCGCCTCGCCGGGATTGCTGACAATGAAGGGATAGATCACCGGCAACGTACCGGTCACAATTTCGGGAAAACAATCCGCCGTCAGCGCGACCGCCTTGCCGGGCAGCCATTCCAGCGTGCCATGCGCGCCCATGTGAACGAGAGCGTCGGTCTTCGCGATGTGCCGCAGCCACAAGCCGAACGCGACCAGGGCATGCCGCGGCGGCAGAACCGCGTCGTGATAATCGGCGCGCCGTTCGGCCGCCCGCCCGCGATCGGGCGGCAGCGCCACCAGAATATTGCCGAATTGTTTCGCGCGAAAATGAAAGGCGCCGGAGTGGACGTCCAGATCGGCTGACGGTTCGCCCCAAGCCTCGCGCAGGCGCGCCGTGGCGTTGCGTGGCAGCCGCGACGACAAGGTCTCGTATTGCGCGAGTGTCAGGATCACGTCTTCCGACCCGCGTGCGAGCGCATCGAGCAGGTCGCGCGGCGTTCGCGGCGCGCCGCTCACCGCGTAACCCGCCGCGGCAAGATCGCCGAGCGCCGCGATCACGCTTGCCGGTACATCGAGACCGACGGCATAGCCGGTGCGGCCCTTGGCGCCGGAATAATCCGGCATCAGCACGGCGACGCGCCGTTCGTCGCGCGGCAGCCCGCGCAACCGAACATGCGCAGCGATACGATCGGCGACCATGGCGACGCGATCCGGCTCGGGCCGGCTCGCCAGCGCTGTGAAGGCAAGACCTTCCTGCGGCGGCAGCGGATCCTTAAACGCGATGGCGCCGGCAAGCACGCGGCCGTCAAGCTCGGGCAGTACCACATGCATCGCGAGATCGGCGGCACCGAGCCCGCGCGGACTATCCTGCCAGGCGGAGCGTTTGGTGGCGGCGCTGATCACCTGCAAAACCGGAACTCCGGCGGCATCGAGCGCCGCGAGCTGATCGGCGCCGCCGCCTGCAGCAAAGGCCGTCATGGTGACGATCAATGCCGGATCGAGCCGCGCCAGCGCACCGCGCAAGAAGGTGTCGGCTTCGCGATCTTTCAGGCTGGTGATGAAAAGTGGCGCCGGCGCGAGACCCCGCGCCGCGAGCGCGGCGCACAGCATGTCGATCGGCGCGGTATCGCCCGCGAGCAGCATGGCGCGATAGAACACGATAGGGATCGCAGACTGGCCGGGCGCAAGCGTCGTAACCAACCGATCGACGGCAACGGCGCCCACTCCCGGCACGTAACCAGCCAGGCGGGGCACCGCTTTCGGCTCGCGTAATTCGCCGTCACGTCCGGCATGTCGCGCGAGGCGGCCCAGCAGCGCGCGCATATTGGCACGACCGCCCTCGCGGAAGTAGCGCAGCAGCGTCGCAAGCTCGTCAGGCACCAGCGTCGAGGCGGCTTCAAGTCTCGTGTCGTCACGATCTTCGCCGGGCAGCACGGCCAGCCCGATGCCGCGCTCGCGCGCGAGGGCCGCCAGCCGGTCGATGCCGTATTTCCACCAATCCAATCCGCCGAGCAGCCGCACCAAGATCACTTTGGCGTGGACGCCGACGCGGTCGATCCACAGATCGACCGACATCGGGTGACGCAGATCGCGCAAATGCGCGAGCCGCACGCTCGGCAGATCGGCGCGCTCGCTCTCCCACGCCGCGGCGAGGCCGGCGAGATCGCTGTCGGCAAACGACAATATGGCGATGTCGCCCGGCGGCTGGCCGAGATCGACCGCTTCGACGAGCTCGTCGAGGCCGGTTGAACTCGTGGTGAGCAGATGCATCGCTGAACTCGACTGTTAACCGGTGAGCGCCTGCGTGACGGCGGCGCGGTCGAGGCCTTTCAATCCAATGACGACGAGCTGGCCCTGGCGCGGCTCGGAAACCATCCACGGCCGGTCGTATTGATGCGACACCCGCGGCCCGACCGCTTGCACCAACAAGCGCAGCGGCTTGTTTGCGATCGCGGCAAAGCCTTTCACCCGCAACACATCGAAGCGCTCGGCCAGCGCCGCAACGCGCGCCGTCAGCGCCGACGGGTCATCGATCTCGCCAAGCGGCACGACAAACGAGTCGAAGTCGTCGTGATCGTGCTCCGCCTCGGCGTCGTGGCGGGTGCGGCGGTTGGCGATGTCCTCTTCGGTGCCGACGCCGAGACCGAGCAACAACGCCTCATCGACCTTGCCGTCGGTGACGGTGAGGACTTTCACACTACGTGGCAGCGCGCGCGAGATGGTTGCCAGCGCGGCATTGATCCCGGCCTCGTCGAGGAGATCGCTCTTGTTGAGCACCACCAGATCGGCACAGGCGATCTGGTCCTCGAAGACTTCTTCGACCGGATCATCGTGTTCGAGCGCGGTGTCGGCGGCACGCTGGCGCTTGAGCGCATCGAGATCCTGTGCGACGCGGCCGTCGGCGAGCGCGGCGCCATCGACCACGACCACAACGCCGTCGACGGTGACGCGGCTCTTGATCGCAGGCCAGTGGAACGCCTGAACCAAGGGTTTTGGCAGCGCTAGGCCTGAGGTCTCGATCACGATGTGCTCGATGCCACCTTTCGCCAAAATGGCATCGAGCGCCGGCACGAACTCGTCGGCCACGGTGCAGCACAGGCAGCCATTGGCCAGCTCGACGACGTTGTCTTCCGGGCAAGCGGCATTGCCGCAGCCTTTGAGAATTTCGCCGTCGATGCCGACGTCGCCGAATTCGTTGACGATGACGGCAAGGCGGCGGCCTTGTGCATTGGCGATGACGTGACGGATCAGCGTCGTCTTGCCGGCGCCGAGAAAGCCGGTGACGATCGTGCAGGGCACGCGCGCGAGCTGACCGTTGATGCTGTCGTTCATAGATCGGCCTCTTGAAAATCGAGCGGTGGAACCCGCGCGATCAAGCCGCGCTTGAGAATCTCCGGCCGCCCGCGCCACGGCAGGATGCCGTCGCCGGCGGCGGCAAGGAGCCGCGCGCCTTCGATCAAGGCGCCGGCATTTTGCTCATCGAGGCCGCCGAACACGTAGGTCCACGACCCGTTACAGCGCATGGCGGCGCTCGGGCCGCGCGAGCAATTGGCAAAGCAGCGCAGCCGCCGCACTGTGACTTCGGTTCCGGCCGCGGCGCGCTCGACGGCTTCGGCCAACAGCGTGCCTAGGCGCGGCTCGCAATCCTGCCCGCCGGCACCGCGGCAAGTGACGCAGACGTAAACGGTCGGCGCGTCGGTCATTGCACAACCTCGATGCGCTCGACGACCGGCCGGTCAAATCCTTGCCAGCGATAGATTAAATACGAAATGATCCAGCTGCCGATGAAAACGCCGATAACGAGATAGCCGAAATTGGCGAGCCCATCGTTGAGAGTGCCTACCGTGCCCCAGAAGGCGCCGCCAAGGCCGAGCTTGTCGGCGATCAAGCCCAGCGCCTCGATGCCGCCGATCAAAAAAGCGACCAGCGCCGAAATCGCGGTGATGGTGAGGTTGTACCAGATCTTGCGGATCGGATTGAGGAACGCCCAGCCATAGGCGCCGACCATCAGCACGCTGTCGGTAGTGTCAACGAGCGTCATGCCCGCGGTAAACAAAGCCGGGAACAGCATCACGGTGCCAAGGCTCATGCCGCCGGAGGCTTGGGCGGCGGCAACGGTGAACAGCGTGATCTCGGTTGCGGTGTCGAAGCCAAGCCCGAACAGAAAGCCGATCGGGAACATCTGCCAGCTGCGTGACACCATGCGGAACAACGGCCGGAAGATGCGGGCGAGAAAGCCGCGGCCGGACAACAACAGATCGAGCTCATGGTCGGCGACCGCTTCGCCGCGCCGCGCGCGGCGGAAGCTGCCCCACACCGCACGCAGAATGACGAGATTGATCGCGGCAATGGCTAATAGGAAGAACGCCGACGCGCCGGTGCCGATGATGCTGCCGATCACCTTGAAAGGATGCAACCGGCCTTCCAGCGCGAAGGCGAGCCCGACAATCACCGCCACGGCAATCGTGACGACGAGGGAGTGGCCGAGCGAGAAAAACAAGCCGACCGACACCGGCCGCTTGCCCTCCTGCATCAGCTTGCGCACCACATTGTCGATGGCGGCGATGTGGTCGGCATCGACGGCGTGCCGCAATCCGAGCACATAAGCCAGAAATGCGGTACCGAGCAGTGTCGGCCGGCCGGCGAAGGCGATCGCGGCCCAGGTCCAGACCGCCGCATTGGCGGTCAGCAGCAAAATATAGATCGCTATGACTTTCGGACGCTGGCCGGCCGACGCGTCATCGACCGCGGTTTTCAGAAAACTGAGCACAAAAATTCCTCGCATGCCTGCCGTCGGCGCGAGCGAGGACCAAAAGACCTAAATCGTCTCTTGGATCATCCACGGATACACCCCGACCCGCGTTTGTCGCGTCGACACGGCCGATGGCAGGTCTCCTGGCTCGCGGATCGGCGCCTCGCCCTGCCTTCCCGGCGCCATCGCAGCGCCAGTGGCTCTACCGGACGAGACTACCCGCTCACAGTTGCGGGGGCAGCTGCGGATTTGGCTTAAGGCTTGGGCCCGAAAGGCTTGCGCCCAAAGCCGCACCGCATTCCCTATTCACCCTCACGATGAGGGACCATCGATCTGCTAGTGATAGATTTCGCCGGGCGCCCCTGTCAATCTGCCGGCCAAGCTCCTGATGGCAAAGGAACATGTCGAACGCGGCACATCTCACTCTCGTTCTCGGCGGCGCCCGTTCGGGTAAAAGCCGCTATGCCGAGAGCCTAATCGCCGCCCTACCGCCGCCTTGGACCTATCTGGCGACGGCGGAGGCCGGCGACGCCGAAATGGCAGCGCGCATCGCCGCGCATCGCGCGCGCCGCGGGCCGCAGTGGCGCACCATCGAAGCCCCGCGCGACCTCGCCGCCGGGCTCAATTCATGCCAGACCGCGCCGGTACTGGTCGATTGCCTGACGCTGTGGCTGTCGAATCTGATGCTGGCTGACGCGGATATCGAGGCCGAGATGGTGCTGCTGGAGCAAACGCTGTCGGCCGCGTTCGCGCCGATAGTCCTGGTCGCCAATGAAGTCGGCTCCGGCATCGTCCCGGATAATCCGCTCGGCCGGCGGTTCCGCGATCGGCAGGGCGTTCTCAACCAGCGCATGGCCGTGCGCGCCGATCGCGTTGTCCTGGTCGTCGCCGGATTGCCGCTCGCCATCAAGGGAACATTATGACGCAAACGATCGATGACGCCGAAGCGGAACGGCATCGCGCCAAGATGGCAAAACGCAAAGCCGTGCAGGATGCCGAAGTCGCCGAGAAGACGATCGAAAAGGGTTTGCTCATCGTTCATACCGGCACCGGCAAGGGAAAGTCGACGGCGGCGTTCGGGCTTGCTTTGCGCATGCTCGGGCGCGGCCATCGCGTCGGCGTGGTGCAGTTCATCAAAGGCGCCTGGCATTCGGCGGAGCGCGACGCGCTGCAAAGATTCGGCGAGCAGCTCGTCTGGCACACAATGGGCGAGGGCTTTACCTGGGAAACCCAGGATCGCGCCCGCGATATTGCCGCCGCCGCGCGCGCCTGGGGCAAAGCGCGCGACCTCATCGCCGATCCCACCCTGGCGATGATCGTGCTCGATGAGCTCAATATCGCACTGCGTTACGATTATCTCGATCTTGCCGCCGTCGTCGCCGCGCTGACGTCGCGGCGGCCCGGCCTGCACGTCGTAGTGACGGGGCGCAACGCCAAGCCGGAGCTGATCGCCGCCGCCGATCTCGTTACCGAGATGACGCTGGTGAAGCACCATTTCGCCGCCGGCGTGAAGGCCCAGGCCGGCATCGAGTTCTAGCCGATGCCGGCGCGCGCGCTGATGTTCCAGGGGACCGGCTCCGACGTCGGCAAATCGCTCATTGTCGCCGGGCTGGCGCGCGCGTTGACGCTGCGCGGGCTCAGCGTGCGCCCGTTCAAGCCGCAGAACATGTCGAACAATGCCGCGGTAACGGTCGACGGCGGCGAGATCGGTCGCGCCCAAGCCTTGCAGGCCCGCGCGGCGCGGGTGCCGCCGAGCGTGCACATGAATCCGGTGCTGCTTAAGCCGCAGAGCGAAATCGGCGTGCAGATCGTCGTGCAGGGCCGCGTTTACGGCAGCGCCAAAGCCGCCGCCTATCAACACATGAAGCGGGATTTACTGCCCTTCGTGCTCGACAGCTACCAGCGGCTGCGCGGTGACGCCGATGTCGTCCTCGTCGAAGGCGCCGGCAGCGCCGCCGAGGTCAATCTACGAGAAAACGACATCGCCAATATGGGCTTTGCGCAAGCCGCCGGTGTGCCCGTGGTGTTGATCGGCGACATCGACCGCGGCGGGGTGATCGCAAGTCTCGTCGGCACCAAAACCGTCATCGCGCCGGACGATGCGGCATTGATCCGCGGTTTCATCGTCAACAAATTCCGCGGCGATCCGGCTCTATTCGCCGATGGCATTGCGCACATTGCGCAACTCACCGGGTGGCAAACGCTCGGCTTGGTGCCGTATTTCCCGGCCGCGCGCTTATTGCCGGCCGAAGACGCGCTGGCGCTCGAGCAAGATCTGCCGGCAAAGTCGCGGGCGCGCCTGCGTGTCGCGGTGCCGATCCTGCCGCACATCGCCAATTTCGACGACCTCGACCCGCTCGACGCCGAGCCTGCGGTCGAGCTCATTCGCGTGCGGCCGGGCGCGGCGCTGCCCGGCGATGCCGATCTGATCGTCCTTCCCGGATCGAAAGCGACCATCGCCGATCTTGCGGCGCTCCGCGTGGCGGGCTTCGACATTGATATCGCCGCGCACCGCCGCCGCGGCGGTACGGTTTTGGGCCTGTGCGGCGGCTTTCAAATGATGGGGCGCAGCGTGGCCGACCCCGACGGCATCGAAGGTCCGCCGGCCACCGTCGACGGCCTCGGCCTGCTCGACGTGGAAACCACACTTTCGGCGGCAAAGCGCCTGGAGCCGGTGCGCGGCGCCACCGCCGACGGCGCGCCGTTTGCCGGCTACGAGATGCATATGGGCGTGACCGCTGGGCCGGACTGCGACCGGCCGTTTGCACGGCTCGCCGACGGCACGCCAGAGGGTGCGGTGACGCCGGACGGGCGTGCGATAGGCACCTACATTCATGGCCTGTTTGCCGACGATCGCCAGCGCGCGGCGTGGCTTAAGCGGTTCGCCGCCGGAGCGACGAACCTCGCTTACGACGTCTCGATCGAGCGCACGCTTGACGCGCTCGCCGCGCATCTTGCCGCCCATCTCGATCTCGCAGCGCTGCTTAAGCTGGCGCGATGAGCAGCGCCGCCAAGACCGCGAAGACCGCAATCAGGATCGCGTTGGCGATGCGGTAAAGCGAAAGCGCGCGGCGGACATCGGCGGCGGTCGCATCCCAACGGCCGCCGCCCATGACCGCATCGTCGACGCGCACCCCGCCGTAAACCCGCGGGCCGGCAAGCGACAAACCCAGCGCGCCGGCCATTGCGGCTTCGGGGTAGCCGGCATTCGGCGAGCGATGGCGCGGCGCGTCGAGCCATACCGTTTGCCATGCCGCGACCGGCGCTGTGTCCTTGCCCAGCGCGGCGGCGGCCATGAGAAACAGCGCCGCAAGCCGCGATGCCGGCAGGTTGACGAGATCGTCGAGCCGCGCCGCCGCCCAGCCGAAAGCGTCATGGCGCGCGGTGCGGTGGCCGATCATGCTGTCAGCGGTGTTGATGGCCTTGTAGACTGCGATCCCAGGGAGCCCGGCGATGGCGAGCCACAGCACCGGCGCAACGACGGCATCGGAGAAGTTCTCGGCAAGGCTCTCGATCGCCGCGCGGGCGACGCCGGCGGCATTGAGCGCCGCAGTATCGCGGCCGACGATATGCGATACTGCGCCGCGCGCGGCGCCGATATCCCCGGTGTCGAGCGCGGCGGCGACGGCGGCCACGTGCCGATGCAGACTGCGTTGCGCGATGAGTGTACTGGCCAAAAGCGCGACAATAAAAATGCCGAACGGCAATCGGACCAGTTCGCGCTCCGCGACGAGGGCAATCAAGCCGACCACGACGATGATAATCACCAATGCCGCTACGCCCGCCCACCGCCGTATTTTCGCGCTTGCCGTGTCGCGATTGAACGCGCGGTCGAGTTCGCTGATGAGGCTGCCGATCCAGGTCACCGGATGGCCGATCGCGCGCGTGAGCGGCTGCGGATAACCGAGGCAAAGCTCGATCAGCATGGCGAGAAGCGCAAGCGCGACAGACATATTCCCCTTTGGCGGCGCCGACGAGCCGCTGTTGCATGGTGGCGACCTTGCCGCCGCGCGGCGGCTGTTTCCCGGCGCCGTCGAACCTTTCATCGACCTTTCGACCGGGATCAATCTTAACCCATATCCGTTGCCGCATTTGCCGGCTGAGATTTTTGCGCGCTTGCCCGATTCGGGCGCTATGGAACGGCTGGCCGGCGCCGCGGCAAAAGCCTATGGCGCGCCGTCGGCGGCCTGTGTGACGCCTGCGCCGGGTACACAGATCCTGCTGCCTCTGGTTTACAGCCTGGTCAGGCCCGGCCGCGCCGCGATCCTGACGCCCACCTATTCCGAACACGCCCGCGCCGCGACGCTCGCCGGCCATGTGGTTGCCGACGTCGGCGAACTCGGCGCGATCGGCCGTGCTGACCTCGTTATTGTCACCAATCCCAATAATCCGGACGGCCGGCTTTTCGCCAAAGGCGATTTGCTGGACGTTGCCAAGGCGATCAGCGCGCGCGGTGGTGTGCTTGTAGTCGATGAGGCCTTCATGGATGTCGGGCCGCGCGGCGCGAGCCTGGCTCCCGAAATCACGCGCGGCAACATCGTGGTGCTGCGCTCTTTCGGCAAATTCTTCGGGCTGGCCGGGCTGCGGCTCGGCTGCGCGCTGGCGGCGCCGCCTCTTGCCGCGCGGTTATCGGCGCTGCTCGGCCCGTGGGCGGTTTCCGGTCCGGCGCTCGCCGTTGGCGCAGCGGCACTGGTCGATGAAGATTGGATCGAAATTACCCGGCGCGCTCTCGCCGCGGCGGCGGCGCGGCTCGATGCGATCTTGAAGGGCGGCGGGCTCGATATCGTCGGCGGTACGACATTGTTTCGCCTGATCCAAACGGACGCGGCCAGCGCCCTGTTTCATTATCTCGGACGCGCCGGCATTTTGACGCGGGCTTTCCCCGATCGCGCTGCGTGGCTGCGCGTCGGCTCGCCGGCAACCGAGCCGGACTGGCAGCGCTTACAGATTGCGATGGCCGAGTTTCGCGGCGGCCGCTAGGCTCCGTGCGATGAACCCGCACTTAAGCCCGGACAGCGAACCCGCCGATAACGCAGCGCCGGCGCTGCGACCGGTCGAATTCGATCACGCCTTCCGCGCACGCTTGCGTGAGCTTCTGGTCTGGCGCCGCGACGTCCGCCGCTTCCGGCGCGACGGCTTGCCGAACGGCGCCTTGGAGACCCTGATTGAGCTTGCCTGTCTGGCGCCTTCGGTGGGATTGAGCCAGCCGTGGCGCTTTGTGATCGTCGAAGACCCCGCGCGGCGCGACGCAGTCCGAGAGAACTTCGCCACTTGCAACGCGCAGGCGCTCGCCGCCCAAGATTCCTGCCGCGCCAGCACCTATGCGCGGCTCAAGCTCGCCGGATTGAAAGAGGCGCCGGCGCATTTCGCCGTCTTTGCCGATCGGTCGACGGCGCAGGGGCATGGCCTCGGCCGCCGCACCATGCCGGAAATGATCGAATATTCGGCGGTGACCGCCGTGCATACGATTTGGCTCGCGGCGCGCGCCCAGGGCATCGGCATGGGCTGGGTTTCTATCCTCGACCCCGCGGCAGTCGCCGAAATTCTTAACGTGCCCGCGGACTGGAAATTCATCGGCTATTTTTGCCTCGGCTATCCGCAGACCGACGACACCGTTCCGGAGCTCGAGCAGGCCGGCTGGGAGCAACGGCGGCCGGCGTCGATCATCGTTCGACGCTAGAGCCTAATCGCTTTTGATGGAATCAAAACCGGGCTCTAGCTTTTTGATTGAGCATGATCTTTTCCGAAAACCGGCATCCACTTTTCGGGATCATGCTCTAAGCGGGATTAATTCTTGAAATTCGCAGGATTAATTTCCGCAGCGTGAATGTGCCAAAACAGGGCACGTGCGCTGGCACCTGGCTTGCTCACTCACCAGCCGACGTCTGCGCCTGTTCCGGAACGACAAAGCGCGTTTCCGAATCAGCCGACGAAAATGCGGTGCAACGGAGCGCCGGCCGATAACATGAGATCGGCGCACCAGGGAGAGAGAGCGGTGTTAACCTTGAGCTGTGCCAAAGTGGCCTTGGTGTCGCGCCTTGCGGCGCGGTTCGGCGCCGCCGCAAGCCTTGCGGTCGCGGCTGTGACGATGACGTTGAGCGCGGCCCACGCCGACGGCCTGGCGGCCGGCGGCTGTATCGGCGGCGGAAGCTCCTTGAACTGCATCGTGCGCTGGGGGGAGGCCCACGATCCTTACATCAGGACGGTGCCGCCGCCTACCGACGAGATCGAACGGACCCGTGCGGCCGAGCGCGATCGCAAGTGGGAAGTGCGCTGCAAGCCGGTGATCGCGCAGGATCGCTACGGCGTCCCGCGCTACCAGTATGCAGCGCCGGGCTGCGAGTTCGGCGTCATTCAGTAAAGGCCGCCGCGGGATATTCAGCGATAAGGGTTGGCGGATTTCGCGGTCCGCTCCGGATGCCGCCATGCGGCGATCGGAGTCTTGATCGCGCCCGGCAGATATTTGGCGACGACCACCGGATCGAGCTGGGCCGTCGCGTTGTCGGGCAGGCGATACCAGGTCTCGTCGCGTCCAAACAAAGCAATGCCGAGATAGCCGCGAACCGTCAGCGTCTGGCCGTCGGGGCTCACCCGCATCATCGCGCTGTAAATATTGCCGTCGCGCGGATCGAGGATATTGCCGTCGTGATATTCCAGACCGTCGCGCTTCATGTTCCTGATCAGCGGCAGCCCAAGCAGCGGCTCATCCTTGCGGTCGTCACGGCAGCTCGAACAGATCGGATTCTGAGGATCGCCCGGCCGCAAAAACAGCTTGGCGATGGCGCCTTCATACGAGTCGTTCTGCGCGACGAACAAAAACCAGCCGACGGGCTTGCCGGTGTCCGGGTCGGTCTTCTGCCACAGACCGGAAACCGACGGTTCGGCCGCCGGCTGCGACTGGGCGATGCCGGCCAGTGCCACGAGTGAGGTCACGAGCGTCGCCATGAGCAGCTTTGTCGATTGCTTCACCAAGGGTCCTCTCCATTCGTCGTCGTCGATCCGAATCGCCGCGCCGACCTTTGATGGCGGAGAATTATTACTCGTTCCACAATGCGGTGATTTAAGGACACCGGCGTGGACGTGGTGCCATAGTGTGCGGCCTGGAACCCCTTGCAATTTGGTCGCGGCGGCATGCATTCGGGAACTTAATCCACCGCTTTTCGTTCCACCTCCCGGGCCGTTTTCGGCTCAACCGCATTCTCTCTTGCAATCCAGCGCGTAGCTTCTCATGATTGTTCCCGATACTGGCGTTCCGTTATTTAGGCTCGGGATTTGAGAGATGCGGCGCATGGATGCCATGCCGCGTTCCGGTTCGCGCACCAGCCTGGCACTCGCCAATTTGCGCGGTATCGTGATCCTGATCGTGCTCGCGTTCCATGCGATGCTGGCCTACCTCAACTGGATTCCGGTATCCGGTTCCGGATTTCAGCAGTCCGCCCTACGATTGGCGCGCATTCCCCATCATCGACAGCCATCGCTTCTTCGGCTTCGATCTGATCTGCGCCTGGCAGGACGTGTATCTGATGGCGCTGATGTTTTTTCTTTCCGGCCTATTTGTCTGGCCGAGTTTGGCGCGCAAGAAGGGTTGGGGTTTCTTGCGCGACCGCGTCTTGCGCCTCGGCCTACCGTTTGCGTTCGGTATCGCCGTGGTCATTCCGGCGGCGGTTTATCCGGCGTACCGCCTGACCGCGGCCGATCCGAGCATCGCCGCCTATTGGCACAGCCTGCGTGCGCTGCCGTTCTGGCCGAACGGGCCGCTGTGGTTCCTGTGGCAGCTTCTGGCGCTCAATTTCATCGCCGCGGGCCTGCACGTCATCGCACCCAATGCGATACCGGCGCTCGGTCGCTGGTCGGCCGCGGCCGATAAAAATCCCGCCCGCTATTTCGGCGCTCTGCTTGCCGTGTCGGCGGTAGTCTATGTCCCGTTGGCGCTCGCCTTTACGCCGTGGGCCTGGTCCAATTCCGGTCTGTTCGCCGTGCAGTTTTGCCGGCCGCTCCTTTATGCGGTCTATTTTTTCGCCGGCGTCGGCATCGGCGCCGACGGTATCGAGCGCGGCCTCCTCGCGATCGACGGGATATTGGCGCGGCGCTGGACTTATACGCTGGCGGCCGCGCTTATCTCATTGTTCCTGTGGATGGGCTTGACGGCGCTGACCATGCCGCACGGCGTCTCGTTTGGCGTCGAGGTGGCCGCCGATCTGAGCTTCGTCCCGGCCTGCGCCGCCGGCTGTTTTTTCTTCATTGCCGTCTGCCTGCGCTTTGCGACCGGCCATTCGCGGCTTGTGAGTTATCTGTCGGCCAATGCCTATGGCCTCTATCTGGTGCACTACGTCTTCATTGTCTGGCTGCAATATGCGCTCCTGGCCGCGCCGCTGTTCGCCATCGTCAAGGCGGCCATCGTTTTTGGCGGCACGCTGGTGCTGAGTCTGATGACGGTTGCCGCAGCCGATCACCTGCCGCTCGGGGCGCGGCTCATCGGGACTGCGCCCGGCGCGGTGGGGTTGTCTCACGCCGGCGTACGCGTCGCGTCCTTCCGGTCGCGAGAATAGCCGAGCATCGAGAGACTATTTATCCTGCGGCGCGGCGCTCGGTTTCCGCTGCAGTCTCGTCGTGGAGCTTGAAAAAAGCGACGCGATCGTCCATGGCCTTGGCTTGGTGCTCGAGCGTCTTGGCGGTAGCCGCGTTTTCTTCGACCAGCGCCGAATTCTGCTGCGTCACCTCGTCCATCTGGGTCAGCGCTTTATTGACTTGCTCGATGCCGGAGGCCTGTTCGGCGCTGGCTTCCGCAATCTTCGACACGACCGAAGCCACGCTATTGATCGATTCGACGATCTCGTCGAGCGCGCCGCCGGCTTTGTGAACGAGCTCCACGCCCTCCTTCACCTGATTGCCCGAATTGGTGATCAGGTCTTTGATATCCTTGGCGGCCTGTGAGGAACGCTGCGCCAGACTCCGGACTTCGGTTGCGACGACGGCAAAGCCACGACCGGCGTCACCGGCCCGCGCGGCCTCGACCGCGGCGTTGAGCGCCAACAAGTTGGTTTGCCGCGCGATCTCGTCGATGACGCCGATGATGTCCGAGATTTTGCCCGAAGACTCCTCAATGCGCGTCATGGCGGAAATCGCCTTGGCCACGACAGCGCCACCGCGGTCGGCGACTTCCTTTGTCGTCCCCGCCGATCTATTGGCATTCTGCGCGTTTTCGGCGTTCATTTTCACCGCATTGGCGATTTCAACCATCGAGGCCGAGGTTTGCTCCAGACCGGCTGCCTGTTCCTCGGTCCGCTGCGAGAGATCGGTCGTGCTGGTCGAAATCTCGGCCGAGGCGTTCGTCACCTCGCGCGCGGAGTTGGTGAGCGCCAGAATCGTATCGTGCAAGCGCTCCATGGTAACGTTGAAGTCCTCCTTGAGCTGGCGATAGGACCCGGCAAATCCCTGGTCCATACGCACCGTCAGATCGCCTTGCGCGAGGTTCGCGAGACCGTCGGCCAGCGCCTTGGTGACTGCGGCCTGCTCCTGGGTGGCCTTGAGCTGAGCGTCGACGTTCTTCTGACGCTCTTCCTCATTATGTCGGCGCGCGGCCTCGCTTTCCTGGCGCTCCTTGTCGGCGAGTTCGCGCTGTTTGGCCGTCTCGACTTCAAGCGCCCGACGTTCGGCCAACCCCTTGCGGAACACTTCGAGCGTGCCGGCCATCACCCCGATCTCGTCTTGCCGCTTGCCATACGGCACATCGAGGTCGAGGTTGCCGTCGGCAAAGCCGCGCATGGTCGCGGTGATCTGACGGATCGGCCGGCCGATCCCGCGGGCGAGCACCAGCGAGACGATCATTCCGAACAGGACTGCAAGCGAGGCTGCGGTCAGGAACACCTCGCGCGAGTGCTGCAGGCGATTGGCGATGTCGGAAACGTCGAGCGCGATCTCGATGACACCGATCGACTGTCCGGCGAAGTTGAGGAGAGGAAAAGCCGTCACTGCGAGGCTCGCGTCGCCGACGCGGGCAGTGCGTACGCCAAGCTTGCCGGTCATGCCGGCGACCCGGTCTTCGACCGAGAGCAAAGTCTTGTCGGGGAGGGTGCTGGCCGGGGTGTTGAACTGGCCGCCGGCATAGAGATGGAAAGCGATCTCCATGCCGAGTTTCTTTTTCAAGTCTTCGGCGAGCGGCTGGCCGAGTGTCGTGCCGACGTCAATGTCAGCAATCACGCGATCGCCCACCCGGATCGGCACCACGGCGAACATGGCGAGTGTTTTGATGGCGGGCTCCAACCCGACCCGAGGCTCTCCGGTTTTGAGGGCCTCAACCACCGACACTCGGCGAGCGCTGACGTCGTCGTCGAAAAGCTTCGGGTTATGCCACCGGAAAACGTTGATTGCGGGCGGTATGTCGGCATTGGCCAGGTCAAATCCCGTCTCGGTCTTGCCGATCTGAAAGAGCGGGCCCAGTTTGTCTTGCAGCCAGGCGCGATCCCTGTTCGCGACATGTTCGGCGAATTCGGGATAGTTGGCGTAGGCGCGAGCGAGCAACAGGCCAATGTTCTGGCGCGCCTGCAGCTGCTCGAGCACGCGGGCATGGGCGTCCTTCAGCCGGGCTTGGATCGACAGCGTGCCGAGCTCCTGCTGCTGCGAATAGCCGAACCAGCCCACGGCAGCGACCGTAAGCGCAATCAAGACGATCACCGAGATCGCGATCCGCGAGCCGATGGAGCGCAGGCGAAGAATGCGGAGGAGGGCTTGCATGAGAAGTCCCAATTCTAAGACGCGCGAGATATTGCAGTCGATCGACAATACCGAGCTTGCACCCTTTCAGTGAGTAGTTGCGGGCATTTAAGATTGAGTTGCTACGAGCCAATGGAGTTTGTTGATCCAGATCAACAGGTCTTTCGCGCATGAAGCGACGGCTCCGGCCGGCGCGCGATGAAGCGGCGGCGGAGCAAAAAATACACCAAGAATGGTCACGGAGGATGCGGTTCCGAGGCGATATCCGGCGAAAGCGCCGGTGTTTTGGCAATCGCCCGAATGAATGAGAGCATTCGATTTCCTCGGCTCGTCATCGTGACGTAAGCGCGTATAATACGTGCTGATAGTTCCATGCAGCAGGAGGCGGGCAATGCATTTGCCGCCGGCCGGTGGGGCCAGGCCTGCCACGGTTAGGATGCTGATGCGGCGCGCAGCCGCGTTGCTCGCCGTGCCTTTTCTGCTTTTCGTCACGCCGGCCAGCGCCGCGCAACGCGCGCAGGTCCTGGAAATCAACGGCCCGATCGGACCGGCCATGGCCGACTACATCGTGCGCGAAATCGATGCGGCCTCGCCCGGCGAGACCGGCCTGATCGTGCTCCGCATGAATACGCCGGGCGGCCTCGATTCCTCGATGCGCGAGATCGACACTGCGATCCTCGCCTCGCCGGTGCCGGTTGCTACTTTCGTCGCGCCGAGCGGCGCGCGCGCGGCGAGCGCCGGCACCTATATCGCCTATGCCAGCGCCATCGCCGCCATGGCGCCCGGCACCAATATCGGCGCCGCCACGCCGATCCGGCTCGGCGGTAATCCGCTTTCGCCCGGCAGCGGCGCGGATCAGAAAACCGGGACGGAAGGCAAAGCCGACGAGCCGGCCGACACCGAGACACGCAAAATCATCAACGACGCGATCGCCTATATCCGCAGCCTCGCCGCCGTCAACGGCCGCAACGCCGACTGGGCCGAGGATGCCGTGCGCAACGCCGTGAGCCTACCGGCCGAAGACGCGCTCAAGCTTCATGTCGTCGACGTGGTCGCGCCCGACGTGCCCGATCTTCTGCGCCAGATCGACGGCCGCACGGTGACCGTGGCCGGCAAGCCGATGCGGCTTGCGACCGCCGGACTGCAAGTCGTGACGACGCCGCCCGGCTGGCGTGTCGAGCTTCTCGCCCTGATCACCAATCCGAACGTCGCCTTTCTTCTGATGCTGATCGGCGTCTACGGCCTGATCCTGGAATTCTTCAACCCCGGAGCGGTGGCACCGGGCCTAGTCGGCACCATCAGTCTTCTGATCGCGCTCTATGCGCTGGCGCTCCTGCCGATCAATTATGCCGGCGCCGCGCTGGTGCTGGTCGGCATCGGGCTGATGATCGCCGAGGCGCATATCGGCGCCTTCGGCACGATTGGGGTCGGCGGCGTTGTCGCCTTCGTCATCGGCGCGCTGATGATGTTTCCGTCGCAGGCGCCGGGCTTCGAGCTTTCGCGGGTGGTCATCATCGGCGCCGCGATCGGCAGCGCCGCCTTGTTCCTGCTGGCGCTGGCGGCGCTGTTGCGGTCGCGCAAGCGCCCGGTCGTGACTGGCGGCGAGGCGCTGATCGGCGCCAGCGGCGAGACGGTGTGGTGGCAAGGCCATGAGGGCCGCGTCCGGGTCGAGGGCGAAATCTGGCGCGCGCAGGCCGACACCCCACTCGCCGAAGGTTCGCGCGTCAATGTGGTCAGCCGCGATGGCTTGGTTCTGCATGTTCGGCCGGCCTAGTTCGGAACTTCGCTGCGCGCGCATTTGCGCCCGCAAACCCTTTTGAGCGAAAGCCCGCCTCCCCACGTCTAGCAAGGACCGATTGAACCGCCGCATCAGCCCAAGGAGCCCGCCATGTTCTTCACCGTCGTTATCGCCGTCGGCGTTTTGGTTCTGATCTTTCTCTACGCCTCCATCCGTATCTTGCGCGAATACGAGCGCGGCGTGGTGTTCACGCTGGGCCGCTACACCGGCACCAAGGGTCCCGGCCTCATTCTGCTTTATCCGTTTATCCAGCAGATGGTGCGCGTCGATCTGCGCGTGGTGGTCGACGAAGTGCCGCCGCAGGACGTGATTTCGCGCGACAATGTCTCGGTCAAGGTCAGCGCCGTGATCTATTTCCGCGTGGTCGATGCCGAGAAGGCGATCATCCAGGTCAGCAATTTTCTAATGGCGACCAGCCAATTGGCGCAAACCACGCTGCGCTGGGTGCTGGGCAAGCACGATCTCGACCAGATGCTCGCCGAGCGCGACAAGCTCAACGCCGACATCCAGGAGGTGCTCGACAAGCAGACCGAGGGCTGGGGCATCAAGGTCTCCAATGTCGAGCTCAAGCGCATCGACCTCGACGAGAGCATGGTGCGCGCCATTGCGCGCCAGGCCGAAGCCGAACGCGAACGCCGCGCCAAGATCATCAACGCCGAGGGCGAGTTTCAGGCGGCGCAGAAGCTGCTCGATGCCGCCAACGTACTCGCGCCAGTGCCGCAGGCGATGCAATTGCGCTACCTCAAGGCGTTATTCGATATCGCCAATGACCGCAGCAATACCATCGTGTTTCCGTTCCCGGTCGAGCTAACTCAGGCGCTCTCCGCCATGGCGGCGGCTCGGAGCGGCTGACAAGCGCGGTCTCCCCTGAGGCAAATCGCGCGCCCGGTTGCCGTGGATTCGCAAAAAGGTTTGAAGGCGGCCACGCCAATGTTATGTGGTCGCGGCAAGGTCGCGGCCGCGCGTCCCTGCCGCAACTTCTAAGACAATTCCATGACAGCAAATCCGGCACCATCGGGCGAAGACACGCGGGCCGTTATCCCGATCTCGGTCAGCGGTTGGGCACGCCTGTTCACCCGATGGGACGTGCTGGCGGTGCTTTTGATCCTTGGGCTGCTGGTCTTTTTGGGCGAGGCGAGCCGTCACCTGTTCGAGCCGCTTGCCGTGCTGGAGAAATCGCCGCCCTCCCTCGATCCACGCAACCTGCCGGAATACGCCGCGCGCACCACGCTGCGCATGCTCATCGCCATGGTGCTGTCGCTGTTGTTCACCTTCACCTACGCAACGCTTGCCGCCAAGAGCAAACGCGCCGAGCGGTTGTTAGTCCCGCTGCTCGACATTCTGCAATCGGTGCCGATTCTCGGCTTTATCTCGGTGACGGTGGTGTTCTTTATGGCGCTGGCGCCCGGGCGCGTGCTCGGCGCCGAATACGCCGCGATCTTCGCCATCTTCACCAGCCAGGCCTGGAACATGGCGTTCAGCTTCTACCAGTCGCTGCGCACGATACCGACCGAGCTCGAAGAGGCGGCGCGCAATTTCCGGCTCAGCCCATGGATGAAGTTCTGGCGGCTCGACGTGCCGTTCGCCATGCCCCAGCTGATCTGGAACATGATGATGTCGATGTCGGGGAGCTGGTTCTTCGTCGTCGCGTCGGAGGCGATCAGCGTGGGCAACACCACGATCACCCTTCCCGGCGTCGGCTCCTATATCGCCTTGGCCATCGAACATCAGGATCTCAAAGCGGTGGCGTGGGCGATCGCAACCATGCTGATCGTCATCCTGATCTACGACCAGCTGCTGTTCCGGCCGCTGGTGGCATGGGCGGATCGTTTCCGCTTCGAGCAGGAGGCCGGCGTGCTGCCGCCGCGCTCGTGGGTGTTCGACGTGCTGCGCCGTTCCCGCATCGTCGAACGGCTAACAGTACCGTTCGGCGTGCTGTGGCGGCTCACGCTGCGGCCGCGGCGGATCGACAAGCCCGAAACGGCGCGGCGAACGCTGCCGCTGGCGCAGAGCCGGATCGCGTTTCAGTTCGGCCTCATCGTTGTCGCGCTTGCCGCCGCGGCGCTATGGCAGATCGTGCATTTCGTCATCGAAGGCATCACACTATCCGATGTCGGTCTCGCGATCCTGCTCGGCTTCGCAACGCTCGCCCGGGTTACCGTTCTCATCGCGATAGCGAGCGTGATCTGGGTGCCGGTCGGCGTGTGGGTCGGGACGCGGCCGCATGCCGCCCATCTGGTGCAGCCGGTGGCGCAGTTCCTCGCCGCCTTCCCGGCAAATCTGCTGTTCCCGGTTGCCGTCTCACTGATCGTCGCCTGGCGGCTCGATCCCAATATCTGGCTCAGCCCGCTGATGATTCTCGGCACGCAATGGTACATTCTGTTCAACGTCATTGCCGGAGCCGCGGCGATCCCGGCGGAGCTGCGCGCCGTCGGCGTGAACTTGCACGTCCGCGGCTGGCTGTGGTGGCGACGTATCGCGCTGCCGGCGGTGCTGCCCTATTACGTGACCGGCGCGATCACCGCGTCCGGCGGCTCATGGAACGCGAGCATCGTCGCCGAGGTCGCGTCCTGGGGCCACGATCATCTGCAAGCCTTCGGTCTCGGCGCCTATATTGCGCAACAGACCGACGCCGGCGATTTCCACCGCATCGTGCTTGGCATCGTGGTGATGAGCCTGTTCGTCGTCGTCATCAATCGCGTGTTCTGGCGTCCGCTTTATTTCTACGCCGAACGCAAGTTCCGGCTGGGATGAGGTTCGATATGACCGCTGCTCTCCTTGACGTTCACGCGCTCCGCCAGTCGTTTCCGCGCGCCGACGGCGGCGAGCATCTGGTGCTCGACGGCGTGGAGCTGTCGCTGACGCAGGGCCAGATCGTTGGCCTGCTCGGCCGCACCGGCTCGGGCAAATCGACATTGCTGCGCTTGATCGCCGGCTTGGCCGAACCTTCGTCCGGCACGATCACCTATCTCGGCGAGCCGGTTCATGCACCGGCGCCGGGCATCGCCATGGTGTTCCAGTCCTTTGCGCTGTTTCCCTGGCTGACGGTTCTGGAAAACGTGCAGCTCGGGCTTGAAGCGCTCGGCCTTCCCGAGGCGGAAATCCGCAAGCGCGCGCTGGCGGCGATCGACCTGATCGGCTTGGACGGTTACGAGTCGGCCTTTCCGCGCGAATTGTCCGGCGGCATGCGGCAGCGCGTCGGCTTCGCCCGGGCGCTGGTCGTGCATCCCAACATCCTGTTGATGGACGAGCCGTTCTCCGCGCTCGACGTGCTGACCGCGGAGACGCTGCGCACCGACTTTCTCGAGCTCTGGGGTGACGGCAAGCTGCCGATCAAAGGGGTAATCCTGGTCACGCACAATATCGAGGAGGCAGTGCTGTTGTGCGACCGCATCCTGCTGTTTTCCACCAATCCGGGGCGCATCATCAGCGAAATCGCGGTCGATCTGAAACAGCCGCGCAACCGGCTCGACCCGCAGTTCCGCGAACTGGTCGAGAAAATCTACGTGGCGATGACCGCGCGCTCGCCGACGCCGCTGCAAATCGGCGCCGGGCCGGCCGCGACGATCTATACCGTGCTGCCGCGCGTGTCGGCCAATTTGCTGTCCGGTCTCATCGAGACGCTGGCGGCACCGCCGTTTCATGGGCACGCCGACCTGCCGGTCTTGTCCGACGAACTCCACATGGACTCCGACGAGTTGTTTCCGGTCGCAGAATCGCTGCAGCTGCTGCGTCTCGCCGAGGTCGAAGGCGGCGATATCAAGCTCACGGATACCGGCAAGCAATTCGCCGAACTCGGCACCGACGACCGCAAAAAGCTCTTCCAGCGCCAGCTTCTGTCCTATGTGCCGCTGGCCGCCCATATTCGCCACGTGCTGCAAGAGCGCGCCAACCACGCGGCGCCGAAGTCCCGTTTCTTCGACGAGCTCGAGGACCACATGACCACGGAGGACGCCGAGCTCACCTTGCGTGCGGTGATCGCTTGGGGCCGATACGCCGAGGTGTTCGCTTATGACGACGACTCCGGCATGTTCAGCCTGGAAAATCCGACCTGATTGTTTTGGCGGTGACGCCGGCAGCGCAGTAACGATCCCGGGAGGCCGCCGATCAGCCATTTCGGGGGAGCGTAAATATCGCTACGATGCACCCGGCAAGCCGCACCCCGGCCACAGTAGCCGGCCATCGCCGTGGCGAGCATATTGACGGAGCATGGCTTTTCGGAAAGCCGGCGCCTCGGCGCGGTTGCGGCAGGCGGTCTTTCCGAACACATGCAAAAAACGGGGACGACGATGTCACTACTGCCGAACACGGAAGGCGGCACGCATTGGCGCTGGCTGCTCTTGGGATCGTTGGCGCTAAACCTGTTCTTCGTCGGGGCTGCGGGCGCCGTGGCCATCCGCTTTACCAACCCGGTGCCGCTGGCGCCGGTGGCGCGGATCGACCACAGCCTGGAGGGCCGGTTCGACCGCATCGCGGCAAAGCTGCCGCCCGCCGATGCCAGTGTGTTGCGCGCGCAGCTTCGCGGTGAGGAAGTCAGGGTCGCTACCGCGGAGGCCGATCTTCGTCTGGCGCAAGAGGAAGTGCGCAAGACATTGCGCGCGCAGCCGTTCGATGCCGCGGCGATGCGCACCGCAATGGAGGCAAGCCGCGTCGCGCACGACAACTTCGATCAAGTGCTGCACGACACCATCGCCACGGCCGCAGCCAGAATGTCGGTAGCCGGCCGGACCACGCTTGCGGATTGGCGGACCCAGCACCAGAACAAAGCCCGCTCCGGCACAACATTTTGAATAGGCTACGCGGCGCTGCGCCGGCTTTGCGCCGCGAGCGCCAGCAGCGCGCGTTCGGCAACGGTGTCGGCGAGCGCCGGGCGGCGCCGCGACTGCAGCGTCGCCTCGGCAAGCTCGGCCATGGCGGTGGCAAGCCGCGCCGCGCTCCAGGCTTTCAGCGCCGCGTCGACCAGAGCCTTCCTGCGGAAATGCAGCGGCGGCTGGACCGCGTCGAGCGAGAACGGCGCGCCGCCCTCGATTGCCGTGCGCCACTTGTGCAGTTGGGCGACTTGGCGCTGGGCGTTGAACAACAACGATCCGGCGCTGGTGCCCGCAGTGCGCGCTTTGCCAAGCTGCGCTTCGAGCTCGGCCGGGCGGCCAGCAAAGGCCGCGTCGACGATATCTTCCAGCGCCAGCGCCGAGGCATCGGATACCACCGCGGTCACATCGTCGACACCGACGTGATCGCGGCCGCGGGCATAAAGCGTGAGCTTGCGAATTTCGTTGCGCGAAGCGGCGCGGTCGCCACCGAGCAAGGGGATGAGAAGGGCCCGCGCTTCGGGCGTCAGCGTCAAGCCGGCGGCCCGCATCTCGTCGTCGATCAGCCGCGCCCGGTCGCGTTCGCTGTCGGCATAGCAGGGCAGCGCCACGGCATTCTTGGCGCGCTCGCATAGCGCGCGTAGCGGCGCGTTGCGGCGCAAATCGCCGGCCTCGATGACGACGCGGCATCCGCCGGGCGGCAGCGCCAGCACCGCTTCGACAGCGGGCGCGATGTTGCGGCTTCCGGCCTTGAGCCACACCGCACGGCGGCCGCCGAACAGCGGCATGGTCTGCGCCTCCTCGACGAGACGCGTCGGCTCGGCGGCAACCGCCTCGCCCTCGAGCCGCGCCAGCGCGAACGGATCGTTCACATCGTCGACCGAAGCCTTGACGATGGCGTTGGCGCGCTCGCTGACCAAACCGGCATCGGGACCGAACACCAGGACCACCGGCCGCGCCGGATCGGGACGCGCGACGAAAGCGTCGACATCGGCGGCTTTGACGGCAACCATGAAAAATCAGGTTCCGGCGACGAAATACGACGCCAGCCGGTTGCGGATCGTTTCGGCGGTGGTCTGCACGGCGCGGTCTTCGGCGTCGCGCTGCGCGCGCTGGACGGCGAAACGCTGCTCCGGGCCGGGCGCGTCGTAGTCGACATTGGCGAATGTGGTATCATTCAACACGACTTTGCCTGTGGCGATCTCCACGAGCTGATAGTTCACCCGGACGCCGGCGACTTGGGCGGTCGGGCGGCCGCTGGACGGGTCGACCATCACGGTGAAGCCGCTCTGCGAGACGGTGAGATCGAGCCGATGGGTCGGCGCATTCGCACCGGCGCCGCCGTTGAGATCGAACTGCAAGGCATTATGCACGCCGACGGCAAGCCGGGCCTGCGGTGTGCCCTGCCGTGTCGGGATTGGCGCGATCTGCACTTCGGCGAGCTTGTCTTTGATGCTGTCGCCGCCGACCGACGGATGCGAGCCGTAGAGCGGCTCAAAGCAGCCGGCAAGCAGGCTCGCGGCGCCCAAAATGACGCCAAGCCGCACGGCGACGAGCCGCGCGCCACGCACCGCTCTTTGGTTAGCCCACCACATTGACGATCCGTCCCGGCACGATGATCACCCGCTTTGGCGGTTTGCCGCCGAGCGCCATTTTTACCGCATCGAGCGCGAGAACGGCAGCCTCGATTTCGGCATTGCCGGCATCGCGCGCCACCGTCACCTCGGCGCGTTTCCTGCCGTTGACCTGCACCGGCAGCGTCACCGTTGTCTCGACCAGAAGGCCGGACTCGACTTGCGGCCAAGCCGCCTGGGCAACCAGCGTATCGTGGCCGAGCGCGGCCCAGCATTCCTCGGCAAGATGCGGCATCATCGGCGCGAATAATTGCACGAGAATATTAACCGCCTCGCGCATCGCCCAGCGGAGATCGGGCGTGGAGGCAGCCCCCTCATCTGACTCGTCCTCAGACCCCAGTTCGCCGATTACCTCATTGAGCGTATTGGCGAATTCGTAAATCGCCGCCACACAAACATTGAAGTGTAGCTTTTCAATGTCATCGCTGACGCGGGCCAAAGCCCGGTGCGCCGCCTTGCGCAGCCGGAGCGCCGCCGGCGAAAACGCGGCCGGGCGCGCGGCCGGCGCCTCCTTTGCAATTTCGGCCCCCTCGCCGGCTAGCCGCCACAGCCGCTGGGCGAAGCGCCAAGCGCCCTGAACGCCGCGCTCGGTCCACTCCACGTCGCGATCCGGCGGCGAGTCCGACAGCATGAACCAGCGCGCCACGTCGGCGCCATAGCTCTCGATGATCTCGTCGGGATCGACCGTGTTGCGCTTCGACTTCGACATTTTCTCGATGGCGCCGATTTCGACCGGCTCGCCGGTCGCAATCAAGCTGGCACGCCGCACGTCGCCGTCCCTTTCGATCTTCACCTCCGCCGGCGCGACCCATTCGCCGCTCTTGGTGCGATAGGTCTCGTGCACGACCATGCCTTGGGTGAACAGGCCGGCGAACGGCTCGTCGACGCCGACATGGCCGGTCGCCTTCATGGCCCGGGTGAAGAAGCGCGAGTAGAGCAAATGCAAAATCGCGTGCTCGATACCGCCGATATATTGATCGACCGGCATCCAGGCATCGACCATCGGCAGGTCGGTCGGGGCCGTCGTGATCCAGGGGTCGGTGAAGCGCTCGAAATACCACGACGAATCGACGAAGGTGTCCATGGTGTCGGTCTCGCGCGTGGCCTTGCCGCCGCATTGCGGGCAGGTGACGTGCTTCCAGGTCGGATGATGGTCGAGCGGATTGCCGGGACGGTCGAAAGTGACGTCCTCCGGCAGCGTCACCGGCAAATCCTTGTCCGGCACCGGCACGATGCCGCATGTCTCGCAATGGATGATCGGGATCGGGCAGCCCCAATAGCGCTGCCGCGAAATGCCCCAATCGCGCAGACGGAAATTCACTTGGCGCTGCGCCACCGGACGATTGCCGCGCGTCTCTTTTTCCAGCCGCCGCGCCACTTCCTCTTTCGCATCCGCGATCGTCATGCCGTCGAGGAAGCGCGAATTGATCATCGTGCCGTCGCCGTCATAGGCGGTATCGGTGATGACGAATGTCGCCGGATCCTGTCCGGGTGGGCACACCACCGGCACATTGCCGAGGCCGTATTTGTTGACGAAGTCGAGGTCGCGCTGATCGTGCGCCGGACAGCCGAAAATGGCGCCGGTGCCGTATTCCATCAAAATGAAATTCGCGACATAGACCGGCAGCGTCCAGTTCGGATCGAACGGATGCATCGCTTTGATGCCGGTATCGAAGCCGAGCTTCTCGGCGGTGTCGATCTCGGCCTGCGCGGTGCCGCGGTGACGGCACTCCTCGATGAATTTCGCCAGCGCCGGATTCTTGGCCGCCGCCGCGAGCGCCAGCGGATGATCCGGCGCCAGCGCCATGAACTTAGCGCCGAACAAGGTGTCCGGCCGGGTGGTGAAGATTTCGAGCTCGCTTTCGCCGGCCGGCGTGGTTTTCGGATCGAGCGCGAAGCGAACCAGCAAACCCTCGCTGCGGCCGATCCAGTTCTTCTGCATCAGCCGGACTTTTTCCGGCCAGCGCTCGAGCGTGTCGAGCGCGTCAAGCAGCTCTTGCGAATATTTGGTGATCTTGAACACCCACTGGCTCATCTCGCGCTGCTCGACCAGCGCGCCAGAGCGCCAGCCGCGGCCGTCGATCACCTGCTCGTTGGCCAGCACGGTCTGGTCGACCGGATCCCAATTCACCTTGCGCTTCTCGCGCTCGACCAGTCCGGCGCGCAGAAAATCGAGGAACATTTTCTGCTGGTGCTTGTAATAGGCCGGATCGCAGGTGGCGATTTCGCGGCTCCAATCGAGCGACAGCCCCATCGATTTGAGCTGATTCTTCATCGCCGCGATGTTCTGGTAGGTCCACGTTTTGGGATGGATCTTGCGCTCCGCCGCGGCGTTCTCGGCCGGCAAACCGAAGGCGTCCCAGCCCATCGGATGCAGCACGTTCATGCCCGCCGCGCGCTTGTAGCGCGCCACCACGTCGCCCATCGTGTAGTTGCGCACGTGGCCCATATGAATGCGCCCCGACGGATACGGGAACATCTCCAGCACGTAGTATTTCGGCCGCGGGTCGGCGTTCTTCGTGGCGAAGATTTCGCGTTCGTCCCAGATTTTCTGCCAGCGCGCCTCGGCGTCGCGGGCGTTGTAGCGGTCGGAATGCTTTGATTCTGCGGTCACTTTCGGGGCCTTCGCTGTGGCGGTGACTAGGACCATGAATGGCGAAAAGCGTCAACCGGCCGGGCGCGGGCGTTGACAAATTGGTAGGCGCCGCTCAAGTATTACCTCAATATCGGAGGTAATACTTCCATGAGCACCACCGTCACCCGCAAGGGCCAAGTCACAATCCCCAAGCCGGTGCGCGACCGACTCAACCTCAAGCCGGGCAGTGCGGTCGACTTCGAGCTTGCGGCGGATGGCCGCGTCGTGCTGGTCAAGGCCGGCCGGAAATCGGCACCGCCGCGGAGCCGATTCGAACGCATCCGGGGCAGCGCGACCGTCGACATGACGACGGATGAGATCATGGCGCTCATGCGCGGTGAGCCGTGAGCGATGATCCTTGTCGACACCAACGTTCTTTTGGACGTGGTGACCGAAAACCCGGCCTGGCAGGAATGGTCGCAGCGACAGCTCGATGCCGCGGCACTGCGTGACAATCTGACAATCAATCCGGTCGTCTATGCCGAGCTCTCGGCCGGCTTCACGTCGATCGAGGAACTCGACGCCATGCTCGCATCCGCCATTATCGGCGTGGCCGAAATGCCGCGTCCGGCGCTCTTTCTCGCGGGACAAATCTTCAAGGCCTATCGCCGACGCGGCGGCCTGAGAACGAGCGTGCTCGCGGACTTCTTCATCGGCGCGCATGCGGTGGTGCTCGGCGCGTCTCTGATCACCCGCGATGCGCGACGCTACCGGACCTATTTTCCACGAATCCAACTTATCGCGCCGGAATGAATTCAGGTGAAACCCGTTTGACGGCATTGCAATAACCCGCAGGAAATTCAAAACATGCAGTACACTACCCTTGGCCGCACCGGCCTGCGCGTCAGCGTCGCCGGGCTCGGCACCGGCGGCTTCTCCCGGATGGGGCTCAAGTCCGGCAAGACCGAGGACGACGCGGCCCGGCTCGTGCTCGACGCGGTCGCGCTCGGCGTCAACTTCATCGACACCGCGCCGCCCTACGGCACCGAGGGCGTGGTCGGCAAGGCGCTGAAATCGCTCGCGCGCAACGAGGTCGTGGTCGCGACCAAATCGACCGTTCGCCGCAACGGCGAGTGGTGGACGCCGCAGCGCGTGGTGGCGAGCCTCGACACTTCGCTGCGCGTCATGGGCACCGAGTATGTCGATGTGTTCAATCTGCATGCGGTCGATCCGGACATGTACGACTACGCGCGCGACACGCTGGCGCCGGCGCTCGTCGCGCAAAAGGAGAAGGGCAAGATCCGCCATATCGGGCTGACCGAGAATCCGATCGTCGATTTCACCAACGAGACGCTCAAGCGCGCGCTGCGCGATCCGGTCTGGGAAGTGTTCATGGTCGGCTTCCATATGATGCATCAGGGCGCGCGAGAGAACGTGTTTCCGGCAACGCGCGAGAAGGGCATCGGCACGCTGTTGATGTTTGCGGTGCGCAGCATCTTCGCCGATCCGCCGCGTGTTGCCCGCGAGATGAAAGAGCTCGCCGCCAAGGGGCTGGTCGAGAAATGGCTCGGCGAGACCGACGACCCGCTCGGCTTTCTGGTCCACGAAGGCGGCGCGGCCAACATGATCGAGGCCGCCTATCGCTTCGCGCGGCACGAGCCGGGCGTCGATGTCGTACTGTTCGGCACCGGCGATGCGGCCCATCTGCGCAGCAACGTGGCGTCGCTCCTCAAGCCGCCGTTGCCGGAGGCCGACCGGGCGAAACTCGCGGCGCTGTTCGGCCAGCTCAAAGAAGGCATCGGGCTCGACAGCCATCAGGGCCGTTAGCCGATAGCGCTCTCAACGCACCACGCCAGCCGCGTCGCGGCGCAACACCTTGCCGGGCAACGCGCCGGTGTGGACGGCGTTGTCGACGACGATGACGCCATTGACCAGCACCGTCGTGCGCAGACCGCTCGGATAGCGGTGCGGATCGGCGTAAGTCGCCCGCTCCTCGAAATCGGCCGGATCGAACACCGCCACATCGGCGCGATAACCGACCTTGAGCAGGCCGCGGTCGGCAAGCTTCAGCGCGGCCGCGGTCCCGCCAGTCATCTTGTGGACTGCCGTTTCGATCGGGATCAACCCGAGCTCCCGCGCATAATGGCTCAAGACGCGGGGAAACGTACCGTAGAAGCGCGGATGCGGGATGCCCTGGCTGGTGATGCCATAGTCGGCGACGCAATTGCCGTCGGAGCCGACCAAGGCAAAGGGCGAACGGATCATGTCGCGCACGTCGTCCTCGGCAATCGAGATCACCAGCACGCGGGTCGCGCAGCGGTCTTCGATCAGGTAATCGCAGACCACGTCGATCGGATCGGCGCCGCGTTCGCGCGCCAGCTCGGCGATGCTGCGGCGCGCGTATTGCGGCAGATGCGGCGATATCGAAATCCGCACGCAATCCCAGTCCGGTATACGGCCCCAATTGTTAAGGCCGTCGCGCGCGATCTCGGCGCGGATCCGTGTGCGCGTCTCCGGCAATGCCAGACGCGCCAACATGTCCGGCACGCCGCCGGCTTGCACCCATTGCGGCAAGAGATTTTTCAGCGGGTTGCTGCCGACATTATAAGGATAGGAGTCGCAATCGACGTCGACGCCGCGCGCCTTGGCCGCGGCGATCATGTCCAGGGCCTTCGCCGCTTTCCCCCAATTGTCGAGACCGGAGCATTTGAAATGCACGATCTCGACATGAACCTGGCACACCTCGGCCACGTCGATCGCCTCTTGCAGCGCGTCGAGGACCTTGTTCGATTCGTCGCGCAGGTGCGTGAAATAGCCGGCGTTATGGCGCTTGACGACGCGGCATAGCGCGACGATTTCATCCGTCGCCGCATAAGAGCCCGGCGCCGTGAACAAGCCGGTGGAAAAACCAAGCGCCCCGGCCCGCAAACCCTCATCGAGCAGATCGCCCATCGCCTGCAGTTCGCCGGCCGTCGGCGGGCGATTGTCCATGCCCATCACCATCAGGCGCAACGTATTGTGGCCGACCAGCATGCCGGCGTTCACCGCAGTTGCCGGAAAGCTGTCGAGATATTGCGGGAAAGCTCGTCTCCCGAAACGGCAGCCACGGCGCGCTCGGCGACAGGTAGTCACGCAACAGCGCGACCTTTCCCGGCAGGACCGGCGCGACGGAAAAGCCGCAATGGCCGATGATTTCGGTGGTGACGCCTTGGCGCACCTTGCTTTCCGCCTTGGGATTGATCGGCAGCGTGAAATCCGAATGCGTCTTGATGTCGATGAACCCCGGCGTGACGGCGAGACCCGACACGTCGATCTCGCGACGGGCGTGCCCTGGCGCTTCGCCGAGGGTGGCGATGCGGCCATCGGCTATAGCGAGATCGCCGCGTTGTCCGGGGCGACCGCTGCCGTCGTAGAGCGTGCCGCCGCGCAGAATGAGGTCGTACATCAGGTTGGTCCCGCCATGAATTATGAGATTCGCACAATCATTCCGGATGGTCTTCGGGCCAGCCGTTGCAGTGCGCGCGCTCGTGGCGGACATAGGCGCGCAAATCCTTCACCGGGCCGCCACGCGGAATGACCAGATAGCACTTGTTGTTCGCGAGCCAGGAGCAGGCGTCGGCGTGGACGCCCATATGCACGCAGGCCCGCCGCGCCTCTCGCAGCGGCAGCACCCGCTCGATCACCGGCCCGGGATAAGGGTGATTGTAGTGCAGCGGCGGTTCGAGCACGTAGATCGGCATGTCGCCTTGCCTCAAAGTTCTTCAGCGATCCACTTCACGATCGAGCGCCGCGTTGGCGACCAGCCGAGCGCGGCGGCGGCTTGGCCGCGGACGCGGCTGTTGGAGCCGAGCGAATAGACCGCCATGTTGCGGCCCCAGGCCGCGATCGCTTCATCGGCCGGCCAGGATTGCGCGGCGCCGAGATTAAGCCGCGCGGCAATGGTTTTGGCGATCTCGCCCAAGGCTTCTTCGCCGCTTTCTACATACATGAAGGTGCCCGGCGGCGCTTTGTCGATGGCCAGCACATACAGCGCGGCAACGTCGGCGATATGCACGTTGGACCAGCGATTGAGGCCGCGCCCGATGTAGCGCACCACGCCCGCCACCTTGGCGTGGCGCAGCAGCGCGGGGATCTGCACGCTCTGCGCCGGCGGCCCCAAGGCGTGGCCGTAGATCATGGTGTTGCACAGCACCGCCGCGCGGACCTTATGGTTCTCGTGCGCAGCGAGCACCATCCGGTCGATGGCGACGCGAGCGGCTTTGTCGGCGAGCGGCTCGATCGGCTCGCCTTCGTGAAAGATGCGGTCGGACGGCTCGCCCATGGCAAGATCGGCGACGATGCTCGAGCCGCTGGAATGGATGAAGGCTTTGCCGGAGCCGGCGAGCCCGGCGAGCAAGGCGTCGATGGCGCCGCGATGATCGCTCGAGGCGGCATTGACGACGGCGTCCGCCGCGCGCGCTTCTTCGCGCAGCAGCGCCGCATCGTCGAGCGCGCCGATCACCGGCGCGACGCCATGGGCCGCGACCACGTCAGCTTTGGCCCGGTCGCGAACCAGGCCGCGAACCCGATGGCCTGCGGCGATCAGCGCCACCGCCGCCGCGCCGCCGATATAGCCGTTTGCACCGGTGAGGAAAATTTGCATGGGACGTTCCTCAGTCCTCCCCTACGCAAGCGGGCGCCGGCGCGTCAAATCGTTCTCGCGCGCGCCTTGGCGTCCGAGCTTTGCAAAGGCATCCACGAAGCTCCCTCGAACCTAAGTGGGGGGTGTCGCGCCGGAGGCGCCATGGTCGTCGCCGCGCCACAGTGGCGAACATTGGCACTCGCTCGTCGTTCAAATCGAACCAGCAGGGACTACTCGAACGTGTACGTTTGCTGGCATTTTCTCAGGGAAAGAGAATGGATTCGGACGTGAGTACCGGAGATTCAATTGTAAGTTGTCTTTTAACGCAATCTTTGTGTGTAATGGGCAGATTCACCTACTGCAGTGGGCGAGTAAGCCAGTTCGCCTGCATAGCAATCTTCGTAGACTCCAAAGGGCGCCGCGCCTTGCGGCGATGTCATGTTCCAGGATCAATCGCTTATCGCCGAATTGGAGAGCGCGATCGAAAGCGGCTCCAAGGACAAGCGCGTCGACGCTCTGCGGCGCATTACCGACCTGTTCGTCGTCGACGCGGATCGCCTCAACGATCAGCAGATCGACGTGTTCGACGACGTCTTGAGCCACCTGATCAAGCGGATCGAGGGCCGCGCGCTCGCCGAGCTCAGTCAACGTCTCGCACCGGTGAACAACGCGCCGCTCGAAGTCGTGCGACAGCTCGCCCGCGATGACGATATCGCGGTGGCGGCGCCAATTCTCACCCAGTCGCGCCGGCTGAGCGATCACGATCTGGTCGACATCGCCAACACCAAGGCCCAGGGTCATTTGCTGGCAATCGCGGCGCGCTCGCAAATCGCGCCGCCCGTGACGGACGCGCTGTTGAACCGGGGCGACCATCAAGTCTTCCACAAGCTTGCGGAGAATTCCGGGGCGAGCTTCTCCGACGGCGGTTTTGCAACGCTGGTGCGCCATTCGGAGCGCGACGAACGTCTCGCCGAAATGGTCGGACTGCGGCTGGATGTGCCGCTGAAGCTGTTCCGCGAACTGCTGCTGCGCGCCACCGAAGCGGTGCGCTCACGGCTCCTCGCCTTGGCCGGCCCCGAAAGCCGGGACAAGATTCAACGCGTTCTTGCCGCGATCTCGGAGGACGCCGAGCACGAGGCGGGTTTTCAGAGCGAGCACGATTATGCCGAGGCGCATGCCCGGTTGCTGGCTCTGAAAAACAAGGGCGAACTGAATGAAACGGTGCTGTTCAAGGCCGCCAAGGCCGACCGTTATGCCGACGTGATCGCGGCGCTGGCATTGCTATGCGGGACGCCAATGCCGCTCATCGAAAATCTTTTGCAGAGCGACCATCGGGAAGCCTGGGTGATTCCTTGCAGAGTGGCCGGCTTGGATTGGCCGACGGTGCGCGTGATCCTGAGTTGCCGCGCGATGGGGCGCGCGATGACGGACCAGAGCCTCGATGCCGCACGAGCGGATTACTACAAGCTGTCGCAGGCGAGCGCCGCCAGAGTCCTTCGCTTCTGGCAGGTGCGGCAGACCGCTGCGAAGGACGGCGTCGGACCCGCCAAAGCATCGCCGACCGCGGCATAGGCCCGGTTCCTTCAACGGTCGGAGCCACCTTCAGGATCGATGCGCCCCGAATATCGCAAGGATAAACGTCGTTTCATCCTGCACGGAGCGAGAATCGTTCTCGCCGACGGCTCCGTGCTTGAAGGCTGCCGAATCATCGACATTTCCAGCACCGGCGCGCGACTGGAGGTCAAGCATCTCGATGCGGTGGTACCGGACCAGTTCACCTTGTTGCTTTCATACGATGGGCATTTGCGTCGTCAATGCTTAGTGGTTTGGCGATCGGAAACGACCATCGGCATAGAGTTCGTTCGATCGGCCTGAGCGCGGCCTAGATTGGCCGAAACCCTTGCACGTTTTTGGGTAGCGCTCCGCCTTACTCACCCCGCAAAGCGCCGGCAAACTCCAGTCATTTCCAAGTTCGGAATTGATGGAGAATGTCATGGCCGCATCGCTTCGGTCCAAAACCAGCCGGATCGCTTCACGTCCGATTGCCGCCGCGTGTGTCGCCGCGTCGATTTTCACCGCGGGCATTCCGGCGCGGGCGCAGCAGCCGCCCGCCGAGCCGCCGGCGCGCATTGTCGTGATCGGCGAGGGCAGCGTGCGCGTGGCGCCGGACTATGCCGAGATCGGCGGCGGCGTCACCTCCAAGGCCAAGACCGCCAAGGAAGCGACCGACGCCAACTCCAAGGCGATGGCGGCGGTCGCGGCGACGCTGCACAGCGCCGGCATCGAGCAACAGGATATCCAGACCACGCGGTTTTCGCTGCAGCCGGTCTACGCGCCGCCGCAGCCCAACGCCGAACCGAAACTCACCGGCTTTTCGGTGTCGAACCAGTTCCGGGTGACCATCCGCCAGTTCGGCAATGTCGGCGACATCCTCGACCGGCTGATCGCGGCGGGCGCGACCGACGTCGGTAGCGTCGAGTTCTTGCATTCCGACACCGCGAAGGCGTTCGATACGGCCCGCATAGCGGCGATGGCCGATGCCAAGCGCAAGGCGCAGCTTTACGCGCAAGCCGCCGGGCTGACGCTGGGAAGCGTCGGCTGGATCACCGAAGATTCCGCCTACACGCCGCCCATGCCTTTTGCGGCGATGCGCGCTGCGCCCGCTATGGCGGCGGTGCCGATCGCCGCCGGCGAAGATACTTTGCACGCGAGAGTGACAGTCGGCTTCGATGTGGCCCCTAAGGCTGCTCCTTAAGTTGAACGTTTGCCGCCGCGCCGCGTTACCAGCCAGCGCAAAAGCCACGGCGGAATCCAATGCGTGTCCTGCGGCACCTGCGGCGCCGGATCGAACGGTTGCCGCCCTACCTGGCGCTCGCTTTGGTCGCCGTGCCGCTGGCCGTGGCGGAGCCGCTGAAGCTCGCAACGCTTTTCGTTGTCGGCAAAGGGCATTGGCTCACCGGCGTCGTCGCCATGATTTGCGCATACGCCATCAGCCTGTTCGTCACCGAGCGGCTGTTCCAGATCGTCAAGCCGAAGCTCCTCACATTGCGGTGGTTCAAGATAGTTTGGACGTGGTTCATCGCGGCTCGCGACAAGACGCTCGATTATGTCCGGCGGCCGGCCCACAGCCGCTGCAAGCGCGAGACCGCCATTACCGGCGCAATGCCGCGGCCGACGTGTCCGCCGGCGGCGCGCCGCGCACGCGACGGCATTTTCTCAGCGTCCGAGAATGCTAAGCACGAAAGCGCATAAAACTGACTGGACGCCAACGGCATTTTCCGCTCAACTTGCGCCCGCAGGGAGGGTCGTCGACGGAGCCGATCATGCTGCAAAGGTTGTCCCAAGAGGTCGCAGAGTGTCACCGTCACGCGCGGGAAGCGCGGGAAACGGCGGAGCGCGCGGCCGAAGCGGACAAGTTGGACTACCTTGCCATCGAGCGCCGCTGGCTCATGCTTGCCGAAAGCTACGAACTGGTCCAACGCATTACCGATTTCAACGCCGCAGCAAAACAGCGCATGGCTGCGGTTTTTGAACAATCAACGTCCGTATGGTGTCCATCCTGCGGCGAGAAAATGCGACGGGCCGGCGCGAGCGGGCCGCAGTCAGGCTCCGGCGCCGGCCGGCACTATTTCAAATGCCAAACCTGTGACGTGACGGCGCTGCGCACCGGGCCGACGATCGACGCCTGAATCAATCCTTGTTCAACGCTTGATCACTCTTGCCGACGATGCTGACATCCCCGGCGTCGCGATAGGCAGGATTTTTCCAGCCGTTCTCGTCGTAATCGGCCATGCACTTTTCGACCAGCGCTTCCATCTGCTTGAGCCGTCCGGAGAACTGCGCCTGCTGCAGCTGGAACACGCGAATAAGCTCGTGGCTGCCGGAATAGTTCATTTCGTAGAGTTCGTGGCGGGCGCCGAACTCGGTGCCGATGGCGTCCCACAAGAGCTTCATGATCTTGATGCGCTCCTTGTAGTCGATGCCGTTCGAGCCGCGCACATATTTGGCGAGATATTTGTCGACGTCGGGATTTTTGAAATCGAGCGCGTGCGACGGCAGATAGATCAGACCGGAGGCGACCACTTTCTCGACGATGTTGCGCACCGCCGGATAGGCTTCGGTCATAAACAGCCGGTAGGTCGCCGAGCCTTGCGAATTCGGCAGCACCGCGCCGTTGACCCAAGGCTCGGGATTGCAGGCCATGGCATCGGTGAGCGACCAGAACAGATTGCGCCAGCCGATCACTTCGCCGATCTGCGCCTGCACGCCGCGGAACCCCTCAACGCCGGTGGCGCGGGCGGCCTTGTAGAGCAGCGCCGAGATGAAATCGAGCTTGACCGCGAGCCGGGTGCAGCCCTGCAGCGTGAAGCCGTTGAAGAAGCCCGACTTCGGATAGAAATTCTTCAGCCGGTCGATGTCGCGATGGATCAGCACGTTCTCCCAGGGGATGAACGCATTGTCGAACACGAAGATGGCGTCGTTCTCGTCATAGCGGGAAGTGAGCGGGTAATCCCATGGCGAGCCGGTGGCGGCGGCGGCCAGCTCATAGGATGGCCGGCAGATCAATTTGATGCCCGGCGTGTTCATCGGCGCGATGAACATCACCACCATGGCCGGATCGGTGATCTCCTGGCCCATGTTCTGGCCGAGGAAATTGTAATTGGTCAGCGCCGAATTGGTGGCGACGACCTTCGCGCCAGAGACGTAAATCCCGGCGTCGGTCTCTTTTTGGATGGTGATGTAGACGTCCTTGACCTCTTCGACCGGCTTGTTGCGGTCGATCGGCGGATTGACCAGCGCGTGGTTGAGGAACAGCACCGCTTCCTGGCCACGCTTGTACCAGGCGCGGGCGTTGTCGGCGAATTTGCCGTAAAACTCGGCATTGGCGCCGAGCGTGTTGAGGAAGGCGGCCTTGTAATCCGGGCTCCTGCCGAGCCAGCCGTAAGTGATGCGGGCCCAGGCGGCGATGGCGTCGCGCTGCGCGATCACGTCTTCGCGCGAACGCGCCACCTTGAAGAATTTCATAGTGTAGCCGCCGGAGCCGGTATCGGTCGGCGTGGTGAGCACATCCTTGGTGGCTGGGTCGTGCAGCGCGTCGTAGAGCAGCGCCACCGAACGGGCCGAGTTGCGGAACGCCGGATGCTCGGTGACGTCCTTGACCCGCTCGCCGTAGATGTAGATCTCGCGGCCGTCGCGCAGCAATTCCAGGAACTCCGCGCCGGTGAAGGGGCGCTTCTTGTCGGCGATGAGGTCTTCGGGATGCTGGGGCATCGGACGCTCCCTTGTCGTTGGCTATTTCGTCAGTATACTGACAATTGCGGCCAGTATAGCGACGCCGGGGTTTGGGCGTCAACGCGCCGGCTGGCGGCGGAGCGGAGCCCAATCACGAGGTCGCAATGGCGAAGGACGACAGCCGCCTCACCGAGATGCCCGGCCATCTCATTCGCCGGCTGCAGCAGATCGCCTTCGCTCTGTTCCTCGATCAAGCCAAGGCGTTCGAGTTCACGCCGGTGCAATATGCCGCGCTCTATGCCGTCAACAACAATCCGGGCATCGACCAGACCGCGCTGTGCCATGCCATCGCGCTCGATCGCTCGACCATCGGTGATGTCGTCGGCCGCCTGGAAAACAAGGGCCTGATTACGCGCCGCAGCGGCCCCGCCGACCGACGCACCAAATCGCTGCACATCACCGCAGCGGGGCGCCGTCTGCTGGCGGATATCGAGCCGGCAGTCGAGGCGACGCAACGCCTCATCCTGGCGCCGCTCAGGCCGAGTCAGCGCAGTGCCTTCATGCGGATGCTGAAACATCTCGTACATCTGAACAACGAACACAGCCGGGCGCCGCTGCGGCCGAAAGAAACCCGGCTGCGCACGCAAAGGCTTGCCGCGAGACCGGCACGCGCAGCGCGAAAGTAAGGCGCCGCGACCGCGACGGCGATGAAAAGCGCCGGCCGAGAAGCTTAGGCCTTGGCGCGCTGGCAGGCTTCCCACAGGCTCTGCGCCGTGGCCGGCATTTCCAGATGCGCCCCGGCGCCGTTCGGGATGGCGTCGGCCACCGCGTTCATCACCGCGGCGATCGCCGCGGTGGTGCCGGCTTCGCCGACGCCCTTGACGCCGAGCGGATTGGTGGTGGCGGGCACATTATGCATCGCTTCGCGCAGCGGCGGCATGTCCTCGGCGCGCGGCATGGCGTAGTCCATGAACGAACCGGTGACCAGCTGACCGGAATCGCTGTCGTAGACCGTACGCTCCATCAGCGCCTGGCCGATGCCCGAAGCCAGCGAGCCGTGCAGCTGGCCTTCAACGATCATGGCGTCGAGCGGATTGCCGCAATCGTCGACCGCGGCATAGGCGACGATCTGCATGTGACCGGTTGCCTGATCGATCTCGACCTCGGCGATGTGGACGCCGTTTGGGAACGTTTGCGGCGTGTCGGTGACGGATTTGGTGTCAAGGTCCTCAGCGATCTCGCCGCGCTTCTTCATCGCGGTGGCGTGCGCGGCGACTTCGAACAACGACACGCGGCGGTCGGTGCCGACGACTTCGAAACTGCCGTCCTTGTAGGCGATATCGCCCTCGCCGGCTTCGAGCATCGCGGCGGCGATCGGCTTGCCCTTTTTAAGGATTTCGTCAATTGCCTTGACCACCGAATGGCTCACCGTCATGCCCGAGCGCGAGCCGACCGAGGCGTAGCCCGGCAGCTCGTTCGCCGAATCGCCGTGGGTGTGCGGAATCTTTTCAGGCGCAATGCCGAGCCGTTCGCCGATCAGCCGCGCGAACACCGTGGCGTGGCCCTGCCCGGTATTCTGCACGTTGAGCCGCAATTGCAGCGTCCCATTGCCCGGAAATTCCAGCAAAGCGCTTTCGGTCGGCGAGCCGCCGGCATGTTCGAGCATGCAGCTGATGCCAAGCCCGCGGTATTTGCCGCGCTTTTGCGCCTCGCGGCGGCGCTGCCTGAAGCTGTCGTAATCGGCAAGCTCCAGCGCCTTGTCGAGGATCGGCTCGAAATCGCCGGAGTCGATGACGGTGCCAACCTGGGTCTTGTACGGAAAGGCCGACTTTTTGATCAGATTGCGCCGCCGCAGCTTGACCGGATCGATGCCGGTCACGCGTGCCGCCTCGTCGACCACGCGCTCGAGCGCGTAGATCGATTCCGGACGGCCGGCGCCGCGATAGGGCGCGGTCGGCAGCGTGTTGGTGTAGGCGCATTTCACGCCGATATCGATCTTGGGAATGTCATACATGCCGGGCAGGCAGCGGGTGAAGCTGAGCGTCGGAATGTTGGCGCCGATGGCGCCGAGATAAGCGCCCATATTGCCGACGCTGCGGATGCGCAGCGCCAGAAATTTCCCTTTGTCGTCGAGCGCCAGCTCGACGTCCGAATAGATGTCGCGCGCCTGATTGTCGGAGAGGAACGCTTCCGAGCGGCCCGACATCCAATGCACCGGGCGGCCAAGCTTCTTCGCCGCCATCAGGACCGCCATATATTCCGGATAGGCCGAGGTTTTGAGCCCGAACGCGCCGCCGACGTCCTCGGTGATGACGCGCAATTTCTCCTTCGGCCAATTCATGATGCCGAGAATGTTGTCGCGCATGGTGCCGGCACTCTGCGAACAGGTGCGCAGCGTAAAGGCGTCGCGCGCGGCGTCGTAGCTTGCTGTGGCGCCGCGCGGCTCCATCGAGGCGACGCAGAGGCGCTGATTCATCTCGGCGATGCGCGCGACGTATTTGGCCGAGGCGAAAATGCGCTCGACCTCGGCGGCGTTGGCGGCGGGATCGGCCGCCGGCCCCGGCCAATCGACCGCGAGATTATTGGGCGTCTCCGGCCAGATCTGCGGCGCGCCGTCCTTGAGCGCGGCACGCGCGTCGGTCACCGGCGTGAGCGGCTCGTATTCGACATTGACGAACTCGCTGGCGTCCTGCGCCGTAAGCGCGCGCTCGGCGACCACCATGGCCACCGCTTCGCCGATATGCAGCACGCGGTCTTTGGCCAGCGCCGGCCGGTTGGTGACGATAAGCTTGGCGCCGTTACGGCCGGGCAGCGGCGGGTGCCGCGATATATTGCCGATGCCGTCCATGTCGGCCGCGGTCAAAACCGCGATGACGCCGGGCATGCCCGCGGCGCCCGACGTTTCGACGCTGACGACGCGGGCGAAGGCATGCGGCGAGCGCACGAAATAGGCATAGGCCTGGTTCGGCAGCGGCGCGTCGGCGACATAGCGGCCGTGGCCGCGGACCAGAACGTCATCCTCGACGCGGCCATGGAAGGAATGCGCAGTAGCGTCGGTCTTGGCGTCCATGCTGGGTTCCGGGGGGTGTTATGATCGGGCGGTGTTATGATCGGGCGTTGGAGCGCCCCTTATAGCCGAAAGTGGGACCGGAAAACCCGTCCCTCAAGCGTCCTTGAACGACCTCGCCTGCATATCTTGCATGCTTCTTCGGCTTATGCGCAAAACACCGCGCGCCAGCCCGGGGAGAGACAATGGCCCGAACCATCGACACCCACACCCACATCCTTGCCGACGCCACCATAAAACTCCTGCAGAAGGAGATCCCGAAGCTCGGGCTCAAGCTCACGCCGTATGATGACGAGAATTCGGTGATCGAGGTCGCCGGCGTGCCGTACCGGCCGTTTCCGCGCGGCGGGCATAATGTCGAGCGGCGCTTTGCCGACATGGACGCCGCCGAAGTCGATGTGCATCTGCTCTCGGTGTCGCCGCAGACCTGGCTCTATAACCAGGAGCCCGCCGTCACCGTCGCCGCCGCGACCATCCAGAACGACGAGATCGCGCGGCTCGGCAAAGAGCATCCGGACCGCTTCGCCGGTATCGCCACGCTGCCGATGCAGGCGCCGGACAAAGCCGCCGACGAATTACGCCGCGCCATGGGGAAGCTCGGGCTGCATGGCGCCATGATCGCCTCGAACGTCAACGGCAAGAATCTCGACGATCCGAGCTTCGAGCCGGTCTGGGCCGCAGCCGCGGAGCTCGATGCTTTCATGGTGATCCATCCGGGCAATATCGCCGGCGCCGACCGGCTGCGCTCCTATTATCTCAACAACCTGATCGGCAATCCGCTCGACACCACCATCGCCGCGGCCTGCCTGATCTTCGGCGGCGTGATGGAGCGTTATCCCACGCTCGATTTCGTCATGGTGCACGCCGGCGGCTTCATTCCCTATCAGGGCGGCCGCTGGGTGCACGGCTGGGAGGTGCGGCCGGAGCCGAAACTGCATCTCAAACATTCGCCGCAGCGCTATCTCGACCGCTTGCGCTACGACACGATCACCCACGCCAAGGCGCCGCTCGAATTTCTGGTCGGCTTGGCCGGCGCCGACCGCGTCTTCCTCGGCAGCGATTATCCCTACGACATGGGCACCGGCGAATGCGCGCGGCAGGTCAAGGCCGCCAACATTTCCGCGGCCGACCGCGACAAGATTCTCGGCGCTCACGCGGCGGCGATTTTAAGCAAGAAGCGCGCACACGCGGCGGCATAGCGGCCATGGACGACCAGACAAATATGCTGCACGTCCCCGCGCGCGCCACGCGCGCGCTGATCGAGGATTGCTTCGTTGCCGCCGGCCTGCCGCAAAACGACGCCGCGCGCTGCGCCGAATTGATGACCGAAGCCGACCTCACCGGCGCCGACGGCCACGGTATTTTCCGGCTGCCGCAATATGTGCGCCGCCTCAACGCCGGCGGCTTCAACAAAGAGCCAAACATCACGGTGACCAAGACCGCGCCCGCGACCGCTTTGGTCGATGGCGACAATGGCATGGGCCATCTGGTCATGTCGCGCGCCACCAATGAGGCGATTGCCATGGCCCGCGACACCGGCGTGTCCTGGGTCGGCGTGCGCCGCTCCAATCATGCCGGGCCGGCCGGGCTTTATGCCGAAATGCCGGCGGCCCACGGCATGATTGGGTTCTATGCCGCGGTCGCCAATGCCAATCACATGGCGACCTGGGGCGGCGCCGATCTCTTGTTAGGCACCAATCCGCTCGCCATCGGCGTGCCGTCCGGCGGCAAGCCGCTGGTGTTCGACATGGCCACCTCGATCGTCGCCTATGGCACGGTGAAGAAATACGGGCTGCGCGGGCTGACCATGCCCGAGGGCTGGTTCGTCAAACCGGACACCGGCGAGGCTATCACCGATCCGGGCAAATCAGGGGAAGGCATCCTTGCTGCCGATGGGCGAATATAAAGGCTCGGGCCTGGCGCTGATGATCGGGCTCTTCGCCGGCGTGCTCAACGGCGCCGCCTTCGGCCGCGACGTCGTCGACTTCAACGCCGACGACGCGAGCGAGACCAATACCGGCCATTTCATCATCGTGGCCGACATAGCGCGCTTCGTGCCGCTGCAGACATTCACCGCCCAGGTCGACCGCCACGTGCGCGACTTGCGTGCCTCGAAGCGACTGCCCGGCGTCGACGCCATCCGCCTGCCCGGTGACCGCCGCGCCGAGTGCCGCGACGAGCGCCTGCGCGACGGCGTGCCGATCGCGGCGCCGCTATTGGCGCAGCTCGACAAGCTCGCCGCGGAACTGAAAATTAAGCTGCTGCGCCAGCGTTAAGCGCGACGCCAAGTCACAACACGTCACAATCAGCGAGAGCTTGACACTTACCGGCCCGCCGCCCAGTAATTTGGGCGAAGGCCCACTGCAAGGGCTTGGACAAGGTCCGATCGGAGGCGACGCATCATGTTATTTACAAAGAGACAACTGATTTCCACAGCCGCGGCGGCCGGCTCGGCGGCCGTGCTGGCGCCGATGCGGCGCGCCCGCGCCGCCCTCGACAAGATCTCGGTCGCGGTGATCCCCATCGCCGATTGCGCGCCGATCTACCTGGGCAAGGCCAAGGGCTTCTTCGCCAAGCAGAATCTCGACGTCGAATTGTCGACGCAGGGCGGCGGCGCAGCCATCATCCCGGGCGTTCTCTCCGGCCAATTGCAGTTCGGTTTTTCCAACGTGCCGTCGCTATTGATCGCCCAGACCAAGGGACTGAAATTCATCGGCATCGCGCCGGGCGTCGCCTCGACCGGTATTCGCGGCAAGGACTTTTGCGCGGTCCTCGTTCCCGGCGACAGCCCGATCAAGAACGCCAAGGACCTCAGCGGCAAAACTGTCGCCGTCAATAACCTGAACAATATCGGCGGGGTTGCGGTGCGCGCCGGGGTGAAGGCCGCGGGCGGCGATCCTGACAGCGTAAAATACATCGAGGTGCCGTTTCCCGACATGCCGTTGGCGCTGGCGGACCATCGCATCGAGGCCGGCTGGATGGTGGAACCATTCGTCACCATCGCCCAATCACGCGGCGACAGGGTCGTGGATTGGCCGTTTGTCGCTATCGCGCCGAAAGCAGAGATCGCGGTCTATTTCGCCTCGGTGCAATACGCCAATGCGAACCCGGACATGGTCAAACGTTTCAAGGCCGCGATCACCGAGTCGCTGGCTTATGCCGACGCCCACGCCGACGAAGTTCGCCAGATCATTCCGACCTATACGCGTATCTCGCCCGAAGTCGCCGCCAAGATCGTTCTGCCGATATGGCCGCCCAAATTTAACCTCGTCTCGGCCCAGGCGATGGCCGACGACATGCTCAAGAGCGGACTGATCACCAAGAAGGCGGACGTTGCGGCACTGTTGCCGCAGTAGCCCATGCCGGCGGCGCCAGCGACCAGAGTGCGGGCCAGGCTTACGGCCCGCACTTTTATTTGGCTGCAGGGCTTGAGTGGCCTGATCGGCTTTGCCGCGCTGCTTGAGATCCTTCCGCGGCTCGGCATCGTTTCGCCGGATTATCTGCCGCCGTTCTCCGCGATCATGGTCGCACTGTTCAAGGAGATGAAAACGGCGACGTTCTGGACGGCGCTGAGCGACACCTTGGAAGCCTGGGCGATCGGGCTCGTCATATCGGTCGTTGCCGGCGTGGCGATCGGCATCGCCATCGGCAGTTCGCGCCTGCTGCGTCGCTTGACCCACTCGACCATCGAGTTCCTGCGTCCGATTCCGTCGGTCGCGCTCATCCCGCTCGCTGTGCTGCTGTTCGGCTCACAGATCCAGTCAACGCTGGTGCTGGTGGTCTACGCCTCATTCTGGCCGGTGCTGATCCAGGTGCTGTACGGCGTGCAGGACGTCGATCCGGTGGCGCGGGAAACCGCGCGCTCTTATGGACTCGGAACCTGGGCGCAAATCCGCTACGTCACCTGGCCGACCACGCTGCCTTATCTGATGACCGGCATCCGGCTCGCCGCCGCAGTAGCGCTCATTCTCGCCATCACCAGCGAAGTCGCGATCGACACCCAGGGCCTCGGCAAGGAGATTTCCGACACAGAATCCGGCGGCGCCGTCGCCATCATGTATGCTTATGTCATCGTTGCCGGAATTATCGGCGTCATCGTCAATCTGGGTGCCCGGGCGCTGGAGCGGCAGGTGCTGGCTTGGCATCCATCGGTGCGTTTGGACGCTGCGGAGGCCGGCGCATGAAAGGGCTCATGCCATCGCTGCCGCGCCGTCTTGCTGTTACGCTTGCGCTGCCGGTGACGCTGATTGCCGCCTGGTGGATCGCCAGCGCCGACAGCCAGAGTTTTTATTTCCCGCCGCTACAGACGATCTTGCAGACCTTCGGCAAACTGTGGTTCTCGCCGCAGGCGTTGTCCAACATCGTGCCAAGTCTGTGGCGCTTCGCCGTCGGCTATCTCGCCGCGGCGCTCCTCGGCATTCTCATCGGTATTCCGGTCGGCGCCTCGCGCAACTTGCGCAACGTGCTCGAACCAGTGCTGGAATTTTTGCGCGCCATTCCGCCGCCGGTGCTGGTGCCGGTGCTGATCCTGTTCGCCGGCCTCGGCAACGAGATGAAGGCGCTGGTGATCCTGTTCGGCTGCATCTGGCCGGTCCTGCTCAATACGGTGGCAGGCGTCCGCGCGCTCGACGAGGTGCTGGCGGAAACGGTGCGCAGTTATCGGATCGGCGGACCGGCCCGGCTGTGGCATTTCGTGCTCCCGGGCGCCAGTCCGCAGATTTTCACCGGGTTGCGGCAATCGCTGTCGATCGGCATCATTCTCATGGTCATCAGCGAAATGTTCGCGGCCAGAGACGGCATCGGTTTCGTTCTGGTGCAATATCAGCGCACCTTCGCTATTCCGGAGATGTGGAGCGGCATTATCCTGCTTGGCATCATCGGCATCGTGCTGTCGTTGATTTTTCGTGCGATTGAGGCCTGGCTGCTGGGCTGGTATCACGGCCTGCGGCAATCGCAGCGGGCCGGTTGATAAAGTTTTGAGGGATCGATGGATCGAGCAGTCAAAGCCATGCTCGAAGTGCAGGGACTGCGCAAAGTCTACGAGGATGCGAGCCGCACCGTCGAGGCGATCCGCGACGTCAGCTTCAGCGTCGGCGCAGGCGAGCTTGTTTGCATCGTCGGCCCGTCGGGCGCCGGCAAAACCACGCTGCTCAAATGCATCGCCGGACTATTGGCGCCGACGGCAGGCACGATCGTGCTCGAGGGCCAGGCGGTGACCGGTCCGCCGCCGTCGATGGCGGTGGTGTTCCAGGAATACGGCCGCAGCCTGTTTCCGTGGATGACGGTCCACGACAACGTGGCGCTGCCGCTCAAGCAGAAAAAGATGACCGCGGATCGGCGCGAGGAATTGGTGCGCAATGCGCTCGCGGCGGTCGATCTGAAAGGCGTCGACGGCGCCTATCCCTGGCAACTTTCCGGCGGCATGCAGCAGCGCGTCGCCATCGCCCGCGCCGTCGCCTACGAGCCGCACGTGCTGTTGATGGACGAGCCGTTCGCCGCGGTCGATGCGCAAACCCGCGCCGATCTCGAGGACCTGATCCGGGTGCTGTGGCATCAGCTGCGCGTCACCGTGCTGTTCGTCACCCACGACATCGACGAATCGGTCTATCTCGGCCAGCGCGTGCTGGTGATGTCGCACGCGCCGACGGTGATCATGGAAGACGTGACGATCGACCTGCCCGACGAGCGCACGCAGCTCGAAACCCGGTCGATGGCGCGGTTCGGCGAATTGCGCAAGCATATTTATTCGCAAATCCAATTGGCCAAGCAGGGCTGGCGTCCGCCTTCTCCGTAGTGTCCCCACCGTTGCGCCCGGCAACTGCCAACCTCAAATATCATTCTCCGAAGCCGGCCGAAGCTCTCGACACCCGTTGATTTTTGCCAAGGGCAAATTCATTGCCATGCTGACTCCCGGCACCTTCGCGCTGACGCTGTTGCTGTCGTTTTTGACCGCGCTCGGCCCGCTGTCGATGGACATGTATCTGCCATCGCTGCCGGATATCGCCCGCGCCTTGCATGCGCCGATCATCGACGTGCAGTTGACCATTTCCAGCTATCTGTTCGGTTTTGCCGTCGGCCAGATATTTTATGGACCGATCTCGGACCGGCTCGGCCGCAAACCGGTCCTGCTGACGGCGCTGGTACTCTACGGCTTCGCCAGCGTCGGCTGCGCCTTCGCGCAATCGGTCGACGCCCTGATCGCGCTGCGCTTCGTGCAGGCGCTGGGCGGCGCCGGCGTGATCGTGCTGGCGCGGGCGGTGGTGCGCGATATTTATTCCGGCCCGCGGGCGAGCCGCGAATTGTCGATCATGGGATCGATCACCGCCTTCGCGCCGATCGTGGCACCGACCATTGGCGGCGTGTTGCAGATCGCATTCGGTTGGCGCGCCACATTCGTGCTGCTGGTGATCTTCGCCGGCATTGCCGGGGCGGTGGCGACGCTGCTGTTGCCGGAGACTTTGAAAAAGGCGGACGGCACGCCGTTCTCTTTCACCAAGATGCTCGCGCTGTATCCCTCGGTGCTGAAGCATCGCGGCTTTCTGGCCAATCTCGGCATTCTGACCACGACCTTCATCGGTCTGTTCGCCTGGGTGTCGGGTGCGCCGATCGTGATGCAAAGCGCGATCTACGGTCTCAACCCGGTGGTCTTCGGCATCACCTTCGCCATGGGCGCGGCCGGCTACATGCTGGGGACATTCATTGCCGCGCGGATCGTGATGCGGCTGGGCATCGACCGCACCATGGGCATCGGCTGCGTCACGCTGGCGGCCGGCGGCCTGATCATGGCGGCGGTGGTGGCGCTCCACCTCGCCAATGTCATCTGGTTCGTCGGCTCGATGATGATCTATCTCGCCGGCCTCGGCCTTGCTTTGCCGGCCGCGATGGCCGGAGCGCTGACGCCATTTCACGATCGCGCCGGCACCGCCTCTTCGCTGATGGGTTTTACCCAGCAGACCGGCGCCGCCATCGCCGCCGGGGCCATCGGACTTTATCTCGGCCAATCCGCCTGGCCGGTCGCCGGCACGGTCGCGACCATGGGCTGCGTCGCGCTCGCGATCTGGGCGTTCACGCGGAAGGTGCGCGCGGCGGAGTGGTGAGCCTCGCCGCGTGACTGCGCGCACGCCCTAAAAAAAGTCGTCCGGCTGGGGCGCTGATTTTCGCCGCGATCAGAGCGGCGCGATCGAGATTTTAAATCAAAATCTGAAGATCTCTTTGGATAGCCTGTATCCGCGCGGGCACCAGGCTTTAATTGGCAGAAAGCCAGGGCTGCCGATCTTGTCCAGATTGGCGTTGACCTCGACGGTCGAAAAGCCCCAGCAGATTGGATGACCGAACGTGAAGAAACTGATCGTCTTGGGATCGAGATAAAATGCCCACGGCAAATTGTAGAGCGCCGGCTGCGTTACGATCGTTCCCTGAACGTGCACCTGATCGGTAATTTTTTCGCTCAGAATCTGATCCGCCATTTGCAGTTGCTTCGGCTCGGTCAACGCGATCACGAAGTCATCCAGCGATGCGCAGCCGGTCGGACCCGAACCCGGACAGACCAGAAAATGTCGTGTTTGCGCCGTTGCCGGCACGGCGAAACCGAAGGCCGCGGTTGCGACGATCGCAGACATGATCAAGCGAATGAAGCGTTCCATAATTTCCTCGCTAAAGGCACATTTTGCCCCGACAGTGTTGGCGTTCAAATCAGCTTCAGCCCCTTCAAGCTCGCATGTCCTTCCTTGCCGACGATGATATGGTCGTGCACGCTGATACCAAGCGGCTGCGCCACTGCGATGATCTGCTGCGTCATCTGGATGTCCGCGCGCGACGGCGTCGGATCGCCTGAAGGGTGAT
>CAVZFX010000003.1:0-433272 GCA_963774715.1 uncultured Alphaproteobacteria bacterium
GATGCGCTTCTGATCGCCGGCGTCGGCGCCGGCGGGACGAATGCCGGGCGTTACCAGACACAGCTTGTCGCCGACGATGGCGCGAACGCTTGCCGCCTCTTCCGGCGAGCAGACAAGCCCATCGATGCCGATGTCGCGCGCCTGTGCGGCGCGCCGCGCGACGAGCTCGGGCACGGTCATGGCATAGCCGGCGGCTTTGAGATCGGCGTCGTCGAACGAGGTCAGCACGGTGACGGCGAGAATGCGCAAATTGCCCTCGCGCGCCTCCACCGCGGCCCGCATGGTCGGCGGATAGCCATGCACGGTGAGGAAGGTGGCGCCAAGATGCGCCACGCTTTTGACCCCCTGCGCGACCGTGTTGGCGATGTCGTGGAGCTTCAGATCGATAAAGACCTGCTTGCCGGCGCCAGTCAGCGTATGCGCATAAGAAAGCCCGCCGGCAAAGGCGAGCTGATAGCCGATCTTGTAGAACGAAACGGCGTCGCCGAGCCGCGCCACCAGCGCGGCCGCCACCTCGACCGAGGAGACATCGAGGGCAACGATGAGGCGTTCGCGCGGCTTGATCTGCATCTTGCGCATTCTAATGCATCGCGCTCGCCAGTTCGACGAGCCGCTGCGCCATGGCCTTCATCGCCGCGGCCGCCGTTTCATCCTTGAGATTATCCATATCGTCGAACGCCTGCTCGGCGCGCGGCACCGAGACTTGCTCGGGAATGACCAGGGCGCCGCAGCCCAATTCCAAAATCTGCCGCAGCGCCATCATCGAGCGCACGCCGCCGCTTGAACTCGCCGTCGCCGAGCCAAGAGCGAAAACCCTGTTCTTGAACGCCGCATAGGTCGGTTCACTGCCTTCGCGCACCCGCGACACCCAGTCGATGGCGTTCTTGAGCAGCGGCGTCACCGAGGCTGAGTATTCCGGACTGGTGATGAACACGCCCCGATGCGCCATGATCATGTGCTTGAGCCGCGGCGCCGATGCCGGCATGCCGGACGAGGCCGCAAGATCGGCATCGAACAGCGGCAGCGGATAGTCTTCGAGCGAGATGCGGGTGACGTCGCCCTCGGCGAGCGTCAGCTCCTTCGCCGCCAGTGCAGCAAGCCGCACATTATGCGAACCGGTGCGCAGCGAGCCGGGAATGATCAGGATTTTGGGAGCGGGCATGTTCGGAGACCGTCAGGCCTTCCGATACACCCATACCCGCGCCGGCGGGATATTCATCCAGATGCGCTCGGAGGCTTCCGCGGTGAAGCCGCCGAACCGCTGCGGCAACGGGGATGCGACCGAATAGGTGAATTGCACGAAGGGCGCGCCGGGCACCATCAGATCGAAGGCGTCGCGAATGAGCCGCAACCGCATCTTGATCGGCTTGGTGATCAGCGGCAGGCCGGACACCACGGCGGCGGCGGGCTGAATGAGCAGCGTCTCAAGGAGCCGGCGCAGGCTATAGGCGTCGCCCTGCACCAAGGTGGCGTCGGGGTAGCGGTTGCGCAGGATGCGGCAGAAGGTCGGATCGAATTCGACCAGCACCAGCCGCGAAGGATCGACGCCGGCCGCGACCAGGGCCTCGGTGACCGGCCCGGTGCCCGGACCCAGTTCGACCACCGGCCCGGTCGAGTTCGGATCGACGTAGCGCGCCATGGCGCGGGCCAGGATCTTGCCCGACGGCGTCACCGCGCCGACCGTCAACGGCCGCTCGATCCAGGAGCGGAGAAAGCGCACCTCATCGTCGAGCCGGATGCCCTTTCGCAGCTCGAACTGCTTGATCTGCTGCTCGATCTTCTTGCCGATGCCGTCGCGCTTCTCTTCGAACAGCCGGATCTGGCGCCCGATCTTGCGCTCGATAAGGTTTTTCCTGGCTTCCAGGAGGCGAAACTGCCGCCCGATCTTCTTTTCGAACTTTTGCAGGGCCGGCAGCGGCATGGCAGTCACACAAGGACCTGGGACAAGATTTTCAAGCGCGACAAATTGGTGTCGGTTTTAAAACATTCGGGGGGCAAAGACCATATCGATTCAGGCGGAGCCGGTGCGGGCGCCGAGCCCGTCGAGGAACTCCTTGACCTTGCCGAGAAAGCCTGTGGATTCCGGGTGGGTCTCGGTCGACGACAGCCGGTCGAATTCGGCCAACAGCTCGCGCTGCTTCTTGGTGAGCTTTTGCGGCGTCTCGACCAGCACCTGCACGTACATATCGCCGGACTGCCGCGCGCGTAAGACCGGCATGCCCTTGCCTTGCAGGCGGAAGCGCCGGCCGGATTGCGTGCCCTCGGGAATTTTGAATTTGGTTTTGCCGCCATCGATGGTCGGCACTTCGAACTCGCCGCCCATCGCGGCGGCCACCATGGACACCGGAACGCGGCAATGCAGATCGGCGCCTTCGCGCTGGAAGAACGGATGTGCGCCGATCGACAGGAAAATGTAGAGATCGCCGGGCGGGCCGCCGCGCACGCCGGCTTCGCCCTCGCTCGCGAGCCGGATGCGGGTACCATCTTCGACGCCGGCCGGGATATTCACGGACAATGTGCGCTCGCGGGTCACCCGGCCGGAGCCGGCGCATGACGCGCAGGGGCTGTCGATCGACTGGCCGCGGCCGCCGCAATTCGGACAGGTGCGCTCGAGCGTGAAGAAGCCTTGGGCGTGCCGCACGCGGCCTTGGCCGCCGCACATCGGGCAGGTCTTAGGCTTGGTGCCGGCCTTGGCGCCGGAGCCGGAGCAGGCCTCGCAGGTCACCGACGTCGGAATGCGGATTTGCGCATTCTTGCCGGCGTAAGCCTCAGTGAGGCTGATTTCCATATTGTAGCGTAGATCGGCGCCGCGCTCACGCCCGCCGGTGCTGCGTCCCCGCGCGCCGGCCATGCCGAAAATGCCTTCGAACAGATCGGAAAAGGTGGTGCCGAAATCGGCGCCGAAGCCCGGCCCCGTGCCGCCCATGCCGTGCTCGAAGGCGGCGTGGCCGAAGCGGTCATAGGCGGCGCGCTTGTCCGGGTCTTTAAGGACCTCGTAGGCTTCGTTGATTTCCTTGAAGCGGTGCTCGGCATCCTTATCGCCGGGATTGCGATCCGGATGGCAGGCCATGGCCTGCTTGCGGAAGGCGGCTTTGATGTCGCCGTCAGTCGCGGTGCGTTCGAGCGAGAGAGATTCGTAGTAGCAGCGCTTGGCCATCAGTCCTCACCCCAAGAACCGATAACAGAACCGATAGAAGAACCGTCGGATGATGTCCGATTCTGGATGAACGAGCACCCCCGTTTTGCATCCGGGGGTGCCACATCAACAAGCCGCAACGGCATCAAGCGCCTCGCTGCATCAAGCCGATTTTTTGTTCTTCTTGTCGTCGTCGACTTCGGTGAACTCGGCATCGACGACGTCTTCCTTCTTGGCTTCCGCGCCGCTGCTGGCATCGCCGCCGCCCGGCTGCTGTTCGCCGGCCTGCTTATACATCGCCTCGCCGAGCTTCATCGAAGCCTGCTGCAGCGTGTTGGCCTTCGCCGCGATCGCGTCGGCGTCGGTGCCTTTCAAGGCTTCCTTCAGATCGGCCATGGCGTTCTCGATGGCGCGGCGTTCGGCCTCGCCGACCTTTGCGCCATGCTCGGCCAAGGTCTTCTCGGTGGCGTGCAGCAGAGCCTCGGCGTGGTTCTTCGCCTCGACCTGGGCTTTGCGCTTCTTGTCTTCCTCGGCGTGCGCCTCGGCGTCCTTGACCATCTTGTCGATGTCGGTCTCGGACAGACCGCCGGAAGCCTGGATGCGGATCTGCTGCTCCTTGCCGGTGCCTTTGTCCTTGGCCGACACATTGACGATGCCATTGGCATCGATATCGAAAGTGACCTCGATCTGCGGCACGCCGCGCGGCGCCGGCGGAATGCCGATGAGATCGAACTGGCCGAGAATCTTGTTGTCGGCCGCCATCTCGCGCTCGCCTTGGAACACGCGGATGGTCACCGCGGTCTGGCCGTCCTCGGCCGTGGAGAACACTTGGCTCTTCTTGGTCGGGATCGTGGTGTTACGGTCGATCAGCCGGGTGAACACGCCGCCCAGCGTTTCGATGCCGAGCGACAGCGGCGTCACGTCGAGCAACAGCACGTCCTTGACGTCGCCTTGCAACACGCCGGCCTGGATCGCAGCGCCCACCGCGACGACTTCGTCGGGATTGACGCCCTTATGGGGCTCCTTGCCGAACAATTGCTTGACGACTTCCTGGACCTTCGGCATGCGCGTCATGCCGCCGACCAGAACCACCTCGTTGATCTCGGCCGCGGACACGCCGGCGTCCTTGAGCGCCTGCTTGCACGGATCGATCGTCTTCTGAATGAGGTCGTCGACCAGCGCCTCGAACTTGGCGCGGGTGAGCTTCATGGTCAGATGCTTCGGTCCGGACGCGTCCGCCGTGATGAACGGCAGATTGATCTCGGTCTGCGTCGTCGAGGACAATTCGATCTTGGCCTTTTCGGCGGACTCCTTGAGCCGCTGCAAAGCCAGCTTGTCGCGGCGCAGATCGATGCCCTGCTCTTTCTGGAATTCGTCGGCCAGATAATTGACCAGCCGCATGTCGAAATCTTCGCCGCCGAGGAAGGTGTCGCCGTTGGTCGACTTCACCTCGAACACGCCGTCGCCGATCTCAAGAATGGAAATATCGAAGGTGCCGCCGCCGAGGTCATAGACCGCGATGGTGCCGGTCTTGCTCTTGTCGAGGCCGTAAGCGAGCGCAGCCGCGGTCGGCTCGTTGATGATGCGCAACACTTCGAGGCCGGCGATCTTGCCGGCGTCCTTGGTGGCCTGGCGCTGCGCGTCGTTGAAATAGGCCGGAACGGTGATGACGGCCTGATCGACCTTGGCGCCGAGATAGGACTCCGCCGTCTCCTTCATCTTCTGCAGGATGAACGCGGAAATCTGCGACGGCGAATAGCTCTTGCCCTCGATCTCGACCCAGGCGTCGCCGTTGCTGGCGCGCGTGATCTTGTAGGGAACGAGCTTCTTGTCCTTCTCAACCATCGGATCGTCGTAGCGACGGCCGATGAGACGTTTGACTGCGAAAATGGTGCGCTCGGGATTGGTGACCGCCTGGCGTTTTGCCGGCTGGCCGACCAGGCGTTCGCCCTCGTCGGTGAAAGCGACGATGGACGGCGTGGTGCGCATCCCCTCTGCGTTCTCGATGACCTTCGGCGTCTTGCCTTCCATGACGGCGACGCAGGAATTGGTGGTCCCGAGATCGATACCGATGACCTTGGCCATGGTTTTAAATCCTCTCTTTTGCGGCAGGTCGGGCTGGCCCGTAAGGCGCCCAAAGTCCGACCCCCTTATAACTCATCGCCCTCGACCGCAGCCCTTGGACCAGTGGCCAAACGTCCGCTGCCGGAACGATTTCCCTTGGCTCATATAGGAGGGCGGCATCGCGCTGCAAGGCAGGATTGCCGATGCCACGCCCATTTCCGCGACCCCGAGAACACCGCGTGCATTTGTGCGCGGTGAGGGTCTCTTAACGGTGTCGCGCGCCGTCTCGGCCGCACGCACCCGCGCTAGTCGGCCATTAAGGAAACCCTGCCACGGATAGCGCGGGGCCAAAGGACCGTAGCAAGGACCGCAGCAAGGGACTGCAGCAGGGTCGGCCGGAAACGGCATCAGAGAACGGCCGCCGCAGCGTGGAGTCGTTATGCGTTTAGGTAATATCGAAAGCTGCGCGGCAGGGGTCGCAGTGCCTGCGCATGCAGCACCCGCCGACGATCCGATTCGCCGATTTTTCGAGGTCCTGCCGCGTCCGCTTCGCTTCCTCGGCGTCGGTGGGCTCGGTCTCGTCACCGATCTTGCGGTCTTTACGCTCGTCATCGCGCACGGGCTCAATCCACTCGGCGCCCGGCTTATTTCGCTCGCTTTTGCAACGCTGGTGACCTGGCGATTGAACCGCGCGCTCACCTTCGATCGGAGCGGCCGCCACTCGGCCGATGAAGCGATGCGCTACGCCGCGGTCGCCACCGCCGCGCAGGCCATGAGCTATGGCGTATTCGCAGTCCTCGTCGTCACGCTCCTGGCCCCAGCCCCGCAGCTCGCCGTGATCGGCGGCGCCGCCTCAGGCGCGCTCGTTTCCTATTTGGGCCAGGCGTTATTCGCCTTCCGCCCGCGGCATTCCGCCTGAAGTCCGCGCCATGACCGTCCGCGACAGCAACGTCGATGCCGACGTCTTCGTGATCGGCGCCGGGCCCGCCGGTCTCACCGCGGCCTATTGCCTGACCAAGCAAGCGCAGTCCGTCCTCGTGATCGAGCGCGACCCCGCCTATGTCGGCGGCATCAGCCGCACCGTCGATTACAAGGGCTTCCTGTTCGACATCGGCGGCCACCGCTTCTTTTCCAAATCGAAAGAGGTCGTGGCGCTGTGGCAGGAGATCCTGCCCGACGATTTCATCGCGCGGCCGCGCCTGTCGCGCATCTACTACAACGGCAAGTTCTTCTCCTACCCGCTCAAGGCCTTTGAAGCGCTCTTTAAGCTCGGCGTGTTCACCAGCGCGGCGTGCCTTGCGTCCTACGCCTACGCGAAAGTTTTTCCCGTCGCGCCGGCGCGCACCTTCCATGACTGGGTGCGCAACCAGTTCGGCGAGCGGCTGTTCCAGATTTTCTTCAAGACCTACACCGAGAAAGTGTGGGGCATGTCATGCGACGAGATTTCCGCCGATTGGGCGGCGCAACGCATCAAGGGCCTCGATTTGGCCACGGCCGTCATCCACGGCCTCAAACGCTCGCTGTGGGGCGGCCGTAAGGGCACCGGCGAGGCCAAAACCGACGCCGATACCGTCAAGACGCTGATCGAGAGCTTCCAGTACCCGCGCAAAGGACCGGGCATGATGTGGGAGGCGGCGGCGCGCAAGATCAAAGCGCAAGGCGGCCGCATTCTGATGGGGCGCGAACTTATCAGCCTCGAATTCGATGCGGCCCGCAATTTCTGGTGCATCGAGGTCGCTGCGGCCGATGGCGGGCGTGAAACCTACACCGCGCGCCACGTCGTGAGCTCGGCGCCGCTGCGCGAACTCGTCGAGCGGCTCAAGCCCGTTCCGATCTCGCTCCTTCATGCGCGGGCGCTGCGCTATCGCGATTTTCTCACCGTGGCGCTGATGGTGCGCAAGGCCGAGCTGTTCCCGGATAATTGGATCTATATCCACGATCCGAGCGTGAAAGTCGGCCGGGTGCAGAACTTCCGCTCCTGGTCGCCGGAGATGGTGCCCGAGGGTATGAGCTGCCTCGGCCTCGAGTATTTCTGCTTCGAGGGCGACGGGCTGTGGAATGCCGCCGACAGCGATCTCATTGCGCTGGCGAAAATGGAGGTGGCGCGGATCGGGCTTATCGCGCCGGCTGACGTCATCGACGCCTGCGTCGTTCGCCAAGCCAAGGCCTATCCGGTTTACGACGCAGACTATAGCGACAACATCGCCGCCATTCGCCGCGACCTCGAAGGCAGCTATCCGACGCTCCACGTGATCGGACGCAACGGCATGCACCGCTACAACAACCAGGACCACGCGATGATGACGGCGATGCTCACCGCGCGGAACATTCTCGCCGGCGCGCGGCTCTACGACGTGTGGAACGTCAACGAGGATGCCGAATATCACGAGGCGGGCGAATCCGGCGTGCGCGGCGCACTCGACAGCATTCGCCTCGTGCCGGAAAAGATCGCCGAGGATCGCGCGGCCTAATCGGCCCGCGCTCTCAGCCGGCTGCGGCTACAGCCGTTGCCGACAGCGACCTGATTTCGCTCCGATCGCTTTGCGCCATGCGCCAAATCAATCGGCACGCGAACGCGATCAGCACGATCGGCGCCAGCGGAATGAAGACAACGGCCGCCATCATCATCGCAACCGGCAGCGTCCACAGCGCGACGAGCAGCCAGAGATCGGCTTTGGTGTCGTCGGCGCCGCGGTCGCGCAGCAGCGCCACCACGAAGCCGAAGATCACCATGTCGTAATTGAGAATGTATGGCGTGACGAGAAAGGTCGCGGTGACGAACAGCGCCAGCGAATAGGCCGGATCGCGGCGTTGCCGATAAGTCCACGCCACCGCGGCGAGCGCGAGCGCGGAAACGATGCCTTGCAGCGCCCAGTCGAACGCGAGCGGCAAATGCAGGAGGCGCCCGGCGTAAAAGACCGACGACACCATCTCAAAGAGCAACCCGCCGCCGTGAGCCGTCAGCCATTCCTGCTGCGGGATGACCTTTTGCCAGAACTCGACCCAGGCGTTCCAGCCGAACAGCATCGTGGTCGCCGCAAACAGCACCGCCGTCGTCGCCACGGCTGACATGATCGTCACCCAGCGGCGTTCCAGCAGCAGGACCACCGGAACGAGAAGCCCGAGCTGCGGCTTGATCGTGAGAATGCCGAACAGAATCCCGGCGAGCACCGGCCGACGATCGAGACACAACAGCCCGCCGATCAAAAGTGCCGCGCTATAGAAGCCATTCTGGCCGAAGAAAATGCAGACGGTGACGCCGGGAGCGGCCGCGAGAAACAGCATTCGCCGGCGCTGGATCGCACTGGAGCAAGCGAGAAGATAAAGCGCGACGCCGATTGCGCACCAGGCGATATAGGCCGGTAAATACGGCATGAGGCCGAACGGCCAGATGAACAGCAGTACGTGCGGCGGATACGACCAGAAATGTTCGGGATATACGGTGCCCAGCATGTCGCGCAGCGCCGTGTTGTAGGTCCGCGCGTCGAACAACACCGCAGGACCGCCGTGGAACACGGAGCGCGCGCCCATCCAGGTATTGAGAAAATCGCGGCCGAAGACGAAATGCGTGCCGTCGACCCAGGGCTTGCCGATCGGCGGCAGGCCGCCGAGCGTGAGATAAGCCACCTCGAGCGAAACGAAGAACACGGCCGCCGCGACCGTCAATTTGGCAAAGAGCTCGTCGGCCGGCGTTGCGCCGGATTGGCCGGGTGGCGCCACAAGGCCGATGTGCGAAGAGAGCAGAGACATCGTTCCGAACCGTGATGGCGAGTGGTAAAAATCCGATGAAAGTCGTTGAGGGATTCCGGCCGCGGGCTTACGAGCCGTTCCGTTTGTAGATCGCGACACCGTCGGCACTCCCGGCTCGCCGGTAGTTCGCGGCGATGAGCCCGGACAGGTCGCGATCGGCGTTCACCCAGTCACTCCACGACCCGCCGCCCTCGCCGACGAGAATGCGGCCGGGACGTTCGTCGATGAGAACGATATCGGGCTTGCCGTCGCGAATTTCACCGATCAGCCGTTGCCGCTCCGCCTCCACGTCGGCGGCAAGGCGCTGTTTCTTTGCTGCGTCGGGACCGCCCCCGAAACGCTGGATTGCGGCGTCTTCCGTCACCCAAAGACTGCCGAAGCGCGAAATCCACCGCCCCTGCACCGCGCGCACCAAAGGATGGCCGACGGCGACATCGTCGGAGATGAGGACGATCGAGGGATGCGGCGGCGCGATCCGTTTGACGACCGCGGCGGCGGCGCGGTCATCGACGGCGATGTTGAACCAGGCAAAGGACCATACCGCGATCACGCCGAGGACGACCCAGGCGCCGGCGGTTTTCAGGTCGTTGCGCTTTCCGGTTTGCGCCGCGGCTCGGCGGCGAAAGCCGCAAGCGAGCGCAAGCGCGATCAGCGCCAAGGCCAGCATCGGATAGGACTGATAGGGCCAGCCTTTGCCCTGAACCATGTAGGCGGCGGCGAAGCCCGCCGAGGCCGTGAGCAGCACCAGAAGTGCGGGATGGACGCCGGTCCCGCGCCGAAGACCAAGCACGATCAGAACGGCGGCGGCCCAGAGCACCACCGGCGTATCCAGCAAAGTCTTGGCGAGCGAGAGCCGCACCGGCAGATAGACGTCGGCAATCAGCGGCATCACCTCGGTGATGTAGGCCCGGTAGAAGATCACGACGCAGAGGCCATAGACGACGGCCATCGTTGCCGCGATCACGTTCTCCAGGACGAACAGCATCCGCCACGAACGCCGATGCAATGCGCTGGCCGCTACGGCAAAGACAAGGACCAGAACGAAATGCGGTTTGATGCAGACGGTGACACCGGCGCCGATGCCGGCGACCAGGCGGTACCGCAGCAGCGGATTTTCACCTTTGGCGCGCGCCGCCAAAGTCGCGAGCATGGGCAGCACGGCGATCAAGGCGATATGCTCGCGCTCGCCGAATGTCTGAGCCGGCAAAATTATCAGCACCGCCAGCGTGACGGCGGCAACCGGCCAGCCATCCAGGCCATCGAGCAGACGATAGCGGCCAACGATCCGGCTCGTGACGCCGAGACTGAGCAGCGCGGCCGCGAAGACCAAGCTGTCGATAACGGTTTCCGGGACCCAGCCGAGCGCACGCGCCAGAGCCACCGCGGGCAGATAGAGAAATGTCGACGCCGGCGGGTTGATCTCGATCAGATCGCTGTAGAGCTTCTGCCCGTTGAGGATCTTTTCAGAGAGCGTGATCTCCCAGCTCACGTCGGTATTGGCGACGACGAAGTGGCGCACCGCCACAGCCGCCACAAGAATCAGGAGAAGCGGCAACCATCTCCATAGAATATCGCCAGGCCGGATTGCGACGGCACCGTCGCTTGCCCGGACCGCCGGTCGGCCGGACAATGCTTCTCCGCGATGAATTACGCTCGTCATGGATCGCTAAGCGACGCCGTAAATTGCGTATTGCGCGCCGAGCGGGACGCGCCGAAAGCCATGCTCGATACGTCGCGCCAATGGCGTCGCCCATGGCAGCAGTGCGAAATATCGCATGTCGGCATCCCGCAAACCGGCGTCGGCCATCAGCCGCCGCGTTTGGCCCGCGCGCAGCAGCGCCGCATCCCGATCGAACTCGCACCGCACCACGGCGAGACGTGTCAGCGGATTGAAAGGGTTGTGCTCGATGATGCAGACGAGTCCGCCGGGCCGCACCACGCGCCGCATCTCACGCAGGAAACCGAGCCTTTGTTCCGGCGCAACATGATGCATCACGCAGATTGCCGTGGCGAGATCAAACGTTGCGCCGTCGTAGGGAAGGACCGTTCCATCGTAAGGCTTATAGTCGACGTCGGGATTAGCTGCGCCGCGCCTGCGCGAGACTTGCCGCCGAGACATCCGTCGCACATAGCCGCCGAGACATTCCGCGCATGAACGGATGAAACGTGCCGATGCCGCACCCGACATCGAGCGCGGCAGCCAAGGGCTCGCCGTCCAAATGCGTGGCGATGAGATCACGGAGGATGGATGCCTTGGCGGCCATGAAGAAGCTGTGCGGCAGACCCGAAAAATCAATCGACGATTGGACAATCGCGCCGTAGCTCCTGTCATAGCTGTCGAATAGCTCGGCCATGACGTACTCCTACGTCCCGGCCGCGCTACGGAGCTGATGGACCGGAACGGCGGCGTCTCCGCGCGCAAATCCCACTTTTTGCGAGACGACATAGAGCGGCCGGCGTTTCACCTCGGAGAAGATGCGGCCGACATAAAGCCCGACGATGCCTGTCATCAGCATATTGGTGCCGCAGAGGAAGGCGACGATGACGATGGTCGATGTCCAGCCGTCGACGACGCCACCGCCGAACAGACGCCAGGCGATGGCATAGGCGCCATAGGCCATCGCCAGACCGGAGACGCACGCCCCCATCCAGATCGCCAGCCGCAACGGCAAGTCGGAGAAGCCCATGAGGCCCGTCACGGCCAGCCTGATCATCTTGGCGAGGGGATATTTGGTGGCCCCCGCGGCACGCGGCGCGCGGTGAAACAAAACCTCGGCTTGTTTGAACCCCAGCCAGGCGAACATGCCGCGCACAAAACGATCGCGCTCCGGCATTTGCCGGAACGCCTCGAGCACCTTGCGGTCGATGAGGCGGAAGTCGCCGACGTCGTTGGGAATTCGCACCGTCGCGATGCAGTTCGTCAGCCGATAGAACAGTGCGGCGGAAAGGCGCTTGAAACGGGTCTCGCCCTCGCGTTCGCGGCGCTTGGCGTGGACGATATCGAAGCCTTCGCGCCAGCGTGCGATCATCTCGTGCACGACTTCCGGCGGATCCTGCAGATCCGCATCCATGACAATGACCGCATCGCCGGCGGCGGCGTCCATGCCTGCCGTGATCGCGATCTGATGGCCGAAATTTCGCGACAGGCCGATATAGCGATAGCGGCTGTCGTCCTTGGCCTTGGCTTCAAGAACGATCGAGCTGCAGTCGGAACTGCCGTCATCGACGAAGATCGTCTCGGCTGGGCCGTCCAATGCCGACATCAAGAGATCGAGCCGGCGCAACAGCACCGGCAGCACCGCCTCCTCATTGAAAATCGGCACCACAATGCTGTAGCGAATGCCGTTGTCGGTAGATGGGTTCATGAGCCGCCGCCAAATTGCGGCCAAAGCTAAAGGGCCGGCCTTAACGGGGCCTTTCGGCGGACTCTCGAAGTGAACAAAGATTAAAGATGGCCGAGCTGGCGGAAAAAGACGGATATGCCGGCAAAGCCGGCTTCCTGGTGTTTCCCGGCTATTTCGATGCCGGCGCGCAACGGGAGTTGCTCGCGGCTTTGCGCGCGGTGCTGCAAGAGGCGCCGCTGTTTACCCCGCGCATGCCGAAATCGGGCCGGCCTTTCACCGTCCGCATGTCGAACTGCGGCGCGCTCGGCTGGATGTCGGACCAGGATGGCTATCGCTACGCGCCGGCGCATCCGCAGACCGGCAGACCATGGCCGCCGCTGCCGGAAGCCCTGCTGCGATTGTGGGACGGCGTTGCCGACTATCCGCATCCGCCGGAGGCCTGCCTGATCAACTTTTACGGGCCGGCAGCGAAAATGGGCCTGCACCAGGACCGCGATGAGGCCGTTTTCACCGCTCCCGTGGTCTCGGTTTCGCTCGGCGATTCCTGCCTGTTCCGCATCGGCGGGCTCAAGCGCGGCGATCCTACCGGTTCTTTTCGCCTCAATTCCGGCGACGTGCTGGTCCTTGGTGGCGGCGCGCGGCTTGCCTTCCATGGCGTCGACCGTATCTATCCCGGCACGTCGCGCTTGCTCGCGGAAGGCGGCCGGATCAATCTGACCATGCGGCGGGTGACGCGCCCCGCAGATCAGCAGCCCGCGACACGCGCAAAAATTTGCCAGGACCGGTGACGATGAATTGGAGCAACCTCTACAGGACGCGGACTCTCACGAGTCTTGCGGCTGCGGTTTTCGCCGTACTGGCATCGGCGCTGATAGGGGCGATTGCGGCGCAGGCCGCCGAGGCGGTTTTTCCAGTCGGGTCCCGCGTCGGGCTGGTGCCGCCGGCGGGAATGGCGCCGAGCTCGAATTTTGTGGGCTTCCAGGATGCCGAGAACAACACGATCATCCTCGTGGCGGCGTTTCCGGCCGAAGCCTTCGCCGCTTTGGACAAATCGATGACCCCGGACGCTCTGAAAAAGCAGGGCATCGATACGCGCGAACCGATGTCGGTCGCCGGCGGCGCGGGATTTCTGCTGACCGGCAAGCAAACCGTCGACGGGACCTCGTATCGCAAGTGGATGCTGGTCGCCCCCGTCGGCGGCGTCACCGCGCTCGTCACCGCGCGCGCGCCGGAAGACAACAAAAAATATACCGATCAAATGGTGCGCACCATGCTGGCGACGGTCGCGGTACGCCCGAAGGTGCCCGATTCGGAGCGACTAAGCCTGTTGCCGTTCAAAGTCGGCGACCTTGCCGGATTTCACATCGACGACGTTTTGCCGGGCCGCGCCTTGATGCTGGTGGACATTCCGGCCGGCGGCGACCAATCCGGCAAAGCCGTGCCGGATGGAAACAAGGGCGCGGCGGCGCAGCCGATCGACGCCCGCTTCCTGATTGCCGCACTGCCGGGCGGGCCCAACGAAGCCAAGGACGACGACACCTTCGCCCGCGTGACGTTCGATCAGATCGGCGGCATCGCCGACGTCCGCATTCAGGATGCCGAACCGCTGCGCATCGGCGGTCAATCGGGCTACGAAACTCTGGCAAAGGCCAAGGACGGACAAGGCACCGAGCTTATGGTCGTGCAATGGCTCCGCTTCGGCACCGGCGGCTACATGCAGATGATCGGCATTTCGCATGCCGACCTGTGGCCCGGCATGCTGATGCGGCTGCGCAAAATTCGCGACAGCATCAATGTCGAGTGAATTGCGAAGGTTTAGTTCGCGGACGTTTTTTTATTGTCGTTGCTGGTAGGCGCGGCCTTCGGGCCGCCTTTGGACACCCCGACCAAAGCCGGACGCAGCACCCGTTCGCCGATCATGTAGCCGGGCTGCACGACCTGCACCACGCTGCCGGCGGGCACCGACGCGTCGGGCACTTCGAACATGGCCTGGTGCAGGTTGGGATCGAATTTCTCGCCTTGCGGCGTAAATTGCCGGATGCCGTTCTTCTCCAGCGCCTTGAGGAGCTCGCGCTCGATCAGTTCGACGCCGTCGACCAGCGCCTTGGCGCCGTTTTGCACGCTCGTGCGCAATTCCGGCGCCACCGCTTCGAGCGCGCGGCGGATATTGTCGGCAACGCCAAGTACGTCGCGCGCGAACGAGGTGACGCCATAGAGCCTGGACTCCGCGACCTCGCGCTCGGTGCGCTTGCGCAGATTTTCCATCTCGGCGAGCGTCCGCAAGAGCCGGTCTTTCATCTCGGCATGCTCGCGTTCGAGCGCGGTCGAGGGCGTCGGGTGGGCGGCCGGCGCGGTGGCCGGAGCGTCGGCCGCGTCGTCCTCAGCGCGAGCGGTCTGTTCCGTCATGGCTTTTTCCATCCTGTGACGCCCCGGATATCAGGGTTCAACCGGCAAAAATCAAGCGTGGGGTCAGCCGCCCAGGAGCTTGCTGACGACCTTGGCGGTGTAATCCACCATGGGGACGATGCGCGCGTAATTGAGCCGGGTCGGCCCGATGACACCGAGCACGCCGACGATATGGCCCGCCGCGTCGTGATAGGGCGCCACGATGGTCGACGAACCGGACAGCGAGAACAGCTTGTTCTCGGAACCGATGAAGACCCGCACGCCTTCGGCTTGTTCGGCGCGGCCGAGCAGATCGATGACCTCGCGGCGGGTCTCCAAATCGTCGAACAGGAGCCGCACCCGCTCGAGATCGGCGACCGCCTTGAGATCGTCGAGCAGATGGGCCTGGCCGCGCACGATCAGCTTGCGCTCGTCGCTCTCGCCGCCCGACCAGCTCGCCAGACCCTCAGCGACGATCTTTTTGGTCAGCTGATCGAGCTGGGCCTCGCTTTCCTTGAGCGTGCGCTCAACCTCGCCTTTGACCTCGTCGAGGGTATGGCCGCGAATGCGCGCGTTAAGGAAATTCGCCGCTTCGGTCAGCGCCGAGGTCGGCAGCCCGATCGGCACGTGGAGCACGCGATTTTCCACCTGACCGTCCTCGCCGACCAGGATCACCAGCGCCCGCTCGGGTTCGAGCCGCACGAACTCGATATGTTTGAGGCGCGGATTCGATTTGGCGGTGAGCACGACGCCGGCGGCACGGCTGAGCCCTGAGAGCAACCCCGACGCCTCGGTCAACACCGCTTCCAGCGATTTCGATTGCCCCGAGGCGGCAACCTGCGCCTCGATCGCCTTGCGATCGTTCTCGCCGACATCGCCGATCTGCATCAGCGCGTCGACGAAGAAACGCAGCCCCATTTCGGTCGGCAGCCGGCCGGCCGAGGTATGCGGCGCATAGACGAGCCCGAGCTGTTCGAGATCGGACATGACATTGCGCACCGACGCCGGCGACAAGGTCATCGGCAGAATGCGCGACAGGTTGCGCGAGCCGACCGGCTCGCCGGTGGCGAGATAGCTCTCGACGATCCGGCGAAAGATTTCGCGCGAACGCTCATTGAGCTGGGCGAGGCCCAGCTGGTTCACGGCGAGCGGAAAATCATGGCTGGCCAAGAAGCACTCCCGACCGATTGCCGCAGTGTCGTTCGCTATATATCACTCCGCCGCCGCCATCGCATGGGCGCGTGGCGCGCCGCCGAGCCACTCCAAAAGCTTGCGCATTGAGCCGAAGTCCTCCAGCCGATCCACCGCGGCAATGACATCCTCGATATGCGCGTCGGCGATAACGCCCTGCGCATAGCCGCGGAATTTTTGCTCGATCTGGCGGCGCGATAGCGGATTTTCCGCCGACCCGAGCGGATGCTGGCAACGCGCCGAGAACGTCGCGCCATTATCCATGACGACATCGACCTTGGCCTGCGAGCCGGCAACCGAGGCATCGGGGCGAATGTCGACTTTTTCGGCCGCGAAACGACGTAGCTTGGGATCGTCGTAACGGGCGGGTTCGAATTGCGCCAAAGTCAGCGCGCGGTCGTGCAAGATGACCGCCGCGGTATAGTGCGCCGACAACAGCGCCTCGAATTTCGCTTTGTAGGTCCTAAAGCCGCCATGCATGTCGAACGTCGCCTGGCTGAGCGCGATATCCACTTTGCGCACATGCGCGGGATCGATCTTGTGTTGCTCCACGATCTCGAACAGCGCCGTGTTGAGACCCTGAATGAGCGAGGCCGATGGCCAGAGCCGCAGCGCGATCTGCTCAAGCTCGAAGCGCTGGCCGAGGTCGGCAGTCACCGTGTCCGGTTTGCCGCCGTTGACATAGGCGTTGTACAGGCCGCCGTCTTTGGCGGTCAGGAACTCGCGCGTGGCGACAAACTTTTGCTGCGCCAAGAGCGCCGCCATCAGGCCCGACAGCGCGCCCCGGCATTGATGGAATTTGACCGTCGGCGTGCCCCATGCGGCAAAGGTGCCCGCCGCCTGACTGCCGGCAAGACCGAAGGCCCGTGCCATGGTGTCGGCGTCGAATTTCAACAGCGAGCCGACCGCCGCGGCGGCACCGAACGGGCCGAGAATGCCCGGCCCATGCCAGCCGCGCGCGCGAAACACCGGATAGTCGAGGCCGATGCCGATCCGCGTCGTCACCTCGCAGCCGGCGGCGATGGCGACCAGAAGATCGCGACCTGAGAGTCCGTCACGTTCGGCGATCGCCAGCGCCGGCGGCACGATCTCCGGCGTGACATGGGTCATGGTGGCGCGGTGCACGTCGCACATCGTCACCGCGGTGATGAGATAGCCATTGAGCAGCGTCGCGCCGGCAAGCGACAAATGTCCGCCGCCGATGACGCTCGATTCGTGTCCTTGCGCCAGTGCCGCGGCGAGCGCCGCCATCTGCCCGGTTTCCTCGCCTTGATGCCCGGCCACCGCACAAGCGAGCGCGTCGAGAAATAGTGTCTTGCAATGCTCGCGGACCCGTTCCGGCAGATCGCCGTAGCGCAGCGTTGCCGCGAAATTCGCCAGTTTTTGAGTGGTTTCCAGCGATGCTTGCGCCATAGCGATGTCCTCCGGCCAAACTCGGCCGAAGGTTAGGGTTAGCGGCGGCACCTGGCAAATCGGCCGCTTGCGGCGCGACGTTCTGCCCTTGTGGGGCCCATGGCCGACCCACTACAAGCGGGGCGCGGCCGATGCTTTGCGCCGACAACCGGGAGACCTGCATGCGGCCAAGCCGCCGACAACCTGACGAATTGCGCCCCGTCTCGCTCGAACGCGGCGTCGTGAAATATGCGGAGGGCTCCTGCTTCGTGAAATTCGGCGACACCCATGTGCTGGTCACGGCCACGCTGGAGGATCGCTTGCCGCCCTGGCTCAAGGGCCAGGCGCGCGGCTGGGTTACCGCCGAATACGGCATGCTGCCGCGGGCCACGCTCGAGCGCACGCGGCGCGAGGCCTCGGCCGGTAAGCAGGGCGGCCGGACAGTCGAAATTCAGCGCCTGATCGGCCGCAGCCTGCGTTCGGTTGTCGATCTCAAGGCGCTCGGCGAACGGCAGATCACCATCGACTGCGACGTCATCCAGGCCGACGGCGGCACGCGCACGGCTTCCATCACCGGCGCCTGGATCGCGCTTTACGATTGCCTCGCCTGGATGAAGGCGCGGTCGATGATCGAGGCCGAAGTCTTACGCGACCATATCGCGGCGATTTCCTGCGGCGTCTATGCGGGCACGGCCGTGCTCGATCTCGATTATGCCGAGGATTCGCAAGCCGACACCGACGCCAATTTCGTCCTCACCGGCTCCGGCAATATCGTCGAAGTCCAGGCCACCGCGGAAAAGACGCCGTTCTCGGAGGCGCAGTTTTTGGCGCTGTTGGCGCTGGCGCGCAAAGGCATCGCCAAGCTCGTCGATCTGCAGAAGATGGCGGTGATGTGAGCGGCCCGGCGCATCGCCGTGTAACAGGGCGTCTGGTTATCGCGACGCATAACCCCGGCAAGCTCGCCGAAATGCGCGATTTGCTTGCGCCTTATGGAATCGACGCCATATCGGCAGGCGAGCTTAAGCTCAAAGAACCGGACGAAACGGGCATGACGTTTCGCGACAACGCGCGCATCAAGGCGGAGGCGGCGGCGAAGGCGACCGGGCTGCCGGCCTTCGCCGACGATTCCGGGCTTGCGGTCGAGGCGCTCGACGGCGCGCCCGGCATTCATTCGGCGCGCTGGGCGGGTCCGGACCGCGATTTCCGCCGCGCCATGGAAACCATCGAGGCAAAACTGCACGACTGCGGCGCGACGACGCCGGAGCGCCGCAAGGCGCATTTCGTTTCGGCGCTCTGCGTCGCCTGGCCGGACAGTCACCTTGAGGAATTCGAAGCCCGTGTCGACGGCGCGCTGGTGTGGCCGCCGCGCGGCGATAAAGGTTTTGGCTACGACCCGATGTTCCTGCCGGACGGCCAAGAAGACGGCCAATTGCGTACCTTCGGCGAAATGGCAAGCGACGAAAAACACGGCCTGCCGCCGCGCGGCAAGGGCCTGTCGCATCGCGCCCGCGCCTTCGTCAAACTTGCGGAGGCGTGTCTTGACTGAACCTCTAACCGAACCTGTTGTGGCTGACGACGCGCAAGCCTTCGGCGTCTATGTCCACTGGCCGTTCTGCCTGTCGAAATGTCCGTATTGCGACTTCAACAGCCACGTGCGCCGCGAGCCGATCGACGAGCCGCGTTTCCTCAAAGCCTTTCACACCGAGATCGGGACTATTGCCGAGCGCCTGCGCGGCCGTACGGTGTCGACGATCTTTTTCGGCGGCGGCACTCCTTCGCTGATGCAGCCGGCGACGATCGCGGGCGTGCTCAATTCCATCGCCCGGCAATGGCGGGTCGCGCCGGACGCCGAGATCACGCTCGAAGCCAATCCGACCAGTGTCGAGGCGACGCGCTTTCGCGGCTACCGCGCCGCCGGCGTCAATCGGGTGTCGCTCGGCGTGCAGGCGCTCGACGATCGCGTGCTGGCCGAACTCGGCCGCATGCATTCGGCGCGTGAGGCGCTTGACGCCGTCGCCATCGCGCGCAGCGTGTTCGATCGCTACTCGTTCGATCTCATCTACGCCCGGCCGAACCAGGAGCCCAAAGCCTGGGCGAGCGAGCTGAAGGCGGCGCTGGCGGAGGCCGGCGACCACCTTTCGCTCTATCAGCTCACGATCGAGCCCGAGACGCCATTTTTTGCGCTCCACGCCGCGGGCAAATTGCGGCTGCCCGATGAGGACACCTCGCGCGCGCTCTACGACACCACCCAGGACATCTGCGCGGCAGCCGGATTGCCGGCTTACGAGATTTCCAATCATGCGCGGCCGGGCGGCGAGTGCCGGCACAATCTGGTCTATTGGCGCGCCCACGAATATGCCGGCATCGGCCCCGGCGCCCATGGCCGGCTCGATATCGACGGCGAACGGCATGCCACCGCAACCGAAAAGCGGCCGGAGGCTTGGCTGATGCGGGTCGAAACCCAGGGCCACGGCCTCGTCAGCGACGACGTGCTCACCCGCGAGGAACGGTCCGACGAGTTCCTGCTGATGGGGCTGCGGCTTGCCGAAGGTATCGATATCGGCCGCTACACGGACGTCTCCGGCCGGCCGCTCGATCCGGCGCGCATCGCCATGTTGCATGAGCATGGGCTCGTCGAAACGACCGGCGAGGGCCGCCTGCGGGTGACGTTGCCGGGCTTCCCGGTTCTCGATGCGGTGGTCGCGGATCTTGCAGCGTAGGGTGCCGAATCAAGCCATTTTCGGCGCTGTAAGTTCATAAGCTCGCTTATTATCCAGCGGCCGATCCGCTAAAGCTGCGGGGCGACGGCGAGATGATCTGTGCCCCCGACGCGGCAACCCGCAACACCGCGAGCCCACGCTCATTGGTGCCGTCGGGCTTGAAGCGGAACAGGCCGTCGATGCCGGAGAAGCCCGACGGATTGGTCAGCACTTGCGGCGTAAAGGCCTGGGCCCCTTGCGTCTTCACCAGAGCGGCAACCAGAGCGACCGCATCGTAAGACAGCGTCGCGGTGCGCACCGGGTCTTGGTTGTAGCGAGCCCGGTAGCGAGTGGCGAAATTGCGGTAGCCGGTGCCGTCCGGGGCGGCGTACCAGCCGCCGGCAAGCGACGGCGCTGCAAAGACGCGCGGGTCGTCCCACAGACCGGTGCCGAGCAGCTGCAGCCGTTTGAGATTGACGGCGTCGGCGGCGAGCGCCTGGACCACGTCCGGCACGACGTCGCCGCTGTCGGGAATGAACAGGCAGTCGGCGCGCGCCGATCCTTGCGCCATGTTGCGGATCGGCGCCGCCATGGCGGCCTTGTCGTGCGGGTAGCGCTCGAGCGCGACGATCTGACTGCCGGGGCGCCGGGCGATGGCCTGCTTGAACGCCGCTTCGACCACGGTGCCATAGGGATTGTCGGGAATGAGCGCGCCGTAGGAGCGTTTCCCGACCGAACTCGCATATTGCACGATGCGGTCGACGTCCGATTCCGGCAGGAAGCTCAAGAGATAGACGCCGTTCGACGCGACATTGGCATCGGTCGAAAAGGCGATCACCGGCACATTGCGCGGCCGCGCCGCCTGGGCGACAAAACCGACCGACTGCGAAAACAGCGGCCCAAGAATGATCTGGGCGCCGTCGTCGAGCGATTGCTGCGCAGCAATTTGTGCCGCCTGGGCGGTGCCGCCGTCGTCCTTGACCAGGAGCTGAATGTTCGGATTGTTGAATTCGGCGATCGCCATTTCCGCGGCGTTGCGCATCGACTGGCCGGCGAGCCCGGCATTGCCCGGCGCCGACAAAGGCAGGATCAGGCCGACCTTGATCTGCCCGGTGCCGATGGTCGCGCCGGGCGGCACCTGCGAACTCTGCGGCGCCGGCGTCGTCGATAAATATTGCGAATTGCCCGAGCAGCCGGTTAACAACGCGCCTGCCGTGGCCAGCAAGCCAACAATCGAGCGGCGCCGCGTTGGCATAGCCGCCGACCCCTGAACTCGCATCTCCGCGGACACGGCGGTTCTCCCCACGACGCCCCAAGCGTCGATGCTACGCCATTCCGACATATTGGCGGCGAATGGTTAACTAAATGAAAAGGATAGAGAATCCGCCGCGGCATGACGCCACAAGGCGGCATCGCTAGAGTGGCTGCGATGAGCGACAAATTGCGCAATCCGCCGCGCGGCGCCGACGGCGTGTCACGCCGCTACCTCCTTGGCGGCCGGGCAATCGACGTCGCGAGGCTAACGCCCGGATTGCATATCGTCGCCACCCCGATCGGCAATCTTGGCGACATCACGCTGCGTGCGCTCGACGCGCTGGCCGGCGCCGACCTGATCGCCTGCGAGGACACCCGCGTTACCCGCAAATTGCTCGACCGCTATGGCATCGCCCGGCCGCTCACGCCCTATCACGAGCACAATGCGGCGCAGGCGCGGCCAATGCTGCTGCGCCGGCTCGCCGAAGGCGCAGCGATCGCACTGGTGTCCGACGCCGGCACGCCGCTGATCTCCGACCCCGGATACAAGCTCGTGCGCGCCGCACAGGACGCCGGCCACACCGTCACGGCGCTGCCCGGCGCCTCAGCGGTGATGGCGGGCTTGGCCGTTGCGGGCTTGCCGACGGATCAGTTCCTCTTCGTCGGCTTTCTGCCGCCGAAGGAGACCGCGCGACGCGCTCGCATCGCCGAGCTCGCCCGCATCCCCGCCACGCTCGTCCTGTTCGAAACCGGCCCGCGGCTGGCCGCAACGCTGGCCGATCTCGCCGCCGGGCTCGGCAGACAACGCGACGCCGCGTTATGCCGCGAACTGACAAAATTGCACGAGGAAATCCGTCGCGGCGATCTCGCCACCCTCGCCGAAAGTTACGCAAACGACGCGCCGCGCGGCGAGATCGTTCTCGTCATAGCGCCGCCGCCAATGAGCGAACCGGTCGGCGCGGCCGAAACGGAGACCCTGCTGCGCCAGGCGATGGCGCGCGTTTCGCTCAAAGACGCGGTCGGCGAAGTCGCCGATGCAACCGGTCTGCCGCGGCGCGAGGTTTATCAGCGCGCGCTGACGCTGACGAAACAAGCTGAGGACGAAAACCATGGCCCGGCGCGCTGAACCGGCAAAACCCGCAAAAACGGCGCCGCGGCCGGAACGCCTCGCGGCCTTCCGGCTCGGCCTGTCGGCGGAAAGCCGCGCCGCCATGTATCTCGTCGCCAAAGCCTACCGCATCGTGGCGCGGCGATGGAAAACCCCGTTCGGCGAGATCGACATCGTCGCCCGCCGCCGCCGCGCGCTGGTCTTTGTCGAGGTCAAGGCCCGCGCCAATCTCGACGACGCCGTCGAAGCGGTGACGGAGCGCGGCAAAAGCCGCATCGTCGGCGCGGCCGAGTTCTGGCTGGCGCAGCATCCGCAAGACGTCAACGCCGAAATCCGCTTCGATGTGATCCTGGTGGCACCCGGCAAGATCCCGCGCCATATTGCCAATGCCTTCGATGCCAGCCGCTAAACCCTCTCACCCAAAAATTGCGTAGACATCCCCGATGACCCTGAACGTCGCCGTGCAAATGGACCCGATCGAGCGGATCAATATCCGCGGCGATTCCACGTTCGCGCTGCTCTTGGAAGCGCAGGCCCGCGGCTTTGCGCTGTCCTATTACACGCCCGACCGGCTGGCGCTGCGCGACGGCAAAGTCTCGGCCAGCGTGCAGCCGTTGTCGGTGCGTGACAAAGCCGGCGACCATTTTACGCTCGGCGAAGGACGCCATGTCGCGCTCGAATTCGTTCGATGTGGTGCTGCTGCGCCAGGATCCGCCGTTCGATCTCGCGTATATCACCTCGACGCATCTCCTCGAGCGCATTCAGCCGAAAACGCTGGTCGTCAACGATCCGGGGCATGTGCGCAATGCGCCGGAAAAGATCTTCGTCACCGAATTTCCCGACCTGATGCCGCCGACGCTGATCACCCGCGATCTTGACGCCATCAAAGCCTTTCGCGCCGAGCACGGCGACATCGTGATGAAGCCGCTCTACGGCAAAGGCGGCGAGGCGGTGTTTAGGCTGCAGCGCGAGGATCTGAATTTCGGCTCGCTCTACGACCTGTTCACCGCGACGTTTCGCGAGCAATGGGTGGTGCAGAAATTCTTGCCCGCGGTGAAAGAGGGCGACAAGCGCATCATCCTGGTCGACGGCGAATTCGCCGGCGCCATCAACCGCGTGCCGGCGCCGGACGATCTGCGCTCCAACATGGTGCGCGGCGGCATACCCAAGGCGACCGACTTGACCGCGCGCGAGCGCGAGATTTGCGCGCGGCTTGCCGCGCCGCTGCGCGAGCGCGGGCTCTTGTTTGTCGGCATCGACGTGATCGGCGACTATCTGACTGAAATCAACGTCACCTCGCCCACCGGCATCCGCGCCGTGAAGAATTTCGGCGGCGCCGATATCGCGGCGCTGATCTGGGACAAGATCGAGAAGAAGCGGAAATCCTAAGCCCGCGCCGGCGCCGCGATGCCGATACCGTGCGCGGACGGCCTGCGCACCGTGATCACCGCCAAGGCCGCGACGATGCAGAGCGCGCCGGCGACGAAGAACGCCGGCAGGTAGGTCGAATACTCCGTCCGCACCAGGCCTGCGCCGAACGCCGCGCTGGCGGCGCCGATCTGATGGCCGGCGAACACCCAGCCGAACACGATGCCGGCGCGCTCGCGGCCGAAGCGGTCGGCGGTGAGCTTCACCGTGGGCGGCACGGTCGCGACCCAATCGAGGCCGTAGAACATCCCGAACAGCGACAGGCCGTAGAAGCTGAAATCGGTGAATGGCAGATAGAGCAGCGAGAGCCCGCGCAGTCCGTAATACCAAAACAACAGCCAGCGCGGATCGACGCGGTCGGACAGCCAGCCCGAGCCGATGGTGCCGATAAAATCGAAAATGCCCATCATCGCCAGCACGCTCGCCGCGAGCGTCGCCGCCAGCCCGTAGTCGTGGCACAACGCTATGAAATGGGTCTGGATCAGGCCGTTGGTGCTGCTGCCGCAGATGAAGAACGTGCCGAACAGAACCCAGAAGATCGGCACGCGCACGCAATCGCGCAGCACGATCAGCGGCGACATCATGAGCGAGCCGAGCCCGATCCCGGCGAGCGGCGGCGGCGCGACCGCGGTCTCGCCATAAAGCGGCAGGCCGACGTCGCTTGGCCGATCGCGCATCAAGAGCCATGCGACCACGCCGGCGAGCGCGAGCATGCAGCAAACAAACACCAGCGACATGCGCCAGCCGTAACGGGTGGAAAGCGCCGCGATCAGCGGCAAAAACACCAGCTGTCCGGTGGCGTTGCTGGCGGCAAAAATGCCCATCACCAGGCCGCGGCGGGCATTGAACCAGCGCGTCGCGACCGTCACGGCCAGAACCATGGCGGTCAGCCCGGTGCCGACGCCGACCACGATGCCCCACAACAGAACAAGCTGCCACACCTGCGTCATGACCAGCGACGCCAGGTAGCCCGCGGAAATCAGGATCACGGCGCTGATCATCACGGCGCGCACGCCAAAGCGGTTCATGAATGCCGCAGCGAACGGGCCGAACAATCCGAACAGCATGAGCCGGAGCGCCAAGCGCCGAAGAGATTTGCGCATCGGTCCAGCCGAATTCCTTTTCCAGCGGCACGATCAGCACGCCGGGCGTGCTCATGGCCGCCGCCGTGATCACGGTGGTCAGCAGCGTGGCGCCGACAATGATCCAGCCGTAATGGATGTTGCGGCGGGCGAGCCATGCAGGCAGTGCTGTGGACGCCATTGGGATCTTTTCCGTTGTGACGACCGTCGGTTAGATGACCATCGTCATGATTGCTTGCCTATTGATGACGGTCATCATATAATTTGTCAATCGGGTGGCTTGCAAGGCAGAGGTGCGGCGTGAGAGTGAGCCGGCAGAAATCGGCGGAAAACCGCGAACGCATCATCGATGCGGCAAGCGCGCTGTTTCGCGCCAAGGGCTTCGGCGGCATCGGGGTCGCCGACATCATGAAGGCGGCCGATCTCACGCATGGCGGTTTTTACGGCCACTTCGCGTCCAAGGACGATCTCGCCGCGTTAGCCTGCCGCAAGGCGACGGCGCAGGCCGCCGACAATTGGCAACGAACCGCCGCGAAAACGCCGGACGAGGCCTATGCCGCCTTGCTCATGCGCTATCTGCAGCCGAGCCATCGCGATAAGCCGGGGCAGGGCTGCGTATTCGCAGCGCTGGGCGCCGACGCCGCACGCAGCGATCCGGTGGTGCAACACGCTTTCGCCGACGGCCTCGAAGCCCCTGATCGATCTCCTCGCCAAATCCGCCCCCGGCCGTTCCAAGGCGGAGCGCCGCCGCAAAGGCGTCGCCGCCATGGCCGGGCTGGTCGGCGCGTTGCTGTTGGCGCGGGCTGTCGGCAAGGGCGAGCTTTCCGACGAGATTCTCGAAGCGACCCGGCGCGAACTGCTGGCCGCCGGCGGACGCTGAAAGCGAATATCCCAGAACGCTCAGGGTTGAATCTTGAGGCCGGCGCGGTCGATCACGTCCTTCCAGCGGACGAGCTCGTCGTTGAAAAACGCCTCCGCTTGCGCGGCGCCCTCGCCGATCGGCTCGACGCCGAGCTTGAGCATCTTGGCGCGGAGCTCGGCATCGTTGCGGATCGCGTCGACCAGCGTGCGGCTGAGCAGGTCGCGGATATCGTCGGGCAGCCCGCGCGGACCGAACAGCTCGTTCCAGCTGTGACGTGGAAACCGGGAAGCCCGCTTTCGCTCAGCGTCGGCACGTCCGGAAGCTGCGACAGCCGGCGGGCGCTGGTGACCGCGAGCGCGCGCACCTGCCCTGAATTGATCAAGCCGAGCACGGCGGGCAACTGCGGAAACATCACTTGCGTGGTGCCGGCCATCATGTCGCTGAGCGCCTGGCCGCCGCCCGCATAAGGGACGTCGACCATTTTGGTTCCCGTCTGCAGCATGAACATTGCCGCCGCAAGCAGATCGGACGTCGCGCGCCCCGACGAGCCGAAATTCACCGCGCCCGGCCGCGCTTTCAGATAGGCGATCAAATCCGGCACCGAATTGACCGGCAGCGACTTGTTGACCACGAGCACGTTGCCGAATTCGGCGGTCAGCGCGATCTTGACCAGATCGCGGCGCACGTCGAACGGAAAGTCGTCGCGCATCAGCGGCGGAATGATCTGGCCGCCGAAGCCGCCGACCAGAAGCGTGTAGCCGTCGGGCGCGGCGCGCACGGCATCGCCCATGCCGATCAGGCCGTCGCCGCCGGGCTTGTTCTCGACCACGACGCTCTGATTGAGCCGCGACTGCAGCGCCTGCGCCACCAGCCGTCCCATGACGTCGGCGACACCGCCGGGCGCAAAGGCAACGATGAGCCTGATCGGGCGGGATGGATAGGTGTCGGCAGCCTGCGCGCCGGCGAGAATGGCGAGAAGAAACGCGACGCCAAGCACAATGATCGTTGCACGCTTCATTGCTTCAGCCGGCCTCTTTGACGAACGAATCGACCAACAGGAGCCGCAGATTCGAATTGCCCTGCCGCAACGCTTTGGCCGCCTGATATTCCGGCGACGCGTACCAGCGCCGCGCGTCGTCGGGCGATTCGAACTCGATGATGAGAATGTTGTGCGCGGGTCCGCCTTCGAGCACCTCGGGCCGCGAACCGCGCGCCAAATAGCGGCCGCCGTATTTCTTCACCGACGCCATGACCATCGCGCCGTATCCGGTCATCGCCGCCGGATTGAAGACGTGCGCCTCGCCGATCACATAAGCCGGCATTTCAACGTCCCGCCGGGGCCGCGCTCGGCGACTTTCACTTCGACTTTCACTTGGCCCGGCATGATCCGCGCCGTGCTTTGCGCCTTGAACTCGCCGTAGACGAACGGCCGATCGCGCGGCATCGACGTGTGCAGGTTTTCCGGCGCGACATTGGCCGGATCTGGATTTTTCAGCAGCGGCTGAATGAGCGCGTCGTAGCTCGGATACATGAAGAACGGAATCGAATAGCGCTCGCGGCCGGAGCGATTGATGACGCGATGCAGCGTCGAGGAAAAGATGCCGTCGGTCCAAACTTTGAGCACCTCGCCGACATTGACGACGAAGGTGCCTTCGATCGGCGGCACCGCGACCCATTCGTTCTCGCGATTGCGGATTTCGAGGCCGCCATTGTTGTCCTGCGCGAGGATCGTGAACGCGTTGGTGTCGGTATGGGCGCGCGCGCCGAGATGCTCGCCGTCGTCCTCCGGCCGCTGCGGCGGATAGTGCAGAATGCGCAGCGAGTTCATGTCTTTCTTGAAATACGCCTTGAGCGTGCCGTCCGGCAGATCGAGCGCCAGCTCAAACAGCTTGAGCATCTCGTAGCCCAGCGCGTCGACCTTGTCGTAATAGGCCATCATCCGCGCCTTGAGGTCGGGCATCGCTTTCGGCCATGGAATGCGGCCATGCAGCGGCTTGCCGGCAAGGAGACCGGGATCGTCCTCGGCGAGCGGCCGGCGGAATTGAAAGGCCTCCTGCAAATTTTCGGAGAGAGTTCTTGGCGTTGCCCTTGGTCATGCCGTGGAGGTAGCCCTGGCCTTGCGCGTCGGCGTTACGCGCCATCGACGACTCCATCTTTGTCTCGAGCGGCAAATTGTGGAAGTCGGCGGCGGTCTTGAAGATCGCCGCCACGTCGGTGTCGGCGATCCGGTGATTTTTGATGTACATGAAGCCGACCCGGCCGCAGACTTCCGCGATTTTGTCGGCAAGCGCCCGCCGCTCGCCGGCATCGCCCGACCAAGCCGGGTCGAGATCGACGACAGGCACATCGGAGAAGGCAAGCTTGCGGGCGGTCGGCAGCATGGCGGCTCCTCGCGGGATCAAGTCGGCGCGATTCCAATGTCGCGCGGAATTGGGCGGGCGCAAAGAGCCGTCGCACATGGCAAACCTGCAAGCTGCGGATTATCGCCTTTCCAGTTGTGATCTCCCGTACTACAACTCGCTATTAGAGACCAAAGGGGAGGCAATTATGAACTTTTCAGCGTTTTTACGTGCCACCACCGTCGTAGCTGCGTTGGCATTTACAACGCTAGCGTTTGCACAAGTCCATGTCATCGACCATCCGACCGACATGCCCGCACCGTTAGCGACGCCGAATTTCCAATCCACTTTCCCATCGGCCGCTCTAGGCGCTGGAAATGATCCCCCGCAGACATCCATAAGGGCGGCAACACCAGTTGTTGCTTGTCCGTCAGACTGCAGTACCTCGAATTGCGGGACTTACCGCGCAAAGGCATGCCCAAGCGGCTGCGGGTGCTGAGGGCCACCATACTCGGGGCTTTGCTCGCAGCCGACCATCTATGGATGATGAGCGGGGGCTACGCCGCCCCAATTTATGTTTGGGACGTTGAATACAATCTGGATTGATGGCTCCGTATTCTCATCTGAAGTTTTGACAGCGATTGTGTACTGCCCCGACGGCTCGTAAACGCCGAATTTGAGCGGCCTTTCATTGGGGTCGGTGTTTCTTCCGCCGAACATTATTGATTTGCTGGTAACGTTCAGGTCAGTGACCGTTGGACCAGAAGCCAGCACGACCATGTCATTGGGCACGTATGGAGCATCAATCTCAATCAGCGCCTCCCGCGTAAAGGTGCCATCGTCGTTTTTCTTGATTGGTTCTTCGCGAACGATGTGAAATGAAGGAGTCGGCGCGGCCTCGATTACCGGGCAATTTTGAATCTGAATCCCGTTGTTTATGCCGCCATTGATGACGCAATTACCGCTCTGAGCGTGGGCTTCCAGCGACAATATGAGAAAGGCCGCCATTAGGGCGGCGCTACGGACAGCTCTGAATTTGGGTGCCGTTATTGACGCCTCCGTTGATAGCGCAGTTTTGCGTATTCACCGGAGGTTGTGAAGGGCCATGAGAGGGCGCTTCACGCTCCGCGCCCGGCCTTTCACAGCCGCCAGACACCCGAGATCTTGGTTCTCATCGCCACGATGATAAAGGCTAAACGCCAAACCGCCCAATCCGAGTACCAAAATTATCCCGCCAACGATCGCAACGACACGCCTGCCTAGAACGCCCATCAGCGCCCCAGCGCCGATGGCGACAATTGCGATCCAGTCAGATGGTTCGAGAGCCATGAATGGGGCAAATACCACGGATAGGCGGTTCCGTGCATACGACCCTCGAAACTTTGTTCATGGATTGTTCTTGCAACCTGTGGGGCGATTATATACCTTGCAAACCATTTCGAGATGTAGTAGGTTGATTTCATTGGAGATCAGCCATGTCGAAACTGTCAAAAGTGGCCTTTCATAGCGAACCGCAAGCCTTTGGATACCTTGAGAAAACCCTATGGCCGGATGGGGCGGTTTGCCCGCATTGCGGCGTAGTCGGCAACGCGACCAAGTTACAGGGTGAAGGCGACGCGGATTGGCGTTTGGAAGTGCAACGATTGCCGCAAGCAGTTCACGGTCAAGGTCGGGACCGTGTTCGAGCATGGCCGTATCCCGCTGCATAAAATGCTGCAGGCGGTCTACCTGCTTTGCTGCAGCAAAAAGGGCTGCTCCTCGCACCAGCTACATCGCGTGCTTGGGGATCACGTACAAAACCGCGTGGTTTCTCAGCCATCGCATCCGTGAGGCTATGCGGGTCGGGAAACTGGCTCCTATGGGCGGTCCGGGCGGCATCGTCGAATCTGATGAAACCTACATCGGCCGCTTGAAGGGCGTTCCGCAGCCGAAGAACGGCCCGGCGCATAAGAACATGGTCATGACGCTGGTAGAACGCGGCGGGGGCGCGCGTAGCTTCCATATCGATAGCGCGTCGCTGGCTGAGGTCGTTCCGATCGTTCGCAACAACGTGCGCCGGGAAAGCCGCCTCATGACCGACGCGGCCATCCACTACAAGGGCATCGGCAAGGACTTTGTCGAGCATGGCCGCGTGCATCACGAACGCGAGGAATACGTTCGCGGCGACATCCATACGAACACGGTCGAAGGCTACTACTCGATCTTCAAGCGCGGCATGAAGGGCATCTACCAGCATTGTTCCGAAAAGCACCTGCACCGGTATCTTTCGGAGTTCGACTTCCGCTACTCAAACCGCATTGCGCTTGGCGTGAACGACGAAGCCCGTGCCAACCGCGCGCTAAAAGGCGTTGTCGGCAAACGTTTGACCTATCGCCAACCTGACGTCACGGCAGCCGAGTAGACGCCAGCGTAAGCAGGCAAGGAGGCTCGTGGGATCAGTACAATTAGAATTTGATTTTGGACTTGACTCGCTTGAGTTCAAAAGTGATTCGCAAACAATGGGTTAGCTAACCCCTTGTGATTCAATGATGAATCTGCTATATGAGTTTTGCCCGCAGCGCCAGCCGCGCTTAGGTGCGCACTGGAGTGCGTGGGACGATTACTGGGCCGCCCTTGGGAAACTGAGGGCGGCTTCATGTTGGGACTATCGCGTCACGTCGCTTCATTGTCGCGGCTGTATTCAGTTTTGAACGCGGAATCGAGTCATACAGAATATGATGATTTCTGGCGACGCGCTTAGCAGCAAGATGACCGCGTTCATTTTCTAATTTCAGCCGCGCCGAATACGAAACAAGGTCGGCGATTTGCAAAAAATACGACAGATCTGAAGCCTTGATGTTTGCATCTTTTGGAAACATCATCAGAGGCATGTTTTTCGTAACTTTTCCGCCCTCCCAAGCACCAAACTGCGAACCCGTAGGCAGATATTTTTGAGCCATTCGATAAAGGCGGACGTAGGATTTATGGCCTTCATCAAAAAACACCATTCCATTTATGCGCTCGACCCCACACTGATTACGAATGCGCTGAAAGAGGCCGAATAAACACGCAAAAATTCCTTTATGTCCCATTAGTTCCGACTGCTCGGTGGCATACGTCGACATAATTGATTTGTCTGGGAGCCATGCCAAAGTTTTGAGGGCGTCCGCGTAAAGGGACGTTGCTTCGGGGTGCGTTAGATTACGCCACGTTTTGCGATACTGCCCTTTTCGCCCCAGAATTTGATAGCCATGCAATTCCTCTCTAAATCGGATAGAGTGATTTGCGGATAGGTCTCGGCGCCAGTCTGTTGCGTCTGCTAAGAAGCCTTCCCAGACAAATTCCCATCCGCCGCCCTTTTTGGGCACCAAGAAAGGGATTCTAACGCAACTCGCCACGGATAATGGATGACGTTCAGACTCGTCGATGTAGAAAAGGTCTATGCCATTGGGTGCCAAATCCATGACCACACACACGCGCAAGCACAAACAAACGGTTGATGATAAATCGCAAGTTGCGGCCTTTCGCAAGGCTGCGCGCGAACTCGGCCTGGACGAATCCGAGGAGCGGTTTCAGGCTACCCTGCGGACGCTCGCCAAGCATAAGTCGCGTCCCGAACCAGTGAAGAAAAAAGCAGATTAGGCTGCTGTTCCAGCTAATAAATTGAATGCTGTGACGAGAGCGTCAAGCATTGATGTTTCGCCGGCAGATAATGCAACATTCCAGTTCGATTTAAAATTTCCGCCTGTGGTATTGCCTTCCGCGATGACTGGATCCAGGCAGGGCAGTCTCATCGCCTGTAATGATTGCAAAAGACGCCTTCGTTCATCGAAGGGCTGCGCCATGAAGATGCTTTGTGCGTGCCCGTAGGCGCACAGCATTCCGAATGCTTGATTGACGTAGAGCCACTCTATTCGATCTGCCGGCCCAGATGGACGCAGCGGATTTATAACAGATACCGTGGCGGCCACTAAGGCGCTCGCCTTTACCCATTCTGTCCGACTAGCGTCATGAAGTCGTACACGTTTGTATGCTTCGCTGAGCGCAAAATACGCTTCCGCAAGTACCTTCTCGACGCCCGGAGCAAGGACGACATTTAGTGCGGCAATGTCCGGTTGCTGAAGTTGGATTTTTGCAAGCGTTAAAAAGGTCTGGGCGCGCGCAGCAATCTCTTCTGCCGTTTTTCCCACGACAGGCAAAGTGCCGTCTCCAGTGTTGCTAGGCGAAGTCAGCCCTTCGCTTGATCTGCCTTATTTCGCAATTCGGCGAAGAACTTGGCTTGGCGCTCAAAAATCTCACCTTGGTGTTCGGCTACGTACTCGCAGACGGCATGATCGTCAATCCGCACGCCATCGTTGTCCTCGCGAATTGCCGCATCACGCTCAATCACTGACTGCTCGAATACAAGCGGACCGGCCAAGTTCTTGTTCGGGTCAGTGTTCATGGCGTTCTCTCCAAAGGAATCCATGTCCTAGCCTCCCTCCGTGACCAGAAGACGGATTCCGCCTAGACCTCTCACATAAGAAAGTTCTTGACAAGCTGTTTGGTACTACCGAGCGATCGATTTAATGTCGATATAACCTATTGACTTTAATAGAAAATCCAGGACTCAGCACCAGCCAGTCGTGAACAAATCGTAAAATTCGCCCCAAAATAGGCCGTAAGTCCTGTGATTCGCGCATAACTTATGCCGTGCAATCAGAGTCTTACTGGGATCACAACCATACGTAGGAGGCTGCGCAAATTTGCGCAGCCTCATTTCCAGTCATTGCGCCGATGAAGTGTGCTTCGGCGGCGGGAATTTAGAAATTTGCCTGCTCGCTGAATTGCTCTAGATGGGTGTTCACCTCGGTTACCGCGACGACAACTCCATTGAAATTGGGGTTGCCGCAATGGGCGCTCGTGAGGAAGCCAGGGGGCAGATTTTGCATCCTCTGGACATAGGAGTGCCCCATCTTCGCATCCATGAATGTAGAAATACGCGCTTCCCAGGCTGCGATAGCGTCAATGGGTGGGGTGGTAATTGCGGGATTGGCACAGCCGGGGGCAATTAGCCTCAATCCCTCTTCCACAAAATTTCCGAGAGTGTCGCGGATTTCCTTGTTTCGCGCCGCCTGGGCTTTCACTGCAGCATTGATTTGATGCTGACCGGATATTGTGGCGCCAATCGCCCCTACCGCGCAGAGGCCGGAAATCCCCACTAGGATGACTTTCGCGATCATATTTTCACGAAAGAATTGGCCGAGCAGCAGGGCCGCAAAGGCGCTGACGACGGCCAAAATCGATGGGACGACCGAAAGATAAGACTGCATTGCATCCACCTACTACACCTAGTCGGTGGTTTGCAAAGTATATAATCGCCAACCTGTGGGCGTTTCGGATAGTCTGCCTCCACGACAGGGGCTGACATGGTCCAGCGCGTCTCCACGGTTTCGTTCGAGGGCATCGAAGTCCGCCCCGTCGATGTGCAGGTCCAGGTGGCGCCCGGCATGCCGGCCTTCACCATCGTCGGCCTCCCCGACAAGGCGGTATCCGAAGCGCGCGAGCGGGTGCGCTCGGCTCTGATCGCATCGGGCCTCGCTTTGCCGGCGCGCCGCATCACCATCAATCTGGCGCCCGCCGATCTACCCAAGGAAGGCAGCCATTACGATCTGCCGATCGCGCTCGGTTTGATGGCGGCGATCGGCGCCATTCCGCACGATGCGCTGGCCGGTTTCACGGTGTTGGGCGAACTCGGGCTCGACGGCTCGATCGCGCCGGTGGCCGGCGTCCTGCCCGCCGCCATCGGCGCCAATGCGCGCGGCGAGGGCTTGATGTGCCCGGCGGCCTGCGGACCGGAAGCCGCCTGGGCGAGCCCCGAAATCGAGATCATCGCCGCCTCGTCGCTCATTCAGCTCGCCAATCATTTCAAGGGCACGCAGGTGTTGTCGCGGCCGCAGCCGAAAATCCTGGAGGTGAGCGGGCCGGCGCTCGACCTTGCCGACATCAAAGGCCAGGAAAGCGCCAAACGCGCGCTCGAAGTGGCCGCCGCCGGCGGCCACAATCTCTTGATGGTCGGGCCGCCCGGCGCCGGCAAATCGATGCTGGCGGCGCGGCTGCCCTCGATCCTGCCGCCGCTCGCTCCCGCCGAGCTCCTCGAAGTGTCCATGGTCGCTTCGGTCGCCGGCGAGATCAAAGGCGGCGCGCTCACCAACCGCCGGCCGTTCCGCGCGCCGCATCATTCCGCCTCGATGCCGGCGCTGGTCGGCGGCGGCCTGCACGCACGGCCGGGCGAAGTGTCGCTCGCGCATCACGGCGTGCTGTTTCTCGATGAATTGCCGGAATTCCAGCCACAGGCGCTCGATGCGCTGCGCCAACCGCTCGAAATTGGCGAGGTGTCGATCGCGCGCGCCAATCATCGCGTCACCTATCCGGCGCGGTTCATGCTGGTCGCGGCGATGAATCCCTGCCGCTGCGGCCGCGCCGACGAGGCGGGCTTTGCCTGCCGCCGCGGCCCCAATACGCGCTGCTCGGCCGATTATCAGGGCCGCATCTCCGGACCGATGCTCGACCGCATCGATTTGCACATCGAAGTGCCGGCGGTCACCGCCGCCGACCTCATCCTGCCGCCGCCGGCCGAGGGCAGCCGCGAGATCGCCGGACGCGTTGCGCTTGCGCGCGAGCGGCAGGCGGCGCGCTATGCCGCGATCGGGCTGCCGCACATTCGCAGCAATGCCGCGGTGTCGGGTGCGGTGCTGGAGGACGTAGCGCGGCCGGATGCGAGCGGGCTTACGCTCCTGCGCGAAGCCGCCGACGCGATGCGGCTCACCGCCCGCGGCTACCACCGCGTGCTGCGTGTCGCCCGCACGCTGGCCGATCTCGACGGGCTCGACAAGGTCGGCCGGGTGCATCTAGCGGAAGCGCTGTCCTATCGGGCGCTTACCGACGAGGTCAGGCGGGCGGCATGATCGGTTGCCGGCGTTCTCTTGCGACGTTTCTCTTGCCGGTGATGGCTTGCCATTGACTGCAATTCCCCGACCGCTGAGCATCGCTGCGCTGATTCGCGACCCTTGGTTTGAGCGTACGGCGTCGCGCGCAGAACCGCCGATGGCAAAACCATCCCGCAAGCTCGCCTTCATCATGGCATCGACCGATCACGGCACCATGATCGTGAACCGGTTCGACCAGTTTATCGAGTCCGGCCGCGCCTTCGGTGCCGGGTTTCAGCTCCTCAACAAGGCGTCGTACGATCCGGAGGAGGTCGCCATGCTGCTCAGCCTGCTCGATCTCCGCCGCAAGTATTATGGCGACGGTGTCGTCGCGGTCGATTGCGGCGCCAATCTCGGCGTTCACACCATCGAGTGGGCCAAGCACATGAGCACTTGGGGCGTGGTGCTGGCGTTCGAGGCGCAGGAGCGCATCTATTATGCGCTCGCCGGCAATGTCGCGATCAACAATTGCTTCAATGCCCGGGTCATCCACGCCGCAGTGACCAGCCGTTCGGGCAGCATGAAAATGCCGAAGCCGGACTACCTTACCAATTCAAGCTTCGGCAGCCTTGAGCTGAAAAAACGCGATAACACCGAATTCATCGGCCAGGCGATCGACTATTCCGATGAAAAAATGGTGGACGTGCGGACCGTCGATCTCGATTCGTTCAATTTCCACCGGCTCGATCTGCTCAAGATCGACGTCGAGGGGATGGAGCTCGAGGTGTTGGCGGGCGCCGCCAAATCCATCGGCGCCAATCGCCCTATCCTCCTCGTCGAGGTTTTGAAAACGGACGCCGAGACGCTGCGCGCGTGGCTGGAAAAGTTGGGTTATATGGTCATTCCCAGCGGGCTCAATTACATCGCCATTCACAAAGAAGACCGCTGCCTGACGAACATCAAGATCGAACATTTGGCAACTCCCGAGCCTCAGCCCGCCCCGTTGCCGTGAGCCACGCCGCGTATGCCGATGGCGGCCAGGAATTCCTGCCGGGTCTCGGCGTGGTCACGAAATACACCCAGCATGCGGCTCGTCACCATGGTGACGCCCGGCTTGTGCACGCCGCGGGTGGTCATGCATTGATGCGTCGCCTCGGTGACCACGGCTACGCCATGGGGCTTGAGGACGGCATCGAGGCAGGAGGCGATCTCCGCCGTCATCTTTTCCTGGATCTGCAGGCGGCGCGCAAAGACATCGACGAGCCGCGCCAATTTGGAAATGCCGACCACGCGGTTGCGCGGCAGATAGCCGATATGCACCCGGCCGATGATCGGCGCGAGATGATGCTCGCAATGCGATTCGAAGCGGATGTCGCGCAGCACGACGACCTCATCGTAACCGCCGGTCTCCTCGAACGTGCGCTTGAGATATTCGCGCGGATCGTCGCCATAGCCGGCGAACCATTCCTCATAGGCACGCACCACCCGGGCGGGCGTGGCGCGAAGCCCCTCGCGATCCGGATCGTCGCCCGCCCATTGGATCAGCGTGCGCACCGCGGCTTCGGCATCGGCGCGTGACGGACGCTGCGACCCGCTCGATCCGCCGATTTTCGCGCGCGAGCGCTTGGAACTTACAGCTTTATCCATCCGATCTCTCCGGCCGGCGCTTGTGATCGCAGCGCCCGACAATCAGCCCCAAACGGCTTGGGGCCCGCCATGTTAACAAAGCATAAACCCTTCCTCCAATCGCGTCGCAATGCCCGCGCCCCGTCGCTATCGGCGCAAGCAATACGCAAGGTTCCGCCGCCAAAATCGCCCTCGCCACATCGATTAACCGGGGCTGGACGCGGCTTGCTGCCGGGCGAGCCCTTGGCGCCGAGCGGGGATAAGGACCATGCGGGATCGCGCCAGTTTCCGAAAGCCCGCGATTCTCAGCCGCCGGCTCCTCTCGCTTGTCGTCCGCGCGCTCGCCATCACCTCGATGTCGTTCGCCGTGGCATTCGGCTTTTTATCGGGCGCGACTTCGCCCCTGGCGCACTACGATCCGAATTCGTTCGCCATCGGGGTCGCCGCCTTGTTCGGCGCCGCATGCGGCGGCATGGGCATCCTGCTGTCGCGCATCCGCCAGATGAAGGCCGAACTGCGCGGGCTCGAGGCGCGCCTTGACGAGGCGGAAGACCGTCACTGGGAATTCAAGGAAGCGCAGGAGCGCGCCAAGAGCTTCTTCGAGGCGCAGGGCGACGTCATCGTTCGCCGCGACGGCAATGGCGCCATCACTTACGCCAACGACGCGTTCTGCGCGCTGGCCGGGCGCCCGCGCGAGGCGCTGATCGGCACCGATTTCGCGCTGGCCGTAGAGGTGCAAGGCGACACCACCCTGCTCGCCGACGGCACTCGGATCCACGATCAGAAGATCGCCGCGGCCGATGGCGCGCGCTGGATCGCCTGGCGGGAAGTCACCGTCCGTTCCGATTCCGCAAGCGAGATGCAAAGCGTCGGCCGCGACGTCACCGACCGTGCCAATGCGGAACGGGCGCTGGCCGATGCGCGCGATCAGGCCGAAGCTGCGAACCGCGCCAAGTCGCGTTTCCTGGCCATGGTCTCGCATGAGATCCGTACGCCGCTTAACGGCATCCTGGGCATGGCCGACCTGTTGGGCGACACCCCGCTATCGCCCGAGCAGACGACTTATCTCAAAGCCATGAAAACCTCCGGCGGCACCTTGGTGTCGTTCATCGAGGAACTCCTCGATCTGGCAAAGATCGAATCCGGCCGGCTCGATCTCGCGCCGCGGCCGTTCGCACTTTCCGGTTTCGTCGAGGAGGCGGTCGAACTTCTGGGGCCCCGCGCCCAGGCCAAGGGCCTTGAAATCTGCAGCTATGTCGACGAGCGCCTGCCGTCGCGCGTGATCGGCGATGCGGCGCGGCTGCGCCAGGTGATTTTCAACCTGGTCGGCAACGCCATCAAATTCACCGAAACCGGCGGCGTCTCCATCATCGTCGAACCGGGCGCGCAGCCGAACGACATCGTCGTCGCCGTGCGCGACACCGGCATCGGCATTGCGCCAGAAGACCAGACGCGCGTCTTCCTCGAATTCGAGCAGGCCGATAGCGGACCGGCGCGCAAATTCGACGGCATCGGCGTCGGTCTCACCATTTCCAAGCGCATCGTCGAGCGCATGGGCGGCGCGATCGCCATCGACAGCGCTCCGGGCCAAGGCTCGACATTTCGCGTTACGGTTCCGCTGCCGCGCATGGGCGGCGCCGACGAGCCGCCGATCGCGGTCCCCAATCTTACCGGCGACGACATTCTCATCGTCGCGCCGGCCGCGGTCGAAGCGTCATTGCTGGCGCGCCGGCTGCAGCGCTGGGGCGCGCACACGATGATCGTGCCCGACGAGGCGGTCGCAGCGGCGCTGTTGCCGGAGCAGCCGTGGAGCGCCGTGCTGGTCGATCATGCGCTCGGCAGCGACGCGAGCGCGGCGCTGGCGCGCATCGCCGCAAAGATTCCGCGCCGCATCGTTCTGGTCACGCCGGCCATGCGCAACGAGCTCGCTGCGCTCAAGGAGGCGGGCTTTACCGGCTATCTGATCAAACCGGTGCGGGCCGTGTCGCTGGCCGCGCGCTTTGCCGCCGACGATGCCTTCGACCACGGTGCCGCCGCCGAGCCCCTCGGAACGCCGAGCGTCGCGCCGGCCGCGGGCAGCCTATCGGTGCTGGTCGCCGAGGACAACGAGATCAACGCGCTGCTTGTCCGCACGCTTCTCCAGAAGCTCGGGCATCGCCCGACCATGGCCGGCAGCGGAGGCGCCGCCATCGCATGCTGGCGGGCCGCGCGGGACGCCGACGCGCCGTTCGATTGTGTGCTGATGGATTTGCACATGCCCGGCATGGACGGTCTCGAAGCCACGCGCCGCATCCGCTTGCTGGAAGCCGAGGACGACAGTCCCCGCACCCGGATCATCGCGCTGACCGCAAGCGCATCGGCCGAAGACCGCGACGACAGCATGGCCGCCGGCATGGACGGTTTTCTGGTCAAGCCGCTCGACCGCGATCGATTGGCGGCCGTGCTGGCGACGCCGGCAGCCGCAGCGGTGGCGGCGTAGCGATCATAACCGCCGCAGCGCCACCGCTTCGACCTGATGGCTCTCGCTCTTCTTCAGCACGAGATCGGCGCGCGGCCGCGTCGGCAGAATATTCTCGCGCAGATTGACGAGATTGATGCGCTGCCAGATCGAGGTCGCGGTGGCGATCGCGTCATCGTCGGACAGCCGCGCATAGCGGTGGAAATAGGATTTGGGGTCGGCGAAGGCGGTGCCGCGCAGCGTCAGGAAGCGGCTGACATACCACGACAACAGCACGTCCTCCTCGGCATCGAGATAGATCGAGAAATCGAAAAAGTCCGAGACGAAGGGAATAGCCTTGCCGTCCTTCGGCAAGCGCCCGGCCTGCAGCACATTGAGCCCTTCGACGATCAGAATCTCCGGCCGCTCAATCTCGATCCATTGATTGGGAATGACGTCATAGATCAGATGCGAATAGACCGGCGCCCGCACCGGGTGCTGGCCGGCCTTGATGTCGGAGAGAAAGCGCAGCAAGGCCGGCAGGTCGTAGCTTTCCGGAAAGCCCTTCTTCTCCATCAGGCCTTCGCGATCGAGAATGGCGTTGGGATAGAGAAAACCGTCGGTCGTGATCAGATCGACCTTGGGCACGTTGGGCCAGCGCGCCAACAGCGCCTCCAGCACGCGCGCGGTGGTCGATTTGCCGACCGCCACCGAGCCGCCGACGCCGATAATATAGGGGACCTTGGCGTCTTCGGTGCCGAGAAAGCCCTGCTGGGCGCGAAACAGATTTTGCGTCGCCGCGACGTAGAGCGAGAGCAGCCGCGACAGCGGCAGGTAGATGTCCTCGACCTCCGACATGTCGAGCCGGTCGTGCATCGAGCGCAGCCGGGTGACTTCGGCCGGCTCCAAGGTCATCGGCGTATCTTCGCGGAGCCTCGCCCAATCGCTGCGTGAGAACACCCGGTAGGGCGAGACGTCGGCTTCGGTGCGTTGCTCCATCCGGACGGACCCTAACCGCTCTTGCGCGAAGCCTTCTCGTCGAGGCCCGACTGGTGCGTGCGCGCGCCGAGCTCGGCCTCGACTTCCTCGAGCGTAATGCCGCGGGCATGAAGCACGACCAAGAGATGGTAGAGCACGTCGGCCGCCTCCCCGATCATGCGGTCCTTATCTTCGCCGACTGCCGCGATGGCCGCCTCGACCGCCTCCTCGCCCAATTTCTTGGCACAGTGGTTCACGCCGCGGTCGAGTAATTTGCGGGTATAGGAAACATCCGCGCTTTCGCGGGCGCGGTCGTTAATGCGCCTTTCCAGGTCGTGAAGGGTGAGCGTCGGCATGGCGGTCTTCCTTATCACCTCCGCCGCAAATATTCTCTAGACATTCTCATAACCAGGTTAGGGATCGAGCCGCATCGGCAGCCCGGCGCGCGCCATATATTCCTTGGCCTGGCGCACCGAATATTCGCCGAAATGAAAGATCGAGGCGGCCAGCACGGCGGTGGCATGGCCCTCGCGGATGCCGGCGACAAGGTGATCGAGATTGCCGACGCCGCCCGAGGCGATGACCGGCACCGATACCGCGTCGGCGACCGCGCAAGTGAGCGCGATATCGAAACCCTGCCGGGTGCCGTCGCGATCCATCGAGGTGAGCAGAATTTCGCCGGCGCCGAGCGCCGTCACTTCGCGGGCATAGCCGACAGCGTCGATGCCCGTAGGATGGCGGCCGCCGTGGGTGAAGATTTCCCAGCGCGCCGGTGCGCCGGGCTGCGAGACCTTCTTGGCGTCGATCGCGACCACGATGCACTGGTCACCGAATTTCTCGGCTGCCTCTTTTACGAACGCGCGGCGCGCCACCGCCGCGGTGTTGATCGAGACCTTATCGGCGCCGGACGCCAAGAGCGCGCGGATATCCTCGATGCTGCGCACGCCGCCGCCGACGGTGAGCGGCATGAAACAGGCTTCCGCGGTGCGCCGCACCACGTCGAGCATGATGCCGCGGTTCTCGTGGCTTGCGGTGATGTCGAGGAAGGTCAGCTCGTCGGCGCCGGCCTCGTCATAGGCGATGGCCGCCGCGACCGGATCGCCGGCGTCGCGCAAATTGACGAAATTGATTCCCTTGACGACGCGGCCGTCCTTGACGTCGAGGCAGGGAATGACGCGGACCTTGAACATCTTACGCCGGAGCCCGCGCGCCACGCAGCAGCGCCAGCGCCGCCGCGGCATCGAGGCGCCCGTCATAGAGCGCGCGGCCGACGATGGCGCCCTGCAGTTTTTGCGCGCGCGGCTTCAGCAAAGCACGCACGTCGTCGAGCGAGGCGAAGCCGCCCGAGGCGATCACCGGTATGGAGACTTGTTCGGCAAGCTCAATCGTCGCCTCGAGATTGAGACCTTTGAGCATGCCGTCGCGCGCCACATCGGTATAGACGATGGCCGCGACGCCGGCGTCCTCAAAGCGGCGCGCGAGATCGAGCGCGGCAAGTTCCGACGTCGCCGCCCAGCCTTCCACCGCCACTTTGCCGTCGCGGGCGTCTAGTCCGACGGCGACGCGGCCGGGAAAGGCGCGCGATGCCTCCTTGACCAGCGCCGGATCGCGCACCGCGGCGGTACCGATGATGACGCGCCCCACGCCCTTGCCGAGCCAGCCCTCGATCGTAGCGCGGTCGCGAATGCCGCCGCCGAGCTGAGCCGGAATTTTCACCGCGCCGAGGATGCGCTCGACGGCCTGCGCATTCATCGGCTTGCCGGCAAAGGCGCCGTCGAGATCGACGATGTGCAAATACTCGAAACCTTGCCGCTCGAAGGCCAGCGCCTGGGCCGCCGGATCACGGTTGAACACCGTCGCCCGCGCCATGTCGCCTTGCTGCAGCCGCACGGCTTGCCCGTTCTTCAGGTCAATGGCGGGAAACAGGATCACGGCTTCCACTTCAAGAAATTCGCGATCAAAGCCAGCCCCAGCTTCTGGCTCTTCTCGGGATGAAACTGCGTGCCGACGATATTGTCGCGGCCGACGATCGCGGTCACGGCGCCGCCGTAGTCGGCGGTCGCGACGAGATCGGCCGCTTGCGCCGGATTGAGCTGATAGGAATGCACGAAATAGGCGTGCCGGCCCTGCCCTCCGAGTGCAAGCCCGTCGATCAGCGGATGCGGCCGTGCGACATTGAGCGTGTTCCATCCCATGTGCGGGATTTTCAGGCTCGGATCGCCCGGCGCGATTCGATCGACCTCGCCGGCGATCCAGCCGAGACCTTCGGTGACTTCATATTCGCGGCCGCGCTCGGCGAGGAGCTGCATGCCGACGCAAATGCCGAAGAACGGCCGGCCTTTGCGGCGGACCGCGTCGTCGAGCGCCTCGACCATGCCGGCAACCGCATCCAGCCCGCGCCGGCAATCGGCAAAGGCGCCGACGCCGGGCAGCACCACGCGATCGGCGCGCGCTACTGCGGCCGGATCGTTGGTCACCACGATCGGCTGATCCAACCCGGCTTCATGCGCCGCGCGCTCGAACGCTTTGGCGGCCGAGTGCAGATTGCCGGAGCCGTAATCGACGATAGCGACGCTCACCGCTGCGCCCCCGGTTCGGGGAAGAGGCCGATGACGCCCGTTGCTTCGGGCCTGGCGGAACCGGGTGCGGCCGGACCTGACGGATTCGACGGCGCGGCGCGTGGAGTGTTTGCGTTGCGGACCCAGCCATCGAAAAACCGCCGCTCGGCGTCTTCGAGGTCGTCGCCGCTGACGAGGCCGAGATTTTTCCAGCCCTGGCGTCGCAACGTGAAGCGCCGCAGCGTGCCGGCCTCGAACCCGATCAGCAACGAGATCAGGAAGCCGACTACTGTGACGACAAAGGCCGAAGCGCCGACGCGATGCAAGACTGTGTCGAGTCCTGCGACAACGGCAAGATAGATCACCAGGACCAGCCAGAGCCGGTAACGCAGCATCCAGAACGGCGTCAGCAGGAACGCCCACCAATAGAAGCCGTCGCGCACAAAGACAAAGCGCTCGGCCTCGGCCATTGCGTCGGTGCCGCGTCGCGGCGGCTCATGGACGGTATAAACGGACATCGACTTCGTCTTTCAGAGGCGTTGTCTTTATTTGAGCATGTCCTTTTCGCAAAACCGGCTTCCACTTTTGCGGGACATGCTCTAGCCGCCGAGCGTGCCTTTGGTCGACGGCACCTCATCGGCGGCGCGTGGATCGATGGCGACCGCCACACGGAGCGCCCGCGCCAGGCCCTTGAAACAGGATTCGGCGATATGATGGTCGTTGTTGCCGTAAAGCGTGGCGACGTGCAGCGTCACCGCGGCATTCACCGCAAAGGCCTGAAACCACTCGGCGATCAGTTCGGTATCGAACGGCCCAATCTTGGCCCGTCCGAACTCGACCTTGAACACCAGAAATGGCCGGCCGGATATATCGATCGCGACGCGGGTGAGCGCCTCGTCCATCGGCAGGTGCACATCGGCATAGCGGGTGATGCCCTTCATGTCGCCGAGCGCCGCTTTGAGCGCCTGACCGAGCGCGATGCCGACATCCTCGGTGGTATGATGATGATCGATGTGCAGGTCGCCCTTGGCCTTGACGCTGATATCGATGCGCGAGTGCCGCGCCAAAAGGTCGAGCATGTGATCGAGGAAGCCGATCCCGGTCGCGATCGACGACGCGCCGGTACCGTCGAGATCGATCGCGACCTCGACGTCGGTTTCTTTGGTTTTGCGCTTCACCGCGCCCTTGCGCATTGCGCTCTCCGCACCTTGATCGCGGGGTTTTTATCAGGGCTTGGCCCGACCCGCCACCCGGCGCCCACTGGATTTGCATTGGCGGCGGCCAACTCCTAAATCTTCCCTGACCAAAGGGTTTTCCGGCACATGTCATCACCCGAATCCGGCCAAGCCGGCCACTGGCACGGCACCACCATCCTGACCGTCCGCAAAGGCGGCCTGGTCGCGGTCGGCGGCGACGGCCAAGTCTCGATCGGCCAGACCATCGTCAAGGCCAATGCCAAGAAGGTGCGCCGGCTCGGCAAAGGCGACGTCATTGGCGGCTTCGCCGGCGCCACCGCCGACGCTTTCACTTTGTTCGAGCGGCTGGAGTCCAAGCTCGAACAATATCCGGGCCAGCTCACGCGCGCCGCGGTGGAGCTCGCCAAGGACTGGCGCACCGACCGGTTTCTGCGACGGCTCGAAGCCATGATGATCGTCGCCGACAAGGACGTATCGCTGGTGCTGACCGGCACCGGCGACGTATTGGAGCCGGAGGCCGGCATCGTCGGCATCGGTTCGGGCGGCAATTATGCGCTCGCCGCCGCCCGCGCGCTGGCCGACGGGCCGCTCGACGCCGAGGCGATCGTGCGGCGCTCGCTCGATATCGCCGCCGACATCTGCGTCTACACCAACCGCAATGTTACCGTTGAGACGTTGAAAGGCGCCTGATCGATGGTGCCTTCGCGTTACACGTTTCGCCCGATGTCGGCCGCAGACTTGCCATTGATCCGGCATTGGTTGACGACGCCTCATGTCGCGCAATGGTGGGGCAATCCGGATGAACAATACGGCTTGGTGAGTGGCGATCTTGATGACCCGGCAATGGATCAGTTCATCGTCGCGATGAATGAGCGTCCGTTCGCCTATCTACAATGTTACGACCCTCAGGCGTGGCCCGAGAACGGTTTGGGTCTCCAGCCCGGCGGCACGCGCGGGATCGATCAATTCATCGGCGAAGCAGAGATGCTGGACCGCGGGCATGGCTCTGCCCTGATCCGCGACTTTGTTGACGCTTTGCTGACGACGGGCACGCCGCGGGTCGTTACCGATCCCGACCCAGTCAATACGCGCGCCGTCAGAGCCTACGAGAAGGCGGGATTGCGCAGAGAACGGCTTGTAGAGACGCCCGATGGCCGGGCACTTGTGATGGTGCGTGACGCATGACCGACTTCTCTCCCCGCGAAATCGTTTCCGAGCTCGATCGCTTCATCGTCGGCCAAGGCGACGCCAAGCGCGCGGTTGCGATTGCCTTGCGCAATCGTTGGCGGCGATTGCAGCTCGACGACCGGCTGCGCGAAGAAGTCCTGCCGAAAAATATTCTGATGATCGGGCCGACCGGCGTCGGCAAGACCGAAATTTCGCGGCGCCTCGCCAAGCTTGCGGGCGCGCCGTTTCTCAAAATCGAAGCGACGAAATTCACCGAGGTCGGCTATGTCGGCCGCGACGTCGAGCAGATCGTGCGCGATCTGGTCGAGGTCGCCATTGGCTTGACGCGAGAGCGAAAGCGCAAGGACGTACAGGCCCGCGCGCAACAGGCGGCCGAGGACCGCGTGCTCGATGCGCTGGTCGGCGCCGGCGCCAGCGCTTCGACCAAGGAAGCGTTCCGCAAGAAGCTGCGCGCCGGCGAGCTCAACGACAAGGAAATCGAGATCGAAGTGCAGGCCGCCGGCGGCGGCATGCCGCTGTTCGATATTCCCGGCATGCCGGGCGCGCAGATGGGCGCGATCTCGATCGGCGACATCTTCGGCAAGCTCGGCGGCGGCCGCACCAAGACACGGCGCGTCACGGTGCAGGATTCCCACGACATTCTGATCAACGAAGAATCCGACAAGCTGCTCGACACCGATCAGCTGACGCAGGAAGCGATCAAAGCGGTCGAGAACAACGGCATCGTGTTTCTCGACGAGATCGACAAGATCTGCGTGCGCGAGGGCCGCGTCGGCGCCGACGTGTCGCGCGAAGGCGTGCAGCGCGATCTCTTGCCGCTGATCGAAGGCACCACGGTCGCTACCAAGCACGGCGCGGTGAAAACCGACCATATCCTGTTCATTGCCTCGGGCGCCTTCCACATTTCGAAGCCGTCCGATCTATTGCCCGAGCTGCAGGGCCGGCTGCCGATCCGCGTCGAGCTGAAACCGCTGACCCGTGACGATATGCGGCGCATCCTCACCGAGCCCGAAGCCTCGCTGATCAAACAATATATCGCGCTGATGGCGACCGAAGGCGTGACGCTCGAATTCGCCGAGGACGCCATCGATGCGGTGGCCGACATAGCCGTGGCAGTGAACGCGAGCGTAGAAAATATCGGGGCGCGGCGGTTGCAGACCGTGATGGAGCGCGTGCTCGACGAGGTGTCGTTCGGCGCGCCGGACCGCTCCGGCGAGACGGTGAAAATCGACGCCGCCTATGTGCACAAGCACGTCGGCGATCTCGCCAAGAATGCGGATTTGAGCCGGTTCATTTTGTAACGCCGAAATCTATTCGCTGAAAAGCCTTTGCAATATTGTCAATGTCGCCGACAGATCACGATGGCTAATGGCGCCAATCTTTCTGGCTAGTCGACGCTTGTCGATCGTCCTGATCTGATCGAGCAAGATAAAGCCCTTCTTGCCGGAGAAATCTATTGACCATCGAAAAGGCGCCGGACGACTGCCGGTTGTCATCGGAGCGATAATAACGATGTCAAGAAAATCGTGAAGTTCAGGCGGCGAAATAACCAGGCACGGCCGCGTCTTGCGTATTTCACGCCCTTCCGTCGGATCCAGCCGCGCCAGCCACACGTCGCCGCGCGCTACCACGTCCAGTCCTTATCGCCTTCATTGCCGAACTCCGGCCAAACCGGCCCGCCCTCACCCGCAGCGGCCAGCGCTTTGCTGGCCTCCGCCCATCCTTCGCGCGGCTTACGCTTGGCGCGCGACATGACGATCTTGCCGCGCTCGATCTTCATGTCGACCATATCTCCGGCTTTCGCGCCGATTTCGGCGAGTAGCGGCTTCGGAATGATGACGCCCTGCGAATTTCCCATTCGGCGAATGGCACTTTTCATGGCTGACGTCCTTTGCGTGAGGTTATAACATAGTTATAACGCGATGTGCGGTCAATACCCGGTCAGCGTGACGCAGGCCCCACGCATAGCGGGGTCCGCCATTAGGGACTAAGCTTGCCTCGATTTAGCCGGGGAGTGGCCATGCTGACGCGTCGCCGCTTGATTGCGTTTTCTGCCGCATCGACACTCGCGCCGAATCTTTTCGCGCGGGCTCAATCGGGCGCTTGGCCCAACCGAGCGGTTCGTTTGATCGTGCCGCTCGCTGCCGGCGGACCGACCGACACTGTGGCGCGCGTGCTCGCCGATCAACTGTCAAAGCTCTGGGGCCAGCAGGTCGTCGTCGAAAACAAGCCGGGCGCCGGCACCAATGTCGCCAATGAATACGTCGCGCATTCGGAGCCCGACGGCTACACGGCGCTCTATGCGACGTCGTCGCTGGCGACCAATGTCGGGCTCTACCGCTCGCTGAGTTACGATCCAGCGACCGACCTCGATCCGGTGTCGCTGGTCGCCAAATTTCCGTTCTTCATGTTCGTGCCCAACTCTTCGCCGGCCAAATCGGTCATGGAGTTCATCGCCGATGCCAAAGCGAATCCCGGCAAGCGCATCATGGCGTCGCCCGGCACCGGCAGCGCGCCGCAGCTTGCCGAAGAGCTGTTTATGCAAATGGCCGGCATCAAGATGACGCATGTGCCGTATCACGGCGCGGCGCCGGCCTTCGTCGATCTCATTCCCGGCCGGGTCGACTGCTATTTCGGCAGCGGCGAGCTGCTGACCTATTCGCGGTCGGGTCAGGTGCGTGCGCTGGCGACGACGGGCGCACAGCGGTCGGCGGCCGAGCCGGAATTGCCGACCATCGCCGAGGCCGGAGTTCCCGGCTACGCGGTCGATTCCTGGCAGGGCGTTTTCCTGCCCGCCAAGACACCGGCGGACATCATCGCCAAAATGAGTGCGGACATCACCACGGCGCTTGCCGTGCCGGCGATCAAGGACAAGCTGGCGCGGACCGCTTATGCGGTACAGGGCTCGAGCCCGGAAGCGCTGCGTCAGTGGTTGGAGGCGGACACTGTAAAGTGGAGCGCGGTGATCAAGGCGGCCGGAATCAAGATCGACTAGTTTTTGAGCAGGTCTTTGGCACGCTCTTGCTTGATCTCGCGGATCAGCGCCATCCACTTCTCGACCTGGACGAGGATGCGCGTATCGGCGGAGCCGCTGCGCGGCGCAGCGGATTTCATCGGCACGGCCAGATTATCGGACATGAATACTCCTGCGAACAACGGCGCGTTTGTTGAGCCGTTGTCGCAGACGAACTTGACCAATTCTTGCAGCGCGTGTGGCTTTCTAAGCGTTAAGGTTAACGTACCTGGCTTTACCGCGCGCGCCGCAAGCGCAGATAAAGCGCGCCCTGTCCGCCGTGACTCACATGCGCTTCGCTGAAGCCGACAACGAGGTGGCGGAATTCCGGCAGCTCCAGCCACAATGGCACTTGCCGCCGCAGCACACCGCGCTCGGCGCGATCGGGCGCGGCCGTCCCGCCGCCTTTGCCGGTCACCACCAAGACCATTTTGGCGTCCTCCGCCTGAGCCTGGTGCAGAAAGCGCAGCAGCCCGGCATGGGCTTGCCGCTGCGTCATGCCGTGCAGATCGATGCGGGCGTCGATCGCGTCGCGGCCGCGCGCGACGCGTTGCTTGGCGCGGCGGTCAAGGGGCGCCAGTGGGGGCGATTTGACGGCGGGCGGCGCCTCTCGCCGCCTGGGCGACAAGGCGGGCGCCTCCAGCGCCGCTTGCTGGATCTCGTCTTGACGGTTTCCTGGGCTGGAACTGGCGACGGGCTTGGTTGTCGCTTTCGCCGGCCGGAGCGGCTTGATCGAGCGCGTAAAGCCCGTCCAAAGCGCGTGCTCCTCATCGCTCAAATTGCGGCGCCGACTCATCTCTTTCGCCGCGCTTGGCCATTCACACGAGACGAAGGCGCCGGAGCGATTGCGGCCGCGGGCTTTGCCGGCGGCGTCGCTTCCGCGGGGGAATCGACCGCCGTCGGATCGACCATGGTGGTAAGACTCACCCCGAACTCGCTGGGCCGTTCCGGCGGCAACGGCGTGTCGCGCCCCGCCGCGACCGGATCGAGCGCGCGGGGAATCAGCATGATGAAGGAGCCGGCATGTTTGATGCGGCCGGCGATGCGCGCAGCTTCGTCGCCGGCGCCGAAGTAAATATCGGCGCGCGCCGGACCGACGATCGCCGAACCGGTATCTTGCGCAATGACGAGACGGTCGAATTTCGTGTCCGCCTTCTGGTTGGCGATAGGCAGGTCGGCTTGGATGAAGAACGGCGTGCCGTAAGCGTGCAGCGAACGATCGATGGCGATGGAACGGCCGGGCATCAGCTCAACGCCCTCGCCGCCGACTGCTTCGTCTTCGGTGGCGAGCCCGGTGATGCGGAAGAACACGTAGGATTTATTTTCGCGACGCACCGCTTTGGCAAGGTCCGGATTGGCTTCCATCCAGGCGCGGATGCTCTGCATCGACACCTGATCCTTGGTCATGATCTTGTCATCGACCAAGACACGGCCGACCGGGGTATAGGGCCAGCCATTGTGGGAGTCGTAGTTGACGCGCAGGATGGTGCCGTCTTCGAGCCTGATGCGCGCCGAACCCTGGATCTGCGCAAACAAGACATCGACCTGGTCGTGCAAATAGCAGATTTCGAGGTGCCAGCCGTCGAGCGCGCCGTCCTCGATCTCGGCGCGGGTGTAATACGGCACGATCTTGCGGCGGCCGACGCGGCGGCCGACGCGAACGCCCTTGCTCGGGAACGCGTCCTTGCCAAGCCGGCGCCAGCCGGAGACGACAAGATTGGGCGGCCGGCGATAGAGCGGCGCCGTGAATTCGCCGGTCGGTACGCGCGAGCCGGCAATGATCGGCTCGTAATAGCCGGTGAGAAATCCGTCGCTATCGCCGAGCTTGTTGATCCGGATGGGCCGGAAATTCTCCTCGAAGAATTTTTGTGCGCCATCCTCGTCGAGCGGGACGGCCTGCCGCGCCAGCTCGCAAATATTCCGCAACGCCGAAGGAATTGCCGTCAGGTCCCGTTCGTGGCGATGCTTGGCGTCAAGCGTGCGGCAGCTCGTCAAAAAGGCGGCAAACGCCGCGGCGTGATCGTCAGAGGTCCAACCATCGAGATCCGACCAGTCGACCGGCTCATATTGCGTATTGGGAAATTCGATCGGCGCGCGATCCTGCGCATGGGCCGTCAACGCCATGCCGAAAATGCCGATCAATAGAGCAATGAGGCGCAACCCCGGGCACGATGCCGACCGCGGCCTCATCGCCGACCTCACTGCCCGGCTTCGGTCGCGATCACTTTCCAGTTGGGATCGCGCGAGGCGATGTCGCGCGCGAAGGTCCATACGTCGGTGACGTCGGTGACCTTTTCGGCGCTGCCGTCGATCACGGTGCCGGCGCGATCGCGCGTGGCGGAAATCAGTTTCGACACAAACCGGATCGTAATCTGCGCCGTCGAGCGGTTGCGCAGTTCGGCCGCCGTAATGGTCGAAGCGTCGATCGAAACGAAGCGCGTTTCGACGGTCTCGCTGCGGCGTTCGCGCTCGGTGATCGCGGCATCGAAGCCGTCGAATACCTCGCGCGACAACAGGTTGCGCAATTGCTTGCGGTCGCCGCCGGCAAAGGCGGTCACGATCATCTCGTAAGCGGTCCGCGCGCCGGTGATAAAATGCTTGGCATCGAAATTCGGATCGGCCGCCACGATCGCATCGAGACCGGCCGCGATGGCCGATCCGCTCTCGGCAATGTCCTTCCAGCGCTCGGCGGCGGGCGCTGGCGCGGCTTCGACTGGGCGCGGCGAGGCTTCAGTGGGCCGTGGCGGCAGCGTCACCACCTTGTCAGCCGCAGGGCTGCGTACGGCATCGCGCGCCGAATACGGATCGTAGGGCGGCCGCTCGCGGCCGGTGCGCTGGCCCAATACGCTGCGCAGGCGCAGGAATATGAAGACCGCCAGCGCCAGGAAAATGATGGTGTATATGTCAAACACGTCGGGCATTTCTTTCAGCGGCGCTCGTCGCGGATCAATGGCGGCTCGAACCGGCCGGTATGAGAGCAGTTCCGTCTCCCGGCACTATGTAAGCACGCAACGAAAGCCATCCAGTGGCCGCGATAATGACCAAGGCGCGCCCGACGGCGAGATTAGACGATCATAGCTGCCGCGCCAACAATGGAAGCAAGGCGGAGTGACAGGCTTTTAGGCAAATACGTCGGAATCGGCGCCGGCACGCCGCATAATACCGCGCCCCGGCAGTACCGCCGCCATTGTTAGCCCCCTCCCCCTATGTTAGCCAAGCCGCAACCCATAGAGGCCGGAGACAAGGATGTCAGCGACCAATGGCGGCCCCGCGCCGCAAATCGGAATGGGGCAAGTGCCGGCACCGCAGATCGGCGTTCTGACGCAATACGTCAAGGATTTTTCATTTGAAAATCCGAATGCGCCGCGCTCGATGGCGCCGAGCACGCAGCAACCCTCCATCAACGTCAATGTCGGGGTCGATGCCGCTCCCCTGACCGACACTGACGTCGAAGTCACGCTGCGTCTGGACGGCAGAGCCGAAGCTCAGGGCATGCTGATTTTCGGCTTCGAACTGCTCTATTGCGGCGTGTTTCGCATCGTCAACATACCGCCCGACAGTGTGCAGCCTATGATCATGATCGAATGTCCGCGCTTGCTGTTTCCGTTCGCGCGCGAAATCATCGCCACGGCCACGCGTAACGGCGGGTTCCCCCCGTTACTTTTGGAACCGATCGATTTTGCCGGCCTCTACCGGCAGCGCTTGGCGGCAACCCCACCGTCACCGGCGCCGCTCAATCCAAGCTGACGTAATCGCGCCAGACCGCGTTGTCGCCGAGGCTGGCGATGAAACGCAGGTGCGCCAGGCGTTGGTCGGCCGTCAGTCGTTCGACAAGCGGCGTCGAGCGTTGGCGCAGCACGACGGCCTCGCCATGCGTCGCAACAGGCGTCGCTGCTTGCGAAAGAATGAGCTGCGCCTGGCGCGCTCCGATCAGCTCGACATAGACCTCGGCTAAAAGCTCGGCATCGAGCAGCGCGCCGTGCTTGGTGCGCCGCGAATTGTCGATCGAATAACGGGTGCAGAGATCGTCGAGCCGGTTGGCCCCGCCCGGATGCTTGCGGCGCGCGATCAGGAGAGTGTCGATCATCCGCTCGCGGTTCACCGTGGTGCGGCCGGCGCGTTCCAATTCGGCATTAAGGAAGCCGAGATCGAACATGGCGTTATGGGCGATGAGCTGGGCATCGCCGAGGAACATGATCAGCTCTTCGACCCGATGGACGAACAGCGGCTTGTCATTGAGGAATTCGCTGGCCAGGCCATGAATCTTAAAAGCCTGTTCCGGCATGTCGCGTTCGGGATTGAAGTAACTGTGAAAGGTCTTGCCGGTCGGGAACCGATTGACGAGCTCAATACAGCCGATTTCGACCAGCCGATCGCCCTGCAGGGGATCAAGCCCGGTGGTCTCGGTGTCGAAAACGATCTCGCGCATCTTGTTCCGGCCGAATGCGAATCAGCGGCGACGTCGCGGCATTTTAGCGACGCGTCGCAAAATGTCTGCAATCTGCGCCCGGGTGTGCTCGAAGTCCTGTGAACTATCGAGGATGAAACCGGCGCGCCGGCGCTTTTCCGCGTCGGGCATCTGCTGCCGCAGGATGGCGGCGAATTTATCCTCGGTCATGCCCGGCCGCTCGAACGCGCGCCGGCGCTGGACCTCGGCCGGCGCCGAGACCACCACCACGGCATCGCAGCGGGAATCCGCGCCGGTTTCGAACAACAGCGGCACATCGAGGACGGCGACCGGAGCACCGCGGGCTTGGGCTTCGGCAAGGAATTTTTCCCGCGAGGCAAAGACCAGCGGATGGACGATGGCCTCGAGCCGGGCGAGTGCCGCGCTGTCGTTGAGAACCATCGTAGCGAGCCTGGTGCGGTCCACCTTGCCGTTATTGGTCGAGCCGGGAAATGCCGCCTCGATCAGCGGCACCGCTTCGCCTGCATAAAGCGCATGCACGACCGCGTCCGAATCGTGGACCGGCACCCCGGCGGCGGCGAAGAATTTGGCCGCGGTCGATTTGCCCATGCCCAGCGAGCCGGTCAGGCAAAGAATGAACGGCCCGTCGTCGCTCATCGCGCGAGGTACCCTTCCTGGCGCAGAAAATCCAATGCCTGCAGCAGCGGCAACCCCAGCACCGTAAAATAGTCGCCGTCGACGCGTTCGAACAATTGAACGCCGAGGCCTTCCAATTGATAACCGCCGACGCTCGCCGTCGCCGCCTCGCCGACTGCATCGAGATAAAGATCGAGAAACCGCTCCGAGAACGAACGCATGGCGAGCCGCGCAACGTCGACGTATTCGAACAGCACCTTGGCATCCCTCACGAATACGATCGCAGAATGCAGCTCGTGCGTGCGGCCGCAAAGCGCGCGCAATTGCGCGCGCGCCATCGCGCGATCCGCCGGCTTGGCAAAGCATTTGGCACCGAGCGCGAGTACTTGATCGGCGCCGAGTGTCAATCGGCCGGGCATTCCCTTGGCGATGGTAGAGGCCTTGGCCCGCGCCAGATGCGCGGCGATTGCTCCAGGCGCGGCCGAATTTGTGCCGGCCTCCAAGCCACGCTCATCGAGGTCTGCCGGGACGACCTCGATCGGAATGCCCGCATTGGCGAGCAAGCCCTGCCGCGCCTTGCTGCGTGAGGCCAGCACGAGCGGTTCCCCGGCAAGCCATAGTGGCATTGGCGAAGCCTCACGAGACGCGCTGCCGGCGACGCTCGCCGAGATGGGCGAGCACCGCGGCGGCGGTTTCCTCGATCGAGCGCCGGGTCACGTCGATCAGGGGCCAATTGTGCTTGGCGCAAAGCCGACGCGAGGTGGCGATCTCCTCCGCCACCGCCTGCCGGTCAATATATTGATCATCGTCGCGCTGGACCTTAAGCCCCAGCAGCCGATTTTGCCGGATCTGCACGATCCGCTCGGGTGTGGCAAAAAGGCCGACGATCAGCGGACGGCTGAGCCGCTCGACTTGCGGCGGCAACGGCACGCCCGGCACCAGCGGCACGTTGGCCGTCTTGACCCCGCGATTGGCGAGATAGATCGAGGTCGGCGTCTTCGAGGTGCGCGATACGCCGACCAACACGACGTCGGCCTCTTCGAGATCGTCGGTCTGCTGACCGTCGTCATGCAGCATCGTGTAGTTGAGCGCGTCGATGCGGCGGAAATATTCGGCATTAAGCGTGTGCTGGGCGCCGACTTTGTGCGTCGATTCGGCGCCGAGATAGGCCTGGAACAGGTGCAGCACCGGGCCGAGGATCGACAGATACGGCAGGCCAAGCTCACGGCATTTTGCTTCCAGCCGCTCGACCAGATTTTCCTCGAGTAGCGTGTAGAGAACGATGCCGGGCGATTCCTCGATGTCCGCTAGAACCCGGTCGAGCTGCTTTTGGGTGCGAACCAGCGGGTGCACGTGCTCGACCGGCATGACCTTCGTATATTGCGCGGCGGCTGCCCGCGCGACCGTAATGAGCGTTTCGCCGGTCGCATCGGAGATCAGATGAAGGTGAAAATAACCTGCCGCCTGCGCCATGGAATCGATGCGGTTAGAAAGGACAACCTGTCGACGACTGTGGAGAAGGCCATGGCTCGCCCCGGGGTGCAAGCACCATGGGCTGATAAGTCCTTCAGCCGTCCACACCCTTGCCGCGCCGGCGTTTAATATCCCTGACCACCCACGGCAGTGGTGAAATGTGGACGGCTGCTGCAAGATTGACGCTATTTGGCCCGAAAATGCCTCAGAGTCGCCACATCGGGACATGCGGCATGATATCGGGGACATGTGGGTAAGTCCGGGACGGCATCCGCAAACCAAATGTATGAGTCCAATCAACCGTCCAAGCACTACAACAGACTCTAAGACTCTATTTGAGCGGGGAAGAGAATGTGCCAAGTACGCCTGTGATCAAACCGCTGCTCCATGTTCTATCAGGCGAACGAAATCTCGTTCCGCCGATCTGGCTTATGCGTCAGGCCGGACGATATCTTCCAGAATATCGGGCAATCCGCGAAAAGAGGAAGACTTTCCTCGATCTGTGCTTTGATCCGGAATTGGCGGCGGAAGTGACGTTGCAGCCGATCCGGCGTTTCGGCTTCGATGCCGCGATTCTATTTTCCGATATTTTGGTGGTGCCGCATGCGCTGGGCCAACGCGTGAGCTTTGAGGAGGGCAATGGGCCTCGGCTCGATGCGATCGAAACTCCGTCGGCGTTAGGCCGGTTACGACGTGAGCTCGATCAGCCGACGCTGACGCCGGTCTATGAGACGATCGGACGGGTCAGGCAGGAATTACCGCCGAGCGTGGCGCTGCTCGGCTTTTGCGGCGCGCCTTGGACTGTTGCAACTTACATGATCGCCGGCGGCGGCAGTGTCGATCAGTTGCCGGCAAGGCAGTTTACCTATCGGCACCCCGATGCGTTCGCTGAGTTGATCGATATTCTGGTCGCGGCTTCGACAGATTATTTGACCCGGCAATTCGATGCCGGAGTTGATGCCGTGCAAATTTTCGACACCTGGGCGGGCGTGCTGCCACCCGAGGAGTTTCGCAAGTGGTGTATCGAGCCTTGCTCGCGAATTGTCGCGGCGGTTCGCGAGAGCATACCTGAAGCAAAAATCATCGGCTTTCCGCGCGGCGCCGGAACAAAACTTCCGCAATATATCGCTGGAGTTCCTGTCGACGCCGTCGGGCTCGACTGGATGGTCGAGCTCGGCTTCGGGCGCGAACAGGTGCAGAGCGTGCGGCCGGTTCAAGGCAATCTCGATCCGCTGGCACTGCTCGCCGGCGGTGCTGCGCTCGACCGTTCGATCGATGCGATTCTGGAAGCTTTTGCGGCCGGGCCCTTTATCTTTAATCTCGGTCATGGCGTGCTGCCGGATACGCCGCTTGCTCATGTCGAACGGATGATCGCGCGCGTGCGCGGCATGGCGAACTGATCCGCGCTGCACGAGAGGAAACGGGGCGATGGTGTATCAGTGGGTCAAGGCGTTCCACATCATCGCGGTGATCGCCTGGATGGCGGGCATGCTCTATTTGCCGCGGCTGTTCGTCTACCATTGTGCGGCCGAGAAGGGCTCGATTCAGTCGGAGACCTTCAAGGTGATGGAGCGACGGCTGTTACGGGCCATCATCAATCCGGCGATGATCGCAACCTGGCTTTTGGGCCTGTGGCTCGCCTGGCACGGACCTGATTCTCGCTACGGCTGGTTCGCCTCGGGCTGGCTTGGCGCCAAACTTGTACTCGTTCTTGCCCTTTCTGCACTGCATGGATTGTTCGCCCGCTGGGTGAAGGATTTTGCCGCTGACCATAACCGGCATTCTCAGAAATTCTATCGGCTTATCAATGAGGTACCGACAGTGCTGATGGTCGCCATCGTTATCCTGGCGGTAGTGAAACCGTTCTGATCTTTACGCGTTGCTAGTGCAAAGTTCAGTTCGGCCCTTGCCTGAACTGCGGTCTTTTCTTATCTTGAGGCCATCCCACCCGACGTAGGCGGATGCAGTTGTGTTCTGGCTCCAGTGAATTGGAGCCGCCGGGTGCATCAGGGTCCGGGGTCCCAAGCCCCTTCCAGCCCAAAGACCTGCGATCTTCCTTTTGCCCGCGACGCCGCAATCCCAATTCCGTCGCAGGCCCGATTTCCATAGGACATTCTGCATATGCGGGAAATGAAACTCCAAGAGCTCAAGACCAAGACTCCGGCTGAGCTCGTCTCCTTCGCCGAAGAGCTCGAGGTCGAGAACGCCTCGACCATGCGCAAGCAGGAGCTGATGTTCGGCATCCTCAAGCAGCTTTCGGCCCGCGAGACCGACATCGTCGGCGAAGGCGTCGTCGAGGTGCTGCCGGACGGCTTCGGCTTTCTGCGCTCGCCGGAAGCGAATTATCTCCCCGGCCCCGACGACATCTACGTCTCGCCCTCGCAAATCCGCCGTTTCGGTTTGCGCACCGGCGATACCATCGACGGGCACATCCGCAGCCCCAAAGAGGGCGAGCGCTACTTCGCGCTGCTCAAGGTCAACTCGCTTAATTTCGAGGATCCGGAAAAAGCGCGCCACAAAGTCAATTTCGACAACCTGACGCCGCTCTATCCGGACGAGTGGCTGAAGATGGAATACGAGGATCCGACCAAGAAGGATCTCTCGGCGCGCGTTATCGACATCGTCGCGCCGGTCGGCAAAGGCCAGCGCGCACTGATCGTGTCGCCGCCGCGCACCGGCAAGACCGTGCTGCTGCAAAACATCGCGCACTCGATCACGCACAATCATCCGGAATGCTATTTGATCGTGCTATTGATCGACGAGCGGCCCGAGGAAGTCACCGACATGCAGCGTTCGGTGAAGGGCGAGGTGGTATCCTCGACCTTCGACGAACCGGCGGTGCGCCACGTTCAGGTCGCGGAGATGGTGATCGAGAAGGCCAAGCGCCTGGTCGAGCACGGCCGCGACGTGGTGATCCTGCTTGACTCGATCACCCGGCTTGGCCGCGCCTACAACACCGTGGTGCCCTCCTCCGGCAAGGTGCTGACCGGAGGCGTCGACGCCAATGCCTTGCAGCGGCCGAAGCGTTTCTTCGGCGCCGCGCGCAATATCGAGGAAGGCGGCTCGCTGACCATCATCGCCACAGCCCTGATCGACACCGGCAGCCGGATGGACGAAGTGATCTTCGAAGAGTTCAAGGGCACCGGCAATTCGGAACTGATCCTCGATCGCAAGGTGGCCGACAAGCGCACCTTCCCGGCCATGGACATCACCCGCTCCGGCACCCGCAAGGAAGAGCTGTTGGTGCCGCCCGATCAGCTCAAGAAGATGTACGTGCTGCGCCGCATCCTCAATCCGATGGGCACCATGGACGCCATCGACTTCCTGCTCGACAAGCTGCGCAACACCAAGAACAACAGCGAGTTCTTCGACTCGATGAATACCTGACGCGGCTAGCCGATGAGCGGGTGGATCAGCCCGACAGCATTTCGCGCGCGGAGATCAACTCAGGGCTATCGGCTTCGGCCGTAAAGGCGCCTACCGCTTCCTTGAGCTGCGAGTATTCTTTTCCAGATAGACCGGTTCGATTCCCGGCGCGCGCCAGGCTGATGGCCGCGCGCAGCCGAAACAGCAGCGCGTTCTGTCGCTTGGCGACGGCAATGGCCGATTGAAAGTCCCGGACGGCTTCGTCCAAACGCGACGGTTCGAGACGAAGCAGACATTCGCCGCGCAGCCGGTAAAGCTCGGGTAGATAAAAGCCGACGCCGGGCTCGGTGAATGTCGGCAAGATAGCGTCGATCGGCTCAAGGGCATGCGCCGGTTCTCCGGCTAACAGCCGGGCCGCGGCGAGAAGGCCGGCATAGAGTTGGGGTAGCGAACCCATCCTCGTGACGCGCGTGAATTCGGATTCCATGGCCTGGAGCCCAACGCCCAATGCGCCTTCGCGTAACTTCGTCCAACCGGACATGAATGCGCTGACCGCGCGCTGTGGCGGCAAATCAAACTTTTCTCCGACCTCAAACAGTTGCAGGGCCGAATGCCGGACGGCGCCGAGATCATCTAGGATCGCATAGATCTGAATGGCGGCGGTCAGCGCAAAGGCCAAGCTCGTTGGCTGGTTTAGCTGCCGTGCGAGCGCAAGTCCGCGTTCGACGCATTCGGCTGCTTCCTTGCTTCGACCAAGCTGCGCGAAGGCCAAACCGGTACTGGTGTTGGCGCAGACTCCGGGATCGTGGCCGCCGAATTGAGCGCCGAGCCGGTTATGCCGCGCCAGGTCGTAGTGTTTGATTCCCTCAAGAGCATCAGCCAAGGCGTTCAAAACGTCGCCGCGAAAGAAAGCCGTGGACCAGCGGCAATGGATGGCCTCAAGGATGAGTGCGTCATCCGCCGAACTTTGCGCGAGCGCCACCAGCTCTTCGGCCCGGTCGCGTGCGATCGATGTCCGTCGTTGCAAATTGGCGCAGAGCCACATCCCCCACAGCGCCTTGAACAGCGCGGCATTGTCATCCAATCTCTTCGCGGTTTCATAGGCGCGCTGGTAATTCAGCTCCGCTTCGGGGTTTTGCATACCCTTATAAACGAAGACCGCGGGACCTCGCTTGAGCAGGATGGCAAGTTCGCGTTGATCGCGGTTGTGCCCCGGCGGCATGCGGCCGGTTTCAATGAGCGCGGCATCGAAATGAGCGACCGCCTCCGCATAGGCCGAATGGGCGACAGCCCGGTCGCCGGCGCTCTCGCAATAGAGGCAAGCCGGCTCCGGCAGGTCAGCGCGGCTGAAATGGTGCGCCAGAATTTCCGGCTCCGCGGCCGCCAACGCGGGAAAGCGCTCCTCGAGGATGTGCGCGATGCGCTCGTGGAGGTCGCGGCGGCGGGCCCGCAGCAGGCTGTCGTAAGCGACATCGCGGGTGAGCGCGTGCTTGAAACTGTAGGTCGGCTCGATCGCGCGGCTTTGCGGGAAGACGAGGCTCGCCTCCGTCAAACGCGCCAGCGCTAATTCGAGCTCGTCCGGGCCGGCCGGGGCGACAGCCGCCAAGAGAGCGCGGGCAAATTGTCGACCGATGGTGGCGGCGATTTGCGCGACTTCCTTGGCGGGGCCGAGCCGGTCAAGCCGCGCCATCAGCGAATCCTGCAAGGTGGCCGGCACAGTGAGCTGGTTCGCGGTTTGCGTTTCCGTGATGGTTCGAGTCAACTCTTCCACGAACAATGGCACGCCGTCGGTCTTGGCGAGGATCTCTTCCAGCAAATCAGCGGTGACCGATTGCGACGCGGTAATACCGGCAACAATCTCCGCGCATTGTGTCTTGCCGAGCCGGCTCAGCGCCAGCGAGGCAACATGATCGCGCCCCGCCCACGGCGATGCGAATTCCGGCCGCGCCGTGACGATGGCGAGGACACGAGCCGATTCAATCGAATCGATGAGACGCGTCAGCAATTCTTGGGTCGTCGGATCGATCCAATGCGCGTCCTCAAGGACGAGAAGCACCGGTTCGCTCGCGGAAAGTCCAATAAGATGATCGACCAGCGCTGAAGTTGTCGCACTCTTGCGCTGCGCTGGCGTCAGATCGACCGCCGCGTAGCGACCGTCGGACGGCAACGACAGCAAATCGGCGAGCAAGGGAGCGGTGGGAATCGCCGGGCTTCCGGTCCTGGTGAGGAAGGCATCAAGCTTGTCGAGTTTTTGTGCGACTGAATCTTCGAGCGCAAAACCGGCGGCATGCTCGATCTGGCGCATCGCCGGATAGAACGCCGTATTGCTGTGGTACGGCGAGCACTGCAGCACGACGCGGCGATGCGGCTCAGCGCCGATCCGCTCGAACAACGCCTCGACCAAGCGCGACTTGCCCATCCCGGATTCGGCAGTGAGCACGATCGCCTGTCCTTCGCCCTGCTGCGCCAGATGCCAGCGGTCGGCCAGCAGTCCCATTTCCTGCGTTCGGCCGACAAAGGGGCTGAGACCCGCGGCGCGGGCTGCGGCAAAGCGGCTGGCGAGCGGTGCCTCCTTCAAGACGCGCCAGACCGGTATCGGCTTGGCAAATCCCTTGAGCTCATGCTCGCCGAGGCTTTGATAGTCAAAGCTGCCGCCGAGCAGGCGGCAGGTGGCCTCGCTGATCACTACGGCATTGGGCTTAGCCAACGTCTGCAAACGCGCGGCGAGGTTCGGCGTTTCTCCGATAATCAATTCTTCGCGCGCGGCGCCGCTGCCGACAATGTCACCCACTACGACAACCCCGGTGGCGATCCCGACACGAGTTTGGAGCGGGGCGCCATCCGGCCGCTCGATCTGGCGGACCGTCTCGACGATCGCCAGCGCGGCGCGCACCGAGCGTTCGGCCGCGTCTTCATGCGCTTGCGGATAACCGAAATAGGCGAGGACGCCGTCGCCCATGAACTTGGCGATGTAACCGTCAAAGCGGGCGACGGCGCCGGCGCAGGCGTCTTGGTAGCGCTTGATCAGGCGGCTTAAATCCTCGGGATCGAGCGCGGTGGCGAGCGCCGTCGAGCCGACGAGGTCGCTGAACAACACCGTGACCTGCCGGCGCTCGGCTTCGGGGGCCGGCACGGTCGGAGCAGTCGCAGCGGGCTTCACCGGTTCCTGCTCTGACTTCCCGGGTGGAAGTCTTAAAATCGTCGCGGAGCGTGGTGATGGCTTTGACAAGCTTCCGCCGGTGACCGAGCGAAATCCCGAGCTTCTCAAAATCCTGCTCGGTCAGATCGGGAAGGATGTCGAGATCGACGTCATTGTCGGCCAGCACTCCGGCCAAAGTCTCCAGACCAAATTGCGCGAGCCACTGAGGCAGGTCAGGCATTCGAGACCCGTTCAATTCGACGGGACGCAACGGTCAACTATGGTCCCAGCACTGGTTTGGTAATCGGTCAGCTTCGGTCGGCGGAAGATCTCGCCGTGGTCACAGGAGTGGTGCGCTTCGTATCGAGCGCCAGATCCGGGTCGACGAAGCACATCCCGCCCTTGCCGACCGCATCGGCGCAGTCGGCTGCGCTCATGTAGCCGCACTCGACGACAGCGTTCTTGTGGGTCGTATAGCCGCACCACTGCTCGGCGCGCGCGCCGCTTGCGGACAGCGCGGTGAAGGCAACGGCCAAGATGATCCCGTTTCGCATCAGTGGGTCTCCCTTGCTGCGCCCCGGCACGCATTAAGCACAAAACATCCACGAAAGAATGGCAGCGTCAAGAATGTCGCACCGCATCGATCGCGGCTTGGAGATCGGCTGGATCGGTGACTGGCAATGAACAGGTTTCGCCGACGCAGACGAAAGCCTGCGGTGTCGAAGCGGCGGCGATCTTGTCGCGGGCCGGGTGCGACGGTGGGAGCGTGTCGGCGGTCGTGGCATGCAGCACGATGCGGTCGAGCGGCGAAAGCCGGCGGGCGGCGTCCAGCAGAGCCTGCGCGGCCGGCCCCTCCCCCGTGACGACGATCTGCGCGGCGCGCAGGCGCAGATCGACGGCGTTAAGGAGGGCCATGTGCATGTAAAGATTTTCCGTGGCCTGCGGTGCAACGGCGGCGATCAGCCGATCGGCTTTTTCCAACCATTGATCGTCGCCGGCAAGCACGGCGAGCCGGATCAGATTTTGCGCCGCGACCGCATTGTGATTGGGCGTCGCTTCGTCGGTGGTCGCGGCGGGCCGGATCACAAGCCCTTCCGCATCGGCGGCGGTGAGGTAGTAGGTCCCGGTCGCGGCATCGGCATAGTCGCGGTCGAGCGCGCGTTGCCAATCGAGCGCCCGATCGAGATAGGTCCGCTGTCCGGTTGCCTCGTAGAGCGCCAGCGCGGCGCGGATCATGGCGGCGAAATCGGAGGCGAGGCCGGGGAACTTCAGTTTCGCTTCGCGATAAGAATGCCCGAGCCGATCGCCGCGGGTCATCGCCTGTACGATGAGGTCGAATGCACGTTGAGCCAACCCGATCCAAGACGGCTGGTCGAGCAACAGGCCTGCGTTGACCAGTGCGGCGATCATCAGCCCGTTCCAGTCAGCAAGCACCTTGTCGTCGAGGCCGGGACGCACGCGCTCAGCCCGCACGGCCAGAAGCTTTTCGCGCAAAGCGGCGAGTCGTGCTTCGTCGGCCTCGCTGCGCGGTTGCGGCTTCAGGCGGTTGAGGATGTTGTGGCCTTCGAAATTGCCGGCCGGCGTGACGTCGTAATGCTCGGCGAAAAACTCGCCGTCTTCGATGCCGAGCTGGCGGAGCACTTCGTCGTAGGACCACACATAGAACTTGCCCTCCTCACCTTCGGAATCAGCGTCGAGCGAGGCCGCGAAGGCGCCCTCGCCTGTCGTCATTTCGCGCTGCAGCCAGGCCACGGTTTCCTCGGCGCGGCGGCGATAAAGCGCATTGCCGCTGCGCTGGTACGCGATCGCCAACAGTTCGAGGAGCTGCGCATTGTCGTAGAGCATTTTTTCGAAATGCGGCACCAGCCAGCGCTCGTCGACCGAATAGCGGGAAAAGCCGCCGCCGAGATGGTCGTAGATGCCACCCTCGCAAATATGATGCAGCGTGATGTCGACAGCCGCGAAGTAACGCGCTTCGCCGTTGCGCAGCCCGGCGCGCCATAGCAGTTCGAATAACGCGGCTTGCGGAAATTTCGGCGCGCCGCGGGTGCCGCCGTTGACGGGATCGATAATGCTGCCGATCTGGCGGGCGGCATTGTCGAGTTCGGTGCGGCCGAACGTGGCGGCGCCGGACGGGTGCGCGGCGGCCGTCAGCCGCTCCATCAGCGCGGCGCGGTTCTGTTCGATCTTTTGTGGCTCCTCGCGGAACAGCCGCGCAAGCTCGCGTAGCACGTCAACGAAGGCGGGCTTGCCGTAACGCGAGGTGTTGGGAAAATAGGTGCCGCCCCAGATCGGCTCGCCATCGGGGGTAAGGAACATGGTCAGCGGCCAGCCGCCATGCTCGCCGAGATGATGCAACGCCGCCATGTAGATCTGGTCGATATCGGGCCGCTCCTCGCGATCGACTTTGATGTTGACGAAGAGCTCGTTCATCACTTGTGCGGTGGCCTCGTCTTCAAAACTCTCGTGGGCCATGACGTGGCACCAGTGGCAGGCGGCATAGCCGACCGACAGCAGGATTGGCTTGTTGGTCCGCTTGGCCTGCGCAAGCGCCTCGGGTCCCCACGCCCACCAATCGACGGGGTTGGTCTTGTGCTGAAGGAGATACGGGCTCGTCTCGTTAGCGAGGCGATTTTGATGGGTTGTCGATACTGGTGCTGACGTTGACATCGGCGCACCGTAGCAAGTAGCCCGCATGGGGCGAAGCGCTGAAGCGCCAATGGGCGGCAACCGCAGACCATGTCGGATCGTTCCACCATTTACGCCCTGTCTTCCGGTCGGCCGCCGGCGGCCATTGCGGTCGTGCGCATATCGGGGTCGCTTGCGGGGCCTGTATTGGAAAAGTTGATTGGGCGCGTCCCCGAGCCGCGCAAGGCGGCACTCGTCCGTGTGCGCGATCCGGGAAACGGCGAGACGATCGACGAGGCGCTGGCGCTGTGGTTTCCGGCGCCGCGGAGCGAGACTGGCGAGGATGTTGCGGAACTGCAGCTTCATGGCGGGCAGGCGGTGATTGCGGGGGTGCTTGACGCGCTGGGCCGTATCGACGGGTGCCGGATGGCGGAGCCCGGTGAATTCACCCGGCGGGCCTTTGAGAATGGCCAGCTTGATCTCACCGCTGTCGAGGGTTTGGCCGATCTCATCGCGGCAGAGACGCCGGCCCAGCGCAAACAGGCATTCCGTCAGCTCAAGGGGTTGATTGGCGATCGGGCCGAAGCCTGGCGGCATCGATTGATCGGGGCGCTGGCGCTGGTTGAGGCGCGGATCGACTTTGCCGACGAGGCCGATGTGCCGGAGGATTTGATCGGTCCGGCAGTTCATGCTGCGCAGCAATTGCGCAGCGAGATTGTGGAGGCGCTGGCCGGGGGCGGGCGAGGGGAGCGGTTGCGCGAGGGTCTGGTGGTCGCCATCGCCGGGCCGCCGAACGCCGGTAAATCGACGCTGCTCAATCGGCTGGCGAGGCGTGACGTCGCGATTGTGTCGCCCTACCCCGGGACCACGCGCGACGTCATCGAGGTGCATCTCGATCTTGACGGCTATCCGGTAACGTTGCTCGACACTGCGGGAATCCGCGACAGCGCGGAGCCGGTTGAGCAGGAGGGGGTGCGGCGCGCGCGGGAGCGGGCAGCCGACGCGGATCTGGTGCTCTGGGTCATTGACGGATCAGCCGAAGACCGACGCGGTTTCCCGGAGAAGAAGCTGGACGCCTCGAAGATCTGGCTGGTCGTCAACAAGATCGATCTCACTCCGTCACGAGGACGAGGCGCCGTAAAGAATGAATATGAAGTCATTTGTTCAATCTCTGCCTCGACTGGGGCAGGAATGGATTTGCTCCTCGGGCGATTAGCGGGATTTGCCGGGGAGTATTTCGCGACCGTCGAGGCTGGGATCGTAACCCGAGCAAGGCATCGCCATCTGTTCGAAGAGACGGTCGCGGCGCTTGATCGGGCATTGGCCGAGGCGGCGAAGCCTGGGGAGCATGAAGAACTGGTAGCCGAAGAACTGCGCTCTGCGGCTACTGCGTTGGGCCGTGTGACGGGGCGTGTCGATGTCGAGGATATTTTGGACGTGATCTTTCGCGATTTCTGTATTGGTAAATGATTCGTTAACGTTTGCCGCTGGATTGTTTCACGTGAAACGGGCGTTGGCGGTAGCGTTTTGACCGGCAATTTTGCCTTCGCTAAAACGGCCCAGCTTTGGAGACGTGATGGACGGCCGTTTCGATGTGATGGTGGTCGGTGGTGGCCACGCCGGATGCGAGGCCGCCGCGGCAGCCGCACGGATGGGCGCCCGTACGGCACTCATTACGCAGCGCTTTGCGACCGTCGGCGCGATGTCCTGCAATCCGTCGATCGGCGGACTGGGCAAGGGCCATCTCGTCCGTGAGGTCGACGCGCTTGATGGGTTGATGGGCCATGTCGCGGATGCCGCCGGCATTCAATTCCGCGTTCTCAACCGCCGCAAAGGGCCTGCCGTGCGCGGTCCGCGCGCACAAGCCGACCGGAAGCTTTACGCGGCAGCGATGCAGCAGGCGATCCGGCACACAACGAATCTGACGGTTATCGAAGGCGAGGTCGACGATCTCTTGGGGGAGGACCGGGTCGACGGCGCGCGCTTGGCGGATGGCCGCGAGTTTGCCGCGAGCGCCGTGGTTTTGACCACCGGGACGTTTTTGCGCGGGCTGATTCATATCGGTAGCCGGCAAATTGCTGCGGGCCGGGTCGGTGAGGCACCGGCCGTAGGGCTGTCGCGCACGCTCGAGCGGCAGGGTTTCACGCTTGGGCGGCTCAAGACCGGGACGCCGCCTCGGCTCGACGGCAGCACGATCGACTGGGCGTCCCTGGAAATGCAGCCGGGTGACGATCCGCCAGAGCCTTTTTCAGTCCTCACGGACAAGATCGTTAATCCACAGATCCAGTGCGGCATCACCCGCACGACGCCGGCGACCCATGCGATCATTCGGGCGAATGTGCATCGGTCGCCGATGTATTCCGGCCAGATTACGAGCCGTGGTCCGCGCTACTGCCCCTCGATCGAGGACAAGATCGTGCGCTTTGGCGAGCGCGACGGACATCAGATCTTTCTCGAACCGGAAGGGCTCGACGACACGACGGTTTATCCCAACGGCATTTCGACCTCGTTGCCGGAGGAGGTCCAAAGCGCGCTGGTCGCCAGCATTCCCGGCCTGGAGCGAGCCCGCATCGTGCGGCCCGGCTACGCCATCGAATATGACCATGTCGATCCGCGCGAACTGACGCCGGCGCTTGAGACCAAGCGCCTGCCGGGCCTGTTCCTGGCCGGCCAGATCAATGGCACCACCGGCTATGAGGAGGCTGCAGCGCAGGGCTTGGTAGCCGGTCTCAACGCAGCAGCGCGGGCGAGTGGTGCGGCGCCGATCATTTTCGATCGCGCCGAAGGGTATATGGGCGTGATGATCGACGACCTCGTCACGCGCGGCGTCAGCGAGCCCTATCGCATGTTTACGTCGCGCGCCGAGTATCGGCTGACGCTGCGCGCCGACAATGCCGATCAGCGGCTGACGGGGAGGGGGATCGCGCTTGGTTGCGTCAGTGCAGAGCGGGCCCAGCATCACCTTGCGAAGGTGGCCGCGCTCGATGCGGCGCGCACCATGGCGCACGCCTTGAACGTGACGCCGAGTGAGGCCGCCCGGTATGGCCTTTCACTGCGCAAGGATGGCCAGCGGCGATCCGCCTTCGAGCTCCTGTCCTATCCCGATATTGGGATCGATGATCTGGCGCGGATTTGGCCAAGCTTTGCTGAGCTCGATGTCAAGACGGCCGCGCAACTCGAAATCGACGCCAAATACGACGTCTATCTCAGCCGCCAGGCGGCGGACGTCGAGTCCTATCGGCGCGACGAAAGCCTCATCCTTGCCGACGATATCGATTACGCGACGCTGCGAGGGCTGTCGAACGAGGTTCGCCTCAAGCTGCAAGCCCAGCGGCCGCGAACCATCGGTCACGCCAGCCGGATCGACGGGGTCACGCCGGCGGCGTTGACACTCCTTGCTGCCCATGTGCGCCGGCAGCATCGTAAGCCCGCCGGCAAGGCCGCCAGCCAGTCTTCCAGTGGCGCCGTCTGAACTTGCGACGGACCGCGCCCGCGGTCTCGCTTTGACGCCTGTTTCACGTGAAACAGAAGCGCGCCTCGACCGCTTTGTTGCGCTCTTGCTGCAATGGCAGCAGCACACAAATTTAATCGCGGCCTCGACCGAGCCGTTGATTTGGACTCGGCACATCGCCGATTCGCTGCAGCTTCTGGATCTGGCGCCCGACGCAAAAATCTGGATCGATCTCGGCTCTGGCGCTGGATTTCCCGGGCTGGTCATCGCCTGCGCGTTGGCGGACACACCCGGGGTTCATGTCCACCTGGTCGAAAGCATCGGGAAGAAGGCAGCGTTCTTGCGTGAGGCTGCGCGCGTTTGCGGCGCGTCGGTCACAGTACACGCCGAACGCATTGCGGACTTCCTCAAGCATGCTCCGCCGCGCATCGACGCGGTGACGGCGCGTGCCCTGGCGCCACTCAACAAATTGCTCGGCGAGGCGTCGCCGCTGTTGAAAAAGGGGACAATAGGCCTGTTTCCCAAGGGACAAGATGTTGCCACTGAATTGACCGAAGCCGCTAAATGTTGGAAGATTCAAATGAGTTTGGTGCCGAGTTCGAACTGATCCCAAGGCCAAAATTGTGGTCGCTCGGAACCCCTGAAATACAGCCTCCAATTGTATTATAGCAACTTACGGTTGTCACAAGATTTGGATGTGCAGCGATGACTGACGCTCCCAGTGTCGTCCCGTTCACGGTGCCCGAGCGTGGTACGGCAAGGCCGCCTCGCGTCCTCGCTGTGGCCAACCAGAAAGGCGGCGTTGGCAAGACCACGACGGCGATCAATCTCGGCACTGCGCTTGCCGCGATCGGCGAAGACGTTCTGATCGTCGACCTCGACCCGCAGGGCAATGCATCGACCGGGCTCGGCATCGACCGACGCAACCGGCGCTACTCGACCTACGACGTGCTGACCGGCGAAGCTTCATTGCGCGACGCCATCGTCGCGACCGCGGTACCGCGCCTTCACCTCGCACCATCGACTCTCGACCTCTCCGGTCTCGAACTCGAGATCGGCCAGGCGCGCGACCGCGCGTTCCGGCTGCGCAGCGCGCTCAACCCTCTCAACACGATCGGCAACACCAAGTTCACTTACGTGCTGGTCGATTGCCCGCCGTCGCTCAATCTCTTGACCGTGAACGCCATGGCAGCCGCGAACGCCATCCTGGTGCCGCTACAGTGCGAGTTCTTTGCGCTCGAAGGTCTGTCGCAACTGCTCAAGACCGTGGAGTCGGTGCGCGAACAACTCAACCCGGATCTCACCATTCACGGCATCGTGCTGACGATGTTCGATGCGCGCAACAATCTCTCCGGCCAAGTCGTCGCCGACGTGCGCGAATTCATGGGCGCGAAAGTTTACGACACGGTCATTCCGCGCAACGTCCGCGTCTCGGAAGCGCCGTCCTACGGCAAGCCGGTTCTGGTCTACGATCTCAAATGCAGCGGCAGCGAAGCCTATTTGCGGCTCGCGACCGAAATCATCCAACGAGAAAAAAAGCTTTGCGCCGGATGAGGCTGGTGAATGACTGAGGGTCTGGGGAAGACGGCGATGGCGGACGACGCGACGCGATCGCGGCTGGGGCGGGGCCTGGCGGCCTTGATCGGCGAAGTCGCCGGTGAAAGCGCCTCCGTCGAACGGCCGCGCGGTCAGCGTCGCGTGCCCACTGAGGCGTTGCGGCCCAATGCTCGCAATCCACGGCGGGTCTTCTCCAACACCGAGCTTGACGAGCTGGTTGCCTCGCTGCGCGAACGCGGCATCATCCAGCCGATCGTGGCGCGCCCGGTGCGGGGTACCCATGACGCCTATGAGATCATTGCCGGCGAGCGGCGCTGGCGCGCCGCGCAGCGCGCCGGCCTGCACGAAGTGCCTGTCGTCATCATCGATGCGACCGATGACGAGGCGCTGCAGCTTGCCATTATCGAGAACGTCCAGCGCGCCAATCTCAATCCGCTCGAAGAAGCGGAAGGTTATCGTGCGCTGATCCGGGATTTCAGTCACAGCCAGGACGATGTCGCCCGGCTGGTCGGCAAAAGCCGTAGCTACGTCGCCAATACGCTCCGGCTGCAGACGCTGCCCGATTCGGTCAAGGAGCATATCCACGCCGGCCGGCTCGACGCCGGCCACGCCCGCGCTTTGGTCGGTCACCAGGATGCGGCGCGGCTGGCGGATGAAATCGTTTCTCGCGGCCTCAATGTTCGCCAAGTCGAAGCGATGGCGCGCGAGACCGGCAAGCACGCCAACGGCCAGCGCAACGGCCGCAAGTCACTCGCCCGAGCGGAGAAGAACGCCAACTTGGTTGCGCTGGAAAAGCGCATCTCCGATGCGATCGGCTTGGTGGTCAGCATCAACGATCGTGGCCGTGGCGGTGTGCTCAACATCCGCTATCGCAATCTCGATCAGCTCGACGATGTGCTGCGCCGGCTGGAAAAAAAGCGCTGAACTAAGACAACAATTACACGCGCGCCTGCCACGCCGCCTTGAAGGCTCTGCGCTTCGCGGGGTCATAAAGGTTCGGATAATCGTAGGTCAGCGGCTTCGACGGCTCGACATGCAGCGTGGCGAACACCGGCCCATCTTGTTCGAGCACGTGGGCCACTTGCTGCGTGAAGACGTCGAGATCGGCGAAATCGTAAACCGCGGCATAGCCTGCTGCCTTTGCCAGGCCGGCGAAATCCACTTTCGGCGACGGAATAGGATGGCCGCCATTGGCTTCGTAAGTCTCGTTGTGCGCGACCAGATGGACGAAGTTCTTCGGCGCCACCGCGGCGATGGTGACCAGGCTCCCGAGATTCATAAGAAGCGAGCCGTCGCCTTGCAGGACGATGACGCGCCGATCGGGCCGGCCCAGCGCCAGGCCCAGCCCATGTGAGGAGTCGAGGCCCATTGCGCCGATCGACGTATAATTGAGGACGCGCGGTGCGACCCCGACCCAATCCACCGCCGAGCTATAGGTGGCGACGACAGCCTCTTCTTTGATGTGGCGCGCCAGAACCCGGAAACATTCGTCGCGCTTCATCATGCCGGACTCCGCCCGATCAGGAATGCGACCGGTCCCGAATCAGCGTAAGCCTTTTCAATCGCCGGCTGGATCTTCGCCACGTCGGCGTCGACGCTGATGAGGTGATGGGCGATACCCATGTCGTCGAGAATCGGCTCCATGATGCGCACGCCGTAACGCGACGAAGCGCGCGGCTCCCGCTCCGGCTCATGCTGCAATAGCCCAACCATCATGCAGATCGGTTGCTTGTACTCGACGGCGACGCCGCGGATGGCGTTGATCGAATCCAGAAATCCAGTGTGCTGGATCAGGATGAGCGCGCGCTTGTCGCAATAGGACAAGCCCGAGGCGATGCCGATGCATTCGTCCTCCTTGCAAACGCGGATAAGCCGCAAGTCTTTGTCGTGTGCGATCGGCGCCAGCAATCCGGAACTGGTGGTGATGTCGGGCACCGACAGCACATATTCGATCGCGCTTGCCTTGATGGCGGCGATGACGCGGGCTCCACTAAGGCGTGACTCGGCCCCGGCATTCACGGCAGGCAAATTCCTCCTTCGGTCGCGAAAGCGTAGCGCGGAACGCGCGCAGCAAAAAGCCGGCCGAGAGGCCGGCTTTTCAAAGAGCGATTTCTAGAGGCGCTATCCGTGATGGTGCCGTGCCTTTTTGGGCGGCGTTCCATCAGTCCATGCGTCGTGGGGCAGAACCGCATCGACGATCCAGCCACCAATGACCGGAACGACGCAATTTGCCATTCCCACGTAAGCCTCACGCGGCGTCAGCGGGCGATTGAGCCAGACCGTTCCAATCATGGGATAAACAACCGCACAAGCGTAGGCCGTTACGCCATAGGCGACTCCCGGAGACATCGTCCGCACAGGAGGAGTGCCGTGCTTTTTGCTCAGGTAGTAAGAACTGACGCCGGCGGCGATGCCGAGGCCGACGCCTGGCGTGATCAACGCGGGGTTCTCATGCCCAAAAATCGAGGTCCAGAAGGGATTGCTAATGGTCCCCGATTGGGCATGTGCAGATGGCGCTTGCAGGCCCATGGCGAAAACCAGCGCCAGCGCGGCGACGATCGTCCGTTTCATTCTGGTGACTCCCCCTGCATACCGGCGTTTCAAAATTGGCGCAGTATGGTTAACACTATGGTGAATGCGTCGGGGGCGCCTGTCGAGGTGATGGAACCCCGGAATGTCTAATTCCCGGGACCTGTGCCTATTTGGCAACGACTTATCCCCAAGGAGACCCAAGGAGCCTTCCCCGAGGGGGCATGGCGACGGCCTACTCCGCGGCCGTCCGTCCCGCGCCGCCCGATCCAAAGCGCCGTTCGATATAGTCGATGACAATCTTCTGGAAGTCGGCGGAAACGGTAGGGCCGCGTAACGTCATGGCCTTTTTGCCGTCGATAAACACCGGGGCGGTCGGTTGCTCACCGGTTCCCGGTAGAGAAATACCGATATCGGCATGCTTCGATTCGCCGGGGCCGTTGACGATGCAGCCCATGACCGCAACGTTGAGACCCTCGACGCCCGGATAGCGCGTTTTCCACTCCGGCATTGAGTCGCGGATAAAGCCTTGGATGCTTGCGGCGAGCTCCTGAAAGGTGGTCGAGGTGGTCCGTCCGCAGCCGGGACAGGCCGCAACCAGCGGCACAAAGGTGCGCAACCCGACCGTCTGCAGCAATTCCTGCGCGACTTTGACTTCCAAAGTGCGGTCGCCATTCGGCTCGGGCGTAAGCGAAATACGGACGGTGTCGCCGATGCCCTGCTGCAGCAACACGCCCATCGCCGCCGAAGAAGCGACGATACCCTTCGAGCCCATGCCGGCCTCGGTGAGGCCGAGATGCAGCGCATAATTGGAGCGCCGCGCCAGCTCACCATATACGCCGATCAAGTCCTGCACCGCCGACACTTTGGCGGAGAGGATGATCTTCGAGCGCGGCAGGCCGATCTCTTCGGCGCGCTCGGCCGAGAGCAGCGCCGACTGCACCATGGCCTCGCGCGTCACGTCCCGGGCATCCACGGGTTGGTTCGATCGCGAATTTTCATCCATCAAGTGGGTGAGAAGCTCCTGATCGAGCGAACCCCAATTGGCGCCGATACGCACCGGCTTGTCGTGGCGGATCGCGGTTTCGACGATGGCGCCGAATTGCCGGTCCTTCTTTTCCTTGAAGCCGACATTGCCGGGATTGATGCGGTATTTATCGAGCGCCTCGGCGCAGGCCGGGTGATCGGCCAGGAGCTTATGGCCGATATAGTGAAAGTCGCCGACGATCGGAACGTCGACGTTCATCTTGAGAAGTTGCTCCTTGATGTGCGGAACAGCGGCGGCGGCCTCGTCGCGGTCGACGGTAATCCGCACGATCTCCGAGCCGGCGCGCGCCAGCGCCGCGACTTGCTTCGCGGTCCCCGCGACATCGGCGGTATCGGTATTGGTCATCGACTGCACCACAACGGGTGCGCCACCACCGACGGTGACCTTGCCGACCTTCACGGCGATGGTCTGATGCCTCTCGGCCGGGCCGGAAAACTCCATCATAGCCAAGTCCTTACAGTAACGATGCTTCAGTTCAATGACCCTCGACATCTCTGCCGGGAAGGAGGGGCTGACCCCGCTCATATAGCGTCACCTTGGCCGGTTGACGAGGAGGAGGCCCGCAGCCACCAGCGCAACCGCCAGGGCAAACCCCGGCGTCAGGGGCTCGTTGAGCACAATGTGCGCGGCCGCCACGCCGAACAGCGGGGCGAGGAAGGTAAAGACCGACAACCGGGCGGCTGAATACCGCACCACCAGCGCGAACCAGACCGCGAATGTAACGCTCACGACCCAGACCGTCTGATAGGCGAAGGCGCCGAGCGCCAGCGGCGACGGCACGGTGTCGATGTGTTCGCCAAACGCCAGCGCGCCGGCGGCCAGGAGCGGCGCTGAAACCACGAGTTGGTAGAGCAGGGTTTTCTCGGCGCTGATCCGGTTGAGCGGGGTGACCTTGATGACCAGTGTACTGCCAGCCCAGGCCGCGGCGGCCCCGATCAGCATCAGATCGCCGAGCGCCTGATGGGAACTGATCGCAGGCGTCGGCAAGCCGAAGGCGATAGCGATGCCGATAAAGGACAACAGCAAACCGAGCCATTGCGACAGCCGGAAATGGTCGCCGGGCACCAGCCAGCGCGATCCGATCACGACAAAGAACGGCGCCAGGTAGAGAAACAACGTGCCGCGCGTTACCGTCGTCCAAACCAGGCCGCGATAGATCAGCAGAAATTCGAGCGCGAAGAGTACGCCCGCTAAAATGCCTGCGCGCAGCGTCCCGTCGCGCCGAAACAGCCATATGCCACGCGCCTGCGTCCACAGCCCGACCAGCATGGCCGCGATCGCCGAGCGCGCGGCCGACTGGATCAGCGGCGGGATGTCGTGGATCGCAAGCTTGATCGCGACGTTGTTAAAGCCCCAGCTCAGGCACAGCCCGATCGTCACCGCGATGGCAAATGCATCGAGCGGCCGGGACGATGGAGAAGCTGGCACGGTCACGCGATTTGATGCCGCGGCATCATCGTTTGCGGCAATGCGAGCAAATGCCGGCAATTTCGATCAAGGGACTTTTCGGCAAAAATCCCGCGGCGCGGGAGGATGCGTTGAGCGCCTCGGCGGCGGCGCCGCCCGGCGCTTCGCCGACTGCGCCGCAGCTCTCGCAGATCAGAAAGACGACGAGGTCGTCGCCGCCGTGGTTATGCACGCAAGCGACGTAAGCGTTGCGGCTTTCGATACGGTGGACGAGTCCGTTCTCGCCGAGGAAGTCGAGCGCGCGATAGATGGTGATCGGCGCCGGACGTCTCTTCTGCCCCAAGCGCTCGATGATCTCATAGGCGCCGAGCGGCTTATGGCTCGCCAACAAGGCTTGCAGAACTTGCCGGCGCATCGGCGTAAGCCGCTGCGCCCGTGCCGCACACTGCGCCTCGGCATGGGAAATCGCTGCACTGGCGCAGCGTTGGTGGTCATGATTCGGCGGCGGAAAGATCGCGCGCAATGCGTTGCTCATAGTTCTGTCGCTCTCAGTCATCATGTCGAGCCCAATCGGCCGCCGGGGAAGGTAGCGGATTGTGCAGGATCGCGAAAACGTGACGCAGCCCCCGCTTTTTATATTGCGCTGCAGCAAGAAGCGCCGCACATTCCCGCCGATCGCAACCATTTGACATTCGTTCGGGTGCCCTATTGCCGGGCGCCCTCCTGAATTGGGGGTTGTCATGCTCAAAGGAAAGTCCGCACTGGTGACCGGTTCGACCTCGGGCATCGGTCTCGCCATCGCCCGTGCGATGGCGGCTCAGGGCGCCAACATCACCATCAACGGCTTCGGCGACAAAGCCGCGATCGAAAAGGAGCGCGCTGGCATCGAAAAAGATTTCAAGGTCAAGGCGGTCTATTCCGGCGCCGACATGACCAAGCCGGCCGAGATCGCCGACATGGTGCACACCGCCGAAAAAACCTTCGGCTCGCTCGACGTGCTCGTCAATAATGCCGGCATTCAATACGTCGCTCCGATCGAGGAATTTCCGATCGAGAAGTGGGACCAAATCATCGCCATCAACCTGTCGGCGGCGTTCCTCGCTATCCGTGCCGCAGTGCCGGGAATGAAATCGCGCAAATGGGGCCGCATCATCAATACCGCCTCGGCGCATTCGTTGGTCGCTTCGCCGTTCAAGTGTGCCTATGTGTCCGCCAAGCACGGACTTGCCGGCCTGTCAAAAACCGTTGCGCTTGAAACGGCGACTTTTGGCGTCACCTGCAACTGCATCAGCCCCGGCTATGTCTGGACGCCGCTGGTCGAGAAGCAGATTCCCGATACCGCCAAGGCGCGCGGCATGACGGAGGAACAAGTCAAGCGCGACGTGATCCTGGCGGCGCAGCCGACCAAGGAATTCGTCACTGTTGATGAAGTGGCCAGCCTCGCCGTCTATCTCTGTTCGGATGCGGCGAAAGCCATTACCGGCGCCAACCTTTCTATCGACGGCGGCTGGACGGCCGAATAACTAAAGGCATGAGCAATATCCTCGACGCGCTTCTGCCGGGCCGGGCAGCGGCGAAAGCCGCCGCACCCAAAACCAAGCGCATCAATCTTGCGCTGCAAGGCGGCGGCGCGCACGGCGCTTTCACCTGGGGCGTGCTGGAACAGCTCTTGAGCGACGAACGGCTGTCGATTGAGGGCATTTCCGGCGCATCCGCCGGCGCGATCAATGCGGTGATGCTGACGGACGGGCTGTTGCGCGGGGGCCGCGAGGAGGCGCAAAAGCGGCTGGCGGATTTCTGGCGTGCGGTCTCGAGCACCGGCAATCTGCCGGCGCTACAGCGCGCGGTGATGGAGCGGCTGTTGTCGTTTACACCGCTTGAAGGCAGCCCGGTGCAAGCGTGGTTCGACACGCTGTCGCGTTATTTTTCGCCTTACGATGCCAATCCGCTGAATATCAACCCGCTCAAGGATCTGATCGAACGGTTTGTCGATTTCGAGAAGCTGCGCGCGAGCGACGATTTGAAGCTGTTCATTTCGGCGACCAATGTGCAGACCGGCCGTGTGCGTGTTTTTCCTCGCGAAAAAATCACAGCCGAGGCCGTCATGGCGTCCGCGTGTCTGCCGACCATTTTCCGCGCCGTCGAAATCGACGGCGTGCCTTATTGGGATGGCGGCTATCTCGGCAATCCGGTGATCTTTCCGTTTTTCCGCACCACGGCCACCGAGGACGTGCTGGTGGTGCAGATCAATCCGCTGGTGCGGCGGGAGACGCCGACGTCGGCCAGTGAGATCATGAACCGCATCAACGAAATCACCTTCAATTCTTCGCTGATCGACGAATATCGCGCTATCGATTTTGTTGCTAGGCTGATCGATCAGGGCAAGCTGCCGCGCGGCACCGGGCCGGGGCAGTATCGCCGCATCAATGTTCATCGCATCGTACTTGACCGTTTCGGCACCCATTTCGATGCCTTCAGCAAGCTCTCGACCGACTTCGATTTCTTCAACATGCTGCATGTCACCGGTAAGCGCGCGGCGCGACGGTTTCTCGACGAGCATTTCGACGATATCGGCGTGAAATCCACCGTCGACCTTCGGGCCGAGGCCGAGGCCGAATGGGCGGGATGAGCTTGGCGCAAAGCCGAAGCCGCTCGTCACGAAACTACCTCAGACCCTGGAATGCCGAAGCCGCAACGCTGCTCTGCAGACTTTTCGATGCTGTAATTTAGTAAGGTCGCTTATAATGTGCCTGCATCGATACAGGCAGGCCATCATGCTTCCACGCTCGCTCAACAGAGAATTCGCCTTCTCCCTCAATGACGTAGCACGCATGCTCCGCACCTACGCGGATCACAAAGCGAGCCAGTTTGGCATTACGCGAGCCCAGTGGGTCGTCCTGGTCCGCCTCGATCGCTTCGAGGGGCTCAAGCAGTCTGAACTCGCCGAAATGCTCGACCTTCAGCCGATCACGCTGACCCGCCTCCTCGACCGGCTTTGCGAAAACGGCCTGATCGAGCGCCGCGCCGATCCGAACGACCGCCGCGCCAAGCGCCTCTTTTTGACCGCCCAGGCCCGGCCGCTGCTGGAGCGCCTCGGCGATCTCGGCGAGGAATTGATGAACACCGCGCTAGCCGGCGTCGATCGCGAAGCGGTCGAGCGGATGGTCGCGCAACTCGCCATCGTCAAGGAAAACCTCCGCCACGCCATCCAGAACAAGACCGCCCCCGGCGCGGCGGGGGAGCAGCGCTATGGCTGAGCGCGCCCTCAAATCCGTTCCGGCCGAACGCGACGAAGCGCCGGAAGTCCGTGAAATTCCGGCGGCCGTGCCGGCGTCCCGCCCATCCGACGTGGGGCCGGTCCCGTCCAGAAAAAAACTGCGCAAGCTCGACCGGCGCGGCGGCGTCCGCTGGGGGCTTTTTGCCGTTCTCCCGCTCGTTCTGATCGTGGGCCTTTATTGGTACGCCACCGGCGGCAAGGTGATGTCGACGGATGACGCCTATGTGGATACGCAGAAAGTCAGCATCTCGACCGACGTCCCCGGCATCGTCCAGGCCGTCAGCGTCACCGACAATGAGCGGGTCAATGCCGGCCAAGTGCTCTACCGGCTCGATCCCCGGCAGTATCAGATCGCGCTCAACAACGCTAAAGCCAATCTCGCGCAAACGGCGTTGAACATCGACGCGATGAAGCAGGATTACAAACGCATGCTGAGCGACGTTGCCGCCCAGCAGGCGCAAGTCGTGCTGGACCAAACGAACTACGCGCGCGACGCGACGCTGCTGCACAGCGGCACCGTATCGCAGGCCATCTACGACCAGGCGCAATCGAGCCTCGACACCGATAAGAGCAAGCTCGAATCCTTACGCCAGCAGACGCAAGTGCAATTGGCTCGGCTCGACGGCAATGCCGACATCCCCGCCACCCGGCACCCGCAATATCTGCAGGCCCAAGCGCAGGTCGAAGAGGCACAACGCCAGCTCGATCACACCGTCATCGCCGCGCCCTTTGCCGGCCGGGTCACCGATGTTTCGGCGATCGCGCCCGGGAAATATCTTGCCGCCTCGACCACGGCCTTTTATCTCGTTGATACCGACCACGCCTGGATTGAAGCAAACCCGAAAGAGACCGAGCTCACTTACGTGCGGCCCGGCCAGCCGGTGACCGTCACGGTCGACGCCTATCCCGACGTGACCTGGCACGGCACTGTTGAAAGCATCAGCCCGGCCGCGGCGCAGGAATTCTCCCTGCTGCCGGCGCAAAACACCAGCGGCAATTGGGTCAAGGTCGTCCAGCGCGTGCCGATGCGGGTACGCGTCGACGCCACCGAAGCAAACAAGCCGCCGTTGCGCGCCGGCATGAGCGCGGTGATCGGCGTCGATACCGGTCACGCGCGGGGCTTTCCGCATCTCTTTGGCTGGTGAAGACCGTAGACGTGAACTCCATGGATCAGACCGGCGGCGGCAATCGCGGCATGATCACGCTTTGCGTGATCCTTGCCACGCTGATGCAGGCGCTCGACACCACCATCGCCAACGTGGCGCTGCCGTATATGCAGGGCAGCGTTTCGGCCAGCCAGGACCAGATCGATTGGGTGCTGACCTCCTATATCGTCGCCGCCGCAATCATGACCCCGCCGACCGGCTTTCTCGCCGGCAGGTTCGGAATAAAGCGGCTTTTCATGGTTTCGATTGGCGGCTTTACGCTGGCGTCCATGCTATGCGGCATGGCCCAGTCGCTTGATCAGATCGTCCTGTTCCGCGTCATGCAGGGGGCCTTCGGCGCCGCTTTGGTGCCGCTGTCGCAATCCGTGTTGTTCGGCACTTATCCGCGGGAGCGCCAGGGCTTTGCCATGGCGCTGTTCGGTATCGGCGTCATGATCGGTCCGGTGCTGGGGCCGGTGCTCGGCGGCTGGCTGACGCAGAATTACAGCTGGCGGTACGTTTTCTACATCAATCTGCCGATTGGAATTCTCGATCTCCTCGGCATTGTGCTGTTCTTGCCGGAATCGCCGCGCGACCAAGTCAGCAAGCTTGATTGGTTCGGCTTCGGCGCTTTGAGCATCGCGCTCGGCGCGATGCAGATCATGCTCGATCGCGGCGAGCAGCAAGATTGGTTCAATTCCGGCGAGATCATCATCGAGGCGATCGTTGCGGCTTCCGCATTTTACCTGTTCATCGTCCACATCTTCACGTCGAACAATCCGTTCGTCAAACCATCGATGTTCCGCGACCGCAATTTTACCGCCGGGATGCTCTTCGTCGTCATCATCGGCTTGACCTATTACGCGTCGATGGCGCTGCAGCCGCCCTATCTGCAGGAGCTGATGAACTATCCGGTCGTCACCGCGGGCCTCATCATGGGGCCGCGCGGCGTCGGCACCATGGCTTCGATGCTGATCGTCGGACGCATGGTCGGCCGTGTCGATACCAGACTTCTGCTCGGATTCGGATTGGGTCTCACGGCATGGTCATTCTATCAGATGACCGGCTGGACGCCGGATATTTCGCAGGGATCGATTATCGCGGTCACGATGGTGCAGGGTTTCGGCCTCGGCTTTCTGTTCGTGCCGCTCAGCGCGGCGACATTATCGACGCTGCCGGCGCAATCCCGCACCGAAGGCGCCGGCCTTTACAGCCTGTTCCGCAATATCGGCTCGAGCGTCGGCATTTCGGTGGTCAATGCGCTCTTGATCCGCAACACCCAGGTGAACCATGCCGACATCGCCTCGCATGTGACGGCCGTGAACCGCGGCTTCGACAATCCGGCGGTGGCTCATTTCTGGGATCCGCTGACCGCGGCCGGCCGCACCGCGCTCGATGCGGTCGTCACCGAGCAGGCGCAGATCATCGCCTATATCGATGATTACAAGTTCCTGATGATCGCGACGCTCGCCGTGCTGCCGTTGCTGATGGTGTTTCGCCGTCCGTCAGCCCGTGTCGCCGGTGTCCCGGTGATGGAGTGAAAAAACAACGGGCGGCCCGCACGGCCGCCCGCTCAGAAACTTCCAACAAGCAGAGAGCGACTTATTCGCCCGCTGCGGCTTCGCGCGGGTGTTCCGCGCCTTCCGCCTTCTGCGACGCTTCGAGGTCCTCGCCGGTTTGCTGATCGACGGCTTTCATCGACAGCCGAACCTTGCCGCGCTCGTCAAAGCCGAGGAGCTTCACCTTGACCTTGTCGCCTTCCTTGACGACGTCGCTCGTCTTCTGCACCCGCCGCGGCGCCAGTTGGCTGATATGGACGAGGCCATCCTTGGCGCCGAAGAAGTTGACGAAGGCGCCGAAGTCCATGACCTTGACCACGGTGCCTTCGTAGATGTGACCGAGTTCCGGCTCGGATGCGATCGACTTGATCCAATTGATCGCCGCCTTGATCGACTCGCCGTCAGCGGATGCGACTTTCACGGTACCGTCGTCCTCGACGTTGATCTTGGCGCCGGTTTTCTCGACAATTTCGCGGATCACTTTGCCGCCGGCGCCGATCACTTCGCGAATCTTGTCGACGGGGATCTTGAACGACTCGATGCGCGGGGCGTATTCGCCGAGCTCGGCGCGCGCGGCGGTCAAGGCTTTCGACATTTCGCCGAGGATATGCAGTCGGCCGTCTTTGGCTTGGGCCAAAGCGACTTTCATGATCTCCTCGGTAATGCCGGCGATCTTGATGTCCATTTGCAGCGAGGTCACGCCGCCCTCGGTGCCGGCGACCTTGAAATCCATGTCGCCGAGATGGTCTTCGTCGCCAAGGATGTCGGAGAGCACGGCATAGCGCTTGTCTTCGAGAATAAGACCCATGGCGATGCCGGCCGTCGGCCGCTTCAGCGGAACGCCGGCGTCCATCAACGCCAGCGATGCGCCGCACACCGAAGCCATTGACGACGAACCGTTCGAACTCGGTGATCTCCGAAACGACGCGGATGGTGTAGGGAAACTCTTCCTTCGACGGCAGCATCGGATGGATCGCCCGCCAGGCGAGCTTGCCGTGGCCGATTTCGCGGCGCCCCGGCGCTCCCATGCGTCCGGTTTCGCCGACCGAATAATGCGGGAAATTGTAGTGCAGCAGGAACGTCTCCTTATAGGTTCCCTGCAGCGCATCGATGAACTGCTCGTCTTCGGAGGTACCGAGCGTGGCGACCACCAAAGCCTGCGTCTCGCCGCGGGTGAACAGCGCCGAACCGTGGGTGCGCGGCAGCACGCCGACTTCCGCCACGATCTGCCGCACGGTTTTCACGTCGCGGCCGTCGATGCGCTTGCCGGTGTCGAGGATGTTCCAGCGCACGATCTTGGCTTCGAGCTCCTTGAACACGCCGGCAACCGCGGCCTTGGTGTAGGTCGGTTCCGCCCCTTCGGGGAAAAAGTGCGCCATCACCTTTTGCTTGACCGCGGCGACGGCGTCCTGGCGATCCTGTTTGCGTACGATCGCATAGGCCGCGCGCAAATCCTTCTCGGCGAGATCCAGAATTTCCTTCTCCAGCGCCTTATTATCGCTGGCCGGCAGGTCGCGCGGCTCCTTGGCGGCCTTTTCCGCCAACTTGACGATCGCCTCGATCACCGGCTGGAAATGCCGGTGTCCGAACATCACGGCGCCGAGCATGATGTCTTCGGACAGCTCTTTCGCCTCCGATTCCACCATCATGACGGCGTCTTGGGTACCGGCGACGACAAGATCGAGTTGAGTTTCCGGCATTTCATCGAGCGCCGGATTGAGCACGTATTCATTGTTGATGAAGGCGACGCGGGCGGCGCCGATCGGACCCATGAAGGGGGCGCCGGAAAGCGTCAGCGCTGCCGAAGCGGCAACCATGGCGACGATATCGGGATCGTTCTCCTGATCGTGCGACAGCACGGTCACGGTCACCTGGGTGTCGCAGCGCCAGCCTTCGGCAAATAGCGGCCGAATGGGGCGGTCGATCAGGCGCGAGGTGAGCGTGTCCTTTTCAGTCGGACCGCGCTCCCGCTTGAAGTAGCCGCCGGGGATCCGGCCGGCCGCGTAGTATTTCTCGGTGTAGTTGACGGTGAGCGGCAGGAAATCGATGCCTTCCTTCGGCTCCTTGGCGGCAACGACGGCGGCAAGCACACTGGTCTCGCCATAGGTGGCGAGTACGGCTCCGTCGGCTTGACGCGCTATTCTGCCGGTTTCCAGCGTTAGATTGCGGCCACCCCAGTCAAGTTGCACCTTGTGAATATTAAACATTGCGATTGTCTCTCATGGTTTTCTGCAAAGTGCGAAAGCCATAAGCAAGACGGCGAGACGCTGTCGGCGCAGCAAGGCTGCAATGCCGCATCAGCGTCTGGCGATCCTGCCATGGCCTTCGGACCTTCCTTAGAATGAACGGGCAACGGCCCATTCTGCGGGTCGGCAGCTCTGCTGCCGGTTCAGACGGCAGCTCCGCTGCCATTTCCAGACGGCAGCTCACGCTGCCGGGCAATAGCGGAACGCATCCTGCGTGCCGCCTACAAACGCGCGAGACTTCCCGCGCGCAAACCTTTTAGCGGCGAATACCTAGCCGCTCGATCAACTCCTTGTAACGACCATCATTCGTGCGCCGCAGATAATCGAGAATCTGGCGCCGTTGCGACACCAGCTTGAGCAAGCCGCGCCGCGAATGGTTGTCCTTCACATGGGTTTTGAAGTGTTCCGTCAAATTGTTGATCCGCTCCGACAGGAGCGCGACCTGGACTTCAGGCGAACCTGTGTCACCGGATTTGGCGGCGTACGTCTTGATCACTTCCGCTTTACGCGCGGTCGATATCGACATCGTCATTAACCTCTTTGTCTTGCGGCACGACCAGCGATGCCGGTTAAATTAAACACGCGGCGGGGAACAATCTCGCCGCGCTCGACCTCGGCAATGGCCAGAAGCTGGCCGCCGGAGGCGACCTGGACCATGCCGCGGAAGATGGAGGCGTCCCGTCCGCGCAACAATACGGCTTGGCCCCTGGCGAGCCTCGCCGCGTCTGCCGGGCTCACGGCCAGCGCCGGGATGTCGTCCAGCGCGGTCTCGATCGGCAGAAGCGTATCGGCGAGGTGTCCCTCACCGGCGGCCGCTCTATGGCACAAAGCCTCGACCTGTTCCAGGGGTATCATATCGCCCTCGCCAAAGGGACCGACGCAGCTCCGCCGCAGCGCCGAAACATGGCCAAGGGTGCCTAACGCCCGGCCCAAATCCCGTGCCAGTGAGCGCACATAGGTGCCTTTGCCGCATTCGGCGGTCAGCACGGCATGGTCGGGATCCGGCATTTCGAGCAATTCGAGCCGGTAGATGGTGACGGCGCGGGGCGCGAGCTCAACCGTCTCGCCGTCGCGGGCCAGGTCGTATGCCCGTTCGCCGTCGATTTTCACCGCGGAAAAGCGCGGCGGCACCTGTTCGATGGTGCCGATAAAGCGCGGCAGGAGAGCGGCGATGGCCGCCGCATCGGGACGGGCTTCGCTCGTCGCCACGACGCGCCCTTCGGCATCGTCGGTGTCGCGCTCCTCGCCCCAGCGAATGGTAAACAGGTAGGTCTTGCGGCTGTCGACGACGAAGGGCACCGTTTTGGTCGCCTCCCCGAGCGCGATCGGCAGGCATCCCGACGCCAGTGGGTCGAGCGTGCCGGCGTGCCCGGCCCGCTTCGCGCTGTAAAGACGCTTGATGACCGAGACCGCATGCGTCGATGTCATGCCGACCGGCTTGTCGAGCACGACCCAGCCATGGACGTCGCGCTTGGGCCGCTTCTTCGGCTTTGCCTCTTGTTCCAATCGCTCAGGATGGGCGATTTCCGGCGCGCTCATTGCTCGTCTTTCCCATCATTGGAGCCTTTGTCGCTCAAGTCGCGCTGGACGACAGGCGTCCGCAATAGCTTCTCGATCCGCTCCGCTTCGTCGAACCGCTCGTCGATGCGGAATCGAATCTCGGGCGCAAACTTCAGGTTTACGCGCCGGGCGATTTCGCCGCGCACGTAACGTTTGTTGCGATCGAGCGCATCGAGCACTTCCTTTTCGCCGCGGCCGCCGAGCGGCATGACATAGATCGTCGCCAACCGGAGGTCCGGGCTCATGCGCACTTCCGGAACGGTGATCATGTGCGTTTCGATAACCGGATCGTGCACTTCGCCACGGGTCAGCATGTCGGCGAATTCATGCCGGATCAACTCGCCGACGCGGAGCTGGCGTTGCGAGCCGCCGGAGGACTGATCGCGATGCTGGTGATGGCGAACCATTGTTTTTAGACCGTCATGCGCGGCTTCAACCCGCACATCTTCTTTTCCATATGAGGTATTCTCACCGCCGGTGTTGCCGGACAAACTCCGGCAATGGCGACGTGGCTGCGCGCGAACGTGAGTATCGAACTCACAGCGTCCGCTGCACGCTCTCCACCCGGTAACATTCGATGACGTCGCCGGCCTTCATGTCCTGGTAGTTCTCGAATGCCATGCCGCATTCCTGGCCGGCGACGACTTCGCGCGCGTCGTCCTTGAAGCGCTTGAGCTGCGACAGCTTGCCCTGGTGGACGACCACGTTGTCGCGAATGAGCCGTACATTGGCGCCGCGTTCGACCGTGCCGTCGGTGACCCGGCAGCCGGCGATATTGCCGACTTTCGACACCTTGAAGACTTCGAGAACGACGGCGTTGCCGAGCATGGTCTCGCGCAAAGTCGGCGCCAGCAGGCCCGACATCGCCTTTTTCACGTCGTCGACGAGATTGTAGATGATGTCGTAGTAGCGGATTTCGACGCCAGCCTGCTCGGCGGCCTCGCGCGCCTCTTTGTGAGCGCGAACGTTGAATCCGATGAGGGCCGCACCCGAGGCTTCGGCCAGCGTCACGTCGGATTCGGTAATGCCGCCCGCTCCGGCGAAGATGATGCGTGCGGCCACCTCTTCCGTGCCAAGTTTTTCCAGTGCGCCGACGATCGCTTCGATCGAGCCTTGCACGTCGCCCTTGATCACCAGCGGGAACTCCTTGAGGCCGCTGGTCTTGAGCTGGCTCATCATCTGTTCGAGCGAACCGCGCATGCCGGTTTGCCGCGCCGCCTGCTTCTCGCGCTTCTGGCGGTCGCGGTAATCGGCGATCTCGCGGGCGCGGGCCTCAGTATCGACAACGGCGAGCCGGTCGCCGGCTTCCGGCGTGCCGTTGAAGCCCAAGACTTCGACCGGCATCGAGGGTCCGGCCGCGACGACGGAATGGCCGGTATCCGACATCAGCGCCCGCACGCGGCCCCATTCCGAACCGGCAACGACGATGTCGCCGGGCTTGAGCGTGCCGCGCTGGACCAGCACGGTGGCGACCGGACCACGGCCGCGGTCAAGCCGCGCCTCGATGACGGTGCCTTCCGCCGGCCGGTTCGGGTTGGCCTTGAGTTCGAGCACCTCGGACTGCAGCGCGATGATGTCGAGCAGCTTGTCGAGATTGATTTTTTCCTTCGCCGATACTTCGAGCTCGAGCACGTCGCCGCCCAGCGACTCGACCTGAATCTCGTGCTGCAGCAATTCCGTACGCACCCGCTCCGGTTTGGCGTCGGGCTTGTCGATTTTGTTGATGGCGACGATGATCGGCACCTTCGCCGCCTTGGCATGCTGAATGGCTTCGACCGTCTGCGGCATGACGCCGTCGTCGGCGGCGACCACCAGCACGACGATATCCGTGACCCGGGCGCCGCGGGCGCGCATCGCCGTAAATGCGGCATGGCCCGGCGTATCGATAAAGGTGACGCGGCCGCCTGACGGCGAGGTTACCTGATAAGCGCCGATATGCTGGGTGATGCCGCCGGCCTCGCCGGCCGCGACTTCGGTCGAGCGAATGGCGTCGAGGAGCGAAGTCTTGCCATGGTCGACATGACCCATGATGGTGACGACCGGCGCGCGCGGTTGCAGGCTCTCCGGACTGTCGGCGGCATCGAACATGCCTTCCTCGACGTCCGACTCGGCGACGCGCCGCACGGTGTGCCCAAGCTCTTCCGCGATCAGCTGTGCGGTATCGGCGTCGATCGTATCGGTGATCTTCGCCATGTGACCCTGCTGCATCAGGATGCGGATCACGTCGACGGCGCGTTCGGCCATGCGATTGGCCAATTCCTGGATCGTGATGGTCTCGGGGATCGTCACTTCGCGGGCGATCTTTTCCTTCGGCTCATCGCGATGGCCGGTCATGCGTTGCACGCGGCGGCGGAATGAGGCGACCGAGCGTTCGCGTACTTCGTCGGCGGAAAGCGCGGTCACGACGGTGAGGCGTCCGCGGCGCTTTTCGCCGACGTTGCGCGTCGGTTTTGGCGCCGGCGCCGGCCGCGGCGCGGCGGTGCCGCCGCGGCGGGGAGTGCGTGGAGCTTCCTCCTCGTCGGCTTCGAGCGCGGGACGCGCGCCTGGCTTTGCTGCGGTTGTCACATCGGCGCCAAAACGCTTTTTGGCGACCTCGTCAGCCTTGCGCTTGGTTTCCTCGTCGTGCTTACGACGGACTTCCTCATTGACCTTGCGGGCTTCGGCTGCCGCACGTTCGGCACGTTCAGATTCCTCGCGCGTTCGCCGGACGCGGGCCTCTTCCTCGGCGCGCTCGCGCTCCTCGGTTTCGCGCAGTCGTGCGTCGGCAAGCGCATGCGCGCGCGCATTCCGCTCGTCATCGGTGAGCGTGCGCAGCACGACGCCGGAAGATTTTGGGGCGATTGCAGGGGCGGCGGTGGCCGGAGCCGCCGCGGCTGCTGCTTTGGCCGGCGCAGCGGCGCGCTTCGGGGCGGCGCCACGGTCGGGCGCCGCCGCTGGTTCGGCTTTGAACTCGCCCGGGCCAGCGACGCGGCGTTTGACCTTCTCGACCACGACCGCCTTGCTGCGGCCATGGCTGAAGCTCTGGCGCACCACGCCCTGTTCGACGCCGCCACGTTTGAGCGTCAGCGTCTTGGCTGGGGTCACGCTCAGCTTCTCGCCGCTATTTTTGGTCGTCTCAGTCATTCGCATCCAATTCCATACACACCGACGGCCTCGGCCAGCTTAATTCGGCACCGCGCTGCCGGCCTTTTGGCCAAAATCACCGGTCCGAAACCGTTCCAAGCGCTGCAAACGCGCCAAAACCGTGTCACTCGAAGGCCCGGCGAGCAGGGCTGCATGTACCACATTTGGGCGTCCTAGTGCCAAATCCAATTGTTCGGAGGTCAAGATTCGGATCACGGGGATCGAGTTCGGCCTGGGGGGCTCGGCGCAGGGCCGAATCGAGCTTCCTGACCCCATCGGCCGCGGCTTCGGACGCATGCAGGAGCGCCGCCACGTCTTCATGCTCCAGGGCTGCCTCGACTTTGGCAAAACCGGCAACGACCAGGGAGGCTTTGCCGGCAATCGCCAGAGCCTCGAGGGCCGATCGCACGAGGAGCTGCTCGGTACGCGCTACCAAATCAGCGGGCAGCCGAACGTCTCGCTTAAAGCCGCGCCCGAAGGCTTTGCGCTTAATGGCGTCCTCAAGGGCGTTCTGCGTCGCTGTGACCCAGACGCCGCGCCCGGGCAGCTTGTGCTTGAGGTCGGGAACCGCCTCGCCATCCGGCCCGATGACGAACCGGATCAAATCCGCGACCGGCCGCACCGTGCGCGTCGCGACGCACATGCGTTCGACGCCACGATCGCGTGGTCCGCGGTCCAGTTCGGTCTCGGTCGGCTGCATGGTCATGCTTTCGTAATACGACTCCGCTCTAAGGCTGCACTTCGGCCGCCGGCGCTTCTTCGACCACAGGCGGTGGAGCGAGATCGGCTTCACTCACCCAGCCGGCCTTAAGCCGCGCTTGCATGATGAGCGCCTCGGCCTCCTCGCGCGACAATTCGAAGCCGTCGAGAATGCCGGCCTGCCGGACGGCTTCGCCGTCCTTGCGTTCGGTCCAGCCAGCAAGGTCGTCGGTCGCGCAACCGGCAAGGTCCTCGACCGTCTTGATGCCGTTTTCGCCGAACCGCACCAGCATCGCCGTGGTGACGCCCTCGACGTCTCTGAGCGCGTCTTCGACGCCGAGCTCCGTGCGCTTGGCATCCATCTCGGCTTCGATCTTGTCGAGGTATTCGCGGGCGCGGGTCTGCAATTCGGCGGCGGTGTCGTCGTCGAAACCCTCAATGCTGGCAATCTCTTTGGTGTCGACCATCGCCAGTTCCTCGACCGAGTTAAAGCCCTCCGAAGCCAAGAGCTGTCCGATGACTTCGTCGACATTGAGCGTGTCGATGAACATGCGCGTGCGGTTCTCGAATTCGGCCTGGCGCCGTTCGGATTCCTCCTGCTCGGTCAGGATGTCGATGTCCCAGCCGGTGAGCTGCGAGGCGAGACGGACGTTCTGACCGCGCCGGCCGATGGCGAGCGAGAGCTGCTGGTCTGGAACGACGACTTCGATACGCTCGCGCTCTTCGTCGAGCACGACTTTAGCGACTTCGGCGGGCGCCAGCGCGTTGACCACGAACGTGGCGATATCGTGCGACCACGGGATAATGTCGATCTTCTCGCCCTGCAGCTCGTTGACCACCGCCTGGACGCGCGAGCCGCGCATGCCGACGCAGGCGCCGACCGGATCGACAGAGGAATCGCGTGACACGACCGCGATCTTGGCGCGCGAGCCCGGATCGCGGGCGACCGCCTTGACCTCGACGATGCCGTCATAGATTTCCGGCACTTCCTGCGCAAACAGTTTCGCCATGAATTGCGGATGGGTGCGGGACAGGAAAATCTGCGGTCCGCGCTGCTCGCGCCGCACGTCGTAGATATAGGCGCGGATGCGGTCACCGTTGCGGAACACCTCGCGCGGCAGCATTTCGTCGCGCCGCACGATCGCTTCGCCGCGGCCAAGGTCGACCACCACGTTGCCGTATTCGACGCGCTTGACGATGCCGTTGACGATGTCGCCGATGCGATCCTTATATTCGTCGTATTGCCGGTCGCGCTCAGCCTCGCGCACCTTTTGCACGATGACTTGCTTTGCCGATTGCGCCGCAATCCGCCCATACTCAAGCGGCGGCAGCGGGTCGGCGATGGTGTCGCCGATCTGCGCGGCGGGGTGGCGGCGGCGGGCATCGTCGAGGCTGATCTGTGTCGCCGAAGTTTCCACCGTATCGACCACCAGCATGTGCCGCGACAGATGCAGCTCGCCGCTTTTCGGGTCGATCTCGGCGCGGACCTCGGTTTCGCTGCCGTAACGGGAGCGTGCGGCCTTGGCGATGGCGTCTTCCATGGCGCCGAGCACGATGCGCCGGTCGATCGCCTTTTCGCGGGCGACGGCGTCGGCGATCTGCAACAGTTCGAGCTTGTTGGCGCTTACGGTCGCCATCTGTCAGTCTCCCTTGCGTTGGTTGTGCTTGCTCTTGCGCAGCGATTCGGAAATGAGCGCGTCGGTAAGAACAAGTTTAGCTTCCGTCATGTCGTCGATTGGCAGTAAGATTTCGGAATTTGCATCGGCCGCCGCGTCAGTGCGGCGGATGCGCGCCGAGCCGCCATCGGTGCCTGCTAATTCGCCGCGGAACCGGCGCCGGCCGTCGACCGGCGCCTGCATTTCCACGTGCGCCACGTGGCCGGCATAGCGGTCGAAGTCCGAGCGCCGCACCAGCGGCCGGTCGATGCCGGGCGACGAAATCTCCAGCCGATAGGCGCCTTCGATCGGATCGGCGACGTCGAGCACCGGCGACAGTGCCCGCGATGCGGTTTCGCAGTCCTCAACCGCCATGGTGCCGTCCGGACGTTCGGCCATGATCTGAACGGTGCAGCCGGCGAAGGCCGAGATGCGGACCCGAACGAGCCGATAGCCGAGCGCCGCGAGCACCGGTTCGGCCAGTGCAGCGACACGCGCCGCCCGTCCCGGCTCGGTGATGAGCCGCGGCTCGTCGGCAAAATTCGTCAGCGCAATGTTCGTCGGCCTGTCGTCCATGCTGTTCGGCTATCGATCCCGCATCAAGTGGACTGCAAAACGCCGCCTGGCCTCAGGTAATAAAAAAGAGCGGGCCCCGGGGGGAACCCACTCTCAAAACCGCTCGGATCATCCGACCGTTATGAGGTATCCATGACGGATGGGCCAAATATAGCGGGTTATCGTGCACTTGCAAGGGCTACCGGAGGCTCATCTGACCATCGCTAGGCGGCGTTTGGAAGCCCAGTTTCCGCATCCTGAACGCGCCGTCCGGCGCGTCGGTCCCGATCGCAAGCTTTCATTCAGAATTGCTGAATTATTCTGCCGCAAGGGCACCGCATAATTCACGCAGAGTGGTGGATCGAGAATGGGTGCCGCCATCTCGCTTATTCCTGAGCTTGAAGACGTCCTGCAGCACGGCTCGCGGCATAAGCGCGCCGAGGCCTTGCGGCGCGTGACCGCGCTGTTTCTCGACGGCGCAGGCAGCTACAGCGACGCCCATGTCGAGCTGTTCGACGACGTCTTCGCGCTGCTCATTGCGGAAATCGAAAACAAGGCGCGTGCCGAGCTTTCCTTTTGCCTGGCTCCGGTCAGCAATGCCCCGATCAAGGTACTGCGCATGTTGGCCGGTGACGACGACATTGCCGTCGCCGGACCGGTGCTCAAACTGGCGCCTCGCCTCGCCGAGGCCGATCTCGTCGATCTCGCCCAAACCAAGAGTCAGGGCCACCTGCAGGCGATTTCCGCGCGAAAGGTGCTGGGCGAGGCGGTCACCGACGTTCTGGTGCGGCGTGGCGATCGCGAGGTCGTGCGCAGCGTCGCCGGCAATCGCGGCGCGCGTATTTCCGAAACGGGCTTCTGCCGTCTCGTCGAGCGCGCCGAAAATGACGGCATCCTTGCCGAGAAGGTCGGGCAGCGCCCCGATATTCCGCCGCAACTGTTTCGCGAATTGCTGATCCGAGCCACCGCGGTCGTGCATGAACGGTTGCTCGCTTCGGCAACTCCCGAATTGCGGGCTGAAATTCGCCGCGTCCTGGAAAAAGTCTCCGATGAAGTCGGCGCGCGCGTCGGTCCCCGCGATTATCGAGCCGCGCAGCGCTTGGTGCTCAGGATGCACCGGGCGGGCGACATGAATGAGGCCGCATTGGCGGCATTCGCCGGCGACGGCAAATACGAAGAGACGGTCGTGGCGTTGGCGGCGCTCTCCAAGGTGCCGATCGCCGTCGCCGACCGGCTGATGGCCGGCGAACGGCCCGATCCGGTGCTGATTCTCTGCAAGGCCGCCGGCCTGAACTGGTCGACGGTGCGATCCGTCATCACACTTTGTCCCGACGGCCGGCCGCCGTCGAGCTTCGGCATCGATACTGCCTTTGCCAATTATGAGCGACTGTCCGCCTCGACCGCGCGACGCGTCGTGCGATTCTGGCAGGTGCAGCAAAACCCGAAAGATTAAAGTCGCAATATCGGGATGCTCCGATCATCTCGCCGGCGTTCGGTTGTTCGATATTCAAACTCGTCGAAAGGTCAGAAAGCACGACATCCGATCCTCGCGTGCCGCCTTGGCATGATAGCGCGTTGCAGTGAAGCCCGGCCAAGGCTTGCGCCAGTCGTCGGCGGATTCGGCGGTCCATGCAAAGTCCGGCGACCGCAGGAATCGCTGCAGCGTCCAGGCGGCATAATCGGCAATGTCGGTGACAAAGCGAAACTCGCCGCCTGGCCGGAGGATGCGCCCGAGCTGCGCCAGCATCGCGTCTTGCACGAAGCGGCGCTTCCAATGCCGCCGTTTCGGCCACGGATCGGGGTGAATCAAATCGATCCGCGCCAATGACCCTTCGGGTAGCCAAGCGATCAAGCCGGCGGCGTCGTCGAAATGCAGACGTATATTGCGCAGCCCGTTGCTTTCGATGGCGGCGAGCGCCTTGGCCATGCCGTTGACGAACGGCTCCACGCCGATAAATCCGACGTCCGCCTGCTCGCGGGCTCGCGCGATCATCGATTCGCCGCCGCCGAAGCCGATGTCCAGATCAACCGTCTTGATCGGGACCGCAAACAGCTCGCGAAGCTCAGCGGGCGCCGGATGCGAAAGATCGAGCGCCAGCCGCGGCAGGAGCGTCGCAAACAGCCGCTCCTGATTGGGGCGCAGCCGGTGCCCTTTGCGCCGCCCAAAAAAGGCGCGCGACTGTCGTTCGCTGCCGTTCGTCACTGCCATGCCCCGCGCAAAGCGAAGCATCCAGTAAATACCGGTCGAGCCGAAATTGCACTGCGTGCTGCCTAGTCGGATCCAGCGAGCGCTGGATCACGGACGGCAAGGTTCAGCGCAGCGCGCGCTTGAGCGCATCCGCAAGATCGGTTCGCTCCCAGGAAAAGCCGCCGTCCTTTTCCGGAGCGCGGCCGAAATGGCCGTAAGCCGCGGTCCGCCGATAAATCGGCCGGCTGAGCTTGAGCGCGCGGCGGATATTGGTCGGGCGCAGCGGAAACAATTCGGGCAGGAGTTTCTGCAGCTTGGCTTCTTCGACTTTGCCGGTACCATGAGTGTCGACCAGGAGCGACATCGGATCAGCGACGCCGATCGCATAGGCGATCTGAATGGTACAGCGCTCGGCGAGGCCGGCGGCGACGACATTTTTGGCCAGATAGCGCGCCGCATAGGCGGCCGAACGATCGACTTTGGTCGGATCTTTGCCGGAAAACGCACCGCCGCCATGCGGCGCATAGCCGCCGTAAGTGTCGACAATGATTTTCCGCCCGGTCAGGCCGCAATCCCCATCGGGTCCGCCGATGACGAAATTGCCCGTCGGATTAACCAGGAAATCGCTCGACTTCTTCGGCATCCAGCCTTTTGGCAGGGCCGAAGCGACGGTGTCCTCGATCATGTCCCGCACCATGCTCGGCGAATACTTCTTGCCGTTGCGGGTCTGCGCATTGTGCTGAGTCGAGACCACCACTTTGGTGCAGCCGACCGGCTCGCCCTCGACGTATTTCACGGTGACCTGACTTTTGGCGTCAGGCTGCAAATCGAATAGAGCGCCCGAGCGGCGCTTGTCCGACAGCACCTTGAGAATCTTATGCGCGAAATAGATCGGCGCCGGCATGAACGAGCCTTTTTCGTGGACTTCGCTCTCGGTGCAGGCAAAACCGAACATCATGCCCTGATCGCCGGCGCCTTCCTGTTCGCCGTTCTTTTTCTTCTTGGCGTCGACGCCCATGGCAATGTCCGGCGACTGGCCGTGGAGCAGCACCTCCACGTCGGCGCCATAAAACGAGAAGCCCTCCTGGTCGTAACCGATGTCTTTGACGACGCCGCGCGCGATCTCGGCGATCATCTCGCGATTGACCACCGCCTTCTCGCCGTGCTTGTGAAACAGCGGCGCCTGGCCGCGACCCTCGCCGGCGACGATGATCTTGTTGGTGGTGCACAGCGTCTCGCAGCCAAGCCGCGTATTGACGGCGCTGTCGTCGGCGATGCCGAGCTTAATGTCGTTCTCGATGAAGGCATCGAGCACGGCGTCTGAAATTTGGTCGCAGACTTTGTCGGGATGACCTTCCGACACTGACTCGCTGGTGAACAGGTAGTTGGCGCGTGGCACGGCGAAACACTCCCTCATAACCGGCCTCGAATTTACGGGCCTTAGAGCATGATCCCAAAAAGCGGTAACCTGTTTTGGGATAAGATCACGCTCAAATCAACAATCTAAACCGCGACCCGATTCAATTGAATCGGATCATGGTCCAGCCCAGCCGCACGCGGCTAACGCGCGCGAAAGCACGTGGTTGTTGCAGCGTAACCCTGCGCGGTCAAGATGTGGGCTAAAGGTGGGCGGCCGCCTGTGTCGCGGAGGAAACTACCTACGCCGCTGCAAACGAATTGAGGACTTGTTCAGCGCTTGTCGCGGCCGGCGATTTGCTCGACGAGATCGACAATGCGACGCCGCAGCTTCGAATCGTCGATACGCATAAAGGCCTTTGTCAGCGCCAGGCCATCCGAGGTGGCAAGAAAGTCGGATACATAGGCCGGCGACGGCGCCTCACCCATCCCCTCGTGGCGGCCAATCGTGTGGGCGGTCGGGGCGCCCTCGAAGAAGAACGACACCGGGACCTGGAGGATTTGCGAAATCTGTTGCAGCCGGCTGGCGCCGATCCGATTGGTGCCTTTCTCGTATTTTTGTACTTGTTGAAAGGTAAGCCCCAGTGCATCGCCGAGTTTCTCCTGGCTCATGCCAAGCATCATTCGGCGCATGCGCACGCGGCTACCGACATGCTTGTCGGTTGGGTTCGGCGCCTTCTTAGCTAACATAGCCATCTCAACTCCTGTGCCCCATGATCCGCCGTGGCGGCAGTGAACAATCTGTCCCACTTGAAACCACTTTTCGCAAGTATGGTCACGTACCAATTTTATTGGCTATACCGCATTCTCATTCGGCGGGGTGACCCAACGCATAGCTGTGACAAGGGAAGTGCGCGCTTCGGTTGAGCGAACGCGAGGATAAACATCCTAAGGTCGTTGACGCCACCATTTTTGCGCGAATTCTACAACCTATTAGCGATCTTTGTTGGCTCTACGCGATTTTGTGCGGTCGCCGCCGCCGATCACAGCGTCGGCTTTGCGCGCAGGCGACGGCGCGCGACGGCGATGAATGCGATCAGGACCATAACGAATGCGGGGGCGTCGCCAATGCGGGCGTAAATGGGCGCGCCGATGGCGCGCGGCAACGGTGCGTCAAGCACGCCTTCCGTTCCGAGCGGCAGTGAGTTGACGATCCGGCCGAGCGGATCAACGACGGCGGATATGCCGGTATTGGCCGCCCGCGCCAACGGCAAGCCGAGTTCGATCGCGCTCACGCGCGCCTGCTGGAAATGCTGATAGGGGCCGGTGGAAATACCAAACCAGCCATCATTCGTTACGTTGACGATCCAGCCCGGCCGTTGCCCGGGCGGCATGACGTCGTCGGGAAAAATGACCTCGTAACAGATGAGCGGCAATGCGATCGGAGCGCCTGGAACGGCGATGACCCGGTGGCGATCGCCAGCGAGGAATCCGCCGCGCTGCCGCGTCAGCTCCTCAAGGCCAAGCCGCTCGAGAATGTGCTCGAGCGGCAGATATTCGCCGAACGGAACGAGGTGCACTTTGTCGTAGACCGCGGCAATCGATCCGGTGTGATCGAGAACATAGATCGAGTTGTACACGCCGGATTGCGCCGGGTTATCAGGATCGGCAAGCCGCATGGCGCCGGTGATCAGCACCGAATTGGGTCGCAGTAAATTACTGATCTGCGCCAGCGCATCGGCTTCACGGGTTAGAAAGAACGGAAACGGCGATTCCGGCCAGATTAGTTGGGTCGTGTCGCCTGTCGGTTGCGCGCTCGACGCGCGGCTGGACAGAGCGATGTAGCGATTCATCACCTCTTGTTTGGCCGAGTAGTTGAACCGCACGTCCTGCTGCAGGTTCGGCTGCATGATGCGCAAGTGCACGCCGTCGACCAGCCGCGTCGGCGTGCGGTCGAGGCGCCAGACGCCGAATCCGCCGAGCGCGGCGAGGACGGCGATGCTAAGCGCGAACGGCAGCCATGGCCGCCGCGTTTCGGCACGGTCGTCGCCGAGGGTCGCGGGGCTGGCGAAAACAACAATGGCGATGAACGTCAAACCCCAAATGCCCAACACCGAAGCGGCTTGGGCCAACGCCAGCGGAGCGGTCAGGGCATAGCCGAACGCGTTCCAGGGGAATCCCGTCAACAAGTGGCCGCGCAGCCATTCCGAAGTGGTGAGTGCTGCGCCCAGCGCCACGATGCGCAGCGGGCCCTTGGTCCACAACAGGCGCGCCAATGCGACGCCGAGCGCGGTGTAAACGGCGAGCACTGCCGGCAGGCCGATGACCGCGATCGGCAACAGCCAACCGAAGTCCGGCGCATCGACCAGAAAGGCGTAGCCGATCCAATAAAGGCCGGCGAGAAAATAGCCGAAGCCAAACCACCAGCCGATCGCCGCCGCGGCGGCCACGCCCCCCCAACGCCCCACCCCGGCGCTATCGATCAGCCAGGCCAGTGTCGGGAACGTCAGAAACAGGACCGGCCAGGCGTCGAACGGCGCCATTGCCAGTGCCGAAAGCGCGCCGGCCGCGAACGCGATGAATCGGCGCCGCCAGCCCCAGGACAACACGATAACATGGACCAGCCGCGTCACGATGCCCGTGGCGTGTTCGGATTCGGTCGGCTTGCCTCCTCGCGCGGCGCGGCCGCCCGGACCGGCGGCGTTTTCGCCGGTGCGGCCAATTCGCGCGCCGGGGCGGGCCGCCGATCCTTGCGCAGGTAAATCCGCACGCGCTTGACCCGACGTGGATCGGCATCGAGCACTTCGGCTTCGAACGGCTCCGGTCCCGGCACGAGTTCGCCGCGCACCGGCACATGGCCGGCCTTGGTGACCAAATATCCGCCGAGCGTGTCGACTTCTTGCGCGACCTCGCCGACGTCGAACTGTTCGCCGACCGCGGCGCGGACATCGTCGAGACTGGCGCGGCCTGCGGCCAGGAACGAGCCGTCGCTCTGGCGGGTCACCGCGGGACCCTCCTGTTCGTCGTGCTCGTCGGCGATATCGCCGACAATGAGCTCGACCAAATCTTCCATCGATACCAGTCCGTCACTGCCGCCATACTCGTCGATCACCAGCGCGAGATGAATGCGGGTCGCCTGCATCTTCGCCAACAGATCGAGCGCCGGCATTGACGGCGGCGCGTACAGGATTTCGCGGACAATCTTCACCGACGCTAACGTGAGCGAAAGATCGATATTTCCAAAATTAAGATCGCCGGCGCTTGGCTGGCCGGACTCTGCGGGTTGCCCGGCCAGGCCAGGCTGCTGCGCCGCGCGCGACGCCATGAACGCGATCAGATCGCGGATATGAACCATGCCGGTGGGATCGTCCAGCGTGTCGTTATAGACCACGAGCCGGGAGTGACCGGCCACCTCGAAAACCTTGACCAGATCGCCGAGCGCGATGTCCTGCTGCACGGCGACGATATCGGCGCGCGGCACCATGATGCGCTCGATCCGGGTCTCGCGCAGGCCGAGAATATTTTTCAGCATCGCCGCCTCTTCGGGCGAAAAGCCCGATTGCGGCTGCTGCTCCGCAGTCAGCACAAGCTCCAGATCGGCGCGCGTCGACGCCGCTTTCCACCCGAACAGGATGCGCATCACGCGCGTCAGCCAGCCTTCGGGCTGTTCGCTCGGTTCCGACATCACCATTGGCAGGCCGCGACGTTCGTTCTCGGCCGGTTCGCTGGGTTGAGAGGATTGAGTCATTGCGGATTTTGGCGGGTTACGGCGTCAGTGCCGATGCTGGGAGTGGAAGCGGCGATGCGGACTATGCGGATTTTTGCGGACGTTTTGCGCCGGGCTTGTTAGCCCGCTTAACTGCGGCACGACGCGACGTGCGAACCGGCCGATAGGGATCCGGGATCGCCAATTGCCGGAGAATCCTGCGCTCGGTGCGTTCCATCTCAAGCGCCTCCTTGGGCCGTTCGTGATCGTAGCCGACCAAGTGCAGAAAACCGTGCACTGCAAGGTGGGCAAGATGATGGGCGAGCGGCTTTCGTTCGGAACGGGCCTCACGCGCAATGGTCTCAAAGGCAAGCACGATGTCGCCGAGATGTCCTGCCGCGGCATTCTTCGTCGGAAAGGCCAATACGTTCGTGGCCTTATCGACATCCCGCCAATCCCGGTTGAGGGCGCGAATGGTCGAATCATCGGTCAGGACGATAGCAAGCTCGGCGTCCCTTGTTGACAGCATGGCGGCCGCCCGTGTGACGGCGCGCCGCACCGCCGTTTGCAGCTTCCCGGCATCTTTCCACAGCTCGCTGCCGACCATCACGTCGATGGTGAGCGCGGGGCGCGCCGCGCGCGTCATTCGCGGCGCTCGCGCTTCTTCGCCGATTCGCGGTCGTAGGCTTCGACGATGCGCGCAACGAGCTCGTGGCGGATAACGTCGGCGGCGGAAAAGCTGACATGGCCGATGCCCTCGACGCCATGAAGGAGCCGTACCGCGTCGGCGAGTCCCGAGGTCTGACCGGACGGCAGGTCGACTTGGCTCGGATCGCCGGTCACCACCATCCGGCTGTTCTCGCCGAGCCGGGTGAGCAGCATCTTCATCTGCATCGCGGTGGTGTTCTGGGCCTCGTCGAGAATGACCGCCGCATTCGAGAGCGTGCGGCCGCGCATGAAGGCAAGCGGCGCGATTTCGATTTCGGTGGTCTGCAAAGCGCGCTCGACGATGCGCGCGTCCATCAAATCATACAGCGCGTCGTAGATCGGCCGCAGATAGGGATCGACCTTTTCGCGCATGTCGCCCGGCAGAAAGCCGAGCCGCTCGCCGGCCTCCACCGCCGGCCGCGACAGCACGATGCGATCCACCTCTTTGCGCTCGAACAGCTGCACGGCGTGCGCGACCGCAAGCCAGGTTTTGCCGGTGCCGGCGGGGCCGGTCGCAAACACCAAAGCGTGGCGCTTGAGCGCGCGAATATAGGCGTCCTGTGCGCCGGTCCGGGCGCGCACCCGGCGCTTGCGCAGGTTTATCTCTTCGAAATTTTCCCGCGTGGCGGCAGGATCGAAATCGAACAGCGAGCCTTGCGATAGGACGAGCCGGATGGTGCCGTCGACGTCGCCTTGCACGACCTCGTCGCCGCGCTTAAGCCTGTCATAAAGGCTCTCCAGCACGCGTCGCGCCTGATCGCAGGCATCGCGACCGCCCTCGATGGTGACGGTGTTGCCGCGCGAATTGGCGACGACGCCGAGGCGGCGCTCGATCAAAGCGAGATTTTGCCCGTATTGGCCGAACAGCATCGAGGCGAGGCGATTGTCGTCGAAGGTCAGAGAGATTTGGGTCGCGCTGTCCGGCGCGACGAAAACCGATTGATCCGTATCGCGTGCTGTCAAGGAAAGACTCCTGCTCAGGCTCCTGCGGAAAGCAAAGCGGGCTTCGGCGCGTGCGCTCCCGTCTCCGGCGCAAGCGCTCCGAACAGGCTGTTGCTGGCGATTTCGGTGATCGTCACCGTAGCGATCCCGCCGATCAATGCGGCGGGCGCGGTAACTTGCACGGGCTGGAGATAGGGCGAGCGCCCCACCAGTTGGCCGGGGTAACGGCCGGGTCGTTCGAACAAGACCTCGAAGCTCTGGCCGAGACAGCTGCGATTGAATGCGGCTTGGTTACGGTCGATCGCCTGTTGCAGGCGCTGCAAGCGCTCCGACTTGGTCGCTTCATCGATCTGGCCGTCCATGTCGGCGCCCGGCGTTCCCGGCCGCGGCGAATATTTGAACGAGAACGCGCCGGAATAACCGACATCGGCAACGAGGCTGAGCGTAGCGGTGAAATCGCTTTCGGTTTCGCCAGGAAAGCCGACGATGAAATCGGAGGTCAGCGCGAGGTCGGGCCGCGCATTGCGCAGGCGCTTGACGATATCGAGATAGTCCGCGCGGGTGTGACGGCGGTTCATCGCCGCCAAGATGCGGTCGGACCCCGACTGGACCGGCAGATGCAGCTGCGGCATGAGCTCATGCAAATCGCGATGCGCCGCTATTAGATCGTCACCCATGTCACGCGGATGACTCGTGGTGTAGCGAAGCCGGTCGATGCCCTCGACCTGTGCCGCCCGGCGGAGCAGCCGCGCCAGCGACCAAGGCCGCCCGTCCGGTCCTTCGCCGTGATAGGCGTTGACGTTTTGGCCGATCAGCGTCACCTCGCGCACGCCGGCCGCCGCCAATTGCTCGATCTCGGCGACGATTTTTTGTGCCGGGCGTGAGATTTCGGCGCCGCGCGTGTACGGCACGACGCAGAAGGTGCAGAACTTGTCGCAGCCCTCCTGCACCGTAACGAAGGCGCTGACGCCGCGCGCCCGCGTCGCCGCCAGGCTCGGCGCGGGGAGGTGCTCGAATTTGTCGTCGAGGGGAAACTCGGTATCGACGGCCTTACCCTCGCGCGCGGCGCGCGCCAAGAGTTCAGGCAAGCGATGATAACTCTGCGGGCCGAAGACCAGATCGACGGCCGGCTGCCGGCGGATGATCTCGGCGCCTTCGGCTTGGGCCACGCAGCCGGCGACGGCAACGACGAGATCGCGGCCCTCGGCAGCCGCGGCTTCCTTGATGCGGCGGACGCGGCCGAGCTCCGAATAGACCTTCTCGGCGGCCTTCTCGCGGATGTGGCAGGTATTGAGAATGACGAGATCGGCGTCGTCGGCAGAGGCGGTCTCGACGTAGCCCTGCGGTGCCAAGGTGTCCGCCATACGACGCGAATCGTAGACGTTCATCTGACAACCGAAGGATTTGACGTAGAGCTTGCGGGGTCCGTTCATGCCGGGTGTAGCCGAGCCTTAAGCCTTTGTACTAGCTCGCAAACTCCGCTTGCTTCGCCCGAGGCGAGGCTGTCGCCTAACGCTGATAGTCTTACCGGGACTCCGGGCAAAAGGGAAATGCTCAGTCCATCGGCTGGATATTGGCGTCTTTGATGACTTTCGCCCATTTGGCGACCTCGGACTTCATATAGGCATTGAGCTGTTCGGGCGTAGTGCCGCCGGCGCCGCTGTTGGTCATGCCAAGATCGGCATAACGTTTTTTGGTATCCGGGCTGGCCAGAGCCTGCAGCGCCGCGCTGTTGAGCTTGGCAATGACGTCGTGCGGCGTTCCGGCCGGTGCAATGAGGCCGAACCAGGTCTCCGCGGCATATCCCGGCAGCGTTTCCGCGACCGTGGGGACGTCCGGCGCCAGCGGCGAGCGCTGTGGGCTCGTAACCGCGATCGCGCGCACCGTGCCGGCCTTGAGCTGGCCCATGATCGCGGAAAGGTTGGCGAACATCGCCGGGATTTGTCCGGCGACGAGATCGTTGATCGCGCCGGCTTCGCCACGATAGGGCACATGAGTCATCTTGATGCCGGCCGCGTATTGAAACATCTCCGACGCGATATGCGGCGTCGTGCCAGCGCCGCCGGTGCCGAAAATGATCTTGCCCGGTTGCCCCTTGGCCATGGCGATCACTTCGGACGTGGTGTGCGCCGGGAATGACGGGTTGACGACCAGCACCAGCGGAGAGGCTCCGCAATAGACCACGGGCGCAAAATCTTTGATCGGATCGATCGTCGCCTTGCGATAAAGACGCGGCGCAACCGCGAGCACGGTCTGGCTCGCCATCATCAGCGTGTAGCCGTCGGCCGGCGATTTCACGACGTCCTCGGCGGCAAGGAGCCCGCTGGCGCCGGGACGGTTCTCCACCAGAACGGATTGGCCGAGAACTTCCGACATTTTTTGCGCCACGATCCTGGCGGCAACGTCGGTGCTGCCGCCGGCGGCGAATCCGACGATCATCTTGATCGGTCGGTCGGGAAAGCCGGCGGTTTGCGCGAATGCTGTGCCGGCGATAGCGCCGAGCGCCAGGACAATGGTCAATGCGCGCATCGGCATGCCGCGCCAATATCGCGTGGCCGTCATGGTGGTCTCCTCCCGTACGGCCCGATTTTTTCGGGTCCAGCGTCATTGTAGCGGTATTGCGGGAGCGCGTCAGCCAAGGTCGCGGCGCAGCACCAAGGCCGTTGCGCCGCCTTCGTAATAGCCCTGGCGCCGGCCGACCTCGCGGAAACCGGCGCGCCGATAAAGCCTGCCGGCCGGGGCATTCTGTTCGTCGACTTCCAGGAACACTGAGCGCACGCCGAGTCCGGCCAAGCGCCGCAGATGCAGATCGAGCAGCGGCCGCGCCAGCGCGCGCCCGCGCCAGGCCGGGGCGATGGCGACCGAAAGGATCTCGGCTTCGCTCAGGGCGAGGCGCGACAGGATAAAACCGATCAGCTTGCCGCCGCTCGTCGCGCGATGGCCGACGACGTTGCTTTCGACCAGGAGCCGATAGATTTCATCCTCGCCCCAGCCGCGTTGGAACGACACGCCGTGTACGGCGGCAATGGCGGCCGCGTCGGCGGGCCTTGCCTCGGAGAAGGCGGGCTTACCGCGAGCAAGCAGGCGCGAAACGAAGTTCATCATCGGCGTGGCAGCGAGGCGGCGTTTTGCGGCTGCGCATCGGGGGCGCGCAGATATTGGGGTTTCGGCGGCGCGCTCGGCTCCGGCATGACGGCGCCGATCTGCGCGATCCAGCCGATATCGGGGGCATCGCGACCGTCGATGCTGATAGGGGCGGGGCCTCTATCTGCCAATCCGTCGGCGACGGCCTGAGCGGCCGAGCCGACGATGCGGACCGGGGCGTCGGATGCGGCGCGCACCGCTTCGCTTAGCGCCGCCAGTCGCGGTGCGATCAATGTCCGTCCGCTTGGGGCAAAGACCTCGAGGTAAACATGGGCATGCCGCGCGTCGATGGCGGCGACCACGGGATATTTGCCGTCGACGCCGAGATAGGGTGCGGCATAGGCGGACAGCGTTAAGACGCCGACGACCGGAATTTGGGTCGCAAGCCCAAAGCCGCGCGCCGCGGCGATGCCGACGCGCAAGCCGGTGAAGCTGCCCGGTCCCGTGGTGACCACGATGCGGTCGAGATCGGCAAACGTGAGTCCGGACGCTTTCATCACCCGGGCAACCAGCGGCACCAGCGCCTCGGCGTGGCCGCGAATCATCGGCAGGCTTTCGCTCGCAATGATGCCGCCGTTCGTTGTGCCATGGGCCGTGTCGAGCACAGCGGCGGAGCAGGCCGCCAGCGCCGTATCGATGGCGAGCAAGCGCATGGCAAGTCACATCATGCCGATGCCCGGCGCGAGACGCCGGGGCCGGTCGATTACATGGGACGGACTTCGGTGACGTCGGGGATGAAATGACGCAACAAATTCTGGATGCCGTGGCGCAAGGTGGCCGTCGATGACGGGCAACCCGAGCAGGCGCCCTTCATGTTGAGAAAGACGACGCCATCCTTGAAGCCGCGGAAGGTGATGTCGCCGCCGTCATTGGCGACCGCGGGGCGCACCCGCGTCTCGATCAGCTCTTTGATCGTGGCCACGGTCTCGGCGTCGGCGGCGTCGAAGAACTCGTCGCCGTCGCTCGTCTCGGCGCTTCCCGCATTCAAGAGCGGCGCGCCGGACATGTAATGCTCCATGATGGCGCCGAGGATCATCGGCTTGAGCTGCTGCCATTCGCCGGCGCTCTTGGTCACGGTGATGAAATCGGAGCCGAAAAACACCCCGCTGACACCGGGGACGCCGAACAGCCGCTCGGCGAGCGGCGACTGGGCCGCTTGTTCGGCATCGCGCAGATCGAGCGTGCCGTTTTCCAGCACCGGCTGGCCGGGCAGGAATTTCAGGGTTGCCGGGTTCGGCGTGGCTTCGGTCTGGATGAACATGTCTCGTCCTCCGTCACCTGCAGCCTACCAGATCGGCGGCGCCGTGACTCATCTCAATGCATCCTAATACGTGGCGAATTCGCTTGGAAGTTCAAGGGATGAATTGACCTGTTTCCCGGACGCGGTGCAGCGCGAAGCGGTGCACCGCGGATCCGGGATCGTTCCAAACCCAGTTCCCTTAGCGATCCCGGGTCTGCAGCGCATCACTGCGTGCTGCGCTGCGCCCGGGAAACGTTTCAACAATCTAGGACCGCACGAAGCCGACCACGTCCTTGACGGCATTCATGGTCTGGCGGGCGATTTGCTGGGCCCGCGCCGCGCCGTCCGAAAGGATGGCGTCGATGGTGACCGGGTCATGGAGCAGCCGCTTCATCTCCGCGCCGATCGGGCCGAGCTTGGCGACCGCAAGGTCGGTCAACGCCGTTTTGAACGTCGAGAATTGCGCATTGCCGAATTGCGCCAGCACCCCGGCTCGGTTGGTGTCGGCGAGCGCGGCGTAGATGCCGACCAGATTGTCGGCTTCGGGACGGGCGGCGAGGCCTTTTTCGTCGCTGGGCAGCGGCTCCGGGTCGGTCTTGGCCCTGCGGATCTTCTGCGCGATGGCGTCGGCATCATCGGTGAGATTGATGCGCGAATAGTCCGAGGCGTCCGACTTCGACATTTTCTTCGAGCCGTCGCGCAGCGACATCACCCGCGTCGCTTCGCCGGTGATTACCGGCTCGGGCAGCGGGAACAAAGCGTCGCCGTAGCCTTTTTGCTGGATCGATTGCGCGAAGTCGTTGTTGAATTTCTGTGCCACGTCCCGCGACAGTTCGAGGTGCTGTTTCTGGTCCTCGCCGACCGGCACATGGGTGGCGCGATAGACCAGAATATCGGCCGCCATCAGCGTCGGATAAGCATAGAGGCCGACCGACGCATTCTCGCGGTCCTTGCCGGCCTTCTCCTTGAACTGCGTCATGCGGTTGAGCCAGCCGAGCCGGGCCACGCAATTGAGAACCCAGGCAAGCTCGGCGTGCTCGGCCACCTGGCTCTGATTGAACACGATGTGTTTTTTCGGATCAATGCCGCAGGCGATGAAGGCCGCGGCGACCTCGCGAATGGCATGCGGCAGCTCGGTCGGCTCCTGCCATACCGTGATGGCGTGCAAATCGACCACGCAATAGATGCAGTTGTAGCGGTCCTGCAGCTCGACGAAGCGCTTGATGGCGCCGAGATAATTGCCGAGATGCAGATTGCCGCTCGGCTGCACGCCGGAAAACACCAGTTCCTTGAAGGCCATGTCCGGTCTCCGTAACACTACCGACCCCATGCCGTGTCGTCTGCCATGGCGTTGGCTTGCCGTGCAAGGGGCGGCCGCTATAGTGCGCGACCCGCCGCACCGGCCATATCGCCGAACCCAAATAGCTGAACCCAATGACCGCAGCCCGCTACGACGTTCTCGGCATCGGCAACGCCATTGTCGACGTGATTGCCCGCGCCGAGGAGGACTTTTTGCTCGCCCAGGGCATGCGCAAGGGCGGCATGATGCTGATCGACGAGGCCCGGGCGCATGCGATCTATGACGCGATGGGCCCGGCGGTGGAAACCTCCGGCGGTTCGGCGGCGAACACGATCGTCGGTCTTGCTTCGCTCGGCGCGCGGGCCGCCTTCATCGGCAAGACCAAGGACGATCTGCTCGGTCGCGCCTATAGCCACGATATCCGCGCCGCCGGCGTGAGCTTTACCACCAAGCCGGCGGCCGACGGTCCCTCGACCGGACGCTGCTACGTGCTGGTGACGCCCGACGGCGAGCGCACCATGAACACCTATCTCGGCGCGGCGCAGGATCTGCATCCCGCCGATATCGATGCCGAGGCGATTGCAGGCAGCGCCGTCGTCTATCTCGAAGGCTATCTGTGGGATCCGCAGAACGCCAAGGAGGCGTTTCTCAAGGCGGCAAAAATCGCGCACGACGCCGGCCGCAAGGTCGCGCTGACCTTGTCGGACGCCTTTTGCGTCGACCGCTGGCGCGACGAGTTTCTGGGACTGATGCGCTCGCGCACCGTCGATCTGATTTTTGCCAACGAGGCCGAGCTGCACAGCCTCTATCAAAGCTCGGATTTCGACGCCGCCATTGCCGCACTGCGTGCCGATATCGACATCGCGGTGGTGACGCGGAGCGAAAAAGGTTGCCTCGTGGTCGGTCCCGACGACGTCGAGGCAGTGCCGGCTTTTCCGGTCGACCGCGTGGTCGACACCACCGGGGCAGGGGACCTGTTCGCCGCCGGATTTCTTTCCGGACTGGCGCGCGGCGCCGACGACCGCACCTGCGGCAGCCTCGGCGCGCTGGCCGCCGCCGAAGTGATCCAGCATATCGGCGCGCGCCCGGAAGCGTCGCTGAAAGATTTGGCGCGTGAGAACGGCTTGCTGGATTAGCACGTTCGCTCGATTGCGCATTGCTATCCGCCGGCAGCGAACGCGACGGCTCTTACGGTAACCGATTGCTAACCAAACTCGGGTTAACGACTGGTCAACCGTAATTCCGGAGATGCGACCATGGCCACGAACCCCGATGACGGCGCCGCCGACAACGAGAAGGCGCATGTGAGCGCTGCCAATGGGAACGGGGACGAAGCCGTGAGCAATTTGCCGATGGTGTTGGCGCCGAAGCTCGGCGCGGGAGAAGACGAGCCGATCGAGGAAGAAGCTGGCGAGGGGACGGCAACGGCCGAGCCTCGTGCGCCGCGCGCGCACTCCTCCCGATTTCTGATGCTGGCGGGTTCGGTCGCTTTCGCCGCCGCTTTCGGATCGTTCATCGGATCGGTGTCAGGCTCAGGCTTGGTGCGGTTTCTGGATCCGGCTGCGCCGGCACCGAGCGTGCAAACCACGACGGCCGATGCGGCGCGGCAGACCAAGCTCGAGCTTGCCGAACTGACCGCCATCAGGACCAACCTCGACACCACCAGCCGCAGCACGTCGGCGCAGTTGGTGAAGCTCTCGGACCGGCTCGACAAGCTCGATCAGCGCTCCGCCGCGATCGAGACCACCGGTTCGATCGCGACCGCGTCGGTGGTTCCAGCCGCGCCACCTGCAGCGCCGAAAATCACCGACCGCGTGTTGCAGGATTGGATCGTGCAGGACGTGCAGAGCGGCCGCGCGCTGTTACAGAACCGCTACGGCGGCATGTTCGACGTCGGCGAGGGCAGCAACTTGCCCGGCGTCGGCCGCATCGATGCGATCAAGCGGCAGGACGGTCAGTGGCTCGTGCTGACCGAGCGCGGCACGATCACCTCGGGACGCTGAACAGCTTTAAGCCGCTCATTCCCGCGAAAGCGGGAATCTAGCTGAAAATGATTGAGCTACGGCTGAAACGCTGGATGCCGCGCTTTCGCGGGGAGGAGCGGAGTGGGACTTACATGTCGACGTTCGCCGTGAGCGCATGCGCCTCGATGAAGTCGCGGCTCGGCTCGGCCTTGTCGCCCACCAGCTCGTCGCAGATAGTGTTGGTCTAGTCGGTCTCCTTCACGCTGACGCACTACTCTTTCATCTTCCTCAATTTCATCTTATTCTTAGAGTGTTCCGTTCTTTCACGCTCTCGCAGCAGTTCTTCCATCTTCTTGCGGTAGTCCGCAGGCGGTTGCGCCTTCTTGCTCTTCGTCGCGGGTCGCTTTGCCATTGTGCCCCTCCCTAAATGGTCTTGAGTAAGATATAAACGGCGTGCAGGAAAAGTCCGGCAAAAATCAAGTATCCGGCCCAGATTAAATGCAACGCCTTGCGATCGTTGACCTTGGAATTGTGCGTGTATGCGACCGCATAGTCGGCGAGGCGAGCGTCGAAGAAATCATCGTCCTGCTGCGGGGCCTTGCCTAGATGGTGAATAAGCTCCTTCGGATCGCTGGGCACTTGGTATTGAGATATTTGAATCGACCAGAGCGACAGCAAAAATGCGGCCAGCATAGAAACAATCATCGTCACAAAGACGAGCTTAAACGTAAGCGTATCTGGCTTTAGGTTCTGCGCCACAAACAAAATAAATGCCGAATAAAAGGTGACCAGTGAAAGATAATATTTCGCGCGGTCCTGCAACGAGGTCTGGCGCGCGTTCTCTTCATCATAAATGGACTTGAAGTACGAAAATTGTTGCTGCGTCGCCATGACGACCCCTCGAAGCCATCATGACATCATTTTATGCACCGTTTGGATGCAGACTCAAGATAGATCGCTCAGGCAAGGCCAATCCCTCAAGCTCACACATCCACGCTCGCCGCCAGCGCGTGCTCCTCGATGAAGATGCGGCGCGGCTCGACTTTGTCGCCCATCAGCTCGTCGAAGATCGTATTGGCCTCGTCGATCTCCTTGACGCTGACCTGCAGCATGGTGCGGGCGTTGGTGTCGAGCGTGGTTTCCCAAAGCTGGGAGGGGTTCATCTCGCCCAGGCCTTTGTAGCGCTGGAGCGCCACGCCCTTTCGTCCGGCGGCGGTCACCGCCTCGAACAGGCTGACCGGGCCATGGATGGAAATTTCTTCGTCCTTGCGTTTGAGCATCGCCGGCGGCGTCGGCCGCGGAAACACCTTCTGCAGCTCGGGCGCGAACTCGTCGAGCCTGCGCGCATCGGCCGAGCCGAGCAGCGCCTGGTCGAGCGCGGCCACTTCCTTGACGCCGCGTACCATGCGCTCGAACAGAAAGCCCTCGCCTTCGGCAAAACGGCCTTGCCAGCCGCGCTCGGTCTCCTCGGACAGCGCGTCGAGCCGCTTGGCGATATAGGGCACCGCGGCAACAGCTTTCTGCGGATCGCCGAAGATGTCGCGGTTGAGCACGCTCATGATCGCGGCCTGTTCGACGACCTGGCGATTATACCGGCTGTGCAAGCCGCGGAGCAGATTGCGGATTTGGCGGGAATCCTCGACCAGTTTGCGCAAATCGTTGCCGGCCAGCACCTCGCCGGACGACAGCCGCAACGTGGTCTCTTCGAGGCCGGTATCGATCAGATAATCCTCAAGCGCCCGCTCGTCCTTGAGATACTGCTCCGACTTGCCGCGTGCGATCTTATAGAGCGGCGGCTGGGCGATATAGAGATAGCCGCGGTCGATGAGCTCGCGCATCTGCCGGTAGAAGAAAGTCAGCAGCAGCGTGCGGATATGGGCGCCGTCGACGTCGGCGTCGGTCATGATGATGATCTTGTGATAGCGCAGCTTGTCGATGGCGAATTCATCGGTGCCGATGCCGGTGCCGAGCGCGGTGATCAAGGTGCCGATCTGCTCGGAGGACAGCATCTTGTCCATGCGCGCGCGTTCGACGTTGAGGATCTTGCCGCGCAGCGGCAGGACGGCCTGGAATTCGCGGTTGCGGCCCTGCTTGGCGGAGCCGCCGGCGCTGTCGCCCTCGACGATGAACAGTTCGGACTTGGCTGGATCCTTTTCCTGGCAGTCGGCGAGCTTGCCGGGCAGCGAGGTGATGCCGAGCGCGCTTTTGCGCGTCATTTCGCGCGCCTTGCGCGCCGCCTCGCGCGCCGCCGCCGCCTGGATCACCTTGCCGACGACGATCTTGGCCTCGGACGGATGCTCCTCAAGCCAGGACTTGAGCATGTCATTGATCACGCCCTCGACCACCGGACGGACCTCGGACGACACCAGTTTGTCCTTGGTCTGCGACGAAAATTTTGGATCGGGCACTTTGACCGAGAGCACCGCGGTCAAGCCCTCGCGGCAATCGTCGCCGGTGAGCGCGACCTTTTCCTTGCGGGCGACGCCGCTCGATTCGGCATAGCCGGTGATTTGGCGCGTCAGCGCGCCGCGAAAACCGGCCAGATGGGTGCCGCCGTCGCGTTGCGGAATGTTGTTGGTGAAGCAGAGCACGGTCTCGTGGTAGCCGTCATTCCACCACAGCGCGCATTCGACCACCATATTGTCGCGTTCGGCCTTGATGAGGATCGGCTGCGGTACCAGCGCCGTCTTGTTGCGGTCGAGATATTTGACGAACTCCTCGACGCCGCCCTCGTAGCGCAGCACCTCGCGCTTCTCGACGGCGTGGCGCATGTCGGACAGCACGATGGTGACGCCGGAATTGAGGAAGGCGAGTTCGCGCAGCCGGTGTTCCAGCGTGGCGAAATCGAACTCCGTCATAGTGAAGGTCTTTGTTGACGGCAGGAACGTCACTTCGGTGCCGCGCTTGTCGCGCGCGGCACCGACCACGGCGAGCGGGGCGACTGCGTCACCGTCGCGAAATTCCATGGCGTGCTCCTGGCCGTCGCGCCAGATGGTCAGCTTGAGCCAGCTTGACAGCGCATTGACCACCGAGACGCCGACGCCGTGCAGGCCGCCGGAGACCTTGTAGGAGTTCTGGTCGAATTTCCCGCCGGCGTGGAGCTGGGTCATGATGACCTCGGCGGCGGACACGCCTTCGCCCTTATGGATATCGGTCGGAATGCCGCGGCCGTCGTCGCGGACGGTGCAGGAACCGTCGGGATTGAGCCGCACCACGACTTCCTTGGCGTAGCCGGCAAGCGCCTCGTCGATCGCGTTGTCGACAACCTCATAGACCATGTGATGCAGGCCCGAGCCGTCATCGGTATCGCCGATATACATGCCCGGCCGTTTGCGCACGGCGTCGAGCCCCTTGAGCACCTTGATCGATTCCGCATCGTAATCGGAAGGTACGGGGGGCGGTTTACGGACGGGTTCGGCCATGCAGGGCGCTCTCGAATCGGTAAAAATACACAGGTGAATCAGCTGAATCTTGTACACGAAAACGCCTTCGCGTACATGCCAAAAGGCCTGCCGCTAAGATATTGTCAGATCGTAATTTTTCAAGGGTTTGGCGGCCACCGAATCGAGCCGCGATTCAGCCTTCGAACGGCCGCATCGGTCAACGGTTCAGGACATCGGCAATGGCCACCCGCAGAATGGAGCGATTAGATTTCGGCGCGCCGGGTTTGCGGCTTGAGCAGATGCTGGTCGCCGGGCCGGTAGTCGGGAATCGGGTGCTGGAAAGAGCCAAGCGCGGCGGCCCAAAGTTCCATGCGATCCAGGTCCTCACGCAGCCGTTCGAGGGACTCGATCAGGTTCCGCACAATCAAATCTTCTGCCGGTTCCGGCATTGTCGTTCGCCTCTGTCACTTATCGGACATTTCCTGCTCCTGCAGGTTAAGAGGCTTCCTGCGCCGTTGTTCCCCGGCCGCCAGGCCGGCGGCGAAAGCAAATCTTGGCGAAGATCGGGAACCGTTCGCGCTGAAGATCTTTCAGGGTCGCCTCGGCTTGGCGTGGAGTTGGCCGGAACTCACTTCGATCATTTCGGCGTTGTGGCCGATCTCGGCAAACTGTGCCGGATCGGCGCCCGTCATCCACACTTGGCTACCGAGCTGTGCGAGTTCCGCATGCAGCGCGCCGCGTCGTGCCGGATCGAGATGGGCGACGACTTCGTCAAGCAGCAGAATTGGCGAGAAGCCTGTCATGTCCGCAATCAAACGGGCGTGAGCCAGCACGAGTCCGATCAGGAGCGCCTTTTGCTCGCCGGTCGAAGCGTCGGCGGCCGGGATGCCTTTGTCCGCATAGACGACCTTGAGATCGGTCAAATGCGGGCCGTCGAGCGTGCGCCCTGCCGCCGCATCCTGGGCGCGGTTGTCGCGCAGCACCGCGCGGTAGCGTTCCTCGATCTCGGCGGCGGGGTGATCGGGGAAGAGCTGCTCCATCCAACCATCGAGTGCGATCTCGGCGGCCGGAAAGGCCGAGCCGTTGCGGTTCGCCAGACCTGCGGCAAGGCGCTGCATGGTTTCGACGCGCAATCCGGCGACCGCGACGGCGAGTTCCGCGGTCTCATGCTCGACCGCATCGAGCCAATGCGGATCGGGCCGCGGATCCTCCAAGAGCCGGTTGCGCGAGCGCAGCGACCGTTCCAGCGCGTTGACGCGGCTGCCATGCTCGGCATCGACCGCCAGCACCAGCCGATCCAGAAAGCGCCGCCGCTCCGACGGCGCACCGCTAAAGAGCGCGTCCATGGCCGGAATGAGCCAGACCACGCGCACGTGATCGGCAAAGGCCGTGGCGGAGGGTATTGGCTCGCGGTCGATCCGGTATTTGCGTAGGGTTGTCGCGCCATCCTCAAGGGGGCGCTCGATGCCGGTGCCAAGCGTGGCAAGACCCAGCGCGCCCTCAATTTCGGCGGCGACGGCCCATGAGCCGTCGCCTTCGCTGAACGCCACCTCGCCGAGGACCGCGCGGCGGAGACCGCGGCCGGGTGTGAAGAACGAAATCGCTTCGATCAGATTGGTCTTGCCGGCGCCATTGGGGCCGACCAGGACAATGGTTTTGGCGCGGATTTCAAGCGCGGCCGCATGGTAATTGCGAAAATTGGTCAGCGTTAGTTTCAGGATCATCGGGTTTTCAGCAATCAGGCATCAGGAATTGAAATTCGATCCCTGTTCCCTGAATACTCTGATGCCCGTCAAACCCGCATCGGCATCAGCACATAGAGCGCGCCGTGGGGGTCCTTGTCCTGGATCAGAGTCGGCGAGCCGGGATCGGCAAGCTTCAGTACGGCGGCTTCGCTCTCGATCTGAGCGGCTATGTCGAGAAGGTAGCGCGAATTAAAGCCGATATCGATCGGATCGGCGTTGTATTCGACCTCGAGCTCCTCGTTGGCGCTGCCGGAATCGGGATTGGTTACCGACAGCAGCAATTTCCCCGCCGTGATCGATAGTTTGACGGCGCGGCCGCGCTCACTCGACACCGTCGAGACGCGATCGACGGCCGCCTCGAATTCCTTCTTGTCGACGACAAGTTCCTTGTCGTTGGCGGCCGGGATGACGCGACCGTAATCGGGGAATGTGCCGTCGATCAACTTCGAGGTCAGGATGGTCTGACCGATGGTGAAGCGGATTTTCCCCGCCGAAAGTTCGATCGCCACTTCGGTCTCGCCGTCTTCCATCAGCCGCTGCACTTCGCCGACCGTCTTACGCGGCACGATGATGCCCGGCATGCCGGCGGCGCCCGTGGGCAGTTCCAGTTCCATCTGCGCCAGGCGATGGCCGTCGGTCGCCACCGCGCGCAACGTCGGTGCCTTGGCCGAGCCGGCCGCGTGCAAATAGATGCCGTTGAGATAATAGCGCGTCTCTTCGGTCGAGATCGCGAATTGCGTCTTGTCGATCAACCGCTTGAGGTCGGCGGCCTTCAGCGTGAACTTGTGCGTCATCTCGCCCGGGGCGAGATCGGGGAAGTCGCTTTCCGGCAGCGTCTGCAGGGTAAAGCGCGAACGGCCGGCGCGGATCGACAGCGACGCGCGGTCGCCGGAGGACTCCAAAACGATCTGCGCCCCCTCCGGCAGCTTGCGCACGATGTCGAAGAACATGTGCGCCGGCACCGTCGTCGAGCCGCCGGGGCCGACTTCTGCCGCGATCGCGTCGGTGACCTCGACGTCGAGGTCGGTGGCTTTTAACGCAAGCTTGGCGCGGTCGGCGTGCAGCAGGACATTGGCGAGGATTGGAATGGTGTTGCGGCGCTCAACCACGCGGTGCACGTGACCCAACGACTTCAGCAACTCGGAGCGCTCGACCGTGACCTTCATCGCGAAATCCGTGGCAGAAGCGGGCCAATCCTTGGTGGATACCAAAAGTGGCGTGGTGGGACGGTTTCGGCAAGGCCGGGGCGCGCTCGACCCGGTCTTTTCCCTGGTCTTTTCACAGCTTTCGGGAACCGCGGTGGCGGCGGCAATCAATCCTGAAGCTGGCGTTTGAGCGCCTCGATCTCCTCCGCGAAGGCGCTATCGTTGCCGGCGAGATTCTCGATTTTGCGCACGGCGTGCAGGACCGTGGTGTGGTCGCGCCCGCCGAAGCGGCGTCCGATTTCCGGGAGCGAGCGCAGCGTCAAAACCTTCGCCAAATACATCGCCACCTGCCGCGGCCGCACCACATTGGCGGTGCGGCGCGACGACAACAGATCGGCGCGGCTGACGTTGTACTGGCGGGCCACGATGCGCTGAATGTCCTCGATCCGCACCCGTTTCGGCTCGGCTGGGCGGATCAAGTCACGCATTTCGTGCTCGGCCATTTCCAGCGTCACCGGTTGGCCGGTGAGCTTGCTGTGGGCCAATAGCCGGTTGACGGCGCCTTCGAGGTCGCGGCCGTTGTGGGTGACCGATTTGGCGATGAAGGCAAGCACGGGCGCCGGCACTTCGAAGCCGGGATGATGGCTGCGCGCGGCGGCGATCCGGCTTTTGAGGATTTCGAGCCGGAGTTCCTCGCCGAGCGAGCCGATTTCCACCACAAGCCCGCCGGCGAGCCGCGACCGCACCCGATCGTCCAGGCTTTCGAGATCGGCCGGCGGACGGTCGCTGGCGATGATCACCTGGCGGCCGGCATCGATGAGCGTATTGAGCGTGTGGCAGAACTCGGCTTGCGTCGAGCGACCCTGCAGAAACTGCAAATCGTCAATCACCAGCACGTCGATGGCGCGCACGGCCTCCTTGAACGCCAGCGTGGTCTGGGTGCGCAGCGCCGAGACGAAGCCGTACATGAAACGCTCGGCTGTCAGATACAGCATCTTGCGATCGCCGCCATTGTTGCCGGCCCAGGTGATTGCCTGCAGCAAATGGGTTTTGCCGAGCCCTACGGCGGCATGGGTATATAGCGGATTGAACATCAGCGGTTCGCCGCGCCGGCTGGTCGCGACCTGTTTCGCCGCGGCGTGCGCCAGCGTGTTGGAGCGGCCGACGATGAAAGATTCGAAAGTCAGACGCGGATCCAGCGGCGAGCCACCGAGCGCCTCGTGCACGGTTAGGAACGGCACGCCGGCGCGGTCGCTGCCGTTGACTGCCACGCCATCCCGCGTTTCGCGCGACGGCGCCAGCGGCTCGGGCGCCTTGGGCTTGGCTGCGGGAAGCTTGATGGTGGCGGAGCGAACGCTCAATTCCAGGCGCGTGATGGCGGGCTCTTCCTCCTGCCACCGGCCCAGCACCCGCTCGCTGTAGTGCGATTGAATCCAGTTGCGCAAAAAGCGCGTCGGCACCGATAGGCGCAATACGCCGTCGGCAGCGGTCTCAAGTTCCATGCGTCCGAACCAACTGGTGAAGACGTCGTCGCCGAGTTCGGAGCGCAACCGTTCTTTAACTCGGCGCCAGCGATCCTGATCCGTGCTCGTCATATCGATCCGCTTTTTTCGGAGATGGATTTACCGGGCACGCTGGTCAGACGACCCCGCGGAGCCCGACATTGCCGGAAACGCAACTCACTGAACCGAGGCAAGCGGGTCGTAAGCGACGAGCGCCGCAGCCTGCGTAATGGGGAGTTGCGGTCAGCTGCCGGACGCGGCTCTGGGCCAATACCAACTGACGGTCGCAGCGACACTGTGATTGCGGATTGTCATCATCATGGCCCCCCACCTCCATCGCTCCCAGACTCGATGGTTATAACTGGCTCTTTGTGCAGCGCAGCTGCGTGACTTCTATCTGCGTAATATCGTTGGATCGGCGATTGCCAATGCTAGGCTCGCCACGCTACTGACGCCACGATAAGGTCGGAACGCACGCGATTGGACACAGCTCATCCGCACCCATTCCTTGATGAGTCATCACTAAGACCGACTTGTTGAAGACCTTCGGAAACCGAAGGGAATTGGAGGGTAGCACGCGAATGGCGGCCCGCAATACCAAAACAAGCGCGTTAATATTGGACTTTTGCAAGCACGGGCCGGACAGCGCCTCGCTTTTGCCGCACCGGCGCGGGCAAATCATTGACTCAATGGGATGTTTTAGCCTCGGCCGACCGCAGTAATCGGCCTGTCATCTTTCGGACTGGTGCCGCGAGCAAATAATATCGGGCACAGTCGGAATCGCGCCGACTCAAAGTCCCATCGCCCGCGTGTCCAATAAGTCTTTCATAGGCCATGAATTCTTCTGGACAGTTTTTTGGGGTAGCCGCCGCGCGACGTGACTTGAACAAATAAAAAATGGCCAGTTCGCCGTGCGGCGAATGATCGAGAATACATTAGGCCGATCTTTGTGGTCTGACGTGACAATAATGCAACAGCTACATGGCAATCCACAAATGGATCGCAGGCAAAATTGGATTGCAGGCAAAATCGAAATCTTCGGCAGCAATGCCGCGTAGAATTATTTTTTCTCGAGCTTGGCTATGCGTTGGGCAAGGCGAGAGACTTTTCGGCGCGCCGCATTGCGGTGCACTATACCCTTCTGCGCGGCGCGGATAAGCGCCGGCTCGGCTTCCGCCATGGCGGCGAGCGCGCGTGAGCGGTCGCCTGCCGTGAGCGCCTCTTCGATCTTGCGCACGGCAGAACGGACGTGCGAACGCCGCGATTTATTAATGACGGTGCGGCGCGCGATCTGACGGGCGGCCTTTTTGGCGGATTTGGTGTTGGCCATGGACGGTCGTTTGTACACTTTTGTGAGTGAGATCGGGGCTTATAGGGGCACCCGGCCGCAGCGTCAACGCCGCACGGTGTTATCGGCGGAATCTATGAGGCAATCGAGCGTCGCGCTCGGGATCGGGGCGTTCCCGCCTAGGCAACGCGTTTGGCCCGCACTGTGTCATAGCCGGCGATCACGGCGGCGCGGTCGGCCGCCGGAAACGCCGAAAGCGGCGGTTCGACGCGCGCCCAGCGGTCGTCGCCGTGGATATGGGCGAGTAGCGCTTTGACGCCAGGTACCAGTGGTTTGCCGTCGAATAGCTTGCGGATCGCGACGGCCTCGCCAAGCGCTGCGGCGTCGCCCGAGCGATAGGCTCTGGCGCAAAGGTCGGCATTGAGATTGGCGGTCGCCGAAATGCAGCCGGCAAAGGGGCCGGATCGCGCTTCCGGCAACGCCGCCTCGGTCGACGGAAAAACCTTGAAGCGCGGCAGGATGCTCGCAGCTTCCCGAGCGTAGGCCATGTCGCCGGAGGAATCTTTAAGGCCGACGATACGCTCGCCGAACGTATCGAGCAGGCGGCGGATCAGCCCGACGTGCCACGGCAGGCCCGATTGCGCGGGGAAGTGATAGAGATAGACGGGGATCGGCTGCGCCGCGGTCGCCGCGAGGATTGCATCGATATAGGCGACGAGACCGTCGTCATGGACGCCCTTGTAATAAAATGGCGGCAGCACCAGAGCGCCGGCGAAACCGAGCTCGGCGGCATGCTTGGTCAGCGCGATGGCATCGGCCAACGCGGCCGCGCCGGTTCCGACCATCATCCGATCGAGCGGCAGGCCGGCCGCCGCGTAGGCGCTCATCACGCGGCGGCGCTGGTCGAGCGAAAACGAGGTCGCCTCGCCCGTGGTGCCGAGTACATTGAGGCCGTCGCAGCCGGTATCGAGAAGAAAGCGCGCCAGCGCTGTCGAACGGGCGCAGTCGGGTTCGCCCTTGTCATCGATGGCGGTTGCGATCGCGGCGATCACGCCGTGGAGTGTCTTGGTCATGGTTGCAGCTATCGTCTAAACGGGGGCCGCGCGGCTTGCGCCGGCTGCCGATCCAGTAAAGCATACCGTGGCGATGTTCAATCGAGCGCAGTTCGTTGCCCGTCAGCGGTCTCGCGCCGGGCCGCTCCTCCGGGAATTTGGGAATTGAAATGACGGAAATCTTCGACGTCATCATCGTTGGCGCCGGCGCGGCCGGCTGCGTGCTGGCAAACCGGTTGTCGGCGCGCTCGGCGACCCGCGTGCTGCTGCTCGAAGCGGGACGCGATGCGCCACCCGGAGCTGAGCCCGCCGACATCCTCGATTCCTACCCGCGCTCTTATTACAACGACGCCTACTTCTGGCCCGAGCTGAAGGTGCATTGGCGGCGCCGGGACAATTCGCCGCTCACCGGGTATTCCCAAGGCCGCGTCATGGGCGGCGGCTCCTCGGTGATGGGAATGGTCGCCTATCGCGGCACGCCCGACGATTATGCCGAATGGCAGTCGTTCGGCGCCGCCGGCTGGGGCTGGGACGACGTCCTGCCGTTCTATCGTAAGCTCGAACACGATCTCGATTTCGATGGCGCGCTGCACGGCAAGGACGGCCCCGTGCCGATCCGCCGCACCAAATCGGTGGATTGGGCGCCGTTGGCCAAGGCGGTGCGTGCTTTCGCCGAGGAACGCCAAATTCCCTTCATCGCCGATATGAACGCCGATTTTCGCGACGGCTATGGCGGCGTGCCGATGAGCAACTCACCGGAAAGGCGCGCCTCGGCGGCGATCTGCTATCTCACCGCGGCGGTGCGTCGCCGCCCCAATCTGCGCATCGTCACCGAAGCCTTGGTGACCGGACTCTTGTTCGACGGCCATCGGGCGACCGGCGTGACGGCGAAAATTGCCGGCGAGACCACCGAATTTCACGGCCGGGAAATTATCGTCTCGCTCGGCGGCATTCACTCACCGGCCTTTCTCATGCGCGCCGGCTTGGGTTCGGCGGCGGCGTTGCGCGATCTTGGCATTGATGTGCGCGCCGATCTGCCGGGCGTCGGCGAGAACCTGTCCAATCACGCCATCATCTTCATCGGACTTTTGCAAAAGCCCGGTACGCGGCAATCCGAAAAAATCCGGCCGCATCCGATGGCGGCGTTTCGCTATTCCTCCGGCCTGCCCGGCGCGCCGGCGGCCGACATGTATCTTAATGTGCAGTGCAAAACGTCATGGAGCCCGCTCGGGCATCAAGTCGCCAATCTGGCGCCGTCGTTGCTCAAGCCGATGTCGCGCGGGCGTGTCTCGCTGGTCGACACCGATGCGGCGGCCTATCCGCGCGTCGAATTCAATTTCACTGGAGACGAGCTCGATCTCAAACGCTTCATGCTGGGCTTCCGTCGCTGTGTCGAGATTTTGGCCCATGACGCCGTGCGGGCGATGACGACGCTGACCTTCCCGGTGAAATTCAACGATCGGCTGCGGCGGCTCAACCGCATAACGCCGGCCAACAAGATCAAGAGCGCCGCCATCGCCGCGCTGATCGACGCGGTGCCGCCGCTCGCGGCGCCGATTTTCGCCACTTTGGCCGACCGCCGTGTCGATCTCGCAAGGCTAGTCGAGGACGATGCGGCGCTGGCCGAGCACATCCGCGACAACGTCGCCGGCACGTTCCATCCGGTCGGGACCTGCCGCATGGGCGCCGTGGGAGATCGCAATGCGGTGACCGATTCGGCGGGCCGCGTTCACGCCATCGCGGGCTTGCGGGTCATCGACGCCTCGATCATGCCGACGATCCCGCGCGGCAACACCAATATTCCGACCATCATGGTGGCGGAAAAGCTTGCCGACGCGATGTTAAGCGGGATGTAGGCCGGTTTCCGGCGGGCGGGCTTCGCCACGCGGCACGCTGACGTAAATCCGGCCGTCGCGCACGGCGACCGGCACCGGCGTCAGCCGCACCGACGGGTCGCCCGGATGGCATCCGGTCGCCAGATCGAATTCGTAACCGTGCCACGGACACACGATGTGGCGTTGCTTGCCGAAGCGCAGCCCCGCACTCTTCTTGTCGGGCGTGATGATTTCCTCGACTTGATTGAAGATCTTGCCCTGACACACGGGGCCACCGGCATGGGGACAGACGTTCTCGTAGGCCAGCACCTTGCTTCCGGTGCGAAAGATGCCGACCTCGATATTGTCCAAGGCAAAGACCCGGTAATCGCCGTCGGCGATATCGGTCAGCTTGCTCACCGCGATTTCGTCCATTGCTCGATACCCCTTCACTCTATTCCTGGCGGGCGATGGAACCAGATCGCCACGTCGAACATGTTGAGGTCGGCGGCGCGGATCAGACCGCACGCCGTGACGACCGTTTCCGTCGCCGTCACCGTGCCGGGCGCGAATGGCGCCACGTCATGGCCGCGGCGCTCCACTTTGGCGGCATAAACCTTTACCGCCGCGGTAAGCACCTGCTGCAGCGTCGTGTCCGAAATCGCGTCAGGTTCGCCGCGTTGGAGTGCGCCGCGGGCCACGGTGCAGAAATCCGCCGCAGCGCCACGACGGTGCGCGGGCCTGCGGGTCGGCTTGTGGCTCGATTTGGCGGCGCGCTTGGCCGCTTTCACTTTACGCACCGCAGTTCAGGCCGTCACCGGCACGCGACCGGCGGGCGCCTTCTTGGTCTTGGGCCTGAACAGCTTGTGCTTCGGAACGTCGAGCTTGAACAGCTTGGCCGCGTTAAAGCCCAAAATATTGCGCTTGGCCTGTTCGTCGAGGAACGGCAGCGTCGTGATCGAGCTCGGCAAATCGAAGTCCCAATGCGGCCAGTCGGAGGCGAACAGCAGCTGGGTTTCCGCCTTGATGGCTTTGAAGGTCGCTTCGGTCAGATCCATGTTCGAGCGTTCCAGCGGCTGGCTGGTGAAATACATGTCCTGGATGTATTCGCTCGGCCGGCGCTTGAGCAGCGGCGCCTCGGAGGACCGCATCATGTATTCGGAATCGAGCCGTTGCATCAGGAACGGCACCCAGGCGAGCCCGCTCTCGATCCATAAGACTTTGAGCTTGGGGAAACGCTCCGGCAGGCCGTTGATGATCCAGTTGGTCAGATGAATGATGTTGTAATAGACGAACGAGATCGAGTGCATGGAGATGAAGCGATTGCACTGCTGCATCGACTGGTCGCCCCAGTGGAAGCCGGAATGGAATGCGAGCGGCTTGCCGGTTGCCTGGATGGCGGAATAGAGCGGCATGTAGCTGTCATGATTGACGGCGCGGAACCGTGTTGAGGTCACCGAAAAACCGATGACGCTCGGATTGTCGGCATAGCGCTCGACCGCCTTCAGGCTCTCCTCGGGATGATTGAACGGGAGGTACAGCATGGCCTTGATGCGCTGGTCCTGCGGCAGGATTTCCTCGGCCAGCCATTTGTTGAAGGCGTTGCCGATCACGACTTCCATCTCGATCTGCGGATGCATGCCGAGCACCAGCATCGGGGTAGGAAACACCACCATGTAGTCGACGCCCATCGAATCCATGGCGCGCTGCACCAGCGTCACCTGCGCGTGGGTGCGGCCGCCCGGCACGGCTTCGGCGAGCCGCTGCTGGTGCGGGATGCGGCCGAACACGTCCTGATGCAAAAATCCTGGCGTCGCATTGAGAAGTCCCGGCGCCGCGCCGCGATCCTTGAACGCGCGCGCCATCTGCCGGTAGACGTCGCTATCCATGCGGTCGACGACCTCCGACCAGAACGCGGTCTCGGTGACGTGGGCATCGACGTCGACAATGAAGTAATTCTCCGCACGCGCCTCCTTGGCGGCGTGGGCGAGAATCTCGCGTGTATCGGTTTGAATGGTGATTTTCGGCAGTTCGCTGACGCGCGAAGGTTTCTTTTTGCCGTTGCCGCCGTTTTTCCCATTTTTTCCTTGGCGCGGTGTCTTGGTCAGCATCGGCTTCCTCCACTTTGGAGCGGGCGCATCGTCGCGCCATTGTCTGTTGGCGAAAGACTACCAGCAATCCTCCGCGCTGCACATCTCACCCGGTCGGTTGCTCGCCAGCGACAGGGAATGCTAGGAAATATCTGAATCAACCTCTATTTCTCGGTTTCGCTGCGTACCCGCCATGAAGCTTCCGTCCTTCGACTACGCCTGCCCCGCAAGCATTGCCGAAGCGGTGGCGCTGCTGGCGTCGACTAACGGCGAAGCCAAGCTTTTGGCCGGCGGCCAGTCATTGGTGCCCATGCTGGCGTTTCGCGTGGCTTCACCTGCGCTCCTGGTCGATCTGCGTAAACTGTCCGATTTGCGGCAGATCACGATCAAGGACGGCGCCGTTAGTCTTGGCGCCATGGTGCGCTGGCGCGATATTCTCGAGCATCCACACCTGTCCGCGGCTCACCCACTGTTGGTGCGGGCTGTGGAGCATGTCGGGCACTACCAAATTCGCAACAGAGGCACGGTCGGCGGCAGCCTGGCGCATGCCGATCCGGCTGCGGAGTTGCCGGCCATCGCCGTCACCTGCGACGCCAGGATCGCCGCTATCGGCAAAGCCGGCGAGCGGGTCATCGCGGCCAAGGATTTCTTTCGCGGTCCACTGACCACCGCTCTGACGTCCGACGAGATCATTACTGAACTTCGCTTTCCGGCGTGGCCTGCGAAGCGGCGCTTCGGTTTTTGTGAATTCGCGCGCCGCCACGGCGATTTTGCCCTGGCGGGTGCGGCTGTGTTCCATGACGAAGATGGCGGCACGGTTGCGAATGCCCATGTCGGCGCGTTGGGCGTCTCCGACCGGCCGTTGCGTCTTGGCGCCGTGGAAGAGGCTCTCAACGGCAAACCGATCGACGAGGCGACCATCGCGCAAGCGGAGGCCAAGGCCTCGGCGGCTGTCGATCCGCCCGACGATATTCATGCCACCGGGGCTTATCGCAAGACGCTGATCGGCGTCATGGTCGCGCGCGCTTTGCACAGTGCGCTGTCGTGATTTGTAATTTCAAGACGTCACGGGAGGAGCTTATGAGTGTCGCCCGACATCCGCGTCCCAAGGACCTCGAAGGCGTTTCGCTTGAAGAGATCATGACGAAATATGTCGGCCGCTTCAAAGACAAGAAGCCGGATTGGGCCGCCTTCGAGGACGCCAAGATCGAAGGATTCAAGCGCGCCCAGCACCGCTTCATCGGCGCCGGCGGTTCCGGCAAGCACGGCGACCCGACGGCGATCCCGGCCGGCAACTTCACGCTCTCGATCATGTATGTCGAACCCGGCCAGGGCAACGCCGCGCATACCCACGAAGTCGAGGAATGCTTTTTCGTCCTTGACGGCTATCTCGATGTCTTTGTTGAGGACGACAGCGGCAAGCGGCTGACCACGCGGCTCGGCCCGTGGGAATGCATCGCGTGCCCCGCCGGCGTCATTCACGGCTACCAGAACGATTCGCTTGCGCCGGTCTATTTCCAAGTCATGCTCGGCCGCGGCAAGCCGGAGACGATGGGCTATGCCGACGACGAACTCTTCAAGCGCAAGGATGCGCATCTCAAGGCGGTGTAAATGACTATGTCACTCGACGAAGTACGTTATGAGCTCGCACTCGCTAATCGCATTATCGCCCATGAGGGCGTGCTCGACGGTTTCGGGCATGTCAGCGTGCGCCATCCCGACGATCCGGGACGCTATTTCTTGGCGCGGTCGCGCAGTCCGGAGCTGATCGAGCCCTCGGACCTCCTCGAATTCACCCTCGATTCCGAACCGGTGAAGCCGCCCAAGGGCGAGATGTACGGCGAACGGGTGATCCACGGCTGCATTTACCAGGCGCGGCCGGACGTGAACGCCGTATGCCATCACCACTCGCATGCGGTGCTGCCGTTCTGCGTGACCGGCGTCGCGCTCGAGCCGGTGTTCCACATGGGCCCGGTCATGGGTCAGGTGGTGCCGATGTGGGATAGCCGCGATGAGTTCGGCGACACCGATCTCATGGTGGTCAAGCCGGAGGAGGGCCGTTCGCTGGCGCGGACGCTCGGCCCGAACTGGATGGTGCTGATGGCGCGCCACGGCGCCACCGTCGCCGGTCGGACGTTGCGCGAACTGGTCTTCCGCACCGTCTATTCGCACGCCAATGCGGAAATCCAGTTGCGTTCGATGGCGATCGGCAAGATCGGCGCTTTGAACGCCACGGAACGGCAGCGCGCCGAGCCGCGCCAGCTGCAGCCGCGGCCGATGGCGCGGGCGTGGGAATATTGGACGACGCGTTTGCAGAAGGCTGGCGGCCTGCCGCCTGCGGCGAAATCACGGACATCCGGGCCGAGATCGAAGAAGCGCGTCAGTAAGGGCCGCGCGAAGCGATCGCGGCGATGACCTTGTTCAACTGATCGATGCGTGCGGTATAGACCTTGGCCAGACAGGCGACGTTGCGACCGCAGCCGTCGCGATTTTTGAGAAACTCCGCCTGCGCGTCGCCGATGTCGCCGCGCTGGCCCATCGCCACCAATGATGTTGCCACGCTGTAAAGCGTTGCCATCCGCGCCTCCGCCTGACCCAGCGCGTAAGTCTTGCAGATCGTGATTTCGGCGGCCGTTTTCGCTTTGCTGCAGTTAAGCGGCGCGTAATCGGCGGCGATGGCCGGCCACGGGCCGCCCAAGATGCAGAGGCCGATTGCCGCCATCAGCGAGCGCTTCATTGAGCCCCCCCGTTATCCGAAGGTCGGCACGAAGAGCTTCTCGATCGGGATGGGCTCCGCGATCAGGCCCTGCTCGACCATATAGCTGACCAGGGCTTCAAGCGTCGGCCGGTTCGGCTCGACGCCATAGGGCCAGCAATCGCCGCCGAATAACTCGTCGATCTCCTCGATGTCGTCGGGCAGCCACGGCAGCATGTAGCGCAGCGTGCCGGGGAAGCGCATTTTCTCGCGCGCCCAGTCCTTGGCGGCGTCGAAGGCGTTGTACAGGCTGGTCGCCACGAAGGGATGCTGCTCATAGATGTCGTTGCGGATCACGACCAGGTGCATGATCGGGAAAATCTTGGTGCGGCGGTAGTAGTCCTTCTCGCGCGCCCGGTAGTCCGGAAACAGCCGCACCACGTCGGGATGGCGCTTGAGCGAGCGCGGCAGGTTCGAGCCGATGATGGCGTGAATTTCGCCTGCGGCGAGGAGGTCGCTCAAGGACTTGCCGCTCTGGTTCGGCGTGACCTTGATCGGCTTGAGGAGCGGCATCACCGAGGGATTGCCGTAGGCGCCGGGCTCGTTCACCGCGCCCTGCACCCACTCGATGGTCGAGAGGTCGACGCCGAGGTCATGCTGCATCAGGCCGCGGACGAAAATCGCCGCCGTCTGGGTGTAAAGCGGCACGCCGATGCGCTTGCCGGCGAGGTCTTTTGCCGACGTGATGAACTTTCGGTTAACGACGATGAAGCCGTGCCGGAAGACGCGCGAGGCAAACACCGGCAGCGCCACAAAAGGCAGCTTCTTGGCCGCGTAGCGGCTGACGAATTCCGAGCTCGACATTTCGCAAGCGTCGAACTCCAGCCGGTTCGACATGCGGTCGAAAATCTCCCGCGGATTGTCGATAGCGATGAAGTTAAGGTCGATGCCGTCGGGTTTGATGTCGCCGGTTTGCAGCGCCAGCATGCGGTCGTAGAGACCGCAGGCGAATGTCATCGGCAGGTCAGGCATCGCGGCACCTCGCAGTGAGCTTTAAGGACAAGACGCGCGCACTATCGCACACCGCGCGAGGAGTGAAAGCGGCGCGTGCGGCCCGCTCGCGAGCGACGCGGCCGGAAAAAATTCGCGGCGCGTGACGAATTTTCTTGCAATGCGTTTGCGATGCGCTTATGTGCCGCTCGCCCAAATTCGCACGTGCCTGTGGCCGTGTGTCGATCGGTAGGCATCCGGACAAGAGGCCGGACAGTCGCCTGAGGTTCGAAAGTTTACGAGCCTCACACCATGATCGGCAGCCGGAGGCGAAACCGGCGCACCCCGCGCTCAACGGGGGACGCGGCTTAAAGCAACGACGGAGCGGGCTTTTTTGGTTGGCCGTCCAAAGGTCAGCACCGAAGAGGCTTGTCCATCTTGTCTTGCCGGCCGTGCGGAACGGGTTCTCCCGCTCCAATCCAAGGCAGCATCTCGGCTTAAGCGTCACGTGTCTGCACCGTGTCCCCAACGCACGGTCCGACGCCGAAGCGCTGCAGCCGCTGACGCCGGTCGTGCGCGCGCAAGCGCGCGCGGCTGAATTTCAACGCGGGCCAGCCGGCGCCAAAGCCGCTTGGCCCCTTGAACTGGAAAGGAGCGCGCCAATGACCGAGCGCATCCACGACTTTCTGCGCCGCCGCCGCGAAGAGGGGCTGGACGATGGTCCCTGCCTCGTCGTCGATCTCGACGTCGTGCGCGACAACTATGGTGCCTTTGCCAAGGCCTTGCCCGATAGCCGGGTGTTTTATGCCGTGAAGGCAAACCCGGCGCCGGAGCTCTTGTCGCTTCTGGTCTCGCTTGGCTCCTGCTTCGACACCGCCTCGGTCGCCGAGATCGAGATGGTGCTCGCCGCCGGGGCCGCCGCCGAGCGCATCTCCTTCGGCAATACCATCAAGAAGGAGCGCGACATCGCGCGCGCGTTCGCGCTCGGCGTCCGCCTGTTCGCGGTCGACTGCAAGGCCGAGGTGGAGAAGATCGCCCGCGCCGCTCCCGGCGCCAAGGTGTTCTGCCGCTTCCTGTTCGGCTGCGCCGGCGCCGAATGGCCGCTGTCGCGGAAATTCGGCTGCGATCCGGAGATGGCGGTCGAGGTGCTCGAGCATGCCCACAAGCTCGGGCTTGAGGCGGCCGGCGTGTCGTTTCATGTCGGCTCGCAGCAGCGCCGCACCGCGGCCTGGGACGAAGCGCTGAAGTCGGCCTCGGCGATCTTTCGCGCCTGTGCCGACCGCGGCATCAACCTGTCGATGGTCAATCTCGGCGGCGGCTTTCCGACCAAATACCTGCGCGACGTGCCGGCGGTCGAGGCCTATGGGCGCTCGATCTTCCGCGCCTTGCGCAAGCATTTCGGCAACGCCATCCCGGAGACCATCATCGAGCCGGGACGCGGCATGGTCGGGAATGCCGGCCTGATCGAGGCCGAGGTCGTGCTGGTCTCGAACAAGAGCGAGCACGATCACGTGCGGTGGGTCTATCTCGACATCGGCAAATTCGGTGGCTTGGCCGAAACCATGGGTGAGTCGATCCGCTACCCGATCAAGACGCCGCACGACGGCGACGAGGTCGGCCCTTGCGTGCTGGCCGGCCCGACCTGCGACTCAGCCGACGTGCTCTACGAGAAGCGGCCTTACGATCTGCCGATCAGCTTGGAGATCGGCGACAAGGTGCTGATCGAAGGCACCGGCGCCTATACCGCGACCTATGCAGCGGTGGCCTTCAACGGCTTCCAGCCGCTGCAGACCTTCCACATCTGACCCCTCTTGCTCCGGCAACCCCCACCCTAACCCTCCCCCGCTCGCGGGGGAGGGAAGGAACGGGGACCGCAGCGCAACGGCCGATAGGAGCGGATCATGGTGACCATCCGGGAAGAGAAGATCGCTGACGTCGCCGCGCGTGAGGCCTTGCTCGACGAGGCCTACGGCCCGGTGCGTTTTGCCAAGGCGTCCGAGCGGCTGCGCGAAGGACGATTGCCGGCGAACGGCTTGTCGCTGGTCGCGGTCGAACACGGCCATCTCGTCGGTACGGTCCGGCTGTGGAATGTCAGCGCCGGGCCGGGGCGGGCAGCCTTGCTGCTCGGGCCCTTGGCCGTTCATCCGGCGCATCGCAATCGCGGCATCGGCACCACGCTCGTTCGTCGCGCCATCGCGCGGGCGCGTCTCGCCGGCCACGGCGCTATTCTTCTGGTCGGCGACGCACCGTATTACGGCCGTTTCGGTTTTTCCGCGGCCTCGACCGGCGGCCTGTGGATGCCCGGCCGTTACGATCGCGACCGGCTGCTTGCGCTCGCGCTCAAACCCGGCGCACTCGACGGTGCGCGCGGTCTGATCGGCGCTGCGGGGCCGCTTGCGCCGGCGCCCGATCTCGCCACCCTTGTGGCAGAGGATCGGCGCGCCGAAAGGACTCGCGTCCGCGCGGCCTAGCCGCAAATCAGCAAAAGATCGGGGACGCCACGGATAAAAAATCCGTGGCGTCTCTTCCGTTTCCGCATTGCCGCGGATATCACCCCAAGATTGTCGACCCATGATTGCCGTTGGAGGCTTGCACGATGACCGAATGGCCTGTTCACGCCCGCATCACCGGTCCCGTTGTTATGATCGGTTTCGGCTCGATCGGCAAAGGTACGCTGCCTTTGATCGAGCGTCATTTCGATTATGACAAATCGCGTTTCGTGGTCATCGATCCCGAGGATAAGGACCGCAAGCTATTGGACGACCGCGGCATCCGTTTCATTCACCAGGCGGTCACACGCGACAACTACCGCAAGCTCCTCGGACCTTTGCTCAAAGACGGCGGCGGGCAGGGCTTTTGCGTCAATCTCTCGGTGGACACCTCGTCGGTCGACATCATGGAGTTCTGCCGCGAGATCGGAGTCCTTTACATCGACACCGTGGTCGAGCCCTGGCCTGGGTTCTACTTTGATTCCAAGCTCGGTCCGGAAGCGCGTTCGAACTACGCGCTGCGCGAAACCGTGCTGGCGGCGCGCCGCAAAACCCCCGGCGGCACCACGGCGGTGTCGTGCTGCGGCGCCAATCCCGGGATGGTGTCCTGGTTCGTCAAGCAGGCACTTCTGAATATCGCCGGCGATCTCAAGCTCAAGTTCAAAGAGCCAAAGTCGCGCGAGGAATGGGGCAGGCTCGCCAAGAAGGTCGGCGTCAAAGGCATCCACATCGCCGAGCGCGACACCCAGCGCGCCGTGAAGCCGAAGCCGATCGAGGTCTTCGTCAATACCTGGTCCGTCGAAGGCTTTCTCTCCGAAGGCATGCAGCCCGCCGAGCTCGGCTGGGGCACGCATGAGAAGAAGCTGCCGAAAAACGGTTTTAAGCATAAGACCGGCTGCCAGGCGGCGATCTATCTGACCCAGCCCGGCGCCAATACGCGGGTACGCTCATGGACGCCGACGGCCAAGGCGCAATACGGATTTCTGGTGACGCACAACGAGTCGATCTCGATCGCGGACTATTTTACGCTGCGCGACGGCCGCAAAGTGATCTACCGGCCGACATGCCATTACGCCTATCATCCCTGCAACGACGCGGTGCTGTCGCTGCACGAGCTGTTCGGCCAGGCCGGCAAACGGCAGCCGGCCATTCACATTCTGGACGAGCACGAGATCGCCGACGGCATCGACGAGCTCGGCGTGCTGCTCTACGGCCACAAGAAGAACGCCTATTGGTACGGTTCGCAGCTTTCGATCGACGAGACCCGCGACATCGCGCCCTATCAGAACGCCACCGGCCTGCAGGTGACCTCCGCCGTCCTCGCCGGCATGGTGTGGGCCGTTGAAAACCCGAAGGCCGGTATCGTCGAAGCCGACGAGATGGATTTCCGCCGCTGCCTCGAAGTGCAGATGCCGTATCTCGGGCCGGTGATCGGCGCCTATACCGATTGGACGCCGATCACGGATCGGCCCGGCTTGTTCCCGGAAGCGATGGATAAGCGCGATCCGTGGCAATTCATCAATGTGCTGGTCAAATAATAGTCGATGCTGACGGATGCCTCGACCGCGGCGTCCGCTGTCTGTTGCGTTTCAATTCGCCGTGTTTCGGGCGGCCGCGATATCCCCCTCCAATGCGGCGACGCCGATGGCACCCACGACCAGATTTTTGCCGATCACGTAGGAAGGTGTGCCGCGGATGCCGATCGCACTGGCTAGCGTCATATCCTCGCTGAGCGTCGCTTTGACCTCGTCGCTTGCCATATCTTGCTCCAGGCGCGCCATGTCGAGGCCTTGATCTTTCGCGGCCGCCAGCGCCTTTTCTTTGCTGGCAGGCCCCGGACTGCCGAGGAGCTCCCGGTGGAAGGCAAGATATTTTGCGCTGTCCGGATCTTGCATGCGCACCGCGACGGCGACGCGCGCGGCATCCGCCGAGCCCGGTCCGAGGATGGGAAATTCCTTAAGTACGATTTTCAATTTCGGATCGTCTTTGAGAAGCGTGAGCATATCGGGCAGCGCACGCTTGCAGAAGCCGCAATTGTAATCGAAAAACTCAACCAGCGTGACGTCGCCGTTTGGATTGCCGAGCGTAACCTGGTGCGGCGACGAAAATAATTCTGATTCGTTGTTCACGATCGCGGCGCTTGCTTCGGGCGGTGTCTTGGCGCTCGCCGCCCCCGTGGCACCGGCGCTCGTGCTTGCGGCCGGCCGATGCTTGAGCAGTTCGGCAATGATCTGTCCCACGGCCTCGGGGTGCTTGATCATGTAATCCTTGACGATCTCGCCGACTTCGTCGGGATGAGTTACGAGATAATCCTTGATGATGCCGTCGATCTCGCCGCGCAAATCCTGCGCCGGGCTCGGCTGCGGTGCGACGAGGATAAAGACGGCGAGAGCCAAGCTGCCGGCCACATTATTGAGCGCTTTCATTGGCTTTTCTCCATCGCTGCCGCCTTACCGCTACCTTCTCGGAAGGAACATGCCCGGTGGATGCATCGGGCCCCGCATGAACGGTCTGCCAGGAATGAACATGTGTGGGGGTGCGCCGAGCCTGATGCAAACGCCAAAGCGGTTCCGGAATTCGCCAGGCGGGCAAGGTGCCGGTCGCTCCGGCACGCAGGCGCCTTCGCCGTTGCGAATTTCGCCTCGCGGGCAAGGCGCCGGCCGCTCGGGCACGCAATGTCCCTCGCGGTCGCGAATTTCACCCGGCGGACAGGTCTCCGTCGATATGGGCACGCATTTGCCTTCGCGATCACGCTCTTCTCCGGACGGGCATGCCACCGTCGGAAGGGGCAGACAGGCGCCGCTGGTGCTGCGGAAGTTGCCCGGCGGGCATGACGTTGTGGGGATCGGTACGCACAAACCGCGTTCGTCGCGGAACTCTCCCGGCGCGCAGGACTGCTGCTGGACATTGCAGGATTTGCCATCGGCGCCGACAAAACGGTTATTGCAGCAGGAGCCATCGGGCATCTTGCTGTAACCTGACGCGCACGTCGCGAGCGGAATAAGAACCTGGCACTCCTTGCGATTTGCCGGATCGACCGGGCCCGGACAGCAGACGCCGCGCGTTGTCACGTTCGCCGGTGGGCAGCATTGGCCGCTCGCCGTAGGAATTCCCGATGCACAGCATTGCGGTCCGGGCGGCAATTTGATCGGTATGTAGACGATCTTCTCGCACTGGCTCTTGTTGGTGCCGCCCGGCGTCTGTCCGGCGGGACAGCAGACGCCGGTGGAAGTCATCTTGCTGGAGAGACAACATGCGCTGCCGACCGGCACATAGCCTTTGCCGCAGCCCGTTGTCGGCGGATTGGGCGGCGTCGGACACTGGCCGTTCACGAGCGCGGTGGCACAGCACGTCTGCCCGCTCCCTGCGCTGGTGTAAACTTGGCCGCTGTTGCAGCAGAAGTTACTCGGACCCACCGCCGTCTGACCGGCCGGGCAAGTTGAATTCGAGCATGCGGCCGTGGCCGCGATTTGGTTCACGCTGCAACACCGGCCGTTGACCTGAATATTGGGCGAAGAGCAACTCATGCATTCATTGGTGCCGGCGCGGGTCACCTCGCCCGGCTTGCAGCCGCCGGGCGGCGTCGGTGGCGGCGGCTTGGGATGACCCGGCGGCGGGCCTGGCGGGCCGACCGGCGGAGCGCCGATTGGCGCCACGCCGCCAAATGGAACGAGTTCGGCGTGCTGGGCGGCAGAGCACAGTCTTTCGATGGCGATGTCTCCCATATGCCCGCGTTCCGCAGGGTCGTCGTAGCGATCGTCGTAATCGATGAAGTAGCTCTGCAACGGCGGCGCATTGTCGGGCCGGATGCGCCAGCCGCCGTTGCCTTGCAGGCCGTTGACATCCGGTGGGCCGGACTGGCCGCGCCGCGCCGCGAGCACCGGATCGGCGGGCTGGCGCAAATTCTCGCCGGTTGCCCATAGGAAGCCGCCGCACGAACCCGGCACCAGCGCACCGTTGTGATCGTAATCGTAACCGATCGCGACGCCGCCGTTGCCGTTGCGGAAATCGGGCGGGAAGCCGATGGCGTATTCATCGGGCTGGAACTGCCAGATGCGCCGGCCGTTCGGCATGATCTCGACGATCGCGTAGCGCAACACGCGGCCGATTGCCGGAACGGACAAGGCCTCGAAGTCAAAGGCGCCGGTCGGCGCCGGCCGGTCGGCAAGCAACATTCGCCCTTGTTCGTCGAAGGTGATTTTCGAAATCTCCGTCGGGCCGCTCGAAGGCGGCACGGCGAGTTCGATCACCGCGTCATTGCCGAACGAGCCGTCGGCGTTGAGGCTGACTGACCAGATTTGCAGGGCGTCGGCGACGGCGTAATAGAGCCGGCCCTGATGGACCGCGAGACCGAAGACGCGGCGTGCCGGATCGGCATAGTTCCAGGTCGCGGGTTGCGTACTGTCGAATTGCGGGCTGGTGACATCGAGTGGCTGCTGGGATGTCCATGGCGCCGGCGGCAGGCCTTGAGCCTGGCGTCCGGTAACGCCGTGATCATAGCTGCCGAGATCGGTGCCGTTACGCGCAAAGCGATGGATCAGTCCGCTTTCGCGGTCAGCGACATAGAGCGATTGGGATGCGGGATCATAAGCAAGGCCGCCGAGTGCGGCGCCCGAATTGGCTCTGCCGTTGGTCGCCACATTGGCGAACAAGCTGACCGCGCCCGTTGCGCCGTCGATCTTCCAGATCGACCCGGGGCCGCCATGCGGACCCCACAGGCCGGGCATGAAGGCCGCATTCGGCGCGCCGGACGCGATATGCACGGACTGCCCGTCCGGGCCGGGTGCGACGATCGGCAGTCCGTAGGCCGAGCTCGCCGCGACATAAATATTCGGTGGCGAATTGTCGTCGGCAGTCACGCCGAACACCTGACCGATCAAGGCGGCGCTGAAGGTGAACGGCTTCGGCGCGCCGACAAGCTGCGCCCGCGCCGGGCCGCCCATATTCTGCAAATCGACGATGCGGAGCGACGGGCCGCTCATATCGATAAAGGTCTTTTGGTTAGGATCGACACCCGGCGCGATCTGCGCCGGCGGCAGAGCACCGGAAAATCCGGTGACTGCGGCGTTGCCCGCGGCGTAGATCGGGTTTGGTTGCTGCGCATGCAGCGCCGTAACCTGCCATGCAAAGAGAGCGAAGCTCAGCGCCCCAATGAAACGATGTCCGCCGCGCCATTTTCGGCGCGCAGCGAACGGACATTTTTGGGGCGCCCGGGCCATTGTCTATCTACTGCGCGACTTGTTTCGGTATGCACGTTCCGTCCGTCGGGTCGGGTATCGTTCCCGGCGGGCAACACTGTCCGCACGACGTCACCTGGTTCGGATCGCAGCAAGCGCCGCTCATCGTCATGCCTTCGTTCGGGTTCGAACATGGCGTGACGCATTTGCCGCCGATCATTTCTTGCCCGGTGGGGCAGGTGACGATCGGCGGACAGATCGAACCCGTTGGGTTGAGCAGCGATACTTGCGACGGCACCGCGGGCCTGCCGTCGGGGCACATGCAGACTTCGGCCAAGCCGCCCGACGTGCCCGCGGCTGTCGTTCCGCTTGGGCACTCACAGACATACATCACGTAGCCATTATTGATGTTGCCGCCGTCCTGATAGTAATTCGGCTCAGGGACGACCTGCATGGGCGCCGGACAGAAACAATAAGTATCGGGCGAGCAGTATTGGCTGTGGCCATCCCAGCCATCGGTAACACTGATGACCATGGTGCCGCCGGCGACGGACTTGGTGATGACCGGCGGCGGATTGACGCCGTTCTGTCCGTAAATGGCGTTGGCGCAGGCCGGATCGTTGGGATTGGCGCCATAGCCGGTGCATTCCTCGATCGGCGGCGTGCAATTCGCCGCGACCGGCGTCGGCGGTGTGCAGCCGCAGCCGCCCCAGCCGACATCCTGCTGGATGCCGCAAATCGCGCTTTGCAGGCAGGCCAGAACATCGCCGCCGAGTGCGCCGACCCCTTGATCCCACTGGCACGCACATTCCGCGGCGGCCACGGGATTCGCCGCGCCGGATAAAAGCTGCTGCACCGTGTCGAGCGCACCGGTCGCGACACCGAGATTGCCCAGCGCGCTGCTGAGCGTGCCAAGATCGCTTTGTCCGTTGGTCAGATCGTTGAATGCGTTATTGATTGCGCCGCAAACATTGGCGCTCGGATCTTCGGCCATCACGCCGCCGAGCGCGGCCGCAAGCCCAACGAGCGCAGCGTCGCCGACCGGATCGGCATAAGTCGTGTCGCAGGCCGGCGATGAAACGCTCGATGCCGCGTTTTGCAGTGCGTTCCAGAAATCTTGCGGATCGCAGCTTTGCGCGCGCGCCTGAACGCACAGCGTACAAGTCACGGCCGCCGCAGCCAGCAGCGCCGCACTCACTCTCTCGACAACGCGCCAGCCAGTCGCCATGGGGCAGCCGTGAGAATCGTGAGTTCTCGAACTGTCCCCTCTCCCCTAACGAACGCTACACCGCGCCGACGCGGCGTACAATGCCTTCGAACGGTAGGATTTTACTCAACCCGGACGATTTACTTCAGGCGCTTCGCCGCCTCCTCGACCATGCTGAGATCGGAATATTTCTTCACGTCGAGGCTCGACTTGATGAAGCCAAGCTCCTTGGTCATGTCGACGTTCTTCTGCAGCGCGTCGAGGTTCGGCATCAGATTGGGATCGTGATAGCAGTCCCGCTTGGTGAACGCCCAACTGAAGATCGCCGGCGGCTTCTTCACCAGATCGCCGAGGATTTGCATCGCCGCCTCGTGGTTCGCCGGATCCTCGTACCAGCGCGCGATACGCAAGGTGTCTTCGAAGAAATCGACCAGTGCGGCACGGTGCGCGTCGATGAACGGCTTGCGCGCGGTCCATACGATCATGTCGGCGACGCCGATGGCGTCCTTCTGGACGAACAGGTCGCGCGCGATTTTCTGCAGCTCGGGGTCGTAAGAGAACGGCAGCACCGCGGGAATAAGATCGACCTTCTTTTCCGCCAGCATCGATTTCATGGCAGGGAACGGCGCCTCGACGACGGTATAGTCGCGGTTGGGCTCCAATCCATGCTTGTGCAACATCGCTTTCATGGCGACGTCGACGGCGCTGCCCTCGGCATTGGTGGCGACGACCTTGCCCTTGAGGTCCTCGATCTTGTGGATCGGGCCGTCTTTGAGCACCATGTATTCTTGCGAATAGTAGCCCGGGACGCCGTCCTGGAATTCGTCGGAAACGATACGCAGGTCGTCGAGCCCGGCGTTCTCGACGGCGATGCCAAGCGTCGAGTAAGCGAGGTTGGTGACCTCAACCTGGTTGTTGGCGAGCGCCGTGATCATCGGCGGCGTGCCGACATAGTGCACCGGATCCATCACGTAGGACTGGCCGAAATGCTTGGCGAGGTCCTTCTTCTGCAGCCAGATCGAAGCCCAATTGCCCGGTGCGACCCAGGCTTCGCGGATGTGTATGGGATCGGCCTTGGCGGATCCCGCACAAGCCAAAATCACGGCCAGACTGCACAGTCCGGCCCACGCAAGCGCCATCGCACGTGTGGTAGCACGCATCGTTCCCTCCCAAGGTGATGTGGGCGCCGTTGGTCGGCGCCTCGTTCTTAGAAGTTCTTACTGCAGGCGCTTTGCTGCCTCTTGAATCAGGCTGAGATCGGAATGCGCCTTGACGTCGAACGTTGCTTTGACGAAGCCAAGATCCTTGGTCATGTCGACGTTCTTCTGCAACGCTCCAAGGTTCGGCATCATATTCGGATCGCGGTAGTAATCGGTCTTGGTGTAGAGCCAGCCGAAGCGCTCGACCGGCTGCTTAGTCAGCTGCGAAGCGATCTGCGCGGCTGCATCGTGATTTTTCGGGTCGAGGTACCAGCGCTCGATGCGCATCGTATCCTCAAGAAAGTCGACGAGCGCAGCGCGATGCGCGTCGATGAACGGCTTGCGCGCGGTCCAGACAATGAACTGGGATACGCCAATCGCGTCGTGAACCGTGAACAGCGGCCGCGCGATCTTCTTGAGTTCCGGATCGAGCGCAAATGGCAGCACGGTGGGAATTAGGTCGACCTTCTTCTCCGCCAGCATCGCCTTCATCGCCGGGAACGGCGCTTCGACGATCGTGTAGTCGCGGTTGGCTTCGAGCCCGTGTTTGCGTAGCATCGCGCGCATGGCGACGTCGACGCCGCTGCCGATCGCATTCGTCGCAACGATCTTGCCCTTGAGGTCCTCCACTTTCTTGATCGGGCCGTCGGCAAGGACCTCGTACGCGTCGTCGCGATAGCCGGGAACGCCGTCCTGGAATTCGTCGGCGATGACGCGGATGTCGTCCATCCCGGCATTTGAGATGGCGATCGGCAATGTCGAATAGGCGAGATCGCCGATCTCCAGCTCGTTATTGGCGATGGCCGTGATCATCGGCGGCGTGCCGGCGAAATGCGTCGCCTCGAACGTGTAGGACTGACCGAAATGGTGAGCGAGGTCCTTCTTTTGCAGCCACATTGAGAACCAGTTGGCGACCGGCGCGACCCAGGCGCCGCGAATTTGCAGCGGATCGGCCTGCGCGAGGCTGACGCTCAACAGAAACAGCGCAAAGCTTGCCAATCCAATCTTCCCACGCATTCTCATTGATCTCCCAAAAAGGCTGCAGTTTATTCGCAAATCGCCGGCGGGTTCGCCGGTTCGGCCCGATTGTGGGCGCAAAGGGCGATGCAAGGCAAGGCTCCGGCTTGCTGCCCCTTGCCGCACCGGCGCCGGTTAGCGTTCCGCGGTCTCCTGATGCCAGACCAGGAGCCGGCGGCGGATCACCGCCATGGCCTTGATCAGGGCGTAGCCGACCACTGCAATCTCGACGATGCCGGCGAACACGCCGCGCAAATCGGCAAAGCGCGAGGCACTCATCATGGCGCCGCCCAGCCCATAGCCGCCCATTACCATCTCGCCGATGATGGCGACGATGAGCGAGATCGGCAGTGCCACCTGCAGCCCGGTCATGATTTGCGGCAACGCCGCCGGCAGCTTGATCTGCCACATCACCTCGCGCTCGCTTGCGCCCATATTACGCGCCGACCAGATCAGCTCCATGTCGACAGCCGCGATGCCGGCCAGCGTCGCGGTGACGACCGGGAAGATCGCGTCGAACACGACAATGGAGATTTTCGAGACGTCGTAGACGCCAAGCCACAAAATGATAATCGGCAGAAATGCGATTTTCGGCATGGGAAAGCCGACCGAAATGATCGGGTCGAAGAACCAACGAACCAGCCGGTTCCGTGACATCGCGGCGCCGAGTGCGATACCGAGTACGGCGGCGATGACAAATCCGGTCATGGCGCGGGCGATTGTGAGTCCAAGATTGATCCACAAGTCGCCGCTGATGGCGTCGGCGTAGATGCGCTCGGCGACGGCGGAAAACGGCGGCAGCATGAATGCGGTCACCCTGCCGCTGCGGGCGAAAAGTTCCCAGGCAATCAGCACCACCAAAACGGAAAAAACGCCGGCGCCGCTGCGGAACACGACGTCGAGACGGCGAGCTGCATCGTAGGTGACGTCGGCTTCTGCGGCCGCCAACGAGGCCGTGTCTTCTATTCCCGCCATTGCAGCAACCATTGCATGAGAAGCTGATAGAGCCGGTCGGCGGCAAAACCCAGGAAGGCGACGGTGAGCACCACCGCATACATGCCTTCGTAAGCGCCGGTCGAGCCGAGGTAACCGATCAGATAGCCAAAACCCTGCTGCGAGACGATCAATTCGGAACTCACCAGCAGGATGAAGGCTAAAGCGAGTGCGGTGCGGATGCCGTTGAGCAATTCCGGCAGCGCGCTCGGCACCACGACGTCCCACAGCAAGCGCAGCCGTCCGGCGCCCATGCTCCGCGCCGACCAAATCAGCGCCTGGTCGCTGCCGCGCGCCCCGTTATAGGCGCCGATGGTGACCGGGATCATGCAGCCGAGAAAGATGAGCAGGATTTTGGAACCATCGCCGAAGCCCAGCCACAGCACAGTCACCGGAATAAGCGCCGATTTCGGCAGCGGATAGAACAGCTCCACCAGCGGATTGACGAACACCTCCAACAGCCGCCAACGCGCCATGAGGATCCCCAGGCCGCCGCCGACCACGACAGCCAAAAGGAGACCCATGGCGCCGCGATATAGCGAGGCCGCACCGTTGTCGACGAGCTCGCCGTCGCGAACGAGATCGACCCACGCCGTCGCCACGTGAGTGAGCGGCGGCAGCGCCTGGCTGTCGATGAGGTTCAAGCGCGCCGTCACCTCCCACGCGAGCGCCAGAATCACGAGCGGCAAGTAACGGAAACTCGCTTGCGTCATGGCTTGCATCAAACCCGGCCTCGTTAGCGCGCCTTCGTCAGGTTGCCTTGACTTCTTGCGCCTTGATCGCCTCGTCGCGCACCAGATTCCAGATTTCGTCGGCCTTATCGACGAATTCCTTCGTACGCAGGATGCTGGGATCGCGATTGGCGAATTTTGTCTCGACGATTTTCTTGATGCATCCCGGCCGCGCCGACATCACCACCACGCGCTCGGCGAGATAGACCGCTTCCTGCACGTCGTGGGTGACGAAGATCACGGTCTTCGGGGTCCGCTTCCAGATGCTGAGAAGCTCGGTCTGCATCAGCGAGCGCGTCTGTGCGTCGAGCGCCCCGAACGGCTCGTCCATCAGCAAAATGCTGGGATCGAAGGCAAGCGTGCGCGCGATTGCGGTGCGCTGGCGCATGCCGCCGGACAATTGCGACGGATAGCTGTCCTCGAATCCCTTCAAACCGACGAGGTCGATGAAAGCTTGCGCTCGCTTTTCCCGCTCGGGGCGCGGTAAGCGCTGGCGTTCCAGACCGTAAAGAATATTGGTGCGCACGGTTTTCCATGGAAACAGCGCAAAATGCTGGAATACGATGCCGCGATCCGGTCCGGGCGCAGTGACCGGCTTTCCCTCGACCAGGATACGGCCGGCCTCGGTCGGCAGGAACCCGCCCACGAGGTAAAGCAGCGTCGATTTTCCGCAGCCCGAAGGGCCGAGGATCGCCAAAAATTCGCGCGGCCGCACTTCGAGCGACACGTCGGACAATGCGAGCACGGCCCGCCCGCGTGGCGGGCGGTAGGTGTGGTTCACCCGCTCGATGACGATCTGGCCTTTGCCGTCCATTAACGCTTTCGCATCCCTGGAGCTTCTTTCTCAGCGCGATTGTGCCCGCACCCTAGCCGGGCCGGCGCGCCACACCAAGGGCTGTGATACCCCGCATGGCGCGGCAGGAGCCCGCGTTTGGTAGGGTCCCGCAAAAGTGGCTATATGTGACGTCAACGCGACGGTCTGGAAGCACCGATGGAACGCTCGTTCAAGAAGGAAGTGGCTGCGCTGCGGCTGGGCGCCGGCGAGATTTTTCGCGGCGAGGGCATTCTCGCCGTTACCAAGGCATTGCTGCAGTCGGGCGTCAGCTATGTCGGCGGCTACCAGGGCGCGCCGGTCTCGCACCTGCTCGACGTCATGGTGGATGCCGAGGACCTCTTGGCCGATCTCGGCGTACACGTTGAGACCTGCACCAACGAGGCCGCCGCCGCCGCCATGCTCGGCGCCTCGATCAACTATCCGCTGCGCGGCGCGGTGACCTGGAAATCCATCGTCGGCACTAATGTGGCGGCGGACGCGCTGTCGAACCTGGCGTCGCCCGGCGTCATCGGTGGCGCGCTGATTGTGCTCGGCGAAGATTACGGCGAGGGCGCGAGCGTCATCCAGGAACGCTCTTATGCCTATGCCTTGAAATCCTCGATCTGGCTCCTCGACCCGCGCCCAGACTTGCCGACCATCGTGCGCATGGTCGAGAAAGGGTTTGAGCTTTCCGAGGCAAGCCACGCCCCGGTGATGCTGGATTTGCGTGTGCGGGCCTGCCATGTCACCGGCGAATTCGTCGCCAAAGACAACAAACGCGGCGTCTACAGCGGCCGGCACCGCATCGAGGGCCCGCCGCGCTTCGAATACGGCCGGCTCGCGCATCCGCCGGTCATCTTCAGCCAGGAGCGGCTGAAGATCGAACAACGCCTGCCTGCCGCGCAAAAATTCATCCAAGAGCAAAAGCTCAATGAGCTGATTCCCGGCGAAATTGGCGAGATCGGCATCATTGTTCTCGGCGGCCTGACCAATGGGCTTCTTCGGGCGCTGGCGCGTCTCGAACTCGCCGATCTTTACGGCGCCTCGCGGGTGCCGATCTATGTGCTCAATGTCGCTTATCCGCTGGTGGCGGAGGAGGTGAAGAACTTCTGCGCCGGCAAACGCGCGGTGCTGGTAGTCGAAGAGGGCTCGCCCGACTACGTCGAGCAGCAAGTCAATGTCATCTTGCGCGGCGCCGATATCCAGACCCGCGTCCTCGGCAAGGGCTGTTTACCGCGCAGCGGCGACTACACGTCGGAAGCTTTTTTACGTGGCATCGCCGCGTTCCTGTCGGAAACACATCCCTCCGGCATCGATATCGACGCCGTGTCGGCGCAGGTCGCCGCAATAATCGGGCACAAATCGGATATCGCCGCCGCTGTCGGCGACATTCCACCGCGGCCGCCGAATTTTTGTACCGGCTGTCCCGAGCGGCCGGTCTTTGCTGCGATAAAGCTTGCCCAGCGCGAGATCGGCCCAACTCATATCAGCGCCGATATTGGCTGCCATTCGTTCGCGACCTTCGCGCCGTTTTCGCTTGGCAACTCTATTCTCGGCTACGGCATGTCGCTCGCCAGCGCGGCCGCGGTCGGCCCGAACATGAAGAAGCGGACGATCTCGATCATGGGCGACGGCGGCTTCTGGCACAACGGGCTCATCACCGGCGCCGCCTCGAACATGTTCAACAATGGCGACGGTGTCCTTGTCATCATGCAAAACGGCTACGCTTCGGCCACCGGGCAGCAATATCTGCCATCGAGCAAGGCCAACCGCAGCGGCACGCCGACCGGCATCACCATCGAGAACACGCTGCGCTCGCTCGGCATCACTTGGCTGCGCACGGTGCGCAGCTACAGCGTGGCGAAGATGGCGGCGACCCTGAAGGAGGCGATGCGCACGGCCGAGCGGGGCCTCAAGGTGATCATCGCCGACGGCGAATGCATGTTGGCGCGCCAGCGCCGCGTTCGCGCCGAGGATGCCGAGAAGCTCAATCGCGGCGAACGCGTGGTGAAGACGCGCTATGGCGTCGACGACGAAATCTGCACCGGCGACCACTCCTGCATCCGGCTGTCCGGCTGCCCGTCGTTGACGGTCAAGCCCAATCCCGATCCGTTGCGTTCCGATCCGGTGGCGACTGTGATCGAGAGTTGCGTCGGCTGCGGGCTGTGCGGCGAAGTCGCCCATGCGGCCGTGCTCTGTCCGTCGTTCTATCGCGCCGATGTCGTCAGTAATCCGACTTGGTGGGATCGCACGCTCAGCCGCGTGCGCGGCAATGTTATTGGATGGTTGGCCGGTGGAAGCACACCGATTTCACCTTCGCCCTTGAAGGGGCGGGAGGACGGCAATGTCCTCCCCGCGCCAGCCGTCACCAGCCTTTCCCACTCTCCGCCTCTGGCTGGACAGGAGAAGAATTCGGTTCGCCCACTTACCATTCTAATTGCCGCGCTCGGCGGCGAGGGCGGCGGCGTGCTCACCGACTGGATCGTCGCGGCGGCGGCGAGCCAAAAATTTCCCGTGCAATCGACGTCGATCCCGGGCGTCGCGCAGCGCACCGGCGCGACGACCTATCATATCGAACTGGTGCCGGCGCCGCGATCCGGCGTCGACCCGCGTCCGATCCTGGCCCTGGCGCCGGGCATCGGCGATGTCGATTTGGTGGTGGCGAGCGAACTGATGGAAGCCGGCCGCGCCATCGCCGGCGGCTTTGTCACGCCCGAACGCACCACGACAATTGCCTCGACGAGCCGCTCCTATTTGACGACCGAAAAGATGGCGATGGGCGACGGCCGCTACGATCAGGACCGCCTGATCGCCGCGGTGGAGAAGAACTCGAAGAATGTCCTGCTGCTCGATCTTGAAGCGGTCGCGAAGCAGAGCGGCGCGATGATCAATGCAGTAATGCTCGGTGCGGTCGCGGGAGCTGACGCGTTGCCAATTCCGGCCGAAGCGTTGGAGGCGGCAATTCGCGCCGACGGCAAAGCGGTTGCCGCCAATTTGCGCGGCTTCCGAGCCGGCTACGAAGCGGCGCAGGCGGGTTCGCAATGGCGCCCGGAACCGGCCAAACGTCAGCGCGCAGCGTCAGCTTCGCTTGCCGATCTCGAACGAGCCATCGCGGATATGCCCGAGGCGGCGCGTCCGTTCATGACCGAAGGCGTTCGCCGGCTCACGGCTTATCAGGATCTTGCCTATGCGCGACTTTATCTGGATCGCCTCGGTCCGATCCGCCTCGCTGATGCCAAATCCGGTGCCAATGGGCGGCTTCTCGCCGCGACGGCACGCCAACTTGCTGTGCGGATGTCCTACGAGGACGTGATCCGCGTGGCGCAGGCCAAGATCGACCCGGCGCGCCTTGACCGTATTGCGCACGAGCTTGGCATTAAACCGGGGCAGACTTTCACGGTCACGGAATTCCTCAAGCCGGGAATCGACGAGTTTTGCTCGGTGTTGCCGCCATGGCTGGCGCGGCCCATTCTCGGCTTGGCGAAACGTCGTCCTACATTCGGTAGTGTTCACTGGGGCATGGCGGTCAATACCGCATCGGTTTCCGGCTATCTGCGTTTCAAGCTGCTCGCCGCGCTGCGCCGCTTCCGGCGCAAAACCTTCCGCTTTCAGGAGGAGCAGCAACAAATCGAGGCATGGCTTGAGCTTATCGCGCGCGCAGCACCGCATTCGCCCGAGCTTGCCGTCGAGATCGCCGAATGCGCGCGTCTGATCAAAGGCTATGGCGACACGCACAAGCGCGGCAGCGGCAATTACCGTTTGATCGCGGAGCATGTGATCGCGCCCGCGCTGGCGGGGGACATTCCCTTGGGTTCGGCAATCGACGCCGTCGTGAGCGCGCGTACCGCGGCACTGCTCGATCCCGACGGCGAAGCATTGACCAAATGTCTCGCCGATCTTGCTTCGGCGCCGGTCCATGCGATCGCCGCCGAATAGCCAAGCCTCCATCGGGAACAAAGGCGCTATCTTTTTTGTTCTTCTTGAGCGTGTAGTTGACGAGCGGAGGTCGCGCCGTGACTAAAACGGCCACTCGAAGATCGCCGCCGCGCAAAATTGCGCGGCACAAACCGGCCCGGCGTCAAACCGTCCGGCGCACGGCCAATCGTTGGTCCGCGCGGGTCACGCGCGAAAGTGACGCCTTGGACCTGAAACAGGGCGTCTTCAGTCAACGCGACCCGAAGGCGATCGCCGCCTCGCTGAAGCGGTCGGCAGAGCGCAGCCGCCGCCGCAAGTCCGACCCTTATCGTTCGGCGCTGTCGATGCTGAGCTTCTATATCAATCGTGCCGGCAAGAATCTGCCGCCGGCAAGGCGCAAGACGCTGCAGCGCGCCAAGGCCGAATTGCGCAAGCAGTTCGGTAGACGGTAGTCGCAATCCCCTGTCATCGCGCTTTGGCCGCAGCTTGAGCCGATGCATCCCATAACTGTCTCCCTCCGGGCTGCGCAGCCCCTTATAGCCGGTCTTTACCCAGTTTTAACCAGTCGGTTCAATTCTGATTGCGACCTCAGGTGGCCCCTCGACGATGCCCGGCTTCGATTTGTCCATCCGCACGAAGCTCGCGATCTGGTCGGCGCTGGGCGTGCTTCTGGTTGCCGGCATGCTCGTCGAGCAGCAAATCGGCGATCGCTCTGCGGCAGGGCTGCGCCATCTCGCCGACAGCAAGCAGCTCACGGCGATTGAAGCACTGCGTGCCGCGAAAGACCTCGGCAATATGCGGCTCGAATTGCGTGAGATGCGTCTCGCCATCGCGCCGAGCGACGTCGATCATGCGCTCGAACGCCTGCACGCCGATGCGGTCGCCTCCGCAAAGCATATCAAGACGGCGATCGCCTTGAGCGACGCCCCGGCTGACAAGGCACAGCTCGAAAAGCTCGCCGCGCTCGTCGCCGACTATGTCGGCGTCAGCGGCAAGCTTGCGGTGGCCGCGAAGGATTATGGCGACACCGTCGCAATAATTGGGCGCGCCGGCGAAATCGGCGATGAGATGAACGCTCTGATCGAGAAATCGACCGGCGAATTGCTGGGCGCGGCCGAACAGCGCGAAGCGCAAGCCAGCACCCAGCGCGAACATGTCGGCCGCATCGATCTCGGCATCGGGCTGTTCGTAGTCGCGGTCCTCGGCGGGTTCGCCCTGTTCGGCGCCGTTGCCATCATCAAGCCGATCCGCCGCATCGGCGAGGTGCTGCTCGAAATCGCTCACGGCAATAAGGACGTCGAAGTTCCCTACACCGGTCGCGCCGACGAGGTCGGCGATACCGCGCGAGCGGCGCAGACATTCAAGGAAAAGCTTGTCCGCATCGAGCAATTGGAAATTGCCGAAAAGGAAACCGCGCGCCAGGTGGCCGAACAGCGCCGCACCGACATTCATACCGTTGCCACCACGTTCGAGGCGACCGTGGCAAGCGTGGTGCGCTCGGTATCGACCTCGTCCACCGAGCTCGAAGCCTCCGCCGAGACGCTCGGCGAGATGGCCGGTGCGACGCGCGATTTGTCCGGCAGGGTGCTTGCCGCTTCAACTCAAGCCGCCGAGAACGTCGGTACTGTGTCGCGCGCCATTGAGGAACTGATCGCCTCGGTCGGCGAGATCAGCCGGCAGGTCCGCGAATCGACGCATATTGCGCGCGAGGCCGTCGCGCAGGCAGAGAAAACGGACGGCCGCATCGCCGAACTGACGCGCGCCGCGGCGCGCATCACCGACGTGGTGAAACTGATTACCGCGATCGCCGAGCAGACGAATCTGTTGGCGCTCAACGCGACGATCGAAGCCGCGCGCGCCGGCAAATCCGGTAAGGGCTTTGCCATCGTCGCGCAGGAGGTCAAAGCGCTGGCGGCGCAGACAGCGAAGGCGACCGGCGAGATTGGCTTGCAGATTGCCGGAGTGCAGGCGGCGACGCAGGATTCCGTCGTCAGCATCAAGGAGATCGGCGACACCATCGGTCGTATCGCCGACATCGCCGCAGTCATCACCGACGCGGTCGAGTTGCAAGAAGCGACCACCCGCGACATCGCGGCAAACCTGCAGGCAGCGACCGGCAGCGCGGCAAATGTCGCCGCCAATATCGCCGAAGTCAACGACAGCGCCGGCGGCATCACCTCGGCCTCGACGCAAATCCTCGCCTCGGCAAAATCACTGTCGCAGGAGGGCAATCGGCTGTCCATCGAGATGGAAAAGCTTCTCGCTGCGATATGCGCGGCGTAACGGCGCCGTCAGCCATGCTCCACTAGGGGCGGGATTCCACCGGACAGAAAAACGTCCCCTCCACCTCGACGATATCATCCTGATTGAGGCGGCTCACCTCGACGATCGTGCGCGGCGGATAAGGGGTGCCGGCCCAAAGCTCTTCTTGAATTCCGTTCACGAGTGGCCGGTAGCGATCCATAGCGGTGACATAGACCACCAGCCGTACGGTATTGCGCAGAGTTCCGCCCGCCGCCTCGACGACGGTCTTCATGTTCAGGAACGCCTGGCGGATGCGGGCCTCGGCGCCATCGACCAGCCGGTTCGTCACCGGATCGATGCCGCGCATGCCGGCGACGAAGACGAAATCGCCGGCGCGCAGGCCGACGCTCCAAGTGCCGGTCGGCTTGATGGCGCCGGGTGGCGAAAGAATTTCGATGTTATCGTCAGATGACATGGGGGAAACTTTTGATTTCACGCCAAACTCAGCCATATTCCGGAGCCAGATTCGCGCCGCTTGCCGCGTGCGGCCGGACTTCAGTATTCTAGCCCACGGCGCGGGCGTAGTTCAGTGGTAGAACATCAGCTTCCCAAGCTGAGTGTCGTGGGTTCGATCCCCATCGCCCGCTCCAGTCCGCCGATATTGCAGTGCGGTCGAAGGGGCCAGGCCGGACCGGGTTGCTCGCTTCGAGCGACTTTTTTCTTGATTGGCGCAATGCACCGGATATCGTCCCTGTTGAGAGTCCAAAACGGCTCGTTTGGGGAGAGGAAAACCATGGATCCGCAAACCGAAAGGCGTGGCTGGAACTGGTGGTATCTGCTCTTTGTCCTGCAGTTTGTCGCGGTACTGTGGCCGGCGTTTTATAACACGGTCGAGCCCTCCTGGGCCGGCATACCGTTCTTCTACTGGTATCAGATGCTCTGGGTCATTATCGGCGCGGTTTTGACCGCGATCGTTTACTTCGCGACCGAAGCTTAGCGCCAGAAGGTCGCGCGAGGCCCGCGCGATAGCGCGAGCCGATCGGCAACAAAAAGCCAAGCCTGGGGAGGCACGCCGTGCAGGATATCAACTGGACCGCTCTCATCATTTTCGTAGTGCTGTTCGGCCTTATAACATGGCTCGGTTTTGCCGCCGCGCAGTGGCGCAAGGGCGATCTCGATCAGCTGCATGAATGGGGCCTGGGCGGCCGGCGGTTCGGCACCGTCGTCACCTGGTTCCTGGTCGGCGGCGATCTTTATACGGCCTACACCTTTATTGCCGTTCCGGCGCTGGCCTTCGGCGCCGGCGCCATCGCCTTCTTTGCGGTGCCGTACACCATCATGATCTATCCGATCCTGTTCCTGGTGTTTCCGCGGCTCTGGCACGTCTGCCACAAGCATAACTACATTACGCCGGCCGATTTTGTGCGCGGCCGCTTCGGCAACCGCTGGCTCGCTTTGGCGGTGACGGTCACCGGTATTGTCGCCACCATGCCTTATATCGCGCTGCAGCTTGTCGGCCTGCAGGTGGTGATCGGCGCGATGGGCGTCTCGGGGACGGGCTTTGCGGCCGATCTGCCGCTGATATTGGCCTTCATCATCCTGGCGGCGTTCACCTATAGCAGCGGTCTGCGGGCGCCGGCGTCCATCGCCATCGTCAAGGACATTCTGATCTATGTGACGGCGTTCGCCGCCGTGATCGTCGTGCCGATCGAGCTCGGCGGGTTTGGCAAGATTTTCGCCGCGATACCTCCGGCGAAATTGTTGTTGGCGGTTCCCGGCGCCAACACCACCGGCTCATACGGCGTCTATGCCACGCTCGCGCTCGGCTCGGCGCTGGCGTTGTTCCTTTACCCACATTCCATAACGGGCATTTTGGCGGCCTCCAGCGGCCACGCCATCCGCCGCAACGCCGCGATGCTGCCGGGCTATTCCTTCATGCTCGGTCTGTTGGCTCTGGTCGGCTTCTTCGCCATCGCGGCCGGCGTGAGCGCCATGCCGGAATTTGCCGGCGGCTTTAAGCAGTTCGGCAACAACTTCGCGGTCCCGGCGCTGATCCTGCACAGTTTCCCGTCGTGGTTCGCGGGCATCGCTTTCGCGGCGGTCGGCATCGGCGCCCTGGTGCCGGCGGCAATCATGTCGATTGCCGCGGCCAATCTTTACACCCGCAATATCCATCGCGAGTTCATCAACCAGAACCCGACCGACAAACAAGAAGCGCAGATGGCGAAATGGGTGTCGTTGATCGTGAAATTGGGCGCGCTCATATTCATCATCGCCGTGCCGACGAAATTTGCCATTTACCTGCAGCTGCTCGGCGGCATTCTGATCATCCAGACACTGCCGTCGGTCATGCTTGGCGTTTATACACGCTGGTTCAACGCTTGGGCGTTGCTGGTCGGCTGGGCGGTGGGCACCGTGGTGGGAGTCTGGATGTTTAACGCGGCAAACTGGGCGCCAAACTATCCGCTGGCAATAGCCGGTCACACCTTCCCCGGTTACGCGGCGCTCTACACCGTGATTCTCAACCTCGTCGTGGCCATCGTGCTGACGCCCTTGTTCAACGCCATGGGCGCCGAGCAGACCGACGCAACCGTGCCGAGCGATTACCGCATGTGAGCGATCATTGCCGGTGTGGCATTGATCGTGGCACACTTGCGATAGCCGCGCGGGCGTCTATGCCGCGTCGAATGACATGCGAGGGAGTACGATATGTCTTGGGCCAAGGTGAACGACATCGCCTATGGGCGCCTTCGGGCCCCCGATCTCGATGTTATGGAGGAATTTCTGACGCGGTTCGGCATGCGCCGGGCCGAGCGGACCAACACCGCCTTGTACATGCGCGGCACCGATCCCGCTCACCACATCCACGTCACCGAGAAGGGCAATGACTCGAAATTCGTCGGTCTTGCCTATTATGTCGATAGCGAAGACGACTTAAAGCGGCTGGCCAAGGCGCCGGGCGCCACGGGGGTCGAAAATATCGACGAACCGGGCGGCGGCAAGCGCGTGCGGCTGACTGAACCGAACGGCTATCAGATCGAGGTCGTTTGCGGCATCGCGCCGGTCGATGCCATCCCGGTCAAGCGGCAAAAGCTCAATAGCGGCGAGGCGCCGACCGCACGCGCCGGCGAATTGATGCGGCTGCCCAAAGGGCCGGCGCACGTCAAACGCGTCGGCCATGGCGTGCTGATGACGCCGCGCTTCCGCGAAACCGTCGATTGGTTTCGCGACACGCTCGGAATGATCTGCTCCGACGACGTCTATGTCGAGAACCAGGACAATCTGATCGGATCGTTCAATCGTTGCGACCGCGGCGACACCTACGTCGACCACCATGTCTTCTTCTGCCTTCGTCACGAAAAGACCGGATTAAATCATCTGTCATTCGAGGTGCCCGATATCGACGACGTGTGCATGGGCCACGACTATCTCAAGTCGTTCGGCAGCTACGAGCACATGTGGGGCATCGGCCGCCACGTTCTCGGCAGCCAGGTCTACGACTACTGGGCCGACCCCTGGGGTCGGGTGCACGAGCATTGGGCCGACAGCGATCGCCTCAACCTCGCCAACGGCTCCCATCTCATTCCGGCCGACGAAGCGCTGCGGTCGCAATGGGGCGAACGGCCGCCGGAAAAGTTCATCAATCACGCCAGCCCATAAGTCGGGCGTGGCGCCGGCATTCGCTGCTCATTCCCGCCTGAGGCAGGAATGAGCAGGCTCGTTGCTTGCAAGGTTCCGACGTTTCTAGAGTTTCGTCACGCGGGCGTGCAGCAGCGCGGTGCGGCCGGCGCGGACCTCCTTGACGCAGCGCGCCAACGCCGCGGGCACGTCCGCCGGATCGCTGACCTCCTCGGAGTGAGCGCCGAAGGCTTCGCCGATCTTGGCGAAGTGGACGTTCGGCGCGAGTTCCGCCTCGAAGGAATTGACGGATTTCGCCTCGCCTTCGGGATACACGCGCAGCGTCGATTGCTTCACCGCGTTCCAGCCGGTGTTGTCCATGACGATTGACAGGATCGGCAGCTTGTATTGCTGCGAGACCGCGAAGACCGAGGGCGGGTTGCCGAAATAAAAGCCGCCGTCGCCGCAAATCTGCACCGCAAGACGGTCCGGCGCGGCGAGCTTGGCGCCGAGCGCCGTGCCGCCGGACCAACCCAGCCCGCCGCCGCCGGCCCGCACCGTGGTGTTGGGCACGCGTCGCGGGATTTGCATGAGGACTGCGGCGGCATTGGTGACGCCTTCGTTGAAGATCATGTCCTCGTCGTCGAGTAGCTTGCCCAGCTCCGCCATCAGATAATGCGGATTGATCGCGCCGGGCTTGCCCTTGTCCGCCGCGAGCTGGGCGGCGCGCGCGATGCGTTCGTCGCGGGCGGCCTTGATGCGCGTCATCCGCGCCGCCACCGCTTGCTTGAATTGCGGCGTCGCTTTCGCTTTCAGCTCTGCCAGCACCTGGTCGAGGATGTGGCCGCTGTCGCCCTGCATGCGGATATTGCCGGGGAAGGTCCACATCGGCGAGCCGGGCTTGAGAATGTCGATGTCGATATGCGCCCAGAACGTCTTGTCGTCGGCATGCACGGCGCTCGGGAACCACGGCACGTCGACGTCGACCAGTAGACCCACATCGGCTTCGGGGATCGCCTTGTCGGGCGAGAACCCAACGAAGCACGGGCTATCGTGCGAAATATTGTTGGTCATGTTCGCTTCGTAGACGGCGATGCCGGCGAATTGCGCAAGCGCGTCGATGGCGCGCGATGCATGGGCGTGGCGCCCGGCATAGCCGGTGATCAGGATCGGATTTTGCGCCGTTAGAAGCTTGTCGGCGAGCGCGGCGACGAGCTTGGGATCGGCGCTCCCGCCCGACGTCGCCGCAAATTGATCGGCCGTGTAACGCCGGATTTCGTCGGCCTTCCAATGCTGCGTCAGCGTCTCGCGCTGCATCATCAGATAAACCGGGCCGCGCGGCTCGCTTTGCATGATCGAAGAAGCGCGCCGCAGCGCCTCCTTGACGACCACGCCCGATGGCAGCGTCCACTCCCACTTCAGATAAGGCCGCACCAAGCTCGCCTGGTCGAACGGCTCCTGTACGAAATGAACGTAGGTATCGCGCGAGCCGACGAGCTCGTCGTTGGCGGTATACGGCGCTTTGCCGGCCATCAGCAGAACGGGGAGCCGGCTGCGGAACAGGTTGTGCATGCCGTTTGCGGTGTTGGCGGTGCCGACGTCAACATGGACCAAGACGCCCTGGCCGCGCCCGGTGACCAGCGCATAGCCGGCCGCCATGTGGGCGGCGGTGTTCTCGTGCGGGCAGCGCACGATGCCGGGCATTGCATCGCCGCGTTTCTTGCGATGCGCCATCTCGTCGATGATTGGAGCGTGATCGGTTCCAAAATTGCAAAACAGATAATCGATGCCGATCTCGTTCAAACCCTCGAGCAGGTAATAGGCTGTGGCGAAATCCGGAACATTGGATTGCTGATCTAATTTGCGCGCGACTGACGTTTCCATGTGTAAGCACTCTTTTTGCGGTATTTTTGCCGAACGGGTGATTGATCACGACTGCGTGGCGTCCCGGCTTCTTATAGCATCCCGTACTGCGTGCGTACGCACCGTCGGCGACGATCAATTATCGGCATAAAGTCGGGGAATCCCCGAACTCTTGCCACAATGCCGGGAGATATCACGGACGATTGAGCGGGGAGAGGGTTACTCCATGACATGGCAAACAGTTCTGGCCGGCGCCTTGGCGTCGGCCCTGGTGACTTCTGTGGCATCGGCCGATGTTCGCATCGTCAGCGATCCGGGCGGCGAAGTTTCCTCTTATATCCAAAAGTTCCATGCGATGCGCGATTCCGGCGAGCACGTGGTTATCGACGGGCCGTGCCTTTCGGCCTGCACCCTCTTGACCGGCATTATTCCGCGAAATCGGGTCTGCGTCACCCAGCGCGCCGTGCTGGGCTTCCATGCGGCATCCTACTATGACGACGCGTCGCGATCGCTGGTGCCGACGCGCCGCGGCAGCCGCTTGGTGATGCGGCTTTATCCGCCGCAAATCCGGTCGTGGATCAACCGGCATGGCGGCCTGACACCCCAGCTTATTACGATGCGTGGGCGGGAATTGTCGGCGCTCTATCGCACCTGTCAGTAGACCCGCGGCCAGAACGGGGCCTGGGCGCTCAGGCGTTGAGACGATCCGGGTGCCCGTTGTCCGTGGCCGGGTTCCGGCCTATCTAAGGCTGCGGAACTCAAGCCATGCCCGATAGCGTTGCCCGCCCACATCTGTCCGTCCCGGTGCTTGCGACCGCTATTGTCATTGCGCTCGCCCTGATCGGCACTGTCTTATTGTGGGCACATTACGGCACGACGGTCTTTTTCGAGACCATCCGCGTCGGATTTTCGGCGTGCTTCGGCTGATCGGACGAAATCGATGAATGCGAAATTGAATGCCCAAGCCTCGCGCCTGATGCTGTTGCTGGCGGCGTTCCTGGGTGGGCTTTTCCTGATTTTCGCCGTCATTTTTTTCGTCACCGGGCGCCCATTCTCGCCGATCGGACAGGCGGTTGCCGCCATCGGCGGACCGCTCGACCTCGAAGACCAGAACAGTAAGCCGTTCACCGATGCGCAGATGAAGGGCCACCCGTTCCTGGTGTTTTTCGGCTTCACCCATTGCCCGGACATTTGCCCGACCACCTTGTTCGACATGTCGCAGATGATGAAGGCGCTCGGCCCTGACGCTGATCGCGTCGGCGCATTGTTCATCACCGTCGATCCGGATCGCGACACGCCCAAAGTGCTCAAGGATTATCTGTCGAATTTCGATCCGCATTTGCGCGGGCTGACCGGCGACCAGGCACAGATCGACGCCGCGATCAGGGAATATCGGGTTTACGCCAAGAAGGTTCCGCTCGAAAACGGCGACTACACGATGGACCATACCGCCATTGTCTATCTGATGGACAAAGACGGCCGTTTCATCGCGCCGTTCAATATGACCCGCACGCCCCAGGCGGAAGCCGCCGACCTGCGGCGCTATATGTAATTTTCCGGCTCAGCGGGCGAGCGGCGTTCCGCGGGCCGTCTCCATGATCTTCATCGGTGCGATGGGCATGGCGGGGCCGAACTGGGCGATGGGCGCGTCGTGCGCTCGGCCGCCGGTCGTTCTTGGGCGCGGCTCATGCGCCGGCCGTTGCCGCGATTGCTCGGGTAAAGGCCGGCGTTGCGGCCGCAAGCCCTGCAATCCGGCGACGCGCGAGGTTGTCGCTATGCCATGCTCGGTTTTTTCCCAGCGCTGTGGGTCGTAGATCAGCTGAAACAGCGCGCGCCACGCGGCGACCGAGAGCAGCAACCAATGCAGCGGTGTCAGAATGAGCACCCAGGCATTGCCGAGCAGTCCCCGGCGCCTCAAGCCGATCACGTCAAGCACGATCGTCGAGGCGTAGCCGGAGAGAAGGCCGGTTACGAAGATTGGTGCGGCATTCTCCATGACGGTGTTCGCCCACGGCGTCGGCAGCGCATAGAGCGTGACGCCGAGGCCGGTCATGAACAGAGGATGGATCAAGGCCGCCAAGACATTGGCGGCAAAAAATATTTGAAAGGCGATGGCGCCAGCAGGCGTTAAATCATGAAATAACCGGGCGGGGCGGCGCATGTGCACCAGCCAAGTTTGCATCCAGCCTTTGTACCAGCGGGTGCGCTGCCTGAGCCAAGGACCGAGGCGCGCCGGCGCTTCCTCATAGGTTGTCGACGCGATGGCCGCCGATCGATAGCCAAACCGATAAAGACGGATGCCGAGGTCGGCATCTTCGGTGACGTTGTATGAATCCCAGCCGACGGCCTTGCGCAGCACGGTGGTGCGAAAATGATTCGATGAGCCGCCCAGCGGAAACGGCAGGCCCAGTGCCGCGAGGCCGCGAAGAAAGACGTCGAACTGACCGGCATAATTGGCGGTGAACATGCCGGCGAGCCAATTATCGGCGGTGTTGTCGATGGTCAGGCTCGCTTGGACGCAAGCGAGCCGTTTGCCGCCCTTGCGAAACGCATCGAGTGCCTGGCGAAGCTGGTCGGGTTCGGGCTTATCCTCGGCGTCATAGACGACAGTGTAGGCGCCGCGCGCCAGGGGCAGGGCGACGTTGAGCGCCTTCGGCTTGGTGCGCGGGCCGATCGGCGGCGCGACGATAATTTCGAAGGGCGGTCCGAGATTGAGGCCGAGAAGGACGCGGCGCGTCTCATGGTCGTCGGCCTCGATCACGAATTTGACGTCGAGTTTCTCCGGAGGGTAATCAAGGGCGCGGATGGCGGTGACGAGTTCCTCCACGACCGCGGCCTCCCGGTAAAGCGCGCAGATGACGGTGTAGATCGGCAGTTCGCGGTCGTTGCGGTGGGCAGGGGTGTCCGCGGCCGTCTCGCCGAAGCAGGCGCTCAGCAGCCGCAGGATCGCCGCCGCCAAAAACAGGACGCAACATAAACCGCTCACCCCTTCGATGACGGGAAGCGGCGCGAGAGTGAAAAAGAGCAACGCGATCGCCGCCAGGGCGATGGCTCTCAGGACCGGCCTGCCACCTTCGCGCGGGGCATTTGAGAACAGCGGCCGATGCTGGCGAAGTCTGTCAGCAGCGCGCTGGCCGAGGGCGCGCTGGCCATGGTGGAGGACGAATTGGCGGAGCCGTTCTGCCGAGGTCAGCCGGAACGATTGCAGCCACGCGGACGTTGCTGGCAAGGATCGGCAAGCCGGCGGGCGGTCATGCCGGATGGCGCGATGATCCACACCAATCCGCGTCCCTCGCGCAGCGGCAGCAATCCAGCCGCAGCCGCTTGCACCAGTTGATCGTCATCAAGCGGGCAGGCAGCGCGCGGAATTCCATCGAACCGCTCATAGGAGGTGCCGAGAGAGCCCGCCAGCGCCGTAAGATAGGCCTCCTCGGTAATGGCGTCGGCGCAAATCAACACGCGATCTGCGCCGACGCCGATCGATCTTGCGCGATGCGCGGCGGCGGTCAGGATCCGACGCGGCAGCAGGTGGCGGACACAATCGAGTTCCGGATAGTCGCTCGGTCGGCTCGCAACGAGCTCGGGACGGTCGAAGTGCGGCAGGATCGTCGTCGGCGCGACGTCGGTGGGCCAATTTCTCGCTCGGGCGCGGCGAACGGCCGCGCCTCCAATGCCACCGACCGCCACCGGTGCCCCCGCCGCATTGTCCGCCTCGACTTTTCCGCAAGCCCCCGCTAAGCGGGCCACGAGACGGAAACAGACATGCACTCGATTCAATGGTGGCCTATGCCACCTGGAATAGCAATATCACTGCGTTTCGCGCGAACCATTGGTGCGCTTGCCTCCGCGGTGCTGCTTTCTGCGGCGATCTCTGCCGGTCCCGGCGCGCGTCCCGCCTGGGGGCAGGATGGTGTGTCCCTGCCGCGCGGCGCAGCGGTTCCCGGGTTCTGGGACCCTCGCCGCCGGCCGGAGCGCCCCGACCTGTCGCGCATCCAGTCGATCCGCTTCCTCACCGACCTCGATTATCCGCCGTTCGACTTTGCCGGTACGGACGGCAATCCAGCCGGCTTCAATGTCGATCTGGCGCGGCTGTTATGCGATGAGATCAAGGTCCCCTGCACCATTCAGGCGCGCCGCTTCGATTTACTGCTCGATGCGCTCAACGCAAACCAAGGCGATGCCGTGATTGCCTCGATCGCGCCGACCGCGCAGGCGCGCCAGCGCGCCGATTTCACCGATCCGTACTACCGCACGCCCGCTCGTTTCGTGGCCCGCGTCGACAGCCCGATCGGCGATGTGCGGCCGGAGCTGGTCGAGGGCAAGAAGATCGCGGTCGTCGCCGGCACGGCGCATGAGGCGTTTCTGAAGGAAATGTTCACGGAAGCCGAGGTGAAACCGTACGCCAACAACGAAGCGGCGCGCGCAGCGTTGCGCAACAAGGACGTCGACCTCTTGTTCGGCGACGGCATTTCATTGGCGCTCTGGCTCAATGGCACCGATTCGGCCGGCTGCTGCGCGTTCCGCGGCGGGCCATATCTGGAAAGCCGCTTTTTCGGCGAAGGCATCGGCATCGCCGTCAAGCGCGGCAACGATCTGATGCGGCAGGCCTTGAACTGGGCCTTGTTCCGGCAATGGGAGAAGGGCACCTATACCGATCTGTGGCTGCGCTACTTTCCAATCAGTCCATTTTGACTCGGCGTTGCCTCGACGGCACTTGACGCCATAGCGCGATCGCAACGAAAGCACGATTGATGACGACCGGAGAACCCTCTGCCGCCTCGCTTCGCGAAATCGCCGAGCTGTCGCACGCCTGGCCGTTCGAAGAGGCGCGCAAGATCGTCGCGCGGCTGAAGCGCAAGCCGAAAGACGAAGTGATTTTCGAGACCGGCTATGGACCGTCCGGCCTGCCGCATATCGGCACCTTCGGCGAAGTGGCGCGCACGTCCATGGTGCGCCATGCCTTTCGCGTGTTGACCGACGACAAGGTCAAAACGCGGCTGATCGCGTTCTCCGACGATATGGACGGGCTGCGCAAGGTCCCCGACAACGTACCCAACAAGGAGATGGTGGCGGCGCATCTCGGCAAGCCGCTCACCCAGGTGCCGGATCCGTTCGGCACGCATTCGAGTTTCGCCGCGCACAACAATGCGCGGCTGCGCGCCTTTCTCGACCAGTTCGGCTTCGATTACGAGTTCATGTCATCGACCGCCTGCTACACGTCGGGGCGCTTCGACGCCGCGCTGTTGCACATGCTGGCGCATTTCGAACAGGTCATGGAGGTCATGCTGCCGTCGCTGCGCGAGGAGCGCGCGCAGACCTATTCGCCGTTTCTGCCGATCGACGAAAAGACCGGCATCGTCTTGCAGGTGCCGGTGGTCGCGCACGATGCGAAGGCCGGCACCATTACTTACGAAAACGGCGGCGAGCGCGTCACGACGCCGGTCACCGGCGGGCGCTGCAAGCTGCAATGGAAGCCGGATTGGGCGATGCGCTGGGTCGCGCTCGATGTCGATTACGAGATGGCCGGCAAGGATTTGATCGACTCGGTCAAGCTGTCCGGCGAAATCTGCCGCGTGCTGGGCGGTGCGCCGCCGGAAGGCTTCAACTACGAGCTGTTCCTCGATGAGAACGGCCAGAAGATCTCAAAGTCCAAGGGCAACGGCCTGACCATCGACGAATGGCTGCGCTACGCCAGCCCGGAAAGTCTGTCGCTGTTCATGTATCGCGAGCCAAAGGCGGCGAAGCGGCTTTATTTCGACGTCATTCCGCGACACGTCGACGACTATCTGCAATTTCTCGATGCCTATCCGCGCCAGGGACTTAAGGAACAGCTCGGCAATCCGGTCTGGCATATCCACGGTGGCGCGCCGCCGCCGCCCGACAATCCGGTGCCGTTCGCCATGCTGCTGTCGCTGGTCACCGCGTCGAACGCCGAGAACGCCGACACGCTATGGGGCTTTATCGGCCGCTACCGGCCCGGCGTGACACGGCAAAGTCATCCGCGGCTGGCGGCGCTGGTCGACTACGCCATCAACTACTATCGCGATTTCGTGGCGCCGACCAAAAAGTATCGCGAGCCGGGCACGCCCGAACGGGCCGCGCTGAGCGATCTGCGCGATGCCTTGTCGCAATTGCCGGCGGATGCCGACGCGCAAACGATCCAGGACGTGGTCTATGAAGTCGGCCGGCGTGAGCCGTTTCTCGATCACAAGAAAACGGCCAAGGACGGCAAGCCCGGCGTGTCGCTCGACTGGTTCAACATGCTCTATCAGGTGCTGCTCGGCCAGGAGCGCGGCCCGCGTTTCGGCTCCTTCGTCGCGGCCTACGGCGTCAAGAATACCGTCGATATGATCGACGGTACGCTGGCGCGCTCGGCCTGATCACTGGCTCGCCCACAAAATCCGGGCGATCCACAAGACGTCGATCGTCGCCAGCGTGCGGTCGGGATGCTGGGTATTGAGCGATTTCAGCTCGATCGATTTGGCCGTCCTACGCTTGAGTTCTTTCGCTAGCACTTCGCCGTCTTTGGTCCGCACTACGACGCGGTCGCCGCGGCGGATCGGCGCCGATGGCGACACCACGATGACGTCGCCGTCGCGGTAGGCCGGCTCCATCGACTGGCCGGAGACTTCGAGCGCGTAAGCGTGCTCGTCGGTGACGGCCGGGAAGGCGATCTCGTCCCAGCCCTCGCCGGCCGGGAAGCCGCCATCGTCGAAATAGCCGCCGGCGCCGGCCTCGGCAAAGCCCAGAAGCGGTACCGCCCGCGCGGCGCCGGCGGGCCCGGGTTCGATCAGGGTGACGAAAGTGTCGAATGGAGTGCTCGTGGCGGCCAAGGCCTTGGCGATGGATTCGGTCGAGGGCCAGCGTGCGCGCCCTTGCGGCGTGACGCGTTTTGATTTGTTGAAGGTCGTCGGATCGAGGCCGGCGCGGCGGGCAAGCCCCGAAGCGGATAGCCCGGCGCGCGCGGCGAGGCGATCGATGGCCGACCAGACCTGCGCGTGGGTGAGCATACAAACCTCTACGGAGGACATGCATGATAGGAATTATTGCCTGAATGCTCAAGGGCCGATAGGGTCGCCCGCCGAATGAGGTCGCGAACGGGTTGCGCGTGACGACGATTTACAAGATCTGCGAGCGCGCGACATGGCAGGAGGCGCAAGGCGCGGGGATTTATCGCGGCTCGGATGCGGATGGGCGCGATGGCTTCATCCATTTCTCGACTGCCGCACAACTCGCCGAGACGGCGGCAAAGCATTTTGCGGGGCAAAGGGATTTGATGCTGATTGCAGTCGAAGGCGAAACGCTGGGCGCGGCGCTCAAATGGGAGCCGTCGCGCGGCGGCGATCTGTTCCCGCACCTTTACGGCGCGCTGCCGCTCGCGGCGGTGCGCTCGGCGCAGCCGCTGCCGGACGAGCTGGACGGACGGCGCGTGCTGCCGGAGCTGAAACCGTGATCCGCTTCTTCGACCGCCTGGCGCGGCCGTTTTTGCACGCGCTCGACCCGGAAGATGCGCATGGTCTCGCTATCAGGATGCTGAAATTCGCACCGCTGCCGCCAGCCGCCGCGGACGACAAGCGGCTGGCGCTGCGGGTGTTCGGGCTCAACTTCCCTAATCCGGTCGGGATCGCGGCGGGTTTCGACAAGAACGCGCAAGTGCCGGATGCGCTGTTGCAGGTCGGGTTCGGCTTCGTCGAGGCCGGCACCATCACGCCAAAGCCGCAGGCCGGCAATCCGCGGCCGCGGTTGTTTCGGCTCGACGCCGATGCCGGCGTGATCAATCGGCTCGGTTTTAACTCGCAAGGCGCCGACGCCGTGCTGCGCCGACTGGCGGAGCGGGCCGCCCCCTCCCTTCCCTCCCCCGCAAGCGGGGGAGGGTGGGGTGGGGGTATTGTCGGCATCAATGTCGGCGCCAACAAGGATACGCCCGACCGTATCGCCGACTACGTGCAATTGATCGAGCGCTTCGCCGCGGTGGCGAGCTATGTCACGGTCAATATCTCGTCGCCCAATACGCCGGGCTTGCGCAACATGCAGCAGGCCGCCGTGCTCGACGATCTTTTGGCGCGCGTGATCGACGCCCGTGATCGCGTAGCGCCGCAGGCCGGGCCGACGCCGGTGCTGCTCAAAATCGCGCCCGATCTGTCCTTGTCCGATCTCGACGATGTCGTCGGCATCGCGCGTTCGCGCCGGGTCGACGGCATGATCGTCGGCAACACCACGGTGACGCGGCCGAAGGGCTTGCACGACGTCGTGACGGCCAAGGAGGCCGGCGGCCTGTCAGGCCGGCCGCTGCTGCCGCTCGCCAACCGCATGCTGGCCGAGACCTATGTCCGGGTTGAAGGCGTGTTCCCGTTGGTCGGCGCCGGCGGCATCGATTCCGGGGCGAGCGCGCTCGGCAAAATCCGGGCCGGCGCCAGTCTCGTTCAGGTCTATTCGGGGCTGGTTTTCCGCGGCCTGAGCCTTGCTGCCGAAATCAAGACCGCCCTTCTCGCCGCGCTCGATCGCGACCGGCAAGCAAGCCTGCTCGACTATGTCGGCGCCGATGCCGCGTCCGTAACCGCCGAACCGTGGCCGGAGTGAACAGCGCAACCGGATTAGACGATTTGCAATTCCTGCCTGCTTCTCACAACCGTCCCTGCCGCACTACAAAGGTATCCAAGCCCAAAAAAACGGCCGCGTTCGGGAGGATGGAATGATCGATTGCTACACGTGGATGACCGATAACGGCTACAAGCCGCGCGTCATGCTGGAGGAAACGGGACTCGCCCATCGCATCGTTCCGGTCAATCTGCGGGAGAAGGCGCAGATGTCGCCGGACTTCATGAAGCTCAGCCCGGGACACAAGATACCGGCCATTGTCGACAATGATGGCCCCGGCGGCGCACGCGTGACGCTTTGCGAGTCGGGCGCGATCCTCAAATATCTGGCGGAAAAATCCGGCAAATTCTATCCGAGCGACGCGGTCGCCCGCGCCAAAGTGGATCAATGGCTGTTCTACGGCTCGGCGACGTTCACCACCCTGGCGCAGCAGTTCGGGCATTGGACGATACGCTCGCCGGTGAAGGCGCCACCGGCGCAGGAGCACTACGAGGCAAACTTGCGCGATATGCTCGGCATCCTCGACCGGCATCTTGCTGCGCATGAATATTTCGGCGGGGATTATTCGATCGCCGACATGACGATGTATTCCGACGTGCATCTACACGGCGTGAAAGACATCGGGCTCAAAGATTATCCCCATGTGCAGCGCTGGCACGACGCCATCGCGGCGCGGCCGGCGGTGCAGCGCGCGTGGGGACCGTTTCCCGCGTAAGTTCGCGCGCGGCGATCACCGCATCGCGGCAGCGCCCGGCGAGGGCGCCAGTACCGGCTGCAGCGCCGGGACGAGCCGGCGCCTTTCGCGCCGCGCCGGGATGGCGCGGTAGACCTGCTTGGTCGCCTCGACGATATGGACGCCGGCGAACGGCGCCGACAGCGTCGCGCCGGTGCGTTCCCAGGCTACCGCCGAGCGCAAGAACCAGCCGCGGGGAATTGGCGGCACATAGAGCGCCTCGCCCCAGCCGGTCGGGGTGAACCAGGTGTCGCGCAGAAGCTGCGTGATCTGGGTGCGGGAATAGGGCCGGCCCTGACCGAACGGCGTCGTATCCATGCGCGCCCACAGCCCACGCCGATTGGGCACCACGGCGAGAAGCCGGCCACCGGCGGCCAGCACGCGCCAGGCTTCGCGCAACAACTCCGCCGGATCGGACGACATTTCCAGCGCATGGACGAGCAGCACGCGATCGACCGCGGAATCCGTCAGCGGCAGCTCGTCCTCCTCGACCAGCGCGGCCAGCGCCGGCCGCGTCGAGGGCCAGCGCACGACGCCTTGGGCCGCCGGCATCAAAGCCAGGCAGCGCTCGGCCTCCTCGCGGAACAGGCCGAGATAGGGCGTGGCATATCCGACCCCCAAGACGCGCAACGACCGCGTATCGCTCCAGCGCGCGCGGATGCCGCGGCCGACGAAACGGCGCGCCACGACGCCCAGGTGCTGGCTATAGAAATTTCGCAGGTCGACGACATCCATGAAGCCAAAATAGCACGTCATTCCGGGGCGCGCTGACGGCGCAAGGCGGAATCCCTAACCCCTGACCTTGCGGTTAATGGTTCGCAGCGCCTAGTTTGGCGTACTGCGATTATGGCGCCCGGGCTCGCGGGCAAGCGCCCGCGCCCGAATGATGGTGAAACATGGCGGTTGAAACCTATTTGTTCCCCTGCCTGACCGATAATTTCGGGGTTCTGATCCACGATCCGGCGAGCGGGGCCACCGCGTCGATCGACGCGCCGGAAGCCGCTCCGGTCGAGGCCGCGCTGAAAAAGACCGGCTGGCGGCTGTCCGATATCCTGGTGACCCATCACCACGGCGATCACACCGCCGGCATCGGCGAGCTTAAGGCGCGGCACAAATGCCGCGTGGTTGCGCCGCGCGCGGAGGCAGAGCGCATTGCCCATGTCGACGAAACCGTGGGCGAGGGCGACACGGTGCGCGTCGGCACGCTCGAAGGACGTGTCATCGAGACGCCGGGCCACACCGCGGGGCACATTTCGTATTTCTTTCCCGCCGACAAGCTCGCCTTCGTCGGCGATACGTTATTCTCCATCGGCTGCGGCCGCGTCATCGAAGGCAATCCCGAGATGATGTGGCATTCGCTCCTGAAATTGCGCGCGTTGCCCGACGACACCCGGTTTTATTGCGGCCACGAATATACCGCGGCCAATATTCGTTTCGCCAAGACCATCGAGCCGAACAACAAGGCGCTTGGGGCGCGCGCCGAGGAAGTGGCGAAGCTGTTGGCGGCGGGGAAGCCAACGATTCCGGCGACGATCGGCGCGGAGAAAGCGGATAATCCATTTCTGCGCGCCGACGTGCCGGAAGTGGCGAAGTCGGTTGGGCTCGCCGGCAGTCCGGCCTGGAAGGTCTTCGCGGAAATTCGCGAGCGTAAGAACCGATTTTGACGGCAGTCCCGACCGCGCAAGACATCATCCGGCTCCTTGATCTCAAGCCGCATCCGGAGGGTGGATACTTCCGCGAAACGTTTCGCGATGCGACGCCGATCGGCGGCCGTGCCGCTTCGACTGCAATCTATTTTCTGCTGGCGCGGGGCGAACGCTCGCACTGGCACCGCATCGACGCCGTCGAGATCTGGCATTGGTACTCCGGCGCGCCGCTGACGCTTGAGATTGCGGCAGTGCCCGGCCGCATCGAGCGGGCCACGCTCGGCGCCGATTTAGCCGGCGGTGAGCGGCCTCAGGCTATTGTGCCGGCGCAGGCCTGGCAGGCGGCGCAATCGCTCGGCGATTGGACGCTCTGCGGCTGCGCCGTCGCGCCTGGCTTCGATTTCAAGGGTTTTGAGCTGGCGCCGCCGGGATGGTCGCCATAGCGATGTGGCCTGCGGTGGTGGCCAAGGAGGCATGCAGCGCGGCCACGACCTGAGCTCCTTCGCCGACCGCGGCAGCGACACGCTTGATCGATTTGGCGCGCACGTCGCCGATCGCGAACACGCCGCGCCGGGTTGTCTCCAGCGCATGACGCTCGCCGCCGGCATCTTCACCGGTCACCACGAAACCCTTGCCGTCGCGCTTGATGTCCGAGCTCGCGAGCCAATCGGTATTCGGCTCGGCGCCGATGAACAAGAACAAGTGATTGATGGGCCGCCGTATTTCTTCGCCGCTCCCACTGCGGCGCCATCGTACCGCTTCCAGCATACCGTTGCTGCCCTCAAGCCCGCTCACCACGCAGCCGCCCTCGATTTGGACATTGGCGAGGCTCTCGATACGGTCGACGAGATAGCGCGACATGGTTTCGGAGAGATCGGGCCGGCGCACCAACATCCGCACCTTGACGCCTTGACCGGCGAGAAAGACCGCGGCCTGGCCTGCCGAATTTCCGGCTCCGACGAGCGCGACTTCCTGGTTGCCGCATAGCCTTGCTTCTAGCGGTGTCGCCCAGTAATGCACGCTCGATCCCTCGAATTCATGAAGGTTCTCGACCGCGAGCCGGCGATAACGCGCGCCGCTGGCGATGACTACCGAGCGGGCCTTGACCTGTTCGCCATTGTGCAGATGCAGAACGAAACCGCCCTCGGCGCCGTTCTGCGGCAACAGCGCGCTGACTTCATCCGGAATGGCCATTTCGGCGCCGAATTTTTGCGCCTGATTGTAGGCGCGCGCCATCAACGCGATGCCGGTGATTCCGGTCGGAAAGCCGAGGTAATTTTCAATCCGCGCCGAAGCGCCGGCCTGGCCGCCGAAAGCACGGCAATCGAGCACCAGGACGGAAAGGCCCTCCGAGGCGGCATAAACCGCGGTGGCAAGTCCGGCCGGCCCGGCGCCGACCACGGCGACGTCGTAGAGGCGATTCGGATCGATTGCCTGCACCAACCCGAGGCAGCGCGCCAGCTCATCCTCGCTCGGATTGCGCAACAACTGTCCGCCGGGACAGAGCACAATGGGCAGTTGTCCGGGATCGACATGGAAGCGTTCAACGAGCGCCTTCGCCTCGCTGTCGGTTTCCGGATTGAGCAATTGGAAAGGGTGACCGTTGCGGCGCAGAAAACCTTGCAGACGAAGCACGTCGCTATTTTCCGTGCGGCCGACAATGACCGGCCCGCCTCTGCCAAACTCCAAGAGACCGACACGGCGAAGGATCAGCGCGCGCATGATCCGTTCGCCGAGCTCGGCTTCGGCGATCAGCAGCGCGCGCAGCCGGTCGGCCGGAATGATCAACGCGTCCACCGGCCCTTGCGCGGTAGCGTCGGCGAGCGAAGGCCGCCCGGCCATTTGCGCGAGCTCGCCCATGAATTGGCCGGGGCCTTGCGAGACGATCAGCGCGCGGTGACCGGCCTGATCGCTCTGGGTTACGTCGACCTGGCCGGCGATGATGACGATGAGACCGGGCCCGACTTCTCCGGCGGTGAAGAGCTTCTCTCCCGGCGCGAAGGTGCGACATTGGCCGAATCGGCGCATGCGCTCGATCTCCAATGGATCGAGTTCGGGGAACATCTGTTCCCGGCGCCGTTCGATAGTCGGTTGTGGTGACAACGCCATAGTGACGATCCAGCCGCCCATAATCGGTTAGCCCGCGGATATATGGGCCTCAGGCGAAATATTGCCCGCCATTGGCGGTCAGAGTCGAGCCCGTTATCAAGCCGGCATCGTCGGAGGCGAGGAACACCACGCAACGCGCGATCTCTTCCGGCTCGCCGAGGCGGCCGATCGGAATCTGCGGCAGCACGCTTTTTTGCAGCACTTCCTGTGACATCGCCTTGACCATGTCGGTCGCGATATAGCCCGGGCATATCGCGTTGACGGTAATGCCGGCGCGCGCGCCCTCTTGCGCCAGCGCCTTGGTGAAGCCGATTTCGCCGGCCTTGGAGGCTGAGTAATTCACCTGGCCGAACTGGCCCTTTTGGCCGTTGATCGAGGAGATGTTGATAATGCGGCCGAATTTCCTTTCCCGCATGCCCTCGACGACGTTGCGGCACATGTTGAACAGCGAGCCGAGATTGGTATTGATGACCGCCGTCCACTGCTCCAGTTTCATGCGGTGCAATTGCGCGTCGCGTGTAATGCCGGCGTTGTTGACCAGCACGTCGATCGGTCCAAGCTCGGCCTCGACCTGCTTGACGCCGGCGGTGCAGGCGTCAAACGACGATACGTCCCATTTGTAGACGTTGATGCCGGTTTCGGCCTTGAATTTCTGTGCCGCTTCGTCATTACCGGCGTAATTGGCGGCGACTGCATAGCCGGCCGCTTTGAGCGCTTTGCAAATGGCGGCGCCAATGCCGCGCGTACCCCCACTGACCAACGCAACGCGGGGCATGATGTCCTCCCTTATCCCAAGGTCATCTCGCCAAACATGTGCCTAGCAGCCACGCTTTGTTCCGAAACCGATTTAAGCGTAGATGGCCGGGACAAGCCCGGCCATGACTTACATCAAAGACGTGGATCAAAGACGGGGCTCGAAGCGTGGATCAAATTGCAGACTCCGCTCTAACGTTCCACGCACATCGCAATGCCCATACCGCCGCCGATGCACAACGTGGCGAGGCCCTTCTTGGCATTGCGCTTTTGCATCTCGTAAAGCAGCGTCACCAGCACACGGGTTCCGGACGCGCCGATCGGGTGGCCGATGGCGATGGCGCCGCCATTGACGTTGACCTTGCCGGTATCCCAGCCGAGATCTTTGTTCACCGCGCAGGCCTGAGCGGCAAACGCCTCGTTGGCTTCGATCAGGTCGAGATCGCCGACGTTCCAGCCAGCCTTTTTCAACGCGGCGCGCGACGCCGGGATCGGGCCGGTGCCCATGATCTTCGGATCGACGCCAGCCTGTGCCCAAGAGACGATACGGGCGAGCGGAGTTTTGCCAAGCTTGGCCGCTTCGCTCGCTTTCATCAGCACCACGGCTGCGGCGCCGTCATTGATGCCCGACGCGTTGCCCGCAGTCACGGTCCCCTCCTTGTCGAAGGCCGGCCGCAACTTACCGAGAGCATCCAGCGTGGTGCCATGCTTGGGATATTCGTCGGTATCGACGACGACGTCGCCCTTGCGGCTCTTGACCGTTACCGGCGTGATCTCGTCCTTGAACTTGCCGGCCTTCTGCGCCGCCTCGGCCTTGTTCTGGGACTTCACCGCGAACTCGTCCTGCTGCGCTCGGGTGATCTGCCACTGCCGCGCCACGTTCTCCGCGGTGTTGCCCATGTGATAGCCGTTGAAGGCGTCCCACAAGCCGTCCTTGATCATCGTATCGATCATCTCGAAATTGCCCATCTTCACGCCGCTGCGCAGATACGCACAGTGCGGCGCGACGCTCATCGACTCCTGACCGCCGGCGACCACGATCTCGCTGTCGCCGTTGACGATGCCCTGATAGCCCAGCGCCACCGAGCGCAGGCCCGAGCCGCAAAGCTGGTTGACGCCCCAGGCCGGCGTTTCCACCGGCACGCCGGCCGCAATCGAGGCCTGCCGGGCCGGGTTCTGGCCCTGTCCGGCGGTGAGAATTTGCCCCATGATGACTTCGGAAACGCGCGCCGGCTCGACGCCCGCGCGGTCGAGCGCCGCCTTGATCGCGGTCTTGCCGAGTTCATGGGCAGGCACCGTCGCAAATACGCCGTTGAACGCTCCGACCGGAGTGCGCGTCGCGCTGACAATGACGACATCGTCTTTCATGGGATTTCCTTCCGCGCTGTGGGGGCTATTGCAAATGCGGGGCTGGCCGCGGGGTGCTTGTGCTATGTCATAAGGAGGCGACAGTCCCTCGACAAGGCGCAAAGGGGCAAATAGCCGCCGCATTGCTGGCATGCCCGGCGCCGCCGCTGAGGCCGGCACGCGGGGTCGTCACAAAAAGGTAGCCGCGCTCCGCGAAACCGCCTATTTTGACGGCAAAATTGCATGGTCCCGTCTCATGACTGAAACGACAGCCAAGGCCGCAGAGCCGGTCACGATCAAGAAATACGCCAACCGGCGTCTCTACAACACCGGCACAAGCACCTATGTCACGCTCGAAGACCTCGCCGCCATGGTCAAGAAAGGCGAGGATTTCGTCGTCTACGATGCCAAGACCGGCGAGGAGATTACCCGGTCTGTCCTCACCCAGATCATCTTCGAGCAGGAGAACAAGGAAGGCCAGAACCTGTTGCCAATCGCCTTCCTGCGCCAACTGATCCGCTTCTATGGCGACAGCATGCAGATGCTGGTGCCGCGTTACCTCGAAGTCTCCATCGAGTCGTTGACCCGCGAGCAGGAGAAATTCCGCAATCAAATGGCGCAAGCCTTTGGCGTCGGCGGCTTTACTTCGCTCGAAGAGCAGGTGCGGCGGAACATGGAGATGTTCGAGCGCGCCTTCTCCATGTTCGCACCGTTTGCGCGCCGCGAGACCGCGGGCGGCGAGGCGCCCGCGGAGCCGGAAAAATCGCCGCCGAAAGGCGGCGATATCGACGATCTCAAGCGTCAGCTCGACGAGATGAAACGTAAAGTCGATCGGCTGACGGAGCCTGGCGCCGAATAGATTCTTTGTGGTCGTTCAGACTGCTGCAGCCAGGTTTGCCAGCCAGGGTCTCTCGGTTGCCGCCAGCCCGATAAGTGCGCCCTGCAGATAATCGCAGCCCCAAGCCGCCAAGGTTGTTGCCGCGGCTTCGTCCTGCACCCATTCAGCGACGGTCTGCAGCTTGAGACGTTTGGCGAGGTCGATGAGCGTGCGCACGAAGGCGCGATCGTCTTCCGAGCTCATGATGTGCTGCACGAAGGCGCCGTCGATCTTGACCACGTCGACGCCGAGCTTGCGCAAGTTCCGGAACGAGGTGTAACCGGCGCCGAAATCGTCGATGGCAATCCGGCAGCCGAGATCCTTGACGCGGGCGACGAAGCCGCGTGTCTCGTCGATATCCTGAATCGCCGCGCTTTCGGTGATTTCGACGATGAGACGTTCGGCGACGCCGGGGTGTTTGCGCAACAGTGAACCCAGTCCCGCCCACCAATCGGGATCGGTGGTCGACGCAGGCGAGACATTGAAGCTCGTTTGCAAGCTAGGCGCGGCCGCCATCTCGTCGATAACGAGTTCAAGAACGCGGAAATCGAGCAACCGCACCAGACCGAGCCGTTCCGCCACCGGGACAATGTCGTTCGCAGCGATCAGGCTGCCGTCGGTGCGTCGGATCCGCATCAAGCATTCGTAGAACGCAGGCTGCCGGTCAGCCGCTGCAGCCACGGTCTCGTAGGCGAGAAAAATGCGCCGCTCATTGAGCGCGGCGACGATCTCGTCGGTCGCGCGCACATTGTCCCGCCGCATGGCTTCGCGCTCGACATTGGGCCGGTACGCCTGAAACGAGCCGCGACGCCGGGACTTGGCGGCATCGAGGCTCTCCTGCGCCCGGGCAAGAACCTCGGCGACGCTGCGGGCGTGACGCGGCGCCGTGACCCCGCCGATCGTGACTGTGACCGAAATCGATCCGGCGCTTGTTGGCACCATCTCATCGCGAACCGCGATGAGCATGCGGTCCGCGGCAATGGCCATGTCGTCGGGCGTGCAATCGCGCAGCACGAGACCGAATTTGTTGCCGGAAAAGCGGCCGAGCGTGTCCTTGCCGCGCATCCGGCTGTGCAGCCGCTTGGCGACCGCAGCGATCAGTTGATCTGCGACGTCGAAGCCGTAGGACTCGTTGACACGTGCCAGATTGTCGATGCCGACCAAGAGAAATCCGCAGGATGAGCGGAAGCGCAACGCTTCATCGATGGCATCTTCGAGAACTTCGCTCAGGTGATGGCGGTTTAATTCGCCGGTGAGACCGTCGTGACTGGCGAGAAATGTGAGCTGACGCTCATGCTCATAGCGCTCGTTGATGACGCGCAGCACACCTTGCGCACGCGCCGGCCGGCCGTCGGGACCGGCAAACCAGCGGCCGCTATCTTCGACCCACAGTTTGGTTTCGGACGCAGGATCGGGGCGCATACGGTACTGAATTTGATAAGCGACGCCGTGGCCGTCGTCGTGCTTGTCGGATTTGGCAACGACGTCGAAACGGGCCTGTGCGTTCTCCGCTTCGAGGAGCTGCGCATAGGCGCCGCCGCTCGAAACCGCCGCGATATCCGGGATCAGCAGAACTTTGCCGGCGTTGCTGCTCCAGAGAAGCGTGTCGCTGTCGAGGCGCCAGTCGTAGGCGACTTCGCCGACGGAGGCCAAGATTTCGGCGGCATCAAGCGTGGCGGCTGGGGACTGCGGCGCAGTGGTGGCCATGACCTTGCTGGCGTTGCCGGGAGGAAATGAATCGCGCGGACCGCTTTCGGTCACGGTCGCCTCATGATGCAAGGGTGCCGTCCGCCGATAGCGCGAGCAGACGCCGGGTTGCCGCCACCCTATCGGCAAGAGCTTAAACGATTCGGTAAGTCCCAAAGAATTGCACCGTGCTCGATGCGGCACGGCGCTTGCGATCTCCTGGCTGAAGGCCATGAACGTCCCGTTTCGGGACAGGAGACGCCAGTGAGCACTGCTCTCGTCCCAGTCGGAGCGACAGATCGGGACAGCGGACCGTCGAGAATGGGCCAGCGGCCGCATGCCGATTTCATTGCCCATCTTATCGCCACTGATTCGCAGGCGCCGCAGACCCGGGCCCGCCGCCGCGCCGAGCCGGAAGCGGCGACGGCGGCCTACCGCGCGCTCGGCCAATGGCCGACAGCACCGGGTGGCAGGCTGTCACGGTCGCTATAGCAGAAGACTGAAGCCTTATCGGCCGGACCAGACGCTCAGATTTGCCCCGGACCTTCAATTTCGACTTGGCGCTGCGCGCTGCGCATGCCGACGATGAAGCCCGCGAGCACGTCGACCAGGGCAATGGCCGTCAGCAAGAAAAATGTCGAACTCGCGGCCCGCGGCACCAGCAGGAATTCGACCAGCATGGCGATGAACAGCGCCATCGCCAGGATATGGTCCATGACGCTTCGCGTTCCAATTCGCGTCGACTTGATGATTTCGATCCAGAGCAAAAAAATCGCGAACGCGACCAGGATGTCTTCCCAAGTCAATACCCAATCCTGCCCGGACATCATGTGCACGGTGGTCACCGGCGAGGTCCAGCTGACGCCCGGAGTGAGAAACGCAATCATGTTGTAGATGGCGAAGGGAACCAGCAGCAGCGGAAAGCCAAGCACAAACATGACGCAAATCTTTCGTCACATAGCTCGCTCGTTCAGGCCGATTCCAAAGACCGCGGGGATTGGTAATGGGGCTGAAAGGTCAGGCGTCCGATTTCTTGCTCAGGATTTGCCGGCCGCGATACATCCCGGTTTTGAGATCGACGTGGTGCGGACGGCGTAGCTCGCCGGAATCCTTGTCTTCGACATAAGTCGGCGCCTTCAGCGCATCGGCTGACCGGCGCATACCACGCCTCGACGGCGAGGTTTTTCGTTTCGGCACGGCCATAGGATTGGTCTCCTCTGATTGGCTCGTCTTGCTCGGAATGGCGGGCTTATAGAAGAATGATCGTTGCTAGGCTAGGGGCAAAGCTTATGAACCCCTGACGCAAGCGTCGAGGCCGCTGAATTCGGCGGCGCGGCGCTCATAAAGGCTGGCAAGCCTGCGCACCAGAACGCTCGGGCTGCGGGCGCTACGCAGCACTGGGTTCGGCAGGATCGCGGCAAGTTCCGCCGCTTCGTAAGGGGTCAGATCGTGCGCCGATTTGCCAAACGCCCAGCGCGCACCGGCTTCGGCGCCGAACGTGCCGTTCGGGCCCCATTCGGCGATGTTGAGGTAGATCTCCAATATTCGCCGCTTCGGCAAAACCAGGGTCATCCAGACCGCGAGCGGCATCTCGAGCGCCTTGCGGATAAAACTGCGGCCCTGCCAGAGGAAGAGATTCTTGGCGGTCTGCTGGGTGATAGTGGAGGCGCCGCGCGACTCGTCGAGCTCATCGTGGGACTGTTTCAAGGCGGCGCGGATTTCGCCGAGGTCGATGCCGGGGTTGCGGCAAAAGCTGCCGTCCTCGGCGACAATCACGGCAAGACGTAGCGCGGGCGATATGCGCCCGAGTGGGACATCGATCCGTTCGACGCGTGCGCCGATGGCGTAGCGCCACAGCATCGGCATCGAGACCGGATCGATGAACCGATAAAATGGCACGATCGCGTAGGGGATGAGCACCAGAACAACGGCGACGATTGCCAAGATCACCGCGGGGCGTCGCAAGGGCATGCTGTTTGCGCGGCTGACGGTCAGGCCGCCTCCGCTTGCGGCAAGGGCTTGCGGCCGGCAATAAGGTCGGCGCCCTTTTCGGCCATCATCAGCACACAGGCATTGATGTGGGCGGAGACGAGATCGGGCATCGCCGAGGCGTCGCAGACGCGCAAATTTTCGATACCGCGCACTTTCAGATCGGAATCGAGGACGCCGTCCTGGCCCATCGCGCAGGTACCGGCGGGATGATGAGCAGTGATGACGACTTTCTTGAGCCAGCCATCGATCTCGGCGTCGGTTTTGACTTTCAGCCCAGGTCCGATCTCCTCGCCACGATAGGGATCGAGCGCTTTGTTGAATGCTAGCTCGCGGGCGCGCTTGAAGCCTTCGCGCAGCGTCGGCAGATCGTTCGGCGCCGTGAAAAAGCGATAGACGATACGCGGCGGCGCCAGCGGATCGGCCGTGCTGAGCAGCAGTTCGCCGCGGCTGTCGGGATGCAACAGCGTCGGTCGAATGCCATAGCCGTCCTGGAAAGCCGGACGGACGAATGGAAACCACAGATGCGGCGCATGGGAGGTGCCGCGAAACATGAACTCGATATCGGGTACCGCAAGTTCGGGCCGCGTCTTGATGAAGGCATGCAGCCCGCCCGGCACGACGGTGCCCGGCCCCGCGCCGAACAAGTAGGCGCGAATCATGCTCACCGCCATGCGATCGACGCGCATTTCGCGATGAAAGCTGCCCGGCTGCTTGCGGGTGTAGGTCATGTAGGCGCCGAGATGGTCTTGCAGATTCTTGCCAACCGGCAGGTCGGCAACGACGCTGACACCAAAGTCGCGCAAATGCTGCGCCGGTCCGATCCCCGAGAGCATAAGGATTTGCGGCGTGTTGAATGTGCCGGCGGCAAGGATCACGTCCCGTGTCGCGCTGGCGCGTAGCATCGCGCCCGCCCGGATGTATTCGATACCCGTCGCCCGGGTGCCGTCGAGTGTGACGCGCGTGGTGTGGGCGTTGGTCGCGACCGTGAGATTCTTTCGCCCGCGCGCCGGCTTGAGGAACGCGTTGGCGGACGACGAACGGTGGCCGTCGCGAATGGTGTACTGACCGCGGCCGAATCCCTCTTGCTGCTTGCCGTTATAGTCCGAGGTCAGCGGATAGCCGCAGCTTTTGGCGGCTTCCAGCCAGGCTTCGTAAAGCGGGTCTTGCGTTCGGGCGTATTCGGTGCCGAGCGGGCCTGCCCCACCCCGCCACGTGTCTTCGCCTCGCGCAAAAGTCTCGCAGCGTCGAAAATAGGGCAGCACGTCGGCGTAGGACCAGCCGCGCGCGCCCTTCTGCGCCCAGCGATCATAATCGCCGGGATTGCCGCGGGTGTAGGCCATGACGTTGACGGAGGATGAGCCACCCAACACCTTGCCGCGCATCGCCTCAATGCGCCGGTTGTTGAGGTTAGACTCGGGATCGGTCCGGTAACCCCAGTCGAACATGTGGCGGTCGTGCATGCGGCCGAGGCCGAGCGGGATGTGAATATAGGGATGCCAATCGCGGCCGCCGGCTTCGATGAGCAGCACCTGCGCCGCGGCATCCTCGCTCAGACGGTTAGCCAGCACGCAGCCGGCCGAACCGGCGCCCACGATGATGTAGTCGTAGCTTGAACTCGGCATTTTACCCCGCATCCTGCCGCCACGCATGGTCGATTTCAGTCGCGCGCGTAACCAATAAGCGGCTTCTTTTTGCGACCGAGGAGCGTCAGGATGATAGCGACAATTCCGATGACGACCCAAGCCGGGAGATCGAAAATCCTTTGCAGGTAAGGATCCCAGGCCCAGGCGGCATTCTGCTTCAGCCAGCTTTGAACCAAATTGAGGCTGTGCTGGTCGATTATGGCCCACACATCGACGACCTTGGTGTAGATGAGGTCGTGGTTGGCGATGGATTTGGTCCCGTCATAGACCAGGAATACAAAGCCGGTGGCAAGCAGGCAGAGGCCGATAAAGCGAAGCAGGAATTTGATCATGACGCTAACGCGCTGCGCGGCTGGGAGGGCGGACGATGGTCGGGGCTCTTGAGGCAGGCATTACCCTTCCCGGCCGGCTAGTTCAATGCGACACCTGCCGGCTCCCGGATCGCCTGCCTTGAGTGCAGGCCGGCGGGTTCGCTAAGGTTCCATCCCCCGCCCGGCTTCGGCGCATCAGCAGGGATTTGAAATGGCTTCGAAAAACGGTGGCAAAAACGGCAGCCATTCGAACCGGCCGACCTTTACCGACCAGGAAGCCCTGCTGTTTCATAGCCATGGCCGGCCTGGGAAGCTCGAAGTCGTCGCCACCAAGCCGATGGCGACCCAGCGCGACCTCTCGCTGGCTTATTCGCCCGGCGTCGCCATCCCGGTACTCGCCATCGCCGAGGATGAGTCCAAAGCCTTCGATTACACGACCAAAGGCAATTTCGTCGCCGTCATCACCAACGGCACCGCTATTCTCGGACTCGGTAATCGCGGTGCGCTGGCGGCGAAGCCGGTGATGGAAGGCAAGGCGGTGCTGTTCAAGCGCTTTGCCGATATCGACTCCATCGATCTCGAAGTGTCGACCGAAGACCCCGACGAATTCATCAATTGCGTGAAATTCCTCGGCAAGGGCTGGGGCGGCATCAATCTCGAGGATATCAAGGCGCCGGAATGCTTCATCATCGAGCAAAGGCTGCGCGAACTGCTCGATATTCCGGTTTTCCATGACGATCAGCACGGTACCGCGATTATCGCCGCCGCCGGTCTGATCAACGCGCTCGAGCTCACGGGCCGCGAAATCGCGACCACCAAGCTTGTTTGCAACGGCGCCGGGGCCGCCGGCATCGCGTGCCTCGAATTGCTGCGCGCCATCGGCTTTCGCCCTGAGAACCTGATCCTCTGCGATACCAAAGGCGTCATCTACGAAGGCCGCACCGAAGGCATGAACCAGTGGAAGTCGGCTTCCGCGGTGAAAACCAAGGCGCGCACGCTCGCCGAGGCGCTCAAGGGCGCCGATGTATTCTTCGGGCTTTCGGTGAAGGGCGCGGTGACCCAGGCGATGGTGAAGGAGATGGCGGAACGGCCGATCATCTTCGCCATGGCCAATCCAGACCCGGAGATCACCGTGGAGGAGGTCGCCGCGGTACGCTCGGACGCCATCATGGCCACCGGCCGATCCGACTATCCGAACCAGATCAACAACGTTCTCGGCTTTCCCTACATCTTCCGCGGCGCGCTCGACGTGCGCGCGCGCGCCATCAATATGGAGATGAAGATCGCGGCAGCCCACGCGCTTGCCGCGCTGGCGCGTGAAGACGTCCCCGACGAGGTCGCCGTCGCCTATGGCGCGCGGCCGAAATACGGGCCGGACTACATCATTCCGGTGCCATTCGATCCGCGGCTGATTTCCGACATTCCGCCGGCCGTCGCCAAGGCGGCGATGGAGACCAAAGTCGCGCGCAAGCCTATCGCCGATATGGAAGCCTATCGGCAGCAATTGCGTACCCGGCTCGACCCGGTCGCCGGCGTGCTGACCGGCGTTTATGAACGGCTGCGCCGGCGGCCGCGGCGCGTGGTTTTCGCCGAGGGCGAAGAGGAGCAGGTGATCCGCGCGGCGGCCACCTTCGTGCACCAAGGATTGGGCTCGGCGCTTTTGGTCGGCCGCGAACGGGCGGTGCGCGAGACCGCGCAAGCACTCGGCGTCGAACTCGGCGGCAATATCGAGATCATCAATGCCGCAATGTCGTCGCGCAATTCGGCCTATGCCGCCTATCTCTACGAGCGGCTGCAACGACAGGGTTTCCTGCAGCGCGACTGCCAACGCCTGGTGAACCAGGACCGCAACCACTTTGCCTCCTGCATGGTGGCGCTCGGCGATGCCGACGCTATGGTCACCGGCGTCACCCGTAATTTCTCCGTCGCACTCGAAGATGTGCGGCGTTGCATCGACCCAAAACCCGGGCACCGCGTCATGGGCGTATCGCTGGTGCTGGCGCGGGGCCGCACCGTCCTGGTCGCCGATACCGCGGTGACCGAGATGCCGACGGCGGCCGACCTCGCCGAGATCGCGGTCGAGGCGGCGCGCGTCGCCCGTTCTCTTGGCTACGACCCAAAGGTCGCTTTGCTCGCTTTCTCTACGTTCGGCCATCCCGCGGGCGAGCGTTCGGGGCGCGTGCAGGAAGCGGTGCGGCTGCTCGACGAGCGCCATGTCGATTTCGAATATGATGGCGACATGGCGGCCGACGTGGCCTTGAACATGGAGCTGCGCGAAGCTTATCCGTTCTGCCGGCTGTCCGGCCCCGCCACCGTTCTGGTCATGCCGGCGTTCCATTCGGCCTCGATCTCGACCAAAATGCTGATGGAGTTGGGCGGCGCCAATGTCATCGGCCCGATGCTGGTCGGCCTCGATCGTTCGGTGCAGATCGTGCCGCTGTCGGCGAATGACGCCCAGCTCGTCAATATGGCGGCGATCGCCGCCTATAATGTCGGCGGTTGAGCGCGCGGCGCACGGCCTAAGGCATGCAAAAGCGGCGGCTCGGAACTTCGGGGCCCGAGGTATCCCTCGTCGGCCTCGGCACTAATAATTTCGGCGGCCGCATTGGCCGCGATGCCGCGCGGCTGGTCGTGCATAAGGCGCTCGATCTTGCCGTCACGCTGATCGACACCGCCGACGTCTATGGCAACAAAGGCGGCTCGGAGACTATTTTAGGCGAGACGTTGGGAGCGCGGCGCAAGGACGTCGTGCTGGCGACCAAATTCGGGCTGCCGATGGGCGCGGGCGCAAACGGCGGCGCCTCGCGGCGTTACATCTTGCAAGCAGTGGAAGCAAGCTTGCGCCGGCTCAACACCGACTGGATCGATCTCTATCAGCTGCACCGGCCCGATCCAAAAACACCGATCGCGGAAACGCTGCGCGCGCTTGACGATCTGGTGAAGGCGGGGAAGGTCCGTTTCATCGGGTGTTCCAATTTGTCGGCGGCGCAGATCGATGAGGCGCAGGCAGTCGCGGCGCGACATAAGCTGTCGTCCTTCGTGACGTGTCAGGACGAATACAATCTGCTCGACCGCGGCATCGAAAAAGATCGTGTCGCGATCATGCGCAAATACGGCTTGGCACTTCTTCCATACTTTCCGTTGGCGAGCGGACTTTTGACCGGCAAATACAAAAGCGGCGTACCGATGCCGTCGGGGTCCCGCCTTTCCTACAGCGCGCATCATGCCGACGATCTGCTCAACGCGCATAATTGGAATACCGTGGAGAAGCTCCGCGCATTTGCCGCACAGCGCGGTCATTCGCTTCTCGAATTGGCCATGAGCTGGCTTGCCAGCCGGCCCTTTATCTCCGGCATCATTGCCGGCGCCACCAAGCCGGAACAGGTGGAGCAAAACGTTGCTGCCATCGGCTGGGCGCTATCGGACGCGGAACTCGCCGAGATCGACCGTATTACCGTTTGAATTGACTGACGAAATTCGAGGCGTCGGATTCACGGGGCCGAAACCTCTATCGCTTAGCTTGCCGGCTCATGCAGCATGTCGCCTCGCCGTTTGCCCTCGAAATCCACGGTCTCGTCAAGCGCTTCGAGCGTCCTGCGGTCGACGGGCTCGACTTGAATGTTCGTAGCGGCGAATTTTATGCGCTGCTCGGCCCGAACGGCGCCGGCAAGACCACGACCCTGCGCATGATCGCCGGCTTGCTGCGGCCCGACGCCGGCAACATCCGCGTCGCCGGGATTGACGCGCTCGCCGATCCGATAGCGGCGAAACGGCTGACGGCGTGGATTTCCGACGAGCCGATGATCTACGACAAGCTGACGCCGCGGGAGTACCTCGAATTCGTCGCCGGGCTGTGGGATCTCGCGCCGGCGCTTGCCGAGCTGCGCGCACAAGAGCTTCTGGGCTGGCTCGAACTCGAGCCGCATGCGCAAGAACGCTGCGAAGGTTTCTCCAAAGGCATGCGGCAAAAGGTTGCGCTGGCCGGTGCGCTTATTCACGAACCGAAGCTGATCATCCTCGACGAACCGCTGACTGGACTCGACGCCGGTTCGGCGCGTCAGGTCAAAAGCGTCTTGCGCGAGCGCGTGCGCGCCGGCGGCACCGTCATCATGACCACGCATATTCTCGAAGTTGCCGAGCGCATGGCCGACCGCATCGGCGTCATCGCCCATGGCCGGCTGATCGCCGAAGGCACCCTCGACGAATTGCGGCTTCAGGCCAGCAAGGACGGGAGGGCAGGCGCCGTCGCCCGTGCGGGTAATCGGGCAAGCCTTGAAGACACCTTTCTGGCGCTTCTGGCCCAGCCGGCGGAAGCGGCATGATCGCGCCAGCGGGCTCGACGCTGTGGTTCGCCGAACATGAGTGGCGGCTGGCGTGGCGCGACTGGCTTGCCATGATGAGCGGCGGCCGGCGCAAACGCCTGTGCCGCGCCCTCATCGCCATCGCGATCTTCGTGCTGTTCATGCATTTCGTCGCCTATTGGATGGTCGGCCGCTATGCCGATGCCGCCCCCGACAAGGCGACATTGGTCGCGATCACCGGCAGCATATTGTTGTCTTGGTTGCTGATGATCTCGCAGGCGATGGAATCGACGACGCGCGCTTTCTATGCGCGCTCCGATCTCGACCTCATCCTGGCTTCGCCGGTCGCCGCGGAGAAAATCTTCGCCGTGCGCATCGCCACGGTGGCGCTGTCGATGGCGATGATGGCATTGCCGCTCGCGGCGCCGTTCATCGACATTTTGATCGCGCGCGGCGGCTGGCGCTGGCTGGGAGCCTACGGACTGATAGCCGCCATGGGCGCCGCCGCCACGGCGCTGGCGGTCGGCCTTTCCGTTGCGCTGTTTCGCACGATCGGCGCACGGCGCACGCGTTTCGTCGCGCAGGTCGTTGCCGCCGTGATCGGCGCCGCCTTTGTCATCGGACTGCAGATCGCGGCGATCCTGTCCTACGGCACCATCTCGCGAGTTTCGCTGCTGCAGTCGCAAAGCCTGATCGCCGATATGCCTAGTCCCGACAGCCTTATCTGGTGGCCGGCGCGTGCCGCGCTGGGTGACGGCACGGCGCTTCTTGGCGTGCTCGCCATAAGCCTGGCCATGCTTGCCGCAGTGATTGCGATCGTAGCGCCGCGCTTCGGCGAATACGCCATCACTGCGGCGGGGGTCGATGCCTCGGCGGTCGTCGAGGTGCGGCGTACGACCGCATTCCGCGCGTCCTCGCCGCGGCGCGCGTTACGGACCAAGGAATGGACGCTGTTGCGGCGCGATCCTTGGCTGGTGTCGCAGACGCTGATGCAGATGCTCTATCTGATCCCACCCGCCGTCCTGTTGTGGCGGAGCTTCGATGACGGCAATGGCGCCTACCAGCTCCTCGTTCCGGTGCTGGTGATGGCGGCAGGTCAGCTTGCCGGCGGGCTCGCCTGGCTTGCGATCTCGGGCGAGGATTCGCCCGACCTCGTCGCCTCCGCGCCGATAGCGGGCGGATTTGTCGTCCGCGCCAAGGTGGAAGCCGTACTCGGCATTATTATCGTCATTTTTGCTCCGCTCGTCGCGGCGCTCGCCATCGCGTCGCCGTGGCATGCGTTGGTCACGACTGTCGGCATCGTGATTGCCGCGGTCGCTGCGACCTCGATCCAGCTTTGGTTCCGCAGCCAAGCCAAACGCAGCCAATTTCGCCGCCGGCAGGTCTCTTCGCGATTGGCGACTTTCGCCGAGGCCTTTTCTTCGATCGGCTGGGCCGCGACGGCGGCGGTCGCCGCCGTCAGCCTGTCGCTCGCCATCGCGCCGGCCTTGCTGGCGTTCCTGGTGGTCGTGGGCACCTGGTTCATGAGCCCGCGACTGCAACGCGCCTGATCCGCTCTCGACGCGGCGAACCCTCCTGTGATTTAACGGGCTCCGACCGAGTTCCGCGTCCGGGGCCGTGAATGAAGAATAAGCCGAATTGGGAGTGGCCGACCGGCAAGCGCATTGCCGTCGTGTTCAATGTCTGTCTCGAAGCGTGGTCGGACGGCAAAGCGCCCGGCATCAGCCCGATGGGCAATCCGCTGCCCGCCGGCGTGCTCGACACCATGGCGATTTCCTGGGCCGCCTACGGCGTCGAGGTCGGCATCCATCGGCTGATGGAGGCTTTCGCGCGCCACGGCGCCAAGGCAAGCGTCATGACCAACGCCGTGATCGCCGAGCGCTCGCCGGCGGCCGTCAAGGCGATCGCCGACAACGGCCACGAAGTGCTGTCGCATTCCTACGCCATGGACGTCATTCCGGCGCTGCTATCCGACGAGGACGAGCGCGCCAATATCGCGCGCTGCACCAAGCTGCTCGAACAGGCGTCGGGCCGGAAAATCGTCGGCTGGCTGTCGCCGCGCGGCACATCGAAGCTGTCCACGCCCAAGCTGCTCGCCGAAGCCGGCTACCGCTGGTACGGCGACGTCTTCAACGCCGATCTGCCTTACGTCGTCAGCCACGGCAACAAACGGATCGTCGCTATTCCGCTGTCCTACGACGTCAACGACATGCCCTCGATGAAATACGGCCATACGCCGCGCATGATGCTCGACTCCTATAACGAGGTGATCGAGATCGCGCGCGCAGGCGACGGCGAGCTTCGCATCATCGACATCACCAGCCACGCTCACATCTTCGGCCATCATCGTGGCGCCTATTTCTATGAGAAGATCATCGAGCAGGCGACGTCTTCACCGGACATCTGGGTCGGCACGCGCGCCCAGATCGCCGATCATGTGCTGAGCGTGGCCGCCGCCTGAAACTCTGAAAACTTGCCGGGAGTAGCGTTCCGTGATTCCGTTCGAAATGGTCGAGCCGACCTCGCTGCAAGAAGCGGTGAGCCTGCTCGATCCGCAGGAGCCGACGATCCGTCCCGTCGCCGGCGGCACCGCGCTGATGCTGATGATGAAGGCCGGCGTGTTTGCGCCCAGCCGCCTGGTCTGTCTGCATCGTATCGAGCCGCGTTATTCCCGCATCGCTCTTGACGACAGCGGCGAATTGCAGATCGGCGCCATGGCGACGTTAAGCGAAGTCGAGCACGACGCGAACGTCGCCGCGCGGCTGCCCGTCCTCAAACGCGCCTTACGCCGCTTGTCGAATCCACGCGTGCGCAACGTCGCCCGCGTCGGCGGCGCGCTGGCGCATGGCGATCCGCACATGGACTTGCCGCCGGTGCTCACCATGCTCGGCGCGCGCCTTACCATCGTCGGTCCGAACGGCGAGCGTGTGTTGCCGCTTGAGCGGCTCTATTCCGGCTATTACGAGACGGTGTTGGAGAAAGACGAGCTCATTACCGCGGTGACGGTGCCATCACTGAATGGACGCAAATCCGCTTACATGAAAGTCACGTCGCGTTCTGCCGACGACTGGCCTGCGCTCGGCGTTGCGGTGGTTTTCGCGCTGCAAAATGGCGCGCTCCGCGATCCGGTCATCGTGGTCAGCGCCGCGACGGAAAAAGTCACGCGCCTGACAGATACTGAGAAAGTACTGCAAGGTGCGGCGCCGGAGGATGCCGTGCTCAATCGCGCCGGCGATGCCGCGGTCGCCGAGGTTTCGATCCTCGCCGACGCTCACGGCTCGGCGGCCTATAAGCGCGAACTGCTGCGCGTCTATCTGCGCCGCGCCGTGCGCCAAGCTCTGGCCGATGGCGCGCAACGGGTGCAGTCATGAACCAGGTCGGACGCGATATTCCGCGGCTTGAAGTGCGCGCCAAGGTCACCGGCCGCGCAGACTATACGCATAATCTACGGCTGCCCGGCATGCTGTACGGCAAGGTGTTTCGCGCCACCGTGCCGCATGGCCGCATCCGCAGCATCGATACATTGGCGGCGCGGGAATTACCCGGTGTGTATCGCGTCATCACCGGCGAAGATGTCCGCAAGCTGATCCCTGAGCCCTATTACGGCCCGGCCTTTCACGACCAGCCGATCTTGGCGCTCGACAAAGTGCGTTATGTCGGCGAGCCGGTCGCGGCTGTCCTGGCAGCCGATCCGCATGTCGCCGAACAGGCCGTGCAGCTGATCTCCGCCGAATATGACGAATTGCCGGCGGTGTATGACGAGGTCGCAGCGATGCAGCCCGACACCTTGGTTCATGACGTGCTGCGGCCCGCAGGCACTTTTGCTGACCTCAAGCACCTGAAGGGCCGCAAGGGCACCAATGTCGCGCTCGACTATCACTTGCGGCGCGGCGACGCCGACAAAGCTTTTGCCGCCGCGGACCGCGTGATCGAGCATACGTTCAAGACCCAGCAGTGCCTGCATCTGCCGTTCGAGCCGCATGTCGCGATTGCCGAGCCGGGCGACGAGCGATTGACGATCTATACTTCGAACCAGACTCCGTCCTTCGTGCGCATCGAAATCGCGCGACTGTTCGGCTGGCCGGAGAACCACGTGCGCGTCAAAGTGCCGTATCTCGGCGGCGGCTACGGTTCCAAGGTCTATGTGAAACTTGAAGCGCTTGTTTCCGCGCTGGCAATGCTTGTCCGCCGTCCGGTCAAAATCGCGCTGACGATGGAAGAGCAGTTCTACATGATCACCAAGCATCCGACGACGTTCCGCATCAAAAGCGGCGTCGATAAAACGGGGCGCTTGGTGGCGCGGTCCTGCCAGGTGTATTGGAACGGCGGCGCCTATGCCGATATCGGTCCGCGGGTGACGCAGAAATCGGGCTTCACCGCTGCGGGCCCTTACGACATCGACAATATCAGCATCGATTCCTACGCGCTCTACACCAACCGCACGCCGGCGGGCGCGTTACGCGGCTTCGGCGTCCCGCAATTGGTCTGGGCTTACGAGAGCCACACCGATCTGATCGCGCGCGAGCTTGGCGTCGATCCGGTCGAGTTCCGCCGCAAGAATTTGCTGCGCGACGGCCGACCGCAGGCGAGCGGCACCGTGCTGCAGGACGCCGCCATCGGCCAAGTACTCGATGCATTGGCCGCCCGCATCGGCTGGAGCAAGCCGTTCGATCGCGGCTCCGGCAAGCTGCTGCGCGGCCGCGGCATCGCCATCGGCTTCAAAGCCTCGATTTCGCCGACCACGTCCGTCGCCATCGTCAACGTGTCCGCCGACGGCAGCGTTTATCTCTACAAGAGCACGGTCGACATGGGGCAGGGTTCTGACACCGCCTTTGCGCAGATGGTCGGCGAAGTGCTCGATGTGCGGGCAGAGGACGTGCGCGTCGTCGCTCCGGATACCGACATCACGCCCTACGACATGGGCACGCTCGGCTCGCGCTCGCTGTTTCACATGGGTAATGCGGTGCGGCTTGCCGCCGAAGATGCCCGCGCCAAATTGCGCGCGCTGGCTACCGAGGCCGGGCTACCGGAAGGCACCAATTATCCGCCGGCCGAGATATTCAAGAAACGCTACGGCATGCAGGCCGGCAATATCATCGGTACTGCGAGTTATGTGCCGAACTACAAGTCGCCCGATCCGCAGACCGGCCTGTCGGACAACGTCACGCCGTTCTGGATGGTCGGCGGCGCCGCCACCGAAGTCGAGGTGGATACCGAGACGGGTCACGTGCGCATTTTGCGGCTGGTCAACGCCGCCGATTGCGGCAAGCCGATCAACCCGGGCATCGCGCGCACGCAGCTGTCCGGCGCCGCCATCATGCAGCTCGGCTTCACGATGTCCGAAGCCATGCATCTCGACGGCGGTCAGATCACCAATGCCTCGCTTGCCGATTACAAGATTCCGGGTATCGGCGACATTCCGCCGATGGAGAATGAGCTCGTGGCGGCCGAGCAGCATTCCGGGCCGTTCGGCGCCAAGGGTCTCGGCGAATCGGGGACCTTCGGCGTGTCGCCGGCGATCGCCAACGCGATCCATGATGCCGTCGGCGTACGCATTACGGAGTTGCCGATCACGGCCGAAGCGGTGCTGCGCGCGTTGCGCGTCAAGGACGGCCTGCCGCTGGACAATGAATGATTGGATGATAATGAGCGCGCGCACCATCAATTTCACGCTGAATGGCGAGGCGGTTTCGACCGCCATTGAGCCGCACCGCAACCTGGTCGAGCTGCTGCAACGGTTCGATCTGTTCGGCGCACGCGAAAGCTGCGGCCAGGGCCTGTGCGGCTGCTGCACCGTGCTAGTCGACGGCAAAGCGGTGTCCAGCTGTCTTTATTTCGCGGTCTGGGCCGACGGCAAATCGGTCAACACCGTCGAGCATCTCGATGCCGACGGCGCGCTTTCGAGCGTCCAACAGGCCTTTATTGACTGCGGCGCGTTCCAATGCGGCTTCTGCACGCCGGGCTTTGTGATGATGGCGCATCAATTGCTCAAGGAGAATCCAGATCCAAGCGAAGAGGACATCCGCGATTATTTCTCGGGCAATCTCTGCCGCTGTGCCGCTTATCCGGAAATCATCGAAGCGGTTCAGCGCGCGGCCAAAGGCTGAGTAAATCATTTCAATCCGGCCACGGTAGCCTGCTACGGGAAATTACCCATGTACGCTAGAGGCATTTACCCAAGTTAATTCGTTTGTTTGACATGTTTTAGAATATTTCACGTCCCGGCGCGATTGATGGGGGACCACAGAGGTCTCACCAGATGCACGTGCGAATTATGCGGTCGGCGTCCCTCAAGCAGAGGGTTTTCGCCCTGATCATAATACTGAGCACTCTTCCCATCGCGTGCTTTGCTGTGACCGCATTTTCCATGATGCGCGGCAAAGCGGCGGAGCAAAAATTGGATGCCGCCAATAAGGGCGCAGTATACATCGCACGCATCAACGGCGAGGTCTATGCAGTCGTCATGGAGTCACGCGGCATTTACATGTCCCCGGACTGGAAGACGGCTGAGCCGTTTGCCGCGGGGCTAATGCGGGATTTGGCCGACATCGACAAACTCGCTCAGTCGTGGCGACAGGTCGCCATCGAAGCTGAGCGTTCCCGGATTGAAACGCTGTCGGCGAGCATCGATCAATTCGTCAAGTTCCGTACGGAATTGGTTCGTCTGGCCCGGGAGGAAACCACCGCGAAGGCGCGGCTTTTCGGCGACAACGACGCCAACCGAAAGGTGCGTAGCGAACTCAACAACCGGCTCAACGATCTCGAGAAGGCGTATCTCGGGCATGAGGAGGAGGCTCACAGCTACGTCGACAGCGTCAATGGCTCAAATTTCAAATTGCTGATCGGGATAGCCGTCATCGGCGTGATCATTAGCGCCATCGGCACATTTTTCGTCCATCGGACCGTGGTCATGCTCGTCAACCGCATGCGGCTCGTCATGATGGAACTGGCGAGCGGAAATCTGGAGGCGAACTTCGAGGGCGTGGATCGAACCGATGAAATCGGGGATTTTGCCCGCGCTTTCGCCAGCTTTCGCGACGGGGCCAAGGAAAGAATACGTCTTGAAGTTGATGCCAGAGAGCAACGCGATCGCATCGAGCAGGAACACAGCGCGGCCGAAACCGAACGGCGCAAGACTGAAATATCGAACGCGAAGGTGGCCGAGGAACAGACCCGGGCTGTCAAATTCCTAGCGGAAGGCCTCGCAAAGGTCGCGGAAGGCAATCTAACCGTACGCCTCGATGACGGGTTCACCGACGCCTATCGCCAGATAAAAGATGATTTCAACCTCGCGGTTGCGCGCCTACAGGAAACGATCAGCGATATCGCCAGCGCGGCAAACGAGGTCTCTAATGCGACTGGCGAGATTTCCCTAAGCACGACCGATTTATCGCAGCGGACCGAGGAACAGGCGGCTAGCCTTGAGCAGACTTCGGCCTCCTTGGAACAGATTTCTTCAACGGTGAAAAACAACGCGACGAACGCGCAAACCGCGAATCAGTCGGCAAGCGATGCCCGCGAGCTCGCTGATCGCAGCGGAAAGGTTGTCGTTGAGGCGGTCGAAGCCATGGCCAAAATCGAGGAATCCTCACGCAAAATTTCCGACATCATCGGAGTCATCGACGAGATCGCCCGCCAGACCAACCTGTTGGCGCTCAATGCGGCGGTGGAAGCCGCGCGCGCCGGCGACGCCGGGCGCGGCTTCGCGGTGGTCGCCACGGAGGTTCGCAGCTTGGCGCAGCGGTCGTCGCAGGCGGCCAAAGATATCAAGGACCTCATCATCGACTCCAATGGTCAGGTCAAGCACGGCGTCGATTTGGTCAACAGGGCTGGCGCGTCGCTTAGCGAGATCGTGGAGACGATCAAGAAGGTGGCTGCGATTGTCGCGGAAGTTGCCAGTGCCAGCGGTGAGCAGGCCACCGGCATCGAACAGGTCAACAAGGCGCTCAACCAGATGGACGAGGTTACGCAACAGAATTCCGCCTTGGTCGAGAAGAATGCCGAGACCGCGAAGACGCTGGAGGAGCAAGCCGGAGTCATGCAAGAACGTGTCGGCTTCTTCAAATGCGACATGGCGGCCGAGTCTGCATTGACAAATCCGCCGGCCACGCGCAATCCGCGGCCGGTTCCGGCGCTACGCGTCGGCGCAGGTTGAGGGGTCGGCTAATTCGTCAACATGAGCAAATTTGCGCGAAGGCGCGTGACACTGACATTGGCTCAACCCGGCGATGACCTGTACCGCACAAAATCGTCAGCGGCGGCAAATTCATCATATAGGCGCCGCGCCGGATTATTGACGCGGGTGTGCCAATAGAGCCGGGCGCAGCCCTTTGCCTTGGCGCGATCGACCACATCTTGAAGCAGGGCCCGCCCGCAGCCGCGGCCGCGAGCTTCCGGCGCGACAAACAGGTCTTCCAGATAACAAACCGGCCCAATTGTCCAGGTGCTGTCATGCAGCACGCCAACGCTGAACCCGATCGTTCCACCCTCAAGGACTGCGAGCCGCGCGAAGATCGATGAAGCCGGATCGAGTATACGGCGCCACGTATGCTCGCTGACGGCGTCGGGGACATGGGTTTCATAGAAGGCGTTGTATTGCGACCACAGATCGCGCCACGCCGCCTCATCGGCCGATGCCGGGTCGCGTATTTTCGGCGGAGGCATCAGACGGAATTCAATGCTTCGATAAATCGCTGCTTGATGGCGTGGCCGTCACGCAGGGGCAATACCCGGGGCACATCTTCTTCCTTGATCCGCGCACTGATCAGGATCGGACCGTCGCCGGAATGCAATAAAGCGCGCACATCCGCCGCTTCTTCGATCCGCGAGACCGAACGCGCGAGCCTGAAACGGCAGGCCAGCGCCATGGCGACAAGATCGATCCCGTTCTTGGTCGCGCTCGGCTGCATGCCGGTTTCGCCGTAATGGGCGTTGTCGAGCACCACAATGACGAGATTGTTCGGCTGTTTGACGCCGATGGTGGCAAGGCTGCCGAGGCCCATGAGCATATCGCCGTCGCCGGTCAGCACTGCGACGCGCCGATCCGGCCGCGCCAAAGCGAGCCCCAGGCCGATCATGGCGGTACCGCCCATGGCGCCCCAGAGATAGAAATTCAGCGGATGATCGCCCGCCGCGGCGACATCGTAGGTCGCCGAGCCAAGGCCCGGGACGACCAGAAGATCGCCGCGATCGATCAGAAGCTGCCGCACAAAATCGCGCCGGTCGAGCATTACCGCGTCCATACTTTAGGGCCGATCAACCGCTGCGACAGGAGAATCGCAACCTGCAGATTGCCGTTGAATGCCATGTCGCAGCCGGCGCCGACAATCTCGTCGACAGCATCGGGACTGTCGGCCCGGTAGGTAAGAAAGCCGCAGAGCCGCAACACATCCTCGGTGATCGCGCCCATCGGCACTTGCCACGGATTGAATTCGCCGAATTCGCCGCGCATGGTCACCAGGACGACGCAGCCAAAGCCGCAATTGCGCAACAGCGAAAACATGTTGACGCAATTGCCGACGCCGCTCGACTGCATGAGCAGCGCTGCACGCTGACCGCCGAGCGTGGCGCCGGCGACCAGCCCGACGCCTTCCTCTTCGGTCGTCAGCACGACGTCGGCGATGTTCGGATCGTCGCGGCAGAGCGCAATGAGGCGGCTGTGGCCGGCATCGGGCACATAACCGACCTGACGAATGCCGACGCGACGAAACTGTGCGTAGATCGCGTCCGGCCAGGACGTTTCGATGTTCGCTTGGATGTTCGCCGGCGTGTGCAAGGGAGGTCTCAGGCCATACAGGGAAGGTGGTTCCGCCAAATCAGATTTGCAAATATCGCACTGCCGATTAAGCTGCGCCATCCCCCAGCCGCAACAGATTGGAGATGGCCGATGGCAACCAGACTTCGCCACATCGCAATCATCGTTCCCGACCCCGAGAAGGCCGCGACATTTTTCGAACGGGCCTTCGGCATGACGCGCGCCGGCACTGCGCGCCGCGGCGTGTATATGTCGGACGGCGTGATGAATGTCGCGCTGTTGAAAACGGAGGGCGAGGAAAAGCCCGGGCTTTACCATTTCGGCATGTGGGTCGACGACCTCGACGAGGCGGACAAGAAGGTCAAGGAAGCCGGCGGCGCTTATCTCGCCGGCCGGCCGACATCAGCCTTGTCCTTCTACGAGGCGAAATATCGCGACCCCGACGGCGTCGTGTTCGATCTCACCCACACCGGCTGGCGCGGCGCGGTCAAGGAAGTGGTCCCGGCCGAGAGTGAAAAGATCCCGACGGAATAATTCCTACCTCCGCCACGGCAACGCGGAGGCGCGTTCGACGAAAAACCACGCGCCCTCGCCGAGTTCGCTCGGAAAGGCGGCGACTATTCCGTCCTCGATCGCGCGCCATTCCAGATCGGCGCGGTCGACGGCCGCTTCCGCCGCGTCGAGCGATTGGACGCAGAGCGCATAGCCGGCCATGAAAGGCAGCTTTGAAATCGCGACCTCCGGCAAGCGTTCGGTCACGCGGTCTTGCGTGACCAGGTAAACGCCGCCGCGGTCGAGGCGGATGAGGGCGCCGCCGGATGTCCGGGTCGCCTTGCGGCCGGTAAAGCGGACAAAGCGGGCCGAGGCCTCGTCGATATCGGCAACCGCGATGACGACGTCGATGAGCCCGATCGCGCTGTTCGGATGCTTCAGCCACCGCTCCTGCCACACCGCCTGCTCGGTGTGATGCGTCAATAGCTGGATCCGCCCTTCGGGCATTGCTTCAGGCTCGACGCGCGCAATAGTGAACGCCGCCGTCGCCGCACCGGACACGGTCTCGACCGGTCGCTGCATATGCACCAGGTCGCGAACCGCGAAATCATGGGCTGCCAGCCGTCGATGCGCCTTTCCCGCGTCGGCAACGGCGAGTGCGGCAAGATGCAGACCGGCGTGCCGGTTTAGTGCCGCGTCGAATTCGCGACTGAGTGGCGTGTCCGAGGTCTTGAACAGGACTTCGAGATAACCGCGCTCCAGCATCGCAGTGACGTTGCCCGTTCCAGTCGGGCGCGTGCCGCCAACCCCATCAGGATGGACCTGGATCGAAATCGGTGTCGGACTAAAGCCGCAGCGCGCTAATGCCCGGCTGGCGGCGTCGCCATCGTGCACGAAGTGAGCGACATGATCGAGAAAGATTTCGTCGCCCTCGGGAAGGCGGCGGGCTGCATCGTCCGGCATGGCTTGGGCTGGCAGATCGGTCATTCGGAGTGGGCGATGCCGGCTTCCTCGACCACTTTCGCCCAACGCACGATCTCGGATTGCAAAAATTGATGAAGATCGTCGAGCGATCCGGTGCCGAGCGGAACCATGCCGAAATCGCTCAAGCGCGTGCGTACGTCGTCCATGGCCATGATTGCATTGAGCTTCGAATTGAGCGTGGCGAGGATCGGTTGCGGGGTCTTCGCCGGCGCGACAACGCCTTGCCATGCCGCGGCATCGAAGCCGGGTACCCCGACATCGGCGAGCGGTGGAATGTTGGGCAAGGCGGCAAACCGCTCCTTGGTCGTCACCGCCAGCGGCCGTATTTTTCCCGCATTGATCAGCGGCAGCGCCGGGCCAAGATCGCTGAACATCAGCTGAACATAACCGCCCATGAGATCGTTGAGCGCCGGGGCCGTGCCGCGGTACGGTACGTGAGTCATCTTGATGCCGGTCATGTTGCAGAACAGTGCGGCGGCCAGATGATGAAACGCGCCGATGCCGCCGGAGCCGTAGCTGAGCGGCCGTCGTTTGGCGAGCTTTATGAGATCCTCGACATTCTCCACCGGGAGCGATGGATTGACGACCAGCACGAACGGCACGCTGGCGATGAGCGCAACCAGGGCTAGGTCTTTGGCCGCATCGTAGGGAAGCGATTTGTAAAGCGTGACGTCGATCGCCAGCGAAGAGACATCCATCATGATCGTGTAGCCGTCGGGCGGCGATTTGGCGACGAAGTTGGTGGCAATCACCGTTCCGGCGCCGGGCCGATTTTCGACAACAAAAGACTGGCCGAATCCTTGTTCGAGCTTCTCGGCGAGGAGCCGCGCCAGCACGTCGGTTCCCCCCGCCGGCGCGAAGGGGACGATGAAGGTGACTTGGTGGTTCGGATAGGCTGCCGCACTCGCAGCGACCGTTTGCGCGCGGGCGGCCTTGACCGCCACCGCGGGAAGGCCAATTGCCAGGAGGGCGCGGCGTGAGAATGTTATCGGCGTCTTTGTGGTCATCGGCCCGTCTCCTCCCCTGGTGCGCCTGGGTCGGCCCGTTCGCCATTGCCCTGACCCGCCCATTAACACGCCAACGTCACAAACGTCACCAATTTGGGGCTGCCGGACGTAGCGGGACCGCCGCATGGGCGGCGCTTTGCATTTCTTGACAGGCACTTATCGTACCGTCATAAGAACGCTGGTCGGCGCGGGTCCGATGCGGCATTAAGCCCATTGTCCGCTAACCATCAGCAGAATCGACTGAAAGAGCCGGTCCGGACGCGAATCCGAGCGACGGCATGACGAGGAAATGAGATGTTCGCGGTCTTTAAAACGGGCGGCAAGCAGTACCGGGTAGCCGCCGAGGACGTCCTCAAGGTCGACAAGGTAAAGGGCGAGCCTGGCGAGATCGTCGAGTTCGGCGAGGTCCTGGTCGTGGGCGGCGACAGCGTAAGCCTGGGCGCTCCAACGGTTGCCGGCGCCACGGTCGCGGCCGAAGTGATCGAGCAGGGCCGCGGTGCGAAAATCATCGCATTTAAGAAGCGCCGGCGGAAGAATTCGCGCCGTAAGATCGGCCATCGTCAGGAATTCACGCTGCTTCGCATCACCGAAATCCTGACTGACGGCAAGAAGCCAAACAAAGAGGTCCAGCCGAGAAAGAAATCGGCGCCGAGGCCTGCGGTGGCGGCGGACGCCGATACCACGGGGACGGCCTCGGAGGGCGAACCACAAGCTGCTGAAAGCAAGACTGCAAAGTCGGGCAAGGCTGCGGCAAAGAAGCCCAGGAAGCTGAAAGCTAAAGCACCGGCTCGAGCGAAAAAGCCGGCAACAAAGAGCAAAAAGAAGTGATTCCGGGAAGTGATGCTTTTGTCACGAATCCGGTGTAGGTGGTTTTAACTAGTAGGTTCGGAGACTGATTGTGGCGCACAAGAAGGCAGGCGGCTCCTCGCGCAACGGCCGCGATTCGGCGGGTCAGCGGTTGGGCCTGAAGATTTTCGGCGGTAGCGAGGTGCTCGCCGGCAACATCATCGCGCGTCAGCGCGGCACCAAATGGCATGCGGGCCGCAATGTCGGCATCGGCAAAGATCATACTCTGTTTGCGTTGATCGACGGCAAAGTCGAGTTCCGTACCAAAACCAAAGGTCGCGTGTTCGTCATGGTACGTCCGTCGGAGGCAGCGGCGCAGTAATACGGTGGATCATATGAGGTCCGCCGGCATCCAGTCGAACCGGCGGACCCGAATGGGCTTCGAAAAGGGGGAGACCGGGATGCCGGCTCCCCCTTTCGGTTTTTCCGCAGGAGCCCAAGCGATGACTCTAGCAAGCCAGACAGAAAATTCGGTTCTCGCGCAGCAGCCGGAGCAGCGCGGCCTGCCCGTGCTCGAAACCGAACGGCTCGTGCTGCGCGCGCCGCGGCGCGGCGATGTCAAAGCCATCGTGCGTCTCCTTATTGACCGCCGCGTCGCGGAGAACACCGCGCGCATTCCGTATCCTTATGAGGTCGACGATGCTGAGCGCTTTATCGCGGCGGTCAACCGTCAGGACGGCGAAGCAACCTTCGCCATAACCCATGGCGGCGATCTCATTGGCGTCTGCGGTATCGAACCGCGCGAGAACACGCCGGAGCTCGGCTATTGGCTCGGCGCGCCCTATTGGGGCAGCGGTTACGCCACCGAGGCCGTGCGTGCCGTAATCGATCACGCCTTCGGTGCGCTCGGACATGAGGTCCTGCAAGCCGGCGCGCGGGTCGGCAACGCGGCATCGCGGCGGGTGCTGGAGAAGTGCGGTTTCCAGTGGACCGGCGTCGGGCTCTATCGCATCCGCGCCATTAATTCGTCGGCGCCGCTCGATCGCTTCCGTCTCGATCGCGGCTTGTGGGCGTCGCTCAAGGCCTGGGGACGAACCCGCGAGGTGGCGTGATCGCCTGGGTGTGGAATTGACTCTACTGCCCGGCGCTTTGCGCGGCAGCGAAAAGCGGCGCGAGCTTGTCAACCAATGCCCGCCCGAACGCGCCTTGCGGGTTCGATGGCGGCGCATGATCCATCAGCTCCCAGCCTTGGATCAGGATCCGGGCATGATCGAAGGCGTTTTCAAGATTCGTTCCAGGATGCAGGCTCTGACGAAAGAAGGCATCGCCGAAATAGGTCCAGTCGCGCTCGGGGGCGCAGCCGAATGACGTGTTCTGCGCATCGGAGGCCGTCAGCACGATGGTGTTGGCGGTTTGCAGCGGCGGCACGAAAATTCCCGAATAACAGGCCGAAACAATCACGATCCGATTTTTGATGCCGGCGCCGTCAAGCGTGGAAGCGACCTGTTGCGGCGTCAGCTCGGTCACGGCGCCGGGCAATTCCAGCGCAAAGCCGGTTTTCTCGCCGTGCGAGGTCATGAACAGGACAAGGATGTCATTGTCCTTGTCCATGACATCGCCGATGGCGTGCACGGCGGCTTGAAAGTTCTGCAAATCGGCGAGCGGAAAGGCTTCGAGCGTGTCGCGACGATTGATGAGGCGGACCGTGCGGTCTTTGATCGGCAGCACGCTGGCGATCGCCTGCAACCCGCCGTCGAGCTCTTTGACGAAAACCCCCTGGTCGGCCCAGCCGGCAATGCCGAGCGCATAAACGTCGACAGCGCCCCTTCGAGGAGGCGCTAGCCGGGAGACTTCCGCCTGAAGCAGCGCGGGCTGCGCTTTTTCGAGACGCGCAATGTCCGCCGGCGTGGCACCCCCATTGCCGGCTTTCCCGTGTTCAAGAGCGTAAAGGAATTCCCACCAATTGGCGTTGCGGGCGTCGAAGTCTGGCGGCAGGAACACCGGGGCCTGAGGCACCAGTGCATTGGCGACAAACAATGCCGCCCATAAGGCCGCAGCTCTGCCAATCAGCCGCAGCCGCAACTGCGGTTCGAGGCTGCCGATAACGCTTGCAATGGCGCCAACCCACCAAGCGACAGCGGCGACATAGATCGCGTAACTCGCCGCCGGTCCGGTCCACGTGCCCTGCGTGGCGGCAGGAGCTAAAAGTGGTGCGAGCAGTGTCAAGCCCGCGGTAACGACCTCGGCCAGCATCGAGAGAACGAACATGGCCGAAAGCGCGGTGGCCCGGCCGGCAGGGCGTACAAACAACGCCGCGACCGCAAGCTCAACTGCGATCCAGGCGACGAGCGCATTGAGGCCGTAAGGGTTGAAAGCGTGCCAGGAGCCGGCCGCGAGGAGTTGCAGGGCGACCCGGACAATGGCCGTTGCGACAGCGAAACCCAGGAGGACCGGCAGCCCGACCAGCGGCGACTCGGGCGTGGTCCGCCATAGTGCCGCCCGCCCGGCAAAGTCTAGAACGCGCCACACGCTTAACGCTCTCCGAAAAATAGCGGCGAAATCGACTGCCGCTCGACCGCATTCACCCTATATCAGGTCTAGGATAGCGGCCAACGGGGCAGCCGCGCATAACAACCGATGCCCGTGACGAAGTAGACCGATGAAGTTTCTCGACGAAGCCAAAGTCTATGTTCGCTCCGGCGACGGCGGTAATGGCTGCGTGTCGTTCCGCCGTGAAAAATTTATCGAGTTCGGCGGACCGAATGGCGGCGACGGCGGCAAGGGCGGGGATGTCATCGCGGAAACCGTCGAGGGCCTCAACACGCTGATCGACTACCGCTATCAGCAGCATTTTACGGCCAAGAACGGCGGCGCCGGCATGGGCAAAGACCGCCATGGCGCCAACGGCCCCGACATCGTTCTCAAAGTGCCGGTCGGCACGCAAATATACGAAGAGGATGGCGAGACTCTGCTCGCCGATCTTACAGTGGCGGGTGAGCGCACGGTGCTATTGCGCGGCGGGAATGGCGGCTTCGGCAATGCGCATTTCAAGTCGTCCACCAATCGCGCGCCGCGTCACGCCAATCCCGGACAGCTGGGCAACGCGCTCACGATCCGGCTGCGGCTCAAGCTGATCGCCGATGCTGGAATCATCGGGCTGCCGAATGCCGGCAAGTCCACTTTGCTCGCGGCGGTCAGTGCTGCCAAGCCGAAAATCGCGGATTATCCCTTCACCACGCTGCATCCCCAGCTCGGCGTGGTGAACGCCGACGGCCGCGAATTCGTCCTGGCGGATATCCCCGGCCTGATCGAAGGCGCTCACCAAGGGGTTGGTCTCGGCGATCGTTTCCTCGGCCACGTCGAGCGCTGCCGCGTGTTGCTCCACTTGGTCGATGGAACGGCCGATGACGCCGGCGTGGCCTATGGCACGGTGCGCGCGGAACTTTCCGCTTACGGCCACGGCCTTGCCGACAAGCCGGAGATTGTTGCGCTCAACAAAGCCGATGCGCTGAGCCCAGACGAGATCAAACGGCAAGTGACCGCCTTGCGGCGCGTGATCAAAAAAAATCCCTTGGTGATGTCGGCGGTCAGCGGCGACGGCGTAACGGAGGTGTTGCGGGCGCTGCTCAAGGTCATCGACCAGGCGCGCCATGCGGCCGCCGCGCCGAGTGCTCAGGATACGGCCTGGCATCCCTTATAGGGCCACGCTCACGCGCCGACGCAGAAGAACTTCAACGAACCGTCGCGCTCGATGCGCGGCAGCAAATCGGTTTCCCACGCCAGATATTCGGCCATAGCCGCTCTGGCGTCGCCACCGCGTTCGTAGGGCTTGCGCCATTGATCGACAATGTCGTCGGCCATTTGCGCTTCGGCGGACATGGCATTGCCGGCTGACTGCCAGGCGGCATTGCCGCCTTCAAGAAAATGCACGGGGCGATCGACCAAACTCGCCGCTTCGGCGACTGCCAGCTTTGCCAGCGCGCCATCTTCCGAGGTGAGCACCAGCGTGCCGTGCACAGGTATCTTCTCGAATGCGCGGGCGAGCCGGGTCCTGATGGCGAACCAGGCGCCCGGAATATGGCGCGCGAGATAATCCCGGCTCAGTGAAAGGTCGACCACCGTTGCGGCTTTCCGTGACAGAAGCTCGCTGAGTTCCTCCCAATCGACGGCGGCTTCGGATGCCGTGGCGACGTCGAGCGCGGGCGCCGTGGGCCAACCAGTCTCGGTCCCTTTCTCCGTCAGGATGAAAACGTCGTGCCACCCCATCTGCCGCAGCCACGACGCCGTCATCGCGGCGCGCACTTCGGCGTCGTCGACCAGCACGATCCGCGCGCCGAGCGTGCCGACATATTGATCGGTCGCCTGCACGAGCTGGCCGCCCGGCGCTGAGACCGCGCCGGGAAAATGGCCCGCTTCGTATTCGGCGGGGTCGCGCACGTCGAAGACGTAAAGCGTGCGTTCCGCGTCGGCGCGCCAGGCATCGAGCGTCCTGCGATCGATACGCTCGACACCGGAGCTTTGCGCCACGCCCTGTGCCGCACGGCGCGCCCATTCCAAAGTCGTCGGCGACACCGCCGGCGCACGCCGGTCCTTGCCTTTGTCGCAGGCGAAGCCGGCCAGACTCCAGCCCATGGTGCCGTTGCGCAGCGCCACGACCTTGTTCGGCAGTCCGGCATTGATCAGCGACTGCGCGCCGATGATGCTGCGGGTGCGGCCGGCGCAATTGACGACCACCGTCGTTGCCGGCGAAGGTGCGATTTCGTGCGCGCGCAGCACCAGTTCCGCGCCGGGCACGTTGGTCGCGGTCGGGATCGAGACGCGTGCGTATTCGTCGAACGGCCGGCTGTCGAGCACGACAAGATCGGCGCCGTCGCGCAGCAGTTTCTCAAGTTCGTCAGCGGCGATGTTCGGCGTGCCTCTGGCGTGTTCGACATATTCGCCAAAAGCCTTGCTCGGGACGTTGACGCCGGAGAACAGCTCAAAGCCCGCCGCCGCCCATGCGTCGACGCCGCCGGCGAGAATGCGCACTTCGCTATAGCCGTTGCGCGACAGGATCGCTGCGGCGCGCTCGGCGCGACCGTCGCCGTCGTCGCACAGTACGGTGAGCGTCGTGCGGCGCGGCACCAATTGCGCGAACTTCAGCTCGAACCGGCTTAACGGCACCGAGCGTGCCAGCAAGAGATGGCGCTGCGAAAAGATCAGCTCCTCACGCACGTCGACGAGCGCGAGTTCGCCGCTGTCGCCAAGCATTCCCCGCAGGGCGGCGGGACTGACGCGCGTGGTCACGTCGCCTGCTGCGGCGACATGCGTTTGACTTCGCCGGTTTTCAAATCGAAGCGCACGCGATGAATCTGATCGAGATTGGTTCCGGTGACTCTGACAAAGCGGGAGTTATCCGGATAATCGATCGAATGGATCTTGCCGTCCTGATAGATGCCGGCGTGGCCCGGGGTCAGTCGATATTTCTTCACCGGTTTGAGCTTCGCGTGGTCCGGATCGCCGCCATCGTCTTCGCGGTCCCACTCGGTCATCTCGGTGTAATGCGTCGCCTGGCCGTAGATCGCCCATGACTCGCCGTGGTCGTGCGGTGGCGAAACGCGGGCCTTGTCGTTGATATGGGCCAGGACCTGAAAGCCAAGCTCGGGGTCCTCGTAAAGTACGTGCAAGCCCTGCGGCGCTTCTTCGCAATGCTCGCGGACGAAAGCGGGGTTTTGCAGGAGCCGCTCCAGGTGCGTGCGCACCTCCTCGCGGCCTTGCGGTCCCGGGTCGCGCGACAGGATGGACCGACAATCCGAAATGAACTGATCAAGTTGATAAGCCATTGTTTTCCACTCCCAAGGCTAAGGCGGATTTCTCATAATTTCGCTCATCTGCGTGACCGCCGCTAGGGGGGTGCGGCTGGCGTTTGGATATGGCTCCCCCAGCCGCTACATTACCCGTTATGTTTGGTCTGCCACGGACTTACGAGCGTCCGCGCAATGTGCGGCTCGACACCCTGATCCGTCTGCGGTGGCTTGCGGTTTTCGGCCAGCTCGCCGCGGTGCTGGTGGTCCATTTCGGCCTCGAATTCGAGGTTCCGATCTGGCCCTGCCTTGCCGTCATTGCGCTTGCGGCCTTGCTCAATGTGGCGCTTCGCATCAGTTTTCATCAGACGCAGTGGCTTGAGCCCGACCGGGCGGCTTGGCTCCTGGCCTTCGACATCGCCGAACTCGCGGCGTTGCTTTATCTCACCGGCGGCCTCGAAAACCCGTTTGCATTCCTGCTTCTCGGCCCGGTGCTGATATCGGCCACCGCGCTGCCGCCGCGCATGACTCTGCTGATCGGCACGTTCGCGATGTTCTGTGCCACTGCGCTGGTTTTTTTGCATTACGATTTACCGTGGGATGCGGAGAATCCGCTCGAGCTGCCGGAAATCTACATGGTCGGCGTGTGGCTCTCGATCCTGCTCGCGATCGGCTATATCGGCGTTTACACGTGGCAGGTCGCGGAAGAGGCGCGCCAGCTGTCCGATGCGCTGGCGGCGACCGAACTGGTGCTGGCGCGGGAACAGCATCTGTCGCAGCTCGACGGCCTGGCGGCCGCTGCGGCGCACGAGCTTGGCACGCCGCTCTCCACCATCACGGTGGTGGTGCGCGAAATCGAGCGCGCGCTCGAAGCGAATTCTCCTTACGCCGACGACGTGAAGCTGTTGCGTGAGCAGGCGCAGCGCTGCCGCGAGATTTTGGCGAAAATCACCGAACTTCCGACCGGAGAACCATTCGACCGCATCCCACTGTCTGCGCTCATCGAAGAGGTGGTGGCGCCCCACCGCAACTTCGGTGTTTCGATCGGCGTCGCTTATCCCGTCAATCGCGCCACGGAGCCGGCAGGCGCGCGCAATCCGGCAACCCGCTACGGGCTCGGCAATCTGATCGAGAACGCCGTCGATTTCGCCCATGGCCGGGTCGAGATATTGGCAAAGTGGACGGGCGACGAAGTCAGCATTTCGATCAGTGACGATGGGCCCGGCTTCGCTCCTGAGGTCGTCGATCGTATCGGCGCGCCCTACGTGACCCATCGGCGGTCCGGCGGCCGCGACCCGGAGGGCGATGAGGACGGTGTGTTCGGCCTGGGATTGGGCTTCTTCATCGCCAAGACCTTATTGGAGCGTTCCGGCGCCAGGCTCGCATTGATTAACCAGGCGCCGCCGCTGCACGGCGCCACGGTCACGGTGACCTGGAGCCGCGCCGATTTCGAGCGCCCGCTGGTGTCGCCTCCTCTTGAGGCTTCCGCCCGGGCTTCTTAACTTATTACAAGGATTGGCCTAATTGACGCTGCGTGTTGATTCGGCGTGACTTTTGAGATCAGGCCCTCCAGATTGCGCTTGTCATCGCGCCATACGCTGTGACGGAGTGAATTGCCATGATTAACGCCGCCGCCCCGCTTCCGTCCGAGCGGACGCTTCTGATCGTCGAGGATGATAAATCCTTTCTGCAACGCCTTGCCCGCGCCATGGAAGGCCGCGGCTTTGCGGTAACCACCGCAGAATCCGTCGCTGACGGCCTGTTGCAGGTCGAGAAGGCAGCCCCCGCCTTCGCCGTCGTCGATATGCGGCTCGGCGACGGCAACGGGCTCGATGTCATTTCGGCGATGAAGAAACGCCGACCCGAAGCCCGCGCCATCATTCTCACCGGCTATGGCAATATCGCAACCGCGGTCAACGCGGTAAAACTCGGCGCCGTCGATTACCTTGCCAAGCCGGTCGATGCCGACGACGTGGCCGCGGCGCTGCTCGCGCTCGACAACAGGAAAATCGACCCGCCGGAAAATCCGATGTCGGCCGATCGCGTTCGTTGGGAGCACATCCAGCGCATTTACGAATTGTGCGGCCGTAACGTCTCGGAAACCGCGCGTCGCCTCAACATGCATCGGCGTACCCTGCAGCGGATCCTGGCCAAACGCGCGCCGAAGTAAAAGGCCGCCCGATTATTCAATTCCGTTTACGCGCGGATAACCGCACCGCTTGCCTTACGTTGTCGCGCCGGGTTCACAGACAATTTTACGCAATTTATTAGGTCAAATTTTGTGCCGGCGAGCTACCACTCGCGAAGCAGCCGGAACCACGATCGCCGCGAGACTTGGATGCTTGAAGACGAGACTTGGATGCTTGAAGAATCGAATCCGTTTGATCTGGTCCGAAAGGGGTCAGATGCTGCGGACAATGGCAAAGCCGCGCTGCGGCTTCTCGTCATTGATGACGACAGCCTCCACCGCATGGTCATCTGCCGCGCGGCGGCCAAAGCTGGCTATCTCCCGGCCGGAGCGGCAAGCTACGACGAGGCGGCAAGGTTGACGCGAGAGACCGCGTTCGATTGCATCACGTTGGATCTGGGTCTCGGCGATCACGCCGGCAGTGAAATGTTGTATCATTTGTCGAATGTCGGCTGCGCTGCGCCGATCATCGTTATCAGCGGATGCGACGTTGCGACGTCCAAAGAAGCCGTAAGGCTTGCCGGCCTGCTTAAGCTGAATGTCTGGGAATGCATCCCAAAGCCGGTCGATCTGGCGATGCTGCGTGGCTTTCTCGATCGCCTCAGAGGCACGCGGCTCGCCGCTTAGCGCGTTCGGCCTCAAGTCTCCCGAGCAAACGGACCCTGCGGGTCGACCAGCGCCTGCAGGCGATGCGCCGCAGCGTGGGCAAAGCGCAGCATCACCGCCTTGCGCGTCGCCGCGGCCAACCGGTGCTCAGGGGCCTCGCACAAGATCGCGGCGCCAAAGGCATCCGCCACGATGAGGCCGGCGTCCGGCGGAAAAATCTTGCCGGGAACGTCCGCGATCGTGGCGAAGAACAGCCGGTCGCAGTGCAGCCGGTACTCCATCCACTTTCGGTCGGCGCGAAAATCGGCCACCGAGGATTTGATTTCCACGATGATGATTTCACCATCGCCGCCGAGCGCAACCAGATCGGCGCGCCGGCCCGACGGCAGCGGCAGTTCCGGGACCACGCAATAGCCCAGCGCATGCAGATATCGCGCCGTGCCGCGGGCGATGGCCAGCGCGGTCTGCGATTGCCGCCCGTCGGCAGGCGCCGAGGACGCGAGCGAAGCGAGACTCATGGCAAGAATCCCGGGTAGCGGTAGGTTCGATAGCGGTCGGCACGCAAGCTTACGCACGCCACGTACTCCGGAGGCGCTTCTCCCTTCGCTCCCCGGCGAGCCGGAGTGGCAAGGGCGGCGGTCATTTTGCCGCGCTGGTGCGGTCCGGGAAAGCCCCCTCCAAGGCGGTGCGCGATGCCGCGATGACTCCGCGCTCGGTGATCAACCCCGTCACCAGTCGGGCCGGGGTCACGTCGAAGGCGTAATTCGCCACCGGCGAATGTTCGGGGACAACGCGCACCGTCTCGATGCGCCCATCCGCGGCGCGGCCGGTCATGGTCGCAACCTCATCGGCGTCGCGTTGCTCGATCGGAATATCGGCGACGCCATCGGCGACAGTGAAGTCAATCGTCGGCGACGGCAGCGCAACGTAAAACGGAACATTATTGTCGCGCGCGGCGAGCGCCTTCAAATAGGTTCCGATCTTATTGCAGACGTCGCCATTGGCCGCGACGCGGTCAGTGCCGACAATCACGATATCGACGAGCCCGTGTTGCATCAGATGGCCGCCGGTATTGTCGGCGATGACCGTGTGCGGCACGCCATGCTGGCCGAGCTCCCATGCGGTGAGCGAAGCGCCTTGATTGCGCGGCCGCGTTTCGTCGGCGAAGACGTGAACGGCAATGCCACTGTCGTGCGCCAAATAGATCGGAGCCGTCGCGGTGCCGACGTCCACCGCCGCAAGCCAACCGGCGTTGCAATGGGTGAGCACGTTGACCCGTTCGCCCGTTCTCTTGCGCTGCGCGATGGCTTCGATCAGCGGCAGCCCGTTGCGGCCGATCGCGGTGTTGGTGGCCACGTCTTCCTCGCAGATCTCGACGGCACGGCGATAGGCCGCGGCTGCTCGCTCGCTGCGCGGACGGTTGCGCACCGCCGCCAGCATCTCATCGAGTGCCCAGCGCAGATTGATTGCCGTCGGCCGCGTGGCGAGCAGCGTTGCAAAGGCGCGATCGAGCGCCTCGTCGGAGGCGTCGGCGCGCAACGCCAAGCAGACCCCGTAAGCCGCGGTGGCGCCGATCAGCGGCGCGCCGCGGATCAGCATGGCGCGGATGGCGTGCGCCGCTTCCTCAAGCGTGGTCAGGCGGGCGGTCGCGAGCCGATGCGGCAAGGCCGTCTGATCGATGACGCCGACGGACCAGCCGTCCGGCTCGAGCCAGATGCTGCGCATTGCCTTGCCGTCGACTTTCATGGGGCTCAACTAGCAGATTTCGGCGCGCTGTCGATGCCGTAATGCCACGGCAACTTGCCAGTCCGCGCGGCATGCAGCAAATTCACTTGTCCTGTCAGGAGAGACGCCGGTGGCCGCCATCGACTACGAAGCCGAGTACAACAACCGCGCTCGCGTGCCGGAACATCCGGAGATATTCGCGCGCTGGACACGCGATGCCGAGCTGTTTCGCGCCGAAGCGCTTAAAAACGGTCGCGCCGAGCTCGGCATGTCCTATGGCGATACACCGCGCCAATATTTCGACTTGTTTTTGCCGGCGGCCGGCGAGGCGGCGCCGTTGGCGATTTTTATCCATGGCGGCTGGTGGCGGTCGCTCGATCCGTCGTTCTACAGCCATGTGGCGCGCGGCCCGAATGCGCAGGGAATAGCCGTTGCGGTCGTGGGCTACGATCTTTGCCCAAACGTTTCGCTGGCGGAGATCGTCGAGCAGATCCGGCGCGCCTGCGCATTCTTATGGCAGCGATTCGGTCGCCGCATGCTGGTCTACGGGCATTCCGCTGGCGGCCATCTCGCGGCGGCGATGGTCGCCACCGACTGGGTTTCGCTCTATCCCAAGGCGCTGGCGGATCTCATCCCGGCCGGCTACGCGATCTCCGGCCTTTTCGATCTTGGGCCGTTGGTTGGCGTCAGCGTCAATCAGGATTTGCGGCTCGATGAGGCCACGGCCTACGCCCTTTCGCCCGTATTCTGGCCGGTTCAATCGGGTCGGACATTCGATGCCGTTGTCGGCGGGCTCGAATTGAGCGAGTTCAAGCGCCAGAGTCGGCTTATTGCGCAGACTTGGCAGCAGGCCGGCGCGCAAACCCGCTACGAGGAGATCGCCGGCACCAACCACTTCACCGTCATTGAATTGCTGGCCGATCCGCAGAGTGCGATGACCGTGCGGGTCGCCGCATTGGCGCAGCAAATCAAGCGTTAGCTCTTTCCGCTCGCGGCCGCGCCAAGAGCACACAGGCGGACGCAGCAAAGATCAGCGTGAAGCCGGCCAGATCGGTCGCGGTGGGCCGTTCACCGAGTATCAGGATCGAGGCGACGACGCCGATCGCCGGACTGCCAAGGACGCCGAGCGACGCCGTCATGGCGGGCAGGCGGCGCACGATCGCGAACCACAGGCCGTAGGCGACGCCGTTGGCGAGGAAGCCGGTCGATGCCGTACAAAGCAGGGCGAGCGGACTCGCATGTGCGAAATGCAGGCGGCCTTCGAAAATCAGCATGAAAGCCGTGGTGACGACGAATGCGATCGTCACCTGCCAACTGGCGATCGCCATAGGATCGGCGTTGATCCGCGCCCACTTCAGATAAACAGTGCCGGCTGCCCAGCACACGCCAGTCAGGAGCGCCAGCCAGATTCCCAGTGGAATCTTCGGTTTCGGCCAACGGATAGATCAGGATGGCGAGGCCGGCGGCACACAGAAGCAGCGCCGTCCCCTGCAGGCGATTTGGCCATTCGCGCAGCAGCAGCCATGCAAACAAGACCGACCAGATCGGCATCGTGTAAGCGAGGATGGTCACCCTGGATGTTGCCGCGGAGAGTTGGGCGAAGGAACCGAAGACGGTGAACGCGACAATGTTGAGCAGCGAGGCGACGGTGAGATGCAGCCAATCCCTGGTGGTCGCAACGCGCAGGCTGCGGCCGTGGAGGCGGCACGCCAGATAGAGCGTCAGCGAACCGAGCGCCGCGGTGACCGTTCGCATGCTCAGCGGCGGAATTTCGTAGAGCGCGATCCGCATGATCGGCCAAGTCGCGCCCCAGATGACGCACAGCAGGACCAGCATCAGCCGTGCGCCGACATCGGCGTCACTCGAAGCATCGTGTGCGAAGTCGGGATCTCTCACTGACGGTTCACGAGGAGGTCGTCACGGCGCTTTCGGTCCGGCGCCGAGATACCAGTCGGCGATCTGCGCACCGGTCCAGAATAGCACGTCGGGCTTCTTGCGCATGACCTCGAAGACGCGACGCAGATACTTCACGCGATGCGGCGCGCCCATGATGTAGGGGTGAACCGACAGCGCCATGACGCGCGCCGAGTCGGCGGCATCGGCGTAAATCTGCTCGAACTGGTCAATCGCGCGATCGTAATATTCCGAAGCCTTGTGATGCTGGATCAGCATCATGGCGACGTCGTTGCATTCTTGCGTGTAAGGCAGATTGAGGATCGGCTTGCCGCGGGTGTTTAGCCACACCGGCTGATCGTCGAGCACCCAGTCGGCGACGTAGTCGTAGCCTTCCTCGACCAGCACGTCCGGCGTCTGCCACGTTTCGGTAAGGCCGGGGCCGAGCCAGCCGCGCGGCGGTTTTCCGGTGGCCTTGGCGATGGCGTCGCGCACCTTGCGGATATCGGCGCGCTCGTTCGCCACTTTTTGCAGATTGCGCTGGGAAAAGCCGTGGCCGATGAACTCCCATTTGCGCGCGACCGCGGCCTGCACGATGGCCGGATAGGCGGCCAATGCCGAGCCGTTGATGGCGATCACCGCCGGGATGGCAAACTCATCGAATATTTTCACGAGCCTCCAAAAGCCGACGCGGTTGCCGTATTCATGCCAGGCCCAATTGGGCACGTCGGGCATCGGCGAGCCGCCGGCCGGCGGCGTGAGCACCGTGCGCGGCATTGGTTGCGTCGGGTCCCAGTCTTCGACATTGATGACGGCCCACACCGCCATGCGCGCGCCATTGGGCAATTTAAGCGGCGCGCGCTCCGTAATGGCTGAATAGGGAATGCGATCCGGCGGCAACATCGGCCGCTTCGCGGTAGCCTTCTTTCCTGAAGATTGCTTCGGCCGTGTTGTCATTTGCGGAATCATGCCTTTCCGCGGCAGCGATAGCATGCTCCGATCGTCCGTCCACTCAACCGGCGGTGGCGGGCGGATAACGCGTGGCTATTGTGCCAAACACCGTCAGCGTCACCGCACAGATGCACAGCGGCACGAACGCCGTCCACGGCCTGCCCGTTGCATCCCACAGCGCGCCGCTGATGGTCGGGATGATGATGGCCGTCGTGTAGCTGACGGTCAGCATACCGGCCGACGTGCGCGCCAGATTGGCGGGCGAACTGAGAAGCGGCGGCAACGCGAGCGTTGCCGTCAGCGTAATGGCTGTGGTGAAGCCGACCAAGGCGGCGCAGAAAAGAATCACCGGTCCGGAATGCCCGAAGATCAGGCCGAGGAATGCGACCAAGAGAAGCGGACCGAACAGCAAAAACGGCCACGCGCGGCCCTGCAGACGATTGGCCAGCAAAAGCAGAATGACCGGCGCAACGAGTTGCGCGCCGTTAAGCCAACCGAGCGCGGCACCGAGAAGACCGGCTTTGCCCTGACTGGCGAGGTAGTCGCCGAGAAACGCATTGGTGCCAAAGAAGGGGCTATTGTTGCTGCCGAAGGTAAGGCCCAGGAGCCAGACCAGCGGATCCTTGAAATCCGGCCACCACAACGCGCCGATCTTGGTGCCGATCGTGGCGTGATCGTGTTCCTTCGGGCTGAAGATGAAAAATATCGGCGCGATCAGGAGCGCAGGCGCCGCCCACACCAGGAGATCGAGCCGCCAGGAGCCGCCGACCAGCGGCAACACCAAGGGAATGGTCAGCCCGGTCGCCAACAGCGCGCCCGTCAGCATGCCGCTGGTATAGGCGATGGTGCCGAGTGCAATACGGTCCGGTAGCCATTCGCCGACCAGCGTCGGCATTCCCGGCTGCATGATGGCGACGCCGAAGCCGGTCGCGATGGCGGCGGCGTAAAGGGTCGGCACGTCGATCGCGGCGCTGCGTGAGGCGCCGGCAAACGCCGCGATAATCATGCCCAGCACGGCAGCGGTGCGCGCGCCGAGCCGCGCGATGAGCAGCGACCCCGGAACGGCGGCAACGGCGAACAGCGCCAGCGGCAATCCGATCAGGAGTCCGACTTGCGTCTCCGTCATGCCCAGTTCGTGGTGCACCAGCGGTATCACCGGCGGCATGGCGAGAATCGTCATGCGCATCGCCACTCCGGCAAGCCAGAGCAACGCCATGAGTTCGATCAGACGGCCGGTGGAGCGGCCGTTCCGGCTGGCGGGGGACGTCATGAAGGGGGTACCCGGCGTATCCCACCACCGTGCATGAGGGGCCGGCGCGGCGCAAGAAAAGCCGCGCCGGCCGTGGCACGTTCACTCCGCTTGCGATTTGTCGGGAACAAATATAGAACATCGATCGGAGGCCGATCATGTCCGATCTTGCCACGGCGCAGCGCCTACTCCGCACCACTTTCGGTTTCGAGGAATTTCGTCCGGGCCAGTCCGAGATCGTTAGCGCCGTCCTTGAAGGCCGCGATGTGCTGGCGGTGATGCCGACCGGCAGCGGCAAGTCGCTGTGCTACCAGCTTCCGGCGCTGCTGCGCGGCAGCCTCACCGTCGTGGTGTCGCCCTTGATCGCGCTGATGCGCAATCAGGTCGCACAATTGCGTGGCTACGGCATCGCGGCCGCGGCGCTCAACTCGGCCAACGATCCAAACGAAAACCGCGCCGTGCTTGACGGTATTGCGCGCGGCGAGCTGCGGCTCATCTATGTTGCGCCGGAGCGGCTGGTGCGACAGGACACGCTCGACCTCCTCAGGCGTGCCAAGGTTACGTTGCTGGCGGTCGACGAGGCGCATTGCATCTCGCAATGGGGCCACGACTTCCGCCCGGAATATGCGGCGCTCGGCACGGTGCAGGCGGCGCTGGGCGGCGTGCAGACGGTCGCATTCACGGCGACCGCCGATGCGGCAACGCGAACAGATATCGTGGGACGGCTGTTCAACCGTCCGCCGGCGATATTCGTGCACGGCTTCGATCGGCCCAATTTGCGGCTGGCGATGCAGGCGAAAGCGGGCGGGCGCAAGCAAGTCGCCGATTTCGTCATGGCGCATCGCGGACAAAGCGGCATCGTCTATTGCAGTTCGCGGCGCAAGACCGAAGCGCTGGCTGAATTTCTCCGCGACGGCGGCGTCAAGGCGCTGGCCTATCATGCCGGCATGGAGCCGGCAGACCGTTCACGCCATCAGGACATTTTTCTGCAGGAGGATGGCGTTGTCGTGGTCGCGACCGTGGCATTCGGCATGGGCATCGACAAGCCCGATGTCCGCTTCGTTCTGCACGCCGACATGCCGGCCAATATCGAAAGCTATTACCAGGAAATCGGCCGCGCCGGCCGCGACGGGCTGGCTGCCGATACGCTCACTCTTTATGGCATGGGCGATATCCGTTTGCGCCGCATGCAGATCGACGAGACCGACGCCACCGAGGCGCAAAAGCGCGTCGACCGGCAACGGCTCAACGCGCTGGTGTCGTTATGCGAGTCGCCGCGCTGCCGGCGGCAAACGCTGCTGTCCTATTTCGGCGAAACCACGCAGCCGTGCGGCCATTGCGATTTCTGCTGCGATGGTGCCGAGGTGATCGACGGCACTATCGCGGCGCAGAAAGCGCTCTCTGCCATTTTGCGGACCGGCCAGCGTTTCGGCACCGAGCATCTGACCAATGTGCTGATCGGCGAAAACAGCGAAGCGGTGGAAAAGTTCGGCCATGATCGCGTGCCGACGTTCGGCGTCGGCAAGGAGTATGGCAAGCAGGAGTGGCGCTCGATCTTCCGGCAGCTTCACGGCGCCGGCATCGTGGCGCTCGATATCACCGGTCACGGGACTTGGTCGGTCACGGAAACAGGCCGCCGGGTCCTCAAAGGCATCGACAAGGTCACGCTGCGCAAAGACACGCTCAAGCCTGCGACCCGCAAGGTGGCCCGTGCGGCGGCCAACGCTGCGGCGCTCACCGAAGGTGGGATGGACGACACGGCGCTGTTCGAGGCGCTGCGCAAACGCCGCTCCGAGCTTGCCAAACAGCAGGGGGTCGCCGCCTACGTGGTTTTCGCCGACAAGACCCTCATCGATATGGCCCGGCGCAAGCCGGCGACCACGGCGGAAATGGCCGCCGTGCATGGCGTCGGCGAGAGCAAGCTTCGTCAATACGGCGCCATTTTCCTCGAAGTGGTTCGCGGTCATGCCGCGCGCGCCGCCTGACGGAAATGGCCGTAATCCCGCTTTTGCAAGCCCCTTTGGTTGGGGGTTCCCCGTTGTTGCACCGCATTCCGCTCTATGTTAGCAAACCCGCGATTTACGCGGGATCGCGGGCTTTTCCGCTGCGCCTGCGTTATCCAAGTCCCGCTTGAATCCGAAGGGCTTGCACCGACCGTTGGCGCCGGGTGCGAGTTTTGCGGAAAAAGCTCCAAAGCATGCGAAGTGCGCGCGCAGGCGAACGCGGCAAAGAGAACCCCACGTGGCAAGCGACGAGCCCATTATTCCCGTCACGGCGGGTCATTTTGCCACCGCGCCGGTTGGTGTTTCCACCGCGGCCGGTCGCTATGCGACTGCCCTGTTCGATCTCGCCAGCGAGACGAACGCGATCGACGCTGTCAAAGCCGACCTCGATCGTTTCGACGCGCTGATCGGCGAGAGCGCCGATCTCATGCGGTTGGTCCGTAGCCCGGTATTTTCCGCCGACGAGCAATTGCAGGCGCTCGGCGCTGTGCTCGACCGCGCCGGGATCGGCGGGCTTGCGGCGCGTTTCCTCAAGCTCGTGACATCGAACCGCCGGCTGTTCGCGGTGCGCGGCATGATCCGCGCCTTCCGCGACCTCGTCGCCCAGCACAACGGCGAGGCGACCGCCGAAGTGACCGTCGCCGAACCGCTTAAGGGCGAGCATCTCGAGGCGCTGCGCGCCACGCTCAACTCCGTGAGCGGCAAGAACGTCAACCTCGACATCAAGGTCGATCCCGCCATTATCGGCGGGCTCGTGGTCAAGCTTGGTAGCCGCATGGTCGATACCTCGCTGCGCACCAAGCTCAATGCGATGAAGCACGCCATGAAAGAGGCTCGCTAATGGACATCCGCGCCGCGGAAATTTCCGCCATCCTCAAAGAGCAGATCAAGAACTTCGGCCAGGAAGCCGAAGTCTCCGAAGTCGGGCAGGTGCTGTCGGTCGGCGACGGCATCGCCCGGGTCTACGGCCTCGACAACGTTCAGGCTGGCGAGATGGTCGAATTCGAGAGCGGCGTCAAAGGCATGACGCTCAATCTCGAAAGCGACAATGTCGGCATCGTGATTTTCGGCAGCGACCGCGAGATCGCGGAAGGCCAGACCGTCAAGCGCACCCGCGCCATCGTCGAGGTGCCGATCGGCAAGGGACTGCTCGGCCGCGTCGTCGATGCGCTCGGCGAGCCGATCGACGGCAAGGGGCCGATCAAGGCCGACCATAGAGCGCGCGTCGACGTCAAGGCGCCGGGCATCATCCCGCGCAAATCCGTGCACGAGCCGATGGCGACGGGACTGAAAGCGATCGACGCGCTCATCCCGATCGGCCGCGGCCAGCGCGAATTGATCATCGGCGACCGTCAGACCGGCAAGACTGCGATCGCACTCGACACCATCCTCAATCAAAAATCGCTCAATCAGTCCAACGACGAGAAGATCAAGCTCTACTGCGTCTATGTCGCGGTCGGGCAGAAGCGATCCACCGTCGCGCAATTCGTCAAGGTCTTGGAAGAAAACGGCGCGCTCGAGTATACGATCGTGGTCGCTGCGACCGCGTCCGATCCGGCGCCGATGCAGTTTCTGGCGCCGTTTGCCGGCTGCGCCATGGGCGAATATTTCCGCGACAACGGCATGCACGCCGTGATCATCTATGACGATCTGTCCAAGCAGGCCGTCGCCTATCGGCAGATGTCGCTATTGCTGCGCCGGCCGCCGGGACGCGAGGCCTATCCGGGCGACGTGTTCTATCTGCATTCGCGCTTGCTCGAACGCGCGGCGAAGATGAACGACGAAAACAAGGGCGGCTCGCTCACCGCGCTGCCGGTGATCGAAACGCAGGCCAACGACGTGTCGGCCTATATCCCGACCAACGTCATCTCGATTACCGACGGCCAGATCTTTCTCGAAACCGATTTGTTCTATCAGGGCATCCGGCCGGCGGTGAATGTCGGGCTTTCGGTGTCGCGCGTCGGTTCCGCGGCGCAGACCAAGGCGATGAAGAAAGTCGCCGGCCGCATCAAAGGCGAACTGGCGCAATACCGCGAAATGGCGGCGTTCGCGCAATTTGGCTCCGACCTCGACGCCACCACGCAGCGGCTCCTCAATCGCGGCTCGCGGCTCACCGAGCTCCTTAAGCAGCCGCAATTCTCGCCGCTTAGCATGGAGGAGCAGGTCTGCGTCATCTATGCCGGCGTCAACGGCTATCTCGATCCGCTGCCGGTCGATCGCATCCGCGCCTTCGAGGACGGTCTGCTCAGCCTGTTGCACACCAAGCACGGCGACATCCTCAAGACGATCCGCGAATCGCGCGACCTCGATGACCCGACCGCGGAAAAGCTCAAGGGCGTCGTCAACGATTACGCCAAGACGTTCGCGTGAGTGCACGGGGATAGATCGAGCTTCGGATGCCTTCGCTTAAAGACCTGCGCAACCGCATCGCCGCTACCAAGGCGACGCAGAAGATCACCAAGGCCATGCAAATGGTCGCGGCGTCGAAGCTGCGTCGCGCCCAAGCGGCAGCCGAAGCGGCGCGTCCCTATGCCACCCGCATGGATACCGTGCTCGGCAATATCGCGGCTTCGGTCGCGGGCGTCGATACGGCGCCGCGGCTCTTGCGCGGCACCGGCGGCGACCAGAGGCACCTTCTTCTGGTTTGCACCGCCGAGCGCGGTTTGTGCGGTCCGTTCAATACCGCAATCGTGCGGCTAGCGCGCGAACGCGCGGCGGCGTTGATGGCGGAGGGCAAGGAGGTCAAGTTTTTCTGCGTCGGCCGCAAAGGCTACGATCAATTGCGCCGGCTTTATGCCAGCCAGATCGTCGAACTGGTCGATCTGCGCGCGGTGCGCGCCTTGCGTTTCGAAAACGCGGAGATGATCGCGGAAAAGATCATCGCGCTGTTCGATAAGTTTGAATTCGACGTCTGCACGCTGTTCTATTCGCGCTTCCGTTCGGTGATCGCGCAGATTCCGACCGCGCAGCAGATCATCCCGCCAGTGTTCGATGCAAAGGCGGCCGATGCTCTGGGCGGCGCGGCTTACGAGTTCGAGCCGGACGCCGAAGACATCCTTCACGAGCTGTTGCCGCGCAACGTAGCGGTGCAGATCTTCCGCGCTTTGCTGGAGAACGCCGCCTCGTTTTATGGCGCGCAAATGTCGGCAATGGACAACGCCACCCGCAATGCCGGCGACATGATCCGCCGGCAAACGCTCAGGTATAATCGCACGCGGCAGGCGATGATCACCAAGGAATTGATCGAAATTATCTCCGGAGCCGAAGCGCTGTGACGATTGGCGCGCGGCAACATCAGTAAGGACGACCTCATGGCTCAATCCGTCGGACGTATCACTCAAGTCATCGGCCCCGTGATCGACGTGCATTTCGACGACAATTTGCCGCCGATCCTCAACGCGCTCGAGACCAAAAATCAGGGCCGCCGGCTGGTCCTCGAAGTCGCCCAGCAGCTTGGCGAAAATACCGTGCGCACGGTTGCCATGGACACCAGCGAGGGACTGGTTCGCGGGCAGGAGGTTACCGACACTGGAGCGCCGATCTCGGTTCCGGTCGGCCAAGGATTGCTCGGACGCATCATCAACGTGATCGGCGAGCCGGTCGACGAAGCCGGTCCGGTCAAGGGCGAGACGCTTCGCTCCATCCACCAGGAAGCGCCGGCCTATACCGATCAGTCGACCAAGTCGGCCATTCTGGTCACCGGCATCAAGGTCGTCGATCTCTTGGCGCCCTATGCCAAGGGCGGCAAGATCGGATTGTTCGGCGGCGCCGGCGTCGGCAAGACCGTGCTGATCATGGAATTGATCAACAACGTCGCCAAGGCGCATGGCGGCTATTCGGTGTTCGCCGGCGTCGGTGAGCGCACCCGCGAGGGCAATGACCTCTATCACGAGATGATCGAATCCGGCGTCAACAAGGACCCGCACAAGGGTTCGGTCGAAGGCTCCAAATGCGCGCTGGTCTACGGCCAGATGAATGAGCCGCCGGGCGCCCGCGCCCGCGTCGGGCTGACCGGGCTGACGGTCGCCGAGCATTTCCGCGACCAGGGCCAGGACGTGCTATTCTTTGTCGACAACATCTTCCGCTTCACCCAAGCGGGTTCGGAAGTGTCGGCGCTGCTCGGCCGCATTCCCTCGGCGGTCGGCTATCAGCCGACGCTCGCGACCGATATGGGGGCGTTGCAGGAGCGTATCACCACGACCAACAAAGGCTCGGTGACGTCGGTGCAGGCGATTTACGTTCCGGCCGACGACCTCACCGATCCGGCGCCGGCAACCTCTTTCGCGCATCTCGACGCGACCACCGTGCTGTCGCGCGACATCGCCGCCAAGGGCATCTATCCGGCGGTCGATCCGCTCGATTCGACGTCGCGCATGCTGTCGCCGCTGATCGTCGGCGAGGAGCACTATACGGTTGCGCGCCGGGTGCAGCAGGTTTTGCAGCGCTACAAGGCGCTCCAAGACATCATCGCCATTCTCGGCATGGACGAGCTCTCCGAAGAGGACAAGCTCACGGTGGCGCGCGCCCGCAAGATCGAGCGCTTCCTGTCGCAACCATTTTTTGTCGCGGAAGTATTCACCGGCTCGCCGGGCAAGCTCGTCGACTTGCAGGACACCATCAAGGGCTTCCGCGATCTGGTCGACGGCAAATATGATCACCTGCCCGAGGCGGCCTTCTACATGGTCGGCACCATCGAGGAGGCGGTCGAGAAGGGCAAGAAACTTGCCGCCGAGGCATAACTTTATGGCCGGGCTTCATTTCGAATTTGTCTCACCCGAGAGCGTGCTGTTCTCCGGCGACGTGGATCAGGTGGATTTGCCCGGCAGCGAAGGCGACATGGGCATCCTCCCCGGCCATGCGCCGCTGGTGACCACATTGCGGCCGGGTATTGTGACCATCTTCCGCGGCGGCCAGCGCGAGCCGGTCGTCGTCATTGGCGGCTTTGCCGAGGTGAGTCCGAAGGGGCTGACCGTGCTCGCCGACAAGGCCATGGCGCGCGCCGATTTCGACATGGCGACGCTCGCTGAAGAGATCAAAGACGCCGAGGAAGACGTCGCCGACAGCAAGGATGACGCGTCGCGCGATAAGCTTGCGCGCCAACTCGAGCAGTTGAAATCGCTACAGGCGGCGTTGGCGTCGTAGCGCACCTTCGCTTGTGACCGTTTTCTGCCGGTTTGTGGTGGAGCCGAAGTGGAAATCGACTATTTCGCGAATTGCCGGAATTCGCGCACCACGCGCTCGTACACCGCGCGTTTGAACGGCACTACGAGGTCGGGGACGTTCTGCAAGCGCTCCCAGCGCCAAGCACTGAACTCCGGCTCATGCCCGGCGGGATGTTCCACGTCGATCTCGTGGTCGTTGCCGGTAAAGCGCATGGCGAACCATTTTTGCGTCTGGCCGCGATATTTGCCCTGCCATGCTTGGCCCACGATTTCCCGCGGAATGTCGTATTGCAGCGAGTCCGAAATCTCGCCGAGGCGTTCCACCGAACGGACATTGGTTTCTTCGCGCAATTCCCGCACCGCCGCCGGCCACGGTTCCTCGCCTTGATCGATGCCGCCCTGCGGCATCTGCCAGGAATGCGTGAGGTCGATATGTTCCGGTCCGTCGATGCGTCGGCCGATAAAGACCAGGCCCTCGCGATTGAACAGCGCAACACCGACACAAGGGCGATAGGGGAGATCTTCGAAGCGCATTGGCAAAGCTTGTCCGGGCGGGGGCGAATAGCGAGCGACGGAGGGTCAGATTCAATCTATTCGCTATTACGGGCCTTCGCTATTCGCTCGCGGTCGACGTCTTGCCCTTGATCGCTACGGCAGTGATCGGGACCAACAGCAGGCCGCGGCTGGTCGCTGACTTCGCCCACTTGGCGATTTCTTCGATCGATACCGGTAGCGCAGACGCCATGCCGACCGCGACGCCGCGCTCACGCGCCGCCATTTCCAGGCGGCCGAGCGCACGATCGATCTCGCCGGGCGTCGGCACCGCGTCGATGACAACGTCGGCTCGCGCGAATGGCAGATTGTTGGCGCCCGCGATCTGCCCGGCGACGCTCCTCGGGTTCGAGCCGTCGTCGACGAATATCAGCCCGCGTTTGGCGGTCTCACGCAGGATCGGGGCGAAGCTTGTCTCCGAGGCGGTAAAACGCGCGCCCATCGAATTGGCGAGCCCGACATAGCCTTGGAACTGGCTCATCACCCAATGCAGGCGGTCGATATTTTGCTCTGGCGTCAGCGATGTGAGCAGTGTCTGCGGACCGGGATCGTTGTCCGGATAGTCGAACGGTTCCATCGGCACCTGCAGGAGGATTTCATGTCCCGCGGCGCGCGCCTGGGTGGCCAAGGCAGCAACTTGAGCGCCGTAGGGCACAAAGCCGAGGGTGACCTCACCGGGCAGTTTGGCAATCGCGTCCGATGTCGCGTTTGCGCTGACCCCTAAGCCGTCGACGATCAGGGCTATGCGTGGCGCGTCCGGCTTGCCGGGCAAAGGCTGCACCGGCCGGGCAAATGCATCTGCAGGCCGTGTCCCGTCGGCAGCAATTTTCGGGATGGCGCCGTGTGTCGTCATTTCGACGAACTTCGGGTCAACGGGCGCGGCCTTGGTCGACGACGGGCCGCTTGCCGGGCCCGGAACCACGACCTCCTGCTTGGCGCCGGTTTTGCCGTCGATGATCGTGACGGTGGTGGTATTGGCGGGCGCGCCGGGCGCCGGCGCCGGAGTCATTGCCTGACCGTCATGCTGTTGAACGGTGACAGGGGCGCCTGGCTGTGGCGCCGAATTATCGGACGTCTTCGCCGGAAGGTGCAGATTCGCCGACACGACGGCCATCGGTTCGCCGCCATACGGATCGTCGGCGATGGTCGCCCACAGCACGAACAGGCCGAGGAACGCAGCGAGCGCACCGGCCATGATTTGAGGTACCGGAAGCTTGAACGTTCGCCGGCGCCTCTTGCGTTCCCGGCCAAGCGGTGCGGTTAGATCATCCACGGCCATTGGTGGATCCTCGGGCCCCTTTTTGGGCCAGGCCTCGATGCCACGCGTCTGGTGGACGTGGCTGCCACGCTTGGAACCATATGTACGCGAATCATGGCTGCGCAAATCGTGCTCTGGCGAATCATCGCCGAAAGTCTATCACGGCCGGTTAAGGCGTCGGATCGGGGCTAAAATCGGCCAACTCCGCCATGGCCGGCGCCACGCCAGGTCGGGTAAAAAAAATCGGGGCGGCCTGACGCCGCCCCGAACTCGATTCAGGTCTAGGTGCTTTCCCCTAATTGGGCACGGGAGCCTTCGGATTCGGCGGGTAGGCGGCGTTGCTCGCCGTTCCACGCAGCAGATCAAGCGCCATATGCAGCGCTTTATCATCCTTTTCGTCCGGCGGCACATAGGACTGCGAGCCCGTTTTCTCGGCGCCTGTTGCCGCAAGGTGACCGCGCAGCGAGGCTTCGCCCTCGGTGTCGGTCTCCCCCTTCAAGCTGGCCGGCACGTCTTGGAGCACCTCAATATCGGGCTTGATACCCAGCGCCTGGATCGAGCGACCCGACGGCGTGTAGTACCGCGCCGTGGTCAGTCGCAGTGCGCCATTGCCGGCGCCGAGCGGGATGATGGTCTGCACCGATCCCTTGCCGAAGGAGCGCGTGCCAATGAGCGTCGCGCGCTTGTGGTCCTGCAGGGCGCCGGCGACGATCTCCGATGCCGAGGCAGAGCCGCCGTTGATCAGCACGATCACCGGCTTGCCATGGGTCATGTCGCCCGGACGCGCGTTAAAGCGCTGCGTCTCCTCGGGATTGCGGCCGCGCGTCGATACGATCTCGCCTTTGTCGAGGAACGTATCGGCGACCGAAATCGCCTGATCGAGCAGGCCGCCCGGGTTGTTGCGCAGATCGACGATGTAGCCCTTGATCTTGTCGGCACCGAGTTGGCTGCCGAGATCGTTGATCGCCTGCTTCAGCCCGTCGGTGGTCTGCTCGTTGAACTGCGTGATGCGGATATAGCCGACGTCATCGCCTTCGGCGTGCGACCGCACCGATTTTACCCGGATGATGTCGCGCATGATCGTCACTTCGATCGGCTTGTCGGCGCCTTTGCGCATGATTGTGAGCTTGATTTTCGAGTTCACCGGTCCGCGCATCTTGTCGACGGCTTGATTGAGGGTAAGGCCTTGAACCGCCTCATCATCCAGCTTGGTAATAATGTCGTTGGCCATGACGCCGGCCTTGGCCGCCGGCGTATCGTCGATCGGCGCGACGACCTTCACCAGGCCGTCCTCCATGGTGACCTCGATGCCGAGGCCGCCAAACTCGCCGCGGGTCTGCACCTGCATATCGCGGAAGCTCTTCGGATCCATGTAGCTCGAATGTGGATCGAGCCCGGACAGCATGCCGTTGATGGCCAATTCGACGAGCTTCTTGTCGTCGGGCTTCTCGACGTAATCGGCGCGCACGCGCTCGAAGACGTCGCCGAACAGGTTGAGCTGCTGGTAGGTGTCCGAGGCGGCGGCTCTCGCGGCCGAACCAAGCAACATGGCATGTGGCTGAGTAACCAGCAGCGCTGCCGCGGCGCCGGCCACTGCACCGAGGAAAACCAGATAAGTTTTGCGCATCATCCGCGAACCTTTTCGCCTTCGTTTGTCGCCCACCAAGGGCTGGGGTCAATGGGAGTGCCGTCCTTGCGGAACTCCACATAGAGTACGGGCTGTTTAGGCCCGGTCGTGACGGCTGCCGCTGCTTGCGATGCGTCGCCCATCATCGCTACCGGCTCGCCGGTTAACACGAACTGTCCGAGATCGACGGAAATCCGATCCATGCCCGCCAGGAGAACATGATACCCGCCGCCGGCATTCAGGATCAAGAGTTGCCCATAGCTCCGAAACGGTCCGGCGTAAACAACCCAGCCGTCACATGGCGCGGTAATCTCAGCGCCGGGCCGGGCGGCAATAGAAACGCCTTTTTGGCTCCCGCCGGCGCCGTCCGCACCCCCAAACTCCCGGATTGTTACGCCATTGACCGGCAAACGCATGTGCCCGCGCATGTCGGCGAAGGCGACGGCCGGAGTCAGACGGCCGGGATCGCTCAAGGCTGCGAGTTGCGGCTGTGTCGCGTCCTTGGCAATCGACTGGGCGGCATCCTGCGCCGCGCGGGTGGCGGGATCGAGGCCGGCTTCGAGCTTGGTGATCAGATCTTTGATCGAGTCGACCTGGCGCGCGAGCGCCGTGGCGCGCTGCCGCTCGGTATTGAGCGCCTGTTCCGCAACCGCTTCGTTCTTCTGCCGTTGGTCGATCAGGAGCGCCAGTCGAAGCTGCTCGTGTCCGAGCACATGGAGGTCGCCGGAAAGACGGTTGCTTTCATCAATGATTCGCCCGCGTACGCGCACCAGCTCGGCCAGATCGCCGGCCACCAAGTTGGCTTGCGCGCGTATCTCCGGCAGCACGGCGCCCAACGCGATGGCCGTGCGCACCGCTTGCAGCGCATCCTCCGGCCGCACGATCAGCGCCGGCGGCGGTTGCCGCCCGATACGCTGCAAAGCGGCGAGAATTTCGACGATCACGTCGCGGCGGTCATTGAGCGACTTGCGCAGCAGCTTTTCCTGCTCGTCGAGTGGCGCAAGACGCACCCGCGTGGCGTCGATATTAGCTTCGACGTCGCGCACTCGCGCGGCGGTGTCGATGAGATCCTGGTTAAATTTGCGGCGGTCCTGAGCCAGCGCCTCGATCTCGATGCGCAGCTTGGCCTGACTCTGCACGGACTCGCGCTGCCGGGCCAACGCGGCGTCGAGGTCCTGGTCGTGTTGCCTGATCGCATCAATCTTATTCGCGGCAGGTGGAGAGGTCCCAGGCGAAGCCGGCGACGGGGCAATAGAGCTCTGCGCCGCGGCATCTGCGGGAGAAGGCGGTTCCGGCGTTTGAGCCCATGCGACGGAACTTGCCCCGAGACTGGCGGCAAGATCTGCACTAAGACCTGCACCAATCGCCAGCACAGCGCCAAAGCCGAGCCGAGCACAAAGCGCGGATCGGTGCGGCTCGACCGTCGGAGAATCATCGGTTTCAAGGGTAGGCGCGGGTCCCGGAAAGGCAAGAGAAACCGCATAAAACGGGCCGGCGTGAGACCGCAATAAGACAGCGAACGCCTTGGCCGTCACAATTCGGTGATGCGGTATGCCCAAGGTCAACGTCCCCGGATTTGGCCGGCTGGCCGGCCCGCTTAGGCGCGGTGATAGGGGTGTCCGGCCAGAATGGTGCCGGCGCGATAAAGCTGTTCCAGCAACATGATGCGTACCAGCTGGTGCGGCCAGGTCGCGGCGCCGAATGCGAGCTTGAGCTTGGCGCGCTCGCGCAGGCTTTGCGCCAGTCCATCGGCGCCGCCGATAATGAAGCAGACGGCGGAGCGGTCCTCCTCGCGCCATCGGCGCAACGTCGCCGCCAGCGCCGCGCTGTCGAGGTTGTCGCCGCGCTCATCGAGGATGACAACGATGGATCGCTCGGGAATGACATTTGCGATCGCTATGGATTCCTCGACGCGACGTCGTTCGGCGTCATGCGCGCGGCTCTCGCGAATTTCGACGATTTCGATTTCACGGAGTCCGAAGCTCCGGCCGATCGCCTCGGCGCGCTTGCGATAGGCGGCCGCGAGGTCTCGCTCCGCGCCTTGTTTCAATCGGCCGACGGCGGCAACAAGGATACGCATGATCTCTCATGGTCCGAAGACTTCAGGCCGCTGCCTCCATGGTCAGCGGCATGTCGATATAGATCTTGTAGCTTTGCGATTTCGGTTTGGCCCTGTCGGCTTCGTTGAGATATTCGATCGAGCTTTTTCCCAGATAGGCGCGCGGCAGGATCATGACGCGAATGAACCGCGTCGGGCGGTTCGCGCCTTGCGCGAAAACGCCGTCGGGCCCGGTCTCGTACCATGCCCCGCCCGGACCGTATGACGTCGAGCGGCCGTGGGTGTCGATACGGATGCCGCCTTCGATGACGCAACGGATGCCCGGTCCTTGGTGCCGGTGCAGATAGGCGCAGCCGCCGGGCGGAAATGCAACGCTGTCGCCGCGCAACAGAAGCGCGCCCTTCGGCACCGTCTCAAGCCGCGCCGCGAGCTTTAGCTGGCAACGCACACCGCGTCCCGCGTTGGCGGCGCCATTAGCGTCATCCGGCGCAAGCTCCCAGCGCCACAGCGTCGCGCCGGGGCTGCCGGCCCTCGCCGTGACGGCGCTTTCGCTGCCAAAAGTATCTTCGTCGCTTAGCGCGCGATCGGCGATAGTGACGGCGCCATGAACCACGAAAATCATGCGCGGCAGGGCCGGCCAAGATGCCTCGGCGTCGTTTGCCAACACGTCTTCGTAGAGCCGCAGCGTCGGATACATCTTTTTGGTCTCCTCAAAGCGTCATGCGCCGGGCGAGTGTCTGTGTCGAGCGGCCCGCGCGCAACGGCATTTACACTCGCGCGCCGGCATTGCTAAATCGAATTTGGCGTTGCCCACCCTGGCGTTTGCCCACTGTATTGCGCGTTGGGAGGCAGCCATAGACGGAATCGACACCGAACGTTTCCGCTATAAAGAAGCCGGGGAGGAAGTCGATGCAACGAGCCACGCCGCCGTTTCGCGCCGACCATGTCGGCAGTCTGTTGCGGCCCGCAGCATTGAAGGAAGCGCGCGCCAAGCGCGAACGCAACGAAATCTCCGTGGACGCCTTGCGGGCGGTCGAAGATCGCGAGATCGAGAAGGTGATCAGTAAGCAGGAAGAGATCGGGCTGAAGCTCGCCACCGACGGCGAGTTCCGCCGCTCGTGGTGGCATTTTGACTTCTTCCGCGGCCTCGACGGCATCAGCTTCTATCAAATGGACGCCATTCAATTTCACGGCGTGCAAACCAAGGCCGAGGGCATCAAGATCACCGGCAAACTTGGCTTCTCCGGCCATCCGATGCTGGAGCATTTCAAGTTTCTAAAGCGCCACACAAAGGTCACGCCGAAGATGACGATTCCGGCGCCGAGCACGCTGCATTTCCGTCAGGGCCGCGCTTTGATCAGCAAAGAGGTCTACCCCACGCTCGATTCGTTCTTCGACGACCTTGCGGCGGCCTATCGTGCCGCGATTCGCGCGTTCTATGAAGCGGGTTGTCGCTATCTGCAGCTCGACGATACGGCGTGGTCGATGGTGTGCGATCCCAGCGAGCGCGAGAAATCGAAGGGACGCGGCGATGACCCTGACACGCTGCCGAAACGCTATGCGCGTCTCACCAATGCCGCGCTCGAAGGCAAGCCCGCCGACATGGCCATCACCATGCATTCATGCCGCGGCAATTTTCGCTCGACCTTTATTGCTTCCGGCGGCTACGAATTTATCGCCGAACAGCTTCTCGGCAATACCGGGCTCGACGGCTATTTCCTCGAATATGACTCCGAGCGGGCCGGCGGCTTCGAGCCCTTGCGTTTCTTCCCCAAGGGCAAAAAGCAAATTGTGCTCGGGCTTGTCACCTCGAAAAGCGGCGCGCTGGAGAAAAAGGACGACATCAAGCGCCGCATCGACGAGGCGACGAAATACGTCGCGCTCGACCAGCTCTGCTTGTCGCCGCAATGCGGCTTTGCCTCGACCGAGGAGGGCAACGTTCTGGCCGAGGACGAGCAGTGGGCCAAGCTCCGTATGATCGTAGAAATCGCCAATGAAGTGTGGGGTTGATAATGCAACGAACTAAACCGCCGTTCCGCGCCGATCACGTCGGCAGCCTGTTGCGCACGGCGTCGCTCAAGGCGGCGCGTGAGAAACGCGCGCGCGGCGAGATCGGCATCGAGGCGTTCAAAGAAATCGAGGATCGCGAAATCGAGGGCGTAATCAAGAAGCAGGAAGCCGTCGGGCTCAAATCCATCACCGACGGCGAGTACCGGCGCATCTCATGGAATACGGATTTCCTCGAACAACTCGACAACGTCGAATCTTATGTCGGCGAACGCAAGATAAGCTTCTCGGCCAGCGGGCCGCAGCCGCGGCCACTGCTGCTGCGCTTGACCGGCAAGCTCGGCGGCTACAGGCCGCATCCGATGATCGAGCATTTCAAATTCCTGCAGGCGCACACCAAGCAAACGCCGAAGATGACGATCCCATCGCCTTCGTCATTGCATTTCCGTTATGGCCGCGACGCCGTTCCGGAATCGATCTATCCGTCCATGGACGATTTTTACCGCGACCTCGGGCTCTCCTATAGCAAGGTCGTGCGCGCCTTCGCCGACGTTGGCTGCCGGTATTTGCAGCTCGACGAGGTCAACCTCACTTATTTGTGCGATCCGTCGCTGCGCAAAATGATCGTCGACCGCGGCGACAATCCGGATACGCTGCCGGCCAACTATGCCCGCATGATCAACGCCGCGATCTCCGACATTCCGCCCGACATGACCATCACCATGCATCTGTGCCGCGGCAATTTCCGCTCGAACTTCGTGGCGTCGGGCGGCTACGAGCCGATAGCCGAGGTTCTATTCAACGCTATCAATGTGCATGGCTATTTCATGGAATATGACACCGCGCGGGCCGGGGGCTTCGAGCCGTTGCGCTTCGTGCCGAAAGGAAAATCGATCGTGCTCGGCCTCGTCACCAGCAAGAGCGGAACGTTGGAAAAGAAGGACGACATCAAGCGCCGGATCGACGAGGCGGCGAAGTTCGTCCCGCTCGATCAGCTGTGCCTGTCGCCGCAATGCGGCTTCGCTTCGACCGAGGAAGGCAATGTTCTCGCCGAAGAGGAAGAATGGGCGAAGCTGCGGATGATCGTCGAGCTCGCCGACGAAGTCTGGGGATAAGGCATGAGTCAACGCACCAAGCCGCCGTTCCGCGCCGATCATGTCGGCAGCCTGCTGCGGCCGGCCGAACTCAAAGCGGCACGTGAGAAGTTTGCCAAAGGCGAGATTTCCGCCGCCGCGCTCAAAGCGGTCGAGGACGTTGCCATCGCCGACGTCATCGGCAAGCAGGAAGCGGTCGGGCTGCAATCCATCACCGACGGCGAATTCCGCCGCTCCTGGTGGCATCTCGACTTCCTGTGGGGCCTCGACGGCGTCGAAAAGCATGTGATGGACACCGGCATCGCATTCGCCGCGGTCACCACCCGCAACGAGGGCGTCAAGGTCACCGGCAAGATCGGCTTCTCCGGTCATCCGATGCTGGAGCATTTCAAGTTTCTCAAAGCGCATACGACGCGGACGCCGAAAATGACGATTCCGGCACCGTCGGCGCTTTATGGCCGCCCAAGCCCGACGCCGATCGACAAGTCGATCTATCCGACGCTCGACAAGCTCTTCGCCGACCTCGGCGCGGCTTACCGAAAAGCCGTGCGCGCCTTCGCCGATGCCGGCTGCCGCTATCTGCAGCTCGACGAAGTGTTCATCGCCATGCTGTGCGACCCCCACTATCGCCAGCAGATGAAGGATCGCGGCGACGATCCGGAGGCTCTCGGCACCATCTATGGCGATCTCATCAACACGGCGATTGCCGATATTCCGCAGGACATGACGGTGACGATGCATTTGTGCCGCGGCAACTACAAATCGACCTTCATGGGAACCGGCGGCTATGACGCCATGCAGGAGGTGCTGTTCGATCGCATCAAGGTGCACGGCTATTTCATGGAATACGACACGGCGCGGGCCGGCGGCTTCGAACCGCTGCGCCGGCTGCAAAAGGGCCGCGTGGCGGTGCTGGGTCTCGTCACCACCAAGACCGGCACGCTGGAAAGCCGGGACGCGATCAAGCGCCGCATCGAGGAAGCGGCCAAATTCACCGACCTCGACCGGCTTTGCCTGTCGCCGCAATGCGGTTTTGCCTCGACTGAGGAAGGCAATATCCTCGCCGAAGACGACCAATGGGCGAAGCTGAAGATGATCGGCGAAGTGGCGCGCGAGGTGTGGGGGGCTTAAGCGGCATGGCCACTATCGTCGCCGGCAAAGTCGCCATCGTCACCGGGGCGGGCCGCGGCATCGGGCGCGGCATTGCGCTTTTGATGGCGGCCGAGGGCGCCCGTGTCGTCGTCTGCGATATCGGCGCAGGCCTCGACGGTGGCGGCAGCGACGCCGGTCCGGCGCAGGGCGTGGTCGATGAGATCAAGAAATCGGGCGGCGAAGCCATCGCTTCGACGTTATCGATCAGCGTGCCCGGCAATGCGGACAAGATCGTCCAAGCCACGCTCGACGCCTTCGGCCGCGTCGATATTCTCGTCAACAATGCCGGTATTTTGCGTGACCGCATTTTCCACCGCATGAGCTGGTCGGACTGGTCGGACGTGATCGACGTGCATCTGCACGGCAGCTTTGCCATGAGCCGCGCCTGCGCGACGCATTTCCGCGAGCAGAATTCCGGCAGTTATGTGCACATGACCTCGACCTCCGGCTTGGTCGGCAATTTCGGTCAGGCCAATTACATGGCGGCCAAGATGGCCATCGTCGGCCTGTCGCGCGGCATCGCGCTCGACATGGCGCGTTTCAATGTGCGCTCGAACTGCGTCGCACCCTTTGCCTGGACGCGGATGATCGATTCGATCCCGGCCGAGACCGAGGAGGAGAAGGCGCGGGTCGCGGCGTTCCGTCAGATGACGCCGGAGAAAATCGCGCCGCTCGTCGTCTATCTCGGCTCCGATCGCGCCGACGGCATCAGCGGCCAGATTTTCTCGGTGCGCAACAACGAGATTTACCTGTTCAATCAGACCCGCCCGATCCGCACGCTGCATCGCTCCGACGGCTGGACGCCGGAAAAGCTCGATGCGCAGCTCAAGGGCGCGTTCGCCGCGTCGTTCACGCCGCTCGACCGTTCGAGCGACGTGTTTTCCTGGGACCCGGTGTAATGGCGATCGTCTACGATAAGCTTATGGCACTCGATATTCCGCAGCGGGAGCAGAGTTACGAAGCGAAGGACTGCATCCTCTATGCGCTGGGTATCGGATTCGGCCACGATCCGATGAACGAAGACGAGCTGCCGTTCGTCTACGAAAAGAATCTCAAAGTGCTGCCGACGATGGGGACCGTGCTCGGCCACCCCGGCTTTTGGGCGCGCAACCGCGACACCGGCATCGACTGGCTCAAGGTCGTCAACGGCGAACAGGGCATCATGTTGCATCGGCCGATTGCCGGAGCGGGCACCGTGATCGGCCGGCAGCGCATCGTCGAGGTGATCGACAAGGGCGCCGGCAAGGGGGCGCTGGTCCTCTCCGAACGCAAGCTTACCGACAAGGCAACCGGCGAGCCGATCGCCACGGTCACGCATACGATGTTTTGCCGCGGCGACGGCGGTTTCGGCGGCCCGCCGCGCGAAGCGCCGGCGCCGCATGCGCTTCCGGGGCGCGTGCCGGATGCGGTCTGCGATCTAGCGACGCGGCCGGAAGCGGCGCTGATCTACCGGCTGTGTGGCGATCTCAATCCTATCCACGCCGAACCCGCCGTCGCCAAGCAAGCCGGCTATCCGCGCCCGATCATGCACGGTCTCGGCAGCTTCGGCACCGCTGCCCACGCGGTTCTGAAAACTTTCTGCGCCTACGATCCGAACAAGCTCGTTGCGTTCGCCGCGCGGTTTTCGGCCCCGGTCTTTCCCGGCGAGACGTTGCGCACCGAGATGTGGCGTGACGGCGACGTCGTGGGTTTCCGTTCCCGAGTGGTTGAGCGCGACGTCATCGTCGTCACTAACGGCCGTGCCGCGGTGCGGCCGTGACGGAAAGCGCCGAGCTCGCGCCCATCCGCGAGGCCGTGCGCGCTTTATGCGCTGATTTTCCCGGCGAATATTGGCGCGCGCTCGATCGCGAGCGCGCCTATCCGGATAAATTCGTCGCCGCTTTGACCAAAGCCGGCTTTCTCGCCGCGCTGATCCCAGAAGAATTCGGCGGCAGCGGGCTCACGATGACAGCCGCTGCCGCGATCATGGAGGAGATCCAGGCCTCCGGCTGCAACGGCGCCGCCTGCCACGCGCAGATGTACACCATGGGCACGCTGCTGCGGCACGGCAACGCCGAGCAGAAGAAACGCTATTTGCCCGGCATCGCTCGCGGCGAGCTGCGGCTGCAAGCCTTCGGCGTGACCGAGCCGACCTCGGGCACCGACACGCTGGGCTTGCGCACCACCGCCGTGCGCGACGGCAATGACAGCTATGTTGTGAACGGCCAGAAGATCTGGACGTCGCGCGCCGAGCATTCGGATCTCATGCTGCTGTTGGCGCGCACTACGCCGCGCGAGCGGGTCAAAAAGCGCACCGATGGCCTGTCCGTATTTCTGGTCGACATGCGGGCCGTGAAAGGCAAGGGCCTGACCATTCGTCCGATCCGCACCATGATGAATCACGCCACCACCGAAGTGTTCTTCGAGAACATGCGGGTGCCGGCGGAAAATCTCATCGGCGTCGAGGGCGAAGGTTTCCGCTACATCCTCTCGGGCATGAATGCCGAGCGCATTTTGATCGCCGCCGAATGCATCGGCGACGCCAAATGGTTCATCCGGAAGGCGACGACCTATGCCGGCGAGCGGGTCGTGTTCGGACGGCCGATCGGCCAAAACCAGGGCGTCCAGTTTCCCATCGCGCGCGCTTACATCAACATGCGTGCCGCCGAACTGATGGTGCACGAAGCGGCGGCGCTCTACGAAGCCGGCAAGGACTGCGGCGCCGAAGCGAACATGGCCAAGCATCTCGCCGCCGAAGCGTCGTGGGCCGCAGCCGACATGTGCCTGCAGACCCATGGCGGCTTCGGCTTTGCCGAAGAGTTCGATATCGAGCGTAAATTCCGCGAGACCAGGCTCTATACCGTGGCGCCGATCTCGACCAATCTGGTGCTGTCCTACATTGCCGAGCACGTCTTGGGACTGCCGAGGTCATATTGAGCGTGCCCCTTCCGCTCTCCGGCCTGCTCGTCGTCTCGCTCGAACAGGCGGTCGCCGCGCCGATGTGCACTTGCCGGCTGGCCGATGCCGGCGCGCGCGTCATCAAGATCGAGCGGCCGGAGGGCGATTTCGCGCGCGGCTATGACGATCTAGCGCACGGCGAGTGCAGCTATTTCGTCTGGCTCAATCGCGGCAAGGAGTCGGTCGTTCTCGATCTCGGCAGGGAAGAAGACAAAGCACTGCTCGCCGCAATGCTCGCGCGCGCCGACGTGTTCGTGCAGAATTTAAAGCCTGGCGCGGTCGGCAAACTTGGCTTTGCCATCGAGGAGCTGCGGCGCCAGCATCCGCGGCTGATCTGCTGCTCGATTTCCGGCTTCGGCGAGACCGGGCCGCTCGCCAAGCGCAAGGCCTACGACATGCTGATCCAGGCGGAATCCGGCCTGGCCTCGATCACCGGCACGGTGGAGCCGTCGCGCGTCGGCGTTTCGGTGGTCGATATCGCCTCCGGCATGAACGCTTACGAGGCGATTCTTACGGCCCTGATCGCACGGCAACGAACCGGCGAGGGCGCCGCGCTTTCGATTTCGATGTTCGACGCCATGGCGGACTGGATGACGGTGCCGCTCCTGCAGCAGGAGGCCGGCGTCCCGCCGCAGCGCATCGGCCTCGCCCACACTTCGATCTCGCCTTATGGCGCGTTCAAGAGCCGCGACGGCGTCGACATTCTGATTTCCATCCAAAGCGACCGCGAATGGCGCGTCTTGGCGGAGAAAGTTTTGGACGATGCCGCGCTCGCGGCCGATCCCGCCTTTGCCAGCAATGTCGAACGTGTCAAACGCCGCGCCGAAACCGACGGCAGGGTCGCCAAGACCTTCGGTGCACTCGACGCGGACGCTCTTGAGCAAAAACTTGCCGCCGCCGATATCGCTTTCGCCCGCGTCAACGGTCCGGCGGACCTCGCCCGCCATCCGCATTTGCGCCGTATCACGGTTGGCACGCCGAGCGGTCCGGTGTCCTATCCGGCGCCGGCCGAACGGGCTTCTGCGGGGCGGCGCTACGGCCCGGTGCCGGCGCTGGGTGAGCATACCGAGAAGGTGCGCGAGGAATTCGCCGCGGTTACAATGAACGCAAAGTGACAGGGAGAACGGCCATGGACATCGGCTTCATCGGTCTCGGCAACATGGGCGCGCATATGGCGCGCCGCTTGATCGAGGCCGGCCACAAGGTCATCGTTTATGACACCCGCCAGGAAGCGATCGGCAATCTCGCCGCGCTCGGCGGCGTGGCCGCGCGCTCGCCCAAGGAGGTTGCCGACGCCGTCGAGACCGTGATGGTCAGCCTGCCGACGCCCGACATTGTGCTCAAGGTCGCGACCGGCCCCGACGGCGTGATCGAAGGCAAACGCGTGCGCCGTTTTGTCGATCTCTCGACCACCGGCTCGGTGATGGCGCAGCGGATTTTCAAATTGCTCGCCGAAAAAAATATCGTGCAGATCGACGCGCCGGTGAGCGGCGGCGTCAAAGGCGCGGAAAAGGGCACGGTTGCGGTGATGGCGTCGGGGCCGCGCGCCGATGTCGACGCGGTCGAGCCGGCGCTCAAGGTCATCGGCAAATTCTTCTACATCGGCGACCGGCCCGGCGCCGGGCAGACCATGAAGCTTTGCAACAACGTGCTGTCGGCCGCGGCGATGGCTGCGACGTCGGAATCGATGGTGGTCGGCGTGAAGGCCGGTCTCGATCCGCGCACCATGGTCGACGTCATCAACGCGAGCTCCGGCCGCAGCACGGCGACCGAGCAGAAATTCCCGGACGTCGTCATTCCGCGGAAATTCAATCAGGGATTCACGGCGGGGCTGATGATGAAGGACGTGAACCTGTTTGTGTCCGAAGCCAAAGCGCTCGGCGTACCGATCGAGGTGTGCGAGGCGGTGGCCGCATTGCTCAAGCTGACGTGCGACGAGATCGGCCCGGAGAAGGATATCACCACGATCGTGCAGCCGATCGAGCATCGCGCCGGGGTCGAAGTGCGCGCGCCGAAAGCGTAAAGGCCCGCCCGCCGCAAAATCCATGCGATTTTGCCCAAGCCGCAGAAATTGATTGGTTTCAGCGATTTAGGGAAATGCACCGTTATGTGACGGCGGTCACTTCGCGGTCGGCGTCCGCCGCTAAGGTGAATTTAGTTCGGACGCATCGGGTTATCTCTCGGTCCCCCAACCACCCCCGATGATCCGGTGTCGTCCAAGGGGTGGCAACTGGTCCCCCATACGCCCCGATGGCCCTGGAACGGGTCATACTCGCCCGCCCGGACGGAACAGTCCGGGCGGGCTTTTCCTTAAGCCAATTATGTCCCATGCTTTGGCGGCCGGTCGAAAATTGACCCCGATCATTACGCGACGTCAGGCACCATGCCGCCTCCTCGTCCCAGCTCCAGCCTGCTCACGGATTTGCCCGGGCATCTCGCGGCAGGCCTTTTCACCAGCGCGACGCCGGTCAAGCTCAATGCCGACGAGGTGCTGTTCCTGGCCGGCGACGCCGGCGACGGCTGCTACCGTGTCGACGATGGACTGCTCAAGGTCACGATGGTGTCGCGCGGCGGCACAGAGCGGATTCTTGCTTTCCTCGGTCCGGGCGCGATCGTGGGCGAGCTTTCGATCATCGACGGACTGCCGCGCTCGGCCTCAGTGGTGGCTGTGCGGGCCGCCGCGCTAAGCTTCCTCAGCCGTGCCGCTTTCGAGGCCTTCGCCGCGAAACATCCCGAGGTTTACAGATCGCTGGTGACGCTGATCGCGACGCGCTTGCGCGAGACCGACGCGGCGCTGGCGGCCGGTAGCTTCCTGCCGCTGCGCGGCCGGGTGGCGTGTACGCTGCTCGAATTGGCGCAGGAATTTGGCCAGGACGTCGGGGCGGGCCGCATCGTCATCCGGCAGAAAATCGGCCAGAGCGATCTTGCCGCCATGGCCGGCATCGCCCGCGAAAATGTCAGCCGCATTCTCAACGATTGGAAGCGGCGCAAATTGGTCAGCCGCCTGTCCGGCTATTATTGCCTCGAAAACAAGGCCGAGCTGCAGAACGAAGCCGAATTATAACCCAACAGGTCCGGCTACCGTCGTCGCCAAACCCCCGCTAAAAGCCTTGTCATGAACAAGGCCAAGGACACGCTCCCGGACACGCCCCAACTCGCCGACTTTCGCCGCATCGTCGTGAAAGTCGGTTCGTCGCTTCTGGTTGACGCCAAAGCCGGCCGCCTCAATGAAGCATGGCTTGCCTCGCTGGCCGCCGATCTGGCGGCGCTGCATGGCGGTAAGCGCGACCTGCTGGTGGTCTCTTCGGGCGCTATCGCGCTCGGACGCACGGTCCTAAAATTGCCGGCGGGACCGCTCGAGCTCGAGGACAGCCAAGCCGCCGCGGCGGTGGGCCAGATCGCGCTGGCGCGCACCTGGACCGAGGCGCTGTCGCGCCACGGCATGACCGCCGGCCAGATTTTGGTGACGCTGGGTGACACCGAAGAGCGGCGGCGCTATCTCAACGCGCGCTCGACCATCGACAAGCTTTTGGAATGGCGGGCGGTGCCGGTCATCAATGAGAACGATACGGTCGCAACCAGCGAGATCCGCTACGGCGACAATGACCGCCTGGCCGCGCGGGTGGCGACCATGGTGAGCGCGGATTTGGTTGTCTTGCTCTCGGACGTCGATGGGCTCTACGACGCGCCGCCGGGCACAACATCGGCTGCGCGACATATACCGCGGGTCGAGCGTATTACGCCGGAGATCGAAGCCATGGCGGGGGCCGCCGGATCGGGTCTGTCGCGGGGCGGCATGCAAACCAAGATCGAAGCCGCCAAGATTACAACCGGCGCTGGCACGCACATGGTCATTGCTTCGGGCCACATCGAACATCCGCTGGATGCCATCACCAAGGGTGCGCGGTGCACCTGGTTTCTGGCCGCAGGAAATCCGGTTACCGCCCGCAAGAAGTGGATCGCCGGCACGCTCGAGCCCAGGGGCACGCTCTTCATCGATGCCGGCGCCGTCGCCGCACTGCGGCGCGGCAACAGTCTATTGCCGGTGGGAGTCGCCCGAATCGAAGGCGATTTTGCCCGCGGTGACGCGGTCATTATCCGCGGACCGGATGGTGCGGAAATCGGCCGTGGCCTATCCGCCTATGATGCCGAAGAGGCGCAAAAGATCAGGGGGCGGTCGTCCGCCGATATCGACGCAATCCTCGGCTTTTCAGGCCGGGCCGAGATGATCCATCGCGACAATCTGGTTGTCGGCCGGGAATAAGCGTATGCGCGCGGTCCCCCGAAAAAGAGGAACCCCGACCGCTAAAGCGGCCGGGGTTCGACGCCGGGTGATTGAGGGTGAGGGGCTGGGGGGCTTCGCCCGGCGCCTTGGTACTAACGGCGGCCCTGGCGGCGGGTTCCTGGTTGGGCGATAATTTTCTTTACGCGGCTGGCAGCGGTCTTCACCCTGCTGCCTGGGGTTCCAGTGCAGCCGGACGCCCGGCGCCGGCGCGCCCGGGAAGATACGGGACTCGCGAACTTGCCCGTGAAATCCTCCGTCAGATTGATACGTTGGCCGCCCGGGAGGACAACATAGCGCGAAAACACCCGAAGATCGCCGTGTTCTCCGCCGCGTCCCTCGACCACATAGGTGGTTCCGACGGGGAACCGCTTGGGCAGGCGATTTGACTTTCGGCTCGCTGATAAATGCATGGCACCCTCTCATTTGCCGGATTGAAATAGTGAACGCCGACGATTTCGCCCAAGTTCCTCGAAGTCTGTGACGTTGCAAAGAATGCTGTGGATTGCTGTGGGCATCTATCCTGGGCAGGCCTCCTTGCCGGCTGCCTCGCCGGGGAGGGTTGAACATGGTAGGAAGTTCCCGAATGCAAGACGGATCAATGCCATGAGGGCGCCATGAACGCCCCGCTCAAGGCGGTTACCGGCTCCGAAAAGGCCGGAGCGGCGTTGGCGGCAACAATGCGCGACATCGGCCACCAAGCGCGCAAAGCCGCGCGCGCGCTGGCGCTTGCTCCCGTTGCACAAAAAAATAAGGCGCTGGCGGCAATGGCCAAGGCCATCCGCGGCTCTCGGGAGGCCATCCTCACTGCCAACGCGGAAGATCGGGCCGAGGCGAAATCCGCCGGCGCCACCGCGGCCTTTCTCGATCGGCTTTCGCTCGATGCCGACCGCGTCGAGGCAATGGCGGCCGGACTCGGCGTGATCCGCAAGCTCAAGGATCCGGTCGGCACCGTCATGGCGGCGTGGCGCCGTCCTAACGGCATGCGGATCGAGCGCGTGCGAGTACCGCTCGGCGTCGTCGGCGTGATCTACGAAAGCCGCCCCAACGTCACCGCGGACGCCGGCGCGCTCTGTCTCAAGGCCGGCAATGCCGCGATCCTGCGCGGCGGTTCCGAGAGCTTCCGCTCCTGCCGCGCGATCCATGCCGCGCTGGTCGAGGGCCTGGTCGAAGCCGGTCTGCCGGCCTCGGCCATCGCGCTCATCCCGACCCGCGACCGCGAGGCGGTCGGTATGATGCTCGCCGGGCTTGATGGCGCGATCGATGTGCTCGTGCCGCGCGGCGGCAAAAATCTGGTCGGCCGGGTGCAGGCCGAGGCCCGCGTGCCGGTGTTCGCTCACCTCGAAGGCGTCTGCCACGTCTATGTCGACGGCAAGGCCAAGCTCGCCATGGCCAAATCGATCGTGCTCAATGCCAAGATGCGGCGGACCGGGGTCTGCGGCGCGGCGGAGACCTTGCTGGTCGATCGCGCCGGCGCCGCTAAATTGCTCAAGCCGTTGGTGACCATGCTGCTTGACGCCGGTTGCGAGATCCGCGGCGACGTTGCGGTCCAGGCCGTCGACAGCCGGGTGAAACCTGCGGGCAAGGCCGATTGGGGCACCGAATATCTCGACGCCATCATCGCCGCCGGCGTGGTCGATGGCGTCGATGCCGCGATCGCGCATATCGAGCGCTACGGCTCGCATCACACCGACGCGATCGTCACCGAAGACAAGAAGGCGGCGGAGAAATTTTTGCGCGAAGTGGATTCGGCGATCGTGCTGCACAACGCCTCGACGCAATTTGCCGACGGCGGCGAGTTCGGCTTTGGCGCCGAGATCGGTATCGCCACGGGCCGGCTGCATGCGCGGGGTCCGGTCGGCGTCGAACAACTGACGACTTTCAAATACCGCATACGCGGCAGCGGACAGACACGCCCATGACCATGCGCGGCCAATGCCGCGGATCGTTACGGCACTGGCAGCGGGCGATGCGTGGGGAGGGGGGCGCTTTCTGGAAGCCATGAAGTGGGAGCTCGTTCCTGCGCGCCAGGCCGCAAGGCCTGGCCGCCGAGGTGCCATTGTTCTGCCGCCGCATGCACGCGGCATGCGCATCGGTCTGTTCGGGGGCACCTTCGATCCGCCGCACGCAGCGCACCGCGCGGCGTCGTTGCTGGCGCTACGGCGTCTCGGCCTTGATCGGCTGTGGTGGCTGGTCACGCCGGGCAATCCGCTCAAGGACGTTCGCGGATTGGCGCCGCTCGCCAAGCGCGTTGCCGCGGCGCGCGCTCTGGCAAATCATCCGCGAATCGACGTCAGCGATTTCGAAGCCGATCTCGGCACCAACTACACCTACGGGACGATCAGTTATCTCGTCCGCAGCTGTCCGGGCGTGCGCTTCGTCTGGATCATGGGCGCCGATAATCTGCGCCACTTCCATCGCTGGCAGCGCTGGCGCGATATCGCGGCATTGGTTCCGATTGCGGTGATCGACCGGCTCGGTCCGAGCCTTTATTCGACGGCGGGTGTGGCCAGCCAGGCGCTGGGCCGGGCGCGAATCCCGGAATCGGCGGCGAGGACGCTGTCGGAACGAAAGCCGCCAAGCTGGATTTACCTGCACGGCCTCAAATCGCCGCTCTCCTCGACGGCGTTACGCGCCGCGCGCTCGCTGCCCAAGCCGAAAAAGAAACCGGCTAAATGACAGTTCATTGAAGGCAAAGCAGTTGAAACTGTTAACTGGGCGTGACTATCTTAAGGCCGTTGGCCTCGGATTCGGTGGCCGGAGCCGTCAAGGAGCGATTGGGCAAACCGCAACCGAGCAAGTTCGGAGTGAAAGGATAAGCAACCCTGTCCACAGTCGTAATCTCTCGGGCCGAACGTCGCGCGCCCGAAGCGGTCTCCAGAATGCGTCTTGACGCCGAGGAGATCCTCCGCATGGTCCTCGTCCGCCTCGACGATATGAAGGCAGAGGACACCCTCACCATCGATCTTCGAGATAAATCTTCAATCGGCGACTATATGGTCGTGTCTTCCGGCCGGTCGCAGCGCCATGTCGGATCGGTGGCCGACAGGATCGTCGAGGATTTACATAAGGTCGGCGTTCGCGCGCGTGTCGAAGGCACCCCGCACTGCGACTGGGTGCTGATCGATGCCGGCGACGTCATCGTCCACGTCTTTCGTCCCGAAGTGCGGGAGTTCTACAATATCGAAAAGATGTGGGTGGCCGGCCGAGCGGCACGACGCGCGAGCTAACTCGCGCGTCAGAGGGAACCCTACGTCGTCATTCCCGGATCGGAATGACGTCATGTGGTCATACCGAAGCAGTGATCCACTGCTCGAGTTTTTGCTTCGGCTGCGCGCCGACTTGACGTGAGGCGAGCTGACCGTTCTTAAACAGCATCAGTGTCGGGATCGACATGATGCCGTACTTCGCCGCAGTGCCGGGATTTTCGTCGACATTGAGCTTGACGATCTTCACCTTGCCGTTCAGCGAATTCGAAATCTCTTCGAGCGCCGGCGCAATCATCCGGCACGGGCCGCACCATTCGGCCCAAAAATCGACGACCACCGGCTCGTTCGCCTTGAGCACGTCCGTATCGAACGTCGCATCGGTTGTTTTCTCGACCATGAAATACCTCGTCTTTTTCGGGAATCGGCGGCCCGGGCGATGAACGTATGGACGGGTCATAGAGGCGTCAAGGCACCTTCACCGCGGCGTGACATTCACGATATCTGCCGGTTCGTTAGGATTTCGCGAAGTTTCGCCTCCAGAGTCTCGGCCGGAATCTCGATCAGCACGGGCGCGGCGGTGAAGATCAACGCCGCCCGGACGGCTTTGTCCGGATAGAGCCGCGCCAGCACCGCCCGGTAGAGTGCGAGTTGCGCGATATACGCCGACGGCACCTCATCGAGACCACGCGGCACAACACCGTCGGTCTTGTAGTCGCCGATCAGGACGGCGTTGTCAGTGACGACCAGGCGGTCCACCTGACCGGGGACGCGTTGCGCACCTCCGTCCACGCGCGCGAGGCGTCCGACAATCGGCACCTCGGCGCGACTGCCCGGCGCAAAGAGTTCGGCAAACTCCGGCGTATCGAGAATTGCCGATATCTGTCGCACGATTTCGCCCTGCTCGGCCGCGGAGAAATCCGTCGCGGCGCCGGCAAGATAGTGCTCCGCGGCAGCCATGCGCCGCGGCGACGGAATGTCCGGCAATGACTGCAGCAGCCGGTGCATGATGCGCCCGCGATCGAGCGCATGTTGGCGGTCGATCGCCGTGGCGCCCGCGGCGACGGCGCGGCCAATCTCTTCGTCGAACGCCGACGAGGGCGAAAGCGGCGCGGCACGTCGCGCGTCGGGCGGCGCCGCTTGCCGGAGCCAGGAGGGCAAGGCGTGCGACTGCGATTTTTGCGGGGCGGGTTGAGGTGCCGCGGGAACCGCCGCGACATCATTGGCCTTGCGATAACGCGAGACTGTCTCCGTGCCGGAACTCTCCTGAACCAGGAACGGTTCGAGCGGCGCGCGAATGAGATCGTACCAGCAGGCTGCCGGCCGCCTCCGTTCGCCTTCGGCGCCGCAGACGATCAGCCGGTCGGCGGCTCGTGTCATCGCCACGTAGAGCAGTCGCCGATATTCGTGTTCGGCCTCGGCCAACGCGACTTGCCGCGCGGCCGCGACCGCTGGAGCATCGTCCGCCTTCCGTCCCGCCCAGATCGTCCCCGTGTCGCCAATGGTGAGGAGGCGCGGGTGTCGCGGTCCGGCGGGCGGCGTCATGGTATCGGCGAGAATGACGATCGGCGCTTCCAGGCCCTTGGCGCCGTGCACGGTCATCACTCGCACCTCGTCGCGGGCGATCTCCATGTCGCGTTTCACTTCGGCGCGCGCCTGGCGGAGCCAAGCAAGGAAACCTTGCAGCGACGGGGTTTCGCGGCGCTCGTAGTCGAGCGCGAGATTGAGGAATTCATCGAGCGCATCGTTCGCCTCGTGGCCGAGACGCGCCTGAAATCGCCGCCGCCCACCGTCCGGGCCGAGTAGTCCCGCATAGAACGCGAACGGCGCCTTGCGCTGCGCTTCCTGCGCCAGCTTGTGCAGGCGTGCATCGGCGTTCCTGAAGATGTTGTTTGCGCCGCTCTTGCGCTTCAGCGCGTCGCGCAGCGACAGCCGGCCGCGCTCCCACGCGATCGCGAACAAATCCTCGTCGCTGAAACCGAACAGCGGACTACGCAGTACGGTCGCAAGCGCAAGGTCGTCTTCCGGCAGTAGCAGCGCCTGCGCAAGCGCGATAAGATCCATGACCGCGATATGTTCGGTCAGCACCAGGCGGTCGGCGCCCGCGACTTCCACCCTTTCGTTTTTCAGCGCGCGAATGATCGCCTCGAACAGTTCGCCGCGCTGACGCACGAGGACCAAAACGTCGCCGTAGCGCACGGCGCGGCGGTCGGCACCGACCGGCTCGCGGGCGTCGACGAGCTGCCGCACGGTGTGCGCAATGCGCTGCGCCAGCTTTACCCGCGGGCTGGTCTCGCTCACCGTATCGAACGGCGCATCCCAGCCTTCGATCTCGGGGCGTTCATCAGGTTCGATCGGTTCCCAGATTTCCACCATGCCGGGCGGTGCGCCGGGCAACGCGATGTGCGGCGGAAAACCGTCACTGTCCGATGTGACGCTGCCGGCGATTTCCGCAAAGACCAGATCGACCGCGGCGAGGATGCTGACGCCGGAACGGAACGAATGTTCGAGACGGCCCGGCAGGAAGGCAAGCCCGCTCGCCGAATGTGCGCGTTCGAAATAACGGCGCATCGTGGCGAATTCCTTCGGCGCCGCATTTTGAAACGAATAGATCGATTGCTTCTCGTCGCCGACGGCAAAGATCGACCGGAACACGTCACGCGCGCCGGCGCCGGCGGTGAATTCGGCGACCAGATTTCTGACGATCTGCCATTGCTTGCTGCTGGTATCCTGGGCCTCGTCGATCAAGAGATGATCGATGCCGAGATCGAGCTTGTAATGAACCCAGGCGGCATCGATGCTGGTGAGCAGCGCGAGCGTCTTGTCGATCAGATCGTCATAATCGAGCAGGCCGCGGCGCGCTTTCTCGTCGTGATACCGCCGCAGCACGGCATCGGCGACGGTGAGGAGCGCCACGGAACGCTCGCAGCAGATCGCCGCGCGCAGGCGATCCAGCAACTGGCAAACGCGAGGCTGTTCCGCGTTCAACCGCTCTACCAGTTGGGTATCCTTCACCGACTTGCTTGCCACCGTTTTGCGCGGCTTGCGATCTGTCGTCGTGCAGAAAATATCGAGGTAGGTCTCCACTTGGTCGGAAAGCGGCAAAGATGCCAGGAGCCTAAATCGCCGCGCCTGCTCGGCGTCGTTCTTGCCGCCCTGCGCCAGGGCGGCGGCGATCGCGGTCCACTGTTGCGGCGGGATTTCCGATCCGGCGATGAATTCCTGCTCGATGCTGCCGCGAGTTTCGCCGGGTTTGAGACCGAGCGCAGCCGCCAGCGCGGCAATCGCCTCCTCGACGCCGCCGGCGTCCATGACGGCGCGCGCAATGGTGTCGCGGCGCCCGATGGCGTCGCGCACGACATCGCGAAATGTCTGGTCTGCGGCAGCGGTCATGGCAGTCGCGAGCGCGCGGCCGAGCGGGCCGCCTGGATCCTTGGCGCCGTCGAGCAACACACCGAGCGTCAATCGTTCCAGAAGCTGGGTCTGCTCGGCCTCATCGAGCACGGTGAAGCGGGCGGCGACGTTCGCTTCGAACGGGAACTGGTGGAGAAGTCGGGTGCAGAAAGCATGGATGGTCTGTACCTTCAGCCCGCCCGGGGTCTCGAGGGCGCGCGCGAACAGCCGCCGCGCCAATGCGCGCCGCGCCGCGTCGGGGACCTCGCCCAATTGTTCATGGATAACGTTGTCGAGCGTGGCGTCGTCATGGGTCGTCCATGCGGCGAGCGTGTCGAAGACGCGCTTGGCCATATTGGCGGCGGCAGCCTTGGTGAAGGTGATGCAGAGAATCTTCTCCGGTTCGACGCCCTCAAGCAGCAGGTTGATCACGCGCTGCGCGAGCACATGCGTCTTGCCCGAGCCGGCATTGGCGGCGAGCCATGACGATGCTTTGGGATTGGCCGCCGCCCGCTGCGCCCGGCGTACCGCGTCGGGAATGCTGTCGGGCGACCTCATTCGCCGCCTCCGATGTCGTCGATCTCGCCGCCGTTTCGCGACCATTCCTTCACGCGCGCAAGATGGTCGTAGTCGCCGTAACGGGTGCGCCACATCGGATGGACCAGCGAGCGGTAGGGCTCGGTGTCGGTATCGAAGACCTGGGCAATTCGGGCGAGGCGTTCCAGGGCACGGTCGGCCTGGCTGTCCGGCGTGCCGTCCTTGAAGTCGATCGGCTCGTATTCGCCGGCCGGCTCGCCGCCTCGGAGCTTCACATAGGCAATCTCGCTGACCGAGGTCCCGGCGGGGATGCCTGCAAAACCGCCGCGGCGCAGTATCGCGGCTTCCAGCGTGAGCTGCGGCGCCAATCCGGTGCGCACCTGCTTCTCGCTGCGTACGGCGCCGGTCTTGTAATCGAGAATACGGCAACTGCCGCGCGCTTCGCGTTCGATACGGTCGGCGATGCCGCGAAGGCGGAACGTGCCGTCCACGAGCGCGATAGCGGTCTCGCCCCGAATCTCGGCGGTCAGCGCGACGAGGGCGCCGCGCCGCGCGGCGTCCCAGCGCGTGAACCAATGCGCAATGCGCAGGAAGCGCGGCCACCAAAATGCGCGCGCCTCGGGAAAATCCTCGAGCGCGGCAAAGTGCGGCTCGCCGAGTGCGATGAGTTCGTTCAGCGGATCGGCGGGAAGGCCGGCCGCGAAATTCTGCGTGAATGCGCCGACGGCGGCATGAATAATGGTGCCGCGTTCGGCGGCGCCGGGCTCGGTGTCGACCGCATCGAGCGGCTTTAGCCGCAAGACGTGCTTGGCATAGATCGTATAGGGATCGCGCAGCCAGTCCTCGATCTCGGTGACCGACAGGCCTTTCGGCCGTGCCGCGCGTGGCGGCGTCGGCGCCGGCCGAGGCGCCGGCGTCACTTGTTCCGGCCGGTCGAGTTCGCGCGCCCAGGTGAGGTAGGTTTCACCGCGTTTGACGGTGTTTTCCCAATGCGTTCCGCTGATGGCGGCAAGCCGCTGAACGAAACGCGATGGCACCGTTGGCGTGCCGGCGATTTTGGCCGAGTGGCTCAAGATCACTTCGGGCGCGCCGAGGAGTTGCGCGAAATCGTGAGCAGAGAGACCGATGCGGCGCTCCGGCAGATCGAGCCCGAGCTTGAGCCGCATCGGCCGGCTCAGCCACGCATCATTATTGCTTTCCGGCGGCCAAGTGCCTTCGACGAGGCCGCCGAGGACGACGCGATCGCTTTCGGTCAGGCGGGCTTCGAGCGGACCGAGGATGCGCACCTGCAAACCGGGCTGCGGCTCGCGCCGCACGACTTGTCCGGCAAGCGCTGCCGAAAAGAACTCGACATAGTCCGACGTCTTGATGGGAAGCCCGGCGGCGGCGTCACTGGCCGCGAGCTCATCGAATGCACCGGCGAGTTTTTGGCCGTCGCGCCCGGTGAGGGCAACCGCTGCGCCATCGTGTTGAGACAGTTCGGCAACCACCTCGCGATGGCGCTTGGCCAGTTCGCTGAGGGGATATTCGCTCCTTCCCAGGCTTTCGAGCGGCTCCAGCGCCGCGCTGAGCCGGGCGACGAGATCGGCGGCGGCGGCAAGCTCGCTTTCGGTGAGATCGATGCGCGGATCGGAGGGATGCAGATCGACCGGCTCGCCGCGGCGGAATTTTCCGAGCTGACCGCGAAAATTAGTCAGCGCCAGCGTCAGGCCGACGGAGCCTGCGCGCGGCCGCGGGCCGCGCAGGATAGCGCGCTCAAGTGCACCCACCGCTCTTTGCTCGCCAAGCCGCAGCAGTGGATGCTTGAGCAAGGCCAAGAGCGTCACCGGCGGAGTGCCGTCGATCGCCGTCGCGGCGGCAAGCCGGGCAAAAACTCCGGCCGGCGTATCGGAAAGTGCATCGCCGCCGGAATCCTCCGCCGTGATGTTCCAGCGTTGGAGTGCAGCGAGCACACGGCGGCCGAGCGCGCGGTCCGGCGTGACCAGCGCGGCGGTCTTGCCGTCGTGTACCGCCTCGCGTAGCGCCACGGCAATGGCAAGCGCCTCATCTTCGGGATTGGCGGCTGCGATCATGGTCATCGTGCCGAGCGCGGCCTTGGTGTGGGCCGCGAAGCTTGGATCGGCGGCCGTCGCGCGCCACAACTCGGTCGTGGCAGCAGGTCGCAGCGCTTCCGAGACCAGCCGCTCGCGCTCTCGCGGCGCTGCCAGCGGCACGACGGCGTCGCGGCCGATGCCGATGCGCGAAAGCAGCGCCTGCATGGCAAATTGCGGGTGGCCGGGCGCCGCCCCCACCCTACCCTCCCCCGCGTGCGGGGGAGGGTAGGGTGGGGGATCGTCGCCGGCAATCAACCGCCACGATGCTTCATCGAGATCGGTATCGAGCCCCGGCAACACCACGGCGCCATGCGGCAGCCGCGCAATCGTGGCGATGAGCTCCGCAGTCGATGGGATCGACCCGGTCGAACCCGCGACGATCACCGGATCGTCGGTCTTGCGCGCGAGTCGCTGCGTTTCCGCCTTGATCAATTCGTCGCGGCGTTTGGTTGGCTCGATACGATTTTGGGCTTTCAGAATCTGTGGCCACGTCTCACGCGCGATCTGCAAGAAACGCAACGTGAGTTGCCAGTATTCATCGAATGTCTCCGGCACTAGATCGTCGAGCCGATCCCACGACACGCCGCGCGTTGTCATGTCGTCGATCAGGCGCGCCAGATCGTCGGCAAGCGCGCAAGCGGCCGCCGGCGTCTGCGCGATCAATGGAGTGTCGCTTGCACCGTGCAGCTCCGGCGACGCGGCCCATCTGGTGACGAGCCGGGTCAGCAGGAGTCGCCGCTCCAGGCCGCCGAGGCCTTCCGGCAGGGCGAGCGCCTCGTCCGCGATGTCGCCCGTCGCGGCTTCGGCGAAGGCGATCTCGTCTTCGTCGATATCGCCCAGCGCGACGATGCGCGGCAGGATGGCGGCGTCGCCTTTGAGACCGTCGAGGAAAGCATCGCGCATCAAGCGGCAGGCGCGGCGGGTCGGCAGGTAGATCGTTGCCGAGGCAAGCGCCAGCGGACCGCCGGCGACGGCAAAGCCGAGCTTGCCGGCGTTCAACGCCTCGATCAGCGTCGGCAAAAACGGCGCCGATGCCGGTATGGTGAAAACACGTGGGGTCATGGCGGTGATCGATTGGCCGCTGTCACGGCGACAACGATCCAATGCGAATATCAGATTTTAGGCCATCGCGGCGAGCGCGGCGTCCGCGGCAGCGACGGCTTCGGGCGTGCCAACATGCATCCAGGTGCCTTCGAGGCGCAAGCCGAACAACCGGTCCGCTTCGCCGGCGCGATCGAACAACAGCGTGAGCGGAAAGGCACCGGCAGGCGCAGCGGCGAACAGCGCGGGAGAGAGAATCGCCGTGCCGGCATAGATGAAAGGTACCGCCTCCCCTTGGCCGCGACGCCGCAAGCGTCCGTCAGAAAGCATGGCGTAATCGCCGCGACCCTCATAGCCCAGGCTGCCAGCCGTCGGCGCTAAGAGCAGGAGTGCGTCCATGGACTGCGAATCGAAATTCTCCGCAAGCCGCGCGAAGTTAGGTTTCACGCCGTCCAGCCACAGCGTATCCGAATTGACCAGAAAGAACGGCGCATCGCCGAGCTGCGGCAGCGCTTTGGCGATGCCGCCGCCGGTCCCGAGCAGTTCGCCCCGCTCATTGGAAATGACGATGTGGGGTTTTTGGCGTGCCGCGAGATGCCGCTCGATGGCGTCGGCGAGGTGGTGCACGTTGACGACCGCGCGTTCCACGCCGGCAGCGGCTAGCCGGTCGAGCCCATAATCGATCAGCGATTTGCCGCCGACCGCGACCAGGGGCTTGGGGATGTGACCGTTATACGGCCGCATGCGCGTGCCCAGCCCCGCAGCCAGCACCATGGCGCTTTTCGGCATCATCGCATTGCCCACCCAGCGATCGCGATCACTCGAATCCCAATATCATAGCCCATCCGGAGCGGGCACATTTGTGGCGTACCAGGTCTTAAGTGCGGCCAAGGCTGGGTGCGCCAGCGAGCGCTGCAGATAATTCCAGAGCCGCGGCATATGCCGCAAGTATTGCGACTTGCCATCGCGGCGGTTGAGCCGGGCGAATATGCCCAGCACTTTGGTCGCCCGCTGTGCCGCCAGCGTCGCATAGACCTGCATGAAGCCCGCGGTGTCGAAGTCGGCGTTGTTGCCAAGGCGGGAACGCACATAGCGGCCGAGCAACGCCATTTCCATCTTTTCCGGAACATCGACGCGCGCATCTTGCAGGAGCGAGGCGACGTCATAAGCGGGAGGCCCGATCAGCGCGTCCTGAAAATCGAGGAGGCCGATCCGGGCGATGTCGTCACGTTCCGCCAGCCACAGCAGGTTGGGCGAATGGTAATCGCGCAGCACCCATGTCGGCGGTGCCGCAATTGCGGGCAACAATGCCTCGCGCCAGAGCCTGACGAAAGCCGCGCGCGCCGCAGTCGTGATCGGGGCGCCGGCTCCGATCAGATACCAGTCCAGCAGTAGTTCGGCCTCAATTAGGAACGCCTCGATGTCATAAGGAGGCAGCCGGTAGGCGAGCTCCGATGTGACCGGCAGCATGTCCGGTAATTCCCGGCCATGCAGCGCGGCTAAAAGATCGATGGCCGCGGCGTAGCATTCCTCGATCGGCGCGGACGGATCGCCGGCAACGACGCGCTCATTACCGAAATCCTCCATGATGATGAGGCCGTGGTCGAGATCGGCGTGCAGGATTTCCGGCGCCGATAGCCCGAGCTCACGTAGGCCGCCCGCCATCGCGATATAGGGCACAATGTCCTCGGCCAGATGCGCGATGGCGCTATAGGGCTTGCCGTCGCGCACCGGCGGTCCGTCCGGTCGGCGCGGTGCGTTCATCAGGACGAAGCTCCGATCGCCGAGCGTCAGCCGCTCAAAGATGCGCGTCGAGGCATCGCCCTGCATCCGCACGCGATGAGCTTCGCCGTATCCGGTTTCGTCGAGGAACGCACGGATGCGCGCGATGCGCTCCACCCGCGGTACGAAGCTGCCGTAGCCGACGCAGCGGACGTTGCGCATCTCGGGTCCGCTTGTCGGCGCGAGCGTGAACGCGATGTCGAGGCGATCGGGCGGCAGGAATCCGGCGGCGCGATCGGGCCACTCCATCAGCACCACGGCGCTTTCGGGTAAATCGTCGAAGCCGAGTTCCGCCAATTCCGCCGTTGCGGACACCCGGTAGAGATCGGCGTGAACGAGGGTGAAGCGCGGCAGCTCATAGGTCTGCAGGAAGGTGAAGGTCGGGCTCGGCACCTCGACCGCATCGTCGCCGGCGAGGTAGCGGATGAGCGCCCGCGCAAATGTCGTCTTGCCGGCGCCGAGATCTCCGGACAGCGTCACGAGGTCGCCGGGCTCGAGCGCGGCGGCGATGTCGGTCGCCAATCGCCGCGTCGCCTCCTCGTTCGCCAATGTCACAGTAGAGCTTGCGCCACCGGGGGTGGTCAGAAGCATCGCTACTCCGCGGCCGTCAGCGCGGCGGTTTCAGTGAGCGGGAATGTACATGTGACGGTGGTGCCTTGTCCCACGGCCGATATGATCGACACCGTGCCGCCATGCAACTCGACGAAGGAGCGGACCAGGGACAGTCCGATTCCGGGGCCGCGATGCTGCGAGCCCAGCGCGTGAGTCTCGAACCAGTCGAACACCTTGTCCAGGACTTGCGGCGGAATGCCGGGCCCCTCGTCGGTGACCGCAAAGATCACCGCGTCGGCGGTGCGCGCGGCCGACAGAGTCACGGTTGCGCCGCCGGGCGAAAAGCTCACGGCATTGGCCAGGAGGTTGAAGAGAATCTGCCGCAGCCGCAGCTTGTCGGCGATGAAGCTGCCGATACCGCCAGGTGCGCTGATGTCCAATGTGAGGTCGGCGTTCACCAGCCGATCTTGCACGCCCTCGGCGGCCGCCGCCATGGTTTCGAGGATGTCGACCGGGCCGAGGTTGAGCTGCATGCGCCCGGCATCGATGGTCGCCAGATCGAGAATGTTGTTGATCAGCGCCAGCAACGTATTCGTCGATACCGTGATGTAATCGAGATATTCGCGCTGCTTTTCCGCGAGCGGCCCGGTCGCCGGATCGCCGAGCAAGTGGACGAAGCCGATGATGTTGGTCAGCGGCGAGCGCAGCTCATAGGACACGTGATGGACGAAATCGATCTTGATCTTGTCGGCGTCTTCCAGCGCTTCGTTGCGCTCGCGCAGCGCGCGCTCGACATTGACCGAGTCGGTAACGTCGTGGAACGTGACCAAGGTGGCGCCGTCGGGCAGCGGCACGGTGGTGCAATCGACCACGCTGCCGTCGCGGCGCTCGAGACGGCCCGGTATTGCCTCGCGACTGTCGATCGCGGTGATGACATCGCGCAACGCCTGCCAAGCGGGCGCATCGTTATGCAGCGGCCGGCACAGCGCGGTGATTTTTTCGATATGCGGCCGGCCGGCGAGATCGCCGGGCGACAGCCGCCACATCCGGGCAAAGGCCGCGTTATGCAGCCGCAGCCGGCCGTCGCTGCCGAACACGGCGACGCCTTCGGCGAGATTGTCGAGCGTCTCGCCCTGAACGCGGATCAATTCCTCGAACCGCCGTTCGAGGTCGAGCCGCTCGGTAACGTCGTGGAACAGATAAGTGACGCCACCGTCCGGATTGGGCGTGGTGACGACGCGCAAGGTCCGTCCGCCGGGCAAATGCCAGGTATGGTCTCTGGCTTCGACGGCGCGATAGGCCTCGTGCAACTGCGCCTTCCATTGGCGGAAATCCTGTTCCTCCGGCAGCTTGCGCGCCGCGCGCAAAACCTCGATCACCGCTGAATCCGTCGGGCCCTGATCGAGGAAGGCGGCGTCGAGATCCCATAGCGCACGATAGGCGGCGTTATAAAAGCTCAGCCGGTGATCGGCGCCGAACATCGCGACGCCGGTGGAGAGCTGGTCCAGCGTGCGGCGATGCGCGTCGGCAAGACGCGTGAGCGCGCCGTGCAGCGATTCCACTTCGGTGACATCGATGCCGATGCCGGCGCTGCCGGTCTCGGTACCCAAATCGAGCACATCGAACGTCCGCCGCGCACCGGCGGCGACGGCGCGGTGACGGCCGGCGTAGGAGCCGCCGCCGGCTCGCGCCTGTGCGATGGTTTTACGCGCGGCGCTATCAAGCAGTTCCAGGTGGCGCGCGACGGCATCGGCGGCATTTTTGGCCTCGACGGCGCGCGTGTACGCGGCATTGACGAAGGTTAGATGCCCCGCCGCATCGCGCGTCCACACCGGCGACGGCAGCTTTTCGGCCAGCGCACGCAACGCCGCGAGTTCGATCGATTGTCGCTCGTAGCGGCCGACCAGATCGACAAGGTCGCGCTTGATGCCGCTGGCGTCTTTGAGGCGCAGCACGGCGCGGCCGCCGATGGCGCGGCCTTGCACCTCGATCGGATGGCCGGCAAGCGTCGTGAGCGTCATCGAAAACGCTTCGCCGCGCGCGCGCAAGGCGTCTACCGCGTGCTCCATGGCGCTTGCTTTGCCGGCATCGAGCCAGCTGCCGAAAGCCAGCACCCGATGCGATGCCGAGACGCCCAAGGTCGAAAGATCGCCCTCGATTCCGGGTTCGTCGGAGCCCGCCGGCCAATCCACGACGATCTGCGGCTCGGAAAGAATCACCGCATTGGCGCGATCGAGCTCGTCGCGAAGCCGCGTGAACTCGTCACGCGACCATGCTTCCAATCGCGCCGCGCGCGCGCGTGTGCGCAGCAGCATGACGGCGGTAACGACGGCAAATAAGATCACGCCGACGACGAGCGCGAAAAACGCGATCTCGTGCTGGTTGATGCTGCGGTGTGCGCTCAAGACGAGCTCTTGCAGCGACAGCGGCGGTTGTTCCGCTGCGGCGGCGGGAAACGGCGCAATTAAGCCAACGCCCGCCAGGAATCCGCCAATTCCTTGCGCGCGCCGCCGATGCGCATAGCCCCGGCTCGTCCGGATTATGTCCGGCATGCCCCTTCGCCTCTGCTGGCTGCCGCCATCTCGCCAGCCCCCTCCTTTCCACCGCCTGGGATGGAGGAAGAAGAGGGGGAGAGCCCGCGAATCGCACGACTTTACTCTCAAGCGGAATCGCGCCGAAAGAGTCCAGATCGTGAACGTTAGCGTGGCTGCGCTTAGGATCGGCCGGCGCAGCGGTCCGGCTTGCTCAATGCCTGCGCATCGCGCGCCATGTCTTCCAGACTGATGCGGGAGAGCGCGTCGCCGAATTCGGTTTCCGCGTTGGCCATGGCGGGCAGAACGATCTTGAGCAAAAGCTCCGACCCGGCATCGGGCAGCTCGTTATCTTCGACGGTGCGAGCGGCGCGCAGTATGTCATTTGCTGTAACGCGCCTGCGGTCGCGGGCCAGTTCGTATCCGCCGCGCGGGCCGCGAACGCCGCGCAATATTCCGCAGCGCACGAGCGCTTGCAGAACGGGCTCCAGATGCCGCGGCGGCAATCCGTGTCGCGCGGCTAGCGCTTTCGCGGAAATTGGCTGGCCATGCTCTTGCATCGCGACATCGATAACCGCCGCGACGGCGAGAACTCCTTTGCGAGGCAGCAGAGGCATCGAGGAGTACAAACGCCTTTGAGCGGAAATTAGTTCATTGTCAGCGCTAATATCTTACACCTCGTGTGTGGTCCAGTTTAACGTCAGTTTTAATCGTGCTTAATCGTGCTTCCGGTGGAGCCAAATCCTCCGGCCGCACGGTCAGTCTCATTTAATTCGGTGCATTCAACAAGAATAACTTGTTGTATGGGGACGACGACTAGCTGCGCAATGCGCATTCCTCGCGTGATTACTACAGTTTCAGCGCCGTGATTAACAAGAATGACTTGTATTTCTCCGCGGTAATCGGCGTCGATGGTCCCGGGAGCATTCAGCACGGTGACGCCATGGTGGAGGGCGAGGCCGGAGCGCGGCCGAACTTGACCTTCGCTCCCAGGTGGCAAGGCAATCGCAATTCCCGTCGGGATCATGGCGCGGGCGCCGGGATTGATCGCCACGGGCGATGCGGCCGCCACCGCGGCTGAGAGATCGAGCCCGGCAGCGAGCGTGCTGTGATAGGCCGGTAACGGCAGGTCGGCGCCGTGCGGCAAGCGCATGATGCGCAGCTCCGTGCTCACCGTTTGTCTCCTTCAAGCGCGGCCGTGATCCGCTCGATGAGCATGCGGGCGACGTCCTCTTTCGACTGCTGCGGCCAGTGCTCCAGGGCCACGGGCGTGATCAAGTGGATCGTATTGCTGTCGCCGCCCATGATGCCGGTCGCCGGCGAAACGTCATTGGCGAGGATCCAGTCGCAGCCTTTCTTGGCAAGCTTGGCCTTGGCATTGGCGATGACGTGATCGGTTTCGGCAGCAAAGCCGATCACGAGTCGCGGCCGGCCGGATTTGCGATGCGCGATCGTCGAAAGGATATCGGGGTTCTCGATCAGCTTGAGCGTCGGTGTGCGGCCTTGCTGTTTCTTGATCTTGGTCGTGCTCGGCTCGGCAGCGCGCCAATCGGCGACGGCGGCTGCGAATATGGCGATGTCGACCGGCAGCGCCGCCTCGACCGCATCCAGCATTTGCCGTGCCGTTTCGACTTTGACGACGGTGACGCCCGCCGGATCAGGCGCGGCGACCGGCCCGCTCACCAGCACCACGTCGGCGCCGGCAGCGGCCGCAGCCGCGGCAATGGCATGGCCCTGCTTGCCCGACGAGCGATTGGCGATAAAACGCACCGGATCGATTGGCTCGCTGGTCGGCCCCGAGGTGACCAGAACGCGCCGGCCGGACAGTGCTCCCGCGCGGTGCAACAAGGCTTCGACGACGGCGACGATTTCCAAAGGCTCGGCCATGCGGCCCAAACCGGCCTCACCGCGCTCGGCCATCGCGCCGGCATTCGGCCCGACGAGGTGAATGCCGTCCGCCGCGAGCTGCGCCAGATTGCGCTGCGTCGCCTTGGCCGACCACATCTGCGGATTCATCGCCGGCGCGATCAGGATCGGCTTGGCGGTTGCCAGCAACACAGCGGTGGCGAGATCGTCGGCGTGGCCGCCGGCCATTTTCGCGATCAGGTCGGCGGTTGCCGGCGCGACGACGACGAGGTCGGCATCGCGGGCAAGGCGAATGTGGCCGACATCGAATTCGCTCTGCGGATCGAACAGGTCGCTATGGGCGCGCTCGCCGGCGAGTGCGCCGACGGCAAGCGGCGTGACAAAATGCTGCGCCGCTTGCGTCAGAACGCAGCGCACGTTTGCGCCGCGGTCTTGCAGGCGGCGGATGAGATCGAGCGATTTGTAGGCGGCGATGCCGCCGCCGATAATGAGCAAGAGGCGCGGGCCGCCGGCCTCTACGGCGGATGACCTTGGCCGTGCCGATTGCGCGCTGGGCTCGAAACGCTCGAGGATATCGCGGCCGGCATCATCGGCTGCTGCCTTCAGGATGACGCGCACTTCGTCTTCCATCGAGCGGCCATGGCGCGCCGCGCGCAGCCGCAGGAGCTTCTTCAATTTGTCGTCGAGCTGGCGGACAGTGAGGCTGGCCATAGGCATTTCCAGCGTGAGATCAGATATTACCGCCGGTTTGATTGCAATGCAATCACTGCAATCAATGCCTTAATGCCAGCCATAGCAGGAGGGCGGCGATGACCCAGAGCGCGCCGACAGTCCACCGCATCAGACGCGTTTCATCCCTCTTGATCTCGGCAATAGTTTGCGGCGACAGCAGCAGGACGCCTTCACGGGTGAGTTCGTCCAATCGTCCGAGGATTCCGGCTCCCTGCGTCAGCAACACAGGTACGTTAGTTAGGAAGCGACCGATCTCGCCAATTCCCTGAGCGGCGCCTTCGAGTTTGCCGGCGGGGCCGAGATTGCGCTCCATCCATTCGCGTACCACCGGCTCGGCGGTGCTCCACATGTCGAGCTTGGGGTCCATTGTGCGCGCCACGCCCTCGACTACGACCATTGTTTTCTGCAACAGCAGCAATTCCGGCCGTGTGCGCATGTCGAACAGCCCGGTCACCTCGAACAGCAGCGTCAGCAGTTTCGCCATCGAGATATCTTCGGCGGCGCGGTTGTGGATCGGCTCGCCGATGGCGCGGATGGCTTGGGCAAATTCTTCGATCGAATGGCTTGGTGGCACATAGCCGGCCTCGAAGTGAACCTGCGCGGTGCGGTAATAATCCCGCGTAATGAAGCCGTGCAGGATTTCTGCCAGGAACAGCCGCTCCTTGGCACCGAGCCGGCCCATGATGCCGAAGTCGACGGCGATCAGCCGGCCGGCATCGTCGACGAACAGATTGCCGGGATGCATGTCGGCGTGAAAGAAGCCGTCGCGCAACGCATGGCGAAGAAAGGTTTGGATCAAGGCGCGGGCGAGCTGCGGCAGATCGAAGCCTTTGGCCACCAATCGCGCGCGGTCCGACAGCGGCGTGGCGTCGATCCATTCCAGCGTCAGCACTTCCTTGGTGGTGCGGTCCCAGTCGACCGCCGGCACGCGAAAATCCGGATCGTCCTTGGTGTTTTCCGCCATCTCCGAAAGCGCCGCCGCTTCCAGGCGGAAGTCCATTTCGACCATGACCGCGCGGCGCAAGGTGTCGACGACTTCGATGAGCCGCAACCGGCGTGCTTCGCCGGACAGATTCTCGGCGTGCCGTGCGGCGAAGGCGAAGGCCGCGAGATCGGCGTGAAAACGCCGCTCGACGCCCGGCCGCAACAGCTTAACCGCGACGGCGCGCGGCCCGGCCTCCGTCGCCACCGTGGCCTGATGCACTTGAGCAATGGAGGCGGCCGCGACCGCCGGTCCAAAGCTTGCATATACGGCAGCGACCGGCCGGCCGAACGACGCGGCAACCGCTGCCTCAGCCTCGGCTTGCGGAAACGGCGGCATCCGATCCTGCAGGCTTTCGAGATCGCGCGCCAGCGCGGCGCCCACAACATCCGGCCGTGTCGCCAAGAACTGGCCGAGCTTGACATAACTTGGGCCGAGCCGGCTGAGCGCGGTCGACAGGCGCGTCTCAGCGGGTCCGGTCGAGCGTCGTTCGAGCAGTCGCGCCATTCGCAACAACGGACGCGCGGACGGCGGCACCATGGCCGGATCGACGCTGCCGAACACGCCCTCACGGGCGAATACAAACCCGGCGCGGCCAAGGCGAATAAGATGCGCGGAGCCGGAAATCACAAACGCCAACCGGAATGCAGCGCGACGATGCCGCCGCTCATCGATTGAAACGCGACGCGGCCGAGGCCGGCGGCCCGCACCATGGCGGCAAAGGCTGGCGGACTAGGGAAGCGGCGGATCGATTCCACCAGATAGCGATAGGATTCGGCATCGCCGGTCACCGCCTGGCCGAGCGCGGGGATGACGTTGAACGAGTAAAAATCGTAAAGCCGGTCGAGGCCCGGCACGTCGACGGCGGAGAATTCAAGGCAGGCAAATTTTCCGCCGATCTTGAGCACGCGATAGGCCTCGGCCAGCGCTTGCTCGATGCGCGGCACGTTGCGGATGCCGAAGGCGATGGTCACGGCGTCGAAGCTCTTGTCGGCAAATGGCAGCGCCTCGGCGTTGGCCTCGGCGAACGTAATCGCGTCGCTGAGCGAGCGCGCCGCCGCGCGCTCGCGGCCGATTTCAAGCATGGCGGCATTGATGTCGCAGACCGTCGCCCGCGTTTGCGGTCCGCCGCGTTCGATCACGCGGAAGGCGACGTCGCCAGTGCCGCCGGCGATGTCGAGCAGCGCAAAGGGGCTGTTCTTCGGCGGATTGACGGCGGTGACCAGCGCATCCTTCCAGGCCCGATGCAGGCCGAACGACATCAGGTCGTTCATCAGATCGTAGCGGCGCGCGACGCTGTGAAACACGTCGTCGACGAGGCTCTGCTTCTCGCCAAGCGGCACCTGTCGGTAGCCGAAATCGGTCTGGTGCTGTTGCGATTTGGCCATGTCGCGTCCTTTGGGGTTGCACGATAGCGCGGGGGGCGCTCGGGCGCTACAAAGCCTCGTCCGGATGGTTTAAGGGGCGCGTAGCGGAGCCATAGAGGTGGTTCACATGTCGTTTCAGGTCCAACGGGTCATCCCGATTTTCCGCATGTTTTCCGTGGAAAAGGCTCGCGAATTCTATCTCGGTTTCCTGGAGTTTAAGGTGGATGGGGAGCATCGCCTCGATCCCGATGCGCCGCTCTTTATGCGTATATCGAGAGACGGGCTCGCCATTCATCTCAGCGAACATCACGGCGATAGCACGCCGGGCTCCCATGTCTACGTGTATATGAGTGGAGTGCGGGCTTTGCATCGTGAATTGGCGCAAAAGCAATACCGCTACAATCGCCCGGGCGCGCAGCAGCAGGAATGGGGCATGACCGAACTGACAGTGGTCGATCCATTCGGCAACCGCATCACGTTCGGCGAGCCAACCGAAACAGCGGCCGCATGAGTGCGAGCCGCTAGATGCCCGAACTGCCCGAAGTCGAAACCGTACGGCGCGGCCTCGAACCGGCGATGGAAGGCCGGCGCTTTACCAAGGTCGAGGTCCGCCGCGGCGATCTGCGCTGGCCGCTGCCGAAAGATTTTGCCCAGCGGCTTACCGGCAAAACCGTGACCGGCATCGGCCGGCGCGCCAAATATCTGCTCGCGGATTTGTCCTCCGGCGACGTTCTTCTGATGCATCTCGGCATGTCCGGCTCGTTTCATGTCTTCCAGGAAAAAGATCGGATACTCGGCCGCTACCACCACCAGCGCGAGAAGCATACCGCGCACGACCACGTCGTCTTCCATATGTCGTCCGGCGCGACGATCACCTTCAACGATCCGCGCCGCTTCGGCTCGATGAAGCTTGTGCCGCGCGCCAAGCTCGACGCCGAACCGCTGCTCAAGGGGCTCGGCCCAGAGCCGCTCGGCAACGCCTTCGATGCCGCGATGCTGGCGCGCGCCTGCCGCGGCAAGAAGACCAGTCTGAAAGCGGCGCTGCTGGATCAGCGCATCGTCGCCGGACTCGGCAATATTTATGTCTGCGAAGCGCTCTATCGCGCCCGGCTGTCTCCCAAAAGAATGGCGTCAACGATCGCCGACAGGAAAGGCGAACCGAATGAGCGCGCGAAGCGGCTGGTCGAAGCCATCAAGGCGGTGCTCAATGAAGCGATCAAGAGCGGCGGCTCGTCATTGCGCGACCACCGCCGCACCGACGGCGAACTCGGCATGTTTCAGCATAATTTCCGCGTCTACGATCGCGAAGGCGAACTGTGTTCCCCTCTCTACCCTCCCCCGCTTGCGGGGGAGGGTAGGGAGGGGGCATGCACCGGCACCGTCAAGCGTATCGTGCAGAACGGCCGCTCGACGTTTTATTGTCCGGCGTGCCAGAAATAGCCGGGGAGAATATCGTACCATGAAGCATCATTGTTGAGACCCGCGGCCGGGTCGGTCTCGTCCGGCTCAATCGCCCACAGGCGCTCAACGCGCTCAACGCCGCGCTGATGCGCGAACTCGCCGACGCCGTGGCCGGCTTCGATGCCGATCCCAATATCGGTTGCATCGTCATCACCGGTTCGGACAAGGCGTTCGCGGCCGGTGCCGACATCAAGGAAATGGCGGATAAGGCCTTCACCGAAGTCTTCCTCGCTGATTTCGCGGCGAACTGGCACCGCGTTGCCGAAGTGCGCAAGCCGGTGATCGCCGCGGTCGCGGGCTTCGCGCTTGGCGGCGGCTGCGAGCTTGCCCTGCAATGCGATCTCATCATTGCCGCCGACAATGCCAAGTTCGGTCAGCCGGAAATCAAGCTCGGTATTATTCCCGGCATTGGCGGCACGCAGCGGCTGACGCATGCGGTTGGCAAAGCCAAGGCGATGGATCTCATCCTCACCGGGCGCATGATGGACGCGCAAGAGGCCGAACGCTCCGGCTTGGTCGCGCGCATCGTGCCATTGGCAAGCCTAGTCGAGGAGGCGCTCAAGGTCGCCGACACGATTGCCGCGATGTCGCTGCCGTCGGTGCTGGCGGCCAAGGAGGCGGTCAACCGCGCCTTCGAGACCTCACTCGCCGAGGGCGTGCGCTTCGAACGCCGCGTCTTTCACTCGCTATTCGCGACACGGGACCAGAAGGAAGGCATGATGGCCTTCATCGAAAAGCGGCCGCCGAAATTCGAGCACAGATAGCCCGGCGCGCGTCCTCTGGACCCATTATATTGCCAACATGTTGACCGACGACGAGCTTGAGCGATACGCGCGCCACATCGTGCTGCGCGACGTGGGCGGGCCGGGCCAGGCCGCGCTTGGCCGCGGCCGTGTGTTGGTCGTCGGCGCTGGCGGCCTTGGGGCGCCGGTGCTGCTTTATCTCGCCGCTGCCGGGGTCGGCACGCTCGGCGTGGTCGACGACGATACGGTGGCGCTGTCGAATTTGCAGCGGCAAGTCATCCATACGACGCCGGACATCGGCATGCCGAAAGTCGACAGCGCCGCGGCGATGATCCACCGCCTCAACCCGCATGTCGCGGTGAAGCAATACAATACGCGGCTCACGGCAAAGAACGCGCTCGAATTGATCGGGGGCTATGACATCGTCGCCGACGGCTCCGACAATTTCGCCACACGCTATCTGGTCTCGGACGCCTGCTATTTCGCCAAGAAGCCGCTGGTCACCGCCGCGCTCGGCACGTTCGACGGCACGCTCACCACCATCCGCGCCCATGAGCGTGGCGCCGACGGCAAGCCAAACCCGACCTACCGCTGCCTGTTTCCCGAGCCGCCGCCGCCCGGCACGGTACCCGCTTGCGCCGAGGCCGGCGTGCTCGGCGCGCTCGCCGGTGTGATCGGATCGATGATGGCGCTGGAAGTGATCCGCGAGATTGTCGGCTTCGGCGAGAACCTGGTCGGGCGCCTGGTCATGCTCGATGCCCGCGCTATGCGCTTCGAGACGCTGCGTTATAGCTGGGATTCCGCGAACCCGCTGTCAGGCGAGCAGCCGACGATCCGGGATCTTTCAGTTCACGCCTGAATCGTCATTGCGAGCCATCGGGCCGGCCCCGTTAACTCCTCGCGATGACGGCTACCACGTCAACGCGCTTGCTTGTGATACACGCTGTTCGGCCGCATGTCGGTGGCGGACGCCACGCGGTTGGTCATGTTGAAGAAGCCGGCGACGGCGGCGATATCCCAGATGTCGCGGTCGGAAAAGCCGGCGCGGCGCACGCGCTCCCGATCCTCCTCCTCGACCAGCCACGGCTCGGCGGTGAGCTTGGCGGCAAAATCGAGCATGGCGCGATGCCGTTTCGACAGCCGTGCCGCGCGATAATTCATCGCCATCAATTCGCCGAGCGGCGGATCGCCGGACAACTGGCGCACGGCGGCGCCATGCGCGACCAGGCAATAATAACAACGATTATGCGCCGACACCGCAACCGCGATCATCTCGCGTTCGAGCTTGCTCAAGCCCGAGGGCGCCAGCATCAGATCGTTATACATGGCGACGAAGGCGGAGAGCTTCCCCATGTCGAAGGCGTAAGCCTTGAGTACGTTCGGTACGAAGCCGAGCTTCTCCTCGCATTTGGCGAAATAGGCCGCCATGTCGGGGGACAGCGGCGCTGGCGGAAGCTTTAGCGCGGTCATCATCGTGTCATCGGTTGCTGCCGCGCCCGGTTGTACCTTGGCGCTGGTCGCCGTCTTGGTGCTGCGCTTTGCCATGGGGATGATTTCCATTGCGCCGCTCCATCGGCGGCGGGCGTAACTATATCAGGTGCATAAAATAGCGCTGCGCCGCGGTAGCGGAGGCGCCGGGTCAGCGAGTAATATCCCAAGAAATCGAGCGAGATAGGGGAAACATGGACGACCAGCATCTTCCCCCCGACGGCGCCGATCACGCCCGCCTGGCATTGCTCGATGCGGCCGCTGGCTTGCTGGCTCAGCGCCGGCCCGACGTGCCGGTCGACTTTGTCGTCAAGCTATTCGGCCTTGCCGTACCGGAGGACCTTGAGCGCTACAGCGCGGAGGTGCTTGCCGGCATCGCCGAGCGGTCATGGGCATTCGTCGCCGAGCGCCCAGCCGACGCGCCCAAAATACGCTTCGAGCCGATGGCTGCGCCGTCCGGCATTGCCGTGCTTGAGATCGTCAACGACGATATGCCGTTTCTGGTCAATTCCGTCGCTGGCGAGCTCAACCGGCGCGGTCTCGATATCCGCCTATTCGTCCATCCGGTGTTCACGGTCGAGCGCAACTCCGCGGGCCGATTGATGAAATTTATGCCCACGCGTTCCGTCGAAGGCTCGCGCGAGAGCTTTATCCAGCTGCATGTCGAAGGCGCCGACGATTCAGCGCAGCGCGCGGACATCGTCCGGGCGCTCGAGAGCGTGCTCGCCGACGTGCGCGCCTGCGTGCGGGATTGGCGACCGATGTTGGCGCGGATTCGCGGCGTCATCGCCGAACTGAGGGAAAATCCGCCGCCGCTTCCGGTCGATGAGATCGCCGAAGCCATTCAGTTTCTGGAGTGGATCGCGGAGGACAATTTCACGTTCCTCGGCGCACGGGATTTCGCCTTCACCCCCAGCGGTGACGTGCTCGAGCCGGACTTCGCGACCGGCCTTGGTCTGTTGCGATCGCGCGAGGTAGGCGCATTGCAGCGTTGGAACGAACCGCTGACCATGACGCCCGAGATTCGCGGCTTCTTTGAGGAGCCGAAGCTCCTCATCGTCACAAAATCAACGGTGCGCTCTCCCGTGCACCGGCGCGTCCCGCTCGACTACATCGGCGTCAAGCGCTTCGACCGCTCCGGCACGCTGGTCGGCGAACACCGCTTCTGCGGCCTGTTCACCTCGACCGCCTATACGCAATCGGCGCGCACGATTCCGTATCTGCGGCGCAAGACCGACAGCATCATCCGTCGCGCCGGCTTCGATCTATCGAGTCATTCCGGCAAGGCCCTGGTCAATGTGCTCGAAACCTATCCGCGCGACGAATTGTTCCAGATCGACGAGGACGCGCTTTATCAGTTTGCGCTGGACGTGCTTCAGCTCGACGAGCGGCCGCGTGTTCGCGTGCTGCCGCGTTATGATCGGTTCGACCGTTTCGTATCGGTGCTGGTCTATATTCCGCGCGACCGTTACGGCGGCCAGATCAGAGCGGCGATCGGCAATTATCTCGCTGCTGCGTTCAACGGACAGCTGAGCACATACTATCCGTTCTTCCCCGAAGGGCCGCTGGTGCGGGTGCACTACATCATCGTGCGCTCCGGCGGCGCGACGACGAAGCCGGGTCGCGACACGCTTGATCGTGGCGTCGAAGCCATTGTGCGGAGCTGGACCGACGTATTGCGCGAGGCGCTCGCGGTGGGTTACGACCCGGCTTTTGGGCACGCGTTGTTTGCGCGCTATCGCGACGCGTTCCCGATCGATTACCAAGAGGTTTATCCGGCGCCGATCGCGGTCGGCGATATTCGCGTCATCGAGACGCTCACGCCGGAGCGCCCGCTTGGGGTCGATTTTTACCGCCGGGGCGGCGTGGCGCCGTCGCGTGCGGGATTGAAGGTCTTCAGCCATAACCGGCCGATTTCGCTCTCGGAACGCGTGCCGGTGCTGGAAAATATGGGCTTCCGCGTCCTCGACGAACGCACTTATCACATCCGGCCGGCCGGTGCCGCCGACGTCTGGTTTCACGACATGGAGATCGAAAGCGATTCCGGTCAGCCCATCGATCTTGCTGCCCTCAAAGCGCGGCTGGAAGCTTGCTTCCTCGTCGTGATGGCAAAGAAGGCGGAGAGCGACGGCTACAACGCGCTGGTGCTGGCGGCGGGACTAGGCTGGCGCGACGTTGCTTTGATCCGCACCATTTCGCGTTTCCTGCGCCAGATCCGCGTGCCCTATTCGCAGGATTATATGTGGGCGACGTTGCGCAAATATCCCGGCATTGCCGCGCAGATCGTACATCTATTCCAGACGCGCTTCGATCCGCATTTGGCCGCAGCGCCGAACGAACGCACGGCGCGCGAGGCAGCAGTCGCCGCGGAAATCGAAGCGGCGCTGCAGGCGGTCGAGGGCCTCGACGAAGACCGAATCCTGCGTCGTTTCGTTAACGCGGTTACCGCCGCCATCCGCACCAATTTTTATCAGCTTGACCGCGACGGCCGCGCGAAGGAGCTGATTGCGATCAAGTTTTCCAGCCGCAAAGTCGACGGCATGCCGCTGCCGCGGCCGCTCTACGAAATCTTTCTCTATTCGCCGCGGGTCGAAGCGGTGCATTTGCGCTTCGGCAAAGTCGCGCGCGGCGGCATTCGCTGGTCGGACCGGCCGCAGGACTTCCGCACCGAGGTCCTGGGCCTGGTCAAGGCGCAGAACGTCAAGAACGCGGTGATCGTGCCCGTCGGAGCCAAGGGCGGCTACGTGCCGAAGTTTTTGCCGACCGGCCCGCGCGAAGCCATCCAGGCCGAAGGCGTTGCCACCTACAAAATGTTCATTTCGACGCTGCTCGACATCACCGACAATATCGGGGCTGGAACGAGCGGCGTCATTGCGCCGACGGACGTAGTCCGCCACGACGGCGACGATCCCTATCTCGTGGTGGCAGCCGACAAAGGCACCGCGACGTTCTCCGACATCGCCAATGACATCGCGATCGCGCATGATTTCTGGCTCGGCGACGCCTTCGCCTCCGGCGGCTCGGCCGGCTACGACCACAAGAAAATGGGCATTACCGCTCGTGGCGCCTGGGAATCGGTCAAGCGCCATTTTCAGGAAATGGACGTCGATATCGCGACGACGCCGTTCTCCGTGGTCGGCGTCGGCGACATGTCGGGCGACGTGTTCGGCAACGGCCTGTTGCGCGAGAAGACCACCAAGCTTGTCGCCGCGTTCGACCACCGCGATATTTTGCTCGATCCCGATCCCGATCCGGAATTAAGCTTCGCCGAACGGCGGCGTCTGTTCGATCTCCCGCGCTCGAGCTGGCAGGATTACGACAAGACGCTGATCTCCAAGGGCGGCGGCGTTTACCCGCGCGCGGCGAAGGAAATCAGGCTTTCGCCGGAAGCGCAGAGGCTGATCGGCGTCGGCGAACGCCTCACGCCAGCGGAATTGATCCGCGCCGTGCTCAAGGCCCCGGTCGACCTGATTTTCTTTGGCGGCATCGGCACTTACGTTCGCGCCGCGGACGAGAGCGACGAGGCGGTCGGCGACCGCGCCAACGACGCGGTTCGGATCGCCGGCAGCGATCTGCGCTGCAAGGTGATCGGCGAGGGCGCCAATCTCGGCATGACCCAACGCGGCCGCATCGAGGCGGCGTTTCGCGGCGTGCGGCTCAACACCGACGCCATCGACAATTCCGCCGGCGTGAACACCTCCGACATGGAGGTCAATATCAAGATCGCGCTAAGCATTCCGCTGCGCGATGGCCGCCTGACCATGGCCGCGCGCAATGCGTTCCTGGCCGATATGACCGACGAGGTCGCTCATCTCGTGCTGCGCAATAATTATCTGCAGACGCTGGCGCTCTCGCTCGCCCAGCGCCGCGGCATGGAGGATTTCGGCTTCCAGCAGCGTCTCATCCAGACGCTGGAAGGCCGCGGTTTGCTCGACCGCGCGGTGGAATTCCTGCCCGACGACGTGCAGCTTGCCGAGCGGCGGCGCCGGTCCGAGCCGTTCACGCGGCCCGAGCTTTCGGTGCTGCTGGCCTATGCCAAGCTCACGCTCTACGAGGACCTGCTTGAATCCGCGGTGCCGGACGATCCTTATCTCGCGCGCGAACTCGGCCGCTATTTCCCCAAGGCGATCGACGTGCGCTTCCCCGACGCGCTCGCGCATCACCGGCTGCGCCGCGAAATCATCGCCACCCATCTCGGCAACTCGATGATCAATCGCGGCGGCCCGTCGCTGATCGTGCGGATCGCCGACCAGACCGGCGCAGCGCCCGCGTCGATCGCGTCGGCCTTCGCCGCCGTGCGCGACAGCTACGGCATGACCGCCTTGAACGGTGCGATCGACAGCCTGGACAACAAAATCCCCGGCAAGCTGCAGCTCGATCTCTATGCGGCGGTGGAGGATTTGCTGCTCGACCGCATTGTCTGGTTCTTGCGCAATGTCGATCTTGCCAAAGGGCTTGCAGATCTCGTGGCGCATTACCGCCATGGCATTGCCGCGGTTAGTGCCGCACTTGATGACGCGCTGTCGCAGGATCTCCGCGAAGCGCGCGCGGCCCGGCGGCGCGAACTCGGCGCGGCCGGTGTGCCGGACGAACTCGCCGGCAGCATTGCCAATCTTCGCGCGCTGACCGCGGCGCCCGATATCGTTCTGGTCGCCGACCGCACCGGCAAACCGATCGCCGAGGTTGCGGCGACTTATTTTGCCGCCGGGACGTTTTTCCGCCTCGACCGCATCGCCAGCGCCGCAAGCACCATCCCCATCGCCGATTATTTCGACCGGCTGGCGCTCGATCGCGCGCGGGACACCATCGGCGATGCCGAGCGCCGGCTCACCGCCGCCATGGTCGGCAATGGCGCCACCGGCTCAGGCGCCGTCGAAGCCTGGGTGGCGCCGCGCAAAAACGAAGTCGAGCGCATCCGCATCGCGATTGCCGAGATCGCCAATTCCGGCCTGACGCTGTCAAAGCTTTCGGTCGCCGCAAGTCTGCTTGGCGACCTCGTGAAAGACTGAGCGCGCCCGCCCGCCGGCCGCACAAAAAAGAACCCCAAGCCGGTACGCTGCTTGGGGTTCTTAAGTTGTTGCCTCAACTCAGGCTTATCTGACCGGGTGACAGGGGGTGTCGGGGGATGGGCAGTCGCCCGGCCGGCCTTCATGGCTCACAAATAGGAGCACCAGCCTGAGATGCAATGCAGATCACGGATTAGTGTGATCTGCTGCAATCCATCGGCGCCGGCATATTGCGCCGGCATGCGAAGCAACAGATCAGCCAAGTGATTTCCGCATGCGGGAACTTCATCGCGTCTCGTGGCTGTTCGGCAGCCCGTAGCGATGCAAGTCGGCGCCGTGCGCGTCGAGCCAAGCCTTGGCGCTGTTATGATGCGGGCAAATCCGTTGCACCACGCGCCAGAACCTGGCGGAGTGGTTCATTTCGACGAGATGGGCGACTTCGTGCGCGGCGAGGTAATCGAGCACTTGGCTCGGCGCCAGGATAAGCCGCCAGGAAAACGACAGCATGCCGGTGGTCGAGCAGGAGCCCCAGCGGCTCGACTGGTCGCGCACGGTGACGCGCCGGACCGCGAGACCGAGATCGCGGGCATAGCGCAGACTGGTGGCCTCTAGGTCGCGTCTGGCCTCGCGGCGCAGAAAATCGCCGATGCGGCGATCGATGTGCGGCGCGTGGCCGGCGACGCATAACAGCCGCTCGCCATTGCCGTCGATCTCGGTCCACACCGTGCCGCGCGCGCCATGACGGTGCGCGATCCGGTGCGGCACGCCGCGCAGCGGCACCACGACGTCATGCGCAAACGGCACCGGCTCCGGCAACCGGACGAGCCGCGCCGCGATCCAGGCGCCGTGCTTCTGCGCGAAGCTACGCGCTTCTCGTAGCGTGCCGCGCGGCGGCATGGTCAGAATGACTTCGCGCGTCGCCGCCTGAATGCGCAGCGTATAACGGCGCGCCTGCCGGTGCCGCCGCAGCCGCACCGGATAGACGGTTTCGTCGAAAGCAACCTCGATCGTCTGCGGTTCGCTGGTGCGACGATAGAGCAGCGCATGCAACGGCATGGCGAGCACCCCGAATCCAATCGCTGGCATGATAATGCCACATCGCCGATACCGGTGGCGAGATTTACGTGGCAGGAAGATTCGATCGATTACGCGGTGTGCAGCGTGGCGCCGTTGCCGGAACGCATGCGGGCGCGCGCGACGCCGGTTGGCTGACTCATCGACAGCACGAAGTCGGAAATGCGCGGCGCGATCTCCGAGCGGAAGCGCGAACCGTTGAACACGCCGTAGTGTCCGACGCCGGGCTGCAGCCAGTGTGCTTGCCGGTCCGGCGGAATGTTGGCGCACAAGCGGTGCGCCGCCTCGGTCTGGCCGACGCCGGAAATATCGTCGTGCTCGCCTTCCACAGTGAGCAGCGCGACGCGCTTGATGCGGCCCGGATCGACCGGCCGGCCGCGGTGCGTCATCTTGCCCTTCGGCAAGGCGTGGCGCACGAACACGGTGTCGACGGTCTGCAGATAGAACTCGGCCGAGAGGTCCATCACCGCAAGATATTCGTCGTAGAACTCTTTGTGCTTCTGCGCCGAATCGCCGTCGCCGCGTACCAGATGCATGAACAGCTGCTTGTGCGCCTCGATGTGACGGTCGAGGTTCATGCTCATGAAGCCATTGAGCTGGAGGAAGCCGGGATAGACGTCGCGCATGAAGCCGGGATTGGGAAACGGCACTTTGGTGATGACGTGAGTGCGGAACCAATCGATGCCGCGCTTTTCGGCAAGTTTGTTCACGGCGGTCGGGTTGACCCGCGTGTCGATCGGTCCCCCCATCAGCACCATCGCATTCGGCACATAGGGATCGTCATCGGCCTCCATGAGAGCGACTGCGGCAATGACCGGTACCGACGGCTGACATACCGCGACGATGCTGACGTCGCCGCCGAGCGCATGCAGGATCGAGATCAGGTAATCGATGTAGTCGTCGAGATCGAAGCGTCCTTCCGACAACGGCACCATGCGCAAATCGACCCAGTCGGTGACGTAGACGTCGTGATTGGGCAGAAACGCCTCGACGGTGCCGCGCAACAGTGACGCATAGTGACCCGACATCGGCGCGACGATCAAAAGCCGCGGCTGCGGCCGCTTCGGCGGATGCTCGAACATGCGTTCGAAATGGATGAGCTTGCAGAACGGCCGCTCCCAGACGGTGGAGACGTGGATCGGCACGCGCTCGCCGCCGACCAGCGCCGAATCGATCCGCCATTCGGGGCGGCCATAACGGCGCGTTGAGCGCTCGAATAATTCGCAAGCGGCGGCGACCGTCTTGCCATAGGTCGTGAACGACAGCGGATTGACCGGATTCTTGAAAAACAATCGTGTTGCGTCGGCCCACGCCCGGGACGGATTGAGCGCCGCGTGACTCATCTCGTAAAACCAATAGAGCGGCGTCGACAGCAACACTCCATTGTCGATGGGTAGCGCGGGTGCGCCGCCGAACTCTCCGATGGCCATGGATGAACCTTGCCCGGCTTCCTGCTGCACTGCAGCATGAGCTTTTGGATATGTCATACTACCAACATATATGCAATTTGTTTCGATTTTCCTGCACTCGTGAGGGTCGCTTTCACTTCTCCAGTGAAGGTCAACGTTTTCCATCTATTTGCAGCGCACATAGCTTCCATTCGTTCCATAGGGTCCGCGATTTCGGCCCGGAACCTATTCGCCGGTCTGCATGAGCGAGCCGTGGCGGCGCGCACTCTGCAGCAATTTGAGAAAGCCGAATACGCCCAGGGCGAATAGCACCATATTGAGCGCCAGCGCGTCGAGCATCAGGTCGCCGCGAAACACCTTCTGGATGAGAAGTGCGCGCATACCCTCGAACACGTAAGTGGGGGGCAATACCCATGCGACGGGTTGCAGCCAGACCGGCAGCGTGGTGACCGGGTAGTAAACGCAAGTCAGCGGCATGAACAGAAACATGATCGACCAGGCGAGATTTTCCGCGCCCATGCCGTTACGCAGGATCAGCCCGGACACGAAAATTCCGATCGCCCAGCTGGTCAGCATCAGGTTGAAAAAGAACGCCACCAGCGCGAACCCCAATCCGTAGAGGTTGAAGCCGAAGAAGCCGATGGCGAGAAACGTCACCGGTACCGCGCCGATCGACAGCCGCACCACGCTCATCACCATCAATGCGGCGATGAACTCGATCGGCCGCAGCGGGCTCATCATCAGGTTGCCGATGTTGCGCGACCACATCTCTTCGAGGAACGAGATCGAGAAGCCGAGCTGGCCGCGAAACAGGATGTCCCACAACAGCACCGCGCCGATGAAGGTGCCGCCGGCGCGGGCGAAGAAGCCCGCATTGCTGGTGATGTAATATTGCAGGAAGCCCCAGGTGACCATTTGCACCGTCGGCCAATAGACGAGGTCGAGCAGCCGCGGCCAGGACGAGCGGAGCAGGTACCAATAGCGCAACATCATCGCGCCGATGCGTCGGGGCGAGCCCCCACCCTTCCCTCCCCCGCAAGCGGGGGAGGGTGGGGAGGGGGCGCTCTCGACGCGAGCCGTCATTGCGCGGCCTCGCTGGCGACGCCGCGCGCCACATCGAGGAACACTTCCTCCAGCGTGCGCCGTCCGTAGCGCGCCAACAGCTTGGCCGGCGTATCGTCGTCTTCGATATGGCCGCGCTTCATGATGATGACCCGCTCGCACAGCCGTTCCACCTCGGCCATGTTGTGGGAGGCGAGCAGCACCGTGGCTTGCCGCTGGCGGCAATAGTCCGCGAGATGCGCCCGCACCCAATCGGCGGTGTCGGGATCGAGCGAGGCGGTCGGCTCGTCGAGCAACAGCACGTCCGGATTGTTGATCAGTGCCTTGGCGAGCGAGACGCGGGTTTTCTGTCCGGCGGAAAGGCGTCCGGTGGGTCGGTCGAGCAGATCGGTGAGATCGAGCTGCCGCCCAAGCTCGGCGATCCGCTCGCGCAAATCCTCGACACCGTACAGCAGGCCGAACACGGTCAGATTCTGCCGCACCGTCAGCCGCATCGGCACTTCGACATAGGGACTTTCGAAATTCATGCGGTGCAGGACACGATAGCGCTCTCTCGGCATGTCTGCGCCAAGCACGCTGACGCGCCCGGAGGTCGGCGTCGTCAGGCCCATGATCATGGCGATGGTCGTGGTCTTGCCGGCGCCGTTGCCGCCCAGGAGGCCCGTGATGGAGCCGGGCGCAAGCGTGAACGAAATACCGTCGACCGCCGGGATGGTTTTGTAGATTTTGACGAGGCGTTCGACGGCTATTGGAGGGGGACCCGGCATCGCGGCCACATGTGGCGCGCTCCGCCGCCTGAAGCAAGAGGCCAACCATGCAGCGATGCGGGTGGTCCCAAAGCGAAGAAGATGGCAAAACAAGCGCAATCGAAGCGCGGGGGAGGGCAGGGTGACGACCATTTCGCTGGCACAGGCCGAGCGCATCATCGATGCCGCGATCGAACGCGGCGCCGCGCTCAATTGCCGGCCGTTGAGCGTGATCGTGGTCGAGCCGGGCTGCAAGGTGAAGGCGTTCAAGAAGGAAGACGGCTCCTCGATGATCCGCTTCGAAATGGCCTACGGCAAAGCCTATGCGGCCTTGTCGCTCGGCCGCAGCTCGAAACTGGTGCGCGAGCGGGCGCAGGAGAAGCCGATCTTCATGCGCTATCTGATCGCGGCGAGCGGCGAGCAGATTTTTCCCGAAGGCGGCGGCATGCTGATCCGCGACCATAGCGGCGAAGTCATCGGCGCTGTCGGCGTCACCGGCGACACCGAGGACCGCGACGAGGAATTGGCGATCCACGGCATCCACGCCGCGGGATTGAAGACCGATGCGGATTGCGCCGGCATGGGCCGCGAAGTCGGCCTGCCGAAAACAAAATAGCAACAAGAGGCAACATGAAAATCGGGCTTTTCGATCACGTCGAATTCGGCGACCGGCCGATGGCACAGCTGTTTGACGAGCGCTTGCAATATGCGGAAGCGGCCGATCGAGCCGGCATCTATTGCCTGCAAGTCGCCGAGCATCATGCGACGCCCCTCAATCTGGTGCCGGTGCCGGGCGTCTATCTCGGTGCGGTGGCGCGCGCGACCAAGCAGATGCGGCTTGGGCCGCTGGTCTATCTATTGCCGCTCTATTCGCCGCTGCGGCTCATTGAGGAAATCTGCATGCTCGATCATCTGAGCCATGGCCGGCTCGATGTCGGCGTCGGGCGCGGCGTATCGCCTTACGAGTTGAGATATCACAAGGTCGAGCACGATCGGTCGCGCGAGATCTTTTTCGACGCCTTCGACTGCGTCAGCGCCGGGCTGAAAACCAACTCGCTCACCTACAAGGGCGACCACTACACCTACGAGAACGTGCCGATTGCGCTGCGTCCGCTGCAGCAGCCGCACCCGCCGTTCTGGTACGCCTCGTCCAACGAAATCGGCTCGACCTGGGGCGGCGAACAAGGGCTGCATTATGTGACGCTCGGTCCGATGGCGCTCGCCAAGGCCAATATCGCCGCCTACAAGAAGGCGCTGGCCAAGCGCGGCGCGCCGGTGCAGCCCAAGGCCGAATTTCCCGGCGGTGCCGCGATCGGCGTGCAGCGGCACATCTTCGTCGCCGATACCGACGCGGAAGCGCATCGCTTCGGCAAGCCGGCCATGGACCGGCATCTCGAACACATCAACTGGCTGCGGACCAAACACGGCCAGACCGGCTTGACCAGCCGTTTGAACGTCGAGCGCGGCGCCAATTTCGAGGGTTGTCTCGCCGACGGGACGGCGATTGCCGGCTCACCGCAAACCGTGCGCGCCGAGATCGAGAAGCAGGTTAAGGAATTGGGCGTCAATTACCTGCTGACCTATCTCTTCCTCGGCGACATGTCGTTTAAAGATGCCATGCGGTCGCTGGAATTGTTCCGCGACGAGGTCATGCCGCATCTGGCGAAGCTGTAACGCTCACTTCTCTGCGTCGTCCGCCGCGGCCTTGTTATCCGCCCGCAACGCGTCGGGGTGCGGCATGGCGATGATGTTGTAGCCGGAATCGACGAAATGGATTTCGCCGGTGACGCCGGTCGAGAGATCCGACAGCAGATAGAGACCGGCGCCGCCAAGTTCTTCGAGCGTCACGCCGCGATGGAGCGGCGAATGCCGCTGCTGGAACGCGAACATGGCCCGCGCGTCGCCGATGCCGGCGCCAGCCAGCGTGCGGATCGGGCCGGACGAGATAGCGTTGACGCGGATACGGTTGTCGCCGAAATCGACGGCGAGATAGCGCACCGAGGCTTCGAGCGCCGCCTTGGCGACGCCCATGACATTGTAGTTCGGCATGGTGCGCAGGCCGCCATTATAGGTCAGCGTCAGCATGGCGCCGCCGTCCGGCATCAGTGCAGCAGCGCGCTTGGCCGCCTCGGTGAAGGAAAAGCACGAGATCAGCATGGTGCGCACGAAATTCTCGCGCGTGGTGTCGGCGTAGCGGCCGGTGAGCTGGGACTTGTCGGAAAAGGCGATGGCGTGGACCAGGAAGTCGATGCTGCCCCACATGCGGCCGAGCTCGGCAAACACCGCGTCCAACGAACCGACGTCCTCGACGTCGCACGGCAGCACCAGATCGGCGCCGACCGACGCCGCCAGAGGCTTGACGCGTTTGCCGAGCGCGTCGCCCTGATAGGTGAAGGCGAGCTTGGCGTCGTGCGCGGCGAGTGTGCGAGCGATGCCCCAGGCAATCGAGTGATCGTTGGCGACCCCCATGATCAGGCCGCGTTTGCCGTGCATCAGCCCCGCCATGCGTCAGGCTTCCGGATGCTTGAGCACGATGGAGGCATTGGTGCCGCCAAAGCCGAAAGAATTCGACAGCACGCAGCCCAGCTTCACGTTGTCCCGCCGCTCGCGCACGATCGGCATGTCGGCAAAGGCCGGATCGAGCGTCTCGATATTGGCGCTCTCGCAAATGAAGCCTGAATTCATCATCAAGAGCGAATAGATCGCCTCCTGCGCGCCGGCGGCGCCGAGCGAATGGCCGGTCAGCGATTTGGTCGCCGAGATCGGCGGGCATTTGGCGCCGAACACGTCGCGGATCGCCTCGATTTCCTTAAGATCCCCGATCGGCGTCGAAGTGGCGTGCGGATTGATGTAATCGACCGGCGGCCCGACGGTCGCCAGCGCCATCTTCATGCAGCGCATCGCACCTTCGCCCGAGGGCGCCACCATGTCGGCGCCGTCGGAGGTCGCGCCATAGCCGGCGACCTCGGCATAGATCTTGGCGCCGCGGGCTTTGGCGTGGTCGAGTTCTTCGAGCACCAACACGCCGGCGCCGCCGGCGATGACAAAGCCGTCGCGGTCCGCATCGTAGGCGCGCGAAGCCTTATCGGGCGTTTGATTGAAGCCCGACGACATCGCGCCCATGGCGTCGAACAGCACCGACAGCGTCCAGTCCAGTTCCTCGCAGCCCCCGGCAAAAATCATGTCCTGCTTGCCGACTTGGATGGTTTCGTAGGCATTGCCGATGCAGTGGTTCGACGTCGCGCAGGCCGACGAAATCGAATAGTTGACGCCCTTGATTTTGAACCAGGTCGCCAGCGTCGCCGAAGCGGTCGACGACATGGCTTTTGGCACCGCGAACGGACCGACCCGCTTCGGCCCTTTGCTGCGGGTGATGTCAGCACTCTCGACAATGGTTCGCGTCGAGGGGCCGCCCGAACCCATGATGATGCCGGTGCGTTCGTTCGACACCTCGCTCTCGTTGAGGCCGGCGTCGCGGATCGCCTGCTCCATGGCGACGTGATTCCACGCCGCGCCGCCGCCGAGAAACCGCATGGCGCGGCGGTCGACGGACTCGCTCGCATCGAGCGTCGGCGCACCATGCACCTGACACCGGAAACCGAGCTCGGCATATTTGTCGGCGCGGACGATGCCCGATTTCGCCTCGCGCAGCGAAGCCAGCACTTCCTGCGTGTTGTTGCCGATGGACGAGACGATGCCCATCCCGGTGACGACCACGCGTTTCATGGTTTTGCCTCGCCCGCTCTGCTTGCGGTTGCGTTACGCTTCGCTGGGCTGCGGTTCTGTATTGCGAAACAGTCCGACCTTGAGATCGAGCGCACGATAAATCACCGATCCGTCCGCCGAGAGCCAGCCATCGGCAATGCCGAGAACGAGCTTCGAGCGCATCACGCGCTTGATGTCGATGCCGTAGACGATGTTCTTCATCGTCGGCAACACCTGTCCGGAAAACTTGATTTCGCCCATGCCGAGCGCGCGGCCTTTGCCGGGCGAGCCCAGCCAGCCGAGGAAGAAGCCGAGCAACTGCCATAGCGCGTCGAGGCCGAGGCAGCCCGGCATGACCGGATCGCCCTTGAAATGACAGGGGAAGAACCAGAGGTCAGGCTTGAGCTCGAGGACGGCGCGCACCAGCCCCTTGCCGTATTCGCCGCCCACTTCCGCGATTTCGGAAATGCGATCGAACATCAGCATCGGCGGCAGTGGCAGTTGCGGGCCATCGCCGAACAGCTCACCTCGCCCGCAGGCCAGCAAATCCTCGTACGCGAAGTTCGAACGGCGTTCCTGCATGCTAAATCCAGCTTCCGCCGTTTCCGGCCAACCCTTGAATCACTAACATATTGGGGCAATGTGGCAAAGCGCATCCCCCGCCAATGAAGCGGCGGGGTGGGCAAGTCGCCACCGCGGCGCAGTGGAGAGGGAGTTGCAGCGGGCGTGGGGTGGCGTATAGTAATTTCACTTGCAACGATTTTTGCGGCTTGAACGCCGCCGGATGCCGCTATGTCACAGTCGAGTTCATTTAGCTTCAGGCCCGCCGCTCCGACCAATCAGGGGCTTGAGCCGGCCCGTGGCGATCTCACGGGGTGCCCCTGGCACGACGTCAAGGCCAAGCTGCGTGACGTCGGCTTGCGGCCCACCCGGCAGCGCATGGCGCTTGGCTGGATTTTGTTCGGCAAGGGCGACCGTCACGTGACCGCGGAAATGCTATACGAGGAAGCCAGCCGCGCCAAGGTGCCGGTGTCGCTCGCCACCGTCTACAATACGCTGCATCAGTTCACCGAGGTCGGCCTGCTGCGCCAGGTCGCGGTGGACGGCTCGAAGGCCTATTTCGACACCAATAATTCCGAGCACCACCACTTCTTCATCGAAGACCAGAACGATCTCCTGGACATCCCATCGAGCGACGTGGTGGTCGGCAAGGCGCCGGTGGCGCCCGAGGGTTACGAGATCGCCCGTATCGACGTCGTCGTGCGGCTCCGGCGCAAGCGCTAAAGCGTCAGCGGCCGCACTTTTGCGCGGCGTTGGCCTGATCAACACCTAACAACCTGACAACTGGCTGTCCGCGACGCCCTGCGGCAAGCGTGGCCGTATTGGCGCTGGGAGATGCCTTGGCGCTCACGGCCCAAATCTGTCCCATCGGTGCTTCTTAGCCAAGAAATTATAGTTGTAATACCTATACTCATGTGTAAATCATTATTACTGATGTAAATTACATCAGTGAGCTTCATGATTACCGCTGGCCAATTGCGGGCGTCCCGCGCGATCCTCGGCATCGATCAACGCGCGCTCGCCGAAGCGGCCGGCCTGTCGCTGCCGACCATCCAGCGCATGGAAGCAAGTGACGGCGTGGTGCGCGGCAATGTCGATTCGCTGATGAAGCTCGTCGCGGCGCTCGACGAGCTCGGCATCGACCTGATCTCAGACAATGTCCCAAGCCAGGGTGGTGGCCGCGGCGTGCGGCTGAAGAGGGCGGCGACATGACCCTGACGATCGCGCTCGCCTGTGCCGCGGCTTTGCTGGGGCTCGCCGTTGTCGCGGTCGCACTCTGCCGTTTCGCCGCAGCGACACGCATCATCTATGGCGCGTGCATGATCGTGACGGCGATTTCGTTGGTCGCCACGGCGGCGCATCTGCTCAGCGCCACGCCGCCGCTGACCGCCGTGCTGCCGCTTGGCGTGCCGTGGCTCGGCGCGCATTTCCGCCTCGACGCACTGTCGGCCTTCTTTCTCATCGTGGTCGATCTCGGCGCTTTCGGCGCAAGTCTGTTCGCGCTCGGCTACGGCGAGCACGAGACGGCGCCGCAGCGCGTGCTGCCGTTCTATGCAGCGTTTCTTGCCGGCATGACGCTGGTCGTTCTTGCCGACGATGCCTTCACGTTTCTGCTGTGCTGGGAATTCATGTCGCTGACGTCATGGGCGCTGGTGATGTCGCACCATCGCGCGCCGGAAAACGTCTACGCCGGCTACGTTTATCTGATCATGGCGAGCTTCGGCACGCTCGCTTTGCTGCTTGGCTTCGGCCTGCTCGCCGGCCCCGGCGGACTTTACAGTTTCGACGCCATGCGCACCGCGCATCCGTCCGCGACCATCGGCGCCTTCGCTTTGATCCTGGCGCTGATCGGCGCCGGATCGAAAGCCGGCATCGTGCCGCTGCATGCCTGGCTGCCGCTGGCGCACCCTGCCGCGCCGAGCCACGTCTCGGCGCTGATGAGCGGCGTGATGACCAAAGTCGCCGTCTATGCCTTCGTCCGCATCGCGTTCGAGCTTTGCGGCGCGCCGGCCTGGTGGTGGAGCATCGTCGTGCTGGCGGCGGGCGGCGTCACCGCGGTGATGGGTGTGCTTTATGCGCTGATGCAGCACGACCTCAAGCGGCTGCTCGCTTATCACACCGTCGAAAATATCGGCATCATCTTCATCGGGGTCGGGCTGGCGCTCGCGTTCCAGACTTACGGCTTGCCGTTCGCCGCGGCGCTGGCGCTCACCGCGGCGCTGTTTCACGCCTTCAATCATTCGGTGTTCAAGAGTCTGCTGTTCTTCGGCGCCGGCGCCGTGCTCACGGCGACCGGCGAGCGCGACATGGAGCATCTTGGCGGCCTCATCCACCGCATGCCGCAGACCGCGTTCGTGTTTCTGGTCGGCTGCGCCGCCATCTCGGCGCTGCCGCCGCTCAATGGCTTTGCCTCCGAGTGGCTGACCTTCCAGGCGATCCTGCTCAGTCCGGCGCTGCCGTCATGGGGGTTGAAAATTATGGTGCCGGCCGTCGGCGCTCTGCTTGCGCTGTCGGCGGCGCTCGCGGCGGCCTGCTTCGTCAAGGCCTATGGCGTGACGTTTCTCGGACGGCCGCGGAGCCCGGCCGCGGCGACCGCGAAAGAGACCGACTTCTTTTCGCTCGCGGCCATGATGTTGCTGGCAGCGCTGTGTCTGATTGCCGGAATCCTGCCGGGCTTCTTCATCGACGCGCTGGCTCCACTCAATACGGCGCTGATCGGCGCGCACATGCCGCCGCAAATCGGCGCGCCATGGCTCGCCATCGTCCCGATCACGGCGAGCCGCAGCTCCTATGACGGGCTCCTGGTGTTCTTGTTCATGGTCATATCGGGCACGCTCGCAGCCGCGGCGATCCATCGCTTGGCATCCGCCCGTTTGCGCCGCGCGCCGGCGTGGGACTGCGGCTATCCCGACGTCAGCCCGGCGACGCAATACACGGCAATGAGCTTCGCCCAGCCGATCCGCCGCGTCTTCGGCACGACGGTGTTCCACGCGCGCGAGACGGTCGAAATGCCGCCGCCGGGCGACATGCGGCCGGCGCGGCTTACGGTCCAGATGCGCGATCCGGTCTGGGACGCGATCTATGCGCCGATCGCGACCGCCATCGGCACTGTCGCCGACCGGCTCAATCGCCTGCAATTCCTGACCATCCGCCAGTTTCTCAGTCTCGTCTTCGCCGCGCTCGTCATTCTGCTCTTGGTGATCGCGATATGGTCCTGATCCGCGATTTGACCATCCAAGGCGCGCAGATGCTGCTGGTGCTGCTGGTAGCGCCGCTATTCGTCGGCTTCGTGCGCAAGATGAAGGCGCGACTGCTGCGCCGCAAGGGTCCGCCGCTGATCCAGCCCTATCTCGACCTGGTGCGCCTGATGCGCAAAGAAGTGGTGCTGGCGGAGAACGCGTCGTGGCTGTTCCGCGTCACTCCCTACCTCATCTTCGCTGCCACCTGGGTTGCCGCGTCGCTGGTGCCGACCTTCCGCACCGATCTCACGTTCTCCTGGTCGGCCGACTTCATCGCCATCATCGCGCTGCTCGGCAGCGCGCGTTTTTTCCTGGCGCTCGCCGGCCTTGACGTCGGCACGAGCTTTGGCGGCATTGGATCGAGCCGGGAAGTGATGATCGCCTCGCTCGCCGAGCCGGCAATGATCATGATCGTGTTCACGCTGGCGTTGATCGCCGGCTCGACGCAGCTCTCCACCATGGCCGCATTCATGGCGTCGCCGGCGGTCGGGCTGCGGGTCTCGCTCGGAATGGGAGTCGTCGCGCTGATCATGGTGGCGATCGCCGAGAACGGCCGCATCCCCATCGACAATCCGGCGACCCATCTCGAATTGACCATGGTACATGAGGCCATGGTGCTGGAATATTCCGGCCGCCATCTGGCGCTGATCGAGCTCGCCAGCGCGCTCAAGCTCGTTCTCTATGTGTCGTTGATCGCCTGCCTGTTCGCGCCCTGGGGAATCGAATTGGCAGCCGCCGCGGTGCCGACGATGGCGCTCGGCGCCGCCGCCTATATCGGTAAGCTTGCCGTCGGCGGCTTTCTCCTGGCTCTGTTCGAAACCTCGATCGCCAAGATGCGCGTGTTTCGCGTGCCGGAATATTTGGGCGCGGCGCTGATGCTCGGGCTTTTGGCGACGCTGCTGCGCTTCGTGTCGGGGAGCTTCTGATGAGCCGGATCGATTTCGATGTCGCGCATCTGCTCGCCGGAACGCTGGTGCTGATCAGTTTTCTCGAGCTCTATCAGGACCGCCTGTATTCGCTGCTCAACGTTTATGCGCTACATGCCGTGGTGCTGGCGGCGTCGGTCGCCTGGCAGGCTTTGATCCAGGACGCGCCGCATCTTTATGTCACCGCCGGCATCGCGCTGGTGTTCAAGGCGATCGTCATCCCGGTGACGTTACACCGCATGATCATCAAGCTCGGCATTCATCGCGAGATCGAGAAGGTGGTCGGCGTCGGCTTTACCATGCTCGCCGGCATGGGCCTGGTCGCGCTCTCCATGGTGGTCATGCTGCGGGTGACGCACAATGCCGATCCGCTGGCGCAGGAGGATCTCGCGTTTGCGCTTGCGGTGGTGCTGCTTGGCCTGCTGATGATGGTGACGCGGCAAAACGCGGTCAGCCAGGTAATCGGCTTCATGTCGCTCGAGAACGGCCTCGTCCTGGCGGCGACCGGCGCCAAGGGCATGCCGCTCGTCGTCGAGATCAGCGTCGCGTTCTCGATTCTGATCGCTTTCATCGTGATCGGAATTTTCCTGTTCCGCATCCGCGAGCGCTTCGACACGGTCGACGTGCAGGCGCTCGACCAGTTTCGCGGAGAGCGCCGATGAGAATCGATGCGCTGACCGGCGTCCTCTTGATCCCGGCGACTGCCGCCGCCTTGTTAGCGGTGCTGCCCGGCTACCGCGTGACGGCGCGGCTCAACGTCGTGGCGACGATGCTGACGCTCATCTGCGCGCTGTCGATGTTTTTCCGGCGGCCGCCGACCGGTCCCTATCTTCTGGTCGACGATCTCAATGCCACCTTCATCGTGCTGACGACCTTTGTCGGCTTCACCACCAGCGTGTTCAGCGCCAGCTACATCGCCCACGAGCTGGAAACCGGACGGCTGACGCCACCGTTCGTGCGCTTTTATCACGCCATGTACCAGGTGCTGATGTTCGCGATGAATCTGGCGCTCATCGCCAACAATATCGGCCTGATGTGGGTGGCGATCGAGATGGCGACGCTGACCACGGTGCTGATGGTCGGCATCTATCGCACCCACGAGGCACTCGAAGCGGCGTGGAAATATTTCATTCTCGGCAGTGTCGGCATCGCGCTTGCTTTGTTTGGTACTATCCTCGTTTACATGGCGGCGCGGCCGGTGGTCGGCGAAGGTCTCGATGCCATGGTGTGGACCGTGCTGGTCAAGCGGGCCGGCGGCTTCGATCCGGCGCTGCTCGATCTCGCCTTCGTCTTTCTGTTGCTCGGCTACGGCACCAAAGTAGGGCTGGCGCCGCTGCACGCCTGGCTGCCGGACGCCCATGCCGAGGGTCCGACCCCGATCTCGGCAGTGCTGTCGGGATTGCTGCTCAATGTCGCGCTCTACGCGCTGTTGCGTTTCAAGATGCTGCTGGCGGCGAATGCCGGCGCGCTGGCGCCCGGCCCGCTGATGGTGACGCTCGGCTTGATCTCGCTGGTGTTCGCCGCGTTCATGCTCTACCGCCGCCGCGACATCAAGCGCATGTTCGCCTACTCGTCGATCGAGCACATGGGGATCATCACCTTTGCCTTCGGCATGGGCGGCCCGATCGCCAACTTCGCCGGCTTGCTGCACATGACCATGCATTCGCTGACCAAGTCGGCGATCTTCTTCGCCGTCGGCCATGTCACGCAGGTCAAAGGCACGCAACGGATCGCCGACATCGGCGGCCTCACCGAGACGCACCCGACGCTGGGCTGGGGACTGATCCTCGGCGTCGTAGCGATCGCCGGCCTGCCGCCGCTCGGTATTTTCATGAGCGAATTTCTGGTGGTGAGTTCGACCTTCGCCCGCGCGCCCGCGCTCGCGATCATTCTCGTGTTCGGCCTTCTGGTCGGCCTCGCCGGACTTTTCCTGCGCATCAACAGCATCGCCTTCGGCGAGCCGCGCGGGCCGAGCGCCAAGGCGCAAGCGTCCTACGTGCCGATGTTCGCGCACCTCGCCATCGTGTTCGCCGCTGGCATCTATATGCCGCCGGCCTTGGTGGCGTGGTTTCAGAACGTCGCCGGATTGCTGGGATAACCGGATGCCGACGCCCCTCGATATTATCAAGCAGGGCGAGCGCGCCGATAACCATCGGCCGTGGCCGCGCTTTACCGTGACGCCGGAGGCCTGGCAGCAGGTGGCGAGCGAACTCGCCGCGGGCCACGCCACGCTTCTTGGGCTGTGGGCCGACCGGGCGGCGCTGCCGATGATTCATATGGCGATCATGGACAACGCCGATGGCGGCATCGCGGTGGCAAGTCTCGCCTGCCCAGATGGAAGCTTTCCCTCCGTCGGCGCGTTGCACCCGCCGGCCATCCGTCTCGAACGCGCCATTCACAGTCTTTATGGATACGTCGCAATCGGCACGCCGGATTCGCGGCCATGGCTCGATCTCGGCTTCTGGACTGTGCAGCATCCGCTCGGCGCGCGCGAAACGGCGCCGGCGGTTCATGGGGCCTATCGGTTCCTTCCCGTCGAAGGCGAAAACCTGCATCAGATTCCGGTCGGCCCGGTTCATGCCGGCATTATCGAGCCGGGACATTTCCGCTTCACCGCCGGCGGCGAGACCGTGGTGCGGCTCGAAGAGCGGCTCGGCTATGTGCACAAGGGCATCGAGTCGCTCATGACGGGTGCGCCCATCGCGCGAGCGGTAAAATTAGCCGCTCGCATCTCGGGCGACAGCACCGTCGCCTACAGCATTGCCTTTGCGCATGCCGTCGAAGCCGCACTCCGCATCGAGGCGCCGCCGCGCGCGCAATTCTTGCGCGCGCTGATGGCAGAACTGGAGCGGCTGGCGAACCATCTCGGCGATATCGGCGCGATCTGCAACGACGCGTCGTTTTCGCTGATGCATGCGCATTGCGGAATTTTGCGTGAGCATGTGCTGCGGACTGCAAACGACGCATTCGGTCATCGCCTGATGATGGATCGGGTGATGCCCGGCGGGGTCGCCGCCGATCTCGATCGCGACAGCGTGCCCCGCATCCGCGAATTATTGTGGCAGATCCAGCAGCGGTTTCCGAGGCTGGTCGAACTTTACGACAACACCGCGTCGCTGCAGGACCGCACCGCCGCGACCGGCGTGCTGAGTGCCGATTTGGCCCGACAGTTCGGCGCGGCTGGCTATATCGGCCGCGCCAGCGGACGCGATTTCGACGCGCGAAAGACGCCCGGCTACCCGCCTTATGATCAACTCAGCTTTACCGTGCCCGTACTTGCGGCCGGCGACGTCAATGCGCGCGTGTGGATACGCATTCGGGAGGTCGAGCAAAGCATCGCGCTTATCGAACAGATTCTCGAACGGCTGCCGGACGGCCCGATCGCCCATGCGCTCGACGAAGCGGGCGGAGGCGAAGGTCTGGGGCTGGCCGAGAGCTTCCGCGGCGACGTGCTGGTTTGGGTGCGCCTGGATGGTGGACGCGTCTTGCGCTGCCACCTGCGCGATCCGTCTTGGTTTCAGTGGCCGCTGCTGGAAGCGGCGGTGGAAGGCAATATCGTTGCCGATTTCCCGCTCTGCAATAAATCGTTCAACTGTTCGTATTCGGGACACGATCTCTGATGCGCAGAACGTTATTCGAAAGCCTCACGCGTCGGCCGCTGACCGAAGCGCCGCCGGCGCCGGACGATGCCGCGCTCGCCGAATTGGCGGCAAGCGTCGAGCGCGCAGCGCGACGGCGGCTCGGCCGCAGCCTCGCCATCCGCCAGGTGGATGCCGGCTCCTGTAATGGCTGCGAGTTGGAAATCCATGCGCTCGGCAATGCGTTCTACGACCTGGAGCGCTTCGGCCTGCGTTTTGTCGCCTCGCCGCGCCATGCCGACGTGCTCTTGGTGACCGGACCGGTCACCAAGAACATGCGTCAGGCGCTGGAGCGAACCTACGCGGCGACGCCGGACCCCAAATGGGTGGTGGCGCTCGGCGACTGCGCATTCGACGGCGGAATTTTCTCGGGCAGTTACGCCGTCGCCGGTGGCGTGTCTCAAATCGTGCCGGTCGATCTGCACATTCGCGGCTGCCCGCCGCCGCCGATCGAAATTCTCAAGGGCTTGATCGCGCTCTTGGACGCGCAAGTGGGCGAGCGCGCCTAGTCGACGACCGACGCGCGGGGACCTCAATCGATCTTTTCGCCGGGATAAACGCCCCACAGCTCGTTTTGCTGAATCCAGCCGTCAAAGCCTTTGCCGCTGATCTGGCACCAGGAGCCGGTGCAGCTTTTGACTGCGCCAAGCACCCCGATCTGCAGCCGCGCGGTCACCGCGCTCGTGGTGTCGGCTTTGTCATAGAGCGGCGCCAGATCGGTCTTGGTCTTGAGCTGCACAGCCGCCATGCGCTTGCCCGACAGCAGCGAGTGATAGACCCAACCTTCCGAGCCGTCGGAATCGCGGATGCGGCGCCAGTCCTCGAATTCGGCGGTGATTTCGACCGGCCAGCCGACCCGGGTATAGATCCAGGAAACGTCGTGGTCCTTGTCCGGCCCGTCGCGCACCGCAACGCGATCCGCCTTGACGCTGACGAAGCGCGGAACCGGCAACCCGCTCGGCGTGGACTCGGCCGCGTGCGCCACGCCCGCCGCACCGATCAGGACGATGGCGGCCGCGATCGTGGCGTGCAGCAAAACAAGCGGCTTGCCGGAGCGAGATGTCATTGCAGCTTGCCCGAACCCCACGGTCGATGCGTTGCCACGCCGGAGCGACGCGGCGCACTTTGTGGCAGCGCGGCCATCTGGTAGAGAGACTTAAATGCACCGCCTCCCGCCGTAATGTCGGCGAGCGGGGTTAAGGAGAACTGAACGGGCGGATGCGGCAAACGGTCGTTGCAACAGACTGAAATTACACGCCGAATTGTAGTTGCGGTCCAGCCGATCTGCGCAAGAGGCAGTCCAAGAGGCAGTCAATGGCGACGGGCAAGAAGCTGCTGGTCGTGGTCACTCGTCGGCTGCCGGACAGCGTCGAAATGCGCATGCGCGAATTGTTCGACGCCCGTCTCAATGCCGATGATAAGCCGATGAGTCAGGCGCAACTCGTCGAGGCGGCAAAGACCGCCGACGTCATCGTCCCGACGGTCACCGACCATATCGACCGGTCGGTGCTTAGCCAATCCGGCGAGCGGCTGAAGCTGATCGCCAATTTCGGCAACGGCGTCGACAATATCGACGTGGCGACCGCCGTGCAGCGCGGCATCACCGTGACCAATACGCCGGGCGTGCTCACCGAGGACACCGCCGACATGACGCTGGCGCTGATTCTCGCGGTACCGCGCCGCCTGGCGGAAGGCGCGCAAGTGCTGATCGGCGACCGTGAGTGGACCGGCTGGAGCCCGACCTGGATGCTCGGCCATCGCATCTGGGGCAAGCGTCTCGGCATTGTCGGCATGGGCCGTATCGGCCAGGCGGTGGCACGCCGGGCGCAGGCCTTTGGCTTGAAGATTCACTACCACGACCGCCGCCGGGTTCCCGCGGAGCTCGAAGGAGAACTGCACGCCACCTATTGGGAGAGCCTAGATCAGATGCTCGCCCGCATGGATATCATCTCGATCCATTGCCCGCACACGCCGGCGACCTATCATTTGCTGTCGGCCCGCCGGCTCAAGCTGATCCGGCCGGAGGCCTATGTCGTCAATACCGCCCGCGGCGAGGTGATCGACGAAAACGCGCTCGCTCGATTGATCGAGGCCGAGGAAATCGCCGGCGCCGGACTGGACGTGTTCGAGCACGAGCCCGCGGTGAGCCCCAAGCTCGTCAAGCTGGCGCGCGCCGGCAAAGTCGTGCTGCTGCCGCATCTCGCCTCGGCAACAGTTGAGGGCCGCGTCGACATGGGCGAGAAGGTCATCGTCAACATCAAGACCTTTCTCGACGGCCACCGCCCGCCGGATCGCGTGTTGCCGTCGATGCTGTAGCGACGTGTTCGCGACCCTTAGTTCGCCAAGGGCCAATCGTCAGGCCCGGTCACCGGCCGCATGCCTTCGACCTTACGCGCATCGCCACTCGGCAAGCACAACATGTCGATCGAAACGATGCCGGGAAAAACATTGGTGGGATTGCCGTAGAAATTGTCGGGCTGATAGAGCGGCGGCAGGTGCCAATAGCAAGTGTAACCGAGATCGCGAATTTGCCGGATCAAAGCGGGCGATTGATGCCGGCGATCGTTCTCGACATAGAGGACGGGCCGAAAGCGGGCGATCGTCGCGGCAGCGCCGGCGATGACGGATTGCTCGTGGCCTTCAACGTCGATCTTGATGAACTGGCAGCCTGGAAGTTGCAGCCCGTCGATCGTCAATACGCCGACGGGTTCGCCGCCTTCGTCGTTCAGCTCAATGCCGCCGAAATTCCCCGGCTTGCTGTGATCCGCCATCGGGACAAAGGTCTGGCCGGCTTGCCGGCCGGCCGCCGCCTGAATGGCGCGAACATTGCCGATCTCATTGAGCGCGAGATTGGCGCATAAGAGCTGATAAACGGCCCGCTGCGGTTCGATGGCGATCACGGCGCCGCGCGGGCCCACGGTCTGCGCCAGCGCAAGCGTCAGCGCGCCGATATTGGCGCCGACGTCGAGGACGCAGCCCCCCGGTGCGGCGAGCTGCGCGAACAGCAGCGTTTCGCCGCGCGAGTACTCGCCGTAACAATCGAGTGACCGGCCGACAAAGAGGTCATTTATGTTGTAAGCCATCAGCCCGTGGCGGGTGCGCTTGATCCGCACACTGCCGTTGGCTAACAGAACCGCATCGGCATTCATCCGGCCGCTCCCCCGATCGTCGCCAGAGTAACCGCAACCATCGCAGGCGAGAAGCGAACCGCAAATGTGCCCAATTTTATCCAGGGGCGGCGCGACACGGATGGGGACCGTCGTTGCACTCACCCTCGCCTTTGCGACCATCGTTGCGCCGGCGCATCTCGCGGCGCAGGCTCTCAGCCAGTCGCAAACCGCGATTCCGAAAGCCGAGGCAGTCACCGCCAACAACGGCATGGTGGTGGCCCAGGAGGCGCGCGCGGCGCATATCGGCGTCGATATTCTGCAGCAAGGCGGCAACGCGGTCGATGCCGCGGTCGCGGTCGGCTTTGCGCTCGCCGTCAGCTATCCGCGCGCCGGCAATATCGGCGGCGGCGGTTTTATGGTGATTCACCTCGCCAGCGGCCAGGATACGACCATCGACTATCGCGAGACGGCGCCGGCGGCGATCAATGCCAAGAGCTTCCTCGACGCGCAGGGCAACGCCGATCCGCAGAAGTCGCGCATGTCGGCGCTCGCTATTGGCGTGCCGGGCACGGTGGCGGGCCTGGCGCTGGCCGAGAAGGAATACGGCTCCGGCCGGTTCACGCTGGCCGATCTCATCGCGCCGGCGATCGCCATGGCGCGTGACGGCATCACGCTCGACGACGGCATTAGCAATGAACAGACCAATATTCTGGCGCGGCTCGCGCATTGGCCGGCGTCCGCCAAGATTTTTCTGAAAGCCGACGGTAGCGGCCTGTCGGCCGGCGATCGCTTGGTGCAGAGCGACCTTGCCGACACACTGCAATCCATCGCGCGCGATGGTCCGGACGCGTTCTACCGGGGGCCGATTGCCTGGAAGATCGCTGCGGCCGTGCAAAGCGCAGGCGGGGTGATGACCGTCGACGATCTAAAAGATTACCGTGCCATCGAGCGCGCGCCGGTCCATGGCAGCTATCGCGGCTACGGCATCGTCTCGATGCCGCCGCCGTCCTCGGGCGGCGTCGAGCTTCTCGAAATGCTCAACATCCTCGAAGGCTACGACCTCGCGCATGACGACACGACGCAGACGTTTTTTCTGATGATCGAGGCAATGAAGCGCGCCTATGCCGACCGCGCACTGTTCCTCGGCGATCCCGAGAAGGTGAAAGTTCCGGTGGGGAAACTCATCTCCAAGGGCTATGCTGCGGCGCTCCGCGCCGGCATCGATCCCGAGCACGCAACGCCGGCGAGCGCCATCCGCGGCGGCGGCAGCAGCGACCCCGAAGGTCATAACACGACGCATTTTTCGGTCGTCGACCGCTTCGGCAATGCGGTGTCCAACACCTACACGCTCAATTTCAGCTACGGCGTCGGGCTGGTCGCGGACGGCACCGGCATTCTCCTTAACAACGAGCTCGACGATTTTGCCGCCAAGCCGGACTCGCCAAACGCCTACGGCTTGATCGGCTTCGAGGCCAACGCGCCGGGCCCGGGCAAGCGGCCGGTGTCTTCGATGACGCCGACCATCGTCTTGAAGGACGGCAAGCCGTACCTCGTCACCGGATCGCCGGGCGGCAGCCGCATCATCACGACCGTGCTGCAAGTGATCGTCAACGTGATCGACCGCGGCATGAGCATCGCCGATGCGGTGGCGGCGCCGCGCGTGCATAATCAATGGCAGCCGGATCAGGTGTTCGCCGAGCCTGCGGTGCCGGCCGATGTCGTTGCCGCGCTGCAGGCGCGCGGCGACAAGATCGTGCCGCAGCGGCCCTTCACCGCGGCGGAGTCGATCTTGATTACGCCGGAGGGTTTTGTCGGCGCCGCCGATCCGCGCTCGCATGGGGCGCTAGCGGTCGGCTATTAGGCAGGAACGTAATCCGCCTGCTTCACCGTCGACGCCAGCACGATGATCAGCAGCGCGCACACCGCGACCGGCGCAAAGCCCGCGATCGGCGAGTGGGTAAAATCCCACAGCCAGCCGCCAACCACCGACAGCGCCATCGCCAGACTGTAGCTGATGGTGAACATCCCGGCGGAGGTGCGGTGCACGTCATCCGGCGCGCTGAGCACCGACGGCAGCGCCAAGGCGAGAATCAGCGTCACCGCGCCGGTGAAGCCGAGGATGGCGACCCAGAACACGATCCACGGCCCGTGCATGGTCAGCATGCCGACGAGGCAGACCAGCGCCAGCGTTCCGGTCGCGGCATAGGCCCACGGTTTCGTCACCAGCCGGCCGGCAATGCCGAGCATCAAAAACGCCGCCGGCAGCTGGCCGAGATTGATGGCGGTGAGCGCGCTGCCGATGAGATCGGGCCGCCCGTCGGCCGTCATGTAATCCGGCAGAAAGGCGTTGGTCACGAAATAGGTGGCGTTGACGCTGCCGAGAATGAGGCCGAGCTTCCAGATCAATGGCCGCCGCCAATCCGGCCACCAGCGGCGACCCGCCGCGGGTACGGCGCTTTTGGCGCCGCCAAGTTTTGGCGCGTAAAGCGCGACGAGCAATGCGGTGAGCAGGACCGGGATCGACCAGACAACGAAGTTCAGCCGCCAGCTGTTGTGCACCAGCGGCAGAATGAACGGGATGGTGAGCCCGGCGGCGAGGACTTCGCCGATCAAGAGGCCGGTCGTATAGACCGCGGTGGCGAAACCGATGCGCTGCGGAAACCAGGTCCGCACCAAGGGCGGCAGCGACGGCTGCATGATCGAGACGCCCGCCGCCATGACGATGGTCGACGCATAGAGGAAGGCGGGATCGGAAAATGCCGCGCGCGCCGCCGAGCCGGCGGCGTTGAGCAGCAGGCCCACGACCAGCGCCGGCACGATGCCGAAGCGGGCGATCAACAGCGCGCCCGGCACGGCGGCAATCGCAAACAGCATCGGCGGCAGGCTCGACAGCCAGCCGATGCCCGTCTCCGACAGATGCAGGTCGGCGTGCAGCAGCGGCACGACGGGCGGCACCGCGAGGACGGTGAGCCGCAAACATGCGCCGGAGAGCCACAGCAGCGACAGGGCGACGATACCCGAACGGGGGGATTGCTCGATGTGATTTCCACGATGGTCCCGGCGGCACTCTCAATGGCGGTCGCTTCTTACCAGAGAGGCGTAGACCGCGCCGAGTCCCATCAGCAAGGACGTGCCAAGAAACACCGCGCGCATGCCGATATGGCCGCCGACGAAGCCGCCGAGCAGCGGGCCGACGACCTGGCCGGCATATTGCGAGGACGTCGAATAGCCGAGCACGCGGCCGACAATGCCGTCCGGCACGTTGTGGCGGATGATGCTGGTGACGCAAGGCAGCAAGCCGCCGAGCGCCAAGCCCATGAGAAAGCGCAAGACGACGAGCTGCCAGCCCGTGGTGACGAAAGCCTGCGGGATCAGCAGCAGCGCGGAGACGACCAATGCGCCGATCATCACGCGCCAATGCCCGCTGCGGTCGGCAATCCGGCCGAGCCGCGACGCCGACAAGATGCTGCCGAGCGCGGCCGCCGACATGGCGATGCCCGACACGATGGTGACGCGCGACGCCTCGACGAGCTGCCCGACATAGATCGTGATGATCGGCTCGATCGACATATTGGCGACCATCAACAGGAGGCCCATCGCCAGCATGGCGACAACCGGCCGCTTGTCGGGGATTTGCGGCCAGCCGGCTTGTGCGGACGCTTTCCTTGCCGGCGCTGGCGGCTTGTCTTCCCTGATGAACATGGTAGTCGCGACGAAGGTGAGGAAAATGACGCCGCCGGCGAACCAGAACGTCGCCCTAATGCCGATCAGCGGCGGCAGCGCGCCGCCGATCAGCGGGCCGACCAGATTGCCGGCCATGATGCCCGACGTCAGCATGCCGAGCGCCCATCCGGAGCGCGCCTTCGGCGTTTGCGTCGCTACCAGGATGGTCGAGCCGGACGCATAGCCGCCGGCAAAGCCGGCGAACAGGCGCAAGCCCACAAGCTCCCACACATTGTGGGCCATGCCGATCAACGACATGGCGACCGCCATGCCGAGGCTCGCCCGGATCAGCATCAGCTTGCGGCCGTAACGGTCGGCGAGGCGTCCCCACAGCGGCGCGACCAGCGCGGCGGCAAAGAACGTCGCGCCATAAGCGACGCCCGACCATTGCGCGATCGCGGCGCGATCCGAGACGCCGAGCTGCTCGACATAAATCGGCAAAAACGGCAGCAGCAGCGTCATCGCCACGATGGTCGTGAACGACCCGAGGAGGCACACGGCGAGGTTCCGCCGCCAGTACCGTTCGTCCTCTTCCATCCGGTGTAAGCCTCTGAACCAAGTCCCACGGTTGCAGACGCCCCATCGGGGCCAGCCGCGCCAAGCCGCATAGCGATACGGTCGGACGGGCACCATGCACGCTTCGACCTGCCTGACCCGTCGTAGGTGGCCAGCGAGGTGGCGGCAAGCTCCACCGTTGTCGTGGCGGCGCCCCTGGCGCTCGAGCGTTGCCGAAGCGGTTTCCAAGAAGGTCGGTAGGTGGGGGCAAGACGCGAACTGCCGCGCCTATGGCCGAATGGCCCGTCAATAAGGCAGTGGCATCGCAGCCACTGCTCAACTAGCCTCAGCCTGTGCGTCGCTGAGGATTGAGGAAATGGGCAGCTCGCAGTTTTTGCCCTTTTACGAACGACTGAGCGCGGAATTTCCCGGCCGCATTTTCGGTCAAGCATTCATTTCGGTACTGCTTGGACTGGCAGTTCTAGCGGCGCAGTACGCCAGCGGAGGAAATGGGATATTTGCGGATTGGAGCTGGTTTCTCGGTCTGTTGATCGGCACCATGATGTTCTGTTTGTATATAGCGACCTTTGCTCTTCATGCGCTACTTTCGCGGATGGCGACTTATTCGGAGCAGGGCAGCCGCGCCTGTCACGATTGCCTTAAACATACGCTCTCCGATCGAAATTTTGTTGTAGCCGGTGCCTTCTTTGGCGTGCTGAACTGCGTATTGGGATATAGCTTCGGACTGCCTCATACCAGTGCACCAGCGGTCGTTTCGATCCTGTTCGGATATTTCATCGTCGGGTTTGTGGGCGGTATGGGGGTGCTTGGAATTTACGGCGTGTTTGTTGCCATCAGCACGTTTTCTCGGAATCTAAATTCCGCTGTCGATATTGCCTCGCCGGATAATTGCGGTGGAACGCAGTTTATCGGCGAGGCGCTGGTGGTCTTCAGCTCGATGACCTTGATCGCCGGGGTCATGATATCGATTTATATCGTCGAGACTCATTGGTCCGGCACTCCCGCTGGCTGGGTCGTCGCCCTGCGGTACTTTTGGATCGCTTTTCCGTACGTCATGTCTTTGATCATCTTGTTTGCGCCCGCCATTCCGCTGCACCTCGAATTGCGCAGGTATAAACTGGAACAAGAAAACATATTCAGAAAACGGCTCGCCGCAATTCGTCAATCGCTGGAGAACCCTCAACTGGACGGAATCAGCCGGAAGGAATTGCGGGAGGATTATGAATTCGATCAAGGCGTACGAAGGGAATTGCACCAAATGCGATCATGGCCTTACGGAATGAGCGCAGGCTCAAAATACCTCATCGTCTTGATCGCCAATTCGATTGCGACCTTCAATACCTTCTCCGGCTGGGCCAAATCTTTGATGATCTCGATCCGGTAGTTAAAGAGCCACCTCATCGAGCGGCGTCCCGATCACCTCGTCAGTTGGAATAATCCAATCTTGGATGCGATGAATGGGCGGACGCGATTGTCGGATCTGCATTATCGGCGCCGGGCCAGGCGGTCTCTCCGCCGCTTATTTTCTCAAGCGGCGCGGCTATAAAAATGTCACAGTATTGGAATCAGCCGGCCGTGCCGGCGGTAAGTGTCTGTCGCTCAACTATGACGGCCGTTCATTCGATATCGGAGCGAACTACGTCACCTCCGATTACACCGAAGTCTTGAGGCTTGCCAAGGAGTTCGATGCCGCCCTCTATGCGGAGGCGAAAATGACGGTCGCTTCGTTTGCGCCGGATGGCGCAGTTGCATTCACATCGCCACTCGCCTTGCTCACCGACCAAGCTTCGTTCGTCAGCGTAGTCGGTGCGGCATTACGCTATCTTTGGATGCGCTTTCGGATCGGAGAGATCATAGACAAACCGGGTTTCGCGGGCGTCAGCCACCGCGAGGACCTGTGCCGGTCGTTCGCCGCTTGGCTTGAGGACAATAATCTCGCCGTGTTGACGCCGATGTTCGAGATACCCATTACCGCCATGGGATACGGGGCGCTTGAAGAAATTCCGGCGCCTTATGCGTTGAAATATATGAGCCCGAAGACCTTTATCGACATGATCTTCTTTGGTTTGGGCCTACGGCCAAGATGGCCTAAGCAATTCATAGATGGTTTTCAGCCGTTGTGGGAAAAAGTGGCCGCAGGTTTGGACGTTCGTTTGAACGTGAATGTCCGATCGATCGAGCGGACCTCCATCATTCGCGTTTTGACGGAAAGCGGCGGCCGCTCGGAGGACATGGAATTCGACAAGGTGATTGTTTCTGCCGCCCATAGTTCGCGCGCGCTGACAATGTTTTTGAAACTGTCGCCGGACGAGGCCCTTCTGTTTGACAAAGTCGTCGTCAATCCCTTCGCGGTCACGACTTACGTGGTCAAGACTATGCGAGTGCCACATCGGATCATCTTCGTATGCCCGGCACCAAAGCTCGGCCTGCCCTGCGCGATGACGCAACAGTTTGAAGATAACGCCTATTGGCAGTTCTATTCGCGCGTGGACCGCGATTACAGACCCGAACCCTCCGATATATTGTCTGCGGTGAAGCATACGATCGAGCACCTTGGCGGCAACGTGGTCGAAAATGACGTTCATACGTTCACGCTATGGGATTATTTCCCGCACGTGGATGCCGATGCGATCGCAGATGGCTTCTATGACCGGCTGGAAGCGATGCAGGGCGAGCGGGGCACGTATTATTGTGGCGGCCTACTCGCATTCGAGCTCGTCGAGCAAGTAGTGCGCTACTCGCGACACCTCGTTGACGCGCACTTTTGACGCCGACAGGCAGGGCTAGTGATTGGTCGTTCTGTCGAAGGTGACGTTCGTCAGCGCTAGACCGAGACTGGTTATATTCATCGTGAAGGTCGATGGATTAAGACGTCGAAGCACGACTACTGCGCTCGGCGTCAATCCTGGAAACCGGACCTGGAGGCTCGCCATCTCATTTGACTTGTGTCCAATGACCGTGCCGTTGAGCACTTTTGCGGTGCCGTTCGTCACTGCACTGGTTTGACTGGCTTCGCCTGTGAACTGATCGCCTTCGAGGGTGATGGTAAGGCGAAGGACTTTGTGAAGTCCCGCCTGTCCATTGCACGTCGTTTCGCTGTTCAGATGACGCAGATCGGCTTGAATTCGCATTCGGCAATTGGTCGGCTGTGTCAACTCAAGAGGGGTATCTCGGTCAGTGCCGTTGCCGTGCCATTCGCCGTTGAAATCGCTCAATCTGGTTTCTGCCGCCGCTGACGGCAACGCGATCCAGACGAGGACTGCCATTGCGATTGGCAACCGCAAATAGCCGCCAAAGCCCATACGTGCGATCCAACATTGCCCGGAGAATTTATTTTTCATGCAAGTCCACTTGCCCCAGTGGCGACCGGCGTCCCGCACACTCCACCTCGGAGAATGGGTACCGGGTTGACCCAGAACCTGGCATGACCGCGACATCCTGGTCACCGCCTGCGGCCGTATCTGCCTGCATCGGAAAAAGATCAATATCTTGACCGTGCTCGCCGGTCAGAAGCTCGGCCTCAAGGAAGTCGACGACGGCATTTGGCTCGTCAGCTTCATGCACTATGATCTCGGATATATCGACTTGGAGCAGCAAACCTTGCAGACCATCGACAATCCGTTCGGCTCGAGATTGTCACCCATGTCTTGGGTACGTTCTGTCACCCATGTCTCAGGGCCGGACAATGAGAAATTTGGAGCGGGCGAAGGGATTCGAACCCTCGACCCCAACCTTGGCAAGGTTGTGCTCTACCCCTGAGCTACACCCGCATCCGAGAAGGGTAAGGCGGCCAAGCGTACCGGCGCCGGGCCACCGGCAAGCTATGCCAAAGAGCTTACCGCTTTGCAACCGCAAGCGCCGGGGCCTAAATACCACCCCATGCCTGCCTCGCCTGCCGAGCTTTTCGCCTACCTGGATAGGCTTGGCATCGCCCACAAGACCGTGACCCATTCGGCGGCATTTACCGTCGAGGACGCGCGTGCGCTGCGCGGCGCGGTTCCGGGCGGCCATACCAAGAACCTGTTCTTGCGCGACAAAAAGGGCGTCCCGTACCTCGTTGTGGCGAACGAGGACGTCGCGATCGAGCTGAAATCGCTGCACCGTCTCCTTGGCGCTTCCGGGCGGTTCTCGTTCGGCTCCGCCGAGCTTTTGCGCGAGCTTCTTGGCGTCACGCCCGGCTCGGTAACGCCGTTTGCCGCGATCAATGACACGGCCTGCCGCGTGACCGTCGTGCTCGATGCCGCCATGATGGCAGCGCCGGTGCTCAATTTTCATCCCCTGGCCAATACCGGGACGACGACGATTTCCCGCGAGGGCCTGCTTACATTCCTCGAAGCCACTGGGCATAGGCCGCGGATCGAGCCGGTCTCTTCCGGAGCGCCCTAGAACGCCCGATTGCATTTGGCGACGTTGTTCCCATTTAATCAGGCGAATAGAACGAAATTCGCTCCGCTTGGGGCCAAGGGAAGGGCGATCGGGTAAGTCAATGTCAATGCTGCAGCAGGCTGGAACCGCATCCGCGGACGTGTCGATCAGGGACACGACGACGCAAAGTTTCGTCAAGGACGTCATCGAGGAATCCAAGCGCCAGCCGGTGCTGGTCGATTTCTGGGCGCCGTGGTGTGGCCCGTGCAAGCAGCTCACACCCGTCCTGGAGAAGGTGGTCAAGGCGGCCAAGGGCAAGGTCAAGCTCGTCAAGATGAATATCGACGAGCATCCCGCCATCCCGGGCCAGATGGGCATCCAATCGATCCCCGCGGTCATCGCTTTCGTCAACGGCCAGCCGGCCGATGGCTTCATGGGAGCGCTGCCGGAGAGCCAGGTCACCGCCTTTCTTGAACGGCTGACCAAGGATCGCATCGGTGGCGAGACTCAGGATTTGCTGAAGACCGCCGACGCCGCGCTCGCCGCGGGAGACGCCGCCGGCGCAGCCGAAATTTATGCACAACTTCTCGCCGAAGACGGCACCAGCGTGCCGGCGCTTGCCGGCCTGACGCGCGCTTACGTCGCGACTGGCTCGCTCGATCAGGCGCGGCAGACGCTCGCCATGGTGCCGGAAGCCAAGCGCAACGATGCCGCGGTGGCCGCCGCGCGCGCTGCGCTCGAACTCGCCGAGCAGGTCAAGACGGTCGGCCCGGTGACCGAGCTCGAACAAAAGGTCGCCGCCAACCCGCTCGACCATCAGGCCCGCTTCGATCTGGCGCTGGCGCTCAACGGCCAGGGTCGCCGCCAAGACGCGCTCGACCATCTGATCGCCATCGTCAAGCGCGACCGCAAATGGAATGACGACGGCGCCCGCAAGCAGCTGGTCCAATTTTTCGATGCCTGGGGGCCGACCGACGAAGCCACGATCGAGGGCCGCAAGCGGCTGTCTTCGATTTTGTTTGCTTAGAATTGATCCTGAAATTCGGTGCCGTCGTTGGCGGAGTGCGACATGCCGATGAACGCCATCTTCAACGGGCCGGATGCGCTTCCGGCAGTGATTCCGGTTTTCCCGCTGGCGGGCGCGCTGCTGTTGCCGCGCGGGCAGATGCCGCTCAACATCTTCGAGCCGCGCTACCTGGCGATGATCGATGACACGCTACGCTCCGATCACCGCGTCATCGGCATGATCCAACCCGACCCGGCGCATCCGGGGCCGGACGAAAACAAGCCGCATCTGTTCCGCGTCGGCTGCGCCGGACGCATGACGCAATTCGCCGAAAGCGGCGACGGCCGCTATCTCATCCAGCTCACCGGCATCGCGCGCTTTCGTATCGAGGAGGAGCTTCCGGTCGCAACGCCCTATCGGCAGTGTCGGGTCACTTATCAGCCCTTCGTCGGCGACTTCACCGCGCGCAAGGGCGAGGACGAGGTCGACCGCAAGGCGCTGCTGCGCGCGCTCACGGCGTTTCTCAAGGCCAACAACCTCAAGGCGGACTGGGAGGGCATCGAGAATGCGCCCAACGAGGCCTTGGTGAACGCGCTGGCGATGATGTCGCCCTACGACGCCGCCGAGAAGCAGGCCATGCTGGAGGCGCCGGATCTCAAGACCCGCGCCGAGATTTTGGTCGCCGTCACCGAGATCGAGCTCGCCAAGAGCAAGACGTCGGGCGAGACGCCGCTGCAATAATGCTATAGTCGCGCCCAACGGAGCCCAGCATGTCCAGCCCTGCCAGCGAACGGCCCGCCGAAGGCGTCGATCCGAAACTCCTCGAAATCCTGGTCTGTCCGCTGACCAAATGTCCGCTCGAATACGACGCGGAAAAGCAGGAGCTGATCTCGCGCGCCGCTAAGCTTGCTTATCCGATCCGCGACGGCATCCCGATCATGCTGCCCGAAGAAGCGCGCCGGATCGATTGACTTCTCCCTCTCCCCGCGCGCGGGGAGAGGGTCGGGGTGAGGGGGCCTCTCCGCTGGGCTCAGCTTTGAGCGCTCAGACTCGCTGAGAGGCCCCTCACCCTCGCTTCGCTCGACCTCTCCCCGTACGCGGGGAGAGGTTTATAATGTGTGTCGGTCGGTGGAGTGGAAAAGCAATGATCAAAATCTGGGGGCGGAAAACCTCGTCGAACGTGCAGAAGGTGATGTGGGCCATTGGCGAGCTCGGCCTGCCGCATGAGCGCATCGATGTCGGCGGCTCGTTCGGCAAGAACCGCGAGCCGGCTTATCTGGCGATGAATCCGAACGGACTAGTGCCGACTCTTGAGGAGGAAGACGGCTTTCTGTTGTGGGAGTCGAATACGATCGTCCGTTATCTTGCCGCCAAATATAGATCGACAAGTCTCGAGCCGGCGGATCTCAAAATGCGCGCGTCGGCCCAAAAATGGATGGATTGGCAACTCTCGGTCTGCGGACCCGCGATCACGCCGGTGTTCTGGGGACTGATCCGCACGCCGCCGGAAAAGCGGGATCACGCGGCCATCGAAGCCGGCAAGAAGAATACGACGGCGGCGATGCAGATGATGGACGCGCAGCTTGCCAAGACCGCCTATCTCGCGGGTGACGGGTTTTCCTACGGCGATATTCCGGTGGGCATCATGGCCTACCGCTATCGGCAGCTCGTTCCGGATCGGCCGCCATTGCCGAATTTCGAGCGCTGGTATGCGGCGCTCTCCGAGCGCAAGGCGTTCAAGGACCACGTTGCGGCGGTGCCGTTGACGTAGGCCGCCGTCCGCTCGTCCCCGCGGCCCGCCTTCGCTCGCTGGGCGAGCTTCGGCGGGTTCGAGTCCGCCGAAGCGCATCAGCGCGAAGGCGGAAAGCGGGGACCCAGCACTTCACGCTCGACTGGATTCCCGCGTGCGCGGGAATGAGCGACGGTTGGTTACTCCGCCGCCGCCCGCGTGCCGGCCGATTGCGCCGAGACGATGTAATCCATCGCCGCCTGCACGCCGCCCTTCTTGTGCGGGATGCCGGCGAGCGACAGCGCCATCTCGGTCACCGCCAACACGCCCATCATCCAGCCGTCATTGACGTCGCCGAGATGGCCGATGCGGAAATATTTCTTGGCGTAGGGGCCGAAGCTTGCGCCGTAGGAAATATTGAACGTATCGAGCGCCAGCGCGCGGAAAGCGTCGGCGTCATGGCCGTCCGGCAACAGCACCGCGGTGATGGTCGGCGAATAATATTTTGGCTCGCGGCAGAGGATTTCGAGGCCCCAGGCGCGGACCGCGCGCCGCACCGCTTCGGCAAGCCGGTGATGGCGGGCGAAGACATTGTCGAGGCCTTCTTCGTGCAGCATCTCGATCGACACCGCCAGCCCCTGCAGCATCTGCGTCGCCGGCGTGTAGGGAAAGAAGCCGACCTTGTTCATGGTCAGCATGTCGTCCCAGGCCCAGAACGACTTCGTCATCTTCGACGTCTTCGACGCGGCCAGCGCCTTGTCGCTCACGGCATTGAACGACATGCCCGGCGGCAGCATCAGGCCCTTCTGCGCGCCGCCGACGGTGACATCGACGCCCCACTCGTCGTGCCGGTAATCGGTCGAGGCGAGCGAGGAGATGGTGTCGACCATGAGCAGCGCCGGATGGCCGGCGGCGTTGATCGCCTTGCGGATCGGCTCGATCGGCGACAGGCAGCCGGTCGCCGTCTCGTTGTGCAGCACGCAGACCGCCTTGATCTCGTGCGCCTTGTCCTTCTTCAGGTGCTCCTCGATGGTCGCGGCATCGGCGCCACTACGCCAGTCGCCGGGAATGAACTCGGGCTTCAAGCCCAGCTTCTGCGCCATGGTCTTCCATTGCGTGGCAAACTGTCCCGTCTCGACCATCAGCACGCGATCGCCGGGGGAGAGCGTATTGACCAGCGCCGCTTCCCAAGCGCCGGTGCCGGTCGCGGTGTAAATGATGACCGGATTGGTGGTCTTGAAAACGGTCTTGATGCCGTCGAGGCAGCGCTTGGCGAGCTTGGCGAATTCCGGGCCGCGATGGTCGATGATCGGCGTATCCATCGCCCGCAACACGCGGTCGGGCAGCGGTGTCGGCCCTGGGATTTGCAGGAAGTGACGCCCGGCGGCGCGCGAAGCATTCTGCGGCATTTTCGGCACTCCATCGGACGTATCGGTTGGCCCCGGCGGCGCATGTCCGTGAGCGCGCGCGGCTTGTGGCGTTGAATAGCGAATGCGACATTCGGGTCAAGTCTAATTGATGTAAACCCTAGCGCATTGTTATCGCGACACTTTCGGACGTGGAGGAATACGTGCCAGCACGGCTCGTGCCAGGACTCGAACGCCGCCTGAAGGCGGAAAAGGTGGGCGGCGTCCGCTTCGACGCTTTTACGCTTGGCCGCTACTCCACCGATGCGTCGCATTATCAGATCATGCCGCTCGGCGTGGCGGCGCCGCGCACGATCGAGGAAGCCGATCGGGCGATCGCGGTTTGCCGTGCGGAGGGCGTGGCGGTGACGGCGCGCGGTGGCGGCACGTCGCAGGCCGGCCAGACCATCAATGAATCGCTCATCGTCGATTGCTCGCCGCATCTCGACCGCATCGTCGAGGTCGATGCCGCCAACCGGCGCTGCACGGTCGAGCCGGGCATCGTGCTCGACGAGCTCAATCGCAAGCTGAAACCCACCGGCTTGTGGTTTCCGGTCGACATCTCGACCGCGTCGCGCGCCACCATCGGCGGCATGGTCGGCAACAATTCCTGCGGCGCGCGCTCGCTGCGCTACGGCAACACGCGCGAGAACGTGCTGTCGATCGACGCAGTGCTGGCCGACGGCACGCACGCGCATTTCGGCCGGCTCGGCGAAGCCGGCGTAAACGTGCCGCAGCCGCTCATCCGCGATCTTCTTGCCATCGCCGCGCGCGAGGCGGGCGAGATCGAGCGGCGCTTTCCGAAGGTGCAGCGCCGCGTCGGCGGCTATAATCTCGACGCGCTGGTGCCGGGGCGAAACGACATCAATCTCGCGCATCTTCTGGTCGGCTCGGAAGGCACGCTGGCGTTCTCAACCAAGATCGAGCTGAAGCTTGCGCCGCTGCTTGGCCGCCGCGCGGTCGGCGCCTGCCATTTCGGCAGCTTTCACGAGGCGATGCTGGCGACGCAGCATATCGTCGCGCTCGGGCCGATCGGCGTCGAGCTGATCGACCGCACTATGCTCGGCTTGGCCCGCGACATCGCGATGTACAGGCCGACGATCGACGCCTTCCTGCGCGGCGATCCTGAAGCGATCCTGTTCGTCGAATTTGCCGAGGACGACGAGGAGAATGTGCGCCGCCTGAAACGGCTCGGTGCGCTGCTCGGCGACCTCGGCATCGCTTGGGACAAGAGCGGCGCCAAATGGGGCGGCGTCGTCGAAGTGCTCGATCCGAAATTGCAGGCCGGCATCACCGAAGTGCGCACCGCAGGCCTCAACATCATGATGTCGATGAAGGAGGAGGGCAAACCGGTCTCCTTCGTCGAGGACTGCGCGGTGCCGCTCGAACACCTGCCCGACTATACCGCGCGTTTGACGGAAGTCTTCGAAAGGAACGGCACACGCGGCACCTGGTATGCCCATGCGGCGGTCGGCTGCCTGCATGTGCGGCCGGTGCTCAATCTGCGGCTCGACAAGGACGTCCGCGCGATGCGCGCCATTGCCGAGGAAGCCTTCGCCATGGTGCGCGACTACAAAGGCTCGCATTCCGGCGAGCACGGCGACGGCATTGTGCGCTCGGAATTCCATGAATTCATGTTCGGCGCCGAACTGGTGCACGCCTTCGAAGAGGTCAAGGACCGCTTCGATCCGCAACACGTGTTCAATCCCGGCAAGATCGTGCACGCACCGAAATTCGACGACCGCGGCAATTTCCGCTACGGCCCCGATTACCGCGCCGAGGACATCGCGACCGCGCTCGACTGGTCGGCCTATCCGGGCAAGGGCGGCGGCTTTCAGGGCGCGGTCGAGATGTGCAACAACAACGGCGCCTGCCGCGCGCTCGCCGGCGGCGTCATGTGTCCGAGCTACCGCGTCACCCGCGACGAACGCGATGTGACGCGCGGCCGCGCCAATACGCTGCGCCTCGCCATCACCGGCCAGCTTGGGCCCGACGCGTTCACTTCCGACGACATGGCGGAGACGCTGAAGCTCTGCGTCTCCTGCAAGGCGTGCCGCCGCGAATGCCCGACCGGCGTCGACATGGCGCGCATGAAGATCGAAGTGCTGCGGGCGCGGGCGGAGAAGCTCGGACTGTCGCTGCACGATCGGCTGGTCGGCTATTTGCCGCGTTACGCGCCTTACGCGGCGCGGCTGCATTGGCTGCTTAATCTGCGCGACGTCGTGCCCGGCGCGGCGAAATTGTCGGAAGCCGTTGCCGGCTTTTCCGCACGGCGCAGCCTGCCGAAGTGGCGGGCGGATTATTACAAAGATGCCGATGCCCGGGATGAAGGCGGGCGTGACGGCAAAGAAGTCGTTCTGTTCGCCGACACCTTCAATCGCTATTTCGAACGCGAGAACATCGACGCGGCTATTACGGTGCTGAGCGCGGCCGGTTTTCGGGCCAATGTCGCGACGCCGAAAGACGGCGGCCGCCCCTTGTGCTGCGGTCGGACGTTTCTCTCGATTGGCAAAGTCGACCAAGCGCGGGAGGAAGCGGAGCGCACGCTCGCGGCGCTAATGCCTTACGTGGAACGCGGCGTCCCGGTTATCGGCCTCGAGCCGAGCTGCCTCTTCAGCTTCCGCGACGAAATCCCGGCGCTGGTGAAGAGCGCCACGGCACGGCGCGTTGCCGAGAAGGCACTGCTGTTCGAGGAATTTCTGTCCCGCGAAGCAAAGGCCGGGACGCTTGCTCTCAATCTCGCGCCGCTAAAAAAGCGCGCTTTGCTGCATGGCCATTGTCATCAGAAATCCTTCGACACGATGTCATCGGTCGAAGCGGTGCTGAAGCTCGTTCCCGATCTCGCGGTCGAAACGATCGAATCGAGCTGCTGCGGCATGGCCGGCGCGTTCGGTTTCCATGCCGATACCATCGACGTCTCGCGCGCCATGGGCGAGCTGTCGTTGCTACCCGCCGCACGCAAGGCGCCCGACGACGCGATCATCGTCGCCGACGGAACATCGTGCCGGCATCAAATCCACGACGGCGCCGGCCGCGAGGCGCTGCATGTCGCGCGCGTGCTGGGCATGAGCCTCAAGGCCGGCGCAGGTCGGCTCTGAAATTCGCATCGCCGGTGAATTCCGTCAGGGCTTGTTTGTTTTTGCGCCATACCTGTTGAAGGTGTCGGCAATATTAGCGTTGATGCTTTTTGCCGCTGCCATGTCTTCATTTGCACCGGCGGTGTCCCCCTTCTTGAGCTTGATCTGTCCGCGGCCATAAAGCGCAGCGGCATTCTTCGGAAATTGCTTCAACACATTGGCGTAATCGGCGAGCGAATTGTCGAGGTCGCCCAGCATCAAATACACCTGCGCCCGGTGCAACAGCGTGTTGGCATGGTTGGGCCGGATCGTCAGCGATTTGTTGCAATCGACGAGCGCGGCCTTGAGTTGATCGATGATACCAAGCTCGTCACAGCGATTGGCGAGCGTAACCGGGTTGTTCGGGCTAAGCTCGATGCTCTTACTGTAGTCGGCGACGGCGCGATTGTGATCGCCGCCATCCGAATAGGCATTGCCGCGCTCGTCGTAAGCCATGGCGAATTTCGGATCGAGCCGGATGGCGGCGCTGAGGTCGGCAACGGCTTTGTCGTAGTTGTCTTTGTCGTAGTAGCTCAGGCCCCGGTTGTAATAGGCGAGCGAATAACCGGCATTCAGTTTGATCGCCTGGTCGCAATCCTTGATCGCGGAGTCGATATCACCCTTCCTGATATAGGCGCTGCAGCGATTGTTGAACTCGATCGCGAGATTCTTGCCGGTAGATTTGCCGGATTGGATCATGGCGGTGCAGCCGCCAATCTGGAGATCAGGGGACGGATCGCCCTTGTCGAAGCACCAATCCGTTTGTTGTTTAGTTTGTGCGCCGGCCGGCGGCAGGCTTGTAACCGTGAACAGCGCGACTAGCAGCCAAATCGGCCACGCCAAAAAGCGCATATTTCCCCTCCCCAGGCAATGAACGTCAAAGGACCTATCACTGCGCTATGTATGAGTCCACGTGCGCTGTCATTGCTCTTGCTCAAGCGCGCTTTCGTGCCAGCGCCGCAGCGCCAAGTAATTGATCGCCGATAAGAGATAGAAGATCACGATGCCGGCGACGGACAGCAGCAGCAGCGCCGCGAACATGCGCGGGATGTTCAGCCGATAACCGGATTCGGCGATCCTATAGGCAAGCCCCGAACCGGCGCCCGCGGAGCCGGCGGCAATCTCGGCGACCACTGCGCCGATCAACGACAGGCCGCCGGCGATGCGTAGGCCGCCGAGAATGTAGGGCAGCGCGGCCGGCAGTTTCAGGTTCCACAAGATCTGGCCGCGCGTGGCGCCGTAGAGCGCGAACAGGTCGGCGAGATTGCGGTCGACCGAATGCAGGCCGAGCGTGGTGTTGGCCAGCACCGGGAAGAACGCGACGATCCAGGCACAGGCCAGGACCGCGAGCGGCTGCGGCAGATAGATCAAGAGCAGCGGCGCGATGGCGACGATCGGCGTCACCTGCAGGATCACCGCATAAGGATAAAGCGAATATTCGACGAGCCGCGACTGGTTGAAGAGAACCGCCAAGCCGACGCCGCCGATTGCCGCGAGCAGAAAGCCTTCGACGGTGGTCGCGAGCGTGACCAGCAGCGATTGGAACAGCAACGCCCAATCGGACACGAGGGTGCGGACGATCAGCCAAGGGTCAGGCAAGACATAAGGCGGAATGTGCCCGATCCGCACCACCGCTTCCCAGAGCGAAAGTCCGAGCGCCAGCACGGCGATCGGCAGCAGGACGCGCAAGGCGCGGTCGTGACGCTCCCGCGCGGAATGCACCGCGTTCATTGTGCGCCTCCCGCGGCCATATCTTGTGCAGCCATGGCTTGCGCCAGGGCTTCCGAGGTGCGGCGGCAGAATGCGGCATATTCGGCCGAGGTGCGGAAATCCTGGCCGCGCGGATAGGGCGCGTCGATCTTGAGCTCGGTGAAGACGCGGCCCGGCCGCGCCGCCATCACCACGATGCGGCTCGACAGATAGACCGACTCGAATACCGAATGGGTGACGAACACGACCGTGGTGGACAGCGCTTGCCACACTTGCAGGAGATCGTTGTTGAGCTTGAACCGCGTGATCTCGTCGAGCGCGGCGAACGGCTCGTCCATCAGCAACAGCGCCGGCTCGGTGACCAGCGCGCGGGCGATGGAGACGCGCATGCGCATGCCGCCCGAGAGCTCGCGCGGATAGGCGCGGCCGAACTCCTTCAGGCCGACCCGTTCCAGCGCCGCGACGACGCGCGCCCGCGCCTTTTCGATCGGCATGCCCTTGAGCTTGAGCGGCAGCAGCACGTTGTTGAACACGCTCGTCCACGGCATCAGCGTCGGTTCCTGGAACACGAAGCCGATGCGGTTTTGGTTGTCTCCAGGGGCGCGTGCGGATGTCCATTCGACCGCGCCCTCGCTCGGCTCGCTCAAGCCGGCGATGATGCGCAACGCCGTCGATTTGCCGCAGCCCGAGGGGCCAAGCAGCGAGACGAACTCGCCCTCCCGCACGTCGAGATCAAAGCCCTGGAGCGCCAGCGTGCCGTTGGGAAACGCCTTGGCGACGCCGCGCAGTGCGACCAGCGGAGATCCCGAATGCGTTACAGTCGTCTTGTCCATCATCATTGTCATGCCCCGCGACGGCGGGGCATCCAGTAAGCACCGCCGCTGCAGATCATCCCGAACCTACGCGAATACTGGATCATCCGCTTTCGCGGATGATGACAAGAGCAGAGTCACTTGGGCTGCAGGTCCTGCCCGACTTTCTTGTCGACGAACCGCAACGTGTAGGCTTTGCGGTAATCGACGCTCGGCTTGGTGACGCCGGCGCGCACCATTTCGTCGAAGAAGCTTTTCATGCGCGCGTCGGTCATGGCGCCGATGCCCATCGTCAAGGCGTCGCCGGAATCGACGATGCCGTATTTCTTCATCGCGCCGACCGAATAGGCCAACAGATCGTCGGTCATTTCCGGGTTCTGCTTCTTGATCAGCGCATTGGCCGCGCTGTTGTCGTGATAGAGATAATTGTACCAGCCGATGGTCGAGGCATCGATGAAACGCTGCACCAAGTCGGGCTTCTTGTCGACCAAATCGCGCCGCGTCTCGATCAGGGTCGAATAGCCGGCCAGTCCTTCGTCGGCGAGCAAAAACACTTTCGGCGAAAAATGCGCGGCCTTCGCGATGGCGAACGGCTCCGACGTCACATAGCCCTGCATCGCGCTCTTTTTGTTCACCAGGAACGGCTGCGGATTGAAGGTGTAAGGCTTCACCTGCGAGTCCTTGAAGCCGTAGGTGGCTTTGAGCCATTGGTAATAGGTTGCCACGCCTTCCGGCGATATGAACAAAGTGAGGTTTTTCAAATCCTGCAGTTTCTCGATGCCCTGATCGGGATGCGCGATCAGCACCTGCGGGTCCTTCTGGAAATACGCCGCGACTTCGACGGTGGGGATATTCTGGGTGACCGCGTCGAAGCCCTGCAGATTGTTGGCGGACAGGAAGAAGTCGATCTTGCCGACCGGCAGCAGGATGCGGTTGTTCACGCTCGGGCCGCCCTGGCGGATGGTGACGTCGAGCCCGTATTTGCGGTAGGTGCCGTCGGCAAGCGCCTGGTAGAAGCCGCCGTGCTCGGCCTCCGCCACCCAATTGGTGCCGAAGGTGACCTTGTCGAGCGCCTGGGCCGCGGCGGGGCCTGCCAAGGCGCTTGCCCCCAGGGCGGCAATCATGAACCCGGCGCGAAAAACCGTCTTCAGCGACATCAGTTGCCCCTTTGGTTCGGCGACGCGAGAATAGAGCATGATCCCGAAAAGTGGATACGGTTTTCGAGAAAGATGATGCTCAAAATGCTAAGCAGGACACAGCAAGCGAGCGAACCGTGATAACGCCGAAACGCGACTGGATGGAGATGACCTGGGACGACATCGCCGGCGGCGACACCGCGCGCTGGATCGCGGTGCTGCCGCTGGCCGCGGTCGAGCAGCACGGGCCGCATCTGCCACTCGGCGTCGACAGCTTCATTGCCGAAGCCTATCTGGCGCGCGTGCGCGATCTGTTGCCGGACGGTTTGCCGGTGACGTTCCTGCCGGTGCAGCGCATCGGCGTTTCCGCCGAGCATCTGGCCTTTCCCGGCACGCTGACCCTGTCGGCGGCGACCGCGATCGCGGCCTGGACCGAGCTTGGCGACAGCTTGGCGCGCGCCGGTCTGCGCAAGCTCGTCCTCGTCACCAGCCACGGCGGCAATGTCGCGGCGATGGAAACGGTGGCGCGCGACCTGCGCACGCGGCTTGGCATGCTCGCGGTCACCGTCGGCTGGCACCGCTTCGGCTATCCGGACGGCACGTTTGCGAGCGAGGAAAAAAAGCACGGCATCCACGGCGGCGACATCGAGACCTCGCTGATGCTGGCGGCGAAGCCCGGCACGGTGCGCATGGACCGGGCGCCGAAAGCGACGCCGGCAACGGTGGCGATGGCGAGCGAGTTCAAATGGCTCGGCGCCTACCGGCCGGCCGGCTTCGCCTGGATGACGCAGGATCTGCATCCAAGCGGCGCGGTCGGCGACGCCACGTTGGCGACGGCGGCCAAGGGCGACGCGGCATTGGCGCGCGGCGCGCAAGCCTTCGTCGAGCTCCTGCGCGAGATCGACCGCTTCGATCTGTCGCGCCTGCGCGATGGGCCGCTGTCGCATTCATAGCCGCTTATGTCGCGCATCGCTTGCGATGCGGCGCAATTTGTCCGCAATCTCGCCCTTGCCGCCGCCGGGAGCGCCACTAATGCCGGGAGTCCAAAAGTCGTCGGGCAATCGAGCGCAACAAGCCAGCGCCTCGGCCTCATTGCCTAACCGCGCGTGGGTATCAGCTTGGTAGAGCAAACCGAACACAACATCCCTTTCCCACTGTGAGGGATTTATCGCCTCGCCGCGGTCGAAGTCCTCTAAGGCCTTCTTGTATTCACCTAAATGTCGATAGACCTCGCCGCGCGACAGAAACGAGACTGTGTCAGGCTTGAGCCCTATAACCTTGTTGAGATCTTCGAGTGCCCGCCGCGGCTCGCCAATCCTCATCCACAGGAAGTGACGGTCAAAATAGGCGTGCGAATTCGTTGGGTTTTGCCGAATCCAATCATTGACAATGCGAAGATAGCGTTGCGGATCGGAGCGAAGAACATTATGCAACGCAAGCGTCTCCTCAGGTGTCGTAGGCTCTTTTATTGATTCCATTTCTTCGCTGCTGGCCATGTTACGCCCCCGTGCTATTTCCGCCGCAGGCCGCAGAAACGCGGCCCATAATACATTGGTAGAGCGTCCTTCCTGATCCGCGGTAATCGCCCCTCCCCAGCTGGTTGCGTTCCAGCAGACCCATACAATAAGCTATCGCCTCAGCCCACTCCTCCTCACACTCTGGTCGATCGGGATAGGGATTTTTGAGTTCGCGCGGACAGATATCAGGGATCGCGGGCGGAGGCACAATCTCGGATGGAAATGGAATTCCGCCGGGGAGTTCGAGCGGGGCCGGAATTGTTAGCTGGGCCGGCACAAGAGGCGCGCTCTCTTCGCCGGCCACGGAATCGTCGCTCGCGCTGCCGGCGGGCGCAAATTCTCCCCGATGCTGCCTGGACTTCCGGCGGGCCAGCGCGGATGCTTCGCGGAGTCCCAATCCGCTTTGAGGAGTCCGCTGGATCGAAGTTGCCGCGCCAGATCAGCGATTTCGCTCATGGACTGTGCTGTTTTTGTCAGCGCAGGCGGATCGGGAATCTGAAGATGCAGCGTCGCGATCTGGGCATGGAAGAGATCGCCGCGGTCAGTGCTCGGGCGACTGCCGTGAGACCGCCAATCTTCGCATTGAATTCAACGGGCAAGTGATAGCGCTTACTAAGATCGCGATTGAGATCGGCCATCCGGCGCGGCTGCCACTGCCCAATGCCATCGCTACTGGAAGTTTGCATCAATAGCGGTACTTCACCTACGAACAGGCCATTTTTGCCACAGGAAACCCCACTCCCGGGCATCTCTGACAATCCAAATCTGCGTCCTAACTGAGTCATTGATACCTCCTGAAATGAGGTGAGCGATCTCGTTCTCGCGGCGCGTCTAAGCGTCCGAGGTTTGCCTAAGCCACGGTCAAGAATTCTTCCCCAACGGAAGCGGGAAGTGCAGCGCCGGGAGGCGCCAAAGTCGTGGCCGCGCCACGCGGGCGAATGTTGCCACTCGCTCGCGCTTCGGGCGCGGCGCGCGCCACAGGACAATCCGCTTACGCGAACCGCCTGCTTCGGGCGCGCTGCGCCTCCCGGCGCTCCACCGCGGTCTCTTCGCCCGGGCGGCCGGCCCGCCTTGGTTTAGAAACCGCACTCGCTCCATCCGCCGGCTTAAGTCTGCCGGCGGCGTCCTTCCGAGCGAGATTTTGATTTGTCGTATGTAACGAGAGTGGGGACGATTGTCAAGAGCGTGTCGCGATAAACGCGACGCCTCTTAGGGACGGGTTTGAAACCCGCCCCTACCCGCGCAACAGCGCGAGATTCACCGGCCCTTCGAACAGACCGCCGATCAGCGTCAGCGCCTCCGCCGCGCGAGCGTCGCTCCAGCCGCCGTGCTTGGCATTGAGCCGGAATTTGCCTTCGATGTCGGCGCGCGTCAGCGGCTCCTGCGCGCCGCCGCGCATATAGGGCTGGCGCTCTTCGACCACCGTGCCGTCGCGCAGCGTTAAGCGGATGTGGCCGGTGAAATTTTTCGGATAGGGATTTTGCGGATCGATCGCGTAGCGCACCTTGGCGGCGAGCGCCAGCACGGCGGGATCGTGCACCGCGGTGTCGGTGAAATCGCTCAAGCCCACATTGCGGCGCACGAAGCCGGCGGCGATGCAATAGGGCGTGGAGAATTTGCCGGCATAGCCGTTGGCGGGATGCTGCTTGGCGGCGAGCGGCTCCCATAGCCGGTGCACCGTGCCCTCGCCGACCTCGCACACGATTTCGACGACGTCGTCGGCTTTGATGCGCGCGCCGAGGCGGCGCGCGCAGTCGATATAAGGATGCGTCATCGTTCCGCACGGATAGGGCTTGAACGCCAGCGTCTCGGTGACCCAGCGCGTGCCGAAATCGCCGATCAGCGCGTCGTAGTCGCCCGCGGTGGTGCGGGCGAAGCCGTGAAAGAAGCCATGCACGCCCTCGAACACGGTGCGCGGCCCGGAAAAACCGGCGCGGCCGAGCAGCGCTGCGCGCATACCCGATTGCGCCGCCCAGCCGGCATGCAGCCGCTTGGTCCAAGCGCCCTCGGCCAGATATTCGATGATGCCGCCGGCCATCGACGCCACGGTGCCGAGCGCGTCGACCATCTGGCGGGGATTGAGCTTGAGCGCGGCGCCGACGCCGGCCGCGGCGCCCACGGCGCCGAACACGGCGGTCGGATGAAAACCGGCTTTGTGGGTGAGCGTCGGCGCCACCAGGCTCAGCCGGCACATGGTCTCGACGCCGACGGCGATCCCCAGCAGCAGCGCGCGGCCGTCGAGCTTTTGCCGCTCGCAAACGGCGAGCACCGCCGGCACGATCACCGCGCCGGCATGGACCGGGCCGCCCTCGAAGGTGTCGTCGAAATCCTCGCCGTGGATCGCCGTGCCGTTAACGAGCGCGGCAGCGGCCGCGGAAAATGTGGCGGCGTGGCCGATCGCGGTGCACGGCCCCTCGTCGTCGCAGCCGGCGAGCGCGATCTTGACGTAATCCTCATTGCGCGCGGTGACGGCGAGTCCGACCACGTCGATCAAAAGCTCCGTGCATTTTTCCCGCACGGCCGCAGGCAGTCGCGCGGCCTCGAGCGCGCAGATTTTTTGCGCCAGATGCTCGGCTACGGAGACTTTGGGCAACGTGTCGGAAACCATGCTGGCGTCTCGCTGGCGTCGATGTCGCGCCCGGCATGTCACCGGAAATCCCTGTGCCGTCAAGTGTTTGTTGAACCGGCGAAATCTCGCTCCGCTATGACTGGCGCGCCAACATCAGAACCATGTGCGCGCCGGCGGCGACTAATCGGCGGCGGCCGGTTGGCCGCTATCTATCGTATCGCCAATCGGGTGTTCCCATGCGCCACGCCATCCCCATTTTCGCCGCCGCCTGCCTGCTCGCTATGTCGGCCGCGCCTGCCGCGCGGGCCGAGACCAGCCCCAATGCCGACATCTGCGCCTCGACCGACGAGGCGCCGTATTCGCCGGAACAGCGCATCGCCGCCTGCGGCGCACTGATCGACACGCTCAAGGACCAGCCGCAAGCGCAGGCCGCGGCGCTGGTCAATCGCGGCGCGACGTATTGGAGCATCGACAAGACCGAGCTTGCGCTTGCCGATCTTAGTCGCGCCATCGCGCTCGATCCGAACAATGCGCGCGCCTTCCGCGAGCGCTCGAACGCCTATCGCGGCATCGGCCAGCTCGACAAAGCGCTCGCCGACGCCAATGACGCGGTGCGGCTCGACCCCAACAATGCACAAGGATTCGACTATCGCGCCAACGTCTTTAACAACAACCGCCAATATGACCGCGCCATCGCCGACTATAACGAGGCGATCCGGCTGAAACCCGACGACGCACAGACTTATATGGATCGCGGCGTCGCCTATTATTTCAAGAAGGACTACCAGGCCGCGATCAGCGACTACGACCAGGCGATCAAGCGCAATCCGAAGAAATCGCGCGCCTATACCAACCGCGGCGCCGCCTATAAGAAGCTCGGCCGCACCGACGCGGCGATCGCCGACGAGAGCGAGGCGATCAAGCTCGATCCGCTCGAGCCGGAATATTTCGACAATCGCGGGCTGTCTTACGCCGAGAACGGCGACTATGACCGCGCCATCGCCGACTATAACGAGGCGATCCGTCTCAAGCCGCAGGCCAACTTCCTCACCGACCGCGGCAACTCCTACCATTTCAAGGGCGATTACGACCGCGCCATCGCCGACTACGACCGCGCTCTGGCGCTCAATCCGGGCTTCTATCTGGCCTACAACAACCGCGGCGCCACCTATGAGAAGAAGGGCAATCTCGACCACGCCATCGCCGATTACGAGGAGGCGCTGCGCATCAAGCCGGACCTCGACACGGCAGCCGAGGGCCTCGCGGAAACGCGCCAGGAGCGCGACCAGCGCAACGCCGACAACTCGGACAAGCTGTTACCGACTTTCGACTGCGGCGCGGCCCGGCGCGCTGTGGAGAAAGCGATCTGCTCCGATCCCGATCTGGCGCGGCTCGACCGCGAGATCGACGCCGCCTATAAAGCAGCGCTTGCCAGCCGCAACGGCAAGGCGGCGCGTGTGTTGCGCCAGGAGCAGCGCGAGTTCCTCGCCGAGCGCAACACGTCGTTCGGCAATCCGCAATATAATTTCAAGCACGAGATGGAATTGCGGCTTGCGGCGCTGCGCGGCATGACCGCGAAGGCGCTGCCGTAAGCCGAATATCCGTTTCCCGGGCGCAGCGCAGCACGCAGTGGTGCGCTGCTGACCCGGGATCGTGCCTGACTCTGAGTCCGTGACGATCCCGGGTCTGCGGTGCATCACTACGCTACGCTTCGTGCTGCACCGCGCCCGGGAAACGCGCTGAGGGACGGTCTCAATACTTCGCCGAGATCGGCAACTCCTCAGCCGGGAACAGCGAAATCAGGCGGCAGCCTTTGTCGGTGACCACGACCTCTTCCTCGATGCGCGCCGCGGAATAGCCGTCGGTCGCCGGGCAATAGGTTTCGATCGCGAACACCATGCCTTCGACGATCTCGGTCGGATGATCCATCGACACCACGCGCGAGATGATCGGCCGTTCGTGCAGGTTCAGCCCGAGGCCGTGGGCGAATTGCAGGCCGAAGGCCGCCATCTCGTCGGGGAAGCCGAACTCCGCCGCCTTCGGGAACACCTCGCAGATATGCGCGGTCGAAGCGCCCGGCTTGATGCGCTCGATGGCGTTGTCGAGCCATTCGCGCGCCATCCGGTAGGCGTCGTGCTGCGCCGGCGTGGCGCGCACCACGTTGAAGGTGCGGTAGTAGCAGGTGCGATAGCCCATGAAGCTTTGCAAAATGTCGAAGAACGCCTGATCGCCGGGGCGGATCATGCGGTCGGTGAAATTATGCGGATGCGGGCTGCAGCGCTCGCCGGATATGGCGTTGACCGCTTCGACGTCGTCGGAGCCGTGGGTGTAGAGGAACTTGTTGACCTCGGCGACGATGTCATTTTCGCGAATGCCGGGACGCAGCATCTGGTTGACCACGTCATAGGCGCCGTCAACCATCGCCGCGGCGCGATTGAGGAGCGCGATCTCGTCCGCCGATTTGACCTCGCGCGCGCTCAGCATCACCTGCTGGCCGTCCTTGATTTTCAGCCCCGCCTTTTCCAGTTCGAACATCATCGGCGGCTCGATGATGTCGACGCCGATCGGCATCTTGGCCACGCCGGCATCGCGCAGGATCGCGGCCATTTCTTCGGCATGGCGCTTCATCAAGCCGAAGGCGGGATCGACCGTGCCGCGCAGGCCGACGAGGCCGGCCTTGCAGTTCTCCGGCTTGAGCCACGGTGAATAGAGCTTGTGGTGGACGGCGGCCGAGCCGAAGTCCCACAAAATGGGGTCGCCGCCGCGGACCAACAGCGCCCAGCGCGAAAGTTTGTCGCGGGCCCATTCGCCGATCTTGGTCGAGGTGACATAGCGGATGTTGTTGTCATCGAAGAGCAGGAGAGCGCCGAGATCGGACGCTTCGAGAGCTGCCTGGGCGCGCGCGAGCCGGTAACGGTGCATGCGCCGGTAATCGACGCGTTCCTCGAAATCGACCCCCATGGTGCCGAGCACCGGCAGATGGCGGCCCCAATTGTAGCGCGGGTTGATGTCCTCGGCGGTGATCTTGATCGGATCGCGTCTGGTAATGTCGTCCATGGCGTAACTCCCTAGAAGCATTGAAGGCGCATAGCGGAACTATAGCCCTTTCCCGGGCGCAGCGCAGCACGTAGCGAAGCGAAGTGGTGCGCTGCAGACCCGGGACCGTCGCAAGCTCAGGCACCAAGTGCCGAGCTTGCGAAGTCCCCGGATCAGCGGCGCACCGCTTACGCGCTGCACCGCGTCCGGGGAACGTGGTTCAAAGCAGAATTAACTCATCGTAGAGGTCGCGCCAAGTTGGGTTCACGTCTTCGATCAGTTTGAATTTCCAGGCCCGGCGCCAATGTTTCAGTGCTTGCTCACGGACCCGAGCTTCCAAGATCGAGGCGTGCTCCTCAAAGTACACAAGCCGGGTAACGCCGTATTTTCTTGTGAAGCCCGGAACAATCTTCGTTCTATGCTCCCAGATGCGTCGCGTCAGATCGTTTGTCACACCGACGTAAAGCACTCCTTTGGGTCGGTTGGTCAGGATGTAGACGAAGAAACGCTTGTCCACTGATCACCGGTTTGTTTCCCGGGCGCAGCGCAGCACGTAGCGAAGCGAAGTGGTGCGCTGCAGACCCGGGATCGTTGCGAACTCCGAGCATAAAGCGCCGAACTTGCGAAGACCCCGGATCAGCGGTGCATCGCGTACGCGCTGCACCGCGTCCGGGGAACGCGAGGTGGTTTACGGCATCGGCACTTCGCCGACGTCTTTCGGCACTTTGTAGCCCTTCTGGACCGCCGGGCGCTTGGCGATGGCGGTGTACCAGCGCTTGACGTTCGGATAGGTGTTGAGATCGACGGTCTGCCACTCATAGCGCGATACCCACGGCCAGATCGCGATGTCGGCGATCGAATAGGCGTCGGCGACGTATTCGCGGTCGGAGAGCCGCTTGTCGAGCACACCGTACAGCCGGTGCGCTTCCTTCAGATAGCGCTCCTCCGCATAGGCCGACTTGCCCTTGTTGTATTTCACGAAGTGATGGACCTGGCCGAACATCGGGCCTGGGCCGCCCATCTGCCACATCAGCCATTCGATGACCTTGTAGCGCCCGTCGCCCGATTTCGGCATGAGCTTGCCGGTCTTGTCGGCGAGATAGATCAGGATCGCGCCCGATTCCATCAGGCTGAGATTGTTGTCGCGGTCGACGATCGCCGGGATGCGGTTGTTCGGTGAGATCTTGAGAAATTCCGGCTTGAATTGCTCGTCCTTGGAAATATCGACCGCATGCACGGTATAGGGCAGGCCGAATTCCTCGAGCGCGATGGAAATCTTGCGGCCGTTCGGTGTCGTCCAGGTGTAAAGATCAATCACGGTGTTGGTCCTGTTTGGTGGTTGAGGCAATTCGTTGACCGCTCATTCCCGCGCAAGCGGGAATCCAGTGCTGGGTCCCCGCCTTCGCGGGGACGAGCGGCAGTCCAGTTTATGCGGCGCTTCTTTTACCCCATAACCGGGCCGAGGCGATATCGGCGCCCTGGCGGATGGCCTTGAGCTTGAGCCAGACCACCGGCTCGATGACCCATTCGCGCCGGGTGAAGGTGCCGAAGCCGCAGTCCGACGAGGCGATGACGCGCTCGCGGTCGCCGATGGTGGCGACGGCTTCCTCGATGCGGCGCGCCACCACTTCGGGGTGCTCGACGAAATTCGAGGTGGTCTCGACGACGCCGGGGATGAGGATCATGTCCTTCGGAAACGGCACCCGCTTGAGCGCGGAGTATTCATGCGCGTGGCGCGGATTGGAGAACTCGATCGACAGCGCGCCGACCTTGGCCCCATAGAGCGCCGGCAAAATCTTCTCCAGCGCGATGTCGTGGATGTGCGGGCCTTCCCAGTTGCCGTAACAGATATGCAGCCGCACGCGGTCGCGCGGGATGCCTTCGATGCCTTTGTTGATCGCGGCGACATGGCGCTCGCAGCGCTTGACGAAATCGGCATCCGACAAATCGCGGTACATCATCGTCCTGTCCATGGCGAGGTCGGGCGCGTCGATCTGCAGGATGAGCCCGGCCTTATGGATGGCCTGGTATTCGTTCTTCATTTCGCGGGCGATGGCGTCGAGATAATCGTCATGCGAGGGGTAATAGGCGTTGAGCATCGTCGTCGAGATGATGCCGGGCGACGCCGCGGTCATGAACCGCTCGGAAAACGCATGCAGCTCGTCGGCGATGCGCTTGAAGCCTGCGATCTCATCGCCGATCGGTTTGAGATCGCGATACTTGATGTCGGCCTGCGCTTCCGGGGCGCCGTGCTGGCTCTTCGGCGGATTGGGAAAGCGCCGCATCAGATAGCCGACCAGCTCGGGAAACTCCTCGAACTCGCGGCCGCGGCGGCGCTTCGACACGCCGGCGAAGCCCGACACGCGCTGCGGCACGTAAGTCTGGAAACCGATCCGGCGCTGCTCGCCGTCATTGCCGATGTCGATGCCGGCTTCCATCTGCTTGCTGACGACATGGCGCACCGCTTTGTCCATTTCTCCGGCGAGCATCGTCGGGTCGAGCTTTTCCCCGTCCTCCTGCTTGACCAACAGGTCGCTCAGCGTCTCGTTGCGCGGCAGGCTGCCGACATGGGTGGTGAGAATACGGTCGCGGCTCAATAGCATTACGGGGCTCCGGCGGGGATTTGGCGGGCCCTGTCATAGCGCAATTTAGCGGCCATGACAGCGCCCGCGACAATCCCGCTGATCGCCGCCATTGCCGCCGATTTTTCACGTCGGCATAATGCTTTCTTGTGGGCAAACGGGTGGGCAAATAACCCCCACCCCGACCCTCCCCCGCAAGCGGGAGAGGGAGAAGACCTTCTGAGGAAACGCCACGATGAACTATGCGCCCCCTGAATCGAGCATTCCGCGCGACTACAATTTCGCCGCCGATATCCTCAAGCGCAATCTCGACGCCGGGCGCGGCAACAAACTGGCCTATATCGATCATCGCGGCCAATACACCTATGCCGAGCTCGCCGACCGCGTGGAACGCTTCGGCCAGGTGCTGCGATCGCTTGGCAGCCGCCGCGAGGAGCGCGTTCTCATCTGCCTCCTCGACACCATCGATTGGCCGACCGCGTTCCTCGGCGCTATCAAGGCCGGCGTCGTGGCGGTTCCGGTCAACACGCTGATGACCGAGGCCGACTATCGCTTCATGCTCAACGATTCCCGCGCGCGGGTGCTGGTCGTCTCCGAAGCGCTCTACGACAAATTCGCCGACGCGATCCGGGAGAGCGACAACCTCGAGCACGTCATCGTCTCCGGCGACGACCCGCATTCTCACCTTTCGTTCGACGAGCTGATGGCCGAAACCAAAACCGACACCAAGATTCCGGAAGGCACCACCGCGGCAACCACACGCGACGACATGTGCTTCTGGCTCTATACGTCAGGCTCGACCGGCCGGCCAAAGGGCGCGGTGCATACCCACGCCGACCTGAAACTCACCGACGCGCTGTATGCTGCGCCGGTAATCGGCATCAACGAAAACGACGTCTGCTATTCGGTGGCAAAACTGTTCTTCGCCTACGGGCTTGGCAATGCGCTCACCTTCCCGTTGTCGGCGGGCGCCACCACCGTGCTGCTGCCGCAGCGGCCGACGCCTGACGCGGTGGCGGAGCTTTTGAAGAAGCATAACGTCACTGTCTTCTACGCAGTGCCGACCTTTTATGCCGCCTTCCTGGCGAGCCCGGCGGCGCCGGCGCGATCTGAGCTGACGATCCGCCGCTGCGTCTCCGCCGGCGAGGCGCTGCCGGCCGAGATTGGCCGGCGCTGGAGCGAGCGCTACGGCGTCGACATCCTCGACGGCCTCGGCTCGACCGAGATGCTGCATATCTTCCTGTCGAACCGCCCCGGCGAGGTCAAATACGGCACCTCCGGCAAGCCGCTGCACGGTTACGATCTTCGTCTGGTCGACGACGACGGCAACGTCATCACCAAGCGCGGCGACATGGGCGAGCTGCAGGTGCGCGGACCGACCAGCGCCATGATGTATTGGAACAATCGCGAGCAATCGCGCGCGACGTTCCTGGGCGAATGGACGCGCTCTGGCGATAAATATATTGAGGACGACGACGGCTATTTCGTCTACTGCGGCCGCCGCGACGACATGCTCAAGGTCTCCGGCATGTATGTCTCGCCGTTCGAAGTCGAGGGCGTGCTGCAGAGCCATCCTGACGTGCTCGAAGCCGCCGTGGTCGGCTGGCCGGACACCGACGCGCTGATCAAGCCCAAGGCGTTCGTGGTGCTCAAAGTCCCGGGCAAGGCGAGCGAGGCCTTTGCGCAAGCGCTCCAAGACGAATGCCGCAAAAAGCTCGCGGTCTACAAATATCCGCGCTGGATCGAGTTCCGCACCGAGCTGCCGAAAACCGCGACCGGCAAAATTCAGCGCTTCAAGCTGCGCGCCGAGGCGGACGTGCGGTGACGACCTTGCGGCGGCCTTGCGTTAATACTTCGCCGGTATTATTGCGTTGCACGTTGGTTCGCCGCGGTAGCTCAGCTGGTAGAGCACCGCATTCGTAATGCGGGGGTCAGGGGTTCGAATCCCTTCCGCGGCACCAGCCTTCGCAAGCGACGCGCGGCGAAGGCTGTCGCGCCGAAGCCCATCTTGGGCGAAGGCGGACCCCATCGCCTGCTTCGGCTCGGCGAGCCAATTGAATATTTCCTCGCGTAGCGAGAGAACGTTGCCGCGCCATTCCTAAAGCGCGAGATATTCCCATTTCTCGTCGATGATAGGCTTGAGGAACTGAAGCGGCGCCTCGGTCTTGGCGGCGATGTGGACAGAGTAATATCTCTTTGCCCCGCCGCGATATCTTTCCTTGCCGTAGGGTTTGCCTCGGCTATTCTCGGCGGCCCACATGAATGCACCCTGTGCCGCGAAGAACCTCATCCCCAGCCATCGCCATGGCGGGATTGCGAGCGGCGGAATATGGCGGGCGATCGCGGCGAGCTTTTCTTCTTCAAGCCGGGCGACCGAAGCGGCGTTATTGGCGTGGCACATCACCGCCTCGAACAGACAGGTCAGGATCAAGTGCTCGGACAGCGTGATCTTTTCACGCGCCCATCGTCCGCGATACTCGTACCGGCCAAACACCGGCGGATCGTCGCCGTCAGGTAGCGTCGCCCATTGGTAGACGCCCTGGTTCTCGACGTAAAAGTGCAGACGGCCGGCTACGACCGCGAGGATTCGGTACTTGTGACTATAGTCGCGCGGCACGAACAGAAAATTCTGTCCGCTCATCACGTCCTTTCGCTTTCCGGCCCAGCGGTACCACCAGCGCAGCGGCAGCGGGAGCTTCACGCCGCCGATTTCGTCGTCGCTCATGCCGTCCTCGGGCCGGATCGGACCGTGCCAGTAATTGACCAGCTCTTCCAGAACACGGAGGCGTTCGTAAACGGTCGTCGGATGCCGCAGGCGATCAAGCGTTTGATCGAGTGGGTCCTTTCCCTCGACTGTCACAAGCGCCCCCAGCGGCAGCGATGCCGAATGATACGAGCGCGCACCGCGGTTTGGAATGGGGCTAGGTGAGCTAGCCAAACCGAGGCGTCCATCACGAATAAGCTTAAACGGGGCACATTCCTGGCCGCATTCTTTCTGGCGTGCCTCGCAGCCTTAGAACAGGATGGTGTGGCCCTGGACGAAATTTAATGCGCGGCAGGCTCGGAAATGACGCGCAATTTTGAAATAGCCGTATCAGGCCATCGAGCACCGGGGTACACGTCGTCGATGCGGAATTGAATCCAATACGTTCCAATCGGCGAATTTATCTGGATCGTCTGTTCACCTTCGCTATCGTTAAGCGAGACTTCTTTAGTTTCACCTTGGGAAAATAATAAGTGAAGTTCTTTCACGCGACTGTTATTTTGATAAACGTCCGTGTTTTTCTGGTAGCCGTTGCGGATTTTAATCGCGCTCACGGATCGAAAATTAGCAAATCTGATCGTTATCCATTGACCAATGCCAGTTTTGTGGGTTCCGTGAACCCAGGCAGTCGAGTCATCATTACTAAATAAATTTCGTACGTCGTAATTATTGCCAGCTTGAGGTGTCAAAACGGAACTCGCGCAATATTCAAAGATTTCATTACCTAGAAATATATCGCAAAATTTGACCAGCCCATGTGGAGGCGGCTGATATGGCGGAAAATTTCCTTGGACCGCACCGCGTGTTAGCCGAGAAAATAGAGTCCTAGCTTCAAACTCATGGTAATGCCAATAAAGGGCACCGCCCTCTATAGAAAATGCAATCAGCGCCGCTGAGCACCACAAACTCTTAGAAGTCCTCGAAATATTAGCGGCTAAAAATCCAGCGGCGGCAAAGAAACCAGCCGAGCACTAAGGCGGGGGCGGTCAAGAACATGTCGCCCCCGCCAAACCAAGCACCGATCCCGCAAGTAATCGCCAAACCAAATTCAGTGGTTCGGATCGCCCCAATATGCTGCCGCCAAAAAGGCGGCCTAGGCGGAGCTGAAAATATAGGTGCGACCATACCCGATTCCTCTCACGATTGCGGACCCAAGCCAATACAGCTTGGAGCGCCGAAACCGCGCGGAATCCTGTTTTTCTGAGGAACGCCCAAGCATCGCCGGGACCTATTCAGTCTCTAGCGAGGAGCTTGTGGCGTTTGCGCCATAATACCGGGCTAACCCAAGGAAACACTCGACGTAAAATTTGATCGTGGGGGACGTCGCCAAGCTGGAAGACGTGGATGGCCGGGACAAGCCCAGCCATGATGGTTAGTCTAGACTTGGATCAATAACCGCCGCTGCCCGCGAAAATGCCTGGAGAAAACACCCTTGCCCGTAATGAGTGGAAAACGCGCCTTCCTTGATCTGCTCAAGCAGGAGGGCGTCACGGTGATGTTCGGCAATCCCGGCACCACCGAATTGCCGTTGATGGACGCCTTCGCCGTCGAGCACGACATCAAATACATTCTCGGCCTGCAGGAGGCCGCCTTGATGGCGATGGCGGACGGTTACGCGCAGGCCTCCGCCGGGCTTGCGGTGCTCAACCTTCATGTCGCGCCCGGGCTCGGCAATGCCATGGGCATGCTCTACGACGCCATGAAGGCGAATTCGCCGGTGCTGGTCACCGCCGGCCAGCAGGACACGGAATATCTTGTCACCGAGCCGGTCCTGACCGCAGACCTGCCGACGCTGGCGCGGCCGTTCGTCAAATGGGCCGCCGAGGTGCACAGAGCGGAAGACTTACCGCGCTACGTCCATCGCGCGGTAAAAACTGCGCTGGCGCCGCCGACCGGTCCGGTGTTCCTGGCGCTGCCCGGCGACATTTTGAAGAACGACGCCGACATCGATTTGCTGGAGCCGACGCGGGTGGCGCCGCGCGTTCGCGGCGACGCCGACGCCATCGCCGCGGCCGCCGAACTCCTGGCCAAGGCCGAGCGGCCGGTCATCATCGCCGGCGATGCGGTAGCGCAGAGCCGCGCCCACAAGGAGCTCATTGCGCTGGCGGAGGCCGTCGCCGCGCCGGTCTATGTCGAGTTCATCCCGAACAGCGCGTCGTTTCCGGCATCGCACCCGCTCTATCGCGGCATGATGACCCGCTCCCAGGCCGGTGTGCGCGAGGTGCTCGACAAGCACGATCTGGTATTTTCGGTCGGCGGCGATCTGTTCACCTGGTCGCTGCCGTCGGCCGTCGATCCGTGGCCGCCGGGGCTGCCGCTCATCCATCTCGACACCGATCCCTGGCAGATCGGCAAGAATTATCCGGCGCAGGTCGCGATCCTCGGCGATCCCAAGGCGACGCTGCCCGACATCACGGCAGCAGTCAGTGCGCGCATGACGCCGAGCGCCAAGAGCGCCGCGGCGCTGCGGCTGCAATCGCTCACCGCGGCGATCAAGAAGGACCGCGAGGCGTTTCGCGCCAAGGCCCGTGCGCTCGCCGGCAAGACGCCGGTGCAGCCGCTGGCTTTACTCGAAGCCATCGGTGCGATGTTGCCGAAGGACGCCGTGGTGATCGAGGAAATCCTCTCGTCGGCGCCGGGCATCCGCGGGCTGATCGAAAGCGACGACGAACAGAGTTATTTCGGCCTGCGCGGCGGCGGCATCGGCTGGGGCTTGCCGGCGGCGATCGGCGTCAAGCTCGCGTTGCCGGAGCGGCCGGTGGTGGCATTGGTTGGCGACGGCAGTGCCATGTACACGGTGCAAGGGCTATGGACCGCGGCGCGCTACAAGCTGCCGGTGATCTGGGTGATCTTCAACAACACCAGCTATCGCATCTTGAAGCAGCGGCTCGTCATGCTGCGCGGGCTCGCCGAACAAGCCGATACTTTCGTCGGCATGGAGCTCAACGATCCGGCGATCGATTTTGTCGGCCTTGCCCGTTCGCTCGGCATCGACGGCGCCCGCGCCGCGACGGTGCACGACGCCACCGACCTCATCGCCAAGGCGCTCAAGGACAACAAGGCGATACTCATCGATGTCGACATGGAGCGCGGCTACAAGCCGTTGTGAGCATTGTCGCTCGACCGTGGGCACGCTCGCGATCAATAAGGAAAAGCCGCCCGCTGGATGTCCGGCGGGCGGCAAGCAAAGCGTCGGGGGAGTGAGCGCTTGGCTTAGTTGTACCAGGCCTTGCACCAGTGGTGCTTCATCGCGTAGCCGCCTTTGCTTTGGGCGGCGTCCCAGGACGCCGTGTGGACCCACAGCACCTGCGTGGTGCCCCACGGCTTGGCCGTATGATCGTACCAGGCGCGGCACGCGCCGGTATCCTTGAACTTGATCACCGCGAAATCCGCGCGCGCCGGCGTGGCCGCGGCGAGACCGAGCGCAGCGACGCCCAGCGCAAAAACGAGACCCTTCATAAGTAACCTCCCTGTCCAGCCCGTTACGGGGGAAATGACACCGATGACGCTCCCGACCTCGCGGTCTTACGCGTGAAGCCGGGAGGCGCGACCTTGTGTGTCGGGATGTGGCGAAGAGGTTCAATGAGAAGCACAGCCGGGAGCTGGATTCCCGCTTACGCGCGAATGAGCGGAAGGCCGCGAGCGAATTTAATGCCGGAAATGCCGCGTGCCGGTGAACACCATCGCCACGCCGTGGTCGTCGGCGGCCTTGATCACCTCGTCGTCGCGCACCGAGCCGCCGGGCTGGATCACCGCGGTGGCGCCGGCCTCAATGGCGACCAGAAGCCCGTCGGCGAACGGGAAAAATGCGTCGGAGGCTACCACCGAACCTTTGGTCAAAGGCTCCTCGAGGCCGGCTTCCTTGGCGGCGTCCTCGGCCTTGCGCGCGGCGATGCGCGCTGAGTCGACGCGGCTCATCTGGCCGGCGCCGATGCCGACGGTGGCAAGATCCTTGGCATAGACGATGGTATTGGATTTGACGTGCTTGGCGACGCGGAAGGCAAACCGCAGATCGCGCAATTCGGCATTGCTCGGCGCGCGTTTGGTGACCGGCTTCAACTCCATGTCATCGACCACGGCATTGTCGCGGCTTTGCACCAGCATGCCGCCGGCGACGGTCTTGGCGGTCAGCCCCGCCGCGCGCGGATCGGGCAGGCCGCCGGCGAGCAGCAGCCGCAAATTCTTCTTGGCGCCGACGATGGCGATGGCCTCTGCGCTGGCGTCCGGCGCGATGATGACTTCGGTGAAGATTTCGGTGATGGCGCGCGCCGCTTCGGCGTCCAGCGGGCGGTTGAGCGCGACGATGCCGCCGAACGCCGAGGTCTTGTCGCAGGCGAAGGCCTTGCGATAGGCCTCGACCAGACTTTCGGCCTCGGCGACGCCGCACGGATTGGCGTGCTTGATGATGGCGCACGCCGCGCTGCGCGCCGGATTGAATTCGGCGACGCATTCGTAAGCGGCGTCGGTGTCGTTGATGTTGTTGTAGGAGAGCTGCTTGCCTTGCGCTTGGCGCGCGGTGGCGACGCCGAAGCGCACCACCGGCGCGCGATAGAACGCCGCCGTCTGATGCGGGTTCTCGCCGTAGCGCAACGGCTCGATCAGCCGGCCGCCGAAGGCGCGATAATCCGGTGCGGTGTCATTGAGTTCTTGCGCGAACCAGTTGCCGATCGCCGCATCGTAGGCCGCAGTGCGGGCAAAGGCCTTGGCGGCGAGCTTGCGGCGCAGCGCGAGCGTCGTCATGCCGTTATGCGCGGTGAGTTCGTCGAGTAGCGCCGCGTAGTCGCTCGGCTCGACCACGACGGCGACGTCGTTATGATTTTTCGCCGCGGCGCGGATCATGGCCGGGCCGCCGATGTCGATATTCTCGATGCAGTCGGCAAAATCGCCGCCGCGGGTCACGGTCGCTTCGAACGGATAGAGATTGACCACCAAGATATCGATGGCGCGAATGCGGTGTGCGCGCATCGCTTCGATGTGCTCGGTGTTGTCGCGGATCGCCAACAATCCGCCATGCACCGCCGGATGCAGCGTCTTGACCCGGCCGTCCATCATTTCCGGGAAGCCGGTCAACTCGCTGACGTCGAACACCTTAAGTCCGGCATCGCTTAGCGTCATGCGGGTGCCCCCGGTCGAGACAAGCTCGATGCCGAAGCCCGCCAATGTGCGCGCGAAGTCGACGACGCCGGCCTTATCGGAGACGGAGATGAGCGCGCGCGTGGCGCGGCGAAGGTGCTCGGTCATGGTCTCTCTATATTCCCTCCCCCGCTTGCGGGGGAGGGTAGGGAGGGGGTTCGTAGCCGGCGCGCTTGTGGATTGTCACGCAGGCTTGCCCCCACCGGCTCGCTGCGCTCGCTCTTCCCCCGCAAGCGGGGGAGGAAAAACTTATAGCGGCAGCCGCGGCTCTTCCTGCTCGCGCACCCGGCGCGTCGCGGCGCCCACGGCATTGGCGTGCTGCAGGCTCCATTGCACGCGCGAGGCGGTGCGGGCGTGGCCGTGGATGACAATCTGCGTGGTGCGCCGCGGGCCTTCGGTGCCGGCGAGGTAGACGCTGTCTTCCAGTTCTACCCGGTCCTCATGTGCGGTGAAGGTCCACACTTCCTTGTTCGGCGTCATCAGCATGACGCCATGGGCGTCGGTGAGCCGGGTGGCCTTCACGGCGGGATGCAGGTGAAAGCGGATGGCGAATTGATCCTGCGCGGTGCGGATCTGCGTGCCGCCGTCGGCGGCGAGGAAGACGTCTTCGCCGTCGATCCGGCTGCCGTCGGCCGCCAGCATCAACGTGCGCTCGTGGATGATGCCGAAGCGGTCGGCATAGCCGTCATGCGCGGCGCGCAGCGCAATCGCGTCGGGCGCGTCCTCGCGCGTCACCGACACCGCACGTGGACCGCCCAACAGCGGCGAGCCGCCAAGCATCCGCCGGAACATCGCCAGTTCGACGAAGCGTGCCGACGAGGTGTCGTTGAAGCTGACCGTCGAATGCGCCGCCGTCGATCGCGCCAACTGCCGCCAGTTCTCGCGGCCGTTCGCCGGTATGCCGCAATTCACCACGATCAGGCTCTGCCTGGGCGTCGAGAATTCGAACGACAGGCAGCCGGCATGGGCGTCGAGACTCATCTCGATCGGCGGGGCGCGGCCGGTATCCATGATGACCACGCCGCCGTTGGCTTCGAGGCGCTGATAGGCTGAATAAGGCGCGCTCGAGAGCGGCGCGCCGCGGTTATCGTCATAGGCCAACAGCGTGAGAATGAGATCGGCCGGCGTCGCGCCCATGCCGTTGAAATGCGCAAACGTGCCTTCGGAATGGCGGAAGAAGCGCAGCATCGGCATCATGCGGTCGATGGCGTTCGAAAGCGCCTGCGGCGGCGCGATGTTGCGCGCGGTAAAGGCTTGGCGCAGCGGCAGGAATTCGAGCAGGATCTCGATGATCGCTCCGGGGTCGCGGCTGATATGGCCGCCGTCGGGGAGAATTTGTTGCTCGATCTCGCGCTGCAGATGCTCGGTTGCCGATTTGATGTGGCGCGCCTGGCCGGCGATGCACAGCGCGGCGTAAGCGAGCGCGATGGCCGCTTGCATCCGCGCGATGCCGCGGTGCGCGTCGCCCGCGGTATGGCGCAGATAGCGCACCTGGCGCGCCAGGCTGCGCAGGAAGCGCCGGTAGAAGCGCACCTCGGCGTCCTGCAAAATCAGTGTCGACTGGCTGAGCCAGGAGATGATGCGGCGCGACAGCACGTCCGGGCGCCAGGCCAGCGCGTGCCAGGAGCCTTGCACCGCGATCCATTCGTCGACCAGCGCGCGGGCATTGGCGCGGGTGATAGCGGAGTCCGCCGCGCGCAGATGGCGCAGCCAGCCGAAGCCGAGCAGCGCCGTCGCCCAGTCGTCGGACGGCGGCTCCATCTCGAAGATCGAGCGGCCGTCGCCGACCACGACCTTGCCGGCGAAGGCAAAACGGCCGGCATAAATCTCGCTGGCGCGCGTCGCATCCGCCGTACGCAGGTCTTGCGGCGCGATCAACAGCCGGTCGGCTTTGAGCGGCAGCCGCACCGGCCAGCGCAGGACCGGATGACCGTTGATGCGGCCGGCGAGCCGCCGCATGGCGCCGCGCATGAGGAGCCAGGACAGCTTCGCATGGTTCGCGACGGAAACGCGCGACATCGGCTCGTTCGCCCCTCTCAGCAAAATTCTCGTGCGCGCGGCTGCAACGGCATCCCGCGGCGGCGACCATAACGAAACGATGACAGAACGGCCAACCGCCGCATAGCGATTTGATATCGCTACCCTTTTACCAGCCGCGCCGCATAGAAGCCGTCCAGGCCGGAGAACCGCGAATCGGCATCGGTGAGCTGGCAGGGCAGGGTACGCAGGTCGCCTTGTTGACTGATGAACGCGCCGCAGCCGAACACGTCCGTCGCGGCGAGCGGTGCGCGCCGCATGCTTGGCTCGTGCGCCAGAAAATCGGCGACGATGCTCTCGTTCTCTTCCGGTTCCAGCGAGCAGGTGCAATAGACCAGCGTGCCGCCGGGCTTCAAAAGCGCCGCGGCGCGGTCGATCAGGCGGCGCTGCAAGCCCGAGAGCTTGACGATGTCGGCTTCGCTTTTGAGCCACGGCACATCGGGATGACGACGGATGGTGCCGGTCGAGGAGCAGGGCGCGTCGAGCAGCACCGCGTCGAAGCGTTGCTCCGGCGCCCATGCGGTGGCGTCGGCGCAGACAAAATCGGCGGCAAGCGACAGCCGCGCCAGATTGTCGCCGAGCCGCTTCATGCGCGCCGGCGCGCGGTCGACGGCGGTGACGTGGGCGCCGGCCGCGGCAAGCTGCGCCGTCTTGCCGCCGGGCGCGGCGCACAGATCGGCGACGCGCCGGCCGGCAACGTCGCCGAGCAAATGCGCCGGCAGCGCGGCCGCGGCGTCCTGCACCCACCAGGCGCCTTCGGCAAAGCCGGACAGCGCCGTCACCGCGCCGTGTGCGATGGTGCGCACCGATCCGGTCGGCAGCACGCGGCCGTCGAGCTTGGCCGCCCAGAATTCCGGTTCGCTTTTCACCGTCAGATCGAGCGCCGGTTCCTGCCCGTTCGCCGCGGCGATGGCGTGCGCGGTCTCGGCGCCATAGTGCGCGGTCCAGCGCGCCAGCAGCCAGTCGGGCGTATCGAGCGCCGGCATGTCGAGTGCGGCGAGCGAGCCTTTGCCGTCGCGCGCCACACGCCGCAACACCGCATTGGCGACTCCTGCGTAGCGCGCCGCGTAGCGGTCGGCCTGCACCAGCCGCACCGCAAGATCGACGGCGGCGTGATCGGGCACGTCGAGAAACAAGATCTGCGCCGCGCCGAGAAGGAGCGCGGTCTCGACGCGGGGCGCCTGCGGCGGCAGGCCGCGTTCGAGGAGCGGCCACAGCAAATGGCGCAAGGTGCCGAGCCGGCGCAGCACCGTGCCGACCAGCGCGCGCGCGAGCGCGCGATCGCGGTCTTCCAGCGCGGCGAGCTCGGCCGTCGAGTCGAGCAATTCATCGAGCGCGCGGCGGCGGCGCAGCACGCCGTCAAGCATATCGGCGGCAACGCGGCGAGCGCCGAGGCCGGGCACGTCCTCGTCACGACCCGGCCGAGGCCGCGGTTTCCGCTTAGCCTTCATTGCAGTTGGACCTCTGTTCCCGGCGTTTCCCGGATGCGGTGCAGCGCCATCAGCGCGGTTACGCGCGTCTTCGACGCGCCATGGCGGTGCACCGCATCCGGGATCGTTCCAAACTCCGAACATGTGGCGGTCCCGGTTCTGCAGCGCACCACTTCGTGCTGCGCTGCGCCCGGGAAACATTGAAGCTGGCCCGATGACTTGCAACGGAGCCACGGCTACGCCAAGTCAGGGGTGATGCCAACCGCCCCCACACCGCCGAAACCGCCCGAAGACAAGCGCCCGCTGACGCCTGAAGCCGAACGCGCGCTCGCCGAGGCTGCGGCTCGCCGCGCCGAACAGGCCGGTCAGCCGGCCGCCGCGCCGAAAGAGATTTCCGGTCGCGGTGGGCTCGACCCGACCCGCTACGGCGACTGGGAAATCAAAGGCTTAATCGCGGATTTCTGATCGGCGGGCCGATTTCCAAGGCGGGGTAGGTGGCCGTGCCTATCTTGACATTTTTCCTATTATCGAGGAATATAATCCGCATAGCGCTGGTGCCGGTGCGATTCTGTCCAGCACGTCGGTAGGAAGCCATGCGACGCAGCTTTGTCTTTGCAGCTTTGACAAATCCGCGGCGCGCCAATCCGCTCGTTGTGGCCGCGGCGCTCTTCGCATTCGGGCTGGCGGCGAGCGCAGCGGTGCGGCCGTCGCTGTCGGCCTCCAGCGCGGCGCCAATCGGGCCCGCGTTTGCAGCCGCGAGCGCCGGCGAACCAATGGCCGCCGACATCCCGCTCGCGCACCGGCTCGATCCGTCGATCGTCTATCCGGCCGAGGTCATCCGCATTATCGATGGCGACACGTTCGAGGCGCGGGTGCGGGTGTGGCCGGGGCTCGACGTCGACACCAAAGTGCGGCTGCGCGGTGTCGATGCGGCGGAGCTGCACGCGCGCTGCGCCAGCGAACTCGAGCAGGCGCAGGCCGCGACCGTGGCGCTGGCAAAAATCTTGAGCGAAGGCGGCGTGACGATTTCGCGTGTCGGTATCGATAAATACGGCGGCCGTGTCGACGCCACCATTGCGACGCGCACCACCGCCGACGTGTCGGCGGCGCTGCTCACCGGCGGCTTTGCGCGCGCTTACGACGGCGGGCGGCGCGGCTCGTGGTGCGGGTGACAGGAGTCGGTCATCAGATATCAGTAATCAGAAGCGACGGGCCAACTCGGCCGTCTGATTACTGACCACCGATTACTGATCATCTGGTCACCACCACCCGCGTGCCGACGCTGACGCGGCTGTACAGATCGGTGATGTCGACATTGTGCATGCGAATGCAGCCATGCGACACGAATTTGCCGATCGAGCCTTCATTGTTGGTGCCATGGATGGCGTATTGGCCGCCGCCCGACAGCGTCATGGCCGCGACGCCCATGGGATTTTGCGGCGAGCCGCCGGGGATGACCGCCGGCAGCCGGGAATAGTCCTTGCGGATCGACTCCGGCGCTTCCCAGGCCGGCCTGATGTATTTGCCGTCGATGAAGGCGGTGCCGGACCATTGCATGCCGGCGCGGCCGACGCCGACCGGATAGCGGATCGCTTCGCCGGGGCCGACAAAATAATAAAGCGCCCGCTCGTTGGTGCGGACCACGATGGTGCCAGGCAGATAGCTGTCCCGCACCATGACCAGGTCGCCATGGGCTTGCGCCGCATTCGGCGCGAAGGCGAACAGACCGATGACGGCCGCCAGCGCGGCCGATAACAGGATTTTCCCTCGCATCGCTACGTTTCCCTGACTGACCGACATGCCCCACTCAATCGAGGTCCCCATTCTAGCCCAAATCCCGGCTCTCCTCAGCAGCGCGGCGGCAACAGGGTAAGGTTTTCGCTAATTTTTCGGCAAGTGTGGTGTAGGTGCACCAGGGGGAACTTTCACCTCTCCCCGCCGCGCGGGGAGAGGAAGAAGCTACGCGCTCTCTTTGCTCTTGTTCTGCCGGTTGTTGACGAGATCGTCGACCACGGCGGGGTCGGCGAGCGTCGAGGTGTCGCCGAGATTGCCGAATTCGTCCTCGGCGATCTTGCGCAGGATGCGGCGCATGATCTTGCCGGAGCGCGTCTTGGGCAGGCTCGGCGCGAACTGGATGAGATCGGGCGAGGCGATCGCCGAGATTTCCTTGCGCACCCAGTTCACCAGTTCCTTGCGCAGCTCCTCGGTCGGGTGCTCGCCGGTCATCAGCGTGACATACGCATAAATGCCCTGACCCTTGATGTCGTGCGGATAGCCGACGACGGCCGCCTCCGACACTTTGGGATGCGCAACGAGTGCCGATTCCACCTCCGCGGTGCCGAGCCGGTGGCCGGCGACGTTGATGACGTCGTCGACGCGGCCGGTGATCCAGTAATAGCCGTCGGCGTCGCGGCGGCAGCCGTCGCCGGTGAAATATTTACCGGGATAGGCGCTGAAGTAAGTGTCGATGAAGCGCTGGTGGTCGCCATAGACGGTGCGCATCTGGCCGGGCCAGGAATCGGCGATGCAAAGATTGCCGCTCGCGGCGCCGTCGAGCACCTTGCCTTCGGCGTCGACGATCTGCGGCACGATGCCGAAGAACGGCGTCGTCGCCGAGCCGGGTTTGAGCGGCGTCGCGCCGGGCAGCGGCGTGATCAGAATGCCGCCGGTCTCGGTCTGCCACCAGGTGTCGACGATCGGGCAGCGGTTATCGCCGACCACGCGGTAATACCATTCCCAGGCTTCCGGATTGATCGGCTCGCCGACCGAACCGAGGAGCCGCAGCGAGGCGCGCGAGGTTTTCTTGACCGGCGCGTCGCCGGCCTGCATCAGGGCGCGGATCGCGGTCGGCGCGGTATAGAAAATATTGACCTTGTGTTTGTCGATGACTTCCCAGAACCGCGACATCGACGGATAATTCGGCACGCCCTCGAACATCAGCGTGGTGGCGCCGTTGGCGAGCGGTCCATAGACGATGTAGCTGTGGCCGGTGACCCAGCCGACGTCGGCGGTGCACCAATAAATATCGCCGTCGTGATAGTCGAAGACGTATTGGTGCGTCATCGATACGTAGACCAGATACCCGGCGGTGGTGTGCAGCACGCCCTTCGGCTTGCCGGTCGATCCCGAGGTGTAGAGGATGAACAGCGGGTCTTCCGCGTTCATGTCGGCGCATGGACATTCCGCGGTCACGACGTCCTTGGCCTCGTGGTACCAGACGTCACGCACCGGATCCATATCGACCGGACCGCCGGTGCGCTTGACGACGATGACGAAATCGACGCCGCCGACTTTGGCGATTGCCGCGTCGGTATTGGCTTTGAGCGGGATCTTGCGGCCGCCGCGGACGCCTTCGTCGGCGGTGATGACGATATTCGACTTGCAGTCCTCGATGCGGCCGGCGAGCGAATCAGGCGAGAAGCCGCCGAACACCACGGAGTGGATGGCGCCGATGCGCGCGCAGGCGAGCATGGCGTAGGCCGCTTCCGGGATCATCGGCATATAGATAGTGACGCGGTCGCCTTTCTTGACGTTGCGATTGCGCAAAATGTTGGCGAAGCGGCAGACTTCGTCATGCAGCTCCTTATAAGTGATGTGCTTTGAATCTTTCGGATCGTCGCCTTCCCAGATGATCGCGGTCTGGTGGCCGCGCGTGTGCAGATGGCGGTCGATGCAGTTGTAGGCGACGTTGGTCGAGCCGTCCTCGTACCATTTGATGGAAACATTCGGCTTTTGGAACGAGGTGTTCTTGACCTTGCTGAAATGCCGCGTCCAGTGGATGCGCTGGGCCACCTCGCCCCAGAAGGCGTCGGGATCGGCGAGCGAGCGCTGGTACATCTCCTGGTATTTGGCGGCGTCGATGTAGGCGCGCTTTTTCCACTCGGCGGGCACTTCGTAAATCTTGTCCGACATTTTCTTATCCTCCACGCGCACGGGGCTCATACGGGCCGGATTACGAGCGTTTTCTCCGCCTATTATGCGACGGCGGCCTGACGAGCGACAAGGGCAGAGCTGCGGGTCGCCGACCTGCTTTTGGGCGTTTAGGTCTTCGCGCCGCCCATCTTGCAGACGAATTTCCACTCGGCATCAGTGACCGGCTGCACCGAGAGCCGGGAATATTTCACCAGCGCCATGTCCTTGAGCCTCGGCTCCGCCTTGACCGCCGCCAGCGTCACCGGCTTCGGCAGCGGTTCGCGCGCCGCAGTTTGCACGGCGACCCAGGGTTCGCCCTTTTTGGCCGTCGGATCGGGAAAGGCTTCGCGAACGATCTCGCCGATGCCGACCACCTGCTTCTCGTCGCCGGTATGATAAAACAAAAATTTGTCGCCCTTTTTCATCTCCTGCAGGTGCCGCCGCGCGGTGAAATTGCGCACGCCGCTCCAGGCCTCGCCCTTCTTGCCGCCCTTGACCTGATCGTTCCAGGAAAACTCCTGGGGCTCCGTCTTCAAAAGCCAATACGCCATGCTCATCCCTCCGCCATTTTTCTCCCTCTCCCCGCGCGCGGGGAGAGGGTCAGGGCGAGGGGGCCTTTCCGCTGGGCTCAGCATTGCGGGAACGTTTGCACCGACAGTGCTTCGATCCGCAAAGCTCAGAATCGCGGAGAGGCCCCCTCACCCTCGTTCGCTTCGCTCACTCGACCTCTCCCCGCGCGGCGGGGAGAGGTGACTTCATCCCTCCGCCTTCAGTGGCCGCGTCAAAAGCGATTCGATGACCGCGTCGACGTTCATCTTGCCTTCCAGCAACGCAACGACGGCCGCTGAAATTGGCATGTCAACGGAGCGCTCGCGCGCCATGTCGAGAAGCACCGACGCAGTGAAGGCGCCTTCCGCAAGCCCGGTCGTCTTTTGAATCGTTGCCGGATCGTGGCCGCGGCCGAGATTGACGCCGAAAGTGAAATTGCGAGACTGCGGGCTCGAGCAGGTGAGCAGAAGATCGCCAAGCCCGGACAGGCCCATCATGGTTTCCGGCTTGGCGCCATAGGCCTTGCCGAACCGCACCAGCTCGGCAAAGCCGCGCGTGGTGAGCGCGGCCAGCGCGCTGGCGCCGAGCCCGCGCCCGGTGACGACGCCGGCGGCGATGGCCAACACATTCTTGGTGGCGCCGCCGATCTCGACGCCGCGCACGTCGCTGGAATGGTAAGGCCGGAACGTCGCCGAGCCGACCGCCTGCGCCAGTGCGGCGGCGAGCTTGGCGTCGGTGGCGGCGAGCGTCACGGCGGTCGGCAGGCCGCGTGCCACGTCGGCAGCAAAGCTCGGTCCGGACAGGATCGCCGGCGCCGCCCCGGGCGCGCATTCGGCGATCACCTCGCTCATGAATTTCTTGCTGCCGCGCTCGATGCCTTTGGCGCAGATAATCACCGGCGTGCCGGCGGCAAGCAGCGGCGCGAGCGTCTTGGCGACGGCGCGCACCGCTTGAGCGGGAACGACAAGAAGAAGCGCATCCGCGCACGCGGCTTGGCCGACGTCGCTCGCAATGGCGATATTGTCATCCAGCCGCACGCCGGGCAGGAAGCGGCTTTCGCGCTTGGTCTTCAGCGTATCCGCGTTGGTGGGATCCTGTTCCCACAGCGTGACCTTGCGGCCGGCCCGCGCACAGGTCAGCGCCAAAGCCGTGCCCCAAGCGCCGCCGCCGATGACCGCGATGTGATTGAGCGCCATGGCCGTTATAGATCTTCGCCGCGCAGCAGTTTGGGCACTTCGCCGACCAGCCCTGCCGCCTCGCGGATGAACAGGCGCTTCAAGCCGGGCAACCGGTCGACCAGGCCGAGGCCGACGTCGCGCACGGCGCGCAGCACATCGGAGCGGTTGGAGAACAGCCGGTTCAGCCCGTCGGTGGCGAGCCCCATCGCCATGGTGTCGAAGCGCCGCCAGCGCTGATAGCGCTCCAGCACGTCGGCCGCGCCCGGATCGAGCCCGAGTCGCGCCGCATCGACCGTGACTTCGGCGAGCGCCGCGACATCCTTCAATCCCATATTGAGGCCCTGGCCGGCGATCGGATGGATGACATGGGCGGCGTCGCCGACCAGCGCGATGCGGTCGGCGACAAACGCACGGGCGACGAAGAAGCCGAGCGGATGCACGCGCCGCGCGCCGATCACCTTGATGTCGCCGAGCTGCAGCTTGAAGCGCTGTTCCAGCTCGGCATGAAACGCATTGTCGGGCAGCGCCATGATGCGCGCCGCCTCGGCTGTGGTTTCGGTCCACACAATCGAGGAGCGCCGGCCCTTGAGCGGCAAAATCGCGAACGGACCGGCAGGGAGAAAATGCTCCTCGGCGCGGCCCTCGTGATCGCGTTCGTGCGCGACATTGATGACGATGGCGGACTGACCGTAACTCCAGCCATGGGTGGCGATGCCCGCCGCGGTGCGAATGGTCGACCGCGCGCCATCGGCGGCGACCAGGAGTCGGGCGTTGAGTTCGGCGCCGTCGGTGAGTGCGGCGGTCACGCGGTCGCCATCGCGTGCGAACGTGGTGACGGCGGCGGGCTGCAGTGTGACGCCGACTTCCCGCGCCTTCGCCGCCAGCGCATCGACCAGCAGCCGGTTCTCGATCATGTGGGCGAACGGCTCGTCCGGCTCGACCTCGCCCGCAAAAGTGAGGAAGGTCGGCCGCACCGCGTCGCCGAGCCGGCTGTCGGTGACGACCATGTCGAGGATTGGCTGCGCTTCGGCCGCGACGGCCTGCCAGACGCCGATGGTCTCGAACAGACGCCGTGCCGCCGCGACAATGGCCGAGGCGCGCTCGTCTTCGCCGCGGCTAGCGCCCAGCGTTGGATCGGCGACTGTGACCGAAAACGATGGGCCCAGCCCCTGCCGCAACGCGATGGCGAGCGTCAGCCCGGCAAAGCCGCCGCCGGCGATCAGCACGTCAATCTTGCTCCGTGTCATAGCCTATCCTAGCACGCGGGACGGCGGCCGGGCTTGACCCACCCGCCGAACCTATATGCAAGGGTGCAATGCCACGTTTCCCGGATGCGGTGCAGCACCATAAGCGCGGCCACGCGCGTCTTGCGCGCGCTATGGTGTTGCACCGCTGATCCGGGATCGTCCGATACTCGGAGCTTGTTACGATCCCGGGTCTGCAGCGCACCACTGTGTGCTGCGCTGCGCCCGGGAAAAGAACTACGGAGAAGACATGGCCTCCGCCGTCCAGGAACTGGTCGATATTCTCAATCTCGAACCGCTCGAAGTGAATCTGTTTCGCGGCCGTTCGCCGCAATCGCGCTGGCAGCGGGTGTTCGGCGGCCAGGTCATCGGTCAGGCGCTGGTCGCCGCCTGCCGCACCGTCGACGAGGTGATGACGCGGCCGCCGCATTCGCTGCACGCCTATTTCCTGCTCGGCGGCGATCCCAAGGTGCCGATCGTCTACGACGTCGACCGTATCCGCGACGGCAAGAGCTTCACCACCCGCAACGTCAAGGCGATCCAGCACGGCCGCGCGATCTTTTCGATGTCGGTGTCGTTTCATATGCACGAAGAAGGGCTGTCGCATCAGTTCGCCATGCCCGACGTGCCGAGGCCCGAAGACTTGCCGGACGAAACCGAGCTGAAAAAAAACGTGTGGCCGAACATGCCCGAGCCGGTGCGGCGCTATTACGAGCGCGAACGGCCGATCGAGTTGCGGCCGGTCGAATATGGCCGCTATCTCGGCGAGATCCTGGAGGGTGGCCGCTTTCACGTCTGGATGCGCGCCACCGGCCGGCTGCCCGACGAGCCGGCGATCCATCAATGCGTGCTGGCCTATGCCTCCGACATGATGCTGCTCGACGCGGCCCTGATCCCACACCACCGCTCGGTGTTCAGCGAGGACATCATGGCGGCGAGCCTCGATCACGCGCTGTGGTTCCACCGGCCGTTCCGCGCCGACGAGTGGCTGCTCTACGCGCAGGACAGTCCCAGCCTCGCCGGCTCGCGCGGCTTCTCGCGGGGCCTGATCTTTACCGCCGACGGCATTCTGGTCGCCTCAGTGGCTCAGGAAGGCCTGCTGCGGCTGCGCCGCGGCACCGGCAGCGCCTAAGCGCTCGAAAGACGGGCAATCTATTGACTGAATTGTCGGCAGCGCTGCCGATATGGTAGGCACGCGAGTCGCCGCCAATCCGGATAGCGCCATGAAATTAGTCATTGCCATCATCAAGCCGTTCAAGCTCGAAGAGGTGCGCGATGCGCTGCTGGGCATCGGCGTGCACGGCATGACCGTGTCCGAGGTCAAGGGCTATGGCCGCCAGAAGGGCCATACCGAGATTTATCGCGGCGCCGAATACGCCGTGAATTTCCTGCCGAAAGTCCGCATCGAAGTCGCCGTCACCGCCGATGAAGCCGACCGGGTCGTCGAGGCCATCAGCGCAGCTGCGAAAACCGGGCAGATCGGCGACGGCAAGATCTTCGTCGCACCGATCGATCGGGCGCTGCGCATCCGCACCGGCGAGACCGACGCCGACGCGCTCTAATGACCTAATTTCCATTCCGGGGGGAAAACAAAAAATGAGGGGGGCTTCGTTCACGCGCGGCTTGGGCGCAGTCGGTGCATTCACGGTGCTGACCGCCGCGCCGGCATTGGCGCAATCCGACGCTAAAATCGATCCTGCCGATACCGCGTGGATGATCGTCGCCACGTCGCTCGTTCTGATGATGTCACTCCCCGGCCTGGCGCTGTTTTACGCCGGCATGGTGCGCAAAAAGAACGTGCTCGCCACCATGGCGCAGACGCTTGCGGTGGTCGCGCTGTGCTCGGTGCTGTGGGCCGCCGTCGGCTATTCGCTCACCTTTGCCGGCGGCGGCGCCGTGATCGGAACGCTCGATCGCCTCTTGCTGGGCGGCATGACGCCAGCCTCGATCAGCCCGTTCGCCAAGACCATTCCCGAAGCGCTGTTCATGATCTACCAGATGACGTTCGCGGTGATCACCGTGGCGCTGGTCGCCGGTTCGGTCGCCGACCGCATGCGGTTTTCGGCCTTCATGTGGTTTGCGGCGCTGTGGCTCATCGTCGTCTATGTGCCGATTGCGCACTGGGTCTGGGGCGGCGGATTCCTTGCCAGAGCCGGCGTGCTCGATTTTGCCGGGGGCACTGTGGTGCATCTCAATGCCGGTGTCGCTGGTCTCGTCGCGGCTTACTTGATCGGTAAACGGCACGGTTACGGCAACGAAAATTTTGCGCCCTACGATCTGTCGCTGGCCGTGATCGGCACCGGCATGCTGTGGGTCGGCTGGTTCGGCTTCAACGGCGGCTCCGCGCTCGCCGCCGATTCACGCGCGGTGTTCGCCATTGTCGCCACTCATCTCGCCGCCGCGACCGGCGCTCTGACCTGGATGGCGCTCGAATGGTGGAAGCGCGGCAAGCCGTCGGTGCTCGGCATGATTTCCGGCGCGGTGGCCGGGCTTGGCGCCATCACGCCGGCTTCGGGATTCGTGCTGCCCTGGCATGCTGTCGTCATCGGGTTGCTTGCCGGCTTGATCTGCTTCTGGAGCTGCACCTGGCTCAAGCTTCGCTGCGGCTATGACAATTCGCTCGACGTGTTCGGTGTCCATGGCATTGGCGGTGCGACCGGCACCTTGCTGGTCGGCGTATTCGCGACGCCGGCCATCGGCGGCGCCGCCGGTCTATTGGCCGGCAATGGCGAGCAGGTGCTGATCCAGCTCTACGGCATCGCCGTCACCTTCGGATGGTCGGCGATCGCAACTGTTGTGCTTCTCAAAGCGGTCTCGGCTTTCGTGCCGTTGCGCGTCGACAAGCAGAGCGAAATCGAGGGTCTCGACGTCACCCAGCATGGCGAGGCTTTGCAATAGCGGACCTCACCGTATGGCGCGCCTCCAGCTCAATTTTTAAGCAGGCTGGGCATTGGACGGCGGCGCGAGCTGCTCGGCGGCCGCCGACAAATCCCGCAGGCCCGCGGCAGCGGTTGGATTGGCTCCATGTGTCAACGCTTTAGGCGCGCTTTCCCGACTTGGCACGGGGCTTGATTGCTGCCGGCCGGCGATGACGGGGCGGCTGCTGTTCCAGCCGTGCCCTTGCACGGTTATTGCTGCGCCGTCGTCCGGCGCGTCAATGCAGCGGCAGGCCGCGGGGAGCGAAAGCGATGAAAGTGGTGATGGCCATCATAAAACCCTTCAAGCTCGACGATGTCCGCAACGCGCTCACCAAAATCAGCGTGCAAGGGCTGACGGTGACCGAAGTGAAGGGCTACGGGCGGCAGAAGGGCCACACCGAAATCTATCGCGGCGCGGAATACGCGGTGAGCTTCCTGCCCAAGATCAAGATCGAAATCGCTTGCCCGTCGAGTCTGGTGGACAAGGTCATCGACACCATCACCGCGGCAGCGAAGACCGGTCAGATCGGCGACGGCAAGATCTTCGTATTCGGGCTCGACCACGCGGTCCGCATCCGCACCGGCGAAACCGACGCCGCCGCGCTTTAGCGCACGTCCCGCAAAATGCCTGCCGTCGGACTTGATCCGAGGGTGGAAACCGGTTTTGCGGTAAGGACATGCCCCACCAAACAGCCTATGCGTTTTTGGGGCTCGCGCTGAGCCGACAATTTTGATGCAATTCCTATCCGGCGGGCAATTTCGCGAGCCGCCACGATCCGCCACGATCCGCTAAAATCCGCCACGGGCAGGAGACGCAATGACCACGATGATCGCCGCACGGCTGCATGCCTACGGCAAGCCGATGACGCTCGATCGGATCGACGTGCCGGAGCCGCGGCCGACCGACGTGCTGGTCGAGGTCAAGGCCTGCGGCGTCGTACCGAACCTGGCGCGTGTCGTCAGCAATTTCTTCGGCAAGCTGACGCCCGACAACAAGATGATGCCGCCGCTGCCGGCGATTTTCGGCCTCGATCCGGCGGGCGTCGTCGCCAAGGTCGGCGAGCAAGTCTGGGCCGTGCGCCCGGGCGATCGGGTCTATGTCAATCCGGCGCGATCTTGCGGTTCGTGCCGGATGTGCCGTAGCGGCCAGACGCTGGATTGCCCGAGCTGGACGCTGCAGGGTTACTTCGGCCGCTCACAGGACATCATGCGGGCCTACCCTTATGGCGGTCTGGCGCAGTTCATCACCGCGCCGGCGACCGCGCTGGTCAAGCTACCGGACACGATGAGCTTTGCGGCGGCAGCACGGCTTGGTTATCTCGGCACCGCCTATGCGGCGATGAAAAAGATCGGCGTCGGTCCCGGACAGTCATTGCTGATCAATGGCATCAGCGGCCAGCTCGGGCTGAATGCCGCACAATTGGCGCTGGCGATGGGCGTTACCAAAATCTTCGGTACCGGTCGCAATCAGTCGCTGCTCGATCGTGTCAGGGCGTTGGCGCCGGGCCGCATCGATGTGCTCGCCGTTTCCCCCTCCCCACCCTCCCCCGCAAGCGGGGGAGAGAAGGGTGGGGGCGAGCCCGATCCGCTGGTCGCCTGGGCCAAAGCGGCGACTGAAGGCAACGGCGTTGACGGCATGATCGATTGCCTGCCGCCCGGCGCGCCGGCGAGCGCGATGATGCGTGCGCTGTTCTGTCTGCGGCGCGGCGGCCGCGCGGTCAATGTCGGCGCAGTGATGGAGACGCTGCCGCTCAATGCCTTCTGGCTGATGACCAACCGCATCGGCTTGCAAGGTTCAGTCTGGTTCACCACCGGCGAGGGTGAGGAGATGGCGGCGATGGCCGGCGCCGGGACGCTTGATTTGTCGGCGCTCGAGCATCGCGTGTCGCCGCTGTCCAAGGTCAACGAGGTGCTGGCCGGCATGGACGACCGCAACGGCGGCTTCACCAATTTCGTCATCGATCCGGCGCGGCTGGACTAGGACGTTCTGTCTAACCGGCTTATTCGGACAGCATGGAAGCCGTTTGATTGGCTTGCTTATTTGAAAGGCTTCGCCCTGACTTTGGTCCGATGACTTGCCGGCGCAGTCACTGCGCTGACCGCACGTCCGGAGAAATAATCCTTTTGCCACTTCTCGTTTTGCGCCGCCGAACCGCGAACCCTGAGCTCTTTGTTGAATTCAAGCCGGCTGTCGGCCCAGGCGTGATAGGCTTTGTTGAGTTGAACGTCCGTCTCGATCGATCGAAATTCAGGTTCCACCTTTTCGATCAACCCGCGCGGAATGGGAAATATCATGCACATCGGCTCGTCACGCTCGAATGCGATGGGCGTATTTTTGCGGGTGAACAGCCAATTCATCGTGAACGTGAAGGGCGACCAATCGGTCTCGACCACTCCGGTGAGCGGTTGAATGCCGTCTTTGACGAGATTGGTCGGGCCGGTGACCCAAAGATCGTATTCGGGTTCGGTTTTGAACAAACAATTGACGTGGAAGGTCAGCACGCCGTGGCCGAAGTGACTTGATGCAAGCAAGCTGACCCCTTCGGTCTCGATCGCTTCGATGCGGATTGCGTCCAATGACGGCGCGCCGTTCCACTGCGCCACAAAGGGCGCATTGTTCAGAATCAGCCAGCCATGGGCGTTGGCGATGTTAAGGGGCAGACAGCGATAGGCGAATGACCCGCCGGTATCATCCATCCAGCCGCGTTCGACGGGCGCGACGACGATCTTTGGCGGTTCGCCGGACGTCGGATAGCAGATCAGCTTCATGGCCTCTCTCGCAACAATTTGCCGGCGCCGATATGGGCTCGCTCAATGGCTGGGCCGGAACAGTGACGCGCCCATGAGGATCGGCTGGGTAACGGTGGTGTCGCCACCGGCCTGCGGGAATTTCAGCGCAGTGAATTTTGCGATCAGGCTGCTTAGTATCTTCTGCCAACCCATGTCGCTCGCATCCGTAGCCGTTACGCGATCGAGGAGGACGGCGCAGGATTTTACCGATCCACTGGCGTCGATGAAGATCCGTAAGATCACCGGGCCATGATAAAGCCGGATCCGCGCCAGTGCCTCGGCTGCGAAGCTGGTCAGCGCCTCGATGACGACCTCACCGACCTGCTGCTCCGTCAACGCGCCGGAAACGATGGCGCCCTTGTCCCGCAGGTGCCCATGCAGGACAAACCGGCCTTCCACGGGGTTCATCGAGCCTTCGACGCGTTCCACACCATGCGGAATGCGGTCATCGAACGCCACCAGACGGTTGAAACGCGGTTCGATCGCAGTGAAAAAGTCCCTGGCGGACCGCGCCGTCGCGACATTGTTTCTGAACAGATCGCCGTCGTTCAACACTAGGGTCTCGCCCCCCGTGGTCGTCCGTTTGTCGCGCGTCAGAGAATAGACAAACGCGAACTGGCCATTCCCGGCATCGTTATGCAGGTTCTGCCGACAGCCGCTGACGTAGAGGCTGAGATACGGCCAGGTGACTTCGCCAAAACCGAGCGCGTCCGCCGACCACCGGCGCAGCACCTGTACGAAATTCTCCACCCGGTCGTGCCTGATCAACTTTTCCGGGGTGGTGCGGAGATAGGTATAGAGGCCCGGCACGAACCAGTAGTTCCAGACCTGATGAGTTTCCGGCCGATGTGATTCGTAATTTCCGAAATGCGCGTCGATATCCTGCCGCATCGCTTCCGCAGCATCGAATGGCAGGAAATCGTCGACCACCGCATACGGCGCGCGCATAGTTTCAATAACCGTATCGGTATTTGCGGTCATTTCCTGACGCCGCTTGTCGCGATCGCGCCGCTATCAATCCGACCCGCGATCCAGGGGCCGGGTTGCGGATCGTTGATCTGCGGCGCTTTCGATGCGCGCAAGGGATTGGAAAATGGATTGTCGGCGCGCGACTTGAATATCGCGCCGTGGCCTGAATAGAAGTAAAGGTGACGCCCAAGGCGGCCGCCGGATTTCATTTCGATGTCAAACCAGCCGAGCGCGGTATCGAGTTCACCGCGAATTTTCGGCAATTCCCTGCCGACACGATCTGCCTCGTCCGCCAGTGCCGGTGCGACCCGATACGACAGCGGTCCGAAGATATCCCCGGGCTTGCTGAGGGCGTCGAGCCCGAATTCGTGCGGCGTTCGCGCGATCGGCGTGTCCGGAAAAAGCTGAAAGTGGTTGAGCGCGAATGTGGCGTTTTCGCACGCGCTCAGGGTGTCACCGACGAAGGCGACCGTCTGCCGGACCTCTTGAAGCGTTTCGCTGGGAAATGCCGCGATGAAAGTGACGTGCATGCCGACCTTGGCGGCGGTCATCGCCTGGAAGGTTGCGGCGACGCGATCCTCATCGAGACCCTCCGTGACCTTGTCCATGAGCGCCAGAATTCGCGGTGTCACAGTTTCGAGGCCGAACAGGATTTCGAAGCAGCCGGCCTGACCGAGCCGGTTGAACAAGTCTGGCGTATGCGCGCGTTCCATTTTACTGCGGCAAGCCCACTTGATGCGCAGGCCGCGCCGCGTCACCTCGTCGGCGAATAGATTGAGCGACGATGGCGAGAGTGCCTCGTCCGAAAACATGAATTGGCGATACCCGGCTTTGGCATAGGCCTCGACACGGTCGAGGCTGGCCAGGATTTCGCTGTGCATCGGCGCCTGCGGCGTATCGAATTTTGCATTCTGGCTGCAGAATGTGCACCGGCTCCAATAACAGCGCCGCTTGCTGAGCCGGGTCCAAAGAATAGGCTCGGGCGCGAAAGTCGGCGGCGGCGGAAACGGCTCGACTTTGGAAGCGGGCTTGCGCAAGAGCGGCGGAAAATCGCCGCTGCGGATTATGCCTTTTGGCGCACGCCCGGCTTGGATCGCTTCGAGCAAGGCCGGCACGACGTCGTCGCGTTCGTCTTTCGAGGCGACGATCGTGTCGAATACGCTGTCCAGCGAACGCCGTGTGCGCAACTCCTCGATCGCGCCGCTTAGCGAGAAGTTTTCATAACCGTGATCGACCAGCGAGATATGGGCCGCGGGGCGCCGGCTGCGCAACTTGCGCGCCGTCATTAACGCCGTCAGCAAATCCTCCGGACCGGTGATGCTGAACAACACCGTGTCGTAGGTGGCCGGAACATCGGCCATGGCGGCATCGATCGTGCGGCTGAGCAGTCCGGACGATGCGCTATAGGCGACCAGCGACCGGCTGTCGGAATAATCGATGTTGCGCACTTGTGGACCGACGTCGACGTCGATCCGGAATTCCGATTGCACGCAATTGATGGTGTCGAAGAAGGCGGCCAGCGGTGACAGCGTATCGAGGTAGCTTGTCTGCGATCGGTATGTCGCCGATTTCTGAAACTGCTTCAGCGCCGCGGCCGCAGCGTTGGCGAGGCGTTCGACGTCAAAACCGTTCGCGCGCCAGACCGCTCTACGGTGCTGTCGTGACAAGGGCGACAGCGGTTCCAGCAACAGGCGCGCGAAGGAAGGGCCGGCTAGGACGTTCCACCACTCGAAATTGATGCTGTGACTGGAAAGTTGATATCGCGCATCCGACGCAATGGAATCCCACCACGATCCGGGATCGTAAACGACCGTGGGAAAACGCCCCGGCGGAGTCGCATACAGAATGCGCATCGGCCGGGGACACCTTTAGCCTCGAACGGCGCCCACGGCGGGCGGCGGCGGCGGCGGCGGCGACGACTGAGAGACCCGGTAGGCAGCATCCGCCTGGACGGCGGCCGAACCAACTGCGTTTGAGCTGCTTGCGTTCGAGCCATTGGTCACTGCTTCAGAATTGCTCGCGGACTGCCCCACTCCGACATTTCCCAACAAGGCAAGAGCCGCCAAGCCGACGGTCGCACCCCACCCTGTCAGTTTGCCTTTCAAGCCGTTTTCCATGTTCCGTACCCCCTATCCATTGCAAAAGTGGAAAATTGAGCATTCTCTACACGACTATGCGCTATACGCTTTGCGATCACCCAAAGCAAACGAACAAGCGAAGTTATGGCCGAAAACGCTGCATTGGAAGCAACGCTGGCGCCCGGTTCGCCGGGTGGTTGCGATAGGCTCGCGCGGCAGTCGCCAGAACCGCTTCTCAGCCTCCTTCGGATACCGTCGTCGGCAAAGAATGGGATCAAGGCCGTCAGCGTTATTCGGCTCGCCGCGTTGGCCATCGCGTTCACTGCCGTGAGTTACGTTGCGCAAATCTGCTTTGCCGCCTTTGCCGCGCTGCAGGACGGCATCGTGCCGGACTGGCGAATTTTACAGCTGGATCCCCTCGCTTGGGCGGATATCAAACTACTCGTGCCGCTTGGCCCCGTGCTGGCGCTTGAGCTTTGCCTGGTCGGATGGCAAGCGAGTTCGATTCGACGCCTCACGTCGCTGCGCAGCGAATCCGTGATGACGGATTGGGCCTTTTTGCTGCTGCTCGGCAGCGGATTGTATGGAATTTTGATTGCGGCTGCGGGGTTCGGATTTTACGCGCACGGACTGCAAGCGGCGGCGCATTTGCAGTTATGGAAGTTTCTCTCGGCCCAACCCCTCTGGCTCACTGTGCCGGCGCTCTATTTGGGGCGGAGCTTTTCGTCTTATTGGCTGCATCGGCTGCAGCATTCGCACTGGCTTTGGCCGCTGCACAAGACGCATCACGCAGCCCGCGAATTCACCGTGCTCAATTATCTGCGCGGCCATCCCATTGAGCTGGCGTGGCAAACGCTCGTTCAGACGATGCTTTTTTCCGCGATCGGATTTTCAGTTGAGGCGATCGCCTGGTATTTGCTGCTCAATACCGGCCAGCAATTCCTGACCCATTCCAACGCGACCCAGCTCATGCCGCTTGAACGCCTTGGGCTGGTCACGGCTGCGGGCCATCGAATCCATCATGGGATCGAGCCGCGCTACCACAATCGCAATTTTGGCGAGCTTCTCAATATCTGGGACCGCCTGTTCGGCACCTATCTTCCGCCGAGCCCCGAGCTCTTGCTGATCCCGATCGGCGTTGAAGACGACCTGCAGGCCTATAACAACCCGCTGCTTCCGATCGCGCTGTGCAAGCAAGCATTCGGTTGGCTGCACATTGTCGGTGCCCGAATACCGCGGGTCGCCGCTTTCCAAAATCGCGCGTTGAGTTGAAACGAAGAGGCCGCCAACTGGGGCGGCCTCTGACGCAACCTAGTGACGTTCTGCTTTTTCCAATTCGTGCGCTTTTTCCATCAGTTCAACGCTCATGCCCTCAAGCTCATGGGATATTGAACGGTCGGTGCAATGGCGCGCCAAATTGGTGCAGCGGTGGGCTATTTCCCGAAGGTATCCAATCATCGTGTCGGTCATCCTGATCTAAAGAGGTTTTCCCGCACATAATGAGCCTCGGCTAGGTTGCAATGTCACATTCGCGTGCGCCGCTCGTATGCCCGGGTGGGGATGAAGGCGGCGCAAAAAGCTGCTAATGCGTTCCTCAACGAGGTCTCAAGCAAAGCCCAGCGAGGACGCCATGTACCCCAATCTCGAACTTTTTATCGACGGCAAGTGGCACGGCGGCGACGGCCGCAAGGGCGAGGATGTGCTTAATCCGTCGACCGAAAAGCCGCTTGCGCATCTGCCGCATGCCAGCAAAGCCGACCTCGACCAGGCGCTCGAAGCCGCCAAGAAGGGCTTCGCCGTGTGGCGCGCGACATCGGCCTACGACCGCTGCAAGATCATGCACAAGGCCGCCGATTTGATGCGCGAGCGCTATGATGCGATGGCGAAAATCATGGTGCTCGAGCAAGGCAAAACATATCCGGAGGCCCGCGCTGAAGTGATCGGCTCGGCCGACATCATCGATTGGTATGCCGAAGAAGGCCGCCGCTCTTACGGCCGCATCGTGCCGGGCCGCGGCAAGGGCGTGCGCCAGCTGGTGGTGCAGGAGCCGATTGGCATCGTCGCCGCGTTCACGCCGTGGAATTTCCCGGTGCTGACCCCGGCGCGGAAAATCGGTGGCGCGCTCGCCGCCGGCTGCTCGCTCATCCTCAAGGCGTCCGAGGAAACCCCGGGCTCGTGCATCGAGCTGGTGCGCTGCTTCGCCGATGCCGGCGTGCCGGCCGGCGTCTTGAACCTGGTGTTCGGCGTGCCGGCGGAAGTGTCCGAATATCTGCTCAGCAAGGATCTGGTGCGCAAGATTTCCTTCACCGGCTCGATTCCGGTCGGCAAGCATCTTGCCGCGCTCGCCGCCAAGGGCATGAAGCGCACCACCATGGAGCTCGGCGGTCATTCGCCGGTCGTGGTATTCGCCGACGCCGACCCGGAAAAGGCGGCCGACACCATCGCCGCGTTCAAATATCGCAATGCCGGGCAGGTGTGCATCTCGCCGACGCGCTTCTACGTGCAGGAGGACGTCTATCCGCGTTTCCTCAAGCGCTTCACCGAATATGCCAACGGCATCAAGCTCGGCGACGGCATGGAAAAGGGCATCACCATGGGGCCGATGGCGAATTCACGCCGCATCGATGCCATGGAAAGCTTTGTCAACGACGCCAAGCACCGCGGCGGCAAGATCGAGACCGGCGGCAAGCGGCGCGGCAATCAAGGCTACTTCTATGAGCCGACGGTCATCACCGAAGTCCCCGACGACGCCAAGATCATGACGCAGGAGCCGTTCGGCCCGGTGGCGCCGGTCGTCACCTTCAAGACCTTCGATGAGGTGGTCGAGCGCGCCAACTCGCTCGAATTCGGCCTCGCCGCTTACGCCTTCACCACCTCGAACGCCACCGCCGCTGCGATCGGCGACGCGCTGGAGTCCGGCATGGTCGGCGTCAACTCAGTCGCGATCTCGACGCCGGAGACGCCGTTCGGCGGCGTCAAAGAAAGCGGCCACGGCAGCGAAGGCGGCGTCGAGGGCTTAGGGGCCTATCTCGTCACCAAGTTCATCTCGCAGGGTTGAGCACGCCAGCCGCAAGCGATTCTTGACCGCGACGGCGACCGCCGGGGACCCAAAAAGGCCCGGCGGTTTTTATTTGATCGCAACAAATTCCGAACCTAGGTCGCCACGTTTCGGACGCGAATGTGTTCCTCGTGCGGCATCACTAGAGCCTAATCGTTTTTGATGGAATCAAAAACGGGCTCTAGCTTTTTGATTGAGCATGATCTTTTCCGAAAACCGGTATCCACTTTTCGGGATCATGCTCTGAGAGTGATTCCATTAACCGAAACCGGAGTTTCAAAAACCGTCAGCAGGAACGAATAGCGACGACGACGATTGTAGAGCCGTGGCGGGGTGAGAGATGTCGGTCGTCGATGGACATTCTAGCCGCCATGTTCGCCTATCTCGTTTGCATCGCCGGGATTGTCACCGGACTGACGATGTCGTTTGTGGTTTTCTTTTCCCCGCCCGGAGCGTTCTCAGCGCCGCCGGGCCAAGCCATTGCGATGCTGGCAAGACCGAGCCCAACTGGCCCAACTGCTGCGGCGCCGCTGCCGCCGGTCAAGACTGTCGCCAACGCGAGCGGATCCAACCCACGTGTCGCTGCCGCAATTGCGACGCCGACGGTCGTCCCGCCGATCGCCGCCGACGCCCGGCAAAAACCGCTGTTCTCTCAAGCCCATTCGCGCCGTCTCGCCCAGAAGGAGCGCGCCAGGCAATTGGCCTATCGAGAGCATTCAAGCTTCGAGACCCGGTTCCTGCATTTCGACGACTGATTGCCGGTGCCTTGAACCGTGCAAATCACGCGTAAGAGCGCTCCAGAAAATTCACCGCATCGTCGGCGAGAGCTTTCGCGTCGCGTTCGCCGCGTTGCGCGTTCTCGATGATGCGTTTGGCGAGAAGTTCTTGCGCCGCGCGCTGATAGGCAGGCGACGCCAGCGTACTGCCCGACTGCTCGACCTTCTTCCAGGCGGTTTCGTAGACCGAAACCAGGAATTCAACGGTTTCCGGCTCGAACGCCGATTGCGCCAAAAGGGGAATTATCGACATGACACGGTTCCGTGTTTGCAATCCGATCCAGCCGGCAACGAACGGGACGAGCCAATGGTGCTATAAATAACGCGCAACGCGGCTGTACGATCCCTAACGCAAAAGTACCAGCGCCGCTCACGGAACACGGCCGGCCTATGGGCGCGCGGTTATGCGTGACGCTCGCGCCGTCATACACCAAATTTTCGGTCTAGTACCGCTAGCTGGTTTATTTTAATGTTGCTCAATCTTCTTCTTTCCAACCGCGCGAGTAGTCATATGGTCGCGAGTAATCCAGGAACCTCGACGGCTACACGCCTACCGCCTCTCAATGTCGATGTATCAACGCAACAGGGTCTAGCCCATGCATATGCGATTGGAGCCGGGGAGTGTTTGAAGGACGCTATAGTTTTGCAAGGCCAACTTTTCTCCGACAGGACTGGCCACTATATCATTACACTTCACGCAATTGAGTTAGGGTTGAAGGCTTTTTTGATAAGCAAGGGATATTCGGAAGAGACCCTAAGCTCTAGACCGTACGGGCATGATCTAGTCAAGCTACTCGAAACCGCCAAGACCAAGGGAATGATATTGACTACGCCAAATGCTGACGCACTAATCGCCTGCGTCAATGAGTGGCACTATAAGGATGTGAAAATTCGCTACGAGTTTACGAAAACGCGCTCATTGCCGATGTGTGAAGTTCTCATACCGCTCGCCACTGAAATAATCCAAAAGACGGCGCTGCCCCCAACCGCAATTGTAGATCGAGTTTCTTCAATAAATCCGGATGGTTCAGTTTTCGAAGTGCATAGCATCGGCCTTCAGACCCATCCGTATGTTTACGCACGTTGGCTCGTTGAGCTTGATCGAAAGCGATCTAAGCCGAACAATAACTACCTTTTAGAATTGAAGGATGGCAGCAATTTCACCCTTGCCGGGGATGAAATCATCACGCGCGCTATTGCGACAGGACTTCCTGCACTTTAGCGGAGGTTATGTCATCACCCGAGGAATGATTGGTTTGGTACCGAGTATAGAATATGAAGCGACCTTCAAGACTGGCAAAACTCAAATCGAGGCGCTACGGACTTGCCGTGCCAGTGTTGTACACCGCGGCGCTGACAGCATCGAGCAATTGACGCGCTGGAGCTTCAAATTGTTCGATGGTGTAGACTGGCTTGGCATCTTCCTTGGGGTAGCGGGGCCAAAACTTTTCGTGCGCTTCGTGCAGGAGCCTGGTGTCGCTCTGCACGGCAGGGCTCAATGACAGACCGTTTTTAGTTGCTCGCGTCAGCAACTCATTGATACTGTGTCTGACAGCTTTGGCCTTAAGGTCCTTTGGCTTTGCGCCGTGGTGGAAGAGAAAAGCTTTGAGCGCCAGTTCAACTGCGTGGCACAGCATCAAATAACGCGGCCACGATCGGGGCGGCGGACGGCGCGGCAGATCGCGATAGGCTTGGAAAAAATCCTCGGCAAGCCACAGGTGGTCACCGGGCCTGAACGTGTCGGGGTAGCCGTTCATCGGTAATGCCTTGTGCTTTACCCTTCAACATTCGACCTGTAGGCGCACAGGGTATCAGTGTTGCCAGTCTGCGACGTATTGCAATGCAATTCTGGACTGCCTAACTTTTTTGATATGCACGTTCTAGCTAGTCATTATCGGTCGGAATTTTTAGCTTGTCCGCAGCTCGTGCGGTTTGACTTCGCCATGGGGAACAACGACTTTGAGCCAACGCTGCTAATTAAGGGCAGCACGCTCTTGCTAAAATACCTCGTAATGGGCGTCCGAATGAAACTAGCGTTCGCGAGGTTCAATGATCGTCTTTTGTACGGACTTAAAATTTACGACGACCCAGAGAAGGCGGGGCTGCTGTGGTCGGTACTGGAGCGTGAGGAAGAAAAGTCCGCGCTCGTGGCCCTGGCGGGCGGTGACTGTTGCCAAACGTTTTTATTCAACGAGATCGCAGTGAACGTGGCGTGGTCGGCCATTGAGATTAACTTCGCGGAAGCCGATTTGTTGGGCCTAGTTCAAGGTGCGGCAACGGGGAGCATTGATTACAACGATCTAAAGGGCCGCGCGTCCGCACTCCTTGATCGCTTTCATGGTGCGACCAAATCCGATGCCGATCTTGTCGTTGCCGACATTCCTGGCACCACGAACTGGAGGCACCTGCGTAATGTTCTCATTACCAATCGCGCCTCATCGAGCCTCATAGACCTCTTCGAAACCAATGAGGGTAATCAGCAAGAGCAAATCGGTATTTGGCTAACGGACAATCTTCACCTAAGGGAAGTCTATCATAGTCCACAGGTTCCCCACGGGAGACAAACACGAGAACTTACTGACATCTTGCTAAGCTACGAGAACGGCTCTTTCCTTATTGAGTCCAAGGCACTGTCAATTTTCGCCCGCGATACTCTCCCAGACCGCGCCAAACTCATCTCTGACGTATCGAAGCGCGTTACACAGGCGGTCTCGCAGCTTCGCGGCGGCATTAGAAACCTGAAAAGTGGCGTTACTATCACTACGCCTGAAGGTGATCCGGTTGAGGTCGAGCGCGCTAAGCCAATGCATGGAATCGTTCTCATTCCAGATTTAGACCTAATCGGGGACCCCAAGACGTATGGTGTCGAGTTTATTCGCGACTTTGCGAAATCAACCGGTGGGTTCTTGCATCTGCTTGACACCGCGGAGTTGCTTCGCATGGTGCAGGCAGCGGAAATGATCGCTGCGCGTGCCAACAAAATAACTCCGATGATGGCGTTCGATTTCTACCTTATGGAGCGCTTTAAGAAGGCTCTTGAGGCGGGCACGCTCTGTTTTGAGATGCTCTTACGTTTCGTGGATTAGGCGCTTCCAAGCCCATTAGGCTGTGCTGGGTTGGGCAACTGGCTTTCACGGGACCGCAATGTGTCGCCAGTGACTGTCGCCGATGTCGTCAATAACTCCCTAAGTCATTGATTTTGTTTGTTGGCGGAGAGGGAGGGATTCGAACCCCCGATACGGTTGCCCGTATGCCGCATTTCGAGTGCGGTGCTTTCAACCACTCAGCCACCTCTCCGTGAGGGCAAACAGCCTGAGCGTCGCGGCGCACTATGTAGCGGCGACGCTCAGGCGAAACAAGGGTGGCGAAGTTCACAGCTCCCAGCCGATCTTGCGATCGAGCGAGTAGGGCCCGCCGCCGCGCAGCGCGATGGCGAGGAAGATCAAGCCCCACAGGAAGACATATTCCCAGCCGTGCTGGCTCCAGGCATAGCCGTTATGGAAAAACATGACGGTGATCACCGCCAGTTCGATGGCGATCGAGGCGGCGAAAAACCGGGTGAACAGGCCGAGGATGATGCAGACGGCGCCGATCGTTTCGTTGATGTAGACGATATAGGCAATGAGCAAAGATGGCTCGAGGCCGCTTTTGGCGAACCCTGCGGCGACAGTGGAAATCGGCGGCCCCATCAGCTTTACGATGCCGTGAACCAGCATGGTGCCGCCGACCGTGACGCGAATGAGCGGCCAGGACAGTGGAATGACGGCGTCATAGAACGGCTGCAGGAACGGCAGCAGCAGTTTTGGCTTGGCTTGGGCTTCGGCCATGATGTCTATCCCCGTTGCGCCCCTGACTTGATCTTACGGCGTAAGCCGCGCCGGAAGTCAAACACCGCAGGCAGTGGATTATTTCGGCGCCATCACCAGCGAGTAACGCTCATCCGCCGCCAGGCATTCGGCGAGCGGCAGGCCGAGCTCCTTGCGCACGATGTTGGTGCCGAGCACCAGTGACACGATCTTATAGAATGCATGGCGGCGGCTCATGCCCTCGCGGCCCATGCCGCAATCGGTCGAGATCACCAGGCGTTCGGGCGGAATGTATTTGAGCGCGGCGCGGATTTTTTCCGCTACTTCGTCGGGGCTCTCGACTTGCAGCGTGTGGTGATCGATGACGCCGATGGCGATTTTCTTGTCGCTGATGGTCTTGCCGATGGCTTCGAGATCGATGCCGCCGGAGCTTGACGACTCAAACGTAATGACGTCGGCGTCGACCGTGTTGTAGGTCTCCAGCGCCGGCTTGTAGCTCTGCACGGCCGCGAACATGCGCTGCTGCGAAGGGTTGCCCCAGCAGGAATGCGCCCACACTTCGGTCTTGGCGCGCAAGCCCTTCACAGTGCGGTTGAACACCTCGACCATCAATTGCGGCGTGATCACCTTGTCCTGGATCTTGCGCACCGCGATCAGATGGATTTGCGGCTCCTCGATCTGGATCACCGGGCAGCCGGCGTCCGCCAGCTCGTGATATTCCTCGTTGAAAGCGTCGGCGATCGCGAACATGCGGTCGGGCACGCTCTTGTAGTGCCGGTCCTGCAGCGCGAAAGCGACGATCTCCGCCGATACCGCGCCAAATTTGACCGGCTTTGTGGTGAAGCGTTGCGCCGCCTTCCACATCGCGGCGTATTGCAGATTGCCGCGTCCGATCGGGCCGGAAATGACCGGCATGACGCGCGATTCCAGATAGTCGTGCAAAATGTGGCCGCGCGGAAACATGATACCGCCGCGGCCTGCGGGCGTCGGCACAGGATGCGCCGCATCGAGCCCGCTCATGTGGTTCGGCGGATAGGCGGTCCAGCTCTGGCCGCCGACGTCGTCGTCGAAGCGGCAGTCGCCGTCGGTGACGATGTCGAGGCCGGCAAGCTCCTGATCGCGCAGATAACAGGTCAATGCATCTTCGTACTGCTCGCGAAAACGGCGGCTGACCATGGCCTCGAGGAAATGACGGGTGCCGAGATTTTCCGTGTACCAGCTCGGCCGCGGCAGTGAGCCGGTGATGGTGGTCGGCAATTTGATGTCTTTGGTGCCCCGGTACATTTTTGAACGCCTCCCCAAAATCCGGAGCGGGTGATCCCGCCCGCCGGCTTTGTGCCTAGCTTAGCAAGCCGCGCCGCTCGTTGATAAGCAGGTTGCTCATGTCATCGGGTCGCCCACGGCGGGGCAATGGGCAAAAGTGGGCAAGTAAACGTTGAAACACGATCGCGCCGACGCGCTCAGCTGCCGGTGAATACCGGCTTGCGCTTCTCCATGAAGGCGGTGCGGCCTTCGACGTAGTCTTTACTGGCAAAGCACTGCTCGACCAGTTCGGCCGAGCGCGCCAGGTTGCGCTTGGAATCTTCCTTGATGACTTCGCCGACCGTGACCTTTACCGCCTTGATGGTGAGCGGCGCATTGGCGCTGATCATGTCGGTGATGCTTTTGACGTAGGTCTCGAGCTCGGCCGACGGCACGACGCGATTGACCAATCCCATGACGCGCGCTTCCTCGGCATCGAACTGGCGCGCGGTGTAGAAAATCTCCTTGGCGAAGGCCGGCCCGACAATATCGACCAACCGCTTAAGGCCGGAATAGCCGTAACCGAGGCCGAGCTTGGCCGCCGGCACGGCAAAGCGCGAATTGTCGGAAGCGATGCGCAGGTCGCAGCAGGTGGCGAGCCCCAAGCCGCCGCCGATGCAATAACCGCGAATCATGGCGATGGTCGGCTTCGGGAAATCGGCGATGCTGGCATAGGTCGCGTCGGTTTTCTTGTTATAGGACCGCACTGCTTCGATGGTGGCGCGCTCGCTGCCGAATTTCGAGATGTCGGCGCCGGACACGAAGGCCTTGCCGCCGGCGCCGGTGAGCACCACGACGCGGATATCGTTGTCGGCCGCGAAGCCGTTGAGGATTTCGGTGGTCGCTTCCCACATTTCCAGCGACACCGCGTTGTGCCGTTCCGGATTGTTGAAGGTCACGATGCCGACGCCGCCTTCTTTGCGCGAGAGCATCTTGTCGGTCTGCGTCATTATTCAGCTCCTGTTTCCCGGACGCGGTGCAGCGTGAAACGGTGCACCGCTGATCCGGGACCGTTGCGATCCCGGGTCTGCGGCGCACCACTGCGTGCTGCGCTGCGCCCGGGAAACGTGATGTCAGCGCGATGTATCAAACGGCATTGGCCTTGTGCAGCGCGGCGATGTCGCGTTTGGAAAAGCCGAACTCCTTGAGCACCGCATCGGTATGCTCGCCCATCTCCGGCGGCCGCACCGCGAGTCGCGACGGCGTGCGCGACAGCTTCATCGGCTGGGCGACCAGCCGCATCTTGCTCTTGTCCTTCATGGTGACGCTCTGCGCCATGCCGAGATGCTCAACCTGCGGGTCGGCGAACACCTGATCGATTGCGTAGATCGGCCCGCAGGGCACGCCGGCCTTGTTCAGGCGATCGATCCACTCGGCGCTGGTGCGGCCGGCCATGTAAGAGTCGATCTCGGCATTGAGCGCATCGCGATTTTTCGAGCGCGCCGCACCGGTCTGATAATTCGGATTTTGCAGGAGCGCCGGCGCCTCGGCGGCCTCGCAGAACCGCTCCCAGATCTTTTGCCCGGTGGCGGCGATGTTGATGTGGCCGTCTTTGGTCTTGAACACGCCGGTCGGGATGCTGGTCGGATGATTGTTGCCGGCCTGTTTCGCCACTTCGCCGCTGACCAGATAGCGCGCGGCCTGGAAGTCGAGCATGAAAATCTGCGCCTGCAGCAGCGAGGTCTCGATGTGCTGGCCCTTGTGCGACTTCTCGCGTTCGAGCAAGGCGACGAGAATGCCGAGCGCGGCGAACAGTCCGGCGGAAAGATCGGCAATCGGAATGCCGACGCGCACCGGCCCCTGCCCCGGCAGGCCGGTAATCGACATCAGCCCGCCCATGCCTTGCGCGATCTGGTCGAAGCCGGGCCGGCCGGCATAAGGCCCGTCCTGGCCGAAGCCGGAAATGCTGGCATAGACCAAGCGCGGATTGATCCTTGCGAGGGTCTTATAATCGATGCCGAGCCTTTTCTTCACGTCGGGGCGGAAATTCTCCACCACGACGTCGGCCTTCTTGACCATGCGCTTGAACGCGGCAAGCCCGGCGGGCGATTTCAGATTAAGCGTCATGCTGCGCTTGTTGCGGTGCAGATTCTGAAAGTCGGAGCCCTCACGCGGCCCGCCCATCGGCTCTTCCGGTCCGGGCGGCAACTCGATCTTGATGACATTGGCGCCCCAATCGGCGAGCTGGCGCACGCAGGTCGGTCCCGACCGCACCCGGGTGAGATCGAGCACCGTGAAGCGGGCAAGAGCTTTGGAAGCGCGGGGAAAGGGCATTGCTGGCGTCTCCGCTGCCGGTCTCGGCCGGCTTCATTTTCCCGAGTGCAAATCCCATATAGGGCCGGGCTGGAAAGGGGCAGAACTTCCCCGATCTTACCGGCGTTGTCCACCGGCTCGATCACCAGCTGCATGGGTGGCACGCTGCCGGTCGTTTCCGCCTTGCAGAGGCGATAGAGTAGCGGCGCCAACGGCCATCTTTCCGGCACTTTCGCGAGGCGATCATGAACGAGGAAGCTCTCAATGTCAGCGTGCGCAAGTTTTTGAAAAAAGTAGGGATCACGTCGCAGCGCGAGATCGAACAGGCGATACGCACGGCTGTCGCCGGCGGCCGGCTCAAAGGCAATGAGGCCTTGCCGGCCAAGGTGCTGCTCACCGTCGGCGGTCTTGGCCTGTCGGTCGAGATCGAGGGTGCCGTCGAGCTTGAATGACGCGTGCCGGCTACACGAATTTCCGGGATGACAATCATGATTGAGTTGCCATGTTAAAGCTGCGCCGTCCGCTGATCGCGTTCATGCTGGTTGCGGCCGCCGCGGCAACGGCACTGGCCCAGGAGCAACCAGGCCACGGCAGCGCCGCGCGCTCCGACCGCCAAGGTGAGGCCCAGCAGGAAAGTCAGCCGGCCGGCGCGCACCAGAGCGGCCCCGGCGTGCTGGCGCTGTTGCCGCCCGATTCCGTCACCGAGCATTCAATCGACGTTAAATCCGGCAAGCTCGCCTATACGGCGACTGCTGGAACGTTCCCGCTGTTCGATCAGTCGGGTTCGCGATCGGCGCAGATTTTCTATACCGCTTACGTCGCCAAAACCGGCAACAAGACCGACAACCCGGCGGCGCGGCCGGTGACATTCGTCTTCAATGGCGGCCCGGGCGCGGCTTCGGCGTTCCTTAATCTTGGACTGGTCGGGCCGCGCATCGCCGAATTCGGCGCCAACGGGCGGGACGGCTCGCATGTCCGCCTCGTCGATAATCCCGATACCTGGCTCGCCTTCACCGATCTGGTGCTGATCGATCCGGTCGGCACCGGCTGGAGCCGAGCGGCCAAGCCCGACGATGACCGCGTCTTCTGGGGCGTGCATGGCGACGCCGAATCGATGGCCAAGGTCATCGCGCTCTATGTCGCGAAAAACAGCCGCACCAGTTCGCCGAAATTCATCCTCGGCGAAAGCTACGGCGGCTTCCGCGCCGCCAAAGTCGCCCGCGTGCTGCAAAACGATCAGGGCATCGTGGTCTCCGGCATCCTGATGCTGTCGCCGATGCTCGACGGCAATTTCCAGTTCGGCGGCGACCGCTTCGCGCTCGGTGCCGCGCTGCAGCTGCCGTCGCTGGCCGCGGCCGAACTCGAGCGCAAACACGCGTTCACCCAGGAGGCGCTGGCGCAGGCCGAGCATTTCGCGCTGACCGATTATCTCACCACGCTCGCCGGCCCGCCGCCGCAAGGCGACGCCGCTAAGAGTTTTTACGCGCGCGTCGCCAAGATCACAGGCCTGCCGGTGGACGCGATCACGCAATCGCGCGGCTTCATTCGCGACGATTACATCAAGAATCTCGCCGGCGACCACAAGATCGTCAGTCATTACGACGCGACCTTCGCTTCGGACGATCCCTATCCCGAGACGCCGGTCGAGCGCGGTCCCGATCCGATCCTCGATGGCATGATCCGCGCCTATGGCAGCGCCTTTGTCGGTTACGCGCGCGACGAGCTCGGATTTAAGACCGAGATGACCTACAACCTGCTCGACGGCGGCATATCGCGGAAATGGGACTGGGAGCGGGATCACGGCCAGCCGAGCGTCACCGACGATTTGCGCGTGCTGCTCGCCTTGACGCCGTCATTCCGGCTGATGATCGCGCACGGCTACAGCGACATGGTCACGCCCTATGCGGTGACGCGCTATCTGCTGCAGCATCTGCCGTCGTTTCAGGGCGACGAGCGCACCGAGCTCAAGCTCTACCGCGGCGGCCACATGTTTTATCTCGATCCGGACTCGCGCAAGGCTTTCACTGCCGACGCCCACACGATGTACGTGGCGCCGTGATGGTTGCCCAAGACAACTAAAATCGCGGGAATGGCGACGCCATTAATTTCGGCGTTAACCGCGATTTCGCCGCTGCCGCGATTTTGAAAAGCGGTCATTTCCTGCATGCAGGGGAGCGGCGCTTTGTCTCACCAACTCTCGGGGTACGCTCGCACCGGTCTCGTTATCCGCGGGATTCCCTTTGCGAGGGGGCCCAGCGCGATGACAATGAGTAAAAAATAGGCGTTGCGCTATGCCCGCGGCGGAGCCGAGAGCTAATTCGCGTTGCTTTCCGCGCTGTCTTGCGACATTCGTTTGATTGAACAAGCCGGCCATTTCGACCTAAATGGCGGCATTCGCGCGCTGTCCAAGAACAGCCTTAGGGAGGGAATCATGTCTACGAATCTTATCGGCGTCCCCGTGAAGCGGCGGACGGTGCTCAAAGCCGGCCTCGCGCTCGGCGCCATGCAAGTGGCGAGCCCGTTCGTGGTGAAGTCGCTCGCCGACGAGCCGATCAAAATCGGCCTCGACAACCCGCTGACCGGCACCTACGCCGCGCTCGGCAAGAACGAACAAATCGGTGCGCAGCTCGCGCTCGATCAGATCAACGCCAAGAACGGCATTCTCGGCCGCAAGGTCGAACTGCTCGTCGAAGACTCCACCAGCGCCGACGCCGCGACCGCGGTGCAGAAAGCCAACAAGCTGATCGAGCGCGACAAGGTGAACTTCCTCCTCGGCAACATCAACTCGGGCCTGGCTCAGGCGATGGCCAATGTTGCGTTCGAGAAGGGCGTCTTCATGATCGATCCGGGTGGACACACCGACAGCGTCACCGGCACGCAGTGTCATTGGAACGTCTTCCGCGTCTGCAACACCACGCGCATGGAAACCAATTCGGTCTCCAAGCTGCTGCTCGATAAGTATGGCAAGAAGTGGTACTTCATCACCACCGATTACGCCTTCGGCCATTCGCTGCAGCAGGGTTTCGAGGCTAGCCTCAAAGCCGCCGGCGGCACTGAATTGGGCGGCGACATGGTGCCGCTGCAGTCGACCGATTTCTCGTCGTATCTCATCAAGGCGCAATCGACCAATCCCGACGCGCTCATCCTGCTGCTTGCCGGCGACGACATGATCAATTGCCTCAAGCAAGCGGTGCAGTTCGGGCTCGACAAGAAGATCCACATCGCCGGAGCGCAACAGGAGCTCGAAGTCAACCTGGGCCTGCCGCCGGAAGCACTATTCGGCGACTGGGTGTTCGAATGGTACTGGAAGCAGCCCGGTGTGCCGCATGTCGCGGAATTCGTCGCCGATGTCCGCAAGCGCAGCGGCGGCAAGGTGCCGACCGCACGCACTTGGTTCGGATTTGCGGCGGTCCATACTTGCAAGCTCGCCGCCGAGAAGGCGAAATCGCTCGATCCGATCAAATTGGCTCACGCCATGCATGGCCTGGTCTTGCCGCCGGAAATCGCGCTGATGCCGAACAATCCGTATTACCGCGACGGCGACAACCAGCTGATGCCGACGCTGTTTGTTGGTCATTCGCAGCCGGCTCCGAAGGGCGGCGATCCGGAAGACCTGTTCGCGGTCACACAGCTCGTCAAAGGCGACCAAGCCGCGCTGCCGCTCGACCAGATCGGCTGCCACCTCGTTTGGCCGACCTGACGATGTTCTGACCGGGGACCGCGCCATTGCGGTCCCCGATTTGTTTTAGTACGGGAAGGCCGCGCACGCGGTCGCTTTAGGCGGGGGGATCAGGCCCGCCCCATGGCGTGGGGCGGGCAGCTTGGTGCCGGGCGGGGTGAGGGGTTCCGTAATCGTCGCATGACGCAGCTAATACTGTTCAACGTCTTTAACGGGCTGATCATCGGCGCGTTCTACGCGCTGATGGCGCTTGGCCTGTCGCTCATCCTCAATCTTTCCGGCGTGATCAACTTCGCCCACGGCGGGTTCCTGGCGATCGGCGGGTATCTCGCCTACACGCTGATGCCCTATCTGGGCTTCTGGGGCGCCTTGGTGGTATCGCCGTTCCTGGTCGCTTTCATCGGTATCCTGGTCGAACGGGTATTGATCCGGCGGCTTTACGGGCGCGACCCGCTCTACAGCCTGCTCCTGACGTTCGGATTGGCGTTCATGATCGAGGACGGGACGCGCTTCATCTGGGGAGCGCAGAGCCTGCCCTACCGGATTCCCGACTGGCTTGGCGCACCGCTAAGCAGCGAATTTTTCTTTTTGACCGGATACCGCGTGTTCATGATGTTGCTGGTCGCCACGGCGGTGCTGGGTCTATTCCTTATCCTGACCCGCACCCGCATAGGATTGCGTATTCGCGCCGGCACGCTCGATCTGGAGACCGTGTCAGTACTCGGCATCAACGTGCGCGCGCTGCGCAATTTGAACTTCGGGATGGGCATCTATCTTGCCGGTCTTGCCGGCGTTCTCGCCGTCGGCATGCTGGGGCTGCAGCCGACGGTCGGCGACAATCTCATCATGCCGAGCTTCATCGCCATCATCGTCGGTGGCCTGGGCAGCCTGCCTGGAACGCTACTCGGCGGGCTCTTGATCGGCGTCGCCTCCGGCGTCACCAGCGTGTTCTTCCCGTCAGCGAGTGAGGCTGTGATTTACATCATGATGGCCGCCGTGCTGATCGTGCGGCCGCGCGGCCTGCTCGGCGAGGAAGGACGCTTTTGATGCCGAAGCTCGACAAACGTACCGCTGACGCCCTTATCTGGGCACTGCTGCTGACCGCGCCATTCTGGATCACGCATGTCGGCGGCTATGTCGAATTGGGCACCCGGGTGCTGATCTACGCGCTGGCCGCAATGGCGCTGAATTTCCTGCTCGGCTACACCGGCGTGCTGTCGTTCGGCCACGCCGCCTATTTCGGTCTCGGCGCCTACGGCACCGCCTTGACCATCAAGCTTCTGTACCCGAGCACCCCGCTCGGCATGCTGGTCGGCATCGTCGTGGCGACGGTCGCGGCGGCGCTTATCGGCCCTCTGATCGCGCGATTGCGCGGCGTCTATTTCGCGATGTGCACCATCGCCTTCGGACAGGTGTTCTACTTCATCGCCTTTCGCTGGTTCTCATTGACCCATGGCGACGATGGGGTCAGCGCTTGGCATCGCGTCCCGATTCACTTCGGCTTCGCCACGCTCGACATCCTGGAGGACAACAAGTCGTTTTATTACTTCGTGCTCGCGGTTTTCGCGGTCTGCGTGGGAATCATGGCGCTTCTGCTGCGCTCGCCGTTCGGCCGCACGCTGCTCGCGATCCGCGAGAACGAGCGCCGCGCCCGCTTTCTCGGCATTCCGGTCGACCGCCATATTTGGATGTCGTGGGTGATTTCGTGCATGTTCGTCAGCGTTGCCGGCACGCTCTATGCCCTGCTCAACGATTTCGTGGATCCGCGTGCGATCCGATGGGATCAGTCCGGCAACTTCGTTATCATGGCCGTGCTCGGCGGCATGAGGAGCTTCTGGGGACCGTTGATCGGTGCGGCGATCTTCATCGTGCTGCAGGATTATCTGTCGAGCGAAACCGAGAATTGGATGTCCTTCGTGGGCCTGTTCTTCGTATTGGTGGTGTTGTTCTTCCCCCGCGGCGTCCTTGGCATCATCCGGCGAAAGGCGATATCGTGACCCTGTTGCGTGTTGAGAAAGTCTCGAAGCATTTCGGCAGTCTGGTCGCCGTCAACGACGTATCGATGCTGGTCGAGCCGGGCGAGCTACGCGCCGTGATCGGCCCCAACGGCGCCGGCAAGACCACATTCTTCAATCTGATCAGCGGCTTTCTGACGCCGAGCGCCGGCCGTATTATTTTCGACGGCGACGACGTCACAAATCTGCTGCCGGCGCGGCGCGTGTGGCGCGGTATGGCCCGCACCTTCCAAATCACCGAAGTTTTTCCGGAGCTCAGCGTCCGGGAAAATCTGCGCATCGCCGTGGAAGTGGCGAGCGGCTACCGTTTGCGGGTGTGGCAGTCGCAGGATACCGATGGCGAGGTCAAGGCGCGGGTCGTCGATCTGCTGGAAATGAGCGGCCTGACCGAGAAAGCCGACCGGCTGGTCGGCGAGCTCGCCCACGGCGATCAGCGCGCCACCGAGATCATGATGGCGTTGGCGCTCAAGCCGCGGCTCCTTTTGCTCGACGAACCGACCGCCGGCATGGGCGACCAGGAAACCTACGACATCACCCAGTTGATCCGGAAGCTGCATCGCGACCAGAAGCTGACGATCGTGCTGATCGAGCATGACATGCGCGTGGTCTTTCATCTCGCCGACCGCATCATGGTGCTCGACCAGGGCAAATTCCTCGCCGAAGGCACGCCGCCGGAGATCGCCGCCAACGAGGCGGTGCAGGCGGCTTATTTGGGGAAGGTGGCAGCGTGAGCGCCGTCGTACTCGAGGCCGAAGACCTCCACACCTATTACGGCAAGAGCCACATCCTGCACGGCGTCGGCCTGGAGGTGCGGGAGGGCGAGATCGTCACCCTGCTCGGCCGCAACGGCGCCGGCAAGACCACCACGCTGCGCAGCCTGGTCGGTCTCACCCATCCGCGCGACGGCGCGGTGCGCATTTTCGGCCACGCCACCACCGACTGGCCGCCGTATCGGGTCGCCGCCCTCGGCGTCGGCTATGTCCCAGAGGGACGCCGCATCTTTCCCAATCTGACGGTCGAAGAAAACCTGAAAGTTCCGCTCGAGCGGCCCGGCCCGTGGACGATCCCGCGCATCTATGAGCTGTTTCCGCGGCTCGCCGAGCGCAAGAACAACAAGGGCCGGCAGTTATCCGGCGGCGAGCAGGAAATGCTGGCGATCGCGCGCGCCTTGTTGTTGAACCCCAAGCTGCTGCTGCTCGACGAGCCGAGCCAAGGGCTCGCCCCGCTGATCGTGCAGGACGTGTTCAAGGTCGTCACCTCGGCGCGCGCGCAAGGCATCTCGGTGCTGCTCGTCGAGCAGAACGTGCGTGCCGCCGTCGAAGTCGCCGACCGCGCTTACGTGCTCGACGACGGTCACGTCGTCTATTCCGGCCCGGCTGCCGAGTTCGCCAAGGATGAAGAACGGGTGCGCTCGCTCGCCGGCGCCAGCGCCGAGGAATGGGCGGTACAGGCGTAACTCGCCGCGAGCGGTCTCGGCGCGGCGGTTTCCTTCGTCAACTCGACTTGCTGGGATCGAGACCGTATTTGGCGCACATCGTCGCCACGATGGATCTGTCCTTGCCGCCGGCGATGAGGCCCATGACGGCGGATTTCACTCTGTTGTTCGCCATCTGCGCTTCGACGATATAGAACTGCTCGCCGTTGTAGGCGGGGTACGGGCTTTGGGCGTCGACCATGCCGCAATAATTGACGGACTGATCGTTCACGATCGTCGGGAACTTGACCCACCGGTATTTCGCCGACGCCGGATTGCGCAGCGACGTCCCAACCGCTTCCATGATGGCCTTCTTTTCCGCCGGGGTCAGGTCGCGCATGGGCGCACTGGCAGAGGCACTGGCGCTGGCAGAGGCACTGGCGCTGGCAGAGGCACTGGCGCCCGCGTCGGCAACATTGCTGCCGCCGGATGCAGCCGCGGTCGCTTGAGTCCCGGTGGTGGCGCAGCCGGAAAGCCCAAGGCCGGAAAGAAGGCCGACCGCCAACGCGGCTATCACGCTGAATCTGATTACTTGCACGTTTCGTCCGTCGTTAAAGGAGGATTGGATGCGGCGGCCTAATTTCCGGCTCGGCTTGATATCCGGACTTGGCCGATCGTGACGTGCGGTGCCGACGTGGACGTAGCCCGCACTACTTTCGACTCAGGCTCGCCATTCGGGCCGATCGTATAGACATGATTGTTGATCATTGCTCGCCCGTCGCGCGTCGGGTTGCTCATTTCCTTGACGTTGTCGCTGACCAGCGTCTCCGCCGCTTCCGGATGGCCGGTATTCAACAGGCGAAGATGCGTCACGAACACCTTAGGATAGATCAGCGACGACGCCGGCACCTTGAGCCCCATGAACGTCGCCACGTCGCCGACGAAAGCGTTGCAGTTGTAAAGCTCCGCGCTCCACACATGCGAGCGCTCTTGTAGTCCCTTGATGTAGGTCAGGACGCGGTCGTATTGGTCTTTGTTCATCAGCACGCGGTAGCGCGAGGTCACGTATTTGTTTTCGAGATCGCCGTCGGTCCAGCCGGTTTCGGCGGGCACGGGGACGTAATGGCCGATCACCCAAGCTGTGGAATCGTCGCCGACCGGCGAGAGGCCGGCGACGTCGGCTTTGGTGGGCGGCACCCCGACCCGGCCGTGAACGAGATAGGTATGGCCATAGTCCCAGGCGTAGCGCGCCCGAAACTCGATGTAATAGTCGCCGGAGCCGGTGGTCACGACCGAGGTCGTCGGATTGCCGGTGCGCAGGATCGTCCTTGAGTTTTGCGCGTTCGCGATCGTCAACCCGAGACCGAGGAGCGCCGTCAAAACGAATGCAGCCCCGCGCCAAACGGGGCGAAAACGGTCGCTCAATCTATCCCGCATGATGCCCTCCGTGAGTTTGGTCGAACCTAACCGTGACCAGCCATCGAGGAAACCGGCTTATCCGTCGAACTTCTGCAATCGCACGCACTTAAGGCGATTCGGCTTCCGTTCGTCGCATCCAGTTCTGCAATGGTAACAAGAATTGGCCTTGGCCCGATGGCAAATGTTCGGCAGCGTTGGTGGATTTTTCCCACTGCGCCATATTTGCAACGGTGCAGCATCACCCTTGGCCAAGCGCCGAAATGTCGGCCGCTGACTGTCGATTTTTCATCGCTTGCGCCCGAATCTATCGGCCAATGGCCTTGTCCGGACGGAGTTCGCGCTGGGAACCCGAAACCAGTGAAAATGGAACCGTAAATGCGCTGCAAATCAGATCATGACTGTGTCTTTTCAGCACTAGAGGATGGGGGTCCCCGTCTGTATGGTTAACCTCGTCATGACAAGGGGGAGTTCCCTATGAAGAAGATCGCTATAGCTACGGCCGCGGTGTTGGCTCTCCTGAGCATCGCTGGCTGCGCTCAGACCGGCAAGGGCAAAGCCCCGCCGCCGGTGGTTACCAAGGGGTAATGCCTAACGGCATTGTATGGGGGAAGGGCCGGCTTCGTGCCGGCCCCTTTCTTTTTTGGGGTTCCATTCGACCGTCTGATCCGCCGTCGTGTGGCTATTCGGCGGCCCGCTTACGCACCAGGGCGGCCGCGGCGCGGTCATAGCTCTCTTCGCGCGCCAGCTGTTCCTTGAGCCCGACCAAGCCGTAGTAATCGTCGAGCGGCAGCAGGTGCTCGAAGGTGGGAGTGAGCGAGTTCTCGCGCTTGAGGATGCGCAGCACATTGCGCACCGCTTGCGCCGCGGCAAACAAGGCCAGCGACGGGAACGTCGCCGCCACGACGCCGGCCGCTTCGAGATCCGCCAGACTGCGCTGCTTCAGTCCCGCCGCTTGCGACAGCGTCGCCATATGCGGACCGCCGACTTCGCGCAAGACGCGCTTGATGTCATCGATGCTGTCGACGCCCATTGGTTTTGCCATATCGGCGCCGGCGTCCATGAACAATTGGCAGCGCTCGATGGCGGCGTTGAGGCCGTCGACGCCAGCGGCGTCGGTGCGGCCGGCGATGAAGAAGTCGGCATCGCGCCGGGCGTCGAGCGCGGCCTTGATCTTGGCCAGCATCTGCTCGACCGGGACGACCTGTTTGCCGGGCAGATAACCGCAGCGGTTGGGAAACACCTGGTCGCTGATGAAGATGCCGGCGACGCCGGCGGCCTCAAAGGCGCGCACCAGCTGCCGCACATTGTTGACGCCGCCGAACCCGGTATCGGCGTCGACATAGACCGGCACGTCGACCGCGGCGGCGATGCGCCCATAGTGCTCCGCATAATCGCGCATATTGGACTGGCCGGTGTCGGGCTGCGCCAGCATCGAGCCGATGGCGGCGTAGCCGCCGGCGCACAGCGCCTCAAAACCTTCGGCTTCCATGATACGCGCCGACAGCGCGTCATAGGCGCCGGGCATCAGCACCAGCCGCTTGCCCGCCATGATCGCCCGGAATTTCTTGCGCACACTCATTACGCGGCCTCCCTTTTATGCTGTGCCGATTACCGGCTGTCCTGTGCCGACTGCAGCCACGGCTGCGCCGTCGCGGCGCGGCGCTCCCAGCCGACGATGTCGTCCATGTGCTTGAGCGTCATGCCGATATCGTCGAGTCCTTCCAGGAGTCGCGTGCGATCCGCTGCCGCTATTTCAAAGGCGATATCCGGGCCGCCGGGGCCGCTGATGCGCTGCGTCACCAGATCGACCGTAAACGGCGCCGCACCGTCGGCGGCGACAACCCGGGCGATGAAGGCCTCGTCTTGCGGGGCGAGCACCACCGGCAGCACGCCGTTCTGCAGGCAGTTCTCGCGGTAGATGTCGGCAAAGCTCTTGGCCACGATGACGCGGATGCCGTTCGCCACCATGCTCCACACCGCGGATTCGCGCGACGAGCCGGCGCCGAAATTCTGGCCGGTCACCAGAATGCCGGCGCCGCGAAACTGCGGCTTGTTGAGGACGAATTCCGGATCCTCACTGCCGTCCTCGCGGTGCCGCGCGCGATGAAACAGCATCGCCTTGTAGTCCTCTTTGAGGCTGCGCGAATGCATGACCGGCGCGATCTGGTCGGTGTTGATGTCGTCTTTGAGGAGCGGCGCGGCGATGCCGGTGTGGACGGTGAACGGCTGCATCACGCCGCTCCCCCCAGCAATTGCCGGACATCGGCAATGCGGCCGGCGATCGCGGTGGCCGCGGCGGTCGCCGGGCTGGCGAGATGGGTGCGCACTTTCGGCCCCTGCCGGTTTTCAAAATTGCGGTTGGTGGTCGACACGCAGCGCTCGCCGGGCTCCCCGCGATCGCCGTTGCCTCCCGCGCACATCGAGCAGCCCGATTCGCCCCAGAAGAAACCGGCATCGCGAAACACCCGGTCGAGGCCGGCCGCTTCGGCTTCGCGCTTCACGCTCGATGAGCCGGGGACGACCATCGCCACCACGCCCGCGGCGACGCGCCGGCCGCGCACCACCGCGGCGGCGGTCTGCAAATCGGGCAGCCGGCTATTGGTGCAGGAGCCGATGAAGACGCGATCGACCGGCAGGCCGGCAAGCGGCGTTCCCGGCTTTAGCCCCATATAAGCGAACGCGCTTTCCGCCGCGGCGCGCCGGCTCGGATCGACCGCGGCCGGCTTGGGCACGCGGCCCGAAATACCGACGACCTGGCTCGGATCGGTGCCCCAGGTGATCTGCGGCTCGAGGCCGGCGCAATCGAGCACGACCTCGCGGTCGAACGTCGCGTCGTTGTCCGAGTGCAGCGTGCGCCAAGACGCGAGCGCGCGATCCCAGGCGGCGCCCTGCGGCGCATAGGGACGCCCCGCGATCCAGGTAAAGGTCGCCGCGTCGGGGGCGACAAAACCGGACCGGCCGCCCATTTCGATATTGAGATTGCACAGCGTCATGCGCTGTTCGACCGGCATGGCGCGTGCCGCGGCGCCGGCATATTCGACGACATAGCCGCGCGCACCGGCCACGCCGAGCTCGGCAATGAGCCGCAACGCGATGTCTTTCGCGTTGACGTGAGGTCCAAGCGCGCCGTCGAGACGCACCCGCATGCGCTTTGGCCGCTTAAGCGCCATCACCTGCGTGACCAGGATATGGGCGAGCTCGCTGGTGCCGCAGCCGAAAGCAAGCGCGCCGAGCCCGCCGACGGTCGAGGCGTGGCTGTCGGGGACCGCATGCGTCGCGCCCGGCAGCACCATGCCGAGTTCCGGCGCCACCACGTGCGAAATGCCCTGCTCGGGATCGTCGATATCGAACAGCCGGATGCCGTTCGTGCGGCAGCCCTCGCGCATCGCCTTGATGAAGGCGGTGCCCGTCGGGTTGGTGTCGTCGTCGCGGCCGGGCTTGGTCGCCACGGTGTGATCCTGCACCGCAAAGGTGAGATCTGGCCGGTGCACTGTTCGCTGCTGCTTTTGCAATTGCGCGAAGGCATGATGGGCGTGCAGCTCGTGCAGCACGTGGCGGTCGATATAGATGAGATCGCGGCCGTCGGCGCGCTGGCCGACGCAATGAAAGTCCCAGATCTTGTCGAACAAAGTCCGGGGCAGGGTGGTTGGCATAGCTGCTGGCATGGGGTTGATATCTACCGCCGCGGCCCCGGTCAGAGCAACCCGCCACAGAGGAGGGCAGCACCATGCCGCGTGTCGTCGGAATCGACCATCTGGTCTTGAGCGTCGGCGATTTCGCCCGCTCCAAGGAATTCTATGACAAGCTGCTAAAATTCCTCGGCTTCAAGCTGAAGCACGAATACGAGGACATGGCCGGCTGGAGCAACGGCGAGACCCTGTTGTGGATCGCGGCTGCGGACGCGCAGGGCAAGAAGCATAAATACCGCAAAGGCGACATCGGCTTTCATCACTACGCGTTCGAGCTTTCGAGCCGCAACGACGTCGATGCGCTCGGCGCCTTTCTCGAAGCAAACGGCATGAACGTAGTCGATCCGCCCGGCGAATATTACGGCCGCAATTATTACGCCGTCTATTTCACCGATCCCGACGGCATGAAGCTCGAAGGCATGATCTGGGCGCCGCCGGAGAAGAAGCGGGAGAAGACTGCGGTCACGAAGCCCGGCACTGGCAAACGCCGCAAGCCACAAAAAAAAGCACGCCAATCCTGATTTCGCGCAGCCGTCGTCAGGACGCCGCACGCAACAGCGGCCGAACGTGCGCGACCACGTTATTGCGGCCGCGGCGCTTGGCGGCATAGAGCGCGGCGTCGGCGGCCTCGATGAGATCGGCGGTGGTTTGAAACCTGTCGGGAATGACGGATTCGACGCCGATGCTGACGGTGACGTAGCCGCATGGCGATTCGGCGTGATTGATTTGCAGGTCTTCGACTGCCTTGCGTGCCTCCTCGGCGATCGCCTTGGCCCGTTCGAGCTCGAGGCCGGGCAGCAGCAGCGCGAATTCCTCGCCGCCATAGCGGGCGACTAGCACCGCCTCGTCCAGCGTCACCAGCGACAGCGTCTCGCCGACCGCGCGCAGGCAGGTGTCGCCGGCGACATGGCCATAGCGGTCGTTGAACAGTTTGAAGTGATCGATATCGATCATCATCAGCGCCAGCGGCCCGCATTTCTCGCCGGCGCGCTGCCATTCGCGATTCAGCTCGCGATCGAAGCCGCGCCGGTTGGCGAGCCCGCTCAAGCCGTCGAGGCTCGCCAACTCGTCGAGATGCTGATTGGCGATCTGCAGCTCCTCTTCGCGGGCGGCGAGCTTGGCCGCCATGTCGTCGAGCGCGGCCGCGAGCGGCGCAAACTCCGCGACCCAGGGTTCCTGCGCGGCGCGCGCGTGCAGATCGCCGCGCCCGAAACGCGCCGCGGTGCGCACCAGCGACCGGATCGGCTTCACCACCAGCTGCTCGCCGCCAAACCAGGCCAGCAGCACGACGAACATGCCGAACAGGAAAAGCTGCAGGTAGGCGAAATTGATCTTATCGTCGATGCCGCCATGCACGGCGTTCTCGTCGAGACCGGCAGCCAGCCGCGCGTTGGTCCAGGGCACACGGACATAGGCGAAGATGCGGCGGATGCCGTCGAAGCCGGTCGTCGTGATCGTGCCGTCGTCTTTGGCGAGCATCTGCTGCGCCAGGCCGTCACCGGCGAACCGCTTTCCGATAAAGCGCTGCTGATCGGCGGAGCCGGCAACGAGCGTGCCGTTGCCGTCGAGCAGCGCGACCGACGCGCCTTGGCGCTGCGCGGCGGTCGCCGCCAGATCGCCGATCCATTGCAGATTGATGACGGCGAGCGCCACGCCTTTGATGGACGAATCGTCGGCGATGACGGGGAAGGTGGCGACCAGGCTCGGCACCTGATTGACATGATTGATCAGGTAATTGCTTAAGGCGAATTCGCGCGAATGCAGAGCATTCTGAAAGTGCGGGCGATCGGAGACATTCAGTCCGATCGCCATCGGGTCGGTCGAGCAGATGATGCGCCCATCCGTCGAGGCCACCGAGATGTCACGAATCCAGGGGATATTGGCAGTCAGGCCGGTCATGTATTGACTGCAATTGGAGCGGTCGATCGCGACCTTGGCGAAAACGCGCGTGACGATCTGCAAAATCGCCCGCGTCGACGCGATGATGTCGCGTTGCGCCTCGACGCCGCGCCGGGCGAGATCGACGACATCGGCGTTGGCGCGTTCGGTGCGCGCGGTGCGGGCCGCTTCGAGGCCGAGGACGCGCTCGAGCATCAGCGGCGCGATGGCGAGAAGCGCCAGCACGAGCAGCCGGGCGCGAATGCTCAGAAACGGCTTGTGACGCCGCGCCGAGGTCTGCGATGCTGCTTGATCGTTCGCCATCGTGCCCATTCCCGCCCCGGTTTCATAACCTAGCCAGAGCGCGTAAAAATGGGCCTCGCGTCATCGTTAAACTGTTCGCGCCGTCATTGACCGCATGGAAACCATGATGGAAGCCGAGATGGAAAACGCGACCGAAACAATGGACCGGCAGGACGCCGTTGCGGCCGTGCGCGCGGACATCGCCAGAGCCTGCCACGACGCCGGTCGCGATCCCGCGACCGTTACGTTGGTGGCGGTGTCGAAGACGTTTGGCGCCGAGGCGATCGAGCGGGTGATTGCCGCCGGGGAGCGGGTCTTCGGCGAGAACCGGGTGCAGGAGGCCAAGGCCAAATGGCCGGCGCTGCTCGCGCGCCACCCGGGCATCGCCTTGCACCTGATCGGTTCGCTGCAGTCGAACAAGGCCAAGGAGGCGGTCGCTTTGTTCGACGCCATCCATTCTCTCGATCGCGCCAGCCTCGCCGAGGCGCTGGCCAAGGAGATCGCCAGGCAGGGTCGTCAGCCGTTGCTGTTCGTGGAGATCAATACCGGCGCCGAAGCGCAAAAGTCCGGCGTGTTGCCGCAGCAGGCCGACGCCTTTCTTGCCGCCTGCCGCGACCGTCATGGGCTGGTCATTTCCGGCCTGATGTGCATCCCGCCGCACGACGAGGTGCCGGCGCCGCATTTTGCGCTTACCGCCAAGATCGCCCGCCGCAACGGCTTGAAGCTTCTCTCGATGGGCATGAGCGCCGACTTTCCGACGGCCATCGCCTTCGGCGCTACCCATGTGCGCGTCGGCACGGCGATTTTCGGGACGCGACCTGCCCTTAAGAGTGAATAATGATTCGGGTCTTTGGCGACAAACATCGTAGCAATTGCAGCAGCTCGTTCCGCCGCAAGCCGACACAGCCCGCGGTGGGCGCAAACCTATCGCGCGCAACATGGATGAACACGGCGCTGCCGCGGCCGGCGATGCGCGGCCGGGTGTTGTGGTCGATCTCGACGATCAGATCGTAGAGCCCGTCGTCGCGGCGCAGCCGATCCCCTGGTTCAGTGGCCGACCGCCGAAACGGCCGGTTATAGCGGCGGTCAGCCGGGTCCTCGCACCAGGCGTCATCCGATCTTATCTCGCGCACTGGCAGCGACGTCCGCGGCCGCGGCAACCGGTCCCGCCGCCACCACAGCCGGACCGGGTGAAACCGGCCCGCCGGCGTGCCGCCGTCACCCTCGCGCTTGCACGCCTTGATCCCGGCTCGGCCCAGCGCCACCTGCATAGGCTTGAAGACCCCGGGAGCGGATAACCAGCCTTGCGAGCGCCGGCCCGGCCGGGCCTTTATGCGGATGGAGCGAAACGAGGTTCGGCGCATCCCGGCCCCTTGGATTCCCAACGCTTGTCGGCTCTTGTATCCTGAGGAACTCTACTTCGCGCCCACGGGCGCGGCAAAGCGGCGGCGGGGCCCGGATTTCATGCCGAATACGCGGAAGATTCTCATTGTCGACGACGACGCCGAACTGCGCGAGGCGCTGACCGAACAGCTGTCGCTGCACGAGGAATTCGAGGCCGAAGCCGTCGACACCGGCAGCAAGGGCGTGCAGGCGTCCAAGGCCGGGCAGATCGACCTCGTCCTCATGGATGTCGGGCTGCCTGACATCGACGGCCGCGAAGCCGTGCGCATTCTGCGCAAGAACGGGTTCAAGGCGCCGATCATCATGCTGACCGGGCACGACACCGATTCCGACACCATCCTCGGGCTGGAATCCGGCGCCAACGACTACGTGACCAAGCCGTTCCGCTTCGCCGTGCTGTTGGCGCGCATCCGTGCGCAGCTGCGCCAGCACGAGGCGAGCGAGGACGCGGTGTTCACCATCGGCCCCTATACGTTCCGGCCAAGCTCCAAATTGTTGCTCAATCCCAAGGGCAACAAAGTGCGGCTGACCGAAAAGGAGACCTCGATCCTGCGCTACCTTTACCGTGCCGGGCAGCGGCCGGTGTCGCGCGAGACGCTGCTGCAGGAGGTCTGGGGCTACAATTCCGGTGTCACCACCCACACGCTGGAGACGCATATCTACCGCTTGCGGCAGAAGATCGAGAAGGACGCCGCCGCGCCCGCCATCCTGGTGACCGAAGCCGGCGGCTATAAGCTGGTGCCATGATTTGGCGCCATGAATTGGCAGCACGGCTTCGCAGCATGATCGCGGATCGTCATGACTATCGAGGATGACATCGCGTTTCTCAGCCAGGTGCCGGTGCTGCGCCGGCTCGGCGCGCCGGCGTTGCGCATCCTTGCCATCGGCGCCGAAGCCTATTCGGTCGAATCCGGCCAAACGCTGTTCGCCGCCGGCGACGCCGCCGACTGCGCCTATGTCGTGCAACGGGGCTCGTTTCAGATCACGCCGGACCGCGCCGCCGATGCCGACCTCGTCGCCGAGACGGGCGCCTTGCTCGGCGAAGGCGCATTGCTGGTGCAATCGCCACGGCTCGCCACGGCGATTGCACGTGAGGATTCCGTCGTATTGCGCATTTCGCGCGCGATGTTTCTGCGCATGCTCGACAGCTATCCGGAAGCCGCGCAGCGGCTGCGCGAGCTGATCGCGTCACGCGCCGACCAATGGGCGCGCGAAATGGAGAACGTCCGCACTGCGCTCGCCCGCAATACCGGGCCGCGATCGTAGCCGTCTAATTTCTGCTCTGCCGGCGGTGCTCGATTTCGAGGCTGACCAGCCGCGCCAATAGCGTTGCCGGATAGAGCTGCCCGATGACGCCTTCCAAATTGGCGAAACTGCGCGCCAAGGGATGGATCGGCACGATGTCGCCGTAGCCGAGCGAGGTCAGCGTCGTGAAGCTGAAATAAAGCAGCGCCGCACCGGAGCCGTATTCCGTGCCGGCATGCGGCAGATTGCTGAAAGAGCCCGGCAGCAGGACTTCCATTAGTCGATAAATAGTGAAGAACAACAGCGCGAAATTCAGATAAAGCACGACGGCGCCTTGCACACGGTGAATGCTCACGCGCCCGGAGGCGAAAACCGCGCGGGCGATGATGACGCTCACGGCGGTAATGGCGAGGATACGGCCGCCTGCGCTCAGCCATTCCGTCAGCGGTGACGGGTGTTCGCGCCATAAAATCGTGCCGACCGGACTGATCACGACGGCTGCCGTCACCGCGATTGCGGCGACATGGCTGTGCCAGGTGACGACGAGAATGGAGATGACCAGCACGATAAACATGGCCGGCAGGACGAATCCCGGCAATACGCCCATTCCGGTCAGCGGAATGATGAGAAAGATCATCAAGCTCTCGATGATCAACAGCGCGGTGAGTCCCGGCTCGCGGGTGACGTCGTGCCACTCTTTGACGCGGCTGCGCCAAGTTTCCAGGGACATGCCGGAACCGGGCTTCGCCGCGCTCATGCTCTAAATTTCCGGCGTTGCCGTGACGGCAACGCGGTCAGGGGAGCGCGCCACGCCGTGGCGGTTCCCTGCCATGACAATATGAGCAACGTTATCGGAAGGCATGGCAGGGCTGAAGCAGGCGTGTCGTATTGCATGAATCATGCAGTTCATATAGTATCTGCAACATGAACCATAGCACCAAAAGCATGGTCAAGGTCTCGGCGGCCGAATTTCAGCGCAACATCGGCCGATATCAGGACATGGCCCTGGTGCAGCCGGTGGCCGTCACCCGCAATGGCCGGGAGCGTACGGTTATGATCTCTGTCGAGGAATATCACCGCCTCAAGCGACGCGACCGGCAGGTCCTCGGACTCGAGGATTTTACCGACGCGGATATTGCCGCTCTCGAAGAGACCCGTGCCCCCGAAGCCGCGAAAGCCTTCGACCGCGAACTAAAATCGTAGGCGCGTGGCGTTTCCCGAATCCGTTCCCGGCCTCGTCATTCGTTACAGCTACTTATGGATCGAAGAGCACGCGCGGGGGCGGGAAGAAGGGGCAAAGGATCGGCCCTGTGCCGTCATTTTGGTAACGACGAACCAGGATGATGGGCGCGTGGTGACGGTGCTGCCGATCTCACATACGCCGCCGGCCGATCCCAAGCTCGCCGTGGAAATCCCACCACCGGTCAAACTACGGCTCAAGCTCGATGACGAACGGTCCTGGGTGGTCTTGACCGAAGCCAATCGTTTCATTTGGCCCGGTCCGGACTTGCGGCCGTCGAAACGCGGAGATTCGGCAAGTGTCGCCTATGGACTGCTGCCCCACGCTCTGTTCGAGGAAGTACGCACCAAATTCATTGCCGCTATTCGGGCCAGGCGCGCCGGCGTCGTTCCGCGTAACGAGTAATGTCGAAGCCACCGTCGCTCTCAGCGGACTTCTATACTTCAATCGTCGCCGTCACCGGAACGTGGTCGGAGGGCCGCTCGGCGCCGCGATAGTTCTTGGCGATGGCGATGCCGGAGACGCGGTCGGCTAGTCCATCCGAGCTCCAGACGTGGTCGAGGCGCCGGCCGCGGTCGGCGGCGCGCCAGTCGGCGGCGCGATAGCTCCACCACGTGTAAAGCTTCTCCGGCTCGGGCGTGAGCCGCCGCATGCTGTCGATCCAGCCGCCGGCGCCGAGGGCTGCCGCGAATTTCTCGCATTCGATCGGCGTATGCGACACCACGCGCAGCATCTGCTTATGGCTCCAGACGTCGTGCTCGCGCGGCGCGACATTGAGATCGCCGACCAATATGGCGCGCTCCGATCGCGCCGGCCGCAAGGCAGGGGCGTCGCGCATCTCGTCGAGGAAAGCGAGCTTGTGGGCGAATTTCGGGTTGACCTCCGGGTCCGGAATGTCGCCGCCGGCCGGGACGTAGAAATTATGCAGCGTGATCGGATCGCGCAGTCCGGCGCGTTCCCCGAACACTGCGGAGACGTGGCGGCAATCGGTCTTGCCGCAAAAACTCTGGATGTTGAAGCTTTCGAACGGCAATCGCGAGACAACGACGACGCCGTGATAGCCCTTCTGGCCGTTGAGCGCGATGTGCTCATAGCCGAGCCGCTTGAAGCGCTTGCGCGGAAAGGCGTCGTCCGGGCACTTGGTCTCTTGCAGGCAAAGGACGTCGGGCCGCACCGCCTTGATGAATTTGGCGACCAGATTGATGCGCAGCCGCACCGAATTGATGTTCCAGGTCGTGAGCTTGATCTGCATGGTCGGAATATGGGTTGAACCGGCAATTAAACCAGCATTTTACAACGTGTCATCATCCGCGAAGGCGGATGATCCAGTATCCACAAGCAATTCGAAGTTATCCGCACCCGGCATTTACGCGACGCGCCGACCGTGCGGCGCATGCCAGGCTACTGGTTGCTGATGCTGCCCTGGTTGCTCTGATAATTGATCACGAACAGGTTCGGATCGGGCTTTTTGGTGGTGTCGAGATTATAGACTGCGACCGTGGTGTCGAAGCCTTGCGGATCGGTGACGGTCCATTGCTTGAGCGTGAGATCCTTGGCGTCGAACATGATCATCAGCTTGTCGGTGCCGATCATCACTTGTTTCTGCTCGATGGTGACGCTGTCGAAAGTATCGTCGGACGTCACGCTGACGACGTCGGTGTCGCGCAGGAGATCGATGCGATCGGCGAGCAGATAGCGCAGCGGCGTCTCCGACAGCGGATAAAGATCCTGCGTGGCGAGCTTGCGGTCGCGCACCACGACCGAGGAGCCGTCGGAAATAATGTCGATCGGGCTCGGCGGATTGTATTCGAAGCGCACGCGGCCGGGTTTCTGCAGATAGAAGGTGCCCTCGGTGCGGCCGCCGTCGGGACCGATCTGCACGAAATTGCCGACCATGGTCTGGATGCTCGACAGATACATGCTGATGCGGTCGAGCAGCGCGCGCTGCTTATTGTCGAAAGCAGTCGCCTGATTGGAGAAAATGCCGCCCTTGTCGGAAAACGGGAAGAAGCCCGGAGCGTGGCTCGGTTGCGATGAGGCTTGCGGCGCCGAAGGCGACTGCGGTGTTGCCGCGGCATGCGGTGCCGGCGCCGCCTGAGGTGTCGGCGCTGCCTGCGGTATCGATGCCGGCGGAATCGGAATGCTGTCGGTTGTCGCGGGCGCCGGAGCTAGTCCGGTTTTCGGCAACGGCGCAGGCGTCGGCAGCGGTACGTTCTCGGCGAAGACGCTCGCGGGCCTGACGATAGCCAGCCCGCCCAGCAACGCCACGACTACGATTGCCGATGCGAGTTTCGCCAAGCGCGGTTCCGCCATATCCCTCTCCGCCGATGCGCCGCTATATTAACGCACCCCAAGTGATGCGTCGGAAAGCACGCACGCGACCAATGCACTCCGCTAAGCGCCCGATATGGCGAATTCGCGGCTACTCATTCACGCTTAAGACGCCGGCACCCGATTCTCAATAGCGATCCTCTTCGGCGCCTTCCACCAGGATTTCGCGCTTGCCGGCGTGATTGGGCTGGCCGACGATGCCTTCCTGCTCCATGCGCTCCATCAGCGAAGCGGCGCGATTGTAGCCGATCTGCAGCCGGCGCTGAATGTAGCTCGTCGAAGCCTTGCGGTCGCGTGTGACGATTTGCACCGCCTGCTGGTAAAGGTCGCCGCCCTCGGCGCCGCCCATGGCGGTGGCATCGAAGATCGGATTGCCGTCCGCGTCCTGCGGCTCCTCGGCGGTGACCGCTTCGAGATATTCCGGCTGGCCTTGCGATTTGAGGTGGCGCACCACCTTCTCGACCTCTTCGTCGGAGACGAAGGGTCCGTGCACCCGGCTGATGCGGCCGCCGCCGGCCATGTAAAGCATGTCGCCCTGGCCGAGGAGCTGCTCGGCGCCTTGCTCGCCCAAGATCGTGCGGCTGTCGATCTTGGAGGTAACCTGGAACGAGATGCGGGTCGGGAAATTGGCCTTGATGGTGCCGGTGATGACGTCGACCGACGGCCGCTGCGTCGCCAGGATGACGTGGAGGCCGGCGGCGCGCGCCATTTGCGCCAGCCGCTGCACCGCGCCCTCGATGTCCTTGCCGGCGACCATCATCAGGTCCGCCATCTCGTCGACGATGACGACGATATAGGGCAGAGGCTCGAGATCGAGCTCCTCCTTCTCGTAGATCGCTTCGCCGGTCTCCCGATTGTAGCCGGTGTGGACGGTGCGGTTGAGCTTCTCGCCCTTTTTGTTCGCCTCGGCGACGCGCGCATTGTAACCGTCGATATTGCGCACGCCGAGCTTCGACATTTTCTTGTAGCGCTCTTCCATCTCGCGCACCGCCCATTTGAGCGCCACCACCGCCTTCTTCGGATCGGTGACGACGGGGGTGAGCAGATGGGGGATGCCGTCATAGACCGACAGCTCGAGCATCTTCGGATCGACCATGATCAGCCGGCACTGGTCGGGCTGCAGCCGATACAGCAGGCTGAGGATCATGGTATTGATGGCAACGGATTTTCCGGAGCCGGTGGTGCCGGCGATCAGCAGATGCGGCATGCGCGCCAGATCGACCAGGACCGGTTCGCCGCCAATCGACTTGCCCAGGCACAGCGGCAGCCGGGCCGAGGTGTCGGCATAATCCTCCGAGGCGAGCATCTCGCGCAAATAGACTTTCTCGCGCGTCGGGTTTGGCAGTTCGATGCCGATGGCATTGCGGCCCGAGACCACGGCGACGCGCGCCGAGAGCGCGCTCATCGAGCGTGCGATGTCGTCGGCGAGACTGATGACGCGCGACGATTTGATGCCGGGCGCCGGCTCCAGCTCATAAAGCGTCACCACCGGACCTGGCCGCGCATTGATGATCTCGCCGCGCACGCCGAAATCGCCGAGCACGCCTTCGAGCGCGGTGGCGTTATTCTGCAAAGTCTCGGAGCTGACGGTGGCGCGGCCGCTTTTGCTCGGCGGCGTCAGCAGTTCGAGCGGCGGCAGAATGTAACCGCTGCCGGAGCGGCGCGGTTTTGGCGCCCGCGGTTTTCGCGCTCGCGGCGCGGCCTCCGCGTCGTGGGCATCAGCCTCGTCGTCTTCGTCCTCGACCTCAGCCCCTCCGGCCGGCGCGAAGCGCGGCTCGACGCGGCGGCGCGGCATCGCAACGTCGTCCCGCGGCATCGGCGTCCGCTGCCGCCCGCGAAACAGCCGCGCCAGCCGGGCGCGGAAGCTCAACAGCGAATGCGCCAAGAAGCCGAGCGAGATCCAGCCGCCGTCGTCGGTATCCTCCGCTGGCGCTTCGTCGTCCTCCTCATCGTCTTCGTCCTTGTCCGTCGCGTCGCGCCAGAGAATGCCGGCGGCGCCCGCGAAAGTGATAAGCGCGGCGGCGCCAAGCGCCATGGCGGCGCCGAAGAGGTGCGTGCCGGCAAGCGGTGCACGCAGCAGATAGGCCGGCAGGCGCAGTACCGCGTCGCCGATGACGCCGCCCAAGCCGGATGGCAGCGGCCAGCGCGGGCTCTTTGGCAGACAGGAGGCGAAGGCGGCGGTCAGCACCGCGCCGACGAGCCACAGCAGCACCCGCAGCCGTTCATGGCTGAGCGGACGGTGGCCGAGCAGCCGATAGCCCCACACCGCGATAGGCAGCAACAGCGCTAGCGAACCAAGGCCGAGAAGCTGCATCATCAGATCGGCGGCGATGGCGCCGGGCATGCCGAGCAGATTGTGTACTGGCGCGTCGGTGGCGTGGCTCAGCGAAGGATCCTGCACCGACCAAGTAGCGAGCGCCAGCGCCGCCATCATGGTGAGGCTGATCAGCGCCACGCCGCCCAATTCACGCAGCCTGCGCTGCAAAACAGCGCCGAGCTGGCCGGACAGATGGGCCATGCCGTCGAGGCTGCGATCGATCATCGACATCGTGGCCCTTACCCGCTCATTCCCGCGGAAGCGGGAATCCAGGCGATCTCGCCGCAGTCCGCTCCAACTCTCTGGGTCCCCGCTTTCGCGGGGACGAGCGGTTCGGAGAGAGCCTTACGCTCAGGCGTCATCACTCACCCCAGCACCTCGACGAGGCGATGCATCGCCTCGGCGGTGATCTCGTTGTTGTGCACCATGGCGACGCGGATATAGTCGGCGCCGGGATTGCTGCCGTCGGCCTGTTCGCGCGCCAGATAACGGCCCGGCACCACGCGCAAGCCCGCCTCGCGCCACAGCCGCAGCGTCGCCGCCTCGCTGCCGCCCTGCGCCGACACGTCGAGCCAGAGGAAGAAACCGCCGGCGGGACGGCGATAGCCGTAACGGTCGCCGACGATCTGGTCGGCGAGATCGAATTTCTCGCGATAGAGCCGCCGGTTTTCTTCGACGTGCTTTTCGTCGTTGTAGGCGGCGATGGCGACGTGCTGCATCGGCGTCGGCACCATCGGCGCGGCGACATTGCGCAATTCGAGAAAGGCGCGCATGAAGCTCTTGTCGCCGGCGGCAAAGCCGATGCGCAATCCAGGCAGGCTCGAGCGCTTCGACAGCGAGTGGAAGATGGCGACGTTGGCGAAATCCGGACCGGCCGCTTCGAGCATGCCGTGCGGCGCTCGTTCGCTATAGATTTCGCAATAGCATTCGTCGGAGAAGATCAGAAAGCCGAAGCGCCGCGCCAGCGCGGTAAGCTTCTCAAGGTAAGCGAGATCGGCCACCGCGCCCTGCGGATTGGACGGCGAGGCGATGTAGAACGCCACCGTGCGCGCGAGCAGCGTCTCGTCGAGCGCATCGAGGTCCGGCAGGAAGCCGGTTTCGCGCGTGGTCGGCAGAAAGACCGGCTCGCAATCGGCACCGATCGCGCCGGCGGCATAAGCGGCATAGAACGGATTGGGGATGAGCATCGCCGGCCGCCCCGGGCGCGGCGTCACCCAATTCTTGGCGGCGAGCGCGGCGAGAAACAGACCCTCGCGCGTGCCGTTGAGCACCAGCACTTCGTTGGCCGGATCGACCGGGCGCGCCAGCTCGTAACGGCGGCCGAGCCACCCGGCGACGGCGGCGCCAAATTCGTCGAGGCCCTTGTTCGCCGGGTAGCGGCCGAACTCCGCCACGTGCGCGGCAATGATCGGCCCGACGAAGGACGGAATCGGATGCTGCGGCTCGCCGACGGCGAGACTGATCGGCGGCTTGCCGGGCGGCGCATCGCCGATGAGTTCGCGCGTGCGCACGAACGGCGACCGCCCATTGGGCGCGCGAACCGACGCGGCGCCGGTTTCGGCGCCAACAGACATGGAGGCAGACTCGCGGGTCATCCTGTACATCAGTCAACAGCGGGGCCGCCCGCCGCATCACCGGTGCAATAGCATAGGTATGGCGAGGTTAAGACCCGATTAACCAATCTGGCCCGTCATTGCGGGCTCGGCCGTGCGGGCCGCCCCGGAATGACGCTACGCCGCGATTTTTACGTATTCGAAATCGCCCGGTTTGTTGTCGATGCCGATGCGCGGCGGGGCAATCCAGCCGGCGAACTGGCCGGGCTCGGTGACCGGTTGCATCAGGCTGCCGATGAAATCGCCGTCGTCCTTGGACGGCAGCCATTGGCCTTTGTCACGGTTCCAGGTCGCCTCGTCGACGATCAGCCCCGCCGGCGACACGTGTACGTCCTTGAACTCGCCGATCTGGCGGTGGAAGCCGACATGCGGCAGTTCGAGCTTAAAGGCGACTCCGGTCTTGTCGATGATCTTGTTCCAGCGGTCGAGCCCGCGCTGGCAGTCGGCGGTGTAATCGTCGCGCAGCCGCATATTGATCGCGGTGAGCGCCGGCTCATCGATGCGCTTGATCTCGCCGGCGACGAATTTGAGCACCGGATAAGTCGCGTGCTCGAGCCGGTGATCGTCGTCGATCTTGGTCTCCTGGAAGCGGCCTTTCAGCCCGGCGGTGAAACAATTGGCGGCGTTGGTCGAGACTTCCGAGCCGAACAGGTCGAGCGACAGCGTGTAGTGCAGATTGAGCTTCTTCTGCATGGTCGGCAGGTCGATGACGCCGAGCGCGCGCACTTTGTCGATGGCGTTCGGGTCGTCGATGCCGGCCGCCTTCATCGCTTCGCAGGTGCGCTGGATGGTGCGGCCGACGCCGGTTTCGCCGACGAACATGTGGTGCGCTTCCTCGGTCAGCATGAAGCGGCAGGTGCGCGACAGCGGATCGAAGCCGGATTGCGCGAGGCTTTCCAATTGCATCTTGCCGTCACGGTCGGTGAAGAAGGTGAACATGTGGAACGACAGCCAGTCCGGCGTGGCTTCGTTGAACGCGCCGAGCATGCGCGGCTTGTCGGCGTCGCCTGAGCGGCGCTGTAAGAGTTCGGCCGCTTCCTCGCGGCCGTCGCGGCCGAAATATTTCTGCAACAGATAAACCATCGCCCAGAGATGGCGGCCTTCCTCGACATTGACCTGAAACACGTTGCGCAGGTCGTAAAGCGACGGTGCGGTCTTGCCGAGGTGACGCTGCTGCTCGACCGAAGCCGGCTCGGTGTCGCCCTGAATGACGATCAGGCGGCGCAGCATGGCGCGGTATTCGCCGGGAATATCCTGCCAGACCGGCTCGCCGTAATGTCGGCCGAACGGAATCTTGCGGTCGGTCTCGCTCGGCGCCAGCAGAATGCCCCAGCGGTAATCGGGCATTTTGACGTAATCGAATTTCGCCCAGCCTTTTGGATCGACCGACACCGCGGTGCGCAGATAGACCAGCGCCTCCTGGAATCCTTCCGGTCCCATGTCCTTCCACCAGTCGATATAGCCGGGATGCCAGCTTTCCAGCGCGCGCAGCACTTGGCGGTCTTCGGCAAGATTGACGTTGTTCGGGATCTTGGTCGTGTAATCGACGTTCTGAATGTCCATGCGCTCTGGTCCTCGTCTGTTCCCCTCCCCCTTGTGGGGAGGGGTTAGGGGTGGGGGTCGTGAGGCGGTGCGCAAGCGTCGAAGTTCACGCGTTAGCCCTCTCGACCCCCCTCCCCACCCTCCCCCACAAGGGGGGAGGGAGAACAAACTCACACCCTCTTCGTATCGAACACCGGCTTTTGGCCGCTGCCGTAGCGCTTGAGCGCGCCCTCCTCGCCGATGGCGTTGGGGCGCTGGAAGATCCAGTTCTGCCACGCGGTCAGCCGCGCGAAGATTTTCGATTCCATCGTTTCCGGCCCGGCAAAGCGCAGATTGGCTTCGAGGCCGGTGAGCGCATCCGGCGAGAAGCTGGCGCGCTCTTCGAGGAACAGCCGCACCTCATCGTCCCAGTCGATGTCGTCGGGCGCGAAAGTGACGAGGCCGAGTTTTTGCGCCTGCTCGGCGTCGAGCATCTTGCCTCGCTCGGCTTTGACCGCATCGACATCGGCGGGATTCGCCAGGAAGCGGGATTCGAGCCGCGTCAGCCCGTTCGCCATCGGATAGGCGCCGAAATTGACGTCGGCGAGGGCAATCGTAGCCGGCGGCTTATTGTCACCGGCCCCCCTCCCTGACCCTCCCCCGCTTGCGGGGGAGGGAAGGGTGGGGGCCAGCATGTACGAGCGGTCGGATGCCAACGGCAGCTCGACGAGCGTGCCGGCAAAGCACGAGCCGGGCTCGATCAGCGTCACCAGCGAGCGCGAGGTGAGATCGACGCGCTTGAGCGTTCGCTTCCACAGCAGCCGGATTTCGCGGGCCAGCCAGTGCGATTGATGGGCGTCGAGGAAGCGGTCGTAGGCCAGCACCTGAGCCGGATCGCCGGATGATTTGAAGACGATCGCCGCGACGTCGAGCTCGTTGAGTCGGATATGCAGGACGGCATCGTCAAGCTCGCGCGCCAGCTGGAGCGGCCAGAAATCGGCGCCGAGCGCTGTCATCGCGTCGGCCGATGCCGGCGGCGGCGCAGCGGGGCCGCGCAAAGTTACCGTCGCGATCCGCTCGTTGCGCTGAAACTCCACCGACAACGAACCATAGTCGACGCCATCGGCTGCAAACGTCCGCGTCAGCGGCGTCAGTTTAATTCCAGCGCTCGCGCCGTTGCGCGATGACATGGCGGCCAATTCCTTGGCGCGCGCGGCGATCGCCTCGTCGAACTTCGAGCCGGGCACCACGTCGTCGACCAGCCGCCACTCGGCCGCGCGCTTGCCTTTGACGCCTTCCTCGGTGGTGCAGAACACGTCGGCATGATCGCGCCGCACTTTGCGCTTGTCGGAGACGCGGGTGAGCCCGCCGGTGCCGGGCAGCACCGCGAGCAGTGGCAATTCCGGCAGCGACACCGCCGCGGCGCCGTCGTCGATCAGCATGATGCGGTCGGCGGCAAGCGCCAATTCATAGCCGCCGCCGGCCGCGGTGCCGTTGATGGCGCAGATCGATTTGACGCCGGAATGCTCGCTCAAATCCTCGATGCCGTTGCGCGTCTCGTTGGTGAATTTGCAGAAATTGACCTTATGGGCGTGGCTCGCGCCGGCCAGCATGCGGATATTGGCGCCGGCGCAAAACACCCGCGGCTTTCCCGAGCGCAGCACCACGACGCGCACTTGCGGATATTCAAAACGCAGCCGGTCGATGGCGTCGGCGAGCTCAATGTCGACGCCGAGATCGTAGGAATTGAGTTTCAGCTCGTAGCCTTCGAACAGCCCGGCCTTTTCGTCGACGTCCATGGTGAGCGTGGCTGTGTCGCCGTCGACCGCGAGCTTCCAGTGCCGATAGCGCGACGGCTCGGTCTGGAAATCGATCCGCGTTTTGCCGTTCGCCAAAGGGTGCAGCGTGGCAAGATCGGCATCGCCCATAGCGGTCGTCCCGGCCCTGGTCGCAATAATGTATTATAGTGCACGCCTGGAATGTAACGGCCAATAAAATGCATTATAATGCTGATATCGTCTATGCCGGTACCATGAGCCAGGGCTTAAGCTACGCCTCATGTCGCCGCAAGGTCGCCGCTGATGACCCCTCTAATTATTGACGCGGCGACCTCGCGGGGGTATGCAGGGTCCATGGTTGAGACTGTCCCCTTAGTATCGGCGCTAAGCGCCGAATTGGCAGAGATAGAGCGCGAGCTTCGGAAAGACGCTCGATATAGGCGCGCGCTTCTGATTCGCGATCTATTGGAGAGCTATGGAGCATCGTCTGTCCCCACCGAATCGGGTCGTCGTCCCCACCCCGGCGGCGACGGTGACGACGCAGGGGACCCGGTGCGGAAGGAGATTGCCGATTTTCTCAGGACAAACGGGCTTTCGCATAAAAAGGTAATTCTCAAGCACCTTCAGGCGCGAGGTCATCTGACCGACGTTCAGAACGCCAGCAAAGCCCTCGGCAAGCGGCTTTGGCGAATGAGAGAAGTCAAAAGCGACGGTAGGGGAAGTTACTCCCTTAACTCGTCCTAGGTCTGAAACAAGTTTGGGCCACGGGTGGCCGCCCGTGGCCCGAATGGTGGGAAGCAACGAACCCCACTAACTGCCCCGCCTCCGTGGTTAGGAGGAGCCAGGACCCACCACCCCCGACCCAAGTCGACACCGGCGGGGGTGGTGGTGCGTTTGGACCCTAGCAAAATATGGTGGAAAACTCAATTACGCGCCGACCGCGCGCTTTAAAGGCGTTGTCGGCAAAGGGCTCACTTATCGAACGTCTCATCAGCGAGTACCAGCGCGGCGAAAGCGAAGATAAAGGACAAACGCCAATCCGAGCGGTTCAAGGAGATAGCTCGGGAAATCGGCGCGGCTGAGCCCTCAGAAGCATTCGACCGCATCATCAGTGAGTTGAGCCGGCGCATAACGCGCCGGCCCAACGAGGAAGGCCGCTAAGGCGGCATCAGCTTCTGTCCTTATTGACGAGGCGTTCGACCTCGCGATCAGCGGCGCTGTTCAGCTCAATTTCCATATGAGTGACCAGATTGCCGCCGGCCGCCTTTGTAAGGCTCGCCTCACTGATGCCGGCCTTCTCGGCGTCCGTCACGCATTCTTGCGCGAGAACCTTCGCCGTAGGCTTGTCATCGTACACGGTCGCGTTCACATGCTCCCGCGTCCAGTTTTGCAGAAACTCGAACGGATTTGCCATTGCACGTCTCCTAGTTGGGGTAGACGGCGGGCTTATTGCTTCACGCGAAGGCTATATTTTGGCGGTGAGTACGGGAAATCGAATATCGTGACTATAATTCATGATAGGGCAACCCCGGAATCGACCGTCCGCTCGCCTTCGCGGTGATCGCGCAACAGCCGATTGATGAAGTCGGCGACGGCGTTGAGCGTCAGCTCCGGAGCTTCGCGCTGCGGCACGTGGCGCACGCCGGGCAGCACCAACGTTTCGACCGGGCAGTAGCACTCGCGCTGCGCGGTCTCGACCTGCTTGAGCGAACCGAACTGATCGTCTTCGCCCTGCACGATGAGGATCGGCACGCGGATATAGCCGAGCGCTTCGGTGATATCCCACTTCCACATGTCCGGCTGCAGCCACGGCTCGTTCCAGGAGTAGAAGGCGCAATCGACGTCGGCGTGCCAGGACTTGAGCCGTTCGCGCAAAGCTCCGGATTCGAATGACTTGCGCGCGCGGCGGATCTCCGCGATCCCGATCTCCTGGGTGAAGAAATGCGGCGCGATCAAAACCAGGCCGCGCACGCGATGGTCCTGCACGCCCCCGGCATAGATGGTGGCGATCGAGGCGCCATCGCTGTGGCCGAGCAACAACCCGCGCTGGAAGCCGATGGCGTCGAGGACGCGCGGCAGCACGTCGATTGCCTCTTCCGCCATGAAAGAGGTCGCGCGCGGCATCGCGCCGGGGCTCGACTGGCCATAGCCGGCGCGCGAATAGACGAACACGCCCGCGCCGGTCGCGGCGGCAATCTGATCGGGAAACGAGCCCCACGCCGCGGCGCTGCCGAGGCCTTCGTGCAGCATCACGACAGTCGGCGCCGCACCGGGCCGCGGCCCGATCATGCGGTATTCGAGCCGCAAGGGCGGCAGTTCGAGAAAGCCCGAATCGGCGAGCGTCACTGCGGCTCGTCCTTACCTCTCCCCGCTGCGGCGTCGGACCCAATCAGATCAGCCACAACCCGCACCAGCTCGGCAAAACTTTGCTCCAGCGCGGCGCCGGAGGTGTCGACCTCGGCCTCGGCGCGAGCATAGTCGGCGCGGCGCGCTTCGAGGATCGCGAGGAGATCGGCCATCGCCGCGCGGTTTTGCGCCATCGGGCGGAAATCGCCCTGCGCCATGACCCGGCTCATGTGATCTTCCGGCCGCGCCTTGATCCAGACGGTGTGGCTGCGGCGAAGCAGCAACGCATAGGTCTCCGGGTCGGAAACGATGCCGCCCGCGGTGGTGATGACCGCGGCTTCGTGCGTGGCGACGACGCGCTCGAGCGCGCTCTTCTCATGGCGGCGGAACGTGGCGGTGCCGGCCATCTCGATCAGGTCGGGAATGCTGGCGCCGTAATCTTCCTCGACGACGCGGTCGAGCTCGATGAACGGCCAGCCGAGATGCTGCGCCAGCATGCGCCCGAGCGTCGACTTGCCGGCGCCGCGCAGGCCAATGAGCGCGATGCGCCGCGCCCGGTCGGCGCCGGCGGCGCGCGCCACGCGGGCCTCGATCAGTTTGGCGAGCTCCGGCAGCTCGCCTTCCGGCACTTGCGCGAGAAGATCGAGCACGGCGTCGAGCGCCGCCGGACGCGTTCCGGTCGCCGGCAGCAACGCGACGGCCGGCAGATCGAGCGCCTGCGCGATGGCGCGGATGACACTTGCCGACGGATTGCCGGCGCCGCTTTCGATCTGCGCCAGGTAGCGTTCCGAAGTTTCCGAGGCCAGCGCCAATTGCCGGCGCGTCATGCCGCGCTTGGCGCGATGCCGCCGTACCTCGCACCCGATCGCGGCAAGGAAGGCCGCGACGGCGGCGACGTTGCTCGGCGGGGCGGCGGGCGTAAGCTTTTGTCGACTCTTGGCCTTTGAAGTCGGCATCGTAGGAGGAGGCTCATGCACTATAATTCATGTCGGATATTGCATACGCTGTGGTGAAATAACAAGCGAGCGCGTCATCGGCGCCGTTACCCGAAAATCTTCCGCCAGCCGCCGCTTTCCTGTTCAGTATGCGGCTCGCTCTCGTCGACAGCCTCGGGCCCGGGATCGTCGGGCACGAGGATGAGCGGGATGATCGGTTCGGGCTTGGTCTCTAGCTTGGCCCCCGGCTTGGACGCCGGCGACTGTTGCCACGGTTCATCCGCAGACCGAGAGGAAGCCGTCTCCGCGGCCGTTGCCGGCGGCGGTTGATCGGACGGCAGTTCATCGGTTTTGGGCGGCGTCTCGCTGACGATTTGCACGGGTGCAGGTACCACCGGCTCCGGCTCAATCGCCTGTAAGCTTGCCATCCCGGTCACCGGCACGCGCCATTCCAGGGCATCGAGCCGTCCGGTCACCGGCGATGCCGGCAGCCAGTGATCCGAGACATGGCCGTCGGCGGTCCAGGCCGGATCGGGCGGCGCGTGCACCGCGCGCGCCAGCCATTCGCGGGCGCGGCCGATATCGTTGCGCTCGGCGCGTTCGAGCTCCGCCATCGCCAGCGCAACGCGCCGGGTCGGTGCGGCGAGATACGGTTCGAGCGCGGTGCGCGCCTTGGCGAATTCCTGCGCGTCCAGCGCGGCGCGCGCGGTGGCCAGCGCGCCTTCGATATGGCCTGGCACTTTGGCCGCCAGCGCTTCGATGCGTTTGAGCTTGTCGCGCGCGGCTTCGCCGGAGCGCAATTCGCTATAGGCCTGCGCCAATTCGGGATGCGGATTGGCGCGCCAGGCCTTGTCGATGATGCGGGAGGCTTTGCGTTGCTGGCCGGCCTCGGCCAGGAGCCGCGCGGCGAGCGATGCCGCCGGCACGAAAGTCGGCGCCAGTTTCTGGGCTTCCAGCGCCATGGCCTTGGCGCGATCGCGATCGGTGTCTTCCAAGGCGAGCGCGTGGGCAGTGAGCAGCACCGCGCGTTGCCGGCGATAAATGTCTCGCGCCAGCGTGCGTGCATTGGCCTCGAGCAGAGCGAGCGCGCCGGCCCAATCGCCGTCCTTGCAGCGCGCTTCCAAAACGGCGCGGCTCGCCCAGCCGAGCGACGGCGCGGTGCGGGCGGCTTCCTCGGCATAAGCCCGCGCGCTGACGGGATCGTTGCGGCGATGCGCTTCGATGAATAGCCCATGCAGGCCGAGCGGCTTGGTGTCGGCGCGGCTTGCCATGGCGCGGAAGGTGCTCTCGGCGCCTTCGCGGTCGCCGGAGAGCTGTGCCGATTGAGCGTTGAGCAGCAACGACAGCGGTTCGTGCGGCGCCAGGCGGTTGACCGCGGCGGCGTGCTTTTGCGCGGCCGCAATGTCCCCCGCCCCGACGGCGATCAACCCGTTGGAAATCGCCGCATAGGCGCGCACGCCGCGGCGATGCTGCCTATGCCGCGACAAAAGGCCGGGCGAGCGCACGACCAGCCGGATCAGGCTCCAGAGCAGGACCAGCATCGCCAGCGCCACGACGAGGGCGAAGCCGAGCACCATCAGCGAGGTTTTGATGCGCAAGCCCTGCCAGACGATGACGACGTCGCCCGGCCGGTCGGCGAGCCACGCCACGCCGAGCGACAGCGCGCCGATAATGATGAGAAAGAGAACGATGCGGATCATTGCGATGCCGGCTTGCTCAAGTTGGCGAGTGCCGCGGCGGCGATCTGGCGGCTCGCCGCAATCGCCGCCTCGCGCGCCTTGGCTTTGCCGGCCCAATCGGCGGCACGCGGTTTTGCGGTCTCCGGCAGCGCGGCGATGTCGCTCAGCGCCGCCGCGATATCGGCGTGTTCGGCGTCGACCTCGATTCGCGCAATGACGGCCGAAGGCTCATTGCCCGCCGGCGCATCGACCGGTGTGATGCTAACGAGATGCTGGGCGTGGGCTTCCAGGCGCTCCAGAAATGTCGATCCGCCGGACGATGTTTCGGAAGCGCGCCGCAAATCCGGCATCAGCGCCGCCAAGTCGTGTGCGAGCGCGGCCGGTGTCGGCACGCCGCTTGCGGCGAACGGCGCGAGCGGTGCCGTGGCGTCGTGCGTGACGCCGAGCGATTGCACCGCCGCAAGCTCAGCCTGATACGGTGCGCCGCGCTCGACGGCCGCGCGCAATGCTTCGGCGGCGATCGTCAGGCGTGCCGCCTGATCATTGGCGCCTTCGGTCGGATGCGCGGCATTTTCCGACAGCGCCTTGACCGCGCTTTCCAGGGCCCCGACCCGGCTCGCCAGCGCGTCGATGTCGCTCTTCTGCCCGTTGGTCTGGCTTGCGACCTGAGTGGCCACCTGGCTGGCCGCTTGGCTTGCGGCCTCACTTGCCGCCTTGCTCACGGCGTCATTCGCTGCCTGACTTGCGGTCTGGCTGGCATTCGCACTCGCGCTCTTCGCCGCCTCCGCGGCGGCTTGCGCGGTGTCGGCCTTTTTTGCCGCGCTTTGAGTTGTGGCGGCGACGGCATCGAGGCGGCGGCCCAGTGCCGCCACTGAATCTGAAAGCGCTTTGGTCTGCGCTTCCGCCGTCGCGGTGCCGTTGCTCTGCGCCGGCTGCGTTCGTTGGGTCTGGATCGCGCGTTCGAGCTTGTCGAGCCGCGCCGAGATGGCCGTCTCGCTACTCGGCGCGGGCTGCATTGCCGCCGATGATTCCGGCGCAGCGGAAGGAGAGGGTGCCGCAGCCTCGCGGAACGATACGACACCCGTGAACCGGAGTGCGGCAACGATGACCAGCATTGCCACGGCGCCGAGGACCGCTCCCAAGGCATAGGATTTCAGGCCGCGGGCGGGCCCGGCGGTTGGCGGCGGGCTCGGCGATGCCGCAGTCGGGGATTCGGGTGGAGGCGTATCGGCTGCAGCGGCTTTGCCGGATTGCGTAGCCTCCGGCGGCTCGACTTCGGTCGCCTTCAGTTCGATGGTCGGCGGCCGCCGGCCCGGCTTGCTGTCAGGCTCGCTCGTCATGCTGTCCTCAAAGCGAGTTCGACGCTTTCACCGAATCGATGCTCCCCCGGTCAATCCCCGCGACGGCATAATACGGGGCGGCGGCAGCGGCAACATGCGCAATAAACCCTAACAAGTCGGCATAATCGCGTTGGTTCAGCCGCATAATGCCATTAATGCGGCCTCGTCGGGCTGCGCCGCGATCCGCACATCCGCGGCGCCTGCCTCCCGGAGCGGCTCCGCAACGCGGGCCGAGAGGCAATAGTGCACCGGCTTGCTCAGCGCGGCGTCGAGCAGGCCGGAATTGCGCGCGGCGATCAGAAACCCCTCGGCGCTACGGCGCGAGTAATGCAAGACGCCGTCGATTCCGGCAGCCAGTGCCGTGGTGGCTTCCTCGGGAAGTGTCTGCGCGACCGCCGCGCGATAGACCACGATGGTATCCACGGCGAAATTCTTTGCTCGCAACACACCGGCAAGGTCGCCGGAGCGCTGCTCTCCGGTCAAGTAGAGCAGACGCGCCGGCGGCCTTAGGCGCGCGGCCACCAGATCGGCGAGATCGTTGACGTCGCCGTCGGCGGAAGTCACATCGGTGAAACCCTGCGCGCGCAGTTCCTGCGCGGTTTGCTCGCCGACTGCAAATGCCCGAATGCGGCAAAGATCGTCGCGGCGCTTGTGCCCGGCGATCGCATGCGTCGCATTGGCGCTGGTCACCAGGATCGCCGACCAGGGCCCGTCGCCCAGGGCGGTCTCGGGTGAGTATTCAATTGTCAGGAGCGGCGCGACGATGACCTCGTGACCGCGGACCCGCAACGCGGCAGCGGTACGCGCGGCATCGGCTGCGGGACGCGTGACGAGAATACGCACCGCTCAGTCTCGCTTGAAAAAATCGGGACCGGCGCGCGCTTTAAGCTCGCGGCCGGCATCGGCACCAAGCGCCGCGGCATCGGCGCGGCTGCCCTCACGCGAAACTTCCAGCGCTTCGCTGCCGTCGGTCTTGGCGATCAGCCCGCGAAAGCGCACGACGCCGTCGATGACGCGCGCGTGGCCGGCGATCGGCGTGCGGCAGGAGCCGTCGAGCACGGCGAGGAAAGCGCGTTCGGCCGCGAGCGCCGTTGCCGTGTCGGCATCGTTGATCGCGTCGACCAACCCACGGGCCCTGCCATCATCCGCGCGCGTCTCGATGCCGATCGCGCCTTGGCCGACTGCCGGCAGGAACGCGTCGAGGTCGAGCACGGCAGTCGCCGCTGCGACAAGCCCGAGCCGCTTCAATCCGGCCAGCGCCAGCACGGTGGCGTCGGCATCGCCGTTTTCGATCTTGCGCAGCCTCGTCTCGACGTTGCCGCGTAACGGCACGATGGCGAGATCCGGCCGCAAGCGCTTGACCAAGGCCTGCCGCCGCGGCGAGGAAGTGCCGACCACGGCGCCATTTGGCAGCTCGTGCAGGCTTTTGGCCTTGCCGCTGATAAACGCATCGCGCGGGTCCTCGCGCGGCAGAAATGCCGAGAGCAGCAAACCGGGCGGCAAAAACGTCGGCATGTCTTTGGACGAGTGCACGGCGAGATCGATGGCGCCGGAGATGAGCGCCTCCTCGATTTCCTTGGTGAACAGGCCCTTGCCGCCCGCCTCGGCGAGCGGGCGGTCCACAATCATGTCGCCGGTGGTGCGGATGGTCTTGATTTCGATCCGTTCCGGTGCGAGGCCGCAAGCCTGGGCGAGGCGGCTTTGCACCTCGCGCGCCTGGGCCAGCGCCAGCGGCGAGCCGCGCGAGCCGATGCGAAGAATAAATGCTGCGGTCGGGGAATTTGCCATAAGAGGCCTATAATATAGCGATGATCATTCTCGGCATCGAGACAACCTGCGACGAGACCGCCGCCGCCGTGGTCAGCCGGAGCGACGACGGCCGCGGACAGATTCTGTCGAACGTCATCTTGTCGCAAATCAGCGAGCATGCCGAATTCGGCGGCGTGGTGCCGGAGATCGCCGCCCGCGCCCATGTCGAGGCGCTCGATCACATCATTGCCAAGGCGATGGCCGAGGCGAAGGTCTCCTTCGAAGACCTCGACGGCATCGCCGCCGCCGCCGGGCCGGGGCTGATCGGCGGCGTCATCGTCGGGCTGACGACGGCCAAGGCCATCGCGCTCGCCCACGACAAGCCGCTGATCGCGGTCAATCATCTCGAGGCGCACGCGCTGACCGCGCGGCTCACCGACGGCACGCCGTTTCCCTATTGCCTGTTTCTCGCCTCGGGTGGTCACACCCAGATTCTCGGCGTGCGCGGGGTCGGCGACTATCTGCGGCTCGGCGGCACCGTCGACGATGCAATCGGCGAGGCGTTCGACAAGACGGCGAAATTGCTCGGGCTCGGTTATCCCGGGGGGCCGCTGGTTGAGAAGGAAGCCGCGCGCGGCGACGCCGGGCGCTTTGCGCTGCCGCGGCCGATGGCCGGCCGCCGCGATGCCGATTTCTCGCTGTCGGGGCTGAAGACCGCGTTAAGGCTCGAAGCGCAAAAAATAGCGCCTTTGAGCGATCAGGATGTCGCGGATCTGTGCGCGTCGTTCCAGCAAGCGGTGGTGGACGTCGTGAAGGACCGGCTGCGCTCAGGCTTGCGCATGTTCCGGCTGCGCGTCGGCACGCCAACCGCGCTGGTTTGCGCCGGCGGTGTCGCCGCCAATCAGGCGATCCGCAAAGTGCTGCACCGTGTCGCCTTCGAAATCGGCGCGGAGCTGGTGGCGCCGCCGCCGGCGCTGTGCACCGACAACGGCGCCATGATCGCCTGGGCCGGCGCCGAACGGCTGGCGCTCGGCCTGACCGATCCGCTCGATGTCGCACCGCGGGCGCGCTGGCCGCTGGATGCGGTCGCGGTTACTGCTCGAAGCGGTCGATAAACCAGCGCAGGACGCGCATCCAGATTTCGTCCTTGCCGACGGTATCCTCGATGCCGTGTTCGAGATTGGGATTGTCGTTGACTTCCATGACGACGATGCCGTTGTCGGTCTGCTTGAGATCGACGCCGTAAAAGCCGTCCCCGATCGGGCGCGCGGCGCGGACCGCGATGTCGATGACGTCCGACGGCGCCTGATCGAGGTCGAAGGCGCGGAAACCGCCCTCGTGCGAGGAGCCGTCGGGCCGGTATTTCACCACCTGCCAATGGCCGCGCGCCATGCGGTACTGGCAGACGAACAGCGGCTCGCCGGCGAGGATACCGACGCGCCAGTCGAAATCGGTTGGCATGAATTTCTGCGCCAATACCAAGTCGCTCTCTTCGAACAGCTCGTCGCAGATGCGTTTGAATTCGTTCGCCGATCCAATTTTGTGTACGCCGCGCGAAAACGATCCATCGGGGATTTTCACCACCAGCGGCAGACCGAGCTCGTCGATCACCTTGGCCGGCTCGGTGTCCTCGCTGATGATAATCGTCGGCGGTGTCGGCACTTGGTTCTGCTGCAGCAGCTCGACCAAGAACACCTTGTTGGTGCAGCGGATCATCGAGATCGGATCGTCGATGACCGGCATGCCTTCCTGCCAGGCGCGCCGCGCGAAGCGGTAGGTATGATTGTCAATGGACGTGGTTTCGCGGATGAAGAGGCCGTCGAATTCGGCAAGCTCGGCTAGTTGACGTTTGGTGATGCGCTCGACGTCGACCGACATTTTCTCGGCGATGCGGGCGAAATGCTTGATCGAATCGGGCGACGACGGCGCGGTTTTCTCGTTCGGATCGTAGAGCACCGCGAGGTCGTATTTGGCGATCGATCGCGCTTTGGGATCGCGCCATTCCCGTTTGGTGTGGTTGTGCAGCGAGCCGCGGAAGAACTCGGCTTCACCGTTGGCAAGTCGCGTGATCGTGCGCGGCCGGATACGATCGATCGATAGCCACGTGCCGCCGGTGTCGACGATGACTTCGAGCGCCGGGCAGCGGAACCAATCGAACAGAAGCCTGCCGAACGGCTCGAAGCGCTCGTCGCGCGCCAGCCCGAAGCAGACCAGGAGCTTGAATTCGCCGTCGGGCTGGAAGTCGGCGCGCCGGGCGCAGCGGTTAAGCTCTTCCTCAAGCTCCGGCAGCGCATGCTCGTAAAGCTTCTGCTCGCGCAGCTCCAGCATGGTCTCGACGGTCGGCACCACCCGGTGGCCGCGCGCCTCGGCCAGCAGCGAGGCGTAATAACCCTTCGACTGGTAGGCGTAGGAGCGGGCGAGATTGACCAGCTTAGGACGCGCCATGTCGAACAGCCGGGGCCGCGCCAGGTATTCGCTGGTGGTGATGACCTTGTGCGGGGTCTCCGCGTTGGGCAGGTCGCGCGGCTGATCGACCAGGATGACCCAGCCGGTCATGGGCGGGTCCCTTTCCAATCGATGCCACTCTGTAAGGCTCGGCCGATCATGCTTTCTGAGTCAGGCGGCGCGATTCGTCATAGCCGGAATCGAAATGGGAAGCGACTGCGCCGGCCGCGATGTCCACCATGAAAGCCGATTCGCGGATCGGAGTCAGGCGGGGCTGCGGCGGGATTCGGGAACCAGCCGTTTTTCGAAACGGAGCGCGTCGCCGCGATCGTCATAATAGCGGCGGTGCCGGCCGAACAGCCGGTAGCCGGATGTCTCGTAGCGGGCGATGGCGCGGCTATTATGCTCGTGGACTTCCAGCCGCATCGCGCTCCTGCCGCGGCGACGCGCCGCCCGCTCCGCGGCGGCGAGCAGGACCGGCCCGACGCCGCGCCGGCCGCTATGCGGGGCGACCGCGATCGAATAAAGCCGGGCGAACATCGAGCGCGGCGGATAGAGCACGAGCGCATAGCCCGCGAGCTTGCCGGCGGATTCCGCGACGATAAGCGTTGCGCCTGTCGTCGCCAGAAAACGACGAAAGCTGCGCCGCGACAGGGTATCGGTGGTAAAGACCGCCTCCTCGATGGCCAGCAGTGCATCGAGGTCAGTCATCCGGCGGCGGCGAAGCTTGGCAGCCGGCCGGCGCGACGGTTTCTTCACGGCGCGCGCCCCTGGCCCTGTTCGATCCGTGCGGCCATGGTCTCCAGCCGCTCCAAACGGTCGGCTTCGCCCGGCGGCTTGTCCCAGCGCAGCCGGTTGATGCGGGGAAACCGCATCGCGAGACCGGATTTGTGGCGCGTGGAGCGCTGCAGCCCCTCGAAGGCGACTTCCAGTACCAGCCCCTGGTCGGCCTCATGCACGACCTCGCGCACCGGACCGAACCGTTCGGTGGTGTTGCGGCGGACAAAGCGGTCGATCTGCAAGAGCTCCTCGTCGGTGAAACCGAAATAGGCCTTTCCCACCGGTACCAACTCGTCGCCGGCTTCGCCATTCTTCCAGACGCCGAACGTATAGTCGGAATAAAACGACGAGCGCTTGCCGTGGCCGCGCTGCGCATACATCAAGACGGCGTCAATGATGAATGGATCGCGCTTCCACTTCCACCACGGCCCTTTCGGCCGGCCGGGCAAATAGAGCGCATCGCGGCGCTTGAGCATGACGCCTTCGACCGCGGCGTCATCGGCGCCGGCGCCTGCGGCCGACGGGTCTTGCCGTGCCGCCGTGAGCTCTTCCCAGCTTGCGAAACCGATCATCGGCGACAGGTCGATCCGCGCGTCGCCGAGCCGCGCGACGAAATCTTCGAGCCGCGCGCGGCGTTCGATGAAGGGCGCCCCGCGCAAATCCTCATCCCCGTCGGCAAGAAGATCGTAGGCGCGCAAATGCGCGGGAAACTCGGCGAGGAGTTTTGGCGTAACGGTTTTGCGGTTGAGCCGCTGCTGCAGCACGTTGAATGACTCCACGCGGCGCTCGCGCACGATCAGGAGTTCGCCGTCGACGGCGCCGGGCAGATGCAGTGCGTCGAGGAGGTCGGGAAAGCTTTTGGAAATGTCCTCGCCGGTGCGCGAATAAAGCCGCGCGATAAGGTGGCCGCCATGCGTGTTGTCCGCATGCCCGGCGACGGCTTGCACGCGAATGCCGTCCCATTTCCACTCCGCCATGAACTCGGAGGCATCGAGGTTTTGCAGATCGGCATCGTCGAGCGCATGCGCCAGCATTGGCGGGCGAAACGGCGCGGGATCGGAGCTTGCCGGCTTCTCGGCATGGCCTTCGAGCCAGGCAAACAGCTCGCGATAGGGCGGCGCGAGGCCGGGCCAGATCAGCTCGATTTCTTGCGCATCTTTGTCGTCAAGCGCGCCGACGGCGGCCTTGGCGAGCCGCGCCGAAACGCCGATGCGCAAGCCGCCGGTGATGAGCTTGATCAGCGCCCAGCGGCCGGTCTCGTCGAGCGCATCGAGCCAGCGCGCCAGCTGTCGCGGCAGTTGCGCTTTGCCGAGGGTGCCGAGGGTCTCGATCACGGTGGTGAGGGAGAGATTTTTTCTCCCGCCCTCGCTTTCGCCTCCCTCGCTTGCGGGGGAGGGTAGGGAGGGGGTCTGCGGCCCACACACTTGCGCATTCGTCGAAGACTTGCCCCCTCTGGCCTCGCTTCGCTCGCCGCCTCCCCCGCGAGCGGGGGAGGAAGAAGTGGGCCACATCAGCGCGACGGTTTCGGACAGGTCGCCTACGTAATCGTAGGACAACTCGAACAGCACCGGATCGGCGCGCTCAGCGATCAGGCTGCGGATCAGTCCCGCTTTGGCGTGCGAGAAGCTCAAGCTCCCGGTGAGCGCGGCGAGCGCCCAGCCGCGCTCCGGATCCGGTGTGGTGCGGAAATAATCCGTCATCAGCCGGAGCTTATTGTTGCGGCCCGGTTCATAGGCAAGACGGTCGAGCAGCTCGGCGAAGCGGTTCATGCGTCGGCGCCGTCATCTCCGACGGCGGCTCCTTCGTCCTCATCGCCGTAGCCGACAATGTCGAGCGGCCGCGCTTTCAGTCCGCGGGTGCCGCACCAGTGCACCAGCGCATCCTCCTGGCCGTGCGTCACCCAGATTTCGCCGGCGCCGGTCGCGGCGATAGTCGCGGTCAGCCCGTTCCAGTCGGCGTGATCGGAAATGACCAGCGGTAGTTCGACGCCATATTGCCGGGCGCGGGCGCGCACCCGCATCCAGCCGGAAGCAAAGGCAGTGAGCGGCTCGGGGAAGCGCCGCGTCCAAATGTCCTTCAGCGCCGACGGCGGACAGAGCGTGATGGTGCCGGCAAGGTCGGTCTTGCCGGTGCCGCGCACTGGGCGCAGCTCACCGAGCGCGATGCCGCGGCTTGCATAATAATGAGTGATGTTTTCCATCGCGCCGTGCAGATAGATCGGCGCGTGGTAACCGGCCTGGCGCAAGAGCGCGATCACGCGCTGGGCCTTGCCGAGCGAGTAGGCGCCGACGAGATGCGCGCGCTCCGGGAACAACGCCACCGAATGCAAAAGCTTGGCGATTTCGCCGTCGGCGTCGCTGTGCCGGAACACCGGCAGTGCGAAGGTCGCCTCGGTGATGAAGACGTCGCAGGGGACGAGCTCGAACGGCGTGCAGGTCGGATCGCCGACGTCCTTGTAGTCGCCGGAAGCGACCACGCGCAGTCCGTCCGCCGCGACCGCGATCTGCGCCGAGCCCAGCACATGGCCGGCGGGGTGGAACGTCACCGTGGCGCCGTCGAGAGTGACGCACTCGCCATAGGCGATGGCCTGCGTTCCGCCGGCAAAATTGTCGCCGTAGCGCAGCCGCATCAAATCGAGCGTCTCTTGCGTCGCCAGCACGGCGCCGTGGCCGGCCCGGGCGTGGTCGGAATGCGCGTGCGTAATCAGCGCGCGCTCAACCGGCCGCGTCGGGTCGATATGAAAACCGCCGCGCTTGCAGCATACGCCGGCCGGCGTCGGCACCAGGATGTCTTCGGGACGCATTTCCATTAGATAAACTCGGAACGTCATTCCGGAAGCCGCGCAGCATGACCGATACCGGCCCGCTTTTCGTCACCTCGGGCGACCTGATCGCCGACCGCCGCTACAAGGCGGCAATCGAGCTGGCATCGCGCGGCGATTTCCTCGCCGCCGCCGATATCCTGGCGCAGACAATCGAGCTGACGCCGAACTTCGCCACCGCCTGGTTCGCGCTCGGCGCCATCCGCGACCGGCTCGGCGACCGCGCCGGCGCCGTCACCGCTTTCGAGCGGACGCGCGATGCGGATCCGCAGGATTACCACGGTGCGCGGCTGCAGCTCGCGCGCCTCGGTGCCGGCGAGAGCGCTCCGCCCATGACCGAGACCTATGTGCGCCGGCTGTTCGACCAATATGCCGGCCGCTACGACGCCGCGCTCACAGAGCATCTGCACTATCGCGGGCCGGCGCTGCTGCGCGACGCGGTCGATGCCGCGATGCGCGCCGCCAAGCGGCCGATGCATTTTCGCGCCATGCTCGATCTCGGCAGCGGCACCGGGCTCGCCGGCGCTGCCTTTCGCCCCTTTGTCGATCGGTTGGTCGGCGTCGATCTGTCGCCGGCGATGATCGCGCGCGCTGAGAGCAAGCGATTGTACGATCGCTTGGCGACCGCCGATCTCGCCGGCTTTCTCGCCGCGGAAAGCGCGGCGGGCGAAAAATATGACCTCGCGATTGCCGCCGATGTTTTCGTTTACGTCAATGATCTGGCGCCGATCCTAGGCTCGGTGGCACGCCTCATGGCGCCGGACGGCATTTTGGCTTTCACGGTGGAAACCCATCCTGGTGGCGGCGTGAAGCTGCTTCCGACGCTGCGCTTTGCTTTCGGCGCCGACTATCTGCGCGCGGTCCTCGCAACGGCAGGTCTGACGTTGCTCACACTATTGCCGGCGGCAATTCGCACCGAGAACGGGGCTCCCGTCGACGGCCTTGTGGCCGTGGCAATGCGTCAGGCGTAGTCCTTTATGCTGTCGGCCACCGAGTCGGCGACGTGCTCCTTGGTGATGACGCCTTTGACGTCGTCCTCGGTCGGCACGCCCTTGCCGCCGACCACGACCGCCATGGCGCCGCCGCGCCGCCACATCCGCTTGATCACTTCGAAGGCGATATCGTCCTCGCGCGCGATGGTGAAATCGCGCTGCGCCACGTCACCGAGCGTGACGCCAGTGTAGGCATCCTCGAGGCCGCGCCGCAGCGCGGTGTTGACGCGCAGCACGCCGAAGATGCGGTTGTTGCGGATCACGACGACATGCCTCATCGCGCCTTGATGCTCCGGCTGGCGCAGGAAGGCGTCGAAGTCGGTCTCCGCCGGCAGGATTAAAACGTCGGTGTCCATGACCTCCTTGGCGTGGCGCACCAAAAGCATGTTGGCATGCAGCGCCTTCGGGATCAGATGGCCGCGGCCGACCAGCTTGATGGTGTAGATATTTTCCCGCGACAGTACGCGCCGCACGCCGATGGCGAGCGCCACCGCGAGGATCATCGGCATCACCAGCGCGTAATCGCGGGTCATCTCGAAGATCATGGTGACCGCGGTCATCGCCGCGCCGGTACCGCCGGCCACCATCGCCGCCATGCCGACGATGGCGAAATTGGCGATACCGGCTTCCGGCAGCGGATGGATCAGGTTGACCAACAGGCCGAAGGCGCCGCCGAGCGTCGCGCCCATATACAGCGACGGCGAGAAAATGCCGCCGGACGCGCCGGAGCCGAGGCTGATCGAGGTCGCCGCGAGCTTGGCGACATAAAGCAGCGGCAGGATGGCGAGCGGCGCCAGCTGGTTCGTCAGCAAGGCCTGGATCGTAGCGTAGCCGACACCCTCGACGTAATAATGGCCGTAGAAGTGAAACAGCACATAGATCAACACGCCGACGAACAGCATGCCGATGGCGTGGCGCAGATATGGGTTTTCGATCAATTCGAACGCGTCCTCGGCAGCCGAGAGGCCGCGCACGAAGGCTGCTGCGGCCACGCCCATGACCGCACCCAGAAGCGCATAAAGCCCGAGCGCGATCATCGAGGACGGCGCGTGGCCGAGCGCCGGCAAGATCGGAACGGCAAAGGCCGGCTGCGGGCCGAGGAACCAGTTGCCGACGAAAGTGGCGGTGCCGGTGGCGAGCGCTACCGGAAGAAAGGTGCGCACGCTCACTTCCGGCATCATCAATTCGATCGCGAACATGACGCCGCCGATCGGGGTGTTGAAGGTTGCCGCGATGCCCGCGCCGGCGCCGGCGCCCACCAGCGTGATGCGCTGCCAAGAATCCAGCCTTAGAATTTGACCGATGCTGGAACCGAGCGAGGCGCCGATCTGGATGATCGGCCCTTCGCGGCCGACCGCCGCGCCGGTACCGATGGAAAACGCCGAGGCGATAGACTTCACCACGGCGACAATCGGCCGGATGACGCCTTCTTTGTAGTAGATCGCGTCCATGACTTCGGGAACGCCGTGGCCGCGCGCCTCGGGGGCGAAATTGGTGACCAACGCGGTGACCACCATGCCGCCGATGACAGGCGCCAGGATGATAAAAGGGCCCCATGGACCAGGCAGCGTAAATATATTGGCGTCGTAATGGACCGAGAATGTACCGAGGAAAAACAGGTTATGAATCGCGGCGATCAGGCCGCGAAAGAATATGGCGCCGAACCCGGTGATGAGCCCGGTGATCAGCGCAAGACATGAGAGAAAAACGAGCCCGCGCTGCTGGTCCGGCGCGGCATCGGTCGTGGACGGGGACATGGTGGCGGCTCTTTAGCGCGCATTGCGCGGCACGTCTACCGCACCGTCGCGCTCGACCCATGGTCGTTCGCGCGGCTAAGTTGGATCGTGGCTTTGCTTGAGAAAATCACCCCGCTGCCGGAGCAATTCGCGCGCTGGTTCGCCGGCCGCGGCTGGATGCCGCGCCCGCACCAATTGGAACTTCTGGCCAAGGCGCAGGCCGGACTCTCGGTCTTGCTGATCGCGCCGACCGGTGGCGGCAAGACGCTGGCCGGCTTTCTGCCCAGCCTGGTGGAGTTAAGCGGCCTTGACGCGCTTTCGGCTGCAGCCCCCGGCGCCGAAGGAAGGAAGCGGCTTATCTCCTTGGGTCGCGACGTGCGCCGGTCCGGCGGGCTGCACACGCTCTACATTTCACCGCTGAAGGCGCTCGCGGTCGACATTGCGCGCAACCTGGAAACGCCGGTCGCGGAAATGGGCCTGCCGATCCGCATCGAGACCCGCACCGGCGATACGCCGACCTCCAAGCGCCAGCGCCAGCGCCGCGATCCGCCGGACATTCTATTGACGACGCCGGAACAGCTGGCGCTGCTGCTCGCCTCCGCCGATGCGCCTTATCTGTTCGGCTCGCTCAAGCGCGTCATTCTCGACGAGCTGCATGCGCTGGTGACCTCGAAGCGCGGCGATCTGCTCTCCCTCGATCTGGCGCGGCTGTTCCGCGTCGCACCCGGTCTAACCAGCATCGGCCTATCGGCGACCGTGGCAGAACCGGACGAGCTTTGTCGTTATATGGTGCCGCAGCGCGCCGGCGCCGAGCGCGCCGATCTTATTGTCGCCGAAGCCGGCGCCGCGCCCGACGTCACCATGCTCGACAGCGTCGAGCGCCTGCCCTGGGCCGGCCATTCTGCGCGCTACGCGCTCGGTGAGCTTTACGCGCTGATCAAAGCGCACCGCACCACACTGGTGTTCGTCAATACGCGCAGTCAGGCCGAGGGCATTTTTCAGGACCTCTGGCATCTCAACGAGGACAATCTCGCCATTGCGCTGCATCACGGTTCGCTCGACGTGGCGCAGCGGCGCAAGGTCGAAGGCGCGATGACGAGCGGGCGGCTGCGCGCGGTGGTGTGCACCTCCTCGCTCGATCTTGGCGTCGACTGGGGCGACGTCGATCTCGTCGTCAATGTCGGCGCGCCGAAGGGCGCGTCGCGGCTGTTGCAGCGCATCGGCCGCGCCAATCACCGCATGGACGAGCCGTCAAAAGGCGTGCTCATCCCGGCTAACCGCTTCGAGGTGCTCGAATGCCGCGCGGCGCTCGATGCTATCGCGGTGAACGCGCAGGATACGCCGGCGCTGCGCACCGGCGCGCTCGACGTGCTCGCCCAGCATGTTCTGGGTTGCGCCTGCGGCGAGCCGTTCCTGAGCGACGATCTCTACGCCGAGGTGACGCTCGCCGCGCCTTACGCGACGCTGAGCCGTGCGGACTTCGACGCCGTGGTCGATTTCGTCGCCACCGGCGGCTATGCGCTCAAGGCCTATGACCGCTTCGCCCGGATCAGGCAGGGCAAGGACGGCCGCTGGCGCATTGCCAATCCCAATGTGGCACAGCGCTACCGGCTCAATGTCGGTACTATTGTCGAAGCCGACATGCTCAAGGTGCGGCTGGTGAGATCGCGCGTCTCGAAAATCATTCCGCGCGGCGGCCGGCTTCTGGGCCAGGTCGAGGAATATTTCGTCGAGACCATGGTGCCGGGCGACACCTTCGTGTTCGCCGGCGAAATCCTCAAATACGAGGCGATCGTCGAAGACGAGGTTTACGTCTCGCGCGCCACCTCGGAGGATCCGAAGGTGCCGGCCTATGAGGGCGGCAAGTTCCCGCTCTCGACCTATCTCGCCGATCGCGTGCGCGGCATCATTTCCGATCCGCGCGCCTGGCGCGCACTGCCGACGCAAGTGTGCGAGTGGCTCGAAATCCAGCAATGGCGGTCGCAAATGCCGGGCCGCCGCGAGCTTCTGGTGGAGACCTTCCCGCGCGCCAACAAGCATTATTTGGTTTGCTATCCGTTTGAAGGCCGGCTCGCGCACCAGACGCTGGGCATGCTGTTGACGCGTCGGCTCGAGCGCGCGCGATTAAAGCCGCTGGGTTTTGTCGCCAACGAATATGCGTTGGCGGTCTGGGGCATCGGCGATGTCGCATCCTGCATCGCACGCGGCGAATTCTCGCTCGCCGCTTTGTTCGACGAGGATATGCTCGGCGACGATCTCGAAGCCTGGCTCGCCGAATCGGCGCTGATGAAGCGCACGTTCCGCACTTGCGCGATCATCGCCGGGCTGATCGAGCGGCGCTTTCCGGGCCAGGAGAAATCGCGCCGGCAGGTCACCATCTCGACTGACCTTGTCTATGACGTGCTGCGCAGCCATCAGCCCGACCACGTGCTGTTGCGTGCGGCGCGAGCCGATGCCGCTACCGGGCTCCTCGACGTGCGCCGGCTTGGCGAAATGCTCTCGCGCATCAAGGGCCGAATCGTCCATAAGGCGCTGGATCACGTCTCGCCGCTGGCGGTGCCGGTCATGCTGGAGATCGGCCGCGAGGCGGTTTATGGCGAAGCAGCCGACACGCTGCTTGCCGAGACCGAGGCGGAACTGGTGAAGGAGGCGATGCAGTGAGGGACAGTGTATTGCCTGCTCATTCCCGCGTAAGCGGGAAGCCGGCTGCTGGATCCTCCCTTTCGCCTGGACAGGCGGATGATCACGTCATCACGCTCGCCGGGGTCGCACTGGTCGCCGATCCGGCGGGCGCACTGTTTTGGCCGGATGAAAAATTGCTCGCGGTCGCCGATCTGCATCTGGAAAAAGGCTCGGCCTTCGCCGCGCGCGGCGTGCTGCTGCCGCCTTACGACACGGCGACGACCTTGGCCCGGCTTGGACGACTCGTGGAGCGCTATACGCCGCGCCTTGTCGTGGCGCTCGGCGACAGCTTTCACGACGGCGGCGGTCCGGCGCGGATGCACGACATCAGCCGCGTGGCGCTCAAAGCGTTGCAGCGCGGCCGCGACTGGCTGTGGATCACCGGCAACCATGATCCCGACCGGTGCGACTCGATCGGTGGCCGGTTCGCCGATGTTTCGGCGCTCGGCGCGCTGACGTTTCGTCACCAGCCATCGCTGCAGGTGAATGATGGCGAAATCGCCGGGCATCTGCATCCGATGGCGCGCGTCGCCCGGCGCGGGCGTGCGGTGAGCCGGCGCTGCTTCGCAGCCGACGGACGGCGACTGATCATGCCGGCTTTCGGCGCCTTCGCCGGCGGCCTCAACATTCGCGACCGCGCCATCGTCAATGTGTTCGGCGCGCTGTCGTTTACCGCGCATCTGCTAGGCACTGGCCGGCTTTACGCCGTCCCCGCCGCGCGCTGTCTTGCCGATTGAGATTTCAGTCCAGCTTGGAGTCGAGCGTCAGCGGCTTGCCGACTTTCGGCCGTGGCTTCGAAATCTCGGCATGCTCCGCCGCATCCCAGCCGCCCGGCGGCGTCTTGACGTTGACGGCGTCTTCCGGCTGCGGCTCGGCGGACCATTTCTGCACCGCGAGTTTTGCCGCCGCCAGCGCCTGCGCGTCGAGATGAGGGGCGACTTCGTCACGTTTCTTGATCGCGTCGCTGTCGCCTTTGCCGGCCGCCAGCGCGAACCATTTGTAGGACTCCGCGTAGTTTTGCTCGACGCCGATGCCGCGGGCGTAGAGGATGGCGAGATTGTATTGGCTGTCGGTGATGCCGCGGTCGGCGGCCTTGCGGAACCATTGCGCGGCGGTGCGATAGTCGGCCGGGCCGTTGATGCCCTCGGCATACAGCACCGCCAGATTGTGCATCGCCTTGCCGTTGCCCTTCGCGGCTGCGGCGGCGTAGAGGTCGCGCGCCACGGCGAGGTCTCTCTTTACGGCGATGCCTTTTTCGTAAAAGGCGCCGAGCCGGAATTGCGCCGGCGCTAGCCCTTGCTTGGCGGCGAGCTCCAGCCAGCGCACCGCCTCGGCGTCGCTCTGGGGAATACCATGACCTTCGGCAAAGCGGTTGGCGACTTCGAATTGCGCGGCGGCATTGCCGGCAATGGCCGCCGCGCGCAATTTCGGTCCGCCAATCGTGGCCGGCAGCTTACCGGTGACCATCGCCGGCGCCGCCGCCGCCGGAGCTTGCTCCGACGCAGTGTTCGCCGGCGCCTGTAGCTGGGGCGGCGGAACGCGACGCGGCAACGAGCCGGTGATGTCCGCGGAATACGGCAGCGACGATTGCCGCTGCATGACGGGCGGCTTGGCAGCCGGCGCGGCGGGCGTCGCGCTTGGCGGGACAATCGGTGTCGGGCCGGATGATGCGCGGGGTGCGGCGGGTGGCGTGTTGGGCGTTGTGGCGGGCGCCGATTGAGCCGGAGCGCTGGGCACCGGCAGGACCAGCGGTCCCGAGTTCCGACTTCGAATCCGCTTCCGGCAAAACCTTTGGCGGTGCTGCCTGCTGCGCCGGTGCGGACGGCGGCGCCGGAGCGTTATTCGGCGTTGCCCGATCTTGGAACATGCGCAGCGCGACATGCAGGAACACGCCGGCGATCAGCACCGCGGCTCCGGCAACGATCAGCTTGCGCAAACGCGATGGTTTCCCCGCTTGCGGCTCATGCGTCGCCGAGCTTTCGCCGCGTGCGTGACGCTCGGGCGGCGCCGCAGCGGCTGCCTGTGCGGCGCGCCGGGCGGCGGCGATGAAATTCGGCTTGGCGCCCTGCTCCGCGATCACCGGGGCCTTGGCGAAGTCGACGGCGGCTTCGGACGCCGCAATACGTTCGGCGGCGGACGGCATCGCGCGCGAGCCAGCTGCGGAGCCCGGTTCCAGCGGATGGTCCGGCGGCAAGTTCGGATCGATCGGCGTCCGGGCCGTGCTGCCACGCCGCGCCGCGGTGTCGGCAAATGCCGATGCCGATGTCGCCGCCGGAGCGATCGGCGCGGCGACGGGCAAGGCTGCGGGCGTCGCTATGGGCGTTGCTGCGGACTTGGCCTCGGTCGTCGACTCCGGCTTGGCGATGCGCTCAGGCGCAGGCTCGCGCATGGCCGCTTGCGGAGGTTGCTGTGCAGGTGCGCGTGAAACGACTTGCGCCGTTTGGTTATCGCTTGACGCACCCGCTCGGCCCGGCCCCTCATGAATCCCGCTTTCGATCATGGCCAAGCGATCGACCACTTGCTCGACGGTGCCATGCACGGCTTCGAGCGAATCCTGCGTACGCCGTTCGCTGCGCTTGATCTCGGCGACGTCGCGCTCGATGACCTCGACCGGCTTGCGCGGGGTGGCGGCAGCCGCGGCGCCGTTGCCGCCGCGGATCTGTTCGATGTGCACCAGCAAATCGGCGATCCCGCGCTCGACCGCTTCGAGATTGCCCAGCCGCGAGTCGGATGCGTCGAGCCGCTTGATCAGCTGGGCGATTCGATCCTCCAGCGCGCCGAGCGCGGCGTGATCGGTATGGGTGAGCTGGACCCATTCGAGCTTCTCGATCAGTCCGGAGAGAAGCTTCTCGAGTTCGCGCGGCACGGCGCGACCCGCGTCGTTCGAAGCGCTGAGCGCAGTGGCGAGGTTATCGATGCGGCTCTCGAGCGCGGAGACAGCCTGGCTGCTGGCGGCGCTACTGGCGACGACGTCCACCTTGGCGGCGAGCAGACGTACGTCTTCCGCCACTTTGGTCAAGGTGTCGTCGGAGGCGACATGGGAGACGATGCCGCGCAGCGCGCCGATGGCCGTCTCCAGCTGCTGTAGCGCCGCCGGATCTTCTTTGGCGATGATAAGATCGACCTTTTGCGACAGCGCTTTCACGGTGTCGTCGAAGCCGACCAGCTTCTCGGCCGGCGTCAAATTGCGCAGCGCGTCGCGGACTTCCTTGAGCCCGCCCTCGATTCCAGCGAGCACCCCCAGATCAACGCCGGATGCGCGGGATTGATCAAGCCGCTTGCCCAGCGCCTGCACCTCGGCCTCGAGCGATTCAACGGCCTGCCGCGGCAGCGCTTTTGTAAGCTGCTGCCGGATGTCTGCAAGATCGTTGCGGAATGATTTGACGACGTTTTCAAGTTCGCCTGACGGCCGCAGTGCTTCGATCCGCGCCGTGATGTCGCGCAGTTGCTCCCCGATATTGCTGATGTCGACGGTCGCCTCTGCCGTCGGCTGCGGCATGCGGGGAGGCAGCGGCGGAGGCCCGGGCGGCTCCGGCGAGACGACGGCGGCCGCAGGTGGAATTGGCGCGGCTGCGGCGACTGTAGCGGAGGGGGCGGCGGAAGCGACGAGAGTAGCGGTACGAGCGGCCACGTCATCGCCGTAAAGCTGCCGCTGGCGCTCGGCAATTTCGGCGACCGCGTTGTCGACCGACGCCAATGATCGATGCCTCGGCGCGTGGTTGACGTGACGCGGGTGCGGCGGCGGTTGATAAGCCTGCGGCTGCAGCTGAGGCGCCGGAGCGCCGGTCAGCCGCGGCGCATCGGTCCGCGCCATGCGCTCGAGCTGTTGCGTCAGCCGGTCGAGGCGGGCGTGGACTTCGCCAAATTCCTCGCGGGCGAGCGTCGCTTCGCGCTCGATCTCGGGTTCGCGTTCGTCGCGCCGGCGCCGCGATGACAGTTCATCGTCGCCATGTCCGGAGCGGGCGCTACGGCGCTGCGGCGGCGGTTCGTCTTCTAGAGGGCGGGCGCGGTGACGCTGCGGCGGTCGCTCGTCTTCTGCTTGGCGGCCGCGGTGGCGGGACCGGCGATCGTCATGACGCGGCTCGCGGCGCTTGTCGTTGCGCCAGTCTCCGTCGTCCTCGTCATGGTAATCTGCGGACCGCATCGGCTCGCCGTAATCGTCGTCGTCCTCGTCGTCCTGGCGGATGACGTTGTTCAACCATTCCCCGACCGACACGCCGGAGCGGCGCGCGGCGTCACGGGCAGCTTCCCGCGCCTCTGGACGAAGACCTCTCAGGTTCCACGGACCGCCGGATTTCATTTGCGCGCCAAGCCACTCCGGGAGGAACGAGATGACCCTGTTTTGAGCTTGGGCTCGTTAACAGACGAAGCGGAGGGCGCAGTCTTGAGTCCTCGGCACGGACTCTTCCGGATTAGCGTAAACAAGTCGTTAATGCCGTAGCGGCAGGCATTTAGCGCGGGTTCCGGCCATACCCTGCGCGACGCAGAATTCCCTAAATGGCCGTCGTGATAGTGTCGTGAATCGGCTAGTTTATGCATCGATCCGCCGCCGGCGGACGCCGGGGAGGGACGCGATGCCAAGCTACAAAGCTCCCGTCGACGACGTGATGTTTCTGTTGGGCGACGTGTTCCATGTCGATCGCTACAACAACCTTCCGGGCTTCGCCGAAGCCACCCCCGATCTCATTGAGGCGGTACTCGCGGAAGCGGCAAAATTCGCCGAACAGGTGCTCACGCCGCTCAATCGCATTGGCGACAAGGAAGGCTGCCGCCGCCACGACGACGGCTCGGTCACCACACCGACCGGATTTAAGGACGCCTATCAGAAGCTGACCGCCGGCGGTTGGCTGGGCATCGCCGCGCCCGCCGAATTCGGCGGCCAGGGCTTGCCGATGGTGCTGGCGCAGGCGCTCAACGAGTTTCTTTGCTCGGCGAATATGGCCTTCGCCATGTATCCCGGCCTCACCGAGGGCGCGATCGCGGCGCTGCACACCCACGCCTCGCCGGAACAGAAAGCGCTTTATCTGCCGAAGCTCGTCGCCGGGCAGTGGTCGGGCACCATGAACCTGACCGAGCCGCAATGCGGCACCGATCTCGGTCTCGTACGCACTCGCGCGACGCCGCAGGTCGACGGCAGCTACAAGATTTCCGGCACCAAGATATTCATCTCCGCCGGCGAGCACGATCTGGTCGAAAACATCATTCATCTCGTGCTCGCTCGCATCGACGGCGCGCCGGCCGGCACGCGCGGTATTTCGCTGTTTATCGTGCCGAAATTCCTGCCCGATGCCGGCGGCAGTGTCGGGGCGCGCAACGCGGTGTCGTGCGGTTCGATCGAAGAGAAGATGGGCATCCACGGCAACGCCACCTGCGTGATGAATTACGACGACGCCACCGGCTGGCTCATCGGCGAAGCCAATCGCGGCCTGCAGGCGATGTTCACGATGATGAACGAGGCGCGGCTCGGCGTCGGCGTGCAGGGCTTGGCGCTGTCCGAGGTCGCCTATCAGAATGCCGCCGCTTACGCCAAGGAGCGGCTCGCCGGCCGCGCCTTGACCGGCGCGAAATTTCCGCAACAGCCCGCCGATCCCATCATCGTGCATCCGGACGTGCGCCGCATGCTGCTGACGATGCGCGCCTTCAATGAGGCGGCGCGCGCATTGGTGCTGTGGGTCGCGCTCAAGAGCGACGTCGCGAGCCGCTCGGAAGACGCCAAAGAGCGGCAGGCGGCGGAGGATCGCCTGGGCCTGATGACTCCGGTGGTCAAAGGCGTGCTTACCGACCAGGGCTTTGCCAATACAGTTTTGGCGCAGCAGGTCTTCGGCGGCCACGGTTACATCGCCGAGCACGGCATGGAGCAGTTCGTGCGCGATTCGCGCATCGCCATGCTGTACGAGGGCGCCAACGGCATTCAGGCGCTCGACCTGGTCGGCCGCAAGCTGCCGAAGGACGGCGGTCGCGCCTTGCAGGCTTTCTTTGCCGAAGTGACCGCCTACATCAAGGAACGTGGCGCGGATCCCGCCATGGCGCCCTTTGTCACGCCGCTTAATCAGGCGCTGGGCGAATTGCAGCAGGCCACTATGTGGTTCTTGCAAAATGCGCTCGGCAATCCCGATAATGCCGGCGCCGGCGCGACCGACTATATGCACCTCTTCGGCTTGGTCGCGCTCGGCTATATGTGGTGCCTGATCGCCGAGGCGGCCAAAGCCAAGACCGAAGCCAAAACCGAGCCCAAGGCGAGCGGGGGAGATGGCGCGGCGGGACGGATGGGAGAGCGGCTGACGACCGCCCGCTTTTTCATGGAACGGATGCTGCCGGCGGCGGCGACCCATCTGGCGCGTATCAAGGCCGGCGCCGCTTCGACAATGGAATTGCCGGCCGAGGCGTTCTAGCTATCTATTCGACAGCGTGCTCATTGCGTCCGCAGTGAAGCTTGAGAGGAATTCATGCCCGACGCCTTCATCTACGATCACGTGCGCACCCCGCGCGGCCGCGGCAAGGTCGACGGGTCCCTGCACGAGGTGACCGCGCTCAATCTCGCCAGCCAGGCGCTCGGCGCCATCAAGGGCCGCAACCATCTCGATACCGCTCTGGTCGATGACGTGGTCATGGGCGTGGTCGACCCGGTCGGCGAAGCGGCGGCTGACATCGCGCGCACCGCGGCGCTGGTGGCCGGCTACGGCAACGAAGTTCCCGGCGTGCAGATCAACCGGTTCTGCGCCTCGGGACTCGATGCGGTGAATTTCGCCGCTGCACAGATCATGTCGGGCCAGCAGAACATGGCCGTTGGCGGCGGCGTCGAATCGATGAGCCGGGTCGGCATCGGCGCGGCCGGCGGCGCCTGGGCGGTCGATCCGTCGATCGCGGTTGCGCATTATTTCCTGCCGCAGGGCATCTCCGCGGATCTCATCGCCACCAAATACGGATTTTCGCGCGACGACGTCGACGCCTATGCGGTGGAGAGCCAGAAGCGCGCCGCGGTGGCGTGGGACGATGGCCGCTTCAACCACTCGGTCGTGGCGGTCAAGGACGTCAACGGTCTGACGATACTGGCGAAGGACGAGCACATGCGGCCGGACACGACCATGCAGTCGCTGGCCGCGCTCAAGCCCTCCTTCGTGCAGATGGGTGAACTCGGCGGTTTCGATGCGGTCGCCATCCAGGCGCATCCGGAGGTGGAATATGTCAACCACGTGCATCACGCCGGCAATTCCTCGGGCATCGTCGACGGCGCCGCGGCGGTTCTGGTCGGCAACAAAGAAGCCGGACAGAAGGCCGGCTTGAAGCCGCGCGCGCGCGTGCGCGCCTTTGCCAATATCGGCTCTGATCCGGCGCTGATGCTCACCGGCCCGATCGACGTCACCAAGAAAGTGCTCAAGACGGCCGGCATGACGCTCGCCGACATCGACCTCTTCGAGATCAATGAGGCCTTCGCCTCGGTGGTGTTGCGCTATCTGCAGGCCTTCGACCTCGATGCCGCCAAGGTCAACGTCAATGGCGGCGCCATCGCGCTCGGTCATCCGCTCGGCGCCACCGGCGCGATGATCCTCGGCACGCTGATCGACGAGATGGAACGGCGCAATGTTGCCACCGGCTTGGTTACGCTCTGCATCGGTGCCGGCATGGGCACTGCCACCATCATCGAGCGGGTGTGAACGCATGCCCAGGATCGATATCGCCAAAGTGCCGGCGCAGCCGATCGCGTCGTACCCCAAGGAATTCGCAGCCGTCATCTCCGGCCGCGAGAAGCAGCGCATCGGCGATGCCGCGGGGCTGACCCAATTCGGCGTTAATATCACGCGGATCAAGCCGCATTCGGCTTCGGCGCTGCGTCATTCCCACGACAACGAAGATGAGTTCGTTTTCATGCTCGAAGGCGAGCTGGTGCTCCATGAGAACGACGGCGAGATCGTGCTCAAGCCAGGCGACGCCGCGGGATTCAAAGCCGGCAGCGGCATCGCGCATTGCCTGATCAACCGCACCGATCGCGATGCGGTCTACTTTGAAGTCGGCACGCGCGCCAAGAGCGAGCGCGTGCACTATCCCGATGTCGACTTCGTCATGGAACGCGACGAGAAGGGGCGCCGCTTCTTCCGCAAATCCGGCGCGCCGATCGGGGATTGAGCGGCCATGCCGAAGATCGACATCGCCAAAATTCCGGTCGATACGAGCACGGGTTATCCGAAACCTTACGATCGCGTCGTGGTCGGCCGCGAACGCAGGCGGCTCGGCAACGCGGTCGGCCTCGACCAGTTCGGCGTCAATCTGACGACGCTGAAGCCCGGCGCGGCGTCCGCGCTGCGGCACTGGCACGAGAGCGAGGATGAGTTCGTTTATATTCTGGAAGGCGAAGTCGCGCTGGTTGAGGACGGCGGCCAATGCGTGCTCAAACCGGGCGATGCCGCCGGCTTCAAGGCGAACAGCGGCAACGGCCATCAGCTCGTCAATCGCGGCAGTCGCGACGTGGTTTACCTTGAGGTCGGCACGCGCTCCAAGCATGAGCGTGTCGACTATCCCGACGTCGACCTGATGGTCGTGCGCGACGACAACGGCATGCGTTACACCCACAAGAACGGCGAACCGTATGGCTGACAGCAAACCGACCTACACCAATTTTACGCTCGACATCGACGGCGACGGCATCGCGCTCGTCACCTGGAACGAGCCGGGCCGCACGATGAACGTCATCGACGTGACAGTGATCGAAGAACTGTCGGCCATCGTCGAGGAACTGGCGACCGACGGCGCCGTCAAGGGCGTGGTGATTACATCGGGCAAGGATACGTTCTGCGCCGGCGCCGATCTCACGATGCTGGAAGCCTTGAGCCGCACCTTCGCCGAGCTCGCGGCGTCGCAAGGCGCCGAAGCGGCCAATGCCAGGCTATTCGACGAGAGCCGCAAGCTGTCGCTGCTGTATCGCCGCATCGAGACCTGCGGCAAGCCGTGGGTCGCGGCGATCAACGGCACCGCGGTCGGCGGCGGTTTCGAGCTGACGCTCGCCTGCCATCATCGCATCGCCGCCGACAACGGGCGCACCCGGCTTGGTCTTCCCGAAATCAAGATCGGTCTGTTCCCGGGCGCCGGCGGCACGCAGCGTATCGCGCGCATGCTGCCGCCGTCCGACGCGCTGCAATTCTTGCTCAAGGGCGATCAGTTGCAGCTCAATCGCGCCAAGGCGATGAAGCTCATCGATGCCGTGGTGCCGCAAGGCGATCTGATCAAGGCCGCCAAAGACTGGGTCAAATCGGGCGGCACCGCCAAGGCGCCGTGGGACGTCGATGGTTTCAAACTGCCGGGCGGGCCGGTCTACTCTAAGGCCGGCATGATGGTGTTCCCGCCAGCGAACGCGATCTATCGCCGCGAGACCTACGACAATTACCCGGCTGCGCGCGCCATCATGCAGGTCGTCTATGAAGGCCTGCAGCTGCCGATGGATCAGGCGTTGCGGGTCGAGTCGCGCTGGTTCACCAAAATCCTGCACTCGCCGGAAGCGGCGGCGATGATCCGCTCGCTGTTCGTCTCGCTGCAGGAACTCAACAAGGGCGCGCGGCGCCCCGCCGTGCCGGCGAAGCCGCTGAAAAAGATCGGCGTGCTCGGCGCCGGATTTATGGGTGCCGGCATCGCTTATGTCAGCGCGCTCGCCGGGCTCGACGTCGTGCTGATCGACCGCGATCCGGAAACCGCGGAAAAGGGCAAGGCGCATTCGCAGAAGCTGATGACCGAGCAGGTCAATCGCGGCCGCGCCACCACGGCCGACCGCGAAGCGGTGCTGGCGCGCATCCATCCGACCGCCGATTATGTCGAGCTGAAGGATTGCGATCTCGTCATTGAGGCCGTGTTCGAGGATCGCAAGATCAAGGAAGAAGTGATTTCGCGCGCGCAGAACGTGCTCGGCGACCAGGCGATCTTCGGCTCCAACACCTCGACGCTGCCAATCTCTTCGCTGGCAGCCGCGTTCAAGGACCGCAAGCGCTTCATCGGCGTCCATTTTTTCTCGCCGGTCGAGCGCATGATGCTGGTCGAGATCATCATGGGCAAGGAGACCGGCGAAGCGGCGCTCGCCGTCGCGATCGATTACGTGCGCGCCATCCGCAAGACGCCGATTGTCGTCAACGATTCGCGCGGCTTCTATACGTCACGTGTGGTCGGCACCTATATCCGCGAAGGCCATTTGATGCTGACCGAGGGCGTGCCGGCGGCGATGATCGAGAATGTCGGGCGCATGGCAGGGATGCCGGTCGGGCCATTGGCGCTCACCGACGAGGTCGCCGTCGACCTCGCCTGGAAAATCCTCAAAGCGACCGAGGCCGATCTCGGCGCCAAGATGATCGATCTCAAGCAGAAGGCGCTGCTCGAGGCGATGGTGGAAAAGCGCGGACGCTATGGCCGCAAGAACGGCAAGGGCTTTTATGACTATCCGCCGAACGGTCCGAAGCGGCTGTGGCCGGGACTGGCGGAGCTGCAGCCGCAAAAGCTCGACCCCGACGCTATCGATATAACGGTTCTGGAACACCGGCTGTTGGCCATCCAGGCGCTCGAATCCGCCCGCTGCGTCGAAGAGCACGTCGTCACCGACGTGCGCGAAGCCGACGTCGGCTCGATCCTCGGCTTCGGCTTTGCCCCTTTCACCGGCGGCACGATTTCCTATATCGACGGCATGGGGGTCCAAGCCTTTGTCGATCTCTGCAACCGCCTCGCCAAGGATTACGGCGAGCGCTTCAAGCCGGGCAAGCTGCTCAACGACATGGCGAAAAAGGGCGACACCTTCTACCGCCGTTTCCCGCCGCCGCAGCGCCTAGCGGTCGCCAAAGCGTCATGACCGTTGCATTGCCCTCCCACGCCTGCCGCGTATAAGGTCGCGGCCGACTTTCTCCGGGACCCTGCATGGCGCGTGATCAAGTCGACCTGACGCCGATCGAGCGGCGTGACGATCTCGTGAATTGGCTTGCAGAGGGCGTTAAACCCAAGTCGCAATTCCATATCGGCACCGAGCACGAGAAGTTCGTCTTCACGCTGGAGGGCCACCGGCCGGTGCCCTACGAGGGCCGCCGCGGCATTCGCGCGCTGCTCGAAGGCATGCAGCACCTGCTCGGCTGGCAGCCGATCATGGAGGGGCCGAACATCATCGGCCTGTTCGACGTCACCGGCGGCGGCGCGATCTCGCTCGAGCCCGGCGGTCAGTTCGAGCTCTCGGGCGCGCAGGTTGAATGCGTGCACCAGACATCGAGCGAATTGATGGCGCATCTAGCGCAGGTGCGCGAAGTAGCGCAACCATTGCAGATCGGATTTCTCGGCATCGGCTTTACGCCGGACTGGACGCGCGCGGAAATCCCGAAAATGCCGAAGGGCCGCTACAGGATCATGACCGAATATATGCCGAAGGTCGGCACCCTCGGCCTCGACATGATGTATCGCACCTGCACGGTGCAGACCAATCTCGATTTCGCTTCCGAAGCCGACATGGTCAAGAAGCTGCGCGTCTCGATCGCGCTGCAGCCGGTGGCGACGGCGCTGTTCGCCAACTCGCCGTTCACCGAGGGCAAGCCCAACGGCTATCTGTCGTTCCGTGCGGAGATCTGGCGCGACACCGACAATGCGCGCGCCGGGATGCTGCCTTGGGCGTTCGAGCCGGGCATGGGTTTCGAGCGCTGGGTCGACTATGCGCTCGACGTGCCGATGTATTTCGTCAAGCACGGCGACGAGTATGTGGATGCCTCGGGCCAATCGTTCCGCGATCTGTTGGCGGGCAAGCTGCCGGCGATGCCCGGCGCCCGCGCGACGCTGTCGGATTGGGCGAACCACCTGAGCACGATCTTCCCGGAAGTGCGGCTCAAGCGTTATCTGGAAATGCGCGGCGCCGATTCCGGCTCGCTGCCCAACCTCTTGGCGCTGCCGGCCCTCTGGGTCGGCATTCTTTACGACGATGTCAGCCTCGATGCGGCATGGGATCTGGTCAAAGGCTGGAGTGCACAAGAGCGGCAAAAGCTCCGCGACGACGTGCCGAAGCAGGGTCTCGCGGCGACGGTTCGCGGCCGCACTGTGTTCGAGATCGCCAACGACGTTCTCAAGCTGGCGCGCGCCGGGCTCACGCGCCGCAAATGCCTCGATGCCGGTGGGCAGGACGAGACGCGCTATCTCGAAGTTCTGGAAGACCGCTTGGCGCGCGGCACCACGCCGGCGCAGGAGCTATTGGAGAAATTCTACGGCCCGTGGGGCGGTTCGGTCGATCCGATCTACGCCGAAGAGGCGTATTGAGGAAGTGCACACCGCCGTTCGTTTCGCGCAACATCATTGATTGATGTCGTAGAGCCGCTTGGCCTCGGTGAGCGCCGCGTCGCAAGCAGACGCGTTGCCGGCGGCGTCCGCTTTGCGGGCAGCTTCGAGCGCGGCGTCCGCTTGTTTGCGGCCAATCTGTTGGGCCTGCTCGACGTCCTCCGGCGTCGGCTGATGATGCAGCTGCGCGCCGAGCGTTTGCGAAAAGGTCGGGCCGCTCTTCGGGCCGGGTGGCAGAGCGCGGACTTGCTGCTCGACGGCGGCGATCTGCGCCGTGCAGGGGCCGCTATGGGCGACGCCGGCGCCGGCGAGCAATGCCGCGGCCGCGGTAGCGAAAAGGAGGCCGCCCCTGGCAGCGTCGCCGAGCAACCCGCGTGACCATTGGGCCGAAATCTTCATTGCGGCCTCCCGGACCGCAGGATATGCCAGTTCAAGTTCCAAGTTCCAGAGCGGTTCCGGGTCCTGGTCGATTCGCCCCGGCAGTTCGGTCACACTGTCGGAATATCGGAATTTACCGCTTGTTTATCTTTGCGGGACTCGGACTTAAGGCAAGTTTGCCAAGTAAATGCGCATTTTTCCGACAAATCGACCCTTTTGATTTTATTTTTACGTCTCGTCGGCACAATCCGGTTCATGACCAAAAGCGCGACCGCGGAAGTGCAGCGCCAACACGCCGAACGGCAGCTGTTCACTGCCCGCCGCGCCTTGACTCATCTTGTCGAGATGTACGACAGCGGTCAGTGGCGGCATTATTACAAGAAGGAAGAGGCCTTCGCCGAGGCGGTTCGCGGTGCGCGGCAAGCCGTCGAGCAATGGGCCCACATCGTCAACAAGTTCGGCGGCGGCTAGGCTTGAGCGCCGCGCGGCAGCGCGTCGCCTGGACTTAAGTCCCCAACGAGACCATGATCCATCCTGCCAAGAAAGCGGCGGGAGGATGGATGCTCGAGCATTATCACAATATCAATTCGGTCTGCGCTCAGAAGGTGCGCATCGCGCTTAACGAGAAGGGCCTCGACGCCAAGGAGCATCTTCTCACTTTGCGCGGCGACCAGTTCGATCCGGCCTATCTGAAGCTCAATCCAAATGGCGTCGTGCCGACGCTGGTGCACGACGGCAAAGCCATCATCGAATCGTCGCTGATCCTGTATTACCTGGACGAGGCGTTTCCGAACCCGCCGCTGATGCCGAAAGAGCCGACGCTTCGTCACCGCGTGCGGCTGTTCAACAAGCTGATCGACGAATATCTGCATAATTCGTGCATGATCCTTACCTTTGCCACGGCGTTCCGGCCGAACTTTCTCAAGCTGCCGCGCGAAGCCTGGCTTGCCGAAGTCAACAAATCGCCGCTCAAGCGCCGCGCCGAATACAAGCGCAGCGTCATCGAACATGGGCTCGATTCCGAATTCGTCGTCGACGCGATCAATCAGCACAAGAAACTGCTGGCTTGGATGAGCGAGTCGCTGCAAGGCGGCCCCTACCTCGCCGGCGCGAGCTTTTCTAACGCCGATTGCGCCGTCATCCCCTACATTCTCCGCCTCGAACTGCTCAAGCTCGCGGGCATGTGGGATCGTCAGGCGGCGATCGGCGATTGGTGGGCACGGATGCGCGAGCGGCCTTCGGTCAAAGCCGCGATTTTCGATCGCATGACCGAGACCGACTGGACGCCGTTTCGCAATCTGGCGCCCGATCCATGGCCGAAAGTGGAAATGCTGCTGCGGGCGGCCTAAGCACTGCGGGCGGGCGCGGCGCAGTCCCGCCCATCAGCGTCGGGGTTTGATTCTCCCATGGCATCGGCCGTCAATGCCGCCTTTTGCGCGCTGGTGGCGACTGCGTTCTTCATGGCCTTCGGTTTTGCGGTTGGCCGCCATATCCTGCCGCGCCCGCTGGCGCTCGGCGCGGCGCCGGTCGTCGGCTGGGCCATGTTCAGCGCCGCGACCCTGCCGGTCCTCACTTTGGTCGGGTTTTCCGCAGCCGCCGTCGCCGCCATGGCCGCGCTTTTTCTCATCGTCGGCGGCGGTGCGCTGCTGACACAAAGCGGCCATGACGGCACGGCACAAAAGCCCGGCATTCCCGTATGGACTTACCCCGCCGCCGCCCTTCTTGCACTGGTGCCGGCGAGCGCGATTGTTCCGAAAATCTCCGCCGCCGGCGTACATCTTGCGGACCCGATATTCGATCACGCCAAGATCGCCATCATCGACGCGATGACGCGCCAAGGCTTGCCGCCGGTCGATCCGGTGTTCGGCGCCGGCGCCTCGTTCGGTGCCATGTTTGGCGCTGCGCCGGCGCGGCTGGCCTATTATTACCTCTGGCACTTCAGCGCGGCCGAGCTGGCACTGCCGCTGCGTAGCAGCGGATGGGAGGCCGATATCGGCCTGACCTGGTTCACCGCCTTCGCCTCGCTCACCTTGATGATGGCTGTGGCCGTCTGGCTCAGCGAACGATCCAATGCCGCGATCCTGGTGGTCGCTCTCGCCGCGGCGGCGTCGCTGCGGACGTTGCTGAGTTTTTTCTTCGGCAGCTTTTCGCTCGAACCGTTCATGGCCTCGCCCAACGGCTTTGCCGGCTGGCTGTTTCAATCCGCTTGGGTGCCGCAGCATTTGATGTCGGCGTCGTGCGTGGTCGCGGCCTTGGTGCTGATCGTCCATTTTGCCCAGCGGCCTAGTCCGGCGCGGTTTCTGACCCTCGTCCTGGTCGTCGTCGCCGGCTTTGAAAGCTCGGCCTTTGTCGGCGGCATAACGCTTGCCGTCGCCGCCTTGCTTGCGGCGCCGATCTTGTTCACTGCCGTGCAGCCGGTCCGGCGCATGACCATTGCCGGCGGTTTGGCCGCCGCCGCCGCGCTCGCCTTGTTGATCGCGGCGCCGTTCCTGCGCGATCAATTCGCCACGGTTGCGGCGCGCGGCGACGGCGCTCCGATCGTTCTCGATCATTTCGCCGTGCTTGGCGATTGGTTTCCTCACACGCTGCGCCGCGTGCTCGACCTGCCGGCCTATTGGCTCATTCTGCTGCCGCTCGAGTTTCCGGCCACTTACATCGCCGGCTTGATCGGGCTCGTCGTCATGCAGCGGACATTGCCGCCGGGGCTGGAAAAAACCGCCGTCGCGATTTTTATCGCGCTCGCCGGCGCCGGCCTCGTCGTCTCCTGGCTTCTGGCCAGCACCGTAGGAGACAACAACGATCTCGGCCTGCGCGCAGTGCTGCCGGCCGCCATGGTCCTGATCATTGGCGCAGCGGCGGGAATGATGCGCGCTCCGCGTCGCCTGTTGATTGCCGCCGCCGCAATGGGCGGGCTCGCGCTCAGCTTGCCCGACACTGTGGCCATGATTGCGTCCAACCTCGCCGGAGCTCCCGCAGCGGACGCGCAAAGCTTCGCGCAGGCGCCGGAATTATGGGCCGCGGTGCGCCGCTATGCGCCGCCGACCGCGCGCGTCGCCAACGATCCGCTTTACTTGCAGGACCTGACGCCGTGGCCTGTGAATATGTCCTGGGCGCTGCTCGCCGATCGCAGCTCGTGTTTTGCCGGGCGCGAAATGGCGCTCGCCTTTGCCCCCTTGCCGCCCGATCGCCGCGAGGCGATCAACGCCCAATTCGTTCGTGTCTTCGCCGGGCAAGGCAGCGCCGGCGATGTCGACGCCATGGCGAGGCAATATGACTGCGACGTCGTGGTCGTCGTGCCGCAGGACGGCGCCTGGACCAAGGATCCGTTCGCCGCCAGTCCCGATTATCGCCTGGCGGAAACGCGCGCGGATCAGTGGCGCATCTATACCAAGGTTCCGCGCTAAATCCCGGCAAACCAATTAAAACCCTGCTTGCTCCAGAACGTCTCGCGAAAATCGTTGCTGACCTCGATCGCCTTGATCCATTTCGCGTTCTTGTAGCCGAGCTTGATCGACGTGCGCAGCCGCAACGGATAACCAAACGGGTCGGTGATGAGATCGCCGGCATATTTGGTGGCGAGGATGGTCTGCGGATGCAGCGCCGACGCCATGTCGATGCTTTCGGTATAATCGTCGGCACAGATGAAATAGACATATTTGGCGGTCAGGTCGGCACCGACGCGGTGGAGAAAATCGCGCAAGTTCGGGCCCGACCATTGTCCGATGTAATCCCAGCCTTCGACGCAGATGTGGCGGATGATGACCTCCTGCTCCGGCAACTGATAAATCTGCTGCGCGGTCCACGGCTGCTTGTTGTCGATGCGGCCCACGAGCTCGAGTTTCCAGATGGCGCCGTCAACCGGCTTGACGTCCTCGATATCGTAATAGGCGTTAAAGCGCGGCGGCTTGACCACCTGCGACGGCGAGAACGTCGGCGCCAGATGGTTCGGCCGCAATATCGTCTCCTGCACGCCGTCGTTCCACGCCGACACCGTGCGCAGGAACGATTGAACGGGAGGCTCCTCGCTGACGTCGCAGCCGGTGAGGAGCCCGAGCGCGCCGAGGCTCGCGGCGCCACGAATGAGGCCGCGGCGATTGACGTCGCCGGTCGCGGTTGGCTTTGCCGCGCTTTGGCTGAGGCCTTTGTGCAGCCGCAAGATCGCCGGCTTTGGGAAGCGAATCGGCATTCGGGTCACCGCTTCATGGCGTGGCTTCGATTTCGGGGGCGACAGGGGCCGCGTTCCGCTTGCCGTCATCGACGGTGGGTCCGCCGGTCACCATGGCCACGAGACTTTGCGGCACCAGCAACGCCAGGGTCACATGAACGAGAATGAAGGCGACGATGGCGGACATGCAGAGAAAGTGAACCAGCCGGATGGTCTGGAAACTGCCGAACAGGTCGGCCAGCGCGGAAAACTGGATCGGCTTCCACAACGCCAAGCCGGAAATTACGATCAGGATGCCGACCAGTATGACGCCAAGATAGAGGACCTTCTGCACGGCATTGTAATGGATCAGATCGTCGTGGCGCAGGCGAAACCGCAGCGCGTCGCCGATTGTCACAAAAAGCTCGCGTGGGGAGATGGGAAACAGTTTGCGCCGGAAGCGGTAGGTGACGATCCCGTAAGTGAGATAAGCGAGCCCATTGAGCACGAAAATCCACATGCCGAAGAAATGCCACTGCAATCCGTATTGCGCCCACTTGCCGATGACGAGCCAATCCGGGAAGTGCAGAAAGCCGAAGATCACATCGTCGTTATAGATCTTCCATCCGCTGCCGATCATGATGAAGATGGCAATGGCATTGATCCAGTGCATGATGCGGAGCGGCAGCGGGTGAAGGCGCGGCGGCGACGCGTGTGACCTGACGGAGGGCGTTGGCATCGGCAATTCCGTGCTGGCGATATTCGGACCCTACGGTTACGTCATTTGGCAGGCAAGGCGAACCGCTTCACAAAGTCGCGCGGACTGTTTGATCGGGAGAACCAGATGCGATTGGCAATGACGGCGCTCGGTCTGGCGGCTATTTGCGTCGGCGGGTTTACAGCGGCGGCAAAAGAGGCTCGCTCGGCTGGTTTCGACCGCACGTTCGTCGTGGCGCAGGCGATGATTCCGCCGACCGGCATGGGACCGCAGGACAAAGCTATGGCGGCGCACGACATGTCGGAAACCGAACGCATGCAACGGCGGTTTCCGCAAGCCGTGCGCGTCGGCGATCTCATCGGTCTGCCGGTGCTGGACGATGACAGTCGTACACTCGGCCATGTGCGGCAGGTGGTGCGCACGCCGCAAGGCAAGATCAAGCTGATCGTCGTTTACGGCGGTTTCCTCGGATTCGGTACGCGACTGGTCGCGGTGCCGATCGAAGTGGTGGGAATTTTTGGGCGGCAACTCGCTTCGCTCGATATGCCGCGGCAGGAATATGCGAGCGCGCCGACGTGGCAGGATACCGGCGATACAGCCGTGCCAAACGACGACAGCATCCGCGTGGCGTTGGCCCGCCGCTGAATCGGAGCTTGACGCGAAGCGATCACGACTTTGTGAGCAAGATAACCTTTTGGTGTTTCGACACTTGATAGGTTTGAGGCGGAAGTGATTGGCGCTTGGCCGACCGCTTTGGCAAGCAAGTCATATTGCGTTGCGGATTGATTACAGGGGGCATCGCATGGACGACGTCCGTCGCTTGGACGGCAAATCCGATTCCATGGCCGGCAGCGCCGCCACCGTGGCGTCCTGCGGCATTGCCTTCATGGCGAAAGCCTCGGCCCCGGGGCGGGCCAAGACGCGGCTCGTCCCGCCGCTAAGCTTCGATGAGGCGGCGGCCCTCAATACCGCATTTCTGTGCGACGTGGCCGACAACGTGCTGCTCGCCGCGCGTCACGCCGCGCCGGTCGGCGGCATTGCCGGCTATGCAGCCTTCGGCCCGACCGGCAGCGAGGATTTCTTCCGCCGCATCCTGCCCGGCCCGATCGGCTTGATCGCCGCCTGGCTGCCGAATTTCGGCGATTGCCTGTTTCACGCCATCCGGGAAATCTTCGCCCGCGGACACAGTTCGGCCGTCGTGCTCAATTCGGACAGCCCCACTTTGCCGACCGCGCTCTTGATCGAAACCGCGGCGACGCTCGCCAAACCGGGCGATCGCGCCGTGCTCGGTCCGTCGAGCGACGGCGGCTATTATTTGCTCGGGTTGAAAGCCGCTCACCGCCGCATGTTCGACGACATCGATTGGAGCACCCCCCGCGTCGCCGCGCAGACGCTGGCGCGCGCCGGCGAAATCGGTCTTGAAGTCCATACTTTACCGGTCTGGTACGATGTCGACGACGTCGACGGCCTGCGCCGATTGTATGCCGAGCTCTACGGCGAGGGCGATGGTCGGGGCGACACTTTCGCGCCGCACCATGCCGCGCAGACGGCAAAGCTATTTGATCGGCTGCGGCGGCAGCATGACTTCGTCGGCCAGATCGATCGCGCGGTGCAGGTGGACGAGTTGCGCGCTTAAAAATGCCGAGGGGTGAAACGCGGATGCAAAGGGCGGCGACCAAACGGCCTATCGATCCGCAGCGTTACTTCGAGTCCGTGACGGCGGACAGCGAAATTCCCGGGCACGAGCCGGTCTGTCTTTATCTGGAGACGACCAACCGCTGCAATCTATTATGCACGACCTGCCCGCGCACTTATGAGGAGCTCGAGCCGCCCGCCGATATGAGCTGGGAGCTGTTCACCTCGATCGTCGATCAGATTCCGGATTTGCAGCGCGCGGTCCTTCATGGCGTCGGCGAGCCGATGCTGGTCAAGCAGCTGCCGCGCATGGTGCGCTATCTGAAGGATCGCGGTACCTATGTGCTGTTCAATACCAATGGCACGGTGCTCAACGAGAAGAACGGCCGCGCGCTAATCGCCGCCGGACTGGACGAGCTGCGCGTTTCCTTCGACGCGGCGAATGCCAAGTCCTATCTCGCCATTCGCGGCAAGAATTATTTCAACCGCATCCTGAAAAACGTCCGCGCCTTTCGCGAGCTGCAGGAGCGCGAGGGCCATCTTAAGCCGAAGGTTTCGGCTTGGCTCACCGGCTTGCGCGAAACCATCGAGGAATTGCCGGACTTCGTCCGCGTCGCGGCGCAGACCGGCGTCAAGGAAGTGCATCTGCAGCGGCTGGTGTTTTTCACCGACAAGGCCGTCGGTCTCGCCCGGCCGGACCAGGCGCTGTACGAGCGATTGTCCGGCGAGGACGCCGTCTACATCGATCGCGCCGCTGCGCTCGCCCGCACGCTCGGCATCGAATTCAGCGCCTCGGGCGGCGCCTCGGAACCCGGCGTCAGCCTCAAACGGGGTGCCAACGGTTCGGGATCGCCTTCGCCCTGGTCGCTGTGCCGGCGGCCGTGGACCGTGATGTATTTCACGGCCAATGGCCGCGCTCTGCCGTGCTGCATCGCGCCGTTCTCGCAGCGCGGCTACGAGAATTACACGCTTGGCGACGCGACGCAGCAGAGCTTGCGCGAAATCTGGACCGGCCCGGCCTACGCCGGTTTCCGCAGGGCGCTCAAATCGAATACCCCGCCGGAGGCCTGCGCCAGCTGCGGATTGCGCTGGAGCCTGTAGCAATGCCGTCGCAGGCGGTGCGCGTGGCCGTCGTTATTCCGACCTTCAACGAAGCGGACTCCATCGCCACGGTGATCGCCGAGCTGCCGCGCGACAGCGTCGATCGTGTGATTGTGGCCGACGGCGGCAGCGGCGACGGTACGCAGGACCGTGCTGGGAGCGCCGGCGCCGAAGTGATCGACGCCGGCCGCGGCTATGGCCGTGCCTGTCTCGCCGGCGCGCGGGCGGCGCACGACGCCGACATCGTCGTCTTCATGGACGGCGATGGCGCCGACGATCCGTCCGCCATCGCCGCATTGTTGGCGCCGCTGCGCGCCGGCACGGCCGATTTCGTCATCGCCTCGCGCGCGCGCGGCGAGCGCGCGGCCGGCAGCATGGCGTCACATCAGCTTCTCGCCGGGTTTTTGGCCGGCTGGCTGACGAAACTCCTCTACGGCGTACGCTATACCGACATGTGCGCGTTCCGCGCCATCCGCCGCAACACCTTGCTGGCGCTCGGCATGCGCGAAATGACCTATGGCTGGAATCTCGAAATGCAGATGCGGGTGGCGCGCTCAGGCTTTCGCGTCGTCGAGCTGCCGGTCGCCTATCGCCGCCGCCTCGGCGGCGAGTCGAAAGTCGCCGGCTCACTGCGCGGCTCGCTCAATGCCGGTCTGAAAATCATCTCGACCTTCGCGCGCGTGGCGCTGGAGCCGATGCGGCAACGTGCCCCTTAGGGCCGCTACATCGCCACTTTCCGCAAGAAGCCGTCGACGCTGCCGCGCAGGCTCTCGGCCGCCTTCTCGACCGCGGCCGATGCGGTGAGCACCGTATCCGCCGAGCTCTGCATGTCGGCAATGGCGCCGGAGACGCGTTCCAGCACCGCCACGACCGACCGCGTGCCCACCGCTGCCGCGGCGACGTTGTTCGAGATTTCGCCGGTGGCCGCGTCCTGTTGCTCGATCGAGCTCGCGATCGCGGCGGTGAATAGGCGGATCTCCTCCATGCGCCCGGTGATGCTGCCGATGGCGCGCACAGCGCTTTGCGTCGAGGATTGCACCGCCGCCATCTGCGCCGCGATGTCGTCGGTCGCCTTCCCCGTCTGCACCGCGAGCGCCTTCACCTCAGAGGCGACCACGGCAAAGCCCTTGCCGGCCGCTCCGGCGCGCGCCGCCTCGATGGTCGCGTTGAGCGCCAGCAAATTGGTCTGCCCGGCCACGCTCTGGATGAGCTTGACCACGTCGTCGATCTTTTGCGCCGCGCGCGCCAGCCCGGCGATGGTATCGTTGGTCGATTGCGCTTCGGCAGTGGCCGCGCGCACCACTTCGCCGGCGCTGACGACCTGGCGGTTGATCTCGGCGATCGATTTCGACAGTTGATCGGCGGCCGCCGCCGCGCTCTCGACGCCGCCGAACGCGTCGTTCGAGGTGCGTACCGCGCCGGCGGTGTGCGCCGTCGTTTCGCTCGATGTCGTCGAGAGCGCTACGGCCGTCGATTTCATCGTGGTGACGCTGTCGGTGACGGTCTGCAGCACGCCCTCGACGCTGCTGCGGAACCAGGCAATGGCCTCTTCGATGATGGCGCGTCGCGATTCCTGCGCGCTCAACAGCGCGCTCTTGCGCTCGGCCGCACGCCGCGCGGTGATGTCGTGATGCGTTCCGAGCCAATAGGCGCCGCCGGGGATGGCGCGGTTGACGACCGAGACGAAGCGGCCATCGGACATTTCCGACACAAAGCTCAAAGTCTTCCCGGACGCCATGAGCTCCATCAGCTCGGCGCAATACTGCTCCGGGTCGCGGTCGAGGCTGCCGCTCGTAAAGCGGTGGCGGACGATATCGATGAGCGTGGCGCCCGGCTTTACGATGTCCGGCGACAGTCCGTAGATTTCCAGGTAGCGATCGTTGCAGACCGCGACGCGCCCGGCGGCGTCGAACATGATTACGCCCTGGCTCATATTGTTCAGCGCCAAGGTCGCCAAACGAGCCTTGCTGTTACCTCGCCGGTAAAGCAGGACGCCCGCGCCTGCCAGCAAAATGACGAGGCATGCGGCCACGACAACAAGCATCGCGCGATTCCGCCCTGCGATTATCCACCGTGCTCATTACCTAGCCAACAGCAATTTACGTTTCGTTAATGAACGGGTTTTGCGTTCGTAAAAATACCGCAACGCCAACCGCCTCCGGTCGAGGCCGTTGGCGCCGCGGAAAATTGCGACAGCTCGCTCACGCCGCGAGGATTTGTTTGTCCGGGTCGAGCCAGAACGCCCACACCGCGGAGCCGATGACCAACAAGCGCCGCTGCGACGATGAACGGCGCCTGCCAGTTGCCGCCCTGCGCCAGATAGCCGAACACGATCGGCGAAATCGCGCCGCCGAAATTGCCGGCCATGTTCATCATGCCGGATACGGTTCCGGAATATTTGCCGCCGGTGTCCATCGGCACCGCCCAAGACGGCCCGATGGTGAATTCGAGAAAGAACATCGACGCGGTCAGACCATAGACGGCGACATAGGCGTCTTCCGTCAGCGCCGCCGGCACGATGCAGGCCGCGCAGCCGAGCAAGCCGACAATCGCCACCACGCGGCGGCCGATCTTGGCGCTGCCGGTTACCTTCAACAGCCAATCGGTCGCCACTCCGCCGACGGTGTCGCCGACGACGCCGGCCAACAGCGGCAGCGAGGCAAAAATGCCGACCTTGATCAGCGTGAAATGGCGGACCTCGATCAGGTAGGACGGCAGCCAGCTCAGGAAAATCCACAGGCAATAAACGTAGGTGAAATAGGCGAACATGATCGCCCACATGTTGCCGGAGCCGACCAGCGTGCCCCACGGCACGTTGGTCTGCTTTTCCATCGGCGGCGGATTGATCTCGCCGTTCGGGCCGCGGCCGCGGATCAGCTCCAGCTCCGCCTTGTTCACCAGGCCGTGCTCTTCGGGCAGGTTGCGGTAGCTCAAGGCCCACCACAGCGACCATAACAGCCCGACGGCGCCGCAGATGTAGAACACCGGGCGCCAGCCGAACTGGCTCATGATCAGCACCACGATCGGCGGCGCGAGCGCGGCGCCGAGCCGGCTGGCGCTGTGCGTGACGCCTTGCACCAGGCCGCGTTCGCGCCGCGGGTACCACAGCTGCATGGCGCGGGTCGCGCCCGGGAAGGCGCCGGCCTCGCCGACGCCGAACAGGAAGCGAACGACGATGAAGGAAGCGCCGCTGAAAGCCGCGGCGGTGGCGGCGGTCATGATCGACCAATAAGCGACGACGCCGGTGAGCACGCCGCGCGCGCCGAAGCGGTCGGACAGCCAGCCGCCGGGGACCTGGAACAGCGCATAGGCCCAGACGAAGGCGCTGAAGATGAAGCCCATCGTGACCTTGTCGAAGCCGAATTCCTTGCTGATCTGCGGCGCCGCGGTCGAGATGTTGACGCGGTCGAGATAGGTGATGAGGTACATCGCGCTGATCAGCAGCAGGACATACCAGCGTCCGCGACTCGGTTGTGCAGATGCAGTATCGGCCATGGTTTCACTCCCCATTCGTGCGTTTTTGTCAGGCTTGGCGCCACAACTTATGGCCAGCAACTTGCCCGTTTACGACCGAAGTCGGCAAGCGCACCGGCTGTCGCGGCGCTATAGTGGCCCGCCACTGCATCGGGACCGTCCAATGATCAAGCGCTACAGCGACCACGCCGCCAACGAGCGAACCTTTCTCGCCTGGGTGCGCACCGCCATCGCGGTGATGGCCTTCGGCTTTGTCATCGAACGGTTCGATCTGTTCCTCAAGGTCATTGCGCCGCAGACGGCGCAAGGGCAGGTCAGCCCGCATGGCCAGATCTTCGCCAATGTCGCCGGCCTTGCTTTCATCGCCATCGGCGTCGCTATGATCGTCATCGCCGGCTTGCGCTTTGTCCGCACCGCCAAGGACATCGACAGCGACAACGAAGTGCCGGGAACCGGCGAACGCTTCGATATCGGGCTTGCCGTACTGATCGGCCTGCTGGGCGTGTCGCTGTTTCTCTATCTGTCGCGCGCGGTGCTGCCGACGATTTAGCGCCATGAACTTGAAATAGCGGGCATCCGACTGGCAGTTTTCACGTCGAAGCGGGCAAGGCGCTGAGCGATTCCTCGGTGATCACCTTGAAACCCACCATCGTGCACGGGCCGAAGGAGGTGACTATGGCGACATCGGTGGCGTCGCGGCCGCGCGCCATCAGGATGCGGCCGATGCGCGGCGTGTTGTGGCGGGCGTCGAAGGTATACCAGCGGCCGCCGAGATAGGCTTCGAACCAGGCGGAAAAATCCATCGGCGACGGATCGGGCGGTACGCCGATGTCGCCGAGATAGCCGGTGCAATAGCGCGCCGGCACGTTCAGGCAGCGGCACAGCGTCACTGCGAGGTGGGCGAAATCGCGGCAGACGCCGCGCCGTTCGGCATAAACCTCCCAGGCGCTTTTGGTCGGACTGGCGTGCTCGTAGCCGAATGTGATGTGACCGTGGACGTAGTCGCAGATCGCTTGCACCAACGGCCAGCCTTTCGGGACCTGGCCGAACAGCGACCATGCCGTATTCGACAAGCGATCGGTCTCGCAGTAGCGGCTGCCGAGCAGATAGATCAGAACATTCACCGGTAGGTCTTCCAGCGCATGCTGCTCCGCCTGCCGGGCCGTTTCGTCCGGCGTGCCATTGTCTTTCACGACGAAGTCCGCGGACATGGTCAGCCGGCCGGCAGGGGCATGGATCACGTGGCAGAAATTGCCGAAACTGTCGTGATAGGTGTTGGGCACGATCGGCGGATCGAGCCGCATGCGATCGAGCGTGATGAGATCGGCAAAGCGCGACGGATGGACGCTCAGCGTCAGAATCATCGGCGTCGGTTGCGGACAATCGTAGGAAATCTCGTAGCCGGCGCGAATTTTCATCGCTGAATGCTGCGGTTTGCGGCGGCGGCTTGCCGTTCGATGGCCAAGGCCCACACCCTGCCCTGCGCCACGGCGCCCCTACGCATGCTATGCATTATTATGCATTTCTCGGGCCAAACATCGTGCATACTTGGCCGGAGTATCGATGGATGAACTGACAAAAAAACTATTGGCCGCGGACGAGCCGCCGCCGGTGACGGTTTACAACGCCGATGCGGCCTCGCCGTTCGTCTTGGTCGCCGATCATGCCGGCAAGTTGATCCCGCGCGCGCTCGGCCGGCTCGGCCTCGCCGAGGCGGAGTTGCAGCGCCACATCGCTTGGGACATCGGCATCGCCGGGCTCGGCCGCCTGTTGGCGGAGGCGCTCGATGCGACGCTGATCCAGCAAAATTATTCGCGCCTCGTGATCGACTGTAATCGGCCGCTGGATGCGGCGTCGTCGATCCCGGCGATCAGCGAATTGACGGACATCCCCGGCAATGTCGGCTTGACTGAAGCAGACAAGACGGCGCGCGCCAACGAGATTTTCCGGCCCTATCACGATCGCATCGAAGCCGAGCTGGACGAGCGGCGGCAGAGCGGCCGAGCCACGGCGCTGATCTCGCTGCACAGCTTCACCCCGGTCTTCAAGGGCGAGGCGCGGCCCTGGCACGCCGCCGTGCTCTACAATCGCGATCCGCGCTTCGCCCGCCGCTTGATGGCGCTGCTGAGCGCGGAAAAGGAATTTACCGTGGGTGAAAACGTGCCCTACACGGTGAGCGACGCGACCGACTACACCATCCCGGTGCACGCCGAACGCCGCGGCCTGCATCACGTGCTGATCGAATTCGGCAGGATCTGATCGCAGACGAGAGCGGGCAGCGCGAGTGGGCGCTGCGCTTGGCGCGCCTGCTGCCGCTGGCGTATCGAGACTTATGAGAATGAGCGGGAAACTGAACCTGAGCTGATCGGCGGACCTTTATTGCTATTCCGCGATCGCGGCAAAATGGTTCACGCAAATTTTCCAAACCGAATGATTATTGTCGTAGCCCTTGAGATGCACGCTCATCATCAGGCCCGGCCAATAGAGATTGGAATATGACGGGCCCCACCAGGCGCTAAACACCCTCGAATAGTTCGGTTTGCCCAGTGCGGTAACGACCGAAACATCGGTCGATCCAACATGCAGACCTTGGATGGTCATATACGTCGGATTGAACGTGCATATTTGCGTCGCCCACAGACCGTTTTTGGTGACCGTCGCGGTCAAATCGCGCCAGCTGTAGAGTTCAACTTCGCCGGGGCGCCTGCTCGAAGGACTGCCCATCGTTTGCGCGAGCTCCGTGGCGCTCATCCCCAAAGTCATCGGGCCAATTCGTTCCCGCGGGACGATCAAATGATCATTCGGTGATTGCGCCTGCGCAACAGGTGAATGGGCCGTGATAAAGACCAGCATCAAAATCAGACGCATGGCTCTTAGCGAACCGACATTTGGGATAACGCGGCCGAAACTCATTTGTCCTGCGCGACATGTGACCGATAAAGCAACTGATCATCGGCAAAGTGAGCGGAAAGGTGGCCGGCCAGTCCGTGACAACCCCGCATTTCGCTGCGCTCGCGCGGTCTACGTGCTCTCATCAACGCTCACCAGAGCCGTTTTCTGGCGAAGGCGTGGCCGGAGCCTGACTTCAGATAGCGCTCGAAACTCTCTGCCTTTTGCTCATCGGAGAACGCGACGTAGGTCACCAGTCTCCATGGCGCATATTTGGATGTGTGCGGAGATCTTCCGGCATTGTGCCCGGCGAGCCGCTTTCTCAGATCCGAGGTGACGCCGACATAGCGCTGGCCCGCGAAAGCCTCGCTCCGCAGCAGATACACGTAGCGCATCCGAGCGGCCCTCCTCCGCCAAGGCTCCGGAGGGCATCCTGCTTCGCAATTTTCAGTGGTGCAATCCTGCGAAGCGCGTCCGCGCGAAGCAGGATGGTGCCCAGGGGCGGAATTGAACCACCGACACCTGCATTTTCAGTGCAGTGCTCTACCAACTGAGCTACCTGGGCCCACGGGCCGCGCTTATAGAGGCTCGGTTTCGCGCTGTCCAGAATAGGCCCGCGCCGGGTCTAATCTCGTCATTGCGGTGTATCGCCATCTTCCTCGCGCCGCTCGTCTTCTTCTTCGTCTTCCGTCACCGGAACCGCATAGACGCCGGAAAACCAGCGGTGCAGGTCGACGTCGGCGCAGCGTTTGGAGCAGAACGGGCGGAACAATTCGTCGGCCGGCTTGCCGCAGGTCGGGCATTTTCCGCGTTTCTTGGCGTCGGTCATGACGGCAATATGGGGCGCATGACGTTGTGCGCCAACGTCAGATGGTATTGAGCCAGCCAAAATGGATCGGATAACCCTCGCCGGCGAGCAGAGCCGTCGTCTCGTAGAGCGGCAGGCCGACGACGTTGGAATAGGAGCCGACGATCTTGACCATGAAGCTGCCGGCGATGCCTTGCGCCGCATAACCGCCGGCCTTGCCGCGCCATTCGCCTGACGCGAGATAGGCCTCGATGTCTTCGTCCGAGAGCCTTTTGAAGCGCACGCGAGTTTCGACATAGCGCTGCCGGAACGTCTCCTTCGGCGTCACCAGGCAGACGGCGGTATGGACGCGGTGATTGCGGCCGGACAGAAGCCGCAGGCATTGCGCCGCTTCGTCGAGCAATTCCGCCTTCGGCAGGATGCGGCGACCGACCGCAACGATGGTATCGGCGGCCAGAATGTAGGCGCCTTTGAGGTCGTCGTCGATGCGCACCATGGCGAGCGCGGCTTCCGCCTTCTCGCGGGCGAGCCGCGTCGCGCAGGCGCGCGGTAGTTCGCCCCGCTTCGGCGTCTCGTCGATGTCGGTCGGGCGAAGCGCGTCCGGCTCGATGCCAACCTGGTTGACGAGCGAGAGCCGGCGCGGCGAACCGGAAGCGAGCACCAATTTTTGGCGGCCAATCATTTGAACCGGTAGGTAATCCGGCCCTTGGTCAGATCGTAGGGCGTCATCTCCACCAGCACCTTGTCGCCGGCCAGCACGCGAATGCGGTTCTTGCGCATGCGCCCCGCGGTGTGAGCAATGATCTCATGCTCGTTCTCGAGTTTGACGCGAAAGGTGGCGTTCGGGAGCAATTCCGTCACGACACCGGGAAACTCCAGAAGTTCTTCCTTCGCCATTCGATTCCCGGAAAGCTTTGCTGTCTGGCCGCGACAACATCGGGGACATTTTACAAAGACATTCGACGACGTCTCGACCAAAATTGGCGCGGAACCTAGCGGATGACGGGCCGCTTCACAACTGGCGTGCACGGTCTCGCAGGGGCGGGTTTCAAACCCGCCCCCATCGTGGGCGCGCAACGCCGCGACAATCCGCAGTGGCTCGGCCGCTCGGCTTCATTCATTTCCCGTGCTTCGGGTCACAAAGCGTTCGCGGATGTGCGCCAACAGCTGGTCGCGAACCTCGCGGTAGGCATCGAGGCGTTGCTCGCGGCTACCTTCGACGGCGCTGGGGTCCGCGGTCGGCCAGTATTCCACGTCGACGGCGCTGGTGCGGGTCAGTTCGAGCGCACGGTGATGGGCCTCGGGCGCCAGTGTGACGATGAGATCGAAATTCAGGCCCTCCAACTCATCAAGCTCCTCGAAGGTGATCGGTTTGTGCCGTGAAATGTCGAGCCCGACCTCGGCCATCGCGGCGACTGCGAACGGGTCGAACTCGCCCTTGCGCACGCCGGCCGAGCCGACATAGACCGCGCGTCCGAAAATCTGACTGAACAGCGCGGCTGCGATCGGCGAGCGGATCGCATTGCTTCGGCAGGCGAACAGAACGGCCAAAGGCGGCCTCGCTGCAAGTGGCATCGAGGCCTCAACGCTTCCAGTGCAAGACTGCAATCAGCGTGAACAGCCGCCGCGCGGTATCGAAGTCGATGTCGACCTTGCGCTTGAGCCGTTCCATCACCAGACGCGAGCCCTCGTCGTGCAAGCCGCGCCGCGCCATATCGAGCGCCTCGATGCGATCGGGCGTCGCGGTGCGGATCGCCGCGTAATAACTGTCGCAGACGACGAAGTAATCTTTGACGATGCGCCGGAACGGCGCCAGCGACAGCATATGGGCGATCAGCGGCGCGCCGTCGGCCAGCCGGATATCGAACACCAGGCGGTTGCCGCTGATGCCGAGTTGTAAGGTATAGGGCCCGCCGCCGTGGCCGACCGGGTGGAATTTGTTTTCTTCGATGAGATCGTAGATCGCGACCCGGCGCTCGTGCTCGACGTCGTCGCTGGTACCGCCAAGGGAAGCTTCGTCGAGCGTGACCGCGGTGAGGCGGCCGGTAATGTCCTGCGCCGCGCTTTTACGCGCCATTACCGATTGAGCCGAATAGCGACCGAGCGGGCATGGGCGTCAAGCCCTTCCGCTTTGCCGAGCACGATTGCGGCGGCGCCGAGCGCGCGCAATTGCTCGGGGCCGCATTTGAGGATCGAGGTGCGCTTCATGAAGTCGAGCACGCCGAGGCCGGACGAGAAGCGCGCCGACCGCGCCGTCGGCAGCACGTGGTTGGAGCCGGCCACATAGTCGCCGATCGCTTCCGGGGTATGCGCACCGATAAAAATCGCGCCGGCATTGCGGATGCGGCCGGCAAGCTGCTCGGCATCCGCCGCGGCGATTTCCAGATGCTCGGGGGCGATGGCGTCGATAAGCGGCAACGCCTCGTCGAGATGACGGACCAGGATGATCGCGCCGAAATCCCGCCACGACGCGCCGGCGATCTTGCCGCGCGGCAGCCCCTTGAGCTGGCCTTCGATGGCGCGCTCCGTCGCCGCGGCGAGCGCTGCGTCGTCGGTGATCAGGATTGACTGCGCGCTCTCGTCATGCTCGGCCTGCGCCAACAGATCGGCGGCGAGCCAGTCGGGGTTGCCGGTCTTGTCGGCGATGATCAGCACCTCGGAAGGACCGGCAATCATGTCGATGCCGACCTTGCCGAACACAATGCGCTTGGCGGCTGCCACGTAGGCATTGCCGGGTCCGACGATCTTGGCGACCGGCGCAAGGGTCGCGGTGCCGTAGGCCAAGGCCGCGATCGCTTGGGCGCCGCCGATACGGAAAATCTCGTCGACGCCGGCGAGCTTCGCCGCCGCCAGAACCAAGGGATTGAGTGTACCGCCCGGCGCCGGCACCACCATCGCGATCCGCGGCACGCCGGCGACCTTGGCCGGCACCGCGTTCATCAGCACCGAGGATGGGTAAGCCGCGGTGCCGCCGGGCACGTAGAGGCCGACCGCCTCGATCGCGGTCCAGCGCGAGCCGAGCTCGACACCGAGCGCGTCGGTGAAGCGATCGTCCTGCGGCACCTGGCGGCGGTGATAGGCCTCGATGCGGGCGCGCGCGAATTCGAGCGCGTCGAGCGCTTCGCGGCTGCAGGCCGCGACGGCCGCCGCAATCTCAGCGGCGGTCACGCGGATGCCGACGCGGCCGAGATCGAGCTTGTCGAATTTGAGCGTGTAGTCGTTGAGCGCGCGGTCGCCGCGGGCGGCGACATCGGCGACGATGGCGCGCACGGCGGTTTCGACATCGGCCGCCGCCTCGCGCTTGGTGCCGAGCAAAGCCCGAAATTTTTCGGCAAAATCGCCGGAGCGGCTGTCGAGATGAATCGCCATAACACTGAACCGAATACTGTCCGGACGCTGCGTCGCCGCCGATTTTGTCTCTACTTTGCAGCGCTAAGTAGCAGTCCCCTATAATTATAACAATTCTAATATTCGGCTTTTAGATTGACAAAAACTCCTCGGTTGCCCAACTCCTTGCGTGACGCATTTGCGGTGTAGGAAAGGTGCTGTGCCGGCGATGAAACTTCGCGCATTCCAAGGGCTCGGCCGGCGGTTTTTGCCGTCGTTTGTTGTCGCCGCGGCGCTGGCGCTTACGGCAGGCGCGGCCCACGCCGACGACGCCGTGAAGCTCTCGATCACGATCAAGGATCAGAAATTCGATCCCGCCGAGCTGCATGCGCCGCCCGGCAAGACCATCCAAATAGAGGTCAAGAATCTCAATCCGATCGTGTCGGAATTTGAAAGCGCCGATCTGCACTTCGAAAAGATCGTGCCGTCCGGCAGCCAGGCCAGCGTCTATGTCCGCCCGCTGCAGCCCGGGAAGTATAATTTCTACGACGACTTCCACCACGCGACGCAAGGCTATCTGATCGTGCCATGAAATCCGTAGCAGCCGCGCGGGAAATGCAACCTACTCAGAGATAAGGTGCCGAGGTCTCCGTGCTTGCTTCGCTTGTCATCGTATTTCGTGAGGTCTTCGAGGCCGGCTTGATCGTCGGCATCATCATGGCCGTGACCGCAGGGGTGCGCGGCCGCACCGCATGGATCTCGGCCGGCGTCCTTGCCGGCGTGCTCGGTGCCTGTCTGGTGGCGCTGTTCACGACGGCCCTGTCAAATCTATTCGGCGGCAGCGGCCAGGAAGTGTTCAATGCGGGCATTCTCGCTTTCGCCGTCCTGATGCTGACTTGGCACAATGTGTGGATGGCGCGGCACGGCCGGGAACTGGTCGCCGAATTGCGCGCGGCGGGTGAAGCGGTGGTCGCCGGCAGGAAATCGCTCCTGGCGCTCGCCATCGTGGTGGCGATCGCGGTGCTGCGCGAAGGTTCCGAGGTGGTGCTGTTCCTCTACGGCGTCGCCGCGGCACAGGGTGGCGCCAGCTGGTCGATGGTCGGCGGTGGCGTGGTCGGACTCATCCTCGGCTCGTGCGTCTGCCTTCTGACTTATTTCGGACTGGTCACCATCCCGACGCGCTATTTGTTCGGTGTTACCAGCACGCTCATCGCCTTCCTCGCTGCCGGCCTTGCGGCTCAGGCGATCGCATTCCTCGAACAGGCGGATATCGTCACAGCGCTCGATCGGACGGTTTGGGACACATCCTGGCTGCTCAGCGATTCGAGCATGCTGGGCCGGGCGCTTCACACGCTGATCGGTTATGTCGATCAGCCGACCGCCATGCAGCTCGTGGTTTATCTCGCCACTCTCGGCACCATCGCCGTGCTGATGAAGCTGTTTTCCGCGCCGCCGGCGCAGCAGCCGCGCACGGCCTGACGAGAAAAGTCTAGGCCGTCGCCGGACCGCGGGCGAAGTGATCCGGGCACAACGCCGCGACCGATACTTCGCCGAGATCGGCCAGCTCCGCTTCCAGGCATTCGACGTCGAGGCGAATGACGCCGCCGCCGGAGAAAATCAGCGACACCACGCCGGCCGGCGCATCGCTTTCGGCAAATTCGACCGCGAGGAGATTGAGCAGCGCGCCTTTATCGGTCTGGTTGAGATTGCGGCACCTGCAGGCATTGACGCGCTCGAAACGCAACGCGGTGCGGCAGCGCCGGTAATCGGCATTATTGGCGTTGCCGTCGACCGCGCTCATCCAGTCGAACCGATTGACCGCCATCATGAAGCGGTGCTCGCGCGGCTGCCAGAAAATATCGCCGACCTTGACCAGCGCGTCCTGCACATGCGCCGACACCACCTCGATGTCGCCCTTGTCGAGCGCGACGAGCTTGAGATCGTCCGTGCACGCACTCATCGTCCGCCCCGTCAATTCCGTTGCCTCCGCTTCCGCAAAGCTAGGAAGAGCGCGCGGACACCGCAAGCCCCGGCGCATCTTTGTGCTAGAACGACACGCAGGCCCATTGCACGATGACGCCGACCGACCGCTGGCGGAATTCGCGCTTGTAGGCGGTCACGACGGCGTCGAGCTTGGCTTGGTCGTCAGCATGGCCGGGCAGCACGATGTCGATCCGTTTGGTCGCTTCGCGCACGAGCCCGCCGCTCGCCGGGTCGCGCCATTGTCCCGTCGCATCGGTAATGGTCAGACCGTCGGGAAAGCGCGGCGTCAGTTCGCGGGCGACGAAGTGCGCAAAGGCGCCGTCGCTGACGCCGCGGCGGTGCCCGATGTCGCGGCCGAAGAGAAGCTCGGCGACCTGTCGAGGTCGCTGTGCGCCGGTGCATGACACTGCCGGGGTCTGGGCGGCAACAGGCTGGCTCGCCACGAACAGGCAGGCGCCAAGCAGCGACAACAAAATTACACGCGGGAATTTGCCCATGTCCGTGTCTCCATGTCCGTCTCTCATGTCCGTCTCTCCATGGCCATCTCACGTCGAAGTCCCCGGAGCAGCAGATTTGCAAATGTTCGATTTGCATCCTGTGCTCCGGCGCGCTAAGAACGATCTAACAAAAGCATTTGTTAACTCGGCTGCCCTATCAGCGGTCAACACTATTGCCGTGAGTTCCATGATCGCCTATGTGCAGTTGCTCGACTCGCAAAGGTGAGCCGTCCAACTAAGGTGATCCCCCGTCCAACTATCGGCTTTTCTTTTACATCCGTAAGAGATACAAGCTGGCTTTCTTGAAAGGGAGGCATTATGGCTAAGCGGAAGAAGAAGCGGCGCTCGTGGACCTCGAGCGAAGTTCGTGATTTGAAGTCGATGGCGCGCAAGAAAACTTCGGCGTCGCAAATCGCCAAAAAGCTGAAAAGGACCGAGGGCGCCACGCGCCAAAAGGCCTTCAGCATCGGGCTCTCGCTCGATTCTCGTTCCTGATTTTCAGCAACACATCTGCTTTGCAAGCGTGGAACGGCGCCGGCCCTCAGTTTCGGGGGTCGGATTGCCGTTGCACGCCTATTTGCTTGGCGGCAAGGCAGGGGCGCCTTGCCGGCACCGCCGGTCGTTGCTCTCCCCGCTACGGTAACGGAGTAGGCCGCCATCGCCGCCCGGCGAGGGGGCGGGCCGCGCCGAGCCGAGCCGGCCATGCGGCAATATTAACTAACGGCCGTGAACCCGCCCTAATGTAGATGTAACCGCATGAAACTAAGGGTATAGTGTTCCTGATTTGGTCGGGGGATCGCAAGTTCCGGCATAAACTAGAGGCCGCCGGTCATTTGCAAGCGCGGATGGCATTGTTCGTCCGTTACGATGGTACGCACGCTCCATGAGCCAAAGTCTCGGCCCGCCACGGCAGCAGCCCGCGAGTTCTGAACTGGCCGCCGCGCTTAGCGCCTGCCGACGCGCTTTCGTCGCCACCGCGCTATTTTCCGGCATGAGCAACGTCCTGATGCTCTCCGGCGCGCTGTTCATGCTCGAAATTTACGACCGGGTGCTGCCCAGCCGCAGCGTGCCGACGCTGGTCGGGCTGTTGATCCTGGTGGCGGGGCTCTACGGCGCGCAGGGCGTGATCGATATGATCAGGAGCCGCATCCTGGTCCGCGTCGGGCATAGCCTCGACGAGACCATGAGTCTTCGGGTTTACGACGCGATCGTGCGGCTGCCGCTCAAGGCCGGCGCCAAGGGTGACGGCACCCAGCCGATCCGCGACCTCGATGCGGTGCGGGGCTTCCTGTCCAGCAGCGGGCCCATTGCCTTCTTCGATCTGCCATGGATGCCGGTCTATCTCGCCGTCTGCTTCCTGTTCCATACCTATATCGGGCTCACCGCGCTGGTCGGCGCCATCATCCTGATCACGCTGACGGTGGTGACCGAGATCAAGACCCGCCGCCCGACCCGCAGCGCCGCCCAATTCGCGGTGGCGCGCAACGCGCTTCTGGAAGCGAGCCGCCGCAACGCCGAGGCGATCACGGCGATGGGCATGGCCGGCCGTATCTCCAAGCATTGGCGCGATCTTAATCACAACTACGTGGCGTCGAGCGGTCGCGCCAGCGACGTCGGCGGCGGGCTCGGCGCGTTTTCCAAGGTGCTGCGGATGCTGCTGCAATCCGCCGTCCTGGCGGTCGGTGCCTGGCTGGTGATCAACCAGGAATCGACGCCGGGCATCATGATCGCCGCCTCTATTCTCAGCGCCCGCGCGCTCGCTCCGGTCGATCTGGCGATCGCCAATTGGCGTAATTTTGTCGGGGCGCGGCAAAGCTGGCAGCGGCTGTCGCGATTGCTCGGCCACCTGCCGCCGGTGAGCGACCCGATGGCGCTGAAGCCGCCGGCGCGCACGCTCGTCGTGCAGAACGCGGCCGTCGCGCCGCCCGGTTATCAGCGGATTGTCTGCCAGGACGTCAACTTCACGCTCACCGCAGGCAAAGCGCTCGGCGTGATCGGCCCGACGGCGTCGGGCAAATCCTCGCTCGCCCGCATGCTGGTCGGGGTCTGGGCGCCGTTGCGCGGCGCGGTCCGGCTCGACGGCGCGACGCTCGATCAATGGTCGCCGGAGGCGCTCGGCCGGCACATCGGCTACGTGCCCCAGGACGTCGAATTGTTCAGCGGCACGGTGGCGCAGAACATTGCCCGGTTCGAAGAACCGCCGGATGCGGACGCCGTCATTGCCGCGGCGCATGCCGCCGGCGTCCACGATCTCATCATCAATCTCCCCGACGGCTACGAAACGATGGTCGGCGAACAGGGCAGCGCGCTGTCCGCCGGCCAGGCGCAGCGCATCGCGCTGGCGCGGGCGCTCTACCGCGATCCGTTCCTGGTCGTGCTCGACGAGCCCAATTCCAATCTCGATGCCGAAGGCGACGAGGCGCTGACCCGCGCCATCCTCGGCCTGCGCGCGCGCGGCGCCATCGCCATCGTGGTGGCGCATCGCCCGAGCGCGATTGCCGGCGTCGACTATATTCTCATCATGGGCAAGGGCCGCCAGCAGCAATTCGGGCCGAAGGAGGAAATCCTGACCCGCCTGACGCCGCCGAATACGCCGCCGCGGCTGAAAGTAGCCGAACAGGGAGGCGCGGGATGAGCGGCGCCGGAAAGCGTAGCCGTGGCATCAATGTCGGTCTGTCCTGGCTGATCGCACCGCTTCGCAAGGCGGTTGGCGTCGCGATGGCCGGGCTGCGCTGGGCCTTCGGCGATGCCGGGCCGGCGCACAGCGCCAACGAATCGATCCGCCGCCACATCATTGCCGGCAGCGTGCTGGTCGGTTTTTTGGCGTTCGGCCTCGGCGGCTGGGCCTCGACCGCGGAAATCTCCGGCGCGCTGATCGCGCCGGGCGACGTTGTCGTCGATTCCAACATCAAGAAAGTGCAGCACCCCACCGGCGGCGTGGTTGGCAAATTGTTCGTGCATGACGGCGATCACGTGAAGGCGGGGCAAATTCTCATCCAGCTCGACGAAACGGTGACGCAAGCCAATCTGGCCATCGTCACCAAGGGCCTCACCGAGCTTTATGCCCGCAAGGCGCGGCTCGCCGCCGAGCGCGACGGCGCCGATTCGGTCGCCGTGCCGAGAGAGCTTGCCGACCATCTCGACAATCCCGACGTCGCCGAGGCGATGGCCAGCGAGCGCAAGCTGTTCGACTTGCGGCGGGAAGACCGCGCCGGCCAGAAGAAACAGCTGCAGGAGCGCGTCACCCAATTGCAGCAGGAGATCGTCGGGCTGACCGCGCAACAGGACGCCAAGGACAAGGAAGTCGCGCTGATCGAGCAAGAACTGAAAGGCGTCCGCGACCTTTATGCGAAGAACCTGGTGCAGCTTAATCGGCTGACGTCGCTCGAGCGCGACGAAGCGCAGCTCGAAGGCTCCCGCGGCCAGCTCATCGCCCAAGCCGCGGAAGCCAAGGGCAAGATCGCCGAGACGCAGCTGCAAATCATCCAGGTCGACGCCGACCTCGCCAGCGACGTCGCCAAGGAGCTGCGCGAGACCGACAGCAAGATCGGCGAATATGTCGAACGCAAGGTCACCGCCGAAGATCAGCTCAGGCGCACCGACATCCGCGCGCCGCAAGACGGCATCGTGTTCCAGATGACCGCCAATACCGTCGGCGGCGTCGTTACCGCCGGCGATCCGATCATGATGATCGTGCCCGAGGACGACAAGCTGCAAGTCGAGGTCAAGGTCGACCCCAAGGACATCGACGACGTCCAGGTCGATCAGCCGGTCGTGCTGCGCTTCACCTCGTTCAACGTGCGCACGACGCCGGAGATCAACGCCAAGGTGGTGCGGATCGGTGCCGATACCACGACCGATCAGCGCACCGGCCGGACCTATTATTCGGTCCGTATCGGGCTGACGCAACGACGAACTCAAGCGGCTCGGCGACGTCAAGCTGACGCCGGGGATGCCGGTCGAAGCCTATATCGAGACCGGCGAGCGCACCATGCTGTCCTATCTGCTCAAGCCGCTGCACGATCAGCTGATGCGGTCGTTCCGCGAAAAATAACCGCCTTTTCATCCTCCCGCGCCGGGCAGAGTAGGCTAGAATGCGGCGCGTGTTGCGGGAACCATCAGGGTCATGAACAGGATTGCCGGCTGGGCGCGCCGGTTCGGGGTGGCGCGCGCGGTTTGCCTTGTGCTGTTGTTCGCGCTCATTCCGCTGCGGCTCGCCGATCCGCGGCCGCTGGAGGAGCTGCGGCTGCGGACCTTCGACTTTTTCCAGGTGCTGCGCCCGCGGGTGCAGAAAGGCTATCCGGTCGTCATCGTCGACATCGACGAGGCGAGCCTCAAGGCGATCGGGCAATGGCCGTGGCCGCGCACCACCGTGGCCGATCTCGTCACCCGCATCACCAAGCTCGGCGCGCTGGCCATCGGCTTCGACGTCATCTTCGCCGAGCCCGACCGCATGTCGCCCGCGATCGCGGAGCAAAGCTTTCGCGGCATCGACGCCGATACCCGCGCCAAGCTCGACAGCCTGCCGAGCAATGATGCGGTGCTGGCCGATGCGATCAAGCAGTCCCGCGTCGTCGTCGGCCAGGTCGGCAGCCGCATTTCCGCAACCGAAGGTGCCGGGCGAGGCGACGCTGCAAACCGGCTTCGCCATCCGCGGACCGGATCCGACGCCTTTCCTGGTGACCTTCCCCGGCCTGCTGCGCAACGTCCCGCCGATCGAGGAGGCGGCGGCCGGCCGCGGCCTGTTCTCGATCAATCCCGAGCGCGACGGCATCATCCGCCGGGTGCCGGTGATCATGGAGGCGCAAGGCGCGCTGGTGCCGTCGCTGACCATGGAAATGCTGCGCGTCGTCACCCATGCCGGCGCCATCCTGGTTCGCGCCAACGATGCCGGCGTGCAAGCGGTGGCGGTGCCCGGACTCGAAGTGCCGACCGACGAGCACGGCCAGCTCTGGGTGCATTTCAACAAGACCGATCCGGCGCGTTACGTCTCGGCCAAGGACGTGCTGCAGGGCACCGTCTCGCCCGACCGCTTTCGCGGCAAGCTTGTGCTGGTCGGCACCTCGGCGATCGGCCTCCTCGATCTCAAGACGACGCCGGTCGAAGCGGTGATGCCGGGCGTCGAAGTGCACGCCCAGATCCTCGAAAGCGTGCTGACCAAGTCGCTTCTGGTTCATCCGAATTACGCCATCGGCGCCGAGCTCACGGTCGCGGTTCTGATCGGGCTTGCCATCATCGTCGCCGCGCCGATGCTGTCGGCGACCGTCGTCGTGCTGCTTGGCGCCATGCTGTTCGCCGGACTGATCGCCCTGTCGCTTTATCTCTTCGTCGAACACAATCTGCTGATCGATTTCACCTATCCGTTTATTTCGAGCTGGCTGATCTATCTGGTGCTGACTTTCGTGAATTATTTCCGCGAGCAGAAGCAGCGCCAGCAGATCCGCTCCGCCTTCGGCTATTACCTTTCGCCGCACATGGTCGAGCAGCTGGCGCGCTCGCCGGAGAAGCTCGTGCTCGGCGGCGAGGAGCGACGCATGACCATCCTGTTCAGCGACGTGCGCGGCTTCACCACCATTTCGGAGCACTACAAGGACGATCCGCAGGGGCTGACGCGGCTGATGAACCGGTTCCTCACGCCGCTGACCAACGCCATCATCGAGCGCAAAGGCACCATCGACAAATATATCGGCGACGCCATCATGGCGTTCTGGAACGCCCCGGTCGACGATCCGGAGCAGGAAGCCAATGCCTGCGACGCGGCGCTGGAAATGCAGGCGCGCGCCGCCGCGCTCAATGTCGAGCTCAAGCGCGAGGCCGAGGCCAATGGCGGGACCTACATGCCGCTGCGGATCGGCGTCGGGCTCAATACCGGGCCGTGCGTGGTCGGCAATATGGGATCGGATTTCCGCTTCAATTATTCGGTTCTCGGCGACACCGTGAATTTTGCGTCGCGGCTCGAAGCGCGGACCAAGGATTATCGCCTGCCTTTGGTGATCGGCTCGCGCACCGCCGAAGGCGCCAAGCAAAAATTCGCCACCATGGAGATCGATCTGATCCAGGTGAAGGGCAAGACGCAGCCGGAGGCGGTGTTCGCGGTGCTCGGCCGCGCCGAGATCGAGCAGGATCCGCGCTGCCAGCAATTACGCGCGCTCAATGCGCAAATGCTGGCCGCCTTTCGCAAGCAACAATGGGACGAAGCGCTCGATCTGATCGCGCGCTGCCGCAAGGCCACCGACGGTTTCGACGTGGCCGGTCTCTACGATATGTACGAGGAGCGCATCGCCACCTACCGCGCCGAGCCGCCCGGCCCGGATTGGGACGGCGTCTACGAAGCCGAGTCGAAATAGCGCTTTCTAGAAGCCGACCGAAGCGGGCGCCGGCCGCGCGCTGCGCCACCGCAATGGTCGGCGGCACGAATTCGCGCACGCCGGCATCGTCGAGCACGAACTCCGGAATGATCTTCGGCATCGCGACGTCCTTGACCAGCGTCAGCCAGCGATTGTCGAGGATGATCCAATCGCCGCCGTCGCGCACGGCAACGACGGCGTGGTCCTCGTTGGCGGCGGTATTGCGCACGATGATCAGCTTGACGTCTTGCGCGGGGACGCCGGCCGCCGTCAGCGCGACGTATTTGGCGATGGCATAGTCCTCGCAATCGCCGCGGCCGGTGGTGAAGGTCTCGAGCGGCGGGCTCCAGCGGTCGGGCACGCCCCATTGCGCCATGTCGCTCATCGGCTCGATCGCCAGATTAACGGCGCGGTTGATGATGCCGATGCGGGCGCGGCCGGTCTGCGCGCGCCCTTGCGCAACGATGGCAAGAAAATTCCGCGCCCCCTGCGGACAGCGCTGCTCGTCTCTGGGCGCATCGCGCGAAAACTTCATTGTCGGCGCGAATTCTGGACTCGACGCCGTGCCACTTGGTCAAGACCTGTCCGAACGAGACTGGGGTCGCGGCGAGGCCGAATGGCTCCGACACCGGTGGCGGTGACGAGGTCTTCGGCTGCGCCGGATCGAGTGTCGCCGTCTGCGCCGCTCCGTCGGCGCGCCTATTACTTCCGCCTTGCGCGTCGCCTTTGCCGTCGGACTTGGCGGTGAGGCCGAGTTCGGGCTGCATGGGCGCGGGCTGCAAGGCCGGCGGCAAAGTAGGCGGCGGCGGGATTTTCGTTTCCGCCGCATCGCCGGCGGCCGTGCGCGCCGGCACGTCGGTTCGCGGCGTCTCGTGCATCGGCGCGTTGTCTTCGCCGATGGCTTGTTCGGGCGGCACGGCTTCGGCGGCGTCGGCAACTTGCTGTTGCGCGGGATCGAGCGCGGGCGCCGGCATTGCTGCGAGCACCGCCGCCGACGGCGTGCTCCAGAACGTGTCGGTATCGCTGCCGGCGCCTGCCGGCCAGACGACGATCGATGCGGCAAAGCACAACGCCGCGACGCGAGGCAACATTTTGACGTCCCTGAACTCCGGCTGCGGCGCTATCGCGCTCTCTGCCGGCTTGTTGTTCGGGGGACGCCTTAACTCCGCCGCTGCTGCCGTCCGGTTAAGGCGGCGGCTCTTCGGCCGGCGGAACGAAATCAGCGTGTAGCAACCGCCAAAGGGTTGCGAACAATTTTAGCGATCGTGTTGGAAATGCTTTTACAGTGGGCCGTTTCTGCGATTAAATGCGACGGTTCGCTATGAAACTAACGCCGTTTCGCAATGCGGCGGCACAGGGGGGAAGTTCGGATGCGCCTGATAAAACTCTGCGCTCTTGTTGTGATAGGCCTCGCGTTCGGTCTCGGCGCTCGCGCCGCCTCGGCGCAGGACAAGACTTTCACGCTGAAACTGTCGCATTGGGTGCCGCCGTCGCATCCGCTGCAGGCCGCGATCAAGGATTGGGCCGACGACATCGAGAAGGCGTCCAACGGCACCATCAAATACCAGATTTATCCGTCGCAGCAGCTCGGCAAGGCGTTTGACCACTACGACATGGCGCGCGACGGCATCGCCGACTTCGCTTACGTCAATCCGGGCTATCAGCCCGGACGCTTCCCGATCATCGCGGCGGGCGAACTGCCGTTCCTGGTCGGCAAGGCCAAGGGCGGCAATCTCGCAGTCGACGCCTGGTACCGGCAATATGCCGCGACCGAAATGAAGGACGTGCATTATTGCTTCGCCTTCGTGCTCGACCCGCTGGTCTGGCACTCCACCAACAAGAAGATCGTGGTGCCAGGCGACATCAAAGGTATGAAGGTTCGGCCGGCGCAAGGCACCATCGCCGCCTGGGTGACGCAGCTCGGCGGCACCAATGTCGAATCCAGCGCGCCGGAAGTGCGGGATGTGCTCGCCAAGGGCGTCGCCGACGCTGTCACTTTTCCCTGGGGCTCGATGTTCCTGTTCGGCATCGACAAAGTGACCAAATACGACATGGACGAGCCGCTCGGCTCGGTGATGTTCGTGTGGATCATGAACAAGAACGTCTACGCGTCGATGTCGCCGTCGCAGCAGAAGGTGATCGACGATCACTGCACGTCGCAATGGGCCGCCCGCTTCGCCGATCCATGGGCCGACTTCGAGCACGCCGGGCTCGCCAAGATGCAGCAGACGCCCGGCCACGAGGTCTACAAGATCTCCGACGAGCAGCTTGCCGCGTGGAAAAAGTCGGCAGAGCCGCTCAAGCAGAAATGGGCGGACGGCGTAAAGAAGGCAGGCGGCGATCCCGACGCGATCTATAAAGGGCTGCAAGCCTCGCTTGCGCAATACAACGCCGGCTTCTGACCGACACCACGCAATGAGGGCGGCGGCGGGTTTCGCGCCGCCGTCGCCATACGGAAATAGTGCCGATGCCGGAAGCCGACGTTGACGTCGCCGAGGTTGTCGCGCCCGAGCCGGCGCGCAAGCCGAGCGCGATGGACCGTTTCATCGACGCCATCGAGCTCATTGCCGCGTTCTTCATCGGCCTCGTCGCGCTCGATATCTTCGTCTCGGTGATGCTGCGTTACTTCTTCAGCGTGCAGATTCCCGACAGTTACGATTTCGGCCGGCTGCTACTCGGCATTGTCATTTTCTGGGGCATCGCCGCGACGTCGTACCGCGGCAATCACATCACCGTCGATCTGATCTACGCCAATGTTGGCGAGCGCATGCAGCGTTTCATCGACGTCTTCGCCACCTTGGTTTTGCTGTTCGTGGTGACGGTGCAGACCTACACGCTGTTCGACAAGGTCCGCGATACCTACGCCGACAATGTGCTGACCTTCGACCTGCGACTGCCGGTATGGCCGTTCTTTCTGGTTGCCTGGCTCGGCGACGTTTCGGCGGTGCTGCTGATCGCGGTGCGCACCTATCGGCTGATCTTTTATCCCGAACTGCTCGGCGGCAAGTACCAGTACAAGCCGGTCGAATGAGGCGGCAGCGCATGAGGCGGTTGTGAGTCCCGACGCCGTCGCGATCATCGGCTTTCTCGGCCTGTTCGCCCTGATGCTGTTGCGCGTGCCGGTCGGCATGGCGATGGGCCTGGTCGGCGTCACCGGTTTCTCGTATCTGGTCGGCGCCGGGCCGGCGCTCAAAAGCGTCGGCCTGACCTCGATGCGCACGGTGACCGACTACACCTTCGGCGTCATCCCGATGTTTCTCTTGATGGGCGCCTTCGTGTCCAATTCCGGGATGAGCCGGGAGTTGTTCCGCGCCGCGAACTCTTTCGTCGGCCACTTCAAGGGCGGTCTCGGCATCGCCACCATCGCCGCTTGCGCCGGCTTTGCCGCGATCTCGGGCTCCTCGGTCGCCACGGCGGCGACCTTCGCCACCGTCGCTTATCCGGAAATGCGCCGTTACGATTATCCGAAGAGCTTTGCCACCGGCGTCATCGCCGCCGGCGGCACGCTCGGCGCCATGCTGCCGCCGTCGACCGTGCTGGCGGTGTACGGCATCATCACCGAGCAGGACATCGGCAAGCTTTTCATCGCCGGCATCATCCCGGGGCTCCTCGCCGCGGCCATGGACATGATGACGGTGGTGCTGATCGGCAAGCTGCGGCCGAATTTCCTGCCATCGGCGCCGCGGCACAGCTGGGCCGAACGCCGCGCCGGGCTGCGCGACATCTGGGCGATGCTTCTGCTCTTCGTCCTCGTCATCGGCGGCCTCTATGGCGGACTGTTCACGCCCACCGAAGCCGGCGGCGTCGGCGCCTCGGGCGCGTTGATCATCGGCGTGGCGCGGGGAAAACTGTCGCGCACCGAGATACGCCGCTCGCTGTTGCAAGCGGTGCGCACCGCCGCGGCCGTGCTCACGGTCCTGATCGGCGCGCTATTGTTCGGTTATTTCCTCACCGTGACGCAGACGCCGCAGAACGTCACCGAATTCCTTACCGGCCTGGGGCTCGGCCGCTACGGCGTCCTGGCGCTGATCATGCTGATGTACATCGTGCTCGGCTGCCTCATGGATTCGCTTGCCATGATCATCCTGACGATCCCGATCATCTTTCCGGTGATCACCCAGCTCGGCTTCGATCCGATCTGGTTCGGCGTCATCATCGTCATGACGGTCGAGCTCGGCCTCATTCATCCGCCGGTCGGCATGAACGTCTTCGTCATCAAGACCGTGGTGCAGG
>CAVZFX010000004.1:0-91083 GCA_963774715.1 uncultured Alphaproteobacteria bacterium
GTGCACCAGGATGATGGCGGTCGCGGAGAGTTCCAGCGCGCGCTTGACCACTTCGCGCGGATAGACCGGCGTGTGATCGACGGTGCCGACCTGCTGGGTTTCGTCGGCGATGAGCTGATTGCGCTTGTCGAGGAACAGGACACGGAATTGCTCACGGTCGGCGAACGCCTGCGCGGTGCGGCAATAATCGAGCACGGTCGACCACGACGACAGCACCGGCCGCTTCTTCACCGCGCCGCGCAGAAGCCGGCTCGCCGCGGCCTGGATCACCTTGAGCTCGGTGACGCTGGCGTCGCCGAGCCCCTTCACGTCGGCAAGGCGCGCCTCCGGCGCGGCAATGACCTCGGCGAACGAGCCGAATGTTTCCAGCAGCGTCTTGGCGAGCGGCTTGACGTCGCGCTGCGGCAGCGCCCGGAACAGGATCAGCTCGAGGAGCTCGTAATCCGACAACGCATCGGCGCCGGCCTCGCGAAAGCGGTCGCGCAGACGGCCGCGGTGGCCGTAATAATGCGGAGTGCCCTCCTCCAGGCCATCTTCGCCGTCGCGCTTCTTTTCCAACATGGTCAACTTGGAATTCGGACGCAGCGCCAATCCCGCAAACCGAGGGGCATCGCCAGCTCGAGCGGCCACACCCGACATATGCAGGATGCCCGGATTACGGGAATTTGCAATCAGATTTCGCGCGCTCAGGTCTTATAAGGCGGCTGGTCGAGGTGTTTCGGCGACAGCGTGAAAATCTCGACGCCGGTCTCGGTGACGCCGACCGAGTGTTCGAATTGCGCGGAGAGCGAGCGGTCCCTGGTCACCGCCGTCCAGCCGTCGGACAGCACTTTGACGTGGGCCCGGCCGAGATTGATCATCGGCTCGACAGTGAAGAACATGCCGGGCTTGAGCACGATGCCCTCGCCAGGCCGGCCGACATGGACGATATTCGGCTCGTCGTGGAACAGCCGGCCTAGGCCGTGGCCGCAGAAATCGCGCACCACGCTCATATGCTGGGCCTCGACGAAGCTCTGGATGGCATGGCCGATATCGCCCGTGGTGGCGCCGGGCTTGATGGCGGCGATGCCCCGCATCATGCCCTCATAGGTGACTTCGATCAGCCGCTCGGCTTTGCGTGGAATTTCGCCGACCGGATACATGCGGCTCGAATCGCCGTGCCAATGGTCGAGGATCAGGGTGACGTCGACATTGACGATGTCGCCTTCGCGCAGCGGCTTGTCGGAGGGGATGCCGTGGCAGACGACGTGATTGACCGAGGTGCAGGTCGCCTTGCGGTAGCCGCGATACATCAGCGTCGCCGGCATGGCGCCGTGATCCATGCCGAACTCGAAAACCAGCCGATCGATGTATTCTGTGGTCACGCCCGGCTTGATTTTGCCGACCAGCATGTCGAGGCATTCGGCGGCGAGCCGGCCGGCCTTGCGCATGCCGGCGAAGGCGCCCGGGCCGTGAAGCTTGATCTGTCCGGTCTTGCGCAGCGGCGCCAGGGCCGCGTCAACATAGGTCATGGTCTAGGAAAGCGGGAATGGTTTGGAGTTTCTGCCGGCAATGTAAGCATGCGCACCGGTAAGGCAAGCAAATCGGCGCATGATCCCGAAAAGTGGGTACCGGTTTTCGGACAAGATCATGCGCAAACTGTACCTCAAGCGGCGATCTTGCCGCCCAATTCGTCCGCAATATGGACGTGGATGATGTCGTCGAACGAAGCCTCGGCGCGAAAGCCGAGCGCCAGCGCGCGCGCCGGATCGAACCGGCTCGGCCAGCCGGCAACGATGCGGGCGACCAGCCGGTCCGGCTCGCGGCGGATGCGGGACGCCACTTTGTCGCCGGCGATCCGCCGCAGCGCCGCAATCTGTTCGGCCACCGTGCAGCAGACCCCCGGCATGGTGAGATTGACGCGAGGCCCGAGCTTCGCTGCTTCAAGCCCCGCAGCATGGATGAGAAAGCCCACGGCAGCGCGCGGGCTGGCGTGCCAATGCAGCACGCTGTCGGCAACCGGCAACACCGCCTCCTCGCCATTGAGCGGCTCGCGAATGATCGAGGAGAAGAAGCCCGACGCCGCCTTATTGGGCCGGCCCGGCCGCACCACGATCGACGGCAGTCGGATGCCAACGCCGTCAAGGAAGCCGCGGCGGGTGTAATCGGCGAGCAGAAGCTCGGTGGCCGCTTTCTGCGTGCCGTAGGACGTCAGGGGCGTTAAGTGAAAGTCATCGCCAATCGCCGGCGGAAACGGCGCGCCGAACACCGCAATCGACGAGGTGAAAACCAGCCGAGGCCGATAGCCGTCGCCCACCGCGCGGATCGCCTCGAACAGTGCGCGTGAGCCATCCAGATTGACCCGCATGCCTTTCTCGAAATCGACTTCGGCCTCGCCGGACACCACGCCGGCGAGATGAAAGATCACGTCGGGCCGGCCGGCGACGGCGGCGCGCACGGCCACCGGGTCGGCGACATCGGCCGCGGCGGCTTCGACGTTACCGGAAAATTTTTCAGGGCGTTGCGGGGCGACGACATCGATCAGCGTCAGCTTTTCAATCGGCCGACCGTTGAGTGCGCCGTCAGTGACAAGGCGGGCCGTAAGCTTGCGCCCGATCATGCCGGCGGCGCCGGTGATGAGGATGTGCATGGAGTCCGCCTCTGACCTGTCATGCCCTCGCGAAGGCGGAGCATCCAGTAATCATTGCCATACCGCAATGTTGGTGGGTACTGGATCACCCGCATTCGCGGATGATGACAAGGTTACAACGCCATGCCGCCGTCGACGAGATGCGCCTGGCCGGTAATGTAGCTTGCCTCGTCGCTGGCGAGGAAGAGGGTGAGCGCGGCGACTTCGGCCGCGGTGCCGAGCCGGCCCATCGGCTGGCGGCCGATGAAATCCTGCCGCACCGCGTCGGGCGATTTGCCGGTCTCTTTCGCGGCCGTCGCGATGCGCTCCTCGAGCGACGGCGATTCGATGGTGCCGGGGCAGACGGCGTTGCAGCGGATGCCCTGCTTGATGAAATCGGCGGCCACCGCCTTGGTCAATCCGATCACCGCCGCTTTGGTGGCGCCGTAGGCATAGCGATTGGGCACGCCGCGGATCGACGAGACCGCGGAGGAAATATTGACAATCGAGCCCGCCTTCTTCTTCAGCATGCCGGGAAGGAACGCCTTGATCGTGCGGTGCATCGATTTGACGTTGAGGTCGAAGGAGAAATCCCAGTCCTTGTCGGTGCAATCGAGCACCGAGCCGTTGGCAACGTAGCCGGCGCAATTGACCAGAATGTCGAGCGCGCCAAACTCGCGCGCCACCGTTTTTTCGAGCGCGGCGATCTCATCCTCCGCGCGCACATCGAGCTTTTGCCGCATCTTGGCCTTGAGGTCCGCGACCTTGTCCGCGGCGACGTCGGTGGCGATGACGAGACCGCCTTCGGCAATCAGCGCCTCGGCAATGGCGCGGCCGATGCCCTGTCCCGCGGCGGTGACCAGCGCGACTTTATTTTGCACTCTGTTGCTCATGAGCTCGAACCCTTCTGCCCATTCAACGCCGTGAGGCTGAGCTTCTGACGGCCCTCGCCGTCGAAATTCGCCGGATCGAGCCAGCGCTCGAAATTGCGTTTGCGCGCCGGCCACTCGCTGTCGAGCATGGAAAACCAGGCATTGTCGCGGTTGCGGCCCTTGGCGATCATGTATTGGCGGAACGTTCCTTCGTAAACAAAACCATGGCGGAGCGCGGCGCGCCGCGACGGCGCATTCAGCGCATCGCACTTCCACTCGTAGCGCCGGTAGCCGAGAGTCTCGAACACGTAACGCGCCAACAGGTATTGGGTTTCGGTGCCAAGCGGCGTCCTCTGCAGCGCCGGCGAATAGAGCACGTGGCCGACCTCGATCACCCGATGCTGCGGCACGATGCGCAGCAGCGTCACATAGCCGACCGGGCGGTCCGACGGATCGACGATGGCGTAAGCGTAAGGGTCTTCCGCCGCAGCGCGCTTGTCGATGAAGGCGAAAAATTCATCCTCCGCGACGAACGGTCCGTCCGCCGCGATATAGGTCCACACCTCGTCGTGGCCGGCGAACACCGCCCACAGATCGGCAGCGTGCTCGGGTCCGAGTTTCTCCAGGCGCCCGTAGCGGCCCTTCAGCGTCACCGGACCGGGTCGCGGCGCCGGCATTGGATCGGCCACCGGCAAGCCGACCGGCTGGCCGGTTTCCGGGTGCGGTTGCGATTCCGTCATGACGAAAACTTCTTGCGATTTTCGGCAAAGAACCTGTTCAGCTCTTGATTGGTGATCAGTCCGGCGAAGCCGTCGAATTTGCCGTCTTTGGCGATCTCGGTCGCGGTGCGGATGAAGGCGTGCATGGCGACGCGGGCGAGCGAGCCGCCGACACTGATCCGACGCACCCCCATCGCCGCGATGTCTTGCACCGTGAAGCCGAACGCGCCGCTGTTGAGAAAATTGACCGGCTTCGGCGCTACCGCCTCGACCACCGCTTCGATCTGTTCGCGCGTTTTGATACCCGGCGCATAAAGGCAATCGGCGCCGGCCGCGGCGTAGGCTTTGAGCCGGCGCAGCACATCGTCGAGATCGGGCACGCCGCGAATAAAACCTTCGGCGCGGCCGGTGAGCAGCACCTCGCCGCCGGCGCGATCGATTGCCGCGCGCGCGGTCTTGATCCGCGTCACTGCGGTCTCAAGATCATAGAGCGGCATCTTGCCGTCGTTCGGCGAATCCTCGATCGACAAGCCGGCAACTCCGGTCGCGACGCAGCGCGTCACGTTCTTCGCCAAGCCGTCGAGATCGCTGGCAAGTCCGTCCTCGAAATCGGCGTTGAGCGGCACATCGGCGGCTTCCGCGAGTTCGCGGAAATGCGCCAGCACTTGGTCCAGGCTCAAATCGCCGTCGGCAAAACCTTGCGAATGGGCGTAGCCTGAACTCGTTGTCGCCAGCGCTGGAAAGCCGAGGCCTTGCAGATAGCGCGCGCTGCCGACGGTCCACGGATTGGGTATCACGAAGCAACCCGCTTCGTGCAGCTTGCGAAAAGTCTTGCGCTTATCGGCGGTCGAAGGACGGTTCCCGGACATGACGCATCCCCAAGCTAGTGATTATCGCGTGGTATGAATTTCTGCGCCACACGCTGATATTTGACCGCCGGTTCGAGCACCATGCCCGCCGCGAGCTGGTCGACCATGCCGCGCTGAATCTCCTGCCACGGCGTCTGGCTCGGCGGATAATGATAGCCGCCGTCCTTAGACAACGCCGCGCGCCGCGCCGCCAAGTCCTCGGCGGAGATCAGCATATCGGCGGTCCCCTTGTTGAGATCGATGCGGACGCGGTCGCCGGTTTGCAAGAGCGCCAAGCCACCGCCGACGGCGGCTTCCGGCGAGGCGTTGAGAATCGACGGCGAGCCCGACGTTCCCGACTGCCGGCCATCGCCGATGCAGGCCAGCGAGGTGATACCTTTTTTGATCAGTGCGGCCGGCGGCTGCATGTTCACCACCTCGGCCGAGCCGGGATAGCCGATCGGGCCGACGCCACGCATGAACAGGATGGTGTGCTCGTCGATGCCGAGCGCGGGATCGTCGATGCGCGCGTGATAATCTTCGGGACCGTCGAACACCACGGCACGACCTTCGAAGGCGTTGGGGTCTTTCGGGTTGGCCAGATAACGTTGGCGGAATTCGTCGGAGATCACGCTCGTCTTCATGATCGCGGAATCGAAGAGATTGCCGCGCAAAACCTTGAAGCCGGCTTCGGCCTTCATCGGCTTGTCGTAAGGCCAGATGACCTTCGCGTTCGTCGTCTTCGACTGCGCCACGTTTTCGGCAATGGTCTTGCCGTTGATGGTGCGCGCATCGCCGTGAAGGCGTTTGGCGGCGTGGAGCTCGTGCAGCACTGCCGGCAGGCCGCCGGCGCGATAATACTCCTCGCCGAGATATTCGCCGGCCGGCTGCATGTTGACGAGGAGCGGCACGTCATAGCCGATCTTTTCCCAGTCCTCGATATCGAGCGGCACGCCGACGTGCCTGGCCAGGGCATTGAGGTGAATCGGCGCATTGGTCGAGCCGCCGATCGCCGAACAGGCGACGATGGCGTTTTCGAAAGCGGCGCGGGTGAGGATGTCGGATGGCTTGAGATCTTCGCGCACGATCTCGACCGCGCGCAGGCCGGTCTCGTAAGCGATCCGCGCGCGCTCGCGGTAGGGCGCCGGGATGGCGGCGCAGCCGGGCAACGACATGCCGAGCGCCTCGGCCAGCGCATTCATGGTCGACGCCGTGCCCATGGTGTTGCAATGGCCGATCGACGGCGCCGACGACGCGGCGATGTCGATGAATTCATCGTAGTCGATCTTGCCGACGGCGACGTCCTGGCGCGCCTGCCACAGCACCGTGCCGGAACCGGCGAGCTTGCCGTCGTGATAGCCGTCGAGCATCGGCCCGCCCGACAGCACGATGGCCGGCGTGTTGACGGTGGCAGCCGCCATCAGACAAGCCGGCGTGGTCTTGTCGCAACCCGTCGTCAGCACCACGCCATCGATCGGATAGCCGAACAGCACTTCGACGAGGCCGAGATAAGCGAGATTGCGGTCGAGCGCCGCGGTCGGCCGCTTGCCGGTCTCCTGGATCGGATGCACCGGAAACTCGAACGCGATGCCGCCGGCGGTGCGGATACCCTCGCGCACGCGATGCGCCAGTTCGAGATGATGGCGATTGCATGGACTGAGGTCGGAGCCGGTTTGCGCGATGCCGATGATCGGCTTGCCGGATGTCAACTCCTCGCGGCTCAAGCCGTAATTGAGATAGCGCTCGAGATAGAGCGCCGTCATGCCCGGATTGTCGGGATTGTCGAACCACAGCTGCGAGCGCAGCCGGCGCTCCGTTCGCTGTTGCGGCTTACCGGTTTTCGCCATCACACGCTCCACAATTTATTCCTGCAGCGCGTCCCATTCCAGCAATGCGATTTGCGCAAAGCGCGGGGCTGCTACCCGGTAGATATAGCGAGTTTGGCCCGGCGCGACCGCAAATGCGGCAGCGAGAACCTCTGGCCGCAGCGTGAGATCGCAATTCATTGCGTTTGAAGGAGAAATTTTTTGTGCGCTTTGTGGACATATTGCGGCGCAAAATGCGCAAGTGATGCAGATCACAAATATTCCGTTTAACGATCTGAGATTACATAAAAATCTTGTGACGTCGACGTGACAGGTGCGACCTTGTGCACTGCAATATCGCTGCGTAGCTAAGCAACACGGGCGATCGTTATGGAGAAATGCAAGATGAACTCGCTTAGCACCAAGTTGGCTTTTTCGGCTCTCGTCGTCGCCGCGCTTGCGACGCCGGCTTTTGCCCAGGGCCATCATCCGCGCCGGCAGCTCGAAGATTACGCAGGCAGCGCGGCCGTCGAACAGTTCCAGGCCCAGCCGCTGCACTATCCGAATGGCGCGGCTCGCACCGGAACTGCGAATTCCTATGAGTCCGGCGCCATATTCAACCAAGGCTACTAAGCCCCGCGACGTCATTGCGTTTGCGTCAGAAGCCCCGGACCTCGTCCGGGGCTTCTTCGTTCACGGCGCCGCTCCCGCATGCTCCGAACCGGGTTTGCTTTTGACGGCGGATTGGGTTGAACTGCCGCGCGAAAAATATCCGGTCAGGGAAACGCCATGCTGAAAACCATCTCAGCCTTCGATCGCATCGGCGAGGAGAATGCCTTCGCCGTGCTGGCGCGCGCCATGCAGCTGGCGGCGGCCGGCCGCGACATCATCAATCTCGGCATCGGCCAGCCCGATTTCCGCACCCCGGATTTCATCGTCGAGGCGGCGATCAAGGCGCTGCGCGACGGCCATCACGGCTACACGCCGGCGGTCGGTATCTTGCCGCTGCGCGAAGCGGTGGCCGCCGATCTTCACAGACGCTATGCGGTCAAGGTGTCGCCCGACGAGGTGATGATCTTGCCCGGCGGCAAGCCGACCATGTTCATGTCGATCATGATGTTCGGCGAGCCGGGCGCCGATATCCTTTATCCCGATCCCGGCTTTCCGATCTATCGCTCGATGATCGAATTCACCGGGGCCCGGCCGATCCCGGTGCCGATCCGCGAGGAGAATAATTTCGCCTTCTCCGCCGAGGAGACGCTCAAGCTGATCACGCCGCAGACGCGGCTCCTGATCGTCAATTCGCCGGCCAATCCAACCGGCGGCGTGACGCCGAAGAGCGAAGTCGACAAGCTCGTTGCCGGACTCGAACGCTTCCCCGATGTCGCAGTGATGTCGGACGAGATCTATGACCACATGGTCTATGACGGCGAGAGACATGTTTGTTTGCTCGGCTATCCGTCGATCCGCGACCGGTTGATCCTGCTCAATGGCTGGTCGAAGACCTACGCCATGACCGGCTGGCGGCTCGGCTATGCGGTGTGGCCGGGAAAACTTTACGACTTTGCGCGCAAGCTTGCGGTCAACCTGCACTCTTGCGTCAACGCCTCGGCGCAATATGCCGGGCTCGCGGCGTTGACCGGGCCGCAGGACGAAGTGGCGAACATGGTGGCGGAATTCGACCGCCGACGCAAAATCGTGGTCGCCGGCTTAAACCAGCTGCCCGGTATTTCCTGCGCCACGCCGAAGGGTGCGTTCTATGCGTTTCCCAATATCAAGCGCACCGGATGGAAGGCGAAACCGCTGGCCTCCTCGCTGCTCGAAGACGCCGGCGTGGCGCTGATCGGCGGCCCGGATTTCGGCATTCTCGGCGAAGGCTATATGCGCGTGTCCTACGCCAATTCGACGGAAAATATCTTAAAGGCGCTCGACCGCATGGGTGAGTTTCTGGCGAGCCGCAAAGCGGCGTGAGTAATCTCTCCGCTCATTCCCGAAAGCGGGAATCCAGCGCAAGCGAATTAAGACTGGGTCCCCGCTTCCGCGGGGACGAGCGGAGATGTCTTAGCCCTGCTGCGTCAGCCGGAAGCCGACGAGGACGATGATGAGGCCGACGAATTGCGAAACGCTCGGCACCTCACCCAGCGCCAGATAACCGATCAGCAGCGTGAACGGCGGCACCAGCGCCGGAAACAAAGCGGCGCGGCCGACGCCGAGCAGGATCACCGCACGCGTGAACAGATAAACCGCGCCGGCGCCGGCGAAGGCGCCCTGCACCACTGCCTGCATCAGGTTTTCCGACCATCCGGCGGCCAGAAAATTATCAAAATCGAGCAACAGGAACGGCAAGCCGGCAAGCGACAGGATGCTGGTCACCGCCACCGCCGGCATCGCCGAGATGCGCCACAGCCGCAACAGCATGCCGAACACCGCAAAGAAACTGCCGGCGGCGACGAACATCAGGTCGCCGAGAAAGGCTTGCGGCCCCATGGTGCGCAGCGCTTCGGCCCCGATCACCGCAAGCCCGGCCAGCATCGCCAGTGCGCCGACGATACGCCGCGGCGGCAGCGGCTCCTTGACGATGAGGCGCGCCAGAACGAGACCGCCCAGCGCAGCACAGGCCGGCTGGATGATGGCGCCATGGCCGAGCGGCACGTGGACGTAGCCAAAATAGCTCCATAGCGCGAGCGGCAGGCCGCCGAAGAATGTAATGGCGATGCCGCGCCGCCACCCCATGCCGCCGAGATCGCCAAAGCCTTTGGCGGCGATAACGGGAATGAGCGCGAACCCGGGCCAGACATAGCGATGCAGCGCCAGCACCAGCGGCGACAGGCCCGCGGTGATGCCTTGCCGGGCGGCGACAAAGCCGAGCGCCCAGAACAGGGCCGCGCCGGCGCCGCAGGCGACGCCCCACGCCGTTGCGTGCTTGACCGAGGACGATGAGACCGAATCCATCGCGAATCATAGGCCGCGGCGATTTGCCGGGACAACACGCGATTCCGCGCGGCAGGCTTCGTCCGCCGCGAAGCAGGGCTCCGCAACCCCTTTCCACACCCGATCACGCTGCTATCTTCGCCGCCAAGCTTTGACGCGACAATCCGGAGCGAAACGTGGCCGAGACCGAGGCGATCACGGGCGAATACGACTACATTATCGTCGGCGCCGGTTCGGCCGGCTGCCTGCTTGCCAACCGGCTGTCGGCTGACGCCGATAAGCGCGTGCTGCTCCTGGAGGCCGGCGGCCGCGACAACTGGATCTGGTTTCATATCCCGGTCGGCTATCTGTTCGCGATCGGCAATCCGCGCTCGGACTGGATGTTTAAGACCGAGCCGGTGCCGGGACTGAACGGCCGCAGCCTGAACTATCCGCGCGGCAAGGTGATCGGCGGCTCATCCGCCATTAATGCCATGATCTATATGCGCGGCCAGGCCGCCGATTACGATCACTGGCGACAGCTTGGGCTTGCCGGCTGGGGTTGGGACGACGTGCTGCCGTATTTCAAGCGGCACGAAAATCATTTCCTCGGCGACAGCGATGCGCATGCCGTCGGCGGCGAATGGCAAATTTCGGCGCCACGCGTGCGCTGGGATCTGCTCGACGCCTTCCGTGCCGCCGCCGAACAAGCCGGCATCAAATCCATTCCTGACTTCAATCGCGGCGATAACGAAGGCATCTGTGCCTTTCACGTCAATCAAAAGCGCGGCCGCCGCGTATCGACGGCACGGGCCTTTCTCAAACCGGTGCTGCATCGATCGAATCTGCGGCTCGAGACGGGCTGTCTCGCCGAAGGCCTCATCTTCGACGGCAAACGCGCCGCCGGCGTGCGCTGGCGGCAGAATGGCATCGCGCGCAGCGCGCGCTGCCGCGGCGAGGTCATCCTCTCGGCCGGATCGATCGGCTCGACGCAACTCCTGCTGCTGTCCGGCATCGGGCCGGCGGCGCAGTTGCGCGAGCATGGCATCGAGGTGGTCGCCGACCGGCCCGGCGTCGGCGCAAACCTGCAAGATCATTTACAGCTGCGGCTGATCTACAAGGTCGACGGCATCACCACACTCAACGAGCGCTATCATTCGCGCTTCGGCTTTGCCGGCATGCTCGCCGAATATGCATTGTTCCGCCGCGGCCCGCTGACCATGGCGCCGTCGCAGCTCGGCCTGTTCACGCGCTCCGACCCCGACCAGGAACGCGCCAATTTGCAGTATCACGTGCAGCCGCTATCGCTCGATAAGTTCGGCGACCCTTTGCATAAATTTCCCGCCTTCACCGCGAGCGTCTGCAATGTGCGGCCGACCAGCCGGGGCACGGTGCGACTGCGTTCGCGCCATGCGCACGACGCACCGGCGATCCAGCCGAATTATCTGTCGACCGACGCGGACCGCCGCGTTGCCGTAAGTTCGATCCGCCTGACCCGGCGCATCGCCGCGCAGCCGGCGCTGGCGCCATATCAGCCGGACGAATACCTGCCGGGCGCCGCAGTCGGCGATGACGAGGCCGCGCTGGCGAAAGCGGCGGGCGATATCGGCACGACGATCTTTCATCCGATCGGCACCGCCAAGATGGGGCTGCCGAGCGATCCGACGATGGTGGTGGACGAGCGCCTGCGCGTTGCCGGCGTTGAGCGGCTGCGCGTCATCGACGCCTCGGTGATGCCGACCATCACCTCCGGCAACACCAATGCGCCGACCATGATGATCGCCGAAAAAGGCGCCGCCATGCTGCGCGAGGACGCCAAAGGCGCAGCAGCATGATCGTCGCGCGGCGCGTCCAGGCGATCCTGACCGATCCCGTTCGCGAATGGGCCGCGATCGACAGCGAGCCCGGCGATCCGGCGTATGTGCTCAGCCGCTACGTCACCGTGCTGGCGCTGGTGCCGGCCGTGTTCAGCTTCATCGGCGCCTGCATCGTCGGCGTGATCGTGCCGAATGCCGGCCTCGTGCGCGCGCCGTTGTTCAATGGCCTATTCGGCGCGGTTTTGGGCTACGTCCAAAGCTGCGCCATCGTGCTCATCCTCGGCATCCTCATCAATCTTTTGGCGCCGCTGTTCGGCGGCCGCCGCGATTTCGACAGCGCCTTTAAGCTTGCGGTCTATTCCTTCACGCCGGCCTGGCTCGCCGGCATTTTCCTGGTGCTGCCGGGTTTGCGCTTTCTCACGCTCACCGGCTTCTACGGCGCGTATATTCTATGGCTCGGCCTGCCGCTTCTGATCAAATCGCCCGGGCGAAAATCTCTCGGCTTTGCCGCATTGATTGTCGTCTGTGCTTTCGCGCTCGCCTATTTCGCCGCCATGGCGCAACGCATGGTGTTCGGCACGCCGGGTTTGTGACTTTCACGTTGGCGTTTCCCGGATGCGGTGCAGCGCGTAGCGGTGCACCGATGATCCGGGATCGTTGCGGGTGCTGAGCCTACGACGATCCCGGTTCTGCAGCGCACCACTTCGTGCTGCGCTGCGCCCGGGAAACCACACACTTATTACGGCGTCATCACGATCTGCTTGCACGCCTTCGGCAAGCCGGCGAGCGTCAGCGGCGGCCGCGGCTTCGCCGGCACTTTCGGCGGCGCCGGATGCAGCGTCGATTCCTTGAACCAGTAATCGAGCGCATGGCCGCAGCCGTCGCCTTCCGGCACTGGCGGCTGGCCCTTGCATTCGTGGTCGTCCGGCGGACAGGCGAGGCGGACATGGAAGTGCTCGGCATGGCCCCACCACGGCCGCACTTTGGCGAGCCAGCTGCGATCCACGCCGGCCTCGCTGCACAATTGTTTTTTGATCGCGGCATTGACGAAGATGCGGGTGACGTCCGGGTCTTCCGACGCGGTGCGGATCAGTTCGGTGCGGGTGTGCGTCCACACTTGGGGATCGACGCCGAGGCGGTCCGGTGCGACCATGTCGACGGCGCCGTCCATCTCGCGCTCCTCGCGGCTGAGCACGTGGTCGGGCATCGGCGTGAACCAGATGTCGGCGTCGAGTCCGATCTGATGGCTGGCGTGGCCGGTGATCATCGGGCCGCCGCGCGGCTGCGCCATGTCGCCGATCAATAGCCCGTTCCAGCCGACTTTCTTGGCGGCGGCGCCGAGCCGCTCGATGAAGCGGACCAGCCGCGGCGTGCCCCAATTGCGATCGCGCGACAGCCGCATGACCTGCCAGGCCGGGCCGGTGATCGGCAGCGTCACCGCCCCGGCGAGACAGCCGTCGGCATAAGAGCCGATCGGCAGCGCCGGGCCGGGATACGGCGTGCGCGCACGGCCGAACAATTCCTTGGCCGGCGTGGTCGGCGCATTCGGATTGGCGAGCGGCGGCAACGGCTTTGGATCGAGGCTGCCGGGCGGCGTCGGATCGAGCGTGTCGGCGTCCTGCTGCCGCCAGCGGCGCGAGAACGCCCTGCGCCAAGGCAGGAGAAAGGCCGACAACAAGCAGGCAGCAGAGCAGCAAGCAAGGATGTTTGCATTGGCGTTCGCATCGCAGCTCTCCTTCTACCGGCTTCGCTCCGCTGGGTTTGCCTTCGCCCGGTACGCAACGGCGCGGGCGCGGCGCCGATACGCTGCCGCTATTCGTTCGTCCTAAGTCCAGTTGCAAAGAGATCGCCATCGTCGGCTGCGAGTTCCAGCATACGGCGTTCGGTCGCCGCATGCGGCTCGACGTTGCCGTCGTGCAGAATGTGCCCGATGCTAAAGCCGCGCGCGGCGAGTGCGCGGGCGACCAAGAGACAGCGGTGGCAATCGAGCGGCTCGCGCTCGGCGCACATCAGGCAGATTCGCCCGCTTTATGATTGCGCACAGCGCACCCGGTCGGCGATGAGCCCTTCGAGCCCGGCTTGAAAGCCCGGTTGCTGCGCCATCGCCTCGTAGTCGGCAACGCCATCGCAATAAAGTTCGGCGCTTTGCGGACGGCCGCCGAGTGCGGCGCCGTAGGGCAGATAGGCGATGCCGTTTTGCTCCAACAGCGGCTTAAGGTTCTTGCCCGAGAACCAGGGGCAGAAGCGCGAGAACGGCGTCGAGCGCACATCGGCAATCGCGCCCACATTTTCCGCCTGCAGCATCGCTACAAAGCGCTCCGCCGGAATGTTGGAATGACCGATGCTGTAGAAATCGAACGCCGTCATGGTGCCATCGGGCCAAAATTAGACCGCAGCGCAACAAATTTACCTCGCCGCAAACATAACAGGAATGCGCCCGGATGCCGCTTTACAAGGGCCATGCGCTGCTGCAATCATTTGATTTTGCTGCGGGGGAATATCATGCGTCGCTTGTTTTGCGTTCTGGCCGCGCTCGGCTTTGTCGCGCTCGCCACCGGCGGGCCTGCCGCGGCGTCCATCCTCGTCCATGTCGACCGCGGCAGTCAGCGCATGGACGTCATCGTCGACGGCGCGCCGCGCTATAATTGGCGGGTGTCGACGGCGCGGCGCGGCTATATCACGCCGCCCGGCACCTATCATCCGCAACGGCTGGCGGCGCGCTGGTTCTCGAAGAAATACGACAATTCGCCGATGCCGCATTCGATCTTCTTCTATGGCGGCTATGCCATCCACGGCACTTATGAGATTTCGCGGACTGGGCCGGCCGGTGTCGCATGGCTGCGTGCGGCTCGATCCCGGCAACGCCGCGATCCTGTTCGGCCTGGTCGAGCGCGAAGGCCCCGGCAACACCACCATCGTGGTGCATTAGCGTCTCCTTCATCCGCTCAATAAGGCTTGCTGCCTTCGGAGCCCTTGGGACTGCCTCTCCACAACAGCCACGTCCAGAACTCGACTCCCGCCCCCTTGTCGCGGGACGGATGAAAATGCGATCTCGTTCTCGCGATGCGGCTATCGCATCCGAGGTTTGCTGCACGCTGCAAGAAAGCTCGTCCAATCGCCCCAAATAAATGAAGGGGGGCGGAGCGCCGGAAGGCGCGTATTATTGGCCGTGCCCAGCGGGGCCCGGCGCGCGCCACGCAGGACGAATGTTGCCATCCGTCCGCGCTTCGGGCGCGCTCGCCTTGCGGCGCTCCACCGCGGCTCTCGCCAGTCGGCTTGCGCCGACCGGCTCAGCTCCAGGCCATGCTTCCTGGGACGCGGGTCGAGCGGGCGTTACCCGCCCTCGCCTGTCCCAGTCCAGGGACTGCACCTCCCGCGCCGGCCATAGTACCGGCGTGAATGATGCCCGAAGCCGCCCGGGAGCGGTTTGCGAGACCGCCCGCGGGAACCGCACTTGCTCCACCTTCTAGGTCGCACCCGGAATGTGCCCTTCGATGAGCAAGCTTTGACGGATGCTATGTATTCATATCAGTGACGTTTGTCACTTCACGTCTCCGTGAATGGGACAGGAGCCCAATGCCCGTTTCCCGGGCGCGGTGCAGCACGAAGTGGTGCACCGCAGAACCGGGATCGTCGCAGATGCCGGAGTTTGGAACGGTCCCGGATCAGCGGTGCACCGTTTCACGCTGCACCGCATCCGGGAAACGTGAGTCTGCTTTTCATCCGAGGCCGAGATCACTGCCCTGCATCGATCCTGGGCGTCCCCGGAAGCCGGGCTTTCTGCCAGCCCCCCGGCGCCAAGAGCTCGCTGGCGGACAGAATTTCAATGCCGACAACGCGACCGTCGCTATCCACGTCATAGATAAATGGACCGGCCTCCTCGGTATGATCGACCTTTCGAGAGGCGCCGATGTAAATATAGATCGCGTCGGCCTCGGGGTCGTAAGTGCTATCGATGGGGTCGTAAGTGCTATCGATCATGACTTGCGTCTCGCCTCACGGTTGAACATCATATAGAGATGCTGATTAAAGTGCGAAAAGCAAAACCTCTGGGCGGCTATCGCCTCGCCATCGAATTTTCCGACGATACGATGGGCGAGCGCGATTTCTCGTTCATAACGAGCGAAACGGGGCCGATGTTGCAGCCGCTCAAAGACCCGACCTATTTTCGCCGCGTATTCGTGGAGAACGGCGTTATCACTTGGCCGAACGGCTTTGATTGGGATCCGATTGCGCTTCACGATGAGATGAAGGCGGCCGGCGAGTTGCGCCCGGTCGGCGATGCGGCTGAGTAAGTGCTCGTAGCCGGCTGCAGCAACCGTAGCCCGGCTTGAGCGAGCGAAAGCCGGGAACGATCGTACCGCTCGAATGCAGTTCCCGGGTTTCGCTCGCTCAACCCAGGCTACAGTTCCTCACACATCCACCTTCAGCGCGGCGATGAACGCCTCCTGCGGGATGTCGACCTTGCCGAACTGGCGCATGCGCTTTTTGCCCTCTTTCTGTTTCTCGAGGAGCTTGCGCTTGCGCGACACGTCGCCGCCGTAGCATTTCGCGGTGACGTCCTTCCGAAACGCGCGCACGGTTTCCCGCGCGATCACCTTGCCGCCGATCGCCGCCTGGATCGGCACCTGGAACATGTGCGGCGGGATCAGTTCTTTCAGTTTCTCCGCCATGGCACGGCCGCGCTGTTCGGCGCGCGTCCGGTGCACCAGCATGGCGAGCGCGTCGACCGGCTCGGCATTGACCAGCATCTGCAATTTCACCAAGTCCGCCGGCCGGTAATCGGTGAGGTGATAGTCGAACGAGGCGTAGCCGCGCGACACCGATTTGAGCCGGTCGTAGAAATCGAACACCACCTCGTTGAGCGGCAGATTGTATTTCACCAGCGCGCGGTTGCCGACGTAGGTGAGTTCCTTCTGCTCGCCGCGGCGGTCCTGGCAGAGTTTCAGCACGGCGCCGAGATATTCGTCGGGGGTGAGGATGGTCGCCTCGATCCAGGGCTCCTGCATTTCCTCGATATGGTTGGGGTCCGGCATGTCGACCGGATTGTGTATCTCGAGCTGCTGGCCGTTGCGCAGCTTGATCTTGTAGATCACCGACGGCGCGGTCGCGATCAAATTGAGATTGAACTCGCGATGCAGCCGCTCCTGGATGATTTCGAGATGGAGAAGGCCCAGGAAGCCGCAGCGGAAGCCGAAGCCGAGCGCCGCGGAGGTTTCCATCTCGTAGGAGAAGCTCGCGTCGTTGAGCCGGAGCCGACCCATGGCGGCGCGCAGCGCCTCGAAATCGGCGGCGTCGACCGGGAACAGGCCGCAGAACACCACCGGGATCGCCGGGCGGAAACCGGGCAGCGGCGCCGCCACCGGCTTCTTCTCGTCGGTGATGGTGTCGCCGACGCGGGTGTCGGCCACTTCCTTGATCGAGGCGGTGAGAAAGCCGATCTCGCCGGGACCGAGCTCGTCGAGCTCGACGCGCTTGGGCGTGAACACGCCGACGCGGTCGACCTCATAGGCCGCGTTGGTCTGCATCATCAGGATGCGCTGGCCTTTTTTCAGCGTGCCGTCGACGATGCGGAACAGCACGACGACGCCGAGATAGGCGTCGTACCAGCTATCGACGAGGAGCGCCTTCAGCGGCGCCGCGGCGTCGCCCTTGGGCGGCGGCAGGCGGGTGACGATGGCTTCCAGCACCGCCGGCACGTTCAGTCCGGTCTTGGCGGAGATCAGAATTGCGTCCGAGGCATCGAGTCCAATGACGTCCTCGATCTGCTGCTTGACCTTGTCGGGCTCGGCGGCCGGCAGATCGACCTTGTTGAGCACCGGAACGATCTCGAGATCGTTGTCGAGCGCCTGATAGACGTTGGCGAGCGTCTGCGCCTCGACACCCTGGCTGGCGTCGACGACCAAGAGCGCGCCCTCGCAGGCGGCGAGCGAACGGTTGACCTCATAGGCGAAGTCGACGTGGCCCGGCGTGTCGATGAGATTGAGGATGTAATCCTTGCCGTCGGCCGCGCGGTATTTCAGCCGCACCGTCTGCGCCTTGATCGTAATGCCGCGCTCGCGCTCGATATCCATGGAATCGAGCACCTGCTCGACCATTTCGCGCGCTTCGAGCCCGCCGGTGAGCTGAATCAGCCGGTCGGCGAGCGTCGATTTGCCGTGGTCGATATGGGCGATGATCGAGAAATTGCGGATGCGATCGATGGGCGTCGCGGTCATGGCGGGCAGATAACATCGAGGGGAGCGAGCGGCAAGCTTACCTTCATGCGCCCCGCGAAAGCGGGGGAGGGGGACCGCCGAAGCTCGCGAAGCGAGCGCAGGTGGTGGAAGGGGCCTCCGAGTCGCCGACGCGATCAGCGGCGACGCGAGGCAGGACCGAAGAGGCCCTACCCCTCGGCGACGATTTTATTTCTTCTCGGCCGAGGCCCCCTCCACCACGCTTCGCGTGGTCCCCCTCCCCCGCTTTCGCGGGGGCGGAATTTCTACCTTTGCCGCCAGACGAAAGCGGCACTGACCACGAAATTCCACACCGTGCCGATCAGCGCGCCGCCCAGCCCGGCCAGCCACCATTTGCTGTCGTAGCCGTAGATCCAGGTGGCGATGCCGACATTGGAGATGGCGCCGATGGCGCAGATCACCAGGAAGCGGATCAGGCCGGTGACAAAGCGCCAGCCGGTCAGCCGCTGGTCGCGATAGGTGAACATGTTGTTGAGCACGAAATTCCAGGTGATCGCGGTCACGGTGGCGAGCGTCTGGGCGGCGCCGAACGCGATTGCCGCAAGCTGCGTGGCGACCGACAGCGTCAGCAAATGCACGGCAAGGCCGCTTAAGCCGACCAGGCAGAACAACAAGAAGCGCGCCGAGATTGCGTCGTCGGTCAGCTTGGCGGTCAACAGCGCGGCGAAGTCGAGCGCGACCTTGCTGTCGAGCTTGCTTTCGCCGTGGCGGCGCTCGTGAAAACTCGACGGCAGCTCGACCACGCGCAGGCTGCCCGGCTTCGTCGCCAGAATGTCGAGCAGGATCTTGAAACCCTGCGAGGAGATCGACGGCGCCAGCGGCTCGAAGACATCGCGCCGGATCATGAAATGGCCGCTCATCGGATCGCTGAGAGCGATGCCAAGGAGCCGGCGCACCAGGAAGTTGGCGAAACGGCTGGCGCGGGCCCGCTGTTTCGACAAGCCGGCCGCCGAGCCGCCGCCAAGATAGCGGCTCGCCACCACGAGATCGCAACCGCCGCCGCGCAGGCGATCGAGCATGGCGATGAGCAGACCCTCGTCGTGCTGCAGATCGGCGTCCATGACCGCGACATAGCGCGCCTGACTTGCCAGCATGCCTTCGAGGCAGGCGCCGGCGAGGCCGCGGCGGCCGATGCGGCGCATGCAGCGGACGCGGCCGTCGGTCTCGCCGAGCGCGCGCGCGACGGCCGCGGTGCCGTCCGGCGAGTTATCGTCAACGAACAGCACCTCCCATTCGCAGCCGGCCAGCACATGCGTGAGCCGCTCGATCAGAATCGGGATGTTGGCACGCTCGTTGTAGGTCGGCACCACGACGCTGAGTTCCGGCGCCGGCCGCGGCTGGGAAACCGGCGCGCGGGCAGGCGCCGGGGGCGAAGTTACGGGTGAACCGCCGTCCATGCGGCTTGAGATAACGCGGTGCGCCGGCGAAATGCAATGCGCCGCGAATTGCCGCAATCGGGCGCGCTTGTGGCGTCCGTATTTGAGTGGCATCCATGCGCGATGACTGTTGTTCGTCCCGAGCCCGCTGGAGATCTGCGTCCGCGGAGCGCGAATATCGGCTGGCCCCTCGTGCGGCTCGTACAGCGCTGGGTGAGCGCGCGGAGCGAGGGTGCCGTCGTCGGCCTGATCCTCGCCGTTTTCATCGTGCTGTGGATGGCCTTTCAAACCATATCGCTGACGCCGGTCGATCTGCGCGACGACGCGGCCGAGGCGGCGCTGTGGGCGCAACACTTTGCCTTCGGCTACAAACATCCGCCGCTGACGGCGTGGCTGTTCATGGCGTGGTTTGCCGTTTTCCCGCGGACGAACTGGGCGATGCATCTTGAAGCGGTCGCGATCGTTGCGGCAACACTTGCCATCACCTGGCGGCTGTTGCGCGATCACCTCGACCGCGACCGCAGCCTGCTCGGGCTCGCCGCGCTGATCCTGGTGCCGCTCTACACGCTCAAGGCGGCGGAGCTCAACGCCAATACCGTGATGATGCCGTTTTGGGCGGCGGCGCTGCTGTTTTATTTGCGCGCCCGGCGCGGCTTGGACGCTTGGGATTCGCTCCTCGCCGGCGCCTGCGCGAGCTTTGCCATGCTGGGCAAGTACTGGGCGGTTTATCTGTTCGCCGGCATGGCGGCAGCCGCACTGGTTGGAGCAGGCACGCGGCGATTTTGGCGATCGCCGTCGCCCTATGTGATGGCGGCGGGCGCGGCCGTCGTCATCGCGCCGCATCTTTATTGGTACGTCTCGCACGCCGGCGGCGCCGACTACGCGTTCGTGCGCGACAGCGTCATGACCGGCGACTCCTTCGCCGCCGCGCTCGGCAAGTCGGTCTATTACTTGCTGGGCGTGATCGGCTATGCCGCGGGGCCGCTGCTCCTTCTCGCCGCGTTGCGGCCCCGGCGCGCCGCGCTTGCCGATATCGCCTGGCCGGCGGACGAGGCGCGTCAGCAGGCGCTTATTTTGTTCGCGGTGCCGATGCTGCTGCCGGCGCTGGTCAATCTCGCGCTGCCGGCGCGGCTGACGCCGGACTGGACGTTTCCAAACTGGGCGCTGCTCCCCATCGTGCTCTACGGCTCGCGCAAGATCGCCGTCGATTCGCTTGCGGTGGCCGTCGCGGGGCTCGCTGCGCTCGCCGTGAGCGTGGGCTTCCTGATGGCCTCGCCGTTCATGGCTTACGCCCACCTCAAAGCCGGCCTCGATTCCAATCGGCCGAGCTCGCAGGAAGTGGCCGAGCTCGCCGAAAAAATGACCGACAAACCGCCGCGGCTTTATTGGGGTTCGCCGGGCATTACCGGGAATTTGCCGTTTTATTTGGCCGGCACGCGCCGGCTCGAGGACGACCCGCTGTCCGACCTCGGCCGTGACGAGGCTGCAGGACAGGGCCTCGTCGTCGCCTGTCTCGACAACGATACGCCGTGCCGCACGACGCAAGCCGCGCTCGGCGGCGCCGGCGCCCTTACGGCCAACGGCACGATCAGCCGCCGTTTCCTGGGCTTCGCCGCCACGCCGATCGGCTTTCGCGTCACCGTAGAGCCAGCGCGGCGCTAGCCGGCGCTCTCAATACCGGTACTGATCGGTCTTGTACGGCCCGGTCACCGGAATGCCGATATAGGCCGACTGCTTGTCGGACAGCTTGGTCAGCCTGACGCCGATCTTGTCGAGATGCAGACGGGCCACTTTCTCGTCGAGCGATTTCGGCAGCACGTAGACTTTCTTCTGGTACTTGCCCTGATTGGTCCACAGCTCGATCTGCGCCAGCGTCTGGTTGGTGAACGACGACGACATCACGAAGCTCGGATGGCCCATGGCATTGCCGAGATTGACCAGGCGGCCTTCGGACAGAAGGATGATGCGGTGGCGGTCGGGAAATTCGATCTCGTCGACCTGCGGCTTGATGTTGTTCCATTTCAGGTTCTTGAGCGCCGCGACCTGGATCTCCGAATCGAAGTGGCCGATATTGCAGACCACGGCGCGGTCTTTCATCTTGCGCATGTGGTCGATGGTGATGACGTCGACATTGCCGGTCGCGGTGACGAAAATGTCGGCGCGGGGGGCTGCCTCTTCCATGGTGACGACTTCATAGCCTTCCATCGCCGCCTGCAGCGCGCAGATCGGGTCGATCTCGGACACCATGACGCGGCAGCCGGCCTGGCGCAGCGAGGCCGCCGAGCCCTTGCCGACGTCGCCATAGCCGGCGACCATCGCCACCTTGCCCGACATCATCACGTCGGTGCCGCGGCGGATGCCGTCGACCAGCGACTCGCGACAGCCATAGAGGTTGTCGAACTTCGACTTGGTGACGCTGTCGTTGACGTTGATGGCGGGGAACAACAGCCGGCCTTCCTTCTCCATCTGATAGAGCCGGTGCACGCCGGTCGTGGTTTCCTCGGTGACGCCTTTGATGGCTTTGGCGATCGTCGTGTACCAGCCTGGCTTGTCCTTCAGGCGCGCCTTGATGGCGGCGAACAGCACCTCCTCTTCCTCGTTGGTCGGCTTGGCGATCACACCCGGATTGCTCTCGGCCTGCATGCCGAGATGCATCAACAGCGTGGCGTCGCCGCCGTCGTCGAGGATCATGTTAGGGCCGCCGCCGTCGGACCATTCGAAAATGCGGTGGGTGTAGTCCCAGTAGTCTTGCAGCGACTCGCCCTTGACCGCGAAGACTGGCGTGCCGGCGGCGGCGATGGCGGCGGCGGCGTGATCCTGGGTCGAGTAGATATTGCAGGAGGCCCAGCGCACGTCGGCGCCGAGCGCGGTGAGCGTCTCGATCAGCACCGCGGTCTGGATCGTCATGTGCAGGGAGCCGGCGATGCGCGCGCCGCGCAGCGGCTGCTCCGGACCGAATTCCTCGCGCGTCGCCATCAGGCCGGGCATCTCGGTCTCGGCCATGGAGATTTCTTTGCGGCCCCACTCGGCGAGGCCGATATCCTTGACCACGTAATCGGCGGGCGCGGCGTGGGCTTTCGGCTTGGTCGACGTGCTCATAACTGGCTATCCTTCAGGGCGGAGATGGGGGAGGTCGGCGCGCTTCTAGCAGGATAGCGCGCGGGCGGCAATAACACATAAAGATTTCTTTATGTCGATGCGCGCGAACACGCAGCGGCGACGGGCGTTTTACCAACATGGATCAAGCGGACGACAAACCGATCACATCGCTGCACCAACTGGCGCAGGCGGAAAACGAGTGCAGGCGCTGCCCGCTTTATCGTGACACGACGCAGGCGGTGCCCGGCGAAGGCCCGCGCCATGCCGCGTTCATGCTGGTCGGCGAACAGCCCGGCGACAAAGAAGACCTCGCCGGCAAGCCGTTTGTCGGACCGGCCGGCCGCGTGCTCGATGCCGCGCTGAAGGATGCCGGCATCGATCGCGCGCAAACCTTCGTCACCAACGCGGTGAAGCACTTCAAGCATGAAACGCGCGGCAAGCGCCGGCTGCATAAGCGGCCGAACAATGAGGAGATCGAGCGCTGCAAGATCTGGCTCGACCGCGAGCGCGATCTGGTGCAGCCGCGGACGATCATTGCGCTTGGCGTCAGCGCAGCACGCGGCCTCACCGGCAAGACGGTGACGATAGCGAAAATGCGCAAAGCCCCGATCGAGATGGCGGACGGCACCATGCTCGTCGTCACCATGCATCCGTCGGCGCTGCTGCGCATCGAGGACGAAGCCGACAAGCGCGCGGCCTATAAGGAATTCGTCGCCGACCTGAAAGCGGCGAAAGCGGCGGCAGGGTAAGTCGCGCTGTCATCATCCGCGAAGGCGGATGATCCAGTAAGCGCTAAGGGAGCGGCTGTTAGCGGCGATCCGTGACTACTGGATGCCCCGCCTGCGCGGAGCATGACAGACAGGTCAGCCCGCCTTCGGCGCCGCGGCGCCAGGCCGCGGCGTCTGCTTGACCACGCCGGCCTGCGTCAGCGCCGCCGCGATCTGCTGCATGCGGTTGATGAGATCCACCGCCGCCGCCGGCGGCAGCACCAGGCGGCAGGCGGGATAACGCCGGCCGGTGATCGCCGTGTTCGCCTTGACGTCGTCGAAGCGGGTCACGCCGAACTCGATGCGCAGCGTCTGGCCGTCGAAGATCAAGCCGGTGATCGAATCGGCGAAAGTCTCCTCCATGTCGGCGCGATCGAGATACCGAATGGCCGCCGGCTGCCGGCCGGCATCGCCGGCGACGCTCGGAGCGGGGTTGGCTGCAGCGGGTTTTGAGGCCGTGCTTTTGGACGCTGTCGATTCTGGACTCATCTGCTTTATCTCCTTCGGACGGCTGTTCCGGCGCGATCTCGTTCTATCGGATGTTTTCACCGCCGATGCTTTGCTTCGCGACGCTCCGCGCTTCATCAGACAATCTTATATCTGCAACCTGTTCAATCGGCTTCGCCAAAACGGGACTCGATCAGGGCCGCCAAAGCCTCAACGACTTCGGCGGCTTGCCGTCCCGTCGCCTCGATCGTAATCGAGGTGCCGGGCGCGGCGGCCAGCATCATCAGCCCCATGATCGATGTTCCGCCGACGCTGTCGTTGCAGCGCATGACGCGCACTTCGGCGTCGAATTTCTCGACCGTCTGCACGAATTTTGCCGAAGCCCGGGCGTGCAGGCCTTTCTTGTTGCAGATGACGAAGATCCGGGAGACCGTGCCCGCAGGCGCGCTGCCCGCATCGGGCATTCCAGCGCTATGGGCCGGTTCGTTCATTTGCCGGTGAGCACCCGGCTGGCGATGGTGACGTATTTCTTCCCCGCCTCCTGCGCGGCGGCAACCGCTTCGGCGAGCGGACATTCGTCGCGCACTTTGGCGAGCTTCACCAGCATCGGCAGATTGATGCCAGCCAGCACCTCGACCTTGGGCCGGCTCATTACCGAGATGGCAAGATTGGACGGCGTACCGCCGAACATGTCGGTGAGGATGGCAACGCCGTCGCCGCTATCGACGCGCCGCACCGCTTCGATGATGTCCCTGCGGCGCTCTTCGACGTCGTCGTCGGGGCCGATGGTAACGGCCTCGATCTGGTCTTGCGGTCCGACCACGTGCTCCAGAGCGGCCCGAAATTCAATCGCCAGCCGACCGTGCGTCACAAGCACAAGACCAATCATGGAACTCCCCGCGGGCGCGTCCCGGGTGCACCGCACGAAAGGGTGCACATCATGACCATCCGAAGCCTCGGCGCAAGGGGGATTCTGAGCTAAATCCGGGGGTTGCTGCATTGCAGTAAAACACGTCGCCTGTGCCGCGGCAGCCTAGCCGGCCCGGTTGCCGTTTTATCCGGCAATACCAGCCCGCTGGTTGGAGTCTTGGACCATTATGGTTAACCAATCGCCAATCGAAAACCGTCGGCGCCACATCAGTATGTTTGCTGACGGATCGCCGTTTCGGTTGAGGTGATGAGCGCGAGCACCGCCGGCAAGGCCGCCGTATCCGATGCGACGGCGAGTCGCGGTACTTCGGTACCGCCGAGCTCGACCGTCTGTCGATCCGGCAACCGTTCCGCGTCCGCCGCGTCGAGATCGATGACCAAACCGACCACCGCGCACGGCTCGTAATCGCGCCGCAAAAGGCCGACGCCGCGCAGCTCAATGAGGCCAGCGAGCGGCTGTGCCGGCCGCACCAGAAGCCGTCCGTTGGCGCTTTCCAGATGGACGCGATCGTCGCCAACGAGCCGCGCGAAACGCAAGCGGCCGTCACGCGCGGCGTCGAGCAGCTCAAGCGCGAGCCGGGACTTGCCGGCGCCCGACGGTCCGCGGATCAGCACCGCGCGCGCGCCGACCAGCACGGCCGAGGCATGCACGGTTGGCGAATTCATCCGTTCGTCCCCGCGAAAGCGGGGACCCACGGATTCCACCATCGCATCGCGAACCCCGTCTGGATTCCCGCTTGCGCGGGAATGAGCGGCAGGAAGTAAAGCATCACATCGCCGGCAGGCGCACGATGAAGCGGGCGCCGAGCACATTCGGCTCGCCATCCGGTCCTGGCGCGCCGATGCGGTTTTCGACCCAGATCGCGCCGCCATGGGCGTCGACGATCTGCTTGGAGATCGACAGCCCGAGCCCCGAATTCTGGCCAAAGCCCTGATGCGGGCGGTCGGTGTAAAAGCGCTCGAAAATCTTTTCGCGCACGTCGTCGCGCACACCCGGCCCGTCGTCATCGACGAAAATCTCGATCTGATTGCGCAGCCGCCGGCAGGTGACGCGCACCGTCGCGCCGGGCGGCGAGAAGGATCGTGCATTCTCGATCAGATTATCGACGATCTGGCCGAGCCGTGAATCGTGCCCCGGCACCTGGAACGCGCGCGTACCGCCGCCTTCGAATTTCAGGCTGACTTTGACGCCGTCGTCGCGCTTGACCTCGTTCGCCACCGAAACGAGCGTGCTCAGGAGCTTTGCGAGATCGACCGGCGCCGCCTCTTGGCGTTGCAGTTCGGCGTCGAGCCGGCTGGCATCGGAAATATCCGAGATCAGCCGATCGAGCCGGCGCACGTCGTGCTGGATGATATTGAGAAGCCGGCCGCGGCTTTCGTCGGTCTTGGCGACGGGCAGCGTTTCCACCGCCGAGCGCAGCGAGGTGAGCGGATTTTTCAGCTCATGCGCCACGTCGGCGGCAAAGCTCTCGATGCCTTCGATCCGCGAATAGAGCGCGTTGGTCATATCGCGCAGCGTGCCGGAAAGGTGACCGATCTCGTCGCGCCGGCGGGTGAAATCGGGAATCTCGACGCGCGAGCGGATGCGCCGGCGCACGCTTTCGGCGGCGTCGGCAAGCCGCCGCACCGGCTCGGCGATGGTGCCGGCGAGCAGGATCGACAGCACGATCATCACGCCGGCCGCGATCAGAAACACTTTGATGATGGCGAGCCGCTCGGCTTCCACCATGTTGTCGATATCGGCGCCTTGGGTCGACAGCATCAGCGCGCCGCGCACCGCCCGGAAACGCTGCACCGGCACCGCCACCGAGACGATGACGTCGCCGCGCTCGTTGATCCGCACCATGCTGGCGTTCTGGCCGTTCAAGGCCTGCGCCACTTCGGCATAGCCCCTGCCGTCGTCGGGGCCGAGCTCGTGGTAGACCGGCAGGTCGCCGCGGCCGAGCCACATCCGCAAAGCGATGAAGGCGCGTTCGAACAGCCCCGGCTTTTCCGCGGTCGGCGACGGCAAATCGAAGCGCAGCACGTCGCCGCGGCCGAACAGGTTGCGGCTGTCCACCAGGAGCACCCCATCACGATCGTAGATGCGCGCCCGCGTTTTGGTCGGCGACACGAGCCGCCGCAAGATCGGCGCCACCCGCTCCGGATTGATCGGGAAATCGATGCCGTACAGCGCGTCCTCATTCGGGCCGTAACTTTGTCCGGGCTGCAGGTTTTGCAGCTTGTCGGGATCGAGCGTGATCGAGGAGTCGCTTTCGACCGTCGCCGACGCCGCAATCGCGCCGGCGATGATCTGGCCCTGCACCTGAAGGCTCTGGATACGCGCGTCGATCAGGCCGTTGCGAAATTGCGAAAGAAAGATGATGCCGATCGAGAGCGCGACGAGTCCGGTGAGGTTGAGGACGACGATGCGCCGGGTCAGGCTCGAAAAGCTCTGGGTGATGAAGAATTGCCAGGCGCGCTGCAGCCAGTCGCCGATGCGGGCAATGCCGCGGGGCTGCGAACGCAGCTCCGTTTCGTCGAGGCCGGTGCTCTCGGCTTGGCTCTCGATCAGGGTGTCGACGCGGGGCTCGGCCTGCATCGAGGCTTCGGGGCCGGGACCTGCATGGTCTGCAATTCGGTCGAGCACGTCGTCTGCCGGGGTTTCAATCATGCTCCGCCACCTTGCGAGCATGGACGCTATTACTACCGCACGTCAGCCGCCCCGTCAGCAGGGCCAGTCAGCGGCCATGGTTGGCGGTCCAAATACCCAGCGCCCCACGGCCTGTTGCGCGCAATGCGCCCGTTATTCCTTGAAACGATAGCCGACGCCGTACAGCGTCTCGATCATATCGAACTCGTTGTCGCTCGCCTTGAACTTCTTGCGCAGCCGCTTGATGTGGCTGTCGATGGTGCGGTCGTCGACATAGACCTGATCGTCATAAGCCGCATCCATCAAGGCGTTGCGGCTTTTCACCACGCCGGGGCGGCTCGCCAGCGCCTGCAAAATGAGAAATTCGGTGACGGTCAGCGTGACCGGCTCGTTCTTCCAGGTGCAGGTGTGGCGTTCCGGATCCATGCGCAGCAGCCCGCGCTCCAGCACCTTGCTGTCGGCTTCCTTCGGCGCCGTGCCGTCCTTGGGCTGGCCCCGGCGCAGCACGGCTTTGACGCGCTCGACCAACAGGCGCTGCGAGAACGGTTTGCGGATGAAATCGTCGGCACCCATTTTCAGGCCGAACAATTCATCGATCTCCTCGTCTTTCGAGGTGAGGAAAATGACCGGCATGTCGGATTTCTGGCGCAGCCGGCGCAAGGTCTCCATGCCATCCATGCGCGGCATCTTAATATCGAGAATAGCGAGATCGGGCGGCGCGGTTTTGAAACCGTCGAGCGCCGAGGCGCCGTCGGTATAGGTGTTGATGCGGTAGCCTTCAGCCTCGAGCGCGATCGACACCGAGGTGAGGATGTTGCGGTCGTCGTCGACGAGAGCGATTGTCGGCATGGCGGCCTTCTTTACATGAGTCGGCCGCAAGCTTCACTAGCCCCGGCCCCACAAGCCTTTGAATCCCCATGTGGGGGCGGAAGTGTGACCAGACAAGGCAAAATCGGGGCAATTACTGCGGCATTGGCTTGAACCGGGCCGCGCGCAAGAGGGCCAAAAAGGGCCGGGCAACAAGCAAGGAACCGTCATGACCGACGCCGATCCGGTCCAAAACGAAAAAGCCAAGCGGCCTCTCCCCGGTTTTATGCCGGATCGCCTGCCTGAAAACGCTCCGGCGCCGGATTTCGACCCGAGGGCGCTCGCCAAGGAACTGTTGCGGGTGACGCGGGCGGGATCGCTTGCCACCATCGACCGTAATACCGGTCACCCCTTCGCTTCGCTGGTCAATGTCGCGACCGACGGCGACGGCGCGCCGCTGATCCTGATTTCAAAGCTATCGACCCACACCGCCAATCTGGAAGCCGACCCCCGCGCGTCGGTGCTGCTCGCCGCCACCGGCAAGGGCGACCCGCTGGCGCATCCGCGCCTGACGCTGCTCGGCAGCTTTGTCCGCATCGCGCGCGACGATCCGACGGAGCCGCGCCTGCGGCGCCGCTTCCTCGCCCGGCATCCGAAATCGGAGCTTTACGCCGGCTTCGCCGATTTCGCGTTCTGGCGGCTCGATGCGGTATCCGCACATCTCAATGGCGGCTTTGCCCGCGCCGCGGACCTGACCGCCGCGGACGTGATGACGGATGTGTCCGGCGCGGACGATTTGATCGACGCCGAGGCGGGCGCGGTTGCGCATATGAACGCGGATCACGCCGAAGCGGTGCGGCTGTACGCCACAAAGCTCCTGGGCGCGGACGAAGGGCCGTGGCGGATCACCGGGCTCGATCCCGACGGCCTCGATCTCGCCTGCGGCGACTGCACGCTGCGGCTTGCTTTTGCCGAACGCGTCACCACCGCCCAGCAATTGCGCACAGTGGTGGTGGATTTGGCAGCCAAAGCGAGAAGCGACGGTAAGTGAACGATGCTTCGCTCTGCTGCACTGCAGCGCCGGAACGGCCCAAGCATCTTCCGGTTAGGCTCAAGTATGTTCCGGCAAGGCTTGAGAGCGCACCGGCCTTGGCAGAAGCCAGGATGCCCGATATAGGGTCGGCCGCTCGCCGGGAGTAAGGAATGGCGGATGTCGCGGGACGCGTCCCCGCGCGGCCAGGCGGGCCACAAGCGGAGGCTAAAGTGCAAGAAACGGGCGTGAGGAACGGCGCATACGGCGCCGACAAATTCGGCTTTAAAAACCTCGCCGGCGTGCACTGGAATCTGTCCGCAGCCCCGCTCTACGAACACGCCATTCGCAACGGCGAGGCCGCCATCGTTGCCGGCGGGGCGCTGTGCGCCGAAACCGGCCATCACACCGGCCGCAGCCCTAAGGACAAGCACACCGTCGTCGATGCGCTCACCGAAAACACCGTGTGGTGGGACGGCAATCGCAAGCAGGGCAAGGAACACTTCGACAATCTGCTTGGCGGACTTTATCGCTCACGCCAAGGGCAAGACGCTGTTCGCGCAGGATCTCTACGGCGGCGCCGATGCGAAATACCGCATCAAGGCGCGGGTGTTCACCGAATATGCTTGGCATTCGCTGTTCATCCGCCAGCTTTTGATCCGCCCCGATCGTTCGGAGCTCGTAAGCTACGTTCCCGACATGACCATCGTCGACATGCCGTCGTTCAAACCGGACGCCAAACGGCACGGCGGCCGCGACGGCTCCGACACCATGGTGGCGATCGATTTCACCCGCAAGATCGTGCTGATCTGCGGGTCTTCTTATGCCGGCGAGATGAAGAAGTCGGTGTTCACCACGCTGAACTTCTATCTGCCGGCACAAGGCGTGATGCCGATGCACTGCTCGGCCAACGTCGGCAAGGACGGCGACAGCGCCCTGTTCTTCGGCCTGTCCGGTACCGGCAAGACGACGCTGTCCACGGACCCGAACCGCATCCTGATCGGCGACGACGAAACCGGCTGGTCGCCGCAGGGCATCTTCAATTTCGAGGGCGGCTGCTACGCCAAATGCATAAAGCTTTCGGCCGAAGCCGAGCCGCAGATCTGGGACGCCACCAACCGCTTCGGCGCCGTGTTGGAAAACGTCGAGTTCGATCCGGAGACGCGGATTCCGGATTACAACAGCGACAAGAAGACCGAGAACACGCGTTCGGCCTATCCGCTCGACTTCATCCCGAGCGCGTCGAAGACCGGCATGGCCGGCCATCCGAAAAACATCATCTTCCTCACCGCCGACGCCTTCGGCGTCATGCCGCCGATCGCCAAGCTTAATCCGGCACAGGCGATGTATCACTTCCTGTCCGGCTATACCGCCAAGGTCGCCGGCACCGAAAAGGGTCTGGTCGGCGTCGAGCCGGAATTCTCGACCTGCTTCGGCGCGCCGTTTTTGCCGCGGCCTCCGGCGGAATACGGCCGGCTGTTGCGCGACTATATCGCCAAGCACAATGTCGACTGCTGGCTGGTCAATTCCGGCTGGACCGGCGGCATCTACGGCGTCGGGCGGCGCATGCCGATCAAGGTCACCCGCGCGCTGGTCACCGGCGCACTCGACGGTTCGCTGAAGAGCGCGAGCTACCGCACCGATCCCTATTTCGGCTTCGCGGTGCCGACCTCAGTGCCGGGCATCGAGCCGCACATTCTCTATCCGCAGAAGACCTGGCAGGACAAAAAGGCGTTCGACGAGACCGCGCGCAAGCTGGTCGGCATGTTCCAGAAGAACTTCACCAAATACGAGAACACCGTGGACGCCGACGTGCGCGCCGCCGCACCGGAAGTGCGGCTGGCGGCGGAGTGACGTCATCGGCGCTCGTCCCCGCGAAAGCGGGGACCCAGGCTGGATTCCCGCTTGCGCGGGAATGAGCGGAGTAGAAGAATTGCAAACGGCGGCTCGATGGCCGCCGTTTTGTATTTCGAGGACTTGCAATGCAACAGCTAAAACTCGGCCGTAACGGCCCAACCGTCTCCGCCTTCGGCCTCGGCTGCATGGGCATGTCGGGAATTTACGGGCCCGCGGAGGACGCCGAATCCATCGCCACCATCAACGCGGCGCTCGACGCCGGCATCACCGTCATCGACACCGGCGATTTCTACGGCATGGGCCACAACGAGATGCTGATCCGCGACGCGCTCAAGGGCGGCAAACGCGACCGCGCCTTCATCATGGTCAAGTGCGGATCGCTGCGCAGCCCCGACGGCAAGATCGTCGGCGACGATGCGCGGCCGCAATCGATCAAGAACTTTCTCAGCTATTCGCTGCGCCGGCTCGGCACCGATCATGTCGATCTCTACCAGCCGTCGCGCGTCGATCCGCAGGTGCCGATCGAAGACACCATCGGCGCCATCGCCGACATGGTGAAAGCCGGCTATGTGCGTCACATCGGCCTGTCGGAGGCTTCGGCCAAGACCATACGCCGGGCGGCCGCGGTGCATCCGATCGCGGCGTTGCAGATCGAATACTCGCTGTTCACACGCGGCATCGAGCGCGAGATTTTGCCGACCTTGCGCGAGCTCGGCATTGCGCTCGTCGCCTATGGCGTCCTTTCCAGCGGGCTGATCAGCGATCGTGCGCAAGCGGCGCGGACCGCGCCAAGCGAATTGCGGACACGGCGGCCGCGGTTTTTCGCCGAGAATTTTGCCAAGAACTTCGCGATGGTCGAAGCTTTGGGCAAAATCGCCCGCGACAAGGGCGTGTCGACGCAGGCGCTGGCTTTTGCCTGGGTCAAGTCGCGCGGCGACGACGTCATGCCGCTGATCGGCGCGCGGCGCCGCGACCAGCTCAAAGAGGCGCTCTACGCCGCCGATCTGAAATTATCGGCGGACGATCTTGCGCGCATCGAGCAGGCGGCACCGGCCGACGCCGTCGCCGGCACCCGTTACATGCCCGCCGTGATGGCGCATATGGACAGCGAGCACGTATAAATTCTTCATTTGGCGTGATCTCATCCGAAAATCGGGTTCCACTCTTCGGAATCATGCCCTAACGCGATTGGAGAATTTAAATGGGAAACGCCGGCTATCCGGATCTGCACGCACACATCGCCGAATTGGATCGGCAGGGGCTCCTCATCCGCGTGCAGCGGCCGATCAACAAGGACACCGAGATGCACCCCTTGGTGCGCTGGCAATTCCGTGGCGGCATTCCGGAAGCCGAACGCAAGGCGTTTCTGTTCGAGAACGTCATCGACAGCAAAGGCCGCAAATACGACATCCCGGTTGCCGTCGGCATCCTCGCCTCCAATCGGCAGATCTACTCCGTCGGCATCGGCTGCGAGGTGGAGAAAATCCAGCAGAAATGGGGTCACGCCGAGGACCATCCGATACCTCCGGTGCTGGTCGACAATCCGCCGTGCCAGGAGATCGTGCTGCAGGGCGCCGAGCTCAGCGAAGGCAAGGGGGTCGACGCGCTGCCGATCCCGATCTCGACGCCCGGCTTCGACAATGCGCCCTATGCGTCCTGCTCGATGTTCATCACCAAGGATCCCGATACCGGGCTGCAAAACATCGGCAACTACCGCGCCATGGTGAAAAGCCCTACGCGGATGGGCATGAACCCGGAGATCGAGCTCAACCAGGGCATCCACGAGCATTTTCTCAAATACAAGGCGCGCGGCGAGAAAATGCCGGTGGTGCTGATGCTGGGCGCGCCGCCGGCAATCACCTTCACCTCGGTGCACAAGCTGCCGAAGCATCTCGACGAGCTCGCGGTGGCCGGCGGCCTGGTCGGCGCGCCGATCAAAGTCTGCAAGGCCAAGACCGTCGACCTGATCGTGCCGGCGGAAGCCGAGATCGTGGTCGAAGGCTATCTCGACACCGAATGGCTGGAGCCCGAGGGCAGCTTCGGCGAATCGCACGGCTATATGAACCTGAAGGAGTACAACGCCTTCTTCGACGTCACCGCGATCACCCGGCGCAAAAACGCGGTACTGGTCTCGATCATCAGCCAGGTGACCCCGTCGGAATCGAGCCTGATCAAGCGCGTCGCTTACGAGCCCGCGTTCCTCCACCACTTGCGCCATCATCTCAATATCAGCGGCGTCACCCGGGTATTCATGCACGAGCCGCTGACCAACCTGCGCAAGCTGATCGTGATCCAGATGAAATCCGACACGCTCGATGCCGAAATCTGGCGCGCGCTCTACGGCGCGTCGTCCTATTCGTCGTCGGTCGGCAAGATGACCATCGCCGTCAACGAGGACATCGATCCGGAAAATCTCGACATGGTGATGTGGGCGCTTGCCTACCGCATGCGGCCGCATCAGGATATGCGCGTGCTCGACCACAAGGACATGGGGCACGGCCCGCGCGCCGGCGCCGAGGACAATCACTACGAGGCCAACAACTCGGCGATGCTGATCAATGCCATGCTCAAGCGCCCGTATCCGCCGATCTCGCTGCCGGCGCGGGAATTCATGGAAGGGGCCAAGGCGATCTGGGAAGAGCTCGGCCTGCCGGCGCTGAAGCCGGAAGCGCCCTGGTTCGGCTATTCGCTCGGCCAGTGGCCGGAAGAATTCCAGGTCGAGGCCGAACGCGCGACGCGCAGCGAATATTGGACCACCGGCGAAGTGATTAAGCAGCGGCGGCGCACCGATAAGCGGCTGAACGATCCTTATCTGTCGCTGTAGATCGAATGCAGGCGCCGCGCCGTGGTGCGGCGACCGCTATTCCGGCAGCAACAGGTCGGGCGGGAACGACGCGGGTGTTCCGGCGAGGTGGGCCAGAAACTTTGTAATGCGCGCGAGGTTGCCGCCGATCGTCTCGACCTCGCCGCGCAATTTATCCATGCCATCGAGTATTTCACCTTGGCTGTTCACCAGATCGGGCATTGCAGCTTTCATTTCAGCAAGCGATACAGCGAAGCTGTTGATGGCGATATGCACCCCGTCCATTTGCGTCCGCATGGTCCTGTAATCGCGTTTGAGATCGCCAAGCATAGCGCCGACCACCGCCCAAATCCCGCCGACAATGATCACGGCGCCGGCAGCAGCGCCGGCCAGCACCTCAGTCCATGTCGCACTCAGGATCTGTTCCATCGCCTTGCTCCCTACTCTGCCGGCGTTACGCGAGCCCGTGCTTTCTCAGAAACTCCAACGTCAAGCGAATGCAGTCTTGCGGCTTCTCGATCTGCAACAGGTGACCGGTGCCCTCGACGAAGCTGTAATCATAGCCGCCTTCGCTGCCGAGCGCCGCATTGGCGGGACCGGTGGCGGAGCCTTTCATATTCGGATCGCAGCCAATCAGCTTGACCGGCCCGCCGAATTGGCTCGCCTGCGGCCACAGGTTCAGGCTCGTCGCCTGTGCGTAAATAGCCGCCTCATTCTCCGGATCGCACACCAATTCGTAGCCGTCGCCGTCCGGGCTTTGGCGCAGCACCGACCGCGCCATCAGTTTGTGCGCGCCGTCGACCCAGCGCGCCGTGGCCCGCGACGCCCGGTATTCTTGCGCCAATTCCTCGATCGCGGCGAAGCGCCGGCGGCGCTGCCGCGCCCATTCGGTGAGTTTCTTCTCGAACGCCGCCATCGTCGCGTAAGTCGGGTGTCCGGGCGGAGGGAAATTGGGCGGATCGAACAAAACGAGCGCATCCCAGCGCCAGCCGATCTCGATGGCGTGCTTCATCGCCGTGCGCCCCGACATCGAATGAAACAGACCGGCGGTCGGCCGCGCGCCAAGCCGCGATTTCACCTCTTGCACGACGCGTTCGAGATCGCGGGTGAGCTGTTCATAGGTGTGATGCGACGGCTTAACCGGCACGTTCTGGCCGTGATTGCGAAAGTCGAACACCAACAGATCGAATTTTTGCAAAAGGTGCTGCCAGTACGGGTAGTAAGCGTCGGCGGCAAAGCCGTTGCCGTGGGTGAGCAAAAGCCGGACGCCGTCCGGATTGCCGTGGCGGCGCATGCGGATTTTGGCGCCGTCTTCGAGCGCGACGTCAAAGGTCATAGTAGGAGCGGGAAGGTCGAAATGCATCGGGGCCTGCGGCTGATTTCGTTGCAACGGATAGGCGCGGCGGCGTCAGGCCGTCTGCATCTCCCGCCCCGCGCGCCGCGCCCAATTCTCCCAGGCGCGGTTGAGCGTGTAATCGGTGACCCGCGCGACGATCTTGTCGACCTCGCCCGGGGTGAGGAATTTGATCGCGCCCGTCGCCACGTTGCTCAAGGTCATGGCCTGCATCTGCAGCTTGGCGCCGACCTCGAGATAGACTGAGATGAAGACCGCATGGCGGACCGAGCGGCCGACCACGGTGGCGCCATGCCCGCGCATCAGCGCGGTCGGTCCTCCGCCGAGGAGCTTTGCCAGATCGCGGCCCATCGCCATGTCGCTGACCAACAGCGTGGTATCGCCGAATTTATCCTGCGAATCCCACACCGGCACCTCGTGACCGCACGAAGCGCACATGTGCAACAGCGGCTTGAGCTTGGCGCCGGTGACCCCGAACGGAATCACGCTCGGCGAATGGTTGTGCACCACGGCATGCACATCCGGCCGCGCCTCGTAGATCGCGCCGTGAATAAAGCGCTCCAGATAGGGTGCGCGGCCGCGCTCGTCGATCGCCGTGCCTTCGAGCGTATATTCGACGATGTCGCCGCGCTCGATGCGTTCCGGGGCGCGGGCGCGGGATAACAGATAATGCTGCGGATTGTCCGGATGCCGGGCGCTGACATGGCCGAAGGAATCGACGATCCCCTCATTGGCCAGGATGCGGTTGGCGGTCACCAGTTCTTCCAACACGAAATCGAGCTTGCTCATCGCGGCGCTTCTCCCCTAATCAGGGCTTAGTTGTAGCGGCAGCAGGTCGCGGGACTCAATCGCCAATCTGCGCTATGCCATGCGGCGCACGCAGCGCTGAATTCCGGGAGCCTTTTTATGTTTGGACGTCACGCGTTTATCGTCAGCCTTGGCATCGTTGCCGCCGGCGCCGCAGCGGCGGCCGCCTGGGCGCAGGGCAGCGCCGGGAATTACCCCGACCATCCGATCAGGGTCATCGTCTCGGTGCCGGCCGGGGGCGGCGTCGATACCGTCACCAGGCTGGTCACCGCCAAGATGCAGACCATTCTCGGCCAGCCGATGGTGGTCGAAAACCGGGCCGGCGTCGGCGGCAGCATCGCCGCCGACTATGTCTTCCACTCGCCGCCCGACGGCTACACGCTGTTGGCGTCGCAGCCGTCGCCGATCACGACCAATCCGCTGCTTTATAAATCGCTCAACTACGACCCGGCGCAGTTCGTAGCGGTCGCGATCATGTCGCACATTCCCAATGTCGTTCTGGTGCGCAAGGATTTCCCGGCCAAGACGGTGCAGGAGCTGATCGCTTACGCCAAGGCCAATCCCGGCAAGATCAACTTTGCCTCGCAAGGCATCGGCACCACGTCGCACACCACCGCCGAGCTGTTTCAGAAGATCACCGGCACCAAGATGACCCACGTGCCCTACAAAGGCACCGCGCCGGCGGTCAACGATCTGCTCGCCGGCAATGTCGATCTCATGTTCAACGAGCTGGCAAGCTCGATCGAGCTGTACAGGTCGGGCCGCGCGCGAATCCTCGCGGTGACGGTCAATCACCACGTCGCGTCGCTGCCGGGTATTCCGACGCTGGAGGAAGCCGGCGTGATGGGCTGCGACTCCGACACCTGGCATGCGCTGACCGCACCGCCAAAAACGCCCGATGCCATCGTCGCCAAGCTCAATGCCGCGGCCAACAAGGCGATGACCGATCCCAATCTGCTGGCGCGGTATAATCAGCTCAGCATCAGCCCGGGCGGCGGCACGCCGGCCGAGGCCGCCGCCTTCATCCAGTCCGAAACAAAACGCTGGAGCGAAGTGATCCGCGACGCCGGCATCAAGCCGGAATGACATCGCAGAGGTGACGGCATCCGGCCCACGGTCGGCATCCTGAACGGCGAAATTTGCAACCGGCTAGGCCATGACTCAGCAATCCAAAAATCAGCAACCCGATCACGCCGTCAACGACATTGCCGCCCGCTATTTTCTGGTTCTCGGCGCCGCCGCCGCCGATCTGTGGAGCGAGCTGCCGCAGGATCTGCAACACATCCTGTTCGAACGCGCCGTCGTGCTCGGACATCAGGGCGAGCGCGACGAAAGCCTGCGCGAGCAATTGGCGAAATTTCTGCACGACCATAACCCGCGGACAGCGACACGCTGACGCGCATGCACTTGTGACGGCGTTTCGCGTCGTTACATAATTGGCGATTGAAGGCGTAACGCGCGAAAGCCCATGGCGGATCATTCGACAGGCAATTCGAACGAGCCCGAGCGGCCGCGGGTCGAGCCGGAGATCATCCCACCGGACCATTTCGGCCGGCACGATCGTCGGGAAAACTGGCCGCCGCCATACGGTTACACGCAGACGGGCGGCACGCACCGCGTCTATATCCGCCGTATCGGGCCGTTCGGCTTCGCCCTCATCATGCTGATCGCCGGCCTTCTGGCCGCGGTGCTGTTGCTCATTCTAATCGGTGCGGCGCTGATCTGGATTCCGGTGATCGCGGTGCTGGTCGTCATTGCCGCCATTTCCGGGGTGTTCCGCCGGCTCTGACGCGCTCGGCGGCGTAGCCGCATACACCGCGCGTTAACCATGATCCTTTATGAATTGATTAACCATTCCAGAAGCCTGGACATGGCGGGCCGCGTCTTGCGTTGACTGGGCGTGTGGCGGCCAGTTTCGCTTGGCGCCGCGCCCCATTACGAGACGCGAACCATTCGAGTGCGCAATGTTTGAGACGCCGCGCCAGATTAGAACGGCAGTCGTCGGCGACGGCAATTTCACCGTCGCGCCGGCGCCGCTTGCGCCAATCGACTTCGGCAAGATCTGGTCCGTACTGTGGCGCGGCCGGACCACGATCCTTCTTGCAACGCTCGCGGGCCTTGCATTGGCGGTCGTATACATCGCGCTGGCGCCGCGTGAATATACCGCGGTTACCCAAATCCTCATCGACCCGAGCGACCTGCGCGCGGTCGGCACCGAGACGCAGCCGGCGCAAGCGAGCGACGCGGCGCTGTTGCAGGTCGAGAGTCAGGTCAACGTGCTGACCTCGGACGCCGTGCTCCGCCGCGTCGTCGACGCCGAGGGACTCGACCGCGATCCGGAATTCGTGCGCGGACCGTCCTTACTCGGCATCTTGTCGGGCAGGAACGACCTCCCCGGCGGCAGGGCGCTTGCCGCGCTCAACGAGCTCAAGCGGCGGGTCAAAGTGAAACGCGACGAGCGCACTTACGTGGTCGAGGTCGACGTCACCGGCCGCGACCCGAACAAGGCCGTGGGCATCGCCAACGCCATCGCGCAGGCCTATCTCGCCGAGCAGACACAGGTGCGGGCCGATGCCGCACGGCAGGTGTCGCAGTCCCTGACCTCCCGTCTGAAAGAATTGAAGGACAGCGTCCGCGACGCCGAGGACAAGGTCGAGGACTACAAGCAGCGCAACAACCTGCTCGCCGCCAACGGCCAGCTGGTCACCGACCAGCAGCTCACCGATATGGATAATCAGCTCAGCGCGGCGCATACCCGTACCGCCGATGCCAAGGCGCGGCTCGAGCAGGTCGAAGCGGTTCAGCACAGCAAGGACGAAATCGGCGCCTTCCCGGCGGCGTTGCAATCGCCGACCATCACCGCGCTGCGCAGCCAATATGCCGAGGTCATGCGCCGCGAGGCGGAGCAGACGGCGAGCCTCGGCGCGTTGCATCCGGCGGTCATCGACATCCAGGCGCAGGCCGAGCGGCTGCGCCGTATGATCGGCGCCGAGATCGACCGCGCCGCGGTCGCGGCGCGCACCGACTATGAGAGCGCCAAATCGAGCGAGCAGATGCTCGCCGCCAATTTCGCGGCGCTCAAAGAGACCGCAATGGGCAACAGCGCGGCCATGGTCGGGCTGCGCGAGCTCGAGCGCGACGCGCAGGCAAGCCGCGACATCTATCAGGCGTTTTTGGTGCGCGCGCGCGAAACCGGCGCGCAGGAGCAGGTCGACACCAAGAATATCCGCGTCTTGTCCAAGGCCGATCTGCCGCAGAAACGCAGCTCGCCGCCGCCGAGTCTGTTGGTGGCGCTCGGCGCGATGATGCTGGGCGCCGCCGCCGGAACCGGTATCGTCCTGGTGCGACCGCCCGCCGAGGCAACCGCAAGCCGCGCGCCGCGGCCCACTTCGCGCGGCATGTTGCGCAAGGCGGGGGCGGCGCTGGGATGGCGGCCGCGCGCCGCAGCCGGCGTTCCGGTACTCGCCGTCCTCCCCGACGCCGACGTTTCGTTTGCGTTGGAGGCGGCCGACGATCCGGCCTCGCCGTTCGGCAAACAAATGCGCAAAGTCTACGACGAGCTGCGCGCAAGTCACGCTTCGCTCGGCAATCCGAGCGTGCTCGTCCTCGGCGCCAACGACGCGGACGATACTGCGATGGTGGCGCTCACGCTCGCCGCGGTCGCGGCGACGACACAGCGCGCGCTCGTGATCGACGCCGATCTGCAACGCCGGACGCTTGCGGCGCTCGATGTCGAAGCCGGCGACGCCGGCCTGGTCGACGTCGCCGTCGGTCGCCGCAGCCTGTCCGAGGCGATCACGATCGACCGCGACACCAATATCAACCTCATCGCCTTCGTGGCGCCGGGAAGCCGCCGCGACCGCCGCATCTACGATGCCGACATCAGGCGCGCCTTTGAGCTGACCAGGCGCTACGACCTGGTGATCGTGGCTGCGATGGACCGTACCGATCCGAGCCTGCGTTTCTTCGCCGGCCTGGTCGATCACATCGTTCTCGTCGCCGGCGCCGACGGCTACGACGAAACCAGAGCCGAGCAATTCATCGCGCGGGCCGGGCTCGATGCCGCAAAGGTCCGGGGCGCGGTGCTGACCGGCCTCACTGCGACGTGATCCCGACATGACTTGGACGATGAAGCCGGGATTTCCATCATCGGCCGGTGCGGCGGCGGAGCCCGTTGTTGATTTCGATACGCTCCTTCGCAGCGTGTTGTTCCTGGCGGCGTTTCTGGCGGCCTGGATTTCGTTTCATCCTTTTGCCGATCTGTCGCTGCCGCCGCAGGCGGTCGTCGAAGGCGGCGATCCGGCCAACCAGATCGGCTATTCCACGATGTTTTTGGCCTTCGCGGCCTGGACTTACTGGCACGAGCCGCGCCGCCTGATGCTGCTGGTGCGGCCGGTGCTGGTTGCGACCGTCGCCTGGTGCGTGCTCAGCGTCATGGCGTCCTGGGAACCGGCGCTGGCCGCGCGCCGCCTCGCCTTCGAGCTGATCGTCATCAGCATCGCCGCGATGCTCCTTCTGGTGCCGAAGAACCTGCGGCAGTTCAGCGATCTATTGGCCGCAGCGGCGTTGATCGTGCTGGCGGCGTGCTATCTCGGCGTGTTCCTGTTGCCGCAATATGCGATCCACCACGCCACCGATTTTCTGGAACCGGAGCACGCCGGCGAATGGCGCGGCGTGTTTCCGCACAAGAACAATGCCGGCGCCGCCATGGTGCTGTTCATCTTCATCGGTTTTTACGTGGCACGGATGCGCAGTGTCGCGCTTGGCGCCGCGATCGTCGCGCTGGCGGGGATTTTTCTCGCCTTTACCGCATCGAAGACGGCGATCGGCGTGCTGCCGCTCTCCCTGATCCTGTCCGGGGTTATCGGACGCAGCCGCCGCGCAGCGCTCGGCATCGCCATCGTCGTCACGACACTCCTTGTCTTCGAGCTGTGTTCCGTCGGCACGGTGATTTTCGAGCCGATGCAGAAGCTGATGCAGGCGATCATGCCGGACGCCACCTTCACCGGGCGAACCGAGATCTGGCAGCTCGCCGTGCAAGCGGTGGCGCAGCGGCCGTTCACCGGATACGGCTTCTCGGCCTTCTGGGGCACGCCGGAAGTCGTCTACGGCTTCGGCGATCACCCGAGCTGGGCCAATGCCGCGAGCGACGCCCACAACGCCTATCTCAATCTCGCGGTGACCATCGGCATTCCCGGCATGCTCTTGGTGGTGCTTTGGGTTGTCGTGCTGCCGATCGCCGATTTCTGCCGGCGTCCGTCCGAGCCGGAGACCGCCGCGCTGCAGATGCTGTTCCTGCGCGTCTGCCTCTATGGCGTTTATGCGTCCTGCTTCGAGAGTTCGATTTTGCAGCAAGCCGGCGAAGTCTGGTTCTTCTACCTGACGTCGGTGTTCGGGCTGCGTTATCTGTCGCTCGCCCGCGCCACGGCGTAGCGATTTTTGCTGCGTCCGCTCTTACTCCGCCGGAGACGATTGCGGATCGTTGAGATGCAAGGCGCGCATCAGCTCCGGATCGGGATTGCGATCGCTTTCGTGGACGTAAAGGCCGAACGGGTCGTCGCGCAGCACATAGGCGGTCCAGCCCCAGCCGTGACTTGCGATGGCGGCCGTCGTATCGCGCAGCCAGCGTGCGCGTGAGGCGCGGCCGATCTCGACGCCGCTGATGGTCTCTTTCATGGCGCCGAATTCGGTGAAGACGATTTGATTGGACGCGACGCCTTCGCGCGCCTGCCAGTCGGCCACTTTGTTCATCCAGTCCGCGATCTGCGCCGGTCCCTGGGCTTCTCCGAAATATTTGCGGATTTCCGCTTCGGCTTGTATCTCCGCCGCCGCCCGGTCGACGCCGTCCGCGAGCTTCACGGTGCGAAAGTGCGCGCGGGTCAGCTCCAGCGTCTCTGCGAGACTGCCCGCCGACGCCGGATAAGGCACGCCGATGGTGCCGGCGAGATAAGGCATCGACCAGGTCGCGCCCTGATGCGTGAACAAGAACGGGTAGTAGAAATGCACGCTGACGAAGTTGCGCCGGTCGCGCAGCAGATCGCCGTCGAGCTGAACAATGCCCTCGATATTCGACCAGCAGCCGCCGGTGAGAAACAGCGGCAGCCGCGGCGCGATGCGGCGGATGCGCGCGACCATCGCCCGCTGATAGGCGGTCCAGTCGGTGCCGAAATAGATATGGCATTGCGATTGCGGCTCGTTCATCGGCTCAAGCGCCACCATGCTGCCTGCGACGCCACCGAGCGCCGCGGCGACGCGCTCGACCACCGCGGAATAGGCGCGGAATTTCGGACCGTCGAGCCCGTCGAGAGTGGTCTGCGGCAATTCGTGATGCAGCGACGGCGGAAACAGCGTGACCAGCACGGCGAGGCCATGGCGATTGATCGCCGACACTACGGCAACGAGCTGTTCGAGGATGCCGTTCTGTTCCTGCGCGCCGCCCTGCAGCAGCGGGCCGACGTCGAGCGGCACGCGCATATGGTCGAAGCCGATCCGGTGCAGCGCGTCGAAGTCGAACAGCGACAACGCCGATTGCGGATGCGGATAGGCCGGATCGGCGTAAGCCTTGTCGGCGCCGTCGCCCGTGGTCTTGGGAAATTCGAAGAACTCGACCAGCGTCGCGCCGCGCTTGAATGCTGGCACCGACCCCGCGGCGACTGCCGGCAGGCGAACGAATGCCGCAACCAAGACGCCAAACGTCACTGCCGCCGCGACGGCGAGCCAGGCGGGCCGCGTCAAGGCTGGGCCTTTTCAGCCGCCGGCTGCAGCTCGTTCAGTTTCCTATGCTCGATGCGGCGATGCGCCTCGAACAGACTGAGATAGCTCTCGATCATGCGGCGCCGCGAATATTTCGCCGTCAATGCCCGCGCGAATGCCAAGTCACCCCGCGGTGAGGGCGTCGCCTGTGTCAGCGCCCGGCCGATGGCGGCGATCCAGCCCTCGACGTCATCGGGCGCGACGAACGCGACCGGCTCGCTGCCGTCGGCGCGCAGCACTTCGCGCAGCACCGGCAGGTCCGCGACCACCATCGGCAATCCGGCCATGCCGGCCTCGACGGCGGCCAACCCGAAAGTTTCCCAGGTCGAGGGGAACACGAACAGATCGGCGGTGGCGTAGAGATCGGCGATGTCGTCGGATGGCAACGCGCCGAGCCGATGCAGCCGATCGTCGACGCCGAGCGTGACGGCGAGCGCGTGAAAGTTGTCGTCCTTGGCGCCGGCGCCGGCCAGGACGAGGTGCGCTTGCGGCAGACAAGCAAGCGCCCGAATGAGCACGTCCTGGTTCTTTTGCGCGGTCAGACGACCGACATTGAGGAGGATCGGCTGCGACAGCGGCAGACCGAAGCGCCGCCGCGTTGCTTCGCGGCTCGCCGTCGGCGCCGGTACGTCGAGCCCATGCTCGATCAAGATCAGCGAGCGCCGGTAATGCGCGGGATAATGCGCGAACTCGGCCCAGGTGGCGGCGCTATTGACGATGTTGGCTGAATAAAATCCGAGCGTGCCGGCAAGCTTGTCCAATGCACGCAGCGGCCGCGGCATTGCGCTCGGCGTACAAGTTTGGTGAACGACGCGCAGCCGGCAACCGGATAGCCAGCCGACGATGCCGACCAGGATGGACGCGGTCGATTGATAGGCGACCAGCATATCGAAGCCGCCGCGCCAGATGCGCCGCGCCATGCGCAGCGTGTAAACGAGCTTGGCGTAGACCGGCAGGTCCGCGCGCGGATACAAATAAACCGTCTCGACGGCAAACCGATGGGAGCTCAGTCCCTCCTCGATCATGCCGGCGAGTGTTTGTACGCCGCCGCGCTCGTCATCATGAATGATTTGCAGAATACGCATCGCTTTGAACCCGCCGCCCGTCGTTTGTCGCGTTTTTCATATGCAACTTAACGATACTCAGTGAAAGCCGTCGTAGCCGCTTTTCTTCACACCAACAATGACTTATCACGCGGAATGCTTAACACGTCGGGCCTGCTCTATCTGAGCGCGCGCGCGGTGTCGGCGGCCGGGAACCTGCTCGCCGTCGCCATCTTTTCGCGCCTTGCCGGTCCCGCCGAATACGGCCATTACGTGTTGATCTTTGCCTGGTCGCTGATCGTTTATGGCTTCGGCGCGCAGTGGATGCGGTTTGCCTATTTCGGCGTTTACCATCACGAGCGCTTGGGCGAATACGTCGCCTCGCTGGCGCGGCTTCTCGGCGGCGGCATAGCGCTCGTCGCGCTGGTGCTGACCGCGCTGGGACTATTCGGGTTTTTCGAGCCGAGCTTTTTGATTGCGGTCTTTGCTCTGGTCTGCGGCATCACCGTCTATGAGGCCGCCTTCGAAGTGGCGCGTACGCTGCTCAATGCCCGGGGCGCGTCGCTGTCGATGATCATCCGCACCGTGCTGATGATCGGCTTCGGCAGCGCCAGCCTTTATGCCGGCGGCGGCGCCCGCGGCCTCGCCGTGGCAATCGCCGTGGCCCACCTTATCGCCGCCGCGCCGTCACTGGCGACATTCTCAAACGTACGCCTGTCGCATTTCTCGCGCGCCGCTTCCTGGCACATCGTGAGTTACGGCTGGCCGCTTCTGCTGTCCTTCGGCGTTACCGCACTCGGCCAGAGCATCGATCGCCTGCTGCTCGCGCATTATCTCGGGCTGGCGACGCTCGGACCCTATGGCGTCGTCGCCGACGTGCTGCGGCAGAGTTTCACCGTGCTCGGCGAAGCGATCATCCTGTCGCTGGTCACGGTCGCCAAGACCCAAGCCAATCGCGGGGACCCGGAAGCCGCCAATCAAACCTTGCAGATGGCGTTCAATGCCTGCCTCGCCGCCGCAAGCTTCGGCGCCGCGTTCTTCATCGTATTCGGCCAAGTGGTGCTGCAAGCGATTTTACAGCCGGAATTCATCGCCCCGACCCGCGGCCTCATCCCGATCCTGGCTATCGCGTTTGCCTTCGGCACCATGCGTAATTTCTATTTCGCGCAAGTGATCTATTTCACCAAAGCGAGCTATCTCGATCTCGTCGTCGCCGTGTTGTTTCTTGTGGTCTCGGCAGCGCTCTCTGTGGTGCTGGTTCCGGCCGACGGCCCGCAGGGCGCGGCCATTGCATTGATGGTGGCGTGCATCGTCGCTTGTCTCGCTTTTATGCTGCTGGGGCGGCGCTGGTACCGCATGCCGATCGATCTTGTCGCGCTCGGCGTCATGCCGTCGCTGGCGGTCCTTTTCGTCTTCGGCGCGCACATGACGGGCGAGCTCATCCCGGGCCATTCGCTGCCGCTTGTGGTCGACGCCGGCATCTTCGCCGTGTTCGGCGCCTATGCGATCCACCATTTCGGCCTGTTGCGCCTGCCGTCGGCGGAGATCGTCGGCGAACGCATCACGGTGCCATAGCCGATGCTCGCCCGGCCCGGCACAGTGGCGCCTTCGGCGCAAGGAGATATCGCACCGCCGCTCGTCCCGCACGGCGGCGATATCGCTCACGCCGAATTCCTCGGCCTGCCGTTCGCGCTCGTGACGCAAGGCGAAGTGATCGACGCCATCACCGCGAGCCCCGCCGCGCCCTATCGTTACGTGGTGACGCCGAACGCTTATCACGTGGTCGCGGTGCATGAGGCGCCGGCGCGCTTGCTGCCGATCTATCGGGCGGCCTGGCTGTCGGTTTGCGACAGCCGCATCGTGCGGGCGCTGGCGCGGCTCGATCGGCGGACCTTGCCGCTTGTCACCGGCAGCGACCTTGTCGCGGCGTTGCTAGCCCGCCTGAATGCGCAAAGCCGGCCGGGCCTGCCGCAGCGGATTCTTGTCGTCGGACCGCCGCATGGCGTGGAAGCGCCGCTGCACGCCGCCTATCCGAACCTGATATTCGAGATCCTGCCGGCGCCAGCGGGGCTTGCGCATGATGCGGAGCAGCGGCTTGCCGTCGCCCGCGCTTGCGTCGCCCAGCGCTGGGACATTGCGCTGTTGTGCCTCGGCTGCCCGGCTCAGGAGATGATCGCGCATAAGCTTGCCGAGCTGGGTTGCCGATCCGGTATCGCACTGTGCGTCGGCGCGTCGATCGATTTCCTCACCGGGGCGCGATCGCGCGCGCCGCGCTGGCTGCAACGGCTTAGTCTGGAATGGGCCTATCGCCTGGCGCAGGAGCCCGGGCGCTTATGGCGGCGTTATCTGGTCGAATCGCCGAAGATACTGCGCATCTTCATCGCGACCCGGTCGCGGCGCGGGCGCTGAGTTTCGCCGCCGCTTCCGCGGTGCGGCGGAAGCCGATTGCTGCCAGCGCTTCGCGGACCGGCAAGCACCGGATATTTTCGGCCTGCACCGCCTCGATCGTCTCGTACAGCAAGCGCGGCGACGCGCCGATCCAGCTCGGCGGCTCGGCGACATCATGGGTGTAGAAGATCAGCCAGCCGTTGCGCGCGCGCGTCTCCTGCAGCACGCGATCGAGCTTGTCGCGCGTCAGCGTGCGGTCGTACAGCTCGATCACCCGCAGCAGCGCCAGATCGACGACGCCGGCATTGATGCCTTCATAGATTCCGCGACAGCTATCGAAGCGATCGTCGAGCTGGAGCTTGCGCGGCAGCGAGACGCGGCCGAACGGATAACAAAAATTGGTAACGTCGAGGCCCGCGCAGATTTCGCGCAAAGCCTCGCGATTGTGCCGGCACTCTTCGTCCAGCATCCGGGCATCGAGCGTATCGACGCCGACATGCGAAAAGGTATGACAGCCGATCTCGTGGCCGCGATCATGCAGCGCGCGGACCTGGTCGCGGTCGATGACGCGCCAATGCTCATCCATTTGCCCGAGCGTGCCGGCGGCGATGTAAAAAGTTCCACGCAGGCCGTTCTGTTCCAGGATTGCGGCGCCGTTGGTATAGGCCGAGGCGGGAACGTCGTCGAAAGTGAAGCTGACCAGCGGCGCCGTGTTGCGCATGGTGAACGGTTTTGAGCGCGAATGCCGCGCCGCCTTACGCAAAACGCCGTTGACCAGTGGTTGGAGCATGGCGGGGACCTTACGACGCGCCGGCGACGGCGAAGCGGCCGTTCGCGGTTTCCGGCAGCGGACGAAGCTCGGCGATAATTTCAAGAAAGCGCTCCGCCGCGCGCGCGGCCGTGTAGTTGAGCCCTCGGGCTCTTAAGGCGGCGCGATCCGGAGCCGCATGCAACGCGTCGGCGATCGCTGCCGCCATGGCGGGCGCATCGCCGACCGGCGTCAGCGCACCGTAGCGTCCGCCTTGCAGTATTTCGGACGGACCGTAGGGGCAATCGGTGGAGACGACCGGCGTCCCGCAAGCCAGCGCTTCGATGATGGCATTGCCGAGGCCCTCGTAAACCGAGGCGCAGACGGCGAGGCGCGCGCGCATCATAAAACCAAACGGCTCGCCGACCTCGCCGGTAAAGACGATACGATCGGCGACGCCGAGTTCGCGCGTCAGAGCTTGCAGCGCGGGACGTTCCTGGCCGTCGCCGACGATGGCAAGACGCCAAGGCTGCGCCGCCGGCAATAGACTTAACGCCCGGATGAGCGTGCGCTGATCTTTTTCCGGCGACAGCCGGCCGATGCAGACGATGAGATCGTCCTCGCGGCCGGCTTCACCATCCCACTGCGCGAGCCGGCTCACCATCGCCGGCGGCACCACCGCGTTGGTCTGCATCACGGCAATCAATCGATCGGGGACGGCAAAATTCTTCGTCAGATCGTAGCGCGCACCCTCGGTCAGCGTAACGATGCGATCGGCATAGGCGTAGGCGCGGCGCAGAATTCGGTAGGCGATGCGGTTCTGCATGTAGGGATCGCTGTGCAGTGCGATCGAAGGACTGCCGACCTCGCGCAACACGAGCTTGGGCCGGCTCGCCCGCGGCAATGTACGCAGTGCAACAAGCGTGCACAGATTGAGACTTGCTTCCGAACTGATGACGACGGCCGGAGCCAAGTCGCGGATCAAACGGCGCAGTCCGGGAACGGCGTAACGCAACTGTCGTCCGGGAACCTCGGCGACGCCAATGCCGGGATCGAGCAGCCGGCGCAGCGGACCTTCGACGCGCAACGCCAAAATGACGATGCGGATACCTTTGGCGGCCAGCGCATTGCAGAGCAGGATCATATCCCGCTGCGCGCCCCCGCCTTCGAATGCACGCAGCACAACCGCCAGCGCGGCAGCAGAACCAAGACCTGGATTTGCGGACCGCGATACCACCTGGAATGTCGACTTTCCTATTGGGATTCCAATAGGAATAGCCACGATGCCGAGGTGCGGATCAAGCCTGAACTGGCGCGCCGAAGCCTTGTTACATCAGCAACCTTAACCGGCAACACCGCGCCCACCTTAATTAACTTTAATGCGCTAGCCATTGATCGCTCCTCTCGTCCGCTATAGTTCGCACCGGGGGTCTTTGATCCTGCCGTGCCGCCAGGCCGGATCGAGGGAATAAGGACGATTTTGAGGGGTTGCGGAAGCAAGGTATAGCTAGGCCATGAGGGCGTGGATGACCGGGCAAAAATCCCGGGGGATTTATGTGGCAATCGGCATCGCGGTGGCGTGCGTGGCCGCCGCGGTGATTTTTTGGCGCCACAGCAGCACCCAAACGGCAAAGGCCGCCACGCCGGCTGCCGTCCCGGTCGTTGTCACCGAAGCCGCGCAGCAGGACGTGCCGATCTATTATGACGCGCTCGGCACTGTGTCTGCCCTCAATACCGTCGCCATCCGCGCCCAGGTCAATGGCCAGATTGTCTCCGTCGATTTTCGCCAGGGCCAGGACGTTCACAAAGGCGATGTCCTGGCGAAGATCGATCCGGCGCCGTTTCAGGCCGCTTTCGACCAGGCCGTCGCCAAGAAAAGCGAGGATGAGGCGCAGCTGATCGACAACGAAAAGGATTTGGCGCGCTTCAAGACGCTGGTCATCAGAAATGCCGAGACACAGCAAAATGTCGACGCCCAGCAGGCCAAGGTCGACCAGACAAAGGCGACGATCGACGCTGACCAGGCCGCCATCGAAGCGGCGCGGACCCAGCTCAATTACGCCACCATCACGGCACCGATCGGCGGCGTCGTCGGCTTCCGCCAAGTCGACATCGGCAATATCATCCACACCAACGATCTCAGTCCGCTCACGGTCCTGACGCAGATCAAGCCGTGCACGGTCGTCTTCACGCTGCCGCAAAACGATCTCGGCCCGGTGCGCGAAGCGATGCTGCGCGGCACCGTTTCGGTGCTGGCGTTCGATCAAGACAACAAGAAAAAGCTCGCCGAAGGCAAGCTGCTCCTCATCAACAATCAAATCGACCAGAACACCAGTACGATTCAGCTGAAGGCTGAATTTCCCAACCAGGACGAGCGGCTGTGGCCCGGCGCGTTCGTGCACATCCACATCCTGATCACCACCCGCAAAGATGCGGTGACCGTGCCGGCGGTGGCGCTGCAGCGCGGTCCGGACGGCTTCTATGTCTGGGTGATCAAGCCCGACGACACCGCCGAGCAGCGGCCCATCGAAGCCGAGCCGGTCAACGAGGAACTGGCCATCGCGACAAAGGGCCTCAATGCCGGTGAGCGCGTCGTGGTCGATGGCCAGTCGCGACTGGACGTGGGCACGCACGTGGCGATCCGCGCTCCGAATCCTTCGGCCGATTCCGTCAAGCAGCAGGCGGATAAGAGCGGATGACTTTCTCCGAAACTTTTATTCGCCGGCCGATCGCCACGTCGCTATTGATGGCCGCGCTGGCGCTGGTCGGCATCGTCGCCTTTCCGCTCTTGCCGGTGGCGCCGCTGCCGCAGGTCGACTTCCCGACCATTCAAGTGACCGCAACGCTGAGCGGCGCCAGTCCCGAAACCATGGGCGCCACGGTTGCCACTCCGCTCGAACGTCAGTTCGGCCAAATTGCCGGCGTCACGCAGATGAGCTCGGTGAGTTCGCTCGGGTCGACCGTGATCACCCTGCAATTCGACCTCAACCGCAATATCGACGGCGCAGCCCAGGACGTTCAAGCAGCCATCACGTCCGCGGGCCCATACCTGCCGAAGAATCTTACCAATCCGCCGACCTATAAGAAGACGAACCCGGCAGACTCGCCGATCCTGATCGTGGCGGCGACCTCCGGCACGCTTCCCCTGCCGAAGGTGGATGATTTCGCCGAGAACGTCGTCGCCACCCAGATTTCGCAGATCACCGGCGTGTCGCTCGTCGCCATCGGCGGTCAGCAGCGCCCGGCAATCCGCGTGCAAATCGATCCGTCCAAACTGACCGCCCGCGGTCTGACGCTGGAAGACGTCCGCGCCGCGCTGTTGAGCGCCACGACCGATGCCGCCAAGGGCACGATGCTCGGCAAGCAGCAAAGCTTCACCATCGTCGACAACGATCAATTGACGGAAGCCGGTCCCTATAACGAGGTCATCGTGGCCTACCGCAACGGCGCGCCGGTTCGCATCCGCGACATCGGCCAAGCCATCGATGGGCCGCAGGACGTGACGCTCGGCGCGCTGCATCGCGACAAGACCGCGGTGATGTTGATCGTCTTCAAGCAACCCGGCGCCAATGTCATCGACACCGTCGACCACATTAAAGCGGCGCTCGCGAACATGCATTCGGTGATCCCGCCGGGGATTCATCTGGCGACGATTCTGGATCGGACGCAGACCATTCGCGCTGCGGTCACGGACGTCGAGTTCACGCTGCTCCTCTCCTGCTCGCTCGTCGTGCTGGTGATCCTGTTGTTCCTGCGCAGCATTCACGCCACGCTCATACCGGGCGCGGCGGTGCCGTTGTCGTTGCTCGGCGCCACCGCGATCATCTATCTGGGCGGCTTCAGCCTGGACAATCTGTCGCTGATGGCCTTGACCATCGCCGTCGGCTTCGTGGTCGATGACGCCATCGTCGTGGTGGAGAACATTTTCCGCCATCTCGAAGCTGGCACCACGCCGCTGCAATCGGCTATCAAGGGCGCGCGCGAAATCGGCTTCACCGTGCTCTCGATCAGCATTTCGCTGGTCGCCGTCTTCATTCCGCTGTTGTTGATGGGCGGCGTCGTCGGCCGCCTGTTTCACGAATTTGCCATCACCGTTATCGCAGCAATCGCCGTTTCCGTCGTCGTGTCGTTGACGCTGACGCCGATGTTGTGCTCGCGCTTTCTGGTCAGCGAGCATGACCGCGAGCATGGCCGGCTCTATCGCTTCATCGAACGGGGCTTCGATGCGCTGCTGGACGGCTATCGACGCGCCCTCGACGTCGTGCTGCGACACCAGTTCGTAACGCTGCTGGTGTTTCTGGCTACGGTCACGATCACCGGCGTTCTCTTCGTGACCATTCCCAAGGGCTTTTTCCCGACCCAGGACATCGGACTGATCCTTGGCATTTCCGAAGCCGGCCAGGACGTCTCGCCCGCCAAGATGAAGGCGATCCAGAGACAGCTTTCCGACGTCATCGCACAAGACCCCGATGTCGCCGACTTCGGCTCGTTCTTCGGCCCCAGTTACGGCAACACGCAGAATACCGGCCGCTTCGTCATCGGCCTCAAGCTGCGCGACGACCGCACGGCGTCGGCGTCACAGATCATCGACCGGCTGCGGCCGAAGCTCGCGCAAGTGCCGGGCGCCAAGCTGTTCCTGCAGCCGGCGCAGGACATCACCGTCGGCGGCCGCATCGCGCGCGGCCAATTCCAATACGTCTTGCAGGACCCTGATCAGCGCGAGCTGAGCACGTGGGCGCCGCGCTTGCTGGCCAAGCTCAAGACGCTGCCGCAATTGGCGGACGTCGCGACCGACTCGCAAAATGCCGCGCCGCAATTGACCATCACGATCAATCGCGACGCCGCGGCGCGCTTCGGAATCCAGCCGCAAGTCATCGACAACACGCTCAATGACGCGTTCGGCCAGAACGACGTCACGCAATATTTCACCAATAATTCCTATTACGTGGTGCTCGAGTTGACGCCGGATTTGCAGGGCAAGCTGAGTACGCTCAATCAGCTCTACATCAAGGCGCCGACCAACGGGCAGCTCATCCCGCTGTCGACGTTGGTCAGCGTCGACACCAGTCACGTCGGGCCGCTGCTCGTGTCGCATTCCGGCCAATTTCCGGCGGTGACATTGACGTTCAATCTCCCGGCAGGCGTGGCGCTCGGCCAGGCCGTCGACGCCATCCAGCAAGCTGCCGATCAGATTGGCATGCCGTCGGCGATCATTGGCACCTTCCAGGGCAATGCGCAGGCGTTCCAGGCCGCGCTGGCGAACGAGCCGATTCTGATCGCCGCCTCCCTGGTGGTCGTCTACGTCATCCTCGGCGTGCTCTATGAGAGCTACATCCACCCGCTGACCATTCTCTCAACGCTGCCGTCGGCCGGCGTCGGCGCGTTGCTGGCGCTGATGCTCGGCGGCTTCGACCTGTCGGTGATCGGCATCATCGGCATCATTCTCTTGATCGGCATCGTCAAGAAGAACGGCATCATGCTGGTGGACTTCGCCATCAACCGCGAACGTGCCGGCTTGGCGCCGCGCGAGGCGATACGGCAAGCCTGTCTGCTCCGCTTTCGTCCCATCGTGATGACGACGATGACCGCGCTGTTGAGCGGCCTGCCGCTGATGTTCGGGCACGGGTCGGGATCGGAATTGCGCCAGCCGCTGGGCTACGCCATGGTCGGCGGGCTGGCGTTGAGCCAATTGCTCACGCTGTTCACGACGCCGGTGATCTATCTCTATCTCGATCGCTTCCAGGAATGGCTGCAGGGCGGCCATGCCGGGCACGAGGAAGCGGAACCGCTGCCGCTCGCCGCGGAATAACGCGCGCCGCGAAGCGCGAATTTGTTCCACAAAAAAATTGCCGGAACTCGCTGCGGAGAAAGAACCAGCGCGGAACCGCGCCGTGCCGTCATGCGTTTTCTCCTCTGAACCACGAGCGGAACAAAGAGGAGAGAGACACCAATGAAAAAACTTATGCTTGGTGCCGCTGCGGCGGCAATGTTACTGACCGCGGCTGCGCCGGCGATGGCGCAGATCGGCTTCCGCGTCGGCCCTGTCGGCGTCGGCATCGGCGCGCCGTATTACAACTATTACGGCGGCTGCGGCTACTACAACTATCCGTGCGGCGGGCCGTATTACGACTATTACGGTGGCCCGAGCGTCGTGATCGGCGGCGGCGGCGGCTGGCACGGCCATCCGCATTTCCACGGACATTGGCACCATCGCTAACGCAGGCGCATGCCGCGCGTCGAAAGGGCTCCCGATCGGGGGCCCTTTCTTTTTATGTCGGTTTTTAGGTGTTTTGTCGTTGCTCGCACTCGCAGCAGAATGCCGCTGCGACGCACCACACCGGAATGTGAAGCAGCGGCGGCTCCGTTGTTCCGTGCATCGCGCGAAGCGTGGTGGCATGATGTTATGTTGGGAGCGCAAATCGAAAAGAACGATTCGCTCCCAAAAGAGATGCTCGGGCGCCTTCGGCCCCGGCCGCAGGCGCAAAAACCTAACAATTGAACCCGGTTCGGTTCAGGAGGAGCGCCATGGCCACTGCACATATCCTCGTCGGTGCGAGCACGAGTTCCGCGCAACCCGCCGTGCGCCGCATTTCGCCGTCCGATCTCTATCAGTCGCTCGCCCGCGGCGTCGACGATTTCATGGCCATGCCGAGCCACGCGTTGTTCCTCTGCGTGATCTATCCGTTGCTCGGCATTTTTCTGGTGGCGATAACGATCGGCAGTTCGCTGTTGCCGATGGCCTTTCCGATCGCGGCCGGCTTCGCGCTCGTCGGCCCGCTGGCCGCTATCGGGCTCTATGAGCTGAGCCGCCGCCGCGAAGCCGGGCTCGACAGTTCGTCGGGCCACGCGCTCGATGTGCTGCATTCGCCGTCGCTTCCCGCCATCATTGCACTCGGCGTGTTGCTGATGGCGATCTTCCTGGTCTGGCTCGCAGTTGCCGATGCCATCTATATCGCCAATTTCGGCTATCACGGACCAGCCTCGATCCGTCAGTTTGCCATTGACGTGCTGACGACCAGCGCCGGCTGGCACCTCATCGTCGTCGGCACCGGCGTGGGATTCCTGTTCGCCGTGCTGGTGCTGACCATCGGCGCCATTTCATTTCCGCTGCTGCTCGATCGCGATGTCGGCGCGGCGGTGGCGCTGCTGACCTCGATCCGCGTCGTCGCCAAGAACCCGGGGACCATGGCGCTGTGGGGCTTCATCGTCGCCGCGCTGTTGGTGATCGGCTCGATTCCGTTTTTCCTCGGGCTCACCATAGTGATGCCGGTGCTCGGCCACGCGACCTGGCATCTTTATCGCCGGGCCGTCGAACCTGATCCCGCTCCGCATCCGGATTACCGACCGCGGCCGCGAAGCCGCCGTTCCGCGGCGGATTTTCCGGCGGCCTTGTTCCCGACGCGGGAATGATTCAGCCGAGCGCCGCGGCGCGGCGCAGGCTCGCGATCATCGCCACGCGCAACAGATAGTCACGCGTGCGTTGCGGGTCGGCTGCCGTCTGCCGCAACGTGGCGGCAAAATCGGGATTGGCGCATTCCAGATTGCGCTTGTTCTCGATCGACTGCTTCTCGATATATTCGAGCGTGATCGAGCGCCGCTGCCGCTCGTAGCGGTCAAGCTCGGCGTCCGGCGCGGCGCCGCTCCAGACCGCGGCGAGTCGCGTCGTCAGATTCATGGCGTCGTGAATGCCGCCGTTCATGCCCATGCCGCCGAGCGGATTGTTGACATGCGCGGCGTCGCCGGCAAGGAACACGCGGCCGGCGCGAAATTTCTTCGCTACGCGCTGATGCACCTTGTAGAGCGTCGTGTGGGCGATATCATATTTCGTGATGCCGGAGACAACTCCGGCCATCAGCATATCGGCAAAGGTGCGGCCGAGCGCCTCCTCGTCGCTGATGGCTTCGGTCAGCGGAAACATTACGCGCCAGACGCCGCCGGGAATTTCCAGGAGAAAATGCCAGCGCACCGGATCGGCGACGTAGGTAACCGAAACCAGATTCGCGATGACGGCCCGGAAGTCGAACGGTGTCGTGACGACCAAAAAACGCTCCGGCCAGGTAAAACCGGCAAAGTCGATGCCGAGCGCGCGGCGCACGTCGCTGCGCGCGCCGTCGGCGCCGATGAGCCAGCGAGCCGAGCGGCGTTGCGCCGCGCCGTCACGGTCGAGCGTCACGTGAACCGCCGCGGCATCCTGCTCGACATTCGCCACGCAGGCATCGAATTCAATGCGAAAGTCAGGATTGCCAATAAGCCGGTCGAGCAGGATGCGGGTCAGCTTGAATTGTTCGGCCTGGACGCGGAACGGATGCCGCGTGGCGTCGGCGATGGCGGCGAAATCGAATGTGGCGATAACCCCGTCGCGGGTGCGATACTGCAGCTGCGGTGCTTTTAGCCCCTGTGCGATCAGCGGCGCCGCCGCGCCGAGTTCGTCGAGCATGTCGAGCGTCGGCGGATGAAAGGTCGAGGCGCGCGATTCCTCGGCGAGCGTTGCGCCCGCCTCGAACACCGTGACCGGGATACCACGGCCGGTGAGATGGACCGCGGCGACCAGGCCGACCGGACCGGCGCCGGCAATGAACACGCGTTCCTCAACGGGCATCGGCTCTGCGTCCCCTCACCGCTTGCGCCGGCGCTTTGTCGGCGCACGGCAAAAGCCTATCATGCCGCATGCTCGACTTAGGTTTAAGCTTTCTGGGCAGTGTCGCCCGCGATCCGGACGCGCTCGCAATCGTCGACGGCGAAGTGCGTCTGACCTACGCGCAATGGTACCGGCGCATTTCGTCGCTGGTTGCGGGGTTTGACGCCATCGGGCTAAACGCCGGCGACCATCTCGTCACCGTATTGCAAAATCGCTGGGAGGCGGCGACGCTGCATTGGGCCTGTCAATTCGCCGGCGTTATCGTCACGCCAGTGAACTGGCGTTCCACGGCGGCCGAGATCGATTTTTATCTTAAAGATGCCGAGGCGAAGGCAATCGCCTATGAGGACGCATCCAGCGCGGCCGTGACCAGCTCGGCCGTGGCGCGGCAGCTGCCGAGCATCGCGCTCGATCCGGCGCCATCACCGGCCATCGCCTTTGCGTCGCTTATGGCGCAGTCGGCGGCCGATGCCGCGCCGCGCGCCGACGCCGAGGCCTGGTCGGTGATGCTTTACACCTCCGGCACCACAGCGCGGCCGAAGGGCGTGCCGCGCCGCCAGCGCGCCGAACGCGCCGCGGCGGTCGCGCATGTGGCGCAAAATCTCTATGCCCACGGCGAGCGCACGCTTGGCGTCATGCCGCTCTATCACACCATGGGCGTGCGCTCGCTGCTGGCGATGTCGCTCCTCGGCGGCGCTTTCGTCTGCCTGCGCCGCTTCGACGTCGGCGCGGCGCTCGAATTGATCGCCGCCGAGCGCGTTAGCAATCTTTATCTGGTGCCGACGCTCTATCATGACCTGGTGCATCATCCGTTGTTCGCGGCAAGCGACGTCAGCTCGGTGCGCAAGTTGGGTTTTGCCGGCGCGCCCATGACCGACGGTCTCCTCAAGACGCTGACGGCGGCATTCAAGCCCGAGCTGTTCGTCAACCATTACGGCTCGTCGGAGCTCTACACCTTCACCATCGACCAGAATGCCGCGGCAAAGCCCGGTTCGGCCGGCCGCGCCGGCATCAATCAGATGGTGCGCGTGGTCAAGCTGGGCGCAAAGTCGGTGGACGAGGTCGCGGGCACCGGCGAGGAAGGCGAGATCATCGCGTTACTGGCCGGCGATGAATCGTTCGAAGGCTATTGGCGGCGGCCGGATGCCGACGCCAGAGCGCTGCGGCAGGGCTGGTATTTCACCGGCGACACCGGCTTCGTCGACACCGACGGCGATTTGTTCGTCACCGGCCGGGTCGACGACATGATCATCACCGGCGGCGAGAACGTCTCGCCGGTGGAGATCGAATCCTGCCTGTCGCTGCATGCCGCGGTGTCCGAAGTTGCGGTCGTCGGCCTGCCCGACGAGCGCTGGGGCAAGATCATCACCGCTTTCGTCAAGCCGCGGGACGCGGTCGAAGCCGAGGAGCTCGATGCCTTTTGCCGCAGTTCCGGCCTCGCCGGCTTCAAGCGGCCGCGGCGCTACATCTTCGTCACGGAAATCCCGAAATCGCCGGTCGGCAAGCTTCTCCGCCGCAAGCTCGTCGCCGGCGAATATGAACCGGCCAAATCCGATCCCACCAAGGCGACATCGTCCCCGCAAGGAACCGCTGCATGAGTTCTGTTGCTTACGCTTTCTCCGATCCCCGTTTGCAAAAGCTCGACGGCTTCCGCGTCGAGATCGATCCGGCGCGCGAACGCGCCGACATCGTGCTCGACCGGCCGCCGCTCAACGTCATCGAGATGGAGGAGCGCGATCAGCTCCGCCTCGTGTTCGAGACGCTCGACGAGGATACGCGCGTCCGCGTCATTGTGCTGCGCGCCACCGGCGAGCATTTTTCCTCCGGCGGCAATATCGCCGGCTTTCTTGCCGCTTCGCCCGAACACGTGGCGAAGCTCGCCTGGAATATCGCGGCGCCGGCGCGCTGCGCCAAGCCGGTGATCGCCGCCAATCGCGGCTATTGCTTCGGCGTCGGCTTTGAGATTTCGCTGGCGTGCGATTTCCGCATCGTATCCGAGACCGGCCTCTATGCACTGCCGGAGCAGCGGCTCGGCCAGATCCCCGGCTCCGGCGGCTCGGCGCGGCTGCAAAAGATAATCGGCATCACCCGCACCAAGGACATCGTGATGCGCAGTAAGCGCATCGCGGCGAAACAGGCCTACGAGTGGGGCATCGCCACCGAGTACGTCCCTGACGACAAGCTCGAAGCCGCGACCGATGCTCTGGTCGACGAGCTGCGTATGTTTTCGCCGCTGGCGCAGCGCACGGCAAAAACGCTGCTTAACGAAACCGAGGATACCAATCTCGAAGCGGCAATCGAGCTGGAAGGCCATTGCTACAGCCGGCTGCGCCAGTCGGACGATTTCCGCGAAGGCGTCGAAGCCTTCCACGCCAAGCGCAAGCCGGTATTTCGCGGCACCTAACCATCTGGCGCAGACAAGCGAGGCGAGCTAACGTTAAGTCAACGATAAAGCGCGCCGGCAACAGGCGCGACGGGGAGGAGACCGACATGCGCAATCTGAGCGTGAGAAAATCTGCGCGCGCCCTCGCGGCGTTCGCCGTTGTTATTGGCGCCCTGCTGCTGCCGCTCGCGGCAAAGGCCGCCGAACCGATCAAGGTCGGCTTGAGCGTAGCGCTGACCGGCGGCGTGGCGCCGATCGGCAAGCAGGTGTTGGCGGCGCTGCAGATCTGGCGCGACGACGTCAACGCCAAAGGCGGGCTGCTGGGGCGTCCGGTCGAGCTGGTGTTCTATGACGACCAGAGCAATCCGCAGAACGTTCCCGGTCTCTACACCAAGCTGATCGACGTCGACAAAGTCGACCTCTTAATCGGGCCCTATGCGACCAACATGGTGGCGCCGGCCATTCCGGTCTTGATGCAGTTCCACAAGACCACGATCGGCATCCTGGCGAACGCCGCCAACAGTAAATTCCATTACGACCAGTATTTCTCGATGCTGCCGACCGGACCGGAGCCGAAGAAATCCTTCGCCTACGGCTTCTTCGAGCTGGCCGCCGCGCAGAAGCCGCGGCCAAAGACCGTTGCCATCGTCGCCGCCGACGCCGAATTCGCGCAGAACGCCGCCGACGGCGCCCGCGAAAGCATCAAGGAGATCGGCGGCTTCCAGATCGTGCTGGACCAGAAATATCCACCGACGACGACCGACTACTCGCCGATCATGCGCGCGGTGCAGGCGCTCAATCCCGACATCGTCTTTGTCGCCGCCTACCCGCCGGATTCGGTCGGCATCGTCCGCGCCGCCAATGAGATCGGGCTGACGCCGAAAATGTTCGGCGGCACCTTCATCGGCCTGTTGGTGACGCCGATCAAGGCGCAGCTCGGCCCGCTGATGAACGGCATCGTCAACAACGAGGTGTTCTTGCCGGCGCCGTCGCTGGTGTTTCCCGGCACCAAGGAGCTGCTGGCGAAATACCAGGCCGTGGCGCAGCAGCAGAAGATCGATCCGATGGGATGGGCGTTTCCGCCGCTCGGCTATGCCGCCGGTCAGGTGCTGGCCGAGGCGGTCGAAGGCGCCAAAACGCTCGATCAGGTCAAGCTCGCCGCCTACATGCACAGTCATACGTTTTCGACCGTGGTCGGCAGCATCAAATTCGGCAAGGACGGCGAATGGGCGAAGTCGCGCGTGTTCTTCACCCAGTTCCAGCACGTCACCGGCAATTCGATGGACCAGTTCAGGGATACCACGCACGAGGCCATCGTGTGGCCGAGCGAATACAAGACCGGCAACCTGATCTATCCCTACGCCGACGCCAAAAAACCATGAGGCGCTGATGAACGGTACGCCATTCAAGCTCGGCACGTTCGCAAAAGATGGCGGCGGCTCGTTCGCCGCCATCGTGCTTGGCGACGACGTCATTTCACTTGCGGCGGCGCAAGCCGCCTATCGCAATGCGCCGCGGGCGCGTGCTTTGAGTTCGACGGCAAGCCTGTTCGCGCTGCTCGAAGACTGGGACGCCAATTTCGAGGTGCTGCAGGAGATCGTGTCCTATATCGAGCGCGAAGACACGCCACGCGATACCGCAAAGCTTGCGGACTTGCGGCCGCTGCCGCCGGTGGCGCGGCCCGGCAAGATGTTTTACGCGGCGCAGAATTTCCAGGAGCACGTCGACGAGATGCTGCGCGCCGGCATGACGCCGGCCGGCGGGCCGAAATTCACCGGCGAGAAATCGACGTCCGATCCGTATCTCTTTCTCAAGGCGCCGAGCACGCTGTGCGGCGCCGCCGACGATATCGCCATTCCGACCGGCCTGAAGAAGATCGACTGGGAGGCGGAGATCGCGCTCGCCATCGGCAAGCCGGGCAAGCGCATCAAGGCCGAGCGCGCGCTCGATCACGTCGCCGGCTTCATGACCACCAACGACATCTCCGCCCGCGACCTGCAAATCCGCGCCGACCGCCCGGGCCTGCGCTCCGACTGGCTCAACGGCAAGAGCCACGACAATTTCGCGCCGATGGGACCGTTCCTGGTGCCGCGCGCCTTCGTTCCCAACGCCATGAATCTGTTCATCCGGCTCACCGTCAACGGCGAGGTCAAGCAGAACGGCAACACTTCGCAATTCATCTTCACGCCGCAGGAGCAGATCGCATACGCCTCGAACATTTTGAGCCTCGACAGCGGCGACATTTTCAGCTGCGGCACCTGCGGCGGCGTCGGCCAGGGCACCAACACGTTCCTCAAGGTGGGCGACGTGATGGAGACGGAGATCGAAGGCCTCGGCAAAATGCGCAACCGCATGGTCGCGGAAGCAACGTAGGCCGTCATGCCCGCGCTTGTCGCCGGCATTCACGTCTTAGGTACTGAGGCAAAGACGTGGATGGCCGGGACGAGCCCGGCCATGACGTGCTAGAGTATTTCGACCGATCAACAACAATAGCTTGGGAAACGCGCCATGAAGCTATCACCAGCGCAGCTCAAGGACTTCGACGAACAGGGCTATCTGTTCTTCCCGAATTGCTTCTCCGAGGAGGAGATCGCGCTGCTGCGCGACGACGCCGAGGCGATCCTCAAGCTCGACCGCAAGGAAGTGTGGCGCGAGAAATCCGGCGCGCCGCGCACCGCCTTTGCCGCGCACACGTTTAACGAAACATTTCGGCTGCTCGCCTGCCATCCGCGACTTGTAGAACCGCTCCGCCAACTCTTTGGCGAAGATGTCTACGTGCATCAGTTCAAGCTCAACGCCAAGGCGGCGTTCGAGGGCGACGTCTGGCAGTGGCACCAGGATTACGGCACCTGGGCGCGCGACGACGGCATGCCGGAGCCGCGCGCCATGAATATCGCGGTGTTCCTCGACGAGGTGATGCCGATCAACGGCGCGCTGATGGTGATCCCGAAGAGCCACAAGCAAGGTGTGCTGGCGGCCGGCCACGACACCGCGACCACGTCCTATCCGCTGTGGACGCTCGACAACGACACCGTGACGCGGCTCGCTGCGCAAGGCGGCATCGTGGCGCCGACCGGCAAGCCCGGCTCGGTGCTGATGTTCCACGGCAATCTGGTGCACGCCTCGCCGCCGAACATCACGCCCTATCCGCGCAAGATCGTCTATCTGACGCTGTGCGCCTGCTCCAACCACATCACCAAGTTCACCCGTGCCGAATGGATCGCGCACCGCGACTTTGCGCCGATCGTGCCGGTCGCCGACGATGCGTTGCTGGAGTATGCACGGGCGCATCGGGTGGCGGCGGAGTAGTTATGAGCCTGCAATCCCTCCTCGCCGCGCGGCTCGAAGCCGGCAAGCCGGTCCGCGTCGGATTGATCGGCGCCGGCAAGTTCGGCTCGATGTTTCTGGCGCAGGCGCCGTCGATTGCAGGGCTTGAGGTCGCGGTCATCGCCGATCTCGATCCGGAGCGCGCCAAGCTTGCCTGCAAGACCGTGGGCTGGGATGCGGCGCGCATCGCGCGCACCCGCTTTGCCGATGACGGCCGTGACGCGATTGCCGACGAGCGCGTCGACGTGGTGATCGAGGCGACCGGCAGTCCGAATGCCGGCATTGCGCACGCGCTCGCGGCGTTCGAGGCGAAGAAACATATCGTCATGGTCAATGTCGAAGCCGACGCGCTGGCCGGGCCGCTCTTGGTCCGCAAGGCGCGCGAGGCCGGCGTGATCTATTCGATGGCCTATGGCGACCAGCCGGCGCTGATTGCGGAGATGGTTGATTGGGCGCGTTCGGCGGGCTTTGTCGTCGCCGCTGCGCGGCAAAGGCACCAAATATCTGCCGGCCTATCACGCGGTCACGCCGGACGGCGTGTGGGAGCATTACGGGCTCACCGCCGCCGAAGCCAAAGCGGCCGGCATGAATTCGCAGATGTTCAACTCGTTCCTCGACGGCACCAAGTCGGCCATCGAAATGTCGGCGGTCGCCAATGCTTGCGACCTCGAGGTGCCGCATGACGGCTTGAAATTTCCACCGTGCGGCGCCGACGAGCTGGCGCGCGTGCTGCGGCCGAAGGCGATCGGCGGCGTGCTGGAGAGCGACGGCATGGTCGAAGTGGTGTCGTCGCTGCAGCGCGACGGCGCGCCGGTCGAGCGCGATTTGCGCTGGGGTGTCTATGTCGTCCTCAAGGCGGGCAACGATTACGCCGCGGCCTGCTTCAAGCAATACGGTTTGCCGACCGATGCGACCGGCCGTTATGCGGCGATGTACAAGCCGTTCCACCTGATCGGGCTGGAGCTGTCGATCTCGGTGCTCAATGTCGCGCTGCGCGGCGAGCCGACCGGAAGTTGCCGCGGTTTCCGCGGCGACGCCGTGGCGGTCGCCAAGCGGGCGCTCAAAGCCGGCGAGATGCTCGACGGCGAAGGCGGCTATACGGTCTACGCCAAGCTCATTCCGGCGGAACGCAGCTTAAAGCTTGGCGCCTTGCCGATCGGGCTTGCGCATCACGTCAAGCTCAATCGCGACGTGGCCGCCGGCGAATTTCTGGCCGCCGCCGATGTCGTGCTCGACGAAAATTCGCAAGCCGTCCGCATTCGCCGCGAGATGGAGCGGCAGCGAGGCCAAGCGGCGAAAGTGCATGGCGGCGGAATAGCGGCCTCATTCAATCCAGATCCGCGACCGCGGCGTGGATGCGCAGCAGCTCCGGAATGGTCGCCGGATCGCGCCGGCCGAAGCCGCATTCGGTGGCGACGGAAAAATCGCTCGGCGTATTTCTTCGCCGTGGCGAGCCGCTGTCTTGGTGCCTTCGATGCCGTCGGTATAGTGCACCAGGCCGAGGCATAATTCCGTTTCCGGCCGCAGCTTGAGCCGCTGCAACGGCGCGAAATAGGCGTCGTCGGAACGGTTGCGCGGCACCGGCATGTGAATGAGCTGGATCGGCCGCGCGATCTGCCGCGACACCCGATTGGCGAACTCGACCATGTCGCCCATGTCGGTCGGCTCGATCACGTGGCGATGGTTCGAATCGCCGTAGCAGAGGTGATAGAGCAGATCGATATCGGCCGGCACGCGGTTGCCGAGGTCGACCAGGATAGTGGCGAAGGTGTCCTGCATCTCGGCCTTGCTGCGGCCGTAGCTCGACGCCTCGTTGCGCTCGAGCCGCGCGAACACCGCCGAGGCGACGTCGAACTGGATCGCCAATTCGTCGTGCGGGATGGCCGCGGCGATCTTGTCGATCTCGCGCTTGAGCGCCTCGTTATAGAGCGGATCGATCGGCGCATGCAGCGCATCGACCAGGAACAGCCAGATCACCGAATGCGCCGGCACCAGATCGACCTGGAATTTGGTGCCGGCGGGAATCTTGCCGGCGTCTTTCAGCGCCTTGAACACGGCATAAGATTGCTTGGCGATGTCGGCATAGAACAGATTGTCGAAATGAACGTCCGCCGCGCGCAAGTCCCGGTTTGAGCGTGAAGCGCTCGCGGCCGGTGCCGCCGCTCGCGTGCACGCGGAAAAACTCGCCCGATTTCACAAAGGCAGGGTTCTCGGCAAACACCGGCTCGAGCCAGGTGATCCAGTCGCCGCGCTCGCCGGTTTCGCCGTCCGGCAGCCGCTTGACGCGCGCGCCGAGGGCAGCGCTGACTCGCGCAAACACGTCTTGCGCATTCGCCATCGGTACGCTGCCGACAAGATGGATATCGCGCGCCATTCAGTCGCCGGCGCAAACGTCGGCGTGGATTTTCAGCAGCGTGCGCACGGTTTCTTCGGAGCGCGCGCGTGCCATACCGCATTCGGTGGCGATGCCGAAGTCCGGCGCGTAGCGGCGCGCCGCGGCGATGCGCGCCTTGGCGCCTGCGACGCCGTCTTTGGCATGCACGACGCCGAGAAACAGCGCGGTGCCGTCGCCGAGTTTGAGATCGCGCAGCGGGCGATGGAAGGCGTCGTCGCTGCGGTCGATCGGCACCGGCATGTGAATATAGGCGAGCTTGTGCGGGATCGACGCGGCCAGCGCATTGGCGAAATCGACCATCTGCGTCGCGTCTTTCGGCTCGACGAAATGCTTGGCGCCGAAATCGCCGTAGCACAGATGCAAGCCGAGCTCGACGTCGTCCGGCACCGCGGCGCAAAGCCGCTTCATGCGGGCGATGATGTCGTCATGCGAAACGTTGCCGGGCACGGCGTCGCTCGACTGGCCGTCCCAGATCACCATTTCGTTGCAGACGTCCCACTGGATGCAGAGGTCTTTGTGCGGAATATGCCTGACCAGCGCCGCGACCTCGGCGATCATGGCTTTCTCGTAAGCCGCTTCGACCGCGGCCAGCGCGGCGGGCACGACCACCGAACTGACCACCGCAAACGGCGTCGGCAGGCAGACCTGAAAGCGGATGTTTTTCGGCAGCATGCCGGCCTCGCGCGCGGCGATGAAATCGAGATAAGAGGCGCGCGCCTCCCGCGCATAGCCGAGCTCGCCGAATTTCACTTCCGCCGGCGCCACGCCGTCGGCGAGCGTGAGCAGCGGAAAGCGGTTGGTTGGCCGGATCGCGCCGGACGGATCGCGCTTGAGATAGGGGCTGGAGAGCAGCAGCGGATATTGCCAGCTGATCCACTGCCGGCGGCCGCCGACCTCGCCGTCGGGAATGCGGCGCAGATGCGGCCCGAGCAGCCTGCCGACGGTTGCGAAAACCTCATCGACCGTGTCGAGGCCGATGCTGCCGACCAGATGAACGTTCATTCGGTGACCTTATTCCAGAGTGCTTTCACTCGGCCGCGAGCCGCGGCGGCGGCCGCACGCTGTCGACGCCGTCGGCTGCGGTCGCCGAGATCGTGGTCCGCACCATGTAGCGCGGCTCGTTGCCGGGCCACGGCCGGCCGCGATGCATGGTGGCGCGATTGTCCCACATGATGACGTCGCCCTCGCGCCATTTGTGCTCGTAGGTGGTGCCGGGCGCGGTCGCCGCTTCGGTCAAATCCTCGATGAATTTCTCGCCGGCTTTCGGCGCCATGCCTTCGACCGCGTAAGTGTGCGAGGCGATGTAGAGCGCCTTCCTGCCGTTGACCGGATTCTTCCAGACCATGCGCCAGCACACCGGCGGCAACGTCGCCATTTCCTCGGCGCTGGCGAGGCCTTCGGCGATCTTGCCGCGCGAATGGCCGTAGCTGTGCCAGGCGAAGGAATTTTCCAGCTGCTTTTGCAGCGCCGGATCGAGCCGCTCGAAGGCAAGCCGGGTCGAGGCAAATTCGGTTTCGCCGCCGTTCGCCGGAATGGTGCGCGCCGCCAGCACCGAGGTCAGCGCCGGCGTAGTCTTGAACGACGAGTCAGTATGCCAAAGCTGATTGGCCTTGTTGCGCATGGCATAGCGGTGATCCTCCGGCACGACGTTACCGTCCGGGCCGATGGTGGTGAGGATGACGAAATTGGTGCCGGTGCCGAGCGAGCCGACCTTGGTGGTTTCCGGCGGCCCGAAGCGCCGCGAAAACGCGAGCTGGCCTTCGCCGCCGATTTGTTGATCGCGAAACAGCAGGACGGAATGCTCTTCGAACGCCGCGCGCACCGCGGCATAGATGGCGTCGTCGGCGGCGACGTCGGCGAGCGTCACGCCGCGTATTTCGGCGGCAAAACCCGGACCGAGCGGAACGATCTCCATGGCGTGACCTCCGTATTTGTTAGCTGCTTGAATGTCCCTGAAAATGGGCCGGCCGGCAAGGAAGGCGAACCGTACACTAGCGCAATGAGGACGCTTCCAACCACCCTGCGCTACGCGAGCTTTAGGATGGCGGCGAGCGCAGTTAGTCCGGCCACGAGCATGACACCGAAGCGCACCGTCATGCGCAGCGTTACCCGGTCGAGCGCAGCTTCCAGATCGAGCTTGGTGACCAGTTCGGCCATGATGAAATCTCTTGCCGCCTCGGCGTGCGCTTCCGCCTGATCGCTCGGCACGCCATGATCGCGTAAATGTTTCGCGTATCCAAGAGTATCAAGAGCAAAGACCATCGCTACGCCCCGACCGATATATTCAACGCAATGGGAACAAAGAGAGAACAAATGGTGGGCGGAGTCAAGAGGATTCGGCGGGTTCAGCTTTGAAATTTCGCGGTGACTTCGGGCGGAATGGGCTGCGATTTGATCTTGGCCGGATCGGCCGGATCGCGCACCGCCCAGACGCGGGTCTCACTGCCTTCGACCGCAACCGTGCCGCCGACAAAGATCCGATGCGCGACGTCGAAGCTCGAACGGCGGAATTCGCTCACTTGCGAGGCGATCTCGACGACATCGCCGAATTTCGCCGGCGCCAGAAAGCGCGCGCCGGCATCGACCAGAGGAATGCCGATAATGCCGAACGCTTTGCCGAGCTCCGCCGGCTTGACGCCGAGCGCCGCCTCGAACAGCGTCCAGGTGCCCCAATCGAAGAACTCGAAGAAGCGGGCATTGAAGACGATGCCGGCCGGGTCGCAATGGCCCCATTCGATGGTGAATTGCCGGCGATTGATCAGACTGGCCATGCGCCGACCCTAAGGCATGTTTGGTTGAGTTGGAAACACTGGGAGTACCGCTCGTCCCCGCGCAGGCGGGGACCCACTCTGTTCCAATTCTGTTTTGGGCGAGGAGCTGGATTCCCGCTTGCGCGGGAATGAGCGGCAGTTTCGCTCCATTGGTCGGAGCGGACGCCCAAAAACATGACGGGCGAGCTTGCGCCCGCCCGACACGTTCCTCGTGCTGCTACCCGCAGCTTGGAACCAGGATCAAACTCGCCACGAGATGCAACGCCGGTAGCTGCGGCCGCACCCAGGCCCATCTGACCTTGGCGATCGACACATTCGGCAGAACCAAACGCGACCGATCTGAAGGAAGGATACGCCGCGGCCTTGGAGTCGCAAGTTAAAGCGTGCCCGCCGGAGCGGGCCACGCCTTTGGGGATAATTCTGTGGATTGGCTTTGATTCTGGCATATGGCGCGGGGAAATCCGCGGGTCCGGTCCGGTGGACGTAGCGCAGGCCGCACCCGAATTTATTTCGGAATATCCGATTAGAACCGCGGCGCCGTGGCGCGCGACCAATCGCAGGATAAGTGCGGTCCGTGTTCGAGGGCGGCGATGCGCGCTGTTGCGAAGCTTGGTTACGCTCTGGCAGCTTTCGCGATGCTGGCCGCGATGTCGCTGCCCGCCACGCCGGACACCCTGCCTACCGTGCCGCTGCAGCTCGGCATTGCCGCCTATCAGCGGCATGATTACGCGATGGCCTGCTGCTGCTGCGTCCGCTGGCCGAACAGGGCGTTGCCGGCGCGCAGGTCGTGCTCGGTTTCATGTATCAAAACGGCGAAGGCGTGCCGCGGGATTACGCGGCGGCCGCGCAATGGATGCGCAAGGCGGCCGAGCAAGGCGACGAGGTGGCGGAAGCCTCGCTCGGCGGCATGTATCTCGCGGGCGAAGGCGTGCCAAAGAGCGACGACGACGCGGCGCGCTGGCTGCAAAAGGCGGCGGATCAGGGCATGGCGCCGGCGCAGTTCGCGCTCGGCGGCCTTGACGATTTGCACGGCAAAACCGCCGAGGCCTTGAAGTGGTATCGCCTGGCCGCGGCGCAAGGCGACGCCCAGGCGCAGAGCAATGTCGGCCAGATGTACGAGACCGGCCGCGGCGTGGCGCAGAGCTATGCCGACGCGCTCGTCTGGTATCGCCGCGCCGCCGAGCAGGGGCTTGCCACCGCGCAGTACAATCTCGGCATCCTCTACGACAACGGCCACGGTGTTGCGCGCGATTATCGCGAGGCGGCGAAATGGTATCGCCTCGCCGCGGGCCAAGGCGACGCCGACGCGCAATACAGTCTCGGCATTTTGTACGACGACGGCCACGGCGTGCCGCGCGACGACACCGAGGCCGCCAAATGGTTTCGCCTTGCCGCCGACCAGGGCTACGCCATGGCGCAGAACAATCTCGGCACTTTGTATGCCCGCGGCGAAGGCGTGCCGAAGGATTACGTGCAGGCCTATATGTGGTTTGCGCTGTCGGCCGCGCAGGACAACGCCTTGGCCGTCGACAATCTCAAGGCAGCCGCCGATGAGCTGACGCCGGGCGAGATCGCCCACGCCAAGGATCTGGCGGCGCAGTGGAAGCCGAAGGGCGAGCAGTAAGGCGAGCGCGGAGCGAATGTTGCGTAAGGAGCAATCGGCGATGTGCTCTAACCCGCTCGTCCCCGCGCAAGCGGGGACCCAGGCTGGATTCCCGCTTGCGCGGGAATGAGCGGACAAAGTTCCGATGCTCAACCGAAAATCCACGTCACCAAATCCTTGAACGCGGTTCGGCGCACCATCCATTCGACATGGCCGGCGAGCGGAACGCGGCGCGGGCCGCCGGCGATGACCTGCTGCTGCGCGCGGCGCCGCAGCGACGGCGGCACGAACGGCCAGGCGCGGCCAAAACAATGCTGCGGATCGCCGAGACAGCACCGATGCCGCCGGCAGCGCCGCTGCGCACAGCGCCGCCACAGCCGCAGCGCATCGCCATAAAGCCGGAACGTCGCGCGGTGCGCGGCGTCGATCTCGGCCTTGCCCTGCTCGAAGCTGCGCCGCTTGTGATAATTGCCTTTCTCGGATTTCGGTTTGTTACGCCACGTGGGCATGGTGGGTCTCCGTGTTATCTTTCCCGCCCCGCGACAGCGGGGAGGGGGGACCATCGCGTGGCGCTAGCGCGAAGGATGGTGGGCGGGGCGCGGGCAGCGACGCTCCTCCTGCGACGACAACGAAGCGTCGCGTCAGACGCCCCCTCCACCGCGCAAACGCGCGGTCCCCCTCCCCCGCTTTCGCGGGGGCGGATGCACGCTTCTCCGTTCCCGCGAGCGCATGCGCGCGAGTGTTGTCGAACAACGATGTCAAGAACGCCGCTGCTCCCATCCGTAGCCCGCATGAGCGGAGCGATATGCGGGTACGAACGAGAGGCCCTTAAGCCCATCCCGGATTTCACTTCGTTTCATCCGGGCTTCTGTAACGGGCCTTCGTAAGTCAATCCCTTTTGCGTCGTCGTCCGCTCGCCGGGGACTTGCTTCTGTACGGGGTCGGCGCGGAGCCGCCGCCTGATGGAGTTCGTGAGGATAGGCCGGCCAATCTACGGATGCGTGGTCGATGCCACATCCCGGATGACGGTCTGACCTGATCCATCGTCCCGGCGAAGGGACTTCGCTTCGGAAGGGCCTGGTGTCGTGACCCGTCCGAAAACCGTTATTCTCCCGATGTGGCGGCCGCGGCGGCCGGGTTGAAAACTTTGGCGTCGGCGAGCATGCGGTGCATGATCACGGCAAGCTTGCGCGCCAGTGCCACCTTGGCTTTGCGCATGCCGGCTCTTCTGGCGATCCGCATCGCCCAGCTTTTGAGGGCCGCACAACCGGTGACCGGTTTGGTCAGCATGACATGGGCGGCCTGATAGAGTGCTTCGCGCACTGCGGCGTCGCCGATCTTGCTGATGCGCCCGGTGATATTGGTCTCGCCCGATTGATACTTCTTCGGCGTCAGTCCGAAATGCGCTCCGGTCTGCTTCGACGAGGTAAAGCGTGCCGGATCGTCGATGGCGCTGGCATAGGTCAGCGCCACGATGGGGCCGACCGCCGGCGTCGTCATCAACAGCCTGGCGGGACCGTGCTCGCGCGCCATGATCCGCACCCGTCTCTCGAACCCATTGAACTCGCGCACCAGCACCGCGTGCACCGCTAGCAATGCCTGCGCGATCGTCTCAAGATTGGCTTGTCCCGCCACCAGCTCGCGGATCCGCCCCGCAAAGCTTCGTGCCGTTGTCTTGCCGACCTTAAGCCCGAAGCCGCGCAAAATCCCGCGCAGGCTGTTCTCAATGTCGCGAAGCTTCGACTGGATGAGCTTGCGCGCCGTCAGCACCGCCCGCAGCTCTTGCGCCGCCATCGACTTGCAATGCACCGGCCGGAACCAGCCCAGCCGCATCAGTTGCGCAATTCCACGCGCATCATTGCGATCGCTCTTCACCGGCATCGCCTTGAACGCATCGCGCACGTGCCGCGTCTCCAACAGCTCAACCGCCCGACCCGCCTGCCGCAACGCCGCGTAAAGCCATTGCGACAACGGGCCCGCCTCCAGTCCGATCCGCGATAGCGCCAAACCAAGCGAGCTAAAATAGTCGATCATGGCCTGCGGATCGCTCGCAACCTTGCCTTCGCGAACAATCTTGCCGTTCGCATCGACAACGCACACACTTGAGCATTCCAATGACACGTCAATTCCTGCATAATAGTCCATGGTCGTCCCTCCTCGATGCTTGGAGCAGGCTCACGCCCGACTCCGTTACACCATCAGTGTGAGGGACGACCGCCACTCCAGCATAGCGCCCTTGCATGCCGCGCCCGAGTACGCCTCATCAGCGGCATAGCAAACGGCCTACCTCGCTTGCCACTGGCCCGTTACCCCATCTACGCTTGCTAGTTAGGAATGGACCTGTCCCCGGGCCGTCCAGTGCAGTGGGCGGTATGACCCGCAGACCGGCCGGATTGCCGCTGTACCAAAAATATTTTTGGGCCCTCAGCGGCCCATATTTGACGCCTGATGCGCTTTTTCACGGGGAGTCACTATCAAATCAACGGCAGATTTAGCGAATCAGTGGCTCTGATTCGGCCTTTAAAGGTGCCTTTAACGGTGGTCTTTCTATTGTCCTGACAGGCGCTTAGTTGCGATTCGGTAGGTTTGACAACCCCTGTCAAGTCTCCCATTTTTCGCGTCATCTGGGGCAGGAGGTTGTAGATGACCACTATTCGCTCGATTTACGAGTGGGTGACACTCCGCGATTATGAGGCCGCAAAGGAACGCGCCACCGACGAAGTTGTGGAGCGTCTTTCACGCGGCAACACACTCGCGCAGAATGGCTCATCTATGGAGCAGTCCGAGCTAAACCAAATCTCGATTGCTGCTGATGCTGCGATGATGAGGATCGAGCGGCGGCTACCCTAAAAAAATTTGTCGAAAGATGCCACCGCTGGACGATTTTGAGGAGTTGCTCAACTCGATTCTCGTTGAATGGAATCGAGCGGAAGAAGATATAAAAATTGCCGAGCAAGTCGCTAATAAAGTTGTAAATCCTTCTATCAAAGAACTGCGCTATGCTGGACGACGCATAGTCGAAGCTCTAGTAAAGTTTCAAAATAACGCCCCCATTGAGGCTACCGCGCTTCTAAATGACGCCCTCTTTGATTGCTATCGCGCTCGTCATGATGCGATTGACGCCGGCACTTCAAAAATAGCTATTGATCTCGAGATTATGATTTCAAAACTGGGGTATGAGGTGATTTTATCCGTACACCCGAAATTCACTGAACTTTTTCAAGACCTGCAGAAAATTCGTGAGAGGATCATTGAATCTAGGCGAGATAGGGAGAATCGAGAAAATATTTATTCAGTGCTGGAGGCAACCAATTTCCCTGCGCTGGTAAAATCATTTTCTGCTTTGCGCGGCAATGAACATATGATGGTGGCGATGGCCAAGCGCCGCCGGCGTAGTGAACTCATCGGAATTGCTGGTTTCATTACTGCCGCTATCGCAATTATCGTCGCGATTCTCGCATGGATTTTTCCCCACTCATAAATATTTCTTCAATACCCACTGAAATCCACTTCGGTCCGCAGGCGGAACAAGTCCGGCCATGACGCGGCGGTGGACATCGCATACGCTGTCTCCGTCCCTCTAACGCGCCGAACCCGCATGACCGCCGCCGCGATTGAACCGACCGAAGGATTTTTGCGCTGGCGCTATCTGGCGTGGTCGCTCTGCGCGCTCGCTGTGATGATCGCGGCGATCGTTGCCGGCAACCTGTGGCTGCTCGATTTCGTGCACGTGTTTTCGAGCCTGTTGTGGACCGGCATCGACCTGTTCATGGGTTTCGTGCTCGGCCCGATCCTGCGCCGCGTGGGACTGCCGGTGCGCCGCGAGATCATGCGGCGGCTCACCCCGCGCACGCTGTTTCTGATGCCGACGGTGTCGATCGTCGGCGGCACCTCGGGCTGGTTTCTCGCGGTGGCGCTCGGCTACACGGCGCTGCCGTGGCCGGACTACGGCTGGGTGGCCGCGGCGCTGGTGCTGGTGACGCTGATGACGATCCAGGGGCTCGGCTTCCTCACGCCGGTCAACGTCATCGTCTGCCTGGAATTGCAGAAACCCGAGCCCGACATGAAGAGGATCACCGGCCTGATGCAGAAATATTTCTATGCCGTGGCGCTGCAAGGCACGATGCAGATGGCGATCCTGATCGTGATGACGCGGTTTCGCACGGGGATTTGAAGCGGAGTTGCGGCGCCTGCGCGCTTGCCCTCGCCACGATGTGACAGCCGCGCCCGCAACTTGCTTCGTTTCCCGGGCGCTTCGCAACACGTAGCGCAGCGGAGTGGTGCGCTGCAGACCCGGGATCGTTACGAACTCAGAGCCCGCGACGATCCCGGATCAGCGGTGCACCACTTCGTGCTGCACCGCGTCCGGGAAACGTGCGCCGTGCGAATCCCGCGCCCCCGCCACCCTCAATCCATCTTGATATCGGCGGCGCGGATGACTTTGCCCCATTTCTCGGTGTCGCCGGCGATGAGCTTGCCGAATTCGTCCGGTCCCATCGGCATCGGTTCGGCGCCGAGATTGGCCATCTTCGCTTGCATGCCCGGATCGGCCAGGCCCGCGGCGACCGCCTTGGACAGCGTATCGATCACCGGCTGTGGCGTGCCCTTGGGCGCGCCGAGGCCGAACCAGCCGGTGGCGTCGTAGCCCGGCACCACGTCGGCGATCGGCGGCACGTCGGGCAGCGCGGCGGAGCGCTTGGCCGAAGTGACGCCGAGCGGGCGGAGCTTGTTGGCGCGCAGGTAGCCGATCGACGAGGTGATGCCCTCGAACATCACCTTGACCTGGCCGGAGAGGAGATCGATCAGCGCCGGGCCGCCGCCGCGATAGCCCACCACGTTGAGCTTGACGCCGGTCATATACATGAACAATTCGGCGAACATGTGCGGCGGGCTGCCGTTGCCGGCGGTGCCGAGATCGATCTTGCCCGGATTGGCCTTGGCGTAGGCGATGAACTCGGCGGTGCTCTTGACCGGAAACGACGGATTGACCTCGAGCACCGAGGGCGCCTGCATGATGCCGGCGACCGGCACCATGCTCGCCATGTAATTGAAATTCAGATGCGGATAGAGCGTGGCGTTAATCGCGTTCGACGAGGTGACCAGCAGCAGCGTGTAGCCGTCAGGCTCGGCATGGATCGCCGCCTCGGTGGCGATATTGCTGCCGGCGCCGTCGCGGTTCTCGACGACGAATTGCTGATCGAGCGCTTTCGACAGCCAGCCGGCGATCAGCCGCGCGCAGATGTCGGTCGGGCCGCCGGCGGCATAACCGACGAGGATCAGCACCGAGCGCGACGGATAGCTTTGCGCGCGCGCGAGCCGCGTGACGGCGGGAAGCGCCATGGCGCCGCCGGCAAGACGCAACACGGACCTGCGGGGAAGTAGCATCGTGGTCCTCCCTTAAGTTTTGTAGGCTTGTTGGCGTGGAGGCTACACCAAATGCGGGCGGGTCAACACCTCATCCTGAGGTGGCCGCGAAGCGGCCCTCGAAGGATGCTTGCTGATGCGCTCGGGCCTCGCCCTTCGACACCGAACGCCAACGCCGCCCGCGCCGCACGGTGGTTATTTCGGCGGCCGCGCGCGGCTGGAACGTGCCGTACTAAACCGTTCTGGACAGCGCATCGGAGTAGAAAGGTATGGAATGTACAGTCGTTCCGTCCGTGTCCCGCACAATCATAACCGGCGCAGGATCGTCATAACCCCCCGCCTCCTTGAGTTCACGGATAATCCTGTGCGCATAAGCGTGCGCGGCTTCTTTGCCGGATAAAAGCGTTCCCTCGGCATCGTCATCGATACCATCTGGCCACTGAATGATGAAAAAGAATCGCGAATTTCGCATAAATAACTCGACCACAGGGGCCGAAACTCGGCATTGACGTAAATCAACGCCGTGAAAAGTCTTTTTCGGTGGGGAATTACGGCGCCTGAATGATGCCGTTTACCACCGCGAGCGCAACTGCGTTTGCGATATTTGAAGCGTCAAGTTTCCGGATAATCATCTCCCTGTGGGCATCCGCGGTGCGTTTGGTGATACCCAAGCTATGGGCGATCTGCCGCGCGGTATTTCCTTTCGCGAACAGGGTCAAAACTTCGATCTCACGGGGCGTAAGAGCGGGTGCCGCAATCGACATGTTCAAAATTTCCACGCTTTGCCTCCCGAGCTCTGAAACAAATAAGAAAAGCCTGCCACAACTGATACTGGTGCAAATACGAGGGAGGCAGCCGCAGTGGCTGGGGCGCTACCATCTGCCGCGCCAAGCGTTCCAATAGTGAGGTGTAGACAGGTCCTAAAAGTGCGAAGCTATCTTAGGTTGCGGTCGCAAGGGTGTCGGCAAGGCTCGACGATTGGAGGCCTCTATGACTCCCACCAATCCAGTTCGGAATCGTGAAGCCAACATTCCGTTGCCCGCCCAGTCGGAGGCTAAATCCGGAGCGCAGCAGCACTCCGATCGGGTGTTGCGGGAAACCGGCATTCCCGTCCTCCAACCCATTTCCTGGGGGACGCATATTTGCATATTCTACGAGTTCAAAGTCAGACCTGCTCGATGCTGCCGTCTCATACTTTGAGGCCGGTCTAAATAGCAACGAATCCTGCATTTGGGTCGTCTCCGACCCGATCACGAAGGAGGATGCAAAGTCATCTTTGCGGCGCAACATTCCCGACTTTGACCGGCACTTGTCGGACGGCCGGTTCGAACTGGTCGATGGCAGCCAGTGGTACCTCAAGGGCGGTAAGTTCCAACTGCAAAGGATCATCTCCGCCTGGCGCGCGAAGCTTAGTGCTGCGTTAGCCAGGGGCTCCGAGGGTCTTAGGGTTAGCGGCAATGCGTTCTGGTCGCCGGAGAACTATTGGAAGGAGTTTTGCGAGTATGAACAGACCCTCGATCGCTCCGTCGCCGACCACAAGATGATCGTTCTGTGCACTTATTCGCTCCAGAGGAGCAGGGCAGCCGACATACTTGACGTGGCGCGCGCTCACCAATGCACCATCGCACGACGGAACGCCAATTGGGAATTTCTTGAGACACCCGAACTCAAGCAGGCGAAGCGGGAAATCCAGCGACTAAACAGTGCGCTGGACGTCCTTTCGAAACCGCTTCCAGCCCATAAGACTTTGACTCCGAGAGAGCGAACGGTTCTGGCTCAAATCGTCAGGGGACTCACCAGCAAAGAAATCGCGCGCCACCTTGGCGTCAGCTCGCGGACTATCGAATTCCACCGGACTAATCTGTTAAAAAAAATCGGCGCAAAAAACACAGTCGATCTCGTGCGTATAGTTCTTGGCGAATGATCGCGACGCGCTACGACAAGCTCGCAGCCAACTACCTGGCCTTCGTTCAACTCGCATCAATACGGATGTGGCTTCGTGTTAATGAGTCCACGCCCTAGATCGTTCGCCGGAGCCCTGTCATCGGGCCGCGCGACTTCGCGCGGGCCCGTTGGCGAACGATGAGAAGAGGCCTAGCGCCCCGGCGGCTTCGCCGCGAACGCCGAGCCGCGCAGGCACATGCGGCCGCGCGGGTCCTGCCAGAGCATTTCGGTTGCGTGCAGATGGCCGATGGCGCGGGCGATGGTGACGAAATCGTATTGCGAAAATTTCTCGGCGATGTCGGTGTAGTAGAGCGGCATTTTCTCGATGGCGGCCGCGATCTTATCGGCGAGCGCGGCGACCTTCGCTTCATCGCCGGCCTCGCCCGCCTTGTCCTTCTTGCCGCCGACATAGTCCTGAATCTTCGCGCTATCGGCATAGGCGTACGTAATGCGCTCGTAATATTCGCGCGGAATATTTTCCGGAATGGTGGCGTCGATGCCGACCTTGGCGCCGGTCGGCACCGTGCCGTAGCCTTGCGGCAGACTGGGATCGAGCGGCTTGGCCCGCGCGTTACTCACGATCATCACGTCGCGGTCGCCCTGCACGCGGGTGGCGATGGCCCATTCGACCTCGGCCGCATCGTTGACGTCGATATCGTCGTCGACCACGACGACGTGCTTGAGATCCATCACCGAGAGCGCGGCGAGCAGCGCGTTCTTGCCCTCGCCGGGCTGCTTCTTGATCGAGATCACGGCGTGCCAGAAGGCGCAGCCGCCGAGCGTGACATTGATGTCCTTGACCTGCACGCCGGCGGTGCGCAGCGCCTGGCGGATCGCGGCATAGCGCGTCGGCGCCGCGAGCCAAGTGTTCTCCCACGGCATGTGCAGATTGTAATAGATGGCGTCCTGGCGCATCGAAATCGCCTTGATGCGCACCAGCGGATTCCAATGCAGCCCGCCCATCAGCCGGGTGAATTCGCCGAAGCGGCCTTCGGGAAAGGTCCAGCCGGTGGGGAGGATTTCCGCCTCCAGCACGATCTCGGCGTCGGCGATGTAGGGCATGTCGATGGTGGCGCAGGGCGCGAGCTTGACCGCCTCACCGCGGATGCCGCCAGCAATCGCCATCTCGTCGACGCCGAGCGGCGCGCGATAGCCGGAGCCGGTGATCTCGATCGGATGGGTGCCGATCGAGATCGAGATCGGCAACGGTTCATTGCGCGCCAGCGCGCGCTGCGCGAACAGCCGCATATTGTTCGGCGTGACGATGTCGATGCCGGTCAGCGCCTTTTCCTTGACGATAAATCGATAGATGCCGGAGTTAAAACCGAGCTCGGGATCGCGCGCGATGACGACGCCGGCGGTGATCATCGGGCCGCCGTCATAGATCGACGACATCGGGATCGGCAGCTTGTAGAGATCGACGTCGTCGCCGACGAGCGTGACCTCGCGCGTGGGCGAGGTTTTGACGTATTGCGGCGGGATCGGCTTGGCGATTGCGGCGGCGAGCTTCTGCTCGATCTCGGCGAAAGTCTCGCAGCCGAGCGCCGCGGTGGCGCGCTCGCGGCTGCGGATGATGCCGGACACCACCGGCATCTTGTAGCCGATGACGTTATGGAAATAGAGCGCGGTCGTGGCCTGATCGACCAGCGTGGCGATATGGCGGATATCGACCGGCTGATGCAGGTCGACGAGCTCGCCGGTCTGCCGCAGCCGGTCGAGGAATTGGCGGAAGTTTTCCTGCATAAATCTCAAGCCGCCAATACGGCCTTTTTGACTGCCTGAGGCAATGCAATCGAACGGAAAAGCGTCTTGGAATAGAGATAATCCTCGCCGGATTCGTCAACGACCCGAATGAGTCCGTGCTTCTCGGCGGTCAAGTCGCGAAGTGCGAGGTAAATCTTCCGCTTCTCAAGCGACGTCGGATAACCTTCGTTGCTGATACAGACGACAAGCTGCTTTGATTGTGATTTTGCCATGGCTTTTAGCCTCGAAGCAGATGCTTGATTTTGAGTTCTTTACGTCCAATTCCGGACGCTTCATACCAGTGCAGTTCCGCAAGATGAATAGAGCCGTCCGCCAAACGAACCCGGGCAATTCCCTTGCGTTTGCGCCAACGGCCTCGGCCATAAACTCTTCGCAAGCGGGCGATTTCTCGGATTTTAGAGCCGGCAGCAAACGTCTCGACTTCCGAAATCTCGTCCAGAAGCTCAAATGTCATCTGTGGATTGTGTCAAGGCCGTGCTGGGAGATCAATGGCAGCAGCTAGGTTCCCGCCCGCCGTTTTTGCCGTAAGCTTGGGCGTGAGCGAGAGCCAAACCTTGTTTGCGGCGCAGCGCGATGTGGCCGATGCCGATGCGGCGGCGGCCATCGAGCGTCTCATTGAGACCGGCGCCGACCGCGACCTTGTCCGCATCAATGTGCTGGCGTTTGCCGCCGCGCACGGCCTCGACGAGGAGGCCACGATCGCCGCGTTCCTGCATGCGGCGCAGCTCGGCATCTTCGAACTGGCGTGGGACGTGCTGTGCCCGACCTGCCGCGGCGTGCTCGACGTCACCGCCTCGCTCAAGGACGTGCACAAGGCGCCCTACGAATGCGCGCTGTGCAGCCGCTCGTTCGAGGTCTCGCTCGACGAGATGGTCGAGGTGGTGTTCACCGTCAGCCCGCGCGTCCGCAAGATCGCCGCGCACGATCCGGGCAGCCTGCCGTTCTGGGACTATTACCGGCAAGTGTTCTGGAGCTCGGCCGTCGATCTCTCCGACGCCGATCTGGAGAAGCTGATCGCGGACTACACGCTCGATGCCCGCGTTCTCGCACCCGGCGAAACGGCAACCGTCGACCTGGAGGTGCCGGAAGGCTGGGTCATCGTGTTCGAGCCGGTATCGCATTTCGGCCATTACATGAAAGTCGCGCCAGAGCGCGCCACGGGCATGCAGGAGCTGGCGCTGGTGTTCGAGGGCGCCGGCGCGCCGACCTTGACGACGCCGATGCAAGTGGGCCCGGTGCGGCTCTCCATGACCAACCGCACCGCGGTGCGCGCTTTGCCGGTGGTCTGGTACGAGAGCCCGGGCTACGACGCGCTGGTCGGCCAGCGCCGGCCCAATCTCACCGCCAAGCGCATCTTCACCAACCAGACGTTCCGCGATCTCTATCGCACCGACACGCTCGACGTCGACCAGGGCCTCAAGATCGTCAGCCTGACTTTCCTGTTCACCGATCTCAAAGGCTCGACGGAGCTTTACGCCCGCGTCGGCGATCTGGTGGCCTACGAATTGGTGCGCCAGCACTTTCATCTCCTCACCGACATCGTGGCGGCGCACGGCGGCGCCGTGGTCAAGACCATCGGCGACGCGGTGATGGCGACGTTTCCGACGCCGGACCGCGCGCTGACCGCGGGCTTGCGCATGCGCGACGCGATCGGCGGCGTCGGCAGCGACACGCGCAAGGAGGATTTGCTGCTCAAGATCGGCATCCACGAAGGCCCGTGCCTCGCGGTGATGCTCAACGACCGGCTCGATTATTTCGGCCAGACCGTCAATATCGCCGCACGCGTGCAGGGGCTCGCGACCTCGCGCGCCATCTTCGCCACCAAGCCGGTGGTGGACTATCCGCAGTCGGCGGCGCTGTTGGCGGCCGCCGGCATCGCGCCGCAGCCGCAAAACGCGGCGCTCAAGGGCGTCGCCGGCGAAGTCGCGGTCTATGAGATTCCCTGAGCGGCGTTTGCCGAACGCGCGCGGCTGGACTAGGCAGAGGCCTCTCGCCATTGTCATCATCCGCGCAGGCGGATGATCCAGTATCCACCGGAGCCACGGTGATTACTGGATGCCCGCCTCCGCGGGCATGACAAGGAATAGAGGGACGATGAAAGCCTTAGTTCTCCGCCGCCACGGCGGCCTCGACGATCTCGACGTCGTCGCCGATTACCCGACGCCAAAGCCGGGCGACGGCGAGGTGGTCATCCGCGTGCGCGCGGCGTCGTTCAATTATCACGACGTGTTCACCATGCGCGGCATGCCGGGCATCAAGGTGCCGCTGCCGGTGGTGATCGGGCTCGACATGGCGGGCGAGATCGCCGAGGTCGGCGCCGGCGTAGAGCGCTGGAAGTTAGGCGACCGCGTGCTGGTCAATCCGGTGAACAAGAAGAAAGGCCTCATGGGAGAGATGCTCGACGGCGGCATGGCGGAATATTGCCGCGTCGCCGTGGAGCAATTGGTGGCGATGCCGGCCGGCGTGAGCTTCGAGCAAGCGGCGGCGCTGCCCGTCGCCTACGGCACGGCGCACCGCATGCTCATCACCCACCGCACCGTCAAAGCCGGCGACAAGGTGCTGGTGCTGGGCGCCTCGGGCGGTGTCGGCACCGGCTGCGTGCTGCTGGCGAAGATGCTCGGCGCCGAGGTGATCGCCTGCGCATCCAGCGACGAGAAGCTCGCGCGGCTCAAGGCGCTCGGCGCCGATGAGGCGATCGACTACACCAAGACCGACTGGTCGAGATGGGCGGTCGAAAAATACGGCAAGCCGCAGCGGCGGTCTTACGACGGCGGCGTCGACGTGGTGGTCAATTTCACCGGCGGCGACACCTGGGTGCCGTCGCTGCGCTGTCTCAAGCGCGGCGGCAAGCTCTTGGTCTGCGGCGCCACCGCCGGCTACGATCCCAAGGAGGATCTGCGCTACGTGTGGAGCTTCGAATTGCAGATCATCGGCTCCAACAGTTTTTACGACGACGACCTCGCGGCCTTGATGACGCTGATCGCCGCCGGCAAGATCAAGCCGGTGATCGACAAAGTGCTGCCGCTCGAAGACGCGCGTGAAGGCCTGCGCCTGATCGCCGACCGCGAGGTGATCGGCAAAGTGGTAGTGACGCCGTGACGCTGTGTCATCATCCGCGAAGGCGGATGATCCAGTATTCGCCAGCGCGCCGGCGTTTACTGGATGCCCCGCCTGCGCGGGGCATGACAGCATAGGAATACCGGCCATGCCCAATGACCTCACTTTCGAACAAATCCAGGCGCTGGTCACCCGCGCGCCGTTTCACCAGTGGCTCGGGCTGTCGGTGGTCGCGGTGAGCGACGACGGCATCGAAATCCGGGCCACTTGGCGCGAGGAATGGGTGGTCAACAAAGAGCGCGGCATCACCCATGGCGGCATTCTCGCGGCGCTGATCGACCTCGCCGCCGACTGGGCCATGGTGAAGCAGACCGGACGCGGCGTGCCGACCATCGACTTGCGCGTCGACTATCATCGGCCGGCGCTGCGCGGCGATCTCCTCGCCCACGGCAAAGTGGTGCGCGCCGGGTCGCAATTCGCCACCGCCGAGGCGCGCATCTTCGATCTGGACGGCAAGCTGATCGCCAGCGGCCGCGGCACGTATCTGACGGCGCCGCCGGCACCGCCGAAGTCATGACGGCTGCCGGCTTTCGAAATCTCGGCGACCTGGTCGTCCGCGACCGCGATCTCTCTAAAGTCGCGATCATCGATCTCGGCGGCGAGCGCGCGCCGCGCGAATTCACCTTCGCGCAGATCGACGCCATGGCGAACGGCGTGGCGCGGGCGCTCGGCAAACGCGGGTTCAAACGTGGCGACCGCGTCGCGCTGCTGTCGCTCAATCGCGCCGAATATCTCGCCGCCTATTACGGCATCATGCGTGCCGGGCTAATCGCGGTGCCGGTGAATTTCAAGTTTCCGCAGCCCACCATTCATTTCATCTTGCGCGACGCCGACGCACGGCTGGTGTTCTGCGACGCACCGCGCGCCAAGGATTGCCCGGATGATTTGCCGGTTGTTTGCTTCAGCCCTGACGATCCGTCATTGCGAGCGCAGCGAAGCAATCCAGAGCTGCAATCTGGATTGCTTCGTCGCTTCGCTCCTCGCAATGACGCAATACCGTTCGACGCATTTATTGATCCCGGCCGTTTCGACGCAGTCGCGCCGCAGCCGCGCGAGCCGGCGATGATTCTCTACACCTCCGGATCGACCGGCCGACCGAAGGGCGTCGTGCTGTCCCATCAGAGTCACATCTGGGTGGTGGAGACACGGCTGGCGCCGGGGCTCGACCGCCAGCGCTATTTGATCGCCGCGCCGCTCTATCACATGAACGCGTTGGCGCTGGCGAAGCTCGCCTGCGCGGCGCACGCCACCATCGTGCTGCTGCCGCAATTTTCCGCCCGCGCCTATATCGAGGCGATCGGCGGCTATCGCGCGAGCTTCCTCACCGCGGTGCCGCCGATGATCGCCATGATGCTGCGCGAGGCCGAACTCTTGGCGCGCACCGATCTGTCGAGCGTCGCATTCGTGCGCATGGGCTCGGCGCCGGTGAGCGCGAGCCTGATGGCGGCGTTACGCGCGGCGCTGCCGCGGGCCGCAGTGACCAATGCCTATGGCACCACCGAAGCCGGCCCGGTGGTGTTCGGCCCGCATCCACAAGGCTTGCCGCAGCCGGAGCTTTCCGTCGGCTATCCGCATCCGCAGGTCACGCTGCGGCTTGTCGACGGCGGCAACCGCGACGCGGAGCAAGGCGTTTTGGAGATGAAGTGCCCGGCTGTGATGAACGGCTATCACAATCGGCCGGACGTTAGGCCGCCACTGACGGAAGACGGCTTCTACGTCACCGGCGACGTGTTCCGCCGCGACGAGAACGGCTTTCATTATTTCGTCGGCCGTACCGACGACATGTTCGTTTCCGGCGGCGAGAATATTTATCCGGCCGACGTCGAGCGCATGCTGGAGCGCCACGCGAGCGTGGCGCAGGCCGCGGTAGTGCCGATCGACGACGACATCAAGGGCAGCAAACCGGTCGCGTTTATCATCGGCAAAGCTGGCCACGCGCTGAGCGAAGACGATGTGAAGCAATTCGCGCTCGTCCATGCGCCGGCCTATGCGCACCCCCGCTTCGTCTGGTTCGTCGACGAATTGCCGCTCGCCTCGACCAATAAGCTCGACCGCGCTGCATTGCAGCGGATGGCTACCGAGCACGTTTCCCGGGCGCAACGCAGCACGAAGTGATGCGTTGCAGACCCGGGATCGTAACAATACCGGAGCCTGCGGCGATCCCGGATCAGCAGTGCAGCATTCCGCGCGACGCGCTACATGCTGCACCGCATCCGGGAAACGAACTCAGCGTGTGGCGGCCGGCGCAACATTCACCGTCTTCCCCGGCCATTTGCACAGATCGGCGATGATGCATGTCTCGCACAGCGGGCGGCGGGCAAGGCAGGTGTAGCGGCCGTGCAAGATGAGCCAATGATGGGCGTGCAGCAGGTATTTTTTCGGCACGACCTGCATCAGTTTCATTTCCACGTCGAGCGGCGTCTTGCCGACCGCCAAGCCGGTGCGGTTGCCGACGCGGAAAATGTGGGTATCGACGGCAATGGTCGGCTCGCCGAAAGCGACATTGAGCACGACGTTGGCGGTCTTGCGCCCGACGCCGGGCAGCGCTTCGAGCGCGTCGCGGTCGTGCGGGACCTTGCCGCCGTGCTGGGCGATGAGCTGCTGCGACAGCGCGATCACGTTTTTCGCCTTGGTGCGATAGAGCCCGATGGTCTTGATCAGGTCGCGCACCCGCGCTTCGCCGAGCGCGGCCATCTTTTCCGGCGTGTCGGCGAGCGCGAACAAAGCCGGCGTCGCTTTGTTGACGCCGGCATCGGTCGCCTGCGCCGAAAGCACCACGGCGACCAGGAGCGTGAACGGATTGATGGACTGCAAGCTCGGTGTGCGGGTTCGGATTGGCGGCGGCGAAGCGGCGGAACGCTTCCTCGACCTCGGCGGGGGTCCATTGCGGCAGCTCGGCCGCACGCGGCCTCCGCGTCGGCCTTGCGCCGCGCCTTGGCGGGCTTCAGCCGCGCGGCTTTGCCCTTGCTGGCGGCTTTCAGGCGCTTCCCGGTCGATGGCTTGGATTTCTTTTTGAGCGTCTTGCGCGCCATATGTCTCTGCACCCTATATCTCGTATAATGAGCGCCATGAGCAGCGACAATAACAACCCCGCGGCATCCGACGACCCGAAAATCTTTTCGGCCGTCATCACGCCGCATCGCTCGCTCGGCCCGCGCGGCTTTGTGATCTTCATGCTCTGCCTCGGCGGCTTGAGCTTCGTTTCCGGCGTAGTTTTCGTGCTGATGGGGGCATGGCCGGTCTGCGGCTTTTTCGGCCTCGACGTGCTGCTCGTCTACCTTGCCTTCCGCGCCAATTACCGCAGTGCGCGCGCCTATGAGGAGGTGACCGTTACCGCCTCCGAGCTCACGGTGCGCCAGGTCAGCCACCGCGGCCGGGTCCGCGAATTCACGCTCAATCCGGTCTGGGTAAAGCTCGACCGCATCGTCCACGAGGAGTTCGGCATCGAGCGGCTGTTCCTGGTATCGCGCGGCCGCCGCCTGCCGATTGCCGCGTTTTTAGGGCCGCACGAAAAGGAAAGCTTTGCGCTCGCCTTGTCGAACGCGCTGGGCGAGGCCAGGCGCGGGCCGACGCCGGACGGTCGTTTAATCCTGACCCTGAAAGGGTGAGGTTAAAGAGCGCAGAAATCGGGTGGTTTGGCCGCGGTTGGCGGCCTAGATCGGGAGTCAATGATGGAGGCATCCATGCTGTCACCCGATCGCATTTCCTATTCGAAGCATCTCGCCGAAGCCGCCGCCGATTATGACGTGGTGCGCCGCGCCATCGGCCATATCCGCGGCCATTGGCGCGAGCAGCCCGAAATCGAGACCATCGCCGAGGCCGCCGGCGTCACCCCGACCGAGCTGCATCATCTGTTCCGCCGCTGGGCCGGCATCACCCCGAAGGCGTTTTTGCAGGCGCTGACGCTCGACGGCGCGCGGACGCTGTTGCGCGATTCCGCAAGCGTGCTCGACGCCACTTACGAAGTGGGCCTGTCCGGTCCCGGCCGGCTGCACGATCTGTTCGTCACCCACGAGGCGATGTCGCCCGGCGAATGGAAGGCGGGTGGCGAAGGTCTGACCATCCGTTACGGCCTGCACCCTTCCCCGTTCGGCACCGCGGTGGTGATGGCGACCGAGCGCGGTTTGGCCGGGCTGGCGCTTGCCGACGCCGGCAAGGAGCGCGCCGCGCTTGCCGACATGAAGGGCCGCTGGCCGAAGGCCACTTATGTCGAGGACATGGCGATGACGGCGCCGCTCGCCCGGCGCATTTTCGATTCCGCGCTATGGCGCGCCGAGGAGCCGCTGCGCGTCGTTCTGATCGGCACCGACTTTGAGGTGCGGGTGTGGGAAGCCTTGCTGCACATTCCGATGGGCAAACTCACCACCTATTCCGACATCGCCGGCAAAATCTCGGCGCCAAAGGCGGCGCGCGCCGTCGGCGCCGCCGTCGGCAAGAACCCGATCTGCTTCGTGGTGCCGTGCCACCGCGTCGTCGGCAAGAGCCGGCGAGCTCACCGGCTATCACTGGGGGCTGACCCGCAAGCGCGCCATGCTCGGCTGGGAAGCCGGCCAGGTCGCGGCGGCGGCGTAGGCCTTCCCACAGCACTCATGCCCAGCGGAGAGGCCCCCGAATCCATAGCCGATGCACGCATCGGCGTTCTTAACGTAAGAAGAACGGCGGCCGAAGGCCGCCTGTGCTCTCCCGCGCGGGGGGAGCAGGAGAAATGCCGCTCATTGACCCCCGCTACGATCCGCCATACCTCGGGTCAGTCTTGAAACCGAGGACATCGGATCAATGCAGCGGCGACGCCCGGTTATGCTGGTGATTTTGGACGGCTGGGGCTGGCGCGAGGAGGCGGCGGATAACGCCATCCGCCAGGCCAAGACGCCGACCTTCGACCGGCTGTGGCAGATCGGGCCGCACGGCTTTCTGCACACCTGCGGCAAGGATGTCGGCCTGCCGGACGGGCAGATGGGCAATTCCGAAGTCGGCCATCTCAATATCGGCGCCGGCCGCGTGGTGATGCAGGACCTGCCGCGCATCGGCGCCGCCATCAAAAGCGGCGAGATCGCACGCGCGCCGGCGCTGACCGATCTCATCAAGAAACTCAAAGCCAGCGGCGGCACCTGCCATTTGCTCGGCCTCGTCTCGCCCGGCGGCGTGCACTCGCACCAGGACCACGCTGCCGCGCTGGCGAAAATTCTGAGCGACGCCGGCGTGCCGGTGCTGGTCCATGCGCTGACCGACGGCCGCGATACACCGCCGCAGTCGGCGGCCGAGGATATCAAGCGGCTCCTCGCCGCGCTGCCGCCGGCGGTCAAGATCGCCACCGTCTGCGGCCGCTATTTCGCCATGGACCGCGACAAGCGCTGGGACCGCGTCGAAAAAGCCTATGGCGCCATCGTCGAAGCCGACGGCCCGCGCTTCCCCGACGCGCTGGCCGTGATCGCCGATGCCTACGCCAACAAGAAATTCGATGAGTTCATCGTTCCCGCCGTGGTCGGCGACTATGCCGGCATGAAAAACGGCGACGGCGTCTTATGCTTCAACTTCCGCGCCGACCGGGTGCGCGAGATTTTGGGCGCGATGCTGGAACCGGATTTTTCCGGCTTCCCGCGCCAGCGCGTCGTGCGCTTCGCCGCCGCCGTCGGCATGGCGCAATATTCCGACGCGCTCGATAAGCTGATGCAAACAATCTTTCCGCCGCAGACGCTGAAAAGCATCCTCGGCGAAGTGGTGGCGGAGGCCGGCCGTACCCAGCTGCGCATGGCGGAGACGGAGAAATATCCGCACGTCACTTATTTTCTCAATGGCGGCCGCGAAGAGCCTTATGCCGGCGAAGACCGCATCATGGTGCCGTCGCCCAAGGTCGCGACTTACGATCTGCAGCCGGAAATGTCGGCGCCGGAACTCACCGACAAAGCGGTCGCCGCGATCGCGTCCGGCAAATACGATCTCATCGTGCTCAATTATGCCAATCCCGACATGGTCGGCCACACCGGCAGCCTCACCGCGGCGATCAAGGCGGTGGAAACGGTCGACGCCGGCCTGGGCCGCATCGCGCAGGCCATCGAGAAATCAGGCGGTGCGTTGTTGGTCACCGCCGACCACGGCAATTGCGAGATGATGCGCGACCCGCAGACCGGCGGCCCCCACACCGCGCATACCACCAACCCGGTGCCGCTGTTGCTCGTCGGCGCGCGCAATCGCGCGCTCAACGCCGAAGGCCGGCTCGCCGACATCGCGCCGACGCTGCTCGAACTGATGGAATTGCCGAAGCCGAAAGAGATGACCGGGGTCTCGCTGTTGCGCGCGGATTAGCCGGCAAGGAACGACCTGCGACGAATTGGGGCGAACTGGACAAAATTGGTCCCGTCTGCAACAAGACGCCATCGATAAAAAACGACCCGGCAAGGAGGACGACGTGGAATTCAAGCAAGGAAAAATGGCGATTGCGGCCGCGGCGAGTGTTTTGACGCTGGCGCTGGCCGGCGGCGTCGCGCAGGCGCAAGACAAGACCTTCGTGATGAAGATCACGACGCCCACCATCCATGCGGTGCTCGATCAATACGGCAAGGCGTTCGGCGACGCGGTCGAAAAGGACTCCGGCGGCCGCATCAAGGCGCAGCTCTATCCGGCGAGCCAGCTCGGCACCATCCCGCGCCAGATCGAAGGCACCCAGTTCGGCTCGATTCAATGCGCGATCATTCCGCCCGAATTTTTTGTCGGCATCGACGAACGGTTCGAAGTGCTGGCCGCGCCCGGCCTGGTCACGTCCGCGTCGCAGGCCGAGAAAGTCGCCGCCGATCCGCAGGTGCTGAAATTTTATCTCGGGCTCGGCGCCAACAAGGGATTGCACGGCGTCGCCGTCGGCTTCGCCGAGCAGTCCGAAGTGGTGTCAAAGAACGCGATCCGCCATCTCGACGATTTCAAAGGCAAGAAGCTGCGCATCTTTGCCTCGGACTTCCAATCGAAGTCATTCAGTAAATTGGGCGCCACCCCGGTGGCGATGTCGCCGGGCGACGTCGTAGCCGCGCTGCAGCAAGGTGCGCTCGATGCCTCGGTTGCCGGCGTTCAGCTGTTGAGCGGCCTGCATTTCTTCGATGCGGCGAAATACATTACGCTGACCAACCACGCCGCGATCTTCTACGTCGTCGAGATCAGCAAGAAATGGTACGACTCGCTGCCGCCCGACCTGCAAAAGATCGTCGACCGCGACGCCGCCTCGACCGCGCTCAACTTCAGTCCGCGGCAGAAAGAGATCGAGGACGCGTCGACCAAGGCCTGGACCGCCGGCGGCGGCGAATTCATCAACTTGCCGGCCGACGAAGAGGCGGAAATGATCAAGACCATGTCCAGCGTCGGCGCCGATATCTCCAAGAACAAGCCGGACGTGGCCGAAGCCTTCAACATCGTGAACGACGCGGCGCAGCGAAACAAGTAGCGCCGGATTGCTGTTGGCCCACGGCGCGGTATACGGCGCGCCGTGGGCGGCTTGCCCAAATCGAGGGCAATGACCGGAACGTCGCGACTGAAGTTCGACCGCCCGTTGAGCGAGCGACGGCTGTTTCAATCCTGACACATAACAGACGCGACGTGGGCTGCACGGCGTCACGCCATCGTGATCTTTGCCGATTGACCGCATGCTTGCTCGCGGCTTCCGCATCGTCCCGTCATTTGTTACGGTGTCCTCAGGTCTGGAGTTCATCGGTCTATTCGCCGCAACAAGAAGCTTAGCTCACCTGGGCCTCCCCACACTGAACTTTATCGAACCGGTTGTTCGCGCAATTCGAACCAATTTTGCGAGGCCGTTAAGGCTCCTCGGCCTCAGCCACGGAGACTCATCATGTCGCGCATTCCTATGGTGGCGATCGTTGCGGTATTGCTCGCAGGCTTCGCCAGCTTGGCGATCGCCGCGCAGGACAAGTACACGCTGAAACTGGGCAAGCTGTCGTTTGGCGATTTCAGGGGGTACGAAAACTGGCAGAATGTCGCGGTCAGCCAGACCGAAAAGCAGATGAAAGTGATCCTGGCGAATGACGTGATGATGAAGGCGTATCGGCAAGGCCTGCCCGCCGACGGCAAGCTTTTTCCGGAAGGCTCCAAGATCGTGAAGATCGAGTGGTCGTTTAAAAGGAATACGGTGGCGCCCTATTTCGTCAACGTGCCGGACGCCCTGCAAGCGGTCGACGTCATCGAAAAAGACAGCAAGCGGTTCCCCGACACCCACGGCTGGGCCTACGGCGATTTCAACTATGACGCCGCCTCCAACACTTTTACGCCACAGGGAAACGATGCCAAATGCGGCTACGCGTGCCATACGACCGTGGCGAAGCAAGATTACATTTATACGGAGTATCCGAAGCGGTAGGCGGAGCTACAATCTCCGCGGCTTCGGGATCGGACGGCCGTCGATAGCCGCGAGGATGTCCCGTTTGCCGGCGTCGCGGCGCGCCGCGGCGTCCGCCATCACCCGGTACACCATGTGATCGAGATCTTTGGTGTCGACGGGCAAACCGTGGATCGCCAGAAGCCCGCGAGCCGCATGATAGCGTACCAGCGCTTCGGCATCGTCCAGCGCGCCGATGAGCGCGCGCACCGTCGCCGAATCACGGACGCCGAAAAGCGCTTCGGCGGCTTCCTGGCGCTGCAGCCCGTCATCGGCCGAGACCAGCACGTCAATGGCGGCGGCCGGCCAGCGCGGGTCGGGATCGATCAGCCAAAGCGCCCGCGCCAGATACAAAAGAGCGGATGGATACCAATCGCCGCCGGAATTACGTTTGGCTTCGCGCTGCGCGCGACGCTCCGCTTCGAACATTTCCACCAGTGATCGCTCGGCCCGGCGCGAGCGCAGCGCGCCCAGTCCGATGACGGCGCGGGAGTCCGGTAGAAATGCAATGAGCATGTCTTCCGCCCGGCCGCGTTCTTCGCCTTCGAGCTGGCGAAGCGACGCGCTATCGAGCGCATCGCGCGCAGAATTTGGATCTTCGAAGAAGCTGAACCGGAAACGCTCGAAGGCAGCGGACAACGGCGCGCCCCTAAATATCCTTCAGCGCCAGCACGTCCGCCATCGAATAAAGCCCCGGCTTCTTACCGCGCGCCCACAGCGCGGCGTGCAGCGCGCCGCGAGCGAAGATCATGCGATCCTCGGCGCGATGGGTGAGCTCGATGCGCTCGGCGGGGCCGGCGAAGATCGCCGAGTGATCGCCGACCACGGTGCCGCCGCGCAGCGAGGCGAAGCCGATGTCGCCGGGGCGGCGTGCGCCGGTCATGCCGTCGCGGCCGCGCACCGAATGCTGCGCCAGATCGACGCCGCGGCCCTCCGCGGCGGCGCGGCCAAGCATCAGCGCGGTGCCGGACGGCGCGTCGATCTTCTTGGCATGATGCATCTCGAAGATTTCGATGTCGTAATCGTCGTTGAGCGTCTTCGCCACGCGCTTGACCAGCGCCGCCAAGAGATTGACGCCGAGACTCATATTGCCGGACTTGACGATGGTGGCGCGCTTGGCCGCCTTGGCGATGACGGCCTCCTCCTCGGCGGAATGGCCGGTGGTGCCGATGATATGCACCTTGCCGGCGGCGGCGGTCAGCTCGGCGAAGGCGAGCGTCGCGGCGGGGATGGTGAATTCGATCAGGCCGTCGGCATCCTTAAGGAGCGCCGCGACATCGCTCGTCACCTTGACGCCGTTCGGGCCGAGTCCGGCCAGCTCGCCGGCATCGCGGCCGATCACCGCCGAGCCCGCGGCCTCGACTGCACCGGCCAGCGCCAGCCCCTTGGCGGCCGCCACGGCATGGATCAGCGTGCGCCCCATGCGCCCGCCGGCGCCGGCGATCACCACCCGCATGTCAGAATTGGCCGCGGCCATCAAGCTCTCCCGTGCGCCGGGTATAGCCGTTTTTCCTCCCCCTGAAAGGGGGAGGAGGCGAGCGAAGCGAAGCCGGTGGGGGTTAGTGTTTGACGGTTACGCAAGCTTTCGCGGCTGAACCCCCACCCCTCCCTCCCCCTTTCAGGGGGAGGGATTTGCGCTTACGGCTGCGGTCCGTCGTAGCCTTCAATGATGATGATATCGAGGACCGAGTGCGGTTGCCGCACTTTGATGTTGGCCTGATATTCCGGGGAGCGATAGCAGGCGAGCGCCGCGGCATAATCGGGAAATTCGATGACGACGTTGCGCGACCGGGCGCTGCCTTCCGGCGCCTCGAACTTGCCGGCGCGCACCACGAAGCGGCCGCCGAATTTCTTGAAGATCGCGGGATTGGCGGCGGCGTAGGCTTTGTAGCCGTCTTCGTTGTGCACGTCGACGCGCCCGATCCAGTAGCCCTTTGCCATTGTTGGTCCTCCTTCGGTCACCTGGGACCTTTGCTTTTCGGAAATCAGAATTTGGCGCCGTCGTAGCCCTCGACGATCACCAGATCGACGTCGGCATTGCCCTGGCGCAATTTTTTCACCGGCACATAGTCCGGCGAGCGATAGCAGGCCGAGGCCGCTTCGAAGCTCGGAAATTCCACAACGGCAGTGCGTCCACGAACATTGCCCTCGGGCACTTCGCGAGCCCCGCCGCGCACCAGAAAACGCGCACCGAAATTGGCGAGATGCGGAAGGAGCGCCGGCGGATAGGCCTTGTAGCCCTCGGCATCGGTCACATCGAGATGCACGATCCAATAGCCTTTCTTCGCGCCGGGCAAAGCCGCCGAAGCTGGCTGCGGATCGTCATAACCTTCGATAATGACGAAGTCGCACGTGGAATGCGGCAGGCGCAGCGGCCGCGCGCGCTGATAGTCGTCGGAGCGGTAGCAAGCGAGCGCGCTGGCATAATCGGGAAATTCGCGGATGACGCAACGGGACCGCATGCGGCCCTCCGCCACTTCGCTGCGGCCGCCGCGCACCAGCGCGACGCCGTGATATTTCTCATGCGCCGGCGGTGTCGCGGCCATATAGGCCTTGTAGCCGTCCATGTCGCTGACATCGATCTGCGGCAGCCAATAGCCCTTAGGCATGACGCCCTCCTATTATTTTTGCTGCGCGGCGATCTCGGCGACGATCGCCTCGGCCGCCGCTTTCGGGTCGCTCGCAGCAATGATCGGCCGGCCGACCACCAGATAATCCGCGCCGGCCGCGATCGCCGCCGCCGGCGTCGC
>CAVZFX010000005.1:0-147500 GCA_963774715.1 uncultured Alphaproteobacteria bacterium
AATGCTCCTCAATGGCGATGACGGGACAATGCGGTTTCTTGAACATCGGTCCTCCCCAGTTGTTTTTTGCTGACGGCGGCAGGTGGTAGCAAGCCGGACGCTCCTCGTCACCCTGCAGCGGCAGGTCAGCGCGGGAATATTCGCGGACCGGGAATATTCGCGGGCGTCGAGCGTTAGAGAGGGGTGAGAGCAATGGCGGCCCGCCTGGGGCTCGTCGGCAACGAACCCTCCATTGCCGGCGTTGGTCGGTGTCCGAATTGGCAATGACGGAGAACATTCCATGCGCCAGCTCACGACGGCCATGTTGTTGATGGCAATATTCGGCGGCTCCAGCGCCTTCGCGCAGTCGAGCGCGGCCTATCCTTATTGCCTGATGACGGGGCCCGCTCAGGACTGCACCTATAGGTCGATGGCGCAATGCCAGGCGTCGAAGCGCGGCAATGCCGACTTTTGCGAGCCGAATAATTGGTTTTCCGGCTCCTCAGCCCGCTCCCGCCTACGTCAATAGTGCATCGGAACGGCTACGCATCGACGGGGGTGCCATTTAAGTCACGGGATGGCGGCGATAATAATCGGCGTCCTCGCTGCTTTGCGTCCAGCCCGGCCGGCCGCGCCAATCCAGGTGGCGCGCATTCATGTCGCTGCCGTAGCGGACACGGAATAACAGCGTGCGCTGCGGCCCGTTGGCATATTCGTGCACCTCGCCGGGTGGATGGACGACGAAAGCGCCGGGAACCACGGCAACGTTCTCCGTCGGCGTGCGCATGGTGCCGCCGCCTTCGAAGCAGAAATAGATTTCGGTGGCCTGCGGGTGACAATGATAGGGGCTGATCTGCCCCGGCTCCCAACAAGCGACGGTGACGTCGCCGGCTTCGACCGTGCCGAGTATTTTCTCGACATGTTTCTTCGGGTCGAACTCGGCCTCCTTCACCACGCTGAACACATGCATCGCGCGCCTCCTCGGTAGGGTATTTTTGTTCGGCTGTGGCAAGTTAGGCCAAATTCATCGGACTGGCGATGGGGCGGCTTATTCCGCGGCTTCGGCAAAACAAGCCGCGCTTTGTTTGCAATGCTGGCTTGTTTTGCCAGACGGTGCTAGAAAACGCCGAGTCGAATTAAATGGTTTGCGGAGGGGCGTCGGAGCGAGGGCAGTCAACTGCCAAGGGGACGGGAATATGGCCCATCTCGCCGACAAGACTCATTTCGACAAGCACACTCTCGCCCGGGTGAATTCCGCTATCATGGTCGGCCTGATCGGGGGCGGCTTATTAGTTTGCGTGCTCGGCGCCGTCGTTTACGATTTCGGCCGGTTGGTGTCGGCGTGGTGATTTCGGCTCGCCGGTCCGATGCGGATTAACCCACTGATAAGAGAGCTATTTTCGTTCCTCTTCGCGGCGACGCCGCGGTAAGGCGGCATTAAGCCTCACAGGCGTATCGTGGCTTGTCCACTTGCGCGCTGGTGAGGGTCATGGGCGAACGCCGCGGATCGAGACGCAGCAAAAGCTTCCTGCGCGGCTTTGTCTACGTCAGCCGCAAGCGCGGGGCGCTGGCTTGCCTGGTTCGCGATCTCTCCGAGAAGGGCGCCCGCATCATCTTTTCCGACACCGTGACGCTGCCCGACGTGGTGGAGCTCTATATCCCGCAACGCGAGCAGACATTGCGCGCGCGGGTGCAGTGGCGCCGCAACGACGAGATCGGACTCGACTTCATCGGGACCGAACGCCCCGCCGAGACGGCGCCAAGCGCCACGGAAGTCGTTCAGCGCCTTGCCATGCTGGAAGCCGAAATCGGCTCGCTTCGCGTGCTGCTCAAACGGCTCAAGGCCGAAAAAACCGACCGCGCCGACGAAGCGGCGGCCTAGCGCAGCGGCTCAACTTATTCCGCCCCTCGCCTTCGCCATGCCCGGCCTGATAATCTGCCCTTGACGCAATTAGGGGAGAAGAACGTCATGGCCAAAGGCTATTGGATTGCGACCTATTTTTCGATCTCGAACCCGGATGCGATGGCCGAATATGGCAAGCTTGCGGGTCCCGCGATCGCGGCTGCGGGCGGTCGTTTTCTGGCGCGCGGCACCGCCGCCAAAGCCTATGAAAAAGGCCTCAAGCAGCGCGTGGTGGTGATCGAGTTCGACAGCGTCGACAAGGCTGCGGCCGCGCATGACAGTCCCGGCTATCAGGCGGCGCTCAAAGTGCTCGGTAACGCGGCCGACCGCGACTTGCGTATCGTCGAAGGACTGTCCTGAACGTCGCGCCGCCGCGCCGGCGCTTCAATCGAAAATCCGCTCGCCCTGCAGATCGATGATCTGACGCGCCTTATTGACGGTGAACGTTACAGCGTCGTCGTAGGACGCATAGGAGTCGGCGCGGATGAAGCGGTGCTCCTTGCGCTCGCCGCCGATCTCGCGCGCGATCACGCCTGCGGTCTGATAGTGGCCGTTGTTCTTATAGGGCGCGGCGCGGATGACGAACCCCTTGTACTCGACCGGATCGGAGAGCTTTGCCGCCGGCGCCGACTTGCCCCGGCCGAACAACGCGCTGAAAAAGGACATCGCCCGGCTCCCGTTTTTCACCTTGCCCGACTGTTATAGGCCGCGCAGCGATGTTACTCCTTGACGCCGCAACACGCACCCCGGAGTTTGCCAAATGCCGAAAGCCTATTGGGTGACCGTTTATCGCTCGATCTCCGACCCGAAAAAACTCGAAGCCTACGCCAAGCTGGCGCCGCCCGCGGTGACGCCGTTCGGCGCCCGTTACATCGCGCGCGGCACGGCGGCCGCCGCCTTCGAATCCGGGCAGAAGGAGCGCATCGTGATTTCAGAGTTTCCGAGCCTGGAGAAAGCGATCGCGGCTTATAACAGCCCAGCCTATAAGAAGGCCCTCGAAGCGCTCGGCGACGGCGCCGTGCGCGACATCCGCATCGTGGAGGGAACCGATTAACGCTTAAGCCAAGCCGGCAAGGGGTTGCGATTGCCAAATTGGCAAACCGCCACTATATACGCGCCATTCGCGATTTAGCCTGCCTTGCCGTCTCGCCCACAAGGGCCTTTCTCAAGCAACGCAAAATCCGGATTGAAGACCGCGCGAATGGTTCGCACGGCCGCAAAACGCATGATGCGTTGCAAATGGAGGGGCCATATGGCTCAAGGTACCGTCAAGTTTTTCAACGCCCAAAAGGGTTACGGCTTCATCGTCCAGGACGCGGGCGGCCCCGATGTGTTCGTTCACATCTCTGCCGTCGAGCGCGCCGGGATGAGCACGCTGAACGAGGGCCAGAAGCTCACCTTCGACATCGAAGCCGATCGGCGCAGCGGCAAGTCCGCTGCCACCAATCTGCAAGCGGCGTAACTGACGGCCGATATGAAACGCCGGCGTCATAATGGCGCCGGCGTTTTCATTCAAGATCGCCCCGAGCGTGATTCGGAACGGGACCAAAACGAGACCAAGTCGCGTTTCGCCAATCATGTTCCAACAAGACGGAGAAGAATGATGCCGAGAAAACCGGGACTGAATTCGGAATTCGTCATGTTCGACGTCCTCTATGAGGACGGCACGCAGCGCTCCAACCGCAAGGTGCCGCGCGAACTCCTCGGCGGCATCGACGGCGACAAGCCGGCCCACGGTTTCCTGATCGAGCAGGACCGCGACATTGCGGAAAAATCAGGCCGGCCGCCGGCCAAGATCAAAAGCATCAACCGCTCGGGCGCGAAGAAGAAAGCGCGCGACGCGGACTGGAAAAAGGCCTGCTGAACTGCCGCCAATAAATATCCGGCTCGGTCACTTGCGAAAGTTGCTTGCGAAGGTTCAATAGCCGACCCGTGCGAAATGGCTGCGCAGCAGCGCGACGTTGCGCCGGTTGGCGCGGAAGAATACGTCGAACGCGTCGCCGGCTAACGGCACCATGCCCACCGCGCCTTCGAGCAGGACATTGCCGAGCATGCGCGCGAAGAGAAGCCGCGGCACGCCGAGCCTGCGCGCCTCATAGAGCAGATAAAACGACAGCATGGACGCGATGGCGTCGCCGACGCCAGGAACAAGGCGGAGAAGCAATTCCACGCCGAACCGCACATTGGTGCCCGGCAGCATGAACGCAGTGTCGAACGCGGTCGCCAGGATGTCGAGCCGGTCGAGCGCCGCGCGGCGCGACGCCGCGTCGTAAGGCGCGGCATCGGCGAATGCGAAGGAGGCGAAGCCGGTGCGTGAGAAGCTCATCGATCAATCCTTCTGCGCCGCCTCAGACAGATGGGAAGACGAACGCGGCGCGCAAGTGCCGACAAGTGCTGGTGCGCACACGGCCGCGCCGCGATAGTCTGCGGTTCCATTCCTCGTCAGCGCGGAGCACGTCATGGCCCAAATTCAAATTCTCAATCCGGAAACGCTCGGTAAGCCGCTCGGGCAATATTCGCAACTGACACGGGTCAAGGCGTCGGAGTTGCTGTTCATTGCCGGGCAGGTTGGCGCCGGCAAGGACGGCAAGGCGCCGCCGGATTTCGACCCGCAATGCGCTCTTGTTTTCGCCAATATCGGCGCGGCGCTGGCCTCGCAGGGCGCCAGCTTCGCCGACTTAGTAGAGTTCACCACCTATCTGGTGCACGCGCAGGACATCGCCAAATTCATGGCCTATCGCACGCGCGAATTTCCGAAGCTGTTCAAGGACGGCGCCTATCCGCCGAACACGCTTCTGATCATCGATCGCCTGGTGCGGGAAGAGTTTCTGATCGAGGTGAGCGCGGTGGCGGCGCTGTAGCAGACCGCCGCCGCGAAGCCGGCGAGGGAGCGCGTCAGACCGGACGATGACGATGTCGCCATCGGCGATAGTGCACCCCGTTTGCCAATTGCAGGCGCTGGTTGAGCCTTGCCGCCGCGATCACCGGCATCGCGTGCACGGGCCAAATCTCATTCTGGAAAGTTCTTGCGCGCCGTGGTGGTCGCCAGCACCGTGCCGTTTAGACCCAGCGCCTTGATGGTGAACTCGTAAGTGTGGATTTCGCCCGGCGGCGGCGCCGGACCGACAAAGCCCGAGGCGAAAGCGCCGCACGGCACTTCCGGCTGGCCGCGGTAACCGACCGTGCCGCCGCCGTGATGGAACGACGGCTTGTCGAGATCCGTCATGGCGAACTGCAAGTTCACCGTTCCGGCCGGTACGTCGCTCAGCTGAAAATTCGGCGAAGCTTCGGAGCACCACGCGAAGGACGCGGAAAATGCAAATGCGCTCGACGCGCCGAACATCGGCACGAGTATAGCGCCGCCCAGCGCCGCGGCAGTACGGAAGCGACGGCCGGCAGACATGTCCGGCTTCTCCTCATTGCTGCACACCTTGATGATGCTAGCACGGACGGGAGATGCGTGCCGCAAGAGGGAAGTGGGAAACCAAACTCAGCCTTCCGCGCTCTCGGTCGGCCATTGCCGCGTTGCCGCTTGCGCGCCTGCCTCCAGCGCGACCATTTCAAGGAGGTAGCCGATCGAAGAAAGCCCGGCATCGCGAGCGCGATCGGCCAATTCGAGCACGGCGATGCCGATATCCTCGGCGACCTTGCCGCTGTCGAGCGGGCCGGTCGCGCCGGCCGCTCTATCCCCGCGACCATCGGTATGAGGTCCGAACTGGTTTGCCCGACTCATCGCTATTCCTCGCCTCAAATCTACAACCGCGCCGCAAATCGTGCAACCCAAAGCATACTTGATGATTATCAATGATTGTCAATGGAGCCTAGATACAACTCAAATAATGCAAAGAAAATCAATGACTTGCATTTAGCAGCCATATCTCATAGCCACCAGGCATGATCCGAATAGGTGGCGGCTCGGCCTCGGCAACCCTTATGCGCGGCGCGGCGCACTATCCAAAAACGGTGACGCTTGATTCGCAAGCGACGCTTGCCGCCGCGACTATGCTCGGCCGCAGGCCATGAGCCGCAATCGAGTAGCCGCACTGCGGCCGGCGCTGCGGCGCGGCCTTTGAGGCGACGGCGATGGCCAAACGCGCGAAAGCCCTCAAAGCCCGATTTCCCCGCCTGCGTCAGCTGCGGCAGGAACAGCTTGGCTGGGAGATCGTCGATATTTTGAGCCGCTTGCCGGGCGCCAAGCCGAGCATTTCCTCGATCTATCGGCTCGAGCAGGGCGACGCCATCCGCATGTCGAGTGCCCGGCGCGTGTTCGACGTCATCAACGGCGCGCTGCACAACACGCTCGATGTCTCCAAAGAGCTGGAGATGAGCTGGTAGGACGCGAGTATTTTGGTCTCGCCGCTTTAGCCTTTCGGCAACGCTTGCGACGGCAGAACGGCGGCCAGCCGCGGCAAATCTTGCGTTTTGGGGCGGTTTGGCCCGATTGCGGCTTTGTGACGCCAATATTGCACTGCAATGTATGAGTCGGGTGCATGGAGTCCATGCATTACAATGCGTTGCAGCATCGGTGTCGCTGAATATATTGCATCGCAACAAGACGAACAAAGCCCGGCTGAGGCGCCTTTTGCGCCGGCGGGCATCGATCCGGAGCATGACACCATGGCCTACGCCCGCACCGCGGACGGACAATACGAATTTTTCGCCACCCCGAAGGTGCAGCCGAAGCACGGACGCGGCTTCTTCAGCCGCTTGTTCGAATTCGCTCGCGGACGGGCGCCGGCGCGCCGCCGAACGCGAAATCGCGATCTATCTGAAAGGCAGCGGCCAATTCCTCACCGACGAGGCCGAGCGCCACATCGAACGCATCCTGTCGTCATCGAGCCGGATTTGATCTCGGCGTGCCCGCAGCCATCCAGCCAATTCGAAAGATCACCATGAACACGCTATCGCTTTCCCCCAAATATCCGGCGCCTTGGCGGCGCGGCTTGGCGCGCATCTTCGGTGTGGTGGCCGAGGCCTTCGAGACCGCATTCGAGGTGATCGACGAGGCGACCGACCAATCGGCCGCCGCGCGCCGGCGATTTCCCACCGCCGATTAATTCGCTGCGGCCGGCGAACGGTTGATTGACGCCGCCGGCTGGCCCTGTCGGCCGCAATCTTCAGTGCTATTCCGTCGCCGTCGGCGCGATCGAGTTCGCCTCGGCAATCCCCAGCCGATCCGCGATCGCGGCAAGCAAGCGCGAGAAAGCCACGGCATCGCCGGGCTTCGGCTGCGCGTGCCCCCACACCGGCTTCGGCCACAGCGGGTCGTTGATCCAGCGGGCGACGATGTGGACGTGCAGCTGCGGCACGACGTTGCCGATCGCGGCGATGTTGAGCTTGTCGCAGCGCGTGACGTCCTTGAGGACGCGCGACGCCTGTAAAATTTCCTCCATCAGCACGGCGGCGTCGCCGCCGAGGTCGGCGATCTCGGTGGCGCCGGCGCGCCGCGGCACCAGGATGAGCCACGGATAGTCGGCGTCGTCGATCGCCAGCACGCGGCATAGCGACAAGTCGCCGACCGCCGTGGTGTCGTTTTCAAGTTGAGGATGCAGTGACCATACGGGCATGGCACGCCTTTTTAGCACCATTCGTTCCATTTTGAATGGATTCGCAAGCGTGCCTTAAAAGCCGTTGGCGCTAAGGCAGTGGGCGCCGCCTCCGGGAGTTCCGATGCTCGCCACGACGCCCGACAATCTTTCCGGCACGACGCCCGAAACTCCGTCCGACGATAGGTCCGCCGGGCCTCCACAAGAGACGCACGCTTACGACGTCTGCTTTTTCCTCAACCGCCGCCGTGCGCTGCATTTCCTCGACCGCGGCGTCACGCTCGGCGCCGACGGATTGTCGTGCACCGCAGACGGCTCACTTGGCACGGAGCTGTTCGCCAACATCGCCGCGGTGCATCTGAAAACCTCCGGCGGCAAGACCAACACCGAGAGCTGCGCGATCAGTTTTACCGACGGCAATATGCTCACCGTGCTGAGCTGCAATCGCGGCGGCTATACCGACGCCGCTTGCGCCGCGGCCTACCGCGCCTTCGTCCACGATCTGCACACTCGGCTTGCCGCCGCTCCCGGCGCCATCCGCTTCACCGAAGGCTGGCCGCTGTGGCGCTGCCAGGCGATGCTCCTTGTCGCCGCCGGCACCGCAGTTTTGTTTACCGGGTTTGGGCTGTGGCAGTTCCTCTGGCTCCGCGATCTGCGCGGGCTCGGGCTCCTCGCCGTGGGTGGTTATGCCAGTTGGCGATTTTATCGTGTCTCCATCAACAACCTGCCGCGGGACTACACGCCCGATCGTTTGCCGGAATTTCTGCTGTCATAGGAATCGAGCGTACTTCTCAATCGATTTGTTTTCCCGGACGCGGTCCAGCGCGTAGCGGTGCACCGCTGATCCGGGATCGCCCCAATCGCCGCGGTTATAACGATCCCGGTTCTGCAGCGCACCACTTCGCCATAGCGCGTAAACGCGCTAATGGCTTCGTGTTGCACTGCGCCCGGGATACGAGCCCGTCACTTGCCGAGTTTCGGCCGCGGCAATTCGTTCGCTTTGCCCCAGCTATCGATCCAGGCTTTGACCTCGCGCCAGCGTGGGTCGAGTGGTTGGCCTGCGGCGGCTTGCGGGTCGCCTTCGGCGGGCGGGGCGGCGGCTTCGATCGCTGCCGCGGCTTGGGGTGCGGCCGGCTTATCGCCGACGATCGCGGCCATCAACTCGGCGACACTGATGCCGAGCGCGGCGGCGCGGGCCTCCAACAGATCGGCGGTCTCGCCGTTGATTTCGATCTTGCGCGCCTTGAAGCCCTCTTCGGCGGCCATGCGTCCACGCGCTCCGTTACGCAAACAAATGTTCGAAGAAAGGGGAGTGCAAAGACGCCGGTCCCCAACCCGGCATTCCGACCGATTGTGTTGCGGATTTAGCCTGGAGGAGGGCCTCGGTGCGGCGAAATACGGCCCGGTCGATTTATAACTTCAGGTTGCAATTCGCTATCCATGGTACTTATACTTACCGCCGCACAACCTAATGTCATGGGGCGCCGCTATTGATTGCGATGGAAGCGAACCGGGCAGGGTAACGCAACAGGAGGGAAGGATGAGAACGGTCTATGGCGTCATAATCGCGGCCGCCGCGCTGCAATTGGGACTAACCGCAAGCGCATGGGCGCAGAATTACAGCGGCGCCTACGTCGGTTCGTACACGGCGAGCGCCGCACCCGGACCGCATCGGATCACGCTGAACTTTACCCAGACCGGATCGGCGATGACCGGCAAATATGCCACGACGACGGGCGTGGCGGGCGTGTGCAACGGCTTCCTGGTCGGCAATGTCGCGCAAATGTTTTGCTACAACACGACGCCGAGCTGCCACGGCGAGTACCAGGGCCCCTATACCTTCTCGCCCGGCGGCGTGACTTGGACCTATACCGGCATCGACTGCCTCGGGGTTGAGCAAGGCGCCGGCAAGGCGGTCAAGATCACAGCGCACAAGAAATAGGGTGAGATTTGCGCGGCGCGATGGCGCGGCGCAGCGTTGACGGCCGAATTGTCCCCGGCTTGGAGTTTTAAGCGACCCCGGGTCCGCGGCACCACCACGTGCCGCGCCCGGGATGACTTCGTCAGTTGTCCAGAAAGCTTCGCAGCTTCCGGCTCCGCGACGGATGTTTCAGCTTGCGCAGTGCCTTCGCCTCGATCTGGCGGATGCGTTCGCGGGTCACCGAGAATTGCTGGCCGACTTCTTCCAGCGTGTGGTCGGTGTTCATGCCGATGCCGAAGCGCATGCGAAGAACCCGCTCCTCGCGTGGCGTCAGCGAAGCAAGCACGCGGGTCGTCGTTTCGCGCAGGTTCGACTGAATCGCGGCGTCGATCGGCAGGATGGCGTTCTTGTCCTCGATGAAATCGCCGAGATGCGAATCCTCTTCGTCACCGATCGGCGTTTCGAGCGACAGCGGCTCCTTGGCGATCTTTAAGACCTTGCGCACCTTCTCGAGCGGCATGCCGAGCTTTTCGGCAAGCTCTTCCGGCGTCGGCTCGCGGCCGATCTCGTTGAGCATCTGCCGCGAAGTGCGCACGATCTTGTTGATGGTCTCGATCATGTGCACGGGGATGCGGATGGTGCGCGCCTGATCGGCGATGGAACGCGTGATCGCCTGTCGGATCCACCACGTCGCATAGGTCGAGAACTTGTAGCCGCGGCGGTATTCGAACTTATCGACCGCCTTCATCAGGCCGATATTGCCTTCCTGGATGAGATCGAGGAATTGCAGGCCGCGGTTGGTGTATTTTTTGGCGATAGAAATGACGAGCCGCAGATTGGCCTCGACCATTTCCTTCTTGGCCTGGCGCGCCTCGCGCTCGCCCTTTTGCACCATGTGCACGATCTTGCGGAACTCGCCGATTTCAAGCCCGGTTTCGGTGGCGAGGTTGTGGATGTGCGTGCGCAATTCCTTGATGCGGTCCTTGTCGCGGGCGACAAAATTCTTCCAGCCCTTTTCGGAGAGTTTCGACACGCGGTTGAGCCAGCGCGGATCGAGCTCGGAGCCCTGGTATTGCTTGAGGAAGCCTTCGCGGATGACGCCGTGGCTTTCGGCAAGCCGCATCAACCGGCCCTCGTGACCGACAAGCTGCTTGTTGATGCCGTAGAGCTGCTCGACAAGCGCATCGATGCGCGCCTGATTGAGCCGCAGCGATTTGACCTCCTGGATGATCTCATCCTTGAGCTTCTTGTATTTGCGCTCCTGATTGGGCGAGAGCTTCTCGTTGACCAGCCGCCGCTCGATGTCCTGATCCTGCAGCCGGCGCAGCCGCTTGAACGCGTCGGCGATGTTGTCGAAGGTCTCGAGCACCTTCGGCTTGAGCTCGGCCTCGATGGCCGCAAGCGACATTGAGTTCTCGAGATCGTCCTCGTCGAGATCGGCATCGGCGATGGCGGCCTCTTCGCTGCCTTCCTCGCCGTCGCCCGTCGGCTGCGGCTTGAACGGCGTGGCGCCGGGGGGCGCCGAGGGCGGCGCCACGGTCTGCATTGGCTGCGGCACAAAACCGCCGTTGCCGGCCGGCATGCCGTTGGGCCCCATGGCGCCCGCGCCCGGATTGGAGCCGCCGTTGGCGCCCATGGTGGCGCCCATGGCCGCGGGATCGCCGCCGGGCTGCACTCCCGGCGCCACCTGTTTGGCGTCGGGGCCGGCATAGGTCGCTTCGAGATCGATGATGTCGCGAAGGAAGACTTTCCCCTCGTTTAATTCGTCGCGCCAGATGATGACGGCCTGGAACGTCAGGGGGCTCTCGCACAGGCCGGCGATCATGGCCTCGCGGCCGGCCTCGATGCGCTTGGCGATGGCGATTTCGCCCTCGCGGGAGAGGAGCTCCACCGAACCCATTTCGCGCAGGTACATGCGTACCGGGTCGTCGGTGCGCTCGGTCGGCTCCTTGGCCTCGGACTTGGCGGGGGTCTTGGGCGCGACTTCGACGATCTCGCCGCCTTCGCTCTCCTCCTCTTCGGCCTCTTCGGCCTCCTCGGCGTCGCCCTCGGCTTCCTCGGTCTCCACGACGTTGATGCCCATCTCGCTCATCATGGCGAGGATGTCTTCGATCTTCTCCGAAGTGACCTCTTCCGACGGCATCACCGCATTGAGCTGCTCATAGGTGACGTAGCCGCGCTTCTTGGCGGACTTGATCATCTTCTTGACGGCGGCGTCCGACAGGTCGAGGAGCGGCAGCGGGGCGTCCGGCGTTTCCGGGGTATCCTTTTCCGGCGCCTCGGCGTCCTTTGGCGGGGCCGACCCGTTTGGTCGCACTATCTTGGCTTTGGCCGCGACGGGTTTGGGGGCCACGCTCTTGGTTGCCATGTCTCTGTCTCCACGGGGCACGTGTCTCGCGTCCCCCTACTCTATGTCGTGAGTCTCGCCCCCAAGGAGAGGGGGGAGCACACCGAGACCGCGGGCGGGTTAAACCCGGTGGTCCCTTGTTGTTGGGCCGGCTCCCCGCCCCGCCGGAACGCCGGGGTGTCAGGGTTTCGGGCCAAAAAGGGCAGCGCAAAAGGGCCAACGGCCCGTCCGCACCGCCCGAATCGAGGCCAAATGTGGCGGAACTCCGTTAAGCTCCGACTAACCCTAACCGGAAAGGCGACCTCTTATTCCCTCGCCGGCGGCTTCGAGTCCAGCATTCTTCCTCCCGCCTCCTTCAGCGGGGGGCGGGAGATGGCGGACTACAGCGACCTCGAAGCCCGCCCCGAGGAGGCGCCGAAGCCCTCAACCAAGGCCTCGGTTCCGTCGAGCGAGGACAGCCTGGCCTTGACGTCGCGCAACCGCGCGTAGTTCGCCTCGGTATTGTCCGTCCCGAGTGCAGTTTCCGCGTCTCTAAGTTCCCTAGTTAGGGAATGCCATTGCCGATGCAAGGCAACGAGCTGCTTCCAGGTCAACAAAACATCGGCCGCGGCGGCGTTCGGCCGCGCGCCCCAGACCGAAAGCGTGGTGATGCTCCGATGGATGCGCTCGAGCACATCGCCGAATCCCCGTTTGGCAAGCTCGGCCGCGAGCGCCGCGCGCTCGTCGGCCCCGTCCGGGCTTGCGTCATTCGCAAAACCTTCGGCGAATTGATGGGCGAAGACGTCGATCAGCGCGCCTTTGAGCTTCTGCGTGTCGGCATGGCGGAACTCGGCGGCGGCGAGTTCTTCGAGGTGGTCGTGCAGGAGCCACGGATGGTTGAGCGCCGCCTGCAGGATCAGCGCTTCGCGGCGCGGGATCGCCGCGCGGTGGCCGCGATGCAGCGGGCTTGCCGCAAGATTGGCGCTCGCCGCCACATAGCTATCGTCGCGGCCAAATGTCGAGGCCGCAGAACCGGCCGCACTACCCGGCGGAGCCTTTCGGTCATAGGGCTTGCCGCTCGAACCCCGATTGAAGTCCGCTTTGTTGAAGCCGCCGCGGCGGGTCGAGCTTTCCGCCGGCGTGAACATCCGGCGCAGTTTTTCGGAAAAATCCTGCCGATAATAACGGCGTACGGCCTCGTCCGTGATGGTCGACGTGACTTCGCCGACGCGTGCCTCGAAGGCGGCGCGCCGCTCCGGCGTGTCGAACGGACCCGCCTCGCTCTCGCGCGCCCAAAGCACTTGCGCCAGCGGGCGCGCCGCCGCCAGCACGTCGTCGATCGCCTCGCGCCCGGCGGAGCGGGCGAGGTCGTCGGGATCCTGGCCGTCGGGTAGCGTCGCGAGCTTGAGGCTTTTGCCGGGCTTGAGCAGCGGCAGCGCCAGATCGACCGCGCGGTAGGCCGCGCGTCGGCCGGCCTCGTCGCCGTCGAAGCACAGGATCGGCTCGTCGGCCATCCGCCACATCAGCGCCAATTGCTCGGCGGTGAGCGCGGTGCCGAGCGGCGCCACGGTTCCCTCGAAGCCCGCGGTGACCATGGCGATGACGTCGACATAGCCTTCGACCGCGATGACGCGCGCGCCGTCGTGGGCGGCCTTGCGCGCCTCCGCGATGTTGTAGAGCGTCGCGCCTTTGTGGAAGAGCGGCGTCTCCGGCGAATTGAGATATTTGGCGGAGACCTCCTTCTCGAGCGCGCGGCCGCCGAAAGCGATGACCCGGCCGCGCCAATCGCTGATCGGAAATATCACGCGGTCGCGAAAGCGGTCGTATGGCACCGGGATATCTTCGCCGGTGACGACAAGCCCGGCTTCGGCCATGTCCTCGACGGAAATTTTCAAGGCGCCGAGATGCTCCTTCAGCGCGTATTGATCGGGCAGCGCATAGCCAAGGCGGAATTTGAGCTGGGTTGCCGCATGGATGCCGCGGTCGAGTAGGTAACCGCGGCCGCGCGCCCCGAGCCTCGACGCAAGCGTCGATTGGAAGAACCCCGCTGCCAGCTCGACGATGTCGTGCAGCGACTTGCGCCGTTCTTCGTACGCCGCCGCCTCGCGCGTCATCACCGGCAGCGGCACACCCGCTTGCCCCGCGAGCCGCTCGACGGCTTCCGGGAAGCTCACGCCCTCGGTGAGCATCAGAAAATCGAAAATGTTGCCGTTCTTGCCAGAGGAGAAGTCGAACCACATCGCCTTCTGGTCATTGACGAAGAACGACGGCGTCTTCTCTTTGTTGAAGGGCGACAGTCCCTTCCATTCGCGACCGGCCTTGCGCAATTTCACGCGCCGCCCGACGACTTCCGAAACCGGAAGCCGCGCGCGCAGCTCGTCGAGAAATTGCGGCGTGAATCGCATGGTGATTTGCTTGTCGCGCCAACCCTAGCGCAGCCACGGGCTAGATATATGGCAGCTTTCACGGGCGCTCGCGGCGCGCGGCCTTGTCCCAGTTATCCACAGGGCTTATCGCGGGGCGGCCTTTCGCGTCGGCGTGGTAACTTTTGATTTTCGCGGCTTTACGCGCCAACGCGTCCGAGTGATTTCCGCGCGGCCACTGTCATCATAGGAGCGCCTATTGGGAGCTACCTCGCAGTCTTTAATGCCTTCCTCGTCGAAGACATCCTCTGCGACTGCATACGGCGGACCGTTGTACCACCGGGGATCGTCGTCATGATTGAGGCGGATGGCAGTGATTGTTCTCTTGCCGATATCGGTGCATAGCCATCGGCCGCTGCCCGTCAAAAATTCGCAGCCAATCCGAAAATCAGAGTGCTTCATCTCACGGCTTTCCGGTCCACGGAAGCGGAAGTATCTTTGGCTTGCGCCTTTTGGCCATGCTCGGCTCTTTCAACTGATCCGATCGCCGTCCGCTGTAAAGCCGAACAGCCGCTGCACCCGGTAATAGCGCGGCGAGCGGGGCTGGGTGATGCCCCACTGGTCGGAGCGGCCGGGCTTGAATTTCCAATAGTCGGACGGCCGCGGCTGGTAGGTGTCGTCGATTTGCAGCACTTCGGCGGCGTATTCCAGCGGCACTTCGTCGGGGCCGCAGAAATAGGCGAAGACATTGTTGCCCGGCCCATGGCGGCCGGGACCCCATTCGATCGGATAGCCATTGTCCTTCATGCGGCCCATGCCGCGCATGACGGAATCGAACTCCGGCATTTCGAACGCGATATGGTTGAGAGTGGGCAGGTTCAGCTTGCACAGCACGATCGAGCAGTGATCGGAATTATCGCAATGCAGGAACCACAGCGGTGCATTGTCGTCGACGACGCGAAAGCCGAGCGCTTTCGTGAAAAATTCCAGCGTGCCGTCGAAATCGACCGTGTTGAGGTTGATGTGCACGATCTTACGCGGCCGGTCCGCGATATCGGCGGTATCGGCATGGTCGGCGCAATCGGTGACGAAAGCGAGGTTGCGGCCGTCCGGGTCCTTGCACGCAAAGCCATAACCGCCGCCGGCCGCGGTCAGTTTCGCAGGCTTCCCGGGCTTGGCGCCCGTAGCCGAAATCTTTTCGTGCAGAGCATCGACGCCGGCGCGGTCGGCGACATCGAAGGCGATGCGCACCACCGCCGGCTGCGTACCGCCATGCAGGCCGAGTAGGTGATGATAGCCGCCGGTACCGCGGAAATAGCGCGCCTCATTGCTCGCCGTCACAGGCGCCAGCCCCCACACGGTTTCATAAAAGCGCGCCGCCTCGTCGAGATTGCTGGCAATCAGTTCGACGCTGCGGACGCCGCGAATAGGACAAGCCGGCATATCCATATGTCTCCATTATCGGTTCGCGAAAATTGGCACGATCATGCGGTTGGTTCAAACCGTCGCCGCGTCGCGCGCGGCCAACCCGTTGGCAAAGGCGCGATGCATCCGCGCAACGTCGGGTGATACGCCGGTGAGGAGCCGAAACGCTTCGACCGCCTGATACACGCACATGCCGCTGCCGCCCAGTACACGTGCGCCTTTGCCGGCCGCGGCTTTAAGGAATTCGGTTTCGACCGGCGTGTAGATGACGTCGGCGGCCCAATGGGTCGGCTTGAGCGCGGCCACGGGAATCGGGTTACCGGGAAATCCGGTCATGCCGACCTGCGTGGCATTGACGATGCCGTCGGCCGCCGCGATGTCGTGTGCAAGATCGCCGGCCACGCGGCAGCGATCTGGGCCGTAATGCCTGGCGACGTCGGCTGCGAGCGCACCCGCGCGCGCTCCATCGAGGTCGTGGACGATGAGAACGGCGACGCCGAGATCCATCAGCGCAAACGCAACGGCGCGCCCGGCGCCGCCGGCGCCGACCTGCACAACGGTCGCTCCCTGCGCGCTATCGGCGCCGAGGCTTGCCGCAAAACTGTTGCGCCAGCCGCGGCGATCGAAGTTGTAGCCGGTAGTACGGCCGTCCGCTCCGATCGCGACGGTGTTGACGGCGCCGACTTGCGCGGCTTCCGCGTCTACCGCATCGAGCAATGGAATAATGTCCTGCTTGAATGGGTAGGTGACGTTGGCGCCGGCGAAGCCGGCGACTTTGATGGCATCGACAAGTTGCGGCAGCCGCCGTCCCGGCAAGCGATCGACATCCAGGAGATGATAGTAGCCGTCGATCCCGGCGGCTTCGAACGCATCGCCGAACAGCGCCGGCGACAGCGAGCCTTGGATGTTTCGCCCGATCAGCCCGACCAAAATCCTGCGCTTGGTCATGAAATCTGTTGCCCGCGCGAATGCAACGGTCTCGCTAGCCGCCGAGTAGTTTCTTGACCTGCGCGCTCGCCTTGGAAAAATCCATCCGTCCGGCAAAGCGTTGCTTGAGCGCCGCCATGGCGCGGCCCATGTCTTTGAGCGTTTCGGCCTCGATATCCTTGATCAGCGCGGAAATGGCATGCGCCGCTTCCATGTCGGACATCTGCTTGGGCAGGTAGGCGGAGATGATTTCGATTTCCTCGCGCTCCTGCGCGGCGAGCTCGGTCCGCCCGGCCTTCTCGTAAATGTCGAGCGATTCCTGGCGCTGCTTGATCATCTTGCCCATGACGTCGAGAATCTCAGGCTCGCTCAGCGTTGTGCGCTCGGCGCCGCTGGTCTCCCGCTGCAGAATCGCGGCATTGATCAGGCGCAGCGTCGAAACCCGGCGCGCCTGACCCGCTTTCATCGCCTCTTTCAAGGCGCTGTTGATATCGTCGCGCAACACGGCTAAGGCCTCTCGCAATGGCGCTCGTTGGGGCTGACGGGCGAGCCGCCAAGATTTAGGCCCTTCGCCATGCCGACACAACCGCAGTCGTCCACCACCCCGAGCCGCTGGGACGAGCCGAAACCGACGGCGCTTCTCGTTCTGGCCGACGGCACCGTGCTCGAAGGTACTGGCTTCGGCGCAACCGGCCATGCCGTCGGCGAAGTCTGCTTCAACACTGCCATGACCGGCTACGAGGAGATCCTCACCGATCCGTCCTATGCCGGCCAGATCATCACCTTCACATTTCCTCATATCGGCAATGTCGGTACCAACGAGGAGGACATCGAGACGGTCAACCTTGCGGCGACACCCGGCGCGCGCGGCGTCGTGCTGCACTCCGCCATCACGGCGCCGTCGAACTATCGGGCCACGCGCCATCTCGACGCCTGGCTGAAAAGCCGCGGCGTCATCGGGCTTGCCGGGCTCGATACCCGTGCGCTGACCGCGCTCATTCGCGAGAAGGGCATGCCCAATGCCGTGATCGCGCATGAGCCGTCCGGGCGTTTCGATCGCGACGCGCTCAAGCGCGAGGCAAAAGCGTGGCCGGGCCTTGTCGGCATGGACCTCGTGCCGATGGTGACGACTGGCCAACGCTTCACCTGGGACGAGACGCCGTGGCGCTGGGGGGAAGGCTACGGCCGCCAGCACCACGCCGAATTCAACGTCGTCGCCATCGACTACGGCATCAAACGCAACATTCTGCGCCAGCTGGCCGGCAACGCCTGCAAGGTCACGGTGGTGCCGGCAACGACGTCGGCCGCCGATATTCTGGCGCTCAAGCCCGACGGCATTTTTCTCTCCAACGGCCCGGGCGATCCGGCCGCCACCGGCGAATATGCGGTGCCGGTGATCCGCGCGCTGATCGAGCAAAAGCCGGTATTCGGCATCTGCCTTGGCCATCAGATGTTGGCGCTCGCGGTCGGCGCCAAGACCATGAAAATGCATCAAGGCCATCACGGCGCCAATCATCCGGTGAAAGACCTGTTAACCGGTAAGGTCGAGATCACCTCGATGAATCACGGCTTTGCCGTCGACCGCGCGACGCTGCCGGACACCGCGGTCGAAACTCACATCTCCTTGTTCGATGGCTCCAATTGCGGCTTGGCGCTAAAAGACCGGCCGGTCTTTTCGGTGCAGTACCATCCGGAAGCCTCCCCCGGCCCCCGCGACAGCCATTTATTGTTCAATCGCTTTGTCGACATGATGCGCAACGGGAAACGGATAGGCGAGCCGGGCCGGTAGAATGCCTTTGTTATGAATTTTCAACCTAATGCCCTGTAGAACTGCCGGGCAGCTGGCGTATTGAGGCATCATGCCCACGAGCGCTACCGACCCAATTACCTACAATTTTACCGACGATGGCCGGATTCCGAACAATCCGGCGTTGCCGCTGGTGCTCTACCGCGGCGGCATCGATCTTACCGGCTCGCCCGATCCGGAAGCCGTGATCGAGAAGACGTTTGCGGCCAGCGGCTGGGGCAATATGTGGCGCAATGGGATATACCCTTACGTCCACTATCATTCGATGATCCATGAGGTGATGGGCATCGCCCGCGGGCGCGCCAGGGTGCGTTTCGGCGGCGAAAACGGCGAAGAGATCGAAGTCACGCCCGGCGACGTCATCATCCTGCCGGCAGGCACCGGCCATCAGTGCCTGAAACAGAGCCCAACGCTGGTCGTCATCGGCGCCTATCCGCCGAGCGGCCATTACAATATTTGCCGCGGCACCAAGCCTGACCACGCCAAAGCCGTGGTGACCATTCCGAAAGTGCCGCTGCCGGAGACCGATCCGGTGTTCGGATCGGACGGCCCTTTGATCGCGCTGTGGCGCTGATCGGGCGGATATATCTCGGCGTGATCGCGGGATAAGCCGGACCAGGTTCAAGACCGCGGCTTGATTGCGACCGCCGGCCGCGATCAAATCGCCGTTCGCGCCATGGAGCTGAGCTTGAAACGGCAATAGAATGCTCCGCACGGCAAATGTGGAAAACAAAACGGGGGACGCCATGAAAAGAATGACGATAATTCCGGCTGCTGTACTGGCTCTGATCGCCGGCCCGGCGCTGGCGCAGCAAAAGACCGTCAAGATCGGTTTCATCTCGACCTTCTCGGGGCCGGTGGCCGCGATCGGCAACGACATGAAGAATTCCTTCGAGCTCGGGCTCGATCAGCACGGCCGCAAGCTCGGCGGCCTGCCGGTCGAGGTCATCTATGCCGACGACCAGCTCAAGCCGGAAGTCGGCGTACAGAAGACCCAGGAATTGATCCAGTCCGACCATGTCGATTTCGTCGTCGGCTATATCTGGTCGAACGTGCTGCTCGCTTCCCTCAAGCCGCTCGTCGATTCCAAGACCATGACGATCGTCACCAATGCCGGGCCCAATCAGCTGGCCGGTGAGCTGTGTTCGCCGTACGTGTTCTCGACCTCATGGCAGAACGATCAAACACCCGCCGCGGTCGGCCGATACATGAACGAGAAAGGCGTCAAGACGGCGTTCTTGATGGGCCCGAACTATGCCGCCGGCAAAGACATGCTGGCCGGCGTGCAGACGACGTTCAAAGGCCGGATCGTCGGCCAGGAGCTGACGCGCTGGCCCGATCAGCTCGATTTCTCCGCCGAGCTGTCGAAGGCGCGCGCGGCGAAGCCCGACGCCATCTTCGCGTTCTATCCCGGCGGCGCCGGCATTCAATTCGTCACCCAATATGTGCAGGCCGGGCTGAAGGGTCAGATTCCGCTCTACACCGCGTTTACCATCGACGACCTGTCGCTGCCGCGGCTCAAAGATCTCGCGGTCGGCGTGCCGGGCGCCCAGGAATGGGTCAACGATCTGCCCAATGCCGCCAATAAGAAGTACGTCGCCGACTACAAAGCGAAGTACCATGCCTCGCCCTCGTTCTACGGCGCGCAGACCTATGACGCCGTCGACCTGATCGACAGCGCCATCACTGCGGTCAAGGGCGACCTCAGCAACAAAGAGGGCATGCGCAAGGAAATGGAAAAGGCCGACTTCAAGTCGGTGCGCGGCGACTTTAAGTTCGGCAACAACCACATCCCGATCCAGAATTTCTACCTCCAGGATGCGGTGAAGAACGCTGACGGTTCTTATGCGCTCAAGACCGTCGCCTTGATCGTCAAGAACGACCAGGATCGCTTCCACGACAAATGCATGATGAAGTGATCGGTTGTTGACGCGGCCGAAAATCTGCCGCTCATTCCTGCGGCAGCGGGAATCCAGTTCGCGCCATGATACTCCGCAGACTGGGTCCCCGCTTTCGCGGGGACGAGCGGTATAGGCGTCCATGCTGTATTTCATCGAGCAATTCCTCAACGGCATCCAGCTCGGCATGCTGCTGTTCCTGCTGGCGGCCGGATTGACGCTGATCTTCGGCATCATGGATCTGGTCAATCTGGCGCACGGCTCGCTCTATATGCTCGGCGCTTATTTCGCCGCCACGTTCGCGGCCTGGACCGACAGCTTCGTGCTTGGCGCCATTCTTGCGATTGGCGCCACGCTGATCGCCGGCATGGTGCTCGAAGTAATCGCGATTCGCCGCCTTTACGGCCGCAATCATCTCGATCACGTGCTCGGTACGTTCGGGCTATTGCTGTTCTTCAACGAACTGGTGCGCCTGGTCTGGGGGCCGGCCGGCATGACGCTGTCGCTGCCGAGCGAGATGCTCACCGCCGTGCAGATCCTGCCGGGCTTGTATTATCCCGCTTATCGCCTCGTCATCATTGCGGTCACGCTCGCCGTCGCGGCGCTGCTCTATGTGCTCGTGATGCGCACCCGGCTTGGCATGCTGATCCGCGCCGGCGCGTCCAATCGTGAAATGGTCGGCGCGCTCGGGGTCAACATAAAACTCCTTTACACGCTGGTATTCGGGCTCGGTGCGGCGCTGGCCGGATTTGCCGGCCTGATGCAGGCGCCTATCCTCACGGTGCAGATCGGCATGGGCGAGAACATTCTCATTCCGGCCTTTGTGGTGGTGGTCATCGGCGGCATCGGCTCGATCCGCGGCGCCTTCGTCGCCGCGCTCTTGGTCGGTGTCATCGACACCATCGGCCGCGCCTTCCTGCCCGATCTCTTGCACGATTATCTGAGCACTAACGCCGCGGATACGCTCGCGCCCGCCTTGTCGTCGATGTCGATCTATCTGCTCATGGCGGTGGTGCTGGTTGCGCGTCCGGAAGGCCTGTTTCCCGCGGCTGGCCGATGAGCGAGTGGTGCGAGGATTGGCGCAAGCACTGGCGCGACAGCCGGTGGAGCCCGCGGGTCGTGGTCAACGCCGCGCTGCTTATCTTCCTTGCGCTGGTCCCAGTCTACGCGGCGCTCGCCGGCGATGCCTTCGCCATGACGTTATTCTCGCGCATTCTCATCATGGCGATTGCGGCGCTCAGCCTCAACCTGATCATGGGTTTTGGCGGCATGGTGAGCTTCGGCCACGCCGCCTATCTCGGCATCGGCGGTTACGCCGTCGGCATCTTGGCCAAGGAAGGCATCGGCTCCGGTTTCGTGCAGTGGCCGGTCGCGATCGCGGCCTCGGCGCTCTACGCCTTGGTGGTTGGCGCGCTGTGCCTGCGTACCCGCGGCGTCTATTTCATCATGATCACGCTCGCTTTTGCGCAAATGGTTTATTACGTCGCCAGCGGACTCGACCGCTACGGCGGCGATGACGGCTTGACCATCTATCACCGCAGTCAATTCGGCGCTTTCGATATCAACAATGCGACGCTGTTCTACTATTTGTGCTTCGGCCTCTTGCTGGCCGGCATTTATCTGGTCTGGCGCATCGTCAATTCGCGCTTCGGTCTGGTGATCCAGGGCGCGCGCTCGAATGAGCCGCGCATGCGCGCCATCGGCTTCCCGACGTTCCGCTACCGGCTTGTCTGTTTCACGATCGCGGGCGCGCTGTGCGGACTCGCCGGCGCGCTCCTTGCCAACCAGACCAATTTCATCAGTCCGGCGATGATGCACTGGACGCGGTCCGGCGATCTCATCGTCATGGCGGTGCTCGGCGGCATGCATGCGATGTTCGGCCCGCTGATCGGCGCCATGGCGTTCCTGCTCTTGGAGCAGGGCCTGTCGCATGTCACCGACTATCCGGACCTCATTCTCGGCCCGCTACTCCTGATCGTGGCGATCTACGTCAACGGCGGCATCGACGGATTGCTCGGCGGGGCGCGCCGTGGCTGAGGTCTTGCTCGAAATCGATTCCTTGACCAAGCGCTTCGGCGGCGTGGTGGCCTCCGACGCGATATCGCTCGCGTTGCCGCGCGGCGAATTGCACGCGCTCATCGGACCCAATGGCGCCGGCAAGACCACGCTGATCGGGCAATTGACCGGCGAGATCGCGCCCGACAGCGGCCGCATCCGCTTCGACGCCCATGACGTCACGGCGTTGCCGGTCTATCGGCGCAGCCAGCTCGGGCTTGCCCGCTCGTTTCAGATCGCCTCGCTGTTTGCCGAATTCACCGCGCTCGACAATGTCGCGCTCGCCGTCCAGGCCCATGCCGGCCATTCGTTTCGCTTCTGGCGCGCCGCGCGGCGAGAGCCGGAGCTGCGCGAGCCGGCGCGTGACGCGCTTCTTCGCGTCGGCCTCGCGTCGCGCGCCGACGTGCCGGTCACTGCGCTCAGCCACGGCGAGCGCCGCCAGCTCGAAATCGCCATGGCGCTGGCGACCCGGCCGCGCCTGCTGCTGCTCGACGAACCGATGGCGGGCATGGGCCCCGAGGAATCGGCGCGGCTGGTGGAGCTGCTGCGACGGCTCAAAGGCGGTCTGACCATTCTTTTGGTCGAGCACGACATGGACGCTGTGTTCGCGCTCGCCGATCGCATCACAGTCCTGGTTTACGGCCGCGTCATCGCCTCCGGCGCGCCAGCGGCGATCCGTGCCGATGCCGCGGTGCGCGAGGCCTATCTCGGCGAGGAGGACGAAGTTTGGCACGAGGACTCGCATGGCTGATGCGCCGCTCCTCGAATTGCGCGACGTCGAGACGAGCTACGGCTTAAGCCGCGTGCTGTTCGGCGTCTCGCTTGCGATTGCGCCGGGCGAAATGGTGTCGCTGATGGGCCGCAACGGCATGGGCAAGACCACGACGGTGCGCTCCATCATGGGGCTGACCCCGGCGGCATCCGGCTCGATCCGCTTCGCCGGCGCCGAGATTCGCACGCTGCCGGCTTATCGCGTCGCCAAGCGCGGCATCGGCCTGGTGCCCGAAGGGCGCCAGCTTTTCCCCAATCTGACGACGCGCGAAAATCTCGTCGCCACCGCGTCAAATCGCGGCGGCGCCGCGGAACCCTGGACGCTCGAACGGGTCTGGACGCTGTTTCCGCGGCTTGCCGAACGCGCGAGCGGCATGGCCAATCTGCTGTCCGGCGGCGAGCAGCAGATGCTGGCGATCGGCCGCGCGCTGATGACCAATCCGCGCCTCTTGATCCTCGACGAGGCGACCGAAGGCCTGGCGCCGTTGATCCGCGACGAGATCTGGCGCTGTCTCGAAAAGCTCCGGGCCGCCGGTCAATCGATCCTGCTGATCGACAAGAACGTCGGCGCCATTACGCGGATTGCCGACCGCCATTATCTCATCGAGCGCGGCCGCATCGTCTGGTCGGGCGGTTCGCGCGAACTGGCAGGCTCGCCCGAGATCGCGCATCGCTATCTCGGCGTTTGACTCCTGCCGCCGCGCGGCCCCTTCAGCTCGGCTTGATGTCGGCGAATTTGATCACCTTGGCCCATTTGCTGACTTCGCCGGCGATGTACTTGCCGAATTCGGCGCGCGTCATCGGCGTCGGCACCGCGCCCAGATTGTCGAATTTCGGTTTGATCGCCGGGTCGGTGAGCACCGCATTGATCTCGGTGTGGAGCTTTTCGACGATGTCGTCGGGTGTGCCTTTGGGCGCGCCGATGCCGTGCCAGATGGTGGCCTCGTAGCCGGGCACGGTCGCCGCCACGGTGGGAGTTCCGGGCAACGCGTCGGACGGCGTAGCGCTGGTGACCGCGATGGCGCGCAGCTTGCCGGCGCGGATATTGGCGATGGTCAGCGGGATCGGCGTAAACGCGACCTGCACTTGGCCGCTGAGCAGATCGGGCATGAAGCTCGAGTGATACGGCACATGCACCAGATTGGTGCCGGTCATCATCTTGAACAGCTCGGCGGCCATATTCGGCGCGGTGCCGGTGCCGAACGAGGCGTAATTGAGCTTGCCCGGATTGGCCTTGGCGTAAGCGATGAATTCCGGAACGGTCTTGACCGGGACGTCAAGATTGACTTCCAGCACATTGGCCGACTGGATCGTGCTGGCGACCGGCACGATGTCACTCATGAAACTGAAGTCGGCCGTTTTCTCATAGAGCGTGGTGTTGACCGCGTTGGTGACGGTCATCGCCAGAAGCGTATAGCCATCCGGCGTGGCGCGCGCGACCTCTGCGGCGGCGAGATTGCTGGCCGCGCCCGGCTTGTTCTCGACGATGAATTGCTGGCCGAGCCGTTCCGACAGCGCCTGCGCGACGAGCCGCGCGACGATGTCGGTCGCGGCGCCGGCGGGAAAACCGACCAGGATGCGCACTGGGCGGGTCGGATAATCGAGCGCGAAAGCGGACCGCGAGACGGCCGGAAGCGCGACCGCGCCGGCCGCAAGATGCAAGAATTGTCGCCGCCGAAGTCTCATGGCTCATCCTCCCACGACCGCGTTGGCGTTTCGCACATGCTGAAAGCGCCGGACCGAGGTCGAATTGTTTTTGATGCTCGCCCGCCGCAGGCACGATCGCTGCCGTTTATTTCCGCGGGACACCGGCACATCCCGCTGGCAGCTCGGGTCGCGACCCTACAACAGTTCCGCCCTCATAAGTAGGGGAGCGACATCACACCGCGCCGACGCGGGGCGTGTCGTCGAAGCAATCTGACGCCTACAAATCCAACTGGTAGCTGACCGGCACCCAGCGATAGCCGTCGGCGGTCTTGTCGATCATGCCGATGCCCGGGAACGGCATATGGTAGCCGGTGACGAACAGGTTTTCGGCTGCGGCCATGCCGAGGATGCGCTTGCGCGTCGCCACCGCTTTGTCCTTGTCATCGTCAACGTCGAGATGCCAGTCCGGCCGCTGGATCGCCATGACATAGTGCACGCAAGTGTCGGCCCAGATCAGCAAACGCTTGCCCTCGCTCTCGATATGATAAGCGAGCATGCCGGGCGAATGGCCGGCCACGTCGACGGCGCGGATGCCGGGCGCCACCTCGTCGCCCGGTTTGATAAAAGTGGATCGATCCGCCAGCGGCAACGCCAGCTTCTGGAAGAGCTGCAGATTGAATTTGCGCGCCTCGCGCACGTTCTCGCCGCGCTTCCAGAAATCGAACTCGGCGGCGCCGAAGACATAACGCGCATTGGGAAAGACCGGCTTGCCGCCGTCCATCAAGCCGCCGATATGATCGGGATGGCCGTGCGTGATCACCACGATGTCGACGTCGGCCGGCTTGTAGCCGGCCTGCGCCAGGCCTGCGACCAGCCGGCCTTCCGACAGCCGGCTGCGCAATTGCGGATAGTCCCGCGACAGCGCCCCGTTGCCGGTGTCGAACAAGATGATCTCTTTGCCGGTGTTGACCACGGTCGGAATGAACGGATGCACATAGCGGTTGGCTTCGATGCCGTTGCTTTGGCAAAGGCTCTGCGCCTCCTCGGCGCTGCGCTCCGGGCCGAAGCCCGGGTGCAGGCCGTCACGGACCACCTTGCCGTCCAGGATATTGGCGATCTCAAAGCCGCCGAACTTGAAGCGATAAACGGTGGGCTGCAGTGCGCCCTGCATTGACGCCGGCACGCGATCCTCCGCTGATTGGTTGAGCCCGATTTCTCGATTGCGTGCTGTACTTTTCCGGCGAATGCAAGCCCTGTGAGGCGGCAGTGGATGAGCCGGAAGCCGCCACGAGTCAGCCTTCCCATGCCGTCGAATCTGGTCTAAGACCGCCTCGCGCGGGGCCGAGCCCCGCAATGGCCGGCGCGCGTCAGGCGCGCCGTTTTTTTGCGCCCACGTGATTCGTACCTACATGCGGATGCGATGCCCAAACGGACCGACATCTCCTCGATCCTGATCATTGGCGCGGGTCCGATCGTCATCGGTCAGGCCTGCGAATTCGACTATTCCGGCACTCAGGCTTGCAAGGCACTCAAGGCGGAGGGTTATCGGGTCGTCCTGGTCAATTCCAATCCGGCGACGATCATGACCGATCCGGATTTGGCGGACGCGACCTATATCGAACCGATCACGCCCGAGATCGTCGCCAAGATCATCGAGAAGGAACGCTATGCCGTTCCCGGCGGCTTTGCGCTGTTGCCGACCATGGGCGGGCAGACCGCGCTCAATACCGCGCTGTCGTTACGCAAAATGGGCGTGCTGGAGAAATTCGACGTCACCATGATCGGCGCCACCGCCGACGCCATCGACAAGGCCGAGGACCGCAAGCTGTTCCGCGAGGCGATGACCAAGATCGGACTGGCGACGCCGCGCTCGCATCAGATCAAGACGCTGATCCAGGCGCTCGAAGCGCTTGAGGATATCGGCCTGCCGGCCATCATCCGGCCGTCGTTCACGCTCGGCGGCACCGGCGGCGGCATCGCCTATAACAAGGCCGAATTCATCGAGATCGTCGAGGGCGGCATCGACGCCTCGCCGACCTCCGAAGTGCTGATCGAAGAATCCGTGCTCGGCTGGAAAGAGTACGAGATGGAGGTGGTGCGCGATAAGAACGATAATTGCATCATCATCTGCTCCATCGAAAACGTCGATCCGATGGGCGTGCATACCGGCGATTCCATCACCATCGCGCCGGCGCTGACGTTGACCGACAAGGAATATCAGATCATGCGCGACGCCTCGATCGCGGTGCTGCGCGAGATCGGGGTGGAGACCGGCGGCTCGAACGTGCAGTTCGCCGTCAATCCGGCCGACGGCCGCCTGGTCGTGATCGAGATGAATCCGCGGGTGTCGCGCTCGTCGGCGCTCGCTTCGAAGGCGACCGGATTTCCCATCGCCAAGGTCGCCGCCAAGCTCGCGGTCGGCTACACGCTCGACGAAATTGCCAACGACATCACCGGCGGCGCCACGCCGGCCTCCTTCGAGCCGACCATCGATTATATCGTCACCAAAATTCCGCGCTTTGCCTTCGAGAAATTTCCCGGCGCCGAGCCGGTGCTCACCACCTCGATGAAGTCGGTCGGCGAGGCGATGGCGATCGGGCGCACCTTCGCCGAAAGCCTGCAGAAGGCGCTGCGTTCGCTCGAAACCGGGCTTACCGGCCTCGACGAAATCGCCATTCCCGGCCTCGGCGAGGGTGACGACAAGAACGCCATTCGCGCCGCGCTCGGCACGCCGTCGCCCGACGGCCTCCTCAAAGTGGCGCAGGCGATGCGGCTCGACATGAGCGATGAGGATATCCATACCGCGTGCCGGATCGATCCGTGGTTCTTGGCGCAAATCCGCGCCATCGTCGAAATGGAAGCCGAGATCCGCGACAAGGGCCTGCCGGAGACGGCGCCCGCGCTGCGGCGGCTTAAAGCCATGGGTTTTTCCGATGTGCGGCTTGGCCGGCTCACCGGCTTGACCGCGGACGAGGTCGCGCAACGCCGCCGCGAGCTTAATGTGCGGCCGGTGTTCAAGCGCATCGACACCTGCGCGGCCGAATTCGCCTCGCCCACGGCCTATATGTATTCGACCTACGAGACGCCGTTTAACGGCCATGCGGCCGACGAGGCGGCGCCGTCGGACAAGAAGAAAGTCGTCATCCTCGGCGGCGGCCCGAACCGGATCGGGCAGGGCATCGAATTCGATTATTGCTGCTGTCATGCCTGCTTCGCGCTCAAAGACGCCGGCTACGAAACCATCATGATCAATTGCAATCCGGAGACGGTGTCGACCGATTACGACACCTCCGACCGGCTCTATTTCGAGCCGCTGACCGCCGAGGACGTAATCGAGATCATCGACACCGAGCGGCGGAACGGCACGCTGCACGGCGTCATCGTGCAGTTCGGCGGCCAGACACCGCTCAAGCTCGCCGAGCCCCTGGCCAAGGCGCAGGTGCCGATCCTCGGCACTTCGCCGGACGCCATCGACCTCGCCGAGGATCGCGACCGCTTCAAGCATCTGCTCGACCGTCTCAAATTGCGGCAGCCGAAAAGCGGCATCGCCACCTCACCGGAAAAGGCCAAAGCGATCGCCGAATCGATCGGCTATCCGATCGTGATCCGGCCATCCTACGTGCTGGGCGGCCGCGCCATGGAGATCGTGCACGATACCAATCATCTGGCCCGCTATGTCACGCGGCTTGCCGCCGATCTCGACCGCCCGTCGGAATTCGCGGTTTCCGAAAAGCGGCCGCTGCTCATCGACCGCTACCTCACCGACGCCGTCGAGGTCGATGTCGATTGCCTGGCCGACGGCAAAGACAGCTACATCGCCGGCATCATGGAGCACATCGAGGAGGCCGGCATTCATTCCGGCAATTCCGCCTGCTCGCTGCCGCCGCACAATCTTTCGGCCAAAGTGATCGCCGAGCTCGACCGGCAGACCCGGGCGCTGGCGCTGGCGCTCAAAGTCGGCGGCCTGATGAACGTGCAATACGCCATCAAGGACGGCGACATTTACGTGCTTGAGGTCAATCCGCGCGCCTCGCGCACGGTGCCCTTCGTCGCCAAGGTCACCGGCGTTCCGGCCGCCAAGATCGCGGCCCGAATCATGGCGGGCGAAAAGCTTGCGAGTTTCAAGCTCAAGCCGCAGCACTTCGAGCCGGGCCGAGCCGGACATGTCGGCGTCAAGGAAGCGGTGTTTCCGTTCGCGCGGTTCGGCGACAAGGTCGACACCGTGCTGGGCCCGGAGATGAAGTCGACCGGCGAGGTGATGGGTCTCGACCGCGACTTCAATATCGCCTTTGCCAAAAGCCAGCTCGGCGGCGGCACGCGCGTGCCGAAGAGCGGCACCGTTTTTGTCTCGGTCAAGGACGCCGACAAGCCACGCATTCTGGACGCCGTGCGGCTCCTGGCTGGCCTCGGCTTTAAGGTCCTGGCTACGTCGGGGACCCAACGTTATCTCGCCGAGCAGGGCGTCGCGGCGGACAAGATCAACAAGGTCGCCGAAGGCCGGCCGCACATTGTCGACGCCATCAAAAACGGCGAAGTTCAGCTGGTTTTCAACACCACCGAAGGGGCGACCGCACTGGCCGACAGCCGCTCGCTCCGGCGCGCAGCCCTCTTGCATAAAGTGCCATACTACACCACTCTCTCAGGGGCCGTCGCCGCAGCGCAGGGCATCAGGGCCTATCTCGGGGGCGACTTCGAGGTGTGTGCGCTGCAAAGTTATTTCGGGGCCGAGTCTGATCAAGCATCGGGGCGGCCGCAGCGACGGTACGTGTAGAGCCAGGGTTTTGATCGTAGGCCGGAGATGCTTCGGCCCGCGATCAAATTTTTGACTCTGCAGCACTGGAGGTTTGAGACCGATGGATAAGATTCCGATGACGGCAGAGGGCTACTCGGCGCTGGAGTCCGAGCTCAAGCACTGCCAGCAGACCGAGCGGCCGCGGATCATTCAGCAGATCACCGATGCGCGCACCCATGGCGACCTGTCGGAGAACGCGGAATATCACGCGGCCAAGGAATCCCAATCTTTGAATGAGGGCCGCATCGCCGAGCTGGAGGATAAGCTGGCGCGCGCCGAAGTTATTGACGTTTCGAAGCTTTCCGGAGAGACCATTACGTTCGGCGCCACCGTGACGCTGGTCGACGAGGATACCGACAAAAAAGCGGTGTGGCAGATCGTTGGCGAGCCGGAAGCCGACGCCAAGAAGGGCAAGATTTCCATCACCTCGCCGCTGGCGCGCGCCTTGGTCGGCAAGAAAAAGGGCGCGCAGGTCGAGGTGGTAACCCCAGGCGGCGCCAAGGCCTACGAGGTGATGAAGGTCGAGTGGAAATAACCGGCGAATTGCGGGCGTGAACCGAATTGCTGCATTAGCCCATCGCTTCGGATCATCGACTTACGGCCTTCCGACACCATCCAGCGCATAACGAAATCCTCCTGTGACTATGGGGGGTTGCGTATCTTGCATAGCTCCTGAGAATCCCTACATTGCCGCGGAATGGCTGGGTTCCAGCCAAATTCGGGGAATTCCCCGGGTTTGGGGCATTTCCAGTCGGGCGAAGCCTGGAATGACCGGCTCCGTGGGAAATCCGGGCAGGCGCGATCGCAAAGCCTGCCGCATCGATCGGGATAGACTTTGTCGAACACCACCCACGCCAAGGTCGTGATCGTCGGCTCCGGGCCGGCGGGCTACACGGCGGGAATCTATGCCGCCCGCGCGATGCTCGATCCCGTTCTGATCCAAGGCATGGCGCCCGGCGGCCAGCTCACCGTCACCACCGACGTCGAGAATTATCCGGGCTACGCCGACGTGATCCAGGGCCCCTGGCTCATGGAGCAGATGCAGAAGCAGGCCGCCCATGTCGGCACCAGGCTTGTCGCCGATCATGTGAGCAAGGTCGATCTTTCGCGCCGGCCGTTTCGGCTCGACTGCGATTCCGGCGATGTCTATTTCGCCGAAGCGCTGATTCTCGCGACCGGCGCACAGGCGCGCTGGCTCGATCTGCCCTGCGAGCAGAAATTCCGCGGTTACGGCATCTCCGCCTGCGCCACCTGCGACGGGTTCTTTTATCGCGGCAAGCAAGTGCTGGTGATCGGCGGCGGCAATACCGCGGTCGAGGAGGCGCTGTTTCTCACCAATTTCGCCGCCAAGGTCACGCTGGTGCATCGGCGCGACACACTGCGCGCCGAGAAAATCCTCCAGGACCGGCTGTTCAAGCATCCGAAGATCGAGGTGATCTGGGACAGCGTGCTCGATGACGTCGGCGGCACGTCCGATCCGCTCAAGGTCAGCCATGCGCGGCTGAAGAATCTGAAGACCGGCGCTGTGAGCCAGCTTGCGGTCGACGGAATTTTCATCGCCATCGGCCACGCGCCGGCAACCGAGCTCGTCGCCGGTCAGGTCAAGATGAAGCCGTCCGGCTATATCGAAACCGCGCCGCATTCGACCGCGACCTCGGTGCCGGGCCTGTTCGCCGCCGGCGATGTCGCCGACGAGGTCTATCGGCAGGCGGTGACGGCCGCCGGGCTCGGCTGCATGGCCGCGCTCGAGGCCGAACGTTTCCTCTCCTCGCAGGCGCACGCGTCGTATCGCGCCGCGGCAGAATGATTTTACCTCTCCCGCGTTCGTGGAGAGCAGAAAGTACTAACAATGGATTGGGATAAACTAAAAGTATTTCACGCTGCCGCCGAGGCCGGCAGCTTCACCCATGCCGGCGAGCAGCTCGGACTGTCGCAATCGGCGGTGTCGCGGCAGGTGAGCGCGCTCGAGCAGGAGCTATCGGTCTCGCTGTTTCACCGCCACGCCCGCGGCTTGATTCTGACCGAGCAGGGCGAATTGCTCTACCGCACCGCGCACGAAGTTTTCATGAAGCTCGAAGCAGCGCGCGCCAAGCTCACCGACTCGCGCGAGCGGCCGAACGGCGATCTGCGCGTCACCACGACGCCGGGCATCGGCGTGCACTGGCTCACCCCGCGGCTCGGCGAGTTCCTCGATTTGTATCCCGAGGTGCACATCACGCTGCTCACCACCGACGAGGAGCTCGACCTCGCCATGCGCGAGGCCGACGTCGCCATCCGGCTGCGTCAGCCGACCCAGCCCGACCTCATCCAGCGCAAGCTGTTTTCCGTGCATTTCCACGTCTATGCCTCGCCCGAATATCTCAAAAAGTTCGGCACGCCGCGCACTTTCGAGGATCTCGACACGCACCGGGCGTTGGTGCTCGGCGGCAACGTGCCGTCATACTTGCAACCGTCGCGCTGGCTGATCGAGGTGGCGCGCGACGGCAAGGGGCCGCGCCAGCCGCATCTCGTCATCAACAATATTCTCGGCATTTTGCGCGCCTGCCAGCGCGGGCTCGGCATCGCCATGTTGCCCGACTATCTGGTCGAGGACGGCCTCGTGCAACTTTTCGGCGATGCCGAAGCGATCGCGCTCGACGCCTATTTCGTCTATCCCGAAGAGCTCAAGGCCGTGGCCCGCGTGCAGGCGTTTCGCGACTTCCTGGTCGCCAACGCGCAGCGCTGGAATTTTTAGCGGCTGCAATCGTGCGGGTCGCGCGAGCTGCGCGCAAACGCCGCAACTTGTCTATACCGCATGGCTGTCATGTGAAGCGCCGCGTTGTCGGGGGGGCGATCGAATCGCATACTTATCGTGTTGCTGCATAGCGCGCGGTTGCTGCTAATCCTCCCAGATAGGCAACCGGGATGCTTGCAGTTGTTCCCCTCTGGAAGGTGTCGTCGGCGCCCCCACGCCGACGAACTAAACCGGGCCCGCAAGGGCCCGGTTTTCTTTTTGGAGAGTGAATAGCGATTGGCGAAGGGTGAATTAGAGAAATATTATTCGCTACTGCGACCCCTTCGCTATTCGTTTTCATTCCATGAAAATCTCGATCCTCGACGACTATTTCGACACGTTGCGTATGTTGCCGTGCTTTGCAAAGCTCGACGGCCACGATGTCACGGTGTGGACCGATCACGTGCAGGACACGGACGGTCCCGCCGAGCGCCTGAAGGACGCCGAGGCCCTGGTGCTGTTTCGCGAGCGGACGCAAATCCACGCGCCGCTGCCCAAGCTGAAACTCATCAGTCAGCGCAGTGCTTATCCGCATATCGATATCGAGGACCTGCGCGACATGCGGGCGCGGGCGTCGCCTCGATTCCGCCACTCCAAACTCGATTTGACATACTGACATACCATTGATATGTCTTGACATATGATCGAACGAACCACCGTCCGATTGCCCAAGGAGCTGCTCGCCCGCGCGAAGCGCAAGGCGCTGGCCGAGGATCGCACGCTGACCTCGCTGATCGAGGAGGGGCTGCGGCTCGTGGTCAGCGACACGCAAAAGAAAGCCAGAGCCGAGCGAATTTTGCCCCGCCATAGCGATGCCAGCGGGCCTCCTTTTCCGGGCATTGATATTTCTAATTCCGCAGCGCTGCAGGAGATGGAAGACCTCGAATACATCGAGCGTCTGAAAAACGGCTTCAAATGATTTTGCCGGACGTCAACGTCCTTATTTACGCGTTTCGCAAGGACGTGCCGCAATATCTAGTATGCCGGAAATGGCTCGACGGCGTCGTAAAGGGTGAGGGACGCTTTGGATTGTCGCCGCTCGCTTTGGCCGCGGTTGTCCGCGTCACCACCAATCCGCGATCCTATCCCAATCCAAGTTCGCTATCAGCCGCATTCGGCTTCTGCGAAGATCTGGTCGCGCAGCCGCACTGCCAGATCGTTGAGCCGGGCGAGCGGCACTGGGAAATCTTCAGGCGCCTCTGCATCGAGACCAACACGCGCGGCACGACGGTCACCGATGCCTGGTACGCGGCATTGGCCATCGAGTGGGGCTGCGAATGGATCACGCTCGATCGCGATTATGCGCGCTTTCCAGGCTTGCGCTGGCGGCCGCCTGAGGGTGAGTAAGGTCGCATGAAAATAGCCATCCTCGACGACTATTTCGACACGCTGCGCACGCTGCCGTGCTTCCGTAAGCTCCACGGACACGATGTCACGGTGTGGACCGACCATGTGCAGGACACAGATGTCCTCGCCGAGCGTCTCAAGGACGCCGAAGCCCTCGTGCTGTTCCGCGAGCGCACGCAAATCCGCGCGCCGCTGCTCGAGCGGCTGCCGAAGCTGCAGCTCATCAGCCAGCGCAGCGTCTATCCGCATATCGATATCGACGCCTGCACGCGGCGCGGCATCGTCGTGTCGTCGAGCCAGCATCCCGGCACGCCGTCCTATGCCGCGGCGGAATTAACTTTCGGGCTGATCCTGGATTCGCTGCGGCTCATCCCGCAGCACGTCGCCGCCCTGAAAGCGGGGCAGTGGCAGGTCGGCGTTGGCCAAACGCTGCGCGGCAAGACGCTCGGCATTTACGGCTACGGCCGCATCGGCAGCGTGGTCGCCGGCTACGGCCGGGCCTTCGGCATGAACATTCTGGTCTGGGCGCGCCCGGACACGCTCGAAAAAGCCCGCGCCGATGGCTACGCGACCGCGCCAAGCAAAGAGCAGTTCTTTGCCGAATGCGATGTCATCTCCTTGCACATGCGGCTGGTGCCGGCGACGCGCCACATCGTGACCGCGGCCGACCTAGCGCTGATGAAGCCGACCGCGCTGCTGGTCGACACCAGCCGCGCGCCGCTGATCGCGCCGGGCGCGCTGGTTGCGGCGTTGCGCGCGGGGCGGCCCGGCATGGCCGCGGTCGACGTCTTTGAGGATGAGCCGATGCTCGATCCGCAGCATCCGCTGCTGACGATGAGCAACGTCGTCTGCACGCCGCATATCGGCTATGTGACGCGCGACGAATACGAGACGCAGTTCGTCGACATTTTCGACCAGATCAACGCCTACGCGGCCGGCGCGCCGATCAATGTGGTCAACCCCGACGTGCTGAAGGGCAAGGCGCGGTAGGCAACGGAATCGTCCTCTAATCTGCCAGCGTTTCCGGCGCGAATATTTCGTCGACGGCGTAGCGGCGTTTGCTGAGCCCCTGCTCGTGGTGATAGCGCAGAAAAGTATCGAGCGCTTTCCTGTTGGCGGCAACGCCGTAAGGCCACGGATCCTCGCCGAACAGCCGCCGATTCTCTTCAAGGTGCGCCGTCAGCCATGGGATCGTGATGCCGGTATTCATGAACGGCATCCCCGCCGCATAAATGTGCTCGGCCTTCTTCTTGGCCGCGCGGAAAGCCTCCAACAGAGCGCGCGCCACCCAGGGATGTTGCCGATAGATCGCCCGGCGGATGACGACCGTGTGCATGATCGGGAAAATTCCGCTGCGGGCGAAATAGTCACGCTCGACCGCTTCGTAATTCTCGAACAGCCGCCCGATGCCGGACGAGCGGTTGAGGAAGCATGACGGGACCAAGGCCGAGATCAGCGCGTCAATCTCGCCCGATTGGAGCTTCGCATTGAGAGTCTGCCCCTCATCCAATTGCGCGACGTGGACGTGCGCCGGCGGATTCGGCCGAAACGGCAGCCAATCCCATTTGGGCTCGTAGCGATCGATGCCGCCGACGACATAACGAAGCGATGCCGAAGGCACCTTGAATTCGTCGCCGAGGATGCCCTTGATCCAGACGCCGACGTCGGTGCCGTAAAAGAACATTTCGCCGACCGTTTTGCCCGCGAGATCGCCCGGCGCCGCGACGCCGCTATTGCGATTTACGAACACCGCGGAATGGCGAAAGAACCGCACCGGAAAAACCGGAATGGCGATGAACGGTGGATCGTCGAAATCGAGCGTGCCGAGATAGAAGGTCAGCCCCATTTCCGAAGCGTCAAACTCGCCGTGCTGGAGCAGACGCTTGAATATGTCCGCCGCGAACAGCGCCTCATGGCGCAGCTCGATTCCTTCGGGGCGCAAGCTGCCGTCCGCGAGCGCGCGCGTGCGATCGTAATCTCCGGTTGCGATGTGCAGCTTGAGCGGAATTGCAGCACCTTTGATCTCGTGGCCTTCGGCACTGCGTCATAGCACGCCTTGCGCCTACCCGCATGACGCCAGCGAGGTTGTCTTCGTCGGTGGTGTCTATAGGCTGGAACGCGAGCCGTAAGCGCACATAGCAAAGTGGGCACCGGCAACACCGTGCGGGCAATGCACGGAGACATAGAGGGGGCATCATGCCGGGGCGCGTTGTCGATGCGGGCGAAGTCATAGACAGCGCGCCGCTGAGCCGTTTTCAAATCCTGATTTTCGTCCTTTGCGGCCTCGTCGCGCTGCTGGACGGCTTCGACGCGCAGGCGATCGCTTTTACCGCCGCGGCAATGGCCGATGAATTCAAGATGCCGGTGACGGCGTTCGGCCCGATCTTCGGCGCCGGCACCGCCGGACTTGCTCTTGGCGCGATCATGCTGCCGCCGTTCGCCGACCGTTTCGGACGCCGCTATCAGATCATTCTGGCTACGCTGATTTTCGGCCTGTTCAGTCTCGCGACCGTATGGGTCCAATCATTCGGCGCGCTTGCCGCTCTGCGCTTCCTGACCGGCATCGGTGTCGGCGCGGCGGTGCCGAACCTCGTTCCGCTCGCATGCGAATACGCGCCGCAACGCATGCGCGCCATGGTGATAACGGTTGTCACCGCAAGCTGGCCGCTCGGCGCGGTCATCGGCGGCGCGATCAGCGCCAAGCTGATACCGGCGCACGGCTGGCAGTCGGTCTATTACCTGAGCGGGCTGACGCCGCTCGCGCTAGCCGCTGTGCTTTTGCTGACGCTGCCGGAATCGATCCGATTCATGGTCAAGCGCGGCGACAAACCCCGCGCGATCGCCTCGATACTCGGCCGCATCGCGCCAGGGATTTCATTCTCGGCGGACGACCGCTTCGTCCTCGCGGAGGAAGGCGGCGTCAATGGCTTTGCCGTCAAAAAGCTGTTCAGCGAGGGCCGCGCCGCCGTCACTATTCTCCTATGGATACCGTTTTTCATGAACTTTCTGGTGCTGTTCTTCATGTTCAACTGGCTGCCGCCCCTGATCAGGCAAACCGGACTTCCGATCGAGCGCGCCATCCTTGGCGCGGTCGTTTTCAATCTTGGCGGAATCGTCGGCGGTGTGGTGCTAGGGCGCATGATGGACAAGTTCGGCAATTTCATCGTCATCGGCACCGCCTATGTGTTTGCGGCGTTTTTCGTCGGTGCGGTCGGGCTGGTGACGTTTTCGCCGCCGCTGCTGATGACGATGCTTGCACTCGCCGGAGCTTGTACGGTCGGAACCCAAGTGTGCGGCAACGCGCTCGCGGCGAGTTCTCTATCCAACAGCGATGCGCGCGACCGGCGTCGGTTGGGCCTACGGCATCGGCCGGGTCGGCTCGATCGTGGGGCCGGTTATGGGCGGCATCCTGATCACGCAACAGTGGGACATGCGCAGCCTGTTCCTGATCGCCGCTGTACCGCTCGCATGCGCTGCGGTGGCTCTCGCTGGCCTCGGTTATGTGTCGCATGATCGGGTCGCGGCAGCGGGCCTAGCCGCCTCTCAATAGGGGCGTATCGGGAAGGACTAGAAAATTAGGCCGGCTCCAGACCCTTCGCCTTGATCACGCTTTTGGCGCCGGGCGTGGTGAGAAAGTCGATCGCAGCGCGGGCCGCATCGGGATTGCTGGCGCTCGTCGGTATTCCGGCAGTGAACATCGTGGCGCTCTGAACATCCGCCGGCAGCGGGCCGACCACGTCGATGCCGTCCACCGCGATGAGCTCCGCCATCTGCTGAATGCCGATATCGGCCTCGCCGCGCAGGACGACGAGACCCGCCAGTCCAGCGGCGCCGCCGGCGCCGTATTTGGCTTTGGCTTGCATCGCTTGCGTGATGCCGAGCTCCTCGAACACTTTGGCCATGTGGGCGCCGCTAGCCCCGCCGCCGACCGGCTTCGACAGCGCAATCGATTTTGCCGCCAGCAACGCTCGTTTGAATCCTTCGGCCGAGGAGAGGTCCGGCCGCGACGCGCCCTTCGGCACCGCAACGCCAATCAGCGAGCGCGCCACCTCGATCAGGCTTCCGGCAACGATTTTGCCGCGCTCGACCAGCTCCTTGGCGCCGGGGCCGGTGACGATGGCAACGTCGGCCGCCTCACCGTCGAGGAGCCGTTTCTCCAGCACCAAAGACGGGCCGAGGCTGACGGCGAGGCGGTTACCGGTCTCCCGCTCGAATCGCGGCGCCAAGTCCTCGAACACCATTTTCATGGCGGTGGTGCTCACTATTTTGATTTCGACGCCGGAAGCCACGCGATCCCCCTGATTTTTCTTAGCCGCACCATAGAGCCCCGAGCCGAGGGCCGAAAGCCGCCCCATCTGCTGGTGTCACCGGATCAACTCTATGTGAGCTTTTGCCGCGCCGTCATCAAATCACGCACGAGGCGATCATTCTTAATTGGAACTGCCGTATATTGGCATGGAATATTGGCATGGACTCATTCGCGCCAAGCTGCGGGGCGGCCGGCGCGGTCGGGAGGAACAAGATGTTTACGCGCAGACATGTGCTTTATGCCGGCGCCGCCGGACTGGGGCTCGCCGCTTTTCGTCTGGCGCGGCCGCACGCCGCGACCGCTGCGACGCATTCCTACGAGGTCACCCACACCGACGCGGAGTGGCGCAAGCTGCTCACTCCCGCCCAATACGACGTGTTGCGCGAGGAGGGCACCGAGCGGCCCTTCACCAGCGCGCTGCTCGAGGAGCATCGCGCCGGTACCTTCAGCTGCGCCGGCTGCGACCTGCCGCTGTTTTCCTCAAAGACGAAATTCGACAGCGGCACCGGCTGGCCGAGCTTTTGGGCGCCGCTGCCCAACGCGGTCGACGAAACCGACGATCACTCCTTCGGCATGACCCGAACGGCGGTCTCCTGCCACCGCTGCGGCGGCCATCTCGGGCATGTCTTCACCGATGGCCCAAAGCCGACCGGCTTGCGCTACTGCATGAACGGCGTGGCGCTGAAATTCACGGTATCGCCGGCGGGATCGAGCTAGCAATCGCATTCCCTGACTTCAAACGCCGCGTCAGTCGCCATCGATCTACGATGAGGCACGTCGCGAGACGTGTTCGCCAAGCGCACGCGCGTTTGCGGCAAGCCGCCCTGTCATCTAACATGTTAGGTCGAGAGGGAACTCCGAAATGACCGCGGCCGCCATAGCGCGCGATGGACTGGTAATCTTCGCCAAGAAGGAGTGCCCGACCTGCAATCTCGTGCAGCCGGTTATTCATGAATTGGCGCAACGGGCGCCGTCGATCGTCGTCTTCGCTCAAGATGATGCGGCACTCCTCGACGGGTTGGAGGTCGAGGACGACACATCCTTAAAGCAGTCGTTCCTCCACGATATCGAAGCCGTCCCCACCCTTATTCGCTTCGCTAACGGCGTTGAGGTCGAGCGCACTGTCGGCTGGAGCCGAAAGGACTGGGAGCGGGTCAGCGGTGTAGCCGGGCTGGGGAAACAATTGCCGGACTTCCAGCCTGGTTGCGGTTCGAAGAGCCGGGAGCCCGGCGTCTTTGAATGCCTGTTGGCGCGCTACGGTCATACCGGTCTGACGTCACGCCGTATCGACGTCGGCGAATGGGACGATCCGATTGAAGCCGCCTATGAGCGTGGCTGGAGCGACGGGCTGCCGGTGGTGCCGCCGACCGATGAACGTATTCTGCGCATGCTCGCCGGCACGCCGCGTCGTCCGGACGAGATCGTCGGAGCCGTGCCTCCCAATCTATCGCCCTGCTCGGTCGAGAAGGTTGCAATCAACGCCGTGATGGCGGGCTGCAAGCCGGAATATATGCCGGTCGTGCTGGTGGCGCTTGAAGCGGCGCTCGAGCCCATCGCGACGATGCATGGCGTGATGTGCACGACCTGCTCAGGCGCTCCCATTCTAATCGTCAACGGCCCGATCAGCCGCGCGATCGGAATGAATTCCGGCATCAATGCGCTGGGGCAGGGCAATCGTGCGAATGCCACCATCGGCCGCGCGCTGCAGCTCATCCTGCGCAATGTTGGCGGCGGCCGGCCTGGCGAGCTCAGCCGTTCGACACTGGGCGGGCCGCACAAATACACATTTTGTTTCGCCGAGGACGAATCGGATGCCGAATGGCAGCCGCTCGCGGTGGCGCGCGGATTTTCGCCCGGCAGCAATGCCATCACGCTGTTCCAGGGCGACGGTATTCAAGCCTTTGTCGACCAGCGGTCGCGGACTGCGCCGGAGCTCACGCGGTCTCTCGCCATGGCGCTGCTCGCCGTTTGTCACCCCAAACTTTGTGAATTCACCAACGCGTTGCTCGTTCTTTCGCCGGAGCACTACGGAATCTTTCGCGATGCCGGCTGGGATCGCGGCCGCATCGAGGCCGAGCTGCACCGCGCGATGGTCCGGCCGGGAAAGGACCTTGTCCAGGGCGCTCAAGGCGTCGGCGAGGGCATCGATCCCAAGCGCGCCGACGAGATGGTCAACAAATTCTGGCCGGAGGGACTACTCATCGTGCGCGCCGGCGGCAAAGCCGGGTTGTTCTCCGCCATTTGCGGCGGATGGACCGGCGGGCGGTTCCGCGACCAATCGCAACCGGTGACCAAGGAAATCAAATCATGAGCGTGACGCTACGCGATCCGACCGCGGAAATCGCGTCCGCACTTCGGCCGCGCCGGCCAGCGCTGGATACGCTCGCGGGACGATGCGTCGCTCTTCTCGATATCGGGAAGATGCGCGGTGACGAATTTATCGGCCGGCTCGAAATGCTGATGAATGCACGCGGCATCGCGACACGCCGATACAAGAAGCCGACCAATACGCGCGTCGCTCCAACCGAGATCATCCATGACATCGTGCTGAACTGCCATGCCGTGGTGATCGCCTTGTCCGATTGCGGCTCCTGCACCTCCTGCTCGACCCACGACTTGTCCGTGCTGGATCAACGCGGAATCCCAGGAGTCAGCATGATCACCGAGGAGTTCGCCGACGCCTTTGCGGCGCAACGGCGGGCGATCGGCTTCGACGGTGCGGCCATTTTTGTTCCGCATCCGATGCAAAATCGCACCCGGGCGGAGCTCGAAGGCTTTGCCGATAAATTCTGCGAAGCGATCCTTTTGCAGATTTGCGCGGCTCCGCCGCCTGCCTCGCAGACGCGGGCGGCATAGGACAGGGCACTTTTCACCCGATCGCCACGCGCTCCCCGCTTATTTTACGGCGCCGCCAGTAATGCCGCTGATGAACCGGTCGAGGAAGAGGTTATAGGCGATCGCCACCGGAATGCTGGCGATCAAGGCGCCGGCCATGATCTCCCCCCAGTAGAAGATATCACCGCGGATAAGATCGGTCGCCACGCCAAGCGTGATCGGCTTTTGATCGGACGCGGATATGAACGTCAGCGCGTAGACGAACTCCTGCAAAGTCAGCGTAAAGGTGAAGATCACCACCGTCAGGATGCCCGGCAGCGACAGCGGGATCGCCATCTTGACGAAGGCGCCGAACAGGCTGCAGCCGTCGACGATCGCCGCCTCTTCGATCTCGACCGGCAGCGCCTTGAAGAATCCCATCAGCAGCCAGGTGCAGAACGGGATGGTGAAGGTTGGATAAATGACGACCAGGGCCCACATCGAGTTTTGCAAGCCCAGCCCGGCGATCACCCGTGACAATGGCAGGAACAGGAGCGTCGGCGGCACGAGATAGGTGAGGAAGATGCCGATGCCGAGCGCCTCGCCGTTGCGGCCGGCCATGCGTGCAAGGCTGTAGCCCGCAGGCAGCGCGGTGACCAGCGTAATGACGGTGACGCAGAGGCCGATGATCAAGGAGTTCAACAGCCAGGTCGTGAACAAGGTCTTCTCGAACAGATAGCGGAAGTGGTCGAGCGTCGGCGGATCGTTGAACCAGAACGGAATGTGACTGACATTGTAGAGGTCGGCGTTCGTCTTGAACGAGGTGATCACCATCCAGTAAAATGGAAACGCCGCCAGAATCAGGAAAAACGCGACCGCGCCGTAGAACGAGGTCTCTTGCAGGGCTTTGGCGACGGTCACCCGCGGCATGTCAGATCTCCCGCCGCCGGATGAAGCGCAACATCGCCACCACCACGACCAGCAGCACCGGCAGCATGAACAGCGAAATGGCGGCGCCGTGCGACACGTCGCCGGAGTTGATGCCGGTCTGGAAACCCGCGAAGCCCAGGACCGAGGTCGCGCCCACCGGGCCGCCCATGGTCATCAGAAAGACGATGGAAAGGTCCGTAAAGGTAAACACGATGCCGAAGATGAGGCCGACGGCCACGATCGGCAGAATCATCGGCATGATGATCTGATAGTTGCGCCGCCAGAAACCGGCGCCGTCGACGGTCGCGGCGTCGAGCACGTCCTGCGGGACCGCGGTGATGCCGGCGAGGAAGATGACAATCGCGAACGGGAAGAAACGCCAGGCATTGACGACGATCACCGAGAGCATTGCCAGGTGGGGGTTGCCGAGCCAGTTCGGCGCGTCCGAGCGGGTGACGACGCCAAGCGCGATCAGCGTCCAGTTGATGACGCTGTAAAGCGAATCGAACATCCATTCCCAGGCTACCGTCGCCAGCGCGATCGGCACCACCCACGGCAATATGATCAGCGCCCGCGCCAGCTTGCGACCGGGGAACGGGCGCAGCAGGAGGAGCGCGCCGAACTTGCCGAGGATGAGGCCGAGGATCTGCGATCCGAAGGTGAAGATGAAGGTGTTGTAAAGCGTCTGCCGGAACGCGGGATTCTCGATGACGTCGGCGAAATTCGACAGGCCGACGAAGCGCCACGAGGGATCGTAGATGGTGTAGGCGCTGAGCGAATAATACACCGCCATCAGAAACGGTACGCCGACCAGCAACAGCACGTAGAGGATTGCCGGAGCGACCATGATCGCCCCGAACACCTCGCGCCGGTCCAGCATGAACCTAAAGCGCGCGGCCGGTCTGGGGACTGAATCGGCGAATGCGACCATTGGCGAAATGCCCTCTAGTGGCGGCTCGTGCGTTTGCCGTCGGTGTCGAAATGGCGCAGCGCGCTGTCGCGCACGGCGAAGGGATGCCACTCGCCCGGCCGGATCCATTCGTCGGCGACGTGGGCCGGAGGAAGTTTTGCCGTGACCACCTGCTTCGGATCGAAGCCTTCCAGAACGCCGTACACGATCCGCTCGGAGCCGAGATACTCCGAACGGTCGACGCGGAACTTGAATTCCGTGAGATCCGTGTCCTTGATCATGTCCTTGGGCAGGAAATTTTCCGGCCGAAATCCGAGGAAGCCGCCGTTGCGCGCCACGATATTCATCGGCGGAGCGCCGACGAAGGTGGCGACGAAGCGATCGGCGGGGTCGTCGTAGATTTCCGACGGCGTTCCGACTTGGCGCACCCGACCGCGGTCAATCACCGCGATGCGGTCGCCCATGCCCATCGCTTCAACCTGATCGTGCGTCACATAGATGGTGGTGACGCCGACCCTTTGCTGGAACTGCTTGATCTCCTGGCGGGCAGAGGTGCGCAATTTGGCGTCGAGGTTGGAAAGTGGCTCGTCGAGCAGCAGCGCGGTCGGCTCGCGCACCAGCGCACGCGCCAGCGCCACCCGCTGGCGCTCGCCGCCGGAGAGCTGCCGCGGCCGGCGGTCGAGCAGATGGCCGATGCCAAGCAGCTGCGAGGCCCATTCCACCTTTTTGTTGATCTCGGCTGAGCGAATACCCTGCGTCTTCAGCGGAAAAGCGATGTTGTGGCGCACGGTAAAGTGCGGATAAAGGCCGTAGCTCTGGAACATCATCGCCACGCCGCGGGCGCGCGGCGGAATGTCGTTGACGACGTTGCCGCCGATCAGAAGGTCGCCGCTGGTCTGCTGTTCGAGTCCGCAGATGATGCGCAGAAACGTCGTCTTGCCGCAGCCCGAGGGGCCGAGCAGAACCATGAATTCACCGTTCGGCACCTCCAAGCTGATGCCATTGACGGCGGGAACCTCGCCAAATTTCTTGACGATGTTCCTTGTTGATACTGCAGCCATTGAGCCTCCCAGATACTCAACGATAGCCCCGCCTATCCCCATGGGCGGAGCCTGACTTGGGCATAATCCTCTAACCGAGAGCCGGGACCGCCGGTCGTGTCCGGACCGCGCACGCGCGCGGTCCGGGATTGCGCGATCAGGCCTTGCCGGCCCATTTCTTCATGATGGTCTCGCATTGCTGCGCGGCCGATTTGACCGCATCCTCGGCGCTCGATTGACCCGTCGCTGCCTTCGCCATCATGTCGTTGATGATGAAGGCGTAGTAGATCTCGTCCGTCGCCGGCGTGGCCGGTCCGGGATAGCCCGGGATAGCGGACCACTTGTCCGAGTCCTGCAGGATCGACAGCTTGTCATGCGGGGTCGAGGTCGGATCGTTCGACAGGATGGGCATCGGCTTGGGCACGAGATTGGCGAAACACGGATTATTGTAGCCCTCGCTCGCCTTGAAGGCTGCCGGCCAGTTGTCGACGTAGTATTTGAGGAATTCAATCGCCGCTTCCTTGTTCTTGGCAAATTTCCAGATGCCGTAGAACTCCGACGCGGCGCCCATGATCTGTTTTACCGGGCCCTTCGGCGGCTCGATGACGAAGATGTCATCGGCCAGCGTCTTGTTGAGCGTTTGCGCGGTCCGATAGGCCGAAATCGGGTTGATGATGTACGAAGAGACGCCCGAGTCGATGTACTGATTGTTGCTGGCATCATTCCAGGACAGCACATCCGGCGTCATCGCTTCTTTATAAAGAGCGGCAACATACTTGGTCGCCTCGACTGCTTCCTTGCTGTCGAGGACGATTTTCTTGCCGGCCTCATCCTGAATGGCCGCGCCATAGCTCCACAGCAGGCCACGCCACGTCGTGCTCGGGTCGTTGCTGTGCCCGAGCGAGATGCCGACCGGTTTGCCCTTCGCCTTCAGCTTGGCGCCGCCGATACGCACATTGTCCCATGTGTCGGGCTTCATCCCGATGCCGTCCCACAGGCTCTTTTGATACATGCCCGGGAAGTTGATGTAAAAATCGGGGAAGGCAGACCAGGTGCCGTCGTCGGCGTTGTAGCCGAGCTGCTTGCCGATGATGCTGACTGGGCCGTACTTCTTCTCGGTCTGCTTCACGAGATCGCCGACGTCGATAAAAAATTTGCGGTAAAGGTGCGCGCCGCCGGAGCCGTTGAAACCGAAAAGGTCGTGCCCCGATTGTCCCGACGCCTCGGCAGCCGCGCGCGCAGGAACGTTCTGCACCGGGATGTGGTCGACTGTGACCGCGATCTTGTTCTTGTCGCCCCAGTCCTTGGCGAATTTGTCGAACCAGGTATCGTATGCGGGGACAAAGTGGCTCCACTGCACGATCGACAGCGACTTGGTGTCGGCCAGCGCGGTGGAAATGAACGGCGCCGAAAGCGCGGGCGCCAAGCCGGCAGCGCCGGCAACGACGGTCGATGTCTTCAAAAAGTTCCGTCGCGTGACGGAACGCTCGCGTTTATTTCCTCCGGATCGCATCATATGCCTCCCGTTGGTTAGGTTGATGCTGCTGTTTGTCTTTATCGTCTCCCTGCGCTTGCGTTCGCCAATTGGCGCCCGGCGATCTGGCCAGAGGCTGATCAGCGTGGCGGTTGAACCGCTCGTTCTTGTCCGCCCGCTTGGGCCCGAGCTTGAAGCGCACTTTGCGGCAGCAGCCGGGATCACGCCGGGTCGGGTTCGAAAAACAGGCTTATTTCAATGCGGCCAAACGCTTGTACCCGAGGGCTCCATGATCCGTCACACCGGTCGGCCATTTGCCCGCATTCGACCGGCGCATTATGGATATGCGCTTAGAGCATGACAACAGCTAAACTGTCACACGGCCGCGGAAAACATGGGCTGCAAAGCCGCTCGGACTGATGAAATTGTCCGATACACGTTGCCTCAGGCAACTCAGGTCCGGACTTTCAGCTCCGAAACGAGGCCACGCGGCGCCGCGGTAACGCTAAGCGGCATGATTCGTCCGGTGCGCAGATTTCCCGACGGCGCGCCCTCGATCGTCATGGAAAACCGCGCGGTGCCGGTGTCGGCTCGATGCGGTAAGTATTGCGCCAATGCCGTTCCGAGCACAGCGGATAAACCGCAGTTCGCAGCTCTCGACTCTCGATAAAATCGGTCGCAGCATCCTCCGCTGCGTCGCGTTGGAATGTCTTGGAGGCTGAGATGCCGTTTGGAACAGTGCGGTTCGGCAGGACTATGCCAATCATGTACAAGTCTGCGAAGTTATCCTTGCAGCTTGGTTTCGTTATAGCTTTTTCTTTGGCCGCGCAGGCAGCATCGGCCGCGTCGGCGAGTTCAGTCGACGACCTGATTCTGGCGCGGCTTAATGCGTTGGAAAAGGAAAATGCAGCCCTGCGCGCGCGCGTCGAACATCTCGAAGCGTCGCAGACCACGATGAGGCGCCAGCGCGCGCCGAGCGTTGGCGCGCCGGTCGCAGTGATACTGCCAAACGCCGGTTTTGCTGCGGATGGCGGTACGGTACCTCCCGTTCGCGCGGTTGAATTCGCAACACAGCACGCACGCCCGCATTTCGAAATAAGCGGTTCGTTGTTGTTTTTGCAGCCCAGTTCTGGGGATTTCGAGCAATATGCCGAAGTAGCAAATCCATTTCCAGTGCCGTCGCCTCATTGGAGCGACCAGGCGATCAATCCGAAATACAGCCCGACATTCAGTCTGGGGCTTCGCTACATGCCGACTCCCTCCGACGATCTGGCATTGGATTGGACGCATCTGTGGACCAACGATACCGCCTCGGTTGCCGCCAGCGCGAGCCAATTCGTGGGCCCGCCCTATTCGATCGGGCCGCCCGCCGGGGCGGCGTTTACCGGCGGCAGCGCGACCGGCAGCATGCAGACGCAATACGATTTGGTCAATTTGGACGCCGGCCACATGTTCTGCGTTCAATGTCCGTTCCAATTCAAGGTCTTTGGGGGTGTCGAGTTCGCACGGGTTGGTCAGAACCTGACCGGAACGTTCCAGGACATGGCCACGTCCACCTATCATTCGTACACGAGCAATTCGCTCTTCACTGGCGCCGGGCCCCGTCTGGGAATCAGAGGTCAATATGACTGGAGCCGACTGCAATTCTTCGCCCAAGCCGCCGGCGCGGGCTTGATCGGGGTATCGCAAAGCGGCATGAATTTCGCCACCGCGTCGCCGACGCTGCTCGCACTTGGTATCACGACCAATTACCAGTCTTTGACCTCTCCGGACGCGACGGCGGTGGTTCCAAGCTTCGATACCAAGGTGGGCGTCGACTACAATGTTCCGCTCAGCGACGAGCAGCTGATAATGCTCGAACTGGGCTATCAGGCGGCGATCTATTTCAATGCAGTTACCGAGTTTGCGCTAAGCAACGTAGCGACAAGCCCGCTGGCCGGTGGAGTCTACCTAGCGACGGAGCAACAATTACACACCAATTTTACGACCCAAGGCCCGTATCTCACTGCAAGCTGGTTGTTCTAAAGGCGCCGAGTTTCCACGTTTCGCCCGCCCCAGATCATGGCGGCGCTTCGCATTGAGAGTCGCTTTCATGAAATACCGGGCGGCTGAGTGGCAAATGTCAAGTCCGCTCCGCTAGCTCCCGACTTTCAGCTCCGAAACCAGCCCGCGCAGCGCCGCGATGGCGCTGAGCGGCACGATGCGGCCGGTGCGCGGGTTTTCCGACGGCACGCCTTCGATCGTCATGGAAAAGCGCGCGGTATCGGCGTCGACCTCGATGCGGTGCGTATTGCGCGTAATGGTCGGATCGGCCCAGATCTCGAGCCGCGTCTGGTCCGGGCCGATGCCGGCGAGGCTGAGCGCTGCGGCGACGTTGACGTTGGCGGGAAAGCCGCGCGCGCCTTCGCGGGCGCTGCCGTCGAAGATTTTCTTCGGCTCTTTGAGGTCTTTGAGCGAAATGCCGCGCTCGACCAGATAAGGCGCGCCTTCGAGCCCCTCCGGCGGCTTGCGGGTGACCATCTTGACCGAATGGATGGTGCCTTCGGCGGCGGCACGCACCGCATCAAGACCGAGAAGCGCGCCGGTCGGAACCAGGAGGCGTGCGCCGGTTTGCTTCGCCCGCTCCACCAGATCCCAGTTTTCCAGAAGCTGGCCGACCGACAGCGGCATGAAGATTTTGCCGGCCTCGATCACCGAAGTCGCAATCTTGCGAAACATGTCCGGCGGCAGACATTCAACGACGATATCGCACGACCGCGCCAGCGCGTCGGCGGGCATGATGGCAATGCGGGTGCCGGCGTCCGGCAGATTGCGCCGCGCTTTGTCCTTGTCGCGCACGGCAACGGCCGCGAGCCTGAGCCCCGGAATGCCGGTTTCGAGCCGGCGTGCCACGCCAAGACCCACGGCGCCGAGCCCAGCCAATCCGACTTTGAGATTTTCACGTCGCACTTCGATGTTTCCCGCCCTAGCAGTGCTTCCTGCGGACCGATACATTGTCTAAGCGCCTGCCGGCATGCGGGCAATATGGCCGCCTACGCTCTCGGACCGCTCTAATGCCCGACCTCAGCAAGAGATTGTTCATGACCAATATCAATCCGAGCACCTTCACCACGCGGCCGGAGATCGAAGGCACGTTCGGCGTGGTGACCACGACGCACTGGATCGCGACGGCGGTCGGCATGGGCATCCTGGAACGCGGCGGCAATGCCTTCGACGCCGCGGTCGCCACCGCCTTCACGCTGCAGGTGGTCGAGCCGCATCTGAACGGGCCGGGCGGCGACGTGCCGGTGATCCTCCACGACGTGCGGCGCGGCAAGCCGGAGGTGATTTGCGGCCAAGGCGTGGCGCCGGCGGCCGCCACCATTGCGCATTACCGCAACGAAGGCCTCGATCTCGTGCCCGGCACCGGGCTTCTCGCCGCCGTCGTGCCCGGTACGTTTGAGACCTGGATGTTGCTGTTGCGCGATTACGGCACCCTATCGCTTGCCGATGTGCTGGCGCCGGCGATCGGTTACGCGCAGAACGGCCATCCGCTGCTCGAACGCACCCATGCCACCATCGCCACGGTCGCAGATTTATTCCGCGAGCATTGGCCGACTTCGGCGGCGGTCTATCTGCCGAACAACGACGTGCCGCCGACCGGGTCACTGTTCACCAACAAGACCTTCGCGGCCACGTATAGCCGCATCGTCAAGGAAGCCGAGAGCGCCGGCGGCGACCGCATTGCCCAGATCGAGCGGGCGCGCAGAGCGTGGAGCCACGGCTTTGTCGCCGAGGCGATCGACCGCTTCTGCCGCACCCAGGAGATCATGGATACCAGCGGCCAGCGGCACCGCGGCGTACTGACCGTGGACGACATGGCGCGCTGGACGCCGCATATCGAAGCGCCGCTGACCTACGATTACAAAGGCTACACGGTGTGCAAGACCGGCCCGTGGGGACAGGGCCCGGTGACTTTGCAGCAGCTTGCGCTACTCAAGGGTTTCGATCTCGACGGTCTCGATCCGGTGGGGCCGGATTTCATCCACGCCATCGTCGAATGCTCGAAGCTCGCTTACGCCGACCGCGAAGTCTTCTACGGCGATCCGGATTTTGTCGAAGTGCCGATGGCGACGCTGTTATCGGAGGCCTACAACTCCGAGCGCCGCAAGCTCGTCACCGACAAGGCTTCGCTCGAGCAGCGGCCAGGTTCCATCTCAGGCTTCGGCGCCGTGGTGAAATTGCGCCGCGAGGCCGGTCTCGCAGCCGCCGGCGCCGGCGAGCCGACGTGGGCGCGCTCGGCGCCGGTGAACCGACAGTCGGCCGCATGGGCGCAATGCGCGGCGACACGGTGCATTTCGACATCGTCGACCAGGCCGGCAATATGATATCGGCGACGCCGTCGGGCGGCTGGCTGCATTCCTCGCCGGTTATCCCCGAGCTTGGTTTCTGCCTCGGCACGCGCGCGCAAATGTTCTGGCTCGAAGAGGGCCATCCTGCGGCGCTCGCGCCCGGCAAGCGGCCGCGAACCACGTTGTCGCCGACCTTGGCGCTGCGCGACGGCGAACCCTATCTTGCCTGGGGCTCGCCCGGCGGCGACGGCCAGGATCAATGGATCACGCAGTTCCTCATGCGCCACGTTCACGCCGGTATGAACCTGCAGGAATCTATCGACGCACCGGCCTGGCATTCCGAGCATTTCCCAAGCTCGTTCTGGCCCCGCACCGCGCGGCCGGGCGTGCTGGTGGTCGAAGGCCGCGTGCCGAAGAAAACGGTCGACGAGCTCAAGCGTCGCGGTCACATCGTCGAGGTCGGTCCGGATTGGTCGGAAGGCCGGCTCACCGCCGCTTCGCGCACCGGCCGCCGCCGCCGCGCCGCCGCCAATGCGCGCGGCATGCAGGGCTATGCGGCGGGGCGGTAAGAACGGTACTAAGCCGCCACCGTCCCCAAAAATTCTTCGACCTCGCGGCGCAGTTTCTCGGTGGCGGTTTCGACTTCCTCGGACGCCGCCAGCATGGTCTGCGCCGAAGAGCGCGTCTGCGTCACGCCGCCGGCGACCTCGCCCAAGGCAGCGACAATTCCCTTGGCGCCGCTCGCAGCGCTGGCGACGTTGTGGGAAATCTCGCCGGTCGCCGCCTCCTGCTGTTCGACGGAAGTGGCGACCGCACTGGTATAGGTGCTGATGTCTTGCATGCGCTGGGTGATGTCGCGGATCGCCGCGACGGCTTTGCCGCTCGACGCCTGCACCGACGTAATCTCGTGGGTGATCTCTTCGGTGGCCTTGGCGGTCTGTACCGCAAGCGACTTCACTTCGGAGGCGACCACGGCGAAGCCGCGCCCGGCTTCGCCGGCGCGCGCCGCCTCGATGGTGGCATTGAGCGCCAAGAGATTGGTCTGGCCGGCGATGTCCTGAATGAGCTTGACCACGTCGCCGATCTTCTGCGCCACATGCGCCAGCGCGGCGATGTCCTCGTTGGTCGCGTTGGCATCGGCGGCGGCGCTGCGCACGACCTCATTGGTCTGGCCGAGCTGGCGGCTGATTTCCCGGATCGAGACCGACAGCTCCACGGCCGCCGCCGCCGCGGTTTCGACATTGGTCGAAGCCTCGTTGGAGCCATGCATCGCGCCCTCGGCGCGCTGCAGCGTATGATCCGACGTCGTCAACAGCGTCTTCGCCGCCGACTTCATTGCGCTCGCGCTTTGGCCGACGCTCTTGAGCACGGTCTCGACGCGGGCACGGAACGACGAGATCGCGGCATCGGTCGAACGGCGCCGCTCGTCGCGCTGGCGCAACGCATCGCGCTCCTTCTCCGCGAGCAATTGGTCGGTGACGTCGGTATGGGTGGCGAGCCAGCCGCCACCTGGCATGGGCCGGCTGACCACCGCAATGACGCGGCCGTCCTTGAGCTCGTTGGTTTTGGTTTCGGTGCGGCCTTCGGCCACTTGCTTGAGGCAGTTGTCGACATAGCGGTCGACATCGCCGGTGAAATTGCCCGCCGCGAGCCGGTGCATCAGGAGATCGTGCAACGGCGTGCCGGCGCGCGCGTGTTCGGGCCGTAGGTGATACATCTCGATATAGCGGTCGTTGCACAGCACCAGGCGCGCCGCGCTATCGAACATGCACAGGCCCTGGGTCATGTTGTTGAGCGCGGCGCGAAGCAGTCGCGCCTGACCGCGGCGGCGGTCGTTGACGAACAGACCCGCCACTGCCGCGGCGCCGAGGCCGAACGGCACCGCCATGACGGCCGCGGCCAGCGGGCCCGATGTTTGCGTCAAGGCGGCCACCATCCAGCCGGAGCCGCTGAACACGTAGACGACAACGCCCATGGCAAAGCCGGCCGCTCCCGTTATAACGATGAGCTTCCAGTTGCGGGTGGCTCTAGCCAGGGACGGACCGCCAAGCATCGCGTGCGCGCCACATCAATCGACTAACGGTAGCAATCGACCGGTTGTTTTGAGGTTAAGGAATGACGCACGATTCCTTAACGAAAGGTGAGGAACGGCGGCGCGAGGCTGGTCGTCCGGTGGCCATCGCGCTACATCACGCTTCCGACACGTTCTGACCGGCACTATCGCGCCATCGCCTGGGGGCTTTCCGATGATCCGGCCGCTTGCCGCGCTCGCTGTTTGCGGCGTCCTCCTGACTGCGGCGGGGCTCGCCGGCTGCACCGACAATCCGCCGCCGTCCGGCCAGCCGACGTTCTACAGGGATTTGGCGGAGCCGGGCGCCGTGCTCGACGCCGTTGCGGCGCAATCGATGATCTCCGGTTACCGCGGCAACAATGGACTCGGCCCCGTTACGATCGATCTGGAGCTGATGCGGCTTGCCGCCGCGCAGGCGCAAATCATGGCGGCGAAGGGCAGGCTCGATCATGATGTCGGGGCGCCGTTCCAGGAGCGAATCCGCAAATCGGGATTTGACGCCGCGATTGCGGTCGAGAATATCGGCGCCGGCTACCACACGCTGGCCGAGGCGTTTTCCGGCTGGCGCGATTCGCCGCCGCACCGCGCCAATATGCTCAATGCCAGCGTCACCCGCATGGGCATCGCCGCGGTCTATACGCCGAGATCGAAATACAAAGTGTTCTGGTCGCTGATCCTCGCCGCGCCCGACGAGCATCATGGCTGATCACGGGCGATCAGCGGCGAGTGCGCCGCAACGGCAGTCGCTTAACCGGTTCGAGAATATTTCTGCGGCCACAGTGATCGCAGGGTCGCCACGTCCTTGGTGATCTTGCCAAGCTCGGTTCGCGTTTCCTTCATGGCATTCCAGGTGAGGTCCAGCTCGGAAAGCAGCGCCGACAACATGGCTTCGATTCGGTGCATGTCGCTGCGCACGATCTCCAGCCTTTCGCGGTCGGTCATGATGTTCCAGCGGACGTCCATGGCGCTTGCCCTCACGTTTCCGATGAGAGCTTGATTCGCTTTGGTAATTGAATTGCGTCGAAGCTGTCCTGCCCAAGAAAGCGGCGGTTATCCACAGTCTAAATCATGTGGAATAGCGCGGTGCCGTAAATCCGCCGCGCATCGTCGAGCAACGCTGCGACGGCGGCACGGAATTGGGCGTGCTCATCTGCGGTCAGTTCAGTGATGTCGCAACCGGCCGCTTCGATGGTCGCGCGAGCATCGCGGTCCTCCGCGATCGCAAGCTCGCGCTGAAATGCGACCGCGCGCGCCATCGCCTCGCGCATGGCGTTTTGCAGGTCCGCGGGCCAGGCTTCGAATGACGGCCGATGCAGGAAGATCGGCCGCGATATGTAGAAGTGGTTGGTGACGGTGTGGAAGTGATGGAAGTTATGCACGCCATAGGTCACGGTATTGGCGAACGGGTTCTCCTGGGCGTCGAGCGTACCGGCCTTGATGCCGGCGATCGCTTCGGTCAGGTCGCAGCGCACCGGCACCGCGCCGAGGAGTGCGAAGGTTCTGGCCTGAACTTCGCTTGGCAACACGCGGATGCGCATGCCCGCGAGATCCGCCGGCAGGTGCACGCGGCGCAAGCGGTTCGAGATTTGGCGAAAACCGTTCTCATACCAGCCGAGGATGCGATAATTCGCACGCTCCTCGATCTTGGCGGCGAGGAAACGGCCGAGCGCGCCGTCCATCGCCGCACGTGCCTGGTCGCGTGTCGCGAACAGGAACGGCAGATCGACAAAGCCAAGCTCGGGAACGCGGTCGGTCAGATAGCTGGACGACTGATAGCCGAGCGTGAGCACGCCGTCCTCGACCAGCCACAAAATATCCTCGGCGCGATAGCCGAAATCCATGATGTTCCAGACATACTTGACGTCGATGCGGTCGCCGAACGCGGCGATCAGACTATCGCCGATCAATTTGAGGCCTTTTGAGAACGACGTGGTGGGCGGTCCATAGCCGCCCATGCGGATGGTAATCGGTTTCGTCATTGCTTTGCGAAGGCCTGTGCGCTTGCCGTGATCACCAAGCTACGCGGGAAATGCCCGCCCTTGTCAACGCTAACCGCGCATATGCCTGCGTATCGATTTGCCCGCGGCGACGGCGGCGCTGCGCAGGGTCTCCAACCGGCAGGCGCGCGCGAACGGCGCTTCTGGACGCACCGCGATCATGCGATTGCACAGCGTCAGGCGCTCGCTCCAGATGTTATCGAGCGTCGCATTGTCGGGCGCGGCGCAGGAATCGGTGCGGGCGATCGCTAAGTTGTCGGCAAGCTCTTCGGTCAGCGCCGCGCTGAGCAGCACGCCGGGCGCAAAGCGCGCGAATTTCTCGTCATAGGCGGTTTTCCAGTACCAGACGGTATCGCCGCTGCGCAGCGTGACCCCCGCGGCAATGGCGCGGCCGTCGAGCATCAGGCGGTGGATCGCGGCCTTGCCGTCCGCGGCGAGCGCCGGCAGCGCCGTTCTGATGAAGCTCGTTACTTCCTCATGATGCGCGGCAGCGGTGCCGGCTTCGCCCTTCCAGCCGCTCGCCTCAAGCGCGAAGAAATCTTCGACGCTGGCGGCAACTGCTGCGGGCTCGGACGCCGTCGTGAACAACAGCGCGCCGGCGTCGGACAAACGTCGCCCGCTGCGGCGCAATTCGCGGTGCCGGTGCGCCGACATGGCATTCTCAAGATACTGCGCGCGATCGCGGCGCGGCGCCAGCAAAGCGCGGTGATGCCGCCTAAAATCGGCGCCCGGCATTTGCGTGCGCTGCAAAATCGCGCCGAGCGCGGCGGCAAACGGCTCGTCCTCGGCGACGAGCGGCAGCAGCACCAGCCCGGGGAGCGACGGATCGCCGGCGATATAGGCGAGCCAGGCCGCGATCACCGGCTCCGCCGCCTCGCGTTCGACCAGCGGCGTTCCAAGCGGGCCGTAAGGATGCGTCCAGCCGACGAGGACGGGAAGCTTCAGTCCGTAGCGCCGTTCGCTGATGCGCGCCGGAAAGAATCCGAGCAACCGGCGCGGCGTCGTTCCGGACCAGACCAGGACGGCGCCGACGTCGTTGCCGAACACCGAACCCGCCGCCAGCGCAAAGCCCGGATCGTAAAAGATATTCGATTCGATCGCGCGCCCGGCGAGATCGCGCCAATCGTCGGCGACCGGCAGGAGCTCGGCGAGCCAGCGCCATTCGACCGCGAAAGAATTGATGGCATAGCGGTCGGAAAGCACGGCGCGCCGCGCGCTGGCGATGGCGGAAGCGGTGCGCTCGAGCGCGACATGCGGCGCGAACTGCGAACCGAGCGATGCCACAACGACCCCTGCAAAGGAACGAGGACGTTTAGCAACGAGGCGTTAAGAATCGGTTGGAAGAAATTAACGAATACGGCGGACCCGACGGTGCGCCAGCGTCACGCCTCGGCCGTTTCGGCGACGCCGGCGAGCGCCGCCGCGACGATTTCGCGCTCGTCCCGGGACAGCGGCCGTTGCGGCGGCACCGGGTCGCCTACGTCATAACCCTTAATGTCGAGCGCCGCCTTGATGCAGGCGGCGAGATTGAAGCGCGCGAAAATCTCGTTGATCCGCCACAACAGTCGCTGCAGCTCCATCGCTTCGGCCCAGCGTCCGGCACGGCAGAGGTCGTAAAGACGAACGCTCTGCCGCGGAATGACGCAGGCCGGCCCCGCCATCCAGCCGACGCCGCCGATCAGCATCACGGCGGCCGGAATATGCGCCGATGCCGAAAACACCTTGAGCCGTTCGCAACGGTTCATGATCGACAAGAGCCGTCCGGTATTGGTGGAAGCGTCCTTGATGTAGCGGATGCGCGGATGTTCGGCGAGCCGTGCAATGACATCGAGCGACAGATCGGTGCGCTGAAATTGCGGATTGGTGTAGAGCACGACCGGAACGTCGACGGCGTCGGCGATGGCGCGGAAATAGGCCTCGACCTGCGGCTCGGCCAGCGGGAAATAGGATTCGAGGATGGCCAGAATGCCGTCGGCGCCGAGCTTCTGGTAATCGCGCGCCTGCGCGACCGCGTCTGCGGTCGCAGCGGCCGCTACGCCCGCGATCACCGGCACGCGGCCGGCGGCCGCCTCGATCGTCGCGCGCACCACTTCCGCGCGTTGCGCATTGCTCAGATAGGCGAATTCGCCGGTCGAGCCGAGCGGGGTGAGCCCGTGCACGCCTGCGGCGATCAGATCGTCGACGAGCTGGCCGAGCACACTGGATTTGATGCGCCCGGTCTTGTCGATCGGCGAGACCAGATAGGGAAAGACGCCGTGAAAATCTTCCATTTCAGCGCTCGGCTTTATACTGTGCCATGGCGTCGGTCCACACTTTCGCACGGTCGTCGTCGAACACCAGTTTGGGATTTTCCGGGATTGTCACCCAGGCGCCGCGCGAAATCTCGCCGTCGAGCTGCGCCGGCGCCCAACCGGCGTAACCGAGCACGACGAGACTTTTGCTTGGTCCCTTGCCCAGCCCGATATCGCCCAGAACATCCGAGGCGTCGCTGAGCGCGATGCGGCCGTCGATGTCGAGCGTGCGGTCACGGCGATAACCGGCATTGTGAATGACGAAGGCCGTTGTCGGTCCGACTGGACCGCCGAGAAAAATCTGCACGCTGCCGGTGATGCCGCCGGCATTGGCGCCCAGCGCCTTGAGGAGATCGGCGATGGGCCGGGTGCCGAGCGGATGATTGATGACGAGGCCCAGCGCGCCATCGCGGCTATGCTGCGCCATCAGGATGACGGCGTGATCGAACGGGTCGCGCATATCCGGCGACGCGATCAGAAGCTGGCCGGCCAGCGAGGCGGGGGCCGTGACGTCCGGCCGCTCCGGCGACAGCGCGGCATGCAGTGCCACCGCCGGCAGCAAAACCGCAACCGCGGCCAAAATCCACGGTAGCCCGCTGAAACGGCTGTAGTCGAAGGCGCGCACGATCCATCCGCCACGTTGGCCCGCTTCCGTGCCACTTTACACGCTTGCGCCGTGACGCGGGAGGCGAGACTACGGCGAGATTTCTTCCAGCACGCGACGCTTGGTCTCGACGGCGAAAAACCCGGTTATGACCGCGCCCACGACCGCGACGACGGCGAACACCAGAAACACCGCGCCGAGGCCTGAGCCGACGATAAAGCCGACGATGGCCGGACCGAGGATCGAGGCGAAGCGCAGCCATGCGGTCGCGGTACCGACGGCGATGGCGCGAGATCGGGTCGGATAAAGCTCCGGCGTATAGACATAGACCCCGATCGACAGCACCGAGACGAAGAAATAACCGCAGGTCACCAGCACGAGCACACGCTGCGGCGAATCCGGCCCCAGCACGAACAGCGATCCGAGCGCAATTGCATTGGCGGCGAACGCCACGGTGAACCACGGCCGCCGGCCAACGCGATCGATGGTCAGCGCGCAAACCAAAGCGCCGCACAGCCCGACGGCCTGGGTGATCAAGCCGTATTGCAGCGCTTGCTGCAGCGGCAGCTTGAACACTGTCGTGTAGATCGTCGGTAGCCAGACGACGAGGCCGTAATTGAAGAAGTAAGTGGCGAACCAAATCACCCACACCACCAGCGTCCGCCGCAGATAGGTCGGGCCGAACAGATCGGACCACGAGGCGGTGAGCGGCCCGCCGACGGTGATCTTCTGCGGCGACGGCAGCGGTTGGCCGGTGGATTGCTCGGTTTCGCGTTCGATCCTGGCCATGGCCGCCTGCGCCTCGGCGCTGCGACCCCGCGTCGCCAGCCAACGCGGCGATTCCGGCAGCAGCCGCTGCAATACCATCGCGACGAAAGCCGGCAGCGCGCCGATGACGAACATCCACTGCCAGCCGAAGCGCGGTACGATCCATGCGCCCATGAAGCCGGCGGCAACGAGCCCGATCGGGAAAACCAGTTCGTAGAGCAGGACGAAGCGGCCGCGGCCCTTGGCGCGGGCGAGCTCGCTGATATAGGCGGCCGCGACCGGCACCTCGCCGCCGAGGCCGAAGCCTTGCACGATGCGGGCGCTGACAAGCGACTGGTAATTCCAGGCCAAGGCGCAAGCGAGACTCATGATCGCGAAGATCAGGATCGACCAGAACATCGCCGTGATGCGGCCATAGCGCTCGGCGATCCAGCCGAAGAACAGCGCGCCGCCGAGCTGGCCGAGATAGCCCGCCGAGATCAGCAAACCGATTTGCGGGCCATTGAGTTTCCACGCCGGCACCAGCACCGGCAACACGAAGGCGATGGCGAGCGCATCGAAGGCGTCGAAAAACGTGGCGACCCCGATGATGATTCTCGCTTTGATGTGCCACCACGAGATCGGCAGGCGCTCGATCCGTGCGACAACGTCGCTGATGGAGCCGCTGCCGCCGGCAGCGGCGTCGCTCGTGCTCATGATGTCCTCCCCCCGCAGTATTTTGTTTTGTGCTTAGACGAACTGTACGGCGATGCCGCCGAGCTGGCCGAAATCGGCGTGCAACGTATCGCCCTTGCGCGCGAACACGACACGCGTGAAGGAGCCGGCGAGCACGAGATGGCCGACTTCGAGCGGCACGCCATGCTGGCCGAGCTTGTTGGCAAGCCAGGCGACACCGAGCGCCGGATGGCCGAGCACGCCGGCGGCGACGCCGGTCTCCTCGATCTCGGAGTTGCGATACATGATGCCGCCGACCCAGCGCAGGTCGACTTCGAGCGGACCGACCGGCCGGCCGCCGACGACGATGCCGGCCGCGGCGCCGTTGTCGGATACGGTGTCGAATATCTTTCGCGGATCCTGCAGCCGCGCATCGACGATCTCGATCGCCGGCACGACATATTCGGTGGCGCGCAGCACGTCGGTCAGGCCGATGCCGGGACCGCGCAATGGCTTGCCGAGCACGAAGGCGAGCTCGACCTCGACGCGCGGCAGGCAGAAATTTTCATGGGGAATGCGCGCGCCGTCGGCGATCATCATGTTGTCGAGGAGGTGGCCATAGTCCGGCTCGTCGATCTGCGAAGAGCGCTGCATCGCCTTCGACGTCAGCCCGACTTTATGGCCGATGAGCTTGGCGCCGGCGGCGATCTTGCGATTGGCCACTGCGGTCGAGATCGCGTAGGCGTCTTCCATGGTAATGCCCGGCCAGGTCTTGGAGAGCTGCACCGCCTGTTTGCGCTCCTTCTCCGCGGCGAGAAGAATATCGGCGGCTTTGTTGCGATCGGCATCGGACATCATGACGGCGAAGCTCCCCCTTTATATGCAGCGTCGTTGCCGCCATCCCAAGTTGCGCGCGCAAGAAACGCCGCCGGATGACGGGCAAAGACACTTACCACATTTGCCGAAAAGCAAAGTGCGCGGGCAGGAGGGGCGCTATTGGCAGGCGGCGCGCAGGAGCACGGTCTCGACCGGACAGTCGGCGGCGGTTGGGGCCTGTCCGGAAACCCAGAGCGAATCGGCGCATTTCTCGGCGGTGCGAACATCGAGGGGCTGGCCGGCGCTGAATCCCTTGGCCTTGCACACACTGGTTGCCGCCGTCGCGCAATCGGCCGCGCCGTTGCCGGCTACAGGACAGGTCTGCTGAATTTCGATCACATGCGACGGCCGCAATGCGTCGGCGGCGTTCTTCATCGCCTGCTGGGTGGCGGTCGCGGCATCCTTGGCGGCGTCCGCCGACTGCTTGTTTATGGCGTCGAGCTTGGTCTGCTGCTCTTTCATCTTGGCTTTCCAGTCGGCGATCGACTGGTCCCACCATTTGGAAAAGCCGTTGAGGAGCCCGCGCTGCTCGTTCGGCGGGCCGGCCAGGACCGGCGGCGGTTGCGGCGGCAGCGTCAGTCCCGAAGCCGGGGGCGGAGCGGGCGGCGCCGTCGCGGCTATGGGAGCTGGTTGCGTGGCGGCGGCGCCGGCAGCAGGCGCGGGTGCCGCCGGTTGCATGGCGGGAGCGCCGGCGGCCGGTGCCGGGCCGGTCTGGGCCGAGGCGATCCCGGTCAGTGTCGCCGTCACCATGATCACGGCCAGCCATGCCCCGGCGCGCGCCAGCATGGCCGCGCATTTATTGGCTGAGTTTGATCGAGCTGCTCTCACGGCCAGTCCGGTTATGGCCAATTTGGCCCCACACTTGGGCCTGCACTTGGGCCTGCACATGGGCCCGACGGGGCGCTGTTACACGCTAAGCGTAACAACAATATTGGCCGCCAAATTAGGGCACCAACATGGTCAGACTAGCCGTATTACGTCGGGAAAACCAATCATAAGAAAAAGCGATCCGGTCTATTAGCCCAGCTGTGCCGGGCCTGAGATCGGGTGTCTCTACGATTTGGGGTTTTTCGGCTCATGCCATCTGGCCCATACCAACCAGGCAAATCCGGCCAGCAGCAGTACGACGGCAAGGCCGTCGAATTCGTGAAACAGCCGGCGAAAGGTCGGGTCGCTGTTCCAGCGCGCGCCCAGCACATAACCAATGTAAGCGAGGCCGAAGCACCACGGCCAGGAGCCGAGAAATGTATAGATCTGGAATTTCAACATCGGCATTCGCGCCAGCCCGGCGGGAAAGGCGATGAAGGTTCGCACCACGGGAAGCAGCCGGCCGACAAAGACCGTGACCGAGCCGTAGCGGGCGAAAAACCGCTCCGCGCGATCGATTTCGTGAGGGCGTATGAGAACGTAAGCGCCCCAGCGCTCGAACGCCCTGCGGCCGCCGGTGGCGGCCACGTAGTAGGCCGCGGTCGAGCCGACATTGCAGCCGAGCGCGCCCATCGTCGCGGCGCCGATCAAGCTGAACTGTCCGGACGAGACCAGATAGCCGGCAAACGGCATGATCACTTCGGAGGGCAGCGGGATGCAGGCCGACTCGATGGCCATCAAGAGGACGACGCCGAGATAGCCGGTGTCGGAAATCACCGCGACGACAAAGGCCACGACCGCCGAGAGGAGCTGGTCAAGCATAGCTAAGTTGAAATGGTGCGCGGCAGATCAGCGCCGCTTGCGGGCACGGCGGCCTTCGAGCACGACGATTTTGCGGCGCGGAAAATCCTCATGCAGCTTCTTCGGCACCTTCTCGGCGATGCCGAGCAGCCGTTCGCGCCGGTCCATCTCTTTCCAAACGTCTTCCGGGCGGATACCGGAGGAGATCCACAGCACGACAAGATTATAGATGAGATCGGCGCTCTCCTTGACCACGGCATCGCGGTCGCCATGCATGGCATCGATCACCACCTCGACGGCTTCCTCGGCGAGCTTCTTCGCCATCTTGCTGCGGCCCGAGCGCAGCAGCCGCGCCGTCCGCGACGTCGACGGATCGTCGTGCCGGCAGGCCAGCGCAGCTTGATAGAGGCGGGAAACCGAATCAGTCATGGTTCATCAGAATACCGCGATCTTGTCGCGATTGTGTTAATTCCAATGGTTCGCAAGTGGTTTCAGCCAGGGCCGCCCTCTATTCGTCCTGGGCCAATAGACCGGCGTTTCCCCCGGCTGCGGCGGTATTGATCGTCACGACCTGCTCGGCCGCCAAGCGGCGCAAGTAGTTCGGCCCGCCGGCCTTTGGACCGGTGCCGGACAAACCCGTACCGCCGAACGGCTGGGTACCGACGACGGCGCCGATCATGTTGCGATTGACATAGACGTTGCCGTGCGGGAGCCGCGCGATGACCTGCGCGATCGTCAGATCGATGCGCGAATGCACGCCAAGCGTCAGCGCGGTGCCGTTCTTGGCGATGTCGTCAAGCAGCGTGTCCAGCTCGCCGGCGCGCCAGCGCACGATGTGCAGCACCGGGCCGAAAACTTCCCGATCGAGATCGGTGGCGCGGTCGAGCTCGACGATCGCCGGCGCCACGTAGTTACCTTCTACCGGCGTAGCCTCGGCCCAGCGGAAGCGCAGGCGACCGGCGCGTTCCTGATCGGCGATCCAGTTTTCGAGCTTCGTCTTCGCCTCGGCATCGATCACCGGGCCGACATGGGTTGCGATGTCGCGCGGATCGCCAAGCTTCAACTCGCGCGTTGCGCCGATCAGCATGTCGAGCATGCCGTCGGCGACGTCAGCCTGCAGGCAAAGGAGCCGCAGCGCCGAGCAGCGTTGGCCGGCGGAACGGAACGCCGACGCGATGACGTCGTCGCAAACCTGTTCCGGCAGCGCGGTGGCGTCGACAATCATGGCATTGATGCCGCCGGTTTCCGCAATCAGCGGCACGATCGGTCCGGTCTTGTCGGCGAGTGCGCGATTGATGGAGCGGCCGACCTCGGTCGATCCGGTGAAGACCACGCCGGCGGTGCACGGATCGGCCACGAGGCTTGCGCCGACGGCGCCATCGCCGGGGAGGAGATGCAGCGCGCTTTGCGGCACGCCGGCCTCGTGCAGCAGCGCTACCGCAAGCGCTGCCGTGAGCGGCGTCTGCTCGGCGGGCTTGGCGACGACGGTATTGCCGGCAAGGAGTGCGGCGCTGACCTGGCCAAGGAAGATGGCCAGCGGAAAATTCCACGGGCTGATGCACACGAATACGCCGCGGCCGCGATAGCGCAATTCATTGCTTTCGCCGGTCGGACCCGGCATCGGCTGCGGCGCCAAAGCGACGCGCGCCTGCGCGGCATAGTAGCGGCAATAGTCGGCCGCCTCGCGCAGCTCGGCGAGAGCGTCGTCGAGCGTCTTGCCAGCCTCGCTTTGCAGCAGCGCGAGGAGCCGGCCGCGATCGGCTTCGAGCCGGTCGGCCGCGCGGTCGAGCTCTGCGGCGCGCTTCTCGACCGGCGTCGCCGCCCAGGCCGCAAAGCCGGCCGCGGCAGCCGCCATGCCGGCGCGCACGATCGTGTCGTCGCCCTCGAACACAGTGCCGATTTCTCCGCCGTCGATCGGTGAATGGACGATCCGTTCGATGCCGGGCAGGACGACACCGTCGACGAGCGGCGCAGCTTTCGGTTTCGCCGACTGCAAGTTCGCCGCGCCGTCACGCACGTCGCGCAACAGCGCATCAAGGCTGGCGCGGTCGCCGAATTCGATGCCCGCCGAGCCATGCCGATCCGGCAGATAGAGATCGCGCGGCAGCGGAATTTTGCGATTGCGCGCCTGCCGGGGATCGGCGATCTCGCTTTGCGGACGCCGCAAGATGTCGGCGATCGGCACGTTCGGATCGGCCGCGACGGAGACGAATGACGAATTGGCGCCGTTCTCCAACAGCCGCCGCACCAGATAGGCGAGCAGATCGCGGTTATTGCCGACCGGCGCATAGATGCGGCAGGCCGCGTCGGGAAACTCGCTGAGCAGCGCGTCGTAAAGCGCTTCCCCCATGCCGTAGAGTCGCTGGAATTCGTAACCCTCAACGCCGCCGGCGTCTTCGATCACGCCGGCGACGGTGAGCGCATTATGGGTGGCGAATTGCGGATAAAGCCGCGTGCGGGCCGCGAGCAATTTTTTGACGCAGGCCATGTAGCAGAGGTCGGTCATGGCCTTGCGGGTGAAGACCGGATAATCGGTCAGGCCGCGTTCCTGCGCGCGCTTGATCTCGGTGTCCCAATAGGCGCCCTTGACCAACCGGACGGTGAGCCGGCGATTTTTTGCCGCGGCGACATCGGCGATCCATTCGATCACAGGTAAAGCCCGTTTTTGATAGGCCTGCACGGCAAGGCCAAAGCCGTCCCAGCCGTCGAGCGATGGATCGTTCAGCACGGCGCCGATCACTTCCAGCGACAATTCCAGGCGATCGGCCTCTTCGGCGTCGACTGTGAACTGGAGATCGCGGTTCTTGGCGAGGCGAGCAAGCTCCAACAGACGCGGCGTCAGCTCGGCAAGCACGCGCGCGCGCGATATCGCTTCGTAACGCGGATGCAGCGCCGAGAGCTTGACCGAAATGCCCCGCACCCCGCCCTCCCCCGCATGCGGGGGAGGGTAGGGTGGGGGATGCAGCGCCGCATTGCCGGCGTGAGCGCCGATCGCGGCGATCGCGTTCGCGTAAGCGTCGAAATATTTGTCGGCGTCGGCGCCGGTGCGTGCGCCTTCGCCGAGCATATCGAAGGAATAGCGGAAGTTTGAATGGCCGCGGGCGCGGGCGAGCGCCTCCTCGATATTTTGTCCGATGACGAAGTGCGAACCGAGGAGCCGCATCGCCTGCCGTATCGCCGCGCGCATGGCCGGCAGGCCGAGGCGGCGGACGATGGCGTCGAGGATGGTTTCCGGCGTCTCGCCCGGGTGAATGACGCGGACAGCGATGCCGAGCGTCCAGGCCGAGGCCGACACCAGGAGCGCGGTCGATTTGACGTCGCCGTCGAGCCACCGGCCGGCGGCGAGCTTGTCCTCGATCAGCCGGTCCGCGGTCGCCGCATCGGGCACGCGCAAGAGCGCTTCGGCGAGCACCATCAGCGCCAGCCCTTCCTTGGTCGAGAGCGAAAAAGCGTTCAGAAAATCGTCGACGCCGCCCAATCCGGTCTTTTTCTTTCGGATCGCTTCCACCAGGCGTCGCGCCCGGGAATCAATGCGGTTCTCCGCGGCTGACTCGCGGGCGACGCCGGCAAGGAGGCCTGCCGCCAGCTCTTCATCCGGCGGAGCGTAGGATGCTTGAAATGCTGGCAGCCCGGAATGAGGCTCGTCCATTCCGACAATTTATCCCCGCCTTGCCGTCATTGCGAGGAGCAATCAGACGCCGCGCGCTAGCAACACCTGCAATTTGTCGATGCTCATCGTCCAACCCATCTCCATGCCTTCCAGGTAGGCGGCGGCTTTGTCGACGACCGCGCGGGCGCGCGTGTGCAATGTCATCTTGGTCTTGCCGCCGTCGTCGGCGAAAGTCACGGTGGTGAAGCCTTCGAGGATGTGACTGCCGGCTTCATCGAGAGCGATATTGGTGAAGGCAAGCCGCTCGGGCGGCACGATCTCGCGGAATTCGCCCTTCATCGGGTAGATGCTGCCGTCGGGCCCGCGCATATGGATGCGCAACTTGCCGCCGACCCGCGCGTCGATCTCGCAGACCGGATTGGTGAAACCCTTGGGGCCCCACCATTGTGCCAATTGCGCAGCGTCGGTCCAGGCTCGAAACACGACGGCGCGGGGCGCGTCGAAAATTCGCGTGATCGTGAGCTCACGTTCGGTGGGCGGCTTGGTTTGATCGGCGGGGATCATGGTCATGCCGCTCCGGCCTGCGCGCGCTTGAGCGCAGCGATGTCGAGTTTTTTCATTTTCATGATGGCGCCGATCACGCGATCGAGCCGCGCTCCCGAGGCGTCGGCCAACAGTTGCGGCAACTCCGACGGCACGACCTGCCACGACAACCCGTATTGGTCCTTGAGCCAGCCGCACACGCCTTCCTGGCCCCCGGCCGACAGGTTCTGCCAGAACTCATCGATCTCGGCTTGCGTATCGCACATCACCTGAAACGACACCGCCTCGGTAAACTTGAACTGCGGGCCGCCATTGAGCGCGGTGAAGGTCTGCCCTTCGATCTCGAACTCGACGGTCATGACCGAACCCGGCGCCTTGCCGTGCACCTCATGCCCCGCGATGCCGTAGCGGCTGATCTGCTTGATCGCGGAATTCTTGAAAACGGATGTATAGAATTTCGCCGCGTCCTCCGCTTGCGTATCGAACCACAGGCAGGGCGTGATCTTCTGCTTGAGTGTGGCCATGGGGATTTCCTCTTACGCCTTACGTCGCGCTCTCAAGAGCGGCCCGAGCGGCAGTGCGCGTTACTGCCCGACCAGGACCATCCAGCCGACGCCGAACTTGTCGGCCAGCATGCCGAAGCGCGACGAAAAAAATGTCTTCGCCAGCGGCATGTTCACTTTGCCGCCGTCTGCCAGCGCGCCGAAGATACGTTCGGCGTCGGCATCGGTCGGGACGCTGAGCGCCAGCGCAATGCCGTGGAAATTCGCGCCGCCCGTGCAGCGGCCGTCGGACATCAGCAGTTGCGTATCGCCGGCGCGAAGCGCGGCGTGCATCACCTTGTCGGCATTGCCGGGAGAAACCATCGACTGGTCGGGCGCTTCCTTAAAACGCATCAGCATGTCGACCTTGGCGCCGATCGCCTTCTTGTAGAACTCGATGGCTTCGTCGCAGCGGCCTTCGAATGACAGATAGGGTTGGACTTGCATGGAACTCTCCTCTGATCGGCGTTAGCAATCCGCCATGGCTGCCACAAATTCGGAAAGGCGGGCAAGCGTCTGAACTAGTCCTTTGTCGGCGCCGTCGCGCGGCGCGTCGAACTCGCGCATGCCGATGATCGTGTGCGGGTCGCTGTCGAGGTCGATGCTAGGTGTCGCCGCCATCGGTCGGGTCCTTTTTCGCTTGCGCCGGGTCCTTGGCCTGCAGCGTCTTCAGGTAGTCGTCGAGCCGATCGAAGCTCTCATCGTAAAAGCGCCGGTAGTGCTGTAGCCATTCATCGATGTCTTGGAGCGCGCGCGGCTCGATGCGGCAGGGCCGCCACTGCGCCTCGCGCCCGCGGGTAATCAGGCCGGCGCGCTCGAGCACTTTGAGGTGCCTTGACACCGCGGGAAGGCTCATGGCGAACGGCTTGGCGAGTTCGGTGACATTGGTTTCACCGAGCGCCAGCCGCGCCAGGATCGCGCGGCGCGTAGGGTCGGAAAGGGCCGAAAAAGCGGCATCGAGGCTCAATTTAGCCATCCGGTTAATTAACAAGATGGTTTAATAAGGCCCGGTTCGCTTGTCAAGAGCCGGCGGCGGGCACCCGGCGCGCGACCGCAGTTTGCGCTTGCCCGGGCGCGGAATTGAAATGACCATGTTTACTCTGACTTCACGTCGTCGCTCTGACTTCAGACGGGCGGATGCCATGAAATACGCAGTGCTGTTGCTCGCTCTGTTTGCCGTCATCCCATTCAAAATTGCTCATGCCGCCGACTTCGAGGTCGTCTACAAAAGCTGCCCCGACGACGACGGCGAATTAATCGCCAAGCTGCGCGGGCCATCAACGAACTGCAAAGCATCCGCCGACCTGGTCAAACGCGGCCGCGTCGCGTTGCGCCTCGTCGGCGATATCGCGGCCGGCGATGCTGACCGGCTGAAGACGCTGCTCGACGGACAGGTGGCCGACGTCGCCAGCTACGGCTATGGGGCCGGCAGCGGCAGCTATGTCATCGTCGAGATGGCGGGCGAAGCTGGCAGCGTCGATGGCGCGCTCGAACTCGGCGATTTCTTCAACCACAATGCGGTGCAAACCCGCATCGTGAATGGCGCGACTTGCGCCGGGCCGTGCGCGCTCGCCTTCATGGGCGGCCGCGCGCAATGGGGTCGGCTGACCCGGCCTGCCATTGACCGCCGTCTGGAGGCCGGCGGCCAATTGGTCTTCCGCTCGCCGCTCTATCCACCGGCCGACGCCGCGGCCAACCCTGAGAAGTTGCGCGGGCGGTTTCGCGACGTGCAAAGCTATGCAGTACGCGCCGATGTCGCACCGCTCATCCTGGCAAAAATCCTGGCCTTGAAGCAGGACGAATCCTTCCCCATCGACAGCGTCTTCTGGGCCAAGGTCGCGGGCATCGCAGTCGACGGTGTACTGCCGATGAATAAGCCGAGCGACGACGACTATATTTCGGCTTGCTTCTCGCAAGTCGACTGGACCTACGGCCCGAGCGGCATCAGTGGCGAAGATTTCGGTCTCAACGACGGCAAGGGCGAGCCGCCGAAGCTGCGCGACGATCAAGGCAACTGGGAGGAGGGGGAAGTTTTCTACCGCGGCGACGGTTATGTCATTACAGCCATGGTCTGGAGCTACGCTCGTTACGATTATTGGTGCGCGCTCAACACATCGCGAACCAAGGAGGTCAAAATACCGCGCCGGAAGCTGCGTGCGGTCTTAAGCAAATGGGTCGGCCGCAATACATTGCTGTACGGCAATGGCGACGAGGACATCGATCTCAAGGGTAATGAGATTTATTCCAGCAAACAGCCGAACGATCTTCAGGCGACACGCGCCCAGAACAGCCTCGATCTGCTGCTGCGGGCGCCGACGACCAAGCTCGCGGCAATCGCCGATGCGACCTACAAATGGAACCCCTGGAGCGATGCCGATCCGTGGTTCGAGCATGATGAGCCTTAGCCGCGCGGCATAGCGCGCCGATTTTCAGAGTCGTCATGTCCTTCGTCCGCATCTACCTCCGGGTTCTCGGGCTGTTGCGCCCGGTCGCGCGATTGGCGCTGACGCTGGCGCTTGCCAATACCGCGCTGGCGGCGGCGCAATTTGTCGAGCCGGTGCTGTTCGGCCGTATCGTCGACGCGCTGTCCGGAGCGCTGCCGGCCGGCGTCGCGCCGGCGGCGCGCGCGCTGGCGCCGCTGATCAGCCTCTGGGTCGGCTTCGGACTGTTTGTGATCGTCGCCGCCACGCTCGTCGCCTGGTACGCCGACCGGCTCTCCCACCAGCGCCGCAACATGGTGCTGGCGGATTATTTCGAACACGTGCTGCAATTGCCGCTCGCCTATCATGCCGGCGCGCATTCGGGCCGGCAGATGAAGGTGATGCTGACCGGCACCGACACGCTGTGGTGGCTGTGGCTGTCGTTCTTCCGTGAGCATCTCTCCGCTTTCGTCTTTATCGTCTTGCTGCTGCCGGCGTCGCTTATTCTGAACTGGCGGCTGGCCTTGCCGCTGATCGTGCTGTGCGTCGCGTTCACGGTTTTGACCGTGTTCGTCATCCACAAATCCTTTGCGCTGCAGCGCGCCGTCGAACGGCATTATTCCGACCTTGCCGAGACCGCGGCGGATGCGCTGGGCAATATCGCGCTGGTGCAGAGCTACGCCCGCGTCGAGCTCGAAGTGTCGGCGCTCAAGACCGTGGTGAATTCGCTGCTCAACGCGCAGATGCCGGTGCTGTCGTGGTGGGCGATCGCCACCGTGCTGACCCGCGCCGGCACCACGCTCACGCTGCTCGTTATTCTTCTGACCGGGACCTATCTCAAGCTCGTCGGCCTGGCCTCGGTCGGCCAGATCGTCAGCTTCATGGCGATGGCGGCGATGCTGATCGCGCGGCTCGAGCAGGCGGTCAGTTTCTCCAACCGGCTGTTCATGGACGCGCCGAAGCTTGCCGACTTCTTCGGCGTGCTCGACACCGTGCCGGCCGTGCACGACCGTCCGGACGCGGTCGATCCCGGCCGCCTGCGCGGCCAGGTCGAATTCAACGGCGTGTCATTTTCCTACGACGGCAAGCGCGCCGCGGTGGCCGATCTGAGTTTCACCGCTTTGCCGGGCGACCGCGTGGCGCTGGTCGGCCCGACCGGCAGCGGCAAATCCACCGCGCTGGCGCTGCTTTATCGCGCCTTCGATCCGCAGTCGGGCGCGATTGCGGTCGACGGCAGCGACATTCGCGGCCTTACGCTCTCCGGCCTGCGCCACAATATCGGCGTCGTGTTCCAGGAGACGCTGTTGTTCAACCGCTCCATCGCGGAGAACCTGCGCGTCGGCAAGCCGGATGCGACCGACGACGAATTGCGCGCCGCGGCAGCGCGCGCCCAAGCCTCCGACTTCATCGACCGCAATCCCGATGGGCTTGAAGCCCGCGTCGGCGAGCGCGGCCGGCTATTATCGGGCGGCGAGCGGCAGCGGCTCGCCGTGGCGCGGGCGCTGCTCAAAGACCCGCCGATCCTGATCCTCGACGAGGCAACGAGCGCGCTCGATCCGGTCACTGAGGCGCGGCTCAATTTGGCGCTCGACGAAGTGATGAAAGGCCGCACCACTTTTGTCATCGCCCATCGCCTTGCCACCATCCGCGAAGCAACCCGCATCCTGGTATTCCGGCAGGGGCGCATCGTCGAGACGGGCACGTTCGAGGAGCTAACGCGGCGCGGCGGGTTTTTCAGCGAGCTGGCGGCGGCGCAGTTCGGCGCCCCCGTCATTGCGAGCGAAGCAAAGCAATCTAGTCCGGCGGCATAGGCCTCCGGATTGCTTCGTCGCTCACGCTCCCCGCAATGACGTTTACCGCAGCCGTTCCAAAATACTCACGTAATTGGCCACCGCCGTGCCGCCCATATTGAAAATGCCGCCGAGCTTGGCGTTCTTGATCTGCATATCGCCGGCGGTGCCAGTGAGCTGCATCGCGGTGAGCGCGTGCATCGACACGCCGGTGGCGCCGATCGGGTGACCTTTGGCTTTGAGGCCGCCGGACGGATTGATCGGCAACGCGCCGTCCTTGGCGACGAGCCCGTCGGCGATGACGCGCGCGCCCTTGGCCTTCGGGCGCAAGTCCCATCGCCTCATATTCGATCAGCTCGGCGATGGTGAAGCAGTCGTGCACCTCGGCAAAGGAGAGATCTTTTAGCCCGATGCCGGCCTGATGCAGCGCGCGCTGCCAGGCGACCGAACAACCTTCGAATTTGAGAATGTCGCGCCGCGACATCGGCAGGAAATCCTGCACGTGCTGCGCGGCGCGGAACACGATTGCTTTGTCGAGCGTGAGCGCGGTCTCGACGTCGGCGAGCACCAGCGCGGCGGCGCCGTCGGACACCAGCGAACAGTCGGTGCGCTTGAGCGGGCCGGCGACGAGCGGGTTCTTCTCGCTTTCGGCGCGGCAGAACGCGTAGCCGAGGTCCTTGCGGATTTGCGCGTAGGGGTTACCGACGCCGTTCTTGTGGTTCTTGGCGGCGATGCGCGCCAGCGCATCCGATTGATCGCCCCAGCGCTGGAAGTAAAGCCCGGCGATCTTGCCGAAAATGCCGGCGAAGCCGCCGTCGATATCGGCTTCCTCGCGCACATAGGAGGCTTTGAGCAGATTGCGCCCGATCTCCGCCGGCGGCGTTGTCGTCATCTGCTCGACGCCGACCACAAGCGCTATTCTTGCCGATCGCGATGCGATCGATTGGAGAGCCCCATGCACCGCGGCTGATCCCGTGGCGCAGGCGTTCTCGACCCGGGTGGCGCGCTTGAAGCGCAAATCGGGCGAAGCCTGCAGCACCAGCGAAGCGGTAAAATCCTGCGCCGAAAAGCCCGCGTTGAAATGACCCAGCACGATTTCGTCGACGTCTTTTGCCGCAATTCCGGCATCGGCAAGCGCCTCGGTCGCGACCCGCACAATCAGGCTTTCGACCGTTTCGCCGCTAAGCTTGCCAAAGGGCGTATGCGCCCAACCCACGATGCAGCCGGTCATAATTCCTCCCGAGGTCCTACCATGCCGAACTTTCGTCGTTTTTCATTGGCTTAGGAAGGCTGGGCCCAGGACCATTCGCAATCCACACCGCGTTTAAGCATAGCGCCATTCGTCTTTGCCTTCGAGCCCGGCTTAGGTTTACATAGTTACGCGCCCTGCTGCGTGAAACCTTCGCGGCCCCGCTAGAGCTTAAATGGGGCCGACTAACCGAACGGACCGCGACACGTGTCTTGTACCGATTCCTTCCGGGCGCCGCTTTTGCGCATCGTGCTGAGTTCCATCGCGGTGGGAGCCGCAGTTGGAACTATGGCTTTGGGCGCGCTCGCGTCGGCGACGCCGGCCCGCGCCGATTCGACCATTCTGGTCGACGCCACTTCCGGAAAAGTACTGCGCGCCGATAACGCGACCATGCCGTGGCATCCGGCGTCCACCACCAAGCTGATGACACTCTACCTGACGCTGAGCGCGCTGCGCGACCGGCAGATCACGCCGGACACCTTATTCACGGTGTCAGCCAATGCGGCGATGCAGGCTCCGACCAAAATGGGCTTTCCGCCCGGCACGCAGGTCACCATCGACAACGCGATCAAGATGATGATGGTGAAATCGGCCAACGACATGGCGGTCGTGCTCGCCGAAGGGCTCGGCGGCACGGTCGACCAGTTCTCCCAGGAAATGACCGACACCGCGCATCGCCTGGGCATGAGCGAAACCAATTACGTCAATCCCAACGGCTTGCCGGACGACAACCAAATCACCTCGGCGCGCGATCTTGCAATTCTTGCCCGCGCACTGCTCCACGATTTTCCGCAATACAGCTTTTATTGGCACGTCCCCGCGATCAAGTACGGCCGGCGCATCGTGCGCAATTACAATCCGCTGCTCGGCCGCTATCCCGGCGCCGATGGCATGAAGACGGGCTTTGTCTGCGCCTCAGGCTTCAATCTCGTCGCCACCGCGGAGCGCGACAACAAGCGGTTCATCGCCGTGGTGCTGGGCGCGCCGTCGTCGAGCGCGCGCGCGGTCAGGGCTGCGGAGCTGCTGCAATACGGTTTCAATCGGGGTCCGATGGCATGGCTGACGCCCACACTCGGCACGCTCGACACCCTGACGCCGATCGAGGCGGCGCCGCCCGATCTGACCGACCAAATGTGCGGACGGCATCGCCGCCGCCCGGCCACCGAGGAAGACGATCCCGACGCCGATCTCGATAGCCTCAACACGACCGCTTCCGGCGACAGCGCCGACAACAGCGGTCCGAAATTCTCCGCCATCCTGTCGGCGCTGCGCGCGCCCAACGCCAATAACCTGCTACTGGACCAGGGGCCGGTGACGCCGGTCGTCGTCTATACCGGTCCGACCCGCACGCCCGATCAGATCGCCAAGCTCGAGGCGCAGATTGCGGCGGAGCCGGTGAAGAAGCGCGCCAAGCGAAAAACGGCCGTTGCCAGCAGCGGCGAACATGAGGCGGCGAAGCCCGAAGCGCATAAGCCGGCGAAGCCGGAAGATCGCAGGCTTGCCAAGCCCGCCAAACGCAAGCCGGCGGCGGCGAAGCTCGACGGCAAGACCCACGACGGCAAAACCAGCGACGGCAGAGCCGGGACCACGCCCTGGACGCCGATGTCGGCCTCCGCCCTGGCAACAAACCCGCCTGCCGAGTTGAAGGCTGACACCCCTGCCGCGGCCCAGCCAAAGCCGGCAGCCGCGCAAATTCGCGAATAATCGCACCCGGAACATAAGCGCGCGTTGCGGATGCGGCGCGGAGCCATGCGTAACGCGGCGACCGACACGTGTTTCCGGCCCCGACTGCCGTGCTAAAATTACGGCGGCACGGGGGAAGAAATGTCCGACAAGGTGACCATCGCCGCGCTGCAGCAGATGAAGCGGGACGGCAGAAAGAGCGTCGGCGTCGTCGCCTGGGATTATCAGCTCGCGCGCATCGCCGACCGCGCCGGATTCGATTTCATCTCGGTCGGCGATTCGGTCGGCGTCAATCTGTGGGGCCGCTCTGAAGTCGCCGAAGTGACGCTCGATGAGATGCTGATCTGCTGCCAGGCGGTGCGGCGCGGCGTCGAGCGCGCGCTGGTCAGTTGCGACATGCCGTATGGCCCGGTGCAGCAGGGCATCGATGCGGCGCGCGCCGCTGCATTGCGGCTGATCAACGAGGGCGGCGCCGACATGATCAAGGTCGATGCCGCCGCGGAATTTCCCGAGGTGGTGCGGGCGCTGGTCGGCGAGGGTGTCCCGGTCTTCGCGCAGTTCGGCCTGACGCCGCAGACCGCCAAAAAATTCGGCATTCCCTATAGCGCGCAGAATTCGCCGCAGGCGCAGGCGAGCGGCGAAGCGGCGGCACGGCTCGTCGAAGAGGCGACAATCCTGGAAGCCGCGGGCGCCGCGTTGCTCGATTTCACCAATTCCGGGCCGGTGGCCGGCGCCGCCGCGGTCGCGGCAGTGAAAATTCCGGTGATCGGCGGTTTCGGCGGCGGCCCGTGGCTCGACGGCCGGGTGCGGCTCGCCCATACCGCCATCGGCTACGGCGAGAAATGGCTCGATGCCAAAACCGACACTTATTTCAATTCCGCCAAAGCGACGCTCGAAGCGTTCACGGCGCTGATCGCCGATGCGCGCGCCGGCCGCCAGATCAAGGGTTGACCATGCCAAGCGCGCTCATCGACGGCATCGCGACGCGCTACGAGACGGTCGGCAACGGACCGCCGCTGTTGATGTATGCGCCGGGCGGTTTCAACGCGGTGGTCGAAGCCTGGACCACGCTCGGCAGCTACGCCAGGATCAAGCTGCTCGATCATCTGCCGGCGCATTTTAGCTGCATCATGTTCGACCGCCGCGAATGCGGCCAATCCGGCGGCCGCGTCGAACCCGTCACCTGGGCGCATTACGTGGCGCAGGGCAGGGGACTGCTGCAGCATCTTGGGATATCGCGCGCGCATCTGATCGGCGGCTGCATGGGATGCGCGCCGGTCGCGGCGTTCGCCGTGGCGCATCCCGAAATGGTCGCGAGCATGGTGCTGTATTGGCCGGTCGGCGGCGCCAAATATCGCATCTCAAGCCAGCAGCGCTTCGCCGAGCATCTGGATTTCGTACGCGGCGACGGGTTGGCCGGCGTCGTCGCGCTCGTCGGTAAGGAAGGCAAGCCGTTCGGCGCCGATTCGCGCGGCGGGCCGTGGGCGTCCGTGATCAAGCGCGACGAGACGTTCGCCGCCGCTTACGCCGCGCGCGACGTGCGCGACTACATCCGCATCTGCGAGGCCATGCGCGATGCGCTGTTCGACCGCGACACCGCGCCCGGCGCCGAGCCCGAGCAACTGATGCGAACCGAGATTCCGGCATTGATCGTGCCGGGCCACGATGCCGCGCACGCCACTTCGGCGGCGCGCTATCTGGAAGAATGCCTGCCGCGCTCGGATTATTGGGACGCGCCGGTCGAGGCGCAGACCGAAGCCGCGACCAATTCGCGTGTTCTGGAGTTTTTGCATAAGATCATCGCCTGAAGGGTTCCTGCCCGATGGTCGATTATTATTCCTTATTGCTGCGTGCGGTGACCGCGCCCGGCGCCGGCGATGCGCAATGGCGCCGCGGCATTTACGATCGCGCCCGGCGCATGCTGGCGAGCCGGCTGCGCACGCTGCGTCCGCCGCCGCCGTTGGCCGAGATCGCCGCCGAGGAAGCAGCGCTGCAAGCGGCGATCGAGCGCATCGAGTCGGAGCTGTCGTGGACCGAGCGGGGCGAGATCGCGCCCGATGCGCGGACCCACGACCGCTTTGGCGACCTTGATGGCGAGCCCTGGAGCGCGCGTGAGCAGGGGCTGGTTGCAACGCCGTCGCGATTGAGCCGAGGCGCCTGGATCGCCGTCGCCATCCTTGCGGCGGCGCTCAGCGCCGGAGGCTACGTCGCCTGGGTCGAGATGGCGCAAAAATCCGCGCCGCCGCCCAGCGGGGCCGAAACGCAGAATGCCTCGCCGCCGGTTCGCGCCGTCAACACCGCGTCGAACGGCGAACTGGCGCCGGGTGTCGACGGCGGCAATTCCGATCCCGATATGGCTTATGTGTTTCGCCGCCAGCCGACCTTTTACCGCACGCTGCAAGCGGTCGGCACCGTCATCATCGATAAGCCGCAGCATTTTCTGTATTTGATCCAACCCAACAATGTCGCGCTGCGCTACGGCATTGCGGTCGGCCGGGACTGCACCGACCTTGTCGGCCTGCGGCACGTCGCGAGCAAGGCGGAATGGCCGCCGTGGCAGCCGCCGCCCGACCTCCTCAAGCGCATTCCAGCCATGATGCCCGGCAAGCCGGGCAATCCGCTTGGCGCCCGCTTGCTGGTGCTCGACGATGGCAGATCTCGAATCAACGGCACCAACGCGCCGAAGACCATCGGCAATGCGGTGTCATTCGGCTGCATCCGCCTGGCCAACGACGACATCGTCGACCTCTATAACCGCGTCAAAGTCTCGACGCCGGTTGTGGTTTATTAGCTTAGCAACGAATCGTTTCTTGCCCGCCGCGGCGTCGCAAGCGGTTGACCGCGTTGCTCGAACGGTTAGCATCACGCCCGCGCAATGTCGCGCCAACGGTGCTAAAAACCGATCTGGACGGAAACATGTCGAACGAGGGCGGACGTCGCGCCGATTGGGAGCATCTGTTTTTTCTGACGGTCGTCCTGGCGTTTCTGGTGTGGTATCTCTGGACGTCGACCGTCGCCTCGCCGACTTTCAGCAATCTCATTCTCATCGCTCCGGTGGGAGCGGTCGCCGGCGTTCTTACTTTGTATGTCGCGGCGACCGAAATCTTCGGGCGTGCCGAGGTCACGACGGCCGCGAGCTTCGGCGCGGCCGCGGAACAGCACACGCCATCGCGTTTCCGCGCCGGCTCGCTGACGACGATCGGGTTGTTAATGCTGCTGTTCGGCGTATTCGTCGCGGCCATTCCCTATGCCGGATTTGACGTCGCCACCTTCATCTTCGCGCTCGCCACGCTGTGGCTGCTCGGCGAGCGGAGTGTGCTGTTCTCGCTGTCGCTTGCGCTCGGCATCGCCGTGGCGTTGAGCATTGCGGCGCTCACGCTGCTGACGTTCCCGATGCCGCTTTTGATCGCCCGCTCGTTGTGGAGAGCGCTGTGATCGACTGGCAAGCGCTGGCGTCGGCGTTCCACATTCTGGGAAGCTCCTATAGCGCGTGGCTCTTGACGATTCCGGGCATCGCGCTCGGCATGCTCGGCGGCGCCATTCCCGGGGTTTCCTCGGCGCTGATCCTGGCGATCGTGCTGCCGGCGACGCTGTGGATGAGCCTCCTCTCGGCGCTGATCTTCATGACCGCGATTTATACCGGCGCCGCCTTCGGCGTCGCCATCCCGGCGATCCTGATGGGCGTGCCCGGCTCGCCGGCCGCGGTCGCGACGTCATTCGACGGCTACCCGATGACGCAGCGCGGCGAGCACAATCTGGCGCTCGGGCTCGCGCTCGCCGCATCGACGCTCGGCCACATGGGCGCTTATCTGATCCTGTTTCTTTTCATCGGCGTGATCTCGCACGCTGTGCTCAAGCTTGGGCCGCTCGAGATGCTGCTGTTGATGCTGTGGGGGCTCACGCTGATCGCGGCATTGCGCGGCCGCTACGTGTCGCGCAGCCTGCTCTCGGGGCTGCTCGGCATTTTGATCGCCACCATCGGGCTCAGTCCGCGCGACGTCATCCGCGGCACTTTCGACATGCCGGAACTGCTCGACGGCGTGCCGGTGGTGTCGGCGATGATCGGGCTGTTCGCCGCGAGCGAGCTCTTCAACCTTGCCGGCACCAGCTATCTGGTGCAGCGCTCGGATCTGCGCACCGTCAGCGTCCGCGACATCGCGCGCGGCATGCTGCAGGCGCTGCAGCACCCGGTCGTGATCCTGCGCGGATTGCTCATCGGCGCCACCATCGGCGGCCTGCCCGGCGTCGGCGCGGCGGTGTGCAATCTGGTTTCCTATGCCGAAACCAGACGCGGCGACAAACATCCCGAGAGCTTCGGCAAGGGCAATCCGAAAGGCGTGATCGCCGCCGAGGCCGGCAATGCCAGCTCGGAAGCCGGCTCGATGGCAACCTTGCTGGCGCTCGGCATTCCGGGCGGCGCCTCGTCGGCGGTGATGCTGGCGGCGCTGTCGCTGCACGACGTGACCAGCGGCCCGCAATTCCTCGATGCCTCGAAAGACATCGTCTACGCCATCATTCTCAACAATTTCGTCCAGGGCGCGATCATGCTGGTGCTCGGCCTCGGCCTGATCGGGCTGATGGCCAACGTCATCCGCATTCCGGTGCGCGTGCTTATTCCGTGCATCCTGGTGTTGGCGACGTTCGGTTCCTACGGCCTGTCCGGCAACATGGCCGGCCCCGCCACCATGGTCGTGTTCGGCCTTCTCGGCTGGTTCATGCAGCGTCACGACTACTCGGTGCCGGCCTGCGTCGTCGGATTGATCCTCGGCGGCAAGGTCGAGAACGCTCTGCTGCAAACCTACCAGATTTCGGGCGGCGGTCAGCTCAGCTATTTTGCCGGCCGGCCGATCGCTTTGGTGCTGCTGGTGCTGTTGCTGTCGTCATTATTAAGCCGCCCGATCTTGCAGTGGTGGCGCGCGCGCAAGCCAACGCTCGGCGAAGCGCCGCAAGACAATACCGTCAAGTCGATGTGAGGAAATGGCCATGGCAAGGACGACCGAGAATTCCGCCAAAAAGATCACGACCGCGCGCCGGATTGCGCGTCGTCCATTCCTGGGGATGCTGGCAGGCGCGGCAGCAGCGGGAAATTTTGCGGCGCGCAAGGCGGCCGCGGCGACCTGGCCGGATGAACCGATCACCATCGTGGTGAGCACCAAGGCGGGCGGCGGCTTCGACATGATGGCGCGCAATCTTGCGCCGGCGCTCAGCAAAGAGCTGGGCGTTCCCGTCAACGTCCTCGACAAAGAGGGCGGGGCGATGGTGATCGGCACGCGGTATTTTCTGAGCCAGCCGCACGACGGCAATACGCTGTTGGTCTCGGGGCCGGCGCCGTATTGGTACGCCGATATCAACAAATTCCACGCCGGCTACGACCTGAAGGATTTCGACATTTTGAACGTGCAATGGACCGACAAGACCGGGGTCTTCGTTCCCAAAGGCGGCAAATACCAGTCGTTCAAGGCCATCATCGAGGCCATCAAGGCGCATCCCGGCGACGTCAGCTGCGGCGTGGTGCGGGATTCCGGCGAGTTCTTCAACGCCGGGATTCTGATGAATGCGCTTAAGCTGCCGCTTTCGGCGATCCGGCTGGTTACCTATGAAGCGAGCGCACCGCTGCGCACGGCGGTCGCCGGCGATCAATTGGATTTCGCGCTGGTGTCACTCGAGGCGAGCCTGAGCATGCTCAGCCTGATCACGGCCGTAGCCATTTTCAACGATGTGCCGATCCCCGAACTGCCCGGCACGCCGACGGCTGCTGACATCCTCAAAGCCGAAGGCATTACGACAACATTCGTGCCGAGCTCGATGCGGGCGCTAATCACCTACGCCGATCTGAAGGAAAAATATCCCGATCGCTATGCGAGGCTACGCGGCGCCTACGAGAAAATCCTGCACGACCCGGAATTCTTGGCCAAGGCCAAAAAGCAGGGCGTCGGCACCGACTGGCTCGGGCCCGAGCAATCATTGGCGCAAATCAAGTCGGCCTATGCGATCTTCGATCAGTACAAAAGTCTGTTGAACCAATAATCGCGGGGTGCGCGATTGCGTTGCAACCGCGCGTTTTTGATCAAGTGGAGCGTCTGTTAAGCCACCAGCCACGGATAGGCTTTCGCCTGGCCCTCTTCGAAACGCCGGATGGCAGCGGCATATTCCAGGGTATGGGCGATTTCGTCCAAGCCACGCAGCAGACGCTTCTTGCTCAACGGCTCGATGTCGAAGTGGTAGGTCGTGCCGTCGGGGCCGGTGACCGCCTGATTGGCCAGGTCGACGGTCATCTGCGCGCCGCGCTGCTCTTGCAGTTGCCGCGTCAGCGTCTCGACAGTCGCGGCCGGCAGCCGCACCGGCAGCAAGCCGTTCTTGAGCGAATTGCTGAAGAAGATGTCGCCGAAATTCGGCGCGATCACCGAACGGATGCCGAACGTCATCAGGCCGAACACGGCGGTTTCGCGCGACGAGCCGACGCCGAAATTGCGGCCGGCGACCGCGATCACCGCGTGGCGGTAAGGTTCCTGGTTGAGGATGTAGTCGGGCTTCTCCGAGCCGTCGGCATTGAAGCGCCGGTCGTGCAGCAAAATCTGCGCGAAGCGCGGACCGCGGGGCACTTTGTTGAAGCGGGTCGGACAGATCTGGTTGGTATCGATATTCGCTTCGGCGAGCGGCACCGCGATGCCGGACAGGACTGAAAATGCTTCCATAGCGTTACTTCCTCGCTCCAAGTTCGCGGACATCGACCAGGTGACCGCGCAATGCTGCGGCGGCCGCCATGGCGGGGCTCATCAGATGGGTGCGTCCGCCCGGGCCCTGGCGGCCCTGAAAATTCCGGTTCGAGGTCGAGCCGCAGCGTTCGCCGGGCTTGAGCTGATCGCCATTGAGCGCGGTGCACAGCGAACAGCCGGCGTCGCGCCATTCGAAACCGGCGTCGACAAAAATGCGATCGAGGCCCTCGGCTTCGGCTTGGCGCTTGACGCTCTCCGACCCCGGCACCACCCAGGCCGGAACCACCGCGCGGCCGAGCTTGGCCACGGCCGCCGCGGCGCGGATATCGTCGATCCGGCTGTTGGTGCATGAGCCGATGAAGATGCGGTCGACGGCGATGTCGGTGAGCGGCATGCCCGGCTGCAGGCCCATATAGCTCAAGGCCTTGCTGTACTCGGTGCGCCGCTCGGCGTCCGATTCCTGCGCCGGATCTGGAACGCGGCCGGTGATCGGCAGGGATTGCTCCGGATTGGTGCCCCACGTCACCATCGGGCCGACCTGCGCGGCGTCCAATTCGACGTCTTTGGTAAATTTCGCGTCCGGGTCGGACGGCAGCGTGCGCCAATATTGCAACGCCTCCTCCCAGGCTTTGCCTTTCGGCGCGAACGCACGACCGGCAAGAAACTCGTAAGTCGTGTCGTCCGGCGCGATCAGGCCGGCTTTGCCGCCGGCCTCGATTGACATATTGCAGATCGTCATCCGCTCGTTCATCGACATCCGTTTGATGGTCGAGCCGGCATATTCGATGGCAAAGCCGATGGCGCCGCCGATGCCGATCTTGGCGATGATGGCGAGAATGATGTCCTTGGCGGTGACGCCAAAGCCGAGCGCGCCGTCGATCGTGATGCGCAACGTGCCGGGGCGCCGCTGCCAGATCGTCTGCGTCGCCACCACATGCGTCGTCTCCGACGACCCGATGCCGAACGCTATGTTGCCGAAGGCGCCGTGCGTCGAGGTGTGCGAGTCCGCGCCGACCAGCACGATGCCGGGCTGGCTGATGCCGAGCTCCGGACCGGCGACGTGGAGAATGCCCTGCCGCGCATCGCCCCAGCCGAAGCGGGCGATCTTGTATTCGTCGGTATTGCGGATCAGAAGCTCGACCATGTTTCGGATGTCGGCGTCGGGAATGCTGGCGACGCCGCGGGCGCGGGCCTGCGGATCGGTCGGAATGTAGTGATCGGAGAACGCAAAGACCTTGTCGGGATGCGCCACCGCCAGGCCGCGCTCGTGCAGCGTGTCGAAGGTGTGTCGGGAGCCTTCGTGGATGAGACAGCGATCGACGTAAAGCAGCGTCTCGTCTTCCTCCTGAGCGACGACGTGACTGTCCCAGACCTTGTCGAAGAGCGTTTTCATTTTGTTTGTTGCTCCAATGCGTATTGTTTTGCCGCCAGCCTGGTGCGGGAGGTCAGCTAATCGAGATGAAATCCCTTGCGGCGGACGAAGGCGCCGAAATCGGTGCGCGTCGGTTCGGCATATTGCCGCGCCTTGTCCTCGGACCAGCCGTAAAATCGCGTCTCCCCCCAACGCTCGACATTACGTTGGCGGCGATAGGGCCGCAACGCCGCCCGGCGCCGGTCGGACGCGTCGATCTCGCCGGCGATGTCGCGCTCGCTATAGGTGTTCTCAACCACGGTGATGTCGAGCGAAAGCCGTGGCGTGATTTCGCCCGCCTGCGCCGGCCAGCCAACGCACAGTCCCGCGACCGGTATGACGCGGTCCGGCAGTTTGAGCGCGTCGCTCACAACCTGCGGATGATCGCGGATGGCGCTGATCGGGCAGCAGCCGAGGCCGATCGCCGCGGCCGCTTGAATGAACGTTGCCAAGACAATGCCGGTATCCACGGCGGCATTGAAGAACTGATCGAGGTGATCGTTGGGAAACGGTTTGCCGCGCAGCTTGCACAATGCCGGCAACCGAGCGCCGTTCGCGGTGAAGACCAGGAACGCCGGCGCATCCATGATCCACGGCATGTCGGGAATGGTCGCAACGATCGCTTTCCGTATTGCCACGTCGCCGACAATGACAATATCGCATTGCTGCAAGTCGCTTTTCGACGGCGCCGACAGCGCGCAGGCGCACAACAGCCGCAACAAGTCGGGCTCGATCGCGCGTGGCGCAAAGCGCCGATGCGAACGATGACCGGCAATCTTTGCCAGCCCGTCCAGCCCCGGCAGGCCGGCGTCGACCGCAAATGTCTCGCCGAACCGCTCGGATAGCGCGGTGCGGATCGAGCCCGCAATCTCGTCATTCGCCATGGATGCTAGCGCATGCCGCCGTTATTTGGCGCTGCGATCGAGCAGCTCGATCGACACGCCTTCCGGCGCGCGGATGAAGCAGACCCGCACGCCCGGCCGCACCGTGGTCGGCTCGCGGGTGAATTCGACGCCCTTCTTCTTCAGATCGGCGGCGATCGCGTCGATGCCGCTGACCGAGAGACCGAAATGATCGAGCCCGCGGTAGGGTATGCTCGGCGCCGCGTTGGTGCCGTCGCCGTCCGCCACCGGCGCGATGAAGATATTGGCGCCGCCAAGTTTGAGATCGATGCGCGGCTTGCCCTCTTGCGTACTGCGCGCCACCTCGGCGCCGAGCATTGTCTCGAACCACTGCGCCATCGCCTCCGGATTGGTGGTGCGCAGATGAATGTGGTCCCATGTGTAGGCGGCCATCTGGTGCGTTCTCCCCGTTCAGCTTTGTGTGCGGGCAAGTTAGGCCATGACGGCGAGAGTGCCAATGGCATTTGGCGTCGAGACCGTTCGACGCCGAGCGCCATCTTGGCGCGACGCCGGCTGGCGCCACAATCGTCAATGGCGTGCCGGTTTGGGAGCGGTTGGAGTCGCCGTTGGCGCTTGCGGTTGCGCCGGGGCCGCTAGCCAGCCGGCCTTGGCGATCTCGCCTTGTAGCATCTGCAACATGCGCTGCAGCTCCGCCCGCGCGACGAGCCCCGCGGCCCCGTCGGCGCCCTGTCCGCGCAACTCGAAATGAAAGCCGTTCGCCTGCTGCGAAATCGTCAGCCGCTCGGCGAGCTCGGCGGCGTCTGCAGTCACGTTGAGGACGGTGCCTGTCGTAACCGACATCGCCGGTGCGGTCTTGGCGATGGCCGCGTCGCGCTCGAACGCCGCCATTTCGCCGCGCAGATCGGCCGGCGCGCGCTGCGCCAGATTGGAGCTGCTGGCGACGTAGTCCGTGGTGCGCTCGATGACCGCCAGCGCCAGCCGTCGCGTCAGCCAGCACGACCAAGCGTCGTCACGGCCGGCATTGATCGCGGCGAGGATGCGATCCTCGCGCGGCACATAGACAAACGTTACGTTTTTCAGCACGCGCGGCATCGTTCGATATATCCGGCTTACGTCGCCATGCGCAGCGGCGCGTCGGTGACTTTCTGCAGCGCATCGAGCGTGAGACCCGGCGCCATTTCGCGCACCGCAAAGCCCTGATCGGTGACGTCGAGCACGGCAAGATTGGTATAGACGCGCTTGACCGCGCCAATCGCGGTTAGCGGATAGCTGCAGCGGCGCACCAACCGGCTGTCGCCCGATTTGGTCAAGTGCTCCATCAGCACCCAGAGCTGCCGGGTGCCGGCGGCAAGGTCCATGGCGCCGCCGACCGCGGGCGCGGTGTCGTTGTCGGAGGTCGACCAATTGGCGATATCGCCGTTCTCGGCGACCTGAAACGCGCCGAGCACGCAGAGATCGAGATGGCCGCCGCGAATGAGCGCAAAGCTGTCGCAATGGTGCATGTAGGAGCCGCCGGTGCGCAGCGTGACATATTGCTTGCCGGCATTGATCAGCCAGGGATTGATCTCTCCCGGTGCCGGCGCCGGTCCCATGCCGAGCACGCCGTTCTCGGAATGGAAAATGACTTCACGCTCCGCCGGCACATAGTCGGCGATTTGCAGCGGCGCGCCGATGCCGAGATTGACATACCAGCCCTCGGGAATATCGCGGGCGACGCGCGCCGCCATTTCGCCGCGCGTCAAAGGCTTGCAGGTGTCGAGCACGGTCATCGCCATTCCCTCCAGAGCATGATCCGGAAAAGTGGTCACCGGTTTTCCGCAAAGATCATGCTCCATCGAAAGTTATAAAGCGCAATCGATTCCATTGAAACGATTGCGTTTTAGGTCACCGCCGGTTCGCCGTATGGCACATGCAGCACGCGTTTGACGTAGATGCCTGGCGTGACGATTTTTTCCGGGTCGAGCGCGCCGAGCTCGACGATGTGCTGCGCCTGCGCGATGGTCAATGCCGCCGCCGTTGCCATCACCGGATTGAAATTGCGCGCCGACGACCGGTAGGTCAGGTTGCCCCAGCGGTCCGCTTCCCAGGCCTCGATCAGGGCAACGTCGCCGGCAAGCGCCTCTTCGAGCAGATATTTGCGGCCGGCGATGTCGCGCTCCTCCTTGCCGGCGGCGAGCTTGGTGCCGACCGCGGTGGCGGTGAAGAAGGCCGGGATGCCGGCGCCGGCCGCCCGCATGCGTTCCGATAGGGTGCCCTGCGGCACGATCTCCAGCTCGATCTTGCCGGCGCGATAGACCTCCTCGAATACCACCGAGCCGGCGCTGCGCGGATAGGAGCAGACGATCTTGCGCACGCGGCCGAGCTCGAGCAGCCGCGCCAAGCCGGTGCGGCCGGTGCCGGCATTGTTGGACACCACCGTCAAATCCGTCGCGCCTTGCTCGATCAAGCCGTCGATCAGCGCGTTGGGCTGGCCGATCGAGCCGAAGCCGCCGAGCAGGACGACTGAGCCGTCGCGAATGCCGGCCATCGCCTCGGCCATCGATTGCACGATTTTGTCGATCATCGGACGCGCTACACTATCCGCTCGTTCCCGCGGAAGCGGGGACCCAGAAAACTCCGCCGCAACAAATATTCCCTCGGGATTCCTGCTGTCGCGGGAATGAGCGGAATAAAATCACCCCACCACCCGCGCCCGCGCCGTTTCGCCGAACGCCGGCATCACTTCGCGGGCGAAGCGGCTGAGGTTGTCGTTCGCCTTGTCGAGCACCAGGCCGCCGCCGTTGAGCAGGATATATTCGACACCGAGCGCCCGCAGCTTGTCGAGCTTCCCCGCGATCTCGTCCGGCGTGCCGTACAACGCGCTCTCTTCGCTCGCCTCGCGGGTGTCGGAATAGGTCATGATGCTGGCTTTGCTCTTGGTCCCGTCCGGCGCATTGGAAATCGCTTCCAGCCGGCGCTGCGCCTCCATGCGCCGTTCCAGCGCGGCGTCCTTGTCGGCTTGGTTCTTGGCGACATAGAAGGCGCGCGCCACGCCGATCTCCAGCGGGTCGAAGACGCGGCCGCGTTGTTCCACGGCCTCCTTGAAGATGGCGATGCGCTCGGCGACCGCTTCGAACGAGGCGAACTGGTCGAGCAGGAGGTTGTAGCCGCGCGCGGCAACCTGCCGGATCGAGTCCGGGCTGCCGGCGCCCATCCACATCGGCGGATGCGGCTTTTGCGCCGTCGGCGGCTCGACAATGATGTCTTCGAAATTCCAATATTTGCCGTGATGCGAGAAACGCTGCTTCGAGGTCCAGGATTTCACGATCACGTCGAGCGTCTCGTTGAAGCGTGCATCGGCCTCCGCGATCGGCACGCAGAAGCCGTGAAACTCGTTGTGGCGGTAGCCCTTGCCGACGCCGAAATCGAGCCGGCCGCCGGAGAGAAGATCGATGGTTGCCGCTTGTTCGGCCAGCAGCACCGGATTGTGCCACGGCAGCACCAGCACCGCGGTGCCGAGCCGCAACGTCTTGGTTTTCGCCGCCAGCCAGGTCAGCAGCGCGAGACTGGCCGAGACCTGGCCGAAGCCGGTGAAATGATGCTCGACCAGAAAGGTCGAATGGTAGCCCAGCGCCTCGGCCTCCATATTGTAGTCGACGAACTGCTTATAGCCTTGGCCCGAATCCACGTCGGGCCCGCCGTGGCGGGCCGTAGCGCTGCCGAATAGACCGAACCGCATGAAGGCGCTCCTGCGTTGCGGCGGCAATGTACCCTAGATTTCGTAGGGTGGGCAAAATCGTCAATCGCCGTCTCACCGCGTGGGCATCGCGCTTGCACGATTTTGCCCACGCGGTTGTCCGGAGCGACGTGATGCCCACCCACCGGCTACTCCTCATCAACGTGGCCGGACGCTATAGTGGCGTGGGGAGGAATTCATAATGTTGCACCGTGCCATTCTCGCCGGGCTGGCTGCCGCTGCCGTGGTCGCCGCCTTCGCCTTTCCGCCGCCGCAACCGGCCGCCGCGGCCGACGATTATCCCAATCATCCGATCACCCTGATCGTGCCCTATCCGCCGGGCGGCGGTGTCGATTTCATGGGCCGTCTGGTCGCTCAGAGTCTTTCAGCTTCGCTCGGCCAGCAGGTCGTCGTCGAAAATCGGGCCGGCGCCGGCGGCATGATCGGCACGCGCGACCTCGCCAAGGCGGAGCCCGACGGCTACACCATTGGCATGATGCTGACCGGCATCAGTCTCGGCGCCAATACCGGCTACGATATCAACAAGGATTTTTCGCCGATCGGCATCGTCGCCTCGACGCCGATCATCGTCGACGCCAACCCGACGCTGCCGGTGAAGTCGCTTGCCGACGTCATCGCGCTGGCGAAAAAGCAGCCCGGCAAGCTTTCCGCCGGCACGCCGCCGGCGCCGACGCTCAATTACTTCGCCGCAAAATTGTTCAATCTGCTGGGCGGCGTCGACATCACGACGGTCGCCTATAAAGGCACCGGTCCGCTGACCAACGATCTCCTCGGCAATCACGTCCCGCTCGGCTTCAACACCATTCCGGCGTCCGTGAGCCAGATCGAAGCCGGACAATTGCGCGGCCTTGCGGTGGCCGCTGCCACCCGTTCGGCGGCGCTGCCGAACGTGCCGACGGCGGCGGAATCCGGGCTGCCGGGTTTCGAGGCGGTGCAGTATTACGGCGTGACGGCGCCGGCCGGGGTGCCGCGGCCGATCGTCGAGCGGCTCAACAAGGCGCTGCGCGCGATGCTCGGCTCCGATGACATCAAGAAACGCCTCGTCGCCGCCGGCAGCGATCCGGCGCCCTCGACGCCCGACGAATATGCGGAGAATATCAAGCGCGAAGAAGGCAAGTGGGCCGCGCTCGTCAAGAAGCTCGGTCTGAAAATCGAATATTAGGAACCAATCAAAATGGAAATGGGACTGAAGGGAAAGGTCGCGCTGGTGACCGGATCGAGCCGCGGCATCGGCCGCGGCGTCGCGCTGGCTTTGGCGGCCGAGGGCTGCGACGTGATGCTGACCGGCCGCGATGCGGCGGCGCTTAATGAGGTCGCTGAGGCGATCCGCAAAGGGGGCCGCCGCGCCGGCGTCGCCGTGCTCGATCTGCGCGAGAAAGGCGCGGTGGAGAAGCTCATCGACCAAGTGCGGCGCGAGTTCGGCGGCCTCGATATTCTGGTCAACAATGCCGGTGCCACCAAGCGCGGCGATTTCCTCACCTTGACCGATGCGGATTTCGAGGACGGCTACGCGCTCAAATTCTTCGCCCATGTGCGGCTGGCGCGTGCCGCCTGGCCGCTCTTGAAGGAACGCCGCGGATCGCTGGTTTCGATCGGCGGCACCGGCGGCCGCAAGCCGACCGCGGAGTTCACCATCGGCGCTTCCGTTAACGCCGCGGTCGCCGCGTTTTCCAAATGTCTCGCCGACCGCGGCAAAGAGGAGGGCGTGCAGGTCAACTGCATCCATCCGAGCATGGTCGAGACCGACCGGCTGTGGAAGCGCATCAAGGCCGAGATGGAGCGCACCGGCTGGCCGGAGGATAAGGCGCGTAAGGAAATGTGCCGCGGCTTCGGCATCACCCGCTTCGGCACCGTCGACGACGTCGCCGATATGATCACCTTTTTGGTGTCGGCGCGGGCGACCTGGATGCACGGCGCCACCATCGATCTCGACGGCGGCGAGATTCCGACGCTGTGACCAACGTCCTTCTCACCCCGGCGCGCATCGGGCCGGTCGAAATCAAAAACCGCATCGTCATGCCGCCGATGACGACGCGCACCTCGGACGCCGAGGGTTTTGTCACCGACGACAGCGTGGCCTATTACATGGCGCGGGTGCGCGGCGGCACCGGGCTGATTACGGTGGAGATGGCGTCGCCGGAAAAGGCCGGCCGGCATCGCCGCCACGAGGTCGGCATCTATGACGACCGTTTCATTCCCGGCCTGACGCGGCTGGTTGGGGAAATCCACGGCGGCGGCGCCAAGGCCTCGATCCAGCTCGGCCACGGCGGCGGCCATACCCGCATCGACATCTGCGGCGAGACGCCGATCGCGCCGTCGGCCATTCCGCATCCGGTTTATGAAACGACGTTCGAGACCATCATTCCGCAAGAGATGACCAAGGAGCGCATCGCCGCCACCACAGCCGCCTATGTCGCCGCCGCGCAGCGCGCGCAACGAGCCGGCTTCGATTGCGTCGAGATTCACGCCGCGCACGGCTATCTGATTTCGCAATTTCACGCGCCGTTCGAGAACCGCCGCACCGATGAGTATGGCGGCTCGCTGGAGAACCGCGCCCGCTTCGGGCTTGAGGTGCTGCGGGCGGTGAAAGCGGCGGTCCCGGGCCTCGGCGTGATCTACCGGCTGTCGGTGGAGGATTTCTTCCCCGGCGGACTGCCTTACAGCGAAGGCCGCCAGATCGCGATCTGGGCCGCGGCGGCCGGCGCCGATGCGCTCCACGTCACCGCGGGGCATTATCGCTCGTTGCCGTCGGCACAGGTCGTGCTGCCGCCGATGAGCCTGCCGGACGCGACTTTTCTCGATTTCGCCGCCGATGTGAAACAGCACGTGAGCGTGCCGATCATCGCGGTCGGCCGCCTCGGCGATCCGGCGACGGCGGAAGCGGCGGTGACAAGCGGCAAGGCCGATTTTATCGCGCTCGGCCGCACCCTGGTTGCCGATCCGCAATGGGTCGAGAAAGTCGCGCGCGGCGAGCCGATCCGGCGTTGCCTTGCCTGCAACACCTGCATCAACGACATGCGCGGCGGCGCGCGCATCGGCTGCGTGGTCAACGGTGCCGCCGGCCGCGAGACCATGTTCGCCGATGCAAAGCCGCCGCGCGGCGAGCGCATCGCCGTGATCGGCGCCGGCCCGGCCGGGCTCACTTATGCGGGCCTGGTCGCCGAAGGAAACGCGGTGACGGTGTTCGAGAAGCGCACGCGCACCGGCGGCAGCTTTCGCTACGCCGGCAAGGCGCCGCTTTACCAAGAGGTCGAAGCCAGCCAGAAAAGCTTCGAGCGCTACATCGGCGATCTGACGGCCGCCTGCGAAATGAAAGGCGTCATGTTTCGCCTCGCAACGGACGTCGATACGCTTCCCGGGCTACTGGCGCCGTTCGATCGCATCGTCGTCGCGACCGGCGCCGACTATCGCTTCGGCCTCCGCGGCGTCGCCGAGTGGCTGCTCGACCACGATCTAGCGCGCGCGCCGGGCCTGACGCAACTGTTGTCCTGGCCGGCGCTGCGCGAGTGGTTTTATTATCGCGCGCGCCGCGCCACCGGCGAGAGTTTCCGTCAGTTCGCAGCGCCCGGCCAGAAAGTCCAGGTCATCGGCGACGCGGTGCAAGCTGGGAAAAGCAAGCCGGCGATCGCCAGCGCTTTCGAAGCGGCATTGCTGCACAGCTGAGAATCGAATAATTTTTTCGCCTCACGCGTGGCGTGCGTCGCTTGGTCGCCAGTATTCCTCGATCCAAAATCCGGAATGGTGCAGCAGCATGAATGACTATAAAACAATGCGGTTCGTCGACCGGGTCGACAACAACTATTTGTTTCGCGGCGGCGCGCCCGTCGCCAACGGGGCGTTCGATACGGATTTGCCGACTGCGCTGCGGAACGCGGACAAGTCGATACAATTGCCGCCGCAGTTCTATCTCGTCGTGATCTGCCTGTTGCATCCGAATGCCGACGACGACCCATCGCTTATCGCCGAGCTGAATTACTTCAAAGACCATAAGTTGGAAGGCGAAGCCCATTTCTGGGACACGCTCGGCACCGACCGCTGCTATTTTTCAACTCCCTCGTACCAACGCGGTGCAATGTTGAAGTGGGTCGATCAATGGTTCGCCGAGCCGCTGATCTGGAACGTCGCCATGCTGCGGCAATGGCTGGAAACCTCGCAAACTCCGTACAAGCCGCCGCAGGTCAGCGCTCTGCCTTGCGTTTTTTATGTGCATTGCAGCGGCGGCTGCGATCGGACGGGCGAGATGATCGGCGCTTACCGGCTGCGCTACAACGGATATTCATGGATGCAGATGTGGAGCGAGCAGCCCTGCGGGCGTCCGATGGGCTGCGGCAATTACCGCGCGCTGCAATGGTACGCGGCCTGGCTCAACGAGAACTACGGCTTCACGCTTTCCGGCATGGGCGAGGACGGCGGCTGCTTTGACAACAACCAAGTGCACAAGCCTTGTTCGCCGCAGACCGGTTCTCCCGCGTGAGGCGCTGCACCGGCGAAGGCTGAACCGCGCTTTGCTTGCGGTCGATTGGCGGCGGACAAAACGCCGCAAGGCGGGACCGCGTTGTCGCCATCATCTGTCGCACATGTGGCATGGTTCCCGCAGGGGCGCTGATAAGGGCAAAGGATGCAAACCTCGCGACGCAACAACCTGCGGGTCATCGTGCCGTGCCTGGCCGTGATCGGCGTCATGCTCGGGCTGGTCGCCTATTCGCCGACCCTGTATCGCTTGTTTTGCGGGGCGACCGGGCTCGGCGGCACCACGCAACGCGTCAATGAGGACACCGCCGCCGTCGCCAAGCGGGTGGTGACGGTACAGTTCGACAGCAATGTCGAGCCGGGCCTGCCGTGGCGCTTCGCGCCGGAGCAGCGGGCGGTGAAGGTGCATCTCGGCGAGCAGAAGCTTGTCTATTTCTCCGCCGAGAACACCAGCGATCAGCCGATCGTCGGGCATGCGACGTTCAATGTGACGCCGCTGCAGACCGGCATCTATTTTAACAAGATTCAGTGCTTCTGCTTCACCGAGGAGCGGCTCGAGCCGCATCAGAAGGTCGACATGCCGGTGGTGTTCTTCGTCGATCCGGCCTTCGGCAAGGATCCCGAGCTGCGCGACATCGATACCATCACGCTTGCTTACACGTTCTTCCGCTCGGCCAACCCCGCCAACGCCAGCGATCTGTCGCGTTTCCTGCCCGATGCGCCGGCCGACGCCGCCTACGGTCAAAAACTCTTTAGCGAGCGCTGCACCGCCTGCCACGCGCTCGACGCCAACAAGTTCGGCCCGAAGCTCGGCGGCGTGATCGGCCGCAAAGCCGGCGCGGTCCCGGGCTACCGCTATTCGCCGGCGCTCAAGAGCGCGAGCTTCGTGTGGTCGGCAGACAATCTCGATCGATGGCTCACCAATCCGCAGCAATTCGTTCCCGGGGCTAAAATGCCGATTCGTGTGCTGGAGCGAACCTCGCGCCGCGACATCATTGCCTATCTGCAGCAGGAAAGCGGCGGCCGGATCAAAACCACGACGACAGACGGATCGGGATTTTAGCCGTTGCGGACGGATTGGCCTTTGAAATTCTAATGCGCGCCGGTCAGCTCGGCGACCCTCTTGACGTGCGCAATAGCAACCTGCGCGCCGCCGGTCTTGGTGAGAAGATCGAATGTCTCGTCGTCGTCGTCGCGGACCGGCGTGAGCGCACGATCGGTGTAGTTCGTCGCATTGGGATCGCGTGTTATTGCAATCTTCAGCAGGATGAGCCGCCCGATGGTGCCGATCAGGATCGAGTGTTTGCGGAGGGTCTCCCACGCAAAGCGCGGCCAGAAAATCCAGGAATTCTCGCGCGGCAGGCCCGGCCGCCGCTCCGAAGGGCGTTTGAGGCGGAAGATGCCGCATTGCAGCGGGTGTACGTTTTCGAGGGGGACCGCAGACGCGAACGTGGCGAGCACCTTTACAAGGCTGAACATCGGCACGCCGGTCGCCGCCGCGCGACGCAGCAGCGTCTCCATGTGCTCGCGGGTGTAATAGAGCGACCAGGCTTCGAGATAGATCGCATCCCACTCTTTTTTGCTCATTCTCGGGTGCGGGGCGCAGATGTGCTCGGCGTCATATTTGTTAAGATCCGGGTCCATCGCCACGCCATTTTTCCACAGCGTCTGATGGTCCTCCGAACCGGGCAGCGGCGTCAGGCAGAAGAACTCGATGACGTCGAGCGGAAGTTCTTTCTGCATGATGGCGATATCGCGCCTGATCGTCTCGGGCGTGTCCGCGGGAAAGCCCAGGATATAACCGGCGAGCGTGATGATGCCCTGCGCCTTCCAGGCGAGCAGCATCTTGCGATATTCGGTGATTTTGTTCTGACGCTTCTTCGCTGCCGCAAGATTGTCCGCATTGATGTTTTCCAGGCCGATGAAGACCCGCGTGACCCCGGCCCGTTTGGCCTTCTCGATAAAGTGCGGAATTTTGTGGCACAGCGCGTCGACCTGGATCATCAGTCCAAGCGGGATAGCAGCGTTCTCGCGCAGCGCGATCAGGCGGTCGAAGATCGCTTCCCAATCTTTGTTGCGCGCAAAGTTATCGTCGGTGATGAAGAATTTGTGGATGCCCTGCGCCCAGTTGAGGCGCACCAGACGCTCCACGTCATCGGCGGAACGGTAGCGCGACTTGCGGCCCTGCACGTTGATGATCGTGCAGAACGAGCACTGGTACGGACAGCCGCGGCCGGCGTCGAAACTCGTGCTCAGCCCGAGCGTGCGCGCGACATGCCGCTTCGGCAGGAACGGCACGGGCGTGCCCTCCATCCCCGGCAGGTCCTTCATAAAGTCGTAGACCGGCGCAAGCTCGCCTCTGGCGGCGTCCTGCAACACCGCTTCGAGCCGGCCCTCGGCCTCGCCGGCAAACATGGCGATGCCCAAATCCCGGCAGGCGTCGAGATCGACCGCACGCCCGTCAAGCATCGACAGGCATCCCGACACATGAAAGCCTCCCATGACGACGGGAATCCCGGCGTTCCGGAACGGCCGCGCGATATCGAGAGCGCGGGGATATTGATTCGACTGGACGCCGATGAGCCCAATCAGACCGAAATCGCCGTGGGATCGTAAGCGGGCAAGGAGAGCCGGCGCGTCCACTCTGGTGTTGGTCTCGTCAATCACCGTGATGTCGATGGCGATGTCCGGCCCGAGCACTCGCCGCTCGGCGCAATCGGCTGCGATGCCGTATATGGCAGCGAGCGAATTGGACGGGATCATCGTGCGCCACCAGCGGATCACATAGCCGTCGTCGTCGTAATGCGACGGCTTGATCAGGAGCAGCTGGAACCGGCGCTTCGCGATCATGGCGACTGAAGCACGATCTGTCTCCGACGTTGGCGTTGACGCTAGGCCACCCCTAGCATGGCGCGCGAACGCATACTACCTCGGCGAGCAGCGGAGCGTTCGGCGGGCGAAGAATGGCCGTAAATGCTCATGCGCAAACAAAACGCCGCGGCCTTGACTCCATCAAGATCGATGTGATTCCAGCGTCTTTGCGCCGTAGGCGGTATGCAGCACCCGCGAAAACGTCAGCCCCTGGACCACGATGGTGAAAACGACGACCGCATAGGTGATCACGAGCAGCTGCGTGCGCCATGGCGAGTCGGGCAGTATCAAGGCGAGCGCGATCGAAATGCCGCCGCGCAGCCCGGCCCAGGTCAAGATCGTCGTGGCGCGCCACTTCTCGTGAATCTTGTCGCCGGTCAGCGCCACCGGCACGGCGACGCTCGCCAGACGCGAGACGATGGCGAGCGGGATTGCGAACACGATCGGGACGAGCTCAAGAGGCGTCACGACCAAGCCGAGGATCTGCAGGCCCATCAGCAGAAACAGCATGGTGTTCAAGATCTGGTTGAGCGGCGACCAGAAGCCGATCAGTACCGCGCGCGTATCGGGCGCCATGCCGAGCCGCGGCGACGGCGAGCCGAGACAGAGCCCGGCGGCGACCACCGCGATGGGACCTGACAGATCGGCAAGGATCGCCAGCCGGTAGCAGCCCAGCACCAGCGCCAGCGAAATCAAAAGCTGCAGGCCGTCGTCGTTGATCCGCCGCAACAGCAGCGCCGCGAGCCAGCCGGCGATGATGCCGAGCAGCGCGCCGCCGGCGATCTCGCGCGCGAGCGCCATCAGCACGTGGCCATGGCCGAAATGAATCGTATCGCCCTGCGTCACGCCGAGCGCCAGCAGGAACAGCACGACGCCGGCGCCGTCATTGAACAGGCTTTCGCCGACGATCGCGGCGCGCAGGCTCGCCGGCAGGCCGGCGCGGCGCAGCAGGCTTTCGACGACGACCGCGTCGGTCGGAGCGAGGATGGCGCCGAGCACGAAGCACCAGACCAGCGGCACGCCGGCGCCGAAGCCCAACAGCGCCCACATGCCGTAACCGAAAACAACGGTGGACAGGATCACGCTGACGGTGGCGAGCAGCAGGATGACCCAGCGCCGGCGGTTCAGCTCGCCGACGTCGACGTGGAGGCTGCCGGCAAACAGCAGCAGCGCCAGCGCGCCGTCCAGAAACAGATGCGGCAGGTCGGCGGCGCCGAGCGTGCCGCGAAACCACCGCATCACGTGCAGATGCAGGACATGATCGCCGGCGACGATGAGCAGCGAGACGACGAGCGAGCCGAGCAGCATACCGATCGCCGGCGGCAGTCTGGCCCAGATGTGGTTGACGCAGCCGATCAGCACCGCCAGCGCCAGCACCATGGCGAAAAGATCGACCGGCCCCATTGCACGCGCCTCACGTGTGACGGACCAGCTATTGGCAGTTTTTCACGTGCCGCGAAAGACGGTCGCGGCGCGGGCCGTTCGCTATTTGAGCGCCGTCGACAGCGTCGAGAAGGTGGTCTTGAGCTTGGTGCCGAGCCCGGTGATGACCGGGATGATCGCCAAAGCGATGCCGGTCGCGATCAGGCCATATTCGATGGCGGTCGCGGCGCTTTCGTCCTTGAGGAATTTGACGATCAGGTGCATGGGGTCCCTCGACAATACGCCCGATCATTAAGTTTGGAATCTTATTAGGTCATTAAAGGCAGCAAAGAAACCCAGCCATAAGCCGTACGCCCGGGCGCTAAACAAGCTTTTACCGTCATAGGACATACAAGGACGCAACTAGGTTAGGAGAGACCTCATGTTGCGCGCCCCGAATATTGCTTTGTTTGTCATTTCCGGCTGCCTGGCGATGCTCGGCATCCTGGCGGCATTGCCGATTGCGCTGCCGATCCCCGGCCTGACCGGCAATTCGGCATGGTATATTTTTGCGGCTTGGTTCCTGCTCGCCGCGAACACGGCGATACCGCCCGTACCGCAATGAAAGAAGAGTAGCAAAACCCCCGCGCCGTCATAGGCGCGGGGCGAAGATCGAGTGGAGGAAGGCGTTTTTACGCGCGTCCGGCGAATTTGCGTGCGGCTTCGAGGTGCCCGTAGCTCTGCACCGGCGCGCACATCAGGAAGCGGTAACCCTCTTTGACGATCCTCTCGGCGTTGCCCTGCTCGACATGGGGGTGCCCCACCACGACATTGTGCTTTTTGCAGGTGTCGACGATGCGCTTCATCCATTCCAGCACGGTTTTGTGTTCGTATTGCCGCGGATAGCCGAGTTCCTGCGAGAGGTCGCCTTCACCGATAAGAATGCAGCCGATGCCCGGCACATCTTTAAGCATGGCGTCGAGGTTGTCGACGCCGCGGGTATCCTCGATCTGCAGGATGCAGAAGATTTCGCCCTGCGGATTGAGCGGCCAGACGTCGGCCTTCTGATAGTAGTCCTGCTGGCTCAAGCCCCAGTAGCGCGCCGCGGTGGTCGGTCCGTCGCCGCGGATACCGGCGGGCGCAAAGCGCTCGGCGGATTTCAGCCGCGGATAGCGGCAGGCGCCCACGGCATTGGCGGCCTCCTCGACCGTCGAGATATGTGGAAACACGATGCCGTAGCAGCCCATGTCGAGCGCCTGCTTGGCCTGCCATTGCGCCATCTCGACGCCGTTCACCGGAATCCGCACCATCGGCGTAACGCCGGGCACCACCGCGGCGGCCTTGGCGATCTGGGCGCGGTTGAGCATGTATTGCAGGCAGTCCCGCAACAGCCGGCCATCCCACGGATTGTGCTCCATCTCGAACACGCAGCCGTCGAATTTCGACGTGCTCATCGCCACGGCGCTGTTGATCTCGGCCGGCGCGAAACAGGTCAATGCATGCTGGCCCGCTTCCAGCGCCCGAATGACGCCGTTGAGCCTCGGTAGATCAGCCATTACAGAACTCCTCCGTTTTGCGGCCGGCATCCTATCAGAATGTGCCGCCGGTTTGACAATCGCGCCACGCCCCGTAGCATCGGCGTTCCCCCACCAACCCCGGGTATGGCGCTGTCTCATGATCATCGATTGCCACGGCCACTACACCACCGAGCCCAAGGACCTCTTTCGCTTCCGCAAGGAGCAGACCGCGGCCGCCACCGCCAAGGACAAGACGGCGATGCCGTCGCGCGCGTCCTTGAAAATGTCCGATGACGAGATCCGCGAAATCGATCGAGGGCAACCAGCTCAAGCTGCAGCGCGAGCGCGGCACCGATCTCACCATCTTCTCGCCGCGCGCCTCCGGCATGGGCCATCACATCGGCGACGAGAGCGTGAGCCTGGAGTGGTCGCAGATCTGCAACGACCTGATCGCGCGCGTCGTCTCGCTGTACCCGAAGAATTTCATCGGCGTGTGCCAGTTGCCGCAATCACCGGGCGCCAATCCGGCGCACTCGGCCGCCGAGCTCGAGCGCTGCGTCAACATGGGTTTTGTCGGCTGCAACCTCAATCCGGATCCGTCCGGCGGCTATTTCAACTCGCCGCCGATGACCGACAAATCCTGGTTCCCGCTGTACGAGAAGATGATCGAGCTCGACGTGCCGTGCATGATCCATGTCTCGGGCTGCTGCAATCCGGCCATGCACACCACCGGCTCGTATTATCTCAACGCCGATACCATGGTGTTCATGCAGGTGCTCTTGTCGGACCTGTTCAAGACGTTCCCCAAGCTGAAATTCATCATTCCGCACGGCGGCGGCGCGGTGCCGTTCCATTGGGGCCGCTTTCGCGGCATCGCGCTCAATAACGGCAAGCCGGAGCTCGCCGAGATCCTGGGCGACAATATTTTCTTCGACACCTGCGTCTACCACCAGCCCGGCATCGATCTCCTCACCAAAGTGGTGCCGATCGACAACATCCTGTTCGCCTCGGAAATGGTCGGCGCGGTCAAGGGCAACGACCCCAAGACCGGGTTCGGTTTCGACGACACCAAGCGCTACATCGACAAAACACCGATCAGCGACGCCGACCGGCACAAGATTTTCGAGGGCAATGCGCGCAAGGTCTACGGCCGGCTCAACAAGGCCGCCGCAGCGAAAGCGACGGCGTAAGGCTCACTCGGCTTGGCGAAGGCTCGGAAAAAGACTGAAACCGGACGGCAGTCGCGGACGCACGTGGTGCGGGTCGGCGCCCGCGACATCGAGACCATCGGTCTGGCGGAAGGCTTCTGGACCGATCTCTATCACCGCTCGATGACCATCTACTGGCCGGTGTTTTTCGGCAGCGCGGCGGCGATCTTCGTCTTTCTCAATGCCGTGTTTGCCTTCGTCTTCTGGCTCGGCGATGAGCCGATCGCCAATGTCAGCCCCGAGCTGCCGCTGCCGCTGAGCCTGTTCTACTTCTCGATCGAGACGCTGGCGACCGTCGGCTACGGCGACATGCATCCGCAGACCAATTACGGCCACATCGTCGCGACGATCGAAATCTTCACCGGCATGTGCTTCCTCGCGGTGATGACCGGGCTGATCTTCGCGCGTTTCTCGCGCCCGCGCGCCCGCTTCATGTTCGCCCGGCATCCGATCGTCGGCCGCCATCAGGGCCAGAAGACGCTGATGATCCGCGTCGCCAACGAACGGCACAACACGATCTCGCAGGCCACCGCCCGGCTTTGGCTGCTGCGCATGGAAAAAGACAACGAAGGCGCTCAGCTGCGGCGCTTCTACGAACTGAAGCTCGAGCGCGGCGAGCATCCGATGTTCGCGCTGAGCTGGACGATCTTTCATGTCATCGACAAGACCAGTCCGCTCTACGGCGTGACCGCGGACGATCTCGCCGCGACCGACGGCGCGCTGGTGCTCAATCTTAGCGGCGTCGACGACAGTTCCGCGCAGCATCTGCATGCGCGCCACCTCTATGCGCACAGCGATATCCGCTGGAATCATCGCTATCGGGACATCATGAGCTATTCGCGGGACGGACGGCTGTTGCTCGACTACAGCCTGTTCCACGAGGTCACGCCGGAAGAGGCGTGAATAGCATCGCCGCTTCAGCCCGCCTTGCGCGCCGCGGAGTGCGCCGATCGGCCGATCCAGTTGCCGAGCGCCCGCACCGCGCTCGGGGTGGTCTTGCCGTAGTCGAGCGCGATTACGTGCTCGACCGGCGCTGCGGGAACATTGCGCCCGCGCTTGCCGCCGCGGGCCGCCCGCCGCGTTTTTCCGCGCACGAATTTTTTGGCGTGCAATTTCTTGGCGTGATTGAGCGCGATCGGGCCGACATGGGTGAGGAAGACCTTTTCGTGCGGCCGGCTCAGCGTCTCGACGGCTTGCTTGAGCGGCAGGAATTTTACCGCTTTGACGTCGTCCATCAGCTCGTGCACCGGAGGCCCCTCGGCGCGCATCAGCCAGAACTGCACGATCTTGATGCGGCCTTCGACCATGTAGGCCATCGAGCCGAGGAATTCGTGGACCGAGACGTCGTAGCCGGTCTCTTCCAGCACCTCGCGCTTGGCGGCGACATGGGCGCGCTCGCGCGGCATCAGCTTGCCTTTCGGCAGCACCCAGGCCTTCTCCCGCCGCAACCGCACGACGGCGAAGCGCGGCCGCGCCTCGCCGCGCAGCACGATCCCTCCCGCCGCAAGAATCGGCGCGTAGCCCTTCGCCGAATCAGTCATGACAAATTTATGCCGAACGCGGCAGCGCCCCGCAAGCGGGGAATTGCCGGATGTCGTTTATGACATGGTGATGACGATCTTGCCGAAATGCGCATTGCTACGCATCACGCCGAGCGCGTCGGCGATCTCGCCCAACGGGTAGGTCTTGTAGATCGGCAGCGACAGCTTGCCTTCCTCGAGCGCCGGCCACAGGTCGGCGCGCAAGCGGCGATTGATCTCGCGGACCTCTTCCGGCGAGCGGGTGCGGAAGGTGACGCCGATATAGTCGATGCGCCGCATCGCATGCTTGTCGAAATCGAACTCGCCCTTGTTGCCGCCGAGCCGCCCGACATTGACGATGCGGCCGAGGATCTTGGTGGCTTCGAGATTGCCGTTGGCGACGCCGGCTGAGATCAGATCGACGATCAGGTCGACGCCGTTGCCGCCGGTTGCCTTCTTCACCTCGGCCGGCCAGGCGGCGTCGCTGGTATCGAGCGCGAGGTCGGCGCCGTATTCGCCAAGCCGCGCCCGGCGCGCCGCATTGGTCGAGGTGCCGATCACGAAGGCCGCGCCCATGAATTTGGCGATCTGCATCCCCATCAGGCCCATGCCGGCGCTGGCGCCCTGCATCAGGAACGTTTCGCCGCGCTTTAATCGCCCGGCGGTGACGACCGCATTGTGCATGGTCTGCAGCGCCACGGGAAAGCACGCGGCCTGCTCGTAGGTCATGTTGTTGGCCGGGATGCGATGCACCCGGCCGGCATCGGTTGAGACAAATTCGGCGAAGCCGCCCGGCGCCGAGCCCATGACGCGGTCGCCGGGTTTGAGGCCCTGCACCTCGGCGCCGACCGCCTCGACCTCGCCGGAGCATTCCAGCCCCAGCCGTGCGCCGACGCCGCCGACGCTGCCGTGCCGGTGGCCCGATGCGACGATGAGATCGGCGCGGTTGAGGCTCGATGCCCGCACCCGGATCAAAACTTCGTTGGGCTTCGGCTCGGGCTTCGGCAGCTCGCGGACCTCGGCACCGTTCTCCCCGACCACGGCAGCTTTCATGACGCTTCCTCCATCTCGCTTTTCCTATCGCTTTTCCTATCGCTTTTCTTGGCTGTGCTATCGTCGATCGATGACGAGTTCAACCAGCGGGATCGCCATGCCGTTGCCTCCACTCGCCACGACCAGCGTCGGCAGCTTTCCGCGGCCGGCATGGCTGGCTCAGACCGCGCGCAATGAAGTCACCTTCCGCATGTCCGGCGATCCGCTCAAGGAAGCGCTCGACGACGCCACCGTGGTGGTGTTGCGCGAGCAGGAAGAGCTTGGCCTCGATATTCTCACCGACGGCGAGATGCGGCGGACGCATTTCATTTTTCATATCGCCGGTGCCTGGGACGGCATCGACACGCGCAACCTCGCCGTCAAGACCACCTACCGCAATCGCGCCGCCAATCGGCTGGTGCCGCGCGTCACCGGCAAGATCGTGCGCCGCGGCCCGGCCTCGGTCGAGGATCTCACGGGCGCCAAGGCGCATACCGCGCGGCCCTTAAAAATGGCGGTGCCGGGGCCGATGACGGTGGTCGACAGCGTGCTCAACGAGTTCTACGCCGACGAGGCGGAGCTAGCCTTCGATGCCGCCGTCGCCATCAATGGCGAGCTCCGCGATCTGGCGGCCGCCGGCTGCGCGGTGCTGCAAATCGACGAGCCGGCGATGACGCGCTATCACGGCAAGGTCGCCGCCTATGGCGCCAAAGCGCTCGACCGCTGCCTCGACGGCATCACGGTGCCGACCGTCGTGCATCTGTGTTACGGCTATCCCGGCGGCGGCGAGCGGCAGCACCAGTACAAATACGAAGACCTGCTGCCGCTGCTGATGCAGACGCGCATCGGCGGCTTCACCGTGGAATTCGGCCGCAGCGCCTTCGATCCGCAGGTGCTGAAACTGTGCGGCGACCGCATCGTCATGTTCGGCTCCGTCGATCCGGGCGATTCGCCGGCGCCCACGGCCGATGCGATCGAGCGCCGGGTCGCAGGCGTACTCGAATGGCTCGATCCCAAACAAGTCTGGCTGGCGCCCGACTGCGGCCTGATGACCATCAGCCGGGAACTGGCGCACGAGAAGCTCAAGGTCATGGTCGAGGCGGCCAAGCGGCTGCGCGCCGGACTCTAGGGCGTGGACCTATAAACACGCGGCCAATATCTGCCGTGGGGCAAAGCGCACATTTCTCATACGACCCGGCCGGCGTCCCTTGACCTAAATCAATGTGCCTCACGACGGCTGTGGCAGAGGATTACAGATGCAATTCAGGAGGAAATGTGGAAATCAAATCCCTCGCGATAGGCGTGGCTGCATTTGCTCTCGGCGCTGGGTTCGATGCCGCTCTGTTGGCTTCGAATGCTCAAGGTCGCCATGATCGGACCGATCCACCCGTCTACGTCGTTTCGCTTTTTGAAACATCGATTGACATGAATACCAACTATCCCTCGCTAGCCCCGGCGACATTTCAACCATTTGGCGGCCGCTACGTTGTCCATGGGGGAAAGATGGTCGCGTTCGAAGGGCAGCCTCCCGGGGAATACGTCGTGATCGCGTTCGACAGCATGGAAAAAGTCCAGGCTTGGCGTGCGTCGGATGCCTTCAAGCAAATGTATGATCGTTACAAGATCGGGGGACTTCGCGTCTTCGCCGTGGAGGGCGCGGCTCAATAGTTGCGCGCCTCGCAAAGGCGACCGCCGCGAAGCGGTGTTTCGGCGCCGGCGGTCGCCCGCGCCGGCATCTTGCGGCGATAGCTTCGCGCTTGGCTGGCATGTAATATCGCGGTCATGAACCAGGCCGTCCGCCCGCAGAAGATCGCCGCATCGGCCTGTCCGCACGATTGCCCGTCGACCTGCGCGCTCGAGGTCGAGGTGTTGGATGCGCACACCATCGGCCGGGTCCGCGGCGCCGCCGACAACGCTTATACGGCCGGCGTCATCTGCGCCAAGGTCGCGCGCTACGCCGAGCGTGTGCATCATCCCGATCGGCTCACGCAGCCGCTGCGCCGCAGCGGGCCCAAGGGCTCCGGGCAATTCAAGCCGGTCTCATGGGACGATGCGCTCGACATCGTCGCGGAAGAATTCAACCGCGCCGAACGCAAACACGGCGCCGAGGCGGTCTGGCCCTACCTTTACGCCGGCACCATGGGCTATGTGCAGCGCGACGGCATCCATCGCCTGCGCCACGCCAAGAAATATTCCGGCTTCTTCTCCACCATCTGCGTCAATCCGGCCTGGACCGGATTTACCGCCGGCACCGGCAAGCTCGCCGGCGCCGATCCGCGCGAAATGGCGAAGTCCGATCTGGTCATCGTCTGGGGCACCAATCCGGCCAATACCCAGGTCAACGTGCTCACCCATGTGACCCGCGCCCGCAAAGAGCGCGGCGCCAAGCTCGTCGTGGTCGACGTCTATATGAATTCGACCATGCAGCAGGCCGATCTGCCGGTGCTGATCCGGCCCGGCACCGACGGCGCGCTCGCTTGCGCGGTGATGCATTGCCTGTTCCGCGATCGCCACGCCGACTGGGATTATCTGGAGCGCTACACCGACGCGCCGCACGAGCTCGAAGCGCATTTGCGCAGCCGCGGCCCGCAATGGGCGGCGGCCATCACCGGCTGCCCGGTCGAGACCATCGAGGCCTTCGCGCGGCTCGTCGGCGACAACAAGCGCGCTTTTTTCCGGCTCGGCTACGGCTTCTCGCGCTCGCGCAACGGCGCGTTTAACATGCACGCGGCGAGCTGCATCCCCGCGGTCACCGGCGCCTGGCAGCTCGAAGGCGGCGGCGCCTTCCACAACAACGGCGCGGTGTTTCACCTCGACAACAGCGTGATCGAAGGCAGCGACCTGCGCGATCCGAAGATCCGCATGCTCGATCAGTCGCGCATCGGCGCCATCCTCACCGGCGATGCCGACGCGCTGCAAGGCGGCGGGCCGGTCGACGCGCTCCTCATTCAGAACACCAATCCGGTCACGGTCGCGCCGGACCAAGACGTGGTCAAGCGCGGTTTCGCCCGCGAGGATCTGTTCACCTGCGTGCACGAGCAGTTCATGACCGACACCGCCAAGGTCGCGGACATCGTCCTGCCGGCCACCATGTTCGTCGAGCACGACGATTTTTATACCGCCGGCGGCAGCCAATACATTCTGCTCGGGCCGAAGCTCATTGAGCCGCCCGGTGAGTGCCGCTCCAATCACGAGGTGATTTGCGCGCTGGGCAAGCGCCTCGGCGCGCGCCATCCCGGCTTCGCCATGACCGCGCGCGAGCTGATCGACGTGAGCTTGCGCAAATCCGGCTGGGGCACGCTCGCCGAACTGGAAAAAAACCGCTGGATCGACTGCCAGCCGGATTTCGCCACCGCGCATTATCTCAAGGGCTTCTCTTATCCCGACGGCAAGTTCCGCTTCAAGCCGGATTGGCCGGCCGTGCCGTTCCGCCGCTGGCACCGCAATCATGCTGCGAACATTCCGACGCTGCCCGACCACTGGGCCGTGATCGAGGAGGCCGACGCCGAGCATCCGTTTCGGCTGGCCACCTCGCCGGCGCGCGGCTTTCTCAATACGAGTTTCACCGAGACGCCGACCTCGCTGTCCAGGGAAAACCGGCCGATGGTGATGATCAATCCGCAGGATGCCGCAACGCTCGCCATCGCCGACGGCGATCCGGTCGTGCTCGGCAACTGCCGCGGTGAGGTGCGCCTGCACGCCAAGCTGTTCGACGGCGTGCGCCGCGGCGTGCTGATCGCTGAATCGATCTGGCCGAATTCGGCTTACGCCGACGGCCGCGGCATCAACACACTCACCGGCGCCGACCCGGTGGCGCCGTTCGGCGGCGCCGCGTTCCACGATAATAAGGTGTGGGTGCGGAAGGCTTGAAGTCACCCGTCCCTCGATAGCGGGGGGAGGGGGGACCGCGCGTAGCGCGGTAGAAGGGCCGTCGGACTCGAGCAGCTTTCGGCGCAAGGCTCATCCTTGCACAACGTGAAACCTCCGAGCCCTCGCGAACCTTTCCGCCGCCGGCCGTACCAACGGGCGAGATGCAAGGGAGAATCGCCAATGCCCACAATACCCGCCACGTCCACGGCGTCGCTCAAGACCACAGTGCGCGCAGGCATCGCCGCGACCGCTGTCTCATCCTTCCTGGCCGGCTTTTTCCTGATGCTGAGCGTCGCCAATTGGGTGCAACATCAGCCCTTGTGGTACGTGATGCTCTCATTCCTGCCGGTCGTGCTCGGCATCTTTGCGGTGGCCGTGCACGCACGCCGGATGTTGAGGGCGGTCGCTGAAAGCCGCTGACCGGCGCCGATCCGGTGGCGCCGTTCGGCGGTGCCGCGTTCCACGACAGGATAACGCGCCCAAGTCCGGCCCCAAGCCTCGACCCAAAGCGTCTCTTGAGTATCCCTAGGGCTGTAGTATCGTTAGGGTTGTGGGTGGTTGTAGCGTCGGTGGGGCGTCGCTATGCGTTGGCGTGGGGGAGTGAGCGCGTGGCTGCTGATCGCGGCATGCGTGGGACTGTCGGGATGCGCGATCGTCGACCAGTATTCCGGCCGCGCCATCGTCTACAATCTGGAAGCCGAGCAGGCGCAGGATCAGGCGCTGCTCCTTAATATCGTGCGGGCCTATCTGCATCGGCCGATGCAGTTCACCACGGTGTCGTCGATCACCGGCAGTGCCGTCGTCAGCGGCGGCACGCAATATAGCTTGCCGACCAACGTTCCATTCCGCCCACCAACCCAAGGCGCCACCGGCATCGCGTCGTTTCCCGCGCTGCCGACCTGGCAGTTCTCAGGCTCGATGAGCGGCGGTCCGGTCTTCACCATTCCGGTGTTGGATACCCAGGAATTCTACGACGGAATTTTGAAAGCGATCCCGGGACAGCTTTGGGACCTCTACATCCAGGCCAATTATCCGGGCGACCTGCTGTTCAATCTGTTCGTGATGAAGGCGGTGATGCACCGGGAGGACCGCGATTGCCCCAAATACGATCATACCGCGCGCTGCGAGCTGGTTTTTGAAAATTACGTCGGCGACGATGCCCAGGTCGATACGTTTCAGGCGCTTGGCGACTACTTGCAATTGCTCGGCCTGACCACCGAGCCGCCGGCGACCACCAGCGTGCCTTTCGGGCGGGCGATGAACGTCAACATCAGATACGTCGGTAATCCGCCGCCGAACAAACCCGATCAAGCCGAAGTCCTGGGGCCGCCGGGCGGCGGCAGTTCGGGCGACGCGCAAACGGCGGCGAAGCCCTACCGGCTCTGTTTCGCACCGCGCCGTTTGCAAACTCTCGTCAGCCCGAGTTCCTTATGCGGCTACACACGACCGGACCCGACGAAAACAGCCAAGCCGCGGCACGGTCCCGCATCGACGCTGCGCGCCGCGGTGGCGGAAAACAGAGAGACTGACAACCGGATCAGCGCGGCAGGCTCGGCGGTCGTCGGCCTCAATGTCATCCCTGAATTCATGGATCGCCTGAAAGAGATCGCCCGCGAAGCCGGCGTCAGAAACGCCACGCCTGTCGACGCCTCGGGGAAGACCGAATTCGAATATGACCTGGATAGCTTCGCCGGCGCTCGCAGCCATGCCGCGTTCCCGGTGACCGTGACGATTTACATGCGCCACACCGAGGGCATGATTTATTACCTTGGCGAGTTGGTGCGCCGGTCGTTGACCCGCGACTATGGACAGGACCGCCGCGACGTCTTTTTCAGGCAGGGCGACGGTTATCGCGACTACCGGGGCTATGCGCAAAACCCTTGCAAGGCGCCATCGGCGCCGTCAAAGACGTGCGCGTATATTTTCCACCTGCAGCAGACGCTGGCGCCGATGCCGGGCGAATTCGTCTCCGTCGCCTACAGCGGCCGCTGGTATTCGATATCGAGCGCTTACGATTCAGACCGTCCCGACCGCTCGTCATTGTCGCTCGATTTCCTCAAGCAGCTCATCGCCGTCAACAGCTCGGCAAAATCGCTGCCGCAATCGAGCGTGCTCTCGGTGGTGGGCGGGCAGTAGGGCCCAGCCTGCCGCGCAAGCCGACCTTAAAGGTCAGCTGGGAGCGCCCGGCCACCGCGCCACCGCATCCACCGGCACGATCTCCTTGCCGATCGGCCACAGCGCGATGCCGGCGAGCTTGAGATGCGCCCAGGCGAACGGGATGCCGATGATGGTGACCGCCAACAGGATCGCGGTGAGGAGATGGCCGAGCGCCAGCCACCAGCCGGCGAGCACGAGCCAGATCAGATTGCCGGCAAAGCCGAAAAGTCCGGTGCCGATATCCTGGCGGCCGGAATAGTCGGCGCGCGACACCGCCTTGCGGCCGAACGGCAAGAGCGTATAGGACGCGATGTTGAACGCCGCCCAGGCCCAGGGCAGGCCGATGATGGTGATCGCCATGATCACGCCGGCAATCACCCAGGCGAGCGCCATCCACAAGCCGCCGAAGACGATCCAGAGAATGTTCAGGAGCAGCGAGACCGGGCCCATGGGGTTCTATCTAGACCGAAGTCCGCTCGGATGGAATCACATAACGCCGTCGGGCAGCCTCTCCATTGTCGTGCCCCGCGAAAGCGGGGCATCCAGTAATCCCCTGAAAGCATTGTGTTTACCGGTTCGCCCGCTTTCGCGGGCGATGACAGTCGGGGGCCGGTTCGGTACATCGAGCGGATCGAAAGCTGCGCTAGATCGGCCGGCCGCGGCTGCAACAGCGGCGTTCGCCGGTCAAAAGACCACGTCACAATTGGTGTGACCAGCACTTGACAAGCGTCCCTACTACAGTTACATGCCCCCAAGCCTGCCCATCGAAGGGACGTCGACCGGTGACAGCCGATCGATGGGGCGGGTGCGGTTCCCGGATGGGGCTTGTAACCTTGATCCGGGCGGTTTTGGGCATCGACCGTCCGGCGCGTGACCGGACTGCCAGGTGCTGGCTGCACTGGTGCCGGAGAGGGTCCTCCCGTTTGGATCCGGTGATTCCAGGAAGCGCGGCCCGGAGCCGAGTCGGGGGTCAAGGCCCTTCGGCGCATGACCGCGGTGGGGCGCCGAAAGGCGAGCGCGCCGCCTCTTTAAGTCCCGCGCCAATGCGGGGCAGGGGCGAACATAGCGCGCGCCGCATACGCTGGCAGGCTTCTCTTTCTGCGGCGGGGCGGAACCCGTGGTGCGCCTGTCGGCGCTCCGCCTCCCTTCTTTTCGCATGATCCCGAAAAGTGCCGTTGCGGTTTTCGGAAAAGATCATGCGGGAAAAAAGGGAGGCACGAAGGGCTTTCTTAAAGCGTGAAGCAAAGCTCGGATGCGAAGGCGCATCGCGAGAACGGGAACGCGTGATTTCACTTCTCCCCGCGCGCGGGGAGAAGGAGCGCGCCAGCGTCGGCGTGAACAGGAATTCTTCATCGCCCACTTGCCTCAGCACGAAAGAGAAGGATGCAGCCGCTAATCGAACAGCGCCACCGCCCGCGTCCAGCCGGCGGAGCCGGCTTTGATCTTTTGCGGGAAGCAGGCGACGGTGAAGCCGTGCGCGGGAAGCTGTTCGAGATTTTGCAGCTTCTCCATGTGGCAATAGGGAATCTCGCGGCCGGCCTTGTGGCCTTCCCAGATGATCGACGGATCGTGCGTTTCGAGCCAGCGCTTGCGGGTATGCACGAAAGGCGCGTCCCAGCCCCAGGCGTCGATGCCGGTGACCCGCACGCCGCGCGACGTCAGATAAAGCGTGGCTTCGCGCCCCATGCCGATGCCGGCGGTGAGATACTCCTCGCTGCCGATGCACTCGGAGGCGCGCGTGTTGACCAGCACGATGTCGAGCGGTTTGAGCTCGTGGCCGATGCGCTTGAGCTCGGCCTCGACCTCCGCCGCCGTCACCACATGGCCGTCAGGCACTTTGCGAAAGTCGAGCTTGACGCCGGGCCGGAAGAACCAGTCGAGCGGCACCTGGTCGATGGTCAGCATCGGCGCACCATCGATCGAGTGCGATTGGAAGTGGATCGGCGCATCCATATGCGTGCCGTTATGCGTCGTCAGTTGGATGTTTTCGATCGCCCAGCCTTCGCCGTCCGGCAAATCCTCGCGGCGAAGGCCGGGAAACAACTCACAGAGCAACGGCGCGGTATCGGCGTTGCTCTTGTACTCGATCTTCGGCCGCATGAAGGGAGGGTCGTACACCGTCTCGTTTTCGAGCGGCGACGACAGATCGATCATGCGGCTGGGCAGTTTCATAAGTCCTCGCTTGGGTGCTCGCGCTTATGGCTTGGCGCCCTTGGCCGGGTTCTGCGTATAGAGGCCAAGCTCCTCGCCCTGCGCCAAGATCTTGCCCTTCATCGCGTCCTGCGCGGCGGGGCCGTCGAAATCCTTGGGCAGGTCGAGCGACTTTGCGCCGAGCGCATAAACCGTGAAGTGATAGTGATGCACGATATCGTCGTTCCAGGGCGGGCAGGGGCCGTCATAGCCGTAATACTGCCCCTTCATGGCGTCGTTCGACGCCGTCACTTTGGTGTAGTCGTTCAGCCCTTTCACGCCGACCTTGGACGCCGCCGGTTTGCCGTGCACGACCCGCGCGTTCGAATCGGCGCCTTCCTTGATCGACCTGACGTTGCCCGGAATGTCGACCAGCACCCAATGAAAGAAGTCGTGACGCTTGATGTCGGACGTCATCGTCACGCCTTCCTTGTTCATCATCTCGCGATGTTCCGCCGGCGAGTCGGTATCGTAGAGAATGATGGCGTAGGATTTGGTGCCCTTCGGCCCCTTCGACCACGAGATGCTCGGATTGATGTTCTGGCCGCCGGCCGTATGACCTTGCGCCGCCGGCACGCAGAAGGCGTATTTGTTCGGCACGGTGCCGCCGTTCTTGAACGAATCGACGTGCACTTTCAGCGTGGCGGCGGATGCCGGCACAGCGATCAGCGCCGCACCGGCCGCAAGCAGCATCGCGACTTTGACGTTCCCCATGTTGTCCTCCCATTATGTTTTGCCGCGCCGTTTGCGGCGCTGACACAATCTCCCTGCATGCCCCCAAGCAGGAGTTCACCCGTCAAACTATACCGGTTATTGATGAGCGAGAAAGGGGTGGGCGGATGATCCTCATCACCGGCGCCAGCGGCTTTGTCGGTTCGGCGGTGGCGCGATCGCTGCTGCAATCGGGCGAACACGTGCGTGCGCTGGTGCGCGGCACGAGTTCGCGGACCAATCTCGCCGATCCGCGGCTGGAGGTCGTCGCGGGCGATATCTCCGACGCCGCGTCGATCGGGCGCGCCATGACCGGCACCCGTTACTTGTTTCATGTTGCGGCGGATTACCGGCTATGGGCGCGCCATCCCGACGACATCGTGCGCACCAATGTCGAAGGCACCCGCAATGTGATGAACGCGGCGCTCTCAGCCGGCGTCGAGCGCATCGTCTACACCTCGAGCGTCGCCACGCTGGCCTCGCGGCCGAATCGCGAACCGAGCGACGAGACGTTGCCGCTTGCCGCCGAAGCTGCGATCGGCGCCTACAAATACAGCAAGGTCATGGCCGAGCGGCTGGTCGAGGCCATGGTGGCGGAGCAAAACTTGCCGGCGGTCATCGTCAATCCGTCGACGCCGATCGGGCCGGGCGACGTCCGGCCGACGCCGACCGGCCGCATCATCATCGAGGCCGCGGCGGGGCGCATGCCGGCCTATGTCGATACCGGGCTCAATCTGGTCCATGTCGACGACGTCGCCACGGGTCACGTCGCGGCCCTGCGCAAGGGCCGTATCGGCGAGCGCTACATCCTCGGCGGCCAGGATGTTCTGCTCGGCGACATGCTGCGCGAAATTGCGCGGCAGATCGGCCGCTCGCCGCCGAAGGTGCGGTTGCCGCGGCAGCTCATTTTTCCCATCGCCTATGGCGCCGAGGCAATCGCGCGTTTCACCGGCCGCGAACCGTTCGTGACCACGACCGGCTTAAAGCTGGCGAAGGATCATATGTTTTTCACTTCCGCCAAGGCCGAGCGCGAGCTGGGCTACCAAGCGCGGCCCTATGGCGATGCCGTCGCCGAGGCCATCGCCTGGTTTCGTCAGCACGGCTATCTGAAAGCTTGATGCGCGATCGGACCGGCTGGATCCAATCCGCTCATTCCCGCGCAAGCGGGAATCCAGATTTTGTCCGCGCTTGCGCAGGGACGAGCGTAGTCAGTTGCATCATCGCTTTAATGCGCCGCGCTGCGCTCGCGCAGGAACTGGAAGAACTCGACGCCTTCGCGCAGCCGGCGCTTCATCATCTGCGGACTGCGGACCATTTCGCCGACAATCGAGGCGATCTTGCCGGAGCGGAAATAGAAGCGCCGGTAGAATGCCTCGACCGAGTCGAAAATCTCCGTGTGCGACAGATGCGGATAATGCAGCGGCGCGATCTGCACGCCGTCGTCATTGACGAGCTCGGCGTTGGCTTCGTCGAGCCAGCCGTTCTGCAGCGCCTGATCGAACAAAAACGTTCCGGGGTAAGGCGCGGCAAGCGAGACCTGGATGGTGTGCGGATTGATCTCGGTGGCGAAGCGGATGGTCTCTTCGATGGTTTCCTTGGTCTCGCCCGGCAAGCCCATGATGAAGGTGCCGTGGATAGTGATGCCGAGTTCGTGGCAGTCCTTGGTGAAGCGGCGGGCGACGTCGATCCGCATCCCCTTCTTGATATTGTGCAGGATCTGCTGATTGCCGGACTCGTAGCCGACCAGAAGAAGCCGCAGGCCGTTGTCGCGCAACACCTGCAGCGTCTGGCGCGGCACATTGGCCTTGGCGTTGCACGACCAGGTCACGCCGAGCTTGTTGAGCTCCTTGGCGATGGCCTCGGCGCGCGGCAGATCGTCGGTGAAAGTATCGTCGTCGAAAAAGAACTCCTTCACCTCGGGGAACGCTTTCTGCGCCCAGGCGATCTCCTCGATGACGTGGCCGACCGAGCGGGTGCGGTAGCGATGGCCGCCGACCGTTTGCGGCCACAGGCAGAAGGTGCAGCGCGATTTGCAGCCGCGCCCGGTATAGATCGACAGATAGGGATGCTCCAGGTAGCCGATGAAATAATTCTTGATGTCGAGGTCGCGCTTATAGACCGGCGTGACGAACGGCAGGCTGTCCATGTTTTCCAGGATCGCGCGCTCGTCGTTGTGGACGATGACGCCCGACGCATTGCGGTAGGACAGGCCGGCGATGTCGGCCCACGGCCGTCCGTCGGCGATCTCCTTGATGGTGAAATCGAACTCGTTGCGGGCGGCGAAATCGATCAGCGGCGAGGCGTTCAGGGAGCCTGCCGGGTCGACGGCGACTTTGGCGCCGACGAGGCCGATTTTCAGGTCGCTGTTGACTGCCTTGAGCGCCTTGATGGTCGCGACATCGGACGCAAACGACGGCGCCGAGGTGTGCAGCACGACGAGATCGTAGTCCCGCGCGCACGCCGTTACTTCGGCGAGCTTGGTGTGGTGCGGCGGTGCGTCGATGAGCTTCGAGCCTTCGACCAGAGCGGCAGGCTGGGCGAGCCAGGTCGGGTACCAGAACGAGCGGATTTCGCGGCGCGCCTGATAGCGCGAGCCGGCGCCGCCGTCGAAGCCGTCGAACGAGGGGGCCTGAAGAAACAATGTCCGCATCACGTTTCGACCTCGCCGTAATAAGCAAGCCTGTTGTCGGCCCGCAGGCCATAGCGGTGGCCGCGCCATTCGACGCCGCGGCCGAAGAAGCTCATGACAAAAATGGCGAACGAGAGGAGATCCCGCAGCGGCCCGAGCCAGAACACATCGCCGCGCAAGTGAAAGGCGCGATCGATCGCGCTCTGCAGCAGCAGGCGGCAGGCCAGCGCAGCGATGACGATCAATCCGGCCGGATTGATGCCGCCGAGCACGACAGCAATCAGCGCCAGCGGCAGCGCGTAGGTTATGATCAGCCCCGCAAATCCCGCCGGATCGATCGCGCGGATGGTGCGTGCCCAGCGCAATTCATGGCGGATGAGATCGCGCGCGGACCGTTCGCTGCAGACATGGGCGACGATGGAGTTGGGGATCGCCACGCTCTGTCCGTTGCGGCGCACCAGCGCGCCGAGCGCGTAATCGTCGGCCAATTGGTCGGCCACCGCTTCGAACCCGCCGATCGCGGCGAGCGTCTCGCGGCGCAGCGCGATCGTCGAGCCGAAGCAGGGAGCCGCAAGGCCGAGCTTCAATCCGACCAGCACATTGGGCAGGAACTGATAGTCGATCGCCGCGGCGCTAAGCCGCGACCAAGTGCCGGCGGCAGCAGCGCCGCGGTAGAGGCATGTCACGAGGCCGACGCCCGGCTGCGCCAGAGCGGCGACGACGTGCTTGAGATAATCGGACCCGACCACGATGTCGCTGTCGGAGACGATCAGCACATCTTGTCGGGCCTCCCGCACCATGTTGATCAAATTCGAGACTTTGCGGTTCTCGCCGTGCCGCCGCGTATTGATCACCAATGTCAGATCGCGGCCCGGAAAATCGGCGACAAGCTTGTGGACGACGCCGACCGCCGGGTCGGCCGCATCGTCGACGCCAAACACGATCTGCACCGGGCTTGGATAGCGTTGCGCGCAAAAACCGGCCAGATTGGCATAGAGATTGGGCTCCAATCCGTGCAGCGGCTTGAGCAGCGTGACCGGGGGATAATCCGTGGCGGGCAGGCGTCGGCAGTCCGGACGAAGCGGCGCGCGGCCCAGGCGGCAAAAAGCGCATAGGCACAGCCGAGCGCGGCCGCCACATAACAGACGACCGACGCCCCAGCGGCGATAGTGGTAAAAAACGCGTACACGATGACCTCTGCCGGCCTTGTCGACCAAAACCTATCGTGTCGACCCAAGGACTATATGGCCCAACTGCGATCCATGCACGTTTAACCAACGGCAAAATCCGGGCGCGGTTGCATAAACGCCGCGGATCGTCGCTATTTGCCGTGGAACAACAGGCGCTTGCCTTCCAGCGCCTGCCATCCGACAAGCGCGGGGACGCCCAAAATCAGGTCGGGAACCCGCTTGATGAGCGCCATGGCGAGCGCAACCTCGGCCGGAATGCCGAATATGGCGGATGCGGCGATCAGCGCGCCGTCCTGAACACCGAGACCGCCGGGCAGCACGAAGGCGGCGGCGCGACTGCCCTGGCCGAGGCTTTCGATGGCGACGGCCTGGGCCACGTTCACCGGATGGCCCATGAAGGACAGCGCGATCCAGACTTCGCTGGCCCCGAAAAACACCGCGGCGAGATGGACCAAGAACGATGCGGAGAGGCCGCGATGATTTTTCCAAATCTGCTGCAGCCGGCCGCCGAGATCGGCCACGTGATTGAACGCCGCCCAGTCGTGCTTTTCGCCGAATGCGATAAGCCGACGCACCAACGGTTCAAAAGCGCCAAAATTCAGCGCGAGGAAGAAGCCGCTCACCGCCGGCAACGCGACGGCCAACATAACGAAGGTCAGGGCGCTGAGGCGATGCGTACCGACGAGATCGAGCACGATGCCGACCCCGGCTGCCACAAAGATCAAAAGGCAGACCACCTGGATAAAGATGTCGATGAGGACGCTGGCGATCGCCACATTGGTGGCCACGCCGAATTGCGCAAGAAGCCGTGCGCCGATGATGTCGCCGCCGACGCCGACGAACGGAAACAGCGAATTGATCGCTTCGCGCACAAAGCGCAGACCGGCGAAAATGTACGGTCCGCGACGCAGCGGTGTGAGGAGGAACCACCAGCCCACGCCGGCCGCCGACAGCGCGATGGCGCGGGCGACAATGACGAACGCCGTGCCCCATCGCGAGCTGACAAGGGCCTGCAATACCGAGGCAAAGCCGAAATAGGCAACCAAAGCGGTCAAAAGTGCTAGGCCGCAAATAACGGCGAGCGGGGCAAGTGCCTTCATGGACTGGCCGTATAGTGGTTTTCTCGCATGGCTGTCCGCGGTGCCGGTTCGGAGCGTTGAATCAGGTGTGAACTGTGTCTTTTCTGCACTAGTGGAGGCGGCCAGCTGTTTCTATCCTGCATTTCCATACCATCAAGAATGGGGGCACCCATGAAAAAGATCGCACTCGGAACGGCCGTTATTCTCGCATTGCTCAGCATCGCGGGCTGCGCACAGACCGGCAAGGGCAAGGCCCCGCCTCCAGTCGTGACCAAAGGCTGATCCGATAGAGCGGCACGACTCTTGTCGTGCAATCTATCGGCGAAGAACGAGCCCGCCGGGTCACGGCTCGTCTTTGCGGCATCGCTGAACGGTGAAGCGGGGGCAACGTGATTATTGTCGTCGGATTGGCATTTGAAGCGCGCATCGCTGCCGGACCCGGGGTGCATGTCATTTGCAGCGGGGACGGCCGCAACTTGGCGGCCAAGCTCACGGCGGCGATCGCGGAAGCGCGTACGCTGGTGCGCGGTTGCCCGGGAATCATCAGCTTCGGCGTGGCCGGCGGCTTGGCGCCGCATCTGCGGCCGGGCACCTGCGTCGTCGGATCGGCGGTAATCTCCGGCACGAGCCGCATGCCGATCAGTCAACAGTGGTCGGAGAAATTACTGCGTACAATACCGGACTCGGTGTCTGGCGCGTTGCTCGGTGTGCCGGCGCCCATTGCGCATCCCGACGAGAAGCGCGCGCTTTATCTGAAGACTGGCGCGATCGCGGTCGATATGGAATCGCACATCGTCGCGTCCGTCGGTCTCGCCCACGAGGTGCCGGTGGCCGCGATCCGGGTCATCACCGATCCGGCCAAGCGTTCCTTGCCGGTGTCCGCCGTCGCCGCCATGCGCCCGAACGGAACCACCAATATCGCCGCCATGCTGTGCTCGGTGCTGAGCCGGCCGCGTGATTTGCCGGCGCTGTTTCAAACGGCGCTCGACGCGCGCGCTGCGCGGGCAACCTTGGTGCGCGGCAGAAACCTGCTCGGACCCGCCTTTGCTTCGCCGCTGGCGACTTGAGAGGCGCAACCGCCATGTTCAAGTCCGCCGCGGAAGAATTGAACCAATGGGCAGATCAATGCCGGCGTTGGGCCAAAGGCGCCCGCACGCGCGAGCAACGGCTGACCTTACAGAGCCTGGAGCGGCTCCTGGACGACGCCGCCATCGAAGCCGAACAGGATTCGAGCGCGGACGCGCCGCTGACGCTTACACGATCCTCCTGAAGCTCACGTCGTAGCGCCGCCGTTGCCGTCGGTGTAAAAGGACGGCAACGAGGCTCGGCAATGGCTCCGCAAACTCCCGCTCCGCAAGCTCTCGGCTATGTCGGCGTGCGCGCCAAGGATTTGGGCGACTGGTCAAGCTATGGCTGCGGCCTGCTCGGCCTGCAGCGCATCGACAAATCGCGCTCGACGCTCGCCTTCCGCATGGACGACCGCAAGCAGCGCCTCATCGTCGATGCCGACGGCGGCGAGGGCGTCGGTTTTTTCGGCTGGGAAGCCGCCGACGCCGCCGCGCTCGACGCGCTGGCGGCGCATCTGGACAATAGCGGCGTCAAGGTCGCCCGCGGCGCCCACGCGCTCGCCGAGGAGCGGCACGTCAAGGATCTGATCGTGCTCAACGATCCGCTCGGAAACCGGCTCGAGATTTTTCACGGCGCCGAGGCGGCAACGGATCCGTTCCGGCCGGGCCGGTCGATCTCGGGCTTTCGCACCGGCCCGCTCGGCCTCGGTCATGTCGTGCTCAACGTCGATGCGCCGCAAACGATCGACCGGCTGATGGCGTTCTACCGCGATACGCTCGGCTTCCGGCTGACCGATTACTATTCGCATCCCTTCGTTGCCCGCTTTCTTCACCTCAATTCCCGCCACCACAGCCTCGCCTTCATCCAGACCGGCAAGAACGCGGTGCATCACCTGATGATGGAGCTGTTCAGCTTCGACGATGTCGGACAAGGCTACGATATTGCGTTGGGCGAACCGGGGCGAGTCGCGACCACGCTCGGCCGGCACACCAGCGACTTCATCACCTCGTTCTATAGCTGGACGCCGTCGGCGTTCATGGTCGAATACGGCTGGGGCGCGCGTTCGATCGACGTCGAGACCTGGCAAGCCTATGAGCGCAAGGAAGGTCCCAGCATGTGGGGCCACGACCGCGCTTGGCTGTCGGCCGAGGACCAGGCCAAGGCCCGCGCGCTGCGGCTGAAGAATGCCGAAGGCGGCTATCGCCGGCCGGTCCAGGTGATGGACGGCAACTACGAGGTGATGTCGGGCGTCTGTCCATGGTGGGACAGCGTGAAGTCGCGATCCGCTGCGCAATAATTCCCGCATGGATGCGCCGGCAAACAACGTCCACACCCGCGCGATCGCGCGAATTCGTCTCCGGTCTGACTTACGAGCAGATCCCGACGGAGGTCCGCGAGCGGATAAAACTCCTGATTCTCGATTCCCTCGGTTGCGCCATTTACGGCGCCAATCTCGAATGGTGCCGCATCCTGCGCGAGACGCTCGAAGCGCTCGACGCGACGCGCACGACCTCGGTCTGGGGGACGAGCCGCCAGCTATCTTCGCCGCACGCGGCCCTGGTCAACGGCACGCAGGTGCAGGGCTTCGAGCTCGACGACGTGCATCGCACCGCGGTCCTGCATGTCGGCGCGGTCACGCTGCCGCCGCTGATCGCGGTGGCGGAAAGCCATGCCAAATTGTCCGGCCGCGATTTTCTCACCGCCGCCGTCGCCGGCTATGAGATCGGCCCGCGCGTCGGCTTGTGCATGGGCCAGGAGCATATCGGCCAGGGCTGGCATTCCGGCGCCACGGTCGGCGTGTTCTCGGCGGCGGCCGGCGCGGCGCGGGCGCTGCAACTTTCCGCCGACGCCACCGTGCACGCGCTTGGCATTGCCGGCACGCAGTCGTCCGGCCTAATGGCCGCGCAATACGGCGCCATGGTCAAGCGCATGCATGCCGGACGCGCCGCGCAAAGCGGGCTTTATGCGGCGCTGCTGGCGCGGCAAAACTTCACCGGCATTGTCGACGTCTTCGAAGCGCCCTATGGCGGCTTTTGCACGACCTTCTCGCGCTCGCAGGATCGCTTCAATCTCGCGGCGTTGAGTGCCGGGCTCGGCGAGCGCTTCGAGACCATGCGTATTTCCCTGAAATTCTATTCCTGCGTCGGCAGCAACCACACCACGCTCGACGCCATTCGCGATATTCGTAGGCGCCGGCCGTTCGCGGTCGAAGACGTCGAGTGCATCGTCGTGCACGCGTCGCAGGTTACGCTCGACCATGCCGGCTGGCCGTATAAGCCCGAAGGCCTGACCGCGGCGCAGCTCAATCTGCCGTTCTGCGTCGCCACGCTGCTGATTGAGGGCGATGTCTTTGTCGACGAGTTCACGCCCGATTGCGTCGCCGATCCGGCGCGCATCGCGCTGGCACGCAAGGTCAAGGTGGTGCATGACCCGGCGACCACCGCGCTCGGCGCCGCTTACCGCCACAAGACCCGCGTCGAGATCAACTTCCGCGACGGCTCAGTCGAGACCGAGACTCGCGAGGCGCCGCGCGGCAGCGAGCAATCCTTCGCCAGCGCCGACGATATCGCCAGAAAATTTCGCAAGCTTGCGGACCCCACTCTAGGCAAGCAGGCCGATGCGATCATCGGCATGACCCTGGCGCTTGACGACCTGCCGGACAGCCGCGCGCTGATCGATTTATTGCGGCTGCAACCCTAAGCAGGGTGACGGATCGGTTCAGTCCGGGCTAAGTTTCGCGGGATGAGTAGCGAAAAAATCGAATTCGGCGTCTTCGACCATCTCGATCGCACCGGGCCGTCGCTGGCGGACTATTACGAGGACCGCCTCAAGATCGCCGAAGCCTACGACCGCGCCGGCTTCTACGGCTATCACCTCGCCGAGCATCACGCGACGCCGCTCGGCATGGCGCCGTCGCCCAACGTCTTTCTCGCGGCGCTTGCCCAACGCACGCGACGGCTCCGGTTCGGGCCGATGGTCTACGTGCTGCCGCTTTATCATCCGCTGCGCCTGATCGAGGAAATCTGCATGCTCGACCAGATCAGCGGCGGACGGCTTGAGATCGGCTTCGGCCGCGGCGCTTCGCTGATCGAGCTCGCAATCTATGGCGAAGATCCCGATGCGGCACAGGAAATCTACACAGAGGGCCTGGACCTCATTCTCAAGGGCCTGACGGCGAAGCGGCTCGATTTTCACGGCAAGCATTTCTCGTTCGACGATGTGCCGATGACGCTCGAACCGCTGCAAAAGCCTTATCCGCCGATCTGGTACGGCGTCCATGCGCCGGATAGTGCCGAGCGCGCGGCCAAGCGCAATCTCAATGTCGTCAGCCTCGATCCGCCGGGAGAGACGCGGTTGTCGATCGAACGCTATCGCGCGACGTGGCGGCCCCCGCATCCGGGCGCCGCGTTGCCGAAGCTCGGCCTCGGCCGTTTCATCGTTGTCGCCGAAACCGACGCCAAGGCGCTCGCACTGGCGCGGCGCGCCTATCCGGTGTGGCACCAAAGCTTCACCTATTTGTTTCGTTTGCGCGACCAGCCGCAAAATCATCCGCGGCCTGCCGATTTCGACGCGCTGATGGAACGCGGTCAGGGCGTTGCCGGCTCGCCGGCGACGGTGACCGAGTTTCTGCAGCGCCAGCTTGCCGAGACCGAGTGCAATTACCTCGTCGGACAATACGCGTTTGGCGATATGACGCGCGCGGAAGCTTTGGGTTCGATCGGACTATTTGTCAGCAACGTCATGCCGGCGTTGCGCGCGGCAGATGCCGAAGCGATGATGGCGGCTCGATAGTTCTAGCTGTCGCGCGAAGCTTTGAGGTGCTGCAACACCCTGGCGCGCAACGCCGCCTGCTCCTCGGCGCTCCATTTGCGAAAGCCTTCGCCGGATTTGAAACCAAGCTTGCCGTCCGCCACCAGCTTTTCCAGGTAGGGTGACGCGGCCGGCCGGCTGTCGATCGCCGGCAGCACGGTATTGTGGATGGCGAGCGTCAGGTCGGTGCCGACGAGATCGGCATTTTCCAAAGGACCGAGCACGGCAAGCCGCCGCCCGAATGAGGCCTTGATCACCGCGTCGACGGTCGCCGCATCGCAGATACCGTTTTCGACGAGCGCGATCGCTTCGCGCCACAGCGCGTGCTGCAGCCGGTTGCCGATAAAGCCCGGCACGTCCTTCTTGACGTGGGCCGGCTTCTTGCCGGCGTTCCGGTGCAATTCCATGGTCCAGGCGACGACCTCGGGCGAAGTCCATTGCGTCTCGATCACTTCGACGAGCGGCACCAGGAACGGCGGGTTCCACCAATGGGTGCCCAGCGCGCGCTCGCGGTTTTTCAACCCCTCCATGATCGAGGTGATCGGGATGACCGACGTGTTGCTGGCCAGGATCGCTTCGGCCGGCGCGTGACGCTCGATCTCGCCGAACAGCTTCTGCTTGAGCGGCAAATCCTCGAGGACCGCCTCGACGACGTAGTCGGCCTCGCGCACGGCTTCGGCGAGTTCGAGGCACGGCCGTATCCGCGCGATCGCCAGCGGGTCGTCGCCGAGGTCGCGCAAATTGGCGGCGATGCGTTTGGTGACGGTATCGAGGTTCTTCATCACCGTGTCGGTGATGGTCACGTCGTGACCGGCCAGCGCGAAAACCTGCGCGATGCCGTGTCCCATCAGCCCGGCGCCGATCACGGCGATGCGGGCTTGCGACACTTCTTTCGCCATCGTTTCAGCCCGCCGTATAGCCGCCGTCGGCGTAAAGAATATGCCCGGTGTAGAAGTCGGACGCCTTGGAGGCGAGGAACAGCAGCGGTCCGGCGAGATCCTCCGGCTCACCGAGCCGGCCCTTTGGCACGCGGGTGAGGAATCCGGCGCGCACCGTCTTGCCGCGCTCGTCGTCGGCGAACATCCATTCGGTCAGCGGCGAGCGGAAGACGGTGGGGCCGAGCGCGTTGACCGTGATGCCGGTGGCGCCGAGCTCGCAGCCGAGCGCCTTGGTGATGCCGTCGACCGCAGACTTCGACGCGCAATAAGCGGTGTAACCGGCGGGATGGCCGAGGAGCCCGCGCGCCGAAGACATCAGGACGATCTTGCCGCCGCGGCCCTGCTTGATCATTTGCCGCGAGGCCGCGCGCGCCATCAGCCAGGATTGCGTGACATTGGCGTCCATCACGTCGAGAAAGTCCTCGGGCTTTTGATCGACGATCTTCGCTACCTTGTTCTGGCCGGAGGCCACGACCAGAATGTCGAGGCCGCCGAATTTTTCGACCGCGGCGGCGACGATGGCGTCGCAGTTGGCCTCGGAGCTCGGGCGCTTGGCGATCGTTTCGGCCTTGCCACCGAGCTTGCCGCACTCCGCCGCGATCTTTTTCAGGCCTTCCGCATTGTTCGCGGTGAGAACGACGTTGGCGCCGGCCGCCGCCAAGGTCTTCGCGGCGATGGCGCCGAAGGCGCCGGTGGCGCCGGTGACGATCGCCGTCTTGCCTTTGACGTCGAACAGCGACAGCGGATTTTTCAGGAAGTCTTCGGACATGGTAGCTCCACGCGTTTCCAACCTTGTCATGCCCCGCGCAGGCGGGGCATCCAGTATTCGCCAGCGCTGCGGTGACCTCCTTCAACGTTGGCGATTACTGGATCGTCCGCCTGCGCGGACGATGACGGCGCTGCGCGCCGTCACTTCACCGGCGCGACGGCGACCGCGATGGTGCAGACCTCGGGACTGCGATTGACGATTTCGCGGCTTTCGTTCGGGCCGATGTAGACGCTGTCGCCCGCTTTCGCGACCGTCTCCTTGCCGCCGGCGATCACCGTGAGCTCGCCCGCCAGCACGTAATAGATCTTCTCCGGCGGCGAGGCGTCGGGGCCGGCGCCGCCGCCCGGCAGGAAGTGCGAAATGCCGAACACCAGCGTCTGCGAGCCGCCCATTTCTGCGCCGTAGACGCGGAACGACTTATAGTCGCGATGGTTCGGCGCTTCGTAGGACTTCGCTTCCGAGAACTTGCGGACGATCATGCGAACTTCTCCCCTTTCTCGATCCGGTAGGCGCCCTTCGGATCGACGATCGCGACCAGGCGGATGATGCAGCCGTCGCCGCGGTCCCAGTTCCACGGGAAGAAGGAGAACGTGCAGCGCCGGCCGGTGACCTTGTCGATATCGCCACCGACATTCTCGATGCCGAGGATGCCATTCTTGAACAGAATGCGGTGCACCGGCTCCCAATCGGGAAAATCGGCCTTCCAGTCGCGGCCGCCGGACCATTCCTCGTACTCGGCGGCGAGATGCGGATGTAAGGGGCCGTTGCGTTGCGGGCCGATCGCGGTCGCCAGCGGGTGATCGTTGGCCTGGGTATCGTGGCCGACGACCTTGACCTGCTTTTCGACGAACCACTCGCCCGCGGAAGCCACGAAGCCGGGCGAGTAGCAGAAGTAGTCCTCGCTATCCTCGTACTTCTCGTGCCAGCCGGTATTGATGATGACGACGTCGCGCGGCCGCACGATCTTGCCGGCCGCCTTCTCCAGGTCGTCATAGGTGATCTTTTCCCACTTCTTCTTCGGCAGCGCCACCACGATGCCGGAACCGAAGAAGTGCGGCAGCGGCACCTCGTCGATGAACGGCGTGCCCTGCACCACATGCGCCGGCGCGTCGATATGGGTGGTGTTGTGCATCGAGGTTGTGATGCGCTGCGACAGCACGCCCGATTTGGCCATGTAATGGATGCGCTCGATCTTGACGTCTTCGAAATACGGCCAGTTCGGCGACTGATAGCCGAAGCGATGGGACAGGTTGAAAAACTCGAGTCCCATCGAGTTGTTGAGGTTTTCCTCAAACGTCACCCCGCGTATTTTCTGGGTCACGGGCTCTCCTCCACTGAAAGCTTAAGCCACTGTTGTACGGTCCGGGGTTTGTAGCCAATATCGGTTATAAGGTACAGAGAGCCGCGCAGGCTCGAAAAGGCGAGGGGAGGCATGGTCAAAAAAATCGCGCTGGAGGAGCATTTCCTGTCGCCGGGGCTGGTCGATTACTGGCGGCCGACCATGTCCGAACTGCCGCCGCAGCGCGCGGAATACTTCTTCCGCAACCTCAGCGATTTCGGCGAACTGCGATTAAAGAGCATGGATGAGGCCGGCATCGCGCGGGCCGTGCTTTCGATCGCCGGGCCCGGCGTGCAAGCCGAGCGCGACGCCGCCACGGCGACGCGGAAGGCCGCCGAGTCAAACGACTTTCTCGCCCACGAAATCGAAAAACGCCCTAACCGCTATTCTGGCTTCGCCCATCTGGCGATGCAGGACGCCAAGGCCGCGGCCGGCGAGCTCGAACGCTGCATCCACGATCTCAAATTCTGCGGCGCGATGATCAACGGCCACACCCACGGTCAATATCTTGATGATGCTGCGCTCTATCCGTTCTGGGAGCGCGCCGACGCGCTTGGCGCGGTCATCTATATCCACCCGGCAGATCCGGTAACGCAGCCCTCTGTGCTGTCCGACTACAAGGTGCTGATGCGGCCGATGTGGGGTTGGGGTTTTGAGACCGGCTCGCATGCCTTGCGGTTGATCGTCAGCGGGCATTTCGACCGCTTCCCGAAAAGCCGGCTCATGCTCGGTCATCTCGGCGAGACGCTGCCGTTCTTGCTGTGGCGCTTCGATAGCCGCGCCGTGTTTCAGGGGCTCAAGCTCAAGAAGCCGCCGTCGGACTACATTCGCGAGAATGTTGCCGTGACCACATCCGGCATGTGCTCGGCCGAGCCGCTCAACTGCTCTTTGGCCGCGCTCGGTCGCGACCGCGTGATGTTCGCCGCCGACCATCCGTTCGAAACCGCGCATGAAGCCGGCGAATGGCTCGACGCCGTGCCATTGGCCGAAGATTTGCGCGCCGACGTCGCGTTCAATAACGCCGCCCGGTATTTCGAGTTGCCGAGCGCATGACCAAAGTTCTTATCGTCGACGTCCACGCCGAAATGTATGGCGATGCTTTGCGGGCGGAGTTTCCGGACCTGCAGCTCGCACTATTCCACGGCGCGGCGGAGGTGACCGGCGACCTCACCGACGTCGAAGTCATAATCATGTTCGGCATCGAGCTGCGCGATCACATGATCACCGGCGCGCCGCGGCTGCAATGGATTCAGTCGCTGGCGACCGGGGTCGATCATTTCCTGCGCTGCCCGGCGCTCAAGCCCGACGTCTTGATCACCAGCGGACGCGGCATTCACGGCCCGCCGATGCGTGAGCAGGTCGTCTACATGATGATGGCGGTGAGCCGCGACGCCAAGCGCCAGGTCGAGGATCATCAGCATCGCATCTGGGCGCGGCGGCTGTGGAGCACGCTGCACGGCAAGACGGCGGTGATCGTCGGCACCGGAATCGTCGGCGCGGCGATTGGCGAACTGCTCCAGGCCTTCGGCATGAATGTCATCGGTGTCAGCCGCACGCCGCGGGCGGAAAAGGGCTTCGGCGAGGTCATGCCGATGGACCGTCTGCATGACGCCGCGGCCAAGGCGGATTATCTCATCAATGTCCTGCCGGCCGCGCCTTACAACTTCACGCTGTTCGACGCCGCGGCATTCGCCGCGATGAAACCGTCCGCTTACTACATCAGTGCCGGCCGCGGCCAGACCGTCGACGAGGCGGCGTTGATGGCCGCCTTGCGGGACCGCCGGATCGCCGGCGCCGCGCTTGACGTGTTCGAGACCGAGCCGTTGCCGCCCGACAGCCCATTCTGGGACCTGCCGAACGTCTTCGTCACCCCGCATGTCGGCGGCTATATCGTCGAATATGAGGAGTTCATCATGCCGCTTATTGTCGACAATATGCGGCTATTCCTCGCAGGGCGGCGAAGCGAGATGAAGAACATAGTCCCCCGGTGAGCGCATAGCGCACGCTTGTGCAACCCCTTGGAAAGTTCTCAATTCCGGGGAATTATCGGTAAAACGAACCTCGGATATGCCGGGGAGGTCTGCGGAGGACGCGCGATGGCGCTCGCCAAGCTCAAATTCCCGATCATCCTGTTCGGCGCGGCGCAGCTTCTCAAACGGGCGGCGCAACGGCATCCGCATTTCAGTAATCGCCTGGAAGAGCACGACTTCGTCGCTCAGATCATGACGCGCGACGAGGGCATCGGCCGCTGGTTCCAGTTCAAGAAGGGCATCGTCACCTCGGCGGCCGGCCTGCACGCCGCGCCCGACATCAAGCTGATGTTCAAGAATGCCAAGATCGGCGCCGCGTTGCTGACGCCGCCGATCAATTGGCTTGACCAGATCAATGCGCAAAAGGATTTCGTGCTCACCGTCGAGGGGCCGGACTATCTGACCAACTGGTTCGCGCAGACGCTGATGATGAGCCAATCGGCCGGGCTCAAATTCGGCACCAAACTGCGCCGCGGCGTCACGCGCTACTGCAATATGACCAATGGCGGGCCGGTGTTCGTCGACGTCAAGGACGGCAAGATTTTGCGCATGACGCCGATCGATCTCAAAGACGACGACGGCGCGTCATGGACCATCGAAGCGAAGGGCCAAAAACTCACCCCGCCGCGCAAGACGACGCTGGCGCCGCACGGTCAGAATGCCAAGTCGATCGTCTATTCGCCCGATCGTTTGCTTTATCCGATGAAGCGGATCGATTTCGATCCGCACGGCGAGCGCAATCCGCAAAATCGCGGCAAGTCCGGCTACGTCCGCATCTCCTGGGACGAGGCGATCAAGATCGTCACCGGCGAGATCAAGCGGCAGAAGCGCGAATACGGTCCCGGCGCCATCACCTTCTCGCATGGCTCGCATCACACCTGGGGCAATGTCGGCTATTACCTCTCGGCGTTGTTCCGCTTCGCCAACGCCGTCGGCATGACGCGCATCCACCACAATCCGGATTCCTGGGAGGGCTGGTACTGGGGCGCGGTGCACCACTGGGGCCATACGCTGCGGGTCGGCCAGTCGGAGACTTACGGCACGGTCGAGGACTGTTTGCAGAACTGCGATATGATCGTGTCGTGGGCCGCCGATCCGGAGTCGACGTCAGGCTCCTACGGCGCGCAGGAAGGCACCACGCGCCGGCAATGGCTGAAGGATCCGAAGCTCGGCATTAAAATCGTCCACGTCGATCCCTATTACAACGCCACCGCGCAATTCCTGCCCGGCAAATGGTTCGCGCCGAAGCCGACGACGTCGGTCGCAATGGCGATGGCGATCGCCTATGTCTGGATCAAAGAGGATCTCTACGACAAACAATATGTCGAGACCCATACGGTCGGTTTCGACAAGTGGAAAGCCTATCTGCTCGGCGAGGACGACGGTATTCCGAAAACTCCCGAGTGGCAGGAAAAGGAGACCGGCGTTCCGGCCAAAGACGTGCGCGCACTGGCGCGCGAATGGGGCAAGAAGCGCGTCTATCTCGCGCCCGGCGGCTGGGGCAACGGCCACGGCGGCGCCTGCCGCAACCAGACCGGCATTCCCTGGGCGCGCGTGATGGTGTGCCTCGTCGCCATGCAGGGCCTCGGCAAGCCCGGCATCAATATGGGCAATCTGCAATGGGGCACGCCGATCGATTTCAATTTCTATTTCCCCGGCTATGCCGACGGCGGCATGTCCGGCGATCTCGAAAACACGTCAATGCCGGTCGAGCTCTACCAGCGCATGCCGCAACTGCCGACCATGAACTCAAACAATCAACGCATCCCGCGCATCTTTGTGCCGGAAGCGATTCTCGACGGCAGGGCCGAGGGCTACCCTTGGGTCGGCAAATCGATCGAGCACCAGTTCCCCAAATTCACTTATCCGGCGGCGGGCCATTCGCCGGTGCACATGCTCTACAAATACGGCGGCTCGATCCTCTCGACGATGAACAACACCAACCGCTGGGTGCGGATGTATCAGTCGCCGAATCTGGAATTCGTCGTCAACCAGTCGATCTGGAACGAGGGCGAGGCGAAATTCGCCGATATTCTGTTGCCCGCCTGCACCAATTTCGAGCGCACCGACATCAGCGAATGGGCCGGGCTGGGCGGCTACGGCCATCACGGCCAACAGCAGCTCAATCACCGCGTCATTGTGTTCCAGGCACCGGCGATCAAGCCGCAAGGCGAATCGAAATCGGACTATTGGATCTTCAACGAATTGTGCAAGCCGCTCGGCCTTGCCAATTATTTCTCGGAAGGCGTCAACGAGATCGATTGGGTCAAGCGGGTGTTCCTCGCCTCCGACCTGCCGAAATATATTTCCTGGAAGAAATTCTTAAAGCGCGGCTATTTCGTCGTGCCGGCCGAGAAAGAGAAGCTCCGCGCGCCGGTGTCGTTTCGCTGGTTCTACGAGAACCGGAAGAAGGACGTGCCGGAGGCGCAGCCGCTGCCGTCCGATTACACCGAAGAATATTTGCGCGGCTTGCAGACCCAGTCGGGCAAGCTTGAATTCGAGTGCAACTCGCTTAAGCGTTTCAACGATCCGGAGCGGCCGCCGATCGTCAAATACGAGCCGTCATGGGAGGGCGCGCATTCCGGCGAATTGTTCGAGCGCTATCCGCTGCAACTTTTGACGCCGCATTCGAAATACTCGTTCCACACCCAGGGCGACGGCAAGGATTCGTTTCTGCTCAACATCGAGGATCATCGCGTCAAGGTCGATGGTTATTATTACTGGATCGTGCGCATGAACGCCGACGACGCCAAGGCGCGCGGCATCGGCAAGCACGATCTGGTCAAAGTGTTCAACGACCGCGGCGCGGTGATCTGCGCCGCGCTGCCGACGCAGCGGCTGCCGCGCGGCGTCGCGCACGGCTACGAGTCGTCGGCGATCTACGATCCGATGGGCGAGCCGGGAAAATCGGTCGACCGCGGCGGCTGCCTCAATCTGCTCACGCCCGAGCGGACGCAGACCAAGAGCACGCATTCGCTCGCCGGCGCCAATTCACTGGTCCAGATCGAGCCGTGGGACCGGCGCATCGAGCACATGTCGGCGGCCTTCGCGGCCATGGAGCAGGACACGAAGCGGGACTTGGAAATCAAGCGCGCGCTCAAGGAAGCGCAACTGGTGCCGGCGAAGTAACGCTCATGAAAAAATGGAACCTGATCATCGACGTCGCCGAGTGCACCAACTGCAATCTATGCACGCTCGCCGCCATGGACGAATATGTCGGCAATGACTGGCCCGGCTATTCGGCGCCGATGCCGAAGCATGGTCACAAGTGGATCAACATTTTGCAGAAGGAGCGCGGGCAATTGCCGATGATCGACATCGCCTATGCTCCGACGATGTGTAACCATTGCGACGACGCGCCCTGCATGAAAGCGGACAAGACCGGCGCGATCAAGAAGCGCAAGGACGGCATCGTGCTGATCGACCCGAATAAGGCCAAGGGCCGGAAAGAGCTCGTCGACGCCTGCCCCTACGGCCACATCTGGTGGAACGAGGACTTGCAGCTGCCGCAGGCCTGGACCTTCGACGCCCATCTGCTCGACCAGGGCTGGACCAAGACGCGCGGCGATCAGTCCTGCCCGACCGGCGCCATGCGCGCCATCAAAGTCGAGGATGGCGATATGGCGCGGCTGGCGGAGGAGCAAAATCTCGAAGTGATGAAGCCCGAGCTTGGCTCGAAGCCGCGGGTCTATTATCGCAATCTGTGGCGCTATTCGAAGTGTTTCATCGGCGGCACGCTCGCCGAGGAAAGAAACGGCGTCGTCGATTGCGTCGAGGGCGCCAGCGTCCAGTTGGTCAAGGACGGCACCTCGATCGCACTGACGACGACAGACAATTACGGCGACTTCAAATTCGACAAGCTCGACGAGAATTCGGGCCGCTACACTGTGCAGATCTTTTCCCGCGGCCACTCCAAGACCATCGAAGCCAATCTCGGCGCCAGCATCAATCTCGGTGAAATCAGGCTGTAACGGTCCCACCATGAAGAAATATCTCGTCGCCTCGTTGCTGTTGATTGCGTGCTGCGGCGCAAGCGCGGCGCAAACGCCGGATTATCCGTCGCGGCAAGTCACGCTGGTGGTCACCTCTGTGCCTGGCGGCGTCACCGACGTCGTCGGCCGCGCGCTGGCGCAGGCGCTGACCAAAGACTGGGGCCAGCAGGTCATCGTCGAGAACAAGGGCGGCGCAGCGCACATCATCGGCGCCGAAGCCGTCGCCAAAGCGGCGCCCGACGGTTACACCTTGCTGGTCGGCGAATCAGGCACCTTCACGGTCAACCCGACGCTGCTGCCGAAGGACAAGGTGCCATACGACGCCGACAAGGATTTCACCCCGATCACCGGCCTGGTGCGCATTTATCAGTCGATCCTCGCCGCCAAATCGCTGCCGGTCTCCAACATTGCCGAGCTGATTGCGCTTGCCAAGCAGAAGCCAGGCCAGATCACCTACGGCACCGCCGGCGTCGGCTCGGCGCTGCACATGAACATGGCGCTGTTCGACAGCATGGCCGGCGTCAAAATGGTCCCGGTGCATTATCGCGGCGCGACGCCGGCGCTCAACGATCTCATCGGTGACCACATCAACACCATGGTGGTCAGCGTTGCGTCAGGCTTGCCGGCCTATCGCGCCGGCCAGATCAAGATGCTCGGCGTCGGCGCGCCGAAGCGGATGCCGCTGGTACCTGAGGTGCCGACGGTGTCGGAGAGCGGTCTGCCGGGCTACGAGGCAACAGCCTGGTTCGGCCTGTTCGGCCCCGCCGGTATGCCGCAAGACATCGTCGTGAAGATCGATCGGGAAGTGATCAAGGTGTTCAGCGATCCTGCCTTCCGCGCGCGCTTCCTCGATCCGCAAATGTTCGAATCGATGGCTGGGCCACCCGACGAATTTGCCGCCTACATCAAGGCCGAACGCGCCAAATGGGCGAAGGTCATTCACGCCGACGATATCAAGATTCAATAATTATTGCGGCGGCGTGCCGTTGAGAGCCAAGACTTCGCCGGCGAGATAGAGCGAGCCGGTGATCAGAATGCGCGGCGCCGGGTGCAGATCGAGCTTGCCGGCAATTGCGATGGCGTCCTCGATAGCGTCGCGCGCTAGCGCCGGGATGCCGACGCTGTCGGCGACCTCGGCAAGCTCGGCCGCGGGCAGTGTCTTGTCCTGATGGATCGGCACCGCAATGACGCGGCGCGCCAACCCGGAAAAATTCTTCAAAAAGCCTGCGGCATCCTTGGTCGCCAGCATGCCGACGATGAGCACCAGCGGCCGCGACACGCGTTCCTCGAGATCGGCGAGCGCCGCCGCGATGGCTTGACCGCCGTCGGCGTTGTGGCCGCCGTCGAGCCACAGCTCGCTCTCCGGCGGCGCCAAAGCGGCAAGCCGGCCGTGCGCCAGCCGCTGCATGCGCGCCGGCCATTCGACTTGCGTCATGCCGGCTTCGTAAGCCGCGGGCGGCAGTTTGAGGCCGCTGGCGCGCAGCGCCGCGATCGCCGCGCCGGCATTTTCGAACTGGTGCCGGCCGTAGAGCCTCGGCGCCGGCAGATCCAAAAGCCCGTCGCCGTCCTGATAGACGAGACGGCCGCGTTCTTCGGTCGCGGTCCAGTGCTCGCCGGCAATATGCAGCGGCGCCTTGAGCCGCGCCGCTTGGCGCTCGATCACGGCCAGCGCCTCGCGCGCTTGGCCGGCGACGACCGCGGGTACCTCGCGCTTGATGATGCCGGCCTTCTCGGCGGCTATCTTTTCGAGAGTGTCGCCAAGAAAGTCGCGGTGGTCGAACGACAGCCGGGTGATGATGCTCGCCAGCGGGCGTTCGACCACATTGGTAGCATCGAGCCGGCCGCCGAGGCCAACTTCGAGGAGCAGGATGTCGGCCGGATTGCGTGAGAACAACAGAAACGCCGCAGCGGTCTCGATTTCGAACACCGTGATCGGCGCGTCGCCGTTCTTGACCTCGCATTCGGCGAGCGCTGCACCAAGCTCGGCATCGCCGACCAGCTTGCCGCCGTCCTTTTGTCCGATGCGGAAGCGCTCGTTGATCCGCACCAGGTTCGGCGACGTATAGACATGCACGCGGCGGCCCGCGGCTTCGAGGATCGCGCGCATGAAGGCGACGGTGGAACCCTTGCCGTTGGTGCCGGCGACATGGATCACCGGCGGCAGATGCCGCTCCGGGTGATCGAGCGCGGCAAGGATGCGCGTCATGCGCTCGAGCCCGAGATCGATGCGCTTGGGATGCAGCGCCAGAAGCCGCGCCAGCATGGCGTCGATCGGCGCTGCGTTGGCCGCCCGGTCGCTCACGTGGTCGCGGGTTCGGGCGCCGGCAGGAGCCCCCTCCCTATCGCTCCCTCGCCGGCGGAGGAGGGTTGGGAGGGCGACATGCTGGCGGGTGCCTTGGTGAAGAGCCGGCACAGTCTGGCGATGGTCGCGCGCAAGTCGTGGCGATGCACGACCATATCGACCATGCCGTGATCGCGCAGATATTCGGCCTTCTGAAAACCCTCGGGCAGTTTTTCGCGGATGGTCTGCTCGATCACGCGCGGACCGGCAAAGCCGATCAAGGCGCCGGGCTCGGCGATCTGCACGTCGCCGAGCATCGCATAGGATGCCGTGACGCCGCCGGTCGTGGGATTGGTCAGCACGACGATATAAGGCTTGCACGCCTCGCGCAGGCGCTGCACGGCGATGGTGGTGCGCGGCATTTGCATCAGCGACAGGATGCCTTCCTGCATGCGGGCGCCGCCGGACGCGGCAAACAGCACGAACGGGCAGCCTTTCTCCACGGCGGTATCGAGGCCCTTGCTCACCGCTTCGCCCGCCGCCATGCCGAGCGAGCCGCCCATGAAATCGAAATCCTGCACGGCGATGACGGCGGCCAAGCCGTCGAGCTTGCCGTAGCCGAGCTTGACCGCGTCGTTGAGTCCGGTTTTGCTGCGTGCGTCCTTGAGCCTGTCGACGTAGCGGCGCTCGTCGCGGAATTTCAGCGGATCGAGCGGCACTTCCGGCACCGCAATATCGAACCAGGTTTGATTGTCGAACATCGATTTGAGCCGGGCGGTGGCGCCCATGCGCATGTGATAATTCGAGCCTGGAATGACGAAAAGGTTCGACTCGACGTCCTTGTAGAATACGAGCTGGCCGGTCTCCGGACATTTGATCCAGAGGTTCTCCGGCACTTCGCGCCGCAGGATATTGCGGATTTTCGGCCGCAATGTATTCGAAATCCAGTTCATCGCAGATATGGCTCGCTGACCCAAGCTTGGTAACGGTCGCTACTCGCCGTCATTATAGCATTCTCGGCGGGGGACACGAATCAATCGCAATCTCATCGCCGGCGCGCTGCGGCGCCGGCATAACGGCTCAACCGACGCGGGATCGCCGGGTTTCGTTCGGCACCTGCCGCCGCGACATGATTTGAATGATTCGCCTGCGCTTGCGCAGGTCGGCGGCGTCGAGCAGCATTTGGCCGGCCCAGCGATAGACATTGCGCAGGCGCACGATCTCTCGCATCAGGCGCATGCGCTCGCGTTGCTCGGCCACCGGCATGACGAGCGCCTGTTCTATCGCGTCGACCATGCTCTGCGAGTCGTAAGGGTTGACGATAAGCGCCTCCGGCAGTTCGCGGGACGCGCCGGCGAATGTCGACAGCAGCAGAACGCCCTCCTGATCGTCGCGCGCGGCGACAAATTCCTTGGCGACGAGATTCATGCCGTCGTGAAGGCTGGAGACAATGCACAGGTCGGCGGCGCGAAACAGTTCGAAAATCTCCTGCGGCTCGTAATGTCGCACGATCAGCAGGATCGGTTGATACGACTCGGTGCCGTGGCGCGCGTTGATGGTGCGGGCAAGCTCGGTGGCCTCGCTCTGCAGCGCGCTGTAGGTCGGCAACTTGGAGCGGGTCGGCGCCGCGACCTGGATGAAGACGAATTTGTTCTTCCATTCCGGATGGCCGGCAAGGAAGGCGTCGACGGCGCGCAGGCGGTCGAGAATGCCCTTGGTGTAGTCGAAGCGCTCGATGCCGACGCCGAGCCGTATCTGCTCGGCGAGGCCGTGGCGACGGCGAACCGCGGCGCGGCATTCCGCCACCGGCTTCTGATCCTTCATGCCGGAGGGCGGCCATTCGATCGAGATCGGATAGGGCCGGACGAAGGTCTCCAGGTTGCCGAAGGCGACGCACGACTGCTCGCGATCGATACGCGCTTCCATGAGGCGATCGACGGTGTCGAGGAAATTGTTGCAATGGAATTGCGTGTGGAAACCAATCACGGAACTGCCCAACAGGCCCGCGATGATTTCCTCCTTCCATGGACAGATGCCGAAGATTTCCGGGTTCGGCCACGGAATATGCCAGAACGTGATGATGGTGGCGTTTGGCAATTTATTGCGGAGCAGGCTCGGCAGCAGCGCGAAGTGGTAGTCCTGGACCAGGATCACCGGATCGGCGCGCTTGGCTTCGTTGGCGATGGCCTGAGCGTAACGCGCATTGACGCGCTTATATTCGTTCCAATCGCTTTCGCGGAAGTTCGGCCGCACGAAGGCCATGTGACAGAGCGGCCACAAGCCTTCATTGGCGAGGCCGTAATAATAGCCATTCTGCTCCTCATCGCTCAGCCAGACGCGGCGCAACGTGTAACTCGGATTTTCCGGGGGCACGCGGATGCGATCGAAGCGATCGACGGTCTCCTTGTCGGCGCTGCCGCTGCCGTGGGCGACCCAGGTGCCGCCGCAGGCGCGCATGATCGGCTCGATCGCCGCGACAAGGCCGCTCGCCGGCCGTTGCACCGCGACTTCGCCTGCCTCGCGATTATGGATGTACGGCTCGCGGTTGGAGACGACGATGACGTCGGTGTCCGGCAATTTCTGCGCCAGCACGCGCTGCAGCATGGCCGGCGACCAGTCGACGTCGGGGCCGTCCGCCGGCAGCCCGGTCAGCTTGAGGTCGCGCAACAGATGCCGGAACTCCCCGGCGAATGGCGTGAGTTCGGGCGCGGCGATCGCGCCGCTGCCGCCGAGCCGGACATCGTCGATGGCGCGCCGCAACGACTGCACCCAACGGCGCGCCAGTAACACCGCGACCAGCGCGGCGAAGGCGGCGGCAAGAAACACCACGCCGATGAGGACGACGATGGTGCCGACCCGCGCCTCGGCGCCGCGCTGCTCGACCAGCGCGAGATCATGCACCAGCACGACATGGCCGCGTTCGCCGGTCGGCCCGATCGGAAAGCTCGACAGCAGCAATTGCTGAGCGCCAAGACGTACGGTGGAAAACGTCGGCGCCTTGCGCAACGTCGCTTCTTTGCAGGTGAAGCTTTTCGGCATCTCCTTGGTCTTGTAGAGCAAGGCGCCCTGATCGTCGCAGAACCCGACCGCCAGCAATTCCTCGTCCTGCGCCATTTTCTCGAACAGCGCGACAATTCCTTTGGCGTTCCGATCATCGAGTAGCGACGTGAACTCGTCGAGCGATGAATTGAACGCCAGCACGGAGCGCGATTTGACGTCGCTCTCCGACCATTGCTCGATCAACGAGCCGGCAAACGGCGGCACCAGAAGAATGATGGCGACGACGATCAACAGCGCCGCCAGGCCGTAGCGCATGGCGAGTTTCATCGTCGGCATCCATGAGTCATTCCCGGCAGCCCTCCCGCGGCGTCGAGACGATAGAATGCCGGCGGCAATGCGTTAAAAGTAGGACGCATGATTACCGCGCGATTGTAGGCGAAGCGCAGTCAACTGGCCCTGCGTCATTTTAGATTCTTTCGCAGCACCGCGAAGATCAGCAATCCGAACCCGGCGAGACGGAAGAAAAACGCCCAATCTTGCGAGGAAGGGGGTGAAGCCTCCATCGCATGGAAGAACTGATCGAGCGCGAAGAGCAGGAATGCCGCGCCGAAGGCGACGAACAGCGCGTCCGCGGTTTTGTGCCAAAATCGCCAGAAAAACAATCCGGCGGCCAAGAAGCCCATGGTGTTCATGCCATAGATGAATTGATTCATGGTCGTTTCCTAAACGAATTCCCAAATGAAGCCGACGAGCAGGGTCGAGATGGCCAACAGCGTCGCCAGAAGCCGCGGCAGTGATAGATCGACGTTCGGCAGTACGATGAGATCGATAACGACGAGCAGGTTGTCGACCGCGAGAAGCACGAAGCAGGCCGCGGTCCATAGCAGCACTCGGCTTCTGGTCCTGCGGTAGCTGCGTATCAGAAGTAGGCAGCACGACAGGCTGGTCAAAAAGCACAACAGATAAAGGACGTCGACCCAGGGACTCATTTGATTTTTCCTGACAGACGGAAGGCATCGGCAAAAGTTCGAAGCTTCTCGTTTGGAGCGTCGAGGATGGCGCGCACGATCATCACCGGTTTGCGGGCGTAAAGGGATTCCAATCGATCGCAGATGGCGTCGAGCTGGGCCGAGACTTGCTGGTAGCGGTAACTAGCCCCCGGAAGCTCCTCGATCAGGCCGGATTTGGCCAAATGCTCAAGCGCCTGCGCCACCGCGAGCTCGCTGCTGCGCAATTCGCGGACCAAGCGGTCGAGCCGGATGGACTGTTGCCGCTCCCGCCGCAGCAGAATCAGCAATTCGAGCGCGCAGACAGAACTGATGGCGGCCCTCACGAAGGCCACGATGTCGCTGTCGGAATCGCCGTCTTGTCCCACGCGGGACTCCAGTGGCCGGCCGGCACCAATAGAAGCGGACAAGGCCGCGAGGCCTCCGGCCGCTTGCAACGTCTCGGCTACCGATTGGCTTTCGCCCCGCAGAAGCCTCCCCGTATGCGCTCGAATGATGTGCCGGCGATAAAGTTCCACCCCGCCGCCTCCGAACCGTCGCGACATGCCGCCGCAGCGTGCCCGGCCTCTCCCCCGCGGGGTTTCCTGCGCCGTGGAGCCGCCCCAGGGGCGGCACAATTTCGCCCATCTGATCAACCAAGTAGGCACCGGGGCCGACGCCGCTTCGGGCTTAACTGTAGAGGTAAGACCGAGGTAACGAAGTTATGCACACAGTGTCGCAGTGTTTATGGCGAACGGCGGCGAAGTAACGCGCCGGCGCCGGTGAGGCCCGAACCAATGATGAAAAAGCTGGTCGCCGGATGTTTTGCGTTGGGGGCGCTGGTTGCGGCGCAAAGCGCTGTCGCGGCCGATTTGTCGGTTGCGCCGCTTTACACCAAGGCGCCGCCGCCGGCCGAAGTGACGCAAGCCTACAATTGGACCGGCTTCTATCTCGGCGCCAATGGCGGCGGCGGTTGGGGCCACTCGTGGTGGAGCGGCAGCGCAACGCCGGTCGATCTCTCCGGCGCGCAGGTCGGCGGCACCGCGGGCTACAATTGGCAATTCGGCAACACCGTGCTCGGCCTTGAAGGCGATATGGACTGGTCGAACCTCAAGGGCAGCAGCACGACCGGATGCGCGGCCGGCTGCACCACCGAGAATGACTGGCTCTCCACCGTGCGCGGCCGCGTCGGCTATGCGTTCGGCGGCATCCTGCCCTATGTCACCGGCGGTCTTGCCGTCGGCAATATCAATGCCTCGACGCCGGGCTTTGCCGGCGCCAGCACGACCAATGCCGGCTGGACGGTCGGCGGCGGCCTCGAATTCGCGCTGCCCGGCAACTGGAGCGCCAAGGCCGAATACCTGCATGTCGATCTCGGCCGGCTTAATTGCGGCGCCAACTGCGGCGTGGCGCCGACCGACAATGTCTCGATGCACGACAACATCGTGCGCGCCGGGCTGAATTATCACTTCGGCTGGGGTAAATAGGCCGCCGCAAAAGCCGCGCTCGGCAGGCCGCGCGGCTTACGGGCCGCCGCGGCGATTGACTTATCGCCGCGGCACTGGTGTCATTTCGCAATGGCCCAGGCATCGTCCAACCTCGACTTCGACAAATACCGGCTGCGCAGCTTCGTCGAGCGCTTGATCGAGCTCGGCGAGGTGGAAGTGCACGATCGGCCGGTGGCTCTGACCGACTTGAGCGCCATCATCGAAGCGACCGACAAGGCCGTCCTGTTCAAGAAAGCGGGCCCCGAACAGGCCGAGCTCGTCGCCAAGACCGCCGGCAATCGCAAGCGCCTCGCCGCCGCCTTCGAAACCACCGAGGCCAAGCTTTACGACGAATATTTCGCCCGGCTTGCCAATCCGCAGCCGGTCGTCGAAGTGCCGTCGGCGGACGCGCCGGTGCATGCGATCAAGATCACCGGCAAGGACGTCGACCTCACCAAGCTGCCGTTCCATCCGCAGCACGCGCTCGACGGCTCGTGCTATTTGAGCTCGGCGATCGATTACACCATCGATCCGGCGACGGGGCGGCGAAACGTCGGCTGCCGGCGATTGAGCCTGCGCAACCGCACCGAATGCGGCGTCAATGTCACCGCGCCGTCCGATCTCAAGCGCATCTATACTGCAAGCGTCGCGCGCGGCGAGAAATTGCCGGTGACGTTTACCGCCGGCGCGCATCCGCTCGACTTCTTCGCCGCGACGACGCGGCAGGGCGGCGACGAGCTTGCGCTCGTGGCACAGTTCCGCGCCGCGCCGGCGCCGGTGGTCAAGAGCCTCACCAACGATATTCTGGTGCCGGCCGACGCCGAAGTGACGCTCGAGGGTTATCTCGACGAGCGCGGCTACGTCGAACCGGAAGGGCCGTACGGCGAGTACATGGGCTATTACGGCTCGATCCACATGGACCCGGTGTTCCATTGCACCGCCATCACCATGCGCGCCGACGTGCTGCATCACACGCTCTTGCACGGCTCGGCGTTCAAGCTCGACGAAACCGACAGCGCCGTCATTTCCGCCATGCGGGCCGAGGCGGAAGCCATGCGCATCCTCAAGGGCTGCGTGCGCGAGCCGGTGGCAGTTTATTTGCGCGAAATGTCCGGCGGCTCGAACACGCTGCGGGTTTCGATCCGCCAGCGCGTCTATGGCGAGGCGCGCGCCGCCATTGCCGCGCTGTTCGGCGGCATCCGCGTGCTCAAGCACGTCTATGTGTTCGACGAAGACATCGACATCCACGACGACCGCCAGGTCGAATGGGCGTTCGGCACGCGCTTTCAGGCCGACGAGGATCTCGTCGTGCTGCAAGGCATGATGGGCATGACCATGGACCCGTCGCTCCAGGGGCGGCGCACCGGCGCCAAATCCGGCTTCGACTGCACGCGGCCGTTCGGCCGCGACGGCGAAATTCCGCTGATGCGTTGCGCGGCCAGGGTGTTCTCCGGCCCGGCGCGCTATCAGACCGTGGAGCAGGCGCTCGGCTCCGGACCGATGTTCTATGCCGACATCGTCGAGGGCCTCGGCAGCCGCGACGGCCGCGAAGTCGCCTGCGCGCTCGATGAGCTGCGCCGGGCCGGCAAGCTCGGCCGCGACCGCGACGGCCGCTATTATCTCGCCGACGCAAAGCCCGGCGTGACCGGCATCATCGGCGAGATGTATCACGACCCCAACGCCGGGACGTGATTCGCCGCGGCGTGTTTTCTTTCGCGCGCGTTCTTTTCCGATCCACAATTTCAAACAGCGACGCACACTCCTCCTTCTCCCCGCGTGCGGGGAGAAGCACAGGCGGCCTTCGGTCGCCGTCCTCTTACGTCAAGAACGCCGATGCGAAGCATCGGCTATGGATGAGGGGGCCTCTCCGTTGGGCGCAGACTTGCGGCGCTCAGAATCGCGGAGAGGCCCCCTCACCCTCACTCGCTACGCTCGCTCGACCTCTCCCCGCGCGGAGGGGAGAGGTGGAAAGGCGAGCAACGCACACATCCTCCTCGTCACCGCCGGACTTGATCCGGCGGTCCATGCTGAAGTGCGACGACTTCAGCCGTCCAAATTTAGCACCAGCCCATAGCACCAGCCCGTAGCCCGCATGAGCGGAGCGATATGCGGGTACGATCTGCAAGCTTCTAAGCCCATCCCGGATTGCGCTTCGCTTATCCGGGCTACGAAACTCTTTTCGAGTCGCTTCCGGCAAACAAAATGAAGGAAATGGAACGCCGGCAGACGCGTAGTCTACGACCTGTACGCAAGCGGCGCACAGGGCGCGCCACGGAGAAGGCGGCTTGCGCCGCCCTTCCGCTTCGGGCGCGCTCGCCTGCCGGCGTTCCACCACGGCACTTGCGGCAGCGACCGAACGCCACCGCTCAGCTCCAGTTCACGCACTTCCTGGGACGGAGCTACTGAGGAATGGGTGTTACCCACCCCCGGCCGTCCCAGTGCAGCGGGCGATGTAGCCCGCAGACCGGTCGTCGTGCCGGCCGGGCGTTTTGGCCCGGAGCCGCCCGAGAGCGAGGCTGACAACCCCGCCCGCGGGAACCGTCCTCGCCCCGACCAACCGGCGTCACCCGGCTGGCGTCCTTCTGGGCGAGAGTGTCACCGTATGTATCTATAACGGGGACAATTGTCAAGTCCATTGCACCATTTCGGTGACGTCAGATGATTCTGAGCATCCAGTCCTTCGATGGACAATGATCGACCCATGATTGCGATTCCATTGTGGTCGGGTAGCGCGGTGTAGCCGCCGGTGAGGTCGTGCACGAGGCCGAGGAGCGGCGGGGCGCCGATGATGCCGAGCTGGTTGATCGCCATGGCGGCGCCGAGCGTGAGCCCGATTTTGTCGGGAGGCGAGGTAGTTTAGAGCCCCCAACGCGCGGTGCTTTACGCGACCTGAACTTCATCGCCCGCCGCAATCTCGCCGCCGCCGATCACCTCGGCATAGATGCCGCAGTCGGCATGGTCGAGATGGCGCAGCAGGGTTTGCGGAATAGCGAGGTCGCGCGCTCCGGTGTCGGGATCGACATTGGTTGCGGCGCAGCGGACGATGCGCTTGACGACTTTGAGGCGCGCGCCGCCGGCGCTCAGCACGCTATCGACGAGGCCGAGTTCGCTCCAAGCCGGCCAGCCTTCGACATAGACATTGGCGCGAAAGCGGAGCGGATTGACCGGCGCGCCGACCATGGTCTCGACCGCGGCGACCGAGGCGAGATTGATGATCGACACGACCTTCCTGGCCACATCGGAGAAGCTGTGACCTGCGCCGTGCAGTATTTTCGGCGGCCCGCGCAATTCGTCGGCGCAATAGGCGGCGAAGAAGTTTTCAATCTTGGCGCGGCCGGCGGCGGTGCGCAGGTCGGCGGTGATTTGTCTGCCCGTTGACTGACCCTCACCCGGCGTGCGTTGCACGCCATCCTCCCCCGTATAGGGGGAGGGAAGGGTGATCGTCAGTGTGTGGGTTCCTTGATCGAACCTTGCATGCAGGTTGGCCAAGCGCTCGTTCTTCATCAGCATCAGGAAATGCGTCTTCGACAGATAGCTGGGCGCGGCCGGATCGAAGCCGGATGGGCCATTCTCGATGGCATAGAGGCGGTCGCCCGGAACGGTTTGCCCGGCTTGGAGGAGAGTGCGCGCCAGCGGTTCGGGCGTGAGGCCTTTGACCGGGTAGCGGTAAATCGATTGAATTTTAGCCATACGGTCCGCGCCGCCTCTTTTCCGGGCGGTTTTCGATACCATATTTACTGCCGGCAAGTTGCCTTCGGGAACCTGCCGAGCGCGGGCTGAACCTTTTTGACTTGCGTCATGGTTTTGCCAGCGCAAAAATCTAAATGAACCCAGTGACGATATTCCGGTTGTGCCGTAAGGGCGCCGGGATAGGCCGAGGGGAGTGACATGGATTTTGAGAAATATACCGACCGTAGCCGCGGCTTCATTCAGTCCGCCCAGTCTCTCGCCCAGCGTGAGGGGCACCAGCAATTCTCGACCGAACATCTGTTGAAGGTCCTGCTCGACGACCCGGAAGGGCTCGCCGCGGGACTGATCGATCGCGCCGGCGGTAATTCGCGCGCCGCGCTTGCGGCGACCGAGGCCGCGCTTGCCAAGCGGCCGAAGATTTCCGGCGGCGGGGCCGGGCAGATTTACCTCGATCCGGCTTTGGCGCGTGTCTTCGATACTGCCGAGAAGGCGGGCGAAAAGGCCGGCGACAGTTTTGTCACCGTCGAGCGGCTGCTGTTGGCGCTGGCGACGGAAAAGACCAGCGAGGCGGGAAAAATCCTGGCCAATGCCGGCGTTACGCCGCAGACGCTCAACGCCGCGATCGAAGCTTTGCGCAAGGGCCGCACCGCCGACAGCGCGTCGGCGGAGAACGCCTACGACGCGCTGAAAAAATACGCCCGCGACCTCACCCAGGCGGCGCGCGACGGCAAGCTCGATCCCGTGATCGGCCGCGACGAAGAAATCCGCCGCACCATCCAGGTGCTGTCGCGGCGCACCAAGAATAACCCCGTGCTCATCGGCGAGCCCGGCGTCGGCAAAACCGCCATCGTCGAAGGCTTGGCGTTGCGCATCGTCAACGGCGACGTGCCGGAAAGCCTGCAGGACAAGAAGCTGTTGGCGCTCGACATGGGCGCGCTGATCGCCGGCGCCAAATATCGCGGCGAGTTCGAGGAGCGGCTCAAGGCGGTGTTGCAGGAAGTCACCGGCTCGGCCGGCATGTATGTGCTGTTCATCGACGAAATGCACACCATCATCGGCGCCGGCAAAGCCGACGGCGCGATGGATGCGTCGAACCTGCTCAAGCCCGCTTTGGCGCGCGGCGAATTGCATTGCATCGGCGCCACCACGCTCGACGAATACAAGAAGCACGTCGAGAAGGACGCCGCATTGGCGCGGCGCTTCCAGCCGGTCTATGTCGACGAGCCGACCGTCGAGGACACCATCTCGATCCTGCGCGGCCTGAAGGAGAAATACGAGGCGCATCACAAGGTCAGAGTGACCGACGGCGCGCTGGTTGCCGCAGCGACGCTCTCGAACCGCTACATCACCAACCGCTTCCTGCCCGACAAGGCGATCGATCTGGTCGACGAGGCGGCGGCGCGGCTGCGTATGCAGATCGATTCCAAGCCGGAAGAGCTCGACAATCTCGACCGCGATATCGTGCGGTTGAAGATCGAGCAGGAGGCGCTGAAGAAGGAATCCGATGCCGCCTCCAAGGACCGGCTCAAACGGCTGGAGAAGGATCTCGCGAGCCTGCAGGAACAGGCCGATGCGCTCACGGCGAAATGGAAGTCCGAGAAGGACAAGCTGTCGTCGGCGGCGGAAACGCAAAAGCAGCTCGACAAGGCCAAGAACGATCTCGCCGACGCGATCCGCCGCGGCGACTATCAGCGCGCCGGCGAACTGCAATATTCGGCGATCCCGGGCCTCGAAGCGAAACTCAAATCGACCGAAGCTGCGACGTCGGGCGCCGTCGTCGCCGAAGAGGCGGTGACCGCCAATCACATCGCGCAGGTGGTGTCGCGCTGGACCGGCATCCCGGTCGATCGCATGCTCGAAGGCGAACGCGAAAAACTGCTCAAGATGGAAGACGCGCTCGCCAAGCGCGTCGTCGGTCAGGCCGAAGCCGTCAAAGCGGTTGCGACCGCTGTGCGCCGTGCGCGGGCCGGCTTGCAGGATCCGAACCGGCCGATCGGTTCGTTCATGTTCTTAGGCCCGACCGGCGTCGGCAAGACCGAGCTGACCAAGGCGCTGGCGCAATTTCTGTTCGACGACGAACACGCGCTCATCCGCATCGACATGTCGGAATACATGGAAAAGCATTCGGTGGCGCGGCTCATCGGCGCGCCGCCCGGCTATGTCGGTTACGACGAAGGCGGTGCGCTCACCGAAGCGGTGCGGCGGCGGCCCTATCAGGTCGTGCTGTTCGACGAGATCGAAAAAGCCCATCCGGACGTCTTCAACGTGCTCTTGCAGGTGCTCGACGACGGCCGCCTGACCGACGGTCAGGGCCGCACCGTCGACTTCCGCAACACGCTGATCGTGATGACCTCGAATCTCGGCGCCGAATATCTGGTGGCGCAGCCTGACGGCGAAGATAGCGACAAGGTGCGCGACCAGGTGATGGCCGAGGTCCGCGCGCATTTCCGTCCCGAATTCATCAACCGCATCGACGAGATCATCCTGTTCCATCGGCTCAAGCGCGATCAGATGGCCCACATCGTCGACATCCAGATCGCGCAGTTGCAGAGGCTGCTGGACGATCGCAAGATCGCCATCGCGCTCGATGGCAAGGCGCGCGACTGGCTTGCCGAGAAAGGTTACGACCCGGCTTACGGCGCGCGGCCGCTCAAGCGCGTCATCCAGCGCTCGGTGCAGGATCCGCTGGCCGATCTCATTCTCTCCGGCAAGATCAAGGATGGCGAGAAGGTGAAAGTGTCGGTCGGCCGCGACGGCTTGGTGTTCAACGGCGCGAGGGTCGCCGAAGCGGCGTAACAAGCTGCGTTTCCCGGACGCGGTGTAGCGCGCAGCGCTGCACCGCCGATCCGGGATCGTCTCAAATTCAGAATATTCAACGATCCCGGGTCCGCAGCGCAACACTGCGTGCTGCGCTGCGCCCGGGAAACGTGCGTCTTAACGCGGCGGTGGAGGCGTCTGATTGAGCCGCTGGCGCACATGCTCGACGAAATAGCGCGCTTGACCTTTCGGCAGGCCCCATACGCGCAGCGGATTGAGCCCGCCCGAGCTTTCCACCGAAATGGCGTCCCAGAAAAATCCGCGCGTGTGGGTGACTTCGGCGATATGGGAAAGCGGCAGATGCTCGTCGGTGCGCTCCCAGGGAATGTACCAGCGCCGCACGATATTGGTGGACACGCCGATGGGGTCGGCAACCAGGCTGGCTGGGAAAATCCAGCGCGTCAGATTGAAGTGAAAGAGCGCCCACCAGCGGCTTGAGCGCGCTACGATCCGATCCTCGGAGGCCATTTAATTCCTGACCTGTTAATGCGCTTGGGCAACATGCGACAGCGGCGCCGCCGCCAGAACGGCGTCGAGCTGCGTGCGGTCCCTCTCGAAGCTTGCCAGCGTGTCGCCGTCGAGCACGCGGCCGCGCGGCAGCTTCACCCGCATCGGATCGACGAAGCGGCCGTTGACGATGATCTCGAAATGCACATGCGAGCCGGTAGAAAGGCCGCTCGATCCGACGAAGCCGATGATCTGGCCCTGGCGCACCCGGCTTCCGACCTGCAGGCCGCGCGCGAAGGCGGTCATGTGGCCGTAGGCGGTCTCATAGCCGTTGGCGTGGCGGATGCGCACGTATTTGCCATAGCCGCCTTTGAGTCCGATTTCCTCGATCTCGCCGTTGCCGGCGGCGAAGATCGGCGTGCCGAACGGCGCGCCCCAGTCGACGCCGGTATGCATTTCGCTGATGTGAAGAAGCGGATGCGTGCGCCAGCCGAACGGCGAGGTCTCGATGCCGGTCGCCACCGGTTTGCGCACCAGGAACTTCTTATCGCTGACGCCGTCCTCGTCGTAGTAGTCATAAACGCCGTCGTCGGCGGTCTGGAAGCGATAATATTTCTTGGTCTCGCCGCCGGTCGTGAGCGCGGCGTAGCGCACCTCGGCGGCGCCTTCGCCATTCTCCTCGTTGGCATAAAGCACGTCGAAACTGTCGCCGGGCTGCACTTTGCGCTCGAAGTCGACGTCGTAGGAGTAGATGCGCACCAGGTCCTCGATCACCGGCCTCGGCACATTGTTGCGCAGCGCGGTCTCCCACAGGCTCTGATAAAGGCTCACGGTGCTGGTATCGGTCGGGCCGGCCTCGTCCTCGGCGGCGTCGGTGACCTCGGTGTCGATGTTGCGAATGTCGACGGGCACGTATTGACCGAGGTCGGAGAGCGCCACCGCCGCGGTGATGCCGGAGTCGCCAGCGACGATAACGCGCAGCGGCTGCATGTGGCCGATGCCGGCGGACGCCATCAGGACTCGAAGCTTTTCGCCTTCCTTGATCCCGCCTTCAAGAGCGGCAGGCCCGATCACCCCGATGATGCTTTTGATCTCGTCGGGGGCGGCGCCGAGCTCGCGCAGGATGGAACCGACGGTCTCGCCTTTCTTGACGACAACCTGGCGCTCGCTCCAATCGCCGCCGCCGTTGATCTGGGTGGTGGTCTTGGGCAACAGCGTGACGTTCTCGGGAACGACGCGCGGCGTGAAGTCGAAATAATTGTCGCCGTCGTGTTCGGGGGCGTAGCCCAGCTTCAGGCTCGGCGTCCAAGCCGCGTTGGCAAGCAGGCTCTTTCCCGCCCCGATCGCGGCGGCGACGTCGCGAACCTGGTTGAGCACGTCGTCAATCGGCAATTGCGTTGCCGGCTTGACCTTCGCCAGCAGGGAATTGAGGTCGCATACCGCGGGCGACACCGCCGGCGACAACGCCCTGGCCGATTTGGCGGCAGGCATCAGATCGCAAGTGACGAACGACACTTCGGCGTCCGGCTCGGCCGCCGGCGTCTGGTCGTCGCCGGCGACGGAATCGGTCAAGAGCTTCTGCGGATTGAACGGTGGAATATTGGCGGACAGCTCGCTCGCCGTGAGCGACAGGTTGCCGGTGACGCGCTCGTAGGAGCGGACCCGGATCGTTTCACGGTTGCGCACCCGCGACGAAATCGGCACGCGCACCGCTTCGCGTGTCACCGCCGGTTCGGTCAACGCCGGCAGCCGGTCGGTCTTGTGCACGCCGCTCAAGCGGTCGCCGATGCTCGAAATCGCGCCGCGCAAAGCGCTCTCGACTTGTTCGGGCGCGCTGGCAAAATTGGTCTCGCCGTCAAGCGACGCAAAAACGGCGCCACCCATCAGCGCGGCGCCACACAGTCCGGTGAGGATCGTTCCGGAAAACCATTGCACCGAGAGCCGGCGCCGGTCGACCAGGCTGTCGGCTCCGTCCGCCGAAAGCGGCGGCTCATTGCCGAGATCGATCGCCTCGGCATGAAACCTCCGAGGCGGAACGTCTCTCGCGGCCCGCGGCCGAACTTGGTCCAAGATTACGTCCCCGCGTCCTTGGTTGCCAACGTCCTTGGCCAGATTGCCTCGACCGCGCGCTAGTGCTCGCGATCGACTTCGCAGTTCAAGACGATGCCCCGGCGATCCCCGGACGGTCAACCAGACCCGGTTTGGTCGAGGCGCAAAGCTTAAGTGATGTTGTCGCTTCCCCCCTGGCTTGCGACATGCCGATAGGATTGCACTAAGAACGGCGGAGGAATATGGCTGCAGTACGGCGCGGGCAAGCGAAAAAGTCGAATGCGGACCGCGGCCTAGCGTTATAACGCGTATCCGATCGTCTACCGCCGGTCGCAGCGGCGGGCACGCGCAAATTGTCACTTTTTCGGCGCTCCACGCCGCGAATTTTGTATGTCGGAAGGTTGACAATCCCGGTCGCCGAAGCCTATATAGAACCTCTTGGGCGCGCCGCCGCCTAGTCGATGGCGCGTCTGCGAAGCCCCTCACTGTTCACACGGTGACCGAGCATCCGGCCATGCTCTTGATGGCCATGTTCGCGTCGCCGCGTCGGATGTGCGGGGTTCTGGTTTCTCCGGCCTGGCCGGATGCGAACCGGAGGCTAAGTGGACTTTACGACGGGCCGCAAGGTTCCGGGCTGTTTGACAAGTGAATCGGAAGAAAGAGAAACGTGGACGGCGGAGTCCTTGCGGGCCGCTTTCGCGATCGGGGCAACCTTATCGCGGAATTGGCCAGAAGAGACTTCGGCGGTCTTACGTTTCAAGGTTTTCTACATCGGCCGATTGCGCAAGCGATCGGACGTGTAGGGACCTCGTCAAACGTTGTGATCAGCCGAGATCAGATCTCTCTTCAACTTGAGAGTTTGATCCTGGCTCAGAGCGAACGCTGGCGGCAGGCCTAACACATGCAAGTCGAGCGCCGTAGCAATACGGAGCGGCAGACGGGAGAGTAACACGTGGGAACGTGCCCTTTGGTCCGGAACAACCCAGGGAAACTTGGGCTAATACCGGATAAGTCCGTAAGGAGAAAGATTTATCGCCAAAGGATCGGCCCGCGTCTGATTAGCTAGTTGGTGAGGTAACGGCTCACCAAGGCGACGATCAGTAGCTGGTCTGAGAGGATGATCAGCCTCACTGGGACTGAGACACGGCCCAGACTCCTACGGGAGGCAGCAGTGGGGAATATTGGACAATGGGCGCAAGCCTGATCCAGCCATGCCGCGTGGATGATGAAGGCCCTAGGGTTGTAAAGTCCTTTCGGCGGGGAAGATAATGACGGTACCCGCAGAAGAAGCCCCGGCTAACTTCGTGCCAGCAGCCGCGGTAATACGAAGGGGGCTAGCGTTGCTCGGAATCACTGGGCGTAAAGCGCACGTAGGCGGCTTTCTAAGTCAGAGGTGAAATCCTGGAGCTCAACTCCAGAACTGCCTTTGATACTGGAGAGCTTGAGTCCGGGAGAGGTGAGTGGAACTGCGAGTGTAGAGGTGAAATTCGTAGATATTCGCAAGAACACCAGTGGCGAAGGCGGCTCACTGGCCCGGTACTGACGCTGAGGTGCGAAAGCGTGGGGAGCAAACAGGATTAGATACCCTGGTAGTCCACGCCGTAAACGATGGATGCTAGCCGTTGTCGGGTTTACCCGTCAGTGGCGCAGCTAACGCATTAAGCATCCCGCCTGGGGAGTACGGTCGCAAGATTAAAACTCAAAGGAATTGACGGGGGCCCGCACAAGCGGTGGAGCATGTGGTTCAATTCGAAGCAACGCGCAGAACCTTACCAGCCTTTGACATGTCCCGTATGAGTACCAGAGATGGAACTCTTCAGTTCGGCTGGCGGGAACACAGGTGCTGCATGGCTGTCGTCAGCTCGTGTCGTGAGATGTTGGGTTAAGTCCCGCAACGAGCGCAACCCTCGCCCTTAGTTGCCATCATTCAGTTGGGCACTCTAAGGGGACTGCCGGTGATAAGCCGCGAGGAAGGTGGGGATGACGTCAAGTCCTCATGGCCCTTACAGGCTGGGCTACACACGTGCTACAATGGCGGTGACAATGGGATGCAATGGAGCAATCCTGCGCAAATCTCAAAAAGCCGTCTCAGTTCGGATTGTGCTCTGCAACTCGAGCACATGAAGTTGGAATCGCTAGTAATCGCAGATCAGCACGCTGCGGTGAATACGTTCCCGGGCCTTGTACACACCGCCCGTCACACCATGGGAGTTGGTTTTACCTTAAGACGGTGCGCAAACCGCAAGGATGCAGCCGGCCACGGTAGGATCAGCGACTGGGGTGAAGTCGTAACAAGGTAGCCGTAGGGGAACCTGCGGCTGGATCACCTCCTTTCTAAGGATGATCCTTCAGAGACGCCTCACGCGTCTTTATCGGATCTCTTGGAAACATCAGGGCAGATCGGTTTTCGGATCGAAATGCCTATTGCGGGACGCCGCCGTCTTCATTTCTCTTTCTTCACGAACGAGCAGACCAGGAGTCAGTAATCAGCATTCAGCGATCAGACGCGTTCTGATTACTGGTTTCTGACCACTGACTCCTGGTTCGGGCTTGTAGCTCAGTTGGTTAGAGCGCGCGCTTGATAAGCGTGAGGTCGGAAGTTCAAATCTTCCCAGGCCCACCAACCTTCGCGGTCAACGCCGCTTCGGTTGGCACGCCAGCCTTCGAACCGCGAAGGTTGCCCGCCGTAGCTTTCTTTAGCGAAGGCGGGCACTGACTGGTGCGGGGCCATAGCTCAGTTGGGAGAGCGCCTGCTTTGCAAGCAGGAGGTCGTCGGTTCGATCCCGTCTGGCTCCACCAGACATGCGACCGAAGACATGTGACCGACTTCCGTCTTCCGCCGGCTTCAAGGGCCCGCGCAAAAAGCTCGTTCGTGAGAAAATCAATCAGCGCGCTCTCGGCCGTTGTCCTTCGCTGGACGAGTGCCGATGGCGCGCAAGTTATCTGACATCGTGAAGAGGAGATCGATCCGAGCACTGCGCGTGGCGTGAGCTACGTGCGGCGCGCTTTCTCCATTCGGGAATCGGAAGTCATCTGATGACTGATGCCCGAAACGTCGGCAAAGCTTGACCGCAATGCCGTTGGATCGATCTTATGAAGCAAGCTGGTCTTTCTAATCAGTGTCCGACCACGGCAGACGAAAGTTCTTAGGAACTCGAAATTTGCCGCGGACCATCGCCGAGATGGGTGGGCATTGAGAATGAGAGCGATCAAGTGTCTTAAGGGCATTTGGTGGATGCCTTGGCGCTGAGAGGCGATGAAGGACGTACTACGCTGCGATAAGCCGCGAGGAGCTGCGAAGGAGCTTTGATCCGCGGATTTCCGAATGGGGAAACCCACCTTCGATAGTGGAATTCCGAGACCTTGGTCTCGGAAACGAGGCCGAACAATCCCGCACAGGGAGCGTGAGGTTTCGGACTTCCGCTATCAAAAGAAGGAATAAAACTTCCGAATAAAATAGGAGGTTTTAAGCTAACCCGGGGAACTGAAACATCTCAGTACCCGGAGGAAAGGACATCAACCGAGACTCCGCTAGTAGTGGCGAGCGAAAGCGGACCAGGCCAGTGACGATCCAGAGACAACCGGAAGCGTTTGGAAAAGCGCGCCGCAGTGGGTGAGAGCCCCGTACGGGTAATGCGAAGGATCGTCCTCGAGTAAGGCGGGACACGTGCAATCCTGTCTGAACATGGGGGGACCACCCTCCAAGCCTAAGTACTCCTCAGCGACCGATAGCGAACAAGTACCGTGAGGGAAAGGTGAAAAGCACCCCGACGAGGGGAGTGAAAGAGACCTGAAACCGAATGCCTACAAACAGACGGAGCCCAAGGTTCGTCCTGGGTGACGTCGTACCTTTTGTATAATGGGCCAGCGACTTAATCTGACGAGCAAGCTTAAGCCGATAGGCGTAGGCGCAGCGAAAGCGAGTCTGAACAGGGCGTTCAGTTCGTCGGATTAGACCCGAAACCTAGTGATCTAGCCATGACCAGGCTGAAGGCAGGGTAACACCTGCTGGAGGGCCGAACCGGTGTCTGTTGAAAAAGCCTCGGATGAGTTGTGGCTAGGGGTGAAAGGCTAATCAAACTGGGAAATAGCTGGTTCTCCGCGAAAGCTATTTAGGTAGCGCCTCGGACGAATACTGTGGGGGGTAGAGCACTGGATGGACTAGGGGGACTTACCGTCTTACCAAATCCAACCAAACTCCGAATACCCAC
>CAVZFX010000005.1:150000-331530 GCA_963774715.1 uncultured Alphaproteobacteria bacterium
CCGATTGTCGCTCTCATTCATTCCTTCATGGACCAGGCTTTCCTCGAAGATCTGGCCGGCGGCCGGTCCCGCGACGCCGTTCTCGGCCGGCCCGTCTGTCGAATCTACGAACGCTCCGCCCTCGGGCCATTGCCGCCAACGGCGCCTCCGGCGCCATCGCTCTCGATCTTCGCCCAGCGCGCAGCAAAGTTCCTCGGCTGGTGGTTGCGCGGGCTCGGCCGGCCGAACCCGTTCTTCGACGATGCGTCGGACGCTCCCCTTTCCGTGCCTCGCGTGCTCACGCCCAGCGAGCGTGGCGCGCTTTGAGACTGATCCCTGGCAACGGCCATGAGAGGTCGTTACACAGGTGACATGACCGAAGCTGCCGACCCACGCATTTGTCGCCCACATGTCGTGCGCAATCGCGATCCGATTCTCGAAGTCTTAAGGCGCGCGCTGCCGCCGCAAGGGTCGGTCCTGGAAATCGCCAGCGGCAGCGGCGAGCATGCGGCCTATTTTGCCGAACGGCTGCCATCGCTGACATGGCAGCCGACCGATCCCGATCCGCAGGCCTTGGCAAGCATTGCCGCGCATCGCGCCGCTGCTGGCGTAGCGAATCTGCTGCCGCCGCTGCAGCTCGATGTGCACGCCGAGCGCTGGCCGGTTGAGCGCGCCGACGCGATCGTCTGCTGCAACATGATCCACATCGCGCCGTGGTCCGCTTGCGAAGGCCTGATCAGCGGCGCTGCGCGCGTCTTGCCGGCCGGCGGCATTCTCTATCTCTACGGCCCCTACAAGATCGGCGGCCGTCACACCGCGCCGAGCAATGCGGCGTTCGACGCCGACCTCCAGGCGCGCAATCCGCAATGGGGCATCCGCGACCTCGGCGACGTCATTGCCCTGGCCGAACGCTGTGGCTTCGCCTTGGCGGAGACCGTGCCTATGCCCGCCAATAATCTCAGCGCGATCTTCCGGCGCGGCGGCTGATCGTGGATTGATCTTCTGCTACAACCACTTTTCCCAAAGCGGTGGGTTTCACTTCGTTCAACCCACCCTACACAGCCAGTCCGGAGGAAACCGCCATGCCCACCAACCGCGTCTACAACATCGCCGTTATCCCGGGCGACGGCATCGGCAAGGAAGTGGTGCCGGAAGGCGTGCGCGTGCTCGAAGCCGCGGCCAAGAAATTCGGCTTCGAATTGCGCCAGGACAATTTCGATTTCGCCTCCTATGACTATTACGCCAAGCACGACCGTATGATGCCGGAGGACTGGAAAGAGAAGATCGGCCGCCACGACGCGATCTTCTTCGGCGCGGTCGGCTGGCCGGCCAAAATCCCCGACCACGTTTCGCTGTGGGGCTCGCTCATTCTGTTCCGCCGCGAATTCGACCAATACATCAATCTGCGCCCGGTCCGGCTGATGCCTGGCGTGCCGTCGCCGCTTGCCGGCCGCAAACCCGGCGACATCGATTTCTGGGTGGTGCGCGAGAACACCGAAGGCGAGTATTCCGCCATCGGCGGCCGCATGTTCACCGGCACCGAGCGCGAGGTGGTGGTGCAGGAAACCGTGCTGTCGCGCATCGGCGTCGACCGTGTGCTGAAATTTGCCTTCGCGCTGGCGCAGAAGACGCCGAAGAAGCATCTGACCTCGGCAACCAAGTCGAACGGCATCGCCATTACCATGCCGTACTGGGACGAGCGCGTCGAAGCGATGGCGAAGAAGTTTCCCGATGTGAAGTGGGACAAGTATCACATCGACATTCTCACCGCGCTGTTCGTGCTCAAGCCCGACAAGTTCAATGTGGTGGTGGGATCGAACCTGTTCGGCGACATTCTCTCCGACCTCGGTCCGGCCTGCACCGGCACCATCGGCATTGCGCCATCCGGCAACATCGACCCCGAGCGCCGCTTCCCGTCGCTGTTCGAGCCGGTGCACGGCTCGGCGCCGGATATCGCCGGCCAGGGTATCGCCAATCCGATCGGCCAGATCTGGTCTGGCGCGATGATGCTGGAGCATCTCGGCGAACCCGAAGCCGCCGGCGCCATCGTCAAGGCCATCGAGCGTGTCCTTGCCGAGCCGAAGCTGCGCACCCGCGATCTCGGTGGCGCCGCCGATACGGTGAGCTGCGGCAAGGCGGTTGCGGCGGCGCTGATGTAAGTCACGCCAGCGCGACGCAATCGATCTCGACGTCGAACGGCCCGTGCCAAGGCAGCACGCAAACAAAGCCGCGCGCCGGCGGATCGTGCGGGAAATACCGCGCATAGACGGCGTTGATGGCGGCAAAATATTTGGCGTCGGTGCAATAGATGGTGCACCTGAGAACCTTGTCGAGCGATGAGCCCGCTGCGGCTAGGCAAAGCTTGATTTGCTCAAGCGCAATCTCGGCCTGCCGTTCGACCGGCAGGCGTTTGATCTCGCCGGTCTCCGGGTCGTAGGGCGGAATATTCGACACGAAGATCAGGCCGCCGCCGCGAACGGCGGGTGACGACGGTACCTTGCGGGCTTCGCTTCGGCTTGACAACGGTTCGACGCGGATGACTTCGCGATTCATGGCTAATCCTCTTGCTTGATGCTGTCCGCCGAATAGTCGCGGCAGCGCCGGCATTTGTCGCGTTCAATCGGTTCGGCGCAGGCCGAAGCATCTTCGATTGCTCGTCTGACGGCAGGAGCGGTACAATTGCTCATGGTTGCCGCCGCCAATTTGGTCGAGGTTGCCGCGCTGGTCGGCGATACGGCGCGCGCCACCATGATCGGCGCGCTGATGGGCGGACAATCGCTGACCGGGAGCGAACTTGCCTTTCTCGCCCATGTGTCGCGGCCGACGGCGAGCGAGCATCTGGGCAAGCTCGTCGAAGCGCGCCTGATCGCCGTCACCAAAAAGCGCCGTTTCAATTATTACCGCATCGCCTCGCCGCTGGTGGCGCAGATGCTCGAAAGCATGAAGGCGGTGGCCGCCATCGAGGTGCCACCGCGCTATCAGCCGCGTTCGGCGCATGACGACGCCTTGCGCTTTGCGCGCACCTGCTACGATCATCTGGCCGGACGGATCGGCGTCGCGCTGGCCGACGCACTCGTCGCCAAGGGCTATGTCGCGCTCGGCGAGGATGGCGGCGAAGTGACGGAGACCGGCGCAGGCTTCTTGACGGAATTCGGCGCCGATCTAAAATTGAAACCGCAGTGCCGCCGTGTGTTCTGCCGGCCGTGTCTCGATTGGAGCGAGCGGCGCTATCACATTGCCGGCCATGTTGGCGCCGAGCTTTGCCGCTGTTGCCTGGAACGCGGCTGGTTCGCGCGGGAACGCGACAGCCGGGCACTGCGATTGACGGCCCCGGGCAAAGCCGGACTTTACGAGAGCTTCGGCCTCGATCTCGGAAGCCCGGATCCGGTGAAATCGCGGCTCATCACTGAGAAGGCGGAAGCGGTTGTTTAGCGCCGGCAATGCGGCGCGACTTTCAGGTCTCGCCGCCGGTCAGCCACACCGCATCGGATGACAGCTCCGGCCAGCCGATGGCGCGGCTCGACCGTTGCGCCGCTTCCGCGGCGGGAAGCTTGGCGTCCCATCGCGCCGCGGTGATGCGGCGGCCGGAGAATCCATTCGCTCCGTCCGAAATAAGCCATGCCGCCGGCGGTCCCATGATCTCTGGGCGCAGCATCTTGTCGCGCGGCCAGCCGGCCTCATCGGCGATCAGCGCCGTATCGGTCGGGCCGCCCGGCACCAGCACGTTGACGGTGATGCCGCTGCCCTCAAGCTCCTTGGCCCACACCGCCGACATCGATTCGAGCGCCGCTTTCGCCGCCCCATAGGGCAGCACGCGCAGCATTGTCACGTAGCTCGTGGTGTTGTTGACGATGCGGCCGAAGCCGCTGCGCTTCATGTCCGGCAAGAGGGCGCGCACCAGCACGATCGGCGCGCGCACGAAGATCGCCATGAAGCGGTCCCAGATTTGCGGCGTCAGTTCCTCGATGCCGGGGGCGCGCACCTCGGCGTCGGGACGGATGCTCGACATGCCGATGCCGGCATTGTTGATGACGGCCTCGATAGAGCCGAACTTGGCGCGCCCAGCGGTCACGGCGCTTTGACAGCCCGCTTCGCTTGCGAGGTCGGCGACGATCGGACACAGGCGATCCTTGGCTGCCCCGTGTTGGGCGGTCAGTCTATCGAGCGCGGCTTGATCACGATCGACCGCGGCGACCGAATGCCCGGCGGCGAGGAGCGCGTCCGTCATCGCCCAGCCGATGCCGCCGGCGGCGCCAGTCAACAACACTACGCGGCCGCGTGGGGATGACGCAGGCATCCGTCACTCCGCCGCTTGCGCCGTAGCGTGCTGGCGGAATTTCGGCATCACTTCTTGGGCGAGGAGCCGCATCGAATCGCGCTCCCACGCTTCGTTCGGTCCGCTCCAGTCGAGACCGGTCATTAGCAGCGTGCCGAACGGGCCAACCTCGTCGCGGAAGGCGACGAGCTTGTCGAGCATGGTCTTCGGCGAGCCGTAGAGCATGCAGGCTTCGGTGATGACGTCGACGGTGGCTTCCTCGTCCGGCATGTTCGGATCGGGCTTCATGACCGACAAGATGCCGACGCGGGACAGCACCTCGCGCATATAGGTGTAAAAGTAATGGTTCGATCCTAGCGCGGAAAAGACGCGGTCGCGAGCCTCGGCGTCGCTCGGCGCCACCATGATATTGCGCGCCACCCGCCAGTTCTCGCTCTGCGCGGTTCGCCCGGCGTCCGCGCAGGCTTTTCCGTAGCTCTGCCAATGCGTGGCGACGGCGTTGGCCGGCATATTATTGCCGGACAGAATGCCCCAGCCCTGCTGCCCGGCGACGCGCGCGGTCGGCGAGTTACGGCTCGATACCGACATCGTGACCGGCGGGCCGGATTTCTGGAACGGCTTCGGCATAGTGCCGATGCCGAGGCCGGGAATAATCGCCTCCTTGAGCGTGACGGAGCGGAATTCGCCGGGAAAATCGTAGGGCGGATCCTGCGCCCAGATGCGCTGGATCAGCGCAATCGATTCCATCGTCTTGCGCGCACGCACGCCGCGATCGGCATTGCCGAACAACTCGAAATCGGACAGCAGTCCGCCCGGACCGATGCCGAGCATGAAGCGGCCGCGGCTCATATGATCGAACTGCGCGACCTCGGCGGCGACCGTGACCGGATCGTGGTTCGGCAGGCAGATTACGCCGGTACCGAAGGTGAGATTTTTGGTGCGCGGCAACAGACTCGCCATGAACATCAGCGGCGAGGGGATCGGCTCGCTCGAAGCCGAGAAATGCTCGCCGAGCCACAATTCGTCGAAGCCGAGCTGGTCGGCGTATAGCGCTTTCTCCTCGTCCTCGGCCAAGGTCTCGGTGAACGAGCGCGCCGGCGGGTGCACCGGCATCATGAACATCCCGAGCCGCATGCGTTCCTCCGCTTCTGCCTTATGCCGCGACGGTATCAGGCTCGCGGGCCGGCACCAGGTCGCGCAGCTTCGGCGCCACCTGCTCCATGAATAGCCGCATCGAACGAAACACTTTTTCGCGGGTCGCCCACTTCTTTCCGGTGACGATCAACAGTGTGCCGAAGCCGCCGGAGGCCTCATAGAACTGGCGCAGCTCCTGCGCCACCGTATCCGGATCGCCGAGGTGATAGACGCCGGCTTCGGCGAGCTGATCGAAAGTGACTTCGTCGGCCTTGAGCGACAGCCCGTAATTCGTGGTGAGAATGCGTATCAGCCCGCGCTTGATCTGATAGGTGAGCTCGTAATTGATGTCGGCGCGTAGATCGTCCATCGCCTGGCGGCGGGAATCGGCGAGATAGACGTAGCGGGCCACCGCGAATTTTCCGAGCGGGGCGGGCTGACCTGCGGCCTTGGCGGCGCGAATGTAGCGATCGGCGATTTTCCTGATCGATCCGGCCGGCTCAAGCTGAGCTCTGAGCATGGTATAGCCGCGCGCCGCGGCGAGATCGATCATTGCAGGCGTGTCGGTTGCCGTCGCCATCGGCATATGCGGCGCGCGCAGCGGCGGCGGCGTGGCGACGATGCCCTTGCCGCGCCAGTGCTTGCCGTCCCAATCGAATGGTTCCTTCGCGGCCCAGCATTTGAGAATGAGATCGAGCGATTCGCGCAGCCGCTCGTGACGATCCTCATAGGACAGGCCGCGCTCGTCCGAGAACAGCGGGCTCGGAAAGCCGGAGCCGAAGCCGAAAATAAAACGGCCGCCACCGATGACATGATCGGCGACCGCGGCCTGCGTCGCGGTATCGACCGGATGATGCAGGTGAATGAGCTTGACGGCCGATCCCATGCGGATGCGCTTGGTCACCGCCGCCGCCTTGCACATCAGCAATTCAGGCACCGGTAGTGTGTCGACCTTGTCGATATAGACCGGCTCGCCGTGATGCTCGCTGATATAGCAATCGCTAAAGCCGAGCTGATCGGCCAGCACGATCTCGGCGAGGTCCTCTTCGTAAGTCTGGGCTGCGGTGGTGTGCGGACGAAAACCGTTGGAGAAAAGGCCGAATTCCATGTCCATTCCTTACGTTTCTTGGCGGCACGTTACGACCCCTGCGGCGGCTTGACAACGCAGCTTGACAGCGGCCGGACTACCCAGCCAATTCGCGGGCATGAGCACGGGGTTGCGCATATATGGCGTTGCGCGCACGCGGGCATTCCGCGCGCTGTGGGCGGCGGAGGAGCTTGGGGTGCCGTACCGGCATCTGCCGATCGAGATCGGCGATGCCGGTGCCCGGACGCCGGAATTTCTGGCGCTCAATCCCAATGGGCGGCTGCCGGTCATCGCCGACGACGGCTTCGTGCTGTTCGAGTCGCTGGCGATTACGCTTTACCTCGCCAAGAAGTATTCCTTCGGCAAGCTCTATCCGGCGACACTCGAAGCTGAGGCGCGCGCCTGGCAATGGAGCTTTTGGGCCATCGCCGAGGTCGATCGCGGCGTCAACATCTGGTCGCTGCATGCGGTGCGCCTGCCGCCCGACGAGCGCAATGCGGCACTGCGCGACGAGGCGCTCAAGGTCGTGGCGGCGCCGTTTAAGGTGCTCGACGCGGCCGTGGCAACGCAGCCGTATCTGCTCGGCGATGATTTCACGGTCGCCGATCTCAACGTCGCCGCCGTCATCAGCCGCGCCGTCGACATGGATCTTTCGCCGTGGCCGCATCTGAAAAACTGGCTGATGCGCTGTCTCGATCGGCCGGCGGCGCGCGGGGCGCTAAAGCTCAAGACTGAATCCGACAATGCAACGCCGGTTGACGTGACGCGGCGCATCGCGCGGATCAACCGGCTATGAATTCGCGGCCGTTCAATATCGGTCAATCGCTCAACGAGGCGGTCGCCTTGCAGCGCCAGGGCCAGCTGCGCGAGGCGGAAAAAATCTATAGCCGCGTACTCAAGGCGGCGCCGGGCAATTTCGACGCGCTCAACCTCCTTGGCGCGGTCAAGCTGCAGCAGGGTCAGATCGGCGAAGCGCAGCGCTTGCTCAGCGCCGCGGTCAAAGCCAATCCGGGCGCGGCCGGCGCTTGGTGCAATCTCGGTCAGGCGCTGCACGCGCTCAAGCGCGCCCCGGAGGCGCTCGATTGTCTCGACAAAGCGCGGGCGCTGGCGCCGGACGATTTTAGCATTCTCAATCAGCACGCCAATGTGCTGATCACGCTGGCGCGGCCGGCCGACGCGCTCGCCGAATTTCAGCAAGTGCTGGCGCGTGCGCCGAACCACGTCGAAGCGCGGCTCAACAGCGGCCTTGCCCGGGCGATGCTCGGATTTCAGGAACAGGCTCTGGCCGACTTCGACGCCGCGCTGCAATTCGCGCCCAGGCATCCGGGCGTGCATTACAATCGCGGTGTCGCTTTGATCACGCTCGGGCGCTACGCTGAAGCGGCCGAGGCCAATGGTCGCGCGCTCGATATTGCGCCGGGCTATGCCAACGCCTGGCTCAACCGCGGCAAAGCGCTGATGCAGCTCAATCGCTTCGACGAGGCGATTGCGAACTTTGCCGAGGCCCTCGAAATCAGCAAGGATTTTGCCGATGCGCATTTCAACAATGCGCTCGCGCTACTCACGCGCGGCGACTACGCGCGCGGCTTTGCCGAATACGAATGGCGCTGGCGCCGCACCGGCATGCCGGCGCAGAAGAGCCGCGGCAAGCCGCTGTGGCTCGGCGAATATCCGCTCGCGCGCAAGACGGTGCTGCTCCACGCCGAGCAGGGGCTCGGCGACACCATCCAATTCGTCCGTTACGTGCCGTTGATCGCTGCGAGCGGCGCCAGGGTGGTACTCGAAGTGCAGGGCGAATTGCAGGCATTGATGCGCCGGCTCGACGGCGCTGCCGCGGTCATCGCCCGCGGCGAGGCGAGCCCGCCCTTCGACGTGCACTGCCCGCTCGGCAGCCTGCCGCTCGCGCTGCACACCGAACCCGCTACAGTGCCGGCGCAAATTCCCTATCTCTCGGCCGATGAGGCGCGCTTGGCCAAATGGTCGGCGCGGCTCGATGCGCTGCCGCGCCCGCGCGTCGCCGTTGCCTGGGCGGGCAATCCCGGCCACGACAACGATCGCAACCGCTCGATCGCTTTTGCGCGTCTGGCGCCGCTGTTCGCGGTACCGGCAAGCTTCATCAGCATTCAGCGCGACGTGCGCGGCCGAGGATGCGGCGCCGCTGGCCGCGGAAACTGGCGTGACCCGCATCGGCGCCGAGCTGGAAGACTTCAGCGACACCGCCGCCGTGCTGGCGCTGTGCGATCTCGTCATCGCGGTGGATACCGCGGCGGCGCATCTCGCCGGCGCCATGGGCCGTCCGGCGTGGGTGCTCGTTCCTTTCGCGCCGGACTGGCGCTGGACGCGCGAAGGCGAAACGACGCCGTGGTACCCGACGGCTCGGCTGTTTCGGCAGACCACGCTCGGCGACTGGGACGGCGTGATCGGGCGCGTCGCGGAGGAACTGAAACAGTTCACAGCTTCATAAGGCAAAGCCGTGCGACGTGCCTTGCCTACGTCGCTCGCCGCGGCGCGTGGGTGTCGACGACGATAGCTATCCTACCACGAATTCAACGCGCGTGCCCCCACAAGCTTTCCAGCCGGTGGCGGAACGACTTCGGCCGCTCGGCGAACAGCCGGTGGGCGATGCGCGCGGCCCGATGCGCCAGCGCGGCCGAGCGTTCACCTATGGCCGGCGTCAAACGCGAGCGCCAATGCGCCAGCGGCTGATGCGGCTCGGTCAATCGCTTGAGCACTTCGAGGTCCTGGCATTGGCCGAGCCGTCCACGCAACCGTTCGGCCTCATCGGTCCACATCCGGCCGAAGCGCGGCCACAGCGGCTCGATCAGGTCCATCTGGTAGCGCAGGTCGACGACGCGCTGGCGCAGCGTGTGCAGTTCCTCGCCGCTCGCCTGCGACCAATCGGACGGAATTTGATTGCGCGCGTTGCGATATCCCGCAGTGAGCTGCGCCGCAATGGACGAGAAGTCGAACGGATCGAGCGGCCATTGCGAGACGGCTGCTGCCGCCGCGTCGAGCCAGGCGACGATACGGTCGCGCAGCTCCGGCGTGAGCACCGCCTGCTCCTCGCTGTCGCGCAGCGCTTCGATGCGGCTGCGGATGGTCGAGCTCGATCGCTCCGAGAGCACCAGATGGCCCTTGTCGATCAGCCCGTCGAACGCCATGAGCGCCGCCGCCCCGTCGCGTGCATGGGCCAGCGAACGGGCGTGGTCCCGCGCGTCGTGCCGCCAGCGCTGCGCATCCGGGATGAATGGCGCCAGAAGCCGCATCAAGGCCCGCCATTCTTTCATGGCGCGGCGGAAGTCGTGCACGGCGACCTGGTGGGAACGCTCCGGGTCGACCATTGCGGTCCGGCCTTGGGCCAAAATAGCGGCGGCAACGGCCCGCACGACCGGTCCGATCGCCGTTTTCGGCTGCAAAGCGGGTTTCTCGCCCATGACCGGTTCTAGAAGCGCGTGCATGACTGTCCGATGAGGCCCACCATGACATTATGACGAATTATAGGGACTGCCGCACTTCCCTTCTGCGGGGTGGCTTGCTACATGATCCTTCGATAAATCAGACGGTTGACGCGGGGTGGAGCAGCCCGGTAGCTCGTCAGGCTCATAACCTGAAGGTCATAGGTTCAAATCCTATCCCCGCAACCAAATTACGCCGTCAAGCCAATGGCTTGGCGGCGTTTTGCTTTTATGATGATATCGCGATCCGAGGGTGAAAGCAGATCGGCGATCCCCGGGCGAGACACGCATGCCGCACATTACGACCGACGACGATGTGAAGCTTTATTACGAGGAAACCGGCAGCGGTGTGCCGGTCGTCTTCGTGCATGAATTTGCCGGCGATTATCGCTCCTACGAAATGCAAATGCGCTATTTCGGCCAGCGCTACCGCTGCATCGCCTTTAACGCGCGGGGCTATCCGCCGTCCGACGTGCCGAAGGATCCGGCGCGATATTCGCAAAACCGCGCCCGCGACGATATCCGCGCCGTGCTCGATGCCTTGAAGATCGAACAGGCCCACATCGTCGGACTGTCGATGGGCGGCTTTGCGACGCTGCATTTCGGCTTCACCTATCCGACGCGCGCGCGCTCGCTGGTCGTCGCCGGCTGCGGCTATGGCGCGGCGCCGGACAAGCGCGCGCAATTCGCCGCCGAAGCCGAAGCCGCCGCCGCCACCTTCGAAAGCCAGACCATGGCGAAAGCCGCCGAAGGCTACGCGCTCGGTCCGACGCGCGTGCAGTTTCAGAACAAGGACCGGCGCGGCTGGACGGAGTTTGCCAACCAGCTCGCCGAACACTCGACCGAAGGTTCGGCGCTGACCATGCGCGGCGTGCAGGCGCGCCGGCCGTCGCTGTTCGACCTGATCGAGCAAATGAAGACGATCACGGCGCCGACATTGATCATGACCGGCGACGAGGACTGGCCTTGTCTCGAACCCGCGCTCTTGATGAAGCGCACGATCCCGACTGCCGCGCTGGTCGTCATGCCGAATGCCGGACACACCATCAATCTCGAAGACCCGACGGCATTCAATCAACACATCGCCGACTTCTTTCACAGCGTCGATGTCGGGGCGTGGCGAAACCGCGATCCGCGGGCCGTGGGATCCGCCATTCTCGGTCGGTGAAGTCGGTCGCGATCGTCGCCCCGCCTGATTTAGAGCCGAGAAATTCAGGCCGCCTCCCGGCCGAGGCGATCCATCTCACGCTGCACCAGCTGCCGGTAGGGACCTTCGCGGCGGACTAACAAATCTGGCGCTCCGTCTTGCACGACGCGTCCGGCGTACAAGACGACGATGCGGTCGAAATTGCGAACGGTTGAAAGCCGGTGCGCGATGGCAATCACGGTGCGGCCGCTCATCAATCGACCGAGCGCCTCGCGGATCGCCTCCTCGGATTCGCTGTCGAGCGCGGAGGTGGCTTCGTCGAGCAGCAAGAGCGGCGCGTCTTTGAGGAAGGCGCGCGCAATCGCGATGCGCTGGCGCTGACCGCCGGAGAGTTTCACGCCGCGTTCGCCGACGATGGTGCGCATGCCTTGCGGCAGGTCTTCGATAAAATCGCAACGCGCCGCGAAGGCCGCTTCCAGGACTTCGTCGTCGGTCGCCTCGGGTCGGCCGTAGCGGATGTTTTCCATCACCGAGCGGTGGAACATGGAAATGTCCTGCGGCACGACACCCATGGCTTCACGCAGACTCTCCTGGGTGACGCGCGCGATATCCTGGCCGTCGATGAGGATGCGTCCCGTCTGTACGTCGTAAAAGCGTTGCAGCAGCGCGAACAGGGTCGATTTGCCGCCGCCGGAATGACCGACGAGACCGACCCGTTCGCCCGGGCGGAAGCTCAGGCTAAAGCCTTTGAAGATCTGGCGGCCGTCGGAATAACGGAAATCGATCTGCTCGAATTTGACGCTGGCGCCGCGCCGCACCAGCGGCGCCGCCTCCGGATGGTCGCGCAGCTCGTGCGGCACCAAGAGCGTTGCCACGGCTTCGGCAAGCCGGGCGATATGTTGGGTTATGTCGACGAGGGCCACGGCGAGATCGCGCGTGGCGCTGAGCACCGAGATGGAGAGCGTGCAAGCGAGCACGACGTCGCCGATGGTCGCCTCGCCTTGCGTCCACAACATGATGGACCAGGCCAGCAGGCCGAGCGTCAACAGGATCGTCACCACGGCGTGAAAGATGCGCAACCGTTCCAGATAAAACAGGCTGCGCCGGCGCGCGCTGAGCTCGCGATCCACGGTGACGTCGAAGCGGCGATGCTCGCGCAATATGCCGCCGAACGCCCGCACCAGCGGCATATTGGTCACGACGTCGACCATCTCGCCGTCGACCGTTGCCGCCTTGGTGGCGAAATCGTGATGTAACGGCCGACCGGCCGCCGCGAGGCGGAACAGTACGAAGACCATGATTCCGGCGACGAGCGAGAGCGCGCCAGCCATCGGCAGACTGATGGTGCAAACCATCGCGATCGCCGCGACGGTCGCCACGCACGGCGGCAGCACGTTCCAAACGAGCATGTTTTCGGCAGTGAATACCGCGTTGGACGTCGCGGTGACGCGGCTTGTGAGCATGCCCGGCAGCCGGTCGGCAAAGTAGCCGGGCGAGTGTCCGGTCAAGTGGCGAAACAGATCGCGCCGCAGATCGCCGGTGACGCCGACGAAAGCATAGTTGGCGGTCCAACTGGCGACCCGCCATAAAAGATTGTCAGCCGCGATCAGCGAACCGAGAAGACAAAACGCCGCCCATACCGCGGCATTGGCGCCGCTGGAAAGCGTGTCGACTAGAAATTTTACGCCGTATTGGGTGCCGACCGAACAGGCGACCGCGCCAAGGACGGCGCTGAGAATGACCGCGTGCGATACCGGCCGCAACCGGATGTAGCGATAGATAAATCTCAAAGGGGAACTGGCGTAACGGGTGAGGTCGGCCATACGAATTCGGTCTCCGCCGGTATAAGCGCTGATCCCTTCCCCGCAAGCTATGCCCGGACGTCCTATTGGGGAGACGGCGTGAATGGAACGAGGGCCCCTCCCGTCATGTTCCGTCGGCTCTTTACGGCACAGATCAATTTCGACGACCGTTCGTTACGGCAGTCGTTTCGGTATCTCCCTCAATTTGGGACTTTAACGTTCACGCCGTAGCGCGCAAAAAGTTCCATCTCTCCCACAAAATTAAGTTCCCTCCATGATTTGAAATATTTTGCTTCTGCCACGTTGTCGGTAGTCGCCGGGTGAGGAACTTTCAAAACAACGAGGGTCGTTCTATGCACATCGCACAGGTTGCGCCGTTGACCGAGGCCATCCCGCCTAAACTTTACGGCGGCACCGAGCGGGTGGTGTCTTGGCTCACCGAAGAGCTGATCGCGCTCGGCCACGATGTGACCTTATTTGCCAGCGGCGATTCGGTGACGTCTGCGCGGTTGGAGGCCATCTGGCCGCGGGCCTTGCGGCTCGACGGCGCGGTGCGCGACCCCAACGCGCTGCATATGATGATGCTGGAGCACGTGTATCGATCGGCGTCGAATTTCGACTTCCTGCACTGCCATCTCGACTATTATCCGTTTTCGTTGTTGTCGCGCCAGTCAACGCCGTTCGTGACGACGTTGCACGGCCGCCTCGATTTGCCGGAGCATCAGCCGGTTTTCGACACATTTTCGTCGGTGCCGGTGGTGTCGATCTCGAACGCGCAGCGCCGACCGCTGCCGCAGGCGAACTGGGTGCGCACGGTCTATCACGGTCTCCCCTCGCAGCTTCTGGTTCCGAAACCCGTCAAACCGTCCTATTTCGCCTTTCTCGGCCGCATCGCTCCGGAGAAAGGTTTCGACCGGGCCATTCGCATTGCACAGCATTGCGGCGTGCCGCTTAAGGTCGCGGCCAAGGTCGACAAGGTCGACCAGGATTACTTCGACGAGCAAATCAAACCGTTGATGGCGTCGGGCAATATCGAATATATCGGCGAGATCGGCGACAAGGAGAAATCGGAATTCCTCAGCGGCGCGATCGTGCTGCTCGTACCGATCGACTGGCCGGAGCCGTTCGGCCTGGTGATGATCGAAGCCATGGCTTGCGGCACGCCGGTCATCGCGTTTAACCGTGGCTCGGTACCGGAAGTCATCGACGACGGCGTTACCGGATTTGTCGTCGAAGACGTCAATGGCGCCATCGGCGCCGTCGATAGGCTCGGCCATTTGTCGCGAGAAAGAATCCGGCGCCGCTTCGAAGAGCGCTTCACCGCGCGCCGCATGGCGCAGGATTACCTGGCCGTTTATCGCAGCCTGTCGGACGCCGCTTCGCCGCATCTGCGGCTCGTCGCCGACGACGCACCGGCGCTGTAATCGTTCATTCTGGCGAAAGCGGAAGCGAACGCCGGTGAGGCTCAATCGCTTCCACAACGGCGGCTGTCAATCATCGTCGTCCGCCGGCCTGGTCTCCGGCATCAATAGCCACAGCATGATAAAGCCGACGGTTCCGATTGCGGCGAGCGAAGCAAAGGCCGCCGCGCTGCCGAAGCGGTCGGTGATGTAGCCGGCGGGTGTCGCCGAGAGCGATGCGCCGATCCCGGTCGCAGTGCCGAGAATGCCTTGGCCGAGATTGAAATGCCCGGTGCCGCGGGTCAGGTCGGCCACCACCAACGGCACCATGACGGCAAACACGGCGGCGGTGATGCCGTCGAGAATCTGCACCGCGAGAAGCAGCGACGGGCTCGTCACCAACGCAAACAGTAGCCCGCGGATCGGCAGCGCGGCAAAGCCGATCAGCAGTAGCGGCCGGCGGCCCCAAATCTGCGCGCGCCGGCCGACCCATGGCGACAACGCAGCGACGATGAGTTGCGGTACGACGATGCAGGCCGCGATGATGACGGTCGCCCAATGCGCCGAGCGCATGGTTACCGCACTGCCGACCAGCGGCAGCATCGCCGAATTGGAAAGATGAAACAGCAGCAGGCAACCGGCGAAAATCAGGAGCGGCCGATTGTGCATCAATGCTCCGGGTTTAGTCGGGGGGCGATCGACTCTGCGGTGCGAAGGCGCGCCATGCGCCCGCTCGGGATCGATTTCGTTTTTAGCGATCGACCGCAGCGCTATCAGCGCCGGGACAAGCAGCAGCACGGTAACGATGAACACGGCGCGCGCCGAAATCAAATAGCCGCAGGCGCCCATGGCGGCGGCCGCCAGACCGTTACCGACGGATGCGAAGCGCGCATTACGTCCGAACCGCTCGCCGATCGCCGCGTGACCGACAAGGCCGAGGCTGATCGCCGCGATCGCCGGGCCGAGTACGCAACTTGCCAGCGCGTGAAGAATCGATCCCGCCAACACCACCGGAAAGATCGGCAGCATCGCGTAGCTTAAAGCGCTGACGCATATCGCCACGATGGAAACGCCGGCGACGAAGCGCTCGGACCGGGCGGCATCGACCAAGGCGCCTCCCGGCATCTGGCCGATCAGCGACACGAAGCCGGCGGCCGACTGAACGAGCCCGATATCCACCTGGGTCCAGCGTTGCGCGGTGAGGAAAACCGAAACGAACGGCCCGAATCCGGTCTGCACGTCGGCGACGAAGAAGATGAACCAGTCGAGCCCACCCAGGCTGCGCTGCGAGGGGGCGCGCGGCGGTTCGGCCCGATCTGGCTGTGAGGAGGACAGGTCGCCTGTGGCGTCGCGCGCGCCGTGCGGCTCCGGCCTGTCGCGTAGACGGCGTGACGGATTTACGGGCGGCATACGTCTCCGACGATCGTTTCAAGTGACGCGATCTTGTTGGACAACGATGGATGCCCGGACCGGGGTCCGAGCACGGGCGTCGTTGCGAAATCAAATGCGCGCTTATTCGGGCAGTGACTCGAGCTTGCCGAGCGCACCGAGGACGACGATGGGCTTCCCCTCCTGATATTCGGGCGCGGCCTTCACCTGGTCGCGCGTCAGTTCGAGCGTGATCTTGGCGTCGGGTTTTGCCGGCGGCGGAAAGTGCAATGCATTCCAGTCCACTGCGATCTTGCGGCTGCCGACGCCAAGGAAGCCGCCGAAATCGATGATCGCCGCTCGTACCTGCCCGCTTCGGTCGACCAGGACGTCGACAACGCGGCCCATGTTTTCGCTGGCACTGCTGACCACTTCGCGGCCGAGGATGCCTTCGACTTCGTGGTCGGTGAGGATAGTGACCGCGGCGGGCGGCGTGGACGGCTGTGACGCGCCAGCAGATGGTGCTGCCGGTTGATTGCTGGCCGCCGGCGGCTGGGCGTCTTCGGCAAAAGCGGCGTCGGTCGCGCAGGGTAGCGGCGCGATCAACGCCAGTGCGGACAGCGCTACCGTGATCCTTATGAGCTTTCTGCCGAGCATGCGGGTTCCGCGATTAGCAGGTCAGGCAACGCGTCCCGGGGAGGAAACTCAAAGGGAACTCATAGCCGGAACTTACTCCACTAAGCCGAGGAGGCCGCGCTGGTTCCACGCCGGGCGGCCCGACGCGGGATTGTCGCAGGCTCCTTGGCGGCATTCGCTTCGATCACGACGAAAAGACGATGGAAACCCTGATATCGCCGCTGATCTGGGTCGTATCCAACGAAACCGTGTCGCCGTGCCGGCGCACGCGCAGATCGACGCTCGATGAGGAAAGCTGCAGATCGTGCAGTGTCACTTCATCGAGGAACGGCGGCAGGCGCGGATTGCGCAGCCGGATTTCGCCGTTGAACGGATCGAACTCAAGGCCGAGCGAAGCTTCAAGCAGCGAGAACGGTGTCGCGCTGGCCCAGGCCTGCGGCGCGCAGGCGACCGGATAAAGCGTCGGGCCGTGACCGCGCTGGCGTTGGAAGCCGCAAAACAATTCCGGCAGCCGACTCTGATCCATGTAGATCGCGGCGTTAAACAGGCCGCCGAACAGCGTGTCTATCGCCGGCTTGCACTGATAGCGCGCCAGACCGAGTGCGATCAACGCGTTGTCGTGCGGCCAGATCGAACCGTTGTGGTACGACATCGGATTAAAGCGCACTTGGTCTTTCGCCACCGTACGGATGCCCCAGCCGGAAAAGAAGCGCGGCTGCAACAAATCCTCCGCGACGCGCCTAATGCGGTCGGCGGCCGCGATGCCGGTGAACAGCACTTGGCCGGCGTTCGACGTGCGCACCCGGCACGGTTCCTTGGCGCCATCGAGCGCCAGCGCATAAGTGCCGAGCTCTGGGCACCAGAAGGCGGCTTCGAATCGTTCGGCGAGGCGGCTTGCTTCGCCGTCGAGCCGCCGCGCCGCAGCTTCGCGGTTGAGCCGCCGCGCGCAGCACGCCGCCATGCGTTTGGCCGCATAGACGTAGCCCTGCACCTCGACCAGTGCGATCTCGCCCTCGGCCAGGCGCCCGTCGGCGTGGAAGATGGCGTCGTAGGAATCTTTCCAGCCCTGATTGGCGAGACCTTGCTCGCTGGCGCGCTTATATTCGACGAAGCCGTCGCGATCCGGATCCCCGGGGCCGTCGATCCAACCCAGCGCCGCCTCGATATTCGGCCACAGTTCAGCGATGGTCTTCGTATCGCCGGTGCGCTCCAGATAAAGCCCGGCGAGCAACACGAACAGCGGCGTCGCGTCGACGCTGCCATAATAGAGGCCGAACGGCACTTCGCGCAGCGCCGCCATTTCGCCGCAGCGCATCTCGTGCAGGATTTTTCCGGGCTCGGCGTCCGCAAGGGGATCCGTGGTCGTGGCCTGATAGGCCGCCAAGCGACGCAGCACGCCGCGCGCCACCTCCGGCGACCACCACAACATTTGCAATGCCGTGATCAGCCCGTCGCGGCCGAACGTGGTCGAGTACCAGGGAATGCCGGCATAGGGGTAGCGCCCTTGCGGCGTATCCGTCATCAGCATCGCGAGATCGGCGGCCGATCGGCACAGCACTGCGTTGAAACGTTCATTGGACGTTTGCACGGAGGTTTGCTCGCGCGTCGAGTTCGCGCATTTCACGGCGCGCCGCAATGAGGCCGCGCAAGAACGGCAACGGCGGCGAATCCCCCCGATCGCAGCTTACCGCGATGAAATACGGACAGGTTTCGCCGGGCTTAAGATGAATTTCGTACACCGCCGAACCGGTCGCCAGCTCGTCCGGCGGCGGATCGAAATAAAGCGCGGTGCGCCGCACTTTGCCGTCGAGACCGTCATAGACCAGCAACACCCGATCATCGCCGTGAATTTTTGCGGTCGCGGTGCCGCGACGGTCGCGGTGCGCGCCGCGCACCTCGAACAGATCGGCGAAGTCGTTTTCGAAGTGGATCGACAGGCGCAGATCGATCGCCTGATCGCCGTAGTTGCGCACGCCGAGCCGCTGATAGGCGGTGTCGCGCCACAGAAAGATCGTGCGCAGAATATGCACGCGATCCTTCTCCATGACGATGTGCTGACCATCCATCAGATCCGGGTTGGTCAGATCGACGAAGAAGGCCGAATTGTCATCGCGCAGGTTGGAGCCGAGCAGCAGCGGCGGCCCGTCGTTGACCCGCAATTCCAGACGCGACAGGTGCCGCGTATCCCGGTGGAACAGCCCGCCGGACGCCCCGCCAATGTCGCCGCGGCTATCGAGGACGACGAATGTGTCGCCGTATTTGAGCGCGCGTGGCGGTCGGCTCGGCTGCGTCGCGGTGATGGTGAATGACGCTTCGGGCGGCGCCTCGCCATGAACCAATGCGGCAGTCGTTGCGACGACTTCGGCAATAGCCTGCTTCACCGCCGATTGCGCGGATGCCGCTTGAGCTTTGGCCGTCACCGCCATCGCCGCTTATGGTCCGATGTTGCTGTGAATGACGTCGACAACCCGCATCCTGATCGGATCGACCACCACTACATCGTCCGCCACCATGGCATATTTGAGGAGCGGCACGTCGGCGGTACCGGTCTGACCGGGCAGCTCCGCGAGCGGGACGGAGCGGGACACCGGGGCGCCAACCGTGGCTTCGATCTGCGTCGAGGAAGCGCGCACCCGCTGCCGCACGGCGGCATTATAGATGGCGCTCTTCTGGGCGGGCGTCAGCCCGACCGTCTGGGTCACCGCGCCGTGGGACGTTATGGCTTCGTCGGCCCCCGCACTTTGCGCGACGGTATTCGCCGCACCGAGAAACAGCATGAGGGCAACGAAGAACGGAAGGCGGACCCAGCCGGTCATGCAACGCTCCAATGGAAAATGAAAGTGGAACTCCTCTCTAGCGAACGCCTGTGCGCGGCAATCGGTTCAATCGAATTTTGCTGCACCGCACATCCGCCTGCCGAGCCAGTTGGCTCATCGTTCCTTCACTTGGCACGTGGGTTGGTGCGACGAATGGGCACGGAAGCCGGAAAGTTCCCTCCGCCTCTCGCAAATTGCTCGAAATTGTTCTAAATTCGGACCACAACCAAAAATTACTTGATGGGGACGGAAGCCATGGCTGCAACAACCACAATGGTCGAATCCGGAGCAACGGCGACGCCGGCAACGCGCTGGAGCCAGCTTATCTTTGGCATCATCTGCATGGTGATGATCGCCAACCTGCAATATGGCTGGACGCTCTTTGTGAACCCGATCAACAAGGCGCACGGTTGGTCGATCGCGTCGATCCAGCTCGCCTTCAGCATCTTTATCGCGCTGGAGACGTGGCTGACGCCGATCGAAGGCTGGATTGTCGACACTTTGGGTACGCGTCGCGGACCCAAACTGGTCGTCGCCTTCGGCGGAATCATGGTTGCCCTCGGCTGGATCGTCAATTCCCGCGCGGATTCGCTTGAGATGCTTTATCTTGGCGCGGTGCTTGCCGGCACGGGCGGCGGGGCGATTTACGCGACCTGCGTCGGTCAGGCGGTGAAATGGTTCCCGGACCGCCGCGGTCTCGCGGTCGGCCTCACGGCGGCCGGTTACGGCGCCGGCGCGGCACTCACCGTCGTTCCCATTCGCGAAGTCATCGCCGCCGGCGGTTATGAGTCGGCCTTCTTCTGGTTCGGCCTCATCCAGGGTGGAATCGTTTTCGTCCTTGCCTGGCTGTTGCGGGCGCCCGATCCCGGCGAGATGACCGGCATAGCCGCGCCGAAAGTCGCGCAGACGGCGCGCAACTACTCGCCGGTGGAGGCTTTGAGCACGCCGGTATTCTGGATTCTCTACATCATGTTCATCATGGTATCGGCGTCGGGCTTGATGGCGACCGCGCAGATCGCGCCCATCGCCAAAGACTTCAACATCGGCGATACGATTGTCTTCTTCGGAGCCACGACGCTCAGTGCGGCCCTGGTCATCGACAATCTTTGCAACGGCGGCGCCCGCCCGCTGTTCGGCTGGATTTCGGACCATATCGGCCGTGAATACACCATGGCGATCGCGTTCGGGCTCGGCGGTGTCGCCTACTGGCTGTTGGGGACTCTCGGTCACGAACCGTGGGCGTTCGTGCTGTTCGCGGCGCTGATCTTCTTGACCTGGGGCGAGATTTTCAGCTTGTTCCCGTCGACCTGCACAGACACTTACGGCACCAAGTTCGCGACGGTGAACTTGAGCCTGCTCTATACGGCCAAAGGCGCCTCGGCGTTTTTGGTGCCGGTCGCCAACCTGATCAAGAGCGCGACGGGCGGCTGGCATATGGTCTTCGTCGTTACCGCGATCATGAATTTCGTGGTCGTGGGCTTGGCCCTGTTTGTGCTTAAGCCAATGCGATCGAAGATGATGGCACGAGGCTGAAGTACGGCGCTTAATTCGCCACGGTAGAGCGGGTGCGGGAGCAATCCCGCGCCCGTTCTGTTTTCGAAAAGAGCCCATGAAATACGGCATTCCGCCTCTGGCATAATGTATTACAGTGCGCTATGGATGACGCTTGGAACGCGGCCAAGGGCTCTATCAAAAGACCGCGTCCAGTTGGGGGTCGAGGGCGTCTTTTGAGCTTCGCGAGCGTTCATGTCGTCCAGCGTGCATCGTTTTTCCGTCGCCAAAGGCGAGCCTGCGGCCAATGTCGCCGACCCGGTCGAGCGGCCAAGGCTTGAGCCGATCGACACGTCCTTCAGCTTCAAGAACAAGGCCTATGCCGCGCTGAAATCCGTCATCGTCGGTATGGACATCTACGGGAGCCGCAGCGAGATTCGGCTCGACGAGCGCAGTCTGGCGGGCGACTTCGGCATCAGCCGCACGCCGGTGCGCGAGGCGATGGCGCAACTCGAGCGCGAGGGCTTTGTCCGCTCGGTGCCGCGGCGCGGCGTCTATGTGGTGCGCAAGACCAGGCGCGAGGTGATCGAGCTGATTACCGCTTGGGCTGCGCTCGAGAGCATGGCGGCGCGGCTGATCACGGAAAACGCCGGCGACGATGAGATCGCGTCGCTACGCAAAATGTTCGCCACTTTCGAAAACGGCGAAGTGCGTGCCCATCTCGACGAATATTCCGAAGTCAATATCGAGTTCCACCAGACCATCATCCGGCTTTCCCGTAACGGCGTGCTGATGGCGCTCGCCGAGAACCTTTTCACCCATATGCGGATGATCCGGCGCAAGACGATCGGCGAGAAGGATCGCGCCGACCGCTCGATCCGCGACCATATCCACATCATCGAGGCGTTGGAGGCGCGCGACATCGTGCGCGCGGAGACGCTGGTGCGCGATCACGCGCTCGGACTTGCCGAACACGTGGCGAAATACGCGGACTATTTGGACTGAATCGAGGGAGAACTCCCATGGCAGACGCAGCAGTAAAGGCGAAGGCGCCGGAGGCCGCCGGTTCGGCCGCGCAGGAGCTGACGGATGGCTTTCACCTCATCATCGAGGCGCTCAAGCTCAACGGCCTTACCACGATCTACGGCGTACCCGGCATTCCGATCACGGATTTCGGCCGTATGGCACAGGCCGAAGGCATCCGCGTCCTGTCGTTCCGGCATGAACAAAATGCCGGCTATGCCGCCGCCATCGCCGGTTTTCTCACCAAGAAGCCGGGCGTCTGCCTCACGGTGTCGGCGCCCGGTTTCCTCAACGGCCTCACCGCGCTCGCTCATGCCACGACCAACTGCTTTCCGATGATCCTGATCTCGGGCTCGTCGGAGCGCGAAATTGTCGACTTGCAACAGGGCGATTACGAGGAGATGGACCAGCTCGCCATCGCCAAGCCGCTGTGCAAGGCGGCCTACCGCGTTCTCCATGCGGCCGACATCGGCATCGGCTTGGCGCGCGCCATCCGCGCCGCGGTGTCGGGGCGTCCGGGCGGCGTCTATCTCGATCTGCCGGCCAAGCTGTTCGGGCAGGTCATGGATGCAGAGGAAGGCAGGAAGTCTCTGGTCAAGGTCATCGACCCTGCGCCGGCGCAAATTCCGTCGCCGGAGGCGGTCAGGCGCGCGCTCGATGTGCTCAAGACCGCCAAACGCCCGTTGATCGTCCTCGGCAAGGGCGCGGCCTATGCGCAAGCCGACGACGCGATCCGCGCGCTGGTCGAAAAAAGCGGCATTCCGTTTCTGCCGATGAGCATGGCCAAGGGGCTCTTGCCGGACACCCATCCGCTGTGCGCCGGTGCGGCACGCTCGACGGTGCTCAAGGATTCCGATGTCGTCATGCTGATCGGCGCGCGGCTTAATTGGCTATTGTCGCACGGCAAAGGCAAAGCCTGGGGCGAGGCGCCGAAGAAGTTCATTCAGATCGATATTGAGCCCAAGGAGATGGATTCCAACGTCGAGATCGTCGCGCCGGTGGTCGGCGATATCGGCTCGGCCGTCGCGGCGCTGCTTGCCGGCATGGACGCCAAATGGCCGGCCGCGCCGGCGGACTGGACCGGCGCGGTGAGCAAAAAACGTGAGGAGAACGTCGCCAAGATGGCGCCGCGGCTGATGAACAACAACGTGCCGATGGACTATCACGGCGCGCTTGGCGTGCTGCGTACCGTTATCAAGGAACGGCCCGACGCCATTCTCGTCAACGAGGGCGCCAATACGCTCGATCTCGCGCGCGGCGTCATCGACATGTATAAGCCGCGCAAGCGGCTCGACGTCGGCACCTGGGGCGTCATGGGCATCGGCATGGGCTATGCCATTGCCGCGTCCGTCGAGACCGGTAAGCCGGTTCTCGCGGTCGAAGGCGATTCCGCCTTCGGTTTCTCCGGCATGGAGATCGAAACGATCTGCCGTTACAAGTTGCCAGTCTGTGTCGTCATCTTCAACAATGATGGCATCTACCGCGGCACCGACGTCAATGCCGGCGGCGGTCCGGATCCGGCAACGACGGTCTTCGTCAAGGGCTCGCGCTACGACAAGATAATCGACGCCTTTGGCGGTGTCGGCGTCAACGCGACGTCGCCGGACGAGCTCAGGCGGGCGGTCAACGCCGCCATGGATTCAGGCAAGCCGACACTGATCAACGCGGTGATCGATCCGGCGGCCGGCAGCGAGAGCGGCCGCATCGGCAACCTCAACCCGAAAAGCGCGCTTGGCAAGAAGTAACCACCGCAGATTCGGCATCGATGAAGGTTTAGGAGAGAAAACAATGGCAACGCGCAAGAAAGCCGCCAAGGCCAAAAGCAAAAAAGCGGCAAAAAGGCCTGTCAGAAAACTCGTGAAGCTCGCGGCGAGAAAACCCGCAGCGAAGGCGGGCAATGGCAACGGCCCGCCGCGTCCTTCGGCCAAGCCATGGGGGCAGGCGGGCCGGGCGCTGGAAGGCGTGAAGATTCTCGACTTCACCCATGTGCAGTCGGGGCCGACCTGCACGCAACTGCTTGCATACATGGGCGCCGACGTCATCAAAGTGGAACGGCCCGGCGTCGGCGATATTACGCGCACCCAATTGCGCGACGTGAAGGGGCAGGACAGCCTCTATTTCACCATGCTCAATGGCTCGAAGCGCTCGATCACCATTGATTCCAAGCATCCCAAGGGCAAGGAAATCCTCGATCGGTTGGTGAAGTTGTGCGACGTGCTGGTCGAGAATTTCGCGCCCGGCGCGCTCGACCGCATGGGACTGACCTGGGAACACATCCACAAGCTTAATCCGCGCATGATCGTCGCGTCGGTGAAGGGTTTCGGTCCGGGTCCATATCAAGACTGCAAGGTCTACGAGAACGTGGCGCAATGCGCCGGCGGTTCGGCCTCGACCACCGGTTTCCGCGATGGTCCGCCGCTCGTTACCGGCGCGCAGATCGGCGATAGCGGCACCGGCCTGCATCTCGCGCTCGGCATCGTCAGCGCGCTTTATCAGCGCACGCGCACCGGCCGCGGGCAAAAAGTGCTCGCCGCCATGCAAGACGGCGTGCTCAATCTCGCGCGGGTGAAACTGCGCGATCAGCAGCGTTTGGCGCATGGGCCGCTCACCGAATACAGCCAGTACGGTGAAGGCATTCCGTTCGGTAAGGCCACGCCGCGCGCCGGCAACGATTCCGGCGGCGGTCAGCCGGGCTGGATCGTCAAATGCAAAGGCTGGGAAACCGACCCCGACGCTTACATATATTTCATTACGCAAGCGCCGGTGTGGGGCGCGATCTGCGATCTGATCGGCAAGCCGGAATGGAAAACCGAGCCGGATTACGCCACGCCGCCGGCACGGCTGCCGCGGCTCCGAAAAATCTTCGACACCATCGAGGAATGGACCAAGACCAAGACCAAATTTGAAGTCATGGAAATCTGCAACAAGCACGACATTCCGGTCGGGCCGATCCTGTCGATGAAGGAGATCGCCGAGGAGCCGTCGCTGCGCGCCACCGGCACCGTCGTCGAGGTCGATCATCCCGGACGCGGCAAATATCTGACGGTCGGCAATCCCATCAAGCTTTCGGATTCGCCAGCCGACGTGCGCCGCTCGCCGCTCTTAGGCGAGCACACCGAGGAGATTTTGCGCAAGGTGCTCGGCTATTCCGAGAAGGATGTCGGCGAAATCAAACTGTCGGGCGCCATCACCGCGCCGGACAAGCCGGCTAAGGCAGAGGCGGCGTAGTTTTCTTCTCCCTCTACCCGCTGCGCGGGGAGAGGGTCGGGGTGAGGGGGCCTCTCGGCTGGGTTCGGGCTTGAGGGCTCAGAATCGCGGAGAGGCCCCCTCACCCTCGCTTCGCTCGACCTCTCCCCGCACGCGGGGAGAGGTGAAAATTATGGGAGAGGTTTTGCGATGCGTATCGTGGTTCACGGCCAGCAGGCGTTCGGCAAGGCGGTGCTGGAAGCGCTGATCAAGCGCGGCGAGAATGTCGTTGCCGTCTATGTCGCGCCGGAAAAGCCGGGAGCGAAGGCCGATCCGCTGAAGGAGGCTGCACTCGCCGCCAAGCTTCCGGTCTATCAGCCCAATTCCTACAAGAAGCCCGAGGTTTTGGAGGAATTCAAAGCGCTCAAGCCCGACCTTCAGGTCATGGCTTTCGTTACGCTGTTTGTTCCGGAAGAGTTTCTCAACTTACCGACCCACGGCTCGATCCAGTATCACCCCTCGCTGTTGCCGGCCTACCGCGGCGCCAGCGCGATCAATTGGCCGATCATCAAGGGTGAGACTGAGACCGGTCTGTCGATTTTCTGGCCGGATAATGGGCTGGATACCGGCGACGTGCTCATCCAGAAGAAAACGCCGATCGGGCCGAATGACACGCTCGGTACAGTCTATTTCGACCGGCTGTTTCCGATGGGCGTCGAAGCGATGATGGAATCGGTCGATCTCGTCAAGACCGGCAACGCGCCGCGTATCAAGCAAGACGAAGCGAAGGCGACCTACGAAGGCCGCTGCACCGCGGAGAATGCCAAGATCGATTGGGGCAAGCCCTGGGAGCAGATCGACCGCCTCATCCGCGGCTGCAATCCTGCGCCCGGCGCCTGGACCGCCCTCGACGGCAAGCAGCTGAAAATCTTCGACGCCAAGCCGTTGCCGGCAAAGGATCCCAAGGGGATCGCCGGCAAGCTCGGCGAAATCGTCGCGGTGGAAGCCGACGGCTTCACCGTGGTTTGCGCCGACGGGCGCTTCAAAATCTCGCGCGTTCAGCCCGCCGACGGCAAAAAGGTCGAAGCCGGCGAATGGGCGAAATCCGCCAACCTCGCTCCCAAGGCGCGGTTGACGTAGACCTTGCCGGGTTTCGAGCCTTCGACCCTTCCCGCCGACATTTGATGGATCATCCCTATGCCCGCCTCACAACATCAATCGCCGAAATCCGACATTGAAATTTCGCAGGCCGCCAAGAAGCGGCCGATCGTCGACATCGCGCGCGAGAAACTCGGTATCGCGCCGGAAAATCTCGAACCCTACGGCCACTATAAGGCCAAGGTGTCGATGGATTTCGTCAAATCACTGCAAAGCAGGCCCAACGGCAAGCTCATTCTGGTTAGCGCCATCAACCCGACGCCCGCAGGCGAGGGCAAGACCACGACCACGGTGGGATTGACCGACGCGCTCAATCACATCGGCAAGAAGGCGATGCTGTGCATCCGCGAGCCTTCGCTGGGCCCTTCGTTCGGCGTCAAGGGCGGTGCCGCCGGCGGCGGCTACGCGCAGGTCGTGCCGATGGAAGATATCAATCTGCACTTCACCGGCGATTTTCATGCCATCACCTCGGCGAACAATCTGCTCGCCGCTTTGCTCGACAACCACATTTATTGGGGCAATACGCTCGGCATCGATGCGCGCCGCGTGGCGTGGCGCCGGGTGCTCGATATGAACGATCGGGCGCTGCGCTCGGTGGTGTCCTCGCTGGGCGGCGTCGCCAATGGGTTCCCGCGCGAAGACGGCTTTGACATCACTGTGGCCTCCGAGGTCATGGCGATTTTCTGCCTGGCGCGCGACCTCGACGACCTCAAGAAGCGGCTCGGCAACATCGTCGTCGCCTATACCCGCGATCGGAAACCGGTGCGCGCCGGCGATCTCAAGGCGCAGGGCGCCATGACCGTGCTGCTCAAGGAAGCACTGGCGCCGAATCTGGTGCAGACGCTCGAAGGCACGCCCGCCTTCATTCATGGCGGCCCGTTCGCCAATATCGCCCACGGCTGCAATTCGGTGCTGGCGACGACGACGGCGCTGAAGCTCGCCGATTACGTGGTCACCGAAGCCGGCTTCGGCGCCGACCTCGGCGCCGAGAAATTCATGGACATCAAATGCCGTAAGGCCGGCATCGCGCCGGACTGCATCGTGCTGGTGGCGACCATTCGCGCGCTCAAGATGCACGGCGGCGTCAAGAAAGAAGACCTCAAGGCGGAAAATCTCAAGGCGCTCGAAGCCGGCATGGCTAACCTACAACGCCATGTCGAGAACGTGCAGAAATTCGGCGTCGTCCCGATCGTCTCGATCAACCGGTTCTCCGCCGACAGCGAAGCCGAAATCAATCTGGTCATGGAAAGGTGCAAGGCGCTCGGCGTCGAGGCCTTGATGGCGGATCATTGGGCGATGGGCGGCGAGGGCGCGGCCAATGTGGCGCGCGCCGTCGTCAAAGTCGCGGAAAGCGGCAAGAGCAAGCTGAAATTTCTCTATCCCGACGACATGCCGCTGTTCGAGAAGATCCGCACCATCGCCAAGGAAATCTATCGCGCCAAAGACGTCACTGCGGACAAGGCGGTGCGCGATCAGCTCGCCAATTTCGAGTCGATGGGCTACGGCAAATTTCCGATCTGCGTCGCCAAGACGCAGTACAGCTTCTCGACCAATCCCGACGCCAAGGGCGCGCCGACCGATCACGTCATCAACGTTCGCGAGGTGCGGCTTTCCGCCGGCGCCGAGTTCGTGGTCGCGATCTGCGGCGAGGTTATGACCATGCCCGGCCTGCCCAGGGTCCCGGCGGCCGACGTGATCGACGTCGGTCCCGACGGCAAGATCGTCGGGTTGTTTTAACGACGGCCAACCGCTTGTCCCCGCGCGAAAGTGGGGATCCAGACTGGAATCCCGCTTGCGCGGGAATGAGTGGTGATTAGCTGATAAAGCGGACTAAAACTCAGGGAGTCTTGATATGCTGAAATTCTACTATAGCGGCGCGCCCAACCCGACCAAGGTGGCGCTTTTCCTCGAAGAGGCTGGCCTGCCATACGAAGCCCTCCCGGTCGACACCCGCAAGGGCGAGCAGCACAAGCCGGAATTTCTGAAGATCAATCCGAACGCCAAATTGCCGGCCATCGTCGATGGCGACGCCACGGTGTTCGATTCCAGTGCGATCCTGCTCTACCTCGCCGAGAAGACCGGCAAGTTCCTGCCGGCCAAGACCGACAAGGCGCGCGGCGAATTGCTGTCATGGATGTTTTTTGTGTCGTCCGGCGTCGGGCCGTATTTCGGCCAAGCAGTGCATTTCAAGAATTATGCGCCGGAGAAAGTTCCTTACGCCATCAACCGCTACGTCTTCGAGGCGCAGCGTCACGCCGGCATCCTCGACGAACGGCTGGGCAAGCATAAATACATGCTCGGCGACACCTATACGATCGCCGACATGAACGTCTGGGGCTGGGCGCGCATGCTGCCAAACGTGACCGGCGAGGGCGCCTGGGACAAGTACAAGAACATCAAGCGGCTGGTCGATGAAATCAACGCCCGGCCCGCGGCCCAGAAGGCGGGCACGCTAAAAGACCGCCACAAATTCAAAACCGAGATGGACCAGGAAGCGCTGCACGCCATGTTCCCGCATTTGAAGGAAAAGGTCGCGTAGTAGCCACTGTCGGGGCTTTTCCGGAAAAAGGTGGCGCGGCTTTACGGCGGCGCCGCTAACATTTTTGGCGCACGGCAAAATCGGTGGGCGAAGAGAGTTTCACCGAGCAAATCGATAATCCGGTAATTTCAGCCTATCGACGATGTCTCTGCCGATCATGGCCTTCGCTAAACCCTGAAAGCGAAACGCTTTTATCGCGTATTTTCGCAGGAAAAGGCCGAGTTGCGTTTTGGGTGCAAAGAAACCCGCGAAACGTTCGGCGCTCGCCTGTTTCGTGGCGATGTATGGCCTCAGCAACTCTTCGTAGCTGCGGAACGCGGCGTCGTGATGGCCTGCTGACGCGGCAAGCTCGCCGGCCAGAACGTAGGCCGACGTCATCGCCAGGGCGGACCCTTGACCGCCCAATAGCGAAATGCAGAAAGCCGCATCACCGAGTAGCGCCAAGCGGCCGCGCCACCAGTGGTCCATGACGATCTGGCTGACGCGATCGAAATAGATCTCGTCAGCGCGATCGAGCTCGTCGAGGATGCGCCGCGATTCCCAACCGTCGTCGCCGAAGCGCTCGCGCAGGATCGCCTTCTGCGCATCGAGACCGAGTCCTTCGACGGGCGCATAGGAGTCGCCGGAGAAGACGAACAGGAACAGCGTGCGGTCGTCATGCATAGCAAAGCGACCGAGCTGCCGTCCGGGCTCGCCGTAGACGACGTAAACCTCCTCGTCGCGCGGCCGATAGCCTCTGACCTCGAATGCGGCGACCATATAGCCGAGCTTTTTCTCGAAGCGATGCTGCGGCCCAAAAGCCAACCGGCGAACCGATGAATGCAAGCCGTCGGCGCCGATCACCAGGTCGAACCGCCGGCTGCCGCCGCGTTGCAATTGGACCTCGACGCCGTCGTCGCGGTCTTGCAGCGCGATGATTTCGTCGCCGAACACCGTCTCGCAATCGTCCGTGATCTTGTCGAACAGCAGTCGCGACAAGTCGCTGCGACCGAGAGTGACGTAGCGGCCGCCGGTGAGTTCTTCGAATACCGCCGTGCCGAAGCCGGCGACGCGGCGGCCTCGTGCATCGACCATGCGCAGTTCGCGCATGTGATAGCCGACCCGATTGATCTCGGCCATCAACCCCATCCGTTCGGCGATATCGTAGCCAAGTCCCCAGAAGTCGATGACGTAGCCTCCGGTACGTAATGTCGGCGCACGCTCGACGAGGGTTGGCGTGAACCCGGCGGCCCGCAACCAAAACGCCAGCGTTGGACCGCCTATTCCAATTCCCGAAATCAAGATAGTTTTGGCGGGCATAGCGAGGTTCTATCGGTTCGCGTCGGTCTCACATGGGTCAACGCTATCCCCCTAGCTGCGTTGTCGAATCACCCTCGAGATAAAGCCAAAGTGAACGTCATCGGCAAGCCGACATGCAAACGGCGCGGCTTTGCAGCCGCGCCGTTGGTATTTTGACTGCTGAAGAAGCTACTGGAACAACTTCATCGCGTTTTGCAGCGTTTGCAGCACGCCCCACGCCAAGGGAATGCCGACGAAGCCCCAGGCGAGGATGAGCGGCAGCATATTTGAGCTATTCTGATTCTGGTTTGCCATGATCTTTCTCCTTATGCGCCGGCCGGCTCGCCGGCTGCGTCGACGGCCATCTGGGCTGCGATCGCTTCATGATCGGGCTTCATGTGGAAGCGATGATGCACCGCCTTGATCATGGCGTTGCAAATGAAGCCGATGACCAACAAGCCCGCCATGACATACATGGTGACGTTGTAGGCCTGCGCCTTCGGCACGCCGTGATCGATCTGATACTCGCGGATGTAATTCACCAGCACCGGTCCGAACACGCCGGCCGCCGACCACGCGGTGATCAACCAGCCGTGGATGGCGCCGACATAGCGCGTGCCGAACATGTCCTTCAGATAGGCCGGCACGGTGGCGAAGCCGCCGCCGTACATGCTGATGATGATGACGAAGCACAGCACGAACAGCGACACGCTGCCGATCGAGCCGGTCCATGGGACGGTGCAGTACAGGACGGTCCCGAGCACGAAGAAGCAGAAATAGGTGTTCTTGCGCCCGATATAGTCCGACGTGGAGGCCCAGAAGAAACGGCCCGCCATGTTGAACAGGCTCAATAGGCCGACGAAGCCCGCCGCCGCGACCACCGATACCTTGCCCGGGAACATTTCCTGGGTCATGGCGGAGGCCTGCCCGAGCACGCCGATGCCGGCGGTGACGTTGAGGCAAAGCACCCACCAGATCAGCCAGAACTGCGGCGTCTTGATCGCGTCATAGACGTAGACGTCGTTTTTGGTGATGAGTTTCTGCTCGACGACCGGCGGCGTATAGCCCGCCGGGTTCCAGCCCGGTGCGGGTACCCGCACGATGAAAGCGCCGACTATCATGAAGCAGAAATAGACGATGCCCAGCGTGATAAAGGTCTCGGCGACACCGACATGGGTGGGCGTCGAGAAATGTGCCATCAGCCAGACCGAGAGCGGCGAGGCGATGAAAGCGGCTCCGCCAAAGCCCATGATGGCCATGCCGGTCGCCATGCCGGGACGATCTGGAAACCATTTAATCAGGGTCGACACGGGCGAGATGTAACCAAGGCCGAGGCCGCAGCCGCCCAAGACGCCATAACCCAGATAAATGACCCAGAGATTGTGGATATAGACGCCGAACGCCGAAACCAGGAAGCCACCGCCGAAGCAACAAGCGGCCACAAACATGGCTTGCCGTGGGCCGCCTTCCTCGACCCAGCGGCCAAAAACCGCTGCTGACGTGCCGAGGAAGAAGATGCCGATCGAGAAAATCCACCCAAGCTCGGTCAGATGCCAGTCATCCGGCGCCGACTGGGTGATGCCGATCAACTTGGTCATCGGCAGATTGAAGACGCTGAATGCATAGGCCTGGCCGATGCACAGATGGATGCATAACGCTGCGGGCGGCACCATCCACCGGCTAAAGCCGGGTCCAGCGATCGTCCGATTCCGATCGAGAATTGGGAACAAAGCCATCGCGCGGTCCTCCTTGATTTCCCCAACACGCTGCGCTTGGGCGCATTCTTATGAGGCGCCGGTCGAACGCCGGCTTTGGGGACTCAATCACAGGTTCCGCGGCAATAGAAGATATCTATCTGCCGATTGACAAATTATCGCATGGACAAGTGCGGCTTGGATAATAGGATTTTAGTCATAGTAGCAACCAAAAGGTGGCTCCTTCCGCAAGCCGATGCCACTCGCGCGTGGAAACGCCGCTTGCTTCCGGCCGAAAGGAAGCGGCGCCCGTTCCGGCTTGTTTTTTGTTTTTACTGGAAGAGCTTCATCGAATTGATCAAGGTCTGCAGCACGCCGAGCGCAAGCGGAATGCCGACGAAGCCCCAGGCCAGCACCAGCTGCAGCGTGGTCGTGCCCGTTTGTTGGTTTGATGCCTGCATGATTGTTCCTCCCTAAGCGCCGGCCGGTTCGCCGGCGGCTCCGACTGCGATTTGCGCCAGTTCGGCTTCGTGGTCAGGACGCATGTGAAAGCGGTGATGGACCGCCTTGACCAGCAGATTGCAGATGAAGCCGATCACCAGCAGCCCGGCCATGATGTACATGGTCACGTTATAGGCGTCGGCCTTCGGCACGCCGTGGGTGACGTTATACTGGCGGATGTAGTTCACCAGTACCGGGCCGAAGATGCCGGCCATCGACCAGGCGGTAAGCAACAGGCCGTGAATGGCGCCGACATAACGCGTGCCGAACATGTCTCTCAGATAAGCCGGGACAGTCGAGAAGCCGCCGCCGTACATGCTGATGATGATCAGGAAGCAGATCACGAAGCCGGCCACGCTGCCGATCGATCCCGTATGCGGCACAGTGCAGTACAGGATGAAGCCGAGCACCATGAATACGAAATAGGTGTTCTTGCGCCCGATATAATCCGACGTGGACGCCCAGAAGAAACGGCCGCCCATGTTGAACAGGCTCATCAGGCCGACGAAACCCGCCGCTGCGACGACCGAGACTTTGCCCGGGAACATCTCCTGGCTCATCGCGGAGGCCTGGCCGAGCACGCCGATGCCGGCGGTCACGTTGAGGCAAAGCACCCACCAGATCAGCCAGAACTGCGGCGTTTTCAGCGCGTCATAGACATAGACGTCGTTCGTCGTGATCAGCTTGGTGGCTTGCGTTGGTACAACGTAGCCCGCGGGCTTCCAGCCAGGCGCCGGCACGCGCACGATAATCGAGCCGACGACCATGAAGAAGAAATAGACGACGCCCAGCACGATAAAGGTCTCGGCGACGCCGATGTGACTCGTGCTGCTGAATCTGCTCATCAGCCACACTGACAAAGGGGACGCGATGAAGGCGCCGCCGCCGAAGCCCATGATGGCCATGCCGGTCGCCATGCCGGGCCGATCCGGGAACCATTTGATCAGCGTCGATACCGGCGAAATGTAGCCGATGCCGAGGCCGCAGCCGCCGAGCACGCCATAACCGAGATAGATGAGCCAGAGATTGTGGATGTAGACGCCGATCGCCGAGAGGAAGAAGCCGCCGGCCCAGCATAGCGCTGCGGTGAACATCGCCTTGCGCGGGCCGCCTTCCTCAACCCATCGGCCGAATACGGCCGAGGAAACGCCGAGGAAGAAAATGGCGAGCGAGAAGATCCAACCCAGCTCGGCGAGCGTCCAGTCGTTCGGCGCCGATTGCGTGATGCCGACCAGCTTTGTCATCGGCAGGTTGAACACGCTGAAGGCATAGGCCTGCCCGATGCACAGGTGCACGCACAGCGCCGCCGGCGGCACCATCCAACGGCTGAAGCCTGATCCGGCCACCGTGTTGCTACGATCGAGAAAACTCATCGTGCGTTCCTCCCCCTGTTTATTTGTTCAGACAGAATTTTTGGCGACCGCAAATGTATTGCGGCACGATTTTTCTTGTTCGACAGTGACGAGCGGGGTTATGGGAATCAATAATGGATTATCTATCGTTCGATAGAAAAATCACATCATGCGCGCGCTGGCTGAAGGCAACGGCCCTTCGGCAAGCAATTAGATCTGCGCTACGCGGCGCGCCTCTACGACGAGGGCCGCGGTCAGCGGCGTCATCGGTTCGCGCGCGGGAATCACCAAGCCCACCGTATGGCTGGCCTCCGGCGCGACGATCGGTATCGCGCGAACTACGTCGGCGAGGCCAAGGGTTGCGGCCATCCGCGCCGGCATAACGCTTGCCCAGCGTCCGGTACGCACATGAGAGTAGAGCAGCACCATTGAGTCGGATTCCAATGTCGGCTGTGCATCGCCGCCGGCCTGGCGCACGAGATCATCGATGATACGGCGAGTTTGGGTATTGGCGGTCAGCAAGCAGAGCGGCACGCGGGCGACCTCGGCCCAGGTCACTTTGTCGCGGTTGCCGAGCGGCGCGTCCGCGGCAGTCAGCAGGCAATAATGCTCTCGATAAAGCGGCACATGGGCGACGCGGCCGAGCGGCTCGTTGTCGAGATAAGTCACGCCTGCATCGATCTCGAGATTGTCCAGGAGCTGGAGAATTTCCTTCGAATTGCGGGACAGAATAGTGAATTGAACGGCCGGGTGCCGTTCGCGATATGGCGTCGTCAATGTCTCGATCATCGCGAGCGTGGCCGGGATCGCGGCTAGCCGCAGCCGTCCGGCCAGCCCATGCTTGAGCGCCTGTACCTCCTGGCGCATGGCGCGGGTATCGCCAATGATACGGCGCGCCCATTCCAGCACCCGCTGACCCTCGGGCGTAAAATCCTGGAACCGCGAACCGCGATTGACGAGGAGTACGCCAAAGCTCTCCTCAAGTTGCTTAATCCCGGCCGACAGCGTCGGCTGGGTCACGCCGCAGGCTTCGGCGGCCCTGCCAAAATGGCGTTCGCGCGCCAGGGCCAGCAGAAATTCGAGCTTGTCGATCACGCTCCGAACCCGGCGATACAACCGAATTGGTTGGAAAATTCGGCCCAAATGTCTATGTTGGGTATCATAGATGATCGGTTATTCCAGGCAAAGTCAACTTATCAATAGAAGTTGTCTATTGATTTGCCTCGGAGGACGGCGATAGCGATCTCACGAGTAGCTTTTGCGGATAGAGAGAAAGTATGAGCGTGATCGAGCAGCCGCCGACGTCTTCACCCGGCCAGCGCGGCGGCGCCGGGCGACGGCGGCCGTCGCGCACGCCCAAGGGCCGCCAAGTCGATCCCACGGCCCTTGCCGAAGTGCAGGATTTGCTGATCGACCGGCCACGCCGGCGCGATCTGCTTATCGAGCACCTGCATCTCATTCAGGACCACTATGGGTATCTGTCGGCGGCGCATCTGGCGGCGCTGGCGCAAGAAATGAAGCTCGCGCTCACCGAAGTGTACGAGGTCGCGACCTTCTACGCCCATTTCGACGTGGTGAAGGAGAACGAGACGCCGCCGCCGCCGGTCACGGTGCGCGTCTGTGATTCGCTGTCCTGTGCGCTGCAAGGCGCAGAGCATCTGTTCGCCGAATTGCCGAAGTCGCTCGGTCCTGGCGTCCGCGTGGTGCGCGCACCATGCATGGGGGCCTGCGACCGCGCGCCGGTCTGCGCCGTGGGTCATGTGCAAGTCGTGCAGGCGGACGCGGCGAAAGTGACCGCGGCTGCGACGAAGCCGGCACATCCGCACGCCTATCCGACGCCGACCGGCCTCGATGCCTACGCAAAAAGCGGCGGCTACGAACTGCTCAAAGCCTGCATCGCCGGGAAACGCACGCGCGACGATCTTATCAAGATCGTCAGCGACGCCGGCTTGCGCGGCCTGGGCGGCGCCGGTTTCCCCACCGGCCGGAAATGGTCGCTGGTCCGCGCCGAACCGGCGCCGCGGCTTTTCGCGGTCAATTGCGACGAGGGCGAGCCCGGCACATTCAAGGATCGTTACTACCTCGAACGCGACCCGCACCGTTTCATTGAGGGCATGCTGATCGCCGCCTGGATCGTGGAGGCCGCCGATACGTATCTTTACGTCCGGGATGAATATCCGGAAGTGATCCTTCTTCTCACCGAAGAGATCGGCAAGGTCGAGCAGGCCGGCCTGTCGAAGCACACCAAGATCCACCTGCGGCGCGGCGCCGGCGCTTACATCTGCGGCGAAGAATTGGCGATGATCGAGTTGATCGAGGGCAAGCGCGGTCTGCCGCGTCATCGTCCGCCCTACGTCGCGCAAGTCGGTTTGTTCGGCCGGCCCACGCTCGAGCAAAATGTCGAGACGCTCTACTGGGTGCGTGACATCGTCGAGAAAGGCGTCACCTGGTTCACCTCGCAAGGCCGCCACGAGCGCAAGGGCTTTCGCAGCTTTTCGGTGTCCGGCCGGGTCAAAAATCCCGGCGTCAAGCTCGCCCCCGCCGGGGTCACCGTGCGCGAACTGATCGATGAGTTCTGCGGCGGCATGGCCGACGGCCATACGTTTAAAGGTTATCTGCCGGGCGGCGCCTCCGGCGGCATTCTTCCCGCCTCGATGGCCGATATCCCGCTCGACTTCGGTACCCTGGAGAAATACGGCTGCTTCGTCGGGTCGCACGCGGTTGTCATCCTGTCGGACAAGGACGATATGAAGGCAGTAGCGCTCAACCTCATGAAATTCTTCGAGGATGAGAGCTGCGGCCAGTGCACGCCGTGCCGGGTCGGCACCGAGAAAGCGGCCGAGTTGATGGCCAAAGGGCCGTGGGACGCCGCCCTCCTTGACGAGCTTTCCGCCCTGATGCGCGATGCCTCGATCTGCGGCCTCGGCCAGGCGGCGCCAAATCCATTACTTTGTGTGCTAAAATACTTTGCCGATGAACTGAAGAAACCGCTCGGGCACTGGTGATCTGAAGGTTCTCACGATGAACGATCGCAACGAACAAAAGCCGGCCGGCTACGGCCACGATAAGAAGGGCGCCGCCGGGGGGCCGGCTTATGGCGACGGCAAGCCGGGCGTCGCGCACACGGCGCCGGCCGACAAGGCGGCCGGCAAGGGCGATGTCGGAACGTCGAAAACCTTCACCATCGACGACCGCGAGGTCGATATCCGCGAGGGCGAGACGATTTTCCGCGCCGCGCGCCGGCTCGGCATCAAGCTGCCGCACTTGTGCTACTCGCCAAAGCCCGGATACCGGCCGGACGGCAATTGCCGAGTCTGCATGGTCGAGATCGAGGGCGAGCGTGTGCTGGCCGCAAGCTGCAATCGCACCCCGGCGCCGGGAATGAAGGTCAAGACCCAGACCGACCGCGCCAAGACCGCACGAAAAATGGTGGCCGAGCTTCTCCTCACCGACCAGCCTGAAATCCAGCTGGCGCACGATCCTGATTCCGAGCTGTGGCAGACGGTGAGCCGGTTGAAAATCGAGGCTGGGCGTTTCCCGAAGCGTAAGCCCGCCGAAGTGCCGAAACCGGACCGCAGCCATGTGGCGATGGCGGTCAATCTCGATGCGTGTATCCAATGCAATCTCTGCGTCCGCGCCTGCCGCGAAGTGCAGGTCAATGACGTCATCGGCATGGCTGGCCGCGGCCACGGCGAGAAGATCGTGTTCGACTTCGACGATCCGATGGGCGCCTCGACCTGCGTCGCCTGCGGCGAATGTGTGCAGGCCTGCCCGACCGGCGCGCTGATGCCGGCGACTTTGGTGGACGAGAACAACGTTTTTACCGGCAAGGCCGACCGCTCGGTCGACAGCGTCTGTCCCTATTGTGGCGTCGGCTGCCAGCTCACTTACCACATCAAAAACGACAAGCTCCTTCACGTCACCGGCAACAACGGGCCGGCCAACGAGAACCGGCTCTGCGTCAAGGGCCGTTTCGGTTTCGACTACGTGCACAACCCGCAGCGCCTCCTAAAGCCGATGATCCGCAAGGACGGCGTGCCGAAGATCCCGCACGAGTTCATTGACCCATCGAACCCATGGACTCATTTCCGTGAGGCGACCTGGGACGAGGCGCTCGATCGCGCCGCGGCGGGCTTGCAGAAAATCCGCGACCGCGACGGCCCGCAAGGACTGGCCGGCTTCGGCTCGGCCAAGGGTTCGAACGAGGAGGCCTATCTGTTCCAGAAACTGGTGCGCACCGGTTTCGGCACCAACAACGTCGATCACTGCACCCGGCTGTGCCACGCCTCGTCGGTCGCTGCGCTGATGGAAGGCGTCGGCTCCGGAGCGGTGTCGGCAACCTTTAACGAATGCAAGAACTCCGAAGTGATTTTCGTCATCGGCTGTAATCCGACGGAAAATCACCCCGTCGCCGCGACCTTCTTCAAGCAAGCGAAAAAGCGCGGCGCGACCATGATCGTCGCCGACCCGCGCGGCCAGGCGCTCAAGCGCCATGCCACGCATATGCTGCAATTCAAGAACGGCACCGACGTGGCCATGCTCAACGGCATGCTCAATACGATCGTGTCGGAAAAGCTCTACGACGAGCAATACATCCAGACCTATGTCGAGGGCTTCAAGCAGTTTGCCGAGAGCATCAAGGACTACACGCCGGAGGAGATGGCGCCGATCTGCGGCGTCGAGGCCGACGTCATCCGCACCGTGGCGCGCAAGTTCGCGCGCGCCAAGTCGGCGATCATCTTCTGGGGCATGGGCATCTCGCAGCACACCCACGGCACCGACAATGCGCGCTGCCTGATCGCGCTGTCATTGATCACCGGCCAGATCGGCCGGCCCGGCACTGGGCTGCATCCGCTGCGCGGCCAGAACAATGTGCAGGGCGCTTCCGACGCCGGACTGATCCCGATGTTCTTTCCCGACTACAAATCGGTCGAGGATCCGCAAATCCGCGCCCGCTACGAGGACGCCTGGGGGACCAAGCTGCCGCCCAAGAAGGGTCTCACCGTGGTCGAGATCATGGACGCCGTCCACGCCGACGTGATCAAGGGCATGTACATCATGGGCGAGAACCCAGCGATGTCCGATCCCGATCTCAATCACGCCCGCGAGGCGCTCGCGCACCTCGAACATCTCGTGGTGCAGGACCTCTTCCTCACGGAAACCGCGGTCTATGCCGACGTTGTGCTGCCCGCCTCGGCGTGGCCGGAGAAAGACGGCACTGTGACCAACACCAACCGGCAAGTGCAAATGGGCCGCCAGGCGCTGCCGCTGCCCGGCGACACCCGGCACGACTGGTGGCTTATTCAGGAGCTCGGCCGGCGCATCGGTCTGCCATGGAACTACAAGGGTCCGGACGAGATCTATACCGAGATGGCGTCGCTGATGCCGTCGCTCGACAATATTTCCTGGGAACGGGTGCAGCGCGAAAGCGCCGTCACCTATCCGGCCGACGCGCCCGACAAGCCGGGTCGCGACGTGGTGTTCGACAAGGGGTTCCCGCGTCCGGGCGGCTTCGGCAAGCTCGTTGCGGCGAAGCTTCAGCCGCCCGACGAGACGCCGGATGCGGACTATCCCTTCATCCTCACCACCGGGCGCGAGCTCGAGCACTGGCATACCGGCGCGATGACGCGGCGCGCCACCGTGCTCGACGCGATCGAGCCGGGCGCGGTGGCCTCGGTGTCGCGGGGCACCATCGCCAAGCTCGGCATAAGGCCGGGCGACATGATTCGCGTTGCCACCCGCCGCGGTACGGTCGAATTGGAGGCGCGCCAGGACGACGCCATTCCCGATGGCGTGGTGTTCATTCCCTTCGCCTTCGTCGAGGCGGCGGCAAATCTCCTGACCAATCCGGCGCTCGATCCGTTCGGCAAAATCCCCGAATTTAAATTTTGCGCGGCGCGCGTCGAAGCGGTCGACCCGGCGACGCGGGTGGCGGCGGAGTAGCTGGCGTCGCTCGCAATGGACGCCGACCCGCACGACGAGATCGTGCGCCTCGAAGCGCAGATCGACGCGCTTGACGAAAAGCTTGAGAGTTGTCGCAAGTTTATTTTGGCGGGACGAGTCGCCGCCGCGGTGGGGAGCGTCGTTCTGGTCGCATTGCTGTTCGGCGCGATCGTCTTCGATCCGGCGATCATGGCTTGCGCGGCTGTGGCGCTGCTCGGCGGTTTCGTGGCCTGGGGCTCAAATCGCAGCACGGCAAATGAAACGGCTGCGGAGATTGCGGCGGCCGAAGCCGAGCGCGCGGCGCTGATCGGGCAAATCCAGCTTCGCGCGATTGAGGGCGGCGCGACGCTGCACTAACGCGCAGCGTTAAGCCTTGTTCTCGTGCCTGAAATAAACCTCTACCGGCCCAGTGAGCTTGATCGTCAGCGGATTGCCGTGGCGATCCTTGGTTTTGCCGGCCTCGACACGGATCCAGCCTTCGCTGACACAGTATTCGGCGACGTTGGTCTTTTCGACGCCTTTGAAGCGTACGCCGACGTCGCGTTCGAGCACCTCGGCGTTGTAGTGCGGGCTGCCTGGATCGGTCGAGAGACGGTCGGGCGGGGTGTCGGCCATGCCGGGTTTCTACCTATTTTGTTGGTGGGTCGTCGCTGCCTCGCGGCAAATCCGTGGATCAATCATAACAGCCTTTTAGGCATAGCGCCTGATTCGCATGACGTTGCCAGCCGCGCTTGACCTCGCTCAACACCTTCGGTGCCCCGCGGCGCGTTGATTGTGTCAGAAGGCATCGGGCGGGGGACCGTCCGATAATTTGCGGCGCGCAAGATCGCAAGCTAGCGATGGGATGTACTCTGTGATGCGGGTATTCGACAAGGTCCGGCAATTCGTGCCCTGCATCGTGGCGGCTGCTATCGGCATTGCCGTAACCGCGAGCGCCACCGGAGTCATCGTTGCGCGGGACGATAACGATGCCGAGCGTCAATTCCACGTGGTCGCCGAAAACCATTTCATGGTCCTGCAAACCGGGGTCAACGGATATGTGAGCAGGCTCGAAGCAGTGCGCGCGTTATTCGACAGTTCCGTCGAATCGATCAGGCGTAAAGAGTTCGAATCTTTTGCGCGACCGTTGCTTCGCGAAAATGCCGCCATCGCCACGCTGTCATGGGTGCCGCGGGTGCTCAAGTCCGAGCGCGCCCAGCACGAGCGCCAGGGCGTGCTCGACGGACTTCCGGATTATCACATCAAGGATATGGCCCGCGGCGGCGGCGCGATGACAGTGGCGCCGGAGCGCAGCGTGTACTATCCGATCTTCTATGCAACGGTGCCGAAAACGTCCCCGCTTTACGGCCTCGATCTGCGCTCCGAAGCCGATACGCTGGCTGAACTCGATCATTCGCGGGACGCCGATCGCCTGGGCTTCTCGCCGGTCCCTACGCTGGTCAGCACCGGCGGCACTCAAGGCGGCTTTCTGTTTTCGCTGCCGATCTATAAGCGCGGCTCGCTTCACGATTCCATCGAGAGCCGCAGGCAAAATCTCGCCGGCTTTGTGCATGGTTCCATCATTACCGCCAAGATGGTGAGCAGTATCATCACCGACAACAAGACGCCCAAAGGCCTCGACTTGTTTTTTTATCAACCCGGCGGCGGCGGGCAAGCAATGCCGCAATACCTGCATCGATCACGGCTTCGAACGTCTGCGCTTGAGCCAATGTCGCGCGCTGCGGCTGTTACCGGCCGCTTCTGGAGCCGCGATCTCGAGGCGGATGGACAGCCGTGGTTGACGATGGTAGCGCGGCCGATGCCGGGCGGTCCGTTGATCGCGCATCACGAGCGCGCGTGGATCGTGCTGGCATTCGGGTTCATCCTGACCGCGGCCGTCGTGACCTACATTCGATCGAGCCGCAACCATAGCTCGCGCATGATGCGGGTGAATAAAAAAGTCAGTGATCTCGCGCAGACGGACCCCGTCACCTCGCTCGCCAATCGCCGCGCCTTCGTCGATCGCTTGCGCACTGCGATTGCTGCCTGTCGGCGAGGCGCCAAACCGATTGCCGTCCTCTATTTCGATCTCGATCATTTCAAGGACGTCAACGATACGCTCGGTCACCCCATCGGCGATGAATTGCTGCGGCAAGTGGCGGCCCGGATCAAACGCGTGGTGCGTGCGAATGATGTCTTCGCCCGTTTTGGCGGCGACGAATTTGCGATATTGCAAAGCGATATTTCCGATCATGGTGACGCCGGCACGCTTGCCGCCAAGATCGGACAGCTGATCGCGCAGCCCTATGCGATCGAGGGCAATGAAATTCATGTTTCGGCGAGCATCGGCATCGCGATTTACAGTTCCGATGCCGGGCGTCCCGACGAGATGATGATTCAGGCCGATCTCGCGCTCTATCGCGCCAAGGAGGACGGTCGCAATTGCTACCGGTTTCACAGCGCCGATCTCGATCGTCTGGTGCAGGAGCGCGTCATTATCGCGGAGGAGCTGCGCGGCGCCATCGGCCGCAACGAGCTCGAGCTCCACTACCAGCCGCAAGTCGAGCTGCGGTCGGGTCGTATCGTGGGCGTTGAAGCGCTGCTGCGCTGGAATCATCCCAAGCGTGGCTCGATCCCGCCGTCGGTGTTCATTCCGATCGCGGAGCGGTCCGGTCAGGTCCAGGGGCTCGGCCAATGGGTGCTCGACGCCGCGTGCCGGCAGTTGCGCGAATGGGAGGACGCCGGCATCGCGCCGGCGCTCGTTGGCGTCAACTTCTCCGCCTTGCATTTCAAGGCGTCCGGCGAAATCGATCGCGAGGTGAGCGCCAGCCTCAACAAGTGGGGCATCCGTCCCGCTATGATCGAGATCGAGCTGACAGAATCTGTATTGATGGATATCACTCAGCAGCATGATGCGCGCCTGCAGCGGCTGCGCCAGCTTGGCGTACGGATCGCAGTCGACGATTTCGGCACCGGTTATTCGTCGCTCAGCTATTTGGCGAATTATCCGATCAGCCGCGTGAAGATCGCGCAGGAACTGGTGTCCGGCGTTGAAGCCGATAGCCGCAGCGCGACGGTGGTCCGCGCCGCCATCCGCCTGGCACACGAGCTCGGCATCGATATCATCGCCGAGGGCATAGAGACCGAAGGCCAGCAGGAGTTCTTGCTGGCCGCCGGTTGCGAGCACGGCCAGGGGTTCTACTTCAGCCGGCCGGTTGATGCCGCGCACGTCACCGAGTTGCTGCGTTCGGGCAAGGTTGCGCTGGCACGGCGGCCGCTACGGCTGGTGGAAAACCCGGCCGCGTAAGCGGCCGTCTTTCCCTGTCCGCCGCCGCAGGCTACACTCGCTGCGATGTCTCTTGCCGCCGGTAGCTCCCTGCATTCGCCGACCTCGGGTCAGCCGCGCCATGACTGGACGCGCCATGAGGTGCGCGCCTTGTTCGACCTGCCGTTCCCGGAGCTGATGTTCCAGGCGCAATGCGCGCACCGGGAGAATTTCGACCCCACCGAGGTGCAAATTTCCACGCTGCTGTCGATTAAGACCGGCGGCTGCCCGGAGGATTGCGCCTATTGCCCGCAGAGCGCGCGCTACGATACCGGGGTGCCTGCCGGGAAATTGATGGCGCTCGATACCGTGCTCGTCGAGGCGCGCGCGGCGAAAGCTGCCGGCGCCAGCCGCTTCTGCATGGGCGCGGCCTGGCGCGAGCCGAAGGACCGCGACCTCGACGGCGTTTGCGCCATGATCGAGGGCGTCAGGGCGCTCGGGCTCGAAACCTGCGCGACGCTCGGCATGCTGACGGCGCCGCAGGCGCGCCGGCTCAAGGGCGCGGGGCTCGATTATTACAATCACAATCTCGATACGTCGCCCGAGTTCTATGGCGAGATCATCACCACCCGCACTTACCGGGATCGCCTCACCACGCTCGATCACGTGCGCGAAGCCGGTATCCATGTCTGCTGCGGCGGCATCGTCGGCATGGGCGAGACGCGCGAGGACCGCATCAGCATGATTGCGACACTGGCGGCGCTGCCGGTGCATCCGGAATCAGTGCCCATCAATATGCTGGTGCGCGTTGCCGGCACGCCACTTGCCGAGCGGCCTGCGCTAGACCCCATCGATTTCGTCCGCACCATTGCCGTTGCACGTGTCTGCATGCCGCGCTCAGTGGTGCGGTTGTCCGCCGGCCGCGAGGATATGAGCGAGGAGACCCAGGCGCTGTGCTTCCTCGCCGGCGCCAATTCGATCTTCTACGGACCGAAACTACTGACGACGCCCAATCCCGGCCGCGACCGCGATCGCGAACTGATGGATAAGCTCGGGCTAAGCCCGATGGAGTGATCTCCCCTCCGTATTGCAATTCTTGCCCGGCATCGTGTCGAGGAAACGGCACGACGTACGGGTTGGTACGAACAAAACAGCGAGGTCGGTAATCCATGCGCGCCGAACAAACAACCGCGAGCCGCAAGCGGGCTTCTTGGCTCGTCTCTTGGCCCGCCTATGCCTGCGCGATCGCGGTGGCCTTTGGCTCGCTTTCGGCCGTCGCGTTTGCCGAGCAACCGGACGACATCCTTAGCAGGGATAGCGTGCTGCGCGATCCCGAAATCCCGTCCTTGGGGAATCCCACGGGCGACCTGACTGTCGTCGAATTTTTCGACTATCAATGCCCCTACTGCAAAAAGATGGCGCCCGACCTCGCGCAATTGGTGCGGGAAGACGGCCATATCAGGCTGGTCTTGAAAGACTGGCCGGTCTTCGGTGCAATATCGACCGCCGCAGCCGAGCTGGCGCTGGCGGCCAAATATCAAAACAAATACGCCGAAGCCCACGATGCGCTGATCGGAGCGGATGCCAAGCTCACGAAGGCAGTCATCGCCGACCTTCTTGCCAAAGCCGGCGTTGACGTCGACTTGGCGATCAAGGACCTCCAGGCCCACCAAAAGACGATCGACGATCTATTGGCACGTAACGAAGCACAAGCCGACGCCTTCGGTTTCCAAGGCACGCCCGGATTCATCGTCGGAACGTTCCGGGTGCCGGGCGTCGTGGAAATGAAGGTGTTCAAGCAAATCGTCGCTGACGCCCGGGCGCGGGCGAAGAAGCGGAAATCTTAGGTCGGCAGCGTCACACCCCCGCCGCTCCACCATCTGCCCGCGGGTCGTGCACGCCCTCTAAACTGCCGTCCGGATGAAGCACCACGGCGCCGGCGTGACCCATGACGTCAGAATAGGGCTCTGACAGCACGTCGACATCATGCCCGGCCGCAGCCAGTCGGTCGACCAGATTGCCATCGAAGCGCGGCTCCATCCGCAACGCGGCGCGCGGTGCGCCCCAGGTGCGGCCGAGCACCCAGCGCGGGCGGTCGATCGCCTCAAAAAGCGGTTCGCGGAACTCGACGTGGCGCGTGAACAGCGCGCTTTGCGTCTGCGGCTGGCCGTCGCCGCCCATGCAGCCATAGGCCATGATGCGCCCGTCGTTGAGTACGGCGAGCGCCGGGTTGAGGGTATGAAACGGCAGGCGGCCTGGCCGCAGGTAATTCAATGCGCCGGCATCGAGCGAAAAGCTCGCGCCGCGGTTTTGCATCAGCACGCCGGTGGCCGGTAGCACGCAGCCGGAGCCGAATTCCCAATAGAGCGATTGAATGTAGGAGACGACGATGCCGCCGGCGTCGGCGGCGCCCATCCAGACTGTATCGCCGGCGCCGGCGGCGAGCGGCCAGGGCGCCGCCTTGTTGCGGTCGATCTTCATCGCTTCGCCGGCGATGGTGCGGTCGTCGAGCACGCGCTCGAGCGAATGCGGCAGATAATTCGGATCGGTGACGGCCCGGTCGCGCATGCGCAAGCCGCGCTTGGTCGCCTCAACGAGACAATGGATGTGATCGAAGCCCTCCGCTTCCCGCACGCCCAGGCGCGCGAACAAGCCAAGGATCATCAGCGACACGACGCCTTGGGTCGGGGCATCGGTGTTGTAGACCGTGCCGGTCGGCAGCGTGATGCGCAACGGTTCGGCAAGCGTCGCCTGGTAGCGCTCCAGATCGAGGCGCGTCACCAGGCTGCCGATCCGTTCAAGGTCGGCGGCGATCTCACGGCCGATGTCGCCGCGATAGAAATCGCCAAGCCCGGCATGGGCGAGATGCGAGAGCGTGGCCGCCAGCGCGTTCTGTTTCAGCTTGTCGCCGACGGCCGGCGGCTTGCCATCCGTCAGAAACGTCGCGGCAAAGCCAGGTCCATCTTTCAAGTCGGCGATGTGTTCCTGCGTCAGCCGCGCCTGACTGCGCGTCACCGCATAGCCGTCGCGGGCCGCAGCGATTGCTGGCGCGAGCAGGACGTCGAGCGGCAATTTTCCACCGTGGGCTTTGGCCGCTTCGAGCGCCAGCGACCAGCCGGCGACGGCGCCCGGCACGGTCAGCGCCGCAAGCGGCCCGCGCGGCGGGATGGTCTCGTAGCCGCGATAAAGCTCAGTATTCGCAAGTTGGCCGGCGGGGCCTGCCGCCATGATGGCGCGCACCCGGCCCGATGGCTCGCGGATCAGCCAAAAACCATCGCCGCCAAGGTGGTTCATGTGCGGATAAACGGCGGCGATGGCGGCGGCCATGGCCACCATGGCTTCGAGCGCATTGCCGCCCTCGGCGAGCACCGTGCGGCCGGCCTCGCCGGCGGTGAAATGCGGCGCGCAGACGACGCCGCGGCGGTGGCCAGCGCTGTGCAAATCCATGGTGCTCAGTTCGCAGCGGCCGTTTCGAAACCGCGTTTGCGCAACAGCGCGTCGGCGCTGGGCAGCCGGCCGCGAAAGGCCTTATAGGCATCGGCCGGCTCCTGCGCACCGCCGGCGGCGTAGATGCAATCGCGCAGCCGTTTTGCCGTCGCCGGATCGAATATGTCGCCGGTCTCCTCGAACGCCGCGAAGGCGTCAGCGTCGAGCACCTCCGACCACATGTAGCTATAATAAGCCGCCGCGTAGCCGCCGCCGGAGAAGATATGGGCAAAATGCGGCGGCCGGTGCCGCATGGCGATTTCGTCAGGCATGCCGATGCGCGACAGCGCCTTGGCCTCGAACGCCGTCGAATCGATGTCCTCGGGCTTTGGCAGCGAATGGAAATCGAGATCCACCATTGCGCAGGCGATATATTCGACAGTGGCAAAGCCTTTATTGAAATTGCGCGCCGCGATGAGCCGTTGCAGCAGCGCTTCCGGCATCGCCTCGCCGGTCTTATAGTGGCGGGCGAAGCGGCGCAGCACCTCCGGCCGCTCCAGCCAGTGCTCGTAAAGCTGCGACGGCAATTCGACGAAATCGGTGGCGACGTTGGTGCCCGAAATCGTCGGGTAGGTGACGGAGGATAGGAGCCCATGCAGCGCATGGCCGAATTCGTGGAACAGCGTGCGCGCGTCATCGAAGCTCAAGAGCGTCGGGTCGCCGCCGGAGGCCTTGGTGAAATTGCAGACATTGACGATCAGCGGCCGGATATCGCCCGAGAGTTTTTCCTGATCGCGCAGCGAGGTCATCCAGGCGCCGCTGCGCTTAGAGGGTCGCGCGAAATAGTCGCCGAAGAACAGCCCGACCTTGTTGCCGTCGGCGCCACGCACCTCCCAGACCCGGACGTCGGGATGCCAGACCGGGACGTTCGCGCGCGCAAAGGTCAATCCGAACAGCCGCCGCGCCGTATAGAACGCGGCCTCGATCATGCGGTCCAAATTGAGATAAGGCTTGATCGCCGCTTCGTCGAACTCGCATTGCCGCTGGCGGAGCTTCTCGGCGTAATAGCGCCAGTCCCATGGCTCGAGCTTGAAGTTGCCGCCTTCCTCTTGAATCAACGCCTGCATGGCATCGCGGTCGGCGATCGCCCGCGCGCGCGCGGGGGTCCACACCGCATCGAGGAGCGCCCGCGCCGCCTGCGGCGTCTTCGCCATGGCGTCGTCGAGCCGGTAATGAGCGAAGTCGGCATAGCCGAGAAGCTGCGCGCGCTCGGCGCGCAACCGCACCATCTCGGCAATCAGCACCTTGTTGTCGGTCGGCCCGCCATTGTCGCCGCGCATGATGAAGCCGCGAAAGAGCTTTTCGCGCAGATCGCGCCGGTCGGAGAATTGCAGGAACGGCTCGACGCTCGATCGCGACAGCGTCACGGCATAGCCCTCGAGCCCGCGGTCGCGTGCTTCCGCGCGCATCGCCTCGCGCATGAATTGCGGCAGGCCGGCCAGCTCGGCTTCGCTGTCGAGCCGCAGCGTAAAGGCTTGCTCATCGGCGAGCACATTCTGGCTGAACGCGGTGCCGAGTTCGGCGAGCCGCTCGATGATTTGGGCGAGACGTTTTTTCGCGTCGCCATCGAGCGCGGCGCCGGCGCGGCGGAAGCTCGTGCGGTAGCGCTCGGTGACGCGCTTTTGCTCGGCGTCGAGCCCGAGCATGTCGGCGTCGCGCATCACAGTGTCGATGCGGCGGAACAATGCCGCATTGGTGTGGATCTTGTTCCAATGCCGGGCGATCTGCGGCGAAAGTTCCCGCTCGATTTCGAGCAAAGCGTCGTTGGTGTTTGCGCCGGCCAGCAGCCAAAACGCATTGCCGACCCGCTCCAGCGCCCGGCCGCTTAGTTCCATTGCCGCGATTGTATTCTCGAAGTTCGGCGGCGCGGTCGCCGCTGCGATGGCGGCAACCTCGGCCTCATGCTCGGCCAGCGCGCATGCATAGGCCTCCCGGAAGTGCTCGGGTGCGATGCGGCTGAAGGGTGGGACACCGTCGGGGGTCGTCCAGGCCTCGAAAAACGGATTGTTGGCAGTGGGCGTCTGGATCGTTTGGGGCATCGCGGGGGTCTTACCAATGGCAGGGGCAGGCGTGATATATGTCATTAGTGGAGCATCGCCAAAAGCGCTGAGGAGAGCCGAAAATGCCGCGTCACGCCCATTATCTACCGCACGGCGTCATCCCGGCCGTCATCCTGCCGTTCACGGACGACTTAGCGATCGACGAAAAGGGCTTCCGCAAACACCTCTCCGACGTAGCGGCGGTCGAGGGGCTCTCCGCCATCACGATCAATGCTCATTCGACCGAGGTCGCCTCCTGCAGCTTCGAGGAGCAGCGCCGCATTCTTGACATCGCGCAGGACGAGATCGGCGGCCGGCTGCCGATCGTCAATGGCATATGGGCCGACGGCAGCCTCGAAGCCGCGCGTATCGCCCGTATGGCGGAGGAGGGTGGCGCTTCGGCGCTCCTGGTATTTCCGCCGGCGCCGTTCACGCTGGGGCAGTCGCCGGCCATGGCGATCGAGCATTTTAAGCGCATTGCCGACGCCACGAGCCTCCCGCAGATCGCCTTCCAGTATCCGCTCGCGACCGGACAGGGCTATCCGCGCGACACCCTCTTGAAGATGGTCGAGGAGGTGCCGACCATCCGCGCCATCAAGGATTGGTGCGGCAATGTCCCGCAGCACGAAATGCACGTCCGCGAGCTGCAAAGCCTCAAGCGGCCGGTCAACGTGCTCTCGACCCACAGCGCTTGGCTGTTGAGCTCGCTGGTGCTCGGCTGCAACGGGCTGCTGTCCGGCTCCGGTAGCGTGATCGCTGACCTGCAGGCGGCGCTGTACCGGGCGGTCAAAGCCAACGACCTCGCCGAGGCCCGCCGCCTCAACGACCGGATCTACCCGCTGGCCAAGGTTTTCTATTCCGAGCCATGGGCCGATATGCATAACCGCATGAAGGAGGCTCTGGTCCTGCTCGGCCGCCTGCCACGCGCGGTGGTGCGCCCGCCGCTGGTGAAGATCGGCCGCACCGAGATCGAACGCATCCGCGCCGCCTTGCATGAGGCGGGGCTCTTGTCCCAGAAAGCCGCGCGCGACGCGGCTTAACTGCAAAGGATACCGTTATGGACAGCTCGACCCCTTCACGGCCCCGCCGCATCCTCTGGCCGAACGTGCTGACGGTGTTGAGCGCGGCGATTCTGATTAGCGCCGAGGTGTTCGGCGCGGCCTTCGCCGGCAGCTGGGCGATCGCCAACCTGTTCGCGCTCGGCACGCTCGGCGCCCGCGTGCTCGACGGCCTGTTTATTCTCTGCGGCATAGCGGTGATGGTGCAGTTCGTGCGCGCGGCGCACCGCATCGAGCCGTTCGTGGTCGAGTGAACGCGGCCCCTTGGCCGCCACCGCGGCGCCTCGTGCACAGCCGATGCTGCATTTTACTCTTCGTTAAAACTAAAACGCTTGCACGCTTACGCTAAATCGCTTATTGCGAATTTGCCCAATTTCGCACGTGCCTGTGGCCGTGTGTCGGTCGGTGGGCATCCGGACAAGAGGCCGGACAGCCGCCTAAGGAAGAGACGCTACTTCCTTGCACCCGCGACCGGCAGCCGGAGGCGAAACCGGCAATGCCAGCTCTCCACTGGCGACGCGGCTTAAAGCAACGACGGAAGGGCTTTTTTGGTTACTGCCGGCGCCAATGCCGGGGACACCGAAGAGGCTTGTCCATCTTTGCCAGCAGTGCGGAACGGGATCTCCCTCATCCGGACCAAGGCAGCAATCGCGGCGACGTCCGCAGCTCCGCAATGACGCGGGGCCGCGCCCGTCGCAGGAGGTTCACCTCGGCGGCTACGCCGCCTGCCGGATCAGGGAGCTGGGTGGCATGACCACACGCATCCGCGAATTTCTCAAGCATCGTACCGATAACGGACCCTGCCTCGTCGTCGATCTCGACGTCGTGCGCGAGAACTACCAGAACTTCGCCAAAGTGCTGCCGGACACCAAGGTGTACTACGCGGTGAAGGCCAATCCGGCGCCGGAAATCCTCAAGCTCTTGGCCGAGCTCGGCTGCCACTTTGATGTGGCCTCGCTGCCCGAAACCCATCAGGTCCTCACCGCCGGCGCAACGCCGGACCGCATCTCCTACGGCAACACCATCAAGAAGGAACGCGAGATCGCCGAAGCCTTCGGCTTGGGCGTGACCCTGTTCGCGGTGGACTGCGAGGCCGAGGTCGAGAAGGTGGCGCGCGCCGCGCCGGGCAGCCGCGTGATCTGTCGCATCCATTGCGATGGCTCGGGGGCCGAATGGCCGCTGTCGCGCAAGTTCGGCTGTGAGCCCGCTTATGCCGCCGATATCCTTGAGCACGCGCACAAGAGCGGGCTTGTCCCCTACGGCATCTCCTTCCACGTCGGCTCGCAGCAGCACAATGTCGAAGCCTGGGACCGGGCGTTGGCCTCGGCGGCGGCGGTTTTCCGCACCTGCGCCGAACGCGGCATTCCGCTCGCGATCGTCAATCTGGGTGGCGGCTTTCCCGCCCGCTACGTGCGCAAGACGCCGAAGCTCGAAAGCTACGGCAAGGCGATCTTCAAGGCGCTGCGCAAGCACTTCGGCAACAATCTGCCCAATACCATCGTTGAGCCCGGACGCGGCTTGGTCGGCAATGCCGGCATCATCGAGGCCGAGGTGGTGCTGATCGCCAAGCGCAGCCCGGAAGACGAGGTGCGCTGGGTCTATCTCGACATCGGCAAATTCCATGGGCTGGCCGAGACCATCGGCGAATCGATCCGTTACCCGATCCGCACCACGCACGACCGCGACGAGACCTCGCCCTGCATCATCGCCGGGCCGACCTGCGATTCGGTCGACGTGCTCTACGAGAAAACGCCTTACCCGCTGCCGGTGTCGCTTGCCATCGGCGACAAGGTTTTGATCGAAGCGGCCGGCGCCTATACCGCGACCTATTCCTCGGTCGGCTTCAACGGCTACCCGCCACTGCGGCAATACGTGATCTGAGCGGGCTTACTTCGGCTCAACGTTCGGGTTTCCACCCGGACTACTGCCGGGCGGCGGAATCACGGGCATTTTGCCGCCATTCGGCGTTGGCGCCTTGATGGCGGGATCGACATTGGGTGGACAGATAACGCCGTTCGACTTCGCAAGCTTGTCGCTCAAGGTCTGATTGGAGGGGTCAGTGCCATCCGCGCATGCCCCCGTCGTGCCGCGGTGCTCGCCGGATTGGGCCTGCGCCACAGCAGACGAGCGCATCCCATGTGAAATGAAGATGACAGTAAAAATGATTTTAACGATCGTGTTCACGCAACGATAACGGTGATCGCTTGGCGCAGTTCCGCCCGGATTAGGTCAGGTCGACGACTCCCGCCTCGCCGTTCTCCGCGCCCCACGCCAGGAACAGCCCATCGGCGCTCCAGGCCAGCGCCTTGACCGGCGCGTCACCCGGCTTCTTGGCCAAGATCTCGGCGCCGTCGTCGATGCGGATCAATAGCACCATGCCGTCGGCGTAGCCGGTAGCGACAATGTCTTGACTGGGGTGGCAGGCGACGGCCTCGATGCGATGCTCGGATGGCGCCAAGAGCCGCGGCTGTTTGCCCATCGGGCCGTCCTTACTTTGGAACGGCCACAGGATGAGCTGTGTCGCGCCGGATGTCGCCAGCCAGTGGCCGCCGACGGTCCAGCCGAACGAGGTGACGCGCGCGCTGTAACCGGACATGCGCATGTGCTTGCGGTCGACCAGCCGCCAGCCGTGCAGCATCGGCTCCTGCATGGTGGTGACGAGAAAGCGGCCGTCCGGGCTCACCGTGGCGCCAAGATGCGAGCCCTTCCATTCGAGTTTTTCAGGCGTGGCGCCTGCCGCATTGGGAAACCACAGCGTGGCGCCGTTGTAGTGCGCGATCGCCAAGCGGAAGCCCTTCGGCAGGAAGGCGAGCCCGCCGACCGTCGACGGTGCTTCGAAACTGCGCAGCTCCTTGGCTTGAACAAACGCCGTCTTGCCGGCCGACCAGGCGACCGCCCGGTCGGGGCCGAGCGCGACGTGATCGATCCAGCGATGCTTGGCGTCGCTCGCGAGCACGCGGCTCGAGCCCAAATCCGTTGCGATCAGCTTGCCGTCGTCGCCGCCGCTGATGATGCGTTCGCCGTCGGCCGCGGTGGCGAGAATGGCGCCGCCATGCACCGCCATGCGCCGCAGCTCGCCGCCCGGCTCGGCGAACACCAGCGTTTCTTCGCCAAGCACGAACACGGCGGTGCGTTCGAGAAAATGCGCGGCAAAAACCGCGGCGCCGGCGTCCACGGCGCGCGTGCGTTCGACGACGGAGACAGTGTCGCTGCGGGTGTCGGCCATGGCAATCAGTCGGGGCTAATCCGCTCCCTGCAAAACAGAGGGGAGACTACGCCGCGCAGCTTTCAAAACCCTCGGTGATCTTCTTGCCCGGCAGGTTGCGGCCGATGAAGACGATGCGGCTTTCGCGCTTTTCGTTCTCGGTCCAGGGCCGCTGATGATCGCCATCGAGGATCATGTGCACGCCCTGGAACACGAAGCGCTCGTCGTCGCCCTTGAAGGACAGGATGCCCTTGCAGCGCAAAATATTCGGACCCTCTTTCTGCACCAAGTCCTGCACCCAGGGAAAAAATTTGTCCGGATCGAGCGGCTTGTCGCTCTTGAGCGCAATCGATTGCATCTCCTCGTCGTGATAATGCTTAAGCCCGCCATGCGAATGCGCGGACTTGTGGCCGTGGTCATGATGATGGTCATGCCCGTGATCATGCCCGTGACCGTGATCATGATGGTGGCGATGGTCATGATCGTGATCGTCGCCTTCGAGGAAGGCCGGCTCCAGATCGAGGATGCGGTCGAGATCGAAGGCGTTGCGGCCCAGCACCGCGTCGAGCGGAACCTGCGACCGCTGCGTCCTGTGCAGCTTGGCATACGGGTTGATGCCGCGGATGCGCGCTTCGACGTCGTCGAGCTCTTCGGGAGAAACGAGGTCCGTCTTGTTGATCAGGATCACGTCGGCGAACGCGATCTGGTTCTTGGCTTCCGGCGCGTCCTTGAGCCGTTCGTTGAGCCACTTGGCGTCGGCGACTGTCACCACCGCGTCGAGCTTGGTTCGGCGACCGACGTTCTCGTCGATGAAGAAGGTCTGCGCCACCGGCGCCGGGTCGGCAAGGCCGGTGGTCTCGACGATGATGGCGTCGAACTTGCCCTTGCGCCGCATCAGCCCATCGAGGATGCGCACGAGATCGCCGCGCACGGTGCAGCAGATGCAGCCGTTGTTCATCTCGAACACTTCCTCGTCGGCGCCGACGACGAGGTCGTTGTCGATGCCGATTTCGCCGAATTCGTTGACGATCACGGCGTATTTCTTGCCGTGCGGCTCGGACAGGATGCGGTTGAGGAGCGTGGTCTTGCCGGCGCCGAGATAGCCCGTCAGTACTGTCACCGGTACCTTTTCCTGGGCTTTTTCCGGGGCCTTTTCTTGGACTTTTGCATCGGTCATTTCGTCCCTCCGTTGGCCCCTCCTATATAGGTATCCGCTGCGCCTTGCATCACCGGCCTGACGGCCGTCGTTCTGCCGTCAAACCGCGGCTTGATCCGGCCGTCGCTCCGACTATCGTTTTGGACGGTGCCTAAGACCAGGGAGGAAACGATGGCGATCAGTGCGATTGGCGCTGCCAGCCTGAGCATGGGCTTGACCGTGGCGATTGGCGCCGCGACCGGAGCCGCGGCACAGGCGCAGGGTTACCCCGAGCGCGTCGTCCAGATCATCGCGCCGGCCACGGCCGGTTCGAGCGCCGACATTTTGGGCCGTGTGCTCGCCGACGGCTTCTCGGCCCGGCTCGGTAAGCCCTTCATCATCGTCAATAAGCCGGGCGCCAACGGCGTGCTCGGCACCGCCGACGTCGCCCGCGCCAATCCGGACGGCTATACGCTGCTGCACACCGCAACCTATTCGATCACCGTGCAGCCGCTGACCAATAAGGAGATCGGTTACACCGCCAAGTCGTTCACGCCGATCTGCCAGACCTTCAAAAACGATCAGGTCGTCGTCGTGCCGCCGAACTCGCCGCTGAAGACGGCGCACGATCTGATCGCGGCGGCGAAGAAAAGGCCGGGGGCGATGGCGGTCGGTATCCCCGGAATTGCCACGATCCCGCATCTCGCCATGATCCAATTGGCGGACGAGGCCAAGGTCCAATTCAACGACGTACCGTTCAAAGGCCCGGCCGAGGAAATTCAAAACGTGCGCTCGGGGCAGATCGATTTCGCGGCGGTGCCGCTGACGGCTGCGGCGGGCAGCGGGCTGCCGATGCCGGGACTGTTTGCCGAGACGCGCAATCCGTCGCTGCCCAATGTGCCGACATTCAAGGAACAGGGCTATGACGTAGCGCCGCTGAGCTTCGGTGGCTTGCTGGGGCCGGCCGGGATGCCGGCCGACGTCACGCACAAACTCGAAGCCGCCTGCATCGCGATCATGCAGAGCGACGCCGCGCAGCGCGTAGTCAAGAACACGCTGCAGCCGGCGGACTATTTCGCCGACAGCTCGGGCTTCGCCAGAAATATCGCAAAGGACGTCGCCGAGAAAATACGTCTGGTGGCGATGCTGAAACCGAATTAAGTGGCGCCGGCATCGAGTTCTGACTAAAACAGCCCCATGCGCTCGCTCGCCATATATCCGGTGAGGAGCAGAATACCGAAGGCAAGCACGCAGCCGGCGGCGGCGAACTCAAGCGCGCGCATGAGCACGCCGCCACCGCCAATGGGCTTTTGCGCAATACGCTTGGCCAGCCCCTTGGCGCCGACCGCAAGGGTCGCTACCCCGCCGACCGTGATCGCGGTGCCGAGACCCATCACGAAGGTCGAAGCAATGCCGGCCCAGAACAGACCCTGCGCCAGAGCAAACACCAGCACGATGATCGCGCCTGAGCACGGCCGCAATCCGACGGCTACCACCGCGGACAGGCCGCGCCGCCAGCCGCCGGGCCCCGCCAATTGCTCCGGCTCGGGACCGTGGGCGTGACCCCATGGTAATGCGTCCAGCTCCTCGTGGTGGTGGTCGCCGTGGCAATGAAAATACGCTGGTTCCCGCACGGCGCTCGGGAGGCGCCCAGGCGCCGCTGGATTTTGCACTTCTGCGGCTTCGCCATGGTCATTGCAGCTCATGTCGTGGGTGTGATCGCAGTTTCCATGTGCGTGGGGGGTGCTGCCAGCGGCGCGGCCTGAGCGTTCGGCCTTCAAGTCGCCAAGCGCGTTGAAGAAGCCATACCCCTTGACCCAAAGCAGCCGCGCGCCGAGCAGGACGATCAAAACGTAACTGCCGGTTTCGATGAGGTTCACCGTATCCGACATCAGCTTGGCGGTGGCGCCGAGCAGGATAGCGGCGACGCCGACAATCGTGATGGCGGTCAACGACTGCATCACCGCCGCGGCGAGCGACAGCGCAATGCCGCGGCGCCAGGTTTCTTCATTGGCGAAGAGATAGGACGAAATCACCGCCTTGCCGTGGCCTGGACCGGCGGCATGGAAAATCCCGTAGACGAATGAGATTCCCATCAAGCCCCAAAGCGCGGAGCCGTTGTCTCTCGCCGCCCTGATCATGCCGGCCAGTTCTTGATAGAACATCGCTTGCTTGGAGAGCACCCAACCGCCAACGCCGCCGATCACGACCGGGCGCGGACCACCGAACAAGTTGCCTTGGGCCCACGCCGGATGACTTGCGACGGTCGCCGCCACAACGATCAGCAAAGCGGCGATGACTTTCAGATAACCGCGCCGGGCATTGAGCGGACTCTTCATGGGCATTGCACCAGGATGTTGTTGGCGAACATTGCGCCCATGCCGACAAAGGCCTCGGACGCAACGAACGATTTGTTGAGATTCTGCGACGACAGAAAATGCGGATCGTCGGGCTTCTCGGTCCACACCGCGCATGACGGTGGCGCGCCGACCAGCTTGACCGGATTTTTCTTGGCGAAGGCGAAATCGATGAAGAATTCCGGATCATAGACTTAAATCTTGAGCACCTTCGCCTTCGCCGGTTTCTTGAACGGCAGCGTAAAGTGCAGCGTCAGCACGGTCGCCTTGGGATCGTAATCGAGCCAATAATCGGTCGCATCGTCGAATGCGCCCTTATCTTTCACTCCGTCCAGCGTGGCGAAAGTGAAGTAAGCGAACCCCTTGAGCGAATCGACATTGACCTTGGCGAGCGGCTGCAATTCCTCGCGGGTGAATTGGCCCTTGGTTTTGGCTTTGATTCCCACGGTTGCGAAGGCCGAGAACATGTCGTCGAAGGTCCAGGCGTGACGCACCCCGGTAACGGAGCCGTCGGGGGCGTAGAGCAGGTCGGTTTTGATCGTCGCCCAAACGTGCGGATGAGCTTGTGCCTGGCTCGCCGGAAGGCCCGCGGAGATGGCGAGCACAGCAACGCGCATAAAGAGCATCGGTGCTCTGAGCCAGAGTCGCGCGTGGGTCATCGAGGGTCCCCGATTCAAATCCATCGGATAAACGGATCTCGAATGAGCAGAGGTCATGACGATTGGCGACCGCAATCGACACCAACGCAGCGGCGAGGCCAAATCACGGCAGGGGCTAAGCGGAGGAAGGAGCGCGGGCTTGAGATGACGGCGTCCGGCGCAGCGGGTTGGTGTTGCTTTTGGGCGGGCGGCGCCAGCGCTGTGGGGCCGGCGGCAAAATGCGTCTGATCGGCATTAGGGAGCGGCGGCAACCCGATATCGTCGCGATGCATGTGACCGAATGACACGGCCATCTGAAACGCCAGCGCGAACAGCGCCAATTGCGCGCCTGATCGGATTCTTAATCGGAACCAATTCATCGAACAGTGCCGCCGTGTGCGCGGTCGCCCCACAGTGACCGAAATTCCCCGACAGCGAAGCTTGTAGGAACGGAAACGGCGAACAAAGCGGGCGATCTATCCGGCGCAATTGCGTCGCTTTTTCGGCCGCCCAGTTCATCCCCCCGGCAGACGATCATTGCGATACCGCCGTTGCGCCCAGCAGGCCGGCTTGGCCATATTGGGTTGCTGCCGTTATGTTATATTGTTACATTTCACGCCCTGCCGCTAGCGATTATCAAGAAAGACAATGGAAGGCCTGCCGATGAAGACGATTATCGGGCTCGGAATGGCGCTCCTGGTTATCTTCGCGTCTCTCGCCGACGCCCACGCGGCCGGCGGCAAAATTGCGGTCGTGGCGGCTGAGAATTTCTACGGCGACGTGGCGCAGCAAATCGGCGGCGATCAGGTATCGGTCGCCAGCATCATGAGCAATCCCGACCAGGACCCGCATCTGTTCGAGACCTCGCCCAGCGTGGTTCGCGAAGTCGCCGCCGCGCAGATCGTCATCTATAACGGCGCCGACTACGATCCCTGGATGGCCAAAATGCTCACAGCGACCCCGAGAGCGGCGCGCACAGTGATCGTCGCCGCCGACCTCGTGCATAAGAAATCGGGCGACAACCCGCACCTCTGGTACGATCCGCCGACCATGCCGGCGGTCGCAAGGGCGCTCGCTGCGGCGTTCAGCGCCGCCGATCCGGCCCATAAGGACGATTATTCGACCCGCCTGAAGACCTTTCTCGCCTCGCTCGATCCGCTGCAGAAGAAAATCGCCGCACTTCGCAGCAAATATGCCGGTGCCCCGGTCACGGCCAGCGAGCCGGTGTTCGGGTATATGGCGGCGGCACTGGGCTTGGAGATGCGCAACCAGAGCTTCCAGCTCGCCGTGATGAACGACACCGAGCCGAGCGCCAGCGACGTGGCCGCATTCGAGCGTGATCTGAAGACGCACAAGGTCAAGGTTATGTTCTACAACAAGCAGGCGTCCGATAATGTGGTGACGCATCTCGTCGCTCTGGCGCGCGACAACAAAATTCCGGTGGTGGGCGTAACCGAGACTGAGCCGCCTGGCATGTCCTACCAGGACTGGATGATGAGCGAAGTCGACGCCACTGCGAAGGCGCTGGCCGGGCCTGCTTCATGAACGTCATCGAGCTCGACCGCGCGACGTTCAGCGTCGGCGATCGCCAAGTCCTGGCTGACATAAGCCTGGCAATCAAGCCCGGCGAATTCATCGGCGTGCTCGGCCCCAACGGCGCCGGCAAGACCACGCTGATGCGCGCCATCCTCGGGCTGCTGCCGCCGAGCGCGGGCGAACTGCGCGTGTTCGGCCGTCCTCCCCGACGCGGCAATCCGGCGATCGGCTACCTGCCGCAGGTGCGCACGCTGTCGCCGGATTTGCATGTGCGCGGCATCGACTTCATCGCCAGCTCACTGCACGGCGAACGCTGGGGCGTGCCGTCGCTTCGGCACGCCGACCGCCGCAAGATCGGCGCGATGCTCGCCGAGGTGGGCGCCCGCGAGCTCGCCGAGCGTCCGCTGTCGGATATGTCGGGCGGCGAGCGTCAACGGCTGATGCTGGCCCAGGCCTTGCTCGGCGAGCCGCGGCTGCTGTTGCTCGACGAGCCTCTGATCAGCCTCGATTATCGTTATCAGGAGGCGGTCATCGATCTGGTGCGCCGCTTTGCTCGGGATCGCAACATCACGGTTCTGTTCAGCGCGCACGAGCTCAATCAGCTGATCGGCGCGCTCGACCGCGTGCTCTATCTCGGCAACGGCCATGCCGCGCTGGGCACCGTCGAAGAGGTGGTCACGGCCCCGGTGCTTTCGCGACTTTACGGCGCCCAAATCGACGTGGTGCGCGCCGACGGGCATATTTTCGTGCTGTCGCGCGGTCGCGACGTCGAACGCGCCGACCATCTGCATGATCATGGTCACGACCACGACCATCATCACGATCATCACCACCATGCTTGAATACGATTTTATGCGTAATGCATTCGCGGCCGCCGGCGTGGCGGCCGTGGTATCGGGGCTGGTGGGCTACTTCCTGGTGCTGCGCGGGCAGACCTTCGCCGGTCATGCGCTCGGCCATATCGGCTTTGCCGGCGCGACCGGGGCCGTCCTGATCGGTGTTGCTTCACTGTGGGGACTCGTCGCCTTCACCGTTGCCGCCGGCATCGTCATGGGACTGATGGGCGACCGGCTCAGCGGCCGCGACGTCGCTATCGGCGTGGTGCTGGCGCTGGCGCTGGGCTTCGGGCTGTTGTTTCTGCACTATTATACGGCATTCGCAACCCAAGCGACGGCGTTGCTGTTCGGCAATGTGCTTGCCGTCGACGGCGCGATGATCGCAACGCTGATCGGGCTCGGCGTGGTAACGCTGGCGGCGCTGGCCGCGATCATGCGGCCGCTGATTTTTGCCAGCCTGCAGCCGGAACTGGCCGAAGCCAAGGGCGTGCCGCTGCGCTTTATCTCGACCGCCTTTCTCGCCATCGTCGCGCTCGCGGTTTCCGAAAGCGCCCAGATCGTCGGCATTCTTCTCGTGTTCAGCCTGATGGTCGGCCCGCCTGCTGCGGCGCAACGGCTGGTCAGCGGGCTGTGGAGCGGCATGGCGCTGTCGGCGGCGCTGGCTCTCGCCGAGGCTTGGCTCGGCATCGCGGTCGCCTACTACACCGATTGGCCGGTCAGTTTCTGTATCGCCACGCTGAGCGCGCTCGGCTATTTCGCCACGCGGGGCAGCTGGTGGGTGCGCCGGCCGCCGATTGCGATTGCCGGCGTGACGGGAGAACAGCCCTGAACCATTGCCTCATGGGACGGTCGCGCCCATCATTGCGGGTGTTGTCAGGAACAGGGCGATGACCGAGCAAAAACCCCGCGCCATCGTGATTGGCGAAGTCGTCATCGAACTGGCGCGAGGGGCGGACGGTACGTTCGCGCTGTCCTGCGGCGGCGATACGTTCAACACCGCGATCTACCTGGCGCGCGCCGGCATCGAGGTCGCGTTTGCTACCGCCGTTGGCGACGATCCCTATTCGGACAGTGCGGTGGCGCTCGCCGCGGCGGAAGGCGTGTCGTCAAATCTCATGCTGCGCGTCCCCGGCCGTTTGCCGGCTTTATGCTTGATCGAGCCCGGCACTGCCGGGGCGCTGGCCGCACGCAGGTGGGACGCGGGCGCGCCGGCGCGCGAACTGTTCGAACTGCCCGATTGGATGCGTGTTACCGAAAGTCTCATCACGGCGCGGCTGATCTATTTCTCCGGCATTACGCTGTCGCTGTACTCGAACAGCGGGCTTGGCCGTCTGTTCGCCGTACTCGAAGTGGCGCGGCAACAGGGCGCCAAGGTGGCGTTCGACGGCAATTTCCGGCCGCGCGGCTGGCAAGGCGACCTGCAGCGCACGCGCGCCGTGTTCCTCGAAGCGCTCAAGCGGGTCGATATCGCGCTGCCGGCCTTCGATGACGAGGCCGTGTTGTGGGGCGATCCCAGCCCGGAGGCGACGGTGGCGCGGCTGCAAGCGTTTGGCATCGGCGAGATCGTGGTCAAGAACGGTCCCAACAGCGCGCTGGTCGCGACTGGCGCCGCCCGGGAATTCGTGCCGGTGCCGGAAGTCCTGGTGCCGGTCGATGCTACCGCGGCCGGCGACGGCTTTAACGCCGGTTACCTCGCGGCGCGGCTTTCCGGTAGCAATCCGGTGCAGGCCGCCGGTGCCGCGCACCGGCTCGCCGGCAACGTCATCCGCCATCCCGGCGCGCTTGCGCCGCGCGCCGCCACGGCGATGCACTGAATATAACGCGAGTACTCCTATGACGCTTGGCGAAGCGTTGCCCGCGCGCCGCGCAGTTCGTTCAGGAGCGCTTTAGCGCGAGCCATGGAAAAGTCCCGCGTCTTCTTATCAAACGCCTCGCCGCCGTCGGGCATCATGTAGCCGTGCAGAACACCGGGAAAGATGTGCAAATCGAGATTTCGGAAAGCGCGGCGCTGCGGCGCGATAGGCTTCCTGCACCGGTGCCGGCGCCGCGTGGTCTTTGTCGCCCCAAATGATGCAGATCGGCGCATTCACGCCGTCGAGTTCGCCGATGTAGTCGAGGAGTTGTGTGCCGTGGCACGAAACGCCCGCGGCATAGCCGAGGCGCTTCGGGGCGATGATCGCATAGGGTCCGCCGTAGCAGAAGCCCATCACCGCGGCTTTGCCGTTGAATTGCGGTAGGCTGCGCAAAAAAGCGAGCGTATCCGCGAGGTCGGCTTCGCCGGTCTTGATGCGCTCCAGCCGCGGCTGCGCGCGCGCCTTCGAGCGCTCGTCGCTGCGCGGCAGCGGTCCGGGCACTGTGCGCCAAAACAGATCGGGCGCGGCGACGATATAGCCGTCGGCGGCGAATTCATCGGCGATACCGCGGATGTCGGCATCGACGCCGTGGATGGCGGACGCGAGTACCATTGCGGGTACCGGTGCGTCAGTTTTTGGAACGACGAGATAGCAGTCGAATTCGCCACCGCCGCTCAAGCGGATTTTCACGGTCTGACCTGACATGCATTCCTCCTAATTGTGAAGAGTCAATTTGCGAAATCGTCCGGACGTAGCTCGATCGGTGTGCCGTGCGGCGTGCGTTCGCAAGCGCGTTCCCACGCGTCGCGCGTACGTCCCAGCGCGGCCGCGTCGGCGAGGCCTTTAGCGGCGACGATGCGTTCCAGCGTGGCAAGCCAATGGTGATAATAGGTCTCGCCGGTATCAGGATCGCCGGCTGCTTGCGCTTTCTTGATCTCATCGCCGAGCGTCGCCGCCCATTCCGTCCAGGTGAACAGGCCACGTTCGTGCAGCTGGAGCGCCAGCGCAAAGGCTTCGGCTTCCCAAGGCGCGCCGAACACCGGGCCTTCGGCGTTGCGCGGGATGCTTGGCACGGATTGCGTCGCGCGTTGCGCAGCGACAGGGGTGCTCATGCCGGCTCCAGATAGGGCTCGAACGCCTCGATCGAGATTTTGAGCGAGGGCTCGGCATTGTCGCCCCATAACTCCCGGCCCTCGAACAGGACGGTGTAGAGCCATTGCGGATTCTCCCCCTTGCCGAGCGCGGCACTGTCCGGAAAGACGTGGCAGCCGCGCACGGCCTCGATGACGCCGACATGGCCGCGGGCGTAGCGCGGCAGGCGCGTATGGGTCGCCGGATGGATGTTCTTGGTGCGCACGCGGTCGCCGGGCGCAAAGCGCGCCGGCGCTGGCGCCGGCCGGGCATAAGAGCCGCGCGTCAATGAAGCCGGCACGTCGGCAACGTTAAGTTTGCGCTTGAGCGCTTTGCCGGGATGCGAAGCGTGGCCCGATTTGATCTCCTCGGCGTCGGCGAGGCCCAGCTTGACCAACAGGTTCCCCAGCCGCAGCGCCCATTTTTTGTAATAGGAGCTTGTCAGATAGATATCGGGAGGCAATTCCTCGATGGCGGCGCGGGACTGATCAATATTGAAGGCGCCTGCGTAGCTCATGGCGCGGTTGATGGCGAGGCAGTGTCCCTCCCAGGCGGCATGGAATACCGGCTCGTTGGGCTCCGGTTCGACTTTGCCGAAGCCCTGCATGCCGCCCATGTCGTGAATGCCGTCCATCACCCGTCCTTCGGATTTTTCGGCAGGCCGGTGCCGACCATGCTGTCGCGCGTGACCAACATTGCCAGTTTTTCTTCGCTCCAACCCTCGGTGCCGGCGGGGCGCATCGGCAGCACCATAAAGCGCGTCTCGGCGGTGGAATCCCAGACGCGGATCGCGGTGTCGGCCGGCAGCGTGACGCCGAAGTCGGCCAATACGCCGCGCGGGTCGTTGACCGCGCGCGAGCGATAGGGCGCCGATTTATACCAGACCGGCGGCAGGCCGAGCACCTCCCACGGGTAGCAGGAGCACAGCGTGCAGACGATCATGTTGTGCTGCCGCGGCGTGTTTTCTACGGCAATGAGGTGATCGCCGACGCGGTTCATCAGGCCGAGCGCGACAATCGCTTTGCTGGCATTGGCGAGCAGCGCCGCTTTGAACGCCGGATCGCTCCACGCCTTGGCGACGACGCGTGCGCCATTGTGCGGACCGACCTTGGTCTCATAGGCCTCGATGATGACGTCGATCGCCGCCGGGTCGATATAGCCCTTCTGGGCCAGCACGGTTTCCAGCGCGCGCACCCGCAACTGCATCTCGGAAAGCTCCGAGCCATGCTCGGGGTGATCGTCATCGTGATGGTGGTGGTCTTGATGGTTTTGCACCATGCGGCGAGCCCCGGAAGACACCGGTTCGCACCGGCTAGGAAGGCGCACTATAATACGGCCGACAGAGCAAGAGAAACACGCGTTACGCGCGCTATATCACGGGGAACTCATGGCGGCAGCGGCTATCTTCGATCTTCACGGCAGGGTCGCTTTGGTCACCGGTGCGTCGAGCGGGCTCGGCGCGCGTTTCGCCGAAGTTTTGGCGGAGAGCGGCGCCGCGGTTGTGCTGGTGGCGAGGCGGGCCGATCGCCTCGATGCGTTGAAGGTGCGTATTGAAAAGTCCGGCGGCAATGCCATTGCGGCCGAGGCCGACGTGCGTGACCGCACGGCAATGCGGGCGGCGTTCGACGCCGCGGAAAAGGCCTTCGGCACGGTGACCATCCTCGTCAACAATGCCGGCGTGGTCAGTTCCGGTCGCGCCGTCGAGCTCGCCGAGGAAGAATGGCGGCGCATTCTGTCGACCAATCTCGATGCCGTGTTCTTTTGCGCGCAGGAGGCGGCGCGGCGCATGCTGGCGGCCGGCACCGGAGGCGCCATCGTCAATATCGCCTCCGTGCTCGGCTTCGGCGTCGACAAGGGCGTCATCGCCTATGCCACCGCCAAAGCCGGCGTGATCCAGCTCACCAAGGCGCTGGCGCTCGAACTCGCGTTTAAGGGCATCCGCGTCAACGCCATTGCGCCGGGCTGGATCGTCACCGAGCTCAACCGCGACTATCTGCAAAGCGAGCGCGGCGCGGCACTCAAGCGCGAAATCCCGATCGGACGCTTCGGCGAGGAACGCGATCTCGACGGGCCGCTCTTGCTCCTGGTCTCCGACGCTGGTCGTTTCATCACCGGCGCCACCATCGTCGCCGATGGCGGCCAGATGGTGGCGCTGCGCGGCTAGCGCGATGGGATTAGCGCAGATCTTGATTGTTTTCGCCGGCGCGTTGGTCGGCGGCCTGGTCAATGGGCTGACCGGGTTCGGCACCGCGCTGACCGTGCTCGGCATCTGGCTCTACGCCATCCCGCCGACCGTCGCGGCGACCTTGGTGATTCTTTGCTCGACCATCTCGCAACTGCAGACGCTGCCGATGATCTGGCGCAGCATTCGCTGGGAATATGTTCTTGCTTTCGTCGTGCCGGGCCTGTTCGGCGTGCCGATCGGAACATACCTGCTGCCGCACATCGACCCGAGGCTATTCAAGATCGGGATCGGCGTCTTCCTGGTCGCTTATACCAGTTACGTGCTGATGCGCCGGGCGCAGATGAAGATCGCGTGGGGCGGCAGCGGCGCGGATTGCGTCGTCGGTCTGGCCGGCGGTATTCTCGGCGGCATCGCCGGACTGTCCGGCGTGCTCCCCGCGGTCTGGACCGACGTTCGCGGCTGGAGCAAAGAACACCGCCGTGGTGTCCTGCAAATCTTCAATATCGCGATCCTGTCGCTGGCGCTGGTCTCGCACGCCGTTTCAGGGCTGCTGACGCGCGAGGTCGCGGTGGCGGCAATCGCGGCGCTGCCCGGCACCGTCGTCGGTGTGCGGCTCGGCGGGATCATCTATCGGCGCATCGCCGACCGCAACTATTCACGCGTCATCATGGCGTTGCTGCTGATCTCAGGCGTCATATTGATCTGGGCCAGCCGCTGATCGCGCATCGAGATCGCATCGGTGATTAAACTAGCGGCCGGGGCGACGGCCCGTGGAGTTCGAACTCGTTCCGAACTGCGTTCCCTGCGTGATGATCTGGTTGGCGCCGTTCAAACCGGTATCGGTGGGCACCCACGGCGTGTCCGGACAATTATTGCTGCGCAGTCCGAGTATGCCGCACTCGCCGATATCGACGGTGTGCAGACCTGGCACGCCGCCATTCTGTCCCGGTTTGCTCGTCAGTAAGGCCAGCAAGTGATCGATCTCGGTCAGAGTCACCCGTTCGGGCTGACCCGGCGGCCTGTTCCAGCTCAGCACCGTCACCTCAAAGCCTGGACGGCTCAATATCGTCGTGCCGGCGCCGTTGTGGATGGTAACGATGCCGAACTGATCAATGACGTGAACGCCATGCTGGTCGATCACGATGGTGACCGTTCCGCCGCGAATGCCGATGGCGGCGGCCGGCGTTGCAATCGACGCCTCGCCGGCGTGGCTCAGCGCGCCACCGACGAAGCGGAGCGCGCCTTGGGTCAGTGAGGTCAGCATGTGGCCCTTGCCGGAATCCGGATCGTAGACGAATTCATTGATCACGATGTTGGTATTCGGCGCGATGCTCAGCGTACTCTTGTCGAGGAAAGCAAGCTGAAGCGTCCCGGTTGGCGTCGTGTGGATGCGCTCCTTGTGGATGATCCGGGCGCCGACCGTCAGCGGCGCCGTCGCGCCGCCGGGCGGTGTGCCCTCCGACAGCGGATTGACCGCCGTCGCGGTGCCGACCTGCTGCGCCACGGCGGGCAGGTTGCTCAGAGCGGTTATTGCCAGGAACACAGCCGCAATTCTGTAAGCGAGCATCGCCTGCCTCTTAGAATTTGAATGTTGGTCCTGCAGAGACGGAAAGGTCGTGCATCGTGAAGGCCGCAATATTGGATTGATCGGCGCGGTACTGCACCAGCGTTCCCAGCACGAGATGCCTCCACAGCGGAATCTCCAAGCCGAGGCCGACGCGCCATTCGGTGCTGCGCGGAGTTTGCGTGGGATCGATGTTCGGATCGGGAGCGGAATACAGCCAGCGGCTCACGCCGGCCGAGGGGATCAGCGTCCAAACGCGGCCGTCGCCGGGGAACGAGAAATTCCACGGCAGCCAAATATCGGCCGCGTATACGTCGTAGCTATAGGGCCCATATTGATCGCTGGCGTGGCCGAAACCGAGCCGCGACTGCCAGCTCAAGCTATTGACCACCGGCCCGGAGGCTTGGAGCCCGTAGGTCGACAACGTGCCGCTCAGGCCGCTCGCCAACGGATAGAAGCTCGAATTGCGAAAGCTCTGCTGCACGATCTCGACATAAGGGTCGAGCGCGACATTGCCGAGATTGGTGTGCAGGGTCAGGCCGCCGCCCAAGCCGCCGTAATATGGCGCATCGGCCAACAGAGCGCCGGTGGCGACCAGATACGGCTTGATCGAAAGGCTCGTTTTCGGGTCGCCGGTCGGGATGCCGAAGCGCGGGCCCGCGCGCAATTCCAAGACTCCGATATCGAACTGGTGCAGCCTGAACTCTTGCGCGTCATAGCCGACGGCCGAGGCTTCAAATGTGTCGGAGTTCTGATTCTCGAAATCGTGAACGTAATTGAGTCCGAAGGCGCCGAACCAATTCCCGTCGGGCTTGGAGAAGAAACTGCTGTTGAAGGCGCGGCCAGACGCCAAGGCCGGCTGCGCCCCCGGGCCGGCGCCGGGATTGGTCTGGTAGGCGAGGCCGGTTTGCACGTAGCCGGTGAACTGATCGACTTGCAGCTTCTTGTCGACGACTTCGAGCAACGCCTGGGAACGCTCGCTCAAATCGCGCGTGATATCGCGCATCTGCAGCGCCGATTGAAAATAGCTCCGCGCCATTTCGTAGGAGCCAAGCCGAAAATAGAGCACGCCGAGCTCGAAGCGCACGCGCGACAGCGTCGGATTGTAGAACAACAGCTGCTCGTAGGTTCCGATCGCGGATTCGATATCGTCGGCGGACGCAGTGGCGGCATATTGCAGCGTGTTATTGAGATCCGACGGCTGCGCCAGGATGCCCTGAAACGGCGGATTGAGATTGCCGGCGAAGGCGGATGGCGCTTGCGCGGACGCCGACAGGGATGAAAGGGCGAGCAGACCTACCGGCGCAAGTGCGCCCGCAAATTGCCGCCAAATTGCGCGCCATGTCTCGGCCTGCAAAATCTCTCCGTCGCCCTGGCTCTCGCCCCGGCGTCACTGCCGGGATCAGTCGATGGTATTATTTTCCGCGCGCATTCAAAACCGCACCGCACCGTAATGCGACCTCTCCGCCAAGTCGAGGCCGGCGCTATCGCCTTGGCGTCGCTGTGTTTTGCGCGTTATCTTGGCCGTACTGCAGTAGGGCGGCCGCGCGGCGGCTACGCGCCGGAGATTTCGAGGATGTCATGACGGGTCTGAAGCCAGTGGACAGGCTGGAAGTCCATATTCTGGTCGACAACGCAACCGACAGTCTCTCCAGCGTTCCCGCGCACGTCGAGTCGGAATTTTCCTATTTGCAGCGCAACGGCATGCGCATCATGTCCGGCAAATGCATCTGCTGCGCCAGCCACGGGCTTTCCTGTTTGATCACCGCTTATCGCGGCGATGCCAAACATTCGGTGTTGTTCGACACCGGTCCGGAAGCCGATACGTTCGAGCGTAACACCCAGCGGCTCGGCCTCGATCTCGGCGTGGTCGAAGCAATCATGCTCTCGCACGGACACTGGGACCATGCCGGCGGCATGCTGCGCGCGATCGACATGATCCGCGCCGACGGTAGCAATCGCGATCTGCCGTTCTATGCGCATCCGGATATGTTTCGCACGCGCGGTCGGCAATTGCCTGATGGCGGGGTTTTGCCGATGGAGGACGTGCCCAGCGTTGAAGAGCTTACTGCCCACGGTGCGCGGGTGGTGGCGACGCGGCAGCCACAAGTATTTCTCGACGGCATGTTTTACACGAGCGGCGAAATCCCTCGATTGACGCCGTTCGAGCAGGGCCTGCCATTTCATTGCGCCAAGACCGAAAACGGCTGGGAGCCGGATCCTTGGCTCATCGATGAACGCTGGCTTGGGGTCCAAGTGACGGGTCTGGGCCTGGTCGTTTTTACCGCATGCTCGCATGCCGGTGTGGTCAACGTGCTCAAACACGCGCAAGCGACATTCGCCGACATTCCGCTGCACACCGTTATGGGCGGCTTCCATCTTTCGGGCGCCACCGAGAAGATCATCCCCGAGACGGTCGATGCGCTGCGCGAGTTCGACCTCGCCACCATCGCCGCCGGGCACTGCACCGGCTGGCGGGCCATGGCCGCGCTGGTCGCAACCTTCGGCGGCGAGGTTGTGACGCCCACCGCAGTCGGCAAGCGCTTCGTTTTTCGCAACGGAACCTAACGCATTAGCCGCGTGGCCGCTCCGGCGCGCATCGCGATGATATAAAGCGCGCGCCGCGCATTGTCGGCCTTAAAGACTTGGAAGCCGAGAGCGCGCGCTTTTCGGCTCAACGGGGAAGAACTTAGCGATGTGACGCGCGATGTCGGCGTGCCGGCTGCGCGCGCCCGCTCGAGCTCATTCTCGTTGCCCGCGAACGAAAGTGATGATGCCTGAGAAATCCATTCCGCTGTGGCCTTGCTGTGCGAACTCCTCGTAGATTTCGGCGGCATGGGCGCCGATGGCATTCTTCACCTTCACCGATTTCGCGGCTTCGCGCGCGAGCTTGAGATCTTTAAGCATCAAGGCGGCGGCGAAACCCGGCTTGTAATCGTTGTTCGCCGGGCTTGTCGGCACCGGTCCAGGCACGGGGCAGTAGCTCGTAAGCGCCCAGCATTGACCCGAAGATGCCGAGGCGACGTCGAACAGCGCCTGGTGCGACAGGCCGAGCTTTTCGCCCATGACGAAGGCCTCGCCGACGGCGATCATCGACGCCGCGAGAATCATATTGTTGCAAATTTTCGCCACTTGGCCGTTGCCGGCTTCGCCGCAGTGCACGATGCGCTTGCCCATGCGCTCGAGGATCGGCTTGCCGCGCGCGAAGGCGTGCTCGGTGCCGCCGACCATGAACGTCAACGTCGCAGCCTTGGCGCCGCCGACGCCGCCGGACACCGGAGCATCGAGCGTGGCGATGCCGCGCGCAGCCGCCAAGGCATGGGCCCTGCGCGCGCTCGCCACGTCGATCGTCGAGCAATCGATGAACAGCGTACCCTGTCGCGCCCGCGGCACGATATCGTTCCAGACCGATACGACGTGCTCGCCCGCCGGCAACATGGTGATGACGACGTCGGCGTCCTCGACGGTGCTCCGGGCGGAGGCGACGATCTGCACGCCATCGCGGGCCGAAGCTTCGCACAATGCCGGCACCAGGTCGAAGCCAAGCACGTGCTCGCCCGACCGGACCAGATTGGCGGCCATCGGCGCACCCATATTGCCGAGACCGATGAAACCGATTGCCGGCATGGTCGTCCTCCTCACGTTTCGAATTTCAGCTCAAGCTCACCCACGGATGTAAAGTGGCGCTCGACGATCCCCGGCGTCACCGCTGCGAGTTGGTCCGGGTGCCACGCTGGCTTGCGGTCCTTGTCGACGATCGCCGCGCGGATGCCCTCGATAAAATCATGCCCGGCGATGCAGGCCAGTGCGATACGGTAATCCTGCTGGAAGCACTCCTCAACGCGCTCGAACGCCGCCGCCTCACGCAAATTGCGGAGCGTGATCTTAAGCGAGGTCGGCGAGGCTTTGCGCATCGCGCCGAGCGCCGCGCGCGCGGTCTCTTCGCCGCTGGCCTGCAGGCGGTCGACAATGTCTTCGACGCGATCGGTGCCGTAGCAGCGATCGATCCAAGGCCGCGCCGCAGCTAAGCCACCGGGGGCAGGGGACGTCGATAGCGCGCCTAATCGCGCGTTCAGGTTGTCGCTGGTGCGGCAATCGGCGAGGAGAATGGGAATCTCGGCGAGTTTCGCTGCCGGCACATGAATATCCGCAAGCCCACAATAGATTGCATCGGCCGCGCCGGCGCGGGTGCCGGTAAGGGCAAGGTGGGCGCCGACGCATCCGGGTGCGCGCGCCAACGGAAAAGACGCGCCGACGTCCGGAAAGAATCCGATACCGACCTCCGGCATGGCGACCGCGGAGCGCTCGGTGACGACGCGATGCGCGGCATGCGCCGAAAGCCCGACGCCGCCGCCCATCACCAGCCCGTCCATGATCGCGATCACCGGCTTTGGATAGCGCGCGATGAGCACATTGAGCCGGTATTCGGTCGCCCAGAAGCGCTCAGGGAGACGGTCGCCGGCCTTCGCGGCGTCGTACAGCGCGCGTATATCGCCGCCGGCGCAGAACGCGCGGTCGCCGGCGCCATCAATAAGCACTGCGCCGACGGCGGGATCGGTTGCCCATGAGTGCATCAGCGCCGTCGTGGTCTCGGCCATATCGAGCGTGATCGCATTGAGCGCCTGCGGCCGATTGAGCGTGATCCGCCGCAGCGCACGCAGTTCACGGACAATAATGTCGCCGTTGTGAACCAGCTTTTCGCTCATCGGCCGACAAGGTGTCTCGCCACGACGAGGCGCATGATCTCGTTGGTGCCTTCGAGAATCTGGTGCACGCGCAGATCGCGCACGATCTTCTCGATTCCATATTCCGACAAATAGCCGTAGCCGCCATGCAATTGCAGCGCCTGATTGGCGACGTCGAAACAACTGTCGGTAACGAAGCGTTTGGCCATGGCGGAAAGCGCCATCGCGTTCGCTTCACCGCGGTCGAGCGCCGCAGCGGCACGCCAGAGCAAAGCACGCGACGCCTCGAGCGCGGTCGCCATATCGGCGAGGCGGAACTGCAGCGCCTGGAACTCGTCAAGCCGCTTGCCGAAAGCCTTGCGCTCCTTCGTATAGGCCAGCGTCTTCTCCAGCGCCGCCTGCGCGCCGCCGAGCGAGCAGGCCGCGATGTTGAGCCGGCCGCCGTCGAGTCCCGCCATCGCGATCTTAAATCCGAATCCCTCCTCGCCGAGCCGGTTGCCGGCCGGAACGCGCACGTCCTGGAATACGACCGCGCGGGTCGGCTGGGCGTTCCAGCCCATCTTGCGCTCGTTGGCGCCGAACGAAATGCCCGCGCTGTCGCCCGGCACGATGAACGCCGAAATGCCCGACGCCCCTTCGCCGCCGCTCCGCGCCATGACGACATAGAGATCGCCTGCGCCGGCGCCGGAGATGAATTGCTTCTGCCCGTTGAGCAGGTAGTGATCGCCGTCGCGCACCGCGCGCGTGGTCAAGGCTGCGGCGTCCGAGCCGGCGCCAGGCTCGGTGAGGCAGTAGCTCGCCAACAGCTCCATGGTGCACAATCTCGGCAGCCAGTTTTGGCGCTGCTGCTGCGTGCCGAAGGTGTCGATCAGCGATGCCGTCATGTTGTGGATCGACATATAGGCCGCGACCGTGGGGCAGCCCGTGGCGAGCGCCTCGAAGATCAGAGTTCCGGTCAGTCGCGACAGGCCGGAGCCGCCGACATCTTCGGCGATGAAGATCCCGCCCATGCCGAGCGCTGCGGCCTTGCGCATCTCGGCGACGGGAAAATGTCTGGCCTCGTCCCAGAAGAGCGCGTTGGGCGCGAAATGCTCGTCAGCAAAAGCGCGCGCCATATCGCGCGCGGCGATCTGATCGGCATCGAGTGAAAATTGCGGCGATATATTTTGCGACGAGTTCGAGCATGAAACCCCGGCGGCCGGTCGGTCCAGCTCATTCTCGCATTGTCACATTGGCGCAGCAATGACGAGTTCGCCGATCTCGGCGAACGCGTCGATCCTTAGCCGCCAGCCGTGCCGACGTAATAGTTCTAAGAATGCTTCGGCGGATGATGCCGCACGGAGCGCCTGGCGGGAGCCGTCGCGACCGGCTTATAAGTCGGATTGACGTTGCAAAAACCGCGATTGCCGGCGATCACGTTCGGCACGCAGGCGTCGAAGGTCTGGTACTGGCAGTCCCAGTACATTTCGCCGGTACCGACGTTGATCACCGCGCACCACGGCGCATCGCCGTAACCCGCGTGGCTAGGCGGCATTCCCAGGCACAACAGCACCGCCGCGCCGCCGATTGCCAATATGATCCGCTTCATGGCCTTCACCTCGGATTTCCCCCCACCCTTGGCTTCTATATAACCCTTGCGCGATGCGACTATTCCCGCCTTGATAAAAATCAATTGGGGGGCGCCGGCATGGACTTCACTCTTCCACCCGAAATCGAGGATTTGCGCAAGCGTACGCGCGCTTTCGTTGAGACGCATGTGCTGCCGCTCGAATCCGATCATGAAAATTTCTCCGAGCACGAGAACATACCGCTCGCGAGGCTGGCGCCAGTTCAAGAGCAAGCAAGGAGAGCCGGGCTGTGGGCGCCGCAATCGCCCAAGGAATTCGGCGGCATGGCGCTGCCGATCGTCGCCTGGGCGGCGATCTATGAGGAGGCCGCGCGCTCGCTGTTCGGCCCGCTATCGGTCAACTGCGCGGCGCCCGACGACGGCAATATGAATCTGCTGTCGCGTGCAGGCACGCCGGCGCAGAAAGAGTGGTGGCTGCGGCCGGTGGTCGAGGGCAAAGTCAAATCGGCCTTCGCCATGACCGAGCCGGCGCCGGGTGGCGGCTCCGATCCGGCCATGATCCGCACCTTTGCCGAGAAGAAAGGCGGCAAATGGGTGATCCGCGGCCGCAAATGGTTCATCACCGGCGCCGCGGCGGCGGCGCATTTCATCGTCATCGCCCGCACCTCCGACGACAAGCGCCGCGGATTGACTGCGTTTCTCCATCACCGCGACCAGCCGGGCTGGCGCATCGTCCGCCGCATCGGAATCATGGGCCCGGAGGAGCACGGCGGGCACTGCGAGCTGGAATTCGACGGCCTCGAAGTCACCGACGAAAACGTGCTGCTCGGCGTCGGCGACGGGCTGAAGTGCACGCAGATCAGGCTCGGCCCGGCGCGACTGACCCATTGCATGCGCTGGCTCGGGCAAGCCAAGCGCTGCATGGAGATCGCGCAGGCTTACGTCAACGACCGCGAGGGCTTCGGCATAAAACTCGCCGACCGCGAGAGCGTGCAGATCAAGCTCGGCCAAGTGGCGCAGCGCATTCAGATCGGCCGCCTCCTCACCATGCACGCGGCCTGGAAGCTCGACCGCGGCGACCGCGCGCGCAAGGAGGTCTCCATGGCCAAGGTGCACGTCGCCGACACGCTGCACGAAGCCGCCGATACCGCGATCCAGCTCAATGGCGCGCGCGGCTATTCCAAGGACACAATCCTGGAATGGATCTACCGCGCCGCCCGCGCCGCGCGTCTGGTCGACGGCGCCTCCGAGGTGCACAACATGGTGCTGGCGCGCTTTTTGCGGGAAGAAGGCCGCGATTTCTGGAGCTGGAGCGCGGGCGACAGGGTGTGACCGGTGCGCTTGCTTCCGGACGTCTCCTTACGCATAAAGCTTGATGGAGCTTGCCCGGTATGCGGTCGGCTGACCGATTGATTTCGCTTTCTGAAGAAACTCCAAGGAGCAGATATGAAACTCGCGTTTTTTGACGACTACAAGCTTGGCGTGATTGTCGGCGATAAGATCGTCGACGTTTCCGCCGTGACCAAAGGCATCAAGGCGCTCGGCCCGCAGGACGTCATCCGCGGCGTGATCGAAAAGTGGAGCACCTACAAAGGCAAGCTGACCGCTGCCGCTAAAAAGGGCAAAGGCAAGCCGCTTGGCAAGGTCAAACTCCGGCCGCCGCTGCCGAAGCCTGAGAACATCATCTGCATGGCGGTGAACTATATGGAGGACGGCACGCTGCCGGAGCCGGCGCCGATCAACGCCTTCATGAAATCACCGAGCGCGATCATCGGCGACCGTGGCACCATGGTGCTGCCCGACATGGCCGCGAGCGTGTTCGAGGGCGAGGCCGAGATCGCTATCGTCATCGGCAAGAAGGCCTCGCATGTGCAGGCCAAGGACGCTATGAAATATGTCTTTGGCTACACTAATTTCATCGACGGCTCGGCCCGCGGCGTGGTGCCGCCGACCAATGTCTTCTATCAGATGAAGTCGCGCGACACTTTCGCGCCGATTGGTCCCTATATCGTCACCGCCGACGAAATCAAGGATCCGCAAAAGCTGCAGATCACGCTGACCAACAACGGCGTCGTCTATCAGAACTTCAACACCAGTGACATGGCGCACAAGATTCCGCGCTGCATCGAATGGGTCACTTCGATTCACACGCTCGAGCCCGGCGACATTTTGGCGACCGGCACCAACCACCGGGGCCTTAACCCGTTCATGGACGGCGACAAGATCGAGCTCACTTGCGAAGGCTGCGGGACGCTGCACATCACGGTGCGCGATCCCCTCAAGCGCAGCTGGGCGCGCATCACCCGGCTGCAGCACAAAGAGAGCGGCGGCGAAGGCGTGCACACCAAGCAGACCGGCGGCAAATACGCGAAGTGAGTCCGGCGATCTCTATCGCGACGCTTTGAGGCCGCTCGGAGGCAAGCTCGGCCTCCGTTTAGGCGCGGCGCACGGCGCGCGGGCTTTGATCGACGGCATCCATCATCGCTTGGACCAGCCGTTCGATCAGTCGCGCTCGCGTCGGCGCCTGCGACGGCTCGTCCCATAGATTGAAGGTTTCGTCCGGGTCTTTGACGAGATTGTACAATTCGCCCCATGTCTCGCCTTTGTAGAGCGTGAGCCGGTGGGTTTCGGTGACGAGGCTGCGCACGAAGGCGGGCTCGGCAAAGCCGAGCCGTGGCGCGCCATCCTGAAATTCAATGAGTATTTGATCGTGCGGACGCGCATCGTCGCGGATCGCCGGCAGGAGCGATTTTCCCTGGATGCCCCAGTACGGCTTGAGCCCCGCGCGCTCGATGATGGTCGGGGCCAGGTCGGCGGTCGATGCAAGAGCGTGGCGCACGCAGGCTTCGGGGCCGGCCGGATCGCTCCAGATGAACGGGACGTTGGTGATGCTCTTGAGCGGCAGCGCGCCCTTGAGCAGCAGATTGAAGTCGCCGAGGTAATCGCCGTGATCGGAATTGAAGATGACGACGGTGTCATCGAAATGGCCGCTTGCCCGCAACGCCTCCAGCACCGCGCCGATGGCGTCGTCGATCATCGCGATCATGCCGCAGGTCAGCGCCATGGCTTCTTTTAGCTGGCGCTCGGTCGCCATGAACGCGATCTGGGATTGCGTGTCTTGCGTGTTGTCCAGCATGTGCGACCGCGCCCACAGCAGAGGCGGCACGGGATTGCGGTGCGCCTCAAAGGGCAGCCGTACCTCGAACTCTTCCGGCTTGTAGAGATCCCAATACTTGCCCGGCGGCGTGAATGGGTGATGCGGGTCGGGAAACGAGACGAAGGTGAAGAACGGCTGGTCGTCGCCCATGGTGCCGCGCAGCCATTCTACTGCGCGGTCGCGGATGAAGGCGGTGGGATAAAGCTCCTCGGGGATCGGCGTGCGGATCGCCTGCGGACAGATATAATTGTGCGGCAATTGGTTGGCGCGATCGCGCCAGGCGGCCGCTTGCGGCGAGCGCGAGCGCAGCCACTGATCGTAATGGCCATGCGCCTGGTCGCCGTGATTGGTCACCATGTCGACGTGGTCATAGCCGTAATACGGCAGCTTGAATGCATATGGCGTGTCACCGGCATAGCGCTCCGGTGTCTCCTCGCCATAGTCGCCGCCATCATCCTTCCAGGCCTCGTCCAAGAGGCCCAAGGTCTTTGGGTCGACGCGCGGAACGGCGGAATGGGAGGTCATCGGCTGCACATGGCTCTTGCCGATATGCGCGGTTTTGTAACCGCCTTGACGCAGCACCTCGACAAAGGTGGTGGCGCGGTGGCTGAGGTGGTTGCCGTTGTGCCGTAGCCCGTGCGCGGAGGGATAACGGCCCGTCAGCAAGGTCGCCCGGTTGGGCATGCAAACGGGGCTGGCAACGAAAAAGCGGTCGAACCGCGCGCCGCGGGCGGCAATCGAATCGATATACGGGGTTTTGAGCACCGGATGGCCGGCGCAGCCGAGATAATCGGCACGATGCTGATCGGTGATGAAAAACAGAAAATTCGGTCGCTTCACGAATTGCTCCATATGCCGAGATGCCCGGCGTTGATCTGCATGATATCAGCGCGCGAACCGCCGCACCGTGACTTCGGTGCCGATATCGAATGCCATCAGATCCTCGCCGATTTCCACCGGCCCTGAATAGGTCTCGCGAGTCTGAGTCATCAGATCGTCGAGCGTCGGCGGCGCGAGCTTGCCGCTGCCGAGCAAGGCAAGATGCGTATAGGCCGCCAGCTTGGGCTTGGCCTGCGCGAATACCCGGCCGGCATCTTGCGGCGTGATATGGTGGCCGAGGATGCGTTGCATATAGGCTTCGCGCATCAGCTCGGGATGTGCCGCCGCGACCTCGTGAATCAACAGATCGGCTCCGGTGGCGTACTTGATGACGTTTTGATTGTAGCGGGTGTCGCCGGAAATGACGGCGACGCGGCCGCCATATTCTACGCGATAACCGTAGGCGGGTTTGATCAGGTCGCCATGGTCGACCTCGAATGCAATGACCCTCACCCCGTTACTCTCGTACACGACGCCGTCGTGATCGAATTCGTCAACCGACGTGGCAATGCCGTCTGGCGGCAGCTTTTCGTCTGCCAGGCGGATTTTTATGTCGGCGGCATAAGCCTCGGTGAGTTTCGTCATCAGGACTTTCGCGCCGGTCGGTCCGATGACGCGCAGCGGCGCCCTTCTGGTGCCGAAAAAGGATTCGAGCCACCCGGTGAGCCACACATCCGGGATGCCGGAAGTATGATCCGAATGGTAATGCGTGAGCAGCAGCGCGTCGATGCGTCCGAGCGGAACGTCGAGCTGAAAAAGCCGGATTGCAGACCCGCGGCCGGCATCGATCAACAGCTTCTCGTCTCCGGCTTCGACCAGGGTGCTGGCGCCGAACCTGTCCGGGCTCGGCACCGGTACGCCCGTTCCAAGGAGCGTGACGGTAAATCTGCCCGTTGCACTCATTGCTGCACTTTGAGATTGGCGTCTTTGATGACTTTGGCCCATAGCGCGACTTGCGAATTGACCAATTCGCCGAATTGGGCCGGAGTTCCCCCAGCGGGCTGCGAGGTGATCTTCTCGAAAGCCGTCTCGACTTTCGGCGTCTTAAGCACCTTGTTAATCGCGCTGTTAAGCCGGGCGATGATGTCCGGCGGCGTGCCTTTCTTGACCGAAAACCCGACCCAGTCTTCGCTGGTCAGTCCCGGATAGCCGGCCTCGGCGATTGTCGGGACGTCGGGGAGCGCCGCGAGACGCTTCGCGGACGTGACCGCAAGCGGTCGCAGCTCGCCTTTTTGAATGAAACCGATGACCGGCAACGCCGTGATGAACTGGTAAGCGTTGACGCCTTGCAGAAGGTCGGTGATCGCCCGCGGAAAGTCGGTGTACGGGACGTGGGTCACCTTAACGCCGGTTTGCTGCTTGAAGAGCTCGCCGATGAGATGGGCTGGCGTTCCGAAGCCGCCCGACGAATAGGTCAACTTGTCGGGGTTCTGCTTCAAATAGGCGACGAGCTCGGCGACGGTTTTTACCGGTATGGCTGGGTTGACGACCAGCACATTGCCCGACGTCGAGAGCTGCGCCACCGGCATGAAATCGGTTTCAAGATTGAATCCGGTGTTGGGAATGAGCGATGGCGCGGCCGATGTGGGCAAGCCGACCGCCATGATGGTGTAGCCGTCGGCGGGCTGTGCGAGCACGTATTGGGCGGCCAAGGAGTGCATGGCGCCCGGTTTGTTCTCGACGACGACGCTCCATCCCTCGGTGTCGTTGAGCGCGCTTGCGACGATGCGGCTGATGATGTCCGGCGGGGTGCTGACCGAGGTGCCGGCGATGACGCGGATGGTGCGGGAGGGATAGCTCTGGGCGAAGGCATGCCGTGGAATGACGGCAATGCCGAGGACCATAAACGTCAATGCGATAAGCGCGCCGATACGCCGCGAGTATTCTGTCTTCACGTCAGCCTCCCTGAACTGTCTTGGCTCGGTTACGACGCATCTGCCGTTCCGGCATTCATTTGCAATCCGGCGCGAGCGGGGGCGCCGCATCGATATCGCGTTGGCGATGACCTTTGCTCAAATACAGGCTTTGTTCAACGAATGGCAATGCTCGTGCCCACAGTGGCACACAACGGGAGGATGGCTTTCGTACCGGGTGCAAGCAAGGCGCGCTCCCGGGAGCAGGCCATCGACATTATCGAACTACGCGGAGCATGGGATAGGACCGGCGAAGGAAATCTCCGCGAATTTGCCTGAGCGCCGGTCGCATCGCGGCGCCCACCATCGGCGGCGCCGCTTAATTGCGCCAGCCGGTATCGAAGGCATCGAGCATGCGCAAATAAGCCGGCCAATCGGCCGAGCCGCGGCCGGAATCGTGATGCTCGTACTGATGCGCGGTCTTTTCGCAGATCGCGGCGGGAATTTCGACGAGCTCGCCGCCGGTCGCTTCCATCTTGAGCTGGATGTCGGCGGCCTCGAGCAGCGACTTCATCAGCACGAAGGCTTCGCGCGCCGTCTTGCCGACCGTGAGCAGTCCGTGATTGCGCAGGATCAGCGCGCGATTCTTGCCAAGCGCCTTGTTGATTCGCGCGCGCTCGCCAAAGTCTTCGGTGATGCCCTCATAGTCGTGGTAACCGACGCGATTGTAAAAGCGCACGGCCGGCTGTGAAACCATGCGCAGCCCGTGCTTGAGGCCGGAGATCGCCATGCCGATCTCGCTGTGGACGTGGACCGCGCAATTCACGTCCGGCCGGGCCGATAGCACGCCGCCGTGCAACGTGAAACCCGGCCGGTTGACGCCTGCGGACTCGTCGAGATCGTCATCCATGCTGACTTTGACCAAGTTTGACGCCGTGACTTCGGTGTAGAGCAGTTCGTGACGCTTGATCAGGAAATTGCGTTCCTCGCCCGGCACGCGCATCGAGGAATGATTGTAGATGACGTCGCCCCAGCCATAATACGCGATCAGCCGGTAAGTCGCGGCGAGATCGAGGCGGGCTTGCCATTCCGCTGGCGAAATGTCGGATTGAGTAACAGTGGCGAGCTTGACATGCGGGTTCATGGGTGGGTCTCCCTGGGATCCGCCAAGTGTAGCACGTTACCGCCGCGCTGCGCACGTCGGATCGGCGACCGTCAGCCCGTCCCAGGCTGCTCCATGGCGCTTGGGGACCCGTCTGCGAACGCTCTGGAAAACCTTGTCGCAAATCGGTGCTTTTGCATGGTGGGCATTGTCGAGAGCCGCGCCGCGACCAACCGTCGCCCTCATGCGGCGATATTGCAGTCACCCCGATCCGCCGTTGAGAGCGTCGCGAAGCTCTTTCGCGTTTGACTTTGGGCCGTGCGGTCAGCCTTTATTAATTGCCTCGCGTTACTGAAATCTGCTGGGTTAGCTTAATGGTAAAGCCACCGGTTTGTTTCCGGTGAGTTGTAAGGTTCAAATCCTTTCACCCAGCTCCAACCTGTCACAACTCCGTCACTTAGCGAAATCTACGCGGCCGACCTGTGAATTCGGGCTGACGCCGGCCGTTTGCGTGCCAGGGTTTCTCTTACGGGCTCTAGTTAACCTTAATTCTTAAGAGAGAATTGGAGGAGCCGCGTTCAGCGACTCTGCGAATGCAGTGAGTTGTTGACCTTAACGAATTCAAGTGTAAATTTTTTCTTAACAAAGCGTATAACAACCAGCGGTCAGCGGCGGGTCATCAAATGCGTTACGACACGAGCGCCTCCGTCCGGGCGGCCCGAGAACTCCTTTATCCGGATCAACGCTCGTGCATAAGCCCTCCAACCCAGCGGCAGCCGGCATCGGCAGCAAAGCGGGCCGGCGGCTGGCAGCGGGCGGTTACACCGGAACAGATCCTCAAGTCGTTTGGCACCCGGGCATTCAAGCGCGAGAAGCCGGACAAGCCTGAACTGATGCTCCGGTTCATCGCCGAGGCTCACGCATGCCGGGTGCCCATTCCCTTCGTGCAGTATTGGGGTAAGGGATTGCGGCCGGCGCTTGCAGCGCCGGAATTTGCCTGCCTGGACTTTCTCGATTTGATGATGTCGCGCATTGCCGAGATCTATGAGCCCGGTGCCGACTTCACGCTGGTCTTCACCGATACGCATGCGGCGTTGAACGGTCACTCGCAGGCAAGCATCCATTCGTATTTCCAAGATCTGGTGCTCGCAACGCGTGGCCGCCGATTTAAAACCTGCCTGCTCAGCAGTTTGGTGAACGAAGCGGGCCTGCGGCCCGATGAGACGCCGGAACGCCAGGTTCCGCCGCCCGATCTCTTGGCCGAATTGCGAACTAGTGCGGCCAAATGGTTCAAGGGCGAAGGATCGGTCGATGAAGGGGCAATCCGCTACTTCCAAGCCAACATGCTGGAGCGGAAAGTGATGGAACGCGCGTTCCCGCGTTCCATCTTCGTCACTTTCAACGGCAGCCAGCTGAAAAGCCTTTTCCCCGACGGATTGCCGATCTTCTACATGTTTTCGTTGCGCCACGGCATTTCCGACAAGCCGTGGTTCCTACCTCCTGATTTCACAGGCCGGCAGCCGCGGCTCGACGAACAATCGAGCGCGCCTTTTCGGGCGGCAGCAGATTCGCTGGACGGGCCGGCGTTATGACCGATTACAATGTGCTCGCCGCGGGCGACACCGCACTGGTTGTGGATTTTGGCAACCAGGTCGATCTGAACGTGAGCGCGAAAGTGCTGGCGCTCGCTGGACGGCTCGACGCGCTGAAGATCGACGGCGTGATCGAAACCGTACCGACGATTCGGTCGCTGAGCATCTATTACGAGCCGCTCACGGTCTCCGCGGTTCGGCTCGAGCGGCAGGTCGCAGATATCCTCGAACATCTGGAAGAAGCGCCGGCAACGGGCCGCACCTGCGACATCCCTGTGTGCTATGATCCGGAACTTGCCCCGGATCTCGAACATGTCGCCGCGCAATGCAATCTCGATCCCGACCGGGTTATCGAGATTCACTGCGGCCGAACCTATCATGTCTACATGCTCGGCTTTCTGCCCGGCCTCGCTTATCTGGGCGACCTTCCGCCGGAGCTTGCTCTGCCCCGGCGTACGACGCCCCGGCCGAAAATCCCTGCCGGCTCGCTTGGCATTGGCGGCAAACTGACGTGCATCTATCCGATGGCGACGCCGTGCGGTTGGCACCTGATCGGCCGCTCGCCCATTTCCCTTTGGGACCCGGCTCTTACGCGGGGCGCGCTTCTGCGGGCGGGCGACAAAGTGAGGTTCAAGCCCATAAGTCTGCGCCAGTATCGACGCATCTGCGCCGACGGGATTGTCGCCATCCCGCAGCCGGATACGAGTTATTGAGGACCGCATGTCCGCTGCGTTGCGTATCCTCGAGCCAGGCCTGCTCACGACGGTCCAGGATCTGGGCCGGGTCGGCTACCAGCATCTTGGCGTGCCCACGAGCGGCGCACTCGACCCCGTAAGCTTCAGGGCCGCCAACATCCTCGTTGGCAATGCACCGACCGAAGGCGCGTTGGAGATCGCCTATGTCGGCCCGGTTTTCATTGTTGAGGCTGACAGCGTTAATCTGGCCTGCGCCGGCGCCGAGGTATCTGTCGAGGTACTCAACGACGAAGCTGCGGTGACTGGCGCGCGCTATTCATCGATGCAAAGCTTTCGCGCGTACCGCGGACAAGTGATCCGCGTCGGCCATACGGCGGGATGGTCACTCGTCTATTTGGCGGTCGAAGGCGGCTTCGATATCAAGCCGGTGCTCGGCAGTGTTTCGACCTATGTCCGTGGCCATATCGGCGGTTGGCAAGGTCGCGCGCTCGCTGCGGGCGATACCTTGCCGCTCCGCCGCGACATCGCCGGCAAAAGGGATGAGTTCCGGCTTGAGGGACTGGATCTTGCGCGGCCGTCGCGTTTCCGCGTCGTCCTCGGGCCGCAGAACATGCGTTTCTCGGACAAATCGATCGGGGCCTTCCTTGACGGCGAGTATACCGTAAGCCCGGCGACGGACCGGATGGCCATGCAGCTCAACGGCCCCAAGCTCGAGCATATAGGGGGTCACGATATCGTATCGGACGGAATTGCGCAGGGCTCGATTCAGGTGCCCGGACACGGTCAACCGGTCATTCTCATGGCCGACCGGCAAACGACCGGAGGCTATCCCAAAGTCGCGACCGTTATTTCGGCAGACTTGCCGGCGCTCGGCAGGACGCGGATTGGCGACAAGATTTCGTTTCAGGAAGCCAGCGTTGAGGAAGCGCAGCAGCTGCGCCGAATTTTGCTGCAACAGATCGATGCGATTGCGGACCGGATGGTGCCTGCCTATCGCAGCCACGACGACCTCACGGCCTGTCTTCTGACCAGCAATCTCATCAGTGGCATCACCAATGCCCAACTGGCTTAAGTTCATCAAGCAATGGCGACCATGACGACCGCCCATTCCGAAGTAGACGTTTCCGCTGGCGCCATCAAAATCGAGGCTCCTACGGCGGCGTCGAACGTGTCCCGCGGTATCGTTTGTATGATCATCGCCACCATTGCGTTCGCAGTTACCCACGCGTTGAGCAAATGGCTGGTCGCCAGTTATCCCGTCGGTCAGGTGATGTTCTCGCGCTCGCTTGTCGGATTTGCGGCTTGCGCCGCTTTCTTACTGCCGATTCACGGCACCTCAGTGTTTACGACCAAGATTCCGGCAGCACACTGGGCGCGAGGCCTGTCGCAGTCCATCTCGCAGACATTTTCGGTGCTGGCATTTAGCCTGATGCCCCTGGCCAGCGCCATCGCGATCAATTTCTCTGCACCCTTATGGACGGGTCTGGTGGCGATCATCTGGCTCAAGGAGCGGGCGGGGCCAGCCCGTTGGGCCGCGTTGTTGATCGGCTTTTCCGGCGTCCTCATCGTGGCGAATCCGGGCCTTGATTCGCTTACGCTCGGAGCGACCTTTGCGCTGCTCAATGCCATTATGCTGGGGACGGTGACGGTGGCGGTTCGCGGCATGACCCGCACCGAATCGGTCAAAACTCTTTTGATCTGGCAACTCGCGACGGTGCTGGTCTTTCACTCGCTGTTGCTGGTGTTCGGCGTCAAATGGCCGACGCTCCGTGACCTTTCGCTCTTCGTCATGGCCGGCCTCGCCAATCTCGTCGGGCAAGTCTTCTGGACGAAGGCCTTAATGCTGGCGCCGGCCACGGCGGTATCGCCTTTTTTCTATTTCATGCTGGTCTGGGCTGCGGCGATCGGATTTTTCGTCTGGGGTAACGTTCCGACGCCCGCTCTGATGGCCGGTTCATGCATCGTTGTGGCGTCAGGATTATTCCTGTTGTGGCACGAGTCGCAGGCCAAGAAGCCGGCCCGGGCCGCTTAGTTCGGCGAGCGACGGCTCAGGCGGCGGCTCTGACTGACCGCTGCTCCACCAATTTCCCGATTTCCGAGGCCGGAGCCGGTTTGCCCAACAAGTAGCCCTGCACGTCGTTACAGCCGAGCAGCTTTAAGAGCTTCAGTTGCGCCTCGGTTTCGATGCCTTCCGCCACGGTCTTAATTCCGAGGCTGCCTGCGATCAAAATGACGGCTTGGACAATGACACTGCTGCTTGTGCTGGCGTCGAGATCGGACACGAAGCTTCGGTCGATCTTGACGATGTCGAATGGAAAGCTTCGCAGATAGGACAGAGACGAGTAGCCCGTTCCGAAATCGTCCAAGGCAATCTGCACGCCGATCTGCTTCAGTTTATGCAAGGTCGACAGCATCTTTTCGCTGTCCTCGATAAAGATCGTCTCGGTACACTCGAGCACCAGCCGATGCGGATCGAGACCCGTCGTGGTGAGCACGGATTGAACCGTGGCGACGAAATCCGGCTTGGCCAATTGAATGGGCGAAACATTGACCGAAACTCTCATGTCGACGGGCCACTGCTTCGCCCTATTGCACGCTTCCACCAGGATCCAATGGCCGAGCGCGTCAATCAGGCCGCATTCTTCGGCAACAGGAATGAACTTGGCCGGCGAGATCATCCCCTTGCTTGGATGGGGCCACCGCATCAGTGCCTCGAAGCCCGTGATCGAGTAGTTGTGCAGGTCAACGATCGGCTGGTAATGAACGTCCAATCCGCCGTTGGTCAGAGCTTCCCGAAGCTGTAGCTCAATTTCCCGGCGGCTGTTCACGTCATCATTCATGCGTTTTTCGAAGATCCGGTAGGTGCCGCGAGCCCCGACCTTCACCGAATAGAGGGCGAGATCGGCGGCTACGAGGAGCGCGTCGGCGCTGTTGCCGTGATCCGGCCCTATCGCGATGCCGATGCTGATGCCTGTCGTGATAACGTTTTGATCGACGCTGAACGGCGCGGCCACCGCCTCGATGATTCGCCGGGCAACCGCCTCAACCTGCTCGTTTGACTGAATTGCGGAAAGCAAGATCGCAAATTCATCGCCGCCAAGACGCGCAAGGACATCCAACTCCTCAAGGACCGACTGCAAACGCTTTGCAACCTGGATGAGAAGCTGGTCGCCCGTCCGATGTCCGAGCGTATCGTTCACCACCTTGAATCGATCCATGTCCATGAAGAGAACGGCAAAGCGCTCCTGCGACGGGCGCTCGCAGACCTCCTGCATTTTTGCCCGGAATACGCGCCGGTTGTGCAAGGAGGTCAGCGGATCCTCGGACGCAAGCTTGGTGATGTAAGCTTCCGCCTGCTGGCGTTTGCTGATATCGGTGAAAGTCTGAACGAATGCTCCGTCGGGGAGCCGCGTCTTCCGGACCTCAATGAACGCCCCGTCGGGTCGCCGGAAGTTGGCGGTCGACGTCTTTTGCCGGTCTTGCGACCCGAGGGCATCGTCATCGGTCGCCAGGCGATCGTCGCTCCACATCCGCGAGACGTCATGGCCCACTTCATACTTTATGAGCTCGTCGAGCAGCGGCGGCGAGTCTATTACGTTTCGGGGAAGCAACAGGAGTTCCGCACATCGCTGATTGATGATGGGAATCTTGCGGTCCGGCGTAACGAGCATGATTCCCTGGCCAATGTGCTCCAGGGTGAGTTGCAGCTGCCTTGCCTTTTGCTCGGCCCTGGCCTCGGCCCGCAGTATCTTTTCGAGAGCAAGCAATACGAGAGCCGTGAGGAACGCGGCGATCAGGACATTTCGCCGGAGACTGCTCCAGGCGGACTGGTAGATTTGGCGCTCCTTGGTGCTCACCGTTACCCAGAGAGGATATCCGCTCACTCGCCTCGCCGAGACCACCAGGCTGTCTTCCGCCGTCGAACGTGGTTCGACGAACGTCCCGTCCGAGGTGTTTTGCAGACGTTTGAACAGGTCGGTACCGGACATATCTTGTCCCAGGGCAAGTTGCGCAATTGCGCCGCCGCCTTCCGAACGCACGACACCGTCGCTGCCGATCATCGCCACGGAGGTGTCGGCGCCCAAATTGACCTGGTCATAGAAGCTGGTGAAATATGCCGGATCCATTGAAGCGATTACGATTCCGGCAAAAGTGCCATCCTTGTTTAGGAAACGGCGGGTCAACTGAACCGACCACTTGCCGCTCGCCCTTCCGACGACGGGCGTGCTGATGAAAAGCGTGTCGCTGGTGTTATTGACCTGGAACTTAAAATGCTCGCGGTCGCTGATATCGATTGGCTTGGCCAGTTCTTTGACAGCATTCGAAGCGCGAGCAATGCCTTTGGAGTCGGCGATCGCGACTTGAACGATGATATCGCTGTGCACGTCGGTCAATTCGACGATTCTCTGATAATCGGTGGTGTCCTTCAACGCTTCGACCCTGCGGCGAAGGTACAAGAGGGTCTTGTCAATCTCGCCGAGCGAACGCAGAACATTTTCTTGAAACAGAAGTGCGTAGTTTTCGTTTCGCTGTACCACCGACGCGTAATCTTGCTGAAGGTCGCGATGAAACATCAGCCCGACGCCGGCCCAGAGAATGCCAACGATGATAAGACCGAGGAGTGCCGATCCGCGGCGCTTTAAGGCCAGCCCGGGAATATTGAGCACGTGAACTTTCATTCGCGAGAGCTTTCGTTGGTTCCGAGGACCGACTCTCGGCGACTGTAGCGGGCTTTATGTAATTTTCGTCTATACATATGTGGTAAACAAATATCCAAATAGGATGCTTAAACAGCCGGCTTCGTCCTCGGCGCGACCTGACAAAATGCGAGTAAGCAGCTTGTTTGTTCGCGAGTTCGGCAAGAGGGACGGCTTGCGTCGCCATCATCCGCCGCGTCATGCGGTCGGGATCGCGTCTGAACGCGATCGCACGGCGGAAGACCTCAATGCGGCAACAGCAGTTCGGCATTGCGGACCGCGGGCTGTATCGATGTGAAAAATTCGTCCGAAGGTTGCAGTCGTGCGTCCCCCGCGGCGTAACCGCACGCCCCGTCGCGCGTTGAACCTGCGCCCCGAGTGTGAATTAGCTCTCGGTCGTCAAGCGGCATGATGGCACGGCGGTTTGGCTCGCCCCTGCGGAGTTTCATCGGTGCGAAAAGCGTGACGGTTCAATCGGCTAGCATTGTTCCCCCGCGCTGGCCGTCCTATATTTCCTCATATTCTGCCCCTCCCGCCATGGACCTGCTAAGGTCACCCCTGCCGGTTCGGAGGCCTGCGTAATGGCGCTGCGTGACGTCAAGCTCGACGATAAATACGACCTCGGCCAGCGCCGCGTGTTCGTGACCGGCTTCCAGGCCCTGGTTCGGCTCTGCCTGATGCAAAAGGAGTTGGACCGCCGCAACGGGCTCAATACCGCTGGCTTCGTTACCGGCTACCGCGGCTCGCCGCTCGGCGGGCTGGACAGTCAGTTTCTGCGCGCCCGGCCGTTTCTCGAAAAAAGCGATATCCGGTTCCAAGGCGGCATCAATGAGGATCTCGCCGCCACCGCGGTGTGGGGCTCGCAGCAGGCCGAGCTGCGCGGCGAGGGCAAATACGACGGCGTTTTCGGCATGTGGTACGGCAAAGGTCCCGGCGTCGACCGCACCGGCGACGTGTTCCGTCACGCCAATTTCGCAGGTTCCGCGAAGCACGGTGGTGTGCTCGCTCTGATGGGCGACGATCACACCGCCGAATTGTCCACCACCGCGCACCAATCCGAATATCACTTCATCGATGTCATGGTTCCGATCCTCAATCCGGCGGGGATTCAGGAGGTGCTCGACTACGGTCTCTACGGCTGGGCGATGTCGCGTTACACCGGCGCCTGGACCGCGCTCAAGACGATGCACGAGACCATCGAATCCACGGCGACGATCGATGCGAGCCTGGAACGGATCGATATCGTCACGCCGGACGATTTCCGCATGCCCGCGGGCGGCCTCAATATCCGGCTCAACGATCCGATCCTGGCGCAGGAAGCCCGGCTGCACGATTATAAGCGCGACGCCATGCTCGCCTTTGTGCGCGCCAACAAGCTCAACCGTACCGTGACCTCGGGCGGGCACAATCCGAAGGTCGGCATCATTACCACCGGCAAGAGCTATCTCGACGTCCGTCAGGCGTTCGACGAACTCGGCATTGACGAGATCAAATGCAACGAGCTCGGCATTCGGCTCTACAAAGTGGGTTGCGCCTGGCCGTTGAGCCGCCGCGAGCTCGCCGAGTTCGCGCAGAACCTCGATCTTATCATCGTCGTCGAAGAGAAGCGTTCGCTGCTCGAGGTTCAGGTCCGTGAGGAGCTTTACGGCACCGCCAACCAACCGATCTGCATCGGCAAGAAGGACGAAGCCGGCAACTGGCTGTTCCCGGTCAAGGGCGCGCTCGATCCGAACGACGTCGCGATCTGCATCGGCGAGCGGCTCCTCAAATACCACCGCAACGACGACCTCGCCGGCCGCGTGGCGCGGCTCAAGGAATTCCAGCGCATCGCCGCGGAGACCAAGGATGTCGCCCAGCGCATTCCGTATTTCTGCTCGGGCTGCCCGCACAATTCATCGACGATAGTGCCGGAGGGCATGCGCGCCTATGCCGGCATCGGCTGCCACTACATGGCGCAATGGATGGACCGCTCGACGCTCGGCTACACCCATATGGGCGGCGAGGGCGCCAATTGGATCGGCGAGGCGCCGTTCTCCAATCGCAAGCACGTTTTCCAAAATCTCGGCGACGGCACCTACAATCATTCCGGCTACATGGCGATCCGCGCCGCCATCGCCTCGAACACCAACATCACCTACAAGATCCTGTTCAACGACGCGGTGGCGATGACCGGCGGGCAGGCCAATGACGGCGGGCTCACGGTGCCCCAGGTCGCGCGCCAAGTAGCGGCCGAAGGCGCCAAGCGCGTCGTCGTGGTGACCGACGAGCCCGACAAATATCCGCGCGACACCGCGTGGCCGCACGGTCTCACTATTCATCACCGCGACGATCTCAACACCGTGCAGCGACAGCTTGCCGAAATCCCCGGCGTCACCGTGCTGATCTACGATCAGACCTGCGCCGCGGAAAAGCGCCGCCGCCGCAAGCGCCACACTTTTCCAGATCCCGATAAGCGCGTCATCATCAATGAGCTGGTCTGCGAAGGCTGCGGCGACTGCGGCGTCAAATCGAATTGCGTCTCGGTGCAGCCGCTCGAAACCGAATGGGGCAGGAAGCGTACGATCGATCAATCGAGCTGCAACAAGGACTTTTCCTGCGTCAAAGGCTTCTGCCCGTCCTTCGTCACGGTGCACGGCGCCACGCTGAAAAAGGGCACAGGCGTCGCCGCCGACCACGATCTCGCGGCCCTGCCCGAGCCGAAATTGCCGGCGATCGAGCACACCTACAACATCGTCGTTACCGGTGTCGGCGGCACCGGCGTCGTCACCATCGGCGGCATTTTGGGCATGGCCGCGCATTTGGAGGGCAAGGGCGTCGGCGTGCTCGACATGGCGGGGCTGGCGCAAAAGGGCGGCGCGGTGTTCAGCCATATCCGCTTTGCCGAGAAGCCCGAGGACATTCATGCCATCCGCGTCGCGGCCGGCCGCGCCGATCTGGTGCTTGGCGGCGATATCGTCGTTTCCGGCACGCAAAAGGTGCTGGCCACGGTGAAGACCGGCGCGACCACAGTGATCGTCAATACCGATGCGTTCCTTCCCGGCGAATTCACCCGCAACGCCGACTTCTCGCTGCCGACGGAGCGGCTCAAGCGCACCATCGTCAACGACGCTGGGCGCGACAACGCGCATTTTATCGATGCATCGCGGATCGCCAACGCGCTGTTCGGCCAATCCATCGGCGCCAACATGTTCATGGTCGGCTATGCCTACCAGCTCGGCGCCATCCCGCTGTCAGGCGCGGCGATCGAGAAGGCAATCGAGCTCAATGGCGAGGCCGTCGCTATGAACAAGGCGGCCTTCCATTGGGGCCGCCGCGCCGCGATCGACCGCGCCGTAATCGAGGCGTTGGCGAAGCCAAAGGATGCGGCCGCGAGCGATGCGGAGCATCTGTCGGAATCGTTTGAAGAGACGGTCGAGCGGCGGGTGAAATTCCTCACCGCCTATCAGAATGCCGCTTATGCGCGGCGTTACCGAGCGCTGGTCGACAAGGCGAAGGCCGTGGAGGCGGACCGCGCGCCCGGCAAGTGCGGGCTTGCCGACGCAGTGGCGCGCTATCTGTTCAAACTGATGGCCTATAAGGACGAATATGAAGTCGCGCGGCTCTATACCGACGGCGCTTTCTTGAGTCAGGTCGCCGGCACGTTCGGCGGCGACAGACTGCGCTTCGAGTTTCATCTGGCGCCGCCGCTGTTGGCGCGCCGCGACAAGGAAACCGGACTGCCGCGCAAGATGAGTTTCGGGCCGTGGCTCCTGCCGGCATTTCGCGTCCTCGCCAAATTCAAGTTCCTGCGCGGCACGCCGCTCGATCCGTTCGGTCGGTCGCTCGAGCGCCGCACCGAGCGGGCGCTGATCGGCGAATACGAGACGATGATCGATGAAGTTCTAGCGCGGCTGACGCCGGACAATCATCACCTCGCCGTCGGGCTCGCCGCCATTCCGGAGAAAATCCGCGGCTTCGGCCATGTCAAGCAGCGGCATCTTGCGTCGGCCAAGGCGGACGAGGCGGCGCTGTTGGAGCAATTCCGCGCCGGCGCGCCGGAGTTGCTCAAGGCGGCGGAATAGCGCGGATCGGTCAACCGGCCGCAGCGGAGGACCACATGAGCGCTCTCACGCTCGAGCTCGGCCGCTTCGTCGCCGATCTCGGCTTGCACCAAATCCCTGCGGACGGCGCCGCCATTGCCCGCACCGGCATTGCCGACTGTTTCGGCGTCTTGATTGCCGGCGCGCGCGACCCTGAGATCGCTCTGGTCGATCGCGAGCTTGGGTCCGGCAGCGGCGCTCCGCTCGTTTCGCTCATTCCCTCCGGCGCCCGGCGCACGCCCGAAACGGCGGCGCTGATCAATGGCGTGGCCGCGCACGTTCTCGACTACGATGACGTGTCGCTCGACGGTCATCCGAGCGCCGTGCTGGTGCCGGCGATCCTGGCTCAAGGCGAGGCCGGCGGATCGAGCGGCGCCGAAATGCTGACCGCCTATGTCGCCGGCTTCGAAGTTTGGGCCGAGCTGTTGGTGCGCGAAGGCGTGCCGCTGCATCGCAAGGGTTGGCATCCGACCACCGTGCTCGGCACCGTCGGCGCCGCAGCGGCCTGCGCTAAATTGCGCAGGCTTGACGCCACAGGTGCGGCGACGGCGATGGCGATCGCGGCCTCGATGTCGTCCGGGCTGGTCGCCAATTTCGGCACCATGACCAAATCGTTCCAGGTCGGTCGCGCCGCGCAATCCGGCGTCATCGCCGCGCGGCTGGCACAAGCCGGACTGACGGCGTCGCTCGACGCGCTGGAGCATCCGGCCGGATTACTGATGGCACTGTCGCCGGACGGCAAGCCTGAGCTCGATCGTCCCTTCAGCGCCGCGCAGAAGGAGTGGCACATCCTCGGACACGGGCTCAACATCAAGCGCTATCCAATCTGCTATGCGACGCATCGGTCCATCGACGCCGCGCTCGATCTGGTCCAACGCCACGACCTTATGCCCGCCCAAGTCGAGCGCATTCACGTTTCGACCGGCAAGACGCAGCTCCTGATGCTGCGCAACAGCGCCCCGCAGACCGGGCTCGAAGCGAAATTCAGCATGCAATTTGCCATGGCCGCTGCGCTGGTCGCCCGCAATGTGGGCTTACACGAATTGACCGACGATTTCGTGCGGCGACCCGACGTGCAGGCGCTGTTCCCGCGCATTTCGCTCGAAGGCACGGCGGCGCTCAAGGAAGGCTCGAATTTCGCACCCTTCGATGCCGTCGCAATCACCACCACCGCAGGAGACAGGCTCCAGAGCGAGCCGGTTGAATATGCCAAAGGCAGCCACGAGCGGCCGCTGTCACGCGACGAGCTTTGGACCAAGTTTGCCGAGTGTCTCGGCACCGAGTTCCCGGAGGCCAAGAAATCGCGGACCTTCGAGAATCTGATGATGTTCGATCGGCTTAACGGCGCGGGCGATCTAGCCTTGCAAAGCGTTTGAGTTCCACGGCTTTCTGCAAGCTCGCGCCGCATGGCGCTGACGTGGTAGTTTGATATTATGACCGGCTCACCGCCCCATTCCGTGCCCATCGGCGAAATCACTGGCGAGGCGCCCCTGGTGCCCACGGACAACCGCGTCGACGCGCCCGCCATCGCCGAAGCGCCGCCCGTGGTACAGCCGGTGCCCAGCCCGGTAGCGCCCGCGCCCGTCCCTGCCTCGGCCGCCGCCGCGCCGGCTGCAGCCGCAGAAATAACTCAGCCAGCGCAGCAGGCCGCGACCGGCATCGGCGTGCTGCTCGTCAATCTCGGCACCCCCGACGCGGCGACGCCGGCAGCGGTGCGGCGCTACTTGAAAGAGTTCCTGAGCGACCGGCGCGTCATCGAAAAAGATTCGCTGTTGTGGAAGCTCGTGCTCAACGGCGTCATCCTGCCGATTCGCTCGCGGCGCAAAGCGCGCGACTACCGGAAAATCTGGAACCGCGACAAGAACGAATCGCCGTTCAAGACCATCACGCGCTCGCAGGCCGAAAAGCTCGCCGGCATTCTCGAACCGCTCGGCAAGCATGTTTTCGTCGATTGGGCGATGCGCTATGCGTCGCCGTCGATCACGTCGCGGCTGCAGGTGTTGTCGACCTGGGGCTGCGAGCGGATCCTGATCATGCCGCTTTATCCGCAATATTCCGCGGCAACCACCGCGACGGTGTGCGACGAGGTGTACCGCTTCATGATGCGGCAGCGGCGCCAGCCGGCGCTGCGCATCCTGCCGCCTTATTACGACGATCCCTATTACATCGAGGTGCTGGCGTCGTCGCTGAAAGCCGAGCTCAAGAACCTGCCGTTCACGCCCGACGTGATCGTCGCCTCCTATCACGGCATGCCGAAGGACTACGTGGCGAAGGGCGATCCGTACGAGAGCCAGTGCGTGCGCACCACGGAGCTGTTGCGCGCGAAGATGGGGCTCGACGAATCGAAGCTGATCATGACCTTCCAGTCGCGCTTCGGCCGCGCCAAGTGGCTCGAGCCCTACACCATCGCTACGGTGAAGGCGCTGGCCAAGAAGGGCGTCAAGAATCTGGTCGTGGTGACGCCGGGTTTTTCCGCCGATTGCCTTGAGACTTTGGAAGAGATCGCGGTCGACAACGCGCGCGCGTTCAAGCGCGCCGGCGGCCAGAACTTCGCGGCCATTCCCTGCCTCAACGACAGCGAGGCCGGCATGCTGATGATCTGGCAGCTCGCGATGCGCGAACTGAAGGGCTGGGTGTGAGCGCGCTCGTGAGAGACGGCTCGCTGGTGTCATGGACATGGTTTGCGCTGGGGCTGGTCTTGTTTGCGATCGAGGCGCTGCGGCCGGGCCGCTTCGCGCTGTGGCTCGGTTTTGCCGCGGTGCTTGTCGGCATTATCGCTTCGGTGGCGCGCTGGCCGTGGCCGGCGGAAGCGGCGGCTTTGGTGGCGTTCGCCGTCGTCCTGGTCCCGGTCTGGCGTCGTTACGAGCGAAAAGCCTGAAGTTCTCGGGCTAAGCGGGCAGGGCAGGCACAGGCGCCGCCGGCCCCAATCAACCTCTCGTTAACCATATCCGTTTTAACTCCGTTAACCAGCGGTCTGCCGTCCGGCGGCCCGTGCCGGTCGTCGCATGGCCGGCGCTGCGGGGTGGCGCGGACAGGCCGCTTCGGGGGCGAGGAGGTCGCAGGTGCCGCGCCGTTGCCGATCACGAAGCGTCGCCGGCCCGGTTCGCTCGCGCTTCGCTTCTTCGCGCTTGGCTATTGCGGCGTCGCTGGCGCTGACCGCGTTCGCGCCAACGTCAGGTCGCGCGCAGTCGGCTTCATCATCGGCTCTCTACGACGGTCTTCTGCTGCAGTCGTCGCTGCCGGGCAATCCCGCCAATCCGCCGAGCTTTGCGCCGCCGGGATTGGGGGGAACGCTCCCGGCCAATCAAGCGCCTCCGGCTGGGACGTTCACAGCGTCGTCGCGCATCGGCGTGACGCCGGTTTACGGCAGCCCGACCGGTTTCGGCGCCGGCGACACCGGCTTTAACTCCAGCAACACGCCGCGCAAACGCGTGGCGCAGGCGTCCGATCAAGGCGCCGCCCTTGCGCCGCCGGGCGAAACCACGTTCCAACCCGTGCCGCCGGAGCCGCCGCAAGTCTCGTCGGTGCCGCCGACGCTGCCGCAGCCGCCGGCGCCTGTGGTCTATCCCGCCAAGGCCGCGGCGCGCCCCGGCGCGGTGCTGCCGCTACCGCCGACCGAACTGCCAATCAGCAATCCGCCGACAGTGGTCTATCCCCTCGCCGCTGCCAGCCGGCCCGGCGCCGTCCTGCCGATTCCGCCGCCGGAGGATTTTCAGGGCTCCGCCAGCACGCCGCCGCCCGGAACGCCGCCACCAAACTCTCTGCCGCTCGGAACGGTGCCGCACGGCACGCTGCCCATCGCCGGCGGCGATCCTTACGAGGCGCTCGGCATCAAGGCCGGCTCGTTTTTGATTCTGCCCGCGGTCGAATTGTCGGCCGGATACAACACCAATCCGCAGGCCGCGCCCGGCGGTCCTGGCGCGCTGTACTTGGTTGTCGCCCCGGAACTGCACGTCCGCTCCAACTGGTCGAGCAATTCGCTCACCGCCGACATCACCGGCTCCTATACCGACTACCCCAACAGCAATTTCCAGCCGACGCTGAACGTGCCTTATCTCAATGCCAAGGTCGACGGCACGCTTGACGTCACGCGCTACACCCAAATCCTGCTCGAAGGCCGCACCATCGTCTCGACCGACAATCCCGGCAGCCCGAACATCCTGTTCGGGCTGGCCACGCTGCCGATCGACACCACGGTCGGCGGCACCTTTGGCGTAGCGGAGGCGCTCGGCCGCTTCGGAGTTTCGCTCAAAGGCACCTTCGACCGCTCGATGTATTCGAATGGCACGCTGTCCGACGGCGAGAGCGCTAATTTCGACTGGCGCGCCTTCGATCAGTATGCCGGCATTTTGCGCCTGTCCTATGAAATCGATCCGGATCTCAAGCCGTTCGTCGAGATCGACGAAGATACCCGCACCCACGACTCCCCGGTTGATATTTACGGCGAAAATCGCAACTCCGACGGATCGAGCGCGAAGCTCGGTGCCGACCTCAATCTGTTCGGGTCGCTCACTGGCGAGATCGCGGTCGGCTATATGGCGCGCGACTACCACGACCCGACGCTGCCCAATATCAGCGGCCTGACGCTCGACGGCTCACTGCTCTGGCAGGCCACCGCGCTCACTTCTGCGAAATTCACCGCGCAATCGAGCGTGGGGGAATCGGCGGCGCAGGGCGTATCGGGCGAATTCAGCCGCAGCTTCAGCCTCGAGGTCGATCACGCACTGCGGACCTGGCTCATCGGCAATGTCATCGTCGGCTACGAAAACGACGACTATGCCGGCCTCGGCCGCACCGACAACCACTATTTCGCCTCTACCGGCCTGACCTACAAACTAAACCGCGAGATGCAGCTCAAGGGTGAGGTACGCCAAGACTGGCTCAACTCCAACGTCACCGGCGTCGCCTACACCGCCTCGACGTTTCTCCTGACCATGCGGCTGCAGAAGTAATCCCAACCCGGGGGCTTGCCGGCGCACTCAATACAAATGCCCCGGCAGCCATAATGCGATTTGCGGAAACGCCAGCAACAGGGCGATGAGGATGGCATTGGCCGTGAGAAACATGGCGCTGCCGACATACATCTTGCCTAGCCTGGCGTCCGGCAGTTGCGATTGCAGCACGAACAGGTTCATGCCCATCGGCGGATGGATGAGGCCGACTTCGATCAGCACCACCAGCAATACGCCGAACCAGACCAGATCGTAACCGAGCCCCTGCGCCAGCGGCGCGAAGACCGGCACGGTGATGAGAATCATAGTCAGCGATTCCAAAAATGTGCCAAGCACGATGTAGAAAAGCACGACGACGACCATCACCGCGGTCGGCGGCAGATGCAGCGAGACGACCCAGTTCGCCAAATCACTGGCCATTTGCGTTTGCACTACGAAATAGCTGAACATAATGGCGCCGAGCAGAATGAAGAACAGCATCGCCGTGGTGCGGCTCGCTTCGATCATCGACGCGGCGAGGCTGCCGAAGGTCAGCCGGCGGGTGGCGCCGGCGATGACAATGGTGGCGAAGGCGCCGACCGCCGCCGCTTCCGTCGGGCTGAACCAGCCGGCATAGATGCCGCCGATCGAAAGCACGAAAATGAACAACAGCTTCCACATGCCGACCGAAGCGCGCAGCCGTTCGCGCCAGGGCGCCCGCGGCGAAACCGGCGCCCAGTGCGGCGCCAGCCAGGTCGCAATCTTGACGACGCCGACCTGCAACGCCGCCAGCAGCACACCGGGGACAAGTCCGGCGGCGAACAACTTCGGAATCGATTGCACCGCGGTCAGTCCGTAAAAGATCAGCATGACCGACGGCGGAATCAGAATACCCAGCGTGCCGCCGGCCACTACGGCGCCAAGCGCAAGTCTCTCGTCATAGCCGGCGCGGCGCATTTCCGGCACTGCGACGTGACTCATGGTGGCCACCATGGCGACCGAAGAGCCGGAGACCGCGCCGAGCGCGGCGCAGGCGCCGACGGTGGCGGTGGCAAGCGTGCCGCGGCGTCCGCTGAACATGACGTTGATCGACTGAAACAGGTCGCGAGCCATGCCGGAATGGGCCGCAATAACGCCCATCAGCACGAAGAGCGGGACCACCGACAAATCGTAGGCCGAGGCGAAGCTGAGCGGCACCCGGCTGAGCACCTGCAGCGACTGGGTCCAGCCGTTGAGCGCGGCGTAGCCGGCGGTGCCGACCAGTCCGAGCGCGATGGCGACCGGAATGCGCAGGAAGATCATCGCGATCATGACGATGAATCCGGCGATGCCGACGGCGTGCGGGCTCATCCCGCCTCCTCGGCGCGGCAGAGCCGCCGCAGGCTCTCGAACAGCATGAATGCCGCCGCCGGCAGCGCCAGCGCGATGCCGGCGATCATCAGGCTCCAATAGACGATCATCGGTATCGAAAGATCCGGCGAAGTCTCGTGGAACCGCAGCGAATCCACCGCCGGCGCAATCATCCGCCAGGACAGCACGGCAAGAAAAACAAGGCCGGCGAGATTGGCCAACACCTCGAGCAGATTGACGGCCGTCCGTCCGGCAATATGATCGACGAAATCGATCACGATGTTCTCGTCGCGCAGGAACACGTCGGGAATACTCAGGAACACCGTGCCGACCAGGAACAGCTGCACCAGGTCATAGGCCCCGGTGATCGGCGCATTGAACAGCGCGCGCGAACTCACGTCGGCGACGGTGATCATCATCATCGCCGTGAGAAACCCCGCGCTGGCATAACCGCACCAACGCCCCATCAGCCGCAGCAGCGCACGCACCCGGCCGCCGTCACGTATTCCAGAACGAGAACGAAGTCTTGGCGGCCGCCGCGGCCGCTGCCTGCATCGCGGCGTGTACCTGGCTTGCCGGCAGGCCGCGGCCGTCGAGCTCTTTGAGCACTCTGGCGGTGTCCTCGGCGCCGATCTTCTTGAACAGCGCATCCTGGTCCGGCGCCAGCTTGATCGGCGTATCGCCGTTGTCGATCAGATATTTGCGGCCCGGGGCGTCCGCCGAATCCCAGAGCTTGCCGACCTTGTCGATGCGCGGGCGCGTGGTGTCGTCGATCAGCTTCTGCAGATCGGGCGGCAGCTTGGCGTAGGAAGCAGGGTTCATCACCACGCCGAAGCTCGACACATAGGAGTACATCTCGGTCGAGTATTTGGCGATGCCGCCGAGATGAAACGCCGAATCGGCGCCGCCGTAATCGAGGAAGCAGCCGTCGATGGTGTGCTTTTGCATGGCATCGGCGATGCCGCTCGGCGGCACCCCGACCGGCGTGCCGCCCAGCGCGGCGATAAAAGTCTTGATCGTCACCGAGGCGAAGCGGATGCGCAGCCCCTTCATGTCGGCGACGGTGTGCACCGGCTTTTCGGTAGTGAGCAAATTTCCCGGCTGGTGCGTCAGAAGATAGAGGATTTTCAGCCCCTCGTATTCCGGCGCGAGCAGTTTGAGTACGTCCGGATTGTTGAGCGTCTTGATGCCGATTTCGGCGCTGCCGACCATGTAAGGCAGTTGGATGATCTCGGTCAGCGGGAAGCGGCCGGGTGTGGCGCCGGCCAGATACCAGGTGATGTCGGCAACGCCGGTGCGGGCGTAGTCGACATAGTTCTGCACCGGCCCCATTTCGTTGGCCGGGAAGATGGTGATGTTCAGCCGGCCGTCGGACCGCTGCTTAAGCTCATCGACCCAATGCTGCAGGTATTGCGCAAATATGTGCTGAGCGTTGATGAAGTGGCCGAGCTTGAGATTATAGACCGTGTCGCTGCGCGCCACCGCCGGTGCGGCGACCGCCGCTGCGCCGGCGAGCAACGACGTGTTGAATTCCCGCCTGTTCATGAATTCCTCCCATTGTTGATTGCGGCAAGCTTAAAGCCCGCTTCTTGAATTCGGTCTCGAATTCGGCCTGATCGGCGTCAGTGCGGCTTATGTCCGCCGTGCACGTCAACGCCGGCAGGCGCGACATATTTCAGTCGGCGAATAGTGGGTGGCTCCGCCCGCGGCACGCCGGTAACCGGGCCGCCCTTGATGGTCACCCGCTCCATGTAGCGGCGCTGCGGATAATAGTCGTGCACCGCGTAATGCTGGGTCGACCGGTTGTCCCACACTGCGATGGTATGCGGCGCCCAATGCAGGCGGAATTGATATTCGGGCACCAAAGCCTGCCGGAACAAGAGGTCGAGGAGTGCGCGGCTCTCGTTCTCCTCCATGCCGTTGATGCCGATCGTAAACTGCGGATTGACGAACAACACTCTGCGTCCAGAGACCGGATGGATGCGCACCACGGGATGCAATTGCGGCGGATACACCAGCTCGAAATGCTGCAGCTTCTTGCGTTCCTCCTCGGACTTGCCGAACAGCGGGCGGAACGGCTTCATGTCATGAATGCCTTCGAGCCCGCAGATGAACTGCTGCAGGCGATCGCTCAAGCCGTCATACGCCGCGGACATGCTCACGAACATGGTGTCGCCGCCGACGGCGGGCACTTCCTTGGCGACCAGCATGGTCGCCATCGGCGGCTCGGCACGGAACGTCTCATCGGAGTGCCAGACGTCGGTGCCGAACGGCGGCGTCTTCTCGTCGTTCCGAAACTTGATGAGTTCGGGGGCATTCTTGCCTTCGTTGGGCGCGAACGGATGCACGGTCAATTCGCCGAAGCGGCGGCCAAACGCCATGAGATCGTCCGACGAGATGTTCTGACCGCGCAGGATGATGAGCTCATTGTCGACCAGCGCGGTCTCGATCGCCCTGAACTGCGCATCCGACAATGGCTGGCGGAGATCGACGCCGCTGATCTCGGCGCCAAGATGGGCGCCGACACGTTTGACGACCACTCCGAACTGTTCATTGACAAGCGGCTTGCCGCCCCGGAATTCGAAGGGCTTGTTCACGGTCGACCTCCCTCTGCGCAATCGTTCCTGCTTCGCCGCCATGATGCCTCATGGGGTGCGTTGCGCGTCACCCTAGTCATTCAGCTTTGTTCATGCACAATATGCATGCCATGCATATTGACGACCTGGAATTCGGCGAAATCCGGCTGCTCGCGGCGCTCTCGGAGTTGCGTAAGCTGGCGGCGGCGGCGGCCCGGCTCGGCCTGTCGCAGTCCGCCGCGAGCCACGCCTTGGCCAGGCTTCGCAATCGCACCGGCGACCCGCTGTTCGTGCGCGGCAGCGGCGGCTTTTTCCCGACGCCGTACGGCGAACGGTTGAGCACTGCCGCCGGCAAAGCGCTCGACATTCTGCTTGACGGCTTCGCCTCGAACGCGCCGTTCGATGCCCGATCGACCACCCACCGGTTCAACGTGTTTATGAGCGACGTGGGACAGATGGTCATGTTGCCGAGGCTGCTCGCGCACATGGCCGAGGAAACGCCGCAGGCTAGTCTGCGCGTTTGCCCGATCCCGCTCGAACAGCCCGGCACGGCGCTCGCCTCCGGAGAGGTCGATGCCGCGGTCGGTTTTTTCCGTAATCTCACCACCGGATTTCGCCAGAGCGTGCTATTTCGCGAACGCTATGTCTGCGTAGCCCGCGCCGATCATCCCAATTTTCGTTCGGGCATGTCGTCGGACGCGTTTGCCAGATCGCCGCGGGCGCTGGCCGATGCCAGCGGCATGGCGCATACCGTGGTCGAAGACGAGCTTAGGAAGCACGGCCTGACGGCGGCGCCGCGGCTCACGGTGCCGCAATTCATGGTGCTGCCGCTGGTGATCGCCAATTCCGATCTTCTTGTCATCATGCCCGGCCGGCTGGCGCGGGCCTTTTCGCAGCTGGTGTCGATCAAGATCATGGAGCCGCCGGTACCGCTGCGGCCCTATGACATCAAAATATACTGGCACGAGCGGTTCGACCGCGATGCGTCGAGCCGCTGGCTCAGGCGGACGTTCGTCGAATTGTTTCGCGAATGATGTGAAAGTCCGGCGCTGAGGAATGCCGACGCCTCGGCGCGCAAGATCGGGCACTATCGACGGGCAGGCGCTGTAATCCTGAATGGGGCTGCCGACACTTTGGCCCAGGCGTAGCGCTTTCTCGCCGAGGCGCGCCGCCCGCTCCGCGAAAAACCGTTTTTGCTCTCGGATGTCCGGCGCCTGATCGAGGAACTACTTACAGCCGTCCAGGCGTGAACGCCGTGCCAGGCACGCATTGTTGATTTCTTGCAGGATTTTTCTATTCGTGAATAAGTGCGGACGCGCTTATCCAAACGCGCGAGAAGAAATCCCTGCGTGCGCTTTGATATGCGTCAAACTGCCCGGCAATGATTCGTGGTCCATTTGCTATGAAACATGAGAGGCAAGCATGACCGACCGATCACAGATTGAATCAGGCGGACTTTCCCGGAGAACCACTCTCCTGCGTAGCGCCGCTTGCGCCGCGGGAGCCGTAGTCTCGCTCCTTCCGGTGCGAGAAGCCGCCGCGAAAATGGCGCAGGCGGGGGTTGCTTATCAGACGACACCCAAGGGCGACCAGCAGTGCGGCAATTGCTCGCTGTTTCAGCCGCCCGGCGCCTGCACTTTGGTCGACGGCACAATCAGCCCGACCGGATGGTGCAAATTCTGGGTCAAGAAGGCCGGCTGAGCGCGATCTGCGCCAGCCACGGCTCCTCCAACTGCGCATTCAGCCCCGCTCGCGACGCGGGCCGGGCTGATCGCATTGCAATTCGAACAGAATGTCGGCGTTTTCGCAAAAGCGTGGCGCCAAGTTCGGCTTGGCCCCACGATCGAGCCATTTGAGGCAAGCGCCTTTGGCAGGACAGGCCTGACACCGCCGAAACGCCGTCGGATATCGCAATTCCAACCGTGCCAGAACGTCAGGACCCAAATCGATCCCGAGGCTTGCCATCATCTCGTGCAGGAGAACGGAATTCTCGCATTTTGGCAGCGGTGACATGATCTGCCTCCGTTTGCCCGGCACAGCGATTGAAGCAGATCGGTTCGCCGTCGCCTTTGATTCAGGTCAAAAAGAGATTCGGATCAAAAAGACATGGGCCGCCCGACAATCTTTCCGTGATGCGCCTTTATAGCAAGACGACGCGGTACCCCCTGGTAACCGCGTCGCCTACCCGCAATTGATCCCTTACGAGACCGACTTCGAGCATCAATAAACTGACACTGAGCTTGACGGTCCTCTTTGATCGAAATCAATTTTGGCAGAGAAGCCGACGCGATAGGTCCTGTTGCGAATTACAATGTTGCCGAAAAGCATCATTGCCCAGGGAAAGTCGTAATGTGCTGAATTCGACATAGCCGACTCTGAGTTTATTTTCTATCCTGCTTTCACCCCCTGATACATTGGTTGCATGCTTATACGCATGCGGCGGCTGAGATTGATTGGCTCAGAATGCGGGGCAAGCGCGACCAATTCGTTCGGATCAGGCGTTTGCGGCTCGTTTTTGCCGCCGCGCCGGTTCTTGCGCTCTCCGGATTTCTGACAATCGGATTTGCATCTAGGGCGGAAGCACTGCCGAGTTTTGCACGACAGACCGGGCAACCGTGCGGTGCCTGCCACACCGATTTTGCCGGCCTGACCCCTTACGGCCGGCGCTTCAAGATAGGTGGTTATACTTATGGCGGCGGGCAGTACCGCACAGCGCTGTTTCCGAGTTCCGACGACTCGACCGACAGCAAAGCAAAAAAATGGGTGCCGCCGATCTCGATGATGGCCATCGTCGGCTTCACCAATACGGAAGCACCGCAGCCGCCGCCCACAGACCCGTACAAGACCAACAACAACGTCGTTGTGTCGCCCTTGAGCTTCTTCTGGGGCGGCGCCATCACCGATCATATCGGCGCTTTCGCGCAATTGACCGACGCAGGCCCGCCGACCACGGCGTCGATCGGCAACGATCCCTACGTCCACAACTGGACCTGGGACAATACCGACATCCGCTATGCCGACTCGACGAGCATCGGCAACGTGCCCGTTACCTACGGCATCACCGCCAATAACGGGCCCACTGTTCAGGATCCGTGGAACACCACGCCGGCCTGGGGTTTTCCCTACGCGGCGTCGACGGTCGCGCCCACGCCCGCAGCCGGCACTATCATCGACGGCGCCTTTGCTGCGCATGTCGGCAGCGTGGGCGCCTATGCCTATCTCGACGATATGCTGTACCTCGAATTCTCGGCGTACCGTACGCTTGGTTCCAGCATCCAAAATGACTTGGGTACCGATCCATTCGGCGCGCCGGGACGGTTCGACTTTGCGCCCTATTGGCGCGCAGCCTTTGAACCTCACTGGGGCAATAATTGGCTCGAGATCGGAACGTTCGGAATGCATGCCGACGTTCACCCCTGGGTCAATCCCGGAACGCCGGACACGTCGACTTTTCCGCTAACCGACAAATACACCGATGTCGGCTTCGATTCGCAATATCAGTACCAGGGCGACAATTTCTGGTTCACCTTGCGCGGCACGTATATTCACGAATACCAACGATTGGATGCCACCTTTGCCAATCTGGTCTCCGCCAATCCCACCGACACTCTCAACGAAGCCAAAGCGTATGCGTCGCTCGCCTACGGCAATGACAACAGGGTCGTGCTGACCGGTCAATATTTCAACACCTGGGGCAGTCCCGATACCGGTCTGTACGGCGGTCTTGCCAGCGCCTTCAGCCCGAACAGCAATGGTTGGATCGCCGAGATCGCCTACATTCCGTTTATCAGCAGCACCGCGCCGGGCTGGCCATGGTTCAACGCGCGCATCGGTCTGGAATACACTTGGTACAACCAGTTCGACGGCACCAGCGTCGGCGCCAGCGCCAACAACACGTTGTACGCCTATCTTTGGTTGGCGATGTAGCAGCATGCCGGAGGGTTCGCGATGAGAGCAACATTGTTCGGAGCCGCCGCGGGTTCGCTGCTGACCGTCTCCGTTGCCTTCGGCGCCGATCTCGCGGTGCCGCCGGTCGCGCCCGCGCCGCCGCCGTCGTTCACCTGGACCAGCTGTTATGCCGGCGGCAATGTCGGCGGCGGCTTGGGGCAAAAGGATCTCAACGACACCGCCGGCATCCTGTCCCCAAACACCGGCGTTACCTCCGCCGATCTTGACATCAGCGGTTATCTGCTCGGCGGCCAGATCGGCTGTGACTATCAATTCGCGCCCAATTGGGTGCTCGGTATCGAAGGCGCAGCCTCCGGCGGCGACATAGGCGGCAAGACCACGGTAGCCGTACCCTTGGTGGCGGCGGGTGACACCGCGACCTTCAAGGACACGACGGACTTTCTCAGCAGCGTGACCGCGCGTGCCGGCTTCGCATGGGATCGCTGGATGCTCTACGGCAAAGGCGGCGTCGGTTTCGTCAACGATAGATACAATTTGGCCGACGCGGCAGGGACCTACAATTTCGACGGCGTTGAGACGCGGCTCGGCTGGACCGCCGGCGTCGGCGTCGAATGGGCGCTGTGGGACGATTGGTCGGTCAAGCTCGAATACGACTATTACGACTTTGGCACGCGCAACGTGACCTTCATCGAGGAAAATGGAGCGTTCCCTTCGGGCCCCGAGAATATCAAGCAGACGATCCAGACCATCAAGCTCGGTCTGAATTTCCACGTTTCTGCGTGGCCATGAGACCGCGATGACGTCGATGACGGAGAGCGATCGAGCCAACCTAATAAGCGGACGATGCGGACAAAACTGATGACGATCGTGAGTGTGCCAAGACTTGCTTGCTATGCGTCGCTGTTGGCGCTCGTTCTCGCGTCCCCAGTCCGCGCGCAAAGCGCGAATACCGGTGCGGTCTCGGAGAAGGAAGTTCAGGCCAAGCTCGCCTATTGCGAGGTCTGCCACGGCGTCGCCGCGCAAGGCTTCAACGGCTACTATCCGATCCCGCGGCTCGCCGGCCAGCAGATCGCCTATATCGAGAACGAGCTCCAGGGCTTCGTCGAGCACAAGCGCACCAACAACATCATGTTCAATGTCGGCCACGTCTTGAGCCCGGCAATGATCAAGGCGCTTGCCACCGACTTTCACAATCTCAATCCGAAGCCGCTCGGCGGCGGGCCGAAGGACCTGGTGCCGGCGGGAGAAAAAATCTTTCAACAGGGACTGCCCGATGCCGGCGTTCCGCCGTGCGCCTCCTGTCACGGTCCGGAGGCCAAGGGCAATGATCAGTTTCCGCGCTTGGCAGGCCAGCTCTATCCCTATCTGGTGGGCCAGTTGTCCAATTGGGCCAGTGAGCGCGGCGAGACCAATTCGAACGTCATGGCGCCGATCGCACACAACTTGACGCCACCGCAAGTCAAAGCCGTCGCGGCTTATCTCAGTTATCTGGAGTAATGCCGTGCGCGCCCGCAAAACACCGCAAACCGCCGGACAAACAATGGACGCATGGCGCAGCGTAGCGGCGGTGGGCCTGCGCGCGACGTTTCTTGCGGCGGTTCTGACGGCGGCCTTCGCTGGGCCCGTTCGCGCCGATGACTTTCAGGCCAAGCTCGGTTACTGCAAGGACTGCCACGGCCCGTCGGCGCAAGGCTATCGCGGCTACCTGCCCATCCCGCGGCTCGCCGGCCAGCAGCCCGAATATCTGGAAAATCAGCTGCGCGCCTTCATCGAGCATCGCCGCACCAACAACATCATGTTCAACGTGGCGCATGCGTTGAAGCCGGGGATGGTGAGGGCGCTTGCCGAGAGCTTTCATAAGCTCAATCCTCCTCCGATCGGCGGCGGCCCGCGCGTTCTCGTCGCGGCGGGCAAGAATATCTTCGAAAACGGCGTGCCCGACGCCAATATCGCCGCCTGCGCTGCCTGTCACGGTCCCGACGCCACCGGCCGCGGCGAAATTCCGCGCCTTGCCGGCCAGCTCTACCCTTATCTTATCAAGGAGCTGACGAATTGGGGCAAGGAGCGCGGGCAAAATCCCGCGCGACCGGACACGTCGGCGATCATGAGTCCGGTTGCGCACAGCTTGAACAAGTCGCAGATCGAGGCCGTCGCGGCGTTCGTCAGTGAATTAAGGTGATCTTTGGTGTTCGGCTCGCCGCTTGGAAAAACCAGAATGCTCGGACTTCAGATGACGCAAAACAGCTGGTCGAAGGTGGCGCTGCTGGCGATCGTTTTTGTGATCGGCTCTGCGCTTGCCGGTCGCGCTGAGAGTCTCGCCGTTCGCAATTGCACCTGGTGCCACGGCGGAGGTGCGCAAGGCTATACGCCGGCGCCGCGTTTGGCCGGGCAGCGTTCTCAGTATCTCCAGAATCAGCTGGCGGATTTCCACGCCCGCACGCGCGACAACCCGCTGTCGCGGCAATATATGTGGGGCGCGGCGGCAAACCTCACGCCGCAAGCCGTGCGCAATCTGTCGATGTATTTTGCGACGCTAGCGCCGCAAGCGGCCGACGACGGCGACCGGCAGCTGGTCGCCACGGGACGGACGATCTATCAGGAGGGCATGCCCGACGACAACATCGTCGCCTGCGTCGTCTGCCACGGCCCGAGCGCGGAAGGTGTCGGCCAAATCCCCAGGCTGGGCGGGCTCGCCTACACGTATCTGAAAAGACGGCTTGCGCAGTGGGGTCAAGGTTACCACGCCGCCGCCGGGCCGCCGATGCCTGATATTTCCAGCAGATTGTCGGCGCAGCAGGTCGAGGCGCTCGCTTCCTATCTCAGCTTTATCAAGTAGAAACCGCCCCCGCGCGCGCGAACGGCGGAACGGCTTCACCCCGGCAAATCGCGGGGGTCTGCCATGTCGTTTGGGCGGATGCCGAATTGACCTAGGTCAACGGGCCCATCTCGATCGGCCGCAAAGTGATGCTAGCCGACGAGAGGAGGCTCAAATGACAGACCTGATGGAGGAAAAACGATCGCGCTTCGAAGCTTTGTGGCACACGCTGACCGATTGGGTCACCGGGCGCTCGCCATCCTGGGGCGCGTGCTGTGGCGAACTGGAAATCGAGCGCATCGCCCGCGACGTGCGCATGACTCCGGCCGAGCTCCGTGCCGTAGCCAAGCGTGGCCCGGAGGCGGCCAACCTGCTGCTTGAACGCATGGCGGCGCTCGATCTCGAACCGGCGGAGGTCGGCCAAGTCGGACCGCAAACGTTTCGCGATCTGCAACGCGTGTGTTCGCTGTGCGAAAGCAAGCGGCGCTGTGCGCGAGACCTTGCGCAGGATGCGGCCGGGCCGCAGTGGCAGGATTACTGCCCGAACGCGCAAACACTCATGGCTCTCGACGTGCTGCCGTGGGCGTCGCGCCGCGAATGGTAGCGACAAGGCATGCCGGCCCCGATCATCACCGCTCCGCTGTTTTACGCGGTGGCCATTCCGGCGGTGATCTTTCTCGGGCTTGCCAAAGGCGGCTTTTCCGGCGTGGCGACAGGCGCAACGCCGCTGCTTGCGCTTTACCTGCCGCCGCTTGAGGCTGCCGCCCTGTTGTTGCCGATCGTCATTTGCCAGGACGTTATCTCGATCCACGTCTATCGGCGCGACTGGAGCGGCTGGAATCTGAGGGTGCTGCTGCCGGGCGCCGGCTTTGGCTTGGCGCTCGGCTGGCTATTCGCCTCTTATGTGTCCGATGACGCCATCCGCATTCTTATCGGCGTCACCGCGCTCCTTTTCGTCGGGGCGGTCTGGCTGCGCACGGCGCCGGCGCGGCCGCGGCAAAGCACGATCATGGGCGGGCTGTTCTGGGGCGCGGTATCCGGCTTCATGTCGTTTGCCAGCCAGGGCGGCGGGCCGCCCTTTCAGGTCTACACGCTGCCGCAGCAATTGCCGAAAATGACTTTTGTCGGCACCACCACGCTGTTCTTTGCCGCCGTCAATGCGTTCAAGATCGTGCCTTACTTCATGCTCGGGCAGTTCTCGGCCAAGAACCTCGCCACCTCGCTGGCGCTCTTACCGCTTGCGGTCGCGGCCAATTTCGCCGGCATCTGGATGGTTAGAATCGTGCCGACGGCGCAGTTCTACCGCATCACCTACGTGCTGCTCTTCATCCTCGGGCTGTTGTTATTCTCCCAGGGCGTCATGCATCTGCTGCATGGAGCGCATTGAGAAACGCCGATACGACTTTAGCCTTACCCGCCGTTGAGATCGCCCATGATCTTTTTGATCTCGGCGCGGAAGCCCGGCGCGATGTCGGGGCGCTCTAGCGCGTAAGAGACGTTGGCGGCGAGAAAGCCGATCTTGGAGCCGCAATCGAAGCTGCGGCCGTCGAATTGCAGGCCGTAGAACGGTTGCTGGCGCGCCAGTTGAATCATCGCGTCGGTCAACTGGATTTCGCCGCCGGTGCCGCGCTCCTGCGTGCTCAGGATTTTCAGGATTTCCGGCTGCAGAATATAGCGCCCGGTGAGGATGAGATTGGACGGCGCCCGGCCGACCGGCGGCTTCTCCACCATGCTGGTGATCGAAAACATCTTGCCCTTGCGCTCGCCGATGCCGACGACGCCGTATTGATCGACGCGCTCGTGCGGCACCTCCTCGACGGCGACGATATTGGCGTCGCCGGGCAGTTCGCGCGCCGCATCGAGCATCTGCGCCAGACAGCCTTGCGCGTGCTGCACCAGCACGTCGGGCAGCAACAGCGCGAACGGCTCGTGGCCGATCAATTCGCGCGCGCACCACACTGCGTGGCCGAGACCGAGCGGCTCCTGCTGGCGGGTGAAGCTCGTCGAACCCGGCACCGGCAGGTCCTGATTGAGGTAATCGAGGATCTTGTGCTTCTGCCGCTCCAGCAGCGTCATTTCCAGCTCGAATTGGCGGTCGAAATGATCCTCGATGACGGCCTTGTTGCGGCCGGTGACGAAGATGAAATGCTCGATGCCGGCCTCGCGCGCCTCGTCGACGACGTGCTGGATGAGCGGCCGGTCGACGACCGGCAGCATTTCCTTGGGCATGGCCTTGGTCGCCGGCAGGAACCGGGTGCCGAGGCCGGCGACGGGAAAGACGGCTTTACGGACGGTGTTCATGCGATGCCGGAAGGCCCTGTGAATGACGGAACCGCAAGAAGCGGCGTCTTGCGGCGCAAATTATCGCGCGGAACCGGGTTTTCCAAAGTCTCGCCCAATTGCGTGTCCATCTATGAACGGGTCCAAGGTCGAAAAATCGAGCATCGACCAGGATGTTAGCCCGGATTATGCACGGCGACCGACCTCACGGAAATGTCGCTTTGCCGCCGGGGCAAGAACGCGCTGTTAGTGATTCGATGTACATTAGCAGGTGCCTGTTGAGGCGGCCATTGGCGCGGCCGTGAGTCGGGACCAGAAGTCCATGCGTTTGCCGACCCTTCGTCGTTGCGTTGCCATCATGCTTGGCGCGAGCCTGGTCGCAGGCCTGACCAGGGCCGCCGATGCGCAACAGCCCGACAACTGGTTGACGCGCCTCTTTCAACCCCCGTCGTCAGGCTCGGTTCCCGCCGCGAATGCGCCTGCGCAATGGAGCGGGCAGTCCGGCGCCTCGGGCAGTCCGCTGATGACGGCGGATGCCATCCGCGCGGCGGCCGCCGATTTCGGCAATTGCATCGCAGGCCTTTGGCCGGAGGCTGCGCGGCGCGGCATCACGCGGGCAAATTTCGAGCGCTTCACCGCTGGGCTTACGCCCGATTTGAGCATCATGGACAAGCTCGATGCACAGCCGGAATTCACCAAGGCGCCGTGGGACTATCTCGATCTGCTCGTTAGCGACGACCGCATCGCGCGCGGCCGTGCGCTCCTGGCGCAATATGCGCCGACCTTCGCCGCGGTCGAGCGCGCCTATGGCGTCGACCGCTATATCCTTGCGGCGATCTGGGGCGTCGAATCGGACTACGGCACGCTCGGCGGCGACCGTCCGGTGCTCCGCTCGACCGCGACGCTCGCATGCGTCGGCCGCCGCCGCGATTTCTTCCGCGGCGAATTTCTGGCGACGCTGGACATCCTGCAGCGCGGCGACGTGCCGCCGGACCGCCTGGTCGGCTCCTGGGCCGGCGCGTTCGGTCCGACGCAATTCATGCCGACGACGTTTACGCGCTATGCGGTGGATTTCGATGGCGATGGCCACCGCGACATCGTCGAACTCGGTTCCGGACCTTCTCGCCTCGACCGCGAACAATCTGAAAACGGACGGCTGGGTCCCGGGTCAGACCTGGGGCTACGAGGTCGCGCTGCCGCGCAACTTCAATTATCTCTTCGCCGACGGCGCGCGGCAGATGACGATGCGGCAATGGCAGAGCCTCGGCGTGCGCCGCGCCGACGGCCAGGCGTTTCCGCGTCCGGAGGACCGGGCCTTTCTGCTGTTGCCGGCCGGCGCGCGCGGGCCGGCCTTCCTGATGCTGAAAAATTTCGGCGTCATCATGAAATACAATCCCGCGGAGGCTTATGCGCTCGCTATCGGTCATCTCGCCGACCGCATGCGCGGCGGCGCGCCTTTCGTGCAAAGCTGGCCGCGCGACGAGCGCGTGCTTACGCTCGACGAGCGCTACCAGATGCAACAGCTTCTGGCACGCCGCGGCTTTACCATCGGCGAGCCGGACGGCCTGATTGGCCCGCGCACCCGGCTGGCGATCAGCGATTTCCAGGCCTCGGTCGGCCAGGTTCCGGACGGTTTTGCCTCGAGCGACGTGCTCGACCGGTTGCGGCAGCCTTAAGCCGCGCAAGCCTGCGTCCGGCCAACCCTCAGTTTGACATGATCTCTGCCTAAATCGACATTCGAACGGCTCATGTCTGGCGTCGGCTTTTGTGCCGCAATACGCTAGAACAGTCTTTAGCTTCGCTGGGCGAACGGCTCATGGCAGGGAATTGGCGACGGCTCATCGGTGCGTTCGCGGTAGCGGCGGGCGCTGCGGGCGCGTCCGTGCCCGCGGCCGCCCAGGTCTATTATTGGAGCGATCGGCCTTCCGCTCCCGGCTACTATCAGCAACAGCAACCGCAGCAGCGCGATTTTTTCTCGTTTCCGTTTTTCGGCGGCCCACGCAATCGGCCGCCGGTCGCCGACTACTCCAAGGCGCCGCCGCCGCGCAAACTGGAGACGCCGCCGACCTCGACCATCGCCGTGGTCGGCGATTCGATGGCCGATTGGCTTGGCTACGGCCTCGACGAAATCTATACCGACCAGCCGGACACCGGCGTGGTGCGCGAGGTTCGCGCCACCGCCGGCCTGATCCGCTACGACGCCAAGAACGAAGCCCTCGACTGGCCGGCGGTAATCAAGGACCAGCTGGCGAACGAAAAGCCGAATGCCATTATCGTCATGCTCGGGCTGAACGATCGGCTGCCGATCCGCGATGGCGCGCCGCCGGCAAAAGGCGCCGAACCGACGCCGGCGCAGAAGCCGGCTGACGCCGCCGCCGCAGCGCAATCCGCGGACGCCACGGCGCAGCATCTCATTCCCGGCCGCGCTTACGACTTCCACACCGACCTGTGGGCGGAGCTTTACGTCAAGCGCATCGACGCCATGATCGCGGCACTTAAGAGCAAAGGCGTGCCGGTGTTGTGGGTCGGATTGCCGGCATTGCGCGGGCCGAAGTCGACCAGCGACATGGCCTATCTCGACGAGCTCTATCGCGAGCGCGCCGAGCGGGCCGGCATCTATTACGTCGACATCTGGGACGGCTTTACCGATGACCAGGGCCGCTACGCGGTGGACGGTCCGGATTTCGAGGGTCAGATCCGGCGGTTGCGCACCGCCGACGGCGTGCATTTCACCAAAGCCGGCGCGGTGAAGCTCGCAAGCTACGTCGACCAGGAATTGCGCCGCGTGTTGTCGAACCACATCGCGCCGATGACGCTGCCGGAGCAGGCCGCGCCGGTCAAACCCGGTTCGGCGCGGCCCGATGTCGGTCCGGTCTTGCCGCTGACGGTCAGCAGCACGGAAGGCGGCGCCGGCGGTCTGCTCGGCGGCGGCAGCGAGCCGGTGCCGCTCGCCTCCGATCCGCTGGCGCAAAAAGCATTGGACCGCGGCGCAGCGATTGCTCCGATGGCCGGCCGCGCCGACGATTTTTCCTGGCCGCGGCCGCAACCGCCGGCCGACGCCACGCCGCAGCCAGTATCGCTGTCGCCCGCGGCGCCGGCGAAAAAAGGCGCCGCCGCACATGACGACGCGAAGAAACCCGCCGACGCCAAGAAGGACGCGAAGAAGAAACCGGAAAAAGATTCGGACGCGGCGAAAGATCGCCGCGCGCCACGCGCCGAGTGAATGGCGGGTCAACTCTGACAAGGACAGTATTCGCCACTTCTGATATCAGTCGCGCTTTGGGATCGGCCGTTGGGGAAGGGGATGGCAAACGTTTCAGCGGTTCAACGCGGCCGGATGTTGCTGGAAAAATGCTCGCTGTTTCGCGCGCTCGACGAAAAGGCGCGTCGCGATATCGCCACTTACGCACGGCTCCGAAGTTTCATCGCCGGCGACCCAATCTGCCGTCTTGGGGATCACGGCGACAGCATGATGGCGGTCATTATCGGTACGGTGCGGATCTCATTGCCCACTGCGCGAGGGAAGGAAATCATCCTTGCCGATCTGCGGTCCGGCGAGTTGTTCGGCGAGATCGCCCTGCTCGATGGCAGGCCGCGTTCGGCAAACGCCATGGCACTGACGAATTGCGAGCTCATGGTGCTTGAGCGCCGAGATGTCATACCGTTTCTCGAACGCAATCCAGCGGCGTCCTTGAAACTGATGGAGATGCTCTGCGCTCGGATTCGGCGCTCCGACGAGCGGATGGCCGATATCGCCTTCTTCAATCTGCCGGTGCGGCTCGCCAAGACGCTGCTGTCATATCCGTCGCAGGGCCGCGGCGCGATCAAGCTTTCGCTTTCACAAAGCGAGTTGGCCGAAATGTCCGGCGGCACCCGCGAGAAGGTCAATCGCTGTCTTCGTGACTGGCATCGTCAGGGTATTCTGGAATTGAAGGATCGCTGGACGATCATTCGCAAGCCCGAAGCGCTGCGGGAGATTGTCGATTCGGCCTAGCCGATCCGCAACGCGCCGAACCGGGCATTCCCTCGCAATATTGGTCTGCTTGCCGGCGCGCAACCGCCTGCATTGACAGACATTTTTACTGTGACCCGCGCCACAGACATCGCCGCCTCGGGCGGCCACATTCGGCGTTGCAGCAAGCGTCGATCCACCCGAACCCGATCGCATCGCGTTGGGCGGACGGCAGCCAAAAATGGAGGCACCGATGAGTCCTACTTCCCTGCAAAGCGAGCGCCTGATCCTGGCCAATCCGATGGATCGCCGGCTTACACGCACTGTGACCTCGTGGGATCGGATCGTCGCGGCGCTCAGAAGCCCGGAGTTTCTCTCGCTCGCCATATTCTGCGCCCTCGGGCTGTTGGCGACGGTCGCGTTGAATCTCCTGGTGCCCGATTTTGCCGAGGTCACCGCATCGCTCCAACCGTTCTTCTAGCCGATCGAAGCTACCGGCACGTTTTTGAGAAGTGCAAATTTGGAGCATGTTGCCATGGCCGATCTACTGCGAATGAGAGAAATGAGAGTTCGCGTGAGCGAACGCGATTTTCCCTTCGTCGTCCAAATTACGGTCCCCGACGGCGGGTTCGAATGCACGCTTGGCGCCGTCAATGCGTGGCGCCATTGCAATGGCGCCACGCAGCGTCGCCGACCTCATTATCACGCCGGCGAACACGAGTTCTGGGGCTGGTGCTTTGACGGCTTGGAAATCGCAAAGGCTGTTCGCCAGCGCTTCGGCGGGGAAATACTGCCGGTAGCGGTACGCGTGCGCGCCGACCGGCGTCCGGATCGTGTATCACAGGTTCCGGACGCCGGGAGATCTGCGCGCGTAGGCAAGCCGATGGTGGCAGGACTAAGCGCGCCTACGTTTTGATTTAGATCTTGCTCCCACGCCTGGATCCAACGCGTAGGTCATGCCACCAACAAGAATATTGTCGGCCAGGACGTCGAGGTGGATGCTGCGGCTTTGCGCCCGTCCGGCCTGTTTCGTTGTGAAGCTTTTGCCGGCCTTGAGCCTTAGAACGACGTCGCGGCTAGCGCCGGCTTTGAGCCAGAAGGTTTTCCCGCCTGGGCTGGTGATCCGGGCTCGCCAGCCACGTTTGGCGAGCGGCGGCGGCAGAACCACGTCGATAACCATCTTTGCCCGCGTGTCGCCGGGATTTTTGACCGTAATGCGCGTTCCAGCAAAGGCAGCGACAAGGTCTTTCGCTCCGCCGCTATCGACTGCGATCTCGTTGCGCTGGCCGATATTGTTGTCATGCGGCACCAAGCGCCACTCCGGAATCGGTTTTTCCTTCTCGAAATGGTCGATATTACTCGCGTCTCCGGGGGCTGCTGCCACCATAATCATGCAATCGCGACCATCGGACGGCGTCCATTCGAACGGACCGACCGTGATCTCGCGAGCGGAATTCGGTGGAACATCGGGGGCGGGCAGCTCGGCCGTGGCCATGGGCTTCCAGTCGTCGGGATAAATCTGTCCGGCTGACGATTTGTAGTGGAACGCCCTGACGGTGACCCCGCTCGCCGTCGTCGTGCCCCGGTTCTTGATCTTGACGTAGGCGAAATTGGTTGCGCCCGCGACCGGCGCCTGATGGGTCTTGCCGCCATCGGCGGCGCGGCGGTTCCAGATCGCCCGGCAATTCCAATATCTGGGCTGATACCGGTATTCGCCGCGCCGGCCGTCCTCGATGTAGACGTCGACGAGCGGCGGCGCACCTTCTCGTGTCACCGCGCGCGTGTGAGGGTTGGATTGATAGAGTCCCTGCTTTTCGAACGCCCAGCGAATGACTTTGGCATAGGCGCCGCCGACCTGTCGTTCGCTTGTCCAGTCAAACGCGTCGGCAATCATCAGCGCCGAGGCATAGGCCGCCACGTGGTCGGGAGGATGTGCGGGAGTGAGGCTGCCGACGGTGCGGAGAATGTGATAGGCGACAAAGCGCGCGGCGAAGCGGCGCATAGCGAGCTCCGCCGAATCCCCACCGATCGCGCGGTAGATGCGGAAATGCGTGGTGCTGAGAATCTGCTCCGATTGATATCCCTTGGGGTCCAGTGCTCTGTTTGGATCGACGCCGAGATCCATCTTGCCACCCCAGCCCCATCCTTTGGCGACTTTGCGGTCATGGCGGCGCTTGAGGAACGTTATCCAGGGGAAGGTGAGAAACCGGGCGTCGTCCCTGACGTAGCTCTCCGGATCGTTCAAGATTGCCGCGAAGCTGTCGCCGGCGCTGTGGGCAAATTTGAACATCCCGAAATTGATGTGGTTCCACAATATGCCGTGGCCGCCAAGCTCATGAAGCACGACCCGCCAGTCGCAGGCGATGCCGAGAGGATCAGTGGCGGTGTGGCGCAAATCGGCGAGCGCAAATCGAACGTTCAGGAGTCCGCCTTCCGCGGTCGTGTTACCCATGCAGCGGGCATTAATCTCGATGCCGTTGAGCGTATCTATCCGCCCGCGATGGTCGACCGGTACGGGAAACTTGGTGGGTCCGAAATAGCTCGCTCTAGGAAATCCCAGATCCTCGACGAGACGGAAGAACCGGTCGCATTGGTAATAGGCATTGACCGCGGCGAACTGATTGGTTCGCGCAGGATAATCGAAGTTTCTGCCGGCGGGTTCCGTCGGCGGTGCGGCTGACGGCGGCTCAAAATCGCGAATTTGGACGATGTCGCCGCACAACGCGCATGCTCCATTGTGAGGAGCATCTAGGCCTTGCAAAGTGACGGAGCTGCGAAGCCGATTGAGGGTGCGCGTTTCGGCGCTCGCGTGGGGGCCGCCCGCAAGCGTCATCGGGTCCGCCTGGAAGACCGTGCCGCAGACGTGGTCCACCAAAGCTCGCAGATAGAGGACCGAAAGTGTTTCGGCCTCCACCAGCGCAATCCAGTGGAGAACCCCAAAACTTCGCGAGACGGTACGGAAATCGAGCGCGGCGACGACGTAATGGTGGCCATCCTTAATTCCCGGCCTTACCGGCGGCAGCGGCAACGTGGGATGATCGAGCGCCGGTTTTTTGTGCGCTTTGCCTGTCCGGCGTCGCGGCCGCACAAAGCGTTTCGATCTTTCGTAGCGATAAACCATCAGCCGCCGGTGCAGGACCCGTAACGATGCGGCGTCAAACTCGGTCTTGCTTCCGGTTATGCCGAGGAGTTTCGCCAACATCTCCGCACTGAGATGGCGCAGCCGGTCGCCAGCCTTTACGGAGGGTTTGGTAATCCTGACTTTCGCATGCCTCGTGGTTTGTGCTGCGACGATGCGGAACGGCGCATGCTTCATATGGACGGCGAGACCGGCCTCCCAGATCGGCAACCCAAAAACCGTTTGGTAATAGGCGACGGTGGTCATGCCGAACTGCGGTTTCTCGGCATGAAACCTATATTCGATTCCGGCATCGACGAGCTCATTTTCCGAATGCCGGCCAAGGTTATTCAATTCCCGGGCCTGTGTTCCTATGAGATCACCATAGCGGTTGAGATATTCTTTTGCCGCCAGCCGCGCATTGCTTGCGCTGCTGCGAAAATGCTCCTCGTGAATCAGGTCGCGGGGGATGCGTTCCGCGTCGAGCCTGATTTTGGTCCTCAAAGTTTGATGAAATTCTTCAAACATTGATCGCTCCTTCCTCGCCATCGGTCTGCGAGGGGGCGGCTTCGAGGTGGCTTAACCGACTTGGCGCGAACATGCTACGCTATTTTCGTGGAGACCTGTGGCAAGTCCAGTGAACAATCGGCGATCTTGCGTACGGCGATCGAACAGCTTGCCGTGCCGGGGATCGCGATCGGGCATCGCACGATCTCGCCGGGCGACGAATACGCCCTGTTGCCGGAGGAAATTGTCGCCTCGGGACGGGCAAGCATCCGACGCCGCAGCGGGGCAGCCCGCCTCGTGGCGCGCCAACTCCTTGGCGGCTCCGGATTCGAAAATTTCGCGATTCCCAGGGCAGCCTCCGGAGCTCCGATTTGGCCGTCACAAATCGTCGGCTCGTTGGCCCACGATGCGGATGTTGCAGTCGCGGCGGTGGCGCCGCATCGCGAATTTGCCGGCATCGGCATTGATATCGAGCCCGCCGAAGCTTTGCCAATCGAGCTGTTGAGGATTATCGCAACGCCCGCCGAGCAATCGGTGCTGACGACTTACGTCTATGGCGGACGCCTGCTTTTTGTCGTCAAGGAAGCAGTTTACAAGGCTGTCGCCGGTCTCGACCGGATATTTATCGATCACCAGGACATCGAGGTCGACTTCCCCGAGCGCAAAGCGGCGGTTCGAAACGGTCGGATTGTGGAATTACGGTTTTGCATTTCGACCCATTTGTTGGCGCTGGCATTTGTTCGTCGCGCGCCGTTGACCGCGTGAAGGAGCAGCCGTTTGTCGCACCGCAGTGAACAATGGCAACACGAACAGACAAGAAAAAATCCGGGAAGCTCGCCCTTTTCGTGTCTTGGAGATCTTCTTATTCACCACGCCCGGACCGTACCCGGTCGCGACGCTATTCTGGCCCCTGGACGCAAGCCCGCCACCTATGGAGCGCTTTTGGCTTATGCGAAAGATACGGTTCGCGCGCTACGCGGCGCCGGTATCGGCCGAAGCGATCGGGTGGCTGTTGTCTTGCCGGACGGACCGGAGGCCGCGGCGGCAATCATAGCGGTTGCGGCGGGTGCGGTTTGTGCGCCGCTTAATCCCGGCCTCACCGCGGACGAACTGCAGCGTTATTTCGTTGAACTCAGGGTATCGGCCTTATTGACGCGATCGGACGTCGGGATTGCGGGCCGCGCGGCTGCACACGCGCTCGGCATACCGGTTCTCGATCTGTCGGCGCGCACCGCGGCGTCCGGTCTGTTCGGCATAACGGTGCCGGTGACACCGCGCATAAGGGATCATGCCGGCGATGATGGCTTTGCATCCGGCACTGACGACGCGTTTATTCTGTTGACCTCAGGGACCACGTCGCGGCCAAAGACGATTCCACTCACTCATGCCGGCGTTTGCCTGTCGGCTCGGAATGTCGGCGCGGCAATCGCGCTTGAACCTCACGACCGCTTGCTGAGCGTGCTGCCGTTGTTCCACGGCCACGGTCTGATCTCCGGCGTGATCGCGGCGCTGGCCGCGGGTTCGAGCGTGGTCTGCACCGCAGGCTTCGATGCAGCGGCATTGTTCGGCTGGCTGACGGAGTTTCGGCCCACCTGGTACACGGCGGTTCCCGCCATCCATCGCGCCGTGCTGTCGGCGGCGGAGAAAGACCCGCAGAACGCCCGGCAATCGTCGCTGCGGCTGATCCGCTCGGCGTCATCGACGCTGCCGGCGAAAATGCTGCGCGGACTGGAAAGCGCATTCGGTGTTCCGGTCATCGACACGTTCGGCATGACCGAAACGGCAACGCAGATTGCGGCGAACCCCCTGGACCGGCGCAAGCTCGGCTCCGTCGGCCGCTCGGCGGGGGCGGAAATCACGATCCTTGATGCCGATGGGCACAGGGTCGCTTCCGGCGAGCGCGGCGAGATCGCGCTGCGCGGTCCCACCATCACACGGGGCTACGACAATGATGCGGCCGCAACCCGGGAAGCGTTTCGCGGCGGTTGGTTTCGTACCGGCGACCTCGGTTACCTCGACGAGGACGGCTATCTCTTCATCGTCGGCCGCATCAAGGAGGTTATTAACCGCGGCGGACAGAAGATCGCGCCCGGCGAGGTGGAAGAAGTGTTGCTCAGCCACCCGGATGTGGTCGATGCGGCGGTTTTCTCCATCCCCCATCCGCGGCTCGGCGCTGATGTCGCTGCGGCCGTTGTCCTGCGGCACCGCGCCAGGGTGAGCGCGCCAAAGCTGCGGGATTTTGTCCGCAAGCGACTGGCAAGCTTCAAGGTCCCGGGCTTCATTCGCATTGTCACGGAAATCCCGAAGGGCGCCGGCGGAAAAATCAAGCGCGCAGAGCTTGCAACCGCGCTTTCACTGACGCGACCAATCGCCCGCGCACCACGATCCAAACTGGAGCGGCAAATCGCCAAAGTCTGGGCCGACCTTTTCGATATCGAAGAGATCGGCGTCGACCAGGACATTTTCGCGCTCGGAGTGGATTCGATCACGGTGACGCAGTTGATTTCGCGCCTGCGTGAGCAATTCGGCGTTGATCTGTCTTTCAAGGATATTTTTGCGGTGCCGACGGTTGCGGGTCTTGCGGCACGCATCCGAAAGTCGACAAAGGCCTCCGGCGCCACATCGCCGAGCCTGCGCGTCGCCAAGCACGATGCCCGATCCGGGAAAAGCAGTCCGCAGCCGGTCACGGTCGTGCAGGAACGGATGCTGCGAATCGAGCGGGAGGTTCCCGGGCTGCCCCAGTTTAACTTGCCCTTTGCCTATCGGCTAAAGGGACCGCTCAACGTCAACGCGCTCAGGCGTGGCTTGATAGAGGTCGCACGTCGGCACGAACTCGCTGCGGACCGGATTTGTGTGGCGCAACGGTGAACCCGTTGCATTCATTGCCTCACCGACCAAGATCAAAACCTCGTTCATCGTCGAAGATCTTGCTGCCGGAGCGCCTGCGGGAAACGCGCGGGCCAAAGCGCTGTTGCGCAGAAAGGCCGCCCTGGCGGCCGAGCGCGAGTCGCTGAAGCCATTCGATATGAGCCGTGCGCCGTTGTTCCGGGCACGGCTGTTGCGGCTCGGCGCCGAAGATCATGTCTTGCTTCTGGTCGTGCACGATATCGTCATCGACGGCTGGTCGATGGGAGTGTTGATGCAGGATGTCGCCCATTTCTATGCCGCTTCGGCGGCCGGAAGTCGCACACGGTTGCCTGAACCGGCGCTGCGGTTCTCCGATTTCGCTCGGTGGCAGCGTCACTGGTCGGAGAGCGACACAGCCGATCGGCAGTTCACCTACTGGCACAGGCGCCTGCGCGGAGCTTCCGGTTTGTTTGGCGACGGCGGCGACGATGCCGGCAACGAGCTTGGTGCGCTGGTGACCCGGGAGCGGTTGCATATACCGAACAATGTGCTGGCGCAGCTCGGCGATCTGGGCCATAGCCGCGGCGCAACCTTGTTCGTGACTTTGCTGGCCGGCTTCAAGGCGCTGCTGCTGCTGCGAAGCGGACGCAATGACATTTGCGTTGCGACCGCGATGGCCAACCGTGCTCAGATGAGAACGGAGAGCGTGATCGGCCCATTTGCAAACACGGCAATTATCCGCACCCGAATCGATGCCGATCTGACTTTTCACGAAACGCTCGATCGCGTGCGCGACTCGGTTTTGCAGGCCTATGCCAACCAGGAACTGCCCTTCGACATCCTCGCCGACCGGCTGGCGGAAGAGCACGGCCTCGATCTGGAGTCGCTCATTCAAGTTTATTTCGTCCTGCAGATTGCGTTTCGCCGCCAGGCCAGGCTGCCCGGCGTGACGGTCCGGCCATTCGGTTACCGGGAAGGCCAATCGGTAATGCCGATCGATCGGACGCGACTGACCATGACCCTCAACGAGACCCCATCCGGGATCGTCGGCTCATGCAGCTACAAGAAGGCATCGTCCTTGGGGCAACGTTGGGTTGAGCATTATAATGTCATCTTGGCCGCCGCGGCGGCGAATCCGGGCAAGTCGCTTGGCGTGTTCGCCGATAGGTTGAATATGGAGCCGGCGTGCACTCGCGGACTATGAAACACGTCGCGGCGCGAGCCACACCGACTCCCGCCCAGCGTTGAAGGATATGCCCGCTGCGTCGATAGGCAGCTTGATTATTGTTGTTAAATACTTGACACTTCAAGCTACCTAAAAGCCTGCCAACGCCGATTGATCAAATCGCATTGATCCACGAAGTAGGGGGAAGCAATGTGCTTGTGGGCGGTACGTCATGTCCGGTTTGAGAGAATGACCGGTCAGCAAAAGAACGACCTGAAGCGAAAGCTTCACGAGCGCAAGAAGGTCGTCCAATCGCAGCTCAAAGATGTCAACGCAGCGCTGAAGCACGTGGCAAAACACGCGAAAGGCAAAGTGGCGCGAGGCCGCCGCTAGAGCATTTGCGGACTTTGCAGGCCGGCGGGCGCATTGGCGTCGTAGACGCCGTTGTGGCGCGTAAATCCGGCGTCTCGTTCCGCGGCTCCCAAAATATCAAGATGGCGGCATCCGTGCTGATTTGCTGCGCAATGCCGCGGCCGAAGTGTTCCATCGTCAGGCGCGCGCCTCGGATTATCTGGCTAGTCGGGGAGACCCGCCTTGCGCAGGCCATCGATTAGATGGTCGACGTCCTCTGTGCGTTTCATGACGGAAACCTGCTTCTGCTTCCCGATGGTGTAGTTCGGATTGACCCGCATGACCTCGGCGGCCTCCGCGCGGGCGTCGTCCAGCTGTCCCAGCTGGGCATAGGTCGCGGCCAGGAAGGCATGGCCGTATTGATGGTTGGGCGCGCGCCCGGTGGCTTCGCGCAGCCAGCGGTGCGCCTCGTGATACTCCTTAAGCACGTAATTGGCTTCGCCCGCGATCAGCGGCGCGAAATGCGGATGGAACGGATCCAGCCGCATCTGCGTCTTCGCAAGTTCGATGGCCTTGGCCGGCTCGCCGATCGAGAACATCACCTGCGCGATGCGGTAATCGGCAAAATTGGGATTTAGCGCGAATATCCGTTCGACGGCCGCGGCGGCGGCGTCGAAATCGCGCTTGCGAATGATGTTATAGGCCAATTCGGCATAGGCTTCGGGCAAGTTTGGATCGAGCTCAATCGCCTTGCGCGCCAAGGTAATAGCCCGGTCGAGCGTGGGCGCGCTCAAGTATTCCTCGTTTACGGGATTGAGCCACGCCACCCGATGCGTGCTGGCAAGCATCGAATGAGCGCGGGCATAATTCGGATCGATCTTCAGCGAGTTGGCGAGATGCTGTCGCGTTTCCAGCAAACTCTCCAGTCTCCACGAGGATTGGAACGAGGCCCAAGCGGCCGCCGCACGCATGTAATGATCGTAGGCCTGCCAGGTCACGGGCGGTTTGAGCAAAGTGCGCTCGACCTCCGCTTTGTTGACATGCGCCGCAAGGATAGCGGCAATCGTACGCGCCACCTCGTCCTGAATTGCAAACACGTCATTGAGGTCGCGGTCATAGCGTTCGGCCCAACGATGCGTTCCGGTTCCGCTCTCGATAAGCTCAGCCGTGATGCGTATCCGGTTACCGCCGCGGCGGATGCTTCCCTCAAGGATATAGCGCACGCCAAGCTCGCGGCTTACTTGGCGCAAATCCACAGCTTTGCCCTTGTACTTGAAACTTGAGTTGCGAGCAACAACTAGCAAGACCGAAAAGCGCGACAGCTCGGTAATAATGTCCTCCGAGACCCCATCGGCAAAGTATTCCTGTTTCGGATCGCCGCTCATATTATGAAAAGGAAGAACGGCGATCGACGGTTTCTCGGGAAGCGCAATCGCCGTGGCATCGCCGAGCCCAACGCTATAGACCCGCACCGGCCGTGCAATGTTTTTAAGTTGATGCTCGCCCATGTCGCTGAAGTCGATCGCGAGCTTGCCCTCGACCTGCTTATAAGCCTCGTCCGAAAGACAGATTGCACCTGCCTTCGCCAATGCCTCCATGCGGGCGGCGATATTAACTCCATCGCCGTAGATTTCGTTGCCATCGACGATAACGTCGCCGACATTGATGCCGATGCGCAATTCGACCCTGCGATCTTCAGGAATGCTCGCGTTGCGCCCGGCAATCTCCTTCTGTATTTCGACCGCGCAGTCGGTGGCATCGACCGCGCTGGCAAATTCGACGAGCACGGCATCGCCTGGGGAATTGACGATGCGGCCGCGATGTTCGGCCACTTTCGGATCGATCACTTCGCGGTGGCAGGCTTTGAGCGCCGCCAGGGTGCCTTCCTCGTCATTGCCCATGAGACGGCTATAGCCGACAACATCGGCCGCAAGAATGGCAGCCAGCCGTCGCTGAGCCCGCGCCTCGGCCATGAAGGAAGTCCCATGTCACATTTTACCAAAGCAATTTTACGCGCTGGCGACGGGGTGTGTCCATGACCGCGCGCTGTTGCTTTTGGGCATGAACCGTCATGGCGATTGTGATTTACGACGTCTTTCGCCAAATGCAGACATTGTTAAACGTTTATGCGTTCCGTTACCGCGGCAGCAGCGTCGCGCCCATCAGAAATTTGTCGACCGCATGCGCCGCTTGGCGGCCCTCGCGGATCGCCCAGACCACCAATGATTGACCGCGGCGCATGTCGCCGGCGGTGAAGACCTTGGCGAGCGAGGTTTGGTAGTCCTCGGTCGAGGCTTCGACGTTGCCGCGCCGGTCGAGCTTTATGTCGAGGCTTTTGAGCAAGCCCTCGTGCACCGGATGCACGAAACCCATCGCCAGCAGAACGAGATCGGCGGGAATCTCGAACTCGCTACCGGGGACAGGCTTCATCTTGGCGTCGACGCGCACGCAATGCAGCGTTTTCACCGCGCCGTTCTCGCCGGTGAATTTGGCCGTCATCACCGCGAAGTCGCGCTCGACGCCTTCCTCGTGGCTTGACGAGGTGCGCAGCTTGAGCGGCCAGTCCGGCCAGGTCAGCGCCTTGTTCTCATGCAGCGGCGGCTGCGGCATGATTTCGAAATTGGTCACCGAGCGCGCGCCCTGGCGGAACGAGGTGCCGATGCAGTCCGAGCCGGTGTCGCCGCCGCCGATGACGACGACGTGCTTGCCGGCGGCGAGAATGGGCGTGCCGTCGTCGGCACTCTCGCCGGAGACGCGGCGGTTTTGCTGCGGCAGAAAGTCCATGGCGAAGTGGATGCCCTTGAGCTCGCGGCCGGGCACCGGCAGATCGCGCGGCTTTTCGGCGCCGCCGGTCAGCACGACGGCGTCGTAGTCCTTGAGCAATTTCTCCGCCGGCACGTTGACGCCGACATGGGCGCCGTAATGGAACACGACGCCTTCCGCCTCCATCTGCGCGACACGGCGGTCGACGTGAATCTTCTCCATCTTGAAATCGGGAATGCCGTAGCGAAGAAGTCCGCCGGCTTTGGCCCAACGCTCATAAACGTGGACGGCATGCCCGGCGCGCGCGAGCTGCTGCGCGCAAGCAAGCCCAGCCGGGCCGGAGCCGACGATTGCGACTGTCTTGCCGCTCCGCGCCGCCGGCGGTTCGGGTTTGAGCCCGGCCGCGATGGCGCGGTCGGCGATCGCGCATTCGATCGATTTGATGGTGACCGGATTGTCGTCGATGTTGAGCGTGCAGGACGCTTCGCACGGCGCCGGGCAGACCCGGCCGGTGACTTCCGGAAAATTATTGGTCGAATGCAGGTTGCGCGCGGCTTCGTCCCAATTGCCGCTATAGACGAGATCGTTCCAATCCGGGATCTGGTTGTTGACCGGGCAGCCCGGCGTGCCGGGCGCCACCGCACCGGTGCCCATGCAATAGGGCACGCCGCAATTCATGCAGCGCGCCGCCTGGGTGACGTAGTCCTTTTCCGGCAGCGGCAGGACGAATTCGCGCCAATGATGAATGCGCTCGCCGACCGGCTCGTAGTCGCGGTCCTCGCGGTCGTAGTCCAGAAACCCGGTGATCTTGCCCACTTGACGCTCTATTCCGCCGCGATCGCCGCGGCCTTCAGCTCGTTGAGCGCCCGGCGATACTCGACCGGCATCACCTTGCGGAACTTCGGATACCAGGTTTTCCAATCGTCGAGAATCTTGGCCCCGACGCGCGAGCCGGTGAAGCGCGCGTGCCGCGAGATCAGGTGATGCAGCCGGTGGCCGTCGAAGCGGTCCAAGTCGGACATGATGTCGACCATGCCGTGGGCTTCGAGGTCGCGGCTTTGGTGGAAGACCTTGGCGTTGATGTCTTCCTCGCCGGGCATCGGCTCGAGCTCGACCATGGCCAGATTGCAGCGCGAGGCGAAGCTGCCGTCCTCGTCGAGCACATAGGCGATGCCGCCCGACATGCCGGCGGCAAAATTGCGGCCGGTCGAGCCGAGCACCACCACAACGCCGCCGGTCATATATTCGCAACAATGGTCCCCGGCGCCCTCGATGACGGCTGTGGCGCCCGAATTGCGCACCGCGAAGCGCTCACCGGCGACCCCGTGGAAATAGCATTCCCCGGCAATCGCGCCATAGAGCACGGTGTTGCCGACGATGATCGATTGCTCCGGCACCACGCCGGACGCGGCGGGCGGGCGCACCACGATGCGGCCGCCGGACAGCCCTTTGCCGACATAGTCGTTGGCGTCGCCTTCGAGGTCAAAGGAGACGCCGCGGGCGAGGAAGGCGCCGAAGCTCTGGCCCGCGGTGCCGGCAAAGCGCGCCACGACGGTGTCGGCCGGCAGGCCGGCATGGCCGTAACGCTTGGCAATCTCGCCCGAAAGCATGGCGCCGACGGTGCGGTCGACATTGCGGATCGGGAAGCTTAACTGCACCGGCGTGAGGCTTTCGATCGCCGTTTGCGACTGCGCGATCAGCTTGCGGTCGAGAATGTCGTGGATCTTGTGATCCTGCCTCTCGCAATTGAAGATTTTCACGCTCGCCGGCACGTCCGGTTTCATGAACAGCTTGGACAGATCGAGCCCGCTCGCTTTGCCGTGCGCTAACAATTTGCGCTGATCGAACATCTGCATCTGGCCGATCATCTCGTCGAAGCTGCGATACCCCAGCTCGGCCATCAGTTCGCGCACTTCCTCGGCGACGAAGAAGAAATAGTTGATGACGTGCTCGGGCTGGCCGGTGAAGCGCTTGCGCAGCACCGGGTCCTGGGTGGCCACCCCGACCGGACAGGTGTTGAGATGGCACTTGCGCATCATGACGCAGCCGGCGGCGATCAGCGGCGCGGTGGCGAAGCCGAATTCGTCGGCGCCGAGCAGCGCGCCGACCACGACGTCGCGGCCGGTGCGGATGCCGCCGTCGACCTGCACGGCAATGCGGCCGCGCAGCCGGTTGGCGACCAGCGTCTGGTGCGTTTCGGCAAGCCCGATCTCCCACGGCGAGCCGGCATGCTTGACCGAGGTGAGCGGCGCCGCGCCGGTGCCGCCTTCATAGCCGGCGATGGTGACGTGATCGGAGCGCGCCTTCGACACGCCGGCGGCGACGGTGCCGACGCCAACCTCGGAGACCAGCTTGACCGAAACGTCGCCGGCGGGATTGACATTCTTCAAGTCGAAGATGAGCTGCGCCAGATCCTCGATCGAATAAATGTCGTGATGCGGCGGCGGCGAAATTAAGCCCACGCCGGGCGTCGAGTGACGCACCTTGGCGATGGTCTTGTCGACCTTATGACCGGGCAACTGGCCGCCTTCGCCGGGCTTGGCGCCCTGCGCGATCTTGATCTGCATCATGTCGGAATTGACGAGATACTCGGCGGTGACGCCGAAGCGCCCGGACGCCACCTGCTTGATCGCCGAGCGCATCGAATCGCCGTTCGGCAGCGGCTTGTAGCGATCGGATTCTTCGCCGCCCTCGCCGGTATTCGACTTGCCGCCGATGCGGTTCATGGCGATGGCAAGCGTGGTATGGGCCTCGCGCGAGATTGAGCCGTAGGACATGGCGCCGGTCGAGAAGCGGCGCACGATATCCTTGGCCGGCTCGACGTCCTCGATCGGTACCGGCTTGCGGCCGTCCTCCTCGGCCGACTTGATGCGGAACAGGCCGCGGATGGTGAGCAGGTGCTCCGACTGATCGTTGATGATGCGCGCGAACTGCCGGTACTTGTCGTAGGAATTGCCGCGCACGGCGTGCTGCAGCGCCGAGACCGTCGCGGCGTTCCAGACATGATCCTCGCCGCGCACCCGGAAGGCATATTCGCCGCCGACGTCGAGCGCCGAGCGATAGACCGGCGCGTCGGCAAACGCGTCGCGATGCCGCTGCACCGCCTCTTCGGCAATCTCGGCCAAGCCGACGCCCTCGATGCGGGTTGCCGTGCCGGTGAAATACTTGGCGACGAAGTCGGACTTGAGCCCGATGGCGTCGAAGATCTGCGCGCCGCAATAGGACTGATAGGTCGAGATGCCCATCTTTGACATCACCTTGAGCAGTCCCTTGTCGATCGATTTGATGTAGCGCTTGATGATTTCCTTCTCGTCGAGCTTCTGCGGCAGCTCGCTCTTCATCGCGACGAGCGTCTCGAAGGCGAGATAGGGATTGATCGCCTCGGCGCCGTAGCCGGCGAGGCAGGCGAAATGGTGTACTTCGCGCGGCTCGGCGGACTCCACCACGATGCCGACCGAGGTGCGCAGGCCCTCGCGGATGAGATGATGGTGCACGGCGGCGCAGGCGAGCAGCGACGGAATCGGGATGCTGTCGGCGCCGGCGCGGCGGTCGGACAGGATGATGATGTTGATGCCGTCGCGCACCGCGATCTCGGCGCGGCCGCATAGCGCATCGATCGCCTCGGCGAGCCCCTCGGCGCCCGCTTCTGCCGGCCAGGTGGCGTCGAGCGTGCGTGACTTGAAGTGATCGTGGCCGATGTCGGAGATCGAGCGGATCTTTTCCAGGTTGGCATTGGTCAGGATCGGCTGATGCACTTCGAGCCGCTTGGTCTTCGAGGTGCCTTCGAGATCGAACAGGTTCGGCCGTGGCCCGATGATCGAGACCAAACTCATCACCAGTTCCTCGCGGATCGGGTCGATCGGCGGATTGGTGACCTGGGCGAAGTTCTGCTTGAAATAGGTGAAAAGAAGCTTCGCTTTCTCCGACAGCGCCGAGATCGGCGTGTCGTTGCCCATCGAGCCGACCGCTTCCTCGCCGGTGGTCGCCATCGGCGTCATCAGGATCTTGAGGTCTTCCTGGGTGTAGCCGAACATCTGCTGGCGATCGAGCAGCGACAGGTTCGAGATCGGTGCGGCTTCCGCGGTTTCCGGCAGCTCTTCGAGCTGGATCTGCGTGCGCTGGAGCCATTTCTTGTACGGATGGCTCTGCGCCAATTGCGATTTGAGTTCTTCGTCGGGAATGAGCCGGCCTTGGTCGAGGTCGACCAGCAGCATCTTGCCCGGCTGCAGCCGCCACTTGGTGACGATGTCCTCCTCCGGAATCGGCAGCACGCCGACTTCCGAGGCCATGATGATGCGGTCGTCGCGGGTGACGACGTAACGTGCCGGGCGCAAGCCGTTGCGATCGAGCGTGGCGCCGATCTGCCGGCCGTTGGTAAAGGCGATCGCCGCCGGGCCGTCCCACGGCTCCATCAGCGCGGCGTTGTATTCGTAGAAGGCGCGGCGCTCCTCATTCATCGATTGATTGCCGGCCCAGGCCTCCGGAATCATCATCATCATGGCGTGGGCCAGCGGATAGCCGCCCATGGTCAGAAATTCCAGCGCGTTGTCGAAGCACGCGGTGTCGGACTGCCCCTCGTAGGAGATCGGCCACAGCTTCTTGATGTCGTCGCCGAACTTCGGCGACGATACCGAGGCCTGGCGCGCCGCCATCCAGTTGTTGTTGCCGCGCAGCGTGTTGATCTCGCCGTTATGCGCGATCATGCGGTAAGGATGCGCCAGCGACCAGGTCGGGAAGGTGTTGGTGGAAAAGCGCTGGTGCACCAGGGCGAGCGCGCTGTCGAAATATGGATCGTGCAGATCGGGGTAGTAGGCGCCGAGCTGATCGGCGAGGAACATGCCCTTGTAGATCAGCGTGCGGCACGACAGCGATACCGGATAATAGTGCGACGTCTGGCGGCCGCGCTTGCCGTGCATGATGCCGGAAATGGTCTTGCGCAGGATATAGAGCCGGCGCTCGAACTCGTCCTCCGACTTGGTCTTCGGATTGCGGCCGAGAAATACCTGCATGTGCTTCGGCTCGGTCGGCCTCACCGTCTCGCCCAGGGTCGAATTGTCGGTCGGCACGTCGCGCCAGCCCAGGAGCGTCATGCCTTCGCTGGCGGCCACCGCCGCATAGGTATCCATGATCTCCTGCCGCCATGTCGGATCGTGCGGCATGAATAGTGCCCCGACCGCATAGTGGCCTGGCTGCGGCAGCGTGATGCCGAGCTCGGCGGTCTTCTTGGCGAGAAACCTGTGCGGTGTCTGCACCAGTATGCCGGCGCCGTCGCCGGAGCGCGGATCGGCGCCGACCGCGCCGCGGTGCTCGAGATTGACGAGGATCGTCAATGCGTCTTCGACAATCTTGTGCGATTTGCGTCCCTTGATGTCGGCAATAAATCCGACCCCGCAGGAATCCTTTTCCAGCGCCGGATCAAACAGGCCGAAACCAGACGCATCCATCGTCGTACTCGCGATCCTCCCGGAGCCTCGGCCGCCGTGGCCTTGCGCTTCCGACGCAGTCACCGTTGCGCTCCTTCCGCGCCACCGTCCGCATGCGGCAGATGGGAGGAAAAGAGCTTGCGCCCATGAGCGCGTCGCTCCGGGGCGCGGCATTCGTCTTGGAGGCAACCTTTGTGCCGCTTTGGCGGCCGCTCTGGTTGCTTGTTCTTGCCGCCCGGCGCGCCCTCGCCACCGACGGCCGACCCGGCCTCTGCCCCCTCCCGAACCGAGGCGGCGCGCGATGGGGTCGCCAATTGGGACAGCAATGCTGTCCTATACGGAACATGGCAAATTCCAGAGCCCAATACAAGCACCGGCCCCCCATTCTTGCGCTCTGCGCCCGCGCATCGAGAAGGGGGTGGAGCAACCGCCGCGTGGGGCCCGGTCACCGTGATTTTTGCAAACGTTCCGCTCGCCAAGTGGATCATGGGACAGCCTTTCGCGCAATGGGAGATGATGGCGTCATCGCTGGAATCCGCGCTACCTTCGCCGCAATGAACTTCGCCAGCGACAATACGGCAGGCATCGATCCCGCCGTTCTCGATGCCGTCGCCGCGGCCAACCGCGGTTATGCGCGCGGTTACGGCAACGACGAGTGGACGCAAGCCGCCGAACGCAAGCTTGCGGAAGTCTTCGAGTGCGAAGTCGCCGTCTTTCTGGTGCCGACCGGAACTGCCGCAAATGCGCTGGCGCTGGCGCAGGTTTCGCCGCCCTGGGGCGTCGTGTTCTGTCATGCCGAGTCTCACATCGCCACCGACGAATGCGGCGCGCCGGAGTTCTTCGGCCATGGCCTCAAGCTCGTCGGCTTGCCTGGCGACGGCGCCAAGATCGCTCCGGCGACGCTGCAGACCGCGCTGGCCGGCTATGGCGGCCACAGCCCGCATCAGATGGTGCCAGCGGCCTTGTCGATCACGCAGGCCAGCGAGGCCGGCACCATCTATCGGACCGGCGAGATCGCGGCGCTGGCCGAGGTCGCGCACGCCCGCGCGCTTGCCGTTCACATGGACGGCGCGCGTTTTGCCAATGCGCTGGTGCGCCTCAACGCCAGCCCGGCGGAGATGACCTGGCGCTCCGGCGTCGACGTGGTGTCGCTCGGCGCCACCAAGGGCGGCGCGCTGGCGGCGGAAGCTGTGGTCGTTTTCGCGCCCGCCCGTGCCGCTTTCATGGGCGAGCGGCGCAAGCGCGCTGGACATCTCCTCTCCAAGCATCGCTTCATCGCCGCGCAGATGTCGGCCTATCTCGCCGAGGACCGCTGGCTCACGCTGGCGCGCCACGCCAATGCCATGGCCGACAAGCTTGCGGATAGGCTGACGGCGGTCGGACTGAAACCGGTCTGGCCGGTCGAGGCCAATCTCGTCTTTGTCGTGATCCCGCAGACGCTCGACGCCAAGCTGAAAGCCGCTGGCGCTACTTATTATGTCCGTTCGAGCGAGGGCCTGGATGTTGGAACCGACAACGTCCTGGTGCGTTTGGTCACGTCGTTCGCAACCGAAGAGTCCGATATCGGACGGTTCGTCGGTTTGTGCGAAAAATCCTGATTGCGCCCAAGCTTGCGCCCAAGCGCCGCCCCAATTGGAGATGACGCTCAAGCGTGGGTTGGGGATTGGTTTGAGGGGAGGGGGCGTCGCCCGTGCGTGTAAGCGTAACCGGCACCTTGAGCCTGACGTTTTTCATGCTGGCTGTCGCATCCGGGCAGGCGCAGGTTCCGCCGCTGCCGCCGGCAATTCTGCCAGCCGCGTCGCAAGCTGCACCGCCACTGCCGCCCCCGGCGCCCGGCTTCGTCTCGAGTTATGAAGTCGTCCGCACGCTGCGTTCGGCCGGCTTCGATCCGCTGGCGCCGCCATTGCGCGAGGGCACCATCTATGTGGCGCGGGCGACCGACTATCGCGGCATCCTGATGCGGGTTGTGCTCGACGCGCGCACCGGCGCCATCCGCGACGCCAACCGCATCGAGCCCGGCCCGGGCGATTACGCCGGACCCTATGGCGGCGTTTATGGCGCACGCGCTTACGGACCTTATGGTCCCGGGCCGTATGATCCCGATCCTGACGATGAAGGCGATGCAGGGCCGTATGGTCCCGGCCCATACGGCCATGCTGTCCCGTTGCCTTACGGCCTGCCGCGGGACGCCGATGCTCCGCCGCCGCCACCCATCCTGCCGCATCCGGCCGTCGGCGCCAGCGTGACGCCGCTACCGCGGCCGCGCCCGCCGGAGCTTGCGTCGCGTAAAGCCACTGACGATGCCAAACCCGCAGCGGCGACGGCGACCAAGCCTTCCGACGCCAAGCCTTCCGACCCCAAGCCTTCCGACCCCAAGCCTTCCGACGCCAAGCCTTCCGCGACGATCGATCTCAAGCCGGACACCAAGCCGGACCCGAAGCCGAGCTTAACGACGGCAGCTCCTGCGGTCGTTCCCGCGGCCCAGGCAGCTATGCCGCCGGCGACTGCGCCGGCGAAACCGGCCAAAGCGCCTTCCACCCTCACCATCAATAATTGAGCGCGTTCCGCCTGCCGATCGCACTGCGCGGCGCCATGTGGCCTGCGCAGGCGAGCAATGGCGCGCGGCGTGATTGAGCTAGCTTAGCCCACCGCGTAGCATGCCCGCATAACAATGCATTCCGCCGGGAGGCGCCGCCGTGAAAGTCTGCATGTTCCACTTGATGCCCTATCGGGGGCTGCCGGCGGATTTCGACCAGCGCTACAAGTCGGCATACATCGATCCGTTGTGGTTCGACGTCGCCGATGCCGACAAGGTCGGCGAATACTACAATGCGACGCTCGACGAGCTGTTGTTCGCCGCGAAGTCCGGCTTTCACGGCCTGTGCACCAACCAGCATCATCAGAACGTCTACGGCTTCATGGCCAATCCGAGCATCATGGCGGCGGTGCTCGCCAAAGGCACCAACGGCCAGAACACAGCCATCGTGCAGCTCGGCTCGACGCTGCCATCGACCACGCCGCCGACCCGCATCGCCGAGGAATACGCGATGCTCGACTGCATCAGCGGCGGACGCCTCGTCGCCGGCTTTCCGACCGGGCTGCCGTCGGACGCCACCATCTCCAACGGTGTTGTGCCGATCGAGCAGCGCGAGCGCTATCGCGAGGCGCTGGCGCTGGTCGTGAAAGCCTGGTCGGCGCGCGAGATTTTTGCCTGGAACGGCAAGCATTATCAGCTCGGCGCGGTCAATCTCTGGCCGCGGCCGATCCAGCAGCCGCATCCGCCGATCTGGATTCCCGGCTCCGGCATTTCCGGCACCGCCGAATTCGTGGTCGGCGAGGACCACTGCTTCTGTCACTTAAGCTACTACGGCGCCAAGAACGCCAAGCAGGTGAATGAGCGTTATTGGGATTTGGTGGCGCGCAAGGGCCGCGACGACAATCCCTATCGCTTCAGTTTCCTGCAGCTCATCGGCGTCGCGCCGACCGATGCCGAGGCCGAGGATCTCTACGCCGAGCACGCCGAATATTTCTTTCACAAGCTCCTCTACGCGCCGCCTTATTATCAGGCGATCCCCGGCTGTCTCGAATACGAGGCGCTGCGCCAGGCGCTGCATCACAATCCGCGCGCCGAGGTGAAGTTGCGCGAGCTCAAAGCCAAGGACTTCTTCGAACGCGGTTTTGTCGTCGTGGGCAGTCCGAAGACGGTGCGCGAGCAACTGCTCGACGGCATCAAGGAGCTGCGCATGGGGCATCTCTTGGCGCTGTTGCATTTCGGCTCGATGCCGACCGAATTATGCAAGAGCAATATCGATCTGTTCGCCCGCGAAGTGCTGCCGTATCTGAAAGATCAGTGGGACGACAAATACGAGGACCGCTGGTGGCCGGAACGCCTGAGAGCCAAACGACCGGCAGCGGCAAGGATCGCCGAACCGATAGCAACGTCCTGACGGCGGGAGACAGACATGGCCGCCGTCGACGTACGCCGGATAAAGCTCTGGCAGGACCGCATCGATACCGAGGTCGAGATCGCGGGCGAGGGCCCGCCGCTAGTTTATCTGCACGGGCCCTGGGGGCTGGCGCCGGACCGCGCCTTCGTCGCGCGCCTTGCCGAGCGCCATAAGGTTTTCACGCCGAAATTTCCCGGCACCAGCGCCGGCGATCCGAATTCGGTGCACGCGCTCGACGGCTGGCACGATCTCGTCGTCTATAGCGGCGAATTGTTCGACCTGCTCGGACTGTCAGCGCCGGCGTTGGTGGGGCACTCTTTCGGCGCGCTGCTGGCCGCGGAATTCGCCGCCGCCGCCCCGCGCGCGGTCAGCCGGCTGGTGCTGATCGATCCCGTCGGGCTGTGGCGCGACGATCACCCGGTGAAGAACTGGATGATCCTGAGCGACGCCGCGCGCAAAGCCGCGCTGTTCGCCGCGCCCGACGGCGAGGCGGCGCGCCGCTTCTTCGATGTGCCGGCCGATGCGGAAGCGCGCGTCGACGTGCTCTCGCAATTCATCTGGGCGCAGGCCTGCACCGGCAAATTCGTCTGGCCGGTCGCCGACCGCGGCCTGGGCCGGCGCATCCATCGCATCGCCGCGCCGACGCTGATTATCTGGGGCGATGCCGACGGCATCGTCGCGCCGGTTTATGCGCAAGAGTTCGCCAAGCGCATTCCCAGCGCGAAGGTTGAGCTCGTCGATGGGGCCGGCCATCTGCCGCAGCTCGAGCAGCCCGAGTGGGTGATCGCGGCCGTGACCAAATTCCTTGGCCAGAATTCCTTGGCTAGGGAGTAGAGCAGGTCGGCGAACTAAATTTCTCAAATGGATAATAGCGCTCGCAATTCAATGCGATCATCCCCATATGATGTTGTAACATCTAATAACTCGACGTTTTGAGACCGTTGAAGGCGAGGGCGTTTGCCCCGTCACGCGCCAAGAATGAATAAAGAGGAAAGACCTGATGGCGCATAAATTCGATATCGGTCAATTCGTCGACTTGGAGCTGAGCTCGCTTCGATCGGCGGTACGCGGCCCCTATGAGATTCGCCATCTTATTCCGGCCTCGGACCGGGATTCGGACGATCCGTGCTACCGCCTCAAGAGTGTCGCCGAGAAGCACGAGCGCGTCGCGCCTGAGAGCGAGCTCACGCTCTCGGCAGAAGCTTTTGCTTAAATCAAATCACGATGCCTGCGGCTGAAGGAATGCCCGGCCGATGCTCAATTTTCCGAATCGAAGCCGAATTTTCGATCCGACCCGACGCGCGATTCGGTTCTGGGGCCATGACAGCGCGATGGAGTGGTCATTCTTTGCAACCGAAGAGGCGCTAAAGCGGCTGCAGCCGGAAATGGAGCGCGACGAGGCAAGCCTCCTTCTCGCCTTCGATGCCAATCGCGCGGCGATCTACGCCGCCGCGATCAAGGCCTATAAGCGGGGGCGAAAAGGGTCGTACGAGCTCTTGGCTGCGGATTTTTGATGCCGCTCGGAATACGCCGTTAAATAGCGCCGACGTTGCGCTTATCGAAAATACCGAGGTGCTTTTGCGCCTCGATCGGCATGTTGGGGACGAGAATGATTCGTCCCATGAATGTCGTCCACGGCTTTTCGGCAAGCGGCTGGAGCTGCGCAAAATTCCAGAACTGCAGCTCTTTCATCTCGATCTCGGTCACGGCGTTGTCGAGCACCCAGCTGCGGAGCATGCTGAGCCGGCTTCGCTCGGCGTCTGCGAACATCGCCTCCGGCATGGTTTTTCTCATGGCACCGTTCCTTTGCTGATGTGACGGGGCCCGGGTTTCGCATTCACAGCGACGGAGCCGGCCGTCGCCCCGCCTGCCCGCGCCCGTTCCGAGCGAAAAGGTCCGTCGGCGGCCAGTATTGCGCCGCCAATCGTAACCTTTCCCTTAGAGCGTGATCGCAAACGCAACACCAAAAGCGCCTAATGCGCGCGGCAACCGCCGGCGTCCCGCCTAACGGCGCTTCTTCGATCGCGATTTGCGCGCCGCGTAACGGGCGTCCCGGGCCGCTTTTTGTTCGGCCTGCAGCGCACGTTCACGCTCCGCGCTTTCGGCTTTGGCGCGCTCGGCCTCGATCGCGGCGTCGCGCTTGGCCTGTTGCGCGCGTTCGGCCTCGCGGGCTTTGTTTTCCGCTTTTTCGATCTCGCGGCTGGTCTTGATTGCGCCACGCTCGGCGGCGCGTGCCGTTCGCTCTGTCAGCCGTTCCGCCAGTCCCGGGTCGGCGGTCTTGGCGCGAAACTTTTCCAGCGCGGCCTTCCTCGCCTTGGCCGCCGCCGCTTGGCGCTCGATAAAATCCGGTTGCTTGAAGCCAGCCATCTATTTCGCCCGCGTACCCTTATCTCGATCGTGTTGCATCAACGCAGGCGCCAGCCGACGACCGTCGCTTCGATTGGGCTGCTGGTCTCTATGCTCTGCCAAGCACCGTTACTCCATCGGCACAAAAATGGAATGACATAGGTGCCGACGTGGTCCTCGCAAAGAAGCTCATGCGGCTGGTCCACCGGCGGAACGCCTTGGTGAGTGAAGGCGTCGATTCGCGCCTGCCGGGTCGCCATGCGGTCTTGACTGTCCTCAGTCGTTACTGATTCGGCGCCGCGTTGGCAGCGAGAGACGCTTATATAACGCCGACATTTGTGCAATCAACCGGCAGGACGCAATGCCGTTAATCCCGATCACCCGCTAATTCCTCGAATCGGGTAATAGTCCTCGCAATTCCCCGCGATTGTTCCCACATATTAGAGCGGACGTCCCTTGGAATGTCCTCGCTTACGTCAAAAGCGGAACGCGCCGAACCGAGGCGCCCGGGTAGCGACAGAATGAAATCATGCATCGGTCTGATGTCCTGCTTGATGCTGTTTTCCGCATTCACCGCCCACGCCGGCAATGCGGAAAACCAGCCGCCCGATCAGGTTTTTCTGCTGGATCTGCAAAAGGCGCTGCGGACGAACGACAAGGATTGGCTCGCCGGGCATATGCACTATCCGGCCAGCTATTACGGACCGAAATTCATCATGATTAAGAACAGGGCATCGTTCGACGATCACTACCCGATGCTCATCGGCCCGAAATTGCGCGCGATCGTATTGGCGCAAGATCCGGATCGGCTTTTCAGGAACCAGCATGGCACCAAGATTGGGGGCGACCCTGACATCTGGTTCTATAATTTCGGCAGCGGGCCGGAAGATATCCGCTACGAGATAATCACCATCAACGATGCCGAATGATCGTTCAGCGAGAGCCAAAATGCACAAAATAAGAGACGATGGATACGCCAACTTCAAGAAGATTATGAACGGCAGAAAATGGGTTGGTCGTGTCTGCCAAACCGCCGGCGGCTTTCTGGCGAAAATCGGAAATTGCGAAGCCGAGGCGCCTAGCGAGACGGCGGCGCTTCGTGCAGTCGTGGCGAAGGTTAATGGGCAAACCGCCGAAGCGATTCCCGAAAGCCGCGTAAGCTCTAAGCGAACGTCGACGGTCCAAGCCGACACCGAGCGCGTGATAGAGTGGCTGCGCGAGCTCAGCCGAATAAGCGACGGTCATCCGGATTTTTCCAATGCCGATGTAGCGCGTACCCTTGGCAAGAAACGCGCCGGGCAGGAGCTGAGCAATCTCATGTCACGCCTTGACTTCGCTTGCTATCTCGCAGGGCTGCCCTCGATCGGATGTGCCGCGGAAAAACCATTCGCCGATGCATGGCAACAACATCATCGCAGCTGGAAATGGCCGGTCAAGAAGATGCGCGCGGCCGCAAAGGCTCATTCGTGGAGTGCGGCGGATTTCGATCTTATGCTGCAGGAAACACAGCGCTTATCTTATGGACTCGGACACGTTGCATGGAACGAAGAGCATGCAAGGAATGACAATAAAATAATGGCGTGGGCGGGCGTTTGAGTGTAGCGGCCGCGTGCGCGGCGGCGTCCGGGTGATTGAGAAAAGCGAATGAGACAGCACCCGCTGCGCGGTTACATGCTCGCTGCGGCGCTCGCCGCCGTAGTTTTGTCGCCGTGCGCCGTTTCCGCCGCCACGCGCGGCCTGTGCAACCCGGACGAAAGCAGCGTCTTTACCTGCCGCAGCGGCTCCAAGACGGCGTCGCTTTGCCTCTCCGGCGGCGCGGCGCATTTAAGATATGTTTTCGGCATCGCGGGCCGGATTGAGCTGTCTTATCCGGCAACAACCGTTCCCGCCCGGGACGCGTTTCGTCACGGCCACATCATGTATTCCGGCATCGGCGGCGATTACCTCCAGTTCGACAAGGGCGGGTTTCGCTATTTCATATTTTATCTGTTGGGTAACGCCTTGGAGAACCGCGGCGTTGTCGTCGAGCACGGCGGCAAGAGCGTCTTCAATTTTGTCTGCAAGGGCGCCTCGTCGGACGATCTGACGACCGACTTTTTCAAGCGCATGGCGTTTCCGGAAATCGACGACTACACGAACTTCGACGTGCCGCAGGTGTTTTTCAACCCCGCGCGGTAGGCTTATTTGATCACGCTCATGCACGTTGGCCGTCGTTCAGTGTGACCAACGGCACAGTCCGAGCGATGCGCGGGCATTAAGGTGGAAAGTGTTAGGCAAACCTGGGCGGCCATCAACGGTCCCGAGCCGCCCTGGCCAGCAGAGCCTAATCACATGGCCCCCGGCAGTTCCCCTGCCGGGGGTCTCTTCATTCGGGCGTCAGTCTGGAAGCGGTTCGGTCGCTGTCACCAGCTATATTTCAGCGTCCCCGTTCCGGCGTAAGTCTGCGCGGTCGGGGCGAACTCGCCGTCGAATTTGGCGATCGCCGTCCAGTTGGTGGTGATGTGCAGTTCGACGCCCGCGCTGGTCAGCGCCGAGTCCGCCGGCATAGCCGCACCATTGACGGTGAAGTTCGAGCCCGGCAGCGCCTGGAATACTGCGCCCAGCGCCGGATTTGACACCCAGTCATGCGCCCAAGCCAGGCGCCCGCGCAGCACCAGCGGCATGTTGTTGACGATCTGCACGTTGTCGAACCGCGCGCCGAGTTCGCTTCTTGTATCGGTCGCGTTCTGCGCGGCAAAGCTCAAACCAAGCCCGCCGCCGGTGAGATCGGTTTCGGAGAAGCCCGGCGTGTGGAAGTCTTGCACCTGTAACGCGGCATAGGGCGTCACGCCGATAATCTGACCCGTGACCGGCACCGCATAGCGATAGCCGGCTTCGCCGCGCGCTGCATAACTCTGGCCATCGAATTTTGCAGTGAGTTGGTCGCCGATCGCGATGCGGTTGGTGGTGAACCAGTGATTGGCGAACGCGAGCGCGCCGGACAGATAGAGCGGCCCCCAATGCGTGGTGTCATGGACGCCGACCTGAAAGCTGTCGCTCCGCCCGCTGCCGAGATTTCCCGCCACGCTCCAATTGGTGCCGCCGCCGGCGAGCGCAAAGCCGTACACCGAGCCCGGCGTGGCGCGATAATCCATGCCGGCGGCAAAGCCGTAATCGCTCGCCGTGACATCGCCGGAGCCGACCACGGGATTGCCGTCGAGCTTGGCCGCGGCGCCGAACGCCGAGCCCCAGGCGCTCCAGCGCCGGTCGAAGTTTTGTTGTTGCTGCGGCGGCGCTTTATTCAGGATCGCCGCATAGGCCTGCGCGATATTCGACGGCAGGCTCGCCTCCTGCTCCGGCGCAAAGCCCGGCGCGCCGCCGCCGGTCGGGCTGCCGCCTCCCCCGCTCGACGGATCGGTCAGCAGATTTATAAAGTCCGTCATCAACTGGAAGGCGCTTCCCTGCGCACCGGTCGCCGGCTGGCCGGCGAGTTGCGTGAGCGCATTTTCGAGCTGCGCCGGGGTGTAGTTGAACAGGTTCTGGAATCCCGCGGGCGGCGTCACGCCGTTCTGGATCGCATTTTCGATCCCGTTGGCGACGTTGAGCACGTTCTGTGGCGGATTGGGCGGCAATAGCGAAATCAGGCTGTTGTAGGTGACGTTGAGGAACACGTCGTCCATATCGTAGCTCAGCGTGCCGCGGTATGCGCCGAATACCATGGTCGGATCGGAGAACGTCCCGGTCAACCCGGTATTGGCGGTCAGCACCGTGAATGTGGTGCCGACGGTCGGCGCGCTGGCGCTACCGAGGGCGAACACGGCGCCGCTGGTGATGGTCGCAAATGTCGAGACATTGGCGCCGCTGGCATTGGTGGCGTTGAGCGTGACCATATAGACGGCGGCCGACTGCAGCACCAGGCTGCCGGTGATGGCCATCTTGGTCGCGGTCGTGCCCGGCGCGAAGGTGCCGCCGGTCAGGACCGTCAGCGCGGTTGCGATGCTGCCGGTGCCGGCGAGCGTGGCGCCGTTATTCACGTTCACCGAGGTGGCGCTGTCGGCGCCGTTCAGCACCACGGTGCCCGAATAAATGTTGACCGTCTCGAAGTTGGTAAAATTGCTGTCGTAGGTGAAAGTGCCGCTGGGCGCGAAGTTGAGCGTGTCGCCGGAGCTAAGACCGGCGCCGAGCATGTTGCCGCCGATCGCGCCGCCGTTGATATCAATGGTCACCGGGCTCGTCGCGGCGCTCACATCAATCGCCGTGCCGCCGATGCCGGTGATGGTGCCTGAGTTCACGATGGCCGCGCCGGCGGCGAAGGTCACGCCGGCTTGAATCACAATGCCGGCGCCGCCGGTGATGATGCCGGAATTGCTGATGCCGCCGCCGGCGCTGGTGGCGCTGCCGAATTGCGCCACATTGTTGATCGCGATGCCGGCGCCGCCCGCCGAGATCGTGCCGGAATTGCTGACGCCGCCCAAGAAGGTCGAGACGTCGTTGACATCGATGCCGATATTGCCCGCCGAAATCGTGCCGCCGTTGCTGATGCCGCCGGAGAAAGTCGAGAAGGTCACACTTGCGCCGGCGTTTGCGGTGCGGCCAACCATGATGCCGATATTGCCCGCCGTGATCGATCCGCTGGTACTGTTGGTGATGCCGCCCGAGAAAGTCGAGATGGTGGTGATGATTGCCGCACCGGAGGGCGCGGCCGCGCCGCCGACGAAGATGCCGTCCAGTCCCGCCGAGATCGTGCCGGAATTGCTGATGCCGCCGGCAAAGGTGGAAATTGTAACGAACCCGTTGGCATTTGCGTAGACAGGGTAGCCGCCGCCGACCCAAATACCGTCGATGCTCGCCGCGATCGTGCCGGAATTGGTGATGCCGCCGGCGAAGGTCGAGATCGTGATGGTCACGTTGCTGGCACTCCGATCGCCGACCACGATGCCGGTCCCGGTGCGCGCCGTGATCGTGCCGGAATTGGTGATGCCGCCGCCGAAGCTCGATATCGTCACACTTACCGTCGAAGTACTGCCGATCAAGACGCCGTTGCCGAGTGTTGCCGCGATCGTGCCGGAATTGCTGATGCCGCCGGAAACGGTGGCGTTGCTGGTGACAAAAATGCCGTTGCCATAACCCGCCGCGGTGATCTGGCCGGCATTGACGACGGCGCCGCCGACCGATGCGTTCAGGATGATAATTCCGTTGCTCTGTAAGGAGGTGACGGTCGCGGTGAGCGTGCCCGTGTCGGTGTTGGTGACATTCCCAGTGACGGTGATGCCGTCAATTCTAATGCAATTGATGGCGCCGGAATTGCTGACCGAAGCCTGATTGGACCCGGGCGCGATCTGGCAACCCGCGAACGCCGGCGGCGCGCCGCCGCCGCCGCCGATTAGCAGCGCCGCAACCGAACTCGACGCCAGCAGTCCGCCAAGCTGGCCGCGGCCGATGCGCTTTGGAACGCGCCCCTGCACAAAACTTCCTCAGTCCGTCCGCGCATTTGCACAGAGAAAATGTGCGGAATTCCAACGCCCGAGCCTCGAACTCACGCTACGGTACCGGTGCCGAACGCGGCAATGGCCGCCGGCGCCGCATTCGGCGTTGACCCACCGCTTGAATGCAAATTCCCATAGCATGTTGCCGCAGCACCACACCGCCCGGCCGCTTGAACCGCACAATAGTGGGAAACAACGCCTGCGCGCGGTCCAAATCGTGCCTGATCTGGAACCGGCACTGCTGTCGCCCGCGCGGTGCGATATTCATGTGCCAGCGGCTCAGGCGCAAAGACGTGACCAACCCGGAGGAAGATGCTCTTTTGGCCACCGCGGCGCGCTTTGCCGCGTCGCCGGCATTTGCGCAGGCGCTGTTGAGCTACAGCGAAGGGCTGGCGAAACTGCGCCAGGGACCGAGGCTTCTCAACAAACTATTGTCGAAGGATGCGTCATGGCGCGTGATCGGCTATCTGCTTTTTCTCGATGCCGGCCGCGACCCGCTCAACCCGAATAGCGGCGCAACCTACGGCCGGCTGCACGCGCTATGCACGCATCGCGGCGAGGTCAGCCCGCGCACGCTCAAGACTATGCTGGCGCTGCTGCGGCTCGGCGGATTTCTGCGCGCACGGACGAGCGCGTCGGACCGCCGGGTGCGGCTCTACCAGCCAACCGAGCGCTTGATCGGCTTGGTGCGCCGCTGGCTGTCTTATCCGGTCACCGCCCTCGACATTCTCGAGCCGCACGGGCAGCGCGCGCGGCGGCTGCGCGACGATCCCGAATTCGTCAGGCGTTTTCTGCTCTCGGGCGGGCGCAGTTTCATGGCGTCGACGCCGCTGACCGAGCGCATGCCGGAATTCAGTTTTTTCCTCGACGGACGGGAAGGGGCGATGATGACCCTGCTCGCGCTGTTGCTGGCGAAGATGCTCGGCGCCCCGGCGCCGAGCCGGGGAGCAATCGCGCGGCAATTCGGCCTGTCGAAAACGCAAGTGACCCGCGTCGTGACCGCGGCCGCCGAGCAGGGCTTCTTCGCGATGGATGCCGCAGGCACTCCCGCGCCGACGCCTAAGACGCGCGCGCTTTACCGCCGCTGGGTCGCGCTGGAGCTCGCCTTTTACGCCGCGCATATGGCGCCGGTGCAATCGAACGAGGCGCGCAGCGCCATAGGTCCGTAAGTCCGCTCGCTCACCACGAATATTTCAACGTGCCGGTGCCGGCATAAGTCTGCGCCGTCGGGGCGAATTCGCCGTCGAATTTGGCGATCGCCGTCCAGTTGGTGGTGAGGTGCAGTTCGGCGCTGGCGCTGGTAAGCGCTGAGTTCGTCGGCGGCGCCGCGCCGTTGACGGTGAAGTTCGATCCCGGCAGTGCCTGGAACACGGCGCCGAGCGAAGAACTTGAGATCCAGTCATGCGCCCAGGCCAACCGCCCGCGCAGCACGAGTGGCATGGCGTTGACGATCTGCACATTGTCGAAGCGCGCGCCGAGCTCGCTTCGGGTGTCGGTCGCGTTCTGCGAAGCGAAGCTTAATCCCAGCCCGCCGCCGGTGAGATCGGTTTCAGAAAAGCCCAGCGTATGGAAGTCCTGCACCTGCAACGCCGCATAGGGCGTCACGCCGATAATTTGGCCGGTGACCGGCACCGCATAGCGGTAGCCGGCTTCGCCGCGCGCCGCGTAACTCTGGCCGTCGAATTTGGCGGTGAGCTGGTCGCCGACCGCGATGCGGTTAGTGGTGAACCAATGATTGGCGAAAGCGAGCGCGCCTGACAGATAAAACGGCCCCCAATGTGTGGTGTCGTGGAGGCCGGCCTGGAAGCTGTCGCTCCTCCCGGTACCGAGATTTCCCGCCACGCTCCAATTGGTGCCGCCGCCGGCGAGCGCAAAGCCGTAAACCGAATCTGGCGTGGCGCGATAATCCATGCCGGCGGCGAAACCGTAATCGCTCGCGGTGACGTCGCCGGAGCCGACCACGGGATTGCCGTCGAGTTTTGCGGCGCCGCCAAAGGCCGAGCCCCAAGCACTCCAGCGCTGGTCGAAGTTTTGTTGTTGCTGCGGCGGCGCTTTTTTCAGGATCGCCGCATAAGCTTCGGCAATATCGGCCGGCAGGCTTGCCTCCTGCTCCGGCGCAAAGCCCGGCGCGCCGCCGCCGGTCGGGCTGCCGCCTCCTCCGCTCGACGGATCGGTCAGCAGATTCATAAAGTCCGTCATCAACTGGAACGCGCTGGTCTGCGCCCCGGTCGCCGGCTGGCCTTCGAGTTGGGTGAGCGCGTTGCCGAGCGCAGCACCGGAAAGACCGCCGAGATTGAAAAAGCCCGTCGGAATGCTGTCGCCCTGGAGGATCGCGTTGTTGATGCCGTTGAGCACATTCTGCTGGTTCTGGTTCAAGCCGGCCGGCGCAGTGAGCAGCGAATAGCCGCTGGTCGTAATGTCGAGGTCGACATCGTCCGGAGCGTTGGTCGCGTAGTCGAGACTTGCAGCGAAGGTATGGTCGCCGTTCACGGTCAGGCCGGCGAAGGTGCCGGTGAGCGCGCTCGTCGTGGTCAGAATCTGATAGATCCGTCCCGGCGGCGTAGTGACCGAGCTGCGGCGTCACCTCGACGGTGCCGTTGCCGCCAAGCGTGGCCGCGCCGATCAACGCCACCTTGGAATTATTGCCGGCACCGGGCGCGATATCGATAGCGTAGTAGCTGCCGCTTGCGAACGCCAGATTGCCGGTGATGTTGAGAGTGCCGTAACCGCCCGGCACGCCGGGCGCCAGCGTGCCGCCGGCATTGATCGTCACGGCAAGCGGATCGATGGTGCCGGCGCCGGCCAGCGCGCCGCCGAGCGAGCTGCCGACGGCGACATTGGCAGCGCTGTTCACGCCGTTGAGCACCACCGTGCCGGACTCGATGTTGACTTGATCGAAGCCGCTGAAGCCATATGCTGCGGCGTAGGTAAAAGCGTTCCCGGCACCGAGCGTGAAGTTGATCGTGCCGCCGCCGCCAATGCCGCGGCCGACAATGTTGCCGTTGATCGTGCCGCCGCTGACATTGAGCGTGTCGTCCGTCGAGATCAATTTGATGGCGCCGGTGATCGTGCCGGCGTTCTGATCGACGGTCACCGCGCCCGCGGCGCTGGCAACATTGATTGCCGTGCCGCCGGTCCCGGTAATAACGCCGGAATTGACGACAGCCGCCCCGGCCGAGAAATTCACGCCGTTGAAAATATTGATGCCGGTCGCGGCGGTAATCTTGCCGGAATTGCTGAGATTGCCGGAGAAGGTCGAAACGTCGGTGACGTAAATGCCGACGCCGCCTACCGAGATCGCGCCGGAATTGCTGATTCCGCCTGTGAAATATGTATCGTTGTTGACATTGATGCCATTGCCTGTCCCCGCTGCGCGGATCGCACCGGAATTGCTGATGCCGCCCGCGAAGGTCGTGTCGGACCCGACGAAGATGCCGTTGAGGGCCGCGACGATCGTCCCGAAATTGCTAATGCCGTCGGAGAAGTTTGCGACGGATTCGACGACAATGCCGGATGCGCCCGCCAAGATCGTGCCGGAATTACTGATCCCGCCGGCACTCGTGCTGCCGAATTGAGCGACATCGTTGATTTCGATGCCGATGCCGCCCGCCGAGATCGTGGCGGAATTGGCGATGCCACCGGAGAAGGTCGAGACGTTCTGGACAGAAATAGCCGTCCCAGCGCCTGCCGAGATCGTGCCTGAGTTGGTGATGCCGCCCGTGAAGGTCGAAACGAAATCGAGCTGAATGGCATTGAAATTCGCGGTGATGGCGCCTGAATTGGTGATGCCGCCGGCAAAGGTCGTTATGCCTGTTGCGGAGAGCGAGCCGCCGACAAAGATGCCGTCGACGCTGGCCACCGAGATCGTGCCCGAGTTGGTGATGCCGCCGCCCGCGCTGCCGCCGAATTGGCTGATGTCAAACACCACGATGCCGTAATGGCTCGCGGTGATGCTGCCGGCATTGCCGATGCCGCCGCTAAACGCCAAGACGTGATCGACCCGGATGCCGGTGGTGCCCGCATCGATGGTGCCGGAATTGCCGATGCCGCCGGAGAAGGTCGCGATCGTGAGCGAGGCGGTGACGTTGGGACCGCCAGCGGCGTTGGTGGTGGTGCCGCCAACCCAGATGCCGGCGCCGCCAGCGTCAATCGTACCCGAATTGCTGATGCCGCCGGAGAAGGTCGAGATCGTCACTGACGCAGCATTGACCCCGCGGGCCGCGCCGTTGCCGATGTTGGCGGTGCCGCCGACCAGGATGCCGGTGCCGCCCGCCGAAATGGTGCCGGAGTTGGCGACGCCGCCGGTGAAGGTCGCGATCGTGACCGACGCCGTGTCGGTAGGACTCGCCGCGTCGAGGCTGGCGTGGCCGCCGACCCAGATGCCGTCGCCGGCCGCCGAAAGGATGCCGGAATTGCCGATGCCGCCTGAGAAGGTCGAGATCGCGACCGACGCCGTGTTTTTTGTGGTGGCGGTGCCGATGCGGGCCTCGCCGCCGACCAAAATGCCGGTGCCCGCCGCCGAAATGGTGCCGGAATTGAAGATACCACCGGAGAAGTTTGCAACCCTGACCGATGTGGCGTTCCTGGAAGCTTCCGAGCCGATCATGGCGTTGCCGCCGACCCAGACACCGACGCCGCCGCCACCCGTCGAAGAGATAGTGCCGGAATTGCTGATACCGCCGGCGAAGGTCGAGATCGTGATCGAAGCGTTGCCGGTGTCATCGCCGCTACCTGTACTGGCGTTGCCGCCGACCAGGATGCCGTTGTCGCCCGTCGCAATGCTGCCTGAATTGCTGATGCCGCCGCTGAAAGTCGAGATCGTAATCGATACGAGCCCGCCGTTCACGAGCGCGTCGATGGCGGCATTGCCGCCGACGAAAATACCGTAGAAGGCGCTCGACAGCGCGGCCGCATTGCTGATGCCGCCGGTGAACGTCGGGCCGATGACACTGATGTCGGTATTGGTACCGCTGATCTTGCTCGCGCTATCGAGCGAAATGCCGCCATTAATCGTGCCGGAGCTCAAAATCTGCCCCGTCATCGTGCCATTGCTGAATTTGATGCCGGAGGGACTGATGGTCCCCGAATTGTCGATGCTGCCGGTAACGTTCGTATTGCTGACGCAGAGGCCGGCGACCGTGGTGGCGCCCGGATTGTTGTAGCCGCCAGCGCCGACTTGCGTGCAGGTAGCCCAAGCTGGCACCCCACCGCCGATCAGAATCGCGGCGACCGAGCTCGACGCCAAGAGATGGCGAAGCCTCGGCAGACCGGCGCGCGACGAACCCCGCATTGCAAAAGCCCCAAGGATCGGTATCGCGCGCCGTTGGCGATCCGATCCACCATTCCCATTGCGTCAGGTTATTCCGGACCGCGGCGACGAGGCAATGAAACCGCGCCCACTTCCCGTTAAATCTCGGAGGGCTTAAGTGGGATTCCGATGGCTGTGGCAGAAATGCCACCGGCCTATTTCGTGCCCGCGGTTGTCGGCGGGTTGTCGCCGAAACCGCAACCACCCTCTTGACAATCGTCCCCACTACAGTTACATACCCGCCAGCTCGCTCATCAGGGACGCCTTCGCGAGGGTACTCTCGGATGCGGAGCGAGTGCGGTGCCCGCGGGCAGGCCATACACCTGCTCCCGGGCGGCTCCGGACACCGCCCGGCCGGTAATAATGACCGGCCTGCGAGGAGCTCGCTGGACTGGGACAGGGGAAGATGCGGGTGACACCCGATGACGCTGAACCCAGGAAGCGCGGCTGGAGCTGAGCGGAGGCGTTAATTCGCCGAAGCGAGTCCGCGGTGGAGCGCCGGAAGGCGCGCGCGCGGCGATCCGCGCGCTGCCGCACCCGTACGGTGCGGCGCCGGTATGCGCCTTTCGGCGCTCTGCCTCCCTTTTATTTGGGAGGTCGTTGGAAGGGCTTTCTTAAAGCGTGCCGCAAAGCTCGGATGCCAAGGCGCATCGCGAGAACGAGATCGCTTTTCTACCTCTCCCCGCATGCGGGCAGAGGTCGAACGAGCGTCGCGAACGAGGGTGAGGGGGCCTCTCAGCGATTCCGAGCGCTCACGTCTGCGCCCAGCGGAGAGGCCCCCTCACCCCAACCCTCTCCCCGCGCGGCGGGGAGAGGGAGTGCGAGCGGAATTAACGGAGAAAATCTCATGCCGATAGTGTCATCGCACGCCAATTTGCATAAGCGTCACACGGCCGCGCAGATCACCGCGCGGCGCAATGCCGCCACCGTCGCGTTGTGCCGGATCTACTGCGACGTCATGGCGTTATGGCGCGGCTGCGCGATCAAGCGCTGCAAGCGCCATCGCCGCTGCCGTGGCGATGCCTGGCGGTGCCTGCAGCGCGGCCGGGGCGGCGTGCCGCGCGGCATGTATCCAAAAATCATCGCCGAAGTTCGCGCCGGCGGCCCGACCCGCGTACCGCCGATCAACAATCTGGAAACGGAGATGCGCCGCGATCCGCCGGGCTGGCTGAAATGAGCTTAAATCAAAAGCGCCCCGGAAGACCGGGGCGCTTTATCGTTCACGCGATCGCGGAAAGCTTACGCAGCCTTCTGGCTCTCGATCACCGTCGGGCCGTTGGCCGTGCCGTTGATCGGGATCGAGCGCGGCTTCTTCGCCTCGGGGATCTCGCGCACGAGGTCGACATGCAGGAGACCGCTTTCGAGGCTCGCGCCCTTGACCTGGACAAAGTCGGCCAGCTGGAACACGCGCTCGAAGGTGCGGGCGGCGATGCCTTGATAGAGCACCTCACCGCGCTTCTCCTCGTCCTTGGCGTTTTTCTCGCCGCGGATGGTCAGCGTGTTCTCTTTGACGACGATCGACAATTCCGGCTCGTTGAAGCCGGCGACCGCTACGGAGACGCGGTACGCATTGTCGCCGGTCCGCTCGATATTATAGGGCGGATAACCCGGCGCGGCGCCCTCGAGGCCCTGATCGAGCAGCGAGAACAACCGGTCGAAGCCGACGGTGGAACGATAAAGAGGGGACAGATCGAAAGTTCGCATGGCATATCCTCCTTGTGAAGCGACATGCGGATGACTCGCCCTTAAGGGGCCAAGCCGATGAATGCGCAGCCCGCTTTGGCCTGCGCAGGCTTGATATGGGATGGCTTTTCCGGCCCGCAAGATGATGGGTAAGATATTGTTTTTAATAGTATATTCGTCAGGCGGCGGATTCGCTCCAAATCGCCGGATGTCAGCAATGCAAGATGACGCTGCGTGCGAGGCTGCTATAAGCGGACGCCGAACCTCGCAGCTTTCCGCCTCATGAAACTCGTCTCGATTCCCGCCAATCCGGTTCCGGAAAATTTCGTCACCGGCATGCTCAAGACGCCCGACGGCGTGAACCTGCGCTATGCGCGCTGGCTGCCGCCGGCCGGGCGTCGCGGCACGGTGTGCATATTCCAGGGCCGCGCCGAGTGGATCGAGAAATATTTCGAGACGGTGCGGGATTTGCGTGCGCGCGGTTTTGCCGTCGCGGCGCTCGATTGGCGCGGGCAGGGTCTTTCAGACCGCGCACTCGGCGATCGGCGCAAAAGCTATGTGCGCGATTTTTCCGAATATGACAGCGACCTCGAGACCTTCATGCGCGAGATCGTGCTGCCGGATTGTCCGCCGCCGATCTTCGCGCTCGGCCATTCCACTGGCGCGTCGGTCCTCATCCGCGCCGCGCATCGCGGCCACCGCTGGTTCGACCGCATGGTGTTGACTTCGCCGCTGATAAAACTCGGCGGCGTCGATTATTCGCACGGCGCTGGTCCGCTCATCGTCCGGGCGCTGCGTATCGCAGGCTTCGGCACCATGTATGTGCCGAAGACCGACACCAGCATCGTCGAATCGCGGCCGTTCCTCGGCAATCTCCTCACCTCGGATCCGGTGCGTTACGCCCGTAATGCCGCCATCGTCGAGGCGGAGCCGGCGCTCGCGGTCGGCGCGCCGACGGTGGCCTGGATGGATTCGGCGTTCCGCTCGATGCGGGCGACGCGCGAGCATAGCTATCCGGCGCGCATCCGCCAGCCGATGCTGATCGTCGCCGGCGGCAGCGACGCCGTGGTGTCGAACGCGGCGATCGAGGATTTCGCCAGCATGCTGCGCGCCGGCTCGCATCTGGTCATTGTCGGCGCCCAGCACGAGATCCTGATGGAGCAGGACCGCTTCCGCTCGCAGTTCTGGGCGGCGTTCGACGCCTTCGTGCCGGGCACGCCGCTGTATTAGCGGCCATTGAGCACGTCCATCGCCTGCGCATGCACGCGCTTGTCGCCGGCGGCGACGATGCGGCCGCCGTTGTGCGGGCGGCCATTGTCCCAGGTGGTGATGACGCCGCCCGAGCCCTCGATGATCGGGATCAGCGCCAGCACGTCATGCGGCTTGAGTTCGGTCTCGATAACGAGATCGACCTGGCCGGCGGCGAGCACGCAATAGGCGTAGCAATCGCCGCCGTAGCGCGACAGCCGCACGACATTTTCGACGCGGCCGAAGCATTGGCGGTCGGCGGGGTTCATCAAGAGCGGACTGGTCGTGGCGAGGATGGCGTCGCCAAGCGAGGCGCAGCCGCGCACCCGCAGATCGCGGTCGCCTGCCGGGCCGCGATAGCGGGCGCCGCGGCCGTCGCCGGAAAAGTGCTCGCGGATGAACGGCTGGTGCATCATGCCATAGATCGGCTCGCCGCGGCGGGTGAGCGCGATCAGCGTGCCCCACACCGGCATGCCGCAGATGAAGGATTTGGTGCCGTCGATCGGATCGAGCACCCAGACATATTCGGCATCCGCATTGTCGGCGCCGAACTCTTCACCGACCACGCCATGCTCGGGAAAAGTCCGCTTGATCAGCGCCCGCATCGCCAATTCCGCGGCGCGGTCGGCGGCGGTCACCGGGTCGAAGCCGCCGGAATGGCTTTTGTTCTCCAGCCCCAGACTTTCGGCGCCAAGCGCGCTGCGGAAAAACGGCCGGATGGTTTCCCCCGAAACGGTGGCGAGCTCGTCCACGAATGCCGCGAAGTCGATCGCCGTCATCTGCGCCCTCAGCTGTTGCGGTTCGAGTAGCGGAGCTAGGCCGATCCGGCAATCGGAGGCGTGAATTGCGCATGATTGGCGTGTGGTTTGTCAGCCACACTTCTCGTTAATCCGCTATGCAAAATTAGGTTAGCCGGCCGTCGTCACTTTGCGGAGCTCCTGGCGCAATTTTATGCAGCCGGTGTCGTCCCCGCAAAGCATTGATTTAAATCATTTTATTATATCTTCCGCAAATCTCGGCGGAGTCGGCGGCAGACAGCTGTTAAATTTGCGGCACATGTCGGGGGATAAGACTCGCGAAATAGGTCAGCAGCCCTTGTATTTTGTGCGGCGCGGTGTATGTTGCTGCAGTGCGGTAGCGAGAGGTTCCCTCCCGTTACCGTCGCCCTCCTTGGGCGTTTCCTCCCTAGACTTGGGCCGCTCCCGCAAGGTGAGCGGCCCTTTTTCTTTCAACGCCAGATTGGCTATTCCGCCGCCGCGCGATAGGGCCGCAGTTCCTCGATCGGGATAGTGGCAAGCCGCTCGGCCAGCACTTCGAACTCGCCGGCGAGCTTGGCGAAGGACGCGGAGCGTTCGTAGCGCCGCTCGTCCATATATAGCGCGCGATTGATCTCGAGCTGGATGGCATGCAGGCCGGTGGTTGGATTGCCGTAGTGCTCGGTGATGAAGCCGCCGGCATAAGGCTTGTTGCGGCTCACTGAGTAGCCGAAGCCGCGCAGGCATCCCTCGACGATCTCGGCCACCACCGCGACGCAGCTTGTGCCGTAGCGGTCGCCGAGCACGAGGTCGGCGCGCGGCCGCTCGTCGCGTCCGCCGGTACTCGAAGGCATGGAATGGCAATCGACCAGGATGGCGGCGCCGAAATCGCGTTGCAGCCGCATGAATACGCGCCGCAGCGTGCGATGATAGGGCTTATAAAGGCCGTCGATCCGCCGCAGCGCTTCGCCGACCGAAATGCGCTGGTCGTAGATTTCCTGGGCGTCGCCGACGACCCGCGCCACGGTGCCGAGCCCGCCGGCGACCCGCATCGAGCGGGTATTGGCAAATGACGGCAGCCGGCCATCGAACATCCGCGGGTCGAGCTCATAGGGCTCGCGGTTGACGTCGACATAGCAGCGCGGGAAATGCGCCCGCATGATCGGGAAGCCGCGCGCGGCCACGCCTTCGATCAGCTCGCCGACGAAACTGTCCTCGGAGCGGCGCAGCGTCGCCAGATCGAGCCGCGAGGTCTGCAGGAATTCGGGCGGATAGACGCGCCCGCTATGGGGCGAATTGAATAACAGCGGGCCGCGGCAGGCCGCCGGCTCGACGGTCTCGAACGGGGGATCGAATTCGTCCTGGATTTCCGGCATGACGCCTGGCGGGCTTTCCGTGACACGCGACCCAGCACCCGTTCCCTAGCGTGCGCCAGCCGCCATTGTCCATAGGTGTTCCGGCTTGCCAAGACACCCGCAAGGCCACCTATAAGATCCCTTACGGCCACCGTTATATGGCCGTCTTTCACTTCATGTTTACCGGCCATCCGGCTTATGGAATGGATGGGGGCCGGCGTCAGCCGGGGTTGAGTGATCATGTCCAAAATTCTGCTTGCCGAAGACGACATCGATATGCGGCGTTTCCTGGTCAAAGCGCTGCAAAATGCCGGCTTTGACGTCATTTCCTATGACAACGGCCTATCCGCCTACCAGCGGCTGCGCGAGGAGCCATTCGAGCTGCTGCTGACCGACATCGTCATGCCGGAGATGGACGGCATAGAACTCGCCCGCCGCGCGGCCGAGCTCGATCCCGACATCAAGATCATGTTCATCACCGGCTTTGCCGCCGTGGCGCTCAATTCCGATTCGAGCGCGCCCAAGCATGCCAAGGTGCTGTCGAAGCCTATCCACCTGCGCGAATTGGTCAACGAAGTGCAAAAGATGCTGGCGGCCTGATCGCGGCCGTTCCGGCGAAGGTCGCGCGCCTTCAAATCACGCGCGTTGCGAAGATCACGCGCTTCGCACGTGGCGCAGAAATCGTTCGACGTTCGCCTGCACGCCCCGGGTATGGTCGAACAACCGTTTGGTGGTGTCGAGCACTTCGTTGGAGGCGGCGTAAGTCGCGTCGGCGTGACCGTTCAGGTCGACGATATTGGCGGCGACCGCGCGCGAATTGTCGGCGGCGGACTGCGCGCTGGCGAAAATTCCGGCGGTCTCCGCGGATTGCTGCCCGATCCCCGTCGATATCTCGGTGGCGAAGACGTTCAGGTTTTTCACCGCTTCGATGATACGGCTGATGGTCGACACCACGGCGCCGCAGGTTTCGCGGACCGCGGCGATCTTGCGGGCGATTTCGTCGGTCGCCTTGCCGCTCTGCTGCGCCAGCGATTTCACCTCGGCGGCAACGACGGCAAAGCCCTTGCCGGCCAGTCCGGCCCGCGCCGCCTCGATTGTGGCGTTGAGTGCCAAGAGATTGGTCTGCTGGGCGATGCCCTGGATCAGATCGGTAATCGGCAAAATCTGCTCGACCGACGCCGCGAGCTTGGCCAATTCGGTGCCGGCGCTCTCCGACTGCGCGGCAGTGTCGTTGGTGAGCTTGAAGACCTCGTTGGCGCGCCGCGCCAATTCCTCGATCGTGCGCGACAATTCGCTTGCCGCTTGCGCGACGGATTCGACGTTCTCGCGCGTATTGACCACCGCGTCCACCGTGGCGCCCGATTTTGCGCGGGTGTCTTCTGCGGCTTTGGCCATGCTCTCGGCGTTGCTTTGCACCGCGGTGACCGCTTCCACGAGGTGTCCGGCGATCTGCTTGACCGAGCGCTCAAATTCCTCGGCGAGCGCCGCCATTTCCTCGCGGCGCTTCTGCGTGCGCTCTTCGTCGGCCTCGCGTCGCGACGCCTGCATCGCTTGAATCTCCAGCGCGTTGCCGCGAAATATCTCGATCGCTTCGATCATCTGCCCGATTTCGTCGCTGCGGCCGCGGTAGCCCAATTTGATCGCGGTATCGCCGGTCGACAATTTCTGCATGACCTGGGTGATCGACGTGATCGGCCTGACGATCGATCCGGCGATGAATGCGATTGCCGCGACGCCGAACGCCAGGCAGATGAGTAAGCCGATCGTCAGGGATAGCGTTTCGGTCCAGGTCGCAGCGGACAGGTTCGCGGCAATCCGATCCGACTGCGCGCTGACCGTCGTGAGAATTGCCCGAATATCGTTCTCTATGCTGGTGAATTTGTCATCGGTTTGCCCCAGCATCATCGTCGCCATGGCCGCGTCGGTGGAGCCGACGTCGAGCACGTCCTTGGCGGTGCTTTGATATTGCGCCAGCTTGACCTGAAGCGCGTTCAAGGCTGTTTTTTCTGCCGCCGTCAGATCCGACCGTTCCGCCAATTCATGGAAATTTTGCTGGGTCTGGCGGAAATCGGCGTCGATCTCGCCACGGAGCTTCCGCAGCAGCGTGGCGTTGACGCCATTGCTGGCCCAGGAGACGTAACGAAAAACGCGCATATGCACGGCGACCACGGCGTTATTGACCGCCGACGCGGCTGCCCGCGTCGGCAGGTTGGAGCGCGACAGCTCGTTCAAGTTGCGCGCGACCTCGCGCGAGGTCAGGGTGACAGTGGCGGCCATACCGGCGAGGCAGATCAACGCGACCGCGCAAGCTGCAAACGTCTTGGTTCGAATCGTCAGGCGCGAGAGAAAATTCAACGGCGTGCCCCGATCAGGTCTTGGCATGTATGCGGCCTATATCGGAGAACCGTGTCTTAAAATCAGCGCGACCGACTTACTCCTTGTAGACCCCCACACCGACGAGATAGTCGCCCATCTTTTCGACATAGCTCGTTTTGTCTTCGATCTTGTTGGTCAGCGGGTTCGGCCATTTGTAATCGACCCAGCCGGAGCCGGGTCCCTTGGCAATCGCGACCAGTTCGCGGATCAGATATTTTCCGTCTTGGTCTTTCAGATCGATGAGATTCTTGCCGATCAAGGCGGGCCGGGCGCCGTGCGCCACGCAAGTGCCGCTCATGTCATAGATGAAAGGATATAAGTCGCGATCGTGAAAGGCGGCGGTCGACTTGTCGGATACGGCCTTGAACGTCGCCTCGGCGCCGTCTTTGGCAAACATCGCTTCGACTCGTTTGACCATCGCTACGGCTTCGTCCTTCGTGCCGTTATCGCTGGCTGACGCCGCGCCGGAGAACATCAGCGCCGTAACGGCGGCGATCGCGGCGAGCATGCGCACCATGGCAGGGTCTCCTTGGAAGGCTGGCAGTGCCTTCAAAATGACCAAGGATGTTTAACGATTATTTAATCTGGGTTAGTCCGTGGGCGCCTTTTACGGCATCGGCTTGCCAATGCCGCGTTCGGCCGCACGGCGCATCAGATCGGGCGAAGGCGATATGGCGACATTGCTGAGCAATTCGAGTGCCGTGAAATCGGCCGGCCATCGCCGCGCCGCTATCCTGCTTTTCGGTGGGACGAAGCGATGAGTTGCGGCAAAATTCTGGCAGCGATCACTTCCAGGACCGCATCTCGCGTTTCGCGGCATTGTACCAGCATTCCGAACGCGTCGTCGTCTTCCACATGGGGATCACTGAGCGCGCGCACCCGCGCGAGAAGCGTTTCGAAGCCAAGCACGCCGGCGGCATTAATGAGTTCGTGAGCCTCGCGGCGCGCGCCGGCCAGATCGGACTTGAAGCAGCGGCGTAGTTCCTTCTCGAATGCAACTACGGTCTGTTCGACTTTGACGATGCCGAAACTGTCCGTCAGATCCTCCAGTTTTTTGCGGTTGAAGTGCGGCGAGCCGGGCGACGACGGATGCGCGTTCGAATCGTTACGCGGCAGCCAGCGCCACAGCTTGCTGTACAGGCTGGCCCGCTCGATCGGTTTGCCGACATGGTCGTTCATCCCCGCCTTAAGGAATTCCTGAACCTGCTGCGGCAGGACATTGCCGGTCATGGCCAGGATCGGGATTTCCCTGACCGGAGAACCCATGTCCCGTATGGCGCGTGTGGCAGTGACGCCGTCCATGTCGGGCATCTGGATGTCCATCAGGATCAGATCGAATTTTTCCTTGCGCAATCGATCGATTGCCTCCGCGGCGCCGCCGACCGGCACTACGTCATAGCCGCCGTCTTCCAGATATGCGCCCACAATCTCCCGATTGCTCTCCAAGTCGTCCACCAAAAGGATTTTTCCTCTATTAAGGGCAAAGATTTCCGGCGTATGCTCAATTTGCGGCGCCGGGCTCGGCTGCGCCGCGGCAGGTAACCGTGCGGTGAACCACATTGTCGTGCCTTTGCCGACGTCGCTCTTCACGCCAATCTGTCCACCCATGAGCTCAACGAGGCGCTTGCAGATTGCGAGGCCAAGACCGGTCCCGCCGTAACGGCGGCTGATCGATCCGTCGGCCTGCGAGAATTGCTTGAACAAACGATGTTGCCGCTCGGGGGCGATACCGATCCCCGTGTCAACGACGGAAAAATGGACAAGATTCTCTCCGTCACGTGACAGCTTCGGAGTGACGGTTACCGCAACCGACCCCTCCGCGGTGAATTTAACGGCGTTGTTGAGGAGGTTGAACAGGATCTGTCTGAGCCGTGTGTCGTCACCCACGAGCCACTCCGGCGTGCGACGGTCGATCGTCCATTTCAGCAGAATCGATTTTTTTGCCGCCAAGGGCTGGATGACCGTGGTGGCGTTGTGAACCAGCGCGGACAGCGAAAACGGACGGCTTTGCAATTCAAGTTGCCCGGCCTCGACCTTGGAAAAATCGAGAATGTCATTGACGATGGTCAACAACGCCTCGTTCGCCACTTTGATGAGGTCGAGATAGTGGCGCTGCTCTTTGTTTAGGCGTCCTCTTCGCGACAGCAAATCCGTAAACCCGGCGATGCTCGTCAATGGCGTGCGAATTTCGTGACTCATGGTCGCCAAGAACTCCGTCTTGGCGGAATTTGCCGCTTCCGCTTCGATGCGGGCTTGCTCGGCGATCTCGGTGGCGCGCTGCAGCTCGCCCGCTTGCTCATTGCGAACGGTGACATCACGCATGATGCCGGTGAAGCATTGCTGGCCATCGATATCGCGCCATTCCGCGACGGAAAGGTCGAGCGCAACAATCGACCCATCCTTGCGCCGCCCGACCACCTCGCGGCCGATGCCGATGATCTTGCGTTCGCCGGTCCCGCGATAAGCGGCCAGACAATTGTCGTGCAGGCTCCGGTCGGGCTCCATCATGAGCGAGCGGACGTTCCGTCCAACGGCTTCTTCGGCCGAGTAGCCGAAGATCGATTGCGCGGCCCGATTGAAAGACTGGACAATCCCGAATCTGTCGGCGACCACGATCGCATCGACCTCGGTGTCGAAAATTGCAAGATAGCGGTCGGCGCTCTCGCGCAGCACCCGGTCGTGCCGTCGCGTTGCCTCGTCAGGTCCGGGCCGCCAAAAATTTCCACTCGGCGACCGCACGGCGCGATCCCAAAGCCGACGAACGGTGGCCGCAAATCTCGACGAGAACCGCTCCATATGCCACCTCGGCTTTTACATCAGCGCTCGCTTCGACCGTCGAAACCCACGTACACTTGTTGCTGCCAACAAAAGCCTTTGATCGGATCCTCTCAAAAATTCGAAATAATATAAATGTCGGACTGCATCGAACGAACAAAAGCAAACGAGCCCGCAAACCGACAGCGCGGAGGTGCAGGAGCTCTTGCTTCGTGCGTTTCTATTTGTTTATTTGTTCCGAATCATACATGTCATGAACATTGCAGCGACCCTGTTTTTTCGCAAGCAAACAAGATACGTGTTAATACCTATGCGACAATAATGGACACGCAAAAGCTACGCCGGCCCTTGACGTTTTCCATCGTGGAACTCGAACGGAGGCTGCCGGAGTCCGGGCTGCAAACGTAGCCTTGCTCCGTCCTCACATCGGCCTGCCGACGCCGCGCTCGGCGGCGCGGCGGCAGATCAGATCGGCAAACGCGATGTCTTCGAGCGCGATGCCGAGCGATTTGAACAGCGTAATGTCGGCGGGCCCGCAGCGGCCGGGAATTTTTCCCGTCACGATGTCGCCAAGCTCGACGACGTCCTGCCATTTCAGCCGGCCGGTGGCGACGAGATCGCGGTATTCGGCGGCTTCCTCTTTCGCCTGCGCGAGGTGATCGGTCGCGCGCACCGTGGCGCGCAGCACGGTTTCGGCGTCGACCTCGCGCCGGCTGGCGGCATTGGCGCCGGCGGCATTGACGTGCACGCCGGATTTCAGCCAGTTCGCGCGCAGCACCGGCGCCGCCGATTTGGTGATGACGATGACGACATCGGCTGCAGCGACTGCGGCCTCGGCCGACGCTGCCGGCTGCGCGGCGACGCCGAGCTCGCGCTCGATGCGGCGCGCAAAGCCGTCGCGATGCTCGGCGGTGGGACTGAAAACGCGAATGTCGGCGATGCCGCGCACAGCGCAGACCGCGGCGACCTGAGTGAACGCTTGGCGTCCGGCGCCGATAACGCCGAGCGTACGGGCTTCCGGCCCGGCCATGAGCTTGGTCGCCAAGCCGCTCGCCGCGCCGGTCCGCATCTGGCCGAGATGGTCGGACTCGATCATCGCCAATAGCCGGCTGTCATTGGCCGAATAAAGCAGCACGTGCGAGCAGCCCGCCTCGGAACCGATGTGGTAGGCCTTCAGGCCGAACAAGCCCTTGGCGCCCCACGACGCGCCCATCAAATTGAAAGCGGCAGTCCCCGCACGCGCCCGCTGGCGCGGCAGGTTGACGGTCGCCGCATCCGACCAAGTGGCGAATAAATCTTCTAGCATGCCGATGGCGTCGTTGACCGTGACTAGCCGGCAAACGTCGTCTTCGGTCAGATAGATAGGGTGGCCGATCTGTCCCCTAAGCCCGGTTGCGCGCTTGGCTTCGTTCGGAGGTTGGCGCGCGGCTCTGGTTTTGGCGGTCCGGGTCTTGTCTGCTGTCCGGCTCCCAGGCTTAACCCTGAGTTTGGCGGTTTTGGATTTTGTGCCTTTGGACATGCTGTCATTCACGCTTCGGCGTGCGAGGCTATAATCGCCACATTAAGGAGAACGCACATGAAGGTCGAGAAAATCAAATATCCGATGGGGGCGCTGACCGCCGAGGGCGCGCTGATCTATGATGAGACGATTTCCGCCAAACGCCCGGCCGTGCTGATGGCGCCGAACTGGATGGGTATGACCGACGCGGCGATCGAGCGCGGCAAGCTTGTCGCCGGCGACCGCTATGTGGTTTTCGTCGCCGACATGTACGGGCAGGGCACTCGGCCGGCCGATTTTGGCGCGGCCGCAGCGCTCGCCAACCCGCTACGCGAGAACGCGGCCGAGCAGCGCAAACGCATCCGCGCCGCCTATGACGCGATGATTGCCGAAGCCGGCAAGCGCAACCTGATCGACGGCCGCCGCGCCGCGATCGGCTTCTGCTTCGGCGGCGGCAATGTGCTGGAGCTCGCCCGCGACGGCGCCGAAATCGCCGCGGCGGTGTCGATCCATGGCGATCTCAAAACCGCGGCAGCGGCGAAGAAAGGCGTCGTGAAAGCAAAGCTTCTGGTGACGCATGGCGCACCCGATCCGGTCGCGCCCAAGGCCGACCGCGACGCTTTCGAAAGCGAAATGGATGCGGCCGGCGCCCAATGGCAGATGCTGGTCTTCTCCGGCGTTTATCACGCCTATACGGACCAGGGTTCGGACGTGCCCGGCGTGGCGGGCTGGCATGAGCCGGCATGCCGGATGACCTACGCGGCGACGCACCAATTCATCGCCGATGCCTTCGCAGACAAATTGTGACGTGTCCGGCGGCCCAGGCTGAATGGCTTCGGTGCCGGTTTCCTTCTTCATGGAGGCCCGGTAAGCTGACGCCAATATGTCGATAACAACGTCATACGCGCCGCCGGAAACGCCCAAAGCCGCTCGACAGGGAAATGCTTCTCGCCAGCCGCAAGCTTTTGGCGGCGGCATCGCGGCGCTCGCGGACGACCGGCTCTACGTGCTGCAAAATCCGTTCGCGCTTGACGGCCGGGTCAGTTCGTATCCGGCGAGCGCCCGGGGCTTCTCGGTCGTCAACAGCTATCTGCTCACGCAGCCCGACGCTGCCATGTTGATCGACACCGGCTTCGGCAAGGACGAGCCGGTGATCCGCGCCCAGATCGAGTCGCTCATCGCTCCGGGCCTGCCGCTGTCGCTGTTTCCACTGCGGCTCAATGAGTTCATGTCGATCAATAATGTCGCGAGCTTTGCCGGACATTTCAACGTCGAGACCTGTTACACCAGCAATATCGATGCGGCGCTGTGGTTCGATTTTGGCGAGGCGGGCGGCCGCGATATTCTCAAATCGATGAAAGTCACCGCGGTCGGCCGCGCCGATTCGATCGAGCTCGGGAAATTAGGCCGCTCGATCGACGTGATGAATGCGCCGATCAGGCTGATCGCCACGCGCTGGCTCTACGACCATGCCACCAAGACGCTGTTCTCCTCCGATCTGTTCACTCATCTGTGGCGCGACGCCTCGACCGGGCCGTGGATCGTGAATGAACGCGACAACGATCCGACGTCGCTGCGCGACGTCCGCTCCTTCATGCTCAACACCCGCTATTGGTGGCTGGATGGCGCGCCGACCGATTCGATCCGTCGCGGCATCGGCGCCGTGTTCGACAAATACGACATCGAGACCATCGCGCCCGGCTATGGCTGCATTTTGCGCGGCCGCAATGTGGTGGCGCGGCACTATCAGATGCTCGATGAATTCTTGAAAGCCTGCGACAAGAGCGTGGCGGTGTCGCGCTATGTCACGCGCGACGAGGAACGCTGACGATGCTCGATAAACCGCAAACCAAAACCATGCTCGATTTGCCGGTGGGCGAGCGAATGCCGCGCGAGATCGCGCCGGGTGTGTTCTGGATCGGCGACTGCTTGGCGCAGCGCCACAAGGGCAAGGTCTATCACGGCTACAACGCCGCCTTCCTGGTCGCCGGCGACGACGCCTCGATCCTGGTCGAGACCGGGCACCCCAAGGATTTTCCGGTCATCGAGCGGCACCTCAACGCGCTGTTCGCCCGCGGCGTGGCGCCGCTGAAATATCTGTTCGTCACCCACCAGGAAACGCCGCATTGCGGCGGCCTCGGCCGCATCCTGAAATCTTTTCCCGACGCCATCCTGTGCGGCGACGTCAGCGACTATCATCTGGCGTTCCCGCAATACGAACACCGCATGCGTTGGATGAAGGAGGGCGACGAGATCGCGCTTGGCGGCCGCAGCCTGATGGCGGTCGAGCCGGTGATCCGCGATCTGCGCACCACCTGGTGGGGGTTCGATACCCGCGAACGCGTATTGTTCCCAGGCGACGGCTTTGCCTACAGCCATTATCACGAGGACGGTCATTGCGGGCTGGTGGCCGAGGAAGCGGTCTCGCTCGATCTGCCGGACGTGTCGTCGACCTTCGCCGATCTTGCGCTGTTCTGGACCAAGTTCGCCGACATGAACGTCTATTGCGACCGGCTCGATCATCTGATCGCGCGGCTTGACGTCAAGGTCATTGCGCCGACGCATGGTCTGCCGATTACCGATGTCAAAACCACAGTGCCCAAGGTGCAAGCCGGGCTGAAGGCCGCCGCGCTGATGCCGGAGACGGGAACCAACGAGAAGGTGGCGGTTGCCGGCGCGGCAACGGCGGCCTAGCGGCGATCACTTCGCCTGCGTCAGGAACGGTTCGGTATAGAATTCGCCGTCGCGGCCGAAATACATCGCCTTGCGCCCGGCGATGAACACCTCATAGCGCGCGCAGCCTGCCGCCATGATCCGGCTCAGGAACTCCGCATAGCCGATTTCGCCGCGCTGGATGGCTTTGACCGTCGCGGCGACGCCGGCAGAGTCGAACGCCGGCGCGATCGCAGGCGCTTGCTCCAGCGGCATCGCCTCGTCATGGCCGTCGCTGACGGCGCCGTAATAGGTCTTGCGCACCTTCACCAGGTCGGCGGTGTAGGATCTTACGCCCGCGCCGGCGAGCCGCGCGACGACCTCGGGAAACGGCGTATTGGCGAAGCTCGCCTTCATGCAGTCGGCAATGGTGTCGGTGTTGAACATTGGCTCGGACTCCTATTTGCTGGGGTTGAGGGGATCGGTTTCGCTCAATGCTTCGAGCAGACGATAAAGCCCGCGCTGCAGCGAAACGACGTCGGTAGGCGACAGCTTGCGTGCCAGCCGGGCGTGAAAGCCGCCGGCAGCCCTCGTCAGTTGCTCGAGGGCGGCGCGGCCGCGCCGGCTAAGCACGAGATGCGGCGAACCCCGATGGTCGGGGTTGTCCTGATACTGCGCCGCGCCTTCGGCGACGAGCAGATCGGCGATGCGCTGCACATTCTGCCGCGTGACGCCGAGAACGCGCGCGATCTGCGGCACGGTTTGCGGCGCGGCGGAGGCAGCGCTCATCGCCTGCCAGCGCGCCTGCGTCTGGCCGACGGTCGCGGCGATCGCCTCGCCGCATTCGCGCAGGCGCCCCGCGAGCTCGTAGATGTCGGCTACGATGATCGGGATGGCGGCTTGCGGCTTGGTTTCGGCGCTCATGGTGTCATATTGTCATAATGACAATATATTGTCAATATTATCAAGAGCCATTTTCGGGCCGCCTGCCGCATCGCGATGCGGTTGCTATCGCAGGCGCAGTGTGTTCCATTTTCCCGTCGTCAACCCCCCGGGAGAACCATCCATGCGCAAAGAACTCGCCTTGCTCGCTTCGATCGCCGCGCTGTTCGCATTCATCGCATTTAGCGGGTTCAGCGCCCAGGCCATGCCGGCCGCTCCGCTCAGCCAGGGCGTGTCGAATTCCAGCCAGGTGACCCATGTCGCCGGCGGCTGCGGCCGCGGTTGGCATCGCGGTCGCTACGGCCACTGTCGCCGCAACTAAATTTGCTTATAAGCTAGACTTGGCCCGGCTCGTCCGGGCCAAGTCTTTTGTGGCACGGCAAAACGGGCCGCCGGGGCATCCGCGTTTGGGACCGGGCAACCGGATTGGGGAGAAGCATGAAACAGCTCAGCATCGGTGACGTCACCATCACCAGCATCATCGAGCGCGATGGGCCGTGGCGGAAGCCGGAAGAGATGTTTCCGGCCTACGATCCGGCGATCGGCAAGCGCCATCTTGCGGAGTTGGACGCGGAAGTGTTCGACCCGGCGTCGGGCAAGATGGTGATCACCTACCAGACTTTCATCGTGCGCACGCCCAAGCACACCGTGCTGATCGACACTTGCACCGGCGAGGACAAGGGTTACCCGGCGCCGATGGATTTTCCGAAACAGCCTTGGCTCGACGGCTTTCGCGCCGCGGGCTTGCGCTTCGAGGACATCGACTACGTCTTCTGCACGCATCTGCACATCGATCATACCGGCTGGAACACCATGCTGCGCAACGGCAAATGGGTGCCGACATTCCCGAAGGCGAAATACATCTTCCACAAGCGCGAATATGCCGCTTGGGAAGAATCGAACAAGCGCGGCGAAAACCGCCCGGGCGGCGGCGGCAATGTGTGGGGCTACAATTGCGAGCCGGTGGTCGCGGCCGGGCAGGCGCTGTTAGTCGACGACGATTATGCGCTCGACGACACGTTCTGGCTGACGCCGACGCCGGGCCACTCACCGTGCCATTGCTGCGTCAATATCCGCTCGCGCGGGCAGCAGGCCGTCGTCGTCGGCGACCTGATGCATCACGCCCTGCAGGTCCGCGAGCCGGACTGGTCGACGGTGTTCGACTGGGACCAGGAACAGGCCAGGCGCTCGCGCAGAAAATTCCTCGGCGACACCGCCGGGACCGGAAAATTCGTGTTGCCGATCCACTTCCCGCATCCGACCACCGGCCTCATCGAGGCCGACGGCGAGCGCTTTCGCTATAAGTTCGTGCGATGAAACTCCGCGCATCGTCATTGCGAGGAGCAAAGCGACGACCCTCCTACGCTCGCTCTGCGAGCTACGGCGGGTTTGAGTCCACCGAAGCGCGGAGCGCGTAGGTGGATGAAACTCCGCGCATCGTCATTGCGAGGAGCAAAGCGACGACCCTCCTACGCTCGCTCTGCGAGCTACGGCGGGTTTGAGTCCACCGAAGCGCGGAGCGCGTAGGTGGAAGCAATCCAGATCGGCGTCTCAGACTGGATTGCTTCGCTTCGCTCGCAATGACACGAAAGGCGGTTACTGCCCCGCGATGTGATTATCGCGGATCACTTGCCCCCACAACGCGATCTCCTTCTTAAGCAGAGCGGCCGAGGCCTCGGGCGATTCCTGGTCGGCCGGGTATTCGTAGATACCGCCGTCGGCATAGGTCTTCTGCAGCTTGGGATCGGCCAGCGCGGTGCGCAGCGCGGCGTTGAGTTTGGCGATGATCGGCTGTGGCGTTCCGGCCGGCGCCAGCAGCATGTGCCAGAAATCGACATTGAGCTTGTTGTAGCCCAAGTCGCCAAAGGTCGGCAGATCCGGCAGCTGGTCGAAGCGCCTTTTGCCAATGACGGCGTATGCCTTCATCTTGCCGTTCTTCACCAAGGGCCCGGCGACGACGGCCGAGATAATGCTCAAATCCACCTGGCCGCCAAGCAGATCGACGAGCGCCGGACCGGCGCCGCGATAAGGAACTTGCGTGACCTTGACGCCCAGCCCTTGCATGATCAGCACATCGGCCAGATGCCCGAACGAGCCGACGCCGGGATGGCCAACCTTGATGTTGCCGTTGTGCTGTTTCATCCAGGCCAGCAGTTCCTTGAAATTGTTCGCGGCCAGTGTCGGGCGGCCCGCAAGCGTATTCGAGGTGATATTGACGAGCCCGATCGGGGTGAAATCCTTCTCCGCATCGAAGGTGCGGTCCGGATAGAGCGTCATGCCCGCCGCCAGCGCGGGCTGATGCAGCAGGATCGTGTAGCCGTCCGGCTCGGCACGGGCGGCCTTGGCGGCTGCGATCATGCCGCCGGCGCCGCCGATATTTTCGATCACGATCGGTTGGCCCAGCGCCTTCTGCAGCGGGTCCTGCAGGATACGCGCGGTGGCGTCATCGGCGCCTCCGGGCGGGAAGGCAACGATCATGGTGATCGGGCGATTGGGATAAGTCTGTGCCGACGCGGCACCGGCGACGAAGAGACCAGCGGCGGACAACAACGCCGCGAGCATGCGAGCGAACGTCATGAAACCTCCCCAAGGGCTTTCCAATATGGCCGCTTATTATTGTTGTCCGGCATCGGGCCGATTGATTTCGGACTTGGCTTGGATATTCCTCCTTTTCGCGGACCCTCCGCAAGACGGCAGCGAGAAGTGCGACGTTTCGCTGCCTCAATGCTTCTTGCGCATCTCGCCCGCCGAATTGACGGTAGCGTGCAGGTTGCGGGCGAATTCGACAGCCCCGTAGATCGCCATGTCGGGTCCCGTTTTCACATATTCCTTGACGCCGTAGATCGCCGGCTTCGGCGCCTTGAGGATCGCGGCGCACAGCGTTTCGACCGCGGCGTCGAGCTTGGCCGCCGGCACGACGTCACTGACGATGCCGAAGCTCAAGGCGCGCTCCGGTCCAATCTCGGCTTGCGAGTACACCAGGTAGCTCATCGCCTTGCGCGGCACGCGGTCGACGAACGACGACATCACCATGGTCGGCAGGATGTTGTGAGCCATTTCCGGCACCTGAAAGACGGCAGCGTCGCTCGCCAGCGTGATGTCGCAGGCTGCGGCGATGGCGCAGCCAAAGCCAAGCGCGCGGCCCTGCACCACGGCGATGATCGGTATCTTGGCGTCGCGCATGGCGCCGTAGCAGTTGAACACCACGTCGCTGAAGCTACGCCGCTCGTAGGCGTCCGGCTCGGTCGGCGGCCGCTGTCCCATCGCGGCGCGGCCGACGCAAAAATCCTTGCCGGCGCCGCGCAGCACGACGAGACTAGATGCCTTCTCCGCGCCCGCAATGATGCCGACAAGCTCGGCAACCATCGCATCGGACACCGCATTGCCGCGCTCCGGCTGATTGAGCGTGACGCGCAGGATCGGCCCGTCTTGTTCGGTCAAAATGTCAGGCATTGTCGCTCCTTGATTGAATTTCCAGATTTTCGGTCAGCGCGCCCCTGGAGTCCCGCTTGCACGGGAATGAACGGAGAAAATCGGAAGGTTCGCCTGTCACCTCTTCGCCGCATTGATCGCGCGCCAGATCTTTTCCGGCGTCACCGGCATTTCGATATGGGAGACGCCGAACTCGGCGAGCGCGTCGACCACGGCGTTGACGACGGCGCCGAGCGCGCCGGTGGTGCCGCCTTCGCCGGCGCCGCGCACGCCGAGCCGGTTGGTCGGGGTCAGCACTTCCGAGATGTCCGTGGTGAACGATGGCAACAGGTCGGCGCGCGGCATGGCGTAATCCATGAACGATGCCGACAGCAATTGGCCTTCCGCGTCGTAGGCGCACAGCTCCCACAGCGCCTGGCCGATACCTTGTGCGGCGCCGCCATGGGTCTGGCCATGCACCACCATCGGATTGATGGCGCGGCCGACGTCGTCGACCGCGGTGTAGCGCACAAGGTCGAGCGCGCCGGTCTGCGGATCGATCTCGACCTCGCAGACATGGGCGCCATAGGGAAAGCCGAGTTGCTTGATGGTTTCGTCGGCGGTGGCGGACAGCGGCCCGCGCAAGTCCTCGGGCACGGCCGCATTGCCGTCGGCCGCCGCCGCGACCTCGAAAATGCCCATCGAGCGGTCGGTGCCTTTGACGGTGAAGCGGCCGGCGGCGAAAGCGATATCGTCCTCGGCGGTTTCCAACAGATGGGCGGCGATTTTCTTGCCCCTGTCAATCACCGCATCGGCGGCGTTGCCCATGACGATGCCGGCGAGCCGCATCGAGCGCGCCGAATGCGAGCCGCCGCCTTCCTTGACGATGTCGGTGTCGCTCTCGATGACATTGACGTCGTCGAACGGCACGCCGAGCCATTCGGCCACGCACTGCGCGAAGGTGGTCTCGTGGCTTTGGCCGCTTGAGAGCGTGCCGACCACGACATCGACCTTGCCGCCGGGCTGTACGGTAACGTCGGCGCGCTCGCGCGGATAGCCGCCGGTGGTCTCAAGGTAGCTGCACAGCCCGATGCCGCGCAGCCGCTTGCGCTTCTTCGCCGCGGCGCGGCGCTTCTTGAATCCTCGCCAATCGCCGAGCTCCATGGCGCGATCCATCACGACGCGATAGGTGCCGTTGTCGTAGGTGATGCCTTGCGCGTTCGTGTAAGGAAAGGCCGACGGCGGAATGAGATTGCGTTTGCGCAAGCTCACCCGATCGAAACCGTGCTCCTGGGCGGCTTTGTCGATCAACCGCTCGATCACGTAGATCACTTCCGGCCGGCCGGCGCTGCGATAAGGCGTCGTGCACATCGTCGTCGACAGCACGGCGCGCGCTTGCACATAGGACGTCGGGATGCGGTAGCCGGACGTCGCCAGGCCGACGCCCTTGACCAGTGGCACGTAGGAGCCGGAATGCGCGCCGACATTGCTGAGGTTCGACGAGCGCAGCGCCAGGAAGCGCCCCTGCGCGTCGAGCGCGAGCTCCGCCGACACGCTCAGATCGCGGCCCATGTAGTCGCTGACAAAGGCCTCGCTGCGGTCGGCCGTCCACTTCACCGGACGGCCGACGCGGCGCGAGCCCCACACCACCAACGCGAATTCCGGAAAGAAGCTGTTGCGCGTGCCGAAATTGCCGCCGATCTCCTGGGCGATGACGCGGACATTATCGAACGGCACGCCGAGGATGGCGGCGATCTCCTTTTTCTGGCGCACGATGCCACCCGAGCCGGCATAGAGCGTGTAGCGGCCGGATGCCGCGTCATAGATGCCGACCGCAGCGCGCGGCTCCATCGGCACGCCGGTGACGCGGTTGATCCAGGTGTCGAGCCGCGTGACGTGCGCAGCGCGTGCGAATGCGGCGTCGGTCGCCGCGGCGTCGCCGACCTCGGCATCGATCATGATGTTCGGCAAATCGTCGTAGAGCCGCGGTGCATCGTTCTCGACGGCGGCTTTGGCGTCGGTCACCGCCGCCAGCGGCTCATAGTCGACGACGACTTTCTCGGCGGCATCTTTGGCCTGCGCCACTGTCTCGGCGATGACAAAGGCCACCGCAGTGCCGACGTGACGCACCCGGTCGGGCGGCAGCACATAATGCGGCGCGGCCGGCACCGGCGAACCGTCGCGATTGACGAGCACGATATCGGGCGGTGAGCCGGCGGCAGTGAGATGCGGAATGCGGGTGAGCCCGTCGGCCAGCGCGTCGGCGCCGGTGAGCACCGCAAGCACGCCGGGCATGGCGCGCGCCGCGGCGACGTCGATGCCGCGGATCAGCGCATGAGCGTGCGGCGAACGCACCGCCGCGCCATAGGCTTGACCCGGGAAATGGAAATCGTCGCTGTAGCAGCCGCGACCGGTGACGAGGCGTAGGTCTTCTTTGCGGCGTGCCGTAGTTCCGATGCCTGATTGCATTGATGGCGGGTTCACGATTGACTGATGGCGGGCGGCAATGATCTCACAGGCTGGCGGATCGGGCTAGTCGCCGATGGTGGACGCATGACAACACACCGTTTGGACGCCGGGCCCGAGACAGTGCATTGGGGCTTTTTCGATGCGGCGCTCAAGCCTCTGATCACGGTCGAATCCGGCGATGAGGTGGTCATCTCGACAGTCTCCGGTCCACCGGCGGCGCTGCCGCCAGCGAGTTCGGGCCTGACCGTACCCGACGCCTTGCGCGCTATTCACGCCACCGTGGCGCCGAAACTGAACGGACCTCACATCATGACCGGGCCGGTCGCCGTGCGCGGCGCCAAGGCCGGGCAGGTGCTGGAGGTCCGTATCAAGGCGATCGCGCTATTCTACGACTGGGGCTACAACGCCATCCGGCCATTGGGCGGCGCATTGCCGGACGATTTCGACAAGGCGCGCCTCATCCACATTCCGCTCGATCGCGCCCGCATGGTCGGACGTCTGCCATGGGGTCTTGAGCTGCCGCTCAAGCCGTTCTTCGGCATCATGGCGACGGCGCCGCCGGCAGCGTGGGGGCCGGTCGCTTCGCCGCCGCCGCGCCGCAACGGCGGCAACATGGACAATAAGGAGCTGGTCGCCGGCACGACGCTCTATCTGCCGATTCACGTCGATGGCGCGCTGTTCTCGGTCGGTGACGGGCACGGCGTGCAGGGCGACGGTGAAGTCTGCATCACCGCGATCGAGACCGGCCTGGTCGGCACGTTCGAGCTCTATGTGCGCGACGACATGACGCTCGAATGGCCGCTCGCCGAGACGCCGACCCATGTCATCACCATGGCGTTCGATCCCGATCTCGACGACGCGGTGGTGATCGCGCTACGCGACATGATCAAGCTGATTTGCGCGCGCACCGGAATTTCGCGCGAGGACGCCTATACGCTATGCAGTCTGGCGGCCGATCTGCGCATCACGCAGGTGGTAAACGGAGCTAAAGGCGTCCACGTCATGCTGGAGAAAGCGCACCTCGTGCGTTAGTGCGCCGCCTGCTTCTGCTCGTCGACGCGATGAAAGCCGAGCCGCTGCATCACCGGCTCGTCGGTAACACGCAGCAGCAGCGCGTCCTCCGCGGCCTCGTGGTGGTGCGGCCGCCAAGCCGGCGCGGCGACCACGTCGCCGCGACGCCATTCGAAGCGCTCGCCGTCGACGGTGGTCGCACCCGCGCCTTTGACGACCGCATAGATATTATTTGCCGTGGTGCGATACGGCGCGGTGGCGACGCGCGGGGCAAGCCGCATCATCGACAGTCCGATCGTGTCCATCGCCGGATTGCCAAGCTCGACATGGGTGCCGAACGGCCCGGCCGGATCGGGCGTGGCGGCATCGAGGCGTTTCTCCGTTTCGCTCAGCGGAAACACGAATGGCGAATCCTTGGTCGGCGGCGCATCGGCGAAGGCCTCGTGGGTCTTATCCTCCTCTGCCGGTTCGAAGAACATCGGCTCGAGCAATTGCACCAGCGGCACGTCGAGAAAGTCGAGCCAATAGGCGCTGGCGCGGCTGTCATTGCCATGGCCATGGCTGCACCAATTCGGGGTCAGAAGCACATCGCCCGGCTCCATGGCGAGCTTGACGCCATTGACGTCGGTATAGACGCCGGGCTCGGCGTCGATGATCAGCCGCAGCGCATTCGGCGTGTGGCGGTGCGCCCGCGCCCATTCGCCCGGCATGATCATCTGGTAGGCGCTGACCATGGTGCGCACCGTGCCGTAGCTCTCGCCGGAGGCCGGATTGAACAGGATCAGATTGCGCCGCTCGGCAAGCTCGGTATTGATCAGCCGGCCGGCGGCATCGAGCGCGCCGCGCGCCTGCTCGTAGGTCCAGTGCGCCGGGGCGAAATTCTTCTTCGGCGCCGGCCACAGCGAGGCGACCTTCTTGTTCCAGCCCGGCGCGATGCCGACTTGCGCCAGCTTGCCGTAAAGCTCTTCAAGCGTGCCGGAGCGGGCGAGGTCTTCTCGGGATGGGACTTCCATGGCGTTCCTCGTCTTTGCCGTTGCGGTCATCCTACAGATTTTGCGGTTGTCGCCAATGGCCGCCGTGACACTATTATTCGCGGGCCGGATTGCGGGTCTTGAAGCACCATGCCGCGTCGATGCCTGCCTGCATGATGTCGAAGGAGCCAAGGGCTGCGGGGTCGAGGGTGGCAATGATCCCCCGGCGCGCCGCGCGCTTTCCATCCGGCCATGATCACTGCGAGTTGATGGCGCGATCGGCGGCCGCGAAGGCGGCAAAAATAAAGGCGAGGAGCAGGAAAAAGAAACCAAACACCGCTGCGAATCTATATTTTGCATAATCTCCAAGCCGCGTGTCGATCAGATTGTCGCGCAACTCGCGCTCGGCCTTCATTTCCTCTTCGCTTTTTTGTATCGGTCCGCCGTCGGGATGCTGCCGACCAATGAAACGGACCAGACGCTGCCAATGCCGTCGATCAGTGATTTCCTTAATGAGCGGCAAGCCGAGAATGATTGAGCCAAGTATCCCGAAAATCGCCGAAACAAGATCCGAATAATTAGCGATTACATGCATGGCCGTTCGCGGTCTACGGCGGTGAACTGCAACTTTACTTGCCGGACGAAGCAAGGAACAGCTTCGCCGGAACGGAAAGAAAAGCGGTCGGTTCGCCGCTGGGGTTGACAACCTCGACGGTCTCGTTAGCCGGAACGATGTAACCTTTTTCGAATGAGCCGAGTTGGTGGGCAGATTTGATTTCCAATTCGCCGTTGACGGTGACAAAGACCGTAACGCCATGCGTCTCGACCGACGTGTGAGCGTGCGGTAACACGCGGCACATCGTCGACTGATAAAGTTCAGGCACAGCCGATTGATTTACGTCGTCGACGACGAGAGCTTCCAGTTGTTTGCGCAGATCGATCAGCACCGTTCGGTCGAGGAGACCGTTGATGAAGCCTCCAATGGAAGCCGCATATTGCGCGATCCCTTCCGAAGCCCCAATGACAGTTATTACATCCGGGCTATCAAATTGATCGCGCTGCGACAAAAATGACATGAATGGTCTGCCTAGCGCTACGGCAAGCTGCCGCAATAGACGATAGCTCGGACCGTCGCGGCCCTTGCCTCGCTCAATGTTGCTGAGCGCGCCTTGGGCGATGCCCACCGCATCCGCTAAGTCAATCTGATTCATGCCTTTGGCAATGCGCTCGCGGCGGATCAACTGGCCAATTTCAATGGCGGCGGCATTCACTCCGGAAACGCCAACGATCTCGGAGAGCGGTTGGATGTCGCTCAGGGCCGTGCCAAGCGAGGCTCGGTTGCGGGGCGTGCTGCTGCGATGCGGCAATCGCACGGCGCTACCCATTTCCGCCGTAGGTGCCGGCGCCACAGCGCCAACTGAAAAATTTAATTTTTCTGCCATCAAAGTTTCCTCAGTCGTGGCCGGATAACGTTTGTCCACCAGCCATCTTCATTACCAGCGGGATATCGGTAGCAGGCGCCCAGGGCGATCAGGGCAATTCCATGGGTTTGATCGAGCTCGGCCGTATAGGCAATGCAAGGCTGGTCCACCGTTTTGATCACCGTCCGCTCGCCCTCGCTTCGCCAAACGACACGGCTTTTGAGATAGGCGAATAACCGCGTTGGACCTTTGGCGGGAAGCTCCACATCGAAATGGTCGAGCCATAATTCTCGTAGCCTTCGCGCGCCTGCCTCATCACCCTTGTATGTGGCTGCCCTGATCGCGGCAGCCATGTCGATGGCAAAGGCCTCGGGCGGTGGGCCTAAGTCTCTGTAATACTCAACCCGCACGGCCAAGGTTCCACCCTAATATATAATATTATGTATACGTGCCAAGCCCCTCGGTGGAGAATTACGCTGAGGCGCCCATCCTCAGCGTCCATTTTTCCACCATTTGGGCACAAATCAACCGCTGATTTAGTCGAAATCTGGGGAATCAGCGACAGGTGGCAGGGCCCGGCGCCGCGCCGCGTACGACGTCGACGAGGCGCAGCGGCTCCTGCGGCATGCAGTCGTCGCGCCAAGCGACATGGCCGTCGGGGCGCACCAGCACGAATGTGCGCTGGTAGAGCGCGGCGACGTGCGGCTCGGCGATGGCGACAACCTCTATCGGTACCCCGCGCCGCTGCGCAGCTTCCACGAGCGGCGCAGCCGACGCCGCGTCTGTGCCGAAGACGAGCAGCGTGTAGGCGCGACCGTAGAGGTCGAGCGTCGAGCGGCCGTCGGCGAGGAACGCGTGCGGCGCGCGATGGCCGGGCCGCGCCGTCGGAACGTAGTTACGCGGATCGTCGGGCGGTGCCGGCGACCCGTCCGGCCAGCAGATCGGCGACCCTTCGTAGCGATAGCCAAGGTGAACGCCGAGTGTGTGCCATTCGCGGCGCATGATGTCGCTAAACTCGCGTCCGACCCGATGGCGGGCCGCTGCGCCCTGCGGCGTCGGGTCGAGCAAATCGTCATGTCGGCCGATCGAGAGCATCCGGTGCAGATTGCCGCTCGCCTCGGCGACATTGCGGGCGCCGACGGGCTGGCGTTCGCTGCTGTAGGAATCGAGAAGGCCGTCGCCGCCCCAGCCTTCGATCGTGGCGGCAAGCTTCCACGAAAGATCGACGGCGTCGCCGATCCCGGTGTTCATGCCGAACCCACCGGTAGGCGACATCACATGCGCGGCGTCGCCGGCAATAAATCCACGTCCGTTGCGGTAGCGTTCGGCGACCAGCTCGCGCCGTACCCACGGCAGCACGCTCAGTATCTCGAATTCGAATTCGCAGCCGAGGGCGCGGCGGATCGCGGCCTTGATCTCATCCGTCGTGTATTCGCATTGCTCGGCCCCGCCGATCAGCGAGAAGCGCCATTCGTCGCGGCCGTTGATGGCGACGATGGTCGCCCAGGTGCCTTCAGGGCCGATGAAAATGTGCCGATAGGCTTTGCCCTTGTCGTGCAGCGCAAGCAAATGCGGGCAGTGGAAGATGACGTTCGTGGTGTAGGTCAAGACCGGATTGCCGGACATGCGGATGCCGAGCGTCTCGCGTACGGGACTGCGCGCGCCGTCGCAGCCGACGATGTAGCGCGCTTTGATCTCCTCGCGTGCGCCGGTTTCGGCCTTTTCGGCCACGGCCGTCACCAGATCGGCATTCTGCTCGAACGAGACGAGCCGCGTGCGGTAACGCATCGTTACGCTTGGCTGCGACGCCGCGAATGCGCGCAGGATCGGATCGAACATATTCTGCGGGCAGCGTTCGCGCCGTTGTGGGCTTTCCTTGGGCGGCGGCGCCTGGCCGATGCCGGGGAAGCGCTCGCGGCCCAGTTCGTAGCCGGTGAGGCTCGTCAGATAGACATTGTCCTGCGCGTAGTCGCGCGGATAGGGCGAACCCTCGACCGCGGGCACCAGGCCCCAGCGCCGGCAGAACTCCATGGTGCGGACGCCGACGAGGTCCATGCGCGGCTGATAGATCGAGCCGTCGGACTGCTCGATCAGGACGCAGGAAATGCCCCGCCAGCCAAGGTCGCCGGCCAGCGCGAGCCCGACCGGGCCGCCACCGACGATCAGTACCGGCTCGATTTTTGACTGCACCTAACCCGCGTCCTGACGACCGCCTAACGATAGGCCTGATCATACGCGGCCAGCCGCGGTCAAGGAAACTGCGGCCTGCCGGCGGGAGGCGGCTTGACGGTTGTCGCAACCGCCCCGCCGTGACACCATTTGCCTGCTGGTGCGTTAAGGGTTTCGAAGCGTCATGGGGCGAAGGAAATCACGCAGGAAGTTTCCCTGGGCATCGTTGTCCGACGATGAGTTGCTCAAGGTCCGGCTCAAGGACCTCAAAGTGACGGTCGAAGGCACCTGGCTCGAGAAGTGCCTGCATAGGCTCTATGCCGAGCTGGCGGATCACGGCATCCGGGTGCGGCCGCATGCCTGGATTTCGAGCGAATGGTTCTCGCCGGAAAACACGCCGGGCATTGCCATCCCGTTCTATCTGGCGCACCCGCGGCTGATGCGGCTTGAGAAGAAGATGATCCTCGACGTCGAAGGCGGCACTATGTCCGAATGCATGCGCATTCTCCGCCACGAATGCGGCCATGTCGTCACCCACGCCTATCAGCTCTATCGCCGCCGCCGCTGGCAACAATTGTTCGGTCCCTCCTCGAGGCGCTATCCGCGCTATTACCGGCCCAATCCGGCAAGCCGTAATCACGTGCAGCATCTGCGGTTGTGGTATGCGCAAAGCCATCCCGACGAGGATTTCGCCGAGACCTTCGCGGTCTGGCTGCGGCCGCGTTCGCACTGGCGCACGCGCTATGCGGGCTGGCCGGCGCTCAAGAAGCTCGAATATGTCGACGAGCTGATGGCGGAGATCGCCGGCAAGCGGCCGACGCTGACGCATAGAGAAAAAGTCGATCCGCTGAGCAAGCTCAATCAGACGCTCGGCGACTATTACAAGAAAAAGCGCGCGATTTACGTCGTCGATACGCCGAGAACCTACGATCGCGATCTGCGGCGACTGTTCTCGGCCGATCCGCGGCATCGTCACGCCGAGGCTGCGTCGTCCTTCATCCGGCGCAATCGCGCCCAGGTGCGCGAGCTGGTTGCGAAATGGACCGGCGAATATCAGCTCACCTTCGACGTCGTGCTCGACGATATGATCCAGCGCTGCCGCGAGCTCGACCTGCGCGCGGTCGGTCCCGAGCGCAAGCTGATGATGGAATTCACCGTGTTGTTGACCGCCAAGACCATGCACACATTATTTGGTCCGTCGCGGCGCAGATGGATCGCGCTATGAAAAAGCTGCGCGTCCTGCTGCTCGTTCACCCGGACCTGATCCCCCCGGAATCGAGCAAAGGCTACACCGAACAGGAGATCAACGTCTGGAAGACCGAATACGACGTGGTGACGACGCTGCGCGCCGCGGGCCACGAGGTGCGCCCGCTCGGGGTGCACGACGAGCTCAAGCCGATCCGCGACGACATCGAAGCCTGGAAGCCGGACGTGGTGTTCACGCTTCTGGAGCAGTTCCGCGGCGAAGCGATCTACGACCAGAATGTTGTCAGCTATCTCGAACTGATGCACGTGCCCTATACCGGCTGCAATCCTCGCGGCCTGATGCTGGCGCGCGGCAAGGATTTATCGAAGACGCTGGTGCATTACCATCGCATTCCGGTGCCGGATTTCACCGTGTTTCCCAAGGGCCGCAAAGTGAAACGCCCGACGCGGCTTGCTTTGCCGCTGATCGTCAAGAGCGTCAATGAAGACGCCTCTTACGGCATTTCGCAGGCCTCGGTGGTCGATAGCGACGAGAAGCTCATCGAGCGCGTCAACTTTATCCACGAGCGCATCGGCACCAACGCCATCGCCGAGCAGTATATCGAGGGACGCGAAATCTATGTCAGCATCGTCGGCAACGAACGGCTGATCGTGCTGCCGGTGTGGGAACTGCGATTCCAGAATATGGCGGAGGGCGACTGGCTCATCGCCACCGAGAAGGTCAAGCACGATCCGGACTATCAGGAGCGCCGCGGCATCCGGCATGGACCGGCCAAGGATCTGACGCCGGAGCTGGCGGCTCGGATCCAGCGCATGGCAAAACGGATTTACCGCACGCTGGAGCTCGACGGTTACGCGCGCATCGATTTCCGTCTTGCTGCCGACGGCACGCCGTATTTCCTCGAGGCCAATCCGAATCCGGAGATCGCGGAAAGCCAGGAATTCGCCACGGCGGCAAAGCACATCGGGATCGACTATGCCGATCTGCTGCAGCGTATTGTGACGCTCGGCATCAGGCGTGGTTCGGCGTCCGCTGCCGTAGATTGAAGCGGGCCGCGGCGGCCGCCGCTAGACGCTGCTGTGTTTATCGCGGCTGCCGTGTGGACGCCGATCGGCTTCGCGCTTTGCGGCGCGGCGCTCATGCGCGCGGTGCGCCTCGCGACGCTCATGATTGTCGCGGCCACGCTTGTGCTCGGCGGCACGTCTGCCGTGCAGCTTTGCCCCGGCTTTGGCCGCCGGCTTGTCGCGCTGGGCTTGCTCCAGTTTGGCTTGGTCGGCTTTGGCCTCGTCGATCTTGAGCTGTTCGAGCTTGGCTTGCTGCAACTCCACCTTTTCTGCCTGCGCCTGTTCCACGCTGGCGAAGGCGGGCAGGCTGCGGCAGGGCAGGCGCCGCACGAAGGTCAGCGCGTCGTCATTGACCGCCATGTTGCGCCAGGCATCGACCGAGACACCCGTCACGCGCACGACATAGCCGCGCGTTTCGCGCGGCAGGCTGCCCCGATGTTCGAGCCATTCGATGACCCGGCGTGCGCCGGCATTATAGGCTGCCGCGACAAAACCCAGATTGCCGAACTCAAGGCGCAGCTCGCGCAGGAAATGCGCCGAAGCCGGGATCGCTTTGAGCGGGTCGAACGGATTGTCGAGCCCGGTTTCGGCGGCCGTTTCCGGCATGAATTGCGCGATGCCCAAGGCGCCCTTCCGGCTCACCGCATCGTCACGCAGCCGGCTCTCCTGCCAGATCAGGTTGGCAAAGAAGGGCACGGGCAAGTCGTTGTTCTGCGCCGACGTGTAGAGCGCGTTGCATAAATCGTCGATGGACAGGTCGCCGGCGCGGGCGGACGTGGTGTCGACATCCGCAGCAGCGGTCGTATCGGAATCGGCATCCGCGGCGGCGCCGGAGCGGGGCGGCTTCAAGGTCTCGATCGAAATGGCGTGCCGCAGCGATGCCACGGCAAGCCGGTCGGTGCGTCCGGTCGATGACTCGATCTCGATCAGCGACGAGGCTCCGCCCGCGGCATGCGGATAGTCGTTAAAGTAATGGGAATAATCCGGCTCTGGCGCGGTGCGGGACAGCCAGAGCAGCAAAATTGCAAACGCCAGTATCGGACGCATCCCCGTTCCCTCACAGAACGTATTGCGACGGCGCGCGGCGGCGCGGTCTCAAGCTTGGTTAAGAAAGGGTTTTCCCTCGTCCTCAGGGGGCGCTCATGCCGGTCCAAGCGGGCGGCTTTTGGGACGGATTGTGCGTCATTCAAGGCGAATTGCGGCGGCCGCCCCATTGCTGGAACCTCGGCCCCAAGGCTGCTTGCGCGATGAGCCCGGAAAGCGGATATTTGTTGCGGGTGCGACCAAATTTCCAAGCATCAGCGTGCGCGAAATGGGAGCTTTTCGGCGCGTGACGCAGGATGTGGACGGCTTCGTCGCGCTCTCACGCGCGAGATGGCCGGGGCGTCGGGGAGATTTATGATGAATCAAGAAACCAAGCTCCGCGTCGCGGAGGATAAACACGTTCATGCGGAATTCCGCTATCAGCCCGGCTTCGGCAATCATTTTGTTTCCGAAGCCGTGCCAGGCGCACTGCCGGTCGGCCGTAACTCGCCGCAGCGTCCGCCGCACGGGCTTTATGCCGAATTGATCTCGGGCACCTCGTTCACCACGCCGCGCGCGGAAAACCGGCGCACCTGGACTTATCGCATCCAGCCCTCGGTCGTGCATCGGCCCTATGCGCGCGTAGACAACGGGCTCATCCGCAGCGCACCGTTCAACGACGCCGACGCCACGCCGACCCAATTACGCTGGAGCCCGATCCCTATTCCAAACAATCCGACCGATTTTATCGCGGGCTTGGTGACGCTCGGCGGCAACGGCGACGTGGCGACGCAGACCGGCATGGCGATCCACATCTATGCCGCCAACCGCTCGATGAACGACCGCTGCTTTTATAATGCCGACGGCGAAATGCTTATCGTGCCGCAGCAGGGACGCGCCCGCTTCGTCACCGAGCTCGGCATCGTCGAGGCGCCGCCCGGCGAGATCGCCGTTATCCCGCGCGGGCTTCGTTTCCGCGTCGAGCTGCCGGACGGTCCCTCACGCGGCTACATCTGCGAAAATTACGGTCAGCCGCTGCGGCTACCGGAACTGGGCCCGCTCGGCTCCAACGGACTCGCCAATCCGCGCGATTTTCTTAGCCCCGTCGCCGCCTACGAAGACTCCAAGACGCCGTGCGAAGTGGTGGCGAAATTCCAAGGCAATCTATGGGCCGCGGCGATGGATCATTCGCCGCTCAATGTCGTCGCCTGGCATGGCAATTTCACTCCTTACAAATACGAACTGGCGCGCTTCATGGTCGTCGGCACGGTGAGCTTCGATCATCCCGATCCGTCGATCTACAGCGTGCTGACCGCGCCGTCGGACGTGCCCGGCACCGCCAATATCGATTTCGTCATCTTCCCACCGCGCTGGCTGGTCGGCGAGGATACGTTCCGCCCGCCCTGGTATCACCGCAACGTCATGACCGAATTCATGGGGCTTCTTCACGGCGCCTACGACGCCAAGGCCGAGGGTTTCCTGCCCGGTGGCTGCAGCCTGCACAATTGCATGACCGCGCACGGACCCGACGCCGAGACCTGGCAGCGCGCCACCCGCGCCGAGCTCAAGCCGCACAAGCTCGAAGACACGATGGCCTTCATGTTCGAGAGCCGTTACGCCATGCGGTTGACACGCTATGCAATCGAGTCATCGGAATTGCAGCACGACTATTTCGAGGGGTGGCAAGGGCTGGAGAAGCACTTTAGGAATAAGTAGTGTCGACCGGGTCCTCAGCCGCCGGCGGTATTATTGCCCGCCTCTTGAAGGGAATTCAGCAGTGAAAAAGCATGCTAATAAGTTTCTGCTCGGCGCGGCCGTCGCGCTGACGATCCTTGCTCTCGGCCATACCGTCCGCGCCGAGGACGCAGCCAAGAATTACCCGTCGCGGCCGATCACCGCGATCATTCCGTTCGCCGGCGGCAGCGCCAGCGACGTTGTCAGCCGCGTGTTGTTCGACAAAATGTCGAAGCTGTTGGGTCAACCGATCGTGGTCGAGAACAAGCCCGGCGCCGGCGGCAATATCGGCACGGCCGATGTCGCCCGTGCGGCGCCTGACGGCTACACGATCCTCGGCGGCGGCTCCGGGCCGGTTGCCGCCAATGTCACGCTCTACAAGCATCTCGATTACGATCCGGAGAAGGATTTCGAGACGATCTCGCCGTTCGCCTCCTTCACCATCGTGGTGGCGGCCTCGACCAAGCTGCCGGTCAACACGCTGCAGGAATTGATTGTCTACGGCAAAGCCCATCCCGGGCTTAATTTCGGATCAGTCGGTATCGGCAGTTCGCAGCATCTCGCCGGCGAATATTTCAGCCAACTCACCGGCGTGAAGCTCACCCATGTGCCTTACCGCAATATTGGCCAATACGCGCCGGATCTGATGTCGGGCCAGGTGCCGCTCGGTTTCCAATGGTACCCGAACGTCGCGGCGCCGCTGCAGGCCAAAGGCGCCAAGGCGCTCGCGGTGGCCGGTCCGAACCGGCTCGACATACTACCCGATACGCCGACCACCAAAGAGGCTGGCCTGCCGCAATACCAGGTGTCCGGCTGGTTTGCGCTGCTGGCGCCGAAGGGCACGCCGGCTGCGATCGTGACCAAGCTGAATGACGCGCTCAAACAAGCCGTCGCCGATCCGCAAGTGCATGCCGGGTTTGAGCGCGAGGGCGCCGAGACGATGTATCTGCCGCCCGATCAAGCCGCGAAATTCATTACCGACGAGATCAAGAAATATCACGACATCATCGTCAATGCCGGGATACCGCAGATCGAGTAGCCACGCCGCGAAAGCCATCGCCTGGGGCGAATGATGAAAGTGGCCATGCTCGGGCTGATCGGCTTCGTGCTTGGCGCAATTGCCGGCGGCGTCATCGGCGCCGGTCTGGGCTTGGTCTGAACCAGCGTCTTTCACACCAGTTCCTTCGAGGGCTATTCCGGCATGCTGGTGCTTTTCACCTTCATGCCGATCGACATCATCCTCGGCGGCCCCGCAGGCGCGATCGGGCTGGGTCTAATCGCCGCGCGCGATCGCGCGGCGCCTTAACCCAAGCCGTCAGCCCTTCGCTTCGAAGATTTATCCGGCACGCCGCGCCGGGGCACGCTCGTGCGACGCCGTCGACCAATCCAGACCGACAATCCTTGACTCGACTGCAAAGCCCCAAGCCGGATCGAACCGGTGGATGTGATAAACCGGACATGACTTTAGGTGACCGGGATACTCACCCTTGCGCAGTGTCGTCGCGACGCTCGGCATCACCGTCGCCGGAATGCCGCCGACCAAACCGGCGGTGCCGCGGTGAACATGGCCGCAGATGACGGCCACGACTCGCTCCGAGTGCTGTATCGCCTGGCGCAGTCTCTGCATCATATCCGCCGTCTCAAAGTTGATGCGGTCGGGTCCTACTGGCACCTCAAACGGCGGATGGTGCGCGAACACCGCTATTGGCTTGGTCGCTTCGGCGTCAATCATGGCGATCAGACGTTCGGCTCGCTTGGCGCAAAAGTCACCCTTGTTGCTGTGCGTATTCAGCGTATCGACCGCAATCAGCCTGACCGGATAGCCCTCGATGGCATAGTCGATAAAACTGGACTCGGGATCGAGATAGCCGCCGGCAGCAAAGGCCGCGCGCAAATTCGCCCGATCGTCCTTGTTGCCGGCCATGACGTAAACCGGCCGGCGCGCGCGGGCAAGAATTGCCGCAGCTTGCGCGTATTCGTCCGGCCGTCCGTTGTGAACGATGTCCCCGGTGTGAATGATGACGTCGGGAGCTGGATCGAGCGCGTTGATGTCGGCGATGGTGCCTTCGAAATCGCTTATTCTCCGATCGGCGTCGGGCGTATCCAGAGCGATGTGGGTGTCTGAGATCTGCGCGATGATCATGACGCGGGACGGTGGTCCGCCGATCGCAGACCCGCGTAATATTCCTTCAGGATCGCCACCACCTCGGGCCGGCTGAACTCGGGCGGTATGTCCGCATCGGTCGAAAGCATTTCACGCTGCTGCGTGCCGGAAATCGAAATGTGATATTTGGGATCGTGGGGACAGGTCTTCGCCGTCGCCATCCCGTAGCACTTTCGGCAATAGAACGTGACGTCGATCTTCAGCGGCTTGGTCAGAAGCGCGCCCTCCCACAACTCGTCGAAGATGTGTTGCGAGTCGAAGGGTCCGTAATATTTGCCGACGCCTGCGTGGTCGCGCCCGACGATAAGATGCGAGCAGCCGAAATTCTGGCGAATAAGGGCGTGGAGCAAGGCCTCGCGCGGTCCGGCATAACGCATCTCGATCGGATAGCCGGCCTGAATGACGGTCCCGGGACGGAAATAGTTGTCGATCATCGCCTGGATCGCGCGGGTCCGCACCTCGGCCGGGATGTCGCCTTCCTTCAGCTTGCCGAGAACTTGATGGATGAAAACGCCGTCCATCACCTCAACCGCGATCTTTACCAGATATTCGTGGCTGCGGTGCATCGGATTTCTGGTCTGGAAAGCCGCGACGGTGGACCAGCCCCGCTCAAGAAACATCGCCCGCGACTGGGCGGGCCGGATATAGAGGTCAGGATATTTGGCGGGATATTCGCCTTCGCTGAGAACCGAGACGCGCCCGGCCAGATTCACCGGGCCCTGCTGCAATACCTTGGCAACGCCCGGATGCTTCGGATCGGTGGTCCGGTAGACGTGCTCGGCCTCAAGTTTTTTGTCGATCGCGTATTTTTCGCCGACCTGCATGATGGCGAGGATTTTGCCCGTCTCGGCGTCGGTAAGCGCGACTTCCTCTGCCGGATTGATGCTGTCGGCGACGTCCTTGGTCGCGGAAAGCGTGATCGGGATTGGCCAGAACACGCCGTTGCCCAGTTTCATGTCGACGCATGCGCCGCGCCAGTCGTCGTGGCTCATGAAACCGTCGAGCGGCGTGTAGGCGCCCATGGCCAGCATGAAGACGTCCGAAACCGCGCGCGAATCGAGCGGCACTTTCCGAAGCTTCGCCGCGCCCTTAAGCGCATCGGCACGTTCGGACTCCGGCAGCAGCAGCGGCTTAACCTGATCCGAAAAGTGCGGCGCTACGAGCTTCGACATGACAGTCTACGGCCGCTTCGGGGTCTTGTATTCGACTTCCTTCTGGAACGGCTCCCAGACGGTTTCGAAACCGACAAATCCCTTTTCGTTTGGCTCTTTCTGACGCGTCGTCAAAAAGCGCGCGTGGCCGTCAGGAACTTTGGTGATTGGCTTTTGCTCGCTGCTCATAAGTCACCTTTGCATTGAATCCAGGATTGTAATTCAAACAGGTCGCATGAGCGACGGGTCGATAGCCGCCTGTGCGACGATCGCTCCGCCCGCTCTTGTTTCTTCGTCGGTCGGCTCGCGCACAGTCACGATCTCGAGCGTAAAGACGACCTCTCTGCCGCAAAGCGGATTGTTGCCGTCGACCGTCAGCGTCTTGTCGTCGATCCTCGTCACGAGAAAGCTGCGGGTCTGTCCCTTGTCGTTTTCCATGAGGATGGAAGTGCCGACCTTGCGGTATTCCTCGGGAACGTTGTCGATGTGATCGGTAAAAACCAGCGACTCGTCTCTGGCGCCGAAGATCCGATTGCCATCGATCGGCACCTCGATGACCTCGCCCGCAGATCTGCCCTCCAGCTCCGCGTGTACGGAAGGGGCCAAAATTTCATTGCGTCCGTGAACATAGCCCAACGGAAATTCAACCATGGAAAGAACATGCCGCGATTTCTTGTCGGTCACCTTGTAGGTGAGTTCGACATATTTGCCGTCGTGGATAGTTTCACTCATGTCGAATCCAGGCCGCTTAGAAGATGGACGCACCGAAAATCCTGATTTTTCCGTCCTCATAGCCGAGGACGAGCCGGCCCAGCCATTCACCGTCCTTCTTGGTGCTGCGCTGCCGGTAGAGCACCGTCACATGCTCGCCGCGGCGGATAATGCCAAGATAATCGAAGTGTTCAGACAGATTTCTGGCGAGCTCGCTGTTGGCGAACTGGTGGCCGGCCGTGACCTGGTTCATGGCAAGCGCCATGGAACCGGAGAAATTCTTGACGAACTCTCCGTACTTGCCTTCGTTCGAATTCTTGACGAGGTCGCGCCACAGAGGCTCGGCCATGGCCCGTATCTCTTCGTCGGTTTTCTCAATAATGTTCACGAGCAATTCTCTGGGGCCGTGAAAGACCGGATTTGGAGTGTCCATCAAAAGCGACATGTCGGTCTTTCTTTGCATCCAGGCCGTTCAACGCCATCGTCTGCCCGGAGCAATTGTTACTCGTCCGCCCCAACCAGGTGATAACAGGGCGCCTTCTCCATAGTGTATTCACCCGTCTTCGGATCGCGGCGCGAAACAGTCAGCACGTGCCAATTTGCGTCGTCCACCTTCATGGCGTCGCCGCGGTAGTAATAGCCCGGCCAGCGGGTCTCCTTGCGGAACAGCGTGTGCTGTGTGACGCACTCTGCGGCGCGGTGCCGGTGCTTGAGCTCCCACGCGCGCAGCAATTCGTGGATATCCTTCGCGGCCAGGCTTTCGAGATCTTCCTCCATGACCTTGAGCTTTTTGAGTGCGATATTGAGGAGCTTGTCGTTGGTCATGTAGCTGACCGTCACCCCGCCGCA
>CAVZFX010000006.1:0-178280 GCA_963774715.1 uncultured Alphaproteobacteria bacterium
CCAAAGTCGAAATCGAATTCCGGCTGACGTCAGTACTGCAGAAGGAAATCGTGGGCGGCGCGGTTTTCGATATAGCGTTGCTGCCGCGGCCGGAGCTCGACGGACTGGCGCAGATGGGCAGGATCGCGGCCGGCACTATCGCCGATATAACGCGTTCGTCGGTCGGACTTGCGGTGCGCGCGGGCGCGCCCAAACCGGATATCGCCACCGTCGAAGCTTTCAAGCAGGCTCTGCTTAACGCGCGATCGATCGCCTATAGCGACGGACCGAGCGGCGCCTATATCGCCGCGCTGCTGGAACGCCTCGGCATTGCCGATGCGATGAAATCGAAGACCCAATTAACCGGCCGACCTGTTGCCGAACTCATGGCCGGCGGTCAGGCCGAGATCGGCATGCAGCAGATCGTCGCCATCCTGCCCGTAGCGGGCGCCGAGCTGGTCGGCCCGCTACCGAGCGAGCTGCAAAACGTCATTGTCTATGCGGCCGGAGTCTCGACGTCTGCCCAAAACGGCGCCGAAGCGGAGAATTGCATCGACTTTATGCGCGGCCCCGCAGCAGTGCAGCTCATTCGCGCCAAGGGTATGCAGCCGGGCTGACGGTTTACCTTTCGATGTTGCAGATGTGCTTGCGCCATCGCACTTTCGTGCCCATTTAGGGTTGACTTGGGACGGTGGCGCCGATACATACCGCCCACTTTACGGCAGGCGGTGAGCTTCGCCCGTCGGAACGGCCCTGCCGGGCCCCCTTGTAAGCTATTGAACGTGATAGCTTTGTTGGCACTTCTTGGGCCAAGGGACGCGGCGTGACGCCTCGACGAAGGAAGCTCAAACGCTGCCTCTGACTTCGGAAAGTCAGACTACCTAGGGCAAGACCGCGCTCGCATCGCGGTCCTCTGCGCAGGCCAAGCGCCCTTCCGTGCCGGGAAGCGGATGGCGCGGTTTGGTTTTGCGCGGATGGATTCGCGTAGTGCGCCAGAGTGGATGACGACGAGGAGCGAAGGAACGTATGCCGACGATCAACCAGCTCATTCGCAAGCCGCGGGTCACGCAGCACGCGAAGAAGAAGGTGCCGGCTTTGCAGCAGTCGCCGCAAAAGCGTGGCGTCTGCACCCGCGTCTACACCACGACGCCGAAGAAGCCGAACTCGGCGCTGCGCAAGGTCGCCAAGGTGCGGCTGACCAACGGATTCGAAGTGATCGGGTACATTCCCGGCGAGGGCCATAACCTGCAGGAGCATTCGGTAGTGATGATCCGCGGCGGCCGTGTCAAAGATCTGCCCGGCGTGCGCTATCACATCCTCCGGGGTGTGCTCGACACGCAGGGCGTGAAAAACCGCAAACAGCGCCGTTCCAAATACGGCGCCAAACGGCCGAAGTAAGGAAGAGATCGATGTCCCGCCGCCACAGGGCAGATAAGCGCGAGATCCTGCCGGACCCGAAATTCGGGAACGTCGTGGTCACGAAATTCATGAACTCGGTGATGCATGCCGGCAAGAAGTCGGTCGCCGAGAATATCGTCTATGGCGCGCTCGACATCATCGAAGGCAAGACGCGCGGCAATCCGGTCAGCGTTTTCCAGCAGGCGCTGGACAACGTCATGCCGTCGATTGAAGTGCGTTCGCGCCGCGTCGGCGGCGCCACTTATCAGGTGCCGGTCGAGGTTCGCACCTCGCGGCGCCAAGCGCTCGGTATCCGCTGGATCATCTCCGCCGCGCGCGAACGCAACGAGAAAACGATGACCGAGCGGCTCTCCGCGGAGCTGCTCGATGCATCGAATAACAGGGGAAACGCCGTCAAGAAGCGCGAAGATACGCACCGGATGGCCGAAGCCAACCGCGCGTTCTCGCACTATCGCTGGTAAAGCCGGCGACAGCGAAGGATAAGCCCCATGCCCCGCACAAATCCAATCGAGGACTATCGCAACTTCGGCATCATGGCGCACATCGATGCCGGCAAGACCACCACGACCGAGCGTGTCCTCTATTACACCGGCAAGAGTCACAAGATGGGCGAGGTGCACGAAGGCGCCGCGACCATGGATTGGATGGAGCAAGAGCAGGAGCGCGGCATCACCATCACGTCCGCCGCCACCACCGCGCAGTGGAACGGCAAGCGTCTCAATATTATCGACACACCCGGCCACGTCGATTTCACCATCGAAGTAGAGCGCAGCTTGCGTGTGCTCGATGGCGCGGTATGCGTGCTCGATTCCAACCAGGGCGTGGAGCCGCAGACTGAGACGGTCTGGCGCCAAGGCGACAGATATAACGTTCCGCGCATCGTCTTCTGCAACAAGATGGACAAGACCGGCGCCGACTATTTCCAGTGTCTCAAGGATATCGTGGACCGTCTTGGCGCCAAGCCGGTCGCCATCCAGCTGCCGATCGGCGCCGAGGCGCAATTCAAGGGCATCATCGATCTCGTCCGCATGGTGGGCGTGGTGTGGGACGAAGAGACGCTCGGCGCGAAATATCACGACATCGAAATACCGGCCGAGCTGCTCGATCAGGCCAAGGACTATCGCGAGAAGCTCATCGAGGCCGCGGTCGAGCTCGACGACGACGCGATGACGGCCTATCTCGAGGGCAAAGAGCCCGACGTTGCCACGCTGAAACGTCTCATCCGCAAGGCCACCATTTCCAGCGCGTTTTTTCCGGTGCTGTGCGGCTCTGCGTTCAAGAACAAGGGCGTGCAGCCGCTGCTCGACGCCGTCGTCGATTATCTGCCGTCGCCGGTCGACGTGCCGGCGGTCAAAGGCGTCGACCTCAAGGGCAATGAAGTCGAGCGCCGAGCCTCGGATACCGAACCGATGGCGCTGCTTGCGTTTAAGATCATGGACGATCCGTTCGTCGGCACCATCACGTTCTGCCGCATCTATTCCGGCAAGCTCGAGAGCTCGACCGGGGTCATGAACTCGACCAAGGACCGCAAAGAGCGTGTCGGCCGAATGTTGCTGATGCACGCCAACAACCGCGAAGACATCAAGGAGGCTTTTGCCGGCGACATCGTCGCGCTGGCCGGTCTCAAAGAGGTTCGTACCGGCGACACGCTGTGCGATCCGCAGAAGCCTGTGATCCTGGAAAAGATGGAATTTCCCGATCCGGTCATTGAGATCGCGATTGAGCCGAAGTCGAAAGCCGACCAGGAAAAGCTCGGCGTCGCTCTCGCCAAGCTCGTGGCCGAAGACCCCTCATTCCGCGTTCACACCGATCAGGAATCCGGCCAGACCATCATCAAGGGCATGGGCGAGCTGCACCTCGACATCAAGGTCGACATTCTCAAACGCACCTACAAAGTCGACGCCAATATTGGTGCGCCGCAGGTCGCCTACCGCGAAAAGATCACCCGTTCGGCAACGATCGACTATACCCACAAGAAGCAGACCGGCGGTCATGGCCAGTTCGCGCGCATCAAGATCGTCGCCGAGCCGAGCGAACCCGGTGCGGGATTCGTGTTCGAAAACGAGATTGTCGGCGGATCGGTGCCGCGCGAGTTCTTCCCGGCCGTGGAGAAGGGCCTTGAAGGCTCGTTGGGGTCTGGCGTGCTTGCCGGCTTCCCGGTGGTCGATATCAAAGTGAGCCTTGTCGACGGCGCCTCGCATGACGTCGATTCCTCGGCGATGGCGTTCGAGATCTGCGCCCGCGCGGCAATGCGCGAGGCCCTGCAAAAGGGCGGTCCCGCGCTGCTCGAGCCGATCATGAAGGTCGAAGTGGTGACGCCCGAGGACTATACCGGCTCCGTCATCGGCGATCTCAATTCGCGGCGCGGCCAGATCCAGGGCCAGGACATGCGCGGCAACGCCAACGTCATCAATGCGATGGTGCCGCTCGCCAACATGTTCTCCTACGTCAACAATTTGCGCTCCATGTCACAGGGGCGCGCCACGTTCACGATGCAGTTCGACCACTACGCAGAAGTGCCGAAAGCCATCGCCGAAGAGGTTCAGGCGAAGTTCGCCTGACGAACATTCACAAGGATTAGAGAGACCCGAACGGAGAGTCCCTATGGCCAAGGAAAAATTCCAGCGCACCAAGCCGCATTGCAACATCGGTACGATTGGGCACGTCGATCACGGCAAGACGTCGTTGACGGCGGCGATCACCAAGGTTTTGGCCGAAACTGGCGGTGCAACTTACACCGCTTACGACCAGATCGATAAGGCGCCGGAAGAGAAGGCACGCGGCATCACGATTGCGACTGCGCACGTCGAGTACGAGACCGAGAAGCGCCACTATGCACATGTCGACTGCCCCGGACATGCCGACTACGTGAAGAACATGATCACCGGCGCGGCGCAGATGGACGGCGCCATCCTGGTGGTGAGCGCGGCTGACGGCCCGATGCCGCAGACCCGCGAGCATATTCTGCTTGCCCGCCAGGTCGGTGTGCCGGCGCTGGTCGTATTCCTCAACAAGGTCGACATGGTTGACGACCCCGAGCTCCTCGAGCTGGTCGAGCTCGAAGTTCGCGAGCTCTTGTCGAAGTACAATTTCCCCGGCGACAAGATTCCGATCATCAAGGGCTCGGCGTTGATGGCGCTCGAGGGCAAGGATCCGAAGCTCGGCCATGACGCGATTCTGGAGCTGATGAAGGCGGTCGACGCCAACATCCCGCAGCCGGAGCGTCCGAAGGATCAGCCGTTCCTGATGCCGGTCGAAGACGTGTTCTCGATCTCGGGTCGCGGCACCGTCTGCACCGGCCGTATCGAGCGCGGCATCATCAAGGTCGGCGAAGAGGTCGAGATCGTCGGCATCAAGCCGACCACCAAGACCGTCGTGACCGGCGTTGAAATGTTCCGCAAGCTGCTCGATCAGGGCGAGGCCGGCGACAACGTCGGCTGTCTCCTGCGCGGCACGAAACGCGAAGAGGTGGAACGCGGGCAAGTCCTGTGCAAGCCGGGTTCGGTCAAGCCGCACACCAAGTTCAAGGCCGAGGCCTACATCCTCACCAAGGAGGAGGGCGGCCGTCACACCCCGTTCTTCACCAACTACCGGCCGCAATTCTACTTCCGCACCACGGACGTGACCGGCGTGGTGACGCTGCCGGAAGGCACCGAGATGGTGATGCCGGGCGACAATATCGCCATGGAGGTCACGCTGATCGTGCCGATCGCCATGGAAGAGAAGCTTCGTTTCGCCATTCGCGAGGGCGGCCGCACTGTCGGCGCCGGCGTGGTGGCGAGCATCATCGAGTAGGCGAATAGCGAACGGCGGATGGCGAATGGAACGGTCTCCACTCGCCATTCGCAATTCGGCACTCGCGGGGAAAAGAAATGAACGGCCAGAACATAAGAATCCGATTGAAGGCGTTCGATCACCGCATTCTCGATGCGTCGACGCGCGAGATCGTCAATACGGCCAAGCGCACCGGCGCGCAGGTCCGTGGCCCGATCCCGTTGCCGACCAAGATCGAGAAATTCACCGTCAACCGCTCGCCGCATATCGACAAGAAAAGCCGTGAGCAATTCGAAATGCGCACGCATAAGCGTCTGCTCGACATCGTCGATCCGACGCCGCAGACCGTCGATGCGCTGATGAAGCTCGATCTCGCCGCCGGCGTCGACGTCGAGATCAAGCTCTAAGGCGTGGAGAACAGAAAATGCGTTCCGGGGTACTGGCGCAGAAAGTCGGGATGATGCGGCTGTTCACCGAGGCCGGCGAGCATGTGCCGGTGACGGTGCTGCGGCTCGGCAATTGCCAGGTCGTCGGCCACCGCACCAAGGAAAAGAACGGCTATGTCGCGCTGCAGCTCGGCGCTGGTGCCCGCAAGGTGCAGTCGACGACTCGGGCCGACCGCGGCCATTTCGCCGTCGCCAAGGTCGAGCCCAAGCGCAAGCTGGCCGAATTCCGTGTCGATGCCGATGCGCTGATTCCGGTCGGCGCCGAGATCACGGCGGATCATTTCGTAATCGGCCAATATGTCGATGTCACGGGCACCTCAACCGGCAAAGGCTGGGCTGGTGCGATGAAACGCTGGAATTTCGCGGGGCTGCGCGCTTCGCATGGCGTCTCAATCTCGCATCGCTCGATCGGCGGCACCGGCGGTCGTCAGGATCCGGGCCGGACCTTCAAGAATAAGAAAATGTCGGGCCATCTGGGCGTCGAACGGGTGACCACGCTCAGCCTCAAGGTCCGTGGCACCGACGTCGACCGCGGCCTGATCATGGTCGAAGGCGCCGTGCCCGGCGTCAAGGGCGGCTGGATTACGGTGCGCGACGCGGTGAAGAAGAGGCTGCCGGATGGCGTGCCGAAGCCCGGCAAGTTCAAGCTCGCCGACAATGCGGCGCAGGCGCCGGTCTCGGTTGGTCCAGCCGGGGAGGGTGCGTGACATGGAACTGGAAGTCACCACGCTCGAAGGCAAGAAAGCCGGCTCGGTCACTTTGTCCGACGCCATTTTCGGTCTCGAACCGCGCACCGATCTTATTCATCGCTGCGTCGTATGGCAGCTCGCCAAACGCCAGCGCGGCACGCATGAAGTGAAAAACCGGGCTGACATCCACCGCACCGGCAAGAAGATGTATCGGCAGAAGGGCACCGGATCGGCCCGCCACGGTTCGGCGCGCGTAAATTTGTTTCGCGGCGGCGGCCGCTCGTTCGGTCCGCATACGCGCAGTCACGAGATCGGCCTGCCGAAGAAGGTTCGCGCGCTGGCGTTGCGGCACGCGCTCTCGGCCAAAGCCAAGGACGGCGGCATCATCGTGATTGAGGCGCTCGCGGTGAAGGAAGGCAAGACCAAAGCGTTGCGCGGCCACTTCGACAAGCTCGGCGTCGCCAACGCGCTGTTCGTCGACGGCGCCGAGGTCGCGGCCGAGGTGCGGACCGCGGCGCGCAATATTCCGAATATCGACGTGCTGCCCATCGCCGGCATCAACGTCTACGACATCATGCGGCGGCGAAAGCTCGTGCTGACCCGCGCCGCCGTCGACGCATTGGAGGCGCGATTCAAATGACGACCACCGATCCGCGCCACTACGACGTCATCATCGCGCCGCTCATCACCGAGAAGGCGACCAACGCCTCCGAGTTCAACAAGGTCGTGTTCAAGGTCGCTATGACGGCGACCAAGCCGCAGATCAAGGAAGCGGTGGAGAAGCTGTTCGACGTCAAGGTCAAGAGCGTCAACACGCTGCGCCGCCGCGGCAAGTGGAAAATCTTCAAGGGCCGTTACGGCCAGACCTCCGACACCAAGCGCGCGATCGTGACCCTCGAAGAGGGCCAAACGATCGATGTCACCACGGGGCTGTAGGAACGGGCAATGGCATTAAGAACCTATAATCCGGTTACCCCGGGCCAGCGCCAGCTTGTTCTGGTCGATCGCACCGGCCTGCATGGCGGCAAGCCGGTCAAAGCGCTGACCGAAGGCAAGAATTCGACCGGCGGCCGCAACAACAACGGTCGTATCACGTCGCGCTATCGCGGCGGCGGCCACAAGCAGGCCTACCGCCAGATCGACTTTAAGCGCCGCAAATTCGATATGCCGGCCAAGGTCGAGCGGCTTGAATACGACCCGAACCGCACCAGCTTCATTGCGCTCGTCAAATACGACGACGGCGAACTTGCGTATATTTTGGCGCCGCAGCGGGTCTCCGCCGGCGACAGCATCGTTGCCGGCGAGCACGTCGACGTGAAGCCCGGCAACGCCATGCCGATCGCCAATATTCCGGTGGGCACCATCGTCCACAATATCGAGCTGAAAATCGGCAAAGGCGGGCAGGTCGCGCGCTCGGCCGGCACCTATGCCCAGATCGTCGGCCGCGACGGCGAATACGTGATCATGCGGCTCAATTCGGGCGAGCAGCGCCTGGTCCATGGCCGCTGCCTCGCCACAGTCGGCGCGGTGTCGAATCCGGACAATATGAACGTCTCCATTGGCAAGGCGGGGCGTAATCGCTGGATGGGCTGGCGCGGCCATGTCCGCGGCGAAACCATAAATCCGGTCGATCATCCGCTCGGCGGCCGCACGCGCGGCGGCCGGCATCCGGTGACGCCATGGGGCAAGCCGACCAGGGGCGCGAAGACGCGCAAGAACAAGTCGACGGCGAAGTTCATCATGATGAGCCGCCACACGCGCAAGAAGCAGAAGTAGGAGCGATCATGACGCGTTCGGTCTGGAAGGGTCCGTTTGTCGACGGTTATCTGCTGAAAAAGGCGGATGCCGCGCGCTCGTCCGGACGTCACGAAATGATCCGCATCTGGTCGCGGCGTTCGACGATCCTGCCGCAATTCGTCGGACTGACGTTCGGGGTCTATAACGGCCAGAAGCACGTTCCGGTCATCGTCACCGAGGAAATGGTCGGACACAAATTCGGGGAATTCGCCCCGACCCGTTCGTTCTACGGCCACTCCTCCGATCGCAAAGCCAAACGCGCCGGCGGCGAGGGCGGCGGAGCCGCTGCGCCGGCGGCCGCCGCGCCGGCGGGCGGGGCATCGTGAGGTTGGGAGCGTATCAATGAGCAAGAAAAAGCGCGACCGCGCGCTCTCCGACAACGAGGCCAAGGCGGTCGCCCGGATGCTGCGGATCAGCCCGCAGAAGCTTAATTTGTTGGCGCAGCTCATTCGCGGCAAGAAGGTATCGACCGCGCTCGCCGATCTCGAATTCTCGCGCAAGCGCATCGCTCGCGACGTGCGCAAGTGCCTGGAATCGGCGATCGCCAACGCGGAGAACAATCACGACCTCGACGTCGACGATCTTGTCGTCGCCGAGGCTCATGTCGGCAAGGCGCTGGTGATCAAGCGGCACGAGGTCCGTGCGCGCGGCCGCGTCGGAGCAATAACCAAGCCGTTCTCGCATCTCACCATCGTGGTGCGCGAAGTTGAAGCGCAGGCGTAGCGGGTAGAGAGCGGTCAGGAGAGCATTATGGGCCAAAAGGTCAATCCGGTCGGGCTTCGGCTTGGCATCAACCGCACCTGGGATTCACGCTGGTATGCCGGCAAGGCGAGCTATGGCTCGCTGCTGCATGAGGACATGGAGATCCGCAAAGCGTTGATGGCGGAGCTCAAGCAGGCGGCAGTGTCCAAGATCGTAATCGAGCGGCCGCACAAGAAGTGCCGCGTCACTATCCACTCCGCGCGGCCAGGCGTCGTCATCGGGAAGAAAGGCGCCGACATCGAGAAATTGCGCCGGAAGGTTGCTGCGCTCACCGACAGCGACGTCGTGATCAACATCATCGAAATTCGCAAGCCCGAGCTCGACGCTCAGCTGGTCGCCGAATCGATCGCCCAGCAGCTCGAGCGCCGCGTCGCCTTTCGTCGCGCCATGAAACGCGCCGTGCAGTCGGCGATGCGGCTCGGCGCCGGCGGTATCCGTATCAATTGCTCGGGCCGTCTCGGCGGCGCCGAAATCGCGCGCATGGAATGGTATCGCGAGGGCCGCGTGCCGCTGCACACGCTGCGTGCCGACGTCGACTATGGCGTCGCCACGGCATTCACCACCTACGGCACCTGCGGCGTGAAAGTGTGGATCTTCAAGGGCGAGATCATGGAACACGACCCGATGGCGCAGGACAAGAAGATGGCCGAGGGCGAAGCCGGGCGGCCGCGCCGGGACGCGGCGTGAACGAGGCAATGGGAATAGAGGCGTAAGCCATGCTGCAACCGATGCGAACGAAATTTCGGAAGGCGCACAAGGGCCGCATCCACGGCGTGGCCACCAGTGCCGCCACCCTTGCGTTCGGCCAGTATGGCTTGAAGGCGACCGAGCCCGATCGCGTCACCGCGCGGCAGATCGAAGCCGCGCGCCGGGCGCTTACGCGCCACATGAAGCGCTCCGGCCGCGTCTGGATCCGGCTGTTCCCCGACGTTCCGGTGTCGAAGAAGCCGCTCGAAGTACGCATGGGCTCCGGCAAGGGCACGCCGGAACTGTGGGTGGCGCGGGTCAAGCCCGGCCGCATCCTGTTTGAAATCGACGGCGTGACCATCGAAGTCGCCAAGGAGGCGCTGGCGCTTGCCGCCGCCAAATTGCCGATCAAGACCCGCTTCGTCGAGCGGATCAGTGAATAGGCGCGTGACATGAAACCGGCCGATATCAGAGCGATGACGATCGATCAGATCGACGACGAGGTGCTCAAGCTCAAGAAGGAGCACTTCAACCTGCGCTTCCAGCGCGCCAGCGGACAGTTGGAAAATACCGCGCGCGTGCGCGAGGTGCGGCGCGACATTGCGCGATTGAAGACCGTCGCGCGCAACAAGCGTCCTGCGGCGAAGAGCTAAGAGGAACAAAATGCCAAAGCGTACCCTGCAGGGCGTCGTGGTGAGCGACAAACAGGCCAAGACGGTGGTGGTGAAGGTGGAGCGCCGCTTTACCCATCCGATGTTCAAAAAGACCATCCGCCGCTCGAAGAAGTACTATGCGCATGACGAGAATAACGAGTTCAAGGTCGGCGACATGGTGTGGATCGAAGAGCATCGTCCGATTTCCAAGCTCAAGCGCTGGGCGGTGGTGCGGGGCGAGAAAAAGAAGGCGTCGTAAGTCGTGATGCGACCGGAATTGAAAGACTGGGGTAACCCATGATCCAGATGCAAACCAACCTCGACGTGGCGGATAATTCCGGCGCGCGCCGTGTCATGTGCATCAAGGTGCTGGGCGGCTCCAAACGGAAATACGCCACCATCGGCGACGTCATCGTCGTTTCGGTGAAGGAGGCGATTCCGCGCGGGCGCGTCAAGAAGGGCGACGTGATGAAGGCGGTGATCGTGCGCATCTCCAAGGACATCAAGCGCGCCGACGGTTCGGTCATCCGCTTCGACCGCAACGCCGCGGTGCTGATGACCCCGCAGAACGAGCCGGTCGGCACCCGCATTTTCGGGCCGGTGCCGCGCGAATTGCGGGCCAAAAACCACATGAAGATCATTTCGCTTGCGCCGGAGGTGCTGTGATGGCGGCGCGGATCAAGAAGGGCGACAACGTCATCATCATCGCCGGCCGCGATAAGGGCCGCACCGGTGAGGTCATCGAAATGCGCCGCGACGACGGCCGTGTGCTGGTGCGCGGGGTCAACATGGTCAAGCGCCATCAACGCCAGAGCGCCTCGCAGGAAGGCGGCATCATTTCCAAGGAAGCGCCGATACACCTGTCGAATGTCGCGCTCGCCGATCCCAAGGACGGCAAGCCGAGCCGCGTCGGATTCAAATTTGTCGGCAAGGGCGAAGAACGCAAGAAGGTGCGCTTCGCCAAGCGTTCGGGAGTCGAGATCGATGGCTGACACGGACGAGAAGCAAGCGAAAAGGCCGGAAAAAGCCGCGCGGCCGCTAACACCTGAGCAGGCCGCCAAGGACGAGAAGAGGGCCGCAAAGCAAGCGCGCGCCGACAGGGCTGCCGCCGATGCCAAGGGCGGCGGCAAACCGGCGGCGCCGCGCGAAGCCGAGCCGCGCGTGCCGGCGCGGCTGAGAGTGCAGTTCGAGGAGGCGATCCGCAGCAAGGTCGCCGAGCAGTTCGGCTACAAGAACCGCTTCCAGGTGCCGACGCTCGACAAGATTGTCATCAATATGGGCATCGGCGAAGGCGTCGCCGACAAGAAGAAAGTCGACAGCGCCGCCGCCGATCTTGGGCTGATTACCGGGCAAAAGGCAGTGGTCACCAAGGCGCGCAAGTCGATCGCGACGTACAAGCTGCGCACCGGCCAGGCGATCGGCTGCAAGGTAACGCTGCGCAAAGCGCGCATGTATGAGTTTCTCGACCGGCTGATCAATATCGCACTACCGCGGGTGCGCGATTTTCGCGGCCTTAATCCGAAGAGCTTCGACGGCCGCGGCAATTACACGCTCGGCATCAAGGAACACATCGTGTTCCCGGAGATCGACTACGACAAGGCGACCGATATCTGGGGCATGGACATCACGGTTTGCACTACGGCGCGCAATGACGACGAGGCGCGCGCCTTGTTGACGGCGTTCAATTTTCCGTTCCGGCAGTGAGGCCGATAACCTCAGACGCGGGACATTGGGAGCACTAGATGGCGAAGAAGAGTTCGATCGAGAAGAACAACCGGCGCCGCCGGATGTCGAAGAGATTTTCCGGCCGCCGCGCGCGGCTCAAGGCGATCGCGCGCGACAAGTCGAAGCCGGTGGAGGAGCGTTTCGCCGCGACGCTGAAGCTCGCCGAGATGCCGCGCAATTCGTCGGCCACCCGCATCCGCAACCGTTGCGAATTGACCGGCCGGCCGCGCGGCTACTATCGCAAACATAAATTGTCGCGCATCGCGCTGCGGGAGCTCGGCTCGAAGGGGCTGATCCCCGGCTTGGTGAAGTCGAGCTGGTAGGAGGAGCGCACGATGGCCATGAACGATCCGCTCGGCGATCTCCTGTCCCGCATCCGCAACGCGCAGATGCGCAACAAGTCGAAAGTCAGCTCGCCGAATTCCAGACTGCGCGAAAGCGTGCTCGAGGTGCTCAAAGTGGAAGGCTACATCCGGGGCTATGCCGTGGTCGAGAAGGACGGCCGCTCCGAGATCGAGATCGAGCTTAAATATTTCGACGGCGAGCCGGTGATCCGCGAGATCGAACGGGTGTCGAAGCCCGGACGCCGCGTCTATACCTCGGTCAAGAACATGCCGCGCATCAACAACGGGCTCGGCGTGACGATCGTGTCGACGCCGAAGGGCGTCATGGCCGACCACGATGCCCGCGACGCCAATGTCGGCGGCGAAATCTTGTGCACGGTGTTCTGATGTCACGGATCGGTAAAAGAGCGATCGCGGTGCCCTCCGGCATCACCGCCAATGTCGAGGGCCAGACCGTGAAGGTGAAAGGCCCCAAGGGTGCGCTGTCGGTCGCCTTGCACGACGATGTCGCGGTCAAGCTCGAAGGCGGCCAGATCAAGGTGGAGCCGCGTGCTGAGACCAAGCGCGCCCGCTCCCAATGGGGCACCTCGCGCACGCTGATCGCCAATCTCATTGCCGGGGTCACCAAGGGCTTCGAGCAGAAGCTCGAAATCAACGGCGTGGGCTATCGCGCGGCGGTACAGGGCAAGAACCTGCAGATCGCACTCGGCTACAGCCACGACATCATCTATCCGATCCCCGACGGCATCACGATTGCCACGCCGCGGCCGGTCGAAATCGTCATCACCGGCAGCGACCGGCAGAAGGTCGGCCAGGTTGCCGCCGAAATCCGCGAATATCGTCCGCCGGAGCCCTATAAGGGCAAAGGCATCAAATATGCCGACGAACGCATCTTCCGTAAGGAAGGCAAGAAGAAGTAAGGCAGGCGCGCAATGACTAAGCTCAGCGACAGGTTCATGCGACGACAAGGCCGTGTGCGCGGCGCGTTGCGGCATGCCGCCGGCGAGCGCAAGCGGCTCTCGGTGTACCGTTCGTCCAAGCACATCTACGCACAGGTGATCGACGACGATCAGGGCGTTACGCTCGCTTCGGCGTCGTCGATCGAGAAGACGGCGCGCGAGGGCCTCAAGACCGGCGCCAGCGTCGACGCCGCGAAGGCGGTCGGCAAACTTATTGCCGAACGCGCTAAGGAAAAGGGCGTCGAGGATGTCGTGTTCGACCGCGGCGGCTATCTCTATCACGGCCGGGTCAAGGCCCTGGCTGAAGCCGCCCGCGAGGGCGGGCTAAAATTCTGAAAACTGCAAACGAGTTCGACCGATAAAGGCGCAATGATATGGCACGTGAACCCCGCGAGCGAAGAAACGAAGAGCGCGACAGCGAGTTCGTCGACAAGCTCGTGCACATCAACCGTGTCGCCAAGGTGGTGAAAGGCGGCCGGCGCTTTGGCTTTGCCGCGCTCGTTGTGGTCGGCGATCAGAAGGGCCGGGTCGGCTTCGGCCACGGCAAGGCGCGCGAAGTGCCGGAGGCGATTCGCAAGGCGACCGACGCCGCCAAGCGTGGGCTGACGCGGGTGCCGCTGCGCGAAGGCCGCACGCTGCATCACGACGTCGCCGGACGCCACGGCGCCGGCCGTGTTTATCTGCGCGCCGCGCCCCCCGGCACCGGAATCATCGCCGGCGGTCCCATGCGCGCAGTGTTCGAGACGCTCGGCATGCAGGACGTGGTGGCGAAGTCGATTGGTACGTCAAATCCTTATAACGTCGTGCGCGCCACCTTCGACGCGCTCAAGCACCAGGATTCGCCGCGCTCGGTCGCCGCCCGCCGTAACGTCAAAGTCTCGACGCTGCAGGCGCGCCGGCGCGATATCGACGCCGAAGCGCCGGCCGATTGAACGCGGAGCCAGCCATGAACGCCGATAAGAATTCCGGCAAGACCGTCAAAGTGCGGCAGACTGCCAGTCCGTCGCGCCGCCACCACAGCCAGCGCGAAACGCTGGTCGGATTGAAGCTCAATAAGATCGGGCGAGTTACGGAGCTTCGCGACACGCCGCAAACCCGCGGCATGATTGCCAAGGTCGCTCATCTCGTCGAAGTGCTGGAGAAATAGGCCATGGAGCTTCACGACCTTTCCGGCCGCCCTGGCGCTCGCAAGACGCGTAAGCGCATCGGCCGGGGTATCGGCTCGGGCATGGGCAAGACCGGCGGACGCGGCGGTAAGGGCCAGACCGCGCGTTCCGGCGTGCGCATCAAGGGGTTTGAGGGCGGCCAGATGCCGCTGCATCGCCGTCTGCCAAAACGCGGGTTCAAGAACACGAAATTCGCGCGCAAGCTCAACGAGATAAATCTCGGGCGCATCCAGGCGGCCATCGACGCCGGTACGCTCGACGCCGCTGCCAAGATCGACGCCGCGGCCTTGATCAAGGCCGGCCTTCTCCGCCGGGCCAAGGACGGCGTGCGGCTGCTCGGCGCGGGCGAAATCAAGGCAAAAGTCGCCCTTGCCGTTTTTGGCGCCTCGAAATCGGCGGTCGCCGCAGTGGAGAAGGCTGGCGGCACGGTTGAAATCCTCGCCCCCAAGGTGGAGGCGAGCGAGCAGGCGGCCTGATATGCGTTCGGCCCGGGTCTTGTGCCCGGTAGCCACGGCTTCTACCTGTGACCCGGGGCGTGGCTAAGCCAGGATAGTCTTGGCCATGACGCGAAAAAGGGACTTGGAGCGCGATGGTCTCTGCAGCAGAACAATTGGCGGCCAATCTCAACTTCTCGGCACTCGCCAAGGCCGAAGAGCTGAAGAAGCGTATCTGGTTTACGCTCGGCGCTCTGCTGATCTATCGGCTTGGCACTTACATCCCATTGCCCGGCATCGATCCCAACGCCTGGGACCAGATTTTTCAATCCCAGGCCGGTGGCATTCTCGGCATGTTCAACATGTTCGCCGGCGGCGGCATCCACCGCATGGCGATCTTCGCGCTCAACATCATGCCCTATATTTCGGCGTCGATCATCATTCAGCTGATGACAACCGTTTCGCCGACACTCGAACAGCTCAAGAAAGAGGGCGAGGCCGGCCGCAAGATGATCAACCAGTACACCCGTTATCTGACGGTGGTGCTGGCGGCGTTCCAGGCCTACGGCATTTCCGTCGGCCTGGAAGGCGCGGCCCACGTGGTCAGCGATCCCGGGCTGTTCTTTCGCGTCTCGACGGTGATCACGCTCACCGGCGGCACAATTTTTCTGATGTGGCTCGGCGAACAGATTACGCAGCGCGGCATCGGCAACGGCACCTCGCTCATCATCATGTCGGGTATCGTCGCGCAGTTGCCGTCGGCAGTTGCCGGTACCCTTGAACTTGGCCGCCAGGGTGCGCTGTCCACCGGGCTTATTCTGATCGTCATCCTCATGGTGATCGCGGTCATCACCTTCATCGTGTTCATGGAGCGGGCGCAGCGCCGGCTTCTCATCCAATATCCCAAGCGTCAGGTCGGCAATCGCATGTTCGAGGGTCAGTCCTCGCATCTGCCGCTCAAACTCAACACCTCCGGCGTTATCCCGCCGATCTTCGCCTCTTCGTTGCTGTTGTTGCCGACCACCGTCGCCAACTTCACCGCCGGGCAGGGCCCGGGTTGGCTCACCGTAATCACCACGCAACTGGCGCACGGCCGCCCGCTGTTTCTCATTCTCTATGTCGGATTGATCGTCTTTTTCGCCTTTTTCTACACGGCCATCGTGTTCAATCCGACAGAGACCGCCGATAACCTGAAAAAACATGGCGGCTTCATTCCGGGCATCAGGCCCGGCGAGCGCACTGCGGAACATATCGATTATGTCTTGTCGCGAATCACGGTCATCGGCGCGGCGTATCTTGCGGTGGTATGCCTATTTCCGGAGATCCTCATCTCCTACGCGGCAGTGCCGTTCTATTTTGGCGGAACGTCGCTCTTGATCGTGGTGAGCGTGACCATGGATACTGTGGCGCAGGTCCAAGGCTACCTGCTGGCGCACCAGTACGAAGGCCTGATAAAGAGATCGAAACTGAGGGGACGCCGTCGATGAGGTTGATCCTGCTCGGCCCGCCGGGGGCTGGCAAGGGAACGCAGGCCCTGAGGCTCGTCGGCAAATACGGAATAGTGCAGCTTTCGACAGGGGATATGCTGCGGGCCGCCATTAAGGCCGGCAATCCGGTTGGCCGTCAGGTGCAGGAAACCATGGCGCGCGGCGGCCTAGTGCCCGACAACGTTGTGGTCGGCATCGTCGGCCAGCGCATCGCGGAGCCGGACGCTCGCAAGGGCTTCATTCTCGACGGCTTCCCGCGCACCGTGCCGCAAGCGGCGGCGTTGGACCGCCTGCTGGAGGCCAAGGGGCTCGGGCTCGATGGCGTAATCGAGCTGCGGGTCGACGAGGATGCCCTGATGCGGCGGATCGAGAGCCGTATCGCCGAGATGAGGGCCCGGGGCGAGCCGCTGCGGGAAGACGACAGCGCTGAGGTCCTCCACAACCGGCTCCAGGCCTATCGCGAACAGACTGCGCCGCTGATCGCTTATTATCGGCAGAAGGGCCTGCTGCGGACCGTAAATGGCATGGCGCCCATCGCCGACGTGACGGGCGCTATCGACAAGTTCTTACCGGCCGACCGCCCATCGGCCGGTTCGGCCGCCGGCAAAAAAAAAAGCGAAGAGTGCAATCCCTGAAATCGCGGCCTGCCGGCCGTTCTGAAGCGCGAGGCGTAGGAAAAAAGTCCGCAAGGCGCACGGTTACCCCCCGCAGCAGGCTTGCAAACGCCAAAACGGGCTTGGCCAAGCGAACCGGGCGGCGAGACCGCCGCCATTGAGTAACTTTATACAAGATAACGCCAGCCGAGGTTGACGAAAGCGATTGGAATCCATTAATAAGCCTGAAATATCCAGTCGGAGATTGAGCAGCGATGCCAGGCCGCAACGGCGGGCAGTCGCTGGCTTTTTACGTTTGTGGCCTTCTCGGGTGACATTGGAACCGATGAAGGGCGGTCTAGCGCTACGGGTCGTCCGTGGCTGGGCCGCCGCAAGAAATAACTGGCTTGAGGAGTAACGGACTTGGCTCGTATCGCTGGCGTCAATCTGCCGACCAACAAGCGCATCGTGATCGCGCTCCAGTACATCTATGGCATTGGCGGCGCCAAGGCTCATGAGATCCTGGGCAAGGTGTCGATCCCGGAATCGCGCCGGGTGTCGCAATTGACCGACCAGGAAGTGCTGCAACTGCGCGAAATGATCGACCGCGACTATATGGTCGAGGGCGACCTCCGGCGCGAAGTCGCCATGAACATCAAGCGGCTGATGGATCTTGGTTGCTATCGCGGTCTGCGCCACCGCCGCGGTCTCCCGGTGCGTGGTCAGCGCACGCACACCAACGCCCGGACCCGTAAGGGTCCGGCCAAGGCGATCGCCGGCAAGAAGAAATAGCGCGTGGAGCAGGACGACGTGACGGCAGCGGAGCCGCCGGCTCCGATCCAGGATTAAGGGTTCAGAATGGGTAAGGAAGCTACGCGCGTTCGCAAACGCGAACGCAAAAACATCGCTTCGGGTGTCGCGCATGTGAACGCGACATTCAATAACACCATGATCACGATCACCGACGTCCAGGGCAATACCATCGCCTGGTCCACGGCGGGCACGATGGGTTTCAAAGGCTCGCGCAAGTCGACGCCTTATGCGGCGCAGGTTGCCGCCGAGGACGCCGCCAAGAAGGCACAAGAGCACGGCATGCGCACTCTCGAAGTCGAGGTTGCCGGTCCGGGCTCGGGGCGCGAGTCGGCGCTGCGTTCGTTGCAGGCGGCCGGCTTCACCATAACCTCGATCCGCGACGTGACGCCGATCCCGCACAATGGCTGCCGCCCGCGCAAGCGGCGGCGCGTATAGGAAATCCGGTCGATGGATCAAATGGAACATCTGCCGCCGCTTGAGCATCAAACCAATTTTGGCCCCGCAGAGCGGAACGGGGCGCGCGAGACCTTAGCGCCGCGCAACACCATGGGTGATAACGTGACGATTCAGAAGAATTGGCAGGAACTGATCAGGCCCAACAAGCTGCAGGTCAGCGCCGGTGCCGATACGCGCCGTTCGGCGACGGTGATCGCCGAGCCGCTCGAACGCGGCTTCGGCGTAACCCTCGGCAATGCGTTGCGGCGTATTTTGCTCTCCTCGCTGCAGGGCGCCGCGGTGCAGTCGGTGCACATCGACGGCGTGCTGCACGAGTTCTCCTCGATCGCCGGCGTGCGCGAGGACGTGACCGACATCGTGCTCAACATCAAAGACATTGCCATCAAGATGCAAGGCGACGGCCCCAAGCGCATGGTGGTGAAGAAACAGGGCCCCGGCACCGTTACTGCCGCGGACATTCAGACCGTCGGCGACGTCGTCGTGCTCAATCCCGACCTGGTATTGTGCACGCTCGACGAGGGTGCCGAGATCCGCATGGAATTCACGGTGAACACCGGCAAGGGCTATGTGCCGGCCGAGCGCAACCGTCCCGAGGATGCGCCGATCGGACTCATCCCCGTCGACAGTCTCTACTCGCCGGTGCGTAAGGTGTCCTACAAGGTCGAGAACACCCGCGAAGGCCAGATTCTCGATTACGACAAGCTGACGCTGTCGATCGAGACCAACGGCGCGGTGAGCCCCGAGGACTCGCTGGCTTATGCCGCCCGCATCCTCCAAGACCAGCTCAACGTATTCGTCAATTTCGAGGAGCCGAAGCGCGAGACCACGCACGAGGCGATCCCCGATCTTGCCTTCAATCCGGCCTTCCTCAAGAAGGTCGACGAGCTCGAGCTGTCGGTGCGTTCGGCCAACTGCCTGAAGAACGACAACATCGTCTATATCGGCGATCTCGTTCAGAAGACCGAAGCCGAGATGCTGCGCACGCCGAATTTCGGCCGGAAATCGCTCAACGAGATCAAGGAAGTCCTGGTGCAAATGGGGTTGCATCTCGGCATGGAAGTGCCGGGCTGGCCGCCGGAAAACATCGAGGAATTGGCCAAGCGGTTCGAGGATCATTACTGATCTTCGAACAATAGTCAGGAACGAGTGAGAATATGCGCCACGCCAAGACGCACCGTAAGTTCGGTCGCCGTTCGGATCATCGCAAGTCGATGCTGGCGAACCTTGCCGCTTCGCTGATCAAGCACGAGCAGATTGTCACCACGCTGCCGAAGGCGAAGGATTTGCGCCCGGTGGTAGAAAAGCTCGTCACGCTCGGCAAGCGCGGTGGGCTGCATGCCCGCCGCCAGGCGATCTCCCAGATGCGCGACCTTGCCATGGTCAAGAAGCTGTTTGAGGTGATCGGCCCGCGCTACAAGGAGCGCAATGGCGGCTATACCCGGGTGCTCAAGGCCGGCTACCGCTATGGCAATTCCGCGCCGGTTGCGGTGATCGAGTTCGTCGACCGCGACGTCGATGCGAAGGGGCTCGATTCCGGCCCGGTCCAGGAGCGTCGCGGCGAGGCGGAAGCGCCCGCTCCGGCGTAACTGCAGCGAGCGCGAGGGGCAACATCGTCGACCTTCCACGGCCTCGGTTGGATGCCTATATCCGGGCGCATTGAATCGGGGTTGTTCATGCTGCGCTTGCAATTCCTGGCCGTTCCGGCCGTTGCGCTTATCGGATTTGCGCTTTTCGTTGGGGTCGCCGGGGCGCAGGAAGGCCAAGTCCAGCGACAGGTTCCGGCTTCGCCCGCCCAGCTGCAGCTGTCTTTCGCACCGATCGTCAAGCGCGTCGCGCCGGCGGTGGTGAACGTCTACGCCGCACGCGTCATCGAGAACAGCAATCCGTTTTTGGCCGATCCGTTCTTCCGCCAGTTCTTCGGCGTGGTGCCGCGTCAGCAGGTCGAGCGCTCGCTCGGCTCCGGCGTCATCGTCGATGCGTCCGGCCTCGTCGTCACCAATTATCACGTCATCGAAGGCGCCAGCGAAGTGAAAGTGGCGCTCTCCGACAAGCGTGAATTTGCCGCCGATATCGTGCTCAAGGATCAGCGCAGCGATCTGGCGGTGTTGCGTATCAAGGGTGCCAAGGAGCGGTTTCCGACCCTGGCGTTCGCCAATTCCGACGAGGCGCAAGTCGGCGACGTGGTGCTCGCGATCGGCGATCCGTTCGGCGTCGGCCAGACGGTGACGCACGGCATCGTCTCGGCGGTGGCGCGCACCGATGTCGGCGTCAGTGACTATCAGTTCTTCATCCAGACCGACGCCGCCATCAATCCCGGCAATTCCGGCGGCCCGCTGGTCGATATGAACGGCCGCATGGTCGGGCTCAATTCGGCAATCTATTCTCGCTCCGGCGGTTCGCAGGGCATCGGCTTCGCTATTCCGGCCAATATGGTTCGCGTGGTGGTCGCCTCGGCGGAGGGCGGCAGCGGGGCGGTCAAGCGAGCCTGGCTCGGCGCCAAGCTGCAGGAGGTGACGCCGGATATCGCCGACAGTCTCGGCCTGCAGCGGCCGAGCGGTGCATTGGTGGCCAACGTCGCCGCCGACAGCCCGGCCGGGCGTGCCGGCATCAAGACCGGCGATGTCATCGTCAGCGTTGACGGTACGGCAGTCGACGATCCGACCGCCTTTAATTACCGCTTCGCCACCAAGCCGCTCGGCGGCACCGCGCAACTCGGCGTCATCCGGCAGGGCCACGCTATCGTCGTACCGGTCAGCCTGCAGAGCCTGCCCGATACGCCGCGCGAGGAGGTCGAAATCCGTTCCCGCTCGCCGTTCCGCGGCGCCACGGTAGCAAATCTGTCGCCGGCTTTGGCCGATGAGATGCGGCTTGACCCGAACGCGCAAGGGGTGGTTGTGATCGACGTCGCCGACGGTTCGGAGGCGCAGTCGATCGGCTTCCAGAAGGGCGACATCATCGTGTCCGTCAATAATCAGAAGATCGAAAAACCCGCCGACCTCGAGCGTGTCGCAGGCGCCGCCAGCCGGCAATGGCGCATCACGCTGATGCGCGGCGGCCAGCAGATCTCCGTCATGTTTTCCGGATGAGCTCGCGCCCTAAAAAGGGACCAAGCCTGTTCGCGGCCGCCGGCCTGGAGCATGACGCGCCGCGGCCGCTCGCCGATAAACTCCGCCCCGGCAAGCTTTCCGATGTCGTCGGCCAGGACCACCTGCTCGGCCCCGACGGCGCGCTCACCCGCATGCTCGACGCCCGCTCGCTCGGCTCGCTGATCTTCTGGGGACCCCCCGGCACCGGCAAGACCACGGTGGCGCGGCTGCTCGCACACGCAACGGAGCTCTATTTCGAGCAGATTTCGGCGATCTTTTCAGGCGTCGCGGACTTGAAGAAGGTGTTCGATGCGGCGCGGCTGCGCCGCGAGACCGGGCAGGGCACGCTGCTCTTCGTCGACGAGATTCATCGCTTCAATCGCGCGCAGCAGGATTCATTCCTGCCGGTGATGGAGGACGGCACCATCGTTCTCGTCGGCGCCACCACCGAAAACCCATCCTTCGAGCTGATCGCGCCGCTGTTGTCGCGGGCCCGCGTGCTGGTGTTCAAGTCGCTTGACGCCGAGGCCGTCGAGAAGCTGCTTGCCCGCGTTGAGGCGATCGAAGGCAGGAAGCTGCCGCTCGATGGCGATGCACGCGCCTCGCTGATCCGCATGGCCGATGGCGACGGCCGCGCCGCGCTGACGCTTGCCGAGGAGGTCTGGCGCGCTGCGCGCCAGGGCGAGAGTTTCGATGCCGCAGCCTTGCAAGACGTGGTGCAGCGCCGCGCGCCGATCTACGACAAGAAGCAGGACGGTCACTACAATCTCATTAGCGCGCTGCATAAGTCGGTGCGTGGCTCCGACGCCGATGCGGCGCTCTATTATCTGTGCCGCATGCTCGATGCCGGCGAGGACCCGCTCTATCTGGCGCGGCGCGTGGTGCGCATGGCGGTCGAGGATATCGGGCTGGCCGATCCGCAGGCGCTGGTCGTCGCCAATGCCGCCAAAGACGCCTACGATTTTCTTGGCAGCCCCGAAGGCGAGCTCGCCATCGCCGAAGCGGTGATCTACATCGCCACCGCGCCCAAATCGAACGCCACCTATGTCGCATTTGGCGAGGCCATGCGTACCGCGAAGGAAGCCGGTTCGCTGTTGCCGCCGAAGCATATTCTCAACGCGCCGACACAGTTGATGAAAACCGAGGGTTACGGCTCGGGCTACGAATACGATCACGATGCGGCGGAGGCGTTTTCCGGTCAGGACTATTTCCCGGAGGCACTCGGCCGCCGGCAGTTCTACGATCCGCCCGAGCGCGGCTTCGAGCGCGAAATCAAAAAGCGCCTTGAATATTGGGCCAAGCTGCGGCGCGAGCGGAGCGGCACTTGAGAAGCGATCGAGGGCCGAGGCAGCCCGGTGGCGGCAAGCAGACCGCCGGCTCCAGGCATCAGCATCGTTCCGTTCACCGTCACTCCGAGGCGGCCGGGAAGCGACCCAATAGGTCGGCCAATGCCAACTCGCAATCTAGAAAACCGAAATCGGGCAAATCCGATTTCGGGCGGCGCGGCCGTCCGGAGCGTACATCCTTCGAAGCGCGGCGGAGCTTGTCTTCGGCCCGGCCGCCGGCCGGACCGGTTGTCCGCGCCCCTCAGGATGAAGCAATAAAGATTGCCGTGCCGGCTCAAATGCCGACGAGTGTGCAGAACGTCGCCGTTACGTCCGACGAATCCGGCATGCGTGTCGACCGCTTTCTCGAAGCACGCTTTCCGGGTTTGAGCTTTTCCCACATTCAGCGCGTCATCCGTAAGGGCGAGGTGCGGGTCAACGGCAAGCGCACCCAGCCAAAGAGCCGGCTGGAGGCCGGTCAGACCATCCGCATCCCGCCGCTGCGCCTCGATGCGCCCAAGCCGCACGCGCCGGGCGATGCGGCTGACGATAAGACGCGGGAATTCCTCAAGTCCATCACGCTTTACGAAGACGCCGACGTGCTGGTGCTCAACAAGCCGATGGGACTTGCGGTGCAGGGCGGCTCCGGCACCACGCGCCATCTCGACGGCATGCTGGAGGTGCTGCGCGATGCGCACGGCCAGCGGCCGCGGCTGGTGCACCGGCTCGACAAGGACACCGCCGGCTGTCTGCTCGTCGCCAAAACGCGATTTGCCGCGGCGGCGCTCGCCAAAACCTTCCGCTCGCGCTCGGCGCGGAAAGTCTATTGGGCGCTGGTCGCCGGCGTGCCGAAGGTGCAGCAGGGCCGCGTCTCGACGTTTCTCGCCAAGCAGGAGCACGAGGATGAATCGTTCATGCGCATCGCGCAGCACGGCGAAAAAGGGGCGATGCATGCCGTGACTTACTACGCGGTGGTAGACACATCCGGGCCGCTCCTTGCCTGGGTCTCGCTCAAGCCGGTGACCGGCCGCACCCATCAATTGCGCGCGCATATGGCCCACATCGGCCATCCGATCATCGGCGATCCGAAGTATTTTTCGATCGAGAATTGGCAACTGCCGGGCGGCATGCAGAACAAGCTGCATCTCCTCGCCCGCCGCATTGCGGTGCCGCATCCGCGCGGCGGCGTAATCGACGTCATCGCGCCGCTGCCGCCGCATATGCAGCAGTCATGGAATCTGCTCGGGCTCGACGCCAAGCGCTACGACCCGATCGACGAAGCCCCTAGCGAGTGATGCCAGGAACAAGGCGCGCCGCGCGGGGTTAATCTCAATGATCCCGCTTTCAGCCGAATGAGGCGCGGGTGAGTATTCGATATAGCCTGATATTCGGTTTTGCGCTCGTGACGGCGGTCACCGCCAGCGCGCAGGCGCGCGATTTCGAAATGGGCGGTGACAACGATTTTCCCTACTCGATCATGGCGCCGGAACGCGGCTTTGGGCTGCGTCACCATGGCAAAGCATCAGTCAAGAAACGGCACGTGACGGCGCCGCGTCCGCAGACGGTCACAAAGACGTATCCGCACGCAAATCTATCGGTCGTGCGGGGCTCCTCCGGTTCGGTGCTGCCGACGCCGCTGCCGCGTACCGAACTCATCCCGCCGGAGGGCAGCGGGCGGCTGACGCTGCCGGCATGGCCGCAGCAACAAGGACCATCCGTCGTCCCGGGAGTGGAAAATCCCGTCCCCAATCTGCCGCACGGCCCGGAGACGTTCCAGGACCGCGCGTCGCGCTGCGCTTTCCAATCCGGCCTCTATAATGTGCCGGGCACCGCACGCAGCCAATACATGGGCGCCTGCCTGCAATAACCCCGATCGTTCATGGCGCTGCCGTCCAGGCGGCATTTTATTGCGCTTGACAGGCAACCAAATGGTTGCATATTGTCGTCATGGATGCAGTGTTCAAGGCGCTGGCCGATGCAAGCAGGCGAGAGCTGCTCGATCGGCTGCGCGCCGACAACGGCCAGACGCTGAACGAACTGTGCGCGCGGCTTGCCAAATCTGGTGAGGCCATGACGCGGCAGGCGGTGAGCAAGCACCTGGCGATTCTGGAGGACGCCAATCTCGTCGCCACGGTGCGGCGAGGCAGGGAGAAGCTGCACTACCTCAATCCGGTGCCGATCCACGACATCGGCGAACGCTGGATCGGGAAATTCGAACGCTCGCGACTAGAGGCGTTGAGCGACCTGAAACGAGCCTTGGAGAAGCGTGATGAGTGAGAAGCCGAAATTCGTTTACGTCACCTATATCGCCGCGCCGCCGGAGAAGGTGTGGGAGGCCCTCACCAAGCCCGACATCAGCGAGAAATACTGGTTCGGCTATCGCGTCGCGGCCGACGGCAAGCTGGGCGATTTGATGACTGCAACAAGTCCGGCCGGCAAGCTCTCGCACCGCGATCCCATCATCGAAAGCGATCCGCCGCGGCGGCTCGTCTACGGCTGGGAGCCGCTCCTCGAAGACCACCCCGACGAAAGACCCTCTCGTGTGACCTTTGAGCTTAAGCCCTTCAAAGGCCAGACTCGGCTCACGGTGATCCACGACGAATTCGACGAGGGCAGCAAGATATTCACAATGATCAGCAAGGGCTGGCCCGCGGTGTTGTCGAGTCTCAAGACCTTCCTGGAGACGGGCCGTCCGCTTGATCCGTCCTGGAAAGAGGCCGTGCAGAGCTGCACTGCTGAGGCCGGCGCATGAGCGATCCGCCCAGGTTCAAGCCCAAGACGGTCTATGTGACGTACATCGCAGCGACGTCGGAAAACGTGTGGCAGGCGCTCACCTCATCGGAGTTTACCCGGAAATATTTCTGGGATCGCGCCATCGAACTCGAGCCGAAGCGCGGCGGCGTTTTCGTGCTTCGCCTGCCGGACGGCCGCGTCAACGTGCAAGGCAAAGTCGTCGAATACGACCCGCCGCGAAAACTCTCGGTAACCTGGCACGTCGAGTGGCCGGAGGATTTCCGCAAGCTTCCCGAATGCCTTGTCACCTATGAGATCGCGCCGGCGGGCGAGGCGGTGCGGCTGACCATGACGGAATCGCATTCGTGGGAGGTGCCCGAGGCGATCCTATCCGGCGGCCGCATGGGCTGGCCGGCGATCCTATCGGCGCTGAAGAGTCTCCTTGAAACCGGCAAGGTACCGGCGATCAAAATGGAACCGCCGAAGGAAATGATCGAGGCGATTAGGAGTCTTAAAGCCTGAAACCGGATATCGATCAGCGCAGCGTGGCGTTGATCTTCTCCAGCGCCGCCGAGCCGGGGCACAGCTCTTTCTCGCCCAGCACATTGAGCGGCGTCTCGACCGTATTGAGATGTCCATGCAGGTCGGCCGCCTCTTCTTCGACAAAGAGGAGCCCGGTGACGATCTGCCCCTGCGAAGCATGGTGCTGGATGAAGGTCATGGCGGCGAGCCGGTCGTGCACGTTGTATTCGGCATTGAGCTTGCGCAGCGCAAGCGTCGTTCCGTCATGCTGCTCGACCAGTTCGACGGTGCCCGGCGCATAGTCGACATGAATGGGCGCGCGGCCGGAGATGACATCGAGGAAATTGACCGCCTCGTTGTGCTCGCGCACGTAATCGAAGCTCTTGGTCGAGCCGGGGTGGTTGTTGAACGCGACGCACGGTGAGATGACGTCGATGAAGGCCGCCCCCTCGTGCTCGATCGCAGCCTTGATGATCGGCACGAGTTGCTTTTTGTCGCCGGAGAACGAGCGCGCGACGAAGCTGGCGCCAAGTTGCAAGGCGAGTCCGACCATGTCGATGGCGCTGTCATTATTGGTCACGCCGCGTTTCGATTTTGAGCCGCGGTCGGCGGTGGCCGAGAACTGGCCCTTGGTCAGGCCGTAAACGCCATTATTTTCAACGATATAGACCATGTTGACGCCACGGCGCATGCAATGGGCGAATTGGCCGAGCCCGATCGAGGCGGAATCGCCGTCGCCGGAGACGCCGAGATAGATCAGGTCGCGGTTGGCAAGATTGGCGCCGGTGAGCACCGACGGCATGCGGCCGTGCACCGAATTGAAACCGTGTGAATTGCCGAGAAAGTAATCCGGCGTCTTCGACGAACAGCCGATGCCGGAAATCTTCGCCACCCGATGCGGCTCGATCGACAGCTCGAAGCAGGCCTCGATGATCGAAGCCGTGATCGAATCGTGGCCGCAGCCGGCGCACAGCGTCGAGATCTTGCCCTCGTAATCGCGATGCGTATAGCCCAGCGAATTCTTCGGTAGTTCAGGATGGTGGAATTTGGGTTTGACGACGTAGGTCATGATACCACCTTCCGCAGCGGCGTGATTTTCAGCGCGTCGAGATGGTCGCCGATGGCGCGGGTAATAAAGCGCGCCGTAATGGGCGTGCCGTCATAATGCAGGATCGGCACCAGCCGCACGGGATCGATGCTGAGTTCGTTGACGATCAGCGAGCGAAGCTGGCTGTCGCGATTCTGCTCGACGACGTAGATGAAGTCGTGCTCGGCGATGAAGCTCGAAACGCTGGAATGGAACGGGAAGGCGCGAAGGCGCAGCCGATCAAGCTGATGGCCGCGTGCTTCCAGAAGCTCGATCGCCTCGTCCATCGCCGGCGATGTCGAGCCGAAATAGATGACGCCGTATTTGGTCGGCTTGCCGGCATTGGCCTGCAGCGGGCGCGGCACCAGATCCTTGGCGGTTTCGAACTTGCGCAGGAGCCGCTGCATGTTGTCCTGATAGGCCGATCCTTCCTCGGTGTAGCGCGCATAGCGGTCGCGCGAGGTGCCGCGGGTGAAGAACGAGCCTTTGGTCGGATGCGTGCCGGGATAGGTGCGATAGGGAATGCCGTCGCCGTCGACGTCGAGATAGCGGCCGAAATCGACGCCGCTCTCGAGCGCGGCCGCGGTCATGACCTTGCCGCGGTCGTACTGCTTGGCGTCATCCCACTTCAACGGACGACACAGCCGGTGGTTCATGCCGATATCGAGATCGAGCATGAGGAAAATCGTGGTTTGCAGCCGCTCGGCGAGGTCGAATGACTGCGCTGCCATTTCGAAGGCTTCGGCCGGGTCCTCCGGGAACAACAAAATATGCTTGGTGTCGCCGTGCGAGGCGTAGGCGGCGCTGATGATGTCGCACTGCTGGGTGCGCGTCGGCATGCCGGTCGATGGTCCGGCGCGCTGCACGTCCATGATGACCGCGGGGATTTCGGCGAAATAGGACAGTCCGATGAACTCCTGCATCAGCGAGATGCCCGGACCGGACGTCGCGGTGAAAGCGCGGGCGCCGTTCCAGCCGGCGCCGATCACGATGCCGATCGAGGCCAGTTCGTCCTCACCCTGGACGATGGCGTATTTCGCCTTCTTGGTCTCGGGATCGTGGCGCAGCCGCCGGCAATGGCTGGTGAAGGCATCGGCCAGCGACGACGACGGCGTGATCGGATACCAGGCGCAGACCGAGGCCCCGCCATAAACCGCGCCGAGCGCGGCCGCCGAATTGCCCTCGATGAAAATGCGGTCGCCGACCTTGTCCGACGTTTGCACGCGCAGCCCGATCGGGCATTTCAAGTTCTGCAATGCATAGTCGCGGCCGAGATGCAATGCGTGGACGTTCGACGAAAAAAGCTTCTCCTTGCCCTTGTATTGCTCGCCGATGAGCTGCTCGATCACTTTCGGATCGATGTCGAGGAGGGCGGACAGCGCGCCGAGATAAATGATGTTCTTGAAAAGCTGGCGCTGGCGCGGGTCGCTATAGGTGGAATTGGTGATCGCGGTGAGCGGCACGCCGATGACATTGATGTCGTCGCGGAACTTCGACTTCGGCATCGGCTTTGTCGAATCGTAAAGCAGGTAGCCGCCCGGCTCTAGGGACGCGACGTCCTTGTCCCAGGTCTGCGGGTTCATCGCCACCATCATGTCGATGCCGCCGCGCGCGCCGAGATGGCCTGCTTCCGAAATGCGCACCTCGTACCAGGTCGGCAAGCCCTGGATGTTCGAGGGGAAGATGTTGCGCGGCGACACCGGAACGCCCATGCGCAGGACGGATCGTGCGAACAGCTCGTTGGCGCTGGCCGAGCCGGAGCCGTTGACGTTGGCAAAGCGGATGACGAAGTCGTTTACGCCGCTGATTGGGTTCTGGGCTGGCATGCTTGTTCCGCGTGAGTCATGTCGATCAGGTATTTTTGCATGTCCCACGCGCCGGTGGGGCAGCGTTCGGCGCATAAGCCGCAATGCAGGCAGACGTCCTCGTCCTTGACCATGACCCGGCCGGTCTTGAGGTCGTTGCCGATATAGAGATCCTGGGTGAGATTCTTCGCCGGGGCCTGCAGCCGCTGCCGCAGATCGGTCTCGTCGCCGTTGGCGGTGAAGGTGATGCAGTCCATCGGGCAGATGTCGACGCAGGCATCGCACTCGATGCAGAGCTGACCGGTGAACACGGTTTGCACATCGCAGTTGAGGCAGCGCTCGGCCTCTTTGAGCGCCAGTTCGAGGTCGTAGCCAAGCTCGACTTCGGCCTTGATGTCACGCAGCGCCACGACCTTTTCGCGATGCGGTACGCGGAAGCGCTTATCCAGCGTGATCTCGTTGTCGTAGGACCATTCGTGGATGCCCATCTTCTGGCTCGACACCGTAACCTGCGGTGCCGGGCGGACATTGATGTCCTCGCCGCGGCAGAAGCGGTCGATCGAAATGGCCGCCTCGTGGCCGTGCGCCACGGCCCAGATGATATTCTTCGGGCCGAACGCGGCGTCGCCGCCGAAGAAAACCTTGGGATGCGTCGAGGCCATGGTCTTCGGATCGACCTTGGGCATGTCCCATTTGTCGAACTCGATGCCGCAATCGCGCTCGATCCAGGGAAACGCGTTCTCCTGGCCGACGGCGACCAAAACGTCATCGCAGGGGAAAAGCTCGTCGGGCTCGCCGGTCGGAACGAGCTCGCGGCGGCCCTTGGCGTCGCGGACCGCTTTGACTTTCTCGAACAGCACGCCGGTGAGCTTGCCGCTGTTGTGGGTGAATTCCTTCGGTACCAGATAATTGAAGATCGGGATGTCCTCGTGCATGGCGTCCTCCTTCTCCCAGGGAGACGCCTTCATCTCCTCGAAGCCAGAGCGCACGATGACTTTGACGTCCTCGCCGCCAAGCCGGCGCGAGGAGCGGCAGCAATCCATCGCGGTGTTGCCGCCGCCGAGCACGATGACGCGCTTGCCGATCTTGTCGATGTGCCCGAACGAGACGCTGGACAACCAATCGATGCCGATGTGGATGTTCTTGACCGCTTCCTTGCGGCCGGGGATGTCGAGGTCGCGGCCGCGCGGTGCGCCGCAGCCGACGAAAATGGCGTCAAAATCATCCGCGAGCAGCGCCTTGAGGCTGTCGATGCGTTTGCCGCCGTTGAATTCGATGCCGAGATTGAGGATGTAATCGCATTCCTCGTCGATGACTGTTTCGGGCAAGCGGAATTTCGGAATTTGCGTCCGCATCATGCCGCCGGATTTCGGATCCTGGTCGAACACCACGCAGGCGTAGCCCATCGGCGCGAGATCCCGCGCCACCGCGAGCGAGGCGGGACCGCCGCCAATGAGTGCGATGCGCTTGCCGTTCTTGATTGCCGGCGCCTTCGGCAGCCGGTCGCGGATGTCGTCTTTGAAGTCGGCGGCGACCCGCTTGAGGCGGCAGATCGCGACCGGCTCCTTCTCGACGCGGCCACGCCGGCAGGCCGGCTCACAGGGTCGATCGCATGTGCGTCCGAGAATGCCCGGAAACACGTTGGATTCCCAATTGATCATGTAGGCGTCGCTGTAGCGGCCCGCGGCGATCAAACGGATGTATTCGGGGACCGGCGTGTGCGCCGGGCAGGCCCACTGACAATCCACCACCTTGTGGAAGTAGTCCGGGACCGAAATATCGGTAGGTTTCATCGACTCCTCGCGCACGCAGCGACCCGCTCTTAAAACGCGGCGGTAGGAACTCTGCTGCGTGGAATTTCCACTTCCGGCGGTCCCGTAGCCGAATCCGGCGCCGGATACTAGTCGACAGGGGGCTGAATTTCCACCGCTTCTCCCTTGTTATAGCGAGGATTTCTCGCCTATGGCTGTTAACAAAAGCGCGACTTGACGGGAGCCGGCTCCGATCTTCCGGTCGCAGCGTAACTTATTGAAAGCATGCAATAAATCGATCCTATGCGCGACCTGTTCGAAACCATCCCGCTCGGTGACCCTGTGGCCGCCGCCCGCCGCGGCGCCCGGCCGGCCTTACGAAAGCGCCTTTACGCCGCAACTGGGATGCAGGCGGCTGAGGGCGGCTACGTCGCGACCCTCGACGGCAAGCCAGCGCACACGCCGGCCGGCCGCATGCTCGCCGCGCCGACGCTTGCGCTTGGCCAGGAGATCGCCGCGGAATGGGAGGCGCAGCGCGAGGTGATCGATCCGGTCACCATGCCGCTGACGCGGCTGGCCAATGCGGTCATCGACGGCGTTGCCGAGAATCCCGGCCCGGTGGCCGCGGAAATCCAAAACTATCTGGCGTCCGATCTCTTGCTCTACCGCGCGAGCGGGCCGCGGCCATTATGCGAGCGCCAAGCAGCGCTTTGGGACCCGATCCTTGCTTGGGCGCGCAATACGCTTGGGGCGCATTTCAAGCTCGGCGAAGGCGTCGTTCACGTCACCCAGCCCGATGCGGCCCTGAAAGCCGCCGCGGCCGCCATCCCGAGCGATCCGTGGCGACTCGGCGCTGTCCACGTGATCACGACGCTCACCGGCTCGGCGCTAATCGCGGTGGCCCTGGCGCACGGTGTGCTATCCGCCGACGCGGCCTGGCAGGCGGCCCATGTCGACGAGGATTGGAATATGGTGCAATGGGGAAAGGACGAGATGGCGATAGGGCGCCGCGCGTTTCGTCACGCCGAGTTTGCAGCAGCAGCCAGCGTTCTGCACGTGCTTGCAGAATAGGGCGCTAGTTTAGCCTCCCGTCACGCTCATATGCCGCGCCAGTGCCGGCCGCTTATGGCGGCGATCGATGATGAAATCGTGACCCTTGGGCTTGCGCGAAATCGCTTCATCGATGGCGGCGAAGAGAAGATCGTTGCCTTCCGAAGCACGCAACGGCTTGCGCAGATCGGCGGCGTCTTCCTGGCCGAGGCACATGTAAAGCGTACCGGTGCAGGTGACCCGCACGCGATTGCAGGATTCGCAGAAATTGTGCGTTAGCGGCGTAATGAAGCCGAGGCGGCCGCCGGTCTCTGCGACGCGCATATAGCGCGCGGGCCCGCCGGTGCGATAATCGATGTCCTCGAGCGTAAAGCGCTCGCCGAGCTGCGCGCGGATGAGCGAAAGCGGCAGATACTGATCGAGCCGGCCTTCGCCGATTTCGCCCAGCGGCATCACCTCAATCAAAGTGAGATCCATGCCGCGCCGGTGCGCCCATTCGATCAGGCGCGGGAATTCCTCGTCGTTGACGCCTTTAAGCGCAACCGTGTTGATCTTGATCTTCAGCCCAGCGGCCTGCGCGGCGTCGATTCCGGCGATCACCTGATCGAACGCACCCCAGCGCGTGATGGCGAGGAATTTTTCGGGATCGAGCGTGTCGAGCGAGACATTGATCCGGCGGATGCCGGCCGCCGCCAGCGCGCCGGCATATTTGGCGAGCTGTGAGCCGTTGGTGGTCAAAGTTAGCTCGTCCAGAGCGCCCGAGCGCAGATGCCGCGACAGCGACGTGACGAGCGTCATAATGCCACGTCGCACCAACGGCTCACCACCGGTCAGGCGGAGCTTGCGCACGCCGCGCGCGACAAAGGCGGAGCACAACCGGTCGAGTTCCTCAAGCGTGAGTACCTCGGCCTTCGGCAGAAACGACATGTTTTCCGCCATGCAATAGACGCAGCGGAAATCGCAGCGGTCCGTCACCGAGACCCGCAGGTAGGTAATGGCCCGGCCGAACGGGTCGACCAGTTCCGGATGACCGGCGCCACCTTCGAGTTCCAGGCTGGGCGGGTTGGCTGGCACGCTATCCATGTCCTAAGAGATAAGCAGGTCACTGTGCCGGATAAAGCCCTGATCGTCCAGAATTTTTTCCCGCCGGCACGGAGCCTGCGGCACCTTGCGCTAACGCGTCGGTGGCGGCGGCGGGAAGGGCGAGGCCGACGTCGGCGGGGGAGGCGGAAACACATTGTCCTGGGCCGGCGCTTGCTCTGGAGCGGCGATCGAAGGCTGGGTCGGTCCCTGCATCGATGCCGGGCGCGGCGCGGCAGGCCTGGGTCGGGCGACGGTCTTGCGCGGCCTTGGCCTCACCACCTTGCGCGGCGGCGGCGGCGGGAGCGCCGCCTGGAGCATCGCCACCGCGGGATTGGGCACGAGGTCCGGCGGCGGAGTGCTGAACAGGGAGCCTTCGGCCTGGTGGACCGCGATCTGGATCGTTTGGGGCACGTAGCCGTTCAAACTGAATGAAACAGCCTGGCTCGTCACCGGAACCGCGAGCGAGCACGGCGTCACGCAGGTCTGACCCTGTGCGGTCTGAACATTCGCGCCCGCGGGCACGGATTGAAATTGAAGGACTTGGGGCGGCGGCGGCGACGGCTTGAACAAATCGGACATCGAGCCCGAACTGGAGCATCCTCCCAGTGCGGCGCCCAAGCCAATCGCAGTGACGGCGAACAGCCGGACACGCAACATTATCCACTCCCCGTCCCGGTCGTGAACCTAGGCCGCTTGGGATTTTGGGTAAAGCGGATAGGCTCGCGTCATGGGCGGCTGTTCAGAACATTGCAACGAATGGATGGTGGTGGCTGCCAGACAATAAATGAGGCAACGACAAGGACTTATCCCGGAATTCTTGAAATTGACCTTGGTCAAACGGACGATCTGGCGGCTGTCGACCCTCAACGCTTCCTTTGCTGGGTGTGGCCGAGCGATCACACTGGAGCGGTCAGGAGCGGCCAGCGTCGATGGCGCGGATCGCCGCCGGGAGGTCGGCGAATGAGCCGATGATCCGGTCGGGACGCAGGAGCGCGATCGGCACCTCGCTGTAGCCGAAGTCTACCGCAATGACGGGCACCGTCGCCGCGCGGGAAGTGCGGATATCCGTTCCGGAATCGCCAACCATGATGGCGCGGGAGGGCTCGCCGCCGGCGCGCTCGATCGTAAGCCGGAGCATCTGCGGATCGGGTTTTTGCACGCCGAAAGTGTCCTGACCGCAAATCGCCGCAAAGTACCGGCTCAGTTGGAGAGTGTCCAAAAGCCTGACCGAGAGCCATTCAAGCTTGTTGGTGCAGACTGCGAGACGATGACCCTCGCCAGCCAAGTGCTCCAGCGTCGTTTCCAGCTGCGGGAAGGGCCGCGAGCGGTCGGCGATATGCGCAGCATAATATTCGATGAATGCCGCAAATAGCCGATCAAGCTCGGCTTGCGGACAGGCGCGGCCTTCGGCGGCGAGCGCCTTTTCGATCATGGCGCGGGCGCCGCCGCCGATCATGCGCCGGGCAGTATCGTATTCGACCGGCGGCAAGCCCTCCTGTCCCAGGATAAGGTTCAGCGTCGAAATGAGATCGGGGGCGGTATCGATCAGCGTGCCGTCGAGATCGAAAGCGATGGTAAGCATGCCCTTCCCGGGTAGCCGTCGCGAACTGCCGGCGCAAGGCTCTAGGATCAAGGTCGGAAGGCGGCTACACAGCCCATGATGAACGTGGAAGCCTACAAGCGGGCTGCAGCGGCTGCCGCGGTCGAACTGGTGCGCTCCGGCATGCGGCTCGGACTGGGCACCGGTTCGACGGCGGCGGCCTTTATCGACCTGTTGGCGGAGCACGTGCGCGGGGGGCTCGACGTTGTCGGCGTGCCAACGTCCGAGGCGACGCGCGCACTGGCGGCTCGGCGCGGCATTGTGCTCACTACGCTCGACGACACCCCTGAGCTCGATCTCACCGTCGACGGCGCCGACGAAATCGCGCCCGATCTGACTTTGATCAAGGGCGGCGGCGGCGCGTTGCTGCGCGAGAAGGTGGTGGCGTCGGCGTCGGCGAAAATGGTGGTCATCGCCGACGAATTGAAATGGGTCCCGGTTCTTGGCCGCTTCCCGCTGCCGATTGAAATCGTACCGTTTGGCGCGACCGCCACCCGCCGCGCGGTCGAAGCGGCCGCTGCCGCGGCGGGATGTCCCGGGCCGGCACAGCTGCGCATGGGCCAAAACGGCCACGCTTTCGTCACGGATAGTGGGCACTGGATTCTCGATGCCCAATTGCGGCGCATTGCCGATCCGCGGGATCTCGCGGACAGGCTGTCCTCCATCCCGGGCGTGATGGAACACGGTTTGTTCATCGATCTCGCCGGGACTGCTATTCTCGCCGGCCCGGACGGGGTTCGCCTCGTCGAACGATCTTGATCTTTAGCTCGAAGGGAGTGCGCCTATGATCGCCCGTTTCTGCACGCGTCACGTTATGGCTGCGCTGATCGCCCTGTTGATGATCAGTATCGTTCGCCCGGCTTTGGCTCAGGCTCCGGCCGTCCCCGGCCCGCAGCCGTCTCCAGCAGCACTGCTGCTGGCCAAACAAATCGTCGATATCAAAGGCGTCCAGAACGTATTTGCCCCCCTGCTTCGCGGCGTGGTCGAGAAGACCAAGAACATGTTCATGCAAACCAATTTCATGTGGGCCAACGACCTCAATCAAGTCGCGGCCATCGAGGAGAAAAAATTGGCGCCGCGCGTCAGCGAGCTTGTTGATGCGACCGCGCGCATGTACGCCCAACACTTCACCGAGGCTGAATTGAAACAGTTGCTGGCGTTCTATCAATCGCCGGTCGGCAAAAAGGCGCTGATCGAGGAGCCGAAGGTGCTTGACGAGTCGATGGCCTATGCCGGCAGCTGGGGCGATAATCTGTCCCAGGAAGTCATTGGCGACATGCGCGACCAGATGAAAAAGCGCGGTCACGATATGTAAAGCGATAAAGCAAGATGGCTGATTACGACGTCGATCTTTTCGTTATCGGTGGCGGCTCGGGCGGGGTGCGCGCGGCGCGTATTGCTGCCGAGCACGGCGCGCGCGTGATGGTCGCCGAGGAATATCGCCTCGGCGGCACCTGCGTCATCCGCGGCTGCGTGCCGAAAAAGCTCTTGGTCTACGCGTCGCGCTTTCGCGGCGAATTCGAGGATGCCGCCGGCTTCGGCTGGACCGTGCCGCAGGCCTCATTCGATTGGGCTAAGCTGATCGCCAATAAGGATCGCGAAATCGCGCGGCTGGAAGCGGCTTACGGCGCCACCCTCAACAAAGCCGGCGTGAAAGTGGCGAAGGCCCGGGCCGTCCTGGTCGACCCTCACACTGTGCAATTGGCAAGCGGCGAGCGTGTGCGCGCGGCTTACGTCCTGATCGCCACCGGCGGCACGCCCAGCTACGGCGACCCCATTCCAGGCATCGAGCACGCCATCTCCTCGAACGAAGCGTTTCATCTGCCGGAATTGCCCGGTCGCGTCGTGGTTCAGGGCGGCGGTTATATCGCCGTCGAATTCGCCGGCATCTTCGCCGGACTGGGTTCTCATGTAACGTTGGTCTATCGCGGTGAGAATATCTTGCGTGGCTTCGATGATGACGTGCGCCAACACGTGCGGGTCGAGATGGAAGCCCACGGGATCAAGGTGCTGACCGGTTGCAAAGTCGCGGCCATCGAACAAACCGGCGGACATTTCTCGGTACGGCTGTCGAGCGGCAATTGCATCACCGCCGACCGCGCCATGTTCGCGACCGGCCGGCATCCCAATGTCGCCAAACTCGGCCTCAAGGAGGCCGGCGTCAAGATCGCCAAAGACGGCAGCATCGTGGTCGACGAGTATTCGCGCACGTCGGCGCCGAGCATCTATGCGGTCGGCGACGTGACCAACCGCATCAACCTTACTCCGGTCGCGATCCGCGAGGGCCATGCTTTTGCCGACACCGTGTTCGGCGGCAGGCCAACCGCCGTCGATCACGGCCACGTGCCGACGGCGGTGTTTTCGGAGCCCGAGGTTGGCACGGTCGGCCTCACCGAAACGGAAGCCCGCGCCCGGCTGGCGCGCACCGATATCTACAAGGCCGTCTTCAAGCCGCTCAAGGCGACGCTTTCCGGCCGCGATACCACCGTGTTGATGAAGCTTGTCGTCGACGGCCTGTCCGACCAGGTCGTGGGCTGCCATGTCGTCGGCGAAGGCGCCGCCGAGATGGCGCAGGTCGCCGCTGTTGCCGTGAAAATGGGCGCCAAAAAGGCCGATTTTGACGCGACGATCGCGTTACACCCGACGGCTGCCGAAGAGCTGGTTACCATGCGCAAGAAAAGCGCCAGCTTCGTCCGGGAAGCCGCGGAATAGGCGGCATTTCTCGGGCTGTCGCGGCCACGGTCGGTTGTGTATATATGCGCCGGTCATTCCGGCCGAACCGCGTGACGGCGGGGGCGGAATCCATAACCACCGCTTGTGAATATGGATTCCGGGATCGCTGCTGCGCGAAGCCCTGGGTGACGGGTTGGAGAGGCGTATGTCGAAACTGGTCAATGCAGTGAAGTGGGGTCCGGACTCCTGGCGCGGCAAGCCGATCCTGCAGGTGCCGGATTATCCGGACGCCAAGGCGCTGGCCGATGTCGAGGCGCAGCTTGCCACTTTCCCGCCGCTGGTTTTTGCCGGTGAGGCACGCAATCTCAAAGCCGCGCTGGGGAAGGTGGCGACCGGCCAGGCTTTCCTGCTGCAAGGCGGCGATTGCGCCGAGAGCTTTGCCGAGCACGGCGCCAACAATATCCGCGACTTCTTCCGCGTTTTTCTGCAGATGGCGGTAGTGTTGACCTATGCGGCAGCATGCCCGGTGGTGAAGGTCGGCCGTATCGCCGGACAATTCGCCAAGCCGCGCACCTCGCCGACCGAAAAGCGCGGCGGTGTCGAACTGCCGGTCTATCGCGGCGACATCATCAACGGTACCGATTTCACGCCTCAAGCACGGGCGGCGGAGCCGCGCCGGCAATTGGAGGCCTATCGGCAATCGGCGGCGACGCTCAATCTTCTGCGCGCCTTCGCCAAGGGCGGTTACGCGAGCCTCGACAATGTGCATCGCTGGATGCTCGAATCCGTGAGCGGCTCGCCGCAGTCCAAGCGCTACCGCGATTTGGCCGACCGCGTCTCCGGCGCGCTCGATTTCATGCGCGCCTGCGGCCTGACCTTCGCGGTGGATTCGAGCCTCGGCACCACCGATTTTTACACCAGCCACGAAGCGCTGCTGCTTGGCTACGAGCAGGCCTTTACCCGCGTCGATTCGACGACCGGCGACTGGTACTGCACGTCCGGCCACATGGTGTGGATCGGCGACCGCACCCGGCAGGCGGATCATGCGCATGTCGAGTACTGCCGGGGTATCAAAAATCCGCTCGGCCTGAAAACCGGGCCGACGCAGAAACCGGCCGAGCTTCTAAAGCTCATCGATATCCTTGATCCGGACAACGAGCCAGGCCGCCTGACCCTGATTTGCCGTGTCGGAGCCGACAAGGTCGCCGATCTGCTGCCGGCCATGGTGCGCGCGGTCAAACGCGAAGGCCGCAACGTGGTGTGGTCGTGCGATCCGATGCACGGCAATACCATAACCTCGGTCACCGGCTACAAGACGCGGCCGTTCGACCAGATCCTCAAGGAGGTCCGCGGCTTCTTCCAGGTCTGCGCCGCCGAGGGCGTCTATCCCGGCGGCGTGCATCTGGAAATGACCGGCAAGGACGTCACCGAATGCACCGGCGGCGCCCGCGCCATCAGCGACGAGGATCTCAACGACCGTTATCACACGGTGTGCGACCCGCGGCTCAATGCCGAGCAGTCGATCGATCTGTCGTTTTTGCTGGCCGACCTGCTCAAATCCAAGCGCGAGGGTATGACAACACAATTGCCCGCGGTCGCGGGATTGTAACTGGGGCGGGCAGTTCCACTTGCCAGGAACTTGTTTTAGACCTTCGCCATGAACGATCGTCCCGCCGACCGTCTGGCCATTGCCGTGGCGCAGCTCAACCCGATTGTCGGCGATGTGTCCGGCAATCTGGAGCGCGCTCGCAAGGCGCGCGCAGACGCGGCGCGCCAAGGCGCCGATATCATCGCCTTCTCCGAGCTTTTCATCGCCGGTTATCCGCCCGAAGATCTGGTGCTCAAGCCGGCATTCCAGGCCGCGTGCCGGGCCGCGCTCGAGGATTTGGCGCGCGACACCGCTAATGACGGGCCCGCCGTGCTCATAGGATCGCCTTGGGTGGAGGACGGCAAGCTTTATAACGCTTATGCGCTTTTGACCGGCGGGCGCATCGACGCCATCCGCTTCAAGGTCAACCTGCCGAATTACGGGGTGTTCGACGAAAAGCGCGTCTTTGCCTCCGGCCCGGTGCCGGGGCCCGTAAACTTCCGTGGCGTGCGGCTTGGTTTGCCGGTCTGCGAGGATACCTGGACCGACTGGGGCGATTACGAGAACGTGGTCGAATGCCTGGCCGAAACCGGCGCCGAACTTCTCATCGTGCCGAACGGCTCGCCGTATTGGCGCGACAAGATCGACTTACGGCTCAACGTCTGCGTCGCGCGCGTCACCGAGGCGGCGTTGCCGCTCATCTACATCAACCAAGTCGGCGGCCAGGACGAACTGGTGTTCGACGGTGCGTCGTTCGCGCTCAATGCCGACCGCTCGATCGTCTTTCAGCTGCCGGCGTTCCGCGAAGTTGTCGTGACGACGCAGTGGTCGCGCACCGATCAGGGCTGGCGTTGCGCCCCGGGGCCGATGGCGCAGGCCGAATCGTTGGACAAATCGGACTACGCCGCCTGCGTGCTGGGCTTGCGCGATTACGTCGACAAGAACCGCTTCAAAGGCGTCGTGCTCGGGCTCTCCGGCGGTGTCGATTCCGCGCTGTGCGCGGCAATGGCGGTCGACGCACTCGGCAGCGAACGGGTGCGCTGCGTGATGTTGCCTTACCGCTACACTTCGCAGGAGTCGCGAAAGGATGCCGCCGCGGTCGCCGAGGCGCTCAACGTGCGTTACGACATCGTGCCGATCGAAAGCGCCGTGCAGGGCCTGGAAACGGCGCTCGCCGGCGTATTTGCCGGCTCCCCGCGCGACGTGACCGAAGAGAACCTGCAGGCGCGCGCCCGCGGCGTCATCCTGATGGCGATCTCCAATAAATTCGGCCTCATGGTGGTGACGACCGGCAACAAGTCGGAAATGTCGGTCGGCTATGCCACTCTATACGGCGACATGAACGGCGGCTTCAATCCGATCAAGGATCTCTACAAGATCGAGGTCTATCGGCTGGCGCATCTGCGCAATACGTGGAAGCCTGACGGCGCACGCGGTCCCGATGGCGCGGTCATTCCGGAGAATGTCATAACCCGGGCGCCGAGCGCGGAACTGCGCGAGAACCAGACCGACCAGGACACGCTGCCGCCCTACGAGGTGCTCGACAAAATTCTCGAGCGGCTGGTCGAGCGCGAGGAATCGACCGCGGACATCGTCGCGGCAGGCTTCGACCGCGATACCGTGATGAAGGTCGAGCGCATGCTCAATTTGGCCGAATATAAGCGGCGGCAGGCCGCGCCCGGCGTCAAGGTTACATTGAAGAATTTCGGCCGCGACCGCCGTTATCCGATCGTCAACCGCTTTACCGACCCTGGCACGCCGAATCCCAAGTCAAGCGGCTCGCCGGTCAAAGGCGCGGCGATGGCAAAGGCCGGCGCGGCGGATTTTTAAGTCGTCACTGCGACTGCTGCAACCTTAGTTCCGACTGCGACAGGAAAGGTGGTCCCACCACCCGCACTGGACCCTTTGGCTTTTCCGGAGCAGAGGCAACTGTGGTCGAGTCCGATGCGGTGGCGGGCGTATTCGGCAGCGCCCTCGCGACCGTCTTGCCGCCTGGCTTCGGCGGCTGCGACAGCGCTTTCGCGTTCTGGTCGGTCACGACGATATCGCCGCTCTCAAGCGTGGAGGAATCGTCGGCATTCTTGAGCGCGTCCTGCCAGCTCTCGCCCGGCTTGCGGCATGAACAGGCCGAGACGAGCTGGGTGCGATAACGGTAGGCGGTCGGGAGCGCGGTGTAGAGCTGGCCGCTGGTCGATACCGCCTGATCCATGCTCTCGCCCGGATTGCGATAGGAATAGAGCGCGACATCGGCGGCGGGGCATTCGCGCTGGCAGGTCAGTTGGTCCTCGGCAAAGTGGGACGGCAAGGTCGAATAGGAGATCGGGAAATAATAGCCGTCGCAGCTGCGCACGCAGACGGTGTGATAGGTGCCGTTCGGCGCCCCATCGCCGTTCGGGTTCACGATCGTGCCGCCGCCGAACAGCGCGTCGAAAAAGCCTTGCGGGCCGCCCTGCGAATTCGCCGCGGCGGTGTATTGCGCGCCGCAATTGTTCTGCGCCAATTGTCCGATCAGCGCGCGGCGCTGGTCGACCTGATTGGAGCTGCCGCTTTGCAGCTGTTGCAGATCGCTCGTCATGCGGTCGAGATCGCCGCGCATCTGTTAAATCTGCGACGTGATCGGGCCGCATTGCGGCGACAGCGCCGAGAACAAGGCGAAGAATCCCGAGCCGGCACAGCCGGACTTGTGCGCTTGCGCGGTGGCGCGGTCGATGTCGGCCTGTTTCTTGGCGATGGCGTCTTGGGACTGCTGGATCTGGGCGGCACGGGCCGGATCGGCGCCGCCGCGGTCGAACGAGGCGAGCTGGCCTTCAAGCCGCACGCAAAGCGGATTGGTGGTCGCCGGGTTCAGCGGCGTTTGGTTCGGCGCGGGCTGACTGGCCGACCGCTGATAGGGCGCCTGCTGATAGGCCGGTTGGGGATATGGCGCCGGTTGAGGATATTGTGCCGGCTGGTTCGGTGCCTGGGGAATCGCTGCCGGCGGAACCGGATAGCCCTGCGCAAGCGCCGGCGCGGACAAAGCCGCGCCAAACATGGCGCCTAGCATAACGCAATGCCCGGCTGGGCCTAACCGCCGCAATTTGTTGAACATATTAGGTCCCGATCCGGTCCGCCGAACCTCCCCGTAAATGGGCCGCGGATAAGGCCCCGCAATGGTGACCAAAGTGTGAACGCCCCGTCGTCACTCCGCATCGGGTTGATTTTCCGGCCGGGCGCGGTCGAAAGCGGGCAGCGCCAGACAGGCTGCATCGACGCCGACGATTTTTGGGAATTTGTCGAGCGGCACTTTCAGGCGCCGCGCATTGGCGACTTGCGGCACCAGGCAGAGGTCGGCCAGCGTGACTTTGTCGCCGCAGGCATAGGGGCCAGGCTCCAGCAGCGCTTCGAGCGCCTCGAAGCCGGTAATGACCCAGTGATGGTACCAGGCATCGATCGCGCCCTGCTCCTGGTGCAACTCGTTTTTCAGGTAGCGTAGCGCGCTGGTATTGTTGAGCGGATGGATGTCGCAGGCGATCAGTTCGGCGATCGCGCGCACCTTGGCGCGCGCGATCGGATCTTTCGGCAGCAACGCCGGCTCGGGATGGGTTTCCTCGAGATACTCCATGATGGCGAGCGACTGGATCAGCACGTTGCCGGCCGGCGTGACCAGAACCGGCACCCGCATCTGCGGATTGACGGCGCGGAATTCCGGCCGCTTGTTGTGGCCGCCGTCCTTGATCAGATGGACGGACGCGGTCTCGTAGGCGATGCCCTTCCAATTGAGCGCGATGCGCACGCGATAGGCGGCCGAAGAGCGGAAATAGGAATAAAGCTTCACATGTCCTCCATCGGGCCGTCCCGCTCAATCGTCTCGGCGACGAGCTGCGCGGATCGATCGATGATCTGCTGCAGCGCGCGATTGAAGGCTTCGCGATCGCTCGGGGTGAGGATGTCGGTCAGCCGTTGCGCGAATTCAAGCGCGTGCGGCGCGAGCTCCTCATAGATCGCTCGGCCGGGGACGGTCAGCGACAGAAACAACTCGCGCATGTCCGCGCGGTTGGCCTTTCGCGCCACGAGTTTGCGCTTTTCCAAAAGTGCGACCGCGCGCGACACCTTGGTCTTGTGCATATGGGTATGGCCGCCGATTGCCTTGCCGGTCATCACGCCAAATTGGCCGAGCGTCACTAAGACCCGCCATTCCGGCACGCCGATCCGGTAGCGCCGCGCATAGACGCGCGACAGCGCTTGCGAGACGAGACTGGCAACGACGTTGAGCCGATAGGGCAGGAATTGCTCGAGTTTCAGCGGCGCCTGTTCGGCGGCTGCAGGCAAGGACTCCCTGCCATCGCTTTCTATCGCGCGTTGAACCGTCATCCGTCCCCACATCGCTGCCGACCTAGCGCTGGCCGGTTCCCGGCTTGGTCCCACCCCGACGGTCCGGCATGAGGATGGGACGTATTACCGCGAAGATGAACGAACTTGATGGCCCACGCAACGGCTGGAGGGCGCCCCTGTGGGCGCGGTGGGCGGATCGGGTGCGCTTTAGCGTCGATCGGATGCTGTCCGGGAAAAGCGGATCAGCGTGCCTTCGCTAAAGGGTCAGCGCGAGCACTCGATGGCGACGAAGTTGTCGCAATTGCCGCCCTTGCAGGTGGTCGGGTCGCTGGTCGGGATGGCGCCGGTGATGTCGTCGCGATCGACCTTGCGGAACGACAGAGCCTGCGCGAACTGCCGCGACTTGCAATAGGCGCTTGCCACCGGCGCGCCGCACGGCGCGCCCGAAGCGAGGCAGCGGTCGACGCCGTAGCCGTCGCCGTCATTGGCGATGATGAACATCCGCTTTTCGGCCTGCGCCACGGTGGCGGCAAGAAGCACGGCCGCGGCGGTGGTTGCCGCAATCACGAGACGCATGGTTCCCCCACCCGGCGCACGCGCGCCATAGACCCGACCGACCTTCGATCCCAATGTCTTCAACAATGCGACTGCGGGGTTAAGCTTTCGTTAAGGGTGTTCAATTCGCGCCCGGCAATGGCTATTTCGGCTCTCATGATTTCCGCCGCGGAGCAATGCGACTGGCGGTGCGATGCTGCCGTTTCCACAGGCTGTGGCACGGCGGCGACAGTGTGTGATGGCCAATGGGACCTTGACGTCATGCACGGCCTCTACCATTGTGCGCCCCATGAACGGTCACGCCCAAACTTTCGGCATTTGCCGGGGGATTATTCGCTAGCGCAAACGCTGGCTGCGGCCGTCTTTTCTCACCGTCGAGATTTTGGACACGCCCGGCCAGCAGGCCCAGCGTGTACGTCTGGATATCGTAATCTTCTATTTCGCATGGTTTGATTCGACGATGGACCTGAAGCTCTACGATACGCTGACGCGCGAGAAGCGGGTTTTCACCCCGCTCGATCCGTCGAACGTGCGCATGTATGTGTGCGGGCCGACGGTCTACGACTTCGCCCATATCGGCAATGCGCGGCCGGTGATCGTGTTCGATGTGCTGTTCCGCTTGTTGCGGCACATCTACGGCGAAAAGCACGTCACTTACGTGCGCAACATCACCGACGTCGACGACAAGATCAATGCGCGCGCAGCGGAGGAGTACCCCGGCCTGCCGCTCAACGAGGCGATCCGCAAGGTCACCGCGACCACCGACCGACAATTCCACGAGGACGTCGCCGCGCTCGGCTGTCTGCCGCCGACTTATGAGCCGCGCGCCACCGAGCACATCGTCGAGATGAAGACACTCATCGAGCGTTTGATCAAATCCGGCAACGCCTACGTCGCCGAAGACAACGTGCTGTTTTCGGTGCCGTCGGATCCCGATTACGGCCAGTTGTCCAAGCGCCCGCTCGACGAAATGATCGCGGGCGCGCGCGTCGAAGTCGCACCTTATAAAAGAGACCCGCGGGACTTTGTATTATGGAAGCCGTCGAAGCCCGGCGAGCCGGCCTGGCCGTCACCCGCCGGCATCAAGGCACCCGGCCGGCCGGGCTGGCACATCGAGTGCTCGGCGATGTCGTGGAAATATCTCGGCGAAATGTTCGACATCCACGGCGGCGGCATCGACCTCGTCTTTCCGCACCATGAGGACGAAATCGCGCAGTCACGATGCGCTTTCCACACGCCGGTCATGGCGAATTACTGGACGCACAACGGCTTCTTGCAGGTCGAAGGCGAGAAGATGTCGAAGTCGCTCGGCAATTTCGTGACAATTCATGAGTTGCTTAGAGGCTGGAACGGATATCGGTGGCCGGGAGCGGTATTAAAGTTCGCAATGCTGTCAACCCATTATCGCCAGCCAATAAATTGGACGCAACAAAAGCTCGAAGAGGCTGCGGTAACGCTTAGTACCTTTAGGCAAAGATGTTTTGATGATGGAAGCTCAGAACCGGCAGATGAAGTGCTCGATGCGCTAGCCGACGATTTAAATACTCCCCAAGCGATTGCTGCGCTCCATAAGCTTTTTGATAGAAGCCAGGGAGGACTAGTACCGTCTGCCGTGGTCCGTTCCAGCTGCAGGTTTCTGGGCATCAATGTAGAGGAAGTTGATCTGACCAAAATGATCTTGAAACAGGTTGACGAAATAACCGTCTCAACATTGATTCAGAAAAGGGCCGCCGCGCGCGAGGCAAAGAATTTTGCCGAATCGGACCGCCTCCGCGACGAACTCGCGGCTATGGGCGTCGTGCTCAAAGACACCAAGGACGGCACCACCTGGGAGATCGCGCGATGACTTTTGACCGTCATGGCCGGGCTTGTCCCGGCCATCCACGACTTGCCTTGCTGAAAGGCTGCAAAGACGTGGATGCCCGCGACGAGCGCGGGCATGACGAGGGTGTGTGTTTATTCGAGGCCGTGTCATGAACGCCCGCGCCCTCCCGCAACTCGCGCTGCGCCCGATGCTGCCGACCGACGCGCCGCTATTGGCGGAGATTTTCCGCGCCGCCATCGAGGAATTGGCCGCCGAGGACTACAGCGAAACGCAGCGGGAGGCATGGGCCTCGACGGCCGACGATGAGGAAGAATTCGGTAGAAGGCTTGCCGGCGAGTTGACGCTGGTTGCGACCTATGGCGGCTCCGCGGTCGGCTTTGCTTCGCTGGCCGATAACACCAGGATCGACATGCTCTACGTGCACCCGGCCGCGGCGGGGCAGGGCGCTGCCGCCCTACTGTGCGACGCGCTGGAAAAACTCGCTGCCGCGCGCGGCGCCAAGGAATTGACGGTCAATTCAAGCGACACGGCGAGCGGCTTTTTCGAGAAACGCGGCTTTACCGCCAAGACGCGCAACACCGTGACGGTCGGCGGTGAATGGCTCGCCAACACCACGATGACTAAGCCGCTCGCCGCGAAGGAGTCTTCATCATGAAACGCACCGACTCGCCGTTCCAGCGGCATTGGCTCTATTACTTGATCTTGAAGTACGGCGTGATCGCCGTGGCTGCCGTGGTCGCGCTGTACACCGTCTATCGCCTTTATCACGGGTAACCAGCGCCATGACCGAGCCAGACCCCAGCTTTTTCGGACTCCGGACGCATCACGTGGTGATCGCGCTGATCGCGATCGTAATTGCCGTGGCTTTGGCCTCGAACCATTATCTTTGGTGAGACCACCATGGCGCGCGAACGGCTTTATCTCTTCGACACCACGCTGCGTGACGGCGCGCAGACCAACGGCGTCGATTTCACGCTCGCCGACAAGCTGACGATCGCGCGCATGCTCGACGAACTTGGCATCGACTACGTCGAAGGCGGCTATCCCGGGGCCAATCCAATCGATACTGAATTTTTCTCCGAAGAGCGTCCGCTGCGGGCAAAGCTCACCGCCTTCGGCATGACGCGGCGGCCCGGCCGCTCGGCGTCGAACGATCCGGGCCTCGTCGCGCTCCTTGACGCCAAGGCTGACGCCATCTGCTTCGTCGCCAAGTCCTGGGACTATCACGTGCGCGTCGCGCTGGAGACGACGGAAGAGGAGAACATCGCCTCGATCCGCGATTCCGTGCGCGCCGCGAAAGCCAAAGGCCGCGAAGTCTTGCTCGACTGCGAGCATTTCTTCGATGGCTACAAGGCCAAGCCCGCTTTCGCGCTCGCCTGTGCCAAGGCGGCCTATGAGGAGGGCGCGCGCTGGGTGGTGCTGTGCGACACCAATGGCGGCACGCTACCGCATGAGGTCGAGCGCATCGTCGGCGAGGTCTGCGCCCAAATTCCCGGCGGCCATGTCGGCATCCATGCCCATAACGACACCGAGCAGGCGGTGGCGAATTCGTTCGCCGCGGTGCGCGCCGGCGCGCGGCAAATTCAGGGCACGCTCAACGGGCTCGGCGAGCGCTGCGGCAACGCCAACCTCGTCTCCATCATTCCGACGCTGAAGCTGAAGAAGGAGTATGCCGACAACTTCGACATCGGCGTCTCGGACGACGCGCTGTCGCATCTCGCCCGCGTGTCGCATGCGCTCGACGAATTGCTCAACCGCGCCGCTGATCGCCATGCGCCCTATGTCGGCGGGAGCGCATTCGCCACCAAAGCCGGTATTCATGCCTCCGCCATCGTCAAGGAGCCGGCGACCTACGAGCACATCGCGCCGGAGCGGGTCGGCAATAAACGAAAGCTCCTGGTGTCCGATCAGTCCGGCCGCTCCAACGTGCTGGCCGAGCTCGAGCGCATCGGGCTTGCCGTCGACAAGGACGATCCGCGCATCAGCCGTCTCCTCGACGAGGTCAAAGATCGCGAGGCGATCGGTTACGCCTATGAAGCGGCCGACGCTTCGTTCGAACTCTTGGCGCGCCGTCTCCTCGGCAAAGTGCCGCATTATTTCGACGTGGAAAAATTCGACGTCAACGTCGAACAGCGCATCAACGCGAAGGGCGTGTCCGTCACCGTTAGTCAGGCCGTGGTGAAGATCAAGGTCGGCGATGAGGAGCTGATTTCGGTCGCCGAGGGTATCGGTCCGGTCAATGCGCTCGACCTCGCGCTGCGCAAGGACCTCGGCAAGTATCAAAGTTTTATCACCGGTCTCGAGCTTACCGACTATCGGGTGCGTATCCTCAATGGCGGCACAGGGGCGGTGACCCGCGTGCTGATCGAAAGCGCCGACGAGACCGGCGACCGTTGGACCACAGTCGGCGTCTCGCCGAACATCATCGACGCCTCGTTCCAGGCGCTGATGGATTCCATCGTCTATAAGCTCGTGAAATCCGGCGCGCCGGCGTGATCGCTTTTTCCTCCCCCGCTTGCGGGGGGTTGGGGAGGGGGCCCGCAGCGGTGCGGCCTGCACTGGCTTCGAACACTTGCCCCCTCCGGGTTCGCTTCGCTCGCCTCCTCCCCCGCGAGCGGGAGAGGAGATAAGGGGATCATCATGATCGATCACATCTCAATCGCGGTGCGCGATCTGAAAAACGCCGAAGCTTTCTACACCGCGCTGCTGGCGCCGCTCGGGCTGACCAAATTGCGCGAATGGCCGGATGCCGCGATCGGCTTCGGCAAGAAATATCCGGAGTTCTGGATTAATAAGCGCGCCGCGATGGATCGCGTCGCTCCCGACAGCGGCCTGCACACTTGTCTGCGCGCGCCCGATGCCGCGGCGGTCGATGCGTTCCACGCCGCTGCGCTCAATGCCGGCGGCGCCTCAGACGGCGCGCCCGGCCTGCGCCCCGAATATCACGGCGGCTATTACGCAGCCTTCATCCGCGATCCCGACGGTAATCGCATCGAAGCGGTGACGTTTTTGAAGAGTGCGACGGAGTGACGGTTCACAACCGCTCCGCCGGAACCGTCATCGGCTTGTCCGCTTCGGCGACCTCGCTCGCGGCCTCGCGCAACAGGGGTAGAATTTCTTCAACGCGCTTCGCGACCAGAAAGTCGACGCGCAGCGCCGGCGGCACAAATTTCACCGCGCGCATGTGTTCGATCAAAGCTAACAGCGGACCCCAATAGCCGGCGATATTGGCAATCAGGATCGGTTTCTTGTGGCGGCCGAGCTGGACCCAGGTGAGTTGCTCGACCAGCTCTTCCAGCGTGCCAATACCGCCTGGCAAAGCCACGAAGGCATCCGCACGTTCGAACATGGTGCGCTTGCGTTCGTGCATGTCCCGCGTGACGATGAGTTCCTGGGATAGCCGCCGCGGTCGCTCCCGTTTGGTCAGAAATTCCGGGATGATGCCGGTTACGTGGCCGCCATGATCCAACACCGACTCGGCAAGCGCACCCATCAGGCCGACCGAACCGCCGCCGTAGATGAGGCGCACGCCGCTTTCGGCAAGGATTCTACCGAAATTTTTCGCCGCTTCGATGAAGGCTGGCTCGGTCCCCGGGCTTGATCCGCAGTAGACGCAGATCGCATTGATTTTGCTCATGGAGTCATTCTCATTGAACGGTAGATGTGGCGTCGATTCGCGTCGGCCGCAAGCGTTTGCGACCGCAAGGGCGGGTTTTAAAGCCGCCCCTACATCCGGTGCGGAACTCGGCGGAAAGCTCTATATGACGGAAAAGACGCGATGAGGGACGCCGGTTGCGCGCTGCGGCCCGGTTCGCTCCGTTTTGCTGGGCTGCGATGAGCGATTTTCAACGACCCACCAACACCGACCGTGCGGCCTTGCTGCCGACGCTCACGAAGCTGTGGCCCTACATCTGGCCGGCCGACCGGAGCGATTTGAAGCTGCGCGTCGTGTTCGCCACCGTTCTGCTTTTCCTCGCCAAGTTTGCCACCATCGCGGTGCCCTACACGTTCAAATGGGCGACCGACGCGCTGGCCGGCCACGGTACCGGCCCCGTCGCGCCCAACAATTGGCTCGCTTGGGCGTTCGCCGCCCCCATCGTGATGACGCTCGCCTATGGCGGCACCCGCATTGTGATGGGTTTGCTGACGCAATGGCGCGACGGCATTTTCGCCAAGGTGGCGATGAACGCGGTGCGGCGGCTGGCGATCCTGACCTTCGAGCACGTGCATCTGCTCTCGCTGCGCTTTCATCTCGAGCGCAAGACCGGCGGCCTGACGCGCGTCTTGGAGCGCGGACGCAACGCCATCGAGACCATTGTGCGCATGGTGCTCTTACAGATCGCCCCGACCGTGGTCGAGCTGGTGCTGATCGTCGCCGTTCTGCTCGTGCATTTCGACTGGCGCTACGTCGCTCTCATCGGCGCCACGGTCGCGGCCTATATGTGGTTCACCTATGCCGCGACGCAGTGGCGGATCGGTATCCGCCGCAAGATGAACGAGAGCGACAACGACGCCAATGCCAAGGCGATCAATTCGCTGCTCAATTACGAAACCGTCAAATATTTCTCCGCCGAGACACGCGAGGCACAGCGCTACGACCGCTCGATGGCGCGCTACGAGGATGCCAGCGTCAAGGCCTATGTGTCGCTCGCCGTGCTCAATGCCGGACAGGCGGTGATCTTCACCATCGGGCTTTGCGGCGCCATGGTGCTGTGCGCCTACGGTATCGAGCACGGCAGCAATACCGTCGGCGATTTCGTCATGATCAACGCCATGATGATTCAGCTTTATACGCCGCTGAATTTCATGGGCATGGTGTATCGCGAGATCAAGCAAGCGGTGATCGACATCGAGAATCTGTTTTCGCTGCTGTCGCGTCCGCCCGAGATCGAAGACCGGCCCGGCGCGCCGCCGCTGCAAGTCCACGCCGGCACTATTCGCTTCGAGAACGTTTCCTTTGCCTATGAGCCGGCGCGGCAGATTCTCAAGGGACTGACTTTCGACGTCGCGGCCGGCCACACCGTCGCCATCGTCGGTCCGTCCGGCGCCGGCAAATCGACGATCTCGCGGCTATTGTTCCGCTTCTACGAAGTGAGCGGCGGCCGCATCCTCATCGACGGCCAGGATATCCGCGACGTGACGCAGGCGTCGCTGCGCGCCTCGATCGGCATGGTGCCGCAGGACACCGTGCTGTTCAACGACACTATCCGCTACAACATCCGTTACGGGCGCTGGGATGCGAGCGATGCCGAGGTCGAGGAGGCCGCGCGCCAGGCGCAGATCGACGGCTTCATCGCCCGCGCGCCAAAGGGCTATGAGACCGAAGTGGGTGAACGCGGCTTAAAACTTTCCGGCGGGGAGAAGCAGCGCGTCGCCATCGCGCGGACTATCCTCAAAGCACCGCCGATCCTGCTGCTCGACGAGGCGACCTCGGCGCTCGACAGCCATACCGAGAGGGACATCCAGGACGAGCTCGACCGGGTTTCGAAGAACCGCACCACGCTCGTCATCGCGCACCGGCTCTCGACCATCGTCGGCGCCGATGAGATCCTCGTGCTCGACCACGGCGCGATCGTGGAGCGCGGCACGCACCGCGAATTGCTGGCGCATGGCGGGCTCTATGCCAGCATGTGGAACCGGCAGCGCGAAGCGCAAATGGCGCGCGAGATTCTGGCGACGGTGGACGATAAAACGGATGCCCCCAATCGCAACCCGCCGCCTGCGATAGGTGGGCAGGACGCCGAGTCTGAACTTCTACCCACCGTGGACGCAGCGGAATAATGCGCGACACGTTGTCATGCCCCGCGACGGCGGGGCATCCAGTAATCGCTTTGCTGGAGTGCCATGACGACGGTAGGTGATTACCGGATCATCCGCTTTCGCGGATGATGACAATCGGGATAATAGAATATCTATGTCGATATACGATTCCATCCGCAAACAACTCACGCCGATTCATCCGGAGGGCTATCCCTTCATCGGCGGCTTCGCGCTGGTAAGCCTCATCCTGTTCTGGCTGTGGACGCCGCTTGGTTGGCTGGCGACCGTGGCGACGCTGTGGTGCGTCTATTTCTTTCGCGACCCGCCGCGGGTGACGCCGGTGCGAGACGGCCTCGTGGTGGCGCCGGCGGACGGCCGCGTCAGCCAGATTGTCAATGCGGCGCCGCCGGCGGAGCTTGGCCTCGGCGAGCGGCCATTGCCCCGCATCTCGATTTTCATGAGCGTGTTCGATTGTCACGTCAATCGCAGCCCCGTCGCAGGCCGCATCGAGAAAATCGTCTATCGTGCCGGAAAATTCCTGTCCGCCGATCTCGACAAAGCGAGTGAGGATAATGAACGTAACGCTTTGCTGATTGCCACCCCGACGGGTCAGCGCATTGTCGTGGTGCAAATCGCCGGTCTCGTGGCGCGCCGGATCGTGCCGTTCACGCGCGAAGGTGAAACCGTCGGCGCCGGCCAGCGCATCGGCATGATCCGCTTCGGCTCTCGGGTCGACGTTTATCTGCCCGAAGGCGCGCGGGCGCTGGCCGCCGAAGGCCAGACCGCCATTGCCGGAGAGACCGTGCTCGCCGATTTCAGGGCAAACGAGGCGGGACGCACGTTCCGGGTGGCTTGAGAGGGCATTAACGAGAACGACACGCGGCGTGGCAGGCGCGGCCGGAACGGGCTATATTCTGCTGATGGCCATGCAACCCCCCAATTTCGGCGATACACGGCGGCGGCGCTTCCGCCGCATCCCGGTGCGCACGCTGGCGCCGAACCTCATCACCTTGCTCGCGCTGTGCGCCGGCTTGACCGCGATCCGCATGGCGTTCGAAGACCGTTACGTGCTGGCGCTCGCGGCCATCGTATTCGCCGCGATCCTCGACGGCATCGACGGTCGTCTGGCGCGGTTCCTCAAAGGCACTTCGCGCTTTGGCGCCGAGCTCGACAGCCTCTCCGACTTCGTCAATTTCGGCGTGGCGCCGGCGCTGGTGCTTTATTTCTGGGGTTTGCACGACCTGAAATCGGCCGGCTGGATCGCCGCCATGACCTTTGCGATCTGCGCCGCGCTGCGGCTTGCCCGCTTCAACGTCATGATCGAAGATCCGGATCGGCCGGCCTGGACCGGCAATTTCTTTGTCGGCGTGCCGGCGCCGGCCGGCGCGATTACGGTGCTGCTGCCGATCTATGCGGCGTTTCTCGGCATGCCGCGCTCCGGATTTCTCACTTGGCTGACGCTGTTCTACACGCTCGGCGTCGCCTCGCTGATGGTGTCGCGGCTGCCGGTTTTTTCGGGCAAGCGCGTCGGCACCCGTGTGCCGCCGGAAATGGTCGGTCCGCTGATCGTGCTGGTGGTGCTGGCGATTGCGCTTCTGATCGCCTATCCGTGGATCTTGCTGACCGCCGGCACGCTCGCATATCTCGCCAGCCTGCCGTTCGGCTGGTTGTCCTATCGCGGCTACGAGCGTCGTTCGCGTGAAGGCAGGGCCGAAGCCGCGCCCGCGCCGTTGCCGTCCTCGCCAACGATAGTTCCCGGTCTGGTGAGGTCGCCGGACGACGACGAGCGCCCATCGCGCCTGAATTGAACCGTTGCGACGGCGCGGCCCCGGGAGATTTTGCCGATGCGTGTTGCCCGGCGCAGCTTCATGGCTTCCACATTGGCCTCAACGCTGGCCTCGCTGGCCGCTCCCGCTGTGACGCGGCTGGCGCGAGCCGACGTGCCGGCGATCTCGTTGAAGCTGCATCACGCCTTCTCGGCGGTGTCGAGCGTCCACGAAAAATTCCTCGCGCCGTGGGCGCGCAAGGTCGAGGCGGAGGCGAACGGCCGAATTCGCATCGATGTCTTTCCATCAATGGAACTGGGCGGCGCTCCGGCGCAGCTGTTCAATCAGGCGCGCGACGGCGATGCCGACATCGTGTGGACGGCGCCGGGACTGACGCCCGGTCGCTTTCCCAAGATTGAAACCTTCGAATTGCCGTTTTTGCCATCGCGCCGCGCGCTGGTCAGTTCGAGGGCGCTGCAAGACTTTGCCGCGACCTATCTGAAAGACGAATTCGACGAAGTCCACCCGCTATGTTTTTCCTGCGCGGATCGCGGGGTCGTCCACGCCTTTGGCGCGGTACGTTCGATAGAGGACATCAAGGACCTCAAGCTGCATGTGCAGACGCGGCTTGCCGGCGAGGCGATGCGGGTGCTCGGCGCCCGTCCGGTGCCGATGCCGAGCGAGGAACTGCCCACGGCGCTCACCGAACGGGTGATCGACGGCTGCGTCGACCCCTGGCACATGGTGCCGCCGTTCCGGCTCAACGATCTTCTCAAGACGCACACGGAGTTTTCCGACCTGTCACTATCGAGCCGGACCTACATTCTGGCGATGAACAAGCCGAGTTACGAGCGGCTGCCGCGCGAGCTGAAAACCGTGCTCGACAATAATTCGAATGAGCTTGCCGCCGGCATGGCCGGCACGATGTGGGATCTTCAGGCCCATGCCGTCGCCGAAAACGTTGCCGAGAGCGGCGATGTGATCGTCACACTGTTGCCGGAAGCGGTCGCGCATTGGCGCAAAGCGACCGAACCCGTTGTCACGGCGTGGCTGAAGGATATGAAAGAAGCCAAGCTCGACGGCGGCAAAATGATCGCCAGTGCGCATGCGCTCTTGGCGAAATATGCGATTTTGCCGGAGCCGCCGCCGCCGCAGGCTCCGGCGCCGCAGCAGGAGGCCGCACCCGAGCCGCAGTCACAGCCGCCTCGCTCGGCCGGCGTCACCACGACGGTCCCGAACGTGGCTGTGCCACCTTCGCCGTCGTCCGTCGCGAAACCCCCTGCGCCACCGCACATAGTAACGCAGACGCCGCCGCCGTCTGTCGCCAAGCCGGCGGCCGCCAGCCCTGCAGCGCCGCCGGCCGTAAAGCCCGTTCCGCCGCCGCCGCACATCGCCGCGCCGGCAAGCCCGCCCGCGCCAACGATGCCGGTTGCGCACCCTGCACCCACGGTGTCAGCAGTGCCAGCCGTCAAGCCTGTTCCGCCAGCGGTGGCTACGCCTGTGCCCACACCGCCGCCGGTGCCGAAGACTCTAAATATCCCGCTGTGAGTCGAGTGGGCTAAAGCTGCGGCGGATAGCCCGGCATCAAGTCGTAGGGGTGCGCCCACCCCGGCAACGATTTGATGCGGTCAAGCCAGGCGGCGATGTTCTTATGCGCCGCTGCGATGTCGAAGCCGAATTCCTCCGCCGGATAATAAAGGTAAGCGACCAGCGAGATATCGGCGATGGTCGGTCGCTCGCCGAGCACGAACGGCGCGTTGGCCAGCCGCTTGTCGAGGATCGCAAGGTTGCCGTCGATGCGGCCCTTGAGGAAGGCCATCACCGCCGGATCGCCGGGCTGCCGCGCGAAGTTTTTCAAGAAGCGGTAGGGCCCGAGAAAGCCGTTGACCTTCTGATTGTCGAAGATGATCCAGCGCAGCGCCTCGAGCCGCTCGTCTTCGCCTTCCGGCTTGAACCGGCCGCTAGCCTCGGCGAGATAAGTGAGGATGACGCCGGACTGGCTGAGCTTTTTGCCACCGTGCACCAGCACTGGCACCTCGCCCATCTCGTTGACTTCGGCGCGGTATTTCGGCGTTCGGGTTTCGCCGCCCTTGAAGAAATCGACATAAATCGGCTGCCAGTCGGCCCCGATCAGATTGAGCATCAGCGCCGCGCGATAGGCATTGCCGGATTGCGCGAAGCAGTAGAGCTGATATTCGGGCATGTGATCTCCAGTCGCTGACGCCGAAAATACCATCAAGGCCTGGCAAGGCTCAGCGCGCCGCCGCTGGGCGCCTGGCCTTCGAAATGACCGTCGGCAAAGGACAATTCGGCCAAGGTTTGTCCTTTAAAATCACGAATGATCAGCGCGCCATGCTCATAGGCCCATTTGCGGCTCATAAAGAAATTGCCCGGACATCCGCCGGCGGGCGCGATCTTGCCGTCGGTCGCGCCGGACTCTTCAGTAAGCGTCATCAGACAGGCGCCGCCGGCCCCGGACAGTTTCCATTTGCCGGCGAGATCGACAGGGGGCGGTCGAGCCGGCGCCGGCGCCGGCTCCGGTGCAGTTGCGGGAGGCGGAGATGATGGCGGAGCCGCCGCCGTTTCCGGTGCCCCGCCGAAACGAGCCGTATTGGTGCAGGCGCCAAGCGTACCCAAGGCGCACAACAATGCCGCGACTTTGATCCCTATCGCGGACGGCTGCGTAATGCGCATCATCGAATTCACCGGTAGCCGGCGGCGAAGCGTCTCACCGCATCGTCGGAATGACGAACTCGGCGCCTTCCTTAGTGCCGGACGGCCAGCGTGCGGTCACGGTCTTGGTCTTGGTATAGAAGCGGATCGAATCGGGACCGTGCTGGTTGAGATCGCCGAAGCCGGAGCGCTTCCAGCCGCCGAAGGTGTAATAGGCCAGCGGCACCGGAATGGCGAAGTTGACGCCGACCATGCCGACCTGCACGCGATTGGTGAAATCGCGCGCGGCGTCGCCGTCGCGGGTGAAGATGGCCACCCCGTTGCCGTATTCATGCTCGGACGGCAGCCGCACCGCCTCCTCATAGTCCTTGGCGCGCACCACAGCGAGCACCGGACCGAAAATCTCCTCCTTGTAGATCTTCATATTCGGCGTCACCTCGTCGAACAGGCATCCGCCGATGAAATTGCCGCTCTCGTAGCCTTGCAGCTTGAAATTGCGGCCGTCGACGACGAGTTTGGCGCCTTCCTTGACGCCGGTATCGATGTAGCCGCGCACTTTGTTGAGGAGCTCCCGCGTCACCATCGGGCCGTAATCGGCCTGCTGGTCGGTCGATGGACCGATCTTGAGTCCCTCGACGCGCGGAATGAGCTTTTGCACCAGCGCGTCGGCAGTCTTCTTGCCGACCGGAACGGCAACCGACACCGCCATGCAGCGTTCGCCCGCCGAGCCGTAGCCGGCGCCGATCAAAGCGTCGACCGCCTGGTCCATGTCGGCGTCCGGCATCACGATCATGTGGTTCTTGGCACCGCCGAAGCACTGCACGCGTTTGCCATGCGCGGTTCCGGTTGCGTAAATATATTCGGCGATCGACGACGAGCCGACGAAACCGATCGCCTTGACGCGCGCGTCCGTCAGCAATGTGTCGACCGCTTCCTTGTCGCCATTGACGACATTGAGCACGCCCTCCGGCAGTCCGGCCTTGGCGAACAGCTCGGCGATGCGCATCGGCACCGATGGATCGCGCTCCGATGGCTTCAAGATAAAGCTATTGCCGCAGGCGATGGCCGGCGCGCATTTCCACAGCGGAATCATGGCCGGGAAATTGAAGGGCGTGATGCCGGCGACGACGCCGAGCGGCTGGCGGATCGAATAGAGGTCGATGCCCGGTCCGGCGCCTTCAGAAAATTCGCCCTTCAACAGGTGCGGTATGCCGCAGGCGAACTCGACCACTTCCAGCCCGCGCTGGATGTCGCCCTTGGAGTCGGCGAAGGTCTTGCCGTGTTCGGAGGACAGCAGCCGCGCCAGATCGTCGTACTGGCTCTGGATCAACTCCAAGAACTTGAACATGACACGGGCGCGGCGCTGCGGATTGGTGGCGGCCCAGCCGGGAAAGGCGGCTGCGGCATTGGCAATCGCCTTTTCGACCTCGGATTTTGCCGCCAGCGCGACCTTCGCCTGCGCTTCGCCAGTATTGGGGTTGAAAACGTCGCCGAAACGCCCCGAAGCCCCCTTGACCTCTTTGCCGCCGATAAAATGGCCAATCTCACGCATCTGTGTTCTCCCTAAGCGAGCGCGCCGCCAACCGCTTAAGCTCCCGCCTATCTTGCCGATTTTTCCGCAGTGGTCATCCCCTTGCCTGGGCGCAAATATCGCGGCCAATGCGAGGCAAAAATTGTGTTCACCTAGTTCTATCCGATCGTGCCTACCAGTAACCGTCCCTTAAGCGCAATGATCGTACCTATGGCGGCATTGCCAAGGGCTCGCCGTCGCGGGTTGGGTGCGGTTTTATGGATATTGCAACGGGTCTCGGCCTACTCGCCGGCGCCGCCGTCGTCCTGACCGTCATGCTCATGGGCGGCGGCCTTGGCATGTTCGTCAGCGACCATGCCGTCATCGTCATTTTTGGCGGGTCTTTCGCCGCCACTCTGATCCGCTTCCCGTTGTCGTCGATCTTTCACGGCCTGCCGCTCGGCATGAAGTTCGTCTTCAGTATGCGGCGCATTTCGCAACGCGAACTGGTCGACGAGATCGCGGGCCTCGCCGAGATCGCCCGCAAGCAGGGACCGATCGGCCTCGAAAAGGTCGAGATCGAGGATCCGTTTCTCGCCAAGGGCATCCGCTTCGTCGCCGACGGCTACGATGCGGAATTCATCCGCGACAATCTGGAGCGCGATCGCGACAATTTCTTGAGCCATCTCGATGAAGGCCAGAAGATCTACCGCGCGGTCGGCGACTGCGCGCCGGCCTTCGGCATGATCGGTACGCTCATCGGCATGGTGCAGATGTTCGCCAATATGACCGACCCGTCCAAGCTCGGCCCGTTCATGGCGACGGCGCTGCTGGCGACGCTCTATGGCGCGGTGGTGGCGAACATCATTTGCCTGCCGATCGCCGACAAGCTGCATCTCAAGCTGGCCGATGAGGAAATCAATCGCACACTCATCATCGACGGCATCCTCATGATCCGCGAATCCAAGAGCCCGACGCTGGTGCGCGAAATGCTGATCGCCTATCTGCCGGAAAGGCATCGGGACGCGGAGCCGGAGCCGGTTCCGGCTTAGCCGCGAAGAACTGAACCATGGCACGGCGCAAAGAAGCACACGGCGGCGGCCACGGCTGGTTTGTCACCTTCGCCGATCTGATGGGGCTATTGGTCAGCTTCTTCGTCATGCTGGTGGCTTTCTCCAATCAGGATCAGCAGAAGCTGCAGATCGTGGCCGGCTCGATGCGCGACGCCTTCGGCACGCAGAGCAGTGTGCGCTATTCGGGTATTATCGAGGTCGACGGCCTACCAACGCGTCCCAAGCTGAAGAACGCGGCGCACATCACGCCGGAAGATGCTTCGGCTACGCCGACTCCCGACCAGAACGCGCATGAGCGCCAATTCGGCGGCAAGTTCGAGAGCGATCAGGCCTTTGCGCTGGCCGCCGCGTCGCTTCGCCAAGCGCTGGAAGACATGCCGGAGCTGACCGAAGCCAGCAAGCACATCGTGTTCGAGGAGACCAAAGAAGGCCTCAACATCAACATCGTCGACCAGGACGGTCGGTCGATGTTTCCGGAAGGCTCCAAGGAACCTTATGAGCGCACGCGCGCGATTATCCAGAAGATTGCCGGACCCTTGAAGGCGGTGCCCTACCGGATTTCGATCACCGGTCACACGTCGGCTTCGCAGACCGCGCCACAGCCTGATTATGGCCCCTGGAATCTCTCGGTCGATCGCGCCAATGCGGTGCGGCAAATCCTGGAGGAACAGGGTTACCCGTCGTCCAATATCTACGAAGTGGCCGGAAAGGCCGATACCGACCCGTTGTTCCCCGACGATCCCTATATGGCGGCCAACCGGCGCGTAACCATCACTTTGATGCATGAAGCGCCGCCCGTGCCGCCGGATTTGAAGCCGTGAGCGAAAAATCGCGAACGCGGCGTTGTCCCGGCGTGGGTCTAAGCCTTTGATCTATTATAGATAAGTAGTGCTTGCTGGCGCACATAGTTTTCACCCCTTGCCGATATTATTTGCCGTGCTTAAGCGCCGCGTCGCCATCGGCGCGCGAATTTTTTTGGCATAACGGCTCATGACTCTCCGATACGAAGGGTGTATAGGCGCGGCCCTGCATCGGTCTCGATGCGGCATCAGGAACAGGGCGACGTCCTGTCTTAAAGTTCATGACAGATAGTGTGAGCGCTCCCGCCGCAGGGGGCGAAGTGTCGGCGAACGGCATCGGCGCTGCTCGTTTCCACGCCGGCCTATGGGGCTTGGCTCTGGGCAGCATCGGTGTGGTTTACGGCGACATCGGCACCAGCCCGCTTTACGCCTTTCGCGAAGCCATCATTGCCGCGTCGTCGGGCGGGGAGCATGCCGAGCTCATCCGGTCCGCGGTGCTGGGCGTGATCTCGCTCATTCTTTGGGCTCTGTTCATCACCGTCACGCTCAAATACGTCGTCATCCTGTTGCGCGCCGACAATAACGGCGAGGGCGGCACGCTCACCTTGATGGCGCTCGCGTCGCGCGCCGTGGGCCGTACCAGCAAAGCCGTCGGCGTCGTCGCTCTCCTGGGCATTGTCAGCGCCGCGCTGTTCTATGGCGATGCCGTGATCACGCCGGCCTTGTCGGTACTGTCCGCCGTCGAGGGCATCGATGTCGTAACGCCGGCGTTCCATGAATATGTCGTACCGCTGACGGTAGTCGTCCTGCTCATTCTGTTCGGCGTACAGTCGCGGGGAACGGCGAAGGTCGCGGCCCTGTTCGGCCCGATCATGCTGATCTGGTTCGTCGCCATCGCGCTTCCCGGCCTGGTCTGGATCGCTCGCGATCCGGGCGTGCTCTGGGCGCTCAACCCGTTTTACGGCATCGATTTCCTGCTGCAGCATGGCATCGTCGGACTGGTTACACTTGGCATGGTGTTCCTCGCCGTCACCGGCGCCGAGGCGCTGTATGCCGACCTGGGCCATTTCGGCCGCCGTCCTATTCAAGTGGCGTGGCTGTTCATCGTGCTGCCCTCCTTGGCGCTCAACTATCTGGGCCAGGGCGCGCTGGTGTTCGCCAATCCGAAGACGGTTCAGAATCCCTTCTTCCTGATGTTTCCCGATTGGGCGCTGATCCCCGTCGTCGTGCTGGCGACGGTGGCGACGGTGATCGCGAGCCAAGCCGTGATCACCGGGGCTTATTCGCTCACCAGCCAGGCAATCCAGCTCGGGCTATTGCCGCGGTTTGAAGTGCGCCACACCTCGGCGTCGCAGGCCGGCCAAATCTACATGCCGCGGGTCAACGGGCTCCTCTTGATCGGCGTTCTGCTGCTCGTCGCGATGTTTCGCTCGTCGAGCGCGCTTGCCTCGGCCTATGGCATCGCCGTCACCGGAACCATGGTGGTTACCGGCATGATGGCGTTCATCGTGATCTGGCGGATGTGGCGCTGGTCGCCGCTTGCGGCGGCGGGACTGATGGCGCCGTTCCTGGTCATCGATTTGACGTTCCTTTCGGCCAACATGCTCAAGGTCGTACAAGGCGGCTGGGTGCCGTTGGCGCTCGGCGGCATGGTGATGCTGGTCATGTATACGTGGCGGCGCGGCAGCCGCATCCTGTTCGCCAAGACCCGCCGGCTGGAAACCCCGCTCGACGATCTGGTGCGTATCCTGGAGAAGAAGCCGCCGCAGCGCGTCGCCGGCACCGCCGTTTTCTTGACCAGCGACCCGAAAAGCGCCCCGACCGCGCTCCTGCACAGCCTCAAGCACTACAAAGTGTTGCATGAAAAGAACGTCATCCTCAGTGTCGAAACCATGCATACCCCACGCGTCGAGATCGATAAGCGCGTGCGCATCGAACAGGTCGGCTCGACCTTCATGCGTGTGCATTTGCGGTTCGGCTATATGGAGATGCCGAACGTTCCGAAGGCGCTCGCGATCGCGCGCAAGCTTGGTTGGCAGTTCGACATCATGTCGACGTCGTTCTTCTTGTCGCGCCGGGCGCTGCGGCCGGCGCCGCATTCCGGCATGCCGCGCTGGCAGGACCGGCTGTTCATCACGCTGGCGCGCTCGGCCAATGACGCAACCGACTATTTTCAGATTCCCACCGATCGCGTCGTCGAAGTCGGCACGCAAGTAACGGTCTGACCCTCTTCACCTTGCCGACAAGTGGACGTAGGGTGGACCCGGCGAGGCCGGGAGGCGGCGCCGCGTGGGCAGGAAGGTTCAGCCCCGTTTTGTTCAGCTTACAATCGGGAGAACCCCATGCCCGATCATAATCCCAGCGTCCGCGATCTGACGCCGCAAGACGTGGCACGCGGGCTGCGGGAAGGCCGCATCATCCTGGTCGACGTCCGCGAGCCGAACGAGACCGCGCTGGAGCGCATCCCCGGCTCCGTTCTCATTCCGCTGTCGAGCTTCGACCCGGCCGCAATTCCGGAGCCGGAAGGTCGCGACGTGGTGTTCAGCTGCCGCTCCGGGCGTCGCTCAGTCACGGCGTCGCTTGCGGCCCAGGAGGAGGGCTTTGACTACGGCAGCCATCTCGCGGGCGGCATATTGGCCTGGAAAGCCGCGGGGCTGCCGACCGAGACATGATGAATTCGAGCAGGATTATTTTCGCACTCGGCCTTGCCGCCTTTTTGATCGCGGGGCCGGCGCTACCGGCGCAGCGCGTCGTCAATTATTACAATTGGTCGGATTACCAGGATCCCACCGTACTCGACGATTTCACCAAGACGACCGGCATCGCCGTTCGCTACGACACCTTCGATTCCAACGATACGCTGGAGGCAAAGCTGTTGGCCGGCCAATCCGGCTACGACGTCGTCGTGCCGAGCGCATATTTTCTCGCGCGTCAGATCAAGGCCGGGATCTTCCAGAAACTGGATAAATCCAAGCTGCCTAACCTCGCCAACGTCTGGCCGGAGATCGCCAAGCAGCTCGCATTCTACGATCCCGGCAATCAATATGCCGTCGATTACATGTGGGGCACCACCGGCATCGGCTACAACGTCAAGGATGTGAAACAGATTTTGGGTCCCGACGCCAAGATCGATTCCTGGGACTACGTTTTCGACCCCGACAAGATCAAGAAATTCAAGGATTGCGGCATTCATCTGCTCGATTCGTCGGACGACATCATGCCGGCCGGATTGCACTATCTGCATCTCGATCCGAACACCAGCGATCCCGGCGACCTGCAAAAAGTCACGGATTTGTTGATGCGCATTCGGCCCTATGTGCGCAAATTCCATTCCTCGGAATATCTCAACGCGCTGGCGACCGGCGAGATTTGTTTCGCCGTCGGCTTTTCCGGCGACGTCAAACAAGCGCAGCGCCGCGCTGCCGACGCCAAAAGCGGCATCGAGATCGGCTATTCGATTCCGAAGGAAGGCGCCCAGCTGTGGTTCGATACTCTCGCTATTCCCAAGGACGCACCGCATCCGCAGGAAGCGCTTGAGCTGATCAATTATCTGATCAGGCCCGAAGTGGCGGCGAAAAACACCAACTATGTGTGGTACGCCAACGGCGACCGGCCGAGCCAGTTCATCGACCCTGCGATCTTCAATGACCGCACCATCTATCCCGACGCCGCGACGATGGCCAATTTCTACACTATCGTCGCGCATGACGCGAAGACGCAACGGCTGATCAATCGGCTGTGGACGCGGATCAAGACCGGGGAGTGACTGCGACAATAAAGCGCCGAAACCGGCGTGGCGGCGCAGCCTGGATGATGGCCCGGGCCCGCCCGACTTGGTCTAATATGCCAAGCGAAAGCGATGGAAATTCGCTCAAGAGGGGGAAGGAAATGACGAAATCTACCGCATCGTCGACGCTGTCGCGACGCAACGTCCTGAAAGTCACGGGCGCGGCCGCCGTCGGCATTGCCGCGCCGGCGCTGATCGGCGTCCACTCGGCCTATGCCGATTATCCGGACCGGCCGATCAAGTTCGTGGTCGCCAATACGCCGGGCGGACCGTCCGACATCGTCGGCCGCATCGTCACCGCTGCGCTCGGACAATCGACCGGCAAGACGTTCGTCGTCGACAATCGCGGCGGCGCCGGCGGCAATATCGGCATGGAATACGTCGCTCATTCCGATCCCGACGGCTACACGATCCTGCTCGCGACCAATGCCGTTTCGGTGAATGTCGGATTGTACAACCACCTGCCGTTCGATCCGGTGAAGGATTTCGTGGCGGTAAGCGAATTGGCCACATCGCCGAACACCTTCGTGGTCAAGGCCGATCTGCCGGCGAAAGCCATGAAGGATTTCGTCGCTCTCGCCCGGGCCAATCCCGACAAGTACAATTGCGCGACGCCGCCGATCGGCACCACCGCGCAGCTCCAATTGGAGCTTCTCAAGATCCGCGACAAGCTGCCGAAGCTCGCGGATATCGTATTCAAAGGCGGCGGCGACGCCATCGCGGCGTTGCTCAGCGGCACCGCGCAATTGAGCTCCGGCTCGCTGGCGCCGGCCCTGCCGCACATCAAGTCCGGGACGCTGCGCTGCCTTGCGGTTAGCGCCGCCGCCCGTTGGCCGGATTTACCGGACGTCCCGACCATGGAGGAATCCGGCTACAAGGACTTCGCCTTCGCGGTCGACTGCGTGCTGCTGGCGCCGGCCAAGACGCCGCCCGCCAACGTCAAGTGGCTGGAAACGGAGACGCTGAAGGTCCTCAAGACTCCGGAAATGAAGGACAAGCTCTACAAGTCCGGCTTTCTGGTGCGGCCGCAGGGCGCCGATGCGGCTTGGGCGCGCGTCACCAAGGAAATCGGCATGTTCAGGCAAATCATCGAGCAGGCCGGCATCAAGAAAATGTAGCGGCCCTCGATTCTGCCGCAGTGGCTGCCGAAACAGCGCGCGCTTTCACTGCCAGCGCGTGAGCGAATAGCGCTGTCCTGTCAGGAGTATAGGAGTTTGCCGGCGCCATAAACTGCCGGCTCACGGGCGGTTTGCCGGGCTGCGCGAAGAGCTTCCGAAGCTCTGCGTCAAGGAACTCCCAAGCCTCGAAGGGGTTCTCCTGCAGAGAACCAATCGAACATTCGGAGCATCACATGGTCGACAAGGACCGCGTCAAGGGCTCGGCCGATCAGGCTGCCGGTAAAGTCAAAGAATGGGCCGGCAAAGCCATCGGGGATTCAAAAACCGAGGCTGAAGGCAAGGCCGACCAAGTCAAGGGCAAGGTTGAGAATGCCATCGGCGGCCTCAAAGACGCAGTGCGCGGCAAGTGATTGCCATGCGGACGGTAAGAAACTCCTCGCCAAGGGCGGTAGCCGCGATGCACAGCGAAGCCTACCACCGCGTTCTGGCCGCCAGCGGCTATATGATTGTCAGCGCGATTATTGTTTTATCCATCGCCTATTTGCCGACCCTGGCGTCGACGATTTTGGCGGCGCTCAATATCATGCCCGCGCATTTGGTCTAACTGGCGGTCTTCTTTTTCCAGCGGATGGAGCCCGTCAGCGCCAGCGACGGTGCAGCCAGAGCCACTGCGCGGGGTATTGCCGGATCCAACCTTCGATCACGCTAGTAATCAGTTGCATAGTGCCTTTGATATCGATACGGCCTTCGCCGTCGCGGACCGGCTCGACCGGGTCTGAAATCTCCCCCCAAAAGCTATTACCATCGGGATTGCGCACCACGCGCATGCCGTAAATCGGCAGCTCGGTTTGGCGCGCCAGCATCGCGACCAGCGGATTGGCGAGGCAGCGCCGGCCGAAGAAAATAACCTCCACGCCTTTGCTGTAGTGCTGATCGGCCAGCATCCCGACATGGACGCCGGCTTGCAGCAGCCGCGCCAGTTTCACCGGCGCGTCAAGCCCGGTCGCAATGAGCTCCCCCATCAGCGGTTCGCGCAATTTGACGATGACGTCGTTGACGGCGCCGATATTGGGCCGCCGGTATAGCACGGCGGATTTTACGCCGATCAGCTTGGCGCCGACGCCGGGCAGTTCCCAATTGGCCAGATGCGCAGCAAAGCCTATGGCCGCGCTACCGGTTTTCATCAGGCGGTCGTGGCGTTCTTTGGATTCCGGCGGGTAGGTGATGACGTCAGCCGTCGGTTGGCCGAAACCCTCGACGGAAAACTCGTCGAGGTGGGCGAACTCGATGGCGATGCGGCCGAGATTGTCCCACACGCCGCCGAGGATGATTTCGATCTCGGGGTCGGATTTCTCCGGAAACGCCGCGTGCAATTGCTCGCGGCCGATGCGGTGTTCCGGAAACAGCGGCCCGATCCTGCGCATGAAGGCGCCGGCGAAATTTGCCATGCGCCGCCGATTGGTATGTTTGATCGCGCTGAGGAGGCCAACCGTCAAAGCGCCGGCGGTCCTGTCGAGCAGGGGCTTGAAGCGTCCGGCCGCCATCAGAGCATGATCATGCTAGAAAATGACGATGATCTTGCCGAACACCTGACGGCTTTCAAGCCGCGCCAGGCCGCGCTCGAAATCGGCGAGCGGCACTTCGGTATCGATCACCGGAGTAAGTCCGGAGGCCATCTTGGCGAGACTCTCGTGGATGTTGCGGATCGAGCAGCCGAACGAGCCGAAGATGCGATATTGCTGCAGATAGAGCTGAAACAGGTTCATGGTGATCGACTGGCCCGAGGTCGAGCCACAGGTCACCAGCCGGCCGCCGCGTTTGAGGCAAAGGAGCGAGCCGTTGAACGTGTCGGGGCCGACATGCTCGAAGGCGACGTCGACGCCTTTTTTGCCGGTGAGCTTGCGCACGATGGTTTCGAAACGATCGGTCTTGTAGTTGATGACGTGATCGGCGCCGAGCGCCTTGGCCTTCTCCGCCTTGGCATCGTCGCCGACGGTGGTAATGACGGTGGCGCCGATCGCCTTCGCCATCTTGATCGCGCTGGTGCCGATGCCGGAGCCGCCGGCCTGCACCAGGATAGTCTCGCCCGGCTCGAGCTTGGCATTGTCGAACAGCATATGCTGCACGGTGCCGAAAGCGACCGGCGCGCAGGCGGCGTCGCGGAAGCTCACGCCCGGCGGGATCGGCACCACGAGGCGTGCCGGCATATTGATCAGGTCGCGGGCAAAGCCGTCGACGTGGAAGCCCATGATCGAGGCGACGTTTTCGCACAGATTGTCGCGGCCTTCGCGGCAAGCCTTGCAGGTGCCGCAGGTCAGCGCGCCATAGGCGACAACGCGATCGCCGGTCTTGAATGAGGCGACATCCGGACCGGCCGACGCGATTTCGCCGGCCGCCTCGACGCCGACAACGAGCGGCAGCTTGCGCTTGGCAAAGGCCATGCCGCGCCAGCCCCAGACGTCGATGTGATTGAGCCCGATCGCCTTGATGCGAATCTGCACCTCGCCCGCGCCCGGTGCGGGCGGCGCCGGAACCTCGAGCAGATCGATCTTGCGGTCGGCGACGAGGGTGAGCGCGCGCATGGTTCGCCCGGAAGCCGTGATCCCCGGCTTGTTCAACGTGTCCGTGGCGGCGCCGGTCACGCCGGCTCCCGCGTCAGGACCAGCGAAATGTTCTGGCCGCCGAAACCGAATGAATTGGAGATGGCGCGTCCGATGCGTGCATCGCGCGCCTCATTCGGCACCACGTCGAGCGGGATCGCCGGATCGGGTACGCTGTAATTGATGGTCGGCGGGATGCGCTGGTGCTCGAGCGTTAGCGCGGTAAACACGGCCTCGACCGCCCCGGCCGCGGTCAACGTGTGACCGATCATCGATTTGTTCGACGACATCGGGATGCTGCGAATGCGTTCACCGAATACAGTGGTGACGCCGAGACATTCCATCTTGTCGTTCTCGGGGGTCGAGGTGCCGTGGGCGTTGATATAGTCGATGTCTTCGGGGCCGACGCCGGCATCGGCCAGCGCATTGCGCATGCAGGCGATGACCGGCTTGCCGTCGGGGCTCGACCGGGTGCGATGAAACGAATCTGATTTCTCGCCGCAGCCTTCAAGAATGGCGAGCACTTTGGCGCCGCGCGCTACGGCATGATCGTAGTCTTCCAGCACCAGGGCGGCGCCACCCTCAGCGAGCACGAAGCCGTCGCGGTTCTTGGAGAATGGCTTTGACGCCTGGCCCGGCGGATCGTTCTGCGTCGACAGCGCCGAAAGCAGCGAAAAGCGAACCAGTGATTCCGGCGTGAGCGAGCCGTCGGCGCCGACCGCGAGCACGGCCTGGCATTCGCCGCGGCGGATCGCTTCGACGCCGAGCTGGATCGCGGTACCGCCGGAGGCGCAAGCCGTGGTGAGCGAAATCGGCGAGCCTTCGGTGCCGAAATGCGCGGCGAGATTTTCGCCGATGATGCCGTATTTGATCGTTTCGTAGATCGGCGCGAACTGTGGCTCGTGCGCCACCCGCATCAAGTCGGGGTAGGCGGCATCGCGGTCCGGCGCGGCCTCTTCGGCGAGCCGCACGCGGTAGGGCCACTCGATTTCAAGCGGCGGCAGCGCCAGGAACAGCGGGCCGGGAAAGTGCCCTTTGCTGCCGATCGCGGCTTGCGCGATGGCTTCCTCGCAGGCGAGGAACGCGATCCGCTCGGACAATTCCGCCGGCGGCATATAGTCCTTGTAAACGTCATCCACGGTGCCGGCGATGGTGGTCCGCAGCGAGTTCGAGCGGGAAACGCGAAATGCGCCGGATGCCTGATTTACCAGCAGTCAGTTTTGCCCAATTGTCCTCCTTGCCGACACCAAGCGAGGTGACGAGGCCCATGCCGGTGATGGCGATGACCGGGCGGCCGGCATTGTCGCGCTTCGCGCTTGCGGTGGGCCGTGTCGAAGATGTCGCCATGGTGCCCTCCCTCAATTCACCCGTTCGAGCAGCGCCAGCCCTTCGCCTCGCCAGTTGCCGACGCTGGTCACGACGATCTGGGACAGCTCGGGCGGACTTCCGCCCATATCGCCCGATCCTGCCGGAGCGAACAGCTTGCCGTGCCCGATCGCCGCGCAGCCGATGCCGAGATTGGCCATAAACTGAGTGTCGACGCCATGCCCGATATACGTACCGGTATTGCGGACCGGAAGGCCAATGTCTTTGAGGACTGACCGCTCTGCGGAAGTCGCCGGCTCGAACCCGGAGGCGCCGGAAATCACGGCGGCATGTGTGCGGTCCACTTGCGGCGCGATGGCGTCCCATTGACGGCGCAGTGAAATCTCGGCCTGGCCGGGTTTGCGCGGATTACGGTCGGAAAACACCTGCGAAATTCGCGCCCGGGGCCGCGCACCACGAGCTTCGGCGTTTTCTTTGCTTTCCAGCACCAGGAACGCACCCAGCGTGGCAAAGGCGATGCCACCGTCGGGTCCGCGGTCCCAAACCGGCGCAAACTTGTTCTTTAAGACCACGCCGCCGAGCTCGAAGGCCAACAGCACGTCCCAGCGTGCGCCGTTATAAGCGCCGCCAACCAGTGTCAGCTCGCTCTGACCCGCGGCGATACGCGCTTGCGCCACGCGGATCGCATCCACGCCGGCAGCCTCCTCCCCCATGAACGTGCGCGAGGAGCCGACGACGCCATGCACCAGCGAAATATTGCCGGCGAGGAGGTTCGGCAATTGCGCCAGGAACAAAGTCGGGCGCAGGTCGCTCATCAGCCGCTCGTTGAGGAACGCGCCCGGCGTGTTGGTCTTGCGCACGCCGGCCATGATTGCGGTGTCGACCGCGGTGTCACGCTCGCCGCCGCCGGCGGCCACGATCATGTCGGCGCGGTCGAGAAGTTCGGCATTGCCGGCGACGCCGGCATCGGCGAGCGCCATACCCGCGGTATAGACGCCGACCCGCTGCCAAGTCTCCATCTGGCGTTGATCGCTTTTTTTCGGGATGTATTTATCGAAGCTCATCGGCGCGAGCGGGTGCACGATGTAAGGCGCAAAGCTCTTGTCGTCGTAGACCGCCGCGTCGCCCTGCGCGAGGCGATCCCAATTCGCTTCCAGCCCCTCGCCCAGACAGGTGAGCAGACCGACGCCGGTGATCCACACCTCGCGGCGTTCGGTCACTTCGCGAACTCCTTGGCCGGAAAGTTGATGCGTTCGGCCCAGTCCCACAATCCGGCGCGCAGCTCGGGGCTCGGATAGGGGATAATGCGGTAGGTCAGCGTGGCGTCGCAGACTGCGGCGCCCTTGCACCAGCCCTTGGCTTCGCCGATGGCATAGCCCGATCCGTCGTGCACGACTCGGCCCTCGAATTCTAGCTCATCGCCGGGAAACACGGCGCTGCGGATCTTGGCTTCCTTGACGCCGGCGAGCGCCGGCAATCCGGTAAAACCCGTCACCGCGCTCACCAGCCAGCCGGTGGTCTGCGCCATGCATTCGATCAGCAGCACGCCCGGCATCAGTGGATAGCCTGGAAAATGGCCCTCGAATACCGGGCTCTCTTTCGGCACGGTGCAGACCGCGCGCGCCACGCGTCCGGCGACGTCGACGGCGACGAAGCGGTCGATCATCTGAAAATATTCAAGACGCATCGGTGGCGCTCAGGCGCCTTTGGCAGCGATCAGTTCGTCGATCCGCTCGCACAGGTTCTTCAAGACGAAATATTGGTCGGTTGTCGCTTTGCCGTCATTGACTTCCTGGGTCCACTGTTCGAGCGGCAGCTTTATGCCGAACGCCTTGTCGATGGCGAAGGCGATGTCGAGAAAATCCAGACTGTCGATCTCGAGATCGTTGATGGCGTGGCTTTCAGGCTTGATATTTTCACGCGGAATATCGCAAGTTTCCGCAATGATTTCAGCCACTTTATCGAACGTAGTGGACATCGGGCATGCTCTTTGGTCAGCAGGGAATAAGCGCCGGCCCAGCCCGGCGCGAGCAAGCCCGTCGGTTCGGGCTCCTCAACGTGAACGCCCCGTATAGCGAAGGATGCCGACAAGTTCAACGGCGGCAGCCGCAGTAAAGATGCCGATCCGGCCGGCGTGCAAAGTGCGGATTCGTGCTTGGCGCCAAGAGCTTACCCGGCTTTGCCTGCGGCGAAGGATATGCGGCCGCGCTTGATCGGCCAAGCCATAGCACCTAAGGAAGCCGCGCCAGAGGTCAGCCACAGGTCAGCCAGGAGTCTGCAATGCCGCCGGCGCTCGTGCGCAAGCGTTGTTTCGTGCAGATGACGGGCTATGAGCCGGTCGGAGCGGAACATCAGCATCGTCGCTTCATCCGCGAAATGGCGCGGTTCCACAAAGCCTGGAACGTGGAGGGCGAGGTTTCGCCGCCGCAATTGTCGGCCGATGGCGCGGTGGCCAGCTGGACGGTCGACACATTCGGACCGAACTGGCGCGTCACCACCGATTTTCACTGGTTTCGCTGGGATGATTTCGTGCGGGCTGACGGCGCGCGGAGCGATTGGCTGCGTTTTCCGCTCGGCATTGCCGCATTGATGGAATTCATCCTGAGCGGAACGGTGGCGAAATATTTCGTCATCGCCTGGCGCTATGGCAGCTTTTTCCTGTTTCCTGTTCTGTACATTGTCGGCATGGCATGGCTGTCGATCGGCTTGACGCGCTTTGCCGTCGGCCATGTCGGCCCGCCATATCCGATGGTGATTGCGCCCGTGCTCTGGCTTGCGATCTTCGTCGCGCTGCGATGGACGTTCGGGCGGTCCGTCCATATCGGCTACGCGCTCGACGATTGGCATTTTGCCCGCGATTTCATCCATCGCGCGCGGGCGGACGTCGATGCGCGGCTCGATCGCCTCGCCGCCGAATTGGTGCGCCTCCTGCGTGAGACCGACGCCGACGAATTCGTCGTCCACGGCCACAGCCTTGGTGCGCCGCTGTCGCTTTGCGTCATCGACCGCGCCTTGCGGCTCGATCCGCAACTCGGCGCACGCGGCAAGCCTCTGCACGTCGTGTCGACAGGCTCGTCGTTGCTCAAAGTGGCGTTGCATCCCGCCGCCGGCTGGCTGCGCGAAGCGGTGGGCCGGCTGGCGAACGCACCGGCGATCTATTGGGTCGAATACCAGGCGCTGGTCGACATCATCAACGTCTATAAGGTCGATCCGGTGGTCGCCTTGGGATTGCCGGCAACCGGCAAGCCGATCGTCAAAATATTCCGCATCCGCATGATGGTCGAGGAGCACACCTATCGGCGCTTTCACCTCAATTTTCTCCGCGTCCATCGCCAGGCCGTGATGGGCAATGAGCGCCGCTACTTCTACGACTATTACATGCTGTGCTGCGGCCCGTTGCAGCTTGTCGAGTGGGTCGACAAGGCGGACGGCGCGGTCGCGGCGTTCGCCGCCGATGGTGCGTTGATCGAGATGTCAGCCGGCAACGCCGGGGCTTCCGTCGTGGCTGCAAGCGCGAGGGAATAGGACGTGACGGCGACGCTTGCGAAAATCATCTGGCTCGTTTTCGGCATCGGCTGGTCGCTGCTGCGGCTTATTCCGAATCGTCGCGCGCGCAAGACGGCGGTGCGATACTCAGGCCGCGATTTCCGTGAATACGCGCTGCTGGCCGCTTCGCTGACCGGACTCGGCATCGTGCCCTGCATTTATGTCGCGACCCACGTCCCGCAGTTTGCCGATTACACCTTCATGCCGGTAGCAAGCTACCTCGGGATCGCCGTCGATATCGCCGCGTTATGGCTTTTTTATCGGACCCACCACGATCTCGGCCACAATTGGTCGGTCAGTCTCGACCTTCGCGAACGCCACACCCTGGTCACAACCGGTATCTACGCCACACTTCGGCATCCGATGTATGCCGGCTTTTGGCTCATGGCGGTCGCTCAGGCCCTGCTGCTGCCCAATTGGATTGCAGGTCCCGCCGGGCTCATTGGCTTTGGCATCCTGTTTTTCGGTCGGGTGCGGCGCGAAGAGGAGATGATGGTCACCGCATTCGGGGAGGAATACCGGGCCTATATGCGCCGGACCGCCCGCGTCGTGCCGTGGCTGTACTGACGCGGTGGGGCACGTGGCATTTTTGCTACAGGTCGGCAGCGGATTGCAAGGCATTGAGGAATCGAGGGGGAAATTCTGCGCGAAATCTGGCAGTGCAATATGAATTGCTTACAATGCGCCGGCTCGGATGGGCTCGGGTCTGGATCGGTGCGGCAAGCCGTGAGGAGGTCATGAGAAATTGGTGGCGGCTTAGTGTAATCGGCCTGCTAACGGCAGGCCTGATGCTGGTGCTTGGCTCAAGTCCAAGTATGGCGGCGCCGCGCGCGCACGTTTACTTGCTGCGCGGGCTTCTCAACATCTTCTCGCTCGGCATGGACACGCTGGCCGAGGAACTCAATAGGCGGGGCGTCTATGCCACCGTCGACAATCATGCGGATTGGGAATCGCTGGCCGATAGCGCGGCGGCGAATTACAAGGCCGGCAAGGAAGGCCCGATCATCCTCATCGGCCATTCACTCGGCGCCGATGCAGTGATGACGATGGCCGCTTATCTGGGCCGCCGCGGCGTTCCGGTGGCGCTGGTGGTCCCGTTCGATGGCACGGCGTCCTTTGCCGCCTCGTCCAATGTCGCGCGCGTGCTCAATTTGAGCCAGCATTATTGGATGAGCCGCGGGCCCGGCTTCCACGGCTCGCTGATCAATGTCGATTTGCGGAACGATCCGAATATCGACCATCTCAACATTGACAAGTCGCCGCGGCTGCACGCGCGCGTCATCGCCGAAGTCCTCGCCATTGTCGGCTCGCATCGGATCGAGTCGCCGACTGCCGCCGCAAAGCCGCTCCCGGCCAGCCTGAAAACCGGCGCCGTCGGCGGTGAGGCAATCAAGCCGGCGGCTGTGCGGCCTGCGGCCGTGCCGGCCCAAACGGGCGAAATGACCGGCGATGGTGCGGCAAAACCTGTCGCCGAGAGCGGCACGCCGGTGATCGCGGCGCCGGAAAGAAGCACCAAGCCGGTAGCCGCGGATCCGCCTGCGTCGGCGAAACCGGCTGGGTCTTCGCAATAGGTTACTGCTGCGGCGGTGCCGGCAATTCGATTGGGGCGCAATTGACGCGCCCTTGCATCATGCAATCCTGGTCGCGTTCCATGTCGGCAATGGTGTCGGCGAGCCAGACGCCGGTGCTGACGAGGAACGCCAAGACCACGAGCGCGATGACATTCATCAGCGCGCGCTGCCGATAGTCGACGATTTCATCCTGGTCTTGCTCGTATTTGGCAAGATCGTCCGGCAGATCGTCGCCAAATGCCTCAATGGCATCATCGGCCGGCTGTGACGGCGCGACCGGAGGTGACGGCCGGCCCCGCCGCCGAAATGGCAGCACTTGACCGAACCCACCCACGTCGCGTGCGTCCGGCCGGCTCTTCACCGCCTGTGAGCCACCTCAATTCATGGGATTACAATACCTCTCCTGCGGTCAATTTACTAACCGCGGAATCGATGAACTGGTCGGATGATTCGCCGTAGGTCGTAGTGAATCCCGGCATTCCAAGTGGCCGCCAATTCTCCTAGATTTGATGGTGATGCCCCCGCGACCCAATATGCGCGCCCTGGCGGCGCTGGCGGCCGCCTATGCGATCGCGCTGCAAGCGATCTTGCTCGCTTTTGGCGCGTCGCTTGGCAGCCAGGCTGTGGAATTGGGCCGCTTGCCGATTTGCTCGGGCCTTCATTCCGGTCTTGCTTTAGGTCCTGGCTCCAAGCATTCGGCGCCTTTGGGGCATGCCGGGGGCTGCCCCGGCACCTGCCTTGGTTGCTGCTGCGGCCCGCCGGCATGCCACTTTCCCGGGCCGGCAATGACTTATGTGCCGGCGCCGCCGCCAACCATCTTCCTCGATTTCGTGGCGATGCCGCCAATTCCCATGGGGATGTATGCCGCCCACCGCTCCCGTGCTCCGCCGCTTGCCTGACGATGTACGCGACGGCGGCAAAACCTTTGCCCGTTTTGACACATCTTCACACGGAGCAGATCCATGACGAACTTTTCCCTGCGCTCAATCGCACGCGGCATTGCCGCAACGTTTGCGCTCTTCACCGCGCCGCTCGTGCTGGCGCAATTCGCGACAAGTCCCGCGGCGGCCGCCGACTACGATGTCGGTGCGATGCACATTTCGCAGCCCTGGGCGCGTGCGACGCCGAAGGGCGCGGACGACGGCGCCGGCTACATGACGATTACCAATAAAGGCACGACGCCGGATCGCGTGAGCTGCGTATCCGACGACGCCAGCAAGCGATGCCAGATCCACAGCATGACCATGGAAGGCGGCATCATGAAAATGCGCCCGGTCGAGGGTGGTCTCGAGATCAAGCCGGGCGAGACGGTCACGCTGAAGCCGGGCGGGTACCACATGATGTTCGTCGACCTCAACCATCCGCTGCAACAGGGCAACTCGGTCGCGGCCGAGCTGAAATTCGATCATGCAGGGACGGTCAAAGTGGAATATCCGATTGCCGCGATCGGGGCACCGGCGCCAGGCGCCGCAGCGGCCGGCGGCTCGATGATGATGCAAGGCCCGCAAGGCGCCATGAGCGGGCCGAGCGGCGGAGCCATGAGCGGGCCCGGCGGCGGCATGCAAATGGGCAAGTAGGACTGCGCGCACCTCTGCCGGCGCAGCCAAGATCGCTGCACCGGTCAGTGGCGAATAAACGGACCGTTCACCTTACGATTGGTTAAGGCTGCTCGGGCTAAAGGATGACGACACAGGTCATCCCATGAGCATGAACCCACCCAGCCGATCCGAGCCGGTCGAGCCATTGGCCGACGACGAGCGCGCCGCACGGTCCGACGCCGACTTCGCCTCCGAACGCCCGCGGGTCGTGATTGCCGAAGCACTGCGCGAAAATTGGGTCGAGATCTGGTACCAGCCCAAGATCGACCTCAAGCGCAAGTGTCTCGCCGGCGCCGAGGCGTTGGTGCGCCTTCACCACCCGCAGCTTGGCGTGCTGCCGCCCGGCAGCTTCGTCGCAGACGTTGACGAAGCGAGTATCGTGGAACTCGCGCAGCACGCGCTGCTTGCGACGCTGTGCGATTGGACCATGTTCGACGAGGCTGGATTCAACCTACACCTCGCCGTCAATGTGCCCGTTGGAGTGCTGCTGCGGATGCCGGTCGCGGCGCTGGTCGCCGAGTATCGCCCGCAGTCCGCCGAGTGGCCCGGCCTGATCCTCGAAATCACTGAGGATCAGGCGGCGCGGGATATGGCGCTGGCCGCCGACATCGCCGCGCAGTTGCGCGGCAGCGGCATTTCCATTGCGATCGACAATTTCGGTGCCGGTTATTCGTCTTTTCCGAGCTTGCGCCGTCTGCCCTTCGCGGAGCTAAAGATCGATCGTTCCTTCGTCCGCAACTGCGCCATCGACGCCACCAATGCGGCGATCTGCCAGACCGCGATCGACCTCGCGCACCGCTTTGGCAGTGCCGCGGCGGCCGAGGGTGTCGAAAGCCAAGCGGACCTGCAGGCGCTGATGGTGATGGGCTGCGACTTCGGCCAGGGTGCGCTGATCGCGCCGCCGTTGCCGAAGCAACGTTTTCTTGAGCTCCTGCGCCAGCGCATGAATAGGCCGCGCACCGCTGCGGCGAGCAATCCACAGCCGATGGCGCGACCCGGCGGCCGTGCGGCTTGACGCGTTCGCTGCGCTATTTCGGTTCGGCGAACGCCGCTTTGATGCCTTCCGGCAACGGCGCTTTGAAGGTGTTGAGCGTCATCGACACCATGGCGTAATAGCCGAGAATGCCGACCAGCTCGACCGTGCCGGCGTCGCCGAGGATTTTCTTCACCCGATTGAAGGTGCCGGTGCTGACGCGCCGCTTGCCGTAAAGCTCTTTGACGAATTCATAGATCGCCATTTCGTCCTTCGGCGCGGATTTCGGCGCCCGGCCGGCTGCAATGGCGCGGATGGTCTCCGGCTTGACGCCTTGCTTTTCCGCCATCGGCGCGTGCATGGCCCATTCGTATTGCGCCTTCCAATGCGCGCCGGTGCACAGGATCGCGAATTCCGACAGTCGCGGCGGCACGCTGGTCTTAAAGCGCAGGTGGCCGCCGAGCTTTTGCGCCAGTTCGCCGAAGTCCGGCGAATGCAGATAGATCGCGAACGGCCCGGAGAGCTTAAACTGGCCGCGCGGACCGGATTTTATGGAGTCCGCCAGCGCACGCTGCGCGGGGGTGAAGCTGACTTCGGCTAGCTCGGGCAGGCGGGGCGATTGCATACTCTTGGGCGCATTCTTGGGCATGGGTTCCTCTTGAAGCGGGCTCACTGGCCCGCGTGATTATTGTATTTCATCGATGCCACGGCAACCGCGTCAGCGCCGCTTCTTCGCCTTGCGCTTCGCGGGTACCCGTTTGGTCTTTGCCCGCCTTGCCGAAGCCGCTGCGCGCTTCGTGCTCGCTTTCGCCGGCATCAAGCCTGCCTTCTCGACGTGGCGTACCCAATAATTCCAGGCGCGATTGGTCGACGGCGGCAGCACGCTGTGCTCCGATGACAGCTTCATCTCGCCGGGCGACAAATGATCGACATGGCCGTGCGCCATGGCCTTGCTCTGCAGCGCCGCGTTTTCGCAGCCGTAGACGGTGCGGAACGTCATTTCGCGCAAGCTCCTGCCGGCGACGGTGGCGCCGTGGCGGCGCATCAGGACCATCCAGTTCTTGCCGAGCGTGCGGGCGAGCGAAGCGCCTTCTTCCGGCTTGACCACCAGCATGTTGGTGTCGCCGAATTCGTCGTGTTGGTCCCAGAATGGCACCTGGCCGATCACTGCGGGCAGATGGAAGACCGGCACCAGTTCGCGTCCCGAGATGCAGAACGGCAGCACGTCATGCGAATGATGGTGGCACACCGCATGGACGTCCGGCCGCGCCTTGTAGATTTCGCCGTGGATCACCCGCTCGCTGTAGAGACGGAAGTCGGTCGGCTGCACCGGCCGCGAGTTGAGATCGAGCTCCACGAGATCGGCGACCTCGGCCAGCTCGGGCGCCTGATGGCGCGAGATGAAGTAGCGTCCGGAATCGCGCGGGTGGCGAACGCTGACATGGCCGAACGCGTCGAGCACCTTCTGGTTGGCGAGAATGCGCGTCGCCACGATGAGTTCGTGCAATAGCTCTGCAAGATCGTCGGCCATCGTTGCCTCCCGGATGTTTTTTGCCCTGGCGAGGCATGCCTTTTGGCATCCCCGGCGCGTTTGCGCTAGAAATATCGCATGGCGTCTGCGGTGAATGCCCTGTTCTTCGACGTGTTCGGCACGCTGGTCGATTGGCGCACGTCGATCGCGCGTGAGGCGCAGGCTCTGCTCGCGCCGCGCGGCGTGGCGCTCGACTGGCCGGCCTTCGCCGACGCCTGGCGCGGCGAATATCAGGGCGTCATGGATGAGGTGCGCACCGGCCGCATCGCCTTCTGCAAGCTCGACGTGCTGCACCGGCGCAATCTCGACATTACGCTAAAGCGCTTCGGCGTGTCCGACCTCGGCGAGGACGACAAGCGCAACCTCAATCTCGCCTGGCACCGGCTCGACGCCTGGCCCGACGTGCCGGGCGGACTCAAGCGGCTCAAGCGCAAGTTTCTGCTGGCGCCGGTGTCGAACGGCAATATTTCGCTGATGGTCGATCTGGCGCGCCGCAACGATTTGCCGTGGGACGCCATTCTCGGCGCCGAGATCGCCGGCGACTATAAGCCGAAGCCGAGAGTCTATCTGGCGTCCGCCGCGGCCTTCGATCTGGCGCCGGACGCCTGCATGATGGTGGCTGCGCATTCGAAAGACCTGGCGGCCGCCGCGGCGTTGGGTTTGCGCACTGCGCATGTGGCGCGGCCGAACGAGCATGGTCCGGGCCGCGGCGAGGCCGCGCCGACCGTGCCGGTCGATTTCGCGGTGAAGAGTCTTGAAGAGCTGGCGGAGAAGCTCGGCGTCTAACTCCGCATGCCTCAGCGGCCGAGTTCGGGATAATCGGTATAACCTGCCGCCGAACCGCCATAGAACGTCTTGCGGTCGGGCGCATTGAACGGGCCGCCGCGGCGGAAGCGCTCCGGCAGATCGGGATTAGCCAGAAACAGCGTCGCGAACGCGATAAGATCGACGGTTCCGTCGCGGATCGCGGCATCGGCGCGCGCGAAGTCGTAGCCCTTGTTGCCGATCAGTACGCCGCGCCAGATTTTGCGGAAGAATTTTATATCCGGCATCTCGCCCGCGGCGAGCGGATCGCTCGCCGCCGGCTCGACGATGTGCAGATAGGCAAGGCCGAACCGCTGCAAGGCGCCGACCGCCGCGGCAAAAGTCGCGGCGGGATGGCTGTCGGCGATGTCGTTATAGGGATTGGTCGGCGACAGCCGCACGCCGACGCGCTCGCCGCCCCATTCGCCGACGATCGCTTCCGTGACTTCGACGAGGAAGCGCACGCGGTTTTCCGCGCTGCCGCCGTAACTGTCGCTGCGCCGGTTGGTGCCGTCGCGCAAGAACTGGTCGATCAGATAGCCGTTGGCGCCGTGCAGCTCGACGCCGTCGAAGCCCGCCTCACGTGCGTTACGCGCGCCGGAGCGGAAATCATCGACGATGCCGGCAATCTCGCCTGTCTCCAGAGCATGCGGCGTAACGTAAGGCTTCATGCCGTCGAGCGTCCAGGCCTGGCCGGAAGACGCGATCGCCGACGGTGCCACCGGCAGTGCGCCGCCCGGCTGCAGCGCCGGATGCGAGATGCGCCCGACATGCCAGAGCTGCAGAAAAATCCGCCCACCGGCGCGATGCACAGCGTCGGTGACGAGCTTCCAGCCGGCGATCTGCGCGGCCGAGTGAATGCCCGGCGTGCCCGGATAGCCTTGGCCCTGCGGCGATACCTGGGTCGCCTCGCTGACGATCAGCCCGGCCGACGCGCGTTGCGCGTAATAAGTGGCATTGAGGGGCCCCGGCACATTGCCCGGCCCGGCGCGGTTACGCGTCATCGGCGCCATCACCACGCGGTTGGGGAGGGTGAGGGGACCGAGGGGGAGGGGGGAGAGGAGGGTGGGGGTGGGCATCAAGATTTGCTGTTTCACCACACATAGGCATGGGAACATGAAATGCAAAAGCGGAGCCAATGTCGTAGCCGGTCCGCGCCGCCAACAACTTGTGCTTGAACAGACGGCCGAGCGGTTTTCCGTGTAGGGTTTGCCTTCGCTCCACCTGCCCCTGCGGCAGGCGGAGCCAAAAAAACCGGGACGAAACGCCATGACGCTGCAGCAAAACACCGACCACATCCAGACCACGCATATCGGCAGTCTGCCGCGGCCGCATGCGCTACTCGATCTGATGAAGGCGAAATTCACCGGCCAGCCGTTCGACGAAGCCAAGTTCGAAGCGCTGCTCGCGCAGGCGGTGAACGACGTGGTGCGTAAGCAGGTCGACTGCGGCATCGAGATCGTCACCGACGGCGAATTCTCAAAGCCCGGCTTTTTCACTTACATCCAGGAACGGCTCGAAGGCTTTGAGGCTCGCCCGGGTCAGAAGATGAAACTGTTCGTGCAGGAGGTCGCTGCCTTTCCCGACTACTACAAGGAATACTTCAAGACCGCGATGATGGGCGGCGCCATCGTCACGCTGGCGCCGGTGGTCTGCGTCGGTCCGGTCAAATACCGCGGCGAGAAATTCGTGGCTCGCGACATCGCCAATGTGAAAAAGGCCGCGGCGGCCGCCGGCGTGCCCGATCACCACGTGTTCCTGCCGGCCACCGCGGCGTCCGGCGTCGGCTTGAACGAATATTACAAGAGCGACGAGGAATATTTTCACGCGCTGGCGGCCGAGCTCGGCAAGGAGTATCGCGCCATCGCCGACGCCGGCATTCTGGTGCAGATCGACGATCCGTTCCTGCCGGATATCTTCTTCGAGCCGGGTCTCGACCGCGCACAGATGCAGCGCCGCGCCGAGATCTATGTCGAGGCGACCAACACCGCGCTCAAAGGCATTCCGCCCGAGCGCGTGCGCTTTCACACCTGCTACGGCATCAACGAAGGCCCGCGGCTTTACGAAGCCGCGTTAGCCGACATCATCGACTATGTGCTGAAGATCAATGCCGGCTCCTACAGCTTCGAAGCCGCCAATCCGCGCCACGAGCACGAATATCATCTGTTCGAGCGCGTCAAAGTCCCTGACGGCAAGGTGCTTTGCCCGGGCATGATCACCCATGCCAGCAATATCGTCGAACACCCGGAACTGATCGCCGAGCGCATCATGCGCTTTGCCAAGCTGGTCGGGCGGGACAACGTCATCGCCGCGGCGGATTGCGGCTTCTCCTCGCAGGCTTTATACCGCACCGAGGTCCACGACACCGTGGTCTGGGAGAAGTTCAAGGCGCTGCGTCAAGGCGCCGATATTGCAACCAAGAAACTGTGGCAGTGATGCACGCTCCTTCGCCTTCGCTGAATTCCCGCCGTGCCATGCACGGCAACAATAAATTGCAGATCGGCCTGTTCGGCGCCAATTGCTCGTCCGGCCGCGCCGTGACGCTGGTGCCCGAGCGCTGGTCCGGCAGCTGGCCCGACAACAAGAAGCTTGCGGTCATGTCGGACGACGCCGGCATCGATTTCCTGCTGCCGATCGGGCGCTGGAAGGGCTACGGCGGCGATACCGATTATCAGGGCACGACGCTCGAGACGATCACCTGGGCGACTGGGCTTCTCGGCGCCACCAAGCGCATCACTGTGTTCGGTACCGTACATGCGCCGATCTTCAATCCGGTGGTGGCGGCGAAGGAAATGGTCACCGCCGATCACGTCGGCGAGGGCCGCTTCGGGCTCAATATCGTGGTCGGCTGGAACGAAGGCGAGTTCGACATGTTTGGTGTCGAGCAGCGCGCCCATGAGGACCGCTACGACTATGCCCAGGAATGGGTCGATGTGATCAAGCTGATCTGGTCCGACCGCGAGAATTTCGATTTCGACGGCAAATATCTGCACATGAAGGGCATCAAGGGCAAACCGAAACCCTACGGCGGCGCTCGTCCGGTGATCATGAACGCCGGCGCCTCGGCGACCGGCCAGGCCTTCGCGGTGAAGAATTGCGATGCCTTCTTCCTGCAGGCCTCGCGCACTTCGCTCGACGAAACCGCCCAGCGCGTGCGGCGGGCGAAAGACGCGGCGGTCGCGCAGGGCCGCGAGATCGGCTGCTACACCGTGGGCGTCGTCACCTGCCGGCCGACCAAGAAAGAGGCCGAGGAGTACTTCCATCATTGCATCGTCGAGCGCGCCGACTGGAACGCCGTCGATAGCATTCTGGGGATGAAGAACATCACGCCGCAGACCGTGCCGATGGAGGAATTCCTCAAGCAGCGCAACGGCTACGCCCAAGGCATGGGCGGCCTGGCGCTGGTCGGCGATCCCGATCAAGTCGCCGCGCAGCTTGCCGATTTGAGCAAAGCCGGTCTCACCGGCATCGCCATTTCGCTGGTCAATTATCTCAAGGAGCTGCCGTATTTCTGCGACGAGGTCATCGGCCGATTGGAGCGGATGGGATTACGGGAGAAACCGAGCCATTGAGCGCGGCATAGTCGCGCACTCCCAGCTTACAAAGCCTTCCTATATCTTACTGGCGCATTGACACGATTATGCGGCAGATTAGCGCGCCAAAGCGCGATGTTTCCCGGTGTCAAAAAAGGAGTGATCACATGGTGGGCAAAGAAATTGAGATAACCCGCGACCGGCTCGCGGAGCTGTTGAACGAAGATTTGGCGCGGGAATATCAAGCCATCATCGCTTACACCGTCTATTCTCAGGTGCTCAGCGGCGCCGCTTATATGGACATTGCCGACCAGCTGGAAATCCACGCCAAGCAGGAGCTCGACCACGCGCTGATCCTCTCCCGGCAGATCGATTATCTCGGCAAAATGCCGACGGTGACGCCGAAGCCGGTGCGCACGTCGAAAGACCCCAAGGAAATGCTGCGCTTCGATCTCGACAACGAAAACGAGACCATCCGCAACTACCGCGACCGCATCCGGCAGTGCGAAGCGCTCGGCGAATATGCCATGGCCGAGCAGATCCGGAAGATCCTCATCCAGGAGCAGGACCACCAGATCGATCTGGCGACCGCGCTCGGCATCGAGGTGCCGGACGTCAACAAGACGTCCTGACGCAAGCTTCGCGCGAGCCGATCAATCGATCAGCGCCGGCTTGCGATCGGCGTGCCGCGCTTCTTGTTGTAGCGGTGGATGTCCACGCGCCCCCACACGCCGTTGAGGTGATAGGGATCGCTCCTGGTGAACGCATCCACCGCGGCGCGGTCGGCGGCATCGATGACGAAAATGCTGCCGGCCGGCGTCTCGCCGTCATCGGCAACCAGCGTTCCCGCCGTCACCACGTCGACGCCATGGTCGGCGGATTTGTCGAGATGGATGCGGTGGTCGCGGTAATGCTTGGCCCGCACCGGCATCATGTCCTTCTTGTCGAGCGCGTGGACGACGAACAGCATGGCCGGCTCCGCTGGAGACGCCATATTATGGCACTGTTGTCATCGTCCGCGAAGCGTCGGCATCAACTTTGGGCGCCGTATCTCTCGTAGACGGCTGCAGCAATTAATTTTTTACGCCCCTCACTGCTCGATTTTGCTTCGTTGGCAGTGCACCAATCGACGAATGTGCCGGGATCGATGCGGACGCGCAGGACGACGTGTCCGTAGGATATAAGACCCCGTTCCATTTCCTCGGCCATCTTCAGCCACTCCCGCCAAGTCTTCGGCATCTTGCCGGCGTCGTCGAAAATTCTTAGCAGCGCGGGGTAGTCTTCTTCGTCGATCCAATAAACTCCGACTGCCGGAGGTCGGGTGTCTTGAGGGGTGGTCATACCGATCTTTCTCGCTGGGGCAGCTTATATGGCGTCCTCTGCCTTAAATTACAAAGAAATAGGATCAAGCGCCTCAGGCCCGCCGCCGCGAGATCACATAGCTCCCGTCGAAGAGCCGGAAGCGGATACCCTCGAAAGTTCGGTCCTTGCGGATAACAGACAATTTGCCAATGGCGTGATGGGCCATTAGCGGTCGCACGGCAGAGACCGCGCGGCAGGTGTCCGAACATTGACATCGGCTTTGAGCAATTTTGCACAGACTTGGCTCACAAGGTCCGGCAGACTTTTCCGTTGACCCCGCCTGTTTTGGGCTGCTCTCCCTTTGATCTTTATCAATGTTTTCGCGGCTCCCCGGTGCGAGACAGGCACAGCTTTGAACAGTTCAAGAGACATGGATGTCGCTCGACTTCTTTGATGCGGATGAGAATTCCCAAGGTGATTTAGAGAGTGGGTGTCCAACCTCCGCGGACATGGCGCGCATTCCCGGCGGTACCTTCCGTATGGGCTCGGACAAGCATTACGCGGAAGAGGCGCCGGTCCACCGCGTCACGGTAGACGCCTTCTGGATGAACCGCACGCCGGTGACGAACCGGCAGTTCGCGGAATTCGTCAAGGCAACCGGCCACGTCACTTTTGCCGAGATTCCCCCGACCCGAAGGATTATCCGGGCGCGCTGCCGCACATGCTTTATGCCGGGTCGCTGGTCTTCTCACCGCCGTCGCATCGGGTCGATCTGCGCGACTGGAGTCAGTGGTGGACTTTCCTCAAGGGCGCCGACTGGCGTCACCCCTACGGACCGGACAGCACGATCGACGGACTCGACGATCATCCGGTCGTGCACGTCGCCTATCGCGACGCGCGAAGCCTACGCCAAATGGGCCGGCAAGGAGCTGCCGACCGAAGCCGAATGGGAGTTCGCCGCGCGCGGCGGACTCGACGGCGCCGAGTTTGCCTGGGGCGATGAACTGACGCCCGGCGGCAAGCACATGGCCAACACCTGGCAGGGCGAATTTCCGCGGCAGAATCTTTGCGAGGACGGCTTCGCGCGCACCTCGCCGGTCGGCGCATTCCCGCCGAATGGCTACGGCCTCTACGACATGATCGGCAATGTCTGGGAATGGACGACGGATTGGTATTCGCTCGAAGCACCAAGCCGATGCGCCGAAGGCGTGCTGCATTCCGGAAAATCCGCGCGGCGGGCCGGAGGCCGCGAGCTACGACCCGCGACTGCCGAAGATCAAGATTCCGCGCAAGGTGCTCAAGGGCGGCTCGCATCTGTGCGCCCCGAACTATTGCCGCCGCTACCGCCCGGCCGCGCGCCACGCCGAGCCGGTCGACACGTCCACAAGCCACGTCGGCTTTCGGTGCATCATCAGAGATCAACAGAAAGAGAGTAGCTTCATGAGTAGGGAACACAAGACAGATGGGAAGTCCAAGGACGAGCGTCACGGCAAGGCAGCGAAGGTCTGAAACGGCGCGATCTGCTGTTAAGCGGAAGCTCTTTGGTGGCCGCATCGGCGCTGCTGGGCGGCGGGTGTCGCGACCCGCGGCGCAAGCGCAGCAACCAGCACGGACGCCGCCGTCCGGGAAGCGGCCGAACATCGTCATCATCTGGGGCGACGACATCGGCCTGACCGATGTCAGCGCCTACTACGCAAGGCCTGATGGGCTTCCGCACCCCCAACATCGACCGCATCGCCCAGGAAGGCAGTGACTGTTCACCGACTTCTACGCGCGAGCAGAGTTGCACCGCCGGCCGCGCTTCGTTCATCACCGGCCAGTCCGGCTTGCGCACCGGCCTGACCAAGGTCGGCCTGCCCGGCGCCACCCTCGGGCTGCAGAAGGAAGATCCGACGATCGCCGAACTGCTCAAGCCGCTCGGCTATGCGACCGGGCAATTCGGCAAGAACCATCTCGGCGACCGCAACGAGTTTCTGCCGACCGTGCACGGCTTCGACGAGTTCTACGGCAACCTCTACCACCTGAACGCCGAGGAAGAGCCGGAACTGCCGGACTATCCGAAGGACCCTGCGTTCCTCGCGAAGTTTGGCCCGCGCGGCGTGATGGACTGCAAGGCCTCGGCAGATCGACGACCCGACGGTCGATCCGCGCTTCGGCAAGGTCGGCAAGCAGGTGATAAAGGACACCGGCCCGCTGACCAAGGAGCGGATGGTGACGATCGACGACGACATCGCCAACCGGGCCGTGGATTTCATCCAGCGGCAGCAGAAGGCCGGCAAGCCGTTCTTCGTCTGGGTGAACTATCACCCACATGCACTTCCGCACCCACACCAAGCCGGAGAGCATCGGCCAATCGGGCCGTTGGCAAAGCCCGTATCACGACACCATGATCGACCACGACAAGAATGTCGGCACGGTCCTCAAGGCTCTGGACGATCTCGGCATCGCCGACAACACCTTCGTCATGTACTCGACCGACAACGGCCCGCACATGAACAGCTGGCCGGATGGGGCGATGACGCCGTTCCGCAGCGAGAAGAACTCAAACTGGGAAGGCGCCTACCGGGTGCCGGCCATGTTCCGCTGGCCGGGCAAGATCAAAGCCGGGCCAGGTCTCCAACGAGATCGTCGCCCACCTCGACATGCTGCCGACGCTTCTGGCCATCGCCGGCGACACGCAGGTCAAGGACAAATTGCTCACGGGCTACAAGGTCGGCGACATGACCTACAAGGTCCATCTCGACGGCGACAATCTTGTGCCCTACCTGACCGGGCAGGCTCCGAAGAGCCCGCGGAAATCGTTCTTCTACATCAACGACGACCAGCAATTGATCGCGTCTGCGGTACGACAACTGGAAGCTCGTGTTCATGGAGCAGCGGGCGCCGGGAACAATGCTCATTTGGGCGAACCCGTTCACGAACTTGCGGGTCCCGAAGATCTTCAACCTTCGCACCGATCCGTACGAGCGCGCGGACATCACATCGAACACCTATTACGACTGGCTTCTCGACCACGCCTTCCTTCTTGTCCCGGCGCAGGACTACGTGGGCAAGTTCCTGATGACGTTCAAGGACTATCCGCAGCGGCAGAAGGCGGCCAGCTTCAACATGGACGAAGTCCTGGCGAAACTGAAGGAGGTACGGATATGGGAGAGCCGGACTAAGCCCTTCAGACAGTGCGCTAATCCTTTGCGGCCGGTCGTGTTCTGCGGTCGGCCGCAGCAACGACCCCGATCGGCGTAGGTAGCGCGGACAGGACAGAAAATGAAAGCCTCGCGTAGAGAACCACTCGCGGCAGAAGGCGAGAAGAAAGCCTTCACCGTCATGTACCGCAAAACGCTCTCCCGTCGCGAGTTCCTGGCTGGCTCAGCGGCAGTCAGGTGCAACGATCGCCTTACGTGGCGAACCGGCCGCGGCAGCGGACGGGAAGAAGACCTTCACCATCCTGCACACCAACGACCTCCACTCGAACTTCATCGGGATGGGCCCGGCCGCGGACTACACGCCGTTCACGCTCAACGACGACACAACCCGAGGCGGGTTCGCGCGTCTGGCCACGTTGATCGCGAAGAGGAAGGCGGCGCGCAAGGGTCAGGGTCCTGTGCTGGTGCTTGACGCGGGCGACTACAGCATGGGGACCGCGTTCGCGCGCCGCCACCCGCGAGACCGGCGGCGAACTGCAACTCATGTCCCGGATGGGCTACGACGCCACCACCTTCGGCAACCATGAATTCGACCTCGGGCCTGACGGCCTGGGCAAGTCCATCGGCGTGGCCGCCAAAGCTGGCCGGGTTCCGGCGGTGCTCGCCTCGAATACCGACTTCTCGAAGGACGACGCCACGCTGGCCGATCTCCAGCGCCTGGCCAAGGATGGCGTGATCCGCCGCTACCTCGTGATCGAGCGCGGCGGCATTCGCTTCGGCATCTTCGGGTTGCTCGGCAAAGAGGCCCAGCTTCTATACCGATGGCGCGGGCGCTGTTTCGTTCTCCGATCCCATCGAGACCGCCAAGGAGATGGTGAAGGTTCTCCGCGAGACGGAGAAGGTGGATGTGGTCATCTGCGCTCAGCCACGGCGGCGTGGAGAAAGGGAAGGACGGGCGCTTCACCGACGGCGACGACGTGCGCCTGGCCAAGGCCGTGCCGGGCATCGACGTGGTGATCGGCGGCCACAGCCACACCGAACTGCACGAGCGCGATCATCGTCAACGACCGCACGCCCGTGGTCCAGACCGGGAAGTAAGGCGAGAACCTCGGCGAACTGGTGATCACCTTGGACGGCGGCAAGCTGACGGTCGAGTCCTACCGGCTCTACCCGATCGACGACACCATTGCCGGCGACCGGGCCATCGCCGACGAGATCGAAAAGTTCAAGAAGACTGTCACCGAGGTCGTGTTCGCGTCCCGCGGTTACAGCATCGATCAGCCGCTGGCGGTGGCGCCGCGGGACCTGCCCAACACGTTCACCGACATCGCGGCCAGCACCCTGCTCGCCAACCTCGTGCACCGATGCCTTCCGAAACGCCACGAAAGCGGACATCGGCTTCACCGCCAACGGGCTGATGCGCGCCGGCTTCACCCGGGGGAAGTCAGGCGTGCAAACCGTCTACGACGTGTTTGCCGTGGCGCCCCTCGGCGCCGGTGTCGTGGATCCGACGGCCGGCAGCGCGCTCGTGACGGGCTACTTCACCGGCCAGGAACTGAAGAATCTGCTCGAGTTCTTGCTCGTGGACAACCCGGCCCACCCCGGCGAGTATTTCCCCCGCGCCTCCGGCATGAGGTTCCGCTACGACCCGTCGCGCCCGAAGTTCGACGTCGTGACGGCCATCGAGATCGGGAGACCTCGATCGCGGCTACCGCGCGATCGACATCAGCGGGAAGGACGAGCGGCTGTATAGCCTCACTTGCTCCCTGTATGCTCGGCATGATTCTCGTGGCCATACCCAAGTACACCAAGGGCAAACTGACGCTTGTGCCCAAGAACAAGGAGGGTCAGCCCCTCAAGTCGAAGGTCGAGGCACTCGACGACCCTCGCAGTGACACGCCCGACCTGCTGCCGCCGCCGGGCACGATGGATCAAGAGCCAGTGTCGCCACCGTGACGGAGAAAGGCGCTGTCCGGGAGATCAAGGAATGGCAGGCGATCATGGATCACCTCCGCAGTCTGCCGGTCAAGAAGCCGGCGAACTTCCCACGATCCCGGTCGATGAGCGCGCCGCAGAGGTCCGGGCGATCAAAGCAGGCTGAAAACCAGCCGCCCGGATGTCCGCTTTGGGTCAATCGCTACGGAAATTCAAACCACACGTCCACTGTGCCTTCGAAGCGGACATTCCAAAGCCGAAGTTAAGAAACCCGCTTCAGGCCCGCCGCCGCGAAATCACGTAGCTCTCGTCGAAGAACCACAGGCCGCCGCGCTCGCGCAGCACGGCGCGCGTCGCGTCGATATAGCTGCCGTCGGCGGCGGCCGTCGCCACGCGGTCGTCCTCGACCTGCGCCACATAGATCGCCGCGTTCCATGCCGCGAACAGCGTCGAGGTGCCGATCGATTCGGAGATTTCCGACGGCAGCGTATGCATCTCGTAGCGGAACAGCGAGCGGTTGTCGGCATAGGCGTTGAAGTTGAGCTCGCGGCCGGCCGGGCCCAATTCGTGCTTGACCGCTTTGAGGATGTCGTGGCGGTCGTGAATGAACGGGTGGTCTTCCGGCCAGACTCTTTGGATGATTTCCATGCCGGGGTCGTTGCCGTGCGAATGGATGGCGATCAGCCGCCCGCCGGGGCCGAGCGCGCGGGCGAGCGGCGCGATCACGCGCTTGGCCTTGAACTCCAGCGGCGCGCGGGCGCGATAGGGCTGCGAGGCGATGACGAGGTCGTAATCGGCGCGGGTGCCGCCGGCCTTGGGAATGATCGGATCGAGCAGAAAGCGGTGGTCGTCGCGATAGAGCACCAGCACCACCGGCCGCTCATACATCGGATTGCCGGTGCGCGGCGACACGCCGGCCTTCCAGTTCTGCGCCAGGAACGGCTCTAGGTTGATGATTTGTTGCTCGAAGCGGTGCGCGGAATTGCCCAGGAGCGGCAGCTCGTGCCAGACCAGGCTTGAGGCCGCATTGAGCGATTTGACGTGCAGCCACGGCGCGTCGGCATAAGCGAGGTTGGTCAGTACCAAGACCGTGGCCGGATGCTCGAAGAAGCGATCCGACATTTTCTGCAGCGTCAGGCGTACGTCTTCGAGCGAGATCTCCTTGCCGACGACGTAGAACGGCATGTGGCTGAAGCGGTCGTGGGCGGCGCGCATGACGCGGGTGAGCACCGAGCCGTCGCCGACGCCGGCGTCGAAAATGCGCACCGCCGGCGGATGCGGATGGATATGCGCCAGCTCCTCGGAGACGCGGTGCGCGACCTCCCATTTCTCGCTGCAGGTATTGACGAACAGCAAATATTTTTGCCGGTTGTCGAAGAAGCGGAAATTGCGCTGCGGATCGCCCGCCGTGAGCGGCGCCGCGGGCAACGGTGCCGGCAGCGGCGCGCGCGGCGCGTGCGCGCGCTCGATGATCGCCGGGCGCTCCCCTTGCGCCGGATTCGCCGCCATGAAGCCGTGGATGCGGTCGAGCGTGTCGGTGGTGATGCGGCCGCCGTTACGCAGCCGCGCCGCGAGCTTGCCGTCATTGACGGCGCGGCGGCCGAAGGTGGATTCGGCCAATCCCGTCTGGCGGCAATAGTCGGAAATTTCGGTGAGGAGTTGTTGCGCGTTCATACTGTCGTGCGGCGGAGCCACGCCGCTCCCCATTGATGTCGTTTCCCCGTGCCGCGCGGGCCGCAGACGCGTGCTTTTAGATGCGCGGCATTGCGGTCAGGGAACCAATCCGTTGGGCAAGGGTCAACCACAATTTCGCCCACTCATATAGTGGGCAGATTGATGGGATATAGCCCGTCTATGATGGGCAGATGCCTCGGTCTAATTGCGCGCTCCAGAGGGAGGATAAAAGACGTGAAAAATCAACGTATCAGGTTGATTTTAAACGATTTGTCCGGCGATAGCCAAGGGACGGTGGTAAAATCCACTATGGGCTCCTGAGGCGTCCAAACGAGACGCTTATGACAAGATGGACACTGGCCACCTGGGGTTCCCACCTGCGACGCCCAGAAGTAGCCGGTCTCGCCTTGATGAGGTGCTCATCGAACGCCGCACCGTGTGCAGCAGCGGCCGGGCACGTTCCTGTTCCATCCGCGCAATCCGCGCTACCCTTTCCGCGGACAGGAAACGCTAAGGAACGTCGAATGCCGCGCTTTGCCGCCAATCTCGGCCATCTGTTCACCGAATACCCGCTGCTCGAGCGTTTTGGCGCCGCGGCGGCCTGCGGCTTTTCCGCCGTCGAGCTGCAATTTCCCTATGACACGCCGACCGCCGCGGTGAAGGCGGAACTCGCCAGGCACGGGCTGACACAGCTCGGCGTCAACACGCCGCAATGCCCGGAATTCGGGCTCGCCGCGCTGCCCGGCCGCGAGCGCGACTTCGACGCTGCCTTCACTCGCTCGCTCGATTACATCAGCGCGATCGGCGGAACCGCGATCCACTGCATGGCCGGCATCGTCCCGGTCAACGAGCGGCCGGCGGCGGAGCGCGTCTTCCTCGCCAATGTCACGCGCGCCGCGGCGGCGGCGGCCAAAGCGAACATCACGGTCCTGATCGAGCCGATCAATCCGCGCGATCGGCCGGGTTATTTCCTGAGCCATGTCGAGCAGGCCGCCGATCTCATCGGCAAGATCGGCGCGCCGAACGTGCGCATGCAATTCGATTTTTATCACGTTCAGATCATCAGCGGCGATCTGATCAGGCGTTTCGAAAAATTCCTGCCGGTGATCGGCCACGTGCAGATCGCCGCGGTACCGACGCGCCACGAGCCCGACGAGGGCGAGATCAATTACGCCGCGGTGTTCGCGGCGATCGACAAGCTCGGCTACACGGGCTGGGTCGGCTGCGAATACAAGCCGCGCACGCGCACCGAGGACGGCCTCGGTTGGGCCAAGGCTTACGGCGTCGTGCCGAAACGGAGTTGAGCATGCGTCTCGACGGCAAAACCGCGCTCGTCACGGGCGCCGGATCGGGCATCGGCAAAGCCATCGCCGAGACTTATGCAGGCGAGGGTGCGCGCGTAGCGCTGGCTGACGTCAATCTCGATGCGGCGAAGGCGGCGGCGCGGACCATCGGCAACAACGCGATCGCGGTGCGCTGCGACGTGACCAAGAAGGCCGATATCGCGACTGCCGTCGCGGAGACGTTGGCAGCCTTCGGCGCGCTCGACATTCTGGTCAACAATGCCGGCGCCACCCACGTCAACAAGCCGATGCTGGAGATCGGCGAGGAGGAATACGACCGCATTTTCGCGGTCAATGTGAAAGGCCTTTTCCAGTTCTGCCAGGCTGTCGTGCCGCATTTTCGCCGAGCCGGCGGCGGCACCATCATCAATATCGGCTCGACCGCGGGCTTGCGGCCGCGGCCGGGCCTGTCGGCCTATAATGCCACCAAGGGCGCCGTGCACACGCTCACCAAATCGCTGGCGGTCGAACTCGCGGCCGATCGCATCCGGGTCTGCGCCATCGCTCCGGTTGCCACCGATACGCCGTTGTTGCCGAGCTTTCTGGGCTCCGCGCCGGGGCAGCGCGAGAAATTCATCGCCACCGTACCGCTCGGCCGGCTGGCGCAGCCGCAAGACATCGCCAAAGCCGCCTTGTTTCTCGCCTCGGCGGATGCCGATTTCGTCACCGGCAATATCGTCGAAGTCGACGGCGGCCGGTGCGTGTGAGCGGGGTTGTAATTTCGCTCATTTTTCGCCGATTGGCCGACTTTTTGCAGGCGCAATTGGTGGTGTATTGTTGATTGCCGGAATCATTGGGACTGGTGAGGACGGGTAGGGACCATGTGGGGTCGCAAGCGCAAAGTTGAGGCGCCGACGGACGTCGCGCCACCGTCGCCCTTGCAGGAGGCGATGCATCAGGCGCGCGTCGAGGCCGCCGAACGCACGAGCGTCGTCGTCGATTTGCGCGATGCCGAAGCGGCGCGGCTTGAGCTGTTGAACGAAGCGCTCGATCCGTTGTTTGCCGAAATTCCCGCCGAGATCGATCTGTTCGACCGCGGTATCAGTCGCGGGGAGACGCCGCGGCTTTGGATCGACGCGGTGGCGCATGTTGCTATGGGCCGCGACAAGCGCGGCTATCGCTTCCTTCACGACAGCCGCTTGGGGCGGCAGGTGCTCGCCGAATCGCACGATATTGCCGAGATCGTGCGGGCGGTGACGACCTATGTCGCCCGCCGCCTCGTCGAACGCCAGCGCGCGCTCGCTGAAGATCCTGATCTCTTGGCGCGTGCGCCGGCGAAGGAAGCCTTGCGTTACCGCCGCCAGCGCCGCTGGCGAACGTTTGGCGTCCTGTTGCTCGGCTTTGTCCTTGGTGTCGTGGCGCTGTTGGCCGTCGCCGTGCTGATGGCGACGAATTCTTAAATCAGAGTTTTGCGTTCGACTTCGCGAATAGCTCCGTCCGCATCGCGCTGCCGCGCGATCATTTCGCAGCGCCATTCTTTCGCGGTGCCGTCGATCCTGAACAGATGATAAGCGGCCGCGCCTTCCTCGGCATGCGGCGCGGCGGCGGAAGCCGACGGTACGCCGACGGCCGGAATTTTCGTGCCGTGCGGTCCCTCGAGCCAGACCAGGGAGGAGCGATGGTCGTGGCCATGCAGCAAAAGCTCGGTGCCGTGTTCGGCGAGCACCCGCCGCAACGCCGGCGCGTCGACAAGCCGCCGCAGATAGCGCCGCAGCGGGCCTTGCGGCGGATGGTGGATCAGCACTGTGCGGAAGGCGCCGCGGGTTTGCGCGAGGATTTCGGCCAAGCGGGAAAGCTGCCGGCTGCCGAGCCGTCCGGTCGCCATGAACGGCCCGGTCGCCACGCCGGTCGATAGCGCGATCAGCGCCACGTCGCCGCGCCGGCGCAGGAAGGGAAAACGGTCGAGGCCGTCGTCGCCGCGCATGTAGTCGCCCCAGTATTGCGCCGGCATGGCTTCGACACCGTGGACATAGACGTCGTGATTGCCCGGCATCGCCGTGACGTCGCGCGGACTGCCCAGCGCCGCCAGCCAGTCGCGAGCGCGGGCATATTCGTCCGGCAGCGAGAAATTGACCAGGTCGCCGGTTACCGCGATGTGATCGGAACTTTGGGTTTTCAGATCGCGCACCAGCGCGTCGAGAACCTCAGGCCGGTGGATGGCCTTACGTTTGCGCAGCCAATTGATGTAACCGAGCCCGCGCTTGCTCAACAGCTGCGCGCCGCGCGGTTCGACAGCCATGTGCAAATCGGACAGGTGTGCGAGCGTGAACATGGCGTGAGCGCCGTTAAGCCGCGCTCAGCATCGCAGACACGTCATAACAAATCACGAACTTCCGATCAGGATGCCGACGGCAAAGACCAGGACGCCGCCGACCACCACCTGGAACGCCGCCTGCAGGAACGGCGTGTCCATGTAATGCGTGCGGATCCAGGCGATGACGACCAGCTCGACGGCGACGACGGCGAAGGCGACGGTGGTCGCGATGTAGAAGTGCGGAATGAGATAGGGCAGCGCGTGGCCGAGGCCACCAAGCGCGGTCATGGCGCCGGTGACGGCGCCGCGCATCACCGGTGCGCCGCGCCCGGTGAGCGAGCCGTCATCGGACATCGCTTCGGCAAAGGCCATGGAAATGCCGGCGCCGATCGCGGCGGCAAGCCCGACTAGAAAGGTCGACCAGGTATTGTGCGTGGCAAACGCGGCGGCGAACAATGGCGCCAACGTCGAGACCGAGCCGTCCATCAAGCCGGCAAGCCCTGGCTGCACATATTGCAGCACGAACATGCGCCGCGCGGTCTCGTCCTCGTTGTGGCGCGCTTGCGGCGTGAGCTTTTCGCCAAGCTCATGGGCCAACGCTTCGTGCTTGTCCTCGGCGGCGGCAAGCTTGCGCAGCAGATCGCGCACGACATCGTCGTGCGCGGTTTGCGCGGCGCGGCGGTAAAAGCGCGCGGTCTCGTATTCCATCTCCTCGGCGAATTTGCGCGTGGCGTCGAGGCTGAGCGTGCTGTTGAGCCAGATCGGGCGGCGCGCCACAAAACCCTTGACGTCCTGGCGGCGGATCAACGGCAAAAAGTCGCCGAACTTCTTGCGGTGCAGTTCGAGCAGTATGTCGCGATGCCCGATCTCTTCCTGCGCCATTTTATCGTACATTTCCGCAGTTTCGGGGTAGGCGCCGCGAAGCCTGTCCGCAAACGAGCGGTAAATGCGATTGTCCTCGTCTTCATTGGAAATCGCGAGCGCAAGAATTTCCTGCTCGTTCAAGTCGGCGAAACGTTTCACGGTTGTCCTCAGCGGCACAAAATTGAATATCGCGCGTAAGACTATCTTAGAACAATTCTAATTATTGAGGCGAGTCGGGAATGCAAGATGGGACTTGATACGATCCGCCGCCCCTTCGAGCCGGTGATCCGGCGGTTATTGCACGGCTATTGGCGCTTTTCGCGGGGCCTTACGCTGGGCGTCCGCGCTCTCGTTTTCGATGGGGAGGGGCGCGTTTTCCTAGTGAAGCACTCTTATGTCGCCGGCTGGCACTTGCCGGGCGGCGGCGTCGAAACCGGCGAGACACTGCTCGCGGCGCTCGAGCGTGAATTGCGCGAAGAGGGCAATATCGAACTGACCGAGCCGCCGGTCTTTCACGCCGTCTATTTCAATCGCCGGATGTCGCGGCGCGACCACGTCGCGCTTTATATTGTGCGCGCGTTCCGGCAGATCGCGCCGCCGCAGCCCAACAGCGAGATCGTCGCTCACGGTTTCTTCGCGATCACGGAATTGCCAAAAGACACTTCGCGCGCGACGCGCGAGCGCATCGCCGAAGCTCTCACCGGCCGCGCCGCCTCGGAACTGTGGTGAGCATTCTGGCACTCCGCCGAATTTGTGGCGCGTCGGAGCCACCCGATTCGCACTAAATATCGCGGCGCTGAAACCATTGCCTCAGGCCGACGTTGCACCAGCACGGTGGGCGACCGGAGTTAAGGAGAGACGTGGATGCGTAAGGTATTGATGATGACGGCCGCTGCTTTGGCGATGGGATTTGGAGTAACCGGTGCTATCGCCGCGCAGCATAACGGCGGCTTCGGCGGACATAGTGGCGGCGGCGTCGCCAGCGGAATGGCGCGGGGCGGAATGATGGCAGCGCCGCAAACAAGAATGGCCGCGCCGCAAACAAGCGTAGGCGGCAATGTCCGGGCCAACAATTTTGCCCAGTCGAATAATATCAAGGGCAACAATCTTGCTGCGCCGAATAACGTCGCCGCGGCACCAAACTACCGGACCGGCCCGAACTACGCCTATATGCGCCATGACCACGGCAATGGTCACGGCCGCGGGCATGGATATGGCGGCTATTGGGGCGGTGGCCTCTACGCCTTCGAGCCGGGCTACAACTATTATGACTACGACGACGATTACGCCGACAATAGCTGCTACCAATGGCGTTGGGTGCCGACACCGTTCGGGTTGCGCTGGCGCGACGTCTGGGTTTGCGACTAAGAGTTCCCGCTGAGGCAACCGGGCGCGTCGGTCTGAAACATGACCGGCGCGCTTTGCCTTACCGGAAACGCCCGCGATCGTGCGGCGCCGTGAAGTCGATCAGCGGCCCGATCGGCACGATACCGGTCGGGTTCACTTGACGCTGGCTGCCGTAATAGTGCCGCTTGATCTGATCGATGCTGACGGTCTCGGCGACGCCCGGCACGGCATAGAGCTCGCGCAGATAATTCCACAGGTTGGGATAGTCCGCGACGCGGCGCAGATTGCATTTGAAATGGCTGTAATAGACGGTATCGAAACGGATCAGCGTGGTGAACAGCCGCCAGTCGGCTTCGGTGATCTGCTGGCCGACGAGATAGCGCTGCCGCGACAGGCGCTCTTCGAGCTGATCGAACGCGGTAAAAACGCCCCGGGCGGCTTCTTCGTAAGCCTCTTGGCTGGTGGCAAAGCCGGCGCGATAGACGCCATTGTTGACGTTCGGAAAGACGAGGTCATTGATGCGGTCGATTTCGGTGCGCAACGCCGCGGGATAATAGTCGGTGCGCACATTGGTGAACGCGTCGAAGGCGGAATTGAGCATGCGGATGATTTCGGACGATTCGTTGTTGACGACGGTGCGGCGCTTCTTGTCCCACAACACCGGAACCGAGACGCGACCGGTATAATGCGGATCGGCAACGAGATAGATTTCGGCAAGCGTCGCCTTGTCGTTTACGCTGTCGCCGGTGCCGCCTTTTTCAGAGTCGAATTCCCAACCGGTCTTGCCGTAGAGCGGCGCGGTGACTGAGACCGAAATCGCATTTTCGAGCTTCTTGAGGCTGCGAAAGATCGTCGTGCGATGCGCCCACGGGCAGGCGTGCGAAACATAGAGGTGATAGCGGCCAGCTTCGGCGGCAAAACCGCCTTCGCCGGTCGGACCGGCGCTGCCATCGGCGGTCACAAAATTACGAAAGCGCGTGGTCGGCCGGATAAAGTGGCCGTCCTTGGTGCGTGAAACGTCCTCTTGCCAGGCGCCGTTGACGAGCAGGCCCATCGATTTCTCCGCGGTTTCACGCCCAATTTAAGCATTAGCGGCGCAGGCGATAGGGTCGGTCGGCGTGGCCGGCTGGACCTGCGGCAAGCGAGATGGTAGGCGGCGACACATGGACGATATTTCTCTCACCATTCTGCCCGAAACGCCGGACGACGCGGCCGCGATCGAACGTCTGCATGAGCGCACTTTCGGCCCGGGGCGCTTTGCCAAAACGGCCTATCGGTTGCGGGAACAGGCCGCGCACCGCTTCGATGTGTCGTTCACCGCGCGCACCGGCACACTTTTGGTCGGTTCGGTGTGGCTGTCGCCGATCCGCATCGGCGAGACCAAGGCGCTCTTGCTCGGGCCGCTCACCGTGGAGCCGGCCTTCCGCGAACGCGGCGTCGGCCAGGCCTTGATCGAGCGCGCGCTCAAGGAGGCCAAGGCCAAAGGCCATCGCCTGGTGATCCTGGTCGGCGATGAAGCCTATTACGGAAAAAGCGGATTTAAGCCGGTGCCGCCTGGACGGGCGACCATGCCTGGGCCGGTCGATCCGGCCCGGCTCCTGGTTGCCGAACTGGAGGACGGCGCATTCGAGGGCGTGTCGGGGGCGATCCGGCCGGATTGAAATAAACTACCGCCCCTCGCGCGCCCAGGCGCCGGCGAGACTGCCGAGCAGCAGCAGCAGGCCGATCATGCCGGCGAAAACCGGCAGCACGCCGATGCCGCGCACCACGCTGGCGTCGCGCATTTTGAGCCCGATCCAGTCGTCGCCCTTGTAGGTATCGCCGGAGCGCACCGCGACGATGCGCGGCACATTGAGGCCCGTGCCCTCGTCGAGCCGCATCGAAGCGCCGCCGGTCGCATCGGTGAGCGGCGCCATCACGCCGGTCGTCGACGTCACTTGCGCATATTCGAGCGGATTGGCGGGGCCGATATTGACCAGCGCATTGAGCTTGCCGTCGGTGGCGCGCCACAGTCCGAGCTCGTTCGCCGCCACGCTCGATTCCCATACACCGGGTTCGGTGGCATTGAGCTTGAGCGTGCGTGTTGCACCCGACGGCGAGGTCAGGGTCACATCGGCGACGTGATCGGCCATGGTCTGGCGCTTGACCACGAGATTGTGGCCGCTGACCGTCAGTCGTAGCGCCTCTTCTTCCAGATCGGGCTCCTTCATCAGCCAATGCGAGAGCCGGCGCAGCAAATCGAGATGTGGGCCGCCGCCCTGGAAGCCGCGGGCCCACAGCCAGAGCTGATCGGACAAAAGCAGCGCCACGCGCCCTTCGCCTTCATGTGACAGCACCAGCAGCGGCATCTGGTCCGGCCCCTGCATCACCGCTGTGCCGGTCGTGTTCGTCGTGTCGACGATGCGGAACCATTGGCTCCAATGCGGCGGATTGCTGTCGGCGCCCTCAAGTCCGCGGGTCACCGGATGACGCTGACCGAGCTCGGTGAGTCTCGGATGAAACGCCTGATCGGTGACTTCTCCGGTGGGCTCGGCTGGCAGCACGGCGTCAAGCGGGGTGTGCCAGACGCTGGTCGGGCTCGCATAATCGGGCCCGGCGGCGACCAGCACGGCGCCGCCATCGCGGACGTAGCGCGCGATGTTGTCGAAATAGATCATCGGCAGCACGCCCTGACGCGCGTAGCGGTCGAAGATGATGAGCTGGAACTGGTCGATCTTCTGCTGGAACAGCTCGCGCGTCGGGAATGCGATCAGCGACAGCTCATTGATCGGCGTGCCGTCCTGTTTTTCGGGCGGCCGCAAAATAGTGAAGTGCACGAGATCGACCGACGGATCCGATTTGAGCAGATTGCGCCAGGTCCGCTCGCCGGCAGTCGGCTCGCCGGACACCAACAGAACGCGCAGCTTGTCGCGCACGCCGTCGATCGAGACCACGGCGCGATTGTTGACTTGGGTGAGCTCGCCGGGAAGCGGCGCGGCTTCGATCTCGACGATGTTCGGCCCGCCATGCGGGATCGGAATCTCGACGCTCTGCTGCACGCCGACGGGAACGGCATGCTGGTCGATCACGTCACCGTCGCGGCGCACCGTCACCTCGGCGGTGGACGCATTGGCGCCCTGATCCTCGACCCGATAAGTGATGGTCTGCGGCTGCCCGACAATGCCGAAGCGCGGCGCGGCAATGAGCGCGACGCGGCGGTCGCGTTCGTCCTTGTGTCCGGTAATCAGCGCATGGACCGGAGCGGCGAAGCCCAGCGTTGCGGCGTTGGCCGGCACGTCATGGACGCGGCCGTCGGTGATCATGATCACGCCGGCAACGCGATCGGTCGGAACGTCGGCAAGCGCCGAGCCAAGCGCGGTGAACAAACGCGTGCCGTCGGTCTCGCCGTCGGCCTGTCCGGCTTCCACCGTACGGACTTCGAGGCCGGGGATGTGGTGCAGCCGCTCGACGACCGCGGCGCGGGCGGCTTCGGTCTGTTGGGTACGGTCGCCGAAACTCTGGCTTGGGCTTTTGTCGACAACGACGACGGCGACCGAGTTCAACGGATCGCGGTGCTCGCGGGTCAACGACGGATTGGCGAGCGCAAGTACGAGCAAAGCCAGCGCCAGGGTTCGCACGACGGCGCCGCGGCTGCGCGACACGAAAAGCAGGAGCGAAAACAGGCAGGCGGCGGCGATCGCCGCCCATAATTCCGGGGCGCTGATGAGAGGAGCGAAGGCAACGCCGAGATTCAATGCGCTCTCCTATTGCCCCAGCCGCTCGAGCAGCGCCGGTACGTGGACCTGGTCGGCCTTGTAATTGCCGGTGAGCGTGTACATCACGATGTTGACGCCGGCACGGAACGCCATTTCGCGCTGGCGCGGCTCGCCCTCGACCATCGGCAGCATGGGCTGACCGTCGGACTGCGTCGCCCAGGCGCCGGCAAAGTCGTTCGAGGTGATGAGGATCGAGGACACGCCGTCGCCGCCACGGGCGGGCCGGGTCGATGTTTCTTCGTCGCTCGTCGCCGGAAGTGCTTCGACCCAAAGCTGGCCGGTGTCGAAGCGGCCGGGGAAATCGCGCAGCAGATAGAACGTCTTGGTCAGCACGTGATCGCGCGGCACCGGTTCGAGCTCCGGGATGTCGAGCGAGGACAGGATCTTACGCAACTCGAGCATGCCGGGACTATTGGTTTCGCCCCCGGGCCCGGGAGGCGCCACCACGGCATCGCGGGTATCGAACAGCACGGTGCCGCCGTCCTTCATATAGGTGTCGATGCGCTTGAGTGCGTCGTCGGACGGCCGCGGGGCGCCCGCCACAATCGGCCAATAGATCAGCGGATAGAACGCAAGCTCATCGCGGGCGATGTCGAGACCGATCGGATCGCCCGGTTCGAGTGCGGTCCGTTGCGCGAGGAAGAGCGTAAGCCCGGCGAGGCCGGCCTTGCTGATGGCATCGACGTCGGCATCGCCGGTAACGACATAGGCGAGCCTGGTATCCAGCGCCGCCGGCGGCACGTCCGCATTGGGGCTTTCTTCCTGCGCGCGCGCTTGTACCAGCGAGAGCGCGAGCGCGGTAACGAGGATTACGGTGGCGGTCGCGGCGCGCGAGCGCGGAAGCAGACGCTGGATGCCGCCGCTGAGGAAGAGAACCACGAGCGTGTCGAGCAACAGAAGCGACAGTGCGATCAGGAAAATCGGTCCCCGTAGATCCTGCGGCTCGCTGGTGCGATAGATTTCGTGGCTTGCGGTGGTGAGCGGCGAGAAGTCGAGCGGCGCAAGACGATCGCTGGGCGCAAGCGTATTGACGGCAAGGAGGCTTTCCGGCGGGCCGTAAAAGCCCGGTGGATGCTCGGCGCTGGCGCTGCCGGAAAAGTCGGATGGCACCGCGCGCGCCGTCGGCGGCGGTGCAACGAAGTTGCCGAAGCCGTCGAGCATGTGGCTCGGCTGGATCACTTCCTGCGCGTTGCTAGTTTTGACGGCGCGGCCGCCGGCGGCCGGCGTGGTGCCGGCAAGCGCGACGACGCGTTTGAGCATTTCGACAAAGCTGCCCGACAGCGGCAGGTTCGACCACCGAGTGTCGCCGGTGACGTGAAACAGCACGATCATGCCCTTGCCGCGCCGCGCCGCGGTGACGAGCGGTGTGCCGTCGGCCAGTGTCGCCCAGGTGTTATCGCTCAGCGCCGCATCGGGCTCGGCGAGAACCTGGCGGGTCACGGTGACGTCGTTCGGCACCGGCATGTTGGCAAACGGGCCGGCGCGGGAGAACGCCGCGAGCGGCTGGGGCTTGTCCCAACTCAGCGCGCCGCCGAGGACGCGGCCGCCGCGCCGCAGCTTGACGGGGACCAAGTCGTCGTCGGATGCGGCAAGACGCGGCCCGGCGAAGCGCACCAACACGCCGCCGTCCTCGATCCATTGCGCCAGCCGATCATGGGCGTCGCCGACATTACCAACGTCGGTCAGGATCAGCATCGGCAGCTTTTGGTCGAGGAAATGACTCACCGCGTCCGCCGGGGATTCGCCTTGCGTGATGCGCACATCGGCGAATGGCGCGAGCGCCCGCTGAATATAGAAACTCGATGACAAGAGCGGCTCCGCCATGTCGGCGATGGCGCCGGACACGATGCCGACGGTGCGCCGTTGCCAGCGCTTATCGAGGAGCTGCACCGCACCGGCGGAGCGCTCGCCGGAAATCTCGATGCGCGCGATATCGTTGCGAAGCTCTACCGGCAGATCGAAACGGGCCTCGGTGTTGCGATCGGAGGCTTTGAACGCGAACGGAGCCTCGCCGAGCGGCAGCCCCTTGAGATCGAGCGCGCGCACGGTGCCGCTCTCGGCCCCACCGGCCGCAGTGCGCAGCACATTGACGCTGAGCGCGCCAGCCGAGTTCTCGGCGCCGGTCAATGCGCGCGCGCCCGGAATGCCGCCGGCGACGATGGTAAGCGGATGCTGGCCGACCGTTTGCGCCAGCCTTTTCACGAAATCGGAGCCATGGCCTAGATCGACGCCATCCGACAGCCAAATCAATTCGACGTTCGGTTGCCGCGACAGAAACTGAGACAGCGATGGCAGCGTCTGCGAGCGGTCGAAGGTATAGGGCACAGGGCGGATCTGCTGCAGTTGGACGCGCGCCGAGTCAGCCGTCTCAAGCGAGATGTCGTGTGGTCCCTCGGACAGCGGAATGAGCGCGACCGCGCGGCGGTCGTCCTCGGCGCGCGCAATGATGTCGTCGGCGGTGCGCAGCCGCGCATCCCAGGCCGTGGCGGCGGTCCAGCCGTCGTCGATCATGATCGCGACTGGCGCGCTGGTCTTCGTCGTTGCCAGCGGCGGATGCCACAGCGGACCGGCGGCGGCGATAATGACAAATGCGGCAAGGAGAAGCCGCAGCAGCGTGAGCCACCACGGCGTGCGGGCCGGGGTCTCCTCTCGTGGCGCGATTTCGAGCAACAGCCGCGTCGGCGGGAAATCCAGGCGCCGTGGCCGCGGCGGAATGAGCCGCAACAGCCACCACAGCACCGGTAGCGTGATGAGCCCGATGAGCACCAGCGGTTCGGTAAAGCCGAGCGGTATTCCGCCGATCATGCCGGCATCCTCGAAGCAGCCGAGGCATGCGACCGCGCCGCATTATGCGCCGTGCCGGCGCCGATGCGGGCGTGCAAGGCGAGCAGGAGCTCGCTCGGCGGACGGTCGGTGCGGTGAATTGCGAAGCTGAAGCCGAGCCGGTCGGTTTCGCTGCGAATCTCGCTGCGGTGACGGGCGACGCGGGCGGTGTAATCGGCGCGCCAGGTTTCGGCGCGGCCGGCGGTGATGCGGCCGCCGCTCTCCGGCTCGACGAATTCGATGCGGCCCCAGTACGGAAAAGTCTCCTCGGCCGGATCGACGATTTGCACGACGTGGCCGTGCGCGCCGCTGCCGGAGAGTTGCGTCAATGTCCGCCGCACGTCGCCGATATCGCTCCACAGGTCGGACAACAGCACCACCTCGGCGAGCGGGGAGGGCGCGAAATTCGGCGGCAGGCTCGGGCGCTCGCTGCGGTCGTGCACGATCGCCTGCGCGATCAACTCGACGATGTTGCGGCTGCCGGTCGGGCGCAGCAGGCCGGGAACGCCGACGCGTTCGCCGCCCTCGACCAAAACCTCGGCAAGCGCCAGCGTGACGACCAGCGCACGGTACAGCTTGGTGTCGCGCACGAGCGGCGAGGCAAAATGCATCGACGGTGAGCGGTCGGGCCAGATCCATACCGTATGCGCGGCCTCCCATTCCTGTTCGCGGACATAGAGATGATCGTCGCGCGCCGAACGCCGCCAATCGACTCGAGCGGCGGGCTCGCCGGAAACGAAGCGGCGGTATTGCCAGAAATTCTCGCCCGGGCCGGCGCGGCGGCGGCCATGCAGACCGTGGATGACAGTAGCCGCCACGCGCCGCGCTTCCAGGATCAGGCGCGGCATGCTGGCCGCCAGTGTCCGGCCTTCACCGACCGCGCGACCGGCCGCGGCAACGTCCTGGTAGCTGCCTTGGGCTGAGCGCCTGGCCTCGGCCGCCATTCCCTTATCCGATCCGCGCCTTCAGCCGCGCAATCACCGCCTCGATGCTTTCGCCCTCGGCGCGCGCGCTGAAAGTGAGCGCCATGCGGTGTTTGAGCACCGGCTCGGCAAGCTCGATCACGTCATCGATCGACGGCGCGAGACGGCCATCGAGTAGCGCCCGAGCGCGTACCGCGAGCATCAGCGACTGGCTCGCCCGCGGGCTCGGTCCCCAAGCGATCAGCTTGGCGCCCTCGCCGCCTTCCGGTCCCGGACGCGCCGAGCGCACCAACGCCAGAATCGCGTCGACCACGGATTCGCCCACAGGGAGCCGCCGCACCAATCGCTGCGCGGCCATGAGATCCTCGGCGCTCATCGCCGCTTTCGGCCGCGTTTCCTCGGCGCCGGTCGTTTCGAACAGGATTTTCCGTTCGGAGTCGCGATCGGGATAAGTGACGTCGATCTCCATCAAGAAGCGGTCGAGCTGCGCTTCCGGCAGCGGGTAGGTGCCTTCCTGCTCCAGCGGATTTTGCGTGGCGAGCACATGGAACGGCTTTGGCAGATCGTGCCGCGTGCCGGCGACTGTGACGTGCTGTTCCTGCATCGCTTGCAACAGCGCCGATTGGGTGCGCGGGCTGGCGCGGTTGATCTCGTCGGCCATCAGGAGCTGGGCAAAGACCGGACCGGAGATGAAACGGAAGTTGCGCTTGCCGGTGGCGCTTTCCTCCAGGACTTCGGTACCGAGAATGTCGGACGGCATCAGGTCGGGCGTGAACTGGATGCGCCGCGCATCGAGCCCGAGCACGGTGCCCATGGTGTCGACAAGCTTGGTCTTGGCGAGACCCGGCACGCCGAGAAGCAGAGCGTGGCCGCCGGACAGGATGGTGATGAGCGCCTGCTCGACCACCTTGTCCTGGCCGAATATGACGGTGCCGATCGCCGCCCTAGCCGCGCGCACATGGTCGCCGGTCGCTTCGGCCGCGCGCACGATCATGTCTTCGAGCTTTTCGAGACCTTCTCCGCCTGCAGCCGGCATAGCTAACTCCTTGTGTTAGGCCGTGTTCTTGTGTCGAATTGGATTCGCGCTTATGCACGAAACGACGGCAGCCGATCTGCACGCCAATTAGGCACACAAGATGCAATATGTGAGCCAGCTGCCAGCAGCGGACTGTGCGCTGATTCTTTATCCATAAGAAACACGACTTGGGATGGATTGGAGTTGGGGAAAACGCGGATGCGTAATGACAATCTCGAACTCGCCAATGACCCGGCCCCCAGCCGCCTGCGTGAACTCAAATTCAAGGCAAACCATGGCGAAGGAAGGGCAAACCGGCCTTGAGGCGATCACGGCTGCGCTAGGTCGCGGCGGCAAGGGGCCACCGCCGGTCGAGCGCTGGAATCCGCCATTTTGCGGCGATCTGGATATGCGGATCGCCGCCGACGGGACCTGGTTCTATCTCAAGACGCCGATCGGGCGGCCGGCTTTAGTCAAATTGTTCGCTTCCGTACTCAAGCGCGAGGGCGACAAATACTTCCTCGTGACCCCCGTCGAGAAGTGCGGCATCTGCGTCGACGACGCGCCGTTTCTCGCGGTCGAACTCAATATCGAGCGTGGCTCCGGAGGCCGGGCGCTCGACTTCCGCACCAATGTCGACGATTGGGTCGCCTGTGGACCGCGGCATATCCTGCGCTTCGAGCCGGAGGCAGGGACCGGCGGCCTCAAGCCTTATCTTCACGTCCGCCGCGACCTTTGGGCGAAAGTGACGCGCGCGCTGTTTTTCGATCTTGTCGAGCTCGGCGAGGAGCGCGACATCGACGGCACGACGATGTTCGGCGTGGCGTCGAGGGGTGAATTCTTTCCAATGGCGCCGGCAGAGCAGATGAGGGATTTGACGTGAACGAGCGAGTGGCGAATGCGCGGCCGGCGGCAACCGATGACTTCTTCGACCGCGCGCGGGCGCGGCTCAAACTGGATGTGCCGCCGGCGCTGACCGATCCGAGCGCCCAAGGCGCGCGTGGCGATCTCGATCTCAATCCCGAAATGTGGGTGCGCGCCGGCGTCAAGGCGACCAAGCCCGCCGCCGTGCTCGTTCCCGTCATCGACCGGCCCGAGCCGACGGTGCTGTTGACGCTCCGCACCGCCGAACTCGCCAGTCACGCCGGGCAGGTGGCCTTTCCCGGCGGCAAGATCGATCCCACCGACGAAAGCCCGGTCGCCGCGGCGCTGCGCGAAGCCAAGGAAGAGACCGGCCTTGCGCCAAATCTCATCGAGCCGATCGGCTATCTCGATCTTTACCTGACGTTTTCCGGCTTTCGCATTTTGCCGACGGTGGCGCGGGTCAAGCCGGATTTCACGCTGTCGCTCAATCCGCGCGAGGTCGTCGAGACTTTCGAAGTGCCGCTCGCCTTCGTCATGACGTTGGACAATCATCAGCGCAAAACGCGCGACTGGAACGGACTGCAGCGCGACTACTACGCCATCCCGTTCGAGAACCGCTACATCTGGGGCATCACCGCGGGTATTCTCCGGAACCTCTACGACCGGATCTACACCGCATGATCAGGACAGTCTTCACCGAGATCGGGCTGTTTCTCACCCCGTTCGTGCTCTATGCGGCCTTTCTGTTGGCGACGCGCGCCGGTGTGCTGGCGCCGTCGGCCTGGACGATGCCCCGTCTGGCGGCTCTGGTTATCGTATCGCTCGTTCTCGTGATCGGAAGTTTTTTGATATTGGCGCAATTTACCGGCGCGCCGCCGGGCGCCACTTACGTGCCGGCGCACATCGAAAACGGCAGGCTGGTGCCGGGAGCGACGCGGTGACGGATAATCGACAACTCGGCGATGCGCCTTGGCTCCGGCATGGCGAAGTTGCGCGGCTCCTTGACGTGCTCGGGCGCGACGGCGAAGAAGCGCGCGTCGTCGGCGGCGCCGTGCGCAATGCGTTGTTGAGCCTCGCGGTGGACGAGATCGACGTCGCGACTACGGCCGTGCCGGACGACGTCGTGCGTCGTGTCGAGGCCGCCGGCTGGAAAGCGGTGCCGACCGGCATCGACCACGGTACCGTTACCGTCGTGATCGACGGCAAGCCGTTCGAGGTCACGACGCTGCGGCAGGACGTCGAGACTTACGGCCGCAAGGCCAAGGTGGTATTCGGCCGGGATTGGCGGACCGACGCCGAGCGGCGCGATTTCACCATCAATGCGCTGTCGGTGTCTGCGGAAGGCCGGATACACGATTATGTCGGCGGTATCGCCGATATCGCGGCCCGGCGTGTACGTTTCATCGGCGAGCCGGCGACGCGGATCGCCGAAGACTATCTGCGCATCCTGCGGTTTTTTCGCTTTCACGCCCGGTACGGCAACGGCCATCCCGACACCGCGGGACTACACGCCTGCATCCTTGCGCGCGCCGGCCTCGAGACGCTGTCGCGCGAGCGGGTGCGGATGGAGCTTTTGAAATTGTTGCTCGCGCCGCATGCAACGCCGACGCTCGCGGTGATGGCCGAAACCGGCATCCTCGGCACGGTGCTCGGCGGCGTGCCGCTCTTGGCGAGTTTCGAGAACGTCGTGAAAGCCGAGGCGGCGATGCGGTTTTCCGCGGATGCCATGCGCCGCTTGGGCGCGCTCGCAGTCGCGGTGAAGGAAGACGGCGAACGGCTCGGGCTCCGGCTTCGCTTGTCGAACGCGGAAGCCGAGCGGCTCGTTGCGCTGGAGCACTGGTGGCGCGTGTCGCCGGCAGCGGGCGAGCAGGCCGCCCGTGCGCTCCTCTATCATCTCGGCCCGCAATCTTTCGCCGACCGCGTGCTCGTCGCCTGGTCGCGCTCGTCGGCGGGTGCGGCAGACCACGCCTGGCACGCGCTGGCCAATCTGCCGCAGCGCTGGACGGCGCCGAAATTTCCGCTAAAAGCCGCCGACTTCATTGCTCGCGGCCTGGCCGCAGGCCCAGCTCTGGGCGCCGCAATGCGGTCGGCCGAAGAAGCCTGGATCGCGGCGGACTTTCCGGACGAGCGCACGGCGCTCGAAGCGATCGCGGACGCGGCAGCGCGCAAAACCGCAGCAGCTCGCTGAGGCCAACGAGACTTATGACGACATCCGCTCGCGCAGCGAGCGCAGCCGGCGTCGGCTTCCGGTGGCGAATTCGCGCACCCGCGGGCGTACCCTCGCGATGATGCGGCGCTGCTGGGCCTGCATGCGCTCGACCTGCATTTCGTTGCCGCGCCAGACGAAGTCGTTGCCGCGTAGCGCACTGACGAACAATACCGGCAGCAACAGGTCGCGAATGAGCCCGTAAAGCGGTGAGAGCGGCGAAACAGGCCAGCGCGCGGCGGCGGCGAGCGCCATTTCGGCGCCGTACCACAGCGCGGCGAAGGCCACCACGCACAGCGTCACAGGCAAGCCCAATGCGCCGGCCAGGAACGCGACGCCGATCATCGGCAATATGCCGCCGGCAAAGACTTCGGGCAGGAAAAACGGCAGGAAGCTCGCCCGCCGCAGCCGCGCCCAGCGCAACTGGCGATTCCAGACCTCGGCGGCACTGCGCCGGCCGAGCGGTTGCGTAAACGGCTGATCGACCAAACGCACTTTGCGACCGGCGCCGCGCACCACTTTGGTCGCCGCGGCGTCCTCGGCGACCTCTTTGCCGAGCGCCTCGATGCCGCCTGCGGCGTCGAGGTCAGCGCGCCGCCACAGCATGGTTTTGCCTTGCGCAAAACCGAACCCGAACGTGTCGACGATATATTGCCAGCGCGCCTGATAGGTGTTGAGGAAGGCGCATTCGACCTCGGCCCAAATTCCGTCCGGCCGGCAGCCGACGGGCGGTGAGGCGACAAGGCCGGTATCGTCGCGCCAACTCGCGAACAGCCGCTCGATGTAATCGCGCGGCATCAGCACATTGCTGTCGGCGATGATGATCCAGTCGTGGCGTGCGGCGCGCCAGCCTTTGACGACGTTGTTGAGCTTGGGATTCGGGCTCACGCGGTCGTCGCCGACGAGCAGCCGCGCCGGCCGGGACGGATTGTCCGCCATCAATGTTTTGACGAACGGGACAACGGGATCCTTTGCGGACGCGACGCAAAACAGGATTTCGTAATGCGGATAACCGAGGTCGAACGTCGAAAACAGTGTCTCCGCGGCATAATTGTCTATTCCGCAAAGTGGGCGCACCAGGCTGACAAAGGGATAATGGACGGCCGGTGAGGGGACCTTCGACGATGGCCCGTGGCGCACGCGACCGCGGAAGCGGCCGATCGCGATCGCGATGCTCGTGAGCTGGACGACGGTGACGGTGAGGCAAAATACTGTGGCGGCGAGAATCGGCGCTGTCATCGCGGGAACTTTTAGGCGGCGGGCGTGACAGAGCTATAACTCATCGGCCTGTTAATCATTTTGACCGCGTGCGGCGAAGCTACCGCGTTAACTTTTGGTGTCATGGTCCTGCAATGGAACGTTTTTATAAATCGATTCGACACGCAACAACGCGAGATCACACTCGGTGACGTTCGAACCCGGCATAATCCGGTTCCGTACGCTCTTTATTTCCGATGTGCATCTCGGCGCGCGCGGTTGCCAGGCCGCGCACCTCGTCGATTTCCTGCGCTATCATGATGCCGACACCATCTATCTGGTCGGCGACATCGTTGACGGCTGGCAATTGCGCTCCGGCTGGTTCTGGCCGCAGCAGCACAACGACGTGGTGCAGAAGCTTCTGCGCAAGGCGCGCAAGGGCACGCGCATGGTCTATCTGCCGGGCAATCATGACGAGTTCCTGCGCGATTATTACGGCACGCATTTCGGCGGCATCGAAGTGGTCGAGACCGTCATCCATCACGCCGCCGACGGCCGCCGCTATCTGGTCGTGCATGGCGACGTGTTCGACATGGTGGTCAAGCATGCGCGCTGGCTGGCGCTGCTCGGCGACACCGCCTACGATCTCGCCATCGTGATCAACCGCTATTTCAATGCGATCCGCCGCCGCCTCGGCTTCCGCTATTGGTCGCTGTCGCAGTGGGCCAAGCACAAGGTCAAGAACGCGGTGAACTATATCGGCGCCTTCGAGCAGACGCTGGCCGAAGAGGCGCAACGCCATCAGGTCGACGGCGTCATCTGCGGTCACATCCATCACGCCGTGATGCACGACACGTTCGGCATCCGTTACATGAATTGCGGCGACTGGGTGGAAAGCTGCACGGCACTCGCGGAACACGACGACGGTACTTTCGAGATCATCCACTGGATCGATCGGGCCGCCACGCTGCCGCCGCTGCCGGAGGAAGAGCCGGAGCTGCCGCTCGAGGAAGACACCGAAATCGCGGCTTAAAGGGCGGGGAGTGGCCTTGAGCGCCGCGCTCGGCTCGTCATACTCGCTCCCGACATGGAGCTTTCCGTTCAGATCGAGCGCTGGCCGCTCGCCAATCCCTTCAGCATCAGCCGCGGCAGCAAGACCGAAGCCGTTGTGGTGACCGTCGAGCTGCGCGAGGCCGGCCATTGTGGCCGCGGCGAGTGCGTGCCTTATGCGCGCTACGGTGAAACTCCGGAGCGGGTAGTCGCGGCGATCGAAGCGTTGCGTCCGGCGCTGCGACAGGGCCTCGACCGTTCCGCGTTCCAGGCGGCGATGCCGGCCGGTGCGGCGCGCAATGCGCTGGATTGCGCTTTTTGGGATATCGCCGCCAAACAAGCCGGCCGCCGCGTCTATGAGCTCGCGGGACTGCCGGCGCCGAAGCCGCTTAAGACCGCCTACACGATTTCCCTCGCTGCGCCGGAGGCAATGGCGCACGCGGCGGCGCACGCTGCTGCGCGGCAACTGCTCAAGGTCAAGCTCGGTGCAAGCGACGGCGGCGATGGCGCGCGGATCGCGGCGGTGCGCCGCGCCGCCCCGAACGCGGAACTCATTGTCGATGCCAATGAGGGATGGAGCGCAGACAATCTCGCGCAGAATCTTGCCGCCTGCGCGGAGGCCGGCGTGCGGCTGATCGAACAACCATTGCCGGAAGGCGGCGACGATGCGCTGGCGCACGTCGAACGTCCGATCCCGGTCTGCGCCGATGAAAGCATTCACGATCGCGCGTCACTCGATGCGCTCGTGGGCAAATACGACGCCATCAACGTCAAGCTCGATAAGAGCGGCGGATTGACCGAGGCGCTGGCGCTTGCCGCGGAGGCGGAGCGGCGCGGTTTTTCCATCATGGCCGGCTGCATGGTTGCAACATCGCTGGCGATGGCGCCCGCCGTGCTGGTGGCGCAGCGCGCCACCGTGGTCGATCTCGATGGTCCGTTGTTGCTGGCAAGAGATCGCAGCGAAGGCCTGCGTTACGACGGTAGCGTCATTTACCCGTCCGAGCCGACGCTTTGGGGGTGAAAATTCGAGAATCGATTGAACGATCAGTCTCGAGGATTTGTCAGCGCGTCCAAGATCGCCCGGCGCCGCGTTGGATATAGGTGCTACCACTTAACCGCTGGCGCCAAGATTGCGCGACTGCGGCAGACCTAATATTGCGGTTTGACAGTGGAAAACCTGTGGGAATCTCGGGGGACAATGTTCCAAATTGGATTGCGCACCCGGCGCCTATGCGCTTGAGTCGCTCCAGGTCTGGCAAATGGCGAACGATGTGCTGGCGCAGTCCGGTATCGATATCGGGCTGCCGGTGGAAGCGGACTACGACGCGGCCTACGCGGCGGTTACGGCAACCGAGCGCGGCCGCTGGTTTTTGGCCGAGCTCGCGAACCGCAATCGTCGTGCCGATACCGATGCGCTGATGGCTGCGATTGAGCGCGTCGAGGGTGCTGTTCGCAGTGGCGAACCGGCAAAGCAATCGCCACGCTCGCCGGACGTCAATGCCGCCGCAGAACGCCTCGCCGACATCGCCTTCGAGCTGCGCGAACGCGGTGCCGACGCCGCGCTGTGCGATGCGCTCGATGCCGCCGTGCGCGAAATCTCCCCGGCCGGCGGCGGTGACGCAAAGACTCAAAAAATCGAAAACCGCGCAGTGGCGGATCGGCCTACTCCCGAGCCGCCCCGCCTGGCTGCGGGCGATGCCGCCGATGTGGTTTCGCCAGCGCCTGGCGACGATTTCGACATGCCGCTGCAGGACAGTGCGAAGTTCGCCGCGGCGGCCGCCGCACTTGCCGTGTCGCTGGCCGCGCTCAGCGGGGAAGCGGAAGCGCCGAGCGAACCACAAGACACGTCTTCCGTCGCCGCCGCCATTCCTCCGCACGATTATGCAGCGGCCTTTGCGCCGCAGCCTGCCGCGATAGTGGCGAAACAAGGTCCGCGCTGGCACATCGAAGCGCCCGATTTCGTGTTTCATCAGCCGCGGCGCGAAGCAAGCGACCGTAAGGTCGAATCTTCCGGAGAATCTAGCCGGCCGCAGCCGCTGCTTCCGGGTCTGCAGTTGCTGCCAAGTCCGGATGAAGATCCCGCGGAATTATTTGAACCGTCGACGAAGCGCGTCGCGGTGCTGCCTGGCGCCGCGCCAAAGCCGGCACCGACGCCATTGGCATCGGCGGTATCGGCGGCCGCTCAGGCCGTTCGCACGGCGAACAACGCCCCATCGCGGGGCCCCACCGGTCCCACAGTGCGACCCATGCCGCCGCGCCCGGCGCCGATCAGTCCGCTCGCGGCGCTGCGTGGCCTGACTGAGGACGAATTGATCGCCTTGTTTGGGTAGTTCAAGAGCATGATCCGAAAAGTGGCTGCCTTTTCGTGGAAAAATTCATGCTCAAACAAAATGCCGGAGCCCGGTTTTGATTCGTCAAAGCCGATGAAGCTTCCGTCCGCCTTGATGCGGAGTATTGCGTGCGAGCCGCGTTAGTTGCTCGTTAAACACTCAAGTCGTCCAATTGTCGCGTTCATTAGAGCGGCACGGAAGTTGCTTTGAGTTAATCAAAGCGGATCAAAGACGACATGCAGGCGATGTGTGCCGGATGCGCCGGGCCTGCAGGACCTTTCGTTCGCGGTCCGTCAAGTCGATCATCTGGAGGCCACGATGCACAGACTTACCAGTCTTGCTTTGACGGTGATGGCGTTGTGCATGCTAGCGTCAATTCCAAGCCACGTTTCCGCGCGCGATGACGGTCGCTTCGCCGGTTCACCGCTGAAGACATGGTTCGACCAGCTCGCAAGCGGCAAGGGCCTATGCTGTTCGTTCGCCGACGGCGTCAGCGTCGAAAATGTCGATTGGGATACCCAGGACGGCCGCTACCGCGTGCGTATCCAGGGACAATGGTTTGTCGTCCCCGAAGCCGCGGTCGTGACCGAGCCTAATCGTTTTGGCCCGGCCGTGGTGTGGCCGTACCAGGATGCTAGCGGCACGACGCAGATCCGTTGCTTCTTGCCGGGGGCGGGGGCCTGAGCCTCGGTTCGGTCGCGTTGGCGCGCTACGCGACCAACCGGGAAAACACGTCCGGGTCGACATTGCCGCCGGAGAGGACGGCGACAGCGATCTTGTGCTTGATGTCGACCTTGCCGGTCATCAGCGCGGCGAGCGCGACGGCGCCGCCGGGCTCGACCACGAGCTTCAATTCGGCAAAGGCGAAGGCGACGGCGGCGGCGACCTCCTGGTCGCTGGCCGCGACGCCGGCGTCCACTAGCGATTGGTTGATGGCAAAGGTGAGCTTGCCCGGCGTGCGCGCCATCAGCGCGTCGCAGATCGTGCCGGTCAGCTCCGCATTCTGCTCGCGCCGGCCGCTACGGAACGATCGCGCGTGATCGTCAAAACCCTGGGGTTCGGCGGTATAGAGCAGGGCCGCCGGCACCCGCGCCTTGATGGCGAGCGCGATGCCGGCGGTGAGCCCGCCGCCGGAGGCGGTCACGACCACGACATCGGGGACAAGACCGAGCGCGCCGAGATCTTCGACGATTTCTCTGCCGGCGGTGCCCTGGCCGGCGATGATCAAAGCGTCGTCATAGGGCGGCACCAGCACGGCGCCGCGTCGCGCCGCGATGTCGTTGGCGATCGCCTCGCGGTCATCGCGCGCGCGGTCGTAGAGCACGATCTCGGCGCCAAGCGCGGCGGTGCGCTCGCGTTTGGCGCGCGGCGCATCGCGCGGCATCACGATCACGCAAGGCATGCCGAGAAGCCGCGCCGCCGCGGCAACGCCCTGAGCGTGATTGCCGGAAGAGAAAGCGACCACGCCGCCGGCGCGTCGCTCCGGCGGAATCGACGCGAGCTTGTTGTAGGCGCCGCGGAATTTGAACGAGCCGGTGTGCTGTAGGGTCTCGGCCTTGAGAAAAACTCGCCCGCCGGTCATGGCGTCGAGCGCGGCTGAGGTCAGAAGCGGCGTGTGCAGCGCAACGCCGGCCAAGCGCCGCGCCGCCTCATCGACATCCGCGGCAGTGGGCAGTGCAGCCGGAGCATCCATCGCACCAACCATCGCACCGAGTCCGGCGCCTTTCCCGGCACCAATTGGATGGCAACGGTAGCGCCGCGATTACGTCACAGGCAAGGACATTCGCGGCGCGTTGTCGTCCGGCGTTCGATTTGAGCCGGTGCGGGCGAGCCGTCAGTCGAATCGGCCCGCCGCGTGCGCCAGCATAGTGTACACCTTGCCGGTGTCGGAAATCAGATAGTTGCGCGCTACTGCGGGACCGCGATCGCCGCGCGAAACATCGTCAAGCAGCCGTTCGAACTCGTGGATATAGTGCTCCACGGTCTGGCGAAATTCGGGATCGGACCGATACTTGTTACGAATTTCATCGAACGCCTTCTGGCCCGGCTGCGTATAGAGGCGCCGGGTAAAGGCGCCGCGCTCGCCGCGCTTATACCGCTCCCACAGCTCAGCGGCGGCCTCGTGGTCGATCATCCGCGCGATATCCACCGATAGCGAATCGATCGAATCGATGCTCTCGCGCTGCGGCCGTTCTTCGCCGCGCGACGGCTCGCGACCGCCGGGCGGGGCGATCGGCTGACTGTCGTCGCGTGACGCACGCGTCAGGAGATCGGACAGCCAGCCGCCGTTGCGCTGCGCATTGTCGTCCTTGCCGCCTTGCACCGGGCTCAAATTGGGCGGATTGCCGCGCCGCGTCGGCGCGCCGGTGATGTCGCGCACCGCCGGCGCCTGCGGCGGCGGCGGAACCGCATCGGCGCGGACGGGGCGGGCCGGCGCGCGTCCGCCGCCGGCGGCGAACAGCGGCTCGGCCTCGCGCCGCACCGGTTCGGCGGCGTCGAGCGAGCGGCCATGACGGGCGACAATGCGATTGAGCTCGGCCAAGGCTTCGATCTGATCGACGATGACGCGGCGCATTTGCGCCGTGCTCTCGGCGGTCTCTTGCGGCAGTTCGAGAATACCGCGGCGCAGCTCGGTGCGCGTGGTCTCGAGCTCGCGCTGCATCTCCGCCGCCATCTGCTTCATGCCTTCCATGATCTCGGTGAAGCGGCCGGCGCTTTGGTTAAACATGGCCTGCACTTCGGTAGAGGCCTCGTCGTAAATCGAATTGAGCGCCTCGCTGGTGCGCAGCCGCTCCTCGTCGGAGGTTTTGCGCACCAGATCGTATTGCTGCTCGATCGATTGGACGCCTTCGTTGCTGCTTTCGGCGATGATGCCGGCGATCTCGCGCGCCCGCGCCGCCGCGGTATCGAGCGATTCGTCGAGCAGGCCGGAGAAGCGCTCCAGCCGCTGTCCGAAATCCTCGGTTCGTGCATCGAGCGTCGAGACCAGCGCCTCGATCGTCGCATGCCGTGCGGTGATCGACTCGTCGGTCTTGCGGTTGCTGCTATCGAGCAATTCCACGGCATCGGCGAGCGTCCGGCCGTGCGAGGTGAACTGATCCGCCAGGTCGCCGAGATCGTGCAGCACCTTGGCGGTGACGTTATTGAACGTGCCGAGATGCTGTTCGACCTTGGCGGTCGTCGCTCCGCTCTTGCTGGAGAGGTCGCTCATGGCGGCGACGAATTCGGACACGCGCGCGGCCATGGTGTGTTCGATCGAATTCATGTTCTCCTGAGCGCCGCTGAGCACTTCCTGGAGCAGGATGTTGGCTTCGCGCAGGCGCTCGAACAGGGCGGTGGAATCGGAGCGCAGCATGGTGTGCGTCTCCATCATCTCCGCCACCGTCGCCGCGGCCGTCTGCTTCGACTCTTCGATCGCGCCCCTGGTCGCCCGGTGCAATTCCTCGAGCGTCCGGCTTATCGTCAGCTTGGCGGCTTCGGTGACGCCGACAGCGCCTTCCTGCATCTGGCCGAGCGTCCGGGTCATGGTGCCGGTGGCGTTGAGACTTGCATCATTGATCAGGCGGGCGATTTCTTCGCTCTTGTCCATCATGGTCTGGGTGAAGACGAAGCCCCTGGCTTCGATCGCCTTCACCGCTTGATCGGTGGCGCGCGACACTTCACCGGCAAACTGTTCGCCTTTGCCGGTCAGCGCCACGATCAGCCCGTTGGCATTCTGGTCCAGCACACGTGTCATGTCGTCGACGCGCTGGGTCATCGCGCTGTGGATTTCATTGGCCTTGCCGACGAGGTTGCGCGAGACTTCGGTGCTCATACCGACCAGTTTGCGCTCGGCCTCGTTGACGCTGCGGCCGATGGCGTCGGAGGTGGTCTGCGTGCTCCTGACGAGAAGATCGGCGGCGGTAGCGGTCGCCTTGCCGATCGTTTCGTTGGCGCTGGTTGCGCTCTTGGCGAGGAGATCGGCGGCGCCGGCCGTCGCCTTGCCGACCGTCTCGTTGGCGGCGGCGGCGCTCTTGGCGAGAACGTCGGCAGCGGTGGTCGTGGTTTTGCCGATGGTTTCGTTGGCGGCGGTGGCGCTCTTGGTGATCGTGTTGCTCAACGCGCCGGCGCTGCGGTTGAGCGATACCGTCGCTTCCGCGGCGCTGCGATTGAGCGTTTCGGTTGCCGCCATGCTCGCCGCCGCGCTCTTGCCAAGCGCTTCGGTGGTGTTCGCCGCCAGTTGCGACAGCGCGCGTTCGGCGCTGGTCGAATTCGACTTGATCGATTCCGACAGCTGTTCCATACGCGCGTTAAGCAGATCCGCGGCGCTGCGGCTGGTCAGCTCGAGCTGGTGCACGACGGCATCGGCGCGGCCGATCAATAGCTGCTCCAACTGGCCGATCCGGCCGTCGAGCGTGTTGGCGACGTCAAGCGCCCCCTGGCCGAGTGTCGAATCGATTTTTGCGATGCGTTCGCCGAGAGTGTCGGAGAGCTTGACCGCGCGCGCGTCAATCAGCGTCGTGACGTCGCTGATGCGCTTGTCGACGGCGGCGGTGACCTCCTTGCCGCCGTCAGCAAGCGCTTTGGCGATATCGACCACACGTGCCGACAGCGCATCGGTGAGGGTCTGCGACCGGCCGTCCAGCGCTTCCTGGAACCGCCCCAGGCGCTGATCGAGCGCGGTGGTGACCTCGTTCGCCTTTGCGGTAACGCGATTGTCGAAGCTGTCGACGTAAGTGCGCATCGACTCGGACACGTCCTGCGTGCGCGCGCCGAGCCGTTCGACGAGCTCGGAGCCGTAGGTCTTCACCGTGCGATCGAATTCGGCGAGATGCCGGGTGATCAGATTGCCCAACGTCGAGGAGTCGCGCGCGATGCGCTCGCCGAGTTCGGCACCGGTGTGATTGAACATCTCCTCGAAAGCGGCAAGGCGCGTCGCCAGCATTTCCTTCACCGCATCGTTGCGCGTGGCGATGACGCCGGCGACGTGCTCGGCGCTTTCGCGCACCTCATCCGTCATCGCGGCGCTGCGCGAAATCAGGGTCTCGGCGAGCTGGCTGCCGGCCTCTTGGAGCTTGTTGGCCACTTCGCTGCCGCGGAGGTCGAGATCGACGATCAGCGATTCACCGCGGATCGCGATCGTCTCCGCGAGCTGGCTCGAAGTTTCGACGATGGCGTCGGTCAGTTCTTGCGATCGTCCGGCCATCAGGTCGACGACGGCGAGCGACTTCTCGGAGAAAGATTCGGCGACCCGATCGAGCCGATCGTTCATCATGTCTTCCAGGCCGGTCGCGATCTCGGCGAATTCCTCGCTGATGTGATTGGTCTTGAAATCGAGGCTCGAACTGAGCCGCTCGCTGGCCGAAGAAATCGCCTGCGTCGTTTCGCTGCTTGCCGCCTCCAGCCGATCCAACAGGTCGCCGCCGCGCTCGCTCAGTTGCGTGACCATATTGTCGCCGATCTGGTCGAGCGTCAGCGTGATGTGCTCGCCGCGTTCCGCGAGCGCGTGCGTGATGCGTTGCGCAGCGTCGTTGACCTGCTGACCGACCAGGTCGCTGATCGTGGACAAGTCCTGCGTCAGATCGATGTGGACGTTGTTGATCGCGGAGCGGACCTGCTCGGCCTGGCCGACCAGCGTGTCGCGCTGGCTGGCGAGTTCCTGCAGCAGCCCGCGCATGCGTACTTCGTTGTCGCTGTAGGTACGTTCGAGCGCCGCGACCTCGTTCTGTACCAGAGCTTCGAGCTCGCTCGCCCGCGCCAGCGCCCGCTCGACCCCGTCGCCCATGGCGGCGACCTCGCGACGGATGGCCTGGCCGACGGTGACGATGGAATCCCGCGCTACGCTCTCAGGCTCGGCGAGCCGCATGGCGACGCGCGCCATCGATTGGGCGATCAGGCGCAACTCCTGGGCGCGCCAGGCCATGTGGGCGACGCCGAAGAAGAAAATGATCGGCAACAGCGCGGCGGCGCCAAGCCCGACCATCAGCGCAAGCGGCGAGCGTCCGGGACCAAGCGCGGCATTGATATCCGACAGATAGGCGAACGACAGCGACAGACAGCCGACAATCCAGGCAACGGAAAATGCGGTGGCGACGAAATAGGACGAGCGGGCCGGCCGGCGCTGCAGCGCATGCAGGATCTGGCCGATCGATTGCTGATCGTCATTGGCGGCACGCGCCGCGGGCCCGGCGAGATCGCGGGTGCCGACCGCATCGGGACTGAACAGATCGTCGCCCGAAGGCGCGGCCGGCGCGCTTGGCGTGCGGCCTTCGGCGGAGCCGGACAGAAGATCGGCCATGCCCTCGGGCTCGCTCGCGGCGTGCTCTTCTTCCTGTTGCAGATTGAGGGCTTCCTGGATCGCCGACAGCGCCGCTTCGGTCGGATCCTTCATCTTCTTCGGGTAGTTGGCCATATCGGTCGTCGCCTCGCGTGTTACGCTTGACTAGGACGGGCCAACAACGCCGAGGCTAGCGCTCGGCATAACGTTGCGGCCGCGCCACGAGCGCGTGATCGTTGAATCCTCGCCGGTTCCAGGGCGTTCCCCAGCAAGCCCTCATGTCGCACTAGGACCACCCATCCTATCGATCTGGCAGATCGAAGAAAACCGGTTCGGTAACGTCCCTTTAATCATCGTTAACGGGTTGTTCACCCTAGTCATTGTTGTGCCAACAATGCGGCCGCCGTTGGGCCAAGTGCTTGGATGGTGCGCCGGTGGGGCCCCCGCCTCGGGTAAGCATTTGCTTACTGTCGGCGTGAAAGTACGCGGCGCATTTCCCTGTTCCGTAAGCCTTTTGTGCTGTTGTTATCGTCGCGTGTGAAAAATCGGACCGGACCCAAGAATGCAGGTTCGGCGGGGAGAACGTCATGACTGCGTCGCGTTTGATGACCGCGGCAGGGGACGACCACAAGGCAGCCGCCATCGATGGGACCCACCTTGAGAAGATGACGCTCGGCGACCGCCGGCTGGAACGGGAGGTCCTTGAACTATTTCTGCGGCAAACGACGATCATGCTCGACCGCATCGTCAACGCCGGTCCGCCTCTGGCCGCCGCAGCCGCCCATACGCTGAAGGGTTCGGCGCGGGGCATCGGCGCATGGCGCGTGGCGCGGGCGGCCGAGCTTTTGGAACATGCGGTCGCAGCGGGAGGCGGCGAAGAGGCCAACTGCGACGAACCGCACGATTTGGCCGATGCGATCGACGAACTTAAGGCCGCAAGTCTTGAAGCCAGCGCCGCAATCGGCGGTCGCCTGACAACGCTGTTGGCGGAGTTCGGCCGCCAACGCTGATTGCCGCCTGAAGCCTGCCGCACTGGCGCGCCGCCGCCTGAGCCGATAGAACAAGGGCGGCAAAACCGCTTGCCTGTCGTCCTTCCCACCAAGCCGCCCCCATTATTCGCGCATCCCGACATGGTTCAGATCACTTTCATCGACTCCCGCGGCACCGCTCGCACCGTCGAAGGCGAGGTCGGTTCCACGGTCATGGAGACGGCGATCAAGAATACGGTGCCGGAAATCGAGGCAGAATGCGGCGGCGCCTGCGCCTGCTCGACTTGCCATGTCTATATCGAAGAAGCTTGGCGCGAAAAGGTCGGCGAGCCGTCGCCGATGGAAGAGGATATGCTCGATTTCGCCTACAATGTGCAGCCGAATTCGCGCCTGTCCTGTCAGATCAAAGTCCGGGACGACCTCGATGGACTGATCGTGCGCACGCCCGATCGGCAAGCTTAACTGGAATAATCCAGACGCGCGCGGGCCGGTATTCGGGGCGGCGGAATTGAGTCTTCCCCTGCCGCTTGGCGCAGGTTAGACACTCGCCACCCCATCAACCCATCGATTAAGTGAGATTACGGATACGCTATGAGTGAACCTATCAAGACCGACGTTGTCATTGTCGGCGCCGGACCGATCGGCCTGTTCGCGGTGTTCGAGCTCGGCTTGCTCGACATGAAATGTCACCTCATCGACATTCTCGACAAGATCGGCGGTCAATGCGCCGAGCTTTATCCGGAAAAGCCGATCTACGACATCCCCGGCATTCCCTTTACCAGCGCGCATGGCCTCGTCGACGCGCTGCTACAGCAGATCAAGCCGTTCAACCCGCAATATCATCTCAACGAAATGGTGCAAACGATTGAGAGGATCGGCGAGCCGTTGTTTCGCGTCACGACCGATCAGGGCAAGGTGTTTGAATGCAAGATCGTCGTGATCGCCGCCGGCGGCGGCTCGTTCCAGCCCAAGCGGCCGCCGATTCCCGGCATCGAAGCCTATGAAGGAAAATCGGTGCACTATGCGGTCCGCAAGATGGATGCGTTTCGCGACAGGCGCATTCTCATCGTCGGCGGCGGCGATAGCGCGCTCGATTGGACGCTCAACCTTGCTCCGATCGCCAGCCATCTGACGCTGCTGCATCGGCGCAGCGAATTCCGTGCTGCACCCGACAGCGTCAACAAGATGATGGCGCTGGTCGGCGACGGCAAAATCGATCTCGTCGCCGGGCAAGTCTCCGCATTGTCCGGCAGCGACGGTCAGATCGGCAAAGCCATGGTCAAGACCAACGACGGCTCGGCTTTAGAAATCGCCTGCGACGCCTTGCTGCCGTTCTTCGGCCTGACCATGAAGCTCGGGCCGGTCGCCAATTGGGGATTTGAGCTCAAGAACAATGAATTGATTCCAGTCGATACTGCGGCCTTCGAGACCTCAACCCCCGGCATTTTCGCCATCGGCGACATCAACTGGTATCCCGGCAAGCTCAAGCTCATCCTGTCCGGATTCCACGAAGGCGCGCTGATGGCGCAGAAAGCCTACCACTACGTCTATCCGGAAAAGCGGCTGGTGTTTCAGTACACCACGTCGTCGACGAGCTTGCAGAAAAAGCTGGGCGTTGCGCCGGAACGGCCCGCCGCGCCGGCGCCGGCCGCGACCTGATTACGGCGTCCGCGCCGGAGCTGCGGCCGGCTGAGACGTTGGCATGGCGGGGGGTGCCAGCGGTTCGGCATGGATCGAGGGCGGTGCATGCAGCCCAAGCACGCCGCGCACAACCGGCAATGCAGCGTCCGCCATGGCGGCATAGCCTTCAGCAGTGGGATGCACGGCGCCGCCATAGACGGCGCTGAGCACGCCCCACAGTGCGTCATGAATATCGCTCGGCTTTAAGATCGCGGGCATGCCCTCGGGATAGGTCATCGCGGTGAAATAACTGTCGTTGGCGGTCCTGATCCAACGCGCCCGCGGAGCGTAGGGCAGGTAGTCGCCCGGCGGCTCGCCGCAGGCCATCGGACTGTCGGGAGCGACGTTCGGATCGGTTTGGAAGCTGTTGCCGTTGGTCAAAAAGCAATGGCGATCGAATTCCGGATCGCTCGGGGCGCGCACGCACATGCCGTGCCGGACGAATTGCGCTTGGTGGCCGTCGACGAAAGTCATGCCGTCAGTGGCCGGATTGCGACAGGTCTTGTTGCCTTCGCAGGTCGCAAGCGCCCGGACGCCGGGCAGGAATTTGGTCTCCACGAATTGGGCGGCGTCGCGCAGCCGCTGGGCATCGGCGCCGAAGGCCGGGTGCACGTCCAGGCCGTCGCGACCGCCCGGGCATGGCTTGTCTTGCGCTTGCATCGCGGGATTGGGGTACGAAACAAAGACCACCCGATCGAGATTACCCCCGACGAACGGCTTTAGCGCCGTGCGCAGTTGCGAGAACTCGTCCGGTAAATCCCGCTCCAGAGATTTTGTCGCGTCGGCGACGCTGACGATGGAGCCGCCCTGCTTGAGCAGCAGCCGTTCCGTCGTCGCTTCGACAATGACGTTGGCGACAAGCCCGGCGAAATTCACGTCGTTGGCTCCGATCGTCAACAGAACCATGTCGAGGTTGCGCTTGGGATCTTGACGGTGCACCGCCGCCATGACGTCCCGGAGTTCGGTGAATTGCGCCGGCGCGGTGCCCGAACAGGTTTCGATGCCGACCACCCAGGGGCAATCGTCGGCGCGCTGACCGGCGAACATGCCGGCGCCGATCGTCGCGCCGGTGCAGGCGAGCGGGACCAAAGTCACGGCCAGATGCGGCTGCTCGATTGCCAGCGCCAGCATGGTCCGCACCTGATAGCTGTACAGCGACCGGTGGCAGGCGGGATTCATCCAGCGCGCGCCGTGGCGGTCCCAGTCTCTTGCTGCAGTCGGGCTCGATGGTCCGTTTTCGCAGGATCGATCGTCGTCGTAGCCGGCGCGGCTTGGCCTGAAATACTGGCTGAAGCCGCCGCTGAGGAAGCGCTTGAAGCAGAAGCCGCCGTCGAGCTCCACCGCCTTGTCGGGGTTGCCTTCGCCAGCGGCGATGGAATCGCCAAGTCCGGCGACCAGGACGTCGCGCACGGCGATCTCGGTCGAGACGCGTTGCGCCGTGCCATCGCCGAGCGGGATATCGACAGAGGCCACGGTGGTGCGGCCCGAAGGCACGCGCAACTTGACCTCTTGATCGCACGGCGCGGTGGTCTGCTGCGACGATCCGCTGCCGTTATCGAAGCTCCAGACGCAGCTCGCATCCTGCGGCGTCGGCCCGGACAGTGTCACGCCGATCGGATGGTCGCTCGGTGCCAGGTAGTTCTCGCGTACGCCGTCCCGTTCGCAGGTCTCGACAAGATTGCCCGAATTATCGAGGCACAGATTGGCGACGACATCCTTGGCCCAGCCGAGGCCGTCGGTGGCTCGTTCGAGGCGATCTTCGGCGGCGAGAACGCCGTCGCCCCGGCTCGCTGCCGCCATCCGCTGGAAATCGGCGTCGTTGCGGAACAGGCGAAAGCGGTTTTTGACTTCCCAAACGATGCGAAAATCGCCCGTTCCCGCAAGGGGAGTAACCGGCGCCGCGGGCTGCGTCGTCCCGACAGGCGGCGTGGCCGTTTCGGGAGGTTGCGCAGCCGTCCCCGGAGCCTGCGCCAAGGCTGGATCGAGAAAGGCTCCATGGAGTGGCGCCAGGGCCAACAGCACAGCCAGAATGAAGGGGAGGCGCATTTTTGTCGGCAGGACGCGAGCGATAGTCCTTCTAGCACCCGGCTTGCGGCGGAAATGTGAGGGTGGCATCAGGAACGCCAAGTGGTAGGCCTCGTTACCGTCTTATCGCAAGCGATCGGCGCACGCGAGTTGTCACAATGCCGGAATCCTCAATTAACGCCAAATGCCTCATTGCCGGCGGTGGCCCGGCCGGCATGATGCTCGGCTTTCTCTTGGCGCGCGCCGGGGTCGCAGTCGTCGTCCTGGAAAAGCACGCCGATTTCTTCCGGGATTTTCGCGGCGATACCGTGCATCCCTCGACGCTTGAGCTGATGTACGAGTTGGGCCTGCTCGATGAATTCCTAAAATTGCCGCACCAGAAGCTAGAGACCTTAAGCGCTCAAATCGGCACCGAGCATCTGGCGATGATCGATTTCCGCTACCTGCCGACGCATTGCAAATATGTCGCCCTGATGCCGCAATGGGACTTTCTCGATTTCCTTGCTGCGCACGGCAAGCGCTACAAGACCTTCGACCTGCGCATGCAGGCGGAGGCGACCGATTTGATCGAGGAGAACGGCCGGGTCGTCGGACTGCGCGCCAAGACGCCGGACGGCACGCTGACCATCCGCGCCGATCTCGTCGTCGGCTGTGACGGCCGCCATTCCACCGTGCGCGAAAAGGCAGGCCTGCGGAGCGAGGACTACGGCGCGCCGATGGACGTGCTGTGGTTTCGCGTCTCGCGCAAGGCCGACGACACGGCGGACACCTTCGGCCATGTCGAGGCCGGCAGGATGATGATCATGCTCGACCGCGGCGATTACTGGCAGTGCGCCTATGTCATCCAGAAGGGCGGCATCGAAAAGATCAAGGCGGAGGGGCTTGAAGCGTTCCGCCGGCGGGTCCTCGATATGTCGCCCTTCCTCGCCGACCGGATCGGCGAATTGAAAAGTTGGGATGACGTCAAGCTTCTAAGCGTCACCGTCGATCGCCTCGAAAAGTGGTGGCGCCCGGGCTTGCTGTGCATCGGCGATGCGGCGCATGCGATGTCGCCGATCGGTGGGGTCGGTATCAATATGGCGGTGCAGGACGCGGTCGCGGCCGCCAACCGGCTTGCCGGTCCGCTCGCGCCCGGCGCGGTGACCGACGAAGACCTTCAAGCGATCCAGGATCGCCGCACGCTGCCGGTGCGTTTTACGCAGTGGCTGCAGCTCAATATTCAGAAGCGGGTCATCAGTCGCGTGCTCGGCATGGCAGGCCAGCAGCGGCCGAAGCCGCCGCTGTTCTTCAGGCTGTTCAGCATTTTTCCGGTGCTGCGCCGCATTCCGGCGCGGCTGCTCGGCGTCGGTATCCGACCGGAACACGTGCGCACGCCGGAGATTGCGACGCGCTGATCTTGCGCAGTCTCAGCTTCGCCGCCGCAATTCCGCGTCGGTGCGGGCGAGGATTTCAACGAGACTAGCCTCCGCTTCGGCATCGTCTTCGATTCGCTTAGCGACAGCTTCGCGCAGATGATCGAGTGCGGCCTCGACAAGGGGCGGCAGGCTCCTTCGCTCGCCACGCTCTTCGCGGGAGGCGCGGCGCCAGCGATTGATGCGTTCGCCGAGCGCACTCAATCGGTCGAGGACGACGTCGGCGAGATCGCGATTGGTTTCGAGAAAGGCGCGGCCTTCGTCGGTGATGGTGTAGAGCTTTTTCGAGCCTTCGCTCGCCGCGGTGACGTAGCCGGCTTCTTCCAGATAGGTCAGCGTCGGATAAACGATGCCGGGGCTCGGCGAGTACCAGTCGGCGGTTTTCTCCTCGACCAGCTTGATGATCTCGTAGCCGTGCCGCGGCGCTTCTGCGATCAGCGCCAGCGCGACGAGGCGGAGGTCGCCCTGCGCCAGCATCCGTCCGGCGCGCATGTCGTCAGGGTTCATATCGCCCCGTCCGCCGCCGTGGCGCCCGCCAAAACCGAAGCCGCCAAAGCGTCGGCGATGATGCCGGCCGGCGCCCCAATGTTCGCGGCGGGATTCGCCGTGACGGCCGTAATGTCCGTGTTGATGTCCATGCATTTTCTTGGTTCTCCTATTAAAAGATATATCGTTAGATAGGTCATCATAAGTTATAGCGCAAGATATATCTTTGTGACGGCTTGACGAGATGATCCGTATACGTATATCCGTATACGGATAAACATTGGGAATTTTGGATCGCATGCATCCGCATCCCTCCAATCCACTGGCGCTGGCAGTGCTGGCGCTTTTGTTCGAGCGGCCGATGCATCCCTACGAGATGGGAACCCTGCTCAAGCAGCGGCACAAAGAAGACAGCATCAAATTCCGCTACGGCTCGCTCTATACCGTGATCGATCTCTTGCTAAAGCGCGGCTTCATTGTTTCCCGCGAGACCGAGCGCTCGGGCCGGCGGCCGGAGCGCACGGTCTACGAAATCACGACGGCGGGCCGCGACGAGCTGCACGACTGGATGGCCGATCTCCTCGGCGAACCGGTGAAAGAGTATCCGCAGTTTGAAGCGGCGCTGTGTCTGCTGCCGGTCTTGCCGCCCGACGAAGCGCTTACCCTGCTGCGCCGGCGCCTGAAGCTCGTCGAACAGAACGTCGCCGTGCTGGCCGGTCAAATCGCCGGCATCGGCGCGCAAAAGTTTCCGCCGCTGTTTCTGGTCGAAACCGAATACCGCCTGGCGCTCTTGAAGGCCGAGCAGGCGTTCGTCGCAGAACTCATCGGCCGCATCGAAAACGGCTGGGGTCCGCTCGAACTCTGGCGCGGCATTCACGACGACCGCGAGAACACGATGGAAAAACTCTACCAGCAATTCGGAGGTGCGCCGATGACCTGACAAAACGAACAAGCCCCGACGATGCTGGAACATCGCCGGGGCCGGCAAGCCGAGACCGAACGCGCGGAGCGCGCTGGACCAAGGTCCGCAAAACCAATTTACCAGTTGCGTCTCCGCGAGAACAGCCGCGACCTCATGTGCGGTGGGCAAGGAGCTTTATTTCTCAACGGAGAGCACAATGACGAGCCAGAACCATAATGAAACGGAAGCGTGGAAATACGCGAAGGAGGCGATGAGCTGGTATGGCTGGGGGTCGCCGGTGGGGCTCGCCATCGGCTTCAGCATCTTCGCCGTCGGCGTCGGGGCGTTTCTGGTGATGCTGCATGAGGCGGGGTTGCTTCGATGACCGCGTATCCGAGCAGCAAAGGCATCGTTGTGGCGGCAACATCGCCGCTTCATGTCATAGTCATCGGGGGCGGCATCGGCGGCCTCACTTTGGCGCAAGGCCTTAAGAAGGCGGGCGTCAGCGTTGCAGTCTACGAGCGTGACGGCACGCCGACGGATCGCGTTCAAGGCTACCGCGTCCACATCAATCCTGCCGGCAGCCGGGCGCTGCACGAATGCTTGCCGCCGCATCTGTTCGAGGCGTTTACGCGCACCTGCGGCAAGCGGTCCGGCGGCATTCGCTTCCTGACCGAGCGGATGAAAGTGCTGCTGTCGCTTGATCTGGCCGATGCTCCGGAGCTTTTGGGCGAGGATCGAATTGCGCAGCACCGTTCCGTCAGCCGCATCACGCTGCGGCAGGTCTTGTTGTGGGGTCTCGACAATGGCGTGCGCTTCGGCAAGACCTTCACGCATTACGAAGAGTCGCCGTCAGGCCGCGTCATCGCCCATTTCGATGACGGCACCACGGCCGCGGGCGACGTGCTGGTGGCCGCCGACGGCGGCGGCTCGCGCGTGCGCCGCCAGTTCCTGCCCGGTGCGCAGCGCATCGATACCGGCGTGGTCGGCATCGCCGGCAAAGTCTTTCTCGACGACGACAGCCGGCGCCGCCTTGCCCCCGGACTGCTGCGGGGACTGACCCTGGTATCAGCCCCTGGAGGACTGGCATTGTTCGTCGCGCTGCAGGAACTACACGGCGGCCAGGTCGATGATGTCGGCGGCAACGACGGCTCTGCTGCGACGGGCGCGCATTTCGACAACACCAAAAGCTATCTGATGTGGGCGCTCGGCGCGCAGCGTGAGACCTTCGGCCTCGACGGCGATGTCGATGCGTTGGATGGTGGGACGCTCCGCGCCATCGCCCTGAAAGCGATGGGCAGCTGGGACGAACGACTCAAGTCGCTGGCGCGGCTCGCGCACGCCGACACCATCAATGCCATCGCGATCCGGTCGTCGCTGCCGGTCGCGGCCTGGCCGACGCGGCGCATCACGCTGCTCGGCGATGCGATCCATTCCATGACGCCTTACCGCGGCATCGGCGCCAATGTTGCGCTCAAGGACGCGGTGCGGCTCTCGCGCACGCTGATTGCGGCCGCGCGTGGCGAGCGGCCCCTGATCGAGGCGGTCCACAGTTACGAAGCCGAAATGCTCGACTACGGTTTCCGCGCCGTGAAGAGTTCGTTGCGCGCCATGGAGCAGGCCATCCCGCAGAATCGCACCCGCCTGTTCGTGTCGCGCGCGATGTTCCGCATTGTCGACCGTGTGCCCACTCTCAAGCGCTGGATGTTCCGCGGTATGGGCGACGAGTAGCCTCCCGCCTCGCGGCGGCCGGCTCCTTCACCTCGACGGCCGCGAGGTGCTCGACTAAATTGGGCGCCGATGTTCACGACCTTCTTCCACGAGCTTAAAGCGGCCGGTGTGCCGGTGACGCTGCGCGAATACCTCACGCTGATGGAGGCGATGGAGAAGAACGTCGCCTCGCGCCGCGTCGAGGATTTTTATTATTTGTCGCGCGCGGCGCTGGTGAAGGACGAGCGCAACCTCGACAAGTTCGATCGCGTGTTCGGCCACGTATTCAAGGGTCTCGATCTCGTCGAAGATGCACTCGACCGCCGAGATTCCGGTCGAGTGGCTCAAGAAGCTGACGGAAAAATATCTCACCGACGAAGAGAAGAAGCAGATCGAAGCGCTCGGCGGCCTGGAAAAGCTGCTGGAGACGCTGCGCCAGCGGCTTGCCGAACAGAAGGGCCGCCACCAGGGCGGCAAGAAATGGATCGGCACCGCCGGCACCTCGCCGTTCGGCGCCTACGGCTACAATCCCGAGGGCGTGCGCATCGGCCAGGACACGAACCGCAATTTCCGCGCCGTGAAAGTCTGGGACAAGCGCGAGTTTAAGGATCTCGCCGGCGACGTCGAGCTCGGCACCCGCAACATCAAGATCGCACTGCGGCGCTTGCGCAAATTCGCTCGCACCGGCGCGCCCGACGAGCTCGATCTCGACGGCACCATAAAGGGCACCGCGCACAAGGGCTATCTCGACATTCTGATGCGGCCGGAGCGGCACAACACCATCAAGGTGCTGTTGTTCCTCGACGTCGGCGGCTCGATGGACTGGCATGTCAAAGCGACCGAGGAATTGTTCTCCGCGGCCAAGACCGAGTTCAAGCACCTGGTGCATCTTTACTTCCACAACTGTCTTTATGAGAAGGTGTGGAAGCAGAACGCGCGGCGCTGGACCGAGACGACGCCGACCTGGGACGTGCTGCACACCTATCCGCACGATTACAAAGCAATCTTCGTCGGCGACGCTTCGATGTCGCCTTACGAGATCGCGGCGCCGGGCGGCTCGGTCGAGCATTTCAACGAGGAAGCGGGGCAGGTGTGGATGACGCGCGTCGCCGCGACCTACCCCTCCTGCGTCTGGCTTAACCCGGTGCCCGAGCGCGAGTGGGACACCACCGCCTCGATCCGCGTGATGCGGCAAATTCTCGGCGGGCGGATGTATCCGCTGACCATCGAGGGCCTGGACGCGGCGATGCGGGAGTTGGGGCGGTAGTGACCCTATTTTTTTGTCAGCTCTTGAATTACTGGTCGACAACTTGTCTCGATGCTCTCGACAATCCGATCCAGCTTTTTCGGTATAAAGTCATCCTCTGCCATGCCTTCCCAGATGGTTTCTTCCCATTTTTTGCGTCCCTTTGGCAGGGTTCCCTCTGAACGATTGCGGTGTGTAGTTATCCTCCGCCAACTCCACCTTGCGCTTACCAATGGTTTCTGCACGCCAGGTTGTAAGTCCACGCGCTGCAATAGTGACGCCGACGACCGCTGCAATTGCAGTTATAACGCTGGGGATAGCGTTTAGAAGCTCAACCCAAATTTGAAGAGTTACTATCGGCGGTCACACTTCGTGCCTTTACTGTCTATTATCTATTCCAACTCCACTCTCAAATTCCTTCCCACTGCGCTCGCTGCCCGCCGCAGCGTCGCGAGCGTCACGGATGGATTGTTCGGATCGAGCAAACGATCAAGCTGACGGCGGCTCGTTTTCATGCGCGCGGCCATGGCGGTCTTGCTCAGGCCCTTCTTATCCATCGCCACCATGATCTGGTCGGCGATGATTTCCTTGATCGCGGCATCCTCGGTTTCTGCAAGCAGGCCATCCTTTTCCAGGAATTCATCGAAGCTCTCGCTGCGGTCGATGCTGCCTTGCTTCTTTCTCCGCACAGTCTTCTTCATTCGTCGATCTCCCGTTTGCGTCCGAGCGCCAATTCGATGTCGTGTGCCGGCGTCTTCTGCGTCTTCTTTTCGAAACCGTGCAGCACCATCTCGCTGCGCACGATGCAGAAAATCACCCGCGCAATACGTCCGCCCGCCAGATCGCTGCGCACTTCCCAAAGCCCGCGGCCAAGCGGACGACAGTAGGGCATTCCGATCGGCCAACCGAACTCGATCTTCTGGATATCCTTTCCAATCACGCGCCGGTCGTTCTTGGAGAGGTCGAGCAGCCATTCCCGCACCGGCCGGCGGCCGCTGGCGGCGGCATAGAAGCGACCAGCGATCTTCTTAGAACGATCGATCATTAGGATTAGATTGTGTCAAAAATGGCACAAGAGGGCAAGTCGCTCTTCCGAATCGCCGTGAAGGCGTTATATTGGAAGCCTTCGTCAACAACCGAAAGGAGGTGATCCAGTGTCTCATTGTCTATCGCCGCGGTCGCCGGCATTCGTGAACTGGATCCTCGCCTCTGCCGAGGTCCTCGCCTAGGTGGTCTAATCCGCCACCGGGCTCACGTGCGTACGGCAAAAGAGCGCCGACGCAACCGGGCCACGGCTCGACAATGGAAGGGTCGCCCGCAAGGGCGGCCCTTCTTTGTTATTCGGCGCGTCGGTGTTCGGCGCTTTGTTATCGTCTCATGCGCCGCGCCGCGGTCGTAAAACAGGCTTATGCTGGCCGGAACGCAGGAGACGCCGATGCCCGCCGAACGGTTCGATTTCCCCAACGCCCAAGGCCAAAAGCTTGCGGCGCTGCTCGACCGGCCGGACGGTCCGGTGCGCGCGGTGGCGCTGTTTGCGCATTGCTTCACCTGCGGCAAAAGCATTAGGGCGGCCCGCCACATCGCCGAGGGCCTCAAGCTCCACGGTATCGCCGTGCTGCGCTTCGATTTTACCGGGCTCGGCGCCAGCGAAGGCGAGTTCGCCAACACCAACTTTTCCTCGAACGTCGACGATCTGGTCGCCGCCGCCGACCATCTCCGCAAGACGCTGGCCGCACCGGCCTTGCTGATCGGTCACAGTCTCGGCGGCGCCGCGGTGCTCGCCGCCGCGCATCGGATTGCGGAAGCGCGTGCCGTTGCGACGATTGCCGCGCCGTTCGATCCGGCCCACGTGATCGGCTTGTTCGGCCAGCGTGTGCAAGAGATCGGCGACAAGGACGACGTCGAGGTTTCGATCGCCGGCAGGCCTTTCAAGGTCCGCCGCAGCTTTCTGGAGGATGCCAAACAGCAGAACCTGGCTGAGCGTGTCGGTACCCTGCATAAGGCGCTGCTGATCTTCCATTCACCGACCGACGACACCGTCGGCATCGACAATGCGAGCCATATCTTTCTGGCGGCGAAGCATCCCAAAAGTTTTATCTCGCTCGCCGGCGCCGACCATCTCCTGAGCCGCGCCAGCGACGCCGTCTATGTGGCGCTGGTGATTTCGGCATGGGCCGATCGTTATCTCGACATGGCGGTCGCCGATGCGGAACTGACGGAAGACACCAAGCCCGGCGTCGTTACCGTGCACGAGACGCGGCGCGGCAAGTTTCAGCAAGAGATCATCAGCGGCAAACATCGCCTGCTGGCCGATGAGCCGGTGAAAGACGGCGGGCTCGACAGCGGGCTCGGACCCTACGACCTGCTTCTCGCCGCGCTCGGCGCCTGCACGTCGATGACGGTGCGGCTTTATGCCGATCTGAAGCAGATTCCGCTGACGCGGACGCAGGTTCGACTGCATCACGAGAAGATTTACGCCGCCGACTGCGCCGAATGCGAAACCAAGGAGGGCAAGATCGATCGCATCGATCGGGTGATCACGTTTGAGGGCGAGCTTTCCGCCGAGCAGCGCGCGCGGTTGATGGAGATCGCCGACAAATGCCCGGTGCACCGCTCGCTGCAATCGGAGATCGATATCCGCACCAGCGAGGAACTGGTAGGGTCCGGCCAATAGCGCGCCGTGCCAAGCGGCGTGCGAAGTTTCGGGGAGGTACACGTGCTTAGCAGACGCCACATCCTTTTCGCGGCGACAACCCTCGCATCGGACTTGGCGTCGTCCGCCAGCGCATTCGCGCAGGATTATCCGACGCGGCCGATCACCGTCATCGTCCCTGCCGCCGCCGGCAGCCCAAGCGACTTCCCGGCGCGGCTTGCCTCGCAGGTGTTGCCGCCGCGTCTCGGCCAGCCGATCGTCATCGAATATCGGCCCGGCGCCGCCGGCGCGATCGGCGCGCGGGCGGCTGCTGCGGCGGCGCCCGACGGCTATACGCTGTTCATCGGCAATTCCTCGACGCTTGCCGCCATTCCCGCCGTGTCCGCGCATGCCGGCTACGATCCGGTGAAGGATTTTACGCCGATCGTCGAGATCATGCGCAGCTTTCAGATTCTGGTGGTCGATCCGTCGTCGCCGTGGAAGACGGTCGCGGACCTCGTCGCTTATGCCAAAGCCAATCCGGGCAAGCTCAACTACGGCAACACCGGCACCGGCGGGTTGCCCGATCTGGCCGCCCAACTCTTCATGATCCGCACCGGCACCAAGATGACCGGCGTCTCGTTTCGCGGCGGCAATCAATCGGCGACCGCCATATTGGGCCACGTCATCGACCTGACATTCGAGACCGGTGCCTCGCTGATACCGCTGATCCGCGCCGGCAAATTGCGGGCGCTGGCGGTGCAGAACGACACGCGCTCGCCGCTGTTGCCGGACGTGCCGACCATGGCGGAGGCCGGCGTGCCGGACTGCGAGGCGCAGACTTTCTTCGGGCTCGTCGCGCCCGCCGGCACGCCGGCGCCGATCGTCGCCCGCATCAACGCGGCGATGAACGAGGGCATGCAGACGCCGGAAATGCAGCGCTTGGTCGACAATATCAGCAGCATGAACAAGCCGAACGCGCCGGCCGAATTCGCCAAATTCATCGCCGCCAATTATCAGAAATGGGTTGGCGTCCGCGAGGCCGCCCACATCAAGGTCGATTGAACGAAGCGATGAGCGGCGATGGGAATGAGCTTGCCGGCAAGGTTGCCCTGATCACCGGCGCAAGCCGCGGCATCGGCCGCGGCATTGCGCTCGAATTAGCATCGGCCGGCTGCGACATCATGCTCACGGCGCGCAACGCCAAGGCGCTGGGAGCCGTGGCGAAGGAGATCCGCGCGCTTGGCCGCAAGGCGGCGATCCACGCTGCCGATCTGACCGCGGACACCGAGCCGACCGGATTGATCGAGGCGCTGACGCGCGACTTCGGCCGTCTCGATATCCTGGTCAACAATGCCGGCGGCACCAGACGCGGCAGCTTTTTCACGCAGACCGAGCAGGACTGGCGCGACGGGTTTAATCTGAAATTCTTCGCGCATGTGCGCTTGTGCCGGCTGGCCTGGCCGCTGTTGCAGCCGGCGCAAGGCTCGGTCGTCTTCATCGATGGCGTCGGCGCCCGCGCGCCGGTCGCCGATTACATGATCGGCGCTTCGGTGGTCGGCGCCAGCCTCGCCTTCATGAAAGCGCTGGCCGATCTCGGCAAGCGCGACGGCGTCCAGGTCAACGCGGTCAATCCCGGCTCGGTGACGACCGACCGGTTCCGGCACCGGCTCGATATCATCATGAAAAAGACCGGCCTCGACGAGGCGGCGGCGATCGAACGGCACCGCCGCGAGCTCGACATCACGCGCTTCGGCACGCCGGAGGACATTGCGGCGCTCGTCCATTTTGTCGTCTCGCCGCGCGGCCGCTTGCTGCACGGCTCCGCCATCGACATGGATGGCGGGCAGAGCGTGCCGCTGCGCATGTCGAACTACGATTAGGCGTCGCGCACCAAAGATGAACCCGTGAAAACACCCACGCGAAATATTCCGGTGCTGATCGTCGGCGGCGGGCCCGTCGGTTTGGCGCTTGCCGCCGAGCTCGGCTGGCGCGGCATTCGCTGCGAACTCGTCGAGCAATCCGACGGCACGATCTCGACGCCGAAGATGAACGAGGTCAATACGCGGACCATGGAGTTCTGCCGGCGCTGGGGCATTGCCGACTCGGTGCGTAATTGCCCTTTTCCCGGCGATTATTCGCTCGATGTGGTGTTCGTCACCAGCCTCACCGGCCATGAGCTCGCGCGGATGCGGCGGCCGACGCGGGCGCAGCAAAAAGCCGAAAGCTATAGTCCGGAGCGGCTGCAAATCTGCTCGCAGCTTTGGTTCGATCCGATCTTGCGCGCGTTTGCGCAGTCGCAGCCGTCCGTGACCCTGCGCTACCGCACGCGGCTTGAGTCGTTCGAAGCGTCGGCGGACGGCGTGAGCGTCGAATTGCACGATCTCGAGACCGGCAATCGCGAAACGGTCCGGGCGGACTATCTGGTCGGCTGCGACGGCGCGATGAGCGCGATCCGCGAGGAGCTCGGCATCGGCTTGAGCGGGCAGGGCATTCTCGGCCATCCGGTGCATTTGTTCTTTCGCACGCCGGATCTGTTGGCCCAATGCGGCAAGGCGCCGGGCGTGTTCTTCCTCGCCATCGATCGCGACGGGCTGTGGGCGAATATCCGCGTCATCGATCCGGCGAACGGGCTGTGGCGCCTGATGGCGCTCGATAGCGACGGCAAGCAGACGGCCGGACACGGTCGATCGCGCCGGCCTGCTGCAGCGTGCGGTAGGCCGCCCGATCGAAGTGGAATGGAAGGGCGTCAGCGTGTGGACGCGGCGCAGCGTCGTCGCCGACCGGTATGCGCACGGCCGCGTCTTTCTCGCCGGCGACGCGGTGCATCAATTGTCGCCGACCGGCGCGCTCGGCATGAATACCGGCATCGGCGACGCGGTCGATCTCGGCTGGAAGCTCGCGGCTACGCTTTCCGGCTGGGGCGGTCCGGGATTGCTGGCGTCTTACGATGCCGAGCGCCGGCCGATCGGGCTGCGCAATGTCGGCATGGCGGCGGAGTTTTATCTGGCGCATGGCGAGTTCGCAGGCGGCATCGCGGCGATCGAAGACGACGGCGAAGCCGGCCGGCAATTGCGGGCGCGTCTCGGCGAGGGCCTGGCCCGCGACGTTGGCCGCATGTTCCGCACCGCGGGCTTGCAACTCGGCTATCGCTACGAAGGCTCGCCGATCTGCATCGACGACAGCACGCCGCCGCCCGTCCGACGACCCGGAGAAATTCGTTCCCTCGGCCCGCCCCGGAAGCCGCGCGCCGCATGCGCTGCTTGCCGACGGCCGTTCCACGCTCGATCTGTTCGGTCGCGGTTTTGTGCTGTTGCGCTTCGGCGATGCGCCGACGTCGGCACTTGAGCAAGCGGCAAAGACGCACGGCGTGCCGTTGACCGTTACCGATGTCGATGAGCCGGAAGTCGCAGCGCTTTATCAGCGAAAGCTCGTCCTGGTGCGGCCAGATGGCCATGTCGCTTGGCGCGGCGATGCCGTTCCGGAAGATGCTGGAAAGTTGGCCGATCGCGTTCGGGGATCAAACTAGCGGACGGCTTTCGAAAGGCGCGGCCGCACCGCGGCAATCACCTCGGGGATCGCCGCATCATTGCCCGGCGCCATGATGTGCACGCCGGAAACGCCGGGGATCGTTGAAAGCTCTTCGATCAGTTCGACGCAGATGCGCACGCCCTCGCGCGCCGGATCAGTCGCTTTCTCCAGCCGCGCGATGAAGGCATCGGGGATGATGGTGCCGTAGAGGTGGCTCTTCATCCACGCCGCGGATTTGGCTGAGCGCAGCGGATTGACGCCGATGAGGATGGCGAGCTGTTTGGTGATGCCGGCCGCTTCGAGCGCGCCGACATAGCGGCGCACGATCGCGGCGTCCATGCAGAACTGCGTCTGGGCGAATTGCGCGCCGGATTTGACCTTGCCGAGGAGCGTATTGGGCTGCCAGCCGGCGGGCGGATCGATCGGCATGTCGGCGGCGCCGATGAAGAACGCGGCCTTGCCGCCCACCTTTCGCCCCGTGGGCAGCGTGCCTTCGTCGCGCAGCCGCCGCGCGGTCTCGATCAGGGTCTTCGAATCGATGTCGAACACCGGCTTGGTATCGGGCTGGTCGCCCGCCTTCGGGTCGTCGCCGGTGAGGAGGAGGAGGTTGCGGATGCCGAGTGCGGCGGCGCCCATCATCTCGCTCTGCAGCGCGATGCGGTTCTTATCGCGGCAGGTGATTTGCAGGATCGGCTCGATGCCGGCGCCCAGGAGCAGGCTCGCCGCGGCCAGCGCGCTCATATGCGCGCGCGCTCCGGCGCCGTCGGTGACGTTGACCGCATCGGCCAGCCCCTTGAGCCCAGCCGCCCTTTGCAAGAGCTCGGCGGCGTCGCAGGACACCGGCGGCGCCAGCTCGGCGGTCATGACGAACCGGCCTTGACGCAGGCGGTCTCGCAAAGTGCCGGGGAGGGGGGTGCTGTGCTCGTTCATCGCGGCCACAGCGCATATATGCTTTGCCGGGCCACATCAAATCGGCTGTGAATTGCCCACTTCCAGGGTCGATTTCTGGACAGGCAGGCGGCGTGTGGTTAGACAGTGGCCCACTGCAAGGCTTTTGGAATTCGGGACATTCAATGAGCGGCGTCAACGATATCAGGTCGGCCTTCCTCGGCTACTTTGCGCGCGAGGGGCACGAGGTCGTGCCGTCCTCGCCGCTCGTTCCGCGCAACGATCCGACCTTGATGTTCACCAATGCCGGCATGGTGCAGTTCAAGAACGTCTTCACCGGTCTGGAGAAGCGGCCCTATGTGCGCGCGGTGACGGCGCAGAAATGCGTGCGCGCCGGCGGCAAGCACAACGACCTCGACAATGTCGGCTATACCGCGCGTCACCACACGTTTTTCGAAATGCTCGGCAATTTCTCGTTCGGCGATTACTTCAAGGAACGCGCCATCGAGCTCGCGTGGCGGTTGATCACGAAAGAATACGGCGTCCCCGCCGATAAGCTTCTTGCCACCGTCTATATCGACGACGACGAGGCGTTCAATCTCTGGAAAAAGATCAGCGGTCTTCCTGAAAAGAAAATTCTGCGCATTGCCGGCAGCGACAATTTCTGGAGCATGGGCGAAACCGGGCCGTGCGGCCCCTGCTCTGAAATTTTCTACGATCATGGCGAGAGTGTTTGGGGCGGCCCGCCCGGCAGCCCGGAAGCCGAGGGCGACCGCTTTACCGAAATCTGGAACCTCGTCTTCATGCAGTACGAGCAGCTGCCGGGCAGCACGCGCGTCGACCTGCCGCGGCCGTCGATCGATACCGGCATGGGACTCGAGCGCATGGCCGCGGTGCTGCAAGGCACCTACGATAATTATCAGATCGATCTGTTTCGCGCGCTGATCGATGCGGTCGCCGAGCTCACCCACGTCAAGCCTGACGGCGAACGCAAAGCCTCGCATCGCGTCATCGCCGACCACTTGCGCGCGTCGTCGTTTTTGATCGCCGACGGCGTGCTGCCGTCGAACGAGGGCCGCGGCTATGTGCTTCGCCGCATCATGCGCCGCGCCATGCGCCATGCCGAACTCCTTGGCGCCAAAGAGCCGCTGATGTGGAAGCTCGTGCCGCTGTTGGTGCGCGAGATGGGCCAAGCCTATCCGGAGCTGCATCGTGCCGAGGCGCTGATCAGCGAGACGCTGAAGCTGGAGGAAATTCGCTTCCGCCGCACGCTGGAGCGCGGCCTTGCCATCCTCGACGAAGCATCGAAGTCGCTCAAGAAAGGCGACATGTTCGATGGCGTCACTGCGTTTACGCTCTACGACACTTACGGCTTTCCGCTCGATCTGACGCAGGACGCGCTGCGGCCGCGCGGCATCAGTGTCGATATCGCCTCGTTTACCGACGCCATGGACGAGCAGCGCAAGAAGGCGCGCGCCTCCTGGGCCGGCTCGGGCGAAGCCGCCGACGAAGCGGTGTGGTTCGGCTTGCGCGAAAAAATCGGTCCGACGGAATTTCTCGGTTACGAAACCGAGGGCGCCGAGGGCGTCGTGTCGGCATTGGTGAAGGACGGCAAGGAGGTTGCCGCGCTGAAAAAGGGCGAGAGCGGCGCGGTGGTGCTTAACCAGACGCCGTTTTACGGCGAGTCCGGCGGGCAGGTCGGCGATACCGGCGTGCTGATGGGCGACGGCGTGCGCTTTAAAGTCACCGACACGCAAAAATTTGCCGGCGATGTGTTCGCGCATATCGGCATGGTTGAAGAGGGCACGCTAAAAGCGGGCATCGCACTGGCGCTCGAGGTCGATCATTCGCGTCGAAGCGCGATCCGCCGCAATCATTCCGCGACGCATCTGCTGCATGAGGCGCTGCGCCAAGTGCTCGGCGATCACGTCGCGCAGAAGGGGTCGCTGGTCGCGCCCGATCGGCTGCGTTTCGATTTTTCGCATCCGAAGCCGATGACGGGCCATGAGATCGAACGTGTCGAGGACATCGCCAACGATCTCGTGCTGCAGAATTCTCCGGTGACGACGCGGGTCATGGCGCTCGACGACGCGCGGCAATCTGGTGCGCGGGCGCTGTTCGGCGAGAAATACGGCGATGAGGTGCGCGTCGTTGCGATGGGCGAGGGCGGCGGCAACACGCTGGGCTGGTCGGTCGAATTGTGCGGCGGCACGCATGTCCGGCGCACCGGCGATATCGGTATCATTTCCGTCGTGGGCGATTCCGGCGTGGCCTCCGGCGTGCGCCGCATCGAGGCGCTGACCGGAAAGGCCGCGCGCGCCAATGCCAATGATTTTGCCCGCCTTGCCAAAGCCACGGCATCCGAACTGCGCGTGCCGGTCGAAGACGTGCCGAGTCGCATCACGGCGCTGCTGGACGAGCGCAAGCGTCTCGAACGCGAACTTTCCGATGCCAAGAAGAAGCTGGCGATGGGCGGCGGCAAGGCCGACGGTGCCGACGGCATCCGTACCGTCGGCGACGTGAAGCTCATGGCGCGCGCGGTGGAAGGCATCGACCTCAAAGACCTGCGCAGCCTCGCCGACGAGGGCAAGAAACAAGTCGGCTCCGGCGTTGTCGCCATTGTCGGGGTCACCGGCGATGGCAAAGCCGGCATCGTCGTCGGCGTCACCGAGGATCTCGTCGAGCGCTTCAACGCGGTCGATCTGGTGAAGAAGGGCGCCGAGGTGCTCGGCGGCAAGGGTGGCGGCGGGCGGCCGGATATGGCGCAAGCCGGCGGCCCCGACGGCGCGAAGGCCGATGCCGCCCTGGCGGCGATCGAGGCGGCGCTCTCCGGCTGATCCGGACAGCTACAGCTCGACGATCATGCCGTCCTCGGCGGTCTCATGTCCGAGCTCGGTGCGGTGCGCCAGCATATCCTTGCCCATATGCGTAAGGATGAGCCGCTTCGGCCGAATTTCTCCGAGATGCTGTTCGAGCAGATTGAGCGCCATGTGCCCAGTGACGGCCTTGTCGCGCATATAGGCTTCGCAAATGAACAGATCGGCGTCGCGCCCGACGTCGATCAGCGACTCCGTCCACTGCGTGTCGCCCGAGAAAGCGATGACCTTGCCCTCGGCTTCGAAGCGGAAACCGAGACACGGACCGGCGCGATCGTCGTGCACGACGTGGAAGGCGGTGACGTGCAGGTGGCCGTGCGCGCTGCGTTTGCCGATTTCCAGTTCCTGCAGCGTCACCGGGAACGACCATTGCATGGTCTTTGCTCCCGGAAAGGCGACGTCCATGATCTCGCCATAGCGCGCCTTCAGACTCGGCGGCCCGACGACGGTAAGCTCGTGCTTGCGTTTGAGGACGTAATTCGAGTCGAGGATGAAGAACGGCAGCCCGCCGATGTGATCGGCGTGAAAGTGCGAGATGAAGATGGTGTTGACGTCGTTTGGATCGATCGCAAGCTTGTTCATCGCGACAAGCGAGGTCGCGCCGCAGTCGATTAGGGCATTGATCTTTTTGCCGACGAGATGAAAGCAGGTGTTGGATCTTCCACCCGAGCCGAAGGCATCGCCGCAGCCGACGAATTGCAAATGCATAGAGTGTCCTACGAAATTAACACGGGCGTTACGAGCCGTTGTCCGACTTGGTGCGAAGCGCTAATGAGCTAGTGTCGCGTGCAGGTGCAAGGCGGTAAGTGATCGTCATCACAATGGCTCGACCATTTTCCGCACGCAAGCCATTGCGTGATCATGCATTTTTGCCTTTTTACCCAATTCGTTTATAGTTCCGCGGAAATCGCGATGTCGGGGCGCGCGGTGATATAGTGATGACGTTGCGCCTTGATCGCAACACAAACCGGAGCATTGTTTGGCTCCGGCAGGCTCTAGGGGACGACCGGGTGCGGCTTCGATCAAATTCGTGCGGCGTGCTGGCGGTGCTGGCGACGGCGCTTGCGCTCGCCGGCTGCGCCGACGTGGATTGGAGTAGCCCCCAGGCCTGGTTTGCCAAACCGCTCGACGTTAACGGGCGCAAGGCCGGCTACACTTTCTCCGAGCTGCAGGAGTCGAAACAGCAGCAGCGTCCGATCACGGCGAACGATCTCGTAAACGGCAACGGCTCCTGTCCGCCGCCGGCGGTTGCGCCAGCCCCGCCGCCGGCGCCCGGCCAGGCCATGGCCCCTGCGGCGCCGGCTGCGGACACCGCCGCATTGCTTGGCGGCGGCGTTGCGCTCGGCATGAGCGAATGCGATGTCGTGTTCCGCGCCGGCCAGCCGAGTTCGGTGCAGATCGGCAGCCTGCCGAATGGCGACCGCACCGCGGTTTTGACCTTCGACTCCGGGCCGCGCGCCGGCATCTATCATTTCCAGAACGGTGCACTTCGAGAGATGGACGGCGTGCCGATGGCGGCGGCGCCGCCGCCGGCGGTCAGGAAGAAGCCGGCCAAAGCGGCCAAAGCCGGCAAGTCGACCAAGGTGAAAAAACAGAATGAATCTTAGCCGTCGTCCCCGGCGCAATCCGTATTCTCGATTTTTCAAGGCGCTCGCTCGTTGAAAGGAAAGGCCCCGGTTGCAACGGCCAGGGCCTTCCGTTTCTAGCTGCCGTTATTTGCTTGCGATCAATAGCAGCGGTTGACCCAGCGCAGCGCCGGTCCATAGGGCGTATAGACCCAGCGCCGTACCATACAGCCGCCATAGCCGGGGCCGGCGTAAACGCGAACGATGGGGCCGCGCCAGCCGCCATGCCAGCCGCCGTGCCAGCCACCATGACCGCCGCCCCAATGGGCCGATGCGGAACTGGGCGCCAGTGCCGCGGCGCCGAGCGTGACGCAGGTAGCGAGAGCGAGCATCGTCTTGCGCAGCATTTGAAATCTCCTCAGCTATGACGTTCGCAACGTCTATGTCTGTTAGTGAGGCCAGATGGCCTCCCGGTTCAGGCGGCAACGCCAAGGAGCCGCGCCTGAACCGGCGCTGAGAGCAAAATTTATCGGGGATTTATCGAGCTGAACGCGGATTGGCCGTTTCGTTCACCCTGCATTCACGCAAATTTCATCCGCGCTTGCCGCGGCAAAGCGTGAAGGTTATAAGCCCGGCGCGGATTTACGCCGCGTTCACACTATTCCCCAAAGGACGACCTGATGGCGATCGAGCGTACATTTTCGATCATCAAACCCGATGCGACCGCCCGCAACCTCACCGGAGCGATCAACGCAATGATCGAGAAGGCCGGGCTGCGCATCGTAGCGCAGAAGCGGATCAAGATGTCCCGCGACCAGGCCGAGACTTTTTATGCCGTGCATCGCCAGCGGCCGTTTTTCGGCGAGCTCGTCGATTTCATGATTTCTGGGCCGGTGGTCGTGCAGGTGCTGGAAGGCGACAATGCCGTCGCGGCCTATCGCGATCTCATGGGCGCGACCGATCCAGCCAAAGCCGCGCCCGGCACGATCCGCCAGCAACATGCGGTTTCGATCGGCGAAAACTCGGTGCACGGCTCCGATGCCGCCGACACCGCACAGAAGGAAATCGCCCAGTTCTTCTCCGGCAATGAGATTGTCGGCTGAGCCCGGCCGCGGTGACCTCGATCGCCGAATATCTCAATCCCGCGCTGTGGCGCGACTGGTTTCACGGCAGCGTTGAACAACTAGGCTACGCGGCGTTCTGGCTCGCGGTACTGCGGATCATTTTCGTCAATTTCCTGTTGTCGGGCGACAATGCCGTGGTCATCGCCATGGCATGCCGCGAATTGCCGCCGCCGCAGCGGCGCTGGGGCCTGGTGATCGGCGCCGGTGTTGCCGTGGTACTTCGGATCGTCCTCGTCGGCGTCCTGACATGGCTGATGCTGCTGCCTTATCTCAAGCTGGTCGGCGGCATGGCGCTGATTTTCATCGCCGCCAAGCTCTTGGTCCCCGAAGACGCGGATCGCGACGAAATGCGGGCGGTTGCGCATTTGTGGCGCGCGGTGATGATCATCGCGATTGCCGACATTGTCATGAGCATCGACAATATGATTGCCATCGCGGCGATCGCGCAGGGCAACCTTTTGCTGCTGGCGATCGGCCTTGCCGTCGCCATCCCGCTGATCGTGGCCGGCGCGGCTCTGGTTCTGGCGCTGTTGAAACGCTTTCCGATCCTGATCTGGGCCGGTACCGCGCTGCTCGGCTGGATTGCCGGCGACCTTATTGTCGCCGATGCGGTGCTGTCGCGACACTTGGCCTCAAGCTTTGGCGGACAGCTCGCCCAGCAATTCGAATTCGCCGCCCCCGCTACGGGCGCCGTGCTGGCAATTGTCATCGGCGGACTGTGGCGTTGTTGGCACGAAGGCAACGCCGGCGCCAGCACGCGGCAAACAAGCGGCGCCTAAGCTCGAAGCTCTGTCGTGGTCGCCGAAATTGACGCGAAGAACTGCGCTCTTTCACTGCGCGTCCATGTCCTCGTTACGATATTTGCAATATCAGTATTTGTCCGTCGGCTTCCGATTTCCGCAGCCATGGTTGCGCCGTATTTTTGCGGCTTGCTGATCGGGCAATCGGATTTTGGCCATCCGGCTGGTGCTGTCTTGCCGACTCATATGCTGACGACACAAACGCTTCGGACTTTCCCCCAAAATCTGGCTTGTGGCGCTCGACGCAGAATTTGCATGCCGCGTCTTGTGGCGGGCATGCAAAGGCTGCGACGGCGTCTTCGCTCACATCTGGAATGATTTAGGAGACAGGCGATGCAGAAGGGCACCGTCAAGTGGTTCAATCCGACCAAGGGCTACGGGTTCATCAAGCCGTCGGCCGGCGACAAGGATGTGTTCGTCCACATCTCCGCCGTCGAGCGCGCCGGCTTGCGCTCGCTCAATGAAGGTCAGGAGGTCGAGTTTGAGCTTGTGACCAACCGCGGCAGGACCTCGGCGGAAAATCTGAAAGTTGCGTGAGCCAGTGCCGGGCAACCCGGTTCTCGTAGCCCCCGGTTTTACGCCGGGGGTTTTTTGTTGCCGGCGCGGGTACAAGCTAGCGCGCGTGCTTCTCGGCGCCGGCCGGATCGAAGCTCACGCGGCCTTCGGCGACGAGTCGCAGCGCCTGCGGATAAATGCGGTGTTCCACTTCGAGCACGCGCGCAGCAAGCGTCGCTTCGGTATCGCTGTCGGCCACCGGAACCGAGTCCTGGAGGACGATCGGTCCCGAATCGGTTTCCGGGACGACGAAGTGGACGGTGGCGCCATGCCGTTCGACGCCAGCTTCGAGCGCGCGGCGATGCGTATGCAGGCCCTTGAATTGCGGCAACAGCGCCGGATGAATGTTCAGCATGCGGCCGCTCCAGCGCGCCACCAGCCATGGCGTGAGGAGGCGCATGAAGCCGGCGAGGCAGACGAGATCGACGCGATGCGCGGAAAGCTCGGCGTCGAGCGCGCGCTCAAAGACTTCGCGGTCGTCGCGAAACCGCCGGTGATCGATCACCGCGGTAGCGATGCCGGCCTCGCGCGCGTAGGCAAGTCCCGGCGCTTCGGGTCTGTTCGATACGACGAGTACGATTTCGGCCGGATAATCCTTTGCCTTGGCCGCCTCGATCAGCGCCGTCATGTTCGAGCCACGGCCCGAGATCAACACGGCGACGCGCTTTCTGGCCATGCGGCTCATGGGGACAGATCGAGGTGTCCGCGAAAATCGACGGCGCTGTCGCCTCGCTTAACGACTTCGCCGAGCTTGACCACTGTCTCGCCGTTCTTGGCGAGGCACTCGCTGGCGGCGTCGGCGCCGGCGCGATCCAGCACGGCAATCATGCCGATGCCGCAGTTAAACGTGCGCAGCATTTCGGCTTCGCCGATGCCGCCGGCATTGGCGAGCCATTTGAACACCGGCAAGACCGGGACGCGGGCGAGCTCCAGCGCAACGCCTAACCCCGGCGGCAGCACGCGCGGAATATTCTCGGTAAAACCGCCGCCGGTGATGTGCGCGAGCGCCTTGACCGCTTTGGTCGTGCGGATGGCGGCGAGGCAGGATCGCACATAAAGCCGCGTCGGCGTCAGCAGCGCTTCGCCCAGACCGCGCGAGGGCTCAAACGGCGCCGGACTGTCCCAGTCGAGCCCGGCCTCGGCGGCGATGCGGCGGACCAGCGAATAGCCGTTGGAATGCACGCCCGTCGAGGCAAGGCCAATGACGACGTCGCCGGGCGCAATATCGGCGCGCGGCAATACATCCTTTCGTCCGACGGCGCCGACGGCAAAGCCGGCAAGGTCATAATCGTTGCCGTGGTAGACGCCCGGCATTTCCGCGGTTTCGCCGCCGATAAGCGCACAGCCGGCCTCGCGGCAGGCCGCCGCGACGCCTTTCACGACCGCGGCCCCGATGTCCGGATCAAGCTTGCCGCAAGCGAAATAATCGAGGAAAAACAGCGGCTCGGCGCCTTGCACCACGAGGTCGTTGACCGACATGGCGACAAGATCGATGCCGATGGTGTCGTGGCGGGAGGTTTCGATGGCGATTTTGACTTTGGTGCCGACGCCGTCGGTTGCGGCGACCAGGATCGGATCGTCAAAGCCCGCGGCCTTGAGATCGAACAGCCCGCCGAAGCCGCCGATTTCCGCGCCGGCCCCCGGGCGCGCCGTGGCGCGCACCAGTGGCTTGATCAATTCCACCATGCGGTTGCCGGCATCGATATCGACGCCGGCGGCCGCGTAGCGCGCCTTATCCACGAATGCCACCAATTCGGACAACCGAGCCTACCCGCGAGCGGAAGGCACTGACCGCGCCTCCTACGTCGGAATCGCCGGGTGTGCAAGCGCACGGGCCCCGCTATATTGAGCGTTGGACTTTTGTGCGCCGGGGCGCGGTTTGAGTATTCCAAATCTCATTACACTGGGGCGGATTCTGCTGGTGCCGGTGGTGGTCTGGGCGATCACGTCGGGAGAGATGCGCATCGCCTTTCTCCTGTTCCTGGCGGCCGGCATCAGCGACGCGATCGACGGCTTCCTCGCCAAGAACTTTCACATGGCGAGCGAGCTCGGCAAATATCTCGATCCGCTCGCCGACAAGGCTCTGATCGTATCGATCTATGTTTCGCTCGGCATCGCCGGCGCGCTGCCGATCTTCCTCGTCATTCTCGTCGTCTCGCGCGACATCATGATCATCAGCGCCTTTCTCTTGTCCTGGCTGGTGGGCCGCCCAATGCCGATACGGCCGCTTTTGGTCTCGAAATTCAATACCGTGGCGCAAATCCTTCTTGCCGTGCTGGTGCTTGGCGAGCATGCCTTCGGTTTCGATGCCGTCATCGCGACGAACCTGACCATGGCGCTGGTCGCCATCTTGACCTTGCTTTCGATCGCCTTCTATCTCGCGGAGTGGATCCGCCACATGAACTCGTTCGGCGCCGGTCACTGATTGCTTCGACTACCCGCTTGAAGGGAGCGCAATGCAGATCGAGCGCAATATCGTGTTCTGGAGCGCTGCGCTCGCCGCATGCGTCGGCTTGCTGTGGCTGTTAAGTCCCATTTTGCTGCCGTTCGTACTCGGCATGGCAATCGCCTATTTGCTCGACCCGCTCAACAGAAGGCTGACCAAGCGCGGCATGAGCCGGACGCTTGCCTCCTTCATCATCCTGGCCGGCTTCGTGCTCGCTTTCGTGCTGCTGCTTCTCTTGATTACGCCGCCGCTGATGCGCCAGCTTTCTTCGTTCATCGACAATGCACCGGCTTACGCCCAGCGTTTGCAGGCTCTGGTCAGCGACCCGAACCATCCGTGGCTCAAGCGTGTCGTCGGCGACAATCTCGCCGGCGGGTCCGCCGGCGACATCATGCATCAGGCGATGGGATATGTGACCGGCGTTCTCGCCTCGCTGTGGGCCAAGGGGCAGGCGCTGATTTCGATCTTTTCGCTTTTGATCATTACGCCGGTCGTCGCATTCTATCTCGGCTGCGACTGGGATCGGATCGTCACCAGTGTCGATCATTTGATACCGCTGCAGCAGCGCGAAACGGTCCGCGGGCTGGCTCGCGAGATCGATGCGTCGATATCGGCTTATGTGCACGGCCAATCCGGGGTTTGCCTGATCCTCGGCTCGTATTATGCAGTCGGATTGACTCTGGCGGGCTTGAATTTCGGCTTTCTTATCGGCGTGGTTTGCGGGCTGATCAGCTTCATTCCTTACGTCGGCTCGCTGACCGCGCTCGTCGTCTCGCTCTGCGTTGCCGTGGCGCAATTCTTTCCGGAATGGGGCCGCATCGTCATCGTCGTCGCTGTCGTGCTGGTCGGCCAGTTCCTCGAAGGCAATGTGCTCTCCCCGAAACTCGTCGGCCATAGCGTCGGCTTGCATCCGGTCTGGCTGATGTTCGCGCTGTTTGCCTTCAGCTATCTGTTCGGCTTCGTCGGGCTGTTGCTCGCCGTGCCGTTGGCGGCCGTCGCCGGCGTGCTGATCCGATTTGCGCTGCGGCGTTACCTCGCCAGTCCGCTCTATACCGGGGGCCGACCATCGTAAGCGCTACGTCCTTTCCCCCGCGGCAGCTGGCGCTCGCGCTCGATCACGCCGAAAGTTTTGCGCGTGAGGATTTCCTGTCGGGGTTGTCCAACGAAAACGCGCTGGCGTTGATCGACGCCTGGCCGGACTGGCCGGCGTCCGCCATCGCGCTGGTCGGGCCGGAGGGGTCCGGCAAGACGCATCTGGCAACCATCTGGGCGGCGGCGGCGGGGGCACGCGTCGTTTCCGGCCGCACGCTTGGCGAAATCGACGTTCCCGCCGCGCTCGCAACCGGCGCGCTGGTCGTCGAGGATGCGGCCGCGATAGCCGACGAGCGGGCGCTGTTCCATCTGATCAATCTGGCCCGCGAGGAGGGCGCTTACCTGCTGTTCACGGCCCGGCGCGCGCCGTCGCTTTGGCCGGTCGCGCTTGCCGGACGCCGTATCGCGGCTGCGCGCCTTGCCGGTGGTCACGCTCGCCGCGCCGGACGACGCCATGCTGCGCGGCGTCATCGTCAAGCTCGCCGCCGATCGTCAGCTGCAACTCGACGAAAACGTCGTCGGCTATATCTCGACCCATATCGAGCGGTCTTTCGCCGCGGCGCGCGCCGCAGTTATCGCGCTCGACCAAGAGGCCTTACGTCAGGGCCGCCCGCCGAGCCGGGCGCTTGCCACCGAGCTGTTTCGCGACACGGTGTAGCGGCACCATTCGTCGCGCGCCAAACGCCTCGAATTCGTTCAATTTCATTGCCACTGTTGGCCAATGAATCGCGCCGGGCTTGACGGACCGGCGCTTCGCCGCGTTATCTCAACTGGTTGTATTCATCGGATTGTTACCAAAGGTGGCCAACATAGCGCTCGAGGAGCACGAAACTGCCATGGCCGATCGCGGCCAAGCCACTGCCGTTGCACGAGAATCCGAGACCGTGCGGCGGCTGGAGGAGCCGCTGCGGTCGCCGGAGGCGGTTGCGCATCAGGCGGACGCCGACCTCGCGTCCAGCCCCAACCGTTTCATCAATCGCGAACTGTCGTGGCTGAATTTCAATCGCCGCGTGCTCGAGGAATCGGCCAATCCGAAAAATCCGCTGCTCGAGCGGCTCAAATTCCTGTCGATCTCGGCCAACAACCTCGACGAATTCTTCATGGTGCGCGTCGCCGGCCTCGGCGCCCAGGTGCGCGAGGGCATCAACACCTTAAGTCCCGAAGGTTTGACGCCCGCGGAACAACTCGTGCGCATTGCCGAGACCGTATCCGTCCTGGTCGAAGATCAGCAGGCGCAGTGGCGCGAGCTGCGAAGCTTGCTCGCCGATGCCGGGATCGTCTTGGTCGACGGTCAGGATGTCACCCGGGCGGAGAAGGCTTGGCTGGAAGATTATTTCCTCGCCCACGTTTTCCCGCTGTTGACGCCGCTCGCCATCGATCCGGCGCACCCGTTCCCGTTCATTCCCAATCTCGGCTTCACCATCGCCTTGCAGCTGGCGCGCGCCAAGGACGGCAAGGCGATGAACGCGCTGATCCGCATGCCCAACCGGCTCGAACGCTTTGTGCGCCTGCCGCCGGCCGGCGATAGCGGCGAAGTGCGTTTGATCAGCATTGAAGGCGTCACCAGCATCTTCATCGGCAAGCTGTTTCCCGGCTATGCGGTCAAGGGCTTGGGTGCGTTCCGCGTCATCCGCGATTCCGAAGTCGAGATTTTGGAAGAAGCCGAAGATCTGGTGCGGCTGTTCGAAACTGCGTTGAAGCGCCGCCGCCGCGGCATCGTGATCCGGCTCGATATCGAATCGACCATGCCGGTGGAGCTGCGGCGCTTCGTGCAACGGGCGCTCAGCGCCACCGACGACAGCGTATTCAGCGTCGACGGCGTGCTTGCGCTCAACGAAATGGGCCAGGTCGCGGCCGTGCACCGGCCGGACCTCGAATTCGTTCCCTATGCGCCGCGCTATCCCGAACGTGTGCGCGATCACGGCGGCGACTGCTTTGCCGCCATCCGGCAAAAGGATTTCGTCGTCCACCATCCTTTCGAATCCTTCGACGTGGTGGTGAACTTCCTCCTGCAGGCGGCGCGCGATCCCGATGTGGTCGCCATCAGGCAGACGCTCTACCGCACCTCCGCCGATTCCCCGATCGTCAAGGCGCTGGCCGAAGCCGCCGAAGCCGGCAAATCCGTCACCGCGCTGGTCGAGCTGAAGGCGCGCTTCGACGAAGAAGCCAATATCCGCTGGGCGCGCGACCTCGAGCGCGCCGGCGTGCAGGTCGTGTTTGGCTTCATCGAGCTCAAGACCCATGCCAAGCTGTCGCTGGTGGTTCGCCGCGAGGGCTCATCGCTCGCCTCCTATGTCCACGTCGGCACCGGCAATTACCACCCGGTGACCGCGCGCATCTATACCGACCTGTCGTTCTTTACCTGCGACGCCGTGATCGCGCGCGACGTGGCGCGGATTTTCAACTTCATCACCGGCTATGCCGAGCCCGCCGAGCTCGATCGCATGGCGATTTCACCGCTGTCGCTGCGCGAGCGCATCCAGGAGCATATCGAAGGGGAAATCGCGCATGCGCAGGCCGGCCGCCCGGCGGCGATCTGGATGAAGATGAATGCGCTGGTCGATCCCGACATCATCGATGCGTTGTATCGGGCGTCGAGCGCCGGCGTGTCGATCGATCTCGTTGTGCGCGGCATCTGCTGCCTGCGGCCGGGTGTTCCGGGGCTGTCCGACAATATCCGGGTCAAATCCATCGTCGGCCGCTTCCTCGAGCACGGCCGCATTTATTGTTTCGGCGCCGGCCACGGCCTGCCGCACCCGAAAGCCGCGGTCTACATCTCGTCCGCCGACATGATGCCGCGCAATCTCGACCGCCGGGTCGAGGCGCTGTGCCCGATCCTCAATCCGACTGTGCACGAGCAGGTGCTCGATCAGATCTTGGTCGCCGACCTGAAGGACAATGAGCAGAGCTGGCAGCTCCTCGCCGACGGCTCCTCATCGCGCATCGCGCCGGCCCCGGGCGAGGAAGTCTTCAATTGCACGACTTACTTCATGACCAATCCCAGCCTGTCCGGCCGCGGCAAGTCGCCCAAGGATTCCATTCCACGGCTGCGCCATCGCCCCGAGCGCGTGTGAAGCCGCCGCGAATCGCTTAGGCTGCGCCTGCCATCCTCTGCCGGGCCCACGGTGGCGCTTTTCATCCATTCTTTATCCGCGGCCAGCGGGCGGATGACGCCCTATATGATCGGCATGAATTTGCGCCGAATTGATCGATGAAACAGGCTAGCGACGACGCCCAAGGCCGCCTCGACCACGGTCCGCCGATCGCCGTCGTCGACATCGGCTCGAATTCCGTGCGCTTGGTCGCCTATGAGGGGCTGACCCGCAGCCCGACCGAGATCTTCAACGAAAAGGCGCTGTGCGGGCTCGGCCGCGAGGTGCAGACGACACGGCTTCTGGCCGCGGACGCCGTGCAGCATGCGCTCTCGACGCTCAAGCGGTTTCGCGCGCTGTGCGACACCATGGGCGTGAAGCGGACGCTCGCCATCGCCACCGCCGCCTGCCGCGACGCCAAAAACGGCCCGGCTTTCATCAAGCTCGCGCAAAGCACCATTGGCGCGCAGATCGACGTGCTCTCGGGTGGCCGGGAGGCCGAGCTTACCGCGCTTGGCGTGATTTCCGGCGTGCATCGTGCCGATGGCGTCGTCGGCGATCTCGGCGGCGGCTCGCTCGAACTGGTCGACGTTCGCGGCACCCGCGCCCGGCACGGCGTGACCCGCCCGCTCGGCGGATTGGCGCTTGCGGATATTTCCGGGAAGTCGGTCAAGAAGGCGGAAAAGTTCGTCAAGAAGTCGCTCAGCGGCCTGCCGGTGCTCAAGGCTTGCGAGGATCGCAACTTCTATGCCGTCGGCGGCACCTGGCGCTCAGTGGCGCGGCTGCACATGTGGCAGACCGGCTACCCGCTGCACGTGATGCACGGCTACGCCATCGCCGCCGACGAAGCGCTCGAATTCGCCCGGCTGGTGCACCGCGTGGACGTCGATACGCTGTCGAACATCGAGGTGGTGAACAATGCCCGCCGCCCGCTGTTGCCCTATGCGGCGCTTGTGCTCGAATACATTCTGCGCATCGGCAAGCCGCGGCAGGTGGTGTTCTCGGCGCTCGGCGTGCGCGAAGGCTTGCTCTACTCGTTGCTCAAGAAAAAGGACAAGGAGAAGGACGCGCTGATCGAGGCGGCGCGCCATCTCAACCAGTTGCGCTCGCGCTCGCCGCAGCACGGCGAGGAGCTGATCGGCTGGACCGACCGTTTCTTCGCCACCTCAGGCCTCGAAGAAACCGCTGAGGAACGCCGGCTGCGCCACGCCGCGTGTTTGCTCGCCGATATCGGCTGGCGCGCCCACCCGGATTACCGCGGCGAGCAATCGCTCAATATCATCGCCCATGGCGGCTTTTCCGGCATCGACCATCAGGGCCGCGCCTATCTGGCGCTCTCCGTGTTCTTCCGTCATGTCGGCCTTGTCATGGACGACGAATTATCGCCGCGGCTGCGCGAGCTCGTCTCGACGCGGCTCCTCGACCGCGCCCGCGTGCTCGGCGCCGCGCTGCGGCTGGCTTATGTGGTTTCCGCGGCGATGCCGGCCGTGCTGCCGAAGACTCCGCTGGCGATCGAACGCCACCGCCTGGCGCTCCGCCTTCCGGGCGATTACGCAGCGCTCGCCGGCGACCGCGTGATGAACCGGCTGCGCTCGCTCGCCCGGCTGATCGGCCGCGAGCCGGTGTTGCTGATGGGGTGAGGAAGTCTGTGTGAAGCATGCGCTTTTTGCGCGTGGCATGCTGCTCCCTGCGGTTCAAATGCACTCATCGATTTTTTGCCAGTTCAAGGAACTGTTCGAATAGCGGTGAAAGCGCCTGATGGGCGTTCGGCACCGTGCAGATCTGACAAGTCGCTACGCATACGCCGAGCGTCGCCTGACACGCGAATTGAAGTGTGTCCTCTTCTTCATTCACGTTTTGAATTGGCAGCAGTGTGAGTTCAAGTACGTTGTTCGGCTGCCTAATGAAGTAACGCCCAAGCGCTGTCAGCGACGGATGCGCCGCGTCCGCTGAAAGCAACCGATACCACATGTACGAGTTGTCGACCCCGTGCGCTTTACCCAGTTCACTGAAACGTATTGGTTTGGACTTCGGATATTTCTCGCTCATCTTCTCCAGTCTTTCGCGCAACCCCTTTTCATACGGCGCGGCTTCTTCGAGCCGCTGACTCCATGACAGAGCCATTTTGCCGCGCCCTTGCTGGCTCACGATTTCATCCTCGACCATTTGCTTGACGAATTCGGAGCCCTTGTCCGCAAGCTCGGCTATCCAAAGCAAATTCTCGAAGCAGCAGCGCGTCAGGGTGCGTGCCTCGACGATCAATTCTGCCTCGATCATCATTAACGCGCCATTCATGTTCGAGAGTGTGCGACACAGAAGCGCCAGCGCCAAAACCTTTGGGTCGTGCACGTCGGCACCAATTGTCATCCGATCCGCTTCCTTGATGATTATCAGTCCTGTGTTATGCAAAGCGCGTGCATAAGCAAACCATCCTGTTTTTCTATCTGCCGTCATTGGGTTGCTCCTTAATCCACGCGTAGATATGCCACGACCATCAAAAGAAGTTTTTGCGCAGAAAAATATTCAACCTGAGTAGTAAGCCGCGTGATCGGGCATAAGGTGGGAGCCCATGTAACCCGCGCGTTATCTACACCGAGATGCCCTTTGCAAGCCCCAAATGAAAAAGCCCCGGCGTGAGCCGGGGCTTCCATTTTCTAAATAAAAAAACCAATCAGGCGGCATCTTTCTTTTCGTTCCACGCATCGATTACTGAGTGATCGACTTTCATTGGCATATACGTGAGTACGATGTGAGGCACTTGATAGTTTGGTTCGACTAGCCACGGATCAGCGATTTCTCTCATATCTGCGAGCTTAGAGGCATCGTAGGCGATGCCGGGTGCCTCCTTTTTTAGTTGTTCGCATACGATTAAGCGCAGCACCCTTTCGGCGTGGCTTCCGATGGGTTGAGCTTCCGATTCCCACCGGGATATTGTTTCCGGCGCCGTCTTGCCTCCGAGCTCCTTAGCCAGATCGTTGAGAGTCATTTTCATGCCCTTGCGCATGGCCTTCATTTCCGGTCCCCGCAGCCGGATAGGCATTAGACATCGGCTCACTAGTGCAGATGCTATTAGCTCTCGCAGCTTTGGTAGTTCGATCGTCTTCTCCCCGGCATCGTCTGTACGTTCTATCCCAGCGTCACAGGCTATCGTCCGTACACCGACGATGAATGACACATCTCGCTCTTTCAGGGTTTCCGACTTTTCGGCGACGCGCTGTTGCTGCCCCTCTAGCACGCGCAGATCGGGCTTCCGTCGAGGGAGCCCCATCGCCTCTTGCGTGTGCTGTTTCATTTCGTTCTCCTTCTCCTTGCTTCGTGGTTCGCTTGGCAAATTGCCTAAATGACCGTGATAACCTTGATCGAGACTGCACGCTCATACACAGCGACGGGAATCTCGATCTCCTCACCGTCAATATTCTGTCCTCTTACTCGAAAAATAACGTCTTCCTTCACTTCAACCCGAATAACTTGACCGTTGATCAGGGCCGCGATTACGTCGTCGGCTGTATGGCCGTACTCGGCCATCCGCTGTTCGGCATGAGCAGTCCATCTGAACCAGCAATCGGCATTCGCCGCGACACGCCGGACCAACATTGTTTCGGCATGGTACTTGGGCGGTTGTTGTGAGTGCGGCAGGTTGGACTGCTGCTGTTTTGGCTGCTCTGGCTGCATGCGCCCCTCCTTTCCGAGGACTATTATAAATGGGAGAGATTGACGGAATGTCAAGGCCGCCCGCGGGCGCATAAGCATTGTTTCGCAGTGTTGCATTTTTGCAACAGAGTATTTGGCGAACAACGACTGCCTGTCCAAGGTCATCGCCGCTAATCCGCTAAATTCAGCAACCCAACAGAGCCTTGAACATAGAGATCTTTTATCAATCTCGGAACGTCAAGTGCCGGGGCTATCGCCGCTTCAACCTCACCGCGCACCTCTTATCAACCACCAGAGCCTGTTTGCCGTGCGTGAGCGCCAGCGCTTTGTCGCGGACAATTCGCACCGCCAGCCACCCTAGGCCGGGACATCGGCGTCATCGCTCGCCCGTCTGCTCGACCGCGAGCCAGTGCTACTGACGGGCTAAGATGCTATGCCTCTCGCGAACATCGCCAGTCGCCGCCAGGAGTGCCGCATGGAATTGGCCGGACAAAAGCCCCCGGCCTCATCGTCGCGCCGCTCACCCCGTTCAATGCTGACCTGACAGTCGACGAGACCGCGCTCAAGCGCCAGATCGACTACATTGTCGATGACTGCCGCGCCACCATGGTGGTCGCCGCCGGCGTCGAGACGCAGGAATACACTTATCTGAGCTTCGACGAGCGCAAGGCGCTGATCCGCCGCACCATCGAGGCCGTCGACGGCCGCGTTCCGGTCATGGTCGGCATTTCGCATCCGTCGTTCAAGACCGCGATCGAATTGGCGCATGAGGCGGAACGGCTTGGCGCGGCGGCGGTGCAGTTGTTGGCGCCGTTGCGGCCGTTTGCCGGACCGCCGACGCAAGCCGATCTGATCGCTTATTTCGAGGCGATCGGCCGCGAGACCAAACTGCCGATCACGCTCTATCTCAATCCCGGGCCGGGCGCCGACGTGTCCATCCCCGACACCATCGCGCTGGCGAAGCTGTCGAACGTGCAACTGATCAAGGAGTCCTCGCGCGATCTCGCCCGCGTGTCGCGGCTGATCGTCGAGATCGATCGCGCCGGGCATGCGCGCTACTTCACCACCATGCAGATGCTGCTGGCGACGCTGCAGCTTGGCGGTTCGGGCGCGACGATGCCGCCGCCCGCTTGCGAAATCGCGCGTCACGTCATCGATGCGTTTGTCGCCAAGGATTACGAGCGCGCCGCGGACATTCAACTGCAGTTCGCGCTGTTCCCGTCAAAGTGGATGCACCGCGGGCTGGCGCCGGCGATGAAGGCGGCGATGAATCTGATCGGCATTCCGGCCGGCGAGCCTTATCCGCCTTACGCGCCGCTGTCGCGCGATGAGATGGCGGCGCTGGCGGCGACGCTACGGACCACGGTGCTGGCGCCGCGCTTTAAGGTCACCGCGGCGGCGTAAGTCCACTCACGTCTTGACCAGCCCCGCCGCCTTGGCAACCTGCGACCAGCGCGCGATTTCGCTTTTGATGAAAGCGCCGAACCGGTCCGGTCCGAGGTCTTCCGGCACAAAACCCTGCTTGTGCAGCGCATCGACGGCGTCCGGCGCATGCATCGCTTTCTGCGCGGCGGCGGCGAGCTTGTCGACGATCGGCTGCGGCGTGCCCTTCGGCGCCAACAGCCCGAACCACAGCGGCGTGTTGAAGTCGGGCATGCCGGCTTCCGCCATGGTGGGCACGTCGGGCAGCAGATCGGAGCGCTTGTCGGCCGCGATCGCCAGCGGCTTGACCTGGCCGGCGGCGATCTGGCCGAGCACGGACGAGGCGATGGCGAAGTTCATGGCGACGCGGCCGGCGATGAGATCGGTGATGACTTGCGGGCTGCCGGGATAAGGCACCTGCACCAGCTTGACGCCGGCGCGCTGCGCGTAGAGCTCGCCGCACAAGTCGGGCAGGCTGCCGGGCCCGACCGAGCCGAACAGAATTTGGCCGGGCTTCGATTTGGCGAGCGCGGTGAACTCCGCCACGCTGTTCACGCCGAGCTTCGGATCGACCACCATGACGATGGCGCCGGTGGCAAGGAGCGCGACCGGCGCGAAATCGCTCACCAGGTCGAACGGCGCTTGCGGATGCGTGACCTTGTAGGTCAGCGTCGACAGCGCCTGCAGGTAGAGCGTGTAGCCGTCATCGGCGGCGCGCGCGCCAAGGCCCGCGGCGATGCTGCCGCCGGCGCCCGGCTTGTTCTCGATCACCACGTTCTGGCCGAGCGCCTCACTGGCGCCTTTGGCGAAAATGCGCCCGGTGATGTCGGAGGACGATCCCGGCGTGAAGCCGACCAAGAGATGGATCGGGCGCGACGGATAGGCGTCGGCCGCCAATGCGCGCAGCGGCGACAGCATCGCGCCAGAGACCGCACCAAGACCGAGCAGCGCGAAGGTCCGGCGATCGACGTCGAAAATCATGTTTTCCCCTTATTTCTGTACCCAGCCGCTCGCGAGCAATGATCGCGGCGGCGGTCGAATTACAACAATCTAAGGGTTGTGGGCATCGGATCTCTTTGCCGACGCTACACCACTTCGCCGGCCGGATGGAGCGAGGCGATGTCGCACGCAAACGCCAAGCGGCGTGAGCGGAAGCGCCCGATCACGCCGCTTCTTCAAGCCCACACGCTCGCGCTCAAGGCGAATTCGCCGCCTGCGGATCGATCAGCGGCGTGATGCGCCGGATCGCCACGCGGCGGTTGGCGCGCTCGGGGCCGTCGGTTTGAATCAACAGGCCCTGCTTGCCGTAGCCTTGCGTCACCAGGTTCTCGGCCGGCACCTGAAATTGCTCGGTGAGCGCCACGGCCACCGCTTCGGCGCGGCGGTCCGATAGCGAGAGATTGTCGACATCGTTGCCTACCGCATCGGTGTGGCCTTCGATCAGGTAAACCTCTCGCGGATTGCGCGCGATGGCGCGGTTGAGAGCCTGGGCGATGAGCGACAGCCGGTCGACCTGATCGGGCGTGAGCTGCCACGACCCGGTGTCGAACTCGATGTCGAGGTTGACGTAGGGCATGTAGTCCCGCAGCAACTCGCTGTAGCGCACCTCGTCGAGTGTGTAGGGCTGGGCGATGGGATCGACCGGCGGCGCGATGAAGACATCGTAGATGCCGGCTTCGTCGGCGCGGTCGGCATCGACGATATAACGGTCGCGCGGAATTCTGATCACCGGCGGCGGCACGTCGATGAACATTTGCGCTTGCGGGCCGGCAAAACCGTTGTCGATGATCACGATCTCGCGGCCGTCGCGGTCCCGCCGCACGCGGCGCAGCAGATGGCCCTGGTCATCGTCGATGTCGATGATCTGCACGCCATCGGGACGGACGACGACGGTATCGGTCTGGTTGCCGCGCCGCTCGACATGCACATCGCGGGCGCCGACCGCGAAACGGTCGACCTCGTTGTGGCGGATGATCATCCGATTGTTTTCTTCGACGATGGTGCGGTCGGGCTCTTGAATGAACACCTGGTTGCCTTGGCGCGTTTCGTGGCGCTCCTGGTGCAGCGCCTCGATAGTGGCGGTGGGCGCCTGGCCCTTCGGCGCAAGGAATTGCGATTTGTTGATCGTCTGGGTCGGCGGCGGGACGGCGCCCGGGTTGGCGCTCGGCGCCGCGCGCTGGATCGCCGTGCCGGGCTGCACGCCGCCGGCCGGGCCGGGATGCGCATTTTGCATCGCGCCTCCTGGGCTCTCGTGCGGACCGATGGCCTGAGGCAGCGGCTGCGACGGAGGGTTGGCCCCCGGGCGCGCGTTCTCCAGCGGTTTCGTCCCATTCGGCGGCGCTTCGTGCGGCGGCGGCGTTCCCGGTGCGCGTTCTTCCATCCGATGCTCGGGCGGCGTCGGCTGGTTGCCATGCGGGGACTGAATTTGCGGCTGCGGTGACGGGTGCTGCCCGTTCTCCCGCGCCGGCGGCATTTCACGCTGCGGCGGCACCTGATGAACCGCAGGCGGCGGAGCCACCGGATGCGGAGGCGGCGGAGCGGACCGGACGGGGCGGCGGCGCCGGATGCGGCGGCGCCGGACGGGCGGGCGGCGGTGCCGGATGTGGCGGCGCCGGTGCCGGGTGCGGCGGCGCTGGCGCGGGTTTTGGCGGAGCCGGAGGCGCCGGATGTGCGGGCGCTGCTTTCTGCTTCTCTTGCTCGGCTGGAGCGGCTTGGGCGAGCACCTCACCCGGCACCGCCGCCGCCGCAGCGTTGAGAGCGTACGCGCTCACGGCCGACAGAATCGTGCTCGCAAGCAGAACGGATTTCGCGGTTCGCATCGATGGACTCCCCCGTCTCGGCGTGTTCGACCGGCAGCCGCAGCAAGTACCGCAGCAACCGAGACTGAACTAAGGCGAATGATCTTAGTTCCGTTCCACCGTGGCGACCCGGCCCTTCTCGATGGCGAGCGCGAGCTTGCCGTGCTTGAGCGCCAGCGCCTTGTTGCCGAACAGATCGCGCCGCCAGCCGCTCAGCGCCGGCACCTCGGCATTGTCGCTCGCGGCGATGCGTTCGAGATCGTCGACGGTGGCGATCACTTTGGCGGCGACGTGATGCTGCTCGGAAATCATGCGCAGCAGCACTTTGAGTAATTCGACGATAGCCGCGCCATTGGCCGCCGGTTGCGCACGCTCCTGCAGCGGCAAGGTTTTCGGATCGCGCGCCAAGCCGCGGCCGACCGCGGCAACGATAGCCTCGCCCCAGCGCGAGCGCTCAAAGCCTTTGGGCAGGGAGCGCAGCGTCTTGAGCCGCTCGGCGGTGGTCGGCGCCTGCACGGCGATATCGGCGATCGCGTCGTCCTTGAGCACGCGCGAGCGCGGCACGTCGCGGCTCTGCGCCTCCTGCTCGCGCCAGGCGGCGACCTCGATCAGCACGGCGAGCTCCTTTGGCTTGCGCACCCGCGTCTTCAGCCGCTTCCAGGCGTTCTCCGGCTCCATGCGATAGGTGTCGGGCGAGGTGAGCACGCCCATTTCGTCCTCGACCCAATCGGCGCGGCCGCGGCGCTTGAGGTCTTCGACCAGCGCGAGATAGATGTCGCGCAAATGCGTCACGTCGGAAATGGCGTAAGCGAGCTGCGCCTCCGACAGCGGCCGGCGCGTCCAGTCGGTGAAGCGGTGCGACTTGTCGAGCGAGTCGCCGGTGATGCGGGCCACCAGCTGCTCGTAGGAAATGGAATCGCCATAACCCAGCACCATGGCCGCGACCTGGGTGTCGAAGATCGGATGCGGAATGAGCTTGGCGGCATGCCAGACGATTTCGATGTCCTGGCGCGCGGCGTGAAACACCTTCATCACCCGCTCGTCCGCCATCAGCGCATAGAACGGGGCGAGATCGATGCCGGGCGCCAGCGCATCGACCACCACGGCTTCGTCGGGCGAGGCGATCTGCGCCACGCAAAGCAGCGGGTAATAGGTCGTCTCGCGCAGGAACTCGGTATCGACGGTGATGAACGGATGACCGGCCATGCGCCGGCAGACGGCGAGGAGTTCCGATGTTGTTGTTATTGGCTGCATTGCGGCTGGGGTAACGAAATCTAACGCCATCGCGGAGAGTGTGGTTCAGGTCTACCGCGCGTGGCAAGCCCTCGTTGGCAAGCCCCGGATGGCTCGAAAAACGCCGTTATTGGCCGCGAATCCTGGGCATAAAGATGAATTCCCAGGGACTCGGCATGGCGCCGACCGGAACTTCGATGAGGGTGGGGCCGCCGCGATTCGCCAAAGCCCGCCGCAGCGCCCCCCGCAATTCCTGCGGGCTTTTGGCCCGCATCCCCGCGGCGCCAAAACTTTCGGCAAAGCGGACGAAGTCGGGATTGGCGAGATCGCTGCCGATCAGGCGATTGCCGTACTGTTCCTGCTGCATGCGCCGCACATTGCCGAAGGCGCCGTCGTTGAACACCACCGTGACCAGCGGAATGCGATGGCGCATCGCGGTGGCGAGCTCGTTGGCGGTGAACATGAAGCCGCCGTCGCCGGAGATGGCGACGACCGGCACGTCGGGCCGCGCGTGTTGCGCGCCGAGCGCGGTGGCAAAGCCCCAGCCGAGATTGTCCTGATAGCCGGGCGACAGGAACGTCCGCGGCTTGTAGACCGGCAACAGCAAACGGGCGGCAAAGCCGACCTGGGTGACTTCATCGACAAAAATGCCGTCCTCCGGCAACTCGTCGCGGATCGCTTCGAGATAAGCGATCTGCGGCGTCAGTTTTTCCAGGCGCTTGCGCCACGTCGCCTGGCGCTCCTGCATTTCGGCTTGGCGCGACGGCCGCTTGATGGTGTGCGCCGGCAGTTCGGCGAGCAGCGCCTTAAGGATCGGCTTGGCGTCGCCGGTCAGTGCGACGGTGGGCTTATGCAGCCGGTCGTGCTCCTGCGGATCGGCATCGATGCGAATGATCGCCAGCTCGCGGTCGATGCCCCATTGCCGGAATTGGCCAAGCAGCCGCGTGCCGACCGCCAGCACCACGTCGGCCTCGCCCCACAGATCGCGGCCGAGCGGCAGCGTCACGCTCAGCGGATCGCGGCTGTCGAGCACGCCGCGGCCGCGGCGATAGCCGAGCACCGGCGCCTGCAGCAGCGCCGACAGTGCGGTGATCTCTTCGGATGCATCCTGCGCGCCGCCGCCACAGACGATCATCGGCCGCTTCGCTGTACCCAGCCGCTTCGCGGCGCGGCGGATCGCCGACGTGTCGATCTTGGGCTCAAGGATCGGCAGCGGCGCCGGCACGGCGACCGGCGCGGACTTGCCCCAGACATCGATGGCGCATTCGAGCGCCGCCGGTCCCGGCCGGCCGGTTTGCATCGCGCGTAGCGCCAGCGCGGTGGCGCGCGCAGCTTGCTCTGGCTTGCGGATCAGCGCGCAATGATCGACCAGCCGCTTGATGATGCCGGTCTGGTCGCGGATCTCATGCAGGTGGCCGAGGTCCTTGCCGATATCGGCGTCGGGGATTTGGCCGATCAGCGCCAGCACCGGCGCATTCATGGAAAAGGCCGTGAGCAGCGCCGCCGACGAATTGAGGAAGCCGGGCCCGGGCACGACGGCGTAAGCCTGCGGCTTGCCGGTCGCCAGCGCCGCGCCGAGCGCCATATAGGCGGCGCCCTGTTCGTGGCGCGTATGCACGGTGCGCAGCCGGTCGGAAAACTTGAACAGCGCCTCGAACAACAGATCGTTCTGCACGCCCGGCAGCGCATAGACGGTGTCGAGGCCGTGGGCGGCCAGCGTCGCCACCACCGCCTCCGCGGCCGTCATCGGAGCCACTGCCGGTCCGGTCTTTTTCCGCCTGGTCCGCTTCATGGTGCTCCCACCGTCACTGAATGTGCAGATCGCCGCCGTTCTGTCGAGGGACTGACGCCCGCTTGACAAATCACGGCCCGCCATGTGGTTGTGCGCCACTTTTCAAGTCATGGCGGAATGAGCATGCACCGTTACCGCAGCCACAAATGCGGCGAATTGCGCGAGGCCGACATCGACCAAGAGGTCCGCCTGTCCGGCTGGTGCCATCGCATCCGCGACCATGGCGGCGTGCTGTTCATCGATCTGCGCGACCATTACGGGCTGACCCAGGTGGTCGCCGATCCCGACAGCCCGGCGTTCAAAGTCGCCGAGACGTTGCGCTCGGAATGGGTGGTGCGTGTCGACGGCAAGGTTCGTCGCCGCCCGGGCGGCACCGAGAATCCCGATCTGCCGACCGGCGCGATCGAGGTCTATATCCGCGAGATCGAGGTGCTGGGGCCGGCCGGCGAACTGCCGATGCCGGTGTTCGGCGACCAGGAATATCCCGAGGAAACAAGGCTAAAGTACCGTTTCCTCGACCTGCGCCGCGAGCACTTGCATCAAAATATCATGAAGCGCGGCCAAGTCATCGATTCCATTCGGCGGCGCATGAAGGAGCAGGGTTTTTTCGAATTCCAGACGCCGATCCTGACCGCCTCGTCGCCCGAGGGCGCACGCGATTATCTGGTGCCGTCACGCATCCATCCGGGAAAATTCTACGCGCTGCCGCAGGCGCCGCAGCAGTTCAAGCAGCTCATCATGGTGGCGGGCTTCGACCGCTATTTCCAGATCGCGCCGTGCTTCCGCGACGAGGATGCCCGCGCCGACCGCTCGCCGGGCGAGTTCTATCAGCTCGATCTGGAAATGAGCTTCGTCACCCAAGACGATGTTTTTGCTGCCGTCGAGCCGGTAATGCGCGGCGTGTTCGAGGAATTTGCCGGCGGCAAGCCGGTGACCAAGGAATTCCCGCGCATTCCTTACGCCGAAGCTTTAGCAAAATACGGCACCGACAAGCCGGACCTGCGCAATCCGATCGTCATGGCGGACGTCTCCGATATTTTTCGCGGCTCGGGCTTCAAGATTTTCGCGCGCATCCTGGAAACCAGCGCCACCGCCGCGGTGTGGGCGATCCCGGCGCCGGGCGGCGGCTCGCGCGCGTTCTGCGATCGGATGAACTCCTGGGCGCAAGGCGAGGGCCAGCCGGGGCTCGGCTATATCTTCTGGGCGCTCGACAACGGCGCCGTCGTCGGCCGCGGCCCGGTCGCCAACAATCTAGGCGCGGAGCGAACAGAGAAGCTGCGCGAACAACTCGGCTTAAAAGACGGCGACGCCGTGTTCTTCGTCGCCGGCGAGCCGCAAAACTTCGTCAAATTCGCCGGCCCGGCGCGCACCAAGGTCGGCGAAGACCTTGGGCTCATCGCCAAGGACCGCTTCGAGCTATGCTGGATCGTCGATTTTCCGATGTACGAGTGGAACGAAGAGGACAAGAAGATCGACTTCTCCCACAATCCGTTCTCGATGCCGAATTTGCCGGTCGACGAGTTCCTCGCGCTTGAGCCAGCGGATCAGAAGAAGATACTTTCGCTCAAGGCGATCCAATACGACATCGTCTGCAACGGCGTCGAATTGTCGTCCGGCGCCATCCGCAACCATCGCCCCGACGTGATGAAGAAGGCCTTCGCCATCGCCGGCTACGACGAGAGCACGCTGGAAGAGAAATTCGGCGGCATGCTGCATGCGCTCTCGCTCGGCGCCCCGCCGCATGGCGGCATCGCCCCCGGCATCGACCGCATCGTCATGCTCTTGTGCGGCGAGGAGAACCTGCGCGAGGTGGTGCTGTTCCCGATGAACCAGCGCGCCGAAGATCTGATGATGGGCGCGCCGTCCGAAGCGACGCCGAAGCAGTTGCGCGAGTTGCATATCCGGGTGGTGAAGCCGGAGTGATTATTCGGCCATGGAAAAGCTTGGCGCCACATCGGTGCCGCCTGATTATCGGACGTCCACCGGAAGCTTCGAAATGTCCGCTATGATCCGCAGCGGACATTTTTGCCGACATGACCTCAGCCCTTCGGCAATACGACTTGGCTGACCCTTCCATGTTCGATCTTAGCCTCAATAAGCGTTCCTCTCGGCGGTGCTGGCCCCGTCATCTCGGGTTCCGGCAGTGACCCATCGGCATTCAAAAGTGGCGCGCCGATCATTTCCCTACGAATGTTCTCGACAGAGACTCGCACAAATAGGATCAAGTCGTTCCATTCCATCGCCTGCGCCGCGTCTATCTCCCAAACGTAATTTTGATCTGCGATAAAAAGCTTCAACGCAATTGTTCTCTGTTTCTCTAGTTCAGCCACGCCTTCACGGTTCACAGGCTCTAACCAACAAGGATAGTGGGCCAGCAGGTTTCTCAATTCGCGATATTCGGCTAACTTTTGAATTATGGTGTCAGAGTCGTCGCTTGTCTTCCGCGCCCTAATGATTGGCTTCACTCTTTCAATTTTTCGTTTCAGACTGTGGTCCTCGCGCCATTGCTGTTCGCGCACAAAATAGTCTTTCCCCACCGCGCCGTTGTTGTTACTCCCAAACTCATCCGCAAGGGCCAGCAAAACTAACTCATTTTCTATTCCGAAGGAGAGCGACAGCACACCGCCACGAATGTTACCCATCCATTGTCTTAGTTCGTACAGCGACGGTTTAATCGGCGTGTCGACATGAAATGCGACGGTTGCCCCCGGAGCAAGCCAAATCCAACCATCTTCACCCAGCGATTCAAGATTCCCGCGAGCCTTTCGCATTTGCCTTTCTCCACTAATGCCGGTCCACGACTGACCGCCAGCAATAAGCGCCCATTTACAGGAACCTATTTGAATACCGGACGATATTTTTCAAACGATTTTGACGGGGGCTGATGGCTGGCTCGAACTCGGCGTCATCGCCTATATACGCAAGCGCACGCCCAGCGAATGGACAAAAATAAATGCCGACTTTTAAGATGGAAGGTTTTAGCCCGCAGCCGGTGCATGAAGCGGCAATGACCGCTGTTGTAGAGTCACTCTTCGCAAAGATTGGCTATCCGCCTCTCAAGTCGGAGATAGTGCATATCGTCAACGCGCCGGAAAGGGACTTCCCACTCTATCGTGCGGACGCGACCGAAGAGACAATCTTGATTGTATCACGCGGCAACTATCCGTGGCAATTTTCATATCAACTTGCCCATGAACTCAGCCACATGTCTGCTCGTGCCGATCTGAGATTTCCACGCCACGATGGGCTCAATTGGATCGAAGAAACGCTCGCTGAAACTCATTCGCTGATTGCAATGCAGCGAATGGCAGAGACTGCCGGACCACTACAAGAGAACGCGATCAAATATGCCGCCGACATGGCTGCCGGGCGTCCCAAGGTGTCGATCAATGCTGGATGGTACGCGGCCAATGCCGAAGAGCTTCGCACGACGGAAACACTTAACAATCCGTGCCAAGCGCTCGCTAGGCATTTATTCGACCAAGTGCCTCACGATCGCGCCCTAACGGACAACCGCCTATTGCTTGGTCTCGGTATCGGTGCGGATCTTTCAACCTTTCTAACGAGGTGGAGGGAGCGCGGCGGAGGCGGTCCGAGCGTTCCATCGACACTTGCAGCGTTACTCTGATGGCTGCCCGTCCCTGGTTGGTTCCGACCCACACCAACGGAATTTATTCTGCGGCCATTGCTGCCGCTACCCTGTCGCACACCGCCACAACAATCGCACTGAACTCCGCCGCCATCCTTTTGAACCGCAACAGTCGCAAAATGAGTCGCAACTCGCGCAACACATCCAGCGACAGCCGGTTGCCGTAGCCGAGCGCGCTGGCGATCTGGAAGGCTTTGCGTTCGTCGCGCCACCAGCGTTCCGCGCGCGCGGTCGCTGCATCGAGGCTCAAGCCGGCGAGCCGCTTCAGCGCGGGCGCCAAAGCGCGCGCGTACGGCCGGGTGCTGCGGCCCGCGGCACAGCGTGCGCTCGACGCGCAGCTTCAGATCGGAAATCGCCGCGGTTTCGTCGAACGCCGCGCCGATCTGCGCCAGCGCCGCGTCGAGCGCCGAGCCGGTCGCGGCGCGCGCCGCGCTTGCGGCCATGCGGATACGTTCAAACTCGCGCGCCTCGCGCTGCCTGTGCGGCATCAATGCCCCAATTTGGCTTCGCGCGCGAAGTAACTATAAATGAGACAGATGTCAAGAGGCGGTAACACGAAAAGAGACGCGGCGGCCACGCCCCGAGCGCAGCCGGCGCGTCGCGATTCGGCTCGATTCGGCTGAAATTCGGGAAAGCTTGCGGGCGCTTAGACTTAGAAAAGCTTCAGCCCGCACAACACCTTGCCGACGATCTCCAGCTCGTTGAGCGGCACTTCTTCGGCGGCATGGTTGGGATTGTCGGAGATGATCTTCACCCGCGGCTTGGTCGCGGAGCGCACCACCTGCAGGCGCTTGACGACGATGCCCTCGAAGCTGTCGCGGATGGCGTAAAGCCCGTCCGGCGAGGGGGTTTTGTGCCCGGTGTCGACGATGACGCGGTCGCCGGACATCAGCGTCGGCACCATGCTGTCGCCGTTGGTGTCGAGCACCAGAAGCCCCGAGGCGGAGGTGTGCAATTGCTCGCGCACGAAACTCGGCGGAAACACCCAACCCTCTGATTTGACTGGGTCGGCGTGCTTGCCGTCCTTGCGCATTTCGCGTGCCGGCACGCCGCCGCCGCCAAGCCCGGCGCGGGTGTCGAGCTCCGGCACCTGGCCGATCGCCGGGCCGAACGGCTCGTCGTGGGCTTCCTCGCGCAGCACGTCGCTTGATTCGAGATGCGCGCCCGTGGTGCCCGGATAGCGGCCCCACAGCAGCATCTGCTCGGGCGTATAGCCGAGCACGTTGGCGAACGGCTTTAAGTGGTCGAGCCGCATGCGAATCTGGCCGTTCTCCAGCCGCGACAGCTGCTGCTTGGAGACGCCGGAGCGCTTGACCAGCTCGGTCCGGCTCATGTGCCGCGCCTCGCGGGCGTAATAGAGGCCGGTCTTCGTGACTTTCGGCTTGCGTGCCATGGGGCTTATCTCCTGCGCCATTGTCACGGATTCGGTGTAATCGCGCTAAACTCTAAACTTGTGACTTGACGGCCGATTTGTCCGCCCTTATGTGACATTTGTCACTAAAATGGTATCGGAGGGCGGACCATGCAAATCGACTGGCGCGACGACGAGATTGCGCTGCTCAAGCGGCTGTGGGCGCAGGGCGAAACCGCGGCGCGCATTGCCGAACAACTCGGCGGCATTTCGCGCTCGGCGGTATTGGGCAAAATCTTCCGGCTGCGGCTCGGTCCCGGCGCCAAGAAACAGCCGGGCAAAGAACAAGGCAAAGCGGTCGCGAAAGCGAGGGAGCGCCCGGCGCGGCGCCGCGGCGAAATCCCGTCACCGCCGCCGGCCGCCAAAGGCCGCTACGGCAAGACGCTGTTCGATCTCACCAGCCGCTGCTGCCGCTGGCCCTTCAAGCGGCCGGGCACCGATAAATATTTCTTCTGCGGCGTCGAGGAGGCCGATCTCGAAAACGGCATTCCCTACTGCGCCAGCCATATGAAGCGCGCCTATCTGGTGCCGCCGCCGCTTCGCGAGCGCCAGCGCAAGCCGCTGCGCGCCGCGTAACGAGGCGAACGCGATGGCTGCCACCGATCGAGAAGAGCCGACGCTTCACGAGGAAGCCGCGATGGCGGCGCGCGCCGAGTTGCGCGGCGATCGGGCCGGCATTCTCGGCGCGCTCGGCCCTGCCGCGCAGCTGTTGCCGGCGCGCGCGCGGAGCGTGCCCGACCGCTGGTCGTTCGTGCATGTCATGGACCGCATGGAGGAGGCGTTTCGCGTCCTGGCGCGGCTGCCGCTGCCGACCCGGCCCAAGGGCTATATCAATTCGATGCCGATTTACCTTTACGATCAGGGCGATCTCAACTCGCAAGCGGAAACCTACGAGCTTGAGCGCATGGCGAAAATACGCAACCGCGTGCGCCTGCCGCCTTCTCCTGCCGAGATCGAGCGCATGGAGCAAGCCCTGGGCTGGCCCGCCGCCTATCTGTCCGCCGCGGAATTCCATCACGTCGCCCGTGCCGTCAATCTCGGCTCGCAGTGGGCCGTGTTCGAGGTCGACGTCGACAAGGCGCTCAAGCGTCTCAAGATCACGCGGCGTACCTTTAATGCCCGCAAGCTGCAGGGCCTGCGCATCATCGCGACGGAGCTCGTCCGCCGCCACGTACCGGTCACTTGACGGGCCGGCTAGCCGTGCCGATGCCGCCCGCGAAACCTCAGCAATCCTTTATCGAAGCCTATCGCCACGGCTTGATGCAAGGCCTGGGCGCGCGCGCCGCCGCGCGGCTGTCCGAAGACCAGATCAACGCCGGCGCCACGCTGGTCGCCGCCCGCGTCGATCGCGAGATCGAGCGCATGCAGCGCGCCGGCGAACTGAAAGCCGTCAACAGGTCCTATCGCGACTATCGCGTGGCCGCCACCGCGCGCGGTGAAAAAATCTTGCGCTACGCGGCGTGGCTCGACCGCTACAAGGCCAATCTTATCCGCGACATCGCTGCAAATCTGCGCTGACTTTTGCGAATCAAATCCGAGTGCGTGCGGCTGCCGCACCAAAACCCCCCGATTTCGATCATGCCCGCACAAAAATTTTTTCCATTATCGTATCAAAGGCTTAGTCTCACGTTCCGTGACGGACGATTGGTCGCCCGTTTGACGGCCGATTGTTTTGCGCGCATTTCCTCGCGCGCATGCGGGCCTTGGCGAACTGCGCCCGCCGCACTTTCCGATCAGCAACAGACGCATCCACCGCCGGTCCACCGCCGCGCTTATTGCGGCGCGCGCCGGCGCGCGGCTGCCGGTCAAGCGCAGGTGAAGCCGTGAAAACCACAGGCAAAGTGAAATTCTTCAACGACACCAAGGGCTACGGATTCTTCACCCGCGACGACGGCAGTAGCGACGTCTTCGTCCACCGCACCGATCTGCCGGCCGGCGTCGCCGCGCTCTACGAAGGCCAGGCGGTGACGTTCGATATCGAGCGGACGAGCCGGGGGCTGCGCGCGGTCAATATCGCGGTGGCGGCAGAGTAGCTTCTGCGTCCTCGCCGCGAGGAACCGCACCGACTTTCGCCCCGGTCCGATCGCTCCCTTCCGCATTCCTCCGAACCACACGCCGGCTCGCCGCCGCGCTTGAGCGAGGATCAAACAATGATCCCGTACAAATGGCCGGTCGCGACTGCGATCCCGCAAAACCCGGAAGTCCGGCGCGAAATCGCCAAGGCGCTGCGCACGTTTGTGGAACACGAGGATGAGCGGCTGCGCCAGCGCCGGGCCGAGATCGCCTCCATACGGCAAGGCTTGGCCGAGATCGCGCACGACGTCGCCAAGTTTCGCCGCGACGCGCCGGCGCTGATTTTATCGGAGCTGTGCAAGTACGGGTACAATCCCGAAGAGCCGCGGTTGCCGAAACATAATACGGGCGGCGGACAGTGGACGCGGGTAGCCGGCAATGACGATCAGAATGCTGTGTCAGACGTACCACAATTTCAAGAAAACGCGGAAGGCCATCATTGGATACCAGACGCAGTTCTCAAGAAATTCAAATTCAGGCCGGAAACGCGAAAAGTGTTAGAAAATGCTTCTTCCGGTGCTCTGGCGGACCCGACTGTAAATTACTTCCACCGCGAGCACCGACAATATAACGACGCGGTCGAGCGATACATCAGGAAGTTTCTGGCGGAAAATAACATTGCCGAGGAAGAATTGACTCCGGACCAAGCCGAGACCCTTTATATACGAGTTCGCGGCTCGAATGATCCGGTTATAGGCGGGCTGAATCGCAAAGTACTTCGGGAGAGGCTAAGATACATAGAATATTTCTACTTTCGCGGCGGCGGAGACGAGGAATAAGATGACGCGATTCGAAGAAGAGCGCCAACGCTATCGTGCGCAGGCTGCTATTTTTCGCCAGCTTCACGAACGGACAGAGGCTGTGCTTCAGAAATGTGGACGCCCGGATTGCATGTCCGATGGGACGTATGGCGATTTTACGGTGCACAGTGATTACAGTGGATATCCACAAGTGGTGGTATTCATAAACAACCTCGAAATGCTGCGGCCGCAAATCGTCGCTGAACTCCAAAAGCTTGTTGAAGGATATCCGGGATGGCAGATCGCGCTTACGGTTGCTGTCCGCGGGCACGATGACGATTGGCCGGATATGGGAATCTACATCCGACCTCATGAAATCATCGATGCGCTGCAACGCCAATATTTTCCGAAAGAGTTCCGAAGTATTGAATTCGAAGGAGCTCGGAAGGGAACTGCGTTCGATTAGGATCGCGGAGGCGCGCCGGTGACGAAGAATAGCATCATCATCACACGAGCCGATATCGATACCATGGATCGCGACGAATATGATCGTCGTCAGAATGAACAATATATCGTATTCGAACGTCTCTGCGATTTGGTCGAGGAAGTGCTTGAGCGCTTTGGCCGACCGGACTATCTGCCGGGCCAGCCTCATGGAGACTTTCAAGTCCATGGCGATTATAGCGAGTACTCGCGGGTCGTTGTCTTTGTTGACAACCTGAAACTTTTATTGCCACCCGTCGTGGATGCTCTTCAGCAACTCATCAAGGAGTTTCCGGGGTGGCATATCGATCTTGCGGTCACGACACGTGGCCACGAGGATTGGCCGAATATGGGTATCTTCCATTCGCGCCGACGAAATTGTCGATGATTTGCAGCGGCAGTATTTTCCGAAGGAGTTCCAGGACCTCGCCTATGAAGGCGCCCGGCGCGGGTCGATGGTCGGACTAATACCAACGGCGATAAGCAATGTCTCGTGCACTGTCATCATCCGCGAAGGCGGATGATCCAGTACTCACCGCGCTGGCGGGCGCTTACTGGATGCCCCGCCTTCGCGGAGCATGACAAGTCGATAATACGGCGCGCCCTGAGCGTGCCTATTCAAGGCTTAGTTAGAAGGGAAACAACCACACAGCGACGCGAATGGACAACGAGGACAGTGCGTCTCGACCGTCCGTCAGTCAGTCAGATCCCACCGAAAGCAAGCTTCTCCTCACGCCGAAGCAGCAGGAAGCCCAAGCGCTCCTGCAAGGCGGCAAGCGCCACATTCTTCTGGTCGGCGGCGCCCGCTCCGGCAAGACCACGGTGATCGTCAACGAGATCGCGAAGCGCGCGCTTGAGGCCGACGGCTCGCGCCATGCGATCTTGCGGTTCCGTGCCAATGCGGTGCGGCCCTCGATCGCGCTCGACACGTTGCCGAAGGTGTTCCGGCTCGGCTTTCCCGGTCATGTGCTCAAGCCGCACCGCACTGACGGCTATTTCTCGCTCGACAATGAATCCGAAATCTGGTTCGGCGGCCTCGACGAGGACGCCCGCGTCGAGAAAATTCTCGGCAAGGAATATGCCACGATCTTCTTCAACGAATGCTCGCAGATCCCTTACGCCTCGGTGCTGATGGCGCTGACGCGCCTGGCGCAGGTCGTGAAGAACGCGCCGCAGGCCGCATTCTACGACCTCAACCCGACCAACAAGGGTCACTGGACCAACGTGCTGTTCGGCGACCTGCGCGATCCGGTGTCGCGGCTGCCGCTCGACGATCCGGACGACTATAAGCGGCTGTTTCTCTCGCCGCGCGACAACCCGCATCTGACGGAGAATTATCTGAAAAGCCTGGAGCGGCTGCCGGAGCGGCAGCGCAAGCGCTTCTACGAGGGCGTCTATGTCGACGAGCTCGACGGCGCCCTGTTCACCTATGAGATCATCGCCCGCGCGCGGGTGACGGAGTGGCCGGTGGAGCGGCGCAGCCGTGTCGTCGTCGCCGTCGATCCGTCCGGCGCCGCCGGCCGCGACGATGAGAGCGCCGACGAGATCGGCATTATCGTTGCGGCGCGCGGCGACGACAATCACGCTTATGTGCTGGCCGACCGCTCGCTGCGCGACGCGCCGGGCGCCTGGGGCCGCGCTGTCGTTCACGCCGCCGCCGAATTCGGCGCCGACCGCATCATCGCCGAGGAGAATTTCGGCGGCGCCATGGTGCGCGCGGTGATCGTCGCCGCCGGCGCCGGCGTAAAAGTGGAGATGGTGTCGGCGAGCCGCGGCAAGGTGTTGCGCGCCGAGCCGGTGTCGGCGCTCTACGAGCTTGGCCTCGTCCATCACGTCGGCCGTTTCGCCGCGCTGGAAGATCAGCTCTGCGCCTTCACCACCTCGGGCTATCGCGGCGAGGGCAGCCCCGATCACGCCGACGCGCTGGTGTTCGCGCTGAGCGAATTGATGCTCAAGGAGCAGGACGCAATTTTTGAATATTACCGCCAGCGTGCCGAACGCACGCGCCAGCAGGCGGAAGCACCGGCGCCGCGACCCGAGCCCGAAGCGCAGACGACGGCGGGTACGGACAAACCGGTTATCGCCGCGCTCGTCCGCATGCGGGCCCCGGGCGAGGTCTCCACCGTTCACGGTTCGTCCGGCACATTATATATAGCGGCCGCCGACGGCAGCTTTGCGATGACGCCGGACGATGCCGAGGCGCTATTCGGCCACGGCTTTGTGGTGATTGAGGAGGATCGAAACAATGATCCCATACAAGCCGAACCGGCTTTATGCCATACCCCAAACCCTGGAAAAGCGGCTTGAAATCGCCACGGCGATCCGGAAGCTGTTCGAACAAGATCAAGATGATGTCAGGAAGGCGAGCCCACGATCCGCAACATCCCGGATGGCCAGCCGGCACGCCCGACGGCAGGGGCGGCCAATTTCGGCCGAAGGGCAATAGTTCGAGCGTGATCACGGCGGCTCGCAGTGGACAATCTGAAGCTGAGTGTAATGCACAATTGTCTAGAGATGGTATTATCTGTAATGCGCTTCATTCGCGAGCATGTTGGGCCCAAGCTATGGAGCGCTACGCTGCCTGCTTGAGCGGTCGACCGATACCGCCACTGAGCTTTTAGGCTTCTCATGATTGTCGCAAATCGTACGCTGAAATTACGCAAAGACGGCGCGGATACGGACGTCGCAGTACGAATTTTTGCTCCTCGGCCTGATCGAGATCATTGGATGTGCGAATACGAAATCGATTGGCCGGAGGGTACACGCAAATTTGCTGCGCACGGACTTGACTCAGTCCAGGCATTGGAACTCGCTCTGAAAATGATTGGATCGGAAATATACACAAGTGAGTATCATAAATCGAAAATGCTAAGTTGGGAAAAACCGGGCCAAGGATATGGATTTCCGGTAGCTCGAAACATGCGCGATCTTCTCGAAGGCGACGACGGCAAATATCTCTGAGCCGATCCATTCGCCTCGTGCGCCGAAACGGCGCTTTTCTATTTTCCCTTTGATCGCGGCGCGTCGGGGCATCAGCCCTGCGCAGCTTCGTGCCTTGCGCATTCGCAAACGGAAAACCGCAAATGACCGATCCCACTCGCGGCGCGGGCCAGCCGAGCTGGCCGCTGTCGCCGTACCAGATCGCGTACAGCGCCAGCGCCGCCGCGCGCCCCCTCCCTAACCCTCCCCCGCAAGCGGGGGAGGGAAGGGTGGGGGCAGCCGGCATCGCGCGCGGCACCGGCGCGGATTGGTTCGGCCCGCTCGATCCGCTCAAACCCATCGCGCCGCCCGACGTCGCCGGGCGCCGCTTCGATTTTCCGCCTGGCTATAATCTCGTCACCCGTCCGCGCGCCTATGAGCCGGTCGGCTTTGCCGAGCTGCGCGCTTTCGCCGACGCCTACGATCTTCTTCGTTTGGTCATCGAGACGCGCAAGGATCAGATGGAGCGGCAGCGCTGGCGCATCCGCCCGCGTACGCCCTCGCAGCCCGCCTCCGCGGGCGGGGCAGCGTCAGGCAGGTCGCATAAAAGCGCGGCGATCGACCCCGGCGTGAATGCGCGCATCGCCGCGCTCGAGCAATTTTTCCAAAAGCCTGACGGCGTCACGCGCTGGAAGGCCTGGCTGCGGTCGCTGCTCGAGGACATGTTCGTCATCGACGCGGCGACGTTGTACTGCCAGCGCACGCGTTCGGGCCAGCTCTGCGCCCTGCAACAGCTCGACGGTTCAACCATCAAACGTGTCATCGACGATTGGGGCCGTACGCCGCAGCCTTATGCCGGCGCCGACGGCGCGATCCTCTATCCGCCGGCCTATCAGCAGGTGCTCAAGGGCTTGCCCGCGGTCAATTATTCGGCGCACGACATTATCTACCGGCCGCGCAATATGCGGGCGCACCGCGTCTATGGCTATTCGCCGGTGCAGCAGGTGCTGATGACCGTCAACATCGCGCTGCGCCGCCAGCTCTGGCAGCTCGATTATTACTCCGAAGGTTCGATCCCCGACGCGCTGATCGGCGTGCCGGCCGGCTGGACGCCCGATCAGATCAAGCAATTCCAGGATTATTGGGATACCGAATTCGCCGGCGATCTCGCCCGGCGCCGGCGCGCCAAGTTCGTGCCCGGCGACACCGCGGTGAAAATCCAACAGACCAAGGAGCCGGAGCAGAAGAACGACTTCGACGAGTGGCTCGCCCGCATCATCTGCTACGCCTTTTCGGTGCCGCCGCAATGGGCAACCAAGGTGATGAACCGCGCCACCGCCGACAACCAGTCGGCGCAAGCCGAAGACGAAGGCCTCGAGCCAACCAAGGAATGGGTCAAGGACCTCATCGACCAGATCATCGCCGAGGAATTTGCCTCGCCCGATCTGGAACTCACCTGGCTCGATGAGGACGAGACCGATCCGAAAGGCCTCGAAGCCGTGCTCGAAAGCCGCGTCAAGCTCGGTGCCGTCACGCTCAACGAAATGCGCGACGCGCTCGGCCTCGGCCCCTACGCCAATCCCGCCGCCGACCGGCCGATGGTGCTCACCGCCACCGGCTATGTGCCGATCGAGGCGGTTGCTTCGTCACCCGCGGGCTTGACCCGGGGGTCCATGCTGCCTCGTCGCGCTATGGATTGCCAGGTCGAGTTACAGAAATACAGTCTCGACCAGCCCCGCGTGCCGGCAGGGAATTCTGATGGGGGACAGTGGACAAATGGGGATGGTGCAGGCGACTCACCCAATGATCAGTCGAGTGGCAGTTCCGTACCCAAGACCGACGCACGGGTAATGTCAGACGCAACGCCGGACAATACATGGAAACCGGGCGCCCGTTATGCGCAAATTGTTGTTCAAAATAATGCCAAGACCAACAACCCAAAAATCGATCAGGCGACGGACACCCTCCTTCAAACCCTAGCGCGAATTCACGCCGCAGCGGGTGATGGATCAGGCTCATGGTTTGGAACACGCATCCATCTTCTCTTCGCAGGTGATGTGCGGTCTCAAAACTTGCCCGGCATCGGCAGGGATGGAGTCGAACAGAGCTTTAGCTTGGGCGATGTGGCAGACTATGGCGAGGATGGCACCGTTAGGGTGGACGTTTATATGAGAGATGACACCGGAAAAATCATTGCAATCTGGGATGTAAAAACAGGTGGTGCGGTGTTAACCGGCGCGCGCGTAAGGCAGTTACGGGCCGAGGCTGGTGTCGGCAGCGATGTTCCAGTGATTGAGCTACACGTGACCCGCGGAGCAACCTTTAAAGCGACAGGTTTTTCTGGTATTCTTAACATTGTCGCGGTGGCGAGACTAGGTGATGAAGTGCAGATTTCCAGTAATTGATGACCCACGCAGACTGAATGGCGAATTTGTTCGTCTCGTGAACTTTCGGAGTTGTGCCATGGCGATGGAATTATTTGTTCTGTCCGATGAACTGCTGAACTCCACAGCAGACTGGCAGGCCGCGATCGATGGTGAAGGCTATCCACTTCGATTGGACGGCATCAAGCCGATAGAATCGCTCCGAGGTTTTTTGCCGGCGCGGTTGCGTGATACAAAGACTGGCTTCGAATGCAATCTCTGGCCAGCCGGTGAGTTCATGCGTGAAATGCCAGGCGTAGATTTCGGTCATGAATGGAAGCACGTCTTAGCTTTCCGATGGGGCGGCAATCTGAATCAAGTGCCTGCCGTCTGGATGGCGGCCACGGCCTATGCGAAGGCCACCAATGGTGTCGTGTTTGACGATGAGCAGGGTAAGATCTACTCGGCAGCGGATGCTCGAACCGTGGTCAATGATGTCGAACGTGAAATGCCCGAAATAGAGGCAATGCTCCGGGATCTGAATAAGGCTTGAATGCGCTACCTGCAGTGCTCGACAGGGCGGCGCCGTCATGGGAATCCTAGGAAGGCTAAGTGATGTCGGATTCGATAAAGGTCGCCCCACCAAATTCGTTAATTGGAATTTCGGATGTCAAGAAAGGTGAGATTCCCAATTTTGACGTAGAGACAGGTATTTCTGCAACGGAAACCTGCATTCTTATCGGTTGCTGGCCTGAGATTGATGGAGAGACTGAAATTACCTTGGGACCGGCCGCTGAGATTGATCCAGGTTGTCCGCCGGCGTTCGACGGTCAATTGCAAACGCCTAGCGGGCGTCTTCAGATTGTGACTGTCGAGTGGAAACCTTTACTTACGGCCGTTGCGACGAGTTCGAATACCAAAATCCGCATCTGGACAAATCGTCTACGGTTCCCTGACAGGATAGTGATAGGCTTCGATTAGGCGTTCTTGACGCTGCCGAGCGCCGGCCTATCAGCAGGTGCTTAAGGGTTTGCCTGCGGTCAATTATTCGGCGCACGACATTATCTACCGGCCGCGCAATGTGCGGGCGCACCGCGTCTACGGCTATTCGCCGGTGCAGCAGGTGCTGATGACCGTCAACATCGCGCTGCGCCGCCAGCTCTGGCAGCTCGATTATTACTCCGAAGGCTCAATCCCCGACGCGCTGATCGGCGTGCCGGCCGGCTGGACGCCCGACCAGATCAAGCAATTCCAGGATTATTGGGATACCGAATTTGCCGGCGATCTCGCCCGGCGCCGGCGCGCCAAGTTCGTGCCCGGCGACACCGCGGTGAAAATCCAACAGACCAAGGAGCCGGAGCAGAAGAACGACTTCGACGAGTGGCTCGCCCGCATCATCTGCTACGCCTTTCAAACATGATCCGGAGAAGTGGAAGCCGGCTTTCCGAGAAGATCATGCTTCATCTAAACTCTGGAGCGCAATCCAGTGATTGCGCTCCGCTGGCCGCCGCAGTGGGCCACCAAAGTGATGAACCGCGCCACTGCCGACAACCAGTCGGCGCAGGCGGAGGAAGAGGGTCTCGAACCGACCAAGGAGTGGGTCAAGGATCTGATCGACGAGATCATTTCGGAGGAGTTCGCCTCGCCCGATCTGGAGCTCGCCTGGCTCGATGAGGATGAGGCCGACCCGAAAGGCCTCGAAGCCGTGCTCGAAGGCCGCGTCAAGCTCGGCGCCGTCACGCTGAACGAAATGCGCGACGCGCTCGGCCTCGATCCCTACGCCAATCCCGCCGCCGACCGCCCGATGGTGCTCACCGCGACGGGCTATGTGCCGATCGAGGCGGGTGCGGAAGGCAAAGCGAATCCGTCGGGGACCGGAACCGGGCCGGACACAGCCGCAGCCCGGATGAGCGACTTATCCACCGAAGCTTCGAATGGAGCGAAGGCGGAAGCGAAATCTAGGGATCTATGGGGGACGCGTAGGGTCCTCAGCAAGGACTATAACCCCGACCAGCCCCGCGTGCCGGCAGGCAGTGCCGACGGCGGGCAGTGGACGAGCGCAGTAGACGCTGGCATTGCCGCGAATGTTGACGACCCTCTTGATTATGGCGGTCACACCGGTCGCGACGTTTCGGCGGATGCAGCTGATCCAGCTCGTACTCCCGTCATTCAAATTGCTGCATCTGGAACTCTTCCATGTGATGGCTTCTCAGGCGGGTGTCAAAGTGGAGGCACGTATGGTACAAACGCCATGTATCACATGAGCGGCCTAAATCTATGCAGGGAATGTGCAGCAAAATTTGCGGGTGTTGAGAATGAGTTATCCCGTGAGCAGACTAAGACGCTAAGTCCCTTCCAGATACAGGGGAGGTAGTCAATCATGACTGATCGCAGCGTTTGTCTCGGCAATCTATCTGTGGGCGATATTTTTCATGCCGAATACCCCAACGGGGCAAGTTGCATTTGCTTAGTCCTGTCAGTCGATGACGCTACTATTTACGCGAAACGGATTACCACCCAACAGACTCTATCGTTCAATCGCGGGACCGGTGTTGAGGAGGTTGCTCCCGGCGAGCCAGAAGCCGTCATAGATTCGGTCGCCCCTCTTCCGCCGGAGGTTCACAACACATTCCTAGAAATGAACAAGAAATACGAAACCCTGATGGCGATGGATGAGGTATCGCGATTCCAGGATTTAGAGCGGCACAAACTAAGTGAGGCCGAAAAGAAGGCGTTGATTTTTGTGTATTCACATTACCCATCGAATGCGTTGCCGGGGGCGCGGGCGGATAGGAATGAAGCCAGCGTAGCCTACGATGGCGATTGAGCTATTCGTTCTGTCCGATCAACTGCTGAGTTCTGTTGCAGACTGGCAATCGGCGATCGATGGTGAAGGCTATCCACTTCGATTGGACGGCATCAAGCCGATAGAATCGCTCCGAGGTTTTTTGCCGGCGCGGTTGCGTGATACAAAGACTGGCTTCGAATGCAATCTCTGGCCAGCCGGTGAGTTCATGCGTGAAATGCCAGGCGTAGATTTCGGTCATGAATGGAAGCACGTCTTAGCTTTCCGATGGGGCGGCAATCTGAATCAAGTGCCTGCCGTCTGGATGGCGGCCACGGCCTATGCGAAGGCCACCAATGGTGTCGTGTTTGACGATGAGCAGGGTAAATTCTACTCGGCAGAAGATGCCCGAACCGTGGTCAATGATGTCGAACGTGAAATGCCCGAAATGGAGGCAATGCTCCGACAAGTAAAGGAGATCTGATCGAGGTCGCGAATTTCCTCCCGGACGCGCTGATTGGTGTCCGCCAGGGTTGGACGCGCGCTTCGTACAAGCGTCACGCCCGATCCGAACCGAGCTTCTGCAGCGCCGATTGGGTGCGAATGTGCTCCAGCGTGTCGCGGAGCAATGCAAGATCGATCGGCTTCTGAACGAAGACATAGACGTTTAAGTCGAGCGCCCGGCCGAGCTGCACCATGTCGTCGCAGACGTCCCGGTCGGACTGGCTGACGATGACGATCTGCGCCGCGCAGCGCAGCGTCGCCAGATAACGCAGCACGTCGAGACCGACATGGGCGCCGAGCCCGAGGTCGAGCGTGATGCAGTCGAACTGCCGTGCTTTCAATATCCTGCAGGCCTCTTCGTAGCTGCGCGCGCTGGTCGCGGCAAAGCCGACTTTGCCGGCGATGCGGCCAATGATGTTGCTATGGATCAGCGCGTCTTCGATGACGAGCATGCTGCTGCGCCGATCGCGGGCCGCATCGGCCTCGGCGTCAAGATCGCGCGCGGCGCGGCGGTCGATGCGGGTTGGGACGGACATCGGATTGGCCTTCCGGGATCTGGATCGGCGGTCCAGAAAGCTGACCCGAGAGAATTGAAAGTTCCTGAATAAGGCCGTAGCGGCGCGTATCGGGGACCGCCAAGTTTCATAGCGCCGATCAAGTCGCGGCATTCTGCGCGGCAATCCGCAATCATACTTACGCCGGCCGGATCGGCGGGCGTCGGGACGATTTGCCGGTTATCCTTGGTCAAAAATGCGCGCGCGGCGGTTCGATGTCAGGCCACCGCAGCGCCCGGCGGGGGAAACGCGGCCGCCACCAGAAAGTTCTGCATCAGCGCGTCTTCGCCGGCGCGCAACGGATAAACATAGGTGCCGCTGCCGATGAGGGTGTGCGAGACGACGACGGTCGCGACCGGCGCCTTGCCGCCGGCGCCCCGCGCTATCGACAGGTCGATCTCGGCGATGAAGTACGCGCAGGTCAAACTCAGCGCCGCCGGATCGGCCTGAACGTCGGTGACGTCGTAGTCCCCATTATTGCCGGGCGCGACGATGGTGATGTGCCCCGTGTCGGCGCCGGTCTTGGTCAGCGTGATCGTCCGCGTCACGCCGTCGGCATCGGAGTGAATGGTGACGGTGGGGTTCATCGCTACTCTCCAGGCGGACGGAAGGTTTCTTCCCTGCGCGGCTAGTATTTTCCGGCGAGGCTGAGGATGTATTGGTTCGTCATGACACCGCTGTTTTCGTCAAGCCCCCGCTGGTAGCTTAGTTTAACCGAGAAACTTCCGTCGCTGGTGATATTGTAAAAGATCGAATTATCCCACGAATACGACGACGCGCGCGTGTCGTAGGCCTCAAGCCACGGGTGGAAGGTTTCGCTAAATCCGATGTTGCTTAAGAAGTTGCCCTTGATACCTACCGGTGAAATTAAGAAAGTTAGCTCTGGTCCTATGCGCAGCGATTGATCTTTTCCCGAAAACAGCAACGGTTTGCTCCGCTCCATCGCGCTGGCGTATTGGAAGTCGACCGTCGGATCGAATTGAAAGTTCCAAAGGTTTCCTGGTAGGCCGATCTGAGTCCAAACTCCCGGTATTGTAATCCAGTATGGAACGTACTGAACCATAACGGCCGCGTCGGTGGTATTATTAAGGTTGTTAAACACGACATTTGGCGTCACGCGAAGGACATCAATGTAGCCGTCACTGTGCAGATAGGCCACTTCGCCGGAAAGCCCTGCGGTCCGGGTGTCGACGTTATTTTTCTTCGCCACCGTCGTATTGGAATTGTAATCAGAATTGGTTTCTGCGTACACCGCGATTGTCTTCTCAAGAAAGCCACTGTCGCCGTTTGAAGAGATACGCAGATGCGTACATTCGGTATAGCCAACCGCGCCCATCGCTTGCGCCTGCCAGATCTTGTTATTGTTGGCATAATCGCGCGTGAACGATGCCGATGCGCCTTTTGCCTTGTCGGCGCTCACACCGCT
>CAVZFX010000007.1:0-833794 GCA_963774715.1 uncultured Alphaproteobacteria bacterium
GCCGAGAAACTCCCTATGGCGCACGTGAAGAAAGGTCATTCGGTCTCGTCGCCGCAATGGTGGCGGGCATTTGCGCGACTGGAAGCGCGTGTTCTGGAAACGGCAGCGGCAGGCTGACAAGAGCGATTTACACCTTATCAAACTGCCGTCAACAAGATCGAGCCGAGAGTCGGAGCGAGGATGCCATGAAACTATAGCGGCGCAGTCTGCCTCGGACGAGACAAAAGGAAATTAAACCATGCCCAAAACCATCGAACACATCCACTGGCCCGACGCCCCTGACCTGTGGATGCCCTACGCGCCGGCGATCAAGGTCACGGGCGGCACCACCGTCTATCTCGCCGGCGTCACCGCGGCGCCGGTCTATCATCATCATCCGCACCGGCCGGAGGAGTTCGATTGCCATGCCGCGCGACATGGCTGGGCAGTCGAGGGCGGCGCTGGAGAACCTTAAGCGCGGGCTGCAAGCCGTCGGCGCGGCGTTTCGCCGACATCGTCACCGCCGATCGTTTCGTGACCGACCTGACCGATCAGGATGCGCTCAATCGCGTCTGGGGCGAGTATTTCGGCGACGCCAAGCCGACGACCACGACGGTCCAGGTGGTGCGGCTGGCCACCGATCCGCGCTGCCTGGTCGAGATCAATGCCATTGCGGTTATCGATTGATTATCGGTGGCAGAACAGCCACATCGAGACAGGCCGACCATGACGGTTGTTGCCGAAGGCGGGAGGAACCGATGACCGAAACTGCCTATAAAACCGCATTATCGTCGGCGTCGGCTCGGGACTTTCCGCCTCCCTGGCGCGTCTGTTTGCCAAGACCGGATTGAAGGTCGCGCTCGCCGCGCGCCGCGCCGCCAATCTGGCGACGCTGGCGCAAGAGACCGGCGCCAAGACCTTTGCCTGCGATTCGACCGATCGCGCCCAGGTGACGAAGCTGTTCTCCGATGTCGAAGCCGCCCTCGGGTCGCCCGATGTGGTCGTCTACAACGCGAGCTATCGCACCCGCGGCCCGTTCGTGGAGCTGGTCCCCGAAGAGGTCGAAAAGGCGCTGATGGTCACCGCGTTCGGCGGCTTCCTGGTCGGCGCAGGAGGCGGCCAAGCGCATGCTGCCGCGACAGCCACGGCGCGATCTTTTTCACCGGCGCGTCGGCCAGCGTGAAGGGCTATGCCCAGTCGGCGCCGTTCGCCATGGGAAAATTCGCGCTCCGCGGGCTCGCCCAGAGCATGGCCCGCGAATTCTCGCCGCATGGCATTCATATCGGCCACGTGGTGATCGATGGCGGCATCAAGAGCGAGCGCCGACCCGATCCGCCGGACAAGCCGGACAGCATGCTCGATCCCGATGCCATCGCAGAGAGCTATCTGCATCTCCTGCAGCAGCCGCGCAGCGCCTGGGCCTGGGAGATCGAGCTGCGGCCGTGGGTTGAAAAGTTTTGAAGAGTTGAAATGATCTGATGGCCGAAGTTATGGGGAGAAGGTTCGCCAAGCTGGTTCTGCCCGTGCTCGCGATCATCGTCGCGGTGACCGGCGCGCAGGCGCAATACCGCCGCCGGATCGAGCGCGAGCCGAGGCGGGCCGAGCATCCGGCGCCGCCGGTGCCGCTCGATAAGCGCGACCAGATGGTCGCGGCTCCGGGGGCCTTCGCCGCCAAGCCCTATTGGCTGGCGCTGGCGCAGTGCGGCGGCATCTATTTCAAGCTCAATGTGCTTTACACCGACATTGCGGTCCATGCCCGCGTGGTAAAACCGGATCCTAAAGTCAACGCCGAATACACCAAGAAGCTCAATGACGCGATCGACGCCGCGACCGTGTTCTTTGACGGCGCCACGCAATTCCTGATGGACGATCGCGGCATCGAACGCGACGACGCGGTTCTCATCTATGACGGACAGTCGCGGGCCGCAGGCGAGCGGGCCAAGACCATCGATGAGGCGCTCGCCGCGGCGCGATCGTGCCCGGCACTTTACGCCGCATGCCAGGACGCGCATGCCAAGGAATGCAGCGAGCCGCTGACGCCGAACAGTTGAGATCCACCATGAAAGTCAGAGCGGAAGTCATCGGTACAGCGATCGGAGCGGCGGCACTGCTGCTTGGCGCGCTTGCGGCACAGGCACAGGATAGCGCAGCGGCGCCGCAGCCGACCGCCGCGCCGCAGGGCGAACCGTACCAGCCGAGCCTGAGCGACATCATGGCCCAGCAGCAGGAGCGTCACATCAAGCTGTGGTTCGCCGGCCATGCCGGCAACTGGCCGCTTGCCGATTACGAGATCGGCGAATTGAGCGACGGTTTTGACGCTGTCAGCAAGATGCTCGGCGGCGAGCTCGTCAAACAGCATGTCGGCGCCCCGCTTGACGCCTTGCAAAAAGCAGTCGACGGCAAAAACAGCGCCGCTTTCGCAACCGCTTTCGATCAGCTCAGCGCCGGCTGCGACGCCTGCCACCACGCGCTGGACCACACCTTTATCGTGATCGCACGCCCGACCTTGCTGCCTTACAGCGATCAGGTCTTTGCGCCGCAGAAATGATCGCGGGTTAGTCCAACGCCCTGTAGAGACGCTCGTCATAAAGCGCGCCGGCGAGAGGCGTCAGTTTTTCACGAAAACTGCGCGTATGCGCGGCCATGGCATGCGCGGCGAGCGCCGCCTTGCTGCTCCAGGCTTCCAGGACGGTGAAGTGATTGCCGCGGCTGTCCTGCACCAGCACTTGATAGGCGATGTTGCCCGGGTCCTTGGCAGTATCGCTGGTCATGGCGCTAAGCGCCGCCATGCAATCGTCCTTGCCGGGAGGTATGACGTCGACGTGGGTAACGACATAAATTGCGGCGGTCTGAGCCGGGGTCTTTGCCGACGCCATGTAGAGCGGCTTGTCGGCACGTACGTCGTCGGGCGCATCCTCGATGGCCTTGAGCTTGTCGTGAAATTGCCGCGTGACTGCGGCTTGATCGTGAGCGTCGTGCGCGGGGTTGTCTCTCCAGACTTCCAAAATCGCGAAGCGGTTCGGCCGGGCGATTTCATGCAACACATCGAATCGCAGGTTGCCGGGTTCCCCTCTGCTCACATCGCGATAGTGCTCTAGCAATGTCGCACCGCTGGTAATCTCGCTCGGCATGAGCTCGACATAGGTAACGATATAGGTTGCGCTGTCTTCAGCGCCGGCAGGGTTCCCGGGAATTGCCGCGAGAACAGCCAACCAAACGGCAAGCTGAAAAAATAGGCGCATGAGCGTTCCGCCTCCCATTGCCTTTGATGCGATGGTAGCGACACAGTTTCGCAGGCGTCAATGCGCGGCAAAAATGCGGCAAACATAGACCCTGCACATTTGATCCCTATGTTTGGCTGATATGGATGAAACGACAGGAGGCCACTTATGACCTATCGCGTCTATTCAGGCCCGCGCGGCTCGCAATCCATCTCACCCTTGGAGAAGGATCGCCATCTGTTCAAGGAGTTCAATACCCTCGACGAGGCCATGAGCTGGGCGCGCCATATCAACACCGGCGGCCGCGTCGCGTTGTTGATCGAAGGCGATGACGGCACCCGGCTGACCAAGCAGCAGATCGTGACCGCGCTGAAAAATCCGGACTCGGAACCGTCGGTGGAACACGCCGCGTAGCGCTGCTACGCGATCTTTACGACCACGTTGCCCAAGACTTCGCCCTTTTCGACCGCTTCGTGCGCAGCGACACTGTCGGCGAGCGGGAAAGCCGCGCCGATATTGGTGAGGAGCGTGCCCGCGGCGAGGGCGCGCTTGATACCGGCCAGTGCCGCCGCGCGTTCGGCGGCATCGAGTTCGTAAACATAGACGAATTTCAGGGTGATGGCGTTGCGCAGCAAGAAAAACAATGGAATTGGGGCCTCCGTAGCGCCCGTTCCATAGACGACCACCGTGCCGCGCGGGCGCAGCACGTGCGGAATGAGCTTGGCGTTGGCGGCGATATCCAATTCGATGATGGCATCGACGCCTTTGTTGCCGGTGTTGGCCATTACCCGCCCGCCGACATTGTCCCGCTTGTAGTCGATCACATGGTCAGCGCCGGCTGCGCACGCCGCATCGGCCTTTTGCGGCGAACTCACGGTAGAAATGACGGTCGCGCCGGCGGCCTTGGCAAATTGGACGGCGTAATGGCCGACGGCGCCGGCGCCGCCGGCGATCAGCAGCGTCATGCCAGGCGCGGCGCCGGAGACTGCGACGGCATGAAAGGCCGTCATGGCCGGGATGCCGAGGCAGGCACCGACTTCGAAGCTGGCATTTGCCGGCAGGCGCACGGCTTGCGGCGATGGCAGCGTGATGTATTCGGCGCAGGTGCCGAACGGCCGTCCCCATTGGCCATTCCATACCCACACCCGTTCGCCCAGGCGAGAGGGTGGTACGCCGTCACCCACCATGTCGATTTCACCCGCCCCGTCGCTGTGCGGGATGACGCGGGAATAGGCGATCTTGCGGGTCGAGCCGGAGCGCGCCTTGACGTCGGAGGGATTGACGCCGGAGGTCGCGAGCTTGACGCGGACCTCGCCCGGGCCGGGACGCGGCGTGTCGAATTCGCCGAGGTTGAGCACCTCGCGGGCCGGGCCGTTCCGCTCGTAGTATGCGGCGCGCATTTTGCTTCTCTTCCCGTTGCCTGTCGTCATGGGTCGGATGGCGATCGGTGCAGAGGTTATCGGAAGCGTCGTCAGGGGTCACATCCCATCGTAGGAAGCCCCGATAACGCCATGATCCCGCGCTAATTTCTGGCTTCTCGACAGAGTCGGCTGGAACCGGCTTTATCCTTGTATTATCAGGCAATACCGCCATACTGCGCGGGTTGTGCTTCGGCGGCACGGGGTGGGGTTTCTTGGAACAGCAGCAAAACATCGTCGCAAGCGCGTTGGCCGCGAGCCCGTGCAACGTGCTCATGATCTACCCGCGGTTCATGGCGGATTCGTTCTGGAATTTTTCCGAGGCCTGCGAGCTGGTGGGCGCCAAATATCCGGCGATCCCGCTCGGCCTCATCACGGTTGCTGCGCTGCTGCCGAAGTCGTGGAACGTGCGGCTCGTCAACCGCAACACTGAGGAACTTGCCGACGGCGATCTCGACTGGGCCGACATGGTGATGACCGGCGGCATGCTGTTTCAGCAATCGGATACGTTGGAACTCATCGATATGTGCCGCGCCCGCGGTCTGCCGGTGGTGGTCGGCGGGCCCGATGCCACTTCGAGTCCGCATCGCTATGAAAGCGCAAATTTCCGAGTCCTCGGCGAAGTCGAGGACATCATCAGCCAATTCATCGCCGACTGGGAACAGGGCATCCGCGAGGCCACCTATGTGGCGCCGAAATTCCAAGTCGACGTCACCAAGACGCCGGTGCCCCGCTTCGACCTCCTGAAATTCGAGCAATATCTCTATATCGGCGTGCAGTTTTCGCGCGGCTGCCCGTTCACCTGCGAGTTCTGCGACATCATCGAGCTGTACGGCAGGTCGCCGCGCACCAAGACGCACGACCAGATGCTGGCCGAGCTCGAAGCGCTTTATCGTTCCGGCTATCGCGGCCACGTCGATTTCGTCGATGACAATCTCATCGGCAATAAGAAAGCGATCAAGGCGTTTCTGCCGGTGCTCGAAAAATGGATCGAGCAGCACGATTATCCGTTCGAATTCACCACCGAGGCCTCGCTCAATCTCGCCGACGACGGCGAGCTTCTGGCGATGCTGAAGCGCTCGAACTTCTTCGCCATTTTTGTCGGTATCGAAAGCCCCGATACCGAAACGCTGATCGCGATGCGCAAAAAGCAGAATACACGCCGCAGCATTCCCGAGAGCGTGCACAAAATCTATCACGCCGGCATGTTCGTTACGGCCGGTTTCATTGTCGGCTTCGACACCGAGCGCGGCTCGGTTGCCGAACCGATGATCGAATTGATCGAGGAGTCCACGATCCCCATCGCCATGGTCGGCTTGCTCTACGCGCTGCCGAATACGCAGCTGACGCGCCGGCTGGCGCGTGAAGGCCGTTTGCATGTCGACCATGACTCCGCGCCTGCCAGCAAGGGCGATCAGTGCACCGCCGGCGTCAATTACGAGACCAAACGCTCGCGTCTGGAAATCCTGCGCGATTATCGTCGGATTCTCGACCGGATTTACGATCCCGACGCGTTCTGCGGGCGGCTGGAGCGACTCTCGGCCATGCTCGATTGCTCGGGCCGGCGCAAGGAGTTGCCGGAAGGCGATATCAGGCGGCGGCTCTCCACCATCAACATGGTGCATGAGCTGCTGTCGCGGCTGCCGGAAGGCCGCGAGCGGTTCTGGAAGGCGTTCACCGCCTGTATGTCGAAGAACCCACAGTCGGTCCGCGCCATCGTCACGCTGATGGCGTTCTACCTCCATGTCGGACCTTATTCGCGCTACGTCATGAAGCAGATCGACCGCCAGATCGAAGACCTGGAAGCCGGCCGCTTCGTCGCGCCGAAATTATTGCCGGCGGTCGCCGTGCCTGAGCCGACCGCGCCAGTGGCGGCCGCGGTGAACGCTTAAGCCTTAGAGCTCCATCGTCGCCACGGCCGATAGATCGGGTACCGTCCGCAGTGGCGGGTGCTCGGCGTATTCCTCGGGCAAGCGCGTGCGATTGACCCAGAGCGGGCGAAAGCCGAACGCCGCCGCGCCCATCACGTCCCAGCGGTTGGACGACACGAACGCGATCTCCTGCGGACGTAATGCAAAGCGTGCGGTAACGAGCGCGTAGACTTCGCGGCGCGGCTTGTACATGCGCACGGCATCGACGGAGAGGACGGCATCGAGGAACGGCGCCATGCCGGACGCCGCGACGGCGGCGTCGAGCATCGGCGGCGAGCCGTTGGACAAAATCGCCGTGGCAAGCCCGCGGTCTTTGAGCGCCGCGACCATAGCGCGCGCGTCCGGATAGGCGTCGAGATTCCGGTAGGCATCGAGAAGTCGCTCCCGCAAAGCGCGGTCGACCGACGGGATGCGCGCGAAGGCATAATCCAGCGCGCGCTGCGTCAGCGCCCAGAAATCGATGTATTGGCCGGCAAGCGTCAAGGTCCAGCTGTATTCGAGCTGCTTGAGCCGCCATAGCTCCGAAAATCGCTCGGCATCCGGACCGGCCGCGGCGCGGTGGCGGGCGATTGCGGCATGGACATCGAACAGCGTGCCGTAGGCGTCGAAAACGAAGGCTCGCGGCGTAGCGCTAGTCATTAGCCAATCTCCGGCCGGCATATCGCGGAATTCAATTCCTAATAGTGCGTCTTGTCGATTCCCGGCACGGCGAGCAACGAAGCAATCGAGTGGCCGCGGATATCGTAAACGCGGGCATAGACGACGCCGTCGCGCACGATTTCGAAGAGTAACGGCGCATCGAGCTTGGCACAATAAAAGACGCCGAGCTGCATGGCGAAGTCGGCCCCTCTGGGATTCCAGGTAGTCGAGAATTGCGGTCCCAGCGCGACAGAAACCGGCGGGTGCGGCCCGCACACGGCGACGGTCCAGCGACCGTTCGCAGGTGCTTGGTGGCTATCGGCGACATAAGCAAGCAATCTCCGCGAGGCCTGGGTGAGGGACAGGCCCCAATAATCCAGCATGTAGTCGGGCTGCGCGCCGCGCACGCCGCCGGCGATGTGATTGAAATCCGTATATTCGTATGGATGCAGCCTCGCCATATCGACGATCGGCGAGGCAATGCCGGCGACGAATGCCAGGCTTCCGGCCGCAATGGCGGTAGTACCCCATTGTCGCAGCCGTTGGGCGATACAAGCCGCCGCAAGACCGCCCAACGCTGCGAACGGCGGCACCACGAACAGCAGATGACGAATGCCATTATAAAGGTACGGCCGCACGAGGATCGTGAGCAGTATCGGAAGCGTGGCGGCGAGCACTGTTGAAACAAGCGCGGCACGGCGGCCGACCGTGCCGCGGTTGTTCCACACCGCGGCAATAAGCGCGCCCACGATGCCGCAGATGCCAAGCAACAGCATCAGTTCCGGCAGCGTGAGCGCGACGAGCGTCGGTACATAACTGCGCGGCATTTCGGTGATGGGAATGAGACGGCCGTCGAACAGCTCCCGCCACGGCTTTTCGAAGTCCTGGGAAAAGTAGGCGGCCGCGCGAATGGGATTGAGGAGCGCGAGCACGCTCCACGGCCAGACCATGCCCATGACGAGATAAGCCAGGATCGCGCCGGGAATGAAAGCGGCCAGAAATGAACCGCATTCGGCAAGCGCAGGCTTGAGCGTGCTCTCAAGCGATCTCACCACGACAATAAAGATCAACGCCAGCACGACGTCCACGACCGCGAAACCGCCGAGAACGCGGCAGCCGATCGCGAGACCGACACCAACCCCACAAAGCGCGATGGTTGCCGGGGTTGCCCGCGGATACTCGTCGAACGCGCGCACAATGCCGAGCAGCGCGAGCGCCATGACAGCGGCAAACGGTCCGTCCTTGGAGTTGATGAACATATGCCCGTAGTAGAGCGGACAGCTCGCCAAGAGGAGGAGCGCCACCAGTCCCGCCACTGGGCCGCCAAGGCGGCGACCCAATCGCCATGTCACGAAAAGGCCGATGAGGCCGATGGCGGCGCCAACGAGCCGGCGTGTCGCGAACAGGCCGAACGGCAGAAATTTTGCGGCAAGCGCGGCTAGCAGATCGAAGCCGCCCCCGTACATGTAGACGTTGACGAACGAAAGTGCGCGTTTGTCGGCAAAGCCGGACGCGTAGAGCGACACCAACAGGTCGCCATATTGGGATTGGGTGTAATCGTCCCAGCCGAGCCCATAATCGCGAAACGTAAAGGCTGCGATCGCTGCGACCAGCACCAAGACGGCGATTGCCGTGGCATCGAGACCACGCGCGAGGCCCGTCGCTTTGGAGCGAAGGGGAAGGCAGTCCACCGCGATTTGCACGATCGGCCCGGCTTGGATCGGCATTTGTCAGCGCCGAACCTTGTCGACGCCAGATCTAGTCAGTGCGAAGTCATGAAGGACGAATCGGATCCGGACAATGCGTCAAATGCGCAGCGGCGCAAAAAAAGCGAGGCCCGAAGGCCTCGCTTACGAGCGCCGTGCAGTTTGGCGTAGCTATTTCATTGCCGCTTCGTACATCTCGGCCACATAATCCCAGTTGACCAGGTTATCGAAAAACGCCTTGAGGTAGTCGGGGCGCCGATTGCGATAATCGATGTAGTAGGAATGCTCCCACACATCGCAGCCAAGGATCGGCTTGCCGCCGTGCACCAGCGGATTCTCGCCGTTGGGTGTTTTCATGATGGCGATCTTGCCATCCTTGACCGCGAGCCAGCACCAGCCCGAACCGAACTGCGTGACTCCGGCCTGGACCAAATCTTCCTTTACTTTGGCGATCGGCCCGATGTCGGAGGTGAGCTGCTTTTCAAGCTTGCCGGGAAGCTTGTCGCCGCCGCCGCCCTTCTTCATCCACTTCCAGAAATGGATGTGATTGTAATTCTGTGCGGCGTTGTTAAACAGGCCGGGGTTTTTGCCGAAGGTTCCCTTCACGATCTCTTCGAGCGGCTTGTTCTCCCATTCCGTGCCCTTGGCCAGATTATTGCAAGCCGTCACATAGGCCTGATGGTGCTTGTCGTGGTGGTATTCGAGAGTTTCGCGCGACATGTAGGGCGTCAGCGCGTCGTACGGATAGGGAAGCTCGGGCAGGGTGAATGCCATTGGTCTACTCCTCAATGTGAAGCCGGAACGGCGGGTATCGGGCGCAGGTAAAACCGTCAGGGAAAGCGAATGGTTCCTCTAAATAGGACCTTCGCGGGGGGTTGGGCAACGGTCGAACGGGTGACACTTGGCGAATTCATTTCTCCGAGCCCGCGATATTGCGTCGTCCGCAACGGAGAAAAATCCTTGCACGCCTCCGATGGCGCCGTCACAATACTGCCTTGAAGTAGGCTCTTCGCGCCACTAGTGAGAGCCGGGGATAGGCGTATGTACTTGCTTTTGTTAGTGTTTGGCGGATTGTTGAGCGCGGCCGGAATATTGCTGGCGGCTTCTGGCGTGTCCATCCACGACCGCACTTTCGACACGACGATCGTGACGCCCGGCGTGGTTGCGGCGGTGGGTGGGCTTCTCCTAATAGGCCTCGGTCTGGCACTTCGGGTCCTGCAACGTATCGAGCGCGCGATTGCACTGCGGCGGATCGCGCCGCTAGAGGAGTCACGCGAGCCGGCGCAAATTCCATTGCCGAAGCCGGCGCAGCATTCGGTTGCCGCACCGAGAGCGGTGTTGGTAGGCGAAAAGCACGCCGAAAATTTGCCCGAGCAAGCACCCGCGCTGGCTCGGATCGAAACCACGCATGTCGTCGAGGTGACAGAGCCTTCGTTGTCGCCAGCAGCGCCGCCCTTGCTGACCAGCGTTGACGTTGCGGTTGCCGAGGCGGAGAGAACGCGTACCGCAAAGCGAAAAAATGGTGCGGTGGCGGGCCGGTTTACGCCGCGGCTGGACATGAACCCGCGCTCTCCCGGCGCGTCCGGACGGCCAGCGGCTCCTTCCTTCGATGCCCTCTGGCCGAAAGGACCGCGACCGATCCCGTCCGCGCCGCCGGTGCCTGCGCAAGCAGTCGTGGTGCCTGCCGTCGGGCCGGAAACTGCTGTTGAACCGGCCGCCGTGCCTTCGGTCGAACCGGAAACCGCGGTCGAATCGGACGCGGCGCAGGCTCAAACTCTCGCTGCCGATGTTGCTGCGGTGTCATCGCCGAAGCCGGTGTCCGTGCTCAAATCGGGCGTCGTCGACGGGATGGCCTACACGTTGTATTCCGACGGCTCGATCGAAGCGCAGTTGCCGCAGGGCATGCTGCGGTTCGGTTCGATCACCGAACTACGCAACCACATCGAGCAAAGCGCCTAGGCGAGTGCCGCGCTTTTCGGCTTGTCGGGCAAATCCGAGCCGGCGCAGCCGTAGGCGATCCTTAAATCGTACCGAACTATATATTTTCCGCTATCCGAAATCTGCTTTCCCATTTCTTTGTTTTATTGCCTAATTCTCCCGCGCCAGTATACTTTAAGTTGATGCATAGATTTCACAACGCGCCGCATGAGATTCAGTGATGGCTGAGAATACGAGCGATAACATTTATATCGAGCTCGCCGCCGATATCGTCTCCGCCTATCTGAGCCACAATTCGGTTCCGAGCGGCGAAATCCCAAATCTCATTAATCAGATCTACGCCGCCTTGAGACGCGTATCGGCCGGTCAAGCGGCGACCGCGGCGGAGCCGCCCAAACCGGCGGTGCCGATCAAGCGTTCGCTGACCGCCGAATACATCGTATGCCTGGAAGACGGCCTGAAATTCAAATCGCTCAAACGCCATCTGCGTACGCGCTACAATCTGACACCCGATCAATACCGCGAAAAATTCGGCTTGCCGGCCGACTACCCGATGGTCGCGCCCAATTATGCGGCTGCACGTTCCAAGCTTGCCAAGGACATGGGGCTTGGACAGCAGCGCCGCCGCCGCCGGGAGCGTAGCTGAAGCGACGGTCGGCGCTCCGCGTCTCGTTTAGAATTTGATGCCGGCGCCGACGCGGACCGTGTTGATATCCAAGCGCAAGCTCGCGACCGGCGAGAAATAGACGTACTCGTATTCGGCGCGCACGAAAAAGTTTCGTGTCAGGGCAAAATCCAAGCCTGCACCGACCGTGCCGCCGTAGAGCCACTCCGAATTTTGTCCCGCAGTGCCGGTGAATGAGAAGGGGACGGTCACGCATGTCGGCGGCGCGCTGGCAAGGCAGGCCGAGCCCGGCGGATTTTGTTCTCCCGAGGTGGTTTCCGTGATGTTGACGTTGGCGTGACCGATGGCGCCGCCGGCGAAGGCGTAAGGCAGGAAATTGCCGAAAGCCCATCCCACCCTTGCGCGCAGCGTGCCGAAATTGAGATTGCTCACCGTACCGGCGCCGGTGATGTTGACGAGATAGCTGTTGCCCTGACTATCTGTCGGCGTGATGCGCGAGATCGGCGAGTTCGGCGCGTTGAGCAAGAGCGAGGCCTGTTCGTAATTGGCCTCGACGCCCAGCACGACTTTCATGCTCGGGGTCAGATATTCGACGTTATATCCGACAAAGCCCCCGAAGCCCGGCGCGCTGTGATTGGCGGTGCCGAGCACCGGCCAATTGGAAGGCGCGAACTCGCTTTCCAGGGTCAATTCGCGAAGGCTGTAGGCGATAGGGGCTTGGGTCGTTTGGCTGAAATCTCCGTTGGCGTCGCTGTAGGCGAACTGGCCGCCAACATAAAAACCGGTCCAGTTCGTGAAATTTGCGCCGGGGCTGATCGGATGCGAAGCCGGGAACGCGTCGAAATCGTCTGCAAACGCGTTCGGCGGCGAAGCCAGCGAGCCGGTCATCAGGTCGGCCTCGGATTTGCTCGGATAGTCGGCCGAAGCTGCGCTGTCATCCGCGAGCGGCGGCGGCGACCATTGTCCGGCCGCGAACGCCGGCGTTACGGCCACCAATATCGATACGATCGCGCTCGATAGGCATTTCCGTACTGACACCACACACCCCGCGCCTGTCGCAGTTTTCTGTTCCGGCGCGAATAATTTGATTCAAATTGTTTGCATGTTCCTTTATTGCCGCACGTGCGCGCCGTTCAGCATGAGCGCTTCGTAAATGAGCGGTTTGTGCGATGAAACCAGGCGCGACCGCCGTCGCATTCGTTAAAAATGCCCGGCGACATAACGCGTCATAAACGACTGCTTGACCAAGGCGAAAGTGCTTTGGCGTGGTACAACGCGATTTTTCACCGCTGCAACACGCCGACGGCACGATTGGCAAAACTCAGCCGTTCCGACATCACAGACACGATATAGCCGAGGAGCGCCTGACTGAGTGCCGGGTCTTCGCGCTTGATCCGTTCGTAGTTTTCGACCTTGAGCTCGTAGAGCACGCTGTCGGCCTCCGCGGCGATGGTGGCGCTGCGCGGACGGCCGGTAATCAGCCCCATTTCGCCGATCGTGGTATGCGGGCCGAGGCTGCGCACCCGCATGGTGCGGCCGTCCCCCACATCGACGACGATGCCGATGCGGCCCTCCAGGATGAAATGCATTGAAACAGCCGGATCGCCTTCCCGGGCGATGATTCCTCCGCTCGGCACTTCGAGGCGCCGGCAATATTCGGCCAAGCGGTCGGCATTGGCGGCGCTGCCCAGTGCGTCGGACCACCAGGCTCGCAACGACCGCTCGTCGTCGGCGGCGGTGCGATGAGCTTCGATAATGGTCTGCTCGCAGAACTCCAGCGCGCGGTCGAGATTTGACGCGACGACGACGTCTTCAGACACGAAACGGGCGGTGCGAAAGGCGCGTGCCAGTTCCGGGGTGAGATTGACCAGCACAAGCCGCGTGCCGCATGCGGCCGCCGCTTGCTTGATTTGCGAAAAACTGTGCGTCGCCGATGAATCGATGCCGGTGACGAGACGAAAATCGAAAATCAAAAAACGGCAATCGGGCTGCACCGACAACAGTGTCTTGACGTGCTGATAAAGCCGATTGGCTGAGCCGAAGAACAGATAGCTTTGCAGCGTCATGCCTTGAATTTCCTGGCCGTGGTCGGCCAAGAGCGACAATTCGTAAGGCCCGCGATCGAGCGAAGAGCGGTATTCGGAGCCGTCAAAATTGAATTTGATGGCATTGACGCGGCTTGCGCTCAGCGCAAAGGTCGCGCAGCCGATCACTATACCGATCAGGACGCCGGCGATGAAGCCGGCATAAATGATCAGGACGGCGATGGCGATCAGCGACAGATATTCGAGCAGCAATAAGCGCCGCGACGAAGCGACCAGCCATTGGTAAACGAGATCGGCGCCGAGATAGAACAAAAGACCGCCGAGAATATATTTCGGCACATAGCCGAGAAACGACGGGCCGGCGAACAGCACGGCGGCCGAGATCGCAGCTACGGTAAGGCCGCCGACGCGGCTGGTGGCGCCGGCGGTGCGGACCAGCATCGAGCGGCTGAACGACGTGCAGCTCACATAGCCGCCAAGCGCCGCGATCGCGACATTGGCAAGCCCGAGCACTTTGAGGTCGCGCTCGATATTGGCTTCGTTTCGGGTCGCGATTTCGAGACCGGTGGTGTTGAGCAGGAAATTGATGACTGTCACGAATATGACGGCGAGCGCATCACCGGCGAGCGACGGCAACGACGACCATGGAAAATTCTGCAGCGGTGTCAATTTCCAGGGCAAGGCGAGCCCGGCGGCCGGCTGCAGTCCGAATAGCCAGCCGCTGTCTTGGGCGGTGGCGATCGGCGTAGCGGTTGCCAGCAGCACCAGATGCGTTGCTGCGAACGCGGTCACCAATACGCCCGGCATGATCAGTGGGCTTTTGAAGCGCTGCAGCAGCACATAGAGACTGAGCGCGACAATAACGCCAGGAGCGATCTTGGACATGACCGTCAAGTCAGCGAATGCGCCGATATTGGTGAGGGTTGGGCGCTGGTTGGTGACGACCTGGACCGCGCCGGTGATCAAGAGCCATCCGGTCGCGCCGAGGAAGCCGCCGATGACCGGGTAGGGCACGAACCGTATGGCGCGACCGGCATGGGTGAAACCCAGCACGCAGAGCAGCAGACCGGTCAATGCGGTCGCCAGCGCAACGGCAATCAGGGTCGGTTCGAGCAGATCGGTGCTACCGCTGGCGACGAGGTGTTGCACAAGCGTGGCGACTAGGGCCGCCAGAACGACCGAGATCGAGCTGTCGGGTCCGGCGACGGCGAAGGGCAGCGAACTGCGCAACGCTACGATCGCGCCGCCAATGGCCGCCGACAAGAACGTCACCGCAATGCCGTAGGACAACAGGTGTTCGAGCGGACCCGTGAAGATGAGCGCCGCGTAAGACAGGCAATAGGCAATGGACAAGATGCTGCACACCGTGCCGGCGAACACGTCCGTCAGGCCTGCGCGCAGTGTGTGGTTGCTCAACGGGAAGCCCCTACGCCCGATGCTGCTGACAATACGATTGCCGACGCGGCTTGAACACCCGCATGCGGTCGTTGCCGGGCCAGGTTGGATGCTAGGCGGCGGTCGCCAGCGCCGCGCGGGCGTCTGAGCGGATTCGCTCAACCATCGAGCGGAAGCCGTTCGAGCGTTGCGGGGTAAGGTGCTCCCGCAGACCCAATTCTTCGAACAGCTTGACCGCATCAAGCTTGAGGATGTCGCGCGCGCTCTTGCCCGAATACATCGCAAACAGCATCGCGATCAGTCCACGCACGATATGCGCATCGCTGTCGCCGGAGAAGATCAGGACCGGTCCGCCCGCCCCATTCGGGCGCACTTTGGTGTCGAGCCAGACCTGGCTGGCGCAGCCTTGCACCTTATTGGCGGCATTGTGCGCGGCTTCCGCGAGCGGCGGCAGCTCGCGGCCGAGTTCGATCAAATAGCGATAGCGATCATCCCAGTCATCGAGCACCGAGAAATTGCCAATGATCTCTTCGAGGTCAGCCATTGCGCCGGTATGTCCCCAATCCGACTCCCGCGCCGGATCGTTCCGTCTTTATATAGGACGTCTCATGGAGGAGGTCGATGGATCGGACGACCGCGCCACGCACGGCGGCTAACGTCCGCGCTGCGTCGACGCGAGGCGGAATGGAACGAGCTAGGCCGTGTGCCTGGGATCCTTGCGCGGCAATGGCGCGCGCCAAGCGGGAACCAGATCGGCCGGCATGAGCGTGTTCTGCGAGGCGTTGTCGGCGCCGCGTGTCAGCGAGCCGGTGACCTTCGGCGCTTCTTTGGATATGCCCTTCGCGGCGTCCTTGGACGCGAGTGCCTCGCTCAGGAAATCATAAATCATCTTGGCGCCGGCCTGGGCCTTATAGCCGAGCTCCGTCGCCACATGCGAGCCGACGGTGCAGGCGTCGGGCTGGCGGATGCAGAATTGCCGCAGATCGCCGACCGTGGCGGAGGCCGCGGAGATGGCTTGCGAGGCATTGACCGCGGTCGCCGGTGCGGCTCGCTCCGATGAGCCACTGGGCAACAGGATCAGCACCAGGCCGAGCCAGAACGCCATCCGCAACAGAAAGAACATGAGACCCACATCCCCTGCGACATAGGCTGCCGCACGTGATGACAAGCTAGCAGGCAGCATTGAAGGGCGCGTTCGCTCGCCCGGTACGTTTTTGCCCATAATCGAAGAGAATACGCCGCAAATTTTCGAACAATTGGAAAAAATATAGTTTAGCTAAAATTTTAGCGAACGCGCGCCTCGGCGCTTGTTGCCGCGATATCCGAACCGCGAAAATGCAGCAACAGCAGGCCGGATCGCGCCGCCACATTCGCCGCAAACATTTGGCAACCGTATGCAGCAACCTGTGATTCACCATGACCGGGCTTTGCGGCCGCGCCAATGCATCGTCGCGGTCGCAGTGTGCCCCATGCCTTAGCGTTCGCTTAATCGGCCTCTGACACGATCCGCGCCACAGAAAAAAGGGGAGCGCGTCTCGCCAAGCGGGCGTGCGTCGGGAACGTGGGCCTGTTCGCGCCAATACGCGATTATATCGAAACGCTGGTTCACCCGTCGGCACAGCAAGACGTGCTGACGGCGGCGCGCCATCGCGCGTTTATCGCGCCGCGGCTCCTCGGCAGCGTGGTCGCGTTGGCGGCGTTTCCGCTCTACTTGCTCGTTCGCGGCGCGCCGAGCGTGATCGAGCTCCTGATATTTGCCTGGCTCGTCGCGCCGATTTTGAGCGCATATTTTCTGTCCCGCACCGGCCGCTACGAAAGCGCGCATGTCTTGTCGTCACTGGCCTTGACCGGATTGGTCACGGCTCTGGCGGCTGACACCGGCGGCATCGCGTCCTTCGCCGCCGTCTGGCTCGTAGTCGTGCCGCTGGAAGCGTCACTTTCGGCGTCGCGCCGCGTCGTTGCCACCGCGTCGACCTTTGCGCTCGCCGCCGCCGGCCTGTTGATGCTGTTGGGAGCCGAGCATCTATTGCCGCGGCCGGACACGGTCGCGCCCGAGGTGTTAGCGACGTTCGGCATCGCCTCGGCGGGACTTTACGCGACCGGCCTCGCACTCGGCGCCGAAGCGTTGGCGCGGACAAGCTTCTGGCTGCTCTACGCGGAGGAGGACCGCTATCGGCTGTTGGCGCGCAATATCGCCGATGTCATTACCCGGCACGGCCGCGACGGCGCGGTGCTGTTCGCTTCGCCGGCTGCCGAATCGCTATTCGGCTTGCGCAGCACTCAGTTGCACGGCCATGGCTTTTTCGAGCGCGTCCACGTTGCCGATCGACCGGCCTATCTGACCGCGCTCGGCGATGCCGCCGCCCTTGGCGAGTCTCGTTCGGCCGAATTCCGCGTGCGGCGCGAAAGCGTCGATGCCGAAGGCCGGCCGATTACGGAATTCGTCTGGATCGAGATGCGCTGCCGGCCGTTCGAGCAGGCGGGCGGCGAAGAGCGTCGCGAGGTCGTCGCGGTCTTGCGCGACGTCACCGAGCGCAAAACGCAGGAAGAATTGCTGTCCGATGCGCACGCCGAGACCGAGCGCGCTAACGCCGCTAAAAGCCGGTTCCTCGCCACCATGAGTCACGAGCTGCGGACGCCGCTTAATGCCATCATCGGTTTTTCCGAAATGTTGATGAAGGAGGCGACGCTCGGCCTCGACGCCGCGCGCCGCAGCGAATATGCGGGCCTCATCAACGGCTCCGGCCATCACCTCCTGGCGGTGGTCAACGGTATCCTCGATATGTCGAAGATCGAGACCGGTAATTTCGAGATTACGCCTGAGCCTTTCGCGCCGGCGCATGTCGTCGCCGCCTGCTGCGGCGTGCTCGCGTTGCGTGCGCGCGAGGCCGGCGTGCACCTCGAAAAAGCCGCGCCTAACGACCTGCCGGAAATGGTCGCCGACAAGCGCGCGCTCAATCAGATTCTGCTCAATCTGTTGTCCAATGCAATCCGCTTCACCGATCGCGGCGGCACGGTCAGGATCGGCGTGCGTGCGGAAGCGGCGTATATGACCTTCGCCGTCGAGGACAATGGCGTCGGCATCAGCGAGACGGATTTGCCACGGGTCGGCGAACCCTATTTCCAGGCGGGCAGCGCCTACGACCGCCGCCACGGCGGCACCGGGCTCGGACTTTCGATCGTCAATGGTTTGGTGCAATTGCATGGCGGCGAAATCGCCATCCGCAGTCGTATCGGCGAAGGCACCCGCGTCACCGTGCGGCTGCCGCTCGATTGCGAGCGCGTGCGAACTACGAGAAACGGTGACGCAGCAAAGCCTGCGCACGTGATGAGCCATCTGCCGGCCAAGGTTGCGCCGCAGCCCGAGGGTGCCGTGGCCGCGCGTAAATCCGTTCATGCTATGCCGGTGAAGAAAAGTGCGTAACCGCCGCAATACCGAGCGCCGCTTCCACGCCCGCGCCGCCGCGGAGGCCGGCGGCGCATTGGCTTCGCGGCTGTGGACCAAAGCAACCCGACGTCCGGTCGATTCATTTGCCGTCCTCGCCGCGGTCGCCGCGTGCGCCATCATCATCGTCAATGCGGTCTTCCTGCAGTCGGGTTCGCGTCCGGCGCCCTTCGTCGCCAACCCAAAGGCTCGACAGGTTGCGAGCATTGATGAGCGCTGGCCGGCGCCATCGGCAATTTCCTCCCATTCCGCGGCAACTGCCGTCACGCCGCAATCGGTGGCCATACGGCGCGACGATCCGATCGCCGATTTGATCCGCCCATCGCCTCGAACCGCTGCGGTGCAACGCGCTCTGTCCGATTTTGGCTATGGCCAGATCGAGCCGTCCGGCATTCTCGATGACGCAACCATCGCTGCCGTCGAGAAGTTCGAGCGCGAGCGCAAGCTGCCCGTCACCGGAGAGGTCTCCGATCGTCTGGTGGGAGCGCTGTCCGCCATGGTCGGCCATCCGCTGCAATAGCGATCACGCCTGTTTGCGGCGTCACGCGGTTCGAGGCATATGTCTCGGACGAGGTGAGCCGAATGATGCGTCTTAAAACCGCGCTATGGGTCGCCGCATATCTGCGCCGTTGTCAGGTCGAGGGCGCCTCCGCGGTCGTGCGCCGGCGCGGCGCGGAGGAAGCCGGCGCGGTATTCGTGCGCATCAGCAGGCTCGATGGCACCTCCGATTTGTTCGGGCCGGCGCCGCAAAGCGCGCTCGATACCAGCCGCGGAGCCGATCGCACCTTTACAGCGAGTTTCGCGCAGCAGCCGGCGCCCGATGCCGCGATCGAGGCCAAGCTCGAGCGCGAGATGAAATTCGATTCCGATCTGTGGATTGTCGAGGTCGAGGATCCCGCCGGCCGGAATTTTCTCGATATCGTAAGTTAAGAAACCTCGCGGCGCTCGTTGTTCCGCTGCGAGGCCGGCGCCCGGCGCACCGCGACCGTTGCAGTGCGGGCGCGGGCGCGCGCCTCATCGTTCCAGACGAACGGCCGGTGTTTTGCCGATTCGCGCGGATGCAGCGCCTGCCAGATTGCCACCATATGTTCCGCGGCTTGGATCGGCAGTTCATCGTAAAGCGCAGCAAGGGCGTGGACGCGTTCCACCGAATGGCCGACAGTCGTATTGACGAACAGCAGCATGCGATAGACCACGTCGCGCGGCATCGTGATCGCCTTGGCGGCGACCACGATCGGTTCGCCGAGTACATCGTTCGCGATACGGCGGGCTTGCACACGCTGGATTTCCAGAGAAAAAGCGAGATGTTGCACGAAGTCCTCTCGGTCGCGGGCGAGCGCCGCAGCTTCCAGCCGACGACCAATGGCGCTGTCGCGTGCGAGCCGGACGCGACCGACCGGCAGTGGCGCCGCGACTTCGAGATTAAGCAGAATGAGCCGCCGTTCTTCCGTGCTCGCGGCGAAAAAGAGCTCGTTGAGCTCGCTGGCGACGTCGGCGCCGATCAAGTCGAGCGCCGGCTGTGGAGATTCCTGCTGGCGGGCGGTCGAATTCAGGAGGTGCGGTTTCGCGGACTTCAGCGGCAGCGGCGACCGGCATTGCCGGTTCGCTTGTTGGTGTCTTACGACGCAGCAGGGGATGTCCGCGTACCGGCGCTGCGACTTCAGGCAAATCAGCGGCCAATTGCTGAATAACCCGCAGCGGCGGTGACAGATGGCGTGCCAGTCGGTCCGCAACTGCGGCGCGCGTCGCAACGTCCACGGCATCGAGCAGTCGCAGCGCAAGTTCGGTGTAATGCCGTTCCTCATCCGGCGTGTGCGTCAGCTTCTGCACATAGAGGTCGGTGAGGACGCGCAGCAGCGTGGGCCGCATATCGACCCCGCTGCGCAGTCCGAGATAAGTGAGATTGTCGAGGCTCGACAGGCTGGCGCTTTCCATAACGCGTGACTCGATCGCAACAGGTTCCCCGAGGGCGAATTTGTTCGTCAGCCTAAGTTGCGCGCGTTAGCGGACCGTTAACCTTGCATGCCGCTTAATCAGGGCGATGCCGGCTTCCGCGCAGCGGGGCAGAACGCCTCCTTGCCGGCGGCAGAGGAAAGCGGCTGGTGGGCAACGTTATCAAATTTCCGGACGACGGGCGTATCGTGCGTTTCGGCCGCGAGGCGGCGGACGAATCCGCAACGATCATTATTCTGCCCGTCATCCGGATCGAGCGCTACGCCGATCCGCGCGCCGAGGAGGCCGAGCCCCAGACGCATCCGCCGGCGGACAACGGTGGGCGCCGCCGCGTGAGGCGCCGCTGAACGAACGGGGCTTGATCATGCCGCCGCGCGCCCGTTGCCGATGCGAAAGAAGGGCGCCTTACCTTGCCGTCCTTGCTTTACTCGTCCTATCCGGCTGTACCAGCACGGCTGACTTCAGCCGGTTGAGCGATCAATTGGTCACCGACGACATTCATGCCTGGGTCGGCGAGGAAGCCGCCGCCAGTGCCGGCGGGCTGGTGTCGGCCGATAACCTGACCGGCGACGAACAAACACTCCGCGATCTTGCCTTTCCGCTGATCGAGCCGCCTTACGACCGTCTCCGCTGGGATGCGGTAGTTTATGAAAGCGGCACCAAGCGAGCGTTCCAGCGCGAATTGTGGGCATTCGATCCGACCGCTTATTACCGGCGCCTGCAGGGAGAAATGCTGCGCTCGAGCGCGGCGCGCTACAATCAGCTGATCGATGATATGCGCAACGACATTGTGCGGGTCGCGCCGTTTTTTGTCGTGGCACGGCGTGTCATCGATCTCGACCGCCGGCGCGAGGCGAGCATGCAACAAATTCGCGACTTGACCCCGGCCGAACGCGTCAATGCGCGAGCGCGCATCGGCGAGAACGACTTGACGATTGCCTGGGTGGACAAAGCGCTGAGCCAGCGCTGCGCCAGCTACCGCTTTGCTCTCGAACATCTCGCGGTCGCTGAGCCGCAGCCCATCGCCGCCGATGCCGACAGCGTCCTCACCGAATTGCAGCAACAGATCGCCGCGAACCAGGTCGTAGTCGTAGCAAAGCCCCGCGTCGCCGCCGTCCCGGCCGCGGTGGCTGCCGCGAAATAATCTACTGTGCCGGTTGGATGCCGCAAGTCGCGCCGGCCAGCGCTTGCCGCGCCATCGGCATCAGGCCGGGCTCCGGCGCCAAGGCGCGTAACACGATCAGGCCCATGGTCGACGGCGACTCGATGATCAGCCGGTCCGCGGCCGTGACGTCTTCGTCTTCAGGCAGCGCCGCGTGCTGTTCGGGCGTCATCAGATCGAGCTCGATGGAATGCCGGCCGGCGGCACGGTCATTGATGGCGTAATAGGCGACGCTCTTGCGTGTGTAGAAGGTGACCGATGTATAGGCTTGGCTTACCGGCGCAATGAGCTTGAGCGACCCGTTGGTCAGGTCGTAGCGGCAAACCGCGGCGGCAAATGCCGGATCCATGAACGGCATGATGGCGCTTTTGGCGGTTGGCGGTGCGAGCGGCACCACGGCATTGACCGGAGTGAGGGGCGCCAGCCGGGAATAGGCGTCTTGCGTCGCGGTGTGCGGCATCGCGAGCACCGTCGACAGATGCACGATGCCGCCGAGCAGGATAGCGGCGAGGATCCACAACAGGCCGCGGATCATGAGCAGCCCTTTCGCGCGATGGTTGGCATCGGGCCTTCCTTGGTGGTGCGGGTAGCGACGCCGATCGGCGTGTCGTACAGCCGCCACACCAGCATGAATCGTTCGACCCCGCCCGTGGGCAGCCAATTGCCGGGACGCGCCAGCGGCGCCGCGGTGATCGTGAAACTGCCGTCGATATCGCGCACGATTTCCTCGCTGGTGAAGCCGTGGCGGCCGATCGTGTTGGCGACCAGCCGGCCCTCGGGATCGTACAGCGAGACCGTCCAATAGCGCGCCGGCGGCGTCATGCCGCTAATGGTGAAGGTGCAGCGTCCATCCAAGTTTTCGCCGGCGTCGTCGGTGTGCGCATAGAAGGCGATACCGTCGCCCATTCCGGTCGGCAGCTCGCCGCTGCGGGCAATACTGGCCCGCGCATAGGGGTCGATATCGACCGACCCGCTTTTCGGCCATGCCGTCCATGCGCCGATGGTCAATGCACCGAAGGCAACACCACGCGTCAGCGTGAACCAGGTCGCGCCGAGGCCGAGCGCGGCCGCGATCAACAGCGTAAAGCACGAACCGAACAACAGGCGCATATCGGGGACTTCGGTTTAGTCGCCGCGCGGCGCTGTAGCGGCATCGCGACCGGCTGCGGTCGCGAACGTATCGGATCGCTTGCCACCGTCCGGCGTGGCGCCGGCGTTTGCGCCCACCGGACCGGCGGGGTCACGCTCGGCCGTACGCGCATGATCGGCATCATTCAGCATTTGTTCGACCTGGATCAGGGCATCGGTACCCTTGCGCGTCAGCAGCACCGGATGCGGCGCCTCGTTGCCTTTGAACGACGCATCGACGAGGGCCGGCGCATGTGTCGGTGGCGGCAGGCCCGGCAGCGCCCGCAATTCGATGCCCTGATGCGCATAAGCCATGATATTGTGCCAGGTCATTGCCGGCAGGGTGCCGCCGGTCATGCGTTTGGTCGGCGAATAATCGTCATTGCCCATCCAGACCGCACCGACAAAATTTCCCGTGTAACCGACGAACCAGCCGTCGCGCCAATCGTTGGTGGTGCCGGTCTTGCCGCAGGTCGGCACGCCGTCGAGCTGCGCCCGCCGCCCGGTGCCATTCTCGACCACCGAATTCTGCATTTTAATCATGTCGAGCGCGACTTGCGGCGCGATCACCTGTCTCGGCTTCGGACCGTCACGATCGAACCGCCACACCAGCTGGCCGGAATCGGTGCGAACTTCGAGCGCGGCGTGCGGCGCGACGGCGCGGCCGAGATTGGGAAACGTGGCGTCGGCGACGGCGTGTTCGAGAACGTTGACGCCGTCCGCGCCGATCGGCAACGACGGCGTATCGGGTAGCGGCGTGTTGATGCCGAAATTGCGCGCGGTTTGCACGATCATGGCGCGGCCGAGCTTGGGGTTGCCTTTGCCGAGCATGATCGAGAGCTTGACCGGGATGACGTTGATCGAATGGGTGATCGCTTCAAGCAGTGTTACCGGTCCGGAATAGCCGCCCGAATAATTGTGCGGACACCAGTTGCCGATGCAGACCGGCGAATCGTCGACCACCGAAGACGGCGTGAACCCGTTCGCCAGCGCGGTGGCATAGACGTAGGGCTTGAACGAGGAGCCGGGCTGACGCAACGCGTCGGTGGCGCGGTTGAACTGACTGGCGCCGTAATCGCGGCCGCCGATCATGGCGCGCACCCCGCCGTCGAGATCGGCGATCACCACAGCAACCTGGCTGGCGCCGTAATCGCGGCCGTATTGGCGCAGCTCGGATTCGACGTCGTGCTCGGCGTAGCGCTGCAGATTGCTGTCGAGCGCGGTGCGCACGATGAAGGAGCGGGCGGTGACAGATTTCGGGAAGGTTTCGACCAGCTTTCGCATCTCGTCGAACGCCCAGTCGAGGTAATAATTGGGCGCGTCCTCGGCGGCGCGGTCGATCGGCGTCGCGGGGTTGCGCCGCGCGCCGTAGACTTGGCCCTCGGTCATGAAACCGTTGTCGACCAGATTGTCGAGTACCACGTTGGCGCGCGCGCGGGCGGCGGGCAGGTTGACCAGCGGCGAGAATTTGGTCGGCGCCTTGAACAGGCCGGCAATCATCGCCGCCTCGGCCAGCGTCACGTCGCGCACTGATTTGCCGAAATAATACCGCGCCGCGGCGTCGACGCCGAAGGCGCCGCCGCCGAGATAGGCGCGATCGAGGTATAATTTCAGAATCTCATTCTTGCTCAGATGCGCCTCGAGCCACAGCGCCAAGAACGCCTCATTGATTTTGCGCTGATAGGTCCGCTCGTTGGAGAGAAACAGGTTCTTGGCAAGCTGCTGGGTGATGGTTGAGCCGCCCTGGACGACGCCGCCGGCCTCGGTGTTGGTGACGAAAGCGCGAAATACGCCCTGAATATCGATGCCGTAATGGTCGTAGAAGCGGCGATCTTCGGTCGCCAGCGTGGCCTTGATCAGGTTGTCGGGCATTTCGTCGAGCGGCACCGATTCGGTGTGCTTGATGCCGCGGCTGCCGATGACATTGCCGTAACGGTCGAGAAAAGTGACCGCGAGTTCGGACTTCTTCAGCCAGTCGTCGTCGGATGTCTGACGGAAGGCGGGAAGGGCCAGCGCCAGCATGAGAACCAGGCCGCCGGTTCCCAGCGTCGCCATTTCCGACAGCGGCTCGATGAAGAGCCAGCGGCGCCAGCCGCCGACATGACCGCGATCCATGAAGGCCGTGAAACGCTCGTAGATTTCACGGGTCCACTTGCCACCCTGAAATATGGCAAAATCGATCCGGGCGTCGATGTCGAGCAGCAGCCGCTTGAATCTCGGCCGCCAATCATCGCCCGGATCGGGAAACATATCGGTCACTTCAGTGCGCTCCGGGACGTGACGGCAGGCTTCGGCCTATACAACGTTTGTAGCCGACGGCGATTTTGCCGGCCAACCTTTACTTACACGGCGTGGTGGCACTTGGTTTAGTTGACGGCGCGCCGGAGACCAATTCACACGCACAGACACAGTGAATGGAAATTGGGGGTAATTTTGGCATAAGGTCGCGGCGGCGGAGAACATGATGGCAACTAACGACGGCGACGCGACTGAAGTTCCATTCTGGCGACGCAAGTCATTGGAGGAAATGACGGATTCGGAATGGGAAAGCCTTTGCGACGGCTGCGGCAAATGCTGCCTCAATAAGCTCGAAGAAGAGGAGGGAGCGGCCAAGACCTTCTACACCGACGTCGGCTGCCGCCTCCTGGACGGCGAAACCTGCCGCTGCCGCGATTATGGCCATCGGCTCGAACTGGTCGACGATTGCGTAGGCCTGACGCCCGAGACCCTCAAAACCATCAATTGGCTGCCGCCATCATGCGCCTATGTGCTGCTTGCCGCGGGTAGGGACCTCTATTGGTGGCACCCATTGGTCTCCGGCGATCCGGAGACGGTTCACAGTGCGGGCGTCTCGGTGCGCGGCCGCGTCGGCGCGTCGGAGGTCAACGTGCCCGACGAGGATCTTGAGGACCACATCGTCAGCTGGCCGCTCAGGTTGCCGAAACGGGCGCGACGGCGGTGAGATTACAAGCAGCGCGAAAGCCCGACGCACCCCTGGTCTGCACCGACGGTGGTTGCAAAGCCGCGTGCCGGCGGCCAAGTGAAGCCGGGCAAGTTCAGCCGCCTTCATGACCAGCGAAATCACCTCAGTGTCCGCACCTAGCCTCGCGCCCGACGCTGCAGGCGCGACGCCGCATTTAGCAGACGCCAGCGCTGACTCCCACGCCCAGCAAATACCGGCACCGCTTGATCATGGCACAGTCCGCACCATCGTCGCCGGCATCATGCTGGCTATGTTTCTGTCCGCGCTTGAGCAGACCATCGTTGCGCCGGCGTTGCCGGCGATCGGCAAGAGCCTCGGCGGCATCGACGACCTGTCGTGGGTGGTAACCGCCTATTTGCTCGCCGTGACGGCGACGACGCCTCTTTTCGGCAAGCTCTCCGACATCTACGGCCGACGCCTTATTCTCATGTGGGCAATCGGCATTTTCGTCGCCGGCTCGGTTGCCTGCGCACTGGCGCAGAATATCTGGATGCTGATTCTGGCGCGCGGCTTGCAAGGCATCGGCGGCGGGGGGCTATTGCCGACCGCGCAGACCATCATCGCCGATCTGCTGTCGCCGCGCGAGCGGCCGATCGTTATGGGCCGCACTTCCGTCATGTTCATGAGCGCCAGTATTCTCGGACCGGTGCTTGGCGGGCTACTCACCGATCATCTGCACTGGTCGCTGATTTTCTGGATCAATCTGCCGCTTGGCGCCGTCGCGCTGGTCATGACCGAGCGCGCCTTGCGTCGCTTGCCGCGCAACGATCGACCGCATCAGCTCGATATAATCGGGGGCGCCTTATTGGTCGGCGCCGCCATCGTGCTGCTGTTGGCGCTCGGCTGGGGCGGTACGCATTATCCCTGGACATCATGGCGGATCGTTACGCTGATCGGCTGCTCAGCGGTGCTCTGGGTTCTGTTCGCGGTCAGGCTTCTGACGGCGCGGGAACCATTTATTCCGGTCGCCATCCTGCGCGGTCGCGTCACCTCGGCGATCACCTGCGCCGCGTTCTTCTCGATCGGCACGATCATCGGCATCACGATCTATACGCCGCTTTATTGCCAAGCCGTGCTCGGCGTTTCAGCCAGTTCGTCAGGACTGGCGCTGATTGCTTTCATGGCCGGCACGGTCTGTGGCTCCCAGGTTACGGCGCGGGTGATGGTGCGAATAGCGCGCTATTTGCGGGTGCCGATGATAGGTCTGGCAGTCGCCGTCATCGTGCTGCTCATGCTCGGAGCCAATCCGACCGGCTACTCGATCGCCAAATTCGTGGCCTTGCTCTTTGCACTCGGATGCGGACTCGGGCCGATGTATCCGATGAGCACCATCCTCATCCAAAACGCGGTCAAACCGCATCAGCTCGGCACCGCGACCGGCACGCTGAACTTTTTCCGCACGCTCGGCGGCGCGATCATTGTCGCGGTGTTCGGCGCCATTGTGCTCGGCGGGGTCGACAGCGGGTCGGGGGTAATGACGCTGGAAAAGCTCGCGGCGGAACATGGCGATCTGGGGCCAGCCTATCACTGGGTCTTTCTGACCGCCGCGGTCTTTCTTTTGATTTCCTTCGCCTGTCTCTTTGTCGTCGAAGAACGGCCGCTGCACGGGCCGGTTCGATTGGACGAGAATACGGGGGAGTAAAAAATATTTACGGCGCCAGCGGTGAACCGAGCGCCCGCGCCGTATCGACGATCCAGGCGCGGTAGCGAACCAGCGGCGTGATGCCGGTAAGCCCGCCGCAGCCGGCGGAGAGTTTTGGGCCGGTCGACCAGCTGACGACGCCGATGATCGCAAGCTTGCCAGCGGTGTCACGAAGTGCCGGCGCACCGGAATTGCCGGCGCAGGCGCCAAGTCCGGGGCTTTGCCCTTTGGTGTTCGGATCGAACAAGCGGATTTGCAAAGTACCGGGCACTCCGGTGACGACAAGCGTTGCGGCGCGAACGGTGCCCCCGGTACGGCCGTCGCCACGAACGGTGACGCCGTAACCAGCGACCACGAGAGAGTCGCCGACAGCCACGCTTGCGCCGTCGCCGGCAAGCGGAAGCGGGGGGATGCGCGGCGGCAGCGTCGCGGCGAGCTTGATCAGAGCGACGTCAGCCGTCGCCAGATGTGCGAAAAGCCGTTTGAGATCAAATTGCGGATCGCGATCGATGCGCGCGATATCTTTTAGGACCGGCTCGCGTCCCGGCGCGCTGTCGACCAGCTTGTAATCGGCGCCCGGCTGCACGCAATGCGCCGCGGTCAGCAACAGGTCGTGCGCGATCGCGGTCGCGGTGCAGGCGGTGCCGTACGAGCCCAGGATCATGACAACCGAGCGTCCGGCACCCTCAGCCGCAGGCGGAGCGCCGCCGACCATCGCCACCGCTGGAGCTCCGCCCGGCAGCGGAATTGCCGCGACAGCAACGCCAATGGCTCCTGACAGCGCGAGAGCGGCGAACCGAATCAGCCGGCCTGCCCCCAATCGTTTCATTGCGTTTTCCATCGAGCGGTTCACGGCCAGAATATCGCCTTTTTCGCATATTAGCGGCGGTCTACCTTCAAAAAAGCCGTTCAGGCGGGGTTCACTGCAGGGCGGTTAGAACGCCTAGCATGGTCAGTGCGGAGCGAGTTGTCTTTGCCGCTTTTCTCACGCTCGTCTGTGCGGGCGCCCCGGCCCGCGCCGAGGACGCCGCACACCCCGCTCGCCCCGATGCCGCGCATCCGGCGCATATTGACGCCGCCCATCCGGTTCACGCCGAGGCCGAGCACGCCTGCCTCAACCAGAAAGAACGCCGGGCCGAGACCGATAGCGGTACGCTCATTCGGCTCTCTACCGCCATGCATATGGCGAGACGGCGCATGCCGGGTACGGTAGTGCGGGCGCGTCTGTGTCACGGCCATGATGGGCTCGTCTACGTGCTGACAGTCCTTGCGCACGATGGCAAAGTGGCTCGGATCGCCGTAGATGCCGTAAAGGGCACACTCGCCGGCGACCATTAAGCGGAGCTTGATTTGCGGCTTCTTGTTGTCGAGGACGATCCCGATCTCAATCGGCAGCTGGCGACCGCGCTGACCGATGCCGGTTATGTCGTGGATCGCGCCTTCGACGGCGAGGAGGGCCATTATCTCGGCGAGAGCGAGCCCTACGACGCCATTATTCTCGACATCGGGCTGCCGAAAATGGACGGCATTTCGGTGCTGGAAGCCTGGCGCCGCGCCGGTCGCGCCATGCCAGTGCTCATCCTCACCGCGCGCGACCGTTGGAGCGACAAAGTGCAGGGTTTCGACGCCGGCGCCGACGACTATGTCGCCAAGCCGTTTCATCTCGAAGAGGTGCTCGCGCGCGTGCGCGCCCTGCTGCGCCGCTCGGCCGGCCACGCCAAAAGCGAATTTACCTGCGGTCCCGTGCGTCTCGATACCCGCACCGGCCGTGTTGCGGTCGAGGGCAATCCGATCAAGCTCACCTCGCACGAATACCGGCTGTTGTCGTATTTGATGCACCACACCGGCCGGGTGGTGTCGCGCACCGAGCTCGTCGAGCATCTTTACGATCAGGATTTTGACCGCGACTCCAACACCATTGAAGTGTTCGTCGGCCGCATCCGCAAAAAACTTGGTGTCGACGTGATCCAGACGGTGCGCGGCCTGGGCTATCTGCTGACGCCCCCAGATGCGCGCTAACTCGCTCGCACTTCGCCTGTTCATTTGGGCGACCGGCTGGACGGTGGTCATTCTCATCATCACCGGCGTGGCGCTGTCGACGCTCTATCGTCATGCCGTGGAACGCGCCTTCGACCGCCGGCTCGACGTCTATTTGCGCACTCTGGTCGCCGACGTGGCCTCACCCGAGGAGGGCGCCGACAAATATCCGCAATCGATCGGCGAGCCGCTGTTCGAATTGCCGCTGTCAGGCTGGTACTGGCAGGTCACGCGGCTCGATGCCAAAACGCCCGAAGTGCGTTCGTCGCGCTCGCTGTGGGATGCCAGTCTGCCGCGGCTGCCCGATGAGAAATCACCAACTGACGCCGAATATCGCCAGGGCTATGCGAAAGGCCCCGAAGACCAGGAGCTGCGTCTCGTCGAACGCGACATCGATCTCGGCACCGACGGCCGTTACCTCATCGCCGTGGCCGGCGACGCCTCGGAAATCGACGACGAAACCGCCAGCTTCGAGCGCACCATCATCATAACTTTTACCGCGCTGACATTGGCGCTGCTGCTGACCACCGCGCTGCAGGTGCGGTTCGGGCTGGCGCCGCTCACCCGCATTTCCGAAAGCCTTGCCGCCATCCGCTCCGGCCGCGCCGAACGGCTGCAGGGCAAATTCCCGGTCGAGATCGCTCCGCTGGCCCGCGAGACCAACGCCTTGATCGACGCCAACCGCGAGATCGTCGAGCGGGCGCGCACGCATGTCGGCAATCTGGCGCACGCCTTGAAGACGCCGCTGTCGGTAATCGTCAACGAAGCGGCGGCGCGAGGTAACGATCCACTGGCGGTCAAAGTGCTTGAACAGACCGACATCATGCGCGATCAGGTGGCGCGCCAGCTTGAGCGGGCACGGCTTGCCGCCCGCTCCATCGTCGTCGGTACCTCTGTGGAGGTTCCTTCGGTCGTGACGGCACTCGCCCGCACCATGGAGAAACTCTATCGGGCGCGCGATATCGCCATCGATGTCGACGTGCCTGAGCACGCGCGATTCCGGGGCGAGCAGCAGGATCTCGAAGAGATGATCGGCAATCTCGTCGATAATGGCTGCAAATGGGCACAGTCTCGGGTGGCGATCGAAGTGATGGCAGATCAGCCGCCGTCCGACGGCGTCAAGTCGCGGGTGCGCATCATCGTCGATGACGACGGTCCGGGATTGTCACCTGCGGAGCGCGAGCAAGTGGCGCTGCGCGGCCAGCGGCTCGACGAGACCAAGCCGGGCTCCGGCCTCGGCCTCTCGATTGTCGTCGAGCTCGCCAACCTTTACGGCGGCGTGCTCACGCTAGGCACCGCGCCGATCGGCGGCTTGCGCGCCGAACTGGCGCTGCCGGGCGGATAAGGCTACGGAACTAACCTCCCCACAATTCCTTCGACGCGATCCGCGCTCCGTCGCTGAGCGACTTAAATTTCGCCCAGACGATCGAGGGATGGACTTCCTTCGATCCAGCGAAGGTGGCGAAGCCGCAATCGGAGCCCGCAATCACATTCTCTCGGCCGACGATGCTCGCGTAGCGCACAATACGTTCGGCGACGAGCTCCGGATGTTCGACCAGAATGGTCGAGTGTGAGATCACTCCGGGAATAAGAATCTTGCCGTCCGGCAGTCTGACGCCCTTCCACACCTTCCATTCGTGCTCATGGCGCGGATTCGCCGCCTCGAACGAATAGGCGCCAGCGCGGATTTTCATAATGATATCGACGATGTCTTTCAGCTCCATGTCGTGGATGCGCGGGCCCATATTGATGCCGTAGCAGGTGTGAAAGCGGATTTTCTCCGGTGCGATGTTGCGCAGTGCGTGATTAAGCGCCTCAACCCGCACTTCGGCCCACTTGCGGCAGTCGGCAATGCTCGCCTCGGGATGGATAATGTAATACGTGACGAGCCGCGGATCGTCGATCTGTACGAGAAATCCGGCGGCGACGATCGCCTCGTATTCCTCACGCATCGCCTCGGCGATGGCAAAGACGTACTCTTCTTGCGATTTGTAATAGGCGTTCTTCTGCCAGTCCTCGATATTGGATGGCGAGATCGCCGGCATGAATGCTTCTTCGGCCTTCACGCCGTCGAGCGCTGCTTTCAGATTATCGATGTCGCGCTTGAGCGCGACATGGCCTTTGTAAGTGATCGGCCCGGTGCAGACCATGTGGGTGTGCGTCGAAGCTGGATGGGTCTGCGCGTAAAATTCCGGAAACGACAGCCCTTCGCGCGACGTCATCCATTGATTGCGTGGGCCGGCACGGGTATCGACTTCGTAGCCGCCGAGGCGCTCGTTGATATAGCTGACGAAACTCGGCTTGCCGTATTCCCCGTCGTCGATGACATCGATGCCGAGCTCAGTCTGTTTGCGCACAATCTCGCCAACGGCCCCTCGAAGGCGAGCGGCGTTGCTCGCTTGATCGAGCGCCTTGGCGCCGCCGCTTCGAACGAGATCGAGCAGGTCCGGCGGCCGCGGCAGGCTTCCAGCATGAGTGGTGAGGATGCGATCGGTGCTGTGTTTCACGGAACTTCAATCGAGCACGACGTGCGCGGACGTAATCACGTTCTTCCAGCGCTCCGTCTCTTCCCGGAAATAGGCCGCGGTGTCCTGCGGCGAGCCGCCGACCGGCTCGGCTGAAAGATCGGCGAGGCGTTTCTGGATCTCGGGATCGCGCAGCGCTTCGTTAACGCCGGCGTTGACCTTGTCGACTACTGCGGCGGGCGTGCCCGCCGGGGCGACGAAGGCATACCAAGCCACCGCTTCAAAGCCGGGCAGCGTCTCGGCAATCGCCGGCACGTCGGGCAGGCTCGCCATGCGCTTTGCCGAAGCGATCGCGATCAGTTTCAGCTTGCCGGCCTTGACCAGCTGCAACGAGACACCGAGATTATCGAACATGCAGTCGACGCTGCCGGCGACGAGATCGTTGAGCGCCGGCGCCGAGCCGCGATAGGGCACGTTCTGCAGCTTCGCGTGCGCCATCATCTGAAACATGGCAGCAGTTAGTTGCGAGGTGGTACCGTTGCCCTGCGTGGCGTCGGTGACTTTTCCGGCGTTGGCCTGCAGATAAGCGATAAAATCAGGCACGGTATTGGCTTTGACCTTGTCGGGGTTGACCACGAGCGCATTCGGTACACGCGCCATGACGATGATCGGCACGAATTTGCTCGGATTGAAATCAAGGTGCGGATAGAGGTTCTGATTGATGACCAAAGGCGGCGGCGGCGACGCCAGGAGCGTGTAGCCGTCGGGATCGGATTTGGCGACGACCTCGGCGCCGATATTGCCACCGGCGCCGGCGCGGTCTTCGACCACGACCGGCTGGCCCCATTTGCGCGACAGCCAATTCGCGAAGACGCGCGGCATCACATCGGCGGTGCCGCCGGCCGGAAACGGCACCACGATCTTCACCGTGCGCGCGGGATAGTTTTGCGCATGCACCTGACGAATAGAAGGTGTGAGAAAAGTCATTGCCAGCGCAATGGTCGCAAAGGCAACGGTTCGCCGCCAAGTGTTGGCGCCACATTTTCTCGGCTTCATGTTTTGCTCGTGATTGCTACGAAGTTGCCGCAAAACCTTAGCCAAAACATAACCGAGCCGCCAGCCCGCCCCGCTCGCGTCGCCGTTCGGCAATAGGCACGCCGGCCGTCGGATCAACCAAAAGCGACCTCCCGTGCGCGCTGCGCGCATCGTCCTTGCGCCTAAGGGGCTAGTTTGATCTTCTATTGCGGGGACTGGAGCGGCTTTCCGCGGAGAACTTGGGAGGAATCTGAAAATGCGTGCACCGCATCTAGCAATTACGGTGGCGTTGCTGTTGGTTGTGTCCGGTTCGTTAGCCGGCTGTGGCAAAGGTCCGCAAGGGGATCGGGGTCCGGCGGGTCCCCAGGGTCCCAAAGGAGATGCCGGCCCAGCCGGCCCAGCAGGTCCTCCCGGGCCGCCCGGTCCCGCCGGACCGCAAGGCCAAGCGGGTCCGCCGAGCCCGAGCATCCGCGTGGTCAAATCGGATTGCCTATCGGGTTGTACCGTGCAGTGCCAGGACAACGAGGTCCTGGTGACCGCGTATTGCGGTCCGACCCGCAATCAAGCGCAGTTTTTGGGCGAAAGAGGTGCCTCCTGCGGCCCGACGGCGACGCCAGCCAATGCCCCGCTGGTCGCCGTTTGCGTCGCATCGCCAAAATAACCGACGAACCCGTGAAGGTGGCGGTGTCGGCGGCCGCCACCTCTTCGGTCTGATCCGCCCCGCCCAAACGTTAGCCCAGTTGCGGCCGAAAACCGCGCTTTGCTTTATCATGTTGAATTCCTGACGCTTTGCGTAACGCCTTCTTAAGCGCCGGCCAATTAAAACGTTAACGGTAAAGTCCAGGGCAATGGTCTTTCGACTATGACGAGCGATGGTCAATCCATCGAACGGCTGCGGGAATATCTCCAGACGCTCAAGCCAGAAGCGCGCTCGATGCTTGTCCAGGAGCTTGAGCGCGGCTTATTGCGCGGCGGAGAGAGCGCCGGCAATCAAATAGTGCTCCAGGAATTGCGCCGTGCCGTCCGCGCCGCCGCCCAGCCGGTGCCACGGATCGGCGACGCGGCGCGGCTGTTCTTCGCCCCGCTCGAGCCGTTCTTGATTGACGCTGGCGCCGAACACAAGCGGGTCGGCCGCATTGCGCGGGTCTCGCTTGAACCGATCTGGTCGTGGATCGGTCGCGATCTCATGGCGGCCGAAGCCAAAGCGCTAAGCGAGGATATCAACCGCGCCTTGTTGGCCGACGACCGGACCAAAGCCGAGCAATTGGTCAGGGCGCTGCACGAGCGCGCCATCCTGCGCATGAAAGACACCATGCTCGGCAGCGGTTCCGACGAAAGAGCGCGACGGCGACTGGCCGTTCAGGTCGGCACGCCGCGAGCGCAGGAAGATCTCAGCACGATGGTCGCCCTGTTGTCGCTGCGCGATGTGCTCGGCGATTTTGCCCGGCGCCTGCCCAATCACATCCGCGTTTTCGATCGTGACGAAATCGATACGGTGACCAAGCAAATCGATGCGGCAGCGGCGCAGCCGTCGCTTGACAGCGGCGGGATGCGCAAGTCGGATTTTTTCCTTTACGCCTTGATCCTGGTGATGAATCGGCTGGCAGCGCCCTGGCAGCTCATTCGCATCGCTACCCGAGCTGCCGAGAGCGACGATACCGCGCGGGTCGCGGAGACTCCTTATGCGGCCGCAGTCACGCTGGTGCTGAGTGAGGCCGAGAGCATGGTCGCAGAGCTGCGCTCCGAACTTCGCGCCGGACGCCCTGTCGTGTCGATGCTCAAGGCTATTCACGACGCCGCCCGCGGACTGCGATCCGAGATGAACCTGTCGGTGGAATCGCCCTGGAGCCGGCAGCTGGCGGCGATCCGCGCCGAGGTTTCGAGCCTGCTCAAGGCAGAGATCGAGGCGACGCCAGGCCTTGTGCGCCGCTTATTGCGGCCACGGCCTGCCAAGGACATCGCTCCGGGCTCGCTGCTCGACTCGATCGACGTCAACGAAGCCGAAATGCGGGTCGAATTTGTCGGGGCATGCCGGCAATACGCGAGCGAACTTGCCGTCAACGAAGTCACGACCCGCGCCCATTCCGAGTTGACGCTTTACCTGGAGACGGGCACCAAGGCCTTGCTCGATACACTGCGCAATGCGGGTGACGCCGACCGCCCGTTCCGGCAATCTCAGGTCGACGCCGCGATACGGTTTTGCCGAACGGTGTTCGGCTCTGAATATGCGGGGCTGCTCGCCAAAGCGGCCGAGGTTGCGGTGCAGGCCGGAACCACCGAGCGTCGGCCGGCACGAGCGTAAGCTGACCCGAACCTGCGTTTGCGGGCATGGCGAGCGTAAAATCCCGGCGGTGGAGTGCGAAAGTGCCGCGCCGCGGTTCCCATTGCGGCCGCATTCGCGCCGTGTTGTAACCGCGCCGAATATCGGCCGTCTCCAGGCTGCAAAATCGCCGCCTGCGGTCGGTCTGGCGGAAAGAGCGGTGCCGTCGAGCCTGGGTCCGCCTCACGCGACAGCTTATATGATGCTTTGAACCAATGGTGCTTTGGCTCATTTTTGCAGCGATGACGGCTGCGGCGGTCTTCGCCGTGGTGTGGCCGCTTGGGCGCAATCCCAGCCTGGGCGGTGGCAGCGATCGGCTCGTCTATCAGGATCAACTTGCCGAGATCGATCGCGATCGCGCCGCCGGTCTGATCGGGCAGGCCGAGGCGGAATCCGCTCGTATCGAAATATCGCGCCGGCTGTTGGCTGCGGCGGACGCCGAGGCGCCGGTTTCGGCCACGCCCGCGTCGTCGGCGCGGTGGCGGCGCCGCATCGCCGCGCTTGCCGCCATCGTCGTGGTGCCGGCCGTTGCGCTGGGACTTTATCTGCGGCTTGGATCGCCCGATGTTCCCGACCAGTCGGCCTTCGCGCGCGTCAATAATGTACCGGGACACCAATCGATCGAAGGCCTGGTCAGTCAGGTCGAGGCGCATCTGGCCAGCAACCCGAACGATGGCGCCGGTTGGGAAGTATTGGCGCCGGTCTATCTGCGGATGGGGCGGCCAGACGATTCGGTTGCGGCCTGGCGCAAAGCGATTGTGCTCAATGGCGACAGCCCCGCCCGGGAGTCGGCGCTTGGCGAAGCGCTGGTGGGCGCCGCCAACGGTGTCGTCACTGACGAGGCTAAGCAGGCCTTCCAAAGAGCTGTTGCCGGCGAACCCCACAACGCGAAAGCCGGCTACTATCTTGGGCTGGCGGACGAGCAGGACGGCAACAGTGCCGCGGCAGCCGCGAAATGGCGTGCTCTACTGGCGCAAGCGTCACCCGACGCACCGTGGGCGGGCTTCGTGCGCGAGGCGTTGGCGCGCGTCACCGCTGTGTCCACCACCGATACCGGTCCCGGGATAGGTTCCGAAAAGAACTCTGCGGCAGGTCCCACCACCGGCCCCACCGCAAGCGACGTCGGCGCCGCGGATTCGATGAGCGAGACGCAACGCACCGCAATGATCCGCGGCATGGTACAGCGGCTTGCCGACCGGCTGCATGCCGAGGGCAGCGATGTCGAAGGCTGGCTGCGCCTGGTGCGTTCCTATGCCGTGCTCGGCGACCTCGACAAGGCCAGGAACGCCGCCACCGACGCCAAGCACGCACTGTCGGATCATCCCGACGAGATCAAGCGGATCGACGATCTGGTCAAAGCTCTCGGTCTGGCAAGCTGATATGAGGCGGAGACCAAAAGCATGACCCGCAAGCAGCGACGCCTCACTCTGATCGGCGGCGGTCTCGGCGTGCTCGCCGTCGCCGTCGCGCTGATGCTCAATGCATTCCGCGATTCCATCGTATTTTTCAATTCACCGAGTGATGTGGTGGAAAAGCATGTCGAGCCCGGCACTCGCATCCGGCTTGGCGGCCTGGTCAAAGACGGCAGCCTGGTGCGCGGCAACAATCTGAACGTCCGCTTCGAAGTGACCGACGGCAAGACGGAAATTCCGGTCACTTATACCGGCGTTTTGCCCGATCTGTTTCGCGAAGGCCAAGGCGTCGTCGCCGAAGGCGCGCTCGATGGCGGCGGCGTATTCGACGCCGATACGATCCTCGCCAAGCATGACGAGACCTATATGCCGAAAGAGGTCGCCGACGCTTTGAAGAAGTCGGGACATTGGAAAGACGATTACGCGCAACGCGCGGCGATGCCGATCGGCGGAGGCAGCAAATGATCCCTGAACTCGGCCATTTCGCCCTTATGCTGGCACTGGGCTTGGCGCTCATCCAGGGCATCATGCCGATCGTCGGCACCCGCAGTAATGACCCGGTGCTCATGAGCATCGCCGCGCCGGCGGCGCTCGCGCAATTTGCATTCGTCGCGATGGCGTTTGCCGCGCTCGGCGTCAGCTATGTCACGTCCGATTTCTCGGTGCTCAACGTCTATGAGAATTCCAATACACAAATGCCGCTGATCTATCGGCTCACCAGCATCTGGGGCAATCATGAAGGCTCGATGATGCTGTGGGTTTCGATCCTGACGTTTTTCGGCGCCCTGGTGGCGGCGTTCGGGACCAACCTGCCGGTGGTGCTCAAGGCCAATGCACTCGCGGTGCAGGCCTGGATCGCGGCGGCGTTCGAGCTTTTCATTCTCATGACGTCGAACCCGTTCGTGCGCATCCCGAATGCGCCCTTCGAGGGCCAAGATCTCAATCCGATCCTGCAGGACCCCGGTCTCGCCTTTCATCCGCCGATGCTTTACCTCGGCTATGTCGGTTTCTCGATCGCTTTTTCCTTCGCCATCGCCGCCTTGATTGAAGGCCGCATCGACGCCGCTTGGGCGCGCTGGGTGCGGCCTTGGGTGCTCGTCGCCTGGATGTGCCTGACGCTCGGCATCGCCGGCGGCTCCTATTGGGCTTATTACGAGTTGGGTTGGGGCGGATTTTGGTTTTGGGATCCGGTCGAAAACGCTTCCCTGATGCCGTGGCTTGCCGGCACGGCGCTGTTGCACTCCGCCGTGGTCATGGAAAAACGCGGCGCGCTCAAAGTATGGACCATCCTCCTTGCCATCTTGACGTTCTCGCTGTCGCTGATCGGAACCTTCCTGGTGCGCTCGGGCGTGCTCACCTCGGTGCATGCTTTCGCGGTCGATCCCCGGCGCGGAATTTTCATTCTTGGCATTCTCGTTATCTTCATCGGTGGCGCGTTGGCGCTTTACGCTTGGCGCGCGCCCCTGCTCAAGCAGGGCGGCTTGTTCGCGCCGATTTCGCGCGAGGGCGCGCTGGTTTTCAATAATCTGTTTCTGACCACTGCTTGCGCCACCGTATTCGTCGGAACGCTCTACCCGCTCGCGCTCGAGGCGCTCACGGGCGCCAAAATCTCCGTCGGTCCGCCGTTTTTCGATCTGACCTTCGGCCCCCTATTCATACCGCTGATGGCGGTCATGCCGTTCGGTCCGCTGATGGGCTGGAAACGCGGCGATCTGTTGGGCGCCGCGCAGCGGCTCTTCGCAGCGGCGATGCTCGCGGCGCTGGCGACAGCGGCCGCATTTGCGCTCGAACACGGCGGCCCGGTGCTGGCGCCATTCGGCGTCGGCGTCGCCGTCTTCGTGATGGCCGGCGCGGTGACCGACATTGCCGAGCGTACGCTTATCGTGCGCGTTCCGTTCCGAGCGGCATTACGGCGCGCCTTGGGCTTGCCGCGGTCGGCCTGGGGCACCGCCTTTGCCCATTTCGGCATCGGCGTGACGCTGATGGGCATCGTCGGCGTCACCGCTTGGGGCAGCGAGCGCATCGCCGAGATAAAGCCCGGCGCCAGTCTCGACATCGCGCATTATCGCGTGACCTTCGACGGCACGTTTAATCGCGCTGGGTCGAATTACCGCGACGTCGTCGGCCGCTTCACCATCCACCGGCTCAACGGCGAATTGATCGGCAATATGCAACCAAGCCGGCGCGCGTTCCCGGATCGCAACATGGCGACCACCGAGGCCGCGCTGATGTCGCGCGGCTTCAATCAGCTTTACATCTCAATCGGTGATCCGAACAAGGACGGCAGCGTGCCGGTGCGCCTCTATTTCAAGCCCTACGTGCTGATGATTTGGCTCGGCGCCGGGATCATGTTTCTTGGCGGTGCTCTGTCACTCTCGGATCGGCGCCTGCGCGTCGGCGCGCCGCGGCCGGCCAAGGCCAAGATTAGCGCCGTGCCGCAGCCCGCGGAGTGACGACAGTGAGATATCTCCACGCGCTCATGCTTGTGCTGGCAGTCGGCTGGTCGTTTCCGGTCCGCGCCGTGCAGCCCGACGAAATGCTGTCGGATCCGAAGCTCGAGGCGCGCGCCCGCGTCATCTCGGAACAGTTACGCTGCCTGGTCTGTCAAAACGAATCGATCGACCAGTCGGAGGCGCCGCTTGCCCACGATCTGCGCGTTCTGGTGCGCCAGCGCATCGAAGCCGGCGACAGCGACGCACAGGTGATGAACTTCATCGTCGCGCGCTACGGCGAATTCGTGCTGCTCAAACCGCGGCTGGAATGGCGTACCGCGCTGCTATGGGGCACACCGCCCGGTCTCCTGCTGATAGGGATTGTCATGCTGCTCATCGCTGCCCGCCGCCGCAACGGTGCGGCGGTCGTTATCGGCTCCGCGAATCTGACTGCGGCCGAGGAAGCCCGCGTTGCGGAACTGCTCCGCGGGGATGCCCTCGACGCCGGCGGGTGATCGCGCTTTCGCCACAACGCGGCACCACAGGCGCTTTTGTATGTTCGCTAGAACACAATAGTAAGCCATTGCTGCCAAACGATAATCTATATCGACCAAACATTACCAATTTTTAATCCAGCCGACAGTGCGCGGTAAGGGTCGCTGCCCCATGTTCCGACCAAAGCACCGTCCGTCGTGAGACGGAATATTCGATTTTTGGAGACACCGAATGAATGATCATTCCCTGCAGTCGCGTCGCAGCCTATCGCCACGGCGGGGTACGCTATTGGCCATGACGATTGCCGGGCTCGGCGCGGCGGTCTTGGCACTGTCGCCTAATGCGGCAATACCCTTTGTGACCGCGGCGCAGGCGCAAAATCTGACCGAGAAAGTCCAGCAGCTGCCGCAAAAACCGGTGGGTTTTGCTGACATCGTCGAAAAAGTGAAACCGGCGGTGATCTCGGTGCGCGTCAAGATTGATCAGCCGGCCAATTCGAGCGGCGGCGACGACGCTTCCCCATTCCCGCCGGGTTCGCCGTTCGAGAAATTCTTCCGTCAGTTCGGCATGCCCAGCATGCCAAACGGTCATGAGATCATCACCGGTCAAGGTTCCGGCTTCTTCATTTCCAGCGACGGTTACGCTGTCACCAACAATCATGTGGTGCAGAATGCGGAGAACGTCCAGGTCACGACTGATGACGGTAAGACCTTCAAGGCCAAGGTCATCGGCACCGATCCCCGCACCGACCTTGCTTTGATCAAGATCGACGGCAACAACTTTCCCTATGTGAAGCTCGCCGATACCACCCCGCGCGTCGGCGATTGGGTGCTCGCGGTGGGTAATCCGTTTGGCCTTGGCGGCACCGTCACCGCCGGCATCGTCTCGGCCCGCGGCCGCGACATCGGCGCCGGTCCCTATGACGACTTCATCCAGATCGACGCCCCGGTAAACAAAGGCAACTCGGGCGGACCGACTTTCGACGTCGACGGCAACGTCATCGGCGTCAACACCGCGATCTTCTCGCCGTCCGGCGGTTCGGTCGGCATCGCCTTTGCTATTCCTGCCGATACCGTAAAAAGCGTGATCGCGCAGCTCCGTGACAAGGGCAGCGTAACGCGCGGCTGGATCGGCGTGCAGATTCAGTCAGTGACGCCCGACATCGCCGACAGCATGGGATTGAAACAAGCGACCGGTGCGCTCGTTTCCGAGCCGCAGAAAGATAGCCCGGCGGCCAAGGCTGGCATTGCCAGCGGTGACGTCATCACTTCGGTTAATGACCAGCCGGTCAAAGATGCACGCGACTTGGCGCGCAAAATCGGCACCATGTCGCCCGGCGTAACGGTCAAGCTTGGCATGCTTCATCAAGGCGCGGACAAGACCGTGACCCTGACGCTCGGCACCTTGCCCGCGGAGAAAGAGGCGTCGAATGCGCCCGCGCATGACGAGTCCGGAAGCGAAGTGCCGAAGCTCGGCTTGACGCTCGCTCCCAGCAGCAAGGTTTCGGGCGCCGGCGGCAACGGCGTCGTGGTCACCGCGGTCGCAGAAGGTGGTGTCGCCGCGGACCACGGGTTCCAGGTGGGTGACGTCATTCTCGACGTCGGTGGTAAGCCGGTTACGACGCCGGCTGACGTCCGTAAAGGGCTCGACGACGCGCGTTCGTCGGGCAAGCACACCGTGTTGTTCCGGGTGAAGTCGAACGACGGCACGAAGTTCGTGGCGCTGCCGCTCGGTAACGCCTGACGCACGATCCCGCAAACCGGCGACCCGTTTTCGGAATGGATCATGCGCAAACGAAAGATGAAGCCCGGCTCCGGTTCGAGCGGGCTCTAAAGGAAAGGGGCGATCCGCCGGCATCCGTCGCCCCCGCTGGCGGGCGTACCCTGGGGACGGGTCGCAAGACCCGTCCCCGCCCGAATACCAACTCTGCCTCCCGGCATCCGTCGCCCCCGCCGGGGTGGAGTAGGTGAGAGGGGGTGGCGGGCAGCCGCTCGCCACCCCCTCGCTTTCTAGCCCGGCTGCGGTCGGCGCGTGGCGACTCTTCGGTCCGGATGGTATGGGTTGGCCTAAGGCCGCAGCATCGGCGCGGCATGATTATATATTCGGGGTGAACACACACACTTATTGAGTGCGGCGATAGAACATGCGGCTGCTCATCATTGAGGACGATCGGGACGCGGCCGACTATCTGGTCAAGGCGTTCCGTGAAGTCGGCCATGTCGCCGACCATGCCGGCGACGGCGAGGAGGGGCTGCAGCTCGCCCTCGACGGCGAATACGATGTCCTGATCGTTGATCGCATGCTGCCGAAGCGCGATGGCCTCGCGGTCATCGGCGCTTTGCGGAGCAAGTCGATAGAGACACCGGTCCTGATCCTTTCCGCGCTCGGCCAGGTCGACGACCGGGTCAAGGGGTTACGCACCGGCGGCGATGACTATCTCGCCAAGCCGTACGCCTTTTCCGAGCTTCTGGCGCGGGTCGAGGCGTTGGCGCGCCGCCGCGGCGGCCGCGGCGAGGAGACCGTTTATCGCGTCGGCGATCTGGAGCTCAATCGGCTGTCGCATGAAGTCAGCCGCGCCGGGCAGGAAGTGCAGCTGCAGCCGCGGGAGTTTCGCCTGCTCGAATATCTGATGCGGCACGCCGGCCAGGTGGTTACTCGCACCATGCTGCTGGAGAACGTGTGGGACTATCATTTTGATCCGCAGACCAACGTGATCGACGTGCATATTTCGCGTTTGCGATCTAAAATCGACAAGGGATTTGCGCAGCCGCTGCTGCATACCGTGCGCGGCGCGGGGTATATGATCCGCAACGGCGCCCGGTAATTCAGCCGCATCGCGTATTGACCGAACCGGAGATCACGATGACGCCAAGCAACGCCGTGCCGTTTGTGGCGGCCCGTGATTTCCTGTTGGGTCGACGTGCCGACTATGCGGCCGCCTATCGCGATTTTCAATGGCCGAAGTTCGATCGCTTCAACTGGGCGCTCGATTACTTCGACATCATGGCGCGCGACAATCCGAACCCGGCGCTTTGGCTGGTCGACGAGGATGCCGGAGAGACCAAGCTGTCCTTTGCCGCCATGAGCGGCCGCTCCAATCAGGTCGCAAATGCGCTGCGCAAGCTCGGCGTTCGCCGTGGCGACCGCATCCTGGTCATGCTCGGCAACGTGGTGGCGCTGTGGGAGTGCATGCTGGCGGCGATGAAGCTCGGCGCCGTCATCGTGCCGGCGACGACTCTACTCACCCGCAACGATCTCGCCGATCGGTTCGCCCGCGGCCGCGTCCGGCATGTCATCGCCAACGCCGAAGCCGCGGCGAAATTCGCCGATTTGCCTGGCGATTATACGCGCATCGTCGTCGGCAAGGATTTACCCGGCTGGATTTCCTACGAGACCGCTTATCAATCGTCCACGGAATTTGCCCCGGACGGCGAAACGCGGCCGGACGATCCGGTGCTGCTCTATTTCACATCCGGCACCACGGCGCGGCCGAAGCTCGTCCTGCACAGCCACCAGAGCTACCCAGTCGGCCATTTATCGACCATGTACTGGCTCGGACTGCGACCCGGCGACGTACATCTCAACATTTCGTCGCCGGGTTGGGCCAAGCACGCCTGGAGCTGTTTTTTTTCGCCGTGGAACGCGCAAGCGGCGGTTTTTATCGTCAATCAGCGCCGTTTCAGCGCAGGCGGCTTGCTCGACACTATCGTGCGCTGCGGCGTCACGACATTTTGTGCGCCGCCGACCGTGTGGCGGATGCTGATACAGGAGGATTTGTCAGCCTGGCCGGTGCGTATCAAAGAGCTCATCAGCGCTGGCGAACCCCTCAATCCCGAAGTGATCGAGCGGGTCAAAGCGGCCTGGGGGATCACCATCCGCGACGGTTACGGTCAGACCGAGACGACGGCTTTGGTCGGCAACACGCCGGGCCAGAAGTTGAAGGCCGGCTCGATGGGCCGGCCGCTGCCCGGATATCGCGTCGCGCTTCTCGATGCGAACGGCGCTCCGGCCAAAGAGGGCGAAATCTGTCTCATGCTGGAGCCGCGGCCGACTGGATTGATGCAGGGTTATCAGGCTGACGACGGCAGCGTGCATACCGAATACCAGAGCGTCTATCAGACCGGCGACGTCGCTGCGGTCGACGACGACGGTTATCTGACCTATGTCGGACGCGCCGACGACGTGTTCAAATCCTCCGATTATCGCATCAGTCCGTTTGAGCTTGAGAGCATACTTATCGAACATCCGGCGGTGGCTGAGGCGGCGGTGGTGCCGTCGCCCGATCCGTTGCGGCTCGCCGTGCCGAAAGCGTTCTTGGCGCTGGTGCCCGGCCAGAAACCGGATCGCGACACCGCGCTATCGATCTTTCGTCATTGCCGCACCGCGCTTGCACCGTTCAAGCGGGTACGACGGCTCGAATTCGCCGAACTGCCGAAGACGATTTCCGGCAAAATCCGGCGCGTCGAGTTGCGGCGGACTGAAGCGCAAAACCTCGAGGCCGGCAAACGCACTGTGCTCGAGTTCTGGGAAGACGATTTCTCCGACACCGAATTGAGCGTGCGGGCCGAGAATACAAAGTGACCGCGCTTGGCAAACTTCTGCGCACCACGGCGTTCAAGCTGACGCTGGTTTATCTCGCGATTTTCGTCCTGTTTGCGGCCTCGCTGCTCGGCTATTTCGCGCTCAATACGCGACGCCTGATCGACGAACAGATTACTTCCACCGTCAACGGCGAGATCAACGGGCTATCCGAGCAATACGAGCAAGGCGGCATCCGGCGGCTGGTGATTGTCGTCGATCTGCGCTCGCGGCGTCCAGGGTCGAGCCTTTATCTGGTGACGACGCCGACTGGGGAGGGGCTTGCCGGCAACGTCGGGTCGCTGGAGCCGGGCGTGCTCGATCGCCCCGGCTGGCTGGAAACCAACTATCGCCGGCTCGAATCGCCGGAAGGCAGCGATCACCGCGCTTTGGTCCGGGTCGTGCAGCTGCCCGGCGGTTTTCATTTGCTGGTCGGTCGCGACCTTGAGGAGCGCGAACGGCTGTTCGGCATCATCGCCCATGCCGGGCAATGGTCGCTGGCGTTGGTCATTGTCCTCGGCTTGGCCGGCGGATTTTTCGTCAGCCGCCGCGTGCTCCAGCGCATCGATGCCATGACCGATACCGCGCAAACCATCATGCGGGGCGATCTCGCCGGTCGCCTGCCGGTCGCCGGTACCGGCGACGAGCTCGACCGCCTCGCCGATCACCTCAACGCCATGCTCGAGCGCATCGAGGCCTTGATGCGGGGCTTGAAGGAAGTGTCCGACAACATCGCCCACGACTTGAAAACACCGCTGACCCGGCTGCGTAATCGCTGCGAGCAGACTTTGCGCCACCCCGCCGGCGACGCGGCTTATCGCGACGCCTTGGAGTCGACCATCGCCGAATCCGACGATCTCATTCGCACCTTCGACGCGCTGTTGATGATCGCCCGCGCCGAATCGGGCCAGGCGCGCGACAACATGATCGAGTTCGACGCCGCCGAAATCGCCCGCGATGTCGGCGAGCTTTACGAACCGCTGGCCGACGAGAAGGGGATTGCGCTCAAGGTCGAGACCAATGGCGCGGCGCCGGTGTGCGGCAACCGCGAACTGGTCAGCCAGGCTTTGGCCAACCTCGTGGATAACGCCATCAAATATGCCCGCCCGGAAGATAAGGTGAACGGCGCGCCGACCGAAGTTTTGATCAAGACCGGTGAAGAAGGCGAGCGCATCATGCTTAGCGTGGCGGACCGCGGGCCGGGTATTCCCGATGCTGATCGCGGCCGCGTGGTGGAGCGTTTCGTGCGCCTCGAACAGAGCCGGTCGGTACCGGGCTCCGGATTGGGCCTGAGCCTGGCGTCCGCGGTGGCGCGGCTACACGGCGGCGAATTGAAGCTTGAGGACAATCAGCCCGGCCTGCGCAGCACCATCGCGCTGCCGCGCGCCGGTCCGGTGGGGACGGGATGAGACGGTCTGCCCGTGCAAAGCGGCCGGAGCGACAACGCCGAAAATCCGATGATGGCGCACTGATCCAGAGGTTTGGCGGCGCGCTGCCGCAATCTGCGGCGCGTGCTTCAGCGCGGGTCGCGGACTTCATCGCAGCTCTCAAGGCCGATGCCGCGGGGCGAACGCTCAAATCCTTCGTTCACAGCCGTCCTCCCTTGGCCGCTCTGCTTGGTGGTATCGCCGAAGCTTCACCTTATCTCTGGGATCTGGTGCAAGCGGACCCCGCGCGCTTTGTCCGCTTGCTTGACAGCAATCCGGATACGGCGCTTGCCACATTGCTGGCCGAAACCAAAATCGCCGGCACGGCCGCGCGGGCGCAGACCGATGTGCAGCGCATCCTGCGGCGCATGAAGGCTGAAGCCGCGCTTTTAATCGCGCTCGCCGATATCGGCGGCGTCTGGCCGGTCGCTCGCGTCACCGGCGCTCTGACCGACGTCGCCGACACGGCACTCGGCGTCACCGTGCATTTTCTCCTGCGCGAGGCGGTCAAGCGCAAAAAGCTGGCCCCGTCGGATCGCGAAAATCCCGAAACAACGAGCGGTTATATCGTGCTCGCCATGGGCAAGATGGGCGGCCGCGAGCTCAATTTTTCAAGCGATATCGATCTCATGGTTTTTTTCGCCGCCGCCGCGTCCCGGCTCGCCCCTGACGTCGTACCGGCGCCATTCTACGTAAATCTGACCCGTGATCTCGTCAAAATTTTGCAGGAGCGCACGGCGGATGGCTACGTTTTTCGCGTCGACTTGCGGCTGCGCCCTGATCCCTCCTCGACGCAAATTGCGATTTCGATCGAGGCGGCGCACGATTACTACGAGAGCCGCGGCCGGAATTGGGAGCGGGCGGCGCTGATCAAGGCGCGCGTCTGCGCCGGCGATCTGACCGCCGGCGAGCGGTTGCTTCGCGATCTCGGCCCGTTTGTCTGGCGAAAATACCTCGATTTCGCCACCATAGCCGACATTCACGAAATGAAGCGGCAAATCCATGCGTATCGCGGCCATGGCGACATCGCGGTCGAAGGTCACAACATCAAGCTTGGCCGCGGCGGCATCCGCGAGATCGAGTTTTTTGCCCAGACTCAGCAGCTCATTGCCGGCGGCCGCCACGCCGAGCTGCGCAGCCGCAGTACGCTCGTCACGCTCGCCGTGCTGGCGGCCGACGGCTGGATCGATGCAGCGGCGCGCGATGAGCTGACGGCGGCGTACGATTTTCTCCGCCGCGTCGAACACCGTTTGCAGATGATGGCCGACGAGCAGACCCATACACTTCCGGCAGAAGCCGCCGCGCTCGATGTGTTTGCCCGCTTCCTCGGTTTTTTTGGGCGCGCCGATTTTGGCGCTGTGCTTCTCGTGCACTTACGTAACGTCGAGCGGCATTATGTCCGGCTATTCGAACGCGCCCCGGAACTGTTGGCGAGCCGGCAGCAATTGTCATTTGTCGAGGGCGCGGCCGAAAGCGAAACGCTCGATCGCCTGGCGGAGATGGGATTTCGCCGGCCGCAAGAAATCCCGGCCGCCGTGCACAGTTGGCAAAACGGCCACTATCGCGCGCTGCGCGGCGAGCAGGCACGTGACAACCTGACGGCGCTCGTTCCCGTCATTGTCGATCAGTTTTCGCGCGCGGAAAATCCGGATGCGGCTTTTGCGACGTTCGATCGCTTTCTCGCCGGATTGCGTGCTGGTGGCCGCTTTTTTTCGTTGCTGCGGCAAAATCCCGATCTGATCCGCTTTGTCGCACTTATCCTCGGCACCGCGCCCCGCCTCGCCGATATCCTGTCGCAAAACCCGCACTTTATCGACCCACTGGTCGAGCCGCACTTCTTCGCCGCGTTGCCGAACACGAAGCGGCTCGAAACGGCACTGGCGCGGGTGTTTCAGGAGACGCGCGGCTACGAAGCAGTGCTCGACGCTATCCGATTGTTCGGACAGGAGCATATGTTCCTAATCGGCGCCCGCATCCTGTCCGGGGCGATGTCCGCCGAACAGGCCGGCGAAGCTTTTGCACGGCTCGCCGATGTGCTCCTGCGCGCCCTCCACAGCAAGGTGGAAGATGATTTCATAGTCACGCACGGCCGCATTCGTGACGGCCAAAGCGCCATTGTGGCTCTCGGGCGGCTTGGCGCCTGGGAAATGACCGCGAACTCAGATCTAGATCTCATTGTCATTTACGATTTTGACCAAGGAGCCCCAAACTCGGACGGCAAGCGCCCGCTCTACGGGGCGCAGTATTTCGCCCGCTTTACGCAACGCCTGATCAGCGCGCTCACCGTGCAGACCAATTACGGGCAGCTTTATCAGGTCGATATGCGATTGCGGCCTTCGGGCCGGTCCGGTCCGGTAGCGACACAAATCGATGGCTTTAAAAGTTACCAGCAACGCGAGGCATGGACTTGGGAGCACATGGCGCTGACCCGGGCGCGGGTCGTTTCGGGTAGGCCAGATTTTTCGGCCAAGATTGAAACGACGATCCGCGAAGTGCTTTGCCGCCCACGCGACGCGCGCATCATTGCCGGTGACGTCGTCGAAATGCGCGCGGCCATTGCCAGGGAAAAGGACGACACGAATGTTTGGGACCTCAAATATGCCGCCGGCGCATTGATCGATATCGAATTTATCGCGCAATATCTGCAGCTTACTTATGCGGCGACGATGCCGGAAATCCTCGACACCTCGACGGTGCGGACCTTGGATAGGGCGGCGCGGCTCGGCGTGCTCAAACCGGAAGACGCCGAAGTGCTGCGCCCAGCGGTGGGTCTGTTTCACGATTTGACGCAAATCTTGCGGCTATGTCTGCCCGCCGCATTCGATCCGAAAACCGCAAGCAGCGGCGTTCTTGAGCTCCTCGCCCGCGCCGCCGATCTGCCGGATTTTCCGGCGCTGCAAGCGCATGTCGAGGACACGCAGCACCAGGTGCGTCGATGTTTCGTGCGGATTTTGGGGAAGCGGAGCTAGTTTATGCGCTAAACAATTCGGGCTGAAGGGCGGGTGCGGACTCGGTCATTTCCGGGCGCGTGGACGTCTGCGGCTGCAGCGGCAGGCGAACCACGACCATGGTGCCCTGGCCGAGTTTTGAGCGGATGCGCATGACGCCGCCGTGCATTTCAACGAGCGATTTGGCGATGGCGAGGCCAAGGCCTGAGCCCTGATGGCGCTTCGTCAATTGACTTTCGACCTGTTCGAACGGCCGGCCGAGCTTGCGCAAAGCGTCTCTCGGAATACCGATGCCGTTGTCGGCGATAACGATGGTGACCTTGCCGCCGCGGCGCCGGCCGCGAACCGTGACCGCTCCGCCGTCGGGGGTGAACTTGACGGCATTGGACAACAGATTGAGCGCGATCTGCTTTAGCGAGCGGCGGTCGGCGTTGAGTTCGATGTCGGAATCGACCTTGGCGTCGAGCTTGAGCTGCTTTTCGCCGGCTCGCGTCGATACGACGCGCAGGCAGTCGGCGAGCACCGGTTCGAGGGCCACGACTTCGGGCGTGAGCCGGATGCCGCCGGCTTCGATCTTCGACATGTCGAGAATGTCGTTAATGACGTCGAGCAGATATTCGCCGCTCTCGCGGATGTCGCGGGAGTATTCGGTGTATTTCTCGGCACCGAGCGGCCCAAACATCCCCAACTCCATGATTTCAGAGAAGCCGATGATGGCGTTGAGCGGGGTGCGCAGCTCGTGGCTCATGTTGGCCAGGAATTTCGACTTCGCCGCATTGGCTTCCTCGGCGCGGGTTTTTTCCTCGGCGTATTTTTGCGCAAGATCGGCGAGCTCCGCGGTCTGCAATTCGAGCGCCTTCCTGGATTTGCGCAAGTCGACGATGGTGGCGATCTGGCGTTTTTCGCCCTCGATGAGCTTTTGCTCGTGCTGTTTGATCTTGGTGATGTCGGTTCCCACCGAAACGTAGCCGCCGTCCTTGGTGCGGCGCTCGCTGATATGCATCCAGCGGCCGTCGTCAAGTTGCGCTTCGAAGGTACGCGCGCCGCGTGGCTCGACGCCGTCATTGGCGACCGCGGTGCGGATCACCGGTTTGCGCCCTGCGGCCACGATCGCCTCGTAGGTCGTGCCTGCAGCAACGGCTTCATCGGGCAGGTGATGCAATTCCTGGAAATTCGAATTGCACAGCACCAAACGGTTGTCGGCGTCCCACAGCACGAAGGCCTCGGGGATGGTCTCGATGGCGTCGCGCAGCCGCAAATCGGCCTCCATGGTGCGCTCGACCAGGCTCTTCTGCTCGGAGGTATCGACGGCGATGCCGATCAGATGCGGGCCGGCTTCGCCGTCCTGGCGCGCCAGTTCGCAGCGCACCCGTAGCCACAGCCACTTGCCGTCGGCGTGGCGCATGCGAAACGCATGATCGATCGACTGTACCTTGGCGTCGGCGAGCTGGCTCGCCAGCTCGTAAAGATTGATGTCGTCCGGATGCACCAGCGCATTGACTTCCCCGAAGGTGAGGAGGTCGTCCTTCTGCGGCAGACCGAGGATGTCGTACATCGAATGCGACCAGAACACGCGGCCGCGGGCGAGGTCCCAGTCCCACAGCCCGCAGCGGCCGCGATTGAGCGCAGTATCGACCCGGCTCCTCACAGTGTCATGAATGAGGTCCGCTTCACGGGCCCGCGTCGCCTGCCAGTGGAAGGCAAAGCCCAGGATCAAAACGACGAATCCGGTGGTGGCCGATAATGTCACTGTCAGCGCTGTCGTCGATCGCCAGTCGGCCAGCGCGTCCTTGCCGCCCTGAATCACAGCCAGGAGGCCGACCGGATTCTTCAACGCCCGCACCGTGGCGAAGGCGATTTCGCCGTCCGGCAGCGCGATCTCCATGGTACCTGCCGCGGCGCCGAACGTGGTTAGCGGTTGCGCGGGGCCGAGCAAGTCGATGAGTTGGCGCCCCAGAAGCTGCGGCGCATTCGGCGCGGCGGCGATGATCGTGCCGTCGCCATCGGCGATCAGGATACGCCGGCCGCCGCCCGCCGCCCACACCGGCACCGCTTGCTCAAGTGCTTCCGAGGTGCGCGGCAGATGCGTAGCGTCGTGCGGCGGGCGATCGAGCACGGCGGCGAAATGGTCAGCGAGCGCCTCGATGCCTCGCGTCGCCTCGAACACGACCTGACGGCGGTGCTCGAGCACTTGCACCGCGGCGCCGATGCAGATCGTCACCATAAACGCGATGATGAGCACCGGAACGGCGCGGCGTAACAGCGGCTCTGCATTCAACAAGCGGCGATAAGCGGGATTGGCGATCGATTGGGCCAGCCCCTTGATCGAATCGGATCGTAAAGACGCACTCGCCGCATCGGCGCGCGCCATCGCCTGCCTCCGTTTGGGTTATTCCGTCCACCACCCGCGATCGAAGAGGTGTGCCGCATCTCCCCGAATCGTGTTCAATAGAATCGATGCGCGCTGATTTGTCGAGAGTCCGGAGTCAATATTTTTTTAAGAATTGTCCCACGGTTTTTATTGCAGCGCAGCAGTACCGCGGATCGGCCCGATTTTCGAGAAAGTCCTTTGCGCGGAATCACTTGAGCCGACCGGCAGCGCGATGAATGGCGGGCTACTGCTTCTTCAAAGTGTAGACGTAGTCGTCGAGCGCGACCTCGGCCGTCGCGGAATCGACGAAATGCCAATCGATCTCGCAACCGGTCTCCAAGGTCTTAAACGACGTGCCGGTGAAGCCGAGCGAGGTAGCGAGCTTAAGTGGATCCACCGACTTGTCGTTGTCGCGCATCTCTTCGAACGCGCCTTGAAACAATAGATCGGCGGTGAAGTTCGATACTTTGTAGTGCGGTCCTTTGCAGACAAAGACTTTTGGTCCGTTGATGGCGGCTGGCGCGAGCATCACGGTCTTGCCGATCAATGCGTCTTTCTCCACTACGTCCTGCTTTTCATGCGGATCGGCCCACGGCGCGACGACGGCGGATACGACCTTCCACGCACCGAGATAGGACAAGTCCGCGGCGCGGGCTGACGGTCCAACCGCGAGGCCGAGTATTGCGACAGCGAAGACAGCAAGGCGGGGCACGAGGTCCTCCCCTAACGTGAGCACGCCGTGGGATTGGTCGCTATGCCGCTGTGGCGGGTTCAAACGTGCCCAGTTTCAGCTGTCCGCGAGTGTGCGCGCCACGATGTCATGAAGATCGGGGGATAGCGCCGGCGCCGCTGCGACACGACGCAGGGCCGCCTCGGCTTTGGCGCGGCGTTGGGCCTCCAACGCGCGCCAGGACCGGAAGGCACCCATCAGCCTTGCCGCGACTTGCGGATTCTTCGGATCAAGCGCCAGCACAAAGTCGGCAACGAAGGCATAGCCGGCCCCGTCGCCGCGATTGAATTGGGTGTGATTGGCTTGCGCGAACGAGCCGATCAGCGCCCTGATACGGTTGGGATTGGTGATCGAGAATGCCGGATGCTTGGTCAGCGCGCGGACGCGATCGAGCGTCGCCGGCTCCGGAATCGCTGCCTGCAGCGCCAGCCATTTGTCGATGATCAGCGGGTCATCCGCGTAACGCTTGTAAAAGTCGTCGAGCGCGGCGGCGCGTTCCGGCCGCTTATGCAGCGCTAGCGTCTCCAGGGCAGCCATGCGGTCGGTCATATTGTCGGCGTCTTGGTATTGGGCGAAGGCGCGCGCGATCGCCTGTTCCGTCTCCGTCATGGCCAGAAGATCGAGGCAGATGTTTTTGAGCGCGCGCCGCCCCGCGCTTTGTGCGTCGGGTCGATAGGGCCCTGGCGTGATCATCCGTTGGTAAGTGTCGGCCAGTGCCGCGCCGTGCCGCGTGCCGATCGCCGCACGCAGTTTGCGCCGTGCCGCGAAGATTGCGTCGGGATCGACATCGCCGCCGAGTTCACGGGCGATGTCGGCTTCGCTCGGCGGCGACAATGTCAGCGCGATGAAGGCCGGTTCGAGCTTGGCGTCGTTGAGGATGGCGCCAAGCGCTGCCATCAAGCCATCATCCTCGCGTACCGCGCTGCCGGCGCGCACCGCCGCGACATTGGTCTTGAGCAAGGTCATCGCCAAAGTCTGCACCGCTTGCCAGCGGTTGAAGGGGTCGGAATCGTGCGCGGCGAGAAAGCGCAAATCGTCCGGCTCGATCGGCAGCGTGAGCTTGATCGGCGCGGAAAAGCCGCGGTTGAGCGAAGGCACCGGCCGCTCCGCGACCTCGGTAAATAAAAAACTCTGTTTTGGCTGTGTCAGCTCGATCACACCGCGGTTGACCGGCTCGCCATTGACGACGAGCGGCAGATCGACACCGTCGTGGCCGACGAGCCCGAGCGCGAGCGGGATCACCGCCGGCTCTTTTTTCGGCTGGCCCGGCGTCGGCGGAATCGTCTGTGTGATATCGAGCCTATAGGTCTTCGCCCCCGCGTCGTAATGCGGCGCTACCTTGATGTCCGGGGTGCCGGCCTGCGAGTACCAGCGCATGAATTCCGTCATGTCGCGCCGGCTCGCGTCGGCGAAGCACTGCACGAATTGCTCTACGGTGGCCGCCTCGCCGTCGTGGCGCGTAAAATAGAGATCCATGCCTTTGCGGAACGTGGCGGGACCGAGCAGCGTGCGGATCATCCGCACCACCTCGGCGCCTTTTTCGTAGACCGTCGAGGTGTAGAAGTTGTTGATCTCGCGATAGACTTCCGGACGCACCGGATGGGCGAGGGGACCCGCATCCTCGACGAATTGATGCGCGCGCAAACCTCGCACGTCGCTGATGCGCTCCACCGCGCGCGAGCGCTGGTCCGCAGTGAATTCCTGATCGCGGAAAACGGTCAACCCTTCCTTGAGGCAGAGCTGAAACCAGTCGCGGCAGGTGATGCGGTCGCCGGTCCAGTTGTGAAAATATTCGTGTGCGATCACCGCCTCGATGCCTGCATAGTCGGCGTCGGTGGCGCTCGCCGGCGAGGCCAGTACGTATTTATCGTTGAAGACGTTAAGGCCCTTGTTTTCCATCGCGCCCATATTGAAGGCGGAGACGGCGACAATCATGAAAATATCGAGGTCGTATTCGCGGCCAAACGCCGTTTCGTCCCAGCGCATGGCGCGCTTGAGGCTGTCCATGGCGTAGCCGCAGCGGTCTTCCTTGCCGGGCTCGACATAAATAGCGAGCTTGACCCGGCGCCCGGACATTGTCGTGAAGCTGTCTTCGACGCAGCCGAGATTGCCGCCGACCAGCGCGAACAGATAGGACGGCTTCGGAAATGGGTCGTGCCACACAGCGAAATGCCGCGACGTGCCGGCCACATTGCCGTGCGCGACAAGATTGCCATTGGAGAGGAGGACCGGCGCCTCTTTCTTGTCGGCCTCGATTCGCGTGGTGTAGACCGCCATCACGTCCGGCCGATCGAGGAAATAGGTGATCCGCCTGAACCCTTCGGCCTCGCATTGGGTGCAATAAGTCGCGCCGGCGCGATAGAGACCCATGAGTTGGGTGTTGCCGGTCGGATCGACGATGGTTTCGATGTCGAGCTCGAACGGCCGGTTCGGCACTTGGGCGATGGTTAGCCGGTCCGGCGTGACGACGAAATTTTCCGGCGCAAGCGGCTTGCCGTCGAGTGCAAGCGACCGAAGCTTGAGTTCCTCGCCGTCAAGCACCAAAGGCGCCGGTGTTCCGGCGGCGTTCGGCTTGATCCTCAACTTGGCCCTGACCGTTGCCGCCGTGGGGTGCAGCGATACGTCGAGATCGACGGTTTCGATGAGCCAATCGGGGGGACGATAATCCTGCAGGCGGACGGGGCGGGGTTCTTCGGTGCGCATGATGCGCAGTGATGTAGAGGCTTTGTGCGCCAATTGAAAGCGTCACGCCTGTGTTCGGTTCCGACCGGGCTCCGCGTGACCGATGACGCGCCGGATGGTCGGGAAACGCCGCCGCAGCCGGCGTTCCAGAGCGTCGACCAGGTCATGCACGGCGGCCACGGAGAGCGTCGGATCGACGCGGCAGTGAAAATTGACGATCTCACCTTCGGGCGTTTCGCGCACGCGCACGTCATGGATCTCGGCGACGTCGGGGATTTCGGCCGCAAGTGACGATAGAACGTCGCGCACCTCGCTAATGCGCTGCGCGGCGGCGTCGCGCCCGGAGAGCACATCGGCGGGGAGCGGCTCGATATGCGTTTCAACCTCGACCTCGGAGCCGAGCTCGTCGCGCACCGCCTGTTCGAGTCGGCTCGCGACTTCGTGCGCGGCGGCGAGCGATTGGGTGCCTTCGATTTCGAGATCGGCCGAGACCGACAAGTTCCCTGCGATGGTCTGCACCGCGACGTGATGGATGGCGAGGCCAAGATCGCGCGCAATGACCATAACCCGCTCGCGCACCGTTTCGTTATCGAGCGCGCGGGCCTCGGTGGTGATGGTGACTTCGGCCGACGGCAGCTCAGTCCGGACGGCGGCGGTCAGTTGCTGCTTGATGGCGGTGACTCGATCGAGCGGCAGCGTGCGGCTCACCGCGACGCCAAGCTCGACGAACAGCACCGCGCCGGCCGGTCGCGCCCGCACTCGCTCGACCGCGACGATGCCAGAAACTTGGCGCGCGATTGCCGCGACGCGCTCGCTCACGCCCGCCGGCGCGGTGTCGGTCAGCGTATCGATGGTGCGCCGGCCGAGCCGCCACCCGGCAATGCAGATGAAGACCGCCACCACGATGGCCGCCGCCGCATCGGCCCAGGCAAAGCCAGCCGAGACGCCGGCAAGCCCGACGAGCACTGCAACTGACGACCACATGTCCGAGGAAAAATGCAGCGCGTCGGCTTGCAATGCCTCGCTCGACGTCGCTTTGGCGACACGGTTGAGCACTCGGGCGCGAAAAAAATCGACCGCGATCGAGCCGCCGATAACGATGAACGCCGCGACCGTCGCCTCGACGGCGTGCGCCTGTGCGCCGATGAGGCGTTGGGCGGCTTCCCAGATCACGACGACAGAGAGCACAAACAACAACGCCGTTTCGGCAAGCGCGCTGACGCTCTCGATTTTGCCGTGGCCAAATTGATGCTCGGCATCGGCCGGCTTGCCGGACACGCGCACGGCAAAATAGGTCAGGAGCGTCGCCGAGAGATCGATCAACGAATGCCCGGCCTCTGAGAAAATCGCCAGCGACCCGGTAAGGAGCCCGATCACACCTTTCGCGGCCGTCAGCCCCGCCGACGCAGCGATCGATCCGAGCGCGGCCTTTTCCTTGGCGTTCATCGCAGGTCTCTTGCCGGCATAGTTATGGTTTTCCCGGCATCGCCCACGGCCTGCTTAGACGGTCGGCGGCACGATAGGCCGCTATTTGCGTGCGATAGCTTTCGGTCAGGTCGACGTCATCCCAACCGTTGAGAAGCTGATTGCGGCTGACCGGATCGATCGAGAAGCTGTAAGTTCGGTTGCCGCAGACGATCATCTGCCGTTCGAGATCGACGGTGAGCTTGCGTTCCGGATCGGCGGCAACGGCGGCAGCTAGTTCCGCAGCGTCGTTTTCCGCAACAATTGCGGTGAGTAGCCCATTCTTGACCGCGTTCTGCGCGAATATGTCCCCGAATGACGGCGCGACCACGCAGCGCAGCCCGTAATCGTAGATCGCGTAGACCGCGGCTTCCCGCGAGGAACCGCCGCCGAAATTGCGCCCGGCGACGAGAATCCTGGCGTCGCGCCAGACCGGCCGATTGAGCGGAAAATCGGCGCGTTCTTTGCCCTCGGTGTCGAAGCGCTGGTCCGCAAATAGCACCGTACCGAGACCCCTACTGCGCGGCCATTTCAGGTAGCGTGCCGGCAGGATCTGATCGGTGTTGATATTGGGCTGCGGCAGCGGACAGGCCTTGTCAGTAAGGCGAACGAACTTTTCCACGCACCACCTCCTAGATTTTTCGCCCAGCCAACAGCGGCCGCACATCGGCGAGACGTCCGGTCACTGCCGCGGCGGCAACCATCGCCGGCGACATGAGATGCGTGCGCGCGCCGCGACCCTGACGGCCGCGGAAATTGCGATTGGTGGTCGAGGCGCAGCGTTCGCCGGCGGGCACGATATCGCCGTTGATGCCGACGCACATCGAGCAGCCGGAGTCCGCCCATTCGAGACCGGCATCGCGAAAAATACGGTCGAGACCTTCTTCCTCGGCCTGACGTTTCACCTGCGACGAGCCCGGCGAGACCAGTCCCGGGACTTTGCTGACGCGGCCGGCGAGTATGGCGGCGGCCGCGCGCAGATCCTCGATGCGCGCATTGGTGCAGGAGCCGATGAAGATGCGGTCGATAGCGATGTCGGTCAGCTTGGTGCCGGGTGCAATACCCATATAGGCCAGCGCATCTTGAATGTATGTTTTGCGTATTTCGTCGGGTTCGCGGGCCGGATCGGGCACGCGCGCGTCGATCGGCAACCCATCGTCAGGCGTCGTGCCCCAGGTGACGATCGGCGCCACTTCGGCTGCGTCGAGCGTAACGTCGCGATCGAACTCAGCATCGGCGTCGGACGCAAGCGCCGACCAAGCTTCGACTGCGGCGTCGAATTCCGCGCCGTGCGGCGCAAAGGGACGTCCCCTGAGATAGGCGAATGTGGTGGCGTCGGGCGCCACCATGCCGCAGCGGCCGCCGGCTTCGATCGACATGTTGCACAAAGTCATGCGGCCTTCCATCGTCAAGGCGCGGATAGCGCTACCGGTAAATTCGATGGCGTGGCCTTGCGCCCCGTCGGCGCCGATCCGGGCGATGATGGCGAGTGCAATATCCTTGGCGGCGATACCGGGCGCGGCGCGGCCTTCGACCCTGACGCGCATACGCCGGGGCTTCTTCTGCCATAGCGTCTGCGTCATCAGCACATGCGCGACTTCGGAGGCGCCGATTCCGAAGGCATAGGCGCCGAAGGCGCCATGCGTGGAGGTATGGCTGTCGCCGCACACGATCAGCAGGCCAGGCAGCGTCAGTCCCTGCTCGGGCCCGACCACGTGCACGATGCCTTGGCGCGGGTCGTCCAGTCCAAACAATGTGACATGGCTCTGCCCCGCATTGCTCGCGAGATTGCGCACCATCGTCGCGAGCTCCGGGTCGGCAATGCCGCCGGCGCGGCCGCGGGTCGGCACATAATGATCGGTCACGCCGAAGGTCAATTGCGGCTCGGCGACAGAACGGCCCCGGGCCCTCATCTGACTGAAGGCGTGGAAAGAGCCTTCGTGGATGTAGTGGCGATCGACCCAGAGCAAAGCGGCGCCATCCTCACGGCGCACGATCTCGTGCGCCGCCCAGAGCCGATCGATCAGGGTTCGGGGCTCGCTCATCGAGGGGCGGTCTGCCTCGCTTTACCGGGCTTGTCGAGGACCCGCAATATTGTATGCTAAAGAATACCAAGTAAAGCGTATCTCCGGGGCGGAGGGACGTGGCGTTGCGCGATTGGCTTGGCGAAGCAAAGGCAAAGCAGGTCTATCTTGTCCTGCGCGACCGCATCTTGAGCGGCGCCGTCGCCTTCGGCGCCAAACTGCCGACAGAACATGAGCTCGCGGCGGTCCACGAGGTGTCGCGCGTTACCGTTCGCCGTGCGCTGGGTGAGCTTGCGCGCGAGCGGCTGATCGAGCGTCGGCGCAGCGCCGGTACGCGGGTGATCTATCGGCCGGTGCTGGCGCCGATGACCGCGGATATTTCCGGCATGATGGCGAGCCTCGCCGACATGGGCCGGCGCACGGCGGTCAAGCTGTTGTCGTTCGACTATGTGCCGGCCGAAGGCGCGGTGGCGCAGGCGCTCGGCGTGCCGCCCGATCAGATGCTGCAGCGATCCGTCCGAGTGCGCTCTGTTGACGGTGAGCCGTTCTCCTATCTGACGACTTATGTCCCGGAGCGCATTTCGCTGACGTTTACCCGGCAGGAGCTGGCCGCGCGGCCGCTGCTCGATCTGCTCGAGCGCGCCGGGGCCAAAGTCGAGCATGCGCGCCAACGCATCAGCGCCGGATTGGCGACGCCCGACGTCGCTGCCGCGCTCGGCGTGCACATGGGCACGCCGCTTATCGAGCTTACCCGCGTGGTCTACGACCAATCCGGCCGCGGGGTCGAACACCTCCACGCGCTTTACCGGCCGGACCGTTATGCTTTCGAAATCGATCTCGTCCGCTCGGGTAAACGGAGCAAAGCGTGGTCGCCCGTCTTGCGCCGGTCCGGCAAGGCCGTCGGCAAAGCATCAATCGCGAGACGCTTGACCGCCGGACGCATTCCGGCCGACCTCAGGCCGTCACGCTAACAAAGGGAGCGTCGTCATGTCTGCCAGTAAGACTCCATTGAGCCGCCGCCGGTTCTTGGCCACCACGGCTTTAGGCGCTGCATCGGTCGCAGCTGGCAGCGTCGCCATACCGTCGGTGCCGCGGGCGGCGGGCGGGCCGGTGAAACTCGGTGTGCTGCACCCGGTCACCGGCGCGCTGTCCTATTCCGGGCAGCAAGGCCGCCTCGGCGCGACACTCGCGATCGACGAAATCAACGCCGCCGGCGGCATTAAGGCGCTCGGCGGAGCCAAGATCGATCCGATGCTCGGCGACGCGCAATCGACGCCGGAAGGCGGCACCGCCGAGGTCGAGAAGATGAATTCGGCCGGCGTGTCCTGCATCGTCGGCGGTTATGCCAGCAACATCTGCCTCGCCACAACGCAAGCGGCCGCCCGCTATGAATTGCCCTATGTCGTCGACGTCGGCGTCGCCGACGGCATCGTCACGCGCGGGCTTGCGAATACCTTCCGCTTCGGACCGGGCTTCGGCGTCATTGCCAAGACGGCGCTCGACAATCTCGTCGCCATCAATGATGGCGCCGGAAAGCCTGCGAAAACCGTGGTGATCGTGCACGAAGACTCCTTGTTCGGTTCCGGCCTTGCCAAATTGCTTAATGCTCAGCTTCCGCCAAAGGGTTTTCAGGTGCTGGACACGATCCCGCATCCGACACCGACGCGGGACTTCAATACCATCGTGCTCAAGATCAAGGAGCAAAATCCGGATCTCGTCATCCCCGCCAACTACTACAACGAATACGTCCTGCTCGCCCGCACCATGTTGCAGCAGCACGTGCGCCCGAAAGCAATCTATTCGGTGCTCGGCGGCGCGGCCTCGTCATACAAATTCGTCAAGGAATTCCCCGACGCCGCCAAATACATCATGGATTGCAATCATTGGTTCAATCCGCTGAGCGACAAGGCGCAAGCGCTCAAAAAGCAGGTCGAGGCCAAGGGCCAGTTCTTCACCTACGAGGTCTACCTCAACTACAGCTGCGTCGGCTTGATCGCCGACGCGCTCGAGCGGGCGGGCTCGGCCGAGCGGCCGAAGATCATTTCGGCGCTCGCGGGCTCGACGTGGTCCGGCCACATCATGCCTTACGGGCCGACTAAATTCGTCAACGGCCAGAACGAGGGCGCGGCGCCCTGCAATACGCAGGTGCAGGAAAACGACATCAAGGTGATCCTGCCCGAGAAATTCGCCAACGCGAAGCCGATCTTCCCGATGCCGGCGTAGCCGTTGCTTGCTACGAAGGCCGCCGGCTTCCGTGCGCCCTTTGTAGCACGACATTTAACAGCGTCGAGCCTGTGCTCTCGCCCACCATATTGATCGCCGCAATCGTCAACGGCTTGTTGACCGGCGCGCTCTATGCGCTCGTCGCGCTGGGGCTGACGCTAATCTATGGCGTGCTGCACATTATTAATTTCGCGCACGGCGCGTTGTTGACCGCCGCCATGTTCGCGGCGTTTTTCGCCTTTCAGAAACTCGGGCTCGATCCCTATCTCGCCATCCTCGTGCTGGCGCCGGCTTTTTTTGCCCTGGGTTACGCGCTGCAGCGTTTTGTGATCGGCCCGGCTTCGCACGGCGACGACCGCAATATCCTCCTGGTCACGCTCGGGCTTGCTGTGATCATCGAGAACGCGCTGTTGTTTTTCTTTCGCGCCGACACCCGAACCATTGACGTGCCCTATGCCTTCGACAGCTTCAATCTCGGTTTCACCTTTGTGGCGCTGCCGCGCGCGGTCGGATTTCTCGCGCTGTTCGTCGTGGCGTCGGCCTTGTGGCTGCTCATGGGCTTTACCGACATCGGTCGCGCCATCCGTGCCGTCGCCAAGGAAAAATTGGGGGCAGAGCTCGCCGGGATCGACGTTGCCCATGTTTACGCCGTCACTTTCGGACTCGGGACTGCCTGTGTCGCCATCGCCGCCTGTCTTTTGATCCCGTCTTATTACGTCAATCCGAGCGCCGGCAACGCCTTTATCCTGGTCGCCTTCACCATCGTCGTCCTTGGTGGCATGGGCTCGGTGCCAGGCGCGCTGATCGGCGGTCTGATCATCGGCGTGGTGGAAAGCCTCTCAAGCCTGTTCCTTGGCGAGTTGCTCGGCCAGATCGGCATCTTTCTCATTTTCATCGCCGTGTTGCTGGTGCGGCCGAACGGACTTTTCGGAGCGCGAGAATGAAGGACTTCGCGCCTATCGCCGTCGTCGTCGCGCTGCTTGCCGCGGTGCCGCTGCTGAGCCACTCCAATGTCGTGCTCAATTTCATGGTGGTGGCGCTGATGACGGCGCTCGCCGGACAAGGCTGGAACATTCTCGGCGGCTATGGCGGCCAGTACTCCTTCGGGCACGCGGCCTTTTTCGGCACCGGCGCCTATGTCACCGCCATCCTGCAAGTCCGCTACGGCGTGAACGCGTGGTTCGCGTTTGTCCTCGGCATTGCGGGCGGGGCGTTGGTCGGCGCCGTAATCGGCGGGCTTACGTTTCGCTCCGGTCTGCGCGGCTCTCGTTTCGCACTGGTGACGCTCGCTTTTGCCGAAGTCCTGCGCATTATCGCGAGCGTCGCTCCCATTACCGGCGGCGGCGTCGGCACCTTGATTAAGCTCGATCTGCGGCCGATGGCGTTTCAATTCCAAAGCCGGGCGACGTTTTATTGGATCATTCTGCTGCTCGTCGCCATCGCGCTGGTGATTACGCGGCTGATTGAACAATCGCGTTTCGGGGCATGGCTCGTTGCGGTACGAGAAAACGAAGACGCTGCCAAGGCGCTCGGGGTTGATGTCACCGCGGTCAAGCTCGGCGCCATGGTCATTTCCGCCGCGATCACTGCCGCTGCCGGTGGCTTCTACGCGCAATATTTCTTGTTCGTCGATTCCGGCATCGCCTATGGCACCTGGATTTCCATCGAGGCGTTGCTGACGCCGATCATCGGCGGCGTCGGCACCGTATTCGGGCCTCTGGTGGGCGCGTTGGCGACCAAGGCGCTCGGCGAGACCGCGCAGGCCTTTGCCGGTGACGCTCCGGGGCTTGATCTCATCGCTTACGGCGTCGTGCTGGTTTTGGTGATCTGGTTTTTGCCGCGCGGACTTTCGCGAGCGGGCGAACGGCTGCTGCGTCCGCGCTTGCTGCGGCGAGGGGAGGCTGGCCATGGCTGACGCGCCGCTGGTGACAGTGGATAACGTGTCGCGCCGGTTCGGCGGGCTGCTCGCGATCAACGCCGTGTCGTTGGCCGCGCCGGCGGGGCGGATCACGGCTTTGATCGGCCCGAACGGTGCCGGCAAGACGACGCTGTTTGCCATTATTTCCGGGTTCCTCAAGCCGAGCGCTGGCCGCATTCGCTATTGCGGCGAGGACGTGACCGGCGAGCCGCCGCATCGCCTCGCGCGCCGCGGAATCGCGCGGACTTTCCAGATCGTGCAGCCCTTCGCCGGTCTTTCGGTGCGCGACAACATTCTGGTCGGCGCTTTCTTGCGCCATGGCTCGCGGGGGGAGGCGCTTAATGCGGCGGAAAGCGTCGCGCGTGAGGTTGGCCTTGCTGATATGATCGATCAACCGGCCGATACGCTCACGGTCGCCGGCCGCAAGCGGTTGGAACTAGCGCGCGCGCTGGCCACCGAGCCGAAGCTGTTGCTGCTCGATGAAGTGCTGGCCGGCCTCAATCCGTCGGAAATCCGCGCCATCGTGCCGGTGATCCGCGGCTTGTGCGATCGCGGCGTCAGCATTCTGATGATCGAGCATGTCATGCAGGCGGTGATGCAGCTGTCGGAGCATGTCTTCGTGCTGGCTGAGGGCAGCATCATCGCTGAAGGCACGCCGGCACAGGTCGCCGCCGATGCAAAAGTAGTCGAGGCCTATCTCGGCCACGGCGCGGCCACGAAACTTGGAGCCGCCCATGCGCGGTGACGCGCTGTTGGCGGTGCAAGGCCTGCGCGCCGGATACGGCGAGACCGAGGTGCTGCGCGGCATCGATCTTGAAGTCGGCTCAGGCGAGATCGTGGCCGTACTCGGCTCCAACGGCGTCGGCAAGTCTACACTCAACCGCACGATCTCCGGCATTCTGCGGCCGCGCGCCGGCGCGATCCGCTTCGACGGCGACGCCATCGAGCGTGCGAAACCGTCCGCCATCGTCGCCCGCGGGCTCATCCATGTACCGGAGGGCCGCCGCATCTTCCCCAATCTCACCGTGCGCGAGAACCTCGACCTCGGCAGCTACCGCCGCGCCGCCGAACGCCGCGTGCAAAACCGTGAACGGGTCTTTGCGGTTTTCCCCCGCCTTGCCGAACGGCAATCGCAGCATGCCGGCACGCTGTCGGGCGGCGAGCAGCAGATGCTCGCCATCGGCCGCGGCCTGATGGCTGAGCCGCGGCTGATCATTCTCGACGAGCCTTCGCTCGGTCTCTCGCCGCTCTTGGTCGAAGAGCTGTTCGCGCTGATCGCCGGCATCCACGCCGACGGCGTCGCCATCCTGCTGGTCGAGCAGAACGTGGTGCAGAGCCTCGAAGTCGCCGACCGCGCTTATATCCTCGCCGAAGGACACTTCGTCATGTCCGGCACCGCCGCCGAGATCGGCGCTGATCCGGAGCTCAAACGCGCTTACCTGGGACTTTGAAGCATGACCGACACCACACTACGCGCCCGCCTGACGCGCCCGCCGATCCTGATCGCGCCGGGCGTCTACGACCCGCTCACCGCGCTGATCGCCGAACGTGCCGGCTTCGAGGCGCTCTATGTCTCCGGCGCAGCCATCGCCTATACGCGGCTTGGCCAGCCGGACATCGGTCTCGTTAGCATGACCGAGGTGGTCGATACTGTCGCGCTGATCCGTGACCGCGTCGCGGCGCATCTCGTTGTCGATGCCGATACCGGCTACGGCAACGCGCTCAATGTCGAACGTACGGTGCGGCTGCTCGAGCGCGCCGGCGCCAACGCCATTCAGATCGAGGACCAGGACTTTCCCAAGCGCTGCGGCCATCTCGACGGCAAGACGCTCATTACGGCGCCTGACATGGTCGGCAAGATCAAAGCGGCGGTCGATTCCCGCCACGATGCCAATACGATGATCATCGCCCGCACCGATGCGGTCGCTGTCGAAGGCTTCGAGCGAGCCATCGCGCGCGCCTCGCTTTACCGCGAAGCCGGCGCCGACATGCTGTTCATCGAGGCGCCGCGGGAGCGCGCCGAGCTCGACCGCATTGGCGCGCTGATGGGAAAGGCGACGCCGCTGATGGCCAACATGGTTGAAGGCGGCAAGACGCCGGTGCTGCCGGCGAGCGAACTGCAGGCGCTCGGCTTTGCTTTCGTCATCTTCCCCGGCGCCATCGTGCGCGCGCTCGCCAAGGCGGCGGAGGATTTCTACGGCGTGCTGAAGACGCACGGCACCACTGAGCCGTTCCGCGCGCGCATGTTCGACTTCGGCGCGCTCAATGACCTCATCGGGACGGCTGAGATGCTCGCGCGGGGCAAGCAGTACGAAACGGTGTCGACGCCCAAGACAAAGAAAACCGGCGAGATGTGAAAGACAGTCGCGGTCGCTTCCAAGACATAATTCATCTGCATTTAGCGCAAGGAATGTCCGGCATGGAAAAGTCTTTCGACGTCGTGATCAAGAACGCCCGCGTGGTTCGTCCGAATAAGACGGCGGTCGACTGCCTCGATATTGCGGTTAAGGATGGCAAGATTGTTCAGCTCGGACCCGACATTCAAACCGAGCGTGCGAAGGCCGCATTCGATGCCAAGAATCGTCTGGCATTCCCTGGATGCGTCGATGCGCACATGCATATCGGCATCTACGCACCGCTGGCGCAGGACGCCGTGTCCGAAAGCAAGGCCGCGGCCATGGGCGGCGTCACATCGAGCCTGAATTATCTGCGCACCGGCCATTACTATCTCAACCGCGGCGGGCCTTACCGCGAGTTCATGCCCGAAGTGTACAACCAATCGGAAGGGCGGTTCTGGGTCGATTACGGCTTCCATCTGGCCCCGATCGAGGCCGCCCACATCGACGAGATGGAGTATCTCGTCACCGAGCACGGCATCCCGTCATTCAAGATATTCATGTTCTATGGCGGTTATGGGCTGCACGGTCGTTCGTCACAGCAGAACGATTTTCTGATGATCGGGCCGGACGAGAGCTACGATATCGCGCATTTCGAATTCATCATGCGCTCGGCGCAACGCCTGATGGAGAAATTTCCCCACAAGGCCGCGCATATCAGCGTCAGCTTGCATTGCGAGTTGGCCGATATTCTCAACGCCTACACCAAGATCGTGGAACGCGAGGGCAAGCTGACCGGGTTGAAGGCCTACAGCGCGGCACGCCCGCCACATTCGGAAGGATTGGCAATTTGGATCGCGTCTTACCTCGCCAACGAAACCAATTGCCTGAACATCAATCTGCTGCACCTCAGTTCGCGCAAGGCCGTGGACGCCGCCTGGACCATGCAGCAGGTGTTCCCGCATATCGCGTTCCGTCGCGAGGTGACGGTCGGGCATCTTCTGCTCGATACCGATTGCGAATGCGCGGTGCATGCCAAGGTCAATCCTCCGATTCGGCCGCGCGAGGACGTCGAGGCGCTTTGGCAGGCCGTGCTTGACCGCAAGATCGACTGGATCGTCAGCGATCATGCCTGCTGTTCGGCCGAACAGAAGTGGTCGAAGAACGATCCGGCCAATATCTGGCTGGCGAAATCGGGATTTGGCGGCACCGAATATCTCCTGTCCGGCGTTCTCGGCGAGGGCAGCAAGCGGGGCATGTCGTACAATCACATGGCCGAGCTTTTGAGCTGGAAGCCGGCGCAGCGCTTCGGTCTGGCAAGTAAGGGAGATATCGCGCCGGGCTATGACGCCGATATCGTGATGGTCGATCCGCACGAGAGTTTTGTCGTGCACGCCGCGGAATCGGAATCACACCAGGGCTACACGCCCTTCGAGGGCGTCGAACTTCATGGCCGGGTCAAGAGCACTTTTTTGCGCGGCGAGCTTATCTATGACAACGGAAATGTCGTCGGGCCGGCGCGCGGTAAATATTTGCGCCGGCCGGAAGCTGCGCCCGGGCAGTGAACCGAATCGATGTCGGTTGTCCAAACCTTCAATGGCGAGAAATTTGGCGCGCAAGTTGCGCTACTGATCGTCGGCGCTGGCGCCGCAGGGCTGTGCGCTGCGCTTGCCGCCAAGGAGGCCGGTGTCGATGCGGTGCTGATCGAGCGCGATGCCGTGCCGTCGGGCTCGACCGCGCTATCCGCGGGCCTCATTCCCGCCGCTGGTACGCGTTTCCAGCGCGACCAGGGCATCGCCGACAGTCCCGAATTGTTTGCCGCCGATATCAGGCGCAAGGCGCATGATGAGGGCGATCCGACGATCGTCGATGCCGTCGCACGCGGCGCCGGTCCGCTGATCGAATGGCTTGCCGATAGTTACGGCTTGCCATTCGACGTGGTCGACAACTTCAATTATCCCGGACATTCCGCACTGCGCATGCATGGTTTGTCAACCCGCACGGGGCGGGAACTGATCGACCGGTTGCGCAACGCGGCAGAAGCGAACGATATTGTAATCCTCACCGAGCGCGTGGCCGAGCGTCTGTTGGTCGGCGCCAACGGCCGTATCGCCGGGATTGAGATCGCGCGCGCCGATGGCGTAAGCGAGCGCATCGGCTGCGACGCGTTGATCCTTGCCTGCAACGGCTATGGCGGCAATCCGGACTTGGTGCGTCGCTTTATTCCGGAGATGGCCGACGCGCTTTATTTCGGCCATCCCGGCAACCGCGGCGACGCCGTGCTCTGGGGCGAGGCGCTCGGTGCTTCGCTTACGCATCTCGGCGCTTACCAGGGCCACGGCTCGGTGGCGACGCCGCACAATATCCTGATCACTTGGGCGGCGATCATGCAGGGCGGCATCCAGATCAATGCCGAGGGCCGGCGCTTCTGCGATGAATCGCGCGGCTATTCCGAAGAGGCCGCCGAGGTGCTGCGCCAGCCCGGCGGCATCGCCTGGGACGTGTTCGACGAACGCATCGCCGGCGTGGGGCGTCAGTTCGAAGATTTTCGCGCCGCGGAGCGCGCCGGCGCGATCCTCAGTGCCGACACCGTCGATGCTCTCGCGCAGGCGATGCACGTCCCGTCCGAGGTTTTTTCGGCCGAATGGAAGGAAGTCGAAGACTTGAAATCACGCAGCGAACAGGATCGCTTCGGGCGGCGCTTCGCGCTCGATCAAAAATGTTCGGCGCCGTTCCGTGCCGTGAAGGTGACCGGCGCTCTGTTTCACACCCAGGGCGGTCTGGCGATTGACGCGAGCGCCCGTGTGCGGAGAAAGGCCGGCGGTGTTTTTCCCAATCTGTTTGCCGCCGGCGGTGCCGCTGCCGGTGTCTCCGGTTCGAGCGCCGAGGGCTACTTATCAGGGAACGGACTATTGACCGCAACGGTGCTCGGGCGGCTCGCCGGCGACAATGCGGCGCGCAACGCGTAGCAATGCAAAGGCTTATTGGAACCGCCCGCGTGCTTATTGCGGAGTACCGACTGGCATCATAAAACCTCAAGGCCGACCCGAGATCGCGGACAACTGGTAAGTTTTCAGCCGCAACTTCCCGTTGCTTGGCTGGCGTTTCGAAGTCAGTGTCCACGCAATACAAAACGGAGACTCAATACGTGATTGCCGTTGCCATCGATATCGGCGGCACTTTTACCGATCTTGTAGGCTTTGACGATCGGGCTGGCCGCTTTGTGGACGCCAAAAGTCTGACGACGCCGCACAATCTGGTCCAGGGTATCATCGACTGTCTGCACAAGAGCGGGCTAACCGCAGGGGCCATCGACGAACTGATCCATGGCTCGACCATTGCCATCAATACGCTGATCGAGCGCACCGGCGCCAAGACCGGCCTCGTCGTCACCAACGGCACCCGCGACGTCTACATCATCGGCCGCGGCAATCGCCCCGAGGCTTACAATCTTCTCTTTCATCGGCATCGTCCGCTGGTACCACGTTATCTCACCCGGGAAGTCGCCGAGCGCGTGTTGGCGTCGGGCGCCGTGCATGAAAAACTCGATCGCGCCGGCATCGAAGCCGCGGCGCGGGCGCTCGCGGCCGAGGGCGTCGAAGCCGTCGCCGTGTGCTTTTTGCATTCCTACGTGAACCCGAATCACGAGCGTGTTGCCGGCGAAATCATCCGCGCCGCACTGCCCGGTGCTTATCTGTCGCTGTCCCACGAAATTCTTCGCGAATACCGCGAATTCGAGCGGACCTCGACCACGGTGGTGAACGCCTATATCGGCCGCAAGGTCGGCGGCTATGTGCGGAATTTGCGAAGTGCGCTTGAAGGCGTCGGCTTTCGCGGCAACCTTTCCATCATGCGCTCCAACGGCGGCGTCATGTCGCCGGAGGTGGCGGAGCAACGGCCGGTGGCGATGATGGAGTCCGGCCCTGTCGGAGGCATCATTGCCTCCGCGCGCATCGGCGAAAAACTCGGCTACGATAACATTATTTCCTTCGACATGGGCGGCACCACGGCGAAAACCAGCCTGATCCGGGGCGGCGAACCAACGATGGCGCCCGGTTATTATGTCGGCGGCTATGCCAGCGGGCATCCGGTCATGGTGCCGATGGTCGATGTCGTCGAGATCGGCGCCGGCGGCGGCTCAATCGCATGGCGCGACGAGATTGGCGCGCTGAAGGTCGGGCCGCAAAGCGCCGGCGCCGAGCCGGGGCCGATCTGCTATCGCGGCGGCGGCACCGAGCCGACCATCACCGACGCCAATGTGGTGCTTGGCCGGCTTGACCCGCACAATTTTCTCGGCGGCACGATGGTGCTCGACGCGGACGGGGCCAAGCGGGGCATCGAGCAAAAGATCGCCGAGCCGCTTGGCCTTACGGTAACGCAAGCGGCCGCCGCTATTCTCGAAATCGCCGTCAACAAAATGTCACTTGCCGTGCGCGAGGTGTCGGTTGAGAAAGGCTATGATCCGCGCGATTTTGTCTTGGTCGCATCCGGCGGCGCGGGTCCGCTCCACGTCCTCGATATTGCGCGCGAGCTTCACATTCCCACGGTGATCGTGCCGTTGTTTCCATCGCATTTTTCCGCATTGGGTATGCTGCTGGCTGACGAGCGCCACGATTTCATCCGCACTTATTACGGCGATCTTGCCGAAATCGACTTCGGCGGCCTGATCAAAGTACATGACGAGATGATCGGGGAGGCGGAGACCGGCCTTCGGCACAAGCGCAGCGCTGTCCGGCAGATCCATCTCGACCTTCGCTATAGCGGCCAGGAGTTCACGCTGCCGGTGCCGGTCACGCTGGCGCAACTCAGGAATGCCGATCGGCACGGCATCCGAACCGCGTTCGATCGGCTCTACGACCAACGCTACGCCCACCATTCGCCAGATGAGCCGGTGGAAATGGTCAATGTCCGGCTTGCCGTCATCGGCAAGCGGCCGAGATTGACCTTTCCGCGCAAACGCGCCGGCGCGCGTCAAGCGGTCGGCCGACGACCCGTTTATCTCGGCAATGCCGACAAGCCTGTCGCATGTCCAGCCTATGCGCGCGCCGCGCTTGCAGCCGGCGCTCGCGTGAAAGGTCCGGCGCTGATCGAGGAGCACGGCACCACGACAGTGCTTTATCCGGGCGACAGTTGCCGGGTGACGTCCTCGGGCGAGTTGATCATTGCGGTAGGACGCGGCCGATGACCCGAAAATCACCGATCAGGAAGACAAAGGCCGCGAAGCGGCGTTCCCGCCCAGCGCCCGCGATCGCGCTCGACCCGGTGACGCTCGAGGTGATCCGCAATGCGCTTCCAGCGATCGCCAATGAAATGGCCGCCGATCTGCAGCGCACGTCTTACAATATGATGATCTACGAGGTTCGTGACTTCTGCACCGCACTGGTCGATCCCAAGGGACAGCTGATCTCGCAGAATGTCGGCGGCGTTTCTCACTTCGTGGCCGATCTTGGCGTCATCATCACCGACGGCATGAATCGCTACGGCGAGAAAGGCTTCGAGCCTGGCGATGTGATCATCACCAACCATCAGGCGGTTGCCGGCCAGCATCTCAACAACATCGTCATTTACACGCCATACTTTTACCGCGGCGAGCTTTTGATGTTCGCAATGGTGCGCGCCCACTGGATCGATGTCGGCGGCACCTCGACGGGATTTGGCGCTGGTCCCCAGGTTGCTGATCCGTGGCTTGAGGGCATGCAATTCGATCAGCTCAAAATCTATCGCAAAGGCGTGCTCGACGAGACGCTTTACCGCGTCATCAAGGACAATATCCGTTTTCCGGAATCTTCGCTTGGCGACATGAAATCGCAGATGGCGGCTTGCCGCCTGGCGGCGCGACGGATGGACGAGCTGTTCGACAAATACGGCCGCGACACGGTCTTGGCGGCAATCGTCCGTATCTTCGACGAGACCGAGCGTAAGTGTCGCAACGTGGTGGCGCAGATTCCCGACGGCGTCTATGAGGCTGCGGCCTCGATCGACGACGACGGAGTGCGCAAAGGCGAGCCGGTGCCGATCCACGCCAAGGTTACGGTCAAAGGCTCCGGGATGACCATCGACTTGTCGGGCTGCTCGGCGGAACGCAAAGCCGGCATCAATTCGCGCACGCTGGCCGGTGCCCGGGTCGCTTACAAAGCGCTGACCGGACCGGTCGATCCGGTTAACGAGGGATCGTTCCGGGCTCTCGAGGTGATCATTCCTGAGGGCAACATCATGATGGCGCGTTTTCCCGCGCCGATGGCGGGCTGGAGCGCGATCGTGCCGACGGTGGTCGATTGCATCGTAACGGCGCTGGCGCCGGCGATGCCGGACCGCGTGCCGGGAGGCCATCACGGTCTCCTTGGCGGCGCTGTCGTGTTCTTTGGGTTGCATCCCAAGACCGGACGGCGCTTTGTGGTGCAAAGCATCGAGGGGGGTGGCTGGGGTGGGAGGCCTTACGAAGACGGCGAATCCGGCACGGTGTCGGTGTGCCAGGGCGACGTCCGTAACGGCTCCATCGAAGGCATCGAAATGAAATGTCCTGTACTGGTGGAAAGCCGCGCGCTGCGCACTGACTCATGCGGCGCCGGCAAATATCGCGGCGGTCTCGGAATCGACATGCGCGTTCGCAACCTGGTCGAAGGCCTTTGGAACTTCGAACAGACCCGGCGCACGCAATGCCCGCCTTGGGGACTGCGCGGTGGCACACCCGGCGAGAGCGGCGGATATTTGTTGCGGCTGCCGGAAGACGCCGATTTCCATCTGTTGGCGGGGGCTCGCATACCGGTCCCGCTCGGCTCCGCCGCGATCGTGCGCACCGGCGGCGGCGGCGGCTGGGGCGACCCTTGCGACCGCGACCCGGCGAAAGTGGTCGAGGACGCGCGCGAACAGCTCATCTCGCTCGAAACGGCCCATGACCTCTATGGCGTCGTAATGAGCGACGATTTCAAGCTCGACATTGCCGCGACTGAAGCCCTGCGGGCCGAAATGCGGCGAAAAGCCAGTCGCGACGCAGCCTTCGGTCGCTAGAATGGCAAATTACGAAAGCCGAATGGGAAAAACGCTTGGGGGGAACGGTTGATGATGGGTCGGGAACGTTTGGCCGGCGCAATTCGGCGCATCGCCGGCCTGGCCGGGCTGATCGCGCTCACGTCTGCGCTTCCGCTAACGGCGAGCGCTGACACGCTGCGGGTCGGCAAGGCCGGCCGCACCGCATTCTCCTTTGTTCCCATCGACGTCGGCAGCCAAGCCGGCATCTTCAAGGCCGACGGCCTCGATCTCCAAGTGTCGAGCTTCGGCGGCGATGCCAAAGTGCAGCAGGCGATGGCTGCCGACAGCATCGATATCGGCCTGGGATCGGGGCCGGGCCTCGCTTTTGTCGCCAAAGGCTCGCCGGTGAAGGGCATTGCAGCCATGGCCGGGCCGCCATTGATCTTCGCGCTGGTGGTGCGCGATGACGGCAGCGTCAAATCGGTCGACGATCTCAAAGGCCGCAAAGTCGGTATCTCTACCGTTGGCTCGATAACGAGCTGGCTGGTCGAGACAGTGTCGCAACAAAAGGGCTGGGGCAACGACGGCATGACGCAAGTGCCGGTCGGCGACGACGGCGCGCGGGTCGCCGCGGTGAAATCCAAAGCGCTCGATGCTGCGGTGGTCAATCTGGCAGTCGCGCTCAATTATGCCAATCGTGGCGAGGGCCGCATCCTTCTACGGTTCGGCGATGTCGCGAAGCACTTCCACGCTCACGTTATCTTTGCCACCGACAAGGCGATCCAGGACAAGCCCGACGACTTACGCCGTTTCCTCAATGGCTGGTTCGAAACCATCGCCTTTATGCGCGGCCACAAGGACGAGACGGTCAAGATCGCCATGCCGGTGTTGGGCACCGACGCCAGGCTGACAGGTGAGATCTATGACGAGCTGATGCCTATGTTCACCGACAACGGGCATTTCGATCCGCAGGCCTTGGCAGTGCTGGCACGGTCTTTTGTCGAGATGAAGACGCTGCCGCAACAGCCCGACATGAGTAAGCTGATTACCGAGGCGTTCCTACCCAAACAATAAAGGAACGCGACCACCGACTGGAGGAACCGTGACCATGCGTAAATTGCTCACGACATTTCGACCGCTGCGCACCGTCGCCGCCGTCGCCGTCATTGCCGCCGGCCTGATCGGACTTGCCGCCGGCGCTCGCGCCGCAGACACGCTGCGGGTCGGCAAGTCGGTTCCGGAGCCCTTCTCGTTCACGCCGCTCGATATCGGAATGCAGAAGGGCTTTTTCAAAAAGTATGGGCTGGACATTCAGGAAACCGGCTTTGCCGGTGACGCGAAGCTCCAGCAGGCCATGGCGGCCGGCAGTATCGACGTTGGGCTAGGCTCAGGTCCGGCAATGGCGTTCATCGCTAAAGGCTCGCCGGTCAAGGCGATCGCCGCTATGGCCGGTCCGCCGCTGCTTCTCGCGATTGTCGTCCGTCCCGACGGACCAAAAACGGTTGCCGACCTCAAGGGCAAGAAAGTCAGCGTTTCCACCGCCGGCTCGCTAACTTACTTTCTGGTCAGCGAAACGTCGCGCAGTCAGGGCTGGGGTCCGAACGGCATCGAAATCGAGCCGATGGGCGGGATGCCGGGGCAGATCGCGGCGCTCAAGCGTGGCGACATCGACGGCGTCATCACGGATGTGGGCAATGCGTTCGATCTGGAAAAAAAAGGTGAAGCCCGTATCCTGGTGCGTTTCACGCAGATGAAAGATTTCATCATTCATGTCATCTATGCGACCGACAAGGATATCGCCGACAAGCCCGACGATTTGCGCAACTTCCTCAAAGGGTGGTTTGAAACCATAGCCTTCATGCGCGCCAACAAAGCGGAAGCGGTGAAGATTGCCGCTCCGGTCACCGGCAAGGACGAGGACATCACCAGCCGAAGCTATGACGAGGTGATGCCGATGTTCTCCGCTGACGGCAAGTTCCACCAAAAGGCGCTGGATGTCCTATCCCGGTCATGGATCGAACTGGGGATGCTGAAAGAGCCGCCGGATCTCAAGACCCTCTACACCGAGCAGTTCCTTCCCAAATAGATTCTGGGGGAAGCCGCACGATCGCGCCGAGGATGCATGACGTCTGCCCAATCAGCCATCAGCGTCCAAGGTGTCTCGCATCAATTCGGCGATGCCGGCCAAGCGCGACATGTCCAGGCACTGCTCGATACCTCGCTCGAAGTCGCCCGCGGCGAATTGCATTGCCTGATCGGGCCGTCGGGATGCGGTAAGTCGACATTGCTCAACGTCATGGGCGGATTGATCGCGCCGACCACCGGCGCCGTCACCGTAGCGGGCAAACCGGTACGCGGACCGATGCCGCGCGATCTCGCCTTCGTGTTTCAGGAAAGCGCGCTGTTTCCCTGGAATACGGTGTTTGAGAACATCGTGCTCGGCATGACATTTCAGGGTGTTGCCAGGGCCGAACGCGGCGATCGCGCCCGCCGCGCACTGGAGGCGGTCGGTCTTCTCGATTTCGCCGAGCACTACCCGGGTCAACTCTCCGGCGGCATGCGCCAGCGCGCCGCGCTGGCACGCGCTTTGAGTCTGGAAACCGGCATTCTCCTGATGGACGAGCCGTTCGGCGCGCTCGACGAGCAAACCCGCATGGTGCTGGGCGAGGATCTCTCCGTGCTGCTGGCGCGGTCGAACAAGACTATTGTTTTCGTTACCCATAGTCTCGGCGAGGCGGTGTTTTTAGCCGATCGCGTCGCCGTATTCTCGGCGCGGCCCGGCACCATCAAGCAGATCATCACCGTCGACGAGCCGCATCCGCGCAAGCCATCGTTCATGACCGCGCCAAAATTCCACGCGCTTCGCGACCAGCTTTACGGCTTGCTGCACGATGAAATCCGCAAAGCGATGTCGGAAACCGCGCAACCGCGCCGGCGCTACGGCCAAGCCGGTTCCGCCGGTGCTGACGGAGACCGCGCATGAGTTCGAATGATCGCGCGCGCAAACGAGCCCGGCTGCTGAGCCTTCTGGCGCAACTCACATTCCTGGCGATGCTGCTGCTGCTATGGTCATTGGCAACGACCGCATGGGGCGTCAGCCGCATTCTGCTGCCCAAGCCACTCGATGTCTGGCACCAGCTTATCGACGTGCTTGCGTCGGGCGCATTCATCCCGGACCTCAAGGTGACGCTCGGCGAACTCGCCGCCGCCTTCGCTATCTCGACGACGCTGGGCGTATCGCTCGGCTATTTGATCAGCCGTTCCCGCTACCTGATCAAAGTGTTCGAGCCGTTGCTCGCCGCCATCTATGCCATTCCGATCATTCTGTTCCTGCCGCTTTACGTCCTGATGCTCGAACTCGGTCCCAACTCCAAGATCGCGCTGGGCGCCACCATCAGCTTCTTTCCCATCGTGCTCAGCACTATTGCCGGATTTGGTTATGTCGAGCGCCGTTTTGTGACCGCGGCGCGCTCGATGGGCGCCAACGATCTGCAGATGTTCCGTCACGTGCTGTTGCCGGCTGCACTGCCGGTGATCCTTGCCGGATTGCGCATGGGCTTCACCGTGGCGCTGCTGTCGGTAATCGCCAGCGAGACCATCGCATCGTTCGCCGGGCTCGGGCATCACATCGTCGATCTCGCCGAAAATATGGATACGGCGCGGATGTTCGCCTACATCGTTTTCGTCATCGTGATCGTCGCGTTTCTCAATGCAATCGTGTCGAAGCTGGAGGGAAAGGCGCGATGGCGGTGAGCGTGACCAATACGCCACACGCGGGCGCATTGCGGCTTCCGCGGCGACTTCTGGAGGCGGCCGGGTATTGCCCGGCTCGGTGTGGTGATCTTGCTGCTCCTGATTTGGGAGATCGCGGCACGTTTTTTCCTTGATCGCGATTTCATCAGCCCGCCGTCGGTCGTGCTGATGTCGCTTGGGGATCTGTTCGCTACGCCCGGCGTGACGCCGGCCCTGTGGCTGACACTGTATGAGATTGCCGTTGCCTTCGCGCTTGCTGCGATCATCGGCGCCGGCGCCGGCCTTGCCATCGGGCTCAACCGTTTCGCCCATCGAAGTTTCATGCCGATCGTTCTGTTGCTCTACGGCATCCCGCAGATCACAATCTTGCCGATCTTCGTCCTCGTCTTCGGCATCGGCGCCGCATCGAAGATTGCCTTTGGCGTCAGCCATGGCATGTTCCCAATCATGATTGCGGTTGCCGCCGGGGTGCAGAAGATCGAACCGACCCTTGTGGTCAGCGCGCGTTCCATGGGTGCGAACCGTCTCCAGTTGCTCCGCTACGTTATCTTCCCGCACATGATCCCGAGCTTTTTCACCGGCCTGCGGCTGGGCATGAGCGGCGTTCTGCTCGGCGTGCTGTTGGCCGAGCTCTACGTTTCCACGGCCGGCATCGGCTATTTCACCAGTATGTTCACGGAGAATTTCGACGCGACAAAGCTGATGGGGCTGGTGGCGATGCTGGCGGCGATCGCAATCGCGCTCAACACGGTCGTGCGCCGGGCCGAACTGCACTATGCGCGCTGGCGCGACTAAAATTGCGGCAATCGGGAAATCTCAATGAGCAAGCTTAGACTGACGGTGGCGTGCGGCGACTATGACATCGTTCGGCCGCTGCAGGAGGGAGCGGTCCAAGCCGACGGCCTCGATCTGATTTTTCTCTCCGGGATGGGCCCCCGCGAGCGACATTGGCGTATGGGCCGCAAGCATGAGTTCGACGTCTGCGAAGAGAATGTCGGCGCATATTTCATGATACGGGATCGCGGCGAGGCGCTCACCGCCATACCGGTATTCCTGCATCGCCGCTTTCGGCACGGCTTCGTCTTCGTCAACGCCGCAGCCGGCATCAAGACGCCCAAGGATCTCAACGGCAAGGTGGTCGGCGGCACCAATTTTCAGCCGGCGGCCAGCATCTGGATACGCGGCATTCTCGACGAGCATTACGGGCTCGATCATCGCTCGATCACTTGGCTGGTCGATCGCTCCGAAGACATCGCGTTCGAGCCGCCGCCCGGCTTGCACATCGAGATGAAGAAAACCGACAAGCCCCTGAGCGACATGCTGGCCGACGGCGATATTCCGGCCATGATTTCACCGACGCTGCCCCGGCCCTTCGTCGAAGGCGACAAGCGCATCGCCCGGCTGTTCCCTAACCACAAGGAAGTCGAGCTCGCTTATTTCAAGGACACCGGCATATTTCCGATCATGCATGTCACCACGCTCAAGCGGGATATCGCCGATAAATACCCGTGGGTGGCGACCAATCTGGTCAAGGCGTTCGAGCGGGCGAAGCAACTCGCCTATCGGCGGCTCGCCAATCCGCGCATGGTGCCGCTTGCTTTCGTGCGTACCGCGGTCGAGGAGCAGGAGGCAACGCTGGGCAAGGATCCGTGGGCCTATGGGCTGACGCCGGCCAACCGCAAAAACTTGCAGACAGTGCAGCGCTATTGCCACCAACAAGGCTTGACCGGCGGCATCGCGCCGCTCGACGACCTGTTCGCCGACACGGATCTCGGCGACGCCGCCGGGCCTGAGGAATTCTGAGGACCAGTCCGCGCATGACTGCAATCCTGGATCTTGCCGAGATCTTGCAGGCGCAAACCGGCGCCGCCGATGCGCCCGTCACGGAGAAGCTGCGATTGCATGTTGCCGACACGGTTGCTGCCTGGATCGCCGGCACGCAAACGACAGAAGGCAAGGCGCTGATCGCATTCCGTGATCGGATGAGGGGGCAAGCCGCCGACCGCGATTTGGAGATTGATCTCGCGACCCATTGTGCGCTTGTCCGATTGAGCGAGATTGACGACATCCATCTGCATTCCATGATCACTCCCGGCTCGATCGCCATTCCGTCGGCAATGACCCTCGCGACCCGACTGCCGAACGTGAACAGTGCGGACGTCGCTCCGGCGATGTTTGCCGGCTATGAGGCGATCATTCGGCTGGGGTTGGCGATCAACGGCCCAAAAGTTCTTTATCGCGGCATCTGGCCGACCTATTTCGGCGCCGGGTTTGCCGCCGCTGCCGTCGCAGCCCGCCTGTTGCGGCTGTCGCCGCCGCAAACCGCGCATGCTCTGGCACTGGCGCTGACGATGGCCGCTCCGTCGGTGGGGCAGCATCATGCCGCGACGACGGCACGCTGGTTTTCGGTCGGAAATGCCGCACGCAGCGGTCTTACAGCGGCGCTAGCCGCACGATCCGGTTTTACCTCCGATCTTGAGATTTTGCGGTCGCGCCTGTTTCCAGAGGTTTACGGCATCGAGCCGAATATTGCTGTCATGACCGACAGTGCGCTCGCATTCCCAGACGTCTCAATGAAGCCGTGGTGCGCTGCACGGCAGACCATGGCTGCTACCCAGGGATTGCGCGAGATCCTGGAGGAGGGCGTCGCCACCGGCGAAATCTCTCGGATCACGGCCTTCGTGTTGCCCCCGCATCTTAAGATGATCGACCATGGCGTTACGCCCGGGGACCGGGCCTCGTATCTCACCAGTCTGCCTTATCAATTGTCGCTTGGGGCCTTGCAGCCGGGGATCGGCGCGGATATTGCCATCGAGGCGCCGCCGCCATCGATCCAGGAATTCATGGCGCACGTTAAAATTGTCGCTGACGAAACGCTGCTTACTGACTACCCTTCCCACTGGTACGCCCGCGTCGTCGTCGAGACGGGAGCGAGCCGCCATGAACGGCTTATCAAATGCATCCCGGGTGATCCCGAGCGCCCATTTACCGAAACCGACGTCCGGGAAAAATTCGAACGTTTCACCGCGGCTGCTCTTGGCGGGGCGGTTGAGAGATTTTTGCAGCAAAGCCTAACCGCGTTGCCATCGATTGAGTCGCTCTCTTTGCTGATGCGAAACCTCGACAGCGTCATGGCGCGCGCTGTGACCTGAGTTTGCTAGAGCGGTTCCGAGTGGACATATGCGAATGCGGAATTAGGAGCCTCCCAAATGAGTCAGTCGGCGCCAGCCAGTTTTCGTCAAGTCATCAACAAAGCTGTCAAAGATAAGCGGTTGCTCGTAGTTCCGGGTGCGCATGACGCGCTGAGCGCGCGGCTCATTCAGCGGATTGGTTTTGAGACCTATTTCATCGGCGGTTTTCCCGCCGTCGGCGCGCGCTATGGCGTGCCCGACATCGGACTGATGGGCTTTGGCGAAATTTCCGCCGCCGTGCGCGATATCATGTCGGCCTGCGATTTGCCGGTGTTTGTCGACGGCGACGACGGTTATGGCGACGTCAAGAACGTGGTCCGCACCGTGCAGGCTTATGAACGCATGGGCGTGTCAGCCATCCTGATCGAGGATCAGCAATGGCCGAAGCGCTGTGGTCACATGGTGGGCAAGAAGGTCGTGCCCACCGAGCTTGCCGAAGCCAAAATCAAAGCGGCCTGTTCGGAGCGCATCAATCCGGAGACCTGGATACTGGCGCGCACCGACGCGCGCGCGGTCTATGACCTCGACGAAGCCATGCGCCGCGCCGAGCGCTTCATCCGCGCCGGGGCCGACGGCATTTTCATCGAGGCGCCGCGGTCAATCGACGAGCTCAAACGCGTCGGCAAAGCCTTCGACGTGCCGCAAATCTGTAACCCGCTGATGGGCGGTCATACGCCGATCCTGTCGATGGAGGAGCTGGGCGATCTCGGCTTTAACTGCGCCGTGCTCGGCCTCGACACGCTGATGCACGCCGCCAAGGCGATCGAGGCCGTGCTCCTCGACATGAAAACGGGCAAATTCGCCCGCCGCAACGACGGCATGGATTTCGAGAGCTACAAGAATCTCGTCGGCTACGACAAATGGGAATTCGATCGACGAGCGCTTTGCGCCGAAGCAGTGACGGCAGCAGACGCCCGTGAATTCCTCAGGGTAAGGATGAAGAGCTACGTCAGCGCGGGCTCGCGCTTTAGAGCTTTTGTCGGCATCGGATCGCGTAAATTGAGAATGCGCCGCGCGTTATCGTAAAACAGCTTCTGCTGGTCGGCGGCCGACAGCTTGAGTTCGTCAATCAGCTTGAGGCACGGCGCCGGATCCCAGCACGGATAGTCGGTGCCGTACATCACGTGGTCGATGCCGTAATAGTCGATGGCGAATTTGATGCCGGCGGCATGCGGCGACACCGTGTCGGTATACATGCGCTTCATGTAGTCCTGCACCGGCCGCGGCAGTTTCGCCGCCTTGGAGTTCTTGTCCATGCGGCCGGCCTGGTAGGGCAGCGATCCGCCGGTATGCGACATGACGATTTTTAAGTTCGGATGTCGTTCCATCATGCCGGAGAGAATGAGCCGCATGGCACCGACGCTGACCTCGATGACGCGGCCGAGACTTAAATGCAGCGCGCCATCGTAGCCGTCGAGCATGTCCTGAAAGATGACGTCGGTCGGGTGCAGGAACAGCGGCAGGCCGAGCTTCTCGACATGGGTGTAAAACGGCTCGAGCCGTTCGGAGTCGATGCGCGCATCGGCGCCGACGCTGCCGGGAAGATTGACGCCGATGAGGCCCAAACGATTGACTGCATCGTCGGCTACCTCGATAGCAGCGCGGGTATCCTGCAGCGGCACCGCCGCGCTCGCCCACAGCCGGCCGGGGTATTTCTTCTGCGCGGCCGCCATTTCTTCGTTCCACATCAGCGCATAGTCGCGGCCTTCGGCAAGCGGCATGTCTGAGAATGACACGGAAAACGGGCCGATCGAACAGACCACGTCGACCTCGTGCCCGAGGCTTTCCATGTATTCGAATTGCTTGTCGAGATCGAACCACTCGGCCCAGGAATTCAGGTGCTGGCTACTGTCCGCCCGGCGCATGTAGTCGTAGCCGCCGCGCTGGTTGACACGCGCTTTGGGGAAATCCTGGCGCTTACACAATTTATCGAAAATCGAGCGGGGCCACCAATGGAAATGCGAATCGATGATGTGCACGGAGCGCTCCTGGCAAAGCAGCCGCCTTTGCAGGGAATCTAATGGCAGGGGCGTCAACGGTCAACGTAACGCCGCCCCACGTGTCGCATGGCCATACGCTGGGAACTCTGCGATGATCTCATAAATCTCGCGCGAAGGAAACGTGGAGAGGAAACGATGAAACGGTTATCCCGTAGAAGCCTGTTGGCGGGTCTAGCGTGCGGTGCGGCGATTCCGGCGTCGGTGGCATTCTCGCCCGCAATGGCTGCTGGCCAAAAAATTCGTGTCGCCAAAGTGGTGCCTTTTGCCTGGGCTTTCACGCCGCTCGATATCGGCATGCAGACGGGGATCTTCGCCAAGCATGGGCTCGATGTCGAAGAATCGGCATCCTCGGGCGACGCCAAGCTGCAACAACTGCTGGCGTCCGGCAGCGTCGATATCGGCATCGGCGGCGGACCCGGCATGGCTTTTGCCGCCAAGGGGGCGCCGGCAAAAGCGGTGGCGGCGATGTACGGGCCGCCGAACGACATGGCCGTAATGGTCGGCTACAACTCCGGCATCAAGACGGTTGACGATCTCAAAGGCAAAAAGCTTGGCGTGACCACTGTCGGCTCGCTGACTGCCTGGATCGGCCACCGCATCAACGAAGAGAAAAACTGGGACGGGAACGGCATCGACGTGGTGCCGATCGGCGGTATGCCGCCGGCGCGCGCCGCGGTTAAGACGCACCAAATCGACGGCTATATCGGCGCGCTTGATGCAGGCTACAAACTCGAAGAAGCCAAGGAGTGGCGCGTCGTTACCACGGCGACGCCTTTCGTCCAACATTTTATCACGCATATCCTGCTTGCGCGCGATGAACTGATCGACAAACAACCGGATTTGGTGCGGGCCTTCCTCCAGGGCTGGTTCGAGACCATCGCCTACATGAAGGCCAACAAAGCCAAAGCAGTCGAGATTTCCGCCAAGGCCGTCGACCTCAGCCCCAGCGTCGCCGCTCGCGCCTATGACGATCAGGTGCCTTACTTCAGCACCGACGGCGTCTTCGACCCGCAGGCAGTCGCAACGCTGAAGAAGTCCTTTATCGAGATGGGGTTGCTGACTAGCGTTCCCGACGACAAGACGCTGTTCACGACAGAATTCGTGCCGGTGAGGGTCAACAGTTAGGCCCAACGGAATGGTCGCCGTGCGAGGTCGACTGTCGATCTCAGCTGTAAGAGAGCGAGCAGAGGATGCTTGCTGGTTCACCGGGGGCTCCGATGAGGGCCGGAGCGCCAATCGGTATTCGTCGGCCATCGATGGTCAACACGCCTTGAACCGAAACGAGCGAGCCGGGCAGGGGCGGTGTCGCCGTGCGCACGCTCGATCCCATCAGCGGTTCGAGCGGTTGCGTCGTTCGGCAACCTTCCACCAACCACGTTCCAAAGCCGGTAAATCCGCGATCGCTTGGCAATTGCGCCACGGCCGCGGCAAGCTCGACGGAGGCTTTCTGTTCGGTGTCGGGATTGACAAAGCTGCGCACAAGCCGGACCCATGTGCCCTTGTAGGCAACGGTGGCGCGCAATGCGAGGTTTTTGCCGTGTGTGGCTTGGCCTTCGATGCGTCTGAACCGGCTGTCGCCATCGAGGTCTGGGGCGGCGGCGACGTAAATTTCCTCGGCGCCGAGATTGCGGGCCGTCGCCTCGGTTGCGGCAATCATGGCATTGAGCTCGGCGTCGCCGGGCGCGCCGCCCAGCGCGGAATGCGCGATGGCGGCGGCCCGCGCCGCGAGCGCGATTTCCGCCGGGTCGGCCTTGGCGCGCCGCACGCTGAACCACGCGCTTGCGTCGCTCAGCGAAAGAGCAGGGCCGCCCTCATGCAAATCGCCAGCAATGCCGGCGGGCAAGCCGTCGAGATCGACGACGCCCACGCTCGCATTCGGACTTGTCGCTGCGATTTGTTGGGCTGCCTTCAGCCCGATCCGCGGCGTATGCAGCACCTCGCCGATCCGGCTGACGCGCTCGATCCAGGATTTCACGCGGAAGCTTAAGGCCGCCACCAGATAGGGCGGGGCGTCGCGCGGCACGACCAGAAGGGCTTCCGACCAGTAAGGCACAAACCCGGCGAGCCAGGACACGCCGGCCGGCCGCGTATTGTTGGTATAAACGACGAGGGCGTCGCAATGCGCCTCACGCATTGCCGTACGCACACGCGCCAGCCGCGCGTCGAAAACGGCATCGGGCAATTCCGTCAGTGAACGAGCGATCAAGCCGCGGCGCATCGGCGTTTCTTGTCTGTCACGCGGCAACCTCGAACAATTGGCGCGGCGTCTTGCACAGCACCTCGGCACCCTCTTCGGTGACGACGATGGCGTCGCCCAGCACGATATAGCCGGCATCGGGATGGTAGGTATTGGGGTGCACGATCAGGGCCATGCCGGGGGTAAGCAGGGTGTCGACGTCTTCCAGGATGTGCGGCTTTAAATCGGCGAACAATCCCATGCCGTGGCCGCGCACGCGCGTCCATTGACTGGTGGTGTATTCGCCAAGCCCGTATTTGCGAAACACGTCGTTCTCGGCCTTGGCGACATCGGCGGCGCGGGCACCAGGGCGCACCGCGGCAATGCCGGCTTCCAGCGCCTCCACAAAGACCGCGAAGGCGCGGTGTTGGGTCTCGGTCGCCTTGCCCACGACGAGGGTGCGGCAGATCTGTGCGAAGTAGCCATCCACCGCGGGCGTCAGCTCGGTGGTGACGAGATCGCCCGCGGCGATGCGGCGTTCGGAGGGCGGCGCCATGCCGAAGATGTCTTTCCCTCCCGAACCGATGATCATGAAATTATCGGGGCAGCCACGGCGGCGCAGATGCGCTTCGATGTCGGCGACAATCTCGAACTGGCGGCGGCGGGGCCGAACGGCGCGGCAAAACGCCTCGTAGGCCTCATCGGCAATTCCCGCGGCCGTTCTTACCGCGGCAATCTCGCCGTCGAGCTTGTGCATGAGCAGCTCGTCGACCACGGCGGTTGCGTCATCCAAAACAAAGCCGCGCGCCGGATCAATGAGCCAGCGCGGCACGAAACGTCGCGGTGCCGCGGCAAGCCGCCCGTTGGCCATTCGCTCAAACCGCGCGCCGACGGCGCTGGCGATATTTTGAGCGAAATGCACCCGTATGTCCGACGCCTCGATCTCGGCGCGTTCGGCATCCGTGGCGCTATCCAGATAAAGCTCAACCTCGCCGGCGGTGGACACGAGGGCAATGCCGTGGCCTTCGAGAATTCCGAAATCCGCGCCATAGCGCAGGTAATCGCCCTGCCACGCATTGCCGTAAAGGAGAAGCTGCGTGATGCCGGTTTCACGCATCATCTCAGCCAGCCGCTCCCGTCGCTGTTGCGCGAGTGATTTCATGGCTATTCCGCCGCTTGATCCTCTTCGACAGGAAATCCATAGTCGCGTAGCGCCGCTTCTTGCGACACATAGCCGGCGCGCACATCGGCAGCGACCGATTGCCGATCGCGGCTGTGCGGATCGCCCCAGCCGCCGCCGCCGGCCGTCGAGAAGATGAGCCGATCGCCGGCTTGCATGGCGACTCCGGTCGCCTTTTTGAGCTTGCGCTCGCTGCCGTCGGCGCGGATGAGCGTCGTCTCGTTGATGGCGCCTGGCTTACCGCCGTCGAGGCCCCAAGGTGGGTCTTTAGTCCGCTCGCAATTGACGTTGGCAACGCAAGGCTGCAAGGCGCGGTAAGTAAGATCGACGCCGAGCCCGCCGCGGTGGCGTCCGGCGCCGCCGGAGTCCGTGCGTAGGGCGAAGCGCTCGATCAGAAACGGATACTGAATCTCCTGCAGCTCGATCGGCGCGCTGCGCACGTCACCCTGGCAGATCGATACCGAAGCGGACTCGCCATCTTCGTGCGGGCGGCCGCCCCAGCCGCCGCCGAAGATATTCATCAGCAGGAAGCGCCGGCCGTCGGGCCTGTAGCCGCCGATCGAGCAGCCGCCCATGTCGCCTTTGTGCGCCGCGGGGATTTGTTCCGGCAGCACCGGCGCCAGTGCTTTGAGGATGGTATCGACGACGGTGGGCAGTGGAATGCTCCACAATCCGAGCGCGGCCGGCGATTTGGCATTGAGGATCTTGCCCTGAGGCAGTACCAGTTCGAGCGGGCGGAACCCACCCTCGTTCACCGGCGCATGCGGTTGAGTGAGACATTTGAAGGCGACGCGCGCCGCGGCAAGGCCGCCGGAATGGCCGGAATTTGTCGGTCCCGGCACCTGATCGTTCATTTGCGAGAAGTCGACGATCATCCGCTCGCCAGCAATCGTCACTTTGACCTTGATGCGCAACGTCACGTCGAGTGTGCGCCCGTCGTTGTCGAGGAAGCTTTCCGCCTCATAAACGCCGTCCGGAATCTTGTCGATGAAAGCGCGCGCTTCATGCTCACTCGCATCCCACACCTTGTGAATGCAGGCTTCGACGGTCTCACGGCCGATGCGGTGCAGCAACTCCGAAAACCGCCGGATGCCGAGATTGCAGCAGGCGATCTGCGCGCGCAGATCGCCGAGCGCCGCTTCGGGGAAGCGCACATTGTCGTTGATGATTTGCCACAAGGTCTCGTTGCGCGTGCCGGCCTCGTAGATTTTCAACGAGCGAAACTGAATGCCTTCCTGATAAATCTCGGTGGTCTCGACCGAGCCAAAGCCAACACGCATGCCGCCGATGTCGACCCAATGGGCGCGGCTCGCCGCGAAGGCCACGACCTTGCCGTCATGAAAACATGGCGCGTATATCACGACGTTATTGAGATGCTGGCCGCAAACCTGACCGTGATTCATAATCAGGATGTCGCCGGGCGTGAAGCCGCCGAGCCCGTAACGTTCGATGCCGTCCTTCACCGCGACGCCGAGATCGGCGAGAAAGATAGGTAACCCGCCCTGGTTCTGCGAGATCATGCGGCCTTCGCTGTCGACCAGGCCGCAGCAGAAATCGCGTACTTCGTAGATCATCATATTATAGGCGGACTTGCACAATGCCGTAGCCATCTCGTCGGCATAGGCGTTTACCGCGTTGCGCACGACCTCGACCGTGATCGGATCCACCTTCATTCCTGATCCTCGTCTTTCGCCAGCGTGACGATAATATTCCCCATCAAGTCAATGCGTGCCCGATCTCCGGGTCCGATCAGCGTGGTAGAGTTCGCCTCTTCGATCAAGGCCGGGCCCAAGACCTCGCTGTTTGCGGCGATATGCGGTCTCCACAGGATACGCGTGGCAAGCGGACGCTTGGCGTCGGCGAACACGACCAGGCGCGACTGCTCGGCCCCGGGGCCTTCCGGCTGCCACGGTTCCGACAGCCACCGTCCGATGGTGTCCTGCATACGGGGCACGGTAACGACGAGACGAAGATTGACCACCTCGATCGATTGATCGGGCGCGGCGTGGCCATAGCGTCGATCATGCTGCGCATTGAACAGTGCTCGTGTGTCGGCGCTCACGCTCGTCAGATCCCGTGCGCCGGACACTGCGATAGGTATCGTATGCTCCTGCCCGCGATAACGGAGGTCGGCGGCGAAGCTAAACTGGCCGCCGTCAAGCTGGTCGCGCGCCAACGCCGCCTCGCCGGCGGTCCGCAATTCGGCGAAGGCCGTCTTGGCAAGGCCCGGGTCGACTTTGCCGAGCTCGCCGACCAACGTCCGGACGAAATCCTGGCGCCATTGCGCCATCAGCATGCCGAGCGCTGAAAATGCGCCCGGAAATTTCGGGATCACGACGCGTGGAATGGAAATCTCACGGGCGATCGCGACGGCATGCAGGGGGCCGGCGCCGCCGAAGGCAATCAGCGTGGTTTCGCGCGGGTCGATACCACGTTTGATCGACACGGCGCGAACGGCAAGCGACATGGCGCTGTCCACGATAGTCACGATTCCCTGAGCCGTGGCGGCGGCATCGAGACCGAGTCCTTCACCGAGCGCGGCGAGCGCCGCCTCGGCACGTTTGCGATCGAGCTGCATGTGACCGCCGAGGAAACGCGCATCGTTGAGCCGGCCGAGCAACAAATCGGCGTCGGTGACCGTTGGCTGCTCGCCGCCGCGGCCATAGCAAGCGGGCCCCGGATCGGCGCCGGCACTGACCGGGCCGACATGGAGGCCGCCGAGCCGGTCGCACCAGGCGATCGAACCGCCGCCTGCGCCAATTTCGACAATATCGACGACCGGGAGCTGCATCGGTTGGCCCGTGAAGGCATCACCGATCACGTAGCCCTCCTCGATGGGGGCTATCCCGCCCGTGATGAGTGACGTTTTGGCTGTCGTGCCGCCCATGTCGAAGCCGATTGCAGACTCGATGCCGAGAAGCGCGGCGACACGGCCGGCGCCGATCATTCCGGCCACTGGCCCGGATTCCATCATTGACACCGGTGCGCGGCGCGCCTCGCCGACCGACATGGTGCCGCCGTTCGATCGCATGATGCCGATCTGACCGCGAAAATCAGATGTGTCGGCGAAATCGCGCAGACGATCGAGATAGCGGCTAACCCGTGGACCGACGAAAGCGTTCAGCACCGTCGTCGACGTGCGTTCATATTCGCGGAACTCCCGCAAGATTTCGTGGCTTAAGGTGACAAACACGCCGGGTAAGGATTGCCGCAGCACGTCGCCAGCAAGGGTCTCGTGAGCCGGATTGGCGTAAGCGTGCAGAAAGCACACCGCAACCGCTTCGATCCTCGCCGCCATGAGCGATTTTGCCAAGGCGGCAACTTCAGCGGTGTCGAGCGGCACGAGAACCTCGCCTGCCGCGTTCATCCGTTCGGCAAGCTCGAAGGTAAGCTCGCGCGGCACCAGCGGCCGCGGTCGGTGGAAAAATAGATTAAAAGCATCCGGGCGGTTGCCGCGGCCGATAGTGTAGACGTCGCGCATGCCCTGCGTGGTCACCAGTGCTGTCCTGGCGCCTTTGTGTTCCAGCACGGTATTGATGGCGATTGTCGAGCCGTGGAGCAGTTCGTCCATGGCGGCGAGATCGCAATCGGCCCGCTTCAGCGCGTCGGCAATCCCTTGGGTGGGATCGGCAGGAACAGTCAGGGTCTTCGAGGTCACAATCGCACTGTCGCGATAGGCCACGAGGTCGGTGAAGGTGCCGCCGATATCGACCCCGACAATGCTCATCGATCATGCCCCGTGCAAATGCTGTGCACGTGCATGCAATAGCCTCCGGTGCCTTGTCCAGCGGGATTGGGCTGGTGATAGCTGTGCTGCGGGAGATCGTCTCCCCGAACCGCGCGTTTACGGAGAACGAACACGAAGTTCGGGGTGCTTGCCTTCATGGGCGCAGGCAGCGGTAGATGTTATGTAACCGCTCGCTCGGGTGAAAGCTTCTTCACAATAGGGATGAAGTTCTGCTGCTGCCATCTCTCGCAAGAGTTGATCGTATTGACCAGCAACATTGATACGGTCATGGGGCCGACCCCGCCTGGCACTGGAGTAATGTGCGAGGCTTTTGGCGCAACGCCTGCGAAATTGACATCGCCAACCAGCCTGCCGTCGTCGAGCCGATTGATTCCGACATCGATCACGACCGCTCCGGTACGCACCATTTCAGGCTGGATCAGATTTGGATGTCCGGCTGCAACGACGAGGATATCGGCGAGGATCGTAAACTGCGCCAAATCCCTCGTTTTGGCGTGACAGATGCATACGGTTGCCTCGTGCTGCATCAGCATCAAAGCCATCGGCTTGCCGACGATGTTGCTGGCACCAACGACGACGACATTCTTACCTTCGAGCGTAATGCCCTCGTATTCGAGTAGCTTCAGCACGCCATAGGGGGTGCAGGGCGGAAATACTGTCCCGCCAGCCACGAGCCCGCCGACGTTGTAGAGGTGGAAGCCGTCGACGTCCTTGTCCGCCGATATGCTGTGCAGAATACGGGGCATATCAAAGGACGGCGGCAGCGGCAGCTGGACCAGGATACCGTGAACCGCAGGATCATCGTTGAGCTGCATGATGCGGTCGATCACCATGTCCTGATTGACATCGGGCGGGTAATCGAACCGAAAAGACTTGATCCCGACATTGGCGCAGGCACGGATCTTGTTCCGGACATAAATCTGCGACGCCGGATTTGATCCGACCATAATGACGGCGAGGCCGGGCGGCGTTCCGCCGTGGGCGAGGATGCGCTGCACGCGCTCATTGCATTCGTCGCGGATCTTCCGGGCGACTGCAACACCATCTATGATTTTTGCAGTCATGGTCGATCTGCGTCGTAATCGGCGGGGCCGGTTCTCGACGGCGCCTGCATTTTAGACTTACTCCTTGTTGATGCGTTTCGCATAAGCATCGACGAAATCCGCGGCAGCTTTGCTGCCGCGCGCAAATGATTTCATCGCCTCATCGTGCAGCAGGCTGAGCGCCCGCATTTTTATCGCATTAGCATCGTCGCTCTCGGTGATGTCTTCGACATGTCGCGGTCGCGGCAAATCGACATTAATAACGGCGCGAACCTGCGTCGGGATGTTCGTCATGATGAGGATGCGATCAGCGAGGTAAATTGCCTCGTCAATATCGGTGGTAACGAAGAAGGTCGTACGTCGAAACTCTTCGTATAGCTTAGAGTAGTACTCCTGCATCAGCTTTTTTGTCATCGCATCGAGGCCGCGAAATGGCTCGTCGAGGATCATAACGGCCGGCTTGTTGATCATGGAGCGCGCCAATTCGGCGCGCCTTTGCATCCCGCCGGAGAGCTGCGCGGGATATTTTTTGCGAAAGCCGTCTAAACCGACCTTGTGCAGCAATTCCTCAGCATAGGTGCGCATTTCGGGGGTATCTTCTCCCCGCGCGCGCGGGCCGAACATGATATTGTCGTAGGTCGACATCCAAGGAAATAATGCGCTTTCTTGAAACACAACGAGCCGATCAGGACCCGGCCCGGAGACGGGTTTGCCGTCAAGGGCAATGGTGCCGCTGCTTGGACGCTCGAACCCCGCGAGCATGCGGATGAGCGTGCTCTTGCCACAGCCAGACGGTCCAATCATGACGGTTAGTCTGTTGCTTTCGAGGGTGAAGCTGCAGTCGTGGACGACTTCCTTAGCGAAATCGCCGGCACCGTAGATCTTGGAGACGTTGCTGACCGTCAATTGGCTACCTAGCTGGCCGTACATAACCTGTGAACTTTCGGCCGTTTGTTGAATGTTCATGTCTCGGACCTGTTCAGTTTTCCGAAAGCCAGGGCGTCAGCAATTTTCCGATCTTGCGCAGTACGGCGCTCGAGACATATCCCGCAATCCCAATGCTGATCATGCCCGCGACAATTTGTGTGTACGAGCCGCCGACATACGAATTCCAGATGAAAAATCCGAGCCCTCCACCGGAGCCTCCGACTGAGCCGGCGCTGCCGCCGCCGGAAATCATTTCCGCGGCAACAACCACAGCCCAGGTGATGCCGACCCCGACAGTTGCACCGACGACGATGGAAGGCAGCGTGGCCGGCAGGATAATGCGGCGAAAAATGTCCCAGGTCGAAGAACCCATTGAGCGAGCCGCCTGAAAATAGCGAACATCAATCGCCTGTGCACCACCGATGACATTGATAACGATTGTGAAGAACGCACCCAAGAACGTGACGAATGCGATCGATAATTCCTGAGTCGGCCAAAATATAATGGACGCCGGTACCCAGGCGAGTGGCGGAATTGGCCGCAGCACTTCGAAGACTGGAAAAGTGATGCCATAAAACGTGCGACTCACGGCCATCGCCAAGCCTAACGGAATACCGATCGCCATCGCTGCGAGGAAGCCTTCGAATACCCTCAGCGTGCTTAGTAAGGCGCTCATCCAGAAGCTGGGATCTTGGACCAATACAATCAGGTCCTGCAGCACAGCGCTGGGTGCAGGAATTTGCGAAACCCAGGGAAATGCGAAACCGAATAAAGCCTGCGATCGCGATCCGACCTCCCAAAAAATCAAGAAAACCGCTATGGATGCGATACCACGCCAGAAATCGTCGCCATTGACAAAACCAAGCGCCTTTAATGCGAGCGATTTGGCCATGCTCAGCGCTCCTTTTCGCCGGCAGCGAAGGCTTTGATCGCTTCCTCATGAACGGCTGCGGCGGTTTCATCCATGAACTCGCGGAATCGCTTGGCCGTCAGCACGCTGTAGTCTCGCGGATGCGGAATATCGATATCCAGGATTTTCTTCGGCCGACATGGTCGAGTAGTCATGATGACGACGCGATGGCCGAGGAAAATCGCTTCCTCGAGGTCGTGCGTAATAAAAAAGATCGTTACCCGGTTCTTGTAGAAAATCTCAAGCAGAGCCTCGTGCATCACTGATTTCGTCAATGAATCGAGTGCCCGATACGGCTCGTCGAGCAACAGAATCTTTGGATCGTTCATAAGAGCGCGCACGATCTCGACACGCCGTCTTACGCCGGAAGATATCTCTCCAGGATAATTGTGCTCAATGTCGCGTAACCCGGCATCGGCCATCATGTCGCGAGCCTTTTCATAGGCCTCAGTGCGCGATAAAAGGCCCTGCATAATGGGGCCAAATGTCACATTCTCGATATTCGTCTTCCAAGGGAAAAGCGCACCGTTCTGAAATACCACAATCCGGTCCGGACCCGGCCGCGCCTTCAATTTTTGCGGACCACACAGCAATTCGTCATCTAGATAGATGCTACCGGATGAAATACTGTGAAAACCGGCGATCGCATTGAGCAGCGTGGTCTTGCCACAGCCCGAAGGACCGACGACGACGGTAATCTCACCCGGCGGCACGTCGAACGTGCAGTGGTCGACCGCGAGAACACCGGCCCCGGCTGCGCCATAGACCTTTACGACATCCGAGATTCGTACGCCGCCCTTACGGCTTAGTTGCGCCGACATGGCCGAATCAATGTGTGTTGCCGTCGGCTGAACGCTCACCTGTCGCCTCCTAGCGCAAGCTCGCGGGTACGCCACTGCATCAGATAGGCACCCACCACCCGGACTAGCGCGCTGGTGACATAGCCAACGATGCCGAGCGTGATCATGCCGATGACGATCGTGGGATAGCGAACCATTGTGTATGAGGTATTGATGACGTACCCAAGGCCATATTGCCCGGAAACCATTTCGCCAGCGACCAACGAGAACCACGCGACGCCAACGGAAATCTGCAGTCCCGTAAAAATGAATGGCATGGAGCCTGGAACAATCACGTGACGGAAGACCTGCCATCGCGTAGCGCCAAGGCAACTTGCCGCCCGCGTATAGGATACGTCGATCGATTCGACGCCCAACATCGTGTTGAGCGCTGTCGCATAGAAAGATGCGAGAAACGTCAGGAAGATGATCGGCGTTTCGGAGCCTTTGAACATGACGATTGCCAGCGGCACCCATGCCAATGGCGGGATTGGGCGCAGCAGCTCAAACACTGGAAAGACGTACTGCTTGAAACGCTCTGACCAGCCCAGAAAAAGGCCGAGTGGAACGCCGATAGCCGTAGCAAGAAAAAAGGCTATCGCGACACGTCGCGTGCTCACCCAAATATGCATATAATATTCGGGAGTGAAGATCGACAACCCGTAAGTCGGATTTCTGCTAAGCCACTCTCGCAAGACGACAGTCGGGCCCGGCATTTCGGAAAAACGGGGCAGTTTCCAGACTTCGACGGCGAGGTACCAAAAGCCGATAAACAGAGTAAAGCCGAAGACCATCAGGTACGGGCGCGGACTTCTCAGCCATAGCGATAAGCGATGAACCGCAAGAGCCAGCGGACTAATGCTACGCACCGCATCGTCCGCTGGGCTCAAATCGCTGTTTAGAACACGAAACGGACTTGCTTCGGTCATATCGCACTTAAACTTATGCGTTCTCGCCACCTGGGCGCCGTATCGACGAACTGTTTCACCTGCAGGCATTGGCGGCAAGCTAGAGAACCGTTACGGGCCCGTGTATGCCGAATCCGGGAGCGCCTTAACCTCTCCTACTGGAGCTGTCAGACCGCGCGCTTTCAAGATATCAGCGGTGAATTGCGATTGTACCGCATCCGGACGGACCTCCGCGCTGATACTCTTGATCTCCACCAGGAATTTGGACGCTTTGTGGATCAAATCCATGGCGTCCGGAGTAAAACCATAGGCCAGCGTGATCCGCGTATCGGTTCCGCCGCTGGCTTTCGGTATCGTGCCGAAGGCGGAAGTCCATAACGCCTTTTCCGGGAAACCGGTCGTTTGGCCTTCCGCCATCTTGGCGATGTCCATGGCGTTCTTGGAATCGCTGAAATACAACTCCGAATCCAATTCCGCTTGCAGCCAGTCCTTTGCGATGTCTGGCCGCTGTTGAATCAGCGCTTGCGGCATGACCATGAAGCCACCATCGCGTTCGTTGACGGACGCGCCCGACGCGACGCGGCGGGCAAGCTTGTCTTCAACAATACGCGATGCAGTCGGTTCCCAGATCACGGCGGCGTCAAGCTTGCCGGCGCGGAAGCCGCTCGTAATCACCTCAATACTCTGGTTCAGATACTCGGACGGCTGAATATTATAGCGCTTAAATACCGCTTGCGCGAAACGATCGGTGCAGCTCCCCTTCGGCACGGCAACTGTCTTGCCATTCAACCACTTGATGGCTTCTTCCGGCGAGCTGAACTGGGGTGCATCGTTGCGCACCAAAAAGATGTTGCATTGATCGTAGCCGAGGCCGAGCACCGAAACGAGGCGAATATCACGGACGTCGGGGTGACTGGTCGCCACGATGCCGGGCATGTCGCCGACATAGCCAATATCGACCTTGCCCGCCAACATGCCGTTCACAATGATCGCGCCTTGCAGACCAACCTGAAAGCTGACGGTCGATCCCTTTGGCAAGTATTTCTCGTAGAATTTCTTATCGCGCATGATCAAGCCGGACCACGATTCGGTATAGTACGGCTGATAGCCGATCACGAGATCGATTGGCGTCCCCGGCTTGCCATAATCTTTCTCGGCGGCGGCGTTTGCGGGTAAGGCCATCGCCAATGTGGCCGCAAGGCTTACGGCGGCGACGCCGAAGGTGGCCAGCAGCAATCTTATTGAGTGCAGCCGCTTGAGCAATCGCGACTGCGTGCCATTACTCGTCTGGTACATCACTCCCTCCCCTGTGTCGTATCGTTTTTCAATTCGGCTTTGAGGGCGGCGCTACTTGTCGCTTTTGGTTCTCGCACGCCCCCATGCCCGATCAAGGATAGTACAGCCCGCTAGCGCTCGCATCCCGTGCCATTGGGCATGCGACACTAAAGGCCGTTGTCTTGCCGGGCGCCGCCTGTCTCCGAACTCGACCAATGGCCAACCATGACAGCAGGGGCTATCGCGGAGAAAATCGTTCTTACTAATGAAGTAATAGAGCCACGCTATTAGCCGTTGGCCAATTGAAGGAGAGAGAGCGATGCCAGCAGGGCCTAATTAATCCCAAAACGTGGGGACTTCTCCGCCATTTTCGGGGTGATAGCTCAGTCTATCGATAGATAAGAAGGATCGATTTTTGGCCGTGGAGTTCAGTGGCGTAGCGTTGCGTTTTGGCATATATAGCCTCGAAATATAAGCGCTTCGATTGTACGGCCCGTGCAGTCGATGCGCTCTCCGCAGGAGCGAACGCCGTGGCAGCTAAAAATCATCGCCAATGGTTGGCGGATCCCACACTCAAGCGATCCGAATGGGTCAATAGCCAGATTTATTCTGATCCCAAGATCTTCGAAGAAGAGCTCGATAAGATCTTTAAGAAGACCTGGGTTCCGGTCTGCCATGAATCTGAGCTGCCGAACCCTTACGATTTTCGTACTACCTCGATTGCGCGAGAGCCGGTGATCGTCTGCCGCGGGCCGGACAATGAAATTCGTGCCTTCCTTAACGTCTGCCCGCATCGCGGCATGATCATCGAACGTCGGCCTTCTGGGAGTTTTCTCGAAGGGCAGCCTTCCGGCAATCCGAAGCGAATGACGTGCATGTTCCACGCTTGGCAATACGATATGCGTGGCAACTGCGTTTACATCAGCCGTGAAAAGGAAGGTTTCCAGGAACGGCTGTGCAAGGAAGATGTCGGTCTGCGCCGGCTGCGCTGCGAAGTGAAATTCGGTGGATTCGTCTGGGTCAACCTAGACGATAATCCGCAGACTTCGCTGGAGGATTGGGGCGGACCTGCTTTTGCGTGTTTACGCAAGACTCTGGAGGCAGAGCCCCTCGACGTCTTCCATTACCACAAGGCCGTTGTGAACGTGAACTACAAGCTTTGGCACGATACCAATTGCGAATTCTATCATGACTTTATGCATTACCATAATCGCGTGACCGGATTTAACGATGCCTACTTCGCGCGCAAGAATGAAGCGTTCGATCACGGTCACGTCGTGGTCGGCACATTTGAAGTCAACTATGAGAAGTACGAGGGCTTCGACAGCCGCGCCGCGCTTTCCTTCCCGCATCTGCCGCCGAACCAGTGGTACATGATCGATCTGTTCCCCGGCATGAATTTCAATCTGCGCGGGTCGGCGCTTCGCTGCGATATCGTTACGCCGCTCGCGCCGGATAAAGTCATGATTGAATTCCGCGGCTTGGGCCTCAAGCGCGATACTGCTGAAGAGCGCCAGACCCGCGTCAATCATCATAATTCGATTTGGGGACCCTTCGGGCGGAACCTGCATGAGGATCTGATCGGCGTTCAGGGCCAAGGCACGACTATGGCGACGGGTTCGGAGCCGCGCCGCATCTTGCACGGCCGTCACGAAAACCAGACCATCCATGACGAAAACGGGATGCGGCATTACTACCAGGAATGGGGCCGCTGGATGAATCGGCTGCCAAGCAACCCGGACCAGCCATACGTCGAGCCGGTTTCGGTGGCGGCCGAGTAGCCGAGATATCGGTTGCTAATCGTCCACCCGATAGCGCCTCCTTTGGCGCGGCCGGCGCTGCTGTGGACGGGTTGTTATGCGTGACGCGCTTGCAAATGGGGACTGCTAGTGGATTCTGCGGCTCTGGTACGTGACACGATATATCGATCGACCATCCTGCTCGATCAGCAGCAATGGACCGATTGGCTTGCGCATTGCGACGATGAATTCCAATATGCAATTCGTGCGTGGAGCCCGGAGATCAATAAAGATGTGACCTATCTGGCGCTCGATCACAATGGGCTCGCGTCTATGGTAAAGCTCCTACCCAAGCACAATACCGATCATTCGCCGCTCACACGTCACACCTCTGTTTATACTGTCGAGGTCGATGAGGCGGCGCACTCGGCAAAAGCGGTCAGCTCGGTCGTCGTCTATCAGACGCTATTGGATGGTATCAATTCGCATATCGACGCGGGCGAAAGTCGCTTGTTTTTGATCGGAAAGTACCTCGATACGTTCAAGCTTGAGGACGGTAGGGCGAAATTCCTCAGCCGCGAAGTGCGAATCGAAAATCGGCGGCTCGACAAGGGCTCGCACTGGCCAATCTGAACAGCAATGACCTGGAAGCGCATATGCGACGCCGCCGATGTTCCTGAAAACTCGGTGCGGCAGTTCGATGTGGACGGTATTTCAATTTTACTGGTGAACTACGGCGAAGGCTTTCGCGCCATTCCGCCGATATGTCCGCATATGGAAGAGCCGCTGGCGGAATCGGGGGTCGTGGCGCGCTGTATTCTCACATGCACGAAACATTTGTGGGCGTGGAATCTCAAAACCTTGGACTTGCAAGGCGAGACCGAGAGGCCCCTGAAGACCTACGAGATCCGACAGGAGAACGGAGCGATCCTGGCGAATATCGATGGCGAGTTGACTTACGAATTCGATACGGAAGAAGACGCAGATGACGATTTCTTCAAATAGCGGCGATCATCTGTCCCGATGAAGATAACGGTCGAGCACAAAGGCGGTGAACTATCGTTCGCCTGCGGCGAACGGGAGCCGATCCTTTATGCGGGCTTGCGGCAAGGGGTCAATCTTCCCTTCGAGTGCGCCACTGGAACCTGTGGAACCTGCCGCGCGCGGGTCATGTCGGGCGAAGTAGAGGTGCGATGGAAGGAAGCACCCGGCGCCGCGCGACTGAAGCCCGAAAAGGGCGACATTTTGATGTGCCAGAGTTGGCCGCGTTCCGATATTGCAATGCGTGTTCCGTCGAATCTAACAACGACGGACACATTCAAACCGGCGCCGCGTCGTGGCGCGATCCGCAATATCCAACGACTGACCACGGACGTAGCGCAGTTCGATTTGCAGCTGTCGGGTCCCATGAGCTTTCAACCCGGGCAATTCGTGGTGCTGGAGGCCCCGGATGTGCCCGGCGGCCGGGCTTATTCAATGGTCAATTTCGAGCCGGAAGCGGGTCGGCTCGCGCTGGTGCTCAAGCGCAAGCCGGGCGGTCGCTTTACCGATTGGTTTTTTGACAAGATAGCTGGCGAGCCGGAGTTAGACGTGTTCGGTCCGCTCGGCCGCGCGGTATTCCGCCCTGAGGAGCGCCGCAATATCGTCTGCGTTGCAGGCGGCTCCGGTATCGCAGGCATGATGTCGATCCTCGAATGCGCAACTCAAGCGGATCACTTCAGTGCTCATAAGGGAGCGGTATTTTTTGGCTGCAGGACGCTCGCCGATACGTTTTATCTAGAACAATTATCGCGTTACGCAGCCGCCTCGCAGGGCAATCTCGAAATCACTGTCGCCTTGTCGCATGAAGCCGTAACGGCGCCGTTGCATGGCGAGTTTCCGATCCTCCGCTTTGCCCAGGGCATGGTGCACGAAGTCGCAGCAAAAAGCCTCGGCGAACACGATCAGAATTTGCTCGCCTATGTTGCCGGGCCGCCGATTATGGTCGACAGCACGATCCGCACCTTAATCACCGGCGGCGTGGCTGTGCGAGATATCCGCTATGACAAGTTCGCTTGATCGGCCTGGCGATTCGCCAGAGATGAAATGGCAAACGCGTACGTTCGGCGATTTGTCGGAACTCGCACAAGCGCGGGTCGAAGCGATTAACGTTGCGCAATGGCTGGTGCGGATTGCCAACAGTTACGTCGCTGCGGCCACGCCGGAACGCCGGACCAGGCTTGAATTCCGGCCTCGTAACGCCGCCATAGCCACGGGAGAATTCGGCAAAGCGTTCGCGCTGGAAATGCGGCTACCGACGCTCGAATTGCAGTTTACCGAGAACGGTAAACCGGTGCCCCATATTTTTGATCCGGAGGAACATTCGCCGGCGGAGCTCGAAGCCTGGTTGTTGGTCGAGCTGCTTCATCGCGGCGTTGATCGGGAGATGTTCTCAAAAGAATTGCCCTATGCCATTGCGGGCTTAATGAGCGGCGACGCCGAAGATTATTCGCCGCAGTTGTGCGGACCGGGCCTTGCTCGCCTGACCGCCGTGATGCGGGACGCAACGGCAGTTCTCAAGGCTGCCGTCACTAGCGGGGGCGGCGGCGAGGCTTCCGTCGCCTGCCTTCCGCAAAACCTCCATCTCGTAGGTCCGTCGGATTTTGCGGCGAACTCCCGCAGTTTCGCATTCTCGCCGGGCGACGCGAAGAGCCCGGAGCCGTACTTCTATCTGCGCGGCGGATCGAGCGGCGATGGAGAGAATTTGACGATCAAGGCATCCGCGCTGATGGCCGAGCGCGATCCGATGTCGGCTGCGCTCAAGCTCAAGAATTTGGCGCTTAGCTGAAGGCGATCCGCGCTTGCGCCCTACACCCGCTCCAGCTTTCTTCGTTTGTTGATCGGACCGTCGTAAATGACCGGTTTCGTACCCTCCAGCCGTTTGCGGAGTTCACCGGATTTGTTGAGTTTCTGTATCATCGACACAAAAGCATTGGCCATCGGCAGGACGATTTCGCCTTCCGTCCAGAACAGGCCGACCTCCTGTGTTACAACCGGATTGACGAGACGTAGCGCGCGGGTTCCGCGGTGAAGCCCTGGGGCGTGGGCGAAGTGTGACGGAATGACCGTGCACAGCTCAGTGAATTGGACCTGAAACATCAGGTGCAAGATCAATTCGGATTCGACGCGCGGCACCGGTGAGCAACCGACGCTCTTAAATACTTGATCGACAAATCGACGCTCGTGCATCGACGCCCGGAGCATCGCCAGCGGCAACTCCGCCGCTTCTTTCCATGTAATCGTATCGCAATGTTGAAATTCCGGCCGATCGGGCACCAAAAGGCTGAGCTGTTCGGTATAGATCGGCAGCACATTCTTACGGCCGAGGTCTGCTTTGTCCATATAGGTCAGCGCGACATCAAGTGCGAAATTGTTTAAACCGAGCTTCATCGCCTCGTTGCCGATGAATTGCACGTCGATGCGGACACCGGGATATTTTGCGCGCACGATCTCCAGCAGGGACGGCAGAACCGGAGACATTGAGGGCATCGCGCCAATACGCAGATGGCCAGTGAGTTGGTTTTGCATCATCGCGACTTCTTTGCGCATGGCGTCGCAATAGGCCAGTATCGCGCGCGCCCAGACGGCCACGCGTTCTCCCTCAGCCGTCAAACCCTGAAAACGCTGGCCGCGGCCGCGCAGAAAAATCGGCACACCAAGCTCAAGTTCGAGTTGTTTGATGCCGCTGGAGAGGCTCGGCTGCGTCACGTTGCAACGTTGCGCGGCACGGCCAAAATGGCGTTCTTCCGCCACCGCGACGAGATAGCGGAACTGTCTGATAAACATGCCATCCCCCCGACCATAAGTATTTGAGGGGCGATACTATCCTTAAAATAGACGAGACTTAAGAAAAATATTACATTTGATACTCGGCTAATAGATGAATTTTTCTCAGAGCACAACCTCTCGCCTGCGGCGAAACGGAGAGAGCTGGGACGAATGACCTCGATGGTATCATCAGGAATGCTCTGGATAGCGCTCCTCGGCACGATATCCGGCCTGATGATCGGTTGCATTGGCATTGGAGGTGTCATTCTTGTGCCGGCGTTGGTTTTTCTTGCCGACATTCCCATCAAAGTCGCAATTCCGGCGGCCTTGTTGGCGTACATTCTCTCGGGCCTTGTGGCGACGATCGTGTTCGCCAGCCACAAATCAATTCGTTGGGGAATGGCATTTAGTCTGTGCATCGGCGCGACACCGGCGGCATTTGCCGGAGCCTGGGCGGTCAGCGCATTCAATCGGCTGCTATTGGAAGTCTGTCTTGGCCTGCTGACATTCCTATCCGGTCTTAATTCGCTCCGCACACAGAAGGTCACCGACGTCGCCGACACCAAAGTGTCCAATGGCACTCTGCTTACGGTCGGAGGCGTAACCGGTTTTCTGTCCTCCCTCACCGGCACCGGCGGACCACTCGTGCTTGTGCCCATCATGATATCCATGAGTGTTCCAGTGCTCACCGCGGTAGGCTTGAGCCAGGCGATCCAGCTTCCCGTTGCTGTCGCCGCAACACTAGGCAATGTCCTCTATGGCAAGCTCGATCTGACCTTGGGTGGCCTCCTCGCCGTCGGCTTGACCGTCGGGTCATGGTTCGGCGCCAAGCTTGCCCACGTAGTACCGCGCACCCTGCTACGCGGAATTGTATCGGTCGTTCTTTTGCTGATTGGCGCGTTCATCCTGATCGATGTTGGATGGCGGCTTGCGAGATGATGCGATCTGATGGCGTTTGCGGATTTTCCCCGAACTGACGATTTTGGCGATGCCGCGGCGGAAGCCCGCGCGTGCCGCGTCGACTGCGCGCTGTTCGATTTTTCGTTCCTAGAATGCGCGCGACTAAAGGGAGCCAGCGCCAGGGACGTCATCGAAAAATTTGCCGGACGATCGCTGGCGACCCTGGAAACCGGCAAGATTGTCTACGCGCTGCGCGTCAACGCCGGGGGCGCGGTTACTGCGGACTTAACCGTCTGGCGGATTGGCGAAGACACATATGAAATCATGAGCGGCCGTCGCGAGGATATTGTGGATCTTCTGCGTCAAGCCGATTCCAAAGTCGACATCACCGATGTCACGAACGATATCGCGGTTTTTGCTGTGCAGGGACCTGGTGCGCTTGACGCATTAAGCCGGCTTGGGGACATCAGCCAAATCAGGCCGCTTGGCTATTTCAGCTTCAGCCAAGCCAGCCTGAACGGCACTGCCTGCCGGATCGGGCGACTCGGCTACACCGGCGAGCTTGGATTCGAAATCATTCTGCCACGCGCGGCGGCACGCAATTCTTGGCGCATCTTGTCGCGGCTGGCACGGCCGGCCGGATTTATCGCCGCCGACATGCTTCGCATCGAAGCGGGCTTCGTTCTTTTCTGCAACGAATTCCGTCTGCCGGTTTCGCCGCAGGAGGCTGGACTCGGAAGATTTTATCACTCCGCCGATTTTCTTCGACCGCCGATTACACTCATATCGTTCTGCGCCGATGCCAACACTCTACGTTTGCCGTGGCAGCCATCGCATGATCCGCAGCGTCCCGTCGCGGCTGACGAGATCGCGGTGACGTCTGCCTGCCGGAGCAATGCCGCCGGCGGGATCGTCGGTCTGGGCTACGTTCGTGCCGACACCGAATGGGGCGCCTGCCTGCATGATCCCACCGGAACTTTTCATAACATCCGGCGAACGCCGTTACCTTTTTACGATACCGCCAAGCGCCGTCCTAGGGCGGCTTGGCGCTGAGGTTGGCGGCGCATTATCCGTTCATAGCCAGAGGCAAATATGGTATAGGCGGCACGAATTTGACTGGGCGGCGGTCCTCGGCGCCCATGCCGCTGCTGGCGAAAGCGATCAGATGCGTGACGATCGGCCCCCAGCCACGTTAGTTTTGTGAGCGAAAGGATGAGTCATGGCAGACGCGCCGGCGCGAAGAAAAGTTACGATCAACACCCTTAATGCCAAAATGAAAAAGGGCGAGCCCATTACTCAGCTCGCCGCGTACGACTATCGTACGGCCGTCGTCTCCGATCGTCTGGGTATAGACATTCTGTGTGTCTCCGACACCGGCGGCATGATCCTGTTTGGCCATCAAAGCACAGTCACAGTCAGCTTCGACGAAGTTATGATGATGGCGAAGGCGATTGACCGCGGTTCAAAATACGGGCTGCGCATGGTCGATATGCCTTATTGGAGTTTTCATGTCTCGCCGGAGCAGGCCGTCGAAAACGCCGGCCGGTTTGTTCATGAAGCGAACGCCGAAGTCATGAAGTGCGAGGGCAATAAGTACCACGCCAAGAATATCGAAGCGATCGTGCGGGCCGGCATCCCGGTGCAGGGTCACATCGGAATCACACCGATGCGCATGCCGCAATTGGGCGGGTTCACCGCGCAAGGCAAGACCGCAAAGCGCGCGAAAGAAATGGTCGACGACGCCAAAGCCATGGTGGATGCCGGCTGTTTCTCTATTCTGTGTGAGGTGACGACCTCTGAGGTGGCTGAATATCTTGCACAGACGCTGCCCGTTCCGGTGATCAGTCTAGGCGCCGGCAATTGCGCTCACGGCGTCCATATTATTTCTTCCGACCTCTTTCATCTCTGGGAAGAGCACGTCCCACGTCACTCCCGCATTTACACCGATCTCATCCCGATCATGGAAGACGTCATTTCGCGTTACATGAAAGACGTAGTGACACGGGCTTATCCGGCCGAAAAAGAAACCGTTTTTATGAATCCCGAAGAGTGCAAGGCATTCGCAACCGACATGAAATGGGAACGTAAGCTCGAAGAGTTGCGTTCACCGCAGAAGAAAACCGCTTGAAACAGGCTGCTGTGCCTCCGCGCCGCAACCATCGCGGCAGCGGGCTATTCAGTCGATCACTGCCAAAAAGCCGGCGACTGCGCCGCCGTTCGGCGATACACCTGCCCTGGCAACTGGCCGCGTGACGACCTGCATGGACATTTTGTCGCGGCAGTTCGTTGGCGCGGGTAGTCAGTATTGCAAAATTGGCTGCTCGAAGACTGCTTCAATAATATTATAGATATGAAAGAAGTGAATTCCATCGTGGCTTGTGCATTTAGTTCTTCGACCGAGACTCGAAGAAACTGGTGATGATCGGCAAGCCCGTGAACCGCAAGCGCCTTGCAGGCTCTGAGCTTGGCTATCGCGGCAAAGGCGTTCCGGACCCCGAGACGATGAGCGCGCTGCAAATCGAATATTGCAACGCCATAGTAGCGGCGGGCGAACTGCCAAGCGCGGTCCGCTCCAAGCTGGAGCGCGTGCGTGCGCTTACGGAAAAGGCGCTTCGCGGCGAAGAAGATAACTTGCACGTATCTGAAATTTCAAGATTGTTTGATGAGATCGTGGCTATCTCAGCGGAGCTCTCCCCAATTTTGCACTTTCAGGCGGACGATGTGGATTGGGAAAAGTAAACGGCGCGGATATGGCGACCTGGTGTCGGGAAATTTGTCTGTTGGAGACTGGAATTCAAAAATCGAATGGCGACCACGCGACGGGCCACGTTGCAACGCCGTCGAATGACGGGCGAATGCTTTGGCCGTGTCAATTTTATAATAGACGCGGTGAGGGTGCATTATTTCTAGCTTGGGCTAACCTCTAGAAAAATGCGGCTGCTCGACAGAAAGCGGCGGTGAGGATTAGTCAGGGAGGGGGCACATGCAGAATGTCGCTGCCGTTTATGATGAAAAATCTCAGCGTATGGCCGACCAAATGGTCATGGCCGAGGCGCGTCATATCGCCCGCCGCAAGCTAGAAGAGCCGGACTGCGACTGCAAAGACGGCATGTTTCCGCGCTCGGCGCCAACCAACCGTCGAAAATTTCTGTTCGCGGCGGGATCTGTTGCCGGCATCGCGAGCTCCACGGCAGCCTTTGGCCAGAAAGCGCCGCCCGGCGCTGCTTATCATGATGTCCCCGCCGACCCGACCAAGGTACAGGGCCGGCCGATCGGCGGTGACGGCGGCTATGGCAGTCGCTCGCAATTCGAAACCGAAGTCCGCGACCGTTTCCCTACGGCCAACGCCTACACGTCGTGGAGCTTTACCCCACTGCAAAACATGCTCGGGAATATTACCGCCTCCGGCCTGCATTTCGAGCGGGATCATAACGGTATTCCGACAATCAATCCGAGCCAGCACATGCTTTTCGTGCACGGCATGGTCGAGACGCCAAGAAAGTTCACGATGGCGGACCTTAAGCGCTTTCCCAGCGTGACCAGGCGCCACTTCATTGAATGCTCAGGCAACGGCCTGACAGAATGGAATAAGCCGACACTGAAGACGGTGCAGGGCACACATGGTCTGCTCAGCACTTCGGAATGGACCGGGGTGCCGTTCTCGACGATCGCGCGCGAAGTCGGCCTCAAAGACGGCGGCACCTGGGTTCTGGCGGAAGGGTCGGACGCCGCGGTGATGACGCGCAGCATACCCCTCGAAAAAATGCTGAAGGACGCCTTGCTCGTCTACGGCCAGAACGGCGAAGCAATCCGGCCCGAGCAGGGCTATCCGTTGCGTCTCCTGCTGCCGGGCTATGAGGGCAATACGAACATCAAGTGGGTGCGCCGTCTCGAAGTCAGCGATAAGCCCTTCATGACACGCGAAGAAACATCCAAATACACCGACTTGATGGCAAACGGAAAGGCGCGTCAGTTCACCTTGGACATGGAAGCAAAATCGGTCATTACCTTTCCTTCCGGCGACATGAAGCTGCCGGGCCCGGGTTTTTACAACATCACTGGCCTGGCGTGGTCCGGGCGCGGACGGATTCAAGCTGTCGACGTGTCCACTGACGCGGGAGCTACGTGGTATCCGGCCCGCATCGACTCCGTCCCGGAACCGATGTGCACCGTGCGCTTCAGTTTCCCCTGGATGTGGGACGGCAAACCTGCCGTCCTTCAGAGCCGGTGCACCGATGAGACCGGATACATTCAGCCGACGCTTAAGCAACTGATCGCGATCCGCGGAGACAACGGACCGTTCGGATCTATCTATCACCTCAACGCAATCCAAAGCTGGGGTGTAGCCGTCGACGGGAGCGTAAACAATGTCCATGCATGACTTCGCTGTCGCCGCGGCCTGCTTATGCCTTGCCGCGCTTCCACTCGCGCCAGAAGCGCATGCCCAGGCGCAGACGCGTTATGGACTTGGTGCACCGGCATCGCCGCAGGATCTGGCGGCCTTTTTCTCGATTCCGGCCGATGGCAGCGGCTTGCCGCCCGGCGGTGGCACGGCGGCGGAGGGAGCTAAGGTTTTTGCCGACAACTGTTCCGCCTGCCACGGCGACCATCTCGAAGGCAATCCAGCCAAGGGAATTGGCGGCGACAAGCTGATTGGCGGCCGCGGCACGCTTGCGACTGCGGCGCCAGTGAAGACCGTCGAAAGTTACTGGCCATACGCGACGACCCTATTCGACTACATCAAACGGGCAATGCCGTTCTCGTCTCCAGGTTCGCTCAGCGACGACCAAGTCTACAGCGTCGTCGCCTACATCCTATCGCAAGCCAAGATCATCAAACCGACTGAGGCGATGAACGCGACCTCCGTGCCCAAGGTTGAGATGCCCAATCGCAACGGGTTCGAACCCGACCCGCGGCCCGAGCTTGAGCTCTATCGGTAGCAAGGGGGTTAAAATCGTGACGGCAACGATCGCGCAAGACGGCGCAGAAGCCGCACGGATCAATATCCCCGCGCCGATTGGAGACCATGTTACCGTTCCAGCGGATCCCCCACACGCGAACTCAAACTTCGAACCGGGGCTCGGCGCTAAGTCTCCTGACATTGGGAGTTTTAGCCGCCTGCTTATAAAGCGGGCGGCAACCTGCTGAAAAAAGCGGCTCGGATCGGGGCCGATCATAATTGACCTTGGAGATCAGCGTTGTAGCGCTTGGCACACGCTTTGCGACATAGCCTCAGGAGGGCGCCGTCCGTGCGCTCGCGTAATCAAAGCGAGGCTCATCCATGTCCAGCAAACCGATAACCACCTACACGTTAACTCGCCGCGGCTGGCTCGTTGGAGCCGGCGGTGTTGCCCTCGGACTGATGGGGGCGCTACCGGCACAGGCCGAAGACACGATCAAGGTCGGTATCCTTCATTCGCTCTCCGGCACCATGGCGATCAGCGAAACGACCCTGAAAGACGTGATGCTGATGCTGATCGCCGAGCAGAACAAGAAGGGCGGCGTATTGGGCAAGAAACTGGAAGCGGTCGTCGTCGATCCCGCGTCGAACTGGCCGTTGTTCGCGGAGAAGGCGCGCGAGCTGATCAGCCAGGACAAAGTGGCCGCCGTGTTCGGCTGCTGGACCTCGGTGTCGCGTAAGTCGGTGCTGCCGGTGTTCAAGGAGCTCGACAGCATCCTGTTCTATCCCGTTCAATTCGAAGGCGAGGAAGGCGAGCGCAACGTGTTCTATACCGGCGCGGCGCCGAACCAGCAGGCTATTCCCGCGGTCGATTATCTCATGAGCGCCGACGGCGGCTCGGTGAAACGCTGGGTGCTGGAAGGCACCGACTATGTCTATCCACGCACCACCAACAAAATCCTCGAAGCCTATCTCAAGCAAAAAGGGGTGGCCGATGAGGACATTATGATCAATTACACGCCGTTCGGCTTCTCCGACTGGCAGACCGAGGTGTCCAAGATCAAGGCGTTCGGGTCAGCGGGCAAGAAGACGGCGGTGGTGTCCACAGTCAACGGCGATGCCAACGTGCCGTTCTACAAGGAACTCGGCAATCAGGGCATCAAGGCGACCGACATTCCCGTGGTCGCGTTCTCGGTCGGCGAAGAGGAACTCGCCGGTCTCGACACGAAGCCGCTGGTCGGCCACCTCGCCGCGTGGAACTACTTCGAGTTCGATCAAGACGCCGGCGAATGCCGCCTTCATCAAGGAGTGGCACGACTTCATCAAGAATCCCAAGCGCACGACCAACGATCCGATGGAAGCGCACTACATCGGCTTCAACATGTGGGTGAAAGCGGTGGAGAAGGCCAAGACCACCAACGCCGACAAGGTGATTGCGGCTTTGCCCGGCATCAAGCAGGCCAATCTGACGGGCGGCGTCTCCGAAATGCTGCCCAACCACTACATCACCAAGCCGGTGTTCATCGGCGAAATCCGGCCCGACGGCCAATTCGACGTGGTGTGGAAAACCAAAGGTCTGGTACCTGGGCAAGCATGGTCGCCCTATCTCCCGGGCTCGAAAGATCTGGTCGCCGATTGGGTGAAGCTCAACTGCGGCAACTACAACACCGTGACCAAGACCTGCGGCGGTACTTAAGCCGCGGCTGCACCGACCTTTCGATGCCAATAATGCGGAGGAGGCGACGAGCCTCCTCCTTAAAGCGCCGGGGAACATTGCGATGCGTTTTGGCCGAGCTTGCCTCGTCGTGCTGGCTTTAGCCACTGGCCTTGCCATGGGCTGTGTGAATGCGCATGCCGCCAGCCTCGACGACGCCATTACGCACTTCACCGCGGACGATTTTGACGAGACGCTGAGCGGTATCGGCCAGGTCGTCGCCAGCGGCAGTCCGCGGGCGGAAATCATCATTGGCGCGTTGCAGAACGGCCAGCTGATGTTCAGCGCCGAACAAAAAAAGGTCTACATCCAGGACGCCGACGGCAAGCTGTTCGATGCTGCGACCGGCAACCCGGTCGCCGGCGAGCCGCCGGCCGATCTTGATAACGTTCATCTCAATAATCGGGTGCGCGGCGCCCTTGATGCCGCGGTCGGCCAGCTCACTTTGTTGTCCCATGACCCGGACAAGCGCTACGCGGCCGCGCAGGCGGTGTTCAAATCGCGTGCAGCAAGCGCGCTGCCGACGCTCGAAAAGGCGATAGCCGAGGAAACCGATAGCCGAGTTAAAGTGGCGCTCGAACAGGCGCGCGCTGCCATCCTGCTCACGTCGCCCGGCACCTCCGAAGCGGACAAGCTCAAGGCGATTGCGATCGTCCGCGATCGCGGCGATCAGGATGCGCTGGGCCTTCTTTCCGACATTCCGGCTCATGAAACACCGGTCGTTGCCAAAGCCGCGAGCGACGCCATCGGCGCGATCCAGACCCGGCTTGCCGAATGGGATGCCGTACAGAATCTCTGGTACGGACTGTCGCTTGGCTCGGTGCTTTTGCTGGCCGCCATCGGGCTGGCCATCACCTTCGGCGTCATGGGCGTCATCAACATGGCGCACGGCGAAATGGTGATGCTCGGCGCTTATGTCACTTATGTCGTGCAGGAGATCATCCGTAACAACGCGCCGGCGCTGTTCGACTACTCGCTGGCCATAGCTATTCCGCTTGCCTTCGTGTTCGCCGGCTGCGTCGGCATATTGATTGAACGCTGCATTATTCGCTTTCTCTATGGTCGACCGTTAGAGACGCTGCTAGCGACCTGGGGCCTTTCGCTGATCCTGCAGCAAGCCGTGCGCACGGCGTTCGGACCGAACAACCGCCAAGTCGGCAATCCGTCATTTATGAGCGGCGCGTTCGATCTCGGCGGTATCACCGTCACCTATAACCGGCTTTGGATCATCTGCTTCGCGCTCGCGGTGTTCGTCGCGCTATTGGGCATCTTGCGCTACACGCGCTTCGGCCTGGAAATGCGCGCGGTAACGCAGAACCGCGCCATGGCGGCGTCGATGGGCATCCGCACCAGCCGGGTCGACGCGCTGACCTTCGGCTTGGGCTCCGGTATCGCGGGGATTGCCGGCGTCGCGCTGTCGCAAATCGACAATGTCAGCCCCAACCTCGGCCAGAGCTACATTATCGACAGTTTCATGGTCGTGGTGTTCGGCGGCGTCGGCAATCTGTGGGGCACGTTCGTTGGCTCGTTTGTGCTCGGCGTCGCCAACAAGTTTCTTGAGCCGTTCGCCGGCGCGGTGCTCGGCAAGATCGCCATTCTCATATTGATCATCCTGTTCATTCAAAAGCGCCCGCGCGGCCTGTTTGCGCTCAAGGGAAGGGCGGTCGAGGCGTGAACTCGCATATCCTCATCCGCTCGCTCGACCGCACCGCGACTATTTTCCTGATCGCGCTAGCGGCCATTGCGATCGTTGTCCCGGTGCTCAATCTCGCGGTGCCGCAATCTTCCGATTTCCACATCCCCACTTATCTGGTGGCGCTGTTCGGCAAGTATCTCTGTTACGCAATCCTCGCTTTGTCGATCGATCTGATCTGGGGCTATTGCGGCATTCTCTCGCTCGGCCAGAGCGCGTTTTTCGCGCTCGGCGGCTACGCCATGGGCATGTATCTGATGCGACAGATCGGCACCCGCGGCGTCTACGCGAACCCGATCCTGCCGGATTTCATGGTGTTCCTGAACTGGAAGGAGCTGCCGTATTCCTGGTACGGCTTCCAGCATTTTCCCTATGCCGCGCTGATGGTCGTGCTGGTGCCGGGCGTGCTCGCTTTCGTGTTCGGCTGGCTGGCGTTTCGCAGCCGCGTCACCGGCGTTTATCTGTCGATCATCACCCAGGCGCTGACTTATGCGCTGATGCTCGGCTTCTTCCGCAACAATTTCGGCTTCGGCGGTAATAACGGCTTGACCGATTTCAAGGATATCCTCGGTTTCAATATCGAGGCGGAAACCACGCGCGCAACCTTGTTTTCGATCACCTGCGTCGCGCTGATGCTCGGCCTTTTGGTTTGCCGAGCCGTCGTGACCTCGAAATTCGGCAAGGTCCTGATCGCTATTCGCGATGCCGAAGCCCGCGTGCGCTTTCTCGGATATCGCGTGGAATCCTACAAGGTCCTCGTATTCACCCTGTCCGCCTGCATGGCCGGCATCGCCGGCGCGCTTTATGTGCCGCAGGTCGGCATCATCAATCCCAGCGAATTCGCGCCCGGCAATTCGATTGAGGCCGTCATCTGGGTGGCGGTCGGCGGCCGCGGCACGCTGGTCGGTGCCGCGGTCGGCGCGATTCTCGTCAACTACGCCAAGACCTATTTCACCTCCGGCGTGCTGGCGCCGTATTGGCTGTTCATGCTTGGCGGTTTGTTCATCGGCGTGACGCTGCTCCTGCCGCGCGGCATCATCGGCAGCCTGCATCATTGGACGGCGCTGCGCCGCGCCCGGATATCCGCCGCGGCGGAGGAGGGCGTTGCCGCCCCGCCGCCCGAGCCGCAGCCGGCGGAATGAAGGATCGGCCGATGAAAATCCAGGAGCGACTGGCGCTTGCCGAAGACCGGGCGATGGAGGCATTCGAGCGAACGCTTCTTTATATCGAGGGCGTTACGGTGTCGTTCGATGGGTTTCGGGCGCTCAATAATCTTTCCTTCGCCATAGCACCCGGCGAGATGCGCGCCATTATCGGCCCGAATGGCGCGGGCAAGACGACCATGATGGACGTCGTCACCGGCAAGACCCGCCCGGACAAAGGCGCGGTGATTTTCGACAAGTTCCACGATCTGGCGCGGCTTGACGAGACCGAGATCGCCGAGCTTGGGATCGGCCGCAAATTTCAGAAACCGACGGTCTTCGACAGCCACACCGTGTATGACAATCTCGAACTGGCGCTCAAGGCCGATCGTCGTGCCCGCGCGACGCTGTGGTCGCAGGAGACGGCGGACGAGCGCCGCAGGATCGACGAAATATTGCAGATCATCCGTCTGACCGCCGTGCAAAATCGCCTGGCCGGCCGCCTGTCGCATGGCCAGAAACAATGGCTCGAAATCGGCATGCTGCTGGCGCAGGACCCGAAACTGCTGCTGGTCGACGAGCCGGTCGCCGGCATGACCGACGTTGAGACGCAGCAGACCGCCGAATTACTCAAGGAGATCAATCGCGAGCACACCGTCGTCGTGGTCGAGCACGACATGACCTTCGTGCGCGAGCTCGGCGTCAAGGTCACATGTCTGCACGAGGGCTCGGTACTTGCCGAAGGTACGATCGACGAAGTCTCGGCCAACGAACGCGTCGTTGAAGTCTATTTGGGACGCTGACGCTGATGCTTGAAGCACGAGCCATCGACCTGCATTATGGCGCCGCCCAGGCGCTTCGCGCGGTTTCACTTAAGGCAGAGCCAGGCAAGGTAACTTGCATCCTCGGCCGAAACGGGGTCGGCAAGACAAGTCTCCTCGATGCGCTTGCCGGCCATATCCCGGTGAGTGGCGGCAAAATTACCTGGGAGGGCAGCGATATCACCGCGTTGCGGCCACCGGAGCGTGCCCGGCGCGGCATTGCTTATGTGCCGCAAGGCCGGGAGATTTTTCCGCTGCTCACCGTCGACGAAAATCTGAAGACCGGTTTTGCGCCCTTGCCGCGCGGCGAGCGCAACCTGCCCGACGACGTGTTCTCGTTGTTCCCGGTGCTCAAGGGCATGCTGCACCGGCGCGGCGGCGACCTCTCCGGAGGTCAGCAGCAGCAGCTTGCCATCGGCCGCGCACTGGTGATGCGGCCGCGGCTTCTGCTGCTCGACGAGCCGACCGAAGGCATTCAACCCTCGATCATCAAGGATATCGGGCGCGCTATCGGCTACTTGCGGTCGCTCGGCAAGATCGCCATCGTGCTGGTCGAGCAATATCTCGACTTCGCCCGCGAACTCGGCGACCATTTCGCGGTCATGGATCGCGGGGCCGTGGTCTATTCGTGCGATCGTGAGGATATCGACGAAGCGGCGCTAAAGCGCGCCATGGCGATTTGAAATCGGTAGTCCGCCGCGCGATTTGACGAGCTGGGATGAACACTGTCTCGAAGACGACTGTGCCGCTGCACAACGAGGTTTTTGCAGCCAACCGTGCGGTTGGGCGCATCGCGCTCACTGTCGCGGCCGGCGCCGGTGGAAGCCGGCCCGCACGCGTCCATGAGTCGGGTTCGCTTCGGGTCCGCTTTCCTCACCGCGACGGGGCGGCTCTCGACGCCGTTATCGTCAATACCGGCGGTGGAATGACGGGTGGCGATCGTTTCGCCCTCGCCGTCAATGTCGGCGCCGGCGCCGATGTGAGCGTTACTACCGCCGCTGCGGAAAAAATCTATCGTTCGCTGGGTCCTGACACGGTGCTCGACCTCAATCTGACCGTCGCGTCAGGGGGCAGGCTCACCTGGCTGCCGCAGGAGACAATTCTCTTTGACCGCGCCCGCTTGCGGCGCAAAATCGATGTCGATCTCGCCCCCGACGCCAGCCTGCTTTTGGCGGAAGCCAGCATCTTTGGCCGCTCCGCCATGGGTGAGACTGTCCGCTCCGGCTCTTTTTCGGATCGCTGGCGGGTGCGCGTCGGCGGCTCATTGGTTTTTGCCGACGCCATCCGCCTCGACGGCGCCATTGCGCGATCTTTGGCAGCGCCGGCCGCGGCGGCGGGTGGTGCAGCGGTGGCAAGCGTCCTCAAGATGCCGGGCACGGAGGAATGTGTTGCCGCGGTCCGTGCACTACAGCAAGATTTCTTCGGGGAAGTCGGGGCATCCGCCTGGAATGGCCTCTTGGCCCTGCGTTGTATCGCCACCGACGGTGCGATGCTGCGGCATGATCTCGCCAAAGTGCTTGCCGCGCTCGGGTCGGGGGCGTTACCGCGACTGTGGACGAACTGAAGGCCGCCATGCAGCTCACCCCGCGCGAAAAAGACAAGCTTCTGATTTCGATGGCGGCGATGGTAGCGCAGCGTCGTCTCGCCCGCGGCGTGAAGCTCAATCATCCCGAAGCGGTCGCGCTGATCTCGGATTTTATCCTGGAAGGCGCTCGCGACGGCCGCACCGTAGCCGAATTGATGGAACAGGGCGCCCACGTGCTGACCCGTGCGCAGGTCATGAACGGCATTGCGGAAATGATCCCGGATATTCAAGTCGAGGCGACGTTTCCGGACGGGACGAAGCTCGTGACCGTACATGAGCCGATCAGGTGACTGCATGATCCCCGGCGAGCTATTCATCAAACCCGGCGAAATCGAGCTCAACAAGGGCCGCCGCACCGTCACGCTCACCGTCTCCAATACCGGCGACCGGCCGATCCAGGTCGGCTCGCACTACCATTTCTTCGAAACCAATCCGGCGTTGAAGTTCGACCGCGCCAAAGCGCGCGGCATGCGGCTCGATATCGCGGCGGGCACGGCCGTGCGCTTCGAGCCTGGACAGACGCGCGATGTCAGTTTGGTCGCTGTAGCCGGCAAGCGCGCGGTGTACGGCTTCCGCGGCGATGTGATGGGAAGACTTTAGGACGCAGTCATGCCAACAAAAATCGCACGCAGTGTCTATGCCGACATGTTCGGTCCGACGACCGGAGACCGCGTTCGGCTGGCCGACACCGACCTCATCATCGAGGTCGAGAAGGATTTCACCGTTTACGGCGAGGAGGTGAAATTCGGCGGCGGCAAGGTGATCCGCGACGGCATGGGCCAAAGCCAGATCACCAACAGACAAGGCGCGGTCGACACGGTCATCACCAATGCGCTTATTGTCGATCATTGGGGGATCGTGAAAGCCGACGTCGGCATCAAGGATGGCAACATCTTCGCTATCGGCAAGGCCGGCAATCCCGACATCCAGCCGGGGGTCACCATCGTCATCGGTCCTGGTACCGAAGTCATCGCCGGCGAGGGGAAAATCCTCACCGCCGGCGGCTTCGACACGCACATTCATTTCATCTGCCCGCAGCAGGTCGAGGAAGCCTTGATGTCCGGCATCACCTCGATGCTCGGCGGCGGTACCGGCCCGGCGCACGGCACCTTTGCCACCACCTGCACGCCGGGGCCATTCCACCTCGGGCGCATGATCCAGGCCGCCGACGATTTTCCGGTCAATCTCGGCTTTGCCGGCAAAGGCAACGCGTCGCGACCGGCGGCGCTCGAGGAAATGATCAAAGCCGGCGCCTGCGCGCTCAAGCTGCACGAGGACTGGGGCACCACGCCGGCGGCGATCGATTGCTGCCTCTCGGTCGCCGACGATTACGACATCCAGGTGATGATCCACACCGATACGCTCAACGAATCGGGCTTCGTCGAGGACACCATCAAGGCTTTCAAAGGCCGCACCATCCACGCCTTCCACACCGAAGGCGCCGGCGGCGGCCACGCGCCCGATATCATCAAGGTAGCCGGGCTGAAGAACGTGCTGCCGTCTTCGACCAATCCGACCCGGCCCTATACCCGCAATACCATCGACGAGCATCTCGATATGCTGATGGTGTGCCACCACCTCGATCCGTCGATCGCCGAAGACCTCGCTTTTGCCGAAAGCCGCATCCGCAAGGAGACCATCGCGGCAGAGGATATTTTGCACGACATCGGCGCGCTCTCGATGATGTCGTCGGACTCCCAAGCCATGGGCCGGGTCGGCGAAGTCATCATCCGCACCTGGCAAACCGCGGACAAGATGAAAAGGCAGCGCGGACGGCTGCCGCAGGAGAAGGGCGACAACGACAATGGACGGGTCAAGCGCTATATCGCCAAATACACCATCAATCCCGCCATCGCGCATGGCGTATCGAAACTGATCGGCTCGGTGGAGAAGGGCAAGCTCGCCGACCTCGTGCTGTGGTCGCCGGCCTTTTTCGGCGTCAAGCCCGACTGCATCGTCAAGGGCGGCTCGATCGTCGCCGCGCCGATGGGCGATCCGAACGCCTCAATCCCGACGCCGCAGCCGGTGCATTATCGGCCGATGTTTGGCGCCTTCGGCCGGGCGCGGACTGCGTCGTCCTATGTGTTCGCATCCAAGGCCGCGGTGAGGGCCGGTCTTGGTCGGAAACTCGGCGTTCAGAAGAAATTGGTCGCAGTGGAAAATACGCGCGGCAAGATTTCCAAGAAGAGCATGATCCACAATGACGCCACGCCCGCAATCGAGGTCGATCCGGAGACCTACGAAGTGCGCGCCGACGGCGAGCTGCTCACCTGCGCGCCGGCGGATGTGCTGCCGATGGCGCAACGTTATTTTTTATTTTGAGGCCGCTCTGCGATGCGCGCCATTGCGATCAAGGCGGCGGATAGCTGGTCGGGGCAGCCGGCCGACCGCGTCGTGCTCGATTACGACGACCGGCATCGCCGGCGCATCGCCATGACCGGCAGTAAGGGAACCGCCTTTTTGCTCGATTTGCCGTCGCCCGCCGAGTTGCGCGGCGGCGATGCGCTTGTGCTGGAGGACGGACGCCTGGTCGAGGTCGTCGCGGCGCCGGAGCTACTCCTGGAAATTCGCTGCGCCGATGCAAAGCATCTCGCCCGCGTCGCCTGGCATATCGGCAATCGGCATGTGCCGGCGCAGGTGTTGAACAATGCGCTGCGCATACGCCGCGATCACGTGCTTGCCGATCTGGCGCAGCAGCTTGGCGCCAACGTGGCGGCCATCGAGGCGCCGTTCACTCCGGAGGGCGGCGCCTATCAAAGCGCGCATGACCAAGCTTACGGGCATGTCTAAAACGCGCCCGCTCGTCCGTCAGTCGCCGCGAAAGCGCGGACCGAGCCCGGTCGTCCGCTCGCGTGCGAATAAGGGTGCGGAGACCGATCGCCTCGAAGCCGCTGCGCTTTATCGCTTGATGACGTGGTTGTCGCCGGCCTACCCCGTCGGCGCCTTTTCCTATTCCAGCGGCATCGAGTGGGCCGTCGAGGCCGGTGATATCATCGACGCCGAAACGCTGCGCCACTGGATCGAAATCATGCTCGGCGCCGGCGCCGGCTTGAGCGACGGCATTTTCTTCAGCTATGCCCATCGGGCGGCGACGGGCGGCGACGATGCAGCCTTTGTCGAGGTCGCCGAGCTTGCGGCTGCCTTCGCGCCCACCCGCGAGCGCTTTCTGGAGTCCACCGCCATGGGCCGCGCGTTTCTCGATGTGACGCAAGCCGCTTGGCCGTGTGGGGCATTCGTCAAGCTGCGGCAGCTTTGGACCGGGCCAGTCGCTTATCCGATCGCAGTCGCCACGGCCTGTGCAGGTCACGGCGTGCCGCTCGAACCGGCGCTGCATGCGTTCCTGGCCGCGGTTTCGTCCAATTGGGTCTCCGCAGGCATCCGCCTCATTCCGCTTGGACATACCGACGGCCAGCGCATCGTGAAGGCGCTTGAACCCACGGTCACGGCAACGGCGGAACGCGCCCTGACGATAGGGCTCGATGACCTCGGCAGCGCGACATTCCGCGCCGACATCGCCAGTGCGCGGCACGAAACCCAATACACCCGCCTGTTTCGCAGCTAAGGGAAAACTTAAAGTGAAGAGCTTAAACGGCCCGCTTCGCGTCGGCATTGGTGGCCCGGTCGGTTCCGGCAAGACGGCCTTGATGGATGCGCTCTGCAAATCGATGCGCAAGACTTACGACATCGCCGCCATCACCAACGACATCTACACCAAATGGGACGCCGAGTTTCTGGTCCGTTCCGGCTCGCTTGCCGCCGATCGCATCGTCGGCGTCGAAACCGGCGGCTGCCCGCATACCGCGATCCGCGAAGATGCCTCGATGAATCTCGCCGCGGTCGCCGACATGCAAGCGAAATTTCCGAAACTCGATCTGGTGCTGATCGAATCCGGCGGCGACAACCTCGCCGCGACCTTCTCGCCGGAGCTGGCTGACCTGACAATCTATGTCATCGATGTCGCCGGAGGAGACAAAATCCCCTCCAAGGGCGGACCGGGCATTACGCGGTCGGACCTCCTCGTCATCAATAAAATCGATCTCGCTCCCCATGTCGGCGCGTCGCTTGTGAAAATGGAGGCCGACGCGAAACGCATGCGCGGCGCCCGTCCTTTCGTCATGACCAATCTTCGTGCCGGCGACGGCGTGCCGACGATCGTCGACTTCATCGAAACGATGGGCGGATTGTCGGGCCGGTAGTGGAAATATCTAGCCGCCAAAAGCGGGCGCTCCAACCCGTTAGTGTCACTGCGGTTTTTGGGGTAAAGCGGACACGACTTCCGTGAACCGGCGCGGCCGTTGCGTCCGCATGGTCGAAAGGGACCGAGAATGATAGGACACGGGACCAGATGAGAAGTAGATAAATGGCTGAAAAGTCAGCAGAATCACCGCAGAACCGGTCCCGACGGTTCTCCGTCGCCCCGATGATGGAATGGACGGACCGGCACTGCCGGTTTTTCCACCGCCTGCTGACGCGGCGCGCGCTGCTGTACACCGAAATGCTCACCACCGGCGCCGTGCTGCATGGCGATCGCGCGCGGCTTCTTCGTTTCGATGCCGCCGAGCATCCGGTCGCGCTGCAGCTTGGTGGGTCGGACCCGCGCGCGCTCGCACAGTGCGCGCGCATTGGCGCCGATTTGGGATTTGACGAGATCAATCTCAATGCCGGCTGTCCGTCCGATCGCGTGCAGGATGGACGCTTCGGCGCCTGTCTGATGGCCGAACCGGCCCTGGTTGGCGACTGCGTCGCGGCCATGAAGGCGGCCGTGACGATCCCGGTCACCGTCAAATGCCGCATCGGTATCGACGAGCAGGATCCCGAAACCGCTCTTGAAGCTTTTGCGCAAGCCGTAGAGCAGGGGGGAACCGATGCGCTCATCGTGCATGCGCGCAAGGCCTGGCTCAAAGGCCTGTCGCCGAAAGAAAACCGCGAAATTCCGCCGCTCGATTACGAGCGCGTCTATCGGCTTAAGCGCGCGCATCCGCGGCTTCCGGTCATTCTCAACGGCGGCATCGACAGCGTCGAAGCGGCGGTTGCGCATCTGCAACGTGTCGATGGCGTGATGATGGGCCGCGCGGCCTACCAGGAACCATGGCGGCTCATCGCCGTCGATCCGTTGATCTTTGGCGAAACCGCCCGCTTCACCTCGCCGAAGGCAGCGGCGATGGCGCTCATGCCCTACATCGAACGCGAATTGGCGCAGGGTACGCGATTGCACGCCATCACGCGGCATCTGCACGGTTTATTCCGTGCCGTTCCGGGCGCCCGCGCGGTCCGGCGGCATCTCGCTGGCGCCTCTGCCGTCCAGCATGCGAACGCGGAATACCTGGCAGCGGCGCTTGCGTTGATCGCCGATCGTCCGCTGGACAGTGTCGGCGAATTGGCGCACATCGCCGCCTGACTGCCAATTAGAAAGAACCGACGCGAATATGCTTTTCGGCGTTCCGTTGAGCGAGATCGCCTGGCTTGCGCTGGCCGTCGTCATCGGCGGCGTCGTCACCGGGATTCTCGCCGGCACGTTCGGCATCGGCGGCGGTGCCGTCATCGTGCCGGTGCTCTATGAGGTCTTTCAGCTGCTCGGCGTTCCCGAGGCGGTGCGTATGCAGCTGTGCGTCGGCACCTCGATCGCCATCATCCTGCCGACGACCGTGCGCTCCTATCTAACGCACCGGCAGAAGGGTCTCGTCGTGCCGCGCGTGATCCGGCTGTGGGCGCTGCCAGCCGTGATCGGCGTTGCCTGCGGCGCGGCGATCGCAGCCTTCGCGCCGCCTGCGGTGTTCAAGATCGCGTTCATCGTGATCGCTACTTTCATCGCGACTAAATTTCTGTTCGCCGGCGACCGTTGGAATCTCGGCACCGAGCTGCCGGGTCCGGTGCCGATGACGGCCTACGGCTTCGGCATCGGCTTGGCCGGTTCGCTGATGGGCGTGAGCGGCGGCTCACTGTCCAACATCGTGCTCACGCTTTATGGCAAGTCGATCCATCAGGCGGTGGCGACCTCGGCCGGGCTCGGCGTGCCGATCACCATCGTCGGCACGTTCGGCTATATCCTCGCCGGCCTGCCGCACCGGGCGCTGCTGCCGCCGCTGTCGCTTGGTTTCGTTTCGCTGATTGGCGTAGCGGTGATGGCACCGGTCTCAAGCCTCGCCGCACCCTACGGCGCGCGGCTTGCCCATCGTCTCTCACGCCGCACGCTCGAGCTCGCGTTCTCGTGTTTTCTGCTGCTGGTGTCGGCGCGGTTTCTGGTCAGCTTGTTTTGGAACGTTTAGCGCTCACGGATAGCCCTGCAGCACCAGCCGGTCGCCGTTGACTTGCCAGCTTTGCAACCGGTTGAGGAAGCTCATGCCGAGAAGGCTCGTCTTGAGCTGGCCCGGCTGCACCACCAGCGCATCGACCGACGTCTCTTCCAGGCTGCCGACGGCGATACGGTCGAGCGTCACCGGTGCGGCGCGGGTGCGGCCGTTGGCGGTATCGATGCTCACCGAATAGTCGAGCAGATCGAGCGGCAGGCCGGCGCTCCTGGCATCGTCCTGGGTGAGCACGACCGAACTCGCGCCGGTGTCGAGCACCATGTGGACGCTGGCGCCGTTAATCTTGCCGGCTATGGCAAAATCGCCGCCACCGCTGCGCGCCACCTCGACCATGCGCCCGTGCGAAATGACGTGCCCGGGGACCAATTCCGCCACCACCCGGTCGGCGACCTGGGTCAATTCGAAACGATACGAATAGCCGATCACGAGGAGGAGGCCCACCACGACCCACAACAGTGCCGCGGTGACGGCTTGCGTAAAGCGCTCGCGAAACAAGGTTGCGACAGCCGCGGTGAGAAACACCAAGAGGGCAATCTTGTAGGCGAGCGAGCCGAACTCATCGGCGGACAACGGCCCGACCGTGCCGCGGCCGTTTTGCGCGATAAGGATCAGGATCGCGATCGCAATCCCGATCAAGAGAAACCATAAGAGGCGCCGGCGCACGTCGATTGTTCCTTGCGAATCGCGGGCACCATAGACGCGAAGCCGGCGAAGGCAAGGTGGCGATAAATTCCCCTATCCGCCGGCGCCGAACAGCGCCCGTTTGGCGCGACTCGTCGAATTGTCGTGTGTCGAAGCCGACGACGACACCTCGGCCTGCGGCGCAATCGGCGGCGCGTGCTCCGAAATCGGCGCCAACGCCGACATGACACGCTCCGGCGGGAAGGTGACGATGACCTCGGTGCCGATGCGGAGCTTCGATTTCAGCGAAAAAGTGCCGCCGTGCAGGTCGATGAGGTTTTTGGCGATCGGCAGGCCGAGACCGGCGCCCTGTTCGGCCGATTTGATCGAATTGGAACCCTGGCCGAACGAGGCGAGCACGATCGGAATTTCCTCTTCCGGAATGCCGGGGCCGGTATCCTTGACGCTCATGTACTGGCCGCCCGAGGCCGTCCAGCCGACCTTGAGCCAGATTTCGCCGCCTTGCGGCGTGAACTTGATCGCGTTGGAGAGCAGGTTCAGGCAGATCTGCCGGATCGCGCGCTCGTCGCCCCACAGCCGCGGCAGATCGGGCTCGAACATTTCGTGGATGGTGATGCCGCGATTGGTGCCGCGCAATTTCAACAGATGGTGGCAATCTTCAACCACGCGATTGAGCGAGACTGCTTCCTCGTTGAGCTCGTAGCGGCCGGCCTCGATGCGCGACAGATCGAGGATTTCGTTGATGAGGTTGAGCAGATGCACGCCGGAACTATGGATGTCGGCGGCATAGTCCTTGTACACCGGCACGCCGTGCGGGCCGAAGATCTCGCTTTTCATTACTTCGGAAAAGCCGAGGATGGCGTTGAGCGGCGTGCGCAGCTCGTGGCTCATCTGGGCGAGAAAGCGCGATTTCGCTATGTTGGCGGTCTCGGCGCGCCGCCGCGCCTCGTCGGAGACCGACTTGGACTGTTCGAGTTCGCCAATCAGCGCGTCCTTTTCGGCGCGCGCCTCGAGCGTAGCCAGCGTGGTGGAGTAGAGCCGATAAGCCAGCAGCGAGAAATAGCCTTCGGCAGTCAGTGCCATGATGGCGAGGATATAATCGTGCAGTGTGCGCTTGACCGCGAAATCGAGCGCGATCGCGACGGTGACCGGTAATGTCAGCGCGAACACCGCGATTGGCAGGCTCGACGCCAGCATGCTCGATATCGCCACGACCAACAGCATGACGAACAGCATGAAGGTGGCGGCCTGATCGTCCATGCCGATCGGGTTGATCAGGATGAAGGTCCAGGCCATGCCGAAGAACAGATCGAGCAAGATAAAGCGCATGCGCCAAGGGCGCAGCGGCGTGGTCGACGGCTCCTCGAGGAATTGCCGGCAAGCGCGGATCACGACGAGATGGATGACAAGCGCGCCGGCGGTCCACACCGCGCAGGCCAGCGCCCCAGTCCACAGGCCCGATAGCGCACCGATGGTGACAACGAGGAGCAGGATGACCGGCGAGGCCGAAATACGGTTTTGCGCGAATTGGCGTAGCAATTCGTAATCGAAGACCGGCCGCGTGCCACTCGTCGAGGTGAGGCGGTCGCGCGCCTCGCGCACATGCTGGGAGGCAAGCCGCCGCTTGGTTGAGGGCGCGGCAGCCGGCGAAGCAAGCTCGTGCGATTCACTGATTGTGTTGGGCATTACAAACCGGGACTGGCGCCTTTCGCCAAAAGTGGCCCAAATTCCTTAAGACCAGGCTTAAGGGATGGTCTTTGCCTCACCGGCAGCAAGCATTCGTTTACGTTTGCGGCACGGTCCGTAGCCGATTTGGCTGGGTTGGCTTGGGGCCGGCTCGCGGCTGGGCATGCTGGCGGAGGCGCAAACAGCGGGTTAGGTTCCCCTGCTAAGTCGATGTGCCTTAAAGAGATAGAGGGGGAAGTGAGGGACCAAATGAAACTCTATGATGGCGGGCGTGCCCCGAACCCGCGCCGCGTGCGCATTTTCCTGGCCGAGAAGGGAATCACGGTTCCAACCGAGCAAATCGATCTCGGCGCGCTGCAACAACGGTCGGAAACCTATACCGCGATCAATCCGATGCAACGTGTGCCGGCGCTCGTGCTCGACGACGGCACCGTGATCGCGGAATCGGTCGCCATATGCCGCTACTTCGAGGCGCTCCAGCCCGATCCGCCACTGTTCGGACGAGGTGCGTTGGAGAGCGCACTGGTCGAAATGTGGAACAGGCGCGCGGAGTTGCACCTGCTGTTTCCCGTCGCCGCGGTGTTTCAGCATCTGCATCCGGCCATGAAGCAGATGGTTCAGCCGCAGGTGCCTGATTGGGGCGAGGCCAATAAGCCGCGCGTCATGGCGTTTCTGCAATTCCTCGACGGTGAATTGAAAGACCGGCCTTTTGCGGCGGGCGCGAATTATACCATCGCCGACATCACCATGCTGGTAGCCGTCGATTTCATGCGGGTGTCGAGGCTCGTGGTGCCGGAAGAACTCGTCAATGTGCGACGCTGGCATCAGGCGGTATCGGGCCGTCCGAGCGCCGCCGCCTAGACCGGCGTTAGCCCCATGCGCTCGCTTGCGGGTTATTTGTGCGCCGCGAGGCTAATGGTGCCGTATCCGTCCGTGGCGTTCGCGATATTGGGCTGGCTGCTGAGAAAGAACACGCCGATGAGGCCGATAGCAGCATAAACCGTAGCGCACGTCCAAAAGCCAAACGAAGCAAGGTTCTTCATGGCGACGTCCTTTTCATTCAGCCTTTCACAGCGCTCTTTGGCGCGTGCTTTTCGTAACGTCCGATTGCCACAGCAGTTCCGGAAAGCGCTCCAGCTGTGCGATTTGCCTTGGCAAAACCCCGATTTGGCAGGCGAGGTTGAAGGACCGGCGGAACCAATCCCCGGTCCATGGATTGGTCGCCTGGGGGTAAAGGGGAGTTCACTTCCATTGGAGGAATTATGGACAAGAGAATAGCCGGATTACTGGGCGCAGCCGCTGCCTTTACAGCAGTGACGGCCGCTCAAGCGACTACGGCGGCAACGCCAGAACTCGCTCCGGCGACAAGCTATCGGGATCTTCTTGATCCTATTCCGAACGCGGTACCGGTGTTGAAGGCCGAGGAAGCCCGGCGTGCCGACCGGTCAGCGAACGAGGTCGCTCAGATTTCGGTGCAGCTCGGTCATCATCACCATCATCATCACCACCATCATCACGGCGTGGTTGTACGCTTGGGACCGCACCATCCGCGCCACCATCATCACCACCACCACCATCATCATCACCACCACGACTAAGGTGGCAGCAAGCGGGCGTCCTTTTCGGGCGCCCGCTTGCTATTTTTTCTTTCGTCTATCCTTGCAGTCTATGTCTCGCGTTCTCTCGCCTTTGCCGCGCGCAGGAGGTGGCGATAGGTGCCGTCGAACACGGTGTTCGTGTCCGATGTCCAGGTGCTGTCGGCGGCGAGTGTCGGCCGGCTGCCGTGGATGCGCCGCCCGCGCAATTCGCGTTCGGCGGCCTCTTCCTCGTTCATGGCGATCAGCGTGAAATCGGCCGTCACCGGCAAAACCAAAATCTGCAGCATCGGCTCGCCGCGGCGGAAAATGTGCGTCGTTCCCTCGGTCGGCGCCTTGAAGATGACGAATGAGATCATCGGCCACCATTCCGTCCGCAACAGCGCCGGAACGGCGATCGGCACCGTCCCGGTCGGATCCGTGTAGAATCGGGGATGCGGCTCGGTCCGCACCGCCCAGTTCTTGCCGACCTTCAAATCGAGCAGCAGCTGATAGCTGTAAAAATCCCGGCCGAATGAGCGGAACGGAGGCCACATCAGGTCGCTGTCGTCGGGCCGCGGTCCGAAGTCGCCATCGAATTCGAGCGTGCCGTGTTTTTTGCTGACGTGAAGTTCGTTGCGATACGGGTAGAAAATCTCGATGCCGTATTGGGCGCCTTCCGTGAAGGGCGCGCAGTGCCAGGCATATTCCTGCGAACCGTCGGTGCGCGGCGCGGGCTGGCCGGCCCAACCGGGCATTTCCAGCTTGGTTCGTCGCGGCTTGAGCTCGGGATTGACCAGGCGGTACTTGATTTCCTGCATTGTGCCGATCCGGGTGAAACGATCGGGCCAATATGCAATGAAATCCCCTCGGCCCAAGCATAGAAAGTCGCACCCCTGGCATGAAGTTCCATCGGCATTCGGGGATGAGGCAGGTCTGCCCGCTGCGCGCATTGGTCACCCTATTTGTCACCCGGCAAAAGCTGCTATCACTGGCCTAACAAGGACGTTGGCCGCCGCGGTTAATGCTCCGGGCGAAGAAAATTGAGGGAGGGTCACGTGCTGTCACGCCGCACATTTGCCGGTGCCGTCATTGGCACCGTTGTCGTCACGACCAGATCGGTGTTCGCCGCCGATGCCTATCCATCACGCCCCATCCGGCTGATCAGCCCGTTCCCCGCCGGCAGCGCGTCCGACACGACCGCGCGCATCGTGGTCGATCAACTGTCGCAGATTCTCGGACAATCGATAATCGTCGAGCCACAGTCAGGCGCGGGTGGCGTCATTGGCTTCCAGATGGTCGCCAAGGCCGTCCCGGACGGCTACACCCTGGTCACCAGTTCATCGTCAATGGCCAACGGCAAGGTGCTGCACAGCCATTTGCCCTATGACGTGCTGACCGATTTCGTCCCGATTGCCTTGTTCGGAATCCAGCCGAACGTGCTGGTGGCATCGAAGCAAAGCGGCTTCAAGACGGTGGCCGATCTCGTCGCAGCCGCCAAGGCGAAGCCCGGAACGCTGACTTTTGCCTCCGCCGGAATCGGCTCCACCTCGCATATGGCAGGCGAAAAATTCCGCCTCGCCACCAAAATCGATGTCCGTCACGTGCCGTTCCGCGAGGGCGGTCTCACCGAAGTCATGGCCGGCCGCATCGATTTTTATTTCATTCCGCTGGCGGCCGCCGCCTCGATGCTCACAACCGGCAAGCTCTCGGCGCTTGCGGTCAGCACGCCGAAGCGCGCGCCGCTGTTGCCGGACGTGCCGACCGTGGCGGAGGCCGGTTATCCGGCGGCGGAGTCAAATTTCTGGGTCGGCCTGTCGGCGCCGGCGAAGACGCCCACGGACATCGTCAACAAGCTGCACGACGCGACCGAAAAGGCGCTGCAAGTGCCGGCGGTGAAGGAGCATCTGGCCAAGATCGGCGTCGACCCCGACTTGATGACGCTGGCGCAGTTCGACAAGTTCTTTAAGGATGACTACGACGCGACGATCCAGCTCGCCAAAGACGCCGATATCAAGCCGGTGGATTGAAGTTTGTCATTGCGAGGAGCCAACGGGCCCGCGCGAAGTCGCGCGGCCCGATGACAAGCTCCGCGACGAAGCAATCCAGAATTAGCGCCGCCGCTCTGGATTGCTTCGCGTTGCTCGCAATGACGCTTATCTATTCAGCAGCGCGATCAGGCTAGACGTGTCCCATCGCTTGCCGCCGATCGCCTGGACCTGCGAATAGAACTGGTCGACCAGCGCCGAGACCGGCAGATGCGCGCCGTTCCGCCGCGCTTCCGACAGGCAGATGCCGAGGTCCTTGCGCATCCAGTCGACGGCGAACCCGAAATCGAATTTGCCGGCGACCATGGTCTTGTAGCGGTTCTCCATCTGCCAGGATTGCGCCGCGCCCTTGGAGATGGTGGCGATCAGTTTTTCGATATCGAGCCCGGCCTTCATGGCGAAGTGCAGGCCTTCGGCGAGACCCTGCACCGCGCCGGCGATGCAAATCTGATTGACCATTTTGGCGAGCTGGCCGGAGCCCGGCGGGCCGAGGAGATTGCAGGCGCGCGCATAAGCGGCGATGACCTTCTCGGCCTTGGCAAAGGGCGCCGCGTCGCCGCCGCACATCACCGTGAGTACGCCGTTCTCGGCGCCGGCCTGGCCGCCCGAAACCGGCGCATCGACAAATTCGAAGCCGCGCTTTTTCGCTTCGGCATGAAGCTCGCGGGCGATCTCGGCGGAGGCCGTGGTGTGGTCGACCACGATCGCGCCCTTGGCGACGCCTGCGAAGACGCCGTCCTTGCCCAGCATCACTTCGCGTAAATCGTTGTCGTTGCCGACGCAGGTCATGACGAAATCCTGGCCCTCGGCCGCCTGTTTCGGCGTCGGCGCGCTCTTGCCGCCATATTGGCCGACCCATTTTGCCGCCTTGGCAGCGGTGCGGTTATAAACCGTGACCTCGTGGCCGCCCTTGGCTTTGAGGTGGCCCGCCATCGGGTAGCCCATCACGCCAAGTCCCACGAACGCGACCTTCGCCATTGTGTCCTCCTTCGCTTTGGCACCGGGTGCCTAACAGTTTCCTGGCCCGTCCGGCAGTGGCCCGTCAACGGGGCCGTTGACCGCTTTCGCGAGCGGCCCAAGGGGCCTATGTAGGGCGTCATGACAGACCTCAAGGACGACGTGCTCGCGGCACTGGGCAAGATTTCGAGCCCCGACGGTGCGGCGCTGCCGGCGACCGGCAAGCTCTCCGACATCGTCGCCAGCGACGGCAAGGTGTTTTTGTCGATCACCGTCGACGCCGGGGCGGTGAAGGCCTGGGAAACAGTGCGCGAGCGCGCCGAGGCGGCGATCCGCGCCGTGCCGGGTGTCAAATCGGTGATGGTGGCGCTGACCGCGGAGCGGGCGCCCGGCGCCGCCTCCTTGTCCTCCCCCGCAAGCGGGGGAGCGCGGGGAGGAGGCCCGCCGCAACGGGGTCAAGCATTACCGGGCGCCGCCGCCCGGCCGCATAGCGCGACGGACCGCGAGACCCGGTCCGGCTCCCGGCGCTCCGTCGGCGCCGTCGCCGTCCGGCATCCCCGGCGTCGCCGCGATCATTGCGGTGGCCTCCGGCAAAGGCGGCGTCGGCAAATCGACCACGGCGGTCAATCTGGCGCTGGGCCTGCGCGACCTCGGGCTCAAAGTCGGCATTCTCGATGCCGACATCTACGGCCCGTCGCTGCCGAAACTACTCGCCATCCGCGAGCGGCCGCAGACCATCGGCGGCACCCGGCTCAAACCCATCGAGCGCTACGGCATGCCGGTGATGTCGATCGGCTTCCTCATCGAGGAAGAAACGCCGATGATCTGGCGCGGCCCGATGGTGATGTCGGCGCTCACGCAGATGCTGCGCGAAGTAGAGTGGGGCACGCTCGACGTCATGGTGGTCGATATGCCGCCCGGCACCGGCGACGCGCAGCTCACCATGGCGCAGCAGGTGCCGCTCAAAGGCGCGGTGATCGTGTCGACGCCGCAGGACCTCGCCTTGATCGACGCGCGGCGCGGCATCGCCATGTTTCGCCGCGTCAACGTGCCCGTGCTCGGCATCGTCGAGAACATGTCGACCTTCATCTGCCCGCATTGCGGGGAAAGCTCGGATATTTTCGGCCATGGCGGCGCGCGCGCCGAAGCCGAGCGGCTCGGCGTGCCGTTTCTCGGCGAAGTGCCGCTGGATATTGCCATTCGCGAAAAATCCGACGCCGGCCTGCCGGTGGTGGCGACCGCGCCGGACAGTCCGCTTGCGCAATGCTATCGCGACATTGCCGCGCACGTGCGCGATGGCATCGCCGGCTCAAGCCGCGCGGCGCCGAAGATCATCGTCGAGGCGTAAGCTTAATCGTCGTCCGCGCCTTGGGAGCCGATCTCGTCCTTGGCCGTTTCGGTGTAGCTCACGCCGCAACTCTTGCACTCGTAGGTCTGCAATTCGGGAAATGACCCGAAGCGCGGAATGACCAAGACGAGGCGCATCGGCCGCCCGCATGCGGGGCAGAAGTGACGGCTCATCGGAACGACGTTGTCGGAATCCATTGGACAGAATTGGCCCGGCAACGCCCGTCCGTGCATTGATCTGTGTCAGTTCGACGAATTTTGTCAGCCGGCCCCGGTTCGTCTCGCGCGCCGCTATTTCAGCGAGCTCGAAACGCTCGAAAACGTCGAATTCAGCTGAGTCCCGAGACCTTGCACCACCGCGATGATCGCCACCGCGATACCGGCTGCGATCAATCCATATTCGATGGCGGTCGCCGCCCGATCGTCATTGAGAAAACGCCAAAGCACGCACAACATGACAGTTAGCCCCCATTCTGGGATCGCCCCGCGGCGCAAAATACACAAGTGAGACTTGTGAAATCATTAAATGGCCGGGCGGTTAGGGCTTGCGGATATAGGCTTTTGTGTTGTGGTGAACATTAGGTGACGCCAGGAGATCGGCCTTCGCCCACCAGCGCAATGCGCTGTGTTGATCGTCGGCTCTGAGCGCCGCAGTATCGTCAAGTCTCAGTTCATAGCCGAGCACCACGTAATGGGTGCCGTAGCCCGGCTCGCCGAAGCGGTTGTTGGCATAAAAATGCTCATAGGCGCCAAGGAGCCGGGCATCTTCGATAGCGGCGGTGAGGTTCGTCTCGTTTTTGAGAATCCGGGTGAAGGCGTCGCGCAGCCGCTCGTTCTTGAGGATCATGCCGCCGGGCACGAAATAGCAGGCTTTGGCCGGCTCGTTGTTGCGCAAGCCGAGCAGGATTTCGTCCCGGGAATTGCGGATGACGAGATCGATGGCGGCGAGCGGCGCCAAGCGAACGACGTCGCGCAATTGATCATGGGGCAAGAGCGCCGGTGGCGGTAGTGGCGGAATTTCGGTCATGCCGAGTTGATAATCAGGAAAGTGCAATCGAGCTGTCGCGGATGGCCGCTATCGGATCATGCGCTGTGGCAAGCAACCGCAGCGGCCAGACACGGCGCGATAAAGGTCGTCATAGCGCGGATCCCAATAGCGGCGCTGCAGGGCGGGTTCGGGCGCCACGACGACCGGACGGCTGCGGACCTCCGGCGGATAAAGAAAAGACTGTTGGGCATAAGATTGTCGCGCCATCGCAGGGGTGAGGTCGCCGAGAATGGCGGCGATGCCGCAGCCAAGCGCAAAGACCGACGCCAAGACCGACTCGGCTAGATTTTGCATGCGGTGCTTTTCCACGTCCGGCAATGGCGGTTCAAGTCCATAATGCCGCGCGGCGAAATTCTGGTTTCGCGCCTGTCACCAACGCGTGCGCCACCACGGCGCGACTGCGTCCCACGCGATCACGACGCCGCGGCGGGGGAGGCCGCCGTCACACGGCGGCCTCTTGATCGCTCACGTCTTCAGTAGCCGCGATACGGCTTACAGACGCCGTCCTGAACCGTGTAATGCGGCGGGCAGCCGTTCCAACTGGCCCATCCGCCGCCGCCGACCGGTCCGCGGTAATAATCGTAATAGCGCGGATGGTGATGGCCGACCCAGACATGGAAACCGGGTCCATTGATATAAAAGGCGGCGGCCGGCGCTGTGCCGCCGAGGGCCATCGCGCCGGCAAAGCCGAGCGCCATTGCGGTCTTCCTGATCTTGGTGGCGGCGAATTTCGCTGCAATGCCCATGGTATTCCTCTCTGCGTGCCCCACCCGTCGAGGAACATAACGCAGAGCCCACGGTCAGGTTTCCGACCGGACTCTGCGCCAACTGACGCGGCCGGCGCCCGTCGCAGTTCCGCCGGCAGTGTCCGCGCAGGTCACGTGTTGTTGGCGGCGGAACCGCCGTCAGCGCCTACGACCTTTCCAGTCTGGGGATTGACCAGGTGCACGCGTGCGCACAGCGCGCATGTGACGGGCTCAAACGTCTCATCGTCTTGCGCCGGCGTGTCGGCGGTCCAGCCCTGCACGTTCAAGCCGGTGCTTGGGCAGCGATAGATAAATGCAGCCATGGCCCCAACTAGATTGGGTCCGTAAGTACGAGCAATTACGGATGTTTACGTAGGTTACCTCGTCGGCACCTCGGACGACGCCGGAGAATCGAGGCGAAATGCATTCTGAGCCACTAGACAGTCTTTCCCCATTATAACGCATTGAATTCCCGTCAGATTCTGAATCAGGATGCTTTCGTATCAAGAACATATTGCGAACAGAGAACAGATCGTGTACACTGCCTGACATCGCCATTCGTCAGCGGGCCGATGGGGATAAGGGGCGCGGCGCTTTCGTGTCTATCGAATCCCGGCCATAAGGAGCACGACAATGAGTGCAGGTGCAGCGCTTCGTCTCGTCGAAGGATCGTCCATGGACAAATCGAAGGCCCTTGATGCCGCGCTCTCGCAGATCGAGCGCAGTTTTGGCAAGGGCTCGATCATGCGGCTGGGTAAGAACGACAAGTCGATGGACATCGACGTCGTGTCCACCGGCTCGCTAGGGCTCGATATCGCGCTGGGCGTCGGCGGCCTGCCGCGCGGCCGCGTGGTCGAGATTTACGGTCCGGAATCGTCGGGCAAGACCACGCTGGCGCTGCACGTTCTGGCCGAAGCGCAGAAGAATGGCGGCATCTGCGCCTTCATCGATGCCGAACATGCGCTCGATCCGATCTATGCGCGCAAGCTCGGCGTCCAGGTCGACGATCTGTTGATCTCGCAGCCCGACGCCGGCGAGCAGGCGCTGGAAATCGCCGACACGCTGGTGCGCTCCGGGGCGGTCGACGTGCTGGTCATCGATTCGGTGGCGGCGCTGGTGCCGCGCGCCGAGCTCGAAGGCGAGATGGGCGACAGTCAGCCGGGACTGCAGGCGCGCCTGATGAGCCAGGCGCTGCGCAAGCTCACCGCCTCGATCAACCGTTCCAATACGATGGTGATCTTCATCAATCAGATCCGCATGAAGATCGGCGTCATGTATGGCTCGCCGGAAACCACCACCGGCGGCCACGCGCTTAAATTCTACGCCTCCGTCCGCCTCGATATCCGCCGCATCGGCGCGATCAAGGAGCGTGAGGAGGTGGTCGGCAACCAGACCCGCGTCAAGGTCGTCAAAAACAAGCTGGCGCCGCCGTTCAAGCAGGTCGAGTTCGACATCATGTACGGCGAGGGCGTTTCCAAGGTGGGCGAATTGGTCGATCTCGGCGTCAAGGCCGGCGTCGTGGAAAAATCCGGCGCCTGGTTCTCCTATGACAGTCAGCGTATCGGCCAGGGCCGCGAGAACGCCAAGAGCTTTCTCAAAGCCAATCCCGATATCGCCGCTAAGATCGAAGCCGCGGTCCGGCAGAATGCCGGGCTGATCGCGGAAAAGATTCTGGCCGGCGAAGAGAGCGGCGCGGCCGAGGACGACGACGCCGCGGAAGCCTAACTTCCAGCAGGCGTTTCCCGGACGCGGTACAGCGCGAAGCGCTGCACCGCTGATCCGGGAACGTCACGGGCTCAGACAGTGCGGATTTTGCGATCCCGGGTCTGCAATGCGCCACTATCGCGGTGCACTGCGCCCGGGAAACATTTTGCGGGTGAAGATTTACGAGGCGCGGCGTTCCGCCGTCCACGACCCGGAGCAGGCGCCGCCGCTCCACATGCCGCCGCCTTCATTGCCGGCGAGGTGGCCAATGCCAGTGGCGCTTTTGCCGCCCGCGCTCACGGTGACGGTAATGGCGCCGGTGTCGCCGACTTTGCCGGTGATGGTGAAGGCGGAATCGCCGGCGTTGACCAGCTGGCCATTGGAAATGCGGATCGGATAGCGATAGCCGGGATCGCAATCGCCTTTCTTGGTCATCACCAGCACGCTCCAGGTGCCGTCATAACGCGGCATGGCAAAGCTGGTGGTCGAAGCCAGGGTGGCGCCTGCGGCAATCAACGCAAACAGTGCTGTCCTGCTGGAGATGTCGATCATGGCTAAGATCCCTGTTGTCCGGCGGAATGAAATTTCCGCGCGCTTGGTTGATTTCGGAGGAGGTAGCCGAGCGTCTTTTCGTTCTCATCCGGTTAGTCGCGTCGAATTGAGAAAGCGTTCTAAGCAACAAAAGTTCAAACGAAGTTGATATCCGTCACTAAATTGCCGAATTACCGCCACTTTTTCCGTCAAGCCCGCTAAAATACTTATGGCGACAGAGACTTAGCGGCAGAGCCTAATCCGATCCAAAATTGCGTGTTGGACCGATTTCGCCATCTGCCGGTCTATTGCCAGCTCGATTACGGCCATGCATTGGACGTCGGGCGCTCGGCCATATCCGGCGGCGGCCTTCTCGATTGATGGTGCGTTAACCGAGACCGGGCGTCAGCGGCCAAAATTCGGGCGCGCCACAATCTATCGCCGCAATTGCGTGGTCAAAGCGCGCCAATCCGTGGCGGGAAGGCTTCCGCCATCTTCAGCTTCCCCCTGCGGGTTAAAAAGAACCCCCGGCGACTTCCCCCGCCGGGGGTTTTGCTTTCCGAAAGCTTATAGTCTGGCCGGCCGCTATTTGCCGCGCACCACGTCGGCATAGTTGGGCGGCTCTTGGAGGAAGCCGCGGTCGATCATCCAATCGACCTTTTCCTGAAACTCGTCGGGCCGGTAGGTTTTGACCCCGACGAGCTCCGGCATCAGTCCTTGCGCGCGTTGCGCGGGCGCGAGGTCGCGCAGCACCTGTTCGCGCGAGCGATCTTCGTTCTCCCGCAGCCATTCGATGGCGCGGTTGAGCGCGCGTCGCAGCTTCGCGGCTGTCTCGTCGTCGACCTCGGCGCCAGCGACGATGCCGCCGCGCCAGCGCAAATCGGCGATCTTGCGCGCGCCGGCGGCAAGGGCCCGGCTGACTAACGGCTCCATCAGCGCCGCGGCCTCGGTTTGGCCGCTCAAAAGCGCGTCGAGCCGGTCATTGGCATGAACGAGCGTGATGTCCTCGAACGGCACGCCCGCGGCTTCCAGCACCTCGATCGCCGCATAAAATGTTCCGGCATGCCAGGTCACCGCGATCGGCACTTTGCGCAATTCGCTCGGCGACTGAATCTTGGAATCCTTACGTACCATCAGCGCGCCGGTGCGCACCGTGGTATCAAGCCCGATGATCTTGCCGCCGCCGAGCGCCTGCACGCGCTCGATCGCGCCCCATTCGCACACCGGATAAACCTCAAGCGCGCCCTTCTGCAGCTGCGATTCCTTCCAGCGCTCGGAAAAATCGGCGACGCGTCCGGCGACGCCCTTGGGATTGTCCTCATGGTACTCGACATCAAGACCCTCGGCAGCGAAAAAACCTTGCTCGACCGCCACGCGCCACGGCCGATCGTGCGCGTTGCTGTCGCTCTGCAGACGGATGGTCTTGGTCATTGCTGGTCTCCAATCGTCAGCTCAAGAGGCGGAATGGTTGGACGCTAGACAAATCGAGAGAGCCAATCAACGCGCCCCGGGGAAGTGGCCATGGGGCGTCTAGTCGCGGTCATCGCCCGGCGCGGAGGGGGCCCTCGGCCGGTCGTCGATGCTCTGCTCGTCGTAACCGTGTCGGCTCGAATAGAATATCAAGCCCATCAGTGCGAAGCCGACCAATAGCGATAACACGACGCCCAGGATCATAAAGATATAGCCCGACGCCGGCATCGGCGGTCCGTCGACCGACCTCCAGGCGTATGCGGCGTACCACAACGCCCCCGCCAGAATGCCGAACAGGACCACGACCAGCGCGATCGTGCCGAAATTCCGGCCTTCGGCGGCGGACGCCGCGCCCGGTGTGGTAGTCGGCTTGAACGTCGTCTTGTCCATGGCTCCTAGATAGGGGCGCGGTGGCCGATTGTCAGCCGCCAGCCTCCGCGGGACCGTCTCGGTTACGACGCCATCGCGGCCCGCAGATTGGCGTCAATCTTGTCGAGAAAGCCGGTCGTGGTGAGCCACTTCTGGTCGGGACCGACCAGGAGCGCCAGATCCTTGGTCATGAAGCCGGCCTCGACGGTGCCGACGGTGACCTTCTCGAGTGTTGCGGCGAACTTCGCCAGTTCCGCGTTATTGTCGAGCTTGGCGCGGTGCGCGAGCCCGCGTGTCCAGGCGAAGATCGAGGCGATCGAGTTGGTCGAAGTCTCGCGGCCCTTCTCGTGCTCGCGATAGTGCCGCGTCACCGTGCCGTGGGCGGCCTCGGCCTCGACCACTTTGCCGTCGGGCGAGGTTAGCACCGAGGTCATCAGCCCGAGTGAGCCGTAGCCCTGCGCCACGGTGTCGGACTGCACGTCGCCGTCGTAGTTCTTGCAGGCCCAGACATAGCCGCCGGACCATTTCAGCGCCGCGGCGACCATGTCGTCGATCAAGCGGTGCTCATAAGTGATTTTTCTTTCGGCGAACTTGTCCTTGAACTCGGCATCGAACACCTCCTGGAAAATATCCTTAAAGCGCCCGTCGTAGATTTTGACGATGGTGTTCTTGGTCGACAGATAAAGCGGGTAGCCGCGGTTGAGCGCGAAGTTCATCGAGGCGCGGGCGAAATCGCGGATCGAATCGTCGAGGTTGTACATCGCCATGGCGACGCCGGCGCCGGGGAAGGCGAATACTTCGCGCTCGATCTCCTTGCCGTCGTCGCCGACGAAAGTCAGATAGAGCTTGCCCTTGCCCGGCACCTTGAAATCGGTGGCGCGGTATTGGTCGCCGTAAGCGTGGCGGCCGATGATGATCGGCTTGGTCCAGCCGGGAACGAGCCGCGGCACATTCCGGCAGATGATCGGCTCGCGGAAAATGACACCGCCGAGGATGTTGCGGATGGTGCCGTTCGGCGAGCGGTACATTTCGTGGAGGTTGAATTCCTTCACCCGGGCTTCGTCCGGCGTGATGGTGGCGCATTTGACCGCCACGCCGACTTTCTTGGTCGCTTCGGCGGCGTCGATGGTGATCTGATCGCGGGTCTCGTCGCGCTTGCCGATGCTGAGATCGAAATACATCAGATCGATGTCGAGATAGGGGTAGATCAGCTTGTCTTTGATGTACTGCCAGATGATCCGGGTCATCTCGTCGCCGTCCATCTCGACGATGGGGTTGGTAACCTTGATTTTCGCCATGGAGCTTCGATCCGGTTGGAGCGCGGTCGGTTGCAGGTTCGGATAAGCAGTGATCAGGCGCGCGCTCGGATAACGCCACCCCGGCAGGTGCGGCGAACTCTATAGCATTGGCTTTCTCGCCCGTAAAAGCCGCGTTCGCTTGTCGGAGGCCCGCCGCGTCAGAGCGCGGCGAGCGCGGCGTTGAGCGTAGCACTCGGCCGCATCGCGGCCGATGTCTTGGCGGCATCGGGCAGGTAGTAACCGCCGGTGTCGACCGGCTTGCCTTGCGCGCCGATCAGCTCGGCATTGATCTTTGTCTCGTTCTTGGCGAGCGTCTCGGCCAGCGGTTTGAAGCGGGCTTGCAGCTCCGCGTCCTTGGTCTGCGCGGCCAGCGCCTGGGCCCAATACAGGGCAAGGTAGAAATGGCTGCCGCGGTTGTCGATTTCGCCGACCTTGCGCGCAGGATTGCGATTGAACTCCAGGAACTTGCCGATGGCCTCATCGAGCGTCTCGGCGAGAACCTGTGCCTTGGCGTTCTTGTAGGTCTGCGCCAGATGTTCGAGCGAAGCGCCGAGCGCGAGAAACTCGCCGAGCGAGTCCCAGCGCAGATAGCCCTCTTGCTGAAACTGCTCGACGTGCTTGGGTGCCGAGCCGCCGGCACCGGTCTCGAACAGACCGCCGCCCGCCAACAGCGGAACGATCGACAGCATCTTCGACGAGGTGCCAAGCTCCATGATCGGGAACAGGTCGGTCAGATAATCACGCAGCACGTTGCCGGTGACGGAGATCGTGTCCTGTCCCTTGCGGATGCGCTCGAGCGAAAACTTGATCGCTTCGACCGGCGGCAGGATGCGGATGTCGAGCCCCGCGGTGTCTTGCTCCTTCAGGTATTTCTCGACCTTGGCGATCACCTGCGCATCATGCGCGCGCTTGGCGTCAAGCCAGAACACCGCCGGGGTGTTGGTGAGACGCGCGCGGCGCACGCCGAGCTTGACCCAGTCCCGGATCGGGGCGTCCTTGAGCTCGCACATGCGGAAGATGTCGCCGGCCTCGACCGGACGCTCCAGCAGCACCTTGCCGTCATCGGCGACGACACGAACGGTTCCGTCCGTGGGCACTTCGAAGGTCTTGTCGTGCGAGCCGTATTCCTCGGCCTGCTGCGCCATCAACCCCACGTTCGGCACCGAGCCCATGGTCTTGGGATCGAACGCGCCGTGGGCCTTACAGTCCTCGATGACTGCCTGATACATCCTCGCGTAGCTGCGGTCCGGGATTGCGGCGATGACGTCGTGCAGCTTGCCGTCGGCGCCCCACATGCGGCCGGATTCGCGGATCATCGCCGGCATCGACGCATCGATGATGACGTCGCTCGGCACGTCGAGGCCTGTGATCCCTTTGTCGGAATTGACCATGGCGAGGCCCGGCCGTTTCGCGTACTCGGCTTTGATGTCGGCCTTGATCGCTTCCTTTTCGGCTGCCGGCAGCGTCTCGATCTTCGTCAAAAGATCGCCGAAGCCGTTGTTGATATTGACGCCGAGACGCTTCAGCGTAGCAGCGTGCTTCTCGATCACGTCGGCGAAGAAGACGGAAACGGCATGGCCGAACACGATGGGATCGGCGATCTTCATCATGGTCGCCTTCACCTGCAGTGAGAACAGCACGCCTTCCTTCTTGGCGGCTTCGATCTCTTCGGCAAAGAAGGCGCGCAGCGCCTTGCGGCTCATCACCCCGGCGTCGATGATCTCTCCGGCCGCAAGCGCCGTCTTCGCCTTCAGCACCGTGACGGCGCCGCCGGCGCCGACCAGTTCGATGCGGGCGTTGGTCGCCGCCGCGACGGTGGTCGCGACTTCCGAGCCGTAGTAATCCCCGCCCGCCATGTACGCCACATGCGATTTGGAATCCGGAACTCCAGGCGCCCATCTTGTGCGGATTTTTGCGGGCGTATTGCTTGACGGCGCCGGCGGCGCGGCGGTCGGAATTGCCCTCGCGCAAGACCGGGTTGACGACGCTGCCGAATACCTTGGCATAGCGAGACTTGGTGTCCTTCTCGGCTTCCGTCGTTGCGTTGTCCGGATAGTCCGGAACGGCGTAGCCTTTGCCTTGCAGTTCCTTGATCGCGGCCTTGAGCTGCGGGATCGACGCCGAGATGTTGGGCAGCTTGATGATGTTGGCTTCGGGCCTCAACGTCAGCGCGCCGAGTTCGGCGAGCTCGTCGTTGATCCGTTGCGCAGGGGTGAGCTTGTCGGGGAAACTGGCCAGTATGCGGCCGGCCAGCGAGATATCCTTCAGCTTCATGGACACACCCGCCGCGCCGACGAAGGCTTCGACGATCGGCAGTAGGGAATAGGTCGCGAGCGCCGGGGCTTCATCGACCTTTGTCCACATGATTTCGAGATCTGGCATGCTTGCACCTCTGGTCGCCGTGCTTGTTTGGGCCGACGGAAACTGAACATTGGCGGGCGCGGTGGAATGGTTTCTCCCGCGGGCCCTCAAATGAATTGTTCTCGGCGCGGACATCGCCAACCGGGACTTCGACTGACGGGAGGTCGGCGCGCGCCCTATAGCATCCGCACTGCGTTGGCAAAAGCCTCGTCAGCGGGTGCGAGATAACCGCCGGCGGTCCCCGCCGCTTGACGCAAGCGGCCGGCTTGGGCAGGGGCTGCGCGTTGCGGGCATTTGCCCGCCCAGGAGCACTGCATGCCAGGCGCCGGCACCGATAAGACCAAGCGCTGGGTCGAGACGCCCGGTCCGGTGGTGATCCTGGTCGAGCCGCAGCTCGGGGAGAATATCGGCGCGGCCGCCCGCGCCATGGCGAATTTCGGCCTGTCGCGGCTGCGGATCGTCAAGCCGCGGCAGATCTGGCCCAACGACAAGGCGCGCATGATGGCGGCCGGTGCCGACCGCATCCTCGACGAAGCCGAGCTTTTCGACACGCTGGAGGCCGCCATCGCCGACTGCAGCTTGGTGCTTGCCACCACCGCGCGCGCTCACGATCAGGCCAAGCCGGTCATCGGACCACAGCAGGCCGCGGCCGAAGTCGCGCCGCGCATTGCCGCTGGCGAGACCGTCGCCATCGTGTTCGGCCGCGAGCGCAACGGGCTCGAAAACGACGAGGTGGCGCTCGCCGACCGCATTGTCACTTTACCGGTCAACCCGGCTTTCGCGTCCCTCAATCTGGCGCAGGCGGTGGTGATCGTCGCCTATGAATGGTTCAAGCTTGCCGGCAGCGGGTTGCGCTTCACCATGCCGCAAAAATCGGGGAGCGCGCCGAAACAACAGCTGCTGGCGTTCTTCGCGTCGCTCGAGCGCGAGCTGGAAAAGGTCGAGTTTTTCCGGCCTCCCGACAAGCGCGAAACCATGCAGATCAACCTGCGCAATATTTTCACTCGCATGCAGCCGACCCAGCAGGACATTCAAACGCTGCACGGCGTGATCATGGCGATCGCCGAAGGCCGCAAAGGACCGGCGCGCGGCGGCGTGCTTGACGGCGAGGAGGCCGAGATGCTGCGCGCGCTTTTGGCCGAACATGGTTCCGGCCGCGTCCCCAAGGAGCGCGGGCCGGTGCGCGGCTTGGCGCGGCTCCTTCGCCGCAATCCGACCGACGCCGAGCGGGCGCTGTGGCAGGCGCTTACCAATGACCGGCGTTTTGCAGGCCGCGGCTTCAAGCGGCAGACGCCGGTCGGACAACATATCTGCGACTTCGTCTCGTTTCCGCTTCGCTTGGTGGTCGAACTGCTGCCTGCGGACGAGAGCGCCACAGCTGCCGCGGCGCGCGCGCAGAAAAACGGCTGGCTCGAAGCGCACCATTATACGGTCGTTCCGCTCTTTGCCGGCGATGTCGAGTTTGATATGGCGACGGCACTCAATCGGATCGATGAGTGCCGTCGGCGGCTCCAAGATTAGTCAAAGTTGAATGACACGTTTTGGCGGCTCGCCAAATCCTGCCGGGCGATAGCACCAATAATCGGATAGCGAGACCGCGCCGAGGATCACGACCGAACATGCAATTGGCGAATTCAAAAGCGCGCTACGGCGCAGGCCCTCAAGCTTTGCACTGGCTCACCGCGATCTTTGTCATTTGCGGCTTCCTGCTCGGCCAGTTCGGCGACGTGTTTCCTAAGGGTTCGCCGCGCGAATTCGGCCTGCTCGTGCATATGACGTTGGGACAGCTCGTGCTGGCGCTGCTGCTCGTTCGGCTGCTGTGGCGGCGAATCAATCCGCCGCCGCCGCCGGAGGCTACCTCGTTCGGCCGGTTGATCGAGATCGCGGCAAAGGCGAGCCACGTCACGCTTTATGGCTTGCTCCTCGTCGTGCCGTTACTGGGCATGATTGTTCAGCTCAAGCGCGGCAACGAACTGCCGATCCTCGCCATCTGGCACGTGCCGTCGCCATGGCCGGTCGACCGCAATCTGGCGCGCAGCATTCTGTCGCTGCACGGCACGCTCGCCGACGCGCTTTTAATTCTCGCGGGTTTCCACGCCTGCGCCGCGCTGGTGCATCACTGGCTCTGGCGCGACCGCACGCTGACGCGCATGTTGCCGTGGACGCGATCGGCGCCGCAACGCGGCCGCCGGCGCGCGGCTCGGCCGGCTAGCCCTTAAGGACTTTCATCGCGGCCGCCGCGCCGGCGCGGAACATCGCGAGATCGCTCGACACCGTGATGAACCTGACGCCGCGCTTGGCGAAACCCACGGCGCGCTCGGCGGACGTCGAATACGCGCCGGGGATTTTCTTCGCCTTTTGCGCACCGGCGATCATCGTATCGAGATGAGCGTCGACCTCCTTCGATAACGGGTCGACGGTCTTGCCGTCCGACAGCGCAATCGACAAATCCGACGGACCGAGAAAGAAGCCGTCAATTCCCGGCGTATTGATGATCGCCTCGAAATTTTGCAACGCGGTGCGGGTTTCGATCATCGCGAAGGTGACGATGTGATCGTTGGCTTCGCGCAGATAGGTCGGCATGTCGGAGACGCCGCCGAGCGCCATGGCGCGGTGCGGGCCCCAGCTGCGCTCGCCGAGTGGCGGAAACTTGGCCGCCGCGGCGAAGGCGCGAGCATCCGCCGGCGTGTTGATCATCGGCGCGATGATGCCCTCGGCACCGAAATCGAGCGCCCGGCTGACCAGCGCGAAATCATTGAGCGGCACTCGCACCATGGGAGCCGCGCCGCCCTGACGGATCGCCGCCACGGCGTGGAGGATACCGGCGACGTCCCACAGGCCGTGCTGGCTCTCGACCGCAACTGCGGGAAACCCCTCGCGCGCGAGCGTCTCGGCGAGGAGCGGATAGGGCAGGCCGCACCAGCCGGTGAATACCGTTTCTCCGGCCTGGAAGCGCCTGGCGAGAGTGAAAGCGGGCATGGGCATGGCGGAAATTCCAATCGCTATGTTGTGATCGCCGTCGCTTGCGTGGCTAACGGCCGGCTTTGATATCGGCGACCGCCTTCGCCATCAGCTCGGTCATCGTGCGCGCGATCTGATGATCGGACTGCGCGACGCCCTTGGCATCGAAATCTTTTCGGATTTTTTCGACGGTGTTGTGTTCGCTTTTGCCCTCGATCGCAGCCATGACCGCAGCGAGCGCATAGCTGTCGGCTTCAGCGCCGGAAAGCCCGAGTTTTTCCGCCGCCCATAGCCCGAGCAGCTTGTTGCACCGCGCGGTCGCTTTGAACTTCAGTTCCTCGTCGTGTGCGAATTGCTTTTCGAAGGCGTCTTCGCGCTTGTCGAATGTCGTCATGTGCCGGCCTTGATGCTTGCTTTGGGCTCGTTTTGCGCTTGCTTCGGACTTCAACCCGCGTCGGAATAGCGCAAATCGCAGTGCAATTCACTTGCGCCTTGCATAACGAGGCTGGGCCGTCAAGGCAACCGCAATCAAGCCCACAGTTCGACGTTGCGGGAAGCCTCGCGCGGGTCTATGTCGATTGTACTCCGCGGCACCATCGGTTAGCTTTCGTGACGCGGAGGGGCCGCTGAATTGAGTCGCACGCGCAAGTCCCGTAGCAGCCCGCCGCCGCCGCGGATCTCGATATCCGAAAATGGAGCCACGGCAATCCCATGGATTTCACCAAACCCCGGTACACTCCGATGAGCCGCCGTCGCCGCATCTATGAAGGCAAGGCGAAGGTCCTCTATGAAGGGCCCGAGCCCGGAACGCTGATCCAGCATTTCAAGGACGATGCAACCGCGTTCAATGCCAAGAAGCATGAGGTGATCGAAGGCAAGGGAGTCCTCAACAACCGGATCTCCGAATACGTCTTCCAGCATCTTAACGACATCGGCGTGCCGACCCATTTCATCCGCCGGCTCAACATGCGCGAGCAATTGATCCGCGAAGTCGAGATCATTCCGCTCGAAATCGTGGTCCGCAATATCGCGGCGGGCTCGCTGTCAACGCGGCTCGGCATCGAAGAGGGCACGCAACTGCCGCGTTCGATCATCGAGTTCTATTACAAGAACGATCAGCTCAACGATCCGATGGTGTCGGAAGAGCACATCACGGCGTTCGGCTGGGCGACGCCGCAAGAGATCGACGACGTCATGTCGCTTGCGATCCGCGTCAACGATTTCCTGTCCGGGCTGTTTCTCGGCGTCGGCATCCGGCTCGTCGACTTCAAGATGGAGACCGGGCGGCTGTGGGAGAACGATCTGATGCGGATCGTGGTCGCCGACGAGATTTCCCCGGATTCCTGCCGGCTGTGGGACATCAAGTCGAACGAGAAGCTCGACAGGGATCGTTTCCGCCGCGATCTCGGCGGCTTGCTTGAGGCCTATACCGAGGTGGCCAAGCGGCTCGGCATTATGAGCGAAGGCGAGCGGCCGCAAGGCACCGGACCGATCCTGGTCAAGGGCTAAAAGCCGTGGCGCGCGACATCACCATCGGCCTCGTCGTGCCGTTTGCGACCGACGAGGTGCCCTTCGAAGGCCCGATCATGTATCCCGGCGTGCGCTTCATTCCGCGCGGCGTCGGGGTGCGGGCGCTGACGCCGGAGGGCTACGAGTCCGCCTGGAACGGCATCCTGCCGGCGGCCGAATATCTGGCGCAACTGGGTGTCGATGCCATCATGGTGATCGGCACTTCGCTGACGTTCTACCGCGGGCCGGCGGCGCATGCGCAATTGCTCAAGGATTTGCGCGCGCGCACAGGGCTGCCGGTGAGCACCATGAGCCAGGCGCTGATTGACGGGCTGCGCGAGATGGGCGCCAAGCGCGTTGCCGTTGCGACCGCCTATACCGATGTCGTCAATCGCAAGCTCAAGGAGCTTCTGGAGGCGGCCGGCGTCGAGGTGCTGTCGCTCGAATGTTTCAACCTGCTCGAATTCAACGCGCCGCATAAAATGACCGAGGCCGAGATCATTTCGCTCAGCGATACCGCGGTCGCCAAAGCGAACGCCGCCAAGGCGGCAGGCGCGGAAGCCATCCTGATCTCCTGCGGAGGCTTGCGTACGCTGGGCGTGGCGGAGCCGCTTGAGGCGAGCCACGGCATTCCCGTCGTCTCGTCGGCGACGGCCGCGTTCTGGGCGGCGATGCGGCTCGTTGGCGAAAGCGGTCAAGTGGACGGCTATGGGCGGCTGTTCGAGCAATCGGGCGACCCGGCGCATTAACCGGAGCTTGGTTGCGGGCGTCGCGATTCCTCCCTATTGGAATGGCCATGAAAGCCCGCGTCACCGTCACGCTGAAGTCCGGCATCCTCGACCCCCAGGGCAAGGCCATCGAGGGCGCTCTGAAATCGCTCGGCGTCGGCCGCGTCGCCAGCGTCCGTCAGGGCAAAGTCTTCGACATCGAGATCGAGGGTACGGACCGCGCCGCCGCCGAAGCAGCATTGAAGTCGGCCGCGGAAAAGCTCCTCGCCAATACCGTCATCGAGAATTACCGGATCGAGGTGACGGGATGAAATCCGCCGTTCTCGTTTTCCCCGGCATCAATCGCGAGCGCGACATGGCGCGCGCGCTCAAGCTCATGTCCGGTCACGCACCGGCCATGGTCTGGCACGCCGATACCGAACTGCCGGCGGGCACCGACCTTGTGGTCATTCCGGGCGGCTTCTCCTATGGCGATTATCTGCGCTGCGGCGCCATCGCGGCACGCGCGCCGATCATGCATGCGGTGCGGGCGTTTGCCGCCAAAGGCGGCCTGGTGCTCGCGGTGTGCAACGGTTTCCAAATCGCCTGCGAGGCCGGTTTGCTGCCCGGCGTGCTGATGCGCAATTCGCAACTCCGCTTCATCTGCCGCGACGTCTATCTGCGGGTCGAGCGCTCCGATACGCCGTTCACCCGCGGTTATAACGCCGGCCAGGTGATCCGCGTCCCGGTGGCGCACGGCGAGGGCAATTACATCGCCGACGGCGAGACCATCGCGCGGCTGGAAGGCGAGGGCAGGGTGGTGTTCCGCTATTCCTCGCCGGACGGCATGGTCGACCCCAACTGGAACCACAACGGCGCCATGAACGCCATTGCCGGCATCATCAACGAAGGCGGCAACGTGCTCGGCATGATGCCGCACCCGGAAAACCACGTCGAAGCCGCCATGGGCCGGACCGACGGCCGCGGCCTGTTCGCGGGGCTTGTGGATCACCTCGATGCGGCCGCGTGACTCGTATGCGAGCGTACCCCTTTTGGAAATGGGTCGTCGCGCCTATCTTCGACTTTGTCGTGGTTTTTGTCGTCGCGGGCCTCGCCATCGGATCGCTGACCGGCCAAACCAATGCGCACGGTTTCGATCTTAAAGGATGGTCAGCCACGGCGCTCTGTGGCGTCATCATCGTCTATTTTGTCATTGGCCGCCGGTTCGCGGGTGGCACGGTCGGCGACCGGATCCTGGGATCCTGGGGATCCGCCGCCCAAAACCGAATTAGACGTGGATTGCGCCGGCCGTTGAGTGGGCAGGGTGGATGAAATCTGCAAGCGCGTGGGCTACATCTGACCCGTGAGCCACAACGAACCCGCCATCACCCCCGATTTGATCGCCGAGCACGGCCTCCAGCCGGACGAATACGAGCGTATCGTCAAACTGATCGGCCGCGCGCCGAGCTTCACCGAGCTCGGCATTTTCTCGGCGATGTGGAACGAGCATTGCTCCTATAAATCCTCGAAAATCCATCTGCGCACGCTGCCGACCACGGGCGCTTGCGTGATCCAGGGGCCAGGCGAAAACGCCGGCGTCATCGATATTGGCGACGGTCTTGCGGTCGTGTTCAAGATGGAGAGCCATAACCACCCGAGCTTCATCGAGCCCTATCAGGGCGCGGCGACCGGCGTCGGCGGTATTTTGCGCGACGTCTTTACCATGGGCGCGCGGCCGATCGCCTGCCTCAATGCGCTCTCCTTCGGTGATCCGAAAAATCCGCGGACGCGTGCGCTGGTTTCCGGTGTCGTCGCCGGCATCGGCGGCTATGGCAATTCGTTCGGCGTGCCGACAGTCGGCGGCGAAGTGCGGTTCGACCGCCGCTACGACGGCAATATCCTGGTCAATGCCATGGCGGTGGGCTTGGCCGAGAAGGACAAGCTGTTTTATTCGGCGGCGTCCGGCGTCGGCATGCCGATCGTCTATCTCGGCTCGAAGACCGGCCGCGACGGCATCCACGGCGCCACCATGGCATCGGCCGAGTTCGGCGCCGACGCCGAAGAGAAGCGGCCGACCGTGCAGGTCGGCGATCCGTTCTCGGAAAGGCTTTTGCTCGAAGCCTGCCTGGAAATCATGGCCAAGGGTTGCGTCATCGCCATCCAGGATATGGGCGCGGCCGGGCTGACCTGCTCCGCGGTCGAGATGGGCGCCAAGGGTGATCTCGGCGTCACGCTCGACATCGATCGGGTGCCGTGCCGCGAGACCGGCATGAGCGCCTACGAAATGATGCTGTCGGAGAGCCAGGAGCGCATGCTCATGGTGCTCAAGCCGGAGAAGGAAAAGGAAGCCGAGGCCATTTTCCGCAAATGGGGCCTCGATTTCGCGATCGTCGGCGAGACCACGCCAACCAAGCGCTTCATCGTCCGCCACGGCGGCGCGGTCATGGCCGACCTGCCGATCAAGGAATTGGGCGATGAAGCGCCGGTTTACGAACGTCATTTCCTTCAGAACAAGCGGCTTCCGATAATCGATGCGGCCTCGGTCAAGCCGCCGATGAGCAATGCCGATGCGCTCGACAAGCTGATCGGCTCGCCGGACCTCTGCTCGAAGCGCTGGGTCTGGGAGCAATACGACCACGTCATTCTCGGCAATACCGTGCAGCGGCCGGGCGGCGACGCCGCCGTAGTCCGCGTCAACGAGGGCCCGAAGGCGCTGGCGCTGACGTCAGACGTCACGCCGCGCTACTGCGAGGCGGATTCCTTCGTCGGCGGCAAGCAAGCGGTCGCCGAAGCCTGGCGCAATCTCACCGCGGTCGGCGCCCAGCCGCTGGCGCTCACCGACAATCTCAATTTCGGCAATCCGGAGCGGCCGGAGACTATGGGCCAGTTCGTCGGCTGCGTGCGCGGCATCGGTGAGGCCTGCCGCGTGCTCGATTTCCCGGTCGTCTCCGGCAATGTCTCGCTCTACAACGAGACCAACGGCCGCGCCATTCTGCCGACACCGACCATCGGCGGCGTCGGCCTCCTCGACGACTTCACCACATCGATGACGCTTGCCTTCAAAAGCGAAGGCGAGGCGATTCTAGTGATCGGCGAGACGCGCGGCTGGCTCGGCCGCTCGGTCTATCTGCGTGACGTTTGCGGCCGGGAGGAGGGGGCGCCGCCGCCGGTCGATCTCGCCGCCGAACGCCGCCATGGCGACTTTGTCCGCAGCTTGATCCGCGCCGGCGCGGTTACGGCGGTGCACGACGTTTCCGACGGCGGTCTTTTGATTGCGCTGGCCGAAATGGCGATGGCGTCGGGGATCGGCGCCGTTCTGGAGGCGCCGTCAAAAATTCCGCCGCATGCCTTCTGGTTCGGCGAGGATCAGGCCCGCTATATCGTCACGGCGAAGTACGCCCACAGCGTCACGCGGCAGGCCACCGCTGTCGGCGTGCCGCTTCTGCATCTCGGCGCGACCGGTGGCGCCGCGCTCGCCGTCGATGGCGAGCGACCATTGCCGGTCGCCGAATTAAAGCGCCGCTTCGAGGCCTGGCTGCCGGCTTACATGGCCGGACAGACGTAAGCCAGCTTCCGCTTGCTGGCCATTATGGCCGGCTGACGCGGGCGAGCGCCTCGTAACAGGTGGGCGACAGGCTGGCGGCCTTGACCGCCAGACAGTCGAGCACGGCGGGTCCGATCGGCGGCAGTCCCGAACATAATCTTACGGCGTCGCCCCGGCAGATTGCCATGATCACCATGCGACGTTGCGGCAGCATCGGCCGCAACACCAATGGCGGTATCGCCGGCGCGGCCGGCACCACTGCGACTGCGGGGGGCGCCGGCGGGGCTGCGGCCGGAGGCCGGGCAGCCAGCTTCGGAGCCGGGGCCGGTCTTGCCGTCGGCGGCCTGCCGGCGGCTGGAGCGGGCGGTGCCGATGCTATGGGAGCTGCCGGCGCCGAAACGGCGGGAGCCGGCCGCGCGGGAGCCGCAACGACGGCGGGCGGGGGCGGCGAGATTGCGCTCACCGCGGCCTGGCAGCCGCCGGAAAGCTTGCCGAGGTTGCGCTTGAGGCATTCCAGGGCGTCCTTGCCGCCGGGCGTCACGCCCGAGCAATTCGCCATGAAATCGGAGCGGCAATTCGCGCGAATGGCGCTGGTTTGCGCCGGCGTCGGCTGCTGCGCGATAGCCGATTGACCCGTCAGCGCCCAGACGATCGCCACGACGGCCGGAATGGCCTTTGTTGCCGTGAATGCCATGATCGATGTTCTCCCCTTCCTCACATGCTTTTGCCGGAATGCAGTGACAATTCGGCTATGAATAGTGCAATGTTGCATTCGTGCAAATCTCGGGGCGCGCATAGGTTTGACGTTCCATGGCTATGGCCGCGAACGATATCGAGCGTTTGATCCGGGCCCGCATCCCGGACGCCAAGGTGACGATCCAGGATCTCGCCGGTGACGGCGATCACTACAAAGCGACCGTCGTTGCCGAATCGTTCCGGGGCAAATCCCGCGTCCAGCAGCACCAGATCGTCTATGAGGCGCTCAAAGCCGAGATGGGCGGCAAGCTGCATGCCCTGGCGCTGCAGACCGGCATACCGGAAGGGTGAGGGACTGGCCGGTTCCCGATGCGGTACAATCTGCTACGATAGCCGCAGGTGGCTTTGCCGGCGGTTTGCGGTACATATATTGCACGGTAACGGGCGAGATTCGGCGGGGGTGTGGTAGCCCAGGCCGATCAGAGAATGACCGCGAAGGGTGATTTCCATGTCCATCGAGCAATTCATCGACAACCAGGTTAAGGCCAACGACGTCGTCCTGTTCATGAAGGGCACGCCGCAATTCCCGATGTGCGGCTTTTCGGGCCAGGTCGTGCAAATCCTCGACTATCTGGGGGTCGCCTATACCGGACTGAATGTCCTCGAAAACGACGAGATGCGCGGCGGCATCAAGTCGTATTCGAATTGGCCGACCATCCCGCAGCTCTACGTCAAGGGCGAATTCGTCGGCGGCTGCGATATCGTGCGCGAAATGTTTCAGGCCGGCGAGCTGCAGTCCTTGCTCAAGGACAAGGGCATCGCGGTCAAGGAAAGCGCGCAAGCCTCGTAATTCATTCCGCGGCTGCGCAACGGCGAGGAGCCCGGAATTCGCAACCACTGTTCGTGCCGGATTTGCACAATTGGCGGTTAGGGATTCCCCGCTCGCCGGTTCGTGGCGCTCCGTAATGACGGAAAATCAGCGCGAGTAATATTCGACGACGAGGTGCGGTTCCATCTGCACCGGATAGGGCACATCGGTCGGCGCCGGCAAGCGACTGAGCTTTGCCGTCTGCTTGGAGTGGTCGACCTCGATGTAGTCCGGTACGTCGCGTTCGCCGAGCGCATTGGCTTCGAGCACCAGAGCGAGCTGCTTCGACTTCTCCTTGACCTCGATTTCGTCGCCGACCTTGACGCGGTAGCTCGCGATGGTCACGCGCTTGCCGTTCACCTTGATATGGCCGTGGCTGATGAACTGCCGGGCGGCGAAAACGGTGGGTACGAATTTGGCGCGATAGATCACGGTGTCGAGCCGCCGTTCCAAGAGCGCGATCATGTGGGCGCCGGTGTCGCCTTTGAGGCGGCGCGCCTCGTCGTAGATGCCGTGGAAATGGCGCTCCGACATGTTGGCGTAATAGCCCTTGAGCTTCTGCTTGGCGCGCAGCTGCACGCCGTAGTCGGACAGCTTGCCCTTGCGGCGCTGGCCGTGCTGGCCGGGGCCATATTCGCGTTTATTAATCGGAGATTTCGGCCGGCCCCAGATGTTCTCGCCCATCCGGCGGTCGATCTTGTACTTCGCCTCATGGCGCTTGGTCATTCGCGTCCTCGCTCAAAATGAGAGTTGCTGAGGATCGCGCCCTCCTCCTGTCCCGGCCTGTGACCGGAACCGACAGGCTTGCAGCCGAAGCGCCGGCTCAAACCGCGGGTCGCGAAACACTTCGCGGGCCCAGACGGTTAAATTCGGGCCCGCGAAGTGGCTGGTATCTAGGGGGAAACCCGTGCGGTGTCAAACGGGGGGTAGAACCGGCGTTGGATCAGCGCAAGTGTGGACGCAACCGGCCGCCCCGAGGTGAAAATGGCCGTGACCGATCCGGCGCCGCCTTCGGCGTTCCTCGGCCCGAGCAGATCGGCGACGCGCCGCGCAATCGCGGGCGCCGGATCGATGAAATTCACCGGCCATGGTGCAAGCTGGCGCAAGCGATGCAGCAACAGCGGATAATGGGTGCAGGCCAGCACGACCGTGTCCGTGCCCTTGGCGGCGGTGTCGCGGAAGCAGGGCGCGATCTCGGCGCAGATTTCCGCATCGCTCGCCGGCGCACCGTCGAGTTCGGCCTCGGCATATCCGGCGAGCTTGGCCGAGCCGACCAGCGTTACGTCGCAATCCTGCGCGTAATCGCGAATGAGCGCGCGGGTATATTCACGCTTGACCGTCGCTTCGGTGCCGAGCACGGACACGCGCTTGGTCACCGAGCTGGCGCAGGCCGGCTTGATCGCCGGCACCGTGCCGACAAACGGCACCGCAAATTTCTTGCGCAACTCCGCGAGCACGATGGTCGAAGCGGTGTTACAGGCGATGACCACGAGATCTGGCCGCTGCTCCGCGATGAGTTCGTCCATCAGTGCGACGACGCGCGAAATCAGCGCCGGCTCCGCCAGCGCCCCATAGGGGAACGCCGCATCGTCGGCGACATAGAGAAAATCGGCTTGCGGACGCGCCGCCGCGACCTCACGATAGACGGTGAGGCCGCCGAGGCCGGAATCGAACATCAGGATTTTTTCGCGTCCCGCCATGGCGCGACCTATGCCATGGTCCGGCGGGCATCGGCAAATTCCGCCGGGCTTACGCCGTGAGGCTTTCTACCAGCCGGGGTCCGTCTTTCGGATTGGCGCTCTTCTGTTCTTGCACCTTTGGTTGCTCCGTGACCGGCGCAACAAGTCCGCTCACCGCGGTGAAGGTCAAGATCAGGATGACTGCCAGATCGCCGTCATGGAATTTGCTGAAGGCGACCGCTCCCATCAGATAGGCCCAGAACGGGAAAGCGATCGTAGAGACCACGGCGTTGAGGACCCAAGCGTCGCCGTCCTCGCGCACATACCAGCAGAACAGCGGTGTCAAAATCAAACCGACCAGCAAAGCGCCGACCGCGATGGTGGTGACCGAAAGCCCCGCCATGGTGGCATTGCCGTTACCGGCCGCTACCGCCTGCGCCAGAATGGCATTGACGAACATCGAGCCGCCGATGATCTCGGCCGGGATGTATTTGACCAACCGAGTGAGATAATCGTCGCCGGGCTCGGCAGTGGCCGCCGGCTGCGCACGCGTCTGGAACATGCCGCCGAAGTCGGAGGCTTGCGCCGTCGCGGCTTCCGGCAGTTTCGGCTTGCGTACCAAACGGCCCATGACCCTCTCCTCGGTCGGTTGCGCGAACCTACGTCAGCCGACCGAGTCGAGCAAGGAGAGGAAACCCCTGTAATTACTGTAGAATGCGTAAATATGGTTAACGCCGGTTAAGGCCGGCCGAACACCCGGGCGAAGATCGTATCGACCTGGGCCATGTGGAAATCGAGGTCGAAATTGGCTTTCAGCTCCGCTTCGCTCAGATACTTGCGCACGTCCGGGTCGGCATTGAGTAATGCCAGAAAATCGCCTGCGCCGGCCCACACTTTCATGGCGTTGCGCTGCACCAGCCGGTAGGCGTCCTCGCGCGCCACGCCTTTTTGCGCCAACGCCAGGAGAACGCGCTGCGAATGCACCAGACCACCGAGCCGGTCGAGGTTCTTTCGCATATTTTCCGGATAGACGATGAGCTTATCGATGACCCCGGCAAGGCGGGCCAGTGCGAAGTCGAGTGTCACCGTCGCGTCCGGGCCGATCATGCGCTCGACCGACGAATGCGAAATGTCACGTTCGTGCCACAGAGCAACATTCTCCAGCGCCGGCACGACATAAGCGCGCGCCATCCGTGCCAGCCCGACAAGATTTTCCGACAGCACCGGATTGCGCTTATGCGGCATCGCGGAGGAGCCTTTTTGCCCTTCCGAGAAATATTCCTCCGCCTCCAACACTTCGGTGCGCTGCAAGTGGCGGATTTCGGTGGCGAGCCGTTCGATCGAGGCGGCGACCACGCCGAGCGTGGCGAAATACATGGCATGGCGGTCGCGCGGAATGATTTGGGTCGAGATCGGCTCGACCGAAAGCCCCATTTTCTTCGCCACATAGGCTTCGACGCGCGGATCGACCTGCGCAAAAGTGCCGACTGCGCCGGAAATGGCGCAGGTCGCAACTTCCTTGCGCGCCAATTCGAGGCGCGCCCGGGCGCGGGAAAACTCGGCGAAGGCCACCGCGAGCTTGAGCCCGAACGTGGTCGGTTCGGCATGGATGCCGTGCGAGCGGCCGATCGTCGGCGTGAACTTGTATTCACGAGCGCGCCGCTCCAGTGCCGTCAACAGCGCGTCGACGTCGGCAAGGAGAATATCGGCGGCACGAACGAGCTGCACGTTCAGGCAGGTGTCGAGGACGTCGGACGAGGTCATGCCGAGGTGCACGAAGCGCGCATCGGGGCCGACAATCTCGGCGAGATGGGTGAGGAAGGCGACGACGTCGTGCTTGACCTCGCGCTCGATCTCGTCGATGCGCGCGGTATCGAAGGTCGCCGCCTGGCCTTTCTCCCAGATGGTTTTGGCCGCTGACTTCGGGATCATACCGAGTTCGGCCATGGCGCTGGCGGCATGCGCCTCGATCTCGAACCAGATGCGAAACCGCGTTTCCGGTGTCCAGATCGCCGCCATTTGCGGGCGGGTGTAGCGGGGGATCATCGGTTGCGCTTTATGCTCATGCTGCGAACCGCGCGCGGTCATGCGGCCTTCGGTAATCGACCGGCGTGCCCTTGGGGATAATGCCGGTCGGATTGACGCGCGTAATCGAATAATAGCCGATCACGTAATAGCGCGGCTTGACGGTCTCGGCGACGCCGGGCATCGCATAAAGCTCGCGCATATAGTTCAACAGATTCGGAAAATCCGCGATACGGTTCCTGTTGCACTTGAACAGCGAGAAATAGGCGACGTCGAAGCGCACCAAAGTCGGGAACAGCCGCCAATCCGCCTCGGTGATGCGGTTGCCCACCAGATAGCGCTGGCGGCCCAGCCGCGCCTCGATGTCGTCGAGGGCGGCGAACAGCGCGTCATAGGCCTCTTCATAGGCGGCCTGCGATTTGGCAAACCCGCAGCGGTAAACGCCGTTGTTCACATTGGCGTAGACCTGCGCATTGACGCGATCGATCTCTTCACGCAGCGGTTTTGGATAAAAATCCGTCGGATCGGCGCCAATGCCGCCGAACTCCGAATTGAGCATGCGGATGATCTCGGAGGACTCGTTGTTGACGATCCGCTTGGACTTCTTGTCCCACAGCGTCGGCACCGTCACTTTGCCGGTGTAATGCGGGTCGCTCGCGGCGTAGGCCTGATGCAGATAGTGGAAGCCGTTGACGCGATCCGGCGTGCAGTCCGGGAAGGCGGAGTTATCCTCGAATGTCCAGCCTTGCGTTTTCAGGCCCGGAATCGCGATCGAGACGCTGATCGCGCCGCTGAGCTTTTTCAGCGCCAGATAGATTTGCGTGCGGTGCGCCCACGGGCAGGTATAGGCGACATAGAGGTGGTAGCGCCCGGCTTCCGCTTTGAAGCCCGATGAGCCGTCGGCCGTAATGCGATCGCGAAACACGCTGTCGACGCGCTGGAAATGACCGGACTTGCCGGTCTCCGCCGGCAAATCCTCATCGCGCCATTGGCCGTCAACCAGTATTCCCATCACGCAGCCTCCCCGCGAACCAGCGCCGCCGCCTGGCGGATCGCCGCGATATTGGTGCGATAGCTCTCTGAAGTCTTGTCCTTGAACACCGCGGAGCCCGCAACGAAGGCATTGGCGCCGGCGCGCGCGGCAAGCGGCGCGACTTCCGGCGTGATGCCGCCGTCGATCTCGATGTCGATCGGACGGCCGCCCGCCATGGCGCGCAGATTGCGCACCTTGTCGATCGCGGAGGGTATGAACTTTTGCCCGCCGAAGCCGGGATTGACCGACATGATCAGAATGAGATCGACCAGATCGATGACGTACTCGATGCTGGTTTCCGGGGTGCCGGGATTTAGGGTCACTCCGGCCTTCTTGCCGAGCGCGCGGATCGCCTGCAGTGAGCGATGAATATGCGGACCGGCTTCGACATGCACGGTAATATGATCGGCGCCGGCCTTGGCGAAGGCTTCGAGATAAGGATCGCAAGGCGCGATCATCAGGTGCACGTCGAGCGGCTTTTTGGTGTAAGGCCGGATCGCCTTGACGATGTCCGGCCCGATCGAAATGTTGGGCACGAAATGGCCGTCCATGACATCAACATGGATCCAGTCGGCGCCGGCAGCATCGACCGCGCGCACCTCTTCGCCCAATTTCGCGAAATCGGCGGCGAGGATCGACGGGGCGATGATGAGCGGCCGGGACACTGGATTCTCCAGGATTACGGGTTCGCCTAACACGTCATATCCCCTGGGGCAACGCGCCGAAATCGGCGGGACATAGGTGCGCCCGCCGCGCACTTGCCCGGTCCCGTCGGGCTCGCCACATTCGCACTTCATGCCGTAACGGAGGTTTTGTGGCGCGCACCGATGTCATCGTGCTGGGAGCGGGGATCGTCGGCACCTCGGTCGCGCTGCATCTGGTCAAGCGTGGCTTGTCAGTGGCGCTCCTCGACCGCGGCGGGGCGGGCGAGGGGACCTCGTACGGCAATGCCGGCATCATCGAGGGCAACACCATTTTTCCGGCGGCGTTTCCGTCCGATTGGACGACGCTTCTTCGCATCGCGCTCAAGCGCTCGCCGCTCGCCAATTATCATCTTACGTTTTTGCCGAAGATCGCACCCTGGCTTTTAGCCTTCCGCGAAGCGTCGCAGCCGGAGCGATTGGCCGAAACCGCGCAAGCGATGCGGCCCTTGTTTGCGCGCGCGGTCGCCGAGCACGAAGCGTTGAGCTTGGAATCCGGCGCCGCGAAATATCTGCGCCGCACCGGTTGGCTGAAACTCTATCGTAGCGATGCTGCCTTTGCCGGGCTCCAGCGCGAGCTTGATCTTGCCGCATCTCTCGGCATCGCCAATGTCCCGCTCGATCGCGACGCGGCGCGTGCGCTCGAACCATCGCTTGCGTCCGTGTTCCGTCACGCCGTGCATTGGACCGGCGCGGTCAGCGTGAGCAATCCGCTGGCGCTGACGCGGGCCTATGCCGCGCGCTTTGCGGCGCTCGGCGGCCTGTCGTTCACCGGCGACGCTCGCTCGCTGCATCGCGTCGGTACGCAGTGGCGCGTCGATACGGCCTCCGGTCCGCTCGATGCCGGCGAGGCCGTGATCGCACTCGGGCCGTGGCTGCCGGACGTGCTCGATCCGCTCGGCATCAAATTGCCGCTCGCGGTCAAGCGCGGCTATCATCGCCATTTCCGTCCGCAAGGCAATGCCGCGCTCGCCCGCCCGGTGCTCGATGCCGAGAATGGCTACGTGCTGGCGCCGATGGAACAGGGTATCCGCGTGACGAGCGGCGTCGAGTTCGCCGCCCGCGACGCGCCGCCGACGCCGGTGCAGCTTAAGCGCCTGCTGCCCGCAGCCCGCGAACTTTTTCCGCTCGGCGCGCCAGTCGAACAACAGCCGTGGCTCGGGGCGCGACCGTGCTTTGCCGATTCCCGACCGGTGATTGGGCGCGCGCCGGGCCAAGCCGGATTATGGCTGGCCTGCGGTCACGCGCATTGGGGACTGACGCTCGGTCCGGCGACCGGCCGGCTCCTCGCCGAGATGATGACCGGGGCAACGCCGTTCTGCGATCCGCAGCCTTATGCGGCCGAACGCTTTATTCGCTGATCGTCTTGATGACGCTGTTTTCCGGCCGGGTGTTGTTGCTCGACGAGTATTTGTCGTTGGCCCGCACCATGTCGTCGTATTTTGCAATCGTCGTCACCGGGAACTTCGGCACCAAGCCCACCACTTTGTAGCCGGCGAGGTGAAGCTGGTGCAGGATCTCCGGCATCGCTTCGGCGGTGCCGTGCTGGAAGTCATGCATCAGCAGGATGCCCTTGCCGTTCTTGGCAAGCTTGGTCATCACCGATTTGACCACGTCCTCCGGCTTGTGAATCTTGAAATCGAAAGTGTCGATGTCGGTCGAGAAGGTCGCGATGTTGCGGGTGCCGAGATAGGCGATCAGATCGGCCGGCATCTGCAGATCGGGGAAGCGGAAGAACGGCGCCACCGGGCCGCCCGCCGCCGCCATATGCACGGCGCTCACGCCCATTTCGATCTCTTGCTTGGCCTGCTCGATGTCCTTGGCGTAGGGGTTTCTCGCCAAATCCTTGTGCGACCAGGTATGGCTGCCGACTGTCATCCCGGCATCGACCAATTCCTTGGTCAATTGCGGAGCCCAGGTGGCGTGCTCGCCGATCTCGAAGAAGGTGGCGCGGACGCAATTGTCCTGCAGCGCCTTGAGCACCATCGGGGTGTTTTCCGGCCACGGGCCGTCGTCGAAGGTCAGCACGACTTCCTTCTCGTGCAGGAAGTCATATTGCTTGAAGTGCTCGGTGCCGAACGCCGGGCCGCCCGTGGTGTCGATCTGGACGATCCGCGACATGCCGAGCGCATCGGGATTGTTGCATTGAGGCAAGGTGGTCGGCCAAAGCGAGGTACCCGCGCTCGCGGGGACGGGCGTCGGCCCAGCCGGGGCGGGAGCGGCGGCCGCGGAATTTTGAGCAACAACGAGCTTGGCCGGCGGGGTGGAGGGCGAGGGTGACTGCGCGGAGTCGCGCACTTCCGAAACTTTGATGACTGGAGCCTGGACCGGGGAAGTCTGGACCGGGGAAGTCTGGGCCGCTTGCGCTTGATTAGCTTGAGCGCCGGTCGCGACCGGTGCGCTGGTTGCCTGCGCCGGCGAAAAAATGTGTTCGGCTAGAGTGATAAGCGAGCCTGTGCTCGTCGGTTTTTGTGCGGCAACGACGCCGAACGCCGCGAGACCTAGTGTGAGCAACGCCGCAAATACAATCGCCACGACGCGCATCGGACCCTCCGCAACACATCCACAATACCAGCCCGCCGCGAAGTGAAGGCGCAATCGTGGAGCGAGTCAATAAAAACCAAGTTCGGTCGGTGGAGAATGCCGTTCGTGGTTTCCGCCGCAGGGTTAACGCCTGCTACGCGGCTGAAGTCATTATGTTACCGGTTGAATTGACTCTTCCAGCTTGGCAGCGAGCCGGAGAAGGACAGCGCGCTTGCCTCGTAGACGCCGCGGGCGATGGCGCGGGCCGCGACATTGGCGGCGAGCGCGCCGAGCGCGGTCAGGCCCAGCATCGCATCCGCAAGCGGCCGGCGCCCGGTTGAGGCCGCGAACACGACGTCGCCGTCGAGCGGGGTGTGAACCGGATAGATCGCGCGCGACAGGCCCGATTGCGCCATCACTGCGAGCCGCTTGGCTTGCGCCTTGGTTAAAATCGCGTCGGTCGCGACGACGACGAGGGTGGTGCTTTGGCGCGCGCTGCCCTTGGTCAGCGGCTCAAGGGCCTGTCGAGGAAACGGATCGGGCAGCCCGTGGCCGCCATATTCGTCACCGGCTTCGAATGGCGCAGCCCAGAACCACGGACCGCTTCCGACCGTCACGCTGCCCGCGGCGTTCACCGCCGCAAGCGCACCGACGATAAAACCCTCCGGGCTTTGCGCCGATGCGGAGCCGATACCGCCTTTGCAATTGACGGTGGTCGCCCCGGCGCCGGCGCCGCCGCTGCCGAGCGCAAAGTCGAGGCCGGCGTTCACTGCCGCGGTGTAACCGAGATCACGATAAGGAGGAAAACGCCCCCAGTTCTTGTCGCCCCCGCTCAATAGATCGAACAAGATTGCCGCCGGAACGATCGGAACTTTGGCGGAGCGCACCGCAAAGCCGCGCCCTTGCTCGCGCAGCCAGGCCTGCACGCCTGATGCAGCATCGAGGCCGAACGCCGAACCGCCGGACAAGGCGATGGCGTCAATGCCTTCCACCGTTTGCGCGGGATCAAGAAGCGCGGTTTCGCGCGTGCCCGGGCCGCCGCCGCGCACATCGATCGAGGCGACCGCAGGTTCGTCGAAAATGACAGCCGTCGACCCGGAGCCGAGCCGGGCGTCGTCGGCATGGCCGACTTTGAGCCCAGGCACGTCGGTAATCAGGTTGCGCATGAATAACCTCTCCCCGCCGCGCGGGGAGAGGTCGAGTGAGCGCAGCGAGCGAGGGTGAGGGGGCCTCTCCGCGATTCTGAGCCTAGCGGAGCCGCCCCCACACCCCAACCCTTTCCCCGCACGCGGGGGGTGGGAGCATAGAGCCCCGCCTTGCAATCGCCGCGCGGGTCGGTGCATTGATCCGCCATGAATGTCACCATCGTTGCGGCGCTTCTCGCCGGCATGCTGAGCTTCCTGTCGCCTTGCGTCCTGCCGCTGGTGCCGCCTTACCTCGTCTACCTCACCGGCACCTCGCTGGAGCGTTTCGCCGACGCCGAGACCGAGCCGCAAGTGCGGCGCCAGACGCTCGTCGCGGCGGTCCTGTTCGTCCTCGGTTTCTCCACCGTGTTCGTCGCGCTGGGCGCCAGCGCCAGCGCGATTGGCGGCTTGCTGCGGATCTATGCGGGACCGCTCTCGATAGTGGCCGGCGTCGGCATCATCATCATGGGCCTGCATTTCCTCGGGCTGACGCCGATCGCCTGGTTGATGCGCGAGAAACGCCTCGACATGGCCAAGCCGGTCGGTCTGTGGGGCGCGTATCTGATGGGCTTTGCTTTTGCGCTCGGCTGGACGCCGTGCATCGGGCCCATTCTCGCCGCCATCCTGGCGGTGGCCGCCTCGGAGACGACTTTAGCCAAGGGCGCCGGCCTGCTTGCCGTCTATTCGCTCGGTCTCGGCGTGCCGTTTTTGATCGCGGCGCTGGCAGTCGAGCCGTTCGCGGCCTTCCTCGCCCGCTTCCGCGCCCACCTCGGCTTGGTCGAGAAGGCGATGGGCGGTTTGCTGGTGCTGACCGGCATCGCCTTTCTGACCGGCACGGTCGGGCAGGTCAGCTTCTGGCTGCTCGACACCTTCCCGGCGCTCGGGAAGATCGGTTGATCAGTGCATGATCCCGAAAAGTGGCGGCCGGTTTTTGGAAAAGATCATGCTCAGCCAGATCTAATTCGTCTGCGTGCCGGGTAACTCGACATAGGTGATCTTGCCGTCGGGCTGCTTCACCCAGCGATAGACGACGTAGTCGAGCCGCGTGATATCGCCCTTCTTGTCGTAGGAGATGCTGCCGATCACGGTCTTGAACGTCATGCCGGAATGCATCTTGTCGGCAACCTTTTTCGGGTCGAGCGAATTGGCCGCGGTCGCCGCCTGCGCGATGATCTGCACCGCGGCGTAGCTGTAGAGCGTATAGGCCTCCGGCTCGAAATTCTTGGCGCGGAATTCCGCGACTACGGCTTTGGCCTCGGGCCGGTTGCGCGGATCGGGTCCATAGGTCATCAGCGAGCCGACGACGCCCGGGCCGCCGACCGATGCGAACTCGTCGGAGGTGATGCCGTCGCCGCCCATCAGCGGCGCCGTAACCCCCTGGTCGCGCATCTGCCGCACGATCAGGCCGGCTTCGGTGTAGAGGCCGCCGAAATAAACCAGGTCCGCGCCCGATTGCTTGATCTTGGAGACCAACGCCGAATAGTCCTTCTCACCGGTATTGATGCCTTCGTAGAGCACCGCGTCCATGCCGCCGGCTTTGATGGTCTTGAGCGTCTCATCGGCAAGGCCCTTGCCGTAGGTGGTCTTGTCGTTGACGAAGGCGATCCGCTTGCCCTTGAAATTCTTGAGGATGTAGTCCCCGGCGACGCGGCCCTGCTGGTCGTCGCGGCCGCAGACACGAAAGATGTTCCACATGCCGCGCTCGGTGACCGTCGGATTGGTGGAGGCCGGCGTGATCTCGAGGATGCCGTTCTCCTGATAGACCTCCGAGGACGGGATGGTGACGCCGGAATTGTAATTGCCGATGACGAATTTCACGCCGTCGGCGGCGAAATCGTTGGCGACCGAGACACCCTGCTTGGGATCGGAGACGTCATCGCCGTATTCCACCGTGATCTTCTGGCCGAGAATGCCGCCGGCTTTGTTGATGTCGGCGGCGGCCTGATCGACGCCGTTCTTCATCTGCGCGCCGGTGGCGGCGTTCGGGCCAGTGATCGGGCCGGCGACTCCGATCTTGACCTGCGCGGTGGCGGTTCCGACCGTCAGTCCGACTGCGGCAATCGCAAAGCTCAGACCAAGACCCAGCGTAACGATCTTTTTCATGGCTCATTCTCCTCCGGACGGAGCCGGCGCTCATTCCGTCGGCACAACATTACGTCAGTGCGGCTTGCGGCGCCAGCGCAGCGGGCCGGCCGGCGCGTTAAGCCAATGATATTGCGCGACCATCTGGCCGACGCGGGCGATGCGAAAGCCGAGAAATCCGAACGCCATGCAGAACGCACTGTCGACCAGATAATAATGCAGCGACAACAGCGTGCCGTTGAACAGGCTGAAGTGGATGAAGCGCACGGCCAGCCCCAGAATCAACGCATAGGACACCACCTGCCACCACGGCCGCCAGGTCGCGGCGACGGCGCGGCCGGCCAGCGTTGCCGCGCCGCCGCCGAGGATGACGGTCACCAGGACGAATACGCCGAACGAGCCTTCCTCGAAGAAGAAGCTGGCGAAGGAGGAAGCTGTGTTGTCCATGACGCCCGCCGACTGCCTATCGTCCGCCTTCGAGATAGGCGGATTTGATTTCCGGCCGCTCCAATAGTTCGCGGCCGGAGCCCGACAGCGTGATCAGCCCGTTGACCATCACATAACCGCGATGCGCCAGGCGGAGCGCATGGAAGGCGTTCTGTTCGACCAGGAACACGGTCAAGCCTTCATTGCGGTTGAGCGCTTTGATGGCATCGAAGATTTGCCGCACGATCAGCGGCGCCAGCCCAAGCGACGGCTCGTCGAGCAGAAGGAGCCGCGGCCGGCTCATCAGCGCCCGCGCGATCGCCAGCATCTGCTGTTCGCCGCCTGACAGCGTGCCGCCGCGCTGGGCGAGACGCTGCTTGAGCCGCGGAAACAGCGTGACGACGCGTTCGAGGTCATGATCGAACGTGGCGGGCGCCGCGGTGGTCGCTCCCATTTGTAGATTTTCCAACACAGTCATGCGCGGAAAAATTCGCCGGCCCTCGGGCGCCTGGGCAATGTGCAGCTTGGCGATTTCATGCGTCGGCAGCGTGGTAATGTCGTGGTCGGCGAAACGGATGGAACCTTCGCGCGCGCGCGGATTGCCGCAGATCGTCATCATCAAGGTCGATTTGCCGGCGCCGTTGGCGCCGATCAGCGTGACGATTTCTCCGTCATTGACGTCGAGGTCGACGCCCTTGAGGGCCATGACGCGGCCGTAGAACGTCTTGACGCCGCGAACGGAAAGCAGCGCGCTCATCGTCCGACCTCGGCCTCGGCGTCGCCGACTTCGTCCTCGGCGACGCCGAGATAGGCGGCAATGACCCGGTCGTCGTTGCGCACGGCGTCCGGCGCGCCGTCGGCGATTTTCACGCCGTAATCGAGCACGACAATTTTATCGGAAATCTCCATGACCACGGTCATGTCGTGCTCGATCAGCAGCACCGCGATGCGGAACTCGTCGCGGATGGCGAGCAGCAAGGTGTTGAGCTCGGCGCTTTCACGTGGGTTGAGCCCGGCGGCTGGCTCATCGAGGCAGAGCAGCACTGGATCGGTGCACATGGCGCGAGCGATTTCGAGCCGCCGCTGCGCGCCATAGGGCAGGTCGCCGGCCGGATCGTCGGCGCGCGCGGTAAGCCCGATGCGGTCGAGCCAGTCGCGCGCCTTGTCGATCGCCGCGCGCTCGGCGCGCGTGTAAGACGGAAAGCCGAGCACGCCGAGAAGCGTATAGCCGGACGCGAGCATCAGCCGGTTATGTTGGGCCACCAACAGATTTTCCAGCACCGTCATGCCGGGAAACAGCCGAATGTTCTGGAAGGTACGGGCGACCCGCGCCCGTTGCGCCACCAGATAATCCGGCATGCGCTCCAACAGATAAAGCGCGCCGCTTTTGGCGGCAACGCTTCTGCCGCCGGAATCGGTGAGCGCCGCAAGCTCATTCCACGCCGCGCCGTCGCCGTGGCGCAGCGCCAGTCGTCCGCAGCTCGGCTTGTAGAAGCCGGTGATGCAGTTGAACACCGTGGTTTTGCCGGCGCCGTTCGGCCCGATCAGCGCGGTGATAGTGCCTTGGCCGACGTCGAAGCTGAGATCGTCGATCGCAAGCAGGCCGCCGAAGCGCATGGTCAAATGCTCGACGCGGAGCAAAGTGTCGGCCGCGCTCGCCGCGTCTGGGTGGCTCATGGCCTAACCGCGGCCTTCCTTGACCAGGTCGGCGGCGATGCTCTTGCGTTCTTTGAGGAACACCGAGGGTTCCCGCGTCGAGATCAGCCCGCGCGGCCGCCAGACCATGATCAGCACCATGGCGAAGCCGAAGATGAGCATACGGTACTGGGTCGGATCGAAAGTCTGACCGAAAATCTTCTTGAGGAAGTCGAGATCGCGCATGATCTCGGTGCCGCCGATCATCACGATGGCGGCGATGGCCACGCCGACCTGGCTGCCCATGCCGCCCAAGACCACGATCGACAGGATCGTGGCGGATTCCAGGAAGGTGAAGGATTCCGGCGAGATGAATCCTTGCCGGGTGGCGAAGAACGAGCCGGCAAAGCCGGCGAACATGGCGCCCATGGCAAAGGCCGTGAGCTTGGTATTGGTGGTGTTGATGCCGAGCGAGCGGCAGGCGATTTCATCCTCGCGCAAGGCTTCCCAGGCGCGGCCGACCGGCAGCCGCCGCAGCCGCACGGTGACGAAGGCGGTCAGCAAGGCCAGCGCCAGGATGACATAATAAAGAAAGATGACGCGATAGACCGGGCTGAACGGCAGTCCGAACACGGCGGCAAAGCCGTTATCGTCGGCGTTGAAGGGAATGCCGAAAAACGACGGCCGCGGGATGCCGCCGATGCCGGCATAGCCGTTGGTGAGCGCGGTGAAATTGATGATCACCATGCGAATGATCTCGCCGAAGGCGAGCGTAACGATGGCAAGGTAGTCGCCGCGCAGCCGCAATACCGGAAAGCCGAGCAAAATGCCCCAGAACGAGGCGAGGATGCCGGCGACCGGCAGCAGCACCCAGAACGACAGACCGAGCGTCTTCGCCAGCAGCGCATAGGAGTAAGCGCCGACCGCGTAGAACGCCACGTAGCCGAGGTCGAGCAGACCGGCGAGCCCGACCACGATGTTCAATCCCCACCCCAGCATCACATAGATCAGAATCTGGATGCCGAAATTGTCGATCCATTTCACGCTGCGGGAAAAGCCGGCGGTGACCAGCACCAGGGCCGGATAAGCGACGACAAAAGCGATGCCGAAAGGAACGAACCATTGGCCGACAAAGTTGCGCCACGCCGGTCGTGTCCTCGCCACCGGCCGCATGGCGCGCTGGCGCATCCGCGGTTCGAGCAACAGCGCGTAGGCGAAGCGGCCGCCCCCGACGACGGCGACCACGGCGAACAACAGCGGCCAGCGCGTCGTCAGGATCAGCGCGTTCTCGCCGTTGACGGTGGTCTGAAAACCGATCAGCGGCAGGAATAGAGCGAAAGCGATCGCCGCGGTGATCGCGGCATCGCGTAATGCCGTTAGCGTATCGACGCGAGCCTGGGAGAGCGCGGGGCGCGTCCGGCGCGGATCGTCTCCGGTGGAATTGGCGAGCGCCGTCACCTCACACCTTCTCAACGTCCGGACGGCCAAACAGCCCCTGCGGCAGGAAGATCAGCGTGATCGCCAGAATGGAAAACGCGGCGACGTCCTTGTAGTCGATGGAGAAATAGGCCGACCACATGGTCTCGATCAGACCGATCAAGAGACCGCCGATCACGGCGCCCGGCAACGAGCCGATGCCGCCGAGCACGGCCGCGGTAAAGGCTTTTACCCCCGGCACAAAACCGTCGGAGAAGGTGACCACGCCATAATACATCAAATACATGGTGCCGGCGACGGCGGCGAGGGCCGCGGCAATGACGAAGGTCGTGGCGATGGTGCGGTCGACATTGACGCCGACCAGAGCCGCCATCTTCTGGTCCTGTTCGCAAGCGCGCTGCGCGCGGCCGAGCTTGGTCCTGGCGACCAGATACCAGAACGCCAGCAAGAGCACGGCAGTGACGCCCCAGATGATCAGTTGCTTGTACGACAGCGTGACCGGATAATTGTTGTGCGTGAACAGCACGAATTCGCCGCTGATCATCGGCGGGATCGATTTGTTGCGTGGCCCTTGCGTGACCTGGACGAAATTCGACAGAAAGATCGACATGCCGATCGCTGAAATCAGCGGCGCGAGGCGAAACGAGCCGCGCAACGGCCGGTAGGCGACGCGCTCGATGACCCAATTGACCAGCGAGGTGAACAGCATCGCCACGACGAGCACGATCAGCAAGGCCAAGACGACCGAGGAAATGCCGAGCCATGTGGTCAGGATCAGAAAGGCGATCAAAGCGATGAAGGCCGACACCATGAACACGTCGCCATGGGCGAAGTTCACCATGCCGATGATGCCGAACACCATCGTATAGCCGATCGCGATCAGCCCGTAGATCGAGCCGAGCGTGATGCCGTTGATGAGCTGTTGGAGAAAGACGTCCATGCGTCCTGCGGCCCTCCGCATGGCTGCCCGGCCGACAACCGGCGTAAGGCTTAACAGGGGTGCCGTGGCGCGGCAACGCCGCGGCCTCTGTGCCGCAGCGGCGTATGGGGAAATAGCCACGAGGCGCGGTATTGCCGTCACCTCGCGCGCGGGCTACGCCAAGGCAGCAGATTTGGCAATGAGAGCAGGGAGACCCCGATGGATCGGGTCAAATCCGAGGACGCCATCGCCGAGAAGGGTCGGCCGTTCACCGGGGCGGAATATCTCGAAAGCCTGCGCGACGGCCGCGAAGTCTACGTCTATGGCGAGCGCGTCAAGGACGTCACCACGCATCCGGCGTTCCGCAATGCCGCGCGCTCGATTGCCCGGCTCTACGATGCGCTCCATGACGACAAGACCAAGAGCGCGCTGACCTGTCCGACCGACACCGGCTCGTCGGGCTTCACCCACAAATTTTTTCGCGCCGCGCGTTCGCGCGAGGATTTGGTTGCACAGCGCGACGCCATCGCGCTGTGGGCGCGCATGTCCTACGGCTGGATGGGCCGCTCCCCCGACTACAAGGCGTCGCTGATGAATACGCTCGGCGCCAATTACGATTTTTACGGCAAGTTCGCCGACAACGCCAAGCGATGGTACCGCCGCGCGCAAGAAAACGTGCTGTTCATGAATCATGCTATCGTCAATCCGCCAGTCGATCGCTCGAAGCCGGTCGATCAGGTCAAGGACGTGTTCATCACCATCCAGAAGGACACCGACGCCGGTATCTACATCTCCGGCGCCAAAGTGGTGGCGACCGCGTCGGCGCTGACGCATTACAATTTTCTCGGCCAGAACGCCGCGGTGCCGCTGCACGACACTGATCTTGCGGTGATGTTCATCGCGCCGATGAACGCGCCGGGCGTAAAGCTGTTCTGCCGCACCTCCTATGAGATGACGGCGAGCGTGATGGGCACGCCGTTCGACTATCCGCTGTCGTCGCGCTTCGACGAGAACGATGCGATCTTCGTCTTCGACAACGTCTTCATTCCCTGGGAAGACGTTCTGCTGCATCGCGATCTGGAAAAATTGAAGGTCTTCTTCCCGCAGTCGGGATTTCTTGCCGGCTATCAGTTCCAGGGCTGCACGCGGCTTGCGGTGAAGCTCGATTTCCTCGCCGGCGTCCTCGCCAAGGCGTTGCACGCGGCGGGCTCCGACGAGTTTCGCGGCAATCAGGCCATGCTCGGCGAGGTCATCGCCTGGCGCAACCTGTTCTGGGCCTTGACCGACGCCATGGCGATGGATCCGACGCCGTGGGTCAATGGCGCGGTGCTGCCGAATCTGCAGTCGGGGTCGAGCTATCGCGTGTTCGCCGGCGACGCTTACGGGCGCGTCAAGGAGATCGTCGACAAGATCGTCGCCTCGTCGCTGATCTATTTGCCGTCCTCAACCAAGGATTTCAAAAACCCCGCAATCGACCGTTATCTGGCGCGCTACGTGCGCGGTTCCTACGGCATCGATTACAAGGAGCGCATCAAGATCATGAAGCTCCTGTGGGACGCCATCGGCACCGAATTCGGCGGCCGCCACGAGCTCTACGAGCGCAATTACGCCGGCAATCACGAGGATATCCGTATCCAGGCGTTGTGGAACGCGCGCGCGTCCGGAACCATGGCGCAGATGACGGCGCTGGCCGATCAGTGCATGGCCGAATACGACGAAAATGGCTGGACCGGCGCGACGTGGCTCAATCCGGACGATGTCGCCTATCCGGGTTTGCCGGAGGAGCTTCGCGCGGCCGACTAATTTTGGTCGTGCTCCGCGACGGCGGAGCACCCAGTATGCACTGACGCTTGTTGCCAATATCCAGAGGCAAGGTGGATACTGCATCGTTCGTTTTTGACAGTGTGCGAGATAATGAGCTGGATCGAACAACGGCCCGACGATGCAATGGACGGCGCTTTCACGGCGGTCGCGCCCGGCCCCATCGCGACTGTTGAGCCGTTGGTATTCCGCGAGGCGATGGCGCGGCTTGGCGCCGCCGTGCATGTCGTCACGACCGACGGCGCCGGCGGCAAGAGCGGTTTTACCGCCACCGCCGTTTGCTCGGTGTCCGATACCCCGGCGATGCTTCTTGTCTGTCTCAACCGCCGCAGCAATTCGGCGCCGGTGCTGGCGCAAAACGGCGTCTTTTGCATCAACACGCTTCCCGCCAGCGAAGAGAAGCTCGCCGATCTGTTCGCGGGAAGAAGCGGCGTGCATCTGCACGAGCGCTTTACCCAAGGCGAGTGGATCACGCTCAAGACCGGGTCGCCGGTGCTGAGCTCCGCCGTGGTCGCCTTCGACTGCCGGACCATCGAGACCAAAGTGATGGCCTCGCACAATGTCGTCTTCGGTGCGGTCGAGGCGGTGCGGCTTGGACCGGCCAGCGCCGCGCTGGTTTATCACGACCGCGCCTATAAGCCGGTCTAGCGGGTTCCAGCGTCGGCTACCTGACATTTTGTAGCAATCCAGACGATTCTCATCGAAATTTCAAATAGTTGGCTAAGTCCTCCCGGTGCCAGCCGAGGAACCTTAGCTCGCCTCGCCGGTTGTAACATTTGGGCGGGGTTCGCATGCGCAGTTAAACCCCTCAAAATAACGGAGAACGTCCCGATGGCGAACGAGCAAAACAATCCGCAGCGCGACCAGCAGAATCAGAGCAACCCGCAACAAGGCGGCCAGAACAAGCCGGGTCAACAGCAGCAGGGCGGTCAGAACAAGCCGGGCCAGCAACAGCAAGGCGGCGGCCAGAACAAGCCGGGCCAAAGTGGCCAACAGGGTGGCGGCCAGGGCGGTATGAACCGCTAACTGTCTTTCTTTACGGCGGCGGCAGCCCGGTTCACTCCGGGCTGCCGTTTTTTTTGTGTAAAGCGCCGCGCAAGCTGAGACAGCGGCTTCTTCCGCCGCGCGATCGGCTTATGCTTGTGCCATGGTCAGTCCGAGCACGGCCAACGCGCTTCCGCTGTTTCATCTTTACGGCGATCCGCCGGACGATTCCGCGTTCGATTTTATTCACGTCGAAACCATCGCGGCGCGCTCCTCGATCCACGAATGGACGATCCGCGCCCACCGCCATCGCAACCTGTTTCAGATCCTGTTGGTTGAGCGGGGTGGCGGCGAGATGACGCTCGATCTGGCAAAGCTGCCTTTCGCCGCGCCCGCCGCCATTCTCGTCCCGGCCGCATTCGCGCACGGCTTTCGCTTTGAGCCGAACGTTACCGATGGTTGGGTGGTTAGCTTCACCGAAGACGCCGCCGGCGCGATCCGTGAGCGCACCGGTGAAGCGATGGCGCGTCTGCGCATGCTCGCCGCGCAGCCCGTCGTTCCGATCGCCGATGCGGGGGACTTCGGCCGGCTGTCGGCGCTGTGCCGGGAGCTGTCCGAGGAGCACGGCCTGGCGCGCGAAGGCTATCGGCTGGCGATGCGCGGGCTCCTCGTGCTCATCGCCGTCGGCGTGGCGCGTCTGGCCGCAAGCCGCGCGCGCAGCGGCAGCGTCACTTTGTATCCGGCCGACGCCACCGTCGCGCAGCTGCGCGCGCTGGTCGACGAGTTCTTCCGCAAGGAGCGCGCGCTGGCATTCTATGCCGAGAAGCTCGGCATGACGGTCGATCGGCTCAACGACCATGTCAAACGCGCCACCGGCGTGACCGCAGGCCATCTCGTGCGCCAGCGCGTGCTGACCGAAGCCAAGCGCCAGCTCGTCTTTACCGCCCAGCCGATCCGCAGCATTGCCGAAGAGCTCGCTTTCGCCGACGCGTCGCACTTTGCCCGCTTCTTCCGCAAGCAGACCGGAACCACGCCGCATGAGTTTCGTGACCAGCGGGGAGGATGACAGGTCGTCGGTGCGGTCGCTACGCGACCTGAATCCTATTTGATCACCGGGGCTGCTCGGCCGGGCGTAGAATTCTGTCGAGCCTTATATCCGGATCTTGCGAGAATAGATCAGTTCAACAAAAATTCGAGCACCGTGTCGGCGTAAATTTTGGGCTGTTCCAGATTGGCGATATGCGCGGCATCGAGCACCGCGATCTCGGCGCCGGGAATGTGCTGTTTGATGAACTCATTGCCTTCGAGCGGGGTTGCCGGATCGTGCCGACCGGCGATCACCAAAGTCGGCGCGGTGATTTTCGCCAATAGCGGGCGATGATCCATGTCGCGGATCGCTTCGCCGCAACCGCAATAGCCGTCGATTTTGGTGGCGAGAAACATGTCGCGCATCTTCGCCATGGCTTGCGGGTTGCGGTCGCGAAAGCCCTTGGTAAACCAGCGCTCCATATTGAGGTCGACAATGCCTTCGAGGCCTTTTTCGCGTACCAGCTTGAGCCGGCCCTCCCATATGGTCTTGTCCGGGAAGTAGCAGGCGGTATTGGACAAGATCAGCTTGTCGATCCGCGGTGCCGCATGCGCGCCGAGCCATTGCCCGACCATGCCGCCCATCGACAGGCCGCACCAATTGATCTTGGCAATATTGAGCGCGTCGAGCACCGCGACCGCGTCGTGGCCGAGCCGCTCCATCGTGTAAGGCCCCTTGGGTACACTCGATTTGCCGTGGCCGCGCCGGTCGTAACGCACCAGGCGGAAATGCTCGGTCCACGGCGCCACCTGGTCGTCCCACATATGCAGATTGGTGCCGAGCGAATTCGACAGCATCAGCGCCGGCGCATCGTCCGGGCCTTCTACTTCGACATGGATGATGCAGCCGTCGTCGACTTTGATATCCGGCATCAGTATCCTCCCGCACGGTTGCTCGCCTATTAGCACTCTTTTCAGCGGCCGCGCGAGGCGGTAAGCGATAGTGCGCGTGCAGCCAGGGAGTGACGCCGATGGCGATGACGATGAATGGCGAAGTCCAACTCGCCGCCACGCCGGAAACGGTTTGGGAAAAGCTCAACGACCCGGCGACACTGAAGGCCTGCATTCCCGGCTGCGAGCAACTTGACAAGCTTTCCGACACCGAAATGCAAGCCGTCGCCACCGTAAAAATCGGCCCGGTGAAGGCCAAGTTCAAAGGCAAAGTGACGCTGTCCGATCTCGATCCACCGCATGGCTACAAAATTTCCGGCCAGGGCGACGGCGGTGTCGCCGGCTTCGCCAAAGGCGGCGCCACGGTCAAGCTCACCCCGAAGGACGGCGGAACGCTACTGACCTACGACGTCGATGCGCAAATCGGCGGCAAGCTGGCGCAACTCGGCCAGCGCCTGGTCAACGGCGCCGCCAAGAAGGTCGCCGATGATTTTTTTGCAAACTTCGCGGCGGCCGTGAATCCCAAAGCCGCCTAAGCGATGGTCCGCCGGGACAGCCGGCGGACCATCACTTCGATCTGCTCAGATCACGAACACGGATGCCGGTGTCCATCGACGCCGAGATAAGTTCCCGTTGCCGGGTCGTAGGAATGGAAGCGGGTTGCGCAATCATTGGAGCCAACTTCGTTGCCGCCCGCGGGCACCACTTGGCCGCTGCCATTATATTCCGGCGCTCCGCTCGGCTGAGCGGGAATGCCTCCGTCATTGAGGTTGCGGCCAGCGGGATATTGCTGCGCGAAGGCAGGGAATGCCGCCAAGGCGCTGGCGAGCGCTAGCGCGGTGACGGCTGCAGTCATTCTCGTTCGCATGGATGTCTCCGTTTGTGGGCTTGTGGTCGCCCCGCGGGGTTCAAGCGCAGGCTCCGCGCTTCCTCGGCGCGGCAAACGCCGACGGGCCGTCTTGTTCCCTGCGACCTTTGCAAGTCAGGTCCGCGTCAACCGCTGGTGCCAAGAAAAGCCGTCTGTGGTCGCGGAACCGACTTGACCGCCGCCTAAAGTGGGGTTCAGAGTGGATGCCGTATCGGGTACGAAATCCGGCAAAATCGCCTTGAATTCGCCCCGGACCTGGCCGCTAGGCTAGAACACCCGGCGAATCGTAACGTTTGACCGGAATTTTGAACGGGAGGAGTCCCATGGCGGCCACCGACACGGTATCGGTTTCCATGACCGTGAACGGCAAACCCATCAGCGCCAACGTCGACCCCCGGACGCTGCTGGTGCAATTATTGCGCGAAAATCTGCGGCTTACCGGCACGCATGTCGGCTGCGACACCTCGCAATGCGGCGCCTGCGTCGTGCACGTCGACGGCAAGGCAATTAAATCCTGCACGGTGCTGGCGCTGCAGCTCGAAGGCGCCGACGTGCTCACCATTGAAGGCTTGGCGCCGGCGGACGGGCCGTTGCATCCGATGCAGGAGGCGTTCCGCGAGAACCACGGCCTGCAATGCGGCTACTGCACTCCGGGGATGATCATGACCGCGGTCGACATGGTGCGGCGCAAGGGTAACGAGCTCGAAGACCGCACCATCCGCGAGGAACTCGAAGGCAATATCTGCCGCTGCACCGGTTATCATAATATCGTGAAAGCGATCGCCGCCGGTGCGCGCGCGATGCGCGGCGGCGGTGCAACGTCGAGAGCCGCCGAATAGGGAGACAAGCGGACGGGAAAATCGCCGATGGGCGATGTCCTGTCCGAGGCGTGAGTTGCCGGAGGGCAAAACCATGAGCGGAACCGGTATCGGCGTTGCGGTGCGCCGCAAGGAAGATCAGCGTTTCATCACCGGCAAAGGCCACTATACCGACGACATCAACCGGCCCGGGCAGACCTACGCCTACTTTCTCCGTTCCCCGCACGCGCACGCGAAAATCAAATCGATCGACACCAAGGCGGCCGCCGCCGCGCCCGGTGTTGTCGCGGTCCTGACCGGCACCGAGCTTGCTGCCGACAAGATCGGCAACCTGATCTGCGGCTGGATGATCCATTCCAAGGACGGCTCGCCGATGAAAATGTCGGCGCATCCGGCGCTCGCCGGCGGCAAAGCTAACCACGTCGGCGATGCGGTGGCGGTGGTGATTGCGGAGACGCTGTCGCAAGCGCGCGATGCGTCGGAGAAAATCAAAGTCGATTACGAGGTGCTGCCGGCGGTGGCCGATCCCGCCGCGGCGCAGAAACCGGGCGCGCCGCAAATCCACGACGTGGCGCCGAACAACACCATCTATCAGTGGCATCTCGGCGACCCGAAAGCGGTCGAGGCGGCGTTCAAGGCGGCCAAGCACGTCACCAAGCTCGACATCGTCAACAACCGCCTGGCGCCCAATGCGATGGAGCCGCGCGTCGCCATTGCCGAATATGATTCCGGCACCGGCCAGCTGACATTGTGGAACACATCGCAAAATCCGCATGTGGCGCGCCTTGTCATCGCCGCCTTCGTCGGCATGGCGCCGGAGCACAAATTGCGCGTGATCGCGCCCGATGTCGGCGGCGGATTCGGCTCGAAGATCTTTATCTATCCCGAGGAAGTCGTGGCGCTGTGGGCGTCGCGCCGCGTCAATCGGCCGGTGAAATGGACGTCCGATCGCTCGGAAGCCTTCCTCACCGATGCGCATGGCCGCGACCACGTCACCCACGCCGAAATGGCATTCGACGGCGACGGCAAGATCACCGCTTTGCGCGCCAAGACGATAGCCAATCTCGGCGCTTACATGTCGACGTTCTCGTCGTCGGTGCCGACCTATCTCTATGCGACGCTGTTGTCGGGACAATACGGCATCCCGCAAATCTATTGCGAAGTGGATGCCGTCTATACCAACACCGTGCCGGTCGATGCCTACCGCGGCGCCGGCCGCCCGGAGGCGACCTTCGTGGTCGAGCGGCTGGTCGAAGTCGGCGCCCGTGAAATGGGGCAGGATCCGGCAGACCTGCGGCGCAAGAATTTCGTCAGCACGTTTCCGCACCAGACGCCGGTGATCATGACCTATGACGCCGGCGACTATAATGCGTCGCTGAAGAAGGCCATGGACTTGGCCGACTACAAAGGCTTCGCCAAGCGCAAACGCGAATCGGCCAAGCACGGCAAGCTGCGCGGTGTCGGCATTTCGACCTACATCGAGGCCTGCGGTATCGCGCCGTCGCAAGCGGTCGGCTCGCTCGGCGCCGGCGTCGGCTTGTGGGAATCCGCCGAGGTGCGGGTCAATCCAACCGGCTCGGTCGAAGTCCTCACCGGCAGCCATAGCCACGGTCAGGGCCACGAGACGACGTTCGCGCAACTGGTCTCGGAGCGGCTAGGCATTCCCATCGAAACCGTTTCGATCGTTCACGGCGACACCGACAAGGTGCAGTTCGGCATGGGCACTTATGGCTCGCGTTCGGGCGCGGTCGGCATGTCGGCGATCGTCAAGGCGCTCGACAAGGTCGAGGCCAAGGCCAAGAAGGTCGCCGCCTATATGCTCGAAGCCGCCGAAGGCGACATCGAATTCAAGGACGGCAAATTTTCCGTCGCCGGCACCGACAAATCGGCGGCCTGGGGCGACGTTTCGCTCAATGCCTACATCGCGCACAAATTCTCCGGCCAGGAGCTCGAGCCCGGCTTGAAGGAAGGCGCGTTCTACGACCCGACCAACTTTACCTTCCCGGCCGGCTGTCACATTTGCGAAGTCGAGGTCGACGCCGAAACCGGCAATACCGAGATCGTCTCTTGGACGGCGGTCGACGATTTCGGCATCGTGATCAATCCGATGATCGTCGAAGGCCAGGTCCATGGCGGCATCGCCCAGGGCATCGGCCAAGCGCTGTGTGAAGGCGTTGTCTACGACAAGGACGGCCAGCTCGTGACCGGCTCGTACATGGATTACGGCATGCCGCGCGCCGATAATCTGCCGAACCTTAAGGTCGATACGACCGTGACCAAGTGCCCGTCGAATCCGCTCGGCATCAAGGGTTGCGGCGAAGCCGGCGCCATCGCCGCGCCGGCCGCGGTCATGAATGCGATCACGAATGCGATCGGTACGGAACACATTGCCATGCCGGCAACGCCGGCGGCGGTGTGGGCGGCGATTCAGAAAACGAGTAAAATGCCGCACGCGGCATAAACGGAGAAACTGCGATGTACGCCTTCACCTTCCATCGTCCGCAAACCGTGCGACAGGCCGCTGGCCTTTTGACCAAGAACGCCGATGCCAAATTGCTCGCCGGCGGCCAGACGCTGCTGCCGACCATGAAGCTGCGGCTCGCCGGGCCGCCGCAGATCGTCGACATGACGCTGATCGAAGGCATGTCCGGCATCGAGCAGAGCGGCCGCACGCTGACCATCGGGGCGATGACGACGCATAACGAAGTCAACACTTCGCCCGTAGTGCAGCAGGCCGCGCCGGTCTTGGCGCATCTCGCCGGCCTGATCGGCGATCCAGCGGTGCGCCACCGCGGCACCATCGGCGGTTCGATCGCCAACAACGATCCCAACGCCGATTACCCGGCCGCTTGTCTGGGGTTGGGCGCCACCATCGTCACCAACAAGCGCCGCGTCAAAGCCGACGATTTCTTCACCGGCATGTTCTCGACCGTGCTGGAGCCGTCCGAGATCATCACCAAAGTGATTTTCCCGCTGCCGAAGAAGGCGGCCTATCAGAAATTCCGCAATCAGGCCTCGCGCTTCGCGCTGGTCGGCGTGTTCGTGAGTAAGCGCGGCAGCGACATCCGCGTCGCCGTTACCGGCGCCGGCTCGAACGGCGTGTTCCGGGTGAAATCCTTCGAGGAGGCGCTCAAGAAGCGGTTCTCGCCGAAGTCGCTCGAAGGCATGACCATCCCGGCCGACGGCATGAACTCCGACATCCACGGCAGCGCCGAATACCGCGCGCACCTGGTCGGCGTGCTGGCGCGGCGGGCGGTGGCAGAGGCGATCGGCAAGCCGGCGGCGTAAGGGTGCACACCGGGTCTCGACGCCCGCTAGCTCTTTTTGCGTCCCGCAGCAGGAGACGGTTTTGTTGAAGCGCCCGCCGCGCTTTGCAAAATTGCGATCATGCGATCGATCACATCGTCAACTGCGGTCCCTGACGGAAACGTTATGAATTGATCGCGATCCGGCTCCCAATAGCCCTTCGGATGCATGCGATAGGGTTCGATCTGGAATATTCTATCGTTTTCGTAAATCGACCAGCACGATGCGCCGCGCATGAACGCCGACCAGCTCTTGTCGCCCGTGTATTTCAATATGACTGGCGGCTTGCGTGCATCCTCGATCGTTGGCGCGCGGAAGGGGTTCTCTTTGGGGATTGTGTCCCGCATTGCCTGGCGCAGTCGGTCCGCATCCACAACCGGGACGACCGTGACGGGATCGACGTCCATATAGCGAGCAATACCCTGGTTCACTATCGTCGGGAGATAAACGGTGTCCTTTTTCAGATAGCACGTGTGAAGCATTCCTGGCTCCTAGAATTCCGTGACGATAATATCGACGGGCCTATTATTTTGCTTTGCCATCTGTCGGACCCAATCGAGGACTACTCGTTGCGCATCGGTCATACTGCCTTTGGGTACAATCAATTGGACCGCCCTGCCGGTAATCATACCAGCCTGAATTTCCAAACCACCCCAGCGAGTACCGTCGAAATCGCGGACATCCTCTATGTATTGGAGGAGTCTATTCCCTAGACTGATGTCATTCTGATACGTAGCGGCGTTGAGATCTATTGATTTAACGCTGGTAGCCACGCCGTTAGGAATCTTATCAATAACCGGATAGTTGTCGGGGAATGTCGGGTCGCCAAACCGCTCATTGATAGTTTGACCGCGTTTAGCCCAGCCTAATTTCCATATGGGCGACGGCTCATCGGCTGCTGCGCCACCCGCCAGCAGCCCGGAACCCGCCAAAACCACAGCATTGAGGAAATCACGCGTTCCGACATATTCCGCAGGGTCGACGCGTGTGTAGACATCGATGCTGTTGAGGATGCTTTGCCGTATGGCTGTAGTGACGCCCGGGCGCAGAACGACACTTAGCTTACTGTTGAGATCGTCTGCAGCAGCTTGCCAGCCGACGTCGGCAAAATACCTTTTGATCTCTGCCCTGATTGCCGCTTCGTTTTGGGGCGTTGCATTAGCAAGCCATTCCGTAAAGTCGGCCAATTCGTCGATTCGTTTGGGTCCTGCCGGTAACCTGACCCGCCGTTGTTGTTCAACGTCGCATCGGAAGCTTGATTGGCCGGCTGGTTCTGGGCCGTTTGAGTAGCGCTTGATTCGCCGGCAGCGCCGTCGGTCGGCGCAAACCACCCCGGATTTGGAGGCGTGCCGGCACGCGGATGGAGTGCCGGATTCCAATCGACCGACTTGATGAGAGTATCGGCCGCCTCAAGCTCTTGTCGTGCGGCTTGATCGGGCAGCGCGGGAATTCGCAAATGGACCGCTGCAATATGCGCTAGACATAGATCGTTGGCGTTCAACGCCTTAGCCACGTTGGCAAGGCCGGCCATGACCCGTTGCAGCGGTAATGCGCTGCGATAGACCCGGCTGAGCAGGTAGTCTATCTCGCTTGGGGTTTCGAACGGCAAAGTGCCCGTTCCTTCGTTCGATCAGGCGCGCGCGGCCGAGCACCAGTCCGTTTCCATCGCAAGCGAGGCCGAGATTGTCGTGACCGGGTTCGCTGAGACGCCAGACTTGATGGATCATTCCGGTTTCCTCCCCGCCGCTATTTAACCATTTCAGTGACCAATGTCAATATATAAGGGACAATAGTCTCCAAAGGAAGGACGCACTGGGATATTGGTTCCAAATGGGCTCGTGGACGGGTTTGATCACGGCGCCGAAGGCCTATATCCAGGCAGCATGAATCCGGTTTCTTCCCCCCGTCCGCTCCCGGCCTCGATCGATGCCACCGTCAACCTCCTGGCCGAGGCCAAATATCTCGCCGACCGCTCGCTCGGCACGGTGCTTTATCTGGCGCTTAAGATGGGCCGGCCGATCTTCCTCGAGGGCGAGGCCGGCGTTGGCAAGACCGAGATCGCCAAGGTGCTGTCGTCGACGCTTGGCCGCAGGCTGATCCGGCTGCAATGTTACGAGGGCCTCGACGTCGCCGCCGCGGTCTATGAGTGGAATTACGCCGCGCAGATGATCGCCATCCGCGTCGCCGAGGCCGAGGGCGAGCACGACCGCGCCCGCTTGGAGCACGACGTGTTTTCCGAGCGCTTTCTGATCAAGCGGCCGCTGCTGCAGGCGCTGGAGCTCGACACCGCCGGCGCACCGGTGCTGCTGATCGACGAGATCGACCGCACCGACGAGGCATTCGAGGCGTTCCTCCTCGAAGTGCTGGGCGATTTTCAGATCACCATTCCGGAAATGGGCACGGTGAAGGCCGAGGAGCCGCCCATCGTGGTCATCACCTCGAACCGCACCCGCGAAGTGCATGACGCGCTCAAGCGCCGATGCCTCTATCACTGGGTCGGCTATCCGAGCGCCGAACGCGAGCTTGCCATCGTGCGGACCAAGCTGCCGGGCGTGAGCAAAAAGCTATCCGAGCAGGTGGTGGGTTTCGTGCAGGCGCTACGCAAGCAGGACCTGTTCAAATCGCCCGGCGTTGCCGAGACGCTGGATTGGGCCGGCGCACTCTCCGAGCTCGACGTCGTGGCGCTCGATCCGGCGACTGTCTCCGATACGCTCGGCGTGCTGCTCAAATATCAGGACGACATCGCCAAGCTCGAAGGCTCGAAGGTCAAGGAACTGCTCGACGAGGTGAAGTCGGAGCTGCGGGCGGCGGAATAATTCTTTTCCCTCTCCCGCTTGCGGGGGAGGGTAGGGTGGGGCCACGGCAGCGAGGCTGGTGCATGCGTGACAGACAGGCCTCCTCCGGTCCCGGCTTCGCCGGATCGTCCTCCCCCGCAAGCGGGGGAGGAGAAACAAACGGCCGGCTTGCCGAAAACATTCTCTACTTCGCCCGCGCGCTCCGCGCGGCCGGCATCCCGGTCGGACCGGGCGCGGTGCTCGATGCGCTCGAAGCCCTAAAGACCGCGGGCGTCGGCACGCGCGAGGATTTTTACTGGACGCTGCACGCGGTATTCGTGAAGCGTCACGAGCACACCATCCTGTTCGATCAGGCGTTCCGCATTTTTTTCCGCCGCCGCGGTTACATCGATCAGCTCATTGCGATGATGATGCCGCAGGCGCCGGCATCGGCGCCGCAAGCCCCGCAGGCCGGTGCGACGCGCATTCATGAGGCGCTTTATTCGGGCCTCGACGACAAGCTGAAAAAAGAGCGCGAGATCGAGCTCGACGCGCGCCTGACGGTGTCCGACCGCGAGGTCCTGCAGAAAAAAGATTTCGCGCAGATGACCAGCGCCGAGATCGCCAAGGCGAAAGAGGCGATGAAGCGGCTCGTTTTGCCGCTTGCCGAGGTGCGCACGCGGCGGCTCGCCCCGCACATGCACGGTCATGTCATCGATATCCGCCGCACGCTGCGCGCCAGCATGAAAGGCGGCGGCGATTTCATCGACTTGCGCTTCATCGGGCCGAAGACCAAGCCGCCACCGATCGTGGCGCTGCTCGACATCTCCGGTTCGATGAGCCAATACAGCCGCATCTTCCTGCATTTCCTCCACGCGCTCACCGATGCGCGAAAGCGTGTCTCGACGTTTCTGTTCGGCACGCGGCTGACCAATGTCACCCGCGCGCTGCGCGAACGCGATCCGGACGATGCGCTGGCGTCTTGTTCGGCGGCGGTGCCGGACTGGTCGGGCGGCACCCGCATCGCCTCGTCGCTGCGCGCCTTCAACAAGCTGTGGGCGCGCCGCGTGCTCACCCAAGGCGCGATCGTCCTTCTCATCACCGATGGGCTCGAGCGCGACGCCGACGACACGCTTGCCTTCGAGATCGACCGGCTGCACCGCTCCTGCCGGCGGCTGATCTGGCTCAATCCGCTGCTGCGCTTCGAAGGCTTCGAAGCGCGCGCCCGCGGCATCAAGACCATGCTGCCCTATGTCGACGAATTCCGGCCGATCCACAATCTGGAATCGATGACCGAGCTGGTCGCCGCGCTGACCAAAGGCGGCGGCTCCGCCGACCCGAAAGCGTGGATGCAAAGGGTGGCGTAGAGACCTATATAACTTACGGTGAATACGCTATATTCGATAGGATATAGCGAATGGAATGGAGAGGCCCGTGCTCTCGACCGACAACGACATTCTCAAAGCCGCCGAAGACTGGCGCAAAAAAGGCCGCGACGTCGCACTCGCCACCGTGGTCGAGACCTGGGGCTCGGCGCCGCGCCCGGTCGGCTCGAACCTGGTGATCGATCAGGACGGCAACTTCCTCGGCTCGGTGTCCGGCGGCTGCGTCGAAGGCGCCGTGGTCACCGAGGCGCTCGACGTGATCGAAAGCGGCAAGCCGAAAATGCTGGAATTCGGTGTCGCCGACGAGACCGCCTGGAAAGTCGGCCTGTCCTGCGGCGGCACCATCAGGGTGTTTGTCGAGAAGGTGGAGTAAGAGGGTCGCGCCATGAAACTCGACATCCTCACCGCACTTAATGCCGAACGCGCCGCGCGCCGCGCCGCGATCGTCGTCACCAATGTCGAAAGCGGCAAGCAGCGTCTGATCAAGGCCGCCGATATCGCCAAGGATTCGCTGCGGCCGCTGCTCGCCGAGCATTTGCGCACCAGCAAAAGCGGCATGGAAGAGACCGCGGAAGGCAAGGTCTTTCTTACCGTCTATGTGCCGGCGCCGCAGCTCGTCATCATCGGCGCAGTGCACATCAGCCAGGCGCTGGCGCCGATCGGCAAGCTCGTCGGCTACGATGTGACCATCGTCGATCCGCGCACCGCCTTTGCTTCGCCCGAGCGTTTCCCGGATGTCAAAGTGATCGCGGAGTGGCCGGACAAGGCGCTGCCGCCGCTCAACGTCGACCGCTACACCGCCTTCGTCGCGCTCACCCACGATCCGAAGATCGACGATCCGGCGCTGTTGCACGCGCTCGCCCGCGATTGTTTCTACATCGGCGCGCTCGGCTCGCGCAAAACCCACGCCCGCCGCGTCGAGCGGCTCAAGGCGCAAGGCGTGAGCGACGCCGCCATCGCGCGCATCGCCGCGCCGATCGGGCTCGATATCGGAGCCGTGTCGCCGGCCGAGATCGCCGTCTCCATCATCGCGCAAATCACCGAACGGCTCCGCGAGGAGGTCGACACCCTCCCAATCCCTCCGCAAGCGGGAGAGGGTAGGGTGGGGGCAATGGCCGCGTCATGAAATTCGGTGCGGTGGCACCCAAGGACGCGCTCGGCGCGACCGCCGTGCATACCATCCGGCAAGACGGCCTCGTGCTCAAAAAGGGTACGCTGATCGGGCCCGCCGAAGTCGCGGCGCTGCAAACCGCCGGCATCAAGGACGTTGTCGTGGCGCGGCTCGAGCCCGGCGACGTCTCCGAAGACGCCGCGGCGGCTGATATCGCCAAAGCGGTCGCGGGCGAGGGCGTGCACATCGACCGCGCCTTCACCGGCCGCGCCAATCTGTTCGCGGAAGCGTCTGGCGTGCTGGTCGTCGACAAGGAGTCCATCGACCGGCTCAATCGCGTCGACGAGGCGATCACCTTCGCGACGCTGTCGGCCTACAAGCCGGTCGTCGCCGGCGAGATGATCGCGACGGTGAAGATCATTCCGTTCGCGGTCGCCGGTGGCGCCCGCGATGCCGCGCTCGCAGGCATCAAGAAGCCGCTGCTGCGCGTCGCGCCTTATCGCATCCGCAAAGTGGGCGTGGTGTCGACCGTGCTGCCGGGGCTCGCGGCCAAGGTCATCGAAAAAACGCTGAGGATCACTGCAGACCGGCTCGCTCCCGCCGGCGCAGCGATTATCGCCGAGCGCCGTGTGCCGCATGAGAGTGCCGCGCTCGCTCGCGCATTGGATGAAGTTCTTAAAGCGGGGTCTGAGCTGGTCATCGTGTTTGGCGCTTCGGCCATTGCCGATCGGCGCGACGTCATACCGGCGGCGCTGGAGGAGATCGGAGGGTGCATCGAGCATTTCGGCATGCCGGTCGACCCCGGCAATCTGTTGATGATCGGCACTGCAGGTTCTCGCCCGGTGATCGGCGCGCCCGGCTGCGCCAGGAGCCCCAAGGAGAACGGTTTTGATTGGGTTCTCATGCGGTTATTGGCCGGCCTGCCGGTACCGCGCGAAGATATCACCGGCCTCGGCGTCGGCGGCCTGCTGATGGAAATCGTCACCCGGCCGCAGCCGCGCGAGGAGCCGGTGCAGAGCGGCCGGCCGATCGCCGCGATCGTGCTCGGCGCCGGCCGGTCGAGCCGCATGGGCGGCCCGAACAAGCTCCTCGCCGAGATCGGCGGCAAGCCGCTGGTTCGCATCGTCGTCGAAGCGGCCCTGGCGTCGCGGGCGCGGCCGGTCATCGTCGTCACCGGACATCAGCGCGAGCGGGTCGAGGCGGCGCTTGCCGGCCTGCCGGTCAGTTTCGCGCACAACCCGCACTTCACCGAGGGGCTGGGCACGTCGCTCAAAACCGGCATCGCCGCGCTGCCGCCGGACGTCGATGGCGCCATTGTCTGCCTCGGCGACATGCCGCAGGTCGATGCCGGCCTGATCGACCGCCTGATCGGCGCACTCGATCCCGACAAGGGAGCGCTCGTCGTGGTGCCGACCATCGACGGCAAACGCGGCAATCCGGTGGTGTGGTCGCGCCGGTTCTTTGCCGACCTGATGACGGTCGAGGGCGATGTTGGCGCGCGCTATCTGATCGGCCGCTATCCGGAGGCCGTCGTCGAAGTGCCGCTGACCGGCAATGCCGCGCTCACCGATGTCGATACGCCGGAAGCGCTAGCCGCCGTGAAAGCCGAGCTGGAACGAACCTAAATTGTTGATTTGAGCATGATCTTATCCGAAAACCGGCTTCCATCCCGGCTCAAGTCCGGGACAGGCTTTTTCGGGATCATGCTCTAAATGCGCCGCCCGCTGTTTCTGCCGACCGCGCGCCAGATCAATTGGCTGCTGATCGTCGCCTTTCTGTCGGTCGGCGAGGCGCTTTACATCCGCTACATGGCGATCGAGAACGTGAACGTAGAGCTCGCCTGTCAGGCCGGGCTGAACACTTGGCTATGCACGGCGTTCCGCCTGTCGATCGTCCTTTTTAACCACGACGTGTTCGGCGGCGTCGCCTTGGTCGCGGCGCTTCTCAACCTTATCCGGCCGTCGATCGTGTTGACATCGCTGTCGCTCGCGGCGGCGGGCTTCGGCATCGTTTTGCACAATGCCGAGCTTTCGGCACTCGCCGCGGGGCTCTTGATCCTCAGCCTGGCGCGTCCCGCGCCCACAGCAGAATGACGGCAAGGCCGAGAAATCCAGCACAAAGCCAGATCGCCTGCCAGTTGGCAAAAGTTTCATTGAAGGCAATGTAGCCGGCCGACAACGCCAGGACGCCGGCGGCGATGGTTTCCGCCATTGCCCGCGTCCCCGCAGGCCGCCGCGTCGACAGCATCAATAGCAAAAAAGGAAGGGCGGCGCCGCTCTGCGGCGCAAACGGAATGTCGCGGTAACGCGGATCGAAGACGAGGACGAGCGCCGATTGCACGGAAAGCAAGGTCAGCGCGATCAGGGTGAACCCCACCGCAAGGCTCAATCCATCACGCGCTCGACCCGAACGCGATAGCAGCATCGCAAACGTCGGCGTCCTTCGGCCGGCCGCGCAGGCGGCGGCGCAGGCGATCGGCGCCGCCGCTGCCGTTACGGCAAAGGCGAGCGCGCGCAGCCAGCCGCCGGCCGTAAAACTGTCGATCGGTATTCTTTCCAGCGTCCAGCCGAACAGCACGGCGGGCACAAAACTCATTGCCGCGATCCGCAGCCACAACCAGGTTGGCGCAGTTTTGCCGCGGCCGGCGACGGCGGCGCCGGCAAAACTAAAGGCGGCAAGCAAAATACCGGCGAGCGCCTGCATCGGCCAATGCGGATGATCCGATACACCGTCATCGAAGCTGAACTTCGGACCCTGTGTCGTGCGGTCAAAAATCCCCCAATAACCGCCGGTCGCGCCTTCGAGTTGGCGCTTCCAGGACTGGTTGAAGGCTTCAATGACGTTGACGCGAAAATTCTCGCGTTGCGCCAGCGCTACGGTTTCTTCGATAACGCGCGCCTGGTTTGCCGGCGATGGCAGCGCGCTCTCGCGCATCCGGCCCTCGCTCGGCCAGCCAACTTCGCCGATCATGATCTCCTTGTTGGGAATGGCGGCGGCGACTTTTTTGCGGATGTCGTCGACGTGGGCGGCGGCAAGGGACGCCGGCAGAGGAAAATCCTCCCAATAGGGCAGGATATGAATGGTGACGAAATCGACGAAGTTTTGCAGGTCGCTGTAGCGCAGCCAAAATTCCCAGACATCGGCGTAAGTGACCGGCTGCGACACCTGCGCCTTTACCTCGCGGATCGCGAACTCAAGGTCCGTCACCGACAGATCGCCGCGCAGCAGGACTTCATTGCCGACGATAATGGCACGGATGACGTCGGGATATTTCTTGGCGAGCGCAACGACGGTGGCGATCTGCTGCCGGTTTTTAGCTGCTTTGCTGGACAGCCAAATGCCCTGCAGCACCTTCATGCCGTGGCGCTGTGCGATGCCGGCGATTTGATCCTGGCCGTACTCAACCGAATAGGTGCGGATGCAGTCGGTGTAGCGCGACAACAGCGTCAAATCCTCGTCGATCTGTTTGGCGTCGACATGGACAGCCTCGCCGAGCGGATCCTGCCCGTTGCGAAACGGCGCATAGGACACGCAATAGAGCTTGCCGCCATTGGCGAGAGGAGAGGGCGGCAAACGGATCGGCACGCCGAGCCACCACCATGCTGCGCCGATTGCCAGCGCCGTAATCGCAAAATGCGCCAGCGCTGCACCGGTTGACTTGCCGTCGAGAGGGCGGTCCACCGTTTCGCATTAGCCTTGCCGAAGCGCGATGCCAAGCGCGCCGCCAGGTACGCTGGACAAACGAACGCAGTTAGGGTGTTCTCCCGTCGGGTGGTGCCCGTGGAGCCATTCGGAGCGGCCGCCGCAATAGCGGCCGAATCTGGTGGCTAAAAGGCGTCTCACCGGCGTCGCAGAAGTGCCGAGCCAACGGCCGAATTGGTCAAGGGGAACGTCCGTCTACCGGCTAAAAAGCATTGGCCCAACAATCCAAGGGAACCATGTCCCAGCGTGTATTCAGTGTCGTTGGCGGACTATGTCTTGCCGCCTGGCTTATCGTTCCCGTGAGCCCCTTTATTCATTCGGCTTTGGCGCAAAGCGGTAATCCAAACCCGGCGTCGCAGCAGGTTCCGGCCGGCCAGGATGCCGCCAAGGAAGCCCAGAAGGTCGACGAATACGCCGAAGCCCAGCATGCGATTAACGGGCCGGCCGGCAATCCGGAATGCGTGTGGCTCGGCCGCCGGGTGGTCAGTCTGCTTTGGCGCGACGACCTCGATACCGCCTTCCGTCACCTCGATCTTTACGACCGTTTTGGCTGCCCGAGCGGCCATATTCAGGCGGCGTTCCGCTGCCTCGTCCTGCACTCCAACACCATCGATCCGAAGACCCCTGACAGCTTGAATGGCCGGGTGCTGGCGTGCTGGATCAACCCATCGCTGGAAGCCATGCCGGCCCCGGCGGTGGCGCCTGCTGCCCCCGCGCCGGCGCCGACCACAGCGCGGTAGGGTTAGCCGTAAGTTCAAACCACTATTTTTGCTGCAAGTGTTGTTGCTCGTGTTTTGCTGTCTTGAATTTGCCATTGCCCAACGCTAACTTAAAAGTGCCGCTCGCAAGGTAGCCTCATCCTTACGACCATCGTCGAACCTGGGGGCAGGTTCGGGCCCGTGTCGTCCGCCCCGCTTGGTAAGAGTCCATGCGCACCGTCGTCGCCGTGCTCGCGCTCGTAGCGTGCGTGCATGCCGGCATCTGGGCGTTGCTGAGGCCCCAAGGGACGGCGCCGGATTACACCGGTCAGCTTGCCAGCATCTCCTACTCGCCGTTTAAGGATTCCTCGCATCCGGATACGGGCCCGCGCCCGACCGCCGAGCAAATCCGGGCCGATCTCGCGGCGATTGCGCCTTATACCCGGGCGATCCGCACCTATTCGGCGACCGGCGGGGCTGAACTGGTTCCGCCGATCGCGGCCGAATTCGGGCTTAAGGTCACCGTCGGCGCCTGGATCGACAAGGACCAGGCGCGCAACGAGCGGGAGATCGCTTCGGCGCTCGACCTCGCCCGGCATTACAGCAATGTTGACGCCATCGTTGTCGGCAACGAAACCACGTTGCGCGCCGAAATGACCGTGCCCGACCTGATCAAACTCATCCAAAGGGTGAAGCGATCAAGCCCGGTGCCGGTCACGACCGGTGAAATCTGGACCGTCTGGATGGACCATCCGGAGCTGGCCTCGGCCGTCGATTTCATCGCCGCGCATATCCTGCCCTACTGGGAAGGCTTTACCGCCGCGACCGCGGTCGACCACACCATCGAGTTCTACGACAAGCTCCGCCAGATGCACCCCGGCAAGCGCATCGTGATTGCCGAATTCGGCTGGCCGAGCGCGGGCTATAATTTCCATAATGCCAATCCCGGCCGCATGGAGCAGGCCGAGGTGTTGCGCGATTTCGTCACCCGCGCCGAAGCCTACGGCATCGACTATAACATCGTCGAAGCCATCGATCAGCCGTGGAAGACGATGGAGGGCGGCGTCGGACCCTATTGGGGCGTTTTCGATGCCGCGCGGCAGCCGAAATTCTCCTGGACCGGGCCGATCACCGACCCCGATTACGGCAAGCGCGCCGGCCTGGCGGTGCTGTTCGGGCTGCTCTTGTCCTTGCCGATCCTGGCCATGGCGGGGGTAAGCTTCACCCAGGCGCTGATGCTGGCGGTTTCCGCCAATACGGTCGGCGCCTGGTTCTCGGCCATCGTTGCATTCTGGAAGGGGCATTATTTCGTGCCGGGCGCCGCCTTTGCGCTCGGTCTCGGTATCGTGCTTTTGGTGCCGCTCGTCGCCATCGCGCTGTCGCGGCTGGAGGAGATCGCGGCAATCGCATTCGGCCGGCCGCCGCGGCGCCTGGCCAATGCGCCGCCGCTGGTGCCCGCGGCCGCGCCCAAGGTGTCGATCCACGTTCCGGCGTGCTGTGAATCGCCCGACATGCTCAACACCACGCTCGATGCCGTGGCGCGTCTCGATTACCCGAACTTCGAATGCGTGGTGGTGATCAACAACACGCCGGATGCGGCGCTATGGCGGCCGGTCGAAGAGCATTGTCGAACGCTCGGCGAACGCTTCAAATTCGTCCGGGTGGAAAATCTCGAAGGCTATAAGGCCGGCGCGTTGCGGGTCGCGCTGGCGCACACCGCGCCGGACGCCGAGATCATCGGCACCATCGATGCCGATTACGTGCTCGATCCGGATTGGCTCAAGGATCTGGCGCCGCTGTTCGCCGACCCGCGCGTCGGTTTCGTGCAATCGCCGCAGGATCATCGCGACGGTGGCCGTTCCCTGATGCATGCCGCCATGAACGCCGAATATGCCGGTTTCTTCGACATCGGCATGGTACAGCGCAACGAGTTTAACGGCGTCGTCATGCACGGCACGATGTGCCTCATCCGCCGCGCCGCGATCGAGAATGCCGGCGGCTGGTCGTCCGAAACCATCGTCGAGGACACCGATCTCGGCTTGAGCATCCTCGAGCACGGCTGGATCGCGCATTATACCAACCGCCGCTATGGCCGCGGCCTGCTTCCGGATACGTTCGAGGCCTATAAGCGGCAGCGCCACCGCTGGGCGTTCGGCGGCTTCCAGCTGGTGCGCAAGCATTGGCGCCGGATGTTGCCGTGGGCGGTTGGGCTTAGCCGCGAGCAGAAGCGCGAATACGGCATCGGCTGGCTCAACTGGCTCGGCTCCGACGCCATCGGCGTTGTGGTCGCGCTGCTCAATATTCTTTGGGTGCCGTTCGTCGCCTTTGCCAATATCGCGGTGCCGGACCGCATTCTGACCATTCCGATCATCGCCGCATTTACGGTCTCGGTTGCCCATTTCGTCGCGCTCTACCGGCTGCGGGTGCGCGCTAGCCCCGGCCAGATGCTGGGCGCGGTCTGCGCCGCGATGTCGCTGCAATGGACCGTGGCGCGCTCGGTCGGGTTCGGCCTCATCCACGAGCGCATGCCGTTCCTGCGCACCGCCAAGGGCGGCGTCGCGCGCAAGGGTCCCGATTTCCCGGCGTTCTGGGAGGCGGTGATTGGCGCGCTGCTCCTCGTCGGGGCGGCGACGCTGGTGATCACCAATTACAAGCAGGTCCACGAGATCAATATTTTTGCGGGCGTTCTGTTGGTGCAAAGCCTGCCGTTCCTGGCCGCGGTCATCCTCGCCACCGTCGAAGGCACGCGCTTTAACAGCTTCGTTTATTGGCGTGGCGTCGAGGCCAAGATCGGCGCCACCTTCGTCACCGCCATCGGCGCCAAGGCAGCCGATCTGTTGCCGCAGTCGCAGGAGGTCATGACCAAGGTCATGGCCACCAAGGTTATGGCCGAGCCGCCTAAGGTTTCCGCCGATAACGTCGAAGCGGCACAATAACGCCCCTTTGAGCGGTCGCGCGGAGCTCGCGGGCGGACGGCCCGGTCCGCGTTCACCAACTCGCAACCCTTCCCGGCTAGGCTTCGCGCATCCTCGGGGGAGGGGCTTTCCATGGTCGCAATTGTGCGAAAACTGGCGTTCGCGGCAGCAAGCTTCGGCTTCTTATTTTTTGCCGCGATCGGCGCCGCCAATGCGGCCGGCGCGCTCGCCGTCGGCGTCTGCGGCGCCTACGGCTATGGCTTCGATTACAGCAAAGTCGCGGACGCTCGCGCGGCGGCAATGAGCAAATGCTCAGGCCACCGTTGCAAGGTTGTCGGCGTCATCCGCAAGGGCTGCGCGGCGATGGCTGTCGATGCCAAGAACCCCTGCGGCTCCTACGGCTGGGCGCTCAATTCCCATCTCGGCAGGGCCGAGAATATCTCGATGCAACGCTGCGCCCAGTTTGGCGGCCGCCAATGCATGGTGCGCGCCTGGGCGTGCGACGAGAAGGGCTGAGCCCAGCGCTCAATACTTTGCGCTCATGCCGAGCCGCAGATAAGGCCCGCTGCGCCGGTCGGAATCCATCGACCAGCCGGTGCCGGCCGACCATTCCATGCCGCCGAAATGCAAGCCGGTGAGATGCGCGCCGACTTCGAGCTGTTGGAAATTGGCGCACCACAGCATCGCGGTTTCCGGTCCGACGAACGCGGCATCGAACACGCGATAGCCGAGCGCGCCGCGCAAATATCCGGTCGGGCCGATCGAGATCAGCGAGCCGTTGCCGGCAGCCATGATATTCGCCGTCGGCTGGTACCAAACGTCAGCGGCCAATTGCGCCCCGGCGTAAAACCCGTGCAACCGGCTGCCGGGGTCGTAGGGCGACAGCCGGTAATCCTGCACGACCGCCCCGGCGTACAGACCGACGGTGAGCGCGGTTCGAACCACGCGAAAGCCGGGCAGCGCCGCGCCGGACAGCATGGTGCCGTCGATCTTGGTCGCGAGCGCGTCTGAGGTGTAGCTGTAGCGGCCGCCGTTGACGAGGAGCTTTAACGTAAAGCCGTCCGCATTGAGACCGGCGGGCGACCACAAAGTCCCGCCGTAGAGGAAAGCCCCATAACGCCATAAATCCGTCCCGCCGAAGAGAAGAAACGAGGGGCTGCTGGGCGAAGCGGTCTGCGCTCGGCCCACAGTAGAACACACAACCATGCCCGCGACAGCGCCCGCCACCGCGACAACGACGCGCAACGCGTACACCGAGCGACCTCAACCACCCCGAGAAACAACTCTAGGTTAAGGTCGCGATGTATTTTGCCAAGATGAAGCTGCTATGGCGACGCGATCGGCCTGTGGAAAAGGTAAGACGCCGGCTTACCGCTCTGCCGCGCGTTCCTGCGGTTTTATTGGATGAAACCGTCCCACGCTTTCCAAAACTATTTTTTCTCTTGATGCTTCATGAATATTGATTGTTCAGAAAAACTCAAACCCGTAACGAGGCGGTTCGTGAGCCGTCCGGTCGCGGAAGTTCTTTGGAGTAGATCGCATTAGGTTCGGTTGGGTGCGGTGGCGCTAGGGCCTCCTTCAGTTCTTGTATAAGCGGCCTGATGCGGTTGACATCGAGCCTTTCACGGGCGAACAGACCCGTCTTGTTATCTGGTAGCAATGGTAACCCCTCGTAGATTACCTCCAACTCCGAAATCAGGGTTCGTTCCTGTACAACGAGCACGCCAAGACCGCTCGCCGCCGCGGCCAGACGGGCTGAAAAATCTGGTGCTGAAAAGGAGATGTAAAACTGCACACCGGCGTTCTCCAGCGCTTCCACCGCTAGGCGATGTGGAAAGCTACCCGGCCAGGCAACCAGTGGAATCGGGGCGCCAGGACAGAGGGAGAGGTGCGGCGACTTCACCCAGAATGTTCTCTCCGACCATCGGACCAAGGCATTCGGCCGCGAGTCCTCGACGTTGCATAAGAAAGCGATGTCCAACGAGCCTGAGTCCAGGTCACGAAGGAGCTGCTCGGAGTAGTCGCAACGAAAAGCCACCTGTGCGCCGGTCGCCTTGCACGAGCAGCGCTCAAAAACGGAGCTTAGATATTGCTGCCCCAACCACAATGTCAGTCCGATCACGGTCTGGCCCGGAGCGGAGCCCGAGCCCGCGGAGGCCAGCAGTTCATCGTTGATAGCCACCATGCGTCGCGCATATTTGAGGGCTAAAAAGCCACGCTTCGTTGGAGATATGCCGGGGCCTTTTGCGAACATACTCCCGCCAAGCAGATCGCCTAGGCGCGCGATCTGAGCGCTGATCGCCGACTGAGTTAGATTGAGCGCGTCCGCAGCTTTCGTAAAACTACCCGTGTCCACTACCGTCACGAGCGCTCGGAGCAGCTCAATCGGCGTATTCCTTTTCTCGTGGCGTCGATGCATTTGCCCCTCTGCCTATATTTGGGTCCCCCGCGACGACGATTCGAACGGGTCCCACCCACTCGAAATCGAGTCACAGTCGCCCCCCGGCGATCTCACGCACCCGCGCTTGCGTAGCGCTGTCCACGTTGATCATTTCGCTGACCGTCTTCTCGATCTCCCCGCCTGACCGAGGATTCACGTCAATCTTGCTCTTCTGGCAATCTCCGAGAAATTTATCGTCTTTCATTGTCGCATCGAACGCGGTCCGCAACGTGTCAAGAACCGGAGCTTGGACGCCCGGCGGCACCACGAAAGCGCGTCCAATGGCGGAGTTCTTGATAAAGAAACTCATCACAGATCGGTCAGAGTCGGTCTTTGCTAATTCAATACTTGCAGGAACATCCGGCAAGTCCGGACTTCGCTTAAAGCCTTCATAGTAGAAAATTCTGATCATCTTTTTCGCCAGCCAATCCGGCCGATAGGCCCGAAGAACGGGCAGCGAACTCAGAGAAGCCTCGACCTCGCCGCGCTCCAACGCCATATTTGCTGCGTTGATGCCATCGTATCCATCCACGACCTTGAAACGAGCGCCAACCAGCTCTTCCAGTAGCCGTGCGTAAGTCGGAACCGGCCCAAACGACGCTAAAACAGTCTCCCTCGATTTTAGATCGGCGATGGTTCGGACAGGGACTGTGTGCCACACGTAGAGAACAATGTTGGTCGGTGCGATGCTGCCTATCCAGCCAAATCGCGACGCGTCATAACTGACGCCTTCAATTCCCTCGACTTGGTATTCCGCGAGGTCGGCGATTTCCGCTCCCAATGCCGTGCCGTCTTTTGGGGCGACGTTGTAAATGAAATTTGCACCTCTGATGCCGTGTGCCCCCGGCATATTGGACACGATAACCCCGGGATGCCCGGGTATGTGATCTCCAAGATGACGCGCCAGCACGCGGGCGTTGAGGTCGTAGCCACCGCCAACCGGGTTATCCACGTAGATGGTAATGGTCTTGCCCTGGAAATAGTCATTCGGGTCGGCGTGGGAGGTCGCTGCACCCAGAGCTACGACTCCAACCAGCGGTATGGCCAAAAGCAGATACGAGAACCGCATGATGAGACCAAGAAACCCGTTGCTAGCGTCCGCTACTATAAATTGTTTCAACCCTGCGGGGAAGGCTCTTCGCTGTGCCCGTCGCCGCCCGCGCCTCGTCAGAACCTCTTGTGTTCGGCCGATAATCAGCCAAGCGGATAATCTGGTATTGTGTCGGCGCACCGCCAGAACGGAGCGGGTTTATGCGAGGCGTACGTCTTTAGCGTCGCCGTTTGACATCGTGGACCGGACAAGTCCCGGGCGTCGCGAGATTGGATGAGCTTTATCCATCTGCGCCGCAGCCTTCGCCTATGAAACGGATTGTCCCCCGGGAGCTCCGCCCATTCGCTCAGCTTCGATGGCGGCGACTTCAAGCATATAGCTGAGGAGACCGCAGCCTTCGTTTCTCGCCATTGCGGCGAGCTCGCGCGACATGGAGCCAATATAGTCGACGGAGGCCGGATGAACCCGCTTCCGCTCTTGTGGCATTTTGGAATGCGCTTGCATGTATTCTAACACCAAATAAAATCCTTCGTAGAGGGTATTCTGCACGCGCACTGTGCTGTTTGCACTCGCTTCAGAATATTTTTCTTTTTGATGGTCCATCAATCTTCGTGAGGAGATTCAACCATTGTGCGTTTGGTTGCGGGGTTGCGCCGTTTGGTTGTGACCAAGGATCGATCGCGAGCTTCATGCTCAGGCGGGCGTCCGGCCGGGAAGTTTTGGTGGCAGGGTCCTCCATCTGCCGAGCCGATCAAAAGCTCTTCTCCGCAGCGCTCCTTTGACGGATGTGGACCACCGCGCTTTTGATCGTGCGATCTTTGACTTGCGCGAACGTCCGCAGCGGGCGCGGCGAATTCGGCGGCTTCGTGTTTGATGTTAATCTCGATTTGTAACGAGAAAACTGTGCAGCGGCGATCGCCAGCCGCCGCGGTGCGCAGCGCGGCCGGGAATCGAGCCGACCTGCCCTGCAAGAATTGGGTATATCGTTAGCCATCGCCGGGCTATTGTGGCGGGTCGACCGGGAATCGAACGATGACAGTTTCAACGACGATACAACCTGTGGCGAGCGAGCACTCCGCGGAACTGTCGCGGCGGCGGCTGGCGATCGGCTTTATGAATTGGGCGCATGCGCTCGATCACTTTGTCATTCTGATCTATCCGACGGTGGTCATCGAGCTCGAAGTCGTCTACGGCCGCTCCTATTCGAGCCTGATCTGGCTATCGACCGCGTCTTTCGTCGCCTTCGGCTTGTTCTCGCTGCCGGCGGGCTGGCTCGGCGACCGCTGGAGCCGCCGTAACCTGATGTTCGCCTTCTATCTCGGCTGTGGAGCTTCGCTGATTGCCGCGGCTTTGGCGCCCTCGCTTTACGTGCTCGGCTTCGCGCTGTTTTCGCTCGGCGTGTTCGCCGCCATCTACCATCCGGTCGGTACTGCAATGATCATCGAGAAAGCCACTCAGCGCGGCCGCACGCTCGCCTTTAACGGCGTTTGCGGTAATCTTGGCGTGTCGCTCGCGGCCGGAATTACGGCAACGCTGACAGCGGCCTTGTCGTGGCGCGGCGCTTTTTTTATTCCCGGCGTGATCTGCATCGCGACCGGCGCGATCTATCTGTGGGTCGTTCCGGAGGAGAAAGAGGGCCATGCCGCCGCGCGCTCGAAGGCGCCCGACGTTGCGTTGTCGCCGGTCTTCGCCGCGACGATGTTCGGGCTTTTCGTCGTTGTCGCGCTCAGCGCCGGCCTCGTCTTCAACACCATCTCGGTGTCGCTGCCCAAGATCGTCGATGAGCGCGTCGGCAACGACATTTCGTTGATTGCGGTCGGTGGCTTGACCACGGCGGTGTTCCTGTGCGGCGCGCTGGCCCAGATCACCGTCGGCCGGCTGGTGGAGCGCTTTCCGCTCCATGTCTTGTTCGCCGCCCTTGCGATCATGCAATTCGGCGGCGTGGTGTGGGCGGCCTATGCCAGCGGCATAACATTATTGTTTGCGCTAGCCTTCACCATGGCGGCGATCTACGGCCAGATCACGGTGAACGATCTTGTGATCGCCCGCTATACCGCCGACGCTTGGCGCGGCCGCGTCTATGCGGTGCGCTATTTCCTAACCTTCATGGTTTCCGGCGTCGCGGTGTCGATGATCGCGGTGCTCTATGGCCGCGGCGGCTTCGGCCTCGTGCTCGGCGCCACCGCGGTCATCGCGCTCGGCTTCCTCGTCGCCGTGCTGGCGATCGCACTGATCGCCAACGGCGTGGAGCAGGCGCGCTTGCCGCAGCCGGCGGAATAAATTTCCGCGAGGCTTGTAGCGGCGGGTTTCAAACCCGCCCGCGGATTGCGATCACGCCGCTGAATGCCGCACGGCTTCGTTGAAATTATTGGGGGGTGATGCCGGCATCGCGGATGAGCTTGCCGAAGCGTTCGGAATCGCCGTCGATCTCGGTGCGAAATCGAGACGCGTCGAGGTAATTCGCTTCGAATGCGAGATTGAGCATGCGCTTCTTGAAGTCGGGATCGGCAGCAACATTCGCCAGTTCCTTGCCCAAGCGTGCGGCGACGCCTGGCGGAGTTTTGGCCGGCCCGGCAACGCCGAACCAGTTGTTGACCACCACGCCGGGTACGCCCTCTTCGGCGAAAGTCGGTACCTCGGGCACCAGCGACAGACGCTGGTCGGATGCTGAGCCCAACAGCTTTACGGTGCCGGCCTGAAGATGCGGCATGACCGCGGTGAGACCGGTCCACACCATCGGAATCTGGCCGGCCAGCAAGTCGTTGACCGAAGCCGCGGCTGAGCGATAGGGCACGTTGACGATATTGATCTTGGCAAGCGAGTTGAACAGCAAGAGCGCCAGATGATGCGGCGAGCCGACGCCCGGGGTGCCCGCCGAAAGCTTTCCTGGCTCGGATTTGGCAAGCGCCACCAGCTCGCGAATGTTGTTGGGCGGGAACGAGGCCTGCGCGCATAAAAACAGCGTCGATGTCGCCACTCTCGCGATCGGCGCGAAATCGGTATTGACGTCGAACGGAACGCTCTTGTGCAGCCACTTTTGCAGCACCACCGAGGCTTCCATGAGGAGGAGCGTGGCGCCGTCGGGATCGCTCCGCGCCACCCAGTCCTCGCCGGTCATGCCGCCGGCGCCGGGCCGGTTCTCGACCACGACGGGCTCGGCCAAGCGCTCGGAGAGTTTCTCCGCGACCAAGCGGCCGACAAAATCCACGCCGCTGCCCGGACCGAACGGCACTACCAGCACGATCCGGTGCGGCAAGTCGCCTTGCGCGGCGGCCGGCTTCGTCAACGAAGCCAAAGCCAGCAGCACCGCGACCGCGATTGGCCGAAGTCGCGCGCGCCTCATTGCCTGGCCTCTTTGATCGCGATCATCACGCCGTCAAGGTCGGCCAGATAGTGCTCGCCGAGGCCGGTGCGCTTGAAGGTGTTCAGCCGCGCCTCGCCTTCCGCGCCGACGCCGGTCGGCTTCGGCGTCATCAGAGGATTGACGACGCGTAACTCCTCGACATCTTTCTTGAATGCGGCGATGTCCTCGACCTCGAATCCCAGATGATCCAGCGCCGGCCGTTCGATGCCGGTGCCGAGAAAGTCGGAGATCTTCCAGGGCAGGATGTGCATAGTCATCCGGCCGTCGGTCAGAGCGAATGCACCGTCGCCCGCAGGCGAATTGTTCAGCGGCAACTCGAACACGCCGGCGTAGAACTCGGCCAGGCGTTCCGGCTCGATGACCCGCATCGCGAAATGGCTGAAGCGCCGCTTCTGCTCCCAAGTCCCCGCTTCATACACTTCGGCGCGGTTCTTCAGGCCGGCCTGCGACAGATCGAAATATTGCCCGGCAGGATCGTGAATTCCGAGCGCCGCGAACGGCCGGTTGCTGGGCCGCTGAATGATTTCAATTTTCGGATATTTCTTGGCGACACGTTCGCGGACCGCTTCGACGTCCTCGACCTGGATGCCGAAATGATCGAATCCCGCTTGGCGCCCGGCCATTCGCGGATTGATGTTCATCCCGACGTAACCGTCGCCGATCGACATCGCGGACGCTTCGAACTTGGCATTGGTCTTGACTTCGAGGCCGAACGCGGCGCGGTACCAGACCGCCAGCAGCGCATAGTTTTCCGACACGACCGCGACGTGATTGAGCTTGGCGAACATTCCGGCATTTCCCCCTGCGGATCTCAATTTCGCGCAAGCCTACACCATCCCGGACTTGATGTCCGAGTCCCGCCACGAACCGCAAACGAGGCGAATTCGCTACGCTGAGTTGCGCGCCGCCAGCGCCATGCCGATCATCGCGGTGCCGCCGAACAGCATATTGATGCCGACGAGGAGCCCGAGCGCCCATGCCGCGGTGCCGGGCAGCCCGGCGAAGATGATGCCGGCGAGAATGAGATCGACGATGCCCGATGCCAGCATCCAGGCCCAGCGGCCTGAGAGCTGCGCCTTATGCTCGAAGGCGTACATCAGCGTGGCGATGCCTTCGACGACAAAGAACGCGATCAGCACCAAGGTGAGCGACAGCGTGCCGCTGATCGGCCAAAGGATCAGGATGACACCGGCCGCCAGCGCGATGACGGCGGACAACAGCGCCCACCAGAAGCCCGGCGCGCTGCGCATCCAGAACGTCGTGACGAGGCCGACGCCGCCCGAGATCAGGAACAGCCAGCCGATCACCAAAGTGAACGCCAGCGTTGCAATGACCGGCACGACGATCGCTGCGAAGCCGAGAAGAACAAGCACAATGCCCTCGAACAGGAACAGGCCCCAGTGGGCATGGATGGCGCTTGTCACGTCGCGTCTAAGTTCGTCGGCGCTGGTTGGTTGCTGCAGAGTCATAATCGTCTCCCTCAAAATCGGCCGCCGTCCGAATATGGCCTGCGGCGCTCGGCCCGGTCACCCCCGGAAACAGGATTGCGCCCATAGTGTCGCATAAAAGCGACCCTTGCATAACGGCCTTCAACCCCCCATCTGGAGAACGTGATGTTGAGCCTTCGGGTTCCATCGCAGCACGGCCACTGTTGCGACTTGGGCGACGCCGGATGTACGCGCGCCTGGTTCGGGACATGTGGCCGTTAGCGTTTTGGCCGAAATGTCCCATCCGCCCTGCCGGGGGACTGAACTGTTCCTACGCGTTTAATCGCGCAATCAAAGCCATGGCACCCGCCGGTGCACGGACTTTGCCTTCATGGATGACATAGGCAAAGACATCGCGCGGCGCGGCCCTGGACTTCGCCGCCGGGCCGACGCGCGGTAAGTCGCCGGGCTCCTTGCCCTGCGCCCAGGTTTGCAGCCGATCCGCCCATGCGTCGATATCTTTCGGCGGATAAGCAGTCGCTATCGTGTCTTGGCCGCGCTGCAGGCGGGCATAGACGAAGTCGCCGGTGATGTCGGCGACATTCGGATATTTGGCGTGGTCGGTGAATACGGCCGGCATCTTGAACCCGCGCAACAGGTCGATGAATTCCGGCGTGCAGAAGCTGTCATGACGAACTTCGATGACGTGACGGATTGAGCGCCGATCGAATTTACCCGGCAGCAGCTCCAGGAATCCGCCAAAATCGGCGGCGTCAAATTTTTTCGTCGGCGCGAATTGCCAGAGCAGCGGACCGAGACGGTCACCGAGTTCGGTCACGCCGGAATCCAGGAACCGTTTGATGGAGTTGCCGGCCTCTTTGAGCACGCGCCGATTGACGGCATAGCGCGGGCCCTTGAGCGCGAATACAAAACCCGCCGGCACCTCGCTCGCCCATTTACGAAATGTTGCCGGGCTCTGCGTGCGGTAAAACGTGCCGTTGACTTCGATCGAGGTCAGCCGCTCGCCGGCATAGGTTAGTTCTTTCGCATGCGGCAATCCCTTCGGATAAAACACGCCGCGCCATGGTTCAAACGTCCAGCCGCCGATGCCGATATAGATATTGCCTGTTTGGGGAGTCATGGGACTGTCACCAAGGAGTGATAAGTTTCAAGTGCTTAGGCGATGATGCTTGTTTTTTAGTTCCTCATCGCCGCAACGGCCACTGTAGGCGACGCCGGATGAACGCGCGCCCGCATGTGGTCGTTTCCGTTTGCGATCTTGTCCGCCTGCTGTCTTGCGCCTGTCTTGCGCCTCCTCGGGTCATGCATCGGGATCGAGAGTGAACAATTCCTGCGCGTGCGAGACTCCGCGCAGCGCATAGCGCCCTACCGAGACGAGACGCTGCTTTAAATTCCCGACGTCGGCGAACGCCGCCGATATCAGAACAGGCTGTTCCAAAGAGCGGCACATTGCTGCGATGCGGCTCGCTTCGTTCACGGCCGGGCCGACCACAGTGAAGTCCAGCCGCTCGCGGCTGCCGACATTGCCGAAGAAAACCTCGCCGACATGGAGTCCGAGATACATGTCGGTGACCGGTTTGTCCGCTTGCGCACGCAGCTTCTTCAATTCGGCAATGCCCTGGCGCGCCGCAAGCGCGGCGGCGAGCGCCATATCGCAGGCCTGCATGCGGTCCCCGGCGGTGAAGATGGCGAGCGTGCCGTCGCCGATCAGCTTGAGCACGTCGCCGCCGTATTTCTTGATCGCCGAGACGATGACGTCGAAATAATCGTTGAGCAGCGGGATGACCTGTTCCGGCGTCGTGTCGGTGATCCGGGTGAAGCCGCGCAGATCGCTGAACCAGACGACGGCATCGATGCGCTCGGCAATGCCGCGGACGATTTTTCCGGACAGCACGCGGCGGCCGGCATCGCGGCCGAGGTAGGTTTCCATCAAAGTATCGGTCATGCGGGCGAGCGATATCGATTTGATGGCGAGTGCGAGGTACGGAACGATGCTCTCAAGGGCGGCGATCTGCGTGTCGGCAAAGCCGCCCGGCGTCCGCGTCGCCCATGACGAATAGACGCCGTCCATCTCGCCGATGACGCCGTCGGCGGCAAAGCGGGTGATGATAGCGACATAGTCGGTCATCCCGGCTGCCAGCAGTTCCGGCAGGACCACGAATTCGCTCGCGCTTGCCGCCGTCACGCGACGCCGCAAGAACGCTTCGCCGGTTTGCACCATTTTGTAGAACGGGCTTTGCCGCCAGCGTTCCGCGGCAACGAGATCGAGCGGGTAGGACCCGGACGGGGCGAGCGGGTTCGGGCCGGTGCGGCCATAATCCATTAAGGGTGCTTCGCTCGGGTCGTGGCCCCAGCGGAACAAACGGCCTTCATGAACGGGATGCAGCGTGTCGATGAACACTTGCGTGCGGGCGATCGGAATCCCTGCAGCGACGCATCGGTCGCAGAAACCGGAGACGATCTCGGACTCGGAAATTCCGGCCAGGCCGGCCTGCGTCAGCCAATCCGGCAATGCGGTGACGAGAGCTTGATTCATCTTGAAGCAGGGAAGCCTTTTGCCGGGTCCGCGCCCTCACTAGATAGGGCCGTTTTCGGTTTCTGCGAGGCTTAGCGCAGCACATGTCCGGGGCTGTCATGCTAGGGCAGGGTGCGTCCGCGCCTGCCGCGCGACACCACGGCGTGGCCCCGCTATAACTTACGGAGCTTCGGCCCCGCGGCCGCGAAAGGCTGCGCAGCGACCGTCAAGCTTTGGGGGAGGTCAATGCAGCGTAAGATCATCATCTCATGCGCGGTGACTGGTTCGGCCGACACGCCGGGCCGCAATCCGGCGGTCCCGGTGACGCCGGAACAGATCGCCAATTCGGCGCTGGATGCCGCAAAAGCCGGCGCCGCCATCGTGCACATCCACGTGCGCGACCCGAAGACCACCAAGCCCAGCATGGACGGCGCGCATTACCGCGAGGTAATGGAGCGCATCAGGGCGAAGAACGGCGACGTGCTGATCAACCTGACCACGGGTCCCGGCGCGCGCTTCACGCACGACGAAAGCGACCCGTCAAAACCCGGGCCCGGCAGCTCGCTGAAATCGCCGGAGGACCGCGTGCGCCACGTCGTCGAGCTCAAGCCCGATATCTGCAGCCTCGACATGGGCAGCCTCAATATGGGCGACCGGGTTTTCGTCAACACGCCCTCCCATCTGCAGGCGATGGCAGAGGCGATCAAGACGGCCGGCGTGATGCCGGAGCTCGAAGTCTTCGAGACCGGCCATCTGCTGCTGGCCAAGCGTTTTCTCGAGCAGGGCTACGTCAAGCCGCCGGGCATGTTCCAGATCTGCCTCGGCATTTCCTGGGGCCAGCCGGCGACGCCGGAGGCCATGACCTATATGCGCAACCTGTTGCCGCCGGGCTCGCCGTGGTTCGCCTTCGGCATTTCGCTCTATCAGTTTCCGATGGTGGCGCAGACCGTGCTCCTTGGCGGTCACCCGCGCGTCGGGCTCGAGGACAATATCTATCTGGAAAAGGGCAAGCTCGCGCCGAGCAATGCCGCGCTGGTCGAGAAAGCTGCGAAGATCATCGCGGTGTTGGGCGATCACGTCGCCACGCCGGGGGAGGCGCGGCAGATTCTCGGGCTCGCGCCGACCAATACCTAATGGGGCGCCGCACGCCCGTCCGCACAACGGAAGCCATCGGCAAGAAAACCGTCAAAGGGAATGAACATGCCCATTCGCGTCGCCGCCGTCGGAGTAAGCCACTGGCACGCGCTCAATGACGCCGCCTATCTGCGCCACCTCCTTGCCATGAAGGACGTCGAACTGGTCGGCCTGCAGGATTTTGACCCAGGCCTCGTCGCCAAGCGCGCCGCCGAGGTCGGCAGCCCGCCGGTCTTCACTGACTACCACGCCATGCTCAAGACGCTGCATCCCGATTTTGTCGTCGCGCTCGGGCGGCACAGCCAGATGGCCGCGATCGCCCACGATCTGATCGACGCCGGCTATCCGTTTCTGATGGAAAAGCCGATGGGCGTGAGCGCCAAGGAAGTCGATGCGGTCGCCGAGAAGGCGGCGCGCAAGAACGCGTTCGTCGCGGTGCCGCTGGCGCAGCGTTACAGCGCCTTCGCTGCGCGCGCCCGCGAATTTTTGGCCGCCAAGACGTTCGGCCCGCTGTCGCACATTTACGTACGGATCAACCGCCCGGCCCCGCCGCGTTATGCGGCCTGGGACTGTCCGTGGATGCTCGATCCGGCCGAGGCCGGCGGCGGCGCATTGCGCAATCTCGGTCCGCACGGCCTCGACATGTTCTGGCATCTGACCGGGGAGGAGGCGACCGTCACCGGCGCGCAATTGAGCACCCGCGCGCACGGCAATGCGGTGGAAGACTACGCCTCGGTGCTGTTGCGTTCGGCGAGCGGCATTCTCGGCACCGTCGAGGTCGGCAACACGTTTCCGCGTGACGGCACCGATGGCGAATGGAAGCTCGCCGGCCGCGATGCCATCCTCACCATGAAAGACAACATCGTGAAGCTCGCCACCAAAGAGGGCGATAAGGTCTTGCCGGGCGTCGATCTCACCGCGCCGTATTTCACCGCAGTGCGCGACGCACTCGACCACTGGAAGAACGGCCAGGCGCCGCCGATTTCCGTGCAGGACTGCGCCCGCTTGGTGCGGCTGATCGATCAGGCTTACGCGCTGGCTACCGCGTAAGCGACGCGGCTTTCATTTGAATCGTACGCGGTCGTAAACCGCCGCGAACGGCAAATCGAGCGCAAGCCGTTCGATGCGGACGACGGCGCCTTCACCTTCGAGCACGTCGGCGCTGGCCGGAAAATTCGTTGGACCGCGCGTCCACACCCACGCCTTCATCTCGTCCTGGGCCAACACCAGATAGGCCAGCAGGCTTGGCAGGCGAAGATACTCCGGCGCCTTGTCGCCGAGGTCGATCCGCTCGGATGACGGCGAGAGAACCTCGGCGATCAGCACCGGAGCGGTCGCTTTGAGATCGCCGGACGCTTCCCCTGCTGCGTCGACGACGACATCGGGGAAGCGGATGGTATCGGGGCCAAGATCGACGCCGAATTCGGGCAGAACCGCGAAGCGCTCCGGGTCGAGACGTTCGACCAGAGTCCTCGCGAGATTTAAGGTGATCTGCCAATGCGCCCGTGACCCCGCGGCCATCGCGATGACTCGCCCCCGATCGAGTTCGTAACGATCCTCGCGGCCCTGCACCCAGGCGAGAAAGTGCGGCTGGTCCATGTGTACGGGCAGTTGGACGTTCATGCTGCAGTCTCTGCGGTGGGCGCGATTTTAGTCGTTTCCCGAACAAGGAAGTTTCCCGAACAAGAAAAAAGGGCGCGACTCGCGTCGCGCCCTTCGTAGATTCGCTTGGATGATGGACTTAGAAGTCCATTCCGCCGCCGCCACCCGGCATCGGGGGCATGTCGTTCTTCTTCTTCGGCAGTTCGGCAACCATCGCCTCGGTGGTGATGAGCAAGCCGGCGACCGAGGACGCGCCTTGCAGAGCCTGGCGCACGACCTTGGTCGGATCGATGATGCCCTTTTTCACCATGTCGACGTAATCGCCGCCCTGGGCGTCGAAGCCGAACGAGTAGTTGGAGTTCTCGAGGATCTTGCCGACGATGACGGAGCCGTCTTCGCCCGCATTGGTGGCGATCTGCCGGGCCGGAGCCTGCAGCGCCTTGCGCACGATATCGACGCCGTGCTTCTGGTCCTCGTTGGCGGTGCGCACTTTCTTGAGCGCCTCGGTGGCGCGCAGCAGCGCAACGCCGCCGCCCGGAAGAACGCCTTCCTCGACCGCGGCGCGGGTCGCATGCATCGCGTCGTCGACGCGATCCTTGCGTTCCTTCACCTCGACCTCGGTGGCGCCGCCGACGCGGATCACAGCGACCCCGCCGGCGAGCTTGGCCAGACGTTCCTGCAGCTTCTCGCGGTCGTAGTCCGAGGTGGTCTCCTCGATCTGCGCCTTGATCTGCGTGATGCGGTCTTCGATGTCCTTCTTCTTGCCGCCGCCGTTGACGATCGTGGTGTTCTCCTTGTCGATCATCACCTTCTTGGCCTTGCCGAGCATGGCGACCGTGACGTTCTCGAGCTTGATGCCGAGATCCTCGGAGATCGCCGTGCCGCCGGTCAGGACCGCGATGTCCTGCAGCATCGCCTTGCGGCGATCGCCGAAGCCCGGAGCCTTCACCGCCGCAACCTTCAGGCCGCCGCGGAGCTTGTTGACGACGAGAGTGGCGAGCGCTTCGCCTTCCACGTCCTCGGCCACGATCAGAAGCGGTTTGCCGGTCTGCACCACGGCTTCCAGGAGCGGAAGGAGTTCGTTCAGAGCGGAGAGCTTCTTCTCGTTGATGAGGATGTAGGGGTCCTCCATCTCAACGCGCATCTTGTCGGCGTTGGTGATGAAGTAGGGCGAGATATAGCCGCGGTCGAACTGCATGCCTTCGACGACGTCGAGCTCGGTCTCGAGGCTTTTCGCCTCTTCCACCGTGATCACGCCCTCGTTGCCGACCTTTTCCATCGCCTTGGCGAGGTAGTCGCCGATTTCCTTGTCGCCGTTGGCGGAAATGGTGCCGACCTGGGCGATTTCGGAATTCGAGGTCACCTTCTTCGAGTTCTTCTTGAGCTCCTCGACCACGGTCTCGACCGCGAGGTCGATGCCGCGCTTGAGGTCCATCGGGTTCATGCCGGCGGCAACCGCCTTCGAACCCTCTTTGACGATCGCGGCGGCAAGCACCGTCGCCGTCGTGGTGCCGTCACCGGCGATGTCGGAGGTCTTCGAAGCGACCTCGCGGACCATCTGCGCGCCCATGTTCTCGAACTTGTCCTCAAGCTCGATTTCCTTGGCGACGGTGACGCCGTCCTTGGTGATGCGGGGAGCGCCGAACGATTTATCCAGCACGACATTTCTGCCCTTCGGGCCCAATGTCACTTTCACCGCGTTGGCGAGAATGTCGACGCCGCGCAACATCTTGTCGCGCGCATCGACGGAGAATCTGACTTCCTTGGCAGCCATTGGAATTCACTCCTGTTCGTCACCCTGAGGAGCGAGTGAAGCTCGCCTCGAAGGGTGCTGTTTCGGAATGTCATCCTTCGAGGGCCGCTGCGCGGCCGCCTCAGGATGACGGGTTTTTTGGTTACGCGGCCTTCTTAGGCAGCTTTCTTTCTTGCGACCTGCTCGTCGAGCACGCCCATGATGTCGGACTCTTTCATGATCAGGAGATCCTGGCCGTCGATCTTGACCTCGGTCCCCGACCATTTGCCGAACAGCACGCGCTCGCCGACCTTGATGTCGATCGGGATCAGCTTGCCCGCCTCGTCGCGGCCACCCGGGCCGACGGCGATGACTTCGCCCTGCGAGGGCTTCTCTTTGGCGGTGTCCGGAATGATGATGCCGCCGGTTGTTTTTTCCTCGGCATCGATGCGCTTGACGACGACGCGATCGTGAAGCGGACGAAACTTCATGGTGTCCTCCTAAGTTATTGAAAACGAAGACGTTTGTGAGTGTGGCAGCGGCCGTTGATAGAGTCCCTCGGCGGACCGCTTGATGCAGAATTGGGGCGTGGTCTCGACGCCCACAAGAGGTCTCTCAAAATTAATTAGCACTCCTCGAAACCGATTGCCAACAGCCGACGCCCCAGCCCTTCGCGATTGGTTAACCGCCGCAGGTTCCTGGAGGTCGGATGAAATATTCCGGTTCCTCCTGAGGAAACTTGTCCCAAGAAGTTCCGTTAAAATCGGGACAAGTGTAGTTCCACCGCGCTGTTAGCACCGGAGCAAAGATGCTGCTAGTGCCTTGAAAGTACACAACTTATTCACTTTTGAGGCTTGCAATAGCAGAGCGAGTCTCGAAACATTCCCGTGCCGGGATTGGAGGGCACTATGGTGTCGAAAGAGTTTCGCAGTCAGCTCGAAGGCTATGGACTGACCACCGCCAATATCCTCTACCGGCGGCCCGACCATCCGTGGCTATTACAGACCTATGTTTGGCAGGATTACGACCTCTGCCCGAACTTTCCGGTGCTCAACAAATTCCTCAATTTCTGGCTGGAGAAGCTCGAAGGGCCGCTGCACTCCGTCACCGTGGCGCATGCCCGGCTGATCAAGCCGGCCGAGATCCGCGCTGTCGACGGCGAATTCCGGCTGCATTGATCGTAGCCCGGATCGAGTTTGGCTCGATCCGGGAGTGAGATCCTCCCCGGATATCGCGGTGCGATATCCGGGCTACGGATTGCGTCTGTCCGACCGATCGAGCCCGGTCTTTACCGAAGCTTCAAACTGTCGTCGTAGCATCGCCGGCGATTTTACCGGGATAGCCCGAAGCGTCCCGCCCATTTTTCGAGCGACACGTAGGGGTGTGCTCGTGATGCGCCGATAGCCTGACAGTAGCCAGCCATGGCCTTCGATCCATCCGCACCGGTGCTCGTGGTCGAGGGCCACGATGCGGAGATTCGTATCCTCCGCGCGCTGCTGCAGCGGTTGCGCGCCGTCAACGTCGACGATGCGCCCGATGGCGGCGCAGCGCTCGCCAAGATGCGCGCCAGGCGTTACGGCCTCGTCATCGCCAGCTGGGACATGGCGCCGATGACGGGCTGCGACTTTCTTTATGAAATGCGCGGCGACCCGGGCCTCAGTCGGATTCCCGTAGTCGTGACCGGTGAATCCAAGTCGGACAATGTCATCGCCGCAAAGAAGGCGAGCGCCAACAGCTACATCGTCAAGCCGTTCGATGCGCAAGCGCTCAAGGTGAAGATCGACGCGGCGTTCGCCACCAAGGCGGCGCCGCTTGCGGAACGGCCGCGCGCGGCGGAAGCGCCGTCGCTCTCCCCATCCGGCAAAGCCGAACCCGCCGCCGCCGACCGGACGAAATTCGACGGTGTCTTTACCGTCAGCCTGAAATAGCCAATTCGTAGCCCGGATCGAGCCTTGCTCGATCCGGGAGTGAGATTCTCCCGGATACCGCTTCGCGGTATCCGGGCTACGCTAGGTCAGCACCCCGACGATCGCGCCGAGGAGGCACGTCGTCAGCGTCCCCGACACGATCGACTTCAACCCGAGCGACACCACCTCGCCGCGCTTTTCCGGGCACATGGTGGAGAGCCCGGCGATCATGATGCCGAGCGAGCCGAAATTGGCGAAGCCGCACAGCGCGTAGAGCATGATCAGCTTCGACCGCGGATCGAGCGTGCCTTGCGGCAGCGCCGCGAGCTGCAGATAGGCGACGAGCTCGTTCAAGATTGTCTTGATCCCCATCAAGCCACCCGCGGTCACCGCTTGCGACCAAGGAATGCCCATCAGCCAGCACACCGGCGCCATGATCCAGCCGAGCGCGCGCTGCAGCGTCAGCGGCGCGCCCGAGAAAATCCGGCAACAGGCCCAAGATCGCGTTGGCGAGATGCACCAGCGCCACGAACACGATCAGCATGGCGACGATGTTAAGGAGGAGCTCAAGCCCGGCGCCGGTGCCCTTGACGATGGCGTCCATGGTCGAATGCGCCGGCTGCTCGACGTCGTCGAGCTTGCCGCCGGTGTGCTGCCCGTAAGGGTCCGGCACCATGATCAGGCTGATGAGGATCGCCGCCGGCGCGCCGAGCACCGAGCAGACCGCGATGTGGCCGGCGGCGTTGGGGATCGCGGCCGAGAGGATCGTCGCATAGAGCACGAACACCGTGCCGGCGATGCCGGCCATGCCGCCGGTCATGACGATGAACATTTCGCTGCGCGTGAGCTGCGCCAGATAAGGCCGGATGAACAGCGGCGCCTCGACCTGGCCGACGAAAATATTGGCCGCCGTGGAGAGCCCCGCGGCGCCGCCGACGTCGAGCGTCTTTTCCAGCGCCCAGGAGAACGCGCGCACCACCGGCGGCATGATGCGCCAGTAGAACAACAGCGAGGACAGTACGCTCATCACCAGCACCACCGGCAGCGCCTGGAAGCCGAGAATGAATTGCGCCGCCGGCGTCTTGACGTCGAACGGCGGCGCGCCGCCGCCGACATAGCCGAACACGAAGGCGGTGCCGGCGCGGGTGGCGTCGGCGACCGCATCGACCGCGCGATTGATCCAATCGAACGCGATCTCGGTCTGCGGCACTTTGAGCATCAGCAGCGCCAGCGCGAAGGTAACGCCAAGCCCGGTCACCACCGGCCGCCACGGCACCGCGCGGCGGTTCTCGCTGATCGCAAAGGCGAGCGCGAGAATGGCGAACACGCCCAGCGCCGATTGCAGGTTTGGCATTGTGGCGAAAGCCCCGATTCCCCGATCGATTGTAGCCTGGATTGCGCGAAGCGAAATCCGGGAGAAAAATCACGCGGCGCTAGCCGCACCTGATCTCCTTCGCGTCTTCCCCCGTTACCCGCGCACGATGAACGCGCGTTGCCGAAATTGCCCAAATCCGCCGCTAACCGGCTCTAATTCCGCCCCGGCGCCTCCCTCTAATAAAACACGCGTTTGAATCTTTAGAGGAGGCCAACACATGCGCAATCCGATCACGCTGTCACTGACCGCCGGCGCCGTGGCGCTCGGCGCGCTGGCTCCGCTCGCCGCCGCCAACGCCGCCGATATGAGCATGGCGCCGCCCTACCAACCGCCCCCGCAGGCGCAATATGCACCGCCGCCTGCCTACGGCCCGCCGCCGGTCGAGGAAGGCTACGCCTATCCGCCGCCCCCGCCGGTCTATTACGCGCCGCCGCCCGTCGCCTATTACGGCTATGCCGCTCCGGCCTATTACGTCGCGCCGTACTATTACGGCCGCGGCGGCTATTGGCGCGGCTACGGCCCGCGGTTTGCTTATGGCTACGGGCGCGGGCATTGGCGGCGGTGAGGGCGCGGCGCTGTGTCATCGGGAGCGAGCAGGGGCGGGCAGAGGGAACCGTGCCCACGGCTGACTCCCAGTTTGCGTTGACGTTGCCGTGGGCACGGCGCGGAGCCCGTCATCGGGACGCGCTTCGCGCGGACCCGTTGGCGCCTTTGCCTACCCTACGCTTGCTCTGAAATTTCATCGCCCTGATCTAGGAATTGTAGAATTTCCCTTCTATGTGGAACAATAAAAATCGATCGTGCTTTTGCCAGTTTGGCTCGCAAATACCTGTTGATGTCGGGGTATTTAGCCAGATGCTTGGCCATATAGTAGAGTAATGCAGCGCGATTGTCTGGCATTCCATGACTGAATTGGCGATTGACTATTCGAGCTAACTGTACGGCGCTTAGTTTTCGAGTAACTGTTTCATTTGTGAATAGAGTTCCCTCTGCCGCGCCTGCTTTGAGTTCAGTTTCTATTTGCTTTAGTATCAGATTTGCATATTTTGCTCTGTCTTTCGAATATAAGCTTATGAGGAAAAGCGAGTTATTTGGGTTACGCAGTATCAAATCCAGTAAGATTGCCAACCTCTCTTCTTGTCTTTTAACCTGGTGGACTGTCTGCATCATCTTAATAGCTGGGACTTTGTCATTGTTCGCGTCAAGGACCGTTCTGAGGTAGTCTGGCCAAGTTTTCACATCTTCAAAAACACCCTCTGCAAATTCCATGTCCTGAAGATCTTGCCCGCTCAATTCCAAATCAGCCAAACTTATTCCTCGATAAAATATTCGCGGATTGCTGCCAGCCATACGAGCCAGCTCGCGCAAATCACTCGTGTCAGCTTGGAGCAGAGTAATGACTTTCTCTAACCAATGTGGCATGTCGCCACCCTTAGATTGATTTAGCAGTCACGCTCGCCAGAGTTACATTGCCGAAGATATCTTCTATGTTTTCAACCTCTAATCCCTCTTCAGTTAAACGATCGCGAATATACGAAATGGCGGCAGCCATCTTGTTCTTGAAGCCGATGCGGCCTTTCGCTTTCTCCCAAAGCCCTTGATCCTTTATTTGCAGGTCATCGATCAGTAAGTCTTCGCGGCGGCATCGAACTTCGACCCGCACGGTGGGCGGTATCCCCTTTGAGCGATCCCTCCTTTTGTCGATAATCTTCAAACGTGGCTGCTTAGTTGCGTCCCACGGACGACCTTCAAGAACCTGGCTTGCCGTAGGTTTTATTATCCACCGATAATGACCCTCATCGGTCTTTGAGCTTGTTACAATCATGAAGTGAACCTTGCCGGAAATCTCAATTTTCTTCTTTGCGGACATGCTCCCCTCTATTCCAGCGGTCACAGAACCCGACGCGCTTAATTCGGCAGGCGATGCTGATAGTGAAATTCTTCCGCCGGCATGGGAGTGCGTTGCCTGCTCGACCGTTTCAGTCAGTCGTCCTCGTGTCTCTGGAGCCTCTCGCGCAACTGAGCCCTTATCAACGGAAACCGGTTCCGATTTGGGAATAATGACGACGACCTCTGCTTGTTTTGCGCTAAGTCTGAAGCGGACGGGGGATTTGGAGTCTCCTCCTACCCGCGCCGTTCCGAAGACAACATCGGCGTGTAGGTCAACTTTTGAGTGCTTGCCATCAAAACTATTATGCCAGGCGTCAATTGCAACGACATCGGCAAAGGCACGTCTCCGATTGTCAGAATTGCGACGCATCGTGACCTCCGGAGGGCCGTTGCATGTAAGCACCATTGTTGAGTTGGTCGCGTCTTAATTGTATACCTTCACAATCTGGAAAAATCGCGTTGACGTAGGCGTGGAGCGGAGCTCGTCATTGGCGCGCGACGCCTCCGTCTGGCTCCGGGGGCCGCGCTTTAGGCGGACCCCGTTGGCGCCTTTGAAAAATCCTGCTGTTGCTGTGTCGCCAGAACGTCATCCCGTGTCAGGCGCGGGTGGTCTGCGAGGATTGCATCGAGCGTCATATCGGCGCCGAGCTTCCGCAGCACTGTTTCCACGGGGATGCGGGTGCCGCGGATCATGGGCTTGCCGCCTATAATTTCGGGATTGATCTCGATCCGATCGTGAGTTACTGGCGCTCCGCGTTTAATATTGCGTGGCACCGCGGCCGTGGGCAGCGATCTGTGCTTTCGACGCCTTCCCCCGCAAATGGTTGCGCCTGATCGCAAAAGCCGCGCCGAGGAAGTTGATCACGATCCAGACGGCCGCGGCCCCAAGCAATAGGTAGCTATGGCTGATCATCGCTGACGGACTCCGATGACTGCGGCGATAATCCAAGCGATACCGCCAAGGGTTCCGATTTCCGCCGCCGATCGCGGCTATCTCATTAACAAAAGTAGGTGCTGAAAAGTACAAAACCAAGAGTGCATAAGCCGTTATCGCTGCCGCCATTGTACAGAGGATGGCCGCTACGAGGTTCCACGCCTCCGCACTCAACGTGTCCGCTCCCCTTTTCTCTCCATCCAAATATAGGAGTAGGGCAGCCCCAAATGCAACCCAGGGTAATGGCGCCTATTTCTCACGGATAGTTGTGTTGTGTCCCCATTGGGGCGACAGGGGTTGACATTCGTAACGATTTAAGTTACATTGCAGCGAATTAAGAATCCCGCTCGACGAAGGACGCCTTCGCGAGGGTACTCCTAGGCGGAGCGGGGGCGGTTCCCGGAGATGCAGCGATACACTGCATATCCGGGCGGTTCTGGGCATCGACCGTCCGGCGCGTGATCGGACTGCCAGGTGCTGGCTGCACTGGTGCCGGAGAGGGTCCTCCCGTTTGGATCCGGTGATTCCAGGAAGCGCGGCCCGGAACCGAGTTGGGGGTAAGGCCCCTCGGCGCATGACCGCGGTGGGGCGCCGAAAGGCGAGCGCGCCGCCTCTTTAAGTCCCGCGCCAATGCGGGGCAGGGGGCGAACATAGCGCGCGCCGCATACGCTGGCAGGCTTTATTTGCTGCGGCGGGGCGGAACCCGTGGTGCGCCTGTCGGCGCTCCGCCTCCCTTCTTTTAAGGGAGGCCGTTGGGAAGGGCTTTCTTACCGTGGCGTGGGCAAAGCTCGGATGCGAAGGCGCATCGCGAGAACGAAGAAGAATTATCCGCCCCCGCGAAAGCGGGGGAGGGGGACCATGCAAGCGCAAGCGAAGCATGGTGGAGGGGGCCTCTGAGATGGAGCTTCGTTGCCGTTGCAGGAAAAGCTCGAATGCCCAGGCGCGACGACGAATCTTGCGTCGCGTCGCCGCCCGCGCCCCTTCCACCGCGCCAGAGCGCGGTCCCCCTTCCCCGCTTTCCGCCTACGCGCTGCGCGCTTCGGCGGACTCAAACCCGCCGTAGCTCGCCGAGCGAGCGAAGGCGGGTCGCGGGGCAGGATGGCTCGTCGAGGCTGGGCGGTGAAACACATGAGCACCACGGTGCGCTCACATCCCCATGCGTTGCGCGTCGCTGCGGCGCCACAAGAGATACGACAAAAGAACGAGACCGGCGCCGACCACGAGCACCAGCGCGAGCGTGAACTTGAGCAAAATCGCTTCCGGCGCGACGAGCGCGGCGAAGACGATGGCGAGGCCAGTCAGCATCACCGGCCAGCGGGCGAGGCGATGCGTGCGGTCCCAAACCTGGTCGCTGGCGAGCGTCCACGGCGTGCGGATGCCGATCATGAAGTTCGAGCGCAGTTTATCGAGCTGGCCGCCGGCAAGCGCGATCGTCGCGCCGACCAGGACAAACACGAAGGGCGTCGGATCGATCGGCGCGGCGCCGTGCACGGTCGAGATCAGGGTGTCGACGATCCACAGATGCACGATGGCGACGAGAGCGACGGCGCCGATCCATCGCGTCGCATAGGGCAGGCGCGACAAAATAAGATTCGCGCGCCGCGGCTCGGCGCGCGCCAGGCCGGCGAAAATGGCGGAGAGAACCAGGGCGGCCAGCGGCATCAGCGCCAGCGGCACAAGCGGACTGCCATAAACAGTGGCGACGCCGTGCGCGTCAAACCGCAGCGGCACGCTGGCGGGGAGCAGGGCCGCTGCCACAAGCGACAAGGCGGCCATGGCGAGAATGATGATGGCGGAGACGATCAGCGGACGGCGAATGCTCATCGCAGGAATAGGCATGGCACGGCTCCTCTTTGTTGCCGGCGCTCCGCCGGCTCGTGCGAAAGATCGAACGCACCGGTTGGACAGGCGGGGCGCCGCGAGGTTCAAAGCCGCGGTGCGCCGAAATCCGGACGATTATTGTTTTGGCGGCGCGCCGGCCACCGGCGCCAGCACCCTGACTTCGGGCTTGCGATCGATGAAGCTCACGGCGCGATAGGCATTCACCAGGCCGGCGCCGAGGGGAGAATCCGGAACCGGCGGTCCGATCGGCGTGGCGGTAGCGATCAGGATGCTGCGAATATCGCTTGGCTTGAGCGCCGGATTGCGCTCGAGCAACAGCGCGGCGATGCCGCTGACATGCGCGGCGGCAATCGAAGTGCCGCTCGTGAGCGCATAGGCGTCGCCCGGGGCGAGTGCGAGAATATCGACGCCTGGGGCGGCGACCGCGATATAGCGGCCGCGATTGGCCAGCGCGAAGATATGCTCGGCATTGTCGGTCGCGGTCACGGCGATGACGTCGGGATCGGCCGCGGGATAAAGCGGCTCGGACTGCGGGCCGCCGTTGCCGGCCGCAGCGATCAGCACGATGCCCTTGGCGTAGGCCGCCGCCAGCATCCGCGCCAGCATCGGATCCGCCGGGCCGGCGAAGCTCATATTCACGATGCGCGCATTGTTGTCGGCGGCCCATTGCAGGCCCTTGTCGATGGCGAAGGAGGTGCCCTTGGCTTCACCGGGGCCGCCGTCGAAGGCATGCACCGCCAAGATCTGCACGCCCGGCGCGATGCCCATAAGCTTGCCGTGCGCGGCAATGGCGCCGGCGATCGAGGTGCCGTGCGGATGCGGCGTGTCGCTGCCGGAGAGCGCGTCGAAGCTTTTCACCACGGCGCCGTCGAGATCGGGATGTTTGGCGTCGATTTCGGAGTCGATCACCGCGACCGTGATGTTCCTGCCGGTCGCCATCTGGTGCGCCTGCGCGATTTGCAGCTCGGCCAGAACATATTGGGCGGCATCGCCCGCCGCGGCGGGCGCGGTCTTGGCGTTGTCTTTCTTGGCGTCGTCGTCTTGCAGCGCGAACAGGTAATTCGGCTGAACGGTGGCGACGATGTTTTCGTTGCCGAGCGCTTGCACGACGCTCGCCACGCTGCGGCCGCCGCCAATGCGCCAGCGATAAAGGCTCGCGCCGATCAGCGGGAAGCTTTGCGATTCCAGCTGCGCGAGATCTTGCCGCTGGGCGAACTGGGCGATGGCTTGCGGCGTCGTGCCCGGCGCAAACGACGTCACGATTTCGTCGGGGACGAACGGCGAATTGCCTTGCGCGGCCGCCGCGCCGCCGCCGTTATTGCCGCCGCCGGTAGCCCGCGCGGCAGCACCGCCAACAATGCCGCCGCCGACGATGCCGCCACCGACGGCGCCGCCGCCGGCGATCGGGGGATGCCGTGTCGGCCAGCCGCGCCGGCCGGGAGGCGGTCCGACAAATCTGCCGCCGCGTGGCGGCGGCGGGCGCCGCCAGACCGGGCCGCCCATCATCGGCCGGCCGAAACCGCCCATCCGTCCGAAACCGAATGCCGATGCCGGGTGCGATCCGCCGATGCAGCAAGCCAGCAGCACCACGCTGCAGAGGAGGGATGCCGTTACTCGTCGGCCATATCTCGGCTTCGCATCGCTGTTTCGCATGGCAAGCTCCCGATGTTGCGCCGGTCGAGCGGGGCGGCGCGGGAAGACACGTTAGCCACTTACGTCAGCCGGTCGGTCCGGTTGGTCATTTCAATTTGTCGCGGCGATGAAGCCGACGACTTTGTCGTTCTGCAGCGTGTTGACGATACGCGCGAGGTCGGCCTGGGAGAGCTTGGTCGGCGCGACGCGCACCTGGAAAAGCTGGCCGCCGGCCGGGCCGCCGACGATGCTCAGTTTGTTGGTTTCGAGGAAGCTAGCGATATCAGCGGCGGTGGCCTGCGGCTGAAAGCGGATGAGGACGTAACTGCCTTCGGTGGGAGCTGTTGTCGGCACCGAAGCTGTCTGATAGCCGCCCTGGCTCTTGGTCTGGAATACGAAGCCGGCGAGGAGGCCGGCCTGCAGCATAATGACCAGCGCTGCCGCCGCCGCCGACCACGCCAGCGTGCGCGGCGAAAGGCTCGTCAAAAATTCGGCGATCCGCGCGCTCAAACCGACCGACGGGCTCGCGCGTCGCGCCGGCAGCGCGTCGATCTTGGCGAACAGCGTGCGCGCATCGCCGGGCGACGGCTCGCCCGCCGCGTCGCCGATCGCCGTTTCCTGCGCGAATTCCGCGCGCACCCATTCGTAGCGGCTGGCGAGCTCCGGGTCGCGGGCGAGCGCGGCTTCGACTTGCCGCGCTTCGTCCGGATCGAGCGTTCCCGCCGCGTACCAGGGCAGCAGCAATTCGATCTCGCTCGGTTCGCGCCCGCGTGCTGTGGTGTCTGTCGTGGTCATGGCCAGCCTCGTTCGATGCCTTGCTCGGTGAGGAGCTCCGACAATTTCTTGCGCGCGTAGAACATGCGCGTCTTCACGGTCGCCTCCGGAATGCCGACAATTCCCGCAACGTCTTCCACGGACTTATGCTGATAGTAGACAAGGTTGACGATTTCGCGGTGTTCCGCGGACAGCTTGAGCAGGCACTGCCGCAGCACCGCAGCCTTGTCTTTTTTGGCCAGCGCGATTTCCGGATCGTCGGCCTCATCCGCGATCGTGTCGGCCTTCGCCTCATCCAGTTCCTCCGTCAGTCGGCGCTGCAAGGCATTGAGCGCCTTGAAGCGCGCGATCGCGAAAATCCAGGTGGAGACCGCCGACCGCCCCTCGAACGTTCCGGCTTGCCGCCAGACGTCGAGGAACACGTCGCTGTTCAAATCCTCGGCGACCGTGTCGTTGCGCACCATGCGCTTGACGAAGCGAAAGACCGGGATCCGATAGCGGACGAACAGCGCCTCCATCGCGAGCCGATCGCCCTTGGCGATCTTTGCGATCAGAACCTCGTCCGAAGTGGTCTGCATCGGCCGGCCTCTGTCGGGCTCCACGGTAAGGCAGCCAGCGGGCCCGCAGGTTCAAGCCAAAGCGAAGAAAATTTGCGCGGCTTCGCGGGGCACCGGAGGCGCGCCGCAAGTTTCGCCGTTCGGGCGCCATTGGGCAAGCCGCCCGGCGGCGGCGACAGCTTTCATGGTTTTTTGCCGGTTTCGCCCCGATGCGGCCGCAAATCCCGATGAAATCGCGCGATTTCGACCGTCAAAAAAACGTTTGAACCTTTCTCCGACCTCCCTGTCCCACGGGCATTGGAATTCACTTCGACCCCCAACCCGAACTCGGAGAACGACAATGTCACGCAAAATCATCCTCAGTCTCGCCGCGGCGACCCTTGCAGTGGCGACGCTTTCTTCTCATGCCGATGCCCGCGGCTTTGGCGGCGGTCGCGGTTTTGGCGGCGGCAGCGGTATTGGCGGCCGCGGTATGACGATGGCCCGCTTCACCGGTCACGGCGGCCGCACGCTGACCCCGATCTTCCCCGGCCACGGTCATCCCGTAATCCCTGGACCGTTCCCGCACGGCCATCCCAAGTTCCCCGGCCATTGGGTCTTCCATCATCATGATCACGGCCATCTGGTGTTCCGCTTCGGCCGCTGGATCGTCGTCGACGATGTGGTCGATGAAGCGCCGGTCGTGACCGCGCCCGGCCCGTGCACCTGCCTGACCAAGACCTATACGCCGAGCGGCCTCGTGGTGTTCGCCGACATCTGCACCAAGGAATCGGCCAGCGCTCCGGTCGACGGCAGCGCCGACGCCACGCAAGTCCCGACCACGCCGGTGGCGGCGAGCGCGGTGCCGATGTCGGTGGTGCCGACTGCGCCGAATTACGCCGGCCGCACTTATGAGGACTATCTCGCGTCCAATCCGCAATCCGCGCAGCCGCAGGCCGCCAACCCGGCGCCTCAGGCCCCGCAAGGAAACTAAACAGGAAACCAAAACGAAATATGCGAATACACGTCTCGAAGCTCGCGTCGCCTGCGGCCACACCGCAGGCGACCTTTTTTCGTCAACGCCGGCGGGCAATAATTCGCGAGATTAATGTGGAGACGCTCATGCGCATTCGTTTCGATTTCGGTTCGCTCACGCTCGATGCCGAGCTCCTCGACACCCCGACCGCGAAAGCGATCGCAGCTGCGCTGCCGCTCACGGCGTCGGCTTTGACCTGGGGCGAGGAGGTCTATTTCGAGATCCCGGTGAAAGTGCCGCGCGAGAAAGACGCCAAGGCCGTGATTACACCGGGCGAGATCGCCTATTGGCCGGACGGCCACGCCATAGCGCTCGGCTTTGGCCGGACGCCGATCTCGCAAGATGGCGAGACGCGGCTTGCCAGCCCCTGCAACATCTGGGCGAAGGCGCTCGGCGACGTGAAGACGCTGGCGAAGGTGAGGGCGGGGGCGACGATCAAAGTGAGCGCAGCGTCCTGAACTGACGAGCCAGACGTTCAGTGCGGCTTCACCCGCCGCGCCAGCGAGATCATCAGATCCCAGGCGTTGCGGATATTGGTGACGAGAAGCGCCAGCGCCGCGCCCGCCAAGAGGTCAAGCCCCGCGGGCTGCTGTTTGAGGATGAGCCAAGAGGATACCAAGCCCGTCGCGTAGCACAGCATTGGCACGGCGCCGTAGCCCAGACGGTCGGAAAGATCGGAGATGGAATTGCGGTGCACGCGCACCATGACAACGAGCGAATAGCCGAAGCTGCCGATCGAGGCTGCGGCGATGACGATGGCGAAGGACTCCCAGGTTTGCGTCGGGATCATCGCGATCAGGCTGAGAAACAGAATATTGGCATAGTGGAAGACGACCGGGCTCATATAGGTCGCGGTGTTATGCCGGCTCTCCGGTTCGGGGGTCAGCACGTCGGTCGCGATCGACACCGCCACGAACAACAGCGCCACCAGCGCCGCCGCGGCGGTACCGAGGAGCGCGTAAAATTCGTGCCAGTCGGACAGCATGCGCCCGGGCCTCATTAGATCGTCATTGCGAGGAGCGAAGCGACGAAGCAATCCAGAGCGGCGCGGCAAGGCTGGATTGCTTCGCTTTGCTCGCAATGACGGATCAACTTTTATCCGCGTCCAACAAACGGCATCAAATTCGCCATCACCGTCATGAACAGTACATTGGTGTCGAGCGGCAGGCTTGCCATATAGACCACGGCGCGCCCGACGTCTTCGGCGGCCATGCGGGCTTCGATTTTTTTCGACCCGTCGGGCTGCAGCACGCCTTCGCCTTGCACCATACGGTCGGTGAGCGGGGTCGCCGCATTGCCGATGTCGATCTGGCCGCAGCAGATGTCGGTGCCGCGGCAGTCGAGCGCGGTCTGCTTGGTCAGGCCGGTGACGGCGTGCTTGGTCGCGGTATAGGCGGCCGCGCCTGGCCGCGGCGTATGCGCCGAGATTGACCCGTTATTGATGATGCGGCCGCCGCGCGGGTTCTGCGCCTTCATGATCTTGATCGCTTCCTGGGTGCACAGGAAGACGCCGGTGAAATTGGTGGCGACCACGGCCTGCCATTTGTCGAGCGGGATTTCCTCGATCGGCATCGCCGGAGCGCCGATGCCGGCATTATTGAAGAGGAGGTCGAGCCGGCCGTAATGCTCCTTAGTCTTGGCGAACAGCGCTTTGATGGAGGCTGGATCGGCGACGTCGGTGGGCGCCGTCAAGGCTTCGCCGGGCGTCTGTGCGCCCTCCTTGGCGACGGCTTCGAGCATGTCCTTCCGCCGCCCGGCGAGCACCACCGCATAACCCTCGCGCATCAGCGCGAGTGTCACCGCACGGCCCACGCCGGTGCCGGCTCCTGTCACCAAGGCTACTTTCTTCTGGGCCGCCATCGTTGCCTCCCTCGTTCGTTGTTCCGGAAGCCGCGCCAGCGGCTGTCCGGAATCCATAACCACGGATCGAGGAGTTGCGGAAGGGCCGCGCCGGTCCTTCGAGGGTGAGGGTTATGGATTCCGGGCTCGCGTGTCGCGCGCCCCGGAATGACGGCAACGCCGTCAGCTCGCCAGTGCGACTTCCTGATCGGGGCTGCCGACGCGGTACTCGTCGGGGCAAGCGAGCCGGTGGTCGATTTCGCCCGCGGTGCCCGGCTTGCCGAACCGGAAACCCTGCATCGAATGCACGCCGGCGGCGCGCAGGAACAAATGCTGCTCGGCGGTTTCAACGCCTTCGGCAGTGACCTTCATGCCGAGGCCGCGGCCCAGGCTGACCACGGCATGCACGATGGCGGCGGCGTCGGGCGCCTTTTCGATCGAGCGCACGAAGCTGCTATCGATCTTGAGCTTGTCGAACGGAAAGCGCCGCAGATAGAGCAGGCTCGAATAGCCGGTACCGAAATCGTCGAGCGCGAAACGCACGCCGATGGCTTTGAGTCGCAGCATCGACAATTCTGCGGTTTCAAGGTTGCCGAGCAGCGTGCTTTCGGTGAGTTCGAGCTCAAGCCGGTTGGCGTCGAAATCGGTCTCGGTGAGGATGCGCTCGACCACTTCGACGAAGTCGGAGCGGCGGAACTGCAGCGGCGAAACGTTGACCGAAACCGTCAACTTCGGCCAGTCGCGACCGTCGAGGCAGGCGCGCCGCAGCATCCATTCGCCGAGCTCGATGATGAGCCCGGAATGCTCGGCGATCGGAATGAAGCGCGACGGCGGGATTTCGCCGTGGGTCGGATGGGTCCAGCGCGCCAGCGCTTCGACGCCGACGACCGTGTCGCCCGCGGCATTGACGATCGGCTGATAGGCGGAGCGCAAGCCATCGTTCTTGATCGCCTGCAAGAGGTCGCCTTCGAGCAATTTCCGGTTCGACAGGTCGGCATCCATCGCCGCATCGTAGATGCAGGCGCGGTTGCGGCCCTCGTTCTTGGCGCGGTACAGCGCCATGTCGGCGTAGCGCAAAATGTCGGCGGCATCGCCGACGCGGCGGTCGATCGCGGCAATGCCGATCGAGGCACCGATGATGATATTGTGGCCCGAGATCAAGTAAGGCGCGCAGACCGCGGCAATGATCCGCCCGGCGATCGCCTGCAGCGAATAGGAATCCGACGCGCAATTGGTGATGATGGCGAATTCGTCGCCGCCGAGCCGCGCCACCAGGTCGTCGCCGCGCATAATGCGGCTCAAACGCTGCGTCACGTTAAGGATGAGCTCGTCGCCGATGTGATGGCCGAGCGTATCGTTGACGTCCTTGAAGTGGTCGAGATCGATGTAGAACACCGCGGCGGAGAGCCCGCCGCCGCGCACATTATCGATCGTCTGCTCGAGGCGCTCGCCGAAAAATATGCGGTTGGGCAGGCCGCAGACCGGATCGTGCAGGGCCAGATGGCGCAATTGTCGCTCGCCGGTGGCGATTTCCTCGGCGGTGCGCCGCATGTAGCGAATGCCGAGTACGACGAACAGCGCGAAGCCGGCCAACGCCAGCACGATGAACGGCGCGACGCTTGCCACGATCGCCTCGCCAGGCCGGTTCGGCGTCCAGGCAAGGCGAGCGACAACGGTACTTTGGGCGTCGGCAAGGCCGAGCGAGCGATTGGGGACCGCCTCGGCTGGATTGGCGGTCGCGTGCAGGTCGGCCAATTCGAGCCGCTCGCCAATCTTGTCGAGCAGGCGGGTGCTGAAATATTTCACTGCGACGACGATCGGCGCGTGGTCGTTGCCCTTGGCCAGCTCGGCATCCGACCCGACCGCCACGGCCGCGACATAAGCGGGTTGGCCGAGGAAGTTTTGCACCAAGACGGTGCCGCGGCCCGGATTTGCCAGGTCCTGGCCGTCGACCAGGACGACGGCGTGAGCCGGCATTGCTCCAAGCCGCCCGCGCAATAGCGCGATGACCGGCGCGATCTCGGTCGACAGGTCGGTTTTGCCGAGATTCGCGGAGTCGGAATGGGTGTATTCGATGCTGTCGTCGGTGCCGACGATGGCTACGACCCCGAATTGAAACCTCGTCAGCCATTCACCGACCCGCTGTTCGGCCCATTGCGGATCGTAGCTGTCACGAATCCTGCTGGTGGCGCTTGGCGTCGCAGCGACGCCTTCGACAAGACGCATCGCATGCAGACCGTGCTCGTCGATCGCCTGCGCAAGCAGCTGCTGTTCGGTGTTGAACGCGACTTCGTCGGCGCGCCGAGCGGAGGTCAGCACCGCGACGATGACGCACAGGATCGCAGTAACGACAATGACGCCGATCGGCGCGACCAGACGCGCCTGGTCCCACCGCGACCCTTTCCTCTCCCCGGCGATGGGCAACCGCGCCGAAGGCAACACGCTCCACCCTTTGCGTTACTGGCTGGGGTGTGACCTTAAGGAGCAAAGCTTTCCAATGGCTTGCAAATAGCGAGGACAAGCGCGCGGAGCGAGTAGCCTGCGCGCTTCCGCCTGCCGTCGTTAATCAGGCGTTAATTGTGTCCTGACCGGTCTTGCCGGCGGTCGTTTCAGCGCCGGTTGAGGTAAGGCGGCCGCGGGATGCCGATATGGGCGGCGCGCAACGCCGCCGACCAGCGTTCGCGCAGGTCGGTAAAGTACGGTTCCCCAGGCTCGATGCGGTAGATCAGTTCCGGATCGCAGGTATCGCGCCGCAATACCATAAGATCGATCGGTAAACCGACGGACAGGTTCGATCGCATGGTGGAATCGATGGAAACCAGCCCGACCTTGAGCGCGTCGTAAATGTCCATTTCGTAGGTGATGGCGCGGTCGAGCACGGGCTTACCGTATTTGAGCTCGCCGATCTGCAGATACGGCGTGTCGGTCGTGCACTCGATGAAATTGCCCGCCGAATAGATCATGAACAGCCGCATTCGCTCGCCCATGATCTGGCCACCGAACAGAAACGAGACGTCGAAACTGACGTCGGACGCCTGCAGCGCCTTGCCTTCGGTGGCGTGAATGCTGCGGATGACTTGGCCCACGCGTTGAGCGGCCTGAAACATGCTGGGCGCGTTCATCAGCGTTTCGTGCTCACCGGTTTCCGGATTGTCGTAGCCTTCGGTCAGGATGCTGACCACCGACTGGCTGATCGACAGATTCCCCGCCGAGGCGATGGCCATAACCCGTTTCTTCGGATCCTTGAACACGTGCAGCTTGCGGAAGGTCGAGATGTTATCGACGCCGGCATTGGTTCGGGTGTCCGCGAACATCACGAGCCCCTCGCGCACGAGAATGCCACAGCAATAAGTCATCGAACTCAAGCTCCCCCGATGCGTCCACTATATCATGCTGTTCGGTAAAACCGGGACCGGCGCCTACTGATCGACCTTAATGGCAATCTCCAGCGTTTCGGTGCCGGGTCCATAGCGCATGCCGCGCACCGGCGACGCGCCGAGCGAATCAAGCCCGATGGCGACACGCACGTGCTGGTCGCTCGGACAGAGACCGTGGGTGGGATCGAATGCCACCCAGCCGAGATCGGGCACCGCGGCTTCGGCCCAGGCATGACCTGCCGCCGGTGCGGTTTCCGTGTCGTCGGCGCCGCAATAGCCGGCGACGTAGCGCGCGGGGATGCCGAGGCTGTGTGCGGCGCCGATGAAGATGTGGCTCAGATCCCGCGGCAGTCCGCGTTTGCGGGCAAATGCTTCGGTGGCATTGGCGGCGCCGTCGGCTTCATCCGTGATGTGGGCCATTTCCTCATAGAGCCGGTCAAGCAGAGCATGTAATTGCGCAAGGACGTCGCCGCCGGCGGCGTTGCGGGCGTCTTGCGCAAAACTCCGGATCGCCGCGTCGGCCTGGGTCAAGGCGGTATCGCGCAAAAACAGACTGGGCGTGAAACGCTCGACGGAGCCGCGCACGACGCCATTGGTGTTCTGGGTTTCGACCTCGCCGTCGACTTCGACAAAGAGCTCGCTCAACGGCCCGTCAGCGGAGAACACGTGGGTAAGATTGCCGAAGGCGTCCTCATGGGCGGCAAGCCGGGCATCGGCTGAGACATCGATGCGCCAGCGCACCACGTATTGCCCCTCGTGGTTGCGCGGCGTGAGCCGCAGCACCTGGATGACGCCGGCAGCCGGCGGGTCGTAGTGGTAGACGTTGCGATGAGAGATGCGCAGACGCATGTGGGATGGCGGAATTAAGTAGGGCAGATGGCGGATACGGCAGACTAAACGGGTTAAGACCGACTGTCCTGCATCTTCTGCCGCCCGTTCGGCGCTACAGCAGATATTGCTGGGTGACCGCGGTGCCGAGGCGGTTATTGTCCTCGACGAATTCCTCGATAAATTCGTGCAATCCGCTCTGGAAAATATCCTCGATCTTGGCATTTTCGAGCCGCGCTCGCACGGTGCGGGCATGGCGCTGCGCCGGCCCCTGGCGGCCATAGGCGTTGGCGATGCGGTCCAGGTTTTGCACGAGGTTTTCGTAGCAACTGGCGAGCGAGCGCGGCATCTCGTCTTTGAGGATGAGCAGATCGGCGACGAGCCACGGCTTGATGTTCTCGCGATAGACCCAGTGATAGGCGGTGAGCGCGGAGACGGTGCGCAGGATCGCGGTCCACTGGTAATAATCGAGCGGGCCGCCGACCTTTTCGATTGCCGGCAAAAGCAAGTGATATTTCACGTCGAGAATACGCGCGGTGTTGTCGGCGCGCTCGACATAGACGCCGAGCCGGGAGAACCAGTAGGCGTCGTTGCGCAGCATGGTCCGGTAGGCAGAACCGTCGAACTGCAATGAGGAGCTCTGCACCCAGCGCAGGAAGCGGGCGCATTCCTCGCGCGAACTCGGGCCGTTGCCCCAACGCTTGAGCTCAAGCCAGGCGCTGTTGATGGCGTCCCACATTTCGATAGTCAGCGCGGTGCGCACGGCGCGCGCATTGAGCCGGGCGCTTTCAAAGCAATTGCGGATCGACGACGGATTGCTGGTCGAAAAGGCGAGGAATTCGGTGACGGTCTCCTCGTTGGCTTCCTTGTAGGTCTCAAAGAAGGCGCCGGCGCAACCCGCCGTGGCGACCGCCAATTCCCATTCGTTGGTGGTCCCGACATAGGCGAGCGGCAGAGCCGTGAGCCGCAGCGTCGTGTCGAGGATGCGCGCGATATATTCCGCGCGCTCGACATAGCGGGCGAGCCAATAAAGATTATCGGCGGTGCGCGAGAGCATGCTTTTAAGGTTTCATCCGTCCAAGACTCAATGCTTCAATTGTCCAAGACCCAAGTGTCTTTGGTGCCGCCGCCTTGGCTCGAATTGACGACCAGCGAGCCTTTCTTAAGCGCAACCCGGGTCAGTCCGCCGGGCACGATGCGCGTGCGGGTGCGGCCGGAGAGAACGAACGGGCGTAGATCGACGTGGCGCGGCGCAATGCCTTCGTCGACGCAAGTCGGGCAGGTCGACAGCGCCAGCGTCGGCTGTGCAATGAAATTCTTCGGATTGGATTTGAGCTTGGCACGGAACGCCGCGATGCTCGCCTTGTCGGCCTTGGGTCCGATCAGCATGCCGTAGCCGCCGGAGCCGTGCACTTCCTTGACCACCAGCTCTTCGAGGTGGTCGAGCACATAAGCGAGGTGCTCGTCCTCGCGGCAGCGCCAGGTCGGCACGTTTTTGAGGAGCGGCTGTTCGCCGAGGTAGAATTTTACGATCTCCGGCATGTAGCTGTAGACCGCTTTGTCGTCGGCGATGCCGGTGCCGACCGCGTTGGCGAGCGTGACGCTGCCGGCCTGATAGGCCGACATCAGGCCCGGCACGCCGAGCGCGCTGTCGGCCCGGAACACCAACGGATCGAGAAAATCGTCGTCGATGCGCCGGTAGATGACGTCGACGCGCTTTAGTCCTTCGGTCGTGCGCATGTAGACGACGTCGCTTTTGACGACGAGATCGCGGCCTTCGACCAGTTCGATGCCGAGCTTGTCGGCGAGAAACGAATGCTCGTAATAGGCGGAATTGTAGACGCCCGGCGTCAACAATACGACATTCGGTTCGGATGCCGCCGACGGCGGCGCGACCGATTTGAGCGTCTCCAAAAGCTCGTCGGGGTAATTCTCCACCGGCGCGACGCGGTAACGCGAAAACAGCTCCGGGAACAGCCGCAGCATAATCTCGCGGTTCTCCAGCATATAGGAGACCCCGGACGGCGTGCGCGCGTTGTCCTCGAGAACGTAAAAGGTATCGGCGTCAAGCCGCACGATGTCGATGCCGGCGATATGCACGTAGATATCGTAAGGCACTTTCTGGCCGTTCATTTCGGGACGAAACACCGGATTTTGAAACACCAGGTCTTCGGGAACGACGCCGGCTTTCAAGATCTCGCGGCGGCCATAGACGTCCTTGATGTAGGCGTTGATGGCTTTGACGCGCTGTTCGAGGCCGCGCTGCAAGGTCTCCCATTCCTTGGCCGAGATGATGCGCGGGATGACGTCGAAGGGAATGAGGCGCTCCTGCGCCTCCGGGTCGCCATAGACCGCAAAGGTGATGCCGATGCGCCGGAATAACAGCTCCGCCTCGCGCCGGCGGAAATCGAGCACGTCCGGTTTGACCTCGGCGAGCCATTGCGACAGTTCGGCGTAGGCCGGTCGTACGGCGTTCCCGTTGCCTCGCATTTCGTCAAACATGTCGTCCCCGGCCCGCTCCCGCCCTAAACGTCTGCGGCACCGCTACTTCTAGCAAGCTTCGCGCCAGTTCGAACGTGCGGCGGCGCGGTTTGGTTGCCAGCCATTTGCCCATGTTTTGGGCGGTTTGACCATCATGATGGCTGATGGGGAACCGCGCGAGCTATTGCCGGTTATCCGGCGGGGAACGAACCCATGCTTGAGCCGATCCTGATCGTCGGAATTGTGATGGCGGCTACCGCTTGGTACGTGCAGCACAAATGGCGTCGGCGCGTGCGCGCGATGGCGGAAATGCGGGACGCGGCTCGCAATACCAGCGGGCTTGAGCTCCTCGCCCGGCGCTATGCCCGCGGCGAGATCGACCGCGACGAATATCTCGAAAAGCGCGACGATATCCTCGCCGCGCCGGCCATGCCGCAAAGCCGGCCCTGAACCCCCAATATCCTGCATTCGCTGTTGCCGCCTTGAGCCGCCGCCACCGTCGGGCTAGGAGGAGTTGAGCACGGGGATCGAGCCAATGTCGGACAGCTTGGCCAATGGCGCCGGCAAGATCGAAGGCGGCATCGTCACCGCCGCGGTCCTGGTTATTGGCGACGAGATTTTGTCCGGCCGCACCAAGGACAAGAATATCGGCTACATCGCCGAATATCTCACCGGCATCGGCATCGATCTCAAGGAAGTGCGCGTCGTTCCCGACGAGGAGCCGGAAATCGTCGCCGCGGTGAACGCATTGCGGGCGCGTTACACTTATCTGTTCACCACCGGCGGCATCGGCCCGACGCATGACGACATCACCGCTGAATGCGTGGCCAAGGCCTTCGGCGCGCCGATCGACTACCACCCGCGTGCGGTTGAGCTCATGCAGGCCCGCGTCGCCTTGACCGGCGGGGTGATGAACGAGGCGCGTATGCGCATGACGCGCGTCCCGGTGGGCGGCGAGCTCGTGCTCAACAAAGTTTCCGGGGCGCCGGGTTTCTGGATCGGCAATGTGATCGTGATGGCGGGCATCCCGAGCGTGATGCAGGCGATGCTCGACTATGTCACGCCGCGGCTTAAGACCGGCGCGCGGATGCTTTCGGAATCCGTGCGCGCCGACCTGCGCGAAGGCGATATCGGCACCGCGCTCGGCGAGATCGCCAAGGGCAATCCCGACGCGGTGATCGGCTCCTATCCGTTCCAGGATGAAAACGGCGTGGCCAATACCAATGTCGTAGTGCGCTCGCGCGAGCCGCAAAAACTCGCCGCCGCCAAAGCCGCGGTCGAGGCGATGATCGTGCGCGTCAAGGCCGCGCTTGCCAAAGCCTGATGGCCGCGGCGCAAGCGCGGCTATTATTACTCTTTTGTCCCGCAATCGTGCCGCCCGATGATCGCAGCTATGAACCGGCGCCGGATCCTCGTTTTATTGGCTTGCACGCTCGCCGTTGCCGCGGCGCTGCTGCCGGATATCTCCGGTGCGGCGCCGGACGAACGCCTTCAGGGCTTCGGCATTGTCTATCTGCACGGCAAAGGCAGCTGGCCCGGCGCATTTAACGGCGGCATCTTGAGCGCGCTACGCGATGAAGGCGCGCTCGTCGCGACGCCGGAAATGCCGTGGTCGTTCCACCGCCGCTATGCCGCGACCTACGATCAGTCCATGGCCGAGATCGATGCGGCGGTTGCCGGGCTCAAAGCCAAAGGTGCGCGGCGGATCGTCATTATCGGCCACTCGCTCGGCGCCAATGCTGCCATCGGTTACGCCGCGCGCCGGCCCGGCATGGCCGAGCTTGCCGGTATCGTTGCGCTGTCGCCCGCGCATCTGCCCGAAGTCGGCGATATGCGCGGCTTCGTCGCCGACGCGGTGGCGCGCGCGAAAAAACTCATCGCCGAAGGCAAAGGCGATGTGCCGCAGACTTTTCCGGATATGGCGCAGGGCATCCCGCTGATCGCGCATGCGACGCCGCTCGTTTATCTCAGCTGGTTCGATCCTGACGGCCCGGCCGTGATCCCGAAAAACGCCGCCGCCATCGGCGCCGCAGCGCATCCGGTGCCGCTCCTTTGGGTCGTCGGCAAGCTCGATCCGATCGACCGACGCGGTCCCGAATACGCCTTTGACGCCGCGGCGAAGAACCCGAAGAGCAAATATGTCGAGGTCTTCGCCGGCCATCTGACCACTCCGCTTGTTGCCCGCAAACAAGTGGTGGCGTGGATCAATTCGCTGTGAGCCGCGCCGCTTTATGTTCACGGTGACGCGCCTTGCCGGACTAACGGCGCATACTTACTTTCATCCGGCACGGAGCTGGCGTGAGCGGGATCTTAAGCTGTGAGCGATATCGAAGCTCTGTTCAAAGTGCTGCGGCAGTCGGCCGATGCCGACAGCGTGGCGGCGATTGAAACTGCCGTCCGCGACGCCCCCGATCGCAACCTCTGCCGTATCAACGTACTGACTTTTGCCGCCGACAATGGTCTCGACGAAGAGCGTGCGCTGGCCGCTTTCCTCCACGCCGCGCGGCTCGGACTGTTCGAACTGTCTTGGAACGTGCTGTGCCCGGGTTGCGGCGGTGTGCTCGATGCGGGGTCGACGCTCAAAACCGTCAATCACGATGAATATGCCTGCGGACTTTGCGCCACCGGTTACAAGGCGACGCTCGACGAGATGGTCGAGGTTACCTTCACCGTGAGCCCCCGGGTGCGGCGCATTGCCGGCCACGATCCGGACTCGCTCTCCGAGGTCGAATATTACCGGCAGATTTTTTGGAGCTCGGGCGTCGATCTGCCGGATACTCTGGACAAGAGCCTCGCCGGCTTCACCATCGATTCGATCGAGCTGCCGCCCGGCGAGCGCGCCGTGCTGTCGGTGCAGTTGCCCGATGACTTTGTCATCGTATTCGATCCGGTGACCCACGGCACGCAGTTCATCGACATCAAGGGTGAGCCGACGACCGAACGCCAGGCGCTGTCGATGGTCTTCAACAAGGTCAAGGCGCCGACCGGAACCGTGGAAATGCGACCCGGGCCGCTGCGGCTGGCGCTGGAAAACCGCACCGACCGCCGCGTGCTGCCGGCGCTGTGGGTCGCCGGCGACACGCTCCATGACCTCCTCGGCAAGCGCAAGCCGTTTGTGACCGCAAAGCGGCTCCTCACCAATCAGACCTTTCGCGACATCTACCGCACCGACACGCTCGACGTCGACCAGAAACTCAAAATCACGAGTCTCACCTTCCTGTTCACCGATCTCAAAGGCTCGACCGCGCTCTATGAGCGCGTCGGCGATCTCGTCGCCTACGATCTGGTGCGCCAGCATTTCGGCGTCCTCAATGAAATCGTGGCGGCGGAAGCCGGCGCGGTGGTGAAAACCATCGGCGACGCGGTGATGGCTACGTTCTCGACGCCCGACCGGGCGCTGGCGGCGGCGCTGCGCATGCGCGAAGCCATGAGCCGCATCAATGCCGAGCGCGAAAACGAGGATTTGCTGCTCAAGATCGGCATTCACGAGGGGCCATGCCTCGCGGTGACGCTCAATAACAGCCAGGATTATTTCGGCAAGACGGTGAACATGGCGGCCCGCGTGCAGGGTCTGGCGTCATCGCGCGCCATCTTCGTGACCAAGCCGGTGGTGGACGATCCGAAGTCGGCTAAAATCCTCGAAAAATTGAGCCTGCGGCCGGCGGAACAGCGCGCCGCGCTGCGCGGCATTGCCGACGAGACCACAGTTTTCGAAATTCCCTGATATAATCGCGGCCGATGCCGCCGCTGCCGCCGCCCGAACCGGATAGACCGCAAAGCCCGGAAAAGATCTTTCCGGTGTCGTGGGACCAGTTCCACCGCGATTCGCGTGCGCTCGCCTGGCGGCTCGCCGATGCCGGGCCGTTCGCCGCGCTGGTCTGCATCACCCGCGGCGGACTGGTGCCGGCGGCGATCGTGGCCCGCGAGCTTGGCATCCGGCTGATCGACACCGTGTGCATCGCCAGCTACGACCACACCCGGCAGAGCGACCTCAAGCTGCTCAAGGAGGTCGCGGCGGCGGTCGTTGCCGCGGGCGGCGGGGAGGGCGCGGGCGTGCTGATCGTCGACGACCTCGTCGATACCGGCCAGACTGCGAAAGTGGTGCGGGCGCTGTTGCCGCGCGCGCATTTTGCCACGGTCTACGCCAAGCCGATGGGCCGGCCCTTGGTCGATACCTTCATCACCGAAGTGTCGCAGGACACCTGGATTTACTTTCCCTGGGATACCGGGCTCGCCTTCCAGCCGCCGATCCGCGACGCCGGCTTATAGAGCATGATCCCGAAAAGTGGATGCCGGTTTTCGGAAAAGATCATGCCCAAACAAAAAGCTAGAGCTTGGTTTTGATTTTATCAAAACCGACTTGGCTCTAGTGCGCCGCCCGCGCCATCGGGCTATAATGCTGTCAACCTTAGACGAGGAGGACGCCATGGACGCCGTCACGCCCAAAGCCAAGCACGACACGCCCGATACGCATTCGCATGTCGGTGCGCCCGGCCGAGATGGAATGGAAAAAGACCCGATTTGCCGGCTGCGAGGTCAAAGGCCTGTTGTTCGACAAGGAAACCGGGCTCGTCACCGCGCTGATGAAATTCGCGCCCGGCGCCACGCTGCCCGACCACGAGCACGTCAGGATCGAGCAGACCTATGTGCTCGAAGGCAAGCTTGTCGACAAGGACGGCCCGGCCAAAGGCTTTACCGTCGGCCCCGGCGAGTTCGTCTGGCGCGAGGCCGGCAGCCGCCACGTCGCCTGGACCCCCGAGGGCGGGCTTATGCTTGCCATGTTCCAGGTGCCCAACAAGTTCCACGAGAAGGACGGCCGCGTGACCGACATTTCCGGCGCCGACTGGGACGACGTGTGGGGCCATGTTTTTAAGGAATAAAGCTCTCTAAAGAGTAGGGCGGGCCGCAAGGAGGGGCGAGTGGCTGGCGGCACGCTGACAGACGATGGAACGGTGAGTGTGATGACGATCGTGCAAAAGACCCTGGTGCGGATCGCCGGCGCGATGGCGGTCACGGCTGCGCTGGCCGGCTCCGCCGCCGCGCAATTTCCGATGCCGAGCATCAACCTCGAACAGGAAAAGCATCGGACGCCGCAACAGATCGAGCACGACCAGGCGATCGACCGGGCCTATCAATCGGCGGCCAAGAAGATCCCCGATAAGCAGATGGCCAACGACCCCTGGTCCGGCGTGCGTTCCGCGCCGACGCCGCCGACCGGCCCGGCTAAGAAGACGCTGAGCAAGAAACAGCAATTATCCCAGGGCGCCAAGAAGCCCGGCGAATGAGCGGCTGGTTAGGGCGGCGGCGGTTTCCGCTTTTCTAGATCATGCTCTAAGAAGGCTGCGGTGGGCCTCTACGCGAGGCGCGCGCCGCGGGCTTTGTGCGAAGCTCGGGTTTTGCGGACCAGTGATGGCGGTGCGTATTGCGGACATACTATGATTGTCCGCGCCGCGGACGTGGCGAAATGGTAGACGCAAGGGACTTAAAATCCCTCGGGAGTAACTTCCCATGCCGGTTCAAGTCCGGCCGTCCGCACCAAATTCCTAACCTGAAACAGACCGGCACCGCCATCATCGTTTCTTTTTCCGGACAGCACCGATCTGATAACGTAATCGGGGAATCGATCCGGTGCGTGGTACGCAGACAATTTAGTGCACTGCTCTGGTCGCGTATATCGCCCGAAAAACCCGCGCCGACATCCTGCAAAGAACGGCAGCGGGCGCGCGCGGGCAAGAGCGATGGGTGTGAGATTCGGCCGCAAGCGGAAACTCTCCCCATTGCAGCGGCAAGAGGCTCTTGCGCGACGATGCCACGGGCGAGAGCCAGTGTACTATCCGCCGGTCACTCAATGTGAGCGGTTCGACAATTTCGCGGCTTCGTCCTTGAATGGCAGAGTCGTTAGCCTACAGGGATAGCGAAACGCATCTCACTTAATGCGCTCCTAGTTTGAGAACGTTCACCGTTGCCGTGGTGAGCAAGTTCAACGCGATATCGAGGAATCCCAGAACCTACTGATCGCGCGTTGTTCACGCCGCTGATGCGCGATTCGGGAACTCAAACGTTTCGCCAAGAAGGAATCGTCTTGTGAACGCCGGATAGAGCATTTCCGTCTCGATGTACTGCGCGACTAGGTCCTCTGCATCCAAGTTCCCAGACTTGGCTCGGCGGATACGCACCGTTTCACGTCGGCTGAGGGCTTCGCGATAAGTCATCGAATCCGAAAATTGATTATGCATGCAAAACGATGCTACCGTGACTTGCTCATCACAGAAACTTGCCTCGTTGACCGCGGGGCTATCGGCGCCGCCTTTCTCACTTCCAAGAAAGTTGAAAGTTTGGTACGCGCTCAGAAAATACGGGATGCAGCCGAAAACATTTCCATAAAATTCGCCCACGCTTGACGCTTGGCGAGCCGTCGCCTGAAGGGTTTCTCCCTCTTTCTGTAATTCCGAACCCACCTGCCTTATCGTTGCCAGGAGTTGCTGTCTTGAAAGTGGTAAAGCTAGAACGGCGACTAGAAGAGACTCGATATTCTTGGCTCGTGCGAATTGTTCGAACGATTGATCCAGCATACCGGCTGGTTGAAGCGGATAGATCGCTGTCAATAGCCGGGTTATCAGCGAGGCATAGGCGACCGAAAAGCCATCCAAATTAAAATCTACATATTGTCCATGAATGTAGACGCAGTGAGCGCGCAGCCGCCCGACAGCATCTCCGCCGTCGGAAAACGCACTTCGAATCATGGTGTAGTGCTGAGAGACCACCTCCAGCAAGAACTGCGGAGAATACATGGCATTCAGCCGGTGCTCCCAGCGGAGTAGCCGCGGCTTCCACGAATCGCTGTGAGGAAGTGCCTCGACGAGACTGTGGAAATACTTTTTCAAAGCCGTCGGCGGCGGCGTCGGCACCGTTATGACAACGATATCATCTCGTGCCACACCAGCGGGTCTGACCGGTGAGCTGCGCCCTTCCACCCCATCTGAGAAGGTATAGAAAGGCTTTACTCCGGCCTCACGAAGTTCAACCCACCGACCCATATTGGGGTCTATTCGAGACGACCGCAGCCACCAGTGTATCTCCGCTTGGTGTGGCTGCGCGCACAGCAAGAAACGCTGCAAAGCTATGATGCAAGATCTCAAGTCGAGCGGCTTAAGGGCAAAGGTAGCCTCTTCCGATTGGCTCGTAATGATAATCGTGTCGCCGGGGTCGAAAGGTCCGCGAGGGTCGCGGAGATAATCACGCCCTTTCATCATCTCGCATCCTCCGTTCGACACTTCGCGCAAAATCCACCGCGATCCGATTTGCCTTCTCCGGCGGGAAATTATCGGCGCGGAGCTGGCGCTCAATGGCATGCTTCCCGGCGTTTACAAATTCGGCGAGGTATTGATCACCCACCCGAGCACTCAGGGATTGGAGCGCAGCATCGGCAGTCCGAAGGTCATCGAGTTGCCTCTTAGCGTCTGGCGACGGAGCATGGCTGGTGCCCTTCAGCCGCGCAGCAACTTCATCGACGGCCGCCGTAGCGGTTTTCTCGCCGAGCTGTTTGACGATCTCGGTGATGTACAAGGTGAACAGCCAGACCGCGTAGCCGGCTGCCAGGGTAATGGGTTCGAAATGCCGTTGAGGGTCCTTGGCGCTAACATACACATGGTTCTGTCCAATGATCTGACGAAGTTGAGTTCGCAGAGCCGCCACATCGGCATCGCTTGATTGGTGAGTGTCCATATTCCCTGGACCGGACATAGTACTCAACAATAGGTTGTGTCCGATATTCATGTCTGCGATTAAACGCGAAATCAAGTACCATTTTCTCGGTTGAAAGAGTAAATCGCATTCACTCCATCAGCTTCAGGTTGGCCTGCTGAATCACCTTCGCCCACTTCTCCGTCTCGCCCGCGAGGAACTTGCCGAAATCCGCCGGCGAGCCGCCGAGCATCATGCCGCCGAGATCGGCGAATTTTTTCCGCATGGTCGGATCGGCAAGCGCGGCGTTGACCGCTTTGTTCAAGATGTCGATGACCTCCGGCGGCGTGCCTTTCGGCGCGTTTAGTCCGTAGAACGCGCTGACCTCGTAGCCGGGGAGAAAGTCGGCGATGCATGGCACATCGGGCAGCGCATCGGAGCGCGCGGTCGTGGTGACGCCGAGCGCGCGGAACTGGCCGTTGCGGATATAGCCGATCGCGCCCGGCAGATTGTCGAAGGCGACCTGCACCCGCCCGCCCAAGAGGTCGGTATAGGCGCCGCCGTTCATGCCGCGATAGGTGATGGCGTTGAGCGACAAGTGCGCCATCAGCATGAACATTTCCATCGACATATGCGGCGAGGTGCCGTTGCCCGGCGAGGCGAAATAGACCTTGCCGGCGTTGGCCTTGGCATAGGCGATGAATTCCGGGACGGTGTGCACCGGCTGCTGCGACCCCACGACCATGACATTGGGCACCCGCATGATGCCGGCGACCGGATCGCTGTCGCGCAAGAAGTCGTAAGGCAGATGCGCGTAATAGGTCGCGTTGATGGCGTTGGTCGGATTGGTGAGAAGAAGCGTGTAGCCGTCGGCCGGCGAGCGGATCATGTCTTCGGTGGCGATATTGTTGGCGGCGCCGGGCCGGTCCTCGACCAGGAACTGCGCGCCAAGCCGCCGCGACAGCCAATCGCCGATCAGGCGGGCGACGACGTCGACGGCGCCGCCGCCGGAAAAGCCGACCAGGATTTTCACCGGCCGGGTCGGATAGTCGAGCGCCAAGGCAGCGCGCGAAACGGTCGGCAGCGCGGCGACGCCCGCCGCCAGATGCAGAAATTTGCGACGGGGAAGATTCATGACAGGGCCCCACGAGCTTGAGTGCCTTCCCAAAAACGAAGAAGGCTTCCGAACCACGGTCGATGTATTTTCGGAGTGCTCGCCTGCCGTAAGGCACAAACGCTGCCTTTAGATTTCACGGGATCTCGGCATATCCCGCCGGCAGCTCTGCGCAGAGGCTACACCCGTTGGCGATGCCCGCGGAAGAGGGGAGCGCGCCTCGCGCTTCGGTCGGTGGCGCGGCGCAGGGTTCTTCGCCATATTGCGCGGATGGCCGATCGACCATGCATACCCGGCGAGGATTTGAAGGGCCTGTGGCGCACGCTGCTGCCGGGCATGCCGTTTCCCGTATGCGGCGTGCCGGCAACCACGAAGGCCAAACCCCTTAATCTCACATCCCTGGAGACGTCATTGAGCGAATTTGAGCGCTGGGAAACCCGCTATGCGGTGCCCGATTATGCCTTCGGCAAGGTGCCGAATTATTTTCTAGCCTCCTGCAAGGCGCTGCTGCCGCCGTCGGGCCGGGCGCTGGCGGTCGCCGACGGCGAGGGGCGCAACGGCGTCTGGCTCGCCGAACAGGGTCTCGACGTGGTGTCGATCGATTTCTCGCCGTCAGCGCAAAAGAAAGCCCGGGCACTGGCGGCGGAGCGCGGCGTCAATGTCGATATCCGACAAGCGGACATCCACGCCTTCGCCTATCCGGACGCTGCCTTCGACGTGGTCGTCGAAATTTTCACGCAGTTCAGCTCACCCGCCGAGCGCGCCGTGAAATGGGCCGGCATGCGCCGCGCGCTCAAATCCGGCGGACTGCTCATCGTCCACGGCTATACGCCAAAGCAGCTCGACTACGGCACCGGCGGGCCGAAGGAGATCGAAAATCTTTATACCCGCGCGATGCTGGAAACGGCGTTCGGCGATTTTCGCGACGTGACATTCGTCGAGGAGGAGCGCGAGATCCACGAAGGTACCTCGCACGGCGGCATGTCCGCCATGATCGGGCTCACGGCGCGGAAGCCTTAAGCTTCCGTCTGCGCGCCGCGCTCAAAACTCTCAATGAAGACCAAGCCGATGCCGCGGGTCAGCGCCCCGGCGGTGAGCGCCGCGGCGCCTAAGCCGAGCAGCACGCCGCCCGGCATGACCCACATCATGATCGAGGAGGTCGCGGTGCCCACGCCCGTCGGTACGGCGCCGCCGATCAGGCCGACGATCAGCGAGCGGGTGCGGTCGCGCTCGAACGGCACCTGATAAAGTTCGCTCAACTGCTTGACCATGCGCAGATTGATGGCGGTGACGCCGGCGATGTTAATCACCGGCAGCGGCACGAGCCCGCCCGCCGCCGCGTAGTTCCTGTGGCGACTGACGATCTTGTGCGCCAGCGCGCGGCGGCGCGCCGCGAATTTCTGCGACACTTCCGACGCCGGAGCGGCGATATCGTTGGCGATCGGCGCCGACGACACCGCGAGCGCCGGCTCGGCCTCGACTTTGTCGAAGGGAGCGGCGGTGCTTGGTTCGGCCAGCGCGTTTTCGGCGGCAGCGCCGCGGTCGAAATTCCGCAGATTGCCGAGCGGTTGGGTGATGGCCTTTGGAAGCGGTTTGCGGGTCATGCGGCGGCCTGTTGTGCGCCGAGCGCCACGTCGATCTCGTCGGCGATCGCGGCAATTTCCTTAGCGGCGGGGCCTTTCCAGCTGATGAGGCTCGGGGTTGCGCCCCACAACGCGGCTTCCGGATAGGCGACGCGGTTTGCCATCTCGTTGTTGAGCACCGGCAGGCCGGCAGCGATGAGCTCGGAACGGATATGCTTGGCGACGACGGATTCCCGCGTCGTCTGGGTGAGCACGCAGCGGAACAGCGGCTGCCGGCCGTCGCTGCGGCCGGTCAGGATGCTAACCGTGTCCAGCATGCGGTCGACATCGAACGGCGACGGCTTTACGGGGATGAGCAAAAAGTCGGCGATCGCCAGGCAATCGAGTGTCGTGCGCGAGCGGAAGCCCGGCGTATCGATGATGACGAGCCCGTTGCCGGCTTCGAGGCGGCGTGCGGTTTGCGAGGCCTCGTCGGTCGCGTCCTCGATGACGGCCACGCCGCCGAGCGCGCGCTCGCGCGCGGCAAGCCGCATGATCGAGCGTTGCGGATCGGCGTCGATCAGGCTTGGATGCCGGCCGCGCAGATGCCAATACACCGCAAGGCAACTCGCCAGCGTGCTCTTGCCGCTGCCACCTTTCATGGTGGCCACTGTGATGATCATTCCGTCACCTCCACGGCCGTCAAATAACGCGAGGCGTACGAATCAGCACAAAAATGGTATCGGATTCGCGGCGGACTGCCTATCGTTATGGCGCGCCGTGAAAATTCGTCAGGACGAATGCACCGGCACGGCGACCGGCCGGCGGGTTGCTCGCACCAGCGGGCGGCCGACGCGGTAGCGCGGCACGACATGCCGCACCAGGCCGAAGCCGCCGAGCAGCAGGCTCATCCATACCGCAACGCTGAAATAAAGCGACATCCACGGGATCTCGTGGTGCCAGCGGGCGATGGCATGGGTGACGATCCAGCGGGTGGCGAGGTCATGCAGGCCGGAGAACAGCCCGAGATAATTCGTGCCGTCCGCCAGCTGCGCCTGCCAGCGCACGAAATACATCGGCACGTCGATGCCGCACATGAACAGGACGTAGCCGACTGAGCCCGCCGCCGCCGCGGCAATGGCGAACCGGACAGGCCCGCGGAAATTCAAGGCGAGCCGGACAAGCGCAATCGCGATCAGCGCAAACGTCACGGTCCACAGCGAATTTTCCAGAACATTGCCCAAGAAATTCGTCGAAATCACCGCATACCAGGAGCAGCATTCGGCGAGCGCGATCAGCGGCACGATCAGGTTGGCGATATTCTTGGCGGTGTCCGAATGGGTGATCTTGGCGAGTTCCCGCAGCACGATGGCCCACTGCAGCGCGAAACATAGCTCGGCCACGGTGGCAACGGACCGCCCGATCAGCACGCTCGAAAGCCAGGTGTCGAACAGGCAAATTCTCTGCACGTCGGCCCGCGGCAGAACCGAGCGGAAAGCGCAGCCGAACACGTAGAGGGCGCACAAGAGCATGAGCGGCTCGATCGCGAACGCCCGCGTGCCGCCAAACACGTTATTGCGGTAAGAACGGTGCAGGCCGAGCAATAGCGCGATGTTAAGCGCGCTCGCCGCGAGCAGGAAGGTCCACCAGATCGCGACCGGGTTCGACCATGTCACCCAAGCCAGGTTCATCGCACACTCACAGCGTCATCGCGCCCTCATCGCAATGTAACACTACTGACACATATGGCGAGAGTGCGGTGGCGCCACGGCCGGCCCAAATCGTTGCGGTTCCAGCGGAATTACGCCGCGTTCAGCTCAATTTACGGGCTTTTAATGTAAATCTCCTATGCTGATCGCAACCACTTCGCCGCTGATGTGGGTGGTGGGAGACTTCAATGGTCGCTGCCGGCAATCGTCGCAACAACGCCGAACTGCGGAAAACGCGGCGGCGGCATTTCGACTACCGCGCCAAGATTCAGAAGGACAAGGATTCGCCGGCTATAGTTTGCGCCATCTCGGATATCTCGGTGACCGGGGCGCGGCTCAATCTCAAGGATGACGTCGAGCTTCCCGTCACCTTCTTTCTCTTATTGACGCCAAACGGCGTGGCGCACCGGCGTTGCCGCGTGATCTGGCGCGATGGCTTGACCGTCGGCGTCAAATTTCCCGAGCATCGCTAGGCGCCGCCCGCGGCATCGGGACTTTCCAGGCGCCGGGTTTGCCATATTTGCGGCGCAGGTTGCTGCCACCTCATAGGCGGGAAATTTTGGGCGGGAAATTCGCGCGCGCTCCGCGCGAGTGGGCGTTATTGATGGCAAGTGATCGCGATAGCGGCGGTATGCGGCCGAAGGCGGGGAGGCAGCGCGGCGCTTCGGCTTGGTTGCCGGCGCGTCGGCTAAGCTGCGGCTGTTGCCTGCTGCTCGCCGGCCTTGTCGGCACTGCGCTCGCCGGCTGCAGCAGTGGCGCGGGCTCGCTGTTTGTCGACCCAGGCCACTACAGCGCCTATCATTGCAATGATCTTGCGGCGCAGTGGAAGATTCTGGTCGCGCGCGAGAAGGAATTGCGCGCGCTCATGGATCGGGCGGACCAGGGCGGCGGCGGTGGCGCGGTGATCGGCTCGCTCGCCTACCGCGCCGACTACGAATCCGTGCGCAGCGATGAACAACTGGTGCAGCGCGAAGCGGCAGAGAAGAATTGCAATTCCGCAACCCAGTTTCAGAGCGATCAGGCCATTCGCTGATCGGCAATCTGCCGGCGGGAGTTTTCGAGCTACAGCGGCCACATCGCCATTGCGATCGCAATCGCGACGCCTGCGACGGCAAGCAAAATCAGTGCGGCCGCGCTGCCGGCGGTCGCCTTGCTGCCGCCGAAGGAGGCAGCGTAAACCGCTTTGAGGACGTTGTTGGACGACGCCGCGATCAGGATCGCGGCCGCGAGTTGGGCCTCCGGCACGCCCGCGACGCCGCCTTGCGCCAGGTTCAAGACGAACGGATCGATATCGGTTACGCCGACAATGCCGGCGAGCCCGTAGATGCCTGATATCCCGAACTGCGACTTGGCCACGGCGGAGACAATGGAGACCGCAACGAACAAAGCGGCAAACACCGCCGCCGCGCCGAGTTCGAGCGGATTGGCGCTCGTGGTGAGCTGCACGGCAGCCGGATTCGGCGCAACCGGGGCCGGCTTGCCGAGCCAATATTGCAAGGCGCAGGTCGCAAAGCCGGCGAGCGACAGCGCGCAAAGCGGCAGCGCCAAGACGCGGGCCAGCCCGAAATTAAAGATCGCAACCACCGCCAGAATGCGCAAATACATTATCGCGGTGGCGAGCGTGATGCCGGCTTGCGCTTGCCGCTTGAGCGCGGGGTCCGCCTTGGCCTGCCGCGCCAGCACGACCGTGGTCGCGGTCGATGAATACATGCCGCCGAGCGCCGCCATCCATAGGCCGCCGGCCGCGGCCGCCCAATAGCGCTGTGCCAGATAGCTGGCATAGGAGAAGCTGCAGACGACGACGAGCGCCAGCCAGACCTGACGCGGCGTGATCGCAGTGAGTGTCGTCACCGCATGGTTCGGCAACAGCGGCAGCACGATCCCGGTGAGGATCAGAAATTCGCCGGCGGTGACGATTTCCTTGATCTCGACCCGGCGCGCCAGCGCGTGCAGTTGCTCGCGGCCGGTGAGCAAGAGTACCGCCGCCACTGTGATTGTTACCGCCACCCACGGCGGCAGCGCCAGGGCGGCGGCGCCCAGCACGTAAGCGAGCACATTAAGCACGGGAATAACGAGGCCGACATTGATGTCGCTATTGTCGTCGTCGGCGGCATGTTTCTCATGCTCGCTGACATGGGCGCCGTAATAGACGAACAGCCAGGCGCCCAAGACGAGGAGGCCGGCGGTGAAGGGCAGGTAATGGACGGGATCGAACAGATAAAGCGCGCCGCCGGCGAGCGCCAGCAGGGGGAAGGTACGAATGCCGCCCGGCCGCCGCTCATCGGTATGCGCGAAGAATTCCTCGAAGGCGAGCCCGAGAAAAAAGCTCAAACCGAGCAGCAGCGCGACGCTCGTCGGGGATGGTGCTGTGATCATGGTGCCGTAGCTTTGGCAGCGAATTCCTCGGCGCGACCGGCGACGGATGATGAGGGCGCAACGCCTGCCGACTCCGATGACAAACTATAATGGATGGCGGCCAGAACGCGAGTCAGTCCGGCACGGCGAGGCTCAAAGCATGATGCCACGACAGCATCGCGCAACTCCGCGCCGGTTGCGAACAAAACGGGACCGTGATTCAGTGAAATCCCTTTCCCGAATGATTCGTGACAGATGCTGGCGGCGCGCCTCGACAAGCTCAATCCGCAACAGCGCCGCGCCGTTGAGCACGGCGGGCTGCCGCTTGCGCAGTCTGCTCCACTCCTGATCATCGCCGGCGCCGGCTCCGGCAAGACCGCTACGCTGGCGCATCGCGTGGTGCATTTGATCGAGAACGGCGCCGATCCACGCCGCATTATGCTCTTGACCTTTTCGCGGCGGGCGGCGGCGGAGATGACGCGCCGGGTCGATCGCATTCTCGCCGATGCCACGCGCGGCCGTTCGGCAGGGCTGTCGGATGCGATCGCCTGGGCCGGTACCTTTCATTCGATCGGCGCTCGGCTTCTGCGCGAATATGCCGAGGATATCGGGCTTGTGCGCGCCTTCACGATTCACGATCGCGAAGATTCCGGCGATCTGATGAATCTCATCCGCCACGAGCTCGGCTATTCGGCGACCAAAGAGCGCTTTCCGGCCAAAGGCACGTGCCTTGCCATCTATTCGCGCGCGGTCAACAGCGAGACCGCGCTGGACGATGTTTTAAGCGCGAGCTTCCCGTGGTGCGCAATCTGGCAGGACGAGCTACGCCATTTGTTTGCGCGCTATGTCGAGGCCAAGCAGGCACAGAACGTGCTCGATTACGACGATCTGTTGCTCTATTGGGCGCATATGATGCAGGAGCCGTCGATCGCCGGACATGTCGCTACCCGCTTCGATCACGTTCTGGTCGACGAATATCAGGACACCAATCGCCTGCAGGCGTCGGTCCTCTTGGCGCTCAAACCGAATGGCAAGGGCTTGACCGTTGTCGGCGACGACGCCCAGGCGATTTATTCGTTTCGCGCCGCAACGGTGCGCAACATTCTCGACTTTCCCGGCCACTTCGCGCCACGCGCCGAGGTGGTGACGCTCGAGCAGAATTATCGCTCGACGCAGCCGATCCTGGCGGCGGCCAATGCGGTGATCGGTCTCGCCGACGAGCGCTTCACCAAGAACCTGTGGTCGGAACGCAAATCCGCCGAGCGTCCCAAAATCGTCAGCGTGCGCGATGAAACCGATCAGGCGCGCTACGTGGTCGAGACGGTTTTGCAGAGCCGTGAGGCGGGGCTTGCGCTCAAATCCCAGGCCGTGCTGTTTCGCGCCTCGCACCACTCCGGCCCGCTCGAAGTTGAACTGACCCGCCGCAACATCCCGTTCGTCAAATTCGGCGGGCTGAAATTCCTCGAAGCCGCGCATATCAAGGACATGCTGGCCTTGCTGCGGTTTACCGAAAATCCGCGCGACCGCGTCGCCGGCTTCCGCGTCATTCAGCTATTGCCCGGCATCGGACCGGCCATCGCCGCCAAAGCGCTCGACCGCGTCGCCGCCATTGCCGATCCGGTCGAAGCGCTTGACGGTATGAAACCGCCTGCCGCTGCCGCCGAACACTGGCCGTCATTTGTCGAGGCCGTGCGCTTGCTCCGCTCCGGCGCGGCGGGCTGGCCCGCCGAGCTCGATCTGGCGCGCCGCTGGTACGAGCCGCATCTCGATCGCATCCACGAGGACGCTGGCCCGCGCCAGGCCGACTTGCATCAGCTCGTGCAGATCGCCGCGACCTATCCGAGCCGGGAGCGCTTCCTCACCGAGCTCACGCTCGATCCGCCGGAGGCGACCAGCGACCGCGCCGGCACGCCGTTGCTCGACGAGGATTATCTCATCCTCTCCACCATCCATTCGGCGAAGGGGCAGGAGTGGAACGCGGTGCATATTCTAAACGCGGTCGACGGCTGCCTGCCGTCCGATCTGGCGACCGGAACGAGCGCGGAAATCGAAGAGGAGCGGCGGCTTCTGTACGTCGCCATGACCCGGGCGCGGGACCATCTCGACATTATCGTGCCGCAACGCTTCTTCGTCCACGGTCAACGCAATAACGGCGACCGGCATCTCTATGCGTCGCGCACCCGATTCATTCCGTCGGGACTGCTCGATCATTTCGAATGTTGCGGCTGGTCGCCCGTGGTAGCGACAACCGCGCCGCGGACGCCGGCGCAAGCACCGGTCGACATTCTAAAGCGCGTGCGCAAAAGCTGGGGTTGAGTTTTTCTTACAGCGCCGCGCGCCGCAGCCGTAGCGCGTTGGTGATGACGCTAACCGACGACAGCGCCATCGCGGCCGCGCCGATGACCGGCGACAGCAAGATGCCGAAGGCGGGATAGAGAACGCCGGCCGCGATCGGTATAGCGGCGCCGTTATAGAGGAACGCGAACAGCAGGTTTTGCCGGATGTTGCGCATGGTGGCGTGCGATAGCCGCCGCGCCCGCACGATGCCGGTAAGGTCGCCCTTGAGCAAAGTGATGCCGGCGCTTTCGATCGCGATGTCGGTCCCTGTGCCCATGGCGATGCCGACGTCGGCTGCGGCCAATGCCGGCGCGTCGTTGATGCCATCGCCGGCCATGGCTACGACCCGGCCCTCGCGGCGCAGTCTGTCGACGATTGCGCCCTTGCGGTCGGGCAGAACTTCGGCTTCGACCTCCGTGATGCCGAGGCGGCGCGCCACCGCCGCGGCAGTGATGCGATTGTCGCCGGTCAGCATGACTATGCGCATGCCGTCGTCCACAAGGCCTTTCAGCGCTTGCGGCGTGGTCGCCTTGACCGGATCGGCAATGGCAATAAGCCCGGCGGCTCTTTCGTCTGCGGCGAGAAACACCACCGTGGCGCCGTCGCGGCGCAGACCGTCGGCATCGCTCTGCAGCGAACTTGCATCGATGCCGAGCTCGGCCAGGAAATTCGTGTTGCCGAGCGCGACTTTGCGGCCATCAACCGTACCGATCACGCCTTTTCCGGGCGGCGCGTCAAAATCGCCGACTTCGGCCGTTGCGAGATTGCGCTCCGCGGCGGCCGCGACGATGGCGGCGGCCAACGGATGTTCGCTGCCCCGCTCGACGGACGCGGCAAGGCGCAACACGTCGGCTTCGCTGAGACCCGCCGCCGCGATCACGGCTATGACCTTCGGCTTGCCTTCGGTCAGGGTTCCGGTTTTGTCGATCACCAAAGTGTCGACACGCTCCATGCGCTCCAAGGCCTCGGCGTTCTTGACCAAAACGCCGGCACGCGCGCCGCGCCCGATGCCGACCATGATCGACATCGGTGTCGCCAAGCCGAGTGCGCAAGGGCAGGCGATGATGAGCACGCTCACCGCAGCAACGAGAGCAAATGTGAAGCGCGGCTCCGGTCCGTAGACCGCCCAGGCTACAAAGGCGATCAACGCAACAAAGAGGACTAACGGCACGAACCATGACGACACTTGATCGGCCAGCCGCTGGATCGGCGCCCGCGAGCGCTGCGCCGCAGCCACCATTTGCACGATCTGCGATAGCAGGGTGTCGCGGCCGACCTTGTCGGCCCGCATTATGAAGCTGCCGCTTTGATTGATCGTGCCGGCAATGACCTTGGCATCCGCGGTCTTGGTCACCGGCATCAATTCGCCCGTCACCATCGATTCATCGACCGAGGAACGACCATCGACGACGGTGCCGTCGACCGGGATCTTCTCGCCCGGCCGCACCCGCAAGCGGTCGCCGACGAGGACGGCGTCGAGCGCAACTTCTGCCTCGCTACCATCGGCATCGATCCGGCGCGCGGCTTTCGGTGCGAGGTCGAGCAGCGCGCGGATCGCGCCGGAAGTGCGTTCCCGGGCGCGCAGCTCCAAGACTTGGCCGAGCAGCACCAGCACGGTGATTCCCGCCGCCGCCTCGAAATAGACGGCGACCGCTCCTTCGTGGCCGCGAAAGGCCGGCGGGAAGAGTTGCGGCGCCAGCGTCGCAACGACGCTGTAAGCCCAGGCGACACCGGTCCCCACCGCGATCAGCGAGAACATATTGAGCTTGCGGGTCACGAACGAATGCCAGCCGCGCACGAAGAACGGCCAGCCGGTCCAGAGCACCACCGGAGTCGCCAAAGCCAGTTGGATGAGGTTGTCGACATTCGGGGTCAGCCAAACGCCGAGGTCGACAAAATGACCGCCCATTTCCAGCACCGCCACCGGCAGCGTCAGCGCAAGCCCGATCCAGAACCGCCGGGTCATGTCGAGCAGTTCGGGATTGGCCGGCACCTCGGCTGTGACGACGACCGGTTCGAGCGCCATGCCGCAGATCGGGCAGGCGCCCGGGCCGACCTGCCGGACTTCAGGGTGCATCGGGCAGGTATAGATCGCGTCCTTGTGCATCGTTTCGCGCACGGCGCCGGGCTTGAGATATTTCTCCGGATCGGCGGCAAATTTGCCGCGGCAGCCGACCGAGCAGAAATAATAAGTGTGATGCCGATAGTCGTGGCGATGCGGGGTTTTCGCCGGATCGACGGACATGCCGCAGACCGGATCGATGGCCGCGGCCGCCGCATGAATGACTCGGTCCGTGATTTGGTCCACGGTGTTGCCTCTTGATACAGGTACCCGGTAGGGGTATATAGACGGCATGCGAGCGGTTGCCAAGACGTCGGTGCTCAAGCGGCTCCATCGGATCGAAGGCCAGGTGCGCGGGCTGTCGCGCATGGTCGAGGACGACCGCTATTGCATTGATATCGTGACCCAGCTTTCGGCGGTGCGCGCCGCGCTGCGGCGCGCCGAGGAAGAAATCCTGGCCGACCATGCCGCGCATTGCGTCGAGCACGCGATCGCCTCGGGCGACAAGGCGGAGCAGCGGCGCAAGGTCGCCGAGCTCATCGACGTGATTTCGCGCAGCGACCGATGACCGGCCCGGGAGCAAAGCGCGGGTCGCCCAAGCCGAGCAAAACGGCGAGCACCAAGCCGCGGTCGCGATCCGGATCGATCGCAATCAAGCGCGCTTACGATCCGCCGGCGGTAAAAGACGGCTTGCGCATTCTGATCGACCGGCTGTGGCCGCGCGGCGTGTCCAAAGCCAAGCTCAAGCTCGACGCCTGGCCGCGCGCCCTCTCGCCGTCGACACCCTTGCGAAAATGGTACGGCCACGACCCGCAACGCTTCGCCGAATTTCGCCGCCGCTATCGCGCCGAGCTTTCTGAGCATAAGGACGAACTGGCCGCGCTGCGCTCCTGGATCGGCAGCCGCGCCGCCACGCTCATCACCGCGACGCGCGAACTTGCGCTCAGCCACGCCGAGGTGTTGCGCGAAATGCTCAGCACCGGGAAGCGGTAGGCCGTTTTAGTTCAGCAGGATGATGCTGCCTTCGGGTAGATTGAGCGCTTCGGCTTCGCTCGATGTCGCGCGGCGGATTTCCGAAATCGAATAGGCGTAAATCTCTTGGTTGATCAGCCGCCGCTCGAGCTCGCTGCGCGCCTCGCGCTCGCTCGGCGCGGCGACGCCGTATTGCAGATGCACGGTCATGCCGTCGCGGTCGGCGAACGAAACGGTGGTGACGAACGGCACCTGCATTGCGCTTCCCTTTTTGACGTTGCTCATATCCAAGCGGCCAAACTTTAACAAAACGCTACCGGCCGCTTGCCGCGGCGGATCGAAGCTAACGATGCGTGGATTCGCCTACGGGAGGATCAGTCAAATCTCTTACGCGCGAGCGCCGCGCCCCGAGCGAGTGCTTCGAGTTTCATTGCGGCGATTTCGCGGCGCATCGGCGCCATGCCGCAATTGGTACAAGCGATGATTTTTTGCGCAGGAACGAACTCTGCCGCTTTCGCGATCACGTCGGCGACTTCTTCCGGCGTCTCGATCTTGTCGGTGGCGACGTCGATGACGCCGATCAGCACGTCCTTGCCGACAAGCAGCTTCATGACGCTCATCGGCACGTGTGAATGGATGCATTCAAGCGACACCTGATCGATGCGGCTATTCGCCAAGGCGGGGAAGAATTTCTCGTATTGCCGCCATTCGGCGCCGAGCGTCGCCTTCCACTCGATATTGGCGGTAATCCCGTAGCCGTAGCAGATGTGCACCGCGCTTTTGCACGTAACGCCGTCGATAGCGCGATGTAGCGCTTCGATGCCCCAGCCGGCGGCGGCATCCATATAGACATTGAAGGCCGGCTCGTCGAACTGGACGACGTCGACGCCGTCGGCGGCAAGCCCGCGCGCCTCCTCATTGAGGAGATCGGCAAAGGCGAAAGCCATTTTCACCCTGTCGCCGTAATGGGCGTCGGCGATGGTGTCGACGATGGTCATCGGTCCCGGCAAAGTGAATTTGAGTTTTTTCTTGGTGTGAGCGCGCGCCAGCCGCGCTTCGCGGGCATGCACGCGCGAGCGCAGCCGCAGCGGGCCGGTGACGGTCGGGCACATTGCCTTGTAGCGATCGTTGCGGATGCCCATCTCGACGCGCCTATCGAAGTCGATGCCGTCGACCGCTTCGAGAAAGCCGTGGACGAAATGCTGGCGCGACTGCTCGCCGTCGCAGACGATGTCGATGCCGGCGTCCTCTTGGAGCTTGATCGCGAGCAGCGTGGCGTCATCCTTAGCGGTGGCGAGTTCTTCGCCGTCGAGCCGCCACGGCGCCCACAGCTTGTTCGGCACCGCGAGCCAAGACGGTTTCGGCAGACTGCCGGCGATCGTGGTGGGGAAGAGGTGACTCGATGCAGGGGTTGCTGGCATGGTCGGCGCCGCTGACGGCCGTGATGGCAGGCTGTTGATGAACTTCCGTTGCTACTCTCTCATCGCGCCCGCTGGCAATGGGGCACAAGCGCGCGAGCGCTGACCTTCAACCGCTCTGAGTGTCAGTTCGAGAACTGTAGCACCGACCAATTGGTCGGAGTGGGTATCGCCGCTGGTCCTCGCGCGGCGGTAGGCTTTCACCAATTCGGCGCGATCAACGTAACCTTGCTCGGCCAGCCGTGACTCATCGAACAGTGGCCTGATCGTCGCCACGGAGGCCTTATGCATCGCAAAGGTCATTACGTCGCCGAAGTCTTCCAGCCGCTTCGGATTGGCATAGGCGACGTTTCGGCCAAGACCGTAGGACGCCAGCAGCCGCCGCTGCACCGAGCGCTTGTGGCGCCACGCAAATGGCAGGCACCGGCAAAACTCGACCAGTTCCGGCGTGACCAGCGGGCTGACCGGCCAAAGCCCGTGCGTCAGGTATAATGTCGACACCGCCGCAGCCGATTCCAGTGCCGACGTGTCGAGCAGGGACTGTGGCGCGTCATCGATCAGGGCACCGCGCTGTTCGAATGCATCGATGGTCTTCGCCGTCAGAAATTTCGGAAAATTCTCTGCGTCGCGCCGTGCGGTGCCGGCTTCGGCTGCGGGGCGATCGTTTGCGATCTCGCCAGGCTGGTATGAGCAGAGCTCGTCGCCGCCCATTCCGGTGAAGATCAAGTTGGCGCCGTCCTTGCGCGCCAAATCGAGCAGAACGCCGACCGCCTCGTCATAGAACTCGCCCCACGGCACCGTCGCATCGTCGCGGATGCGTCGACTTCGCGGATTGAACGGCGGTTGGTCGACGCACTGAAAATTGCGATCGTGCAAGCGAAATCGCCGGACGACGGCGTTGCGCCGGTGAGTTTGCCAGACGCCGGGTTGGCCGGGCATGATCATGCCGTACGACCGCACGCGCCCGGAGGCGATTGACGCGGCGGTGGCGGCAACGGCCGTGGAATCGAGGCCGCCACTGAGCTCGACGGCGACCTGATTGCTGTCGTCATCCAGCCAACGCCGCATCGACGCGGTCAGAATCTCGCGCATCGCGCCGACGACGTTGGTTCCCGCCTTGACGCGTCTCGCCGTGGCGTGATCCTCGGCACCGGGATAGCGAATTTTCGGTGCGCCAAACGGCACGCTCCAGGATGCGGTAGCCCGCTCCGTGAGCATTGCGATTTCGGGGAAAATCGTCCGGCGCGAATAGGGATAATCGAGAGCGGCCAAATACTGCGCCACGAAGCCCGGGTCCAGGGCCGTCGATCGGAGGAACGGATAAAGCCTGGTGGCGTTCCAGTCGCCGCGCAGGACTTTGCCGGCCGCATGCAGATAGATCGGCGCCGTCCCCCATCGGCCAGAGGTCAGCCGCAGCGCTGGCGCGTCCTCGGCATGCGTCATCGTCAGGAGGATGAAGTCGAGCGGCCACCTTTTCGCGTCGCTAATGACAGCGTCGAATTCGCGTTCGGTGCAAGAGCGCGGCGGTTGCCCACAGTTCGGCAATTCGATTCTGCGCATCGATTCGCGGACAATCACGGCGCTGCGCCGCGGCGTTGCGATCATCTCGGCGTGAAGCGCGGGATGCGGGTACGGCGCGATGACGCTGTGTCCCGCACACCATGTCAGTCCGGACGGCCGCCAGCACTTGGCCAGATCGTCCGCATGGACCGAAAAGCTAAGCATGGCATTCTCAAGACAAGCAAATATGCCCGCCTGGCCGCGTCGGTCGGAGTTCCGTTTCGTCTCCGACGCTGGGCGTCGCTAACCCTTCTTTTTACGTTTTGCGTCGCGCGGGCCGGGCATCTTTGCTGGCGCCGTCGCAGCGACCCATTTCTTCTTGCGTTTTGCGTCGCGCGGACCGGCCAGTTTGGCCGGAGCGGCTTTTCTCTTGCTCTTCGCCATGGCTATCCTCCCTCGTGTGATTATGACTTGTGTGAGTACGACCGCTGCTAAGGTGCGATAGGCTTAAGCGGCAGGCTCAATGTCAGGAACGGTTCGACTTAACCGCGAGTTGGCGCAGAGTCGAATCGCGGAGGACGGAAAACCACCAGGGACTACCGCAGAGATCCGAATCGCGGCGCGCGCCGGCATCGATCGTCGCCGAACGTTCAAGAGTTGATGGCCGTTGGCGTCGATAACATCGCCGGCGGCCGCCACCCGTAGAGCCAATCGTAATGCCGCAACAAGCGCGCGCCGCCCATCGCGTGCATCGCCACATTGCGCAGCATGGCGGGCAGGGCGCTCAAGTGATAGCGCGCGCCGTTCTTCGCGGCGAGCCGCTGCACCTTGCGGGTCCGCGCCCGCCGCAGCGTGGAATAGGATTGCAACGCGCCGGCGGCATCGTCCGGCAGGCGAGCGAGGCAGTGCGCCGCCACCACCGCGTCTTCGATCGCCATGGCCGCGCCCTGGGCGAGGAATGGCAGCATCGGATGGGCGGCGTCCCCGATCAGCGCCGCCGCCCCGTAAGAGACGCTCGATAGCGGCCGGTAATCGTAGAGCGCCCATTTGAGCCAAGTCTCCGGCTCGCGAATGAGCGCGCAGACCTGCGGCACCCAGCGCTCCGCCGGAAACCGCGGCAATAGATCGTTCCGGCTTGCTGGCGCGCTCCAGCCCGGGGCGTTCCACTTGTCGGTGGTGATGGCAACGACATTGATCATTGCGCCGGCCTTCACCGGATAGTGCACCAGATGCGCATCGCGCCCGAGCCAGAGATGGACCAGCGGTTCGCGCCATTCCGCCGCCACCGCGCTCGCGGGGATGAGCGCGCGCCATGCGGTGCGGCCGGCAAAGCATGGCGGTTCTTTGAAGCCGAGCCTGGCGCGCGACTGCGACCACAGCCCGTCGGCGGCAATGAGCGCATGACCGCGCTCATGCCAGACGCCGCCAGCACCGCTTGCCGATACGGTGACGCCATGCGAATGGGTGACGAAATCCTCGACCCGCATGCCGAGCTTAAGTGAAATGTCGCGCTGTTGGGCGACGGCAGCGACGAGCGCACCCTGCAGGTCGCCGCGATGAATGATCCAATACGGCGCGCCGTAACGCTCCGCCGCCGCGCCGAGCGGCATGCGGACGACTTCCCGGCCGCTGTGCCCAACCAAAACGTGCAACGCCGTCGGCGCGATCACATGCAGCCGCAGCCGTTCGCCGACGCCGAGATCGATCAAGCAGCGGGTGGCATTGGGCGACAGCTGGATACCGGCGCCGGTTTCGGAAAGCCGTTCGGCCTGCTCCAGCACGGTGACGCGGAAGCCATTCCTGGCCAGCGCCAACGCGGCGGTCAGTCCGCCGATGCCGGCGCCCGCAACGATGACGCTGCGCGTAGCCGTCACTTTAACGGTTCAGACAAAATCTGGGCTCAAGGCGCATTCCGAAGGCCGCGCTTGATTGGGCGCGAGCGCCGGATCGTGGCGGTAGAGCGTCGAGCAATAGGGGCAGACGTAGTCCGCATCGTCGCCCATGTCGCAATAGACGTGCGGATGGTCGAACGGCGGTAGCGCCCCAACGCACATGAATTCTCTGGCGCCGATGGTAATCACGGGGACGCCGAGATCGTTGTGGAAATGCGGAACAATCCTATCGGTCATGCGCGTGCCATTCAGCTTGGGAAGTCGCGGGCACCATAGCGGGCTGTCGACGTGATTTCCAGCAAAGCATTGCGATCGCGATTTGTTGTGAAAAAGCCGCAAATTGTCAGCATATATGGCAGCTTCAACGCAGGCTCTACGCAGAATCAGGCGTGAGGCAATGGGCGAGCGGCGATTTATCCGATTGGCGAGGCATCCGGCCGTTGCGCTCGTCTGCGCCCTGCTCTTTGCCTTAGCCGCGACGGCGCTCGTGCGCGGCGGCATGGCCGCGCGAAACCGGCTCGCGCTCGCCGACGATCCGGTCCGGATCAGCAACCAGGCGCTCGACCGCAGTTTCAACCGCGACGTGGCGGAACGCGAGATCGGCGCCGCGCTCGCATCCGGCGATGTCGATCTGGCGCAAAGCTTTGTCGCGCTCGCGGCCGACCGCGGTGTCGCTATCGATCCGGCCTTGATCGCCAAGGTGAAGGACGCGGGCGAGAAACAAGCCTCCGTCGCCAATACGGCCGGCCGATTTGTCCATGGTCTGTGGACCGGCGAGCCCGCGGATCTGGCAAGCCTTGCCGGGACCGCCGTCGGCGATCTCTTCGTTTTCGGCGACATCCGCGACGCGGCCCGCGAGGGCACGCGCTATCTCATGGGTGAACGCTACGACCCTTGGATTCTCGGTCTGGCCGGCGTCGGTATCGCCATCACCGCCGCGACTTACGCCACGGCCGGCGTCACCGCGCCGGAACGCATCGGTCTTTCGCTCGTCAAGGCCACGCGCCGGGGCGGACGGCTCAATCCGGCCTTGGCGGTGCGGGCGGCGCGCGAGGCGGTGAAAGTCGAGGCGGCGGGCGGCCTCGTCGAGCTTGCGGAAGATACCGGACGCATCGAGGCCAAGGCCGGAACGCAGGCGGCGATGGACAGTCTCGCGGTCGCCGAGGAGCCGCAGGATGTGTCGCGGCTGGCGCGGCTTGCGGCCGCCAAGGGCGGCAAGACCCGCGCGATCGTAAAACTCCTCGGCCGCGCCGCCATCGTGCTCACCGCAAGCACACTCGATCTGGCGATGTGGCTGATGTGGGCGGCCTTCGCGCTGTTCGGCTTCTGCGCCTCCTGCAAGACTGCGGTCGAGCGGATGACGCAGTGCGCCTTGATGCGTGGCAAGGCGCGTCGGCTGCACGAGATGGAACTGCGGGTGCTGGCGCTTCCGGCGCGGCCGTGATTATGGTCGACCCATGCCGAGCTTCTCTCATGATGGCGTTGAGATCGCTTATCTCGACGAAGGCGAGGGCGAACCGATCGTGCTGGTGCACGGGTTTGCCTCTAACAAGGAGATCAACTGGGTCGGCCCGGGCTGGGTGAATACGCTGACGCGGGCCGGGCGACGGGTGGTCGCGCTCGACAATCGTGGCCATGGCGCCTCAACCAAGCTCTACGATCCCGCCGCCTATCACAGCGCGATCATGGCCGAGGACGTGCGGGCGCTGATCGACCATCTCGGCCTGTCGCGCGCCGACGTCATGGGCTATTCGATGGGCGCACGCATCACCGCTTTTCTGGCGCTGTCGCATCCGGATCGGGTTCGCTCGGCCGTGCTCGGCGGCCTGGGTATTCGTCTGGTCGAAGGCGTCGGGTTGCCGGACACCATTGCCAACGCGCTCGAGGCTCCGTCGCTTGCCGACGTGACCGATCCGACGGCGTATATGTTCCGCGCCTTCGGTGAGCAGACCAAATCCGACCTGCGGGCGCTGGCGGCATGCTTGCGCGGCTCGCGCCAGACGCTCAGCCGCGCGGACGTCGCGCGCATCAAAGTGCCGGTCCTGGTGGCGGTCGGCGGCGAAGACCCGATCGCTGGCTCGCCGCAAGAGCTCGCGGCGCTCATTCCCGGCGCTTCGGCCCTGACCATTCCCGGCCGCGACCACATGCTGGCGGTCGGCGACCGCGTGTTTAAATCGGCGGTGCTCGAATTCCTCGCGAATCGGCCATTGAACTAGCCCATTGGCCTGATTTCGCTCGGCTTTTGGCCGAAAAACCCGCGACCCTTGGTTTTGGCCCATCCGCCGCCCAATATGATAGAAGGTCACGCCGCTTTTCCGGGAGACATGACGATGGCGCAGCATCACGCGAAACCGGCACTGGACACGGTTGATCCAGTTTGGGCGCGCATTCGCCGCGAAGCCGAAGAAATCGTGCGGCGTGAGCCGGAGCTCACGACCTTCATCTATTCGACTGTCCTGCACCACGACACGCTGGAAGCCGCCATCGTGCACCGGCTGGCCGGCCGGCTCGATCACTCCGCCGTATCGGCCGAATTGATCCGCCAGGCCTATGCGGACGCGCTCGACGACGAGCCCACGATCGGGGAAGCCTTTCGCGCCGACCTGATGGCGACTGTCGACCGCGATCCGGCGACCCACCGGCTGATCGAGCCCGTGCTCTACTACAAGGGTTTCCACGCTATTCAGACTCACCGGTTGGCGCACTGGCTGTGGCAGAAGAGCCGCCGCGATTTCGCGCTTTATCTGCAAAGCCGCTCGTCGGCGATATTTCAGTGCGACATCCATCCAGCGGCGCGGATTGGGCGCGGCATCTTCCTCGATCACGCCACCGGGCTCGTGGTCGGCGAGACCGCGATGATTGAGGACGACGTGTCGCTGCTGCACGACGTGACGCTCGGCGGCACCGGTAAGGAGGATGAAGACCGCCATCCGAAAATCCGCTACGGCGTGATGATCGGCGCCGGCGCCAAAATTCTCGGCAATATCGAAGTCGGCCATTGCGCGCGCATTGCCGCGGGCTCGGTGGTGGTCAAGCCGGTGCCGAACAATGTGACGGTCGCCGGCGTGCCGGCGAAAGTGATCGGGGTGGCCGGTTGCCCCGAACCTGCCCGCACCATGGATCAGATGTTCCAGAACGAGATTTGAGCTATCCGAAGCACGGGCTGCCCGCGAACTTGGTTCGAAGGCGAATGACGGTTTTCGGACAAGCTCTTGCGCAAAAAACAAAGCCTGGTTTTGATTCCATCAAAGCCGGTTAGGTTCTAGACTTCGAATCCCGGTTGAGGAGACTAGTGTGGACATTCAGGCAGTCAGGAAGCTCGACGCCTATTTGAAGAAGCTGTTCGGCAACGCGCGCATTCGTGTGGTGCCGCAACCGGCGAAAGCGGATGCGGCCGAGGTCTATATCGGCGAAGAGCGGTTGGGCGATCTTAACCTCGATGACGAGGACGAGGATCTCTCCTATAATTTCCGCATGGAAATCGATTTGGGCGAAGTCGCCGATATCGATCGGCTCAAGCGCCTCGACGCTTATCTCAAGCGCAAATTCGACAATACGGCCATTCGCGTCGTGCCGCGCGCCAAAAAACGGGATTCGCTTGAAATCTATGTGGGCGAGGAATTCATCGGGGTTTTATTCGTCGACGACGAGAAGCGGCCCGGCGCCTATATTCTTGAAATGCCGATCCTGGATATGGATTTGGCTTGAGCGGCCTGTGATTGCTGGCGTCAGCCGAGCCGTCGATTTCACTGCGGATGCAATTGGGTGATGAGCCGGTCGAAACCGGCGGCGATCATGCGCCAATCGCCGAACCAATCGCGCGGAAAGCGGAATGTGATCTCGGCACCGCCCAGCATTCGCTCGTGAATGCAGGTGCCGGGCACGATATCGCCCGGGCGCGTGCACAAGGCGAAGAATTGCTCGGGATTGGTGCCGAAATACATCAAGTCTTGGCCGTCATAAGGCGTGCCGGAGCGAAACGGCAGGATGGCGAGGCCGTCGGGGCCGGCGCTCGCTTTGGTCTCGGCATAGCGCGGATAAATGGTGCGAAGCCGCTCGAGCGGCGGCAATTCGCTGCCGAGCCCGGCGATGCTGACGAACAGCCGCCGGTTTTCCGGTGCGGCGGCCGCCGCCGCGGCGTTTTCCGCATTCAGCGCGGTTTTGTCCGCCGGCTTGTCGTCGGCGCGCGGCGGCGCTAGCGACGGCCATTCGACGGCGAGATCGATTCGCTCCTGCCGCCCGGGGTGGCGCTGCACCGCTTCGCGGATGGCCGCGGGCGGCACGTCAAACAGCTCGCCGGCAACGGTGATCGGAATTGCCGGTGCATCAAGCGCCGTTGGCCGGCTCGGCCAAGTCGGCCACAGCACGTAGGAGACGAAGGCGGCGGCTGCGGCGAGCAAAATGACGACAACGACAAAGGGCAGCGAGAAGAGGCCAGGCGTGTGGCGGCCCCTGCGTCGGAAAACTGTATGTGCCGTCATCGCTTTCGCTCACCTCGCGCGAATCGATTCCAGTATCGCACGGGGCGTGAGCGGCAAAGAGGGCAGGGTGGGCGGGCTGAAGTGGCCTCTACGGCTTAGCCGGTCCCGGCGGCGTTGCGCCCGGCTGCGCTACAGCCTTTGGCTTGAGCGACGCTTCGATCTCCGCGGCCAGCGTCGCCGCGATTTTGGCGTGCGCGGCGGCGTTAAAGTGGATGTGATCCCACTGGTAAAAATCCGACGGTACCGGATCCGGGTCGTAGATGATCACGCGAATGCCGCGGGCGCGCATGCGCGCCGCCATGGCCGCGACGTTCGCGGCGCGCGCCGCCTTGGTACCGAAGAAGCGCAGATCGTTGCCGCCCGGCTGCAAGATCACGATATCGGTGCCCTTGGGAACCGCGTTGTCGATCCGCCGCAGCATGCCGGCGGTCACGTCGCCATTGACGCCGGCATTGATGACATTGGCCTCGATGCCCTTTTTGTGCAGCAGTACCTGCAGCACCGCGGGATAGGAGTTCTGCTCGCCGACACCGAAGCCGGTCGTGTTGCTGGCGCCGATCGCCACGATGTTGAGCGGACGCGCCTGCAGCGGCGCGGCCAGCGCGAAGGCGACGAGTGCCGCAGCCAGTGCCAGCGCGCGCGAGGCGGTATCCATGCGCATAAGGGGTTGGCCCATAAGCCGGAATTGATGGCCGTTAACCTTTCTTTAAGCATTTCGTAGCGGCCCGCCGCGTCCTCTGCAATGGCTCTGCCGAAACGAGGCGCCGGGAATGCTCATGCTGCCGTCGATATCTCCAGACACGATCGAATCCTTTTTCTCACTCGCCTTAGGTTTTGCCGTCGCCGGCCTGTGCGCCAGTGGCTATTCGCTGTTCAGCCGGCACGTGCCGAGCTTCCGGCTCCTTGAAGTGGGACCGGTGCCGGCGCGCTTTGCCGCCATTCCGCTTTTGATGTTCTCCGCGCCCTACATCATCATGCGCAACACCATCCGCGGCCGCCGGATCGAAGGCCGCCGCGCCGAGATCGTCATGCTCGCCACCGTGATCGCGGGGCTGTGGAGCCTGATGTCCGGAACCGTCGTGGTGCTCGGACTTCAAGCGCTGCTCGGCGTCTGATATTCGTCAATCCGCCAGTTTCCGCTCATTCCCGCGAATGCGGGAATCCATGCGGCTTCACTGGGTCCCCGCTTTCGCGGGGACGATCGGAGTGTTGTCATGATCTACGAACTCGACGGCAACCGGCCGGACCTGCCGGAACAGGACCGCTATTGGATTGCGCCGACCGCAACCTTGATCGGCAAGGTGCGGCTCAAGCGCGACGCCAGCGTCTGGTTCGGCGCAGTGCTGCGCGGCGACAACGAATGGATCGAGCTTGGCGAACGCTCGCAGATTCAGGACAACGCCACGCTACACACCGATCCGGGATTTCCGATGACCATCGGACCGAATTGCGTGATCGGCCACAATGTCATTCTCCATGGCTGCACTATCGGCGCCAACAGCCTGATCGGCATGGGTGCGATCATGCTCAACGGCGCCAAGATCGGCGACAACTGCCTGGTCGGCGCCGGTGCGCTCATCACCGAAGGCAAAAGCTTTCCTGACAATTCGCTGATCGTGGGCGCGCCGGGGCGCGCCGTCCGCACGCTGGACGAGGCGGCGATCAAGATGATCGCTGGCGGCGCCGATATTTACGTCCGCCGCTTCAAGCAATACGCCGAAGGACCTCAGGCCGGTCGGGTGAGAAAAAGGTGCGGCCGGCTCCTGGGGGAGAGAAGGGCAGGGCCTGCAAGATCAATCTGTTACCGCGGAGCGCGCAGGCATTCCACGGATTTTCCACGAGTATTTGGCGAGAGCCATTTCCGCTCTTGAGGGCTAAACTGACATACCGGCCAGATACCCGGACGTCTCAGTTTGACCCGTAACGGTCATCGGCAGTCAAATTTGCTGTGATGCACAACACAACCCCGTTCTGTTAACGTGGTATATCTCAGCGTCACGGGGAAAGCCCATGAGGCGGCGGAAATTCATCAGGCTGGCACCGCGGCGGTCTGGCCGCTTGCCGCGCGCGCGCAGCAATAGGCGAAGTTACCTCTAATCGGGTTCCTCAATGCTCAATCACCCGAGGCGTTCGCGCCGTACGCTGAAGCTTTTCGGGCTGGCTTAGAGGAAGTCGGCTTCGTTGATGGCCAAAACGTAGCAATCGAATATCGCTGGGCTCATGGGCATTACGATCTATTGCCGTCTCTTACTGCCGAGTTGATCGCCCTTAAACCTGTAATCATTGCAGCAACTGGAGGCGATCAGGCTATCTCGGCGGCAAAGGCGATAACCCAGTGCATGCCGCTCGTTTTTCTTGTCGGTGGTGATCCCGTTCAACTCGGCCTGGTGGCAAGCTTTAACCATCCCGGAGGGACGATAACAGGAATCACTATGCTAACGAACGTTCTCGATGCGAAGAGGCTTGGGATTCTTCGGCAGACACTGCCACAGTCTAAGACCATTGCATTCCTCCAGAATCCAAACTTTCCCGAGGCGCGGAACAAACAGCAAAGAACGAAGGAAGCGGCGGAGGCACTTGGAGTTGAGCTGGTCGTATTGAGCGCGTCAAGTGAAACCGAGATCAATGACGTCATGTCAAATTTCGACCGCCAGCGTTTGAATGGCCTATTGATAGTCGGCGATCCATTCTTTAAGAGTCATCGCGCCCAGAGCTGGCTCTTGTCGCGCGAATCGGAGTTCCAGCTATCTACGAATGCCATGAATACGCCACTGCTGGCGAACTCATGAGTTACGGAACTAATCTTCCAGCTGCTTATCGAAGTTGGCGCCTACGCAGGTCGTATCATCAAAGGCGAAAAAGCCGTACATCTTCCAGTTCTGCAGCCGACTAAATTTGAGTTTGTCATCAACCTTAAGACCGCCAAAGCGCTCGGCCTAATCATTCCGCCGACGCTGCTCGCCACCGCGACGAGGTGATCGAGTAGAATTGCTTGTTGCATTGCATGAGTTCGGTTATGGCCCGTTTCCGCCGTGAACGGAGGGGCAGAGCATGTCTGCTCTGCCCGGGTATTTCAGACGTCAACCTATTCCGCTATCGCAAGCGCATCATCCACTTCGATGCCAAGGTATCTGACGGTGCTTTCGATCTTGGTGTGGCCGAGCAAGAGTTGGACGGCCCGCAGATTGCCGGTTCGGCGGTAGATCAGCGTTGCTTTTGTTCGCCGCAGCGAGTGCGTGCCAAAGACCTTTGGGTCCAGGCCGACGCTGGCGAGCCATTCGGAGAGAAGCCGCGCGTATTGCCGCGTGCTCATGCACCGGTCTGAGCCGCGCCGACCCGTGAACAGATATTGACCCGGTTTCTTGCCTGCGGCCTTCAAGTAATCGTCGATGGCTTGGCGGGTCTGATCCGTCAGCTCGAACTTGACGGGGTGGCCCGTCTTCTTCTGTCTTACCGTTGCGCGGTCCATCGTATAGCCTTTGGGGCGACATCCTCGACCTTGACGGCCAGACGTCGCAGCCGCGAAGCTTGCTATCGATGGCTAGGTTAAACAGGGCGAGGTCACGTATTCGTCCCTCCAACAGCAATCGAGTTCTGATCCCCCAAACGTGCTTTGGTCGTAAGGGAGGTCTCGCGCCGATCAGTTTGCCCTTGTTCCAAGGCGTGCGTTTGTCGGCCGCCGTGTAATTTTCATGGTCTAGCATGGTCGTACTCCTCTGTTACCGAGGATGACGAACATGCGCCCTGGCCCTGAAGGTCGGGAAACCATGTCGGCTTCCAGAGGCTTACGGTCATAAAGACGCCTGAACACAAATTGGATCGGTCGAAAATGAGCCTTAGCGGACAGGTGCCGCAGGTTCCCGCTTCCGGCCGATTTTTGGCAAACGAGTCTAAGTTTGCGCGTTCAACGGTAGCAGCCTGGCTACCATTGCTGCGCTTCGCGTTCGACGAGATAGCGTGGCGGGCGCAGTACTATTCTATGAACCCGTCGGAATTAATTGTGCTCCTAACAAGCTGGGTTGGATGCTTCTGGCTGGGCTACCAGCTTGGAAAGGGCTGCTCCGACATCGGACGCAAGCAAGATAATGACGACCTGGAACGGCGATATAAAATCCTGACCGTTGAACCCGTCGAAATATCGGAACCCAGACGAGATGCTGCTTAGCGGACATCACCCGGACATCACTAATCGGTAGCGTTTGACCCGTTTCGGTCATTCGGCAGCCAAATTTGCTGTCATGCACGACACGCCTCTCATTCAACTATGTGGTACGGTACGGCCCTCAACCTGAGAGAGCCTATGAGACGGCGGGAGTTCATCAGCTTGTTTGGCGGCGCGCCGGCCTGGCCGATTTCGGCACGCGCTCAGCAGAAGGTCTGGAAAGTCGGGATACTTTCAGCGGTATCCCGAGAGTCGTTTTCTGGCTTATATGCGGCCTTTATTAAGGGCATGCGCGATTTCGGCCACATTGAAGGAGGCGATTTCATTGTGGAATGGCGTTCTGCCGAGGAGCAATACGAGCGGTTCCCCGAACGGATCGCCGAACTGCTGGCATTGAAGGTTGACATTATCGTCACTAGTTCGGCACCCGCTTATCACGCGTTGCAGCGGGCTACCAATACGATTCCGCTCGTCTTGCTTTACTTAACCGATCCGGTTGGCAGTGGACTCATCGCGAGTCTCAAACACCCTGGCGGCAATATAACCGGCTTGGCGAGTTCGTCGGATGATACGGCACCAAAGCAAATGGAGCTTTTGTCGATGGTCGTGCCCAACATAGCCCGCATTGGGCTACTCGGGAAATCCAAGTAGCCTTACCTATTTGACTGTCCGCAAGAGCGCTGAAACGGCCGTCAAAAAGACAAGCCTGACTCTCACTGTGGTCGAAGCGAGTAGTCCGGAAGAAATAGACAACGCCTTCCAAACATTTAAGACCGCAGGCGTGCAGGCCTTTGTCTCAGCCGGGGATCCGATGTTCTTTGGTGAGCGATATCGACTCGTGCAATTGGCACTCCGCAATCATCTGCCGTCAATGTTTTCGCAACGTGAATATGCTGTTGCTGGCGGCCTTATGAGTTACGGTGAGAACCTTTCCGATTTCTTCTATCGCGCTGCATATTTTGTGGACGAGATTCTCAAGGGCGCGAAGCCGGGCGACCTCCCAATCCAGCAGCCCACACAGTTTCATCTTGTGATAAATCGCAAAACTCGAAGACGCTCGGCCTCACGATTCCGCTGCAGCTTTACTCGTTCGCCGACGAGGTGATCGAGTGATACGGCGGGAATTCATCGCGCTTGTCGGCGGTGCTGCGTGGCCGCTCGTCGCTGCCGCAATCCGACGGCTGCGGCGCATCGGCGTACTGATGGGTTTAAGCGCAAACAATACTGGAGGTCAGTCCGAGGCGGCGGCTCTCAAACGAGGACTTCTAGAACTAGGGTGGACAGAGGGTCGCAACCTCGAAGTCCAATATAGCTGGTCGGGTACCGAACTGGCTCGCATCCAATCCTCAGCGAAAGAGCTTGTTGGGCTACAGTGCGAGGTCATTGTCGCTCGTGGGGCTCCCGTCTTGGCCGCAGTGCTGAGGGAGACACACACGATACCCATCGTGTTCACGGTCGTCGCCGATCCCGTCGGCGCCGGCTTCGTTCGGAGTTATGCGCGACCGGGAGGTAACGTGACGGGCTTTCCGGGTTTCGAATTCGCGATGGTTGGCAAATACGTGCAAGTGCTCATTGAGATTGCACCTCAGGTGCGACGGATCGCGTACATGTATAACCCGACGACGCTTCTTCCCGCATTTTTGCGTTCGCTGGAGACGGCTGCTCCGTCGATTCGAGTGCAACTGGTCGCGGCGCCTGTCCATAACTCCGCTGAGATCGATGCCACCCTTACTGCACTTGCGCGCGAGCCCGGCGCGGGCTTTGTGGTATTACCGGACATCTTCTTAGTTGAAAAGCGTGAGCAAATCGTCGCTTTGGCTGCAAAGAACGGCTTACCAGCCGTCTATCCGTCGACGTTATGGACCTCATCAGAAGACGGCCTGATGTCATACGGTCCTGAGACGCCCGATCTATTTTACCGTGCCGCCAGCTACGTCGATCGCATTCTCAAGGGGGAGAAGCCCGCCGACCTTCCTGTGCAGGCTCCGACCAAATACACGCTTGTGGTGAACCTCAAGACCGCCAAGGCACTCCGCTTGACGAACCGGCGATGCTGTTGCGCGCGCGACAGGGTGACGGATGGGATGCTATTTTGCTGCGCCGCATAGAGTCCGAAGGTGGCCCAACTCGAAGTTGCGCCTAATGCTGAGAATGTCCGTTCCTGTCAAAAGCGGACATTACGGGGCGTGCGGCGGATGCCGACGTGGGTGTCTAAAAAAGGTGCGGCCGGCGCCTGGGGGAGCGCCGGCCGCCACGAACCCGGTCTGGGGACGGGGAGGGGTGGGGACGTGACCGGGGTCGTGTAGCTCCTTGTCTCTTTGTCCGTTCAGCGAGCCGACGCGGTGGCCGGCGCGGTGGCAGTGTCGCCGAGCGCGATCCAGGTGTTCGGATCGGCCTGCGATTGACGCTTGACGAAGCGGTAGCCGGTGTCCGACCACAGCAGGATGTCGTTGGTCTGGTTGTCGAGAATGAATTCGCCTTTGTCGGTCTTGACGGTGAGGATGGCGTGGCCGTCGCCGTTGCGGTCGCGCACCACGGTGATCAGCAGCGCCTCGCGCGGCCAGCCCTCCTGCAGCAGCATTTTGCGCTTTTGCAGCACGTAGTCCTCGCAATCGCCGTAGCCGTCGTCCGGATAGTTCCACCGTTCGACGACGCCCCAATGATCCATGTCGGTCATCGGTTTGACGTGATTGTTGACCCAGAGATCGACGCGCTGCAGATCCTTCCAGGCCTCGGTCGAGAGCACGACGTCGCGCGGCATCGAGGGCTTGGTCTTACATTCGGGATCGTATTCGACGCAGAACTCGACCCAGCCGATCGGCGGGCGGGTGACGCCGCCGAGCGAAATGAACAGCGGTCGCTCTTGCGCCCGGCCGCCGTTAGGCAGCGCCAGCAGCGCCAGCGCGATGACGCCCGCAGCCGCTCCACGCTTGAGGATTGCTTGTGCAACCGATTTCATCGTGACCCCTTCCCGTCTCGTCAGGGTCACGTTTCGCACAAAGCTTTTGCAGCGCCGCTAAGTTCAATTGTTCAATTTGAAGTAAAAACGCTTCAAGACACAGCAATAATCGAGCGATATTCATCGCGAATATTGTATAAAATTCGATCTATTCTATTTTGATTCAAATTGTAACGGTGCATTGCCAAGCCGCGGCTGGCGCCGGTTTTATGCGGCCGGCGGTCGGTTGGCGCCGTTGGCGTGGCAGTGATGGCTTGGGTTTTTCCGGAGGAAACAAGGCTTGGCGCGGCCGCGTATGGCGTGCCGCGCGCCGTAAATTGTCGAAATGGCGTTTACCGGCCGGTCACGGTCTTGCCGAATTGGGGTTATATTCGCCGCCAGGCGCGATCGGTCTTCAGCGCCCCTAAAATCAGGGAGAGACGGTCGTGGCGGCAAATTTTTGAACGGCGGATAAGCGGCGCGCGCTAGCCGCCGCAAATGTTCTCTTCGAGAAAGTCAGGATGCTGCAGGCGAGTGAACTCGATGGCGAAACCATCTTCGAGATGGCGCACCACGCGGCCCTGCACCTTGCCCAAAGTCACCAGCGTGCCGATCTGTGGCCGCTCCTTCGAGGCGATGCCGGCGCCGGATTCCGACACGTCGATGATCCGGCAGGTGAGGTTGACGCCGTTCGGCAGGATCAGGCGGCCGACCGGGTTGCGCGGCACGATACGGCCATGGCGCCGGTCTTCCGGCAGGCCGAGAATATGACGATTGGCGAGCCAGGTGAGCTGGGCCGCCAGCTTGTCGCGCTTTCGCGCGGTGGCCGAAATCGTCATCGCGAAGCCATTCTCGAAGACTCGGGCAATTTGCCCTTCGAGCCGGCCGAGGTGATCGACATAGGCAATGATGCGATCGCCGGGGCTGCCGGACACCGGCGCAACCAGCGCCATGCCGCCTGGCGACATATTGATGACCTGGCAGGGAAACTCGCGGCGGTCCGGCAGCATATAGCGGCCGAGCAAATTCACCTTGACGCGCTGATGGCGGCGGCGGTCTTGGTTCAGCGCCCGCAAACTTGGAATTCGTTCAGCTAACGCCATTATGCTCTGCCGCCTGACGGGCCGGAGCAAACCTAGGCGGGCGATATTAACGGCTCGTTAGCCGCCAACGCCGCGGCCGCCCTCATAGACGGTCAGATGACGGCGGCGCGGCGCCATGAAACGTGGCAACAGCCGTGTTTCCAGCGATGCGCCGATGTGGCGGCGGCTGCCCAAAGTCAGCGCACCGACCGGACTCGAACCGAGCCATTGCTGCACCCTCAGCGGTACCAGGATGCCGATGGTGCGGGCGAGGCTCGGCCGGCTGGCGCCAAGCGGCAACAGCAAGAGCTCAAGATCGATCGGGTCGCCGTCGGCGCTGTGTGCCGTTACGCCGGCAACCGTGCCGACACGCTCATCAATGAGAATGGCGAGCAGATCGGAGACGATCGGCTGGCTCGCCGCGGCCCACAGGCCGATGAAGGACTCGCCTTTGAGCTCGCGGCCGAATAGCGCGCAGACCCGCGTGCCGGCGAGCCGAAACGGATGGCCGGCGCCGCTGTCGAGAGCCAGAATGAACGCGTCGCTGAGCACTTGGCGAATGGCGCCCGGCTCGATATCGGCGCGCTCCGGCGCCGAGCGCTTGCCGCGCCGCTCCTCCCAATAGGCATAGAGTTCCTGGCTCGCCGCGTGTTTCATAAACGCTCCCTGCCATCGTGCCGGCCGCGCACATCTGTCCCTGATCGGGACAGGATTGGCGGCAAACGGCTGTGTTGCGGGATGCGGAGCAGGTCGCGTGCCTGACCGGTGCGATGATCGCCAATGGGTGCGGGCGCGCCTGTAATTAAACTTAACTTAACGTTGGCGTTGCACGGCGCGCCTGGCTGCCTAGGGTGCACTCAGCAAATGTTCTTCAACGCGCCGCGCCGCTTGCGGGCGGCGTTTTCCAGCTCAGGGAGGCGAGGGGATGTGACCGACGTCGGCCGATGTGAGGCCGCGAAGCCGAGGATCGCCGGCGTCGACCGCGGAAACCCGCGCAAGGTGCAAAAGGGAGGACCGCAATGTCCTCCCTTTTGTTTTTTGCAGAGGTGCACGCGCTTTCGGTTTTGGGGTTTGGCTGTGAGTGCGCGCTCTCGCCGCTTGTTCTTGCGGTCGCCAGGGCCTATTTCGGCTCTACACAAGGCGTGACCGGTGACGCAACAATCGGAACCCCACGTTCGCGAGCCCATTTTCAATGTGCCGCTGGTCGTCGTTGCGACCGTCGGCGTTCTCGTTCTCGTGCATGCCTTCCGCGTGCTCGTGCTGACCGACGAACAGGATGTCAATTTTCTTCTGACCTTCGCGTTCATTCCGGCGCGCTATGGCAGCGATGCCGGCGCCGCCGGCGCATTCCCCGGCGGTTTTGCCGCCGATCTGTGGACCTTCTTCACTTATGCTTTCATTCACGCCGACCTCATGCATCTCGGCCTCAATCTGGCTTGGCTCGTTCCATTCGGCACCGCGCTGGCGCGCCGGTTCGGACCGTGGCGCTACATTCTCTTCATGCTGGTCATGGCGGCGATCGGTGCGCTGGCGCATCTCGTCACTCACCTCGGCGCGCTGGAGCCGATGATCGGCGCATCGGCGGCGATCTCCGGCGCCATGGCGGCGGCGCTGCGCTTCGTGTTTCAACCTGACGGTCCCGTGGCGCATTGGCGCGAGCGCTCCGATGCGGCCTATCGCCTACCGGCGGCTTCGCTCGCCGCGACGCTTCGCGATCCGCGTTTTCTCTTATTCCTCGGCGTCTGGCTCGGGTTGAACGCGCTGTTCGGCTTCGGCACGATCTCGTTCGGTACCGAGGCGGGCCAGGAGATCGCTTGGCAGGCCCATGTCGGCGGCTTTTTCGCCGGACTTTTCCTGTTCGATGCGTTCGATCCCGTGGTGCCGCGTGCCGAGCTCGACACCGAAGTAAGTGGTTAAACCAACGCCGCGTCACGCCATTGCCGCATTGACCTGCGACCATTGCGTCAAGAGTCGGCGCTGGTCTTCGGGCGATGCTGCGCGGAACTCGATGCTGCATTGCAGCGGGTGCGCTGGCGTCGCCGGAACTTGGCGCCGACCCGAACATTGAAGATATTGCCTTTGCCGTCGCGGCTTCGCCGCTTGCGGAGTCTCTGGCCGTAAAGGTTAGGGAGGCTACGATGACTGTCAGCATCATTCTCGCGGCCAAGGGCCGCGAGATCGTCAGTGTCGAACCCAACACCACGCTTTCCTCGGTTGTTGCGCTGCTCGCCGAGCGGCGCATCGGCGCGGTGCTTATCCTGGGCGTGGACCGCCGCATTGTCGGCATCGTCTCCGAGCGCGACATCGTGCGCGCGCTCGCCGAGTATGGCGCCGCCGCACTCGACGATCCGGTGAGTCATTTCATGACGCGGAAGGTTTCGACCTGCACCGAGGGCGAAACCATGTCCAGCATCATGGAGCGAATGACCGAGGGCAAATTCCGCCACCTCCCGGTGGTCGACCAGGGTCGCGTCGTCGGCATCATCTCGATCGGCGACGTGGTCAAGCACCGGCTGCAGGAGATGGAGCGCGATTCGGCGGCGATGCGTGACTACATCCTAACCGCCTAACCGCCTAACCGCCTAACCGAGCCGAGACGCCCGTTTCAGAAATGCGGACGCCGGGATAGAAACCGCATTCCCCAAGCTTTGCGGCCAGCGCTATGATATTGTCTCGCCGTGGTGTTCGGCGAGGGAGACACATCATGCGGCGGTCGGTGACGCTGCTCGGCGTTTTGGCGCTTGGCGCAATGCTTCTTAGCGCAATGACACTTGCAACGATCGGCGTCGTCAACGCTGAGGGGAAAATCCGGCTGGCGCAGACTTCGACCGTGACCAATTGCATGATGACGTGCAATTCCCAGGCCGCGACGTGCCAGACCGCGTGCCTCATCCCCGGCACCGCGCCCACCGGGGCCGCGACCGCCACCAGCAACGCCAATTTGAGCACGAGCTGTCAGGCCAATTGCACGACCCAGCAGATTTCCTGCCAGACGACCTGTGCACAGACCTCGCCGTCGCAGTGATTTCAGCCCAGCTCGGCGATCGATTCCTGGATCAATTCGATGGCCTTTTCGGTCGCGGCTCGGCCGATCGCGATGGCTTCGGCGGCGCGATGGAAATCGAGAAAGCCGATATTGGCGATCCGCGGCGTGATGTGGACATCGGGCGGGTCGCCGGCCAGCCGCATGCGGGTGAGGCGATCCTGCATAATATTGAACAACTCGATCATCACCGTTGAGAAGCTCGGCCGCGAGTCGCCGGCGAGCATATGGCGCTTGAGTGCGCGTTCGGCGCCGAACAGGCCGCGCCAGCGGGCAAAGCCATTGACCGTGTGACTGGCCGGTGCAGCAGGCTGGCCGTCGCCGGGGTCGGCGCCGTGGCTGGCGATGGTGGCGCCGCGGCCGAATCTGTCGGCATCCATGTTGACCGCAATCACGACCCGGGCGCCGAGCGCTCGCGCTGCCGAAACCGGCACCGGATTGACCAGCGCGCCATCGACCAGCCAGCGGCCGCCGAGATGGACCGGCGCGAAAATGCCTGGCAGCGCGTAGGAGGCGCGCAGCGCCAAGACCAGCGAGCCGCGCGTCAGCCAGACTTCGTGGCCGGTCCCGATCTCGGTGGCGATCGCCGTGAAGCGGATCGGCAAATCCTCAATTGCGGTGTCGCCGATCGCTTCTTCCAAGCGGTGCGCCAGCCGCGTGCCGCCGATAATGCCGGAGCCGCCGATGCGGACGTCGAGATAGCTGATGATCCGCCGCCGCGTCAGCGAGCGCGCCCAGTCTTCCAGCGGGTCGAGCTGATTGGTGGCGTAGCAACCGCCGACCAGCGCGCCCATCGATGTGCCGACGATAATGTCCGGCGCAATGCCGTGGGCTTGCAGCGCCCGCATTACGCCGATGTGGGCGAAGCCGCGCGCCGCGCCGCTGCCGAGAACGAGCCCGATCGCCGGCCCGCCGCGCTTGACCGCAAGGTGGCCGGCGTCGACGGTCTTGTCCCGAACCTCGATACTACTCACGCCGTCCTCGCGTACTAACCAGTCTCCCCAGCCGCCCACGGGTCATTTCGCCGGCACCCCGGCCAACATCGGCTCGAACCAAGCGGGCCACAAGCCAGACCTCACGGTACGGTGAAAGTGGCGGCTGGTCAGCCAGATACCGCACCTAGCGGATTGGGATCGGCCGGCGCGGCTGGTCGCGGCGGGGCATGAAATTGCCGCGTTTATGATCGAGAAAAAACGCGATGTCAGGGCGGGGCTTGCGCGGCATTCGGCGGGGCGGGGTGGTGGCGTTGTTCGCCGCTTTGCTGTTCCTGTTGTTCAGCCCGGTACCGGCCCCGGCGCAAATGCGAGCGCTCGCGCCGCCGCAATCCATGGCGCCGACGCCGCTGGTCCCGGGCACCGGATCGCCCGGCGCGACCATTGTCGCGCCCAATCCGCTGGCGCCGGCGCCGCTCGCCCAGACCGAGCCGTTCGTTCCTGCCGGCCGCGTGGCGCTGGCGGTCGCCGCGCGTTATGGCCGGGATGCTGCGCTCATCAGCGGCGGTCTGATCTGGCGGGTCTATGCGGCAAAGCCGGATGCGACCGGAATTTTCCCTTTGCTCAAGGAAGATCATGCGGCGGCGCCAACCTTCGTGCTGCCGGCCGGCAATTATGTCGTGCATGCGAGCCTTGGACTGGCCAGCGCCGCCAAAGCGGTGCAGCTGCGCGCCGAGCCGGTGCATGAGGTGTTCGAAATTCCCGCCGGCGGCATGCGGCTCGAAGGTCGCGTCGGCGACGTGCGCATTCCCACCGGGCAGATATCGTTCGAGATCTATACCGGTAGCCAGTTCGCCACCGCCGAGCGACGCCGCATTGCGCAAAACGTGATGTCGGGCGACGTCGTGCTGTTGCCGGCGGGCACCTATAACATCGTGTCGAACTACGGCGACGGCAATTCGGTGGTGCGCTCCGACGTCAACATCGAAGCCGGCAAGCTCACCGATATCACGGTGACGCATCGCGCCGCGGTGATCACGCTCAAACTCGTCAACAATCCCGGCGGCGAGGCGCTCGCCAACACGCAATGGACGGTGCTCACCCCCGGCGGCGACGTCATCAAGGAATTGATCGGCGCCTTTCCGCGCATCGTGCTGGCGGAAGGCGATTACCACGTCATTGCCCGCAACGAGGGCAAGACCTATCAGCGCGACTTCAAGGTTATCACCGGCGTCGACGGCGAAGTCGAAGTGCTGGCGCATTCCGGCGGTTGACCGGCGGTTGCGCGCGCCGAGTGTCGTTTCGGCCCGCTGCTTTATGTGCGGAATATATACCTAGCCAACGCAGATAATTACAAGTATTACGAGAATCAAATTAAACTGCACCCTCTGAGTTGATCATGGATCATTGGGGCGAGCGCCTTCAGCAAGCGCTGCGACGGCGCAGGATTCGCAAGCTCCATGCCTTGGCGGTTGAGATCGGCGTCGATCAGAGTGCGATCAGTCGTTGGCGCAAGGGCCAGCCGATCTCCCTGCCGAACGCGATATCGCTTTGTCGCGCGCTCGACATTTCTCTCGATTGGCTGGTGACCGGGCGCGGTGCGATGGAAGCCCATCGCCTCGCTGTGCCGGGCAGCTTTGACGTCGCCGTCGATGCCCTGTTCGGCAAACTCACTGCCAACGAAGCGGCAGCGGTCCGGCACACGTTGGCCGTTCTGTCCGAGGCGGCTGGCCGCCGCGCCGGTCTCGCCGACACCTGACCGGCGGCTTCGCCGGAAGTTTGCGCGGCACGCAAGCTTCCGTGCCGCGCCGTGCTTGCGGCACAACTGGTTTCGCAACCTTTAGGGGCATTTAAGTAATTTACTATCACTGCGACAGGCGCGCGGCGAGAGACCCAAACGCCGTCACGCTCCTCGGCGATCGCGTCAGAGCGCCGTCTTGGGGCCGGCTCATCGATCATAGTGGAGAGTAAACATGGCGACCAATGATTCAGGCAACGGCCCGACCGAATATGTCATCAACATCATGATGTCGGGCTCCACGGTACAGAAAATGAAGGAGGCCGGCTTCGCGCTTTACGGCTTCAAAGCGGTCAAGACCGCAAACGGCGGCGCCGCGCCGGTGGTCTGGTTCCAGACCCTGGCCCAGGTTCTCATGCAAACCACGACCGTGAGCTGGACGGAGCAATACCAAGCCTACGTCTCGACCAGCCAGATCATCCCGAACGGCGTCATCACCGCCAGCAGCGCTATCGATATCGGCCTTGGCGAAACGGCCGATGTCGACCAGTACGGCAATCTCACTATCGAGGAGCAAGGCACCGCTTCGGCGATCTCGTTGAATAACGAGGCGTCGGCGCCGTGGACCAGCGGCATCTCGCAACTGACCGGAAGCGGCGCACCAAGCCCGATGGTGGCTTTGCCACTCTATGGCAACATGCTCGAAGTGATCGCGCCGATCGAGAAAGTGCTGCTGATGTTTGCCTCGCCGACCGTAAACACCGGGACGGTCATCTACAAAACCTATTCGTCGGGTGTCGTGGTCGATCTCACCGGTGCGCCCGGCAATCCCCCGACGCGCACCGTCATGTTCGACCTCAACGACGGCTGGAGCTGGGGCGATCAGTCCTGGGGAACGCCGGTGCAGGCGCAGGCCGACCTTATTCCGATCCTGATTTCGAGCTCCTGAGCGGAGGGCGCGGATATGATCGACATCTACGATGCCGTGGAACGCCAGATTGTCGCAACGGGAGCGGCAATCATCGCTTTGCCGGGCGCCGGAAACTGCGGCGTGACGCATTGCGTGCTGCAAGCGGGCCGGCGCCTGCACGTCCGCTATTCGTACAATCTGATCGATACCGGCACGGGACGATCCGTGTCGGCGGAGTGCACGGCGCCACCGGGTTTGGGCATGGGGATCGCGAGCTTTCATCTCAATTGAACGCCGATCGGGGGAGGAGCGTGCGCAAGTCCGCGCCTCCTCCGGTGCGCTTCGGCACGCGCGCGCCGGCGCTTGAACCATGAGCGATCGGACACTGACGATCAGTCTCTCGAACGGGACGGTGCAAGCCTTGCAGCAAAGCGGCTTTCGCCTCTACGTTCTCCGCGTCGTGGCGAGCTCGAACAAAAGCGGCGTTCCCTTGGTCTGGGCGCGTGTCGACTCATACATTGAGTCCATTGTTCTCGGCTTTAGCAGCACGGCGTTCGCCGCCTATGTTTCCACGGACCCTATCGCGGTCGATGCGCCGATCGTCATGGGTGCGACCGCGCCGGTGGGCGCCGGCCAAGTCGTCAGTGTTGCGGACGGTGGCAGCCTGGCAGTGGCAAACGGGGCGCCGACCGGTGACGTCTACATCGCGAGCGCGGCAAGCGCGCGTTACACCTGCGGGCTTGGCGCGGAGCCCGCCGGAATGTCCATGCAGCCGTTTTGCGCCTTCACCCTCTATCCACAGGTCGCCGTGACCATGCAGCCAGCCGATGCAATCTTTGTCATGTGGGCGACGTCGGACTACGATCCCGCCGTCTACATGCAGCTGTGCCTGGGGCCGGGTCTCTTCGTTGCGTTTGACGGCGTGCCGGAACGCGCGGTGTCTTACGACATTGTCGAGGGCTGGTGGCCGGCCAACGCCGAATGGGCCGAACCCGTTGAAACCGGTACGGATTTGGCCTCCATCCTGATCCTCGACCCCGGCCCGAACCATCCGACGAAATTCTGACGCTGGCGGTCGCCGGTCACGCCGCGCGTTCGATCCGCGCCACATCCGGCGGCACCGCTTCCTGCGCGAGAGCAGAAAGTGCGGCATCGAGCGGCAAGGTTTGCTGTTTCTCGCTGCCGAGACGGCGGATCGAGACCGTGCGTTCGGCGGCCTCTTTCTTTCCGACGACTAAGAGCGCCGGGACCTTCACCAGCGAGTGCTCGCGGACTTTGTAGTTGATCTTTTCGTTGCGCAGATCGCCTTCGACGCGCAGCCCCAGCCGCCGCGCCGCCGCGATCGCCTCGCGCGCGTAATCGTCGGCGTCCGAGGTGATGGTCGCGATCACCGCCTGGAGCGGCGACAGCCACAGCGGCAGATGGCCGGCATAATGCTCGATCATGATGCCGGTGAAACGCTCCAGCGAGCCAAACATGGCGCGGTGCAGCATCACCGGCGTCACTTTATTGGAATGCTCGTCGATATAGAACGCGCCGAGCCGGCCGGGCATGTTGAGATCGACCTGTACGGTGCCGCATTGCCAGTCGCGGCCGATCGCATCGCGCAGCACGTATTCGAGTTTTGGGCCGTAGAAGGCGCCTTCGCCCTTGTTGAGCGACCACGGCCGGCCCGACGCTTCGAGCGCCTGCATCAGCGCGGCTTCCGCCTTGTCCCATACCGCGTCCTCGCCGATGCGTTTCTCCGGCCGGTCGGAGAATTTGATGCGCACGTCGTCAAAGCCGAAATCCCGATAGATCGACAGAATGAGATCATTGACCTTGATGACCTCCGCGGCAATCTGCTCTTCGGTGATGAAGACGTGCGCGTCGTCCTGGGTGAAGGCGCGCACCCGCATCAGCCCGTGCAGCGCGCCGGACGGCTCGAAACGGTGCACCTTGCCGAATTCGGCGATCTTGAACGGCAGGTCGCGATAGGATTTCAGCCCGTTCTTGAAAATCTGGATGTGGCCGGGGCAGTTCATCGGTTTGAGCACGAAGGTGCGGTCGTCTTCCTCGCGCGGCTGCACCAGAAACATCGCGTCGCGGAATGTCGCCATGTGGCCCGACGCCACCCACAGCGATGAATCGATGAGTTGCGGCGCGTTGACCTCGGCATAGCCGGCGTCGGCCTGGCGGCGGCGGATATAGTTCTCCAGCGTCTGGAATAGCGTCCAGCCCTTGGGATGCCAGAACACCGAGCCTGGCGCTTCTTCCTGGAAATGAAACAGATCCATTTCGCGGCCGAGTTTTCTGTGGTCGCGCTTCTCCGCTTCCTCGATCTGCTTCAGATAAGCGTCGAGTTCTTCCTGCTTGGCAAAAGCGGTGCCATAGATGCGCGAGAGCATTTCGCGATTGGAATCGCCGCGCCAATAGGCGCCGGCCACTTTCATCAGCTTGAACGCGTTGCCGATCTTGCCGGTCGAGGTCATGTGCGGGCCGCGGCATAGATCGAACCAGTCGCCTTGCTTGTAGATATTGATCTGCTGGTCTTCCGGAATGGCGTCGACCAGTTCGACCTTGAACTGCTCGCCCATGTCGGCGAACGTCCGCTTGGCGTCGTCGCGCGACCACACTTCTTTGGTGAACGGTTTGTCGCGCGCGATGATCTCGCGCATCTTCTTTTCAATCGCGGCGAAATTCTCCGGTGTGAACGGCTCGTTGCGGAAGAAATCGTAATAGAAGCCGTTATCGATCACCGGGCCGATGGTCACTTGGGTGCCGGGCCACAGCGTCTGCACCGCTTCGGCGAGCACATGGGCGGCGTCGTGCCGGATGAGCTCGAGCGCGCGGGGATCATCGCGGGTCAAAAACTCGATCGTAGCGTCGTGCTCGATCGGATCGGCAAGATCGGCGACCTTGCCGTCGAGCGCCATCGCCACCGTGCGCTTGGCGAGCGACGGCGAGATGCCCTTGGCAATGTCGAGGCCGGTGGTTTTGGCGGGATAGTCCCGACACGCGCCGTCGGGAAAGGTCAGGGCGACCATTCTTCACTCCTGTTGCTCACTCGCTGCCTACGAACGCAGGTAAGCGTGACGAATCGCTATGTAGCGCATGAAATGGTCCAGTCAAATGGACGACTATGTGGCAGGATCTGCGCGGCGAATTTCAGCGGTGGCCGCATTTGCCGCATTGGTGCCGCGCCATCGCGCATAACGCCACGGCGCCCACCACCGCGCGTTCGGCGGGCGGGCCTGCGGCACGAAATCGAGCCCGGACGTGCCCCAGGGCTGGCAGCGCAGCAGCCGCGCCAGCGTCATCCAGCCGCCGGCCCACAGCCCGAAACGATCCAGCGCCTGGTCGGCGTAATCCGAGCAGGTCGGCAGATGCCGGCAGCGGAAGCCGACCAGCGGCGACAGCGTATAGCGATACACCCGAATGAGGCCGCGGCCGGCGAGCCGCGGCGCATGGCGCGAAAGACGGCGCGAAGCATCGAATAAATCGTCAAGTTTCATCAGCCACGCGACTTATGCCGTTTTCTGCGGAATTGACTGCGATGAAAACGGCGGTCCTCTTTTTCGAAGTGCTTTTTCTTTTCCGGCGAGCCGAATTTGGTAGTGACGCGGCCGTTCTTGTGAATATCGGAATAGCCGCCATCGAGAATCTGAAACGGCCGTTTGACCTTTTTAAGATAGTCGTATTGCGCCGATTTCGGTTGTTTGAGCCGGAACAGGTCGAAATAGGCCGGATAGACGAAGTCGCTCATCTTGATGCCATTAAAATCGATCTTATCGTCCTCCACCACATCGCAGACCTCATAGGCCCACACCGTACCATGCGGCCCGTCGGTCCACAGCGCAGCCGACGGATCGACCAGCATCTCGAGAAGCTCGTGGCAAGCGGTCACGCTGATCACCTCGCCCGACTTGATGGCCGGTTTGACGAACACTTTGGCGATCGGCATTCCGCAATAGGTAATGTCATGAAAGCTGCTGGAGCCGGACTGCTCCGGATTGTCCAAAAACATCAGATGCCAGCATCCGGGCTTGGCCGCGTTCGATTTGACGAGCTTTGCCGGCGTGCCCCAGACGGGCACGAAGAGCTCATGGAGAAACTGTTGTAATGCCGGAACCAATTTGTCGAAGTCGACGCCGAGATCCGCGGTGGCTTTGTTGACGCAGACCACGGTCGGCATGAGGTCCCTGTTAAAGTCCGCGGCGTGCTTGATCGGCATGATGCTCCCCCATCCGGGTCACCCGCCGATCGGGGTTCCGATCGCCGTGCCCGCTACGGGGAATTTTGCAGGAAGTCGTGGCGATTGCAATCTGGAGTAATATTTTATATAATACTCAACTCAAGGAAGAGGTCGTCTGTTTCCCTGGCGTTGCCTTGGCGCCGCCGCGCTTGGCTTCGATCTGGCCGATGGCATCGACCACGGCATCGAAGGTGAGCAGCGTCGAAGCATGCCGCGCCTTGTAGTCGCGCACCGGCTCGAGCACGGCGATATCCGCCCACTTGCCCTGGCGCGGCGGCGCGCCGTTTTCTTTCAGCATTTTGCGCACGGTTTCGCGCAATTCGCGCAGCTCATCGGCTTTGGACCCGACGATGTTGCGGGCCATGATTGAGGATGAGGCTTGGCCCAGCGCACAGGCTTTCACCTCATGGGCGAAGTCGGTCACGGTGTCGCCGTCCATCTTCAGATCGATGGTGACGGTCGAGCCGCACAGCCGCGACAGCGCCGTTGCCGTCGCATCGGCATCGGGCAAACGCCCGATCCGCGGGATGGTGCCCGCGAGCTCAATAATCCGGCGATTGTAGACCTCGTTTAGCATCGCAAAATCGGCAACTTATCCGGGTTTGTTGAGTCTGCCCGGCAATCCACTATATAGGCGCTGCCGCCGTGAAATTGAAGTTCCGGCACGTTTGCGCCGGCGATTGGAGTGAGGATGGACGCCGTCATCAAGAAATGGCCTCGCGAGCCGCAGCCGGACCATGTCCGGTCAACGCCGGCGCCGGTGGAAAACCGGCCGTCACGGGAAGAAGCGGAAGCGGCCGTCCGCGCGCTCATCGCCTATCTCGGCGACGATCCGTCGCGCGAGGGCCTCGCCGCGACTCCCAAGCGCGTCGTGTCGGCGCTCGACGAGCTTTATCGCGGCTACCGCGAAATTCCCGCCGACGCGCTGGCCCGCACCTTTGGCGAGACCGAGGCTTACGACGATTTCGTGCTCCTTCGCGACATCGGTTTTACCTCGCATTGCGAGCACCACATGATGGCGTTTCACGGCAAGGCGCATGTCGCCTACCGGCCGGTCGAGCGCGTGGTCGGCCTGTCGAAATTGGCCCGGCTGGTCGACGTCTATGCGCGCCGCCTGCAAACGCAGGAGCATCTGACCTCGCAGATCGCCGTCGCCATCGATGAAGTCTTAAGGCCACGTGGCGTCGCGGTGATGATCGAGGCCGAGCATACCTGCATGTCGATCCGCGGCGTCGCCAAGCTCGGCGCGTCCACGGTGACGACCCGGTTTTTGGGCAGCTTCCGCGACAGCCCCGAAGATCAGGCGCGTTTCGTTACGCTGGTTCGTGGCGCGGCCGACAGCGCTAAGAAATAATGCCGAGCGTGCGCACCAGCATATAGCAGGCGACCAGCACGATGAGGCCGACGAAGACGACATGCAGACCGCCGGATTTGCGCGCCGCGAGCGTCCTTGCCGCTGAAGCGCCGATCAGACCGCCGGCTGCGCCACCGATGACGAACATTAAAGCGAGCGTCCAGTCGACCAGCCCGGAAACGGCGTAGTTTGCCGCCGTGGTCAGACCGAAAGCAGTCACGCCAACGAGCGACGACCCGATCGCATTGACGATTGGCATACCGGTCACCAGCATCAAGCCCGGCACGATCAGGAACCCGCCGCCGATGCCGAAGAAGCCCGAGAGGGCGCCGGCGCCTAAACCGATGCCGAGAAGCAATGGCAGATTTTCCCTGCTGAGCTTGACGTCGGGACTCCCGCCGGCGGAGCGCTGGCGCAGCATTAGCGCGGCGACGACAAGCATCAGCACGGCAAAGGCGATCAACAGCTTTTGCCCGTCGACCCATTTGCCCAAGCTGGAGCCGAGAAACGCGCCGGCGACGCCGGCCGCGGCGAAAACCGAAGCGCATCTCCATTTTACGTGGCCGGCGCGGGCGTGGTGCCATAGATTGGCCAGCGCGCTGGCGGCGACCGCAATGGCGCTGGTGCCAATCGCGACATGCGGATCGGTGACACCGACGACGTAAATCAGAAGCGGCACGGCGAGGATCGAGCCGCCGCCGCCAACCAGGCCCAACGAGAATCCAACCAGCGCGCCGGAGGCGACGCCGAGCGCGGCCTGGGTCAGCGACGGAATCATGCTGGTCCGGATTTTTTATGTGTGTCGGACCTGCGCCAGATAGATCGCGCGGTTCCACGGCATGTGCACCAGCAGCCGCGCCATGCCGCAAAATCCGGTGAAGCCGGCATTCATCAATCCGGCGCCGACAAACAGCGGCACGGCAAAAAACCACGGCGACACCAATAGGCCGATGAGCGTGCCAAAAAACGCCAAGCCGCCCGCCGCGATCTGCACCTGACGCATCAATTCCAGCGGCTGCCGGCGATCGCTGACAACGGGCAATCCCGCTTGGCGCCAGGCATCGAGGCCGCCGTCGACGATATAGGCTTGGCATTCGCCGCCGAGCTTGGCGGCAAGCCGCGGCGCATGGCCGGCCGTGCGCGCGCCGGTGCGGCAATGGAAAATCACGGGCTTGCCTTGATGCACGCTCAAATCCGCGTCGTCGAGCAAGGATAACGGCATGTGTTTGGCATCGGCGATACGCTCGCGGGCATGCTCGTCGGGCTCGCGGATGTCGACCAGGATGGCGCCTTCGTCGAGCATCTCTTTGGCTTGCTGCGGCGAAATTCTGGGCAATGACATGACGTGGTCTCCTCCTCGATCGGCGCTTGCCGCCCCGCGGCGGCGATACCGGCCGCGACGGAGCATGAGAACGGGCGCTTGCTGGGCGCCACGATACCGAAACGGCTAAACCGGATACGTTAGGTATTGCTTGTTTAGTGATTGCTCATATATTGGTCAAGGCTCAATCGTGGGAGACTGCGTCATGCCTGAAAAGCCGATCATTCGCGCATTTTTTGACGAGCCGACCAATACGGCGAGCTACTTGGTGGTCGATCCAGCCACCAGGCAGGCCGCCGTGATCGATCCGGTGCTCGATTACGACCATAACAGCGGCGCCGTCGACACCCGATCGGTCGAAACGATCCTGCGCATCGCAAAGGAGCAGGGCTGGACCATCGTGTGGGCGCTCGAGACTCATGCCCACGCCGACCATTTGTCTGGTTCGCCCTATATCAAGGCCAAGACCGGCGCCAAGATCGGCATCGGCGAGCATATCAAGGACGTGCAGCAGATTTTCCGCCCCGTTTTTGCCGCCAACGATTTGAAGATCGACGGCAGCGACTTCGATCATCTGTTCGCCGACGGCGAGCGTTTCAGGATCGGTGAGCTTACCGGCGAGATCCTCTATACGCCCGGGCATACGCCGGCCGATGTCACCTACAAGGTCGAAGACGCCGCTTTTGTCGGCGATACGTTATTTATGCCCGACTTCGGCACCGCGCGCGCCGACTTTCCCGGCGGCGATGCGCACAAGCTTTATCGCTCGATCCGGCGGGTGTTGGCGCTGCCGCCGCAGACGCGGCTGTTCATGTGCCACGACTACAAGGCGCCCGGCCGCGACAACTATGCCTGGGAAACGACGGTGCGCGAGGAGCGCGAAAAGAACATCCACGTCAAAGACGGCGTCGGTGAGGATGCCTTCGTTGCCGCGCGCATGGCGCGTGACGCCACGCTTGCCGCGCCGCGTCTTCTGCTGCCGTCGATCCAGGTCAATATCCGCGCCGGCCATTTTCCGCCCGCGGCCGCCAATGGTGTGCACTATCTGATGATCCCGGTGAAATTCAAGAATCCGGAAGCGGTGGCGTAAGCGCGGAGATCGCCTCGACAGCATCGCCTCGATGTGCGAGACGACGGCAGTTGCAGCCGCGTGCCGAGGTTTAAATGTCCAACAGTTCGCCGTTCAAGCTGGCCGGCTCGGCTTCCGAGCTTGAAGAAGGTTTGGCGCTGACGCCGAAATTCGATGCCGACGGCCTGGTTACGGCGGTCGCCACCGACGCCGTCTCCGGCGACGTGCTGATGGTCGCACATATGAATGCGCAGGCGCTGGCCAAGACCGTCGCCACCGGCGAAGCCTGGTATTACAGCCGTTCCCGCCGCGCGCTGTGGAAGAAGGGCGATACCTCCGGCCACACCCAGCGCGTCGTCGAACTGCGCATCGACTGCGATCAGGATGCCGTGTGGATCAGGGTCGAGCAGGTCGCAGGCGCCTGCCACACCGGGCGACGCTCGTGTTTTTATCGCGCCGTGCCGCTCGGCAAAGCGGGCGAAGCGAAACTCGAATTCGTCGGCGAGCGCGTGTTCGATCCGAAGGCGGCATATCGGAAATAGGGTTTTCCTCTCGGTTTGAAAATGTATCTATGAGCGGACTGTGCGGGGTTGGGGGCGACAAGAAAGAGGGATTGTCGAATGCGCACCCTTACCGGTTACGCAATCGGCGTTGTTCTCGTTCTTGCCGTGCTCAACGGCACCGCATGGCAGGCAGGAACGCCGCGGCTGCACAACTTCAATGTGTTTTCCGCAGGCTTCGTTCTTGGCATGCTCGGGACGTACATCGCGGCTTGGCTGTACGGTTATCGCCGGGTCGTCTGATCCCAGGTCGACGCTTCAGACCAGCTTGGCGTCCAGCGTGATTGCGGCGTTGAGCACTTTGGAAACCGGACAGTTTTTCTCCGCGTCGCCGGCGATGCGCGCAAATGTCGCCTGATCCAAATTCGGCACTTGTGCGCGCAGCGTCAGCGCCGAGCGGCTGATGCGGAAACCTTGACCTTCGGGCTCGAGTGCGACCGCGGCTTCAGTGGTGAGTTCGGTTGCGGTGAAGCCCGCCGCCTGCAGCCCGAATGCGAGCGCCATGGTGAAGCAGCCGGCATGCGCCGCGGCGATCAGCTCTTCGGGATTGGTGCCCTTTTCGTTCTCGAACCGGGTGCGGAAAGAATAGGGGGTGTCGGCGAGCACGCCGGAATCGGTGGAAAGGCTGCCGTTGCCGGCGCGGCCGTTGCCGCGCCAAACCGCTTTTGCCTTGCGGATCATTGACGCCTCCATTGGGAAAGTCAGGCAATTTTGTTTCGATCGCCGTGGAAATCAGCGAGACGTTTCGTTGCGCAGGCCGGCTACATCCTTCTCGGTCAGACGGGACGGTGCGCTGCCGAAGCGCCCGGTGACATAATTGGCGACCGAAGCGATCTCGGCGTTGGAATAGGCGTCGCCGAAAGCCGGCATCGAGATGATGCCGCTCGGCGTATGCCGCGTCGTGCCGCTGATCACGATCTGGGCGACGTTGGTCGCGGTCGGGTCGTTGACCGCGCGGGCGCCGGCGATCGTGGCAAACGGCGAGATCGCGCTCACGCCCGTCCAGTTGTGGCAACTGGCGCAGGCCTCTTCGAAGACTGTCTTGCCGGCAAGGTCGGCAACGGCGCCGCCTTTGCTGGGCGATGCCGGCGCCGGCGGTGCAATCGTCGCCGGCTCGGATGACGTCACTGGCGGAACGCTGCGCAGGTAGCTGACCACCGCGCGGATATCGGCCGGCGCCATCTGGCTGAAGCTCTGGTCGACGGCTTCGCCCATCGGACCTGCCGCCGTGCCGCGGCCCACCGCATGGCCGTGCGCCAGATAGTCGAAAATCTGATCGTCGGTCCAGCCGCCGATGCCGGTTGCCTTGTCGGAGGTGATGTTGAAGGCCTTCCAGCCGGCGGTCAGCGCGCCGGCGAATTTTTTGCGATTATCGAGGGCGAAAGCAAGATTGCGCGGCGTGTGGCACTCGCCGCAATGCGCCAGCGCTTCGGCGATATAGGCGCCGCGGTTCCATGCCGCGCTCTGCGCGGTGTTGGGCGCGAAACGGGTGTCGGCATTGAACAGCAACGACCAAAACACCATGGACCAGCGCTGATTGAAGGGAAACGCAAAAGTGTTAGGGCGATTGTCGGCATGCACCGCCGGCAGGCTGAACAGATAGGCCTTGATCGCCAGCGCGTCCGCGTCCGTCATGTAGGTATAGGACGGGTATGGCATGGCCGGATAAAGCCGCGCGCCATCGCGGCGGATGCCCTGCTGCACCGCATCGAGAAAATCCCGATCGCTGTAATTGCCGATTCCGGTGTCCTTGTCGGGCGTGATATTGGGCGAATAGATCGTCCCGAACGGCAGCGGAATAGCCAGGCCCCCGGCATATTGGGCGCCTCCGGGCGCGGTGTGGCAAACCATGCAGTCGGCGGCGCGTGCGAGATATTCGCCGCGTTTGACCTGGTCCGCATTCGCTAGTGTGACGGGAACGCCGGTCGGATTGGCGCCATGATAATCCGCCAGCGCGACCGTCGAGCCGCCGGCGAATGCCATCGGCCCGGGATAAAACAGCCGCCAGCCGATGACGGCCGCAACAATCAGGACAACAACGACAATGAGGACAATGCGTGCGCGCATGACATTTACGCCTTATTGGCTGCGATCGCCGCGCGATCGATAGGCAAGCGGCGCAGCGCTACGCCGGTCGCGGCGTAGATCGCGTTGCGCAGCGCCGGCGGGCCGGCCGTGCAGCCGGTTTCGCCGATGCCGCCCGGATTCTCGCTACTCTTGATGACGTGCACCTCGATATTCGGCACTTGGTCGATACGCAGCATGCGGTAATCGTTGAAGTTGGATTGCCGCACGCGGCCCTTGTCGAGGGTGATCTCGCCATAAAGCGCGGCGGTCAGCCCGAAGACCAGTCCGCCCTGCAGTTGTGCCACGATGGTGTCCGGGTTGACGGCGATGCCGGTATCCACCGCAGAGGTGACGCGCCGCAAACGCACCTCGCCATCGTCGGCAACTTCGGCCTCGACCACGGTGGCGATGAAGCTGGCGAACGAGGGTTGTACGCACACGCCGCGGCCGGCGCGCGGCGGCAGCGGCTTTCCCCAGCCGGATTTTTCCGCCACCAGATCGAGCGCGGCCCTTAAGCGCGGATTGCTGCCGAGCATGCCGCGGCGGAAATCGATCGGATCCATGCCCGCCTTGCGCGCCAGTTCGTCGATGAAGCATTCGATGGCGAAGACGTTGTTGTTCGGTCCGACGCCACGCCAGAATCCGGTCGTCACCGCGGGCGGCTCGGCGCGCACATACTCGACCGTGCGGTTTGGGATGTCGTAGGGCATGTCGACGGCGCTATCGACAGCGTCGATGTCGATGCCGTTTTGGAATGCGCCCGGCAGCCAGCGCGCCATGACCGACGAGCCGGACACGCGATACTTCCAGGCGACAATCTTGCCACCCGACAAGCTTGCCGAAATAACGTCGCGATAGACCGGGCGATAGATGTCGTGGCGAATGTCTTCTTCGCGCGTCCACACAACCTTTAAGGGTCCATCGACATGCCGGGCGATGCGCACCGCGCTCGCCACCATGTCCGTTTCAAGTCGCCGGCCGAAGCCGCCGCCAAGGTAGTGGTTATGCACGGTCACCTTGTCGACCGGCACGCCCGCCGCCTGCGCCGCAGCTGACTGCACACGCGCCATAACTTGCGTGCCGATCCATATTTCGCAGGCGCCCGGCGTCAGCGAAACGGTGCAGTTGAGCGGCTCCATGGGGGCATGCGCCAGGAACGGCAGTTCGTAGTCGGCGTCGAACCTGTCGCCTTGGGTCAAGCCTTTGTCGACGTCGCCAATCGATTTCGCGACGACGCCGGTCTTTTTGCTGGCGGCGCGCAACTCTTCCCAGATTTCGTGCGAATTGATCTTGGCGTTCGGGCCTTCGTTCCATGTGACGACAAGGGCATCGAGACCTTTCTTGGCGGCCCCCATATGATCGCCGACGACGGCGACCAGATCGTCCAGCACGACAATCTGCCGAACGCCGGTAACGGCTTTGGCAGCGCTGTCGTCTACGTGGGCTACTTTGCCGCCAAAGACGGGACATTGGGCGAGCGTCGCGAATTTCATTCCGGGCAGCATCGTATCGATGCCGTAAATGACCTTGCCATCCGTCTTGTTTGGCGTGTCCAGGCGCTTGAGGGGCTTGCCGATCAAGGCGAAGTGTTTCGGGTCTTTCAATGGCGGATCTGCCGGGACCGGCAGCGCGCCCGCCGCATCGACCAGCTCGCCGTAGGCGAGCGCGCGTCCGCTGGCGGCATGCATGACCTTGCCGTTCGACGCGATGCACGTTGCCGGATCGACCTGCCATTGCATTGCCGCGGCCTCAATCAGCATCGCGCGGGTCGCTGCGCCCGCCGTGCGCAGCGGTTTCCAGAAGGCGCGGATGGAGTTGGAATTGCCGGTGGCCTGCAAACCGAGCATCGGATTGGCGTAAAGCTTGTCGTTGGGCGGCGCATGCTCGAGCACGATCTGTGCGTAATCGCCGTCGAGCTCGTCGCAGAGGATCATCGCCAGCGCGGTGTAGACGCCTTGGCCCATCTCCACCTGCGGCATGACCAGCGTCGTCTTGCCGGTATGGTCGATGCGAATGAAAGCATTGGGCGCGAACTTTCCGGCGGTGTCGTCGGGTGGCTGGTCCGGCTCGTTGACGGGCGCGGCGTAGAGCGGAAGATGGAAGGCGAGGACAAATCCGCCAGCCAAGCCGCCTTTGATCAGCGCGCGCCGTGACGCTGTGAATGAAAGATTTTCAAATACGCGCATGCCTGCCTCCTATGCCGCCGCTGCGGCGCGCTTGATCGCCGCGCGGATGCGCACATAGGTGCCGCAACGGCAGATGTTTCCCGCCATCGCCGCGTCAATGTCGGCGTCCTCGGGAGCCGAATTGCCGGCAAGGAGCGCCGCGGCCGACATGATCTGACCCGACTGGCAATAGCCGCATTGGATGACTTCCAGATCGAGCCAGGCCTTCTGTACTTTCGCGCCGGCCGGCGTGGCGCCGATACCTTCGATTGTGGTGATGGCGCGATCGCCGATCGAGCCGACCGCCAGCAAACAGGACCGTACGGGGTTACCGTCGAGATGCACGGTGCAAGCGCCGCATTGCGCGATGCCACAGCCGAATTTCGTGCCGGTCATCCCCAGCACATCGCGCAACACCCAAAGCAGCGGTGTGTCGATATCGACGTCGACGCTGTGGGTGTTGCCGTTGATATTCAGGGTGAAGGCCATGGCAATAAGCTCCTTCTCCTATAATGGTCACCGCTACGCATCCGCCGATGCTGAGCAACCTTCGCCAAATATGACGTCTGTTTTTATGAGTTTTTTTGACCGCGCTAATATAAGGTACGCCGGGGAGGGTCTCCGAACGCCACACCCGAAACTACGCGGTAAATCACGGGCGGTGGATCATCGCTTCTGTAGCGCCGTTGAAAGTGCCACCTCATGAGAGGCGCGTCAGCACACTTTCCTGCGATGTAAGACTTCGCCGGAAATGTCGCCTCGGTTAATCAGCGCCCCGCGCCTTAACGCTGCGCGGCCTTCTCCGTTCCGGCGCAACACAAAATTTTTCCCGGCCTATTTGGCGTTTTTATGGGCATGAGAGCCCGAACCGGAAGCGGAGCCTTTGTCGATAAGGTCCTGTTTGTACGATAAAAAAGCTGTCCGTTAAATGAGGGTGGGCGGTGACGGTGATGTTTAGTTTTTCGCCACTGAACGCGCCAGCATTTGCTCGGCCCGGGCGAGGTGAGGCCGGTCGTACATCACACCGCCGATACCGACGACGCCGGCGCCTGGATTTGCGGCAAAGGCATCGACGATCGCTTGCGCCCGTTCGATCGCCACCGCCGATGGCGTGAAGACCTCGTTGATGATCGGCACCTGGGCCGGATGGATTGCCATCTTGCCGACGAAACCGTCGCGGCAGGCTTCCTCGCATTCGCGGCGAAAGCCACTGGCGTTCCGGAAATCGACATAGACGGTGTCGATCGCCGGCACGGTCGCGGCAGCGGCGCCGGCAAGACACAGCACGCGGGCCAGGCGATAGGGATCGAGAAAATTGCCCTCTTCGTCGCGATTGGCCTGCGCGCCGATGTCGGCGGACAAATCCTCGGCGCCCCAGGTGAGCCCGATCAGGCGGGCGCTGGCGCCGGCAAAAGTGCCGGCAACGAACAGCGAGGCGGCAGTCTCGGTGGCGATGGGGAGGATTTTGATATGGCCGTCCGGCAAGCCGTATTGCGCCTCGCGCACGGCGAGCTTGGCGTCGGCGTGAATGACCGACGCGCCACCTTCGGCCTTCGGTAGCATGATGGCGTCCGGCTTTACCGCGGCGACGGCGTCGAGATCGGCGTCGGTCAGGCCGGTCTGCAGACCGTTGACGCGCACCATGACGTACGGCCGCGCGGCGCTTGCGATTGCAGCCTTCAGAAATGCCGCCGCGCTGTCGCGGGCGCGCGCTTTGCCGTCGGGCGCGATCGAATCCTCAAGGTCGACGATGATCGCATCGGCGCCGCTGGTCATCGCCTTGTCGAGTTTTTTGGCGCTGTCGGCCGGAACGAACAGCAACGAGCGCATCGCAAGGGAAGGGCGCGCGCTCACTTCGGCCGCATGCGGATAAAAGCCTGGCGGCGGCATTCGGCGACGAGCTTGTTGTCTTGGTTATAGGCGCGGTGATGGAATTCGACGATGCCGGCGCCGGGTCGCGATTTTGATTCGCGCTTGGTGATCACCTCGGTGGTGCAATGCACGGTGTCGCCCTCGAACAGTGGGTGCGGAAATTTGACGTCGGTCATGCCGAGATTGGCGATTGTGGTGCCGACCGTCATGTCGGAGACCTGGATGCCGATCATCAGCCCCAGCGTGAACAGCGAGTTCATCAGCGGCTGGCCCCATTCGGTCTCCTGCTCGCAGAAATGCCGGTCGATATGCAGCGGCTGCGGGTTGAGCGTCATGTTGGAGAACAGCATATTGTCCATCTGGGTGACGGTGCGCGTATAGCGGTGCTCGACCAGTTCGCCGGGCACGAAACCCTCGAAATAGAGCCCGCCGCGCTTGTGCCGGACCGCCGTTTCCATCGCCATTTCCGTCTCCCTTTTCGCCGTTAAGCCGGTGTTTACCATAATCGTTAATGGTCGCTAACGCCCGTACAGCCGGTGGGAGCCGGCAGGGGAGCAAAGCCATGCTGGTCGATCCCAGCAATCCGACCGCCGGTGCGACGGTGACCGGCGCCATTCGCCAGGCGGCGCAAGCCACCGGGACGAGTTTCCAATACCTGTTGGCGACGGCCCAGGTCGAATCCGGCCTCAATCCGCGGGCCGGCGCGGCGACCTCGTCGGCGCGCGGGCTGTTCCAATTCATCGACCAGACCTGGCTCGCCACCATCAAGCAATCCGGGGCGGCGCTGGGCTACGCCCAATACGCCGCGGCCATCACCAAGACCGCGTCCGGCCATTATGAAGTGGCCGATCCCTTTATGCGCAGCGAAATTCTCAAGCTGCGCAACGACCCGACCGCGAATGCGACCATGGCGGGCGCCTTCACGCAATCAAACGCCGCGGTGCTTGCGGCCAAGATCGGGCGTCAGCCGAGCGAAGGCGAGCTTTATATTGCGCATTTCATGGGGGCCGGCGGCGCGGCGCGGCTGATCTCGTCGGCCGCCGCCAATCCGAATGCCAGCGCCGCGAGCTATTTTCCGATTGCGGCGCGTGCCAATACCTCGATCTTTTACGACCGCTCGTCGGGCGCACCGCGGACCCTGGCCGAAGTGCGCAACATCCTGACCGCACGCTACGACGTCGCGGCGCGGTCGCGACCAAGCGTGCCGACAAGCGCGGTCGCCCAAGCCGACATCCCGCCGGCCGACATCCCGCCGGCCGATATCCCACCAGCCAATATCTCGCCAGCCGTTACCGCTCCCAAGCAGGTATCTTCCGATGAATTGACGCCACACGTCGTGCGCACGTTCTCAGTCCACCCCGCTCTCGCTGCTCCGACGCCAACGCCTGCCCAGACGCCCGTCGCCGCCGCGATAGTTCCCGATACCGCGGGCATGACCAGCGCGTTTGCCGATGCCAACCAAACGCATCCGCCGCTGGAGGACGAAATATTCCACGGCCTGTTTCAGGATACCGGCCGCACCGGTCCGATCGCCGCCGTGGTGAGCCAGCTTTGGGGCGTGTCGAACACGCCTGCCGGCCCCGATTCGCCATCTGCGGCAACGCTGCTCGATCTGTTCAAGGACAAGCAGCGCGGCTAACGCCGTGTCGCGGAAATCGCGGCGATTTATGGTGAACGATTTATTAAGTGCGGCACCGTAGGGTCGATCTCATTGTCAATCAGTGTGGCGTGAGCGAGCCATGATCGTCCGCGATTTTCTGCAATGGGTGCGCACCGCGCCAGCCAGCGAGCGGGCCGAGGCCACCAGTGCGCTCGCGCGGGCTTACCTTTATTCCGATCTGTCGCCGGACGATCTCGCCGCCGCGGAAGGCGCGATGCTGATGCTGCTCGACGATCCGTCGCCGCTGGTGCGTCGCGCGCTTGCCGACGCGTTGGCGGCGAGCCCAAGCGCGCCGCCGGCCATCGTCATCGCGCTTGCCGGCGATCAGCCGCAGATTGCGGCACCGGTCTATGCGCTGTCGCCGTTGTTCGTCGATGCCGATCTGGTCGATGCGATCGCGACCGGCGGCACCGCGGTCCAAGCGGCGATCGCCAGCCGCGCCGCGCTGCCATGTTCCGTAGCCGCGGCCATTGCCGAGGTGGGCGCAGCCGAATCCTGCCTGCTGCTCGTTGAAAATCCCACCGCCGATATTGCGCCGCTTTCGATCGACCGCATTGTCGAGCGCTTCGGCCATCTCGCCGCCATCCGCGAGGCGCTCTTGCTGCGCGACGATGTGCCTGCCGCGACGCGGCAGACGCTCGTCATCAAACTGTCGGAGACGCTAGCCGGATTTGTCGCCGGCCGCGCCTGGCTCGACGCCGATCATGCCGAGCGCATCGCCCGCGACGCCTGCGAGAAGGCGACCGTCACGATTGCCGCGGAGACCCCGGAGGGCGAACTGCGCCCGCTCATCCGTCATTTGTGCGCCGGCGGCCAACTCACCGCCGGTCTTATTCTGCGCGCGCTGTTGTCGGGCAATATCGCGTTGTTCGAGTCGGCGCTGGCGGAGCTCACCGAGCTGCCGGTGGCGCGTGTTTCCGCGCTCATTCACGATCGCGGCAGCGCGGGCTTTCGGGCCTTGTTCGACAGGGCGCAACTGCCGCTCTCGACCTTTCCCGCGTTCAAGGAAGCGATCGAGGCATTACGCGAGGGCATCCTGCACGAGCCGGGCGGTGCCACGCACCTCAAGCGGCGGATGATCGAGCGCGTGCTGACCCGCTGCGAAGATGCCGATATCGGCGAACTGGCGCCCCTGCTTACGCTATTGCGCCGCTTCGCGACCGAGGCCGCGCGCGAAGAAGCCCGGCTGTTCTGCGGCGAGCTTGTTGCCGAGGGTTTTGCGGAAGACCACTCGGTCGCGGCGTAGCCCGCGTCACGTTCCGGAGCTGCCCGGCGCAAGCGGCGGCGAAAAAATGTTTTCCAGATAATCCGGCCGGAAGTCGTTTTCCTGTTTGAGGAAATCGTCGGTCACCTCGCGCAGACGCAACGTCAGCTCATCGGCCATGTCGGCGGCCTCGGGACGGGCGGATTCACGCGCGATGGCGCGCACGGCATCGACGTGCTGATTGACGAGCGCGATCGGGATGCGGCCGATCTCCGGAGTGTGTTCGAGAAGCCGGCATAGACTCTCGGCGACGCCGGCGGCCGCCGGATAGCCGAACGTCGCAGCCTCGCCTTTGATGTCGTGCGCGGCGCGGAACAGCTCTTCGTGCGTGCGCTCGGTAAAGCCCTGCTGCCCCACATCCTGGCGCGCCGCCTCGAGGCGCTCGCATTCGGACACCATCCATGCGGCGAATTCGGAAGACAGCGCGACCAGCGCCGCTTCGGCACGCGCGATCGGATCGTCGTCGCCCGCCGCGGCAGGCGCCAAGACCTTGCGCAATTCGTGCGGCGGCGTGATGACCTCATGGTCGGCAAAAGTTGCGACCGAGGCAGTCTCGTCCTTGCGCGCGGCCATTGCGGTGATGCTCCAGGTCAGACCAAGACTTTGGCTTTGTCGAGCAGCGGCTGTTGCCGGGTAACCTCTGCCTTGGCGCCTTTGCGACGCTCCGGCCCGACATAGTTCGGATTGACGTTGCGCCGCCGGTCCGGGCCGAAATAGTTCTTGCTCTTGATGAACGGCCGCGGATTGGCGACCACGTTGAGGATGCGCTCGTAGAGCGCCTTGGCCGAAATCGGCTTGGCCAGGAATTCGGTGATGCCGGCGTCACGCGCGTTCATGATGCGCTTCTTTTCGGAATGTCCGGTGAGCATGATGATCGGCACGTAGGGGTTGGCGTTGGCGCCGGGCTGGCGGATCATCTGCGCCAATTCCAGGCCGTCGAAGATCGGCATCACCCAGTCGGCGATGATGATGTCCGGCATGTAATGGGTGAAGGCTTCCAGCCCGGCGGCGCCGTCTTCAGCCTCGTAGACTTCGCGCGCGCCATAGCCATGCAGCAGCGTGCGCAGGATACGCCGCATATGCGCATTGTCGTCGATGACCAGAAACCGCAGTCGATTGAAATCGATGCGAACCATACGAGCCTCTGCGCGGCGAACGCCCTCACGTCGCCATGCGGGCTCATACCTAAAGAATCGTCGTTAACGCCCGGTTAAGCATTCGGTGCGGCTCAGTAGCCGAATTGCTCGCTCAAGATGCGCTCGTCGAGGCTGTGGCCGGGGTCGAACAGCATGTGCATGGCGGTGGCGTGGTCCATGCTGATCTCGACCGAACGCACCGAACGTACCTCGTCATGATCGGCGACCGCGGCAACCGGGCGCTTGGCGGCCTCGAGCACCTCGATGCTGACCTTGGCGCGGTCCGGCAATAGCGCGCCGCGCCAGCGCCGCGGCCGGAACGGGCTGATCGGCGTGAGCGCCAAGAGCGGTGCGCCGATCGGAATGATCGGGCCCTGCGCCGAGAGATTATAGGCGGTCGAGCCCGCCGGCGTGGCTAGCAGGATGCCGTCGGCGACAAGCTCGGCGAGCCGCTCCTTGCCGTCGACCAGCACGCGCAGCTTCGCGGCCTGATAGGTCTGGCGGAACAGCGAGACTTCATTGATCGCGCGATGCCGGTGCACGCGGCCGGCGGCGTCGCGCGCGCGCATCAACAACGGATGGATGACGCTGACGTGGGCGGCGGTCGAGGCGCTCAACGAGCCCGTGTTCGGAATACTCGTTCATCAGGAAGCCGACGGTGCCGCGGTGCATGCCGTAGATCGGCTTGCCGGAATTCATGAAGCGTTGCAGGGTTTGCAGCATGAGGCCGTCGCCGCCCAGCGCGACGATGACGTCGGCGATCTCCGGCCGGGCGTCGCCATAGCGCTTGACCAGCAGGCGACGCGCCCGCTGCGCCTCGGGCACGTCGCTGGCGACGAAGGCGATGTGCTTGAATTTGGCGGCAGTCCGGCGTTTCGGCATGGCAATCGGGCTTTAGGGCCGGGCGGCGCGGCGCCGGGCGGATCGACAGGGGACCAACGGGATGGCTACGGATCAGCGCGCGGTGTTCGTCTATACGACCTATCCGTCGGTTGTCGAGGCGGAGCGCGCCGGCCGGGCGCTGGTCGAGCGCCGGCTCTGCGCCTGCGTCAATATCCTGCCCGGGATGGTCTCGCTCTACTGGTGGCAGGGCGCGATCGAGCGCGGCGACGAAGCGGTCATGATCATCAAGACCCGCGCCACGTTGGCCGAGGCGGTGGGCGCGGCGGTCAGGCAGATGCACCCCTATACGACCCCCGCCATCTTGGTGCTGCCGGTCGAGAGCGTCGATCCCGACTATCATGCCTGGATCGTGGCGGAGACGGAGAAGACATCCTCACCCTGAGGCGCGCTCTTAGCGCGCACCTCAAGATGAGGTCCCCAATTTAATACGTCACCGTGCCGTCGATCGCCGCCTTGAGCGCGGTGTAGGAGCGGCATTCGGTGCCGCAGATGCTCTTGACCTTTTCCAGGTCGTCCTTGGCCTTGAGAATGTTGCCCTGTTCGGCCTGCCACATGCCGTAATAGGACCAGGTCAGCGCATGGTTGGGGTCGGCGGCCAGCGCGCGGTCGTACCAGATTTTGGCCTCGTCATAGCGGCCGAGCTTGCGGCTGGCATAGCCGATCAGCGTCGCCACGTCGGCATTGTCGTCGTAACCCATGGAACGCAGCACCGCGATGCCGTCGACATAATCGGCCTTGTCGTAAATGAGTGCGTAGGCCGTGTGCCAGCCTTTATAGAAATCCTCGGTCGCGCTCGATCTCTTCGACTTCTTGCTGTGCGCCTTTTTGGTGCCGGTGGTGCTGGGCGGCTGCTGTGTGGTGGTTTGCGGGGCGGCGGGGCTGCCGCCTTCGATGGCGCGGGCGACATTCGGCGCGCCGGCGGCGGCGCTGACGAGAAGTGCGGCGGCAAGCAACGAGATTTTGCGCATGACCTCCCTCCGGTTCTGGACGCGAAAGTGTTCCGTAGCGCGACAAACACCGCATTCTGGCGATTCATCCCCGGGAACGGTCAAAATCATTGCTGAGCGAGGCCGGCGCCGCATTACGGGGAATTCACGTAGATGAACGAATTCTGCCGATGCACTTCAGCGCGCATTCAGCCCGCAGAGTTTAAACATGTGTTTGAAAACGGCGCGATGTCGAAATCGCCGCCGCGGAACAAAAAGGAAAGCACCATGTTGAAGAAATTTGCCGCCGCGCTGGTCGCGACCGCCCTGATCGCCGGTCCGGCATTCGCGCAATCGAACCCCTCCGCGATGCCGAGCGCTCCGGTGGCCCAGACCGCTCCGGCCGCGCCAACAGCGTCTGCGCCGGCCGCCAAGCCGGCCGTCAAGACAACGAAGGCGGCCAAGCATTCGGTCAAGCATGTCCGTAAGCATGCCTCGCGGACCAAGAGCCGCGCGAAGCATCACGCGCGCCACGCCAAATCCAGCAAGGCGCATCAGGCCGGCGCGCCGAAATCTGACAAGCAGCCGTAATCAAGCGAGATTGCCTGCGATCCGGAACATGCACCCCGCAAAGGCTGCGAACCGAGGCCCGGATCGTACGCACCGGCTTGCGGATATCCGCCGGCGAAAGCCGTCCCGTCCGCAAGCCGGACTTTAGTCGTCCTGCAGCGCATAAAAATAAAAACGCAGGATCAGGGAGGCCGGTCCCTTCGCCGGCCTCCGATCTATTCGGCCATGCCCGGCAGCGAGATTAGGTGGGCTCAGAATCTACGACTGAGAATTGCAGACCCATAAAAAGGGTATATATCATGGGCGAAATATCGTGGTTTCATCTATACGCTGGCAACATAGATGCCCGACTTCGGGAGATCACATGAAGAAGAGCAGCGTATCCTAGAAATATTCGTAGAGAGACTAATCTTGCACTCGGTAGATTTTATTCTCTTCAATGGTGATATAACGAATAGTGTAGTGAATTTACATTAGAAGAAGTAAATCACAGCCGGTACCTGAGGAAAGCTGTCGGCGCGGGTGTACCGATTTTCCGCTGGGATTGATGATCTTTTATGTGGTGAGATAGAGAATTCGGGACGGTGTTGAATATTGATTTCTATGTTCCAGGGAGCGTGAGTGCCGCCTGAGGATCCGTCAGTGTGGGAGAAAATCACAAACTCGTCTGCCACTCGATCGGCACGTGCTCGTAACCCGTCGCGGTCTTGATCAGATGGCCGCAGGCCGGGAAGGGGAAGTGGTAGCCGGTGATCAGCATGCGGTCGGCGGCGGCGCGGTCGAAGATCTTTTTACGCGTGGCCACGGCTTGCGGACCGTCGACGTCGAAGGCAGCTTCCCAATTGGGATGGCGCGCGAACACGGCGGGATGCTGCGCCGTGTCGCTCAGCACCAGCAGCGACTGATTGCCGGAATGGATGGCAAACACTGTATGGCCGGGCGTATGGCCTGGAGCGGGCAGGGTGACGATGCCCGGCGCGACCTCCTTGCCGGGCTCATAATGCGTCACCTGCTTGGCGATATCGGCAAAGATGCGCCGCAGGTTGAGGAAGGTTGGCTTCATATCCGCCGGCGCTGCGTTCAAATTGGCGTCGTCCATCCAGAACGCCCATTCCGGCGCCGGCACCATGATCTCGGCGTTGGGAAAGATCAGAGCGTTGTCCTTGTCCTTGATGCCGTTGATGTGGTCGGGATGAAAATGGGAGATGACGATGGCGTCGACCGCGTGCGGATCGATCCCAGCGGCGACGAGATTGTCGCGCAGCTCGCCGGCCGAGGGCGAGATCTGGCCGCCGGTGCCGGTGTCGATCAGAACAAGCTTGCTGCCGGTATTGACCACCAGCGCCGTGAACGGGGTCGCCAATTTGTCGTGTGGCATGAAGGCCGCATCGAGCGCATGCTCGACGTCGGAAAACGGCGCGTTGCGGATGAATTTGTCGGTGATCGGCCGGTACCAGATGCCGTCGTAAAGCGCGGTCAACTGGTACGAGCCGATCTTGTAGCGATAGATGGCGGGCGCCTGTTTGTCGGCGGGCGGCGTCGTGGCCGCGGCGGGATCGGTGCCGCCGGCGATGGCCGCAACGGCCGGGCCGGCGAGGAGCGTCCTTCGCGTCAATGCCGGCATGGCGTTTCTCCTTTCGAGCGGGCGCTATCAGTTACCTCGCCCCGGAGACGTCCGTCGTTACGCTGCCGCCGATCTTGACGCAGGCAGCGGTGCCCGGAAGCTGGACGAAGCCGGTGCCGAAGGCGGGGCATGCCTTGGCGTTTTCCTGCGCTTGCGATTTAGCGGGAGCGGGCAATGACCGGACTGGCTTGGGATCGGGGTTGGTCAAGGTTTGAGAGGCCGCTCCGACGACACCGACAGCCGTTGCCGCGATGAGAAAAGCAAGCCGAGAGCTCGCGCGCGGCATCACAGCGTCTCCGCAAAAAAGTCGCGCATCAGCAGGTAGGATTTGCGGCACAGTTTTTCGTCGTACTGCGTCGCCGGCCCCGTGGCGGTCGGATCGCAGAACGAATGCACCGCCGGCGGACCGAACATCATCACCTGCCAATCTACCTTGGCCTTGGTCAATTCGTCTTCGAACGCATCCATCATCGGCTTCGGCGTCACCGGATCGGCCGCGCCGTGGATCGCCAAGACGCGGCCCTTGATATTGCAGGGCGTGCCGGCCACGACCGGGTTCGGGTTGGTGACGTGGAACACGACCAGCGCCTTGAAATCCGCGCCGGCGCGCGCCTGCTCGAGCGCATAGCCGCCGCCGGCGCAGTAGCCAATCGCCAAAACCTTGGCGGCGTCGGCGACGCCGAGTTTTTGCGCCTCGGCCGACAGCGCGTCATAGGCCTTGCCGCCGCAGGCGAGCGTGAACGGCAGGTTGTTGTGCACGGCCAGCATGCCGGCGCGCAATTCGTCGACCGTTTTCGGCTTGGCGCCGTAACCCGCGCCGAACATGTCGGCCATCAGCACGACATAGTCCTTGCCGGCCACCGCGCGCGCCTGGCCGATGGTGTCGGCGCACACGCCTTTCCAATCGGGCTGCATGAAAACGACGGGGCGTTTGGCCATCACGGCCTCATCGTAGACGATCATGCCTTCGAACGGCCGGCCGTCCACCTGATACGACACCTTCTTCTCCGCCATCGCGCGCTTCCCCTCATCCTTGGTGCTGCCATATTAACCGAAATCGTGTGGCAATATTCCGCCGCCGTGACCCCCGCGTGAAGGAAACCGCCGGCAACCCTGCGGCGGGGTCGTTGCCGAACTCCGCAATCGCATGTAGGACCTTGTCCGGAACCAAGGAAAGCATCCCCCGATGTCGAAGCAGGACATGCGCGCCGAAACCGAACGCCTCATCAAAGAGGCCATGGAGCGCAAATCCGTCACCATCAAGCGGGGCGATACCCGCATCGAGGCGATCTGCGGCAAATGCGGCGCCCCGAACCGCGTCTCGGCGCCGCCGGGGCAGAGCCGGGTTGCCTATAAGTGCAAGGAATGCGGCGCCGAGCAGCGGACGCTGTGATCAAGTCGTCAAGTCGGAGATCAAGAATGATCGGCGGCGAAAACGATGGTGCCGGGTGAGGGCACCGTACTATATCCGTATCGATTTGATTTAACTGGGCTTTCTTTGCGCGATTTGGTGGCGTTACCGTCCCCGGTACCGCCAGGCTAATTCGGGGGGTTTTCGAGACACCAAGCACGCAACAAAGCTCCTAAGCATTGGGTCGCTTCACCAAAATGCAAACCGGAGCGACCGATGCAAGAATGTCCCCCTGCCGGGAAACCGTCCACAGACACGCCGAACGTCAGCCTCAGCAAACTAGGGGAGCACCCACAGCTCCTCCGCGTGGCCGCTGTCGCACGCCTGCTCGATTGTAGCGAGCGCCACGTCTACGAATTGAATGCCCGCGGTGCGCTACCGAACGTTCCTGGGCTTGGACGCTCACTGCGCTTCCGCCCCCTCGACGTGCTCAATCTTATCAATGGTGAGGCGTGATGCGTGTACGGAATCCCCCGGTGCCCGAAAACCTGACTTTAGCCAACACCACGGCCGCGACCTCTATCGACACCGATTTCATCCGTAGCCGCCTCTCCATCCCCGCGCACATGACCGACGCACTCGACATGTTCTGGCGCGTGCGCACGTACGCCACGGACGACATCGCCTACAAACTGGACGCAGCATACAGGGAAGCCGTGTCGAAGGACACTGACACGGAGCACGCCATCCTGGTCGATGCTCTAGTGGCCGTCGCGAAACACGACGGCTGTGCCTCCGCTATGCGTTACCGCGCGACGAAGAACGGCTGGGATGCCGCCCACGCGGCCTTTCGCTTGCTTAGCGCCGTACTCGACGGCCACAGCGGCAGGCGCTGCCGAATGGCGCTCGAAACACTTAGCGCCGTACTCGGCGGCAAGCAGCTCTTCCTTAGCGGACCCGAGGTCACGCTGGATGTGCTGTTCCGGCTGGTCCCAGATGCCGAGACGCACTTCCGCGAAAAGGCGCGACTTGTCCGTTTGATGCTTCCGACGCTGCCGGTCGACGACGACCCCGAACGCATCCTCAAAATGTGAAGCCGGGGACGGGGACGCTCGCCATGCTCGAAGCGACTAGACCTACCTATGCAATCTCACCGTCCGCCATCGCCCCTCAAGCCGTAGTAGTCAGCGGTGAGATCACCGTTGTCGACGCTGCGAATGGTGGACCACTGACGAAGGCGTGGCTCCGAGAACCAATCGTCAACGGAAGGGGCGAACCGACCTATGTCGTAGCACAGGCTAACGAGACGCACTTCTTTTACGGAACGGTCCGCTGGACTGGGATCGCGGGGGCTGCCGCCGTCATCCAGGAACTCGCGATCGATCCGACGAAAAAACGAGCAATTATCGGTGGCGCGCCGCTCCCTCACCTCGACCTGTCACAACCGCATAGAAAGCTGAGCGCGTTCAAGCATGGCAAACAGCGCACTGTTCAAGACGTTGCGCAAAACTGGCTTCGCATCGATATCGACGATCTGCCGTTCAAGACGCTGGAAGAGTTGCAAGGGCGCTTGCCGACCGAATTGCGAGACACCGCGTATATCTCCCACATATCGGCGAGCACCGGCCATCCCAGCGTCCTGCCGCAAGGAAGCGGCTACAAGGCACATCTGCTCTTTCTGCTCGACCGGCCGCTCACCAGCGCGCAGCAAAAGCATTGGGCCGCGAAGTGGGCTGCGGCGGGCTTTGTCGTTGACCTTTCAATCTATGAGGCCGGTCAGTTGCTGTTCCTCGCAGACCCGGTGATGAGGGATGGCTTGGAAGACCCATATGCTGGCAGGCGCGTGGTAGTTGTGCGTAAACCCGGCTGGCGCGAAGCCGTCACGCCGCCGGACATCGATATCTCGGTGCCCCGCGACGCCATCGAGGATGCCGAAGCAGTTGAGGTGGTGCTGAGCGCACACCCATCCCACCAACAGGAAGCGGTCAATTTCTTTTACCAACACCTCGACCGTTGGTGCACAGCAGACGGCTGCAAGCACTGGCTCGTGGATCACCTCGGCAAGAACGGTGGCGATTTCGCCCATTGGGTGATGCTGCCGGGGGGACCGCTCGCACGCGCTGGCCTGATTGAGGTGAACGCATGTATCGACCGCGCGATCGCCGCGTCGGTGGCGAACGGCGGCAGAGAAGCGCATGCGCACAACTCTGCCAAGAACGCGTTGCTTTCGACGGCCATCACTAAGAACAACATTGTGGTGTCCAAACTCAAGGAAGCTGCGGCAAGGATGGAAGCGCTGGCTCAGGCGCCGGGCTTCCCGATCGCGGGTGCCAATGCGGTCACACCGCCAGCGTTCGGTCAACATGATGAGGAGGAGTGGCAAGCGCTCCTCCCGCTCGATATCGCCGCGACTGCCGTGCCGCTGGCGAAGGAAGATTGGGTGCCAGAGGCCTATCGCCAGTGGCTGGCCGACATCGCGCACCGCAAAGGTTGCCCCTACGACTTCGTGTTAGCGACCTTCGTCGTCATCATCGGTTCGCTCATCGGGCCGCGTCTCGGCATCAAGCCCATGAACGATGACGACGACTGGCTAGAAGTGCCGAACATCTGGGGCCTCGTTGTATCCCGCTCGGGCACGCTGAAGTCGCCGGCAATCTCTGACGTGCTGGCGCCTGTGCGCGAGTGCGCCAAGGATTACATGGCGAAGTTCAACGAAGAAACGCACAAATACGAGGCGGAGATGGAGGTGCACAAAACCGCCGTCGGTGGGCTTAAGCGCAGCGTGTCAGCCCAGTTTGCGAACGGCGCACCCATCATCAACCCGACTGCGGCTCCTGAAGGAAATGCTGCGGTGGCTGACGCCGTGGAGCGGACCAACGCACTGACTTAAGCACTAATGGGCGAACCGACAAAACCAGCGCTACGCCGGCTTATCGTCGGTGCTGTAGGTAGCAGTGTCCGCCTATTGCGCATTTTCGAGGAGGATATGTCGTCGTTCATGTTCCGCGATGAGATTGTGGCGGCGCTCTACACATGGTCAACCGCAAATGACCCCGAGCAGCGGGAGCTTATGCTCACGTCTTGGGACGGCAAGTCGCCGGCACGTTATGAGAGCGAGGCGCAAGGAGTTCCTCCATGCCGAGTGCGCTTGCCTTTCGCTCTTCGGCGGCGCCCAGCCGAAAGCGCTCCTGCAGTTCATGGCGAAAGCGCGTGCGGCCGGCGACGGTCATGATGGCTTTCTGCAACGCTTCGGCGTGCTGGTGTTCCCCACACCCCAACGGTGGGTGCGACCGTCGCGCCCGCTCGACACGGCAGCGCGCGACCGCGCCCACGCCGCGATCAAGGCCCTTGTGCATCTCGACTTCAACAGCCTCGGCGCCAGACCGGGTGCCGGCAATGGTGGGATAGCTTGGGTGCCGATGTCGGCCGAGGCTCGCCAGCTATTCGGTGAGTGGCTCGACAGGCAAGCCGAACGCGAAGCGGAGGACGACGAGACGGAGGCGCATCTGTCCAAGCATCGTAAGCTGGTGCCCGCGCTCGCGCTTATCCTCACAGTCGCCGACTACGTGGCGCGTCGGACGCTCTTCCTTCCTTGGCTAGCGCCAAACGGCATCGGCGAAATTGGGGCCAATTTCATGCAAGCCGCTATCGAACTGGGCGAATACTTCGCTGCCCATGCGCGCAAGCTCTATGCCGCAGGCTCCGCGCGCATGGGAACCGCTCACAGGCTGGCGGAGGCCATCCTGGCGGGCAAGCCGGTGGATGGGCTGTCCGTCGCAGGGCTTGTCCGCGCTCACTGGGCGGGCCGTGATGAAGCTGACGTGGCGCAAGCAGTCGATGTGCTCGCCATCTCGATGGCTTCGCCTCCGCCCGGTCAAGCGCGCGAGCGGCGGACCGCGCACCTTTCGGATCGAAGCTACGCCCGAACATCGCCAGCGAGGGGCGCATCATCAAGCCGGAGGCCGCGGGGATTGCGGATCAAGGCTCACGCGGGCGCCGAACTTACTGGGCCCCCTTTCAAAAGGCGCGATTGGCGCGAATGATAGGTTTATCGCCACTCGCGCCGCTTCCACATAGAGCGCTCCACCCTGCGGCGCCGGGGCGAGGATGCCTACGTGCAATTAAACGACCGCTGGAGGAGTTTTTCTTACTACAAGCGAATAAAATGATTTTTGGTTATATATATCCAATGCGCCTAGAGTTGCGGACGGTTTGAGGACCGGATGCTCTATGTGGAAGCGGCGCGAGTGGCGCGAATGCTCAGCGGTCGATCAATATTCGGTGGCCGCGCCGTCGAAGGCTTTGGGAATGGCCGGCAGTCGAGCAAACATTCGTGGACCGCCGCGACCGCCTCACGGGTTAATTCATTTAACCGCCAGCGCTCGACGGTGAGCGCATCGGTCGTGAAGTACCAAGGCTCGCTAACTCGATCGGGGCGCACCAAGCCGCGGCTGCGATGGCGGGGAAGCACGCTCGGCTTAACAGCAAGTCGGCATGTGCGCGCCCCCGAGCGGCGACCATTGCATCAACCTCGCTTCGCCGGCCGCGTGGCTTGCGCTCCGCCCGGCAGACTGAAGTCCCGGCATGAGTAGGGGCCAATCCCCACTCGGCAGTCGCCACGGCAAGCGCATCCGGGCAACCGCCAGCCCTTAACGTGGCCGCCCCAGGGCCAAACACCGGAGTCTCAAGCTTAGCCGCGCTCACTAGGCCGAGGAAAGATTCACCAAGCCCAGCGTCTCCGTGAACGGCAGCGCGGCATATCGTCGGCCGCTGCATCGGGGACGACGAGTCTGCTGGCCAACGACCGGTGATGGCACACTGAGACGATACGACGGACAGCGCCGAGTTTTTGCGCTCATCGAGCAGCTTAAGCCAAGCACGCCCCGCCTGTGTCGTCAGCGCCTTCGCGAGCCCCAGCCGGTTGCGCTCGTTCAGGAACGTTTTGCCGACGGCACGGCTGTCAGCCAGTTCAACTGTTGATGCCAATCCAGTTTCCATCTCGCGGCGATAATACACGCTGTAATCAGTATTACTCGATGTGCGCGATGATACCGAAAAAACCGTTCAGTTGATTTTGCGGAAGCCCCTGCGTCCTTCAACTGCTTCCCCAATTGATGATCTAAAATGGTTCGCTCGACTACAAGTCGATATAGCTGTATGCCGTTCACCCTGCTCCATGAGTTGGCCCACATCTGGCTGGGGCAGACCGGTGTCAGCGGACAGAACCAACCGCGGCGCTTGAAACGTTCTGCAACGACGTTGCGACGAACTTCTTGCTCCCGGCGGACGACATGGTTGCAGCAGGCGCTAGGGTTCTGAGGTCTGGCAGGCAACGACCTACTCCACGAAGTCACCGCGTTGGCGGATGCCCATTTTGTCAGTTCGTCGATGGTTGCCTACCGCCTTCATCGGCTTGGGTTTCTCTCTCGTGAGACTTGGCAGCAACTCTCCGCCTTCTATCGTGCGCAATGGTTAGGGGTCCGCGCTGCTCAACGTGAACGCAATCGCGAACGCGACGGCGGCCCGAACTACTACACCGTACGGCGCCATCGCTTGGGAATCCGCTGATCGGCCTGACGCGCCGAATGATCGAAGAGGGTGTGCTCGTTCCGTCCAGGGCCGCGAAGATGCTCGGTGTGCGACCGGCCAATGTCTATGGTGTCATTGCCGTAGGCGATCCGCAGCATCAAGCGTAGGTCACCGGTGCTACACCTCCTCGATGCCAACGTGCTGATCACCGCAAATCGGGATTACTACCCAATCGAACGCGTACCGGAGTTCTGGCTGATGGCTGCTTCACATGGGCGTATCAGACCAGCTCAAGCTGCCCGTTGAGGTGGTCGAAGAGGTGCGGGCTGGCAATGACGATGTCGCGCGATGGCTGGCAGACCAAGAGCATCGTCAGGCATTGACCTTGGCGGAGGAGGCGAACATTGCCACGTTGCAGCGCGTGATTGCTGACGGCTACGCCCCCGACCTCACTGACGTGGAGGTGGAGGCAATCGGGCTGGACCCGTTCCTGATCACCTATGCTCTGCATGACCGACAGAATTGATGTGTCGTGACCACGGAAGTCTCGAAACCTCGCCGCACGCGACACAACAGGCACATCCCCGATGTCTGTGACACTCTTGGAGTCCAATGCATCAACAGCTTTGGTCTCGTTCGGGTACTAGACTTCTCAACCAATTGGGCGGCCCGCGCCGGATGATGAGCCTACCTCAGAAAAATTTCCGCTGACCATCGCGATCCCATTATCAAAGCGATAACTATGGCCATCGACACCAGCGAGACCGCGAAGCTCTTACTGGGCGAGGACTTCGAAAACATCATTCGCAGGTTCTACCTAGCCGAAAGCTATAAGTTCATCGAAGCCAATCCGCAGGGCAAAGGCTATGACTTTATGGTCGAGCATCCCTCCGGGCAAAAAATGGTTATCGAGGCGAAGGTCTACCGGACAAAGATTGTTCAACGAGCTGACATTGTTCGAGCCGTCATGGCTGTCGAAGAAGCACGCCGTCTCGCGGGCGCCGAGCACTGCCGGTTGTTTATTTCAAGCGTTATCGCGATTCCTGCCAGACACCGGCAAAACTGAACTGATCGACGTGAGAGAGCTGTACAAGATTCTTCTGGCGCATCCTGCCTTGATCGGTGAACTAGAGGCGCTGGTTGACAAATTGGCGCCGATGCCATGGACTCCAGAAGAAAAAATCAGCTGGGCAATATTTGGTGATGGCTACACCCCAGCGCCCGAGCCCGAAGAGGCAAAGCCAGTAGCGGAGCCCGAACCACTACCTCTAGCTGGCAAATCTTTATGTGAAACTTTGCGCTCGGTGCCGCCCTTTAATGAGGGAGCGTCCGAGTTTGAAGAGAGGTGTTACGAGGCGGTTCGATACATCTTCGACAATAATTTATCAAATTGGAAAAAACAGCAGATAACCGACGGCGGTATATCACGCTATGATGTAGTTGCTCGGATTTCATCAACACATGACCTGTGGAGATCGATCGTCAGCAATTTCCACACATGGTACATCGTCTTTGATTTCAAGAATTATAAGGGCAAAATCTCGCAAGGCCAAATCTATACAACCGAGAAATATCTGTTCGCAGGGGCAATGAGAACCGTCGCCGTACTGATTTCCAGAGAGGGCGCCGACGATAACGCGATGGCCGCAACACGCGGCGCGGCGCGCAAGTTAGGAAAGCTCATCATTCATCTCACTATCGAAGATATTTGCAAGATGTTGACGCTCAAAGACACGGGCGGTGATCCAAACTCAGTGATGTTCGATATCATAGATGATATGCTGATGAAGCTTGAGAGGTAGTCGAAGTCGGTGACGAGTACCTGTCGCGGAAGAAAAAGCAGATCACGGTGGGATTTTGGCGGTAATCATTACAAAACCGCGGGGGGCAGTGATGGCGACGGGTGACGTGGCGGAAAGCAAAGCAAAGGCCCTTTCAGACGAAACTGCACAAGCGATTCACAAGACGATTCTGCAAATGACGACATGATCTTGTCGGTTTTGAAAAGTCAAATAACCATCAAACGGTTCATGAATTTCGTTTCTCATAGCGCGCGCGAAAGACCCAAAGCACTTTTCTTTTTTACAGCGCAAAAGATAAAGGAGTGCACCGAATTGATCCACCGGAAGTCGGCCAGACCATGTGGGATCTTTCTGACCTCTGTAGCCACGTCCAAATCAACTCGCACACTCACTCGACGACCAGCAAATCAAGCTGAAGATGGACGCGGTGCGAACGGCCTATATTGACGCGACCGAAAACGAGCGCCAAAAGCAGAGTATCAGGGATATGACCGATACGCAGACGGTAACAAGTGCTCTGTACCACTGCGGAAGCCTCATTGTAATCGCGACGGACAACAAGATTTTCGAGGATACAAAACAGAAAGTAGCATTGGGCTAGGCCTTGTCCGTTACTGCAGCAGTGTTCCGGCGTTGATAAACTGAAATCCAAATTTCAGGCACAGTTAGCGATCCAACTTCTTTCGTCCGTGGTGCTTTAAGAAGCTCAGCAGGCTCAACATCCAGCACTCGCACAAGCTCTCAACGATCTTCAGGCTCGCGTAGACGCGGCCTTTTCCAATTGGCTCAAATAGCTTCGACTGACTTCGGCTTCATATGCGAGAGCATATTGCGATAGCCCTTTGGCGTGCCGCAGACGACAAAGGTAGTCGCGGACGCCTCGCGGATCAGTGCAGAAGCAAAGCCATATCTTTAAAAATATACCACCTCAAATATAAACAAGCGCTGGAAGGCTTTATATTACTGGTCGAGGTTGGGTGTCCGGCGGGGGAAGGGCAAAGCGCCTCCGCCATCATAGTCGATAGAATTGAACATGCATTTCCTCATTGGATTCGCAATTCTCGCGGCAATCATTTGGCTGGCGTTCGGTGCGAGAACGGCGCGCGCATTCGTGGGGGTCGCATTGGTAATTGTTGCAGCGGCGTTCTTGTACGTCATGTTCCGTATCGTGAGTGGAACGATCTAATGCGCGCGCCTTGGAGTGTGAGCAGCAAGGAAAGCACCGACTATGCAAAACATTCCCTTTAAGTCTGAGTAGAGACGACTGCGATGCTCACGTTTTGGCCGCTTGTCGTTCTTATATTGATCGCGATAGCGGTCGTGTGGGCTATGGCGCGCGCCAAATATGTTACCGCTGAAAAACTCAGGAAATTGAAGGATGTCTCTTTTGACGCCATGGTAGCCCGCGTGACTGCATCCGGATGGCACTTCGCCCTGGAGAGAGATCGATATGGCATCTGGCACGTGAACGATTTTGCTGGCATAAAGCGTGAGATTGGTAATCAGTACGGCCCACAACGATGTTTGCGCTTTGGCTTCACGCGCTTGGCTGTCTAAGTCGCGAGGAAACATTCGTTGGCTGCAAGCCGCGTTACATCCCGGTCGAGATGCACGACGATATTCGGCAAACCCGCAGACCGCTTGGCATCCGTGCTGTACACGATACACCGTAGGGGCGCGCTGACTGATTATGATATACGCCGTGTCGTAATTGAGGTGTTGGTGCGCGACGAGGTGGAGCAGCCTGCATTTCACGCGCTACTTCCGTTGGCCCGCGCCTTTGTCTCCGGCCGCGCGGTGAGCGAAGCTGAGGTGGCGGGATTGATTGCCGCTCTTGACCGGAAAAGCTGACTGCTGGCCGCGGGATCAGCATTTCGCGTCCTCGCCGCACAAATAAAGTGTCGCGAATGCTTCGGAATGAAGTCCCATCCCTAATCCAAGCATCGAAGTAACGTCCGGATGATCGAGGCCAGCGCTAGGGCTTTTCAGGAGTGGGGGGCGGCTGAAAGCAGATGCTCACCCGATGGTCCTGGCTGTCGTTGAAGCCGTCCTTGGACGGCGTGTCTCTGTCGGCTCGCATTCAGCGACCACACCCGTCAGAAAGCTTTTTGATGTCCTGATGTACGGCCGTCAGGTAGATCATGTTCGGCTGAAAATAGGCGATGTCTTTCCGTCGATCTAATCCGGCCATGACGGTGAATGTGCCTGGCTAATATTGAACGGGCGAACATGCGCTGTAAATTGAACGATGACATTCAAGGCCGACTGAGCGAATTTTGCCGAAAATATATTCTGCTAAATCGTTGTAGGCTTTGACTGTCGGAAAAAGCGTCGCGTAGGCGCGTCGCCAAAGCGTGAGTCTGGCGTCGAAGGTTCCGGGTATTACGTCAGACAGAGCACGGACGACCGGGAAAGCGCGAAGCTGCTCAATATCGATGGTGACGGCGTTCTCAAGTCCGCTCCATTGAATTACAATGCCAGCCAGTTCACGCGCGAATTGATAAGGAATCGCGTAGGATCGTTCTTCGATATTGAAAAACGGAAGGACAGGCTCCTCTGCCATGGCACGTCACCCGCAACACGACAACGAACAATACGGCGACGAGGAAACTCAACAGCAATTCCTTGCCGTAGTGAAGGCTGGATTGAACACGAAGACCCAAATCCCTAAAGAGCATGACATCCAAGGGCATCCGGCGCAATCGAAGAAAGCGCTGGAACGAAATGACTATAGAAAATGCCGAGAAAAAAACCTACGTTTTCTGATTTGATAAATCCGCCAAAAACTAGTTAGCCATTAGCGGGGACCGATTATTTATTCCGGCTACTGATCCAACGTCAGAAACTGAGGTTAGCGGTTATCCTGCTCCGCGTCAAGATTTTATGATGGACGGTTTCAAGCTTGCTGGCGATCTTTTGGTTGACGAAGCAATATCAGACAGAATTGCAAAACATCATCTGATCTACCCAATAGTTTTCTGCTATCGGCAATTTTTGGAACTATCACTCAAATGGCAAATCAATATTTACGGCTCCATCTGCGGATTATCGGCACCACCCAACAATCATGATTTGAAAAAACTCATCGGGATTTTCGAAAATGAATTTCAGCTACGGCGCGCTCGACGTTGAAGCAATAGCAGCATTGACAAAATGCATTCTTGAGTTTTATCGGATGGATCCAGGATAATTTACGTTTAGATATGCAGTCGATCAAACGGGGCGGCTATATCCGGTAACAACCAATCGGATTGATCTTCGCCAACTCAAGGATGTAATAGAAGGAATACAGAGCTATTTCCGTGGTTGTGACGGCTATTTTGATAGCGTCACTACGGCCTAGGAAAACTATAACGGCAGGGACTGCCATCCAAGCAGATAGCTTGAAGTCAATTCACTCCGATGCGCAAGCTTTCCGGGAAGCCACCCATTCGATTATATTCACGCGCCTACCTGACCGCTCCCGACCCGAAGCTCAGCGAGCGCCAGTGGACGACCGAAATCGTACCTGTCAACGTACGGGCCTAACCAGTAATGCGACTTCAGCCAATCCACCAAATACGCTCGGGCTCTGCCGCGAGCGCTATTGTCCGCGCCGTGCGCGCGATGGTTCTCTTTGAGCCGCCGTCCGGTACACTCTTGGAGAGTTTTGATCGCCGTGTCGACCGTTAGCCCGGGATGGCCGTTGGGCTTAGAGCCATTCAGACCGATCCTGTAATGAGAACGAATTAATTCTTTTCCGACAGCGCCTCCGGCAGTGTCCAGCACGACGGTCGGGCACCTCCAGCGCTTACGGCGTAGCCGCATTTCGCGACCGCGCTGGTGAGCAACGCCCGCCAATTCAATAACCTTCGACGCAACCTCACCGCTCCATGCAAATTGGTGGACATAAACGTTGACTGTCATGGTGATGCTATGATGGAGCGCGGTAGCGGCCGGTAGCTCGACCAGTTCGATAAGTTCGTCGTCGTCGACTATCATGATGCTAGCGGCCGCAAAGTCACGACCCTGGACGAGCGAGCCTCGCGCATCTCATCACGGCGGTAGGCCCACCACTGAGCCAACTTGCAGCGTGCATCCCGATAGGACGCGCGATTGTGGATCGCGCGGATTTGGTGCTGTTCCTGGTGGGCAAGTGCGCCTGCAATCGCGTCAGGGTCCCAGATGCCGGCCTCGTTTGCGATTGTCGAAAATGACGAGCGAAAGCCATGCGGCACGTGAATGTCGCTATGGTATCAGAGCCGCCTCGACGCCGAATTCAGTGCACCTTCCGACATAGGCCGATGGGATGGCCGTTTCGACGGCTGTCCATCTCTGCCGACGGTACGGCGAGGCTGGGCACAAGGAAAAACAAATTCACCGCAGCCGGTGAGCTCGCGAAGCTTGATCAGTACGGCAACCGCCTGTCGCGACAGGGGTACAAGGTGTTCGCGCCTCATTTTCATGATTTTGGCCGGAAGCATGACGACGGGCTCGGCACTATTGAGGTCAATCCACGACCAACGTAGTTGACGAAGTTCGCCTGGCCTTAGCGCGGTTAACGTGATGAGCTGAAGCGCTAGGCGGGTTTCCGGGGCGCCATGATAGGCATCGATATCCCGGAGGAGCCGGCCAAACGTGGTCGGTTCAGTGATCGCGGCGTAGCTATTCCGAGCCGGCGGCGTCAGCACATCGTCGCCGACCAGCGAGGCGGTAGGGTCGAATTGTGCCCGGCCGGTTGCCACCGCCATGCGGAACACGCGGCTTGCGGTCTCACGGCAACGGCGCGCCGTTTCGTTACGGGCCTGACCATGCCGACCGCGGGCCTCGATCTTCTTTAGCGCAGCTAGGCATTCCATTGGTGTGATTTCGCCAACCTGCAAGTGTCCAAGGTGCGGCCGAAGAAGCGACAAAAGCCAAGCAAGTTTGCCGAGGGTGCTTTCCGACCGCTGGGCGTCACCGCCGAGAGCCTTTTGCTTTTCCAACCACTCGTCGGAGAGCGTTGCGAACGTTGTGGCATGTGCGACCGCTTGCGCCTGCCTTTGTGCCTTCCGGTGGGCGCTCGGGTCTTTGCCAACGGTGAGCAGCCGGCGGAACTCCTCAGCCCTCTTTCGCGCGTCGGCGAGCGATACGGTCGGGTAGGCGCCGAGTGAGATGGAGTTTCGTTTGCCGGCGAACCGATAAGAGAACCGCCACCGCCGGATGAACCTCGGGGCGTCTTTCCGGGGACGACCGCGTCTAGGCGTTATCGGCGTCACCCACAGCTCCAGCCCTTCGCCATCGAACAGCTTTGCCACGCGCTTCCCCGCGGGAGCTGTGGCTGCTCTCACGTCTGCATCGTTCAAAAGGTTGCGGGCCATGACGGTAACTCTTTTGCGGGTCTGCGATCTGTTACCGTCAAACGTACCGCCAGTTACCGTCGACCGCCTAATTGAAAGTTTCGCGCCAAGCTGCGTGGTGCTGATTTTTTTCGGTAAGACGATGAAAGCACTTGGGTTATTGCGACCACGATTCACAGTGGAGCGGAAGCTTCGGTGCTGTTCTGAGAAGGTGGTGCCGGGTGAGAGGATTGAACTCCCGACCAACGGTTTACAAAACCGCTGCTCTACCGCTGAGCTAACCCGGCGCGCTGGCGCGTTCTAAGGCTTTACGCTGAAAATTGCCACTGCTTGCTGGGCCGGTGTCGCAGACCTACAATTCCCGCCATGATGAAGCGATCCGGCGTGGTTGCGGCCGCGTGCAGTCTTTTTATCGGCCTGTTGGTGCAGGTTTTCGCCGGGGCGCTTAGCCCGGCGCGAGCGCAATCGGCCGATCTGGCGCTGTGCGACCGGGTGGCGGCCGATCCGACCGATCCGGACAAGCCCGCCGACGTCAAAGGCACCGACACGATCGCGCCCGGCGATATCGCGACCGCGATCAAGTTTTGCAAGGTCGCGGCGGGTTCATCGCGCCGCGCGATGTATGAGCTCGGTCGCGCCTATGCCGCCAATCGGCAATTTCCGGAAGCCGCGGCCGCTTATCGCAAGGCGGCCGACAAGGGCAGCACCTCGGCCATGGTCGAGCTCGGCGTGCTGTTCGCCGACGGCGCCGGCGTTGCCAAGGACGAAGCGCAGGCGCGCGCGCTGTTTCAGCGCGCCGTCCAGGCCGGCAATCCGCGCGGCGCCACCAATCTCGCCGCGCTCTCTGGCAATGGCGGCACGCCGGCGGATCCGGTCGAGGCGAGGGCTTTGCTGCAACAAGCGGCCGCGGCCAATTCCGCTGAAGCGCAATTCGAGCTCGGCGTGATGCTGGCGAACGGCACCGGCGGCCCGAAAGACGACGTCGGCGCGCGCGCCTTATTCGCCAAGGCCGCCGCGCAAAATCACGCCGCGGCGCTGGAATGGCTCGGTGCGTTCGAGGAAGCCGGGCGAGGCGGCCCGAAGGATAAAGATGCGGCCAAGGCCGATTACGAGCGCGCGGTGGCGCTCGGCGACGACAATGCCAAGGCCGGCCTTGAGCGCCTGAAATGTCCGCTGGTGCTCAGCACCAAGAAGGGCGATGTCTGGACGCACCTGTGCTTCTAAAGGACGTTTGGCGCCGCGCGCGAGTTTTCGCGCCTCAGTCCTCAATAACGTCGTGCACGGCCGCCGTGCCGCGGCGCCAGTAGCCCGCGGCACGCAGCCATTTTGGATTGGCGCCGCAGTCGGCGATCAATTGCCGGCGCAGCGCCTTGGCAATCAGCGATTCACAGGCGACCCAGCCGTAGTAATCGCCGGCAGGCAGTTTCAGCTTCGCCAGTGTTTTTGCCAGCACATCACTGTCGCCGGCCGCGGCACTGTTGCGATGGGCCCAGGTCACGGTTGCGTTTGCCGCGGTCGGCAATGCGATCGCGTCATCGGGGCCGTCGACTTCGACCACGACGACGGCGCGCGTTCCGGCCGGGAGCTCGGCGAGGCGGCGGCTGATGGCGGGCAGGGCGGTTTCGTCGCCGATTAGCAAATGCCAATCGTAGGTCGTCGGGATGATGAATGAACCGCGCGGACCGCCAAGCGCCAGCGTGTCGCCGGGCTTGGCTTGCGCCGCCCACCGCGTCGCCGGCCCGGCATCGTGGATCGCGAAATCGATCTCCAGCGTATCGTTGGCCGGATCGTGGCGGCGCGGCGTGAAATCGCGGCCGAGCATGTTGGGCGCACCCTCGGCGTTCATCGTGCCGTCGGGGAAAAACAGTTTGACGTGATCATCGAAGCCGAGGCTGACGAAGCCGTCGAGCTCGCCGGCCAAGGTGACACGGATCATATGCGCGGCGATGGTCTCGATTTGCTTGACCGTGAGCGTACGGCGGCGCGGCTCGTGACGTACGCGGCGCGGTGCGCGCGCATCGAGGGGCTGCGCAGCGGACGGATGAGCGACGGCAGAGGCGGGATTCGACACGAAGGTACTCTCCCAATGAATTTGGCTTGCCGGCTAAGGTTGGTGATTGGCCGGCAATTTACAAGCCGCGCGATTTGCCGATGAGGAAATCGGGAAGTCAGGCGTCTCGTGCGATCGATCGACCATTGGATCGGTCACTGCGCCTTCATTCCCGAAATCTTGACCAGGGCCGCAACACGACAACGGTCGGATGTTGCGGCGCCATATCGATTCCTCCGCGGATTATTATTTGTCGGCGGTGCCGCATCGGCCGGCCGACCGCGGGCTGGCAGAGCCGGCACGCGCACACCTTTTGACAATACAGTAAGTTACGATACGGTATTGTCAATGTCGTCGCCGCCGTTGCACCAATCCTGCGCCGGCTGCGGCATCGGGCCGGTGCGATAGAGGCTTGTCTTTGACGCCGTTGCCGACTTCCGGTCATAGTCCTCGGTTCGCGCGAGAATTGTCCAATGCCGATACGGCCACCCAATGCCGGTCATGCCACCGCCGCGGACAAGGATGCCGCTGCTGCGCCCGATGATATCCTGCCGGCGAATGCGCAGGAGAGCCTTGGTTACCAGATCAGGTATGCCTATCGCGCTTTCGTCAGGGCATTGGCGGAGGAGCTCGGGCCCCATCGGGTGACCACCGGGCAGTGGTCGGCGCTCCGCGTCTTGTGGGAGGAGGAGGGGCTGAGCCAGGTCGAGTTGGCTCAGCGGATGATGGTGGAGAAGGCGTCGCTCACGCCGGTGCTCAAAGCGCTTGCCGCCACGGGGCTGATCACCCGGATCCGCAATGCGGACGACCGTCGCAAGGTCAACATCTCGCTGACCGCTTCGGGGCGACGCTTGAAGAACAAAATCCTGCCGTTGGTCGGCAGGATCAATAATCGCGCCACGCGGCGGCTGTCGGCCGCGGAGGTGCATCAATTGCACATCTTGCTGGCGCGGGTGATGATCAACCTGCAGAACTGAAGGCCGCTCGATCGCGAGCGGCCTTTCGGTTCGGGCCTCTGTTGTGAAGGAATTGAGAAATGGCTTCGTCCCGCCAACTGCACCTCGGCGCTTTCATGCGACCGGCGTCGATTCATACCGGCGCGTGGCGTTATCCGGGCGCTTGGCCGGACATGAATTTCAACTACGCGCATATCAAGGAATGCATCCAGAAGTTGGAAGGGGCGAAGTTCGACGCGTTTTTCATGGCCGACCACATGGCCGTGCTCAATATGCCGATGAATGCGCTCAAGCGCAGCCACACCGCAACGTCGTTCGAGCCGTTCACGCTGTTGTCGGCGTTGTCGCAAGCGACCGATCGCATCGGGCTCGTCGCCACCGGCTCGACTACGTTCGATGCGCCCTATCACATCGCGCGGCGCTTCGCTTCGCTCGACTGGATCAGCAATGGCCGCGCCGGCTGGAACATCGTCACCACATCGAATCCGGACGCCGCGCTCAATTTCGGCCTGGAGGAGCATATGGAGCACGGCGAGCGCTATCGCCGCGCGCGGGAGTTCTATGACGTGGTGACCGGGCTGTGGGACAGCTGGGCGGACGACGCCTTTGTCCGTGACGTAAGGGACGGCGTTTTCTTCGATCCGGCGAAAATGCATGTGCTTGATCACAAGGGCCAATATTTCTCGGTGCGCGGCCCGCTCAATATCGCGCGGCCGATCCAGGGCTGGCCGGTGATTGTGCAGGCCGGCGCATCGGAATCAGGCCGCCAGCTGGCGGCGGAAACCGCGGAAGCGGTCTTCACCGCGCAGAGCGATTTAGCGGTCGGGCAAAAGTTCTACGCCGACGTCAAGGGCCGCATGGAGAAACTCGGCCGCTCGCGCGAGCATATGAAGATCCTGCCGGCGTGCTTTGTCGTCGTCGGCGATACGGTGGAAGAGGCCAAGGCGAAACGGCAGAAACTCGACAGCCTGGTCGATTACGCCAATGCTATTGCCTCGCTGTCGATCGCGCTCGGCCACGATGCGTCCAAATTCGATCCGGACAGGCCGCTGCCGGGCGATATTCCGGAGAGCAACGCCTCGAAGAGCGGACGCGAGCGCGCCATTGCGCTCGGCAAGCGCGATAACCTGACCGTGCGTCAGTTGGCGCAGCGGCTCGGCGGCTATTCAGGTCTCGCCATGGTCGGCACGGCCGCGACCATCGCCGACGAGATGGAGGAATGGCTCGAAACCGAAGGCTCCGACGGCTTCACCGTCATGTTTCCCTATTTGCCGGGCGGGCTCGACGATTTTGTCGAACGCGTCGTGCCGGAATTGCGGCGGCGCGGCCTGTTCCGTCGCGACTACGAAGGCACCACGCTGCGCGAGCATCTCGGCCTGCCGCGGCCGAAGAACCGATTTTTTGAGAATTGAGAGATTTCTTACTTCGGCTCGTCGCTCGATCCGCGCCCAGTCATGCTCTCAGCGTGTTCGGCAAGCCGGCGCCACGCCGCGGCCATGCTCAATAACACGTCCTTTTCCTGCGGATGTTGCGATTGCTGGGCGAGGCGAATGCACTCTCCAGCGTAACGCCGATACTGCTCAGCCTTCCCCATGCGCCGCTTCCAGCTTACCGGGGGGCGAACAATGCAGCTGCCGGTTTGTTCCCTCAAACGCATGAATTTGTATGGGAACTTTGCCTAAGTTCCACCGGTTGCCAAAATGGAACAGTGGGAACAACTGCCATGCGGAATATGAGATGGAAACCGAAACGGACGATATTAAAAGAAACGCCCAGAAATTTCGCGACTATGCCGCGGAGTGTCGCCGCCTGGCGCGACGCTCCCCCGAAAAGGACCGCAAAATACTGATGGAGATAGCCGACGCGTGGGATGCTTGCGGGCAGGAGGCGGAACGCAAGGAAAACTCGCCGGCTAGAAAGGATGCGTAACGACGCATTGGCTTTGGTCCGCGGGCCGACGCCCGATTTCCGGCGTGCGGCCGGCGTCGCCTTTTCGGTTGGCACTTACAGCACGCGCAGCCTGTGTTAATATTTTCCGGGAGAGTACAGGGGAGGCCAAAATGCTGCGAGCATGTCTTGTGGCCATTGCGATCTGGCTCGCGACCGGATTGACCTCCGCTGCTGCGTCATCCTGCGACGATTATTGCGTGAAAACGCGATGCGCACCGGGGAACGTGTCTTATAATCAAAATGTCTGCGTGACGAAGTGCATGGCGGCGTGCAACTCAAAGCACAAGAAATAACGAAACGCCACGGATGGTGCCGTCGCTGGTGCGCGTTCCGGGTGGAGGAAATGCGATGGCCGAACAGATGCACGCGCGGGCGCGCGATCGGCCCGATCCGATCGAGACGGCGAGCGTCGACGAATTGCGGGCGCTGCAGCTTGAGCGGCTCAAGACGGCTGTCGCGCGCGCAGTGCAGGTGCCGCATTACCGAAAGCAATACGCTACGGCGAGGATTAAGCCGGGCGACATAGCGCGCCTTGACGATCTCGCCAAGCTTCCTTTCACGACCAAAGAGGATTTACGGCAAAACTATCCGTTCGGCATGTTAGCGGTGCCGATGAATGAGATCGTGCGCATCCATGCGTCCAGCGGCACGACCGGCAAGCCGACGGTGGTCGGGTATACGCAGGGCGACATCGACACCTGGGCGAAGCTGATCGCGCGCGGCATTCGCGCCGCCGGCGGCAAGCCCGGCCACAAGATGCATATCGCCTACGGCTACGGACTCTTCACCGGGGGCTTGGGCTTTCATTACGGCGCCGAATATCTCGGCTGCGCGGTGATCCCGGTTTCCGGCGGCTTCACCGAGCGTCAGGTCCAGCTGATCTGCGATTTCGAGCCCGACATCATCGCGGTGACGCCGTCTTATCTCCTGGCGATCGCCGACGAGTTCGATCGCCAGGGCATCGATGCGCGCAACTCTTCGCTGCGCATTGCGCTCCTCGGCGCGGAGCCGTGGAGCGAAGGCATGCGCGCTGAAATCGAGCGCCGCATGGGGCTCGACGCGATCAACGTCTATGGCCTTTCCGAAGTGATCGGACCGGGCGTCGCGCAGGAATATGCCGACACCAAAGATGGCCTGACGCTGTGGGAGGATCATTTCTTTCCCGAGATCATCGATCCCGATAGCGGCAAGGTGCTTCCCGACGGCGAAGAGGGCGAATTGGTCCTCACCTCGCTGACCAAGGAGGCGATGCCGGTCATCCGTTACCGAACGCGCGACCTGACGCGGCTGCTTCCCGGCAATGCGCGCGCCATGCGCCGCATTGAGCGCATCAAGGGCCGCAGCGACGACATGCTGATCATCCGCGGGGTGAACGTGTTTCCGAGCCAGATCGAGGCGGCGCTGGCCGCCGAACAAATGTTCGCGCCGCATTACATCCTCGAAGTGACGCGGCCCGATCGGCTCGACGAGCTGGCCGTGATCGTCGAGACGCGCGAGAGCCTGCCGCCGGACGCGATGATGGTGCTGGCGGACCGCGGCGTGCATGTCATCAAGGCGCGTGTCGGGGTGACCACGACGGTGCGCACGGTGACGCCGGGCACCATCGAGCGGTCGCAGGGCAAAGCCAAACGCGTGATCGACAAGCGGCCGCGGAATTAAGCAACGGAATAAAACGATGGCGGTCGCAGAGAAAAGCTTGTTGACGGTCTTGGATGGCGCTGGTCTGCCGCGCGAAGACGTCGCGGCATGGCTCGCTTGCGACGGCGCCGCCACCGAAGATTTTCGGCACGACGCCGAGCGTTTCTCGCGGCAATGGCGAATCGGTGCCGCGCTGATCGTCCGTCTGCCGGCAAAACCTGCGCGCTCGCAAGCGCAGGCAGCCGCCGTCGCTGAGATCCTGGCACGTGATCGCGCTTTACGGGAAAGCTTTCTCCGCGCCCATGTCGAGGCGCTTTATCGTGGACTGACCGGTGATTTCACAAAATTCGTGCGCGTCGAAGAACTGGTGCGCGATGCCGCCGCAATGGTACCGGGTCTGGTGCCGGGCGATGAAGCGCTCGCGCGCGAAAACCGCTTGGAGCAAGGCGACAAAGACGGCGCCGAAATCGATCAGGGGCTGTTACTGTCGCATGTTCTGGCGCATTCCGCGCCTGGCATGCATCTCTGTCACGCCATGCTGCTGCCGCATCCGGAAGCGGCCGAGCACGCGCGGCGCTTCGCCGAGCGGGGCACGCTGGCGCTCGAAGGCGCGACGCTCGAACGCCGCGGCAAGGCGGCAGTCGTCACCATGCGCAATCCGCGCTTCCTCAACGCCGAGGACGAGGCCACGCTCGACGGTCTTGAAATCGCAGTCGACGTCGCGACGCTCGATCGCGAGACCGCTATCGCGGTGCTGCGCGGCGCCGCCGTCGAACATCCGAAATATCGCGGCCGCAACTTGTTCTCGGCCGGCATCAATCTGACGCATCTCTACCGCGGCAAGATCGGCTATGTCTGGTACATCAAGCGCGACATGGGGCTGGTCAATAAACTGTTCCGCGGTGTCGCGCGGCCGGACGTCAGCCCCGACGAATGGACCGGCGGCACCGTCGAGAAGCCATGGATCGGCGTCGTCGAAGGCTTCGCCATCGGCGGCGGTTGCCAGCTACTGCTCGCGCTCGATTATGTGTTGGCGGCAAGCGATGCCTATATGACGCTGCCGGCGCGCAAGGAGGGCATCATCCCGGGTGCGGCGAATTTGCGGCTGTGGCGCTTTACCGGCGATCGCATCGCGCGTCAGGCGATCCTCTATGGTCGCCGTCTCGACTGCGACACGCCGGAGGGACGGTTGATCTGCGACGAGATCGCTAAACCTTCCTCCATCGAGGCCGCCTTGGATCAGGTGATCGACGGTTTCACCAGCTCCGGCGTTGTCAGCGCGGCCGGCAACCGCCGCGCCATTCGGGTCGGGCAAGAGCCGCTTGATCTGTTTCGCCGCTATATGGCGGTCTATGCCCGCGAACAGGCGTTCTGCCATTTCAGCCCGGCGCTGATCGCCAATCTCGAACGGAACTGGAACGCGCAGAACAGGACGATCTAAAGCAAGATTCCGATCCGCCGCGATTATCTTGCAGCGACAAAATTCATCTGGTCGAGGCGGTTGCGCTGGGCGTCATCCAGCTTGCTTTCAAAGTTCGCCAGCGCAACCTGAATCGACAATACCGAGCGCCAAGTGGCGTCGAGCCGCGCCTCGATGGCGTCCAGGCGGGCGATTGCAGTCGGCGGCACCGTCGTCGGACAATGTGCATCGAGGTCATCCACGGCCTTGGCGAAGGCTTGTTTGACGTTTGTGAGAGCCGGCCGCTGCGCTTCGGTCGGCTGCACCGACCTGTTAATCTGATTGATCGTCGCGTCGATTGCCGTCGGCGAACCGCCGCATGACGGCGCGATCGCGGCGGAACGATCCTGGTGATCGGTGATGGGCGCGTTCGCCGGAACAGTGGCAAATTTCGCCCTCTGATCGTCGCTGAGCGCTTGCTCGAAATCCTGCAGCGGCTGGCGGGCGATCGAGATCGCCATGGTCAGCTCTTCGATCTGCAACTCCATGAGCTTGAGCCGCGCGACGGGCTGTGCCGGGATATCCGTCGGGCAAGATTTTGCCAGGAAGCCCGACGCCGCGCCGAGCGCGCCGCCAAGCTTTTGCAACGACCGTTCCTGATCCGCATTTGGCGTCACTTCCGCGCCAATGCGCGAAACGATCGCATTGGCGTCAACCGAGGGCTGACACAGGCGCTGGTCTTCGCTCGCCGGCAGTCTTGCAAAGGCGGTTGAGAAGATCCGCTCGAAATTGAATGGCCACGGCGGCGCATGGTCGGGGAAAAACACATTTTCAAAGATCGCGGACAAAGCGAGATTCGGATAGAGCAGGGCCGACGTCACGCCTTGGGAGGCTTCGGCAGGCGCAGCTTCGTGCCGATTGGCCCGCATATAGAGCGGATGATGGCGATACCGGAAGTGCGGGATATGTAGCGGTATGCCGATATGAAACGGGCCAATTCGCACGCCGAATGCTGCTGCAGGCGCCGAAGAACACACAACTGCGGCGCAAGCCGCAACCGCAATAAAAGCGCCGACCTTTCGCATGATCAGCCACCCAAGTTATTGAAGCATGTCTCCGGAAAAAATGAACTGCTTATTGTCGGATTAGATCACGCCCGACTAAAGCGTTCAACGCGCAACGGGGCCGAGCGGTTCCATGCGCTCGTGCAGCTCCACCGGCTCGCCTTGGCGCTTATCGCCAAGGCGAAGGAACGGCACCAGCACGAAGGCAAACGCGGTGAACGCCGCCGAAATCACGATCAACGGCGGCAATGACTTGTTGAAGGCGTGCGTGTACAGAAACGAACCGGCATTGTCCGAAAGCGTGGTCGCCAGATTGATGATCGACATCAGAATGGCGAAGGAGAAACCTTCGGCGCGCTGCGGGCAGTAGTCGGCAGCGAGCGTCAGCGTCGCCACCGTCGCCAGCATGGCGGCGAAGCCGGCGCAGAAGCTGATGACCGCGGCGGCCGGCTCATTCCAGAAAAGCAGGAAGGCCAACGTCGCCACCGAACCGATGGCGATGCTCAAATTGAGGAGGTTCTTCAGGGTCAGTCCGCCGAAGCATTTCCGATAGATCAGCGCGCCGACGACCCAACCGGCGGATCCGATCGATCCCAGTATGCCGATATAGGCTTGGGAGAATTTGAGGTCGTCGGTCATGTGATAGTAGAGCGCGGTACTCATGCCGGGGCTGAAATAGTAGAGAAAGATGAATCCGGCGACGATCCACAGATGCCGCCGATTGAAGGCGGCCATGAGCCCGTGAAACGTGTCTTTCATGCCCTTGAAATCGACCCGAGTCCTCTTCTCAGGGATCAGAAACACGGTTCCACCAATGACGGCGATCGGTGCGCAAGCGACGATGGCGGCCGCGACGTGCAGCGCGGTGGCGGGAGGAAGCCGCTCCACCAATTGGCCGCCGACAATCGCGGCGGTCATGGCGGCAATGTTGTACCAAAGCCATTGCTGATTGACGAAAGTCCCACTCTCGCTCAGCCGTTGGCCGTTCTCGACGAGTACCGCGCCGCACAGCGTGCTCGATATCGCCATGGCGTAGGCCGTGAGCATCAACGCGAAGGCGATGTCGGTCGGCGCGAGAAGCTGGGTGACCCAAAAATATCCGGCGGTTGCCGCAATATTGGCGAGGATCAGATAGCTCTTTCGCCGGTAGCCGAACAACGGAACAAAATCCGAAACGATGCCGTAGAGCGGCTTGATAATCCACGGCAGATTGAAAACAGTGAGAAAGGCGGTGACTTGCACCGGCGTCCAATCATGCACTTCTTTCAAATAATAGGTCAGCGGTTGGGAAATCAGCCCGACGACCTGGCCAAGCCCCTCGACGACATAGACAACGCCAAAGAAAAAAAGCAGCCGGCTGATATTGGCCCTGCTGTCGGTCATCTCGGTGGCCGCTAGGGCAACGGGCGGCTCGTTCATCTGTGGGATGCCTGCGGGGATTCGTGCGCCGGCCGATCTTTATCGGGTAGATGTGCTCGCGTCGACGGCGGCGGGATCGTCGAGACCTAGTTTCTGCACGATTGTCTCGACGATCTCGCGAGGGTGGGGAGCGACGGAAACGACAATGGGGTGTTCGTCCGCCCGTGGCGGCTCCAGCGCCTGGAATTGGCTGTCGAGCAAGTCTGGCGGCATAAAATGGTCGGCGCGTGCCGCGATCCGCTGCGCGATGAGGTCGCGGTCGCCCTGCAGAAAGACAAGCCCGACGTCTTTGCGCTCACCGATCAGAATGTCGCGATAGGCACGCTTGAGCGCCGAACAGGCGACGACGCCATGGCGGCCGGAGCGTCGCGTGGCGTCGATCCATTCGGCGATGGCCTTAAGCCACGGCCAGCGGTCGGCATCGTTGAGCGGCTCGCCGTGGTGCATCTTTTCGATATTTGATTTGGGATGGAACCAGTCGGCGTCCTCATAGATCCAGCCCAGGCGGTGCGCCAGCATGGCCGCGATCGTGCTCTTGCCGGAGCCGGAAACCCCCATCACGACCAGAACCGCGATGTTTTTGGAGGGCACTATCGCTCCCATGCCTAGCGCTCCGGCGCTGCCGCACGGACGACGAGCCACTTAAGCCTACCGTCGGCATAGGCGCGTCCCGCCGGGAGGTCGTCGCCCGACAGCACGCGGCTTAAGATGGGGCGTTTGTCGGCGCTGTCGATGAGAAACAGCATTTCGCGGGTCGAGGCGAGCGTCGGGAATGTCAGGGTGACACGCGGGACGAAGGGCTCCATGCCGGCCTTGGCGATTGCGAGTACCCAGCGTTGGGTCTCGTCGAGCGCCGGCGAGTTCGGAAACAGCGACGCGGTATGGCCGTCATCGCCGAGCCCCATCAGCACCAGATCGAACATCGGCCGCGCCGGATCGAGCCGGTCGGCGCCGTAGAACGCTTTGAGCTCGTCCTCGTAAAGCCGCGCTGCGCCCTCCGGATTGCTGGTGTCGGTCGCCATTGGATGGATGTTACGCTGTGGCGCGCCGACGCGGTCGAGAAACACACGGCGCGCCGTGCCCATATTGCTCAAGGGATCGCTTTCCGGAACGAATCGATCGTCGCCGATGAACCAATGCACGCGATCCCACGGTACTTGGCTGCGCCACGGCTCTTCGGCGAGGAGGTGGTACAGCCCCTGCGGACTTGAGCCGCCGGTCAACGTGACTGCGGCGCGATCTTGCCCGGATACACGCGCGACGAGGCGGCGCGCCGCCGCTTCCGCCAGCGCGCGAGCATCTTCGACAACGATGATTTCTGCCGGCGACCTGGCGTCCATGGCGTCACTCACGCGATCGGTCGCCAGCGGCGACCATCCCGCGCCAGCAGCTCATCGGCCTCCTTGGGGCCGTCACTGCCCGCGGGGTAGCTTGCCAAGCCTGTCGCCGGAGGAGCGTCGCGCCATGCATCGAGGAACGGCTGCACGATCCGCCAACCCGCCTCAATGCCGTCGGCGCGCGGATAGAGAATTGCGTCACCGATCATGCAGTCGTAGATCAGCGTCTCGTAGCCGGTCGACGGCGTGACGTCGAAATAATCCTCGTATTTGAATGTCATGCTCACGCCGCCGATGGCGATCGATGGGCCGGGAATCTTGGCGTTGAATTCAAGGCCGATGCACTCATTCGGCTGAATGCCGATGACCAGGAAATTCTCCGCAAGCCGCTCGACTGGCGTATCGCGGAACATGGCGACCGGCGCCTGTTTGAATTTGATCGCCACCTCGGTCTGCTTGGCGCGCAACGCCTTGCCGGTGCGCAAGTAGAACGGCACCTGCGCCCAGCGCCAATTGTCGATCATCAGCTTGAGCGCGACATAGGTTTCCGTCGTGCTGTTGGGCGCGACGTCCGGCGACTTGCGATAAGCCTCGACCGGGCGGTTGTCGATATAGCCGTCGCCGTATTGTGCGCGTACCGAATTGCGCAGCGCTTCGTCGCGGCTCGGCAGCTGAATGGCGTCGAGCACCTGCGCTTTTTCGGCGCGCACCGCGTCGGCGGCAAAGCGCGACGGCGGCTCCATGGCAATGAGCGATAAAAGCTGGCACAGATGGTTCGGCACCATGTCGCGCAGCGCGCCGGTGGCGTCATAGTAGCTACCGCGGCGTTCGACGGTGAGCGATTCCGCCACCGTGATCTGCACGTGCTCGATGTGGTGGCGGTTCCAGATCGGCTCGAACAATCCGTTGGCGAAGCGCAGTACCATAATATTCTGCACCGTCTCCTTGCCGAGATAATGGTCGATACGGAAGATCTGGTCCTCTTTGAGGATGCCGAGCAGCTTTTGATTGAGCGCGCGCGCGGAGGCGAGATCGGTGCCGAACGGCTTCTCGATGACGACACGCCGCCAAGCGCCGTTGTCTTCCCGCGCCAGGCCGGACTTGCCGAGATGACAGCTGATTGGCGCAAATCCCGCCGGCGGCGTTGCCAGGTAGAACAGGCGGTTGCCCTTGGTGCCGCGCTCACGCTCGATCCGCTCGAGCTCGCGGCCGAGCTTGCGATAGGTCTCGTTGTCGTCGGGCTCGCCCTGGACATAGGCGACGCAGCCGAGCACGCGCTTGACCGCGCGCTGATCGATGTTGCGCGTGGCGAATTTCGCCAGGCTGTTGGCGAGATCGGTGGCGAAAGCCTCGCTCGTCGACGGACTGCGGGCGACGCCGATCAGGGCAAAAGCCTCCGGCAACAACCCTTCGACGGCGAGATTATAGAGCGCGGGTAGCAGAAGCCGGTGGGTGAGGTCGCCCGATGCGCCGAATATGACAAGACAGCACGGATCGGCCGGCCGCGCCTTTGTGGCGGCGGTTCTTGCGCCGCTCTTGGCGCCGTTACCGCCGGTCATGACGCTTTGGCCTTGCGGTCTGTCAGCCCCGATTTCGGCTCGACGTGAGCGCCAAAGCCTTTGCGCATCGCCGAGAGAATCTTTTCTGCAAACGTGTGCTCGCGCCGCGAGCGGAAGCGGGTGTAGAGCGCGGCCGAGAGCACATCGGCCGGGACCGCTTCGTCGATCGCCGCCTGCACCGTCCAGCGGCCTTCGCCGGAATCCTCGACCACGCCTTCGAAGCCGGCCAATTTCGGGTCGGCCGCGAGTGCACTTGCAGTCAGATCGAGCAGCCACGAGCTGATGACGCTGCCGCGGCGCCAGACTTCGGCGATATCCGGCAGATCGAGATCGAAACGCGTCTCTTCGGGCAGGTTTTCGCTATCGGCGTTTTTCAGAATGTCGAAGCCTTCCGCATAAGCCTGCATCAGGCCGTATTCGATGCCATTGTGCACCATCTTGACGAAGTGACCGGCGCCGTTGGGTCCGGCATGGATGTAGCCAAGCTCGGCGCGCGGATCGCGGCCGTCGCGCCCGGGCGTGCGCGGAACGTTGCCGGCGCCTGGGGCGAGCGCCCTGAAGATCGGATCGAGCCGGTCGACGATCTCCTTGGCGCCGCCGATCATCATGCAATATCCGCGCTCCAGTCCCCAAACGCCGCCGCTCGTTCCGACGTCGATGTGATGGATGCCGCGCTCGCGCAACATCTTGGCGCGGCGGATGTCGTCCTTCCAGAAAGTGTTGCCGCCATCGAGGACGATATCGCCCGCTGTCAGCAATGCGGCGAGCTCGGCAATCACGTCTTCGGTGATCTTGCCGGCCGGCAGCATCACCCAGACCGCACGTGGTGCATGCAGCTGCCGCACCAGTCTATCGAGTCCCGATGCGCCGGTCGCACCGTCGCGGCTGAGCGTGGCGACTGCCTTGGCGTCGGAATCGTAAACGACCACCTCATGGCCATGTTGCATCAGCCGGCGCGAGATATTACCGCCCATCCGCCCGAGACCGATCACACCGATCTGCATTGTCCGCACTCCCTTCACGCCAGAGTGCGCTGGACGGCCGTTTCCAGCGCGGCGAGGCCGGATTTGAGATCGCCGTTGAGATGGACGCGCAAAGCGCGACGGCCGCGTTCGAGCAGGACGTCGAAATCGCCGCGCGCTTGCGCGGTCTTGATCACGCCAAAGCTCGCGCGGTGGCCTGGAATGGCCAAATCCCGCGCGTCGTCCGCGGTAATTTGGAGAAATACGCCGCTGTCGGGGCCGCCTTTGTAGGCCTGCCCCGTCGAATGCAGAAAGCGCGGACCGAATTCGAGGCAGGTCGCGACATGGCGGCGGTCGCGTAGCGCCAGCCGCCACGGCTGCAAACGCGCCAAGTTCGCTTCATCGTGGGCGACGTAGGCGAGGATCGCGGCGTAGTCGCCGGTGCCGAGCCGCGCAAAATGCGCTTTGAGCCAGTCGTCGACGCTGCCGTCGGCGCCGGCCTTGCGCAGCGCTTCGGCGTTCTTCGGTCGGTGAAGAGCGCGAGCGATCCGTTGGAACAGACCGGCGTTTCGTGCGGCAGCTTTCCCGATTTCTCGAAGGCGTCGGTCAGCTCGCGGGTCTTGATCTTGCTCGCTTCGACGTCGGGTTGATCGAACGGATTGATGCCGATCACGGCGCCGGCGACCGCAGTGGCGATCTCGAAGCGGAAGAACTCCTGGCCGATGTGATCGAGCGAATTCTGCACGATGCGGATGACAGGATGGCCGGCTTTCTCCAGCGCCTTGAGTTTTGCCTCATGGGCGTCGTCGGTTTCGCCCTTGAGCGCAAGATCGACAAAGCAGCGATCGTCGCCATAGACTTCCGGCCTGCCAATCGGCTCGCCGTCGATGGGGATAAGTCCCTTGCCGTGCTTGCCGGTCGATTCGGCGAACAGTTGCTCGGCCCAAGCGCCGAAACTGGACAGCGCGGGCGTGGCAAAGATCGTGGCCTTGTCGCGGCCGCGCAACGCCGCGGCGCCAAGCGCGATACCGAGCATGACACCTGGGTTTTCCGTGGGCGGTACGTCCGGCCCGCAGGAACGCATCATCACCTGCGTCGATCGTATCAGTTCGGCAATATCGATGCCGGCAATGGCGGCCGGCACCAGCCCGAACGGGGAAAGCACCGAATAGCGGCCGCCGATGCTCGGCACGCCATGGAATATGTGCCGGAACTTCTGCTTTTCCGCCCGCTGTTGCAGCGACGATCCGGGATCCGTGATCGCGATAAAATGCCTACCGGCTTTGTCGGCGCCGGCACTGTCCGCGACGCGCTTGAAAAAATAGTCGGCAAGAACGTTGGGCTCGGTGGTGCTGCCCGACTTGCTGGAGACAATGAATAAGGTCTTGCCGATATCAAGCGCGGCATCGAGCGCTTCGATTTGCGCCGGCACGGTCGAATCGAGAATGTGAAGCTGCGGCCAGCCGTTTTTTTGTCCGAACGTCACCGCCAGCACGTCGGGGCCGAGGCTCGAGCCGCCCATGCCGAGCAGCACGGCATCCTTGAAACCATCGCGCTTGATCTCTTGCGCGAATGCGACGTAAGCCGCCATCTCCTTGTCGCTGACGCTGTCCAGCCAGCCGAGCCAGCGGTCTTCGTCCGTATTCGTCCACAGCGATTTATCGCGCTGCCAAAGTTTTCTGATATTGCCGTGCGTGCGCCATTCTTCGGCGATCTCGTTCACTTTTTTATCGAGCTGGTGACCGAGGGCGAGTTGCTGCTCGTCGACTTGTTGCTTGAGAATTTCGGTGCGCTTCTTGGCGACAGCCGCGAGAAGTTTGTCGAAGGCATCGGCGAACAGCCGCACGCCGTCTTCGACCAGCGTTTGGGTGACGGCATCGAGCGAAATGCCGGTGCGCGCAAGATCCTCCAAAATTCGTTTGGCGCCGGCTACGTCTTCCTCGATGCTGTTGCGCAATTTGCCATGATCGCGGAAGGCATCCATCGTCGCCACCGGCATCGTGTTGACGGTGTCGGGACCGATCAGCTCCTCGACATAGAGCACGTCGCTATAGGCCTTGTTCTTGGTGCCGGTGGACGCCCACAACAGCCGCTGCGGCTTGGCGCCTTTTTGCTTGAGCGCCTGCCAGCGCTCGCCGGCGAAGCGCTGCAAATAGATCTGATAAGCCATTTTGGCATTGGCGATGGCGACTTTTCCCTTCAACGCGGCGAGACGGCGTTTTTCATCGGGATCGTTGGCCTCGGCGATTTTCTCGTCTAGTAATTTATCGACCGCGGTGTCGATACGGCTGACGAAGAAGCTCGCGACGCTGGCCATGCGTGAAACATCGCCGCCCTTGGTTGCCAGCGCCTCGAGGCCGGCGAGGTAGGCTTCCACCACCTGCGCATAGACGGCTTGCGCGAACAACAGCGTGACGTTGACGTTGATGCCCTCGGCAATGAGGTCGCGGATGGCCGGCAAGCCTTCCGGCGTTCCCGGTACCTTGATCATCAGATTCTTGCGGCCAACCTCACGCCACAGTCGCTTCGCCTCGGCGATGGTGCCTGCCGTATCCATCGCCAGATAGGGCGATACCTCGATGCTGACAAAGCCGTCGGCGCCGCCCGTCGATTCGAACACCGGACGCAGCACATCGGTCGCCTTTTGAATATCCTCGACCGCAAGCGCCTCGAATAGGTCGATGGCGGAACGGTCGTGCTCCTTGAGCATGCGCGCAATGGCATCGTCATATTCGTCCGACTTGCCGATCGCTTGCTCGAAGATCGACGGATTCGACGTCACGCCGCGCAGCCCGTCTTCGTCGACGAGCTTCTTCAGGCCACCCTTGGCGATGAAGCCGCGCGACAGAAAATCCAGCCACACCGCCTGGCCGTGGTCTTGTAGCGCTTTGAGAGCATTCATTGTCAGCTGTTCCTGCGATCTTGGACGCCGGAATTCTTGTGTTCGGCGATCTGATTCTCGGCGGCTTTCACGATCTTATCCGGAACGAAACCGAATTTCGCCAGCACATCGCCGATCGGGCCCGACGCGCCGAAGCTGTGCATGCCGATGATGGCACCAGTCGGACCGGCATAGCGGTCCCAGCCGATCGTAGCGCCCATTTCCACCGCGACCCGCGCGGTGATGCGTGGCGGCAGCACCTCGTCGCGGTAGCTGCGGTCCTGGCGCTCGAATAGCTCCCAACTCGGCATGCTGACGACCCGGGCCGCGATGCGGCGGCTTTTGAGTGTTTCAAAGGCGTCGACGCACAACTGCACTTCGCTGCCGCTGGCGATCAGGATGACTTCGGGTTCGCCGCCTTCGATGTCCGCCATGATATAGGCGCCGCGAGCGAGACCCGCCGCCGGCGCATAGCGATCACGGTCGAACACCGGGAGCTTTTGTCGACTGAGCACGAGGCAGACCGGCTCCGACGTCTGTGCAAGGATGACCTTGTAGGCCTCGCGCACTTCGTTGGCGTCGGCCGGTCGCAGCACGATCATGTTGGGAATAGCGCGCAAACCGACCAGCTGCTCGATCGGCTGGTGCGTCGGGCCGTCTTCGCCAAGCCCGATCGAGTCGTGGGTGAAGATGTGGAAAACCGGCAGCTCCATCAGCGCGGCGAGCCGCAGCGCCGGGCGCATATAGTCGCTGAAGATCAGAAAGGTGGCGCCGAAGGCGCGCAGCTTCGATAACACGAGACCGTTGACGATCGCGCCCATGGCGTGTTCGCGCACGCCGAAATGCATGATGCGGCCGCCGGGGTCGTCGGCTTCCAGCAACTCCGCGTTGTCAAACGCGGTCTTGGTCGAAGGGGCGAGATCGCCCGAGCCGCCGATCAGCCAGGGAATATTTTTGCCAATCGGGTCGAGGACTTTCCCCGACGCGTCGCGCGTGGCGATGCCTTTTGGATCGGCCGGGAAGACCGGCAGGCCGGCATCCCAACCCGCCGGCAATTCGCCGGCCAGCATGGTCTCGATTTCATGCGCAGGCTGCGGGTATTCCTTGTGGTAGGCGGCGAATGTTTTCGTCCACTCGTCGCGCAGCGCGGTGCCGCGCCGGCCAATGCCGTCGCGAAAGCGCTCGTAGACGCGGTCCGGCACCAGGAATTGTGCGTCTTCCGGCCAGCCGTAGAAGCGCTTGGTCAGCCGGACTTCCTCTTCGCCGAGCGGATCGGAATGCGCTGCGGCGGTATTTTGTTTGTGCGGCGAGCCGTAACCGATGATGCTGTCGACAATGATGAGGGTCGGGCGATCGTCGCTGCGGTGGAAAAGTTGCAAGGCTTGCGCCACCGCCGCCGTATCATTGGCGTCGCGCACGCGCACCACATTCCAGTGATAGCCCTTAAAGCGCGTCTCGACGTCTTCGCTGAAGGCGAGGCTGGTGTGGCCCTCGATGGTCACTGTGTTGTTGTCGTAGATCCAGCACAGATTTGAGAGCCGCAGATGGCCGGCCAGCGACGCCGCCTCGCTCGCCACGCCTTCCATCATGTCGCCGTCGCTGCAGATGGCGTAAACGTCAAAGTCGAAGATCGTGAAATTCTTGCGATTGTAGTGGGCGCCGAGCCAGCGCGAGGCGATCGCCATGCCGACGCTGTCGCCGCAGCCTTGGCCGAGCGGGCCGGTCGTTGTCTCGACGCCGGTGGTGCGGCCGTATTCCGGATGGCCCGGCGTCACGCTCCCGATCTGGCGGAAGCTCTTGATATCGTCGAGGCTGATCGCCGGCGCATCGGTGACACGACGCCCGTCGGCGCGGTGCACGCCAGCGAGATGGATAAGCGCGTAGAGCAGCATCGAGGCATGGCCGTTCGACAGCACGAAACGGTCGCGGTTTGCCCAGAGCGGGTCGGCGGGGTCGTAGCGCAGGAAATCCTGCCACAATGTGTAGGCGACCGGCGCCAGACCCATCGGGGCGCCGGCATGGCCCGATTGCGCCTTCTGCACGGCATCGATCGCCAGCGTGCGGATGGTGTTGATGCTTAGCCGATCGAGATCCGCCGCTTGCTCGGCGGTTGGGGTAGAACGTGGCTGCGTCGAGGCGGCTTGCCGTGTCATGACCCAGGTGCCCGGAGTATGAATGCAAAATACTCTTAATCGAGGAAAACGACTGAGGGCAGGGCCTGTTCCAAGAGTCACCTGGGACAAATGCGCCATTCGGCACGCCAAGCCGGCGGCGGCGACGACGCGGCCCCGGTCGTGCCGATAAATTGGCTGCAAACTGTGGCCACTGCCGGCGCCGGGCATTGACATTGCCGCGGCGCGGCGGCCCGATGTCCCTTGATGCGAAGACAAAGCGACGCCTTGCCTTGGAACGTCGGGCGCGCGGTTTTATACGGCGCGGCCGTGGGGGCCGTTGCCGCGGTCTTCAAGCTGCTGGCGCCCTGGAGCGAGCCGCATTCTCTAGTGGCAGACGCGCGAGAAATCGTGGGCGCGTCGCTCGCCTTCGCATTGTTATGTGGCCTGATCGCAGCGCTGCGTAATTTCATCGTGCGCCGGCTTGTCTCGCCGCAAATCAAATAGACAAAAAAGAGCGGGGCGGCCGTTGAGCCGCCCCGACGCCGATTGCGGGAAGCTACGCGTTATGGCTGATGCTGCGGTCCTTGGTCTCGGGCAGGAAGATCAACCCCAGCACCAAGCTCATGGCGGCAACCCCGATCGGATACCACAGACCCGAATAGATATTCCCGGTCGCAGCCACGATGGCGAACACGGTGGCCGGCAGGAAGCCGCCGAACCAACCATTGCCGATATGATAGGGCAGCGACAGCCCGCTGTAGCGGATGCGGGCTGGGAACAACTCGACGAGCCAGGCCGCGATCGGCGCGTAGACCATGGTGACATAGATCACCAGGATGGTGAGCAGGACGATCGTCATCACGTAGTTGATGTCGGCCGGGTCCGCACTAGCCGGATAGCCGCCCTTGGTGATGGCGTCGCCGAGTTGCTTGGCGAAGTCGGGGGTCGTGGTGGAGATCGTCCGATCGCCAACCTTGACGCTCGCCTTGGTGCCGGCGGGCGCGGTTTCGTTTTGATAGTTCACCGAACGTGCAACCAGCGCCGATTTGGCGATGTCGCATGAGCTCGTGAACTTGGCGGTGCCGACCGGATTGAATTGGAACGAGCACTCGTTCGGATCGGCGACCACGGTGACCGGCGCGGACGCCAGCGCCGCCTCCAGCTTCGGATTTGCGAAGTGCGTCAGGCCTTGGAAGATCGGGAAGTAGGTCACGACCGCAAGCGCAAAGCCGGCAAGGATGATCGGCTTGCGTCCGATCTTGTCCGACAGCCAGCCGAATAGGATAAAGCACGGCGTTCCAAGCAGGAGAGACGTCGCAATCAGGATCGAACCCGTGATCGCAGGTACCTTCAGCGTCAAGGTGAGGAAAAACAGGGCGTAGAACTGCCCGCCGTACCAAACGACTGCCTCGCCGGCGGTGGCGCCAAGGAGCGCTGCGATCGCGACCTTTAAATTACCCCACTGGCCGAATGCTTCAGTCAGGGGCCGCTTGGACTGCTGGCCTTCCTCGACCATGTGCAAGAAGACCGGCGATTCATTGAGCTTGAGCCGGATCCAGATCGACACTGCCAGCAGTATGGCGGACAGCAGGAACGGAACGCGCCAGCCCCAGTCGGCAAAGGTAGGCTCGCCTTGGCTGGTGCGGATGCCGAGCACGAGCAACAGCGCCATGAACAGGCCGAGCGTCGCGGTTGTTTGGATCCACGACGTGTAGAAACCACGCTTGTTGCTCGGCGCATGTTCGGCGACGTAGATCGCCGCGCCGCCATATTCGCCGCCGAGCGCGAGGCCCTGGATCAAACGCAGGCAGATTAGGATGACCGGCGCGGTGAGGCCGACCACGGCGTAGGAGGGCAGGACGCCGATGAAGAACGTGCCGACGCCCATCAGGCTCATGGTGATGAGGAAGGTGTATTTGCGCCCGGTCAAATCGCCGAGACGGCCGAACAACAGCGCGCCGAACGGCCGCACCGCGAAACCTGCCGCAAAGGCGAGCAGCGTAAAGATAAATGCAGCCGTCGGATTGACGCCGGAAAAAAATTGCTTGGCGAGAATCGGTGCCAGCGTGCCGTAGATGTAAAAATCGTACCACTCGAAAACGGTGCCGAGCGAGGAGGCGAAAATGACGAGACGTTCTTGGCTGGTCATCCCTCCGATGCGTCGCGCATTGACTGCGATCGTGGTCATAGGCGTAGCCCCCCTTGCCATGTGGTCGTTAGGGACTGTGCCCGATCGCGTCGCGGCGCACCGATGCCAGCCCCCAAAATGACGCTAGGCCCGAGGCGGGGCGCTGTCTGCACGTAAAAGGTCGTACGCCGAAAGTCGGGGATCGACAGGAGTTGGAAAGCAACCCTTTACCGGGACCGCACAATGCCGCGGCGCAGCAAAGTAGTGTGCGATTAATGTTACTAAATAATTCAGCAGCAAAACGACCGCGTTTTAAACGAATTTCTCCTGCGCCTTCCATAGAGTGACCGCCGATACGCGTTTGCCACGGATCGCGCATGCGTCTGGTCCAAGTCATTTTACTGACTGCGGCGACGGCCTCGCCCGCTTTCGCGCAACGGGCGCCGGAAATTGTCATTCCCGGCAGACCGGACGTGCCGGTTTACATCAACGGCATCGATGCGTCGTGGGGCGTGGTCGAAGGCGATTTCGGGCTCGACCGCCCCGGCATGGTGACGCCAACCGTGGTCTATCGCCCGGCTACGACGGTCGCGCTGCCGGTGGAAGCTCCGAATTATTATCCCAAGACCGGGAAGCCTCCCGGTTATGGCCGTCTGGAGATCGTGCCGCCGCGGGATCGTCCGCTGCCGCCGCCGGCGCCGACGTATTACCGCAGTTGGTCGAGTGGGTCGTCCTCGGGACCGGTGACCGAATACGCACCTTACAATGGACCCGCTGCCATCGGCTTTGGAAATTCGTACGGCTCTCGCCGGCATTCGCCAAAACCTCCGGGCCCGAAGGGGCCCGGCGGCAAAGGTCCGTAAGTGGTCAGGAGTCATCGCGCGGGCCGGCACATATCGGCCTGCGGTAACGGCCCCGCAATGGGTCAACCACGGGAAGTATAAGCCAGTAAGGAGTGTCATGTCTTTCCATCGCGTTGTCCTCGTGGCGGTCGCCACGTTGTTCAGTGTCGGTATGACGTCGATCGCGTCAGCCGGCTGTTGCGGCTGGGGCTATTCGGCGCCCGTCGCTTACGCCACCGTGGCGCCGGCCGTGTACGGCGGCGGCTGCGGTACCTGCGGTACGCCGACGGCGGTCGCGGTTTATGCGGCGCCGGTCGCGCCGGCGGTGCCGGCTCCGATCGTCGTCTCGGCTGTCGTGCCCAGTGGGTTCGGCGGGCCGTGCTGCAGCTGGAACGGCTGCGGCAATTGCGGCTGGTCGGGCTGGAGCGGGGGCTGCGGCAGTTGCGGCGCCGGCCTCCTCGCCGGCTGGGGCGGTTGCGGTAATTGCGGTGGCTGTGGCAGTTGCGGACAGGCCGTCGTCTACGCGCAGCCTTCGCTCTATGTGGTCAATCAGGGTCCGGTCTATGCCGGCCCCGGCATCATGACGCCGTATCGGACTTATTCGCCGGAGACGGCCTACGTCGCCGCCACCGACTATCCCTACGTGCCGGGCTCGGGCTACGGCTACGGCTATGGCGCGGTGCCGCCCTCCGCGCCGTATTACCGGCATCCCTACTTTCGTCCGCGCTTCGCCTACCGCACGCCGTATGTCCATGCGCACTACGGACCGGCGCCGCGCTACTATCGTGCCGCGCCCGCCTGGCGGCACTACCCGTGATCGCCTGAGCGTCGAGAAGAAACTCCGAAGGCCCGCGTCATTGCGGGCCTTCGTTTTTCATGCCCGTCCCGCGATCCGCGATGTAAAGCGCGAGCGCCGCGGCGTTCGACACGTTGAGACTTTTGATGGCGCCGGGCAGATCGAGCCGCGCCAGGAGATCGCAGGTCGCTCCCGTCAACTGCCGCAAGCCTTTGCCCTCGGCGCCGAGCACCAGAGCGAGCGGCCTTCGCAGTGCCGCCGCGGCGAGATCGGCGGGCGCATTGCCATCCAGACCCACGACGAGAAAGCCGCGCTCCTTCATGGCGGCAAGCGCGCGCGCCAGATTCTGCACGATCACGATCGGCACCAACTCCAACGCGCCTGAGGCCGACTTCGCCAGCACGCCAGTCGCCTCCGGGCTGTGCCGCGCGGTGGTGACGACGGCCGCGACCGCGAACGCCGCGGCGGTGCGCAAGATTGCGCCGACATTATGCGGATCGGTGATCTGATCGAGCACCAAAACGATGCCGTCCGCCGGCAAATCCTCAATGCCGGGCGAGGGCAGGGGATCGGCCTCCGCAAGCAGGCCGTTATGCACCGCGTCGGGGGTAAGCTGCCGGTCGATCGCGTCCGGCCGCACCACTTCGGGGGCGATCGGCGGCGTAATGCCCTCCTCGGCGAGCCGGCGCAGCGCGTTCTCAGTGAGGAGAAGCTTGCGAAAGCGGCGCGCCGGATTGGCGAGGGCGGCGGTCACGGTGTGCCAACCGTAAAGAACGACGGCGCCGTCCGGTCCGCCATGATGCCGCTCGCGTTGCCCTCGCGGCGCATCCCCGCGGCGGTGCCCTCCCGATTGGTGGGATTTCGACTGCCAAGATTTCGACTGCCATGGCTTTTCGCGCATGGCGGGGTTCTGTCACGCGGTCAGAACCTTGGCAATTCAGGCCTTTTCGGTTGACTAGGCGGTGCGGTCCAACCATATAGCGCGGTCGGCCGTGCCGGCCGTCGCACCCGCGGCCTCGGTGCGGGAGAGTGTCCCGAGTGGCAAAGGGGGCGGACTGTAAATCCGCTGGCTTACGCCTTCGTAGGTTCGAGTCCTACCTCTCCCACCAGTCTTCGCGCGCTGACGCGCGCTACGACTTGGCAAGCCATCGAAGTAGCGCGAAGACTGCCACGCCGAAGCGTAGCGAAGGCGGGCCTCGGGCCTACGACTTGGCAAGCCATCGAAGTAGCGCGAAGACTGCCACGCCGTAGCGTAGCGAAGGCGGGCCACGCGCGCTACGACTTGGCAAGCCATCGAAGTCGCGCGAAGACTGCCACGCCGTAGCGAAGCGGAGGCGGGCTCGATGAAGTACGTGTACATCCTTGAGAGTGTTGCCGACGCGGGACGTCACTACACCGGAATTACCGACGATTTAAAAGTGCGGCTGATCAAGCACAACGCCGGTGAAGTGTCGCATAGTTCGAAGTTCAAGCCTTGGCGCCTCAATACGTATGTTGCTTTTTCCGATGAAAAGCGGGCGTTTGCGTTTGAGAAATACCTGAAGAGCTCATCTGGCCGGGCCTTCGCTAAGAAGCGGCTATAGTTTCGCGCGCTACGAGTTAACAAGCCAGCAAAGTCGCGCTTGAAAATACTGCCGATGCGCGACGATTTGTTGAACCGGGTAGTGCCAATGCGCGTTAGGTAAAATGAGATGGGCAAACGGTTCGAAGTCGGCGATCACGTCGCCTGGAATTCCGAAGCCGGACACGTCAGCGGCACGATTATCAAGGTCCATTCAAGGGACGTGGATTACAAGGGGTACATCCATCACGCCAGCGAGGACGAGCCTCAATATGAGATCAAGAGCGATAAAACGGACCATATCGCCATGCATAAAGGATCGGCCTTGAAGAAGCTCGGCGCAAACTGAGTTCTTGTTGGTTCAGCGCTCGAATTACATTCTGAAGCTCGCCAACGGTCGCGCGGCAAACAGGGTGACTTACAACGGCAAGGTCGGTTGCTCTGGCGGGTAGGTAATTTGCGTTCCTGTCACCCGCGCAAAGGGCGTCAGCTTGTGCAAGCGGTAGCTGCGCTCCGATAAAATCTCGATTGCCGGAATGTCGCGCACATTGAGCGCATCGGCGACCAGCGAGCGGTGGCAGCGCCACGGCACCGCTTCGGCACACATCATGGCGGTACGTTGCTGGCGGCTCGTGTCAATGAGCGTTGCCAGCCCCTGCGCGAACGGCTCGGTTTGCATGTAGTCGGCGTAACCGCGAAAGCTTGTGTTGCGCCAGCCGGTGTTTACGGAGTCCTTGCGCGCATGCCGCAAACCGCCGAGCGCGGGCATGGCTACGTATTCGATGTTCTTGGCTTTAAGCGCATCGCCGAGCATATCGCCGTTGAATTGCGGGTTATGCCGTGAACGCGGCACCGTGCGGATGTCGGCGACGCATGCAATGCCATAGGTTTGCAGAAGCGCGATAAAAGTTTCGATCGGCAAGGTCGAATGCCCAACCGTGAAAATGGCGCCTTCGGGCCAAACCGCTTCCTGCGGTGATGGTTGATTGCTCATGGCGCTTCGTCCATGCGGTTGGGCCGCGGGTTCGCATTACCTTATCTAAAGGCGCTTATCGCCTCATTCTTTGCGCCGGCGGACAAGGTGAATAAATCGTCGCAAAATCGATGGCAATTTTAGCCGCAATACGCGGCCACAGAGCGGCGAATAAACCTTATTTTTAGCGTGTTATTTAAACTGATCTTAGACCCTGACCGGTAGGTTGGCGCGATACGGCGGGAGACAGGGCCCGTCGGCGAAAACAAAATTGACTTTGGGAAAGGCGTCACAATGAAAGCCGTCGTCAAGACGGTCGAGCCCGCCGATCGTGAGGCGCGTTTCGACCATATCCGACCGCACTACCTCGAGGCGCTGACCTTGGTCGAGCGCCTGCACCGGCGTCTGCTCGACGTTATCAAGGACGAGTTCGACCGCCGCGGCCGCGCCGACATCAATTCGGTGCAGGCGTTGTTGCTCTACAATATCGGCGACAAGGAACTGACCGCGGGCGAATTGCGCACGCGCGGCTATTATCTCGGCTCCAACGTCTCCTACAATCTCAAGAAGCTCGTCGAGATGGGCTTCCTCGACCACCAGCGCTCGCGGGTCGACCGCCGCTCGGTGCGCATCAAGCTCACCGACAAGGGCCGCGAAGTGCGCGACACCGTCGATGCGCTTTACCAGAAGCACGTGCGCACAGTAGAGCAGGTCGGCGGCATCAATGCCGACGAGTTCTCGGTGCTCAACAAGGCGCTGCACCGGCTCGAGCGCTTCTGGACCGATCAGATTCTCTACCGGCTGTAAGAGTTGTCGCGACCTGGGAGCACGTTTCCCTTCGGGAACGGCCCCCGATGCCTTTCGCCACCGTCTTTGCGTTGTACTGGCGTCCTTAAGCCCCGGCGGCAATGCCGGGGCTTTTTTTCGCGTGCCTTTTTATGCTAGTGGGCCGGTGGGGCGGCTTGGTGCAAGGAGCGCTTTCTGGCTGAATTCAGCCGTAATGCTCCCGCAAAGACGCGACGCCACAAGAAACAATGCCAAGAAGCCGCGCCATGAGTGAGCCGCACCATCGAGCCCCCGCGCGGCACGACCGCCGCGCTTTTCTCCGCCGCCTCGCCGGCGCCGCAAGTTTTGCCGCAGGCGGTGTGCTGGCGGGACGGGCCCTGGCCGACGACAAGGCGCTCGACGCGCTCATCGACGACACCGATCATGGCGAGTTCGGCCAGGCCTTCGATCAGGCGTCGCGCACCATCCACATGCCCAAGCCGACGGCGCCGACGCTGTCGCCATCGACCGCGCAATTCACCGAAATTGCCATCAAGTCCTATGACGACATCGTCGCGGGCGGCGGCTGGCCGGTGGTGCCCAAGGTCGACGAATTGCGCCTTGGCAACCGGCACCCCAGCGTGGTCGATCTGCGCGCGCGGCTTAAGGTCTCCGGCGACCTCGACCCGAACGCGGTCGGCAACGACGTCTACAATTCCTATGTCGAGGAGGCGGTGCGCCGCTTCCAGGCCCGCCACGGGCTTACGGTCGACGGCATTTTACGCGAAGTGACGCTCGCTGAAATGAACGTGCCGGCGGCGACGCGGCGCGACCAGCTCAAGGTCAATATCGAGCGGCTCAAGACGCTGACCACCAATCTCGGGCCGCATTACGTTGTCGTGAACATTCCGGCGGCGCGCGTCGAAGCCATCGAGAATGGCCTCGCCGTTCAGCGGCACATCGCCGTCGTCGGGCGGCCCGACCGGCCCTCGCCTGACATCAACTCGAAAATCGTCCAGATCAATTTCAATCCGTATTGGACGGTGCCGGTGTCGATCGTGCGCAAGGACTTGATCCCGCTGATGCAGGACAAGCCGGATTACCTGACGCAGAACCACATCCGCGTTTTCGATCCGACCCACAGGGAAGTGCCGCCGTCGCAGGTCGACTGGTATTCGGACGATGCCGTGCATTACACGTTCCGGGAGGATCCCGGCGATTCAAATTCGCTCGGCCGCATCCGCATCAATTTCCCGAGCCAGTACGGCGTCTATATGCACGACACGCCGCTGAAGAATTTGTTCGGCGGGGATTTTCGCTACAACTCGTCCGGCTGCTGCCGGGTGCAGAACGTGCAGGACCTGGTCGTGTGGCTGCTCAAGGACACCAAGGGCTGGGGCCCCGACCACATTCAGCAGGCGATCAACTCCGGCGATCAGGTCAATGCCAATCTGACCAAGCCCGTGCCGCTGCACTGGGTCTATGTCACCGCGTGGTCGGCCTCCGACGGCATCGTGCAATTCCGCGAGGACATTTACGGCCGCGACGGGCTTGGCGCGCCGGCCATTCCGCCGACGGTGAAGCTCTAGCGCGCGACCTCAAAGCCGCGCAGGTCGGCTTCCGCGATCAGCCGCGCGATCAGCCCCGAAGCCTTCGACTCGTCGACAAAGTCCGCGAGGTAGGCGCGCAGGCCGGGGCGGTGCTTCGCCACCGCGATACCCACGCGATTGACGCCGTAGCCTTCGTCGAGGACGCGCGAGCCCGGCAGCTTCTCGGAATATTCGACCAGGATTTGGCGCGGCGCCGCGAAGGCTTCGGCTTTGCCGTCGCGCAGCGCATCAAATGTATCATCCGGCAGATCGAAACCGACAAGCTCGGCATGCTTGGCCATGCGGGTGAGCGCCATGGTGGAGGCGTGATTGCGCACCACGGCAATGCGAATTCCGGCGCGGTCGACATCGGCAAAATGGCGCAACGACGAGGCGGCCGGCACGAGAAAGCTGTAATCGAACTGGAACACCGCGGGCGTGAAATCGATTTCGGCGGCGCGGGACGGCTCGATCCCCAGAAAAGCGAATTCGCAGCCGCCGGCCTTGATGCAGTCCAGAGCCGCGCGCGGCGTCGGCTGTTCGACGATCAAGAGCTTGGCGTTAAGACGATCCGCAAGTGCACGCGCGATGTCCAGCATGACCACGCCCGGCCCGAGCCCGTGCACCGCGCCGGTTGCCGCGTCCTTGGTGTATTGCGGCAGGAACAGCGCCAACCGGATGGCGCCGGCTTGGGCGAGGTCGGCGGTACGGGAATCTGCGGTCATGGTCCCTCTGAAGGCGGCAATACGCTGGGCCTGCCTTTTCACACGAACGGCATTGGCGCTCAATCGCCGTGGCCCGCTTTCCTGAATCAATTGCCATCGGTGTCGTTCTGTGAACCAATGCGTGAGGCTCCGCGGTAGCCCTGGAAGCAGCGATGTTTCTGATCGTCGACGAGATCGCCAATCTGTCGTCCGACCACACGCTCCTTGTTTACGGCTCGCTTTTCAATTGGTTCGACTTTCCCCGCACGCTCAGGCAATTCGGGCCCCAGGCATTTCAGCTGCCGTTTCAGCCGGAGTGGGATATTGTCTTGCCCGCCACGGCCGATCCCAAGACGATCCTGCCGTCGACGGCGGTGGCGCGGCAGCTTGTCCCGGTGCGAAACTCGGCTGTCGGAATCTGGCCGCCCCCGATGGGGCAAAGCCCGGCATTTGAGTGGGGCAGCGCCCAGTGGCCGCTGTCCAAGCCCACAGGGGAGGACACGCGCCAAGCCATCGCGATCGTCCGCAGCGATGGCTCGGTCGTGTTCACGGTGATCCAGCTCCTGACCTATCTGGCGATCGAACCGTATGGCCCGCTTCCGATCGGCACCAAGGGCTCATTGGCGGCCGTCGGCGTGCCGCAGGAAAAGTATCCAGCCGGTCAACTGGAGCGCGCCGCTCAATCATGCGCTCCGCCTGAGCACCTGGGTGCTTGACGAAAGGGACGCTGCCGAAACGCTGCAGGTCGCAACCCAGCGGTTCTACGGGATCGATGATCCGGGATCTTTGCCGACGCCAAAGACCCGGACGATCCTGTTCTCGCAGCAATGGACGCTGCGGGATATGCTCGACAATCGTTACGTACCGAGCGCTCCGATGCAGCATCTGCGCATTGGCGTGGGGGACACGCTGTTGCTGCGCGCCGGTCCGGCGCGCGACTTCACCGGCGATGAGATTGCCTACGAGAACGAAGAGGCGGCACGGCGGCCGATGACGATGTGGCAGGCCCTCGCCGACGATCTTATGATCCTTTACCAGATCGCACTCGCGCTCGCGCAGAAGATCAATTGGCAGAACCTTCTGACGGACGACGCGATCGTGGAGTAATCGCGATTCAGACCGGCGACGGTGGAGTTTTGGGCCACAGACCGCATTTCACCGGCGCTCGATCCACGCTACACTTCCACGCAGTATCGTAGCGTAGGGAGGGTGGCGTGAGCGATCAAATCAAATTCGTCCTCGACGAAAATCAAATACCGAAGAGCTGGTATAATCTCGCGGCCGATCTGCCGAAGCCGTTGCCGCCGGTGCTGCATCCCGGCACCAAACAGCCGATCGGACCTGCCGATCTCGAGCCGCTGTTTCCGATGGCGCTGATCCTGCAAGAGGTATCGGCCGAGCGCACGATCGACATTCCCGAACCGATCCGCGACGTCTATCGCCTGTGGCGACCGTCGCCGCTGATGCGGGCGCGCCGGCTGGAGCAGGCGCTCGGCACGCCGGCCAAGATTTACTACAAATACGAAGGCGTTTCTCCGGCCGGCTCGCACAAGCCCAACACCGCCGTGCCGCAAGCCTGGTACAACAAGGAACAGGGCATCAAGCGGCTGTCCACCGAGACCGGCGCCGGCCAATGGGGCTCTTCGCTCGCTTTTGCCGGCGGCCTGTTCGGCATCGAAGTCACCGTGTTTCAGGTCCGCATCTCGTACGACCAGAAGCCGTATCGGCGCGCGCTGATGGAAACCTACGGCGCGCGCTGCATCGCCTCGCCGTCGAACGAGACCGAGTCAGGCCGCGCTATCCTGGCCAAGGATCCGAAGAGCCCCGGTTCGCTCGGTATCGCCATTTCCGAGGCGGTGGAGATGGCGGCCAAGGACCCGGCGGTCAAATACTCGCTCGGCTCGGTGCTCAACCACGTGCTGCTGCATCAGACCGTCAACGGCCAGGAAGCGATCAAGCAGTTCGAAATGGCCGGCGACGATCCCGACGTCGTTATCGGCTGCACCGGCGGCGGCTCGAATTTCGCCGGTCTCGCGTTCCCGTTCCTCGGCCTGCAGCTGCGCGGCGGCCGCAAGCGCCGCTTCATCGCCGTCGAGCCGGCCGCGTGTCCGTCGCTGACGCGGGGCAAATACGCCTACGACTTCGGCGACACCGCCCATCTCACGCCGCTCGTCAAAATGCACACGCTCGGCTCGACCTTCATTCCGCCGGGCTTCCATGCCGGCGGCTTGCGCTATCACGGCATGGCGCCGATGGTGTCGCACATCTACGATCTCGGCTTGATCGAGGCGCGCGCCTACCATCAGAAGACCTGCTTCGACGCCGGCGTGCAGTTCGCGCGCTGCGAAGGCATTGTGCCGGCGCCGGAAGCAACGCACGCGGTGCGTTGCGCGATCGACGAGGCGCTGCGCTGCAAGCAACAGGGCAAGTCCGAGGTCATCCTGTTCAATCTGTCGGGCCACGGCCACTTCGATATGGCCGCCTATATCGCCTATTTCGAGGGCAAGCTCGTCGATCAGAACTACGACGAGGGCGAGCTCGCCATGGCGCTCGCCGGATTGCCGAGCGCCGCGGCGTGACGCTTGTCATGCCCGCGAAGGCGCATGGGCGCCAAGATAACCGACACTGTCATCGTCCGCGCAGGCGGACGATCCAGTAATCGCAGGATTGGCTGTGAAAGCCGAGCCAAGACCAATCTCGCGGAGGGTACTGGATCATCCGCCTTCGCGGATGATGACGGCAAAAATGCTCGAGTAAGGGAGTAGCAGTGTATGATCGAACCCTATAACGCCGTCGGTCTCATTCCGACCTTCTACGGCATTCGCCGGCGCGATGACATCGCCGACAATATCGAGCACCTCAAGAGCCTGACCAAGGCGGCGTTCTGGCTGTCCAATCTCGATATCCCGGTGCGGCTGTTGGCGATCCCGGAGGGCGCGCTGATGGGATTTAACGACGAGGTGCTCGACGTCGATCACGCCGATTACGCGCGCACCTGCTGCATCGACATACCGGGGCCGGAGACCGAAGAAATCGGCAAGCTTGCGAAGCAGTGGAACGTGTTCATCATGGCGCAGGCCAAGGCGCGCCATAAGGACTGGCCAGACCGGTTTTTCAATATCGGCTTCATCGTCAACCCCGACGGCGAAGTCATCCTCCAGCACTACAAGCTTTCGGCGCTGCTGCCGGTCGAGCGCTCGGTGTCGCCGCACGACATCTACGACTGGTGGATCGAAAAATATGGCCGCACGCTCGATGCGTTCTGGCCGGTCGCCGACACCAAGATCGGCCGGCTCGGCATCATGATGGCGATGGAGGGCAACTATCCGGAGAACGGCCGGGGGCTGGCGATGAACGGCGCCGAGGTCGTCTATCGCGCCTCCATGCCGGCGCCGTTCACCGAGAACGACGTGTTTGAAATCTCCAACCGCGCCCGCGCGCTCGAAAACAACATGTACATCGTCGCGCCGAACATCGGCAGCTATCATCTCTACAATGAAGGCCGCCACTTCGGCATCGACGCCGGCGGCGGCCAGTCGATGATCGTCGACTACCGCGGCCAGATTGTCGGCAAGCAGCGCGACACCAACGGCTCCACATTCGTCGCCGGCGTCATCAACATCGAGGCGCTGCGCCACCACCGCGAATCCGCGCAGGTGACGAATTGGCTCAAGGACGTCCGCGCCGAGCTGGCCCAGATCATCTACGAGCAGCCGATCTATCCGAAGAACCGCTACCTCGACAAAATTCCAGGCAAGCACGCCGACTATAAGCGCGAGGTGATCGATAAGCAGGTGGCGATGATGCAGAAGCGCGGCATCTGGAAGAAGCCGGCGAATAGTCCGGGGTAAGGGTTTGCACTCCCTTTCCGGGGTAAACTCAGGAATATTCAAGGTCAGGCAGGATGCGGCCGGTCGCGGCCCGGCCCCACAATCCCACAACCCCCCAATCGCCCAATCCCTAAATATAGCGGTGTAATCTGCGCAAATATCCCAAGCCCTTGCGGGGTTCGGCTGGTATGATGCGTCGGCCGGGTGTATTCACCCGGGCGGAGCAGACGAGGCGTAAGGAACCTAAGGGCAATGTCGTTCAGTCAAAAAGCAAAAACCATGGACGAGGGGTTTTTCTCAGCCACGCTTGCCGAGGCCGATCCCGAAATCGCCGAGGCGGTCAAGCTCGAGCTTGGCCGCCAGCGCGACGAGATCGAGCTGATCGCGTCGGAAAATATCGTCAGCCGCGCCGTGCTCGAGGCGCAGGGCTCGGTGCTCACCAACAAATATGCCGAAGGCTTGCCCGGCAAGCGCTATTACGGCGGCTGCCAATTCGTCGATATGGCCGAGCGGCTCGCCATCGAGCGCGTCACCCGCCTGTTCGGCTGCGCTTTCGCCAATGTGCAGCCGCATTCCGGCGCCTCGGCCAATGCCGAAGTGTTCATGGCGCTGATGCAGCCGGGCGACACGTTCATGGGGCTCAATCTCGCCGCCGGCGGGCATCTGACCCACGGCTCGCCGGTCAATCTGTCGGGCAAATGGTTCAAGGTGGTGCCCTATGGCGTGCGCCGCGACGACCATCTCATCGACATGGCGGAAGTCGAACGCTTGGCCAAAGAACATCGCCCCAAGGTGATCATTGCCGGCGGCTCGGCCTATCCGCGCGTCATCGATTTTCGCCGTTTCCGCGAAATTTGCGACGAAGTCGGCGCCTATCTGATGGTCGACATGGCGCATTTTGCCGGCCTCGTTGCCGGCGGCGCGCACCCGAGCCCGCTGCCGCATGCCCACGTGGTGACGACCACCACGCACAAGACGCTGCGCGGGCCGCGCGGCGGCGCCATCCTGACCAACGACGAGGAGCTGGCGAAGAAGTTGAACTCCGCCGTGTTCCCCGGCATGCAGGGCGGGCCGCTGATGCATGTCATTGCGGCGAAGGCCGTAGCCTTCGGCGAGGCGCTGCACCCGTCGTTTAAAATCTACGCGAAGAACGTCGTCGAAAACGCCAAGGCGCTTGCCGAAACGCTCAAGGCCCGTGGCCTCGATATCGTTTCCGGCGGCACCGACACCCATCTTATGCTGGTCGATTTGCGCAAAAAGCGCCTGACCGGCAAAGTCGCGGAATTGGCGCTCGGCCGCGCCCACATCACCTGCAACAAGAACGGCATTCCGTTCGATCCGGAAAAGCCCACCGTCACCTCGGGGGTGCGGCTCGGCACGCCGGCCGGCACCACACGCGGCTTCGGCATTGCCGAGTTCCGCCAAGTTGGCGATATGATCGTCGAAGTGCTTGACGCATTGGCACAAAAAGGCGCCGACGAGGATGCGCCGGCGGAAGCCGCGGTGCGCGAGAAGGTCAAGCGATCTGGTCGGCCGGTTCCCGATTTACGAGGGGTAAGGGATGCGTTGTCCGAGCTGCGGAAGCCTCGATACCCAGGTCAAGGATTCGCGGCCGACGGAAGATTCCTCCGTCATCCGCCGCCGCCGCGTCTGCCTCACCTGCAATTTCCGCTTCACCACCTTCGAGCGGGTGCAATTGCGCGAACTGGTCGTGATCAAGCGCAACGGGCGGCGCGTGCCGTTCGACCGCGACAAGCTTCTGCGCTCGGTCGAAATCGCCTGCCGCAAGCGGCCGGTCGAGCCAGAGCGGATCGACCAGATGGTGTCGAAGATCGTGCGCGAGCTCGAAAGCCTCGGCGAAAGCGAAGTGACCTCGGAAACGATCGGCGAAACGGTGATGGCGCATTTGCGCGACCTCGACGACGTCGCCTATGTGCGTTTCGCGTCGGTGTATAAGAATTTCCGCGAAGCCAAGGATTTCGAGGCGGCGCTTGCCGAATTGTCGGGGGACGAGGCGGCGGAGTGAGGGCGCAAGGTGGCGGGGCGACGCCAGTTAGAGGCATGGCGCATCTTTTACCGTCATGCTCCGCGAAGGCGAAGGCGGAGCATCCAGTAGCCGCCGCGAGATCGGGCCTGGCAATGCGATCACCCGCTGATCCTGCGATTACTGGATCGTCCGCTTTCGCGGACGATGACAAGATTGGTCATTCATGAGCGCGGCGATGGATCGCCGTTTCATGGCGTTGGCTCTGAGTCTGGGCCGCCGCGGGCTTGGCCGCACCTGGCCCAATCCCGCCGTCGGCGCGGTGATCGTCAAAGATGGCGCGATCGTCGGCCGCGGCTGGACGCAACCCGGCGGCCGGCCGCATGCCGAGGTCGAGGCGTTGCGCCGCGCCGGCGCGGCAGCAAAAGACGCGACCTTTGGCGCGACGCTCTACGTCACGCTCGAGCCGTGCTCGCATCACGGCAAATCGCCGCCCTGCGCCGACGCGGTCATTGCCGCGGGCATTTCGCGGGTGGTGTCAGCGCTCGAGGATCCCAATCCTGAAGTGGCCGGGCAGGGCCACGCCCGCCTGCGCGCCGCCGGCATCGCCGTCGACGTCGGCACCGGCGCCGATGAAGCACGGCACGACCACGCCGGCCACATCCTCCGCTTCACCCAAGGCCGGCCCCACGTTCTGCTCAAGCTCGCGATCTCCGCCGACGGCAAAGCGGCCGCGGCGGGGCGCAAACCGATCGCCATCACCGGCGAGGCGGTCCGCGAGCGCGTGCATCTCCTGCGCGCGCAGAGCGACGCCATCATGGTCGGCATCGGTACCGTGCTGGCCGACGATCCGCTGCTGACCTGCCGCTTGCCAGGCATGGCCAAAGACTCACCGGTGCGCGTCATCGCCGACAGCACGCTGCGCCTGCCGCTTCATTCGCGGCTGGTGCAGAGCGCGCGCGATATTCCGGTCTGGGCGCTCGCCGGCATAGGCGCGCCGCAGGACGCCGAGTTCAAGCTATTGGCAAACGGGGTCGAGGTGCTGCGGTCGCCGGAAAGCACCGATCCGCTCGATCTGAAGGACGCTTTGGAGCTTCTCGCCGCCAAGGGCATCACCCGGCTCATGGTCGAGGGCGGCCCGACGCTGGCCGCCGCCTTTCTCGCCGCCGATCTCGTCGACGAGGCGATTTTGTTTCATTCTGCCAAAGTGGTCGGCGCCGACGGGATCGACGCGCTTAGCAGTACGGCTATGACGGTGCTGCGGCAGCGGCTAGGGCTCATGGATAGCGAACAGGTTGGGCCGGATCGGCAACAGACTTTCGAACGAAAGTGAGCAATGTTTACCGGAATTATCAGTGACTTAGGCGAAGTTATTGACGTTCACGAAAAGGCGCAGGGTTTGCGCCGGATCGTCATCGCCTGCGGCTACGATCCGGATTCGATCGCCATTGGCGCCTCGATCGCCTGTTCAGGGGTTTGCCTCACCGTTGTCGATCGCGGTCGGACCGGCAATCGCTCTTCGTTCGCGGTCGATACTGCGGCCGAGACGCTACGCATGACAACCGCCGCAGATTGGCGGCGCGGCACCAAGCTCAATCTCGAGCGCGCGCTGCGGCTTGGCGATGAGCTCGGCGGCCACATGGTCAGCGGGCACGTCGACGGGCTTGCCGAAGTCGTAAGCCGCGACGATTTCGTCGACAGTGTCGCGCTGTCGTTTCGCGTCCCGGCGGAGCTTGCCCGGTTCATCGCGCCCAAAGGCTCGGTCGCGCTCGACGGCATTTCGCTGACCGTCAATGACGTCAAAGGCGACATCTTCGCGGTGCTGATCATTCCGCACACCTTGCAGGTAACCACCATCGGCGCGCTGCAGCCCGGCACCCGGGTTAACCTCGAAGTCGACCAGATGGCGCGCTATGCCGCGCGGCTGTTAGACCATCCACAACGAGATGGAGTTTCGTGATGGCCGGACCGCGGCGCGGCAAACGTAATGCAAGCGACAGCAAGGGCGCGCGCATCCTCGTCGTCGAGGCGCGCTTCTACGACGATATCGCCGATGCGCTGCTCGCCGGCGCCACCAAAGCGCTCAAGGAAGCCGGCGCCACATTCGATTGCTTGAGCGTGCCGGGTGCGCTGGAAATTCCGACGACAATCGCGATCGCGCTCGATGCCGCACCTCGGCGGCGCGGCTATGACGGCGCCGTCGCGCTCGGCTGCGTCATCCGCGGCGACACCATTCATTTCGAGATCGTCTCGCAGCAATCCGCGCGCGGGCTGATGGAGCTTTCGGTGGCGCGCAAGATCCCGATCGGCAACGGCATCATCACCGTCGATACCGAAGCCCAGGCCTGGGCGCGCGCCCGCGTCGAGGAGCAGGACAAGGGCGGCGATGCCGCGCGCGCCGCGCTCGCCTTGATCGCCATCAAGCGGCGGCTCGGCAAACGCTGATGGCAGAGAACGCCCAAGAAGCACGCAATGAAGCGCGCAAGGCCAACAAGCGCGGCGCCGCCCGGCTCGCCGCGGTGCAGGCGCTCTATCAGATGGATCTCGCCGGCACCGGCGTGAACGAGATCATGACCCAGTTCGAGAAGCATTGGCTCGGCGGTGAAATCGAAGGCGTACAATACCGGCCGGCGGAGCCGGCCTATTTTCGCGATATCGTCGAGGGTGTGCTGCGCGAGCAGACGCGGCTCGATCCGCAGATCGACGCGGCGCTGGCCCGCGGCTGGCCGCTCAAACGCATCGAGACGGTCTTGCGCGCGGTGCTGCGCGCCGGCGCTTACGAACTGGCGCACCGCGTGGACGTCCCGGCGCGCGTCGTCACCGCCGAATATGTCGACGTCGCCTCCGCTTTCGTCGACAAGGAGGAGACCGGCATGGTCAACGCCGTGCTCGACCAATTGGCGCGCGACTGGCGCGCGGCCGAATTCGCCGGCGGCTGATCGCACAGTTGACAAATCGACTGGGGCGAAAGTGCATGGTCGGCTGGGCGTGTGTCGCTCAAGCCGGTCGCTCAGTAGCGGCGCGGCCTGTTGTGGCCGACGGTTCTGAGATAATGCAGCGTCTCGTCGAGCGACACGACGTCGGCATATTTGGCGTTCAGGTCGAACAGGCTTTGCTCGTGCGCGGCAACCGAGCGGTCGCCGACCGCCTCGCGCACCACCATCGGCCGAAAACCGTTTTGCACCGCGTCGACGGCCGTGGCGCGCACGCAGCCGGACGTCGTGCAGCCGACGATAATGAGCGTATCGATTTGCCGGCTGGTCAGCCGCGGCACGAGATCGGTGCCGAAGAAACACGACGCGTAGCGTTTCACCAGGAGGCTGTCGTCAGGCCGCCGGTCGAGGCGCGGATCGATTTTCACCGCTTCGGAATCCGCCGTCAGCGTCAGCGCCCCGCGTTGCTTCAGTCCCCAGATTCCGGCGTCTCGCACGTCGGCTTCGTGGTACATCACCGTGGAAAATATCACCGGAATGCGGCGCTCATGGGCGGCGGCGAGCAACGGCTTTTGCGCTTCGATCTCCGCGTCGAGATTGGAGCCGAGCGGCATGCCCGGATCGGTGAAGCCCTTGAGCATGTCGACGACGATCAACGCCGGCCGTTCGCCAAACCCGATCTTCAATCCGAAGCCGCGTTGGCGGAAAAATTCCTCGTCGTCCTTGCCGCTGGTCACGATCCACGCTTAATTCGTTGCGGATTGCCGTTATAGGCGATGGTCCGCGGTGAGAGAAGGGCCTAGCTGACAAAGCGGACATCGCGGGAGGATTGTTTGCCGCGCAAGCCACCTGGAAAGCGACAACCGCAAGCTGCGGTGGGCCCCGAGCACGGCCGCTTCGATTATTCGCCGATCATCGACCGGCCGCGTTTGTCCTGGCCGAACGGCGCGCGCGTCGCCGTCTGGGTGATACCGAACATCGAGCATTTCCATTTCGACAGGCCGGGTACGCCGCTTGAGCAGAGCGGGTTAAAACCGGACGTGCTGAATTATTCGTGGCGCGACTACGGCGTGCGGGTCGGCGTCTGGCGCATGATGGAGGTGATGGAAAAATACGGCGTCAAAGGCACGGTGGCGCTCAATTCCGACGTCTGCAAGCACTATCCGCGCATCATCGAAGAGGGCATAAAACTAGGCTGGGAATGGATGGGACATGGCACCTCGAACTCCATCCTGATCAACAGCCAATCGGAGACGCAGGAGCGCGCGCTCATCAAGGAGGTGGTCGGCACGATTGCCAAGAGCGTCGGCAAGGCGCCGCGCGGCTGGCTCAGCCCGGCGATGAGCGAGACCGTGCGCACGCTCGATATTCTGGCCGAATACGGCATCGATTACGTCGGCAACTGGGTCAACGATGAGCAGCCCTATCCGATGCGCGTGAAGAAGGGCTCGATGATCGCGATGCCCTATTCCGCGGAGATCAACGACATCCCGGCGCTGCTGCGGCTGCATCAGAGCCCGGAGCGCTTCGGCCAGATGATCTGCGATCAGTTCGACGTTCTCTACGAAGATGGCGCCAAGACCGGACGGGTGATGGCGATCTGCCTGCATCCTTTTCTGGTGGGCTACCCGCACCGCAGCAAATATTTTGCCAAGGCGCTTGCTCACGTCAGCTCGCGCCAGGAGGTGTGGATCACGACCGGCAGCGAAATCGTCGACTGGTACAAGAACAATTATCCCAACCGCTGCTGAAACGACCGCACGAGGCACAACAGGCGACGCCATGCCCTCCGACCACGACAGCTCCGCCGAAGACCGCCTGATTGCGCGCTATTTCCGCCCGCTCGCCACCGCGCCCGGCGCATTCGGACTGCACGACGACGCCGCCATCGTTACGCCGCCGCCGGGCTGCGATCTGGTGCTTACCACCGACGGCGGCATCGCCGGCGTCCACTTCTTTGCCGATGACGCGGCGGAGACGATCGGCCGCAAAGTCCTGCGCATGAATTTGTCCGATCTCGCCGCCAAGGGCGCGCAGCCGATCGGGTTTCTGATGGCGATCGCGCTGCCGGCGAGCATCGACGGGCCCTGGCTCGCCGCCTTCGTCAATGGGCTCGGCGACGACGCGCGGCGTTACGCTTGTCCGCTGCTTGGCGGCGATACCGATCACACCCCGGGGCTGCTCGCGGTTTCGATCACCGCGTTCGGCGCGGTGCCGCACGGCGCCATGGTGCGGCGCGCGACGGCCAAACCCGGTGACAGCATCGTGGTCACCGGCACCATCGGCGACGCCGCACTCGGCGTGATGCTGCGGCGCGACGCGGGCCTCGCCCAGCGCTGGGGTCTTTCGGCCGGGCAGGCGGCGGCGCTCACGGACCGCTATCTGCTGCCGCAACCGCGCATCGCGCTCGCTGGCGCCGTCCTTCATGATGCCGCGGCGGCGATGGACGTTTCCGACGGGCTTGCCGGCGACCTTGCGAAACTGTGCCGGGCGTCCGGCGTCGCGGCGGAGGTCGACGTCGCGCGGGTGCCGCTTTCGGAGGCCGCGCATGCTGCGGTCGCGGCGCAGCCGGTTTTGCTGGAGACCGTGCTCACCGGCGGTGACGACTATGAAATTCTGCTGACGCTTTCGCCGGACAAGCTCAGCGCTTTCCGTGCCGCGGCGGCAAGGGTTGGCATTGCGGTCACGGAAATCGGCCGCGTGAGCGCGGGGCAGGGCGCCCGCTTCGTCCGCGACGGTAAGGCGCTGTCCTTCGCGCGGCCGTCCTACAGCCATTTCTGAAACGCGCGCTGTCGCTATAATGGGCGCCGGGAGTAAACGCTCATGCACGACACGATGGCCCTAAAGCCTGCAGAATCCGCCGCGCCGCAAACCAGCCACTACGTCGGCAAGGGCGCCAATCCACGTTATGCCGCGCTTTACCGGCATTACCCGACTATCGATTATCTGCGCCGCGCCGCCCGGCGCCGCCTGCCGCATTTCGCTTTCGAATATTCCGACGGCGGCTCGGGCAAGGACGATGCCGGCATCCGGCGCAATTGGGCGGCGCTCGATGCGGTGGAAATGGTGCCGCGCTACGGCGTGATGCCGTCGCTGCCGCCCTGCGATATCGAGTTGTTCGGTCGCCGCTACGCCGCGCCGATCGGCATCGCGCCGATGGGCGGGCCGGCCATCGTGTGGCCGGGCGCCGACAAGCATCTCGCCCGCGCCGCGCAGAAGGCGCGCGTGCCTTACACGCTTGGGCTCGCCGGCGGTGCGACCATCGAAGAGATCGCGGAGATCGCGCCCGATGTCTGCTGGTTCCAGCTTTACCGCGCCGCCAAGAACGATCACGCCATCGGCTTCGATCTGGTGCGCCGCGCCGCGGCGACCGACTGCAACGCGCTGATCCTCACGCTCGACGTGCCGGTGCGCACCACGCGCGCCCGCGAAGTGGTGGTTGGGCTCGGCGGCAGCGGCTTTCATCCGGATGCGGCGATGCTGACGCAAATGCTGTGCTCGCCGCGCTGGACTTACGCGCTGATGAAAAACGGCATTCCGCGCTTCGAAACCTTGCGCGCCTACGCCGGCGACGGCGCTTCGATCAACGACGTGATCGCGTTTGCGCGGCGCGAGATGGGCGGTGCCTTCACCTGGGAGGAAGTCGCCAAATATCGCGACCGCTGGAAAAAGACGCTGATCGTCAAAGGCATCCTGCACCCCGAGGACGCCGAGAAGGCGGTCGCGCTCGGCGTCGACGGCATGTTCGTGTCCAATCACGGCGGCCGGCAAATCGAGGCGCTGCCCGGGCCGATCGACGCGTTGCCGGCGATCGTCAAGCAAGTCGGCAATCGCGCGACGGTGATGTACGATTCCGGCATCCGCAGCGGCACCGACGTGGTGCGCGCTTACGCGCTCGGCGCCGCCGCCGCCTTTGCCGGCAAGGCATTCCTGTGGGGCCTTGGCGCGCTCGGCGAAGAGGGTCCTGGTCACGTCATCGACATTCTCATCGAGGAAACGCGCAGCGCCTTCGGTCAATTGGGCGCGCATCGCCCCGAGGAAGCCCGGTCGGTGGTGATCCGCCACAACGGCGCGCTGAAGTTTTGATCGGGCAGGGGAGAAAAGTCATGGCGAGAGCGAGACAAGCAGGGAAAAGCAAAAGGGCCGCGAGCCGATCATCGAAAGCCGCGCGCCGGCGGCGTACGTCCACATCGGCGCGAAGCCGCGTCGCAACAGCCAAACGCAAAGCTAAGTCAGCGCCGCGCAAGCAGAACTTTGTCGCCAGTCACCACAGCCCCGAGGCTTTCGAACAAGGTTTGCGCCGCTACGCGCAATATCGCGACCTCGGCATCGCCGCGGCGACCAAAGGCTTGGCGCGCGCCCATGTCATCAAGATGATCCCGCCCTGCGATCCCGCCGAAGTGTCGAAGCGTCATTATCACGACGTCGAATTCCAGATGATCTACGTGCTCAAAGGTTGGATCAAAGGCGAGTACGAGGGCGAAGGTATTGTGACCATGTCCGAAGGCTCGTGCTGGCTGCAGCCGCCCAAGATCAAGCATACCGTGCTCGATTACTCCGACGACTGCGAACTTCTGGAAATCATCCTGCCGGCGGATTTCGAGACGGTGGAATTGGAGTAGTTAGTTGTCATGCTCCGCGAAGGCGGAGCATCCAGTATTCGCAGTCGGTGGAAGTGAACACTGCTCCTGTGACAGCCAGATCGTTCTCGTTGCGGACGATGACATGGGTGGCTATTTCAATGAGCAGCGAGCGCTACTATTGGGTCTATATTCTCGCGAGCATGATTGGTGGGACTCTCTATGTTGGGGTCACCAATAATTTGGTACGGCGAGTTTACGAACATCGCAACGACCTTGTTGCGGGATTCAGCAAGGATTACAAAGTTCATAAGCTTGTATATTTTGAACCTCATACGGATATCGAGGCGGCAATTCGCAGAGAAAAGCGTCTGAAAAGGTGGAATCGGGCATGGAAAGTTCGACTCATCGAGGAACAGAACCCAAATTGGGACGATCTCTATCCGAAAATCTGCGCGCCTTGACCATATTATGCACCGCGAACGCGCGGCGTCGAGTCGTCTCAGGCGGGCGGGACGAAATTCCGCTTTGCGATTACTGGATCGTCCGCCTTCGCGAACGATGACACTATCATGGACACCTTACCCTCTCCTCCTCCTGACCTCGCCATCCTCACCGAGCTCGAGCACAAGACGCTGTGGCTCGCGTCCTGGATGATCCATCACGCCAATCATGGCCGCGAAAATTCCGACGGGCTGAAAGTCGGCGGCCATCAGGCGTCCTCCGCCTCGCTCGCCACCATCATGACCGCGCTCTACTTCCACACGCTGCGGCCGGCCGACCGCGTCGCGGTCAAGCCGCATGCGGCGCCGAATTTTCACGCCATCCAATATCTGCTCGGCCGGCAGACGCGCGAAAAGCTCGAACGTTTCCGCGGCTACAAAGGCGCGCAATCCTATCCGTCGCGCACCAAGGATACCGACGACGTCGATTTCTCCACCGGCTCGGTCGGCTTGGGCGTGGCGCAGACTTTATTCTCCTCGCTCGCCCAGGATTATGTCCGCGCCCATGGCTGGGGACTGGAGCGACCGGAAGGCCGCATGATCGCGCTTCTCGGCGATGCCGAGCTCGACGAGGGCAATATTTTCGAGGCGATCCTCGAAGGCTGGAAGCAGGGCCTGCGCAATTGCTGGTGGATCGTCGACTATAACCGGCAAAGCCTCGACGCCGTGGTGCGCGAGGGTCTGTGGCAGCGCTACGAGAATCTGTTCCGCAATTTCGGCTGGGACGTCGTGGTGCTCAAATACGGCGCGCTGCAGCAGGCCGCTTTCGCCGAGCCGGGCGGCGAGGTGTTGCGGCGCTGGATCGATAACTGCCCGAACCAACTTTATTCGGCGCTGGTGTTCCAGGGCGGTGCGGCCTGGCGCAAGCGGCTGCTCGATGAGATCGGCGATCAGGGCCCGGTGACGCGGCTGATCGAATCTCGCAGCGACGATGATTTGGCGCGGCTGATGAACAATCTCGGCGGCCACGATCTGCCGGCCATCATCGCAGCTTTCGACGCCATCGATCACGACCGCCCGGTGTGCTTCATCGCCTACACCATCAAAGGCTATGGGCTGCCGTTCGCCGGGCATAAGGACAATCACGCCGGACTGATGACGCCGGCGCAAATGGAGACCTTCCGCAGTGCCATGAGCATCCGGCCGGGGCACGAATGGGATCGCTTTGAGGGCCTGCGCCAATCCGAGACCGAGATCCAGGCGTTCCTCGATCGCGTGCCGTTCGCGCAGGCGAACACGCGCAATCTGGCGGCGGCGCGCATTGAGGTGCCCGATGCGCTTGCGGTGACGATCCAGTCCGAAATGTCGACGCAGGCCGGCTTCGGCGCGCTGCTCAATGAAATTGCCCGCGAGAAAACGCCGCTGGCCGCGCGTATCGTCACCACCTCGCCCGACGTGACGGTGTCGACCAATCTCGGCCCCTGGGTCAATCGCCGCGGCCTGTTCGCGCGCGAGGCGCTCGCCGACACGTTCAAGAGCGAGCGCATCCCCTCGACTTTCAATTGGGAGTTCTCGCCAAAAGGCCAGCATATCGAGCTCGGCATCGCCGAGAACAATCTGTTCATCGCGCTCTCCGCGCTCGGCCTGTCGCACGCCATCAACGGCGAGCGGCTGCTGCCGATCGGCACGCTCTACGATCCATTCATTGCGCGTGGCCTCGATGCGCTCAATTACGCCTGTTATCAGGACGCCCGCTTCATTCTCGTCGCCACGCCGTCCGGCATCACGCTTTCGCCGGAAGGCGGCGCGCATCAATCGATTGCCGAACCGCTGATCGGCATGGCGCAAGATGGCCTCGCCGCCTTCGAGCCGGCCTTCGTCGACGAGCTCGCCGTGATCCTCGCCTTCGCGCTCGATTACATTCAGCGCAGCGGTGACGGCGAAATTTCCGAGCGCAATTGGCTGCGCGACGAAACCGGCGGCTCGATCTATCTGCGGCTGTCGACGCGCCCGATCGAGCAGATCGCGCGCGACATGACGCCCGCTTTGCGGCAGGCGATTGTCGACGGCGCTTATTGGCTGCGCGAGCCGGGGCCGAACTGTCAGGTCGTTGTTGCTTACAGCGGCGCCATCGCGCCGGAGGCGATCCAGGCGGTCGGCCTGATGGCGGAAGACCGCCGCGATGTCGGCCTGCTTGCAGTCACCTCGGCCGACCGGCTCAATGCCGGCTGGACCGCGGCTTGGCGCGCGCGCGAGCGCGGCCTCGTCCATGCCCGCGCACATATCGAGCGGCTGTTCGCCGGCCTGCCGCGCCATTGCGGCATCGTCAGCGTGGTCGATGCCCATCCGGCGACGCTCGGCTGGCTCGGCGCGGTCAACGGCCATCGCGTCCGTCCGCTCGGCGTCGAGCATTTCGGCCAGACCGGTTCGATCGCCGAGCTTTATCGCCACTACGGCATCGACGCCAACGCCATCATCGCCGCCGCGCAAGCGATAGCGCCGGGGCGGCCGATCCGCTATTTAGGGGCTGCGTAACCGCGCCGGAGCCAGAACGTGTCCATGCAGGATCGCATTGAAATCAATCCGAAAGTGATGATGGGCAAGCCGGTCATCCGTGGCACCCGTGTTACGGTGGAACTTATCCTACGCAAGCTTGGCGAAGGTGCCACCCACCGGGAATTGCTCGAAGCCTATCCTAATCTCACCCAAATCGACCTTCAGGCCGCGATCACCTTTGCGGCCGACACGCTCGCTCACGACGAGACCGTGCTCTTCGAGCCGCACGAGTGAATGCGCCTTCTGGCCGATGAGAGCTGCGACTTCCGGGTCGTGCGGGCGCTGCGAGTCGCTGGCCATGACGTAATGGCAGTGATTGAAGCGATGCCCGGGGCAGACGATGGCGCTGTAATCGAAAGAGCGAGCCGCGAGCGGAGAATTTTCCTCACCGAGGACGCGGACTTCGGGCAACTGGTCTATGCGGCCGGAAAGCCGACGGCGGGCGTGATCCTGTTGCGCTTTCCCACAACTGCTCGCACCATTCTGCCGAAACTCATGGTCGACATTGTCGCCGAACATGGCGAAAAGCTCAGCGGGCGGTTTGCTGTAATCCAACCCGGCCGACTTCGTTTCAGCAAGTAACGCCGGATTACGCCATCGCCTCGGGAGCCAAACAAACATGCCGATCATCGACGCCCAGCTCCACGCCTATGAGCGCAATCATCCCGGCCGGCCGTGGCACGCGGTGCTGACCGGGCCGCCCGAGGCCACCGGCGATCAGACGGTCGCTGTGTTGGATGCCGCGGGCGTCGACGGCGCGATCCTGGTGTCGGCGTTCACGATGTACCGCTACGATCCGAGCTATGCGGTCGCGGTGCGCAATCGTTATCCGGACCGGTTCGCGCTGGTGCGGCCGGTCGATCCCGCCGACGCTGCCGTCGCTGAAGTGATCGCGGAGTGGAAGCGCACGCCGGGCGCGGTTGGCGTGCGCATGCTGCTGGTGCGCAGCGGCCTTGCCACGGACGCCGCCGATCCCGGTCTCAATCGCGTGCTCAAGGAAGCCGCGCGTCTGTCGCTGCCGGTCAATCTGCACATCGCCGGGCGGCTCGACCAGGGTATCGAGCTGATCCGCCGCAATCCGGATACGCAAATCATCGTCGATCATCTCGGCCTGGTGCAGCCGCATGTGCCGCCGAAGCCAGCGGAACCCTGGGCCGAGCTGCCGAAGGTGCTCACGCTGGCGAAATTTCCGCACGTTGCGATGAAGATCACCGGCGCCTGCACGCTGTCGCTCGAGGAGTTTCCGTATAACGACATCTGGGATCCGGTCTGCCGCATGATCGACGCCTTCGGCATCGACCGCTGCCTGTGGGGCACCGACTGGACGCGCGCGGTGAAATTTCTCACTTACGCGCAAGGCGTCGATGCGTTCCGGGTCACCAATCGTATTTCCGAGAGCGACAAGGCGAAACTCATGGGCGGCACGGCGGCGCGCCTCTACGGCTGGTCGCCGGGGCAAGGGTGAAAGTCGCGCGATCTCATCGTCACGAACATTTCAGACCAAGTGCGGGCCGTTTTGTATTGCCTTGTAAACACGGCTGTCGTGCACAAATGTCCCAGGCTAGAAGCACCAACTGACCCCGTTTTCCATCGTGGATATTCATGAAAAAGATTGGCTTCCTGTCATTCGGCCATTGGACCAACTCGCCGCAGTCGCAGACGCGATCGGCGTCCGATGCGCTGTTGCAATCGATCGACCTGGCCGTTGCCGCCGAGGCGCTTGGCGCCGACGGCGCCTACTATCGCGTGCATCACTTCGCCCGCCAGCTCGGCTCGCCCTTTCCGCTGCTGGCCGCCGCCGGCGCGAAAACGACAGCGCATTGAGCTCGGCACCGCCGTCATCGATATGCGCTATGAAAATCCTTTGTACATGGCGGAGGACGCCGGCGCGGCTGATCTGATCGCCGGCGGACGCCTGCAGCTCGGTATCAGCCGCGGCTCGCCCGAGCAGGTGATCGACGGCTGGCGCTACTTCGGCTACGCGCCCGAGGAGGGCAAGACCGACGCCGATATGGCCAGACGCCACACCGAGGTGCTGCTCGATGTGCTGCGCGGCCAAGGCTTCGCGCGCCCAAACCCGCGGCCGATGTTTCCCAATCCTCCGGGCGCGCTGCGCGTCGAGCCGTATTCGGAAGGCTTGCGCGATCGGATCTGGTGGGGCGCCGGCACCAATGCCACCGCGGAGTGGGCGGCCAAACTCGGCATGAATTTGCAGAGCTCGACGCTCAAAATCGACGAGAGCGGCCGGCCGTTTCACGTCCAGCAGGCCGAGCAGATCCGGATCTTTCGCGAGGCGTGGAAGGCGGCCGGCCATGCCCGCGTGCCGCGGGTGTCGGTGAGCCGCAGCATCTTTGCCCTCGTCGACGACCGCGATCGCGCGTATTTCGGGCGCGGCGACCAGGACGACGACACCATTGGCTATCTCGGCGGCAACGAACGCGCCATTTTCGGCCGCAGCTATGCCGCCGCGCCGGACGTGCTCATCGAGCAACTCAAGCAAGACGAAGCCATCGCCGAGGCCGATACGCTGCTCTTGACCGTGCCTAATCAGCTCGGCGTCGACTATAACGCCCACGTCCTCGAGGCGATCCTTAAACATGTCGCCCCCGGCCTCGGCTGGCGCTGACTTGGGCTCGCTTCCGGCGTTTGCGTCATAATACCGCTAGCGCCGGCGTCCTCTTCCGCGGCCATCGGCAACCGGATAGTTTTATCGGCAGAACCGCCGGCGGGACATGTTCCGTAACGGCGGCAACCGGGCTTCCGACGGGCAAACAATCTGAAAAATAAATCGGCCTCTCGGCTGCCTTCCGTTCTGCGGGACGTCAATTTGGGGAGGACATCGTGATAATACCGCGCCGCAAATTCTTGCATCTGGCAGCGGGGGCCGCCGCGCTGCCGTCGCTTGCTCGCAGCGCCGCTGCGGATGATGCCTATCCGTCGCGGCCGGTCCACGTCGTCATCGGCTTCACCCCGGGCTCGGCCGCCGACGTCGTTGCCCGCGTGCTCGCCCAAGCCGCAGGTCCGATCCTCGGACAACAGGTCGTGGTCGAGAACAAGCCCGGCGCGGGGTCGAGCATCGCCGCCGAATATGTCGCGCATACACCGAAGGACGGCTACACGGTGTTCCTGGGCACCTTGTCCATCATCACCAATCAGATCATCAATCCAAATAAAGCGCTCGATCTGACGAAGGATTTCACGCCGGTTGCGCTGATCCAGGACGCACCGATCATTCTGGTCGTCAATCCGGCGCGCAACATCCACAGCGTCAAGGAGCTCGATCGCGCTGTGCAAGGCGAAGCCCGACCAGGCGCTCGATTCCAATGTCATCGGCAGCATGCCGCATTTCGCCAGCGAGCTGTTCGCGCAGAAGGCCGGCATTAAGCTCACGCAAGTGCCCTATCAGGGCAGCCCGCAGGCGGTCGAGGACGTGGTCGCCGATCGCACGCTGATGACCTTCTCGCCGGTCTCGACCGTCGTCGGTCTGATCGCGGCCGGCAAGCTCAAGGCGCTGGCGACGACGACGGCAAAGCGCGCCGGCGCGCTGCCGGACGTGCCGACCATGGCCGAAGCCGGACTGCCCGACGTCGAAACGAGCCTGTGGTTCGGCCTCTACGTGCCCGTCGGCACGCCGCGCCCGATCGTCGACAAGCTCGCCGCCGCGGCACAAAAGGCGATGCATACGCCGGCGGCGATGAACGCGCTGCGCAAGCAGGGTGACGATCCGCTCGATGCCGGCCCCGACAAATTCGCAGCCTTCATGAAAAGCGAGATCGCCCGCTGGACCGAAGTCGCGCACGCCGCGGGAATGATAAAAAGCTAAGTGCCGGCTGGCGATATGTCGGCGCCCGGTGAGGCATTTGCAAAACGGAATTTAGCCGGACGCTTCGACATCGAACGCCTTGAGCGTCATCGCCAGCAGCGCGGCTTCGCCGCGCACGCCGCGCTGCGCCAGCTCGATGATTTTCTCCGCGACAAGTCGCGTGGCGGGATCGTTGCGCATGCTCAGCTGCAGGGCCTGGCACGCGCCTTCGAGCGCCGCCGACATCTCGCGTATCGCGTCAGGGTCAAATGCCTGATGGGTGAGGAACCCGCGTATCGGCATCGGGCGTTCTTTCGCGTCTCGGCGATATTCTTCGGCTGCGGCCAATTCTTGGGAAGCGGCCATGACGCACTCCGTTCCGGGGGGAGCGCCAAGAAGCTCGCGCTCACCGCCTGGACAGTGCCGTTATCGGCAATAGACCCACGCTGCTCTCGAAACCGGCGCGGGGCAATCCGAGTTTGTCTATCTTGACTACTTATGTGTCGCGGCTGGCCTTGGCGGCCTGAGCACGCCGTAGTCCCGAGACGTGACGCCTCTGTTGTCAACCGCGGCTCCGGCGGCGGCCAGCCCATGGCGCAAGAGGTCGCGGATGGCTGCCGCCCGGCTCGGCATCCGGTGTGCAAATCTGAAGTTGTCGACGGCCTGAAGTTCATGAGGCGACAGCATAATCTGCAGCCGCTCTTCTCGGACCAGGCCCCGTCCTCCGTTGCCGTTTTTCATGATGGCCCTCACCAAATTAGTCTAATCCGTGAAATGAGGTACAAGTTAATAATACGCCACTTACTCATTTGTGCAAGAGGCTTTTTGCGGGAGCGGTTATGTCTCTGAAGCGGCGATTAAATCAGGACCGCGCGCCACTGTCGCGAAGCTCGTGGCGCGGATTACGCCGCAGCCAGTCATCGGGCCGGCCCGTCGAGCTAATCCGCGCTACGCGCGACGCGAGCTCAATTCGTCAGTGACGACAATGCTGCGGCGAGCAGTTTTTTATATTGCAGGCTCGGGTGGTGCCGTCTTTTGCGCATGAACCCGCGGGGCAATATCCCAATCTGGGGCACGGTTTATTCACATTAGCCGCGAGCGATGCTTCGTTCTGCGCCACCGCAAAGATCGCAATCAGTCCAATCGCAATTCCAATGCGCCTTTTCCTCATAGCATCCCCCTGCTGTTACGACTGAATGAGGAGACTGCAAAATCGAGTTGAGGACAAGCGGCGTCGCTCATTTGGGCATGTCGCATTTGCGGTGTTGCATGGGCGCCGCGGCGCGGGCGAGAGTTAAAGCGTGGGCGCTAAAAGGCGAACCAACAGAGCCAGCCGAGGGTCCAGATGAAGGCGGCCGCGACGATGCCGGTGATGTCGAGCGTGGGCGGATAGTCATTGCTCATGCCGTAAAACACATCGGAAACGACCCAAAGCACGGCAACGCCTGCCAATAAGGTAGAGAGCCAGAAAAGGGTGCGTCCTAGGGTCATGGTGACGCCTGCCAAATCGGTAGGCTGGACAAGTCGCCAGGCTGCGCAGGCCGCCGGCCTGCGGAAATCGTCAGGCTACGCAATGGCAACGGAATAGGGTTCGCCCGGTTCCTAGGCCGCCAAGCGGCCAATGCGCGCATGGCCGCACCTTGCACGCTCGTTTGCCTTCGTCGACCCAATTGAACGCGATCGAATCCGCCTGCGACATAAGCACAAAAGGGGCTCGGCGCATGCGCTGGATATATAAAGTACCGCTGATCGGCTTCATGATCGCCTGCATCGCCGGTGCTGCGGCGGCTCAACCGGCCGGTCCGCCGGCCGATTACAAGCTCGACCCGCAATACACCGCGACCTCGCCGGACGGCGCCACCGTCATCGAGCAATATGCCAAGGACGATCCGGACAACGGCTATGCCTGGCAATTCTGGGTGAAGCGCCAGGGCGCGCAGAGCCTCCTCGAGCCCAAGCCCGCCGATTATGCCGCGGGCTTCCGCTTCACCAACAATTCGCAATGGCTGGTGCGCATGCAAAAGGCCGGCGCCGGCTACGCCGATCTCTATGTGTACCGATTAGGTCCGTCGGGCTTCGTCGCCGCGACCAAAAAACCGCTCAGCGACCTGGCCTGGGACTACTACTACAGCCGTCTGGAGTTGAAAAAGATCGCGAAGCCGGATTTGCATATCTCGGCGAACCTGCTCAAGGGCGTCGACGACAATTACAAATGGCTCGGCGAGAGCTGGCCCGACAGCCGCTACATTGTCATTACATTATCGGGCGAGCTCGATCCCACCGCGCAGCACGGCCAGACCCTGGAAGTTCAGGGCTGGCGCTGCCGCTATGATCTGCAGACCGGCAAGTTCGATGTGCCGGCGGATTTCGCCGCCAACAACAAGACGGCGCTGGTGCCGCGGGATTTAAGCAAATAGCAAATAGCGCACAGGCTTCGCGCCAATCGAACCTGCGCGTGTCGCGCGGATCCGTAGTTCCACGTATAGAAAAGACATCGCAAAAAAGCCCCGGCACCAAAGGGGAAATGCCGGGGCTGAAGATTACTCCGGCTTGGCAGGGAGGAAAATGCGCCCAGCCGGATACGCAAGCAACAAATTATCTGATTCGTTTGCTGCAGAGCAGCACTAATTCGCCGGCGGCTTTAACCAAGGCTTGGAGTTTAAGATGCGGTCGTAAACACGTGTTATGGTTTGTTTGGAAGCGAACGGCAGGCGGAACGGTCGACTGCCATTTCGCGATGGCGCCTGGCGGCGCAGTACGGCCGCAACGCTCATCATCTATCCACAGAGCAAAAAATCATTGCCGCAGCCGCTCGCCATCGTGGCATACTGTTTCCGACAAGCGTTCGATCTTTCGAGGGATCAGCGCCATGACCGAGAGCGCAGCGGATACGACGGCGGTCGAGAACGCCTGCCAGGATATCGACCGCTACATTGCCGAAACGGAGCAGCCGCCCGCCCACGACCGGCCGATCAGCCCGAGCGAGCGCTTGCGGGCATTGGGGCGGCACCAGGTCGGCTCGCTACTGCCGCCGCAGACCGTGGGGCAGATGGAAACGCCGCTGTTTCCCGACAAGCCCTGATCGGTCTCAGCGTTGGAATTAACGGCCCTCAGTGGAGCCGAGAAGCAGCGCGATCTATCGTGAAGGAACTCAACAGATCGCGCCGCTCTCCCGGCTCCCCTACCTCGGTAACGGCTTCACTGCAGCCATCGCAGTAATAGGAATAAAGTTCCGGCAAGCTGCCGACCGCCGGGATAAGGCGCGTGAAACGCATCGGTTTGCCACAATTCGGGCAAAGCGGCGGCAATTGGCTTTCGATGTCCATGCCGGCATCATGACGCTTCGGTGACGGCCCGGCATTGAGGCAAATCAAAATCCGCCGCAGCCGTTTTGGCGGCTTCGCCATTCGCCGATGCTGCTTTTTGGCTTATGTCGTGCGGCGGCGCGTCAATGCGGGCCTCGCCACGGCGTCGGCGCCGAACTTGTTCGGGCTTATCGTTCCCTCTTCGCTGAACCAGTACGCCAGCACCATGAGCCCGATGCCCGTGGCGGCGAGCAAGAGCCACCAGCCGGAGCGATCGGTGTCGTGCAGCCGGCGCGCCGCCACCGCGAAGCTCGGCAGCAGCGCAACCAGAGTGAAAATGCTGTTCAGCGGCGATACGCCGGGATGATAAACGAAAATCGCGGCGTCTATGATATTGGCGACGACGGCGCCGCCGAGCGCGAACAGCACCCAGAACCAAAATTCCGGCCGTGAAGCCCGGCCGGAAAAAGTTGCGTAATGCGTAAATCCCGAGGCCACTGCCTCGCCAAAACTCACGGGAGCTTGCTGAGAAGCCATAATCGTACCCGGAGAAGCGCGCGCTGCGCCGCTCGCTATGTGAAAGACTCCCGATGAAGCCCGTGTGACAGGCCGCTGCGTTATTTAAGTTCGGGCATTGCCGAGGATTTGAAATTGCATGGCTGTCCCGGCTGCTTTATTTGGTCCGGGCTCGCGCGTTCGGCGTTGCGCGCGTGGCTCGCTTATGCCGGCTGCGCGGGGAGCGATCCCTCGTCCACTGTCTGTCGTCTGCGCCGGATGGCTCGTTCGGCGGCCATGGTGCGCGCCTCAAGCTCGGAATTGGCGACGGAAACCTTCACGCCATCAGGCTCGAACGCAAGAACCAGATAGGGCAGGCCATCCTTCGGCGGCTCATAGATCGCGGTCTTGACTGGCATGACAGGTCTCCAAAGCAGCTTAACGCTTTACATAACCATGCAACGCTTGCCGCACAATGACGCGCTTTTTGCTTAATGCGATGGGCGCATGGGCGGATCGACGCAGCGCAATGCGGAATCCTGTTCCGCTCGCTCCACGCCTGCTGCATCCGCGCCATCGATTTAAGACGGCCTTTTGCCACCGTTAAGGCAACACCGCGACCGTTTGGGCGCACGGATTGCGCCCGCACCGCGGCTTTGATACGTCAACGCGAGCCTGTCGCGGATTCGTCATATGAAATTCGAGATCGAACGTAAATTCCTGGTGCGTGACGATCGGTGGCGAAATCTTGCGACTGGCTCTTGCCATATTCAGCAGGCCTATCTCGATTCGAATCCCAAGGTCTCCATTCGCGTCCGCATCAGAGACAATACAACCGCGACGCTGAGCTTGAAGTCGAGACCCTCGGCATTGCGCCGCCTCGAACTGGAGTATCCGATCCCGGTCCTTGAGGCCCAGGCTCTCATGCCGCTGCGGCAAGGTTTTGTCGTCGAAAAGGTTCGGCACGTTATTCCCTGCGGCGAGCTTGTCTGGGAAATCGACGTGTTCGCCGGCGATAATATCGGCCTGGTGATTGCCGAGATCGAGCTGCCGCACGAAAACCACCCTATCGCGCTGCCGTCCTGGATCGCCCAGGAGGTGACCGGGCAGACGCAGTATTACAACGGCACGCTGGCGCATCGTCCGTACCGGTCGTGGATGGCGCAGGATCCCGGCATCGCGGCCGAACGCGCCTGAAGGCGGAACGCGGTAACCACGCGGCCATTAACGCGCGCCGGATGCGCTTGGCGGAAATCCGGTGGGCGCCTCAGTTGGGGCGTACTTCCGGATGGCTCTGATAGTATTTTTGATAGATACGCCGGCAGTCGCTCAGATGGTAGACATGACGTTGGATGCCGGGACAGTAACCCGAATCCGGCGACCTCTGACTTTGGCCGGGATACTTCCCGGACATGGCCGACCCCGCCGCAGCCGGTTCAACGCCCAACAGCGCCGCGACCACAATGAAGGCGATACATTGTTTGGTCATTCGTAGTATCCCCCGCATTCGCGGCCGGTCCTTGCCAGGAGGAGTTCGTTTTCTACCATAGTCTCCGACAGTCCGGAGTATCTCGAAAGCCGAGGCGCCGAAACCTCGGAGCCTGCCGCGCAGGGTGCAAGGCGGATTAGCGAAAGCATAATCGCCATCTTGTTTCCGCTCGCCGAGCCACGAGACACTGCCCGGCCCAGCGAACAAGAGAGCGGTCAGCTGCCCGCTAGAGCCTAATCGCTTTTGATGGAATCAAAACCGGGCTCTAGCTTTTTGATTGAGCATGATCTTTTCCGAAAACCGGCATCCACTTTTCCGGATCATGCTCTAGCGCGCGCAGCAAGGGCTGCAGCTCCTTCTCATGCGGCTGCCACCGGCCGACCGAGCTCTTGTAAATTGGCTGACGGACCTGGATGACGCTGGCCGTGCGGACCGGCCTCTTCGTCTGGTGGAACGACAGACACGCGTCGTCCCATTCAAGGCCGCAATAACTGACGATCCGCCGGGCTTCCGTTTCGAGAGTCCCGACCAACGTCTCGTACTGGACTTCGAGCATTGCATCTTTCGGCAGCACGCGGCGCCAATGCGCCATGAGCTTTTCATAAGCACGGATGTAGCGGCCGAGCTCGGCAAGATCGTAGGTATGTGGGTGGCCCATGGCGAACAAAGTCGAAAAACACGACATCGCCGTGTCGCGCGGATCGCGGCGCGTGTGAATGATGCGCGCGTTAGGTAGTGCGAGGTGGATGAGGCCGGCATGAAAGAAGTTGCCCGGCATTTTGTCGGTGATCCGCTTGGCCTCCGGCGCCAGCGGCTCAATGGCACGCAGGTAGCTTGTGCCGAGGGCGTGCAGCGCGTCATCGGGCATGCCGGCGACGGCCTCCGGAAATTCGGTGCCTCCGGGTCCCGCGATGGCTTGCGCCAGATCGCCAAGCTCATAGCGCTCGCCGGCGCCGAATACGTCCGGATGACTCGCCAGAATTTGCTCGACGAGCGACGTGCCCGACCGCGGCATGCCAATGATAAAGACCGGTACTGATGACGGATTGCCACGAGATTTCTTGTCATTGAGCAATTTCGCGGAGAACGCCGCCTCGATCCGCGCGAACCGTGCCAAAAGCCGGGCCTCGTCATGTTCGATGAATTCCTGGCGCTTGAGGGCATTGCCCTTTCGCAAATGCTGGAACGACTGCTGGTGATCGCCGACATCGGCAAAGGCCTTGCCCAAGGCGAAATGCAGCCCGATCTGATCTTCGGCGCTAGACGATTTCATCTTGCCGGCCAAGTGCTGCATGGCCGCAAAATGGGGATCGGACACGGACATCCGCTTGGAGCTTGCAAGAACGTAATAAAGACCGGCGGCGTTGCGGGGCGCGGCGGCGATCGCCTTTTCGAACTGGCCAATCGCCTCGTCAACTCGGCCCAAAGCGCGCAGCGCGACGCCCAAATTCCGCAGGGCGTCGACGTGTTCGGGATCGATCGTCAGCGCCTTTTCGCATTGGGCGATCGCTTCGCCGATGCACCCGAGATGAAAAAGCATGAAGGCGGTGCGCGCGTAAGCTTCGGCGTTGGCAGGATCGATTTCGGCGGCCTTCTGATAATGCGCCAGCGCCTCTTGCGGCCGCTCCATGGCGCCGAGCGAATTGGCGAGGTTCATATGCGCTTCGGCATTCGCCGGCGCGAGCGCCAGCGCCTTCTTGCAATTCTCGATCGCCTCCACATGACGGTTCTGCACGGCGAGCGCGCTCGCAAGGTTGCTGAACGCTTCGGCATAATTCGCCCGCAGCGTCAAAGCTTGCCGATAATGGCGGATAGCGTCGTCGGTGCGATCCAGCGCCTGCAACGCGTTGCCGAGATTGTTATGCGCTTCGGGATAGTTCGGATTGATCGAGACCGCCTTTTGGAAATGTCTGGCCGCTTCGTCATGCCGGCCGAGCTTCTGCAGCGAATAACCGATATTGTTATGGGCTACCGCGTCGCGCGGCCTCAGCTCCAGCGCCTTGCGATAATGCGCGATAGAATTGTCGAGGCGTCTGAGACCGGTCAGTGCTATGGCGAGATGATGCTGAGCGTCCGCCGACCTCTTGTCGGCCTTGACCGCGCGGCGGAACAGCACTTCGGCTTCGGCGAAGCGATTTTGCTGCAGCCGAATGATCCCCAAACGATAGATGGAATCGAAGTGGCGATCGTCGCGTCTGAGAACCTCGGCATAAAGCTTCTCGGCGTCGCCCAGGCGACCCTGCCCATGCAGGGCGACCGCCTGCTCAAACAGCGGCAGCAGATCCGTCCTGATGTCTTGCATGGGCTGTTCGGCGGCTTTCACACCACTGCAATCGCTTGCGGATAATAACAAAAAACCCCGGCGTGAACGCCGGGGTTTTATGCTGGAGCGAATTAAGGGTCGTTATTGTCCGCCCGAGTAGAAGCGGTAATTCAGGCCGGCAAGGATGGTCTGCAGGTTTTGGTGAGTAAAGTTGACTGTGCCCGCGGTCGTCAGCGGATAAGCGACAGTCTGATTGCCGAAGCCCATGTAATCGTATTCGATTTTTCCGGACCATTGCGGCGTGAAGGCATATTCCCAACCGCCGCCAGCGACCCAGCCGCTATTGGTGGCCGAGTGCGATTCGCTGCTAAAGGGCGCCGGTGCATTGATGGCGCCGCTGGTCTGGTCCCACGCGGCGCCCGCCTTGACGTAAAACAAGCTGCGATCCGCCGCCCAGCCAAGCCGGCCGGTGAGGGTTTCAAACGACGTGACCTTGTCGGTCAAAGACGCGCCGGGAAGTACGTTACCGATTGAAGTGTTGTAATTGATGGTGCTGCCGTCCACCATTCCCTCGATGCCGACAACCCAGTTCCCCGACTGATAATCGCATCCCAGCTGTCCGCCGCCGACAAATCCGCCGCCGCTGGTATGCTGGCTGACGAAGGCGGTCGTGGGCGTAGTGGCGACGGCGTTCCAAGTGCGCGACGCCATGCCATAGCCGGCGTTGCCGCCGACGTAGCAGCCGGTCCAGCTGAACTGCGGAACGGACGCCATCTGCGGAGCCTTGTAGACCGGTCTTGGCGCAAGGTCCGCCGCCGATGCGGATGCGGCCATGGCTGCGGCAATGGCTGCGGCGCATACACCCGAAAGCAAAATCTTCTTCATCGTCATTTCGAACACTCCAACGCGACATTTTCGCGGTTTGATTTTCTTATAATCCGGACGCTACACTTTCGGTCCATCGTCTCCAACGCGCAGCGGTCGCGTTTGTGGCATTTCCGGCGTGAGTGACAAAAAGGTCACGCCCCGAAATACGTAAAGGTCACGCCCTGACATACGTATAAAGACCTATTCGCGATTCGTTAAAAAACCTGAATCAGATTTGCGCGCGAGAGCGACCCTCGCACAGTTCCAGGTCCGGCGCAGCACTCAGCAAGGGATGGCGAACTCTGCTCGCCGCGGTTCCCGTAGCCGCTTCGGCCGTTCGACCTTACGCTCGCGTCTCTCTTGACGACGGCATTTTGACCTGGCCGAACGGCTTCGACCTCAATTCGATCGCGCTGCACATGGAGATGAAGGAGCGCGGCCTGCTGCGCCGCTGGGCCGCAATACGCCACTCACTCCGCCTCGTTCACCGCCGGCAGCCCAACTATCCGTCACGATCGGTCTTTGGCGGAATCAGCGGTCGCAAGCTTGCGATGAGGCCGGGCAACATCTCCCTGGCCACGCGCCACACGATATCGAGCCGTACGTCGCCATAGTCGTGAATGAGCCGATGGCGCAGCCCGGTCATTTGCTTCCAAGGGATTTCCGGATGCGCGGCGCAAAATGCCGTCGAGACCTTTCCCGCGGCCTCGCCCATGACTTCGAACTTACGGACGACGGCGCTCTGATGCAGGTCGCTTCCGAGAAACGCATGTTCATCGAGACTGGCGACGAAAGACAGAGCAGCCTCGGCGGCGAGCATGATGTCGAGAAGAAGCGCCGCGTCGCGCCAATTCTCGTCGGAACGGTCAGGCGGCATAGACAGGTTCCGCGCCCGTCAGGATATGGCGTTTGCGGATATAGTTGCGGCTCGCCTCGATCGCCTTGCGGTCGACGAGATCGACGCGCCGCGCCAGCAGGGCTTCCAGCGCCCGCTTGAAGTCCAGGAAGCGTGCAACATCGTCTTCCCGCGCGGCGAATTCGACCAGGAAGTCTAGGTCGCTGCGTGCCGGGTCGAAATCGCCGCGCGCCGCCGAGCCGAACACGTCGAGACGGCGCACATGGAAACGGCGGCACAAATCCCGCAATTCCTCGTGATGAGACGCAATATCGGTAATCATCGGCGGCTCCTAGGGGAGAATATAGCACGCTCCGCGTGAAGAAACCTCGGCCGTCATGCCGCAACAAGTCCGGCCATGACGGCTTGAGGAGACGGCGTCTCCGATGTTGCGACCACCCCTTGACAATCGTCACCGTATCGATTACATCGCTGTTTATCTCGTTCACGGAGGGGCCTTTCGCGAGGGTACTTTCGAAAGTGGAACGAGGGCGGTTCCCGGAGGCGCGGCCATACACCGTGCGTCCGGGCGGTTCTGGGCATCGACCGTCCGGCGCGTGACCGGACTGCCAGGTGCTGGCTGCACTGGTGCCGGAGAGGGTCCTCCCGTTTGGATCCGGTGATTCCAGGAAGCGCGGCCCGGAACCGAGTTCGAGGGATAAAACCTTCGGCGCATGACCGCGGTGGGGCGCCGAAAGGCGAGGGCGCCGCCGTTCGATCCCGCACCGTTCGCGGGAGGAAGCGATGGTGCTCGCCGCGTACGCTGGCAGGCTTTCTTTATTCTGCGGGCGGGGCGGAACCCGTGGTGCGCCTGTCGGCGCTCCGCCTCCCTTCTTTTAAGGGAGGCACGAAGGGCTTTCTTAAAGCGTGAAGCAAAGCTCGGATGCAAAGGCGCATCGCGAGAACGGGGAGGCTTGTTCACCTCTCCCCGCGTGCGGGGGAGAGGTCGAGTGAGCGCAGCGACGAGGGTGAGGGGGCCTCTCCGCGATTCTGAGCGGTGCGGACCGTGCGACAGCGTTGCAGACGCCGCCGCAATTTTGCGCCCAGCGGAGAGGCCCCCTCATCCCGGCCTTCTCCCCGCAAAGCGGGGAGAAGGAGGAAGAAAGGAGCCCCCATGCCCAAAGGCAAACGTAGCTTCCCCGGCCGGCGCACGCTCGAAGAGTGGCTGGCGATTCCGTGGCGCGCGCGCACCAAGTTGATCTGGCGCGCGCAGGCCGATTTGTTGGGCTCGTTCCGCTACTGCGCCGACAAGCGCTGCCGCCGCCACCGCCTCTGCGTCAGCGACGAACCGGAGGCGTGCTGGAAAAAGATTCAGCGCCTTAGAAGGGGTTCGCGCCCCAGAATGGTGATGCCGAAGACGATGCACCGGGAATGGGCCCGGCTCAACCGTCTCGAACGGCTGTGATGCCCGGGAGCGGCGCGATGGCGGCAACGGCCTTGAGGGGATGGGTAAAACGCCGGAAAAAGCCGGCCCGCCGCCGTTGCGTGAGGGGGCATTTTGTGCAAACTCCGCGGCGAATTGCACCTCCCATTTGTCCATTGTATGCGAGGCGCCCACCCTTCCGGGCCGGCGACGTTCGGCCCTCTAAAAAGACCGGGGATTTTCTATGGATACGTTGTGGCTCATCGTTCTATGCGGCGCATTGGCGATCGTTTACGCCATCTGGGCCACGCGCTCGGTCATGGCAGCCGACGCCGGCAGTCAAAAGATGCAGGAGATCGCCGCGGCGATCCGCGAGGGCGCGCAGGCCTATCTCAAGCGGCAATATTCGACCATCGCCGGCGTCGGCATCGTGGTCTTTCTCATCGTCGGCTATTTCCTCGGCTGGCTGGTCGCGGTCGGCTTCGCGGTCGGCGCCATCCTGTCGGGCTCGGCGGGCTTTATCGGCATGAACGTCTCGGTGCGCGCCAATGTGCGCACCGCGCAGGCCGCGATCTCCTCGCTCGCCGGCGGGCTTGAAATCGCTTTCCGCGCCGGCGCCATCACCGGCCTTCTGGTGGCGGGATTGGCGCTCCTTGGCGTCACGCTCTATTTCGGCTTCCTCATCGGCACGCTGCATATGGCGCCGAACGACCGCGAGGTGATCGATGCGATGGTCGCGCTCGGCTTCGGCGCCTCGCTGATCTCGATCTTCGCCCGCCTTGGCGGCGGCATTTTCACCAAGGGCGCCGACGTCGGCGGCGATCTGGTCGGCAAGGTCGAGGCCGGCATCCCGGAAGACGATCCCCGCAACCCCGCCACCATCGCCGACAATGTCGGCGACAATGTCGGCGACTGCGCCGGCATGGCGGCGGACCTGTTCGAGACCTATGCGGTGACGACGGTCGCCACCATGGTGCTGGCCGCGATCTTTTACCGGACCGCCGGCGCCGACGCGCTGTTGAAGATGATGTTGCTGCCGCTGTCGATCGGCGGCATCTGCATCATCGCCTCCATCCTCGGCACGTTTTTCGTCAAGCTCGGCGCCAGCCAATCGATCATGGGCGCGCTTTATAAAGGCATGCTGGCAACGGCGGTGTTTTCGCTGATCGGCATTGCCGGCGTGATCTATGAGCTGATCGGCTTCGGTCCGCTGCCGGGCGTCGCCTACTCCGGCGAGACTTTATATATCTGCGGCATCGTCGGCCTGGCGGTCACCGGCCTGATCATCTGGATCACCGAATATTTTACCGGCACCGATTACCGTCCGGTGCGTTCGATCGCGCAAGCTTCCGTCACCGGCCACGGCACCAATGTCATTCAGGGCTTGGCGGTGTCGATGGAATCGACCGCGATGCCCGCGATCGTCATTATCGCCGGCATTCTGGTCAGCTATAACCTCGCCGGCCTGTTCGGCATCGCCATTGCGGTAACCACCATGCTGGCGCTCGCCGGCATCGTGGTCGCGCTCGACGCTTTCGGCCCGGTCACCGACAATGCCGGCGGCATTGCCGAGATGGCCGGTCTGCCGAAAGAGGTGCGCAAATCGACCGACGCGCTCGACGCCGTCGGCAACACCACCAAGGCGGTGACCAAGGGCTACGCCATCGGCTCGGCCGGTCTCGGCGCGCTGGTGCTGTTCGCGGCCTATAACGAAGATCTGAAATTCTTCATCGCCGGCTCCGCGCAGCATCCTTATTTCCAGGGCGTGGCGCCGGACTTCTCGTTGAACAATCCCTATGTCGTCGCAGGCCTCCTGTTCGGCGGTCTGCTGCCCTATCTGTTCGGCGCCATGGGCATGACCGCGGTCGGCCGCGCGGCGTCGTCGATCGTCGAGGAAGTGCGGCGGCAATTCAAGGAGCGGCCCGGCATCATGGCGGGCACCGACAAGCCCGATTACGGCCGCGCCGTCGACATGCTGACCAAGGCGGCGATCAAGGAAATGATCATTCCGTCGCTGTTGCCGGTGCTCTCCCCGCTCTTTGTCTATTTCGTCATCTACTTCGTCGCCGGCGGCGGCGCGGCCGGCAAATCGGCGGCGTTCTCGGCGCTCGGCGCCATGCTGCTCGGCGTCATCGTCACCGGCCTGTTCGTCGCCATCTCGATGACCTCGGGCGGCGGCGCCTGGGACAACGCCAAGAAATACATCGAGGACGGCCACTACGGCGGCAAAGGCTCTGACGCCCATAAGGCGGCGGTGACCGGCGACACCGTCGGCGATCCGTACAAGGACACCGCCGGCCCCGCCGTCAATCCGATGATCAAGATCACCAATATCGTGGCGCTATTGCTGCTCGCGGTGCTGGCGCATTGAGTGGACACTCGATTGTCATGCTCCACGAAAGCGGAGCATCCAGTAATCGCAGGTTATAGAGTTTAACTTGCGCCAGCGCTTACTGGATCGCCCGCCTGCGCGGGCGATGACAAGGATGGGTTTCGGCTTACGAGCCCCGGCCTTCGAGATTGTGGATCATCGTCGTGATGACGCTCAGATCGTTGCCGCCGGTCGGCGTGGTCTGGCTGACGAAGTCGAACACATGGCCGTCCTTCATGCCGTATTCGGCGACCCGTCGCACTTTTCGGCCCCTGTCGAAATAGACAGCGATGACGCGCTGGTCGGTCACCTTGGCTTGCAGGAACGAGATCGGCCGGTCGGCCTTCTGCGAGATGTAATAGAAGGCTTCGCCGCTGACGGTCGCCACCGTCGACGGCGTGCCGAGCACGAGCAGTACCTGCTCCTGCGAGGCGCCGAGCGGAATCTGCTCGAGCGCGCCCTCGGGCAGCACGTAGCCGCGCTGGAAGGTTTCGCCGGTGCAGCCGGCGAGCGCCAGCGCCAGAACGATGGCGCAAGCCGCCGTGACGGGCCAGCTTTGGCTACGCACGAAATTGCCCCACATTCTCGTCCCTAACTTGCGAAAAGCCGCCGCGTGCCGTACCCAAAAAGCGCAAGATTGGCAATCGGCCGGCTTGGCGCCGATCGTCGTGGCCTCGGTTAACCTTATGATCTGGCGGCTTTTTCGCACCCATTCCCAGGATCGCAGCATCGACGAGCTCTATGGCGCGATCGTGGCGCAGGCGCGCAAGCCCGCCTTTTACCGCGACTACGGCGTGCCTGACACCGTGCAAGGACGGTTCGATCTCATCGTGCTGCATCTCGTCCTCTTGATCGACCGTCTCGGCCGCGGCGCCGACGTCGGGCGCGGCATCGGGCAGCGGCTGTTCGACGTGTTCTGCCGCGACCTCGATGACAACCTGCGCGAAATGGGGGTAGGGGATCTCGCGGTGCCGAAGCGGATGCGCGGCTTCGGCGAGGCATTTTACGGCCGGCAGGCGGCCTATCTTGCCGCATTTGCCGCCGCCGACGAGCGGGAGCTTGAGAAAGCGCTTCGACGCAATATCTTTGCCGATGCCGACGCCGATAATGGCGGGGCGACGCGACTTGCCCAGTACGTTCGCGCCGCGCGGCACCGGTTCGAGGACCAGGAGGACGGTGCGCTGTTGCGCGGCGAGGTTGCCTTTCCACAGCCCGACAGGATCGCCGAAGCTATCGATCATGCCTAAAGCCAATTCCGAGAAACTGCCTGCCCCGCCGTGGCAGGTTGCCGTTGCAGTGGACGATATCCCGGAAACAGGTCAGCATTTCGACCTTGTCGCCGACGCCGGCGTGCGCGCGGCCGTGGCCCGGGTTGCGGGTTTACGCGAGCTTTCGCGGCTGCAGGCGAGCTTTGACGTGAAGCGGCATAGTGCCGGCGGGCTCCATGTCACAGGCGTCGTCTCCGCGACGGTCGGGCAAAATTGCGTCGTCACGCTTGAGCCGCTGACCAGCGAGGTCGAGGAGGCGGTCGATCTTGTCTTCGTGCCGAAGGCGCCTGTCGCGCCGGAGGAGGGAGAAACCGTGCCGCGGGACGTCAAATGGGGCGATCCGGAGCCGTTGGTCGGCGGTTTAGTCGATTTGGGCGCGCTCGCCGTCGAATTCCTGATCCTCGGGCTCGATCCCTATCCGCGCAAGCAGGATGCCGTATTCGAGCCGCCGCAAAGCCGCACGTCGGAAGAGGGGCCATTTGCCGCTCTCGCCAAGCTGGCCAAGAATTAGGCGCGACGCTTCAAATCGGGCCGGCGAACCGCTATTCTTATACCGGTGTCGCACTCCCACCTTTCGGACCTGGGTCATTGAATGTCGGACAAGGTCCGCATTGCGCTCGATGCGATGGGGGGAGACCACGGCCCGGCCGTGGTCGTCGCCGGCGCCGCATTGGCGTTGGCCCGACACCCCGCCTGCGAATTCCTGTTCTTCGGCAATGCCGCGCAGATCGCGCCGCTGGTCGAGGCCAAGCCGAAGCTCAAGGCCGCGTCGCGGATCGTGCATACCGATATCGCCGTGCGGATGGACGATAAGCCGAGCCAGGCGCTGCGCACCGGCCGCTGGAAATCGTCGATGTGGCTCACCATCGACGCGGTCAAGAAGGGCGACGCCGACATGGCGGTATCGGCCGGCAATACCGGCGCGCTGATGGCGATGTCGAAGTTCGATCTCAAGACGCTGCCCGGCATCGAGCGGCCGGCGATCGCGGCGCTGTGGCCGACGCTGCGCGGCGAATCCATCGTGCTCGATGTCGGCGCCACGATCGGCGCCGATGCCGAGCATCTCGTCGACCTCGCGGTGATGGGCGCGGCCACCGCGCGGATTTTGTTCGGCCTGCCGCGGCCGAGCGTCGGGCTGCTCAATATCGGCGTCGAGGAGGCCAAGGGCCTTGAGGCGGTGCGCGAAGCAAGCCGCATTCTGCGCGAAGAAGACTTGCCCGGGCTCGACTATCAGGGCTTCGTCGAAGGCGACGATATCGGCCGCGGCAAGGTCGACGTGGTCGTCACCGAAGGTTTTGCCGGCAATATCGCGCTCAAGACCGCGGAGGGCACGGCGCGCCAGCTCGGTCAATATCTCAGAACGGCGATGAACAGTTCGTGGAGCGCCCGCATCGGCTATCTTTTCGCGCGCTCCGCGTTCCAGAGCTTGCGCGAGCGCATGGACCCGCGCCGGGCCAATGGCGGCGTCTTTCTTGGGCTCAACGGCATCGTCATCAAGAGTCACGGCGGCGCCGACGCCGAAGGCTTTGCCGCGGCCATCGAGCTCGGCCACGGCGTCGTGCAAGACGAGCTGTTGGCGAAAATCCGCACCGCGCTCGAGCACTTCCACAAGCTGCCGCAGCAGGCGGTCGGCGGAGCCGCCTCGTGACGGTCAAGCGCTCGGTCATGCTCGGCTGCGGCGGCTATCTGCCCAGCAAGGTCCTCACCAATGAAGATCTTGCCCGCAAGATCGACACCTCGGACGAATGGATCGTCCAGCGCACCGGAATTCACGAGCGCCGCATCGCCGCGCCCGGCGAAGTGACCTCGCAAATGGCTACGCGCGCCGCGCAGGCCGCGTTGACGCACGCGCACGTGGACGCGCAATCGATCGACCTCATCGTGCTGGCGACCTCGACGCCGGACAATACGTTTCCCGGCAAGCGCGGTTGCGGTGCAGGCCGATCTCGGCATTACCCATGGCGCCGCCTTCGATCTGCAGGCGGTGTGCTCCGGTTTCGTCTATGGCCTGGCGACGGCGGACGCGCTGCTGCGCACCGGCGCTTTCTCGCGCGCGCTGGTGATCGGCGCGGAGACGTTTTCGCGCATCCTCGATTGGACCGACCGCGGCACTTGCGTGCTGTTCGGCGACGGCGCCGGCGCGGTGGTGCTTGACGCGCAGGACCAGCCGGGCACGCGCGAGGATCGCGGGGTGCTGACCGTGCGGCTGCGCTCCGACGGCCGCTATAAATCCAAGCTCTATGTCGACGGCGGACCATCCTCGACCGGCACCGTCGGCCATTTGCGCATGGAAGGTCGCGAAGTGTTCCGCCATGCGGTCGCCATGATCACCGACGTGGTCGAGGACGCCTTTAAAATCACGGGCTACACGGCGGCCGACGTCGACTGGTTCATCCCGCACCAGGCCAACAAGCGCATTATCGACGGTTCGGCCCATAAACTCGGCATTCCGCCGGGCAAGATCGTCACCACGGTCGACCGCCACGGCAATACCTCGGCCGCCTCAATTCCGCTGGCGCTCGCCGATGCGGTCGCCGACCGCCGCATCAAGCGCGGCGACCTCCTCTTGTTCGAGGCCATGGGCGGCGGCTTCACCTGGGGCGCCGCGCTGGTGCGCTGGTAGCCGGCCGCAATCCCCGATTTGCCCCGTTGACTTATCCGGCAAGAAGCTAATATCCTTGATAATTCAGCACGATATCTTGATCGACGTAAGATCGATCGCCGTGCTCGGGGCTGGCGATGGCGGGAAAGACGGTCACACGGGCGGATTTGTGTGAGGCGGTCTATCAAAAAGTTGGACTGTCGCGCACGGAATCGGCGACTCTGGTAGAGCTGGTGCTCAAGGAGATCACCGACTGCCTTGAACGCGGCGAAACTGTGAAATTGTCGTCGTTCGGCTCGTTCGTCGTGCGCAAGAAAGGCCAGCGCATCGGCCGCAATCCGAAGACCGGCAAGGAAGTTCCGATCTCGCCGCGCCGGGTCATGGTGTTCAAGCCATCCGCCATTCTCAAGCAGCGCATCAACGGCAGCGACGGCAGCGGTGAACCCTCCTCAAGCTGAGCAGCGATCGCTTGCTGCGCGGCTTGCCAACAAGTCCAGCTCTGGAGGGCAGCGGTGGAAAAATCGCCGGACGCATTCCGCACCATCAGTGAAGTCGCTGCCGAGATCGACGTGCCGCAGCACGTGCTGCGCTTCTGGGAAAGCCGATTCCCGCAAATCCGCCCGATGAAGCGCGGCGGCGGCCGGCGCTATTACCGGCCCGACGACGTCGATCTGCTGCGCGGCATCCGCCATTTGCTCTACGGCGAAGGCTACACCATCCGCGGCGTGCAGCGCATTTTGCGCGAGCAAGGCATGACGGTGGTGCAGACGGTGTGGCGCGTCGACGTCGAGCCGTCGGAGGCGATGGCCGAAGACGAAGCGGACGAGGCCGCCGCCGCGGCATCAACCGAACAGCGGTTGGAGCCGAACCTGTTTGCTGTTGGCGACGAGCGGCGCGAACCGAGACTGGAGGGCGCGCCAGTGGCGGCGGCGCCTTCAGCAGCGCCACGACGCCTTGCCGATGAGGCGCGGCACAAGCTGCAATCCGCGCTCGACGAATTGATCCTCTGCCGCGGCATTATCGAAGGCGCGCTCGCGCGTAATTGAATATCAAATCTGTCCGCAAGCGCGCAGCAGCCCTAGTAGGCGATTGGACAATACCTCAGTTTGCGAGTGGCGCCGGCGCCGGCATTTATGTCGCCTTGACCGCAACTGCAGGGTGTGGTGCGCTCCGTTGTTTCTGGGTCTGGGGGGACACCATGAAGAGTTCGACCGGCATCCGCGACGTGACGGATCAGGACATCTTCGGCGAAGAGATTTCCGACGCGGCCTTGGAGCTCGCCGCCGCGATGGTGAAAGAGCGGACCGCAAGCCTGACCATCGCGTTCTGCAGCGGCCTCGATGAATGCCCGCGGCACCAGCCGCGGTTGCGCGCGCGGGCGCGTTTGATCTGATATTTTGGACGCTTGTTTTCTCGGCTCCGCACTTCAGTCAGGAGGCCGCAATAGCGGCCGCTCAGGCATTTTAAAGACTGGCCTCGTAACCAGCATCACTCTTCTCACGGCTGCGGACGCAGCGCGCGCGCTTCCCAGCATAATTGGCGCCGATGGGCCGGCAAACTGCACCGATCCCGCAACTCGCAGCCTTCACACATAAAACGGGAAACTGCACGCTGCGCGGCGATTGCGCCTTTTAAGTCCTCAAATATTTCGCGGAGCCTACGCATGTCGAAGCCTCATCATCAGCCGGTGCGAACCCGAAATCTGGCCGATGTCTAGCGTCGATAAAGCGGAAAAACCTTGATTTAGGTCAAATCGCAAGCATGCGCCTTATGTGGCGGCTCGCGCCGGACGCTGCCCCCCGCCATCCCGTGCGCGACGGCGCGCTCGCTCGTAATTGAATATCAAATCTGTTCGCGAGCGTGCAGCAGCCCGACTACGGCGATTGGGCAATGCCTCAGTTTGCCAGCGGCGCCGGCGCCGGCGTTTATGTCGCCTTGACCGCAACCGCAGGGTGTGGTGCGCTCCAGTGTTTCTGGGCTCTGTGGGGGGCACCATGAAGGGTTCGACCGGCATTCGCGACGTGGAAGATCGCGACATCTTCGGCGCAGAGATTTCCGACGCGGCCTTGGAGCTCGCCGCCGCGATGGCGCGAGACCGCGCCGCAAGCCTGACGATCGCGTTCTGCAGCGGCCTCGATGAATGCCCGCGGCGCCAGCCGCGTTTGCATGGGCTGGCGCATTCGATGTGATCTCTCGGACGCGTGTTCTCTCGGCTTCGAAGATCGCCGGGTATGATGAGGCGACGGTTTTTGTTGCGAGGCCAGACTGCGGCAGTCAGCGATCTGAGTTTGAGTCGACGCGTACGATCCAAACTGTCCGCGGCAGTGCTGATAAAATTCCTAAATGCGCAATTGGGCAATTGATCTCGATCAATGAAAGAGTCAGCGCGCCGGGCTTTTATTTGGGGATTCTGAAGGGACAACTGCAATGCTTATTCGCTATCTCGTCGGCGCCCTGCTTGTGTCCGTGTTTGCGGCAGGTAGCCTGCCTCTAGCTCCCACCTACGAGCATTCTTCGATTGGGCAGTTGCTGTCTCCTACCGCACAAGCGAAGTCGAGAGTTCGTAGTCTGCTCGACCGTGTGCTCGGTAAAACGATGCCGGAGGGCATCGTAAAGACCAATGGCCGCATTGAAGCCACACAGGTCGACGTTTCGGCGAAATATCCGGGCCGACTCGTCGACGTCACCGTAGAGGAGGGCAGCGAAGTCACCGCGGGACAGGTCGTCGGCCGCGTATCATCGCCGGAATATGAAGCCAAGCTCAGGGCGGCGCAATCCGACGTGGAGCGTGCCAAGCAGACGATGGCTCAGGCGGAATCGCTTATAGCCGAGCGCAATGCCCTGCTGGCTAATGCCAAATCCGACTTCGAACGCGGCGAGCAGCTCATCAAGAATCAGACTATCACCCAGCAAACTTTCGATCAGCGGCGCCGCAACTACGAAGCGGCGCAGGCAAGCGTTCAGGGAGCGACTGCACAACGCGACCAAGCCGCCGCCGCCATCAAGAGCGCGCAGGCCGAGGTCGAGCGCATCGATTCGGTCTTACACGATTTGATTCTTGTGTCGCCGAGAACCGGGCGAGTGCAATACCAGCTCGCGCGGACCGGCGAAGTGGTAGCCGCTGGCGGAAAGGTCCTAACGATCCTCGATCTGCAAGATGTGTACATGACAATCTTCCTGCCGGCGGCGAGCGCGGCCAAACTGGAAATCGGTGGCGAGGCCCGCATCATTTTGGATCCGGCTCCCCAATATGTCATTCCAGCCTCGGTTAGTTTTGTCGCGGCGGACGCACAATTCACGCCGAAGACCGTGGAAACCGCCGAAGAACGCGAAAAACTGATGTTTCGCGTCAAGCTCAAACTGGACGCCCTGGTTCTGAAGCAATTTGACCGAAGGGTAAAGACCGGCGTGCGTGGGCTGGGGATCGTGCGCACCAATGCTGCGACAACGTGGCCGGACGACCTTCAAGTCAAGCTGCCTCAATGACGGCCGCTGTAGTCGCGCAGTTGACGAATGTCTCGCACCGATATGGCGCGAGGGTAGCGCTCGACGATGTCACGATTGAAATCCCAGCGCGCAAGATGGTGGGGGTGATCGGGCCTGATGGGGTCGGCAAGTCAACCTTGTTGGCGCTAGTTTCCGGCGTGCGCATAATCCAGAGCGGACAGGTTGTCGTGTTCGATGGCAATCTTGCGGACGCAACGCACCTCAAAAGCCTCCGCGCCCGCATTGCCTACATGCCCCAAGGTCTGGGCCGCAATCTCTATCCGACACTCAGCGTTTTTGAGAATATCGACTTCTTCGGCCGGCTGTTCGGACAATCCGCGTCTGAGCGACGCGCCCGCATCACCGAACTTTTGACTGCTACCGCGCTCGATCCGTTCGAGGACCGACCGGCCGGAAAGCTTTCCGGCGGAATGAAGCAGAAACTCAGTCTTTGCTGCGCGCTTATCAACGATCCGGATCTGCTCATTCTCGACGAGCCGACGACTGGTGTCGACCCGCTCTCGCGGGGCCAGTTCTGGGACCTCATCAACACGATCCGGGCGCGACGCCCGCAAATGAGCGTGATCGTGGCGACAGCCTACATGGACGAAGCGCAGCGCTTCGATTGGCTCATGGCCATGGACGACGGCAAGATCATCGCGCATGGCACGCTGAAGGAACTATTGGAGAATACCGGCGAACCTACGCTCGACGAAGCGTTCATCGCACTACTGCCAGAGGAAAAGCGCGCCCTTCATCAAAAGGTAATCGTGCGGCCGCGCATAGCTTCGGCGGATGAAGTGCCGGCGATCGAGGCCGAGGGACTGACCCGTCGGTTCGGCGATTTCGTCGCCGTGGATCACGTTAACTTCAAGATCGCGCCGGGCGAAATCTTTGGCTTCCTTGGTTCCAACGGTTGCGGCAAATCGACCACAATGAAGATGTTGACCGGGTTCCTGCCGGCAACCGAGGGCTGGGCGAAGCTCTTTGGCAGCCCGATGGGGTCGAATGACATGGAGATGCGCCGCAACGTCGGCTACATGACGCAAGCCTTCTCTCTCTATGGTGAGCTTACTGTCCGGCAAAATCTCGATTTGCACGCGCAGCTCTACCACCTGCCTTCTGATAAGATCGAAGGTCGCATTCAGGAGCTTTTGCAGCGCTACGATCTGGCCAGCGTCGCCCACGCCAAACCCGAGAGCCTGCCGCTCGGCATAAAACAAAGACTTCAGCTCGCGGTGGCGGTATTGCACGAACCCGCGATCCTCATCCTCGACGAGCCGACTTCAGGCGTCGATCCGATTGCACGCGACGCATTTTGGCGTACCCTGATTGACCTATCCCGCGACGACGGCGTTACGATTTTTCTTTCGACCCACTTCATGAACGAAGCGGAGCGATGTGATCGCATCTCGCTCATGCATGCCGGCAAGGTGCTGGCAGTCGGCGCGCCGCTCGACCTGGTCAAGGAGCGCGGCAGCGACTCGCTGGAGGACACGTTCGTCGGCTATCTCGCCGATGCGGCCGGGATCGACCGTACGAAGAAAGTCGATGCGCCGGCGTCTAATGCGATGCCGCTTCAGGCGGAACCGACGCGGACGCCAAAGCCGTTCGATTTGGCCCGGCTGTGGGCTTACGCAAGACGCGAGACCGTCGAGCTGTTGCGCGATCCGATCCGACTCGCCTTCGCCGTCTTTGGTCCCATCATCCTGATGCTGGCTTTCGGTTACGGCATTTCCTTCGATATCGAAAACCTGCAGATGGCGGCGTTCGATCAGGACAACACGCCGGAAAGCCGGCAACTTCTGGATGGCTTTTCCGGCTCGCGGTATTTCTCGGTCCAGCCGCCTATCGCCTCAGCCGCCGAAGGTGAGCGGCGGCTGAGAAGTGGCAACACACAAGTCGTCGTCGAAATTCCCAGCGGGTTCGGTCGCGATTTACTGAACGGTGCGCGGCCGGAAGTCGACGCGTCGATCGACGGTGCCATGACGTTTCGGGGAGAAACTGCAAAAAATTATGTCACCGGTGTCGTCAGGCGGCAGGGAGAGGAAATTCAGCAGCGGTTGCGGCGAGCAGGAAGTCCGAACGCTTGGAGTGATGGCGATATCGCGACGCGCTTTCGCTACAACCAGGCCTTTCTCAGCGTCAACGCCATGGTGCCGAGCGTATTCATGCTCATGCTCTGTCTGATTCCTGCCATCATGTCGGCGATTGCGGTCGTGCGGGAGAAAGAAACCGGCTCGATTGCCAATTTTCGCTCCACGCCCATTACCAAGCTCGAGTTTCTTCTCGGCAAGCAGCTTCCTTATGCCACGGTCGCCATGGTCAGCTTCGTTTTCTTGTTCTTGATGGCGATTTTCGTGTTCGGCGTGCCGATCAAGGGCTCGTTTCTCACGTTGCTCATCGGAACGGTCGTGTATGTCGTGGCGACAACGGGTTTCGGCCAGTTGATTTCGTCCTTCACCCGCACCCAGGTCGCAGCGGTGTTTGCGACGGCGATCCTTTCCATCGTACCTGCCGTGAACTTCTCCGGACTGTTTGCGCCGGTGTCGTCCCTGTCAGGCGGAGCGAAAGTCCTCGGCCTGACGTTCCCATCGGCTTGGTATCAGCCGATCACGGTGGGAGTCTTCGCCAAGGCGCTCGGAATGACTGACCTCTGGCGAAATGTTGCCGCGATCACGGTCATTGCGTTAGCCTACCTCATCCTGTCGCTAATATTCCTACGCAAGCAGGAGGCGTGACGTGTCTTTGCCCAGCGTAATGCCGGTTCCTAAATTGGCCGAGGCGAGAACGCTGACGCTGCGCGATCATATCTTCAATATCTTCCGCCTCGTGATCAAAGAGCTAAGAAGCATCCGGGCGGACCCGACTATGCTTATCCTTGTCGCCTACGCTTTCAGCATTTCCGTCAACACAGTCGCGACGGGAGCCGTCACTGAAGCGACCAATCTTTCCGTCGGCATTGTGGACGAGGACGGTTCGGATCTCTCGAGAGAGATCGCCGAAGGGCTCGTTCGACCGACATTCCAGCCTGCCGTGCAGATCGGTGCGTCCGAGATCGATGCGAAAATGGACAAAGGCCAACTACTGTTCGTCGTCGAGATTCCTCCGAATTTCCAGGCCAATATTCTCGCCCGGCGCAAGACCGAGATCCAAATCAACGTCGACGCTACCGCGGTGGCGCAGGCCGGCAACGGCGCGAGCTATCTCAGGACCGCCATATTCAATGAAGTTCAAAATTTCATTTTCAGACGCGGGGACCCGCTCAGCGACCCGATCAATCTCGTTGTCCGCGCGAAGTTCAATCCGAATTTGAAGACCGCCTGGTTCTCGGCAATGACGCAAGTCATCAATCAAATCACGATGCTGACCGTTATCCTGACCGGCGCAGCGCTGATTCGCGAACGCGAGCAGGGCACCGTGGAACACTTGTTGGTCATGCCCGTTGTTCCCGCCGAGATTATGCTGGCAAAAATGCTGGCCAACGGTTTCGTCATCCTTGTGGCGGCGATGCTATCGCTGCAGTTCGTGGTCCACCTGTGGATTGGCGCGCCGATTGCAGGGTCGATTGTACTGTTCCTCATCGGCGCGGCGCTCTACGCCCTCGTCGTGGCAGCTCTCGGCATTCTGCTTGGCACGCTGTCGACGACGATGGGCCAGTTTGGTCTGCTCGCTATGCCGGTCCTGATGATCACGCAATTGCTGTCGGGCAGCAGCACCCCGATGGAGAGCATGCCGGTCTGGCTGCAATATGTGATGCAGACGATTAGCCCAACACCGCATTTCGTCGCTTTTGCTCAGGCGGTGCTGTTCCGAGGCGCAGATCTTACGATCGTCTGGCGACCGCTTTTGGCGATGCTTATTATCGGCTCGGTCTATTTCGCTTTCGCGATGAGCCGCTTCCGGCGCGTTATTTTTGGGAGCTAAACAACATGGTGCGGGTCAAAGAGGTCGACAATGGTAAGATGAAACGAAAGCTGTACGAAAAAGAACTCCGTAAGCTCCAAGTTGAGCTTTGTTACGTGCAGGAGTGGGTAAAAGCTAAAGGGCAGCGAGTCATCATCCTGTTCGAAGGTCGCGACGCCGCCGGCAAGGGTGGAACGATTAAAGCCATAACGGAAAGGGTGAGCCCGCGCGTCTTCAGGCTGGTGGCACTCCCCGCGCCTTCCGATCGTGAAAAGACGCAAATGTTTTTGCAGCGTTACGTCGAGCAGTTTCCTGCCGCCGGCGAAATCGTCGTTTTTGATCGGAGTTGGTACAATCGAGCAGGCGTTGAGCGTGTCATGGGATTCGCCGGTGCAAAGGAGGTGGACCGCTTCCTCAGCCTCTGCCCGGAAATCGAAAAATACATTATCGACGCCGGCATCATTCTGATCAAATTCTGGATGGAGGTCGGGCAGGAAGAACAGGAAAGACGTTTTCACGCCCGCATCAACGATCCGCTTCGACAATGGAAGTTAAGTCCGATGGATTTGGAATCTTATCAGCGCTGGTACGATTATTCTAGAGCTCGCGACGCGATGTTGAAAGCCACCGACGTCGACTACGCGCCCTGGTATATCGTGAGGTCGGACGATAAACGACGCGGGCGCCTCAATTGTATCTCGAAAATCCTTGAACTCGTTCCGTATAAGGGTGCGTCGCGACCGAAGGTAAAACTGCCAAAACGATCCACTAAAAATAAATACGACGACCAGGCATCGTTGCGTAGAAGAAGGTTTGTCGCGGAAAAATTCTAACTACTCCGCGTTCGGGGAGTTGCCCCTTTTGGTGTTCGTCATTCTGAACCTGGCTTTTAGTGTAAAGTTGCCTGGACGTTCATTTTGCAATTGTCCGTTCCAGATCACATTTGGCTTAAGTTGACTGCCCAGTGGCTTAATAAAAAGTCGAGCACCGAATAGTAGGACGTTTCCTTTGTTGCACCGCCAGTGCGGCGAATTCGGCCATGCGCGAAAGGTATTCGCGGCTGAATTCGGCAGCGGCGTTCGGCGTCATTTTCGGGCCGGTGATTCTGTGTCGGGCATGGTAACGACCCGGTTTTTACGAAAAATGAGAAGTCGCGAAACCGACAAAATCACGCAGGCGAACGAATTTGCAAACGGGTGGTCTGTGGGGGGCGGAGTTGCCGACGAGGCTTTGATTCTCCGTAGGATTTTGGTCGGAGCGCCGAGATTTGAACTCGGGACCCCCAGTCCCCCAGACTGGTGCGCTAACCGGGCTGCGCTACGCTCCGAAATCGGGGGGACTATAGGGGGCGGTCCCTTAACCCGCAACATCCGCTCGCCATTCGCAAATTCGCAACATACAGTCGGCAGGGTTTGCTCCCGATTGCCCGATTCGCCGGATCCCCCTTGAAGCGGCTTTTCAGCGCGACCTTCAATTCGCTGCGCGGGCTTCGCGACGGCTTTGCCACCGAGCCGGCTTTGCGCGACGAGCTGGTGCTGCTGGTCGTTGCCGTCCCGCTAGCGGTTTTTCTGGCCCCCAGCGCCGCCTGGTTCGCGGCCATGATCGGCGCGGTGCTCGTCATCCTGGCCGTCGAATTCCTCAATACCGGGCTTGAGAAACTCTCCGATCACGTCACGCGCGAAGAGCACAAGGATATTCGCCGCGTCAAGGATTTCGGCTCGGCGGCGGTATTTTGCGCGCTTTGCCTCACCGGACTGGTGTGGATGCTGGCGATCGCGGTGCGCTGCGGATTGCTCTGAGAATGCCAATGAGCGGCCGGCCGTCGCCCGGCTCGCCCGCCGCGGCGCGGATCGGGCCGTACACGGCCGCGGTCGTCAAAGCCACCGCTCCCGCCGCGTAGATTGCGGCGTAGAGCGCGAGAAACTCGACCAGGTCGAAGCCGGCGGCGTAGGCGAACACTGTCGCTGCGATCATCGCGGCGGCGACGGCAGCGCCGTTATAGGCGAGACTGCGGAAGAAGCCGGTGAATTGCAGCAACGCCTCCGCCACGATTTGCAGGATGCTGGCGAGGAGGAGGACGACCAGAATGGGGATGATTGCGGGAGGAATAGTTGCGGCCGTTCGCAGCAGGAACACAAACAGCGGGCCGCCCGCGAATATCAGTAGTGCACAGGCAATTGCGGCCGGCACGCAGCACAGCGCCGCGACCAGTAACGTCGTCCGCACCAGGCGGTTGACATCCCGCGCGGCGAGCGCGCGCGTCTGTCCGGCAATGGCAAGATCGCAAATGGCGGCAAAGATGACGCTTGAGCCGCGGAAAATGCGGAATGTGACTTCAAGGATGATCGGCGCGGCGCCCAGCCCGAACCAGAGCGGCACGACGTAATAGGGAAAGGTGACAATGAAGACGCCGCTCAAGGCGCCGGTGGCGCTGCGGACGATCGAACGGCGGTTGGCGACGATAAACGTCACGAATTCACGCGGGATGCCGCGCAGGCGGGACGCCAAGGCGCCGCGTTGCGCGAGCTTGGCCGCCACAGTGGCGAATACCGCGCCCCACAGAATATTGGACCCGATCAGGAAGGCGCCGAGCGGCAGGCCGCCGAGCATGGCCAGCATGATCGCGATGACGACGACGCGGCGGCCGAGCTCGAGCCTCTCGTAGAACAAAAATAAGTCGACGGCGATGCTGATATTGCGCAGCGACGACCAGGCAAGATTAAGCGCGATATAGAGCAGGAACAGCGCCAGCTCGAACGCGCCGAGAAGCGTCGAGGACGGCAGCGCCAGCGTCACGAGAAAACAGATGAATGCCGCGGCGATCGCCAAGAGTGCGTAGAACAAGATGACGGCCGTTGCCTGCCGGGCGGCGTGTTCGTTCCTGGTTCCCGCGAGGTAAGACCCGCGCAGATTGACAAAGGCGATATTGCCAAGCCCGAGGTCGGCGAGCCACAGCGTGTAGCCGGTCGCGGCAACGACGATGAAGATCGAGAACCGCTCCGGGGTGAGAACGCGCGCGAACACGAAGGTCTGGATCAACCCCATCGCGACAGCGCCGCCGGCGGTGGCAAAGCGCAATAGCGAGTAGCGGAACGAAATCAGCCGCTCGCGCGGGGTTTCGATCGGCGTCGCGGTGTCAGGGGGAGGTTCGATGGTCGCGTGCATGTCTTTGGTCTGGCTTCGGCCGAGGCAGATCACCGAGGCGGCTGCGGCGATCTGCAACTCTGCAAGCGACGGATTAACGGCGCGACACCGTCGGCATCGTCAGGCGCGGTGAACCTCGGCTGCGCTTTCCGGTCGCGACGGCGTCGGCGATCACCGCTTCACAAGCATCAAGCATGATGGCCGTGCGGTATTTGGAGAGATGCTGCGGGATCCGCTGCCGATAATCCGCCAGGATTTCCGGATTGCTGAGGAGCCGATCGAGTTCCGCTGCGAGAGCGATGGAGTCGTTTTTCGGCACGGTCGGCCCGCATGGGCCGATGACTTCCGGTAACCCGCCGCTGTTCGCCACGACGACCACGCAGCCACATGCGAGACCTTCAAGCGCGACAAGACCGAACGGCTCCTCCCAGCGCGAAGGCACAACCAAAATACGGTGACGATTGAGCGCGTGGACCAGCGTTTCGCCTTCCATGGTTCCGGGAAATTCGACTTGCGCGGCGATGCCGGCTTTGTCGGCACGCTGCTTGAGCTCGTCGGCTTGCGGGCCCATGCCGATCATGGTCGCGGTCAACCGCTTGTTGCCGGCCGCCAGTCGCGCCAAAGCATCGATGACAAGGTCGGGGCCCTTGAACGGTTTTAAGCGGCCGAGATAGACGACGTCGCGGTCGCGCGGCACGGCCGGCAGGTGACGAAAGGTTCGCTCGTTGTACGAATTCGGAACGATCGGGCCCGGCAATCCCGCCGCATCGCGCAAAATGCCGCTGACGAATACGTTGTGACCGAACCGGCAGGCGAGCTGCTTGAGAAAACCGTTGCTGGTTTCCGTCGCCGCGTCGCTGCGGAGCCAAATGTGATGCATGATCACGAGCGGGCGCGGGACGAAAATCAGCGGCCACAACAGCCGCAGACTCACGTGATTTTGCCACACGAGGTCGCTGTCGCGCGCCAATCGCAGGAACGCCGTAGCTTTCGGGCGCCGCACGACCTTGAAGGGATAGCCATCGGTGCCGCCGGGCGTGGGCGTGACGACGGTGACGTCGTGGCCCCGCTCGGTCAGGCCGGTCGCCAGCACCTGGGTCGCCGTCTCGATGCCGCCGAGCGAGGGATGGAAAGGTCCCACTGTAATGAGGATACGCATGCTAGGCGCCCTGTGCCACGTACGATCGCGCTTCTTGGGAGAGCCGGATCGGCCCGCGAATCATGAACGCGATGGCGATGAGCGCGCCGCATGTATAGACCGCCGCGAATGCGTTCAAGAATTGTACGATGTCGAGGTGCGCCCATAGCGTGAGCGCGGCGACGCCGGTCATGGCCACGACCAGGCCGAAGGAAATCCGGGCCACCTCCCTGAAGAAACCGGTATGCACCAGCACGCTGTGCGACACCATCTGCGCCAGATTGCCGGTCAGCAACATAATGACGACCGGCGTGATTTCGGGCGGCATCACCGCCGCCGGGCCGAGCAGCAGAGCGAACATCCTGTTGCCTGCGACGATCAAAACGGCGCTCGCCGCCGCCGCCGGCAAACCGCACAACGCGACCGCCAGCCAAGTGGCACGGATCATCGCCGGGCCGTCGCGCTCGGCCAACGCGCTGGTCTGCCGCGGCACCAGGCTATCGCAGGCCGCGCTGTAGAACTGATTGGCCGCGCGGCACACCTTGAAAGTCGTGTCGAGAATGATGGTCGGCGCGCCAAGCCCATAGGCCCACGGCACCAGGAAATAAGGAAAATTGTAGATGTAATTCTCGCTGATGATGTAAACGGCGCTATTGAAAATTCTTCGGCTGTTGCCGCGAAAGAACGCGACAAAATGCGCATGGCTGCCGCCGACGTTGCCGATCAGCACGCGGCGTTGCCGCAGCTTCGCAATGGCCACAAAAATCACGCCGAACCAGCCGGCATTGATAATGAGGAGAAAAACGAGGACGGGAAGTCCGAGCAACAAACCTACCAACGCCATCGCATTCAGGCCGCGCCGCAATGCTTCCAGCATTTCAAAATAAACATACTCGTCGATAGCGATGCTGAAATAGCGCAAGGCGAACCATGGTAGATTGATCGCATTGAAAGCGAAGAACAGCGTCAAATCGATGCCATCGTGGCTCGGATACTTCAAAAAAATCGCGAGCGTGAGAAAACAAATCAGCGATGCGATTGTCGCAAGCCCCGAATATAGAACGAAGATCGCAGTCGCCTGGGCTGCAATCGCGCCCAAAGGCTGATTGTCGAGGAACCGGCGCCGCAGATCGACGAAGAGCACTTTCACCATGCCCGCATCGGCCAACGACAACATATAGCCGAGGGCCGCCAAAAAAATGAAGAGCGAGAAACGTTCGGGCGTCAGCACGCGGGCAAAAACGAAGGTTTGCAGCAGACCTGCGCCCAATGTGCCGGCCGCCGTCGACGCCCGCAGCATCATATAGCGGTAGGAAATGAGACGTTTGGCTGTCACGCGTTATTCCCAACCTCGATAAGTTCGGCCACGGTGCGCGCGAAGGATTCCGGCGACAGCAGACGAGCGATATCGGCGCGGGCGGCCTCGCCAAGGCGCGCCCGCAACTCCGGCTCGGCGGCGAGCCGGCGCAGCCAATCGGCGGCGTGGTCGACATTGGCCTCGGCCCAGAGCTGGCCGTCGGCAACGAAGGCGCCGTCGTAAGGGTCCTGCACCGGCACCAGATCGTAGGACACCGGCGCCGAATTGCGTTCGTTCATGAAGTCCATATTGCCCGACCAGGCGGTCGCCACCACCGGCTTGCCGAGCTGCATCGCCTCCGCGGGAACCAGGCCGAAGCCCTCCGAGCGGTGCAGCGACAACACGATATCGACCGCCGCCATCAAGCCTGACATGTCCGCCGGCGTCAGCATGACGTTGATGAGACGGATGTTCGGCGCGCCGGCGATAGCGCGATTGAGCTCGTCGCGTGCGATCGGCGAGGCGCCGTGGTCGATCAGCTTGATCGCCAGCAGGCGGTCGGGCGCGTCGCCGAAGGCGCGGCGAAACGCAGCGATGGCGGCGAGCGGGTTCTTGCGCGTGAACGCCGAACCCATGTGGAAGGCGGTGAGCACGATGAGCGCGTCGGCCGGCAGGCCGAGACGCGCGCGCATGTTGGGCGTGGGGGTCACCGGCGGCAGCGGATGCGGCACGACGCGCACCGGCAGATCGGTCGCCGCGGCGACCGCGACGCGGGTGAGTTCGCTCGGCACCCAGATTTCGTGCAGATAGCGAAGGCTTGGCAGCCAGGAATCCGGGATGCGCGGAAATTCCCAGGCCCAATAGCCGATGACGCGGCGGCCGCGGACCCGTGCCCGTCCGAGCGCCCACAAGGCATGCGGCAGGAACGGCGCGTTGTGGTGGACGACAAGCGTGCCGCCGGAGCCGGGCACGATGGGACGACGCGCCGGGCCGTCGAGCTCGGCCTGGCCGAAGGCGGCGCTGATGTCGAAGGCGGCGGGCGTCATGCCGGCGGCCTCAAGCGCATCGTAGGCGAGGCGCGCGCCTTCGCCGATGCCGCTCATGGTCGAGAACAGGCCGGCAATGGCAATGGGAAATCCGCCGTGTGGCGCGCGGTCGGGCCGCGGCGCCACCAGCCGGCTGACACGGCCCAAAATCTGAGTCCGCGTCGACTGCGGCAACCGTTGCCACAGCCGCCGCAAGGGATGGCGGCGCGGCGGCTTGCGCCCGGTCGCCTCGCGCTCGGCCGCCGCCGGCACGGCAGTGTCGCGCGCGGAGGGCGGCCATGGCTGCAGAGGCGCGTGCATCGCTGATCCCTATGGCGAACAAGGAGAAATCACCGCAAACTGTAGCGGTTCGGTGCTAACGAATTGGTAAATCGGGCGGTCTAATGCCGCGCTTCCGGGCGGCGGCGACCGGGATGGCTTCCGCCGGCGTGAATGAGGCCTTAAAGCCCGGTCTGGACGGCGGCACGGACCGGCCGGTGCGGCGGTCGATCCCACTGGTCGATCAGCCGCAAATATTGTTCCGCCATCACGTCGAAGCCGTAAGACGGCGACAGCCGCGCCAGCTCGCCGGCGATCTGTTTGCGCAATTCTTGGTTCGCCACCATGTCTCGGATGCGCGCGATCCAGGCCGCTTGATCACCTTGCGGCAGCACGAGCTGCGCGGTCAGGAGCGGCGAGGCGGCAAACATTTCGCGAAACGACGGAATGTCGCTGCACAGCGCCGGCACGCCGGCATGGATGGCTTCGATGCCGGCAAGGCTCAAGCCTTCGTAGCGCGAGGGAAACAGCGCCAGATCGATGGCCGAATAAAATAGCCCGATCCGGCCATGGGCGATCGCGGGAACAATGTGCACCCGGTCCGCCAGTGCCGCGGACTCGATCTGCGATTTCAGCAAGCTTTCGTCCGGGACCGATACCGAGCAGAACCAGCATCGCCTCAGGCAGGCGTCGGAGCAGATCGAGGCTGAAACTCTGGTTTTTCTGATGGCTCAGCCGGCCGATCTGGCCGAGGATGAGTGCATTGGCCGGCAGGCCGAGCGCAGCGCGGGCCTCCGCACGCGAAAACGCTTGCGGAACGTCATGGCCGTTGACGACCACCGCCATGTCGTCGCGGCCATAGGTCTCGACGACGCTATGCGCGCAGCCAACCATGTGCGTGTAGAGGCCGAGCCAATGGACGATCTCATCCAGCGCCATCAGCGAAGGCGTCACGAAGGCGCGCGGACCGTGATAGGTCGGGATGCGGTTGCGGATGCCGGCAATGCGGCCGGCGACGCCGACCAGCAAATTCGAATACGGCTGCAGTCCGAACAGCACATCCGGCTTCGACTGGCGCAGCGCGGCCACGACGCGGAAGAACAGCGACGCGAGTAGCACCGGCGACCGCGAGCGCTTGGCCGGCACGAAGACTCGCGTTCCGGCCGGCATATCGCCGTCCGATCCGAACAGATACCATTCCTCGACGCGATGGCCGCGTGCGCGCATCGCCTTGGCGAGATTGCTCGCCAAGATCGAGGTGCCGCCATTGTCATGCGCCGTGCCGAGAAAAACGATCGACTGCGGGTGGCGCGATAGCTGAGCCGTCACGTCAGTTTTTCCGAGCTTTGCGGCGATGGTTGCATGCCGCCGTTAATAGATTGTTCCGATCAGCGAGGACTGAAGCCCGACCGCCACGCGGCCCTTTTGATTGGCCACCATCAGCCCCCAGATCAGACCGATCATCAGAAAAAAGTGGCGCCAATGGTCGGTGTCCACGATCATGCCTTCGACCAGCTCGCCGACAAGGACTGCATAAGCAGCGACCAGATAATGTTGCCACGGTGATCGCACCAGAACGGCACGCAATCCGATCATCAGTGTTGCCACGACAATGGTCAGATAAGTCGCACCGCCGAGCCAGCCATAGACTAGAAAACCTTGCATATAGACATTGTGCTGCTGCAGCCCGTAAATGTTGGCAAAGCCAAAGGGCCCCATACCGTTCCAACGATCGAGGATGACGCTCAGCGCCAGCCTTTGCTCGGTGAAACGCCCGCCCGGGCCGATGTCATAAGGCTGAATCGCCTTGGCGCGCTCCAGGAACAGGTCGTGCACGGAACCGATCGACAGAAACGCCACAGCGACCGCCGCCATCACGATCATCGCGACGATGCTCAGCAACACCATGCGAGAGCGCATGCGCGGCTCGGGCGTCACCGTGATCAGGATAACGAAGCAGACGCTCGCCGAAACCGCAAAATGGACCCAGGCGCCGCGGGAGAAGCTTAACAGCAGGCCGCCCAGCAGCATCAGCAGGATCGTGAGATCAAAAAGCCGGATGCCGCGTGTCAAGAGCCGGATCATCAGTATCAGCAGCGGAAAAATCAAAAAAGGTCCGTACACGTTCGGATCCTTGAACGTGGCGCGAGGGCGATCCCCGTCCATGAAAATCTCAGAGCCCGGCAACAGATGGAAGAACCCGGCATAGGCGCCCAATGTCGCCAGCACCGCCGCCAATAGATAAGCGCGCCGCAAGATCTGCAGTCTTGTCGCATCGCCATCGCTGAACACGCAGGCGAACAAGATGGCGGCGGTGCCGAGATAAACGGAGGTCCCGAAATACTGGACAGCCTTTTCGTCGTCGCCGACCTGGATCAGCGACATGGCGCCGCCGAGCAGCCATATGACGATCAGAATCAATAACGGCGCGAGCCTATAATCGAACGGTACGCGCGCGGTGACGCAGGCGACCAAGAGCACGAACATCATCACATCGTGCGGCGACGGCTCGATGAAGGCGATCGAGCTCAAAAGCACCGTGATGAACAGCACGAAATTGAGGAGCCGCTCGGCGAAAGCCGCGGAGCTGCCGGCATAATCGGTCGGCAGCGGGAGCGCCGGGCTGCGGGCGGCCATCAATAGGCGCCTTCGCCGCGGATCAGCGCGAACGGCGTGCGCAGCACGATGTAAAAATCGAACACGATCGACCAGTTTTCGATGTAATAGAGATCGTGCTCGACGCGGCGGAGGATCTTTTCGCGGCTGTCGGTTTCGCCGCGCCAGCCGTTGATCTGCGCCCAGCCGGTGATGCCCGGTTTGACGCGATGGCGCGCGAAATAGCCGTCAACCGCCTCATCATAGAGGTGCTCGGCGGCCTTGGCCTGGATGGCGTGCGGCCGCGGACCCACGAGCGACATGTTGCCGGTGAACACGACATTGAGCAGTTGCGGCAGTTCGTCGAGACTGGTCTTGCGGATGAACCGGCCGACGCGGGTGACGCGCGGATCGCCCTTGGTGACGAGCTTGCTGGCGTTGGCGTCCGTGGCCTCGACATACATCGAGCGGAACTTGTAGATCTCAACGAATGTATTGTTGAAGCCGTAGCGCCGCTGCTTGAAGAAGACCGGGCCCTTGCTGTCGAGCTTGATCGCGATGGCGATCAACAGCATGATCGGCGCGACCGCGATCAGCACCAGCGAGCCGATGATCTTGTCGAACAGCCATTTCATCACGACGTCCCAATCGGCGATCGGGCGATCGAAGATATCGAGCACCGGGACGTGGCCGATATAGGAATAGGCGCGCGGACGAAATCGCAATTTGTTGCTGTGGGCGGCGAGCCGGATGTCGACCGGCAGCACCCACAATTTCTTCAGCATCTGCAGAATGCGGCCTTCGGCCGAGATCGGCAGCGAAAAGATGACGAGATCGACGCGGGTGTGGCGGGCGAACTCGACGAGGTCGTCGACGGTGCCGAGCTTGGGGACGGCGTTGAAGCTTGTTACGGCGCGGTCGTCGCCGCGATCGTCGAACGTGCCGACGACGCGCACGTCGGAATCGCGCTGCGCGGCGAGCGCGGCGATCAGGGCATCGCCGCTGTTGCCCGCGCCGACGATCACGGTGCGGCGGTCGAGGCGACCCTGCCGCGTCCAGCGCCGCACCACGAGGAACAAGGCGCGCCGGAATGCAATGAGCGCAATCAGCCCGACCGCGTAAAAGCTGCCGAGCCAGAACCGGGAGAATTGGTCGCCGGATTTGGTGAAATACGACGTGGCGATGGCGAGCAGAAATACCACGGACCACGCCGATGCGAGCCGCATATATTGTTTTTCATGGCCGCGAAAGGCCTGGACCTGGTAGATGTCGGCCGCCTGGAATGCCAACATTGAAAGCAGTGAGATGCCGGCAATCGCGCCGATATAGTAGCGGCCGGAATCGACCAGCGGTGAGATGGACCAGACATACAGCGCAAATCCGATCGCCGCGACCAGCGCGATCTCGACGACGCGGACGATGCCGGCGACGACGATGGGCGAATAGGCGTCTTTGAAACGCTGGGCGGCGACCGCCAGTGCGGCAGCCGACAGCGCGTGCGGACCCGACGCTTTCGCAGTCGCACGCGGCATGGCTTTTACCGCTGACGACAGCGAGGCGGCGGTCTCGAATATCGTGCTCGGTTCGGGAGCTGACATAGTCGTTAAACTTTTCCCCGCGATCGCGGTAACCCCAGGCTTCGCCCCGACAATTCGCCGGCAATATAGTGAACAATCTTCAAAAATTGGTTATGCGAATTGAGCAAGTTTTCGCGTCGCGATGGCTTCGCGGTAGGCGGCGAGGTTACATTCGACCATCGTCGTCAGCGAGAATTCGCTGCGGATCCGAGACCGCAGCGCCTGCGCGCCGGCTTGCATTTCCGCCGGGTCGTCGATCGCGGCGGTGATGGCGCCGATGAGCGCCGCAATATCGTCAGACGGTATGAGCTTGGCCGCTTGCGCACCAAAAATTTCCGGATTGCCGCCGACGGCGGTGGCGATGATGGGCAGCCCGGCGGCGGCGGCTTCCAATACCACGTAGGGAAGCGATTCGGCGCGCGAGGGGATGACCAGCATGCGGCCCATGGTGAAGGCGGTGCGGGCCGGGCAATGACCGATGAAGCGAACTTGATCGGCAAGCCCGAGCCGGTTCGCCTGTGCCTCCAATTTTGCGGCGTCGGGACCTTCGCCTGCGATGGTAGCGGTCACGCGGCGGCCGGATCGTTTGAGGATGGCCAGCGCATCGATGAGCACATCCATGGCCTTCACCGGGCGCAGCTCGCCGACGCAGACGATATCGGCGGCGTCCGGCCGCGGCACTGCCGGTTCGAACTCGGACTCGGCAATGCCGTTGCGCACAATGCGAACCATCGCGCGCGGCGGGGCGACCACCTGGCGATAAAGCTCGGCGATGTAACTGCTTTCGAACAGAAATAGATCGGTGCGTGGATTGAGGATCCGCTCCAGCGACCGGTAAAAGCCGCCGCTGATCGTGCCGGGACAATAAACGAGCGAGCCGCCGTGCGGCGTATAGGCGCGGATGGCGTTCGGCGCCGCCGGCGCGAGTCGCGCCAAGGCTGCGCCCTTGGCGCCGTGGCCATGCAGCACATCGGGCGCCAGCGCGCCGATGCGCCGCGAGATGCGCCACAGCGCATAGACGTCGTGATGGTTGAGTTCACGCGCGATGGGTACGCGCTCAACCCCGAGCGCAAGCCGCGGCGCGAGTTCAGCGAGCACGGCCTCGGCGCGCGCGCCGCCGGTCGTCGAGTTCGACGATGAGACCGACGCGATGGCCGCGCTCGATCTGGCCTCGCGTCACATCCACCACGTGGCGGAACAGTCCGCCGAGCGGCGCGCGCAGAAGATGCACGATCTTAAGGCTGGTCGGCGCGAAGGCAGCGGGCGCGGCTGCGAATGCGCCGGCGGGAGCGAACGGCACGCGGCCGAGGCTCGGATGAATCGGGCGCGGATCGCCCATGCACGGTCCTTAAACTTGAGGGCAAAACGTTAAGCCGGATAGAGGGCTCTGGAGGTTAATAAATCCTCACGGCGGATCGCGATCCGGACGCATGCGACGACCATAACCAGAATTGCATACGGCATCGGGGCCTTAACCGGATAGCAACCTTAATAGTTTGTGATCGGTCATGGCTCTGCGGTCTGTCGGCAAGTATGTTGCGAGGAGTTTTCGAATGAGTGTGGCGTCGCCGCCGCCCCGCGCCAACGCACCGTCCAACGCCGAGCTCGATCTGTCAGGGCTCGGCGCGACGTTGTGGCGAAAGAAATGGACCGTGCTGCGCCCGACGATTTTGGTCGCGGTGGCCACGCTTGTCGTCGTTCAGTTCATTACGCCGCGATATCAGGCGGAGTCGCGCGTCTTCATCGAAAGCCGCGCCAACATCTATTTGCGCCCCGACGTCGACAAGGACGCCCAGAATCCGGTCGACGACGAGGCGGTGACCAGCCAGGTGCAGATCATCCTGTCGCGCGACTTGGCGCGCGAGGTGATCAATAAGCTCAAGCTCGGTGAGAAGCCGGAATTCGATCCGGCGCTCAACGGCGTCTCGCCGATCAAAGCCGTGCTCGGCTTGATCGGCCTCGGCAAAGACCCGTTGAACATGACGCCGCAAGAGCGCGTGCTCAACTCCTATTACGACCGGTTGACGGTGACGCCGGTCGAGAAATCGCGCGTCATCAACATCGATTTTCTATCGCAGGATCCCCAGCTGGCCGCCCAGGTCGCCAACGCCATCGCCGACGCTTATTTGACGCGCCAGCGCCAGGCCAAGGAAGAGCAGGCCAAGACCGCGGCGCAATGGCTCTCCGGTGAAATCGACACCATGCGGCAGAAGGTGGAAGAGGCGGAAGCCAAAGTCGAAGCTTTCCGCGCCAAGTCCAATCTGTTGGTTGGCAACAACAACACCACGCTGTCGGCGCAGACGCTGGGCGACGTCAATGCCCAGCTCGCCGCCGCGCGCTCGCAAAAGGCCGACGCCGAGGCCAAGGCCAAGATGATCCGCGAGATGCTGCGCTCCGGTCAGCCGATCGAATCCTCCGATATCCTCAATTCCGAGCTCATCCGCCGGCTGGCCGAGCAGCGCGTCACCTTGCGCGCGCAACTGGCCGAGCAATCGGCGACGCTGCTCGACAACCATCCGCGGATCATCGAACTCAAAGCGCAGATCGCCGATCTCAACAATCAGATCAGAGCCGAGGCGGAAACCATTGCGCGCTCGTTCGAGAACGACGCCAAGCTGGCGGGAGCACGCGTCGATACGCTGACCGCAAGTCTCGATCAGCTCAAGAGCCAGGCGGCGACGACTAATGGCGCCGACGTGCAATTGCGCGCGCTCGAGCGCGACGCCAAATCGCAGCGCGATCTGTTGGAGTCGTATCTGGCCAAATACCGCGAAGCGACGTCGCGCAACAGCCTGGAGTTCGAGCCCGGCCGATGCGCGGGTGATCTCGCGCGCCACGGTGTCGAACGTTCCGGCCTATCCGAAGAAGCTGCCGACGGTGCTGATCGCGACCTTCGCCACGCTGCTGATCAGTTCCGGCCTGGTCATGACCAAGGAGATTCTCGCCGCTCCGGTCGGACCCGCTCCGGCGCGGACTGAGCCGAGCGTCGGGACGTCCGACGCCTGGGCGCCGCGACTTGCGGCGCTGGCCAACGAGCCGCCGCGGCCGCCGGCTGGTGGCGGCGTTTCCGCCGGCTCGATTGTGAGCGTCGCCGACAATTTGCGTCATGCCGGCGCCGCCGGCGAACGACTCGCCGTGTTCGGCGCCGTGCCGGGGATCAACACCAGCCAGACCGCGATCAAGCTGTCGCGCTTGCTGGCGGACGATTCGAGCGTCGTACTGGTGGGCCTCGCCTCCGGTGATACCGCGATCCGAGGAATTTCGAACGAACCGTCCGCCCCCGGGCTCGCCGAGCTTGCTTGCGGCGCGGCGTCCTTCGGCAGCATCATCACCAAGGACAAATTCTCGCCGCTGCACTTGATCTCGATTGGGCAGGCGCCGGTCGATCGGGTCGGTGTTCTCGCCGCGCCCGGCATGGTCGCGAACTTCAACGCCTTGGCGCGCGCCTACGATCATCTCGTGGTCGATGCCGGCGAGGCTGCCGGGCCGGAGATCGAGCGCATCTCCGAGGTTGCTTCTCACGCCGTGCTGATCACCGACGTCCTGTCCAATACCGCCACGATCTCGGCGCGGGATCGCCTGCTGGCGTCCGGATTTAGCGATGTGCGGATCCTTGTCGGCGGCTATGGAACTTCCGGCGAGACTGCCGCCGCCGCGTAAATGCCGGTTTTGCACCCGACGGTTGACCACGCTTTCGCCTTGGCGAAGGATCATCGCTGCGCTTCGACGAGGGAACGCCGGTGGCCGGCCTGAAGCAGACGATCATCCGCAGCGGCTTGGAGTCGCTGTATTTCACCGGCGCGCATATCGTGCTGCGGCCGTTCGTCGGCGGCATCGGCGCAATTCTGACGCTGCATCATGTGCGCCCGCCGCGGCCGGATCGCTTTCAACCCAATCGCCTGCTCGAAGTTACGCCGCGCTTTCTCACCCGCGTGATCAAGACGCTGCGCCGCTCCGGCCTCGATCTGGTCAGTCTTGACGAGATGCATCGCCGCATGACCGCCGGCGATTTTTCACGGCGCTTTGCCTGTCTTACCTTCGACGACGGCTATCGCGATACGCTGCAATGGGCCTATCCGATCCTCAAAGAGGCCGACGTGCCGTTCGCGATCTACGTACCGACGAGCTTTCCGGATCGGCTCGGCGAATTGTGGTGGCTGGCGCTGGAAGCCGTGATCGCGCGCAACGATCGCGTCGGGCTCCTGATCGCCGGCCGAGACCGCAAGTTCGACTGCCGTACGGTCGCCGAAAAGCGGGCGCTGTTCGACGAGCTTTACTGGTGGCTGCGCAGCCGGCCGACGGAAGCGGAATTGCGCGAGATCGTGCGTAATCTCGCCGCCTTCTATCACGTCGATATCGCGGCCTTCTGCAGCGAATTGTGCATGAGCTGGCGCGAACTCGCCGAGCTCGCGACCGATCCGCTCGTCACCATCGGGGCGCATACCGTGACCCATCCGATGCTGGCGAAGCTGACAAAGGACAATGTGCGCTCGGAAATGGATTTAAGCCGCTCGGTGATCGAAGCGGCGCTGGCGGTGCGGCCGCAGCATCTGTCCTATCCGTTCGGCGACCGCACCTCGGCCGGCGCCCGCGAATTCGAGATCGCCGCCGAACTCGGCTTCAAAACGGCGGTGACGACGCGGCCCGGGGTGCTGTTCCCGGAACATGCGCACTGCATGATGGCGCTGCCGCGGATTTCGCTCAATGGCGATTACCAGCGTATGCGTTATGTACGCGTGCTGCTGTCGGGCGCGGCGACGGCGATATGGAATGGGTTTCGGCGGCTCGATGCCGCTTAGCGCGATGGCCGGCTCATCCACGAGACGATCGGCATCGCTGGCAAGGCCCAGCCGATACCGGCGACCACATAATAAGTGATCGATAGCGCGGTGCTGTCGTGGATCGCGGGAACTTGTGCCAGCGCCATGGCGACCAGCGCCCATACGATGACCAGCACCAGAAGCGCCACGGTGCCGATAAATTTGCGCAGGCGAATGGGCATGGCGGCAGTGTTCCAGGAACGACAAAGCGAGCGACAATGCGCGAGTTGCGAGGGCAGGGGGCAGCACTATATGGTCCGCGCGCCCATCACAAGCGACTGAAGACGAACGACCCACGCCAGCGATCGAAATGATCAGCCGAACTTCATATCAGACCCGCGCCATCCGGCTCTGGCTTTATGCCGTCGCCGCGCTAGTGCTAGCCATGGTTCTGGTCGGTGGCGCGACGCGGCTGACCGAATCCGGGCTGTCGATCACCGAATGGCAACCGGTCATGGGCGTGGTGCCGCCGCTCGATGATACGCAATGGCAGGCGGAGTTCGAAAAATATCAGTCCATTCCGCAATACCGCGAGCTTAATCGCGGCATGAGCCTCGAAGCCTTCAAGACCATCTACTGGTGGGAATGGACGCATCGGCTCATCGGCCGCACCATCGGCGTGGTGTTCCTGTTGCCGCTGTTGTGGTTTCTCTGGCGCGGCTGGATCGGTCCCGGATTGCGGACACGGCTATGGCTGATTTTTGGCCTCGGCGCGCTGCAAGGCGCGGTCGGCTGGTGGATGGTGGCGTCGGGCCTGGTCCATCGCGTCGAAGTCTCGCAATACCGCCTGGCGACGCACCTTTCGCTCGCCTGCATCATCTACATCGCCATCCTGTGGACCGCGCAGCGGCTCGATGACGCCGACTCCGCGCCGGCGCCCGGCGCCATTCGCGGCGCCGCCATTGGCCTCCTCGTTCTGGTGCTCGGGCAGATTTATCTCGGCGCTTTAGTCGCCGGCCTGCGCGCCGGCTACGTCTACAACACCTGGCCGTTGATCGACGGTGCCTGGGTGCCCAACGCTTCGCGGCTGTTTTTCGACGTGCCGCTGTGGCGCAATTTCTTTGAAAATACGCTTACGGTGCAGTTCGATCACCGCATGCTGGCTTATACGATCTGGATCGTCGCGCTCGTCCACGCCTTCAATACGGCGCGAATGGTTAAGACCGGGCCCATCGTCGCCGGTGCGGCCGTCCTTTTCGCGGCGGTGACGCTGCAAGCAGCGCTCGGCATTTTCACGTTGCTGATGGTCGTGCCGATCTCGCTTGCCTTGATGCATCAGGCCATGGCGATGGTGGTGCTCACGGTGGCGACAATTCATGCCGCGTCCGTTGCGAAGCGGGCGCCTTCTACCGCATTGTCATCATCCGCGAAGGCGGATGATCCAGTAATCAATAACAATGCCAGCATCGCGCCGAGCACGAGCTGATAGCTTGGCGTTTACTGGATGCTCCGCGTTCGCGGAGCATGACAATTAGTCCGCCAGCGCCTGCTCCAGATCGGCGATGATGTCGTCTTTGTCTTCGATGCCGATCGACAGCCGCACCACGTCGGGACCGGCACCGGCTTGAACTTTCTGCGTATCGCTCAGTTGCCGATGCGTGGTCGAGGCCGGGTGAATAATCAGCGAGCGGGTGTCGCCGATATTGGCGAGGTGCGAGAACAGTTTCACGTTCGAGACGAGCTTCACGCCGGCGTCGTAGCCGCCCTTGAGTCCGAAGGTGAAAACCGCGCCGGCGCCCTTGGGGCAGTATTTCTGCGCGAGGTTGTGGTAGCGGTCGCCCGGCAGGCCTGGATAGCTCACCCACGCGACTTTCTCATGTCCGGCGAGCCATTGCGCCACCGCGAGAGCATTGTCGCAATGCTTCTGCATGCGCAGCGGCAAGGTTTCGATGCCGGTGAGGATGAGAAAGGAATTGAACGGCGAGATCGCCGATCCGATGTCGCGCAGCGCCAAAACCCGGCAGGCAATTGCGAAGGCGAAGTTGCCGAAGGTCTCGTGCAGCACGATGCCGTGATATTCCGGCCGCGGCTCGCACAGCATCGGGTAACGCCGTTCGCGCGACCAATTGAAGGTGCCGCCGTCGACGATCATGCCGCCGATCGAATTGCCGTGTCCGCCCAAAAATTTGGTCAGCGAATGCACGACGACGTCGGCGCCGTGCTCGAACGGCTTGCACAGATACGGCGTCGCCAGCGTGTTGTCGACGATGTAAGGCACGCCGGCGCGCTTGGCGATCTGCGCCACCGCCGCCATGTCGGTGATGACGCCGCCGGGATTGGCGATCAACTCGGTGAAGATCGCCTTGGTCTTCGGCGAGATGGCGCGCTCGAACGAGCCGATGTCGTCGGGATCGGCCCACACCACGTTCCAGCCGAAATTCTTGAACGCGTGATTGAACTGATTGATCGAGCCGCCGTAGAGCTTTTTCGACGCCACGAATTCGTCGCCGGGCTGGAGCAGGCAATGGAAGACCAGAACCTGCGCCGCGTGGCCGGATGCCGCTGCAAGTCCCGCGGTGCCGCCTTCGAGCGCGGCGACCCTCTCTTCGAGCACCGCGGTGGTTGGATTGCCGATCCGTGTATAAATGTTGCCGAAGGTCTGCAGACCGAATAGCGAGGCGGCGTGATCGACGCTCTCGAATACATAAGAGGTGGTCTGATAGATCGGCGTCGCGCGCGCGCCGGTGGTTGGATCGGGTTGCGCGCCGGCGTGAACCGCGAGCGTGGAGAAGCCCGGGATGCGTTCGCTCATCGTCTGTCCCTCCCTCGGCCGCGGAACCGGCGCTCGTTTCCGGTTTATAGGACCGGCAGAGGGCGTCAAGGCAAGACGATCTATTGCCTTAACCTGTCGAGGACCGAAAGGATGCCGTCGTCCGAACGCGGCAGACCAGAATTGTTTTCTTTGAGGTTAGAGCCGCGCGCAGCTTTAGCGGGCGGACGCCGTGTGCGGATGGAAGTGTTCGAGCGCGCTGCGGCAGGCCGGAGAGATGCGGGCGCGGTTCGACATCAGGCATGTTGCGACGCGCTCGCGATCGGGAATATAGGCCGCACAGACCGACATGGCGTCCTGCATGCACGCCTGCCGGCCGGACTTTTCGGCGAATACCGGACCCGACGCGATCGCGGCCGTCAGCGACGCAAGCGCAATCATGGTGCGCGGCTTCATAGCATCCTCCAGAAAAGGCTGCTGAAATATCAAGAGCTCCGAGCGCCATTTATTAGACGCGCGAACGAAAGGAAGGTTCCGGGTCACGACGGCCGGAACCTTCCGTGGTTAGCGGCTGGATGCTTACGTCAGGACAAAACTTGGGATCGATGCGCCAGGAAGGGCTAGCGAAAGTGCTTGATCGCCTCGCGGCATGCCGGCGTGATTTTGGTGCGGTTGGTCATCAAACAATGCGCCACGCGTACGCGGTCGGGAATGAACTGCCCACAATAAACCTGGGCGTCCATCATGCAGGCGCTCTGATCGTCCTGGGCGTCAGCCTTGACGCCGACGGGCGCAACCATCAGGCAAAGCAGTACGAGCGCAGCGACTATGGAAAACTTCATGACCTTTCCCCAAGGGCGCCAAAGGCCCCTCAATGCATTAGACGTCGAAATTAGTAAAAAAGTTCGATAAGGCAAAATCGAGGTCAATGTCCGCCTTCTTCGCGCTGCGCGCGGTCGGCAGCCTCGGTCGCCCCGCCCTGGGCGCTGGTGCGGTTGAGCGTCATGCGCTGAACGCCGCCGATTGTGGCTTTCTTCGACGACAGCGTGCGCGTGTTGACGCCCATCCAGGCGATCTCCGACGATAAGCGGCCATACTCGATCTTGGGGCAGCGGTTCATGACGACTTTCAACCCGCTTGCCTCCGCAAGCGCTGCCGCTTCATCGTTGCGCACGCCGAGCTGCATCCAGATCACCTGCGGCCGCGGCGTTAGCGCCAAGGCCTCCTGCACGATGGCCGGCGCATATTGCGCGCCGCGGAAAATATCGACCATGTCGATCGGCTCGGGGATATCGCCAAGCCGCGCATAGATGCGTTGCCCGAGCATGTCCTCGCCGGCATGTCCGGGATTGACTGGGATCATATGATAGCCGCGCTCGAGCAGGTATTTGAAGGCAAAATAGCTCGGACGGTTTTCCTTTTCCGAGGCGCCGACCATGGCGATTGTCTTCACGATGTTGAGGATGCCGCGAATAGAGCTGTCGGGATAAGCGTCGTGGTTTATTGCCGGCATTCGCGGTCCGCGTTCATCGATCCTGCCATTTCGGCGTGCGCTTCTCGATGAAGGCGGAGATGCCTTCTTCGGCATCGCGCGCCAGCATGTTTTCGACCATCACTTCCGACGCATAGCTGTAGGCGTCGGCAAGCGGCATTTCGGCTTGCCGGTAAAATGCTTCCTTGCCGATCTTGACGGTCAGCGTCGACTTTGCCGCGATTTTCTCGGCTAGCTTCAGCGCTTCGGCGCGTTCGTCACCGGCGGCGACGACGCGATTGATCAGCCCGATGCGCGCCGCATCCTCGGCCGAGATCAGCTCGCCGGTCAGCAGCATTTCCATGGCGTGCTTGCGCGACACGTTTCGCGACAGCGCCACCATCGGGGTCGAGCAGAACAGTCCGATATTGACGCCCGGAGTTGCGAACTTCGCTGCATCGGAGGCGACGGCAAGGTCGCAGCTCGCTACCAGCTGGCAACCCGCCGCCGTTGCTGTGGCGTGGACCGCGGCGATGATCGGCTGCGGCAGCATCACGATCTGCTGCATCACCCCGCTGCACAGCCCCATGATGCGCTTGAAATGGTCGCGGCCGCGATCCGGGTCGGTCCGGTGGGCATTGAGCTCCTTGAGATCGTGACCGGCGGAGAAGGCCGGACCGTTGGCGGCGAGCACCACGGCACGCACGGCGCGGTCTTGCGCAATCGTGGTGAGCGCGTCGCTTAAGCCTTCGAGCAGCGCCTCGGACAGGCTGTTGCGCGCTTGCGGCCGGTTGAGGGTCAGGATGGCAATGCCGCCTTGGTCGTTGCGCAGCAGGATCGAGGCGGTGGCGGCCGCTGCGGCGGTGGCGGCTTGGGTGTTCATGCGAGCATCCAGATATCCCGGGCGGTTCGGAGTTTTTTGCGGCCTTGCCGTGTTGTTCTGACCATTCTATCCGAGACTGGGGATGCCGGGGAGCTAATCATGACGGACGGCAAAGAAAAGACGGCGCCGAAATTGGCGCGCGACAAGCTCATCGCGCTCCTGCGGACCGAATTCCCGCAAGCGTCCAATGCCATGAGCAATTACGAAATCGAGGAGGTTTGGCACGGCGGTTGCCGATTGCGCCACCCCTTCAGCCAGACTTCGCTGCGGCCCGGCGGTACGCTTTCCGGTACAACCATGATGTCGTTGGCCGATTTTGCCATGTATGTGGCGGTGCTGTCCGCGGTCGGATGGGTGCCGCTCGCCGTCACCACCAATCTGACCATCAATTTCCTCAAAAAGCCCGCCGCGCGCGACCTGATCGCGGAGGCGCGGCTGATCAAGCTCGGCAAGCGGCTTGCGGTAGGCGAGGTTGGCATTCGCTCCGATGGCGAGGAGGATCTCGTCGCCCATGTCACCTCGACCTATTCGATACCGGCCCAAGCTGGATAGAGGAAGTGTTGGAGGTATTTTTATACCTCTAGGCCAACTATCTGAGAAATATCCAAAATGGCGGGCCAAAGTGGTTGACGCGCGGGTACCCCGCGGATAAATACGCGCACCTCCCAAACGGATGCGGACCAATCCCGTAGCCAGCAACGGACGCGGACGATGAAAACCTTTTCTGCCAAACCCGCCGAAGTCGAGAAGAAGTGGGTCGTGATCGACGCCGACGGGCTTATCGTCGGCCGGCTCGCTTCGCTCGTGGCGCTGCGGTTGCGCGGCAAACACAAGCCGACCTTCACGCCGCATGTCGACTGCGGCGACAATGTCATCGTGATCAACGCCGCCAAAGTGGTGCTGACCGGGCGCAAGGTGCAGCAGAAAATCTATTACAAGCACACCGGCTATATCGGCGGCCTCAAAGAGCGTACCGCGAAGGCGATCCTGGCCGGCCGCTTTCCGGAGCGGATCGTCGAAAAGGCGGTGGAGCGCATGCTGCCGCGCGGACCGCTCGGCCGCCGTCAGCTCGGCAATTTGCGGGTTTATCCGAAGGCGGAGCATCCGCACGAGGCGCAGCAGCCGCAAAAGATCGATATTGCCGCGATGAACCGCAAGAATACGAGGACCGCGTAATGGCCGAGACCGTGCAATCGCTGGAAGGTCTGTCGACGCTTAAGCCGGCGACACCGCCGGCGGCGGAGACGCAGAAATACGTGCAGAAGCTTGACAAGCAGGGCCGCGCCTATGCCACCGGCAAACGCAAGGACGCCGTGGCGCGGGTGTGGATCAAGATGGGTGCCGGCAAGATCACCATCAATACGCGCACGGTAGAGACCTATTTCGCCCGGCCGGTGCTGCGCATGATGATCCAGCAGCCGCTCGTTGCCTCCAACCGCCAGGGCCAATACGACGTGGTCTGCACGGTGTCAGGCGGCGGCCTGTCAGGCCAGGCCGGCGCGGTGCGTCACGGCCTGTCCAAGGCGCTGATGCGGCACGAGCCGGATCTGCGGCCCGTGCTCAAGCGGGGCGGGTTCCTGACCCGCGACCCGCGCGTCGTCGAGCGCAAGAAGTACGGCAAAGCCAAAGCCCGCCGCAGCTTCCAGTTCTCGAAACGGTAATTCTACCGTCATTGCGAGGAGCGAAGCGACGAAGCAATCCATGATCGGCTGAGCCGTCTGGACTGCTTCGCTTCGCTCGCAGTGACGAGTTGCAGAACCAAATTAGAAAAACGCCAGCGTCCGGATCTCGATGCTCTCGCGCGGGCGCGCGCGCGGCGGCGAGGTCGGGTCTTCGAACGCGGTGTGCGCGGTCCAGCGGGCGCGGCCGTCCTTCTCCGAATCGAACACCTTGAAAACGTAAGCCTCCTCGCGCCGCATGCGCGGGAACCAGTACCATTTGTGCGCCGGATTATATTTGATCGCGTAGGTCTGGCCGATGCGGCCGGGAGCGCGCCGCTCCGAGACGATCATGTCGCTTGGCGATAAAGTTTGCGCGTCCGCCATGGCGAGCGGATAGGTCTCGACGGGAAAGCGGATCGGCCGCCACACCTGGATGATGGCGAAGCGGCGCTTGAGCAGTTCCTCGGCCTCGCCCGGAACGATATCGCGGACGCGCTGCGGCGCTGACCATTCGGTGTAATCGTTGTGCACGCGCCGCACCACTTCGCGGATTTTCTTTGACTTCGCGCAGCTCGTCGTCGGCGGTGCGCAGCGTATGGTCGAACACCACGACGCGCTTGGCGCCGCTCTCGGCTTTGATCAGCGCTTCCATTTCCGGGTAGTAGACGCGGCTAATTTCGGCCTCGTCGTAGAAATCGGCGACCTTGGTGTCGTGCCGCACGAAACGGAAGCCGTTGCGGTCCAGCACGAAGTCTTTCGCATGCGGACGGCCGTTGTGAATAGTGACGCGGCGCGAATCGGGCGTGCCGCCCGAGCGCGTGTCGCTGCCGCCCGGACCGGCGACGATGGTGAAGACCTTGGTTCCATCGTCGACGATGTAATTGAGCGTCGCCTCGATCGTGTCGGGAACCGGACCGGGAGCGGTGTCGAACTCGGCCGTAAGCGTCATCGGCAACTCCTGTGGTTTCTCCGTTAATTTATGGCCCAAACGCCGCGGCGGGAAGGGTCCCTAAAATCGTCCGGCGGCGGTTTACCGTCCGGCAAGCCTGTTCGCGAGCTTTCCCCCCGTAGTAACGCGTAGGGAAGGCGTGGCCGTTAGCTTGCCGCCGTCAGCGCGTGGTGGTGGCGGCATGCATATCGATCTGCAGACTTTATCGGTCGTCACCGTATTCGTTGCCGGGCTTCTTGGCGCACTGTTGGTCTTCGCCGGCTTGCAAAACCGCAGCGTGCGCGCCCCGATGTGGTGGGGTGCCGCCCATATCGTCAATGCCATCGGTTTTGCCCTGTTGGCGTCGCGCGGAACCGCGCCGGGCTTTGTCAATATCGATCTCGCCAATGCGCTGGTGCTGCTCGGTTACGGCTTGACCTGGACCGGCGCGCGTATTTTCGACGGCCGGCCGATCCGGCCGGTGCTCGTGCTGCTGGCGCCCTCGGCTTGGCTGCTGCTCTGCCGGATCCCGATTTTCGCCGACAGCATTGCCGCCCGGATCATGGTTTGTTCGGCCATGCTGGCGCTGCTGACGCTCCTTGCGGCGCAGGAATTTTGGCGCGGCCGCGCCGAGCCGCTGATGTCGCGCTGGCCGACGATCATCGTGCTCTTGGCGCATGCCACGATCTTGCTGGTGCGCGTGCCGGCGCTGCTGCTGAGTTCCACCTTCGGCGGCGGTCTCGTCTTGAGCACGCTGTCGTTTACGCTGCTCGCGTTCGGCACGCTATTGTTCACCATCGTGCTCGCGTTCCTGCAACTGAACATGACCAAGGAGCGCACCGAACTCAAACACAAGATCAACTCGCTGGTCGACCCGTTAAGCGGGGTGGCTAATCGCCGCGCCTTCCTCGACCGCGCCGCGGCGCTCCTGGTGCGGCAGGAGACCGATCATGAGCCGCTGGCGATGCTGCTGTTCGATCTCGATCATTTTAAGCAAATCAACGACCGGTTCGGCCACGCGCTCGGCGACACCGTGCTGCAAACTTTTGCCGGCACCGCGAGCCAGACGCTTGGCGCCGATGTTCTGTTCGCCCGCATCGGCGGCGAGGAGTTCGCCTCGTGCCTGCCGGTCGGCGACCTCGATGAGGCCTATGCGATCGCCGATCGGGTGCGGCGCAATTTCGCCGCCATGGCGGCGCGCTTCGGCAACGAAACCCTTTCGCCGAGCGTCAGCGTCGGGGTGACGCTGGCTTGCGAGCCATGCGTCGGCGTGACCGAACTGCTGTCGATTGTCGACCGGGCGCTCTATCGGGCGAAAGAGCTCGGCCGCAATCGCGTCGAGCTCGAGGCGCCCGTCGCGGCCGAAGCGAGCGCCGGCGCGCCCTCGATCGTGCCGATCATCGGGCCGGATCGCTCGGCAAGCGCGCCGCAATCCGCCGGCCGGCGCTGGCGCTATGCCTCATGAGTTCGGCTCCGGCGATTTCACGGCGCCGCTAAGCCGTTGCGAACTTGGCAACGCGGATGCTGCAATTTTAAAAAGTGTTTTTGGGCAAACCTGCGCGATAGCCGATAGATTCGGCAAAGCCTGATCGGCGAACGTTCAACACGGCGCCAAAATCCGTGATAGGTAACTCTACCTATTCGGTGAGGAGTGCCGCGTATATGTTTGCCCGCTTGGCGGAGGCCTCGACCTCGCTCGACATCGGTACGCTGTTCGTCATCGCAACCTGCGTCACCACGTTGCTCGGCCTGTTTCTGCTGTTTGCCTGGATGCAGGATCGCGTCCAGGCGCTGGCTTGGTGGGGACTGGCTTATCTGATCGGCGGATTTTCGGGCGTGCTGTGGCAGCTTGGCGGCGCGCTGTCACCGTGGGTGCCGTCGTGGACGGCCGACGTGCTCTTGTTCATCGCGGTTGGCATGATTTGGAGCGCGGCGCGCCTGTTCCATGGCCGTCAGGTGCGGTGGGGGGCGATGTGCTTCGGCGCCACCGTATGGGCCGCGAGCTGTGTCGTGCCGATCGTGCCGCATTCGCCGGCGGCGCGCATCGTGCTGAGCTCGGTCATCGTCGCCACCTATACGTTTCTGATTGCCGCCGAGCTGTGGCGCGAGCGGCGCAAATCGCTGATTCGGCGCTGGCCGGCTTTATTCGTGCCGATGCTGCACGGCGCCATCTTCCTGTTTCCGGTGGTGCTGGCGAGCCTCGGCGTGAAGAGCCTGGCCACCGGCTGGATCGCGGTCTTCGCCATTGAAGTCGTGCTCTACGTGGTCGGCGCCGCCTTTATCGTGCTGGTGCTCGCCAAGGATCGCGCCGTCAATCGCTACAAGGCGGCCGCCGAGACCGATCCGCTGACCGCGCTGCTCAACCGGCGCGGCTTCTTCGCCGCCAGCACGGCGCTGATGACCGGCAACAAATCGAGCAAGACGCCGGTCAGCGTGCTCGCCTTCGATCTCGACCACTTCAAGTCGATCAACGACCGTTACGGCCACAAGTCCGGCGATGCGGTGTTGAGCCTGTTCGCCAGAATAACCCGATCGACCCTGCGCGCCGACGACGTCGTCGGCCGGATCGGCGGCGAGGAGTTTGTCGCCATCATCTCGGGCACGCTCGCCGAAGCCTGCATTGCGGCCGAGCGCGTGCGTTCGGCCTTCGAACGCGCCGCGGTGGCGCCCGGCAGCCCGCAAATCCCGGCGACCGTGAGCATCGGTGTCGCCTGTGGCATGCCCGACGTGTCGATCGACGTGCTGATCGCGCGCGCCGACGCCGTGCTTTATCGCGCCAAGGCGAACGGCCGCAACCGCGTCGAGCCTGACGACGCGATGGTCTTAAGCGGCGCCGAGCGCCAGCTCGATTGCCGGGCGCAGCTGAAGCTTGCCGCCTTGCCCGCGATGTCGACGCTGACGGTGCCGATTTTGGTGCGGTGACCCGCTGGATCTAATCGATTTTGATGGAATCAAAACCGGGCTCTAGCTTTTTGATTGAGCATGATCTTTTCCGAACCGGCATCCACTTTTCGGGATCATGCTTTGAAAAGAGAAAGGGCGCCTTGCAGCGCCCTTTAAGTTTGCATCGCTACAGGCAATGCCGGGAGGAAACCTACGCTTACGCCGAGTAATACATTTCGAACTCGACCGGATGCGGGGTGTGCTCGAAGCGGATGATTTCGCTCATCTTCAGATCGACATAGGACTCGATGAAGTCGTCGTCGAATACGCCGCCGGCGGTGAGGAAGGCGCGATCCTTGTTGAGCTCTTCGAGCGCCTGACGCAGCGAGCCGCAGACCGTCGGAATCTTCTTCAGCTCCTTGGGCGGCAGATCGTAGAGATCCTTGTCGACGGCCTCGCCCGGGTCGAGCTTGTTCTTGACCCCGTCGAGGCCGGCCATCAGCATCGCCGCGAAGGCCAGATAGGGATTGGCGAGCGGATCGGGGAAGCGCACCTCGACGCGCTTGGCCTTCGGGTTCGTCGTGTAGGGAATGCGGCACGACGCCGAGCGGTTGCGCGCCGAATAGGCGAGCAGCACCGGCGCTTCGAAGCCCGGCACCAGGCGCTTGTAGGAGTTGGTCGTCGGATTGGTGAAGGCATTGATCGCCTTGGCGTGCTTGATGATGCCGGCGATGTAGGACAGGCAGGTCTCCGACAGGTCGGAATATTTGTTGCCGGCAAACACCGGCTTGCCGCCCTTCCAGATCGACTGATGGCAGTGCATGCCCGAGCCGTTATCGCCGTAAACCGGCTTCGGCATGAAGGTGGCGGTCTTGCCGTAAACCTGCGCCACCTGCTGGATGCAGTATTTGTAAATCTGCATCTGATCCGCCATCATCGTCAGCGGCGAGAACTTCATGCCGAGCTCGTGCTGGGCGGACGCGACCTCGTGGTGGTGCTTTTCCACCTTGACGCCCATGCGCGCCATCGCGGCGAGCATTTCGGAGCGCATGTCCTGCACCGAATCCTGCGGCGGCACCGGGAAATAGCCCTTCTTCGTCCACACCCGGTGGCCGAGATTGCCGCCCTCGTAGTCGGTGTCGGAATTGGTCGGGAATTCCACCGAGTTCGAGCTTAAAGCCCGTGTTGTAGGGCTCCGCCTTGTACTTGACGTCATCGAACACGAAGAACTCGGCCTCGGGGCCGAAATAGATGGTGTCGCCGACGCCCATCGACTTCACCATGCCCTCGGCGCGCTTGGCGATGCCGCGCGGATCGCGGTTGTAGGGCTCGCCGGTCGTCGGCTCGAGCACGTCGCAGACCAGCACGAGGGTGGTCTCGGCGAAGAACGGATCGATGCAGGCCGAAGCCGGGTCCGGCATCAGGCACATGTCGGATTCATTGATCGCTTTCCATCCCGCAATCGATGAGCCGTCGAACATCATGCCTTCGGCGAACGTGTCTTCTTCGATCATGCCGATGTCGAAAGTGACGTGCTGCCACTTGCCGCGCGGATCGGTGAAGCGGAAATCAGCGTATTTTACGTCGCTGTCCTTGATCAACTTCATGACATTTTTTGGCGTCGTCATGGGAGGCGTACCCTTTCGTGGTGGTGCTTATGAATGTCGCGTCGCACTGGCTCAATCCGCCCGCGGCCGGCCGGCGTGAACAGATGGACCAGCAATTCAGATGGCGTCGGTTCCGGATTCCCCCGTCCTGATCCGGATGGCTTCTTCGATATTTGAGACAAAGATTTTTCCGTCTCCGATGCGCCCGGTTTGGGCGGCGCGACGGATCGCATCGATGGCTTTTTCGACCATGTCGTCACCGAGCACAATCTCGATCTTCACCTTGGGCAGAAAATCGACAACGTATTCGGCGCCGCGATAGAGCTCCGTATGCCCCTTCTGACGGCCGAATCCCTTGGCCTCGGTCACGGTAATTCCTTGAAGACCGACTTCCTGGAGAGCCTCCTTCACCTCGTCGAGCTTGAATGGCTTGATGATCGCCTCGATTTTTTTCATCGCGTCTCTTCTCCCGGCCCCTGATGAGCAAATCATCCTTGGAACCGAGCCCTTGGTTAGCAGGTCCCGTGCCAAGGTCTTAGGCGCACCGAAAACGCTGGCAAATCAAGGTGGTATGGGGTTATCCGGCGGTCACTGCACAGCTTCGGAATGAGCTGTAGCCAACTAAATAGGCACACTGCCCACATTCGCGTCAACGGCCGGCGCGGCCGAGCTGCCCGATATTCGCGAAACGACGCATTCGCTATGGTGCGGCCGGACATGATCGAACTCCTCACCAATACCGAAATGGCGCAAGCCGATAGGCTTGCAATCTCCGGCGGGGTGGCCGGCATCGCGCTGATGGAAAAAGCCGGCGCCGCGGTGGCCGAGGCGGTGGCGGGGCGACGCGCCCCCGGCAGCCGGGTCGCCGTGGTGACGGGTCCCGGCAATAACGGCGGCGATGGCTTTGTCGCGGCACGGCTTCTGGCCGCGCGCGGCTACCAACTGGAGGTGCTGCTGGTCGGGGAGGTCGCCCGCCTCAAAGGTGACGCAGCGCTCGCGGCAACGGCATGGGGCGGGCCGATCGCGCCCGCCGATCCTGCCGGACTTGGTCGCGCCGACATCATTGTCGATGCGCTCTTTGGCGCCGGCCTCGACCGCCCGGTTGAAGGGCCGGCGCGCGCCATGATCGAGGCGATGAATGCGCAACACGCCCCGGTGATCGCCGTCGACCTGCCGAGCGGCATCAATGGCACTACGGGCGCCGTCATGGGTGTCGCGGTTAGGGCTACCCACACAGTCACGTTCTTTCGCAAGAAGCCCGGCCATCTGTTGCTGCCCGGGCGGATGCTTTGCGGCACGGTGTCCGTTGCCGACATCGGCATTCCGCCCACGGTTCTTACGACCATCGCGCCGCGAACTTTCGAGAACGTACCGGCACTGTGGCGGGCACACTTTCCGGTGGCTGGCCACGCGGGACACAAATACGACCGCGGCCACGCGGTCGTCGTGTCCGGCCCATCCTGGTCGACCGGGGCGGCACGGCTCGCGGCCCGCGGCGCGTTGCGTGCCGGGGCGGGACTGGTGACCATCGCCAGCCCGCGCGAAGCGCTTGCGGTCAATGCCACCGCGAACCTTGCCGTGATGGTGCGGCCGGTCGACGGTGCTGCCGAGCTTGCGACTTTCCTCGCCGACCACAGGCGCAATGCGCTGGCCATCGGTCCCGGGATTGGTGTGAACGAGGCGACCTGCGACCTCGTCCTCGCGGCGCTCGCCGGCGACCGCGCCGTGGTGCTCGATGCCGACGCCATGACAAGCTTCGCGCAGTCACCCAAGCGGCTCGCCGCGGCCCTGAAAGCGCGCGCCGGAAAGGCCACGATCCTGACCCCGCATGAGGGAGAATTCTCCAGATATTTTGGGGCCTTGGATGCACGCACTAAAGTGGGCTCAAAGCTTGAAAGGGCACGCCTTGCGGCCGACATCACCGGGGTAACTATTCTGCTCAAAGGCGCCGATACCGTGGTTGCGGCTCCCGACGGCCGCGCCTCGATTGCGGAAAATGCGCCGGCTTACCTCGCGACCGCGGGTGCGGGCGACGTTCTGGCCGGCATCGCGACGGGACTCTTGGCCCAGGGCATGCCTGCCTTCGAGGCCGCCGCAGCCGCGGTCTGGCTTCATGGCGAAGCTGCCGCTGCCTTTGGGCTGGGCCTCATCGCGGAGGATTTGCCGGAGATGCTGCCGCGCGTTTACCGGGCGCTGCTCGGCTGAAATATGAATCGACCGGCCCCGATCGGGGGCTAATTTTGTAGTAGCCGACGCGCCCCGCATGATATAAGCCGCGCCACCGGGCCGCCCTGCGCGTCGCGGGCGTGGCGGAATTGGTAGACGCGCGGGATTTAGGTTCCCGTGACGAAAGTCGTGGGGGTTCGAGCCCCTCCGCCCGCACCAGCTGGGCGGTTTCTGTAAAACTTGGCCGGGATGCGCTCGATCTCGCGCCGCTGAAGAGTAATGCCGATGCAGGTGACTGAAACTGCCGCCGCGGGTCTCAAGCGGGAATACCGCGTCGTCGTGCCCGCAAACGACCTGGAAGCCAAGGTCCAGGAACGGCTCGACGACCTCAAGGGCCGCGTGCAGCTGCGCGGCTTTCGGCCGGGCAAGGTGCCGGTGGCGCATCTCAAGCGTCTTTATGGCAAGTCGGCCATGGCCGAAGTCATCGAGGCCGCGGTGCGCGAGGCCAATACCAAGATTGTCAGCGACCACGGCTTTAAGCTTGCCACCGAACCCAAGGTGGTGCTGCCCACCGAGGAGGGCGCGGTCGAGGGTGTGATCGAGGGTAAATCCGACCTTGCCTATACGGTCGAGATGGAGATCGTGCCGCCGATCACGCTTGCCGATTTCAAATCCTTCGAGCTCGAACGGCTCACCGCGCCGGTCACCGATGACGAGATCGATCCAGCGTTAAAGACGATCGGCGAGCAGAACCGGCCCTTCGCCGCCAAGAGCGAAGGGGCGGAAAAAGGCGATCGCGTCACGGTATCGTTTCAGGGCACCATGAACGGCGAAACCTTCGAGGGCGGCTCCGGCGACGACGTGCCGATCCTGCTCGGGTCGGGCCAGTTCATTCCGGGCTTCGAAGATCACCTCAGCGGCATCAAGACTGGAGAGAGCCGGACCTTTGACGTCAAGTTTCCGGAGGACTATCCGGCCGCCACCGTCGCCGGCAAAGACGCCACTTTTGCCGTGACGGCGAAGACCGTGGAGGCGCCTGGTGAAGTCACGATGGACGATGCCTTCGCCAAGACGCTGGGGCTGGAATCGCTTGCCAAGCTGCGCGACGCGCTGCGCGAGCGAATCGAGCGCGAGCATGCGGCGGCGACGCGCCAGAAGGTCAAGCGCGCGCTGCTTGATCAGCTTGACGCCCACCACCAGTTCGAGCCGCCGCCGACGCTGGTCGAGGAGGAATTCAATAACGTCTGGCAGGCCATCGAGAACGACCTCAAGCAGCAGGGTCGCAGCTTTGCCGACGAAGGAACGACCGAGGAGAAGGCCCGGGCGGACTATCGCGCGATCGCCGAACGCCGGGTGCGGCTCGGTCTGGTGCTTGCGGAAATCGGCGAGAAAAATAATATCAAAGTCACCGACGAGCAGTTGAGCCAGGCGGTCGTCGCGCAGGCCAGAATGGTTCCCGGCCAGGAGCAGCGCGTCTGGGACTACTACCGCAATAATCCGGGCGCGCTCGCCGCGCTGCGCGCGCCGATATTCGAGGACAAGGTTGTCGATTTCCTGCTAGAACTCGTAGAGGTAACGGATAAGCAGGTATCGCGGGAAGAATTGTTCAAGGAAGACGAGGAATAAGGCCGCTTTCCGCTGGTTTTTACGCCTTGCCTGCGCAATTTCCGAGCTTATCTGCCGTAAAGCCTAGACGAAGACGCGTCACATTGCCTGAACGGTAAGGCGATGCGGACGAGCCGGCTTCGACAAGCAGACCAACTCAAGCCACAGTAGGCGGCAGGCAGTACGTAGCTATGACTATCCCGGCGAGCCGGACCCGGTGAGCCAAATCCAGGTCCAGTTTTAGACGTCCACTCCCAGGTGATCCATGCGCGACCCGTCAGAAATCTATATGCAGCACCTCGTCCCCATGGTGGTCGAACAGACCAATCGCGGGGAACGGGCCTATGACATTTACTCGCGGCTGCTCAAGGAGCGGATCATCTTCATCACTGGTCCGATCGAAGACGGCATGGCCTCGCTCATCGTGGCCCAGCTGCTGTTCCTCGAGGCGGAAAATCCGAAAAAAGAAATCTCGATGTACATCAACTCGCCGGGCGGGGTCGTAACCTCGGGGCTGGCGATCTACGACACGATGCAATTCATTCGCCCCCCGGTGTCGACGCTGTGCACCGGGCAGGCGGCATCGATGGGGTCGCTGTTGCTGGCGGCCGGCGCCAAGGACCTGCGCTTCGCGCTGCCTAATGCCCGCATCATGGTGCACCAGCCGTCCGGCGGGTTCCAAGGTCAGGCGACCGACATCATGTTGCACGCCCAGGAGATCCTGAACCTCAAGCGCCGGTTGAACGAAATCTACGTCAGGCACACCGGCCAGCCGCTCAAGAAGATCGAGGATGCGCTGGAACGCGATATGTTCTTGACGTCCGAAATGGCCAAGGATTTCGGCCTTATCGATAAGGTAATCGAGAAGCGCCCGGACGAGCCGGGTCTCAAAACCGAGCCCGTCCTCAAAGGGGTGAGCTAAGTCGGGTGCGCTCTCCCGCCACAAAAGGGGCCAATTCATCGGCCCAAAGCGGAGTCGAGTTCCCCCCGTCAAGCGTTTTCGCGGCCTGTGATCGAGAAAACACACTGGCACAAAGTCGCGTTATCGTTAATGGATTCTTGATTGGCACGCCGCTAGCATGTCCGCTTGTGTCATACTCGTGACTATTGGCACTGTGGCGGCGGATGGGGCGCCGGACTTGGTGGCTAGTCTGCAGTGCCGGGACTGGGTGATGCTACGGAATATTAGCGCAGTGCCGCGTAGGATATAGAGTTGCGGTGCTGCGCTGGCGAAGACGGAGAATGGAATGAGCAAGGTTGGCGGCGGCGATTCCAAGAACACGCTCTATTGCTCGTTCTGCGGCAAGAGCCAGCACGAGGTGCGCAAGCTCATCGCCGGACCGACCGTCTTCATCTGCGACGAATGCGTCGAACTGTGCATGGACATCATCCGCGAAGAGAACAAGTCCTCGCTGGTGAAGTCGCGCGACGGCATTCCGACGCCGCGGGAGATTCGCAAGGTCCTTGATGACTATGTCATCGGCCAGGACCACGCCAAGAAAGTGCTCTCGGTCGCCGTCCACAATCACTACAAGCGGCTCAATCACCAGTCGAAGCACAACGACGTCGAACTGGCGAAGTCGAACATCCTGCTGATCGGCCCGACCGGCTCAGGCAAGACGCTCTTGGCGCAAACGCTGGCGCGCATCCTCGACGTGCCGTTCACGATGGCCGACGCCACCACGCTGACCGAAGCCGGTTATGTCGGCGAGGACGTCGAGAACATTATTTTGAAGCTCTTGCAGTCGGCCGATTACAATGTCGAGCGCGCGCAGCGCGGCATCGTCTATATCGACGAAATCGACAAGATATCGCGCAAGTCCGACAACCCTTCGATCACCCGCGATGTGTCGGGCGAGGGCGTGCAGCAGGCGCTGTTGAAGATCATGGAAGGCACCATCGCCAGCGTGCCGCCGCAGGGCGGCCGCAAGCACCCGCAGCAGGAGTTCCTCCAGGTCGACACCACGAATATCCTGTTCGTGTGCGGCGGCGCTTTCGCCGGCCTCGAGAAGATCATCTCCTCCCGCGGCCGTTCCACCTCGATCGGTTTCGGCGCCCGCGTGGCGGCGCCGGAGGATCGCAAGCAGGGCGAGATTTTCCGCGAGGTCGAACCGGAAGATTTGCTGAAATACGGGCTCATCCCCGAATTCGTCGGCCGGCTGCCGGTGGTCGCCACCTTGGAGGATCTCGACGAGCCCTCGCTCAAGCGTATTTTGACCGAGCCGAAGAACGCCCTGGTCAAGCAGTACCAGCGCATGTTCGAAATGGAGACGGTGGATCTCACGCTTGCCGATGAGGCGCTTTCGGCCATCGCGCGCAAGGCGATCGACCGCAAGACCGGCGCCCGCGGATTGCGCTCCATCATGGAGAGCATTCTGCTCGACACCATGTTCGATCTGCCGAGCCTCGAAGGCGTCGAGGAGGTCGTGATCTCGAGGGAGGTCGTCGAAGGCAGCGCCCGGCCACTCTACATCTACGCCGATCGCTCCGATCGCGCCGGCGAGACCGGCGGAGCGAGCGCCTGACGGGTGGGCGCAACCGGCCCCCGCAATTCGGTGCGCGGTCCTTCGCTCCGCTCCCGCAGCGCACAGATTCGCTCGAAAAACCGGCCTTTCTTGACAGGCCCGCGAGCCGACGCCACCTATAGTGCGCAGCTCGCCGTCACAGCGCATCCTGCGGGTCTCGACGGGCGTGCCTACAATAAGGAAAAGTGGCCATGACAAGCGCCGCCAAACCGAAGCCGCTCCTGACCGCCGGTGAAAGCCGGGCCTATCCGGTGCTTCCTTTGCGGGACATCGTTGTTTTCCCGCATATGATCGTTCCGCTGTTCGTCGGCCGCGAGAAGTCCATCAAGGCGCTCGAGGAGGTGATGCGTTCGGACACCTTCATCCTGCTCGCCACGCAGAAAAACGCCTCCGACGACGATCCGGCGACCGATTCCATTTTCAGTGTCGGCACGCTCGCCAGCGTGCTGCAGCTTTTGAAGCTGCCCGACGGCACCGTGAAGGTGCTGGTCGAAGGCGTCGCGCGCGCCGAGGTCAAGCGCTACACCGATCGCGAGGATTATTTCGAGGCAGAAGCCGCGGTGATCGCGGATTCCGCGGGCGATCAGGTCGAAGCCGAGGCGTTGGCGCGCTCGGTTGTCAATGAATTCGAAGGCTATGTGAAGCTCAACAAGAAGGTGTCGCCGGAAGTCGTCAGCGTGGTTCAGCAGATCGAGGACTACGCCAAGCTTGCCGACACCGTGGCTTCGCATCTCGCGGTGAAGATTCCCGACAAGCAGCTGATCCTGGAAACGCCCGTCGTCACCGAGCGGCTGGAAAAAGTGCTCGGGCTGATGGAGAGCGAGATCTCGGTCCTACAGGTCGAGAAGCGCATCCGCACGCGCGTCAAGCGTCAAATGGAGAAGACGCAGCGCGAGTATTATCTCAACGAGCAGATGAAGGCGATCCAGAAGGAACTGGGCGACGAGGACGGCAAGGACGAACTCGCCGAGCTCGAAGAGAAGATCAAGCGCACCAAGCTGTCGAAAGAGGCGCGCGAGAAGGCGCAGCACGAGATCAAGAAGCTGCGGCAGATGTCGCCGATGTCGGCGGAAGCCACCGTCGTGCGCAACTATCTCGATTGGTTGCTCTCAATCCCGTGGAACAAGAAGTCGAAGATCAAGAAGGATCTGACGCTCGCCGAGCAAATTCTCGACGCCGATCACTTCGGTCTGGAAAAGGTCAAGGAGCGTATCGTCGAATATCTCGCCGTGCAGCAGCGCGCCAATAAGCTGACTGGACCGATTCTGTGTCTGGTCGGGCCGCCCGGCGTCGGCAAGACCTCGCTGGGTAAATCGATCGCCAAAGCGACCGGGCGCGAATTCGTGCGCGTCTCGCTCGGCGGCGTGCGCGACGAGGCCGAGATTCGCGGCCATCGACGGACCTATATCGGCTCGATGCCGGGCAAGGTCATCCAGTCGATGCGCAAGGCCAAGACCTCCAATCCGCTGTTCCTGCTCGACGAGGTCGACAAGATGGGCGCCGATTTCCGCGGCGATCCGTCCTCGGCGCTGCTCGAAGTGCTCGATCCGGAGCAGAACCACGCCTTCAACGACCACTACCTTGAGGTCGACTACGATCTCTCCAACGTGATGTTCATCACCACGGCGAATACATTGAATATTCCGCCGCCGCTGATGGATCGCATGGAGATCATCCGTATCGCCGGCTACACCGAGGACGAGAAGGTGGAGATCGCGCGCAAGCACCTGATCCCGCACGCGATCGTCAAGCACGGTCTCGAGCCGAAGGAATGGTCGGTCGATGACGAGGCCTTGCTCACGATCATTCGCCGCTACACCCGCGAAGCAGGCGTGCGTAATCTCGAACGCGAATTGTCGACGCTGATCCGCAAGGCGGTGAAGGAGCTCACCATCTCGAAGCAGGCGTCGGTCGCCGTCACCGGTAAGAATCTGCCGGACTATCTCGGCGTGCCGAAGTACCGCTATGGCGAAGTCGAGGACGAGGATCAGGTCGGCGTCGTCACCGGTCTGGCCTGGACCGATGTCGGCGGCGAGTTGCTCACGATTGAATCGGCGATGATGCCCGGCAAGGGCAAGATGACCGTCACCGGCAATCTGCGCGACGTCATGAAGGAATCAATCTCGGCGGCGGCCTCTTACGTCCGCATGCGTGCGGTCGCCTTCGGCATCGAGCCGCCGTGGTTCGACAAACGCGATATCCACGTGCACGTGCCGGAGGGAGCAACCCCGAAGGACGGTCCGTCCGCGGGCGTCGCCATGGTTACCGCGATCGTTTCGGTGATGACCGGTATTCCGGTGCACCGCGATGTGGCGATGACCGGAGAGATCACGCTGCGCGGCCGCGTGCTGCCGATCGGCGGCTTGAAGGAGAAACTGTTGGCCGCTCACCGCGGTGGCATCAAGACCGTGCTCATTCCGGAAGAGAACGCCAAGGATCTTGTCGAGATCAACGACTCGATCAAAAGCGGGCTCGATATCATCCCGGTGTCGCGCATGGACGAGGTGCTGGCGCGCGCGCTGACGCGCAAGCCCGAACCGATCGTCTGGGAGGAGGGGACGGCGAAGCCCGTCGACGTCCCCGAGCCCGTGGTGGAGGAAGATTCCTCGGGCCTCACCGCGCACTGATTTGCGGCACTTAGGATTAAGGACGGCGCCCTTTTCGGGCGCCGTCTTTTTTTGAGCGGCACGGCCTGGCTTATCGATTCCTTAGCCATATCGGCGTCCACTGCGCACCGGCAGACTGGACTGAGGTATTCTCAACGTGCCAATTGCAGGACAGTCCAAAATGACCCGGTTTCCTCGCCCTGGGCAAAACCGCGCGCGCGCAATGCACGCCGACAATGGCACCCGGCAGGTATCTATTGTCGTGATCGCAATCGCATCCCTGCTTGGTCTCGGCGCGCTGGCGACCGACCAATATCTGATAACGAAGCGTCAGGCCGCGGGCACGTTCGAGCCCGCAAACGGCAACGCCATCTATAGCGGCTCGATACTCTACGTGCCCGACACCGGTAACGTCTGCCACCGGTGGCAATTCGACAATCGGAACGGCCAATTCAATGACAAGGGCGCCGTCAATTGCGACGATGTCGCCGACCAAGAGGTCAACGGCTCCAAGAATTTGTCGTCGGCCCGCATCCGGGTCATCAGCGATGGATTCCGCGATCACTGAAACTCCGATCGGCAAACCGATCGGCTTTCATGGGCTCCTGCAGCAACAAGTCCTTCGAAGCGTCTCTCCGGTCGCCGCATAGCCGGCGCGAACCGGTTCCATTGCCGATCGGGCAGCTCGTATTGCGGGCAAAATCGGACGTGGGCGCGCACCGAAAAACGTTTGGCTTCAGCGTGCGACTTTGGCTAGATTTTGGGGTGGGTAGCGGCTGCGGCGTCGGGGGCGGCGCCGGGCAATGGCAATGGGTCGAGGGACGCGTGTACAGGACCATACATCCGTTCGCCGGATGCATCGCGTTGGTGCTCGTCGCAGTTGGTCTATCGCGTGCCGCGCTTGCGGCGGACGATTTTCCGCTTACCGGAAATTACACCCAGAACGTCGCCTGCAAGGGCGATGGCAGCGATGCGGCCGACGCCAAAGTGACAATTTCGGCTCAGGAAATCGTGTCCAATGTCGGCGTCTGCACCATCCTGGATATGAAAAAGGATGGCGACAGCTATGCCGAGCATGTCGAATGCAAGTTCCCGAGCGGACCGTTGATGGGCAACATTACGTTCACGCCCAAGCCGGACAACACCGTCGAATTCGTCGACAGCAACGGCGCCTATAAGGCGGTGCTGCACCGTTGCCCGGGCCCGACGCCAAGCACCGCGTCAAGTACCGCGGCGGCCAACAAATGATCGGCATGCTGCGGCCGGTTTGAATTGCCGAACAAGAGAGTCGCGAATGAGCTATTACCAGGGTCTTCAAGCGGAATCGGTTCGGTTCCGCGGCCACAACGGCGATCAGGGCGACGCCTATTATGCGCGTCCGACGCGCGCCGGAAAATTCCCCGGCGTCGTCATCGTCCATCATTTGCCCGGATGGGACGAATGGATCATGGAAGTGGTGCGCAAATTCGCGCATCACGGCTACGCCGCGATTTCCCATCATCTTTACTTTCGTGAGGGCAATGACAGCCCTGACGACATCGGCGCGCGGGTGCGTGCCGCGGGCGGCGTCGCTGACGCGCAAGTTGTGGGCGACACCGCCGGCGCCATGGCCTTTCTGCGCGCGCAGCCCAATGCCAGCGGCAAGATCGGGCTGATCGGCTTCTGCTCCGGCGGCCGCCACGTCTATCTTGCGGCATGCACTTTGCCCGGGATCGATGCGGCGGTCGATTGCTGGGGCGGCAATGTCATCGTCGACGATCCGAAGCTGCTCAACGACAAGCGTCCGGTGGCGCCGATCGATCTCACCGAGAAACTGAGCTGCCCGCTGCTCGGTATTTTCGGCAATGACGACACCAACCCGACCGCCGATCAGGTCAATCGCACCGAGGCCGTGCTCAAAAAGTTCGGCAAGACTTACGAGTTTCACCGTTACGATGGGGCTGGGCACGCCTTCTTCAATACCTCCCGCGACGCCTATCGGCCTGACCAAGCGGCAGACGGCTGGAAGAAGGTCTTTGCCTTCTACCAGCGCTATCTGGGAGCGGCCGCGACCAGTGTTGCGGCGGAATAGCGGAGAACGCGTCATGTGCTCCTACATCGTCGAAAAAGCGGCGCTGGTCGGCAGCGCCAAGGGCCGCAAAGGCTGGATGCGGATCGACACCGCCAATGTCTATTTCGACCATCCCTATTACTCGACGCTCGATCACGTGCTCGCAATCGACTTCACCAATGAAGGCGAGGGCGGCCGCGACCGCGTGGCGGTCGAGCTGTCGGCCGAATCGGCGCGTGCGCTGGTCGAGCGTATTCTTGCCGCGCTCGCGAGCGGCGAGGCGGCCCATGCCGCGCCGGCGACAGCGATGCAGCCGAATGAACGAAGCTCCGGCGGTGCGCCCTTAGAGCATGATCCCGAAAAGTGGATGCCGGTTTTCGGAAAAGATCATGCTCAATCAAAAAGCTAGAGCCCGGTTTTGATACCATCAAAACCGATTAGGCTCTAGCGCACGCCGCCGGAGTTGACGATCGGTCCGCTGTATTTCTCGAAACGCTTGCGCAGATCGGCGACTTTGCTTTGATTGGTCAGGAAGGCCTGATAGTCAGTCACGACCTTATAGGAGAATATCGGCTTGTAGCCTGACGGCGGCGGCACGTCGCTGCGTCCGGACCAGGTCTCGGTCGCGACTTGCTGCGCCGGCTCGAGAAGCCAGGTCAAGAACAGCTTTGCCGCGTTCGGATGCGGAGCTCCCTTGAAGATCGCGCCCGACAGCGGCCAGAACGGCGTCGCGTCCACCGTGGGGAAATGCGTGTCGACCTTCATGCCCTGCTTTTTCAGCACGGTGGTGATGTTGTAGATCGAATCGAAGGTGGCCAGGTTCTGGCCCGAACCGATGCTGCGCTGTTCGCCGAGATGGCCCTGAATGAAGTTCGGCTTGGCCGCCATGTATTTGTCCATGTAGCCCCAGCCGTATTTCTGCACGATGTGGTAGAACACCCACAGCGTGACGTCGTCGTCCGCCGGGTAGGCGGTCACGATCTTTCCCTTAAACTGCGGTTTGAGGAAATCGCGCGCCGAATTCGGCACGTCGGCCGCGGCGACCTTTTCGGTGTTGTACATATAGGGCACGGCATTGACCATGGTCGCCCAATAGGCGCCGTCCGGATCCTTGAAGCGGCGGTCGATCTTGTCGAAGCCAGCCGGCTTGAAATCGATCAGCCGCCCGGTGTCTTTCCAGCGCACGAAGTCGGCGATGGTCTGCAAGATCGCGGTGTCGACCTCGAGCTTGCCGGCCGCGATCTGCCCGTCGATTTTCTTGTCGAGCACGTTCGAGAAGCCGCCACTGATCGAGACGGTGATGCCGGGATATTTTGCGTTGAAAACCTTGGCCATGGCTTCCCAAGGCGCGGTCGGGCCGCCGACATAGAGCACGAAGGCGCCTTCGCTTTTTGCCTTGGCATAAAGATCGTCGAGCGATTGAGCGCGTGCGGGCAAACTCAGCGCTGCGACGCCGATCGCTGCTGAAATGATAGCGGCAGGCCGAATGGCCATGGTAGTCCTCCCCCTAATATTTTACCGGCATGATTGCCGCTCTGTTTTGGGAATACAAGCGTCCGCCGCGTGCAAGAAACCGCGGCCTCGCCAAAACCGTGGGCGCCGTGCTAACGGAGCCCTATTGAATGCGCTGATGGCGTGCATTTGCCCGCCGCGCGATGGAGGTACCGGTCGATGAAAATAATCGCCTATCTACTCGCCATTATTTGCGTCATCGCCGCAGTGACGTACTACACGGTTCCGGCCGGCTCTTTGCCTACGTTCATGCCGGGCTATGACGCGGGCTCGACCCATATCCACCACCTGCACGCCTATGCCGCGCTGGTCGCTGCCGTCGTGCTGTTCGGGATCGGCTGGTTTGCCGGCCGTCGCGCTTAACGGCGCAGCTTGCGCTGCACCCGTTCGTCGAACCGCGCCACGCTGACAACCACGCGCTGATGACTGCCGCCGCCGATCGGTTCGAAATCGTCGCGGGCCTCGACACGGAACGTCACCGTTCGGCCATCGAGCCGCACCACCTCGGCGGTCGCGGTGACCCGCAAGCCGACCGGGGTCGCCGCGGTATGGCTGACATCGAGATGGATGCCGAGGCTCTGGTGGCCGGCGGGAAGCAGATGCTCGATCGCCGCCAGCGCCGCGGCTTCGATGACGTTGATCATCACCGGCGTCGCCAGCACCGCGATCCGGCCGGACCCGACAAACGGCGCGGTGTGCTCCGGTCCGACCACGATTTCGGCAGAGCCGGTCAGGCCCGGTCTAATCCGGGCGAGGACGTCGCTGGTTCCGGCCGAGGAGGTCATGGCGCTTTATAGCGCCAATTTGCGCGCTGGTATCGCGCCATACTTTCGGTGCTAGTATATGGTTTCGACAGTCAGGGGATAACGCCATGCTCAGCCACGCTTATCGCGCCGTTTTCTTGACCGCCGTGCTGATCGCCATGATCCCGAGCGCGCCGTCATTCGCGGTGACCGCAAAGGAGAAAATGGCGACCTGCAAGTTCGGCGCCGACGACCAGAAACTGCAGGGAGCGGCGCGGACGAAATTTTTAAAGAACTGCATGGCCAATCGGAACGATCCGCGGGGCCCTGCGTCGGGCGCGCCGGGCGCAATGCCGCCGGCGGCAGGTGCTGCGCCACCGCCGAAGCAGTAAGCTGATCAGCAAGGCCAAACCGCGGCGCCGCGCGAAAAAAGCCAACAGCCGCGCATAAAATCAAAATGACACCGGGGGAGATGACCATGAGCATGCAAACCGCTGCGGCGGCTACAACGAGCCATTTCCGGCGCGGCTGGGTCTATGTTCTGACGCTGGCGCTGGTCACGATCAATTACATGGATCGCTCGGCGCTCGGCATCGTGGCGCAGGCGGTGCGCGGCGAGTTCAAGCTTTCACCGGTCGAGATGGGCTACCTGTTCTCGTCGTTCCTGTGGACCTACACGCTCTGCATTCTGCCGATCGGGATCCTGCTGGACCGCTTCGCCGCGCGCAACATCAATGCCGTCGGCATTACGCTGTGGTCGCTGGCCATGGCCGCGACGGCCGGCGTGTGGAGCTTTGCCAGCCTGATCGTCGTGCGCATGGTGATGGGCGCGGGCGAGGCGACATCGATCCCGTCTTGCGGCCGCATCGTGCGCGAATGGATGCCAGCCCGGGAGCGCGGCGTTGCCAATGTGGTGTGGAGTGCCGGCAGCTTCGTCGGTCCGGCGCTCGGCGCCGTGGTCACCGCGTCGATCGCCAGCGCCTGGGGCTGGCGCGCCGCGTTCATCGTCCTCGGCGCGGCAGGCTTCGTGTGGCTTGCCTGCAATCTGTTCTGGTTCGACCGGCCCGAAAAGGTGAGCTGGCTTTCGTCGGAGGAACGCAAAAAGATCCTCGCCGAACGCTCGGCCGGTTCGCCCGACGAAATCGGCATCCACGGCAGCCCCGGCGTGGTGCTGGAGCTGTTGCAGTCGCCATCGCAATGGGGTGCGATGATCGCGCAGGCCTCCGGCATCTACACGCTCTACCTGCTGCTGTTCTGGATGCCGAGCTATCTGCAGGACACCAAGCATCTTACCATCATGAAGACCGGGCTCTACACTGCGGTGCCATGGGCGATCGCGGTACCGGTCAGCATCGTCATCGGTCTGATCAGCGACCGCATGCTGCAAAACCACACGCTCCTCGCCGGCGGCCGGCGCGGCATAGTCATCGCCTGCATCCTGCTCTCCGCCGTGGTCGTGTTCGTGCCGTTCACCGACAATACGACGTTGATCCTGGCGTTGTTCGCGCTGTCGCTGTCCGGCGTCAATGCCATGATCTCGCTCAATCTGTCGCTGGTCACCGACCTCGTGCACCGCGCGCGCGATGTCGGCAAAGCGATCAGTCTTACCATTTTGAGCGGTAATCTGTGCGGCCTGTTGGCGCCGATCGTGACCGGTTATGTTGTGTCCGGACTGGGTGCCTACGACTGGGCGCTGTGGATCGCCGGGATACTCTTGATCATCGGCGCGATTGCGCTCGGCACCATGACGCGCAGCGTGATTTTGCCGGCCACGGCGCCGCGGACGGCTTGAACACCGACTACATAAGGAAATCCACCATGACTACTGCCGTTCTCGATAGCAAAACCACCGACTATGACGTCGCCGACGTCGAATATCTCCGCCACGGCGACAAGCCGCTGTTAGCGCGGGTGCATTCGCCGCGCGGAGCGGGACCTTTTCCGGCGCTGGTCGAGGTGCACGGCGGCGCCTGGTGCATGAGCGACCGCAAGACCGAGCATCTGCGCCACGAATTCATGGCCTCGCACGGCATCGTCTCGATTGCGCTTGATTTCCGCTCCGGCAACGAGGCGCCCTACCCGGCGTCGGTGCAAGACATCAACTATGCGGTGCGCTGGGCCAAGGCGCATGCCGGCGATCTCAAAACGCGGCCGGCCTTGGTGGCGCTGTCGGGACAGTCGAGCGGCGGCCAACTCGCCATGCTCGTCGCCATGCGGCCGCATGACTCGCGCTATGCGGCGATCGCACTGCCGCCGGGTTCGCCGCAGGTGGATGCGAGCGTGCCTTGCGTCGTGATGTCGTGGCCTGTGATCAATCCGCTGTCGCGCTACCGGCACGCCAAGCGCGCGATCGCTCGCGGCGAGGAATGGGGCAAGAGCATCGTGCCGCGGCATGACGCTTATTGGCGCAATGAGGAGAATATGGCCGAGGGCAATCCAATGCTGGCGCTCGAGCGCGGCGAGACGGTGCAGTTGCCGCCGGCCATCTGGTTCCAGGCGCGCGGCGACGACGTGCACGACTATAAGGACGTGGAGTCGAGCTTCCCCGGCAACGAGCCGCAACGCTTTGTCGCCAACTACCGCAAGGCCGGCGGCGAGATCGAGCTCGTCTATATCGAGATGGAGCGCCACAAGGGCCATTCGCCGGATCTCTCGCAAATCGGCGGTACTTTTGCCGACATGGTGCAATTCGTCGGCAAACATATTCCTGTATAGCTGCCGCCACGAAATCGGGGGAGGGACGCCAATCACCTCCCCCCGGCATCGCGCTCACCGAGCTCGAATGAGCAGGACGCCGATCTCAATCATGTCCAATCCATTGCGGCAAGCATCGCCGCGCCGCAGGTGTCAGCCAAAATTGCGGTTTTGTCGGAGCAGTGTGAGAGTTCACACGAACTCTCACACCTGATGCTTGAAGTCGCGTCGCCTTAAGCCGCGGCGCTGACTTTGCCGCTGGTCGGTACCGACGCGATGGTTTTCAGGATTTGCGAGGTGATCGCGTACGGGTCGCCTTGCGAATTCGGCCGGCGATCTTCGAGATAGCCCTTGTAACCGTTGTTGGCGAAGCTGTGCGGCACGCGGATCGAGGCGCCGCGGTTGGCGATCCCATAGGTGAATTCAGTGATCGCCGCCGTCTCGTGCTTGCCGGTAAGCCGCATGTGGTTGTCCGGGCCATAGACCGCGATGTGGTCTTCCCGCGCCCCGTCGAACGCCTTCATCAGCGCTTCGAAATACTCCTTGCCGCCGACTTCCCGCATGTAAGTGGTCGAGAAGTTGGTGTGCATGCCGGAGCCGTTCCAGTCGGTATCACCGAGCGGCTTGCAGTGGAACTCGATGTCGACGCCGTATTTCTCAGTCAGCCGCAGCAGCAGGTAACGCGCCATCCACATCTGGTCGGCCGCGGTTTTCGAGCCCTTGCCGAACACCTGGAATTCCCACTGGCCCTTGGCCACTTCGGCATTGATGCCCTCGTGATTGATGCCGGCGGCGAGGCAGAGATCGAGATGCTCGTTGACCATCTTGCGGGCGATGTCGCCGACATATTTGTAGCCGACGCCGGTGTAATAGGGTCCCTGCGGCGCGGGATAGCCGCTCGACGGAAAGCCGAGCGGACGGCCGTCCTTGTAGAAGAAATATTCCTGCTCGAAGCCGAACCAGGCGCCGGCATCGTCGAGAATGGTGGCGCGCTTGTTCGACGGATGCGGTTCGCCGCTCGGCAGCATGACTTCACACATCACCAGAGCGCCATCGGGGCGCGCCGCGTCCGGATAGACGGCGACGGGTTTTAGGATGCAGTCCGAATTGTGGCCTTCCGCCTGCATGGTCGAAGAGCCGTCAAAGCCCCACAACGGCAGCTGCTCGAGCGAGGGAAACGCGGCAAATTCCTTGATCTGAGTTTTGCCGCGCAGGTTGGGCGTCGGCGTGTAACCGTCAAGCCATATGTATTCGAGCTTATATTTTGTCATACCGGTCTCTCTTGGCTGTCTCTTGGCTGAAGTGAGCGTTCATCGAAGCGTGAGCAGCCGAATACCGCGGCTAGCCACCGTCTCCCGCCCGTTTGCAAGCATTTTGTGTGCCAAACCGGCCTTGCTCGCGCCCATTGGTGCGTTGCGAAGAAACCGCGATCAACTGTGGGTGGGAAGACTTGCCGTTGAAATATGCAAAGACATGAATTCAGTTTGAATGCACATATTGTAGTCAGTTGCTTATTTTCTGCGAGGCACATCGAACAAATGACGAGCAAAGCATTATATTAAGAACGACTCAGCAAACTCATCCGAAACGCGCAGCATGTGCGCGCACGGCGATGGAGCCGAACAATGACGACCAATATTTCCGGATCAGCGAAGATCTACGCTTTCCCGCCACGCGGCCGCTTCGCGCTCCGAGTCCAAGGTGACGACCCAGTGCCGAATGTGCAATTGCCCCACGGCGTGAAGCTCGTGTCCGGCGGCAGCGGCTGGTACCACGAAGAAGCAATCCGAAGCGCGGCCGAAACCGAACGCGGCCGGAAGAACTAGGCCGCGAATGCGGCTGGCAGGCGGAGACTTTACTCGGGTTCGTTGGAGATATCGGGCTCCAGCTTGTGGTGCAGCCGTTCGGCGTCGGTGAAAATATCGACCACTGCGGCCACCGCGCTTTCGATTTTGTGCGATAGGCTCTCCCGCGGCGGCGCCGCGACCGTTTTGCCCGCCGCCGGTTTCGGCACTGTCGTCGTCACCGGCTTCTTGCCGGTCTTCTTGGCACCGGTCTTCTTGGCACCGGTCTTCTTGGCAACAGGCTTCGATTTTGCCGAGACCGTAGGCTTGCGCCGCTTCTTCGCGACGGCGATTTTCTTTGCAGCGGTTTTCTTTTTGATGAGCTTTTTCTTAGCCGAAGCTTTTGTCGTCTTCGCCTTGGCGGCCGTTTTCTTCCGTTTCTTTTTCGCCATTTTATCCCCCAGATGTTGTCAGCCGGATGCTCATAGTCCGGCCAAATATTTCGCGATGGCGTCGCGATCGCTTTGGCTCAGCGCCTTCATGAATCCCGGCATGTCGAGATTGTTGGTGCGTTGCCCGTCGGCGAAATTGTCCATGGCGGACAATAAATATTCGGAGCTCAAGCCGGCGAGCCGCGGCGCCGGTGCCCCGCCCTCGAAATGCGGCTGATGGCAGGCCTTGCACATTTCGATCTTGCCGGCGATGTCGGCTGGCGGCGCCGCGGCGGCGTTGGCGCCGGGCGCGGCCGGCCAGGATTTGGCGGCAAAATAATCCGCAAGCTGGCGCAGGTCCGGCAGCGCGATGTCCTTGACGTTCGGCGACATGGTGGCGTTGACGCGCGCGCCGCTGTGGAAGTCGTGCAATTCCTTGTAGAGATAATTGCTCTGTTGCCCCCAGATGATCGGCGTCACCGTGTTGATCGGCGTGCCGTTCTGGCCGTGGCAGGCGCCGCAGACCTCGGCTTTACCGGCCACATCGTCGGTGGCGTGTGCCGATGCAACGGCCCAACCGCACAGCAGCGCCGCGCCGAAAACGGTCGAAATCAGACTTTTGGACGTGTTCACGCTTTTCCTCCGCTTGCCGAGCAGCTTATCGCGCCACTTCGGTGCCCAGTCCTGGATGCCCCGCAGCGTCATTCTACCTCTCTGCGGCGGTCTGGCGAGGGGGTTGATTGGCGAGGGCGCCATGCGCAACAGGCGGGCGGTGAAATGAGCGTCACCGCGTCCGCCGATACGCGGCGAGCGCCGCGCCGAACGCCGCGAACAAGGTGCGATTGACCGGATTGGGGTCGGCCACATGCTCGGCGTGCCATTGCACGCCAAGCGCAAATCCCGGCGCCTCGGCGACGCGGATGGCCTCGATGGTGTCGTCCTCGGCAACGCCCTCGACGACGATGCGCCGGCCCGGCTCGAGAATGCCTTGGCCGTGCAGCGAATTGACCCGGACGGTCTCGGCGCCGAGGATTTTGGCGAACACGCCGCCAGGCGTGAGCCGCACCTCATGGCGCTCGGCATAGATGACCTTGGGATCGGGATCGATCTCGCCGTTTTCGAGCCGCAGCGCGCGATGGTTCATGCGCCCGGGCAATTCGCGGATTTCCGGATGCAGCGAGCCGCCGAAGGCGACATTGATCTCCTGAAAACCGCGGCAGATGCCGAGCAGCGGCACCCCGCGGGCGACGGCGGCCTCGATCAGCGGCAGCGCCAGCGCGTCGCGGTTGCGGTCATAAGGCTCGTGGCGCGGATCTTCGTCGAGGCCGAAATGACTCGGATGGACATTGGCGCGCGCACCGGTGAGCAGCACGCCGTCGACGGTGTCGAGGAGCGCGCCGATATCGATGATCTCCGGCGAGCCGGCGAAGATCAGCGGCAGCGCGCCGGCGGCCTCCGCGGCGGCGAGCAGAATGCGCTCGCTGACGCGCTGCGCCGGAAACTTGCCCTCGGCCAGATGAGCGCTGCCGATGACGCCGACGACGGGTTTTTTCGCTGTCATGGCGCGGCCTTAAACCCTTTATCGGAAAATTTCAAAGGCGCGGTCGCGATTGCGGCCATAGCGATAGACGGCGAAATCGTCATCGAAGCTCGCCGCACGCGTCAGGCCGAGGCGCTCCATCACGGCAAAGCTGGTGCGGTCGACAAGGGAAAAGGCCTGATCGGGGAATGCCTCGCCGATGGTCCACGCGCGTTCGAGATCGGGCGCGGTGATCTTTTCGATCGGCACCGCGCCGTGCCTGATCTGGTTCCAGAATCGCTCGGCCGCTTCTCGGTGAATGCGGCTGTTGAGCAATCCCCAGGTCTCGACGAGCACATGATCGCTTAGCAGCGGATCGGCGACGCTCGACAACACCATTTTCGCGCGCCGGTTTTGCCGGTCGCGGATATTGGCGGCCGCAAACCAGACCGAGGTATCGACAAAAACGCTCAACGGCGGTGCGCTTTCGATCGGCGCGTTTTGGGCTTGGGCAAGCGGCCGGTATCGCGCAAATAGTCCTCCCAGGCCGCTTGGCCGATCATCCTGTCTTTGTCGCGCGCGATATCCGTTGGCTCGCTGGAAGAGCCGAGGTCGAAGAGGACCGATATGTCGGGCTTGGATTTTTTTTGCTCGCCCAGATCGCCGGCAACGAGACGGCGGACGTATTCGGCGAACGAAATGCCGAGCGCGGCGGCCTTGGCCTGGGCGCGGCGCTGCAGCTCCGGCTCCATCGTGATCTGGGTGCGTGCATTCATGATGGCGCCATCATGCCATCACCTAGGGCTCGAGACAAGGTCGGATCGGGCGGTGCCACCGTTTCACGCTGCCTGCCGTGCGGGCAATACCGGCGGAGAGGCGCGTGAGGCTACGCCAGCAGATCGCGGTATTCCGGATGCTTGGCGAGATAGGCCGACACAAAGGGACAGCGCGGCACGATTTTGAGCCCGCGGCGGCGCATTTCGTCCAACACGCCTTTGACGAGCTGCGAAGCTAGCCCGCGGCCGCGCGCCGCGACCGGCGTCTCGGTGTGTGCCAGGGTCATCACGTTGCCGGCGAGACGGTAAGTCATGAACGTAATGACGCCGCCGGCGTCGAGCTCGAAGCGGGAGAGGGCGGTGTTGTCGCGGATCGGGGCGGGCATGGCGACAATGTAGCACGACTTGTAGGAAATGCGGGCCACTAGACGGCTATGGAACCGTGGTTCTGGAACCAGCGTGCCCGAAATTTACGTCTTGCCGCCGGAGTCGTCATGAATTTGGCGGATGTCGCCCGCATGAGCGTGGCGGCAGACCGGGCTTGAGCGCCGATCTCGAACCTTGCCCGGTCGGGCCGCGTCAAACTACGATCGGGCCGATTGGTTCAATCGCAAACAGGATGAGATCGCCGTGAAGAAAATTGCGTATGCGTTCGTGTCGCTGGCGTTGGTGTTGCTGGCATTCGCCGTGCTGTGGAGCAATGGGGTGCTTGCCGGCGAGCCGCTCGGCACGGCGGAGCAGGCCCGCGCCATGCTCGATCGCGCGGTGGTCGCGCTCAAGGCCGACCAAGGCAAGGCGCTGGCGGCTTTCAACGATCCGCACAACAAGGAGTTCCGCGATCGCGATCTCTTCGTCTATTGCTTCGATACCGGCGACGGCAAATTCACCGCCTATGAACTGTCCGGCCTGATCGGCGCCGATATCCGCCAGTTCAAGCTTTACAACGAGCCGATGGGACAGCGCAGCTACGATGTCGTTCACGCCGCGCCGGAAGGTGCTGTCGTCACCGTCGACTATCAGATGCCGAAGCCGGGTGAGACAAAACCGTCGGCCAAAGAAGCTCTCGAAACCCGCGTCGGCGATCAGGCCTGCGGGGTGAGTTATTTTAAATAGGACAGAGCCGGGGTCGATAGGGCAGGCCGACGCCGTGCGTTCCACTCACGAAGGCGGTCGGAACTTGTCGAACAGCCAGTACATCAGCCCGCCGACAATGGCGCCGGCGATGACGGCGGTCGCGACGGTCCGCAGGTCAATCGATGGCGCCCGCAACACCATGCCGCCAGACCACAGCACGGCGAACAGGATGGCAATCGGGAGGCGATTGGAGTGCGGGCGTTTCACGATAACTCCCGAGACGAGGTCGGCTTTTCCCTCTCCCTTTACGGGAGAGGCGGCCCCGCGCGGCGGGGCGGTGAGGGCCTGACCACCACGGACCCTCACCCGCTTTGCTCCCCCCGATCAAGTCGGGGGTCGCTCAGCGTCCTCTCCCGGAACGGGAGAGGGAGGAGGAGGCTATTCCGCGGCCCTTCGATCGAGAACTATACCTCGGTTGAGTGCGATGTCGCGAAGCTCGATCAGGGGCGCCGCTTTTCAGTAGTCCGGCCTACGTCGCCACGCGCCGCCTGCGCAAATACGGCACCACAAACAGCGCCGCGACCGGAATATGCAGCACGATGCCGCCGAGCACGATGGCGGCGATCTCGCCGCCGGAAAGCGCGCCGCGCAAAACTTCGAGCGTCAGCACGAAGATCGTGAACGGCAGGAACAGCACGATGCCGGTGACCAGGCCGGGATTGTAGATGCGCAGCCGGATCGTGGTGACGATGTGGATGATGCCGTTGATCAGCGTGAGCCCGACCCAGGCGAGGCCGAGCCAGCGCAGCGCGTTGGGGAACGCGATGGCGAGGCCGACCGGCAGCCAGACATAGCCGATATTGATCAGCGCCACGCCGGGAATGTCGACCGGCCAGTCGTCGTTGCCGCTGTGGAAGACATGCGCATTGGTGAACTGGCGAAAGCCGCCCGGCCACAAATGCTCTTCGGTCTGGTGCAGCATGTAGAGCACGAGGAGGGCGGCAAACAGCGCACGCTCGCTGGTCGGCGCGTGGCGGAACAGCGCGATCCAGGCGACGAGCCCGATGACGGCAAGCGCGGGCAGGGCTTGCTGCCAGCGGGCGGCGATGACGGAGAGGAGGGGCATGGCTGCAAGGTCCTTCAGGTGGCAGCATAAAAAGGGCCGCCAAAGGGATGCTGCTTACGCCGGTCAAATTAAGATTTCGTGGTCGGGTTGGCGCGCTTGTCCCTGCAATTTTTCCCTCTCCCTTTACGGGAGAGGCGGTCCCGCGCCAGCGGGACCCGTGCGGGGATTGCGCGGACCCTCACCCGCTTAGCTTCCCCCGATCAAGTCGGGGGTCGCTCGGCGTCCTCTCCCGGAACGGGAGAGGGAAGATCGAGTGTGGTATGTCTTCGCGGCGGGCAAGCGTGGGCGGCCGGCCGATGCGGCATAGACGGGGCAAAACGGAGGCGCGATGTTCGAGAAAGACGAAGTGCTCAAGGAGCTGCACGCCCGCCTGGTGGCGGCGGGCCTCAACCCGCTCGACCCGAAGGTGCAGGCGATCAGCGAGGTGGTGAACGCGTTCTACGCGGAGAAGACCCGCGACGTGTTGCAGCAGATGCAAGCCGTGCTGAGCAAGATCGAGACGTGAGGCCAAAGCGTCGGGCTATGGCGGGTTGATTTCGGTTCCGGCTGTTCCCAAATCTTTCTGAGCGGGGTCGATGTCCGCCATCGCGGCGCGGCGTTGCTGTTTGCCCTGCCGGAAGACGAACGACGATGTCAGCCTCCGTCACCATTCCCTGTCCGCATTGCCATACGCTCAACCGCGTTCCGGCCGAGCGGCGCGGCGAGGGCGGCAAATGCGGTCGCTGCCACGAGCCGCTGTTTGCCGGCGCGCCGATCAATCTCGACGCCGCGCATTTCGAGCGCCACGCCGCCGCCGATCTGCCGCTCCTGGTCGACTTCTGGGCCGCCTGGTGCGGACCCTGCCGCGCCATGGCTCCGGTGTTCGAGAGCCACGGCCAAGGCGCTCGAGCCGCGGCTGCGCTTCGCCAAGGTCGATACCGACGCCGAGCAGAACCTGGCGGCCCGCTATCGCATCAGCGCGATTCCAACGATGATCCTGTTCCGCGGCGGCCGCGAAGTCGCCCGCCACAGCGGCGTCATGGCGGCGGGCGCGCTGCGCGGCTGGATCGACCAGCAGCTCGGCGGTTGAGGCGGTGCGCGTGAGGCGCTCGTAGGGCTGCGCTTTCCCCTCATCCTGAGGTGCGCGCTGAAAGCGCGCCTCGAAGGATGCGGCCGGGGCATTGCCGCTAGTACCCTCCGAGGCCCGCGCTCCGCGCGGGCACCTCAGGGTGAGGCTGTGGTCGTCGTCGTGGCCGGGCTTGATCCGGCAATCCATGCAGTCGGCGAGGCTAATCCGTCCTACGGGCTTGGATTTCCGAGCAGGCATCATACATCAACAGTTTTCCGAAGAATGGTATCCTCGTGTCCCAGTTGTTGTTTCCCACGTTGATTTCCTGCGACGAAGCCGGATTCACCGGCAACAATCTGCTGAATCCGGATCAGCCATTCTTCAGCTACGCGTCTCATGACCTGTCTTTGGCCGAAGCTGAATCTCTTATCCGGCGAATGCGCGGGAAGTATCCCGTGCAGATGCCGGAATTGAAAGCAGCTAAACTATTGCGAAGTGGACGAGGTCGCGCATTGATCTCCGACGTGCTCGATGCGATGCAAGGTCGGTATATGGCCACGCTGTACGACAAGCGGTTGAGCCTTGCCTGCAAGCTGTTCGAATATCTTTATGAGCCGGTACTGCAGGAGAACAACGCGCTGTTCTATAGGCATAATCTGCACAGGTTCGTGGCGATGTTTTTCTTCATGCTAATGCAGGACAAGTCGATCCGGCTTCTTGCCCAAGAATTTGAAGCGTTCATGCGGTCGCTGGATCCCACGGATGCCCCGACGTTGTTTGGCGCGGCGGCCGGGCCAAATCCCATGATTGGCCAAATCTTGCGATTTGTACGTGGATATAACGTCACAATCGCGCGCGAGACGCGCGACCTGGAACGGATCGGAAGCGATAATTGGATTTTTGACCTCACTGCATCGGCGATCGTCAGTCATCTCGTTGCGTGGGGGCAACGTCATCCATTGCTAGAGGTCGTATGTGACGAGTCCAGGCCACTGAAGACGATGGACGGCCTCTTCAACGTCATGGTGAATTGTCCCGATGTCGCGCATATCGAGATATTTGGCAAGCGTCGTGCCTTGACCTGGAATATGTCGAAGCCGGTTGCATTCGCCTCATCGCGCGAGCATGCAGGTATTCAGCTTGCCGACCTTATCGCCGGTGTGACTGCCGCGCTTCCCGGTGCAGATGAGAAGTTGGCAAATTTCGGTGAGCAGATTGAACCGCATTTGCATGAGGAGTGTATTTTTCCAGATTTTGCCGTGCTGGACCTCAAAGGTGATGAAGCGCCTGTGAACTGGCTCGTCTTGGAAGAGCTGGCTAGCCGAGCGGATCGTGGCGATGATCCTCTCGAAGGAATGGATGCTTTTTATGAACTCGGAAAGGCGTCGCTGCCGGATTTCAGACAGGGGCGCTTTCATCGAGCGTAGGGTGGGGAAAGGCGCGATGCGCCGTGCCCACGCTCCGTTACCGGAAAACCGCGCGGGTTTCGCTATGCTCAGCCCGCCCTACGCTTGCTGGATTGAGCGGAGCGAAATCCGGGAACGACGTTTTCGCTCGCGCGCCGACCCCGGCTTTCGCTCGCTCAAGCCGGGCCACGCTCAATGGATTTGATCCGCCGATGCACGTTGCCAATGCGTTGGGTGGTTTCGGTCTGATGTTGATTGCACTGCTGTGTTATCGTCATTCTCCAACCGAATCAGAGGCCTGACATGTTTATTGAATTCAATAGGAAATACATCAACACCGATCAGATCAAGAGTTTTCGACCGCTGAAAAATCCGAGGCAAGGACAATGGGCCGAGATCGAGTTCATTGATGGACAAGTTCTTGAAGGTTATTTGAGCGAGGAAAAGATGCAGGCATTAACTCAGCATTTTTTCCCCGCACCACCCGGTTATGAACTCTTAGAATTAATAACGGACGAAACGCCAGTTCGGGTGCGCCGCGAGGCAGTTGTTGCGTTTGCCTACAGTCCTGGGAGCGATAATCTTATACCAATTACAGCAGAAACCGGAGTAATGCCGATTTATGCGTTGAAGACGCCGAGCGGAGAGGTCCATACGGGTGACGAGTTGTTTCTTTCGGAAGGCGAATTCATTGTCTCGCGCACCAAGGCACAAGCGGCGTGACTGTCATTTTTTAATTGATGGGTGTCGAACCGCCTAGGCATCTGTCATTGTTGCCTCGTCAGGTAGCGTTGCCCTGATGGTCGCTGTAAGTTTTGAGGCCGTTTCGTCCAGTTTGTCGGTACTCCAAATAACCGTCACGAGGTGATTTGTGTCAAAATGTGTCTTTTGATCATGCCACTCTTTTTCGCGACAGGTGTAAATAACAGGACGTCCCAAGCCTTCGGCGAATCCTGCCTCCCAATATGCTCCGCGATTATTGTGCGTTAAGTCGGCGATTACAAAGCGTGAAGTTCGTAGCGCTACCCGAAGCTGATCATCAATTAGGCCCGCCGGCTGGCAATCTGTAATTAATCGCAATTCAAATCCAGCGCGCTTAACAGCCGGCCTGAATGCTTTTTCGACGACGCTGTCGAGATCCGGATCGTTAAATTGCATCGCCATGAGCACCCCTCGACTTTCCACTCTTTTACGCATCAAGGAATCGAAGCGATGCCATCCCTCCATGGTAAGTCTAAGAAACGGAGTTCGGCCGATGTCTCCCCGACTTTCGATTAATGACTTTGTATCGATCTGGTCGAGTAGCCATTTGAGGCCAGCACTAGGCGAAGCCTTGTTTATGGTCGCTCCGATTTCGGCGGACAGTGCGTCGACGGATTGTCGGGTAATCTCTGCAGCCGAGGGCTGTTGGTTCCCAATGGCCAATACTAGATAATCCAATTGCTCGGCAGGTGGCGGTAGCGGATCATCCAGGCGCCAATCTTCAAGACCGCCGTGCAGGGGCATCTGGACATATGCGCTGTCTCTGCGTTGTTGGCGTCGAATGATATGGCTTAGCCGTGACCGACGATGGACAGATAGGTCATCCCAAGCGCCTAGTTTGCTTTGCAGAAGATTTGTCAACTCGGCGGTGAGGCGAGCCATGCCCCAATGGCCACATCGCGAGCAGCTATACACCGTGTCATGCGCTATTTGCTGGGAGGACACGTTTGGCGTGGCACAGATTAGACAGTAAGGCATGGCACCAATAGCCCCCGCGTCTCACAGTGCTTCTAGTCCGTCGCCTCGACGTTTTTCTTCTTTGCCACCGCGCCCCGCCGCGCCACCATCGGTTTGATGAACCGACCGGTCTGACGCGCCTCCGCCAACCGCACCTCGCTGTAACGCCAGCGCTTTATGTTTCCCTTCGCTTCCAACTTTCCGCTACGGACCAGGATCGCCATGCGCGCATCCACGAGCTTGGCGATGCCGCCAGAAATCGCGATTCCGCGCTCCTCCAAGGTTTCGTAGGTCTATCCGATAATTCTCGCAACCTTGCACGAATGCGCGCCGCAGCAGGAGACAAGTAGGCGATCGATGTCGGATGCGGGGATCACTTCGCCGCCACCGGCGTCAGCTCGAACACGCGGCCGTATTTGGCGGCTTCGGCGATATCGCCGCGCTGCAACGCGAGCCGCACGGCCTCAAGCTTACGCGCGTCGTCGAGCGACATAGTCGGCGACCAGCTGTCGTCGCTATAATGAAGCTCGATCGCGACTTCCGCGGCGTATTTGCCCTCGTGGATGAACTCCAGGCGCGTCCGAGTGACGATTTGCCTTTTTGCTCTCGCAAGACCTCGCGCATAGTGTCGGCCACGATTTTCGGCATGTCGGTGCGCAGGGAACGGAGGCCGGTGTCGAGGTGGTCAAGGCGGCCGTCGATCCTGTCGACTTTCTCGTCTAGGCGGTCAACCTTTTCCTCAACGCGATCAAGCCGAGTTTTGACGGCTGCAATGTCGTCGCCGTTGCGGCGGGTCTGTTCAAGGATGTGGCGCGTGACCAGCTTCTCGCCTTCGACCTCTTGTTCGAGCGCCTGGAATTCTTCTTTGGTCACGTCGGCAGGCATTGCCTCACCCCTTGATGGTGCAGTGTAGCACGATTCAACCACTGATCCAGTCGGCCGAATCCCCGCCGTTACGGACCCTCACCCGCCTTCTCTCGCAGGCGCTCGCTTGGCGTCCTCTCCCGGAACGGGAGAGGGAGGGTTACTCCGCCGCCTCAATCCGCTTCTTCTTGCTCGCGGGGCCGCGCCGCGCCATCCGCCTTCGCCCTGCGGGCTACGGCGGACAAGGCACCGCCTATTCCGCAGCTTGGATGCGCTTCTTTGGCTTTTCCTGTCTTTTGAGAACAGGCTTCAGAAACGCCCCGGTATAACTCCGCTTCTCGCGCACCACGTCTTCGGGCGTGCCCGCGGCGACGATTTCGCCGCCGCCGTCGCCGCCTTCGGGGCCGAGGTCGATGATCCAGTCGGCGGTTTTTATCACTTCGAGATTGTGCTCGATGACGACGACGGTGTTGCCGGTCTCGACCAGCTCGTGCAGCACGTCGAGGAGTTTCGCCACGTCGTGGAAGTGCAGGCCGGTGGTGGGCTCATCCAAAATGTAAAGCGTCCGCCCCGTCGCGCGCTTGCTCAATTCCTTGGCGAGCTTGACGCGCTGCGCCTCGCCGCCGCTAAGCGTCGTCGCCTGTTGGCCGACATGGATGTAGTCGAGCCCGACGCGGTGCAGAAGTTTCAGCGGTTCGCGCACCCGCGGCACCGCCTTGAAGAATTCCAGCGCCTCCTCGACCGTCATGTCGAGCACGTCGGCAATGGATTTGCCGCGGAACAGCACGTCCAGCGTCTCGCGATTGTAGCGCTTGCCCTTGCAGACGTCGCAGGTGACGTAGACGTCGGGCAAAAAGTGCATCTCGATCTTGATGACGCCGTCGCCCTGGCAGGCCTCGCAGCGGCCGCCTTTGACGTTGAACGAGAAGCGGCCGGGCTCGTAGCCGCGCGCCTTGGATTCCGGCAGGCCGGCGAACCATTCGCGGATCGGCGTGAACGCGCCGGTATAGGTCGCCGGGTTCGAGCGCGGCGTGCGGCCGATCGGCGACTGGTCGATGTCGATGATCTTGTCGAGATGCTCGACGCCTTCGATGCGGTCGTAAGGGGCGGGGGCCTCGCTGGCGTTGTTGAGGCGGCGCGCCAGCGCCTTGTAGAGCGTGTCGACGAGCAGCGTCGACTTGCCGCCGCCGGACACGCCGGTGACGCAGGTGAACAGGCCGAGCGGAATTTCGGCGGTGATGTTTTTGAGGTTGTTGCCGCGGGCGCCGACGATTTTCAGCACGCGGCTTTTGCTCGGCGGCCGGCGCTCGGGGATCGGCACCGTCAGCTCGCCGGACAGATATTTGCCGGTCCAGCTGTCGGGCGCGGCGATGAGGTCGTCGACCTGGCCTTTGGCGATGACATGGCCGCCGTGAATGCCGGCGCCGGGGCCGATGTCCAACACCCAGTCGGCGGTGCGGATGGCGTCCTCGTCGTGCTCGACCACGATCACGGTGTTGCCGAGGTCGCGCAGCCGCTTCAAGGTTTCGAGGAGCCGCGCATTGTCGCGCTGGTGCAGGCCGATCGAGGGTTCGTCGAGCACGTAGAGCACGCCGGTGAGGCCACTGCCGATTTGGGAGGCGAGGCGGATGCGCTGGCTCTCGCCGCCGGACAGCGTGCCGGAGGCGCGCGCCAGCGTGAGATACTCCAGGCCGACATCGACCAGAAATTTCAAGCGCTCGCGGATTTCCTTGAGCACGCGCACGGCGATTTCGTTCTGTTTCGGGGTCAGCCTCTGGGGTAGCTCAGTGAACCAAGCGGCTGCGCCTTTGACCGACATGTCCGACACTTCGCCGATGTGCTTGCCGCCGATCTTCACGCACAGCGCTTCGGGTTTGAGGCGATAGCCTTTGCAGGCGTCGCACGGCACGTCGGTGAAGTAGCGCGCGATCTCCTCGCGCGCCCAGTCGCTGTCGGTCTCCTTGTAACGCCGCTCGAGATTGGTGATGACGCCTTCGAAAGCGCGCTTGGTGTCATAGGCGCGCATGCCGTCGTCGTAGGAGAAGCGGAGCTCGGTGTCGCCACTACCATAGAGAATGGCGTCCTGCGTCTTCTTCGGCAGGTCCTTCCACTTGGTGTCGAGCGTGAACTTGTAGTGCTTGCCGAGCGCGGTCGAGCGTCTGCGTGTAATAGGGCGACGACGATTTGGCCCACGGCGCGATGGCGCCCTTGCGCAGCGTGCGCTCCTTGTCGGGGATGACAAGATCGGCGTCGATATGCTGCTCGACGCCAAGCCCGCCGCATTTCGGGCAGGCGCCGAACGGATTGTTGAACGAGAACAACCGCGGCTCGATCTCCGGGATGGTAAAGCCGGACACCGGGCAGGCGAATTTTTCGGAGAAGGTGAGGCGGTTGGCGTCGGACGCCGCGGTTGTCGCCAACTTCGTCTTTTCTTGCACCTTCCCCTGAAAGGGGAGGGCCGTCCGCCGTAGCTCCGGAGGAGCGAAGGCGTGACGGGGAGGGGTCCGTGTCGGCGTCCGCAGACTGACCCCCACCCGAACGCTTCGCGTTCGCCCTCCCCCTTTCAGGGGGAGGTGAAGAGGACGACGCATCGGCAAATTCCGCCACCGCGAGCCCGTCGGCGAGTTTCAGCGCCTGCTCCAGCGAATCCGCCAGCCGCGCGGCGATGTCGGGGCGCACCACGATGCGATCGACCACGACGTCGATGTCGTGGGTGAATTTCTTGTCGAGCGCCGGCGCGTCGGCGATCTCGTAGAAGGCGCCGTCGATTTTGACGCGCTGGTAGCCCTTCTTCATGAACTCGGCGAGCTCCTTGCGGTACTCGCCCTTGCGGCCGCGCACGACGGGCGCGAGCAGATAAAGCCGCGTGCCTTCAGGCAGCGCCAAAATGCGGTCGACCATCTGCGACACGGTCTGGCTCTCGATCGGCAGCCCGGTGGCGGGCGAGTAGGGCACGCCGACGCGGGCCCACAACAGCCGCATGTAATCGTAGATTTCGGTGACGGTGCCGACGGTCGAGCGTGGATTGCGCGAGGTGGTTTTCTGCTCGATGGAAATGGCCGGGGAGAGGCCGTCGATCTGGTCGACGTCCGGCTTTTGCATCATCTCGAGGAACTGGCGCGCGTAAGCCGACAGGCTCTCGACATAGCGGCGCTGGCCCTCGGCATAGATGGTGTCGAAGGCGAGCGAGGATTTGCCGGAGCCGGACAGGCCGGTGAACACCACCAGCTCGTCGCGCGGAATGTCGAGATCGATGTTTTTGAGGTTGTGCTCGCGCGCGCCGCGGATGGCGATGATACGGCGATCTTGCGCGGCACGGATTTGGGCGCGGCGCTCGCTGTCGCGGCGCTCTTGCGCAGCCAGATTTTGCGCCGATTTGGCAGATTTATCGAACAGGTCGTTCATGCGCACCGGCCGGGAAAAGCAACGCGTACCCCGCGGTCGGCGAGGCGCTGATCATGGCCCGAACATAGTGAGAACGCCAAGCCTATGCCAGTGCGGGGGCAGGACCTATGCCCGTAAATCTTGGTTTGGTTGCGGAATCTTGCTTGCGAAATCTGGCCGTGGAAAAAACCGGGCTCAGCAGGTCGGGCAGAACGGCTGGCCGTAACGAGCCCGAGCTGAAGCGGTAATTGAGACCGACCGTCAGCGTGTGCAGATCGGAGCGGATCGACAACGGCGTACCGACGATAGCGGGATTGAAGTTTTCGGTCTTGGTGCCGAAGTCGTAGAAATCGTATTCGAACAACGCCGACAGATTTTGAGTCAGGGCATATTCAAGGCCGACACCGGCGACGAAGCCGGAGCGGTCGTCGCTGATGGCTTGGGTGCTGGCGGTGACGCCGCCCGCGGCCAGAACATCTTGGACATGCTCGATATGCATCCAGGCGCCGCCGCCCTTGACGTAAAACAATAGCGTGTTGGCGGCGTAACCGACGCGCCCGGTGACGCTGGCAAACCACGTCGGCTCAGACGTCATCCGCAGCTGGCTGGCGCCGCCGGTAGTATTCTGCGTGTTCTGGCCGTTGATGTAGGAGTCGCTCAATGAGGCTTGCGCGCCGACGACTATGGACGAGAATTGATAATCTACGCCAGCTTGGGCGCCGCCGACGAGACCGACGATTGAAGGATGGAACGGGGAGACGGGGCTGAGCCCCAGGGCGGCGGTGCCGGTTGGCGTCATATTCTCCGACAACAGGCCGGCGCCGACATTGCCGCCGAGATAGAAGCCGGTCCAATTGTAGATCGCGGGCGGCACCGGCGCGGGTGGATTGTAGGCCGGCGCCACCGGCAAATCGGCAGCATGAACCGGCGCGGCAACAGCCATCGCCGCCAACGCCACCAATCCGGCACCGACAGACCTCATACGCCACCCCCCGCGGGGCACGAGGTTTACGTGTTTCATGCCCTAATACAATCGTTCCGGACGCCGCTGGATAGTGCAAAAAAACAACAGCCCACCGGAATCAATGCGCTGGCGACGGCCGACAAGCACATAGCGGGGTCACCAGGACCCCGCTCCCATCCCCCAGGATAGCTAATTCGTTCAGCGGAACTTGTAGTCCACGCCGAGCCGGATCAGGTTGGCGTCGAATTTGACGGTCTGGTTCGCCGGGCCGGCCGGTGGTAACAGAGATTCATGCCGCAAGGATTGGCTGCGCTGCAGGTGGCATTTTCGAGGTCGACAAACAGGTACTCGACCCGAGCCGTCCAGTTGTCGGCGAAAGCCACCTCGACGCCGGCGCCGGCGGTCCAGCCGGCCTTGGTCGAACTCACGAAACCGCCGTTTGCGCCGGCCTCGATATTGCCGAACGCGCCGCCGGCAGTGCCGTAGAACAGCACGCGATCCGCCGCATAACCGACGCGGGCGCGGACCGTGCCAAGCCAGGTATTCTTGGTTTCGCATTGCGCGGCAGGCACCGAAGCCAAGGACGCCGCAATATGCGCTTGAACTTTTGCCATCCAGCCATGAGGCGTCAAAATCACCTTCGATGCCGAACACGAAGGCGTCGGTCTGGAAATTGACGCCGACGGTCGGCCCGACCAGAAACCCGGTCGTACTGAAATTACCGGTGTTCGGAGCGGACGAAGGATTGTTCGGATCGCTCCACTCGCTGCTGCCGAACCCATAGCCGCCGTTGGCGCCGAAATAGATGCCGCCCCAGTTGTAGACCGGCGCCACGGTCGGCACGTAAGCGACGGGCGCCTGCGGCGGCGGCGCCGGTTGTGGAAGATCCGCTGCGAGTGCTTGCCCGGCGGCCACGGCAAACGCCAACGCTCCAGCCATCAATAATCGCTTCATTGCGACCCTCCAGTGCGTTGCGCGACCGGTCGAATTTCCCAGCCGAGCGTTGTCAGTCAAGCTGGCCTTCGAACCGGCTTAAACCTCGCCTCGACGGAATCACTTCCGTACCACCGTCGCCAGCCCAATAAGTAGCTGATCTCGCTCGGAAATGGTGTAACCAAAAAGCAACAGCCGGCGACATTTCAACACCCCGACACCGGCGGGCATTCTGCGTGAGTCTCGCCTTTTGGGCGAGCGTTTCCTTCCACAGGCGCACTGGGCGTCGTTTTCAGCGCCTCTTGCATTCGCGGCGAAGAATGATTAGAACGAAAAGGGAACATAGCGCACAAGGCGGCGCCACCGCCGGGGACTGGTGTGGATAACGCCGATGGTCCTTGCGGGGACCGCCATCGCCCGCGTTATCTGCATCACGGTTTAGCTGCACTTGGTGGGCAAGCGAGATTTTGCAGGCAAGAGTTGGCGGGCAAGAGTTGGCGGCAACTAACGAGCGGAGTAAGGTCATGGCAGGCAGCGTCAATAAAGTGATCCTGATCGGCAATCTGGGCGCGGATCCGGAAATCCGCCGCACCCAAGACGGCCGGCCGATTGCCAATTTGCGTGTCGCCACCTCGGATTCGTGGAAAGACAAGACGACCGGCGAGCGGCGCGAAAAGACCGAGTGGCATCGCGTCGTCATCTTCAACGAGAATTTGTGCCGGATCGCCGAGCAGTACCTCAAGAAGGGCTCGAAGGTTTTCATCGAGGGCGCGCTGCAGACGCGAAAATGGCAGGATCAGTCCGGCCAGGACCGTTACTCGACCGAGGTGGTGCTGCAGGGTTTTCGCGGCGAATTGACCTTGCTCGACCGTGCCGGCGGCGCGGGCGCAGGTGGGGGCGGCGGCGATTTCGGCGCCGATGAGGGGGCGGCGAGTTCGGCTCGTCCGGACCGACGCGCAAAGTCGCGGCGGCCGCCGCAGCGGTCGGATCGCGCGGCGGCGCCGGCGCCGATATGGACGACGAAATTCCGTTCTGAGCGATCGTTCATTGTGAAGCGACGAAGCAATCTACGACTGGATTGCTTCGCTAACGCTCGCAATGACGAGTCCCGGCCATGCTTCACGCCGCGCATCGCTTCGGGCATACCTCGGTCGTGGCGCGGACGATGTGCCGGCAAGTCACCGCACCAGGGTGAGGCCTTTCAAATAAGCGGGCTCACTCAATGAGGGCGCTTCGCGGCCTTGATCGAAAAGTGCTGGCGGCGGTTTCGGCTATCGCGCGGGCCGGCGTGATCTTTTTCTTGCGGCGCCTCGCATCGACGGTCGTGTCCATTCAGCCCCTGCGGCAGGTCCCAGGCTGGTGGTCGGGATATACCCTGGGAACGCCGCCCGACGCTGCCCGTGAAGTCCGATTGAAATTGTGGAATGCGCTGCGCGGGCAAACGGTGCGCGTCAAATGGCTCGATGGGATCAAGCTTAATTTGCGGATGGGGACCGATACCGCCCGGCTCGTTTTCGTCGCCGGCGAAATAGATCCGAATGAATTTTTCTTTCTTGCCGGGTTTCTAAAACCCGGCATGAGCGTCATCGATGTCGGCGCCAATGAAGGCCTATTCACGCATTGTTTTGCCGCAAGCGTGTCGGCGCGGCGGGCCGCGTGATCGCTATCGAGCCGAGCGAACGGGAGCTGCGACAGCTTCGAGAAAATCTCCGCATCAACGGCTTTGCCGATGTCGAAATCATCCCGTCCGCGATCGGGGCGCGGACCGGACAAGCGCAACTGGGCATCGCCGAGCTCGATCATGCCGGGTTCAACGCGCTGGGCGCTGTCGCTGCGCCATGGGTGAAGCTCGTGGGCCGGTCCGAGGTGTCGGTGACAACGCTCGATGCGTTGGCTGAAACGCGAAATTGGCCGCGCATCGATCTGATCAAGATGGATATCGAAGGATCGGAACTTGACGCCTTGCGCGGAGCGGAAGCGTTGCTGGCGCGCGACCGTCCGCTTTTGTTGCTCGAAGCCGAAGACGAAAGCCTCGCGCTGCGCGGCGCAAGTCTGGCCGAGTTTCTTGCCTGGCTGGCCGCGCATAACTATGAGGCGATGGACTTTTCCGGTACCGACGGATCGCTCGTGCCGATTGGAACGCGAACACCGAAGACCGTGAACCTCGTATTTCTGCCGAAGGGCAAGCGGACCGGATGCTGAAGCAACCGGCATTCCGAGTAATGCGGTTCGTCGTAGCACTTCGGCTGGCCTAATGTGCTAGGAGGATGCTTCGCTTTGCCTACAATCGCCAGTCACCGCCATGCTCGATCTGATCTTCACCATTAAATTCGTGCACGTGCTCGCCGTCGCGCTGAGCTTCGGCACCTGGCTGTGCCTGGCAATCTTCATGGTGCTGGCGCATCGTTCCGGCAACACCTCGGTCGTTGCGCTGACGTCGCAATTCGTCGTCAAGGTCGAGCTCATCGTGGTGGCTGCCGCGCTCGTATTGCAGCCGCTCAGCGGTTTTCCGCTGGCCTTTGCCATCGGCCTTTCGCCACTGCGCGAATTCTGGATCGTCATTTCGAGCGTGCTCTATGCCGCGATCTTGGCCTGCTGGATCGCGGCGGTCTGGACCGAAATGCGGATCCGCAACCTCACCCGCGACGCGGCGCTGGCGAGCCAGCCGCTGCCCCGCGCCTATCGGCGTTTATTCCATATCTGGTGCGTGCTCGCCGGCCCGATTCTGATCGGCATGCTCGCGGCGTTTGCCTTCATGATCTGGCAGCCGCGGCTCGACGGCTAGCGTGCGGGAGTGACATTCTGGTCTTGCGCCGCGAGTGCAGAGAGCGCCGGGCCGGCCAGCACGTAAGTGAGGCATTGCGGCAGCAGCTGAAAACCGGCGCGCAAATAAAATTGTTGCGCGGGATTGTCGGCGCGCACGGTCAGTTCGACGATCGGGCTGCCGAGCGCGCTCGCGTAAGCGGCGACCCGCGCCATCAGGGCGCGCGCCACGCCATGCGCGCGATGCGCCGGTTCGACGAACAGGTCTTGGAGGAAAATCACTGGGCCGTTCCAGCCGGTGATCTTACGCCGGCTGCAGGTCGCCATCCCGATAATATTGCCGATGATGTCGTCGTTGCCGGCCCGGCCGGCGACGAAAGCGGTGAAGCCGGCTTCGGGGCCAAACCCATCGCGCAGCCAATCGGCGTCGCTGGCGCACACGGCGTGAGCGGAATCTTCGCCTTCCGCCAAGCGACGCTTGAGCCGCATCAGGGCCGGGATGTCGCGCGGCTCCGCCGCGCGCACGCGAAACGGCGTCATATCCTGATGTCGAGCACGCTGCCGATTCTGCCGGTCGAATTGGATGGCGGCGTGGGCGTCGAGCTTTGCCCGTCGACGTCGCTGAGCGAAGGCGCACCATTGCCGTTATGCTTGTGGTGACCGGCACTTGGCGACAATTGTTGAAGCGGTAGCGGCGGCGTCGCCGCAGCGGCAATTCCTGGAACGGGCATGGCTTTCCTCCGAAGCGAAATCCTAAGCGATCATGAATTTCTATGGTTAACGAACGCTTAGCGCCCGCCATCTGCCGGCATGAAGGCGAGCAGAGGCCGCGAACGAACGCCTGAGGCGACGCTCAGGCCATCTTGTTGACCTTGCTTCCGATCGCTCCGGCCGTCGCGGGCAATAGCCTCGACTGCTGATTGTTGATTTTCGGCGGGGTTGGCGGGGTCGCCAGCGGGTGGCTGACGCCATTTTTTTGTCGGGCGATCGATTCCAGGCTCTGTGCGTTCGCCAGGCTGGCGCCGGGCGGCGGGACGGGAGAAATCGGCATGACGCATACTCCAACGCTTACTGACAAACGGAAATTGCGCCGGACCGTTTACTAACCAAACGTGAATTCCGAAATCCGTAAGACTGTGGATCAACCGCCCAAAATCGAGCGAATGCCGTCGACCACATATTGCACGGCCAAGGCCGCCAGCAGCACGCCGAGCAAGCGCGACAGCACGATATTGCCGGTCTTGCCGAGAAGCCCGCTGATGCGCTCGGCGGAAACGAAGGTAATCCAGCAAGACAGCGCGATAAGCAGCACGACGCCAATGAGAATTCCAATCAGGGTCATATCGTCGTTGGCCCGGGTGGCGAGCAGCAGCGTAGCGGTGATGGCGCCCGGCCCGGCGAGCAGCGGGATTGCCAGCGGGAAGGCGGCAATGTTGCGGACGCGTTCCTCCAGCGCCTGTTCGGCCTCTTCGCCTTCATGTTGGCTGCGCACGCCGAACACCATCTCGGCGGCGATCCAGAACAGCAGCAGTCCCCCGGCGATACGGAACGCCGACAAGGAGATTTTAAGCGTGTCGAGAAGCCAATCGCCGACCAGCGCGGTGCCGATCAGGATCACGCCGGCAATAACGCTGGCGCGCACCGCGACGCTCTGCCGCGATGCGCGCGGCATGCCTTCGGTCACGACCAGAAAAGTCGGCGCCATCGCGATCGGATCGACCACCACGAACAAAGTGAGCGCCGCCGAGATCGCGTAGTCGAGCAGCATCGGCGAATCCTGTCATTGAGGTCGCGGCTAGAAACCCGCGACCGCCTCCAGCGTCTTGCCCGCTTGCGCGCGATGGATGGTGTCGAGCTGCTCCGGCGAATGACGAAGCTGGCCGATCTCCTTGGCAAATTCCGGCCGGGAGCGAAGCGTCTCGGCCCAGGCATGGACGCGCGGATGCAGCCGTGCAAACGGATAACCGGCGAGCGACAGCCGGTGTTGGTAGATGAACCAAGCGATGTCAAGCACGGTTAGATCGTTGCCCATCAGATAGGGCTGCTGCGCTAGTCTCTTATCGAGGGCGTCGAATTCGGCGCGAAATTTCTGCGCCGATGCGCGCGACCGCTCGTCGGTAAAACCCTCTTTGGCGGCCCGCTGCCAGAATTCGATCTGGATGTCCTTTTCGCGATCCTTAAGACCCTGCACCGTGCCGGCGCCGTTGGCCTGGTAGCTTTCCAGCGCCGTCGCGGGTTTCGGCGGACCGGGTGGCGCAAAGACAAAGCGGAAGCTCAGCGTGCGCAGATCAAGATGCAGATCGTCTTCGTGCTTGAGCAGCGCCGCGACCTCGTTCTCATGGCCGGCGGGAATGAGTTTGGGCGTCGGAAACTTCTTCTCCAGATACTGGATGATGTCGTTGCTCTCGATGTGGACGACGCCGTCATCGACCAGAACCGGCACCAGGCCGCGCGGATTGATGCCGAGAAACCAGGGCCGAAAGTTCTCGTTGCCCGGCAGATCGATCGGGTGCGATTGCCAGGGAATGCCCTTGAGATTGAGGAAGATGCGGAGTTTTTGCGAACACGACGAGCCCGCAAAGTGGAGTACGTGCAGGCCTTTCCAGCCGAGCACCTCGCGGGTCCGAATATCGCCGTCGGCAAGCTGAACCATAAAGGGGTTTCCTTTCGTTCGCGTTTTTCACTCGCATTTTTCTTGCGCATCATAGGGGCTGGAGGCGACCGCACCAGCCTCCCGGGGCGGGTTTCGGCGCGGGGTGGCCGGCGCCTCCAAAGCAGCGCGAATTGTCTCAATAAGACCTTGAAAATAAATCGAAAAATACCATCTCTTGATTACCGATAAAGGTGGTCCTCAAGGGTCGGATCGGCTATAAAAATTCCACGCGATTCGTGCAGGATTCATAAGTGTCAGACCAGGATATTCCCCCGCCGAGTGACAGCGGGCCGTCCGATATTCGCCCGGTATCGATTACCGAGGAGATGAAGAAGAGCTATCTCGATTACGCCATGAGCGTGATCGTGGCGCGTGCGTTGCCCGACGCGCGCGACGGGCTCAAGCCGGTGCACCGCCGCATCCTCTATTCGATGCACGAGAACGGCTACACGCCCGACAAGAAATACGTGAAATCGGCGCGCGTCGTCGGCGACGTGATCGGTAAATATCATCCGCACGGCGACCAGTCGATCTACGACGCGCTGGTGCGCATGGTGCAGGATTTTTCCATGCGCCTGCCGCTAATCGACGGGCAGGGCAATTTCGGCTCAGTCGATGGCGATCCGCCGGCGGCCTATCGTTATACGGAGGCAAAGCTCACCAGGGCCTCGATGGCGCTGCTCGACGACCTCGACAATGAGACCGTCGATTTCCAGGCCAATTATGACAATACCGAGCGCGAGCCGGCGGTGTTGCCCGCGCGCTTTCCCAATCTGTTGGTCAATGGCGCCGGCGGTATCGCGGTCGGCATGGCGACCAATATTCCGCCGCACAATCTGGGCGAGGTGATCGACGCCTGCGTCGCACTGATCGACGATCCGGCGCTCTCGATCGAGGATTTGATCGCCATCGTGCCGGGGCCGGATTTCCCGACCGGCGGCGTCATTCTCGGCCGCCAGGGCATCCGCGCCGCCTATCATCTCGGTCGCGGCTCCATCGTCATGCGCGGCAAGGTCGAATTCGAGACGTTGCGCGGCGAGCGCGAGGCCATCGTCATCAGTGAAATTCCCTATCAGGTGAACAAGGCGCACCTCGTCGAGCGCATCGGCGAATTGGTGCGCGACAAAAAGCTCGAAGGTATCGGCGCGCTGCGCGACGAATCCGACCGCGACGGCTTCCGCGTCGTGATCGAAATGCGCCGCGACGCGGTGCCGGACGTCGTGCTCAACCAGCTTTACCGTTTCACCGCGCTGCAATCCTCGTTCGGCGCCAACATGGTGGCGCTTGAGGGTGGCCGACCGCTGGTGATGAACCTGAAGGACCTGCTGATGTCCTTCATCGCGTTCCGCGAGCAGGTGATCTATCGGCGGACCAAGCACTTGCTTAGCAAGGCGCGCGACCGCGCCCACGTGCTGGTCGGACTCGCAATCACGGTGGCCAATATCGACGAAGTGATCAAGTTGATCCGCGGATCCAAGGACGCCAACGAGGCGCGCGAGCAATTGATGAACCGCGACTGGCCGGCGCGCGCCGTCGAAACCATGGTGACCCTGATCGACGACCCGCGCCACAGCATGTCGCCGGAGGGCACCACTCGGCTTTCGGCGGAGCAGGCCAAGGCCATTCTCGATTTGCGCCTGCAGCGGCTGACCGCGCTCGGGCGCGACGAGATCAAGGCCGAGCTCGACAAGCTCGCCGACGAGATCGCCGATTATCTCGATATCTTGCGCTCGCGCGCGCGCATCCAAGCGATCTTCAAGGACGAACTCGCCGCCATCAAGAAAGAATTCGCCACGCCGCGGCGCACCGTGATCGTCGACCAGGAAGGCGAGATGGAAGATGAGGACCTGATCCAGCGCGAGGACATGGTCGTCACCGTATCGCATGCCGGCTACGTCAAGCGCGTGCCGCTGTCGACCTATCGGGCGCAAAAGCGCGGCGGCAAGGGCCGCGCCGGCATGCAAACGCGCGAAGAGGATTTCGTTACCCGGCTATTCGTTGCCTCGACGCACACGCCGGTGCTGTTCTTCTCGTCGCGCGGCCAGGTCTATAAGGAAAAAGTCTGGCGGTTGCCGCTGGCGGCGCCGCAGGCGCGCGGCAAGGCGTTGATCAACATCCTGCCGCTGGAGCAGGGTGAGGCCATCACCACCATCATGCCGCTGCCCGAGGACGAGAAGACCTGGGACAAGCTCGACGTGATGTTCGCCACCACCCGCGGCACGGTGCGGCGCAACAAGCTGTCGGATTTTGCCGACGTGCGCCGCTCCGGCATCATCGCCATGAAGCTCGACGACGGCGACGCCATCGTCGACGTGCAGATCTGCAAGGAAGACGACGACGTGCTGCTGACCTCGGCGGCCGGGCAGTGCATCCGTTTTGCCGTCACTGACGTGCGGGTGTTCCAGGGCCGCACCTCGATGGGCGTGCGCGGCATTGCGCTCGCTGACGGCGACAAGCTGATCTCGCTGTCGATCCTGCGCCACGTCGAAGTGAGCGCCGAGGAGCGCGCCGCTTATCTCAAACGCGCCAATGCGGTGCGCCGCGGCACCAATGGCGAGGCGGAGGAGAACGGCGGCAACGGCAATGGCGATGCCGAGGAGGCCGAGGGCGCAATCGAATTGGGCCAGACCCGTTACGTGGAATTGTCCGCCGCCGAGCAATTCGTGCTGACGATTTCCGAAAAGGGTTTTGGCAAGCGCACCTCGTCCTACGAATACCGCACCACCGGCCGCGGCGGCAAAGGCATCGTCGCCATGGCGATCACCGAGAAGAACGGGCGGCTCGTCGCGTCATTCCCGATCGAGGAAAGCGATCAGATCATGCTGGTGACCGACGGCGGCCAGCTCATCCGCTGCCCGGTCGACGGCATTCGCATCGCCGGCCGCTCGACGCAGGGCGTCATCGTGTTCTCGACCGGCGAGGGCGAGAAGGTGGCGTCGGTGGAGCGGCTCTCCGAAGAGGGCGGCGAAGAGAACGGCGAATAAGCAGGTTGTCGCCGAGGCTGGCGGGCGTTGAAATGGCGGAAGCACCGGTCGATTTCAGGATCTTGGCGGGCGCGGGCTCGCCTGCGCGCGACTTTAAGGCCGGCGAGGTCATTTTCATACAGGGCGACGCCGCGCAGGAATTGTTCATCGTTCAGAGCGGCGAAGTCGAGATCCGGCTCGGCAATCGGCTCCTGGAGACGGTGCCGCAATACGGCATTTTCGGCGAGATGGCGCTGATCGACGCCGCGCCGCGTAGCGCGACGGCGGTGGCGGCGACAGACGTGAAGGTCGTGCCGATTGCCGAGAAACAGTTTCTGTTCCTCATCAGCAACACGCCGCATTTTGCCTTGAACATGATGCGCACGATGGCGCGGCGACTGCGCGCGACCAACACCGGCCTATGAACGTCAAAACGCAGCGAGCGCCGCCGCGAGGCGTTGCGAGGATTGGTTGAGCGAAAAAGATGCACGCCGGGGCGGCTGAAGTGGGGTCTTGCCTGACTGATGCGACCCGCGAAAGCCGCGCCCGGCGAACCGTTCGTGGACTTGCCGCTATGTTGCGACCCGAACCGGTCGCGCAACAATCATCGCGGCTCCTTGACCCGGTGGAAGCATTAAAACCTCCGTGTCAGAAAGGGTGCAAACAAAGTCTGGACCGATCGATTGAATTGTCAAGAAATGATTCCCCGCCGAATTGAGGCAAATTTTCGCCAGCTTTGCGTTTCCGGAACCTCGGCCAGCGACTGTTTCGTGGTATCAAGGGGCATGAACGATAGTCACCATCATCCTCATCCCGCCGCCTCCGACCGCTGGAAGCACGACGGCGTACGCGTCATCCCGGGCAATCAGCTCGATCCCAACGTGCCGTCAACGCCGGGCATGGACCGCAAGGCGGCGATCAATTTTGCCCGCGTCGGCGCGCAGAAATTGTGGGCCGGTACGGTGACCATTAAGCCGGATGCCAAAACCGGCGCGCATCATCACGGCCATCTCGAAAGCATCATCTACGTGGTGCGCGGCAAAGCGCGCATGCGTTGGGGTGAGCACCTGCAATTCACCGCCGAGGCGGGTCCCGGCGATTTCATCTTCATCCCGCCCTATGTGCCGCATCAGGAGATCAACGCCAGCCCGGACCAGATTCTGGAATGCGTGCTGGTGCGCAGCGACGGCGAGGCGATAGCGATCAACCTCGATATCGAGCCGGCGGAGAAGCCGGAGACGGTGCCGTGGGTCGATCCGATCCATCGCGATCCGGCGGAGCAGAAATGAGCCGCCGTGAATTTGCGGGTGCCCGTTCCGTGCCGCCGCGACGGCGGCCGTCGCGGAGTTTTCCACAGCCCGGAACATGGCCGCTTTGACCCGTCGGCCGCATCCGCGCAATGTCGTGCGCGCAATGAGTGGGTGAGTGGTCAGTGCGAATGGTCAGTGGTGCGTCTGTGGGTAAGCGTCCTATGCTCGACCATCTGGTGCGAGCGCGTGAATTGCGGCGCCAAGCGGCCAAATGCCAACAGGCGGCCAAGGCCAGCATTTCCCTGAAGTTCGGCGACTGCTACCGGCTGCTCGCCAAGAACTACGTGGTCCTGGCGGAATTGGAAGAAGACTTCGTCGCCAGGCAGAACGCGGCGCTGCTCGAAAACAAACTCATCGCCGCGGAATAGCGGCTGCCGCTCGGGCAAGGCTAGCATTCGACATCCTCAGTAAATGCACCGCGGACGGCTTTCGCGTGCGCTTTGCCCTTAAGCCTGAGCTGGAGTTGCTTCGCGCCGCCGCGCGCGTAAGATTCGGGCCAACCATCCCGGCACGAGGAAGCGCTCCGATGTCGACTGCAGCTTGGCCGATTACGCTGAAGGACGCCACCATTCATCCGATCGTCGAGCAACAAGGCGGCTTCTTCGAGCTATTCGGATTTTTCCCCTCGCTCACCAAGGAGCTGTTCGAGGAAAACCGTTCGTGGCTGCAACCGACATTCGTCGACTTAAATAACATGCTCATGCTTTGCATCCAGAGCTTCGTCATCAAGACACCGCAGCACAATATCCTGATCGATGCCTGCGTCGGCAATCACAAGCAACGGCCGACGCGGCCGTTCTGGAACATGATGAACAGCGACCGTTTCGAGAAGGGCCTTGCTGGCGTCGGTCTCACCGTCGACGACATCGACTATGTGATGTGCACGCATCTGCACGGCGATCACGTCGGCTGGAACACCCGCCTCGATAACGGCCGCTGGGTGCCGACCTTCCCGAAGGCGAAATACGTCATGGCGGATCGTGAGCTCGCGCATTGGACCGCGCGCGAGAAGGAGAGCCCGCAAAACGTGCCGTGGATCACCGATTCGGTGCTGCCGATCATCGCCGCCAGGCGCGAGCAGGTCGTCAAAAGCGACTTTGCCTTCAACGAGGCGGTGCGATTCATTCCGACGCCGGGCCATACCATCGACCATTTCTCGGTGCTGGTCGGCCGCGGCGGCGAGGACGCGCTCATAACCGGGGACATGATCCATTCGCCGCTGCAAGGCAGATATCCCGATATCGGCATGATGTCGGATTACGATTCGGCGCAGGCCGGGACGACGCGGTGCAAAGTCTTCGATCGGTTTTGCGAGGAGCCGACCATCATGTGCGCCAGCCATTTTCCGGCGCCCTCGATCGGACGCGTGCGGCGCTGGGGCGACGGCTACAAATTCGTCGCCCCGGGCGATTGAGGCGCCAGCGCCGCGTTTGCCGCGTTGCGGAAATCGAGCGGCGGACGGCACCTGAAGCTATTGGTTGTCCTGCAAAAATGGCGCGCAAAGCGGCGGTACAACCTTGCGCGGCGTTTTCCGGTATGTGAGAGTGCCACATTCCCCCAGGGGCTGGATTCCTAGGGTGTCTTTCAAGAGGTGGAGGGACTTATGCGCCGTTTCGGACTCTCGGTCGGTCTCGCGTTGGCGTTGTCAGGCGTTGCTTTTTCCGGATCAGCCTTCGCGGCTTTTCCGGCGTGCGCCGTCGGAACATCCGTGCACAATCATGCGCGGATCGTGCTGCACCATAAGACGATCGCCTCGTGCACGGGCGCCAATGGCTGCAAGTGCGTGTCATGCTATAATCTTGACGGTTCGGTGTATTCGGCCTGTTACGCGCTCGTCGTGCCGATGCCGAAGTGACGTGACGCGCGCCAGCGCTTCATAACGCGACGATCGTATTTTCTGCGTATTTCGCATCTGAATGGCTCGCGCGCCCGCTGGCGCGCGGGGGCTTTGAATTGCCTGGATTGATGAGCGAAGCCGCCGGCCGGTCCGGCGGCTGTTGTTTTTAACGAAGCGTAGTCAGGCGGCAGGACGCGCACGCGTTGGAAAAGCCGCCGGCGCGCCCGGCCTGCGACATTAATGTCGGTGTCCTGCGACATTAAGCCATGAACCGCTCCGGGCGGGGCGTGATTGAGTCACTAAGCCGGGGGCGGCCATGGAGGACAGCATGGCTGTCGATGTGGTGCTCTGGTTCATTCTCGCCGCCATGGTGGCGTTGATCTATTGCGGCTGTGTCCACACAGCGCCTGGGAAGAGACGGGCGCGGCTCCATCACGATCAGCTCGAGCAAAAATTCAATCGCGCCGCGTGAGGCACGGTTGGCGCGGCCGCGCCAATCAGTCGGTTTCCATCAGCGGCAGGACAAGCGCCGAAGCGTGGGTCGCGTCGTGATGGATGGTGTCGGTGCCGATGAGCGACGGGTGATAGGGGTGTGAGAACACGCCGTCGGTCGCCGGCGAGTCGCCGTTGGCGAGTTCGAGCCGGATGCGATGGCCTTCCTTGAATACATAGGCGATCGGCAGCACTTCGATGTCGAATTCATAAATCTCGCCGGGCGTGAGCGGCTGCGGATTGGTGTGGCTGTAGAACGGCCGCTGCGGCGTTGAGCGCGCCGCGTCCTTTTCGCGATGCGAGGCTTTCAGCCAGCCTTTCGAGACCGGCGTAAAGCCCGGCTGCTCGCCTCTGGTGCGCGCCGCGGCCTCTTGTGGGTGCTGGTCGGTGAGCTTGACGATGAATTGGGTATCGATCGCGGTCGACGATGCGTAAAGCTTGAGCATGATCGGGCCGATCACTTCGAGATCTTCGGCGAGCGGTGCGGTGGTGAAGGTGAGCACGCGCCGCGGCGGGTCGACCTTGCCATCCGGACCGATGACCGCGACACCGTTGACCCACTCCCAGTCCGGATAGGTGTAACGCGTCGGTGCCTCGTCCGGCGCCGGTGCTGCGGTCGACAGTCCGCCGTCGTTGAGCGAGGTCACGCCGCCCGACGGACCTTTTCGCAGATAGTAGGTGACAGGCGCGGTGCGCTGCGGCGGCCATTCCTGATCGGCTCGCCACGCGTTGGCGCCACGCACGTAGAGTCTCACCGGCTTGGTGTCCATGAAGGCGTTATTCGCGCCCTTCAAATGCAGGTCGTAGAACGGCAACAGCTCACGCTCGTGGAATTCGATCTGGTCGAACATCCGGTGCGCTTCGAAGGTGTTGCGAGCGCCGGTGACGACGAGCTTTTTCGGCGCCTTGACCTCTTCGTAGCCGAGGATGTTGCCGCGCAGGTGAAGTCCCATTTTGCCCCAGTGACCGATCGACAGTACCGGGCATTTGATCCGATCGAGCCGCCAATAGGGCGAGCGCTGGCGCCAGAATTCGTCGTCCAGCGGATGCTCGATAATGGCGCCGACCAGATCGAATTTCATCGGCGGCCGGCCATGACCGCCGGCAAGCCGATGCTGGTTGTCGGCGCGCAGCGAGGTGTACCAGACAGAGCGATACGAGCAGTAGATGCCGCCGTGATAATTCGAGCCGCGATACTGGTCGACCAGGCCGTCATACGGCGCGATGCAGGCCAAGCCGGGCGGGTTGTAGGTCGCCATCAGCCACTGTGCCATCGCGTAATAGGATTGGCCGATGCCGCCGACGCGGCCGTTGCACCACGGCTGCTTCACAATCCATTCGATAAGCTCGACATAGTCCTGTTGCTCGCTAAGCCCCATGAACTCGAACTCGCCCTCGGAGCGTCCGGCGCCCCGTACGTCGGCATGGACGTAGGCGTAGCCGCGGCCGACATACCATTCGACCGGACCGGTCTCGCGCCACAAGAACAGCGGATAGGCCGGCACGTCGTCCATTTCGTATTGGTAGGGCGAGGCGGCAAACAACGCGGGAAAGCGGCCGGGGGCGTCGGGGCGGTAGACGCAGAGCGAGATGCGAATGCCGTCGCGCATCCGCACCGTGATGGCTTTTTCGACCTTCATCGGATAATCCGCCACGCTTTCCCCCCTGTAGATGCGCCGCCTTACGGCGCAACGCCAAGCTTATCCTGCGCGCTTAAGCCGCTTGCCCGCATGTGGCATGGTGCGGCATTCTCTGCCGCAACGACAATAAATCATCGCCGAGGAAATCACATGCGCCGCTCTGTTCTCGCACTGCTTGCACTCGTTCTCTTGCCTCTGCCGGCGGTAGCGCAGAACTATCCGGCGCGGCCGATCAAGGCGATCGCATCGCAGGGCCCGGGCGGCCTGAGCGACCTGTTCATGCGCGGCCTTGCCGACCAGCTCGGGCCGGCGCTCGGCACGTCCATCGTGGTCGAGGACCGCGCCGGCGCGGAGGGCACGATCGGGGCCCAGGCCTGCGCGGCGGCGCCGCCGGACGGTTACACCATCTGCATTCTTCCGGGCGAGACCGTCACCATCAATCCGATCATCCAGCCCAATTCGGATTTCGACCCGGCCAAGAGCCTGGAGCCGATCACCAGGGCCTATTACCTGACGCAGGTTTTTGCGGTCGACGCCTCGCTCAATGTCAAATCGTTCGCCGACCTGGCGAAAGTCGCCAAAGCCAAGCCCAACGCCTTCAACTACATGGCGCCGTCGCTGTCGAAGGTCGCCTTCATGCAGGAGTTCAACAAGACGAACGGCACCGACATCGTGCGCGTGCCGTTCAAAGGCGGCGGCGACGCCGTCAACAGCATGCTCACCGGCACCACGCAGATCGCCATTTTCGGCATCGGCAACCTGGTGTCCTTCATCCGCGCCGGAAAGATCGTCGGCCTCGCCATCGACGGCAATACGCGTTCGCCGCTCGCGCCCGACATTCCGACCTTCAAGGAGGTCGGCTATACCAAGCATATCGATGCGACCTTCTTCGGCATCTATGCCCCGGCCGGCACGCCGAAACCAATCGTTGACAAGCTCTACAAGGCGATTGCCGCGATCGGCGCCAAGCCGGATTTTCAGCAGAAATTCCTGTTCAGCCGCGGGCTGGCGCCGGTGTTCAGCGCACCGGACCAATTCGCCAAGGAACTCGTCAAGGATCGCGCTGAAGGTCTCGCTGCGGTGAAAGAGTCGGGTCTCTATCCCAACGTGAAGTAGTGCGGCCGGTGGCCGGACGCCGCAGGCGGCTTACGCGTCGCCTGCGCCGCCGATTGGCGGCAATAAAATCTTTGGAACTTTCTCGCATTTAATGCGCTTGCGAAAAATACGTAGCCGCACGGGTCTTGATCGATTCGGTGCCTGCTTACAGTTTCAGGTGCTGCGAGCGAGACGAACCGAAAAAACCCTGTCGGCCCAATTTGGCATGTGGATTGCATTAATGCGCACCATGACCGATGAAAGCTATGTCTCGCTCCTGCTCTGGACCATCTGCGTGCTGATGTTCGCCTGTGGCGTCGTGGCGATCACGGAGCACCCGAACTGGTTCGGAGCGTAGGCCGCAGGGCCATCGCGCGCCGGCGCCCTGATCGTTTGATCGAGGCGAGAAAATCGGCCGAGCGCATTGCGCTGCGGCCGGCAGTTCACTGCGGCGTGCTGGCGCGTTCGAACATGAAGCTGTAGCCGGCATAGGTGGCCGGTTTATTGCCGCCGGATGCCGCCGTGGCCGCGTATTGGTGGCACTCGATGCAACCGACATTGGCCTGCTGCAGGAAGGTCTCGAGCACGGCATTGACCAGGGTGGGATCATTGGGGGTGCCATCAGGCAGCGGCTGCGTCGCCGGCGCTTTCAGACTTGAAAGCGGCACCGGCAGTGTCGGCCACTGCACGTTCACCAGATTATAATATTGCCAGGGCGACTTCGGATCGTATTGTTTTAGCAAGCCATGCATATAGGCATTGAGGCGATCGGCTGTGGCATCGTCGGGCGTGATCTGCACGACCTGGCCGGGATCGGCATTTTTGACGTTATAGGGGCATGGCGTCGTGATATCGGCCGGTCCTTTGCAGCGGGGATTGAAGAAATTGAACGTGCCGCTCGTCACCGGTGCCTGGACCGGCGCGTTGTCGACCTGCGCGAACGTCGCCCAGGCGCCCTGATCGCCCCTGGAAATAAAGGCGTGAAAGCCGACGAGGCCGACCGTCACCGGCGTCAGCGAGCCCTGGATCAGCGCTTGCGTGGTGTGAAAACGGCCGGAGTTCTTCTCGGCGGGGGTGAGAATCTTCCATGCGGCCTTGACCTCGACCGAACTGCCGGCGCCGACGGTATTGCCCGGCAGCGCGATGACTGTGGTCTGTGCGAATGAGGCCTGCTGGTTGGCGTCGTAAAGCTTGTTGTCCACGATGAAATCGTACTGCGCTTCGTTCATCGCTACTTCGTAATAGACGGGGTTGCCGTTGAGATCGTAAAGCGTGCCGCCGCCGGCCTGCGCGATTGCATCAAGGATGGTCTGCGGCATCGCCGAGCCGCTCCGCAACGTGTCGGCGAGTACCGCGCGGGAGATTTTCGACATCATCGTCAGGTGACGCACCGCGCCGCTGGCGACCTGCTGCGCCAACGATCCATGAAGTGTCGCCAGCAAAGGCGGAGTATTCCACGATCCTGGATTTTGCGCATCCGGCAGGAACACGGTGTCGACGGTCCGGTAGGTCTCCCACACCGTCGGACCGGCATCGCCGAGCCGCGCAGGACCAGGTTTTGGGATGCCGCGCTGGCCCGGCGCGGCCGGCCACATGAAATAGATGAAATCCTGCCAGGCCATGCAATCGAACCCACCGTTATTGAGACCGGCATTGGTGCGGAAGGTGGCTTCGATTTTTGGGACTGAGTTCGGGTTCGGGATGTCACCGCAAGAATAGGAGGGTGGCTGTTGCGCGTGCGCCGGCATCGCGCCGGCAATGGCGAGACTTGCCAGCGTCGCGAACAATTGCAGCCGTAATCCTTGCTTGAGTCCCGAGCGGCAAATCGACATGGCTCTCCACCCCGCGAACAGCGAATGAATAGCCAGTCTAACGGAAAACAACCTGTCGGTGTAGCTCTTCTCGCGATTTGCCGAGGCGGGAAGGGCAGCGGCGAGACCGACTATGAATGGCAAGCGTTATTGAAGGTCGTGGCTAATCCCAATTAGGCATCGCTGCCGCCCCTGTTCCCGCGATCTTTCCCGTCACCAGGCATTCGGCCAGATTGCCGCCGGACAGATAAAGATATCCGAAGGCGCTCCCCATCTCGCCCGCCGCATAAAGACGGGGAATTGGCTCGCCGAAGACGTTCATGATCTGCTGACGCGCGTTGTGCACAGGACCGCCCTGGGTATTGGAGACGACCGGCCACACTTCGCCAAAATAGTAAGGCGGGGTATCGATCTTGGTCATCGTTTTCGGCGGCCTGCCAAAATCCTCATCTTCCTGCTGCGCACATAGCGCGTTCCACCTGTCGAGCGTCGACTGCATCGTTTTTGCTGAGACACCCAACGATTGGGCAAGTTCTGCGACCGATTCTGCCTTCTTGATTATTCCAAGCTCTACTTCGTGCAGATTGTCCTGGCTCCAGGAAAAGGCCAGCCCTTTCTTGTTATAGGTCGGCGCGCCGATCTGATACATCTTGCGGCCGTTCTCGTCATAAATCAGATGCGAGGGTATGCGGGGGAAGATCTGCCGCACCGTGTCGAAGAACTCCATGGGGCGGTGCGAGGTGTCCTGCGTGTAGGGCGTACACTCGTTCATGTATCGCTTGCCGTCCTGGTCGACCACGATCCAGCACATTTTGACTTCGGCGTTCGGTTCGGTGCCCGGAAACCAGTCGGGCAATCGCTTGACGCGGATCGCCACCGGATAACGCGTATCCGGATGTTTGAACCCGTACGAACCATGGACGTGCCACATGTGCCACAGATCGGCGCCCAGATCCTGAGCCATGCGGATGCCGTCGCCGGTATTGGAGGTGGAGGTCGCGGTTAGTACGGGTGCCTTCTCCCAATACTGCCGCTTCATCTCGTCGTTGGCTTCGAAGCCGCCGCAGGCAAGCACGACGCCCCGCCTTGCTTTGGCCGCGACGCGGCGGCCGTCCTTGCTGCGGAACCAGACTCCGAGAACCTCGCGCTGGCCGTTGGTAATCAACCGCTCGGCCGCGAATTCGTAGCGAACCTCGATGGCGTTGGCGCGCTGCGCGACATTATCCTCCAAGACCTTGAACATTCGCCAGCCCGCGGCGGACGGCCTCGCCATCACATGAGGATATGTCTTCTCCAGCTCCTCGCACCCCGGCACATGGGTGATTTTGCTGTCGAGAAAGGCGTCGACGCCGGGAAACGGATAGTTGCCTCTTTGCTCTTTTGTCTCCACGGTCGCCTTGCTGACGGCGGCGAGCGTGGCGATTTCTTCCTCCATATCGGCCATGCCGTCCGCCAGCGCTCGCAGCACATCGTCGGGCGTCCGGCCGGCATTCGTCGCCTTGAGATAGGCGAAGACACCATTTGGATCGCGCGTGCCTCGCATCGAACCGCCCGAACAGATCGAAATTCCACCCGGCGTCGGCTCTTTCTCCGCCAGCAACACGCTGGCGGTGCAATCGGCTGCGGCAATCGCGCTACGTGCGCCGGCAAAGCCGTAACCGACGATGATGACGTCGTAGGTCAAATCGAAATTTGGAATAGTCCCTGGCTGAGTGCTGCGACCGTTCATGGGCAACTTCATTCCCTCGGCTGTTTGTTGATTCGCGCTCGCGGCAGGGCCGGGCCGCGGTGGTGAAACCCGGATGCCGAAGTGCGGGTGATTTGTTCGCGAGGTTACTTCATGCAGGATCGGCAGACTATTGCATCAGGAGCACCCGATCTAGCATTGACATGTGAGCAAGTCGTCCGGCGCATGACTGAGCGATTGGCATGCGTGGCGCGATGCACTTTACTCAAACACCAACGAAAGAACACTAACGAAAGGGCCGCGCTCAATGAGGGGTTGCAAGATGCGGACTTTGTTCTCGCGATTGAGTGTGGCCGCGATCGTGGCCGTGGCATTGGCTTCGGCCGCCGCCGCTGAAGATTATCCGAACAAGCCCGTGCGATTGATTGTGCCGTTCCCGCCGGGCGGCAGCAATGATCTCGTCGGCCGGTTGATCGCTCAGCAGCTCGGCACGCAATTGGGACAACAGATTTTTGTCGACAACCGCGGATCGGCAGGCGGCATGGTCGGCACCGAGATGGCGGCCGGCGCACCGCCCGACGGTTACACGCTTCTGGTGGTGTCGATTCCGTTCGCCGTCGATCCGGCGCTGCACAAGCTCAATTTCGACCCGATTAAATCCTTCGAGCCGATTGCGCTGCTTGCGACCGGGCCGGACGTTCTCGTGGTCAATCCTGCGATGCCGGTGAAATCGGTGAAGGACTTGCTGGAACTTGCCAAGGAAAAGCCGGGCCAGCTTAATTACGCATCAGCCGGCATCGGCACGTTCACGCACCTCGCGGGCGCGCTATTTACGCAATTGGCCGGCGTCAAAATCGTCCACGTGCCTTATCGAGGCGGCGGTCCGGCGATTCAGGACGTTCTCGCCGGCCATGTCGGGATCATGTTCAGTTCGCTCATTCAAACCGCTTCCTTCATCAAGAACGGACAGCTGCGGCCATTGGGCACCGGCAGCGCCGAACGCAGCCCCGCGCTGCCTGATGTTCCGACGATCGCCGAAGCCGGCGTACCCGGTTACGCGGCGGCGAATTGGTGGGGCATCCTTGCTCCGGCCGGCACGCCCGCAGTCATCACCAAGAAACTGCACGACGCCATCGAGGTCGCTCTGAAGTCACCGGATCTGCAAAAGGAATTTGATCGAGAAGGGGCGACTACATCGGCGATGAGTTCCGCGGAATTCGGTGACTTCATCAAGAGTGAAATCACCAAATGGGGGCGTGTCGTCAGGGACGACAACATCCAAGCCCAGTAAAATAGGGCAGATGTTCGCTAAGCTCGCTTCATTGCCCGCGCCGGGCCGCGGAAGCGAAGCGCCTGGCTTCCTCGGCGGCGCGGAACAAGGCGGCGGCTTTGCTGATGCATTCCTGTTGCTCGAAGCCGGGATCGCTGTCGGCGACGATGCCGGCGCCGGCCTGCACATACATGGCGCCGTCCTTGATCAGCGCGGTGCGCAGCACGATGCAAGTGTCCATTTCCTCGCCGGCGGAGAAATAACCGACGCAGCCGGCATAGAGCGAGCGTTTTTCCTTTTCCAGTTCATCGATGATTTCCATGGCGCGCACCTTCGGCGCGCCGGACACGGTGCCGGCGGGAAAGCCGGCGACGAGCGCATCGATGGCGTCGCGGTCGCGGCGCAATTTGCCCTCGACGTTGGAAACGATGTGCATCACCTGGCTGTAGCGCTCGATGAAAAATTGGTCGGTGACTTCGACGCTGCCGATCTCGGCGACGCGGCCGACGTCGTTGCGCCCGAGATCGAGCAGCATCAAATGCTCGGCGCGCTCCTTGGGGTCGGCAAGAAGCTCGGCTTCGAGGGCGGCGTCTTCATGCGGCGTCGCGCCGCGCGGCCGCGTGCCGGCGATGGGGCGCACGGTGACGATGCCGTTCTTGGTCTTGACCAGGATTTCGGGGCTCGATCCGGCGACGGCGAAGGTGCCGAAATCGAGAAAGAACAGATAGGGTGAGGGATTGACGCGGCGCAGCGCCCGGTAAAGCGAAAACGGCGGCAGCCTGAACGGCGCCTCGAAGCGCTGCGACAGCACGACCTGAAAGACATCGCCGGCGGCGATGTAGTCCTTGGCGCGTATCACCATCTTTTTGAATTCGTCGGGCGTGGTGTTGGAACGCGGCTTGACGTCGAGCGGACCGGCATCGACGTCGGTCGCCGACTTATCGAGCGGCCGGTCGAGCGCGTCGACGACGGCGGCGAGCCGCTCGACCGCGCGCGCCAATGCCGCCTTTGCGGTCACGCCGGGGTGCGCGCGCACCGGCGTGACAACCGCGATCATGTCCTTGACCGCATCGAAAACGACCACCACCGTCGGCCGCAGCAGTATCGCGTCGGGAATGCCGATCGGATCCGGCCCCGGCGGCGGCAGATCCTCCATCAGCCGCACCATGTCGTAGCCGAGATAGCCGAACACGCCCGCCGCCATCGGCGGCAGCGAAGGCGGCAGCGCGATGCGGCTTTCGCCGATGAGCTCGCGCAACGCGGCGAGCGGCGCATTCTCGATCGGCACGAAGGCCGCCGGGTCGGTCTGGACCGCGCGGTTGATCTCGGCATTTTTGCCGTTGACGCGGAAGATGACGTCCGGGTCGAGACCGATGATCGAATGGCGGCCGCGCACGGCGCCGCCTTCGACCAATTCCAGCAAGAAGCTCATCGGCGCCGAGCCTTCCGGTCGAGAGCCTGCGACTTTGAGATAAGCCGAGACCGGCGTTTCAAGGTCGGCGACGAGCGTGGTCCACACGACCTGCGGCTCGCCGGCCGCGTAATGCGCGGCGAAGGATTGCGCCGAAGGCTCGATGTGCATCTTTAATTGGTGTCCGGCGTGCCGTGACCCATCGCCTGAGCCAGCACCGAAGGATTTACTTTCGTTCCGAGATCGGTTTCCAGCCAGCCGACATATTGTCCGATCAAATCGTCGGACAATTGATTGTGCAGAGTGTCCTCGATGTGCTTCGCGTCCGCCGAATTGGCTTCAAGGCTTGGCGTCTTGATGTCGGTCACCTGAAAGACGATCCATTGCGTCGGGTTGGCGCCGACGCTGCTGCCGAAAGCGTCTTTTGCGGTGTGGAAGATCGCCTGAGTCATATTCGGTGAAATGTCATCGCCGCTCGACCCGCCGCGCTTTAAATCGCCGGCGGTTTGGATCTTGAGATTGTCGGCCGTGGCGAGCGTAGCGAACGGGTTGCCGTTCTTGAGCTTGTCGAGCAGATCGGCCGCTTTGGCCTTCAGCCGCGAAGCGATTTCGTCGTCGCGCCAGCGCTGCGTCACCGGGCCTTTGACCTCGTCCAGCGTACGGTCGCGCGCCGGGGTAATGGCGGCGACGTCATACCAGATGTAGCCGCTGTCGGCGTCAATCGGGTCGTTGTCGACGCCGACGTCGGAGGCGAAGGCGCCGCTGACGATGTCCGGGCCTTGCGGCAGGTTGATGGCGAGCTTGCCGTCGGGATCGCGGCCGGAGCGGTCCACGTCGAAAGCGACGACCGGCAGCTTCTCTTTTTGCGCCGCCTCTTCCAGCGTGCTGCCGCCGGCGCGATCGTCTTCGATCTTGTCGTGCAAATCCTGGATCTGCTTCTTGGCGCGATCGAGCGCGATCTGGTTGCGCAATTGCGGCGTCGCCTCGGCGAGCGATTTCGTCGTCGTCGGCTCGATCTTGAGCACGGTGACCAGCACCGCGCCGAACTGCGTCTGCACCGGCGCGCTGACCTCGCCGTCCTTGAGCGAGAAGGCGGCATCCGCCACTTTCGGGTCGACCATGCTCGCTTTCGACACGGTGCCGAGATCAATATCCTGCGGTTTGAGGCCGCGTTCCTTGGCGATGTCGGCAAAGCTTGTGCCGCTCCGGATGCGATCGGCGGCGGCTTGCGCGTCGGCCATTTGCGGAAACACCATCTGCTCGACGTGACGCTTTTCCGGCGTGACGAAGCTCGCATGCTGCGCGTCATAGGCCTTTTTGACGTCGTCGTCCGAAACCTGCAGCCATTGCGCCAGCGATGCCGGCGTCACCGTGACGGTATTGATCTTGCGGTATTCCGGCGCCCGGAACAGGATTTTGCGATCGTCAAAATATTTGCTCAATTGCTCGTTGGTTGGCTGCGGGATGTCGCCGGCCTGCGTCGGCCCGAGCGACACATATTGGATGCTGCGCTCCTGATTTTGAAATTGATTGATGGCGTCGAGCCAAGCCTGCGGCAGCGTGATATCGCCGGAAATGGTGTCGACCAGTTGGCGGCGCAGCACGTTCTGGCGCTGGGTCGCGAGAAAGCTCTGCTCGGTCATGCCCATGTCGTGCAGCAGCATTTCGAACCGAGCACGGTCGAATTGACCGTGCTCGTCCTGCAACTGCGGATTGGACGTCACGTCTCGGGATATTTCGCTATTGGCGAGGCCGAGCCCCATTTTTTGGGCGAGCTGGTCGAGCCCGGCCTGGGCGATCATTTCCCCGAGCACTTGCCGATCGAGGCCGAGCGCGCTGGCCTGATCGGCCGGCAGCGGATGGCCGAGCTGGCGGCTGATCTGCTGCAAGCGGTCGTTGTAGGTCTGCCGGAACTGGTCGGTCGAGATTTCGGTCTTACCGATGCTCGCCAAGGTTCCTTGGCCAAAACCATGGAAAATGTCGTTGATGCCCCAGATCGCAAAGCTGGCGGCGAGCGTGGTCATGACCACGGCCATCACGGTGCGGCCGAGCCAATTTTCGGAGACTTTGCGTATGCCGCGGAGCATTGGTCAGAAGCTTTGAGTCCAAGCTGTTGGAATGGCTGGAAGGCGGCGCACTATAAGGAGCGTGGGCGCTCGCCGCAACCGACGGGTTCTATTGCTAAAACGCCTCTTTTCCCGCTGCAACGGCTCTGCTAACGCCTCTTTGTCGCATGGCATTGGCCCGATTCAACTGAGCTGACACGATGGCGCGCCGTCCGTTGGTCGCAGGCAATTGGAAAATGAACGGACTGTCCGCCTCGATCGGCGAATTGCAAAAAATCATCGCCGGAGCGCGGGCGCTGGCGCAGAGCGCAGCCGAGGTCGATGTCATGGTGTGTCCGCCGGCGACGCTGATCGCAAGCTTCGCCAAAGCTGCGGACGGAGCGCCTCTCGCCATCGGCGGCCAGGATTGCCATCCGCTCGCTTCGGGCGCGCATACCGGCGACATTGCCGCCGAAATGCTGCGTGACGCCGGCGCCGAGGCGGTGATCGTCGGCCATTCCGAACGCCGCCGCGACCATGGCGAAACCGACGCGCTGGTACGCGCCAAAGCTTTGGCGGCGCGGCGCGCCGGGCTGCTGGCGATCGTCTGCGTCGGGGAGACGGGGGATGAGCGCCACGCCGGTCAGACCCGCCACGTCCTCGGCCATCAGCTCGACGGATCGCTGCCGGAAACCGATCCGGACGCGGCGTCCAATATCGTCGTTGCCTATGAGCCGGTATGGGCGATCGGCAGCGGACGGACGCCGACGCCGGGCGATATCGCCGACATCCACGATTTCATCCGCGCCCGCTTGTGCGTGCGCTTCGGCGACGCCGGGCACGCCATGCGCATTCTCTACGGCGGATCGGTCAAGCCCACGAACGCCAAAGCACTGCTCACCGTCGAAAATGTCGACGGCGCTCTGGTCGGCGGCGCCAGCCTCGATGCGGCCGAATTCCTCGCCATAGCCGCTACTTATCGCTGACGGCAATCTCCGCCACGGCATGGACGGGGATGAAGGGTCGAGCCATAGACGAGCCATAGAAATGCCGGGCCGGATCGTGTAGAGAGCCCCGCGACTTCCTATATCGGGGCTATGATACCGGGGCGGCGGTTCGCCCGGCGTGGCCGCAGGCGGATGAAATAAATGCTCACTGTCGTTGTTGTCATTCATCTTATGCTGGTCATTGCCCTGATCGGCGTCGTCTTGCTGCAAAAATCCGAGGGTGGTGGGCTGGTCGGCTCGACCAGTGGATTTATGACGGGTCGCGGCACGGCGAATGCGCTGTCGCGAGCGACGGCCGCGCTGGCCGCCGGTTTCTTCGTCACCAGTCTGGCGCTGTCCTGGCTTGCGAGCTACGAGCACCGGCCGGTCGCAATCATCAATACATCGGGACCGGCGGCGCCCGCTCCGCCCAGCCCGGCGGGTGGTCCGGCGCCTGCGGCGCCATTGAGCCCCGGCGGCGGCGGTTTGCTCAACCAGATGCAAAAAGGCTTCCCAACCTTGCCGGCGGGGTCGAATCCCGCCTTCGCGCCTGAGCCGAGCGGGCCTCAGGTCCCGCAATCGAAGTAATGACGAGCGTCTCCGCGCCCGCTCTTGATCGCAATAATCACAGCGGGTGGGGCTCCAATTTCACGCGAGGGTATCTACATAAACGTATGGCGTTGAACCGGTTTCTCCCGGCGCCTGGCGCCTCCATGCAAGGCGCGGCAGATATTCCGGAAAATCGCTCGTCGAATCGTGGAAGGGGCGCTAACCAGTAGGTCCCATGGCGCGGTACATATTCATCACCGGCGGCGTGGTGTCCTCACTTGGCAAGGGTCTCGCTTCCGCAGCGCTCGGCGCGCTCTTGCAGGCGCGCGGCTACAAAGTCCGCCTGCGCAAGCTCGATCCCTACCTCAACGTCGATCCCGGCACGATGTCGCCGTATCAGCACGGCGAGGTGTTCGTCACCGATGACGGCGCCGAGACCGACCTCGACCTCGGTCATTACGAGCGCTTCACCGGCCGCCCCGCCACCCGCCAGGACAACATCACCACCGGCCGCATCTATCAGGAAATTCTCCTGAAGGAGCGGCGCGGCGACTATCTTGGCGCCACCATCCAGGTCATTCCCCACGTCACCAACGCCATCAAGGATTTCATCCGCGACGGCAACGAGGGCTTCGATTTCGTGCTCTGCGAGATCGGCGGCACGGTCGGCGATATCGAAGGCCTGCCGTATTTCGAGGCGATCCGCCAGCTTGGCAATGACTTGCCGCGCGGACACGCGATCTACATCCATCTGACGCTGATGCCGTTCATCCCCTCGGCCGGCGAACTGAAGACCAAGCCGACCCAGCATTCGGTGCGCGAATTGCGCGCCATCGGCATCCAGCCCGACATTCTGCTCTGCCGCACCGACCGGCCGATCCCGGAAAGCGAGCGAAGGAAGCTCGCGCTGTTCTGCAATGTGCGCGAAAGCGCCGTGATCGAGGCGCGCGACGTCGACAATATCTATGCCGTCCCCGAGGCCTATCACGCCGGCGGTCTCGACAGCGAAGTGCTCGCCGCTTTCGGCATCGACAATCCGCCGCCGCCGGATCTCGCCACCTGGCATCTGATCAACGAACGCATCCGGAATCCGGAAGGCGACGTCACCATCGCCATTGTCGGCAAATATACCGGCATGAAGGACGCCTATAAGTCGCTGATCGAAGCGCTCTCGCACGGCGGCATCTCCAACAAGGTCAAGGTCAAGCTCGACTGGATCGAAAGCGAAGTGTTCGAGAACGAGGACCCGGCGCCGTTCCTGGAACATGTCGACGGCATTCTGGTGCCGGGCGGTTTCGGCCAGCGCGGGGCGGAGGGAAAAATCCGCGCCGCCCGCTTCGCCCGCGAGCACGACGTGCCCTATTTCGGCATCTGCTTCGGCATGCAGATGGCGGTGATCGAGGCGGCGCGCAATCTATGCGGCATCGAAGCGGCCAATTCGACCGAATTCGTGCAGACGCCTGAGCCGGTCGTAGGCCTGATGACCGAATGGATGAAAGGCAACGAGCTGCAGAAGCGCGGCATGACCGGCGACCTCGGCGGCACCATGCGGCTCGGCGCCTATCCGGCCATCCTGCAACGCGGCTCGCGCGTCGCCGGGATTTATAACGCCACCGAAATTTCCGAGCGGCACCGCCACCGCTACGAGGTCAACACCGCCTATAAGGATCGCCTGGCGCAGCACGGCATGCGGTTTTCCGGCATGTCGCCCGATGGCCTGTTACCCGAGATCATCGAATACGACGATCATCCCTGGTTCATCGGCGTGCAATTCCATCCCGAGCTGAAATCCCGGCCGTTCGCGCCGCACCCGCTGTTCTCCTCGTTTATCGGGGCGGCGGTGGAGCAGTCGCGGCTGGTGTAAGTCGGTCTTGCGATGCGTTGAGCGGCGCCGCTACTAGCCGCGTACTCACAAATCCGGGACTGTAAACACGGCGCGCTGAAGTTCCGCTTCGCTCTGAAAGCGACTGAACTGCTGCGTTACCGCGCAGTGTCGCGATGGGACCAAACCGCGACATCGGCTCGTTTATTCGATTACCTTGTCGGCAATGGCGAGGATGGCCGGTGGAACGGTGAGACCGAGGGCTTTGGCAGTTTTAAGATTGATGGAAAGCTCAAATTTCGTCGGCGCTTGTACCGGCAGATCGCCAGGTTTTGCGCCTTTGAGGATACGATCGACGTATCCTGCCGCTGGTCCGAAACCTCCAAAGTAGTCGGGACTGTAAGCAATCAAGCCGCCTAAGTCTGTAAAAGCCCGCTCATAATACATCGCGGGAAGGCTGTACTTGGCTACCAGCGCAATGATCAGTTCACGATTGACTGAACCGAAGGCGGACGGAGCCACGATGAGACCGCCGCCCGGTTCGCTCGCTTGTGCGGCGATGACGCCTTCAATTTCCTCCTTCGCTTGAATGGGAGCGGATTTCAAATCAATGCCATAGGATGATGCGGCACCTTAAATCGACGGCAAAAACAGCTGGAGCGAGGGGCTTGTTGCCGGATGCGACAGCAAGACCACATGCCGCGTGCCCGGCACGATCTCTTTTAATAACTCAACCTGTTTGCCGCCAAGGGTGGAAACATCCAACATGAAGCCGGTGACCTGGCCGCCCGGGTGCGCGAGGTTGCCAACGAAACCACTCCCTATCGGATCGTTGACCGCAACAAACACGGTGGGAATCGTTTGTGTCTCACGGAGTACAAAGCCGGTCCCTACCGTGCTCATAGAGAGGATCACATCGGGCCGCAGACCGACCAGTTCGTTGGCAAATGCTTTGAACCTGTCTGCATTGCCGGCAGCCCACCGAAGCTCAATCCTAAAATTGTTGCCTTCCCTCCATCCCAGCTTCGCCAGCCCATCGCGGAACGCCGTAACGCCAGCCTGCGCGGCCGGATCGCTCTCGGCATATGCCATCAGCACACCGATTAACCGGATCCGTTCGGGCTGCTGCGCGCGCGTCCCGAGCGGCCACGCTGTCGCCGTCGCACCACCAAGAAGCGTGATGAACTCGCGCCGCCTCATTCAATCACCTCGTCGGCGCGGCCGAGCAGCGGCAGCGGAACCGTTAGGCCGAGGGCCTTCGCGGTCTTTAGATTAATGAACAGCTCTACTTTAGTTGCCTCCTGAACCGGCAGGTCAGCGGGCTTGTCGCCCTTGAGAATCCGGCCGGCATAGCCGCCGGCAAGGCGGTATGAATCCGTAAGCTCGGGTCCGTAGCTAATCAGGCCGCCGGCCGCCACGAAGCGACGATAGGTGTAAATTGCAGGCAGCATTTGGTGGTTCGCCAATGCAGCCATCTGCTCGATATGGCCATTGTAGAACACAGAGTTGGCTACTACCAAAACACCGGCGCGCATTTGAACGGCGGCGCTGAAGGCGTCAACAAGTTCCGCTTCGGTGCTTGCTCGCAGGACATGAAGTTGTAGACCAAGAGTATGGGCCGCCGTCTGTGCGTCTCTCAGTTCGAAGCCGGAAGTGGGGTCAGTCGGATTAACGAGGAGCGCAACGGCGGTCGCAGTTGGGACCAACTCATGCGCCAGCTCGATTCGTTTCGGCAATATCTCAACGCTCAATTGGGTCACGCCAGTGACGTTGCCGCCCGGACGGGCGAGACTGGCGACCAGTCCGAGCTGCACCGGATCGTCGCCAGTGGTGAAGACAATAGGGATCGTGCTGGTTGCCTTCTTAGCAATGAGATTCGCAGGAGTGCTGGTCGCGGCAATCACTGAGACCTGACGACGAACAAGATCGGCAGCCAATGCTGGCAGCCGATCGAAGTGTCCTTCCGCCCAGCGATATTCAATCGCCACATTCTGACCCTCGACATAGCCGGTTTCCTTCAAGCCTTGACGGAACGCAGCCACCATAGGCGCATAGCTGTCGGGCGATGAGCCGTTGAGGAATCCAATCACCGGAATTGGTTGCTGCGCGCGTGCGGCGAGCGGCCATGCCGCAGCGGCGCCGAAGATTCCTTTGATGAAATCCCGCCGTCGCATTGCCTTCCCCCAAGGCCCGAGACTACGCGACCTAGCCCGCAATGATCAGATTACAGCAGGGATTTGCGGCTAATGGAATGGGGGTCAATAACCAACCCGGCGGCATACGACCGATGTCGCAGATGGGTCATTTTCGACCGGAACGAGACCGGCAACAGGTCCCGCAATGTTCGCTGTGTCCCCCAAAAGCGGAAGTGAAATCAGGTATTCTGACGGGAGGTTGCGGCACTGCCGACGAGGCGCTGCGTGGAGACGGCCGCGGCATCACTGGTATCGCAGATACTGTGTCCTGTCCTTCGGTGCGTGCCGCACCTTCGGCGTAGCCACATGCTTGGGCCGATAATGGTGCGTATTCGCTTTGGCAGAGTGCCAGTTCCGCATGCATGTGGGGTCGTTGTTCGGGCAACACTGTCCCGTCGCCGGATTGCAGCACTCCCACATATTGCACTGTGCCGCGGCCGGGGCGACGAAGCCTGCCGACATCAGCAGCACTACAACGCAAAGACCGAATAGGGCGCGCAAGTCGTCCTCCGCTGGTTCAGGATATCTGCTGGTGCAATCATATCGGGGTTTGGCCCGGAAGTATGCAGGCATGCCTGCGGAGGCGGACACGTCCGCTCCGCCGCAGTATCTATGCATCCTCGATACGCTCTTCCGAAGCGGGAGCAGACTATGATCTACGAGGTGCGCATTTCAGCTGCAATCCGGGCCGATTGCCGGCCTTGCTCCATTTGTTCGAAACCCACGTCCTGAAGATTTGGGACAAGCACGGCATCAAGCAGGTCGGTTTCTGGACCGTCTTGGTCGGCGACGGCAGCAACGATTTGCATTGTTGCATTGCCTGGCAATCGCTCGCCGAACGCGAGCGAAAATGGACCGAATTCGAGGCCGATCCGAAATGGATCGCAGCCCGCGATAAGAGCAATAAGAAAGGATCGATCCTCGCCAATATCGATAGCGTTTTCCTCAAGCCAACCTCGTTTTCGGCGATGAAATAAGCCTTGCGGGTTGCCAACGCCGCAATGCCGAACGGGGCGTTGACCCTTGGCCTTCGGCCATTCATGCTCGCCCCCCTCAGCACCTCACAATAATTCTTGGAGGAAACCTCAATGATTTACGAAATGCGCGTTTATCGTACCGTGCCGGGCCGGCTGCCGGCTTTGCTCAAGCGCTTCGAGAACGTCACGCTGAAACTGTGGGATAAGCACGGCATCAAGCAGGCCGGTTTCTGGACGACGCTGATCGGCGATTCCAACCACGAGCTGACGTATCTGTTGGCCTGGGAATCGCTCGCCGACCGTGAGCGGAAATGGAACGCCTTCATGAGCGATCCGGCCTGGGTTTCCGCCCGCGCCGAGAGCGAAAAGGACGGCCCGATCCTGGCGAACGCCAGCAATCAGATCCTGCAGCCGACGGCCTTTTCCGCGGTGAAATAGGCGTTGCCGAGACGGGCAGGGCGCGGTTGACCGGGGCTGCCACGGGCTTCATGGTCATCCGCGAGGGTGCCCATGACCACGAAGCCCAATCCCATCGTCAAGATCGGCAAAGCCAGTTTCGGCAATGATTTGCCGCTGGCGCTGATCGCCGGACCGTGCGCGCTGGAAAGCCGCGCGCATGCTTTCGACATGGCGGCGGTGCTGAAAGAGATCACGGCGAAACTTGGGATCGGCTTTGTTTACAAGACCTCGTTCGACAAGGCGAACCGCACCAGCGCGGCGAGCGCTCGCGGCGTCGGTCTCGACAAGGCGCTGGAGATTTTCACCGATCTGCGCGACCAGCTCGGCATGCCGGTGCTGACCGACGTCCACGAGCCGGACCAATGCGCGCGCCTCGCCGAAGTGGTCGATGTGTTGCAAATTCCGGCGTTCCTTTGCCGGCAGACCGACCTTCTGGTCGCTGCCGCAAAGACCGGGCGGGTGGTCAACGTCAAGAAGGGCCAGTTCCTCGCGCCATGGGACATGGCCAATGTCGTGGAAAAAATCACCGGCGCCGGGAACGCCAATGTGCTGGTCACGGAGCGCGGCGTGTCGTTCGGCTACAACACACTGGTCTCCGACATGCGGGCGCTGCCGGTGCTGGCCAAGATCGGCGCGCCGGTGATCTTCGATGCCACCCATTCGGTACAGCAGCCGGGTGGGCAGGGCACGTCCTCGGGTGGCGAGCGCGACTACGTCCCAGTGCTGGCGCGCGCCGCCGTCGCCGTGGGCGTCGCCGGCGTTTTTATCGAGACCCATCAGGACCCCGACAAGGCGCCGTCCGACGGCCCGAATATGATCCCACTCAAGGATTTATCGCCGCTTCTTGAGCGTTTGATGCAGTTCGACAGGCTGGCCAAACAAGCCTGATCGTGCGTTCGGGCCTATATTTGCTGTTGGCGAATTTATGACGGCGATCATGAGCACCGACCTCCACGCCCACTGGGAGAACGTCTACCGGACCAAGGGCGAACGCGACGTCAGCTGGTTTCAGGAACATCCGGAGATTTCCCTCGCATTGATCCAGGCCACCGGCGTCGGGCCGGACGCCGCGATCGTCGATATCGGCGGCGGCGCCTCGCGACTGGTCGACGCGCTTCTCGACGCGGACTTTGCCAACGTCACCGTGCTCGACTTGTCCGAGAAGGCGCTAGCGACATCCAAGGCGCGGCTCGGCGCGCGAGGCGCAAAGGTGAAGTGGATCGCCGCCGACGTCACCGCTTGGGAGCCGTCGGAAAGCTACGAGCTGTGGCACGACCGTGCGGCGTTTCATTTCCTCACCGATCCGACGGATCGCGCCGCCTATGCCGCGCGGTTGTTACGTGCTGTTAAGCCCGGCGGTCATGTCATCATCGGCACCTTCGCGCTCGACGGTCCCGAACGGTGCAGCGGGTTGCCGGTCGTTCGCCACGACGCCGGGTCGATCGGCGCCATGCTCGGTCCTTCGTTCGCGCCGATCGAGAGCCGCAGCCACGCCCATCAAACGCCGATGGGCGCGATCCAGCGCTTCCAATTCAGCCGGTTTTACCGCCGGCAATGAGGCGGGATGTTCCGGGGTTGAATTTCGCCTAATCTCGCTTGGCTGCGGTTGAGCGAAGAGGCCGCTCGGTTTTTCACAGCCCCAGGAGCGCCGCCATTCCGCCCGTTCTCAGAATCGTCAGCCTGGTGGTGTTCGCCTCGACCTTGTTCTCGCGCGCCGTCGATCCGATCGTGCCGAAGATCGCGGCCGATCTCGCCGTCGACGTCAAGACCGCCGCGCTGTTATCGAGCGCCTTCACCTTTCCCTACGCGCTGACTCAGCCGGCGCTGGGCACCATCGCCGATTTCTTCGGCAAGACTTCGCCTGATGAATTTGAGTCTGGCGGCGGTCGTGACCACGACGCTCGTCAGCGCCTTCATCAGCAGTTTCCCGTTGCTCTTGATCATGCGGATCGTTGCCGGCGTGTGTGCCGGCGGCATTTTCCCCGTCGGCGTCGCCATCGTCGGCGACCTCGTCCCGGTGCACGAGCGGCAGGTGGCGATCGGCCGGCTGTTGGCGGTGGGGCTGACCGGCAATCTCATCGGCGCGGTGATCTCAGGCGTGGTCGGCGATCTGTTCGGCTGGCGCGGGGTGTTTTTCTCGATCGGCGGCTTTGGCCTCGTCGTCGCCGCGATCGCGTTCTTCGCCTTTCGCGGCATGAAGGTCGCCGCGCCGAAACCGTTCAAGCTCGCCGCCGCGGTGGCCGGATTTCGCGGGGTGCTGGCCGATCCTCGCGCGAAAATCTGCTTCGGCTCGGTGTTCTTCGAAGGCATCGTCATCCACGGCATGTTTCCCTATGTCGCGCTGCTTTTGCTCGCCGCGGGACAGACGCATTCGTCCTATGCCGGGATCGTCATCGGCGGATTCGGGCTCGGCGGCATCGTGTTTTCGCTGGCGCTGCCGTTTCTGGTTTTGCACCTGACCGAGCGGCAATTGATGCTGTCGGGCGCGGCCGGCGCGGCGGCCGCTTTCGTGCTGATCGCGCTCAATCCGCAGTGGTACGTACTGGCCGCGGTCTTCATGGGTTTCGGCGTCGGCTTCTACATGCTGCACAACTGCATCCAGGTTCACGTCACCGATCTCACCCAGACCGCGCGCGGCGCGGCGCTGTCGATGCACTCGTCGGCTTTTTTTTCGGGACAGGCGATCGGCCCGATCTATTACGGCTACAGCTTTGGCCATTTCGGCACCACGCTGCCGCCGCTCGTCGGCGCCGCGGTGATCGTTGCGGTCGGGCTGGTTTGCGCTCGTTATCTGCGGCACCGGCGGCAGCTGGATCTTGGGCAGCCCTGATCAGAGCCCAACCCTTGCCGAAAAGCCTCAAAACCCCCATTATTCACCCATCGGCCAGGGGTGCCGCGCAAGCGCGCGGCTGAGATCAAACCCGTCGAACCTGTCTGGGTCATTCCAGCGAAGGGAGCCGCGTTGGTCGGAACGAAGACAGCGCCTTCACCTATCGGCAAGCGCCCTCGCGTCGTCATCATCGGTGCGGGCGTCGTGGGGCTGGGCATTGCCTGGCGGCTGGCCGCGCGCGCCGAGGTGGTGCTGTTCGACCGCGGCAAGGCCGGGGCTGGGGCTACCCATGCGGCGGCTGGGATGCTTGCCGCTTGTGCCGAGGCCGAGCCCGGCGAAGAGGATTTGGTCGCGCTCGGCCGCGACAGCCAGGCGCGCTGGCCGGCCTTTGCCGAGGAGCTTTTGCGGGCGACCGGCATCGACGTCGAATTGCGCCGCGAGGGTACGCTGGTGCTGGCGCTGACCGCGGACGATCAGGCGACGCTGGCGCATCATTTGGACTTTCAGCTCAAGCTTGGCTTGCCGCTGGAATGGCTTTCCGCCGCCCAGACGCGCGCGAAAGAACCGCATCTTGCCGGCAAGCTCGCCGGCTCGGTGTTCAGCCCGCAGGATCATCAGGTCGACAACCGCAAGCTCAGCGCAGCGCTACGCATCGCCGCGGAGGCCGCCGGCGCCAAAATTCACGAGCACCAAGCGGTGAAGGAGATCGCCGTGCAGGGCGGCCGCGCCACTGGCGTGGTGCTGGAGGACGGATCGCATGTCGCGGCCGATCGGGTGGTGCTCGCCGCCGGCGCCTGGTCGCGCGGCATCGCCGGTCTGCCGCCGGATCGCCGGCCGCCGGTGCGCCCTATCAAGGGCCAGATGTTCGCACTGCGCATGGATGCGAACGCGCCGCTCCTCAATCATGTGCTGTGGGCGCCGGGCGCCTATCTTGTCCCGCGGCGCGACGGACGCCTGATTGTCGGCGCGACGGTGGAGGAAAAAGGTTTTGACGAAACCATCACCGCCGGCGGCATGCTGACCTTGCTCGAAGCGGCATGGCGCGCGATCCCGGCGGTCGAGGAATTGCCGATCGATGAAATCTGGGTCGGCCACCGCCCGGGCAGCCGCGACGATGCGCCGATCCTCGGCCGCGCGCCGCTGAAAAATCTGTTCTATGCCACCGGCCATCATCGCAACGGCATCCTGCTGGCGCCGGTCACCGCGGAAGCCATGGCGCGGCTTATTCTCGACGACGTGGTCGAGCCGGCGATAAGACCGTTCGGCTTGGAGCGCTTCCTGCCGGCGCGGGCGGCGGAGTAGGGCACATGGCGCAGCAAACGATCGAGGCCACGATCCGGGTTAACGGCGAAAGCGAGCCATTGGCCTTCGCGACGCTAGACGCATTGCTTGCTGAAAAAGCCGTGGACACCATGCAACGCGGCATCGCAGTGGCGCTCAACGGTTCCGTCGTGCCCCGCGCGGCGTGGCGCGATACGGCGCTCAAGCCGGGCGACAGCGTCGAGATCGTGCGCGCGCGGCAGGGCGGCTAGGGCATAATCCCGAAAAGTGGTCACCGGTTTTCGGATAAGATCATGCTCAATCGATAAGGAGAAACAGATGTCCGATCCTTTGATCATTGCCGGACACGAATTCGGCTCGCGGCTGTTTCTCGGCAGCGCCGGCTATCCCAACCGCAAGATCATGCTCGACGCCATCGCGGCAAGCGGTACGCAAATGGTCACCGCCTCGATCCGCCGCATCAGCCTTGCCGGCGAAGAAGAAAGCATGGTCGATCTGTTGGCAGGGCGCGTAAAATTTCTGCCCAACACGGCGGGCTGCCAAACGGCGAAAGACGCTGTGCTCACCGCTGAGCTTGCCCGCGAGGCGCTTGATACCAACTGGATCAAACTCGAAGTGATTGGCGACCGCGAGCTCCTGTATCCCGATGTCGAAGAGCTCATTCGCGCCACCGGCGAACTCGTCGCCAAGGGTTTTGTCGTGCTGCCCTATTGCACCGAGGATCCGGTAACTTGCCGCAAGCTTGCCGATGCCGGCGCCGCCGCAGTGATGCCGCTCGGCTCGCCGATCGGCTCGGGGTTGGGCATTTCCAATCCGCATCTGATCGAGCTTGTTTGCACACGCTCGCCAGTGCCGGTGGTGCTCGACGCCGGAATCGGCACGGCGTCGGACGCCGCGCTCGCCATGGAGCTCGGCTGCGCTGCGGTGCTGATCAACACCGCGGTGTCGAAGGCGCAAGACCCGGTGCTGATGGCGCAAAGCATGCGCGCCGCGGTGGAGGCGGGCCGGCTGTCACGCCTCGCCGGCCGCATCGCCAAGAAGACCCACGCCGAGCCATCGAGCCCGCAATTTGGGCTAGTCGGGACGTGACGGCTATTTGGCCGACCACCTACCTTAGGTAATCTCGAGTAGCGTCGCGATCTTCTCCCGTACGTCGTCGAGCAGGGTCGAGCCGGCTCGGTCGATCAATTCGGCGTTCCGCTGCGCCCACGATAGACTCCGCATCTGATCTGCAAGAACCACACCATCGACACCAAGGCCGCTTCGAGTAGCGACCTCGAACGGATAACCCTTGGCGCGGCTCGTGATTGGGCAACCAACAAATAGTCCCGTGCGCACGTTATAAGCGCGTGGGCTCAGGACGAGGGCGGGGCGGTGGCCGCGCTGTTCATGTCCTTTGCTGGGATCGAGATCGATCCAAATGAAGTCGCCGGCGTCAGGGCAGTAGGCGCTACCAGACTTCGTTGCCGACGGGCGGTCCCCACTCGATTTCGGGGTGCCGATTCTCCTCGGTGATGGCATTTAAGAGGCTCTCCAAATTATAACGGCGTCGTTTCCGTCGCTTGGCGATCTTGACGACGAGAACACCGTTCTCAGCCGTCATCTCCGCAGGTTTTCCTTCAACCGCGCCAATCTCTTCTGCGAACGCCTTTGGGACACGCAGCGCAAGGCTGTTGCCCCATTTTAGAAATTCGACCTTCATATTATTAACGACTTCATTATTGCGATGATACAATGTAGAGACAAGACACCTCGTGGTCAAGTGCCCTGGGAGTCGGCATCGTCCAGCATCTCTCTCGCACGCGGCATCACCTTGGTGCCGTAAAGCTCGATGCAGCGCATGAGCTTGTCGTGCGGCAGCGTGCCGACCGAATATTTCATATCGAAGCGCACGGCGCCGAGATCCTTGATCGTCGTGGCAATGCGGCGCGCGACGGTTTCCGGCGAGCCGAGATGCAGCGCGCCGCCGTCGACTTCCTGCTCGAAAGCAGCCTTTGTTGTCGGCGGCCAGCCGCGTTCCGCGCCGATGCGATCGCGCGAAGCTTTGTAGTGCGGCCAGAATTCTTCGCGCGCCTGCGCGTCGGTGTCGGCGACATAGCCGTGCGAGTGGATGCCGACGGGCTGCACGGGCCTGCCGAATTGCGCAAACGCGCGATGGTAGAGGTCGACATAGGGCCGAAACCGCTTCGGATCGCCGCCGATGATGGCGAGCATCAGCGGCAGGTCGTAACGCGCGGCGCGCACCACCGATTCCGGCGAGCCGCCGACACCGACCCAGGTGCGCAAGCGGCCCTTTTCGATGGGCGGAAAGACACGTTGATCGGCAAGCGGCGTGCGCGTCGTGCCGCTCCAGGTCACAGGCTCGTTCTTGAGCAATGCCGCGAACAGGTCGAGTTTTTCCTCGAACAGTTTTTCATAATCCGACAGCTCGAAGCCGAACAGGGGAAACAACTCGATGAACGAGCCGCGCCCGAGCGTGACCTCGGCGCGGCCGTTGGAGGCGGCGTTGAGCGTGGAAAAGCGTTCGAATACCCGGATCGGGTCGTCCGACGACAGCACGGTCACCGCCGAGCCGAGCCAAATGCGTGTGGTGCGCGCCGCGATCGCCGCCAGCACGACGTCGGGCTCCGATATGGCGAAATCCGGCCGGTGATGCTCGCCAAGCCCGATCGCATCGACACCGACGGCATCGGCGAGCACGCCTTCCTCGATCACGTCGCGGATCACTTGGGCGTGCGATTTGAGGCTGCCGTCGGGGTTGGCGGTGATGTCGCCGAACGTATCCAGGCCGAGTTCGATCTTTTGAGTCATGGGTTACTTGCTTCGTTTTCCTCAAGCGTCGGCTTCAGCGGTATAGCTGTCGCAAGTCGATCGATCTGCGTCAAAGGCCGTCGGCCGGATATAGCATGCCTGGATCGACCGTTACCGCGAGTGTGCCTTCAGGGGCGTCTTCGCCTCAGGTTGGAGCGCCAAATAAAGCGCCTTGGCCGCATCGCGCAGCGCCTCGCGGTGCGCAATGTCGTCGGGCGGCACCGCAGCGACGGTTCTTGCCAGATCGCTTAGGATTTCGGCGAACAGGGCGAAATGAAAATGCATCCGCACCGATTTACGTTCGTCGTCCGCTCCAGGCCGCTCGAGCTTGAGCGAAATTCCGTTTTCGTCGAGATGGGCGTCGAAGCGCGCCGCATGAGCGAAGGTACCGATATAAAGCTTGTCCGGATATTCCACCGCGACTTCGGCCTTGTCGGGAATTGGCTTTGTCATCGATAAGGGCCCTCGCTGACACTCGTAAGCTTCGATAGACCAATTCCAAGTCTTTCGGTTTGATTTGCCTCAAGCGCGAAGCGGAGCGTCGTTGTCAAGGCTCATCAGGCCTTGATCCAAATCAATGAGGACGCGCTAAAAGCGCATGACATTAACTCGATGTATGAACCAGCAGGTCAGCATAACCTGAATCTTGCTTTCCTTTGGCCGGCATTCGGGGCCGCCATGGCAAGCGAGATGGCGGCCGCTGTCGCACGGCAATTCACCAATCTTGCCGTCGGGTTGGATGGGCTTCCGCTCAAAGAACCGGCATGGGCTACCCCACACGTGGTGGCGCTTGAACTTGAATCCGTCAGGTTGCGTGATTTCTCGGCGGCAGCGAGGGAGTCGCCGGCGCACGGATGTCCTGCCTTGGTGTGTGCGCCATTCGCGCTGCATGGCGCCGCCATCAGCGATCTTGCCAAAGGTCATAGTCTGGTCGCTGCATTGCGCGGCGCCGGGCTGACGCGCCTGTTCGTCACCGACTGGCGTTCCGCTACGCCCGACATGCGCCACCGCGGCATCGACGATTATCTCAGCGACCTCAACGTGCTGGTCGACCAGATCGGCGCGCCGGTCGACCTTATCGGCCTGTGCCAGGGCGGCTTTATGGCGCTGATTTATGCCGCGCGGTTTCCGCAAAAAGTGCGCAAACTGATTTTGGCGGCGGCTCCGGTCGACATCAGCGCCGGGACCTCGGCGCTATCGGGCGTCGCCGCGGCGAGTCCATTGGCGATGTTCCATGAGATCGTGCGGCTCGGCGACGGCCTCGTGCCGGGACGCCGGATCTTGAAACTGTGGACGCCGGACTCGGTGGGAGCGGACGATATCCGGCAGCTGCTGCAGATCGAAGAGCCGGCCGGCTCCGCTGCCGCGACGCGGCTCGAGGCGGTGTTTCGCGACTGGTATGCTTGGACGCTCGATCTGCCGGGACGATTCTTCCTCGAGGCCGTGGAGAAGCTATACAAGCGCAACGAGCTCGCCAGCGGCGGCTTTGTCGCCTTGGGGCAGAAGATCGATCTCGCCGATATGCGCGCGCCGCTCTATCTGCTTGCCGCGCGCGACGACGAACTGGTGGCGCCGGCGCAATTGTTCGCGGCCGAAGCTCTGGTCGGGACCGCGGCGAACGAATTGCGCAAGGCGACCGCGCCGTGCCGCCATTTGGGACTGTTTATGGGCCAACGCATTTTGCGGGAGGTCTGGCCCGGCGTGGCGCGCTGGCTTGTGGAGCCGACGATCGTCAGCCCGGCAGCCGTTCCAGTGCGCGTCGTTGCGCAGGCGCATAACTGAAACGGCGGCTAATGCTCACTGCTCAAATATGTAAGTCCCCGGCGCGTCGCCGACCGGCGGTTGGCCCGGCATTCCCATCGGCGGCAGCATTTTTGTTGCCGTACCCGAACGTTCGCCAAGCCATGCTGCCCAGCGCGGCCACCAAGAGCCGTCGGCAGGCCGCGCTTCGGCCAAAAACCGCTCAGGATCGAGATAACGCCCATTCGCCGGTTTCGTGGTGATGCGGAACGCGTGTCCGGCGTGGCCGGGTTCCGACACGATGCCGGCATTGTGCCCGCCGCTGGTGAGAACGTAGGTCACCTCGCTCTCGATCTGCAGGTTGATCTTGAAGGTCGACCGCCACGGCGCGACATGGTCACGCTCGGTGCCGACGGCGAAGACCGGTACGCGAATATCGCTGAGCGCGACCGGTTCGCCAGCCGCCCTGAAGCGGCCTTCGGCAAGATCATTGTCGAGAAACAGCTTGCGCAGATATTCCGCATGCATGCGGTAGGGCATCCGCGTGGCGTCGGCGTTCCACGCCATCAGATCCGTCATCTTTTCGCGCTCGCCGAGCAGATAATCGTGGACGATGCGCGACCACACCAGATCGTTCGAGCGCAGCATCTGGAAGGCGCCGGCCATCTGCCGACTATCGAGAAAGCCCTGCTCCCACATCATATCTTCAAGGAAGGCGAGCTGGCTCTCGTCGATGAAGAGCATCAGCTCGCCAGCCTCGGTAAAATCGGTTTGCGCAGCCAGCACGGTCAGGCTCGCGATCCGTTCGTCGCCATCGCGCGCCATCGCCGCCGCCGCGATCGACAATAGCGTGCCGCCGAGGCAATAGCCGGCGGCGTGAATCTTTTGATCTGGCACGATGGCGGCGACGGCATCCAACGCGCTCATGATGCCGAGTGTGCGATAATTCTCCAGGCCGAGATCGCGGTCGTCCGGGCTGGGATTTCTCCAGGAGATCACGAACACCGTAAAGCCTTGCTCGGTGAGATATTTCACCAGCGAATTATGCGGCGACAGATCGAGAATGTAGTATTTCATGATCCAGGCGGGGACGATCAGGAGCGGCTCTGGCCGCACCGCGGCGGTGGCGGGAGCGTATTGGATGAGTTCGATGAGCCGATTGCGGTAGACGACTTTGCCGGGGGTGGCGGCAACGTCGCGGCCGACCACGAATTTCTCGCTGCCGACGGGACGTTTGCCGCTCACCGCGCGCTCGAAGTCCTCGGCGAAATTGGCAAGGCCTTGCAGCAGATTAAAGCCGCCGCAGGCGATGGTGCGCTTGAGGATTTCCGGGTTGAGCAGCGAGAAATTCGACGGTGCCGCCATATCGAGGATTTGCCGCGTGGTGAACGCGACGATGTCCTCGTGCTTTTTCGATACGCCGCGCACGCCGGTGGTGGCGTTATGCCACCATTGTTGCTGCAGGAGGAAAGCCTGAGAAATAAAGTTGAACGGCCATTGCCGCCATTCCTCCGCGCTAAAGCGCCGATCCTGCGGCAGCGGCTCGATGCAATTCTGTGCGCCGGGACCTTCGACTGCATAGCGCAACGCGTAATTGCCGAACCGGAGTGCCTTGCGCGTGGCTTTGCCCACGAGGAGGAGGCGCTTGCCGGGCGAGGCGGCGAGATGGGTCGCCCAGTCGGAATAGGCCTGCATAAGGGCGGCGGGCGACAGCCCACCGGTGAATCGCGCCATCGCCGCGTGCAGCGAGCGATCGGTGATGTCGGCAAGCGCCGTAACGGCGTAGGGATCGCGATCGTCAGGCCCCGAAGTTACCCCAAGGGCTGTCTTCGCCTCTTTGTCCAAGTTCCTCGATACACCGGATAAACCCCCGTCACGGCTTGCTAATTGCTCCCCGGCGGCGGTCTTAGGCGGCTCGACTAGTTTTAGCGGTTGATGGGATACGGCCATTGCGACAACTCCGCAGTCCAGGGAACCTGATCCATCCCGCCGCGAGCCACTATGATCCATATCAATGTCTCAAATCCGACAGCGGGCGTTGGTATCGTGATAGGAGGCGAGAGACCGTCATGCCTTATGCTGCGAACGACGACCTGCCGGGATCGGTACGGCATCATTTGCCGCCGCATGCGCAGGACATTTATCGCGAGGCCTTCAACCATGCTTTTGCGGCGCATGCCGGCGATCCGCGGCAGGAAGAGGCCGCCCACCGCATCGCCTGGGCCGCGGTCAAGCGCTCTTACGTCAAAGTCGGTGACAGCTGGATTGCACGAAACGAGCGCTAAAACTCCGTTGGCGGTTTGCGACGAAGCCGCATGTGCTCTCAATCGATAGCCTTGGGGATCGCGCTCCGGACCAGCGTCTCGAGCTCACCGCCGAATTACCGGGAATTGACGAGAAAAACGTCGATGTGAAGGTCGCCAATGGCGGTCTGACCATCAAAGGCGAGAAGCAGCAAAAGAAAGAAGAGAAAAAGAAGGATTATTACCTGCGCGAGCGCAATTACGGCCCATTCGAGCGGTCGTTCCAGGTGCCCGCAGGCGTCGATACCGACAAGATCGACGCCAGATTCAAGAAGGGCGTGCTGACCGTAATGCTGCCAAAAGACCGGAAGCGCCGCAGAAGGCCGCAAAGGAGATCGAGGTGAAGACGGCCTAATTATAGTCTCGTCGGCGGCATCGCTTGCCCCGGTTCGCTGATGCGGTGCTCCGCGGCAACGTATTTATGAGCGAATAAGACAGCATTCGCAAAGGCTTGTGGGCAAGATTGGCTTCTTCCCCCACGGAATCGTCGTTACGTCGGATTCCTGACATTTCGCCGGGCTATCGTGTAAAGTGAAAAAACCCCTTGAGATGCTCAATGGGTCTGGAGGCGATTATGGATAAATTCGTCCAACGCCTGAATATCGAGCATTACACTCGCCTATTGCAGACCGTTACCGACGAAAAGGAACGGGAGCGAATTCGCAAATTGCTTGCCGAAGAAATTCAGAAGAAACCCAACGGCAGCGAAAATGATCTGCCGTCCCGCCGGCCGGGATAAGGGTCTTCGGCTTAAGGCTGAAGTCGCCACTCTTTCGATCAGGCCGCGATCGCGCGTTGCCTGAGAGTGGTCGATTGAGCGCCGGTTCAGACGCGGATAAAGATCTTGTGACGGTAGAGGAAGCCGGCGAGCATCACAGCCATAACGAGCGCCGTGAGATTGGTGACGAATCCGCCGGCGCCTGCAGCAATGGCGCGGTCAAGCAGGCCTGAAAAATCGCCGCCGACGAGGCGCGCCGCGATCGACCAGAAATTGATAATGTCGTTTAGAAAATACAGCGCCAATGCGTTGGCGCCGACCCACAGAAAGACGGTCGCCCAGCGTCGCCATTGCCAGACGTCGATGATCTGATGCATCAGCGCCAGCATGATCGCGGAGTAGCCGGCCGTGACCAGGACGAATGACGAGCTCCAGATCGCCTTTATGAGAGGGAACTGCAGCGCCCAGAGGTAGCCGACGAGGAGGAGAAGGCATCCCGCGCCGATCAGCCACAATGTCTTTTGCTGCTCGCCGACGCGATCATCGCGCAACAGCAGGCCGGCAAAAACGCCGAACAGACAGGTGCCGACCGCCGGCAGCGTGCTGAGCATGCCCTCAGGGTCGCGGGTGACGTCCCACAATCGGCCCGGCAGATAGTTGTAATCGATCCAGTTGGTCAGATTGGTGTCGGCGCCATACGAACCCGCGCCAATTCCCGGTACCGGGACGAAGGTCAGGAGCGCCCAATAGCCAACTAGAAGGACGACGAGGGCGGCAACCAAACCCCGTAGATTGAAATTCAAGAACATCAGCGACGTGAAAAAGTAGCAAAGCGCGATCCGCTGCAACACGCCGAGCAAGCGGATGTCCCCCCAATGCCCGCTGATGCCGCCGTAAGCGATCAACCCCAACACGTACAGCAGCAGCGACCGGCGCAGCACCCGCAGATGAGCCTTGGTCCTGCCTTCGCGGGCCACCAGGCGCGGCAACGACAGCACGATCGAGACGCCGGTGAGGAAGACGAACAGCGGAAAAATCAGATCGTAGAATCTCAGCCCTTCCCAGGCGACGTGCTGAAATTGGGTGCTCAGAAAGCCGCCAGCGCGGTGAACGAGGGGGCCTTTGCCCTGGGACATTTGCGCAAGCGCCACCATCGCGCCGTCGAACCCCATGATCCAAAACATGTTTAAGCCCCGCAGCGCGTCGACCGAGGCGACGCGGGGGGTCTGAACGTCGGATGGCAGGTCGACGTAGCGCATCGGATTTCGTTTCTAGGAAGCAAATCCGGTGCCGGAACTCGGACCGACGGAAAGAGCTTATCGAAAAACGCCGATTTTGTCTTGAGCTAGGTCAACCTCCTCTGCGTACCCCGGCAGCCCCTGGGGTAGCGCCCGAGCCGTCTTGTCTCAGGGTTTTGCGGCAACGACGGCCGGGGCGGCGCGGCAGCGGCCGGCGGGTTCCTCGACGCGATAGTAATTACGGCCGACAAAGGACTGGTCGTAGTGGCTCCACGCCGTACTCTGATCGTAAGCGATGACGCCGGCGAGCGTCACCCCGAAGACCGCGCTCGACATATCCCGCTCGTGCGCGGTGAGATTTTCCGGAAGTTTCGAACTGGCGTAATCGACGTAATAAGCCCGGCGGACGCAGGCCATATCCGCGGCCGCGCCGAGAGCCGCCTTCGCGGTCATCAGATGGTCGGAGTGGTCGGCCGGGTTGATGCGCGAATTGAGGTCGGCGACGTTAAGCTGGATAAGCGGCGCTTGTGCGCGCTCATATTCGATGATGTCGCGCACCGTCGCGACAAGATCGCTCCAGCCTTGATAAGTGGTCGAACCGTCGACGGCTGCGAGCGTGGGAATATTACCGTCGGCGAGGCGCTTGAGCGACTGAAAGCCGGTGCCGGCAAAGCCTTCACCCAAGGCGTCGCCGTCGGGTAGGCGAAGGAAATAGCCGATCGTGTTGCGATAACCGACCCGGTAGATCGGGTGGCCGTTGAAGATCATGGGTCGTGCGGAATCCGCAATCGGCGTCCGATCGGCGTCGGCCATAAAACGCATGGCGTTGATCGCGCCGTTTTCGCGCGCCAGATAATACGGATATTTTCGGCCGCCGTTGCCGGTGCCGAGGCCGTCATCACCGGCGGTGACATGCACGAAGACCGTCTTTGCGGCGCCGCCAAGCACATCCTCAAAGGCGTTCGGATTCATGAAGAGCTGCCAATCGTCTTCATGTGCGGCAAAATAAAATGACACTTTGTCGGATGCGACGGCATCGGTAGCGCGCGACGCGATTGGCGACAGCAACGCGAAAATCGCAAGACCGAAAATCGCAAGACCCTTGATCAGCGCCTGCAGGCGCAATCCGGCCTTTTCAGTTTTGTTATTCACGAACGTCTCCCGGTAACGAACGGTTTCTGACCGATTTTCCGGAAAATGAAAAGCAGATTTCATTTCCGATCGGTCTTTTTGTCCTTAATTTCTTCGCAGCGCACAATTAAGTTGCGCTGCACAATAAGCGCAATGAGGTGTCACAAAAGGATTAAGCCTTGCCGTCGGCTACTTGATCTTGATCAATGCGCAATTTCCGCAAGAGAGCGGATGTTTGTTGTAATGGATCCCGAGCCGGCATTCGCAAAAAACGCCACACGACCAGGACGCCATGAATAGGCCGGCCCTAGAGGCGCGGCGCCGATGCGCCGGTCCGCCCGCTTTCAGCGGTGATGACATGATCGCCAGCCTGGAAATCGCCTTTGACAATCTCGGTGTAATTGGTGTCGTCAAGCCCGGGGAGAACCTGCACCGCCACCGGTTTCCCGTTGCGCAGCATCCACACCTGCGCGTGACCTGCCGCCGGAGCGGCGGGAGCAGAGACATTGGCTGTTCCGCTAGGCCTGTAACGAAGCGCTTGATCGGGGACGCGCGTTACATTGCTTCGCCGGTCGATCACGATCTGGATTGCGGCGCTCATGCCGGGTATCAACGCTAGATCGTCGTTTTGAACGTTGACGACGACGTCGTAGGTTACGACGTTCTGCACCATCTGCGGCGAATGGCGTATTTGAGTGACGGCGCCTTCGAACACGCGCTGCGGAAAGGCATTCACTTTAATTGTCGCCCTGTCTCCAACCTTGACACCGCCCATGTCGCTTTCGCTGATGTTGGTATTCACTTCCATTTGCTTAAGGTCGGTCGCGATCAAGAATAGCGTCGGCGTCTGGTAGCCGGCGGCGACGGTTTGTCCGCCAGTGACGTTGCGCGATACCACCGTGCCGTCGACGGGCGATACGATGTCGGTGTAGCCGAGGTTCAACTTGGCGCTTTCCACGAGCGCCTGGTCGAGCTCGATCGTAGCCGTGTCCTGATTGACCAGGTAGCTTTGATCCTCGGCCTGCTGGCGCGCGATAGACTTTTGTTCGGCGAGCTTCTGATAGCGTGCAAGCGCAGCACGGTCCTTGTCGAGGATAGCCTGGTCGCGCGCCAGCTGGCCGGAATATTGGTTGAACGTCGCTTGATAGGGGCGCGGATCGATTTTGGCGCAGACTTGGCCGGCCTTTACCGGCGTATTGTAGTCGCAATAAAGATTCTGGATCACGCCGGAGACATGGCTGCTGACAATAGAGGTCAGCTCCGGATTGACCGCCCCCGTTGCCGTTACAATTTTTGTAATGTCGCCGCGCGCGACCGGCGCGGTGTCATATTGGATCGTGACTTTGCCGTCGAGAACCCATAGGCCGACGACGAGGCCGCAGACGACAGCAGCGCCGGTCGCCGCGGCGGCAAGCCCGTATTTTTTGACGCTCGGCCAGCTCCTCCTTTCGGTCGCCGGCGCAGCCGGAAATTTGAGCACTCTTCCCCGGGCTTCGACTTTTGCGGCGTCTTGCGGCGTATCTGAGTTCAAACTCATCCTCGCTCTCCGCTCTCAGTATGTCGACCGGGCCGCCGCTTGGCGGTTCTGCCGGCACTTGCCGTATTCGGTGACGACTCCGGTCGATCCGTATTTCTGCCACACGATGCCCAGCGCCGACCGGTCAATGCCGATGCTGGCATTATCGGTGGCGCCGTTTATGCTGACCTTGCTGATGGAAACGCTGGTGAAGCGGAGGCTCTCAGCGCCGTCCTGCGCCAAAAGGGTTTCGGCGTCGTCGTCGAACACGATAGCAATCCTCCGATTCTCGGACCCGGGCTGCGTTCCGATATCGGTCAAGACGCAATCAAGCTGCTGCGTGGCGGCGGACGCACCGGACACAGGTGCCGCAACGCCGATCGCTACCATCGCCGCGATTGCCGTCGATGAACGAAATCTCCGCATTCTCTCCTCAACCGCATAGCGTGATGCCCGATCAAGGTTAATATTTGCCGCAGGTTGCCGACTAAGACATTGATTTAGGTCAAAGAACGGGCTCAAGCGGCGTCTCCCGGAAAGCTTCTAACGGCGGGTGTGACGGTCTCGAATAGTTCGTGCCGCCGGTAAGACTAGGATTAGGGAGAACGGGGTTTTTACCGCTTCGTGACGCGCACACCGAGCGATCGTCCCGGCGAACATCTCGCCCATTCACGTCGATATGGCGGATCGACGAGAATCCTTTCATCGGCATGCGCATGCAGCCTGCTCTGCCGCTGCGGGAAGCAAGCGAATAGCCTCATTCCATCTTTCGATCACGCTCAACTCCAGTTCGCGATCGAAAGTTGCATTCGATTTCGGCTGCCAATCAGCCCCGGCTCTCCTACGTTAAGATACTATCGCCGAAAGCCGGGAATCGAACTTTGCGCTATGTCAAAGGACCGCCGCTGCGGAATGCAACAAATATTACCCGGATTAAATCGGATTCACGGTCAGTCGATTTTGGATCTGCGTTGTTCACAGGACGTGAATGATGTCCAAGGTTTTGGACGACAGGCTGTTACGCCGGGCGCTGGTTGTTCTGGCCATCGCTGGATTATTGGCGGGTCTAACCGCCTGGTTTAGTGGTCGTGATGATGTGGCGCGGTGGTGCTGGGCAGCCGGCACAATCCCGGTGGTTGCCAGCCTGTTTGTATCTATTGCGCGCGACCTGTGGGCCGGTCGGCTCGGCGTGGATGCGGTTGCGTTGATCGCCATGTCGGCGGCGCTCGTTCTCGGCCAGGCCCTCGCCGAAATCGTCGTCGCAATCATGTATGCTGGCGGCAACGTGCTCGAGGATTTTGCCGTCGCGCACGCCGAGCGGGACCTCAGATCTTTGATCGATCGCGCTCCGAGAATTGCCCACCGTCGCCGCAATTCAACCATTGAAGATATTCCCATCGAGCAAGTCGCCGTCGGGGATGAAATCCTGGTGCGGGCGGGCGAAGTGATTCCCGTTGACGGCATTATCGTCAACGAGTCGGCCACGATTGACGAGGCGGCGCTGACGGGGGAGGCGATGCCGGTGTCTCGGCCGGCAGGAGAACTCACGCGCAGCGGCTCGGTCAATGCCGGGGACACCTTCGAAATTCGCGCCGCCGCGACGGCGAGCGAAAGCACCTATGCCGGGATCGTGCGAATGGTAAGTGCGGCGCAGACGGCGAAGTCGCCGTTCATCCGCTTGGCCGATCGTTATGCCTTGCTGCTGCTGCCGGCTTCGCTCTTGGTCGCGGTCACGGCGTGGCTAATTTCCGACGATCCGGTCAGGGGGCTTGCCGTCCTGGTCGTCGCTACTCCCTGTCCGCTGATTTTGGCGGCGCCGGTTGCATTCATCGCCGGAATTGCGCAAGCGGCGCGGCGCGGCATTCTGATCAAGGGCAGCGGCCCGCTTGAGGCGCTGGCCCGGACGCATACGGTCATGTTCGACAAGACGGGCACGCTGACCGTCGGCGGCGCGCGTTTGGTTGCGATCGAAGCCGCGCCTGGCCGCAGCAGTGACGAAGTTCTGCGCATTGCGGGGTCGCTGGAGCAGGCTTCGCATCATGTCGTCGCGGCCGCAATCGTTGGGGCCGCCACGGCGAAAGGACTAAAGCTTGCGATTCCGTCTCGGGCACGCGAGACCATGGGGTCGGGCCTCGAAGGTGTGATCGGCGGGCAAATTGTCCGTGTCGGGTCGCATCAGATGGTATGCGGCGGCCGCAAGCCGGAGGCGTGGGCGCTGCGGGCATTGCGACGGGCGGCGTGGCGGTCGGCCTTGTGCGTATTCGTCGCCGTCGACGGCCAAACCATCGGCGCCTTGATCCTGGCCGACGAACTGCGGCGGGAAACTCCGCGCGCCGTACAGTCGCTGCGGACGGCGGGAGTCTCCCGGATCGTCATGGTCACGGGCGATCGTGCCGAAGCCGCGGAGACGATCGGCGCTGCACTCGATCTTGATGCGGTCCTCGCCGACCGGGAACCGTCGGATAAAGTCGATGCCGTGGTGACTGAGCAACGGCAAAGCCCCACGGTGATGGTCGGCGACGGCATCAATGATGCGCCGGCCTTGGCGGCTGCCAATGTCGGTATCGCGATGGGCGCGCGCGGCGCAAGTGCATCATCCGCGGCCGCCGATGTCGTCATCCTGGTCGATCGCCTGGATCGTGTTTCCGACGCCGTCGCGATCGCGCGGCGAACGCGCGCCATCGCGTTGCAGAGTATAATCTCGGGAATGGCAATGTCGGGGCTGGCGATGCTCTTTGCCGCCATTGGCCTGTTGCCTCCGGTTGCCGGAGCATTGACTCAAGAGGCAATCGATGTCGCTGTCATCCTCAATGCACTGCGCGCTCTGACTTCAGGTCACACGTTCAGCCGGCGCAGTATGCCTGCGGGGGCGGCCACGACGCTGCGCCTGGCGCACGAGCGCATGGAATCGACGCTCGATAGGCTCAGAGAAGTCGCCGACATGCTGGATCAGGTGCAGGGAGCAGCCGCCGTTACTTTGATTTCGGAGGCCGACAACATTGTCGCGCGGGAGATCGTCGAGCATGAGCGCAACGACGAAACTACGGTTTATCCTCGGGTGGCTAAGTTCCTGGCCGATCGCCACGGACTGGGAGCTATGAGCCGTGCGCACTTAGAAATTATTCATCTCGCGCGGCTTCTGCACCGCTTGGCCGCCGGACTTGCCCCTGAGGATGCAGACCACTATTTGATCCGTGACGCGCAACGCATCATCGAGTCGCTGGATGCGCTGGTGCGCATTCATAATGCCCAGGAGGAGGATATTTACGAGCATGCGATGGGCGCCTGACGGCGAGCTACGCCACCGATCCGTCACAAAAGGCACGATATCGTGGCGATAAAATTGAAAGCAAGACTTGATTTCGATCAAACAGGGGTTTGGAAAACCTCCCATGTTTGTCTTGCGAGCGAGCAGTATTCAATCTCCTCTCTTGATGAAGGTTTCGGCAGGGGGTCAAGTGGTCGAGGCGCGGATCAGTCCACCAGCGCAATTACCGACCGGCGGTGGTGCGCGATGGAATAGCGTGAAATCGCGACTCTGGAGCAATCGGAAAAGCGGCGCTGCCGCCGGCAAAATGGTGGACGTCGATGAGCTCGTCGAGCTCAGCAAGCTTCCAGCAGAAGCGGCCTGTCAGAAGCTTGGCTCAACTCCTCTTGGCCTGACCAGCGATGCGGCCGCGCAACGCCTGAATACCTACGGGCTCAATCTCGTCACGCGGGAGAGACGGCCGACAATTCCCGAAGAGATCTGGAACCGGTCGAAGAATCCGCTCAATGCTCTGCTCGTCACGCTCGCTTTGGTGTCGTATTTCCTGGGAGACGTCCGCGCCGCCACCGTGATCGTCGTTATGGTGTTTCTGTCGGTGATAACGGCGTTCATTCAAGAACATCGATCGAACGAAGCGGCGGCGCGGCTGCGCGCCATGGTACGGACGACCGCCAGCGTACGACGCGTCGCCGAGGGCGAACATTCCGATTTTGCGGAAATTCCGATCGAGACGCTGGTGCCCGGCGATATCGTGAAGCTGTGCGCCGGCGACATGATCCCGGCCGATTTGCGGTTGCTCGAGGCCAAGGATTTCTTCGTCAATCAATCCGCCCTGACCGGCGAATCAATGCCGGCCGAAAAGTATGCGCAGGCCGGTGACGGTCGCTGCGAGACCCCGTTCGAGCTACCCAATATTTGCTTCATGGGAGCAAACGTCGTTAGCGGCTATGCCACCGGCCTGATTCTTCGTACCGGTGGACGAACCTTTTTCGGGCAGCTCGCCGACGAGATTGCGGGGCAGTATGTGCCGACCGCATTCGATCGCGGCATCGACCGCTTCACTTGGCTGATGATCAGGTTCATCATTGTGATGGGGCCGCTTGTTTTCCTCATCAACGGATTGACGAAGCACGACTGGCTTGAGGCGTTGTTGTTTGCCGTATCCGTCGCCGTCGGCCTCACCCCGGAAATGCTGCCGATGATCGTCACCGTCAATCTGGCCAAGGGCGCCACCGCCATGGCGCGTGCCAAGGTGATCGTCAAACGCCTCAATGCCATTCAGAATATCGGAGCCATGAACGTGTTGTGTACCGACAAGACCGGTACGCTGACGCAAGATCGGATCATCCTCAAGCGGCATCTGGATATTCGTGGCGAGGAGTCGGAGCGCGTCCTGCAATATGCCTATTTGAACAGTCACTTTCAGTCGGGGTTGAAAAATCTGCTCGATGTTGCCGTGCTGGAGCACGTCGACATCCATAAGATCCTTGGGATCGACACCGGTTATACCAAAGTCGACGAGATACCCTTCGATTTCTCGCGGCGGCGCCTGTCGATTGTGGTCGCGCACGGGCAGGACAAACACGTTCTCATCTGTAAAGGCGCCGTCGAGGAGATTTTCGCCGTTGCAACGCAATACGAGATTGATGGCACGAAGGGCAAGCTCGACGCCGGCCATCTGGCGGTAGCAAAGGAAGAAACGGTGGCGCTCAACGAAGACGGGTTTCGCGTCGTCGCCGTCGCCTACAAGGAAATTGATCACCCCCAAGCTTCATATTCGGTCGCGGATGAGTGCGATCTCACGTTATTGGGCTATATCGCCTTTCTCGACCCGCCGAAGGACAGCGCGCGCGAAGCTATCGCGGCGCTCGCGGCCAAGGGCGTGCAGATCAAGATTTTGACCGGAGACAACGAGATCATCACGCGCAAGATATGCCGCGAAGTCAAAGTCGAGGCCGGCGTGGTCGTGCTCGGTCATCAGATCGAGCAAATGACCGACCAGGAGCTGGCCGGCGTCGCCGACCGCACGACCGTCTTTGCGAAACTCACGCCGTCACAGAAGGAGCGCATTATCGGCGCCTTGCACCTCAACGGGCACGTCGTTGGGTTTCTCGGCGACGGCATCAATGACAGCGCCGCTCTAAAAGCCGCAGATGTCGGCATTTCGGTCGATACGGCGGCCGATATCGCCAAGGAATCCGCCGATATCATCCTGTTGGAGAAGAGCCTGCTGGTGCTGCAACAGGGCGTCATCGAGGGGCGGAAGATCTTCGGCAATATCACCAAATATATTAAGATGGGCGCGAGCTCGAACTTCGGCAACATGTTCAGCGTATTGGGCGCCAGTGTCTTCCTGCCGTTTCTGCCGATGGCGCCGATCCAGGTGCTGACCAACAATTTGCTCTACGATTTCTCGCAGACGGCGATTCCAACCGACAATGTCGACGAGGACTACATCGCCTTGCCGCGGCGATGGGATATCAGCAATATTTTCAAATTCATGATATTCATCGGGCCGATCAGTTCGATATTCGATTATGTCACCTATGGCATCATGCTTTATGTTTTTGGCGCATGGAACAACGCGCCGTTGTTCCAAACCGGCTGGTTCGTCGAATCGCTTCTGACCCAAACGCTCATTATTCATATCATCCGCACCGCCAAGATTCCGTTCATAGAGAGTCGCGCCAGCGCGGCGCTGATTGCGACCTCGATCATTATCAGCTTGGTGGGAATAGCCTTGCCGTTTACCTGGGCCGGCGCCGCGCTTGGCATGGTGCCGTTGCCGCGGCTTTATTGGCCGCTCGTTGTGGCGACGCTGTTGAGCTATGCGGTCCTTACGCATGTGGTCAAGCGATGGTTCGTGCGGCGTTGGGGCATGTAAATATGCGGCGTCCGCGTGGCTCGGCCCGGCGACGACTTAGACGCCGCTCCGCCAGCGTTCGACTTCCGCAAGCTCCGCTTCGGGCCGATCGCAAACAATGGTGCCGCGGCCGAGATAAAGCGTTCCCGCACCGCCATCGATGGACAGCCAATCGCCCTCGTTGAGCACGACGTTCGGCAAACGCGCGCGGCGGGCGTCGACGTCGACTGCGAGCTCGGAGCAGCCGACGATGCAGGGCTTGTCCATCTGCCGCGCCACCAGGGCGGCATGCGCGGTTCGGCCGCCAACCGCGGTCACGATGCCGGACGATGCAGCAAATCCGGCGACATCGGTGGTACTGGTGTCGGGACGAACGAGAATGATCGGCTCGCCGTCATTGGCGAGGCGTGCGGCGCTGGCCGAATCGAAGACTGCGCGTCCGACTGCGACACCTGCCGACGCGCCAGTGCCGCGGCCGACGGTTCGTCCGACGTCAACAAGTCGCCTGGTCACGAAACTGTCGAGATCGACGCCGTTCAAGCGGCGTAAGGCCTCGGTGGGAGCGATGCGGCCGTCGTTGACGAAGTCGATCGCAAAGCGCAGAGCGGCCTGCGGCGAGCGTTTCGCGGCGCGGGTCTGCAAAATCCACAATTTGCCGTCCTCGATGGTGAATTCCACGTCTTGCACGTCGCCAAACTCTTGTTCGAGTAGCGTCAGCGCGGCGCGCAACTGCGCAGCAACGGCGGGCAGTGAGCGCACGATCGCTGCCTCGGATTGCGGAGTATGCTTGCCGGAGACGACGTCTTCGCCTTGCGATCCGAACATGACGTCGATCACGGGCGTCGCCGCGCCGGTCGAAGGATCGCGCGAAAATGCGACGCCGGCGCCGGATGAAGGGCCGCTATTGCCGAATACCATCGCCTGCACCGTGACGGCGGTGCCGCCCAAGTCCCCCAAATCTTGCAGCCTGCGATAGGTGACGGCGCGGTCGCTGATCCAGGAGCGGTAAACCGCTTCGGCTGCGGCGCGCAGTTGCTCAATCGGCGTATCCGCAAGCGCGCCGGTTTCCTCCTCGATCGCCTGCTGGAATGACGTCGCAAGCCGCTCCAGCGCTTCGCCGTCGAGCGCATGTTCGCCCGCCGCCGCCTCTGCGCTTATCATTTCGTCGAGCCGCGTCTTGAAGGCCTCCGCGCCGACGCCGAGCACGATCCCGCCATAGCTTTCCAGAAACCGGCGACGGCAGTCGAATGCAAAACGCGGATCACCGCTCATGCGAATGAGGCCGTGGATCGCAGCCGGCGTGCAGCCGACATCGAGGATGGTGTCCAGCATGCCGGGCATCGATCGCGCGGCGCCGGAGCGCACCGACACCAGCAGAGGCCGGCGTCGATCGCCAAGCTGTCTTCCGGTGGCCGTTTCGAGAAATTCTATTCCTTCCGATAATCCGTCGGCGAGTTTTTGCCTCGCCGCAGGCTCGCCGTTCACGATTGCGGCGCAGAGTTCGATTGGCAGCACGAAGGCCGGCGGTACCGGCAGACCGAGCGCCGCTACGCGCGCCAAATTGGCGGCCTTGGCGCCGACGATCTCGGCCGCAGGTAGTCCGGTCGATCCGGCGCCGATCCGTTCGATGCGCATCTGTAATCGCTTCCTTAGGCGGCAAGATCGGCGAGCACGTATTCGCGCAACGCGTGTCCGAAGGCAGCCAGCCGATCCGTTGCGCGTTCCAGGGCGCGTGCGAGCTCGACCGTGGACAAGGCTGTTTTCAGATCGAAACTGCCTGTGATGACGTTGGTTGTGACTTTGCGTTCCGCCGCGTCGCCGTCGTGTTCGGCGTCAATAAGGCGACCGACGGCCGCCAGTGCATCCTCCGAATCGACGCGATGGCCTTCAGGAACTTCGGCTGCGGCGGTGACGCCGATGGCCGCTGCCGCGGTGCCGCTCACAATAGCGGCGCACAACTCTTCGAGCGGTTCGACCAGCTCGACGGCAAGGCCGGCCGGGATGAGTGACGCAACGAATGCCGCCTGTTCGAGCTCGTCGATAGCGTCTTCCATGTGATTGACCAGGCGCTCAATGCCACGGTCGGCGTCCAGCCGCTCAATTTCACCGCGCGCTTCCATGGCGATACGATCGGCCTTTTCTTCAATATGGCGAGCGCTTGCCGCCAGAGTTGCGCCGTCGGGCCGCGGGTTATTTCGCTGGTCGGCAAGAAAGCGGGCGATTGCAGCGCCGATGTCGTGGGCGAGACCCGCCTGACGGATGACGATGGCGAGGAGCGCGGTGTCGGCGCGTTGCAGATGACGGACAAAATCGGCCTCGATGCGGTCACGCGCCAGCCGTATGGAGCTTCCTTGAAGCAGCGCCTCGGCGGAAACGCGCAGTACGGTTTTTAGGAAGTCGACCGCGGCGTTGTGCCCCAGCACGCTGCCCAGCTGTTCGCCGAAGCCGATGCGGTTGGACGCCACATGACGCACCGCCGCAGAAAGAAATTCGCTGCCGCCAAGCTCGAGAAAGCCGCGATGGCCGTAGCGGCGCCGAGCCGCCCAATCGAGGATTTCGATCGCCTCGTTTTTGGACACCCAGGTGCGCAGCAGCTTCCGAGTTTTGTTCCAGTCGATAAGAAACACGAGCGATGCGCCGAGCGCTTCGAGAAAGGCGTCGCGGACATTATCGTCGCCGAGCGGATAGCGCCCGGTGATCAGATAAAACACGCCGTCCTCGGCGAGCCCGGCCACGCTCTTGCGTTCGAGTCCGCTCCATTCCACCGCGAAGCTCTTGAACAATGCGGCAAAGAATCGGGCGCGCGCGAGATGAACGTCGGTGTAAGTGACGGTCACGGCATCCGGATCGACCGCAATCACGACGACATGCGCATCGGTCTCGCCAATATCGTTCTGGATGGTCAGCCGCGTGGCGGCGCGCGCCGCTGTCGTGGCGAGGCCGGGGTGACCGAATTTGAGTTTCTGGGTCGCCGCAACGCCACGCATAAAGGCTTCGACCGCCGCGCGATCGTCCGGCAACAAGCCGTAGGCATGCGCTCCGGCCACCACTTCCTCAGCGTGACCGACCGCCAGGGTATTGAGCCCTTTATGCAAATCCATGATCAAGCGATGCAGGCTGTCGCCGTGCCCGACGGAGATCGCCGTCAGCTTGGCGATTGTGTCCAATTCGATTTCGTCGGCTGCCCCGTGTGGCGCTGCTCCGGCGAGCGAAGTCAGGCGCGAAAGCGCGCTCTTTCCTTGCGCCGCGTCGGCAGCCTCGACGGCGCGAGCCATGGTCGCTACGTCGGCGAAGATGGCGGCTAGGAGATTACCGAGGCCGGGCGCGGCAACCCGGCCATTGGCGGATCGATTGCCGCGAGTGACGAGCGTTTCCATGGCAACCGGGTCGATCCCGGCGACGCGGCATTCCTCGGCGAGATCAAAGCGCGCAACATCGGGATTTTGCCCGTGTGCGGCGGCCGCCTGCAAAACGCTCAACCGCGCCTTTACCCGATTGTTCGCCGCCAAGCCCTCGGCAATGCGGGCCGGCAGCAACAGATCGGCCTGCCCAAGCTGTTCGACGATTTCGGATTTCATCATTGCCACCGAAGGTTCGGCGCCAACCAACCATGTCTGGATGACCGTTGTATTGAGCTAGATCATTCACGGTACTGTCACATGGCAGGCCGCCGGTCATGCCGGCACGCCGCCCCGTGCGCCGAACCGCTGGTTTGCTCGAACTTGCGGTAAAATTAGGCGCCAACGGTCTCGGCAATGCCGAGCGCGCGCAGCAGCGGCTGGAGCTGGCCCTCATACACCCGCCAGCGGCCGACCGCGCTCTTGTAGATCGGCTGACGCACCTGCGTCGCGCTCGCCGTTCGCACCGGCCGTTCGGTTTCATGAAATGACAGGCAGCGGTCGTCCCAGGGCAGGCCGCAATAGTCGATGATGCGGCGCGCCTCTCTTTCCAAATCGGCGACCACGTCCTCGTAGCGCATATCGAGAATGGTTTTCGCCGGCAGCACGCGACGCCAATGCGCCATCAGCGCCTCGTAGCGCTTGTAGTAGCGGCCGAGTTCGGCGAGATCGTAGGTGTGGTTTTGCTCGGCGGTGAAGAGCTTGGAGAAACAGGAAATACAGGTGTCGACCGGATTGCGAATGGAATGAATGATCTTGGCGTTCGGCAAAGCAAGGTGAATGAGTCCGGCGAAGTAATAGTTCGACGGCATCTTGTCGGTGACGCGCTCGCCGCTCGGCGCGAGCTTGCGCACATCGGCAATGTAGCGGGCGCCGATCTGGCGTAAAGCCGCCGCATCGAGCGCCGGCACGAAATCAGGATAGGTCAGAGCACTGCCGTCCGGCCCGCGCACCGTGAGAACGACGTCGTTGAACGTCTGCAATTCGCCGGCGCCGTGCACCAGCGGATGGCTGGCGATGATCTGCTCGATCAAGGTCGTGCCGGAGCGCGGCATGCCGATGACGAAAATCGGCACGCGCGACGGGTCGCCGCCGCCGGACTTCTGCGCGATCAAATCACGGGTGAAGGTGGCTTCGATGCGATCGAACAAGGAATAGACGGAGGCCTCGTCATAGGAGATGGTGGCACGCTTGGCCGCATTGCCGGCGAGCAGATGCGTGAACGAGCGCCGGTAATCCTTCAGATCGCCGTAGGCCTTGCCGAGCGCGAAGTCGAGTTGCAGCCGGTCGGTCTTGGACAGACCGTCCGACTTTGCCGCCAGCGCCTCCATCGTCGCCAGATGCGGATCGCCGGCTACAAACTTCTTGGAATCGGCGAGATTGACATAGACGCCGGCGATGTTGGGATCGAGCCGGATCGCCTGCAGATAGGCGTCATGCGCCTCCTGCAGCTGGCCAAGCTCTTTGAGCACGTTGCCCATATTGTTGTAGGCGTCGGCGAGATCCGGCTTGAGCGTCAGCGCGCGCCGGTAGTGCGTCAGCGCGGCGGCAAGGTCGCCGCGTTCGAAGGCGATGCGGCCGGCCAGATTGACGGCATCATGGTTATTGGCATTAAGCGCGAGCGCCCGCTCGTTGGCCGTTGCCGCATCGTCGACCTTGCGCTGGTCGAGCAACACCGTGGCGTAATGCACGAAGAGCTTTTCATCGCGCGATTCGATGGTCAGCGCCCGGCGCATGAGATCGGCGGCTTCGTCGAGCCGATCGAGGTCTTTGAGCGCTAGCGCCAGATTGTCGAGCGTGTCGGGATTGTTCGGTGTGGATTCGAGCGCCTTGCGGTATACGGTCTCCGCCTCTTCGGAGCGCTTGAGCTCGCGCAGGCAGGTGCCGAGATTGTTCCAGGCGTCGGCGAAGCTCGGCTGCAATTCAATAGCGCGGCGGTAATCCTTCTCCGCTTCGGCGAAACGCTTAAGCCGCTGCAGGGCATTGCCGCGGTTGCTGTAAGCCTGGGCGAAATTACTCTCCAGCTTGATGGCGCGCTCGTAAAGACTGAGCGCCTCGTCGAACTTGCCCTGGTCGAACAGCGCGATGCCGAGATTGCTCAGCGCACCGGCGTAATTGGGGTTGAGTTCGATGGCGCGCCGCCCGGCGGCGATCGCTTCATCGATGCGCCCGGCCAGCCGGCACATCTCGCCGAGATTGGCGTGATAGAGCGCAACGTCGGGCTTGATGGCAATGGCGCGGCGGATGTGATCGATCGCTTCGGCGGTCTTGCCCGACTGATGCGCGATGATGCCGAGCATGTGCGCCGCCTCGGCATTGTCGGGCTCGGCGGCGGCGGCGCGGCGCGTCAACTCGTCGGCGTCGGCCAAAAAACCGTGCCGGCGCTTCTGTTCGGCGAGAATGAGCGCCTGACCCGGCGCCACGGCCTGCGCCAGCGGCGCCACCGGTTTTGCGGCTTGCATCGCTTCCGCAGCGATAATAGCGGCCGCCTCCGCGGCGCGGCGCTCGCCTTCGGTCTTAAACGGCGTCAGCCGCTCAGTGTCGCCTTGCACGACGGCTTTCAGCTCTTTCTCGATCCGCGCAATGACGTCCGCTTGGTCCTCGCCTTTTTTCTGGCGGAACAGCCGCATCGTCGGATACCAGGGATTGTCCTCGCGATTAAGGAGCCAACGCCAATCGGTCACCCACGGCAGCAACACCCAGGTCGGCTTGCCCAGCGCGCCGGCGACATGCGCGACCGAGGTGTCGACGGTGATGACGAGGTCGAGCGCATTGATGGCGGCGGCGGTATCGATAAAGTCCTCAAACGAGGCCGCGAGATCCTCGATCGGCGTTTTGCGTTTGAGCTTTTTCAGATCGGCCGCGCGCGGTCCGTATTGCAGGCTCGCGAAGGTCGTGCCGCGTATGGCGAACAGCGGCGCAAACATCGACAGAGCAAGCGAGCGGCGTGAATCGTTGACGTGGTCGGGATTGCCGGCCCAGACAATGCCGATGCGCAAGCCCTTCAATTTGGCGAGCCGGCTGTTCCAGCGCCGTTGCGCCTCGGCCGGCGGACGCAAATAAGGAACCTGCGCCGGAATGGTCTCAAGCCGGGTCTTGAAAACGCGCGGCAGGCTCAACAGCACGGCGTCGCATTGGTAGGGCGCCGGATCGCCGCGATCGCCGAGGACGGTGACGCCGGGCAGGCTTTCGCGCATCAGGCTCACAAGCTGCTGATGCACGCGCAGCGTCACCTTGGCGCCGCGCGCGAGAAGAAGCGGCATGTAGCGGGCAAACTGCAGTGTGTCGCCGAAACCCTGTTCGGCCTGGACGTAAATATGCTTGCCGGCGAGGTTTTCGCCCTGCCACGGGATTTCCGGAAATTTCGGACCCTTGCGTTCGGTCGAACGCAAACGCCACTCGTATTCGTCCCAGCCTTCGGCGAGATCGCCGCGCATAAGAAGCAGGATGCCGAGGCCGGATCGTGCATTGGCGTGGTGCGGCGCCAGCGCGATGGCGCGGCGCAATGCCGAAATGCCTTCTTCGAAGCTGCCGCTGTGATGCAGCGTGGTGCCGAGATTGGCCCAGCCATCGGCATAGTTCGGATTGATCTCGATGGCGCGGCGATAAGCGGGGATCGCTTCGTCGAAGTGGCGCAAGGCGTGCAGCGCATTGCCGAGATTGCTGTGGGCTTCGGCAAAATCGGGCTTGGCCGCGATGGCCTTGCGCTGCGCGCGCGCGGCGCCTTCGTAATCTTTGAGTTCGTAGAGCGCGACGCCGAGATTGCTCAGCGCGGCGGGCATTTTGGGATCGATCTCGAGCGCGGCCCGCGCGGCGTCGGCGGCGAGCTTGGGGCGGCCAGCGAGGCGGAGCATCTCGCCGAGATTGGCGTGAAACAGCGCCACTTGCGGCGCGAGCTTGGCCGCGCGCTTGACGTGCTCGATGGCATCGCCGAGCTTGCCGTTCTGATGGGCGATGATGCCGAGCAGATGCTCGGCTTCCGGCACGTTGGGCTGCGCCTGAAGAATCTGGCGGCAGACCGCTTCCGCCTCCATCAGCTTGCCTTCGGTGCGGCAGCGCTCGGCGTACATTAACGCCTCGCCGAGCGGCATGAATGTCTGGTTGGCAGTTGGGTTGGCTTGGGCTTGCGCCATGCTATTCTCGATTACCACGCGGCCGCTAAGGTGGCCAAGGAGCAGCTGCTCAGCTGCTTCACATGCGGCGGGGAGCAAGCTGGAATGTTATCACAGCGGTCGGACCTCAGCCTAAAAGAGTCGCATAACACCATGAAAAGTAGCAGCAAATGGCCGGCAGCCTGCATCGCCGCCGCCTTCTTAATCGTGGCGGCCTCAACCGCACAGGCGCAACAGCCGCGTCCGGCGCCGCCGGCTCACCCGGCACCGCCGGTTGCGGCGCACCCGCCGGCGTCGAGTAACGTGCCGCAGAGGACGACGGCGACCTATGGCGATTGGGTCGTGCAATGCGTGGAGAACAGTTCCCCGCCCTCGGAGCCGGTTTGCGATATGGCGCAGGTCACGCAGCTTCAGGGTAAGAACCTGCCGTTCTCGCGGGTCGCGGTCGGACGCCCCGAAAAAGGCCAGCCGGTTAAGCTCATCGTTCAGGTGCCGGTGAATGCTTCCTTCAGCACGCAAGTGCATATCCAGACCGGCGACGCCGATCCGGGCGTGATCGCGCCATTCGCCAACTGCAATCCGAACGGATGCTTCGCTGAATTCGATCTCAAAGAAGACATCCTGAAGAAATTGCGCGAGGCAACCGGCACCGGCAAGCTTTCGTTCGCCGATGCCGGCGGCCATGACGTGACGGTACCGGTCTCGTTTAACGGCTTCGCTCAGGCCTTCGACGCGCTGGTCAAGAAGTGACGGCTCAAAGTCACAGCGAAGAGCCCCAATGGCTGCGCGACGCGCGCTTGAAAGCTGCGCCGTCGCGACGCGAGACCAGCCGCTCGCCCGCCGATCCATCGGGTCGGCACAGTTTTAGCGTAACACGGCCGCTGGCTCTGCGGGGTCGCGCGATGACGCGCGCTGCGGCGGTCGCCGCCGGCTTTCGCGAGACCGCGATATAGCTGAACTTCTCGTCCTCCCAAGGCACCGTCGCATCCTTGGCTCGGCGATGCAGGCGCGAGCGGGCGACACGCTCCGCGAAATGGCACCAGTCCGGCGCCTGCAGCGGGCAGGCATGGGCGTGCGGACACGGCGCGATCACGTAAGCGCCGCTGTCGATCAGTTGACCGCGGGCGGCAAGGATACGCTGCCAGCCGTCCGGCGTTCCCGGTTCGACGACGACAAGGATGTCGGCGGTCAGTTGCCACAGCCGCTGCAGGACCGACTGCCGAATGTTTGGGGCAAGTTCGTTCAATGTGTAAGCCAAAATGACCAAATCGCTTGGCGCACAATCGATTGTCGCCGCAGCCACATCCGCGACGCGCCAAGCGATCCGCGGCAGGTGAGCGCCTGCCGCAAGCCGCTCTCCCCAGGTGCGAAAAATCGGGCTCGCCTCCACGAGCAATGCATCGGCGAGCTCGGGCCAGCAGTCGGCCGCGGCCCACAACGCGGTCCCTGGGCCGGCGCCGATATCGAGCGCGGTGTTTGGTGCAAAATCGGGGCGGGCGTCGGCGATCGCGGCAAAGCTCGCGCGGGTCGCCGCGAACGTCGCCGGCAAGCGAACCGCGAGGTAGGCGAGGGCGTCTTCATCGCTGCCGATGTGCGGCCTGCCGTCGCGCCTTTTTTCACGATAGCGCTGTGACAGGGCCGCCGCCGCCGCGGTTACCTCGGCAAGCCTTGCGTCGCGGAGGGCACGGTCGACGGCGCGGCGCAACTGGGACGGCAATTCCATCATTCACCCGTCGTCGATTGCGGCGGCCGGCCGAGCAGCAATTCGAGGATTTGCCGCGTGATGGCGGAAGGGGTGAGATTCGAACTCACGGGAGCCCTTGCGAGCCCCGCCGGTTTTCAAGACCGGTGCCTTAAACCACTCGGCCACCCTTCCGCGGCGGCATGGAATTAAGCCGAGACAGTGAAGAAAGCTACCGACAAAACGCGCCTCGGATCTTGAACGATTTGCCGGTGCCTCGGGGGCGGGGGACAAAACGCAAAGCACCGCTGTGCAATAATCCGTTCACTATCGCGAGCCGCTTGTCCAATTCGGCCACAATCTGACCACGCTGAAATTCGATATAGTTTTTATTCGGGACGGGGATATGCGGGGTCGGCTCGGTTCGGCGTTGCGGCGGCTTGCGCAATTTGGCGCCTGTGCCGCGCTTTGCCTCCTCGTCGCCAATTGCGCCAATAAAGGCAACGTCGATGCCCGTTATGGGGTCTCGCCGAGCGCGCGGCTCGTCTCCCCCGGAGAGGCCGTGCCCAAGGGCGGCGGCGTTTATCGCGTTGGCTCGCCCTATATGGTGGGCGGCCGCGTCTATGTTCCCCACGAAGATCCGAACTACAACGCGGTGGGACTGGCGTCCTGGTATGGCGCCGATTTCCACGGCCGCGAGACCGCGAACGGCGAAATTTTCGACCTCAATTCGATAACCGCGGCACATCCCACTTTGCCGTTGCCGAGCTATGTGCGGGTGACCAACCTGAGCAACGGCCGCTCGCTGATCGTGCGCGTCAATGACCGCGGGCCCTATGCGCACAACCGCATCATCGACGTCTCGATGCGGGCGGCGCATCTGCTTGGCTTCACCAATCGCGGCCTTGCCTGGGTGCGAGTCCAATATGTCGGCCGCGCGCCGGTCGAGGGCTCCGACGACCGCGTGCTGGCGTCCACGCTGCGTGAGAACGAACCGGCGCCGGCACCGTGGGACACGCGGCTTGCGGCCATGCCGTTGGTGCCGGCTTTCCCGAACCAGCCGCCGCCGGTCCGCCATGAACGGCTCGCCAGCGCCTTGCCGGTCCTGACCGCGACCGAGGCGTCATATTCTCCCGGCCCGTCAACGGGCGTGATGGCGTATGCGGATGCGCCCGACGGCGCCGATGGCACCGACCAATTCCTCAATGGCCGCGGGCTTTATTGAGCGCCGGCTTCCATTTTAGGTGAAGTCGCGCCGCGGCATTTTCACAAGGTCTCATCGCGGCCTTGCGCCTGTCCTATTCGGCGCGGGATACAGAGCGGCGAGGCGCGCATTGGAGGCAGATTTGCCGAAGCGGTATTGGCCATTTTCACCGGGGAGGGGACTACAGTTACTCGCCGCCGCGGTGCTGGTGGCGAGTGTGGCTGTCGCGCTTGGTTTCGTCATGATGCCGGCGCGTGCGGCGCCCGCTGCCGCGCCGAAGCCGGCGGGGTTTCAGACCAGCGTGCCGACCGCAATTCTGCTCGACCCCGAGAGCGACAGCATCCTGTACGAGAAGAACGCCGAAGAGCCCGTCGAGCCGGCGAGCCTCGCCAAGCTGATGACGCTGGAATATCTGTTCAACGAGATCAAGCACGGCCGCGTCAAACTCGACGACACTTACACTGTCAGTGAAAACGCCTGGCGCAAGGGCGGAGCGCCGTCGCACGGCTCGACCATGTTTGCCGCGATCCACAGCAAGGTCGCCGTGTCGGATCTGATCCAGGGCATGATCGTCGATTCCGCCAATGACGCCTGCATCGCCGTCGCCGAGGCGCTCGCCGGCAACGAAACCGCGTTCGGCGCGCTGTTGACCAAGCGGGCGCGCGAGCTCGGGCTGCAGAACTCGACCTTCACCAATGCCACCGGCCTGTCCGATCCCAATATGCGCGTCACCGCGCGCGACATGGCGGAACTCGCCCGCCACATCATCCAGACCTATCCCGATCTTTATCCGCTGTTCGCCCAGCGCGATTTCACCTGGGACAATATCCACCAGGAGAACCGCAATCCGCTGTTGGGCATGGGCATCGGCGCCGATGGATTAAAGACCGGCGAGACCAAGGAAGCCGGGTTCAATCTGGTCGGTTCCGCGGTGTCGGACAATCTGCGCTTGATCGTCGTCGTCACCGGGGCAAAGACCGACAAAGAGCGCGCCGACGAAGCGCGTAAACTGCTGGATCTGGGCTTTCATGGTTTCACGTCCCGGGTTTTGTTCGCCGAAGGCCAGACCGTCGGCGAAGCCAAGGTGTTCGGTGGCGCACAGAGCTACGTGCCGCTGGTCGGTCCCGGCCTGATTAAAGTGATGATCCCGCGCGACAACAGCGAACGGCTCAACGCTCGCATCGTCTATACCGGCCCGGTGCCGGCGCCGATCGTCAAGGGCCAGACCCTTGCCGAGCTCAAGGTGTGGCGCGGCGACGATCTCGCGCTCGACGTGCCGTTGCAGGCCGCCGACGACGTTGGCAAAGGCAGCATGACCCAGCGCGCCATGGACGGTGCGACCGAGCTGATCATCGGCCTTTTGCGCGCCGGCGTGGCCAAGCTGTAGGCCCGGCGCGTGCGCGATGGACTTAAGCGCCTTATATTGCGCTCAGCGGCCTTTGCGTTGTCCATATTGCGGTTGCGGAAAGTTGTGTAAGTAACTGATGGATATTGATTATCCGTGGCCTGCTGATGCGGGCGCGGTGTGCGCGGGCTAAAAGGTTGGCGATGCGAGGCAAGTTCATCACCTTCGAGGGCGGCGAGGGCACCGGCAAGTCGACACAGGCCGCGATGCTGGCGCTGCGCCTGGAAGCGCTCGGACTTGCCGTCCATTTGACCCGCGAGCCGGGCGGCTCGCCGGGCGCCGAAATCATCCGCCACGTCCTGCTCTCAGGGGCGGCAAAGCCGTTCGGACCGGACGTCGAAGCGATGCTGTTTGCGGCGGCGCGTGACGATCACGTGCGATGCGCGATCCTGCCGGCGCTCAATGCAGGAAGATGGGTCATCTGCGACCGCTTTGCCAATTCCACGCGCGTCTATCAAGGCATCCTCGGCCAGGTCGATCAGCGGTTGATCAAAGGGCTTGAGCGCGTGTCGATCGGCGATCTTGCACCCGACCTCACTGTGGTGCTCGACGTGCCGGTCGAGCTCGGACTCGAACGGGTCAAATTGCGCCGCGGCGAGGCCGCACCCGACCGCTTCGAGGCGGAGAACGTCGAATTTCATCAGAAACTGCGCGAGGCTTATCTTGCGGTTGCGGCTGCAGAGCCCGAGCGTTGCGTTGTCGTCGATGCCAGCGCGCCCAAGGAAGCGGTGGCGCGAAAAATCTGGAACGCGGTCGGCGCCCGGCTCGATCCCGTGACCTTTCCGGTCCATGGCGAACGCCGGCGCAGCGAGGTCGGTGCGTCGTGAGCCCGCGCGAGACCGATGAGCACGACGAGATCGGCGAAACCCCGCCGCGCGCGACGACGGTGCTGTTCGGCCAGGACCATGCCGAAAATGCCTTGCTGACCGCGTATCGCTCCGGCCGCGTACCGCATGCTTTTCTGATCGCCGGGCCGGCACGGCATCGGTAAAGCGACATTGGCTTTTCGTCTGGCGCGCTTCGTCTTGGCCCATCCCGATCCTGCAGCGCCCGATGTCGCGGCGGCAACCTCGCTGTTCGTTGACGCCAAGCATCCGGTGGCGCGCCGGGTCGCCGCCCAGGCCCAGCCCGATCTTCTCGTCATCGAGCGCACGCTCAACGACAAAGGCGTATTGCACAAGCAAATCGCGGTCGAGGACATCCGCAAGACGGTGACGTTTTTCGGCTCGACCGCGGGCGAGGGCGGCTGGCGCGTCGCCATCGTCGATGCGGTCGACGAACTAAATCGCGCCGGCGCCAATGCGCTGCTGAAAATCCTGGAGGAGCCGCCGGAGCGCGCGCTGTTGCTCCTGGTCAGTCATTCCGCCGCGCGCGTGCCGGCGACGTTACGCTCGCGCTGCCGCATCCTCACTTTGCGGCCGCTCGGCGGGGCCGACGTTGCGGCGGCGCTTGCGGCCGCGACCGGATCGGCGGCGGACGATCCCGATATTGCAGCAGCCGCGGCTGCGGCGGACGGTTCGGTGGCGCGCGCTTTTGCGTTTCTCGACGAGGGCGCTTTGGTATTGCGCCAGCAGGCGCTCGGTCTTCTCGACCGGTTGCCGGCGCTCGACCCTAAGGCGCTGCATGCGCTCGGCGAAGCACTGGCGGGCACCGACCCGGAGCCGCTCGCCGCCTTCGTCGATACCGTCAATACCTGGCTGTCGCGGCGGCTTTACCGCGAGCAGAACGCGCTCGATCGCGTCCACCGCTTGGCCGACGCTTCCGAGACCATCAATCGCGCCGCCCGCGACGCCGAAATCTACAATTTGGAGCGAAAGCCGCTGGTTTTCAGCGTTTTCGGCTTGCTTGCCGAGGCCACGCGCGGTTGATACCAAGCCCCGCAAAGGTTCAGCGCGACATGCCCGGTAAGCCCTATTACATCACCACCGCGATTGCGTATCCCAACGGGCCGCCGCATATCGGTCACGCCTATGAGGCGATCGCCACCGACGCCATCGCCCGTTTTGCCCGGCTCGACGGCCGCGACGTGTTCTTCCTCACAGGGACCGACGAGCACGGCATCAAGATGCTGCAGACGGCGAATAAGGAGAACCTGACGCCGCGGCAACTGGTCGAGCGCAACGTGCCGCGCTTCCAGGCCATGGTGAAAAGGTTCGAGTGCTCGAACGACGATTTCATCCGCACCACCGAAGCGCGTCACCATGCTTCCTCGGTTGCGATCTGGCAGCGCATGGAGGCGAACGGCGACATCTATCTCGACAAATATTCCGGCTGGTACTCGGTGCGCGACGAAGCCTATTACGACGAAAGCGAGACGCGGCTCGACGACAAGGGAACGCGGCTTGGCCCGCATGGCACGCCGGTCGAATGGGTCGAAGAGGAAAGCTACTTTTTTCGGCTGTCCAAATATGCCGAGCCGCTGCTCAAGCTCTATCGCGAGGTGCCGGATTTCGTGCTGCCGAAGGAGCGCATGAACGAGGTCGCAAGCTTCGTCCGTGGCGGCCTGCAGGATCTGTCGCTGTCGCGCACCACCTTCGACTGGGGCATCAAGGTGCCGGGCAACGACAAGCACATCATGTATGTGTGGGTCGACGCGCTGACCAATTACATCACCGCGGTCGGCTTTCCCGATACCGACAGCGAAAAATTCAAGAAATATTGGCCGGCCGATCTGCACGTCATCGGCAAGGACATCGTGCGCTTCCACGCCGTCTATTGGCCGGCGTTTCTGATGTCGGCCGGAATCGCGGTGCCGCGGCGGGTGTTCTCGCACGGGTTTCTGTTCAACCGCGGCGAGAAAATGTCGAAATCGGTCGGCAATGTCATCGATCCGTTCGCGCTGGCCGACGCCTATGGCGTCGATCCGCTGCGCTATTTTTTGTTGCGCGAAGTGCCGTTCGGCCAGGACGGCAATTACAGCCACGAGGCCATCGTCAACCGCATCAATGCCGATCTCGCCAACGATCTCGGCAATCTGGCGCAGCGTTCGCTGACCATGGTGGCGCGGGGCTTGGGCGGCGTGCTGCCGCAACCGGGCCCATGGAGCGAGAGCGACAAGGCCATCTTGAGCGCCGCCGACGCCATGATCGGCAAGGCGCGCGAAGCGATGGCGACGCAACAGCTGCACCATGTGCTCAACGCGGTGTGGGCCGTGGTAGCGGACGCCAACCGCTACTTCGCCGGCGAAGCGCCGTGGGCGCTCGCCAAGACCGATCCGGCACGGCAGGGCACCGTGCTTTACGTGACGGCCGAAGTTTTGCGGCAGATCGCCATTTTGGCTTTGCCTTTTATGCCGGGGTCAGCCGGAAAACTGCTCGATCTCTTGGCCGTCCCAGCTCGCGAGCGAACGTTTGCGTTTTTCGGCGACAAGCATCGCATCGCTGCGGGCGCGAGACTACCGGCGCCTGCGGCGGTTTTCCCGCGTTATGTCGAGCCAGAAACCCGCGCAGCCCAATAGCAAAAAGAAAACATGCTCATCGACAGCCACTGCCATCTCGACTTTCCCGATTTTGCCGCCGAGCTCGACGCGGTCGTGGCGCGCGCCCGTGCCGCCAGGATCGAGCGCATGGTCACGATTTCCACGCGTGTCGCACGCCAGCCCGATCTTCTTGCGATCACCGAGCGCTTTGCCGACGTGTTCTGCTCGGTCGGCACGCATCCGCATTACGCCCATGAAGAGCTCGGCGTGACTACGGCCGATCTGGTCGCCCACACGCGGCACCCGAAAGTCGTGGCGCTGGGCGAGGCTGGGCTCGACTATCACTATGACAACTCGCCGCGCGAGGCGCAGGAGCGCGGCTTTCGCACTCATATCGCGGCGGCGCGCGAGACCGGACTGCCGCTCGTCATTCATTCGCGCCAAGCCGACGACGATACCGCGCGGATTCTCGAAGAGGAGAGCGGGAAGGGCGCCTTCCCCGCCGTGCTGCATTGCTTCACCGGCGGTCCCGATCTGGCGTATCGCGCGGTGGCGCTCGGCCATTTCGTCTCCTTCACCGGCATTTTAACGTTTAAGAATTCGGCGGCGTTGCGTGCGATCGCCACGGAATTACCGGCCGACCGCATCCTGGTGGAAACCGACGCGCCTTATCTGGCGCCTGGAAAATACCGCGGTAAGCGCAACGAGCCGGCTTTTGTGGTCGAGACCGCAAAAGTCCTGGCCGAGACGCGCGGCGTGTCGTTCGACGAGATTGCGCGACAGACGACGGCCAACTTCTTCCGGCTCTTTAGCAAAGTGCCGCGAGCCGCCGACGCAGACGAGTTTATACAGTCTGCGCCAACAAAATCCTCAGCCGCATAATTCCGAAGCAATTTTTGCAATGACCCTGAAATTCACCATTCTCGGCTGCGGCTCTTCCGGCGGCGTACCGCGGCCGGCTCTGGGCTGGGGCGATTGCGATCCGAATAACCCCAAGAACCGGCGCCGGCGCACCTCGCTGTTGGTCGAGCGGCGCCCCCACCCTAACCCTCCCCCGCAAGCGGGGGAGGGATGGGAGGGCGGTGGCGCAACGCGCGTCCTGGTCGATACCTCGCCGGACTTGCGCGAGCAGATGCTCGATGCGGAGGTCGATTGGCTCGACGGCGTGCTCTACACCCACGAGCACGCCGACCACACCCACGGCATCGACGATCTGCGCGCTTTCTTTCTCAAGCAACGGCGGCGCGTCGATGTTTATCTCGACGAACCGACGGCGGCATCGCTGCATGTCAAATTCGGCTATTGCTTTAAATCGCCGCCCGGCAGCGATTATCCGCCGATCGTGACCGAGCACCGGCTCACGGCCGGCACGGAAGTGACCGTCGAGGGGCAGGGTGGCCCTGTCGTTGCGTTGCCGTTCCGCCAGGAGCACGGCGACATTCCCTCCCTCGGCTTTCGTTTCGGCAAGCTTGCCTACTCGGCCGACCTCAGTGGCTTGCCACCGGAGAGCGTTGACGCCTTGGCGGGCCTCGACGTCTGGATTGTCGACGCGTTGCGCTACCGGCCGCACCCGAGCCATTTCTCGCTCGACGATGCGCTTGGCTGGATCGAACGGCTTAAGCCGCGGCGCGCCATCCTGACCAATCTGCACGCCGATCTCGATTACGAAGTGCTGCGCGGCAAGCTGCCGGTCCATGTGGTGCCGGCCTTCGACGGGATGACGTTTGCGCTGTCAGAAAGCCCGTAAATCCTGGGCCATTGGATTATATTCCATAATATGTCTTATGCGAATCTCGGCTTAACGGGGCCGCCATTTAAAGTTTGAACTAAATCCCTGCGCCCTTTCACCAAAGGCCTGGAATGAGCCGCCAGCGGACCCGGCCGGCGTAGTCCCGATAGCCCGGAAGCTCCTCTTGAAGGATTCGATCCTCCGTGATCACGCGGTAGAAAAGGAACGGCAGCGTCGGGATGGCAAGGAATGCGGTCGCGATCCAAGACCCGAGCGCGACGCCGCTGGCCAGCATGACGACGATGCCCGCAAGATAACCCGGGTGGCGAATGACCGCGTAAGGTCCGCTGCTCACGACGTGCTGGCCGCGGTCGGATTGGATGCGGACCACCGATGAGAAGAACCGATTGACTCGCATCGCCCAGATACAAAACGCGTAGCTGCCGGCGAGCGCGACCAAGCCAAGGATTTGGAGCCATAGCGGCACCGTATCGCTCCAATGAAAGCGGCCGCGGTCGAGCCCGGCGATGATCCAGTGCAGCACGAGGACGCCGGAAAACAACCGCAGCGCCAGCGGCGGTTTTTTGCCGCCCGGCCGCATGCGCTCACGCGCGAGATCGGGGTCCAGCAGAAGGATCGAGGCAACGAAAATGGCCGCTAAAATGGCGAGATAGACCCAAAAGACTGCAATGGCGAACGTACCGGCCGAACCGAACAGGGCTGCCACGCCCAGAACGACGAACAGCGCACTCTGAACATAGGCTGAAACCGGCATCGGCTCGCCTCATTGCATGATTGGAAATTAGTGCGGCACCCGCCGAACTTGCGCTCGGTCATGAGGTAGATGCTATAGGGTCCGCCGTAAAGCGGCGGAACCCTTGGCATGACCCCTTCCCGTGATATCGCGCGGCTTCTCGACATTATGGCGGCGCTGCGCACACCCAAAACCGGCTGCCCCTGGGATCTGGCGCAGAATTTTTCGACTATAGCTCCCTACACGCTGGAGGAAGCTTATGAAGTCGCCGACGCCATCGCGCGCGCCGATCTCGCCGATCTGCGCGAGGAGCTCGGCGACCTCCTCCTCCAAGTCGTCTTCCATGCTCGCATGGCGCAGGAACAGGGCGCCTTCGAATTTGGCGACGTGGTGCAGGGCATCACCGAGAAACTCATCCGCCGGCATCCGCACGTCTTCGGTGATGAACGCCAGCAAACGCCGGAAGCCGTCGAGGGCCTCTGGGAACGCATCAAAGCTGAGGAGAAGGCCGCTCGAAAAACTGCAGTCACGGACAAAGGCGCCCTCGCCGGCGTGCCGGTGGCACTCCCTGCCCTGACCCGCGCGCTGAAATTACAAGCCAAAGCGAGCAAGGTCGGCTTCGATTGGAACGATCCGCGCGCGGTCTTGCGCAAAATCCGCGAGGAAGCCGACGAGATCGAAGCCGAGCTCGATCGCGCCGAGCGCGATGACGCAGCCACTGCGGCCGAAGTGGGCGATCTGTTGTTCGCCGTGGTCAACCTGGCGCGGCATTTGCGGGCCGACCCGGAAGCGATTTTGCGGCAGACCAACCGGAAATTCGAGCGCCGCTTTGCGGCCATTGAGCACGCGCTCGCCGCCAAGGGCAAGACGCCGGCCGAGTCCACGCTCGCCGAGATGGATGCGCTGTGGAATGCGGCGAAGGCGGAAGAGCGGCAAATGGCCAAGTAGCGGGCGGCAAACGGGGGAGCGTCCCCCTATCCGATTGGCGCGAACTTCGCCCGCACCGCGTCCGCCTTATCGGGCGCCACGCGCACGGTCATGGCGGCGCGGCCTTCGTCGTCGAAAGTCTTGGCGATAACTTCGGTGTGGCGGTGCAGCCAGCTCATGCCGGCGCCGTCGCCCGGATCGAGCTCAAGCTCGATCAGCACCCGGTCCTCGGCAAGCCGCGTCTCGATCGCCGCGATGAGCGCGGCAATGCCCTCCCCGGTGCTCGCCGATACCAGGACCGGCCGTTCGCCCGGCGGCCGGCGCTCGGCGATGTTTTCCAGTCGGGCGCGCTCGGCCGCATCGAGCCGATCGATCTTATTCCAGACCTCGATCAGGCTACGCTTGTGCGCTGTGTCCTGATGCGGATCGATGCCAAGCTCGCGCAGGATTTTCTCGACGTCGTGCAATTGCGCCTCGGCATCCTCGTGCGATACGTCGCGCACGTGCAGGATCACGTCGGCTTCGATCACTTCCTCCAGCGTGGCGCGGAATGCTGCAACCAGCATGGTCGGTAAATCGGAAATAAAGCCGACCGTGTCGGAGAGGATCATGCGCGCGCCGTGCGGCAGCGCCACGCCGCGCAGCGTCGGGTCGAGCGTCGCGAACAGCATGTCGGCCGACAGCACGCTCGCTTGCGTCATGCGGTTGAACAGCGTCGATTTACCGGCATTGGTGTAACCGACCAGCGCGACGATCGGATAAGGCACGCGGCGGCGGCTCTCGCGATGCAGCGCGCGGGTGCGCTTGACCTTGACGAGTTCGCCTTCGATCTTGGCGAGACGCTCCTCGATGATGCGGCGATCGGCTTCGAGCTGCGTCTCGCCCGGTCCGCCGAGAAATCCGAAGCCGCCGCGCTGGCGCTCGAGATGGGTCCAGGTTCGCACCAGCCTGCCCTTCTGATAGGTCAAATGCGCATGTTCGACCTGTAGCGCGCCTTCGCGCGTGCGCGCGCGTCGGCCGAAAATCTCTAAAATGAGACTGGTGCGATCGAGCACCTTGGCGTTCCAAGCCTTTTCCAGGTTGCGCTGCTGCACCGGCGTGAGCGCACAGTCCATCACCACGATGCCGGCTTCGAAACTTTTGACCAGCCCCGAAATCTCCTCGACTTTGCCCTTGCTGAGATAGGTCGCCGGATGCAACGCGCGCAGCGGCACGATGCCCGATTGCTCGACGGTAAGGTCAATGGCGCGCGCGAGACCGATCGCCTCGTCGAGCTTCGCCTCGGCCGTTCGCTCGGCGGTATCGACGCGGCTTGCGGCGCGGCGCAGCATCGGCTCGATGACCAGCGCGCGACCCGTCGCCGCGCCGCCATCCGCCGAGCTTCCCCCACCCTTCCCTCCCCCGCTTGCGGGGGAGGATAAGGAGAGGGTGCGCGTGTCGCGGCGCGGCTCCAATAAACTCTAGTCCCCGGCCGGCGGTTCTTCGGCGCCTTCGAAGAGCTGGACCGGGTGCCCCGGCATGATCGTCGAGATGGCGTGCTTGTAAACGAGCTGCGAATGCCCGTCGCGACGCAACAGCACGCAGAAATTATCGAACCAGGTCACCACGCCCTGCAGCTTGACGCCGTTCACCAGAAAGATGGTGAGCGGAATTTTGTTTTTGCGGACGTGATTGAGGAAGGTGTCTTGTAGGTTTTGTGCGCGGTCGGCTGCCATGGCCGTTGTTCCGTTCTTTGTACCGCAGGCCCCTACCCCGCGGGTCGTTTCTTAGGCTTCATCTTACCGTCATTTTTCCCCCGGCCGCTCCCAGCCGACTAGGCCGGACCGTCGAGGGGACTGGCCATTAGAGGGCGCGGCGGGGCAGGTTGCAAGCCCAAGTTGGCTGCGTGCCGAAGGTAGACGAACCCCGGCCGGCCTAACTCGCCTCCGCATAACGATGAAAATCCCGGCGCAAGGCACGCGCAACCGGGCCCGGCTTGCCGTCTCCGATGGTGTGGCCGTCGATCGATACCACCGGCATCACGATCTGGGTCGCTGAGGTCTCGAAGGCCTCCCGGGCGCCATAGGCCTCGTCAAGCGTAAAGCTGCGCTCCTCCACGCTCAGGCCCTGCGCCTTGACGACGTCGAGGGTGACGCTTCGGGTGATGCCGCTCAGGATGGCGTGATCGGCATGCCGCGTGACCAGCGTGCCGGCCGGCGTCACGATCCAGGCGTTGGCGGACGCGGCTTCGGTGATCTTGCCGTCGTTGTCGACGAACCAGGCGTCGCGCGCGCCCTTGTCGATCGCCGCTTGCCGCGCCAGCACGTTGGGTAAGAGCCCGACCGTCTTGATATCGACGCGCCCCCAACGGTCGTCCGGCACGCTGACCACACTGATGCCCTTTTCGGCCAGCGCCTCGTTGCGCGCCCTGTTGAGCGGCCGAGCCGTCGCGACCACGGTCGGCGCAGTGCGCGGCGGCGGGAAAGCGGGGTCGCGCCGCGCCACGCCGCGACTGATCTGCAGGTAGACTAAGCCGTAGGCGATTCGATTCCTCGCCACCAATTCGCGCAACACCACGCCGAGCGCGCGCGGCGACATCGGCGTGGGAATGCTCAGCTCGGCGAGCGAGCGGGCCAAGCGCGCCATGTGGCGCCGCTCGTCGATGAGGCGGCCGCCTCGCACCTCGCAGACCTCATAGACGCTGTCGGCAAATTGATAGCCGCGATCCTCGACATGGACCTTGGCGTCGCGGAATGGAAGGTAGCGGCCGTTGACGTAGGCGATGCGGGACATCGGGTCTCAGGGGATCAATCGATGCCCAGTGCCTTCAATTTGCGATGCAGGGCCGAGCGCTCCATGCCGACGAATTCGGCGGTGCGGGAAATATTGTTGCCGAAGCGGTTGATCTGCGCCAGCAGATATTCGCGTTCGAACACCTCGCGCGCCTCGCGCAGCGCCAGGCTCATCAGATGCTCGCCGCCATTGCCGTTCGGCATGTTGGGAATCATCGAGCCGACGTCCTGCGGCAGCATCGAGGCGGTAATCACCGCCGCCGGATCGCCGCCGGCGAGAATCATCAACCGTTCCACGTTATTGCGCAGCTGACGCACATTGCCCGGCCAGTCGTGCGACTGCAGCACGGCGAGCGCGTCGGCGCCGACATTGCGCTTGGGCAGACCGGTATTCTGCGAAATCTGAGTCATGAAATATTCTACGAGTTCCGGAATATCATCGCGCCGCTCGACCAGCCCAGGCACGCGGATCGGCACGACGGAGAGCCGGTGATAGAGATCCTCGCGGAATTTTCCGGCAGCGATGTCAGCCTCGATATTGCGGCTGGTCGAAGAGACGATGCGCACATCGACGGTGACTTTGGCGCTGCCGCCGACGCGCTGGAACGTCTGATCGACCAGAACGCGCAGAATCTTGTTTTGCGTCTCGCGCGGCATGTCGGCGATTTCATCAATGAAGAGCGTGCCGCCATGCGCCTCTTCGAGCGCGCCGACCTTACGATTGGTGGAGCCATTGCCGCCCTCGACGCCGAACAGTTCGATTTCCATGTGCTCCGGCGTGATGGCGGCGGCATTGATCACCACGAACGGGCCGTTAACCCGCGCCGAATGGCCGTGAATGGTGCGGGCGGCGAGCTCCTTGCCGCTGCCGGAAGGTCCGACGATGAGGACGCGGCTGTTGGTCGGCGCGACTTTCTCGATGGTCTGGCGCAATTGATTGGCGGGGGGCGAATGGCCGACCAAGGTGGCGGCGAGCGGGGCCAGCTGCTTGAGCTCGCGCACCTCGCGCTTGAGCCGCGAATTTTCGAGCGCCCGCTCGGCGACCAGAAGCAGCCGGTCGGCCTTAAATGGTTTCTCGATAAAATCGTAGGCGCCGCGTTTGATAGCCGAAACCGCGGTCTCGATATTGCCGTGGCCGGAAATCATCACGATCGGCAGCTCGGCATGCTCCTGTTTGAGGCTGTCGAGCAGTTGCAGGCCGTCGAGCCGGCTGCCTTGCAGCCAAATATCGAGGAATACCAGGTTGGGTCGCCGCGCCACCACCGCGCCCAGCGCCTCGTCACTGTCGCGCGCCGTGCGGGTGCCGTAGCCTTCATCCTGCAGAATGCCCGCGACCAATTCGCGAATGTCGGCTTCGTCGTCGACGATCAGGATATCGGATGTCATGGCCGTGCCTATCCTGCCCGTTACTCGGCGGCCGCGCGCGATTCGAGCGAGGGTCCGTTTGCAACTTCGGCCACCGGCTCTGTGCTGAAGCGCAACTGCATCCAGGCGCCGCGCGCGCCCGGTATTTTTTCGGCCGCATCGCGCAATTCAAGCTTGCCGCCGTGTTCTTCGAGAATGCGTCCGACGATGGCAAGGCCCAGGCCGGTGCCCTTCTCGCGGGTCGTCACATAGGGTTCGAGAAGTCGCGCCCGGTTCTCCTTGGGCAGGCCGATGCCGTTATCGATGACGTCGATGACGATCTCCTTGCCGATGCGTTGCGCGCTCACCACGATGCGGCCCCGTCCGAGTTCGGCCGCCGGCACTGCCCCGATCGCCTCGGTGGCATTCTTGACGATATTGGTCAGCGCCTGTGAAATCAGCCGCCGATCGAAACGCGCCGTCATGCTCTCGGCGGGCAGTGCGACCTCGAAATCGATGTCGGGATGGGCGACGCGCAACAGGAACACGACCTGACGCACAGTGTCGGCGACGTCGTCGTCGGCAACCACGGCTTTGGGCATGCGGGCGAAGCGCGAGAACTCGTCGACCATCCGCTTGATATCGTCGACTTGGCGCACGATGGTTTCGGTGCACTGCTCGAACACGGCCGGATCCTCGGTAATCGACTTGCCGTATTTGCGGCGCAGCCGTTCCGCCGACAGTTGGATCGGCGTGAGCGGGTTTTTGATCTCGTGAGCAATGCGGCGGGCGATGTCGGCCCAAGCCGAGGAACGCTGCGCCAGCACCAATTCGGTGATGTCATCGATGGTGATGACATAGCCGTGTTCGGACTCGCCCGATTGCTCGCTGGTCACGCGCACCGAATAGTTTCGCTCCTGGCTGTCGCGCATCAGCGTGATCTGCCGCTGCACCAGCCGCTGATTGCTGCCTTGCGCGGCCTGAAAAATATCGCCGAGTTCGGGCGCGATAGCCGCAAGCGGCTGGCCGAGCACGTCGCTTTCGAGACACCCCATCAACTGCTCTGCCGAGCGGTTGAGAATGGAAATGCGGCCATCGGCATTGACGCCGATAACGCCGGCGCTGGCGCCCGCGAGCACGGCTTCGGTGAATCGCCGCCGGCTATCGATGAGATCGCGCGCGCGAACGATATCGTCATGTTGCGTGCGCAGCTCTTGCGTCATCTTGTTGAAGGTCTCGCCCAATTGCGCAAGATCACCTTCCGACCGGCGCACCGGCACCTGAATGTGGAGATTGCCGGTCGAGACCAGGTTGGCGGCGCCGATCAGACGGCGGATCGGGGCAACCAGCCGGTTGGCGAAATCCAAGCCGATCCATGCGGCCGACAACAGAACGATCAACGCAATGACCGTGAACATCAACGCAAAGGCGATCTGGATGCCGAGCCGCCGTTCCTCGAGATTGGCGTATTCGCCGACGCTTTCCTGGGTATTGCGCAATTGTTGCACAACCCGCGGATCGAGTAGCCGGGCGACGTAAAGATACATGTCGTCAAAGGCTTTCAGCTTGACGACTGAAGCGACATTGTCGCCTTCGGGGATGAACGCGACCTGCGGCTCGGTTTCGCTGGTCTGGGCAAGCAGTTGCGCCGACGGCCGGATGAATCTCTTATCCAGGGTGATGCCGTCGGGCTCCACGATCGAGCCGTCGGACTTGAGTATGAGCGCCACGGAAAGATTCCGCCCGGAAGTCTGCGCGGCGAGGAATTTGCGAAACTCGTCGCGGTCCTGGTCGAACAGCGGCTTGGCCCGGCTCATGTCGAACGCCATAGCCATGTCCTCGCCGCGGACGTCGGCGGCGTGTTCGGTCACATAGGCGTTGGCCACGGTCAGCGACTGTTCAATCATGGCGCGGGTGCGCGTCGAAAAGAAGCGATCCAGCCCGCGATCGAGCGTTGTCGAAGCCACGACGGCGACGAGGATGGTTGGAACCGCGGCGATAACCGCAAACAGGCTGACGATCTGAATGTGCAGACGCGATCCGGCTCGTTCGCGCCAGCGCGCCTGGACGACGATCCAGACCTCGCGCCCAATAATGGCGAGGAGCAGGACTCCGGTGACGGCGTTGCCAAGCAGGAGCTGCTTGACCACCTCATCGACGGGCGCGATCCGCGTCAGACCACCGAGCACCAGAAATGTGGCGGTCGCCCACAGGAGCGCTAGCCCGAGCGTGATCGCCCCGATCAGCCGCGACGACATCGGCATCGGGGCCAACAGCAACAGACCGTCGGTCACGATGTTGCCGACCAGCAACAAAACCATGATCGCGGCCTGTATCGCCGCGGCCGGTGTCGCCGCAGTTGCCGCTTCGCCGGGAGAAAGCGACCGCACCCAGTGGAGCGCGGTACCCAATGCATCGACCGGAGCGATCGGGGTCAGTCCGGTGAGCACCAACAGCGTGAGCAGCGCCGAGAAGAGCGCGACGATGTCTGCAATCGGGCCAACCGGCCGCGTTGCGGCCGACACCGGTCCCGCGCCCGCCGGATCGAGCGAGGCGACCGGCACCGGCGCAGCGGGCGCGCGCGTGAGCGGGGCGACCTGATCGACAGACGTCATATTCTTCCCGGAGCGTTCCAACCGATTGATATAAAAAGAGATCTATCTATGGAGGGAGTTTAGCCACCCGCCCCCGAGTGATGCTTTTATACAACAATGTTGCCCGATTGCGACAATTGCTAGGCGACCTTGGGCGGGATCGGCGTAACCGGGACGGCAAGCAAGTGCTGGCCTTACGCCGGTGGGCGTCTTTTACGCCCCGCTGGTGCGGTAAACCTGGATATCCAGATCGCGGATCTTCTTCCGCAACGTATTGCGATTGACGCCAAGCAGATCGGCGGCACGGATCTGATTACCGCGGGTTGCCGTCAGCGCGGCAGACAACAGCGGACCTTCGACCTCTCGCAAGATCCGGTGATAGAGGCCGGGCGGCGGCAGGCCTTCGTCGAACCCTGTAAAATAGCGCGTCAGGTAACGCTCGACCGCGCTGGAGAGGTTCTCGTCGCTGCTTCTGGTCTCGCCGGGCGCCGCCAAGATCGGCTGCGACAGCTCGGCATCGATCACCGCCGCCGTTATCGTCTCCTGAGGATAGAGCGCAGCCAGCCGGCGCGCCAGATTTTCCAACTCGCGCACGTTGCCCGGCCAGCGATGCCGTTTCAGCCGTTCGAGCGCCGCTTGATCGATCTGTTTCGGGGGCAATCCCTCGCGCGTCACCAGCGTGAAAAAGTGCCTGATCAGGTCGGCAATGTCCTCGGTGCGTTCGCGTAACGGCGGTAGCCGCAGCGGTACAACATTGAGCCGGAAGAACAGGTCTTCCCGGAATAGGCCCTGCTGGATGAGCTGGCGCAAATCCTTGTTGGTCGCCGCGATGATGCGCACGTCGGCCTTGATCGGCGTACGGCCGCCGACCGTCGTATATTCCCCTTGTTGCAGCACGCGCAGGAGCCGGGTCTGCGCCTCCATCGGCATGTCGCCGATCTCATCGAGGAAAAGGGTGCCGCCTTCGGCCTGTTCGAAACGGCCGGAGCTGCGGGTATTGGCGCCGGTGAAGGCGCCCTTCTCGTGGCCGAATAATTCGGATTCGATTAGGTCGCGCGGGATTGCCGCCATGTTGATGGCGACGAACGGCCCGTTGCGGCGTTTGCCGTAGTCATGCAGCGCGCGAGCCACCAGCTCCTTGCCGGTGCCGGACTCACCGGAAATCATGACCGTCAAGTCGGTCTGCATCAGCCGCGCCAGCACGCGATAGATTTCCTGCATCGCCGGCGAGCGACCGACCAGCGGGATGGAATCGAAATCCTCGACTTTGGCCGGCGGCCGCGCTTTCTCTTTCGGCTCCGACAGCGCGCGGCCGACGATCGCCGTCAGTTCCTTCAGATCGAATGGCTTCGGCAGATATTCATAGGCGCCCCGCTCGGACGCGCGAATGGCGGTCATGAATGTGTTCTGCGCACTCATGACGATGATCGGCAAATCCGGCCGTGCCTTTTTGATGCGCGGCAAAAAGTCGAAAGCGCTCTCGTCTGGCAACAGCACATCGGTGATGATCAGATCGCCGTCGCCCTGGCTGATCCAGCGCCACAAGGTCGCGGCGTTGCCGGTCGAGCGGACCTCGTAACCGGCACGCGACAGCGCCTGATTCAGCACCGTCCGGATCGCCGCATCGTCATCGGCGATGAGAATGCTTCCCGCGGGCATCAATGCTTCCCTTGTGGCTGAAGGACGCCGTCCGGCTCGGCGGCCTCACCGCTCTGTATCGCGGTATATTTCGGCATGAGGATACGAAAAGTCGTGCGGCGCGGTTGCGACTCGCATTCGATGATGCCGCCGTGGTCGCCGACGATCTTTGCGACCAGAGCGAGCCCGAGACCCGAGCCGCTTGGCTTGGTCGTGACGAACGGATCAAACAAATGCGGCATCAACTCGTCGGGCACGCCCGGTCCGTTGTCCCGGACGCAGAATTCGAGCGGCAGGGAAACGCGGGCATTGGCTCCCGGCAGCGACAGCCGTACGCCGGGGCGGAAGGCCGTGGTTAGGGCGATTTCGCCGCCGGAGGTATTTTCTCCGATCGACTCGGCGGCGTTCTTGATGAGGTTCAAAAATACCTGAATGAGCTGATCGCGGTTCGCCAGCACCGGCGGCAGCGACGGATCGTAATCCTCGATGAACTTGATGTGCCGGGCGAAGCCGGATTGCGCCAGCCGTTTTACGTGTTCAAGCACCACGTGAATATTGATGGGTTCACGCTCGACCGGGCGCTCGTCGGTAAAGACCTCCATGCGATCGACGAGTTTCACGATACGATCGGCCTCATCGCAAATCAGCCGCGTCAGCGTGCGGTCGTCGTCGTTGGCCGATTGTTCGAGAAGTTGCGCGGCGCCGCGGATGCCCGACAGCGGATTTTTGATTTCGTGGGCGAGCATGGCGGCGAGTGCGATGACCGAGCGCGCGGCGCCGCGATGGGTGAGCTGGCGATCCATCTTGTCGGCAATAGTGCGCTCCTGCAGCATCACCACGACATAGTCGGCCTGCTCCGGCAGCGGCGCGACATGCAAATCGACCAGCCGGTCGCCGGGATTGCGTGGGGTGCCGAGATCGACCTTGTATTCGTTCACCGCGGCGCCGCGCTTGCGGACTTGCTCGATCAGCGTGAGCAAGGGGCTGCCGAACGGCACCAGATCGCGCAACAAATGCCGCCGCAATAGCGGCGCCGAGACCTCGAAAAAAGATTCCGCGGCGACGTTAGCGTCGACCACTTTGCCGTCCGACGAGACGACGATGACAGGATGCGGCAGGGCGTTGAGCACCGCATCGGCGGCCGATGTCGCGGGCAGCGGCTCGACGGCGCTCATGCCGCGCTCCTTAATTCCGCATAAGATGCGCCGAATGCGTCAAACGCCTCGTTGAGACGGCGTCGCACCAGCACGGGCTCGGCACAGGTCAGCACATGGCTGCGGTGGAGCTTGAGCAGATGCAGCGGCGCACCGGCTGCCGGCGCGGCGTTATCAAGCGTCCAGCCCAAATGCTTACGGGCGTGGCGCACGCCGATATCGACGCCGTAATGCTGGAGCATTTCTTCATAGAGTTCGCTGACCAAGGCGCGCTGGTCGCTGAGCGGGGGTGGCGCTCGGCGTTCGCCGGTCGCGAGATAATGCGCAAGCTGGCCCGGGAACCACGGTCGGCCCTGCGCGCCGCGGCCGACCATCACTGCATCGGCGCCGGACGCGGCAAGCGCCGCATCGGCGTCATCGAAGTCCTGGACGTCGCCATTGACCACGACCGGGATCGATACGCTCTCTTTGACGGCACGGACTGCGGCCCAGTCGGCGCACCCCTTATAGAATTGGCAGCGTGTGCGAGCGTGTACGGTGACCAGCGCCACACCGGCCGCTTCAGCGCGCCGCGCCAGCTCCGGCGCGTTGCGCGAACCGTCATCCCAGCCCAGCCGCATTTTCAGGGACACCGGAACTTTAACGGCGAGCAGCACGGCTTCGATTAGATCGAGCGCGTGATCGAGGTCGCGCATCAGCGCCGATCCCGACTCGCCGTTGGTGACGTGCTTGGCTGGACAACCCATGTTGATGTCGATGATCGCGGCACCGGCGCCTTCGGCAAGACGTGCGCCCTCGGCCATCCAATGAGCTTCGCAGCCGGCAAGTTGGACAACGTGCAGCCCTCCCTGTCCAAGTGCGCGGCGTTGCGCGCTGCGCTTGCCTGCGGCAAGCGCAGCACACGCGGTCATTTCCGAGATGACAAGGCCCGCCCCCAGTGCCTCGACTTGGCGCCGAAACGGTGCGTCCGTAACGCCGGACATAGGAGCGAGAAGGACCGGATTCGGTATCGTCACCGGTCCGATTCTGAGCTCCCGGGCGTTTTTCAGGGGTGATTGGGGGTAAGGAGTCATCTGCACACTAAATAGGCGTCATCGAATTGTTGCATAGAGTTTAGCCAAAATACCGGGCAGCGCAAGTGCTGCACTGCAATATAACTAACCTGTGCAAATCGTACCCGCGAGGTAATGGACGTCGGCATTAAGGGTCGGGAGCCCGGCACAACGGCCAAGTCGCAGATCGCGGCGACATGCGCTAAAGCCATCAGGAACCGGGAGCAAGGAAACTCATGACGGGTAGGGTAGCCGCCGTCGTCGTTGCGGCCGGGCGCGGGGAACGCGCCGGGGGCGATGTGCCAAAGCAATATCGCGACATTGCCGGCGAGCCGATGATCCGGCCGACATTGCGGGCATTTCTCGATCACCCGGAGATTGGCGTGGTGCAGCCGGTCATCAATGCAAGCGACGAGGAGCGTTATCGCGCGGCGACGGCCGGGCTGCAAAATCTGACGGCGCCGGTTCCCGGCGGCGCGACGCGCCAAGCCTCGGTGCGCGCCGGACTCGAAGCTTTGGCGGTGAGCGCGCCCGGGCTGGTCCTCATCCACGACGCGGCGCGGCCATTTCTCAGCGGCGCGCTGGTTGGCCGCGCCATCGCCGCCGGCAAGATCACGAGCGCCGCCGTGCCAGGCATCGCCATCGCCGACACGGTGAAAGCCATCGACGGCGCGGCGACCGTCGTTGAAACCCTCGACCGCAGTCGATTGCGCATCGTGCAAACGCCACAGGCATTTGCCTTCGATTTGATCCTCGATGCGCATCGCCGCGCGGCCGCGGCCGGTCTCGACAGCTTTACCGACGATGCCGCTCTCGCGGAATGGGCCGGGCACCGCGTCAGCGTGTTCGAAGGCGAAGCCGGCAACGTCAAGGTGACGACCAACGACGATTTTGCCCGCGCCGAAATTTTGCACTTGGCGGGCCTTGCCGATGTGCGCACCGGCAATGGCTTTGATGTGCATGCCTTCGCCGACGGCGACCACGTCATGCTTGGCGGCGTGCGAATTTCGCATTCGCGCGGCGTCACCGGACATTCCGACGCCGATGTCGCGCTCCATGCGCTGGTCGATGCCATTCTCGGCGCGCTCGCCGATGGCGACATCGGGACACACTTTCCGCCGTCCGATCCGCAATGGAAGGGAGCGTCCTCGGAACGCTTTCTCACTTTCGCGTGCGAGCGTGTGCGCGCGCGGGCCGGCATTATCGCCCATCTCGGCGTAACAATCGTCTGCGAAGCGCCGCGCATCTCGCCGCACCGCGACGCCATGCGCGCGCGCATTGCGGCGATTGCCGGAATTGCGGTGGGACGCGTCGGGATCACAGCCACCACCAGCGAGAAGCTCGGTTTTACCGGGCGCGGCGAAGGTATTGTGGCGATGGCGACGGCGACGATCCGGTTACCGTGGAGCGCCGCATGATCGACGAAGGCCTGCGCCGGACCGCACGGCGGGTGCTCGATTTGTGCCGTGCGCGTGGGCTGCATATCGCCACCGCCGAATCTTGCACCGGCGGCCTCGTCGCCGCGGCCCTGACCGAAATTGCCGGTTCCTCCGATGTGGTCGATTGCGGCTTCGTCACCTATTCGAACGAGGCCAAGCAAAAATTGCTTGGCGTGCCGGCGGCGACGCTCAAGCGTCATGGCGCCGTCAGTCGCGAGAGCGCCGCGGCGATGGCCAAAGGCGCCCTGGAAAATTCGCAAGCGGACCTTGCCGTGGCCATTACCGGCGTCGCCGGTCCGGGCGGCGGTTCGGCGCGAAAGCCCGTAGGGCTTGTCTACTTTGCCGCTGCGTCCCGTGAAGGCCGCCGCCTCGCTCGCCGCCGGCGATTTGGCAAGATCGGCCGCAGTCGCGTCCGGCTGCGCTCGGTTGCCGAGGCGCTGTCGCTTCTCGAAATGCTCGCCGAGCACGCATCCGATTGAAGCGGGGCACCGCAGCCGATCGGGTTTCGCGCTTAAGCCGGTCGTACGCCATAAACTTGGTCGGCGCGCAGTTCGAAGGCCGCAGAGAAGCGACGAAAGGCGGTTTCGAACATCGCGCCCATCAAGAGCCCGAGCGTGCGGCTGCGAAATTCGTAGGTAATGAAAAACTCGACGTCGCAGGCGGCTTTCCCCGCGGCGTGAAAGCGCCAGCGGTTGTTCATTTTGCGAAACGGGCCTTGGAGATATTCGACGAGAATTTCCAGCTTGTCGCGATCGAGCGTGACGCGGCTGGTGAAAGTCTCGTGGATGAGCTTGTAGGCGACCGTCATGTCGGCGACGATTACATCCCTGCCCTCGCCGTCTGTCGTGCGTTGCCGCACGTGCAGCGATCGGCACAGCGGCACGAATTCAGGATAATGCTCGACGTCGGCGACGAGAGCGAACATGTCGTCTGCGGAATGCGCCACCCGCCGCTTGGTCGAGAATTGCGGCATCAAATCATCGCGCCGTTTGCAGCGCCTTCAGCCGGGCAAAATCCTCGCCCGCATGATGCGACGAACGCGTCAGCGGGCTTGCGGCGACCATCGAGAAGCCTTTGGCGTAAGCGATCGTCTCCAGGGTCTTGAATTCATCGGGCGGCATGAAGCGCACGACCGGATGATGCTTGCGCGACGGCTGCAGATATTGACCGATGGTCAGAAAGTCGACCTCTGCAGCGCGCAGATCGTCCATGACCTGCAGGATTTCATTCCGCTCCTCGCCGAGCCCGACCATGATCCCGGATTTGGTGAACATTTGCGGGTCGATGTCTTTGACGCGTTGCAGGAGCCGGATCGACGCAAAGTAGCGCGCGCCCGGGCGCACCGTGAGATATTTCGACGGCACGGTTTCCAGGTTGTGGTTGAAGACATCGGGCCGCGCGGCGACGACGGTTTCCACGGCGCCGTTCTTTCGCAAAAAGTCCGGCGTCAGCACTTCGATCGTGGTCGCCGGGCAGCGCGAACGGATCGCGGCAATCACCGCGGCGAAATGCCCTGCCCCGCCGTCATTGAGATCGTCGCGGTCGACCGAGGTGACGACGATGTGCGCGAGACCGAGCTTGCGGGTCGCCTCGGCGACGTGTTCCGGCTCGGCCGGATCGAGCGGGCCGGGCAGCCCGGTCTTGACGTTGCAGAAGGCGCAGGCCCGCGTACAGGTGTCGCCCATGATCATGAAGGTGGCGTGCTTTTGCTCCCAGCACTCGCCGATATTGGGGCAGCCAGCTTCCTCGCAAACGGTATGCAGGCCATTCGCGCGCACGATACGCTGTGTGTCCAGGTAGCCCGCCGAGACCGGTGCCTTGACTCGAATCCACTCCGGTTTGCGCAGGGCCGGCTGATCCGGCCGATGCGCCTTTTCCGGGTGACGGGGCCGCCGGGCGGCGTCGGTCACTGTGTCGATAAGAACAGCCATAGGCTTTATATGGAGACTCGTGCGGGAATTGGCCCCGCAGCAAATACTTACGGCTCTGCCTGCGCCGCCGCAAGTTCCGGCTCTTTTCCTTGCGATGGGTGGTCAATGAGCGCTGCGCGCGCGGCCGCACGCGAACTGAAAGAGGCGACATATCGGGTTCCCACCGCCCGAAAAGCAGCGTCGCTCAGGCCGGTTTTGGCGGCAAGCGGTGATTTGGCGTTGAATTGGAGATCGCCAGCTCTTCTCCATTCATGTCGGCGCCAATATCGCCGAACAACGGCGTCGACAGATAGCGCTCGCCGGTGTCCGGTAACATGCACAGCACTGTCGAGCCGGGCGCCGCTTGCTTGCAGACTTCCAGAGCGCCGGCGAAAGTCGCGCCGGCGGTGATGCCGACAAAAATGCCTTCGCGCTGCGCCAGCGCCTTCGAGCATTTCATGGCGTCGGGGCCGGCGATGGTGAGGATGCGGTCGATCGCTTTCATGTCCATCGCTTCGCCGGTGATGAGCGGGATGAAATCGGGACTCCAGCCCTGCATCGGATGCGGCTTGAATGCCGGGTGCGGTTTTGCCGGCGAGCCGTCGGCATTGCGTTCTTGCTTCTCGCCGGAAGACAGCATCGGCGCGTCGGCGGGCTCGCAGACGATGATCTTGGTCTCAGGCCGCTCCTTGCGCAGCACGCGCGACACGCCGGTCAGGGTCCCCCCGGTGCCGAATCCGGTCACCCAATAGTCAAGTCGCTCGCCGGCAAAGTCGGCGATAATCTCGCGCGCCGTGGTGCGCTCATGAATATCGGGATTGGCCTCGTTCTCGAACTGGCGCGTCATGAACCAGCCCCTGGCCTTTGCCAGTTCCTGCGCCTTGCTCACCATGCCGAAGGCGCGCTCGGCCCCTGGGGTCAAAACCACCTTGGCGCCGAGAAAGCGCATCAGTTTGCGACGTTCGACCGAAAAGCTCTCCGCCATAGTCACGATAAGCGGATAGCCCTTCGCCGCGCAAACCATCGCCAGCCCGATGCCGGTGTTACCGGAGGTCGCCTCGATCACGGTCTGGCCGGGCTTGAGCTCGCCCGATTTCTCCGCCGCTTCGATGACGCCGAGCGCGAGGCGGTCCTTCACGGAACCGAGGGGATTGAAGGCTTCGATCTTGACGTAAAGGTTGACGCCGTTCGGCGCCAGCTTGTTGATTTTCACCACCGGCGTATGACCGATGGTACCAAGAATGCTGTCGTACTTGGCCATTTGCCCTGCCCTCCCCTGTGTTGCGCTAAATCCAACTATGGGCCGGGCTCAAATATTCAGCACCCTGCCATACGCGTCCAGCACCGCCTCCTTCATCATCTCCGACAGTGTCGGATGCGGAAACACGGTGTGCATCAGTTCTTCTTCCGTGGTTTCGAGATTCATCGCCACGACGTAGCCTTGGATCAACTCGGTGACTTCCGCGCCGACCATATGGGCCCCGAGAAGCTGGCCGGTTTTCTTGTCGAAGATCACTTTGACCATGCCCTGGTCCTCGCCCATGGCGATGGCTTTGCCGTTGCCGACGAAGGGGAAGCGGCCGATGCGCACGTCGAGCTTCTTTTCCTTGCAGGCCTGCTCGGTGAGGCCGACCGAGGCGATCTGCGGTGTGCAATAGGTGCAGCCGGGAATCATCAGCTTGTTCATCGGGTGCGGGTGCAAGCCTTTGATCGCTTCGACGCAGATGACGCCTTCGTGCTCGGCCTTGTGGGCAAGCAGCGGCGGCCCGGCGACGTCGCCGATCGCATAAATCCCCGGCACGTTGGTTTTGCAGGCGCCATCGATGACGATCGTGCCGCGCTCGGTCTTCACGCCGAGTTTTTCCAGCCCGAGACTTTCGATATTGCCGACCACGCCGACGGCCGAAATGACGCGCTCGACGGTCAGCGTTTGCGTGCCGCCCTTGCCGTCGTCGATGGTCGCGGTGACGCTGTCGGCTTGCTTGTCGAGCTTGGTCACCTTGGCGCCGGTAAGAATCTTGATGCCCTGCTTCTCGAAACTCTTGCGCGCGAAGGTCGCGATCTCGGCGTCCTCGACGGGCAGGATTTGCGGCAGCACTTCGACCACGGTCACTTCAGCGCCGAGCGTACGATAGAAGGATGCGAATTCGATGCCGATCGCGCCCGAGCCGATCACGAGCAGCGATTTCGGCATGCGGTCGGGCACCATTGCCTCGAAATAGGTCCAGATCAGTTTCTTGTCCGGCTCAAGCCCAGGCAGCACGCGCGGCCGCGCGCCGGTGGCGACGATGATGTGCTTTGCCTGATACGCGCCGGGCCCAAGCGTCCCTTTGGGCGCTTCGCTTTTTGACGCTTTCACCGTGATTTTGCCGGGCGCGTCGATCGTGGCCTCGCCCCAGATCACGGGGATTTTGTTTTTTCGCATCAGGAAACCGACGCCGTCGTTGAGCCGCTTCGACACTGCACGTGAGCGCTTCACCACGGCCGAGGGATCGTATGTCACCTCGCCTGCCGACAGCCCGTAGTCTTTGGCATGCTGCAAATAATGGAAAATCTCCGCGGAGCGTAACAGCGCTTTGGTCGGTATGCAGCCCCAGTTGAGGCAGATGCCGCCGAGATAGTCGCGCTCGATGATGGCCGTTTTGAAACCGAGCTGAGCGGCGCGGATGGCGCAGACATAGCCGCCCGGTCCCGAGCCGATGATAATAATGTCGAAAGCCGTATCAGCCATTCAATCCTCGTGCGAAACGGTCGTCCTCCCCTATATGGGAAGCGGCCGGCGACCTTATAGCAACCTTTTCAGTCGGGGATGGCGTGAAAATTTCCGTCGGCGCCGAGCCGTTCGAGCACCCCGGAGCGGATGCCGAAGAAGCAGCCGTGCAGGCGCAGCCGGCCCGCGTCGACCGCGGACTTGATCCAGGGAAATGTCATCAGATTCTGCAACGATAGGCGTACCGCTTCATGCTCGCAGAAATCGTGACGCTGTTCCGGCGGCACCGCCATGGCCTTTTGCCGGGCCGGCTCGGCGATGCGCACCCATTGGCCGACGAAATCGGAGACTTCTGCGGGCGCGCCGTCGAGCAGGGCCTTGATGCCGCCGCACATGGCATGACCGATCACGACGATATCCGGCACGCGCAAGCCTCGCACCGCGAATTCGATCGCCGAGCTCACGCCATGCGGATTGTCGTCGGGGCCATAGGGTGGCACCAGGTTGGCGACATTGCGCACGACAAAGAGCTCACCCGGCACAGCATTGAAGATCATCTGCGGATCGCTACGGCTGTCCGAGCAGGCGATGACGAGCGCGCGAGGCTCCTGCCCGAACTGGCTCAATTCCTCGAACCGGCTCCGCTCCGCGCGCCAGGTGCCGGCACGGAAACGGCGATAGCCTGCAATGAGATCGTCCATGTCTTACAACGCCGCTTTATTCCCGCGTCTGTTTCGCTCGCGTCCCTCGCATAGGCTATAGAGTGAAGCAAGAAGGATGCCTTCAACCAGGGGGGAGCCATGGCCGAATTGAGTGTCTACAGCACCATCGGCGTGCGAAGCGCCGCGGAAGAGCTGTTCCAAAGCTTCGAGAAGGCGAGCGGCCATAAGCTTGCGGTCAAACTTAACGTAACTTGGGGCACCGCGCCGATGCTGGTCAAGCGCATCGAGGGCGGCGAAATCGCCGACGTACTCATTCTCAGTCGCGCCGGCATCGATCAGCTCAATAATCAGGGCAAGATCGCGACAGGCTCCGACATGGCCTTGGCCGGGTCCGGCGTGGCGATCGCGGTGAAAGCGGGCGCGCCGAAGCCCGATATTTCGAACCCGGAATCGCTCAAGCGCACATTGCTCGCCTGCAAATCCATCGCCTATAGCGAGCCGTCCGCCGGCGGCGCGAGCGGCGTTTACTTCGCCAAATTGCTGGAGCGTATGGGCATCGCCGAGGCGATGAAGCCGAAGACCAAATATCCGCCGGCGGGCGGCTTCTCCGCGGCGCTGCTTTTGACCGGCGAAGCCGAGCTTGCCGTACAGCAGAAGCCGGAGCTCCTTCACGTCGCCGGCGCAGAAGTCGTTGATTTTCTGCCGGGCGATCTGAACCTCGTGACGCAGTTTGCGGCGGCTGTCATGACCGGAAGCACGCAGTCCGATATGGCGACATCGCTGATCGAATTCTTACGAACGCCGGAGGCGAAAGCCGCCTTTCAGGCCAAAGGCCTCGACCCGGCGTAAAGGCCTTACGACGGCAGCCGAGACAGCTCGATGGCGCCGTTGTCATTCACCTTGGTGGTGAACGATCCGCCTTCGCGGAGAAAAGCATCCAGGCGCTTCAACTGCTCGACCTGGGCATTGAGCGTCCGCATGCGTGACAGATAGACGTCCGGGTGCACGATCGAATGCGGACTTTTGGTCTGGAAGGCCGCGGCACGCAACGGTTCGCAGTTCGCGATAAGCTCCTTGTGAGCAAACAGCACGATGTTTTGCCGGAGCCACCACAGCACCGTTTGATCGTGCCAGATCTGGCCGCGGATGACGTCGATCAAGAGGAAATCGTGCTTGCCGAACAGCAATTCCCAGTACGACAGGAACTGCTCGTTGACATGATGATGACCGCCCTGGAACGGGATCGCCGCCGAAAACAAGACCACCGGCGCGTGCCGCACCAGGCTTTGCACGAACGGCTCGGCGGCGTCCGCTGACAGATGCTCGGCCACTTCGAGACTGATGACGAGATCGAAGCGGCGGCCGAGATCAAATCCGCTCTCCAGGTCGACGACCTGTAGCAGCGTAGGGTCGCAAACCACATCCTTGCGATCGAGCCACGCGCCTTCGATGCCGGCAAGGTCGGCGACGCCGCGATCGCCCAGCACCGAGAGCCACGTTCCGATGCCGCAGCCGACGTCGAGGACCGACGCCGGTTGCAGGTAAGTCGCCAAAATATCGAGAACTCGGACCGCGGAAGCGCGGTTGGCTTGCTCTTGCGATTTGAGCTGGCCGCCATGAAGGTCGTTATAGATGGCTTGGCGCGAATGGGTCATCTGACGCCTTGAGCCAAAGATAACCGGACATGGCGCCGGCGCGGGGAGGTCTCGCGCTTTAATCTATCCGATTCGCCGCAATGGAAGCTGCGAACCGTGCTCCCAATCCAGGATTAATGGGCAATGAGGCGCTGTCGGCTTAAACTAGCATCATCACCGGATTATCTGTTAGCGCCTTGAACGCGCTGATCAGCACGGCGCCGAACGCGCCGGCGCGAAGGCGGTGATCAAGATGCTGCAATCGGCGGACGCTAAGGCCGTGCTACCTACCAAGTCGCTGCCCGGCCTAAAAGCCGCATGGTTCAGTCGCGCTGCGCATCGACAAGTTGTTTGATTTTCTCGAACATCTGGTCCGGATCGGCGATATCGCGCACATTTATGCCGCTTGCCGAAACATTACCGAAGCCGAGCGCGAGAAATGGGTTAAAACTGCCAGTCGACCCGGTCGCCAGCGTAGCAAGATAAATCGTACCGAGACCGTAGATTCGCTGAAACACGCCCTTTCGCAGCGTCACCTCTTTGATGTCGCGGAACATGATGATTTTCTTGTTGATCGAGAAGAAGCCCTCTTCGAATTCGAGGTGATCGCTAAAGAAGCGATACTCGGTGCGGCTGTAATTGAGCTTCTTGCCGAAATACGCGACGACGGGGACGCCGAAAAACGCCATCGCGCCAAAGACGATGAAGGGCAGCTGCGAGCCGCGGGGGAGCAAACCGGTGGTCTGGAGCATGCCGCCAAAAAATCCGCCGGACCACACCGTGAAGAACAATTGCAATGGCAGCTGAATAACGAATGTGATCCAGCCGATGAAAACCGGCCGGACCGAGAATTCTGGCTGCTCGCTTGTCAGCACGCTATGGCCCCTGGTGCAGACGAACGTGGATAAGACTTTGTATGCGTAGCATCGCCGGGCGTTCATTCCGACGGGTTAAAAAAATAGCCTGTCACAAAATATTTAGACCAACATCATTACCGGGTTCTCGATCAACGCCTTAAATGCGCTGATCAGCACGGCGCCGAGCGCGCCGTCCACGGCGCGGTGGTCGCAGCCCATGGTCACGCTCATGATGTGGGCTGCGACGATCTTGCCGTCGCGCACCACGGCGCGCTCCTCGCCGGTGCCGACCGCAAGGATAGTGGCGTGCGGCGGATTGATCACCGCGGTGAAGTCTTTGATCCCGTACATGCCGAGATTGGACACCGCCGTGGTGCCGCCCTGATAGTCGTGCGGCTTGAGCTTGCGGTCGCGGGCACGCAGGGCGAGGTCGCGCATCTCGTTGGAAATCGCCGATAGCGATTTGGTCTCGGTACTGCGAATGATCGGCGTGATCAGCCCGTTCGGCATCGCCACCGCGACGCCGATATCGGAATGCTGGTGTTTGAGCATGCCGGCTTCGGTCCAGCTCACATTGGCGTCCGGCACTTTTTGCAACGCCAGTGCCAGCGCCTTGATGACAAAATCGTTGACCGAGAGCTTGTAGATAGGCTTGCCGTCCTTGTCCTTCGGCGCCGTGGCGTTGATCTCCTCGCGCGCGTCGAGAAGCTTGCCGATGTCGCAGTCGACCGTGAGATAAAAATGCGGAATGGTCTGCACCGAGGCGGTAAGCCGCTGCGCGATGGTGCGGCGCATGCCGTCATGCGGCACCACCTCGTAGCTGCCGTCGTCGTAGAGCGCGCGGATCTGCTGGTCCGACATCGACGGCGCGATCGCGGGAGCGGCGCCCGGCGCACCCGGTGCGCGCAGCCCGCCGCCTTCCTTCGCCTTCGTCACGTCGCGGGCGATGATGCGGCCATGCGGTCCGGAGCCTGGGACGCGGCCGATATCGATGCCGGCGTCCTTCGCCAGCCGCCGGGCGAGCGGCGAGGCGAAGACGCGGTCGCCGTGGCCATTAATGCGAGGGGCTTCGTTTGAGGATTTCGGCGCTGGCGGGGGCGGCGCTGAAGGCCTTGCTCGGACTGCAGACGGCGCGACAGCGGCCGGCGCAGCGGGTTTTGGCGTCTCGGCAGGCTTCAGCTGGGGCTGCGGCGGCGCGCCCTTCCCGGCCGTCGCTCCCGCAGCCTTCACATCCTCGCCTTCCTGCGCCAGCACGGCGATGAGCTGATTGACCGGCACATCGTGGGTGCCCTCCGGCACCACGATTTTGGCCATCACGCCGTCATCGACGAACTCGTATTCCATCGTCGCCTTGTCGGTCTCGATCTCGGCGATGACGTCGCCGGTCTTGACCGCGTCGCCCTCCTTCTTGTGCCACTTGGCAAGGTTGCCCTTCTCCATTGTGGGCGACAGTGCCGGCATGAGGATGTTGATGGGCATTATCTTTTTCTCTGGCTCGACGACTTCACCACATCAGAGTCAGCGGTAGCAGACGGTCTTGGCCGCCTCGACGACTTCGGCGACCGACGGCAGCGCAAGCTTTTCGAGGTTGGCGGCATAAGGCATGGGCACGTCCTTGCCGGTGATGCGCATGACCGGCGCGTCGAGATAATCGAATGCTTCCTCCATCATGCGCGCGGCAATCTCGGCGCCGACGCCGGATTGTCTCCAGCCTTCCTCAACGGTGACGAGGCGGCCGGTCTTCTTCACCGACTCCACGACAGTCTCGCTGTCCATGGGTTTGAGCGTGCGCAGGTCAATGACCTCTGCGTCGATATTGTCCTTGGCCAATTCTTCCGCGGCCTTGAGCGCGTAGCTCATGCCCATCGACCAGGCGACGATGGTCACGTCGTTGCCGGGGCGCACGATGCGGGCGCGGCCGATCGGCAGCACATAGTCGTCGAGCTTCGGCACCGGCGAGGAATGGCCGTAGAGAATTTCGTTTTCGAGAAACATCACCGGATTGGGATCGCGGATCGCGGCCTTGAGCAAACCCTTGGCGTCGGCCGCGGTCGACGGCGCGATCACCTTCAGCCCGGGAATGTGGGAGTACCAGGACGAATAATCCTGGCTGTGCTGCGCGGCGACCCGCGAGGCGACGCCATTCGGCCCGCGAAACACGATCGAGAGTTTTACTTGGCCGCCGGACATATACTGCGTCTTGGCCGCCGAATTGATGAGCTGATCCATCGCCTGCATGGCAAAGTTGAAGGTCATGAATTCGACGATCGGTTTTAATCCCGCAAGCGCGGCGCCGATGCCGACGCCGGCAAAGCCGTGCTCGGTGATCGGCGTGTCGATGACGCGCTGGGCACCGAATTCTTCCAACAATCCTTGGGTGACTTTGTAGGCGCCCTGATATTCGGCGACCTCTTCGCCCATGACGAAGACGTCCTTGTCGCGGCGCATTTCCTCCGCCATGGCGTCGCGCAAGGCTTCGCGCATGGTCATGGTGACAAGCTCGGTGCCTTCCGGCACTTCCGGCTCCGGCGTGATCTCGGCCGATGGCGGCTTGGCGGTGCCGGTTTTGGCCGATGCGGGAGTTTCCGCTTTTTTGGCCGGTTCCTCTTTCTCCGCGGGCGGTGCCGATTCCGCGGCCTTCTCTTGGCGAGCCGGCTGTTCGGGTTTCGGCTTCGCAGCCACGCCGCCATTGCCCTTGAGGCTTGCGGCATCCTCGCCCTCGCCGAGGATCATGGCGATCGGCGTATTGACGGCGACGTCGTTGGTGCCCTCGGGCACCAGGATTTTGCCGAGCGTGCCCTCGTCGACCGCTTCCACTTCCATGGTGGCTTTGTCGGTCTCTATCTCGGCGATGACGTCGCCGGATTTGACGCTGTCGCCTTCCTTCTTGAGCCACTTGGCAAGATTGCCCTTCTCCATGGTTGGAGAAAGGGCGGGCATCAATACCTCAGTCGGCATGGCGGCTCACTTCAAGCTCGATTGGCGGCGCGGCAAATCGCGCTCAGCGATAGACGTCGGTATAAAGCTCGGATGGATCAGGCTCGGGATCGTGGGTGGCGAACTCCGCAGCCTCGTTGACGACGGCGCGAACCGAGGCGTCGATCTTCTTAAGCTCATCCTCGCTCGCCCATTTCCGGTCGAGCAGCCGCTTGCGCACCTGTTCGATCGGATCGTGCTCGGTGCGTACTTTGTCGACTTCTTCCTTGGTGCGGTATTTCGCCGGATCGGACATCGAGTGCCCGCGATAGCGATAAGTCAGCATTTCCAAGATAATCGGGCCCTTGCCGCCGCGGCACCAGGCGAGCGCATCCGCGGCGGCCGCCTTCACCGCGCGCACGTCCATGCCATCCACTTGCGAGCCCGGGATATTGAACGATGTGCCGCGTTTGGAAAAATCGGTCTGCGCCGACGACCGCGTCACCGAAGTTCCCATGGCGTAGCGATTGTTCTCGATGACATAGATGACCGGCAGTTTCCACAGCTCGGCCATGTTGAAACTTTCATAGACCTGGCCCTGGTTCGCCGCGCCATCGCCGAAAAAGGTCAGACAGACGTCGTTAGTGCCGCGATATTTATTGGCAAATGCCAGCCCGGTGCCGAGCGGAACCTGGGCGCCGACGATGCCGTGTCCGCCATAGAAATGCTTCTCCAGCGAAAACATGTGCATCGAGCCGCCCTTGCCCTTGGAATAGCCGTCGCGGCGCCCGGTGAGTTCCGCCATCACGCCCTTCGGATCCATGCCGCAGGCGAGCATATGGCCGTGGTCGCGGTAGCCGGTGATCATCTGGTCGCCCTCGCGCGTGGCCAGCTTCATGCCGACGACGACGGCTTCCTGGCCGATATAGAGGTGGCAGAAACCACCGATCAGGCCCATGCCATACATCTGGCCGGCCTTTTCCTCGAAGCGGCGGATCAGCAGCATTTGGCGGAGCGCTGCCAGCTCCTGGTCCTTGGAGAAGTCGGAAACAGACGCGTCGTTGGCGGCAAGGTCCGCGGCTGGGAGTAATCCTTGGGCGTCTTGAGCCGCTTCTCTGGTCTGGGCGACGGCCATCATTGTCCTCAAAACGCCATTGTCGGCTAAAAAATCCGGCGGGCTTCAACCCTTAGCCGAAAACGCCGCATTGCGAAAGGCGGGGGAATTCCCGTAGGCGGTGAATACCCACAGCCAACTCCTTGTCGGAGAAATTAATTTCGGGACCGGCGCGGGTAACTTCAAGGGCTGGCTTTAAGGGTTGGGGACAGCCGACTGATGGGCTTGCGTATCGTACATCAAGGTCAAATCATTGGGGTCGACATAATCGAGCAGCGCCCGGGCGCGTTCGTCGAGCATGTCGGGATCGATGGCGTCGGATTTGAGCAGTGCAATGCGCCGTTCCCATTGCCCATGTTCGAACTTGAGCCGCGCCAGTTCGGCGCTCAGCGCTGCCGACTGCCGGTCGATGACCTCTTTGGCCTTGAGTCCGCGATTGCCGCTATAGGCGTTGACGCCGAAATAGCCGATGAGCAATGCCGCCAGAGCATAAAGCGCGAGCGCATTGAGGATGGTGCGCAGCCGTTTGCGGGTGACCATGGCGCCACACCATGGAAGTACCTCGCTTAAAACGGGATTAATGGCGGGCATTTCCCGGGCGCGGCGCAGCATGAAGCGAAGCGAAATGGTGCGCCGCTGACCCGGGATCGTAACGAACTCTGAATTTGGGACGATCCCGGATCTGCGGTGCACCGCTTGCGCGCTGCACCGCGTCCGGGAAACGGCTTGGGCTACGGCAAACGGTTGCGGACTTCGCTCAACAGGAAATTGCCGAACCGCTTGCCGCGATTGCGCAAGATGCGGAGCACACCGGCGTCGACGAAATAAGTCAGAAGGATACTGTCGCGCGTCTTCACTTCGGGACCGACCGCATCGGCCGAATGCCAGGTGTCAGTGCCCACGGCAAAGGCATAGCCGGAGTTCGGCGCGAACGACATCTGCTTTGCCTTCGGTCCGCAGCGGCCGTCGGCGAGCTTTTCGTGAAAGATGGTGCCGATATCGGTGTGAGCGCGATCCGGCGGCAGATAAAGCTGAACGGTGATGCCCTTCCACCGCGTGTCGGTATGCGGCGTGATCAGGTAGCCTGGAATGTCGCGGGTGAGGATCGGGATCGGATACATGCCGGTCTTGGCGTAGCCGGGACCGAAGCGGCGCTGCAGCGGCGCCGCGAGACGCCGCATGAACGCTTGTTTCACCGGGCGGGAGCATAGTGCGCGGCCCACGACATCCCATACCGCGCGTTTTTGCGGCGGCAGATGCCGGATATATTCCGGGAACAAGTCGATCTTGACGCGGGTGTGGGTGCCGTCGGTGAGATCGTGGCCCTTGCTGCGGCCATGCATTGGCCGGTAGTCGGTCGCCTCCGGCATGTTGGCGAGCATCAGCGCGTAAACGTCATCCGGGAAGACGCGATCAAATACCAGATGCGTGAACGGTTCATCGGACGATGCCGCGGCGTCGACCGAACCGGCGACGAAATCGCTCAAGCTCTCAACCGCAAGCCGGCGGTTGCCCGGCTTCAATTCAAGCGTCTGGTCCATCGCACACCGATCCCCGCGGAGCTAATGAGGGTATAGCCCCGATTGGCGTTATCGGACAAGGACGCGAGCGTAACAGCCTATCCAAGCGCCTTGAATGCGCTTCGCCCGGCATAGGCCGCTTGCGCGCCGAGTTCCTCCTCAATACGGAGCAACTGATTGTATTTGGCGGTACGATCGGCGCGGGCTAGCGAGCCGGTCTTGATCTGCCCGCAATTGGTAGCGACCGCGAGATCGGCAATGGTGGAATCTTCGGTCTCGCCGGAGCGGTGCGACATCACCGCGGTGTAGCCGGCCTTGTGGGCGCATTCGACCGCGGCCAGCGTTTCGGTGAGCGTGCCGATCTGGTTGACCTTGATCAGGATCGAATTGGCGATGCCGTTCTTGATGCCGTCGGAGAGCCGCGCCACGTTGGTGACGAAAACATCGTCGCCGACCAGCTGGCATTTGCCGCCGATTTTCTGGGTCAGCTTCTTCCAGCCCGCGGCATCGTCCTCGGCCATGCCGTCCTCGATCGACACGATCGGATATTTGCCGACAAGTTGCGCGAGGTAATCGACCTGCTGGTCGATCGTGCGCGTCTTGCCCTCGCCTTTGTACTGATAGGCGCCGTCAGCGAAAAATTCGCTGGCCGCCGGATCAAGCGCCAGCGCGACCTGCTCGCCCGGCCGATAGCCCGCTTTGTCGATCGCCGAAAGCACAAAGTCGAGCGCCGCTTCGGCCGACGGCAGATTGGGCGCAAAGCCGCCCTCGTCGCCGACATTGGTATTGTGCCCGGCAGCCTTGAGCGCCGCGCGCAGCGTGTGAAAGATCTCCGCGCCGGCGCGCAGCGCCTCGGCAAAATTCGGCGCGCCAAGCGGCACGATCATGAATTCCTGAAAGTCGATCGGGTTGTCGGCATGCACGCCGCCATTGACGATGTTCATCATCGGCACCGGCAACAGCCGCGACGCGGCGCCCCCGACATAGCGGTAGAGCGGCAGTCTGTTCGCCGCCGCGGCGGCCTTAGCCGTCGCCAGCGACACGCCGAGAATGGCGTTGGCGCCGAGCCGGCCTTTGTTCGGCGTGCCGTCGAGCCCGATCATGGTGTCGTCGATCTTGACCTGCGCCTCGGCGTCCATGCCGCTCAGCGCATCGAAAATCTCGCCGTTGACCGCTTCCACCGCGGTCTTCACGCCCTTGCCGAGATAGCGTTTCTTGTCGTTATCGCGCAGCTCGATCGCTTCATGCGCGCCGGTCGAAGCGCCGGATGGCACGCCGGCGCGGCCGCGCGAGCCGTCTTCCAGGATCACATCCACCTCGACGGTGGGATTGCCGCGGCTGTCGAGAATTTCGCGGCCGATAATGTCGACAATGGCGGTCATGCGCACTCCCGGTTGCCGGGAGCTTCTACTAGATCGGCTGGGCCGCTGTCACCACGAATAGCGCAATGTTCCGGTGCCGGCGTAGGTTTGCGCGGTCGGGGCGAATTCGCCGTCGAATTTGGCGAGCAGCGACCAGTTCGCGGTCATATGCAGTTCGGCGGCCGCGCTGGCGAGCGCGGAATTCTTCGGCGGCGTGGCGCCGTTGACGGTGAAGCTCGAGCCCGGCAGCGCCTGGAACACCGCGCCGAGCGACGGATTACTGACCCAGTCGTGGGCCCAGGCGAGCCGGCCGCGCAGGATCAGCGGCATGTCATTCCATAGGGTGAGATTGTCGAAACGCGCACCGAGCTCGCCGCGGGTGTCGGTGGCGTTCATGGCGTTGTAGGTGAGCCCGAAGCCGCCGCCGGAAAGGTCGCTCTCGCTGTAGCCCGGCGTGTGGAAGGTCTGCACCTGCATGGCCGCATATGGCGTCACGCCAATAATGGTGCCCGTGACCGGTAGCCCGTAGCGATAGCCGGCCTCGCCGCGCGCCGCGTAGCTCTGGCCTTGGAAGGATGCGGTCAGACTGTCGCCGACGGCGATGCGGTTGGTCGAGAACCAGTGATTGGCGAACGCGAGCGCACCGGACAGATAGGCCGGCCCGTAATGCGTCGTGCCATAGACGCCGACCTGGAACGCATCGCTGCGCCCGCCGCCAAGCCCGCCCGACAAATTCCAATTGGTGCCGCCGCCCGAGAGCGCAAAGCCGTAACTGGTCGCCGCGTCGGCGTGATAGGTCATGCCGGCGGCAAAGCCATAATCGCTCGCGGTAAAATTCGCCGAGCCGATCGTGCTGTTGCCGTTGGTGGTGTTGTAGCCGCCGAATGCCGAACCCCAGGCGGTCCAGCGCTGAGCGAATGAGGCGGCAGGCGCCGGCGGACCGCGTCGGAGCACGTGATTGTAAGCCTCCGCGATCTCCGGCGGCAGGCTCGGCTGATCGTCCGGCGCGAATTGCTGCGGGCCGTTGCTGCCAATGCCACCGCCGTTGCCGGCTGTCGGATCGAGCAACAAATTGAGGAAGTCGGTCATCAGCTGGAAGGCGCCCTGCCCGGCATCGGCCAAGGGCTGGCCCTCGAGCTGCGCCAGCGCGTTCTCGAGCTGCGCCGGCGTGTAGTTGAACAGGTTCTGGAATCCCGGTGGCGGCGAAACGCCGTTCTGGATTGCGGTGTCGATACCGTGGGCGACATTGACGGCGTTTTGCGGCGCGCCCGGCGGCAATAGCGGGGTCAGCGCGCCGTTCTCGACCGTCAGCAATACGTCGCCGTCGAGATAGTCGTAGCTCAGCACGCCCTCGTAACGGCCGAAGAAGAATTTCGGATCGGCGAACACCCCCGTCAGGGTCGTTGCTGACATGATGGTATAGGTGTTGCCGATAACGGCATTGCTGCTCGCCGGACTGCCCTCGGCCAATGCGCCGGCCTGTATCGCTGCAGTGCCGGTCACATTGGCGCCGCTCGTATTCGCGCCGTTGATGGTGATCATGTAGATCGAAGCCGATTCCAGCGTCAGGCTGCCGGTGACCTGCATGAACGTGCCGGGCACGCCCGGCGCGAACGTGCCGCCGCCGTGGATGGTCAGGTTCGGATCGAGCGTGCCGGTGCCGCCGAGCGTCGCGCCGGAGTACACGTCGATGTTCGTGGCGCTGTCGGTGCCGTCGAGCAGCACGGTGCCGGACTGAAGGTTGACCTGGTCGAGACCGGTGAAGGTGTTGCTGTCGGTGTAGGTGACCGCGCCGCCCAGCGAGAAATTGAGCGTGCTGCCGGTCGCGTTCTGGCCGACAATGTTGCCGACGATGGTGCCGCCGGTGAGATTCAACGTGTCGGCATGCGACGACAACAGCACGTTGCCGCTAATGGTGCCGGCGTTCTGATCGATGACGACGAAGCTGTCGTCGCCGGACGCATCAATCGCCGTCCCGCCGGTGCCGGTGACAAGCCCGGTATTGATGATCGCACCACCCACCGCGAAGGTGACGCCGTTCTCCAGCTTAATGCCGATCGCTCCGCCAATGGTGCCGGCATTGGTGATGCCGCCAATATTCGTCACATCGTTGAGTTCGATGCCGTTTTTGGTGATCGACGTCGACATAATGGCGCCGCCGGCGCTGTTGACGATCGAGCCGGAGAAAGTGTTGACGTTGAAGACAAGAATGCCGTCGCTGGCGGCCGTGATCTTTTGCGTATTGGTGATACCGCCGAGGAAAGTGGCCACTGTGCTAACGACGATGCCGTTGCTGCCGGTCAGCGTGCCGGAATTGACGATGCCGCCGCCGGTGCTGGTAGTGCCGAACACCCCGACATTGGTGACCTTGATGCCATCGTAGCCGCCCGCAGCCGCCGCCAAAAGCCCGGTATTGTCGATGCCGCCGCTGAAAGTTGAAACGGTGGTGATGAGTACCGCGCCGATCGGACCGGTGACGGTGCCGCTATTGCTGATATTGCCGAGAAAGGTCGAAACGCTCTCAATAATCACGCCGCCAAACGCGCCCGAGATCGTGCCGCTATTGCTGACGTTGCCGAGGAAGGTCGAAACGGTGTTGATCAGAATCGCGGTCTGATTTGACGAAGAAATCGAGCCGGCATTGGTGATGCCGCCGCCGGCGCTCGATGAGCCGAATACTGCCACATGAAGGATTTCGATGCCCTTGGCCTCAACCGCGATCGCACCGCCCGTATTGGTAATGCCGCCGAGGAAGGTCGAAACCGTATTGATCAGAATTCCCGTTCCGATCGAGGACGTAATCGTGCCGGCATTGGTGATGCCGCCGAGGAAGGTTGTAACGGCAAAGCCGCCCGTGCCGACCTGGATGCCGGCAAGGCCTCCCGAGATCAAGCCGGTTGAGCTATTGACGATGCCGCCAGTGAACGTCGTGACACCGCTAACGCTAATTGCGGTAGTGCCCGCCGCGAGCGCGCCGGCATTGCTGATGCCGCCGGTGAAGGTCGGGCCGGAGATCGAAATCGCTTTGCTGGCGCCGGCGATCCTGCTCGCGCTGTCGATTAGAATGCCGTGAGCCGACGCGAGAAGATTGCCGCTGTCGACGATCGCGCCGGTGATGGTGCTGCCGACAATGTCGATCCCGGTTTTGGCGGTGATGGTGCCGGTGCCGGCGTTCGAGATGTTGCCGGTAAAGGTCGTGACAAATTCGACAGCGATGGCAGAGCCGCCCACCGAGATGGCGCCGCTATTGGCGATGCCGCCGCTCGAAAAATTGGCGATGTGCAAAGCGGCTATGCCGGCAAAATGGCCGGAAATGGTGCCGCTGTTGCTAAGGCCACCCGAGAATGTGGCGACATTCTCGACATTCACACCAGACCCCGCCGCCGCGATAATCGTGCCGGAATTGCGAATGCCGCCGGTGAAATTCGTAACGCCGAAGATCTGGACGCCGACGCCGGTCGTCGCGGCAATCGCGCCGGCATTGGTGATGCCGCCGGTGAACGTCGGCCCGGTGACTTTGATGGCGTCCGAACTGGCGGCGGTAATCTTACTCGTGGCATCGACCGTGATGCCGTGGGTCGAACCCAACAGATTGCCGCTGTCGATGATAGCGCCGGCGATCGTGCTGGCGGCGATGACGATGGCGCTGGGAGCGGAGATGGCGCCGGCGTTGGCAATGTTGCCGGTAAATACGCTGACGCCGTCGACGTAAATGCCCCTGATGCTCGCCGAGATCGTGGCGCCGGTCCGGTTGACGATGCCGCCGGAGAAGGACGTGAGGCCGGTGAGCGCAATGCCGTTGCCGTCCGTCTCCGTCATCACGCCGGTGTTGGTGATGCCGCCCAAGAAGATCGAGCCGCCGTTGATATAGATGTCATTGCCCGCCGCGGCCGAGATCGTGCCGGAGTTGCTGATGCCGCCGGCGAAAGTCGAGCCGCCGGCGACGTAAATTCCGCTGGCACCCACCGAGATCGTACCGGCGTTCGTTATGCCGCCACCGGCGCTGGCGGAGCCGAACTGGGCAAAACTGGCGACGTAAATGCCCTTGAGGTCCGCCGAGATCGTGGCGCCGGTGCGGTTGACAATGCCGCCCGAGAAGGTCGTGCCGCCGGTGACGGCGATGCCGTTACCGTCCGTCTCCGTCATCACGCCGCTGTTAGTTATGCCGCCCAAGAAGGTCGGTGCGCCGTTGACGTAAATGTCATCGCCCTGCGCGGCCGAGATCGTGCCTGAATTGGTAATGCCGCCAGTGAACGTCGAGCCGGTAATCAGAATGCCGGTCTTGCTCGCTATTACGGTGCTGGCGCTATCGATCAGGATGCCGTGTTTGGACGCCAGGATATTACCGCTGTCGACGATCGCGCCGGTGATGGTGCTCGCGGAAATAGCGATGGCGGTCTTGGCGGTAATCGTGCCGGAATTGGAAATATTCCCGCCAGCAAAGGTCGAGACTCCGGTGATCTGGATGCCGAATGTAGCGGCCGTGATCACGCCGGCATTGGTGATGCCGCCCTGGAAGGTCGAGACGGTATTGACCAAAATGCCGACGGCGCTGGCATTGATGGTGGCGCCGCCGGCGTTGACGATGCCGCCGGAGAACGACGACACGTTAGTGACGGCCATGCCGGTCTTCGGATCGATCACGCCGGCGTTGGTAATGCCGCCGGAGAAGCCGCCGATGCCGGACACGTAAATGCCGCGCGTGCCGCCGGTGACCGTGCCGGCATTGCTGATGCCGCCCGCGAAAGTGCCGCCGGTTACCGAGACGCCGGCGCCGGACGCGTGCGAGATCAAGCTCGTGCCGTCGATCGAGATGCCGCCGGAGATGGTGCCGGAGTTGGCGATCACGCCGTTGATGGTGCTGTGCTTGATCTGGATGCCGGTCGGCGAAAGCAAACCGGTGCTGGGATTGACCACGCCGGCATTGCTCGAATTGCCGGAAAAGCTGGTGTTGTTGACGCAAATGCCGGCGCGGCTGCCGGAATTGGTGTAAGGGAACGGCCCGGTATAGCAGGGCACACGGAACGTCACGAACACGTCGTCACCGTTCGAACTGTAACTGATCGTGCCGACCTCACCGTTATAGGTCACCGTCGAATTGGAGAAGGTATTGCCGGCGACGCCAAAACCACCACTGGTGTCGGTCATGATCGTGTAGGTCGTACCCGAACTTACGGTACTGCCTGCGGCAATCGTCAGCGTGGCGCCGTTCAACACGCCCGGCCCACTGATCTCGGCTTCGCTGGCGCTCAGCCCGTTGATGGTGTCGAGATAATTTGCACTCGACGACGCGAAAGTGAGCGAGCCGGAAATGCTGAGCACACCACCTGCGGTGCCGGGCAGGCCCGGCTCCAGTGTGGCGCCGTTGGCAATCGTGATGGACGAGGCGATGATACCGGTGCCGGCCAGCGTGCCGGCATTGCTCACCGTCATGCCGGTTGCGGTATTGGTGCCGTTGAGTACCACGGTGCCAGATGTGACGTTGGCCTGATGGATGCCGGTAAAATTGTTTGTGTAAGTAAAAGTATTGCTCGCTCCAGGATTGAAATTGAGCGTGTCGTGGCTGCCCGAGCCGACGATGTTACCGGCGACCGAACCCCCGGTGACGTTGAACACGTCCGAATGTGCCGACAGCTTCACGGCACCGGAGAGCAGCCCGGCGGTCTGATCGATGGTGACTGCGCTCGAGGCGCCGGAAGCGTCGATCGCAGCTCCAACGGAGCCAGTGATCGTGCCGGAGTTCACGATCGCCGCACCGCCGCTAAACGTCACTCCGGAGCCGATCAAAATCCCGGTCTTGGCGGTGATTGTTCCAGTGTTGCTGACATTGCCTGCGAACGTAGAAATAGAGGCAAAAGAAATGCCGGCGCCACCCGCCGAGACGGCGCCGCTATTGGTGATGCCGCCGGTAAACGTCGGCCCGGAAATCTTGATGGCGGTGACGGTTGAGGCGATCTGGCTCGCGCCATCGATCAGGATGCCGTGGCTCGAGCCGAGAATGGTGCCGTTATCGACGATCGCGCCGGTGATGGTCGCGTGGACGATGCTGATCGCGGTTTGCGCCGTGATCGTGCCGCTGTTGGAAACGTTGCCGACGAAGGTCGAAATCGGAGCGACCGTGCCGCTCCCTGTCCGATAGCCGATCTGGATGCCCACAAAGCCCGCTGAAATCGTCCCGCTGTTCGTGATGCCTCCCGGACTGCCGGTGGTGCCGAAAGTCACGATGCTGTCGGCAAAGATGCCGTAATTGCCCGAGATCGTGCCGGCATTGGTGATGCCGCCGAGGAAGGTGTTGAGCGAGACGGCAATGCCGGTATTGCCCTGGAGCAAACCGCCGGCAGCATTGTCGATCCCGCCGGAAAAGGTAAAGCCGCTAAAGACGGCGATAGCGCCGATGCCTGCGGAGACGGCGCCGGCATTGCTGATGCCGCCGCCAAAATTCAGCACCTGGAAGTTCTGGATGCCATAGCTGCTCGCCGAAATCGTGCCGGCATTGGTGATGCCGCCCGAAAAGCTGGTAACGCCGCTGGAGAGATAGATGCCGGTGCCTGCGGCTGCCGAGAGCAGGCCGGCGCTCGATATGCCGCCTGAGAAGCTCTTTCCTGTGATCGAGATAACATTGCCGGCGGCTTCGTCGATCTTGCTTGCGCTGTCGATCAGGATGCCGTGGGTTGCCGCTATGATGCCGCTGTCGACGATCGCGCCGGTGATCGTGCTGCCGAGGATATCGACGCCGGTCTTGGCGGTGATCGTCCCGGAGTTTGAGATGTTGCCGGTGAAGGTTGAGACGACATTGAGTTCGATGGCGGCGCCGGTGACTGAGACGATTCCGGAACTGCTGATACCGCCGCCGAATGTCGTGATCGGGTCGAGATAGATGCCGCGCGCATCCCCCAAGATCGCGCCGGCATTGGAAATGCCGCCGGTGAATGTAGCTCCCGTGACCAGGATGGCGGTGGCGGCCGAACTGATCTTGCTCGTGCCGTCGATCAGGATGCCGTGGCTCGAACCGACGATGATGCCGCTGTCGACGATAGCGCCGGTGATGGTTGAGCCGGCAACGTCGATGCCAGTCTTGGCGGTGATCGTGCCGAAATTGCTGATATTGCCGCTGTTAAAGGTCGGAACTGCCGAGATCAGGATGCCCGCGGCCGGCCCGGTGATGGTGCCGGCGTTGGTGATACCACCGCCGAATGTCGTCACTCCAGAAATCGAGATGACGGTGCCCGGCGCCGACAGCAGGCCGGCGCTCGAAATACCGCCGGCGAAGGTCGGCCCGGTGATCGAGATGGCGGGCGTGCCGGCGCTGGTGGCGGAGATTGTGCTCTGGTTGTCGATCGAAATGCCGCCGAACAGCGTGCCGGAATCGACGATCGAGCCGGTGATGGTGGTGTTCTTCAGCGTGATGCCGGTCGACGAGATCAGGCCGGTATTGACGATGCCGGCGCTGGTGGCGGCGGCGCTGAAATGCGTATTGCTCGCACAGATGCCGGAAACGGTGCCGGCGTTCTTGGAGGGGAACGGCCCGCTGTAGCAGGGATTGGTAAACGACAGGTCGACGTCGTCGCCGCCGTTGACGTAGCTGAGCGTGCCGACCATGCCGTTATACGTGATGCTGGGATTGAAAATGTTACCGCTGCCAAGCCCACCGCTGCTGTCGACCAGAATGGTGTAGGTGTGACCCGCCGTCACCGTGCTGCCCGATGCAATAGTGATGGTAGCGCCGCCGAGCGTCGCCGCACCGCTGATCAAAATCTCGCTCGTACTCAACAAGGTGATATTGTCGAGGTACGTCGCGCCTGACGCGAAAGTCAGCGCGCCGGCGACGCTGAGCGTGCCGCCGGCGGTGCCGGGCACGCCCGGCTCCAAGGTGGCGCCGCTATGGACGTTAAGCCCCGCGAACGTGCCGGTGCCGGCGAGCGTGCCGCCGGCGACGGTCCAGGCTTGCGCTGCGCTGCCGCTGGCCGTCCAGGTGCCGCTCACGACCTCGAAGGCGGAGAAGCTCTGATACTGCGCCGAATTGCCGACCGAGCCGAGAGCGAATGTATCGCTGCCGGTCCCGCCGAGCGCCAAGGTGCTGCTGTCGCCGAACACGGTGCCGGTAATGCTGTAGCCGGGGCCCAGCTCGAAGGTGACGCCGCTGACTTGAATAGTGACCGCCGTGCCGCCGCTGCCGATGATGGCGCCGTTATTGACGATCGTCCCGCTGCCGCTGCTGCTGCTGAACTGGATGCCGCCGGAGGCGTTGGAGAGCTGAATACCCGTGTGACCGACGATCTCGCCGGAATTGGAAATGATCCCGGAAAATGTCCCAATGCCGAAGAGGTTAAGGGCGCGGCCAGGTGAACCCGCGGCGCTGATCGTGCCAGTGTTGGTGATGCCGCCCGTAAACGTCGAGACGTTGGAGACGATCAACGCGCTGGAGCCCTTGATCGTACCACTGTTGGTAATGCCGCCGTAAATCGCTTTGGCGCTTTCGATATAAATGCCGTCAAACGACCCGGAGACCAGACCGCTGTTGTAGATGGCGCTGCCGGTGCTCGGGTTGCCGATGACGGCGCTGCCGGAAATTTCGATGCCATTTCCGAAGGACCCGCTGATGGTGCCGCTGTTGCTGATGCCACCAGATATTGTGGCACTGCCGCTTACTTTGATGCCGCTAGAACTCCCGGTGATGTGACCGGCGTTGGTGATCGCGCCGCCGATCGAGCCGCCACTGATGAAAATGCCGTTGCTGGGGCCCGTGATGGTCCCGCCCACGGAGTTGGTGACGTTGCCGCTCACGGTTGTGTTGACAATACTGATACAGTCAATGTTGCCGCCGTTGCTGACGGACGCCACCGTTGCGCCGTTTTCAGAAATGCTGCACGCATAAGCATGCGGGACGCCGCCGCCGATCAGCAGCGCCACCACCGAAGTCGATGCCAGCAACAGGCGCAACGTCGCGCCGCCGACGCTCCCCGGAGCTCGCATGCCAACAGCTCCTGGCCTTGGTCCCGCCTCGGCGGAAGCCGGCCGTTTTTCCCGGATTGGAGGTTATCGGGGATGAGGTACGGTGATGCAATATACTGGTGTAAATCCAGGTGGTTACAACGCTGGAATTGAGTGGAATCTGGCCCGACGTTGCAAAAATATCACCGCTATGTTCGGGAGGTTACCGTCGCGGGAAGGCGCTCACTACTCTGACGATGTACTTTGAAGGCTTACAGGCTCAGATTGGACAGCCTGCGGGCGCTCGATCGGCCTCTTGGCCCTCCGCGTCGCCGCACGGTAATCGAAATGGCCATCGCGCAGCCCGGGTCGACCAAGGCGACAACTGGATTTTTATGCCACTCGGCGAGGCGTTGATATGCGGCGAGCTTTAGGCGCCGAAGTTTCGAAACCGCCCAATCGATATCACGCCAACGCCGGGCTGCGATCCCGACCGGAGCCGCTTGAACCGATCAAGGGTGCTATCGGCATGGATGGCCCCTTGGGTTCCCGCCGCCTACAATGATCGTATGACCAGAAAACCGCCGCAGCTCGGCCGTCCCTCCCCGATCCCGGCCTCGCCCGAACAGGCCGTGCTCGAGCGCGTGCGCAATCCGCACCGCGGCACGAACTATGTGGCCCGCTTCACCTTCCCCGAATTCACGGTGATGTGCCCGGTGACCGGCCAGCCGGATTTTGCCACGCTCGTCATCGACTATGTGCCGAAGGACTGGCTCGTAGAATCCAAGTCGCTCAAGCTTTATCTGAACAGTTTCCGTAATCACGGCGCCTTCCACGAAGACTGCACCGTGGCCATCGGCAAAAAGCTGGTCGCACTGCTCAAGCCGAAATGGCTGCGTATCGGCGGCTATTTCCATCCGCGCGGCGGCATGCCGATCGACGTGTTCTGGCAGGCTGGAAAATTACCGTCCGGAGTATGGGCGCCGGATCAAGGCGTGGCCACTTATCGCGCCCGCGGATAGCCTTTCAGCGTGGCGACGAGCGCGCCAACCTCAAGCGCCGGATCGGCGGCGCGCATCACGCCGCCCATCACGGCTACGCCGGCACAGCCCGCGGCGATCACCTCGCCGACCCGCGCGGAATTGATGCCGCCGATGGCGAGCACCGGCACGCGGCACGTGCGGGCGATTTCGACTAAGTCCCTTGCGGCCGATTTCGGGGCCGTAGCCCGGCTTGCTCGGCGTCTCGAAGGCAGGTCCCGCCAGCGCGTAATCGGCTGCTTGCGGATCGATCGCTCGCGGCCTCGGTGACGGTGTGGAGCGACACGCCGATGAGCTTGTCCGGACCCAAAAGCGTGCGGGCCGCCGCCGCATCGCTGCCGGATGGCAAATGCACGCCATCGACGCCGGCGACCTCGGCCAGCGCCGCTTCGCCGTGCAGCATCAGTCGTGCACCATGTTTGCGTGCCATGGCGATGAGCATGCGCGCCAAAACGACCTGCTCGTCCTCGGGCAAATCCTTTTCGCGCAGGCTCACCCAGCGGCAGCCGCCGGAAAGCGCCGCGCCGACAATTTCGGTCAACGGCCGCCGCGCCTGGGCGCGGTCGGTCACCAACAGCATCGGGGGATCGGGAAGCCGCATCATCGTCGCTCCTTGTCGGCCCGGCGCGATTATGGGAAATCTGTTTGCTGAAATGAACGGGTTGCGTAAAGGAAGCTACGCCGTGCCGGTGAAATCAACGGCGAAAATCGCCCTCGCCGGTGCGCTGATCCTTGCGCTCGGTTGGGCATCGCCGTCTCCAGTTCTTGCGGCAAAGCACACAAGGCTCACCGGCGCCTGCGCGCAATCGAGCGGCCGCTGCGTGGCCGATTGCGATGAGCTTCACTGGTGTCAAGTCTACGCCTGTGTTGGCGGCAAATCGACGGCGGTACCGTTCTGGCGTTGCTTTGAACCGAGCGGGCTGTGCCTCGCCTCGCATTGCTGAGCGCGCTAGCGCCTGGGGTTTAGCGCGCTACCGGCGCGAAGCTTGTGACCGTACTCGGCATTTGCATCGGCACAAGATGGCGCGGCACCACGATGCGCTGGCCTTCGGCAAGAGGCTCGCGCGCCGTCACGGCGTTGATCTGAGCCAGCGCCCAGAGCGGCACATGATAGGTCGCAGCCAGCGTCTTTAGCGTGTCGCCGGCATGCGCCGCCACCGGCAGGCCGGAATCCCATAACTCGATGGCGGCGTCGGCGGGAACCTCGAGATGGATCGGCACCGCCTCGCCTTCCGCATCGGCCGGCGTCTCGGCAAGCTGCGCGATCTTGCCGACCAATTGCTCCTGGATGCGATCGGTCTTTTCGATATTGATATGAACGATCTCGGCGTGGTCCTTGAGATTGTAGCTCGCATATTGGCCATGGAAGCGCGAGCCCTGCACGACATTGCCGCCACCCATGAAATTGGACGATTGGTAGATGTTGATATAGCGCTCGACATTGGGCGGCACGTCGTCGGCGATGCGCGTGGGATCGTAGGTGACGAGGAGGCTGACCGGGATGCCGGCCTGGTTGAGCATCTCGGCAAAGTCGAGAACGCAATCACCGCCCATGGAATGGCCGATGAGGACGATCGGCTGCGGATCGCGGCGATAGTCGCGGATCGCTTCCTCGACTGTCGGCCGCCACAGGAGATAGGTGCCCACACTTGCCGGGATGCCGGTGCGCCTGATGCGCGCCGCCAACGTGTCGATGCCGCGCGAATAAATCAGGCCGGCGACGCCGCGAAACAGATAAGCGCGGCCGCGCGGCTGCGTGATCTTCTCGGCCGGTTGCGGTGCCGGCGCCACAGGGACCGCGACGTCGGCGGCATCGGCGACCGCGATCGGCTTTGCAGCCGGCACGGCGGGCGGCGGAGCAACGAGCTTGGTCTCGGCGGCCTGCGTGAACAACGAACTCTGCGTGGCGGGGTCGGCCTTGTTCGATGCTGACGCCGTGTCGGCTGTCTCGTAATCCGCTGCCTGCGCGACCGGCGCTTGGCCCCCGCTCTTCATCCAATTGGCCTGTTTGGCGGGCGAAGTGAACGCGGCGATCGGATCGACCATGGCATAGCTGCCGCAGCCGGCGAGGCAGGCGGCCAGCAACAAGACAAGAAAATGCCTCGGTTGCACCATGGTTTTCCGGCGTCGGTGTTCACGCACGCACGCCGAAACAACCGGCCGATCAGCCTGCGCTGCGCCGGTTCGTTGGCAAAAGCTTTCGAAAGGACGGCATTCCAAGAATCAGGACCCACCACTCGCAGGGCGGAGGAGACCGTCAAATCCTTAATTTCCCCCGAACAGGCCGAGGACGGTGTCAGTGACAGTGCCGGTGTCAGCGGGTGAAATCACGGTGTCGGGCCGGCTTTTTCGTGGCGAAATGCCGTTGCTTGGCCTATCTGCGCAGTAAGCGAAATCCGCCTTGCTACCTAGGCGGCCATGCTATGAACCCCCGCAGATGAACCACGCGCCCCGCATTTCCTTCGTTTCGCTCGGCTGCCCCAAGGCGCTGGTCGATTCCGAGCGCATCATCACGCGGCTGCGCGCGGAGGGCTATGAGCTTACGCGCGAGCATTCCGGCGCCGATCTCGCCATCGTCAATACTTGCGGCTTCCTCGATAGCGCACAGGCGGAATCGCTTGAGGCGATTGGCGCCGCTATGGCCGAAAATGGCAAAGTGATCGTCACCGGCTGCATGGGGGCGGAGCCGGAAAAGATCATGGCGGTACATCCCGGCGTGCTCGCCGTCACCGGTCCGCAGCAATACGAAAGCGTGCTCGAGGCCGTGCATCACGCCGCGCCGCCGGCGCACGATCCCTATGCCGATCTCATTCCGCCGGAAGGCATAAAGCTCACGCCGCGGCACTATGCTTATCTAAAAATCTCAGAGGGTTGCAACAATCGCTGCACCTTCTGCATCATTCCAAAATTGCGCGGCGACCTGGTCTCGCGGCCGGCCGCCGACGTGCTACGCGAGGCCGAACGCTTGGTGGCCGCCGGCGTCAAGGAGCTCCTGGTCATTTCGCAGGACACCTCGGCCTATGGCGTCGATCTCAAATACGCGGCAAGCCCATGGAAAGACCGCGAGGTGCGAGCGAAATTTCTCGATCTCGCCCGCGAACTCGGCGAACTCGGCGTCTGGGTACGGCTGCATTACGTCTACCCCTACCCGCATGTCGATGAGGTCATTCCGCTGATGGCCGAGGGCAAAGTGCTGCCTTATCTCGACGTGCCGTTTCAGCATGCGAGCCCCGCGGTGCTCAAACGCATGCGCCGCCCCGCGGCGCAGGAAAAAACGCTGGAGCGCATTCGCGCCTGGCGCGACATTTGCCCGAGCCTCACCATCCGCTCGACCTTCATCGTCGGCTTCCCGGGCGAGACCGAAGAGGATTTTACGCTGCTGCTCGACTGGCTCGACGAGGCCCAGCTCGATCGCGTCGGCTGTTTCCGCTACGAGCCGGTCGCCGGTGCGACCGCCAACGATCTCGGTGCAGCCGTGCCCGACGCGATCAAAGAAGAGCGCTATCACCGCTTCATGGGGCGCCAGCAGACGATTTCGCAGAAGCGGCTCAAGCGCAAAGTCGGCGCCCGCGAGCGCGTGATCATCGACGAGGTCGACGCCAAGTCGGGTATCGGCAAGGGACGCAGCAAGGGCGACGCACCGCAAATTGACGGCGTCGTCCACCTCTCCAGCCACCGGCCGCTGCGGGTCGGCGAGATTGCCACGGTGAAAATCGAGCGGGCGGAGGCTTACGATCTCCACGGCACCGTCGTCGGCTTTTAGGGGCGAAGATTCCGCGCGCTTGGCGTGGCTGCCGCTAGCCGTGTAAAGCTGGCGGCCTCCGAAAAATCGCGAGGTCATCGGCCCATGCCCCTTTCCGACACCATCAAGACGCTTATCCGCAATGCCTGGGACGACGGCTGTCCCTGCCTCGTCGCCACCTGCGGTCCGGCGGGGCCGAACATTTCCGTCAAGGGCAGCATGATCGTGTTCGACGATATCCACCTTGCCTATTGGGAGCGCTCCAAGCGCACGGCGCTGGAGAACCTGTCGCACGACAAGCGGGTCTGCGTGATGTATTCGAACTTCAAGGCGCAGCGCGACGGCGTGCTGGAAAGCGGCTTCTTGCGGTTTTTCGGCACCGTCGCTTTGCACGAGAGCGGGTCCATCCACGACGCGATTTTTGCCAGGCTATTGCCCCGCGAGCAGACCCATGTCGGCGCCGATACCGGCATCGGCGCGCTCCTGAAGATCGAAAAGGCCATCGATATCCGCGGCAAACCGATCATGTGAGGCGTCATTCCGCGACGAGTGCCGCAGAGCACGGCGCGGAGGGAGGAACGGCGATGGAAATGCGGACCTACGGCCGCACCGGCATGAAGCTCTCGGTATTGGGCTTCGGCTGCGGCGCGGTTGGCGGCCTGATGGTGCGCGGCGATCCGCGCGATCAGGAACGTGCCATTGCACGCGCGCTCGAGGTGGGCGTCAATTATTTCGACACCGCCGTGCAATACGGCAATGGCGAGTTGGAGAAGAATCTCGGCCGCGTTCTGCAAACGCTCAAGCCGGCCAACGTGGTCGTCGGCACCAAGGTCCGACTGCCGGGCGCCGAGTTCGGCCGTATCGGCGAGGCCGTAGCGACGTCGCTGGAAGGAAGCCTCACCCGCCTGCGTCGCGATCGAGTCGACATTTTTCATTTGCACAATGCGATTGTCGAAAAAGGCGGCGGCGAGGCGCTCGGTGTCCGCCAGGTGCTGGACGAGGTCGTGCCGGCATTCGAGCGGCTGCGCCAAGCGGGCAAGATCCGATTTCTTGGACTGACCGCGGTCGGCGACACGGCCGCACTCCATCAGGTCATCGATTCCCACCGCTTCGACAGCGCTCAAGTGGTCTACAACATGCTCAATCCCTCCGCCGCCGCTGCACTGCCGGCGAATTATCCGGCACAGGATTACGGCCGGCTGTTCGACCACACGGCGGCCGCCGGCACCGGCGTTATCGCCATCCGCGTGCTCGCCGGCGGCGCGCTGTCCGGATCGGCGGATCGTCATCCAATCGCGAGCCCGCCGCCCGCGCCCATCGGCTCGGCCATGAGCTATGAGGCCGACATGGCGCACGCCCGTCGCCTGATGCCGTTGGTCACGGAGGGATTTGCCGCGAGCCTGACCGAAGCCGCGACGCGGTTTGCGATTGCAAACGAGGCGATTGGCACCATCCTGGTGGGAATGGCTACCCCGCAACAGTTCGAGGATGCCTTCGCCGCGGTCGAAAAAGGCCCGCTGCCGCCTGCCGCCCTGGAGCGGCTCTCGGCGCTGCGCCGAGACTTCGCGGGCGAGACGAGGTGATCACACGCGCCTGGCGAGCACGCGCCGTACCGCGTCCATCAATCTCGCGAGCTCGCTTTCGGCAACCGTGAAGGCCGGCGTCAGATAGACGACATTGCCGAATGGGCGGACAAAAACACCTTCGGCAACAAACCGTTGCCGCAAGGCGTTGAGATCTTCGATCCGATCGAGCTCGATGACGCCGATGGCGCCCTTGACCCGGACATCCCTGACGCCAGGTAGCTCCCTGTATGGCTCCAGGCCTTGTTTGAGCATGGCCGAAAGCGTTGCCACCTGATCAAGCCGCGGCTCGCGCTCGAACAAATCGAGCGAGGCATTGGCTGCGGCGCAAGCCAGCGGGTTCGCCATGAAGGTCGGTCCGTGCATCAGCGCCTTGGCGGGGTCATCGGACCAGAAGGCCTCGAACACCTTTCGGCTGGCGATGGTGGCCGCGAGCGGCAGGGTGCCGCCGGTCAACGCCTTTGACAGCGTAACGACATCCGGGACCACGCCGGCGTTCTGAAACGCGAACATCGTGCCGGCGCGGCCGAAGCCGGTAAAGATTTCATCGAAGATCAGGAGGAGCTCATAATGGTCTGCCAGGGCGCGCAGTCTATTGAGTACGCCGGGGCCGTGAAACCGCATGCCGCCAGCGCCTTGAACCAAGGGCTCGACGATGATGGCGGCGATCTCACCGGCTCGCGCGGCCAGCGTCGCCTCAAGCGCCGCCACGCTCGCGTCGTCGGTTGGAAGATCGAGCACGATCTGCTCCGGCAGCAGCCCACGGAATGCGGCGTGGAAACTTCCTTCCGGGTCCGACACCGCCATGGCGCCGGTGGTGTCGCCATGATAGCCGCCCCTGAACGAAACGATGCGGCTGCGGCCGCGAAGGCCGCGATTGCGCCAATACTGCACCGCCATTTTCAGCGCGACTTCGACGGCGACCGAGCCGGAATCCGAGAAGAACACCCGGTCGAGATCGGCAGGCGCTAAGAGCGCGGTCAGCCGCTTAGCCAGTGTCAGCGCCGGTTCGTGGACCAATCCGCCGAACATCACATGCGGCATTTGCACCAATTGGCGTTCCACGGCGCCGCGGATATGCGGGTGGTTATAGCCGTGACAGGCGGTCCACCACGAGGCGATGCCGTCGATCAATTCGCGCCCGTCGGCCAATGTGATGCGGCACCCTTGTGTGGACGTAACCGCAAGCGGCGGGTTCGCGGTCTTCATCTGCGCATAGGGCAGCCAGATATTGTCCAAGCCGGCGGTATACCAAGCCGGTTGTGCGTTCTGTCCCATCCCTTTGTTTTCGCTGGTATTGCCGGGCATTCGGCGCTTTCATGGAACCTACGGGCGCGCCATTGTGCCCGTCGGCCGCGTCGCGGTCACGTTTGTTTGAGGGTAGTGGAAAATAATGCGCTCGCTTGATGATTTCGCCGGCGAGAAGCTTGACGCGCTGGAACGGAAGAACCTGCGCCGCAGTCCGGCGGTCACCACGCGCGACGGCATCTGGGCCGAGCGCGACGGCCGACGTCTGCTGTCGTTCTCTTGCAACGACTACCTCAATCTCGGCCGGCATCCCGAGGTGATCGCCGCGGCAATCGAGGCCACCGGGCGCTACGGCGTCGGCGCCGGTGCGTCGCGGCTCGTCACCGGCAATCACCCGCTTTATGCCGAACTCGAAGGTCGGTTGGCGCGGCTCAAGGGTACCGATGCGGCCTGCGTCTTCGGCTCAGGCTATCTTGCCAATGCCGGCATCATCCCGGCGCTGGTTGGGCCGGATGATCTCCTCCTGATCGACGAGATTTCGCACGCTTGCATTTATGCCGGCGCAAAACTCTCTGGCGCCGCTGTGCACCACTATCGCCACGCCGATGCCGATCACGCCGAGGCGCTGCTGGCGGCGCATCGCGGCGGCAAAAAGCGCGCCTTGATCGCGACCGACGGCGTGTTCTCCATGGACGGCGATCTGGCGCCGCTTGGCGCGCTGTCCCAACTGGCGCGGCGCTATGACGCTTGGCTTCTGTCTGATGACGCCCATGGCCTCGGCGTGGTCGGCGGTGGCCGCGGCTCGACTTTCGCCGACGGCCCCGCTGAGGTGCCCTTGCAAATGGGCACGCTGTCAAAGGCGGTGGGCGCCTATGGCGGTTATCTGTGCGCATCGCGTGCCGTGATCGATCTGATGCAGACGCGCGCTCGCACCTTCATCTATTCGACCGGGTTGCCGCCGCCGGTGGTTGCCGCCGCCATAGCCGCGCTTGACGTGATTGCGCGCGAACCGGCTTACGCCGCGCTGCCATTGCGCAAGGCCAAGGAATTTACGCGCGCACTCAACTTGCCCGAGGCGCAAAGCCCAATCGTCCCGGTGGTCGTCGGCGGGACCGACGCGGCACTCGTGGCGTCCGAGCTGTTGCGCGATGAGGGTTTTTTGGTGGTCGCGATCCGGCCGCCGACGGTGCCGGCGGGGACCGCGCGGCTGCGTTTTGCCTTCACGGCGCAGCATCCCGATGCCGAAATCGCGCGGCTCGCCGACGTGGTGCGAAACGGCGTGTTGAGGCATTGACGCGTGAGCGCGATCTTCATCACCGGGACCGGCACCGACGTGGGAAAAACCTATGTGGCGGCGTCGTTGATCCGGCACCTGCGCCAGATGGGCCGCTTGGTCGACGCCATCAAGCCGGTGGTCAGCGGCTACGACCCGGCCCAGCCGGCGGCGAGCGATCCGGGCGTGCTCTTGGACGCGCTCGGCCTGCCGGTGACGGAGCCGGAGATCGACCGGATTTCGCCATGGCGCTTTGGCGCCGCGCTAGCGCCCGATCTCGCGGCCGAGCGCGAAGGCCGCCGCATCGACGTTGATACGGTGATCAAATATTGCCAGACCGCGATCGATCAGCGGCGCGATATTTTGCTGATCGAAGGCGCCGGCGGCATCATGGTGCCGCTCGACGGCGAGCGCACCATTCTCGATGTGATGATGGCGCTGCAATTGCCGCTCATTCTGGTCACCGGCAGCTACCTCGGCACCATCAGCCATACGCTGACCGCGCTCGACGCCCTGTTCCGGCGCGGCATGCGGGTGTTGGCGATCATCGTCAGCGAAACCAAGGACTCGACCGTGCCGCTCGACGATACAGTCGCGGCGATTGCCCGCTTTGCCGAACCGGTCATCGGGTTGCCGCGTCGGGAGTCGAACCAGCCCGGGCAACCGGCCGGGCCGGCGAACAAGACAGTCGATGCTTTGGGCCGCATTTTCGGCCAATAGCTACCATGCCCTCGTCGCCCCTCTATTTGGCGAAAAAATGGACCTGCGCCACGGTCTCCAAAGTGCCTTCGAGATTGAACAGCGCGTGCAGAAGAAACGTCAGCACGATCGAGCCGCTGCGCAGCCGCATCCAAGCCAAAAACAGGCCGACGACCAAGATTTGCAATACGCCAACCCAGTCGTATTGCACATGTGGGACGGCGAAGAGCACCGCGGTCGCGACTATGCCCGGCCACGCTGGACGTTCCGGTCGGACGAAGCCGCGGAACAGAAAACCGCGAAACAGGACTTCTTCGCCTGCCGGCGCGACGATAATGGCTGCGAACAGCATCGCGGGCAGCCAACCCTCCGCAACCGCCGTCGTATACGATTGCAGCTGGAACGACGTCACCAGCCCCTGGCCGCTCAAATAAAGCGCTCCGTCGCTCACAGCGATCAGGCCGATAAGGCCGATGACTCCTGTCGTCACGTCGCGGGCGCGCGGCCATGTCAGGGCCAAATATTCCACCGGATTGGCCTTCGCCAGACGCACCGCGGCGAGCAGAACGGCGACCGTGACAGGATTGAGCACCAGGACTGAAAGCGTGACGGCGGCGCCGTCGTAGGGTGTGCGCACGAGCGAAGACAAATCGCCTTGCTCCCACCACAATACGATAGCCGTCGCGGCCACCTGGCCGGCAAAATAGGCGAGGACCGACCAGCCCAGCGTTGCCCAGTAGCCCCAGATTTTCATCGCGGTTTCGTCCTTCCGGGGCGCCTGACGCGCAGCAGGAATCCATTAGCACGATCGCTTAAAGAAACACTGCTGCGCCAAAACTGCGCGACTTACGATTTGTCGATTCCGGGAACGCCACCATGCGGATGGCGCACCGGAATGCAACGGAAGTTAGGGAATCAAGATCGACGAGCCGGTGGTATTGCGGCTTTCGAGATCCCTGTGCGCTTTCACGGCGTCCTTGAGCGCGTATTTCTGATTGATCGGGATTTTGACCGCGCCTTTGCCGACGACGTCGAAAAGATCGTTGGCGATGGCCAGCAAATCCTCGCGCTTGGCGGCATAGGTGTTGAGCGTCGGGCGGGTGGCGAACAGCGAACCCTTGGTCTGCAGGATGTTGATGTTGAAAGCCTCGACCTGGCCCGAAGCGCTGCCGTAGCTGACAAAATAGCCGAGCGGGGCGAGGCAATCGAGCGAGGCCGGGAATGTGGTCTTGCCGATGCCGTCATAGATCACGCTGCAGAGTTTTCCCCCGGTGATTTCCTTGGTCCGCGCGGCAAAGTCCTCGTCGCGATAGAGGATGGTGTGATGGCAGCCATTGGCCTTGGCGAGCGCGGCCTTGTCCTTGGAGCCGACCGTGCCGATGACATTGGCGCCGAGATAATTGGCCCACTGGCACAGGATCAAGCCGACGCCGCCGGCCGCGGCGTGGACGAAGACGTTCATGCCCTTTTCGACCTTGAAGGTGCGGCGCAGCAGATACTCCGCCGTCATGCCCTTGAGCATCATGGCGGCGGCCTGCTCGTAGCTGATGTTCGACGGCAGTTTCACGGCGCGGTCGGCCGGGACGTTGCGTTCGGAGGCGTAGCCTCCGAGCGCCACCACATAGCCAACGCGATCGCCGACCTTGAGGTCGGTCACGCCGGGACCGACGGCGGTGACCTCGCCGGCAGCCTCGTTTCCGGAAATAAAGGGCAGTCCGACCGGAGAGGGATACATGCCCATGCGGAAATAGGTGTCGATGAAATTGACGCCGCTGGCGTGCTGCTTCACCCGCACTTGGCCCTGCCCCGGCGCGGGCAGTTCGATCTCCTCGTAAGTCAAAACCTCGGGCCCGCCGGTTTTATGCACGCGTACTGCCGCAACCATCTTCCTCTCCTTTGAATATGTTCGGATTGTCTTTGAAAAGCTCGGCGGGGATCATAGGCGCAGAAGCGTCGAACACAAGGCGGTTAGGACGCCGATGAGTGAATCCTGCGCGATGTCCGGGTTCGCCGACGCACCGTTATTGAAGGAGGTCGTGCATCGCGCGAACCGCCACGGCATAGCCTTTCGCGCCCAGGCCCGCGATGATTGCGGTCGCAACCTTAGAAACATACGAATTGTGATAATACGCCTCCCGCTTATGAATATTAGATATGTGCAGTTCGATGATCGGCCCCGGAAACATCTTCAGGGCGTCGAACAATGCGAGCGAGGTGAAGGTGTAGGCGGCCGGGTTGATGACGATGCCGCGGCCGTTGTCGATCGCCTCGTGGACCCAATCGATCAGTTGTGTCTCGCTGTTGGTCTGTCGAAATTCAATCGGTTGCCCCTTGGCTTCCGCCCGGCACATTGCTTCGACGTCAGCGAGCGTCGTCGTTCCGTAGATGTGCGGTTCACGGGTGCCGAGCCGATTGAGGTTTGGACCGTTGAGGACATAGATCGGTTTGGTCATGAGATTGTCTTTCTCGGCGTTCGTCGAACCGGTCACCGACAGCGATCCGCTTAGCGCGCCCCCGAAACGTTGAGCACCGAACCGCTGATATAGGATGCGGCGTCGGACAACAGGAACAGCACCGCCTCGGCGATCTCGTCGGGCTCGCCCGGCCGACCCATCGGGAGGAGCGGCGTGATCCGCTCCAGGCGTCCGGGTTCGTGGATGTCGGTCCGGGTTGGCCCGGGGCGGATCGCGTTGACGCGGACGCCTTCTTTCGCCACTTCGCGCGCCAGGCCGTTGGTGAGCGCATCGACCCCGCCTTTGGCAGCGGCGTAGAACACGTATTCGCCGGCGCCCCCGGTCACCGAAGCGATCGATGATAGAAATACAATCGAGCCGCCTTTGCCGCCCTGCGCCGTCGACATCCGCCGCACCGCTTCGCGGGCGCAGATCAGGCAGCCGAACAGATTGATGTCGATCACCTCGCGGATGGTATCGGCGGTCGCCGCGTCGAGCCGCGAATTCTTGCCGCCGATGCCGGAGCTGAAGACAAAATGCGTCAGCGGTCCGAGCGCGCGCGTCGTTTCGCCGAACACGCGCAAGATGTCGTCTTCCTTGGCCATGTCGCCTTGCAGCGTGACGGCTTTGCCGCCCGATTTCTTCACCGCCTCGGCGACCTCCGCCGCGGCTTTGGCGTTGCGCACGTAATTGATGGCGACGTCGTAGCCGCGCTCGCCGGCGAGCTTTGCCGTCGACGCGCCGATGCCGCGGCTGCCGCCGGCGATGAGAAGAACGGGTCGGGGCACGGGGTCGCTCCAAATGCTAGGGGTGATGCCGGCGCAAGAAGCCGACGCCGACGAAATAGACCGCAAGTAGGCACAGGCCGGCAAGGGTCCAAACGCCTGGCTCGAGATTTCGCGCCACCGCGACGATGGCGAGCAGCGTCCATAGGATGAGGGCCCCCGTGGTCAAACCGCGCAAATGCGCGATACGGAGCGGATGGACGACATGAATTGGCACGAACGTCAGCGCCGCCAGCGCCATGATCAGCACGGCGCCGAGCCATGGCGCAGGCTTGAGCAGGAACAGATAAAACACCGCCACGTTCCACAACGCGGGAAAACCGCGGAAATAGTAGTCCGAGGTTTTCATCAGCCGGTCGGCAAAATAGAGCGACCCGGTGACGACAATGACGATACCGAGCGGAACCGCCAAAACGTGTGGGAGCAAGCCGCTGGCGGCGATCGCGAAGGCCGGCACGAACACGTAATTGAGGATATCGACGACCAGATCGAGCACGTCGCCGGACCAGCGCGGCAACAGATCGGCGACCCGCAGCCGCCGGGCGAGGGTGCCGTCGACGCCGTCGATGAAGAGTGCGATGCCGAGCCACACGAACATTTGCGGCCAGGCGGCGTGCACCGCGGCGATCAGCGCCAGCAGCGCACAGGCGGCGCCGCAGGCGGTGAAGACGTGGACGGCAAAGGCCGCCGCGGTTAGCGCCTTCGCTCCGCTTGCCGGTTGGGTTGGGTCCATTAGTTAAGCTTATACGTGAAATAGAAATTCGCACCCAATCGGGCTGTCATTGTAAGGTATTCGATCCCAAATGGCGCCTAGGTCGGCATCATGGAATGGCGGTATTTATGGACGTGAACAGGGAGCTTACCGCCGAAGTCGCCGTTGTCGGCGGCGGGCCGGCCGGGCTGGTCTGCGCCATCGCGCTGAAAACGGCCGGCGTGGATACGCTCTTGATCGCGCCGCCGGCAAGGCCCGACCACCGCACGACGGCCCTCCTTGCGGGATCGGTCACAGCGCTGGAAACGCTCGGCGCCTGGCAAGCCTGCGTGCCTCAGGCTGCGCCGCTGAAAAAGCTTTGCATCGTCGATGACACTCGACGGCTGTTTCGCGCCCCTGAGGTCTTTTTCGAGGCGGCTGAGATTGGTCTCGATGCATTCGGCTACAACATCGAGAACGGATATCTCTTGGCGGCACTCGAAGGCCGCGCTGCCGAAATGAGATTGCCGCGGATTGCCGTTCCAGCACGCGCGATCAGGCCGGATGCGGATGGCGTCACGATCGAATATGCCAATTGTGAAGCGCGGGTTCGGCTCGCGGTCGGTGCCGACGGTGCGCGCTCGCTCGCCCGCGACGCGGCGGTTATTGCCACACGGCGGCGAAGCTATCCGCAGACGGCGCTGACGCTCAATCTCACGCATGGCCGCTCGCACGACGACACCTCGACCGAATTCCATACCGAAAGCGGCCCATTCACGCTGGTACCCCTGCCCGGCCGCCGTTCGAGCCTGGTTTGCGTGCTCGATCCGTCGCGCGCCGCCGAGTTCGCCGCGCTGAGCAATGCCGCCCTATCGGCCGAGATTGAGCGTCGCGCGCATTCGCTGCTCGGCACGATGCAGGTTGAGCCCGGACGCGGCGTCTTTCCGCTGGCGATCGAAACGGCTGAAACCTTCGCGCGCGCGCGAATTGCGCTGGTCGGCGAAGCCGCGCACGTGGTGCCGCCGATCGGCGCGCAGGGTCTTAATCTCGGACTGCGCGACGGCGCGACGCTCGCCGAGATCGTCGCCGACGCGCGTCGTGAAAGCCTCGATGTCGGGGCGCCCGACGTGCTGGCGCGCTATGATCGACAGCGCCGCGCCGATGCGAGCAGCCGGACCATTGCCATCGACATGCTGAATAGGAGTCTGCTGACCGATTTTTTCCCGGCGCACGGCGCGCGCGGGCTGTCGCTTTATCTGGTCGACCGCATTGGCCCGTTACGCCGCGCCTTGATGCGCGAAGGGGTAGCCCCGGCCCTCTCGCAACCACGGCTGATGCGCGGCGAGAGGGTGTAAGGACGCTATTTCCTAGGCAGCCTTGCCGTGAAAAGCGGCTTGGCGCGCCCTATCGTTCATCCTACCGTTGGCTCTAAGGATTTTCGGGCAGCTGCATGAAATTACCACGCAATTTCTTCAAGCCCTTGGCGATCGGCGCGCCAATGCCGCTGCGCGAACTGCCGCTGCGGCTGGAGCGCATGATCCATTTCGTGCCGCCGCACATCGAAAAAGTCCGCGCCAAAGTGCCAGAGCTGATCGCGCAGGTCGACGTCGTGCTCGGCAATCTCGAAGACGCCATTCCGGCCGATGCCAAGGAGGCGGCGCGCTCAGGCTTTATCGCCATGGCGAAGTCGTGTGATTTCGGCGACACCGGATTGTGGACGCGCATCAATGCGCTCAATTCGCCGTGGGTGCTTGACGATATCACCGAGATCGTCGCGGCCATCGGGAGAAAGCTCGACGTCATCATGTTGCCCAAGGTCGAGGGCGCCTGGGACATCCACTATCTCGATCAGCTGCTCGCCCAGCTCGAGGCCAAAAACGGCGTGAAAAAGCCGATCCTCATTCATGCCATTCTGGAAACCGCGGAGGGCGTCAACAACGTTGCCTCGATCGCGGTCGCCTCGCCGCGCATGCACGGTATCAGTCTTGGCCCGGCCGATCTCGCCGCGTCGCGGGCGATGAAGACGACGCGGGTCGGCGGCGGCCATCCCGATTATAAGGTGCTGGCGGATGCCGGCGCACCGGACGCGCCGCGGCCGGCCTATCAGCAGGACCTTTGGCATTACACCATCGCCAAAATGGTCGACGCCTGCGCCGCGGCCGGCATCAAGGCGTTCTACGGTCCGTTCGGCGATTTTGCCGACAGCGCTGCCTGCGAGGCGCAGTTCCGCAACGCCTTCCTGATGGGTTGCGCCGGCGCCTGGACGCTGCATCCGAACCAGGTGCCGATCGCCAAGCGGGTGTTCTCGCCCGATCCGGCCGAGGTGGCGTTCGCCAAGAAGATCATCGCCGCCATGCCGGACGGCTCGGGCGCGGTCATGATCGACGGCAAAATGCAGGACGACGCCACTTGGAAACAGGCCAAGGTGCTGGTCGATCTGGCCCGGCTCGTGGCCGAAAAAGACCCCGAAATGGCGCAGCGTTACGGTCTATGAAAGCGGTTTCACAGGCCCGGCGGGGTGAGGCATAATCGTTGCATGATTACCCCCGTGGAGCGTTAAAATGCGGCCCGCGATGGAAAAGATTCGCAACGCCAAATTCCAAATCGGTCAGGTCGTGCGGCACCGGCTCTATCCGTTCCGCGGCGTCGTGTTCGATATCGATCCGGAATTCGACAATACCGAGGAATGGTACCAGGCGATCCCCGCCGAGGCGCGGCCGCGCAAGGACCAGCCGTTCTACCATCTGTTCGCCGAGAACGATGAAACCGAATACGTCGCCTATGTCTCGGAGCAGAATTTACTGCCCGACACTACAGGCGAACCGGTGCGCCATCCGCAGGTCGCCGAAGTCTTCATCAAGGACGGCAAGGGCGGCTATCGCCCGCGCGCGACAATGCTGCATTGAATGGTTGTATCCCGGGCGCGGCGCAGCGTTTTCACGCTGCACCGTGTCCGGGATACGGCTGCATTATTTCTTTGCCGGAGCGGCCGCCGGCGGCGCGGCCGAAGCGCCGGGCGCACCTTGCTGCTGCTCGAGTTTCTGGCGGGCTTCGTCGGCGCGCCGCTGCAGCTCGTCCTGCAGTTTCTTCTGCTGCTCTTCGAACACCTTCGGGTCGGTCGGCGGCCCGTCATAGGCTTTGGCGAAATCGGTGAGCGGCAGCACAAGAGAAATCGGCTGGCCGGTCGAATTGATCGCCTGGACGACGAGGCCCTGCCCCTTCTTCATCTTGGCGATCATGTCGGCGGTGGCCTCGTAATCGGCCATGCAGCCGTTGGTGAAGCAGATCACGTAAGGCGCGGTCATCGGCTGGTTATTGTCGATGATCACGCGGGTGCCATGGATCAGCTGCATGCCGAGCGGCAGGGTGACGCGCAGGATTTTCTTCGGCTCGCCTTCGGGCTCGATCAGCACGGCGGCAACGACCGGCATGCCGGATTCGATGCGGGCGTCCTTGCCGGTGAAACAGACCTGCTTGGAATTGGGATCGTTCTGGTTTTTGAGGCAGAACTTGGTCCACGGCGAATAGATCAATTGCACCGGTTGCTGCTGTTCGCCTTGCGCGGGTGCCTGCGGCTGCGCTGCGGGAGCGGCAGGGGCCGCGGGTGCGGCCGGCCTTTTCGCCGCCGGCTTGGTCTGGGCAATTGCAAGCGAGCCGCTCGCGGCCTGCAGCCCAAGCGCCAGCACGACGGTCAGCACCGCCGACAGGCCTATTCTTTTAGCGACGGCAGCGGGCGTCCGGCCAACCGGGCGAGCCGGCGCCGACGCGTTGCGATAATTCATGGGTTGCAGTTCCTCTTTGGTGCCGCCACCGGCAATTCGACCGGGATCTGAGCGATCCTGTCGATCTGCCTGGTCTGACTTGATTGTTAATGACCGCTATCGTTACGGCCAGCATTCGCCGCCGCGCCGCGCCGTCCCCCGCGCGACGGTCAATCGACGCAGAATACGGCAACACCGTGACCCCTTTATCGCCCTAGGCCCGGCCCAATAGCGCAATTGCGGCGCCAGATAAAGCCCGGCCGCAAACCGTCGCGGCAAGTCCCGGGCATTGCCCGTGTGCCGGGGCGGCCGCCCCGGTGCTCTGGTACACTCGCCGGTGGTCCTGCGAATCGCGCTGAGATAATCGACCCTGAGGAAAACCCTGCAAACCGTCGGATTTGGAATGCAGGCCGCATATTGCGGCGCTCAGTTGCTGGCGGCGCTGCTGGTCGGCTCCGCCTCGCCGGCCGTTGCCGAGCCGGCGCAAATCATCGCCCCCGATGCCATCGCCAAAAAAACGGAGCAGCCGGCGATTGCCATGCATGGCACGCCGGCCTTGCCCGATGACTTTACCGCGCTGCCCTATGTCAATGCGGATGCGCCGCGGGCCGGCCGGCTGGTCGAGGGCGTGCTCGGCACCTTCGACAGCCTCAATCCGCTGATCGTTCAAGGTCTCGCCGTACAGCCGGTGCGCGGCTACGTCGTCGAGAGCTTGATGGCGCGCAGCTACGACGAGCCGTTCACGCTGTACGGTCTCCTGGCGCGCACAGTCGAGACCGACGCGGCGCGAAGCTTCGTCACTTTCACGCTCGATCCGGCCGCACATTTCTCCGACGGTTCGCCGGTCACCGCCGAGGACGTGGTGTTTTCCTGGCGATTGTTGCGCGACCACGGCCGCCCCAATCACCGCACCTACTACTCCCGGGTGGCCAAGGCGGAAATTCTCGGTCCCCGCATTGTGCGTTTCGATTTCACCGACACCAGCGACCGCGAATTGCCGCTGATCCTCGGCCTGATGCCGGTCTTGCCGAAACACGCGATCGATGTCGCGAGCTTCGAGAAATCGACGTTGAAAAAGCCGATCGGCAGCGGCCCCTATGTGGTCGCCGCGATCGATCCGGGAAAGAGCGTCACCTTCAAGCGCGATCCGAATTATTGGGGCCGCAATCTTCCCGTCAATCGCGGCTTATGGAACTTCGACGAGCTGCGCTTTGATTTTTATCGCGACGACAACGCCTATTTCGAAGCCTTTAAGGCTGGGCTTTACGATGTGCGCGCGGAAACCGATCCGACCCGTTGGGAGACCGGCTATAATTTTCCGGCCGCCCGCGACGGCCGGGTTGTCAGGGAGAGCTTCCGCAGCGGCTTGCCGAAATTTGCGTCCGATTTTGTCTTCAATACGCGCCGGCCGATCTTTGCGGATATTCGCGTGCGCCGGGCGCTTGCTTTGTTGTTCGATTTCCAATGGGTCAATCGCAGCTTTTTCTACAATCTCTATCAACGCAGCGCCAGCTTCTTCGACGACAGCGAATTATCCGCCTATCACCGGCCGGCGAACCAACAAGAGCGGGCGCTGCTGGCGCCTTATGCCGATGCCGTGCGCCCCGACGTGCTCGACGGCACCTGGTCGCCGCCTGTCAGCGATGGCTCCGGCCGGGACCGTGCCGCGCTGCGCCAGGCGCTTACCCTCCTCGAAGCCGCCGGCTACGAGCTCAAAGGCACGACGCTGCGCGATCGCGCCAGCGGCCGGCCGTTCGCCTTCGAGATCATGGTGACCAATCGCGACGACGAGCGCCTGGCGCTCGCTTATTCCACGATGCTGGCGCGCGCCGGCATTGCCGCGCAGGTCCGCCTTGTCGATGCCGTACAATACGAAGAGCGCCTGGCTTCGTTCGATTTCGACATGATCGAATATCGCTGGGACGAATCGCTGTCGCCGGGCAATGAGCAGAGCATTTATTGGAGCTCTGCGGCGGCCGACGAGCAGGGCTCGCGCAATTATATGGGCGTCAAAAGCACCGCGGTGGACGCCATGATTGCCGCCTTGTTGCGGGCGCGCACGCGGTCCGATCTGGTCGATGCCGTGCGTGCGCTCGACCGCGTACTGATTTCCGGCTCATATGTGGTTCCGCTGTTCTATCTCCCCGACCAATGGGTGGCGCGGTGGAATACCATCCAGCATCCGGCGCGGACGTCGCTGTTCGGTTACCTGCCGGAAACCTGGTGGCGGCAACCGGCGAAGACGCTGCAATGACGCGCAGAGCTACGATAGGCCTATGATTCTCGGGGCTCCCACCGCCGCCGCTGTCGCCGCGCCGCCCGGCCAGGGCCGCGTCACGCTCGACGAATTGTTTCGCCGCGCCGCGACCCGACGGCCCGGCGCGATTGCGCTTGCCGACGCGCCGAACCGGCAAAAATTCACCGACGGGGCGCCGCTGCGGCTGTCCTATGCCGAGGCCGACCGCATGATCTCGGCGATCGCCGGCCGGTTGCGCCGCATGGGACTGCCAACGGACGCCGTCGTCGGCATCCAGATGCCGAACATCGTCGAGAATGCTTTGACCGTCCTCGGCGTGCTGCGTGCCGGGTTGATCGCGGCGCCGCTGCCCCTGTTGTGGCGGCGCGCCGATATGGTCACGGCGCTGGCGCGGGTCGGCGCCAAGGCGCTGATCACCTGCCGCCGCGCCGGCGGTTTCGAGCACTGTCAGCTCGCCATGCGCGTCGCTGCGGAAGTGTTTTCGATCCGCTATGTCGGCGGCTTCGGCGTCAACCTTCCCGACGGCGTGGTGCCGTTCGACGACCTGTTCACGGCGGCGAAACTCGATGCCGTGCCGCCGCTCGACCGCGACAACGATGCCGCCGCCCATATCGCGGTGACGACGTTCGAAGTCGGCGAGGATGGTCCGGTGCCGGTCGCGCGCCGTCATCTCGAGCTTCTGGCCGGCGGATTGTGCGCGCTGCTTGAAAGCCGGACGGAGCAAGACTCAAGCGTACTGTCCGCCGTGGCGCCGGCGTCCTTCGCCGGCATCTGCCTCACGCTGGTACCGTGGCTGCTCTGCGGCGGCACGCTGTCGCTCCATCACCCGTTCGAAGCCGAGGTCTTCGGCCGCCAGCGCCGCGCCGAACGTGCGGCCACGCTTGTCCTGCCCGCCGCAGTGGCTTTTCGTGTTGCCGAGACCGGCCTGTTCGCGCACGAAGGGCCGACCACGGTGCTGGCCGCCTGGCATGCGCCGGAGCGGCTGGCCGGCAGCGCGGAATGGCCCGAGCGCGACGCCGTGCTCGTCGACGTGCCGATTTTCGGCGAGGCGGGCTTTGTCGCGGCGCGGCGCGGCATCGGCGGCCGGCCGGTGTCTCTTCCGCTCGGCGCAGTGACCGCGCCGCGCGATGCCAAGGATGCGATGGCGGTTGTCGAACTGGGCATGACCGAAACCAGCACTTTGGCGCTGCGTGGCCCGATGGTGCCGCGGCATGTCTTTCCGCCGGGCATTGAGCGCTCCGACCAGCCGCATTTCGAAATCCCGCGCGACGGCTTTGTCGATAGCGGCTTTCCCTGTCGGGTCGATCCGCTGAGCCAAACCCTCGTCGTCACTGGGCCGCCGTCCGGAATCGTCAATGTCGGCGGTTACCGCTTCCCGCTGTGCGCACTTCTGGCGGTAATCGGGCGCATCGATGCCGGCGCGGCGCTGGCGGCGCTACCCGATCCGCTGACCGGGCAGCGGCTCGTCGGCACCGCGGCCGATCTCGACGCCATGGCAGCGGCACTGCGCGCGCTCGGGGTCAATCCGCTGGTCACGGCAGCCTTCGGCGAGCGCGGCGAGCAGGTTTTGCGCGAGGCTGTTGCCGCCGGCTAACTACAAGGGCGGCACCTTTGTCCCTTCGTTGACGGCCCATTAACAGCAGTTTGGCATGCTTTACGGACCGTATCCGTAAAACCCCGTGCCTGCGTATCATGGCGTTGCAAGGTCCGTTCGCCGTTATTTCTGACACTCCGGCGCCGGATGTCATCGATGCACTGCGTGCGGCCGGCGGCTATCCGATCATCGAAACGACCTGGGCCGATGCGCCGTCCGCGCTCGCCTCGGTCGAGCCCGAGGCGATCGTGCTGGCCGATGCCTGCCCGGACGCAGCGCGCGCTGCGGCGTTGACCGATCTGCTGGGCGAGCAGCGCGACAAGGGCAATGGCCTGTTCATGCCGGTGATCGCCCGCACCCGCGACGATGGCCCGCCGTCGATTCCAGATGCTTTTGCCATTGCCGCCAATGCGCCGGCGCAACGCCTGGTGCGGCGGTTGTCGACGGCGATCCGTATCCGCACGCTGCACGGCACGGTGCTGCGCCGCATGCGCACGCTCGCGTCGCGCGGCGAACAGCTGCCGCAACTGTCGACCACCGATCCGCTCGACGAAGCAAGCGTTCTTGTCGCCGGGCGCGGCCGGTCATATCCGAACCTGTCGGTCGCTATCGGCGAGCAGGTTGGCGTGGTCGGCGCGCTATCGGTAGAGAGCGCGGCGCGCGCGCTTCACGCCCGCGATATCGACGGCATGGTGATCGGCGACGGCTTCAGCCCAAAAATCGTCGAGGCGTTATTGACCGTGCTCGCCGAGGACCCGCGTTTTCGCGATTTGCCCGTGACGGTTCTAGGCGGCCATCCCGCGGTGATCGAGCCGTTCGCCACCGAGCTCGCCAATCTCGAGCGTATTTCCGAAGGCCCACAACGGCTTGTCGATCGTTTCTTGCCTTATGTGCGAGCGCATGCTTTCAGCCAAAGGCTCAAGCGCATGCTTAAATCGCTCGATGCCAAAGGCATGCTCGATCCGGACACCGGGCTGCTGGCCCATGATGCGTTCTGGCGCGATCTTAACCGCGCGGTGGACGATGCCGAAAAGCGCGGTGTCGGCCTGTCGATCGCGCGTTTCTCGTTCGACGGCAACGACCGTCGCACCAGCCTCGATGCCGCGCGGCTCCTCGGCCGGCTGATGCGCCAGGTCGATTTCGCCTGCCGCGAAGCCGACCATTCGATCTTTGCCGTCTTCACCGAGACCGATCTGCGCGCCGCGCATATCGTCGCCCGCCGCATCGCCAGCGTGCTCAAAAACACGATGCTGGCGCCGGACGCCAAGAAAGGCGGCATCGATACGGCGGTGACGCTGGCGACCCTCAAGTCGACCGACAACATCGACTCTCTCATCGCGCGGGTGGTCGGCGAAACGGCCGCCGGCTGACGCCGCCCTCGATGGGGGTCTGGCGGCGGGTTTCCGGCGCCCCAATTTATGCGGTAGGCTTAAATCCATTCGAGTCGAAGGCCAGTTCGAAATGGATGAGATCTCGGAACCGCGCGCCGCCGTCCATGTCGACGTGATCTCCGACGTCGTTTGCCCATGGTGCTATATCGGCAAACGCCGGCTCGAAAGCGCCATCGCTCTCACACCCGACGTCGATGTCGAAGTCAATTGGCGACCGTATTTCCTCAACGATTGGATCCCGCGCGACGGCATCGACCGGCAAACTTATCTGGAAACCAAATTCGGCTCGGCCGAGCGTTATGCGGTGATTGCCGAGCGCATCGCGGCGGCCGCCGCGATGGAGGGCCTCGTCTACAATCCCGCCAAGATCGCGCGGCAGCCCAATACACTCGACTGCCACCGACTCATTTTGTGGTCGCGCAGCGCCACCGATCCGGGCCGCATGAAGCAGCGGCTGATGGAGCTCTACTTCGCCGAAGGCGCCGATCTCACCGATCCGCGGGTGCTGATCCAGGCCGCGGTCGATTGCGGCATGGACGGCGACCTGGTGCGGCGGTTGATGGCGAGCGACGCCGATGTCGAGCGCATCGAGACCGAAGTCACCAGCGCCAAGGAAGCCGGCATCGACGGCGTGCCCTGCTTCATCTTCGGCTCCAGCGTCATCGTCACCGGCGCGCAGTCGCCGGAATATCTCGCCAGCGCCATCGAGCGCACCTCGGGCCGGCATACCCGAATCCGGGCGTAGCTTCCGAGCCGTCTATCAACTCCACCCTGGCGAAGTTTGGAGTTTGTTTCGCTCCGTTCATCTTGGCGATGGCTGCGCCGCGACCGCTAAATGGTGTACGGCAATCGACTAAACCTCAATCAAATTCAGATAAAAGTAACAATTCCGGGCCGACAACAGACAGCACGCGGAATTGGTTGGCGATCCGAAAATGATCCAAGAGCGGGCCCAACAGGCTACCCACGCAACCGGGGACGACGCGGCAAAAGACCTGACGGCGCCCTGCCCGAAATGCCGCGCCGCCATGGTCTATGTGACCGCGCTGCAACATCCCTACGCCCCGGAGATGCGGCGCACGGTGTTTCTTTGCACCCCTTGCAATCAGACCCGGAATTACTCGCTATCGGCGGCGATGGCGGAAGCCTACGCCGCGCTGTTCGCGCCGCGCTCAGAACCGGCCTGACATCACGGGGCGCGACGGCGCTTGAATAGCATTCCCGCGCAAATCGGAATGAAGCGCGAGCGTGTGAACGGTGTCGTTTCTTGCGCCGCGCGAAGCGCGGTCTCAAGCCGCAACAGGACGATTTCGGCCAACATCGAAAGCCTCCTTAAGGCTCGACCGTCGACGCGCACTGGCCCATCCATCCCTAAACGGACGGGCTTAAGATTCGCTGGCAAAATCACTGCAGATTGCGCGTATCGCGGCAAAGCGCGCAGCTTGGCGAAGCGCTATCCGCGGCCCCGGCTTGCCCGCTCAGCCGCGAAACGCGGCGGCAACATCGTCGGCGGCTTCAGTCATCGACACGCCGCATTCGCCGCAGCGATAGATGTGCACGTCGGACAGACCTTCCGCGCGCGGCGCAATGCGCGCCAGATGCATCGATCGCCCGCAGTTCGGGCAGGCCGGCCCGGCGGTCAGCGGATGGCCGGCGGATCGCGGCAGATTTTGCGTTGCTAACATTATGGACCTCATTCCTACGTCTGCGTTCTCAAACGCGCGATTGAAATTCAAACGTCTGTTTGAGACGCGGTCGGGCCGGAATTATGGAAATTTTGCGATTTTGCACGGTTCCAAGCGGTAATAAGGAACCGGCGCCGGCCGTCCAGAGACGGGGCGACGCCGGCTCGGCGGATGGAAAAATCCGTCAGCTCAGATCCAGGCGCGCGGTGGAAATCTCGACCCGGCCGCGGATCATGATGTTGAAGGCGACGACGATGCGGTCCTCGCTCTCGTCGGCCTTGCCCTCTTCGACGGCGTGCGGCACATGGCTTGGCCACAACAGCATGCGGCCCTTTTCCGGTGGCATGACGAAGATGTCGGCGTTGAACTCGTTTTTTTGCAGATAAGTCGGCTCGAGATTTTTGGCGAGCTGGCGCGGCGAGGCGAACACCGTCGGGCCGCAGTGCTGCGGCGTCTTGATATAGACGAGACCGCTCAACAGGCAGTTCGGATGCATGTGCATCGAGTGACGGCGATTCGGATGGGCGATATTCGCCCACATGTTGGTGATGTAATGGGAGTCGCGCTTGATGGCGTAGATGTCGAGGATTTGCGCGGATTCCCGCAGGATGACGTCGACCAGCTCCGCCATCTGCGGCAGCGTCTGCAGGTCGTCCGGCGACATGTAGGCGCGCATCGCGCGGCCGGCATTCGTGCCGCGTCCGGTTCGCTGCAGCTCGCGCAGATTGTTCTCGACGCGGTCGCAAATGGTGATGTCTGCAAGCATTCCCGTGAACAGTGGCGTCGGGAACAGCTTGAACACCTGCTTGCCGGTCAGCTCGGCCGGCGCGGGCGAAGCGGACGCTCGCGGCGCGAATGCGGATGGGATCGCAGACTTGGTTACGGAGTTGGTTTCGGCTTTGGCGGCGTGAGGAACGTCAAGCATCGGCAGTGGCACCCTCATCTGGCCGGAAATCGTGTGTGCAACATGGATCAAGCCGGGACTTCGACCAACCCCCGGAAATGGGCATGACATCGAGCGAATTTCCGGTCTCCCCAGAACTGGGGAGGCGCGCGCGCTTGCGGTCAGGCCCGCAACATGCACTGCACCTGCTGGACTGAACCTATAGGACTTGCGCATCGCACGCGTGATGGGACCAAACGTGGTTGGATCGGGCTTGCGCTCATTCTTCGGCCGGTATTTTCGCGCCTCGATCATGCTGGTCTGCACGGCGTTTTCCGCGGTCGTCCTGATTTTGTGCGTGCTCGCGGGCGTGCATTTCAAATCGGCGGTCGAGCAGGAATTCTATCGCGAGACCGGCAACATCTCGCAGATCCTGATGGCCGGGTTCGACGACGACGCGGCCACGGCAGACGCCATTCTCAGCGGCATCGCGGCGGAAATTCCGCCGGAGCAAGTTGCGCCGGCGCATGAAGCGGAGCTGCACCGGCTGCTCGCGGCCTATGCCCTGCCGCCGGCGATGATCGGTCCCGCCATACTCGACCGCGACGGCACGCTGGTCGCCAGCGCGCGCAGCGCCGACGTTCCCAATCTGTCGCTTAAGGACCGCAACACGTTTCGCGTGCACGCCGACGCGCCGAACAACTCAAGCCTCTATATCGGAACGCCGATGCGCGGACCGATCACCAATGAATGGGTGATCCAATTCTCCCGGCCGCTGCGCGATCGCGCCGGCGCCTTCTACGGCGTGGTGCTGTTGTCGTACCGGCTGTCGCATTTCGTCAGCCTTTATGAAAAACTGAAACTGAGCAATGGCGGCCTCGTCGGCTTGGTCGGCAAGGACGGCGTCGTGCGCATCCGCTCCTTAAACGGCGTGATCGGCTACGGCGCCGCGGTATCGAAGATACCGCTGGCCTACGACCGCGCACTGGCCGGCGAGATGCGCGGCACTTTCTATAGCCGCGGCGGCCCCGACGATGCGACGCGGATCGGCTCGTTCGTGGTTTCGCCGTCCACGCCGTTCTATGTGACGGTGGGCTACGACAACGGCTATCTGCGCGATCAATATCTCGGCTTCTTCTATCTCCTCGGGCTGTGCTGGTTCGTGCTTACCGCGGCGATGATCGGTGCGGCGGCCTTCATTCATCGGCTGGGCAAGCTCAGCCAGCAGTCCCAGCTCGAGATCGTCAATTCCGCGCTCGCCGAGCGGCAGAAAATTTCCGCCGACATGCACGACAGCATCGGTTCGAGCCTCGCCGCCCTGCTCGCCTATTTCACCACCGAAAACTTCAATGTCGCCGACGTCAAGCGCCGGGTCGGCGAAATCCTGATGGAGCTGCGCTTTCTGGTCGACAGCGCCGAAACCGACGACGGCGACATCAATCTGCTGTTGAGCAACGTCCGCCATCGCATGGGGGGCGGCATCGAATTGGCCGGGATCGCGTTGCAATGGCGCGTCGCCGATCTGCCGCAGATCGCAGGTCTCGCCGCGCGCGATGCGCTGACCATCAAGCTTATTCTGATGGAGGCCCTGACCAATGTGCTGCATCATTCCCGGGCGCGGACCGCGACCGTGACGGCAAGCTACGACCGCAACGCTGGCGCCATCGCCGTTGCGGTTGCCGATGACGGCACCGGCTTTGATCTAACGGCGGCCGGCTCGGGACGCGGGCTTGCCAATATGCGAAATCGCGCCGCCAGCATCTCGACCGGCGCCACGCTCGTCATCGACAGCGCGCCGGGAAGCGGCACGACGGTGCGGCTCGATCTGAAAGTGCCGCCGGCAGTGTAGATACGCCGGAAAGGTTTTCCGCTCATTCCCGCGCAAGCGGGAATCCAGGAAGTTTACGCGATCGAGATGACGTAACTGGGTCCCCGCTTTCGCGAGGATGAGCGGTCAATTTAAAACCGGTCGCGATCTTACTGGATGAGCTTGCGGCGGCGCGCCTCGTAGACCGCTTCGGTCTTGGAATGCACTTCGAGCTTGCGGTAGACGCTCTTGAGGTGGCTGTGCACGGTGGCCGCCGCGATGCCGCAAATCTTCGACGTTTCGGCGTAGGAAAACCCCTTGGCGATCATCTCCAAAACTTCGTGCTCGCGCCGGGTCAAGGCGGTGTCGCCGCCGGCGTCGGGTTTTTCATCGGCGGCCGCGGCTTGCAGCCGGTTGAGGAGCTTGCGCGCGATCATCGGCGAGAGCGGCGAGCCGCCGTGGCGCAGCGCATGGATGTCGCGCTTGAGCTCTTCGAGCGGCGTTCCCTTCAACAGATAACCGTCGGCGCCGGCTTCGAGCGCGGCCGTAATCGTCTTTTCATCGCCGAACGTGGTGATGACCAGCGCGTTGCAATCAGGGCAGACCGCCTTCAATTTGCGGATCACCTCGATGCCGGAAATATCCGGCAGGCCGATATCGACCAAGAGAATGTCGAGCGCCAGCTCCGCCAGCGCCGCCACCGCGGCCTTGCCCTCGGCAAACTCCGCGACGACGGTGTAATTCGGGTCGGCCTGCAGCAGCGCGACGATCATCTTGCGCGACGCCGGGTCGTCCTCGACGATGGCGGTGCGGATCGGCGCGTTCGGCTTTGCGGTGGTCACTTTGGGAATCCTTGCCCGGCGTTGCCGGCCCAAGCCTAGCGCATGAGCGCACGCGATACGTCGCCGGAATTAGTGGCGCGCTCTACGATTGCAACGGTGCGGCCTGGGGAATTGAGGGGTAAAATTTCGCGACTACCGCGTCTCGGGGAAAAAACATCTCGGTCAGTGAGCGACAAGTCTTAGTTGTGACATATTGAATGTGTATCATTAGTTGTACTCTGATACCGGCAGGCTAACCCGGGTGGCTGAGACGGACAGCCCTCGCTGCGCACCGCCGATGACGCGGCGCATTGCCAAGGCCTGCGGAAAAACATTCGTCGCAATGACCTTTGTCGCAAGTGCCTTTTTCGCAACTTGCATCTCGCAACCACATTCGTCGGAGAACAATCGAACCAATAGTTGGGAGGACAACCATGACATCTTCCAGCCTATGCCTCACGACATCTACTACGACTTCTTCGCGGGGATTCATTACCAGCCTCCTCGGCTCAATGTTTGTTGGCGGTCTGTTGCTGGGCGTTACCCCGGGCCGAGCGGCGGCAGCGGAAACCGCGACACCTCCTGCCGCGCAGGTGGCGCCAGCGCCTGCCGTGGTGCACCCGTTACCCTCGGCCGTCTCTGAGGAGGAGAAGGCGAAACGCGAGGCTTGGCGCCTGCAGATGGTCCATGCACCGCGGCAGAAGGGGGCTTGCTACACGGCCACCTACCCGGACACCACGTGGCACGAGGTCCCCTGCAAGGCCGCGCCCAAGCATGTATTTCCGCCACGCCCGGGCGCACACTCGGACACCGTAGGGGGCGGCACGACAGACTACGTCGCCCAGCCGGCGAACCCGATCACGCTTGCGGATGGTTCCTTCGACACCGTCACCGCGTCGAGCGTGCAGACCGAGATGGCCGGCGTGGGCGGGGTGAACGGCGCCAACATGTTCTCGCTGCAGCTCAACTCCGAATACTTCACGACGTCGGCTTGCACCGCGGCGCTGGGCGCGAAGTGCCGGGGCTGGGTGCAATTCGTCTACGACAATTCGGCCCAAGACGCTTACGTCCAATACTGGCTACTTAACTACGACTTCACCCCGTTCACTGCCGCCTGCCCCGGCGCGTGGATGCCTTACGGCGGCTACTGCTACCAGAGCGCCGCAACATCGGCCACGACCTTTCCGAAGACAGCGACAGCCGCCGACCTTGCCGATATGTCGGTCACCGGCTCGGGCGCCGGCGTCACGGTGACCTGGTTCGGCGTGTCGCCCAATACGATCTCGGCCCCCGACACCGGCATTATCCCGGACCTCGCGAGCAAGTGGGCGGACGCCGAGTTCAACGTGTTCGGCGACGGCGGCGCCGGCCAGGCGGTCTTCAGCGGCGCCACGACCATCAAGGTCCGCACCCAGGTGGACACCGGAGTCAACATTCTGCCGAGCTGCATCGTCGCCAGTTATACAGGCGAGACCAACAACCTTAATCTGATCAGCACGCCGACGATGGAGCCCAAGAAGCAATACCCCTCGATCATCTTCGACGAGGGCAGTGCCGCCACGACGGCCTCGTGCGCGACCAGCCTCGGCGATCCTCACATCACGACCTTCGATGGGCTCTACTACAACTTCTATGTCACCGGAGACTACGTGCTGGCCGACGCGGGCCCGGACTTCATCGTGCAGGCGCGTCAGGAGTCCGGCGCCAAGGTGTTCAACAACCCGAACGTCAGCATGAACACCGCCGTCGCGGTCAAGATGGGGTCGAACAGCGTCCTCATCTACGACAGCCCGGAGCAGGTAGTGGTCAACGGCAAAACGACCGCTGTCGCAAACAACGAGATCCTCAATCTCCCCGGCGGCGTCTATCTGATGCGGGTGGGCGAGGCCTACGCGGTCACCAGCGAAACCGGCGGACTGGTGCGTGCCGACCTTTACAACGGCTGGATGAACCTGGAGGTGGGCCTCGGCCACCGGGTCCGGTCCAGCGCCCACGGCCTTCTGGCCAGCCCCAGCGCCACCGCGCTGTCGCTGCGCGACGGGACGGTGCTCAAGGAACCGGTGTCGCTGAGCGACCTTAACGAGCGCTTCGCCAAGAGCTGGCTGGTGCAAGCCAACAAATCTTTGTTCCCCGAGCATCCGATCGCGTTCGCCGCGCCGGCCAAGGAGATCACGGCGGCCGACCTCGAGCCGCAGGCCGCCGCCCGGGCCCGCGAAGCCTGCGTCGCCGCCGGCGTCACGGACGCGGCGCACCTCAACTCCTGCACACTGGATACGGCGGTGTTCAAGACCACCGTCGGAATCAAGGCCTTTACCAACGCGATTACGCCCCGCATCGCGCTCAAGCTGGCGGAGCACCCATAGGTGTGGCGAAGAGGCGTGACCGTCCCGCGAGGGCGGTCACGCTTCGGTCTTTTGCCGCGACGTGGCAGCGCGCATTTGCGCGACCGACGCTGCATCCCTATCTGCGCGGGGTAACGCCCCGCGCAGATATGAAACACGAACAGCTCGCACTCTTTGAATCGCAAGCCTTGCCGGTCGAGCCGCCGGCGATGCCGGCCGGCTTTCGCTATGCGCCGGATGTGATCGACGCCGCCGCGGAGACGCGCCTCGTCGAAGCGTTTGCGGATTTGCCGTTCAAGGAATTCGAGTTTCACGGTTTCCTCGGCAAGCGCCGCGTCGTGTCGTTCGGCACCCGCTACGATTTCAACGGCGGCGGCCTCAAGACCGCCGAGCCGATGCCGCCGTTCCTGCTGCCGCTGCGCGAGCGCGCCGCCGCCTTCGCCGGGCTCGCGCCGGACCACTTGGCGCACGCACTCGTCACCGAATACCGGCCGGGCACGGCCATCGGCTGGCATCGCGACCGGCCGCACTACGACGACGTGATCGGCATCTCGCTGCTGTCGCCCTGCACTTTCCGGATGCGGAGGAAACGCGGCGACGGCTGGGAGCGCGCCGCGCTGCGGCTCGACCGCCGCTCGGTTTATCTGTTGCGCGGGCCGTCGCGCGAGGACTGGGAGCACAGCATCCCCGCGGTGGAGGAGCTCCGGTATTCGGTGACGTTTCGGTCGGTGCGGGCGCCTTAGTCCGACGCTTGCCAACAAAATAATGCAAGAATCCGGGACCCTCCGATCGTCATTGCCGGGCTTGACCCGGCAATCCATGCGGCATCGACGAGTGAGTATGGACCACCGGGTCAAGCCCGGTGGTGACGACGTAGGGTGGGCTGAGCGACTTGTCCGCCGAAGCTGAGAACTGGTGTTGCGGAACACGATCAAAAAGACGCGGAGCTTATCCGTAGAATCAATGACGCAAGATCAGGTTAAGCGACCGACCGCAGGCCGCTGGCGAGACGCTGGCGCGCTGTGGCTTTTCCCGCAATTACGGTGACACTGCACTTAATTGCCTGACGACACGCCGGTTTGGTCGGCTATGCGGGCGGCACACGTTGGGCTCAGCCTTTCTCGTCCTCGCCAAAGAGCGCCGGAATGTCGCGATGGCCCTCGATCACGCTGACAATTTCCAGTACGTCGCCGACGTAGCGAAAGAAAATGACGTACGATTTGTGCGGATGGCTGCGCAGGTCCGGGCGCAGTTCCGTTCGCGGGCGACCCATGACGATCGGAGCAGCCGCCAGCGTGTTGCACTTTTGACGAAGCTCGTGAACGAAGCGTCGCGCAGTCTCGCCGCTTCCGCTCTGCTCTCTGATATATCGGTAGATTTGCCCAAGGTCGTTGCGCGCGGTGACCGTGTAGCGAATGCGCGCCACGATCAGCGCTCCTTGCGCTCCGCATCCGCGTGCACGCGCTCGATATAGGCCGCGACTTCCGCATCGGTATAACTGCCGCCTTGGTCGATCGCGCCGTTGATAGTCTCCCGCAGCGCCTCAAGCTTGGCCCGCTCTTCGGACGTCAGGGACTGGAGGATGCGAACCTTCTCCTCAACTTCGGCCAGCGCCAACGCGGCCCAATCCTGCGCCTCCTGGGGCCAAGTCGCGATGCGGTCGATAAGAGTTTCGAGGCGCTTGTTCATGCCGGGCAGATTACCATGCGCGAGCGGCGAAATCATCTGTGGTGTCCTCCGAGGCCGCAATCGGGCCCCTCCACGGCTCACGCCGCCTTCTTCCCCCTCTCCGCGATCCCAACGAGCGTCCGCAAAATATCCGTGGCGCCCTTCAGCCGCTCCTCCGCGGTGTCCCATTCGTCGAAAAACACCACCTTCTGATCAGGCCGCACCCGCGCGCCGACGGGGTGCTTGGCGATGTAGGAAATGAGCCCCTCCGGATTGGCGAAGATATTGTCGCGGAACGACAGCACCGCGCCTTTGGGGCCGACTTCGATCTTCTCGACATTGGCGCGGCGGCACAGCGATTTGATGGCGACGATCGCTAAAAGGTACTCCACTTCTTCCGGCAACGGGCCAAAGCGGTCGACGAGCTCGGCGCCAAAACCTTCGATGTCGCGGTCGGTCTCGATCTCGGAGAGGCGGCGGTAGAGCGCGAGCCGCACCGGCAGGTCGGTGACGTAGTCTTCGGGGATCAGCACCGGCGTGCCGATGGTGATTTGCGGCGACCATTTGTCGGCTGCGGGCGCTGTGATGCCGGCTTTCATCGACAGCACCGCCTCTTCCAGCATCTGCTGATAAAGCTCGAAGCCGACTTCCTTGATGTGGCCGGACTGCTCGTCGCCCAAGAGGTTGCCGGCGCCGCGGATGTCGAGATCGTGCGAGGCGAGCTGGAAGCCGGCGCCGAGCGTGTCGAGCGATTCCAGAACTTTCAGCCGGCGCTCGGCCTGCGGCGTGATTTTGCGCCCGGCCGGCAGCGTGAGTAGCGCATAAGCGCGCAACTTGGCGCGGCCGACGCGGCCGCGCAGCTGATAGATCTGCGCCAGCCCGAACATGTCGGCGCGGTGCACGATCAAGGTGTTGGCATTGGCGATGTCGAGGCCGCTTTCGATGATGGTGGTCGAGAGCAGCACGTCGAACTTGCCGTCATAGAACGCGCCCATGATGTCTTCGAGCGCGGTGGCCGGCATCTGGCCGTGCGCCACGGCAACGCGCACTTCCGGCACGGTCTTGTCGAGAAATTCCTTGGCGTCGGCCAGATCCTCGATGCGCGGGCAGACATAGAACGCTTGCCCGCCGCGGTAGCGCTCGCGCAGCAAGGCCTCGCGCACCGTGACCGGATCGAACGGCGAGACGAAAGTGCGCACCGCGAGGCGGTCGACCGGCGGCGTGGCGATGATCGACATATCGCGCACGCCACTTAACGCCAATTGCAAGGTGCGCGGGATCGGCGTCGCGGTCAGCGTCAGCACATGGACCTCGGAGCGGAGCTGCTTGAGCTTCTCCTTATGCGCGACGCCGAAATGCTGCTCCTCGTCGACGACGATGAGACCGATGTCCTTGAATTTGACGGTCTTGCCGAGGAGCGCATGAGTGCCGATGACAATGTCGACGGTGCCCTCGGTGAGGCCTTTTTTAACGGCGGCTAATTCCTTGGCCGAAACCAGCCGCGACGCCTGCGCGACGTGGATGGGATAGCCCTTGAGCCGATCGCTGAAAGTTTTGAAATGCTGCCGCGCCAGCAGCGTGGTCGGCACCACGACGGCGACCTGCTTGCCGTTCATGGCGGCGATGAAGGCGGCGCGCAGCGCCACTTCGGTTTTGCCGAAGCCGACGTCGCCGCAGACGAGGCGATCCATCGGCCGGCCGGAGGAGAGATCGTTGAGCACCGCGGCAATGGCGGCAAGCTGGTCGTCGGTTTCCTCGTAAGGAAAACCGGCGCAGAACTCGTCGTAGACGCCGGTCTCGACCGTGAGCCGCGGCGCCTCATGCAGCTGCCGCTCGGCGGCGACCTTGATCAGTTCGCCGGCGATCTCGCGGATGCGGTTCTTCATCCGCGCTTTGCGCGTCTGCCAGGCGGTCGAGCCGAGGCGATCGAGCTCGGCGCCGGCCTCCTCCGAGCCGTAGCGCGACAGAAGCTCGATGTTTTCGACCGGCAGGAACAACTTGTCGCCGCCGGCGTAATGGATCTCCAGGCAATCGTGCGGCGCGCCGGCGGCTTCGATGGCGCGCAAGCCTATGAAGCGGCCGATGCCGTGATCGACATGGACGACGAGATCGCCGGCGGAGAGGCTCGTCACCTCGGCGATGAAATTGTCGGCGCGCTTACTCTGGCGGCGGCTGCGCACCAGGCGCTCGCCTAAAATGTCTTGCTCGGTGATCAGCGCGACATCGGCGGTCTCAAAACCGGATTCGACGCCGAGCACCGCCAGCGCGACTTGCGGGCGTGGCAAAGCCAGCGCCTGCGGCCACGACGCGACCGGCGCGAGGTTGAGAAGCCCGTGCTCGGCCAGCACATGCGACATTCTCTCTCTGGACCCGTCGCTCCACAGCGCGACGATCGCGCGCTTGCCGGCGGCCTGCACCGCATGGACGTGCTTGGTCACCGCCTCGAATACATTGGCGCCGGGGGCAGCGCGCTCGGCGGTGAAGTTGTGGCCGGCATGCGCGCCGATCTCGATGACCCCCTCCCTTCCCTCCCCCGCAAGCGGGGGAGGGTTGGGTGGGGGCGGTGCCGCGAATGAGGTCAGCCGCGCCAGCGCAGATTTTTCCAGACGCTCGCGCCACTCGGCCTCGGCGAGATAAAGCCGCTCCGGCGGCAACGGCTTATAGATCGCACCGCCGCCGGAATGCCCGAGCGCTTCTTTTCGCGCTTCAAAATAGTCGAGGATTTGCGCCAGCCGCTCGTGGGCTGCTTCCTCCGCCAGCGGCTCGATGGCGATGGGGCTGCCCGCGACATAATCGAAGACCGTTTCCAGGCGCGGGTGGAACAGCGGCAGCCAGTGCTCCATGCCGGCATAGCGGCGGCCTTCGCTCACCGCTTCGTAGAGCACATCGTCGGGTGCTGCGGCGCCGAAGGCCGCGACATAGCCGGTGCGGAACAGCCGGATGGTGTCAGAGGTGAGCTGGAATTCCGCCATGGGGACAAGATCGAGCGCGCGCAGGTCGGCATTGGTGCGCTGCGTCTCCGGGTCGAAGCTCCGGATCGATTCCAGCGTGTCGCCGAAGAAATCGAGCCGCACCGGCTTGTCCATGCCGGGCGCGAACAGATCGACGATGCCGCCGCGCACCGCATAGTCGCCGGCCTCGCGCACCGTGGAAGCGCGATTAAAGCCGTTGAGATCGAGCCAGGCGATGATGCCGGCCATCGGCAGAATGCTGCCCGGCGCGGCGGAGAGCGACTGCTTGGCAAGGAGCTCGCGCGCCGGCACGCGCTGCAGAGCGGCATTGACGGTGGTCAGCAGCACGGCCGGATGCTCGCGGCCTTTGACCCGCGCCAAGCGGGCGAGCGTCATCATGCGCTGCGCCACCACGGCGGCATGCGGCGAGACGCGGTCGTAAGGCAGGCAATCCCAGGCCGGGAATTCCAACACCTCGATATCGGGGGCGAAGAAGGCAAGCGCGCGCGACAATGTCGCCATGCGCGGGCCGTCACGGCAGAGTACCGCAACCGAAATTGCCGGCGGTTTTGGTCCTGAGGCGACGGCGCGGGCGAGATCGGCCAGCACCAAGCCTTCGGCGCCGTCGGCAATGCCGGCGAGCGTCAGCACCCGGCCGGGCGACAGCCGCTCGGCCGGCGATTTGATCAACGCGGAATGAGGAGCCTGTGCCGCCATTACGCCTTGAACCCCTTCAATCCCTTGGGCTCCGTCGCGGTTTGCCCATGAAAGCCGATGAGCTGGCGCAGCACCGCGGTGTCGTAGTCCGCCGGCACGGCTTCCGCGCCAACCACCCAGGCGTAAAGCGCGGCATTGGGCGCTTCGATCAGCCGCTCGAATGCGTCGAGTGCGGGCGCGTCGAACTTGTCGATGTAGGCGTCGGCGAAGCGGCCGACGATCAGGTCGGTCTCGCGCACGCCCCGCCGCCACGCCCGGAACAACAGCCGGCGCCGGCGCACATCCAGTCCTTCGCTCGAACGTTCGGTCATCGTATTACCCAAGCGTGGTCAAACGCCAAAAGCCCGGACGTGCCGGGCGAGCGTTATATAGAGGGCGACTGGCCAGATGTCAGCGGCGATTTTGCATCTCCCAGGCACTGATAGGCGTTAAAATGATCAACATTTCCCGGACGCGGTGCAGCGCGTCAGCGGTGCACCGCAGATCCGGGATCGTCACACGCTCCACATTTGCGACGATCCCGGGTCTGCAGCGCATCACTTCGTGCTGCGCTGCGCCCGGGAGACACTAATAGGAAGCTATGCGCCCGCCGGTTCTCAATCCGCTGTTTGCCGCGCTGTCGGCCCTGCCCGGCATCGGGCCGAAGCTCGAAAAGCTGTTCGCGCGCCTGCTCACGCGCGACGGCGATGCGGCGCGCGTCATCGATTTGCTGTTTCACCTGCCGGCCGGCTTCGTCGACCGGCGCAACCAGCCAAAACTCTCCGAGGTGGTTCCCGACACGATCGTGACCGTCGCGGTGACCGTCGACCGCCACCGGCCGCCGCCGTCGAACCGGCCACGCGCGCCGTACAATATCGACACCTCCGACGACACCAATACGCTGATGATCACCTATTTCAACGCGCGGCGCGATTATCTGGAAAAGCTCTATCCCGAAGGCGCGCTGCGCTACGTGTCGGGCACCGCCACGCTCTATGACGGTCATCTGCAGATGGTGCATCCCGACCGCGTGGTCGACGCGGCGGGGTTCGCCAGCCTGCCGCTGATCGATCCGGTCTATCCGCTCACAGAAGGGCTGCATCCGAACCAGGTGCGCAAGGCGCTCGATCTCGCGCTCGACCGCCTGCCGGCGCTGCCGGAATGGCAGGATGCGGAATGGGTCAAGCGCAACGATTATCCGAGCTTTGCCGACGCGCTGCGCGTAGTGCATCGCCCCGCCGCGCCGGAGGATATCGAGCCTGGGAGCACCGCGTGGTCACGGCTCGCTTATGACGAATTGCTGGCAAGCCAGCTCGCGCTGGCGCTCCTGCGCGCCCACATGCGCACCCGCGCCGGCCGCGGCAGCGCCGCCGAAGGTTTGTTGCGCGCGCGGATCGTCAAGGCGCTGCCCTATGCGCTCACCCCGTCGCAGACACGCGCGGTCGCCGACATCGTCGCCGATCTGGCGCAGCCGGAACGGATGCTTCGCCTCCTCCAAGGCGACGTCGGTTCCGGCAAGACCGTGGTGGCGCTCCTTGCCGCCGCGCATGTGATCGAGGCCGGCCGCCAGGCGGCGTTCATGGCGCCGACCGAGCTTTTGGCGCGGCAGCATTTTGCCACCATCGCACCATTGGCGAAGGCCGCCGGGCTGCGGCTCGCCATCCTCACCGGCCGCGAGCGCGGCCGCGACCGCGAGGACATTCTCGCAGCCCTTGCTGCCGGCGATATCGACTTGATCGTCGGCACGCATGCGCTGTTCCAGGAGAACGTCGCGTTCCGCGATCTCGCGCTGGCGATCGTCGACGAACAGCACCGCTTCGGTGTCCACCAGCGGCTTGCTTTGGCGCACAAGGGTGAGGCGGTCGATCTCCTCGTGCTCACGGCGACGCCGATCCCGCGCACTTTGGTGCTGACCTATTTCGGCGACATGGACATTTCCGAGCTGCGCGAAAAGCCGGCGGGCCGGCAGAAGATCGATACGCGTGCCGTGCCCCTCGACAGACTGAGCGAAGTGATCGACGCGGTAGCGCGCGCGCTCGACGCCGGCCGCCGTGTCTATTGGGTCTGCCCGCTGGTCGAGGAATCCGAAAGCATCGATCTCGCCGCCGCCGAGGAGCGGTACGCGGCTTTGCGGACGCGCTTCGGCGATGCGGTCGATCTGGTGCACGGCCGCATGCGCGGACCCGACAAAGATCGCGCCATGGCGCGCTTCGCCAAGGGCGAAACGCAACTTCTCGTGGCGACCACGGTGATCGAAGTCGGTGTCGACGTGCCGGAGGCGAGCGTGATGGTGATCGAGCATGCCGAGCGCTTCGGGCTGGCGCAACTCCATCAATTGCGCGGGCGCATTGGCCGCGGCGCCGAGCGCTCGACCTGCATTCTTCTCTATCGGGCGCCGCTGGGGGCGACCGCGAAAGCGCGGCTCGCCATCCTGCGCGAGACCGAGGACGGCTTCCGCATCGCCGAGGAAGATTTAAAACTGCGCGGCGAAGGCGACGTGCTCGGCACGCGCCAGAGCGGCGAGCCGGGTTTTCGCGTCGCGCGGCTCGAGTTCCACACCAAGCTCCTCGCAGCAGCCCGCGACGATGCCACGCTCATCCTCACACGCGATCCGAAGCTGAAATCGCCGCGCGGAGAGGCGCTGCGCGACCTGCTCTATCTGTTCGCGCGCGATGAGGCGATCAGATTGCTGGATGCGGGGTAAAGCGGTCCGTTTCTGCGCGGGCGCCAACTCGTGTTGCCGAGCTCGAAACGTGTTACGATGTAAAATCGAAAGGAGAGCGGCTATGGCAACGCTCGATTGGTCGCAGTGTCCTGCAGTCGAAAGCATACCCGGCAAGGTGAGCGGCGCATGGGTGTTTCGCGGAACTCGCTTGCCTGTTGCGACGGTTATTGAGAACCTGGAGGACCTCAGCATTGAGGAGGTGATAGAACAATTCGATGTGACGCGAGAGCAGATTACCGAGGTGCTTGATTTCGTGGCGCGGAGTCTCAAGGCATCGTCGCCGAACGAACCGTTCGCGTCCGTCAATGCTAATTCTCTTTGACCACGGAACCCCCAAGGGTCTGATCCGGGCGCTAACCGGCCACACGGTTATCACAGCTCAAGCAAGAGGCTGGGACAAACTCGACAACGGCGCATTGCTTGGCGCTGCGGAAGAGGCCGGATTTGAACTATTCCTCACAACCGACAGAAGAATCCGTTTTCAGCAAAATCTCATTGGACGAAAAATCAGTATCGTTGTTTTGACCGGCACCACGAAATGGTCGAGCGTGAGATTGAATTTTCAACGCATAGCTGCCGTGGTGGATGCCGCGACACCCGGCAGTTACAGCGAAGTCGAAATTCCTCTCACATAGATGAAACGGTTTTCTCATTCCGCCGCGGTCGGCTCCGCCTGGCGCGCTGCCTGCGCGGCGCGGGCGGTTTGCGCGAGCGCGGCAAGCTTGCCTTGGCTCTGCCCGTCGCCGCCGGGCTGCACCATGCCCGCCGACATAATCAGCGTCATTGCCTGCTCGACGGTGATATCGAGATCGACGACGTCGCGCTTGGGCACATAAAAGAAGAAACCGGTGGTCGGATTGGGGGTGCACGGCATGAAGGCCGAGACGTGCTCGGTCGCCGGCAGGCGCTCGGAGATCTCCGCGGTCGGCGATTGGGTCAGAAACACCAGCGACCACATGCCGGGCGATGGGAATTCAACCAGGCCGACGCGGCGGAAACTGGAATCCGATTTCGAGAACAAGGTCTCGAAAATCTGCTTGGCTGTGCGGTAGATCGGCCGCACGATCGGCATGCGGCTCAAAATGCTTTCGCCGAAAGCGACGAGCTTGCGGCCGATCAAATTGGCGGTGAGGAAACCGAGCAGCGTCAGCGCCGTAAAGGCGATGATCAAGCCGGTGCCCGGAATGTTGATCGGAAGATAGGTTTCCGGCCGATAGGCTACCGGAATGATCGGGCGCACCAGATTGTCGACCCAGGTCACGAACCACCAGATCAGCCAAATGGTCACCGCCCCCGGGCCGGCGACAATCAGCCCGGTCAGGAAATAGGTGCGGATGCGGCTGACAAAGCCGGGCGAGGCTTTGACAGGCGTAACCTGCATGGTCGTTGGAATATTGTCCTTGCTCATCGATTCCGTCGCGGTTGCCGGCCGCGGAAATATAGCGCGCAACGGCCCAATTTGCACGGCCGTACGGTAGCCGCACGAAACACCGCCTTATTCCACCGTTACCGATTTGGCCAGGTTGCGCGGCTGATCGACGTCCGTGCCCATGATGACGGCCGTGTGATAGGCGAGAAGCTGCACCGGCACGGCATAGACGAGCGGCGCCACCGCCGCATGCACCGTCGGCAAAGTCAGCGTCACCACCGATTGACCGTCATTGGCCGCGGCCGCGCCCTTGGCATCGCTCATCAGGATCAACCGGCCGCCGCGTGCGGCGACTTCCTGCATGTTGGAGACGGTCTTTTCGAACACCTTGTCGTGCGGCGCGATGACGATCACCGGCATGTTCTCGTCGATCAGCGCAATCGGGCCGTGCTTGAGCTCGCCGGCGGCATAGCCTTCGGCGTGAATGTAGGAAATTTCCTTCAGCTTTAACGCGCCTTCGAGCGCGATCGGGAAGCTCGTGCCGCGGCCGAGGTAAAGGACGTCGCGGCATTTTGCCAGATCGCGCGCCAATAGCTCGATCTGCGGCTCGAGCGCGAGCGCTTCGTTGAGGTGGCGCGGCATTTCGATGAGAGCGTGCACCAGCGCCTTCTCGTCGCTCTCGGCGAGCACGCCGCGGGCGCGGCCGGCGGCGATCGCCAGCGCTGCGAGCGCCGCGAGCTGGCAGGTAAACGCTTTGGTCGAGGCGACGCCGATTTCCGGCCCGGCGAGCGTCGGCATGACGACGTCGCTCTCACGCGCGATGCTCGAATTCGGCACATTGACGATCGAGAGCACGTGCTGCTTATGCGCCCGCGCATAACGCAGCGAAGCGAGCGTATCGGCCGTCTCGCCCGATTGCGAGACAAAGATCGCGAGATTGCCCGGCGCAAGCGGCACGTCGCGGTAACGAAACTCGGAGGCGATATCGACCTCGACCGGCAATTGCGCGAATTGCTCGAACCAATAGCGCGCCACCATGCCGGCGTAATAAGCGGTGCCGCAGGCGGCGATGGAAATCCGATTGAGCTTGCCGAAATCGAACGGCAGCGCGAACGGCAGCGCCACGCGCTCGGCGGTCATGTCGATGTAATTGGCCAGCGTGTGACCGACGACTTCGGGCTGCTCGTGGATTTCCTTGGCCATGAAATGGCGATGGTTGCCTTTGTCGATCAGCAAAACCGAGGCTTGCGATTTCAAGATCGCGCGCTGCACCACATTGCCGTCGCGGTCGTGGATCTCGGCGCCGCCGCGCCTGACGATCACCCAGTCGCCGTCTTCCAGATAGCTCACCGTGTCGGTGAACGGCGCCAGCGCAATGGCGTCGGAACCGACATACATCGAACCGTCGCCGAAGCCGATGGCGAGCGGCGAGCCTTGGCGTGCGCCGATCAAAAGATTCTCCTCGCCGGCAAACAAGAAGGCGAGCGCGAAGGCGCCGCGCAGCCGCGGCAACGCGGCCTTGACCGCGTCGATCGGCGAGGCGCCGCGCTTCATCTCTTGCGGTGACGAGATGCGCGATAACCTCGGTGTCGGTATCGGTGGAAAATTTGGCGCCTTGCTTTTCGAGTTCGCGGCGCAGCTCAGCAAAATTCTCGATGATGCCGTTGTGCACCACCGCGAGCTTTTCGGTGGCGTGCGGATGGGCGTTGTTCTCGGTCGGCCGGCCATGCGTCGCCCAGCGGGTGTGGCCGATGCCGATGGTGCCATTGAGCGGCTCGCGCACGAGCCGGGCTTCGAGGTTTTTCAGCTTGCCCTCGGCGCGACGCCGCGTGAGCTTGCCGCCTTCGAGCGTGGCGACGCCCGCGGAATCGTAGCCCCGGTATTCGAGGCGCTTGAGCGCATCGATTAGCTGCGGCGCCGCCGGCTCCTGCCCGATCACTCCGATAATGCCGCACATGTCGCCGAAAGACCCTCACACGCCGCGCTGGCGGCCGTTAACTTTTAAAGCGGAACTCTTTAAATCGTGACAATCAAAATAGTTTTCGTTTGGTGACACGTCCGAGCGGGCGGCGCTCGGCGACCCGCCTCACTCGCGCGAAGGTGCCTTCTTTTTGCCGAGCGATTTCAATCCGCGCAAGCGGGATGCCCAGCCTTCCTTAACGGTCTGGCGCCCGCGCGCGAGCGCCAGGGCGTCTGCCGGAACGTTTTCTGTAATCACCGAGCCGGAGCCTATATAGGCGCCCTCGCCGATCTCGACCGGCGCTACCAGCGCCGAGTTCGAGCCGATGAAGGCGCCCTTGCCGATGGTGGTGCGGTGCTTGTCGGCGCCGTCGTAATTGCAGGTGATGGTGCCGGCGCCGACATTGGCATTGGCGCCGACGAAGGCGTCACCGATATAGCTCAAGTGATTGGCCTTGGCGCCGGCTTCGATGACAGCCTCCTTGACCTCGACAAAATTGCCGATGCGCGAACCTTCGCCGAGCCGCGTGCCGGGACGCAACCGCGCGAACGGCCCGACCGAAACGCCTTTGCCGACATGCGCGCCGGAAAGATGCGAGAACGAATGGATGACCGCGCCGTCGTCGATCGTTACCTTCTCGCCGAAGATCACATAGGGCTCGACCACGACGTCGCGGCCGAATTTGGTGTCGGCGGAGAGAAACACGGTCTCCGGCGCAACCAGCGTTACGCCGGAATCGAGCGCCGCCTTGCGCAGACGCTGTTGCGCCACCGCTTCGGCTTCCGCGAGCTGGCTTTTGGTGTTGATGCCGCGCACGTCGTCCTCCTCGCCTTCGACCGTCACCGTGCGCAGCTTCATGCCATGCGCGATCTCGACCGCATCGGTCAGATAAAATTCGCGTTTGCGATTGTGGTCGCCGATCCGGTCCAGGATGGCAAGCGCAGTGGCGCTGGAAAACGCCATGATGCCACCGTTGCACAGCGCGATCTTGCGTTCGTCGTCGCTCGCATCGGCGTGCTCGCGAATGGCGGCGAGCGCGTCGCCCTTCATAATGAGACGTCCATAACCCGTTGGATCGGCCGGGCGAAAGCTCAACACCGCAAGCGCCGCGCCGGCGGCAAGCGGCGCGCGTAGCCGCGACAGCGTTTCCGGCCGCACCAACGGCGTATCTCCGTAGACAATCAGAATATCGTCCGCCCCGCGCTCGATCGCGGCTTTCGCCGCAAGCACCGCATGCGCCGTTCCCCGCCGCTCGCGCTGGGTGAAAATTGCCGCGTCCGGGTGGACGCGCCGCGCTTCGGCGGCAACGTCGTCCTGCCCGGGACCGACAACGACGGCGGTCGCCGTGACGCCGGATTTGGCCACCGCACCGAGCACATGGGCGAGCAGCGATTTTCCGGCAACGGCGTGCAGGACTTTCGGTCGCGCCGAAGCCATGCGCGTGCCCTCGCCGGCTGCCAAAATGATCGCCAGGCAAGTCCGGTTGTGCGTCCGATTGGCCCTAGAAGCCTCCATGCGAGCCTCCGCGGCGATCTCTTAGCCGAGGCCATTGATCGCCGAAAGCCGCCATTATTGGCGAAGGCAAACGCCGCAATTGCGGCCAAAGCGCTCGTACCGGCACGCCAAACGAGAGAATCTGCTAAATTTTTAGCACTGATTCGACGTTGCTCCCAATTCGGCTTTGTAGCGATTGATTTTGGAAACCAGCGCGGACGCCGCATGATCGATCTTGCCGATGCTCTCAAAGCGGAACGGCCGGGTTTTACGGGTAAGCCGCGGCTGGGCGCCCCCCTTGGGGAAAAGCGCGCCGCGCCGAAGCAGGCCTTCACGATGGACAGACTTCGCCGCCTGGCGGTCTGGGGTGCGGCGGCAGCGGCGGCGGTACTCGCGGTGGCGATAACCAGCCGCAACGAGGCGTCGCTCGATCGTCTCGCGATTATCCTGCACCGGCCGAGGTCGGCCGCGCCGGTATTCGACGCCCAGGCGGCGACGGCGCAGCTCGCCGACGCCGTGCACGGGCTCAAAGTCAACGACGAACAGCTGCAAACACGGCTCGCCGCAGTCGAGCACGACATGGATGTTACCGGCTCGATTACCAAACAAATCCAGGCCGCGGATGCGAGCCGGCGCGCCGAAGACGGTCCGTCGGTGGCGGCCACCGCTTTGGCGTCCACCTCCATGGCGCCGGCGGATATCCCGGCGGCGATGGTAGCTGCGCCGGCGCTTGTCCCGGCCAACTCTGAACCGGAAACCGCTCTGCCGCCGCTGCCGAAGACCGCGTTCGGCATCGATATCGGCAGCGGCTTGTCCCTCCAAGCCCTGCGCATGCGCTGGGCGGCGATCCGAACCGCGCATCCGCAGTTTTTCGAAGGCCTAGACCCGATCATCAGCGTGCGGGAAGTGCCGCACAGCAACCGCATCGAGCTGCGGCTCATCGCCGGACCAATCGCCCAGCCGGGAGCGGCAGCGGCGCTCTGCGCCCAACTTACCGCGCTCGGCTTGTACTGCCAGCCGACGATTTACGACGGCCAGCACCTGGCATTGCGGTAACGCGGCGTCCCGGCGCATCGAGCGGATGCGGCTACCCCGCAAGCGCCGTCTCCGCGAGCCGCACCCAGTATGACGTGCCGAGCGGGATCGCCTCGTCATTGAAATCGTAAGCGGGGTGATGCAGCCCCGCGCTGTCGCCGTTACCGACGAAGATGAAGGCGCCCGGCCGCTCGTTGAGCATGAAGGCGAAATCTTCTGCCCCCATCACCGGCGGCAGCGCGGTATCGACCCGGTCCTTGCCGGCGATCTCGCGGGCCACGTCGGCCGCAAAAGCGGTCTCGCGCTCGTGGTTCACCACCACCGGATAGCCGTTGGTGTAGGTGATCTTCGCGGTGGCGCCGTAAAGCTGCGCGGTACCTTCGATCACCGCGGCGATGCGCCGGTGCAAAAGCTCGCGCACCTGCGGGGTGAGACTGCGCGCGGTGCCTTTGAGCTTGGCGTGCTGCGGGATGACGTTGTCGGTATGGCCGGCCTGGAACATGCAGATCGACACCACGGCGGATTCCAGCGGATCGACGTTGCGGGCCACGATCGACTGCAGCGCGTTGATGATCTGGGCGCCGACCAGGATCGTGTCGATCGCCAGATGCGGCCGCGCCGCATGGCCGCCTTTGCCTTCCAGCTCGATCTCGATGTGGTCGGCTGCGGCCATCATCGGGCCCGGGCGGATGGCGAATTGGCCGAGCGGAATACCCGGATAATTGTGCATGCCGTAGACCTCGTCGATGCCGAAACGGCTGATCAGCCCGTCTTTGATCATCGCCGCCGCGCCGGCGCCGCCCTCCTCCGCCGGCTGAAAGATCACCACGGCGGTACCGGCGAAATTGCGGGTCTCGGCGAGATATTTCGCCGCGCCAAGCAGCATCGCGGTGTGCCCGTCATGGCCGCAAGCGTGCATCTTGCCCGGCACCGTCGACTTATACGGCAGGCCGGTCTCTTCCTCGATCGGCAGCGCATCCATGTCGGCGCGCAGGCCGAGCACCTTGTTGCCGGGTTTGCGCCCACGGATGACGCCGACCACGCCGGTGCGGCCGATGCCGGGAACCACCTCGTCGCAGCCGAAGCTCTTGAGCTTGTCGGCGACCGAGGCCGCGGTGCGGTGCACGTCGTAGCGCAGTTCCGGGTGAGCATGGAAATCCCGCCGCCATTCCTTGATCTCGCCCTGCAGATCGGCGATGCGGTTGACTATCGGCATGGCAAAGGTCCTTGTTTCGCGGGCTCGCCCGGAGGATTAAGCCCAATCTAGCAAAACCGCCGGGAAAAAGCGCGTAATGCCCGCGCGAGGCTGGTAAATGCCGGCCGACTTAAGTATCTGAGCGCCTTAGGTGGAGCGCGTAGCTCAGTCGGTAGAGCACGTGACTTTTAATCACGGGGTCCTGGGTTCGAGTCCCAGCGCGCTCACCAATGAAATCGTTGTCCGCCCTGTCAGCCCCACAGACCCTTTCGGGATTTCGCCCTCGCATCTGGTGATAAAGCGACGCTTTGTGACGGCGATCACTTCCCGGCATTCGCCGTCACGGTAGACAATCAATATCAGCCGCTCCAAGTCGATCAATTGTTGCCCGCCGCCCGAGGCTTCCCCCTCGGGCGGTATCGTTTTAGCGCGCGGTTTGTCGGCCCATTTTGGCCCCAGGGGCTATACGCGGCCCCATTGCCAGCTTCAAAACGTCGGTAGCTTGCCTTACATCTCAATCCGTTACGACGCGGAGATCACATGCCGGATCGCGACAGCCAAAAGGGAAACCAGCGCCGCTCGATGATTGCGCTAGGCGTGGTCATCGTCCTGTTCTTGGCCGGATGGATTTTGGCGCACGAGCTTTACGCCAACGGCAAGATCGAGGACTGCATGATGTCCGGCCGCACCAATTGCGTGCCGATCGAGACGCCGTCGCGCTGAAACGGTTAGTCTCGTTTCGTGCCGTTCCGGTGCAAAAACCAGATCGTCCCCAAAGGCCAGATCTTCCACAAAAGCCATCAGAGTTTCACGCCGGCGTCGCCATAGCGCCATAGACGGCGCGCAATGTTGCGCCGTTAGGGTGCGGTGAGGGTGCGTTCGTCGAGGAGGATCGACGATGATCGTCCAATCCGCGTGCCAAGGTCCGCCGCCACGCCTACTGGCGAAGGAAAGCCTCGGCCGGCCGAATTGCCCGCGTTGCGGCAGCGTTCTGCTTTCGCCGAGGAGTCCCGCTTCGACGCCAACGTGTCCAATGCCATGAGCCGGATCGACCACCACTGGTCCTGTGACGACTGCGGCAATTCGTTCGTCACTTCCATCCGCGTGGGACCGCGCTAGACGACAGCGCTACGAATTTCCCGTAACAGGCTGCGTTCTTTCAGTAATTCGAGCGTCGGTGTTCTTGGACGGGCCGCCAATGTCCGGCCGATGGCCTAGAACCGGCCAGGGTAACACGCAATAATGCCGCCCGACCCGGTGTTTGTGCCGTTGTCGCGCAACCGTCCACAAGGAGGATCACATGCGTCAAACGTTCGATCGTCGCTCAGTACTGGGGATTTGCGTGGGCAGCGCCGCCGGCGCCGCGCTGTTGGCGTCTGGCGCGCCGAGCTATGCTGCCGCCACGGCTTTCAAAGCCGATCTGAAGGGTTCGAGCGAAGTGCCGCCGAACACCACTGGCGGAACTGGCTCGGTGACCATGAGCTACGATCCGGCGACCAAGGAATTGACCTGGGACGGCAATTATTCCGGGCTGACCGGCCCGGTGACTGCGGCTCACATCCACGGACCCGCCGAGCCCGGCAAGAACGCCGGCGTGGTGATGTGGCTGTCGACAAAAGGACAACCCTTTCCCAGCCCGTTTAAAGGCTCGGCCAAGCTGACCGACGCGCAAGCAAGCGATCTGATGGCGGGGCAGTATTACGTCAACATCCACACTGCGGCCAATCCTGGCGGCGAAATCCGCGGCCAGCTCGTGAAGTCGTAACCGCGCCGGACAGTAGCGTCATTGCCGGTGTGTATGTGACCCGCCGGTCCCGCGTATCACGGACCGGCGGGTTCGTTTTTGTTCGGATGTAGATTGCAGCCAAGCTCGCGCTATTGCCGCGGGATATGCGCGTCGTCGATGACCTTGGTCCATTTGGCGATATCGGATTTCATCCGCGCGTCGATCTCCGCCGGCGTTGACGCCTCGGCGTCAATGCCAAGATTGAGCGCCCGCTTCTTCAGCTCCGGATCGGCCAGCACGTCGTGCAGCGCGCCGTTGAGCGTGTCGACCACGGCTTGCGGCGTGCCGGCCGGCGCATAAAGCGCGTTCCACGACGTGACGTCGAAATTCGGCACGCCGGCCTCGGCGATGGTGGGAACGTTCGGCAATTCGGGCGAACGCTTGGTGCCGCTGGTCGCCAGCACGCGCGCCTTGCCGCTTTGCAGGCTCGGTGCGATCGCCGCATAAAATTCGACCTCGCTCTGAATGTCGTTGCGCAACAGCGCCACCAATTCGTCGGGCGACGTGCGGAACGGCACGATCACTAGATCGGCTCCCGACATCGACTTGAACAGTTGCGCGGTCAGATTCTGCGTCGAGCCGACCACGATCGAGCCCAGATTGAGCGTGCCGGGTTTGTCCTTCGCGGCTTTTAAGAAATCGCCGAGCGTGTGATAGGGCGAATCCGCGGCGACGACGAAATCGAGATCGAAATAGCCAATGGCCGAAATCGGCACGAATTGCTTGATCGGGTCGAACGGCAGATGGCTGAACAGCGGCACGCTGATCGCGGTGCCGTTGGTGAAGAAGGCGAGCGTGTAGCCATCGGCGGGACTTTGCAACACGGCGCGCGCCGCAGCGATGCCGCCGGGACCTGCCATGTTCTCGATGACGAAATTCTGGCCAAGCTTTTGCGACAGCTTCTCGGCGACGAGACGCGCGGTGACGTCGGCGACGCCGCCGGGGCCGAAAGGAAGGATGACCCGGACCGGATGGTCGGGATAAGCGGCTTGCGCCGGCGCGGTCCCCGCTAGACCTGTCAGCGCTGCGAGTGCAATCGCAAAACCCGCAATCCGCCGGTTGACGACAGTCCGCGCAAAATCAGCACACATACGAAACATGTCTTGGTCTCCGGATGGTTCCTAAGATATCGATTTCAGATCGAGGCCGTAGCCGCTTACTGGCTCGCAATATCGCGTCTTGCCGACCATTGTTCCGTCGTTTGTGCGACATAATCGGCAAATCGTCCCGACCCTATCGCAGCCCGCGCGCCCGCCATCAAGTCCTGGTAATAGAACAGATTAACGACCGACAACAGCGTACCGCCCAGTGCTTCGCCGGCCTTGAAAAGGTGATGCAGATAGGCGCGAGAGAAATCGCGTGCGGCCGGACAGCGGCTCTCCGCGTCGAGCGGCCGCGGATCGTCGGCGTGAAGCGCGTTCTTGATATTGATCGGGCCGAAGCGCGTAAAAGCAAGGCCATGGCGGCCGTTGCGTGTTGGCAGGACGCAATCGAACATATCGATGCCGCGCCCGACCGCCGCCAACAGGTCGGCCGGCGTGCCGACGCCCATGAGATAGCGTGGCCGTTCGGCGGGCAGCGCCGGCGCGGTCGCCGCGACAACGTTACGCATCACCTCGGGCGCTTCGCCGACGGCAAGGCCGCCGATGGCGTAGCCGTCAAAACCGATGTCGGTAAGCGCGCGCGCGCTTTTTTCCCGCAAGCGCCGATCGTCGCCGCCCTGCACGATACCGAATAGTGCCCGGCCGGGGCTTGCGCTTTCGAAGGCGCGTTTGCAGCGCTCCGCCCAGCGTAGCGACAGTTCCATCGCGCGCTCGATCTCATCGCTGGCGGCCGGAAGCGAGACGCACTCGTCGAGCTGCATGGCGATATCGGAACCAAGCAGGTTTTGCACCTCGATGGCGCGCTCCGGGGTGAGCTCGACCAAAGCGCCGTCGATATGCGAGCGGAACGTCACGCCGGCTTCGTTCACTTTGCGCAAGGCCGACAGCGACATCACCTGGAAGCCGCCGGAATCGGTAAGGATCGGATAGGGCCAGCGCATGAAGGCGTGCAGCCCGCCCAAGGCCGCGACCCGTTCGGCGCCCGGCCGCAGCATCAGATGATAGGTGTTGCCGAGAATGATATCGGCGCCCGAGGCGTGCACGTCGTCATGATGCACGCCCTTTATCGCGGCCTGTGTGCCGACGGGCATGAAGGCAGGGGTGCGCACCGCTCCGTGCGGGGTCGCGATTTCGCCTAGGCGCGCAGCGCCGTCGGTGGCGGTCAGGCGGAATGAGAACGGCTGCTGCATCGGGGTGTCAATGAGAGCGTTTACCGGGCGCGGTCACAGCGCTAATATCAAAACAAAGCAGGCATGCGCCCTTACGGAGGAGATAGACCATGGCTTATACGCTTGACCAGTTCGCCGCCGACTGCCGGGCGGCGCTCCTCAAAAATCCTGGCCCTGCCGGCCGCGAGCGCGTTCGCCAATACACCGAAAAAGCCTGCTCCGATCCCGAGTTTGTCGCAACGCATCTCGGCCCGGCTGCGGATGCCGAGCGGAAGATTCTCTACGAAGATCCGGATCTGCACTTTTGCATTCTTGCCCATGTTTACAAAGGCGCAAAGGCGAGCTCCCCGCATGATCACGGGCCAAGCTGGGCGATCTACGGCCAAGCCGTCGGCGTCACCGAGATGACCGATTGGCGGCTTGTTGAAAAGCCGGCCGACGGCCAACCCGGCAAAGTCGCCAAGGTGCGGACCTATGCAATGACGCCGGGCATGGCGTATCTCTACGGCGAGGGCGACTTGCACTCGCCGCGCCGCGAGAACGACACCCGCCTGATCCGGATCGAAGGCCTCGACCTCACCAAAGTGAAACGCGACAAGTTCGAGATCGCGGCCTAACGGATAAACTCCGCTAGGCCGAGGCGACATCGAGCACGGTTCGGCGTCCGGCGGCGCCCGTCATTGGCAGGAGGAATCGCCGAAGGGATTGGTGCCAGGGTGATTGCCCAGACACTGCAGAGGCGGTTTGCACGCCGGATACCACTTTTTGAGGCCAGGATTGGTGACGTTGACGGTCGGAGTGTTCCAGCCCACCGGATAGTTGCAGGGGCAGTGCAGCAGCCCGATCGCCGCGCCCTTCGCGCCTTGAGGGCAAGCGCTGGAGCCGGTGGACGGCGATCCGCCGCTCGGGTAGTCGCCGCGTACGATCGCAAAGCCGAAGTTCTTGGAGGTTGAATTCCAAGACCAGGTGGCGAAGTCGGAGTCGATCACCTGATAATTTCCGGCCGGCACGGCAATGTTGACATTTGCCGTCCAGTTGACGTTAGCCGCGCCGTTCTGACCGGGTGAACCGACGGCGTTGAAGGGTCCGAACTGAGCGCCGGTGCCGGGGTTGAACAGTGTGATCTTCCCGGGCTTTGCGCCCAGCCCGTTGTTCCAGTGATAGGTAACAAGCTCGGTGATGTGGGCCGGCTGGGTGAGTTTGCAGGGTGTGCGGTGATTGGAGGGGTTGTTACGCACCCCTTGAGTGTTGGTGTTGTTGCACAGGTCCGCGGCCTGGGCCTGCGAAATGTTGCTCGCATTTGCGGCGAGAACCAACGCGCAAACCAGGATGCCAATTGCCTTTACCAGATTGTTCGACAAGGCCGTTCTCCCTTGGATTTAATGACGATTGGTCGGGTGGGAGCTTGCGGCTGCATACCAAGCGGGAATTAAGCCCGCGGCGAGCGAACGTGCCAAAATGCCCGCGTCAGAATTCCCGAGAAATCCAATCCCGCGCTCGCTCGCCCCCGCGAGTACGCCAGTCCGGCCACTACGCGCCTGGAGGTGCAATAAAGTCAATCCCTACCTCTAGGGTTGCGCGCGATTCCACGCCGTCAGCGTTTTCTCCAATCCGCGATTTTATGGCGCGCTCTTCGCCAAGCATGTAGCGGGTCCAGCTCCCGCCTGCGCCGATCAGCAGCATGGCACCAATCACGGCAATAACCTCGTTAAGGCTAGGTCCGCCGCCACCGAACGCTTTGATGGGACCAGAAAGCATGACGACGGCAACAACGAGCAAGAGCGCGGCGAGCCAAAGCCAACCAAACATACTGTCGAAAAAACAAGTGCACGCGTTGCCGATCAAGCCGGTCAAGTCGCGCGTGATCTTGATGATATCCGGCATGTCGTTATTGCTCGTATTTGGGTCAACGGACTTGGGACTACTGCACTGATATGTCGCGTGGAACTTCGATACGGTTCAATGGGGCGATCGAAACAACAGACAGCCATCCCCGTAGGAGTAAAAGCGATAACCGCTCGCGATGGCATGCGCATAAGCGCGCCGCATCGTGTCGATCCCGCTGAATGCGCAAACCAGCATGAACAAGGTCGAGCGCGGCAGATGGAAGTTGGTCAGCATGATATCGACGGCGCGGAAGCGATAGCCGGGCGTGACGAACAAAGCAGTCTCGCCGGAGAACGGCTTGAGCGTGCCGTCCTCGCTGGCCGCGCTTTCCAGCAATCGCAGCGACGTCGAACCGACGGCAACGATGCGGCCGCCGGCGCGTCGCGTTGCGTTCAAGGCTGCTGCGGTTTCGGCGGATACGCTGCCCCATTCGGGATGCATTGTGTGGCCGGAGGTGTCGTCCGCCTTCACCGGCAAAAACGTGCCGGGGCCGACATGCAGCGTCACGCGGTGAATATCGATGCCTGCCTCCCGTAAGCCGGCAGTCAGCGCGTCGGTGAAATGCAGCCCTGCGGTCGGCGCCGCGACCGAGCCTTCTTCGCGTGCAAACATGGTCTGGTAGTCGGCGCGATCCCGTTCGTCGACCTCGCGGCGGCTTGAGATATAAGGCGGCAACGGCATGTCGCCGCGCTCGGCCAGCGCCTGATCGAGCACCGCGTCGGTAAACGCAAAGGCGAGCGTTACCGCGCCGCCCTCTTCCCCCTGCCCTTTGTCTTCGACCGTGGCGTCGAGCTGCTCGAGAAAGCAGACCCGCCCCTCGCCGCCGAAGCGCACCACGTCGCCGACCGCGAGGCGCTTCCCCGGCTTGACCAAAGCGCGGAAACGCGAGCCGTCGAGCCGCTTGATCAAAGTGGCCGCAATGGCCGGCTCATGCTCGCCGCGGCCGAGCCGCCGGCCGGAGAGATTGGCGGCAAAGACCTTGGTGTCGTTGACGACAACGGCGTCGCCGCGCCGCAACAGCGCCGGCAGATCGCGCATGACGCGGTCTTCGCGCTCGGGCGTCGCGCCGGCCACGGACGATGGCTGCACCACCAAAAGCCTCGCGGAATCGCGCGGCGCCGCCGGCCGCAATGCGATGCGGTCTTCCGGCAGGACGAAATCGAACAGGTCGGTGCGCATTGTCAGTGTCCGGATCCCGGATGCGGTGCGGCACAAGCGTAGCGCAGTGCTGCACTGCTGTTCCGGGATCGTTTCAGGCTCAGGGTTTGTAACGGTCCCGGTTCTGCAGCGCACCACTCCGTGCTGCGCTGCGCCCGGGACGCGAGTTTCCATCGGGCGTCAAGCTGCATTAGAAACGCATATCGCAACCTTTGGCGCGGCTGGCAACGTGATGCGGGAGACGACAGGCTGCGCCGTGATCCAGGTCAAGCCGGGCATCGGCGACGTCATCTGGCACCTGCCCTTCATCCGCGCCATCGCCGGCGTCGCGCCGGGCGGGCGCGTGACGTTCCTGGCGCCGCCGACGAGCCATGCCAAGGAGCTCCTCGCCGCGGAGCCGGCGGTCGCCGCGACGGTGTATTTCGAGCATGCCGGCTCCGAACTGCAGCGCGGCATCAATCTCGTCCGGCTGGCCGCGCTGCTACGGCGCTGCAAATTCCGCTCGATCTGGATTCTCGACCGCACCACGCGGCCGGCACTCGCCGCACGGCTTGCCGGCATACCGCAGCGCATCGGGCTTGGGCTCGGAGCGCAAAGTTTCTTCCTCACCAATCCCGGCATCGACCACAGTCATTTCCACGATCATCCGATCGGTTGGCTCACCGCGCTGATGGCGGCGATGAAAGTGCCGCTGGCATCGACCGAGCCGGATTTGAACTTGCCGGATGCGACGCTCGCCGCCGTCGCCGAGAGATTTAAGTCCGCGGCTCGTCCCTGGATCGCGCTCGGCATCGGCGCCTCGCATCCCGACAAGGACTGGCCGGATCAACATTGGGCCGAATTCGTTTCGCTGCTGCGCGGTTGTTTCACCGGCACCGTGTTCCTGGTCGGCGGTCCGGCGAACGCCGCGCGCGCGGCACGCTTTATCGCCGATAGCGCCAGTGCGGCCGCCGTCAATGCCTGCGATCTTTCTCTCATCGAAGCGGCGGCGCTGTTGCGCCGTGCCGACCTCTTTGTTGGCCCGTCCTCCGGTCCAATGAATCTCGCGGTCGCCGGCGGCACTGATGCATTCGGTTTGTTCGGCTCGACGCCGGTTCTGAGGTATTCGAAGTTCATCCACTCGATCGAGCCGCTCGGCGGCCAATCCCCGGACGGGATGCAGCGCATCTTGCCGGCGCAGGTGCTGAAAAAGATCGAGCCGTATCTGTCGCGCCAAAAGCCGCGACCATGATCACGGTCGCCGCATCAGGTGGGGGGCAATGTGCTCATAAATCGGTCCGTTGCAGGAAAGCAACATCACCCCAGAGTCGGTGGATTGACGTCGATCTGCCGTTGTTGCGACCGACCGCGAGGCGCATAGTTTCCGCGCGAATTGAGCACATCTCGCTCTCGCCCCGGGCATCTCGCCCACGTTCACGCCAGAGCGGGATTGTGCGGTCAACTCGAAAGCCGATGCTTCGGATATGCAAATCCACGCCGATTGGGGGAATCATGAACGAGCTTTGCGTTGACCGTGCATCGGGGATGTTGTCATGCGCGCGACGGTACGCCGTTTGCTGCGCTGTCGGATTGATCGCTGGCTTGATCCTGGGTCTCTCGCCTGCGGCTCACGCCCAGAATTCGCCGAACATGGCGCAAATGGCGGACATGCTCAAGAAGCTCGAAGCGCGGGTGAGTGTACTCGAAGCAGAGAACCAACAATCAAAGAAAGACGCCGCTGCGGCGCGCGCCGAGACGCAGGCCTTGCGGCAAAAAATCAGGACACGCGAGCCGGTAGCGGTCACGGCTGCGCTCGCGCCCGCGAACGCAGCGGTGGCCGCCGCCGCGCCACCCAAACTCTATGACATTGCGAGCCCGGCAATCGCCGAGGCGCAAGGCTGGAACGGCTTTTATACCGGCGCGGCGGGCGGGGTCGGCTGGATCCATAGCAATGAGACGCTGAGTGGCAATTCGGCGTCCACCAGCACCACGGTCGATCCAGGTCCGGTGACCTCCGTCTTTACGTCCACGAGCAGCGCAATGGACAGTCTTAGCGGCCAGAATCCGGGCCCGATGGCCAGTCTATTCCTCGGCTACAACCATATGCTCAACAGCAACTGGCTCATCGGCGGCCAGATCGAGGCCACGCTCGCCAACACGGCCGTCAATCAAAACGGCAGCGGAATCTCCACGACTACTTCGACGTCGCTCACGACGCCGCCGGGAGGCGCCCCGCTCGTTTCGACAACCACCAGCCCCGGTTCGGCAACCGACGCGATCGCGAACCGATGGCTCATTTCGGTCTTGGCGCGTGGCGGCTTCCTGCTCGATCCCGCCGATCTGGTTTATTTGCTTGGCGGATACACCTACGGCAGGTTCGAAATTGGCGAGATCGGACAAGGATTCGGCATGAATGGCGGAACGATCGGCGTCGGCTGGGAAAGGCAGATCATGGCCGGTTGGAACCTGCGGGCCGAATATCGCTACACGCGATTTGCGAGCACGACCGTCAACTTTGGAGAGTCGAGCAGCGCCTCCGGGACATCGGGAGGCGGCGTAACCACCACCTCATCCAGCACTCTCAATGATGCGTTCCATTACTCGGATGTGGACATGCATTCGGTGTGGCTCGGCGTGTCGCACAGTTTCGGGCCTTAGATCAAGCTCCGCTCGTCCGCCTGTTGCGGACGTACTGGTATGTTACGCGGTGTCCACAGCGCTTGTTGGACTTGAGCATCGCATCGGCCGCTGTCCAAAGCGCAGCCGCTCCGGCGACAAAAGTCATGTCGCGACGCAATTGGCTGCTACTTCGCGTCGGCGGCCACCTGCATCTTGATGATGCGGTCGGGATTGTTCGGCTCGACGCCGGTTCTGGCTTATTCGCGCTTTATTCACGCCATCGAGCCGCCGGGCGGCGGGTCGCCCGACGGGATGCAGCGGATATTGCCGATGCATGTGCTCGAGGCGGTCGAGCCTTACCTGTCCCGGCAGAATGCCCGGGCATGAAAGCGGCCGCGGTGTCGGCCTAGCACTACTTTGGCAGATTTACTCACGCTGCTTTTTTACCCCGATCCACACTCGGCAGTTCGGACATTGTAGCGGGTTTGTTCGAATGATGAGGCTGACGATGGCGTGGCGGACGGCCGGCAACGTTGGTTGAGGTGGCGGCCCGTTGATTTTTTTTTTCCGTCTCACTTTTGTGAGGTGACGATGCTGGAGGAAGGCGTAAGCGATCATGGTCATAAGCGCATGACGATGAAGGCCATGCCAGGACCTTCCCTCGAAGTGGTCGAGGCCTAGCTCCTCCTTCAGTTGTTGATGGGCCTGCTCGCAGACCCATCGCGCCTTGATCGTGGCAGCCAGGCTGCGCAGGTCCGTCCGGGCCGGCAGGTTGGCAAGGAGTACGTATTTCTTCTCCCCCGATACTCGGTGCTCGCCGATGAGCCACGCCTCGTCCCCTGGAAGATGCTGCTGACCCTTATCCCATATCCGCTGCGGAGGTCCGTCGGCGATGCGCACACGGACAGCCGCAAATCGGGCTTTCAGCCGGCCTTTCGTCCCGCTGCGCCAACTCACAGTTCTCCACTTGGCTGCGGCCAGCATGTCTTCGGCCGCTATCGATAGAACATCGGGAACGTGCCGCTTACGGGGCCGACCCCGAACTTTTGTATCTGGCCAAATGAGCCGCACCCCAACCGGGTACACCTTGAGGTGCCGGGGGATGCCAACCGCCCAGGCAAGCTTGCGAGCCGTAAGCCCTTGACGGAACGGCGCACTGAGCCCGTAACCGGCATCCGCTAGAACACAGCCGAAGCGCACGCCGGCCGACGTCACGCGATCGATCTCCGCCAATGCGATCTCGGGCTTGCTGCGAGCCGTTCGATAGGCGGCCGGAACGCCGGCTCGCTCCAACCGCGCCGATCGCTGATCCAACCGTCCGGAAGGAAAAGCCGCAACGCCACCATGACCGGCACTTCGCCCCGGGCGAGCGTCAGTGACACCAGTGTCTGGCAGTTCGCCGTCTTGCCCAGCGCTGAAGCATATTGCGCGGCGACCCCGACCGAGTGAGTGCCCTTCTTCGGCACCGCGGTATCGTCGATCACCAACACCGCTTCGCTGCCACCGACTAGCCGGTCCGCTTGGACGAGAAGCTCGGTCTCCAATGGTGCCGCGTCCCAGACACCAGCCGCAACAAAATGATGCAACTGATCATAATCACCCGGCGCCAAGCGTTCCGCCATTGGCTGAACGCTCTTGCGATCACCGGGCCCGATCAGCCCCGCCACGTAAAGCGGGCACATTCGCCGCCGCGCCTTGTGGCCCAGGCGATCCAAGAACGGTTTGAGCCAGCCGCTGAGATCGTCTTCCCAATTCGACATCGCGTTTGCCATGGTCGGTCCTCCAAGAAACCGACCACCTATGAGTCACAGAAAATCTGATTTGGGAATCCCATCCATCCCGAGCATGCGGCAATCTGCCAAAGTAGTGCTAGGACGTGTACCCATAATTCCAGTTTGACGTCCGCTCCGGCCCGATACCGACCGAAGTGCCTTGCCGCGAAGTGACGCGAAGGGCAAAAACCGGCCGTGAGCACGTGCAGCAAATAAAATCTTATTCGATCACCTCGTCGGCGGCGACCAAAATCGTATTCGGCACCGCGATGCCGAGCGCCTTCGCCGTTTTGAGATTGATCACCAGCTCAAACTTAGTTGGCTGCACCACAGGCAAGTCAGCTGGCTTCGCACCTTTGAGGATTTTCGCAGTGTAGACGCCAGCTTGGCGATACACGTCCGCAATGCTGGGTGCATAGCTTATCAAGCCGCCTGCTGCGACGTATTCCCGTAGATTGTACATTGCGGGGATCGCAAGGCGGGATACCAGCGCAACGATTTGGTCGCGCTGAGCATTAAGAAAAGGATCGGAGCCGATCAGGACGGCGTTAATCCGACGCCGGGTGAAATTCGCGAATGCTGCGTCGATTTCGCCTGCGCTGCCGGCGCTCTGGACATAGAGACTTGCCCCGAGTGTCTGTACGGCCTGCTGCGCGGTCCGCACCTCTGCCCCGGAACTTGGTCGGGCCATATTGGCGAGAAGGCCGATCGATGTGGCTGCCGGCACCAACTCACGCAGTAACTCCAGCCGCTTCGCCACAAGTTCATTGATCAGGAAGCTTACTCCCGTGATATTGCCGCCTGGTTGGTTGAGGCTTGATACGAGGCCAAGTTCGACCGGGTTGCCTCCACTGGTGAAGACGATAGGGATCGTCCTCGTGGCCGCCTTCGCGGCCAGCGCCGCGGGAGGACCGCCGGCAAAGATCACGTCGACCCGACGGTGAACTAAATCAGCCGCTAGCCCCGGGAGCTGATTATAAGCCCCCTCTGCCCAGCGGTACTCGATGGCCAAATTCTGGTGCTCGACATAACCACTTTCGATCAAGCTCTGACGGAAGGCGGCAACGAGTTGGGCGTCGGGCCCGGACGAGCCACTGTTCAGGAACCCTATCACTGGCATCGCCGACTGCTGCGCACGCGAGGCAAACGGCCAAACAAGCGCTGAGCTGCCAGTCAATAAAATGAAATCACGCCGCCGCATAATCCGCCCCGGCTTATGACAACGCACCGTGTAGGATAACACAGGAGCGGAGATTTAGGGCTGCTCGACGCGCGAGCTAACGTCGCACTTGGGTCATTTGCGACCGACACAGCCGGTCTTGTCTGCCGGTTGATGTCTGCTTCGCCCCAAAAGGGGACCTGAGTCCAGTAGCGACAGGATTCGTCTTAATAAGTCCGTCCCCTGGCCAAAATATAGCCGCTACTTCGCGTCGGCCGCCACCTGCATCTTGATGATGCGGTCGGGATTGGACGGCGGCTCGCCGCGCTTGAGCTTGTCCACCACGTCCATGCCGGAGACCACTTCGCCGATCACAGTGTACTGGCCGTTGAGAAAATCGCCGTCGTCGAACATGATGAAGAACTGGCTGTTGGCGGAGTTGGGACTGCGCGATCGCGCCATGCCGACGGTGCCGCGCACGAACGGCTTGTCGGAAAACTCGGCTTTCAGGTCCGGGTAGGACGAGCCGCCGGTGCCGTTGCCATGTTCGCCGTCGCCGGTTTGCGCCATGAAGCCGTCGATCACGCGATGGAACGGCACGTCGTCGTAATACTGTTCGCGCGCCAGCAGCTTCATTCGCTCGGCGTGGCCGGGCGCGATGTCGTCATGCAGCTTGATGACGATGGTGCCGGGCGTGGTTTCGAGGATCAAGGCGTTTTGCGGATCGACGCCGGCGGGCAATGCGGTGGCCATGTTGGTTTTCCTTTTCTCGCTCGGAGCAATTCAATTGGCGGTAAGTTACGGCACGATCGTCGCGGTCTTGATGTAATCGAGCTTGGGAAAGTCTTTGATCAGATAGGCGTTGCCCTCGCTTTGGATGCGGCCCTGCTCCGGTCCGGCGCCGCGCGGGGCACCCTCGCCGTAACCGCTGTAAAGCGCCTCGACGACATTCATGCCGGACACCACCTGGCCGAACGGCGCAAAGCCCATGCTGTCGAGCCGGGCATTGTTGCCGTAGTTGATGAACAGCTGCGTGGTTCGGGTATTGGGACCGCGCGTGGCAAACGTGATCATGCCGGGCGTATTGCTCTGCTTCACCGGATCGTCGTTGATGGCGGCGTCGCGCCAGACTGCCGAAACCTTCGGGTCGGCATTGAGGCCGAACTGCACCATGAAGCCCGAGATCACCCGGAAGAACCGGGCATTGTTGAAGAAGCCGTTCTTGACCAGATTGTAGAACCGGTCGGCGCCGAGCGGCGCCCAGTCGCGGTGCACCTCGACGACGAACGGGCCTTTGCTGGTGTCGAATTTGACTTTGTAGTCCGGCGGCGCCTGCGCCGTGAGCGCGGCGGGATTTGTCAGCGATTGGCCGAAGGCTGGAACGGCGAAAGTCAAGGCAAGCAAAAGGGCGGCAAGGCGGCTCATGAATTCTCCCGGATCAGGTTGTCAGGCTTTGGCAAATTTCTTCTTCAGCCGCGCCGCGACCTCTTTCGGCACGAAGGCCGAAACGTCGCCGCCCATACCGGCGATCTGCCGGACCAAAGTGGCGGTGATCGGGCGCACCGCTGGCGCGGCCGGCAGGAATATCGTCTGCACCTCGGGCGCCATGGCGGCGTTCATGCCGGCCATCTGCATCTCGTAATCGAAATCAGTGGCATCGCGCACGCCGCGCACCAGGACGCTCGCGCCTTCGCGCCGCGCCGCGCCGACGACAAGATCGGCAAAGGTGACGCAGGCGATCTCGCATCCGGCGGCGCGGCCGAGCGGCACACAAATCTCGTTGAGCATCGCCAGTCGCTCCTCGGCCGGGAACAGCGGCGTTTTGCCGGGATGGATACCGATCGCAAGCACCAGCTTATCGGCAAGCTTCACCGCCTTGCCGATCACGTCGAGATGGCCGTTGGTGATGGGATCGAAAGATCCGGCGAACAACGCCACGCGAGACGAGGATGCCGATGGGGATGCTGACATGAGTAGGTCCTGACTGGGCGGCGGTCTAACCCGCGCCCAGGCTGGCTGCAAGGTGGCCGCAGCTTCTCATGGGTGCAAAGCGAGCCATCAAGAGCATAAAAACCGGTGAATTCGCAGACACTTATGAGCAAAGTGCTGGAATGTGACGCCGGTCACTGATGACTTCGGCCCGTCGGCTTACGAATTACTTTGAAAATAAAAGCAACTCTGGCGCTGAGAACGCGTTGCGTTCCTTGAAGCGACACAGGTTGCAAACAGGGATGGGTGTCATGATCAAGACCGTTTACGCCATTGCGGTCGCCGCGATCGTGGCGGCTTGTTTCGTCGCGTTCCCGAGTTTGTCTTATTCAGTGCAAGCGAGTTCGCCAATCCCGGGCGCCAAAGGCGACCGGGCCGACATGCGCCCGCTCGGCACCGACTGCTCGCAAAACGCCTGGCCGTATTTCGAGGCCGCCTGCCTGCGCGATGCCGGTCATCCGCTGCTGGAGCCGCGCCAGGCGCGGATCGTTGCCGACCGCTAGCCGGAGCTTCGTGCCGCCAGCGCTCGGATCGATAAGTCCTGCCTAAATTTTTGCCGTGTCACACGTGGTCCTGCGGCGGAGGGTGCTTCCCCACCTTCCGCCGCTGTTTTTTGCGCGCCGCCCTAAGGCCGGCCCCGCAGCATCGGATCGACGACCCCCTTTGTCTCGTTCTTACACGCCAAGTAGACTAAGGTCGGCGATTGACCGCTGCCTTGACCCTTTCGCTTGCGCGTGTCTAAGACCCCGCACAGGGCCTGATCATGATCGTGCTGATCGACAATTACGACAGCTTTACCTTCAACCTGGTGCACTATCTCGGTGAACTGGGCGCGGAGGTCGACGTGCGCCGCAACGACAAGGTGACGGCGGAGGCAGTGATCGACGCCGACCCCGACGCCATCGTGCTGTCTCCGGGTCCCTGCACGCCCAAAGAGGCCGGCATCTGCCTCGATCTGATCGAACAAGCCGCCGCCACCATACCGATCCTCGGCGTCTGTCTCGGGCATCAGGCGATCGGCGACGCCTTCGGCGGCAAAGTGGTGCGCGCGCCGGTGCCGGTGCACGGCAAGCTGTCGGAAATCCGCCACCGCGGCGGCGGCCTATTTCGCGGCATCAACGGCCCGTTCAAGGCGACGCGCTACCATTCGCTGGTCGTGGACCGGGACACCATGCCGGACGAATTGACGGTCACCGCGGAAACCGATGACGGGCTGGTCATGGGGCTTGCGCATAGCAAGCTGCCGACGCATGGCGTGCAGTTCCATCCGGAAAGCATCGCTTCGGATCACGGCCACCTGATGCTGAAAAACTTCCTCGACATCGCGGCGGCCTGGAACGCCTCGACCGGGCGCCGAGCCTTTGCGCCGGCACGCGCGGCGGCGCACGCGCATTGAAGGACACCAGCCCGTGACGGTCGAGTTCAAGGCGCTCATCGGCAAGGTCGCAACCGGCGCGACGCTGCATCGCGACGAGGCGGCGGGCGCTTTCGAGCAGATGATGGGGGGCGAAGCGACGCCGTCGCAGATGGGCGCGCTGTTGATGGCGCTGCGCGTGCGCGGCGAGACCGTCGACGAGATCACCGGCGCCGTCACCGCGATGCGATCCAAGATGCTGCGCGTCGAGGCGCCGGCCGACGCCATCGACGTCGTCGGCACCGGCGGCGACGCGTCGGGCTCGTTCAACATCTCGACTTGCGCCGCGCTGATCGTTGCCGGCGCCGGCGTGCCGGTCGCCAAGCACGGCAACCGCGCGCTGTCATCAAAATCCGGCGCCGCCGACGTGCTGGCGGCGCTCGGCGTCAATATCGATCTTAATCCCGAGCAGATCGGCCACTGCATCCGCGAGGCCGGCATCGGCTTCATGTTCGCGCCGACGCATCACCCTGCGACCAAGAACGTCAATCCGACCCGCGTCGAGCTCGGCACCCGCACCATTTTCAATCTGCTCGGTCCGCTGTCGAACCCGGCCGGCGTGAAGCGGCAGATGGTCGGGGTGTTCTCCAAGCAATGGACCGAGCCGCTGGCCCAGGTGCTGAAAAATCTTGGCGCCGAAAGCGTCTGGGTGGTGCACGGCTCCGACGGGCTCGACGAGATCACCACCTCCGGCCCGACCAGCGTGACGGCGCTGGAAAACGGCGTCATCCGCAATTTCGAGATTTCGCCGGAACAGGTCGGGCTGCGCAAGGTCAAGCCGGAAGCGCTGCGCGGCGGTGACGCGGCGACCAATGCGCAGGCGGTGCAAGACGTGTTGGAAGGCAAGGCAACCGCGTTCCGCGATGTCGCGCTGTTGAACGCGGCCGCGGCGCTGGTCGTCGCCGGCAAGGCCAAAGACCTCAAATCCGGCTTGGCGCTGGCGACCCAGTCGGTGGATTCCGGCGAGGCCGAAGGCCGGCTCGATCGCCTGATCGTGGTGTCGAACGATGGCTGACATTCTGACCAGGATCGAGGCCTATAAGCGCGAGGAAATCGCCGCGGCGAAGCTTCAGCGCCCGCTTGCTGCGCTCGAAGTGGAGGCCAAAGCCTCAGGCGCGCCGCGCGGCTTCCTGCGCGCCATCACGCGACGGCTTGCCGCCGGCGATTACGCGCTGATCGCCGAAATCAAGAAGGCGAGCCCGTCGAAAGGCCTGATCCGCGAACACTTCGACCCGGCGGCGCTGGCGCGTGCTTATCAAGCCGGCGGCGCGACCTGCCTTTCGGTCTTGACCGATGCGCCGTCGTTCCAAGGCAATCTCGATCATCTGCGCGCGGCGCGCGGAGCGGCCACCCTGCCTGTGTTGCGCAAGGACTTCATCTACGACACCTACCAGGTGACGGAAGCGCGCGCGCATGGCGCCGATTGCATCCTCATCATCATGGCCGCCGTCGATGACGGCTGCGCCGCCGAGCTCGAACAAGCGGCCTTCGCGCACGGCATGGACGTTCTCGTAGAAGTCCATGATGAGAGTGAGTTGGAACGGGCGCTTCGCCTGAAATCTCAACTGATCGGCATCAACAACCGCGATCTGAAAACCTTCGTAACTACGCTTACGACCTGCGAGCGGCTGGCGCGGCTCGTTCCCGCCGGCCGCGTCATGGTCGGCGAGAGCGGCCTGTTCACGCCGGACGATCTGGCGCGGCTCGCCACGGCCGGCATCGCGACGTTCCTGGTCGGTGAAAGCCTGATGCGGCAGGACGACGTCGCCGCCGCGACGCGCACACTGCTCATGCGCCAGGCCGCGCTGGCGCCGGCCCGGTAGAACCGTGCCGCGGCGCGCCAAGAAACTCACGCATCTGAGCTCACGCGGCGAAGCCCGCATGGTCGATGTTTCGGCAAAATCGGTCACCGAGCGCGAGGCGGTGGCCGAAGGCCGCGTGATCATGCAGCCGAAGACGCTTGCCATTGTGCGTCAAGGCGATGCGAAAAAGGGCGACGTGCTGGGCACCGCGCGCATCGCCGGAATCCAGGCCGCCAAGCGCACCCACGAATTGATCCCGCTGTGCCATCCCCTCCCCGTTTCCCAGATTGAGGTCGATCTGACGCCCGACGCCAAACTGCCGGGTGTCATCGTTCGGGCGCGGGTGAAGGTGTCGGGCCAGACCGGAGTTGAAATGGAAGCGCTGACCGCGGTTTCGGTCGCCTGCCTCACGGTCTATGACATGGTCAAAGCGGTGGAGCGCGGCATGCGCATCGAAGGTATCCGGCTTATCGAAAAGCGCGGCGGCCGCTCCGGCCACTATCGCGCGAAGGAGTAATGCCGTGGCGTTGATTTCGGTCGCCGAGGCGCTTGCGCAGGTGTTGGCGCACGCAATCCCGCTGCCGCCCGACGAGGTTCCCCTCACGGAGGCCGACGGCGGCGTGCTGGCCTACGACCTCAAAGCGTTGCGCACCCAGCCGCCGGCCGATGTCTCCGCGATGGATGGTTACGCGGTGCGCGCGGCCGATGTGGCCAACGCGCCGGTGCGCCTGAAGGTGATCGGCGAAGTTCCCGCTGGCCGGCCGTTTAGCGGCAGCATTGGCCCGGGACAGGCGGCCCGCATCTTTACCGGCGGCTTTGTGCCCGACGGCGCGGATACCGTGGTCGTTCAAGAAGTCACCGCACGCGATGGCGACAGTGTCGAGGTGCAGAAGCCATCGAGCAAGGGGCGGAACGTCCGGCCCAAGGGCCTGGATTTCCGCTCAGGCGAAGTCCTGCTCAGCAAAGGCCATCGCCTGACTGCACGCGATCTGGCTCTCGCCGCCGGCATGAATCATCCCCTGCTGCCAATCTATCGCCGCCCGAAAATCGCGCTGTTCGCGACCGGCGACGAACTAGTGCCGCCCGGGCGCGAGCCGGGGCCGGGACAGATCGTCTACTCGAATGGTTTTTCGCTGGCAGCGCTAGCGCGCGAGGAAGGCGCCGAAGTCACCGACCTCGGCCTGGTCCACGACACAATGGAGGCGACGTTGACCGCCATCGACGACGCCCGCGATATTCCGGCCGACATTCTGGTGACGACCGGCGGCGCCTCGGTCGGCGATTACGATCTGGTGCACAAAGCCTTCGCCAAACAAGGCATGGAGCTGTCGTTCTGGAAGATCGCGATGCGGCCCGGCCGGCCGCTGATGCACGGCCGGCTCGGCGCCATGCATGTGCTCGGGCTGCCCGGCAATCCGGTGTCGTCTTACGTCTGCGCTTTTTTGTTTTTGGTGCCGCTGATCCGCCGCATGAGCGGCCGCACCGATCTGGTGCAGCCAACCGAAGCGGCCGTGCTCGGCTGCGATTTGCCGGAAAACGATGAGCGTGCCGATTATCTGCGCGCGACGCTGACCATGGGCGCCGACGGACCGATTGCCACACCGTTCCCGGTGCAGGATTCATCCATGATGGCGCCGCTCGCCAAGGCAGGTTGTCTGGTTATCCGCGCACCGTATGCGCCGGCGGCAAAGGCCGGTGAGCCTTGCGACATGCTGCGGTTCGATCGCTGAAAAAAAACCCGCGCCGAATCACGAGGACGCCGGTGCTGCTTAGCAAACGACAACACGGCTCGTGAGCCGGGAAGCCTAAAAACTCCCGCCGCAAATCTTTCAGAATTGGGGAAACAACCGCAAATCCGAGGGCCTTCTTAGCCTTAAGCACGCGTTCGCCCAGCCCCTCGTTTTCTTCACTTCAAATTAAATGGTTGCAGAACACATATGGAACGGATAGTGTCCGTTCATGCTTTGTTTCGGCTTTTGAGCCGGAACCGGTCCGGGAGACAAACGCCGATGCTGACGCGCAAGCAAGCCGAACTGTTGCGGTTTATCCACGAGCGTCTCAAGGAGGCGGGCGTGCCGCCGTCCTTCGACGAGATGAAGGATGCGCTCGATCTGCGCTCCAAGTCGGGCATCCATCGGCTGATCACGGCGCTCGAAGAGCGCGGCTTTATTCGCCGCCTGCCGAACCGGGCGCGCGCCATCGAGGTGATCAAGCTGCCGGAATCGATCGCCCACAGCATGGCCTCGGGCCGCTCCCGCGGATTCACGCCAAGCGTCATCGAGGGCAATCTCGGCCGTGTGCGCACCGCGTCGGAGGACGATGGCGGCCGTCCGGTCGCCGTGCCGGTGATGGGCCGCATCGCCGCCGGCACCCCGATCGAGGCCATCCAAACCCGCAGTCACACCATCAACATGCCGCCCGATCTTCTCACCACGGGTGAGCATTTTGCGCTCGAAGTGCGCGGCGATTCGATGATTGAGGCCGGCATCCTCGATGGCGACATGGCTCTGCTCAAGCGCACCGACGCCGCCGATACCGGCGACATTGTCGTGGCGTTGATCGATGACGAGGAAGCGACGCTGAAGCGTTTCCGCCGCCGCGGCGCCTCGATCGCGCTGGAGCCCGCCAATACCGCCTACGAGGTGCGCATCCTGCCGCCGAACCGGGTGCGCATTCAGGGGAAGCTCGTCGGATTGTTTAGGCGTTACTGATCGGCTTCGATGTCGTCTTGCAGCGGCGTCGCGTCTCGCGGCGCCGAACCATACGCCGTGCTGGTGTTGGCACTTGCACCGGAGGTATCGCTTGCGCGCTGTGGCGGCGCCGGCGCCCATGGTCGGTCGAAATTTTTTGATCGTTCGGAATCCATGAGAAAGCCCGCGCCGTCGCGACGCAACGCCAGCGCGCCGCGATCGTACCAAGTCTCCCGCCCGATCACTTTGGCCGCACAATCGAGCGGCGGATCGTCGTGCGCCGCAATGATAAGCGCCGCGCGCCGGCAATCGTCCTCGAACGCGTCGGGCTCTATCGCATAGGCAATAAGGCGTCCGTCGGCGAGCTTGCCGATGCAGCCGGACGGATCGCAGGCGGTGCCCCGACGGAGGCTCTTGTCATGCGCATCGCGCGCATCGCCGTCGGCGACGAGCCAGTCCTCGACGGCGAAGGTGTCGCGGCCCACATGCAACACGGCAAGGCGTCCGTCAGCTTCGCGCAGCGCCACGCTCTCCCCGTCTGCCGACACCAGCAAATCCGGCCGTGGCGTCGTCAGCGCCCAGGCTGCGGCGACAAGCATCAGCGGCACGCCGCCCAGCCGCAATGGCGTGCGCAAGAGACACACCAGCAGCAAGCCCGCGGTACAAAGCAAGAGCGGCCCGGTGCCGAAGGCGGGGATGGCTCCGACCGCGCCCGGTAGATGCGCCACCCACAGCACGACGCCGATAATCCAGCTGATGCCGTCACCCATCAGCCGCCAGAACACCGCATCGAAGCCGAGTGGCAGCGTCAGCACGCCAAGAATGCCCATGGGCATGACCCAGACGGAGACCACCGGCATCGCCAGCACATTGGCCAGCACGCCGTAGGGAGCGAGGCGATGGAAGTTGTAGGCGGCGTAAGGCAAGGTGGCGAGCCCGGCAATCACCGAGGTAAAGGCGATCGTCGCCACCTCGCGCCAACTCCACAGCGCCAGGCGGGCGCGCCAGCCGGATGCGGTTCCGGCATGCGGCAACGGCAGCCCATAGTGATAGGCGGCGATCAAAGCCAGCGTTGCCGCAAACGAGAGCTGGAAGCTCGGCGTCAATACCGCCTGCGGCGCCAAAGTCAGCACCACGAAGGCGGCGATGCTCAATGTCCGGAATGTCAGCGTTGGCCGATCGACCATCACGCCGGTGAGCACGATGGCGACCATGACGAAGGCACGCTGGGTGGCTGTTCCGGCGCCGGAGAGCACCAGATAAAAGGCGGCGCCGAGCAACGCGACCGCGGCGGCCCATTTCTTGATCGGCTGACGGCTTGCGAGCCCCGGGATCAAAGCAAGCCCGCCGCGAACGAAAAAGAATATGAGCCCGGTCACCACCGCCATATGAAAGCCGGCAATCGCCAGCACATGGACGAGGCTGGAGACGTAGAAGGCATCTTTCACCGCGGGCGATACCTCGCCGCGCTTGCCGGTGATGACCGCCGAGGCAATGGCGCCCTCGTCGCCGGGAATGACGGCGCGGATGCGCTGGTCGATGCCGTCGCGCATTGTCTCGACGGCTGCGGTGTAGCGCAGCCATGCGCCGCCGCTCGCGGCCGGCGGCGCTGCGGTCTTGATCCCGCCAAGTACGAAGCCCGACGCGCCGAGCGCGGAAAAATACATGTCGCGCGCGAAATCGTAACCGCCGGGCCGCAGCGGCGGAAGCGGCGGCAACAGATCCGCTTTGAACGCTACGAACGATCCGACCGGCGGCGCGGTTCCCGGACGAAGGACGACGCGCACGCGCGCCAGCGCGGCGTCGAAGCGCCGGCCTTCCATCGTGCGCGTTTGTACGACGATGCGGTCGTTGTGCTCGCGTTCTTCGCGCGCCGCGACAAAGCCGGTGACGGCGATGCCCCAGGCCGGATGGCGCAGCACCGGATGGGCGATCCAGGCGGTGTGCAGCGTTGCGCCGGCGAAGCTTATGGTCAGTGCGGCGAAAGCCGCGGCCAGCGGAAAGCCGAAGCTGCGCCGGCGCGCCATGATCGCGATCGCCATGCCGAGGGCCGCCAGCGTCAGCGCCGCCCAAACCGCAGGTTCACGCTCGGCGGAGAAATAGACCACGTCGCCGAAGCCGTAAGCGACCGCAAGCCATGGCACCATGCGGCCGGCGCCGAATTCGGCCACCGCCCAGTCGCGCATGCGCGCCGGAATGATGACTTGCGCTCGCGGCGAGAGCGCTCCCCACGCTCCGGCCCAAGGCGCGCGGCCGCCAACAGGCCACGTCGAAGCGCCCGCTCCCGCGCGGTTTTCGATCTTGGTGTTTTGCCTGGTCTCTCGGTCGTCTTGCGCCACGGCGCGCCCCCAGCGCGCTAACCCCCACCCTTCCCTCCCCCGCATGCGGGGGAGGGTTGGGGTGGGGGCATGCTACCGGGGCGTGTAGGGCCTGGCGAGGGGTCGGGTGGATAAGTCGACGGCGCTTGCGTCCTTGCCGCCGGATTGCGTGGATTTTCTCACCCTCAGCGCTGCATCTGCATGATCATGTCCATCGGCATCATTCTGTCGTTGAGATGACCCATGATCCATAGCGAGCCGCCGATGATCATGGCGACAATCAGGACGCCGAAGGCAAGCGCCAGCACGTTGTTGGTGTTATCGGGTGCGGTCGTCAGGTGCAGAAAGAAGACCAAGTGCACGCCAATCTGGGCCACGGCGAGTGTCGCCAGCGCAACGGCGATGCCGGGCCCCCAGATCAGGTCGGTGTGGACCATGGCGAACGACGCCGCCGTGAGCCCGGCCGCGAGCACCAGTCCAATCAAATAGCCTCGGATTTCATCCCACACACTGTAGCCGGCGGGATCGATATCCGGGGCGGCGCCCGCGGCGCCATGATTGTCTTCGTTCATCGGCCTTCTCCTATCAGATAGACGATCGTGAACACCGCCACCCAGATGATATCGAGCACGTGCCAGAACAGATTGAAGCAGAGCAACCGCCGCATGATGTTGGGGCGGAAGCCTTTGAAGAAAATCTGCGCCATCATCGTGCCGAGCCACAGCAATCCCGCCGTGACATGCGCTCCGTGACAGCCGACCACGGCGAAAAAGGACGACAGGAAGGCGCTGCGCTGCGGCCCCGCGCCTTGGGCGATCATGCCGGCGAAATCGTGGGCCTCAAGCAGCAGAAAAGTCAGCCCGAGGAGTCCGGTGACGGCGAGCGCAAGCTGGGTCAGGAGCTGATTGCGCGCGTCGGCGGCGACCGCAGAGAGACCGCAGGTGAAACTCGACACCAACAGACAGGCGGTTTCGATCGCGATGTTGGTGGGATTGAAGAGCTCTCGTCCCGAAGGACCTCCGGCGGTCGCGGTTTGCAGCACGGCATGCGCCGCGAACAGGCACGAGAACAAGACGATGTCGCTGAGCAGAAAAATCCAGAAGCCGTAGCCCACGATCACCCGCTTTGAGGCGGGACCGGCCCAGTCGTGGCCGGATGTGCGGTCGCGGCCGCCGCCATGCCCGGTGGCGCGACCGAGCTTATAGGGATCGGCGTCGCGCCGGTATGTTTGCTCCAAGACGTCGGTCGCGCTCATGCCGGCTCGCTTTCCCGCGCATGCGCGGCAAGCCACGCCGCGCGAGCGCGACGGCGGGCGCGATCGGCGCGGGCGACTTCTTCGGCGGGTATTTGGTAGTCTTCGACGTCGCGCCAGGCGAACCAGACGAAGACGCCGTAGGCGGCAACGATGCCGATGCCCACCAGCCACCAGATGTGCCAGATCAGCGCGAAGCCGGTGACGGTTGCGAAGAAAGCGGTGATAAAGCCGGTCGGGCTGTTGCGCGGCATTTCGATCGGCTTGTAATCGGGCTCCGCCGACAATTCCTGGGTCTCGATGGCGCGGCGCTTGATCCGCCAATAAGGTTCCTCCCCCTCGACATTGGGCAGGACGGCAAAGTTGAATGGCGGCGGCGGCGACGGCGTCGCCCATTCCAGCGAGCGGCCGTCCCAGGGATCGCCGGTCAGATCGCGCAGCCGGCCGCGGCCGCGAATGCTGACGACGATCTGGATCACCTGGCAGGCCAGTGCGCAGCAATAGATGCCGATGCCGATGCCCGCGGTCAGCACCCATGGCCGCCATTGCGCGACGTCGTAATGCTGCAGCCGCCGCGTCATGCCGAGGAGGCCCGCGGCGTAAAGCGGTATGAACGTCACGTAAAACGCCGTGATGGAGAACCAGAAGGCCGCCTTACCCCAGCCTTCGTGGAGCCGGAAGCCGAATGCCTTGGGGAACCAGAAAGTGACGCCGGCAAAAGCGCCGAACACCACGCCGGCAATGATGACATTGTGAAAATGCGCCACCAGAAACAGGCTGTTGTGCAGCTGGAAGTCGGCCGGTGGAACGGCGAGCAGCACGCCGCTCATGCCACCGATGGTGAAGGTTACGAGGAAACCCACCGCCCACAACATCGGCGTCGCGAAGCGAATGCGGCCGCCATACATCGTGAACATCCAATTGTAGATCTTCACGCCGGTGCCGACGGCGATGACGCTGGTGGCAATGCCGAAGAAGGCGTTGACGTCGCCGCCCGCCCCCATCGTGAAGAAGTGGTGCAGCCACACCGTGAACGACACGAGGCAGATGAACAGCGTCGCCGCCACCATCGAGCGGTAGCCGAATAATGGCTTTCCGGAAAACGTCGAGATCACCTCGGAGAACACGCCGAAGGCGGGCAGCACCAGGATGTACACCTCGGGGTGTCCCCAGGCCCAGATTAAATTGATGAACATCATCATGTTGCCGCCGCCGCCATTGGTGAAAAAATGAAAGCCGACATAGCGATCGAACAGCAGCATGCCGAGCGTGGCGGTGAGTACCGGGAAGGCGGCGACGATCAGCAGGTTCGACGCCAGCGCCGTCCAGCAGAAGATCGGCATGCGCAGATAGGTCATCCCCGGCGCGCGTATTTTCAGGATGGTGGTGACGAAATTAATGCCGGTCATCAATGTGCCGATGCCGGAAATCTGCAGCGCCCATAAATAATAGTCGACGCCGACGCCGGGCGAATATCTGAGTTCGGACAACGGCGGATAAGGCAGCCAGCCGGTGCGGGCAAACTCGCCGACCACGAGCGAAATATTGATGAGGAAGGCGCCGGTGGCGGTGAGCCAGAAGCTCGTTGAGTTCAGCGTGGGAAAGGCGACGTCGCGCACGCCAAGCTGCAGCGGCACGACGAAGTTCATCAGCCCGATCATCAACGGCATCGCCGCGAAGAAGATCATGATCGTGCCGTGCGCCGAAAATACCTGGTCGTAGTGCTCCGGCGGCAGATAGCCGGGCGCATTGTAGGCCAGCGCCTGCTGCGATCGCATCATGATGGCGTCGATGAAGCCACGCAGCAGCATCACCAGCCCGAGCAGGATGTACATGACGCCGATCCGCTTGTGATCGACACTGGTGATCCAGTCGTGCCAGAGATAAGGCAGATGACCTTTGATGACGATCCAGGCGAGCACGGCGAGGGTCACGGCCATCACCACGGAGCCGGCGATGAGCGGGATCGGCTGGTCCCAGGGGATTGCGCCCCAGCTCAGTTTGCCCAGCATCTCATCGATCTCCTATCGGGCTAACCGTCGGATCGCCGCCGCGTCCGGTGCGTGGACCGGGGCCCGGCGGCAGCTGCTGCGTGACGACGGCTTGGAACAGGTTTGGATCGACCGCCCGATAGGTGAACGGGACGACGCTCTGGCTTTCCCGCGAAAGAGCGATGTAGCCGGCGCGGTCGAGCGTCGGTCCGCTCTGGCGCGCGGCGGCGACCCACTGTGCAAACGCATCCTGCGGCACGGCGCGCAGGACGAAATGCATGCCGGAAAATCCATCGCCGCTGAATTGGGTGGATTGTCCGTAATAGTCGCCGGCGTGATCGGCTTGCAGGTAAAGCTGTGTGACCATGCCGTTCATGGTGGCGATCATGCTGCCGAGCTGCGGCACAAAGAACGCGTTCATGACGGTCGCGGAAGTAAGCCGAAAATGGATCGGCACGCCGGCTGGAACGACAAGCGCGTTGACGCTGGCGATGCCCTGATCGGGATAAATGAAGAGCCACTTCCAGTCGAGCGAGACGACTTGCACTTCGGTCGGCTTGGTCTTCGAGGCGATCGGCGTGAAGGGATCGAGCTGATGGGCGCCAATCCAGATCACCCCGCTGAGAAACAGGATGACCAGGAGAGGAATAGCCCAGACGATGATTTCCAGGCGGCCCGAATAGACAAAGTCCGGCCGGTAACGCGCCCTGGCGTTGGCGGCGCGAAACCACCAGGCAAAAACCACCAGCGCCACAATGGTGGGTACGACGATCGCAGCCATGATCGCCACGGCGTTGAGCAGAATTTTGGAGTCCGCAGCGCCAATCGGACCTTGCGGCTGCAGAATGCCGCGCGCGCAGCCTGCAAGCGGCAACAGCAGCGCCAGCGAACGTGCGACAGCCGCAAAACGACCGGCCTGCTGGGAGGCCAGCAAGACCGCCCGCCCCATTGGCGACGATTGCAACTCCGTTGGGGCGCGCACGATGGTCCGCTTGCTTCCTCGAGCTTTGAGCTAGAGGAACTCCCCGGAGCGAAAAGCGTTGCAGTATGCAAAGTCGCAGCCGGCGCGCCGAGCCGTCCGCTATCTAGGCCGAGCCGCCAGAAACCTTGGCCCAGGTGTCGCGCAAGCCGACGGTACGGTTGAACACGGGCCGTTCGGGTGTCGAGTCCGGATCGGGGCAGAAATAGCCCTGGCGTTCGAACTGCACGACGGCCCTGGATTCCGTCGCGGCCAATGCCGGTTCGACCCGCGCGTCAGCGACGACCTCCAGCGAGCTCGGATTGATCTCGGCGGCAAAATTGCCGATCTCCGGCGACGGCCGCATGAACAGCGGATTATAGAGCCGCACCTCGGCCGGCACGGCATCCGCCGCCGACAGCCAATGCAGCGTCGCCTTGACCTTGCGGCCGTCGGGCGCGTTGCCGCCTTTGGTGGCGGGATCGTAGGTGCAGCGCAACTCCACGACTTCGCCGGCGGCGTCCTTCACGAATTCGCGGCAGGTGATGAAATAGGCGTAGCGCAGCCGGACCTCGGCGCCGGGCGAGAGCCGGAAGAATTTCTTCGGCGGGTTCTCCATGAAATCGTCGCGCTCGATGAAGAGCTCGCGGGAAAAGCGCAGGCGCCGCGTACCGGCCGCCGGATTGTCGGGATGATTGAGCGCTTCGAGCTCTTCGCTTTGCCCTTCCGGATAATTCTCGATCACCACTTTGAGCGGGCGGAGCACCGCCATGCGGCGTTCGGCGGTCTTGTTCAAATGCTCGCGGATGGAAAAGTCCAGCATGCCCATGTCGACGACGCTGTTGGCCTTGGCCACCCCGATGCGCTTGACGAAATCGCGGATCGCCTGCGGCGGCACGCCGCGCCGGCGCAAGCCGGCAAGCGTCGGCATGCGCGGGTCGTCCCAGCCGCCGACATAACCGCCGCGCACCAGCTCGGTGAGCACGCGTTTCGACAGCACCGTGTGCGTCAGGTTGAGCCGCGCGAATTCGTATTGATGCGGATGCGACGGCACCGGGAGGTTTTCCAGGAACCAGTCGTAGAGCGGACGATGATCCTCGAATTCCAGCGTACAGATGGAATGGGTGATGCCTTCGATGGCGTCGGACTGGCCGTGGGCGAAATCGTAGCTCGGATAGATGCTCCAGGCCTTGCCGGTGCGCGGGTGCTCGGCATGGAGGATGCGGTAGAGCACCGGATCGCGCAGATTGATATTGCCCGACGCCATATCGATCTTGGCGCGCAACACGCGCGCGCCGTTGGCAAACTCGCCGGCGCGCATGCGGCGGAACAGATCGAGGTTCTCCTCCACGCTGCGCTCGCGGAACGGGCTGTTCTTGCCCGGCTCGGTCAAGGTGCCGCGGGCGGCGCGCATTGCGTCGGGGCTTTGATCGTCGACATAGGCCTTGCCGGCGCGGATGAGCACTTCCGCCCAGTCGTAAAGCTGCTCGAAATAATCCGAGGCGTAATGCAGATTGTTGCCCCAGTCGAAGCCGAGCCAGCGCACGTCGGCTTCGATGGCGTCGATATATTCCTGCTCTTCCTTGGTCGGATTAGTGTCGTCGAAACGCAGATTGCACTGCCCGCCGAACTCCTGCGCGATGCCGAAATTCAGGCAGATCGATTTGGCGTGGCCGATATGGAGGTAGCCGTTCGGCTCCGGCGGGAAGCGCGTGACGACGCTTCTGTGCCGGCCCGACGCCAAGTCGGCGCGCACGATATCGCGGATGAAATCCTCGCCCGCTTCGCGGCTTGTCGTTTCGGCAACCGACATCGATCGTTTCCTTTGGCAGCCTGCCGTTTAACCCGCGCAGCGTGGGATTCTTAGGCATAAGTCGTGACGGCCCCCCGATTGGACAAGTTGCCCCGTAAGGTCAAGTCCGGCGTTGCGCTACGCGCTTACGGCAGCCCATGCCAGTAGCGCTCCTCGGGCAGGACATAGCGCTCGTTAAACGCGTGCCATTCGGCCGGCGAGTGGCTTGGCCACGGCAGCAGCACTTGGGCCCGCTGGTCGTGCAGGATGCCGTCGCCGCGCTGGTCGCGGCGTTCGGCGAAGAAGCAGCCCAGCTCCGGGTCGCCAAAGAGGTTGACCTTGTGGGTGGCGAACAGCTTGTTGCGCATGACCGCCGCGAACCGGTCGAAGCCGTGATATTCGCCGACGATGAAGCGAATGCGTTGCAGCACATCCGCCTCCGCGGTGCCCAACACCGAATGCTCGCAGCCTTCGCAATCGAGCTTGAGGATGTCGATCGCGGCGAGGTCTTCCTGCGCCATGATTTCGGCGAGCGTAATCGGCGTCACCGCCTGGTCGATTCTGAGATAGCCGTAGTGGTCGTCGGGATCGGCCACGCGCTGCGCGTCGCGGGGAAACACCATCGAGCCGCCGACCCACCCCGGCCCGCCCTCGGGCAGGCCTTTGAGAATGACGAGATCGATATCCTGACGGCGGCGCTGTTGGCCGAGATCGTCGACAAAGCGGTGTTGCGCGGTCACCGCCTTGTTGTGGAGCGCGACGTTTTGGATCTTGCGCGTGCGCGCGGCCGCAATATCGCAATACTCCTTCACCGCTTCGAAGGCGATGATCCTGGCGGCCGGGAAATAAGCGTGCATCAAGAGCGTCACCTCGCCGATATTGGCGCCGATCTCGACGATGGTCGCGACGTCCTTCGTCTGTGAGCGTGCGATGAAATTGCGGATCGTCGAGAATTTGTAGCAATCGTTGCCTTCCATTCCTTCCCTCCGGCAAAGGCAGTGAAGCATTAATCCGCGGCTTCGCTTGCGTCCAGAAACGCCTTTTCGGCGGGGGTCGTAGCGCGGCCGAGCGCAACGTTTCGGCCGGGAAACCGCCCAAATCTTTGCACGACGTCGCGATGCTCGCTCGCGAAACGCAAATGCTCGGCGTCGCCCAGCGCTTCATAGAGGCGCACCGAGCGGTCCTGGTCGCGCAAGTCTTCCGAATGCATGAAGGGCAAATAGAAGAACGGCCGCAGCGCCCCCTCTGTTGCCTGGTCGAAGCCGCGCGCCAATGCGCGATCGGCGACGGCGCGCGCCAAAGCGTCGGTCGCAAAAGCGCGCGCGGTGCCGCGAAACATGTTGCGCGGAAACTGATCGAGCAGAAGTAACAGCGCGAGCGCGCCCTGTGCGCTCTCTGCCCAGCCCGCAAGTGCGCCATTGGCGGCGGCCTCATAGGCCGGCAGAAACCGCGATCGGATGGCTTGGTCGAAATTGTGGTCCGCTTCGAACCATTTGTCAGGTCCGGCGTCACGCCAGAACGACACGATCTCCGCGGGCGCGGCGCGAGCCGTCATTGAGCAAGCGGGCCGGTTGCTTTAATCCACCTTGATATTGGCGAAGCGGATCACCTTCGCCCATTTGGTGGCGGCGCTCTGCATCAGCGTGCCGAATTGCGAGGGCGTCATCGGGTCGGGCACGGCGCCGAGCGCGATGCAGCGCGCCTTGAGCGCCGGATCGGCCAGCACGGCGTTGACGGCCGGGTTGAGCGCCGCGATGACGTCGGCCGGCGTGCCGCGCGGTGCGCCAAGGCCGGCCCAGCCGCTGCCCTCGTAGCCCGACAGCGAGGCGCCGATCGGCGGCACCTCCGGCAACGCCTCCATCGGCTTCACGCTGGTCACGCCGAGCGCGCCAAGCTTGCCGTTATGGATGTAGCCCAGCACCGGCGGCACGGTGGCGAAGGCGAGCTGCACCTGACCGGCCAGCAGATCGGGCAGATAGGACGCGCGATAGGGCACGTGAACGATGTCGACGCCGGTCATCATCCGGAACAGCTCGAAGGCGAGATGCGGCGCGGTGCCGGCGCCCTGCGAGGCAAAATTGAGCTTGCCCGGATTGGCTTTGGCGTAGGCGACGAGCTCCGGGATGGTCTTTGCCGGAATCGACGGATGGACCACGACGACGAAGGGCGTGTAGCCGAGGAACGCCACCGGTACGATGTCGCGGATGAAATTGAAATCGAGGTTGGGATAGAGCGCGGCGTTCGAGGCGTTGCCCGAGATCATCACCAAGAGCGTGTAGCCATCCGGCGCGGCGTGCACGACGTAGTCGGCGCCGACATTGCCGCCGGCGCCGGGCTTGTCCTCGACGACAAAATCCTGACCCAGCCGCTGCGCCAGCTGCGGCGCGACCAGCCGCGCCAGCACGTCGGGGGCAAGCCCCGCCGGAATGTCGACGATCAAATGCACCGGCCGCGACGGATAAGTCTCCGCCTCGGCAAAACCCGGCCACGACGGCAGCCCGGAGCCCGCGGCCGCGAGCGCCAACAATGTGCGGCGGGATAAGCTCATGTGTTTCCTCCCTGTGTCGGCCGTTGCGTCCGGGTCCCCTACCCGGCCGCCGGCCCGTTCGGCGTCATCTTATCACGTCAAATCGTGTCGTAGATGCCGATCGGCCAGCGTCAGCGTAAAGAAGAATTTTCCGCCGACGACGCGATTGCGCCGGTATCCGGCCATTCCGGCGTGATAGCCCGGATGTCGTTTGCCCCGGAAACGACCCGGCTACTGCGGTGTCGCGACATGATGCGATGGGCCGACGACGGACATCGGAGGACGCCGCTGATCACTCAGCCGTCCTCGCTGCCGGGGCTTTTTGTTGTGTTCAAAAGGTCGGCGATGCAGCCAAGAGCGCAATCGCTTCAGATTGAATCGATTGCGCTCCATAACTTATTGTTGGAGCGTGATCTTTTCGGAAAACCGGTGTCCACTTTTCCGGATCATGCTCTAGTTGAAGCCGCGATAGCACCTCGAGGGTTCAGTCGCTCGGGCGGGAAAGAGGATCGGGAGGCGAAGTAAGGCTGTCGGGATGAAAGTGCTTGTATGGATTCAGTTTGCCCGGCCCGGGATGAAACTGCGCCGGACCGCTTAAACTAGATGACTCCCCACCCTGGTCGAGACCAAACGCTTTGCCGACCTGTTCGTCTGGATCGCCAAACGCCGCATTGCCCGCCCCAGTGGTTCCACCGTTCCCCAGACTGAATGCTCGTGCGGGAGCGCCGGTTAGCGAGGCTGCGGCCACTGCAAACAATACAATCGCCACGAACCGAAGCTGCATCGTTCGCAACATGGGTCTTCCCCTTGGCGGTGCGCGCCCCATTAGGCAGTGTGCATGTATTCGCTCTTGGCGGCAATGCGTCTTTTCGCCTTACCAATTATGACCGGATTATAGAAGGCACAAGCTTACAGCATTATCAATCGTGCTGACGCGGTTTCGTAGCTTGTCGCCCGCCACGATTGAAGCCCTACGTTCCTAATGCCCATGTCCGCTCCCGATCATTTTCGACTGACCCGGCCGGCTTTGCCGTCCAAATCATGTCCGCCTTGCCCCGGAGACGACCAAACTGCCGCGGCGCCGCGACGTGACGCGATGGGCCGGAAGCAGCCTTGAGCGGACGCAGCAACGCTGCGTCTATTCGATCACCTCGTCGGCGAGCGCCAGGAAATCGTTCGGCAGGCTGATGCCGGTGGATTTGGCAACCTTCAGATTGACCACGAGCGGGTAATGGGTCGGTTCCTCAAAGGGCAAATCGCCCGGTTTTGCGCCGCCGAAAATGCGCGCGGTGAGCTCGGCGGCGCGCTCGAACGATTCCTTGATGTCGGCGCCATACGACATCAAGCCGCCGTCACGGACAAAGAAATCGTATTCGTACATTGCCGGAATGCTGTGTGCATTCGCGTAATCGAACACCCGCTTTCTATTGAGCCCCGTCAGCGAGTCGGCGACCATCAGGATGGCGTCCGGCCTTTCGCTATCCATGGCCTCGAACACCCCGTTGAAGTCATTCGGCTCGCGCACGCCGAGTGGTTGTACCGCCACTCCGAGCGACTGGGCGGCGGCCGACGACGATTGGTAACGCATGGTCATGCCAAGGTCGTCCCGGTTCCACAGCATCGCAACACGGCGCACGTTCGGAACAGCCTGCTTGATCAGCGCGAGACGCTTGGTCGAAAGCGCGGCGGCGTCATCGGAAATGCCGGTCACCACCCCTCCGGGACGCGCCAGCGAGTCGATCAAATGTGTCGCGACCGGATCGCCGCAGCCAAAGGCGACAACCGTCGGCACATTGGCGACCTTGCAGGCAAGCACGGTGGGAAACCCAATGACGACGACCGCGTCGACTTGTTCCGCTTTCATATCCCGGGCGGCCTCGCCGAGCTTGGCAACCTGACCATTGGTCGCGCGCGCTTCGAAAGTCAGGTTCTTGCCGAGCGTATAGCCACGCTGCTGCAACGTCTTGAGCAGCATCATGCCGCCTGGCGACTTCTCGTCCAGAGGCAATGTTGGCGACAGCGTTCCGAGGCGAGCCGTCTTCGCCGGTGTATCGGCGGCAGCCGAAAAGGGAGTGGCAACGGCCGCACTTGCGAGCAACTGAAGGACTTTGCGGCGTCGCATAAGCCACTCTCCGTATCGCCGTATCGGGTCATTTTCTCAAACGTAGAGTATCACGCATTTGAGCCAAAACTGTGCAGCGCGACAAGTTGGCTCGGTGCAAGTTGGCTCACTGATGTCCGCTGCGGATCATTTTCGACTGACCCGGTCGGTTGGCAGACAAATTGGACCCTATCCGGTTGGATCGAATGTTCGGCAAGGCGCCAACGCGATCTTTACCAAGCCGCGCCAAACCCTTCGGCCCGGGCCCCATCTTAAGTCACCGTTTTCCCCCGTCGATCGATAGCTTTGTCGGCAACACAGAGGCGCCACCGCCCCGGCACAGCGAAACCATGCAACACGCCCACCCGCTGCTCACCGAACTCAAGCTTGGCTTGGCCGAGCGCCCCAGCTCGCAGCGCTTCACGATTCTTCGAAAATTGACCGACCTGTTTCTGGCCAACGCCGAAACCTGCTCTGACGATTCCATCCACGTCTTTGACGACTTAATGGGCCGGCTGATCGAGCAGATCGAGCGGCAAGCGCTGATCGAACTTAGCAAGAGACTGGCGCCGGCGCGGCGCGCGCCGCTCGACGTTATAGGCCGATTGTCGCGTGACGCGGACGTCGAGATTGCCGGGCCGGTTCTCGAGCTATCGAGCGTTCTCAAGGATCGCGACCTGGTCCAGATCGCCAAAACCAGAAGCCAGGCCCATTTACACGCCATCGCCGGCCGGACCGGCATCAGCGAGCCCGTCACTGAAATCCTGGTGGATCGCGGCGATGCCAAAGTCGCCGCCAGGGTATCGGCCAACGGCGGCGCGCGGTTCTCACGCTGGGCCTTTGCCAGGGCCGTGCAGCGCGCCGAGGACGATGAAGCCATCGCTGTTGCAGTCGCCAACCGGATTGACTTGCCTGCCGACCTGCTCGACCAGCTCGTTCGCAAAGCGACCACCGTCGTGCAGCATCGGCTGATGGCGAACGCGCGCCCGGACGCAAGGCAAAAAATCTCGGAGGTTTTGGCGATCGTTTCCGGTCGTGTCGTTCGATCGGCGGCGCCGGCCGGCCGTGGCGGGAGAACCTTGCTGAAGCAGGATTCCGCTCACCTGAAAGCCCGCATAGTGCAATGCACGCATGACCGCAACACCAGCGGTCTGATCGACGCTCTGGCGATGCTGGCAGAACTTCCGGTGCAGGCGGTTACCAGACTGGTCGACGCGAAGTCCGACGAAACATTAGTCGCGCTCGGCAAGGCCTGCGGTATCGGATGGCCGGATTTGAAAAAGACCATAGCTTTTCTCGTGCCGGCGTCTGTTGCGGACAAACCCGACGCTTTGTTTGAAACCTATGCCGCTCTTTCACCCGCCGATGCACGGCGTGCGGTTCAATTTATCCGGACAAATACGTCAAGCGGCATGAAGCGGACCAGATAACTTGTGCATCCACCCATTTTCCGCGCGGGCTTCGCTGCGCTCAGCCCACCCTGCACTACTCGGCAATTATCCGCTCGACTGGGCCGGCGATGCGGCGGAAGATGCGCCGTGTTTTGGGGAAAGATGATCGATATTGCGGAGCCTGTCATCGGGCGGCGCTTCGCGCCGACACGTTGGCTCCGCCGATCCTGCGGGTTTCGTTTTGGCAGACTTGCATTTGATCCTCACGGGCGCTATCGCGCCGTCTAAAATCTGTCGCTATACTCCCTGCGGTTGCGGAACTGGGGGGAGAGCCATGAACACGATTATCACCACCGTCATTGCCAGCTTATCGGCGTCGCCGGTATCCGCGCCCTATGGCTTCGTCGACGTAGGGCGTGTCGTCGTTGCTTCGGGTAGCTCGATAGTCGAGGTGAGCGAAATGGTACCATACGCGCCGTATTCGTTGACTTGCCAGCATAGCTCGCAGACCGTGACGGTTCCGGGTGATGGCGGAACCAGGGAAATAACGGTCAATCGCTGCTAGGCGAGCCTAATGCCGCAGAGCATCCTACGTTTCATTCGACGATCCGCCGAGTTCTTAGATCGCAAAGATGTTTCGCGCCTCTCAGAAGGGCTGCGGGGCATTTAGGTACTGTACAAAGGTCCCATTATCGAGGATGGCAAAGACAAATTTGACGTGCGCTATATCGGAATGTCAGCGGGAAATCGGCTTGCAATAAAGGGCCGTCTCCGCGCGCACATTAGGGCCTTGAAGGACGGGTGGAGCGAAGCGATACCCATCATAGGGCATCGAGGATAACCGACGCCGGGCAAAGGCGATCTCCACCGCCGCCGCGGTTTTGTTATGCTTCGCCGATGACCAATTACCGGCGCAATTTCCTCTCCGGGGGGCAGCTTCTTTTTCACTGTGAATCTGGCTGAGCGCCGGCTGCGTTTACTGACTACGCATATCGACTTGCTGCGCCAGGCATTCCGCGATGTGCGGCGCCGCCATCCCTTCGATATCCAAGCGATCGTCGTTCTGCCCGACCACCTCCGTTTGGACCCTGCCCGAAGACGATTGCGATTTTGCGCTGCGCTGGCGCCTCATCAAAACAATATTCTCGCACGGCCTGCCTGCCGATAAGCGTGTCTCAGCGAGCCGCGCCGGCAAAAATGAGCGCGGCATTTGGCAGCGGCGATATTGGGAGCACACGCTTCGCGACGAAGCCGATCTCGCGCGACACGTCGACTACATCCATTTCAACCCGGTGAAGCACGGCCACGTCAAGCGCGTGAAGGATTGGCCGTATTCCTCGTTCCATCGCATGGTCAAGCTCGGCATTTATCCGCTCGACTGGGCCGGTGACGCGACGGAAAATGCACCAGCTTTCGGGGAAAGATGATGGGTATCGCGGAGCTCCAACCACCCTACGGGCTTCTACTCGGCCATCTGCGCCAGCAAGCGAGACGTGTCAGGTGTGTGACGTGCGTCACAGGGGGACTTTTGCAATCCGTGTCACATTAAAACGAGCTTGGAAAGGTGAGAGTTTCGAGCGCCTCGATGCGATTGCCTGCATACGGCATCTGCGGAGACACAAATGTCGGATTCGAAGGAATTTTCGAGTGTCTATGCGCGGGGTGTTCTCAGGTTTTTCGCGGAACGGTCAGGTTTCGCCAGTTCAAGTTTGATTCTCGGGGTGCTGCTGTGGCCGCTTGCGGCTCTTGCCGGAGGTACGCCGCCCGCTGCCAAGCCGATGGATATCGGCCAGGGGCTGCCCCATCCGCTAGGCCTGACCGGCGCGATCGCCATCGATGTCGGCGGTCCGACCGCCGGGCCCGGCGGTGAAGAGCAGTCGCAGGGCCAATGGGCCGCGCAGACGATCGAGGCGATCACCCATCTCGTACCCGCGGTCGGCGAACTGACGCGGTTCAACACCAAATCCGATCTTTCCGCGGGCGAGCCGCTCGACGACGACACGTTTCAGTCGCCGCTGCAGCCGACCTACGCCAAGAGCGGCTCAGTGGTCTTCAACGTGCCGATCACCTTTACCGCGACAGGAATTCAGGTGACCGGGATCGATTACAGCTGCAACACGGGGGGAGAATGCGTTCCCGCCTTCCGGGGCGACGGCGATACCGGCGTCTACACCGCCCGACCGGAAATCTGTCTCTCCGCATCGGACCACACGTCGCTGAAGGAGGTGAAGGACGAGCACGACAAGGCGATCGAGTGCAAGACGGCCGACGGCGTGGCGGACCGCGGCGGTCATTGGTACGACTTGGCGGAGCCTTGGAAGTTCGTCGCCTATCTGACGGGGGCGGGACCAGCGGAGGTCGCATGGAACCAGCCCCAGCCACCGAATCCAGTCTACAAGGGAACGTTGTCCATTCCGGTCGACTTGCCGTTGCCGGTGAATTCCGTGCGCATCGAATTTGAATTGGGTCTGAAAAACTCCGGACAAGTTTATCAGAAAAATGGCAAGCTCCCTCCGCCCACCCCGAGCGACCCGTATATCAAGACTTATTGGGGCTATGGGCAGAGCGGCAATACCTTTTATCACACTGGCGGACCCGAGACGGTGGTTACTCGTTTCGCGATTCAATTGTCCAAGATCACCGTGTTACCGGCGGCCTTCATCCAGATGAAGGTGCTACCTTACACAATTATCTACCGCCCGCCTGGCGACAAGAGCCAGGGCAGCTTTTCGACGACGGTTTCCTACGGCACCACGCTGACGACCGGATCCAACACTGCGATCGACAACACTACGGCGTTCATGGAATCCATGGGCATCCAGAATAATCTGTCGGTCAGCGCGCTGATTGCCAAGGTCGCAGTTCAGGGTAACGAAACCCACTCGACGACGAATGCCTCGGACATCAACGGCACCGTGGGGACCGGGCTGGTCACCGCCAATTCGCGCGCGACAACGCTGACTAAAACACTGGGACCGGCACCCGGTGGTACGCCGGATTCAACGATCCTGCCTGCGGTGCCCTATGTGACGCCGAATACCTGCAACGCGACGAATTTCAAGACCAACGGATGCACCGTCGTCGCGGCCGAAACCTATAATCAGGAACCGTTTTGGGAGGACCGCATCGTCCTGTTGCTAAACCCGTCGGCGATGTTGTGGAACTTCAAGGCGGGGACGACGGCGCAACTCCTGGGTGGGCAGGATTTCGCCTCGGTGTCGATCCGCGACCTGCTCGGGTGCGCCCAGAGCAAGGGCAAGGCGGGCTGGTCCTTGACCACCAAGATTAGTCTGACCCCGGCGGAGTGCGAAGACCTGCTGACCTTGGACCCGTTCTTTGCCGAGGGCCAGGAATTCGATCCATCGCAAACGAACCGCGGCGTATCGCTCGGCGGCGGCAATTACGGTGTCGATCCGCGCGGCCCGTCGAGCGCCGGCGAAAGTACCGCCTTCCAGAACGTCTTCACCTATTCGACAGCGCAGGCGACAAATGCGTCAGCCAGCTACCAGAGCTCCGTCACCAGCGTCGTTGGGTTTAGCTGGAGTTCCGGCATGAGTCTTGGCGCGAGCTATTCGGCCTATGGACTCAATGTTGGGATTTCGGACGGCACGACGGTGACCCAAGGCTATCAAAATACCACCGGAACCCAGATGAAGGTGGCGTACACCGCCTCATCGGTGGCTACCAGCACCACCACGACAACGATCACTGGATCGTTCAACGACGATCACGATCTTGACACGCCCGCCTGTCAGGCGAAATCGGATGCGTGCACGCCGCTCTGGGTGAACGTCTATATCGACGAGCTGTTCGGCAGTTTTATGTTCTCCGATCCGAAAGCAGCGGCGAACCCGCTGCAGGCGATCATTCACCGGTCGCCATATCCGGGCAAAATCCCGATCAAGCTTCCCGCGGGTTCGAAATGAGGGTGTCCGGCGCTACCGACCGAACTGGGCTTGAACGAGTTTGTCTCGCTCGCTTTTTGTCGTCTCCTATTTAGCGACCACGTCTTGACAATCGTCACTGACGTAGATACATCCCTCCCCATCTCGTTCACGGAGGGGCCTTTCGCGAGGGTACTTTCGGAAGTGGAACGAGGGCGGTCCCTGCGCGCGGGGTTACGACCCGCGCCCGGGCGGCTCCGGGCATCATTCACGCCGGTACTACGGCCGGCGCGGGAGGTGCAGTCCCTGGACTGGGACAGGTGAAGGCGGGTAACGCCCGCTGAAGCCGCGTCCCAGGAAGCATGGCCTGGAGCTGAGCCGGCTGGCCTTCGGGTCTCCGGCGAGAGCCGCGGTGGAGCGCCGAAAGGCGAGCGCGCCCGAAGCGCTAGCGAGTGGCAACATTCGCTTAGTGTGGCGCGCGCCGCACTCGATAGTGCGGCCTCTAAGTACGCGCCTTTCGGCGCTTCGCCTCCCTCCATTTTTTTGGGGAGGTCTTGGGACGGGCTTTCTTACAGCGTGACGGAACACTCGGATGCGAAGGCGCATCGCGAGAACGAGGAAGCTTATGCACCTCTCCCCGCGTGCGGCGAGAGGGAGTCCAGCGTCCCGCAAACTAAGGAGAGCCATCATGGGCGGCCCCATTGAAACGACCCCGGCAGCGAAGGAGTGGCAGCGGCGCTTTGACGCCGCCTGCGCGGTCGTGGCCCGCAAATATTGCGACATGTTCGAATTCTGGCGCGAGTGCCGCTACAGGCCCTGCCGCAGCGCCCGGCGTTGCGTCGGCGACGAGCGCTTTTGTCTGGAAAGCCGCTGCTGGGATATTTCCTATGACGCCGGCCTTGCCGCGCACCTGCGGATGATCGCTGAGCTTCCGCCCGACGCCGATGGCTTCTTTAAAACGGCACATCATCAATCACCCACGTCGCTGTTGCTGCACGGTTCAAACGATCCAAAGCTCCGCGCCAGGGCCCGCGCTAAAACCGTGGCCCACGCGGAAGCCATTGCTCAAGCCGCCCGCGCGCGAGAGCGAACGTGACGGCGCCGGTCGCGGGCTGCGCAAATGATTAATCTCGCCGCCGCATCCTCACTTCCATTCGCGCCCGGCTGTGCTAAAGGGCAAACGACATGACCGTCGTCACCCGCTTTGCCCCCTCGCCGACCGGCTTCCTGCATATCGGCGGCGCCCGCACCGCTCTGTTCAACTGGCTCTACGCCCGCGGCCGCGGCGGCAAGATGCTGCTCCGCATCGAGGACACCGACCGCGAGCGCTCGACGCAGGCCGCCATCGACGCCATCCTCGACGGGCTATCCTGGCTCGGCATCGCCTGGGACGGCGACACCATTTATCAGTTTGCGCGCCAAGCCCGGCACCGCGAAGTCGCCGAGGCGCTGCTCGCTTCCGGCAATGCCTATTACTGCTACGCCAGCCCCGAAGAGCTGACGGCGATGCGCGAAGCGGCGCGTGCCGAAGGCCGCGCCAAGCTTTATGACGGGCGCTGGCGCGACCGCGCTGCGGCCGACGCGCCGGCGGGCGTTAAGCCGACTATCCGACTCAAGGCGCCGGTCAGCGGCGAGACGGTGATCGAGGATCAGGTCCAGGGCCGCGTGGTCTGGCAGAACGAAAACCTCGACGACCTGGTGCTCTTACGCTCCGACGGCACGCCGACTTATATGCTCGCCGTCGTCGTCGACGATCACGACATGGGCGTCACCCACGTCATCCGCGGCGACGATCATCTGACCAACGCGGCGCGGCAGAAGCAGATCTATGACGCGCTCGGCTGGACGGTGCCGGTGATGGCGCACATTCCGCTGATCCACGGACCGGACGGCTCGAAACTGTCCAAGCGCCACGGCGCGCTCGGCGTCGATGCCTATCGCGCCATGGGCTACCTGCCCGCGGCGCTGCGCAATTATCTGGTGCGGCTCGGCTGGAGCCATGGCGACCAGGAAATCTTCTCGACCGAGGAGATGATCAAAACCTTCGACCTGCCGCAGATCGGCCGCTCGCCGGCGCGCTTCGATTTCGCCAAGCTCGAAAGCCTCAACGGCCACTACATCCGCCAAAGCACCGATGCCGAGCTCATCGCCGCCATCGAGCAGCTGTTGCCGCATATCGCGCAAGGCGCGGCGCTGTCCGCCAAGCTGACCCCGGACCTGCGGCGGCAGCTTGCGGCGGCCATGCCAAGCTTAAAGGAGCGTGCCAAGACGCTCCTCGATATCATTGACGGCGCGCATTTTCTTCTGGCCGACCGGCCGCTTCCGCTCGACGACAAGGCGGCCGCCTTGCTGACCCCGGAGGCGCGCGAGCTCCTTCGCGACGTCACCGCCCAGCTCGGCAAAGTGGAGCCCTGGACCGCCGAAGCGACGGAGCAGGCCGTCCGTGGCTTCGCCGAAGAGCGCGGCGCCAAGCTTGGCGCTGTGGCGCAGCCGTTGCGCGCCGCGCTGACCGGGCGCACGACCTCGCCCGGGATTTTCGAAGTCTTAAGCCTCCTCGGCAAGGACGAAAGTCTGGCGCGGCTGGCCGATCAGGCGGCGCGGCAGGACGCCGAAGACGCGCGGTCGGGCGTCGGGTGAAGCCCTTATGCGGCTTGATGTCATTTGCACAAATTTTGCCCTGCCCCACCCTACCGCCTATGTCACAGGCTATTATCTTGCAGTGCACACGGCGTTGCGCTACCTCCATAATGCCGGGTGAAACGCACATTTAAGCTGCATGAGGCCACATTCCGGCTGCACGCGGCCACCGGCCGTCAGACATCGAGGATACGATCATGGACGCGAAGACCGGCGCCAACATCAAAACCGGCACGCTGACAATCGGCGACAAAACCCACAGTTTTCCCATGTACGACGGCACGCTCGGCCCTGAGGTGCTGGACGTCAGCAAGCTCTACGCCGAAGCGGGCATTTTCACTTACGATCCCGGCTTCACCTCGACGGCGAGCTGCGAATCCAAGATCACCTTTATCGACGGCGACGAAGGCATTTTGCTTTATCGCGGCTATCCGATCTCCGACCTCGCCGAGCACGGCGATTTTCTCGAGACCTGCTATCTCTTGCTCTACGGCGAATTGCCGACCGCCGCCCAGAAGTCCGACTTCGTCGAGCGCGTGATCCATCACACGATGGTCCACGAGCAGATGAGCCGCTTCTTCCAGGGCTTTCGCCGCGACGCCCACCCCATGGCGGTGATGGTCGGCTCGGTCGGCGCGCTGTCGGCGTTCTATCACGACTCCACCGACATCACCGACCCGGCGCAGCGGATGATCGCCTCGATCCGCATGATCGCCAAAATGCCGACGCTGGCCGCCATGGCCTACAAATATTCGGTCGGCCAGCCGTTCATGTATCCGGACAACAAGCTCGATTACGCCTCGAACTTTTTGCGCATGTGCTTTGCGGTGCCGTGCGAGGAGTACAAGCCCAATCCGGTCTTGGCCCGCGCCATGGACCGCATCTTCACGCTGCACGCCGATCACGAGCAGAACGCCTCGACCTCAACCGTGCGGCTGGCCGGTTCGACCGGCGCCAATCCGTTCGCCTGCATCGCCGCCGGCATCGCCTGCCTGTGGGGCCCGGCGCATGGCGGCGCCAACGAGGCGGCGCTGAAAATGCTCGCCGAGATCGGTTCGGTCGACCGCATTCCGGAATACATCAAGCGCTCGAAGGACCCGAAGGATTCGTTCCGCCTGATGGGTTTTGGCCATCGCGTCTACAAGAACTACGATCCGCGCGCCAAAATCATGCAGAAGACCTGCTACGAGGTCTTGAACGAGCTCGGCATCAAGGATCCGCTGCTCGACGTCGCCATGGAGCTCGAGAAGATCGCGCTGCACGACGACTATTTCATTTCCAAGAAGCTTTATCCCAACGTCGACTTCTATTCCGGCATCACGCTGCGGGCGATGGGCTTCCCCACCACCATGTTCACGGTGCTGTTCGCGCTGGCCCGCACCGTCGGCTGGATCGCGCAGTGGAAAGAGATGATCGAGGACCCGCACCAGAAACTCGGCCGGCCGCGCCAGCTCTATACCGGAGCCAAGGAGCGCGAATACCTGCCGATGTCGAAGCGGAAGTAACGCGCTCGTCCGTGCCGTCGCCGCGCGGAGCGGTCACCATGAATATTTGAGGGTGCCGGTTCCGGCGTAGGTCTGCGCGGTCGGGGCGAACTCGCCGTCGAATTTGGCGATCGCCGTCCAGTTGGTGGTGATGTGCAGTTCGACGCCCGCGCTGGTCAGCGCCGAGTTCGCCGGCATAGCCGCACCATTGACGGTGAAGTTCGAGCCCGGCAGCGCCTGGAATACTGCGCCCAGCGCCGGATTTGACACCCAGTCATGCGCCCAAGCGAGACGCCCGCGCAGCACCAGCGGCATGTTGTTGACGATCTGCACGTTGTCGAACCGCGCGCCGAGTTCGCTTCTTGTATCGGTCGCGTTCTGCGCGGCAAAGCTCAAACCAAGCCCGCCGCCGGTGAGATCGGTTTCGGAGAAGCCCGGCGTGTGGAAGTCTTGCACCTGTAACGCGGCATAGGGCGTCACGCCGATAATCTGACCCGTGACCGGCACCGCATAGCGATAGCCGGCTTCGCCGCGCGCTGCATAACTCTGGCCATCGAATTTTGCAGTGAGTTGGTCGCCGATCGCGATGCGGTTGGTGGTGAACCAGTGATTGGCGAACGCGAGCGCGCCGGACAGATAGAGCGGCCCCCAATGCGTGGTGTCATGGACGCCGACCTGAAAGCTGTCGCTCCGCCCGCTGCCGAGATTTCCCGCCACGCTCCAATTGGTGCCGCCGCCGGCGAGCGCAAAGCCGTAAACCGAGCCCGGCGTGGCGCGATAATCCATGCCGGCGGCAAAGCCGTAATCGCTCGCCGTGACGTCGCCGGAGCCGACCACGGGATTGCCGTCGAGCTTGGCCGCGGCGCCGAACGCCGAGCCCCAGGCGCTCCAGCGCTGATTGAAGGTTTGTGGTTGCGGCGCCATTTTGGTCAAAATGGACGCATAGGCCTGCGCGATATCCGGCGGCAGGCTTGCGTCCTGTTCCGGCGCAAAACCCGGCGCGCCGCCGCCGGTCGGACTGCCGCCGCCGCCGCTCGACGGGTCGGCCAGCAAATTCAAAAAATCCGTCATCAACTGGAAGGCGCTTCCCTGCGCGCCGGTCGCCGGCTGGCCTGCAAGTTCGGTCAGCGCATTGCTCAGCGCGGGACCGGAAAGGCCGCCGAGATCGGCAAAGCCCGACGGAATGCTGTCGCCTTGCAGGATGGCATTGTTGATGCCGTTGAGCACGTTCTGCTGGTTCTGGTTCAGCCCGGACGGTGGCGAAAGCAAAGAAAAACCACTGGTGGTGATGTCGACATCGACATCGTTACCCACGTCATTAACCGTCATCGCGCCGGTAAAGCGCCCGTTGACCGTCACGCCCGCAAACGAGGTACCGCCGAGACCGCCGGTCGTCGTCAGGATCTCATACTGCGTGCCGGTGGTGTAGCTGCCGAGTTGCGGCGTCACCACGACGTTGCCGGCCAGCATGGCGGCGCCGGTGAGCGTCACTTTCGAATTGTTGTTGTTACCGGGCGCGATATCGATGGCGTAGAAGCTGCCGTTCTCGAAGGTCAGGCTGCCGTTGATGGTCATCGTGCCGAAGCCACCCGGCGTGCCCGGCTCCAGCGTGCCGCTGATGGTCGTCGCCGGATCGAGCGTGCCGATGCCGGCCAGCGTGGCGCCGGCGCTGACCGACAAGGTGACGGCGCTGTCGGTGCCGTTGAGCACCACCGTGCCGCTCTCGATGTTGATGGCACTGAGGTTCGTAAATGTGTTGCTGTCGGTGTATGTGGTGCCGTTGCCGAGATTGAAGTTCAGCGTGCCTGCGCTCTGGCCCACGATGTTGCCGGCAATGGTGCCGCCGGTGAGGTTGACCACGTCGGCATTGGGCGACAGCAAAATATTGCCGGTGACGGAGCCGCCGTTCTGATCGATGATGATCGCGCTCCCCGCCGCGCTCACATCGATAGCGGTGCCGCCGGTGCCGATGATGACGCCGGAATTGACGATCGCGCCGCTGAAGGTCGAAACAGTGCCGATGACGATGCCGATATTGCCGGCGATCGTTCCCGTATTGCTGATGTTACCGTAGAAGGTGCTCAAATCGCTGACGGAAACGGCGACTTTTTGCGCCGACACGATGGTGCCCGAATTGCTGATGCCGCCGCCGGCATTGGAAGAGCCGAACTGCGCGACTTGAGTGACCACGACGCCGTCGCCGGCGGCGTCCGCGCCGGTTCCCGACGCTGAAATGAATCCGGCATTGGTGATGCCGCCGACGAAGGTGTTCGCGGCTACGACAAATATACCGCCGAGGACGGCGGAAATCGTGCCGCCGGCGCTGTTGACGATGCTACCGGAAAAGCTCGCCCCGCCCTGAAGCCAAATTCCGGCCTGAGACGCTCCGATCGAGCCGGAATTGGTGACGCCGCCGAAAAAGTTCGTGACATTGTCGATTCTAATTCCAGTGCGGCCCGACGAGATAAGCCCACTGTTGACGATGTTGCCCACGAAAGTGGAGATCCCGCAATTGCAGCCGACCAGAATTCCGGTCGCGCCGGCGGCAATGGTGCCGCTATTGCTGACATTGCCGGTGAAGGTGCCGGTGTCGGTGATGGCAATGCCGGCGCCGAAAGCCGCGCCGATCGTGCCGCTGTTGACGATGTTGCCGATGAAATTCGTCACGGCGCTGACAACGATGCCGGTGCCGCTCGCGGTGATGCTGCCGCCGTTGCTGATATTGCCGGAGACGAAATTCACGACATCGTTGACGACGATGCCGGCAAGAAATGCGTTGATCGTGCCGCTGTTTGTTATGCCGCCGGTGAACGTCGAAATCGTAACCGCGCCGCCGCTGCCGAAAATGCTGCCGACCACGATGCCGGCCAAAGCTTGGATCGTGCCGGAATTGACGATGCCGCCGGCGAAGCTCGAGATCGTGACGGATGCGGCGGAGCCGAACGCACTGCCGCCGACGACGATGCCGCTGCCGCCGCCCTTGCCGCCGGAGGCGGAAATCGTGCCTGAGTTGCTGATGCCGCCGGCGAAGGTCGAGATCGTGACGGATGCGGCGGAGCCGAACGCACTGCCGCCGACGACGATGCCGTTGCCGCCGCCGCCCTTGCCGCCGGAGGCGGAAATCGTGCCTGAGTTACTGATGCCGCCGGCAAAGGTCGCGATCGTGACGGATGCGCCGGAGCCGAACGCCGTGCCGCCGACGACGATGCCGTTGCGGCGGCCGCCGGCAATCGCGCCCGAGTTGATGATGCCGCCGGCGAAGTCCGAGATCGTGACGGCCGCGCTGGAGCCGAACGCACTGCCGCCGACCTCGATGCCCGAGCCCAAGATTGCGCTGATCGTGCCGCTGTTGGTGATGCCGCCGGCAAAGGTCGCAACCGTCACCGACGTGCCGACGCCGTCGGCCTCGCCACCGACAAATATCGCGGCGGGCCCGAATGCCGTGATCGTACCGGAATTGACGATATTGCCGGCGAAGGTCGAGACGGTAACGGAGGCGCCCGAACTGCGGGCCGCGCCGCCGATAACGATGCCGGCGCCTGAGGCTGCGATCAGACCGGCGTTGCTGATGCTGCCGGCAAAGGTCGAGACCGTGACGGCGGCCGCGAAGCTGGCTTTGCCACCGACGATGATGCCGTTGCCGCTAAACGCCGCTATCGACCCGCTATTGGTGATGCCGCCACCGAAATTAGATACGGCGACTGACCCGCCGGACTGCGCCGTGCCGCCGACCATGATGCCGTTGACGAACGCCGCGATCGAGCCGGAATTGCTGATGCCGCCGGCGAAGGTCGAGATCGCGAGGGATGCGCCGCTGCCAAGGGCCATGCCGCCGACTTGGATCCCGTCGCCGCTATTCCTGCCGCCGGAAGCGGTAATCACCCCTGAGTTGGAAATGCCGCCGGCGAAGTTGGAGATCGCGAGCGAGCCGCCGCCTCCGGCGGAGCCGCCGACCCAGATGCCCGCAGCCCCGGCGCCGATGGTCCCCGAATTGCTGACACCGCCGGCGAAGGTCGAAAAACCGACCGTCGCACCGTTGCCACCGGCCACGCCGCCGACCAGGATGCCGGCACCGCTGAGCACGGCGAGCGCGCCGGAATTGTTGATGCCGCCCGTGAAGGTTTCGACCGCCGCCAATGCGCTCGCGTTGATACCGGCGCTCGCTTGGCCGCCGACCCAGATGGCGCTGCCGCCGAACGGGGAGCTTACTGAAATCGTACCGGAGTTGCTGATACCCCCTGTGAAATCCTGGACCGTCAGCGATGCGGCAGCGCTTTTGGCAGCCGACACTTGGCCGCCGATCAGCATGCCATTGCCGCCCGCGGAGATGGTGCCGGAATTGCTGATGCCGCCGGCGTAGGTCAAGACTGTCACCGATCCGGCCAGCTTCTGACCGACGAAGGCCTGACCGCCGACGAAAATGGCGGTGCCTGACGTGATGAGCGTACCGGAATTGCGGATGCCGCCAGCAAACGTCGAAACCGTCACCGCGCCGCTGCCATTCAGCGAGCCGCCGACGACGATCCCCTTGTTGCTGCCGGCCGAGACAGTGCCGGAATTGGCGATGCCGCCGGAAAAATTCTGGACCGTGACGGATGCGGCCGAGTTCGGCCCCGTGCCGGCCTTGCCGCCGATCACGATGCCGTAGCCGCTGCCCGCCGCGATCATGCCGGAATTGCTGATGCCGCCGGAGAATGTCGACACTTGCGAAACGAGAATGGCGTTGCCTTTGGTCGCCGAGATCGTTCCGGCGTTGGTGATGCCGCCGGTAAAGGTCGGCCCGGTGACAGCGATCGCGGTGCGGCTGGCGACGATGGTGCTCGCGCTGTCGATCGCGATGCCGTGGCGCGACGCCGTGATGATGCCGCTGTCGACGATCGCGCCGTCGAGCGTGCTGGCGACGATGCTGATCCCGGTCCCGGCGGTGATCGCGCCGGAATTCGAAATATTGCCGGTGAACGTGGACACCGAATTGATGTCGATGGCGATGCCGCCCGCCGAGATCGTGCCGTAATTGGTGATGCCGCCGCTGAACGTCGGGCCGGCGATGATCACCGCGTTGCCCGCGGTGCTGATCTTGCTGGCGCTGTCGATGGAGATGCCGCCCGCGAGCGTGCCGGTGTCGAGGATCTGGCCGTGGATGGTGCTGGAGTCGATGGCGATGCCGCCGGCCACCGTGCCGGAATTGATCAGCGTGCCGGTGATGGTGCTATTGAGAACCGTGATGCCGGTCTTCGTGACATTGCCCGCCGCAGCATTGCCGACCGGGCCGCTCACGCTTGTGCTGGCGACCAGAATGCAAGGTACCGTGCTGCCATTAGGCGGACTGCCCGACGCGCAGCCGAGCGGCGCCAAAAAGCTCACCGTGACGGAGTTGGAAGTGTAGCCGATCGTGCCGGTCAGGTGCTCGAAGCTCACTGTCGGAGCAAACGTGTTGCCAAGGATGCCGAGGCCGCCGCCGGTATCGGTCAGGATCGTGTAGGTCGTGGTCTGCGGCGCGCTGAATGGCGAGAGCGCGACGGTGGCGCCCCCCAGCGTCGCCGAGCCAGTGATCGCGGTCTCGCTGGCGCTGCCGGTGATGGTGTCGAGATAGGTCGCGGTTGCCGACGCGAAGGTGAGCGCGCCGGAAATAGTCAATATGCCGCCCGCGGCGCCGGGCAAGCCCGGCGCGAGCACGCCGCCGCCATCGATAGTGACCGACGAAATGATGACGCCGGTGCCGGCGAGCGTGCCGCTATTGCTCACCGTCATGCCGGCGGCGGTGTCGTGGCCGTTGAGCACGACAGTACCCGACGTGACGTTCGCGGCTTGGAAACCGGAGAAGCTGCTGGCGTAGGTGAACGGTCCGCCGCCGACCGCGAAATTCAGCGTATCGCCCGACGCTATCCCCGCGCCCAGGATATTGCCGCTGATCGCGCCACCCTTGATGTCGACTGTGATGCCGTTCGGCGCGTTGCTGATGTCGATCGCGGTGCCGCCGGTGCCGGTGATGGCGCCGGAATTGACGATGGCGCCGATGAAGGTCGTAACGTTTGACCCGACGAGGATGCCAGTCTGGGCGACGATCAGGCCGCTATTGCTGATGCCGCCTGAGAAAGTCGCGATCGTGACGGCTGCACCAACGCCAAGTGCGACGCCGCCAAGCAGAACACCGTGGCCACCCGCGGAAATCGTGCCGCTGTTAATGATGCCGCCGGCAAACGTAGAGATTGTCACGGACGCATCGGAGCCGTTCGCAGTGCCGCCGACCGAGATGCCGGCGGCTGGGGCGGCGATCAACCCACTGTTGCCGATGCCTTTGGCGAAGCTCCCTATCGTGATGGAGGCATGCGAGCCGAGCGCGTTGCCGCCGACGGCGATGCCGCCACCAGAAATCGTGCCCGAATTGGCGATGCCACCGCCGAGGGTCAAAATTGAAACCGAGGCGCCCGCGCCGGTCGCTTTGCCGCCGACCAAGATGCCGTCACCGCCCGCCGAAATCGTGCCCGCGTTGCTGATGCCGCTTGAGAAGGTCGAGATCGTAACCGAGCCGTTAGTCTTTGCCGTGCCCCCGACGACGATGCCATCTTTGGCGGCGGTGATCGTAGCGCCGGCGTCGTTGATGATGCTGCCGTCGAACGTGCCGATGACGACATTGCCGCCAGCCGCAAAGCCGCCGACCTCAATCCCCATCTCGTTGTTGCTGACGATCACGCCTCTGTTGGCGATGTCACCGGCGAAAGTCGACACGGTGACGGTCGCCGCGCTGCTGCGCGCCTGACCACCGACGATGACGCCGCCGCTGAGCGGAGCGAAGAAGTCACCGCTGATGGTGCCGGAATTGGTAACGCCGCCGGCAAAGGCTGAAACCGTCACGGATGAATTCAGCGCCGCCGCCGTGCCGCCGACCATGATGCCGGCGGCCGAGGCCGCGATCAGGCCCGAATTGGCGATGCCGGTGTCGAACGTCCCGAGCGTCACGGAACCGCCAGCCACCGCTATGCCGCCGACGAAAATGCCGTCGCGCGCCGCGGTGATCGTGCCGGAATTGCTGATGCCGCCCGAGAAGGTCGAGATGACGGAACTTGCGCCGGTGCCGAAGCCGCCGACGAACACCCCGTTCAATCCGGCCGCGATCGTGCCGAAATTGCTGATGCCGCCGGAGAACGTCGACACTTGCGAAACGAAAATGCCGTTTACGACAGCTGCCGAAATCGTTCCCGCGTTGGTGATGCCGCCGAGGAAATTCGTAATCTCGGAAACGACGATGCCTGTCCTTGTCGCTGCGATGGTTCCGGAGTTGACGATGCCGCCGCCGGCGCTCGCCGAGCCGAACTGCGCGACGCTGCTCAGAGAAATGCCGGCGGGCCCCGCGGTGATTGTGCCGCCGTTCGAAATGCCGCCGGCGAGCGTTGTTACCACGTTGACTTCTATGCCGTAGCCGGAAGCCGTCAGCGCGCCAGTGTTGATAATGCCCCCCGTCATGACGGTGACGTTCTCGAAGACGATGCCGTTGTTCGCCGACGAGATGGTGCCGGAATTGCTGACGTTGCCCAAGAAACTCGTGACGCCGATGACCTGAACACCGGTGTCATTGGCGGCGAGAACCGCTCCGGAATTGCTGATGCCGCCCGTAAAGGCCGAAACCGCATTGACAACGATACCGAAATTGTCGGCCGAAATCGTGCCGGAATTGCTGACGAGGCCGGAGAAGCTCGTGGTGTTGTTGATCGAAATTCCAGCCTGGCTGCCGCCCGCGATGCTGCCGGCATTGGTGATGCCGCCCGAGAAGGTCGAAGCGCCGATGAAAATACCGTAGGCGCCGCCGGCCGAAATCGTGCCGGAATTGGTGATGCCGCCATAAAACGTCGAGGGTCCGTTGACCTCGATGCCGTCGCCGGCCGCCGAGATCGTGCCGCTGTTGACGATGCCGCCGCCGGCGCTCGCCACGCCGAATTGGGCGACGCTGCCGATGAGAATGCCGGCTTGATTTCCGGTGGCTGTGATCAGGCCGCCGTTGGAAACGTTGCCGGCAAAGATCGAGACGCTCGACGTCGAAATGCCGGTGCCCGCCGAGATGGTGCCGGAGTTGCTGATGCTGTTGGCGAACGTCGTGACGCCGGAGATGACGATGCCGGCGCCGGCGACCGAGACGAGACCGCTGTTGCCGATGCCGCCGGTGAAGCTCACCGCATTCTCGACGAGGATGCCGTTATTGTTCGCCGAGATCGTGCCTGAGTTGCTGATGCCGCCGGCGACAGTCGAATTGTCGATGATGAGGATGCCGTTACCGCCGGCTGTAATGACTCCGGCGTTCGACAGAGTGCCGGTGATCGTGCTGCTTGCGGTGACGGTAATCGCCGTGCTGGTCGGCGGGCCGCCGCCGGTGGTGGTGATGGCGCCGGTGCCGCTGTTGGTGATGCTGCCACTGATCGTCGAATTGTTGATGTAGATGCAAGAGATCGGAGCGGAGTTGCTCACGCCGCCCTGCGAAGCATTGCTGATATTGATGCCACCCGGAGCCTGACATGGCACGGCATAAGCCGCCGGCGTGCCGCCGCCGATCAACAGCGCGGCGACGGAACTCGTCGCCAGCAATGCCCGCAGAGCCGGTCTCTTTGTGCTCAACGTTCCGCGCATGCCACAACGGCCCTTGGCCCGGCCACGCCTCGCGCCGCCGAGCCATTCCTGCTGCACCGAAGATTAGCGGACGGCAGTGCGACAGTGGACTGACGGCGCAGTTTTTCTGCCTGTCATTTCAGAGGATTCCGCGCGATTCCTTCCTCGCGTGGCGAAAATGCAACAATAAGAGAAAATACAAAAGAACTGGCCAAACCACGGTATATCCATGTGAAATCGCCGTCGCCCAGGCTTGCACGGCATTGCACTACCATTCCGCGAAGACCGCCACGACGCTACGCGATGATCAGGGCCGCGCGGGCGAGCTCGGGCAGCAGTGTCCGAAATCGACCGGTCGCGATGTTCCGGCGCTCCGCGGCGTCGCCGATTGGCACGCCCTTGCGCGCGAAGACGAGCCGGCCATCCCCACCTGCATCTGCAATCGCGGCGCCGATCGCCTCCACATTATGAGTGCCGTCGAGCAAAGGCAGCACGAAATGCGCAAGACCCTCCAATTCCACACGCTCATGCCGTAAATTGACGGTCGACGCCGCGCCGCTCTGCGCATCCGCCCGCACCAGCGGGCAAGCGACCGGCATCTCGCCCACGCGTGCCACCGCCGGCACGGCATCAATCCGGGGCATTGCCAGCCCGTTGACCACCATATTGAGCAACGCTTCGCGCACCAGCGCACGCCCCTCCGCGTTGCGCGCGGCGCCCGGCAAGGCTCGCACCAGATCGTCGAGATTTGAAGAAGCGGGAAACGCGGCGACAAACTGCGCCAAGGCGTCGGCAAGCGGGCCGGCGCCAGCATGTAGCCGCCGCCCGGCCGGCGCCGCCAGCATTACGCCGCCGCTCTCGCGCGTCAGCGTAAGCCCGCTATTGCCGAGGAAGTGCATACCCTCGACACGCTCCTGCGACAGCTGACGATCGATCGTCGGCGCGCGGGCGGCGGCGATGAGCAGCGTGTTTCGAAACGTCCGCCCACTGACCATGTCGATCAGCTGTTCGGTCGCCAAAAGCGTATCGCCGCCAATCTTTCGCACCGTCTCGGCCATCTGCGGCGGGTAATTGGCAAGGACCATTGACGGCAGTTCGGCCTCGCCTAAATAGGCGAGACCGTGTTGCCGCGCCGCCTCCATGAATTCGCGGAAGCTGCACGGCTCGTTGACGTCGTCGAGGAACTCGTGGGCGAGATATTCATCGGAGGATTTGAGCAGGCGGTCCGCTTGGCCGAGCAAAAAATCCTTATAGGGTCCTTCGTTGGGACAGGCTTGCGGCAGCGATTGCAACAGCGCGCGTGCTTTGGCGACGCGCCGCCGCGGCTCGTCATCCGGCGAGACGTGCAGCAGAAAGCAATCGCGCAGCGCTTGCAGCATGCGCCAGCCGGGCAGCACATTGTAGCTGACCAGCGCCACGCCGCGCGCCGACAGGTTCTCCTGGCAAATGCGCAGGATCGTCTGGCGCAGCGGCGCGGGCACCCAGCTGTAGACGCCGTGGCAGATGATGTAATCGAATGAACCATCGCGCGAGAAGAAGTCTGTGAAGCTTTGGCAGCGAAGTTCGATATTCGAAAGACCAAGCCGGGCAATTCGTGCTTGCCCGGCCGCCACCTGGGCGCTCGACAGGTCGACGCCGACGAAGGAAGCCCGTGGGTAACGGGCGGCGAGCGGAATGATGTTGCCGCCCGAGGCGCAGCCAAGCTCCAGCACGCGCGCTTGCGAAGGCGGCACGGCATCGATCTTAAAGAGCCGTGCGATCGCGGCGATCAGTGACGGATGCGTATTGGGAAACGGGTCCGAGATATAAGGCAACGCATCGTAGCTGCGCGAGGTCCGCGCGACGATCGAGGCGATATCCAGTTCGGTTGCCGGCGGCATTCAGATGGCAGCCTAGCCCGCGCAGCGACGACGTTCCAACTGCATAGTATGATCGTCGTACGTTCTGCGGTCCTTCTTCTTGACGTCTCTACGGCGGATTGTACGCCCAGGTCAGGTAGGCGCCGCCCCAAGTGAAACCGCCACCGAAAGCCGCCAGAATCAGCCGGTCACCTTCCTTGAGCATGTTCTCGTAGTCCCACAGCGACAGCGGAATCGTCGCCGCGGTGGTATTGCCGTATTTGTGGATGGTGATCATCACCTGCTTGGGGTCGAGCTTCATGCGCTCGGCCGTCGCTTCGATGATCCGCTTATTGGCCTGATGCGGCACCAGCCAGTCGACGTCCGCGCTCGTGAGGTTGTTGCGCTTCATCAGCTCGCTGGCGACTTCCGCCATGCGCGCGACTGCGAATTTGTAGACCGCGGCGCCTTCCTGATGGACGTAATGCAGGCGCTTGGCGACCGTCTCCGCCGTCGGCGGCATGCGGCTGCCGCCGGCTTTCTGATGCAGATGCGGCATGCCGGCGCCGTCGGAACAGATCAGCGTGTCGATGATGCCGTATTTCCGGCTCGGCTCGAGAAGCACCGCGCCGGCGCCATCGCCGAATAGCACGCAAGTGGCGCGATCGGTGTAATCGATGATCGCCGACATCTTGTCGGCGCCGACGACGACGATCTTGCGGTAATTTCCGGTCTCGATGAATTGCGAGGCGACGGTGAGCGCATAGACGAAACCGGAACACGCCGCCTGCACGTCGAAGCTGCCGATGTTGCGGATGCCGCACATATCGCAGATGAGATTGGCGGTCGACGGAAAGACGAAATCCGGGGTCGTGGTGGCGCAGATCAGGAGCTCGACGTCGGCCGGCGCGGTCTTGGTCTTGCTCAAAAGCCCGCGCACCGCCTCCGCACCCATATGCGAGGTGCCGAGACCCTTGCCCTTGAGGATGCGCCGTTCCTTGATGCCGGTGCGCTCGGTGATCCACTCATCGCTGGTGTCGACCATTTTGGCGAGTTCGGCGTTGCCGAGTACATCGGGAGGCACGTAACCGCAGACCCCGGTGATCGCGGCCCGGATCGGGGACTTCCGGATCGTTCTTTTGGTCTTGGTCACGCGCGATCGCTTCCGGCTACTTCTTGATTACGCATGATCTTTTCCGAAAACCGACATCCACTTTTCGGGATCATGCCTTGGCTATAGGCGGCTTAGCAGGATGGCTGCGGCAATGGTAGGTCCGCGGCGGCCGCGCGGTTAACACCGTCAGGCCACCTTGCCCGACGCCAAGCGGCCAGCCCGGGCGACGTCGAGCACGATGCCTGCCGCCGTGGCGCTTGGAGTCGTGCCGCCGATCGCCATAATGTCGTCGAGACGCTGGAAGGCCTCGATCTGGCGTCGTCGCTCCGGTGTGTCGGCAAGGAGCGGCTCAAGCGCCGCTGCGAGATTGTCAGGCGTACATTCCTCCTGCAGCAGTTCCGGAACGACGTTTTCGCCAAGCACCAGATTGGCCAAAATCACGCTCGGCAGCCTCGCCTGTAGCCGGATGAGCCGGGCAATGATGGCCTCGACGGCGTGCAGGCGGTAGGCAGCGACCGTCGGCACGCCGGACAGCGCAAGCTCGAGCGTCACGGTGCCGGACGCCGCCAACGCTGCGCGCGCATTGCGAAACGCCGACCATTTTTCGCGCGGCTCGATCACGACGCGCGGCGTCACCGTCCAGCCAGCAACGGCCTCGCGCAATTGCGCGGCGACATGGGGTACCGTCGGGATCACCAGATCGATCGGCCCGATCCGCGCCGCAAGGCGGCCGATTGCTTCGCCAAAAACGCCTGCAAGGCGCCGAATCTCGGTCGACCGGCTACCCGGCAAGGCCAGCACCAGCGGCGGGTCGGCCAGTCGCCGGCGCGCCTCGTCGGCGTTCGGCCGCAGCTCGCCGAGGCGTTCGATCAGCGGATGGCCGACATAGCTGCAAGGCGGCCCGCCGAGCTTGGCATGGGTTGCAGGCTCGAACGGCAGGACCGCCAGCACTTGGTCAACGTAAGCGCGCATGGCGCGCGCCCGCCCGGGTCGCCATGCCCAAACCGACGGCGAGACATAGTCGATGATCGGAATCGACGGCGACAGCCGTCGCACCCGGTGCGCCACCCGATGGGTAAAATCCGGACTGTCGATGATGACAAGCGCGTCGGGCTGCGCGGCGACGACTGCCAGCGCGGTTTCGCGAATGCGCCGGAAAATCTTCGGCAGCCGCTGCGGAATGGCGGTGAGTCCGACGATCGACAGCTCGTTTATCGGAAACGGACTGAAGATGCCGGCAGCCGCCATGGCATGGCCGCCGACGCCGGCCAATTTTACTGCGCCGGCTTGCTGCTTGATCAGCGCCTTTGCCAGTGCGGCGCCCAAAGCGTCGCCGGATTCTTCGCCCGCCACGAGATAAATCGACAGCGGCCGGGTCGGCGATGGCAGCGGCGCGTCATTCATGGCTTGGCGTCCTCGCGGACGCCAACGAGAAAGATTCCTTCGCGATCGGCGGCCGCGGTGACCGCATCGGGCTCCGCAATCATCGTCGAGCCGGCGGTGACGGCGAGACCGGCAAGCCCGGCGCGCGCGACATTCTCGACGGTTCGCGGACCGATCGAGGGCAGGTCGAGGCGGCGATCCTGGCCCGGTTTTGGCGCCTTCACCAGAACGCCGGTACCCCGCGCCGAGGTGACGCGTCCAATCCGGCGCAATTCGGCGATGCGCTTAAGGAGATGGTCCGTGCCTTCCGCGGCCTCCACCCCAAGCACGTTGTTGTCGGCGACGACAGCGGCCTGCCCAACATCGAAGGGGCCGAGCGCGGCGATCACATCGCGCGCGCGCGCGATATCGGCTTTATCGCGGTCGGACGGCCGATAGCGGCCGAGTACGCCTTCGGGGACCAAAACCTCGGGCGCTACATCCCCGACGCCGACGACCCGCAGGCCGCCGCGCTCGGCGATGCGCGCAACGCCGGAAATAAGTTTGTCGTCGCCGCCGCGATAGGCGCGGATGAGACCCGGCATCGCCCTGATCGTCTGCCAATCGAGCCGCAGTTGCGTAATGGGCGGGCGGAGCACCGTGCCGATGAACAGCACGTCGCGACACTGGTCCGCCCGCGCCAGCCGAAAGAATCGACCGGCTTGCCCGATGGCGATCCAATGATGCGCGTAACGCTCGATCACCGCCGCATCCGCCCAGCCCTTGATGCCGAACATCACCGGCCGCCGACCGCGCCGCGCCACCGCTTCGGCGACGGCGGCAGGCAGGCTGCCGCCACCGCAAATGATCGCAAGCGAACCCGCATCGAGCCCGGTATCGGCTATGGTCGGCGCATCAGGCGGCATCGTCGACAGGTGCGCCGGCGGGCGCTTCGGCATGACGTTTGTGGCGCGGACGCATCAGCGGACGCTTGCCGCCGGCGCGAATGAAAGCCACGATCTTGCCGACCATTGGATCGCTGGGGAATTCGCGCTCGACCGCCTCGATGCGGTCGGCAAGGCGGCCTTCGACGAAGAACAAAGATCGGTACGCGCGGCGCAAGCGGTGCATCTCGGCCCGCGTCGCGCCACGCCGGCGCAACCCGACCATGTTCAGCCCGACCAGGGCGCCGGTCTGGCCAAGCGCGAAGCCGAACGGAATGATGTCATCGCGGGCGGCCGACATGCCCGCCATCATGACGCCCTCCCCGATGCGGACGAATTGATGAATGGCGACATGCCCGCCGAGAAAGGTGAAATTGCCGACACTGACGTGGCCGCCGAGCACGACGTTATTGGCCAGCGTGACATCGTCGCCGACCGCGCAATCGTGCCCGACATGAGAGCCGACCATGAACGAGCAGCGGTCGCCGACGCGGGTGATGCCGCCGCCGTCCTCGGTGCCGGTATTCATCGTCACGCCCTCGCGCAATTCACAAGCCTTGCCGATCGCCAGCCGGGTCGCGCTGCCGCGATAATGCACCGATTGCGGCGGCGTGCCGAGCGACGAAAACGGATAGACGACCGTGCCTTCGCCGATGCTGGTCGAGCCGGTGAGGTAGACATGGCCGAGCAGGCGGACGCCACGCTGCAGTTCGACCTGCGGACCGACGATGCAATACGGTCCGATCTCGACGGAGGCATCAATGCGCGCGCCGGCGGCAATGCGCGCGGTCGGGTCGATCGCCATCTCAAACCTCGGTGATGATCGCGCCGACTTCGGCCTCGGCGATAAGGACGTCGCCGACCTTGGCCTCGCCGCGGTACCACCACATGTTGCGGCGCTGCGTGATCTTGTTGACGTGATATTCGACCGTGTCGCCCGGCACGGCCGGCTTGCGGAACTTGGCTTTATCGATGGTGAGAAAATACATGGCGCGATGGCGTTCGCTCGAACTCATTTGACGCAGACACAGCACGCCGGCCGTCTGCGCCATGCCTTCGATCAAAAGCACGCCCGGCATCACCGGGTTTCCCGGAAAGTGCCCCTGAAATTGCGGTTCGTTGAATGTGATGTTCTTGATGCCGATTCCGTGTTCTTCACCTTGAATGTCAACGATGCGATCAATCATCAGGAAGGGGTAGCGATGCGGCAAGAGGCGCAAGATTTCCTGGATATCGGCGGCTTCCGCAATTGTCTCGCTCATTCGCCGTCTCCCTCGGGCCCTTTTTCAGCTTTGCGGCCGCGGCGCACCAAGCGGCGGATGGTAGCGACCCCCCGTTTCCAATCGCCGCCCGGTTCGGCCGGAAAGCCGCCCCAGCGCGCGCCGGCGGGGACGTTCGACATGACCCCGGCGCGAGCGCCCAGCATGGCGCCGGCGCCGATTGTGGTGTGATCGGCGACGCCCACCTGACCGCCTAACACGGCAAAGTCGCCGACCGTCACGCTGCCGGATATGCCGACCTGAGAGACGATCAAGCAATGCCGTCCGATGGAGCAGTTGTGTCCGATCTGGACGAGATTGTCGATCTTGGTCCCCTCGCCGATGACGGTATCGCGCGTCGCACCGCGATCGATCGTGGTGTTGGCGCCGATTTCGACGTCGTCTTGAACGACCACACGCCTGGTCTGCGGGATTTTTTGATGGCCGCGCGGCGACGGCAGATAACCGAATCCGTCCTGCCCGATACGCACCCCGGGATGGACGATGACACGGTCGCCGATCAAGGCGTGGACGATCGTCGATCCGGCGCCGATCGCGCAATCGCGCCCGATGCAGACATCGGGACCGATCACCGCTCCGGCGGCGATGACCGTCCCGGTCCCGATTTGCGCGCGCGGACCGATCACCGCCAGCGGATCGATGGTGATGTTGGCCTCAAGCCGGGCCGTGTGGTGCACGTGAGCCGCGTTTGCCCGTCCGCTGACGCCATAGAGCGACGTCGGACGGAGCATGCCGGCAAACAGCGCCCGCGTCACAGCGACGAAAGCCGGGTAAGGATGCGGAGTCTCCAGCACGGCAACTCCGCGCGGCGCCGAAGCCGCAAAACGCGGCGCGGTCAGGCAGGCCCCGGCGCGCGTGCCTGCCAGATCAGCGAGATATTTCGAATTGTCGAGAAAAGTTATGTCGCCTGACGTCGCAGTATCGAGCGGCGCAATGTTGCGGATGCGCCGCTCCGCCGGATCGCCGTCGCGCAATTTGGCGCGCGTCAGCGCGGCAATCTCGCCGAGGGTTATTTCGCGGTCGGGTCTAACAAAATCGGGCATAGCCGTCCGGCGTGGCGCCTAGGCCGCGATCAAAATTGCGCGCCGCCGCCAAAGGCGAAGAATTGGGTGCGGTCGTACCACTTCTTGAGGAACGGATAAGCGAAGTCGAAGCGCAACGGACCGAACGGCAAATCCCAAATGACGCTGGCGCCGACCGAAGCTCGCACGGAAGGATCGTCGGCGAATTGCATGCCGCATTGGCAGACGAAGGGCGTCGCGGGCGGTGCGGGTGTTATAGTGCCGTTAATTTCTCCTGTCGCCGGATTCTGCGTCTCGCCTTTGTAGCCCCATACCGATCCGGAATCGATGAAGATAGCGCCACGGAAGCCGGTATCCTTGGGCAGGAAGTAGAACGGATACTGGAATTCGAGGCTGGCGCCCCAATACATCGTGCCGCCGATATTGTCGTTCGTGGTTCCGGACGTAACGTCGCGCGGGCCTATGCCGGCGGGTTGAAATCCGCGCACGAGATTCGGACCCATCTTGAAGTCGTCCAGCATACGTACATAGCCGCCGCTCTCGCTACATTCACCGGTCGGACATTTGTTCAAGCCGATCATGTCGCCGGCTTGCAGATGCACGATGCTCACCAGGTCGGTGACGACCTCGTAGTAACTGCGCATGTCCATGGTCGAGCGCAGATAGGCGACGTCGCCGCCGGCCCCGGCGATGTCCTGGCCGAAGCTGAAATAGACGCCGCTGGTCGGATTTTTGTTATTGTCCAAAGTATTGTAGCTCAGCCCGTAACCGAACATCGACGTCAGGTAAGCGCCATCGGCAAGCTCCACCCGCACCGGGAGCGACGCCTGGCCGTATAAGAAACAATTGGTTTGACCGCCCGCTGCAAAAGGTGCCGCATAGCCCGGCCACGTGCCCGCCAGCGGTGCGCCGCCCGGACCAGTGGCGGCAGCAACGGCGTTCGGCGTCGGAAATGTGTTCGCAAAATCCGGATTGATATTGTTACAGTCGTTCAAATAGGACGGCAGCGTGATCTTCTGGGTAAAGGCGGAATAGCGCAATTGGAATGAGAGGTCTTCGCGCAGCGGCAGACCCCATTTGAGCGTGCCGCCGAGCGACTCCGTTCCATATGACAGATAAGTGCTGGGAAGCGTCTCTTTGGCGAACAGATCGACGCCCATGCTGGAGCGGGTATCGAGGAAGTAGGGCTCGGCGTAGCCCAATTCGACGCTGCGGATATATTGGCCATAGGTCGCCGCGGCCCTGGCAAAACGTCCGGTGCCGAGCAAGTTGCGTTCCTGGACTGACACTGTCGCCAGCCAGCCTTCGGCGGTCGAATAGCCTCCCATGATGGAGAAGTCGCCGGTCGGTTGCTCGACCACGTCGATATTGATCACCACCCGGTCCGGCGCCGAGCCGGGCTCGTCGGTGATTTTCACCGACTTGAAGTAGTTCAGATTCTTGATGCGCCGCTCGGCGCGGTCGACCAAAGCGCGGTTGTACGGATCGCCTTCATTGATATCCAACTCGCGCCGGATCACGTAGTCGCGAGTGCGGTAATTGCCGCGGATATTGATGCGCTCGACATAGGCGCGCTGGCCTTCATCAACGATGAAAGTGACGTTGATGGTTCTGGTCGTGGGATTGCGGTCGCCGCGCGGCCGAACCGTGCCGAACGGATAGCCGCGCCTGGCGAGCGAGATGGTCATATCCTCGACCGTCTTCTCGATCGCCTCGCCGTTATAAATCTGGCCCGCGGACATCCTGAGATCTTCCCGCAGCGACCTGGCGTCGATGGCGCGGACGTTGGATTGGATGTCGATCGTGCCGAAGTGATAGAGCGGTCCTTCTTCGATCGTGAAGGTGACGATGAAGCCTTTTTGCGCGGGGTCGTACTCGCCGGTCGCCGAAACGACCTGCACATCGGCATAACCGTGCTTGAGGTAAAAGCGCCGGATCAGGTCGCGATCGGCTTCAATGCGATCGGGGTCGTAGACGTCCGTGGTCTGCAGGAAACTGAGCCAATTGGATTCCGCGGTCTTGATGACCTGCTTCAGTCGCCAGTCGCGAAAGGCCCGGTTGCCGACGAAGACGATGTGCTTGATGCCGGTTTTTTCGCCCTCGGTGATCTGGAAGACGAGATCGACCCGATCGTTCGGCCGTTCGATGATCTGAGGCACGACCTTGACGTCGAAGCGGCCATTGCGCTGATAGATCTCGATGATGCGCTGGGTATCGGCCTGCACTTTGGCGCGCGACAGCGAGCCGCGCTCCTTCGACTGGATCTCCTCCTTCATCTGCTCGTCTTTGATCCGGTAGTTGCCTTCGAAGGCGATCCTGTTGATGACAGGTGCCTCTACCACCGTGACGATCAGCTTGCCGCCGGCTTGCGAAACGCGAACGTCCTGAAACAGCCCGGTGGCATAAAGCGCCTTTAGCCCGGCATCGATCTTGGCGGCATCGAGATGCTCGCCTGGCACAATTTTGAAGTAGGAGCGCACCGTATCGGCGTCGATGCGGCGGTTGCCTTGGACGACGATGGCGCTCGCGGTAACGCCGCTATCGGCCGGCGCCGCAACGGCGGCACCGGTCCAAAGACCACAGATCACCAGCCCGAGGAGCAAGCCGGCCACGACTAGCCCTCGTTTTACCCGCACACACATGCCCATGCGCCAAGCGCCCTTTGTACCCTCGTGGCCGCCCCCAGTGGCGGGTTACTCAGGATCTCCCTCAGTTCTGCTCGCTTAGTTTTGGATTTGTCTTGTTATTTCTACCACTTCTACCATCCCCCGCATGTCAATGCCACGCCCCACCTGCCCTGTCGACGCCAAGCCTAGGACGTCCGCAGATGAACGATGTCATTGAAAGTTGCAAATATCATCAACATCACGACGATCGCGAGACCGATACGAAATCCGACCTCCTGCGCCCGCTCCGACAGCGGACGCCCCCGCATCGCTTCGATCGAATAGAACAAAAGGTGACCGCCATCGAGCAAGGGAATCGGAAACAAGTTCAGGAGGCCGATGGAGACGGAAAGTACGGCAGCAAGATGGATGAGAGCGACAAAGCCGATTGTCGCCACCTCCCCCGAAATCTGGGCAATCCGGATTGGCCCGCCGAGCTGGTCCGCAGCTTCGCGCCCGACCACCACCCCGCCGATATAAGTCAGCGTCCGGTCGATCACGAACCAAGTCTCCTGCACGCCCATGAGGACCGCTTGTGGCGGCGCCACCGGGTGCAGTTTCAGGTCCGCCGGCGCCATCGACCGGCTGATGCCAAGAATGCCGATCCGATGCACGTTGCCGAAATTGTCTTTGACCTCTTTCAGCGTCGGCGTCGCGGTGAGTACGATTGGGCTGCCTTTGCGGTCGATCGTGACTTTGAGGGTGTCGCCGGCGCTGTCGCTGACAATGCGCTGCATATCCTCAAAATTGTCGATCGGCTTGCCATCAATCGCGGTCACTAGATCGCCGGGTTGAAAACCGGCCGTAGCGGCAGGACTGTCGGGCTGAACGGCGTCCACCCGTGCGCTCATCGTCTGCTTGCCGTAGAGCGCGAAAATCATTGCGAAAATGACGATAGCGAGAACAAAATTCGCCATCGGCCCGGCGACGACTATGGCCGCGCGCTTGAGCACCGGCTGGAAGAAAAAGCTCTCCTTGCGTTCGGCTTCGGTCATGGTCTCCAGGCGCGGAGCATCCGGGGCGCTCGCGGCATTCTCATCGCCGAAGAACTTGACGTAACCGCCGAGCGGGACGGCGGCGATTTTCCAGCGCGTGCCGTGACGATCGTTAAAACCGACGATCTCCGGGCCGAAACCGATGGAAAAGACCAGAATTCGTACCCCGCAGAGACGAGCGATCAGGAAATGGCCGAGCTCGTGGAAGAACACCACGAGGCTCAGAACAAAGAGGAAAGGGATGAGATAGGCGACGACGCCGCCTCCCAGCGCATGCAAATGCGACAGCAAATACGACCCCATAACGCTCGCCTGACGGCCCCGTGTGTCCCTGTCCCCAATCCTTAACGCTAGGATGCCATTGCGGCAATTTCGGGCAGCAGGTCGGCGGCTAACCTTCTTGCGTTATGGTCAATGGCGAGCGCCTCGTCGACAGATTGGGGCTCGGCCATCTCGCCGCGGCGCTCGCTCAGCTCCAGTGTAGCCTCCACCAGGGCCGCAATTTCGCAGAATCCGAGCCGCCGGTCGACGAATTCACGCACCGCGACCTCATTTGCCGCATTTAATATCGTCGGTGCGGCGCCCCCGGCCGCGAGAGCCCGACGGGCAATCGCCAGAGCCGGGAACCGCGTCACGTCGGGTTCTTCGAAGGACAGAGTCGCCACGCGGGCCAGATCGAGCCGTGGGGCGGGGGTCGGCATGCGCACCGGCCACGCCAGGCAATGCGAGATTGGGATGCGCATGTCAGGGGAACCCAGTTGGGCAATCACCGATCCGTCGCGGAATTCCACCAAGCCATGGACGATGGATTGCGGATGCACGACGACATCGAGCTCATCCGGTTCCAGCGCAAACAGGTGCTGCGCCTCGATCAATTCCAGGCCTTTGTTCATTAGCGTCGCAGAATCGATGGTGATCTTCGGCCCCATCGACCAGGTCGGGTGTTTGAGCGCCTGTTCGACCGTAACTTTGCGGATGGCCTCCAGCGGCCAGGTCCGAAACGGCCCACCGGAAGCGGTCAGCACGATGCGGCGGAGATCTTCGCGCCGGCCGGCGCCCAATGCCTGGAAAATCGCGTTGTGCTCGGAATCGACCGGCAGCACGGTGGCGCCGCTTTCCCTGGCACGGCGCATGAACAAAGCGCCGGCGCAGACGAGACATTCCTTATTGGCGAGCGCCACCGTGGCGCCGCGCTCCGCCGCAGCGAGCGTCGGGGCAAGACTCGCAGCGCCCGTGATGGCCGCCATGACCCAATCGGCGGGCCGCTGCGCTGCTTCAACCACGGCGTCCGGGCCGGACGCCGCTTCGATCCCGGAGCCGGACAATTCGGATTTGAGTTCGCTATAGAACGCCGGATCGGCGACCGCGGCAAAGCGCGCGTTCAGCTCGCGCGCCAAGCGCGCCAATGCCTTCGCCTCGCGGTGCGCGGTCACGGCTTCCACCCGGTAACGGGCGCTATCTCGCCGCAACAAATCGATGGTGCTCGCGCCGATCGAGCCGGTGGCGCCGAGCAGCGTCACCGAGCGCGAGGGATGCGAAGGCTCAGCGTGAGTAATCGCTGCTTTCGCCGCCGGCCGCTTACGCTTCGTCGAGCTACTCATAGCGGACCTACCATATCAATAAGCCGTGGGCCGGCGTAGCCATGCCCCCATGCAGCGATCCGATCAGAACGGCGACCAAAGCGGCAACGAGGAAGCCGTCGAGGCGGTCCATCACGCCGCCGTGGCCCGGAATAAGGCCGCTTGCGTCTTTCGCGCCAAATCGCCGCTTGACCGCGGATTCGAATAGATCACCGCCTTGCGCAACAATTGAAAGCACCGATGCCAGAGTAACCGCCACGGCGGACGCCATTCCAACGCTCGCATAGGCGACCGCCGTGCCGGCGGCAACCCCCCCGACAAGGCCGCCAACCGCACCCGACCAGGTCTTTTTTGGGCTGACCGCCGGCCAGAGCAATGGCCCTCCGACCAGACGACCGACCAGATAGGCGCAAATGTCGGTCGCCCAGACGATTGCGAACAGGAAAACGATCGCGACAAAGCCCAATTGCGGATCGGTCCGCAACAAGGCAGGCGCAAGGAGCCCAATACCGGCGTAAACAACGCCGCCTGCAGCCCAACCGGCAGGATTCGAACCGGGATTACGCCACGGCCAAGCCAACACCAAAACACCTGTCAGCGTCGCACCGATGGCGAGTGTGGCGATGGCCGCGCCGACCCGCCCCTCGCAGGTCAGCGCCATGGCCACCAGCAATACCGCTACTCCGAGGGCGAAAACGCGGGCGTCGAGGCTGCGAAACACGATCGACGTCCATTCCCAAAGGATGATGCCCGCCGCCAGCGTGCAGAGGCCCAGGAACAGCCAGCCGCCGATATAGGCCACTGCGATCGCCGTCGGCGCCAGCACCAAGGCGGAGGCAAAGCGCCGCAGAAAATTGCGCGCATCGCCGCGGTCGGCTGCGACAATCGCGTCTGCGCCAGGGTCGTGCCGGTCCAGTTGATTACGATCCTGTCTGAGCGATCAAGCCGCCAAAGCGCCGCTCGCGCCGGCGGAACTCGGCAATGGCGCCTTCCAGCGCCGCCCGATCGAAATCGGGCCAATTGAGCGGGACGAAAACAAGTTCGCTGTAAGCTGACTGCCACAGCAGGAAATTCGACAGCCGCTGCTCGCCGCTGGTACGGATAATGACATCCGGATCGGGAATATCGGGCGCGTCGAGATGCCGCCCGATGAGTTCGGGCGTGATCGCTGCGGCGGACAATCGCCCTTGGGCGACTTCGAGCGCGAGGCGTCGCGCCGCACGCGCGATTTCCTGCCGCGCGCCGTAATTGAACGCCACCACCAGCGTGAGCCCGTCATTGTTACGCGTAAGCCCCTCCGCCTCTTCGAGAAGGCTGCGGATGTCGGGCGACAGGTCGTCCCGGTCGCCGATGATGCGGACCTGCACGTTGCTCTTATGCAGGTCGGCCAGATCGTTGCGAATGAAACGGCGCAACAGCGACAACAGATCGCGAATTTCAGATTGCGGGCGCGACCAGTTCTCCGAGCTGAACGAAAAAATAGTCAAAACCGCAATGCCGAGATCGCTCGCCGCGCGTACCGTCTTGCGCAGCGCCTCGACCCCGCGGCGGTGGCCCTCGAAGCGCGGCAGGCCGCGCGCGGCGGCCCAGCGCCCATTGCCATCCATGATAATGGCGACGTGGCGCGGCATTTCGAAGCCGCCTTCGCCCGTTGCGTGCTCGCGCTCGCTGTATCTTCGGCTCGATCTTGGCCTGAGTTGTCGCCTGAGTGGTCTTGGGCTGCGTCACCTTGCTCCTCGAGCTTGCCGCTCGGTCACACCGTCATGATTTCCTTTTCCTTACCGGCAAGCAGTTTCTCGACCTCGGCAATGGTGGAGTCGGTCACCTTCTGCACTTCGGCGGATTGCCGATTGTGCTCGTCCTCGCTGATCTTGTGATCCTTCTCGAGCCTCTTGAGAAGGTCCAGGCCGTCGCGGCGGACGTGGCGGACGGCCACGCGCGCGCCTTCGGCGTATTTATGCGCGACTTTGACTATTTCGCGCCGCCGCTCCTCGTTAAGCTCCGGAATCCGCAAGCGCAGCACCTGCCCTTCGGTCGACGGCGTCAAGCCTAAATTCGCGGCCGAGATCGCCTTCTCGACGGCGTGAACCATGGAGCGGTCCCACACCTGCACGTTCAACAGCCGCGGTTCCGGGACGCTGATCGAAGCGAGCTGATTGAGCGGCATATGGTTGCCGTAAGCCTCGACCTGGACGTGGTCGAGCAATGCGGTCGAAGCCCGTCCGGTCCGCAAACCCGACAGCTCCTGCCTGAGCGAGGCGATGGCGCCTTGCATGCGGCGCTTGAGGTCGCTCATGTCGAATGTCGTCGTTGTCATGACACGCTCCCTAATGACCCGCTCGCGGCGGCTACCGGGGCGGCGGTTAGCGCTCGCTTACCCGACGGTGGTGAAGTGGCCTTGTCCGCGCAGCACGTTCTCGATCGCGCCATGTTCCCGGATCGAGAACACGATGATAGGCATACGGTTTTCCTGGGCAAGCGCGAAGGCCGTGGCATCCATGATTTTCAGCCGCCGGTCCAGCGCCTCCTGATGGTCGAGGTGCTCGTAGCGGGTCGCTTTCGGGTCCTGCTTCGGATCGGCGGTATACACCCCGTCGACATCGGTTGCCTTGAGCACGGCATCGCATTCCATCTCCGCGGCGCGCAGGATCGCCGTGGTGTCGGTCGTAAAATACGGGTTTCCAGTGCCGCCGGCGAAAACGATGATACGGTTCTCCTCCAGATGGCGGAGCGCGCTCTGCCGCTCATAGGTCTCGCAGACTTGCGGCATGATCAGCGCCGACATGGCCCGCGCGCTGGCCCCGCAACGCTCGATTGCCGCCACTAGAACCAAGGCGTTCATGACGGTGGCGAGCATGCCCATGGCGTCGGCGGTCGGCCGCGACAGTCCGTCTTCGGACACCTTGGCGCCACGGAGCACGTTGCCGCCGCCGACAACGACGCCGAGATCGATACCGAGATCGTGGGCGGCAACTAGATCGGCGGCAAAACGATCGATCGTCGGCTGGTGAATACCGAACTTTTCAGGACCGCTTAAGGCTTCACCGGAGAGCTTGACGATGACCCGCCGGTAGTTCGATTTCGCCATTGGGATATCCCGCGCTGCCCTCGATTCCCGGGCGCTAGGGCTATCGTATTTGGGGACGAAACCCAACAGGCGCGGTGGATTACGCCTACGACCTAATGCGTGCCGGCAAGGGCTGCGACCTCGCCGCCAAAATCGCCGCCCGGTCGCTCAATGCCTTCACCCAGCGCGAAGCGCCTGAAGCCTGTGATCTTGATCGGCGCGCCGGCCTTGGCCTCGGCCTCTTTGACCGCCTGCGCCACGCTCTGCTTGCCCTTTTCGTCGAAAATGAAGGGCTGTTCGAGCAGGCAGACCTCTTTGTAATAGGTCTTCAGCCCCGACTCGACGATTTTCTCGATCATGGCCGCGGGCTTGCCCTGCGCCTTGAACTTGTCGGCGAGCACATTCTTTTCCCGCTCCACCGCTGTCGCGTCGAGCCCGGACGGATCGATCGCCTGGGGATTGGCGGAGGCGATATGCATCGCCACCGAGCGACCGAATGTTTTGAGATCGTCGGCATTGCCTGCCGATTCGAGGGCGACGATAACGCCGATGCGGCCGAGGCCGTCGGCTACGGAACTGTGGACATAGCTCGCGACCGTGCCTTTGCCGACGGAAAGCTCCGCGGCCCGGCGCAGCGTCATATTCTCGCCGACCTTGGCGATGGTGTCGGCGATGGCGTCAGCAATGGTAATGCTGCCGACCCGTGCGGCGAGAATTTTCTCCACATCGGCGCCGGTGTCGAGCGCCGCGTCGGCGATCATCTTGACCAGGCCCTGGAACAAATCGTTGCGGGCGACGAAATCGGTCTCGGAATTGACCTCGACCACGATTCCTTTGGTGCCGGCGAGCGCGATGCCGACGAGACCCTCGGCCGCGACGCGTCCCGCCTTCTTCGCCGCCTTGGACAGGCCCTTCTTGCGCAGCCAGTCGACCGCGGCTTCGAGATTGCCGCCGCTCTCGTTGAGCGCTGCCTTGCAGTCCATCATGCCGGCTCCGGTCTGCTCGCGGAGCTCTTTCACCATGGAGGCGCTGATCGGGGTCGTCATTTGCTGAGTGCCTTTTACACTTCCTCGGCGGTCAGTTCTTTTGCCTTCGCGATCCAACTCTCGACGCGGCCGGGCAATCCGACCTCTTCGCCGACGCTATGGGCGGCCGTGGGTGAGAATTCGGCGATCTGCTGGAAGTGGAATATGCCGAGATCGTTAAGCTGCTTCTCGATCGCCGGCGACACGCCGGGAAGCTTTTTGAGATCGTCGGCAACGCCGCGCGGTCCCGACAGCTGCTCGAAGCCGAGCTTGTTGGTCTCGGCCGGCACTTCTTCCACGATCGGCTCGGCCGCGGCGCCGATATCGACGCCATGGGAACCTTGCGCCCGTGAAATACCGTCGATCGCCGCCTTGGCCACAAGATCGCAGTAAAGCGTAATCGCGCGGCTCGCGTCGTCGTTGCCGGGCACCACATAGGTGATGCCGTTCGGATCGGAATTGGTATCGACCACAGCGGCCACCGGAATGTTGAGCCGGCGCGCTTCCTTAATCGCGATGTCTTCCTTGTTGGTGTCGATGACGAAGACGAGGTCGGGCAGCCCGCCCATGTCCTTGATGCCGCCGAGCGATCGGTCGAGCTTGTCGCGCTCGCGCTGCAGCGTCAGCCGCTCTTTCTTGGTGTAGCCCTGCGCCTCGTTGGACGACAGCATTTCCTCGAGCGCGCGCAGCCGCTTGATCGAGTTGGACACCGTCTTCCAATTGGTCAGCGTGCCGCCGAGCCAGCGCGAATTGACGTAGTATTGCGCCGACTTTTTTGCGGCCTCGGCGATAGCGTCCTGGGCCTGGCGCTTGGTGCCGACGAACAGGATGCGGCCGCCTTGCGCGACCGTATCGCTGACCGCCTGCAGCGCGCGGTGCAGCATCGGCACCGAAAGCGTCAGATCGACGATGTGAATATTATTGCGGGTGCCGAAGATGTATTCGGCCATCTTCGGGTTCCAGCGGTGGGATTGGTGGCCAAAGTGAACGCCAGCTTCCAAAAGCTGGCGCATGCTGAAGTCGGGCAGCGCCATGATCGTTCTCCGGTTGATCCGCCGCGGACCGAGAGCCCGGCCTTAGGAAACCCTTGGGGCCGGACACCGGACGGCTCTAAGCCAAGGTCCGCGTGTGAGATTGCGGGGCTTATATAGGGTGCCCCGGCCGGGCGCAACAAGCCATCGGCGGTTCAGTATCCGCGCCGGCGCCGTTTCTGGGCGGCTTTCTTGGCCGCGTAGCGCGCCTCCTGGGCGGCTTTTTGCTCGGCATTGAGCACGTCGCGGGCATCGGCCAAATCGGCCGGCGCGGCGCGGCCATTGCCGTTTTGCGCCGGTCCGCGCGCCGCCATCCTGGCGCGGTCCAGTACGAAGCGGGCGTAATCGTCCATGTCGCCGGCAAACGGATTGATCCCACCGTCGGCGGTGAGCCACAGCCGGTCGGCGACGAGCTCGATCAGCGAGCGGTCGTGGGTGATGAGAATGACCGCGCCCTCATAGTCGTTGAGCGCATCGAGGAGCGCGCGCCGGCTGTCGATGTCGAGGTGATTGGTCGGCTCATCGAGAATCAGCAGATGCGGCTCCGCCATGGCGACGAGATTGAGCAGGAGCCGCGCACGCTCGCCGCCGGACAGATTAGCGACCGTGGTGTCCTGCTTGTCGAACGACAGGCCGAATTGGGCGAGGCGCGATCGCCGCGACGATTCGCTGTCGTCGGGCCGCTCGCGGCGCAGAATCTTCAAGCGGCGTGTCTTCGGGATCGAGCGCCTCGATCTGATGCTGGTGGAACCAGCCGACCTTGATACGGCCCTCACGCTTCATCGTCCCCGCTTGCAGCGGCAGCGCGCCTGCAATCAGCTTGGCAAAGGTGGACTTGCCGGCGCCGTTGACGCCAAGGAGCCCGATGCGGTCGTCGACGTCGAGCCGCAGATCGAGCTTTCGCAGCACCGGCTTGCCGCCATAGCCCACGGCGGCGCCTTCGAGCTGCAATAATGGCGGCGCCAGCGGCCGGCTCGGCGACGGCAGCGTGAACGGCGCCACGCGCTCCTCGATCACCTCGGCGATCGGCTCGAGCTTGGCGAGCCGCTTGATGCGCGACTGCGCCTGCGTGGCCTTGCTCGCCTTGGCGCGGAAGCGGTCGATGAATTTCTGCAGGTGCGCGCGCTCGGCGTCCTGTTTGGCCTTGGTGGCGGTTTGCAGCCGCGCTTTCTCGGCCCGGCGCGTCTCGAAATCGTTGTAGCCGCCGCTATAAAGATCGAGCTTGCCCTGGCTCAAGTGCAAAATGGCGTCGACGGAATTGTTAAGTAGCTCGCGGTCGTGACTGATGATCAGCGCCGTGTTCGGATATTTCTGCAGCCGCGCTTCGAGCCACAGCGCGCCCTCGAGATCGAGGTAGTTGGTCGGCTCATCAAGCAGCAGAACTTCGGGCTCGGCAAACAAGGCCGCGGCGAGCGCCACGCGCATGCGCCAGCCGCCGGAAAATTCCGCCATCGGGCGATCGAGATCGTCGTTGGAAAAGCCCAGTCCGCTTAAGATTTCCGCGGCTTTGGCCGGCGCGCGATCGGCATCGATGGCGTTGAGGCGGTGATAGATCTCGGCAAGCTCCTCCGGCGCCGCAGTCTCCAATTCGGCGTTGAGCTGTTCGCGCCGCGTATCGGCCGCGAGGATTGTGTCGATCAGCGTCACTGGCGTCGCCGGATGCTCCTGATCGACCGATCCGATGCGGGCTGCCTTGGGCAACAGAATCTCGCCGCCCAGCGCCGCCAGCTGCCCGGTAATGAGCCTGAACAAGGTTGATTTGCCGACGCCGTTGCGGCCGACGAGACCGACTTTGGCCCCTGCCGGTATCGCCACGCTGGCGCCGTCGAAAAAGCGGCGGCCCCAGGCGTCGAAAACGAGATTCTCAATCCGAAGCATGCCGGGTTTCCAAACGCCGCCGAAATGGTGGGGGGAGGATGCGGCCGCTTCTTATCGTGCGCCGCGCGAAATGGCGAGGGGAAAGCTTCATCACGCCGGATCGCCGACACCGGCGATTTCTTCGCGCAGCATTTCAAGCTCCAGCCATTGGTTCTCCGCCGCCGCGATCTTGCGTTGCAGCTCGCCGAGCGCCGCGGTGGCTTGTTCGAAGCCAATACGGTCGCGCGTATAAAACCCGGGCTCTTCAAGTCTCGTCTGCAGCGCGCGCGCTTCGGTTTGCAGGCTCGCGATTGTTTCCGGCAGTGTTTCCAGGGCGTGCTTGTCCTTGAAGGCGAGCCGGCGTTTCGCGGGGCGCGGCGGGGCCGCGATCCGGGAGGAAGTTTCATTGGGCGCTTTGCGCGTGTCCGGCTTGCGCTCGCCGCGCGCCAGATCGGCGCCGCGCTGCGCCAGCATGTCGCTGTAGCCGCCGGCATATTCGAGCCACCGCCCGTCGGCTTGCGGCGCGATGACGCCGCTCACCACGCGATCAAGAAAATCGCGATCGTGGCTGATCAGGAGGAGGGTTCCTTTGTATTCGGACAGCATGTCCTCGAGCACGTCGAGTGTTTCCATATCAAGATCGTTGGTCGGCTCGTCGAGCACCAGAAGGTTTGAAGGCTTGGCGAGCACCTTCGCCAGCATCAAGCGGCCGCGCTCGCCGCCCGAAAGTTTGCCGAGCGGGGTCTGCGCCTGCTCGCTGGTGAACAGAAAATCCTTCAGATAGCTGATGACGTGCCTGGGCTTGCCGTTGACCATCACGGTGTCGCCATTGCCGCCGCGATCGTCGCCGCCGGTCAAGGCTTGCCTGGCGGTCACGCCGGGGTCGAGGCTGTCGCGGTGCTGTTCGAGCGCCGCAATCTCAAGTGCCGAACCCAGCCGCACTGTGCCCGCATCCGGCGCCGCCATGCCGGTCAACATGTTGATCAACGTGGTCTTGCCGCTGCCGTTCGGTCCGACGATGCCGATGCGGTCGCCGCGCCGCACGCGGATGGAAAAATCACGCACGATCGGCGTGCCGCCATAGGATTTGGCAAGATCCTTGGCGTCGATCACCAGCGCGCCCGACGGCGACGCGGTGCCGGCGACCATCGTGGCATTGCCGGCGGCGGCCCGGTAGTTGCGGCGCTCGTCGCGGAGCGCCCGCAATTCTCCGACGCGGCGCATATTGCGCTTGCGGCGGCCGGTGACGCCGTAGCGCAGCCAGTGTTCCTCGGCGACGATTTTGCGGCCGAGCTTGTGCTGCTCGCGCTCTTCTTCCGCGAGCACCGTGTCGCGCCATTCCTCGAAATACGCGAATCCGCGATCGAGCCGCCTTGTCGATCCGCGGTCGAGCCAGACGGTGCTGCGTGACAGCGTCGACAACAGTCTGCGATCGTGGCTGATCAGGACCAGCGCGGCGCGGCTGGCGTCCAGCGTCCGCTCCAACCATTCGATGGTGGTCAGATCGAGATGGTTGGTCGGCTCGTCGAGGAGGAGGATGTCGGGCGATGGGGCCAGAACCCGCGCCAGCGACGCGCGCCGCGCTTCGCCGCCGGACAGATGGCCCGGCGCTTCGCTGCCGGTCAGCCCGAGCTGTTCCAGCATCGCGCGCGCGGCGTAATCGCCGTCGTCCGGCCGCAATCCGGCCTCGACATAAGCGAGCGTCGAGGCGAAGCCCGAGAAATCAGGCTCCTGGGGCAAATAGCGCACCAGCGCGCCCGGCTGCAGGAAAACCGAACCGCGATCGGGCTCGACCAGGTCTGCCGCCATCTTCAACAGCGTCGATTTGCCGGAACCGTTGCGCCCGACCAGGCAGACCCGCTCGCCGGCGCCGACCGCCAGCCCGGCGTCGGTCAAGAGCGGCGTGCCGCCAAAGGTGAGCGCGATGTCCTTGAGTTGGAGAAGCGGAGCCATTCGCTGGATTTGCCGTAAAGCCGGAGAATTAGGGAAAGCCACGCCGTGCGCGGCCGCCTCATATATTGTCGGAAGGTCGCGATTTGAAGCGCAATGCGGCCGTTCTGTGTCACGTGGTTAAATGCAAAACGTCATTGCGAGGAGCCAACGGGTCCACGCGAAGCGCGGCCCGATGACAGGCTGCACGACGAAGCAATCCAGAGCGGCTTGCTCGGAAAGACTGGATTGCTTCGCTTCGCTCGCAATGACGAGGCTTAAAGCGCCTCCACGGTGACGACACCGGTCACCGCTTTAATCGCGCCGGCGATCTGCGGCGAGACCTTGAAGCGTCCGGGCAGCTTGACCTCGACCTCGCTGCCGTTGCGCAACAGCAGGACCATGCTGACATCGCCCTCGCCTGCCGCCGAGTCGGCGCCGTTGCGCGCGCCGCCGTTTTTCATTGACTCAAGGCGTTTGGCAACGCTCGCGAGCGGCACCTCGTCGCGCAGGAACACGCGCAAGCCGCGCTGCATTTTGGCCGCCGCTTCGTCGAGCGGCTCGACCGACTGGATGCGGGCGCGCACTTCGTCGCCTTGCACTTCGGCGGTGAGGAAGAGCAGCACGGCCGTTCCCGGCTCCAATAAATCGCGGTATTGCGCGAGGCCTTCGGCGAACAGCACCGCCTCGTAATGGCCGCTCGGGTCGGAGAGCCCGATGATGCCCATCTTGCTGCCGGTCTTGGTGCGCCGCTCGGTGCGCGCCACCACGGTGCCGGCGACGCGGCCGGCCCCTGCCCCGCCTTTGACGGCGCGGGCAAATTCCGACCACGATTGTACGCGCAGCCGCTTAAGCGCCGCGGCATAATCGTCAAGCGGATGGCCGGACAGGAAAAAGCCAACGGCCTCGTATTCGCGCTGCAGCCGCTCCGCCGGCAGCCAAGGCTCGGGGCTACCCACCATGATCGGCGCCGGTGCGGCGCCGCCGCCGAACAATTCCGATTGGCCGCGCACCGCGTCGTCCTGGGTGCGTTGCGCAGTGGCGAGGAGCGCATCGACGGCGGCATTGGCGCGGGCGCGGTTCGGCTCGATGGTATCGAAGGCGCCGGCGGCGACCAGGCTTTCCAGCACGCGCTTGTTGACGGCGCGCGGATTGATGCGATGGCCGAAATCGGCAAGGTCGGCGAACGGCCGGTCGCCGCGCGCGGCGATGATGCTGTCGACCGCCTGGCGGCCGACGCCGCGCAGCGCCGCGAGCGCGTAGTGGATGGTGTTGCCGTCGACGTCGAAAGCGACGCCGGAGCGGTTGATCGACGGCGGCTCGACCTTGAGCCCAAGCCGCTCGGCTTCGGCGCGGAATTCGGCGAGCTTGTCGGTATTGCCCATGTCCAGCGTCATCGACGCCGCCAAAAACTCGACCGGGTAATTCGCCTTCATATAAGCGGTCTGATAGGTCAACAGCGCATACGGCGCCGAGTGCGATTTGTTGAAGCCGTATTCGGCGAATTTGGCGCAGGCGTCGAAGATCACCTCGGCGTCGGCGCGGCCGATGCCGCGCTCCACCGCGCCGGAGATAAAACTGTCGCGCTGCGACGCCATCTCCTTGCGGTCCTTCTTGCCCATGGCGCGGCGCAGGATGTCGGCCTTGCCGAGGCTGTAGCCGGCGAGATCGCGCGCGATCTGCTGCACCTGCTCCTGATAGGTGATGATGCCGTAGGTGGCTTGCAGGATCGGCTGCAGCTTGGGATGCAGATAATCGGTGCGCTCGTGGCCGAGCTTGCGCGCGCAATAGGTCGGGATATTCGCCATCGGTCCGGGCCGGTAGAGCGCCACCAGCACGATCAGATCCTCGAAACGGTCGGGGCGCATGTCGACCAGCGCGCGGCGCATGCCCTGACTTTCAACCTGGAACACGCCGACGGTTTCGCCGCGGGCCAGCATTTCGTAGGTCTTGGCGTCGTCGAGCGGTAGATTGGAGAGATCGAGCTCGACGCCGCGCCGGCGCACGAGCTTCACCGCTTGATCGAGAACGGTGAGCGTCTTTAAGCCCAGAAAGTCGAACTTCACCAGGCCCGCCGGCTCGACCCATTTCATGTTGAACTGCGTCACCGGCATCAGCGATTTCGGATCGCGATAGAGCGGGACGAGTTCATTCAAGGCGCGCTCGCCGATGACGATGCCGGCGGCGTGCGTCGAGGCATGGCGGTGCAGGCCTTCGAGCTTTTGCGCGATGTCGAAGGCGCGCCGCGTGACCGGATCGCGGTCGCGTTCGGCTTGCAGCCGCGGCTCGTCCTCGATGGCGCGCTTGAGCGTGACCGGGTTCGCCGGGTTCTGCGGCACGAGCTTGCAGAGCTTATCGACCTGGCCGTAGGGCATCTGCAGCACGCGGCCGACGTCGCGCAACACGCCGCGCGCCTGCAAGGTGCCGAAAGTGATGATCTGCGCCACCCGGTCGCGGCCGTAGCGCCCCTGCACGTATTGGATGACTTCGTCGCGCCGGTCCTGGCAGAAGTCGACGTCGAAGTCCGGCATCGACACGCGCTCGGGATTGAGGAAGCGCTCGAACAACAGCCCGAAGCGGATCGGATCGAGATCGGTGATGGTCAGCGCATAGGCGACGAGCGATCCGGCGCCGGAGCCGCGGCCCGGCCCGACCGGAATGCCTTGCGCCTTCGCCCATTGGATGAAGTCGGCGACGATGAGGAAGTAGCCGGCATATTTCATGCGCGCGATGACGCCGAGCTCGAAATCGAGCCGCTCGTGGTATTCCTCGGTCGTGTGCCCCTGCGCGACGCCGTAGCGCTTGAGCCGCCGCTCCAGCCCCTGGAGAGCGTCCTGGCGGAGCGCTGCGGCCTCGTCGGTCTCGCCGCCGCCCTCGCCCACGGTGAAGCGCGGCAGGATCGGCGCCTGGGTGCGCGGGCGGAACGCGCAACGCTGCGCGATCTCGACGGTCGCCGCCAAGGCCTCCGGCAGATCGGCAAACAGCGCCGCCATTTCGGCGCGGCTCTTGAAGCGGTGCTCCACCGTTAATTGCCGCCGCTCGGCGTCGGCGATCAGCTTGCCTTCGGCGATGCACAGCAGCGCGTCGTGGGCTTCGTAATCTTCGCGCGTGGCGAAGAACGGCTCATTGGTCGCGACCAGCGGAATGCCGCGCGCATAAGCGAGATCGATCAGGCCCACTTCCGCGGTGCGCTCTGCCGGCAAACCGTGGCGCTGCAATTCGATATAGAGCCGGTCGCCGAACAGCCGCTGCAATTCCTCGCAGCGCGACAGCGCGAGCGGGTTCTGGCCGCCGACGATGGCCGTGTCGAGCGGTCCGCTCGGGCCGCCGGTGAGCGCGATCAGGCCCGCGGTCTCGCCGTCGAGCCATGACAGCTTGAGGTGCGGCCGCTCCTGCGGCGGCGCCTCGAGATAAGCGCGCGAGGAAAGCCGCATCAGGCTGCGATAGCCGTCCTCGCCGGCGGCGAGCAGCACGATCCGCGGCCAGACGTGGTCGACCGCGCCGTTGCGGATTTCCTGATCGCCGAAATCGACGCCGAGCGCGCAGCCGATGATCGGCTGGATGCCGTAGCCTGCGATTTTCTCGGAGAATTCGAGCGCACCGAACATGTTGTCGGTGTCGGTGAGCGCCAGCGCCGGCTGGCGGTCCTTCTTGGCCAGTTCCGCGAGCCGCGCAATCGACAGCGCGCCTTCGAGCAGCGAGTAGGACGAATGAACGTGCAGGTGCACGAAGGGGAGATCGGCGGCCATGGCCTGGGACTCACTGACTTGCGGTCAGATCATGGTCTCGCACGATTCTCGCCCCTGTGAGGACTGGCGAAGCGGTTGTCCCCGTAGTTCAAACCTTAGGCCCGATCGCTGCTGCTCTAGAGGACGCCGAGCACCTGCGCCCAGACCGCTACCGTGGCCAAAAACAAGCTCAACGAAGCCAAAGCCATCGCCTCTTCGGCAAATCTGCGAACCATGTGCGACCCCCTAATGTGTAAGAACGAAAAGTGAACATAATTCCCTTTTTGTTCTTCGTCAAGCGAGGGTACTGGCCCCGGGGCCAGTACCCAAGCGAGTGCACTTGACCGATGGTTGTGAAGAATTGAAATTACCCCAACTAATTCTGGAGGGGGCTTATGAAGGCAATAATCGCATTGATAGTCCTGTTAGTTGGTATGGTCACGATAAGCTCGGGAGCGCTTGCGAAAAGGCACAGCCACGAGCCGCCAACGTGCAAACCAGACGCCGAAGCAACTCAATTATGTAAGTGCTCGGATTACGGTTTGGGCTTTCAAACCTGCCATGCGGGCCAGTGGTGTTACGCTTACGGCGTATGCGGCGGATAATTCAGCGAACCCACTGAAGCGGCGCAGTTTAACACAGCCTGCTGAGTCCGTCGCTCTGGACGATGTTTCGCGCGGTCGGCCCCGATCCAAGCTTCGGCCTCGGGGCTACTCTTGCTATAAACCGGCTCCATCGGTTCGCTCCAGCGAGGAAGCACCCTCCTAAAGAAGCCACCGGCGAAAAAATAGATATGCCGCAATACCTCAACTATCTTTGGCAGTATCTGAAAGATCACGATGCGTCGAATTGGTTCGTGATAATTGTTAGCATTTTCGTTTGGCCAGCTATTCTTTCGATCTTCTTTTTTTGGTGGGCCAATCGGAAACGACAAAGTATCCCTCATTTCCTTGTTACCTTTACACCCTCACGCTCAAATATTGGCCAAGCCTCATATGACGCTCTTCTACTTACCTTCATCAATCAAACTGGCAGTATTGCGTATCTGTATCACGCACGACTAACCGAAAATCCAAAGCACTTCCCAATCCCGGTAGCAGCTTCCAGGGATATGGCGCGAGGTTGGCGCGAACTGGCATTCGCATTACCGCCGGAACCACCCCAAACCGACCTGAGTTTTGAGGTTTACGAATGCGTTCTTCAAACCGATCCGAAAAGTGGTCGCGCTTTTGCCTCGATTGCAGTCAAGGAACCTATGGACGAGGCATTCTATTCATATCGGCCCGCGTTGCTACGCAGATGGTTTCGCTGTCCAAAATACTTTCTGCTCGAATATGATGTTGTAGTTGGCGAGAAGAAGTTTTCCATCGCGACTGTTTATTGAAAGGTTGCCATTCGATCCCGGCGCGCTAGTATTCTCTCCGAGAGGAGACTCACATGCTGTGGTCAATGGATAGCGCACCGCTCGATCGTCCGGTGACTTTGAGGGCAACTCGTTTGATTATTGGTCTAGGGCCAGTCGAGGAAGCCCCTTTCGACGCGGTAGCGCGCTTCTACCCCGAACATGGAATTTGGGCGGCGAAAGATGAGCCCCCGCACGGCCTGCCAAGTTTGGGGCTTATCCCACTTAATCCAATTGGTTGGATTTGCTGAAAACGATATCGGTCCGGACCGAGATCCGAGCCGATCTAAAATTTGATGCTATTGCTTCTTGGCCTTGGCCCGCAACGCATAATCGTGCGCCACCTGGGCCGCGCAAATGGCCCTGATCGATTGAAACAGCGTGCCGCCCTCGTTGGCGAAATCCTTGCCGCAGGCGCCGACCTTGCGCTCGTAGCCGCGGCGTGCGCTGGCGCTCGAGCGACGCCAAGAAATCACCCTCGCATTTCTTGATCACGATCAGGCTTACGGCGACGTCAGCGCTTGAGCCCATCTGGCACGCCATGAGCAATTGCATCGCGGCGTCGCAGGACGGCGCTTCGGTCACGCGCTCGCCGACCTGATCGTATCCCGAGACCGGGCAGTCCATCGCCAGCGCCGGCGCAACGGCGCATCCCAAAAGCCAAATGCAAACGCCAAGAAACGTACCAGGAGAAATACCAAGAAGCGGTCTACCGAACATTCTGGTCCTCCCCTTGCGGCTTGCCGGCTCGCGCATGTCAAAGCCGATCCGTCACGCAGCGGCCATTGCCGGTCTGACATTCAGCGTTTAGCCGGAGCGCCTTTTCGTCATTGCTTCTTCTTCGTCGCCGCAGGAGCGCTTGGGCGCACATCACCCCACGGATCGGCGGGCTTTTCGGTGCCAGGAATGGATTTGAGGCTTGATCTATAGGCGGCGTCGACGGCCTTTTTTTCCTTTTCTTCTTTTGTCGGCGGCGTGCTGTTGTCGGGTAACGGCGCCACTTGAGCATAGGCGGCCCCCGTCATGAGGGCGATCAGCGCCACCGCTTGGATGAATGTCCGCAATACGGCCATGCAACGAATTATGCCCCGCGGGGCCGAGGCCGCAAGCCCTTATCCGGCGCTGACTTATTCAAACCGCCGCCAGCCAAGCGGGACTCTAGCCCCGGCGAGCGCACCGCTCATTTCGCATAGCCCTGCGATCGCAGCCAATCGATGCGGCGCGTCCCCTGCAGCCACTCGTCGACTTCGGCTTTGGTCTTGAAGCCTTTGATGATGCGAACCTCGACGCCGGGACAGTGGGCCTCGATTTGCCAGTCGTCCTGCGTGATGCGCTTGAGTCTGAAGTCGACCCTGACTTTCGGAGCTTTGGCCATGATGCCGAGTATGCGCGTTCGATCGTGCTGGCAAGACGCCAAGCGTGCCTTATCCGCAATAATCCCCTACCCCAGCACCATTGGCGCACCTTTCCGCGCCGACCTGCCTTCGGCGAAAGCCGATCCATTTCCCGCCGCAAAGCGTATAGTATGATGGTCGTACTGGCCGGGGTGGGGCGACGATTCGGAACCCGACCGGCCAGGTGTGTTGTCTTTGCGCTGTAGCAGTCCTGCTCTAATCGGCAATCGCTTCACAACGTGGAGGAGGGTTTCATGAGAAAACTGACAATGACGTTTGCGGCGGCGGCGCTCATGCTGGGAACCATGGCCATCGCGGCCAATGCGCAGACCCAGGCACCGGGCGCGGCCGGCCTTCACCATCAAGCCCAGAACGCGACCCTGTTCAAACAGGCGGCGTGCCGCGGTTTCGGACGGTGGTGCCCGCCGGGATTTGTGCGCCGTTGCGGCCCGTATCGGTGCTGGTGCGCGCCTTGCTACTAAGCCACCCCTTTCGATAAACACGACGTTCGAGCGGGGCCGCCTTTGGGCGGCCTCGTTTTTTTGCGCAACTGCGGACGACGCCGATCGTGAACTAACACGGTCGGCGCGGTGTTTATCCGCAGGGGCGTTGCAGCGCCAGGAGGCGGTCATGAGGCCTTCGTTGATACTGCTGACAATTCTCACCGGCTCGGCTGCGCTCGGCACACCCGCGGCAGCGCAGAATTATCCGTGGTGCGCGCAATATAGCGGCGACATGGGCGGCGCCATGAATTGCGGTTTTAGTACCTACGCGCAGTGCATGGCCAACGTCAGCGGCGTCGGCGGTTTTTGTATGGTCAATAACCGCTATGTGCCGCCGGCGTCGGCAAGGCCAGCACGCCGGTATCATGTCCCCGAATAGTCCGAAGCCGATGGCTTCCGACGGGCATTCGCCGTTGCCGGCGCTAGCGACATTGGCGATCGTTGTCGCCGCCGCAACCATCGCCGGCAGCGCGCGGGCGCAGAACTATCCGTGGTGCTCGAATTTCGCCGACGGCGCCGGCACCAATTGCGGCTTCTCGAGCGAGGAGCAATGCCGGATCACAATTCAAGGCAGCGGCGGCTATTGCGACCGCAATAATCTATACAAGCCGGCCGCCGCTGCACCGGCACGGCACGACGTGCTCAAGCGCCACCCCGGCCAGCATTCCTGAAGTCGCCAAGCGAATTGCGCGTGAACGCAACCCGTCTCCGCGCGTTATGGAAACGAAAAGGAGAATGTCATGAAGACCGGACTATTTCTATGCGCTGTTCTGCTCGCTACCGCGGCGCTCGGCACCGCCGCGCAGGCGCAGAACTATCCGTGGTGCGCCTATTACGGCAACGGCAACGAAGGCACCAATTGCGGCTTCGTGAGCTTTGCGCAGTGCCAGGCCGATGTCAGCGGCATCGGCGGCTATTGCGAGCCGAACAACATGTATCATCCGCCGACCGGACCGCATAAGCACCGCGTCCGGCCCTGAACGGTCAGGTCAGCTCGACGATCAAGCCGTCGCGAATGGTGACGCGGCGATCCATCTGCGCGGCGATGTCCATGTTGTGGGTGGCGATGATGGCGGCCAGCCCCGAGGCGCGCACCAACTGGTTGAGCGTGGCGAAGACATGATCGGCGGTGTGGACGTCGAGATTGCCGGTCGGCTCGTCGGCTAACAGAATGCGCGGCGCATTGGCCACCGCGCGGGCGATGGCGACGCGCTGCTGTTCGCCGCCGGAAAGCTCGGCCGGACGGTGCGCGAGCCGGTCCTTGAGCCCGAGATAGCTCAACAGTTCACTCGCCCGCGCGCGCGCCTCGCGGCGCGACAGGCCGCGGATCATTTGCGGCAGCACGACGTTTTCCAGCGCCGAGAATTCCGGCAGCAAATGATGGAACTGATAGACGAAGCCGATTTCAGTGCGGCGGATCCGGGTGCGCGCAATGTCGGAGAGGTGCGTGGTCGGCGTGGCGTCGAGATAGACTTCGCCGGCGTCGGGATGTTCGAGAAGGCCGGCGATGTGCAGCAGCGTCGATTTGCCGGCGCCGGACGGCCCGATCAGCGCCACCGATTGACCGGCCCATACCGCGAGCTCGGCGCCGCGCAGCACGTCAAGGGTGGTATCGCCCTGGCGGAATTGCCGGCAGATGCCATGCAGGAAGACCAGCGGCTGCTCGTCATTATCGAGGATCGACGTGGCGGCCCCGGCTATGGTGGTGGTGTCATCCATTGCGCCCGATCATTCATAGCGCAGCGCTTCGACCGGATCGAGCCGCGCCGCGCGCCATGACGGGTACAGCGTCGCCAGAAGCGACAGCCCAAGCGCCATGACCACGACCGCGGTGGTTTCCTTGACGTTCATATGCGCCGGCAGTTGCGACAGGAAATAGAGCTCCGGCGAGAACAATTCGGTATTGGTCAGCCACGACAGGAAGCGGCGAATGTCCTCGATATAGGCGCAGACGATCACGCCGATGATGAAACCGACCCCGGTGCCGACGACGCCGATCGAGGCGCCGGTAATGAGGAACACCCGCATGATGGCGCCTTGGGTGGCGCCCATGGTGCGCAAAATGGCGATGTCGCTGCCTTTGTCTTTGACCAGCATGATCAAGCCGGAGACGATATTGAGCGCCGCCACCAGCACGATCAGCGTGAGGATCAGAAACATCACATTGCGCTCGACCTGAAGCGCATTGAAGAAGGTGGCGTTGCGCTGGCGCCAGTCGACCATATAGATCGGCCGCCCGGCGGCGTTGGTGACCGCTTTGCGGAAGCTGTCGATACGGTCGGGGTCGTCGGTATAGACTTCGATCGCGGTGACGTCGCCATTGCGGTTGAAATAGGCCTGCGCCTCGGTGAGCGGCATGAAGACGAAAGCGGAATCGTATTCGGACATGCCGATCTCGAAGACCGCGGCGATCTTGTAGGCCTTGATGCGCGGCGTCGTGCCCATCGGCGTCACCGCGCCGCGCGGGGCCACCAGCGTGAGATTGTCGCCGGCGCGCACCGAAAGCTGCTCGGCAAGCCGGGCGCCGATGGCGATGCCTTGGCCGTCGTCAAAGCCGGCAAGCGTGCCCTGCTTGATGTTCTTTGACACCTGCGTGAGCTTCATCAGGTCGGCGCCGCGCATGCCGCGCACGACCACGCCCGAGGCGTTGAATGGCGACGACGCCAGCGCCTGGCCCTCGACCAGCGGCGCGGCGAGATAGATACCGGGAACCTTGGAAACGCGGTCGGCGACCGCCGCGTAGTCGGTGAGCGGCGATTCCAGCGGCTGGATCAGAAGATGGCCATTGAGCCCCAAGATCTTGGTCAGGAGCTCCTGGCGGAACCCATTCATCACCGCCATGACGATGATCAAGGTGGCGACGCCGAGCATGATGCCGAGGAACGAGAACCCGGCGATGACCGAGATGAATCCCTCTTTGCGCCGGGCGCGCAGATAGCGCAGCGATAACATCCACTCATAGGGCGAAAAGGGTCGGGTGCCGGTCGAGTCGGCCATTTCTGTCATGTCCCCGTGATCATCCCGAGTTTCACACGATTCTGGCGGTTTCAAGCCGCATGAATTCGCGTCAAACCGTCGCCGCGCACAGCTTCATGCGCTCAACCGCGCGATCGCGTCGGCTACCGTCATGAGTTCCCGCTCGCCATCGGCACGCCGTTTCACCTCGACCTTGCCTTCGGCGAGGCTGCGCGGCCCGACCAGGATTTGCCAGGGAACGCCGATCAGATCCGCGGTGGCGAATTTGGCGCCGGGCCGCTCGTCAAGGTCGTGATAGAGCGTGTCGACACCCTTGCCGGTGAGCGCGGCATAAAGCTCTTCGCAGGCCTTATCGGTGTCGGCGCCGCCCTGTTTCAGGTTGAGGATCATGACCTTGAAGGGAGCGACGGCCTCCGGCCAGACGATGCCGGCGTCGTCATGGGAGGCCTCGATGATGGCCGCCACCAGCCGGCTCGGCCCGATGCCGTAGGAGCCCATATGCACCGGCCGCTCGACCCCGTCATGGCCGGTCACCACAGCCTTCATCGGCTCGGAATATTTGGTGCCGAAATAGAAAATGTGGCCGACTTCGATGCCGCGCGCCGCGACGCGCTTGTCGGCCGGCAGCGCCTCGAAGGCCGCCACGTCGTGTTTCTCCGAGGTGGCCGCATAGAGCGAGGTCCACTTATCCACAATGGCCTGCAGCCGCCCGATATGTTCGAAATCGACCTCGGGGCCGGGAACTTCGAAATCGAGATATTCCTTGTCGCAGAACACTTCGCTTTCGCCGGTGTCGGCAAGAATGATGAATTCATGGGATAGATTGCCGCCGATCGGTCCGCTTTCCGCCACCATCGGGATCGAGCGCAAGCCTAAGCGCGCGAAGGTGCGCAAATAGGCGACGAACATCCGGTTGTAAGCGTGCTTGGCGCCCTCGAAATCGAGGTCGAACGAGTAGGCGTCCTTCATCAGGAACTCGCGGCCGCGCATCAGCCCGAAGCGGGGGCGTACCTCGTCACGGAACTTCCATTGGATGTGGTAGAGGTTAAGCGGCAGATCCTTGTAGGAGCGTACATAGGCACGGAAGATCTCGGTGATCATTTCCTCGTTGGTCGGGCCGTAGAGCATGTCGCGCTCGTGGCGGTCCTCGATGCGCAGCATCTCCTTGCCATAGGCCTCGTAGCGCCCGCTTTCGCGCCACAGGTCGGCGGATTGGATCGTCGGCATCAAAAGCTCGATGGCGCCGGAGCGGTCCTGCTCCTCGCGCACGATGGCGCAGACCTTCTGCAGCACCCGAAAGCCCAACGGCAGGAAGGCATAAATCCCGGCCGCCTCCTGGCGGATCATGCCGGCGCGCAGCATCAGCCGGTGCGAGACGATCTCCGCCTCTTTTGGCGTCTCACGCAAAATCGGCAGGAAGTAGCGGGAAAGGCGCATGAAATCTCATCGTCACCGGAATGGGCTGGTGCTGCAGTGAAGCCGCAACGGCGGCGGAAATACAAGAGGCCGCCCGGGCCGCAGCGCCGGCACAACGGGGGCTGTGCAAATTATTTTGCGCCGCGCGGTGGTATCATGATGACAATGGCCACAAGATCGATTACCAAGGGAGCGCGACCCGGTGCGGCGGTTTAACGCGGCATTTGGGGCTAGCGGTCCAAGTCTCGGGAGGATGACCCGCGAGCGTAAAGCATCGCCAGCCACGCGCGTAATGCGTATCAAAGAACTAAGCGTGGGACATGGGTTAAGCGAGGATTTTTGGCAGGGCATTCGCCCTGCTTTTTCTTTTTTGGCGGCCCCGGACAGCCCGCAGAGTCCAAGTCATGAAATTGATATAAGGCGCTGATAATAAATCAATATTTAGCGTAGTCAAAACGACCCATCAGGGCGCTCAGCGTCACCAGATGCTGGCTATAAACCGCATAGCATCCGGCATAGATGACGACCGCCACCACCGTGGTCCACAGCAGTTTCCGCCCCAGGCGGAAATTCGTCGGAGCGCCTGGATCGGTGCCCGGGGTCATCTCGCCGCTTTCATGCTGGCTGCGCACGCCCCACGGCAGAACGGCGAACAGGCTCACCCACCAGATCAGGAAAAACGCCGCCAGCGCCGTGGTGAGGGTCATCTCAAGCCTGTTCCAGTTCGACCAGTGTGCCGGAAAAATCCTTCGGGTGCAGGAACAGCACCGGCTTGCCGTGGGCGCCGATTTTCGGCTCGCCATCGCCTAGCACCCGCGCGCCGGCCGATTTGAGCGCATCGCGGGCGGCGCGGATATCGTCCACTTCGTAGCAGATGTGATGCATGCCGCCGTCCGGATTGCGTTCAAGGAATTTGGCGATGGGCGAGCCCTCGCCGAGCGGTTCGAGCAGCTCGATCTTGGCGTTCGGCAGTGTGATGAACACTGTGGTCACACCATGGTCGGGCTGCGGCACCGCGGCTGAGACATTTGCGCCCAGGATATCGCGATAGACCGTGGACGCTTTGCCGAGGTCGCGGACGGCTATCGCCACGTGATTGAGCTTGCCGATCATATTCCAAATCTCCTTTCGACCCGGCGAGTCCATCTTACACCGGCGGTGCGGTGGCGCGCGCCGTCTTAAACGACGGCCCATCACTGCATGTTGGGGATGGCGCCAATCGGCCGGCGATAACAGTGGCGCGGCGCATAGCTGAGGGTTAACGTTGGCGCAGTGGAATTATCTCGCGATCAATTCATCGAGCGACACCCCTGACAGGAGACGGCCATGGCCAAGGCGAAGAAGCGTAGCGCGGCGCGCAAGAAAGCCGCTAAGGGCAAGAAAGCCAAGCCTGCACGCAAGAAGGCAATCAAGCGCGCGGCGCCCAAAAAGAAGTCGCGCAAGCCCGCGGCGAAGGTGACGGCGAAAAAAGCGCTGAAAAAAGCGTCGAAGAAATCTCCGCGGCCGAGAAAACAGGCGATCGAAGATACCATCGTCGACGTGATCGATGAGCCGGTGCCCGGCGTGATCCGGGTGACCGAATACGAAACGATCACAACGACGAACCCGACGCCCGGCTCCGATACGGACGAATAGTCGGCCGCTCGATCGCCCATCACACGTGCCGGGCCGGTGAACAGCGGCTACACCGTCAGCACATGGACGTGGCAGATCGGCTTCTTGTTCCAGCGCTCGGCGATGCGCCCGCGCACGGCGCGCCGCACCGTTTCGGCCACGGCATCGGCATCGCGGCGGCGCGGCTTTGGCATGGAGTTGAAGGCCTCCTCCACCGCGTCGCGGGCGATTTCGGTCATCGAGGTGCCGGCGGCATCGGTGTCCGGCAGACCGATCAGTTCAACTTCGGGATCGGCCAAAAGCATACCCTTGTCGTTTAGGGCCAAAGCGACGGTGACAATACCGGCAAAGCTCAGGCGCCGGCGCGCGGCCACGGTGCGCGCCTCGGCGCTGATGAGGAGCGCGCCGTCCTTGTAGAGCCGGCCCGCGGGAACCTCGTCGACTATTTCCGGGCCGTCCGGCGCGAGACGGACAAGATCGCCATTGCGACAGACCAGGACCTTCGGCACTCCCGCGCGGCGGGCGAGTTCGGCGTGCTCGGCCAAATGCAGCGCTTCGCCATGGGCGGGAACGAGAATCTGCGGCCGCACCCACCCGATCATCTCGCGCAGTTCGTCGCGCCGGGGGTGGCCGGAGACGTGAACGAGATGCGTGCGGTCGGTGATGACCTCGATGCCCTGCGTAACCAGGCCATTGATGACCTCGCCCACCGCCTTCTCGTTACCGGGGATCGCGCGCGACGAGAATATCACGCGGTCGCCCTCGGCAAGCGTGACTTCCGGATGCTCGTCCCGCGCGATGCGCGATAGCGCGGCGCGTGGTTCGCCCTGACTGCCCGTGCACAGCGCCAACACTTTGTCGGGCGGCAGATAGCCGTAACTCTCCGCGCTACGAAAATCCTGCACGCCGTCGAGGTAGCCGGTTTCGCGCGCCACCTGCGCTACGCGCTCCATTGCTCGCCCGATCAGAACAACCTCGCGGTCGGCGGCGCGGGCGGCCTCGGCGACGGCGCGTACGCGCCCGACATGAGATGCAAACGTGGTCACGGCGACGCGGCGCGGGGCGGTGCGGATGAGCTCGGCCAGCGTCTTGGCGACATCGGCTTCCGACGGCGAGCGCCCTTCCCGCACCGCATTGGTGGAATCGCCGACTAGCGCCAGCACGCCTTCGTCGCCCAGCGCCTTGAGCTTTCCCGCGTCGGTCGGCGCACCGATGGTCGGCGTCAGATCGATCTTCCAGTCGCCGGTATGCAAAACGATGCCGGCCGGCGTGCGGATGGCAAGCGCATTCAATTCCGGGATCGAATGCGCAACATTGATGAAGTCGATCGCAAAGGGGCCGACTGTCAGATGCCCGCCTAGCGGTACGACTTTGACCGGGATTTGCGGCGCGCCGGGCTCCGACGCGCGTTTTGCCTCGAACAAGGCCGCCGTAAACGGCGTAGCATAGAGCGGCACCTTGAGCCGCGGCCACAGATCGATCAGCGCCCCCATATGGTCTTCGTGGCCGTGGGTCAGCACCAGACCGACGATGTTTTTGCGCTCCTCGATCAGGTAGCTGATATCCGGCAAGATCAGATCGACCCCGGGCAGTTGCTCCTCGGATGCAAAGGACACGCCGCAATCGACGATCAGCCATTGCCGCCGCCGCGCATCGCCGAAGCCGTAGATCGAGAGGTTCATCCCGATCTCGCCGATGCCGCCGAGCGGCGCAAAAACAAGCTCGTTCTGTGCCATCACTTAAGCCCGGCTCGGCGCGCGCCGGCCGCCGCGAAGCTCGAAGGGAAACACGTCGCCCGCCGAGATTTTCTCGGTGCCGCCGCCGCGAAGCTCCAGAATAAGCCGGCCGGAGCAATCGAGGCCGACGAAGCGGCCATGCTTTTCGCCTAAGCCATTGCGCACCGTGATTTCCTCGCCGACGTTGCGTGCAGCAGAGAGCCAGTCGGACAGAATAGCCGTAAAACCTTGGCCGTGGCTCCACTGGGCAATGCGCCAGCACATCGTGGCCGACAGCCGCTGGAAAAGCCGTTCGGGAGTGATAGCCGCGCCGTGGGCGCGCAAATCAGTCGCCAGATAGGATGCGTCCGGCGGATGGCTTGCACAATTGACGCCAATGCCGACGACGACGCAGAGGCTTTGGCCCGGCTCGATCTCACCTTCGATTAATATCCCGGCGCACTTTTTGTCCGCCAGCAAAAGATCGTTCGGCCATTTGAAACACAGCACCGGTGCGAGCGCCGGCGCCTCCGCGACGACGGCGTCGCGCAATGCCAGCGCCGCGACAAAGGCAAGTTCCGGAGCCCGTTCAGGCGGCGACGGCTCGCGCAGCAAGAGGCTCGCATAGAGATTGCCCGCCGGCGAAGCCCAGGAGCGGTCCATCCGGCCTCGGCCTTGGGTCTGCTCGACTGCCGTGACCCACAGCGGCGAATGTTCGCCGCGCTGGGCGCGGATGCGGGCTTCCTGGTTGGTCGAGGCGACCGTGGCGAGGGCTTCGAGCCGGACGCCTGCCGCGACCGCTATCGGGTCAAGCTGCATCAGAACAAGGAATGCGCGGCCGCGCTCGCGATGCCGACCAGCGGCCCGGGATAGACGAAAAACAGGATGTTGAACAAGCCGCAGACACCCAGAACAACGCGCAGCTCATAGGGCATGTTGTAGAACCCTTCGGCGGGCTCGTCGAAATACATGGTCTTGATGATGGCGAGATAATAGTAGGCGCCCACCACGCTGGCCAGCACGCCGATGACCGCAAGCACATAGAGCCCGGCTTTGATGGCCGCGAGGAAGACGTAGAATTTGGCGAAGAAACCGGCGAGCGGCGGTATCCCTGCCATCGAGAATAACAGCATCGCCAGAAAGAACGCGGTCGCCGGATGAGTGCGTGCGAGACCGGACAGTTGATCGATCGACTCCACCATGCCGGTCGAGCGCCGCATCGACAGGATCACGGCGAACACGCCGAGCGTCATGGTCATATAGATCGCCATATAAACGAGCACGCCCTGGACGCCCTCGGCGGTGCCCGCGGCAAGCCCGATCAGCGCGAAACCCATGTGGCCGATCGAGGAATAGGCCATCAGGCGCTTGATGTTGCGTTGGCCGATCGCGGCGAAAGCGCCGAGCGCCATCGAGGCGATGGAGACAAAGACTACGATCTGCTGCCATTCCGAAGTGATGCCGGGAAACGCCATCACAGCGACGCGCACGAACATGGCGATACCCGCCACTTTCGGCGCGGCAGCGAAAAACGCCGTCACCGGCGTCGGCGCACCCTCATAGACGTCGGGCGTCCACATGTGAAACGGCACCGCCGAGACCTTGAAGCAGAAGCCGGCGAACAAAAAGACGATGCCGAAAATCAAACCGAGGTCTGCCGGGCCACCTTGCCCCGCCGCATGCGCGATGCCAGCAAAGCTCACGGTGCCGGTGAAGCCGTAGGTCAGCGAGGCGCCGTAGAGCAGCATGCCGGACGATAGCGCGCCGAGCACGAAATATTTCAGCCCGGCCTCGGTCGAGCGCAATAAGTCGCGGTTGCTGGCGGCGACTACGTAAAGCGGCAGGCTCATCAGTTCGAGGCCGAGATAAAGCGCGATCAGGTCCGCCGCCGATATCAGCATCATCATGCCGAGCGTCGACAATAGGATCAGCACGGGATACTCGAACCGCTGCTGCCGCACATGCGCGGCGTAATCGAGCGACATCGCGATTGCCGCGGCCGAGCCGAGCAACGCCAGGATTTTCAAGAACCGGGCAAAATCATCGACGATGAAGCTGCCGCCGAAGGTCGTCAGCTTTCCGGCCGGCAACACGACGAGAATAATGCCGGCCACGGCGAGCAGCGCGATGGCGGCATAGTCGATCATCCGCGCCGGCCGGCCGTTTTGGAAAACGCCCAGCATCAACAGCGCGGCAGCGCCGAAGCCGATAACGATTTCCGGCAGCACCGGAACGAGCCTGGCGAGGTGGGCGGTGTCCATCGCGTCCCTTGGTTTCCCTTGGCGTTACTTCGTCAGCGCCGCCGTTTGCACGGCGCTGAGCGCATGGTGGTAATTGTCGATCAGGGCCGTGACCGAGACCGAGGAAATATCGAGCACCGGCTTCGGATAGACACCGAGCAGGATGGTGAGGATAACGAGCGGCGCCAGAATCGTAATCTCGCGCCAGCCGATATCCTTGATATTGAACAGGCTCGCCTTTTCCAGCTTGCCGAAAATGACCTTGCGATAGAGCCAGAGCGCGTAAGCCGCAGACAGAATGGTGCCGATCGTCGCCAGCGTCGCCACCCAATTGTTGACGCGGAAGGTGCCGATCAGCGTGAGGAATTCGCCGACAAATCCGGACGTGCCCGGCAGGCCGATATTGGCCAGCGTAAACACCATGAAGACGAAGGCGTAGAGCGGCATGCGATTGACCAGTCCGCCATAGGCGGCGATCTCGCGGGTATGCATGCGGTCATAGATGACGCCGACGCAGAGGAACAAAGCGGCCGAGACGATGCCGTGCGAGATCATCTGGAATATGCCGCCGGCGACGCCCTGCGCCGTCACCGCGAAAATTCCCATGGTGACGAAGCCCATATGCGCGACCGAGGAATAAGCGATCAGCTTTTTCACGTCCTCCTGCACCAGCGCCACCAGCGAGGTGTAGATGATGGCGATGACCGAAAGCGCGTAAATGAGCGGCGCCAGATGCTGGGAGGCTTCCGGAAACATCGGCAGCGAGAAGCGCAGGAAGCCGTAGCCCCCCATCTTCAACAAGATGGCGGCAAGGATGACCGAGCCGGCGGTGGGCGCCTCGACATGGGCGTCCGGCAGCCAGGTGTGGACCGGCCACATCGGCATTTTAACGGCAAAGGAGGCAAGAAAAGCGAACCACGCCCAGGTCTGCAAGGCGAGCGGGAACGGATGGTGCAGCAGCGTCGGGATATCGGTGGTACCGGCCTGCCAGTACATCGCCATGATGGCGAGCAGCATCAGCACCGAGCCAAGCAACGTATAGAGAAAGAACTTGAAGCTGGCATAGACCCGGCGCGGTCCGCCCCACACGCCGATGATGAGGAACATCGGAATGAGGCCGCCTTCGAAGAACAGATAGAACAACACGAGGTCGAGCGCGCAGAAGGTGCCGACCATCAGCGTCTCGAGCACCAGAAACGCGATCATATATTCGCGCACCCGGCTTTGGATCGAGGTCCAGCTCGCCAGGATCGAAATCGGCATCAGCGCCGTGGTCAGGATCACGAACGGCAGCGAAATACCGTCGACGCCCATCGCATAGTTGATCGCGCCGCCAAGCCACGGCCGTTTTTCGAGGAATTGGAAATCCGCCGTCGAGGGATCGAAGCGCCAGACCAGGATCAGCGAGATGGCGAAGGTGATGAGAGTCGTCCACAGCGCCACCCAGCGCGCATTGCGCACGCCCGCCTCGTCATCGCGCAGGAAAGCGATGAACAGCGCTCCGGCGACCGGCAGGAAAGTGACGACGGAAAGAATCGGCCAGCTCGTCATCAGTGCGGCCCCGCGAACATGAACCAGGTGATGAACGCGGCAACGCCGATCAGCATGGCGAAGGCGTAATGGTAGAGATAGCCGGTCTGCAGCCGGACAACGTTCCGCGTCATGTCAAGCACCCAGGCGGAGACGCCGTCGGGGCCGAAGCCGTCGATGACAAAGCCGTCGCCGCCCTTCCAGAGCACGCGGCCGAGCCAAAGCGTCGGACGAACGAAAAGGAAATCGTAGATCTCGTCGAAATACCATTTATTCAGCAGGAACTCGTAGAGCACGCGCTGGTCGCGCGCCAAGGCCACCGGCAGATCGGGTCGCCGAATATAAAATTGGTAGGCCACCAGAAAACCGCCGATCATCATCACCGTCGGCAACAGCGACATGAAGAGCGGAAGCTTTTCGGCATTTTCGAACAGCGTTTCGGCCGTGCCGAGCTTGAGCGCGTCGCGGAAAAACTGCTCGGCGCCGTGACCGGTGAAAACCGACAGGAATGGCCAGCCGGCGGCGATCGAGCCGAACGCCAGGATCGCCAGCGGAATGAGCATCACTTTCGGGCTTTCGTGCGCCGCTTCGTAATGATGATGGTCATGCGGCGCGCCGTGGAAGGTCTTGAAAATCAGCCGCCAGGAATAGAACGAAGTCAGCGCGGCCGCGCCGACGGTCATCAGATAGCCGTAAGACGCCATCGGATTGGTGCCGACGGCGGCGGCCTCGATGATGGCGTCCTTGGAGAAATAACCGGCGGTCAAGGGAAAGCCGGTCAGCGCCAAAGTGCCGATCAGCATCACCGCATAGGTGAACGGAATTTTGCGCCACAGCCCGCCCATGTGGCGGATGTCCTGCTCGTGATGCATCGCCAGGATGACGGAGCCCGAGCCGAGGAAGAGCAGCGCCTTGAAGAAGGCGTGCGTAAACAGATGAAACATCCCGACCGAATAGGCGCCAACGCCCATGGCAACGAACATGTAGCCAAGCTGCGAGCAGGTCGAATAAGCGACGATGCGCTTGATGTCGTTCTGCACGAGACCGATGGTCGCCGCAAACATACAGGTCGTGGCGCCGATGAAGGTGACGAAGGCCGAGGCATCCTGCGACAGCGAGAACAGCGGCGACAGCCGCGCTACCATGAACACGCCGGCGGTGACCATGGTCGCGGCGTGGATCAAGGCCGAGACCGGCGTCGGTCCTTCCATGGCGTCCGGCAGCCAGGTGTGCAGCAGGAATTGCGCCGATTTGCCCATCGCGCCCATGAAAAGGAGAAGGCACACGGCGGTCAGCGCGTTGACGTCCCAACTGAGGAAATGAAAGGTCTTGCCGGCCAGCGCCGGGGCCTGGGCGAAGATGGTGTCGAAATCGATCGCGCCGGTGAGATAGAACACGGCGAAGATGCCGAGCGAGAAACCGAAATCGCCGATGCGGTTTACGATGAACGCCTTGATCGCGGCGGCGTTTGCTTCCGGCTTGTGGAACCAGAAGCCGATCAAGAGGTAGCTCGCCAGTCCGACGCCCTCCCAGCCGAAGAACAGCTGCACGAGATTGTCGGACGTCACCAGCATCAGCATGGCGAAGGTGAAGAACGACAGATAGCAGAAGAAGCGCGGCTTGTAGGGATCCTCGTCCATATAGCCGATGGAATAGATGTGAACGAGCGAGGAGATGGTCGTCACCACGACCAGCATCACGGCGGTCAACGAGTCGATGCGTAGCGCCCACTCGGAATGCAGATCGCCGAAGCTGACATAGGAAAACAGCGTGACGCGCGCCTCATGGCCTTCGATGCCGACATCGAAGAAGGCGAACCACGATAGGACGCAAGCGATCACCAGGAACGTCGAGGTGATGAGCATGGCGGGGAGCGAGCCGGCTGCGGACGGCTCCTGGGCTTCATGCTGCTCGGCGCGCGTATTGGGGAACGCCGCGTGCGCCCCATGCGGGTCAGGCGCCGCATGCGGATGGCCCTCGGGCACCAGTGGCGCCGCGTGATCGTCGGCCGGGGGCGGCGGGTCCTCGCCGGGATGGCGCTGCGCGGCGCCAATCAGCGTGACGATGCCGGCGATGATCGCGCCAAGAAGCGGCAAGGCAACGATGGCTTCGTACATTGCTAAATCCTGCCCCGTCCCAGTTCGGTAACGCCGCCTGCCATTTTCGTTCGGCGCCAGATCTTTCCCGAAAACCGGTATCCACTTTTCGGGATCATGCGCTAGCCCTTCATCAGATTGATGTCGTCAACCGCGATGGAGCCGCGGTTGCGGAAATAGGCAACCAGGATTGCCAGCCCGATCGCGGCCTCGGCCGCCGCGACCGTGAGCACGATCAAGGCATAGACCTGGCCGACGATGTCGCCCAGGAAGCTCGAAAACGCGACCAGGTTGATGTTGACGGCGAGCAGGATGAGCTCGATCGACATCAGGATGACGATCACGTTCTTGCGGTTGAGAAAGATGCCGAAAATCCCGAGCGTGAACAGGATTGCCGCCACCGACAAATAATGGCCGAGCCCGATGGTCATGCTTGTCCCCGCGTCATGACAAGAGCCCCTGCCCCGATTTCACCTTGACCACTTCGATTGCGGTTTTCGGACCGCGCGCGACCTGATTGGCGATGTTTTGCCGCCGCACGTTCGGCTTATGCTGCAGCGTCAGCACGATGGCGCCGATCATGGCGACCAGAAGAATGACGCCGGAGGCCTCGAAGAAATAAACGTAGCGGGTATAGAGCACGAGGCCGAGCGCCTGCGTATTGCTGACCGCGCTCGGCGACGGAATCGGTGCTGTGATCGCCTTCGCCACGTCCGGCCCGATCGTCCAGCTCACCAGAACGAAGAACAGCTCAACGAGGAGAATTCCGCCAATCAAGGTCCCGACCGGCAGATAGTTGATAAAGCCCTGGCGCAACTCGGCGAAATCGACATCCAGCATCATCACCACGAACAGGAACAGCACAGCGACGGCGCCGACATAGACGACGATGAGGATCATCGCCAGAAATTCGGCGCCCAAGAGCACGAACAAGCCGGCGGCGTTGACGAAGGCGAGAATGAGGAACAGCACCGAGTGCACCGGATTGCGCGCGGCAATCACCATGACCGCCGAAGCGACCGTGATCCCGGCGAACAGATAAAAGAAGATGGCGTTAATGATCATGGACAGCAGGGCTCAACGGTAAGGCGCATCGAGTTCGATATTTTTTGCGATTTCGCGCTCCCAGCGATCGCCGTTCGCCAGCAACCGCTCCTTGTCGTAATAAAGCTCCTCGCGCGTTTCGGTGGCAAATTCGAAATTCGGTCCCTCGACGATGGCGTCGACCGGGCAGGCTTCCTGGCACAGTCCGCAATAAATGCATTTGACCATGTCGATGTCGTAGCGCGTGGTACGCCGGGTGCCGTCATTGCGCCGCGGGCCGGCCTCGATGGTGATCGCCTGCGCCGGGCAGATCGCCTCGCAGAGCTTGCAGGCGATGCAGCGTTCTTCACCGTTCGGGTAGCGGCGTAGCGCGTGCTCGCCGCGAAAGCGCGGCGACAGCGGGCCCTTTTCGAAGGGATAGTTCAGCGTCGCCTTCGGCTTGAAGAAATAGCGCATCGACAGCACGAAGGCCTGCGCGAACTCCTTGAGGAAAAGCGAACGGGCGGCTTGATCGAGTTTCATATCAACCTCTCATGCCGCCCTGCCGCCGATCCAGTAGCCGAGCGCGGCGAGGACGGCGATATCGACGGCCAAAATTAGCCGGCGCATGATCGAGAGCTTGTCCTCGAAAGCGGCGCGCTGTTCGAGCGTCTGCGGACCGCTTTGCGCGCGCAGTCGCCGCTCGACGATGCGGATCGCCGGCACATAAGCGGCGACCGCTATGATCGTCCCGGCGAGTCCGCCGAGCCAGGCCGGCAGCGAAAGCTCCATGCCGTCCTCCCGTCATTGCGGCGCCCAGCCGGTCAATTGCAACACGCCGGCCACGATCGCCACCATGGCCAGCGAAATCGGCAAGAACACCTTCCAGCCGAGCCGCATCAGCTGGTCGTAGCGATAGCGCGGCACGAAGGCCTTCACCATCGCGAACATGAAAAACACGAAGAAGGCCTTGAGCACGAACCAGATGACGCCCGGCACCCAGGTGAATGGCGGCACCAACAGCGGCGGCAGCCAGCCGCCAAGGAATAGAATCGTGGCCATGGCGCACATGGTGCAGATCGCCACATATTCGCCGAGCATGAACATCATGTAGGGCGTCGAGCCGTACTCGACCATGAAGCCGGCGACCAGTTCCGATTCCGCCTCGACCAGATCGAACGGCGGCCGATTGGTCTCGGCGAGCGCGGAAACGAAGAAAACGATCAGCATCGGCAACAGCGGCAGCCAATACCAGTTCAGGAACGACAACCACGGCAGACCGATCTCGGTCGCCAGCCCGCGATTCTGCTGCGCTTCGACGATGGCCGACAGATTGAGCGAGCCGACGCACAGCAGCACCGTGATGATGACGAAGCCGATCGAGACTTCGTAGGACACCATCTGCGCCGCCGAGCGCAGCGCGGCAAGGAACGGGTATTTGGAGTTCGACGCCCAGCCCGCCATGATCACGCCGTACACGCCGAGCGACGAGATGGCGAAGATATAAAGAATGCCGACATTGATGTTTGAAATGACCCAGCCGGCATCGACCGGGATTACCGCCCAGGCGGCGAGCGCCAAGACGCAAGTGACGAGCGGCGCCAGCAGGAACACGCCCTTGTTGGCGCCCGCCGGGATCACCGGCTCCTTGAGCACGAATTTGAGCAGATCGGCGAAGGACTGAAATAGACCCCAGGGTCCGACAACGTTGGGGCCGCGCCTGATCTGGACCGCAGCCCAGATCTTGCGATCGGCCAGAAGCACATAGGCAACCGCAATCAGCAGCACGACAAGGAGCAGCACGCTCTCCGCGACCATGATGATCAAGGGCCAGAGATAATCGGACCAGAATGCGGCCATGGTCATGCGCTACTCCGCAGCCGTCATGGTCGCGCGCCCTTGCGCGATCGCGGAGCATTCCGCCATTACCGCCGAACTCCGCGCGATCGGATTGGTGAAGTAAAAATCCTCCACGCCCGAGGCGAATGATGCCCGGTCGGCTGTACCGCCGAGCGCGGCCAGCTTTTGCAGCACCGCGCTGTCGGCCGGCGTCACCTGGCCGATCCGCGTGAGATGCGGGTGCGCCTTGAACAGGGCCTGACGCAATGCTGTGAGCGAGTCATAGGGCAGCCGGTGTCCCAGCACGTCCGACAGCGCCCGCACGATCGCCCAATCTTCGCGCGCGTCGCCCGGCGGGAACGATGCGCGCGTCGCCATCTGCACCCGGCCCTCGGTGTTGAGATAAGTCGCCGATTTTTCCGGATAGGCGGCGCCCGGCAGCACCACATCAGCGCGCATCGCTCCGCGGTCGCCGTGGGTGCCGATATAGACGACGAAGGCGCCCTGCGCGATGTCGATTTCGTCGACGCCGAGCAGGAACAAAACATCGACCGTGCCAAACGCCGCCATCTGCCGCGCCGAGAGCCCGCCCTGCCCCGGCACAAACCCGAGATCGAGCGCGCCGACGCGCGAGGCGGCGCCGTGCAAGACGCAAAAGCCGTTCCAGCCTTCTTTCACCGCGCCGAGATCGAGCGCAGCCTTGGCTGCGAGCGACGCAATCGCCGCACCGTCGCCGCGCGTCAAAGCGCCGGCGCCAATGAGCACCAGCGGACGCTCGGCTTTGCGCAACGTGTCGGCGAAGGAATGCCGGGCGATGGCGGCGAGCGTTTCCGGACCGGCGCCGAGATAATCGTAGGTGTAGGTGAGATCGGCCTTCGGCCCGATGACGCCGATTGGAAATTTCCCAGCGCGCCAGCGCTTGCGGATGCGCGCATTGAGAATGGCGGCTTCCTTGCGCGGATTGGATCCGACGATAAGCAGCGCGTCGGCTGAATCGATTCCGGCAATAGTGGCATTGAACAAATAGCTGGCCCTGCCCCAGGCCGGGTCGAGCGCCGCGCCGTCCTGCCGGCAATCGAGATTGCCGACGCCAAGCCGCGTCATCAAATCCTTGAGCGCGAAAATCTCCTCGACCGCGGCGAGGTCGCCGACCATCGCGCCCATGCGCTTGGCATTGGCTTTGGCCACTTTGGCGGCGATGGCGTTGAACGCCTCAGTCCAGGTTGCGGGACGCAGCTTGCCGCCTTCGCGAACATAGGGTTGATCGAGCCGCTGCGTGCGCAGACCGTCGACGACGTGCCGCGTCTTGTCGGAAATCCATTCCTCGTTGATGTCGTCATTGGTGCGCGGCAGGATGCGCATCACCTCGCTGCCGCGGGTGTCGATGCGGATGGCCGAGCCGAGCGCGTCCATCACGTCGATCAACTCGGTCTTGTTGAGCTCCCACGGCCGCGCCGCAAACGCGTAAGGTTTTGAGGTCAGCGCGCCGACCGGACAGAGATCGACGACGTTGCCCTGCAGCTCGGAACGCATCGCATGTTCGAGATAGCTCGTGATCTCCATATCCTCGCCGCGACCGATGGCGCCGAGCTCGGGAACGCCCGCGACCTCGGCGGAGAAGCGCACGCAGCGGGTACACTGGATGCAGCGGTTCATCGAGGTCTTGACCAGCGCGCCGAGATATTTGTCCTCGACCGCGCGCTTGTTCTCGCGATAGCGGCTGGCGTCGACGCCATAGGCCATCGACTGATCCTGCAGATCGCATTCGCCGCCCTGGTCGCAGATCGGGCAATCCAGCGGATGATTGATCAGCAGAAACTCCATCACCCCTTCGCGCGCCTTGCGCGTCATCGGCGAGCGCGTTTTGACCTCGGGCGGCTCGCCCTTCGGTCCCGGCCGGCAATCGCGCACGCCCCAGGCGCAGCTTGCCACGGGCTTCGGCGAGCCGACGAGCTCGACGAGGCACATGCGGCAATTGCCGGCGATCGACAGCCGTTCGTGGTAGCAGAAGCGCGGAATTTCAGCGCCGGCCGTTTCGCATGCCTGCAGCAGCGTATATTCCGGGGGAACGTCGATCTCTTTGCCGTCGACGATGAGCTTGGTCATCTTGGTTTCACGCCACTTGTCCGTCGGGCGCGCAGCGCGCCGTTTTCCACAATTGCGCCGACGCAACGCTTTCCCAGCCGAACGCGTGGTCGCTCGGGCCGTGCATTGCGAGATGTTCAAGCCGCTCCTTCGCCTCGGTCAGCGGCGGCCGATGCCCGGCCGGCACCCACCACATGACGAAATGCGAGCCATCCATCCTGTCAAACCATTCCGGGCGGCGTCCGTAGAAGCGCTTATGCACGGTCAGCCACACAAAGCGCTCCAGCGCTTCGACGCTCTCCCACACCGACAGATTGACCGCCATCTGCGGATCGGGAAACGGCCGGAAGCCGGTGGCGTTGCCGCTGTCGTCCTGCAGCCGCCAGACAAAACCTGGGCTGCAGTCGGCGATGCCGTTGACCAGCGCCAGATTGTTCATGAAATCAGCCATACGCGGATCGTCGGTCGTATAACGGAAGCGGCCGATATTGAGCTGAGCGAGATGACGGGGCGCATTCATGCTACTCACTCCGCCGCGACCGAGACCGGCTCGGGATGCGGGTTGGCGGTGTATTGGTCGATGCGCCGTTCGATCTCGGGGCGGAAGTGGCGAAGCAGCCCCTGTACCGGCCATGCCGCGCCGTCGCCGAAGGCGCAGATGGTATGGCCTTCGATCTGCTTCGACACGTCCCACAGCATGTCGATCTCGCGCTTGGCGGCGTGACCGACCGCCATGCGGTCGAGCAAGCGCCACATCCAGCCCATGCCTTCGCGGCACGGCGTGCACTGGCCGCAGCTTTCATGCCGATAGAAATAGGAGATGCGGGCCATCGCTTTGACGATGTCGGCGGACTTGTCCATGACGATCACGGCGGCGGTGCCGAGCGCCGATTTCTTCGCCAGGCAGCCGTCGAAATCCATCAATAGCGTATCGGCTTGATCGGGACCGGCAGGCACGAGCGGCATCGACGAGCCGCCCGGTATCACGGCCATCAGATTATTCCAGCCGCCGCGCACGCCGCCGGCGTGCCGCTCGATGAGCTCGCGCAGCGGAATGCCCATCGTCTCTTCGACGTTGCACGGCCGCTCGACATGACCGGAAATGCAATAAAGCTTGGTCCCGGTATTATTCTGCCGGCCGATGCCGGCAAACCAAGCCGCGCCGCGCCGCATGATGTCGGGCACCTGCGCGATGGTCTCGACGTTGTTGACCGTCGTCGGGCAGCCGTAGAGACCCATGTTGGCCGGGAACGGCGGTTTCAGCCGCGGCTGGCCTTTCTTGCCTTCGAGACTTTCCAATAGCGCTGTTTCCTCGCCGCAGATGTAGGCCCCGGCGCCGTGATGCACGACGATGTCGAAATCCCAGCCGTGAATATTGTCCTTGCCGATCAGTTTCGCCTCATAGGCCTGATCGACCGCCGCCTGCAGCCGCTCGCGCTCGCGAATGAATTCGCCACGGATATAGACGTAGCAATGGTTTGCAGCCATCGCGCAGCCGGCGATCAGGCAGCCCTCGATGAGAAGATGCGGATCGTTCCGCATGACCTCGCGGTCCTTGCAGGTGCCGGGCTCGGACTCGTCGGCGTTGATGACCAGATAATGCGGCCGCTCCACCTGCTTCGGCATGAACGACCATTTGAGCCCGGTCGGAAACCCGGCGCCGCCGCGGCCGCGCTGGCCGGAGGCTTTGCATTCGTTGATGATCGCGTCGCGGCCCCTCTCAAGGATCGCCTTGGTACCGTCCCAGGCGCCGCGTGCACGCGCACCGTCAAGGCCCCAATCGCGCTGGCCGTAAAGATTTTTAAAAATGCGGTCCTTGTCGGCGAGCATTATTGGCTTTCCTTCGCCGCAAAAATCGATGGATCGATTAGCGTATTGGGCCCGCCGATCGGCGCGGAATTGATGCGATCGATCTGCGGTCCGGGCTTCGGCGTGCGGCCGTTGGAAAAATCGTTGATGACGCGGGTGAAGATCTCCGGCGTGAGGTCTTCATAGTAGTCGGCATTGATCTGCACCATCGGCGCGTTGACGCAAGCGCCGAGGCACTCGACTTCGACCCAGGAGAACGCGCCGTCGGCGGTCACTTCACCCTCGTGGCCGATCATGCGATGGCAGACTTTCTTCAAATCCTCCGCGCCGCGCAGCATGCACGGCGTCGTGCCGCAGAGCTGCACGTGATAGCGCCCGACCGGCGACAGATTGAACATCGTGTAGAAGGTCGCCACTTCGAGCACGCGGATTTTGGCCATGCCGAGCAGCTCGGCGGTCGCTTCGATGGCCTTTTGCGGCAGCCAGCCGCCACACTGGGCTTGCGCCCGCCACAGGATCGGGATGACCGCGGATTGCTGGCGGCCTTCCGGATATTTGGCGATCTGCACTTTCGCCCAAGCCAGATTCTCCGGCGTGAACGCAAAGCTTGCGGGTTGCTTTTCGGCGAGGCGGCGGACGCTCATCGGTCGACCTCGCCGAACACGATGTCGATCGAGCCGAGGATCGCCGAGATATCGGCCAGCATGTGGCCGCGGCAGAGGAAGTCCATGGCCTGCAAATGAGCAAAGCCCGGCGCGCGGATCTTACATTTGTACGGCTTGTTGGTACCGTCGGCGACCAGATAAACGCCGAATTCGCCCTTCGGCGCCTCGACCGCGGCATAGACTTCGCCGGCCGGCACCTTGAATCCCTCGGTATAGAGCTTGAAGTGATGGATCAGCGACTCCATCGAGCGCTTCATCTCTTCGCGCCGCGGCGGCACGATCTTATGGTCGTCGACCGTAACGCGGCCCTGTCCGTCCGGCGCATGCAGTTTCTCGATGCACTGCTTCATGATGCGAACTGATTGACGCATCTCTTCCATGCGGATGCAGTAGCGGTCGTAATTGTCGCCGTTCTTGCCGATCGGAATGTCGAAATCGAGCTCGGCGTAGCATTCATAGGGCTGCGCCTTGCGCAGGTCCCACGCCGCGCCGGAGCCGCGCACCATGACGCCGGAGAAACCGCGGGCCCAGGCGTCCTTTAGGTCGACCACGCCGATATCGACATTGCGCTGCTTGAAGATGCGATTCTCGGTGAGGAGCTCTTCGAGATCGTCGCACACTTTGAGAAACGGGTCGCAGAAGGCGGCGATGTCGTCGATCAGCTTCGGTGGCAAATCCTGATGCACGCCGCCGACACGGAAATAAGCGGCATGCATGCGCGACCCGGAGGCTCGCTCGTAAAAGCCCATCAGCTTCTCACGCTCCTCAAAGCCCCACAGCGGTGGAGTGAGCGCGCCGACGTCCAAGGCCTGCGTGGTGATATTGAGCAGATGCGACAGCAGCCGGCCGATCTCGCAATAGAGCACGCGGATGATCTGGGCGCGGCGCGGCACCTCGAGGCCGAGCAATTTCTCCGCCGCCAGGCAAAAGGCATGCTCCTGATTGATCGGCGCCACATAATCGAGCCGGTCGAAATACGGGATCGCCTGCAAATAGGTTTTATGCTCGATCAGCTTTTCGGTGCCGCGGTGCAGCAGACCTATATGCGGATCGACGCGCTCGACGACTTCGCCGTCGAGCTCCAAGACAAGCCGAAGCACGCCATGCGCCGCGGGGTGTTGCGGCCCAAAGTTGATGGTGAAGTTGCGCGGCGCGGCTTCGGCCATCAGGCGAACTCCCTCACCTTCGCAGCTTTCGCCGCCAAGCGCGCATTGAACTTGTCCCACGTCACGACAAAGCGTTCGTGCCGGCCCTCGCCGATAAGGTCGACGCCGTCATGCGCCTTGACCTTGAACGTGACGCGCGGCCCGGCGACTTCGGTGCATTCGACGTCGACCGTCACCGTTTGCCCCGGCAAGGTCGCCGCGAGATGACTGACATCGACATGCACGCCGAGACTGCCCTCACCCGGATCCAGATGCTGGCCGAGAAGCTGCGTACAGGTCCACTCCATCAAAATGATCATGTTGCCGGTGGCAAACACCTTCGGCATTGCGGCAATCTCGGGCGCCTCCGGATAGGTATAAGGAACCGTCTTGTTCTCCGGCACCTCGTAAGCGAAGCGATGGGTGAGTCCGGGCTTGAGGGTCGGTTTCATCTCACGACCCCTTCGCGGGGCTTTTGCCGCTCGATTTCTCGTCGCCCGGCAGCACATAGTCCGTGCCTTCCCACGGCGACAGAAAATCGAAATTGCGGAACTCCTGCGTCAGCCGCACCGGCTCGTAGACCACGCGCTTGAGCTCGTCGTCGTAGCGCACTTCGACAAAACCGGTCAGCGGAAAATCCTTGCGCAGCGGATGGCCGTCGAAGCCGTAGTCGGTGAGGATGCGCCGCATGTCGGGATGGCCGGTGAACACTACGCCATAAAGATCGTAGGTTTCGCGCTCGAACCAGTCGGCGCCGGGGAACACTTCGATGATCGACGGCACGGCGGTGGCTTCGTCGGTCTCGGCTTTGACCCGAATTCGGATATTGTGCTTGGGCGACAGCAGGTGATAGACGACGTCGAAACGCCGTTCGCGGCTCGGCCAGTCGACCGCGGTCACGTCGACCAAATTCCAGAATAGGCAGTGCGGGTCGTCGCGCAAGAAGCTCATCACCGCGACGATATCGGCGGCGCGGACAGACACGTTGAGTTCATGGTGCGCGACCGCGTAGCCCGTCACCGACGTGGCGAGCGCACCAGCGATCATCTTGCCGAGCGTGTCGAGCGTCTCGTCCATTTTGTAGCGTTCGCTAGTCTAGCGTTCGATGGTTGAGGTGCGGCGGATTTTCTTTTGCAAGAGCAACACGCCGTACAGTAGCGCTTCGGCGGTCGGCGGGCAGCCCGGCACATAGATGTCGACCGGCACGATGCGGTCGCAGCCGCGCACCACCGAGTAGGAGTAATGGTAGTAACCGCCGCCATTGGCGCAGGAGCCCATCGAGATCACGTAACGCGGCTCCGGCATCTGGTCGTAGACCTTGCGCAGCGCCGGCGCCATCTTGTTGGTCAGCGTGCCGGCCACGATCATGACGTCGGATTGCCGCGGCGACGCGCGCGGCGCGAAGCCGAAGCGCTCGGCGTCGTAGCGCGGCATCGACATCTGCATCATCTCGACGGCGCAGCAGGCGAGCCCGAACGTCATCCACATCAGCGAGCCGGTGCGCGCCCAGGCGATGAGATCGTCGGCGGCCGCGACCAGGAATCCCTTGTCGGCAAGCTCGCTGTTGAGGCCTTCGAAAAACGGATCGTCCGCCGCGGGCTTCCCGGCCCGCGGATCGATCAATCCCTGGCGCGGCGTGGCAATCGCGGGTTCGCTCAATCCCATTCGAGCGCTCCCTTCTTCCACTCATAGATAAACCCGACGGTCAGCACCGCAAGGAAGAGCATCATCGACCAGAAGCCGTAGACGCCGAGGTGACCGAACGCCACTGCCCAAGGGAACAGGAAGCTGACTTCGAGGTCGAAAATGATGAAGAGGATCGCCACCAGATAGAAGCGCACGTCGAACTTCATGCGCGCGTCGTCGAAGGCATTGAAGCCGCACTCGTAGGCGGAAAGCTTTTCCGGATCTGGCTGTTTGTAGGCAACAATGAAGGCTACCACCAATAGTGCAAGCCCGATAACGCCCGCGACGCCGACAAAAACGATGAGCGGCAGATAAGCGAGCAGCAATTGAGTCAGCGATTGACTCATGGGGAACCCTTCCGACCGGCTATCGAGGGCGAAGTTCCCTCGGCGGAAACATGTCCTGCGCGGCGCCGTTCCGCCTGCAATGCCGGTGCGCCGATTTGCCTCAAAATCAAGCGGATTCGCGCTGCCGTCGGAACTTTGCGACCCTTAGCGCAGTGCACAACAAGGCGCAAGGCAGGCCTGTGCGTTGACGGCATCGTGACCGCCAATGCTACGATCCCGCGACAAAAATACCGAGAACGGGTGACGCGGCCGATGCCAAAATCGCTTTCGAGGTGGCGAGTTCGATTTTGCACATATGCCGTGCTGACGCTTGCCGTGCTGACGCTCGCATTGGCGATTCCCCTTATGGGGCCGGCCGGCGCCGCGAGCTACCCTGATCGTCCGATCAAGCTCATTGTGCCATTCGCGCCGGGCGGCCCGCCGGACGTCGCGGCGCGCATCATCGGCGACTGGCTGTCCTCGCATCTCGGCCCGGTGGTGGTTGAAAATCACATCGGCGCCGGCGGCACGCTCGCCGCGCGCTTGGTCGCCGGCGCGCCGCCCGACGGCTACACGTTGATGGCCGCGACATCGGGCGTGCTTGCGATCAGTCCGCAGCTCTATAAAAACGCCGGCATCGACCCTTTAAAGGATTTCACCGCGGTGGCGCTGTTGTCGTCGACGCCGCAAGTGCTCGCCGTCAACGCTGCGCTGCCCGTGCACAGCGTCAAGGAGCTTGTCGCCTACGCCAAGGCCAATGCCGGCAAATTGAATTACGGAGCGGTCATCGGCACGCCGCCACATCTCAGCGGCGAAATGTTCAAGCACCTGACCGGCACCGATATCGTGTTCGTGCCCTACAAGGGCGCTTCGCAAGCCACCACCGACGTGCTGACCGGACAGATGAACATGACCTTCGAAGGCGCCACCGGCATCATGCCCTATCTCAAGAGCGGCAAGCTGCGCGCACTCGCGGTGACGAGCCCGCACCGCCTGCCCGAAATTCCTGACGTGCCGACCATGATCGAAGCCGGCTACCCCGGCATGCCGCCCGACGCCTGGCAGGCGATCGTCGCCCCGGCGGGCACGTCGGCCGACGTAGTCGCCCGAATCAACGGCATCGTGAACCGGGGTTTGGCCGATCCGCAAGTGCGCAGCCGCATCATCGGCCTCGGCGGCGTTCCGCAGCCGATGTCGCCCAAAGATTTCGCGCTCTTCATCGCCGAACAAGTCAAACGCTGGGGCGACATTATCCGTGTCACCGGCGTAAAACTGGAGTAGGGAAAACATGCTGCTCAGCTATTCGCGCCGCGCTGCGCTGATCGCTTTGGCGAGTGCGGCCACGCTGTCGTTGGCTCGCGCCGACACTTATCCGTCGCGGCCGGTCAAGATCATCGTGCCGTTCGGCGCCGGTGGCCCGACCGACGTTTTTGTCCGCGAGCTTGCTGTCGAACTGCAGAAGTCTTTGCACCAGTCATTTGTCATCGAGAACCGTCCCGGCGCCGGCACCACGATCGGCACCGATTACGTCGCGAAATCGGCGCCCGACGGCTATACGCTATTGATGGCGAGCAGCACGCAAACAGTCAATGAAACGCTCTACCAAAACAAGCCATACCAGCTCTTGCGCGACCTCGTCCCGATCGCGCCGCTGGAGGAGAACGGTCTGGTGCTGGTCGTCAGCCCTTCGGTGCCGGCCAAAAATCTCGGCGAACTCCTGGCCTTGGCTCGGGCAAAACCAGGCACGCTCAATTTCGGCTCCTCCGGTCCGGGCTCGAACTATCACATGGCCGCGGAGCTTTTGAAGAATCTCACCGGCATCGACATCGTGCACGTGCCGTATAAAGGTTCGACCGGCATGCGGGTCGACATTCTCAGCGGCCAGATCCAAATGCTGTTCGATTCGATTCCGACCATGGCGCCCTACATCAAGGCCGGCAAAGTCCGAGCAATGGGCACCAGCGGCACGGTCCGCTCGCCGATTTTGCCCGACGTGCCGACCATCGCCGAAGCCGGCGTGCCGGGCTTTCAGTTCAGCCAATGGGTCGGCTTCATGGCGCCCAAAGGCACGCCGCAGCCGATCATCGATCTTTTGCACACTACCATCACCGGGATTTTGAGCCGGCCCGACGTCAAGGAAGCCTGGGAGAAGCAGGGCGCCACCCCGATGGTAATGACGCAGCCCGAATTCGCGGCTTTCATGGCGGCCCAAGTTGCCAAATGGGCGAAGGTCATCAAGGATAACCACATTACGCAGATCAATTGAGAGCGCGTATTTGCGAGGAGCGAAGCGACCAAGCAGTCCAGCTGGCCTCTGCGCCGTGCAAGGCCATGTGGATCGCTATGCTCCGCTCGCAACGACGTCAGGAACAACCGAACAGGCAACCGATGAACGAGATGAGTAATCCTGCAGCGGCCGCTCCCATCAAGGGCGAAGACCACTGGACGACCAAGGACGGCAACGTAAAGCTGTTCTTGTTCGAAAAAAGCGCCGGCGATCCGAAAGACACCGCCGGCACGATTTTGTTCGTGCATGGCTCGTCGATGGCGGCGCAGCCGACGTTCGATCTTCAGGTCGAGGGACGGCCGGATTCTTCGGCGATGGACTACTTCGCACGCCGCGGTTTCGACTGCTGGTCGGTCGACATGGAAGGCTACGGCCGCTCGACCAAGGATCGCGATAACAATGCGCCGATCGCGCAGGGCGCCGACGACTGCTTTGCCGCGGCGACCTACATCCAGAACCTGCGCGGCAGGCGGCCATTCCTGGTTTACGGCATTTCGTCGGGCGCGCTGCGCGCCGCGTTATTCGCCGAGCGCCACCCTGAGCTCGTCGCACGCCTCGCGCTCGACGCCATGGTGTGGACCGGCGAAGGCTCGCCGACGCTGGCCGAGCGCAAAAAAAAGCTGCCCGAGTTCCGCGCCAAGAACCGCCGGCCCATCGATAAGGCATTCATCCACTCGATCTTTGACCGCGATCATCCAGGGACGGCCGAAGAGAAGGTGATCGACGCCTTCGCCAATGCGGTGACCGCGCTCGATAGCTCGGTGCCGACTGGAACCTATGTCGACATGTGCAGCAATCTGCCGGTGGTCGATCCGGAGAAGATCGCTGTGCCCACCCTGATAATGCGTGGCCAGTGGGACGGCATCGCCGGCTTCGACGACCTCGTCAAATTCTTTGCCAAGCTGCCGAACCCGGACAAGCACTTTGCGGTGATGCCGGGTATCTCGCACGCCAGCTTCCAGCAGAAGAATTATGCGCTGGTCTATCACATCCTTTGGAGCTTCTTCACCCAGCCGGCGCCGATCTATCGGGGCTGAAAGAGGGTATGCCAGGCAGGCGAGGCTTGGCGAACTTTGCCGCGGCCTTATCGTTGCTAGGGATGGACCCAAAAATCGCGATCGCTGTCACGGCCGTTGCAGCGTTTTTTCTGCTGCCCAGGAACCCCGCCACGGCCGCGCACCGGGTCCGGCACGATCACGCGGGCTACGCCACCCACCACACCCGACGGCACGGGCAGATTGCGTGCACCGTGCTGGGTTGCCAGCGGATCCCTGCGTCGTGCACGCCGGCCGAGGGCAGAACGCCGGGCGGAATCCCGACCGGCTTTGACGTGATTGTGTGCCCGCCAGGAGTTTGGCCGCTGAAGTAAAAGAGCTAAAAAACTCTAGCGATTAGAAGAATTTGGCGGGAGCGACGGGACTCGAACCCGCGACCTTCGGCGTGACAGGCCGACGCTCTAACCAACTGAGCTACGCCCCCGCGGGCGCCGTCGGCACTTAAGGCCCGGCTCGCTTCAAGTCAAGGATTTAGGCCTAAATCGGCCGTTTCCGGCCGCCTTACGCTCGCCACAGAGCGCCCTCAGATAGCGCCGTGATGCCGAAAACATCGGTGGAATCGGCAAAACAAGCGTGGTCAGCCGGAGCCGAATCGTTTAACTGCTTCGCCGTGAGCGGCGCTTTTTCCACGCCACCGCTTCATTGAGGAGGGACTAATGGCAACCAAAACAACCGCTACTACCGTGACATTGAAGCATCTCGCCGCGAGTCTTGCGGAAGATAACGAGCTTTCGAAGAAGCAGGCCGAAGCCATCCTCGGCGGTTTGGTTGGCAATATCGTCAAGCATTTGAAGAAGGGCGAGCGCATCCGCATCGGCGGTCTCGGCATTCTTCAAGTGCGCAAGCGCGCCGCGCGCATGGGCCGCAATCCCGCGACCGGCGAACCAATTCAGATCAAGGCCAGCAAGAAAGTGGCCTTCCGCGCCTCAAAGGAACTCAAGGAAGCGATCTAAAAATCGCCTCTCGTCATTAGGCCCGCGAAGCGCGGGTCGGTGTGCCGCTCATTGCCCGCTTGCCATCGCAATCAAGACATTGCGTGGCAGCGGGCGATTTTTTGCGACTTTACATCATCAGCTCTTACAAAGATGGCTTGCCGAGCCGTAGCAAGCGCGAAGTCCGCCTGCGCCCAAGATGGGCTTCGGCGCGACAGCCTTCGCAGCGCTGCGCTTGCGAAGGCTGGTGGGCGGTGACGGACTCGAACCGCCGACATTCTGCGTGTAAAGCAGACGCTCTACCAACTGAGCTAACCGCCCTTAACCGAGGTGTATCGCCGGGCCCCCGCCACGTGCAAGCGCGGCGACGCGCGCCGTGCATTATGGCGTCAATCTCTCCGCAAGAAATTTAATGTGCGCCGAACGGCGAAAAAGTATGGAATAAGAATCGAAGCCACAGGGCGGGCCGGATGCCCGAATAAGGGGGGGTCATGCTTCGCGTATCAATCCTGACAATCGCTCTAACGCTTGCCGCCGGAACAGCGCCTTACGCTCAACAATTGCCGCCGCAGCCGCCGCCGGTGGCCGGAATGGGGATGGGCGAAGGAAATCCACAGGAGCGCGCCGCGTGTCATCCCGACGTGACCAAGTATTGCCAGACCCAGCTTGAGGTTAATCCACAGGATGTCCTCGGCATTTTGGGTTGCCTGCAGGCCAATCGGACGAAGATCAGCCGCGCTTGCGAACAGGTGTTGGCTAGCCACGGCCAATAACGCCAGCCTGACCGTACCGTAAGCCGCTTCTACGACGCCTTGTCCTCGGCCGGCTGGGCTCCCGAAGCCACCTCGGTAGTATGGGCGACGTGCTCGGCAAGTCGCACCCAGGACTGCGCCAGTGTCAGCCAAAGCGCTTTGTCTGTCTTGTCCTCCGACGAGCGCGCCATGACTACGCATTCTTCCGCGCAGCGGCGATGGTCGATCACGGTTCCCATAATGCTCCCCTGACACAACGCAACTAAGCTCAATTCCGATACGCCAGTGCGGCGGGGTAAGGATCGTTCAGGGGCAGAACCAGGGCGAAGACGCTTTCGGTGCCATGGGGACCAGCGTGGAACTTGGCTGTCCCCTCACTGCGGCTATCGCATAACAAAATTATCCCATTGCGCAGGCCTTGCGCACAGTCCCGCGCGTTGTCCCCAATATTGGTAAAAGCTGCCGTTGCCATGCAAATTTCTATTAGCTGCACTGCAGCAAGATAATTTTGCATCGCACCATCAATGCCTATATTTCTGCTGTGATTCTGGCGTGCCTTCAATCCCTTACGCCGGAAAATAAGGAATAAAGCCATGTTCTCGTCTATTGTCCGCTACTTCAACACTTGGAAGCGCTACGGCGTCACTGTGGATGAACTTTCTCATCTGAGCGACCGCGAACTCGCCGATATCGGCATCACCCGCAGCGATATCCCCCGAATTGCGTGGGAGCAGTCGCGTTACACCGCTTGAGCCGGCTTCGGTATCATATCGGCATTGGCGCCCGGCTTCGGCCGGGCGCTGCCGTTTTTGGGATGCGGCTTAGGAGGCTGGCTCCATCCCTTTGGCCCTGACGATCGTTTTTGCGCTGGGGCTTGCGAGAAATTTCACCAGGGCGCGAGCCGCCGCGCCGTCCTTGGCCGCGGCACCGACCCCTGCCGCATAGACCGTAAAATTCTGGATCTCCGCGGGCAGCGGACCCACAAACTTCACGCCGGCAACGGGTAAGATCTCGCTGATCTGATGGACGCCGATCTCGGCTTCACCATCGACGACATGGTCCGCCACCGCGCCGCCATGGACCAAAACCGCCTTGGCATTGATCTCCTCCGCAATGCCGAGCCGCGCCAACAAGCCTGCAACATAGATCCCGCTTGATCCGCCGGCCTTGGGATCGATAAAGGCGACCGATTTGGCGGCGAGCAGCGCGCGCCTAAACGCTTCGACGGTCGAGATATCCGGCGCCGGGGCGCCGGCCTTGACCATGACGCCGATTCCGGTTTTCGCCAGGTCGGCGCGCGTTCCCGGCACGATCTTGCCCTCCTTGGCCAACGCGTCGATTGCCTCAGGCGTTAGGATGGCGACATCGAAGCCCTCTTGGCCGCTGCGGATCAGGGTCAGATGCTGCCCGACCGTGCGATAGGTGATGTCGAGCTTGGTCCCGGTCTCCTTCCGGTACTGTGCGGCGAGCGTATTGAGCACCTGCTTGAAGGCGCCACCGCTGACGACCGTGACCTCGGCGGCTTGAGCGAGTTGCGACATCGCGAGCGACAGCGCGGTTGCGAGCACGGCCGGCGACAATTTCATCCGATCTTCCTCACCGCTTGAACAGGCCCATCAGCTCCGCCTTGGCCAGCGTATTGAAATGCAGATTGAAGCCGACGACCGCGGCCGAAGTATCGGGTTTGACGTCAAGCTTCTCGGTCTTCACGGCAAAAACCGTGAACAGATAGCGGTGCGGATGGTCACCTTCGGGCGGGCATGGGCCGCCATAGCCGGGCGCGCCGAAATCGGTGCGCGTCTGTAACGCACCCGCGGGTAGCTTGCCGGACGCACTGCCGGCGCCCTCGGCAAGCTCGCTGACATTTGCCGGGATATTGACCACCAGCCAATGCCAGAAGCCCGAGCCAGTCGGCGCATCGGGATCGTAGCAGGTTACGGCAAAGCTCTTGGTGCCGTCCGGCACGCCCGTCCATTTCAAATGTGGCGACTTGTTGCCGCCGGCGCAGCCAAAGCCGAAATCGGCCGACAGGATGAAATCCTTCGGCATATAGTCGCCGTCCTTGAAACTGTTGCTGCTGACCGTGAACGCCATGGGTCGTCTCCTTACCTGCGCGAGGTTCGCGCCAGAGAAACGGGGAGAAGACGCCAACATAGTCCGGCATGCGGGCGCGGAAAAGGTTGGCGCTGTCGCCTTTGTGCCGCGCGCATGATAGCGGTGCGCCATGCCGGTATTAATGCTCAACGAAGCCGCCGCGCTCCTGCCGGAACGCGGCGGCCTTATCGGCCTCGACCTTGGCACTAAAACCATCGGCGTTGCGGCCAGCGATCCGGATCGGCGCATCGCGACGCCGGTGGAAACCATCGCCCGCAAACGCTTCAAACTCGACGCGGCGCGTATCTTGGACCTCGCCACCGAGCGTCGTACCGCCGGCATCGTGCTCGGGTTACCGATCAATATGGATGGTTCTGAAGGACCACGCGCGCAGTCGACTCGGGCCTTTGCGCGCAATCTCGCAGGGCTGACGGAACTTCCCATCGTCCTGTGGGATGAGCGTTTGTCGACCGCGGCAGTCGAGCGCGCATTGATCGCCGCCGATGCCAGCCGAGCCAAGCGCAAGGCGGTCATCGATCAACACGCAGCCGCCTATATTCTCCAAGGCGCGCTCGACCGACTGGCGCGTCTAGCGGACGGTTGAGCCCGCTGCCAAATCGGGCAACCTGCGTCGCCGAGCAATCGCGCCTGCTAGGGTGCTGACGAGAGATATCGTTGCCACGATTCCGGTTCCAACCGCATATCCTGCGAAGATGTCCAACATCGTCATGCTCCGCCAGCAGTCAACCTCCAGCTATCAAACCCACTCTCCGCAAATTCCCGCCCACGTTCTGTGCTGGACGTCACATTCATCGCAAAAAAATACGAACGACCGCGGCGTCAATGCTCCGGTAGGGCACGTTGCAGCAGCATTGCTATTGCCGCATCGTTCATGCGGCCTGCGCCGTAAATTGCGCCATGCGGAATATCCAGCCGCATGCGCATAAAAATTTCGGCGACCGCCGCGGGCGCACTGATATTTAGCGCCGCGACGCTCGCCGCGAGCGCCAACCGGCCAACCGTCTCTCGCGCGCCACCTTCATCGACTGACCGCAAATCAACCGCATCGATCCCCGCCGCCTTGCCGGCATCGCGCGCCAAGGCCGCCACGACCGCGGCGGCCCCCTCGTCCCGCTTGAGCGCCCGCAATACGTCCAGGCACATCACGTTACCGGAACCTTCCCAGATCGCATTGACCGGCGCTTCCCGATAGAGCCGCGGCAGAATGCTCTCTTCGACGTAACCGTTGCCACCGAGGCATTCCATCGCCTCGAAGACGAAGCCGGGCGCGTGCTTGCATATCCAGTACTTTGCCACCGGTGTCATGACCCGTGCGTAGGCGGCTTCGCCGGGATCGTCTGCCGCTCGGTCGAGCGCGCGCGCCAGGCGGAACACCACAGCGATCGCCGCTTCGATCTCGAGCGCCATGTCGGCCAACACCGCGCGCATCATCGGCTGGTGGTAAAGCGGTATACCGAACACGTTGCGATGGCGGCAATGATGCACGGCCTGCGCCAGCGCCATGCGCATCAAGCCGGCCGAAGCGATGGCGCAATCGAGCCGCGTCAGCTGCACCATCTGCAAAATAGTGCGGATGCCGTCACCCTCCTCGCCGACGCGCCAGGCAAAAGCGTCGGTGAATTCGACTTCCCCTGACGCATTGGAGCGGTTGCCGAGCTTGTCTTTCAGGCGTTGAAAGCGCAACGCGTTGACCGAGCCGTCATCGCGAAACCGAGGCAGCAGGAAACACGTCAAGCCACCGGGCGCCTGGGCAAGCACCAGAAATGCATCGCACATCGGCGCCGATAGAAACCATTTATGGCCGACAATCGAATAGGCCTCGCCGTCGGGCGTCGCTATCGTCGTGTTGGCGCGCACGTCGGTGCCGCCTTGCTTCTCGGTCATGCCCATGCCGAGCGTCATCCCCGATTTGTCGCGCCAGGGACGGAACAGCGGATCGTAATTGCGGCTTGCGGCCTTGGCCACCACCTTCGCCGCCAGCGCCGGCGCGGCCGCGAGCGCCGCCAGCGCCGCGCGCGTCATGGTGATCGGACATAAATGCCCAGTCTCGATCTGCGCCGCCATATAGAAGCGCGCCGCGCGGGCCACTTCCGCCGGCGCCGGCGCGCGCTGACCTTGCGCGATCCAGGTCGAGGCATGCAGCCCGGCGGCAATGCTCTCGCGCATGAACTGGTGATAGGCGGGATGGAATTCGACGGTGTCGCGGCGAAAGCCCTTGGCGTCAAAGGCCTGCAGCTTTGGCGGGTTCTCATTGGCGCGGCGGCCGAGCGCGAACATCTCCGCGGTGCCCCAGTGCTTGCCGAAGGCCGCGAGCAACGGCACCTCGTCGGCCGCGCCATTCGCCTTGACCGCTTCCTGCAACGGCAGGTCGCTCGAGAACAGATCGACGTTTTCGTAGGGCGGCGACTGGTTGAAAACCTCGTGCGTGTCGAAGCGGGGACGGGCAGCCATGGCAACTCGCATCTTTTGCCGCGTCAATCCTAGCACGCCGATGCGCCGGCCGCGGTTTCCGGTGCATCACCTTGGCACTCAAGCAAAGCGGGCTTGCTCCAACGCGCCAATTGGGCCTATAGCACCGCTTTAATGACCAAAGCCCCGACGCCAACGCGCCACATCATTTCGATCAATGATCTGACCAATAAGGAGATCGAGACGATCTTCGAGGTCGCCCAGGGGTTTTTAAAGGAACTCGCCGACGAAAACGTCTCCTACCGGATCGGGCGGTCCACCAATCTGGCGTCGAAATCCATCCTGGCGAGCCTGTTCTACGAGCCGTCGACACGCACGCGCCTGTCGTTCGAGAGCGCCATGCTCCGGCTCGGCGGCGCCAATATCACCAGCGCCGATCCGGCGGTGAGTTCCGCGGCTAAGGGCGAAAGTCTCGCCGATACCATCCGGGTGATTGCCAATTATGCGGATGTCGTGGTCATCCGCCACCCGCGCGATGGCGCGGCGCGGCTGGCGGCCGAATATTCGCAGATCCCGGTGATCAATGGCGGCGATGGCAGCCACGAGCACCCGACACAGACGCTGTGCGACCTTTTCACCCTGAAATCGAAGAAAAAGTCCCTCAAGAATATGAAGGTCGCGATTTCCGGCGACCTCAAGGGCAGCCGCACCATCCACTCCTTCGTCTATGCGCTGGCCCGCTTCGGCGCCACCATCGATCCCCTGCCCGCTCCCGGCATGGAACTGCCGGCCCATGTCGATCGCCGGCTGCGCGAGGAATTTCACTGCCGCATGGTGTCCAAGGACCCCGGACAGCTGCCTGGCGGCGCGATCGACGCGCTTTATGTCACTGCAGATCAACCGCACCAGCTCTCGCTCATTCCCGACCCCGAAATCGATTACGGTTTCCTGGTGCAGCAGAAAACCGACGCGGTCTATGTCACGCGCTTCCAGAAGGAGCGCTGGGCCGAGAAAGAACGGCCGTATCCGAAGATCGACGCAAAATTCCTCGATCAGGCAAAATATTCGGAAGCGAGCGTCATGCATCCGCTGCCGCGCGTCAACGAGCTCGACGCTTCGTTCGACAGCGACCGCCGCGCCATTTATTTCCAGCAGGCCGCCTATGGCGTGCCGATCCGCATGGCGCTCATTTCATTGATGCTGCATCTGCACAGGAATAAATCGCTACAAAGATATCCCGGCGGCTTCGCCAAGCCCGACTATCCGGTCTATGCGCAACCGATCGGCACCGGTCTGCATTGCGACAACCCCAATTGCATCACCGCCGATCCTGCCGAACGGCAATATGCGGCCAACAAGTTCTACGTCATCGAGGAAGACTCGCCACGGCGCTGCATGCTGCGCTGTGTTTACTGCGAGAAAGACGTCGGCGAAGGCACCGACGCCCAATTCGTCGTGGCCGATACGGCGCGAAAAACTTTTTCGCCGGGATTGGCAGCACTCGCTGGAGCGTCCGCCGACAAACTCAAGCATGTGGTAATTTATCCGACGGAGGCTGACGCGCTGGCGGCCGGCTTTGCACCGCGCGAGGGCGGCAAAAAGGCTCGCGCGAGTTAGCGGAAGCGCTATTCTCGCCTCGCGGCTTGGGGCAATATCTCGCCGCCATGCTGTCCCCCATCGATTGGACCATCGACAATGCCGAGGCCCTCGGGCTCGGCTATCTGTGCGGCTCGATTCCTTTTGGCGTCATCATCACCAAGCTTGCCGGCGCACCGGATGTCCGCTCGATCGGCTCCGGCAATATCGGCGCCACCAATGTGCTGCGCACCGGCCGCAAGGACCTCGCCGCAGCGACGCTTCTTGGCGACATGCTCAAAGGCACTGCTGCGGTGCTCATCGCTCTTTACCTTTGGGAACCGCAAGCGGCGATGTGCGCGGCGGCCGGCGCCTTTCTCGGCCACCTGTTTCCGATTTGGCTCGGCTTTAGGGGCGGAAAAGGCGTGGCGACCTTCATCGGGCTCCTGCTCGGCTTTGGCGCATGGACCGCACTCGCCGTATTCGCGGTGCTGTGGCTCGCCGTCGCGGCGATAACCCGTTATTCGTCGCTCGCGGCGCTGATCGCCAGCGCGGCAACGCCGGCCGTGCTGTGGTGGAGCGGCAATACGGGGGAAGCGGAATTATTTCTGCTGCTTGCCGTCCTGCTTTGGATCATGCACCGCGCCAACATCGCCCGCCTCATCGCCGGCACCGAAGGCAAGATTGGCGCCAAATCGGAGCGGTAACTACTCGGCGGCGGCGGCGGCCGGCGCGCGCACCGGGGCGCCGTGGGTGTGCGGGATCTTGTCGGCAAACACCTCGACGAAATGGTCGGTCTCGCCTGTGCCGGTATACGGCTGCAAGGCCTCGTCGGTATAGGCGCCGCCGGCCGGATCCGCGACCACACGCGCCATGATGCGGCGGTAGCGCCAAACAAGCCGCAGCCATCGCGCGGTGGTTTTGAGAAAGTCGAGCGCGCGCCAGGGATAGAATAGCAGCGGATTGACGGTCGGCATGCCGGAGCGGCGTTGCTGGCGCAATTTGCGGCGGAAAAATCCGAACTGCAGCGGATGCACACCCTCGATCCGCGCCGCGCCGGAGAAGATGGTCAGCGAATCCAATAATTTCGTGCGATTGATGCCCGAAGCGATGCAGCGGCGCATGATCGTTTCGACGTGTTCGTCGGTGTAATAACGCTTCCAGGCGTCGGCATAGACCTGCGTCCACGTCTCTTTCGACATCAAGGGATGGGCGGTGCAGGCATGTTCGAGATCGTATTTGTTCAGGTCGGGGTCCATCGGCACACCGCGCATGTACAGATTCTTGTGGTCCTCCGAGCCCGGCAGCGGCGTCAGATAGAAGAATTCGAGAATGTCGACCGGCAGTTCCTTCTTGATGATCTCGATATCGCGCGCGATCGTTGCCGGGGTATCGGTCGGGAAGCCTAAAATATAGCCGGCATAGGTCATGACCTTTTGCTTGCGCCAGGCCAGCAGCATTTCGCGGTATTCCCAGATCTTGTTCTGGCGCTTCTTGGCGCCCATCAAAGATTCCGGATTGATGTTTTCCAATCCCAGGAAGATCGCGGTGCAGCCGGCGCGCGCCGCTTTCTCGATGAAATTGGGGATGCGGTGGCAGAGCGTGTCGACCTGCAGCAGGAGCCGGATGTTGAACTTGTCTTTCTCACGCAACTCGATCAGCCGGTCGAGAATCGGTTCCCAATTGCGGTTGCGGGCGAAATTGTCGTCGGTGATGAAAAACCGCGTGATGTTCTGCGCGGCATTGGCGCGCACGATGGCCTCGACATCGTCCGGCGTGCGGTAGCGCGATTTGCGGCCCTGCACGTTGATGATGGTGCAGAAACTGCACTGGAACGGACAGCCGCGCCCGGCATCGAAGCTCGAATAATGGCCGGCGACCCGGGTCACAACGTGCCGCGGCAGGATCGGATAAACCGCTGCCCCCATTTCCGGCATATCGCTGAGATAGTTGTAGATGGGCTTGGCGTTGCCGCTGGCGACGTCACGCAGCACCTCGGCCATGCGGCCCTCGGCCTCGCCGGCGAACAGATGAATGCCGAGATCGAGTGCTTCCTGCAGTTCCGCAGGCAGCTTCGGCAACATCGAGATGCAGCCGGACAGATGGAAGCCGCCCATGACAACGGTGAGGCCGTGGGCGCGGAACTGCCGGGCGAGATCGAGCGCTCGTGGAAATTGATTCGACTGCACACCGATCAGACCGACCATGCCGGCGCCGGCGGCGCGGATGCGTTTGGCTACTCCGGCAACGTCGACGATCGTGTTGCACTCGTCGCAGGCCTCGACTTCGATGTCGACGTCGGACCCAAGCACGCTGTTATGGGCGCATTCCACGATCAATCCGTGGACGCTGGCCAGACTGTTCGACGGAATCAGCGAACGCAGCCACTGGATGACATAGCCGTCGCGGTCGTAATGCGACGGCTTGATCAGAGCCACGTGAAAGATCCGCTTGGGCGGCGTCCGCTGCGAAGTGTCGGTCGAGGTCTTGCGCGCCAAATTGCCGTGCAACGGACCCCCCCCGGAACGGAACGACGACCCCAACGGCCTTGCGGCAGCGGACTACAACTCTGCGGCTTTAGCGGCGGCTTTGCAACAATTACCTTGGTTCCGAATCCCGGATGCGCCCGGCATTGCGGATGCGTTGCGGGCCAAGCCGCTTAACTCTCTAATGTTTTCCGTAAAAACCGGGCCCGGTGCTTCGCGGCTATTTGGCGCGTTCTTGAAGACCTTCGGCGAGCTTCACCAGCGCCAAACGCAGCTTCTCGTCGGTGATCCCGGCAAACGCCTTGAGCAGCCTCGCCGCATGCGGCAGGGAGGTTATCTCGGTCAAGGGATCCAGGCCCGCCTGATCGCTTTCCGGCTCGTTAAAAAGCGCGCCGACCCCCACGCCGAGAACGGTCGCGACCTTTTTCAGCCGGCTGCTTCCGATCCGGTTAGTTCCACGCTCGTATTTCTGGATTTGCTGGAAAGTGACGCCGACTTTTTCGCCCAGCGTTGTCTGCGACATACCCAAGCTCAGCCGGTAGGCGCGCACCCGTCGGCCCACCAATACGTCAACGGGCTCGATGCGCTTTGCCATGGGCCGCTGCCCCGATAAGGCCGCCGCCACCACTCCACCGCGCTCGAGCATGATCAGGCGTCCTCCAGCCCGATCGGACCGTAGGCATTTGGCGGGGCGCGTCCAATTCTGAATTTCTATGGGGGGGCCGCCGAACGAGATAGCTCCGCGGCAGGCGCAATTAACGATACGCCTTGCCAAATTCCCTTGTCGCACAGTTCGTAGATCAAAGACTTCAGCGTCAGCGCGACGGCCTCAATAGCGGGACTGCGTTGGCCAATATCGCAAAAGCATAGCGCGGCGGCCCGCACTAGCTTCTCGCCATTGATGCGTTTGTGATTGAGCGAGACTTTCCGATCGGTTTCATAGAGCGCGCTCCACGGCAGTATGGCGTTGCCGAGACCGGATTCAACGATCCGACGAAATGTGCTCAACGAATCGATTTCGCCGATCGGCGTAACCGTCAGCCCGAATTTGTTGAACAGCTCCTGCGCCACGCGCTGGCTGCCGCTGCCGGGGCCCGGCACCAACAAGGGCCATCGCGCGACGTCGGCCGTGCAGATGGGTGACGGATCGGGATCCGCCGTCACATAAAATAGTTCCTCCAGCAATAGCGGTTCGACGGCAAGGCCGCGCTCAGGCTGGCCGGTAAACAGCACGGCGATGTCGAGGCGTCCGTTGACCAGTCGCTCCCGCAACAGAGCGCTGTTGCCGTCGACGACGTGCAGCAATATCTGCGGATAGAGGTTGCGGACACGCGCGAATAATTCGTAGCCGACGAGGTTCGTCCAGGCGACGGGAAACCCTATCGATACGCGCCCCGAAGGGACATTAAGCGCGTTGGCGACGTCTTGTTTGGCGAAGTCGAGATGCCGCAGGATCGCTTCGGCGTGCCGATACAGAACGCTTCCGGATTCGGTAAGCTGGATACCCTTGGGGCCGCGGGTCACCAATTGCCGGTCCAGCTCGGACTCCAGGCTGGCGAGATGATGACTGATCGCGGACTGTGCCACGTGCAGTTGATCTGCGGCGCGCGACAGGCTGCCGGCCTGGACAATCCCCACGAAATAGCGAAGCTGACGCAGGTCCATGATATCCGTTGCCGCTCGGAAAGCACGCCACAGCGGGACACGCAATTCCCATCAATCTGATCGCGCGACCCGTTTTTCCAGTTCACTTGTCTTGTCGAAGTTTAAGTATCAAATTTAAGTATAAGATACATATCGTACACTTTTGCCGGGCATCGACAAAGAACGATCGGGGAGATTTGATCGTTCCGGCGCAGGCGGAGGCCGAAACCGATGGCTCTGGGGCGATCTGTCGTTGGATTTATTGGGCTCGGCGCGATTGGCAGTCCGATAGCCGAACGGCTTGTTCAAGCCGGGGAGGATGTGGTCGTTTACAATCGCACGATCAGTAGGACGGCACGGTTTCGGGGTCGCGCCAAAATCGCCGCTTCGCCCGCAAAGATGGCTGACGCCGCAGACATCATTTTCGTTTGCGTGACAACGGCGGACTCTTACCGCGATGTCGCGCTCGGGCCGCTTGGAATCGTCCGCGGCAGCCGTGCCAAAACCTATGTCCATGTCGGAACCAATCAACCCGCGCTCGTTGAAGAGATCGCCGCGCAGCTTTCTGCCTGCGGCGTCATCACACTTGATGCCCCTATGACGGGGGGAGTTGAAAGCGCGGCCAACGGTACCCTGACGGTCATGGCCTCGGGCCCGCACGAGGCTTTTAGTCGTGCCGAGCCATTGCTCAAGCACTATGCCAAGAAGATCGTGTTCCTAGGCGAGCGGATCGGAGCGGCGCAAGCGATGAAGCTCGTCAACAATGTGGTATCGGCGGGGAACCTCGCGGTCGCATGCGAAGCCTTGGTGCTGGGCCGAAAAGCCGGCCTCGATCCCGCCGCCATGCTGGAAATCATCAACAACGGCAGCGGGCAAAGCAACGCGACGCTGACGAAAATCCCGGGCAATATTCTTACCCGTAAATTCAGCTACGGCGCCGCACTCGGTCTGTCGATCATGAACCTCGAGGCGCTGGGCATCGAAGCCAAGCTTCATGACGTGCCCGTCCCGCTGGCCGAAGCGATCATGGCCTCGTTGCGCACTGCCGCAGCCGAAGAAGGCCGCACGGCGGATGTGACAAGAATTATTCGCCCCATGGAGCGCGCCGCTGGCGTGACAGTTGACGCCGGCAATGCGGAAGATAACTCGTCCACCGCGGACCCGGCTGCAATGGCGAATTCGGATTTGCCGCCATTGCCAAGGGCGGCGCAAAGGAGATGAAGAATGGTTCGCCGCGTCATGCTGTGCGCCGTTTTGCTGGCAGATCTGGCGTGCGCCGCGCACGCGGCGTCGGCGCAGAATTGGCCGGGAACCGCGCCGATCAAACTTGAGGTGATCGCGGGGGCCGGGGGACTTATCGACTTCGTACCGCGCGAACTGTCGAACTACCTGGCCGTTTCGCTGGGGGTGCCGGTCGTCGTGGAAGATCGACCCGGCGCCGGCGGCAATATCGCAGCCGGCCTGGTGGCAAAAGCGCAGCCTGACGGTCACACGCTTTTGGTGACCGGCACGAACCAGGCCGTCAATCCTACCCTGTTGCCCAATCCAGGCTTCGACTACGAGCGCGATTTCGTGCCGGTGTCGATGGTGGCGCGGGCAAAAATGCTGCTGGTTGCGGCGCCGGCTTTTCCCGCCAAGAATATTGGCGACGTGATCGCGTTGGCGAAGCAAAAACCAAAATCGGTAAGCATCGCGATCTCGCCGATCGGCACACCCAATCACCTCGGCGCGGAAATGCTTGCGCAATATGGCAATATCGATCTCATCTTCGTGCCCTACGATGGCATTGCGAAATCGATCCCTGATCTGATGGCGAACCGGGTAGATTTGGCGATCGGCGCTATATCGTCCCTGCTGCCTCTCGTGCGAAGCGGCGCGCTGAAGGCGCTGGCCCTGGCATCACCGCAACGTTCGTCGCTTGCTCCCGATATCCCGACATCGGCGGAGGCGGGATTGCCCGGTCTGCAGATCGATGGCTGGATTTGCATCATGGCCACCGGTGGTACGCCGGCATCGGTCATGGCACGGCTGGATCGGGAAATCGTCAAAACCCTGGCATTGCCGCAGGTGCGCGATGCCTTCGCGAAGCAAGGCATTGAGGACTTCCACATGGGGCCGCGAGATCTCGGCGCGTTTCTCGGCGCGGAGGCGGCCCGCTATAGCAGCCTGCTCAAGCACTCGCGCGTGAACGCTGCTGCGCAGTGAAGAGGGCGGTTGTTTGATCCCAAGACCATGCCGGGACGTTTAATTCCAAGTTTCTATGCGGAAGCCGCCGCACGAGATGGCTCGGCGGAAGGAGCGATCAGCGAGACACTCTGCCAAGTCCCATTTTCGATCAATTCGTGAACCAGGGATTTGAGGGTTCGGGCCACCGCTTCGACCGCCAAGCTGCGTTGCCCCGCCTCGGGAAAGCACAGCGCAATGGGCCGAACCAGGTTCTCGTCGGCGAAACGCCGGCAATTCAGGGCAATCTTCCAATCGCCATCGTACAGTGCACACCACGGCATGATCGAATTGCCCATACCGGAAGCAATGGCGGCGCGCATCGCGTTTATAGTATCGATTTCGGCGACCGGTGTGACGATCAACCCATGTTTCTTGCACGCCTCTTCGGCGACATCCCGACTGCTGCTGCCCGGCGGGGCCAGCAGGAGCGGACGTCGCATCGCCTCGGCAAACTCGATCGGCGAACTATCCGGATCCGCCGTGCCGTACAAGAGCTCCTCCAACACGAGCGGTTCGACCGCAAGGCCCCGTTCGGCCTGGCCTACATAGAGCAAGGCGATGTCGAGACGACCATTGACCAGCCGTTCGCGCAAGAGCCGACCGCTGGCCTCGCTGACATACAACAGGATATCGGGATACATGGTCCGTATTCTCGTGAGTAATTGACAGCCCAAGAGCGGCGTTAAGAACCCCGGAAATCCGATAGAGACCCGACCCGAAGGCACGTCGAGCGCGCTCAGGGCGTCCTGCTTGGCCAATTCAATCTGCCGTAGGATCACCTCGGCGTGGCGGTACAAAACCATTCCAGCCTCGGTCAGTTGGATGCCCTTGGAGCCGCGGGTGACCAATGGCCGCTCCAACTCGGCCTCCAGGCTAGCGAGATGATGACTGATCGCCGACTGCGCGACGTGCAGTTGATCCGCAGCGCGCGAGAGGCTGCCGGCCTGAACGATTCCAACGAAATAGCGAAGCTGGCGCAGGTCCATGGGCGACTTCCAGCTGCTAGGTCCCTTCCGCTGCAAAACTCATCGACCTTTTGAAGATCGCGCGCAATTTTTTCGACTGTACACGCTCCGCGCGTGTTGGCAAACTTGGGCCAATATAGGTTTGGAGTAAGCATTTGAAGGTAGTCGCCATATTTCTCGCCACCCTGGCCTGCGCCACAGCCGCGACGGCTCAGGCGCAGACTTGGCCGGGAACGAAACCCATTAGATTCGAGGTGATAACGGCCGCCGGCGGCTTGGTTGATATCGTGCCCCGCGAGCTATCGACGTACCTCTCCAAATCCATCGGGGTGCCGGTCGTGGTCGAAGACCGGCCCGGCGGCGGCGGCAATATTGCCGCCGGTGTGGTGGCGAGGGCCGAACCTGACGGTCACACGCTTTTGGTCACCGGCTCGAACCAGGCCGTCAACCCGACGCTATTGCCAAACCCGGGTTTTGACTACGCGCGCGACCTTGTGCCGGTGTCGATGACGGTGGTGGCGAGAATGCTGCTCGTCGCCGGGCCGTCATTTCCTGCCAAGAACATTACCGACGTCATCAAAATCGCAAAACAAAAGCCGAAGTCGGTCAGCATCGCGATATCCGTGATCGGCTCGCCCAATCAGCTTGGGGCGGAGATGCTGGCGCAATATGGCGATATCGATCTGACCTTCGTGCCCTATGAAAGCAATGTGGCCGCCATACCGGACCTGATCTCCGGCCGGGTCGACCTGGCGATTGCCACCATGCCGGCTCTATTGCCGCAAGTGCGCAGCGGGGCGCTCAAGGCGCTGGCGGTGACATCGGCGCACCGCTCCGTCTTTGCGCCCGACATTCCGACTTCGGCGGAGGCGGGATTGCCGGAGCTGCAGATTGATTCCTGGATTTGCATCATGGCCACCGGTGGCACGCCCGCGCCGATCATCGCGCGCCTGGATCAAGAAATCGCCAAAGTTCTCGCCCTGCCGGCGGTCCGCGACGACTTCGCCAAACAAGGCGTTGAAACCTTCCACTTGGGCCCGCAGCAACTCGGCCAATTCATCCACGCGGAAGCCGCGCGCTATGCCGGCCTCCTCAAACATTCGCGCGTCAAGGCCTTGGTCCACTGAAAGCGGGGGTTCTACGGCGGGTCAGGCCCCGCTCACATTTTGGCACCCGCGACCGCGCCGAGCGATGTAAGCTATGGTTGTGTTTTAGACCGCAATCCTTGGCGTCTGGGGGCGAGGTGAGCGAGGAAACGGAACCCATTCGATTGACGGATGAGCAGCGGCTCGACTGGCTCCGCCTCATCCGCAGCCAAAATGTCGGGCCGCGCACGTTTCGCGCGCTGATCAATCATTTCGGCGGTGCGCGGGCTGCGCTCGATGCGCTGCCCGGCCTGGCCCGGCGCGGCGGCGGCAATGCAGCGCCACAGATTTATTCGCGCGACGAAGCGATGCGCGAAATTGAAGCCGCACGAAAGCTTGGCGTCAGCTTTATCGCAATCGGCGAGACCGATTATCCGCTGCGGCTGCAAATGATCGACGACGCCCCACCTTTGATCGCGATCCGCGGTCACCTCGCGGCGCTGGCCATGCCCCAGGTCGCCATCGTCGGCTCGCGCAACGCCTCGGCCGCCGGCGTTAAACTGACACAGCGCATCGCGCATGGGCTGGTGGAGGCCGGATTTGCCATCGTCTCCGGATTGGCGCGTGGCATCGATGCGGCCGCGCACCACGCCAGTCTCGAAACCGGCACGATCGCCGTCCTCGCCGGCGGCCAGGATCGCGTCTATCCGCCCGAGCACGTCGATTTGCTCGACGCCATTTTGAGCGCCGGCGTCGCACTGACCGAAATGCCGCTCGGCTGGGAGCCGCGCGCGCGCGATTTTCCGCGGCGCAATCGGCTGATTTCCGGGCTGTCGCTCGGCGTCGTTATCGTCGAAGCCGCCAAGCGATCGGGTTCGTTGATCACGGCGCGGCTTGCGCTCGAACAAGGACGCGAGGTTTTCGCCTTGCCGGGTTCGCCGCTGGATCCGCGCGCCGAGGGCACCAATAGCCTCATCAAGCAAGGCGCGACGCCGGTGACCGAGGCCGCCGACATTATCGCAGTGCTGCAGCCGATCATGGGACTGGAGCTGCCCGCGCGCGAGCCGGAAGAGGCGGAGACGGGGCCCGTCGGCAATGTCGAGCCAGCGGCGGATGAACGAACACGAATCGTGGCGTTGTTGAGCCCCACCGCGGTTTCGATCGACGATCTGATTCGGCTCTCGCAAAGCTCGCCCCGCATCGTGCGAATGGTGCTGTTGGAGCTGGAAATCGCCGGACGGCTGGAGCGCCACGGCGGCGGAATGGTGTCGTTGCTGTGATGGTGGGGCTAAAGCACTATTCCTTGGACACTTGATCGGCTTCGAGCTGTGCCATGTCCAGAATGTAGCCTAGCGTGTCGAGGCCATTGCGCCGGGCGATTTGGGCAAGCTCATGGGTGATAGTAGCGATGTACTGAGCCACACTGTCAGCGGTTTCGTGCCCATTCGGCCCGTTCGTGCCGTCGCTGTCTGGCATTTTGTGCTGCGCGCGCTTTTGATCGAAGCCCGGCCAAGCTGATCGGAGGCCCGGCTCCTCACCCATCTAATATCTTGAAGTTGAATATTAAACAATGACAACTTCAACGTGTATACAAAGTGTGCCGGGATTTGGCCACTCTAGCTGCGCATTCGGCGGTTACCGCCATGCCCCTTGCCGCCGGTAACGATTTGACAGGTGGGGTTGCATTACCCATGTTCGCGGCGGCCTGCCCGCCGGCAGTGATCGGCTAAACAGGCGAAACGGCCGTTAAATCATCGGGTTATCATGAACCTTGTACTGGTGGAATTGCCCGCCAAGGCGAAAACGATCAATAAATATCTGGGCAAAGGCTACGAGGTCCTGGCCTCATTCGGCCATGTTCGCGACCTGCCGGCCAAGAGTGGTTCGGTCGATCCGGATCATGATTTCCGCATGCTTTGGGAGATCGATCCCAAGGCCCAGAAGCGGCTGAACGATATCGTCCGCGCCGTCAAAGATGCCGACAAGCTCATTCTGGCGACCGACCCGGATCGCGAGGGCGAGGCGATTTCCTGGCACATCCTGCAGTTTCTCAAGGAAAAGAAGGCGCTTAAAGCGCAAACCGTCGAACGGGTGGTGTTCAACGCCATCACCAAGCAATCGGTGACCGAGGCGATGGCGCATCCGCGCGCCATCGATCAGGCCTTGGTCGACGCTTATCTGGCGCGCCGGGCACTCGATTATCTGGTCGGTTTCACTCTGTCGCCCGTTCTGTGGCGCAAATTGCCCGGCGCCCGCTCGGCGGGCCGGGTGCAGTCGGTGGCGTTGCGGCTCGTTTGCGACCGCGAGCTCGAAATCGAGAAATTCGTCAGCCAGGAATATTGGTCGCTCGTCGCCACGCTGGCGACGCCGCGCCAGGAGACTTTCGAGGCGCGGCTCGTTGGTGCCGACGGCAAGAAGCTGCAGCGGCTCGATATCGGTTCGGGCGCGGAAGCCGCGGCCTTCAAGCAGGGGCTCGAAACCGCCCTCTTCACGGTCGCCTCGGTCGAAGCGAAGCCGGTCAAGCGGCACCCCTACGCGCCGTTCACCACCTCGACGCTGCAGCAGGAAGCAAGCCGTAAACTGGGTTTTGCCCCTGCCCACACCATGCGCGTGGCGCAGCGGCTCTACGAAGGCGTCGACATCGGCGGCGAGACAGTCGGCCTGATCACTTATATGCGTACCGATGGTGTGCAGATCGCCGAGGAAGCGATTCCGGCGGTGCGTGGCGTCATCGAGTCCGATTACGGCAGAGAATATCTGCCGCCCTCCCCGCGCCGCTACGAAACCAAGGCCAAGAACGCGCAGGAAGCCCACGAGGCCATTCGCCCGACCGACCTGTCGCGCCGGCCGCGCGACACCAAAAGCTTCCTTGATGCCGATCAGGCCAAACTCTATGAACTGATTTGGCTGCGCACGGTGGCAAGCCAAATGGAATCGGCCGAGCTCGAGCGCACCACGGTCGACATCGAAGCCAAAGTCGCAAGCCGGCTTCTCGAATTGCGCGCCACCGGAACGGTGGTGAAATTCGACGGCTTCTTGACGCTCTATCAAGAAGGCCGCGACGAGGATCCCGAGGACGAGGAAGCGCGCCGGCTGCCGCAGATGAGCTCCGGCGAGCGGCTGGAGAAGCGCTCGATCGCCGCCGACCAGCATTTTACCGAACCGCCGCCGCGGTATTCGGAAGCTTCGCTCGTCAAGCGCATGGAAGAGCTCGGCATCGGGCGGCCGTCGACCTATGCCTCGATCCTGCAGGTCCTCAAGGACCGCAAATATGTGCGGCTCGATAAGCGTCGTCTTTTTCCCGAGGATCGCGGCCGTATCGTCGTCGCCTTCCTGGAAAGCTTCTTCGCCAAATATGTCGAATACGATTTCACGGCGGGGCTGGAGGAACAGCTCGATCTGATTTCCAACAGCGAGGTGGCGTGGCGCGACGTATTGCGCGATTTCTGGCGCGATTTCATCGGCGCCATCGACGAAACCAAGGATTTGAAAATCTCAGGCGTCATCGATGCGCTCGATGCGCTGTTGGCGCCGCATCTGTTTCCGCCGCGCGAAGACGGCACCAATCCCCGCGTGTGCCCGACCTGCAGCGATGGCCGGCTGACGCTCAAACTCTCCAAATTCGGCGCCTTCATCGGCTGCACGAATTATCCGGAATGCCGCTACACGCGCGCCTTGTCGTCGCAAGCCGACGGGTCGCCGGATATCGGCACCAAGAAACTCGGCGTCGATCCGGTCTCTGGTCTCGACGTCACGGTGCGCAGCGGCCGCTTCGGTCCCTATCTGCAGATTGGCGAGACCGAAAAGGGCGGCGAGAAGCCCAAGCGCGCCGGCCTGCCGAAGGGCGTTGCGCCCGACGAGATCGACATCGAGCGCGCGCTCGCGCTGTTATCGTTGCCCCGCGAGATCGGCCGCAACCCCGAGGACGGCGAGCCGATCGTCGCCGGCATCGGCCGTTTCGGACCCTATGTCCGCCACGGCAAGACCTATGCAAACCTCGATTCTCCGGAGGAGGTCTTTTCCGTCGGCCTCAATCGCGCCGTGACGCTGATCGCAGAAAAGATCGCCAAGGGTCCGCGCAAGGGCCGCTTCGGCGCCGATCCGGGCCGTCCGCTTGGCGACCACCCCACCAAAGGTGGCGCCATCGCCGCCAAGAAGGGCCGCTATGGGCCCTATGTCAGCCACAACGGCGTCAATGCGACATTGCCGGCCGACAAAACCCCCGAGACCATCACGCTCGAGGAAGCCGTCGCATTGCTCGACGCCCGGGCCGAGCGCAACGCGCCGGCGCCGCATGCGCGTCCGCGCAAGCCGAAGCGCCCTTCCCCGGGCACGGCGCACCATATCAAAGCTACCGGCAAGGATCCGGCGGCCCGGCCTCGTAAGCCCGCCGGCAAAACCCGCAAGACCACACACGCTGCCGAATAATCACTATGTTATGGACCCTATGATCAGTGCGTGGGCCGCGCCGGCGGCCCATAACAGGACCCATCGGGCCGTGCGTAGTCCATGAATCGCCTTCCCACACGCGACGAGCTTGTCGCCTTCATTCGCGAACGCAGCGGCAAAGTCGGCACGCGCGAGATCGCCCGCGCCTTCGGCGCCAAGAATGCCGATCGCGCGGCGCTCAACCGCTTGCTGCGCGAAATTGCCGACCAAGGCTTGGTCGACCGCCACCGCAAGCGCCTGCACCACGCCGGCACCCTGCCGCCGGTCGTCCTCGCCGACGTCACCGGCCGTGACAGCGACGGCGAATTATTGGCGCGACCAACAGAGTGGGACGAAGAAGCCCATGGCGCGCCGCCCGTTATCCACATCGTGGTGCCGCGGCGCGCCAAGGCGGGTGAGGTTCCTGGCGTCGGCGACCGCGCCCTGATCCGCATCGAGCAAACAAGTGAGCAGGAGACCAGCGGACGCGTCATCAAGCTGATCGACCGCGCCAAGAGCCGCACGCTTGGAATTTTTCGCGGCCTTCCCGGCGGCGGCGGCCGGCTGGCACCGATCGACAAAAAGCAACTCGGCCGTGAACTGAGCATTCCCGCGGACGCCACCGCGGGCGCGGTCGACGGCGATCTCGTCGCGGTCGAAGTAGCACGGCACGGCAGGCTCGGGCTTCCCGCCGGCACCGTCGTGGCGCGGCTCGGCTCGCTCAAGAGCGAGCGCGCCGTCAGTCTGATCGCCATCCACGCCCACGAAATTCCGCACACGTTTTCGCGCGCCGTGCTCGACGAAGCCGAGGCCGCACGGGCGGCTTCGCTTGCCGGCCGCGAAGACTGGCGTCGCGTGCCCTTCGTCACCATCGATCCGCCTGACGCCAAAGATCACGACGACGCGGTGCATGCGATACCCGATCCCGACCCGAAGAACACCGGCGGCCACATCGTCAGCGTCGCCATCGCCGACGTCGCGCATTATGTGCGGCCGGAATCGGCGCTCGACCGCGAGGCGGTCAAACGCGGCAATTCGGTTTATTTTCCCGACCGCGTCGTGCCGATGCTGCCAGAGCGCATTTCCAACGATCTTTGCTCGTTGCGGCCGCACGAAGATCGCCCGGCGCTTGCCGTGCGCATGGTGATCGGCGCCGACGGCCGCAAGCGCTCGCACACATTCCACCGCGTGACGATCCGCTCGGCGGCGCGGCTGCATTACGAGCAGGCGCAGCTCGCGGTCACCGGCCGCCCGGACGAAGTCACCGAGCCGATCGTCCAAAAGATCTTGGAGCCGTTGTACGCCGCCTATCGCGCCGTGCTGCATGCGCGTGACGAACGCGGGCCGCTCGATCTCGACATTCCCGAGCGCAAGATCGTGCTCAAATCCGATGGCACCGTGGATCGCGTGATCATGCCGCAGCGGCTCGAGGCGCACCGGCTGATCGAGGAGTTCATGATCCTCGCCAATGTCGCCGCCGCCGAAACCTGCGAGCACAGCCACGTGGCGCTGATCTATCGGGTGCACGACGAGCCGTCAGTGGAAAAGCTCAATGCACTGCGCGAATTCCTCCAAACGCTTGATATCTCGCTGCCGAAGGGCGGCACGCTGCGGCCTGACGGCTTCAACACAATTCTATCGCGCGTAAAGGGCCGCGATGTCGAACGGCTGGTCAATGAAGTGGTCTTACGCAGCCAAGCGCAAGCAGAATATTCGTCGGAAAATTTCGGCCATTTCGGCCTCAATCTGCGCCGCTATGCCCATTTCACCTCGCCGATCCGCCGTTATGCCGACCTTGTCGTGCATCGCGCCTTGATCCGCGCAGCAAAACTCGGCGCTGATGGGCAGCCAGACGGCAGCGATGCCCGATCGCTCGGCGAAATTGCCGCCACCATCTCAACCACCGAACGCCGTGCCATGAAGGCCGAGCGCGAGACGGCAGACCGGCTGATTGCGCATTTTCTGGCCGACCGCGTCGGCGCGACGTTTGACGGCCATATTTCCGGCGTCACGCGGGCCGGCCTGTTTGTCGAGCTCGACGAGACCGGCGCCGACGGTTTTATCCCGGCGCGTACCATCGGCAACGAGTATTTCCGCTTCGACGAAGCCGGTCGCGCGTTTACCGGCCGCGCGGTAACGCACCGGCTCGGCGATCCGGTGACGGTCGAGCTCGTCGAGGCGGCGCCGGTCGCCGGTGCCCTGCGATTTAAGCTTGTCGGGCATGACCAGGCTGCCGAAAGGCGCACTGGACAGAAACCGCGACCAAGCCCGAAATTTGCGCCGCGACACAAAGCGCGCGGCCGCCGACGGTAATGGTGAAACGTGAATGACGATGAAGCGTGAATATCTGGACGAAAGCCACGCCAACGTAGTCGCCGGCGGCAGTGCGGCCGACCGCGCCGAGCGGCTCACCCGCACCATGCGCGATCAATCATTCCCCAACGTCAGGCCGCGGGATTCGGCCACCCTGATTTTGATCGACCGTACGGAGGCCATCCCGAAGGTGCTGCTCGGGCGGCGGCACCTTCGGCATCGCTTCTTGCCGGGCAAATTCGTCTTTCCCGGCGGCCGCATCGAACCGGCCGACCGGCTGATGGCGACCGCCGCCGCACTCAATGAGCGTCATGTCGCGAACTTGATGCGGCGGGTGAAACGGCCGAGCGCCGCGAAAGCGGCGGCCTATGCTTTGGCGGCGGTACGCGAGACCTATGAGGAAACCGGGCTGATGCTCGGCGTTCCCGCCGCGGCCCCGATGAAGGTCCCGCCGGGGCATTGGCAGCCGTTCGCCGCAGCGGGCATCGTGCCGGATCTGAGCCAGATCCATTTCGTCGCCCGCGCCATCACCCCGCCGAAACGCCCGCTGCGTTTCGATAGCCGCTTTTTCACCGCCGACGTGTCCGCAATCGCGCGGCGCGACGAGGGCTTTGTCGGGCCGGACAAGGAGCTCGTCGAACTGGTCTGGCTGCCGATTACCGAAGCGCGCCAACTCGACATGCCGGGCATCACCGCGGTGGTGCTGGAGGAGTTGCAGGATCGCATCGCCGGCGGCATGGAATTTGACCATCCGGTCCCGCTTTACCGCATGCTCCACAAGCGTTTTGTGCGGGAAGTCCTGTAAAGGCCTGCTATCCCGCGGCCGGCGGGATTTCTTGACTTTCGAGCCCTGCCGACTAGGTTGCAGCCAACCGATCAACCCGAAGTCCCTGAGGTCCCGTTATGGCCAAAAGCACCACGATCAAAGTCAAGCTCGTATCCAGTGCCGATACCGGCTTCTATTACGTGACCTACAAGAATTCGCGCACCATGACCGACAAATTGAAGATGAAGAAATACGATCCGGTGGCGAAGAAGCACGTCGAATTCACCGAATCCAAGATCAAGTAGGCTGCACTTCTGCGGCATGCGAAGGGCGCCGAGCGGGCGCCCTTTTTGATTCCGTCAAAAGCCCAAGGAGCGCCCGCGCGAGGCCGCCAAAAAGGTGGCCGGCCGGAAACGGTGTTATGAGGAGGCCACTCGCACCGCTCCCGTGCCGGCCGAACCCCACGGACCCAGGAGATGCGGCGGACCTGAGCATACCGCAGGGTTATCAATGGGTTCGCAGAACTGACGGCATCGCCCGGCTCGCTGCAAGGCCCCTTAGCGCAGCGAGGAATGCCGTTTCCGAAGGCTAACGGAACCGGCGGCGAAATCAACCGGCAAAGTTTCGCCGCCTCGGCGTTATCGCCGTCAACCATAAGAATTGCAGTTACCGATTCCGCGCTGACGGCAGTGGAGCGCCCCCTGCATTCGCACCCGAACAGGCCCTACGCGACCCGGACCTGTGCTAGAAAGCGCTCGACTTCAGCACGCAATCTGCCGGATTTGGCCGCCAGTTCGCTCCCGGCATTGAGCACCGCATTGGCAATCTGACCAGTTTTGCTCGCGGCGTCGGAAACCTGCACGACGCTCGCCGACACCTCGCGGGTGCGCTCAGCCGCGGCACTGGCACTCCGGGCGATCTCCTTGCTGACGGCATCCTGCTGCTGCACCGCCACCGAAATTTCGGCGGCATTTTCGTCGAGCTGGCCAATCGTGCCGGCGATAGCTTGCATGGCTTGAACCACGCTCGCCGTCGTCCCCTCGATCGAGGAAATCTGCTGCGTAATGTCGCCGGTAGCCTTCTCGGTCTGCGACGCCAGCGTCTTGACCTCCTGCGCAACCACGGCAAAACCGCGACCGGCCGGACCGGCACGCGCCGCCTCGATTGTCGCATTGAGCGCAAGCAGATTGGTTTGCGCCGCGACGTCGCGAATGAGATTGCTGACGCTGTTGATCTGTCCGACCGCCGCCGTCAGGCGTTCAACCGTCGCTATGATCGACCTTGCTTCCGTAGTCGCCCGGCGGGCGATGTTGGCGGATTCCCGCGCTTGATGGGAAATCTGTTCAACCGATTGCGCGATTTCCTCCGACGCCATGGCGACGCTGTCGACATTCTTCGTCGCCTGCTCCGATGCGGTCGCGGTCGTGTCCGCCTGAGTCTGATTGTGATTGGCGGCCTCCGCCATGATCTGCGCGCAATTGTCCATCGTCTTCGATGCGCCGTCGAGCGCACCGACGATGTCATTCACCGCATGTTCGAAGCTTCTGGTCGCCGTTTCGACCTGCTGCTGCCGCGTTTCCGCTTGCCGTGCACGATCGTTCTCGCTTTGGCGCGCGGCGGTGAGGTCTTCGATCGCGCGGCGGAATACGAGCAGCGCCTCGATCATGCCTCCGATCTCGTCGTGGCCGCTGACCGGGACCGCGACATTCGCCTCGCCCGCAGCGATCCGGCGCATGGCGCCGCTGAGCAGCGTCAAGCGGCCGACGATGCTGCGGCCGACATAGAACCAGGCAATCAGGCCAGCACTGGCGGGCGCCATAATGCTGAGAAGGATCAGAATGATCCGGCCAAGCTTGATCTGCGAAATTGCCCGCGCCGAGAGTGCTTCGGCAAGCGTGCCTTGGTGTTGGATCAATCTTTCTACGGTGGTCCGCAGAATCGCTGCTTGCGCGAGCGCGGCCGCATAACCCTGCTGGGCATTCTGCTCACCCTTCAATTCGTTGGTCCGTTCGACGATGATTTCATTGTCCCCGGACAGTGAGGCGAGCTTGCCGTACAGGGCGCTTATCTTGTCGCGCTGACCGGATTTGGGTAGCCCCTTTAAGTTGTCGTCGATGTGACGCTCGGTCGCGGCAATCGAGTCGCGAAGCGGCGGCAGGTTTGCAATATCGGCCACCATGGACGCTTCGATTAACAGCCCGACAAGGAGATTGGCGTCGGCCTGAACTTCGAGCAGCCGCCGCAGCGAATTGATCGATTGGCTCAGCGCCGTCCCGTCGTTCTGACTTTTTGTCATGAGACCGAAATTGGCGTCGTCGATCGCCGGCGTGATCGCCTCGAGGAAATTTTTGTGCGCCTCGCGGATGACGAGTGCTAGCGCGCGCCGTTGCGCGGAACTTTGGATGCGATCCGCGACGGCGCGACTCAGCGCATGGAGCCGTTCGTCCATAGCGGCTCGCGCCATGCTTCGATCCAGCGTATCGGCGATCTCGGCGCTTTGACCGGCATTGAGCGCCCGCAGGCGATCGATCCTTACATTGAGATCGCGAGTTTGCGCGGCGATTTCGCTGGCGATTTCCGCTCTGTGACTTTCATCGTTAGCCGCCATTAAGCGCGGGGCGAAGGCAACAAGGTCACCCGTCTCCTCCGACAGCCGTATCGACTCGACGGTGGCCGGCATGCTGCGGAAAACGATCGCGTTCAAGGTCTTGCCGATAGTGGCGAAGGCAAACAGCGCAGACAGCGAGCCGATCACAGTCATGCCCGCAGCAACGCCGAACGCCAGATAAAGACGCGCGCGGATCGTCCGCATGAAGGCGAACGTGCCCGGCCGGCCGCGAAGGATGGCAAAGCGTAATCTGTATCGACCTGCACGCACCGGACGACCTCTCCCCCGCGCGTCTGCATGCTTCGTCATTGGCCTGCCATCTTGATCAGGCGCATGACCGGTTTGAACGACCGGTCGGCTTCAATCACAAGCAGTCACTCGATGGGCTTGTTCGACGCCAATACGGTGGTCGGCGTCTCGCGATAGTAATCGGGGAATAGGCGCTTGAGGTTTGCAATCTTCGGCATGTCAATGGACACGATGTAGGGTTGATCCGGGTGCAGGACGGCAAAATCCTGATCGTCGCCTGCGGCCGGCTTAAACTCGGGCAAAGCCTCGACTTCGGTGACGATCGCCTTGGCAAAGGCGCGTGCCGTGCTCAATTGCGCGATATAGGCCTCGGCGATGCGTTTCTGCTCGTCGTTGGCATAGAAAATCTCCGAGCGGTATTGCGTGCCCACGTCGGGCCCCTGATAGTTGAGTTCGGTCGGGTTGTGCGCGACCGAGAAATATATCTGCAGAATTTCTCCGAGCGAAATCTGCCGCGGATCAAATGTCAGCTGCACCGATTCGGCATTTTCGGTGGTGCCGGTGTGGGCAGTCGCCTGCTGCCCGCCGGCATAACCGGAAAGCGCTTGCGTGACGCCCTTGACGTGTTCGTACACCAACTGCGGGCCCCAGAAGCAACCGCCGGCTAGCACGATCGTCTGCAAGGCGTTCCCGTCCGGCGGCGCCGGATCGAACGCCGGCGCCGGAATAACCACAGCCGGCTCGGCGGCCTGCGCCGGCAACGTGCCGCCAAGACCCAACAACGACACAAACAGCGTCGTGCATGCCAGTGCACGCGGTGCGAGGCCGCGCCCCTCGCCGGCGCCCGGCCATATCCTGTCAGCCATCGGATTCCTCCGTGTCTTACCGCGCAGACCGATTTATCCCGCTTGATCATTAGGGATGTGTTGACCCTAATTTTTCATTAAAACGCATGGCCAACGGGACGAACAAAACGGCGCCTCTCGGCCATCCACGTTACTTCTGCCGCTGACGCGGGAATCGGGCATTGATCGAGGGCAAGCGCCGCTATCGGCACTTACCGCGCAGCACCGAAATCTCGCAGCCAATGTCGCTTCGGGCGCTCGTGTTACAAAAGGTCCTTTTGCAACACAATCTCCTGAAGGCAGACATGGCCAACGGTTTCTGACTCCTCAAGCAGCGTCGGGCACGACGCGATTGCGGCCGTCGCGTTTGGCGCGGTAGAGCGCCTGATCGGCGCGCTTGAGCAGCGCCGCGGCGGTGTCGTCCTTGCCGCGCAGGCCGGCAATGCCGATCGAGATCGTCACCGGGATCTGGCGGGTGCCTTGCGCGATGGCGAAGGGTTCCGCGGCAATGCGCCGGCGCAGCCGCTCGGCTACCATCGCCGCCACCGCCATGTCGGTTTCCGGCATGACGATGACGAATTCCTCGCCGCCGTAGCGGCAGGCCAGATCGATGCCGCGGATCGAGCGTTTGATGCGCAGCGCAAAATCGCGCAGCACGTCGTCGCCGGCATCGTGGCCGTGACTGTCGTTGATCGCCTTGAAATAATCTATGTCGAGAATGAGCGCCGAGAGCGGCTTGCCGCGCGCCGCGGCCTGTTCGATCAGCGTGCCGAGATGGCTCTCCATGTAGCGGCGATTGAACAGGCCGGTCAGCGCGTCGGTGATCGCCATCTCGATCGACATTTGCACGTTGTCGCGCAGCCGTTCGGTGTAGCGGCGCTTGCGCACCTGGCTGCGCGTGCGCGCCAACAGTTCGTTCTTGTCGACCGGCCGGATCAGAAAATCGTTCACCCCGATCTCGAGCCCGCGCAGCATGCGGGCCGTGTTGTCCGGCTCGGTGATGGCGAGAATCGGCAGGTTCCGGGTGCGGTCGAGCGAACGGATTTGGCTGCACAGCCGCAGCGCATCGAAATTTTCCAATCCCAGTGACACGATGAGAAGGTCGTAATTGCCGTCGGCGGCATGGAACAACGCCTGGCTCGGGTCGGCTTCGACTTCGACATCATGCTCCTTGGCCAAGGTCGCGGCGATGCGTTCGTAAGAGGCCGGGCGATCGTCGACAATCAGTACGCGGCCGTTACGGCCGGTGTCAGCGACCGCCTCGCGCTCCGGCGATTCAATGCCGATCTCATGCGAGGTCAAAACCCGCATGCGCAGCTCGTCCGTCACCATCTTCAGCCGCGCCAGCGAGCGCACGCGCGCGATCAGTGCCAACTCCGAGATCGGCTTAGGCAGAAAATCGTCGGCGCCCGCCTCCAGCCCGCGGACCTTGTCGGACGGCTGGTCGAGCGCGGTGACCATAATAACCGGGATGTGATGGGTGACCGGATTGCTTTTGAGCCTGCGGCAGACCTCGAACCCGTCCATGTCCGGCATCATCACGTCGAGCAGCACGAGGTCGCATTCGGCTCGATCGCAAATCGCCAGCGCGTCGCGTCCGCTCATCGCGGTGACGACATCGAAATACTCGGCCGACAGCCGCGCTTCGAGCAGTTTGACGTTGGCGGGGATATCGTCAACGACCAATACGCGGGCAGTCATTGCAGGTCCTCAAGCATTGCCGAGAAAGTGGCGGATGGTCTCGATGAACTTGCCCACCGAGATCGGCTTGGAAAGGTAAGCCTCGCAGCCGCCCTCCCGAATACGCTCTTCGTCGCCTTTCATGGCAAAGGCCGTGACCGCAACGACCGGGATCTTCTTCAGGTCCTGGTCGTCCTTCAGCCATTTGGTGACTTCGAGGCCGGAGACTTCGGGAAGTTGGATGTCCATCAGGATCAGGTCGGGCCGATGCTTGCGCGCCAGATCGAGCGCCTCGATGCCGTTGCGCGTCCCGACCGTCGCATAGCCATGGGCTTCCAACAGATCGTGGAAGAGCTTCATATTGAGCTCGTTGTCTTCCACAATCAGGACGGTTTTCGCCATCCCCCATTCCCTTCGCCGGTCCCCGGCCCGATGCTGCGGCAGGCCGAAGAATCGCCTGCAACCGCGACGGGCGGCATCGGAAGGCTAGTCCCGATGTGTTACGGAAAGGCAAATGGAAAGCCATGATCAAGCGGGCAAGGCCATCGCGCGAGGCAGCCGAAATGCTGGCGGTTCAGGCGCTTGCCTTCATCGCCGAAGACCCTGAGCGAATGAGCGCCTTTCTTGGCGCGAGCGGCATCGATCCGGGCGCGATCCGCGATGCGGCAAGCTCCTCCGACTTTCTTGCCGGCGTGCTGGAGCATATGCTGGGCGACGAGGGTCTATTGCTGGCTTTTGCCGACGCCGCCGGCCTCGATCCGGCCGAGATCGCGCAGGCGCGTAGCGCACTCGGCGGCCAGTGGGAACGCGACTTGCCATAAAGGTTTGCCGTGAGCTTAGGCTTCTGCCGCGACTGCCTCGCCGACGCCGCGCCGCCAAGCCCGCGCTGCACCGCCTGCGGCTCGCCGCGACTGCTGCGCCATGACGAGCTTGACGCGCTCGCCATAGCGCACGTCGATTGCGACGCGTTCTATGCCACCATCGAAAAGCGCGACGACCCAACGCTAGCCGCCGAGCCGTTGATTGTCGGCGGCGGTAAGCGCGGCGTGGTCGCGACCTGCTGCTACATCGCTCGCACCTATGGCGTGAAATCGGCGATGCCGATGTTCGAAGCCTTGCGGCTGTGTCCACAGGCCAAGGTGGTCCGCCCCAATTTCGAAAAATACAGCAAGGTCGGGCGCGAGGTGCGCCAATTGATGTTCGCCTTGACGCCGCTCGTGGAACCGCTGTCGATCGACGAGGCTTTTCTCGATCTGTCCGGCACGGCACGCCTGCACGGCATGTCGCCCGCCAAGGCGCTGGCGCGCTTTGCAGCCGACGTCGAGAACAACCTGAAAATCACGGTTTCGATCGGACTGTCCTGCAATAAATTCCTCGCCAAAATTGCATCCGATCTCGACAAGCCGCGCGGCTTTGCCGTGCTCGGCGCCGCCGAAGCGCCAGCCTTTCTCGCGCCCAAGCCGGTGAGCTTCATCTACGGCGTCGGCAAGATCAGCGCCGCGCGCTATGCGCAAGACGGATTTAGCCGCATCGCCGATCTGCAGCGCGCGAGCGAGATCGAGTTGATGCGCCGCTACGGCGACGAAGGCCGCCGTCTGGCGCGATTGGCGCGCGGCATCGATGCCCGCGAGGTGAATGCCGAACGCGAAACCAAAAGCGTGTCTTCGGAAACGACATTCGAGCACGACATCGCCGATTTCCGCTCGCTGGAAAAGATTTTGTGGAGCTTGGCCGAGGACGTGTCGGCGCGGCTCAAGAGCAAGGAGTTGGCCGGCGCCACCGTGACGCTGAAGCTTAAAACCGCGGATTTCAGGATCCGCACCCGGGCGCGGTCGCTGAATGCGCCGACGCAGCTGGCGGGGCGTATCTTTGCGGCGTCCCGCGGTCTCCTCGAACGCGAATCCGACGGCACCCGCTACCGGCTCCTGGGCGTTGGCGTGAGCGCGCTGGCGGCGGCCGAGGAGGCCGATCCCGCCGATCTTGTCGACGGCCGCTCGGCGCTTGCCGAACACGCCGTCGATGACGTGCGCGCCCGTTTCGGCGAGGGTGCCGTGGTCAGGGGGCTTACCTTCGAGGGACCGGAAAAACCATAGCCTTCGTCGCCTTATGGGCAGGGCTTCCGGTCCTTGATATCCAGGGAGGTCAACTTGCCGTCGACGACGAAGTCGTTGTAGTCGAGCGTCAGCGCGCGCGAGATGCCGTTTTCATAAAGCTCGAAGCCGATCGTATAAGCCGGTGTTTGCTCACCGGAATTGTCCGTCTTGGTCTTGTCAAAATAGCTGATCGTGACCGGCCAGCGCGCGACATGAGCGAGTTTCGGCGCGGCGGCGGCGGCATCGTCGGGTTGGCGCTCGCCGGGCGCGATCTTGCGACCGATCACCGTGAGCGTGTTGAAGACTTTGTCGCCGGTGTCGGAGCCGTCATAGACCGGAAAATTCAGGATGGTTTTGCCGGCGCGGGCGGCTTGAATGGCGCGAACCATGTGCTGGGTTGGAAACACGACGCCGGGATCGAGCTTGAGGTTTTTCTGCTGCGGCTTGTCGAGATCGACCGCGGTCTTGGTGGCGTCATGCTCGGCATGGCCGTCGACAGAATCGACCAGGTTTTGATCGACGAAATTTTGCGAGGTGAATTTGAAGCTCTTGGCGTCGGCGCCTTCCCAGGTCGTCGAGCGCAGATCGCTGGTCGATACCTTGCCTTCGCCGGTATCGAGCTCGGAGACCTGGCGGAAATCGAGCGAATAGCCGTCACAGGCATTGCCGCCGAAATCGTACACGATGCGGCCGCTGACGCTGGCAATCTGCAAGTCGCCCCGCGTCTTCCCGAGCGAGAGATCATAGATCGCTCGATGCGGCACCAGGACCACCGGAGCATCCGGCGAGGCGGCTGGCGGCGTGGCGGCCGGCGGAGCGGCGTTTTGCGCCCACACCGGCGCCAAGACCATCAGGGTCAGCAAGCCAACGGCAACGGCTGCGGCGCGCAACGGCACCCTGTCATTCCGGACCATGAACCTATCTCGCTCAACTCGCTTTGGAGATGGGCCCCCGCCTGCCGTTTCCCCCTGCGCTCTTGTCCTTTTGCCGTAATTGCGGCGAAGATAGGCCAGTCCATCCATGGGCTGCAACAGTCCGCTGCCTTGCCTACAGCCGGCGGGTCACGACGCGGGACAGCCGCTTGCGTGGCGCCAAGTGATCGGCGAAGAAAGCGACCTCGCCTGGTCAAATCGTTGCAGGGAGCCGGAGGAGCCTATGACCGGAATACTGGAAAAGAAATTGCGGGAGCTCGGCATCACGCTGCAAGAGCCGCGAGCGCCGATGGCCAATTACGTCCCCTTTGTGCGTACCGGCAACCTGCTCCATGTCTCCGGTCAGATCTGCCTCGACGGCGACGGCAAGCTCGCCGCCAAGGGGCGGCTTGGCGACGGCGTTTCCATCGAGGATGGGCAGAAAGCGGCACGCGCTTGCGCGATCAACCTTCTGGCGCAGGTCAAGGCCGCGCTCGGCGATCTCGACAAAGTAACGCGCGTGGTGCGGCTCGGCGGCTTCATCAATTCCGCGGCCAGCTTCATCGAGGGTCCGAAAGTGATGAACGGCGCCTCCGACCTCATGGTCGCGGTCTTCGGCGACAAGGGCAAGCATGCGCGCTCGACCGTCGGCGTCGCCGCGCTGCCGGCCGATGCGGCGGTCGAGGTCGAGGGCCTGTTTGAAGTGTCCTAATCCGTGCCGATCGGTCTCGACTGGCTCATCGCGCGCCCCATCGCGCATCGCGGCTTGCATGACGCAGCGCACGGCCTGATCGAGAATACCGCCGGCGCGGTACGCGCCGCCATCGCCGCCAATTATGGCATCGAGGTCGACGTCCAGATCAGCGCCGACGGCGAGGCCATGGTTCACCACGACGACGTGCTCGGCCGGCTCACACGAGGCGAGGGTCGGCTTGACCGGCTCAGCGCCGCAGCCCTCAAGCGCGTGCCGTTCCGCGGCAGCGATGAGCGCATGCTAACGCTTGGCGAACTCTGCGATCTCGTCGATCGCCGCGTCACCATGCTGGTCGAGCTCAAAAGCCGTTTCGACGGTGACGAAAGGCTGCCGGCACGCGTCGCCACGGTGCTTGCCGGCTATCGCGGGCATGCGGCGCCGATGTCGTTCGACCCGCGACAAATCGCGGCTCTGCGGCACAAAGCGCCGCAACTTGCCTTGCGGCATCGTTGCCGCCAAATACCGGCCGCATCCATATTGGGATCAGATGCCGTTTTGGATGCGTTACGGAATGGGATATCTCGTCACCGGATTGGCGGCGCGAGCGCAATTCGTGGCTTATGCAGTGGCCGACTTGCCGGCTTTTGCGCCGCTCGTCGCGCGGCACGTTTTTGGCTTGCCGCTATTGACCTGGGCAGTGCGGAACGAAGCCGAGCGGGCAATTGCCGAACGCTACGCCGACCAGATGATCTTCGAAGGTTTTCGGCCATGATCCGTGCGCAGAATGACGCTGTAGACCGGGTTGAACGGGCAATGACGATGAAGGAACTGCACATCGGCGTGGTCGGGGCGATCGATGAAATTAGCGCCGCCGCTTGGGATGCCTGCGCCAATCCAGCCCTCGACGATCCCAAGTCACATCAGGAAACCGTATATAACCCATTTGTATCACATGGTTTTCTATCGGCGATAGAGGAGTCTCAGTCAGTCGGCGGCCGCACCGGCTGGCAGCCGCAGCACGTGGTGGCGAAAACGGCCGACGGCGAGCTTTTGGCCGTCGCGCCCTGCTATCTCAAAAGCCATTCGCGCGGCGAATACGTGTTCGACCGTGGTTGGGCCGAGGCCTATGAGCGCGCCGGCGGCAACTATTATCCGAAGCTGCAAATCGCGGTGCCGTTCACGCCGGCAACCGGCCCGCGGCTGCTACTGCGCCCCGGCCCCAATGCCGACGCCGTCGGCCGCGCGCTAGCCAGCGGGCTTATCGAAATATGCAAACTCTCCGGCACATCGGGCGTCCACGTCACCTTCGCGACCGAGCGGGAATTCCGCCTGCTTGGCGAGCTGGGCTACCTGCAGCGGACCGATCAGCAATTTCACTGGGAGAACGCCGGCTATGCGAGCTTCGATGACTTCCTCGGCGCATTAAGCTCGCGCAAGCGCAAGACCATCCGCCGCGAGCGACAGGACGCCTTGCAGAACGGCATCACCGTGCACTGGCTGACCGGCAGCGATTTGACCGAGGACGTGTGGGATGCCTTCTTCGAATTCTACATGGAGACGGGATCGCGCAAATGGGGCCGGCCCTATCTCACCCGGTCGTTCTATTCGCTCGTCGGCGAGAAAATGGGCGACCGTATCGTGCTCATGATGGCCAAGCGCGCCGGCCGCTGGATCGCCGGCGCCATCAATTTCGCCGGCTCGCACACGCTGTTCGGCCGCCACTGGGGCGCCATCGAGCATCATCCATTCCTGCATTTCGAGCTGTGCTACTACCAGGCGATCGATTATGCGATCGCCCATAAGCTTCTCCGCGTCGAGGCCGGTGCTCAAGGCGAGCATAAGATCTCACGCGGCTACATGCCGACTGCGACCTACTCAGCGCATTACATCGCCGACCCGGGCCTCCGCCGCGCCATCGCCGATTACCTGGTGCGCGAACGCGCCTATGTCGCGGCGGCCGGTGAAGAGCTCGCGAGCCTGGCGCCGTTCCGCAAGGATTTCGTCGTCGAGCCGGAATGATTATGATCGCGGCGCAACCGCGGAGATCGCGATGACGAGCTACGATCCCAATAATATCTTCGCCAAGATTTTGCGCGGCGAAGTGCCGGCGCACAAAGTCTACGAGGACAAACGCACCTTCGCCTTTCTCGACATCATGCCGCAGGCGGCGGGACACACTTTGGTGATCCCCAAGGCCGCGGCGCGCAACATTCTCGATGTAACACCGGACGATCTCGCCAATCTCATCGGGGTGACACAGAAGATCGCCCAAACGGCGATGCAGGTCTTTGCTGCCGACGGCGTCAACATTTTTCAATTCAACGAGCCGGCGGCCGGGCAGACCGTGTTTCACCTGCACTTCCACGTCATCCCGCGGAGACACGGCGTGCCGCTCAAACCGCCGGCAAGCTTCAAGGAAGATGCCGCGGTGCTGTCGGATCAGGCACTCAAACTCGCAGCCGCGCTGAAAGATCTCTAGCTCGCCCGCCCGCGCGAGACCCGCTCGATCTCGGCGCGCACCAGGCGCTCCACCGTGCCGGGCAGATTGTCATCGAGCCAAGTCTTCAGCATGGGCCGGAGCATTTCGCGCACCAGATCCTCGAGCGTCCGGGCATTCTGCACCAGCACGGTCTGGGCGAGCGCATTGAAGGCGGAATCGACCGCCGCGCTGGTGGCATTGGAGATGAGCCGGCCTCGCTCCTCCTCCGCTGCCGCAGGTTTGTCGTTGTCCTCGTCGAACCCGACGTCGGAACTGCCATCGATCGTGCGAAATTGCGCTACGGGGTTTGGCATGGCACCGGCCGGGGGATTCGGTGGCGAAGGGGGGGGAATTACCGCCGCCATTGATTCGGTCAAATCGAGAATATCGGATGCCTGATCTGCCATATTCGCGGCGTCGAGCGGGCTCGGCTCTTCCATCAGAGGAGGAGGCGGCTCGGGCTCGACACGCGGGCGCGGCGGCGGAGCCGGCGGTGGCGCGGAAAAAACCGGCTGGGGCGGCGGCTCCGGTTGCGCCTTCGGCGGCTCCGCGACCCGCGGCGGCGGTGATTTGTTAGCGTCGTCGTCGGCGATAATGCGACGAATGGAGGCGAGAATCTCCTCCATCGACGGTTCCTGCGATTTCGCCGGTTGCGTCATGCACACCCTCGCCTGGCTTTGCTCGTGTTACCCGCGTGCCTCGTTGCGTGCCTTATTTGTGCGTTTCCACTCGCCCCATCACGGGGTTGCGCCCCATGGCGTCGGCAAATCACACAACAGCAACTATGCAATTTAGTCGGCAAGTTTGCATGCCGAAAGTCGAAGCCGAGGCGTGATCTGTGGATGCGCAATATGGCGGCACCCACTCGGACGTCGCGGCGGGCTTATCTGCCGTCGGGGGCGCGCACGCCGATCCACGCATCGCGCACTTGCTGATAATGGACTTGCGGATCGTAGATCAGCACATTCAGGCCAAGCTGCTGCATCGACAGCCCGCCGACGGCCGCCAGCAGTGTGTAGGATGCCACGACGCGATCGTGCTGTGCGGTGACCAGCGCGACGCGCGCATTGACCAGTTCCTGCTGGGCGTTGAGGACGTCGAGCGTGGTGCGCTGGCCGACGCGCGCTTCTTCGCGCACGCCGTTGAGCGCGATCTCGGCCGCATTGACCTGCGCGGTCGTCGCTTCGATCTGCGCCTTGGCGGCATCCAACTGGCCCCAGCTCTGCACCACGGTAGCGCGCGCCTGGTCGCGATTGACGTCGAGATTGAGACGCTGCTGTCCGACCGTTTCCTTGGATTGGCGGATCGACGAATATTCGGCGCCGCCCTGGTAGATCGGGATGGTTATGGTGCCGAGCACCGACGCGGTCGTCTGCTTCAGCACGTTATAGAGCGGCGAATAGCTCTTCGCTGCACTCGCCGTCAGCGAGAGGTTCGGATACAACGCGCCTTCGCTGATTTTCACGGCGAGTTCGGCGATATCGACGCCGTACATGGCGGCGAGCACCGACGGACTTTGGTTCTGGCCCTCGGTGACCGCCCCGGGCAGCGTCGCCGGCGACAGCCGGTCGACCGGCGTGCCCGGGCTGAGCCGTCCGGGATCGACGCCGATCACGCGCCGATAATTGGCCTGCGACGTGACATAGTTCGATTGCGCGCCGAGCAATGACGAACGGCCGGCGGCCAGCCGCGATTCGGCCTGCGCGACGTCGGTCCGCGTCACCTCGCCCACATTGAAGCGATCGCGCGTCTGCTTGAGCTGTTCGGTGAGAACTTCGACGTTGCTCCGATTGAGGTCGAGAATGGCCTCGTCGCGCAGCAAATTCATGTAGGCAGTGGCCGCATCGAGCAGCACTTGCTGTTCGGTGACGCGCAAGGTCTCGCGCGCGCCCATGACCTGGCTTTCGGCCTGCCGTGTCTTGTTCGCGGTCTGAAAGCCGTTGAACAGCGTTTCGGTCGCGGTGGCGCCGATGCCCCGCTGTCCCATGTCTCTGGCGATGTTCGAATAGGTGACGCTGTTGGGGAACACCTGCTGATTGACGGATTGCGATAAGGTGCTGGAATAAGCGAAGCCGTCGGTGCTGGTGACGCTCAATTTCGGCCGGTAGCCCGACAAAGCCTGCGGCACGTTCTCGTCGGTGGCGCGCAAAGCCGCGCGTTGCGCATTGAGCGACGGGTTGTTCTGATAGGCCTGGACGAGCGCCCATTCCAGCGTGTCGGCAGCCGCGGCAGTGCTGCCGGCAGCCACAGCAATGCCGGCCAACGCCAGGCACGCGACAGCCAGCCCATGCGCCCGCAATGCCCGCCCGCTCATGACGTAGACGTAGCTCCCACCCACTACCTCCGCCCGCGCCTATGCGCGGTGGATCCCCATCTCAAATCACCGCCCGGCCAGCCAGCTTGGTCGGCGACGGAAACTAGCAACATTAAGCGGCTGGCGCGGCGGGCGAAACCCTCAAGCTGGGGATGAAATGCAAAAAACTCCGAATAGGAGTTTCTGAGCCACAGGGGGCTAGCCCGCGGTATTTCCGGCTTTAGCGGGCAAACCCGTCCGAGTGGTCACGCCTCGCCGCCTCCCGGCAGCAAGGCCATACGCAGTAGGCTCTATACGAGGCTTCGCGAGGCGCAACGGCCTCTAGAAGACGAAAGCCGCAGGGGCGGCAAAGCCCGGCAACACCGAGGCAGCGGCGTCGAACATCGGCCGGCCGACCAAGTGGCCCTCGATCATCCGATAAATCATGGCCTTGCCGGTTGGAGCTCGACCGAGAATACAAGCCATCCGGCCCTCCGGCTTCAGCTGCCGGCCGAGGACTTCCGGCGCCACTTCGATAGCCCCATTGAGCAGAATCACATCATAAGGCGCCGCCGCCGGCCAGCCGGCGCTCAGGGGTCCGACGTTCACTGTGACGTTCACCGCGCGGACGCCTGCCGACAGCGCCTCTTGGGCCCGTCGCGCCAAAGTTGTGTCTTCTTCGATAGCTACAACCGAATGGACCAGGCGCGATAAGACGGCTGACGAATAGCCGGTGCCGCAGCCGACATCGAGCACACGATCGGTCCTGCTGACCAGCACACCCTGAATGAGCTTGGCGAGAACCATCGGCTTGAGCAGCACCCGGCCGTCACCCAGCGAAATGTCGGCGTCTGAATAAGCTTGACCGGCGAGCGACGGCGGCACGAACAGCTCGCGCGGCACAGCGAGCATCGCCGCGATCAGGTCGAGATTGGTGACGTCGGCTGTGCGAACCTGCCCGTCCACCATCATGCGGCGTGCCGTAGCGGCGTCGAACATGGCCCCAGTTCCGGAATGAACGATGGCTGCGTTGTGCGATAGGGTCGGTCAAAACGCAAGCGCGCCGCCGTACTTGCCGCCAAAAATCCCCCATGTGGGCAGTAACGCCTATTGTGTGACCCGGTCACAAGCTCCGCGAACACGAAAAGGTCCGGTCATGCTCGCCATGACCGGGCCGAAACTTGCGATCGCCGGAGCGCCGACTGAATGCGCCGGTGGTCGACTTAACAGCTCACTCGCTTACTGCGGCTTCGAGCTCTTCTTCTTCATCGTCTTGTGGTGTGCCATCTTGGCGGGCGCCATGCCATTGCCGGTACCGCCGGCCGTTGGATTGCTTGCTGCGGCGCCGCCGGCAACCGGCGGCTCGCCACCCGTTGGCGGGCCGTTCTGCGCTATCGCCAGCGAAGTCGCACCCGCGATCAGGGCGGCTGCAAGCGTCATTGTTTTGAGAGTAGACATTATGTTTCTCCGGACAATCATTGACTTCGCCCACACCCGTTAGCAACCCACGGCAACTCGTCCGCGAACCCAAAGTTCCCTTGCAGGACCTGCGCCAAAGGCGGCTGGAACCATTCAAACTCTCCGGCGCGAGGGGACGTTTCCCGGCTGCGCGGGCATTGCTTAATCGACTGCGTGCAGTTACCCATGCCGCCGTTACCCTCCTAAGGACGGCCACGTGGCGGAGTGGTTACGCAACGGTCTGCAAAACCGTGTACCCCGGTTCAATTCCGGGCGTGGCCTCCAGCCTTCGCTAGCGTAGCGCGGCGAAGGCTGTCGCGCCGTAGCCCACTTGGGCGAAGGCGGACGCCCCACGCTCGCTCCGGCCCGGCAGGCCGGCCGAACGAAACTCTACCTCGCAATCGCCTTCTGGGACACGCTTCGTGCTTTCAAAGCCGCACCGGCTTTGTTATATGCGGCGCGCGGTCGCGAGCAGGCTTTTCCCCGGTAGCTCAGCGGTAGAGCAACCGGCTGTTAACCGGTTGGTCGCTGGTTCGAATCCGGCCCGGGGAGCCAACAGCTGTTCTCTTTTGTTCACCACTGTCCACAGCCGCCGAAAAAACCCTTGCGCGATCAATACTTTCGCCCAATGGTCGTCCGTGGCTGTGCATGGCGGTTCATGAGCAGCCAGAAATTTTGTTGGTAGATTTGTTGGTATCTCAGCGCCGTAACGAAGGGAGGCTCCTGATGAATTCCTAACGAAGGGAGCCACCATGGCACTGACAGACACGGCGATCCGTAACCTCAAGCCCCAACAGACCCCCCTCAAGAAGAGCGACGGTGGGGGCCTCTACCTGCTCATTATGCCGGAGGGTTCCAAGCTCTGGCGGCTGGCGTACCGCTTCGCCGGCAAGCAAAAGACCATCGCGCTCGGTCCGTACCCCACAGTTACGCTCGCCATGGCGCGCGCGGCCAAAGTCGAATCAAAGCGCCTGCACGCCCAAGGCGTCGATCCCTCCGAAAAGCGCAAAGCCGATAAGCGCGCCGCCGCGGCGGCGCGGACCTTCGGCGAGGTGGCGGATGAGTGGTTCGACACCAAGCGCGAGCCCGAAGCGAAATCCGAGGCTACCCTTAAGCGCGACCGCTGGCTTAAGGGCGAGTGGAAATCCGAGATCGGCCACCGCCCAATCGGTGAAATCGAACCGCCGGAGCTGCTGCGCGCCCTGAAGAAGGTCCAAGCCCGAGAGCACTACGAGACGGCTTCGCGGATGCGCACCCTCGCCTCCCAAGTATTCCGCCCAGGGAGTCGAATAGCAGATGAGGAAACGTTCTCTGAACGCCCCCGTCAGTGACGCCCTTCCATCGCCGGTAGCGATAACGTTATTGTTTAGACCAGATGGCCACGCTAACGCTGATTGTCGTAGCAATTCGTTGGACTGACCATCTGTTGTCACTCATGGGCACCAACGTGAAGCAGCTCGGTTTCGCGCCGACCCAACTCGTGCAAAAGCCTGCGGGACTGAGTCGCCAAGTGCCAGGCTTCGAAGGGCCACCTGCCGAGCTAATGGGCTCACGCAAGGCCTTGCCATCGGGCGTGAAGGTCATCTTGAACTTAATGCCATTGGGCGTCGCGGCGATGAACGGCTGGCCGTTAAAAAACGTGGCCCTAATGTCGTTCGGCCGCATTGCGTTGGCAGCGAGACTGACAGTCGGTGCTAGGCCCAAAGCCAACACAGCTACTCGCAAAAACATCGTGTCCCTCGGCGAAAGCTTCCAAGAAACCTAGCATAACTGACGGTTCCCGAAAAATGCCTCTCGCGGTCCGCCAGTCCACTTAACCAACGAGCGGTGTCCGAATACAAAAGTTCCCTGCTCGTGCCCTCGGGTCGTAGCTAGAGTTTGTTTCACTGACCGCGCTCGCGCTTTAGCAGAGGACGATGCCGCCGCCGCGTGTATCAGTAATTCCCCGCTCAGTCGTAGGGCCTTGCAGGTTTCGACGGATCGCACCGTCACCTGTGCAGCGTACTCGGCGGGGATATTGCCTCTGTTTGTTGTCTTTGTTGTTGCGAATGCGGCACGGGCGTCGTGCTTTGTGAGAGCGCGTTTGTTGCCAATAGCATAGTGATCGCTAACAGCATCGGCGATAATGCAACTCCGACGACGCATAAGCACGCCGCCAGCAAAGACGTGCCGATGCTGATGGCGTCGCGAGCTGAAACACCCCTCGCTAGTCCGACTAGCGCGCAAACAACGGCGATCGGAACAAATACGACACTGAGGCTACAGAATATGCCTAGAACGGCAAGGAGACAGCCCCAAAAACCGGCGGTCAGGCCACGATGACCCCGATGCTCAACGATGACATGCGGTGCCGCGACCTGTCCCATTGCACAGCCTCTTTCCCCGCAACATTATAGCCCTCGACCGGCTGTCCGTCTGCCGAATTTTGGAATGCCGCTCCACATCTGCGCGGGCGTGTTAGAAAGTCCAAGGCGCAATTGGCGCGACCGCTTCGAGAGGTTAATCTTAGCAAAGACCGATTCGAGCATCCTGTGTTCTCGGCTGTCCGTGATCTGTCTGGGCGGCAATTGGGGCTGGACATCATCTTTGCGTTTGCACCCAAGGGGCCGCTATCGGAATGATGCGCGGCGGTTGTCGGACTGCCGCATATAATGCGTCTTGCTCACCATGTTTCGCTCGCTCAGCCGACATTAGGGATTGGACGACATGGGTTCCGCAGCGGCGCTGCCGGCTTCCGATCCGGCGGGTGCAACTTCACTCAGGAGGTCGCCGAGCCGCTTTAATTGCGCGCGTTGGTCGGGCGGCGCTTTTTCGAGCAAATCTTGGTACACGCGATTCAATTTGTCCATGTTCTCGGCCGATTGCTGCTGGCTGTAAAGACGCGCCAGCATCGCCACGAGTGCCGCCTGGGTCGGATTGGGCGCGCCCAGTGTGCCGTCGAGCGAAGCCTCCGCGACCGGGATCAGCGCGCCGAAGGCGCCGCCGCTCGCTGCGACCAGGAAATTCTTGACCGCCGCCGCCCGATCCGGAGTGCCACCATCTCCGTCCCATTGCGCCATCGCCAATATGTTCGGCGCCGGCCATTGTAATCCGTCGGCCAACTGTTGAATGGTCGTAAGAGCGCCGGCGGGATCGCTCGCGCGCCGCGCGTCGTAATATTGCAGCACCGTCATTCCCATGCGGGCCGGATCCAGGCCTAGCCGGTGAAGAAGCTCGCGCTGGGCTTTTTGACCGGCGCGCGCCGCCGTAACGATTTCGACGACCGGCTGGAAACCGCCGTGGTAAGCGGCGAGAAAATAGTGACCGGCGAGCTTCAAATCCTGCTTTACGTTGAGCCCGCGTGCATAGATGACCGCCAGCTCATAATTCGCCACCGGAACGTCCGCGTGGCTTGCCAGCTCGAACCAATGACGCGCTTGCCCATAGTCTTGCCGTAAAGTCTTGGTGCCGCCGAAATATTGCTGCCCGAGCGCCGCCGCCGCAAACGACACATTGGCAGCGGCCGCCTGCTGCAGCATGGCTTGGCCGGCTTGCTCCTCGCCATGATTGAACAGATTGAGCCCGGCGATCCCGGTGGCGATATTCGCGACCATCGGATCGATCTGCGCCAGCGAACTGAGCTTGCCGATCGTGTCCTCGAAACTCGTCTTGAATGCGCCGCCGTCGATGGGAGCGCTCGACGCCGGTGGCGGTGCATTGAGTACACCGGTGCCCTGGCCATTCGGTGGCTGAAGATCGGCTCGCTCGTCTTGGTCATTCTGGTCGTCAGACTGTGCCGGCCCGCTTGCCGGCGACGACGGCGCGAGCGATGCTTGCGATTGCGGCTGGCTTGACGAGCCCGAAGCGGTGGCGGTCGCCACCTCCGTCCCTGCGGTCGGCGCCGGCGCCTGGGGCGTTTGTGCGGAGGTCTGGGCGTCGTTCTGCCCCGCAGGTGGCGATGGCATCAGTTCCGATCGGAGCAATATGACGGCCGCAACGACAATCAACAGGACGCCCAAGCCAGCTACCAACCAAAGTATCGGTGCGCCACCCAGAGCTACGGCCGTTGCTCCGCCCCCTGACGAGCCGGTCGTATCTATTGGCTCGCCCGCGGCCGATTCGAGTTCCACGGCCGCGCCGCAGATGGGGCACCGTGACGAGGCCTCGGCGTCGAAGACGTGGCCGTCAATACAACGAGCAAACCGTGCCATTCTCAATTACCCGCCCTGCTGGCCGGAATGGCGTACTGGAACAAGCCCTCGGCTTGCTCCCTTTCAATAGGCGTCATCTGGCCTTCCACACCGGCAAGTTCCTGCTTCGCTCGGTTGACGCTCGACCCGAGTTGGTTGTTGAGCACCGCCAACCGGTAGAAAACGTCCGCTTCAACCAGAATTCTTCGGGTAAACGGTCAGGCCCTCCGCCGCAAGCTTTCCCATGCCCCACTCACACCACGGGTCGCTGCGCTGCGCACCCACTTTAAATTCGCCGAGCGCCACTGCTTTAGTCTTGTCTTGTCGTTCCAGCGCGCCATTACGGTGTTCGGTGACCGTCCAATTATTGACAGCCGCTCGATAGGTCAGCCAGCCGCCCAAGCAGGTTGCAACGGTACAGTGGGCGTCAAAAAGCGCCTTCAAAGCCGCCGCAGCTTCCGTCGTCGGACTGCCGCTGATCAGAATTTGATAGGCCTGCAAAGCGGTCATGCCGCGCGCGCCATCGAGATGCAGGCGAACCAGATCCTGGTCGGCCCCAGCCGCCATGCTCCGGGCGGCAAATAGATAAAGTGAATTCGCCTGCTCTGGATCACGCGGGCCGCCGAGACCCTGCTCCATCATCCGGGCCAACGCCGATGCCGACGCCGGCTCTCCGAGCTGAACGGCTTTGGCGAGGAGCGCCCGTGCCTGGATCCTATCCGGCGGCCCGGTGAAGCCATTCTCGAGAATTGCCGCCTTTATGGCCATGCCCATCGGATTGCCGCGGTCGGCCAATGCTTCGGCTTGCGACAAAGCATCGGTGTAATCTTTTTGACTGAAGGTCACCAGCATGCGCACGACGTCGAGTGTCGTCCGCAAAGTGTCGCTGATAACCGCGCCGGACCTGGCCGCCGGTCTATTGCCCGACACGGCCGGCGTAACTGCCGTAATACCGATGCAAAAAGTCAGCGCCGCAACGGCAATCGGGAGCGGCAAACGCGACATTCCCGGTTACCTCATTACCTTACGGCGCGGCCTTGGCCGTAACGGCACTGTTGAACAAATTGTCGGCTCGGCTTTTTTCAGTGGGCGTCATCTGGCTTTCCACGGCAGCAATCTCTTGGTTCACTTGCCCCTTACTGGACGCGATCTTGCTGTTCATTGCCGCCAGCCGATAGAAAACGTCGGCCTCAATTAGACTTTTCGGGTAGGCCGCGACGCCCTGGGCGGCAAGCGACGCCATGCCCCAGTCGCACCACGGATCGACTCGCGGTGCGTCCTGGTTGAAATAACCGAACGCCGATTTCTTGAGCTTATTGGCGTCATCCGGCGACGCGTTTTTCTCGCTGGAAGTATAATCCATCCAGCCACGAAGACAAACTGCCGGCGTACTATGTTCGTCGTCGAGGAGCGTGACGAAGATGGACCCGGCCTTTACCGTAGCTTCCGTTCCCGCCGTCTTACTTTGGAGAGTTTGATAGGCTTGCATCGCCGTCATACCCACCTCGTCGCCCAGATGCAGGCGGGCGATGTCCTGGCCAGCATCGGCCATGCCTCGCGCCGCGAACACGTAAAGTGCGGCAGCCTGCTTCCGGTCGCGCGGGCCGCCGATCCCATTTTCCATCATGCGGCCGAGAAACAGCGCCGAAACCGGATCGCCAAGCTGCGCGCCGCGCGCCAAAAGCGCGTGCGACTGGACGGAATCCCGCTGTCCGGCGAGGCCGTTCTGGAGAATTCCGGCTTTGACAAACATCGCAACCGGACTGTTGCGATCGATCAGAGCGTCGGCTTGCGACGAGGCGCTGGTGTAATTCTTTTGATTGAACGCCGCGAGCATGCGCACAACGTCGAGCGTGGTGCGCAACGTATCGCTGATTGCGACGTTGGGCGATGGCGAAGGCTCGCCGTCGGCTTCACTCGGTGTTTGGCTTGCTTGCGATGTAGACGGCGGCGCGGTGTTGCTGTTCGCCTCACTATTCACCGGCGCCGCTACGGGAGTGGTGGCGGCCACGTTGTTCGCCGGCGCGGCTGCCGAAATGTCGTCGGCCCCACCGCTCAGCAAATTATCCGCCCGCGCTTTCTCGGCAGGCGTCATCTGGGCTTCCACGGCGGCAAGCTCTTGCTTCGCCTGGTCGAGGCTTGAACCAAGCTGATTGTTCATCACGGCCAGCCGATAGAACACATTCGCCGTTACCAAATCTTCTGGATGTCCGGGAACGCCCTTTGCCGCGAGCATTGCCATGCCCCATTCGCACCAGGGATCGGCGCGCATCGCACCATCGAAAAAGCCCTTGTACTGCACCGCCGTAGCCGATTCGTTCTGCGAGGGATTCTTGGTATTATCGAGAACATTCCAACCGTTGGCGAGGTATTTGGGAACAAGCCAAGCAGATAAGCAAGTTGCCGGCGTGCTGCCAAACTCGACAAGCGTTATCAATTCGGAGGCTGCACGGAGCGTCTCTTTCGCCTTTGGATCGGACGTCATCACCGTTCGATAGGCTTGCATCACGGTGGTGATGTGAGTCTTGTCCAGTTGCAAGCGGACCAATTCCTCACTTGCCCCAGGCACATCGTTCTCTGCGGCAAAGAGGTAGTTTATGTTCGCCTGTTTCGGATCTGCGGGGCCGCCGATTCCGTGTTCGAGCAGGCGGGCCACCAACAAGGCCGAACTCGGATCGCCGAGTTTGACAGCGTTCGTCAGCAGCGTGCGCGCCTGGACCGGATCCTTCCGGCCAGCAAGACCATCCAAGAGAATCTGAGCCTCGACGCGCATCCCGACGGGGTTATTGTTGGTGGCCAGAGCCTCGGCCTGCGATAATGCATCGGCATAATGCTTCTGGTCGAATGCCGTCAGCATCCGCGTGACGAAGAGCGCCATCTGCAACGGACCGCCGAGCTGCTGTGCGGTCAACGACGCTGCCGCAGTGTTGGTGGTTGCTGGCCGCGTCTCGCGCAGCGCGAAAAACACTGCGGCGATACCCACGCAAAGGACACCCGCCGCCACGGCGCCCAGCACTGACGTGCGTAACGTGGCGCTTGCCGTAACTCCGGTCCCGTCGGCGATCGGAGTTTCGGGCGATGTTGGATCAACGGACTCCGTAAATTCAACCACCGCACCGCAGATCGGGCAAACCGTTGCGGTCCCGGCGTCGAAGACATGCCCGTCGATGCAGCGAATAAAATGGGCCATCGTTGTGCTTTCCCGGACCGGATACTACGGGGCTATGCCATCGTCCACCGAAATTCCGAAACATCGATCCCGGCGCTAGCGCGATGCCTCCGACAGATCGCTTGGCAGAATCCCGGTCTGGATAATTTTCTGAGCTTCGGCTTTGTCGCCGTCGGACATCTGGTTTTCCAGCCCAGCGAGCTCCGTTGCGAAACCCGTCGCCGTCGGGTTATCACCCGCGGTGAGGTGCAAAAGTACGTCCGCCTCTATTAAATTCCGCGGCAGATACGGCAGCCCACCGGCAAGAGAGCGCGACAGACCCCACATGCATGACGGATTGGCGGTGATGGCACCGGCCCTGAAAAGATCGAGCGCGTGCTTGAAATCCTTCGCGGTCGAGTCTCCGGCAACGGATCGCCAGCCGGCAAGGCAGATCGCCGGCGTACTGTGAGCGGCAATCATCTTGTTCATGAACCGCCAGGAATCATCCACGTCCTTGCCGGCGACTAAATTGCTGTTGGCGTCGCTGACCGTCATCCCGATCTGATCGCTCATATTCAGGCGCGCTAAGTCTTTATTGGCGTCGGCATTGCCGCTGCGCGCCGCGAACAAATAGAGCGCCTTGGCGCCGTCGAGGTCCTTCGATCCTCCGGCGCCGTTCTCCAGCATCCTGCCAGCCGCCTCTGCGGCAAATGGATAGCCAAGATTGGCAGCGGCAGTGAATTCTTTGCGTGCTTCCGGCAGGTTTTGGCTTTCGAACACGCCGTTGATGGCCAAAACGCCGAGATCGAAAACGCCGGCCGGATTACCTTGCGCTGCAAGCTTCTGCGCCAGGCCGATGACCTGCTGGGCATCATGCCGCGCGTATAAGGCATTCACCCGCACGACATCGAGTGCCGCCTGAATTGTGCCGGTAACGTCGACTTTGGCGACCGGCGGCTCCGATGGCGCAGCCGCATTCGGCGCATTGACTGCGGCTTGCGGCAGCGGCGATGGCGCCGACGGAGACTGCCCAGTCGCCGGGTAGATCGACGGCAGCACGAATAGCTTAAACATAGCGAGGATCGGGGCAAGAAGAACGCCGCCAATGACGATCCGCAGGGCCGAGCGCCTGAGCTGCGCCGGCAGTTCGCGCCGCGCCGGTAGAACTAGGGGTTTTGTTTGTGCGCCGTCGGAATTTAAAATCGCAGGTGTAATGGGGGGAGGAGCGGCAGCTGGCGCCGGCGGCGGTGCATCGACGATTGCACCGCAGACCGGACATTGCAACGCCACCTCCGCGTCGAAGACGTGCCCATCGATGCAGCGGACGAAATGCGGCATTATTATTTGGCTCCGGCTGCGGGCCGCGTGCTTTGATCCTTTTGCCAAAAACTAATGTCGGCTGGAGTTGGAAGAGCGCCGCGTCCCGCCGACGCCGGCAAAGAGAACAACAGTACAGGGCGAGCGTCATTTATCGCTGTCGTCGAATCTCGGGTATTGGTCATGTCATACCCGTTGTTCGAATTAGGTGCGGTCGACGTAACGTTGGCCATCAATTGGCATCCAGGCGGCGGCGGAGACAGCGCGTTCATACCAAAAAGTATTCGAGCGCCGGCAATAGGACTCGGCACGAAATACTGCCTGTGAAACGGTGTATCGCCGTCGGGCGGAAAGAAAGGTACAATCGTAGCACCGCGGTCACCATATTGATCCGCCTCCTTCGGGGTCAAGCCCGCCGGCAACTGCATCTGATTCGGCAGAATAAGACTGGTGTCCCAAAGAAATTTTACGCTACCGCAGGTCGGCAGAGCTCGAATATCGACGAGCGTCCATGAGGTTGGCACTGGCGCCGAATGGTCCAGGGTGTCCTTCAAATCGACGACCTGTTGCCTGGCTTGGTCGGCCTCGGCGATCGCTTGCTGGAGGCGCTTCCTTAAGTCCTCATTCTCGGCCTCGGCCTGTTGCAACCGCTGCTGCGCCTGAGCGAGCTCTTGTTGCAAAGCGTCCAGCTCCTTGCGCGCCTCGGCAAGGTCGGCGCGCGCCTGAGCGAGCAACCGCTTCAGCTTTTCGACATCGTCGGTCTGCATTGCCTGATCGGCCTGTTGCATGTTTTGCTCGGCGCGATCGAGCGTCTTCTGAACGTCCTCTTCCTGCTGTTGCTGTTGTTGCTGTGGCGTTTCTTGGGCTTTTTTTACGTAAGGCGCCAACAGTACGACGAGCAGCACGAAAGCACCCATTGCGCCGGTGATCACGTCGAGGAAAGCGATATTGAAGATGTTGATTTCGCGTTCGCGCCGAGCCATGTCGGTTCAGTCCAAGGCCGCCCAAACTAGGGCGCGGTGACGTAGAGCCGGTTGATGAGGTTCTTCAGGCAGTATTCGCCGGCGAGCCCGACCGCCGCATCCTCGCGGGTCTGCACCACGTGCTGGATTAGCACCAGGATGGCGCTCTCGATCAAAGCGACGAGCGTAGTGTTGAACGCGATCGCCAACGCCGTCGTCACCGCGCTGATGTCCATGTGGTTCGGATCGACCAGCCGCAATGCATTACCGAGATGCGACACCGTTCCGATGAAACCCATGGTCGGGATCACCCAGGCCAGATAGCGCACCATGGCGTAGCGCTGCTCGACCTTGCTTTCGAGAAGTCCCAGTGAGGTCTGCAGCACGCTCACTGCCTGGTCGATCGAGCGGGTCGACTGCAATTGCAATACGGCCATGTTGATGAGCGACGGCAGGAAGCCGTTGTCGCCGTCGAAATGATGCGCGACCCTGCGGCGGATCGCGCCGAGATCCTCAATCCGCAACACGCTGGCCTCGTCTTCCGGCAGGTAATGCGCGTGGAGCTGAGTGGTCTCCCATGATCCGACGCGGGCGCGCACGAACAGTTCGCCGAGCCCGACGAAAAACAACAGGTGGATCATATTCTGGATGGTGAACGGGTACGGAAACGGCGAATCGTGGCTGTGCTCGAGCAACAGCGCGGCGCCGAAACTGTCCTTCGGAAAGATTAGCGTCAGCACGCCGATGAAGATGCAGCCGGCGAGCAGGGCCAAGATCGCGGCCTTGCCCCGTGAGATCACTCCGGTGACCGAGCCGCCGGATAAGAACGCCCGCAACGACACGTCGGGGCGGCCAGGGCCGCGTAGCGTTCGGGGGGGTGAACCTACGCCGCCAGGCTGACCCGGCCCACTTCCGCTCGACATCGCCGATCAATCCCCACTTTGAGTGTCCATATGCCCCGGCGCGATCAAGCGCAGAATAGCCCGACTGTGGACATAAAATCTAGACTGCCTTGTAGCTGCATGGTCGCAGTCGACGCACGGAGCGACCTAGAACCTCATTTCCAATACGGCGACGGCGTTGTAGCCTTGTTTCGGAATGTCTTCCGACGCCACGAGATAAGTTGCCGAGGCTCGGCCGGATGCCGTCGTCCACTCACTTCACAGGGAATTGGCAAAGCGTAATTTCACGGTAGCGCAGAGTCGTCTTAGGATTCGGGGTTGAATAAGTGACGCACGCGGGTTTTTCGAATTGGGGCTCCTACCTGCTTGGTGCAGTGGCGTTTGCGCTAATCCTCGCGCTGGGCCGGCTCGGCAGCCGCCACGTCGATAGTGTCGTGCAGCGGTGCATACCGGCGCGATTTGCATTTGCGCGTCTGGTGCTATTTGCCGTTCTAATGGCCATTTTATTTGGGGTCATGCTCATCATATTTTTCACCGTCTTCGGCGTTATTGCAGCTTATTTCTCGCCCTGCTCTTTTCATTGTTAGCCTTGTTGACGGCGGAAATTGATAAATCATCGGCCTCATAGCCACTCCGCGCTCGCCTGGCAGATTGCCGTTGAGCGCCACTACCCGCAATTGCGGGCGATCGTCCTCGCGACGACTTAATTACCGAGGCTCTTCGCTTTGTCGAAATCGGCGTTGGCACGCGCGGTGTCACCCTTGGCCTGCCAGGCAAGGCCGCGGTTCTTGTAAGCATATCCAAAATTCGGATTGAGGCGAATGGCGTCGTTGCAGTCGGCGATGGCGCGGTCATCGTCGCCCTTCTCATGCCAGACGGTGCCGCGATTCCCGTAGGCGTCGGCGTTATTCGGATCGATGCGGATCGCTTCGTTGTAATCGGCGATGGCGTTATCGCGGTCGCCTTTATCGTCCAGGGCATTGCCGCGATCGACATAGTAAACTGCGTTTTTAGGATCGAGACGGATGGCCGTACTATAACCGGCAATCGCGAGATCGTACTTGTTCTGTTGGTACAGGAGGATGCCGGCGCGGTTCGCGTAGGCCCTCGCGTCGTTTGGATCGAGACTAATCGCCGTGTCAAAGTCGGCGATGGCATGGTCTTGATCGCCTTTCCGCGAAAAACAGAGGCCGCGGTTCAAGTAGGGCTTTGCATCCTTAGGATTGAGGCTGATGGCTTCATCGGCATCGGCGATGCAGCGATCATCATCGCCCTTTTCATGCCAGGCATTGCTGCGACTGACATAGGCGTTTTCATATTTCGCATCGAGACTGATGGCCTGATTGAAATCGGCGATGGCACGATTTTGATCGCCCTTGGCGGCCCAAGCATTCCCGCGATAGTAATACGCATCGGCATCTTTGGGATCGAGACGGGCGGCTTGATCGTAGTCCGCGATGGCACGGTCATCTTTGCCCTTGTCATGCCAAGCCAAGCCGCGATTGACATAGGCATATTTGTATTCGGGATTGAGACGAATAGCCTCGTCATAGTCGGCAATGGCGCGATTAATATTGCCTTTCTCTCCCCAGACAACGCCGCGGTTGTAAAACGCAACTAAGTCGTCGGGATTGAGTGAAATCGCCTCCGAATAGTCGGCGATGGCCTTGTCTTGATCGTGCCTGACGTCGTCCCAGGCATTGCCGCGGCCAACCAAGGCGTCGGCTCGGTCAGCCGCCGGCGCCGCCACGTCGTCAATGATTTTGGTGCATGCGGCGAAGGACTGATCGTCATCCTTGTAGCAGTTCTGCAGATCGAGCGAGTCGGCAAAAGCAGCGCCGATGGAACCGGCCATCGCGATGAAAAGAGTCGCAAAGATTATGAATGCGATGGATGGTCCGTGCGCCCGTCCAAATCGAGCGCCCGGCAGCCGCAATTTTTCCTTGTTCGGCATAGCGGTTCGATCTCCTAGTCTCCGAGACTCTTCGCCTTGCTGAGATCGGCGTTGGCGCCGCTCAAATCACCCTTGGCGCGCCGGGCCATGCTTCGATTGTGGCCGTGGACCCGCCACCTTGAGGCGCAGGCGAGAGTCGCGGATGGCGATATCAACGGCGCCATTGTCGACAACAACGACGCCATCCGTCTGGACCCCGAAGAACCCGAGCACTCTTTACGTCGAAAAGTGTAGTAGCAGGCCGCATGCTGCTTACTTCAATCCATAACCGGCATACGTTTCGACGATATTTGGACTGATCGCCCTGGCCGCAACGATATCCGCGTTGCCGCCGGCGCTGTCACCTAATTTGAGTTTTGTCAACCCGCGACCGTATAGCGCGTCGGCGAAGCTTGGGCTTGCCTTTATGGCGGCGTCGAAATCGCTGATCGCGTCCTTGAACGATCCGAGCTTGAGATGTACGAGCCCACGGTTCTTCAACGCGAAGGAATAGTTCGACTGAGTTTGCAGCGAACTATTGCAGTCCGCGAGCGCCGCGTTCAAGTCGCCGCCCTGAACGGCTCGGGCCAAACAACGGTCACTGAAGGCGGCTGCATCTTTTGGGTCGAGCTGTATAGCTTGGTTGTAATCGGCAATGGCGTGAACGTAATCTCCCGATTTAAAATATGCGAAACCACGACTGACGTAGGGGGACTTGTCTTTAGGATCGAGCAAAATTGCCTGACTGTTATCGGTAATGGCCCGGGCAAAGTCACCCTTCAGCCTGTCGGCATCCCCGCGATCCTTATAAAAACTAGCTTCTTTGGGCTTGAGCTGAATGGCCTTGTCATAGTCGGCAATAGCGCCATCGTAATCATGCTTGTCGTAATATGCGAAGCCGCGGTTGTCGTAAGCTTCAGCATCCTCGGCGTTTAGTTCAATCGCCTGATTAAAATCGGCAATCGCGTGGTCGTAGTCGTGCGTGTCGAGATAAACGAGCCCGCGATCGCTGTAGGCTCCGGGGAGTTTCGGGTTGAGCAGAATGGCTTGATTGAGATCAGCAAGCGCCTTGTCGTATTGATTCGCATGTTCGTATGCATATCCACGACCGCTGTAGGCATTTGCATTTTTAGGATCGATTTGGATCGACTGACTATAATCGGCCACGGCGCGATCGGTATCGCCCTTGGCCTGATACGCACTGGCGCGACCGTTAAGTGCGGCTAAGTCATACGCATTAACTTGAAGCATGCGATCGTAATCGGCTATGGCCTGGTCGTAGTTCCGCAGCTTCACATAATCTGAGGCGCGGTTTTCATAGGCGGCCGAGTCCTTGGGATTTTTCTGTATCGCGATGTTTTCATCGGCGATGGCTTTTTCGTAGTCGCCCATATTGTGATATGAAAATCCGCGGTTAACGAAAGCGACCACATCATTGGGATCGAGCTTGATGGCTTCATCGAAATCGGAAATCGCGCGGGCCGAGTCATGCTTGTCGTTAAATGCGGCGCCCCGATTCGCATAGGCGCGCGCCAAGCTCGGATCGAGCGCAATCGCCTTGTTGTAATCGGCAAACGCCTCGTCCAGATGGCCGGTATTTGCGTATGTCAGCCCGCGGTTGGTGTAGGCTTTCGCATTTTTCGGATCGATCTGGATCGCTACGTTATAATCCGCCAGCGCTTTGTCGTGATTCTTCTCGCCCTCATAGAGAAGACCCCGATTGCTGTAGGCGAGCGCAAATTTGGGATCGACCGAGATAGCCTTATCGTAATCGGCCATGGCCCGATCGTTCTGTCCGAGGCTCTGGTATATAAAGGCGCGATTGCTGTAGACCTCTGCATCATTTGGATCGATCTGTAGCGCCTGGTTGAAATCATTCATGGCCCGGGCGTAATCGCCCGTGTTTCCGTACGCAAAACCGCGACTGTTGTAAGCGTCCGCGTTCTTTGGATCGAGCTGAATGGACCGGGTTTCGTCGGCTATGGCGCGATTGTTATCGCCCATGTGACCGTAAAAGGCGCCGCGATTTGCATAGAGGGTCGCATCATTCGCATCGAACTGAAGCGCGCGGTTAAAGTCGGCCATGGCTTTGTTGCCGTCATTCATCCTCATGTAGGCAAGCGCGCGGCTGTTGTAGGCTTTGCCATCTTTCGGATCGAGTTCGATCGCCCGGTTGAAATCGGCCATCGCGCGGCTGTCGTCGCCGGCCTTTACATAAACCTGGCCACGGTCGACATAGGAGTCTGCATCTTTTGGGTTGAGCTGAAGAGCGTGATTGTATTCGACCAGGGCCTGATCGTACTGGCCCATGTTTGAATAGACAATGCCGCGGCCAAGGTAAGCGGTTGCATTGTTCGAATTGAGTCCGATCGCTTGATCGTAATCGGCAATGGCCCGTTTATGGTCACCCGTTTTTTCATATGCGAGGCCTCGTAAGTCGTAGGCTCCCGTCCGATCATCGGCCGAGGCAGTTTTGTCCTCGATAATGCGAGTGCAGGCCGCGATCGATTGATCGTTTTCTGCCAGGCAAGCCTGCGTGCTGGCCGGATCGGCGCAGGCGGTTCGCATCGCCGGGGCCGTCACGAACAGCGTGATCACGAAGACGGTGATCGACAAAGATCGACGATTTGAAATCCACGCGTCTATCGCGTCGTTCGATCTTGATGGCGGCCGGGTCTCATGAGGAACATTCATCGCACATCCTTCTCAGTCGCGCGAATTAATCGAGGGGGTCCGGCCCAAACGCATTAGGCCCGACCGTTTTCGGAAATCCGCCCATGCCCCAAACGGCAACCACCCAGGCAGCGGCAATGCTCCCAACCCAATCGACTGGATCGCCGAATATTACCGTGACAACAACGCCCAGACCAAGGATGATCAGAAAGAGACCAACCGCCCACTTGGCTGACAAATCGTGGTCGTGACATCGCTTCACTGCTGTGGCCAACGAGGAAATGCCGGCCGGGAGGAAGGCTAGAGCGCCGACCAGCGTCCAATAGGTCGTTGGAGAAATATTTTGATTTGACGTTACCTCGGTAATTACGATCCAGACCAGAACGGCATAGACGCATTGGATCGCGACGCAAATCCAATATCTTTTTCGATCGAGGCGGCCATTAAAGGCGAAAAGAATCTCCAGCCCGCTGCGAATTTTTCCGAGATGAGTGTCTGCGATTGCGGGCGAAGGGCGCACGGCCGGCGCGACGCCGGTGGGCGCCGGCGTATGGGTAGACGCGGGCGGAGCAGCGCTCGCGGCTGGCTGGACTCCTGATGAAGACGGATCAATGACTGCCGCCGGAACTCTAGTGCTCGCCGGCGATTGAAACTGCGTGGAATGCGAGGCTGGGGTCGGAGAATTTGCCGCATGCGCCGGCGACCGCGGCGCTTGCGTCCTTGGCGGCGTCACGCGCCCCCAGGAAACTTCCCGTCCAAATCGGTTCGGTCCGACGGTGCCGCGCTGGCAGCCGAGAGCGAAAATGGCCCAGCATATAAAAGACCACGCTACGAATGGAGCGATGCCAGTAACCGTATCCGATAGATTACTGGAGATAAGGCCGCGAGCCGCCGCCAACGGCATGACGAAATAGAGCGCGGTCGCCGTCGCGGGGATGCCGTAATAGAGAAGGATCCACCAGCCCGAAATGTTCCGGTCGTGCAACCGGCCTATCGCGACCGTCACCGCTGAAAATGCGAACGGAGCACCCACCACACCGAAGATCGCGTAGCCGACGGCCGGAGGCCAACCGGCCGCCTTGATGACGCCAGCTAGTAAGCCGAAAACGAGAAATCCGGCACACACGTAGAAACTGCCGAGCATAATCCAGAATTGCTGTCGCCCCACGCGAGAGCGAAATGGAAATATTTGGTGCCGCAGCCGCCAGAGGGCGAGAATCAGCCCGATGACAAAAGTTACGGACCATGCGACAACATTGCCGATGAGGAAAAGGGTGCCGATGAGCTCCGGCGCGGCGCCTCTTTTTGTTGTTTTTATTGTGGGAGTGGCGGACGCGAGAGAAATTTTGGCGAGGGGGTCTTTATTGGCCGGATCGGTCGCAGGCGAACTCATCGGCACCCCTCAGAACTGTGCGGGCAGCCACCATCCCATCGAACGGGGATCACAGACTGCGTTCTGACCCGCAGACGCGGCGGTCAACAATTTTACATGGACTTGACGATCGTACAAGGATTTATCGATCGTGAATTCAGCCAACAATGAGGTGTACCTTCGAACGTCGCAACGCTGACAATCTCGTGGCTCGCCCCAAGGTCCGCAACGCACCGACGGTGCTCAGCGGAGATCCAATGACCCAAGATTCAATGATCGGCAGGCTATCGCTACGGAAAGCGAACGGACGCCGCATTTGTGCCGCCGCGCTATCTGTCCTGTTGGCGGGCGGTATCCTGGTCGCTCGGGTTTGGTCGGTGGCGGCCGACTCCGGGGACAAGATAGGCTGGTCGGCAATCACCGATCCGCGCAAACGGGTATTCTTGATCTATGTGCCTTCCGCCGGTGCGCCACGGACCCTCAACTTCGCCTGCCTGCGCGACGTGGATGATTTGACGGTCTACTCGGAAGGCGTTGCCGGCAATCTGCCCTCCGGCTCCGCTACTCTGACTATGGGCAACGGCAATGCGCGCTACGATGTTGCAGGCAATATCGCACCAGACCTGATAAGCAAACTGCCGACATTCACTGGCGAATTAGCCGACGACAAAAAGGTCTTGAGCGGCATCTCAGCCAAACTTCTTCCGATCCTTCAGGGATCCGGGCCGATCCTCTACAAAATTGCCGCGGGGACGGCGCCGAACGGCATGCCGAAGAGCCCAGGTTCGATCCCCGTCGGGGGCTTGGCTGCGCCCTTGGCAAAATTCAAGTCTATTTGCTTCGGTCCGTGACGTTTCGTGATGTCGGCCCTACCTCCGATACGCCGCCATCGATCCGGCAGAGACGCCTCGGTGGCGCACTACCAGTCAAGTGATGACAATATCCGCTAATTGAGACGGCCTGCCGGAGATCGCAATGAAAGTGGTCTTTCGCCTCCTCAATGTGCTCTTCCTTATAGTCGCGCACTGTGCGGTCGTTGTGTGCGGAATTGGCGCGGTCCAAACCTTCAACGATGGAGAGTATCTATCCTCGGTCATATTTAGCCTGATCTGCGCCTACATGGTGCTTCGGCTCGCTGCCTGGTGGCTGAAACGACTAGCCCGCAACGCGCGACCTCTTTGATTAAAGCGGCCCGCGTATGCTCCCCAGGCTGGCGACAGTGAACGTCGTCGCAGCCGTCACCATCTCGTCACTATCGCCAAACAGAGTCCGGACGATCGATTTGCCATGTCCGCGCGGTGTCGGCTTGTCCCCCAGCTCCATACATATCGCTGCGCCGCCGCGAACGGCAGATACGGGCCAATCGCTTCACTTTCGCGATGTCCGAGTTGAGTCCGCTTATCCCCGAAAGGGACCAGAGAACGGACATCGCGCGAGGTCAGTTTGGGGCCATCAACGGCGCGCAAATCCTAAACATACCGCGCAAAACCTTGGGTCATTGGCAAAGCGAAGATTTGTGCTTCCCGTCACATCGCGGATCGTAAGACGAGAGCAACGTGCGACTACAATACGAAAAAATACGACGGGGAAGCAGCCATGACCAATTTGCAGGATCCAGCCGGCCGACGCGCGCTCTTGGCCGTGATCGTTACAGTCGGCACCTTGATGTCCTCACCGAGCTTCGGGTGGGCCCGCTTATGACGGCGTATGGAGCGTCCTGGTTCATACCGAAAAAGGCGATTGCGATCCCGGCTACCGCTATCCGATACGGCTCCACGATGGCGTCAGGATTGACCGCAATCATCCGCCACGGTTTTCCAGGCTAAGAACAACGCCGCGAACCGGCGCGAACCGGCAGTTGCAGTGGTCCAGTTTTTATGGCGGCTTCGAGCGGCCAAATTCGTGTTGGTAGATTTGTTGGTATCCCTTCTTGCCTCATCGGAATATTCGTATAGTATCAGATACATAGCCTCCTACTTCGTCTCCGGCCCGGGGAGCCAAATCAAACACTTCGCGAAGTTTTCCACCGCCTCAGTTTAAGACGGCCCTCTCGCTTCGCAGCCGGCATTCATCGATGGTTAATCATGCATCCCCACCATTGCGGTCGCTTTGCGAGGAGGCGCGAATCATGGCGCAAAATCTGGCTTACGTCTTGCCGCGAGCGGTCATTGTGCTGCTTGGGTGGGGAGCGGTGTATTTTATCCTCACTGCACTCTCGCCACGCCTGGCTCCGGTGATTGTCTACTTCACCGGCATATCCTGGGTGTTGGCCGGTTTCGTCTGCTTCGGATATCTCTACCGGCTACGCCGCGAAGCTGGATTGCTGCGAGAACGCCCGGTCGCCACGCGCCATAAGGCAAGCTGACGCGAGCCCCCTGTACGGCGCTGCAGTCGACTGCCGTTCGCAGGATCGGATCTTCAGCCGCCGGCTCTGTTCCAGCCGCGGATGCGATCGCCGTAGACTTCGAATCCTTTCGGCGTCACCACCACCGTATCTTCAAGCTTGATAAAGCCGCGCTGCGGATGTTGCAGCGTGGTTTCCACCGAGATCACCATGCCGGTCTCTAACGGCCGGTCGGCGTCGTAGGCGTCGTAAGGCACCGGACCCGAATTGGTGAGCCGCGGCGCCTCGTGGCTGACGAGTCCCATGCCGTGGGCGAGGAATTCGGTGTGATTGTGCACCTTGGATTTGTGCAGCACCGCGTTGGCCGCGGCGTAGATTTCTTTGCCAAGCGCGCCGGGCCGGATCGGCTTCATCGACGCCTGCTCGACGGCTTCGACCTCGGCCAGAAGGTCGACCAGCTCGGCATCCGGCTCGCCGATGATGCCCATGCGGGCGACGTCACCGATATAGCCGTGATAATTGCCGCCGGAATCGAGCGACAGCACGTCGCCTTCTTCCCAGCGCTGATCGGACGGCGCGCGATTAAGGCTCGATCCCGCCGCGATCAGGCAATAGTCGAACGTCAAGCCGCGCGACGTCTCCTCGCGCCGCAACGCTTCCGCCAATTCGGCCTTGGTGGCGCCGGCGCCGAAATTCTTGATCACCGCCTGCATGGAATCGATCACTTTGTCGGAGGCGATGCGGAGCATTTCCAGTTCCTGCGGCGACTTCACCGCGCGCAGCCGCTCCAGCACGAACAGCGCGTCGACATAGTCGCTATTGGGGAAAATCTTGCGCAGCGCGGCCACGGCGTCGACCGGCGCGAATGCGGTCTCGATGCCGATCCGTTTCGGCTTCGCATTGAGCTTGCGCGCGTAGTCCGCGGCCTTTTCCATGGCGTCGACCGAGCCCGAGCTTTTAGTATTGACCTCGGCGACCCAGAACGGCGTCACCTCGTTTTGAAAGCGATCCATGCGGTGGCCGAAAAAGCCCGCCTTTTGCGGTTCGCCTTTGACATAGATGAAAACCGGCAAATAGCGGCTCAAGCCCATCGCATCCATGGATTCGAAAAAAAACGAGCGATGGCCGCCGAGGAGATATTGAATATTGTGCTTCGAGGTTGCGACCAGCACATCCATTCCGGCGTCATCCATGAGTTGGTCGAGGCGCGCGGTGTCGAACGGGGCCGTTCGCTTGGTGACGTCGAGCATGATCGATCTCCCTCAAAGGCTTGTTGAAGGTTCAGCTTAACAAATCCCGACGGTTTCAAGAACCCGTCCCGTTGAGGTCCTGCCCCGCCGTGACGGCAGGCCTTGCCGAGCCTCGGCTAACCCCACAGTTCGTCGCTGGCGAGTTCTGGCGCCCTCGACCAGCGTCTCGAGCTTGGCCCACATGATGCTCGGATGCACCCGGCGGTGGAACGGCCCCTGGGCAAAGCCGCAATCGGTCCCGGCGAGGATATTCTCGCGCCCGACCAGGCGGGCAAGCCGGACAATGCGCTCGGCCACCAGTTCGGGATGCTCGACGACGTTGGTGGCGTGGCTGATCACGCCGGGGATGAGCAGGCGATCTTGTGGCAGCTTGGCGCTTTCCCAGACCCGCCACTCGTGCTCGTGGCGCGGATTAGCGCCTTCAATGACATAGGCGCCGACCTTCATGCCGAGAATGAGGTCGACAATGTCCTTGAGCGGCACATCAGTGGTGTGCGGTCCCGGCCAACTGCCCCAACAGACATGATAGCGGATGCGATCGGCCGGCAGGCCGGCGATGGCCTCATTGAGCACGTCGACCTGCAGCGCCAGCCATTTGCGGTAATCGGCGAAACTTCCTGGTGGCACCATGCGATCGTAGGTGACGGCGGCGCGTGCGTCGTCGAGCTGCAGCACAAAGCCGGCGTCGATGATCATGCGATATTCGGTGCGCATCGCTGCCCCGATCGCGTGGATCAATTCCTCTTCGCTTTTGTAGTACTCGTTCTTGCGATCGGGAATGACGCTCGCCGGCGCCGCCACCGGCATGAACGCTTCTTCGACTTTTGTATCTTTGAGCGCGGCCTTGAAATTCGCGATATCGCGCGCAAGCTCGGCCTGCCCGGTATAGCTGATCGGACCGACGCAGACCGCTTCGACCGTGGTCGCCACGCCCTCGCGCGCGTCGAGCTCGGCGTAGAATTCGGCGAATTGCTCGCGATCGACGCCACGCGTGAAGGGATTGCGGCCTGGCTGGACCGGCCGCCGCTCGAAGCCGGAAAGCCGTTCCAGCACGTATTGCGACCAGCTGATCGATTTGCCGAATTCGCCGTCGCTGACGACGTCGATCCCGACTTCGGCTTGATGGTGCACGACCTCGGCGACGGACTGCTGCAGGCAGCTTTCGTAGCCGGACTTGTCGTACGGCTTGCCGGCCTGTTTGGCGCGCAAGAAATCCTGCAATGCCGGCGGCCGGATCAGGCTGCCGACATGCGTTGTCAGGATGCGATCGCTGCTGCGCTTCATTCGATACTCTCCCCGAACGCCCTCGCTTCGGGGAGAGCTTGCCGTCTGCAACGGTTTCAGCACCATTGCGCGCGATTAGGCAAGCAGCGACGCGAAAATCTTCGGCGCCGCCGATGGGCGGCATCCCAATGTCGGTCGTTATGCCGGGTGTTTGGATGGTCGCCGAGCGGCCAACGGCTCATCACGCCGCGGAGCGCGCCGCAGACTTGGGTGTGCCGACGGTATCAGAAACGCCGCGCTTGGCACGGTCGAGAATGAGCTCGATGGAGGCGACCTCGATGCGGTTGCGGCCATTATCCTTGGCGCGATAAAGCGCATGATCGGCCTGCGCCAGCAATGCCGAGATGTCGAGCACCGCGTCGTAGCTGATGACGACGCCGATGCTTACGGTCGCGACCACGGGCCGGCCGTCGACTTCGCAGGTCGCCGCGGCAAAAGAACGCCGTATGTCTTCGGCGATCGCCATCGCCCGCTCGCGCGGCGCGTCGACCAGCATTGCCGCGAATTCCTCGCCGCCGAGCCGGCCGAACAAATCCGCACGGCGAAAACAATTGCCGGCGACATCGGCAAAGAGCTGCAACACGCGATCGCCGATGGCGTGGCCGAAGCGATCGTTGATCGATTTGAAATTGTCGAGATCGAGCAGCATGACCGCGAGCGGGCGCGAATCGGTCGCCTGCCTGCGCAGTTGTACTTCGCCGTCCTGCAGAAAGGCGCGGCGATTGGCGATGCCGGTGAGCGGATCGACCAGCGCCGCGGTGCGGTGGCGATATTCGGTGCGCTCCTTGGCCATCGCCAGCAGGATGAAGGCGATCGATATCGTGAACAGTAGCGCCTCGAAGCTGAGCACGGTCAGCCACACGCTCTGGGCCATCTTGTTGCCGTCCAGCGACCACGGCAGCAGGGCGCCGAGCGGGGTCCGCAACAGATAGAGCGAACCGTGAGCGAACAGCATGAAGATGGCCGGCCAGCGCGACACCAGAGGCTCGCTGCGGCCGCGCCAGAATTCATAGGCCGTGGCCCAGGTATAGGCGGTGATGATGCCGGAGCTCAACAGCGCGCGGAAGTCCCACGACGCTGCGACAATTGGGACGTGGCACAGCACCAGCCACAATGCGGCGCCGCCGAACAACAGGATCGGCAGCGGCCGGCGGTGGTCGAAAACGCGCGCGCCGGTCCAGGTCAGAGCGAACGCGGTAAACAACAAGGCGTTGGCGAGATCGATCGAGATCAGATCGGAAACCGTGCCGTACATGCCGAACAGCATGATCGAAGCCGCTCGCAAGAGATCGGCGAAGCCCCACCATGCCACGGCGTAGATCGCCGTGTTCTGGACCCACGCGAACAGCAGCAGCAATCCGAGGATCGCTTCCACGTAGATGGTCACCAGAAACAAGGTGTTGACGTCGAGATTCATCGCGCAGAACCAGGTTGAACCGACGCGGGCGACGCGTGCTGAAAACCCCGTCGTGCCGGCTTAGCGCGCTTGCGGGAAACAATCGGTGAATAGCCATAGCCGCCGATGCGCCATGCATCGCTATGGTTTCGAGGACGTTGCGTAAATCGGCGGCATTCTCATGAGCCTTGTTTCCAGGCTGGGCGTCACCTATTTTCGCCCGGCCGGAAAGCGCCTAACCATGCAATTTGCCAACGGAATCACCGAAGCGATCGGCAACACGCCGCTGATCAAACTCAAGCGTGTTTCGGCAGCGACCGGCTGTACCATCCTCGGCAAGGCCGAGTTCATGAATCCCGGCCAGTCGGTCAAGGACCGCGCGGCCTTATTCATCATCCAGGACGCGGTGAGACAAGGCGAGCTGCGCCCCGGCGGCGTCATCGTCGAAGGAACGGCCGGCAACACCGGCATCGGGCTCGCGCTCGTCGGCAATGCCATGGGCTTCCGCAGCGTCATCGTCATTCCGGAAACCCAGAGCCAGGAGAAGAAGGACACGCTGCGGCTGTGCGGCGCGGAATTGATCGAAGTGCCCGCGGTGCCCTACTCCAATCCGAACAATTACGTGAAACTCTCCGGACGGCTCGCCGCGCAACTGGCCAAGACCGAGAAGGCCGGCGCGATCTGGGCCAACCAGTTCGACAACGTCGCCAATCGGCAGGGCCACATCGAGACCACAGGGCCGGAAATCTGGCGGCAGACCGACGGCAAGGTCGATGGCTTTTCCTGCGCGGTCGGCACCGGCGGCACGCTCGCCGGCGTGGCAATGGCGCTCAAGGAGCGCAACAAAGCCGTCCGCATCGCGCTGGCCGATCCCATGGGCGCCGCGCTCTACAGCTACTACACGACCGGCACGCTCAAATCGCAAGGCTCCTCGATCACCGAGGGCATCGGCCAGGGCCGCATCACCAAGAATCTCGAAGACGCGCCGATCGACATCGCTTATCAGATACCCGACGCCGAGGCGGTGCCGATCATCTTCGATCTACTCGAGCACGAAGGGCTGTGCCTCGGCGGCTCGTCCGGCATCAATGTCGCGGGCGCCGTTCGCCTCGCCAAGGAACTCGGCCCCGGCCACACCGTCGTGACCATCCTGGCCGATTACGGCACGCGTTATCAGTCCAAGCTGTTCAATCCGCGGTTCCTGCGCGAGAAGAACCTCCCGGTGCCGGCTTGGCTCGAGCGCAAGTCGAGCATCAGCATTCCCTACGAATGAACTTCGTCCATTCACCCGCGTTAGTGCATCGAGAACAATCATGTTACAAGCTGTAAATACCCCCTCCCCCCGCCGACAAGCCGCTTTCTGGTATCGACCGACTGGCTTGCCGAGCGCTTACAAGATCCGCACGTGGTCGCCGTCGACGGCTCTTATTTTCTGCCGACGCAGAAGCGCGACGCCCACGCCGAATATCGCGACAGCCATATTCCCGGCGCGGTGTTCTTCGACATCGAAGCCGTGAGCGACCATTCCACCGAGCTGCCGCACATGCTGCCCGGAACGACGCAATTCGGGGACGTCGTCGGCCGCCTCGGCATCGGCGACGGCGATACGGTGGTGGTCTATGACTCGACCGGCTTGTTCTCGGCGCCGCGGGTGTGGTGGACATTTCGGGTGTTCGGCGCGCAGTCCGTTTATATTCTCGACGGCGGCCTGCCGAAGTGGAAGGCCGAAGGCCGCCCGATCGACAAGGGCGACACCAAGCGTGCGCCAAAGACGTTCACTGCCGCGATGAACGTTGGCGCCGTGGCTATGCTTGACGATATGCGCATGGCGGTCACCGACGACAGCGTGCAAATCGTCGACGCGCGCTCGGCCGAACGCTTTGCCGGCAAGGCGCCGGAGCCGCGCCCCGGCCTGCATTCCGGTCATATGCCGGGCGCGTTCAATGTTCCTTACGACCGGCTTCTTGAAAACGGCCGGCTTGCTTCGCGCGACAAAGTCACAAAGGCGTTCACCTCCGCCGGCGTCGATCTCGATAAGCCGATCATCACCAGCTGCGGCTCCGGCGTTACCGCGGCGATTTTGACCTTCGCCCTGGAATCGCTGGGTAAGGAGCCAAAGGGTCTTTACGACGGTTCCTGGGCGGAATGGGGCTCGCGTCCCGACCTGCCGTTCGAGCGCGACAAATAATGCCGAACGCCGTGCCCGTCGCCCTGGTGACGCCATCAGGTTTCGGGTGGCTTTCCTTGCCATCTTCCCGTTAGCCCTCCTCGGCATTGTCGAATGCTGAGCGAACCAGCGGTGAAACATGGCCACCAAGACCTACGGCACAATCGATCCCGAGCGACTAAAGGCCATGAGCGGGCTCGAATTCGTCCAAGGCCTTGTCAGCGGAGCGCTGCCGCTGAACACGATGGCACGGACATTGGGCTATGACGTGGTCGAGGCTGAAAGCGGTCGCGTCGTCCTCACGCTCGATCCAACGGGTGCTCACCTCAATCCCTGGGGCACGGTGCACGGCGGCCTCACGGCGACCCTCCTCGATAGTTGCATGGGCCTCGCCATCCAGTCGATGCTCGAAAAAGGCTCTGGCAGCACGACGCTCGAGTTCAAGATTTCGCTGGTCCGGGCCATCACGCCGGGGACAGGCCGGATCAGCGCCGAGGGCAAAGTCCTCAACTGCGGCCGCCGTGTCGGCACCGCGGAAGGCCGGCTCACCGACGCCCAGGGTCGGTTACTCGCGCACGGCACGACGACGTGCCTCATTTTCCCAAGTTAAGGTGCCCGTCCCCTTTGCAGGATAATCTTGTTCATAGTGGTGCCTAAGCGGCATTTTCATTCTATGCCGCAAGGTATAATGAGGATGCAAACGGCGCAAAGGGAGGAGCGCATGATTTTTCGCCAGCTCTTCGACGCCACCTCCGGGACCTACACCTATCTCCTTGCCAGCAGGCTGGGCGGGGAAGCGCTGGTCGTCGATCCGGTGCTGGAAAAGGTCGACCGCTATCTGCAGCTCATCCGCGAGCTCGACCTGAAACTGGTCAAGGCTGTCGATACCCATCTCCACGCCGACCACATCACCGGGCTCGGCGCGCTGCGCGACCGCACCCGCTGCGTTACGGTGATGGGCGAAAATACCAAGGCCGACGTCGTCTCGATGCGGGTGGCCGAAGGCGACCGCGTCGAAATCGAGGGCCTGCGTCTCGACGTGCTGTACACGCCCGGCCATACCGACGATTCCTATTCATATCTGTTGGCCGACCGAGTCTTCACCGGCGACACGCTGCTCATCCGCGGCACCGGCCGCACCGATTTCCAGAACGGCGATCCGCGCGCGCAATACAATTCGATCTTCCACAAGCTTCTGAAGCTGCCGGACGCCACGCTGGTCTATCCGGCCCACGATTATAAGGGCGATACGGTCTCGACCATCGGCGAGGAGAAGCTCCACAATCCGCGGCTCCAAGTGAAATCGATGGACGAATATACCGCGCTGATGAACAGCTTGAATCTGCCGAATCCGAAAATGATGGACGTCGCGGTTCCGGCCAATATGCGCGTCGGCCTGCACCAGGAGGAGGTCGAGCGCAAAGGCTGGGCGCTGACGCCGGCGCAAGCCATCGCGTTGCGCGGCCGCCCCGACATCGCCATCGTGGATCTACGCGAGAAGAGCGAACGCGAAAAGCACGGCGTTATTCCGGGTGCGCTGCACGCGCCCTATGCCAGCTTGCAGGAAGAGATCGCCGCCGGCGGCGTGCTCCACGAATTGGCGACATCGGCAGGTAAGCGCATCGTCTTCCTGTGCGCCTTCGGCGAGCGCTCAGCGATGGCAGTTCAGGCCGCGCAGGATGGCGGGCTGAAAACGGCCTGCCATATCGCCGGCGGCATCGATGCCTGGAAGAAAGCGGACGGACCGCTGGCGCGGTGATAGCAGAACTGAGGCTGAGCGATTCGCGGCGCTGTTGGCTCTAGCGGCACGCCCCTTGCGAGCGCGCGGTATCGAGCGCCCCCGACGCGGCGAGCCAATCCGGCAATCCATAAGCAATCTTGGTCCAGCCGACGCCCCAGGGGTTGTCGGCGCTGTCCCACCAGATCTTGCACCAGCCATTATCCAAACGAACCACGGCATAGTCGGCGCGCGCCGGGGTCGAAGCGGCGAAGCCAAGCGCCAGGACGGCGACAGCGAAAGCCAGTCGTTTCATCGCGAACCTCTTCCTGTGCCCGCCCGCAAACTTCACATAGGTCGCGGGCCAAGGGGCGGCAAGTCCGGAAATGCCGGCGAGCAAAATGCGAAAGCCGCAGGCACGAGTCCTGCGGCTTCCGTCTTTGCGCCCGCTGCAGGGAGGGAATTCAGCGGACGCCGGCAACATCGAACCGATCTTAGAGCTGCGAGCCCCGATCGGCGTCGTTACCTTCATTCGTTTGGCCGAAGTGGCGGCCGTGCTGCCAGCCGTGGTCGCCATTGCCATAACCTTCACCGCGCCGCCAGCCGCGTTCCATAAAGGCGTGCATGCGCGGATGCGGCCGCAAAATGCGCGCGAGCTTCATGAATCGGGCTTTCTGATCGTCATTGAGGCTCGCGTAGAGCGGCGCGCCGGCGTCGGCGACCTTCTTCAGCGCGGCGCTGCGCTTGGCCATATTATCGGCGCGGCGCTCCAGCCGGTCGAACGGGGTGGTCGGCGCCTGCTGCTCGCCGGACATACGAGCCTGGATGCGCTGGATGCGCAATTGCGCCATGTCGCGCAGCGCCTGCTCGAACTGCGGCCAATTTTTGGCTTGGTCCGGCGTGAGCTCGAGGCCGGCTTTGAGCGCGGCGATCCGCGCGTCGGTGAAGGCGGCGATATCGGCGGGGCTCGGCATGTGGCGGCGTTCGAAACGCGGACCGTCGCCGCCCGCATTGTCGCGCCCGCCGAAACCTTGCTGCGCGTACACCAACGAGGTGCCGGCGAGAGCGACTAATGCCGTCGCGGCGATAACTGGCTTGAGCATGTGATCCTCCTCGGATTCAACGTGAGCAAAATAATGGGCCGCAATGGTTGGAACTCAAGTTAAAGTTTCGCCATGTAGACCATTGAGAGAATTACAACTTCGTAATTCTTTTCAATCGCAATGCTCATGAACAAACGTGCAGATTGCCCGCAGCATTTCCGCCCCGGAGGAAAACGCGTTCACCGCAGTACTTGCTGCAGGAACAATCGCGTGCGCTCATGTTGCGGCCTCGCGAAGAACGCTTCGGGCTCGTTGATTTCGACGATCTGTCCGTCGTCCATGAAAATGACACGGTCGGCGACCTCTCTGGCAAAGCCCATTTCATGGGATACCACCAGCATGGTGATGCCGTCGTTCGCCAGCTCCACCATCGTGTCGAGCACTTCCTTGACCATTTCCGGATCGAGCGCCGAGGTCGGCTCGTCGAACAGCATGATGTTCGGGCTCATGCATAACGCGCGCGCGATGGCGACGCGCTGCTGCTGACCGCCGGACAGCCGCGCCGGGTATTTTTGCGCCTGCTCCGGGATCTTGACGCGGGTCAAATAGCGCATCGCCAGCGCTTCGGCATCCTTCTTCGGCATGTGCCGCACCCAGATCGGCGCCAGCGTGCAGTTTTCCAGCACGGTCAGATGCGGAAACAGGTTGAATTGCTGAAATACCATGCCGACGTCGCGGCGCACCGCAACGATGTGCTTGGGATCGTCGGTCAATTCGATGCCGTCGACGACGACGCGGCCGCGCTGCCAGTCCTCCAAACGGTTGATGCAACGCAGCAGCGTCGACTTGCCGCCGCCCGACGGACCGCAGATGACGATACGCTCGCCGCGCGCCACGGTAAGATTGATGTCGCGCAGCGCGTGGAAATCGCCGTACCATTTGTGCAGGCCGACGATCTCGACCGCCGTTTCGGCTCTGGCATCAGCTTGGGGCCCGTCGGATTCCACCATCACAAGACCTTCAGCGCCGATGCGCTCTTGCCAGCCGGGTTTCCACGTTGCGGGCATAGCGCGACATGCCGTAGCAGCAGATGAAGTACACCAAAGCGGCAAAGGCATAGCCGGTCACGCTGGTGACCGGCGTCGCCCAGCGCGGATCGGCGCGCGCCGCCTCGATGGTGCGCAAGAAGTCGAAGATGCCGACGATGAAGACCAGCGTCGTATCCTTGAACAAGCCGATGAAAGTGTTGACGATGTTCGGCAGCGTGACGCGCAAGGCCTGCGGCAGGATGATGAGGGCCATCATCCGCCAATACGGCAGGCCGAGCGCCTGCGCCGCCTCGTATTGGCCGCGCGGAACCGCCGCAAGCCCGCCGCGCACGACCTCAGCCATATAGGCCGACGCGAACAGTGCCACGCCGATCAGCGCGCGCAAGAGCTTGTCGGGCGACAAACGCTCCGGCACGAACAACGGCAGCATTACGCTCGCCATGAACAGCACCATGATCAGCGGCACGCCGCGGACGAATTCGATGAAAGTCACGGCGAAGAATTTCAACACCGGCAGCTTGGAACGGCGCGCCAGCGCCAGCAGAATGCCGATCGGCAAGGATGCGACGATGCCGACGGTGGCGACCATGATCGTGACCAGGATGCCGCCCCAGAGCGCCGTCGGAATCTCAATCAGACCAAGCCGCGGGACGCCGCTCAAGAATACGTAAGACAAAACCGGCAGCACGACGAAAAAATACACGGCGCCAAGGTCGCGGCGCGGCGCCGACAGCCAGGCGAGCCAGCCGATGCCGACTGCCAACGCCGCGAAAAAAACGTCGACGCGCCAGCGTTCGAACAGCGGATAAAAGCCGTAGACGAAATAAGACAGCCAGACGCGCACGAACGCCCAGCAGGCGCCGGGCTCGGGCAACTGCGGCGACGCCAGACAAGCCTCGCGGTCGTTCCCCGACCACACCGCATCGAACAAAAAGAACCGCAGCAAGGGCGGCACCGCCCAAGCAAGGAAAAGAACGCAGACAAGCGTCAGCGCGATATTGCCTGGAGAAGAAAACAGATTGTCCCGCAGCCAGCCGATCGCGCCGGCCCGGTCTGCCGGGGGCGGCAGCCGTTCCCCTGGCACGGTGCGCACATAATTCCGTTCGGCCATTGCCGTCATCTCAGCGCTCCTCAACGGCAATGGCGTAGCCATAGAGGTTCATAAGGAGCGACGTGACCAGGCTAATGAACAGATAGACTGCCATGGTAATGGCAATGACCTCGACGGCCTGGCCGGTGAGATTAAGTACGCTGCCGGCAAAGACCTGGACCAGATCGGGATAGCCGATGGCAACCGCCAGTGAAGAGTTCTTGATCAAATTGAGATATTGGCTGGTCAGCGGCGGTATAATGACCCGCATCGCTTGCGGAACGACGACGAGCCGCAGCGTCGTCCCGGAGGCCAAGCCGAGCGCCTGCGCCGCCTCAGTCTGGCCATGCGCCACCGCCAATACGCCGCCGCGCACGGCTTCGGCGATGAAGGCGGCGGTGTAGATCGATAGCGCCAATAGCAACGCGGCAAATTCGGGAAGTATTTCGAGGCCGCCTACGACATTGAAGCGGCCCATCGCAGGAAAGCTGAAGGACAATGGCGCTCCCGTTAGCACGAACACCAGGGCCGGCATGATGACGATAAGGCCGAGCGCCGGCCAAAGAATACGTATCGGCTGCCCGGTGCGGTCCTGGCGGCGGCGCGCCCAGAGCTGCAGGACGATGCTCGCCGCGACCCCGAGCATGAGCGCGGCGAGCACGTAACCAAAACCCGGAAAAACCTCCGGCCGCGGCAGAAACAGCCCGCGATTGTTGAGAAGGCCGCCGCCAGGGAGCGAAACGCTGCCGCGCACCAGCGGCAGCGCGCGCAGCACGGAATTGTACCAGAACAACAGCTGCAACAAGAGCGGCACGTTGCGGATCAGCTCGACATAACCGCCGGCAAGGTGGGAAACGAGCCAATTACGCGACAGCCGCGCGATGCCGATGGCAAAGCCAAGCACTGTCGCAATCACGATGCCGATGCCGGACACCAGCAGCGTATTGAGAAGGCCGACCCAGAAGGCGCGGCCGAAGGTCGAGGTGCTCGCCGAATAGTCGATCAGCGTCTGGCTGATATCGAAACCGGCGGTATTGTTCCAGAAGCCGAAGCCGGACGTGATGTGGGCATTGGCAAGATTCTGCGCCGCGTTATGAACCGCGGCATAAGCGATCCCGCCGACAATGACGACCAGCGCGACCTGCAGCGCGATGTTACCTGTCCGGCGCGCAGCCAGCGACGAAGGCGACGACCGAAGGGACTGCGGCATCGGCGGGCCCGCGGCGACACCGGCCGGCGAACGCTGTCGGCTCAGCGGACCGGCAGCCCGTATTGCAGGCCGCCCTTTGTCCACAGCGCATTGAGACCGCGGGCAATTTTCAACGGCGAACCCTGGCCGACGTTACGCTCGAAGCTTTCGCCGTAATTGCCGACGGCCTTGATGATGCGGTACGCCCAATCTTTGGTCAGGCCAAGCGATACGCCGAATTGACCTTCGAGGCCAAGCAGGCGGCGGATGTCCGGCGCGTCGGATTTGAGCATATCGTCGACATTGTGCTGGTTGACGCCGAGCTCCTCGGCGTCAACCATCGCATAATGCGTCCAGCGCACGATATCTTCCCAGGTATCGTCGCCTTGCCGGACCGCCGGACTAAGCGGCTCCTTGGAGATGATCTCCGGTAACACGATATTGGCGTTCGGATCGGCAAGTTGCAGCCGCGAGGCGTACAGCCCCGATGAATCGGTGGTGAAGGAATCGCAGCGGCTACTGTCATAGGCCTTGATCGCTTCATCGAGCGTCGCGAAGGTCACGCTCTTGAGCGACATGTGGTTTTGCCGGAAATAATCCGCGAGATTAAGCTCGGTGGTAGTGCCTTGCTGCACGCAGACCGAGGCATCGTTGAGCTCGAGCGCGGAATTCACTTTCAGCGATTTGCGCACCATAAATCCCTGGCCGTCGTAGAAATTCACCGCGGCGAAGTCGATGCCGAGCTCGGTATCGCGCTCCATGGTCCAGGTGGTGTTGCGCGACAAGACGTCGACCTCGCCGGATTGCAGCGCCGTGAAGCGGTTGGCGGCAATGAGCGGCACGAATTTGACCTTGGTCGGATCGTTGAAAATGGCCGCGGCCATGGCGCGGCAGAAATCGACGTCAAATCCGGTCCAATTGCCTTGCGGATCGGGCATGCCGAAGCCGGCCAATTGGCCGTTTGAGCCGCAATTGAGGACGCCGCGATCCTGCACCGCCTTGAGCGTCGCCGATTGCGCCCGCGCCGCTTGCGCGCTCAATGCAAGCGCCATTGCAATGGCAAAAGCCGTGGCTGCACGTTTCATGATGCTACTCATGAGATTTGGCCTTTCAGCATGAGCTTGCGCGCAAATGCCCCGCGATGAAGCGCGCCTAGGATGGTGACCTGCGGACCCGTTATCGGCATCTGAGAACGATCGCGCTTTAAGGTCAAGGGGTTGACGAGATCGCTCAATCCCGGGGTAATGCGGCAAACATGCCGATTACGGCAATCGAGTCGAGATAGAGCCATGAATGACAAAGGAAACGACCGCCCGCCGCGGTCGCGGCGCACGGCGACAAAGCTGGTGACGGCTGGGCGCGATCCCAAATCCTATTACGGTTTCGTCAATCCGCCGGTCTATCACGCCTCGACCGTGCTCTATCCGTCCGCGGAGGACTACGTCGCACACCGCGCGCGCTACCAGTACGGCCGGCGCGGCACCCCAACGACGGAGGCCCTCGAACTCGCGCTGCAGGAGTTGGAGGGGCCGCAATGCGCCGGCGTCGCGCTGGTGCCGTCGGGACTGGCCGCGATTTCGACCGCGCTCTTGGCGGTCGTGCAATCCGGCGATCACGTGCTGGTCACCGACAGCGCCTACGGACCGACGCGCACGTTCTGCGATCAAATTCTCGCCCGGCTCGGCGTCACCACGACTTATTACGATCCGCTGATCGGCGCCGGCATCGCCGACCTCTTCCGCCCCAACACGCGCGCCGTTTATCTGGAATCGCCGGGCTCGCAAAGCTTCGAAATGCAGGATATCGGGGCCGTCGCCAAAGCGGCCCATGCCAAGGCTACCCATGCCAAGGGCGCGGTCGTGCTGATGGACAATACCTGGGCGACGCCGCTCTTTTTCCGGCCGCTCGATCACGGCGTCGATCTCGTCATCCAGGCCGGTACTAAATATATCGGCGGACATTCCGACCTGATGCTCGGCACCATCTCGGCCAATGCGGCAACGGTCGCTGCGCTCAAAAACACCGTGCGATACACCGGCCTTCATGAGGCCCCGGACGACACCTTTCTGGCGCTGCGTGGTTTGCGTACGCTCGGCGTCCGGCTCGATCGGCATTTCGAGTCTGGCCTTGCGGTGGCGCGTTGGCTCGAACAACGGCCGGAGGTCCTGCGCATGCTGCACCCGGCACTGCCAAGCCATCCCGGCCATGCGCTGTGGAAGCGCGATTTCACCGGCGCCTCGGGCCTGTTCAGCATGGTGCTCAAGCCGGTGCCGCAAAAGGCCCATTATGCCTTCCTCGACACGCTCGAACTGTTCGGCATCGGCGCCTCATGGGGCGGCTATGAGAGCCTTGCCATTCCGTTCGACTGCACGTCCTATCGGACCGCGACGCACTGGGAACCCGGTGGACCGACGGTGCGCTTTCACATCGGACTCGAGGCGGTCGAGGATTTGATCGCGGACCTCGACCGCGGCTTCGCCGCGCTTGCCGCGGCAATGTGACGTTCGCTCAGGCGACGGTCGTCGCTTTGTGATCGCGCAACACGAAATAGAGATTGCGCAGATAGACGAAGACGCCGAACGCCTGGCCGGCGATGAATACCGCGTCCTTGCGGTAAAGCGCGTAAACGAGCAGCAATAGGCCGCCGCCGATCGAGAGAAACCAGAACACCGTCGGGATGACGCTGTGTCCGGCGCGCTCGGACGCGATCCACTGCACCAGAAAGCGCGCGGTGAACAGCGCCTGCGCGATAACGCCGAGCAACACCCACCAATCGAGCCTGGTGATGAACACATCCGTGAGATAGGCGCCGACGGCGTGCTGCATATCAATGAGCAAGGGTTATCTCCTGCGATTGCGGAACGCGCCTGCGGCGCCGAACAAGCCACCACACGCCGGCGAGATCGAGGATGCCGATCCACAGCCGGTCCCAGAAACCATAGTTCGACGTGCCGTGGGCGCGCGGCCGGTCGACGACGTCGACATAGCCGATATCAAAACCTTCGCGGCGAACGAGCGCCGGCAGGAAGCGATGCAGACCGTCGAAATAAGGCAGCGATAAGAATAGGTCGCGCCGGAATGCCTTCAGCCCGCATCCGGTATCGCGCGTGCCATCTTTGAGCACGGCGTTGCGAACGGCATTGGCGATGCGCGACTGCAATTTCTTAAATCCCGTCGCCTTGCGGCCGATGCGCTGGCCGGCAATGAGCCCGACCCGTGGCGCGCCGGCCTCGAGCGCGGCGACAAGGGCCGCAATGAACGCCGGATCGTTCTGGCCGTCGCCGTCGAGCGTCACCGCGATCGGCGCTCGCGCCGCAGCAATGCCGGTTCGCACCGCGGCCGACTGACCGCAGGATTTTTCGTGCCGGATTTGCCGCAAATATGGCAGCTCGGTCATCAAGCCGCGCAATTCCTGTTCGGTCGTGTCGGTTGAGCCGTCATTGACATAGACGATCTCGAACGCCCTGCCCTGCAAAGCATTGGCAATCTCGGCGACGAGGGGCGCGATATTGCCGGCTTCGTTGCGCACCGGCACAACCACGGAGAGTGCGGGTAAGCCACCCCCGCCCGGCGAATTGTTGTCTCGCACCATGGCGCAAGCTTCTAAGGCGCATCCCGCTCGGGTTCAATCGCGTGCAGATTCAGGCGGTTCCGGGGCCCCAGCTAGGCCGCGCGGATCGCCTCACCGAGCGCCGCCTTGATCCGCCGCCACGACGGCCCCGGATAGGCGCGCAAGTCGCGCGCGCAGAACACGAGCCGCCGCGCCGCAAACCAGCGCCGCACCAGGAACGCACCAACCGCTCCGGTCAGGGCGCCGGCGATCACATCGCTCGGGTGATGCGCCAGCACGGCGACGCGGCTCACCATGATGACGACCGCATAGAGCCACATGACGGGGCGCGTGCGCGGCCAAATCGCGCCGATTGCAATCGCCGCGGACACCGCCGTGGTCGAATGGCCCGACGGCATGCTGGCATAGTCGGGCCGCCACACGAACAGCCTATAGCGAAACGGATCGTCGTGGCCGTTGCCGCCGATAAAGGGCCTTGCCCGCCCGATTAGGCGCTTGACGATGGCGACGAACAGGCCCGGCACGCCGATCGCGAGAAACAAAAAGCCGAACCGGGCGGCAAGCGCGGTGAGCACGCCTTGCGAGCGCCGCGACAGCGCCGGCGACACCAAGGCAGCTAGACCCAGCACAATCGCTGCGAACGGAATGAGGAACCAGCCCGATAATCCGAAATTGGTGATGTGCTCGAAGGCGCCGCGAATCCAGCCCGGCTCGTGGCTTGCCAATTCGCTGGCCGCGGCATCGATCGCAAACATCGAGGCGATGACGACGTAGAGCGTCGCTGCCGTGGCGGCGATGGCGGGCAGCGACGGCCGCAGCATTTTGGCCGGCGGCGGCGGCGCGACGGCGAGGGTCCAGCTCTCAAGGTTTTTCAGCGCATTGCGCCACAGCCGCTCCAGCGCACTTTGTCCGCGAGCCGGATCAGCCCCGCTCATCACTGCCAATTCGTCCGACTGCACACCGGGCCCATTCACGGCGTACCCGCCGATTGGAATACCGCAATGGAAATCGGCTTGCCGACGCTGATGTTATAGCCCTCGACGCGCGGCCCGCGGTCATAGCGAAGCCCGATTGCTTCGGCGCGCAGCGCGAATTCCCGCTCCTGCGGCGCGTCGACGAAGGCAAAGCGGCAACTGCCGCCGCGCAAAAAATCGGCGGCGCCGTCGGCATCGGTGAAGCGCGTCTTGGTGCCTGCGAGAAACACCAGGCTTGGCTCCTGAAAACCGGTAGAGGCGGCGACCGGATGGGGGCAGCCGGACTCATGCAGCACTTGCGCAAGCGCGACGCTCGGAAACGCCGGCGTCAGCGACGGTACGATCACCGCGTAGACGCCGAAGGCCATCAGGATCGCCGCCGCGGTGGCGCGCACGAAGGCGCGCTCGGCGCCGTCGGCGTCGTATAATTGCCAGGCGAACAGCCCGCACACAATCGCGCCGGCGAAGAACGGCCAGGCGAGCAGCGCCAAGTCGCGATCGATGACCACCGCGGCGATCACCGCGATCACGCTGACGATCACGGGCACCAGGAACCACCACATGATGCCGCGCACCAGCCACACCCGGCGCGACAGCACCCGCGTTTCCACGGCGCCGGCGATCAAGATGGCGATCGCCGGATAGAGCGGCAGCACGTAATGCGGCAGCTTGGTCACCACCGCTTCGAATACGATCCATGACGGCACGAGCCAAGCCAGCAGAAAACGCGCGGCGGGCTCGCGGCGCACCGCCCAAACGGCAGGCGCCGCCAAGCCCGCCAACATCGACGCCGGAAAGAAGGTGGCAAAGAACAAGATCACATAGAGGCCCGGCGGCGCGCCGTGCGCCTCTTGCGAGCTTGCGACCTTGGCCAGCATGTCCTCGCCGACGGAGGCGACCAGAAACTCACTGCCGACGCGCCAATAGATGGCGATGAACCATGGCAGGACGAGGAGGAACATCCAGGCAAGGCCGGGCAGCGGGCGCAGCGCCAACAGCCAGCGCGCAGAGCGATCGAGGATCGACAAACTCGCCGCGGCCAAGCCGACGACCATCAAAATGAGCGGTCCCTTGACCAGAATACTGACCGCGATCGCCGTCCAAAACACCGCGAGCAAACCGAGACCCGGCGGCGCCTCGTTGCGGCGCGGCGCCAGATAGACGCGCGCCAAGACGCTCATGGCGAGAACGACGGTGAACAGCAGCACCGCGTCGGTTTTGGCGAGCCTTGCCTCGACGCCGAGAATGGTCGAGGCCGCCATCATCAAGGCCGACAGCACGGCGCCACGCCGGCTGACAAAGGCGAGCGCGCACCAATAGGTCGCCAGCACCGCGCCGATGGCGCCAAGCAGCGACGGCACGCGGTAAAGCCAGATGGTGGTGTCCGCATTGTGCAGCCCAAGCGCACTCGCCGTATTCACCACCGCGGCCTGCAGCCAGTAGATGCCGACCGGCTTTCGGTAGCGCACGTCGTCCTGGTAGCGGATATCGACGTAGTCGCCGGTCTCGATCATCTGCTTGGTGGCTTGGGCGAAATAGGCTTCGTCGCGGTCGACTGGGGGGATTTGGAAAAAGCCCGGCAGGAAGGCCAACAGTGCCACCAGCACCAGGAGCGCCACCGCCCGCCGGTGCGAGCCAGCGGCATAGTCGAACAGCCCGTTAAAGCCCTTGGCGGGCCAGTCGGACCGCGATCCCAAGCTGCTGGTCGTGCTCATCTGCCGCTTATCTTGGCCGCGCCATTTATCCGAATACCGCCGCAAAAACCGGATCGAAACGCCGGCCCAACGGCTTCGGCATATGGTCCTAAATGCCAGCCGACAATAGTGAATTACGCCACAGCGGGGAAGCGCCGCCCGATGTCCTGCCCCGTGCCGCAGTGAGGAACGATCGTGTCGAGGTCATGGCCGAAGCGGACAGGCGGATTTGAAGGCGCTGCCGCCATGATCGCTCGCCGCACATGTAATTTACCGGGCGTTCGGGCGGTTATTTTACTGTATGTTCGCCTCGCGCGGCCCCGTAGCTCAGGGGATAGAGCAACAGCCTTCTAAGCTGAAGGTCGCTGGTTCGAATCCAGCCGGGGTCGCCAGTCATCCAGAACATCGCCGCGAAACGGACCGGCCGGCCGGAACTCGTCCACCTTGCTCGAACTTCAAGGCGAGCCTTGGGATAGAAACACTAGCCGCCTTCGCGCGATAAGGGTATGCTTCGCTTTCACGCCAGCAAAAATCGACAACAATCTTGGCGCTGACAGGGAGGATTCACATGACCAGCTCGCGTCTATTTGCGCAATCACGCCCGAGCCGCCGCAGCGTCCTTAAATCCGCAGCGCTCGGCTCTGCCGCCGTCCTCGCCACTCCGTATGTGCGGGGCGCTTATGCCGCCGGTTCGTTGTCGCTCGGCGTATGGGACCATTGGGTGCCCGGCGCCAATAACGCGTTGATCAAGCTCTGCAACGAATGGGGCGCAAAAAACAATGTCGATGTGCACATCGACTTCATCACCTCGATCGGCGACAAGGACATCCTCACGGCGAGCGCCGAAGCGCAGGCCGGCGCCGGCCACGATATGATGTCGCACCGCGCCTGGCAGATCCAGGTGCACCGCGACGTGCTCGAACCGGTCGGCGACATCGCCGACGCACTGATCAAAGACTATGGCCCAATCAGCCCGGTGGCCGAGTATCTCGCCCAGCACGACAAGGTCTGGTACGCCATTCCCACCACCATCGGCAGCCAGGTCAAGCCGCCCGCTTCGCGCATCGACCTCTACAAGCAATATTGCGGCATCGATCTGACCAAGATGTTCCCGGTCGGCGGCCAGCCGCGCGACAAGGCCGTTATCGATAGCTGGAACTACGATCTCTACCTCAAGACCGCCGAGCAACTGTTCAAGGCCGGCCATCCCATCGGTCTCGCCATGGGACAGACCAGCGACGCGATCGACGCCACCGGCGCCATCTTCCGCGCCTTCGGTTCGATGATGGTCGACGAGAAGGACAACATCACCGTCAACACCGATGCGACCCGCCAGGCGCTCGAGTATTTCGCCAAACTGATGCCGTTCAACTCGCCGAACGCCTACGCCTGGGACGACGCGGGCAACAACCGCTGGCTGATTTCCGGTGAGGGATCGGCGATCATGAACCCGCCAAGCGCATGGGCGGTCGCAGTGCGCGACAATCCGAAGGTCGGCGAGCAGATCTGGCATCACAGCATGCCGAAGGGACCGAAGGGACGCTTCGCCGGACAGCTGCCGTTTTTCTACGGCATCTGGAAATTCTCCAAGAATAAGCCGGCAGCGAAGGATCTCTTGCACTACATCTCGCTCAAGGATTCCGCGCGCCAACTCGTCGCCGCCTCCAAGGGCTACGACCTGCCGTCGTTCAAGAGCTTCTACGACTTCGACACCTGGAACACCGTCGGCCCGCCGGTCGGAACCGCCTACAATTATCCGCCGCGCGACGACGAGGAACCGAGCGTCACCGGCTATCCGGCACGACCCGCCGTCGGTGCGCAAATCTACAACCAATCGGTCCATACCATCATGGTCGCCAAGGTCGCGCAGTCCAAAGAGTCGATCGACAGCGTGATCAAGTGGGCCGAGAACGAGCTTGAAGGATATTTGCGCGCTTGACCCTTAAGGGCGGGCACGTTCGGTAAATCGTGGCGCCCGGTTCGCGTAAGCGGACCGGCGCCATGGTTGCTTCGCGCCCGCATCGCGCACGAGCCAATTTCAGGGGAGCCGGTTCATGGTCGATGCGGTACAGCGATCCATCCCATTCGCCCCGCCGAGCGCTTTCACCCGCCAGCGCGCCAGCCTGCGCGGCCTGATGCGCCGCCGGTCCACCGTCGCGTTCCTGATGTGCCTGCCGCTCCTAGTGATCGTCGCCAGTCTTATCGTCTACCCCGGCTTCTATTCGGTCTATCTGTCGATGCTAAACCGGACGCAGACCAAATTCATCGGTCTCGGCAATTTCACCTACCTGCTCGGCCGCGATACGTTTTTGATGGTGGTCGAGCAATCGGCGATTTTCGCGCTCTCCGCCGTATTCTTCAAAGCGCTGATCGGGCTGGTCACCGCCCACCTCATCAACAACCTGCCCGCCAAAGGCCAGCGCAAATGGCGCGGCATGCTGCTGGTGCCCTGGGTGATGCCGCTCGCCCTATCGACGCTCGGCTGGTGGTGGCTGTTCGACCCCACCCACAGCGCCTTCAACTACATGCTGCAGAGCTTCGGCTTCGATGAGATTCCCTGGCTGAGCTCGCCGGGCTGGGCGCGTTTCTGCGTCATCCTGGTGAATGTGTGGTACGGCGCGCCGTTCTTCCTGATCATGTATCTGGCGGCGCTTAAATCGGTGCCCGAGCAGCTTTACGAAGCCGCCGCGATCGACGGCGCCAATGCCTGGCAAAAATTCCGCCACATCACCTTGCCGATGATGCGCAACATCATCTCGATCACGGTGCTGTTCTCGCTGATCGTGACATTCGCTAATTTCGATATCGTGCAGATCATGACGTCGGGCGGGCCGCGCAATAAGACGCACGTCTTCGCCACCTATGCCTTCTTGTCCGGCATTCGCTCCGGCGACATTCCGCTCGGCGCATCGATCTCGCTGTTCATGTTCCCAATTCTCGCCATTGCGGCGATGTTCATTCTGCGCGGCGTGCGCAAACGCGGCCAGGAGGTGGGCGCATGACCGCGACCGCTATTCCCACGCGATCGATCGGCGTCGTCGCCAGGAGCCGATCGAGCCTGACCCGCAACCGGCGCTGGGCCCTGTTCGCCTCCTATTTCTTCCTGGTTCTCTTCGCCATCTTCTTTCTGATGCCGCCCTATTACATGGTGGTGACGTCGTTGAAGACGAATGCCGAGGTCGCCCACATGGCGACCAATCCTTGGCTCATTTCGGACGGCATCACCTTCAGTCATTTCCGCGAGCTGCTCTGGAACACGGACTTTCTGATCTTCTTCAAGAATACGGTCATCGTCACGGTTTGCGTGGTCTGCATCACGATGACAGTGAGCATTCTCGCCGCCTTTTCGCTGGGCCGCATGAAATTCTGGGGCTCGGGCATCCTCGCCACCGGCATCTTCCTCACCTACCTGGTTCCAGAATCGCTCCTTTTCATCCCGCTGTTTCAGATCGTGCGGGCCGTGGGCCTGCTTAATTCCTACTGGGGCATGGTGCTGGTCTACCCGACTTTGACTGTACCGTTCTGCACCTGGATCATGATCGGCTATTTCCAGTCGATCCCCAAGGAGCTCGACGAGGCCGCGCTCATCGACGGCGCCGGCCATTTGCAGATGCTCACCAAGATCTTCATCCCGGTGGCGCTGCCCGGAATCATCGCCGCCATGATTTTCTGCTTCACCGTATCGTGGGCAGACTTCGTCTATCCGATGGCCTTTCTTTACAGTTCCGGCCAGCAAGTTCTCACCGTCGGCACCGTCACCAGCCTCATTCGCGCCGACGTCTATCAATGGGGCATGCTGATGGCCGGCGCGCTCTTGGCCGCCGCGCCGCCGCTCGTCATCTACGCGTTCCTGATGGACTACTACATCGCCGGCTTGACCGCGGGCGCCACCAAGGGCTGAAGAGGTTTTATCACATGGCCGAAGTCGCGTTACGCAACGTGATCAAGCGCTTCGACGACGTCGAAGCGGTGCGCAGCATCAGCCTCGACATTCCCGACAACGAATTCGTCGTGCTGGTCGGTCCTTCGGGATGCGGCAAGTCGACCACGCTGCGCATGATCGCCGGTCTCGAGGAAGTCACCGCCGGCGACATCTATATCGGCGGCGAGATCGTCAACGATCTGCCGCCGAAGGACCGCGACATCGCCATGGTATTTCAGAATTACGCGCTCTACCCGCATATGTCGGTATTCGAGAACATGTCGTTCGGGCTGCGGCTGCGCAAATTTCCAAAGGCCGAGATCAAGCGGCGCGTCGACAATGCCGCGCGCATCCTCGACATCACCGAGCTGCTCGACCGCAAGCCCAAGGCGCTGTCCGGCGGCCAGCGCCAGCGTGTGGCAATGGGGCGCGCGATCGTGCGCAATCCGAAGGTATTCCTGTTCGATGAGCCGTTGTCGAACCTCGACGCCAAGCTGCGCGTGCAGATGCGCACCGAAATCAAACGCGTGCATCAGCTGGTGAAAACCACGACGGTGTACGTCACCCACGATCAGGTCGAGGCCATGACGCTGGCCGACCGCGTGGTCGTCATGAATGGCGGCATGATCGAGCAGATCGCCGCGCCGCAAGATCTCTACCATCATCCCAAAACGCGCTTCGTCGCCGGCTTCATCGGCTCGCCGGCGATGAATTTCATGCGCTGCCGGCTGGAGCAGAATGGCGTGGGATTGCGCGCGCGCATAACCGATGCGGTCAGCCTGCCGGTGCCGACGGCCCAATCGGCGCGCCTCCAGCCGCTGACCGGCAAGGAGCTGATCTTCGGCCTGCGCCCCGAGCACATCACCGAGCCGCGGCGCAACGACCGCGATCCGAACTGCGAATTCAACGCAACGCTCGACGTGGTCGAGCCGATGGGCATGGAAACGATGGTTTATTTCACCGTCGACGGCCAAGAAGTCTGCGGCCGCGTCGATCCGGGTAGCGCCGCCGGCCCGGGCGAATCGATGCGGCTCTATGCCGACATGGATCGCATGCACCTGATCGACCCGCAGTCGGGCGCGGTGCTGTAAAAAAATCACGCCCGAGACGCAGTGCCCCGGGCGTGACTTAAGCGGCAACGACTAGTCTTCGATGTAGGCCTCGGCCGAAATATCCTTGCCGGTGTAGTCCGGCATCATCGCGGCCGCGATAAAGCTGACAACGGCGAGGACGAGGATATAGCCGGCAATCGCATAGCCCGTGTGATACGCGGCAAACAGCGCGGTGGCGATGATCGGCGCCGGGCCGCCGGCGATGATCGAAGCCAGCTGATAGCCGAGCGATGAACCGCTGTAGCGCAAGCGCGGCGTGAACGACTCGGCGATGAGCGCCGCCTGCGGCCCATACTGCAGGTCATGGGGAATGAGCGACAGCACGATGGCGATGAAGACCAGCGCCGGAGCCGCGGTATCCACCATGCCGAAATACAGGAAGCCGAACAGGCCCATGGTGACTACGCCGATCAGGTACATGTTCTTGCGCCCGATTTTATCGGACAGGTGCCCGGCGATCGGGATGGTGAAGAACGAAACGCAAGCCGCCACCGTCACCGCGCCGAGAATCAGGTTCCGCGACAGATGCAGAGTACCGATCGCATAAGCGTAGATGAAGGCGGTGAACACGTAGAACGGCGCCTGCTCGGACAGCCGCAGCAATGCCGAGAGGATGATCTCCTTCGGTTGTTTCTTGATCACTTCCGTGATTGGGGCCTTCTCGATCTTGTTGGTGTCCAGGAGCTGCTGGAACACCGGTGTCTCGAGGATGCCAAGACGAATCCACAGGCCTATTCCGACCAGGATGATCGACAGCGCGAACGGTACGCGCCAGCCCCATGTCAGGAATTCGTCACCCGACCATGCGCTGAACACGGCAACCGCAGCGGTCGATAAAAGAAGCCCACAGGGAACGCCAAATTGCGGCCATGAGGCGACCAGACCGCGCTGGCCGTGTGTGCGCGACCACTCCATGGCCAGCAGCACCGAGCCGCCCCATTCGCCGCCGACGCCGATGCCTTGAATCGCCCGCAGCACCGTCAGCAGCACCGCGCCCCAAATGCCAATTGACTCGTATGTCGGGACGAAGGCGATGGCGAAGGTCGCCAGGCCCATGCACAACAGCGTCGCGATCAGCGTCGCTTTGCGGCCGATGCGATCGCCGTAATGGCCGAATATCGCCGCACCGATCGGCCGGCCGACGAAGCCGATGAAGTAGGTCCCGAACGCGGCCAGCGTCCCCGCCAGCGCCGATTCATGAGGGAAGTAAAGCTTGCCGAAAACCAAGCCGGCCATGGTGCCGTAGATGAAAAAATCGTACCACTCGATCGCGGTACCGACGGTTGACGCGATCACTGCTTTACGCAGCTGCGCGCTATGTTCAGCCTCCGGCAATCCCCCAACTGTCGTTGCCATAGCCATGGCAGACCTCCCCCGGTTTCCTCGTTTTTGCGGAGCGGGCTCGACGGCCCGCTTCCTGCTACCAAGGATATACGCAGAGGTTGGGCCGTGGCTACAGGGCAAAGGGTTACGCACAACCCCGCCGGGCGCTTTGATGCAGTGCAGCGCAGATTCGGGCGGTCGCCCGGAACTTTCGTAGCGCAGGCGCGATGCGCTTACTGGGTCGGCTTGTTCGACGCCAGCACCGTGACCGGCGTGTCCCGATAGTAATCCGGGAACATCTGCTTGAGGTTTTCCACCTTCGGCAAATCGTTGAAGACGATATAGGGGTAGGTCGGATGAGTGACGGCAAAGTCCTGATGATAGTCCTCGGCCGGATAGAAGCCCTTTAGCGCCTCGAGCTTGGTCACGATCGGCGCATCGAACGCATGCGCCTTGTCGAGCTGCCCGATATAGGCCGCCGCGACGCGCTTCTGCTCGTCATTGGCATAGAAAATGGCGGAACGATAAGATGGCCCGCTGTCGGGTCCCTGGTAGTTGAGCTCGGTCGGATTGTGCGCGACTGAGAAATAGATTTGCAGGATCTTGCCGAGCGAAATCTGCCGCGGATCGTAAGTGACGGAAACGGATTCGGCGTGTCCCGTGCGCTCCGTTCCGACCATTTCATAATGCGCGGTGTCTTTGCTGCCGCCGGAATATCCCGACACCGCCTGGGTGACGCCTTTGGTGTGCTCATAGACAGCCTGCATGCCCCAGAAGCAGCCGCCAGCCACGACTATGGTCTGGAGGCCGCCGTCGGCGGGAGCCGTCGCATCGAGCGCCGGGGGCGGAATTGCCACGGCTGGCTCGGCGGCCTGCAGGCGACCGACCAACGCAAACAGTGGAACGACGAGCAACGCTCCCGCAAACAGTGTTTTTGCGATGGTCATGCGAATCATGTTCTTCCTCCAATAGCGCCCGTTATCTGGACGGTATTGAGCAACTCATAAGTTAAGTGGAGGGGCATGCGCCAATCACAATAGTCGCCATCACGCAGCACGGCGCGGTCACGACATCGTGTATTACTTTCGATGCGGCCCATATTGAAAGATCAGAAAGGCGACGACGAACACGGCTACCGCGCCTATAAAGAAAGGCACATTCCATCCGCCTTCGGGCCTTATGGCGTCCAACATCGGCGTCGCTCTCGCACTATTCGATCGTTTGATAGCCGCGGATAACCGCCTCCGAGCCAAATCCCCAATAATTGCGCAGCGTCCCCTCGGGCCACACTTTCGGCCGTTGCGGCCGGTCCTGGTGCCACGGCCGCGGATCGAAATAGCCGAGCGTCTCGTCCTTCATCTGATCCATCTCGCAGAAAAACTCGACGCGCACCTTGTCGGCGTTGCGGTGATAGATCGCGACGTTGTGGCCGATGATATGGCGGCCCGGACCCCAAACGAGGCGAATGTCGTGGCGCGCCAAGATTTCGGCGGCGCGCTGGATCTCCGCCCAATCCTTCACTTCGAAGGCGATGTGGTGCAGCTGTGGCTGCGCGTCATAGACGAAGTTCACGGTGTGATGATCGGTGTTGCAGCGCAAGAAGGCGAAGTGGTCGGCATGCCAATCGGAGACGCGAAAGCCGAGCACATCACAATAGAATTTTACGGTCTTGTGCACGTCATCGACGCGATAGGCGACATGGCCAAGCTTGAGCGGCATGACGCCCGTCTGCCGTCCGTCGTCCTTGGCGAAAGCATAGTCGGCAAACAATTCGACGATGGTGCCTTTGACATCGCGAAAGACGATGGCCTCGGCAATACCGGGCGAAATTCCGCTGGCGCGCTCGCATTTCACGCCGTAACCGGCCAGCTCCTGCGCGACGACAGCCAGATCGCTGCCGGGAGCAACCTGCAACGACAAGCGCGACAGCGCATTCGCCGGACCGGGCTCGAGCGCGATTGCTTCAAGACCGAGTTTGCTGGCGAGAAAAGCACGATCCTTGGCGCGCTCGACGAGGGTGAGGCCGACCACTTCGGTGTAATATGCAATCTGCCGCTCGATATCGGGCGTGGTCAGCGTAACGTGCCCGAGGCGTCTGACCTGAACCATATGAACGGTCTCCCGCCGCAATCTGCGCCCGAACCCAACTACGGCTCTCGTTAGTTTATCCCATTTGGACCGCCGCTGCGCGCAAACGACGGCAACCACCCTGAGGTTGTGACGGTTGCCGTTGCCTGCCCCTGCTCTCCCGCGTTTACGAAGCGCGATGTGGTCAAATTCTACAGACAAGTCGTGCGTGTTTCCCCTGTGATCTGTTGTGGCTGCTGCGCCGCCGAAACCGCAGGTTAATGATTCGCATCAATGATGCGCCGTCTCGTTATGGGCGTCTCACCTCGTCACGGCCGCCTCGCACCGACCTGGACCATGAGCGCAACGCCGGAACCGCCCTTATCCGCAGCACCGATCGCGCCTGGTGAGCCCGATCCGGCGCGCGCGCCGTTCTGCTTTGTCATCGACGGCGACGCCAGCATCCGGCATTTTCTGTCGCTCATTTTGCACGGCGCCGGCATCGACACCGAGGAGTTTGCCGACGGTCAGGGACTGCGCCGGGCGCTGTCGCGCCGTTCGCCCGATGTGATCTTCCTCGATATCCCGCTCGAATCGGCGGAAGCTATCGCCTGCGTTGCCGCGCTTGGCAACGCCAATTACCGCGGTCGCGTCCAGCTCATATCGAGCCGCGGCTCGGCCGTGCTCGCCCATGTCAAAAGCATCGGCGAACAACAACGGCTGCAGATGCTGCCGGTGTTGCGCAAGCCATTCGAAACCAACGCGATCCTCACATTGCTGCAGGACCTCAGGCTGGGGCATCCGCCGGCGGTCGCCGGCCGCGTCGAACTTGCCGACGCCTTGACGAACGAATGGATCGAATTCTGGTACCAGCCGAAAATCGATCTGCGCAGGAAACAACTGGTGGGCGCCGAAGCGTTCGCCCGCGCCCGCCATCCGGCGCACGGTATTCTGCCGCCGAGCGCGTTCATGCCCGCGGCCACCGAGACGGCGCTGATCGCGCTGTCGGAACTGGCTTTGTCCAAGGCGCTGACCGCCGCCGCGAAATTCGCCAAGCTCGGCGTCAATCTGCGCATGGCAGTCAACATCCCCGTCAGCGCGCTGATGAAGCTCGACGTCGCCACACTCGTGCAGATCTATCGTCCGCAATTCGAGAAATGGCCCGGATTGATCATCGATGTGTCGGAGGAGCAGATCGTGTCCGATCTGGCGTTCGCCAACGACTTCACCAAGCGATTGCGGCACCTCAACGTCCAGCTCGCGATCGACGATTTCGGCCGCGGCTATTCCTCGCTGGTGCGGCTCAAGGAATTGCCGTTCGCCGAGCTCAAGCTCGACCGTGCCTTCGTGACCGACTGCGGCACCGACAAGGTCAACGCCCCCTTGTGCAAGACGGTCATCGATCTGGCGCACAATTTCGGCAGCATCGCGGTAGCGATCGGCATCGAGAAAGCGGCCGACGCCATGGCGCTGGTCAGCATGGGCTGCGACTACGGCCAAGGTTTCTTGCTCGGCCAGCCGATGCCGGAAGAACGCTTCGTGTCGCTGTTGCGGCAGCGCGCCGGCTCGCAAGGACGCACCGCGGCGCCGCGGCGCGCGGTGGAAAGACAGCCGGCTTAAACGAAATAGCTTTCGCTCAGTGCGTCCAGGCGCCGCGCCGCGTCGCGGCGAAGTTATCAGAATAGGAAATCCGCGGCCGCTTCGGCGGCTGGCTTTCGAACACTTCGTAGGCAATGCCGTTGCGCTCGCCATAGGCGATGGCCTCTTCCTTGGTGTCGAAGAAAAGCCGCAACTGCTGTTTCATGTCGCCCGAAGAGGTCCAGCCCATCAATGGCTCCACGGCGCGCGGCTGTTCCGGCTCGTAGTCCAAGACCCATTCCTTGGTCTTGGCGGCACCGGACTGCATCGCGGTGCGGGCTGGTTTGTAGATTCGAGCGGTCATCGGCTTGCCATTGCTAGAAATGGTCGGGGCAGCAGGATTTGAACCTGCGACCTGGAGTACCCAAAACTCCCGCGCTACCAGGCTGCGCTATACCCCGCCGGTCGCGGCATTGGATAGCTGGTTCCGGCACGTCCAGCAAGCCGAGCACCCGTTGGACGCTCAGCGGTTGCCGAAAAACGAGCCAGTGACGCGATCGCCCGGCGCGATATGGTATTTGCGCGCGGTGCCAGCGATCACTTCAAGCACGCCGCGCACCGGACCTGCGGATGGAATGAGGGCGTCCGACAACGGCGTGGCGTTTTGCGCGATATTGAGAACGCGTCCGTCGCCCCGGATAAAGATCATATCGAGCGGGACATAGGTGTTGCGCATCCAGAACTGCACCTGCTGCTCGGTTTGAAAATCGAACAGCATGCCGTGACCCTCCGGCAGCGATTTGCGGAACATCAGCCCGCGGGCGCGCTCAGTCTCCGTGGTCGCAAGCTCGACGGCGAAGGCGTGCACGCCGGAACTGGTGACGATTTCGATGGTATCTTGCGCGGCGGCGCTCGCCGGGGTTTGCGCGGCCGGCAACGCGCAGCCGACGACGAGCACCATGACGACGAGGGCGGTGGCCCGGATGAGCCGCGCCGAGCGAAACAGCGTGCGCAGCGTTAGTGCGAAGACGGACCCTGCGGTCCGCTCTCGGGGCGGACTTCGGCCGCCATCATCCCTTTCGGGCCCGGTCCGAAGCGGACCAGGACGAACTGGCCGGGCCGCAATTCGGTCAAGCCGAAGCGGCGCAGGGTTTCCATATGGACGAAAATGTCCGGCGTGCCCTCTCCCCGCGTCAGGAAGCCGAACCCGCGCAACCGATTGAACCATTTGACCTGTGCCCGTTCGAGACCGCTGGTGGGCGCCACAGTAACATGGGTTCGCGGCGGCGGCATCTGCGCCGGATGGATCGCCGTCGATTCGTCCATGGACAAAACCCGGAAGGCTTGCAGGCCCTTCGGACCGTTCAAAACCTCGCAGGCAACCCGGGATCCCTCGTACGCCGTCTGAAAACCATCGCGGCGCAGGCAGGTTACGTGCAGGAGCACATCGGCCATGCCGTTATCCGGAACGATGAAGCCATAACCCTTGGCCACATCGAACCACTTGATAACGCCGGTGACCTCGACGACGTTCGCGGCTTCGTCAGGAAGCGCGACGTCGGGTCCGAGACCCGGCTTGGTGGATTTTGTTTCAATCCCGTCCGACGCCATGACGCCGTGGCCGCCGCTGTTGTGCTGACGCCCTACGGGCGCATCGCGAATCTCTTGAATCGAAGATAACACCGACAATCCAACGCGAAAGGGCAAAAATGCAACACTGGCGTAAAAGCGTCACCGCCTGTGCACAAAGTGGAATTTATTCATTGCAGCATGAGGGGTTCTAACGCGGTCCCGATGTCGGCGCGCACGACCAGGTCGGCAATCTCATCGAACTCGGTCGGTTGGCGATTGACGATGACGAGGCGCGCGCCGTTCCTTTTCGCCATCAACGGAAAGCCGGCGGCCGGCCAAACCACCAGCGAAGAGCCGATTGCCAGAAACAGATCGCAGTTCTGGGCCAGGTCCTGGGCGCGCCGCATCGCAGCATCGGGCATCGCCTGACCGAACGAGACCGTCGCAGTCTTGATGAAGCCGCCGCAAGCCGGGCAATCCGGCGCGCAGCCGTTCGCGGCATCCATGCGCTGACGGACCCAGGACAGTTCGAAGCGCTCACTGCAATCGAGACACAGGGCGTAAGTCGTGTTGCCGTGCAGCTCGATGACGTGTTCGGGCGCGATTCCCGAGGCTTGATGAAGATTATCGATGTTTTGCGTGATCACGCCCGGCGCCTTGCCGGATCGGTACAGGCTGGCGATGGCGCGATGGCCGCGGCTGGGCTTGGCCCCGCCGAACTGTTCCTCCATGGCGAAGCGGCGGCGCCAGGACTCGTTGCGCGCCTCCTGGCTCCCCAGAAACTCGTCGAACGGGATGGGCCGGTACCGGGTCCACAGCCCGCCCGGCGAGCGAAAGTCCGGAATGCCGGATTCGGTCGAAATGCCTGCTCCGGTGAATGGTACGATAGTGCCGGCTTCGAAGACCATCTCCGCAAGCCGCGCGATGTCACCCTCGCCAAGGGACGAGATCATTCTCGGCCGCAGCGCTTCATCCCCACCGGACATCGTCATACATTACCCATCGGCGCGTATCGGCTTTTGCCGGCCCAGGGACCATCGACCGACACCGACCAGCGGAGGTTTCCATCATGCGGTATCTTCACACAATGCTGCGCGTGCGCAATCTCGACGACGCGCTCGATTTCTATTGCAACAAGCTCGGGCTGAAGGAAGTCCGCCGGCGGGTCGACGACAAGGCCAAGTACACGCTCGTTTTCCTGGAGGCGCCGGCCGATGACGACCTGGTCGCCAAGGGTCCGGCGGGCCGGCAGGCGCCGCTGGTCGAGCTCACTTATAACTGGGACAGCGGCGAGGACTATGGCGAGGCGCGCTATTTCGGCCATCTCGCCTATGAGGTCGACGACATTTATGCGCTGTGCGAGCGGCTGATGAAGGCCGGAGTCACCATCAACCGGCCGCCGCGGGACGGCAACATGGCCTTCGTGCGGTCGCCCGACAAGCATTCGATCGAGCTTTTGCAAAAAGGCTCGCCGCTGCCGTCCAAGGAACCCTGGCTGTCGATGCCCAATGTCGGCAAGTGGTGAGCCGCTCACCCCTTGCTTGCCGGTGCCAGCAAAGCTCTCTATATGTCGCGCGCTTTTAAGGCTCCGAGCGCCGTAGCGCTTGATCCGCGCCCTTCGTCTAGCGGTCCAGGACATCGCCCTTTCACGGCGGTAACACGGGTTCGAGTCCCGTAGGGCGCGCCACACAAATCCATCCGAACCATCTGACCATGTCCGACGCTCTCGAACTCCTCACCACCCGGCGCTCCTTCAAGGCTGGCGAACTTGCCGGCCCTGCCCCATCCGCCGCCGAGGTCGAACGGCTTCTGACCATTGCGTCGCGGGTGCCGGATCACGGCAAGCTCACGCCGTGGCGCTTCATCGTGTTCGAGGGCGAGGCGCGCCAAGCCGCGGGCGACATCATCGCCAATGCCTTTCGCGCCAAATATCCGGATGCCAAGCCCGAGCATGTCGAGGCAGAGCGCAAGCGGCTGGCGCGCGCGCCGCTGGTGATCGCGGTGGTCAGCCGTGCCGCGCCGCATGTGAAGATTCCGGAATGGGAGCAGGTGCTCTCCGCCGGCGCCGCCGCCATGAATCTCGTTCTCGCGGCGCATGCGCTGGGTTATGGCGCCAACTGGGTCACCGAATGGTTTGCCTACGATCGTAGCGTGCTCGATGCGCTTGGGCTTGCGCCACACGAGCGCATCGCCGGATTCGTCCACATCGGACGGCCGCCGGGTGTCCCGGAAGACCGGCCGCGGCCGCCGCTGAACGAAATCGCCACGCGCTTCCCGGCATAGCCCGGCACATCGCCGAAAACAGAAGAGGGCGCCGACTTAAAGCCGGCGCCCTCGTCTCACGCCTACGCGCACGACTTACATTCCGTTGTTGGTCAAGTACTGCTGCGTCGCGGCGTTCGCCGCATCGTTTTGCGCTTCGGTGTTGATCACGCTCTCGTCCATCTCAAAGGTGTCTTGGTCCACCTGCTGCTGAGCTTGGTCCGCCGCCTCGATGGCCGCCTGTGACTGACTGTTATCGACCTCGACCGGCGCCGGACTTTGATCGTACACCTGCCAATTGTCGTCACTGGACGCAGCGGAGGCATGTGTGCCGGCAGTACGCGATGCGTGGGTCACGAACGGCACCGCAAACCCGCCGAACGCGGCCGCAATGAAATCCGGAAGATCGAATTGCCGTTGCGTGAACCGAGGGTATTTGGCCGCCGCAACATGGTGAACGACGTGATGCGCGGCATGCGAGGTCTTTGCCGCAACGTGGCCAGCGCTGGCCGCGAAGGCATTACCGGCGAGCGCCAGCGAAGCGACGATGATTGTGGTACGGACAAGAGACTTGGTGACGAGTGATTTGTTGGAGAGCGACTTCATGGCAACCTCCTGCAATATCGGCTTTCCGCCGTGGAGAGTCCCCTAAACAGTACGTCGCTGAGATTGGGCGCGCGGAGGTGAAGACGCGATGGCCAGGAAATTAACTGTCGTCCACGTTTCGTATCGGGATACCAAATCTGGTCGGAAACGAATCACGATCGCGGGAGCGAAAGTCCCTCATCGCCAATTGAGCGACGATCACCAGGCGGCGTGGCATTAACTCCCGATTAGCCAACACACGCGCGGTTAAGCATCTTTCGCAAAACCACGTTCATTTTCCGCCGCCGTTCAGACTCCAATTGAGGAAAGCAATGTTAACTCGACCGGGGACGGTCAGGGGCGAATTCGAGTTCCGGAAAGCATGCGGCTTTCCGGCTTACCCGACGATAGGGGAATGTTCGCGCCACACATGAGCGTCGCCGCCGACGCTCATGGAGAAACGGAAAGCGCGTCATGACTTCGATCGTCAACGGCCTGTCGCCCAGCCAGATTGCGGCGCTTCCGCTGACGACGGTCGAGACTCTCACGACGTCGGATATCGCCGCCATGACCCCGACGCAGGTCGGCGGCCTCACGGCGCCGCAACTGGACGTCCTGTCGGCGGCCGACATCCACACGTTCACGAGCGCGCAGGTCGGCGCGATTTCCTACACGACGTTTTTGGCCATTGCCGCGGCGCAGACGGCGAATTTCACGGCGTCGCAGATCGGATCGCTGTCGCTGCAGCAAATCCAGGCGATGACGGATCAGCAGATCAACGCGCTGGGCAAAAGCGATCTCAATGCGTTGAACGTCGCCGACCTGACCGCATCCCAAGTCAGCGGCTTGAGCACAACGACGATCGGCAATCTGACCTCAACCCAGGCCGGGACCCTGATCTCCTCGCAACTCGGCGCCTTGTCGACGTTACAGATCCAGGCTTTCACGGCCGCTCAGCTCAACGGTCTCGATCAAGCGAATATTCAGTCCTTGGACGCGACGACGCTGACGACGACGCAACTCGCCGGGCTTAGCGCAGGCACCGCCGCCAACCTGTCGGCCGCGCAAGTCGGCATCTTTTCAACGACGCAGCTCAACAGTCTCGGCAAATTCGCACTCGAAGCGCTCAACGTCGGCGATCTGTCCACGTCCCAGATCGGCGACTTCAATGCGACTGCCATCGTCGGATTGTCCACCGCGCAGGTCCCCGCCCTCTCCGCACCGCAGATTGGCGCACTGTCGCCGACACAAATTGCCGCGCTCACGACAGCGCAGCTCAATGCCTTCACGCCGTCGCAGATCGCGGAGTTTTCACCGTCCCAGATTGGCGCGCTGACAGTGCCGCAGCTCAACGGCCTGAGCACGACGACTTTTACCGCCTTGAACGTCGCCGATTTGACCACGACACAGCTCAACGGCTTGGTCACCGGCGCGGCCAATCTCAACACCGGCCAAATCAATGCGCTGACCGCCGGCCAAATCTCCGCGCTTTCGACGTCCGGACTCAATCGGCTGTCAGCAAGCCAGCTTGGCGCCCTGTCGTCGACGCAGCTCGGCGGCCTCGCCACGGCGCAAATCGGCGGACTCTCGATCGCAACGCTGAACAATCTGTCGGCGAGCCAGATCGGCGAGTTTTCCCCGACCCAGGTTCAAGCGCTAACGGCAGCCCAGCTCAACGGTCTGAGCGCGACGAATTTCAGCGCGCTCAACCTCGCCAATCTGACAGGCGCGCAACTCGGCGGGCTAATCACCGCGGCCGCCAATCTCAGCGCTGGCCAGGTCAATGCGCTGACGTCGAGCGAAATTGCGTCCCTTTCCGCTACAGGATTGAACCGCTTGTCCGCGCTGCAGCTCGGCGATTTGTCCACCGCGCAGCTTGGCGATCTCACGGCCGCGCAGATCGGCGTGCTTTCGACCGCCACGCTGAACAACCTGTCCGCGACCCAGATCGGCGAGCTCTCGCCGACGCAAGTCCAAGCGCTGACGACGGCGCAACTCAACGGCTTGAGCGCGACGAATTTTAAGGCGCTCAATCTTGCCGATCTGACGACGGCCCAGCTCGGCGGCCTCATCACGGGCGCCGCCAATCTCAGCACCGGACAAATCAATGCGTTGACCGCAGGACAAATTTCGGCGTTTTCCAGCGCCGGGCTTAACCGCCTATCGGCGACGCAGCTTGGTGGCCTGTCTTCGACGCAACTTGGTGGCCTCTCAACCACTCAGATCGGCGGACTTTCAGTTGCCACGCTGAACAACCTGTCCGCGACCCAGATCGGGGAGCTTTCGCCTGGTCAAGTCCAGGCGCTCACGGCGTTGCAACTCAACGATTTGAGCACGACAAATTTTAACGCGTTGAATCTCGCCAATTTGACGACGGCCCAGCTCGGCAGCCTCATCGCGGGCGCCGGCAATCTCAGCACCGGTCAGATCAACGCACTGACCGCCAGTCAAATTTCGGCATTTTCCAGCGCCGGGCTCAACCGCCTATCCGCGACGCAGCTCGGCGGCTTGTCTTCGACGCAACTTGGTGGCCTCGCGACGGCGCAGATTGCCGGGCTTTCGGTCGCTACATTGAACAATCTGTCCGCCACCCAGGTCGGCGAGCTTTCGCTGACTCAGGTCCAAGCGCTGACGACGGCGCAGCTCAACGGCTTGAGCACGACGAATTTCAACGCCCTCAACCTCGCCGACCTGACGACCGCCCAGCTCGGCGGCCTCATCACGGGCGCCGGCAATCTCAGCACCGGACAAATCAATGCGTTGACAACCGGTGAAATTTCGGCGCTTTCCAGCGCCGGTTTCAATCGCTTATCCGCAACTCAGCTCGGTGGCTTATCGTCGACGCAACTTGGCGGCCTGTCGACGGCGCAGATTGCGGGGCTTTCTGTCACGACATTGAACAACCTGTCCGCCACCCAGATTGGCGAGCTCTCGCCGACCCAAGTCCAGGCGCTGACGACCGCGCAACTCAACGGCTTGAGCACGAGGAATTTTAACGCGTTGAACCTTGCCGATCTGACGGCAACGCAGCTCGGCGGCCTCGTCGCCGGCGCCGCCAATCTCAGCACCGGCCAAATCAATGCACTGACCGCCAGTCAAATTTTGACATTTTCCGCGACCGGGCTCAACCGCCTGTCCGCTACCCAGCTCGGCGCCCTGTCGTCCACCCAGCTCGGCGGCCTTTCGGCCGCGCAGATTCCAGGGCTTTCGGTCGCGACTTTAAACAATCTGTCCGCGACCCAGATCGGCGAGCTGACGCCAACTCAGGTCCAGGCGCTGACCACGGCGCAGCTCAACGGGCTGAGCACGACGAACTTCAACGCCCTAACGCTAGCCGATCTGACCACAGCGCAGCTCGGCGACCTCACCAATGCCGCCGCCAATCTCAACGCCGGCCAAATCAACGCACTGACCGCCAGTCAAATCTCCTCCTTCTCCACCGCTGGGCTTAACCGCCTGTCTGCGACCCAACTCGGCGCCCTGTCGTCGACGCAACTCGGCGGCTTCACCGCGGCGCAGACCGGCGGGCTTTCAGTCGCCACCTTAAACAATCTGTCGGCTACCCAGATCGGCGAGCTCTCGCCCACTCAAGTCCAGGCGCTGACCACGGCGCAGCTCAACGGCCTGAGCGCGACGAATTTCAACGCGCTCAGCCTCGCGGATTTGACGGCGGTGCAGCTTAGCGACCTCACCACCGGCGCCGCCAACCTCAGCACCGGCCAAATCAACGCTCTGACCGCAGGCCAAGTTTCGTCCTTCTCGACCGCCGGGCTTAACCGCCTGTCTGCGACGCAACTCGGCGCGCTGTCGTCGACGCAGCTTGGCGGCCTATCAACGACGCAAATCGGCGGCCTTTCGGTCACAACGCTGAACAATTTGTCGGCGACCCGGATCGGCGAGCTCTCGTCCACTCAGGTGCAAGCGTTCACGGCGGCGCAGCTCAACGGTTTGAGCACGGCGAATTTTAACGCGCTCAACCTCGCCAATTTGACGGCGGCGCAGCTTGGCGAGCTCGCCACCGGCGCCGCCAATCTCAACGCCGGCCAAGTCAACGCGTTGACCGCGGGGCAAATCTCGTCCTTCTCGGCAACCGGGCTCAACCGCTTGTCGGCGACCCAACTTAGTGCCCTATCGTCGACGCAACTTGGCGGCCTCACCACGGCGCAGATCGGCGGGCTATCGGTCGCGACATTGAATAATCTGTCGGCAACGCAGATCGCGGAGTTCTCGCCCACTCAGGTCCAGGCGCTGACGACGTCGCAGCTCAACGGCTTGAGCGCAACGAACCTCAACGCGATCGACCTCGCCGATTTGACAACGGCGCAACTCGGCGAGCTCACCTCCGGCGCTGCCAATCTCAGCGCCGGCCAAATCAATGCCCTGACCGCCAGCCAAATCTCGTCCTTCTCCACCGCCGGGCTCAACCGCTTGTCCGCGACCCAACTCAGTCGCCTGTCGTCGACGCAGCTTGGCGGCCTTTCGACGACGCAGATCGGCGGGCTTTCGGTCGCCACACTGAACAATCTGTCTGGCACGCAGATCGGCGAGCTCTCCCCCACTCAGGTCCAGGCACTGACGACGGCTCAGCTCAACGATTTGAGCGTGACCAATTTTCACGCCTTGAACCTCTCCAATCTGACGACGACGCAGCTCGGCGGCCTTACTGCCGCCGCCGGCAATCTGAGCGCCGGCCAGATCAATGCGCTCACACCGGGGCAGGTTTCGGCACTGTCCAGCACCGGACTCAACCGCCTGTCGGCGACCCAAATCGCCGGACTGTCCGCGACCCAGATCGGCGGCCTTTCACCGTCGCAGATCGGCGCCGTATCCACGGCAACGCTCAATAAACTGTCGCCAAGCCAGATCGGCGATTTCTCTCCGACGCAACAAGAGGCGCTCACCGCCACTCAACTCAATGGCCTGTCGGCCGCGAACTTCAACGCCTTGAACGGCGCCGATTTCACGGCGGCGCAGCTCGGCGGCTTGACGACGGCGGCGGCAAATCTAAGCACCGGGCAGATCGACGCCTTGAGCGCAAGCCAGATTTCCTCACTCTCCGGCGCGGGACTGAATCGCCTGTCGGCAGGACAGCTCGCAAACCTGTCGTCAACGCAGATCGGCGGCTTGACCGCAACGCAGATCGGCGGGCTTTCGATCGCGACGCTCAACATCCTGTCGCCGAGCCAAATCGGGGATTTCTCTGCCCCACAGGTCCAGGCCCTGAGCGCCGGTCAGATCAATGGGCTGAGCACGCCGAATCTTGACGCGTTGAATGTCGGCGCGTTCACGACGGCGCAATTCGACGGCCTCACCAGCAAGACCATCGGCAACCTGACCGCCGGCCAATTGTCCGCGCTCAATGCGCTGGAGTCGAATTCCATTCTCTCAAATCAGGTCAACGATCTTTCCAACTCCGAAATCGACGGCTTGTCCGCGTCGCAAGTCGCGGCCCTGACCACGGCACAGCTGCAATCGTTATCGTCCTCGCAAACCGCGGCGCTGCTTGCCAATCAAGCCGACAATCTGTCGATCGGGCAAATCTCCGCTTTCAGCACGTCGCAGCTCACTTCAACGAATCTGGTTGGCGCTGAGGGCGGCTTGCAATTCAATCTCGGCTGGGACTCCTCGACCGGGAGCGCTCCCACCGGCTTCCGCAACGCGATCATTGCCGCTGCGGCCGGCTTGTCGGCGCTGTATAGCAACGACGTGGTGCTCAATATTGACGTCGGCTACGGCGAAGTCGGCGGCAGCACCATTGCAGGAAGCGATGCCGCGGAAAGCGAGGGCTTCTACGGCGGCGTCGGTTATTCGGCCTTATATTCCGCTTTGCAAGCGGACGCCGGCAAGTCGACAGTTCAGGCCCAAGCAGACGCAAGCTTGAGTGCGACCAATCCGACCAGCGGTACCTTCGCGATCAGTTCGGCAAATGCCAAAGCGCTCGGCCTCGAGGGGCCCAGCTCCAATCTCGACGGTTATATCGGTCTATCCAGCGCGCTGCCCCTCGAATACGACCAGACGGCGGCCTCCGGAAAGTATGACGCCATCGCCTTGGCTGAGCATGAATTGACCGAAGACATGGGGCGCGTTGGTTCCGTCGGCGCGGTCGTCGGCAACGGCGTCTACACGCCGCTCGACTTGTTCCGCTACACCTCGACCGACAACCCGGATCCGGCAGACGGCACACCGGAACGGGCGCTGTCGCAGCAGGGTTCGGGTACCGATTACTTCTCGATCAACAACGGCACGACGAATTTGGGTGATTACAACGCGTCGAATAGCAGTGCCGACTACGCCGACTGGGACGCCAGCAAGATGGGAACTGACCCATTCGGCGATGCCTTCGCCGGCGTGACGCAGCCGATGTCCGGCAGTGATGCAATCGAGGTCGCTGCGATCGGCTGGGACCTGACGACCAAGGGAGATACGCTGGCGGCGACCGCGACCGATAAGGCTCTGGTCTGATCGGAAGCGTCCTGCTTAGCAGGATCCGGGATTCGTCGCGGTTCCCGGCCCATAAATACTGTTGTCAGGCGGCAGGCCGGCCGTTGCCTGACCGGGCTCGCCCGGCTGGTCGGAAGTCGTCGGCGTACCGGCCAGTCCGCCATTGAGCGCCGATGCGCCGCCGCCGGTGCACGGCTGCCCGGTGACCGGATTCGTGCCAATCGCGGTTCCTGCTCCAGCGTCGGTCCCCGGCAGGGTGCCTTGTGCTGTCGGTGACACCGGAACCTCAGGCTGCTGCGGAATGGTCAGCGAACTCGACGGATTTTGCGCGTGCGCGATTGCCGCATAGGCGGCAATGAAAAACATGACGCATGCGGCGACCAAGAATGTCGTCAATACCGCTTGCTCGACGCGCTTTGCCCGCATGGCTATCTCCGTCTGATCGCTTAGTCGTTCGCCGATCCCACCCGGTTTCCTCGCCCTCGGGACGACGCATGCTTCAAACGTTCATCAAATGCCTGGGTTCCATCTCCGGTGCAGTGCACAATTCATCGATCTGTTGCATGGCCATCGGAATTTCTCCCTGCAACGTCCACCGCGAAGACCAACATCCGTCACGGCGACGCCACAGACCGCCTCTAGCGTTGCGGTGGAGTTGGTAGGAAGTTGGTTCGAGGCTTGGTTCAGGGAGGAAGAATCATGACTCCGCACGCCGACACGGCGACACGGACGCGCTTGGCGACCTACAGCAAGAACAACTGTCCCCAGTGCAGCGAATGGCTGCTTGCCCCCGACTGGTCCGAATATCTCAACGACCGCTGTGTGCGGCACACTTGGTCGTGCCAGGCATGCGGCTACCAGTTCGAGACCGCGGTATTTTTTGCCGAAGCGGCGTAATCACTCGGCGAGCCGCGGCGGCGGATAGGCGTGGCGCTGGCCGTTGAAATCTTCGACCGTCGAACAGTCGAAGCTCAAATAATTGGGCCCGATCGGCGATTTGCCGAAGCCGCCCGGAATGTCGAGCACATAGGCCGGTTGGCACAAGCCCGAATAGCGGCCGTGCAGCGCGCGCATTAAGTTCTGTCCCTCGGCTATCGTGGTGCGAAAATGCGCCGTGCCGGGTGCAAGATCGGCGTGGTGCAGGTAATAGGGTTTGACCCGGCATTCGACCAGCGTCCGCATCAGCGCGCCCAGCGTCTCGACATCGTCGTTGACGCCGCGCACCAATACAGACTGGCTTAGAACCGGAATCCCCGCATCGACGAAACGCGCTATCGCCGCGCGCGCGCTCTCAGACAGCTCGCGCGGATGATTGACATGGAGGACGAGGAAGGTCGCCTTGCTGCCGCGGAGCGCGCGCACCAAAGCCGGCGAGACCCGTTCCGGCGCCGCGACCGGGACGCGCGTGTGGACGCGGACCACCTTGACGTGCTCGATCGTGGCAAGGTCCGTGGTCACTTGTTTGAGGCGCCGCGGCGACAGCACCAGCGGATCGCCGCCGGTGAGGATCACTTCCCAGATTTGGGGCGTGGCGCGGATGTAATCGAGCGCCGTCGCCAGCGCGGCGCGCGACAGCCCGCCCCGTCCCGGCCCAACCATCTCGCGCCGGAAACAGAACCGGCAATAGACCGCGCAGGCGTTGACGAGCTTGAGCAGCACGCGGTCGGGATAGCGGTGAACGATGCCTTCGACCGGGCTATGCGCTTCATCGCCGATCGGATCGCTCAGTTCCTCGGGCTGCGAATCCAGCTCGCGCATATCCGGCACAAATTGCCGCGCGATCGGATCATGCGGGTCGGACGCATCGATCAAATCGGCGATCGCCGGCGTGATCGCGACCGCATAGCGGGCGGCCACTTTTTCCAACGCCGCAAGTCGATCATGGGGCGCCAATCGCGCATCGACGAGTTCGGCGCCTGTTCGCACCGGACGTGCTGTCATGGCAACTCCTCCTGAATTGGCGTCCACAGCACCTGATCGATGCGCGAGGCTCCGGTCGCCAGCATGACCAGGCGGTCGAGGCCGAGCGCGATGCCGCTTGCCTGCGGCATCTGCGCCAGAGCGGCGATAAAATCCTCGTCGATCGGATAGCGCTCGCCGTAGATGCGTTGTTTCTCCGCCATGTCGCGTTCGAGACGGCGGCGCTGCTCGGCCGCATCGTTGAGCTCGCCAAAACCGTTGGCGAGCTCGACCCCGCAAACATAAAATTCGAAGCGCTCGGCGACGCGCGGATCGTCAGCTTGCCGCGCCAGGGCTGAAAGCGCGGCGGGATATTGGTCGAGGATGGTAGCGCGGCCGTCACCGAGATTGCCCTCGATGCGCTCGACCAGAACGCGGCTGAAAATATCGCCCCAAGTGTCGTCGGCAGCGATGCGAATGCCCGCCCCTTGCGCGGCGGCGGCGAAACGCTCGCGATCGGGGACACCATTTGGCAGCGTCGCGATTAGATCGATCCCGGCAAAGCGGGTGAAGGCCTCGGCGACGGAAAGCCGCTCGGGCTCGGCGAACGCATCGGCGGCACGGCCGCGAAAAGTCAGCTGCCGTGTCCCTGCCGCGCGCGCCGCTGTCCGCAGAATTGCAACGCAATCACCCATCAGCGTCTCATAAAACTCGCCGGCGCGATACCATTCGACCAGCGTGAATTCGGGATGATGCAACGCACCGCGTTCGCGGTTGCGGAACACCTTGGCGAATTCGACGATGCGCCGTTCGCCTGCCGCCAGGAGCTTCTTGCAGGCAAACTCAGGGGAAGTACGCAGATAGCGAGGTGACGGCGTGCCGTCGGGCGCGGTCAGCGCGGTGGCAAAAGCATGCAGATGAATCTCGTTGCCGGGCGAGACCTGCAGCGCGGCAGTGTCGACCTCGACAAAATCCTGCCCGGCAAACCACGCCCGCAGCGCCGCCACGATCCGCCCCCGCGCCAACAGGATCGGCCGGCGGTCGGCATGGACGTGGGGGGCCCAAAAGGGCGAGAAACGGGGCGGATCGGCCGGCATATCCTTGCCTAAACATGTCCTTGTCTAAACGATGTTGACGAAATAACTAGCGGTGACGCCCAGGATCGCTATGGTGCGCGCCAAATCCCGGCCATTAACATTGAGGAAACCGTGAGAGTCATCGCCAGCTCATTGCGAAAAGGCAATATCGTCGATATCGACGGCAAACTCGGGGTCATCATGGCCGTCGAGAGCATCCACCCCGGCAAGGGCACTCCGGTCACCCAGATGGACGTCCGCCGCATCGCCGACGGGGTGAAGGTTTCACTGCGCTATAAGACGACCGACCAGGTCGAACGCGCCTTCGTCGAGGACCGCAAGCACCAATATATGTACCAGGATAGCGACGGCTTCCATTTCATGAACATGGAAACCTACGACCAGGTCGCTCTGCCGGCCGATATCATCGGCGATCAGACGGCCTATCTGGAGCCGGAGATGGAAGTCACGATCAGCATGCACGATGCGGTGCCGGTCGCCATCGAGCTGCCGCCGAAGGCGACCCTCGAAGTGGTCGAGACCGAACCGACCATCAAGAGCCAGACTGCGGCCTCGTCCTATAAGCCAGCCGTGCTGTCGAACGGGGTGCGCACTATGGTGCCGTCGTTCGTGACCACCGGCACCAAGATCGTGGTGATGACCGCCGACGGCAGCTACGTCGAGCGGGCGAAGGATTAGGGCTAAACGCGGCGTTCAATTTTGCACGCCGCCGCCGGCTTTACCGGCTGGCGCGCCGCCGCCCGCCGGCAGTGCGATTGGCGGCATTGCGCTGCATGAACGCTTTGCACGCTCGGCTGGCGACGTCCGCGGCCGATGTGTCGCGGGTGATGAGCGCCATGACGATGGCGCCGTCAATGATGAGCCCCAGCGTATGGGCCGCCTGGTCCGGCTCCGGATCGCCGGCCGCGGCGCACAGTTCGGAGAGCCGCTCCAGCACGATCGTTTTGTGGGCGATCGCCAATTTCCGCAATCGATCGTCCGCCTTGTCGGATTCGCCAACCGCGTTGATAAACGGACAACCGAAGAAATCCTGACGGCCGAACCAGACTTTGAGCGCCGGTCCGATACGATTGAGCCGGTCGCGGGCGTTTCCGCCGGCGCCGTCGATGGCATTCAAGAACCAAGTGCGCCAGAGCCGGCCCTCGCGATCGAGGACGGCCTCGACCAGGCCGTCCTTCGAGCCGAACAACTTATACAGCGTGGTTTTCGCCGTGCCCGCCAATTCGACGATGGCATCGACGCCGACGGAATTGATGCCGTAGCGGCAAAACAGATTGCGCGCGCTTTCGATCAAGCGCTCACGCGGCGGAGCCAAAACATCGCCCTCGGCGGTATCGACCGCAATCTGGCTCGCGTTATCCATACCGCTTTCAATATCCGTTGCCGCAGTGAATCGCAATCCAGGATACCGAACTGTCTGTTCTAGCGCGGGCCGGATGCCGCAAAAACAAGCATCACGCCGTGCGATTTGATCGATAAGTGACCGCTGGACGGGAATTTTTCCGTCGCTCACCCCTACCGTCTTTTGGTTTCATTACGTTTTTTGCCAGGCCGCAAACTGGCACGGGTCATGCTTAGTACAGAACGGTCTGTAGCCACATCCGACCGCTACCGCCGAGCAGGAGAGGAACGCCCATGAACCAAGCCGTCGCCAAAACCGCAATGACGGGTTGCCTCGCACCCGAGCAACCAGCCCTGACCGGATGCCTCGCCCCGATCGACAAGAAAGGCCTCGAAGAGCTGATCGTCAAGGGCAAGGCCGATCCCAAGGTCATCAAGACTCTCAAGTGCAAGACCGTGGCGGAAGGCCGCTTTCGCCATCTCAATTTCATTCGCACGTTGCCGCCCTACATCGTCGACGAGCCGCCGGGACTGCTCGGCGACGACACCGCACCCAATCCCTCGGAAGCTTCGCTTGCCGCGTTAGGCTCCTGCCTCGCCGTCGGCATCCACGCCAACGCGGTCGCCAAAGGCATCACCGTCTACAAGCTCGAAATCGAGCTCGAAGGCGATCTCAACATCACCGCGGTCTGGGGCACCGGCGATCTTTCCGACAAGCCGGTCGGCTTTACCGACGTGCGGGCCAAAGTGAACTTCGAAGCCGACCGGCCGCGCGAGGAGCTCGTAGCTCTCGTCGCCCATGCGCGCCAATGGTCGCCGGTGGCCAATACGTTCTCACGGCCGGTCAATCTCGAAATCGCGCTCGCCTGACGGCGGGCGGAGCGCGCAAGCAACCACGCACAGCCACCGCAGCGGATGTTGACGATGCTGGAAACGACCACAGTCTTGAAAAGCGACGAAACCGCGCCTGCGGCCGGCACCGCCGACGCCATCCGCGCTGCCTGCGCCCGCGATCTTGCTCCGCTGGTGCAGAAGATCGACAAGGAAGGGTTTTATCCCGAAAGCGTGATGCGCGAGCTCGGCCGCTTGGGCGCGTTTTCGCATCACGTGCCGGATTGCGGCGACGACATCAATCTCGGGGCCGCCGTCGATGCGATGGCGGCGGCCGGCGAATATTGTCTGTCGACGTCGTTCTGCATGTGGTGCCAGGATGCGTTCGCCTGGTACATCTTCGCTTCGCAAAATCAATCGTTAAAGCACGGCATCGGCCGCCGCGCCGCGCAGGGCGACGTCCTTGGCGGCACGGCGCTGTCGAATCCGATGAAGAGCTTCTTCGGCATCGAACATCTGCGCCTCAAGGGCAAGCGAAGTAACGGCGGCTATGTGGTCAATGGCGCCCTGCCCTACGTCTCCAATCTCGGCAGCGACCACTATTTCGGCGCGATATTCGAAGTCGACGACGGCGGATCAAAGTTCCCGGTCATGGCGATCGTGCCGTGCGCCGCCGAGGGCATAAGCCTCGCCGCCAATACGAAATTTCTCGCGCTCGACGGTACGCGCACTTATTCCGTGCAGCTGCGCGACGCATCGATCCCGGATGCCTGGATCCTCGCCGATCCGGCCCAGGATTTTGTCAAGCGGATCCGCGCCGGCTTCGTGCTGCTGCAGGCCGGCATGGCCTTCGGCCTGATCCGTGATTGCATCAAGCTGATCGAAAGAACCGCGAGCCGCCTCGGCCACGTCAACAAATATCTCGACGAGCAGCCCGAGCAGCTGGCCGAACGGCTAATGGCGATGGAGAGCGAAGTCGCTCGGCTGTGCGCGACGCCGTTCGAGACCGACTCCGACTATTGGCGCGCTGTCATCACAACGCGGCTCGCCGCGGGCGAGGCATCGGTTACGGCGGCGCATGCGGCGATGCTCCACTGCGGCGCCAGCGGCTATTTCGCCAATGCCAAGGCACAACGGCGCCTGCGCGAGGCCTATTTCGTGGCGATCGTGACGCCCGCAACCAAACAATTGCGCAAAATGCTCGCGGACATGGCGAATTGAGTAACGGACCGAAGAGGAACGCCATGGCGCGTAACGCAAGAAAAGCAAGCCAAGAGCCATGCCACGCAAGCTGGCCGAGACTCCGCAGACTGCTGCCGGGACCCGACGTCAAATACAGGAGCGAAGGATGAGCGAGAAGGTCCTCATTACGCCTGCCGAACTGTCTGAACGGCTCAAATCGCCCGGCATCGTCGTCATCGACACCCGCGACCCGGCCACTTACGCCGCGGGCCACCTGCCCGGTGCGGTCAACATTCACGACATTTTCACGTATCTGGCGACCTCGACGCCGGAGGGCGTCGCCGCGATGCGCGAGAAATTCGCCGGCATCTTCGGCGCGGCCGGTCTATCAGGCGCGGAAACCGCGGTGGTTTACGAACAGTCGATGAACACCGGCTTCGGCCAGTCCTGCCGCGGCTATGTGCTGCTAAACTACCTCGGTTATCCGAATGTCATGATCCTTCACGGCGGCTATGCGGCTTGGGTCGCCGCCAATCTGCCGAGCACGACGCAAGTGCCGACGCCGGAACCGAAAACCTTCACGGTCGATCCGAAAGCGGCGAGCATTCTGGTCGATCTGGCGGCAATGAAGGCGGCAGTCGCCGATCCCAATCAGATCAAACTCGACACCCGCGACGTCGACGAGTGGATTGCGGATAGCTCGTCGCCCTACGGCAAGGATTATTGCCCGCGCAAGGGCCGCATCCCCGGCGCGGTTTGGATCGAGTGGTATCGCATGATGAAGCCGACGCCGGCGGGACCGATGTTCAAATCGCCGGCGGAGATCCTGGCGGAATGTGCAACGGTCGGCATAACGCCGGATACGCCGGTGGTGCTGTACTGTTTCAAGGGCGCCCGCGCCTCCAACACGCTGGTCGCGCTCAAAGAGGCCGGCATCAAGGACGTGAGCCTGTATTTCGGGTCCTGGAACGAGTGGTCGCGCGACCCCGCACTGCCCATCGAGGAAGGGCTCCCCTACTCGGCCCAGGCAGCCAAGGCGGCGGCTTGAACGAAAGCGTCGGCGGCGCCGCCCAACGGCGACGCCGCCGGCACAACGGCGACGCGGCAACGGCGACGCGAACGTCCGATCCGATAAAGCGATCCGGAATCATGTATCAACTCTCACCGGCAGTGAAACCCTCGGGCGCGCATATCGTCGTCAAGGGAGTCAGTCATCGCTATCGCGGGTCGGCGCAATCTGCGCTGAACAACATCAATTTCGAGGTGCAGCCGGGCGAGGCTGTCGCCGTGGTCGGTCGCTCAGGCTCCGGCAAGTCGACGCTGTTGCACATTTTGTCCGGGCTGATGCTGCCGAGCGCCGGAGAAGTGTACATCGACGACAAACTCGTCCATGCGCCGTCGCCGCGCTGGATCGTGATGTTCCAGCAGCCGCATCTCTATCCGTGGATGAGCGTCGAACAGAGCGTCGGGCTCGGATTGAAGTTCGCCCGGCGCTCGAAGCGCGTGATCGACAAACGCGTCGCCGAGCTGCTTAGCCTGATGGAACTTGAAGATTTTGCCAGTCGCAACGTTCAGGATTTGTCGGGCGGCCAGCAGCAGCGGGTGGCGCTGGCACGTTCGTTGGCGGTGCAGCCGGAATTGCTGCTGCTCGACGAGCCGTTCTCTGCGCTCGACGCGGTCACGCGCCGCGCCTTGCAGCGCGACGTGCGCCGTATCGCCAATGACAAGGGCATTACGGTGATTATCGTCACTCACGATATCGCCGAAGCGGTCGCCATGGCCGACCGGGCCATCGTGATGAAGTCCAATCCCGGCGAAATCGCCAAAATCGTAACGCTGGCCGACAACGGTCATGACGGTGAGCGTCGCGGCGCCGACCTGCAGGCCGCCCAAGCGGCGCTGCAGACGGCGTTCGAAGGCGCCTCCGGCCGCACCATCGAGCCGCCCCCGCCGCGCAGCGGCCACGGCACGCTCAAAATCGTCGCCACCGGGTCACGTTGAATGCAACAGGGAGCTTGGAATGTGCCAGTGCTGCGGAGATAGCGCAATTTGCGCGGGACACGACGCAATGCGGTTGCCGGTCACCCGCCGCCGCACGCTCGACATGCTCGCGGCCGGCGGGCTCGCGGCGATGTTCGGTTCGCTCCTCGGAGGCTTCGACGCCGCCGCGCGCGCAGCCGACGACGATGTCGTGCGCATAGGCTATCTGCCGATCACCGACGCGACCGCGCTCCTGGTCGCTCACGGCATGGGATTCTTCAAGGATGAAGGGCTCGATGCCGAACGTCCCACCTTGATCCGCGGCTGGCCGCCGCTGGTGGAAGCCTTCGCAGCCGGCAAATTCAACCTCGTTCACCTGCTCAATCCGATCCCGATCTGGATGCGCTACAACAACAATTTCCCGGTCAAGATCATGGCCTGGGCGCACACCAACGGCTCCGGGCTTGTCGTCGGCCAGGACAGCGGCATCAATTCCTTTGCCGGTCTCGGCGGCAAACAGGTCGCGGTGCCGTTTTGGTATTCGATCCACAACATCATCCTGCAATACGCGCTGCGCCAATCCAAGATAAAGCCGGTCATCAAACAGCAGGGCGAGACCATCGCCGCGGACGAATGCAATTTGCAGGTCATGCAGCCGCCGGACATGCCCGCCGCCCTGGCCGCCAAGAAAATCGACGGCTACACCGTGGCCGAGCCGTTCAACGCCCTCGGTGAACTAAAGGCCAATGGCCGGATCTTGCGGTTCACCGGCGACATCTGGAAAAACCACCCCTGCTGCGTCTTGTGCATGCATCAGGATACGGTGACGAAAAAGCCGGAGTGGACGCAGAAAGTCATCAATGCGCTGGTGCGCGCGGAAATCTATGCCTCGCAGCATAAGACCGAAGTGGCCAAGCTCCTCTCGACCGACGGCGACCACTATCTGCCGCTGCCGGACCCCATCATCGCGCGGGCTATGACCTATTACGACGATTCCTTCTACGGTCCGGAGGGCGCCATCAAGCATCCGCAATGGCACCTCGGACGCATCGATTTCCAGCCCTGGCCGTACCCGTCGGCGACGAAACTGATCGTCAAGGCGATGAACGAAACGCTGGTCGGCGGCGACACTGCGTTCCTGAAAAAACTCGATCCCGAATTTGTCGCCAAGGACCTGGTCGATTACGATTACGTGCGCAATGCGATGAACAAATATCCGCAATGGCGGAATGACCCCAGCGTCAATGCCGGCGATCCCTTCAATCGCGACGAGGTGCTCGAACTATGAGTCTGGATTTTGCCGCCGACCAAAACGACGCGGCCCTGTCGCTCGCCGCAGCGCCGGACCCAATACCGGCCGCGCTGCGCAATGCCGGGTTGGCGCTCGCCGGCGTCGCTGGGCTGCTCGCAATCTGGTGGCTCGGCGGCTGGCTGATCGCTTCCAGTCCGGCCACCGCGAACTTCTCCGGCTTCGCGCCGGCTCCGGCGCTGGCACGGCTTTGGCGCATGCTGGTTAGCGGAGAAGCGATCCAAATGGCGGTCCCGAGTCTCGGACGGATTGCGGCGGGTCTCGCCTGGGCGATTGCGCTTGGCGTTCCGTGCGGCATATTGATCGGCCGATTTCAGGCGGCGCGCGCGGCATCCGCGGTGCCGTTTCAGTTTCTGCGCATGATCTCGCCGCTCGCTTGGATGCCGATCGCGGTGATGGCGTTTAAGACCTGGAACGGCGCCATCATATTTCTGATTGCGATGGCCGCGGTGTGGCCGATCCTGTTTTCCACCGCGCACGGCTTTCGCCGCATCGACCCGGCATGGTTCAAGGTTGCCCGCAATCTGGGCGCACGGCCGTGGCACATGCTGTTCACGATCATCCTGCCCTCGATCGCCCAGGATTCGCTGACCGGTATCCGTCTCGCGGTCGGCGTTGCCTGGATCGTCCTGGTGCCGGCCGAGTTCCTCGGCGTGACCTCGGGCCTCGGCTACGCCATCAACGACGCCCGCGACGCACTTGAATACGACCGCCTCGCCGCCACGGTGCTGATCATAGGCTTCATCGGCTTCGCGCTGGATTACGTTTGCGAGCGGGCGATCCGCCGCGCCAGCTGGATTCGAGAGGATTGAGGCGGCGCAAAGCGAGCGTACGGCATCTTCAGGCAATCACACGAGCCCACAAGGAGACAGCAATGACGCGTACCGATCTCACCGAAAAGCTTCTCGACATCAAGCGCGAGAAAGGCTGGACGTGGAAATATATCTGCGAGCAGATCGGCGGCATGTCGCCGCTTCTCATTACCGGCGCAATATTGGGCCAGATGAAATTGACCAAGCCCCAAGCGGCCAACGCGGCCAAGCTGTTCGGGCTAAGCAAAAGCGAGCAGGTGCTGCTCAACGAGGTGCCGATGCGCGGCACCGGAACGCCGATGCCGCCGACCGATCCGCTCATCTATCGCTTCTACGAATTGATCATGGTCAATGGCCCGGCGCTCAAAGCGCTGATCGAGGAGGAATTCGGCGACGGCATCATGTCGGCAATCGATTTCGACATGGATGTCACGCGGCAGAGCGATCCGAAGGGCGATCGCGTGAAAATCGGCATGACCGGCAAATTCCTGCCTTACAAATATTATGGCGCCACCGGAAACAATCTCGCCTATGGCCTGAAGGAAGAATGACGCTTTGTTCGCGGCTGGCGTTGCCTCCAAGACCCGGTCGCTCAATCTGAATAACTGTTCAGAAATATCGCGCGCTGCGCGATCAACCGGCACCGGGGCCGCTTGGCAGCGCGCGCATTGCTGGCGATAGTAGACAATCTCGAATGCGGGATTGACACGTGCGCGCTGCCGTACCGCTTTATCGCAGCCTGTTGGCCACGGGGCTTGCCTCGGCCATGCTGCTCGGCTCGGTGCAGGCCGGCTTAAGCAACCAATGCAAGCCGAGCCATTTCAGGGCACCATTTTTCGTCAAGAGCATGGGCGCTTGCGCGTTCGATCCCGAGACCCTGAGCTACGCTGGCACGCCGGTCGAGCAGGCGATGTGTCTGATGCGCGGCATGGATGCGACGCGCAACCTCGGTCCGCCGCTGCAGTCTTTGCCCCCTGGTCTTTCCAGCCGCATCGGCCAGGCCACCGGCTTGCCTTCGCGCGAAGCATTGTCCGGCTATCTCTCCACGCAAAATCTCGAAACCGATTTTGCCGCTCATCTGTGGCAGCCGCTGTCGCGCGCGCACGACAATGATCCCGACGCCCCGATGGCGCGCTATTTTGTGATTCACGATACCAGCGGCCCGACGTTCGGCCGGCACGGCTTTCCCGACAACATCAATGAGGAAAGCGCGTCTTTCAACAATCTGCAAAACTTCGCCTGCTCCGACGGCTGGGGCAAAGCGCATGTTGTCGTCAACCGTGTCGGTGAGATGATCCTCGACCACGAATTCGCAGTTCCGTGGCGCGAGACCAAATTCGAGCAGGCGGCGGAATTTGGCGGCGCCCTGCAGGGCCTGTTCGTCCATATCGAGCTCATCCAGCCCCGCCAGCGCGGACGCGGCGGTGACGGACATTCCCCCGACCCGGCGTTCACTCCCGCGCAATATGACCGGCTGGCTTTGCTCTACACCATCGCCAGCGTGCGCAAAGGCAAATGGCTCATTCCTGCGTTTCACGCCGCCATCGATGCCGAAATTCCCAACGGCCACGACGATCCGCTCAATTTCGATATCGACAGCTTCGCCGGCAGCCTCGATCGTCTCGCCGAAAAACTGGGACAACCGGTGGTGATTCAGGCCGCACATCAGTGACGGTCGCTGCCGCCGCGCAAACCCGGCATCGAACGGCGGACAGCCATGCCGGCGTGGGACTTCTCGCCCGGTTGCGCAAAGGCTCGTGATCCGGTTGGATGTGGCCCGACCCATCCCCAAGCCTGATCAAGAGGAAATGCCCGCCATGACGCCGTCCCAATCCGCGACCGCTCGCGCCACCAATGCCGATCCCGCCGTTGCCGCGGTCGAGCGCCCGACGCCGGCCGGCGCCAATGCGCCCGGCTTCGGCTCGGATGTCATCGCCGAGGCGCTGCGCTCGCTCGATATTCCCTATATCGCGCTCACCCCGGGCGCGAGCTATCGCGGGCTGCATGACTCGATCGTCAATTATCTCGGCAATACCAAGCCGCAGATGCTGCTCTGCCTGCACGAGGAAGCCGCCGTCGCCATCGCGCACGGCTATGCCAAAGTCACCGGCAAGGCGATGGTCACCGCCGTGCACTCCAATGTCGGGCTGATGCACGCGTCGATGGCGATGTTCAACGCCTGGTGCGACCGCATGCCGGTCATTGTGCTCGGCGCCACCGGCCCGGTCGACGCCGTCAAGCGCCGGCCGTGGATCGACTGGATCCACACCGCGCGCGATCAGGGCGCGCTCATCCGCGACTACACCAAATGGGACGATCAGCCGGCGTCGCCCGGCGCGGCGCGCGAAGCCATCCTGCGCGGCACCTGGATTGCCAACACCGTGCCGCACGGCCCGGTCTACATCAATTTCGACGCCGAGCTACAAGAAGCGAAAGTGTCCGAGCAGCTGCCGACGATCGACGTGGCGCGTTACATGCCGACGGTTTCGACCGCGGCGCCGGCCGAGGTCGTGCGCGAAGCGGCAGCCATGCTCAAAGGCGCCAAGCAGGTTCTCATCCTGGCCGGGCGCGCCTCGCGCGATCTGGATGCCTGGAACGCACGTGTCGCGCTTGCTGAGGCGCTTAATGCGCGCGTCGTCACCGATCTGAAAATCGGCGCGACGTTCCCGAGCGACCATCCGCTCTATGTCGGCTCGCCGCGCGCCATCAATCCCGAGAGCGTCGAGGGCTTGAAGAACGTCGATGTCGTTCTCAGCCTCGACTGGGTCGATCTCGCCGGCGCGCTGCGCTATTTCGGCCCGACACCCTCGGTCAAAGTGATCCAGGTTTCGCTCGACCACCGCATCCATAACGGCTGGAGCATGGACCATCAGGCTCTGCCGCCGGTCGATCTCCTGCTGTCGGCCGATCCCGATCTGGTAGTGCCGGAACTGGTCAAGGAAGTCGGCAAAAGCGCCAAGCCGCATGCCATGCCGAGCCCGCGCAAAATCTCCGACAAAGAGCCGGCGGGCTTTACCAACGAAAACATCGCACGCAGCTTGCGCAAAGTCTTGGGCGATCGCCCGGTGACCTACACGCATCTGCCGCTGTCATGGGACGACAGCTGGGTCACCTTCCGTCATCCGCTCGATTATGTCGGCTCCGACGGCGGCGGCGGCGTCGGCGGCGGCCCGGGCATTTCGGTCGGCGCGGCGCTGGCGCTCAAAGGCTCAGGACGGCTGCCGATCGCGATCTGCGGCGACGGCGATTTTCTCATGGGCGTCACCGCGGTATGGACCGCGGTGCATTACAAAATCCCGCTCCTGTTTGTGCTCGCCAACAATCGCTCGTTCTATAACGACGAACTGCACCAGGAGCGGATGGCGCGCGCACGCAACCGGCCGGTCGAGAACAAATGGATCGGCCAGCGCATGTCCGATCCCGAAGTCGATCTCGCCGCCATGGGGCGCGCCCAAGGCGCTGTCGGATTTGGTCCGGTCACCAAGCCTGGCGATCTCCCCGCCATTCTCGAAAAAGCCATTGCCGCGGTCGATGCCGGCCAGGTTGCCGTCGTCGATGTGCGGGTCGAGCCCGGCTATACGGCGGTGATGACGGCGGCAATGACGCGCGCGGGCAACTGACCAAACGGCCTGCGCTCCCGCGGAGGAAACGAGGATGGCAGTGTTTTCCGCGCCGTGCGGCTGCTGCATGGGCCGTCGGCAATTCTTGGCGACGGGCTTGGCGGCCGCGGCGGCATTCTCCGCGCGCCGTGCGCTCGCGCAAGCGCCGATGCAAAAACCCACCGCGAAGCGGATCGACGTCCATCACCACTTCATGCCGCCGGCTTACATGAAAGAGGAGCATGAACGGCTCAACTTCTCCCATGGCGCGGTTTCGGCAAGTCAATTGCTGTCGTGGACGCCGCGCCAGTCGCTCGACGTCATGGATGCCAACGGTATCGCCACCGCCATCGTTTCCGTGACCACGCCCGGCCCCTGGTATGGCGATGTAGCCGCCGGCCGCCGTCTATCGCGCATGTGGAATGACTATGCCGCCGAGCAGATCAAAGCTTATCCCGGCCGCTACGGACTGTTCGCAACGGTGCCGCTGCCCGATACCGAAGGCAGCCTCGCGGAAATTGAATATGCGCTCGACACGCTCAAGGCCGACGGCATCGGCTTGTTGAGTTCCTATGACGGCAAATATCTCGGCGATCCAAGTTTTGCGCCGGTCTTTGCCGAGCTCAATCGCCGCAAGGCTATCGTCTATACGCATCCGACCACATCGAAGTGCTGTACCAGCGTGATGCCCGGCGTGCCGCCGCAGGCCATCGAATATCCGTTCGAGACGACGCGCACCATCACCAGCATCCTCGTCAACGGCACGGTCTTCAACAATCCCGACATCCGCTGGATCTTCTCCCACGGCGGCGGCGCCACGCCGATGGTGGCGGGCCGCATGGTCGACACGGTCGGCCGCCATCCCAACGCAACGAAATTCATGCCGGATGGCGTTTTGGCGGAATTGCGCAAGTTCTATTACGACACGGCGGCCGCCGACACGGCAGGATCGATGGCCGCGCTGCGCGTCATGGCGCCGCTAAGCCACATCATGTTCGGCACCGACTACCCGTTCGTGAGCGTGGCCGGCGGCGTCAAACATCTCAGCGACGATGAAATGTCGGAGATCGATCGGCAGGCGATCGATCGCGGCAACGCGACGGCTTTGTTGCCTCGGCTTCGAGCCTGACCGCTCTGAATTTGCCGCTCAATACGTTAGCAAGACATATCAGGAGGAAATCATGAACGAGGCAGTCCAACCCAAGTCGCTCAAGGCGCAGGCCCTGCATTTGCCCGAGCATCGCGACGCCTTCTATGGCGGCAAATGGCACAAGGCGAAGTCCGGCCGCGCTGCTGACGCCATCAATCCCGGGACCGGTGAATCGCTTGGCCCCGTCGCCGATTGCGGCGCGGCCGATATTGAGGCTGCCGTCGGCGCGGCCAAGGCGGCATTTCCGGCGTGGCGCGATACGCCGCCGCTCGAGCGCGCGCGCATGCTCAAGCGCATCGCCAACGTGCTGCGCGAACACGCTGAGGAACTGGCGCTGATCGACGCCGCCGATTGCGGCAATCCGTTCGCCGAAATGGTCAAAGACGCCACCATCGCGGCGGCGCAGATCGAGTTCTATGCCGGGCTGGTCACCGAGATGAAAGGCTCATCGATCCCGATGGGTCCCGACGTGGTGAATTTCTCGGTGCGCGAGCCGCGCGGCGTGGTCGGCCGCATCATTCCGTTCAACCATCCCTTCATGTTCTGCGCCGGCAAGGCCGCCGCGCCGCTCGCCGTCGGCAACACCGTGGTGATGAAGCCGCCGGAGCAAGCGCCGCTGTCGTCGCTGCGGCTTGCCGAACTGATCGGCGATATTCTGCCGCCCGGTGTGTTCAACCTCGTCCCCGGCGGCCGCGAAGCCGGCTCCGCGCTCGCCTCGCACAAGGACGTCGCCATGATCGCGCTGATCGGCTCGGTGCCGACCGGCCGCGCGGTGATGAAAGCCGCCTCCGACACGCTCAAGGCGGTCATGCTCGAGCTCGGCGGCAAGAACGCGCTGATCGCCTATCCGGACGCCGACCCGGACGAAGTGGCCGACGGCGTCATCGGCGGCATGAATTTCACCTGGTGCGGGCAGTCCTGCGGCTCGACCAGCCGCGCCTTCGTCCATGAGAAAATCTACGACGCCGTGCTCGCCAAGGTGAAAACCAAGATCACCCACTACAAGCCCGGCATCGCCACCGATCCGGCCACCACCATGGGCTCGATCATTTCCAAGACCCAGTACGAGCGCATCTTAGGCTTCATCGACAGCGCCAAACAGGAAGGCGCGCGGCTTCTCACCGGCGGCGGAAGGTCATCCGACCCGGCGCTCGCGAACGGCTTTTTCATCGAGCCCACGGTGTTCGCCGACGTGCAGCCGAGCATGCGCATCGCGCGCGAAGAGATTTTCGGCCCGGTGCTTGCGGTGTTCAAATGGAGCGACCCGGCCAAGATGCTCGAACAGGTCAATTCGGTCGAATACGGGCTGACCGCCTCGATCTGGACCAACGATCTGTCGACCGCACACCGCACCGCAGCGGCCGTGCAAGCCGGCTTCGTCTGGATCAACGAAGTATCGAAACACTTCCTCGGCGCGCCATTCGGCGGCTACAAGCAATCCGGCATCGGCCGCGAGGAATGCTTTGAGGAAATGCTGGCCTATACGCAGGAGAAGAACATCCACGTGCGGCTACGGCCGGCCAAGAGCTGATACAAAGCGAATCGCGGCGGCGAAAGTGCAGCTCGATTGAACGGGCGCGGGCTTCGATTAACGATGGACGGGCGACAAATGACGGCCACAAACTCCACGGCATCCGAGGCAACCTCGAAGCTCGCGGACTATTCCCGCACGATCGCGGCGTTCAACGCCAAGCCGTTGTGGGAACGCACCACGCGGATGGCGCCGGGCACCGCGGCCGTGCCGGCGATTTGGAGCTATCGGGATATGCGGCCGCAATTGTTGCGCGCCGCGGAGCTGATCTCGACGAAAGAGGCGGAACGCCGCGTGCTGATGCTGGAAAATCCCGGCCTGCCCGGCACCGGCTACATCACGAGTTCGCTTTATTCCGGCATGCAGATCATATTGCCGGGCGAAGTGGCGGGCGCACACCGTCACGCCTCGAATGCCATGCGTTTCATCATCGAAGGCGTCGGAGCCTACTCGACGGTGGAAGGCGAGCGGATGCCGATGCACCCGGGGGACTTCGTGCTGACGCCCTATTGGTGCTGGCACGACCATGGCCATGCCGGCAGCGAGCCGGTGATCTGGCTCGACGCGCTGGATAATCCGTTTGCGCAGTTCTTCGGCACCATGTTTCGCGAAAACTATCCCCACGAGAAGCAGACGGTGTCGCTCACCGCCGGCCATACCGAAGCGCGCTACGGCACCGGTCTGTTGCCGGTCGAATATCGCGGCTCGAAGCTCGCCTCTCCGCTGTTGGCCTACCCTTACGACCGCACCCGTGAGGCGCTCGACAAGCTCGCCAAAGACGGACCGCTGCATGCCTCGAGCGGCATCAAGATGCGCTATGCCAATCCGGCGACCGGCGGCAATGTCTTTCCTACCATCTCCGTATACATCCAGTGGTTGCCGAAAGGGTTCGCCGGCCAGACCTACCGCAGCACCGAGAGTGCGATCTTCTGTGGGGTCGAAGGCCGCGGACGGGTCACGGCCGGCGATGTCTCATTCGGCTTCGAAGCGCACGACGTATTTACGGTGCCGAGCTGGATTCCCTACCGCATCGAGGCCGAGGAGGAGTGCGTGCTGTTCTCCTATTCGGATCGCGGGCCGCAAGAGACCCTCGGCTTGTTCCGCGAAGACAACCCGTCGAACTCGTAACGCGGCAAAGCGTTGCTACAGCTTGAACGTCTCATAAGTCGCCGGATGGAACAATTCGTCGACCGACACACGGCGCGGCGACAAGCCCTCAGCGTGATGCTGCGCCAGGAAATAATCCAACACTTTGCGGTTCGGCCCAACGCCGTAGGACCAGAAATCGTGGCCCATCAGGTCGCGGGCTTCCTTCAATCGCTCCTCGACGAAGGGCAGCGTCACTTTGGTCGCCGAGGTGTCGGATAGCTTCTTTAAGCCGGCTTCCTTGGCAGCGTCGAACGCCTTGAACACGGCGCTCGGCAGCCATGGATGACGTTCGGCCAATTCGCGGCGAATGCCGACCACATGCATGATCGGGAAGAATCCGGTGCGTTTGTAATAGTCCTTCGCCACGGCGACCGGATCGGGGAACAGCCAGCCGATATGCGGATGGCCTTTCTCGACCAGCGTCGGCGGCCGCGGTGCGATAAAGCCGTCGATCTCGCCCGCTTCGAGCAATTTTGAAATCGTCGCGCCCTCGGGCGCGTTGTCGAGCCGCACGCCGGGCGGCAGCTTCACACTGATCTTTTCCGGGCGCCCCGCCTCCTCGATGCCGCCGCGGATCCAATGGATGTCCGAGCGCTTGACGCCGTAATCGTCCTCGAGGAAGGCCCGCGCCCAGACGTTCGCCGTGAGCTGATATTCGGGAACGCCGACCTTTTTACCCTTCAAGTCTTCCGGCTTCTTGATGCGGTCGGTACGCACATAGACCGCGGTGTGGCGGAAGGCGCGCGAGACGAAGGCCGGCACCGCGATATAGGGGCAGTCCTTCAGCGCTGTTTTGACCGTATAACTCGACAGCGACAATTCGCAGATGTCGAATTCCGCCGCGCGGAAAGCGCGGAAAAAGATTTCTTCCGGCACGAGCGTCATATAGACCGGATCGACACCGTCGATCTGCACGCTGCCGTCAATCAAGGCCCGGGTGCGGTCGTAATCGCCGACTGCGACGGAGAGGTTGAGCTTGGCCATTTCGCTTCCCTGGGTACATCCACAGTGACTTGGTCGCGACAGATAGCCGCCTCCGGCGCCCCGTGCCAAGATGCTATCGGACGATCCGCCCCGCCCGCCGACAGTTCTGCCGGGATTCACGATGAAATGGCACCGCATTGTCTTGGCGGTTGTAGCGACGCTGCCGTTCAGCTTGCTGCCGAGCTTCGGCTTGGCGCAAGGCGCGCCGCCACGCGTCTATAGCGATGCCGGCAATATCTATATCGAGCGCGGCGGCGCCAACAACGCAATCAGGACCAAGCTCACGTCGTCGGAAATGGACGTCGATCCGGTGCTGGCACCGAACGGCGCCTATATCGTCTACACCCGGCAGGGCCGCGGCCGCACCGTCCACGGCTACGATACCAGCCAGGTCTGCAGTGCCGAGCCACGGCCTGACGAGCTGCGCCAGATCGATGCCGATGGCAGCGGCGACAAGCTTTTGCTCAAGGGCCGCAAGGGCAGCCCCGAGCGTCAACTCTGCGATTTTCGCAACAAACAATTCAGCGCGGACGGCCGCCGGCTTTATTTTCTCACTCCCGGCTGGGCCACTTCGGGCGCGCTGCACGTCATCGATATGCGAAGCGGCGACGAGCGTTTCGTCACTCCGGCCAACAACCTCCTCGTGCTCAGCTTCTGCCGGAACAAATACAAGGACGATCTGGTCGTGCTGGTGCACCGCTATTTCCTGCTCGGCGGCAGCTACGATTGGTACTGGCTCTACGATCCGACGGGCAAAAAGGAGCTCGGACCGCTTGGCCAGTTTGACAATCCGGACGATATGGTCAGGCAGGCGCACGGGGTGTGGTGCGCGACGAAGCCGTGAATTGCGGGAAATCGGGTGTCTGGCGCCCTGACGCAGGTGGCATTATAAGTGAACTTGGTTTGGCTGAACTGAGAAGGCAGAGTTTCTTATGCTGCTTGTAGAGAGCGAACAGGAAGAGGACGGTCGCTGGATCGCCGAGGTCGTCGCTCTGCCAGGCGTGATGGCTTATGGCGACACTAAGGCCGAAGCGAACGCAAAGGCCAAAGCGCTAGCACTACGTGTAATTGCCGATCGTCTCGAAAATGGCGAACAGTTGCCGCGCGAAATCGCAGACTTTTTTGAAGCCGCATGACTCAATGGCCGTCGGCAAAGGCGCAGCGTGTCTTTGCCGCACTGTTGCGTCTGGGATGGACGATCAAACGACAATCAGGCTCGCATCGCGTGTTGCAGCGGACAGGCTCGGCGGACTTCGTTTTTGCATTTCACGATCGAGATGAAATCGGCCCGCGTATGCTAGTCCGGATTGCCAAACGTACGGGTCTTACTCCCGAGGATCTGTAGAATCACCGCCCTGCAGACGGCTCCGCCGGCGCGATATCGGTGAGCTTGAACTGCACACGCTCCTCGCCCTGCCAGCGATCGACCGCGAAGGTGCCGGCGGCGTGGACGCGTTGGCCGCGGCTGTTGCGCAACGCCACGCCGAGCTTCTGACCCGCGGCGCGAAAGGCGATCGCATTGAGGCCGAAGCCGTCGGCGGACTTCAACCGCACCCGCACATGGGCTTGGCCGACCTCCTCGGCGTAAGTCACCGTATGCGCCGGCAGCGCAATCACCGGTTCGGGATTGCCTGAACCGAATGGCCCGGCGCGATCGATCATGGCGATAAGCTCGGCGTTCGCCGCCGCAGCCGTGACGGCGCCGTCGATCATGAGCCCGTTGGCGCGGCGCGCGATCTCGACATCGGCGCCGAGCGTGGCTTCGAGAAATGCGCGCAGCTCTGCGAGCGCACCCTTGCGCAAGGTGACGCCGGCCGCCATGGCGTGGCCGCCGCCTTTGAGCAAAAGCCCCTCGGTCACGGCGCGACGCACCGCGCGGCCGATATCGACACCGGCGATGGAGCGCCCCGAGCCGGTGCCGATGCCGCCGGGCTCGAGCGCAATGGCGAAAGCGGGACGACCGAATTTCTCCTTCAGCCGTCCCGCAACGATACCGACGACTCCGGGATGCCAGCCTTCGGCGGCGGTCACGACGACGGCGCCCTTTTCCTCTATGCCGAGCGCGGCACCGGCCTCGGCTTCGGCCTGTGCCAGCGTTGCCTGTTCAATCGCCTGTCGTTCCTGATTGAGCCGATCGAGCTCGGCGGCGATCTTGGCGGCTTCGATCGGATCGTCCTCGAGCAACAGCCTGACGCCGAGATCGGCGCGGCCGATGCGGCCGCCGGCATTGATGCGCGGCCCCAGCAAAAAGCCAAGGTGCCAGGCTTGCGGCGGCCCCGACAGCCGCGCCACGTCCATCAGGCTAACATGGCCTGCCCGCTCGCGCCGCCGCAGCGCGATCAGGCCCTTGGCGACAAAGGCGCGATTGAGCCCGATGAGCGGCACGACGTCGGCGACGGTGCCGAGTGCAACATCGTCAAGCAGCGCCAGCAGATCGGGCTCTGGGCGCCCGACATGCCAATAGCCGCGCCCGCGCAGCACGCGATTGAGCGCCACCACCGTCATGAAGGTCAGGCCCGCGGCGGCGAGATGGCCGAGCCCCGATAAATCGTCGCGGCGGTTCGGATTGACGATGGCGACCGCGGGCGGCAGTTCTTCGTCGGCCTGATGGTGATCGATGACCACGGTGTCGAGGCCGAGCTTTTTGGCTTCTACGAGCGGCTCGATGCTGGTCGTGCCGCAATCGACGCAGACGAGAAGCTTTGCCCCGCGCTCGGCGAGCGCCCGCACCGCCTCGACATTGGGGCCGTAACCTTCAAACAGACGATCGGGAATGTGGATGATGGGCGCGAGGCCGCACTGGCGCAGATAGCGCGCCAACAGCGCCGCCGAGGTGGCGCCATCGACATCGTAATCGCCGAAAATGGCCACGCTTTCGCCGCGCGTCACCGCGTCGGCAATACGCTCCGCCGCCTCCTTCATGGCGGTGAGCACATGCGGATCGGGCATCGCGTGCTTGATGGTCGGGTCGAGGAACGCGGCGACCGCGTCGGCTTCGATGTTGCGGCCGGCGAGGATGCGCGCCAAGAGTTCGGGAAGCTCATGCCGCTGCGCTATGTCGAGCGCGCGCACGGCGCCGCGCTCGTCGAGCCGGTCGCGCCAAGCCCGCCCGGTCGCCGAGTTTTCGACGCCAAGGAAGAGGCGACTCTCAGTCATCCGACCGATTGTAGAATGCATTTGGCGGCAAAACTGGAGATAAAACGCCCCGTTGGCCGCCCGCAGATAAGAGCTTAGGAGAACTTATCAAGCTTGCGGTGTTCGGCCCTGATCCAGCGGACGGTGCCGCTCGCCGAGCGCATCACCACGGTTTCGGTCTCGATCACGTGCTTGCCGAACAGCACTCCGCGCAGCATGCGGCCGTCGGTAACGCCGGTGGCGGAAAACAGGCAGTCGCCCTTCACCATGTCCTCGATTTCGTATTTCCGGCGCGGGTCCTTGATGCCCATTTTCGCGATGCGTTCGCGCTTTTCGTCGCTATCGACGATCAGCCGGGTCTGCATTTGGCCGCCGATGCATTTGAGCGCCGCTGCCGCCAGAACGCCCTCCGGCGCACCGCCGATGCCGAGATAGATGTCGATGCCGGTCTTGTCGGGGTCGGCGGTGTGAATGACGCCGGCGACGTCGCCGTCGCTGATCAGGCTCACCGCCGCGCCGGCTTTGCGCACCGCGGCGATCAGGTCCGCATGGCGCGGCCGGTCTAGGATCATCGCGGTGATCTCATCCGGCTTGACGCCCTTGGCCTTGGCGAGCTTGCGGATATTGTCGTCGGCCGGCGCATCAAGATCGACCACGCCTTTCGGATAGCCGGGTCCGACCGCGATCTTGTCCATGTAGATATCGGGCGCGTGCAGCAGCGTGCCGTCCTCGGCAATCGCCAGCGTGGCGATGGCGCCGGGCATGTTCTTGGCGCACAGCGTGGTGCCTTCCAGCGGATCGACGGCGATATCGACCTTGGGTCCGCGCTTGGTGCCGACCTTTTCGCCGATGAACAGCATCGGCGCCTCGTCCATCTCGCCTTCGCCGATGACGACCGTGCCGTCGATCGCGAGCATGCTCAGCTCGCGCCGCATAGCGTCGACGGCGACTTGGTCGGATTCCTTGACGGCACCACGCCCGCGCAGCCGCGCCGCGGCAACGGCGGCGCGTTCGGTCACCCGGGCGATTTCGAGGGATAGCGCGCGCTCAAGGCCTTGTTCCATACCGCCGGCTTTCGATGACATGCAGCGTATCTCCAATCAGGCTCGTTCGAGGCGGATGACTTGGGGCCGTCCGGTTATGACCCGGTCGCGGCGGACCGCGGCCAATGCCTTGCGCACGGCATCCTCGCTGGTCGCATAGGTAATCATAATCACGGGCACCGCCTCCCCGGAACGGCCGGGCTGCGCCGCGCCGCGCGAGCCTGCTGGGTGGCGCTGCACGATCGATTCCAGCGAGATCTTTTGCTGCGCCAGCCGCCGCGCGATGGTCGCGGCGGTGCCGGGCCGGTCGCGCGCCAAAAGCCGAATATAATAGCCGCCCTCGTGGTGCTGCATCGGCGCCTTGCGGATCGCGGTCATGCGCGCGGTCGGACAGCCGAACGGCGGCGTCACGACGCCGCGCGCGATGTCGCCAAGATCGGCGACGATGGCCGAGGCCGTCGCCGCGCCGCCGGCGCCGGGACCTACAAGCGTGATCGGCGCCAGCCCCTCGGCGTCCAGCGTGACGGCATTGGTGACGCCCATGACTTGGGCGATGGCGGAATCCTTCGGCACCATGGTCGGGTGGACGCGCTGCTCGATGCCGCCTTCCGTCCTCACCGCCACGCCCAACAGCTTGACCCGGTAGCCGAGCTCGGCCGCGGCATCGAGATCGGCCAGCGTGATCGAGGAAATACCTTCGACATAAACCGCATCGGGATCGATCCGGGTGCCGAAGGCGAGGCTCGCCAGGATCGCGAGCTTTTGCGCGGTGTCGTGGCCCTCCACGTCGAATGTCGGATCGGCCTCCGCATAACCAAGCCGCTGCGCCTCCTTGAGGCAGTCGTCAAAAGCGAGCCGATCCTGCTCCATGCGGGTCAGAATGTAATTGCAGGTGCCGTTGAGGATGCCGTAGATGCGGGTGAACGAGGCGCCGTTGAGACCTTCGCGCAGCGTCTTGACGATCGGAATGCCGCCGGCGACCGCCGCCTCGAAATTAAGCGCAACCCCGTGGCGTTCCGCGAGCGCGGCAAGCTTTTGCCCGTGACGCGCCAGCAACGCCTTGTTGGCGGTGACCACCGGCTTGCCGGCATTGAGCGCGGTCTCGACCGCGCGCTTGGCGGGATCGCCCTCCCCGCCGATGACCTCGACCAGGACGTCGATCGACGGATCGCGCGCCAGCGCCGCCGCATCGTCGAACCAGCGAAATTTCCTGACGTCGAAATCGCGTTTCTTGCCGCGCGCGCGCGCCGTGAGCGCCACGACCTCGATGGGCCGGCCGCAACGCGCTACGAGCTTGTCGCGCCCCTCGTCCAGAAGACGGAGCACAGCGCTGCCGACGGTTCCGAGCCCGGCAAGACCGACTTTCAGCGGCTCAGCCATAAAACGTCGCCAACCGGAAGGGAGTGAGGCGACGCTCGACTAACGCCGCGTCGCCAGGGGAACGACGTTGTGCAGCATTTCCGGCACTGTTTCAAGAAAGCGCCGGATATTGCGCGCGGCCTGGCGGATGCGCTGCTCGTTCTCGACCAGCGCGATGCGCACATGGCCTTCGCCGTGCTCGCCGAAGCCGGCGCCCGGCGACACCGCAACGCCGGCCTTCTCGACCAGGAGGGTGGAGAATTCGACGCTGCCGAGCGGCTGGAACGGTTCGGGGATCGGCGCCCAGGCGAACATCGAAGCCGCCGGCGGCGGCACGGTCCAGCCGGCCCGGCCGAACGAATCGACGAGCGCGTCGCGGCGGCGCCGATAGGTGGCGCGCATCTCGTTGATGCAGTCCTCCGGCCCGTTGAGCGCCGCCGTCGCCGCCACCTGGATCGGCGTGAACGCGCCGTAATCGAGATAGGATTTCACCCGCCCCAGCGCGGCGATGATGCGCTCGTTGCCCACCGCAAAGCCGATGCGCCAGCCCGGCATCGAATAGGTCTTCGACATCGAGGTGAATTCCACCGCGACGTCCATCGCGCCGGGCACCTGCAACAGCGACGGCGGCGGATTGTCGTCGAGGTAGACCTCGGCATAAGCGAGATCCGACAACACCAGCAGCGAGTGCTTCTTCGCAAAGGCGATGAGCTCGCGATAAAAATCGAGGCTGGCGACACAGGCTGTCGGATTCGACGGATAGCACACGACCACCGCGATCGGCTTGGGGATGGAAAACAGCACCGCGCGCTCGAGCGCGCCGAAGAACTTGTCGTCGGCCTCGACCGGCACGGAGCGGATGGCGCCGCCGGCCATCAGGAAGCCAAACACGTGGATCGGGTAGGTCGGATTGGGAACGATGATGATGTCGCCGGGCGCGGTGATCGCCTGCGCGACATTGGCAAAGCCCTCCTTGGAGCCGAGCGTGGTGACGACCTGCGTCTCGGGATTAAGCTTCACGCCGAAGCGGCGCGCATAATAGGCCGCTTGGGCGCGGCGCAAGCCCGCTATGCCCTTGGAGGCCGAATAACGATCGGTGCGCGGCTTGCCGACGGTCTCCTTCAATTTCTCGACGACATGCGCGGGCGTCGGCAAATCGGGATTGCCCATGCCGAGGTCGATGATGTCGGCACCGCCATTGCGGGCTACCGCCTTGGCGCGATTGACAGTCTCGAACACGTAGGGCGGCAGGCGGCGAATGCGATAAAATTCTTCCATAGGAACCCCGGCGGAGCGGCTTTGGCCAAATACTATACTAGGAGCGGACTTTTATCACTTGCTTTCGGTGACGGCGGTCTGCGTGCCAGTTCCGCCGGCGGCCTGCGTGCTTGAACTATCGGCAGGCGGCTTTTTAGTCGCGGCGGCCGGGCCGGCGGCCGACTGAGCGGATCCCTGCGCCTCGGCGCTTAAGCGATTGCGGTCGGTAATGAGGTCTTCAGTGGCCTGCTGCACCTGATTGGCATCCATCGGCGTATCGGCGCGCGGCGGCGGCATGTCGTGCACGGCTGGGAAAATCGACGGATAATCGGCGCCGGGCGAGCAGCCGGAAAGCGCCAAAGCCGTCGGAACAATGATGGCCATGACGACACATAAGCGCGTCGTCACCCTTAGCCGGCGCTGCACAACTCGTCTCCGATTGCCTGGTAAAGCGCCCCGTTTCGTCCCCGCAAGGGTCCGAAAATCCGCCTCACCCGCCCCTACAAATCACGAAAATTCCCAACACTGCAATAATTTAAGTTGATGATCTCAGAGATCACACAAGCGACGAGACTATCGTGCTAATATGTCGAAACAAGGACATCGCCTGTCCGTGCACTGCGCGAGGCGGTCAGCGCATCCCGAAAAAAGCACCGCGCGGCATGCCTTGTGCAGAGCAGCCGCGCAGGCCATTTCTGACGAAAGGCTGGCTTCATTCGGCCATTGAGGAACGCTCGTGCGGGCTCCATCGCAAGAGCCGGTGAAACCACCGGCGCAGCTACCCCCGATGAAGATCGGGACGGTCGACGTCGAGGAGTTCTCACGCAATCTGGCGCGGCTCGTCGAGGAAGGCGGCCGTGCGCTTGCGGCCTATCTCAAGCCGCGCGAGGAAGGCCGCGACGACAGCGAATTCGCCGACGAAGTGACCGAGGTGGTCAAAACGCTCGGTCAGGTCGCGGAATATTGGCTGGCCGACCCCCAGCGCACCGTCGAGCTGCAGAACCGGCTGGGCAAGGCCTATCTCGAGCTTTGGGCGTCGGCGGTGAAACGGCTTGTCGGCGAGGAAGCGCCTCCGGTGGTGCGACCGGCGCCGGGCGACAAGCGCTTCGCCGATCCGGAATGGACACAAAATCAGTTCTTCGACTTTCTCAAGCAGGCCTATCTGCTCACCGCAGGCTGGGCCGATACCTTGGTGCGCGATGCCGCGGAGCTCAATCCGCACACCAGGCAGAAGGCCGAATTCTATATGCGGCAGATCACCAATGCGCTGTCGCCGACGAATTTCGTCCTGACCAACCCGGAACTATTGCGCGAGACGCTGACCTCGAATGCCGACAATCTGGTTCGCGGCATGCACATGCTCGCCGAAGATATCCGGGCCGGCGGCGGCCACTTGAAGATCCGGCAGTCGGACTCCTCGATGTTCGAGGTCGGACGCAACCTCGCGGTCACGCCCGGCAAGGTCATCTACCAGAACGAGCTGATGCAGCTCATCCAATACGCGCCGTCGACCGAAACCGTGCTCAAGCGGCCGTTGCTGATCGTGCCGCCGTGGATCAACAAGTACTACGTGCTCGACCTCACGCCTGAAAAATCCTTCATCAAATGGTGTGTCGACCAGGGTCTCACGGTGTTTTGCATTTCCTGGGTGAACCCCGACGCGCGCCTCGCGCAGAAAAGCTTCGACGATTACATGGAGCACGGCCCGCTGGCGGCCCTCGACGCCATCAAACAGGCGACCGGTGAAGACAAAGTCCATGCCATCGGCTACTGCGTCGGCGGCACGCTCTTGGCGATCACCTTGGCCGCGATGGCGGCCCGGCACGACGAGCGCATCGTATCGGCGACGCTGTTCGCCTCGCAGGTCGACTTCACCTTTGCCGGCGACCTCAAAGTGTTCGTCGATGAGGAGCAGGTTGAGGCGCTGGAGAAGCGGATGTCCGAGCGCGGCTATCTCGAAAGCAAATCGATGGCGACCGTGTTTAATCTGTTGCGGTCAAACGATCTCTTGTGGCCCTACGTGATCAACAATTACCTCAAGGGCAAAGCGCCGTTCCCCTTCGATCTGCTGTACTGGAATTCCGACGCCACGCGCATGCCCGCGGCCAACCACTCGTTCTACCTGCGCAATTGCTATCTCGAAAACAGGCTGGCCAAGGGCAAGATGGTGCTCGCCAACACGCCGATCGACCTCAAAGCGATCAAGATACCGATCTACAATCTGGCAACCCGCGAGGACCATATCGCGCCGGCCAAATCGGTGATGGTCGGCTCAAAGCTGTTCGGCGGCGACGTCAAATTCGTCGTCTCCGGCTCCGGTCATATTGCCGGCGTGATCAATCCGCCCGCCAAGCAGAAATATCAATTCTGGACCGGTCCCAAACCGCGCAACGCCGACATCGACGGCTGGCTGGCCAAGGCCAAGGAGCATCCCGGCTCATGGTGGCCGGATTGGCTCGTCTGGCTCACCCGGCAAAGCCCGACCGAAGTGGCGGCGCGGATTCCAGGCGACGGCGCGCTCAAACCGATCGAGGATGCGCCGGGAAGTTACGTCAAAGTCCGGGATTAAGTCGTTGCCTAAATTCGAGTTTCACCGGCGGTCAGAACCGCGAAGCCGGATACGCCGACAAAAGCAAGGAGTCCCTACGCAGGGAGGACCAGCTTGCTTGGCTTCGCCCGCATTCTTTTCGTTGTCGGCGGCCTTTTCGCCCCAGCAGCCGCGGTGGCGGCAAGTCCGGACGAAGACGCTTGCGTCTCGACGCCAGCCGGCGCCGAGGTCGTCGCCGCTTGCTCCCGGCTCATCGAGGGCACGACCGAACCGGCCGCTCGAGCTTTCGCCTTTACGTTGCGCGCCCGGGCCAAAAGCGATCAAGGGGATTTGGCCGACGCGGTCGCCGATTACAGCGCGGCGCTGACTCTATTTCCGAAATACGATGCCGCGCTCAACGGCCGCGCCAGCGCCTACAGCAGACTAAAGAATTACGATCCGGCGCTGCGCGACAGTACGCAGGCAATCGGTCTGAAGCCCGACAACGCCGAGTATTACAACACGCGCGGCCTGACCTATCGCGGGATGGGCGACGCGGCCAAGGCGCTCGCGGATTTCGATCGGGCGATAAAGCTGATGCCCAATTACGCCATCGCCTTCAACAACCGCGGCACGGCCTACAATGCTCTCAGGCAGCCGGATCGCGCCATCGAAGACTTCAAGCAAGCCATCAAGCTGTCGCCGAATTACGCGCTTGCCTATTACAATCTCGGCGAAACGGAGAACGATACTGAGGGCGGCGACCTTGACCAAGCGATCGCCGATTTGAGCATGGCGTTAAAGCTCAATCCGGCGCTGGGGCCGGCGTGGCTCAACCGGGGCATCGCTTATGCCCGGAAAAAGAACACCGCGGCGGCGCTGGCGGATTTCAATAAGGTCATCGCCATGCAGCCGGATTTGGCGGAGGTCTACCGCGACCGCGGCTCGCTTTATCTCACCAACGGCGACAATGTCCGTGCATTGGCCGATTTCGACAAGGCGGTCAGCCTCGCCCCGCAGGATGCCGCCGCTCGGTTCGAACGCGGGGTCGCCAGGTTGAGAACCGGCAACAAGGACGGCGGCGAAGCCGATATCGCCGCCGCCAAGGTGCTCGATCCAAAACTCGCGGGCACGATGGCGAAACTGCTCGGCCAGAAGTGACCGGCCGGAATGTCCGGCTGCTTACGGAAACAGCGCCACCTGCTCGAGCCCCATCGTCTCCGGAAAGCCGAGCATCAGGTTCATGTTCTGCACCGCCTGGCCGGATGCGCCCTTGGTCAGATTGTCGAGCGCGGCGCCGATAATGGCGCGGCCGGCGATGCGGTCGGCCACGACGCCGATGAAGGTCATGTTGGAGCCGCGCACATGGCGGGTCTGCGGCATAGCTGCCGAACGGCAGCACGTGGACGAACGGCTCCTTCGCGTAAGACTTTAAAAGCACCGCATGAAGATCCTGCGGCGAGGCGTTGACACCACGGACATAGATTGTCGAGAGGATGCCCCGGTTCATCGGCACCAGGTGCGGCGTGAAGGTCACGACCACGTCGCGGCCGGCGGCCAAGGAGAATTCCTGGTCGAGCTCGGCCATGTGGCGGTGATGGCCGACGCCATAGGCATGGATGCCCTCGGACGACTTCCGAGAACAGCATTTCCTCTTTGGCCGCCCTGCCCGCCCCGGTCATGCCCGACTTGGCGTCGATGACGATCTCGTCGGGATCGATGGCCTTGGCTTTGAGCAGCGGGATCAGCGCCAGCTCGGCGCAACTCGTGTAGCAGCCGGGATTGGCGACAAGCCGCGCCGCCTTGATCTTGTCGCGATAAATCTCGGTCAGGCCGTAGACCGCGCCCTGCCTGCAGTTCGGGCGCAAAATGCTCGTGGCCGTACCAGCGCGCGTAAGCGGCGGGATCGGCCAGGCGGAAATCGGCCGACAGGTCGACGACCTTGGTTCGCGGCGCGCGCGCCATCAAATCCTTGATGACCTTTTGCGTGGTGCCGTGCGGCAGCGCGCAGAAGGCGAGATCGAGCCCGAGCGCGCGCCCAATCGGCTTCCTCGACCGAGGTCAGCATCGGCAGCGCATAGGGCGCGAACTGCGGAAACACGTCGGCCATGGTCTTGCCGGCGCGGCGATCGGCCGTGAGCAATGCGATCTCGGCGCGCGGATGGCGCAGCAGGAGCCGCACCAATTCCGCGCCGGTATAGCCGGAAGCGCCGAGCACGCCGATTTTTGCTTTGTCAGGCATGGGTAGACCCGTGATTGAACCATTTGGCTTGAGGAAAACTCAGGCCGATTTCGCGGGCAGACTATCAGGATGAGAGTGCCGCGGAACCGGCGGCACGAATGAATTTACGCGCGAGCGCGCATCCGTGCCGTGTCGGTACGGCGGCGGCGATTGGAAAGCGCGATAGTCGATAACGACCTCTTCATGGGCGGCGATATAAGGCCCGTGCTTGGGGCCGTCAATGTGCTGATCGATTTGCCGCCTAAATGGCATAGTCGGGCGCATAGTGGCACTTGATTCGCCGGTCTCCGTGTGCACGGGAAAGCGTAGACACTCCACATGGGTAAAGCCTTGGGTAAAAGCTGGGTAGATGGGAAAAGCCGCCAAATCGTCGAAATCCGCCAAAACGCCGGACCTGTTCGCCGACGCGGGCGAAAGCCGGCGCGGCACCGCGCGCCGTGCCACCGGCGCGTCCGCCCGCACCAGCGGCGAAGCCGGCTATACCGCCAAGCACATCGAGGTTTTGGAGGGGCTCGAGCCGGTGCGCCGGCGCCCCGGCATGTATATCGGCGGCACCGACGAGAAGGCGCTGCATCATCTGTTCGCCGAAGTCATCGACAACGCCATGGACGAGGCGCTGGCCGGCCACGCCGACTGGATCGACGTCGAGATGGAGGCCGACGGTTTTGTCGCCGTCACCGACAACGGCCGCGGCATTCCGGTCGATCCGCATCCGAAATTCAAGAACAAGTCGGCGCTGGAAGTGATCATGTGCACGCTGCACGCCGGCGGCAAATTCAACTCCGAGGTCTACGAGACCTCCGGCGGCTTGCACGGCGTCGGCGTCTCGGTGGCGAACGCGCTGTCCGAGCGCATGGAGGTCGAGGTCGCGCGCGGCCAAAAGCTTTACAAGATGGCGTTCGAGCGCGGCAAGCCGAAGACCAAATTGCTGGATGCCGGCAAGGCGCCGAACCGCCGCGGCACCAAAGTGCGGTTCCGGCCGGATCCGCAAATCTTCGGCGCCAAGGCGCAATTCAAGCCCGAGCGCGTGTTCAAAATGACGCGCTCGAAGGCCTATCTGTTCGGCGGCGTCGAAATCCGCTGGTCCTGCGCCAAGGAGCTGTTGCGCGGCGTCGAGGACGTGCCGGAGAAAGCGACTTTCCATTTCGCCGAGGGCTTGAAGGATTATTTGTCGGAGGCGCTGGCGAGCGCGACGCTGGTGCATCCCGATATCTTCACAGGTAGCGCAGGGAAAACGGGTGCACACGGCGCCGTGCAATGGGCCGTAGCCTGGACCGCCGATGCCGACGGCTTTCTCAACTCCTACTGCAACACCATTCCGACGCCGGACGGCGGCACCCACGAATCCGGCCTGCGCACCGCGCTGACGCGCGGCTTGAAAGACCATGCCGAGCGCGTCGGCCAAGGCAAACGCGCCGCCGCCATCACCTCCGACGACGTCATGGTCGGCGCCGGCGCCATGCTCTCGGTGTTCATCCGCGAGCCGGAATTCCAGGGCCAGACCAAAGACCGCCTCGCCACCGCCGAGGCGCAACGCATCGTCGAGCAGGCGATGAAGGACCCGTTCGACCATTGGCTCGCCGGCAATCCGCTCTCCGCCAACAAGCTGCTCGATTTCGTCACCGAGCGCGCCGAGGAGCGCATTCGCCGCCGCCAGGAAAAAGACATCGCGCGCAAAAGCGCGGTGCGCAAGCTGCGGCTCCCCGGCAAGCTCGCCGACTGCACCGCCAGCGCGGCGGAAGGTTCGGAGATTTTCGTCGTCGAGGGCGACTCGGCCGGCGGCTCGGCGAAACAGGCCCGCGACCGCGCCACGCAGGCGATCCTGCCGCTGCGCGGCAAGATCCTCAACGTCGCCTCGGCCGGCAAGGATAAGCTCGCGCAAAACCAGCAGCTCGCCGACCTCGTCCAGGCGCTCGGCTGCGGCACCGGCGTGCATTATCGCGACGAGGATTTGCGCTACGGCCGCGTCATCGTCATGACCGACGCCGACGTCGACGGCGCCCATATCGCTTCGCTCCTCATCACCTTCTTCTATCGGCAGATGCCGCAGCTCATCGACCACGGCCATCTTTATCTCGCGGTGCCGCCGCTTTATCGCCTCGCCCACGGCGGCAAGATTTTCTATGCCCGCGATGACAAGCACAAAGCCGAGATTCTCAAGAAGGAATTCAACGCCAACGCCAAGGTCGAAGTCAGCCGCTTCAAGGGCTTGGGCGAGATGATGGCGCCGCAGCTCAAAGAAACCACCATGGATCCGAGGAAGCGGACGCTGCTACGCGTCATGCTGGCCGCCGACGACCGCAAGGACACCGAAAAATCGGTCGAGCGGCTGATGGGCACCAAAGCCGAAGCGCGCTTCGACTTCATCCAGGAGCGCGCCGAGTTCGCCGACGAGGCGGCGCTGGATGTGTGAGCGACTTCTGCTGAAGTGCGGCTCGCTGAAAGTCCGCTTCGCTCCGAAAGCGACTGAATCACTACGCCGCCGTGAAAGGACGCGATGGGCCACGAATCGACGCGCTAGCCGGCATTACTCAAACATCCCGGCCGGGCGAGGCAATTAAGCAAGAGCTTGGCGGCGACGTATTGCATAAACAACGGCATTCCAAACGACGGAAACGCCGAGGGCGACGATGAGGGCTGCACCGGATCCAAGCGGCACTGCGGCGAGATGCAAAGTGAGCAAAGCCAAGCCAAATCCGGCAAGAGCGGGAACGGCGTTCGCCAACACGGCCGCCGCGGCAGGACCGCCAACGCGGCGATGCAGAATGAGCATAATGCTGGTGTAGATGACCGGGAAGACAGCAAGCACGCCGCTTCCCGTCGGGCCAATTTGAGAGCTTAGAGTTACGACCACGCCGACTAGCGCCGCCACCAAGCCCGCTCGTAACACGAAGTCGTACCAGGGTCGTGTGGTTCGTGGGATGCGTACGAGGCAAAATGGCTGGACGATGAAGGTACAAGCGGTGAATACGATGACGTTAAGAGCAGATGCCGACCATGCGGCCCATTGGACGCGGCTGAGCACCAAAACGGCCGCCAGCCACATTGCAAATGCAAGGGATATGCTGAGCCACATCGAGCGTCGTTGGGCGATCAGAACATAGGCCGTGAGATAAATCGCCGTGGCGCTGTTCAGTGCGAGGCTCGCAACCGCGCTCGAAGAAATGAAAGTGGAATCGTGATCGAGGGCCAGAAACACATAGACCGGGCCGGCTGAGACTGGCAGCGTTGCCACGAGCGCTCCAACTGTGGCGCCTAATCGTTCGGCGATGATGGTCGCCGCGGTCACAAACAGCGCGGTAACCGCCATCTTCGTCGCAAGCACGAACCACATCATGAGTTCGGCAGACATACAATTGATCTTGGCAAAGTGAGACGGTCTGCGTGCCCAAAAAATACGTGTACGGCAGAGTCAGGAGTTTTAAAATGATATAATTGAACTTCGGTGCGGCACGTTGCCGATGGTCATTTGCGATCGGCCCGAACCGGCGGTAAGTTTGGCTATGTCCGCCGACGACCGCAAGGACACCGAAAAATCCGTCGAGCGCCTAATGGGCACCAAACCGAAGCGCGCTTCGACTTCATTCAGGAGCGCGCCGAGTTCGCCGACGAGGCGGCGCTGGATGTGTGAGCCACTACTTCCAGTCCGCTGTCGAGCAAATCGAAGGCGAAAGACTTTCTTTTTATGCTTCCAAATTAGGACAGACTTTAATATCCACCTCTCATGCATTGAGCCATGAAGCCCTCAGCGCCGGGCCTGTTTACGGCCCACCCGCGACCCTTGTGGCCCGTGGCAATTGCCTGTTTTTGACATTCTTGGAACGTCGGTTTGTGGTCGCTTTTGGCTTTTGACGCCAAGGCCGGAGCAGCCGCCAAAACTATCGCGGCGGCTGCACCAACCACTACGATATTTGCCATTCTAGTCCTCCCTAAGTTGTGGTTGCGGCGATTTAGCGATGCGCATCACAGTATCTTGCGGTCTCCGCAGTTCCCCAGCCCGCATTTACGCCACGCCTCATGCACGCACCAAATGAAGTGCCGCCGTTGCCATTTGCTTTTATTTGTCGAGCGCGTGCTTGCACTCGCCCAGGCTCGCACGTCTTGCCGGCGTATTGAGAGCATTGATAGTGCTGAACACATTCGCTTGCGGATGAAAACCCGTGACCGACCGCCACCTTACAAAGGTTGACGCAGTCGCTCTCGCACCAAGCCGCCGCGTCACCGATAGCGAGACCCAATAATACCGTTGCGACGAGTAATCTGCTGCCCCCATGTCTAAACCAACGAGCGGCCATTGCACTCTTCTCCCACCCACAGAAGGTTGCTCTTTGCAGTATACTCAACCATAGAGGAGACAGACAAGTAGACATTGGCTATGAAAAGCAACTTCCGGCCACGATGGACTGCCGGAGTGCGTTCCATTTACGCAACCCGTCATTCGCGACTGGCCTGAACCGGCGGCGGTTTCGGCTATTTCTGTTCTGGCCCCGAACGCGATAAGGAACAGCATATCTTCTTCTCGCGATGCGCCTTCGCATCCGAGCTTTACCTTAAGCCACTGCACGTAAGCCCTCCCCGAAGGGAGGCGGAGCGCCGAAAGGCGCAAACTGCACGGGCCGCACCGGCGGGTGCGGCGCGCGCCACGCCGTCAGATGTTGCCACCTGACCGCGCTTCGGGCGCGCGCGCCTTCCGGCGCTCCACCGCGGACTCGCTCGGCGAATTAACGGCCTCCGCTCAGCTCCAGGCCGCGCTTCCTGGGTTCGCGTCATCGGGTGTCACCCGCATCTTCCCCTGTCCCAGTCCAGCGATGCTCCTCGCAGGCCGGTCGTTGTTACCGGCGGTGGTGCCCGGAGCCGCCCGGGAGCGGGGTTACGAGCCCCGCCCGCGGGCACCGCACTCGCTTCCGTCATTCGGCCGTCACCGGTGACGCCCTTCGAAGAAGCAAGCTTGCCCCGAAGTAACTATACCGGGGACGTTTGTCAAGGATCTCGTCTCATAAAAGGTTACGACCACGATCGCCGACCAACCGTCACGGCTGCCGCCACCCGTATGATCGGGTTTCGGTATCCAAGTACCGTCGACGCCACGAAAACTGCCGCGGGGCGTGGCGATGCGGCAACACCCAGACGAATTACGAGCGGGTTGCCGCGCCAAATGGGCTGCCGATCTACGCCGAAATTCATGGTGATGTCGCAGGCACCAAACTAGCCTGAAGCTTGGGTGGCTGTCCTCGAGTTTTCCCGGTTGGAAACTCCGTAATGCGTATGCGCCTTGCTTGCGGCCGGCGTGGATTGCTGTTGGCGTCGACTTCGCTCGCCGCTCTGTTGAGCGGCGGCATGCCTTCGGCGTTTGCCGGCTGCGCGGTCACGCAAAACGGCGGCACGGTGAGCCACTGTCGGCAATGCATCGCCCGCCGGCACCTGCATCCTCATCGAAAACGGCGCCAACGTCACCGGCAACGTCGCCAATACCGGCGTGCTCACCGCGAACGGCGGCGCTGCGCCATCGGGCACCGGCATCACCATCGCCAACAGCACGGTCGGCGGCACGGTCACCAATAGCGGCGCCATCAACGCCAAGGCTCAGGGAATCCTGATCGAAGATAACGCAAGCGTCTTCGGCGGCATCGGCAATTCCGGCACCATCTCGGCCAGCCTTTACGGCGCTCTCATTGGCGGTTCGACCGCCTCGACGACGATAGCGACGTTCGGCGGCGGCATTACCAACAGCGGTACGATCTCCTCGGCGAACCGCGCGGCTATTGCCATAGGCGGCGGACTGCTGAGCGGCAGCAATTCTATTGTGGTGTCGAACTTCTCCGGCGGCATCAGCAATTCCGGCACTCTCTCGGGCCCCGCCATAGCCGTCATCATTGGCGGCGAGGCCGAAAAAAACGCGACGATAACGGTGTCGACATTTTCCGGGGGAATTACCAACAGCGGTACCGGCCTGATTCAAGGTGGCGACGCCATCCTCGTCGGCGGTGGAGCCTTCACCAACGCCCAGGTCACGATCTCGACCTTCGGCGGCGGCATCACTAATGCCGGCACCATCACCAGCAAGGCAACCACCGGCGCCGGCATCCTCATCGGCGGCGTCGGCAACAGGCAACGCGTCGATTGCGGTATCGACCTTTTCCGGCGGCATCAGCAACAGCGGCGTGATCTCGGGTCACTTCGGCATCATTGTTGGCCTCTCGCTCAGCCAACACCGCGACTGGCACGTTGGCGACATTCTCCGGGGCAACGCCTACCTCCGCGGGAATCACCAACAGCGGTACTGGTACTATTGAGGGCAGTAAATACGGCATCTTCGTTGGCGGTATCGCCAATACCAACGCCCAGGCCACGGTCTCGACCTTCGCCGGGGGAATTACCAACAGCGGTACTATTCACGGCGGTCAGGCTGGTATCTTGGTTGGCGGCTCCGCGGACGGCACCGCATCTTTGACGGTTTCGAACTTCTCCGGCGGCATCAGCAACGCCGGCATCATCTCGGGCGGCCACGGTATCCTCGTCGGCGGCACTGCCTTCACTGGAGCGACAATAACGATATCGACCTTCTCCGGCGGAATCATCAACAGCGGGACAATTGAGGGCGGCATTCTCGTTGGCGGTCAGGCCCTCGCCAACTCTCAGGTCACGACACTCACCCCTCACATCACAATCTCGACCTTCACCGGTGGCATCACCAATTTGGGCTCGATTTCAGGCGGCATCACCGTCGGCTCCGGGATTACAATCCCGACCTTCAGCGGCAATATCAGCAATGCCGGACGCATCACCGCATCAACCGGAATCCTTGTCAACGGCAACAGCACGATCGATGGCGCGATCGTCGACACCGGCACGATCCTCGCGAGCAGTCACGGCATCGCTATCGGCGCCGCGAGCACGATCATCACCAGCCACACCGCCATCCTGGTCAATGCGTCGACCCTTAGCGGCGGTATCGCCAACGCGGGCACGATTTCGGCGGCAGCGGTCGGCATCCGGGTCGACGGCTCCGGCGGCATAATTCCGACAGTGAGCGGTAGTATCGGCAACACCGGACGCATCACGGCGGCGACCGGCATCCTCGTCAATGGCGGCAGCACGATCGACGGCGCGATCGCCGCCGGCGGCACGATCCTGGCGACCAATCACGCCATCGCCATCGACGCGACGAGCGTGATCGATGCCGCCGGCACCGGCATCGTGGCCAACGGCGCGACGCTGACCGGCGGGATCAGCAATGCCGGAACGATTGCGGCGGCCGGCGGCCGAGGCATCTTCGTCGGCGGCGCTTTCAACGTCAGCGGCACCACCGTCTTCCGCACCGTGACGATCCCGACCTTCATGGGCGGCATCAGCAATGCGGGCACGATTACGACGCCGCTGGCCGGCATCCAGATCGGCGGCAATGCTACCGTCTTCGGTAGTTCAAACCACGCCACTATAACGATATCGACCTTCGCCGGCGGCATCGCCAATTCGGGTACCATCGCGGCTGCCGGCAATGGCATCTGGGTCGGCGGCGATGTCACGGTCACCGGCCGCAGCAACGTCGCATCCGTGACGATCTCGACCTTCTTGGGCGGCATCAGCAATGGCGGCATAATTTCTGCCAGCGGCGTCGGCATCGAGGTCGGCGGCGACGTCTCCAGCAGCCACGGCGGCAATACCGCATCCGTGACGATTTCGACTTTCTCGAACGGCATTACCAACAGCGGCACGATCAGTGCGAATACCGGCATCCTGGTCAACGTGCGCGTGTTGACCTTCTCGGGAGCGATCGCCAACAGCGGCACCATCGTCGGCACCGGCGGCACCGCCATCGATGTCAGCGGCGCCAACAATGCGATCACCATCAATCAGAGCGGCGGCTCGATCTCCGGTGCCGTCAAACTGTCGGCCAACGCCGATATGCTCGCCATCAGCGGCGGCACGATCAATGGCAACATCGTCGGGGCGGGATCGAGCGACACCATCAATTTCAATATGGGGTCGGGCACCTTTACCTATGGCTCAGCCTACGGCTTCACAGGAATCAATCAGGTCAACATCAATTCCGGCACCGTGATTCTCGACGGCGCCAACAACGCCACCGCGATCGATGTTGTCGGCGGCACGCTGGCCGGCACCGGCACGCTCGATCCGCTGACGATGACGATCCATTCCGGCGGCACGTTCTCGCCCGGCACCCCTGGCGTGCCCGGCACGTCGATGACGATTACCGGTAACCTCGCCTTTCAGTCGGGCGCGCTCTATGTGGTTTATCTCGGCAGCACCGCGACCTTCGCCAATGTCAGCGGTACGGCGACGCTCGCCGGCACGGTCAACGCCAACTTCGTTTCCGGCGCCGGTCTCGCGGGGCATTACACGATCCTGGAATCGTCGGGACTGGGCGGCACAACGTTTTCGGGCCTTATCTCCACCGCGCTGCCGGCAGATTTCAGCCCGTCCCTGAGCTACAGCGCTGACGACGTGTTCTTGAACGTCTCTGCGATGCTCACGACCGGCACGCCGCTCAATCAAAATCAGCAAAATATCGCCACTGCCATCGATAGTTATTTCAACAACGGCGGCGCGCTGCCGGCAGGTTTCATAAATCTGTTCAATCTCAGCGGTGCGCCGCTGGCGAATGCGCTCACCCAGCTCGACGGCGAAGACGCGACCGGCGCGCAGAAGAGCGCGTTCCAGTTGATGCAGGACTTTCTCAATCTGCTGCTCGATCCGTCGGCCGACGGCCAGGGCGGCGGCGGCAGGGCAGTCAAGTGAGCCAGTTCGCGCCCGAGCAGGATTCAAGCCTGCCGCCGGACATTGCGCTCGCTTACGCGCATGCGCTGCGCCAGAAGCCGCCGCCGTCGGCGCCAGCCGCAGCCGCAGGATTTCGAGCAGCGCTGGAGCGCCTGGGCGTCGGGTTTCGGCGGTTCGGGCACCACCGACGGCAATGCCTCGGTCGGCTCCAATAATGTCACTGCAACCGATTACGGCTATGCCGCCGGTCTGACTTATCATCTCACGCCGGCGACAAGTTACGGCTTTGCGCTTGCCGGCGGCGGCACCAATTGGAACTTGGCGCAATCGCTCGGCAGCGGGCGCAGCGATTCATTCCAGGCGGGTGTCTATGGCACCACGCATTTCGGGCCGGCCTATTTGTCCGGCGCATTGGCTTTCGCCAATCATTGGTTCACGACCAACCGCATCGCGATGGGCGACAATCTCACCGCGAATTTCCAAGGCCAGAGCTATGCGGCGCGCGGCGAGGCCGGCTACCGCTACGGCCTTCCTGTCACCGGCACCATCGTCGGCGTCACGCCCTATGCGGCCCTGCAGGTGCAGGACTTCCACACGCCAAGCTACAGCGAAACCGATCTAAGCGGCGGTGGCTTCGGGCTGACCTATAATGCGGTGAACGCCACCGACACGCGCAGCGAACTCGGCGCGCGGTTCGACAATCTCACGGTGTGGAACGGCATGCCGCTTGTGCTGCGCGGACGCCTCGCCTGGGCGCATGACTGGGTGAGCGATCCGGCGCTCGGCGCGGCGTTCCAGGCGCTGCCGGGCTCGAGCTTCACCGTCAACGGCGCGGCGCCACCGAAGAACTCCGCGCTCACCACGGCGGGCGCGGAGCTGCATCTCTCCGCGAACTGGACGGCGATGGCGAAATTCGACGGCGAGTTCGGCGCCGGCTCGCAGACCTATGCCGGCACCGGCACGCTGAAATATTCGTGGTGATGTCGCTCGCGCTAATCCTCGAACTTCAAATTCGCGGCTTTGACCACATCGGCGAATTTCGCGGTGTCGCTTTCGATGATTTTCCGAACTCATCCGGCGTCGCGCCGCCCGGATCGACTGCCAAGTCTTTAAGTTTCTCCGCCACGCCAGGGTCTTCGATCGTCTCTGTAAACGCCGTGCGGAGCTTGGCGATGATCGGTGCCGGCGTGCCGTCGGAGCGAACAAGCCGCTCCAGAGGTGGACATCGACGCTCGGATAGCCGGCCTCGGCCATGCTCGGCACGTCGGGCAAGAGCGGCGAACGGTCCGCGCCGGTCACCGCCAGCGCCTTCACCTTGCCGGCCTTCACCTGCGGCACCGTCGGCGGTCCGTCGGCGATGGTCATGGCGGTCTGGCCCTGGATGACGCAGAGGTTCATCTCATCGCTGCCCTTGTAGGGGATCATGGTGCCGGGCATGCCGGTCTTCAACTTCAACAACTCGGTGGTGATGGTGAAGGCCGGCGAGGAACTCGCGTAGTTCGCTTTGTCGGGATGCGCTTTCATCCAGGCGACAAACTCCTTGACATTTTTTGCCGGATTGTCGGCAGCGATCACCAGGATCAGTGGAAAATTCGCGATCATGCCGATCGGCGTGAAAGTCTTGTCGGTGAGTATTTCAGATCGGCATAGATCGCGGCGCCGACCGCCATGGCGCCGCTGGGGCCGACGAGGAGCGAATAGCCGTCGGCGGCCTGGTTCGTCACGTATTCCGGCGAGAGCCGGCCGGCGGCGCCGGGCTTGTTCTCGACGATGATCGTCTGGCCGAGGATCTCGGCCATCTTGGCGCCGACAAGGCGGGCGAAGATATCGTTGCCGCCGCCGGCGGCAAAGCCGACGACCAGATGGATCGGCCGGGTCGGGAAATCGCTTTGCGCGCGCGCCGGCGCGAAGACGGTAGGCGTTGCCGCCAGCGCCGCGGCCGCGGACAAGATCGAACGGCGTGTAAAGGGACCGACACTCATCTGGTGTTCCTCCAATTGTTCTTGCTGCCCAAGGTACTATTAACGCTCAAGGTGTTTTTGCCGCGCCTGCAGACGGTTGGAATGCAAACCGGTGACGGACGGTTAGCACAATCCGGCACGGTGCGCCCTGCCCTCATGGTCGCTTCCTATGGCCGCAGCCATTCGACCAGCGCCTTGGTCACCGCGGCCGGCTGTTCGAGCGTCGACAAATGGCCGCTGTCGGGAATCATGACCAGGCGCGAACCGGCAATGCCGGCGGCGATCTCGCGAGCAAGCTCGGGCGGTGTTGCCTCGTCGCCCTCGCCGACCACAACCAGCGTCGGGCAGGCGATCGCGGCGAGACCCGGACGTGAATCCGGCCGGCTCAGGATGGCCTGCTGCTGGCGCAGATAGGCTTCGAGCCCGGTGTCTTCGGCCATGCTGCGCACAATGCGCTTGAGCGCCGCGTCGCCGTGCCGGTTGCGATGCACGTAGAGCGGAAAAGCGAGCTCCGGGATTTCCGCGTAACGGCCGTCCTCGGCCATCGCCATCAGGACGCGACGCCGCTCGGTCTGTTCCGGCGTATCCGCTCGCGGCCCGGTATCGAGCAGCGCCAATTTGGCGACGCGTCCCGGCGCCTGGCGCATGATCTCGAACGCGATGTAACCGCCCATCGACAGGCCGGCGAGCGCGAACCGCGGCGGCGCCGCGGCCAGAATGCGGCGCGCGATACCCGCCATGCTGTCGTCGCGGCGATGGTCGGCAACCATGATCGGCCCGAACCGCCACAGCGCCGGGATCTGCTCGCTATAAAGCCGCGCGGTACAGGTCAGACCGGGAATGAGCACGACCGGCAATGGGTCGGACGCGGGTTCGGCCATGACGCTGAGCATCCTGGGTTGTTTTGGCGGCTGTCGAGATTAACGCGTGTCGTGAAAAAGTGAAGGAATCCGTTTAACTTAGTACGCTCCGGCGGGCCCTTGCGGTTGACTTTCGGCCAATCGCCCTTATGTTTCGCGCAACGTTATTAGGCAGATTCGACCGCGCTTGCGCGTGTTTGCCGCTTTCCTCCGAAACGGTTCTGCCGGCGGCGCCTCATCGTGGGGCCGTCTTAGATAGAGGGTTTATGTCGTTTTCTCATCTCGGCTTGTCCGATAAAGTTCTCGCCGCCGTTGCGGCGTCCGGTTACAAAACTCCCACTCCCATTCAAGAACAGGCGATCCCCCACGTGCTGGCGCGGCGCGACGTGCTCGGCATCGCGCAGACCGGCACCGGCAAGACGGCGGCCTTCGTGCTGCCGATGCTGACCATGCTGGAAAAGGGCCGCGCACGCGCCCTCATGCCGCGCACGCTCATTCTCGAACCGACCCGCGAGCTCGCGGCGCAAGTCGAAGAGAGCTTCATCCGATACGGCGTCAATCACAAGCTCAATGTCGCGCTGATCATCGGTGGCGTTTCCTTCGACAACCAGGATTCCAAGCTCACCCGCGGCGTCGACGTGCTGATCGCCACCCCCGGCCGGCTCCTCGACCATAACGAGCGCGGCAGGCTTTTGCTCACTGGCGTCGAGCTTCTGGTCATCGACGAAGCCGACCGCATGCTGGACATGGGCTTCATTCCCGACATCGAGCGCATCTGCAAGCTCGTTCCCTTCACCCGGCAGACGCTGTTTTTCACCGCCACCATGCCGCCGGAAATCCAGCGCATCACCGAACAATTCCTGCACAATCCGGTTCGCGTCGAAGTCTCCCGTCCGGCGTCCACGGTCGCCGCCACCGCCCAGTTCCTGGCGCGGTCCGGGCGCGAGCCGCACGACAAGCGCGACACGCTGCGCCGCCTGATCCGTTCCGCCGAAGGCTTGAAAAACGCCATCGTCTTCTGCAACCGCAAGCGCGACGTCGCCACGCTGCACCGCTCGCTGCTGCGGCATGGCTTTTCGGTGCAGGCGCTGCACGGCGACATGGATCAGTCGGCGCGCACGGCCGCGCTCGAAGCATTCCGCAAAGGCGAAGTGACGCTCTTGGTGGCTTCCGACGTTGCCGCCCGCGGCCTCGATATCCCCGACGTCAGCCACGTGTACAACTTCGACGTGCCGATCCATGCCGACGATTATGTGCACCGCATCGGCCGCACCGGCCGCGCCGGGCGCACCGGCGTGGCCATCAGCATCGTCGCCGGCTCGAACGACGCCAAGGCGGTTGCGGCGATCGAGAAACTGATCGGCCAGACCATTCCATTCATGGACAATCAGCCCGAGCCGAGCGCCGCCCCGCAGCACGCGCCTGCCGAGCGGAACCATCGCGAACGCCCGAATCCTCGGCGTCATTCGCATCGTCCGGCCGCCGCCGTCGCGCGCATCGACGAAGCGCGATCACGCCGCACTCAGCCGCCGGCGCGCCCGCGCCAGGACGATGCCGACGACTCGCACTTGCCCGCCTTTCTGCTGCGCCCGGTGACCGTGAAGGCTTAAAACCGCGACACAGCAAACAAGCATTCGCGAACGGCGCGTCAGGATTTGCCTTACAGATATTATCTAGCGATCTTATTTACCGCTCCTTCACTGCTTTCTCCTACTTATACGTGTGATTGCAGATGCGCGCTGTGCCGCTCGGCGCAGGTTTGATAATTTCCAGGGCGATTGGAGACGATGGCCTTGCAAGAAGAGCACGAAAG
>CAVZFX010000008.1:0-32308 GCA_963774715.1 uncultured Alphaproteobacteria bacterium
GCCGAAATTCATGGCGATGTCGCAGGCACCAAACTAGCCTGAAGCTTGGGTGGCTGTCCTCGAGTTTTCCGGGTTGGAAACTCCGTAATGCGTATGCGCGTTGCTTGCGGCCGGCGTGGATTGCTGTTGGCGTCGACTTCGCTCGCCGCTCTGTTGGGCGGCGGTGTGCCTTCGGCGTTTGCCGGCTGCGCGGTCACGCAAAACGGCGGCACGGTGAGCACAGTCAGCAACGCCTCGCCCGCCGGCACCTGCATCCTCATCGAAAACGGCGCCAACGTCACCGGCAACGTCGCCAATTCCGGCGTGCTCACCGCGAACGGCGGCGCTGCGCCATCGAGCACCGGCATCACCATCGCCAACAGCACTGTCGGCGGCACCGTCACCAACAACGGCGCCATCAACGCCAAGGCTCAGGGAATCCTGATCGAAGATAACGCAAGCGTCTTCGGCGGCATCAGCAATTCCGGCGCCATCTCGGCCAGCCTTTACGGCGCTCTCATTGGCGGTTCGACCGCCTCGACGACGATAGCGACGTTCAGCGGCGGCATTACCAACAGCGGTACGATCTCCTCGGCGAACCGCGCGGCTATTGCCATAGGCGGCGGACTGCTGAGCGGCAGCAATTCTATTGTGGTGTCGAACTTCTCCGGCGGCATCAGCAATTCCGGCACTCTCTCGGGCCCCGCCATAGCCGTCATCATTGGCGGCGAGGCCGAAAAAAACGCGACGATAACGGTGTCGACATTTTCCGGGGGAATTACCAACAGCGGTACCGGCCTGATTCAAGGTGGCGACGCCATCCTCGTCGGCGGTGGAGCCTTCACCAACGCCCAGGTCACGATCTCGACCTTCGGCGGCGGCATCACTAATGCCGGCACCATCACCAGCAAGGGAGCCACCGGCGCCGGCATCCTCATTGGCGGCGTCGCAACAGGCAACGCTTCGGTGGCGGTATCGACCTTCTCCGGCGGCATCAGCAATAGCGGCGTGATCTCGGGTCACTTCGGCATCATTGTTGGCCTCTCGCTCAGCAACACCGCGACCGGCACGTTGGCGACATTCTCTGGGGCAACGCTTACCTCCGCGGGAATCACCAACAGCAGTAGTGGTACTATTGAGGGCAGTAAGTACGGCATCTTCGTTGGCGGTATCGCCAATACCAACGCCCAGGCCACGGTCTCGACCTTCGCCGGGGGAATTACCAACAGCGGTACTATTCACGGCGGTCAGGCTGGTATCTTGGTTGGCGGCTCCGCGGACGGCACCGGATCTTTGACGGTTTCGAAGTTCTCCGGCGGCATCAGCAACGCCGGCATCATCTCGGGCGGCCACGGTATCCTCGTCGGCGGTACTGCCTTCACCGGAGCGACAATTACGATATCGACCTTCTCCGGCGGAATTATCAACAGCGGCACGATTGAGGGCGGCATTCTCGTTGGCGGTCAGGCCCTCGCCAACTCTCAGGTCCCGACACTCACCCCTCACATCACAATCTCGACCTTCACCGGTGGCATCACCAATTTGGGCTCGATTTCAGGCGGCATCACCGTCGGCTCCGGGATCACAATCCCGACCTTCAGCGGCAATATCAGCAATGCCGGACGCATCACCGCGTCAACCGGAATCCTCGTCAACGGCAACAGCACGATCGATGGCGCGATCGTCGACACCGGCACGATCCTCGCGAGCAGTCACGGCATCGCTGTCGGCGCCGCGAGCACGATCATCACCAGCCATACCGCCATCCTGGTCAATGCGTCGACCCTTAGCGGCGGTATCGCCAACGCGGGCACGATTTCGGCGGCAGCGGCCGGCATCCGGGTCGACGGCTCCGGCGGCATCATCCCGACGGTGAGCGGCAGTATCGGCAACACCGGACGCATCACGGCGGCGACCGGCATCCTCGTCAATGGCGGCAGCACGATCGACGGCGCGATCGCCGCCGGCGGCACGATCCTGGCGACCAATCACGCCATCGCCATCGACGCGACCAGCGTGATCGATGCCGCCGGCACCGGCATCGTGGTCAACGGCGCGACACTGACCGGCGGGATCAGCAATGCCGGAACGATTGCGGCGGCCGGCGGCCGAGGCATCTTCGTCGGCGGCGCTTTCAACGTCAGCGGCACCACCGTCTTCCGCACCGTGACGATCCCGACCTTCATGGGCGGCATCAGCAATGCGGGCACGATTACGACGCCGCAGGTCGGCATCCAGATCGGCGGCAATGCCACCGTCTTCGGCAGTTCAAACCACGCCACTATAACGATATCGACCTTCGCTGGCGGCATCGCCAATTCGGGTACCATCGCGGCGGCCGGCAATGGCATCTGGGTCGGCGGCGATGTCACGGTCACCGGCCGCAGCAACGTCGCATCCGTGACGATCTCGACCTTCTTGGGCGGCATCAGCAATGGCGGCATAATTTCTGCCAGCGGCGTCGGCATCGAGGTCGGCGGCGACGTCTCCAGCAGCCACGGCGGCAATACCGCATCCGTGACGATTTCGACTTTCTCGAACGGCATTACCAACAGCGGCACGATCAGTGCGAATACCGGCATCCTGGTCAACGTGCGCGTGTTGACCTTCTCGGGAGCGATCGCCAACAGCGGCACCATCGTCGGCACCGGCGGCACCGCCATCGATGTCAGCGGCGCCAACAATGCGATCACCATCAATCAGAGCGGCGGCTCGATCTCCGGTGCCGTCAAACTGTCGGCCAACGCCGATATGCTCGCCATCAGCGGCGGCACGATCAATGGCAACATCGTCGGGGCGGGATCGAGCGACACCATCAATTTCAATATGGGGTCGGGCACCTTTACCTATGGCTCAGCCTACGGCTTCACAGGAATCAATCAGGTCAACATCAATTCCGGCACCGTGATTCTCGACGGCGCCAACAACGCCACCGCGATCGATGTTGTTGGCGGCACGCTGGCCGGCACCGGCACGCTCGATCCGCTGACGATGACGATCCATTCCGGCGGCACGTTCTCGCCCGGCACCCCTGGCGTGCCCGGCACGTCGATGACGATTACCGGCAACCTCGCTTTTCAGTCGGGCGCGCTCTATGTGATTTATCTCGGCAGCACCGCGACCTTCGCCAATGTCAGCGGTACGGCGACGCTTGCCGGCGCGGTCAACGCCAACTTCGTTTCCGGCGCCGGTCTCGCGAGTCGATACACAATCCTGGAATCGTCAGGGCTGGGCGGCACGACTTTTTCTGGCTTTGCCTTCACCGGCCTGGCGGCAGACTTCACCCCGTCGCTGAGCTATAATGCTGACGACGTGTTCTTGAACGTCTCTGCGATGCTCGCGACCGGCATGCCGCTTAATCAAAATCAGCAAAATATCGCCACGCCATCGATACTTATTTCAACAGCGGCGGCGCATTGCCGGCAGGTTTCATAAATCTGTTCAATCTCAGCGGTGCGTCACTGACCAATGCGCTCAATCAGCTCGACGGCGAGGACGCCACCGGCGCGCAAAAGAGCGCGTTCCAGTTGATGCAGGACTTCCTCAATCTGCTGCTCGATCCGTCGGCCGACGGCCAGGGTGGCGGCAGTGGCAGTCAAGTGAGCCAGTTCGCGCCCGAGCAGGATTCAAGCCTGCCGCCGGACATTGCGCTCGCTTACGCGCATGCGCTGCGCCAGAAGCCGCCGCCATCGACACAGCCGCAGCCGCAAGACTTCGACCAGCGCTGGAGCGCCTGGGCGTCGGGTTTCGGCGGGTCGGGCACCACCAACGGCAATGCCTCGGTCGGCTCCAATAATGTCACCGCAACCGATTATGGCTACGCCGCCGGTCTGACTTATCATCTCACGCCGGCGACAAGTTACGGCTTTGCGCTTGCCGGCGGCGGCACTAATTGGAACTTGGCGCAATCGCTGGGCAGCGGACGCAGCGATTCATTCCAGGCGGGTGTCTATAGCACCACGCATTTCGGGCCGGCTTATCTGTCCGGTGCCTTGGCTTTCGCCAATCATTGGTTCGCGACCAACCGCATCGCGATGGGCGACGATCTCACCGCGAATTTCCAGGGCCAGAGCTACGCGGCGCGCGGCGAGGCCGGCTACCGCTATGCGGCACCACTCACCGAATACATCGTCGGCGTCACGCCCTATGCGGCCTTGCAGGTGCAGGATTTCCATACGCCGAGCTACAGCGAGACCGATTTGTCGGGCGGCGGCTTCGGCCTCAGCCACAATGCGGTCAACGCCACCGATACGCGCAGCGAACTCGGCGCGCGGTTCGACAATCTCACGGTGTGGGACGGCATGCCGCTGGTGCTACGCGGCCGTCTGGCTTGGGCGCACGACTGGGTGAGCAATCCGGCGCTGGGCGCGGCGTTCCAGGCCCTGCCCGGCTCGAACTTCACCGTCAATGGCGCGGCGCCGCCGAAGAACTCCGCGCTCACCACCGCGGGCGCCGAACTGCATCTCACCGCCAACTGGACGGCGATGGCGAAATTCGACGGCGCGTTTGGCTCCGGCTCGCAGACTTATGCGGGTACCGGCACGCTGAAATATTCGTGGTGATGCAGGCCCTAATCCTCGAACTTCAAGTTCGCCGCTTTCACCACTTCGCGATATTTCGCGATATCGCTGTCGATGATTTTCCGGAACTCATCGGGCGTCGCGCCGCCGGGATCGACCGCCAAGTTTTTAAGCTTTTGCGCCACGCCGGGATCGGCGATGGTCTCGGCAAAGGCCTTGCGCAGCTTGGCGACGATCGGTACCGGGGTCGCTGCCGGCGCGAACAAGCCGCTCCACAGCGTAATATTGACGCTCGGATAGCCGGCTTCCGCCATCGTCGGCACGTCCGGCAATTCCGGGGTACGCTCGCTGCCGGTGACGGCCAGTGCCCGCTCCTTGCCGCCCTTCACCTGCGGCACCGTCGGCGGTCCGTCGGCGATGGTCATCGCCGTCTGACCCTGGATGACGCTCAAGTTCATCTCGTTGCTGCTCTTGTACGGGATCATGGTGCCCGGCATGCCGGTCTTTAACTTCAACAGCTCGGTCGCGATGGTGAACGCCGGCGAGGAGCTGGCGTAATTCGCCTTGTCGGGATGCGCCTTCATCCAGGCGATAAATTCCTTGAGATTTTTGGACGGGTTGTCGGCATTGATCACCAGGATCAGCGGAAAATTCGCGATCATGCCGATCGGGGTGAATGTCTTGTTGGTGTCGTATTTCAGGTCGGCATAGATCGCGGGGCCGATCGCCATGGCGCCGCTGGCGCCGACGAGGAGCGAATAGCCGTCGGCGGCCTGGTTCGCCACGTATTCCGCCGACAGCCGCCCGGCGGCGCCGGGCTTGTTCTCGACGACGATCGTCTGCCCGAGGATCTCGCCCATTTTTGCGCCGACGAGGCGGGCAAAAATATCGTTGCCGCCGCCGGCGGCAAAGCCGACCACCATATGGATCGGCCGGGTCGGGTAATCGCTTTGCGCGCGCGCCGGCGCGAAGACGGTAGGCGTCGCCGCCAGCGCCGCGCCCGCGGACAAGATCGAACGGCGTGTAAAGGGACCGACGCTCATCGGGAGTTCCTCCAATTGTTCTTGCTGCCCAAGGTACTATTAACGCTCAAGGTGTTTTTGCCGCGCCTGCAGACGGTTGGAATGCAAACCGGTGACGGACGGTTAGCACAATCCGGCACGGTGCGCCCTGCCCTCATGGTCGCTTCCTATGGCCGCAGCCATTCGACCAGCGCCTTGGTCACCGCGGCCGGCTGTTCGAGCGTCGACAAATGGCCGCTGTCGGGAATCATGACCAGGCGCGAACCGGCAATGCCGGCGGCGATCTCGCGAGCAAGCTCGGGCGGTGTTGCCTCGTCGCCCTCGCCGACCACAACCAGCGTCGGGCAGGCGATCGCGGCGAGACCCTGACGTGAATCCGGCCGGCTCAGGATGGCCTGCTGCTGGCGCAGATAGGCTTCGAGCCCGGTGTCTTCGGCCATGCCGCGCACAATGCGCTTGAGTGCCGCGTCGCCGTGCCGGTTGCGATGCACGTAGAGCGGAAAGGCGAGCTCCGGGATTTCCGCGTAACGGCCGTCCTCGGCCATCGCCATCAGGACGCGACGCCGCTCGGTCTGTTCCGGCGTATCCGCTCGCGGCCCGGTATCGAGCAGCGCCAATTTGGCGACGCGTCCCGGTGCCTGGCGCATGATCTCGAACGCGATGTAACCGCCCATCGACAGGCCGGCGAGCGCGAACCGCGGCGGCGCCGCGGCCAGAATGCGCCGCGCGATACCCGCCATGCTGTCGTCGCGGCGATGGTCGGCAACCATGATCGGCCCGAACTGCCACAGCGCCGGGATCTGCTCGCTATAAAGCCGGGCGGTGCAGGTGAGACCGGGAATGAGCACGACCGGCAATGGGTCGGACGCTGGTTCGGCCATGACGCTTAGGCATCCTGAGTTGTTTTGGGCTGCTGTCGAGATTAACGCGTGTCGAAAAAAAGTGAAGGAATCCGTTTAACTTAGTACGCTCCGGCGGGCCCCTTGCGGTTGACTTTCGGCCAATCGCCCTTATGTTTCGCGCAACGTTATTAGGCAGATTCGACCGCGCTTGCGCGTGTTTGCCGCTTTCCTCCGAAACGGTTCTGCCGGCGGCGCCTCATCGTGGGGCCGTCTTAGATAGAGGGTTTATGTCGTTTTCTCATCTCGGCTTGTCCGATAAAGTTCTCGCCGCCGTTGCGGCGTCCGGTTACAAAACTCCCACTCCCATTCAAGAACAGGCGATCCCCCACGTGCTGGCGCGGCGCGACGTGCTCGGCATCGCGCAGACCGGCACCGGCAAGACGGCGGCCTTCGTGCTGCCGATGCTGACCATGCTGGAAAAGGGCCGCGCACGCGCCCGCATGCCGCGCACGCTCATTCTCGAACCGACCCGCGAGCTCGCGGCGCAAGTCGAAGAGAGCTTCATCCGATACGGCGTCAATCACAAGCTCAACGTCGCGCTGATCATCGGCGGCGTTTCCTTCGACAACCAGGATTCCAAGCTCACCCGCGGCGTCGACGTGCTGATCGCCACCCCCGGCCGGCTCCTCGACCATAACGAGCGCGGCAGGCTTTTGCTCACTGGCGTCGAGCTTCTGGTCATCGACGAAGCCGACCGCATGCTGGACATGGGCTTCATTCCCGACATCGAGCGCATCTGCAAGCTCGTTCCCTTCACCCGGCAGACGCTGTTTTTCACCGCCACCATGCCGCCGGAAATCCAGCGCATCACCGAACAATTCCTGCACAATCCGGTTCGCGTCGAAGTCTCCCGTCCGGCGTCCACGGTCGCCGCCACCGCCCAGTTCCTGGCGCGGTCCGGGCGCGAGCCGCACGACAAGCGCGACACGCTGCGCCGCCTGATCCGTTCCGCCGAAGGCTTGAAAAACGCCATCGTCTTCTGCAACCGCAAGCGCGACGTCGCCACGCTGCACCGCTCGCTGCTGCGGCATGGCTTTTCGGTGCAGGCGCTGCACGGCGACATGGATCAGTCGGCGCGCACGGCTGCGCTCGAAGCATTCCGCAAAGGCGAAGTGACGCTCTTGGTGGCTTCCGACGTTGCCGCCCGCGGCCTCGATATCCCCGACGTCAGCCACGTGTACAACTTCGACGTGCCGATCCATGCCGACGATTATGTGCACCGCATCGGCCGCACCGGCCGCGCCGGGCGCACCGGCGTGGCCATCAGCATCGTCGCCGGCTCGAACGACGCCAAGGCGGTTGCGGCGATCGAGAAACTGATCGGCCAGACCATTCCATTCATGGACAATCAGCCCGAGCCGAGCGCCGCCCCGCAGCACGCGCCTGCCGAGCGGACCCATCGCGAACGCCCGAATCCTCGGCGTCATTCGCATCGTCCGGCCGCCGCCGTCGCGCGCATCGACGAAGCGCGATCACGCCGCACTCAGCCGCCGGCGCGCCCGCGCCAGGACGATGCCGACAACTCGCACTTGCCCGCCTTTCTGCTGCGCCCGGTGACCGTGAAGGCTTAAAACCGCGACACAGCAAACAAGCATTCGCGAACGGCGCGTCAGGATTTGCCTTACAGATATTATCTAGCGATCTTATTTACCGCTCCTTCACTGCTTTCTCCTACTTATACGTGTGATTGCAGATGCGTGCTGTGCCGCTCGGCGCAGGTTTGATAATTTCCAGGGCGATTGGAGACGATGGCCGTGCCCCAAGAAGAGCACGAAAGAACGCTGGCCTTTGCCGAGATCGCGCTCGGACAAATCCGCGCTCTGGGGCAAACCGCCTCGCCGCGAAATTTCGAAATTTGGTATAATTATGCAACCGGTTATAACCAGCCGCTGAACCAGTCTATCAACGAAGCGCTGAGCAAAAAGGGCACGCTCAGCGAAACCGATCTCGAGGATATTTACGACACCTATATCGCCATGAGCCGACTGGGCGACCGGATGGATTCGGTCAATACCCGGGTGCTCGACGAGATCAAGCAGGTCATCAGCACCATCGACGCGGCGACCGGCTCGGCGACCAGCTATTCAAAACGGTTGAGCCTCGCCAGCGAAAAGCTCGCCCAAGCCAAGGACGGCGAGGCGCTGCGCGCGGTGATCGAGCACCTGGTGCAGGGCGCCAAGGAGATGGAGCAGAACAACAAGAAGCTCGAGACGAGCTTGGCGTCATCGCGACAGGAAATCGAGCAGCTGCAGGAAAATCTCGAAACCGTGCGTCTCGAAAGCCTGACCGATCCGCTCACCACGCTATCCAACCGCAAATACTTCGATGCCGCGCTGGCCAAGGGCATCGCCGACGCGACGGAAAAGAACGAGCCGCTGTCGCTGTTGATGGCCGATATCGATCACTTCAAGGGCTTCAACGACCAATACGGCCATCTCACCGGCGATCAGGTGCTCCGCCTGGTCGCGCTTGCGGTGAAGCAGAACGTCAAGGGCCGCGACGTGGCGGCGCGCTATGGCGGCGAGGAATTCATCATTTCGTTGCCGAATACGACGCTGCAATCGGCGATCACGGTGGCCGATCACATCCGGCGCGCCGTCATGACCAAGGAACTGATGCGGCGGTCGAACGGCGAACGGCTCGGCCGCGTGACGATTTCGATCGGCGCCGCGGTGCTGCATCCCGGCGATACCGCCCAGCTTTTGATCGACCGCGCCGACAAATGCCTTTACGTCGCCAAGCGCAACGGCCGCAACCGCGTCATCTGCGAGGTCGATCCCGAGGCCGCCGCGGCAAGCGCCCCGCCGGCGCGGGTGGCGTAAAGCGGCCGCGCCAACCTAATGCAGCCGGTCTAATATCTCGCCGGCTGACGTCGTCGCCGGTCTCGGCATCGCGGACGACAAATCGCCGATGGCTGACAATCATTTCCGCCAAATCATACAAGGACACGTAGGTCAAATCGGTCGTGTTGTAGAGACGACGACCGGCGTATCTTTTGATGAGGAGCGGATTGGATCGTATGTCCCGCGTTTCGCTCATTTCGTCGTTCCGGTCGAATATGACAAGCCGACAGGGTCGTTAATGCGCCTCGGCGCCTGAGTTGTCGCGCGCCGGCTCGATCTGCACCGATTCGCCGCAGCCGCAGGCCGCGGTCTGGTTCGGATTGTTGAAGGTGAACTGCGCGGAGAGCTTGTCGACCTTGTAGTCCATCTCGGTGCCGAGCAGAAACAGAACGGCCTTTGGATCGACAAGAATCTTCACGCCCTTGTCTTCGACAACCTCATCGAATTTGCCGACGGCGTCGGCGTATTCCATGAAATAGCTCATGCCGGCGCAGCCGCCGTTCTTGACCCCGACGCGCACTGCGGCGATCGGATGATCGGCCTTCGCCATCACCGCCTTGATGCGGTCGGCGGCGGCTTCAGTGAGCCGCATCACTTGAGGTCTCGGTCGGGCCGTTGCCATCGTCATTTCCTTGTCTGCGCATGTAATGCGCGCATGCAGCGGGCGCAACTTACGCCAAGATACCTACCAGGTTTCTCACCACATATTGAGCACGGCGCGCGCTTCGTCCGACATCCGGCTCGGATCCCACGGCGGATCCCAGACGATGTTGACCTTGGCCTCGCGCACGCCGGGTACGCCGGCAACCGCATTCTCCACCTGCGCCGGCAATTCCGCCGCCGACGGGCAATTCGGCGTGGTCAGCGTCATGTCGATATTGACCATGCGGTCGTCATCGACGTCGACCTTGTAGATCAGGCCGAGCTCGTAGATGTCGGCGGGAATTTCGGGATCGAACACGGTTTTCAGCGCGGTGACGATCTCGTCGCCGAGCCGCGCCATCTCGTCGGCGGGAATAGCCGAGGGCTTCTCGTCGGCCGGAATAGCCGAGGGTTTTTCGGCGGAAGCGGCAGCGGCCGCGCCCGTATCGGTTTTCACGTCATCGCTCATGATCATTCATCCGAGCATGCTTTGCGCCTTCAACAGCGCCTGCGCCAGGCAATCGACCTCATCACGGGTATTGTACATGGCAAAGGAGGCACGGCAGGTCGCGGTGAGGCCGAACCGGGAGAGGAGCGGCATCACGCAGTGCGTGCCGGCGCGCACCGCGACGCCGGATCGGTCGATAATCGTCGCCACGTCGTGCGGATGCGCGCCTTTCATCTCGAACGAGACGATCGGCCCTTTGTCTTTCGCGGTGCCGAGGATGCGCAGCGAATTGATCTCGCGCAGCCGGTCGTGGGCGTAGCGCATCAGGCTTGCTTCGTGGCCGCGGATGCGGGCTTTGCCGACCGCAGCCACGTAATCGATCGCGGCGCCAAGCCCGATCGCCTGCACGATCGACGGCGTGCCGGCCTCGAATTTGTGCGGCGGGTCGCCGTAAGTGACGCGATCCTCGAATACTTCGCGGATCATCTCGCCGCCACCGTTAAACGGCGGCATTGCCGCCAAGTGCTGGTATTTGCCGTAGAGCGCGCCGATGCCGGTCGGGCCGTACAGCTTGTGGCCGGTGAAAACGTAGAAGTCGCAATCGATGTCGCGTACGTCGACGTCGCAGTGCACGGCCGCCTGCGCGCCGTCGATCAGCACCGGGATGCCATGCGCATGCGCAATCCGCGTCACCTCTTTCACCGGCACCAAGGTGCCGAGCATGTTCGACATATGGGTGATCGCCACCATTTTGGTGCGCGGGGTCAGAAGTTTCTCGAATTCGTCGACGAGGAAATGGCCCTCGTCGTCGACCGGCGCCCATTTGATGACGGCGCCCTGGCGCTCGCGCAGAAAATGCCACGGCACGATGTTGGAATGGTGCTCCATGATCGAGAGCACGATCTCGTCGCCGGGTTTTATGCGCTCGCGGCCGAACGTATAGGCGACGAGATTGATCGCCTCGGTCGCGTTGCGGGTGAAGACGATCTCTTCCTTGCGCTCGGCATTGAGGAAACTTGCGACTTTCTCGCGCGCGCCCTCATAGGCCTCGGTCGCCTCGTTGGCGAGGTAATGCAGGCCGCGATGCACATTGGCGTATTGCGTGGTGTAAGCCTGCTCGATGCGATCGAGGACGGCGCGCGGCTTCTGCGCGGAAGCCGCATTGTCGAGATAAACGAGCGGCTTGCCATAGACCGGCATCGCCAGGATCGGAAAATCCGCGCGGATGCGATTGACGTCGTAGGCGCCGTTGGTCGCTACGTCATTCATGTTGCTTGCGCGCCTTGAGCCAGGCTGCGACTGCTTCCAGCAGAGCCTCGCGCAGCCCGGCATGTTCGATGCCTTCGATGGCCTCGCCGAGAAAGGCCTGGATCAAAAGCGCCTCGGCCTCCGCCGCTGGAATGCCGCGCGCCAACAGATAGAATTTCAGCTCCTCGTCGATCGCGCCCGCGGTCGCGCCATGGCCGCATTGCACATCGTCGGCGAAGATTTCAAGCTCCGGCTTGTTGTCGGCCTCGGCGCGATCGGACAACAGCAGCGCCCGCGTCATCATCTTGGCGTCGGTCCGCTGCGCATGCCGCTGCACGATGATGCGGCCCTGGAATACGCCGTGCGCCTCGTCGTCGAGCACGGTCTTGAAGACCTCGCGGCTTTGGCAGTCGGGCGCGAGGTGAGTGGCGACCAGCGTGGTGTCGGCGTGCTGGCGGTCCCTGAGCAGCGAGGCGCCGCGGATGCCGGCAACAATGCCCTCGCCGTCGAATTTCAGGAACAGCTGATTGCGCACCACGGCGCCGCCGACGGTGAAGGAGAAGGCGTTAAAGCGCGCATGCGCGCCGATCGCGGCGGCGAGCGTCGACACATGCAGCGCGTCGGCGCCCTCGGCGATGATTTTGACATGATCAACATGGGCTTCGTCGCCGACGAACAGCTCCAGCGCCGCGTTGACTTGGTATTCGCTGCCCGCAGGGCCCTCGTGACTCTCGATCACCATGGCGCGCGCGCCGCGCTCGACGACGACTAGCGAGCGCACGAAGCTCGCGGCGGGCTTTTCGGACGCCACGAACAACAGATGCAGCGGCCGTTCGATGGTCGCGCCGGCGGCGATGCGGATCACCGCGCCGTCGCCCATCAGCGCGGTATTGAGCGCGACCGCGACGTCGCCTGTCGGCGCAAGCTTGCCGAGATGCCGTGTCAGCACCGGATCGTTGTCAGCCAAGGCGTCGGCCAGCGAGCCGACGGTGAGGCCTTCTTCCAAACTCGCCAGATCGGACAATTCGGGCACGAACGCGCCATCGACGAAAACGAAGCGGCGCGTCTCGACGTCGCCGAGGATCGCGCCGGCCTTCTTGGCGCGCGCCTTGGCGGCCGCATCGGGCGGGAGCGCCAGCGGCTTTGCCTCGCGCATCAGCGCGCGCAGGTCGGTATATTTCCAGTCCTCGACGCGGCGATGCGGCAGCCCGTCCTTGGCAAACACGCCGAAGGCGGCTTCGCGCTGGGCGGCGATGGCGTCATCGCCCGGCAGCGACCCGCGCGCCCGCGCGAAAACCTGCGCCAGCTCGGTTTCCGCCGCGGTCTTGATCGTGGTGACTCCGGCGTTCACGCCGCTGCTTCCTCTTGATACTCGGCATAGCCGCGCGCCTCGAGCTCGAGCGCGAGCTCTTTGCCGCCGGTCTTGACGATGCGGCCGCCGGACAGAACGTGCACGATATCCGGCACGATATAGGACAACAGCCGCTGATAATGGGTGATGACGACGAACGACCGCTGCGGCGAGCGCAGCCGGTTGACGCCGTCGGCGACGATTTTCAGCGCATCGATATCGAGGCCGGAATCGGTCTCGTCGAGCACGGCGAGCCGCGGCTCGAGCAGCGCCATCTGCAAGATCTCATTGCGCTTCTTCTCGCCGCCGGAAAAACCGACATTGACGGCGCGGCGCAGCATGTCCTGGTCGATGTTGAGCTTGCCCGCGGTCTCGCGCACTTTTTTGATGAATTCCGGCGTGGACAGCTCCGGATCGCCGCGCTTCTTGCGCTGCGCGTTGAGCGCGGTGCGCAGGAACGTCATGGTGGCGACGCCTGGAATTTCCAGCGGATACTGGAAGGCAAGAAATAGCCCGGCCGCGGCGCGCTCGTCCGGCGTCATGTCGAAGATATTCTTGCCGTTGAACTTAACTTCGCCGGACGTCGGCTCGTAGCCGGCCTTGCCGGCCAGCACATAAGCGAGCGTCGACTTCCCCGAGCCGTTCGGGCCCATGATCGCATGCACCTCACCCGCGTTCACGGTGAGGTCGAGGCCTTTCAAAATTTCCTTGCCGTCGATCTCGACGTGCAGGTTTTTGATTTCAAGAAGCGCCATTCCAAAAAGCTCCAGTATTCCATCAGTTCGGCGAACGGTCGCCCCACCGCCAGCGCCAATCGCCGTCGGTCTTGCGGCGGCAGACAACGAAAAGCGTGAATAAGGCCGCCGCGTCGAACGCAAACATCGCCGCCAAGCCCCAAAAATGCCGCTCGGTCAGCCGCAGATAGAGCGAAACCGCCGCCATCGCGGCTACAGTGCCGAGCGTCAGGACCCAGCCCTGCCACGTGACGGGCGTGGCGCCGTAACCGTATCGCTTGGGCCTGAACCAATATGCGGCCATGACGCGCACCCGCCCTTAGCCCACGCTGCCTTCGAGCGATACCGAGATCAGCTTCTGCGCTTCGACTGCGAATTCCATCGGCAATTGCTGCAGCACGTCCTTGACGAAGCCGTTGACGACGAGCGCGGTGGCTTCCTCGGCGGAGAGCCCGCGCTGCATGCAGTAAAACAGCATCTCCTCGGAGATCTTCGACGTCGTCGCCTCGTGCTCAAACACGGTCGAGGAATTTTTGGTCTCGATATAGGGCACGGTATGGGCGCCGCATTGGTCGCCGATCAGGAGCGAATCGCAATTGGTGAAATTGCGCGCGCCGGCGGCGCGGCGGTGCGAGGTCACGAGCCCCCGATAGGTGTTGTTGGAATGCCCGGCGGCGATACCCTTGGAGATGATGCGGCTCGTCGTGTTCTTGCCGAGATGCAGCATTTTGGTGCCGGAATCGACCTGCTGGTAGCCGTTGGAAATCGCGATCGAGTAGAACTCGCCGCGCGAATTATCGCCGCGCAGGATGCAGCTTGGATATTTCCAGGTGATGGCCGAGCCGGTTTCCACCTGGGTCCAGGAGATCTTGGCATTCTTGCCGCGGCAATCGCCGCGCTTGGTGACGAAATTGTAGATGCCGCCGCGGCCTTGCGCGTCGCCGGGATACCAGTTCTGGATGGTGGAGTATTTGATCTCGGCGTCGTCGAGCGCCACCAGCTCGACCACCGCGGCGTGGAGCTGGTTCTCATCGCGCATCGGCGCGGTGCAGCCTTCAAGATAGCTCACATACGAGCCCTTGTCGGCGATGATCAGCGTGCGCTCGAACTGGCCGGTATTCTTCTCATTGATGCGGAAATAGGTCGACAGCTCCATCGGGCAGCGCACGCCCGGCGGCACGTAAACGAACGATCCGTCGGAGAACACCGCTGAATTGAGCGTGGCGAAGAAATTGTCGCTGATTGGGACCACCGAGCCGAGATATTTCTTCACCAGCTCGGGGTGCTCGTGGACGGCTTCCGAGATCGGCATGAACAGCACGCCGGCCTTGGCCAGTTCCGCCTTGAAGGTAGTGGCGACCGAAACCGAATCGAACACCGCGTCGACGGCAATACGGCCGGAGCCGTTACTGCGCTCGCCGTCCGCGCCGGCCGCCCCCTCCCTTCCCTCCCCCGCTTGCGGGGGAGGGTTAGGGTGGGGGTTCTGGATGCCGAGCAGCGCCTCGCGCTCGCGCAATGGAATGCCGAGCTTTTCGTAGGTGCGCAGGATTTCCGGGTCGATGTCGTCGAGCGACTTCGGACCGTCTTTTTGCTTCGGCGCCGAATAATAATACAGGTCCTGATAGTCGATCGGGCCGTATTCGACTTTGGCCCATTTCGGCTCGCGCATGGTCAGCCAGCGCTTATAAGCGTCGAGCCGCCAGGCCAGCATCCATTCCGGCTCGTTCTTCTTGGCCGAGATGAAACGGATCGTGTCCTCGGACAGCCCCTTGGGGGCCTTGTCCGATTCGATCAGCGTTTCGAACCCATACTTATATTGATCGACGTCGATGCGCCGGACCTGATCGACGGTCTCTTGTACGGCCGGCATTCGTCCCTCCGCTCACGGATTCAAGGTCCGCGGGTTGGATTTAGTCGGTTATGGCAATGTCCTAATATCGGATCGTGTTTGCCTCGGGTGATCCCGGTTCGGATAAATCGCTCAGTTTTGCAGCCATTTAGGCGGCAACGCCGGGCTGTCCCTTAGATAGTGCAGAAGCAAGCTTTCTCCAAGCGTTTAGAAAGCTTTCAAGGTCGGCTTCGGTGGTGCTCCAGCCGAGGCTCGCGCGCACCGCGCCGCGCGTGAGCGGCGGCAAAACCCCCATGGCCGCAAGGACATGCGAGGGCTGGACCTTGCCCGAGGAGCAGGCGGCGCCCGACGACACCGCGACGCCTTCGAGGTCGAAACCAATGACGGCGGTCTCCGCCTTCATGCCCGGCACGGTAAACAGCGTCGTATTCGGCAGCCGCTCGGCTTTAGCGCCAAAAATCACGGTTTCCGGCGCGATGGCGCGGAGCCCGGCTTCGAGCCTCTCCCGCAACGCCAGCATGTGCGCGGCCTCGGCTGCGCGCTGCCGGCGCGCCACGGCCGCGGCGGCCCCGAAACCGGCAATGCCGGCGACATTTTCCGTGCCGGCGCGCAGCCCCCGCTCCTGCCCGCCGCCTCGGATCAGCGGGTCGGGGAGATGAATGTCGTCGCTTGCGCGAACAAGCGCGCCGACGCCTTTCGGCCCGCCGATTTTGTGGGCCGACAGCGTCAGCAGATCGGCGCCGAGCGCCGCGATATCGCAATCGATGCGTCCCGCCGCCTGCACGGCGTCGACATGGAGGAGGCCGCCGGCCGCATGCACGATCGCCGCGGCTTCCGCGACCGGCTCAATGACGCCGGTTTCGTTATTGGCAAGCATCAGCGAAACCAGCGGCCGCGGCGATTTGGCAACGGCAGCGGCCAACGCGGCCGAGATCGAGCCGGCCCTCGGCATCGACCGGCACATCCTCGATCCCCGCGCTGGCAAAGCGGCCGCCCGCGCGCACCGAGACGTGCTCGACGGTCGACAGCAAAAGCTTTGAGCGCGGCCGCTTGTCGCCGGTGACCTCGATCGCCGGGGTGAGCGCCAGCATGTTGGCTTCAGTGCCGCTCGAGGTGAAAAAAACGTCGCCCGGGCGCGCGCCGACCAGCGCCGCGACCTCTTCGCGCGCGGTCTCGACCAGGCGGCGCGCGGCGCGCCCTTCGGCATGCACCGAGGATGGGTTGCCGGGGACCGCCAGCGCCGCAGCCACGGCCGCCCGCGCCTCATCCCGCAGCGGCGCGGTCGCGTTCCAATCGAAATAGCTGCGCTCGGCCATGCTGGTTATGCTTGCTTTTTGGCCCCCGGCCTGTGCTAGAAGTCGCGACCCAATGCTTTCGCCGGTTAAAGCACGTCGCCAGTTGCGAAAAAATGAAGTGGTTATAGATAGTTACGTGCATAGACCGGCAGCGTCAAGCGTACCGCCCGCGCTTCATTCTTTTCGGCCTGCGGAGCAGGATTGAGCGGCCGTTGCGCGGTCACCCGCACTGATCGAGGTTCCAGAACATGCCCGAAGTCATTTTCACAGGGCCCGCCGGCCGCATCGAAGGCCGTTATCATCCGGCACGGCAGAAGAACGCGCCGATCGGCATCGTGCTGCACCCGCATCCGCAGTTCGGCGGCACGATGAACCATCAGATCGTCTATCAGATCTATTACTCCTTCGTGCACCGCGGCTTCTCGGCGCTGCGCTTTAACTTTCGCGGCGTCGGCAGGAGCCAAGGCGGCTTCGATCACGGCATCGGCGAATTGTCGGACGCAGCCTCCGCGCTCGACTGGGCGCAATCGGTCAATCCCGAGGCGCGCGCCTGCTGGATCGCCGGCTTCTCGTTCGGCGCCTGGATCGGCATGCAGCTCCTCATGCGGCGGCCGGAAATCGAGGGTTTCATCTCGATCGCGCCGCCGGCCAACCTTTACGATTTTTCCTTCCTGGCGCCCTGCCCGTCGTCGGGCTTGATCATCCATGGCGACAAGGACGCCGTGGTGCCGCATCGCGATGTGACCAACCTCGTCGAGAAGCTGAAGACGCAGAAGGGCATCATCATCGAGCAAAAAGTCGTCCCCGGCGCCAACCACTTCTTCGACGGCAAGGTCGAACCGCTGATGCAATCGATCAGCGGGTACCTCGACAAGCGGCTCGGCAAGACCGGACGCGCCAACAGCGCGGCGTAATCGATCGCGCCTATTCTCGGCCACGCTTGCAATCGGCGCGTCCCGGTCGTTCAATGGGTTCAATTAAAAACCCAAAAAACAGATCGGGGGAGCAACATGCGTCACAGGCATCTTATTGCCGGCTGTTTCGCCATCGCGGCGGCCGGTCTCGTCAATAGCTTGAGCGCAGGCAGCGTCGCCGCGCAAAGTCCTGCACAAGACAACACCATCAAGATCGGCCTGATCATGCCGATGACCGGAGCGGTCGCTGCAGCCGGCCGCGAAGCGGTCGACGGCGCCAAGCTCTACATCGCCCAGCACGGCGACACCGTGGCCGGCAAAAAGATCGAGCTTATCGTGCGCGATGACGCCAGCGTGCCGGACAACGCCAAACGGCTCGCCCAAGAGCTGATCGTCAACGACAAGGTCAATTTCTTCGGTGCCGGCTTCACGCCGAGCGCCATGTCGATGGCGCCGCTGGTCACCCAAGCCAAGGTGCCGAGCGTCATTATGATTTCGGGCACCTCGGTCGTGACCGACCGGTCGCCTTATTACGTGCGCGCCAGTTTCACGCTCGGCCAGCAATCCGGCATCATGGCCGACTACGCGATCCAGAACGGCAGCAAGAAAGCCGTCATGATCCTGTCCGATTGGGCGCCCGGCGCCGAAGCGGGCAAGGTCTTTGAGCAGAATTTCATCAAAGGCGGCGGCCAGGTGCTCGATACGCTGAAAGTGCCACTCGCCAATCCCGATTTCTCGCCCTTTCTTCAAAAGGCGCACGATCTGGCGCCCGACACGCTGTTCGTTTTTGTTCCCGCAGGCCAAGCGGGCACCTTCGCCAAACAGTTCGCCGAACGCGGCATGGACAAATCGGGCATCAAGCTGGTCGGCCCGGGCGACATCGTCGACGATGACGACCTGCCGAATGCTGGCACCACGCTCGACGGAGTCGTCACCGCGGGCTTCTATTCGGCGGCGCATCCGTCCATGCTCAACAAACAATATGTCGCTGCCTATCAGAAGGCGACCGGACACCGCGCCAACTTCATTTCGGTCGGCGGTTATGACGGCATGCACCTGATCTACGCGGCGCTGCAAAAGACCAACGGCAATACCGATGCCGATGCCGCGGTCGACGCCATGAAGGGCATGAAATGGGAAAGTCCGCGGGGACCCGTTTCGATCGATCCGGACACGCGCGAAATCGTGCAAAACGTCTACATCCGCAAAGTCGAAATGGTGAACGGCGAGCCATGGGCCATCGAAATCAAGACTTTCCCGGCGGTGAAGGACCCACTCAAAGCGGTCGCGGCGAAATAGACGGCGCGACGATCAGCCATGCGCGGCGTGACGTTCCTCGGCGGGCGCAAGCTTGCGCTTGCCGAATTTCCCGATCCGACGCCGGGACCCCACGACGTCGTCATCGCCGTAAAGGCTTCCGGCATGTGCGGCAGCGACCTGCATCCTTACCGCGCAACCGACAGTTCACCGTCACACGGTCTCGGCCAAGCGTCCGGTCCGATCATTGCCGGGCATGAGCCTTGCGGCGTGGTGGCGGCCGCCGGCAGCGCTGTCGACGAGCGCATGGTTCGTGTCGGTGCGCGCGTCATGGTGCATCACTATGGCGGTTGCGGAACCTGCCGGCACTGCCGCACCGGCTGGACGCAGATGTGCGACGCCGGCAGCATCGTCTACGGCAGGACCGGACACGGCGCCCATGCGCCCTACATGAAAGTCCCGTCCTATACGCTGGTGCCGCTGCCGGACGAATTGTCGTTTACCGCCGGCGCGGCGATCTCCTGCGGCACCGGCACTGCCTACCAGGCGCTGCGGCGGATCAATCTCGCCGGCGGCGACACGATCGCCATTGTCGGCCAGGGCCCGGTGGGCCTTTCGGCGACACAGTTCGCCGCGGCCATGGGCGCGCGCGTCATTGCACTCGACATCGGCGGGGAGCGGCTTAGGCGCGCCAAGGAATTTGGCGCCGACGCGCTGATCGATCCGGGCAGCAATGACGCTCCGGCCGCGATCAGGGACCTGACGCACGGCCTGGGCGCCGATTTTACGCTCGACACATCCGGCACCGCCGCCGGACGCATCGTCGCGGTGCGCGGTGCGCGCAAATGGGGCACCGTTTGCTTCGTCGGCGAAGGCGGCGACGTCACGATCGAGGTCAGCCCCGACATGTTGCGCAAGCAGCTCACCATCGTCGCGTCGTGGACCTTTTCCACGACCATCCAGGCCGATTGCGCACGCTTCGTCGCCGACCACACGATCGACGTCGACCATCTGTTCACGGATCGCTGGCGGCTCGACCAGGCCGAGGAGGCCTACCGGCTGTTCGACCGGCAGACCAGCGGCAAGGGCGTATTTCTCAGCAGCTGAGAATTGAGGGGAGTGCTGAACCAGAAAAAATCGATTTTTTCCTGATTTATGAGATTTGATCGTTTTCCCTTGGCACGAGCGCGTCTACATCGGTTTTATGACCGACCGATCCACGTCAGTGATCAAGGTGCCCGCCACTCTCGCGAGCGCCGCCTATGACCGCCTGCGGCAGGAGGTCACCAAGGCTCAACTCCTGCCCGGACAGAAGCTGAATATCCGCCAGCTCTGCGAGCGTTACGGGATTGGGTTGAGCCCGATGCGCGAAGCCCTCACCCGGTTGTCGCGAGACGGTCTTGTGACCCATACCGATCAGCAAGGCTTTCGCGTCGCGCCGATCAGCATCGCGGAGCTGCAGGAACTGACGCGCACGCGCTGCTGGCTTAACGAAATCGCGCTTCGGGAATTGATCGCACATGGCGATGCCGCATGGGAAGAGGACGTGCTGCTCGCGTGCCATCGGCTGCTGCGGTTGCCGCGTGAGCCCCTGCAAGGCGAAGCAACAATGCGTGATGCCGCCTGGGAGCAAGCGCATCGGGCATTTCATGCCAGCCTGATCTCGGCCTGCCGTTCGCATTGGCTGACGGCCTTCTGCGAGCAGCTTTTCGATGCTGCCGATCGCTATCGTCACGTATCGCGCATCGTCGAGACGTCGAAAACACGCAGCGACGAACACCGTCAGATCATGGAAGCCGTCGTGGCGCGCGAGAGCGACCGCGCCGTCGAGCTGCTCAATCTACACTTCAGATCAACCGCCGAGCGGGCTTGCGCCGAGATCCAAGCCTTGAAACTTGCAAGCCCCGAAGAGAACAAGCCGGCAAAGCCCGACGCGCGCGGCGCGACCGCGCGGGCGCGCTAAGTACAACAGGAGGACGATTTGACCGCATTGGATATCCACGCCGGCGCCACCGAGATCGCGCTGCCGGAGAATTTCCGCTGGCCGCACGGCAAGCGCATCGCGGTGTTCTTTCGCGTGTCGTTCGAATGGTGGTCCGACGACAAGTGGCCGGGCATTGGCCCGATGGGCAATCCATTGCGGGCCGGCGTACCCGATCTCAACGCCGTGGGCTGGGCCGAATATGGCCACCGGCGCGGCATTTTCCGCATCCTCGATGTGCTGGCGCGGCAGGCGATCAAGGCAACCGTCAATGTCAGCGGCATCATGGCCGAACGCTACCCCGACACCGTTCGCAAGATCGCCGACGCCGGGCACGAGGTCGTCGCACATTCCTACACGATGGATATGATCCCGGCTTATCTCACCGAGGAGGAGGAACGTGCCAACATCAGGCACACCACAGAACTGATCGAGCGGGCCACGGGCAAGCGCCCCAGCGGATGGATCAGTCCGCGCAGCACGCCGAGCTTGCGCTCACCGCGTCTGCTTGCCGAAGCCGGTTATGAATGGCACGGCGACACGCTCAACGACGACCTGCCCTACCTTGTCCGCTTCCCGTCCCGATCGATCGTCGCATTTCCCAACAACACCGAGGTCAACGACTTGCCGCTTTACATGCGGCATGGCAACTCGCCGCGCGTTTATGTCGAAATCTTCGAGGACTGGCTCAAGAGCGTACGCGAACGCGAGACCGGCGCCGTGCGCATGGACCCCGCCGTGCATACCCACGTGTTCGGCCGCCAGCCCGGCCTCGCGATGTATGAGCGCGTGATCGAGATCGCCAAAGCCGCGGACGACATCTGGATCGGCACGCGGTCGGAAGCCGTGGCGCATGCGCGCAGGTTCTTCAACGTCTAAAGCGCCATGGATCTCGGAATCACAGGCCGCAAAGCCATCGTCTGCGCATCTTCTGCCGGCCTTGGCAAAGCCTGCGCGACCGCCTTGGCGCGGGAAGGCTGTATGGTCGTTATCAACGGCCGCGACCGGCAACGTCTCGATGCAGCCGCCGAGGCCATCAGACGAGCAACGGCAGCCACGATAGTGGCGCTCGCCGCCGACATCGCGACCGAAGCCGGACGAACGGCGTTGGTAACGGCTTGCCCGGACGCCGACATTTTGGTGAACAACAATGGCGGCCCGCCGCCCGGACGCTTCGAAGACTGGTCGCATGCGGACTGGCTTGCAGCCGTCGAGGCCAACATGCTGGCGCCGATCTTCATGATCAAGGCGCTGCTGCCGGGGATGCGGTCGCGCCAGTTCGGCCGCATCGTCAATATCACTTCGGCGCGGGTGAAGACACCGACGGCGCGGATGGGCTTGTCGACCTCGGCCCGCAGCGGCCTTACCGCCTTTTGCAAGGGGCTTTCGATCGAGGTCGCGGCCGACAATGTGACGATCAACAATCTGCTGCCGGAGCGGATCGACACCAATCGCCAGCGTGAAATGGCGGACGAGATGGTGAAAGGCGAAGCCATTTCGCCGGCCGAAGCGCGCAGCCGGATCGCTGCCTCGCTGCCGGCCAAGCGTCTCGGCACCCCTGAGGAATTTGCCGACGCCTGCGCCTTCCTGTGCAGCGCGCAAGCTGGATTTATCTCGGGGCAGAACCTGCATCTCGACGGCGGGTCGTATCGCGGTCTGATCTGAAAGAAGCCGGGAGACGGCAGATGCCGATCATAATCGACTCCGTCCAAACAACCGGACTGCTATGAAAATAATCGGGAGAACAATATGATTGCGCTCACGTTCCGCAACGGTCTGGCAATCTGCTGCACGGCGGCACTGGCGGCTGCCGTCCTGAACGCACCTGCTTCGGCGCAGGATGCCACCAAATATCCGACCCGGCCCCTTCGCCTGATTGTGCCCTTCCCGCCCAGCGGACCGAACGATTTCCTGGCCAGGCTGGTCGGCGCGAAGCTCGACGAGGCATGGGGCGAGCCGGTTGTGATCGACAACCGCCCAGGCGGCGCCACTATTGTTGGCACGAGCCTCGCCGCCAAGGCCGAGCCCGACGGCTACAACCTACTCATGGTCTCGTCGACGACAGCGATCAATCAAACGCTGCAAAAACATCTGCCTTATAACGTTTCCCAGGACTTCACTCCCGTCATAGAGCTTGCCCGATCGCCGAACATTCTCGTTGTCAATCCGTCGTCGCCGTTCAAATCGCTGACCGATCTGATCGCGGCCGCGAAGGCCCAGCCGGGGAAGATCACCTTCGGCTCGGGCGGCCTCGGGACTGCGACGCATCTGGCTGGAGAGATGCTGAGTATCGACGCGAACGCAAAAATGATCCACGTGCCCTATAAGGGCGCCGGTCCGGCCACTAACGATCTCCTCGGCGGCCAGATTGACTGGATGTTCGGTACCGTCGAGCCGATCCTATCCTTGGTCAAGGCGGGTAAGTTACGGGCGCTCGCCGTCAGTTCGGCGCAGCGTTTCCCTATGCTTGCCGATACGCCCACCGTCGCGGAAACGATCCCCGGCTTCGAGGCCATCGGATTCTGGGGAATTTTTGCGCCCGCGAAAACGCCAAAGCCGATCCTCGACAAATTGAATGCGGAAATTGACCGCATCATCCACGAGACGGGCTTTCAACGGCAACTGAGCGCCCAAGGCCTCGAAGTCGTCGGCGGCAGCCCGCAGGCTTTTGCCGATCATTTTGCCAACGAAGTGACGAAGTGGGGCACAGTGATCGAAAAGGCCGGCGTGCAATCGCAATGACCAAATAGCGCGGCTTTGCGTTACGGCCTCGCCAGCACGCCGCCGGTCAATGGGCGCGGCGCGCCGGTGGTGCCGGAAAACGTGATCGGCAGGCCGCGCAGGCTGCGCACGGCGAGATAAGCGAAGGCCTGCGCTTCCAGCGAATCGATCGACCAGCCGACCTCATGGGCGGTTTCGATGCGCGCCGGTTTGAGCCGCTCGGCGAGCATGCGCATCAACGTCGGATTGCGCGCGCCGCCGCCGGCGACAATCCAGGTCGCCGGTGCGCGCGGCAGATGCGGCACGATCTGCGCCACCGACGCTGCGGTGAGCGCACTCAGAGTAGCCGCGCCGTCCTCGACGCCGATACCGTCGAGCGCGTCGCCGACCAAACCGCGGAAGTCGTTGCGGTCGAGCGATTTCGGCGGCGGCAGTGCGAAGAACGGATGCGCCAATAGGCGCTCGATCATGGCGGTATCGATCGTGCCGGCGGCGGCCGCGCGGCCATCGATGTCGAGCGGCGCTCCAGTGCGCAGGCGGAGAAAATCGTCGAGCAAAGCGTTGCCGGGCCCGGTATCGCAGGCGATCAGGTCATCGCCATCGATATAGGTCACGTTGGCGACGCCGCCGATATTGAGCACCGCGATCGGCGACGCCAATCCCAAGCGTTGCACCAGCGCGCGATGATAGATCGGCGCGAGCGGCGCCCCCTGCCCGCCGGCGGCGACATCGGCGGCGCGAAAATCGTAGACCACCGGAATTCCGAGCCGCTTCGCCAGGGCGGCGCCGTCGCCGATTTGCAGCGTCAGCCTCCGTTCCGGCCGATGCAGCAGCGTCTGGCCGTGAAACCCAATCGCGGCCACGCTGCCGGCCGGCAAATCGTTGGCGCCGAGAAAGGTTTCCACCGCTTCGGCATGCGCATCGTTCACCAACTGCTCGGCCTCGGCGACGAAGGCCGGCCGGGCGGTGCGATCGCTCAGGTTCGCCGCGGCGGCGGTGGCGCGGCGCAGCAGCGTGCGCTCGGCCTTGCCATAGGGCCGGCAGGCGGTGGCGCCGAATTGGGCGATCCGCTCGCCGTCGGTGTCGATCAAGGCTATGTCGACGCCGTCCTGCGAGGTCCCGCTCATCAGCCCAATCGCCAGCACCGAAGTGTCGGACGGAGCCGCCAGCGGCGGGTCGAGGGACATTTGCTCGGGCATCGAAACGCCTTCCGGCCGCGTTCTTTGAATCGCCGCCCAGACCTGTTACACCAGCCGCGCCGTCAGTAAACCCTCAAAGCGACAAGTCAGCCGCACATCGATGAGCACGTACAAGTCCGATTTTCTCAATGTTCTTGCCGAGCGGGGCTTCATCCATCAGGTCTCCGAGCCCGACGCATTGGACGCGCTGGCCCGGTCGTCAACGTTAACCGCCTATATTGGTTTCGACTGCACCGCGCCGTCGCTGCATGTCGGCTCGCTGTTGCCGATCATGCTGTTGTACTGGCTGCAGCAGACCGGCCACCGGCCGATCGCGCTGATGGGCGGCGGCACCACCCGCGTCGGCGATCCCTCGGGCAAGGACGAGAGCCGGCGGCTTCTAAACGACGAAGCCATCAACGACAACCTTAAAGGCATTCGCGCGGTCTTCACCAAATTTTTGAAATTCGACGACGCCGGCGGCAATGCGATCATGGCCAACAATGCCGACTGGCTCAACACGCTCAATTACATCGACTTCCTGCGCGACGTCGGCCGGCACTTCTCGATCAACCGAATGCTCGCCTTCGATTCGGTGAAGCTGCGGCTCGATCGCCAGCAGGAACTGTCGTTTCTCGAATTCAACTACATGATCCTGCAGGCCTACGATTTCGTCGAGCTCCACCGCCGTTATGGCTGCGCGTTGCAGATGGGCGGCTCCGATCAATGGGGCAATATCGTCAATGGCATCGATCTCGGCCGCCGCCTGCACAACGCTCAATTTTTCGCGCTGACCTCGCCGCTGATCACCACCTCGTCGGGCGCCAAGATGGGCAAGACCGCGGCCGGCGCGGTGTGGCTCAACGCCGATCAAGTCAGCCCTTACGACTATTGGCAATATTGGCGCAACACCGAAGACGCCGACGTCGGCCGTTTCCTGAAATTATTCACGATCCTGCCGCTTGACGAGATCGCGCGCCTCGCCGCGCTCAAAGACGCCGAGATCAACGAGGCGAAAAAGATTCTCGCCACCGAGGCGACTGCGCTCGTGCATGGACGCCCGGCCGCCGAGGAAGCCGCCGCGACCGCGCGCACCACATTCGAGGAAGGCGGCCTCGGCGCAAGCCTGCTGCCGACCGATCGACTGTCTACGCGCCGAGTACCTGCAGGGTAAGGTTTCGGCGATGCGTCGCCGCTTACATTGGCTGGCTTCGCCTCTTCGAATGGCGAAGCACGCCGCGCTAATCGATGGACGCGGGCTACGAGTCAACGACATGATCGTCGATCAGCGAGATCGCGATGCTCATGGAGCGCGACGTGACGCCCGACGGCGTGATCAAACTTTCGCTCGGCCGCAAGCGTCACGTGTTGCTCAAGCCGGTCTAGCGATCGAGTCAGTGATTGGCGCCGATGTTGCCGTTGACCGCGCCGGTGGCGTCGGCGGCATTGGGCACCGTTGGCACCGTTGCCGGACTTGTCGCCGGGAATTCGAACACCTTGCGCAGCAGTCCCGGCGCCAGCGCCGAGAGCGGATTGACGTGGAGCACCGGATTGCCCGGCTTGCCCACGACTTCATAGGTGACGCCGACCAGGCCTTCTTTTTCGCCGCCGAGGAACAGCCCAACGACGGGGAGCTGGCCGAGCAGATTATTGGCGCCATAGAGCGGGATCAGCGTGCCGCGCAGGTGCACCTCATCATTGGCGTAATCGATGAAGCCGTCGATGGTGCCGCCGAGCACCGGCCCGCGCACCACGCCGTCACGCAGCGCGACGCGCCCCGCCGAGCGGGTAAAATCGACCTTCAATCCCGAGAAGAACATGTTGTTGCGCGGCAGCGGGCTGCCATTGGATACGGCCTGCTCGAGCTGGGACTCGTCGTGGACGGTGAAGTTGCGGACGCTCAACCTGCCGAGTTGCGCCGGATTGGTCGCCGACGGCGGGTCCATCACCGTCGACATTTGGCCGCCGTCCATCCGCGAATAGACGTCGGCAAAGCGCAACAGCGCGCCGGCGTCAGTGCTTTCGAGGTCGATCACGCGCCGACCGCCCGCCGGACCGCGCAGATCGCCGCTGAGCGAACCATCCTGGCCGATCTTGGCGGTTAGCCCGAGACTGCGCACCTCGCCGCCGCGCCGCGACAATTTCAGCTCGAGGCCGCGCAACGCCTCGCCATTGAAGCCGAGCACGGCGCCAAGCTTCATGTCGAGATCGATGTCGGGGGATTTATGGTTTTCCGGTTGCGCAACCGTCGGTCCGCCGGACATCGCCTTGATGAAGCCGCGGCCGTCGTAAGCGTCGCCGCGCATCACGGCGTGCAGCACGCCGTCCGGCCCTCGCGTCACCTTGAGGCTGGCGTGATCGCCGTCGGAAAAACCGTAGGAGGGAAAATCCGCCGATTGCAGCGCGCCCGAGCCGTCAAGCTCGACGGTGCCTTTGACGCCGCCGCCGGCGCCTTCGATCAACAGATCGCCGATGCGGACGGATTGCGGGGTGCTTGCCACGGTGAAGGTGGCGCGCGCCGGCTTGCCGGATTGCTTACCCAACCGGGCAGAAAGCCGTCGATCTGAGCCGACGTCAGGTCGGCCGCGACCGCGAAGCGGCCGTCGTGCTCGGAGGCCGTGGCGACCTTGCCGGTGATGTCGATGGGGATGACACCGCTGATGGCGTTCAACGGATCGAGGCCGAGATTATTGCGCATCGCCTCGTCGAGCATGCCCTGGATGTGAACGTCGGCTTCGCTGTCGCCGCGCAGCTGCCGGTATTCCAGATTGGCCGGCGAGCCGCCGATCTTGACGTCGCCTTTGAGCGCAAAACCCTGGTTATTGGCGCTGACTTTCAGATCCGCGGCCTCGACCTTCTGCCCGAGGATCATGTGTTCGGCGGAAAAGTTGGTGGCGTCGACGGTGATGGCGTAATTGGTCGAGCCCGGCGGCAGGTCGGGCTTGAGCGGCATCGCCAGAGCGACTAGCGCGCTCATAGTGCCGTGGGTCGTCGCCGGATCGAATGGCACCTGCGCGGAATCGCGCAGGCGGTCCAAGCCTAAAAGCTCGACGGCGGCCGGAACCGGGCCGTCGAGCTTGAAGTGCACGTTCGCCGGCGGCGCATGCGGCGCGGTATCGGGCACTTCGAACAGGCCGGACGACAGATAAAGCTTGCGGCCGGACGGCAGATCGGCCGCCGCTTTGCTTACCGCGATCTGCGCGTCGCGCCCGACGATATGCACGGTAATATCGGCGTCATGCAGCGCCGGCAGGCCGGCCACCGGCCGGATCACGCAATTGCGTCGCCACCGCATCGAGCGTCAAGCCGTCGTCCGGCACCGGCGGGCCGCTCGCCTTTAGGTTCTCGAGTGGCGAATTCACGCCGATGACCACCCGCGCGACGTCGCCACTGATCAGATGCTCCTCGAACCAGTCGCGAACCTTCGGAACGATGAAGATCGGCCACAGCCGCTTCAACGCATCGCCCGACATGCGCGTTGCGGCAAGACCGGCAGCCAAATGAAGATCGCCGCTGGAATAGTCGGCGTTGCCGGACAGTGCGACGCCGACATCGCCGTTGCCGATTTCGCCGTGCTCGACCACAAAGCGTTTTTTCACCGGATCGAAGCGGCCGCTTATCGCAATATTGTTGAGGACGAGCGGATCGCCCTGTTCGGCGGACGAATTGAGCACGATGGAGCCGCCGCCGATGCGGAACTGCCACGGTCCCGGCGACTGCGCCGGCGCTTCGACCTGGCCGAGCAGCGTGATGCGATTGCCGCCGGAAAGGATTTGGAACGGCACCGTGAGCACGCGGCTGCCGGCGTCCCAATTGATCTTGAACTCGGCATGGTCGAGGTCGATGCGGCCGTCGGCGCTGTCGCCGTCATTGAAATAGCCGGGATCGGCGACGACGCGGCCGGTGAGCGATTGCGGCACCCCGTTCGGGCCGATCACGCCGCGCAAACTCGCCGACAGCGGCACGTTGAACTGCAAGGTTCCGTTGCCGAGCCGCGACGCCAGTAACAGGTCGTCGGCGGACACCTGCCGGGCTTCCAGCGCGATGCTGCGGAAGCCGCCGTCCATCGGCTTGATCGAGGCGGTAAGCCCCCACGGATGGTCCCGATTCGCCGAGCCGACCGTGACGACGATGCCGCCGCTGCGCGGACGCTGGATGCTCAGGCTGATATCTTCAAAGGTCCAGCGCTTGCCGGTGCGTTCGTCGTCGACGGTCAGCTTGCCGTCCTTCAATCCAAGCTCGCGCAAATCGTGGCCGTCGAGCCCGGACTGGCCGATGCCGTCGAGCCATGACAACAGCGCGGCAATGCTGTCGGTCGGCGGCCGCGGCAAGCCTGCGTGGCCCGCAGGCGCGGCGATAAGGGGCGCCCGCGCCGCCGCAACGGCGGGCGCAACCGTATTACCTTCGATCTTATCCTGTTTGGCGCCAGGACGCGTGGCGAAACCGGCGGCGGCCGGCACGTTAGCGGTCGCAATCGGATGCTTGTCGGCGTCGGAAGCAAAGACAGTGACGCTGCCGTTCGGCTCGATGCGCACCGCCATTGTCGCGCCGACCAGATTGAGGCTCTCGGCGCGCATGTGGCCGCTCAACAGGCTCAAGCCGGAGACGTGGATCTCCGCCTTCGGCGCGCTCGCCACCACGGTGCCGTCGGGATCGCGAACCACGATATCGCGCACCCGCACCGCGGCGCCATGCGCGGTCCGCTCGATCTGGGTGCCGCCGACTTCGACGCGTTCGTGGCTGCCGAAATTCTCTTCGATGGCCGATACCAGCCATGGCGTGAAGACGTCGAGCTGGATCGGGCCGCTGGAAAGCCGCCACCACAGCCCGCCGACAACGAGCACGAAAAGCCCGGCCGCCACGGCCGAGCCGACAGCGACCCGCCTGATCAGCCGCTGATGCCGCGCGAGCAGCCGCCGATAAGCGGCCAGATAGCGGCCGTCGCCCCAGCGCTCACCGCGGCGCGCTGCCGCGAGATTGCCCCGGCGTCGCGGGTGAACGCTGCGTTCCCATCGCGGGGGCGCCGCACTTTGCCTGTCTTGATTCGCCATGCCCAGTCGGGCGTCCCCTGGTGTCCCGATCCCGAAGTTCGCAACTATCAGCAGCCCCCCTGATGCGAACTTCGGGATCAAAGGGACACTAGCCAGGATATGTATCTAGCGCGGTTTTTGGATTTGAAGTTCCTCTACGACATTGCGGCCAGATTGAAGGAACTTCAAATCCACCGCACTAGCCCCGTCACAACATATTGCGGCCGACAGAATAACGTCCCGTGAGCGATCGACACCCCTGCCCGCGAGCGTATTGTCGCGCTAGAGAAGGCCCTGGGAAAGCGTCGAAAGGAAGGCATATGGCGCCCAAGACAGCCCGCAAGACGGTGCCGCGGACCGGCCGAAACAAGCCTCACAGCAAGGGCTTAGCGGGGAGCACGGACGCCAAAGCGGCAGCGAAAACGGGTCCGGTAGTAGGCGCTAAAGCGCCGAGTTTCAATCTGCCCTGCGCCGGCGGTGGCAAAGTCTCCCTCGCCGACTTCGCCGGCCGCATGCTCGTCCTCTATTTCTATCCGCGGGCCGACACGTCCGGTTGCACCAAGGAAGCGATCGAATTCTCGCGGCTCAAGGGCGAATTCAGCCGCGCCGGCGCCGATATTCTTGGCATTTCCGCCGATCCGGTGAGAGCGCTCGACGTTTTCAGATCAAAGCACAATCTCACCGTCGCGCTGGCCGCGGACGAGACCCATAAGATGCTCACGGCCTATGGGGCGTGGCAGGAAAAATCGATGTACGGCCGAAAATTCCTCGGCGTCGTGCGCAGTACGTTCCTGATCGGCCCCGACCGGCGCATTGCCCAGGTCTGGCCGCAGAGTCGCGGTCGAGGGCCACGGCGCGGCCGTCTTGGCGGCGGTGAAGGCTCTGTGACGGGGCCTTGCCGCTGTTGCCGAAGCGTTTACCGCAGTTAGCAAAATGGCTCCAAATCGAGCCCCACGATTTCCTGAATATTAACCATAAACGCCTCAAATCCGCTCCCGGCTTGGGTGGGAGCGGCAATGTCGCAGTGGACAGCGTCTCGGTCGTCGCAGGCCGCAAGGGCGAAACATTCAGCGAAAAATTCGGCAAAATATTCCGCGCCGCACCCGGCCCAGCATCCGGCGCCCCATCCGGTACAACAGTCCGGCCCGCCAGCGCGCGAAGCCAATCGCCACCACGAGCCGCGCGCGCGCAATGCCGCTGAGCCGGCAGCAAGCACCTACACCATCGCGCATGCCGGACGGCAAATCAGATTCGGGCCGGTTGCCTTCTGGATCGCGGTCGGCACCATCGTCATCATGGCCGGCTGGTCGGTTACCGCGGCGACTTATCTCGCCTTTCGCGACGACGTGCTGCGCACGCTGATCGCACGCCAAGCGCAGCAGCAATTCGGCTACGAGGACCGCATCGCCGAATTGCGCGCCCAGATCGACCGCACCACCAGCCGTCAATTGCTCGATCAGGAGCAATTCGAGCAGAAACTCGATGAGCTGATGCACCGCCAGGCGGCGTTGGAGACCCGCGCCACGGCCTTGGGCAACCTTGGCGATCCGGCAACGACCGGCTCCATCGGAGCCGGCTTGAGAGGGCGCGACTCAGTCGAGCCGTTACGAAGCGATCGCGGCAGGCAATCGAGCATCGGCACAACGCTCGACCGCATGGAAACCTCGCTCGACCGTGTCGAAGCGCGGCAATCGAATGCACTCGGCGCCATGGAAGACCGTTACGACAGCAAAATCCGCCGCATCCGCAGCGTGCTCGGTCAGCTCGGTGTAAAGTCGCAAGCGGCGGCGACCGGCGGTCCCTTCGTTCCGGTGCGGCCGCCGCCGGCCAGTGAAGGTTTTCAGCGTGCGTTGTTTCGCGTCAATCTGGCGCGTTCCGAGGCCGACCAGCTCAGCGATACGTTGCGCACGGTGCCGGTACGCAGCCCGGTGACCGGCGAGATCGAAGAAACTTCGCCGTTTGGCGTGCGCATGGATCCGTTCCTGCACGAGCCGGCGATGCACACCGGCATCGACATCCGCGGCGAGCCCGGCGAGTCGGTCCACGCGACGGCAGCAGGCAAAATCACCATCGCCGGCTGGGACGGCGGCTACGGCAATCTGGTGGAGATCGACCACGGCAACGGCTTCGCGACCCGCTACGGCCACCTCTCGCAGATCGACGTTCGTGTCGGCGATGACGTCCGGATCGGCCAAACCATCGGCCTGATCGGCTCGACCGGTCGCTCGACCGGTCCGCATCTGCATTACGAGACGCGCATCGACGGCGACACCGGTCAATCCAGAGAAATTCCTGGCCGCCGGAAACAGCTGTTCGGCGGGAAGAACTCGTCCGTGCCGGCCATGGCGCCGAGGATTGAGCAGCGCTCCGTTACCAGGAGTAGCGCAGGTGCCG
>CAVZFX010000009.1:0-342981 GCA_963774715.1 uncultured Alphaproteobacteria bacterium
TCTCGTACACCGGACGTTGCTCGGGCGTCAGTTCGGCGGGTGAATCAAAGGCAAGCGCATGAGGTTCTCCTCGCGTGGATACGGCCCCGGCGTACCGACTATGTGTGACAGATTTAGCGAAAGTGTAGCCCGGCCACGCGAAGCTGCCGCCTGGCACGAGTCGTTTAGAAAAACGCCTGTATCCCGGTCTGCGCACGGCCGAGCACCAGCGCATGGATGTCGTGGGTGCCTTCGTAGGTATTGACGGTCTCCAGGTTACAGAGCACGCGCATGACGTGATATTCCTCGGCGATGCCGTTGCCGCCGTGGATGTCGCGGGCGAGGCGGGCGATGTCGAGCGCCTTGCCGCAATTGTTGCGCTTGAGCATCGAGATCGCCGGCGGCGAGGCGGTGCCGGCGTCGATCATGCGCGAGAGCCGCAGCGCCGCGTGCAGGCCGAGCGTGATTTCGGTCTGCATGTCGGCGAGCTTTTTCTGCACCAATTGATTGGCGGCGAGCGGCCGACCGAATTGCTTGCGGTTGAGCGCGTAGTCGCGGGCGCGGTGCCAGCAGAATTCCGCGGCGCCGATGGCGCCCCAGGCGATGCCGGTGCGCGCCACATTGAGGCAGCCGAACGGGCCGGCGAGGCCGGAGACGTTCGGCAAAATGTTTTCTTCCGGCACCACCGCGCCGTCGAGCACCAGCTCGCCGGTGATCGAGGCGCGCAAGGACAGCTTGCCGTCGATCTTCGGCGTCGATAGGCCCTTGGTGCCGCGCTCGACCAGAAAGCCGCGGATCTTGCCGTCGAGCTTGGCCCAGACCACGGCAATGTCGGCGACCGGCGCATTGGTGATCCACATTTTGGCGCCGGTGAGACTGAAGCCGCCCGGCACTTTCTCGGCGCGCGTCACCATCGCGCCGGGATCGGAGCCGTGGTCCGGCTCGGTCAGGCCGAAGCAGCCGACCAGTTCGCCCGTGGCGAGCTTGGGCAGATATTTGCGGCGCTGCGCCTCGCTGCCATAGGCATAGATCGGATACATCACCAGCGAGGACTGCACCGACATCAGGGAGCGGAAGCCGGAATCGACGCGCTCGACCTCGCGCGCGATCAGCCCGTAGGAGACGTAGCCGAGGCCGGCGCCGCCGTAGTCCTGCGGAATGGTCGAGCCGATCAGGCCGAGCTCGCCCATTTCGCGCAGGATTTCCGGGTTGAAGGTGCCCTCGCGGTTGGCAGCCAGCACGCGGGGAAACAGCTTCTCCTGTGCATAATCGCGCGCGGTGTCGCGCACCATGCGCTCTTCCTCGGTTAGTTCTCCTTCGAGATCGAGCGGATCGTCCCATTTGAACGCGCCGTCCTTGATCTGGGTCGCTTTCGGCTCGCGCCGGTCCGCTTTTTCCGCAAGTTGGGACATCGAACGCTCCTTGGTGCGTTATCTCGATATTGCGCCAGCTTACCACGTGTTCCGGGCGCAGCGCAGCATATGGGGAATCCCGGGTCTGCGGGCACGCGTTGCGCCGCATCCGGGAAACAGGGTATCTACGGGGCCGCACGCGCCCGTAGCTCAGCTGGATAGAGCGCTGCCCTCCGAAGGTCATGAGCCTGTGGCTCTTCAATGACTTACGGGTATGATTTATTGATTTCTTGGGATTGATTAGATGCAGTTCGCGAGCGGTGTTGGTGGCGCTGGATTGTCACGCTGCTAGGGCGGGCGTAAGACTTGCGCGGGTTAGAGGGGTTGAGCCGTGCGTGTTATGGTCGCGTGCATTCTCGCATTGACGCTCGCCTCTTGCGCGACCGTCCATCAAGAGGACCTTGATGCGTGGGCGGGGCATCCTGTTTCAGACTTAGATAAGCACCCCATTTTCGTGACATTGCCGGTCGTGCGAACGATTACCCCGGACGGGACAGAAATCCGAGATTATGTGAACGGTCGAAACGTTGCGTCGTGTTCGAGTGGAGGAACGGTGTTCGCTGGTCAGGTGAACTTTGCGACCTACAACAACTTCACAAACTGCATGCAAAATTTCGCCGCTTGCCACGGCATTTTCTACATTAAGAATGGCATCGTCCAAAATGTTTCGGCCATCGGGACTGGCGGCATGCGTTGCTATACGAACGAAGCTTCGAGACCCGGATTTTCTGGTTCTGTAAACATTCGCTGACAGCGCAGACCCGATGACGATCATTGCTGCAATTACGGCCATTTTTGTTGCTACGGTCGCCTTCCTTCAATGGCGAACTGCCCAGCAAAAGGCGGTGCTTGATCTGTTCGATAGACGACGCGCGATCTATGACGTTGTGCGAAATGCAGTCGCTAGGATGACCGGATCGTCGGCAGGTTTCGATCAAGAACGAGAAATCAAATTCGGCGAGACAGTCGAAGAAGCCTATTTCTTTTTTGGCGACGATATTGTGAGTTACCTTGAGCAGATGTTGTCGGACATAAGGACCGTTCGTGAAGCAGATGCAGAAGAGAAGGCCACAACCGATCCCGATGACAAATCGAAAATCCTAAAGAGGCGACGTACAGCCTCAGACCGCATCGAGCAATTTCACACTACGGGAAGGGCCCTGTTCGCGAAATACATGCGGTTCGCAGAGACGGTGCCGCTGGGCCCGCGCATGCATACACGTTCGCGTCGGGCAACGTCATGGCCCAACTTCCAAGTGCGAGTGTTTCGCCCCCGGCAACCTCAATTACGCTTTGCGCGTTGCTTGGCGCGCTGTACAACGCGCTTAACAAGGAAATCAATCCGGCTGCGATTTTGCTGCTCCTGCCCATGACTGATCTTTTTTAGAAGGTGCTCTGCAACCGCGTCACCGAAACACCTTCCGCATTTGTTTGAGGCGCAATGTGTTCTCTCGCCACACTTCGCGCAAAACCCGCGTTAAATCAGCGTCACGATGAAGATGGCCGCCTACGGAATTGCCGGGCGGCTTCGCGACTTGTAGCAATAACGTTTCCATGTCTTTTAGATAGCGCACGCGGCGAACTCGAAAGATGGCGAAGCGGTTCCATTTGCCCTTGTGTCGGTTCTTTGTGTGCCAGCGAAGTCGATTGTAAAGATCGTTTGTGAGGCCGACGTAATAGAGCCGTTCGCCGTGATAGAGCGCGTACACCCCCGCGTAGTTCCGCATGATCTTTTTGAGTCCTTCCTCAAAAGACAGGTCGCCCAACAATTCCACGGGGAGCCGTCGCGTCCTGCCTTTAATGAGCGCGCCCTTGTTTGATTTTTTCCGTTTGCGCCGTGAGCGCGGCTTGTTCTTTTTCTTGCCTGCTTTCTTAGCCATTGGTTCCGTTCTCCCCACGCCCCGCTCAACAAAACAATCCGATGATTGAACCTAGTGCGCTTAGGATGGCCGCCGCGCCTGTCCATTTGGCAGCCTTCGCATTGAGCGTGCCCGCCTTGCCTATCGAAACTTGCACGTTGAGAATGTGAAGCTCGGGGGCGTCGCCAATCGACGCTTGCAGTTCGGAAGGATATTCGCGACTGCCGAGAAGCCAATACCTAGCTGCCACAATCGCACTCACCAATCCTGCGAGAGCGAAAAGGAAAGCAGTGATCTTGGTCGGAGTATGACGGCGCGCCTTATCTCGCGCCGCTGTCACGCTGCCGCTCGGTTGCTTGAATGCTGGCATAGACCTTTTGCGTTTCGAGCTTGGCCTGATCTTCGGTCAGTTCGCCGCGATCTATTCTCGCCGCCAGTTCAAGGCGCTTTGCAGCAAAGAATTCGATCAGGTCCATGTACTTGTAATGTGCGCCGTTGAACGCTTGGATCATCGCGGGATTTGCACACTGCACAGACGCCGCGTGTGATGGTAGCTCACCGCTAAGTCGCTTAGCTCTGCACAGATCGGCGGCTATCTCAGTTTGTTTGAACGCCGCGACAAGCGGATTGTCGGCAGGCGGCGGCTGTGGCGATGGTTGTGGCCGTGTTGTCTGCGGTGTTTGTTGCAGGGAAGCTTGGGCGGGTTTTGTCGCGCCTTGTTGTTCCAACAAAATGCCGAGGCAACGGCCCGGCGACAGCGCGCCGTATTGTCCCGCGAGTGCCAAGTCAACAACGCTGTCGGGAAGGATCGCGGCCAAACCGTCACGTTGCCGAACCGTCTCACGGAGCACGCCGCAAGGCGAGAGCGTTCCAAAATTCCAAAAGGCGACAATGGCCGCGAGCACCGCGACAGTGCAAAGCGTTCCGATGGTTCGCACGGCTCAACCCCTCTAGCCCGCGCAAATCTACGCCTGCCCTAGCAGCGTGACAATCGGTCTAAGCCGCGCGACGGCCGTCAGAAGCCGATCTTGTCGATGGCTTCCTTCAACACGGAGAGCGGATAGCCCGCGCCGTGCTTGTTGCCGTACTTCCTAGATGTCTTTTTCTTCTTGCCATTCGCCCAGCCACCTACGGCTTCGCGCACGTCTTCGGGCACGCCAGCGGCACGCAACCTCTGTGCAGCACGGTGCCGGAAGCTGTGCATCGGTGCCTTATCCAGTTCGCCGGGAGCCGCGTTGATGATGTCCGGATCGGGGATACCGGGGATACCAATTTCGAACATCCATTTTCCCAATCGCTTGCCCGCCGAGTCCATGCGGCCGGATATTAGTTGGCCGGAGATTTTATCAGGCAAGTAAGGCAACAGGTCAGCCGGAAGCGGGACCCTGCGCAGCGATTGCGGTGTCTTCGTGCCGATGGTCACAAACCGGATGCCATTCTCTGTTTGCTCGCGGTCGATTTCAAACGCTTCCCCGCGCCGCAAGCCGGTCGTTGCCACCAAGCGGACTAGAAGCTGATCGTTCTTATCGAGCTTGTGCAGGTTGGCGCGGATCAGCGCCATGTCGTCATCGTCGAATGGATCACGTTCATCTTCGTCATCACGAACCGGCACCACGCTGCTAAATGGATTGAAAGTCAGCTTGCCTTCGTCGATAGCCAAATTCACAGTTGCGACTAAGCGGAACCATTCTGCGGCGGAGCGTGGCGCTCTTAATTTCGTCTTCTCCGCCCGCTTGCTCCTCCATATGGGCCACAAGGGCGCGGCCGTCCTCGCGCGTGCACTGTTTCAGCGGCTTGTTCACAACGGTCTTGAAGATGTGCCAAATGGCGCGGGCCTGACGCTCACGAAGGCCGTCGATGCCGTTGTGCTTGAGGTAGGTTTCAAGCAAATCATCGTCGCTCCCTTTGGTGGCGGGCGTCGGGCGCGCCTTCGCTGCATCGTAAGCCTCGAAACTCGGCACGCCGTCGCTTGGTGCCGGAGTAAGGATCTTCTGCCGGGCCGCCGTTCGGGCCGATGACCGCGCCGGTAACAGGATCGCGTAGGTCCCGCTCAGTGGCGAAGAAGCCATCATGCATTCCGGGTCCATGGGCTGGCACCCATCGGGGTTCGACCCGTGGCAGCCGCGCTAAGCGCCGCGCATACATGAGTTGCTTGTGTTGCTTGATGATGTCGGCCGCCGCAATCTCTGCGGCCTTTACATCGGACGTGCCAAGGCTGCGCTCGACGACCTTCTGGCCGGGCGGCTGTAGCCGAACATAATAGTTGTCGCTATCCTTACGCCTGAACAGGTATCGGGGACGCACGGGGGACTCACTCCAATTACTGACGCCCTTTACATGGACAGTTTTACCGGCAAAAATAGTGGGGGTCAAAAACTCTCGGAAATACGTGGTTTATAAGGGGTTTTAGAGTACGCGCCCGTAGCTCAGCTGGATAGAGCGCTGCCCTCCGAAGGCAGAGGTCAGGGGTTCGAATCCCTTCGGGCGCGCCAGTTTTCCGGTTTCAGGGTCCGGCTTCAGTCGCTCCGCGCCAAAACCTGCTCCAGCTTGGTGAAGAACTGCTGCCACCCCGCTTTGGCGCCGCCATAGGCTTGCTTCTGCTGGGGGCGAAAGCCCGTCTGCTCCATCCGCAGGTGGGTCCCGCCGCGCGTCGGGGTGAGCGTAAAGGTCACCGCGCTCTCGAGATTAAGGGCCGCATCGGCGTGCGCAAAATTCCAAGTGTAGGACAGCGTCTTGTTCGGCTCGACGGCGAGCACCTCGCAGTCCAAGACGCCCCCCCATTCGCCGCGCAGATTGAAGCGATGGCCGACGATCGGATCGAAGTCGTTCTTCATCAGCCACTCCTCAATCAAATGCGGTTGCGTCAGCGCGCGCCAGATTTTCTCCGGCGGAAAAGGGATTTCGCGCTCGACAACGACGGAGCGCGTTTCGGCCGCGCTTTCATTCATCGCCTCCGCCTCCTTGTCCGCCTACCAGCGCGCCAGTTGCGTGATTTGAATAATGTTGCCGCAGGTGTCGTTGACTTGCGCGATGGTCGAACCGGTGACCTCGGTCGGCGGCATCTTGAATTCGCCGCCGTGTGTTTTGATGCGCGCGTAGTCGCCCTTGACGTCATCGGTGAAAAACATGACCGCAGGCTGGCCCTGCTGGAACAGGGCCTGCTGATAGGCCTTGGCCGCCGCGTTGTCGTTGCGCGCCAGCTGCAGCTCGGTGCCGTCAGGCTCGTCGGGCGAGGCGACCGTCAGCCAGCGATATGGCCCGTTGCTGAAATCGGCCTTTTTGGTGAAGCCCAACACGTCGGTATAAAAACGCAGAGCCTTGTCCTGGTCATCGACGTACACGCTGGTCAACTTGATCTTCATTGCTATGTCCTCAGTTATCGGTTCGGTGTGCGGCTCTCAGTTCTTGCGGCTCATTGATCCATCCTTTTGAGCAGATCTTCGAGGCGGTCGAACCGGTTTTGCCAGAACCCGGCCATCTGGCTGGTCCAGTCGATCAGCGGCGCCAGCGCGCCGAGATGCGCGCTATAATGCGTCTGGCGGCCTTCGTGGCGGTCGCGCACCAGCCCGGCCTCCCTCAAGACCGCAAGATGCTTGGAGACGGCCGGCTGCGAAACCCCGGCCCGCGCGGTGAGCGCCCCGACCGTCTGCTCGCCATTGCGGCACAAGCGTTCGAACAACGTCCGCCGCGTCGGGTCGGCCAACGCCCTGAAAAGCATGTCTTGCGGCTCTGGCATCGCGATCAATAATCAATCGGCTATCGGTTAAAACCATCCACGGCCAATGTCTGCCGCCGTCGGATCAGCTCCGGCCTTTGGACTTGTTCAGAGTTACGGCAGCGCGAATGAGCGCCTTTAGCGCCTTCGCGTCGATCTTTTCGCCCTCACGGAAGTCGATGGCGCGCCTGGTGTTGCCCTCAAGGCTGGAGTTGAAGAGGCACGACGGATCCGGCAAAGCCGCCCCTTTGGCGAAGGTCATCTTCACGACGGCCTTGTAGGTCTCTCCCGTGCAGATCATCCCGTCGTCCGACCACACCGGGACGCCGCGCCACTTCCATTCCTCGACGACTTCGGGATCGGCTTCCTTGATCAAGCTCCGGAGCCGGCTGAGCATCTCGCCCCGCCAGTCGCCGAGCTCTTTGATCCGTGCGTCGATCAACTGAGAAGGCGACTTGCTTTTTTGCGGTTTGGCCTTCTTCATGTCGGCCTTCTCCTCAGCCCCCAGATCCTGCTGCCCAGGGCTATAATCGATAACCATTTGGCTATTGATTTCGGTTTAACCGCCCCGCCATGGATCTGTCAAGGCGCATCAGACGCCCGCGGCCGCCGGCCAAACGGGCGCATTAGTCTTAACTCCGCGCCATCGCCGACAAAGTTCCGCCGCGCGATCGCGGCTTTTGCCGGCTAAGCCGTGTGCTAGGCTACGGTGATCCGGGGGACGGATATGAGTCGGCGCGAGCTTGGGACAGCAAGCAGGACGATTCTGCTATTCGCGGGACTTCTCTGCGCCGTTGCAATCTTTCCGGCGACGCTGCACGAGCAGTCCGACGCCGATACCGTTCAATCAAATCCGTTCCGGCGCGGCGATAAAGAACGCCCGAAACTGCAAAGCATTGCCGCTATATTTTCACAAATTGAACAGGCGGCATCGCGGATTGCCCACTCCTTTGACCTGACACCGCGCCCGAAGGATCTCTCCTACCTCGCCGATTACGCCTATTCCGAAGTGCCGCCCGACCGGAGCCCGGCGGACACCGTTCTGCGATCACTGACGGACATTCCGGTCGGCACGCCGATCGACGAGATCAAACTCGCATCCGCGGCTTTCGGCCTGGATTTCACCTTCATGAAGGCTGTCGCCAGGATCGAATCCGACTTCGATCCCAAGCAGCGCACCGGGTCCTATATCGGGCTCTTTCAGCTCAGCAATTACGAGTTCGCCCGCTACGGCTCCGGCGACATTACCAGCCCGCGCGACAATGCCGTCGCGGCCGCCTACAAATTCGCCACCGCGGCTGCGCTATTCGAAATCGACACCCACATCAAGCCGACTTTGTTCGACCTCTATTTGATCCACCAGCAAGGATGGCAGGGTGCAGCGGAGCATGTCAGCCATCCCGAGCGCATCGCTTGGCAGTCGATGTGCGCGACCGACGAGGGCCACGACAAGGGCGAAAAATGGTGCAAGCGCGCCATCTGGCAAAATACGCTGCCGGATATCAAGAAAGTTTATAAGTCGGTCGACAATCTCACCTCCGGCGCCTTCATTGACATGTGGCGCCAGCGGCTGGCGATGTTCTATGCGCGTTATTCGGAGACGGTTTCGGCGAAATGAAGTGGCGAAGAGACGGTGAATAAGCCTCGGGCCTTTGCTCTCACGCCGCGAAACGCAAAACCGCTAGCCGAGCAGGAAGCCGCCGTCCACCGTCAGCGACGCGCCGGTGGTATAGGCCGAGGCGTCAGAGCATAAGAAGAGGATCGCATTGGCGATCTCTTCGGGACTGCCGATCCTGCCGAGCGCGATATTCGCCACGATGGATTGCGTGTTGAACGCCGAGCCCGCGTCGGCGGCTTTGCGTAAGAATCCTTCGAGCATCGGCGTCTTGGTCGGTCCAGGCGCCACTTCGTTGACGCGGATGCGGTACTTTGCGGCTTCGGTGGCCGCGGTCCGGGTCAACGAACGCGCCGCGCTCTTGCTGGCATTGTAGAGACTGTTGCCCAAATCGGTCATCTGCGCCGCCACCGATCCGACATTGACGATGGCGCCGCCCGCCGCGCGCATCGCCAGGATCTCGTGCTTGAGGCAGAAGAACAGCCCTCGCACATTGGGATCGAATATCGCGTCGTAGTCGGCCTCGGAGAATTCCGTGAGCGCTTTGGCGATATCGTTGCCGGCGCAATTGGCTGCGCAGTCGAGCCGGCCGTAGCGGGACACGAGCCCGCCGATAACGCCTGCGACCTCGCTTTCGACGGCGATATCGAGCGGGAGAAAAATTCCGTCGCCGCCGCCGGCCCGGATCAGACCGAGCGTCTCGGCGCCCTCTGTCGCCCGGCGTCCGGTGGCGATGACCGTGGCGCCGCGATTGCCGAAGGCGACGGCGGTGGCGCGACCGATGCCCGATGTAGCACCGGTGACGAGCACAACTTTGCCCTGAAATTCGGTCATGAAGGAATCCGTATCATGTCGGCGTATCGAGAAGCATCAGCGCCAGCTTTGCCGCCGCCCGCTTGGCGAAGCAAGAGTGCGGTTCACGGTCAACGAAGCGTTGACGAGGTGCCGGAAAGCGGCGGCAGATTTGCCAAAATTAACGCTTAGCTTCGCCGTCCATTCGACGATCGGTAACGCTTGACTGCTAGAGGGCTAGGCGGCGGGGTTTGCCCGCAAGCTGCCACGCAGGCTGCCATGAACTTGGACGACAAAGAGGACGGTGCGGATCGCCGCGACATACAGCGCACCAAGGTGCTGCGCAACGCCAAGATCATTGCGCCGCGGCGCGTCTCGGTCATTCATTGCACAGTGCAGAACATCACGTCGGGCGGCGCCTGTCTCAAATTGGCCAATACTTATGGCGTGCCGGAATGTTTCGAACTGACATTCGAGCTCGGCCGCACCCGGCGTCCCTGCCGCGTGGTCTGGCGCACCGACGACCTGCTGGGCGTGGCGTTTGAGGAAGTGGAGACGACGGCGGCCGCGGGCTGACGGCGCCTAAAACTCCGCCACCGCCCCGATCAGCCGCTCGATATCTTCCGGCCGCGACAGCCGATGGTCGCCGTCCTTGACCAGCGTCAGCACTACATCATCGCATGCGAGCCGCGCCACCAGTGCTTTGGCGTGCTGCCAGGGCACGTCGGGATCGGCGACGCCCTGCAGAATGCGCACCGGGCAGCCGCATTCGATCATGCCGCCGAGGAGGAGGTGATTGCGGCCTTCTTCGATCAATTGTTGGGTGACGAGATAAGGCTCCGGCGCATATTGCGACGGCCGCGTCCAGACGCCGGTCTCGGCAAGCTCGCGCTTGATCTCCGGCGTAAAGCGCTTCCACATCAATTCTTCGGTGAAATCCACCGCCGGGGCGACCAGCACCAGGCCGGCCACGCTGGCCGATGCCTCCGTACCAGCCGCCGCGAGCGCGCGCCGGCGCTGCAGGGCGCGCACCAGAAGGAGCGCGATCCAGCCGCCCATCGACGAGCCGACCAGGATCTGCGGGCCGCAGCTATAGGCGTCGAAAACGCTCAAGCTTTCGGCGAGCCAGCGGCCGATCGTGCCGTCGGTGAAGGCGCCATCGGATTCGCCATGGCCGGAATAGTCGAACCGCACGCAGGCGCGGCGCTGTCGCGCCGCCCAGTCGGCGAGAGCCTCCGCCTTGGCGCCTTTCATGTCGGATTTGTAGCCGCCGAGCCAAAACAGGCCCGGCGGCGCGCCCTCCTGCGCCCGCACGGCGATGGCGCGGCGCTCGGCCCCCTCGCCAATGTGGAGGAATTTCAACCCGTTATCGTTCATGAGGAGGTTTACTCTCGCAAGCCGGGGCAACCGAACATAAATCATGTTCCCGGCATGGCCCATCCGCGCAACGCCGTGCCCACATCGCGCATTGTCGTTGACTCCTACCGAAAAACTCTCGATCTTCCGCCCTTCGTCGCAACGATTCAAAGGAGATAAGGCCCATTCGTCGCCCCATCAGACTGCCGCAGCCCGCCACCAAGGAGGGGCCGCGCATCAACGAGGACATCCGCGTTCGCGAGGTCCAGCTCATCGATAAAGACGGCGCCAACAAGGGCGTCACAGAAATTGGCGCCGCTATCGCCATGGCGCAGGAGGCCGGGCTCGATCTGGTCGAGATCGCGCCGAATTCGGTCCCGCCGGTCTGCAAAATCCTCGATTACGGCAAATACAAATATCAGGCGCAAAAGAAAGCCGCCGAGGCGCGCAAGAAGCAGAAGGTCGTCGAGATCAAGGAGATAAAGCTCCGCCCGATGATCGACGATCACGATTACGACGTCAAAATGCGCTCCATGGAGCGCTTTTTCCAGGAAGGCGACAAGGTCAAGGTGACGCTGCGGTTCCGCGGCCGCGAAATGGCGCACCAGGAGCTCGGCTATAAGCTCCTCGACCGCGTCAAAGGCGACACCGTCAAATTCGCCAAGATCGAGCAGGAACCGCGCTTCGAAGGCCGCCAGGTGGTCATGGTTCTGGCGCCGCGCTGAGCGGTCTGGTCTCGCTAAGGGTCGGCGCCGCGTTATCGCGGCGCCGCAGTCATTTGCGATTGCCTTCAATGTGTTGCCTTCATCCGCGGCCTCTGCCATAACCGCGCCCTCTCGCCGCCCGGCTGATTAAGGGCTGCCGTGGCGGCGCGACGTGCTCACGCACAATCAAGCTCATTTTCGAGCATAGCGGCCGGGCCGGGCGTCACGCCCGAAGGCCTGCCAAAGGAGAGCCAAATGCCCAAGATCAAGACCAAATCGGGCGCCAAAAAGCGCTTCAAGGTGACCGGCGGAGGCAAAGTCCTCTATGCGCATTCGCGCAAGCGCCACGGCATGATCAAGCGCACCAAGAAGCAGATCCGCCAGTTGCGCGGCACCAGTGTGCTGTTCAAGACCGACGGCGACAACATCAAGAAATATTTTTTGCCGAACGGCTGATCGCCCGTCGGCATTCCGTCTTTCCGCTCGATTTTAAAGGAGATCAAACATGGCTCGCGTCAAACGCGGCGTCACATCCCATGCCAAGCACAAAAAGGTGCTCAAGGCCGCCAAGGGCTATTACGGCCGGCGCAAGAACACCATCCGCATCGCCAAGCAGGCGGTGGAGAAGGCGAACCAATACGCCTTCCGCGACCGCAAGCGCAGGAAGCGCACCTTCCGCGCGCTGTGGATCCAGCGTCTGAACGCGGCGGTGCGTCCGTTCGGACTCAATTACAGCCGCTTCATCGCCGGGCTGGCCAAGGCCGGCATCACCGTCGACCGCAAGGTGCTGTCCGATCTCGCGATCACCGAGCCGGCCGCCTTCGAGGCGATCGTCGGCCAGGCCAAGTCGGCGCTCGCGTAACTGCTCCGCCGTCATGCCCGGTCATGTCCCGGCCATGACGGCTAAGAGGGACCGTCATGATCGATCGTGCCTATGTGCAGCGCATGGCGCGCTACAATCGCTGGCAGAACGAGAATCTGTACGGCGTCGCCGATGGATTGCCCGATGAGGCCCGGCGGGCCGAGCGCGGCGCCTGGTTTGGCTCCATCCATAAGACGCTCAGCCATATCCTGTGGGGCGACCGCAGCTGGATGGGCCGCTTCACCGATCTGCCGCGGCCGACGGTCGGCATCCCGGACTCGGTGTCGCTCTATCCGGACTGGGAGAATCTGAAGTCCGAGCGCGCGGGTTTCGACCAAAAAATCCTCGACTGGGCCGATACGGTTGACGACGCTTGGTTGGCTGCCGATCTGACTTACTATTCCGGCGCCACCAAGCGGGACTGGACGCGGCCGCGCTGGGTTCTGGTCACGCATATGTTCAATCACCAGACCCACCATCGCGGCCAGGTGCACGGTATGCTGACCCAAGCCGGCGGCCGTCCGTCCGATACCGATTTGCCGTTCATGGATTGATCGCCGAGAGCAACGCCGATGGCCGATATTGCGCAGCTCGAACAGGACACGCTCACCGCAGTCGCGGCCGCGGGCGATGAAGCGGCGCTGGAAGCCGTGCGGGTCGCGGCGCTGGGCAAGAGCGGCTCGGTCACCGCGCTCCTGAAAACGCTCGGCACGCTGCCGCCCGAGGAGCGCAAGACGCAGGGGCCTCTCATCAACGGGCTGAAGGATCGCGTCAACGCCGCTCTCGCCGCGCGCCGCGACGCGCTTAAGGATTTGGCGCTCGCCGAGCGGCTCAACAGCGAGAGCGTCGACGTCACGCTGCCGGTGCGCGAAGCGCCGTTCGAGATCGGTCGCGTCCATCCGATCACGCAGGTGATCGACGAACTCACCGCGATCTTCGCCGATATGGGCTTTGCCGTCGCCGAAGGTCCCGATATCGAGACCGACGATTACAACTTCACCAAGCTGAATTTTCCGCAAGACCATCCGGCGCGGGCGATGCACGACACGTTCTTCTTCAATCCGAAGCCGGATGGCTCGCGGCTCTTGCTGCGCACGCACACTTCGCCGGTGCAGGTGCGCACCATGCTGACGCAAAGGCCGCCGATCCGCGTCATCATCCCCGGCCGCACCTATCGCTGCGACAGCGATCAGACCCACACACCGATGTTCCACCAGATCGAGGGCCTCGTCATCGACAAGCGCTCGCATCTCGGCCATCTGAAATGGATTCTCGAGGAATTCTGCAAGGCGTTCTTCGAAGTCAACCGCGTCGGCATGCGGTTTCGGCCATCATTCTTTCCGTTCACCGAGCCGTCGCTCGAAGTCGACATCCAGTGCCGCCGCGACAAGGGCGAAATCCGCTTCGGCGAAGGCAGCGATTGGCTGGAAATCCTCGGCTGCGGCATGGTGCATCCCAACGTGCTGAAGAATTGCGGGCTCGATCCCGACGAATATCAGGGCTTTGCCTGGGGCATGGGGATCGATCGCGTCGCCATGCTCAAATACGGCATGCCGGACCTGCGCGCCTTCTTCGAGGCCGACGTGCGCTGGCTCAACCATTACGGCTTCCGCCCGCTCGACTTCCCGACGCTGGTGGGCGGATTGAGTACATAAGAGAAGGAACGCGCCATGGCATGGGTAACAAATATACGGCAGGAGGGGACGACGGGTCGTATCCAGCCAACTCAGGTGGAGGCCATCGTTAAGATTTTTCCGACCGAGGATTCCCGAAGCATCATTCAAATAGACACCCGTGGGTCAGATGATCGTGAGATTCCTGGAAAACAAAGCCAGACTCTTCAGTTTGGTGAAGAGGCCGCTAGACAACTTTTTGAGATATTGAAGAAAACTTACTCCTTCGAGTGATCTCGAATGATGAAATTCACCCTCGCCTGGCTCAAGGAGCATCTCGAGACCGATCGTCCGCTCGGCGAGCTCGCCGACAAGCTGACCATGATCGGGCTCGAGGTCGAGCGCATCGAGGACAAGGCGAAAGCGTTTGCGCCATTCGTGATCGCGCGGGTGGTCGATGCCAGGCAGCATCCCAACGCCGATCGCCTGCGCGTCTGCATGGTCGACATCGGCTCTGGTGATCCGATCCAGGTGGTGTGCGGCGCGCCGAACGCGCGCGCCGGAATGAAGGGCGTGTTCGCGCCGCCCGGCGCTTTCATTCCCGGCAAGGCCATCACGCTTGGCGTCGGCAAGATCCGCGACGTCGAAAGCCGCGGCATGCTGGTGTCGGAGGCCGAGCTGCAAATCTCCGACGATCACGACGGCATCATCGATCTGCCCGACGATGCGCCGGTCGGCGAGGCCTTCGCCAAATATGCCGGCCTCGACGATCCAGTGATCGAGGTCAATCTGACGCCGAACCGCGGCGACGCCACCGGCGTGCACGGCATCGCGCGCGATCTGGCCGCCGCGGAAATGGGCAGGTTCATCGATCAGGGGATCAAGCCGGTCAAAGGCGGCTTTGCCTGCCCGGTGCAAGTGACGCTCGACTTCGGCGCGACGCCGCCGTTGTGCCCGGCCTTCGGGCTGCGCCTGGTGCGAGGCGTCAAGAACCGGCCGTCGCCGGACTGGCTGCAAAAGCGACTGATCGCGGTCGGGCTGCGCCCGATCAATGCGCTGGTCGACATCACCAACTTCATCACCTATGACCGCGGCCGGCCGCTGCACGTGTTTGACGCTGCGAAAGTGCGCGGCAATCTTACGGTCCGGCGCGCGCGGCTCGGCGAAACGCTGCTGGCACTCGACGGCAAAACCTACACGCTCGACGACACCATGTGCGTGATCGCCGACGACGACGGCGTCGAATCGCTGGCCGGCATCATGGGCGGCGAAAAAACCGGCTGCTCGGAAGCGACCACCGACGTTCTGATCGAGTCGGCGCTGTGGCAGCCGATGAACATTGCCCAGACTGGCCGCCGACTCGGCGTCAATTCCGACGCCCGCTACCGCTTCGAGCGCGGTGTCGATCCGGTCTTCATGCTGCCCGGCCTGGAACTGGCGACGCATATGGTGATGGATTTGTGCGGCGGCGCGGCCTCGGAAGTCGTCGTCGCCGGCAGCGCCGAGCCGGCGGAGCGTGTCATCGATTTTCCGCAGTCCGAGTTGGAACGCCTCGCCGGGCTCGACGTGCCGCTGACCGAGTTGCGCCGCGTGCTCGAACGCCTTGGCTTTTTCGTCGCCGGGCAAGGCGAGCGGGTGAAGATCGCGGTGCCGTCGTGGCGGCCGGATATCGAAGGCAAGGCCGATATCGTCGAGGAGGTGGTGCGCATTCTCGGCGTCGACCGCGTGCCGCCGACGCCGTTTCCGCGCGGCGACGCGGCGCGCAAGCCGGTGCTCACGCCGATCCAGCTGCGCACCCGCAAGTCAAAGCGCGCGCTCGCCGCGCGCAATCTGGTCGAGGCGGTGACCTGGTCGTTCATCGCCGCCAAGCCCGCCGAACTGTTCGGCGGCGGCAAGCCGGAGCTCAAGCTTGCCAACCCGATCGCGGCCGATCTTTCCGACATGCGGCCGAGCCTTCTTCCCGGGCTCATGGCCGCGGTGCAGAAAAACGCCGACCGCGGCTTCCCAGATGTCGGCCTGTTTGAAGTCGGGCAGGTGTTCCGTGGCGACCGGCCGGAGGATCAGCTTACCGCCGCCGCCGCCGTGCGGCGTGCGCTGGCCAAGCCCTCCGGCATCGGCCGGCATTGGTCGAAGCGCGACGGTGAGGTTGATGCGTTCGATGCCAAGGCCGATGCGCTCGCGGTGCTTATCGCGGCTGGCGCCTCGCCGCAGGCGCTGCAAGTGGTGCCGGGCGGGCCGGCCTGGTTTCATCCCGGCCGCTCCGGAACGATCCAGATCGGGCCGCAGAACGCGCTCGGTCATTTCGGCGAACTGCATCCGAACGCGCTGCAAGCGCTCGATGCCGAAGGCCCGCTGGTCGGCTTCGAGGTGATCCTCGAGCGCATCCCCGAGCCGAAGACGAAAGCCACGCGCGCCAAGCCGGCGCTGGAGCTGTCGCCGTTCCAGCCGGTCGAGCGCGATTTCGCGTTCGTTGTCGATCGCAATGTGAAAGCCGCCGATGTCGTGCGCGCCGCGCAATCGGTCGATCGCAAGCTCATTGCCGGCGTGACGGTCTTCGACGTTTACGGGGGTCAGGGCATCGAGCCCGGCAAGAAATCGATCGCCATCGCCGTGACCATCCAGCCGCGCGACAAGACCATGACCGACGCCGAGATCGAGGCGCTCGCCGGCAAAATCGTCGCCGAAGTCAACAAGCGCACCGGCGGCGTGCTGCGGGCGTGAAGACCGTCCGCTCGTCCCCGCGAAAGCGGGGACCCAGCTACTTTGATCGCCAATTCGATGAGCTGCGGCTGGATTCCCGCTTTCGCGGGAATGAGCGGAAGTAGGTTTCGTTATCGCTCCGGCGCAATGATGCTGGGCGTGCCGCCGTAATAGCGCGGCTCGCTTTCGCGGCGCGGCTCATGGTGCAGTTCTTGGCGCTCGGCGCGGGCGTGCAGCGGCTTACGCTTCGGCTTCGCCTCCGCTCCCACCGGGGCCGCCGCTTTGACCGGACCGATCTGATGCAGCACCGCGTCGGCGGCGCGTTCGCCGGAGTCCCATGCGCCGCCCACGGTGCCCCACAGGGTTTCGTGCGCGGCTTCGCCGGCATACCAGACATTGTCGGCGATCGGCTCCAGCAATTGCCGGCGCGCGAACTGGCTCCCGGGCACCGCGGCGGACCAGGCGCCGCGCGCATAGGGCTCGGCATCCCAGCGCGTCGCATGTTTGCGGCCGATCGCGCTTTTGACCTCCGAGCCGTAGAGCCCGGCCAGCCAGTTGACGGCGAAATCGATCATCGCGGCCTCGCCTTGCGCCGAGAGATCGCGGCCGAACGCGCCGCCGACGTCGATCAGGCACAGCTCGGTGCCGGATACGTTGGCGAGCAGCGCCGCGGTATGCGTATCGGTCGATTTTTGCAGCACCAGATCGTCGCTTTCGAGGCCCAGAGGATTGCCGCGAAGCTCGAGCGCGATGTGGTCGTAGCTGCCGAGCGACATGCGGCCGAAGGCGTCGATCTGATGATGGCCGAGCTCCGGACTGAACTTGAGTCCGCCCGAGGAGACGACATTGGTCGGCACGGTGACGATCGCGGTTCGTGCGACGATCGTACCCTTGGCGGTTTCCACCGTGATGCCGCCCCGGGTGTCGATCGTCGTTGCCGGCGTCGACAGATGAATATCGAGACCCTGTCCGAGCGCGGCAACGAGCGCGCCGAACCCCTCTTTGCAGAAAGCCGCCGCATTGCGCTCGCGCGCGTGGGCAAAATCGAACGACGACACTTGCGCCAAGTCCTTGGCGCACATGTAGGGGCCGAGCATGAAGTCGATCGTCGCGCGCCAGTCGCCGAGATCCGGCGGCATGGCCTGCACGCAGGGAATGTCGGCCTTGCGCGCCGCCTCGTCGATGGCGCGCGTGGCGCGCACCTGGGCGGTCAGAAAATCCTCAAGCTCGCCTTCGCGCGCATAGCGCAAGCCGATCCGCACCTTCTGGCTTTGCGGCGCCGGATAAATGTCGATGCCGCGCACCGGGGTGAGCTTGGTCACCGGGTTGGAGTCCGGCAAATACATCCAATGCGCGCCGCGATCGAACGGCACGCCGAAGCTCGTTGTATCGGTGATGCAGCGGCCGCCGATATGATCGGTCGCCTCGATCACCACATAGCGCCGCCCGGCGGCGGCAAGCCGGCGTGCTGCGGCGATCCCGGCGGCGCCGGCGCCGACGATGACGACCTCGAATGGACCCGAGGACGGCGCCGGCGCAGCGGCCGCGGGGTGAGCCGCGAGCGCCGCGGAGGCGGCGAGGAACGAACGGCGACTGAGCTTAAGAGGTTTGCCCGGCATGGCTTCCGAAATGCTTACGGCCCGGCGCAGATTGCCCGAACTGCGTACAACGGGCAAACGCTACGGTTTAATGCGGGTCAAGGGAACGCGCGATGCGTGAACCAAATCGCAAGGGAGCCGCTTGAGCTAAATCGCGCGTTTCCCGGGCGCAGCGCAGCACGCAGTGATGCGCTGCAGACCCGGGATCGTTACATAGACGGAGCTTTTAACGGTCCCGGATCAGCGCTGCAACGCCATAGCGCGTCGAAGACGCGCGTGAACGCGCTGATGGCGCTGTACCGCGGCTGGGAAACAACTCTTGAGGTTTCTGCCATGCTCAACGATGTGATTAGCGCGCTCACCGAGATGGTCGCGCCGCCGCTGCGCGCGGTGTTGTGGAAATCGATCCTGCTCGCGCTGGCGCTGATCGTCGTCCTCGGTATCGCGCTCGACCGGCTGCTCGTTCACCTGGTGGACGTCGGCGGCGCCTCGGTCGAGACCACGGTCGGACCGCACGCGCATCTGCCCGTCGACGCCATCGCCTGGCTCTTATCGATCGCCGCCAGCCTTGGCATTATCGTCGGCGGCGTGTTTCTGATGCCGGCCGTCACCGCGCTGGTCGCCAGCTTTTTCTCCGACCGCATCGGCGAAGAGGTCGAGCGCGCACATTATCCCGCCGATCCGCCGGGCAAGGCGCTGCCGCTGTGGCTGGCGATGTGGGAAGGCGGCAAGACCGCGCTGCTCGCGGTTCTGATCTATCTCTGTGCCGCGCCGTTGTTGCTGTTGGCCGGCTTCGGCGCGGCGATTTTCTTCCTCGCCACCGCGTACATTCTCAGCCGCGAATATTTCGAACTTGCTGCCATGCGCTTTCGGCCGCCGGCGGAGGCCAAAGCCTTGCGCAAGCGCAACGCCATGACGGTCTATATCGGCGGCCTGTTCATCGCCGCCTTCGTGTCGATCCCGATTGTCAATCTGGCGACGCCGCTGTTCGCCATGGCGCTGATGGTGCATGTGCACAAGCGGCTGGGGCGGGCTCTCGTCGTTCCGGCCGAGCCGTATAGCGCGCCGCGCCCGCCCCGCAATGACAAATAATCAGTGCCACACTTCGTCGGCGAGCTCGACGATCATCCGCAGCTTCGCCCATTGCTCTTCCTCGGCGAGCACGTTGCCTTCCTCGGTCGAGGCGAAGCCGCATTGCGGCGACAGACCAAGCTGATCGAGCGCAGCATATTTGGTCGCCTCCTCGATGCGGCGCTTGACGTCGTCCTTCTTCTCGAGCGTGCCGGATTTGGTGGTGACCAGGCCGAGCACCACGATCTTGTTGCCTTTGGGCAAAAAGCGCAGCGGCTCAAAACCGCCGGCGCGCGCGGTGTCGTATTCCAGGAAATAGCCGTCGTAGTTCAATTTTCCGAGCATGATCTCGGCGACCGGCTCATAGCCGCCCTCGGAAATCCAGGTCGAGCGGAAATTACCGCGGCACACATGTGTCGTGACCGTCATGTCGGCCGGCTTGCCTTCGAGCGCGCCGTTGATGACGCGGGCATAGTCCTGCTGCAGGCGCTCCGCGTTCAAGCCGCGCTCGCGCGCCTTTTTCAGCTCGGCCGGCGAGCACAGATAGGCCCAGGCGGTGTCGTCGAATTGCAGGTAGCGGCAGCCGGCATCGTAGAAGCCGCGGATCGCCTGCCGGTAGGTTTTCGCCAGATCGTCGAAAATGGCATCGCGGTCGGCGTAGTCCTTGGTCTTGATGGCATCCGGCTCGAGGCGGAAATGCAGCGTCGCCGGGCTCGGGATACACATTTTCGGCGTCACCCGCGTGTGCGCCTTGAGAAACTTGAAATGCTCCAGCATCGGATGACTGGAGAAACCGAGCCTGCCGGTGATGCGCGGGGTGAGCGGGCGGGTCTGCACGCCCTGGAATTGAATGCCGTGGTCGAGCTCCCGGATCTCGACGCCGTCGAGCATGCCGTAGAAGTCGAAATGCCACCACGAGCGCCGGAATTCGCCGTCGGTGGCGACCTGCAGCCCGACCTCCTCCTGCTTCTTGATGATCTTCTCGATCTCGCGATCTTCAACCTCTTTGAGCTGCGCCGCGGTAATTTCGCCCTTTTCGCGCTTGGCGCGCGCGTCCTTGAGCGCCGCGGTGCGCAGAATTGAGCCGACCACGTCGGCGCGGAACGGCGGCTTAGTTCTCGGCATCGGGGCGATCCTCCATAAGATTTGTTGGCATCTAACAAGCTGGAGCGGCGGAGTTCGTCAACTGCAAAACGGCTTGGTTGCGCGATGGGCCACGTCCCAATAGCTCTTGCCCCTATCTCAAAAATGAGATATAGACGGCCGTGTGCCTTGGCGGGTTGAAATCCTCAACGAAACCGTCGCTGCGGAGATTGCCGCGCTTCCGGCGGATATGCGGGCGCGTTTCCTGCGGCTAGCCGAGCGCATTGCCGCCGCAGGCTTGCAAAAGCCTGGGCGAGCCGCACGTCAAACACCTGGAGGATAAGCTGTGGGAGCTGCGCTTGACCGGCCGCGACGGAATAGCCCGCGCTCTCTACGTCACCGCGATCGGACAAAGAGTCGTGGTCGTTCGAGCATTCGTAAAGAAATCGCAGAAGACGCCGCGCAGCGAAATCGAACTCGCGCTGCGGCGGGCGAAGGAGATCAGATGACAATTCCGTTCGAAAAGCTCAAGGCTCGTCTGTTGGCCAACCCTAAGGTCAAGGCCGAATACGACGCGCTTGCCCCGGAATTTGAAATTGCCGCCGAATTGGTCAAGGCGCGCTTGCGTGCCGGATTGTCCCAATCCGAGCTCGCCGACCGCATGGGAACCAGCCAATCCACGATCGCTCGTTTGGAGAGCGGGCAGACGCTACCGAGCACCAAAACGCTCTTGCGTTTCGCCAAAGCTACAGGGAGTAAGTTTCACGTGCGCCTATTAGCCGCTTAATCGGCGCAAGCGGCTCACACTTCGATCGTCACCTTGCCGTGGACGACCAGGACCGGATAGGTCCTCACCGGCACCATGCAGGGCGGCGACACCACTTCGCCGGTGCGGATATTGAACTGGCCGTTGTGGAAGTTGCATTCCACGACATCATCTTCGATATAGCCTTCCGACAGCGAGCCCGGACCATGGGTGCAGGCGTCGTCGGTGACGTAGAACTGCCCGTCGACATTGAACACCGCGAGCGCCAGATCGTCGATCTCGACCTTGAGCGCGGCGCCGGGCGCAACCTCGGCGGTGCTGCACAATTCAAGGCGTTTTGCTTCGGCGGCCATGATCCTCTCTAACCTTCCCTAGAACCCACGGAGCGGAGCGCCGTTATACTAAACGGTGCGTGCAATGGAATATTTTTGGCCATTGGCTATAGTGCGGACGAGGCGTCAGGAGAGCGGATCATGCAAAGCGAATCGGCCCGGATGAGCTCGGCGGCGGAGGCGAAATTCCGCATCGATCGGCCGAATTCGCAGGCCCGTGCCGTCAAGGTGATTGCGCTCGACGCCCCGAGCGAGCGCGTCGTCAAGGATTTGGCCGCCGCGCCGTGGCAGCGCGCGACCTTCCTCACCGCCTCGGCATTCTCCGGCGCGCCGCGGCAGGGCGAGCGCTTCTCGATGGGCGGCTGGCTCAACGATCTGGCCGGCCGCACCAAGAACCTGGTCGACGAAGTCCAGACCGCCGATCTCGTGGTCATGGTGGCGACCGCCGGCGAAAATGCCGCCGCCGCGAGCCTCATCGGCGAGGCCTGCAGCGTCAAGCATGTGATGACGACGGCGCTCATTCTCGGCGGCGCCGGGGTGAGCGACGAGACGCTGTCGAAAATGCTCAGCACTTTGCGGCCGCACGCCATGATGCTCGTGATTTCCAGCGCCGACGAATATATCAGGGATATGCTCACGGCGCTGCGCGCTTGAACTTTTCTCGTCGTTGCGAGCGCAGCGAAGCAATCCAGCCTTGGAAGCGCGCGGCCCCTGGATTGCTTCGTCGCTTTGCTCCTCGCAATGACGGCCACGGAGTAAAGATGAAATTTTCCGGAGAGCTGACGGTCAACGCGCCGCGCGCGCAGGTCTACGAGAAAGTGCGCGACGCGCGCTTTTTTGCCTCTTGCGTCGACGGCGTCAGCGAGCTCGTCGAGACCGCGCCCGATACTTATGCGGCGGTGTTCGAGACCAAGGTCGCCTACATGAAATTCAAGTTCAAGGTGACGGTGCAAGTGACGCGCGCCGAGCCGCCGCGCGAGATCGAAGCCAGGGTCGAAGGCACCCCGCTCGGCATCGTCGGCCGGCTGGCGGCAACTTCGCTGACGCGACTCACCGAGCTCGGCGACCAAACCAAGATCGACTACGAGATCGAGGCCGCTTTGACCGGCAAGCTCGGCAGCCTCGGCCAGCCGGTGCTGCGCTCGAAGGCGAAAGAGATGGAACGGCAATTTGCCGCGCGGCTCGCAGCGGCCTTCGCCGCGCCGGCGGCCACCGCGCCGTGACCGGCGGAGATCGCGCATGACCGCCGAATTCATGAGCGTCGAAACCGATATCCTGGTCATCGGCTCCGGCGCCGCGGGCATGTATGCGGCGATCGAAGCGGCGCGCCGCGGCGCGCAGGTCTTGCTTGTCGACCGCAGCCTGATCGGCCGTGGCGGCGCCACCGTCATGGCGCAGATGACGGTTGCGGTCGCGCTCGGCGAAGAGGTGCCCGACGATCCGCAGGCGCATTATGCCGACACTATCGCCGCCGGCCGCGGGCTGTGCGACGAAGGTCTGGCGCGACTTCTCTGCGAAGAAGCGCCGGACTGCATTCGCGAGCTCGACGCCTGGGGCGTTGGCTGGGCGCGCAAGGACGGGCACATTACCGCGACGCAGGCGCCGGGCCACGATCGGCCGCGCTGCGTCTATGTCGATTTCATCAATACCGGGCCGGCGGTGTCGAAGACGCTGCGCACGCATCTGGTGCGCAATCCATCGATCCGCAAAGCCGGCGATCTGTGCATCGTCGATCTCGCGGTCGGCAATGGTGAGGTCACCGGTGCGGTCGCCTATCATCTCGGCTCCGGCGCGCCGGTTGTTATCGCGGCCAAAGCGACCGTCTTGGCGACCGGCGGATTGACGCGGCTTTACCGCCGCAACAGCGCCTCGGCCAATATGGGCGGCGACGGCTACGCGCTGGCGCTGCGCGCCGGCGCTTCGCTCATCGACATGGAATTCGTCCAGTTCTTTCCGATCGGGCATCTGGCGCCGCGGCTGGTCGGCATGGATCCGATCATGTGGGATCCATTCCGCTACAAGCTCGGCGGCCGGCTGCTCAACGGTGCGAAGGAAGAATTCACCTCGAAATACGGCTCCGACGAGGACGGCAAATACGTCCTCACCCGCGACCTCGCGACCTACGCCATCACCAAGGAAGTCGAGGCCGGGCGCGGCTCGCCGCACGGCGGCGCTTACCTGTCGTTCGAGCACTGCGGTGCGGCGGCGTTGCGCAATGCGTTCGGGCCGGTGATCGACCGGCTGGCGGCCAACGGCATCGATCTCACCAAGACCGCGGTCGAGGTCGCGCCGATCGCGCATTATCACATGGGTGGCGTGAAGGCCGACGCGCGCATGATGAGCGACATGCCCGGCCTTTATGTGGCCGGCGAAGTCGTCGGCGGCGCCAACGGCGCCAACCGGTTGTCCGGCAACGCCATCACCGAAGCTTTGGTGTTCGGCCGCCGCGCCGGGCGGAGCGCGGCCGCGCACGTCGCGCTACCGCAAAAACTTCGCCCGCAAGACGGCCGCCTACCGCTCGATCTGCTCCGTTCCGGGGTATCCGGCCGTGAGGCACCGAACACGGCAGCGATGATCGCGCGCTTGCAGGCCATCATGGCCGACGACGTCGGGCCGTTCCGCACCGGCGCAAAACTGCGCCGCGCGCTCGACGGCCTTGCCGCGCTCAAAGAAGAGCTCGGCGGGCGGCCGGCGGGATCGGCTGCCGCCTTCGATCTGCAGCGACTCGACTGGTTCGATCTGCGCAACATGATCGCGGTGGCGCAGGCGGTGACGCAATCGGCGCTCAACCGCACCGAAAGCCGCGGCGCGCATCAGCGCGAGGATTTTCCCGCGATGCTGCCGCACTGGCAGGTGCATCAGCGTGTGCATTGGCGTGACGGCGCTTTGCAGGTTTCCGGCGCGCCGGCCGAGGCGATGGCATGAGCCGGCAATCGAAATCGATCGCCACGCTGAAAATCTGGCGCGGCGATGCGCGCGACGCCGGCCATTTCGAACGCCACGACGTGCCGTTCGAAGAGGGCCAGTCGGTGCTCGACGGCTTGCGCTGGCTGCGTATCAACAAGGATCCGTCGCTCGCCGTGCGCTACTCCTGCATCAACGCCAATGCCTGCAAGGAATGCATGATGCAGCTCGACGGCGAGACGGTCTATGCCTGCACCGCCCGCCTCGAGCCGCGCGAGATGACGCTCACCCCGCTGCCCAACAAGAAGCTGATCCGCGATCTCGTCACCGAGATCGCGCCGCCGTCCGAACGGTTCGGGACAAAATAATCTTCATCGGTTCAGCATTTTCTTTCGCATTGCCCCAACGTCAGGCACTCGCACGGTGAGGCCGGGAATTTGAGTCCCGGATGATTTTGCATATCTGAACACGATATTCCGTGAAAAATCGTTGACGCCCGCGCTTCTTTGCCTCGACGTGCTCGGGGTGAATGGCCCAGCCCCGCAAGCTCTCTTCCGAATCGAACTCGACCACGGTGAGCCGTTCGCCATCCTCCGCGACGAAGCCTTTGTGGTCGATGTAGCCGGGCATCGCCTTGGCGAGGTCGCTCATTCTTTTAGCTACCGGCATATATTCGTCGACGGCTTCCGGGAGCAGGCGAGAACGAAATATCGTGACGATCATGGGTTATATCCTTGCCTGATAGGGAGAACGCGGTGCCGCGCGTTTGCCTTCGCAAGAAGCGATCGCAAGTCACGACGAGCCGGGGTTGAGTTCCGTGCGCCGCTTTACGCCGAAATATAAATCATGCAAAATGAATAATGCTGATGTAACGCATCTCATTTAGAGATATATATGGATTTATCGGATCTGTTGATCTTCCGTGCCGTCGTGCGTGAAGGCGGTATCACGCGCGCGGCCGAGCGGTTACATCGCGTTCAGTCCAATGTCACCACCCGGATCAGGCAACTCGAGGAGAATCTCGGCGTTGTGCTTTTTATTCGGCAAGGCAAGCGGCTTCACTTGGCCCCGGCCGGCCGTGTCCTGATCGACTTCGCCGACCGCCTCCTCGCGCTCGCCGACGAAGCGCGCGACGCCGTACAAGATGCCAGACCGCGCGGAACGTTTCGGCTTGGCGCCATGGAGAGCACCGCTGCTGTCAGGCTGCCGGGCCCGCTGAGCGAATACCATCGGCGGCACCCCGAAGTCGTTCTGGAGCTTCGCACCGGCAACCCACAAGTTCTTGCCGGCGCCATCGTCGCGGGAGAACTTGACGCAGCACTCGTTGCTGAGCCGATCGCCGATGCGCCATTCGAGAAGAGACCGGCCTTTAATGAGGAACTGGTGATTGTCGCCGCCGCCAATCACCCCTCGATCGGTAAGAAGGGCAGCTTGCCCAAGACGGTCATCGTTTTCGAGCATGGCTGTCCGCATCGTAAGCGTCTTGAAGACTGGTATGCGAGCCGTGGCGAGATTCCGGAACGCGCGATCGAGCTATCATCATATCATGCCATGTTGGGGTGCGTCGTCGTGGGCATGGGTATAGCGCTTCTCCCGAAGAGCGTACTGAGCACGTTTCCGGAGAGAAGACGTTTGAGCGTCCACGCTATGCCGCACGGGCAGAACAGTGCTCAGACCGTTCTCATTTGGCGCAAGGGCGCGCGCTCCTCGAAGATTGACGCTCTGATTGATCTCCTTAAGACATCGCGAATTAGAGCTCTCGAGTAGCTGCGCCAATGCCTGTAAGGAATGCATGGTGCAGCTCGACGGCGAGACGGTCTATGCCTGCACCGCCCGGCTCGAGCCGCGCGAAATGACGCTAATGCCGCTCCCCAACAAGACGCTGATCCGCGATCTCGTCACCGAGATCGCGCCGCCGTCCGAACGGTTCAAATAAATTTCACCTGAAAAACGCTTCGTTTCCCCGGGCGCAGTGCAGCACGCAGTGGAGCGGAGTGCTGCGCTGCAGACCCGGGATCGTCGCACGCTCGGAGTTTGGTGCGATCCGGGAAACGCGCGGACATTGATGATTTTCAGTCGTTCGCGGCGTAGCGCGGATAATCGCCGCGCGAGGGCACCACGACGAGCCGGTTGACCTCGCCGTTTTCGAAGGCCTTCAGGAACGCCGGATAGTCCTTGAACGACACGCAGCCGAACGACTGGCCCGAGGCGCCGAGCATGTAGGGATGGGCGAGGATGCCGGCGCGGCCGAACATCTTGTCGTCGTTCTCCGGTTTGAGCCGGATCGCCTGCACGCCGTGGAACGAGCCTTCGCGCAACACCAGATCGTAGACGTTCGGCGGCGTCGGGCCGCGATCCTTTCGGCTCGCATAGCGCGGATCGTCCATCAAAGCGCCGAGCCCCGAATGCGCCTCAAGCCGCTCGCCATCGGGCATATAAACCGTGCGCGCTTCGATATCGTAGATCGCGGTGCGGCCGCCGCCAAGCGGTGCGACATCCGGATTGGCGCTGGCGAGCCGCTGGCCGAACAGCTTGTGCAGGAAACCGGTCAGCGCCGAATGCTGTGGCGGCGCGGATGCTGCATTCCCGGCCGGCGGCAATGCCGGTTCTGCGTCGGCATACGCCAGTTCCAGCGGCGGCGAGACGCGCGCGCCCTCGGGCTGCCGTGCCGATGCCGGCACCTCGTTTGTTTGTGCGGCGACGCGCGCCGGCTGCGGCCGCTGCTGCGCGACGACCCGCGGCATGACGGCGAGTCCGGCGGCAACCGTCGGCTGCGGGTCGAACAGATCGAATGCCGCGGCCACATAGCCCGAAGGCAGAGTTGCTGCGGCCTGCGGCGCTGCGCCGATGTTTCCGGCGGGCGCCAGCGATTCCAGCATTGCCTCTTCTCGCGCGCCTTCATCGGCGTGCACGGCAGCGAACCGGGCGCGCGGGAACGGCACGCGACGGAACGGCGCATCGAGCCGCGCGCTCTTGGCATGCTCCGCTTCCGGCGAGGGAGACGCGCGGGAGAAATCGGCGGCCGCGTCGGCGACGGCGGCGAAATCCGCGATCATTCTTCCGGCCAATCCGCCGCTCGGCGCACTCAGTGCGATCTTGTCGTGGCCGGCCGGCAGATTGCTCGGCAAATCGGGCGCATGCGGCGCCGCGCTGATGGCGGCGGCGATCATCCAGGCGGCGGTCAGCGTCACCGCGCCGGCCGTGCCGCTGGCGGCGGTCAAGGTGCCGAGTCCAATGCCGGCGCGGCGGATCGCGCGGCGATAATCGCCGCCGGTCGAAGCGCGACGTTGGTCGTATGCCGGGACGCCTAAACGCGGCGCGTCCACAAACGTCATGGCTGTGCGTTACGTGGTGGAGATTGGCTTACAGAACAGCCGCGGCGCGCCGCGGCTGCGGGGCGCCACCCGATCGTGCCCGCTTAGAGAGAATTGCCCGTTCGAACGCCCGCAAACCCCGATTTGTCGTCTTCATGTCCCGCCTCACCGCCCGGTGACCCCTGATGCAAGAATGCAACGCTAATCCTCAATGCAATGCTAATCTTAAGCGGCGGTAAATGGGCGGCTCCGTGGCATTCTTGAGGAGGAAACGCCTCGGAAATTGCCCTCGATGGTTAACGCGCGGGGGCGATTCGCGCATTCCGCCACCTTTTCCCGCGGTTTGCGGGGAAAAGACAGGATGAGGTGGCCGCTGCGAGCCTTGGAGTTGGGGCGATGCCCCTAAGCGCTGCCGCCCCATTCGACCCCTCAAAACAGAGGTGCCACCCTCAGACCGGACTGTCTTGCCGGGGGAGCGTGAGGCGCTAGGAAGCGGGCGCTAGCGCGGGCATAATCGCCAAAACCGTCGGGGCTGCGGCAGCGCATAAGCATCTACGCTGGCGCAAGTGAGCATGGGGAGGCGGCGTGACATGAAAAAATATTTGGTTGTGGCGGTTTGCTTGATTGCAGGCGTTGCGAGCGTCGTTGCCAACGTCGCGCGCGCGGAAACCTGGCCGGCGCGGCCGGTCAAGATGATCGTCGGCTTTGCGCCCGGCGGCCCAACCGATCTGGTGGCGCGGCTCTTGGCGCAAAGCCTCAGCGCACAGACCGGCAAGAATTTCTTCGTCGAAAACGTCTCCGGCGCCGGCGGCAATATCGGCGCCGTTCGCGCGGCGCAGTCGGCGCCGGATGGCTACACGGTCCTGGTGACGGGCGGCAACCTCACCAATAACGTCTTTCTGTTCAGCCACCCCGGCTTCGATCCGCTGAAGGACTTTGAAGCCGTCACGCTCGCCGCCGCGACGCCGGTGGTGCTGGCGGTCAATCCGTCGGTGCCGGCGCACACCGTCAAGGAGCTGGTCGAGCTGATCCGGGCCAATCCCGGCAAATACAGTTTCGCCTCGCCGGGCACCGGCACGCCGCCGCAGCTTGTCGGCTCGCTGTTTGCGCACGAATTGAAGCTCGATCTCGTGCATGTGCCGTTCGGCGGCGGCGAGCCTGCCGTCGAAGCGACGGTCGGCGGCCATACGCCGATCTCGTTCGGCGCGCTGGCGCCGGCGCTGCCGCTGATCAAGAGCGGCGGCTTGCGCGCACTCGCCGTGACCGGCAAAGCGCGGGCGCCGACGCTGCCGGACGTGCCGACCATGGCCGAAGCCGGCTTTCCCGAAGTGGTGGGCGCGACCTGGACCGCGGTGGCGGCGCCGGCGGGCACGCCGAAGGTTATCGTCGCCAAGCTGCATGACATGATCGTCGCCGGCCTGGCGCAGCCCGACATCAAGACCAAGCTTGCGGCGATGGCCTATGTCGGCATCGGCAACTCGCCCGAAGAATGCACGCAGTTTTTCAAGGACGAAATGGCGACCTGGGGCAAGGTCATAAAGGACGCCGGCCTGCACGCCGAGTGAATTCTTATCTCCCTCTCCCCGCTCGCGGGGAGAGGTGAATTACTTCTTCAACAGCGCATCCCGCTGCTTGACCAGCCGGTCCAGCTCTTCGTTCTGCTCCGCCAGACGATCGGCGTTGCGGTCTTCATCCGCGGCGCCGGAGAAGGCCGCCGCCTGCTCGATCAGCTGCCGGATATTGTCGCGTACAATGGCGATGCGGTCTTCGAGCTCGGGGAGCGAAAGCGTACTGCCGTTGGTCATCGTGGTCTTTCCTGGTCAGCGAATAGGCCGGGCGCAATGTGGTTGCCACGAAGGTACCGCAGATCGGTCGCTGTGAACATCATGGTCGTTTGGCTGAAGCGCGGACTCATTGAACACGCCGCCACTGCCGCTTTCGGGCGCACAACGGACATGGGCCTAGGCTGCCGCCGGTTCGAGACAGTCGTGATTGACCCATTCCGGAAGCGGAGTGTGCATCGTCACAATCGAGGCAATAGTGGTTTGCGTGCGGCGGGGCGAAGCGGTTCTCGCTCCGGCACCGACCTTGATCGAGAGCGGCGGGGACGCAGACGCGACCTGGGTTCAATCGGAGGAGCCCCGGATCAAGTAGCCGGGAAAATGCGAGTTGCATGCCATGACGTGGGTGATGGCCTCGCGGTCATATTCGTCGCCCGACCGGTAATGATCAAAAAAGTCATTCAGCCGCGCGACCCGCTCAGGCATCGCTTGGGCAGCCTGCAGGCCGATCGCGACGCCGTAATTGGTGAAGGCAAATTTGACATGGGGAAGATCGGGCTCGCGGCAGAAATAGCCGTCGTCACGCCACATCAGATCGAGCACGGCGAGGCTGCGGCGCCGCTGCGTCACCGCCCAATTTTCCGTCGGAAAAAAGTGAGTAAGCCACAGCATCATGCCGAGCCCGAGGTCCTGGGTGATGGTGAGGCTGGCTGCGGTCGCCTCGATCAGCGTTCGCATATCGGCGATCTCGGGTGCCAACGCCTGCTCATCCAGGGACCGATAGGAGACATAGCCGTCGAAAGCATCGAGCGCGCCGAAACCAAAGCCAGGATAAGGCGCGCTCAAATCCTCCGTCATCTTCCACAGCACGCCTCGCCCCGGCACGACGAAGGCAGAGTGAATCTGGCGCACCAAGTCGACGCCCTTGCGCCGATAGTCCGGCACATGGCGTGCCAACACGGAGAGCGCGTACAGCCACATCGCCAAATAGTGGAAATATTGGCCGTCGCGGTCTGGCGCTTGCCCGATGCGGATGCCGCGCGGGCGGCCGAGCAGCCGCTCGACATCGGCTACCACCCATTCGGCCTCGTCGAGGAAACGCCGCTCGCCCAGTTCCGCATAGAGCGAAACCAGAAGCACTACGCCGAACGCATCGGTCCAAGTGTAGCGCAGCCCGTTGGGCCAGATGCGCTCCGCGCGCATCCAGTCCAGCTTGTCGAGAACATAGCCGATGTCCTTGCAAGCCGGCACGGCGGCACTCACACCCCGAACGGATAGGTATCCGGCAGTCCCACGAGTTCCGCGGTGTCGAACGGCGTGACCGCGCGCGTGTCGTCGAACCAGATGTACTCGTCGAATTGCTGCGGCAGGATCGCGTGGAAATAGTGACTGGCGCGTTCAGTCTCCGGCCGGTAGACGACGCCGATCGCCCGCTCGAGGTGCGGCTTGCCCAAGCCTTGCGCGCCGGCCAGGCCGGCGCGATCGCGCAAGCCCAGCATAAAGCGCGAATGCCCCGTGGCGTGGCACAATCGCTCATAGCTCTTGGGCAGCGCAGGCTGAACCTTCTTGATCTCCATCGGCCCGTCCCAGTCGGATGCAGCCGCAACGGTTCCGCTATTGGTGCCGAATCCGACCAGATAGACGCTGCCGCCAAATTCCTGGCGACACAAATGCCCGATATTGTGCTCGCCACGCGAGACCATTTCGGTCGCCGCCGAATCGCCGACGTGGGAATTGTGCGCCCACACGATCGCCTTGCTGTCGGTGCCGTAAAACGCCAGCAAATTCTTCAGCGTCGTGAACATGTGCTCGTCGCGCAGATTCCAGGACGCGCGCGAACCGTAATACATGATGCGATAATAGCGTTCCGCGTTGGTGACGAGGCGGGCATTCTGCACCGCGTCGAAAAAGCGCTCGCCGTCATGCCCGGCGTAAGCGACTCGCTTTTCCAACAACTCCTTGAGCGCGCGCACCACTTGGGGCTCGCACGTCCTGTAGGATCCGGTCAGCGCGGCGTGGCCATAGGTCGCCGGGTCGCCCTGCCACGGCGTCAGGCAACCGTAGCGCTGACGCGCAACCCTGGCTGCTTCCGGATCGACCTGATCGAGATAATTGAGCACCGCGCGAATCGACACATACAGGCTGTAGAGATCGAGGCCGTGAAACGCCACCCGGGCTTCTGGCTCGGTCGCGGCATTGTGCTGACGCAGCCAGTTGATGAAATCGCGCACCTCGTTGTTGCGCCACATCCAGGTCGGAAACCGGGCAAACGCCGTCCATTCGGCGGGACCATATTCGAGATGGCGCACATAATGATCGACGCGCGCGGCATCCGGCCAATCGCCCTCGATGGCGATAAAGCGGAAGCCCTTCTTGACGATCAGTTCGCGCGAGATGCGCTCGCGCATCCGATAAAATTCCGATGTGCCGTGGGTTGCCTCGCCGAGCAATACGATGCGCGCGTCGCCGACCCGTTCGAGTAGCGGGCCGAGATCGACCGCCTCGATCGTGCTGAACGGCTCGGCCGCGTCGGCAATTCGCTCGACTAGCTTTTGCTCGCTGACGGCGCCGGGCGGCGGGGCCTGGCGAATGCGGGCCGGCTCCGCATCATCGGGCGCCCACCCTTCCGCGCCGAGCAATGGAACAAATCGCACGTCGGCGAGGTCTTCGCGGCGAAATTCGTCCTGCGCAATCCGCGTCACCCGCACCAGTTCCTGGACTTGCGGGTCCACACCCACCGGGATTACCAGCCGGCCACCGATTTTCAACTGGTCTTTTAGCAACTCGGGGATCGTCGGGCCGCCGGCCGCGACGATGATCGCATCGTAGGGCGCGTGTGCCGGCCAGCCGCGCGTCCCATCGCCGTGCAAAACGTGGACATGGTCGTAACCGAGATCGGCGAGCGTCGCGGCGGCCTTCTCGGCCAGCGGGCCATGACGCTCGACGGTGTAGACGTCGGCGGCGATTTCGGAGAGGACGGCCGCCGCATAGCCCGAACCGGCGCCGATTTCGAGCACCTTTTCGCCGCCGCACAGCGCCAATGCCTCGATCATGAACGCGACGATATAAGGCTGCGAGATCGTCTGGCCTTCTTCGATCGGCAGGGCGGTGTCATCGTAGGCAAACTCGCGCAGCCGCGCCGGCAGGAAGGCTTCGCGTGGCACGCGACCCATGGCATCGAGAACCAGCTCTGACCGGACCCCGCGCGCGAAGATGGCTTTATCGATCATCTCCTTACGAAGTTCCGAAAACTTGCTGTGCGAAATCTCGTCCATCACTAAACCCCGCCGATCCGGATGTTACGAGGGCAGTTCCAGCAACGGCATCGGCGCTACCTTGCGCCAACTTCTGTTTCCCTGAAAATGGGCAACCATTCTATTTTTGGCCGCTCCGCGCCCAGCGCATTGATCTACGTCAACGATCATTGGCGTACGCGAGCCAGAAATGCGCGGCAAAAGAGGCGGTCAGGACGGAAGCCGCGATGGTTTGCAAGGCTGGATCGCCAACGATCCGACCTGTGACCTGCACGGCCCGCACGCGACTGCACTTAGTCAATCCAGAAACCGGCAAGGTGTTGGGAGTGGACGACGAATAGCATCGACGATTGGCACAAAAAGCGGCCCCGACAGGAAAGTCATCGGGGCCAATGCCGCCTCAGACCATCAGAGTGGAGCGCGTGTATGAAGAATAAGCACCGCGTCAAACTGATGTATTAATAATCACTATCAGAATCAGGGCGACCCAAATTGATATATATCAATGCCGGCCGGATTGTTTATCGCTTGGATTTATAAAATGACGGCTTCGGGGCCCAACCGAAGTTGAGGGCGACGGGCCCGGATATTCCGATCTGAAACCGCCCTCCAAGGGATCAAGTGTCATGACGGAAACCACCGCTCCCCCTAACAAAGCCAAAACGCCGAAACATGCTGCCTCTCCGATTGATGTGCCGGACTACGGGCTTCCGAAATTCGAGATGCCAAAATTCGACCTGTCGAATATGGAAATGCCGGAAGCACTTCGTGAGATGACCGAAAAGGGTGTCGAACGCACCAGAGACGCTTGCGAAAGGGCCAAGGTAGCCAGCGAGGAAGCAGCCGACTTGCTCGAGAATGCCTACGAAGCCGCCGTCAAGCGTGCCACGGACTATAATCACAAACTGATCGAAATTGCCCGCGCCAACACCCGTAGCGTCTTTGACTACATCCATGACCTGTTGGGTGTGAAGTCCCCGTCGGAATTTATCGAGCTGTCAACCGCGCAGATGCGCAAGCAGTACGAGACCATGGCCACGCAGAATAGGGAGCTTTGCGCACTCGCTCAGGAGATGGCGACTGAAGCTGCCGAGAAAATCAGGACGGCCGTGTCCGAGGTCGTCAATAAGGCCACTTGATCGCATCAATTTGAAGTCCGCCGCGTCGTTCAGTCTGCCGATGGCGGCTAGGTCTGGAACGTCTCTGCACATGCCGCGTGAATGTTCGCTCATGGCCCTTCGCGTCGCTGTCGTAGCACGGCGCTATGTCGGTAATTGGCGGCAAAGCCGCGCTTGCTGCCGCGCGCCAGAAACGACGTGATTATGTTGCACGGAAGGCATCCGCGTCACCGAAATCCGTAAACTGCGCATAATGCGGATGAGCGCCGATGACGCGGCGTGCGTGCTTTATCGGGCACCAATATTGCTCTGTACGCCCGGCGATTTCGCGTACATACGCGATGAGGCCGTTGGCGTAAGAGCAATAGGCGCAATTGAGCTTTTCGAGCGCATTGAGATATTCAAGGTGGTAACGGTCGAAAACGAGATAGTCGCTGCGGCATACTTTGGCGATTCCGTAAGCTGGAAAGCAGATAGCTTGATAGACAGTGACGAACATGTCGAGCAACAGAAGCGGGAAGATGAGTGAATAGATTACCGGAGCAGTAAGAACGACCAGCGGGTGTGCGCGCAGAATGTAATGCGAAAGTTTCGTGCGCAGCTCACGGTGGCGTCGCAGAATTTCCTCCTCAAACGCGACTCTCCCTTTCTCCAGGCCTACCCTAAGTTCGACACGGCGCTTGGCAAGCTCGGCTTCAAGCTCCGCCTCGAGTGCAGCGATCTTCTCGGTCAGATCGACGATAGGAGTGCTCATTGGAATTGCTCCTGTCCGAGGCAGCGGCTTGCCCGGCCCTGGCTCAGCGGTTCGCGCGTCTCTCCCGGCGGCTCCAAACTTAACTATTGCGGGGATCGACGTTATCTCTTTGTGGGCGCACTCTGCGCCAATCGCCACCCGGCCGCCCAGGGAGGCTTCGGATAATGGATAAGCTTATCGAGCGCCAACACATTGCGCACTACGTAGATCAACTTCAAATGGAAACCGACCCGGTCAAGCAGGACCATCGAGACGGTATTTCGCACGCCCACGCATTTGGAAGCAATCGCGACAATCGAGGTTGAGTCCCGCCAGATCGCGCTGCGCAACCGCTCGGCCTTCAGGCGGTTGAATGCCTGAGGGATCGACCATCGTGGCTCACACTTTGATGCCTGTCTCCATGTGACCCATCGCTCCATTTCGAGGCGAGGACTTAGTTTGGTTGCCTTTGGAGCGAGGCAGATATTCAGCAAGCGCTTGCAGCGCCGAATTTATGAGTGCGCGCCCTAAGGCTCAGAATCTCGTCACCGAAATAGCGCCTCGTCCTTGACATCGGTCACTGCAGCGGTTACATAGATGAAATCTCGCCCGTAAGGACGCCGCCGGGTGACTCCGGCGGACAGGGGCGAGGCGGTTCCCGCGGGCGGGGTTGTCAGCCCCACTCCCGGGCGGCTCCGGGCCAAAACGCCCGGCCGGCATTACGACCGGCCTGCGGGCTCATAACGCCCGCTGCACTGGGACGGCAGGGGATGGGTAACGCCCATCCCTCAGTAGCTCCGTCCCAGGAAGTGCGTGAACTGGAGCTGAGCGGTGGCGTTCGGTCGCTGCCGCAAGTGCCGTGGTGGAACGCCGGCAGGCGAGCGCGCCCGAAGCGGAAGGGCGGCGCAAGCCGCCTTTCCGTGGCGCGCCCCGCACGCCGTATGTGTGCGGGCATTGCAGTGTGCGTCTGCCGGCGTTCCGCTTCCTTTTATTTTATTTCGTAGCCCGGATAAGCGAAGCGCAATCCGGGAGCGACATAAAAGCCCAACGATCGTACCCGCATATCGCTCCGCTCATGCGGGCTACAGGTTACGGGCCGTTTCGACATCGCTGTTTGACAGCACTCGCGCGCCAATCGCCCGCGAGAGCGAAAGCGCTTGTCCGCTCTGCGCCGGCCGGGGGGCAAGATTGACAGACCGATGACGACCAGCGCAAAACGCCCGCTTAGACAGATGTCTTATTGGAGCATGATCTTTTCCGAAAACCGGTTTCCACTTTTCGGGATCATGCTCAATCACCGGGATCAGCAATGAGCACAGAACGAAAGCCGGTTGCGTTTGGCGATTTGCGCGGCTGGATCAAGGCGCTCGAAGGCGCCGGAGAATTGCAGCAGATCGACGCCGAGGTCGACTGGAATATCGAGCTCGGCACCATCGCACGGCTGGCGCAAGGCGCCGGCACCGGGCCGGCGCTGTTGTTCAACAATATCCGCGATTACGGCGCCAATGCCCGCTGCCGCCAGGTATTCACCGGCGGGCTGTCGAGCGCGCGCCGCGTCGCCATGATGCTGGGGCTGCCGCCGGACACGCATGCGCGCGAGCTGGTCAAGATCGGCCGCACCTTGCTCACCGGCAGCGTGCCGCCGAACGTGGTCAAGACCGGGCCGGTGAAGGAGAACATCGTCAAGGGCGACGATATCGATCTCCTTGAGCTGCCGGTGCCGCAATGGAACAGGCTCGACGGCGGCCGTTACATCATGACGTATGGCGGCGTCGTCACCAAGGATCCCGACACCGGCGTGATGAATGTCGGCATCTATCGCGGCATGGTCGGCGGCAAGAATTTGATTCCGATCCTGATGTGGCGCGCCCAGCATATCGGCCATCACGTCACCGCCTGGCAACAGAAGGGCCACAAGGAAATGCCGATTGCGGTCGCGATCGGCTGGGAAGACTCGCTCGGCTTTGTCGCCGGCTCGCCGGTGCCGAAAGGACTGTGCGAATACGACGTCATCGGCGCGGTGCGCGGCGCGCCGGTCGATCTCGTGCAATGCGAGACCGTCGATCTGCAGGTGCCGGCCAGCGCCGAGATCGTCATCGAGGGCTATCTCGGGCTCGATCCCGAAAGCTACGTCATGGAAGGCCCGTTCGCCGAAGTCACCGGCTACATCGCCGGCGACCGTTCGCCGAAGCCCGCCATCCGCGTGACCTGCATCACCCATCGCAACCAGCCGATCTTCCGCGGCACCATCGAAGGCTCGATGCCCGGCTGCTTCTCCGAGAACGGCACCTGCTCCTCGATCATGCGCGCGGCGACCGCCTGGAACGTGCTCGATCGCGCCGGCGTGCCGGGCATTACCGACGTGTGGTGTCCGCCGGTGCAGGCCGGCGTCAACATCGTGGTGCAGATCAAGCAGAGCTATCGCGGCCAGGCCAAGCAGGTCGCCAATGCGCTGTGGGGCTCGTCGGCCGGCCACGTCCGCTACAAGCACGTCACCGTGGTCGACGACGACATCGACATTCACGATTACGCCGCGGTGGATTGGGCCATCGCCTATCGGGTCAATGCCGGCGAGGACGACATCGTCATCATGCCGGCGACCTTCGGGCTCGGGCTCGATCCGTCGACGCGCAAGCGCGACCGCAACACCACGCTGTTCGGCACCGGCAAATGGAATCGAGTTCTGATCGATGCCACCATGAATCTCGATTACGACCCCGATCCGGAATTGGGCGGCGCGCGTTTTCCGCCGATGGTATGGCCGACGCCGGAAGACATGGCGGCCGCCAAGGCGCGCTGGAGCGAGTTGGGGTTGGATAAGAAGAAAAAATAACCGCTCATTCCCGCGGAAGCGGGAATCCATCGCTGGGTCCCCGCTTTCGCGAGGACGAGCGGAATTCGGCTTTAATCGACCGGCAAGAGCGGCCGTCCGTCCGCCACCTGCATGTCGAAGGCCGCCAACAGCACCGCGGTGCCGGCGTAATTGCCCATCAGCAGCACGAGATCGACGAGCTGTTCCGGCGTGAAAAAGGCCTTGAGCCGCGCATAGGCCGCGGCATCGACCGTGTGCTTGCCGACGGCCTGGCGGCCAAACTCGATGATCGCGGCCTCGATCTCGCTCAAGCCCGCGGTGCTTTTGCGGTGCTTGATCACGTCGATGGCGTCCGGCGCGACGCCGACCTTCAAGGCTTCGGGTTCATGCGCCGCCCATTCGAACCGGCTGTCCATTTCGCGCGCCACCGTGAGGATCGCAACCTCGCGGATTTTCGGGTCGAAACCGGCCTCGTGCCGCAGATAGCGGTTGATCTCATTATGCGCATCGACCGTCTTGGTGCTGTAGAGATGCAGGCCCGCGGGGCCGCGCAGGCCGACGATGGTCTTGCCCGGCGTATTGGCGCGGTCAAAAGCGCGCTGGCCGACCTCGTCCATCGTCTCGCGCTTGCGCAGCGGCAGGCGGCAGCCCGATTGCGGATCGATATCTGTCGGCATTTCGCTCCCCTCGTATGCTGTCATGCCCGCGAAGGCGGGCATCCAGTAATCACAATTGATGCCATTCCTTTATGGCCGTTGCGAGTCTCCTGAGTTTACTGGATCATCCGCCTTCGCGGATGATGACAAATCCGGGAGGACACATGTTCGAAAACTTCACCCGCACGGAAATCAAGACCTCCGGCGCGCGCATCGTGACGATGCAGGGCGGCAAAGGACCGCCGCTGTTGCTGCTGCACGGCAATCCGTTCAGCCACCTGTCATGGCACAAATTCGCGCCGCGGCTGGCGGAGGAATTCACCGTGGTCGCCACCGATCTGCGCGGCTACGGCGATTCCGAAAAGCCCCCGGGCGGCGACAACCATGCCAATTATTCGTTCCGCGCCATGGCGGCGGACCAGATCGAGGTGATGGCCGCGCTCGGCTACGAGCGGTTCTATGCCGCCGGCCACGATCGCGGCGCCCGCGTGCTGCACCGCATGTGCCTCGATCATCCCGGCAAAGTCGCGCGTGCGGCGATTCTAGACATCGTTCCGCAGCATCATCTGTTCAATCACATGAGCAAAGCCTGGGCGACGTTCTCCTGGCACTGGTTCTTCATGATTCAGCCTTACGATTTCCCCGAGCGCCTGATGAGCGCCGATCCGGACTTCTTCATCGAAAAGAAGCTCGCCAAGACCGCACAGGGCTTGAGTTTTTTTGACCCGCGGGCGCTCGCCGAATACAAGCGCTATATGCGCGATCCGGCGACCGTGCACGCCATGTGCGAGGATTACCGCGCCACCGCCACGATCGATTTCGACATGGATACCAAGGATTTCGAAGCCGGCCGCAAGATCGCCTGTCCGGTGCTTGTGTTGTGGGGCGCAACCGGCGGCGTCGGCCGCAACCATAAGCCCGGTCCGGGCGAAATCTGGCAGCGCTACGCCACCGATATCCGCGGCGCCAAGGCGCTGCCTTGCGGCCACTACCTCTCGGAAGAGGCGCCGGAGGAAACCTATAGGGAACTTAGGGAGTTCTTCGTAGCGAGAGAGCCGGCCCAGCGTGGATAGGCGATATTTCACCTATGCCGCCCACAACGGGGTGAGACCCTACTGCACTCGCGCCGGTTTATGACATCTGCTAGTGGGGGCCGGTTCGCGCCGTTGGGCTGGTGGGTCGCGGGCAGTTGGGCGAAACGGGATTCGCTATGGATGCGCAAACAACCGGTCCGGCGGACGGCATGGTGACTCGCCTGCGCCGCGGCCTGCGCTTCCTGGAGCGCAAGATCGGATGGAGCCGGATCGGCTTTGCGCTCAGCCTGACCATCATCGTGGTCGCGGTTGTGGTGCTCTATCACATCCTGCGCGACCTCGATGCCGATGAGCTCCTGCGTGCGCTCAAAGCGACCGATTGGCGGACGCTCATTATCGCCGGGCTGTTCGTCGCCGCCGGTTATCTGACCTTGACGTTCTATGATCTGTTCGCGCTGCGCACGATCGGCCGCTCCGAGATACCGTATCGGACCGCCGCGCTTGCCGGTTTCACCAGTTATGCGATCGGCCACAATGTCGGCGCCAGCGTGTTTTCCGGCGGCGCGGTGCGCTATCGCATCTATTCCGGCTGCGGGCTCTCCGTCATCGAAGTCACCAAAATATGTTTCGTCGCCGGGCTGACGTTCTGGCTCGGCAACGCCACCGTGCTGGGCTTGGGCATTCTCGACGCGCCACAGGCCGCCCGCGCGCTCGATCAGCTGCCGTTATGGGCCAACCGCATCGTCGCGCTGGTCATTCTGGCGCTGCTGGCCGCCTATGTCGCCTGGGTCTGGGTCAAGCCGCGGGTGATCGGCCGCGACGGCTGGCAAGTCCAATTGCCGGCCGGGCCGTTGACGCTCGTCCAGATCGCCATCGGCATCGTCGATCTCGGATGCTGCGCCGCCGCCATGTATATGCTGGTGCCGGACGATCCTCATGTCGGCTTCGTCACGGTTGCGGTCATATTCGTCGCCGCCACGCTGCTCGGTTTTGCCAGTCACGCGCCCGGCGGTCTCGGCGTGTTCGACGCCGCCATGCTGGTGGCGCTGTGGCAGTTCGACAAGGGCGATCTGCTGGCGGGTCTGCTGCTGTTCCGGCTATTGTATTACATTATTCCGTTCGTGCTCGCGCTCGGCCTATTGGCGATCCGGGAAGCCCTGTTCAGCCGCGATCGACGCAGTACCTCCCGCGTGCGATAGGGCAACGCGGGACTAGCGGGGCGACGATTATCCTCAATGCGCGTGACGCTTGCTCCGCCGCGCTGTCCGCCGTATCGCTCAGTCGACGCCGCCGCCGGCCGGAGCGGGCGAATGCGTTCAATCGGTCGCCCCGATCCGCAAGTCGAGTCGAACTGGGCCCGAAGCTGGATCCGCGGCGTTTGCCTATGAGCTTGTCCGATGAGCCTGAATGAGGATCGAGGACTGCTTGCAACGAGACCTCACCGCGGGGCGCTTCTCGTCATTGCGGCGACGGCGATTGTGTTTGCAGGATTGGCTGCAGCGGGTACGCTCGCGGCGGCCTATGCGATTGTCGGCTTTGCCATCGTCGCCGCGGCGGCCCTGCTGTCGATGCGTGCGGTTGAGAAGAACGAGCGACTGGCGCGCCCCATCGCTATTTTGGAGCGCGGCGACGATCTGCTGCGAGCCTTGGTCGCCGGCCTGCCCGATCCGGTCGTCGCTCTCGACCGCGACGGCCGGGTGCTGGCGCTCAACGAGCGCGCCCGCGCGCTGGCGCCGGCGTTGCGGCAGGGCGAACCGGTCGCGTTCGCGCTGCGAATGCCGGAATTGATCGAGGCCATCGGCCGCGCGGCGGCGGAAGGCGAAGAGCAGCGCGTCGTCTATTCCGAGCGCGTGCCGATCGACCGCTGGTTCGAAACCGTTGTGATGCCGGTCAAACGTGGTCCAAATGCAATCAGGCCGGATTTGGTGCTGATGACGTTTCACGATCTCACGCCGCTGCGCCGGGTCGAGGAAATGCGCGCCGACTTCGTCGCCAATGCCAGCCACGAATTGCGCACGCCGCTCGCCGCGCTGCTCGGCTTCATCGAGACACTGCAAGGCTCGGCGCGCGATGACGCCAAGGCGCGGACACGCTTTCTCGCCATCATGCAGGAGCAGGCGCGGCGCATGGCGCGCTTGATCGACGATCTGTTGTCGCTGTCGCGCATCGAACTCAACGCGCATCGGCGTCCCGATACGCCGGTCGACCTCGTCCCGATCGTCCGCCAGGTCGTCGATGGGCTGGAAACGCTGGCGCGCGACCGCGGCGTGACCGTTCACGTTGACGGAGCGAATGCGTTGTCGGTCCTGGGCGATCACGATGAACTGGTCCGCATCTTTGAGAACCTCATCGAGAATGCGCTCAAATACGGCGCCGCTGGCCGGCGCGTCGACATTAAGATTGGGCCCGGAGCTTCGGCCGATGGCGAGCCAGAAGCGCTCGTGAGCGTGCGCGATTTTGGCCCGGGCATCGCGCCCGAGCATTTGCCGCGGCTGACCGAGCGATTTTATCGCGTAGATGTCACCGAGAGCCGCGCTCAAGGCGGCACCGGCCTCGGCCTGGCATTGGTCAAACACATTCTCAACCGGCATCGCGGCCGGCTGACAATCGACAGCGCGCCCGGCGCCGGCGCCACCTTTACTATTCACCTTCCCACCGCGGTTCCCCCGCGTCTGCGGTAAAACTCCCTAAATTTCAATAAGTTATATTGTCATCTGAGTGTCATCCCACTCTCATAGAAGATTTATGCGCCGAACCTAACCATGCCGCCGTCATTGGTAAGCCGTGCTCAGCCACGGTCCCAAGACAGCGGGTTTCTAACGAGCAGCAATCGAGCTGAATCGCCCAATCAGGGACGTCAACCCGACACCGATCGGAATTGGGTCGGCAACTTATTTTGTTTGAAGTTCCACTCACAGGAGAGAAACCGTGAAACATCTGACAACGATTGCCGTCGCCGGCATGCTGGCCGCGTCGGTTCTTCCCGCCGCCGCCGCCGACATCACCGGCGCCGGCTCCACCTTCGTCTATCCCGTGCTCGCCAAGTGGGCGGACCAGTACAAGAAAGACACTGGTATCGGTCTGAACTATCAGTCGATCGGCTCGGGCGGCGGTATCCAGCAAATTACCAACAAGACCGTCACCTTCGGCGCCTCCGACATGCCGCTGACGCCGGAGAATGTCGCCAAGAATAACTTCGTTCAATTCCCGGTCATCAGCGGCGCGGTCGTTCCGCTGATCAATTTGCCGGGCATCAAGCCGGGCGAACTCGTGCTCGACGGCCCGACCATCGCCAAGGTCTTCCTCGGCGAGATCACGAAATGGAACGATCCGGCGATTGCGAAGCTCAATCCCGGCATCAAGCTGCCCAGCACCGCGATTGCCGTCGTGCACCGCTCGGACGGATCGGGCACCACGTTCATCTGGACAAACTATCTCTCCAAGGTCAGCCCCGAGTGGAAGAGCAAGGTCGGTGAGAATACCGCGGTCGAATGGCCGGTCGGTATCGGCGCCAAAGGCAGCGAAGGTGTCTCCAACCAGGCAGGACAGATTGTTGGCGCACTCGGCTATGTCGAATACGCCTACGCCATGCAGAACAACCTGAACTATGCCAGGATGATCAACGCAGCAGGCAAGACCGTCTCTCCGACCGCAGCGGCGTTCCAGGCCGCCGCTGCCGGCGCCGATTGGACCAGTGCGCCGGACTTCCATGTCATCATCACCAACGCGCCGGGCGCCACTTCGTGGCCGGTTGCCGGTTCGACGTTCATCCTGATGCAATCCACCCCGGTCAACGAGGCCAATTCGGCGGCTGCGCTCAAATTCTTCGATTGGGGCTACAAGAACGGGCAGAAAATGGCGGCCGACCTCCTCTATGTCCCAATGCCCGAAAACGTCGTGGCGTTGATCGAAAAGAGCTGGAAAGAGAAAATCAAAGGCGCCGGCGCAAATTTCTAACATTAATGAAGCCGGAAAAGGCGCCCCAGGGCGCCTTTTCCCATTTGCCTCGTCTTATCCTAGTTCGCCGTCGGGCGCCCTAGAGGTCGCGTTGTCCAGCTTCGCGATGTGGACGACAACGGCGGACCCAGCGTAACCTGCGCGGAGGCAGTCAGTGGTTGATGTCGTGCTTTCAGAGCGGTTAGCGATCACGGCCGGAGCCGGTGCACGGAGCAAGGTGCTTGATCGGCTTCGGCTCGACGATTCCATATTTCGCCATTTGACGCGTGCTGCCGCGATCGGGGTTTTGCTAATCTTGAGCGGCGTTATGGTTTCGCTCATCCTCGGGTCCATCCCTGCGATAAAGGCTTTCGGCTTTGGCTTTCTGCTGGTCCAGAGTTGGAACCCGGTCACCGAAGTCTTCGGCGCCCTGCCGGCCATCTACGGCACGATCCTCACTTCGTTCATCGCCATGTTGATCGCGGTGCCGGTCGGCTTGATGATTGCCTTCTTTCTCACCGAGCTATGCCCGCCAATTCTGCGCCGACCCATCGGTATCGCCATCGAGCTGCTCGCCGGGATTCCGAGCATCATATACGGCATCTGGGGCTTGTTCGTGTTCGCCCCGTTCCTCCAGCAAACACTACAGCCGTTCCTGATCGACACGCTCGGCGATCTGCCGGGCGTCGGATTGCTGTTCGCTGGGCCGCCCTATGGCATCGGCGTGCTCACTTCGGGCTTGATCCTCGCGATCATGGTGCTGCCGTTTGTCACCGCGATCACGCGCGACGTCTTCGAAGCGGTGCCGGGCGTGCTTAAGGAAGCCGCCTATGGCGTCGGCTGCACGACTTGGGAAGTAGTGCGCAACGTCGTGCTGCCCTTCGCCAGAGTTGGCGTTATCGGCGGCATCATGCTCTCGTTGGGCCGGGCGCTGGGCGAGACCATGGCGGTCACCTTCGTCATCGGCAACGCGCACCGTATCTCGGCATCGGTGCTGGCGCCCGGAACCACCATCTCCGCGACAATCGCCAACGAGTTCACCGAGGCGGTCGGCGACCTCTACACCTCTGCCCTGATCGAGCTTGGATTGATCCTGTTCGTCATTACATTCATCGTGCTCGCCATAGCGCGCTATTTGTTGATGCGCATCGAGCGCCGGATCGGATAACGCCATGGATGTTCGCTACGCCGTCCGTCGACACCGCAACACTGCAGCGTCGGTGCTTGCATTGGCCGCAACTGCGCTCGGCCTCGGTTGGCTGGCGCTTATCCTCGGCTCGCTGCTGTTGAAAGGCTTCAGCGGTTTGTCGCTCGCGGTGTTCACGCAAATGACGCCGCCACCCGGCTCGGCCGGCGGCCTGCTCAACCCGATCTTCGGCAGCCTGATCCTTACGATCATCGCCGTGGCGATCGGCACGCCGATCGGCATCCTGGCCGGCACCTACATGGCTGAATACGGCCGCTACGATAAGCTGAGCAGCGTGGTGCGCTTCATCAACGACATTCTGCTCAGCGCGCCGTCTATCGTCATCGGCCTGTTTATCTACGAAATCATGGTCGCGCCGATGGGGCATTTCTCCGGCTGGGCCGGCGGCGTCGCCCTTTCGGTTCTCGTCATCCCCGTGGTCGTGCGCACCACCGAAGACATGCTGACGCTGGTGCCGAATGCCTTGCGCGAGGCGGCCACCTCGATCGGGTTGCCACGCTCGCTGGCGATCAGGCGCATCGGCTATCGCGCGGCGCGCGCCGGTATGGTGACCGGAGTGTTGCTGGCGGTCGCCCGCATCAGCGGCGAAACCGCGCCGCTGCTGTTTACCTCACTCAACAACCAATTCTGGAGCACCGACCTCAACCAGCCGATCTCCAGCCTGCCGGTTGTCATCTTCCAGTTCGCGCTCAGCCCCTATCACGACTGGCAGGCGCTGGCCTGGACCGGCGCTCTCATCATCACGCTCGCGGTGCTTGCCCTGAGCATCGCCGCGCGCACCCTTGTTCCATCGGGAAAACAGTCATGAGCATGAGCGTCGCCTCCGTTAGCGTTCCGCCCGTCAGCCACGCCCCGATCGACCGGACGGGTCTGGCGGAGAAGATCACCATCCGCGATCTCAATTTCTTTTACGGTCAGACAAAGGCGCTGAAATCGATCAGCCTGCCGCTCTACCAGAATAAGGTCACCGCCTTCATCGGTCCGTCGGGCTGCGGCAAATCGACCTTATTGCGGGTGCTCAACCGGATGTACGACCTTTATCCGCGTCAGCATGCCACCGGTGAAGTGTTGTTCGACGGCGTCAACATCCTGTCGCCCAAGCAGGATCTCAATCTCTTACGCGCGCGCGTCGGGATGGTGTTTCAGAAGCCGACGCCGTTTCCGATGTCGATCTATGAGAACATCGCTTTCGGCATCAGACTGTACGAGCGGCTGCCTAAATCCGAACTCGACGGGCGCGTGGAGACCTCGCTGCGGCGCGCGGCCCTGTGGGAAGAAGTGAAGGACAAGCTCAATGCCAACGGCCAGAGCCTGTCCGGCGGCCAGCAGCAGCGCTTGTGCATCGCCCGCACCGTCGCCGTCCGCCCCGAGGTGATCCTGTTCGACGAGCCCTGTTCGGCGCTCGACCCGATTTCGACCGCCAAGATCGAGGAACTGATCGACGAGCTGACCGACGACTACACGATCGCGATCGTCACCCACAACATGCAGCAGGCGGCGCGCGTGTCGGAATTCACCGCGTTCATGTATCTCGGCGAACTGATCGAATACGACTCGACCAGCAAAATGTTCACCGCGCCGCAAGATCAGCGCACCCAGGATTATATCACCGGCCGCTTCGGCTGACCGCCGACCAGGACGCAGGTAATAGCCAATGACCGAAATCACCACGACACGAGTTGATCACACCGCCAAGGCGTTCGACACCGACTTGCAGGAAATCACGCGCAAGGTTGCCGAAATGGGCGGCCTTGCCGAGCGGCAGATCGCCGATTCCGTGCAGGCCCTGGTGGACCGCGACGTCGAGCTCGGCGAGCGCGTCATCGCCATGGATCCGGCGATCGACACCTTGCAGCGCGAGGTCGAAGAGAAAGCCATCCTCACTATCGCGCGGCGACAGCCAATGGCGATCGACCTGCGGGAATGTGTGAGCGCCATGCGAGTGGCCAATGATCTGGAGCGGATCGGCGACCATGCCAAGCATATCGGCAAGCGCGTCGTCGCGCTCGACGGTGACTTCTATCCGCAAAAACTGATCCGCGGCGTCGAGCATATGTCGGCGCTGGTGCTGGCGCAGCTCAAGCAGGTGCTCGACTCCTATGCCAGCCGCGACCTCCAAGCCGCGCTCGCGGTCTGGAACGGCGACGAAGAAGTCGATGCGATGTGCACGTCGCTGTTCCGCGAGCTGCTCACTTATATGATGGAGGATCCGCGCAACATCACCTTCTGCATGCATTTGATGTTCTGCGCCAAGGATATCGAGCGCATCGGCGACCACGCCACCAACATCGCCGAAACCGTCTATTACATGATCGAAGGCCGGCCGATTACCGACCAGCGTCCGAAGGGTGACACCACGAGTTTCCCGGCAGCTTTGCTGCAGAAATAGGAGCCCTGGATGGGAGCCAACATCCTGATCGTGGAGGACGAAGAGCCGCTCACCACGTTGCTGCGCTACAACCTCGAGGCCGAAGGCTATGAGGTCGATGCCGTCGCCCGAGGCGACGATGCCGATACCCGGCTCAAGGAAACCGCGCCCGATCTCGTCGTGCTCGACTGGATGCTGCCCGGCCTTTCGGGCATCGAACTGTGCCGCCGCCTGCGGGCGCGACCGCAGACGCAAGCGCTGCCGATCATCATGTTGACGGCGCGCGGCGAGGAAAGCGAGCGCGTGCGCGGTCTCGCTACCGGCGCCGACGACTACATCGTCAAGCCGTTCTCGGTGCCGGAATTGCTGGCCCGGGTGCGCGCGCTCCTGCGCCGCGCCAGCCCGGAACGGGTCGCCATGGTGCTCTCGATCGGCGATCTCGAGCTCGACCGCGAGAAAAAGCGGGTGTCGCGCGCGAACCGGCCGGTCGACCTCGGGCCGACCGAGTTCCGCCTGCTCGAGTTTCTGATGGAGCGTCCCGGCCGGGTGTTCTCGCGCGAGCAATTGCTCGACGGCGTCTGGGGCAGCGACGTCTATATCGACGAGCGCACCGTCGATGTCCATGTCGGGCGCCTGCGCAAGGCGCTCAACCGCGGCCACGCCACCGATCCGATCCGCACCGTGCGCGGCGCCGGCTACTCGCTCGACGATCGGTTCGGCAAAGACGAACGTGCGGTCAAGGACGAACGCCTCGTCAAGGACGAGCGCCTCGGCAAGGTCGGCTGATCCGCGACCGCAGGTCCCCGCGAAAGTGGGAACCTGGCAAGACTAATCACAGTGCAGGGTCTGGGATTCCCGCCGACGCGGAAATGAGCGCAGCCGATCTCAACGCTGCGGACGCTTATCGCGGCGGCGATCCGATGCCGGCTGATAGGCCACCCGCGAGTGATAGGTGCAATAGGGCAGGCCGGCGAGCGTATTGCCGCCGCAGAAGAAAAACTCCGTCGAGCCGGGATCGCCGACCGGCCAGCGGCAGGTCTGTTCGTTCAATTCAAGCAACGTGCGGCGCTGGCCGATCGGGATGATGTTGTCGATCAGCTCCGGCTCGGCTTCCGCCTCCATCTCGTAGGCGTGCGCCAGCGCGGTATTGCCGCGGATCGCAGTGCGCCCGATGCGCAACATATGCGACGGCGCGCGCGCCTTGCGCGGACGCGGCGAGGCGCTCGACGTGCTCTTGGCGCGGCCGGACAGACCAAGGCGATGCACCTTGCCGATCACGGCATTGCGCGTAATGCCGCCAAGCTCGGCCGCGATCTGACTCGCGGACAGGCCGTCCGACCACAGTTTCTTGAGCTGCTCGACGCGCTCGTCAGTCCACGACATGCCTAAAGCTCCCTGCATGTGCGCGAAACCTCCTCTTTCAGATCGCCGTTTTGTGAGAATCCCCCACCGGGCCAGGAAGCGTGTCTCGCCGCCCAGCACGTACTCAAAACGCCAACGCTTCAGGTGACTGTCCGCCGCACGATATGTCGTACTTGACAATCAAAAGGCTACAATATGGCCGGAGTTTGACGCAAGAGTTCGTCCAAAATGAGTCCACACATTCCTGCTTTGGTGTGGATGAAGTGGGTACAAACGGAGTTCGCGACGCCTAATTATCGTGTGTTGACAGTGCTGCGCGCCGAAATAGAATGCGTTTCGGTGCCGCCCGGAAGAGGCGGCACATTTCGTTTAAACTGCGCTATTGCTGCTGCGCAGCGTTGACGGGCTCAGCCGTGACATCGAACCTGATGCCGACTTTCGCGCGTGTACACCTCGCCTTCGAGCGGGGCGAAGGCGTTTGGTTGCACGCCACCAACGGCGAGCGCTATCTGGATTTTACCTCGGGCGTCGCTGTCAACGCGCTGGGCCATGCGCATCCGCATCTGGTCGCGGCGCTCGCCGAGCAGTCGCAGAAGCTCTGGCACGTCTCCAATCTCTACGAAATTCCGGAAGCCGAGCGCGCCGCGGCGCGGCTGTGCGACACAAGCTTCGCCGACGTCGTGTTTTTCTGCAATTCGGGCGCCGAAGCCGTGGAAGGCGCCATCAAATGCGCGCGCAAATATCAGTCCGCGAATGGCGCGCCGGAGCGCTATCGCATCATTACCTTTGAAGGCGCCTTCCACGGCCGGACGCTGGCGACGCTCGCCGCCGGCGGCCAGAAGAAATATCTTGAGGGTTTCGGCCCGCCGGTCGAAGGCTTCGATCAGGTTCCATTCGGCGATCTCGATGCCGTCAAGCGCGCCATCGGCGGCGAGACGGCGGCGATCATGATCGAGCCGGTGATGGGCGAGGGCGGCGTGCGCGCCGTCGAGCCGTGGTTCCTGCGCGCGCTGCGGGAACTCTGCGACGAGCATGGTCTCCTCCTGGTATTCGACGAGGTCCAAAGCGGCATGGGCCGCACCGGCGAGCTGTTCGCTTATCAGCGCACCGGAGTTGCGCCCGACGTGATGCCGCTTGCCAAGGCGCTCGGCGGCGGTTTTCCGGTCGGCGCCGTCCTGGCGACCGATGCGGCGGCCAAGGGCATGACCGCCGGAACCCACGGCTCGACGTTCGGCGGCAATCCGCTGGCGATGAGCGCGGTCAATGCCACGCTCGACGTCATGCTGGCGCCCGGCTTCTTCGCGCACGTGCAGCGGGTCGCGCTGTTGTTCAAGCAGCGGCTGGCGGAGATCAGGGATCGCTATCCGGCGCTGGTCGCCGAGGTGCGCGGCGAAGGGCTATTCGATCGGCCTGCGCATGCTGGTTCCGGCGGGCGAGCTGGTCGATGCGACGCGCGCCGAAAACATGCTCACGGTCGGCGCCGGTGATAATGTCGTCCGCCTGCTGCCGCCGCTTATCGTCAGCGAACAGGAGATGGCCGAAGGCGTGGCGCGGCTCGACCGCGCCTTGGCGCGGCTCGCCCGGGCGCACGGGCACAGCGGCAAGGCGGGGACGGCCGGATGACCGGCGTCCGGCACTTCCTCGACCTGATCGACGTTCCGGCCGCCGATCTGCGGGCGATGATCGCTTCGGCGCGGGCCATGAAGGCCAAGCACAAAGCTTCGTCCGCCGGCAGCGCCGAACGGCCGCTCGCCGGCAAGACGCTGGCGATGATCTTCCAGCGGCCCTCGACGCGCACCCGGGTCTCGTTCGAAGTCGCCATGCGCCAGCTCGGCGGCGACGTCATCCTGCTGACCGCGGAGGAAATGCAGCTCGGCCGCGGCGAGACGCTCGGCGACACCGCGCGGGTGTTGTCGCGCTATATCGACGTCATCATGATCCGGACGCTGGATCCGGCCGCGGTCGCGGAACTGGCGCGCCACGCGGCGGTGCCGGTCATCAACGGCCTGACGCGGCGCTCGCATCCCTGCCAGGTGCTGGCCGACGTCATGACTTTCGAGGAGCATCGCGGTCCGATCCGCGGCCGTACCGTGGCCTGGAGCGGCGACGCCAACAACGTGCTGACCTCATGGATGCACGCCGCCGAGCGCTTCGAATTCGAGATCCGTGTCGCCAGCCCGCCGGAACTGGCGCCGAAAAAGCCGCTGCTCGACTGGATCAAATCCTCCGGTGCCGCGATCCGCGTCGGCAGCGATCCCGACGAAGCGGTCAAGGGCGCCGACTGCGTGGTCACCGACACCTGGGTGTCGATGGGCGACCGCAATGGGGCGCGCCGCCACAATCTCCTCAAGCGCTACCAGGTCAATGCGCGGCTGATGGCGCGCGCCAAGCCCGACGCCATCTTCATGCATTGCCTGCCGGCGCATCGCGGCGAAGAGGTCACCGACGAGGTGATGGACGGGCCGCAATCCGTGGTGTTCGACGAGGCCGAAAACCGGCTGCACGCGCAAAAGGGTATCTTGACTTGGTGCCTTGATGTGAACGGCTAGCGTCCCGCGGTCACGGCCTCACAATCGTGTCGCGGTCACCTATATAAACGGCGCGATGACCAATCCCGATTTCGCCATCCCGGTTCGCGCGCCGGCACAGACCGGGCTCGACGACACCATCCTGCCGTTCGCGGTCAAGGCGCTCGATTTGCGCGGCCGCGTCGTGCGGCTTGGACCGGCGGTCGACGCCATCCTCAGCAGCCACGATTATCCGACGCCGGTGGCGAAGCTCCTCGGCGAGGCGATCGTACTCACGGTCATGCTCGGCTCCTCGCTCAAGATCGACGGCCGCTTCATCCTGCAAACTCAAAGCGACGGTCCGGTGCGCATGCTGGTGGTGGATTTCACCTCGCCCGGCAAGGTGCGGGCCTGCGCCCGCTTCGATGCCGCGCGTGTCGATCACGCGATCGCCGACGGCGCCGCGAGCCCGGGTCAATTGCTCGGCCGCGGCCACCTTGCCATGACCATCGACCAGGGCCCGGAGATGAGCCGTTACCAGGGCCTGGTGGCGCTCGAAGGCGGCGACCTTGAGGCGGCCGCGCATGAATATTTTGCCCGCTCGGAGCAAATTCCAACGCGCGTGCGGCTTGCCGTGGCGGAGGAATTCCGCGCCGGGGCAAACGGTGCACATCGCCATTGGCGCGCCGGCGGCATCCTGCTGCAATTCCTGCCCGCGTCGCCGGAGCGCGCACGGCAGCCCGACCTGCATCCCGGTGACGCGCCGTCTGGCACTACGCTGCACACACTGCCGGAGGACGACGCCTGGGTCGAGGGCCGCGCGCTGATCGACACCGTCGACGATCTCGAACTGCTCGATCCCGATCTGTCGAGCGAGCGGCTGGCTTACCGGCTGTTCCACGAACGCGGCGTGCACGTGTACCGCGACGCGCCGGTCAATGCGCAATGCTCGTGCTCGCGCCACAACGTCGAGAACATGCTCAAGAGTTTCACGCAAGCCGATCGCGACGATATGGTCGAAAACGGCCGCATCACGGTGACCTGCGAATTCTGCAGCTCGACCTATGTGTTCGCGCCGGACGAGATCGTGGTGCAAAGCTCTGTGTCAGAGCCGCAAGCCTAGAGCCCAATCGGTCTTGATGGAATCAAAACCGGGCTCTAGCTTTTTGATTGATCATGATCTTTTCCGACCTTGCTTCGCCCGCCGAAGCGGGCTTCGCGAAGGCGGGAAACCGGCATCCACTGTTCGGGATCATGCTCTAGACGTTTTACAGCCTAATTGATCGTGCGCTTGGTCTCGACGCTGTCGAGGGAGAAGGCTGGAACCTCGATGTCGAAATGATCGCCCGTTCCGCTCACCATGCCGTAACTGCCGACCATGAAGCCCGACGGCGTCTGCAGCGGCACGCCGCTGGTGTATTCGAAGGACTCGCCGGCCTTGAGCACCGGCTCCTCGCCAACGACGCCGGCGCCGCGCACGTCCTGACGGCGGCCGTTGGCGTCGGTGATGCGCCAGTGCCGGGTTTTCAGCTGCACCGTCTCGGTGCCGTTGTTGGTAATCGAGATCGTGTAGGCCCAGAAAAAATAATTATTCTCCGGCGACGAACGGTCGGCCACGAAACGCGGCGTTACCGCCACTTCGATGTTACGGGTTATCGCGCGATACATGACGCCGTTCTTGCTCCCCATGGTCCCCGCGTTGGCCGCCGCCCCGTTGCCCGCCGCATCGGGGTTCCACGCATAAGTGAACGATTCCCGGTAAAAGTGAATAACGTCATGGCCACGAGTTGCAATAACCATGCGGGCGCGCTTACTCAAGCCATGCCGCCGAGCTAGATTGAAACAAGGCGCAGGCTCCGCTGCCGCGGCCAACGGAAGCGATCGTCACGCAAATGTCCGCCAAGCAAATGTTTACCGGCCAAGTGCCGGTCACGCCGTGGCCCGTGGCCGCGCCGCTGCCGGCGGCCGGCGAGCGCGACCTGCGGCTCGATCTGTTCCGCGGCATCGCGCTATGGCTGATTTTCCTCGACCACATCCCGCAAAACGTCGTGAACTGGTTCACCATCCGCAATTACGGCTTTTCCGACGCCACCGAGATCTTCATTTTCATTTCCGGCTACACCGCGGCTTTCGTCTACGGCCGCGCCATGCGCGAGCGCGGCATCATCATTGCCAGCGCCCGCGTGCTGCGGCGCGCCTGGCAGATCTACGTCGCGCATATCTTTCTGTTCACCATCTTCATGGCCGAGATCGCCTATGTGGCGGCGACGTTCGACAATCCGCTCTACGCCGAGGAAATGAACATCCTCAATTTCCTCAAGGAACCCGACGTCACGATTTTTCAGGCGCTGCTGTTGAAGTTCAAGCCCGTCAACATGGACGTGCTGCCGCTTTATATCGTGCTGCTGCTGCTGTTTCCGCCGATGCTGTGGCTGCTGTTACGGCAGCCCGCTTTCGCGCTGACCGGCTCGGCCCTGGTTTATGTGCTGGCCTGGAATTTCGATTGGAATTTGCCGGCCTATCCGAACGGCGTCTGGTTCTTCAATCCGTTCGCCTGGCAATTGCTGTTCGTCTTCGGCGCCTGGTGCGCGCTGGGCGGCGCGCAGCGCCTGTCCGGCATGCTGCGCTCGCGCATCGTGCTCGGCATCTGCATCGCCTATTTGCTGTTCGCCTTCGCCATCACGCTAACCTGGTATATCGAGCCGCTCGGGCGCCTTGTGCCGCTCTGGCTCAGCGCCTGGATGTACCCGATCGACAAGACAAACCTCGACGTGCTGCGCTTTGCGCATTTTTTGGCGCTGGCGGCGGTGACCGTCCGCTTTGTGCCGCGCGACTGGCCGGCGTTGAAATCGCCGTTTTTGGCGCCCGCCATACGCTGCGGCCAGCATTCGCTCGAAATCTTCTGCCTGGGGGTTTTTCTGGCATTTGCCGGCCAATTCATCATCAGCGAATGGTCGGGCGGGCCCTTGATTCAGATTATAATCAGCTTGGTCGGCATCCTGATCATGATTGCCACGGCGTATCTGATATCGTGGTACAAACACATGGAAGGCCGAGGCGCGACCGCGCGGGTTAAACCGCCGGACGCAGACCTTGCCGGGGGAGACGCATGAAACTTGCCGCCGCCATCATCGCGACAATTGCGCTGGTCGCAACCGGTCCGAGCGGCACCGCGCACGCCGCGCCGCCGGAGCAATGTGACGCGCCGCAGTCGCTGATCGACGGCGATGCCGACCTCAGCCATGTGATGGCGGCGTTCAAGGCCAACCACCGTCTCGCCATCACCGTGATCGGCTCGGGCTCATCGGGGCTTTCCGGTCCCGACGGCGTGCACGCGGCCTATCCGGCGCGGCTAGAAGCCGCGCTCAAACAGGCCATGCCCGGCGTCGACATCAAGGTCACCGCGCATGTCCAGTCGAGGGAAACCACCGCGGCCATGGTGGCGGGTCTCGACAAAATCCTGGCCGACGACAAGCCAACGCTGGTGATTTGGCAGGCCGGCACCGTCGATGCCCTCGACGGCGTCGAGCCGGAGGATTTCCGCAACACCCTCAACGACGGGGTCTTCAAGATCCAGGCCGCGGGCGCCGACGTCATCCTGATGAACATGCAATACAGCCCGCGCACGGCTTCGATGCTCGACGTTTCGGCTTATGCCGACGTCATGCGGGTGATCGCGGAACAGCGCGGCGCGTTGTTGTTTGATCGCTTGGCGATCATGCATTACTGGAACGACGCCGGCACCTTCGACCTCTATACCGCAACAAAGAAATATGATATGGCGCGTCGTGTTCACGACTGCATTGGCTGGGCCTTGGCGTCGCAGATCGTAACGGCTGCTCATCTCGACGCCACGAGAATGCAAACGACTCAATGACTGCCAAAAAAACAATCATAATCGCCTGCATCAAGCGGGCTACGGTGGCCGCCGCGGTTGTTGCAGTGCACATTGCTGCGCTGCACAGTGTGGCGCGGGCGCAGGTACCCGGCGAGATTCCGGTTGAAACGTCTTTCGCCGCGTTTTCGATTCAGCGTGATGTCACTGCGGTCGCGGCGCCGGCTGGATCGCCAGCCGCGACGCCGGCGGTTGGCCTGCCGGTGGAACGCTCATTGCCGCCGACCATGTTTAAGCCGGTTTCCCCGCAGTCGGCGGTCGCGCCCGCGCAACCCTCATGCAGCGCGCCGGCCGAATTGGCGCATTTCGACCGGCCTTTGCTGCACACCATGCGGCGGCTGGCCAGTGGCAAGCCCCTCGTCATCGTCGCCATCGGCTCCTCGTCGACCGCCGGCGCCGGCGCGACTTCGACTGCCGCAACTTATCCAAGCCAGCTTGCACGCGAGCTGAAGGCGCGCTTCCCCGACAGCGACGTCACGGTGCTCAATCGCGGCGTCAATGGCGAAGAGACCGACGACATGATGGCGCGGTTTACCAACGACGTAGTCGCAGCGCACCCGCAGCTTGTGCTGTGGCAGGTCGGCACCAATTCGGTGCTGCGTGACCACCCGCTCAACCCGCATTCGATCGAGCTGCGCAAAGGCATCGAGGAGCTCAAGGCGGTCACCGATGCCGACGTGGTACTGATCGATCCGCAATTTGCGCCGAAGGTTCTGGCAAAGTCCGAGACGTCGGGCATGGTCGAACAGATTGCGCTCGCAGCCAAGGAAGAGAACGTCGATTTGTTCCGGCGCTTCGAGGTGATGCGCAACTGGCACGAGCAGCAGCATCTGGGCTTTGGCGTTTTCGTATCGCCCGACATGTTGCACATGAACGACTGGGGCTATGGTTGCTGGGCCAAGCTCATCGGCACGGCGATCGCCGACGCCGCGACCCGGCCGATCGCCGCGGCCGCGGCCCATCCCGCGCCTGTCATGCCCGCGAAGGCGGGCATCCAGTAAGGGCGCGCGCCCCACATCCCGTCGGCAACGGTTACTGGATCATCCGCCGCCGCGGACGATGAGGATGGTCACACCGCATCGAGTGCGGCGAGCACGTCTTCGATGATGTCGTCGGGATGTTCGAGCCCGACCGAGACGCGCACCAGCCCGTCACTGATGCCGAGCTCGGCGCGCTGCTCGGGCTTGAGCCGCTGATGCGTCGTCGTCGCCGGATGGGTGATGAGGCTCTTGGCGTCGCCGAGATTGTTGCTGATGCGCACGAGCTTGAGCGCATCCTGGAAGTGGAACGCGGCGCTCTTGCCGCCCTTGATCTCGAACGCCACCAGCGTCGAGCCGCCGCGCATCTGTTTCTGCGCGACTGCCGCCTGCGGATGATCCGGCCGGCCGGGATAAATCAGCCGCGAAATTTTCGGATGCTCTGCCAGCGCCTCCGCGAGCGTCGCTGCGCTGTCGGTCTGCCGCCGCACCCGCACGGCGAGCGTCTCGAGGCTCTTGAGCAACACCCAGGCGTTGAACGGCGACATCGACGGGCCGGTCTGGCGCAACAGTGTATGAACATTGTCCATGATGAATTTTTGCGAGCCGAGAATAACGCCGCCCAGACAGCGGCCCTGGCCGTCGATGTGCTTGGTCGCCGAATAGACGACGCAATCGGCGCCGAGCGCCAGCGGACTTTGGAACAGCGGCGTGGCGAACACATTGTCTACGACCAGCGTCGCGCCGGCTGCGTGCGCGATCTTCGCCACTTCGGCGATATCGATCACGTCGAGCGCCGGATTGGTCGGGCTTTCCAGAAAGAATGTCTTGGTGTTGGGCCGCACGGCGTTGCGCCAGGCTTCGAGATTGCAGCCGTCGACCAGCGTCGAAGTGACGCCGAAGCGCGGCAGGTAGTCCTCGACGACGTAGCGGCAAGAGCCGAACATCGCCTTCGAGGCGACCACGTGATCGCCGGCCTTGACCTGGCCGACCAGCGCCAGCGTGACCGCGGCCATGCCGGTCGCCGTGGCGCGCGCGGCTTCGGCGCCTTCGAATGCCGCCATGCGCCGCTCGAACATATCGACGGTCGGATTGGCAAAGCGCGAATACTGATAGCCCGGATCCTCGCCCTTGAAGCGCGCCTCGGCCTGGGCGGCGGTGTCATAGACATAACCTTGGGTGAGGAACAGCGCCTCGGATGTCTCGCCGAACGACGAGCGCAGCGTTCCGGATTGCACCAAACGGGTTTCCGGGCGGTAGGTCTTGTTTGTAGACGCGGACATGCGGCCCTCCTATGGCCAAACAAAAACCCGGCCGGGAGGAAAAATCCTCTGGCCGGGCTCACGCGTCCCCGGCCTTTTAGCGACTTATTTTACGTGGCTGCAAGCCGGCCGGCTCAAATGACCACGGGATAAAGCGGCTTATACGACGCAGGCGTCTTTGCGTCAAACCTGCCGTCGGGTTAGATCGCCGACAAACGCGGTGACCGAATGACGCTGACTTTTGCCCCTTCCGACCGGGGAATTTTACCCGACCGCATGATCGCAGCGCTGGCCGAGGCCGGCGGTATTCGCGCGCATTATCCGTTCGCTCCCGGCCAGATCCAGCCGGCGAGCCTCGACCTGCGGCTGGGCGCCATCGCCTACCGCGTGCGCGCGAGCTTTCTGCCCGGACCGGGCACCACCGTCGCCGACCGGCTCATCGAACTGAAGCTGCACGAGTTCTCGCTCACCGGCGGCGCGGTCTTGGAAACCGGCTGCGTCTATATCGTGCCGCTGATCGAGCGGCTCGCGCTGCCTCCCGATATCGCCGGCGCCACCAATCCGAAAAGCTCGACCGGTCGGCTCGATGTTTTCACCCGCGTCATCGCCGACGAAACGCGCGGCTTCGATCGCGTCCAGGCCGGCTACAACGGCCCGCTTTATGCTGAGATCAGTCCGAAGACTTTTCCGGTTCTGGTGCGCGAGGGCACGCGGCTGTCGCAACTGCGCTTGCGCCACGGCGATGCTGCGCTCGGCGCCGAGGATTTGCGCGCGCTGCATGCGCGTGAGCGCCTGGTCGACCGCACCGAAGCCGTGATGGGAGACGGCGTCGCGGTCAGCATCGATCTGTCGGGCGCTGCCGTGCTGCACGGCGGTGCCGCGGGCGCCGGCGGTATCGTCGGCTACCGCGCCAAGCGGCATACTGCGGTCATCGAAGTCGAGCGTCGTGCCGCCTACGAGGTTGCCGATTTCTGGGAACCGATCGCGGCGCGCGCCGATCGGAGCCTGATCCTCGACCCCGACGAATTCTACATTCTGGCGTCAACCGAGGCCGTGCAGGTGCCGCCCGACTATGCCGCGGAAATGGTGCCGTTCGATCCGCTGGTCGGCGAATTTCGCGTGCACTATGCCGGCTTCTTCGACCCCGGCTTTGGTTATGCCGGCGCCGGCGGCTTGGGCTCGCGCGCAGTGCTCGAAGTGCGCTCGCGCGAAGTGCCGTTCATCCTCGAACACAGCCAGATCGTCGGCCGGCTGGTCTATGAGAAGATGCTGGCGCGCCCCGACCAGCTTTACGGCGCCGGCATCGGCTCGAACTACCAGGCGCAGGGCCTCAAACTGTCGAAGCACTTTCGCGGCTGAGCTGCGCCGTGCGCCGGCGCGCCAGCGAGACCACGCGCCAAACTGCGAGCGCGACGGTAAAGACGGCGATCCACGCCAGCCGAGAGCCATAGCGGTCCTGGGAGTGCGAAATCACGGCGCAGAACGCGGCATTGGCGAGCAGCGCCAGCGCCAGCGTCGCGGCAAGCGCGCCGAGATCGGCGAATGCGGCGTTGCATAATCCATAGAGCGCCAACACTGGAAGCAGCGCCATCGCCGCCCAGGCGACCGGCACATTGATGCGATTGATCGCGGTGAAATCGATCTCGCCGTGCTGCTGCCGTGCGACGCGCATTGCCGGCGCCGCCGACGGCGTATAGCGCTCGATGATGCCGTAAGTGTGCCAGATGGTATCGAGCACGCCGTAGCCGGTGGCCACGTCGCCGAGCTGCCGTGCGGTATCGATCAGCGCCGCCTTGATTTGCATCATCGGATAATCGCGCAGGCTCTCGAGCACGATGTTGCGCATCTCATCGTCGAGCCCGGCGAAGCGGCCGAGTTTGTTGAAGACGCCGTCGTTCCAGAGAAAATCGTCGGCGTTGCGCGGCAATTCATTCCGATAAGGGCAAAGCTTCAGCTTTGGATCGGGACAATGATCGTCGAGATAGCGCGTGACGATGCCGTCTTCCAGCATGCGCGCGAAGGTCAGGCCATAACCGCCCGGCGTCCAGGCGAGGCGTCCGCCGACGGCATAATTGGTGCCGACGAGCATAGCGGCGCCGAGTGCCAGCGCGGCGGCGGCGCGAGCGACGCCGAGCCGCGGCACCCGTTTGGGTGCGACCAGCGCGAAGGTGAGCGCCAGTAAAGCCAGCGCAAGCACGACGGCATAGGTCGCGCTATGCGTCGAAACCGCGAAAGCGAGGAAAGCGATCAAGGCCAAGCGTTCGCCGCGCCCGATCCGCTCGCCGTGCCGGACCAAGGCATCCAAGGCGAGCACCGCAAGGCCGGCGAATATGTCGGTCAACAGCTCGCTGGCGAGCCACGCCAGCGACGTGGTCAGCGCCAGCGCGGCAACAATCGCCACCAGCCCGGACGGATAGAGATTGAAGCGATGGAGCCGCAGCATCAGTCCGATGACCCAAACAGCGGCGGCGGCCTGCAGGATGATGATCGGCCAGAAATCGAGCGGCCATCCCGCCAGGAGGACCATGCCGTAGGTGGTCGAGCGGCTCGGCACCAGAGTGCCTTCGAACCAGCGCGCCAGATAGCCGCCGGTGTCATATTCCAGGAGCGGGAAGCGATTCCACAGCGCCGGCAGCAGGAGAATAGCCGTTGCAGTGGTTGTGGACGCGAACCGCGCGGCGGCGCTGGTCGAGGCGGGCATTGGCGCAAAGTAGCCTAGTCCCGTGCGATCGAACGCGGGCCGCACCTGAGACAATTGCGCGCGGATGCCGGCGGTTGAGTTGGGTCTGCGACGCGCAGTGAAATTCACAGCGCGCTCCACCGTGCAAAATACTTGTGGCATTTTGCCCGGAACGGCGTTCTTCTGCCAGCGGGGGAACGCGAGGGCACAGCCGGGAATTCGAGGTTGGCGCGATGACGCGGGCACTCCTGGCAGGCTTGGCCGCGCTGATTTTTGCGGCCGCGGGGGCTGTTGCACTCAGCGCCGGACCTGCTTTAGCCCAGTCCGGATACGACCGGCCGGGCGGCGATTACGCCAGTGCCGCGGTCCAAAGCGGCGATCCCGCGGTATGCGCAAACCGCTGCGAGCGCGAAAAAAACTGCCGCGCCTGGAGCTTTTCCTATCCCACGACTTCGGGCACCCCGGCGATGTGCTTTCTCAAGCGGGAGGTGGTGCCGCGGACGCAATCGGACTGCTGCGTTTCGGGCGTGCGCGGCGCCGGCGTGATCGAGCCGCGGGCGGGCGCCATCGAATATTCGATCGATCGCTACGGCGGCGACTACAAATCGTTCGAGACGCCGCCGGATCCCAAGGGACAAGCTTGCGCCACCGCCTGCCAAGGCGAAAAGCGCTGCCGGGCGTGGACCTATCGCCGGCCGGGCTACGGCTCGCCCGCCTCGCACTGCTATCTTAAGGAGACGATCAAGCCGCCACGCCACCGGCCGTGCTGCATTTCAGGCGTCGTGCGATAGCGCGGTCTACCGAACCGCGGTGAAAAACCGCGATAGCCGCAAGTCCGAGGGCCAATCCCAGACCGGCCGGCTTTTGGCGGCGGCCATATCCCAGGAGCCGACCAGCGCGTCGACGCGCCCGACCAGATCGGAAACCGGCAACAGCCCGACACCGCCGGCGTCGACGGGAACCCTGCTGTCGGCGGAATTGTCCCGATTGTCGCCCATGACGAACAGATGGTTCGGCGGCACCGTGACTTCCGGCATGTTGTCGAGCATGCCGAACACCTGCTCCTTGAAAATGGTATGCCGGCGGTCGCCGGGCAGCGTTTCGATAAAGCGCGATACCGGCTGCCGCGCGCCAGTCTCGTCCTCGGCGAAGCCCATCCCGTCGGCCTCCAGTCCGACCGGCGTATCGTTGATCCACAGCCTTCCGTTTTTCATCGCGATGCGGTCGCCGGGCAGGCCGACGACGCGCTTGACCCAGATTTGCGAGCGGTTGCCGGGCCAGCGGAACACGATGATATCGCCGCGCCGCGGCAGCGCGCCGAGAATGCGCTGGGTGTTCGGCAGCGTGATGAAGATCGGCAGCGAAGCCGAGCTGTAACCGTAGGGATATTTGGTCGCCAAGAGCTCGTCGCCGATCTGCAGCGTCGGCTCCATCGAGCCGGACGGTACGTAATACGGCTCCGCAATCGCCGTCTTGCCAGCGATCACGATCAGCACGATGAGCGCGATGTCGAAGGCGCTCCTGATCCAGGCTTTCATTCCACGAAATCTCCGAGCAGCGTCACGCTCTGCAAATCAGCTCAGCCGCCGGTACCGCCGACGGTGATGCGGTCGATGCGCAGCGTCGGCTGGCCGACGCCGACCGGCACGCCTTGGCCGTTCTTGCCGCAGGTGCCGATGCCGTGATCGAGCGCCAGATCGTTGCCGACCATGGAGACGCGATGCAAGTCGGTCGGGCCGTTGCCGATCAGCATGGCGCCCTTGATCGGCGCACCGACTTTGCCGTTCTCGATGCGATAAGCCTCGGTGCACTGGAACACATATTTGCCCGAGGTGATGTCGACCTGGCCGCCGCCGAAATAGGTGGCGTAGACGCCATTCTTGACCGAGGCGATGATCTCGCCGGGATCGCGCGAACCGGCAAGCATATAAGTGTTGGTCATGCGCGGCATCGGCACGTGGCCGAAGCTTTCGCGCCGGCCGTTGCCGGTCGGCTTCATGCCCATCAGCCGCGCATTCTGCCGGTCCTGCATATAGCCGACCAGGATGCCGTCCTCGATCAGCACGGTGCGGCTGGTCGGCGTGCCCTCGTCGTCGATCGACAGCGAGCCGCGGCGCGCCGCCATGGTGCCGTCGTCGACCACGGTGACGCCCTTGGCCGCCACCTGTTGTCCCATCAGGCCGGCAAAGGCCGACGTCTTCTTGCGGTTGAAGTCGCCTTCGAGCCCATGACCGACCGCCTCGTGCAACATGACGCCGGGCCAGCCCGGTCCGAGCACGACGTCCATCTCGCCGGCCGGCGCCGGCACCGCTTCGAGGTTGACTAAAGCCTGGCGGATGGCGTTGTCGACCGCGCCCTGCCAGGCATCGGTGGCGAGGAACCGCTCGTAGCCCTCGCGCCCGCCATAGCCATCGCTGCCGGTTTCCTGGCGGTCGCCGTCGCCGACCACGACCGAGACCGACACCCGCACCAGCGGCCGCACGTCGCGATAGGTCTCGCCGTCGCCGCGTAAAATCTCGACAGCCTGCCAAGTCGCGGCGATGCTCGCGGTGACCTGCCGCACCCTTGGATCCTTGGCGCGAGCATAGGCATCGATGGTCTGCAAAAGCTGCGCTTTGGCTTCGAAGGATGGCGCGGCGAGCGGACTTTCGTCGCCGTAAAGCTTCACATTGGTTCGCGCCGGTGGCTCAGCATAGTGGCCGGAATAGCCGCCTTTCACCGCGCGCACCGCGTCCGCCGCGCGCTCGATCGCCGCCTCCGACACGTCCGAGGCCTGCGCATAGCCGACCGCCTCGTCCTTGACCGCGCGCAGGCCAAAGCCCTGCGACGTGTCATACGTCGCCTGTTTCAGCCGCCCGTTGTCGAAAGCCAGCGCCTCGCTTTGCCGATATTCAAGAAAAAGTTCCCCATCGTCGGCGCCGTCGAGGCCGCGAGAGATGATCTTGGCAAGCCGCGGCCGGTCTAGTCCGGCGCGGTCGACGAGCGAAATGGGGGCCTCGGGCATCATAAATCCTTGGGGGCAAGTGGGCGATTGCACTCTACATAAGCGCTTCGCCGCCACCGGGCGAGGGGCGGCCTCAATCCCGTTTCGGAATGCCGGCCTTGGCGATGACGTCGCCCCATTTGACGATATCGGCCTTCAGGCGCGCCGTCATGTCCTGCGGCGTACTCCAGAGCATTTCCATGCCGACCGCCTGAGCTTTGGTCTGGATGTCGGGGTCGGGCATGACCGTTTTCATCGCGGCGTTGAGCGTGTCGATGACAGGCTTCGGCGTCTTGGCGGGGACCGAGAGCCCGTTCCAACTGGCGACGTCGTAATCCTTGATACCGCTCTCGCTGACGGTCGGCACGTTCGGCAGATAAGCGGTGCGCTTTGCGCCGGTGGACGCCAACACCGTCATTTTCTGGCTGTCGAGGAAGCCGTGCACCGCGGCATAGAATTCGAAGGCGACGTCGACATCGCCGCGCAGCACCGCATTGGCCATATCGGGCGAGGTGCGGAAGGTGACGACGGTCGCTTTGATGCCGGTCGTGCTGTCGAACAGCAGGGCCGCCAGGTTCTGCGTGCTGCCGGGAACGATGGTGCCGATATTGAGCTTGCCGGGATTGGCTTGCGCCGCCTTGATCAGGTCGCCGACCGTATGCAGCGGCGATCCCGCTCGCGTCACGATCAGCAGATCGAAAAACGACGCGGTCGAGACCGAGGCGAAGTCGGTCAAGACATTGAATGGCAGCGATTTGAACAAAGCCGTGGCGATGGCGGTATTGTTGCCGGTCATCAGCAGCGTGTAACCGTCGGGCGCGGCATCGGCGCCGGCCTTGGCGGCGATGATGCCGGCCGCGCCAGGCTTGTTCTCGATGACGAATTGCTGATGGAGCCGGCTCGACAGCTTGTCGCCGAGAAGCCGCATGCCGACGTCGGCGACGCCGCCGGGCCCATAGGGCACGATCAGCACGACCGGGTGATCGGGATAATGGTTTTGCGCCCGGCCCGCTGTTGCAGCCAACACGCCGATAGCGGCCACCGATAATGCAGCGGCGATTGCCGCCCCGACGCGACCAAGCGCGAGCATGAACTTCTCCCTGCCGTTTCTTGACGGTGAAACTACGCCCTGGCGTCGATGCGTCAATTGTCGGCAGGTGCGCTATGGCAGCGCGTCGTAACCCTCGCCGAAGCCTTTGAGGCTCAACGGGAAGCCTATCCCTTCCTCAGGCGACTCAAAGATGATGAAGGTCGAGGTTTTGCCGGTCCGCAATTTATTGATCAGGTTGTCGTCCATGACGACTTCGGCGATGCAGCCGTTGGGCAGGCAGCGGACGAAGCCGGCGCGGCCGACGTCCTCGTTGTCGATCTTCAGGCCGAGACCGGACGGCAGCAGAATGCCGAGCGGCGCGATCACGCGCATCAGCCGGCTCTTTTGATCCGAGGTCTTGAGCACGATGACGGTCAGTCCGACATTGGGCCGGTCTTCCGCAGTCACGCTTTGCATCAGCGCGCATTGCTGGGTCTGGGCACCGGGCGGGCTTTCGCAGCGGATCTGCCAGTCACCGTGGACCGACTTGACCGCACCTTGAGCCAAAGCCTGACTAATCAAGGCAGGGCCGTTAAACGTCGCCAGGGCCAGGACGCAGACGATGCCGGCGACGGCGGAGACGAATGGCCGCATCCGCCATCCGCCATCGAAATTGGCCATGATCATGTTCCCCTGACCAATCGCAAGCGGCCGCCCCGCCGCGCAGGCCCGCCAACCCTGACGCGAATCACCCGCGCCGGCCGGTCGGCCGCGCGAGGCTTGCGTACATGGCGAGCCCGCAGTGTCAAGGTGATCCAAAGCAAGCCATTATGGCCACGCTAAGGTGGACGCGGCGCGCTTTCTGTCGTGTAGCGGCGTCCGGCCGTCACTGTCCACGGTCCGGGAAAGCGCGGATGACGAGTGCATTGCAGCAGCCCGCGATTTGTGGTTTGGAGAAACCGGGATTCCCCTATCCCGCCGATGCCTGCCAAGGACTTGAGAATCGTCGTGCAAGTCCGCCGGAAGCAGGCGGCGCCATACCGTTGCGATCTGCGTGCAAGCGGACTTTTGCGCGCTTCGCCAACGGCGACTTGAACCGTGGACTTGTGCCGGAAACTTGGGCAGCGTCGGCCGAGATCAGAAACAGGGAGCTGAACGAGACATGAAAGTGCTCTCACGCCTGACCGTCATCGCGGTGATTGCCGGCGCTTTGCTGGCAAGCGCGGGGGCGGCCTATGCCGGCCTCGGCCACCCGTCGCCTTGGGAAATGGACCTGCAGGGTTCGGCTTCGCCGGTGATGGATGAGATTTCCGAATTCCATTATTTCCTGCTCTGGGTCACCGGGGTCATTTCGGTCTTCGTCCTCGGGCTGCTCCTGATCATCATCGTGCGCTTCAATGCACGAGCCAACCCGACTCCGTCGCGCACCACCCACAACACGCCGATCGAAATCATCTGGACCGTCGTTCCGGTGATCATCCTCGCCGTGATCGCCATTCCGTCGTTCCGGCTGCTGTTTGTCGAGCTCGACGTGCCGCATCCCGATCTGACCATCAAGGCGACCGGCAAGCAGTGGTTCTGGAGTTACGCCTACCCCGACAACGGCAATTTCGAGTTCGATTCGCTGATGGTCCAGACCAAGGACCTCAAGCCGGGCCAGCCGCGGCTCCTGACCGTCGACAACGAGATGGTCGTGCCGGAGAATAAGGTCGTGCATGTGCTGGTTACCGGTGCCGACGTCATCCACTCCTTCACCGTGCCGTCCTTCGGCATCCGCATCGACGCCGTTCCCGGCCGCATGAACGAGACTTGGTTCAAGGCGACCAAGACCGGCATGTTCTACGGCCAGTGCTCGGAACTGTGCGGCAAGGACCATTCCTTCATGCCGATCGCGGTGCACGTGGTCAACGACAGCGATTTCAACGCCTGGGTCGCCCAGGCCAAGCAGAAATTCTCCGCCGAGAACGGCGTGCCGCCGAATACGTTCGCGGCGGCAAGCGGACCGTCGTCACGGTGACGACGGCAACGCAAGATACGCAACGGAAGGCAAGCGGGCGCTAACGAGGAACTGGCAATGGACACGATGGTACACGCAGCGCATGGCGACGAAGGCGGGCACGCGATCCCGCATGGCTGGCGCCGTTTTGTCTATTCGACGAACCATAAGGACATCGGCACGATGTACCTGGTGTTCGCGATGGTCGCCGGCTTGATCGGCCTCGGTTTGTCGATGGGGATCCGCGCCGAGCTGATGTATCCCGGAATCCAGATCTTCTATAACACGCACATCTACGACGTGTTCGTCACCGCTCACGGCCTGATCATGATCTTCTTCATGGTCATGCCGGCGATGATTGGCGGCTTCGGCAACTGGATGGTGCCGCTGATGATCGGCGCGCCGGACATGGCGTTCCCGCGGATGAACAACATCTCGTTCTGGCTGCTGCCCGCGTCATTCTCGCTGTTGATCATCTCGATGTTCGTCGAGGGTGAGCCGGGCACGCTCGGCGCCGGCACCGGCTGGACGCTCTATGCGCCGCTGTCGACCTACGGCCATCCCGGCCCGGCGGTCGATTTCGTCATCCTGTCGATCCATCTCGCCGGCGCCTCGTCGATTCTCGGCGCCATCAACTTCATCACTACGATCTTCAACATGCGCGCGCCCGGCATGACCATGCACAAAATGCCGTTGTTCGTGTGGTCGATCCTGGTGACGGTGTTCCTGTTGCTGTTGTCGCTGCCGGTGCTGGCCGGCGCCATCACCATGCTGCTCACCGATCGCAATTTCGGCACCACCTTCTTCAATCCGGAAGGCGGCGGCGATCCGCTCTTGTTCCAGCACCTGTTCTGGTTCTTCGGCCACCCGGAGGTCTACATTCTCATTCTGCCGGGCTTCGGCATGGTCAGCCAGATCGTCGCGACGTTCTCGAAGAAGCCGGTGTTCGGCTATCTCGGCATGGCCTACGCCATGGTCGCGATCGGCGGCATCGGCTTCGTGGTGTGGGCGCACCACATGTATAATGTTGGCATGTCGGCGAGCGTGCAGGCCTATTTCATCGCCGCCACCATGGTCATCGCGGTGCCGACCGGCGTGAAGATCTTCTCCTGGATCGCCACGATGTGGGGCGGCTCGGTCGAGTTCAAGACGCCGATGCTGTGGGCGGTAGGCTTCATCTTCCTGTTCACCATCGGCGGCGTGACCGGCGTGGTGCTGGCCAATGCCGGCGTCGACCGCGAACTGCACGGCACCTATTACGTCGTGGCGCACTTCCACTACGTGCTGTCGCTCGGCGCCGTGTTCGCCATTTTCGGCGGCTGGTACTACTGGTTCCCGAAAATGACCGGCTACATGTACAACGAGACCATCGGCAAGATTCACTTCTGGCTGACCTTCATTGGCGTCAATCTGACGTTCTTTCCTCAGCACTTCCTCGGCCTCGCCGGCATGCCGCGCCGCTATGTCGATTATCCGGACGCCTTTGCCGGGTGGAATTTCGTGTCGTCGGTCGGCTCGTACATTTCCGGCTTCGGCGCACTGGTCTTCTTCTTCGGCATGGCACTCGCCTTTGCGAAAAAGGAGCGCGCCCCGGCCAACCCGTGGGGGCCCGGCGCGACCACGCTGGAATGGACGCTGCCGTCGCCGCCGCCGTTCCACCAATATGAAACGCTGCCGTTGATCCGATGAGCCTCACCGTCGCCCGCGTCGAACCCAGCATTGCCGGGGTCGGCGACTACATCGAACTGATGAAACCGCGGGTGATGTCGCTCGTGGTGTTTACGGCGCTGGTCGGCCTCTTGGTGGCGCCCGGTCATGTCCACCCGGTGATCGGGATGACCGCGTTGCTGTGCATCGCGGTTGGCGCCGGTGCGGCGGGCGCGCTCAATATGGCTTATGACGCCGACATCGACGCGCTGATGACGCGCACCGCCGGCCGGCCGATCCCGCGTGGCCGCATCACCGCCGGCGAGGCGGCGGGCTTCGGCATGACGCTTGCCGCGTTCTCCGTGGTGGCGCTCGGGCTCTTGGTCAACTGGGTGGCGGCGGCGATGCTCGGCTTCACCATCCTGTTCTACGCCGTCATCTATACGATGTGGCTGAAGCGGTCGACGCCGCAGAATATCGTCATCGGCGGCGCCGCCGGCGCCTTGCCGCCGATGATCGGCTGGGCGGCCGTGACCGGCGGCACCGCGGTCGAACCGGTTCTGCTGTTCCTCATCATCTTTTTCTGGACGCCTCCGCATTTCTGGGCGCTGTCGCTCTACCGCACCGAAGACTATGCGCGCGCCGGCGTGCCGATGCTGCCGGTGGTCGCCGGCGAGCGTGAAACGCGCCGCCACATTCTGATCTACACCCTGCTGCTCGCGCCGCTCGGCGTGACGCCGTGGCTGTTCGGCTATGCCGGACCGACCTATGGCATTGCCGCCGCGGCGGTCGGCGCGATCATGATCGCGCTGGCGCTGCGGGTGCGGGCCGAGCGGAGCGGCTACGCCGCGAGCAAGCAAATGTTCGCCTTCTCGATTCTCTATCTGTTTCTGCTGTTCGCCATGCTGCTGGTCGATCGGATGTCGGGACTGCTGTTCGGCCATTTCGCGCTATGACAACTGTGAGTGATCCGGTGGACGACTTCACGAAGCGGTTCATGGGCGATCCGATGGGCGATCCTCCGCCGCAGCCCGGCGTGCGGCTGACCGAGCAGCAATTGCGCGCGCGCCGCGCCCGTTCGATTGCGATTGCGATTGCGCTCGGCGCCTTCGTCATCGTGATCTTTCTGGTGACGATCGTACGGCTTGGCGGCAACGTGCTGACCCGGCCGATGTAAGATCGACGGATGTGACACCGCTCATGCACGCGCCGCTCAATCGCCAGGACCGACCCCGTGGCAGCCGCCACGGCCGCGATATCGCGGTGGCGTTTGCCTGCGGCGTCTTTGTCGCGACCATGGTCGGCGTTTCCTACGCCGCCGTGCCGCTTTATTCCTGGTTCTGCCGCACCACCGGCTTCGGCGGCACCACGCAAGTGGCGCGCGCTCTGCCGACGCGCGAGGTGTCGGGCCGTCTCATCACGGTGCGCTTCGATTCCAATGTCGCGCCCGGACTGCCGTGGAGCTTCGAGCCGGAGCGCCGCACCATCGACGTGCGTCTCGGCGAGGTGGTCACGGTCTATTACACGGTGACCAACCAGGCCGCCCGCGTGACCACCGGTCAGGCCGGCTACAATGTGACGCCGCCAACCGTCGGCATCTACTTCGAGAAGATCAACTGCTTCTGCTTCACCCAGCAGACCATGAAGCCCGGCGAGAAGCGCGACATGGCGGTGGTGTTTTACGTCGATCCGAAGCTCACTAAGGATTCCGAGCAGGACGTGCTGAACAACATCACCCTTTCGTACACCTTCTATCCGGTGAATCAGCCGGAGCCGCCGGTGGCGGAGAGCGAGTCAAAGAAGTTCGGACACATCTAGAGGAAGATGACGATGGCTGACGCTGCACATGCCAAACCGCACCACGATTACCACCTGGTCAATCCCAGCCCGTGGCCCGCGGTCGGCGCGACTTCGGCATTCATCGTGGCGGTCGGCGCCATCTTGTGGATGCACCATATGGTCGATTACGCGCCGGTGATCATGGGCGCCGGCGTCATCGGCGTCGCCTACACCATGATCAGCTGGTGGCGCGACGTCATTCACGAGGCCGAGTGGGAAGGCGACCACACCCGTGTGGTGCAGATCTCGCATCGCTACGGCATGATCCTGTTCATCGCCTCGGAGGTGATGTTCTTCGTCGCCTGGTTCTGGGCCTATTTCAACACCGCGCTGTTCCCCGACGAATTCCGTGACATCGCGCGGATCGCCTATACCGGCGGGGTGTGGCCGCCCAAGGGCGTCGAGACCTTCGATCCCTGGCATTTTCCGCTGCTCAATACGCTGATCCTGCTCACTTCGGGCACGACGGTGACCTGGGCGCATCACGCGCTTCTGGGCAACGATCGCAAGGGCCTGGTCTGGGGCCTTGTCCTGACGATTGCGCTGGGCTTGAGCTTCACCTGCGTGCAGGCCTGGGAATACATGCATGCGGCGTTCCACTATTCCGGCAACCTCTACGGCGCGACCTTTTTCATGGCGACGGGCTTTCACGGCGCCCACGTCATCATCGGCTCGATCTTTCTGATCGTCTGCCTGTTCCGCGCGCTGGCCGGCCAGTTCACGCCGACGCAGCATCTCGGCTTCGAGTTTGCCGCCTGGTATTGGCACTTCGTCGACGTGGTGTGGCTGTTCCTGTTCGCCTGCATCTATGTGTGGGGCCAAGGGCCGCCGCTCGCCGGCTAAGGCCGGCAACGGCTCTGCGCTCATCCCCGCCGCAGCGGGAATCCAAGATACGCTGTGTCCCCGCTACCGCGGGGACGTGCGGTTTCCTACATAGCTGATATGGCCGAGGGCAAAACCAGCACGCTTGCGGGATCGATTGGCGCCGGATTGTCGTGCGCCTGTCCGCGCTGCGGACGCGGCAAGCTGTTTGACGGATTTCTCAAGCTGCGGTCACGCTGCGACGTGTGCGGGCTCGATTACGGCTTTGCCGATGCCGGCGACGGTCCTGCCGTGTTCATCATGTTCCTGGCCGGCGCTATTGTGGTCGGCGCCGCGCTCGTTACCGAGGCGCTGTATCGGCCGCCCTATTGGGTGCACGCGGTATTGTGGCTACCGCTGATTTTCATCCTCACGCTCGGACCGTTGCGGCCGATGAAGGGATTGATGATCGCGTTGCAATACCACCATAAGGCCGCGGAAAGCCGCTTTGGCGGCACCGATCAATCGTGATGTCGCAGACCGAAGCGGCGGCGGGAGTGCCCGTGCCGCGTCGGCGCCGGCGTCGATCTTGGCTTGGCCTCCTCGTCCCCGCGCTGCTCGCTTTTTGCGTCCTGATCGGGCTCGGTGTTTGGCAAATCCAGCGCAAAGCGTGGAAGGAAGGCCTGATCGCGCTGCTGACCGAGCGGCTCGCAGCGCCGCCGCAAGCGCTGCCGCCGCCAAAAGCGTGGCCGCAGCTCAACGCGGCCGACGACGAATACCGCCGCGTAGAATTTCGCGCCACGTTCGACAATGCGCCCGAAGCGCTGGTCTATGCCTCGGCAACCGCGTTCAGGCCCGACGTGTCCGGTCCGGGCTATTGGGTTTTCGCGCCGGCGCGGCTTGCCGACGGCAGCGTGGTCATGGTCAACCGCGGCTTCGTTCCCGACGGCCGCCAAGATCCCAAATCGCGGCCCGACGGCCGGCTCGAAGGGCCGATCGATCTTGTCGGAGCGATGCGCTGGCCGGACACCCGGCATTGGTTTACGCCCAATGACGATCCTGCCCATAACCTGTGGTTTGCGCGCGACCCGGTCGCAATCGCGGCGGCCAAGAACATCGGCCCGGTGGCGCCGTTCTATGTCGAGCAGGAGGCGCCGGTGCCGCCGGGCGGCCTGCCGCAACCTGGAAAGCTCGTCGTCAGCCTACCCGACAACCATTTGCAATACGCGATCACCTGGTTCGGCTTGGCAGCGGTTCTGGCGGGGGTCTTCATCTCCTATGCCTTCGCCTCGCGAGGACGAAAAGACGCCGGACAGGCTGCCGCGCCGACCGCATAGGTCCTTTTTGGCGCCTTTTCGGCACTGTTTTGGCTCCCTTGGCGTTCACTCCGAAGCCATCTAGTGTGACTGCGGCCCCGATGGTCGCGAGACCGACGCTCCCATGAAAACACAAGTTGAATCAGTCGTTTAATACCAATCCGGTGCCGGAACCGGCTGTGAGGAACTGAAAGTTGAACTACGTCTCGACCAGGGGCGAGGCCCCGTCGCCCGGCTTTGCCGAGGCCATGCTCGCGGGGCTCGCCCGCGATGGCGGCCTTTATGTGCCCGAGGCTTGGCCGCGCCTTGAACCAGAGACGATTGCCGGCTTCGCCGGCCGGTCCTATGCCGAAGTCGCCGTTACCGTGATCCGTCCGTTCATTGGCGGGTCTATCGCCGAAGCCGACCTCGCCCGCATGGCGCGCGAGGCTTACGGCAGCTTTCGCCATCCCGCGGTGGCGCCGCTCGCACAGCTCGGCGCAAACAGCTTCCTCCTCGAACTGTTCCATGGGCCGACGCTCGCCTTCAAGGATTTGGCGATGCAGCTTCTGGCGCGGCTGATGGACCATGCGCTCGCCGCGCGCGGCGAGCGCCGCACCATCGTGGTGGCCACTTCCGGCGATACCGGAGGTGCCGCCGTCGAGTCGTTTCGCGACCGCAGCCAGGTCGATCTCGTGGTGCTGTTTCCGCACGGCCGCATTTCCGAGGTGCAGCGGCGAATGATGACGACGGCGGCCGCCGGCAATGTCAGCGCTGTCGCCGTCGAAGGCACCTTCGACGATTGTCAGGCCATCGTGAAGGGCCTGTTCAATCATCACGCCTTTCGCGACCGGGTACGCCTGTCCGGGGTCAATTCGATCAACTGGGCGCGTATCGTCGCGCAGGCGGTTTATTACTTCACCGCCGCGGTCGCGCTCGGCGCGCCGGCGCGCAAAGTCGCCTTCACCGTGCCGACCGGCAATTTCGGCGACGTCTATGCCGGCTATGTGGCGCAGCGTTTGGGATTGCCGATCGATCGTTTGGTCATCGCAACCAACGTCAACGATATCCTCGCCCGCACGCTCTCGACCGGCGTCTACGAGCCGCGCGACGTCGTGCCGACAAGTTCGCCATCGATGGACATTCAGGTCGCCTCCAATTTCGAGCGTCTGTTGTTCGATGCCTATGAGCGTGACAGCGGCGCGATCCGCGCGGCGATGGGCTCACTCCAGCAATCGCGGCGGATCGTGCTCTCGGCGCGCGCGCTGTCCTTTATCCGCGGGCTGTTTTCCGCCGGACGCGCCGACGAGGACGAAGTCGCGGCGACGATCCGTACCATCAAGCGCGAGACCGGCAATTTCGTCGATCCGCATACCGCGGTCGGCATCGCGGTGGCGGAAAAGGAAAGCCGCGAGCCCGCGGTGCCGATGGTGGTGCTGTCGACCGCCCACGCCGCGAAATTTCCCGACGCGGTCGAAGCCGCCTGCGGCGTGCGGCCGGCGCTGCCGGAATGGCTATCCGATATCAGTAACCGTCCGGAGCGCGTCACCGTGTTGCCGGCGGATCAGTCCGCGGTCGAGCGGTTCGTTTTGCAAACGAGCCGCGCCGCGCAGGAAGGAGCGGCAGCATGAGCGTTGAGGTGACGACCTTGAAATCCGGTATTAATGTCGTAACCGATACGATGCCGCATCTCGAGACCGCCTCGCTCGGCGTCTGGATCAATTCCGGCAGCCGCGACGAACACCGCGACGAGCACGGCATTTCGCACCTGCTCGAACACATGGCGTTCAAGGGCACGCGGCGGCGCAGCGCGCGGCAGATCGCCGAGGAAATCGAGGCGGTCGGCGGCGATCTCAACGCCGCGACCGGCGCCGAGAGCACCGCCTATTATGCCCGCGTGCTTAAGGCCGACGTGCCGCTGGCGCTCGACGTGCTCGCCGACATTCTGTCCGAGCCGACTTTCGACCGCGAGGAGCTCATTCGCGAGCAAAACGTCATCGTGCAGGAAATCGGCGCCGTCGCCGACACGCCGGACGACCTTATTTTCGAGCACTTGCAGGTCATCGCCTTCCCCGACCAGTCGCTCGGCCGTTCGATCCTGGGCACTCCGAAAACGGTGCGCTCGTTCGATGGCGGCAAGCTGCGCGATTATCTGGCGCGGAACTATCGCGGGCCGGAAATCGTCGTGGCCGCCGCCGGCGCCGTCGAGCACCAGGCGGTGCTCGCCGAGGTCGAGAAGCGCTTCGCAAGCTTCAACGGCCCCGCCGGTCCGCTGCCGGAGCCGGCGCGCTTCGGCGGCGGCACCCATGTCGAAAAGCGCGAACTGGAGCAGGTGCATATCGCGCTGGCGTTGCCGGGTCTGGCGATCGTCGACCCGACGCTCTACAGCCTGCAGGTCTTCACCAATATTCTTGGCGGCGGCATGTCGTCACGGCTGTTCCAGGAGGCGCGGGAGCGGCGCGGCCTGTGCTACTCGATCTATTCTTTCCACGTGCCGTATTCCGACATCGGCATGTTCGGTCTTTACGCCGGCACCGATGCCGCCGACACCTCGGAACTGATGCGGCTCATCGTCGATGAAATCGCCTCGACCGCGGAAACCATTTCCGAGCCGGAAGTGGCGCGCGCTAAGGCGCAGATGAAGGCCGGCCTGTTGATGGCGCTGGAGAGTTCCGGCGCGCGCATCGAGCAATTGGCGCGGCAGATGATCACGCGCGGGCGGCCGATCCCTCTTGCCGAACTCGTCGAAAAAGTCGAAGCCGTAACGGTGGCGAGCGCGCGCGCGGCCGGCCGGGCGCTGCTTTCCCGCGGCAAGCTCGCGACCGCCGTGCTCGGGCTCGGCTCCGGACTTGAAAGCGCGGCCGCGATTGCCGAAAGTCTCACCCGCCGGGCCGCATGACGAAGAGTTGCGATAGCTCCCGCTATGGCGTTCTTTCGTACCATCAATTTCACCGAGCCGTTGCCGAGCATCGAAGGCGAGGGCGTGGTGCTGCGCACCCCGCAGATGACCGACTTCGAGGAATGGGCGGCGCTGCGCGAGGCGAGCCGCGATTTCCTCACGCCATGGGAGCCGACCTGGCCCGACGACGATCTGACCCGTGGCGCGTTCCGGCGGCGGCTCAAGCGCTATGCCGAGGATCTGCGCGGCGACCAGGGTTACGCTTTCCTGATTGCCCGTTATGCCGACGGCGCGCTGTTGGGCGGGTTGACGCTCGCCAATATCCGCCGCGGGGTCGCCCAGGCCGGCAGCCTCGGCTATTGGATGGGTCTGCCCTTCGTGCGCCACGGCTACATGACGGCTGCGGTGCGCGCCGTACTGCCGTTCGCCTTCGCGAGCTTGAGGCTGCACCGCGTCGAGGCGGCCTGCATCCCGACCAATGCCGGCTCGATCAGGCTTTTGGAGAAGACCGGATTTGCCCGCGAGGGTTATGCCCGGGAATATCTGTGCATCAACGGCACCTGGCAGGATCATCTGCTGTTTGCCCGCCTCAAGGATGCGCCGAAATCCTGATCGTCCCGGGTGATCTTAACCATAAGGCATCGCCCTCGCCCGCGCGGTTGCCGGGAGGGGCTAGGGTGGTGCCTTGGGATGGCCACGGTTGGTTTGTTATAAGATCAAGGGCATCGCGCTTTGAACTGAGCAAGACGCTTTCCTGAGATCATATCGGGATCGTGCTCTCAGCGATGAAACGGGGAATGTTGCGGTCCTGTCCGAGAGTGCTGTTCGATCGCGCACCGGTCGTGGCGCTGCTGGCGCTTGCGTGCGTTTTGACCGGGTGTTCCGGCGGCAGCAGCAGCATATTCGGCGGACCCGCCGCTACCGCAACTGCGGAGCCTCCGCCGGCACCGCCCCCCCCTGCAACGGCGCCCGCCGCGCCCCCGCCGCTGACGGCGGCGGCATCGCCGAGCTCCACCTCGCTGAAAGACAAAATCGAGAGTTTTTTCTCGACGGCAGGGGCGGCAAGCGAGCCGCGGCCGGTGGTCAATACCCAGCAAGCCAATGTCGATTGTCCCCTGATCGACATTCGCCAGGGTGCCGGCACGCTGACCATACCGCTGCCGCCGCCGGACGGCAGCAACGACGCCATGTCGCTGAAGTATCAAGGCACATTCACGCGCGCCGCGCGCGACTGCAAGGTGGTCAACGGGCAATTGGTGATGAAGATCGGCGTGCAAGGCCGCGTCATCGTCGGTCCCGCCGGCGGTCCGGGCCAGATCGAAGTGCCGCTGCGCCTTGCGGTCGTCGATCAGACCCCGGCCGGATCGAAGACCATCCTCACCAAGCTCGTTCTCATTCCGGTGATGGTCACATCCGACGATGCCGGCGCATTATTCACGCACATCGAGGATAATTTCGCGTTCCCGCTGCCGTCATCGGCCGAGCTCGACAATTACCTCGTTTATATCGGCTTCGATCCAATCGGTGCCCAGGAAGAAGAGCGGGCGAAGCCGCGGCCGGCGGCGCGAGCGAAGCCAAAGCCCAAGCCGAAGCCCAACCCGAATGCACCGACCGGATAATACGCTCGTCATTCCGGCTCGCGCGCTTACCGTGACGATCACCACCCCCGCAGATCGGCGATCGCGCTCTTTAACGCGCGCATGTCGGCGACAATGGTGCGGGCTCCGGTGGCGAGCAACTCGGCAGCGAGTTTGCCCGGCGCGGGACTGCCGCCGACAAAGCCGATCGGTTTCATGCCCGCGGCCGCCGCCGCGGCAATGCCGGGCGCCGAATCTTCGACCACGATGCATGCGGAAGGTTCGACCTCGCAGCGCGCCGCCGCGAGCAAAAGCAGATCGGGCGCCGGCTTGCCTTTGCGCACGGCGCTCGCCGAGAAGCAGCGCGGATCGAAAAAGCGCATCAGACCGGTGACTTCAAGACTGGTCCGAATGCGCTCCGGCGGCGAAGACGACGCCACCGCCTTCGGTCCGCGGATCCAGGTCAGCGCGTGTGCGGCATGCGCTATGGGTCGCAGTTCGCTGCGCAAACGGCGAAGCGTTTGCGCGGCAACAAAGGCGACAAAATCGGGCGGCAGCGTTTTTCCAGTGGCCGATTGGATAGCGGCGAAAACGTCGGCCGGCCGGCGACCATGGAACCGGCGCATGACGCCGGTGGCGGATAGCTTTATGCCGATCCGGCCGAGAGCTTCGGAAAGCACCGCAGCGGCAATCGGTTCGCTATCGACAAGCACGCCGTTACAATCGAAGATGACCAAGGGTCCCTCCGATGGCTCGGCCGCATATCGCGACCGTGGTCCGGCTTTCCGGGAAGTGCAGGCTGCACGATAGCCTTCGCCGCGATTATGCAAAGGCTGGCAACGCGGGTGCTATCCAATTATGCACAGAAATCGGACATAATTCACAAACGACAACTGAAATAAATCACCAGGCTGATAATGTTAAAGGGCAGGCTGGCCGCGACTTAATTGAATTTGTGTTTGATGTCGTCGATGCCCCGCGCCAGCAAATCCTCGGCGACCTTGCCCTTGGTGGCGGCGGCGAGAATCTTTTCCGCGGCCGCGACCGCGGCTTCGGCCGCGGCGGAGCGCACGTCGGCCAGCGCCTGGGATTCGGCTTGGGCGATCTTCTCTTCCGCCATCTTGGTGCGGCGGACGACAAAATCCTCGGCGCGGCTTTTGGCTTCGGCGGCCGTGCGCTCGGCTTCGGCCTTGGCGCTGGCAATGATGGCCTCGGCCTCGGCTTCCGCCTCACGGCCTTTGCGCTCGAATTCGGCCAATAGCGATTGCGCTTCCTGGCGCAGCCGGTGCGCGTCGTCGAGCTCGGACTTGATCCGTGCCCGGCGTCCGTCAATGCCCTCAAGGATCTTGCGATGGGCGCCGAGATAGATGAGCAAGCCGAGAAAACAGAGGAAGCCCAGCGCGACCCAGTTTTCAGTTTCCATCAGCGCTTCGGGCATCGGCGCCTCATCAACTCTTGGCCACGCCGCTGAGCGCGGCAGCCACGTCTTGTGCGGCCGGCGCCGTGCCGATCAGCCGCTCGACAATGGCCGAAGCGGTGTCCGCCGCGATCGCGTGCACGTTGCCCATGGCGGCGGTTCGGGTCCGCGCGATCGACTGCTCGGCCGCGGCAAGCCGCTCGTGCAACTGCGCCTCCAGCCGCTTATGCAGCTCCTCGGTCTCGCGCGCCTGCCGTTCCCGGGTGCCGCCGGCGATGCCCTGGGCCCGCGCGCGCGCGTCGGCGAGCGCCTTTTCGTAAGCCGCGTGTGCGGCGTCCGACCGCGCCTTCAATCCTTCCGCGGCTGCCAGTTCGTCGCCAATAACGCGGCTGCGCTCCGCCAGAATCGAGCCGATCCGCGGCAAAGCGACCTTCGCCATCAGCACGTAAAGCAGCACGAAGCTGATCGTCAGCCAGACGATCTGCGACGGGTAGTGCTCCGCCTGGAACGGCGGGAATGCGCTGTGTCCCGCCGGCTGTTCGGTATGGGCGCTCGGTTCGGACATTGCTGGTGCCTGGCCTCGATCTACCGTCGACGGCGGAAACTTACAGCCCGAACAGAAGGAGCAGCGCGATCAAGAGCGAGAAGATGCCGAGCGCTTCGGTGATGGCGAATCCGAAGATCAGGTTGCCGAACTGACCTTGCGCCGCCGACGGATTGCGTAGCGCTGCGGCCAGGTAGTTGCCGAAGATGATGCCTACGCCGATGCCGGCGCCGCCCATGCCGATGCAGGCAATGCCGGCCCCGATGTATTTTGCGGCGGTCGGATCCATGTGAAAACTCCTTCTTTAAGCCCCCTCCAATCCTCCCCCGCAGGCGGGGAAAGGGAGGGAGGGGGGGCCGTCAGTGGCCCGGGTGAATCGCATCGTTGAGATAGATGCAGGTGAGAATGGCGAACACATAGGCCTGCAGGAAAGCCACCAGAAGCTCCAGCGCCGTGAGCATCACAACCATGATGAACGGCAGCGTGGCACCGAAAATGCCGAGGATGCCGGCGCCAGCCAGCATGATGATGAAGCCGGCGAACACCTGCAAGGTGATATGGCCGGCCAGCATATTGGCGAATAAACGCACCGAGTGCGATACCGGCCGCGACAGGAACGACAGCACTTCGATGACCACGATCGCCGGCAGGATCAGCTTCGGCACGCCTTTCGGCACGAACAGATTAAGAAAGTGCAGACCGTTGCGCCAAAAGCCGTAGCCGACCACGATGAAGAACACCAGCAGCGCCAGAGTTGCGGTCACGATGAGCTGGCTCGTCACCGTGAAAGAATAGGGAATGAGGCCGATCACGTTCGCGAACAGCACGAACATGAAGAGCGTGAACACGAAGGGGAAAAACCTCATGCCCTCGTTGCCCGCGGAAGAACGCACCGTGTGGGCGACGAACTCGTAGGACATTTCCGCGATCGATTGCAGCCGTCCCGGCACCACCGCCCGGGGCGCGGTCGCCCCGATCAGCAACGCCGAAACGACGCCGACGATAATGAACATGAACAGCGCAGAATTGGTGAAATCGATCTGATGGCCGCCCAGGTTGACCATCGGCATCAGATTCTTGATCTGGAATTGGTGGATCGGATCGACTTGCATGGCGCCTTCGGCGTGAATTGCAGCTGCAGTGTCGGCTGCGGGCCGCGTTATTTTTCCCGGTGTTCCGGACCTGTATTGTCTAGCGCGGTGCCCGCGACGACCCCCGCGGAGCGCATCACATTGAGGACGCCCGCGGCAAAGCCGAGCAACAGAAATACCACGAGCCCCCACGGCGCGATGCCGAGCCAGCGATCGAGAAGCCAGCCGATGCCGGCACCGACCACGACGCCCGCAACGAGTTCGCTCGAGAGCCGGAAGCCTCTGGCGTAACCGGATGCAGTCGTCGCCCGATCCGCACCAGCACCCTCGGAAGGTGGGCGCGCATAATCGCGTGCCTGACCGAGACCTTCGTTGAGCCGCTGGAGCCTCGCGGAGAGAGCAGCTTCGCTGGTTTGCCGCTTGTCGTGCCCGCCGTTATCGCGCGCGTCGCTCATTGCTTCCGACACTCGCGGCTCACAGCGATCGCGACACGCCCGCTCCTTAAAAGCCGCGCGGACCATACTGACGTAGTTCCGGCAAGTCAAGAAACGGCGGACTTGTCATAACTTATTGAAATAACGGTATTTATCGTCCGTCTCCGGGGCTCGCAACGCGGCCTTACTTGTGCACTGCGAAGCTGCGTAAGACTGGCTAAGATGCAACACGCCGCAAAGAACCTCGCACGGAGGAGGGGACCATGACCCGGAGCAGCATTGCCATCGCCACGGTCGCATTCTGTCTCGTCGGCCTGCCCATCATGACGCAAGGCTCGACGGAGGCGCTGGCCGACCCAACGGCGCCGCCGGACGGCGCCGGCGGCCGTTACCTGTTCGAGAAGCAGACGGACGGCCAAGGGACCGATCGTGCCGGCGGTTACGTGAGGCTCGACACCCAGACCGGCGAGGTCGCGCTGTGCAGTCAGCGCAGTGTCGGCTGGGCCTGTCTGGCGGCGCCGGAAGACCGCGCCGTGCTCGAAAATGAAATCGCGCGGCTGCGCGCCGAGAACGTGGCGCTGAAAAAGGAGCTGCTCTCGCGCGGCTTGCCGCTGCCGCCGGGCGCCAATCCGGAATCGGGAACGACGCCTGCGGCGCCGCAAAACAGCGTGACGCTACAGTTGCCGAGCGACGCCGATATCGATCGCATGGTCGGCTATGCCGGCCAGCTCTGGCATCGCTTCATCGACGCCGTCGACCGCGCCCAGAAGCAAATCTTGAACAAGAGCTAGAGTGTCGCGTGAGCGAATTGTCGGCCGTTCGTAGCGCGCGCATCGATAGGCTCGCCACCGCGGTGTTGACCGTGGCGACGCCGGGCGAAGGCTTTGTCGAGATCACGCGCGACGTTGCGCGGTTTCTCGAACAGAGCAAGGCACGCGACGGCGCCGTGCTGCTTTATCTCAAGCACACGTCGGCCTCGCTCGTGATTCAGGAAAATGCCGACGCCGACGTGCGCACCGATCTGGTCACCGCGCTCAAGCGGCTCGCTCCGGCGGAAGCCGGCTGGATTCACGAGGTCGAAGGACCGGACGACATGCCGGCGCACGTCAAATCCATGCTCAACGGCGTGAGCTTGCATGTGCCCGTGAGCGACGGCGGGTTGGCGCTCGGCACCTGGCAGGGCATCTATCTCGCCGAGCATCGCAGCCGGCCGCATCGCCGCCAGGTCATTTTACAATTCATCGGCTCTTGTGAATGAGCCGCGATCCATGCCGGCACAACAGGTTCGTGGCGCTCCGCTCAGCCGCTCGGTCGACGCAATACGGCCGGGCGTTAGTGGCCCGGCCGCGTCTTCTTTCAGAATTGTGCCGCTCGTGCCGTCATCAATTTGGCCAGCACTTTTTGCCTTGCGGTCCGAGATGGTATCCGGGTGGGCAGGCCCGGTTTACGGCAAACGGGTGGCAGCGTCCGGCGGGGCCACGCCAGTAGCCGGGCCCGCAGCCTTCCGCAACTTTGACGACCAGACTGTCGGAATTGCCGAGCGGCACAGCGGTGAAGCCGGCGGCGCTTGCGGCGGTCGCAACGCCGAAAACCAGGACCGCACTCAACACGATTGATCGAACCATGAATTTTTCCTCTCGATTGCCGACGCCACCCGATGGGGGATGGATGGCTCGCCAAGTAAAGCAGTGGTCGCAATGAACTGCGCCTGAATGAAGCCTTAAGGGGCGCGACAGAAAATTAATGTCGGCGCGCATCTCAGTTGTATGCTGATACGGTTCGCCGCGGTACGTGGCATTGGTGGACCACGGCGGGTGAACGGCGGTACCATCGTCCGCCAGCCTGCGCGAACCGGGGTTTACATTGAGCGAGGCTACGTCCCATCGCCTTTTGATCGCCGACGATCATCCGTTGTTCCGCGGCGCGTTGCGCGAGGCGGTCAGCGGCCTGTTCAATCGCGTCGACGTCGCTGAGGCCGGCACGTTCGAGGAGGTTACCGAGCTTCTTGAGCGCGGCGGCGAGATCGATCTGGTGCTGCTTGATCTGCGGATGCCCGGCGCGCGCGGCTTTTCCGGCCTGATGTATCTGCGCGCGCAATATCCAAGCCTGCCGATTATCGTGGTCTCGGCCAATGACGATCCCGCCGTGATCCGCCGCTGCATGGAATTCGGCGCTTCCGGCTTCATACCCAAGACGCTCGGCGTCGACGTGCTGCGCGAGGCCATCGCGCGCGTGCTGCAAGGCGGCGTGTGGACGCCGCCCGACGTCGATTTGGCGCGCGGCGCCGACGCCGAAACCGCGGCCATGATGGCGCGGCTTTCGTCGCTCACCCCGCAGCAGGTGCGGGTGCTGATGATGCTGTCGGGCGGGTTGCTCAATAAGCAGATCGCCCACGAGCTCGATGTCTCCGAGGCCACCGTGAAGGCCCACGTCTCCGCCATCCTGCAAAAGCTCGGCGTCGAAAGCCGCACCCAGGCCGTCATCGCCGCCGGCAAGATCGAAGCCGGGCAGTGGCCGCTTAAGCCCGCACTCTGATATTACTCCGCCGCCACGCGCTGTACCCGCCATTGCGTGATCAGCGCGCGCAACGAAGCGGGTTTGAGCGGCTTGTTGAGGAGGTGTGCGCCTTCGGTGTGGACCGCTTCGCGGACTTGCGGCGAACGGTCGGCGGTGATCACGATGGCGGGGACGTGACGATCCAGGCGGCGGCGCAACTGCGCGATGGCGGCGACGCCGTCGGCGCCGTCGAGGTGATAGTCGACCAGAAGCCCGTCAGGTTCGAGGCCGCTTGCCTCGATTGCGGCAATCGCTTCGTCCAAGTCCGCCGCGCCAAGGGTGCGGCAGCCCCAGCCGCCGAGCAGCGTCTGCATGCCGTCGAGGATGGCGCGGTCGTTGTCGATGCAGAGCACCACCGTGCCGTCGAGCCGCCCGACGTCGAGCCGGCCTGGCGCGCGCAGTTTCGGCGTGGCGATATGGGCGACGCCGCACGGCACTTCGAGCGCGAAGCGCGAGCCGCGGCCGAGATTCGATTTCAGGGTCACCTCGCAATCGAGCACGCGCGCGATGCGCTGGACGATCGACAGGCCCAGGCCGACACCGCGCGCTACGCGTGCGCCCTGATCGAGCCGGTGGAATTCCTTGAACACGGCGCGGCGCTTGGCATGAGGAATGCCGATGCCGGTGTCGTAGACTTCGACGCGCAGCCGCCCGCCGCGCCGCCGGCAGCCGACCAGCACGCGGCCGGCCGGCGTATATTTGACCGCGTTGGAAATCAGGTTCTGCAACAGCCGCCGCAATAGGCGGCGATCCGAGCGGACGTGCTGCGAGCACGGCATGAATGTGAGATCGAGGCCCTTTTCGCGCGCCAGCGGCGCGAATTCGACTTCGAGCCGGTGCAGCAGTTCGTCGATGCGGAAATCGGCGAATTCCGGCTTCATCGCGCCGGTGTCGAGCCGGGAAATGTCCAACAGCGCGGCGAAGATTTCCTCGACGGCTTCGAGCGAAGCGTCGATATTCGCCACCAGATCGGCATCGTTGTCTTTGCCGTTGCGCTGGCGCTCGATCAGGCTGGTGACGTAAAGCCGTGCGGCATTGAGCGGCTGCAAAATGTCGTGGCTTGCCGCGGCGACGAACCGCGTCTTCGACACGTTGGCATCGTCGGCTTCCGCCTTGGCGCGCTCGAGCTCGGCATTGAGCCGGGTCAGTTCGCCGGTGCGCTCGCGCACGCGCCGCTCCAGCGTCGCGTTGGCGCGTTCCAGCGCTTCGGCCGCTTTCACCGACGGGGTGATATCGGTGAAGGTCGTGACCAGGCCGCCGCCCGGCATGCGGTTGGAGCGCACTTCGATCACCAGCTCGCGCTCGGCGAAACGTTCAAGGAACGGCTCGGCTTCGCTGGCGTATTTGGCGACACGCTCGGCGACGAACTCGTCGATGCTCCTGGCGTTGCGCTCGCCATGTTTGGCGATGTGACGCAAAATGTCGTCGAGCGCGATGCCGACGCGCGTCAATTCGTGCGGCAGATCGAAGATGTCGCCGAACTGCCGGTTCCAGCAGACCAAGGCCAGGTCCTTGTCGAACACGGCGATGCCTTGGCGCACGTGATCGAGCGCGGTCTGCAGGATTTCGCGGTTGTAGTGGATCGCGGCATTGGCGTCGTCGAGGAGCTTTAGCGCCGCTTTGGTCGACATCGTGCGCTTGCGCAAGACGAGCGACAGAACGAGCCGCGATGACGCTGCCCCGATCGCCGAGGCGAGCAGATATTCGGCGTATTGCAGGAGCTCGAAATCGGCCTCGGCCGCCGGCGTGAGGTCGATGCGCCGCGTCGCCGCAAAGCTCGCGAAGGAGGCGCGGGTGCGCTCCTCGCCGAGATAGCGCGCCACGGTCGCGATCAGCTCGTCGACCGTCGCCGCGGCGCGGCGCAGCCGGAAGCTCGGCGCGATCGGCTTGAGCGACGACGGCACGAACAGATCGGCCTGCACCCGTTCGATCGGCCGCGGGCGGCGGCCGAGCGAGCAGCCGATATAGCCCGCGATGTTGGCCGCGAGACTGAGCAGCACGCCATGGACCAGAGGCGGCAGGTCGAGGCCGAACAGCGCCTGCGGCCGCAACAAGCCAAGCCCCCATGGGCCGTCGGTCAGGATGTGCGCGCCGACGATGCCGGCGTCGGAAATGCTCGGTAACAGCAGCGTGTAGCCCCAGACCAGAATGCCGGCGCTCATGCCGGCCATGGCGCCGACGGCGGTGCCGCGGCGCCAGATCAGTCCGCCGAAAAACGCCGGTGCGAGCTGCGCCACGGCGGCAAAGGAGAGCAGTCCGATCGACGGCGAGCTGGGCCTCGCCGGCCGAGCGATAATAGATGTAGGCCAGCAACAGAATGGCGAAGATGGCGATGCGGCGCGTGGTCAACAATTGCGCGCCGGCATCGTGCGGGTCGCTGGCGCCAGCGAACCGGGCGCGGCGCTTGAGCGCCAAAGGCATCACGATGTCGTTCGACACCATGATGGCGAGCGCTACCGTCTCCACGATCACCATCGCCGTGGCGGCCGACAGGCCGCCGATGAAGGCAATCAGCGCGATCGCCTTGGAATGGGCGGCGAGCGGCAGCGCCACCACGAACATGTCGCCGTCGATGCGGCCGGCCGGAAACGTCATCAGGCCGGCGAGCGCAATCGGCACCACGAACAGATTGATCAGCACCAGATAGGCGGGAAACAGCCATGCGGCGCGGCGGATCTCGGCCTCGCTGTGGTTCTCCACCACCATGACGTGGAATTGCCGCGGCAGCAGTATGATGGCGAACAGCGACAGCACGGTCATGGCGCAGAACGGCGCGAACTGCGGCGCATGCAACAGCACCGCCGCTGTGCGCGGCTCGGCGAGCGCGCGCGCGAACAAGGCGAATGGGCCGGGAAACATGACGAAGGTCACGAACACGCCGACGGCGAGGAACGCCATCAGCTTGACGATCGATTCCGCGGCGATCGCCAGCATCAAGCCGTCCTGGTGTTCGGTGGCGTCGGTGTGGCGCGTGCCGAACAGCACCGCGAAGGTCGCCATCGCCAGCGCGACAAACAGCGCGACGTCGCCGACGAGCGGCGGCGCCGCGCCGCCCGGCGAAGCTTCCGCCAATATGGTCGAAACCGAGGCCGACACCGCTTTGAGCTGCAGCGCGATGTAAGGGATCATGCCGACGATGGCGATCAGCGCCACCGTCGCGGCAACCGCTTGGCTCTTGCCGTAGCGCGCGGCGATGAAATCGGCGATCGAGGTGATGTTCTGGCCCTTGGCAAGCCGCACGATGCGCAGGATGAGCGGGAAACCCAGCCCCACCATCGCTAGCGGGCCGATATAGATGGCGAGGAAATCGTAGCCGGAACGCGAGGCCAGACCGACCGAGCCGAAGAACGTCCACGACGTGCAATAGATGGCGAGCGACAGCGGATAGATCCAAAGCCGCGAAGCCGCGCCGCGTGCGATCCGCATGCGGTCGCCGTAGCTCGCGACCAAAAACAACAGGCCGATATAGGCGAGCGCGATGACGACGACGACCCAGCCCTGCAGCATGGACTTACCCGTCTCCTCCCTCAATTGCCGGCGCTTTAGGATCAGACCGCGCTCTTAGTAGGTAAGGTCACCATTTTTCTGTTGGCCTGTCCATTGGGCTGTCGACGCCTTGGCGCGTTGACGGCACCAGCCGCCGCGGGCATTGGTGATGCATCGTGCTGCCTCAATTCACGCCGCCGCGCCCGCTGATCGAAACGGCTGAGACGCTCGCCATCGCGCTCGCGGGCGGCGCGACGTTCGCTTTATTGGGTCTGCCCGCCGGACTGGTGTCCGGATCGGTCTTGGCGGTGGCGACGGCGGCGCTGCTGGGTAGGCCGGTGCGGCTGCCGCTGCCGCTCGCACGCGTCTGTTACGTCATCGTCGGCGCGCTCCTTGGCACCGTGGTGACGCCGGCGACGCTGCGCGGCGTGGAAACCTGGCCGGCGAGCATCGCGCTTTTGATGCTGGCGTCGCTCGTCATGATCGGTGCGACCATGGCGTATCTGTGCATCGTGCACCGCTGGGATGCGTTTTCGGCGCTGCTGGGGTCGAGCCCGGGAGCGATGGCGCAAGTGATCGCGTTGTCGACTGAGCTTGGCGGCGACCTGCGCGCCATTGCCATCGTGCAAACCGTGCGCGTGCTGCTGCTCGTTCTCGGCCTGCCCAACGGGCTGGCGCTGTTCGGGCTCGTGGTGCCGGCGCTGCCGGTGCCGCGCGGCCCAGCCGGATTTGCCGTGCTCGGCGAGATGATCGTGCTGGTGGCGGTGTCGACCGCCTTCGCGCTCCTTTTCCTGCGCTTGCGCTTTCCCGGCGGACTGTTGTTCGGCGCGCTGGCGGGCTCGGGCCTCCTCCACGGCACCGGCCTGATCGACGCCGCGCTACCGTGGTGGCTCGGCTCGAGCGCCGTGATCGCGCTCGGCGCGCTGGTCGGCTCGCGCTTCGCCGATACGTCTTTGCGCATGCTGGCCGGCTATCTCGGCGCCGCGCTCGGCTCGTTCGCGGTCGCCATGGCGGTGGCGACGATCTTCATTGCCATCGTGGTGCATCTGTTCGGCTTTCCGATCGCCAATGTCGTCATCGCCTTTGCGCCGGGCGCGCAGGACACCATGATGGTGCTGGCGCTGGCGCTGCATCTCGATCCGGTTTACGTCGGCGCGCATCATCTGGCGCGGTTTCTGGTCGTCACCGTCGCCGTCGCGGTCGCGGCGCGACGCGTGGCGAAAACGGAAGCGGAGAGTGGAATGAAGAACTCCGCGCGGAAATAATTTTCACGCTCATTCCCGCGCAAGCGGGAATCCAGCGCTGGGTCCCCGCTTGCGCGGGGACGAGCGGAAGTTGCGAACTGTCTTGGTTACTCCGCGGCCAGCGCGCGGTCCTTGAACGGCAGGCCCAAGCGCTGCCAGACATCGACCAGCGCTTCGGCGAGCGTATCGATCAGGCCGTCGTCGTGATACGGGCTCGGCGTGATGCGCAGCCGCTCGGTGCCCTTGGGCACGGTCGGATAATTGATCGGCTGGATGTAGATGCCATGCTCGGCGAGCAACAAGTCGCTCGCCGCTTTGCAGGCCTCCGGATCGCCGACAGTGACCGGAACAATGTGCGTCGGGCTGGTCATCACCGGCAGCGTAGCGGCGGCGAGCACCGCCTTGGTGCGCGCGGCGCGGTCCTGATGCCGCTCGCGCTCCCATTGCGAGGTTTTCAGATGGCGGATCGCAGCGGTCGCCGCCGCGCAGACCGACGGCGGCAGCGCGGTGGTGAAGATGAAGCCCGGCGCGTAGGAGCGTACCGCGTCGATCAAGGCGGTTGACCCGGCGATGTAGCCGCCGAGGCAGCCGAACGCCTTGGCCAGCGTGCCCTCGATGACGTCGAGGCGGCCGGCGGCGTTGTCGCGCTCGCTGATGCCGCCGCCGCGCGGTCCGTACATGCCGACCGCGTGTACCTCGTCGATATAAGTCATGGCGCCGTAGCGCGCGGCAAGGTCGCAGATGGCGTTGACCGGCGCCACGTCGCCATCCATCGAATAAAGGCTCTCGAATACGATGAGCTTCGGCCGCTGCGGGTCGGCGCCCACCAAAAGCTCTTCGAGATGCGCCATGTCGTTGTGGCGGAAGATCTGCTTCTCGCAATGCGCCTGGCGCACGCCTTCGATCATCGAATTGTGGTTCCACGCATCCGACAGGATCAGGCAATTCGGCATCAGCCGCGCCAGCGTCGAGATGCCGGTTTCGTTGGAGACGTAGCCTGAGGTGAAGACCAGCGCCGCTTCCTTGCGGTGCAGATCGGCCAGTTCGCGCTCGAGCTCGACCAGCGGATGATTATTGCCGGCAATGTTGCGGGTGCCGCCGGCGCCGGTGCCCATCCGCGTCGCGGTCTCGACCATGGCGCCGATCACCTTGGGATGCTGGCCCATGCCGAGATAATCGTTGGAGCACCAGATCACGACGTTCTTCGGCCCGTCCGGCGAGTGCCACACCGCATGCGGGAAGCGCCCGGCGATGCGTTCGAGGTCGGCAAAAACGCGGTAACGGCGCTCGCCATGCAGCCGATCGAGCGCGCCGGCGAAATAGCCGCGATAATCGATGATCGGGCGATTGTTGGGGTAATTCATCGGCAAGCGTCCCCGGCGATTGCCGGTAATCCACGATATTGGAACTCGGTGGCCCTAGTTCTAGAAGCGTTCCAGGGTGTTTGTCGAGGTCCTATAGACGCGGTTCGTTGCCGCGTTATTGATCCCTGTCAAATTTACGAAAAGTGTCAGGCGACGAATGCTTTGCGCGTCGCCGCCGCCACATTTTCCGCTGGCCGGTCTGGCGCAGCCGCGCGCTTGAGCCACGGACTCCATGGTTCCGGCGGCACCAGGCCTTCGGTGACCGAAACCGGCAGGATGCGGCCGTCGTCGGTAATGCGGCCGATCATCACCGGTTTGAACAAATGGTGGGTCTTGGCGTCCATCTGCACCGTGAAGCCCGACGGCGCGGTGAGGCGACGGCCGCCGAGCGCATCGCGCACCCGGTCGACTTCGGTTGAGCCCGCGGTTTCGACCGCGGCGGCCCATAGTTGAAATCCGATCCAGGTCGCCTCCATGGGATCGTTCGTCACCGCATCCTCCCTCCCGGTGAAGCGCCGCCACTCGGCGATGAAGGCGCGGTTTTCCGGCGTATCGAAGGCGTGCAGATAATTCCACGCCACGAAATGTCCCGCGACGTTCGAGTGCTTGAGCGCGGCGAGTTCGGCCTCGTTGATCGACAGCGACATGACCGGAATCTCGGCCGCGGAAATTTCCTGGGTCGCCAGTTCGCGAAAGAAATGCACGTTGGCGTCGCCGGAAACCGTCGCCACGATCGCGGTGCGGCCGCCGCGGGCGAAGCGGCGGATGTCCTCGACCACGGCGCGCCAGTCGGACTGGCCGAGCGCGGTGTAGCATTCGCCGCAATAGCTGATGCCTTTGCTCGCCAGATAACCCTTGAGCACGGCATTGGTCGTGCGCGGATAGATGTAATCGGTGCCGACCAGAAAGAAGCGGCGGATGCCCTGGCCGAGCAGAAAGTTCACCGCGGGGATCGCTTGCTGCGGCGGCGTCGCGCCGGTATAGAAAATGTTGCGCGAGGCCTCCTCACCCTCGTACTGGCTCGGATAGAACAACAGCGCATTGTCGCGTTCGACGATCGGCAGAACTTCCTTGCGCGACGCCGAGCTCCAGCAGCCGAACAAGGCCGCCACCTTATCGTCGCGGATCAGCTTGTTCGCCAATTCGGCATAGGCCTTCGGGTCGGAATGCGGATTGACGATCACCGGCTCGAGCGGCCGGCCAAGGAGACCGCCGTTTGCATTCTGCCGCTCGATCAGCATGACCAAGAGCTCCTGCAGCGGCCGCTCGCTCGCCGTCATCGTGCCGGACAGCGAATGCAGGATGCCGATCTTGATCGAGCCGAATTCGAGATCGGCGAAATAGCGCGTCACCGCGTCGACCAGCCATTGCGAGCGGCCGAGCAGGTCCTCGGCGGTGGCGACGACGCTGTTGCCGGCTTCCTCGACGCTCGAGGCGATGGTCGAAATTTCCGGTAATACGCCGGCGACCGCTCCGGCGACCTGCTCGGCGCGATTGCCGATGCGATCGATCTCGGCGGCCTGGTGATCGAGGATGCCGGTCAATTGCCGGTTGGCGTCGCTCATCGTCGCCACGCTCGACGACACCCCGGAGATGGCTTCGACGGTTTCGTTGACCGCATGCTGGATGTCGTGAATCTGGCCGCCGATCTCGGCGGTGGCCTTGGCGGTCTGCTGCGCCAGCGTCTTGACCTCGGAGGCCACGACGGCGAAGCCGCGGCCGGCGGCGCCGGCGCGTGCCGCCTCGATGGTGGCATTGAGCGCGAGCAGCGAGGTCTGCGAGGCAATCGCCTCGATCAGCTTGACTACGGCGCCGATGCGCTCGGCGGCGGCAGCGAGGCTGCGCACGGTGAAATCGGTATGGCCGAGATCGGCGATGGTGCGGTCGGTGGCGTCCTTGGCCGCCGCGGCCTCGCTTGAGCAGTCGGAGATCAGTCCGAGCAACCCGCGCGCCGCATCCGCCACCGCGGCGACGTCGCGGCTGGCGCAGGCCGCCGCCTCGACGGCGTTGGCGGCGCGCGCCGCCATGTCCTTGTTACGGGCGCCGAGATTGGCGGTGGTGACGCGGATCTCGTCGCCGGCGGATTGAAACGTCACAGTGAGTTCGTCGATCGTCGAGCGGAAGCGCTGGGTGAAGAAGCCACGATTGGCGTGGCGCAACCGCGTTTCCGCCTGCCGGCTTTTCAGATCGACCGCCAGCGCATCGGCATCGATCAGCGCTTGCCGCATGGTTTCCGCGGCGACTGCGCTGTCGGCAAGCGCGCCACCCTGAATCTGCGCCGGCAAGGCGGCGTAGCGGTCGCCGCGGGCGATCTGCGCGATCGCGGCGACAAAACCGCGCAACGTCCGCTCGCAATACCACGCCACCGCGATCGCGCCGACCAGGGCGACGGCGAGGCCAAGCCACAGATTGCCCGTTCCCCACGTGGTCAGGACGGCGACGGCGCCGACGAAAAGGATTGGCAATACGATCCACGCCGGCAGCGGACTTTTGAATGTGGCGACCATTTTCGGTCAATTTCAGCTGTCGGGCGGAAAATTCCTGGAGAACAGGAGTGAAATTGCGCATATTCGATTACCAAAACCTTTCGCAATGCTGCGTCGCGGCGCATGAATTATCGGCAAGTTCGCTCAAATTATGTGCGTCGGCCGGCAGCGATGGACAATGACGAGGACATGACCGGGAAATGTCGGAAAAAATCGTCGGACTAGATCACGGCCTCACCGATTACGGCGATCGCGATTTCTCGCGCTACTTGCGACGCTCGTTTGCGCAATCGATGGGCTATTCGCGCGCGCTCTTAGACAAGCCGGTCGTCGGCATCGCCTACACGGCGTCGGACTTCAACAATTGTCACCGTCACTTTCCGGAATTGCTGGCGGCCGTGAAACGCGGCGTGCAGACTTCAGGCGCGCTGCCGCTCGAATTCCCCACCATCTCGCTTGGCGAAGTTTTTCTCACCCCGACCAGCCTGAAATACCGCAACCTGATGGCGATCGATACCGAGGAGATGATCCGCGCCCAGCCGATGGACGCCGTGGTGCTGATGGGCGGCTGCGACAAGACGGTGCCGGCGCAGCTGATGGGCGCGGTCTCCGCCGATCGTCCGGCCATTTCGCTGGTCGCCGGGCCGATGATGACCGGGCGTTATCGCGGCGAACGGCTCGGTGCCTGCACCGATTGCCGGCGCTTCTGGGCGCGCTACCGCGCCGGCGACATCGACGCTGAAGAGATTTCAGAGGTCGAAGGCCAGCTCGCCGTGACCGCGGGCACCTGCGCGGTGATGGGCACCGCCTCGACCATGGCCTGCCTGACGGAGGCGCTCGGTCTCTGTCTGCCGGGAACGGCGGCGATCCCCGCCGTGCATGCCGACCGCCTGCGCGCCGCGGAGGCGACCGGCGCCGCGGCGGTCAAGCTGATCGGCTCGACGTTGACGCCCTCACAGCTGATCAACAAAAATTCGGTCGAGAATGCGCTCCGCGTACTACTGGCGATTGGCGGCTCGACCAATGCGGTGATCCATCTCACCGCCATCGCCGGCCGCGCCGGCGTGAAAGTCTCGCTCGAGCACCTCAATACGCTGTCGGACACGACGCCGGTCCTGGTCAATCTCAAGCCGGTCGGCAACGGCTACATGGAGGACTTTTGCGCCGCCGGCGGCATGGGCGCGCTGCTGCGCGAATTAAAGCCGCTGTTGCATCTCAACTGCATGACGGTGACCGGCGAGACGCTGGGCGAGCGGCTCGCCGGCGAGGACGGCGATTATATCGATCGCGCGATCATCGCCGAGACGAGCAAACCGCTTGAACCGGAGGGCGGCCTGGTCGCGCTGTTCGGCAATCTGGCGCCGGCCGGCGCCATCCTCAAGCGCTCGGCGGCCGACGCCCGATTGTTCGAGCACGAGGGCAGAGCGGTGGTGTTCTCCTCACTCGAAGATCTCGCCGCGCGGATCGACGATCCCAAGCTCGACGTCGAGGCGAACGACATTCTGGTGTTGCAGAATGCCGGGCCGCACGCGCCGGCCTGCATGCCGGAAGCCGGCTATCTGCCGATTCCGAAGAAGCTCGCGCAAAAAGGCGTGAAAGATATGGTCCGCGTGTCCGACGCACGCATGAGCGGCACCGCCTTCGGCACCATCGTGCTCCACGTTACCCCCGACGCCGCCTCGGGTGGTCCGCTCGGCCTGGTGCGGAACGGCGACCGCATCAAGCTTTCGGTAAAAGCCCGCAGCATCACGCTTTTGGTCGGCGACGCCGAGCTGAAAGAGCGCGCAGCCGCGGCGCCGGCGCACGTGAAGATCCCCGAGCGGGGCTACGCCAAGCTGTTCGCCGAGCAGATCACCGGCGCGGACGAGGGCTGCGATTTTCGGTTTCTGCGGCCGCGGTAACTTCCCTTCTTCCTCCCGGGAGAGGCGAGGGTATTTACCCCCGCGCCACCGCGATCTGCAGCGGGAACTCGTCGACCACTTCGTGGCCCTCGTCGGTCACAATAAACGTGTGGCCGAGGAAAATGCCGAACAGGCCGTCCGCCGTGATCGGATTCGGCTCGGCCATGATGACCATGCCGGGTTTGAGCACTTCCTCGAATTTTTCCGCCGCAACATGCTCGGCGACGACATGCGGCTTGTCGGTGACGAGATCGATGCCGTGGCATTGCGTCGGCCGCGACTGGTAGCCGTTGTCGCGGAAGAATTTGCTGGCCTGCCGCATATTCTCCACTGGCTTGCCGGGCGCGATCTCGGCGACGATCTTGTTGTAGCCGGGCAACGTGATCTCGTCCCAGAATTTGCGCACCATGTCGGTCGGTTCGCCGAGGCAGATCGGCGAGCCGATCTGCGCGGTGTAGCCGCGGAAACCTGCGGCGAGCTCCATATTGATAATGTCGCCCTTCTGCAGCACGCGCGACGACGGCCGCGGATTGCCGAAAATCTGCGCTGGGTTGGCCATCGGCGTCGAGCCGATGATCAGAAAATCGATGTCGCCGCCGCCTTCCAGGATGGCGGAACCGGCTGCGGCGCGCAGCTCGTACTCCTTCACGCCGGGCGCGGCGCGCGCCACCATGGCTTCCATGGCGCGCTGACACAACACGCCCGCTTTGCGCACGCAGTCGAGTTCTTCGGCGCTGTGGATCGACAACAGCTCGTGCAGAAAGCCTACCGTGAAAACCAGCTCGCCGCCCGGCAGGTTGTCGCGCAGCACGTTGTATTGGTTCACCGGCAGGTAATCGCCGTGGCGCGGATCGATCTCCATCAGGCCGATGCGGCCGCGCTCGAGTTTCAGCTCGCGCAGCCGCTCGACCATGACATCCGCATAACGGCCGCTGCGGCTGTGGCGCACGTCTTTCACCGCGACTTCGACCTGGCGGCGCACCGCTTCGGCATGCGTGCCGCCCATCGAATAGATCATGGTCGGCTCGCCTTCGAGCGGCACCAGGACATAGCTCGCCAGCGCGTGCCATTCCCAATGCCCGGTCAGCCACAGCATGCCGCCGCCAAAACTCCAATGACTCGGCCCGCCAGGCACGATCACCGCGTCAAGCTTGTCCTCGCGCATCTTCGCCCGCAGCGCCTTGTAGCGGCGCTCGTACTCGGCCTTGGAGAACTGCTCCCACACGCAGTCGCGGTAATAGGGCGTGTCGCGCATATTGGCGAAAGGCAGCGACTGATCGAGCTTGCCGCGGACGACGTCCCAGGGCTGCGGCCCGATACGCGGCGGACGAATTTGCGTGTTCATGGCAACACTCATAACTCGGTTGCGGGATCGATCGGACGGCGGAACGTGCGCCTGCCACAAGGGTCAAAACTTCGTTCCCGCTATACGGCAGAAGATCACATAGGGATAGCGCGGCACCGGCAAAGCAGTTCCCCGCCGCTGGCGTGACAACGCCGCGGAGATGACGGATGATATCGTTGTCCATTTGATAGGGCGCGGCAGCGGACGGGGCGGCGAAGGCCGTGAGATGGACCAAAAGCGGCTCTCGATCATCGACGATCCCAAATTCAAGCCCGGCGTGGCGCCGGTCTGCGTCCACAATGAAATGGCCATGGCGGCCGTGCCCGAGCGCGCATGGGCGACTTGATCCGGGCCGCGGACTGGCCGAATGGAACAGAATTCGAAAGATGTTCGTATCGACGACGGCGGCGCAGACCTTCACGCCAACGCCGAATTTTCCTGGGAGACGTTCGGCGTCCATCTGCGATCGGCGGTTCGGGTGTTCGAGCCGCCAGCACGCCTGGCGTGGACCGCGGAGGGCATCGGCGTCGACGCTTATCATGCCTGGCTCATCGTCCCGGCCGCGAGCGGCTGCCGAGTGATCACCGAAGAAACCCAGTATGGCTGGCTGGCGCGGGCGGCGAATTGGCTGATGCCAGCACGCATGCATCGCGGCCATCAGCTCTGGCTGGAGCGGCTGGCGTCGCGCTGCAGGTCCGCGACGCCGGGTGCGGCGCCGCCGCGCTGATTTCAGCCGGGACGATGTTGCAGGCGTTCGAGGCCGCCATCGCTCGTGGCCCACTCCTCGAAGAAGACTTCGTGGCCTCTGAGGTCGACGTACCGGACCGAGGCGCGATTGCCTTGCAGCGACACCTGAGCATAGCCGTTATAGCCCAGCATCAGATGTTCGTCGTTGCGATAATGCCGATCGTCCATGAATTCGACCTTATACTCCGGGTGCTTCGGCTCCTTGGGCCGCAGCTCGACCGGCATGCCGCCATGGCCGATGCAGCGGCCGAACACCGCGATGCCGTCGCTGGCGGCGGGCTTTTCGTAGATCGCCAGGCGATGCTCATGGCCCCAGAACCAGAGCACGGTACGATCCTTGAGAATATCGGCGAGTTGCCGCGCCGGCGCCGGATAGCAAACGTCGTACCGTGAATAATATTGGTGGTGCGTCAGAATGATGATGCCGCGCCTGTCGTCGCCCGGCTGCACGACGCGGCGCAGCCAGTCGATCTGCTCCGGCCCGAGCGCGCAGGAGGGTTCGATGATGTCTTCGATGATCGGCCAACCGATCGAATTATAGCCGGTGTCGAGCGCGATAATGCGCCAATATTTATTCTCCAGACAGAAATAGCTGGCCTTCTGCCCGAGCGGCTGGCCGTTCGCGATCAGCCCCAGCCGCGGCAGCATCCGGTCGAAATAGGCGAAGCCAAGGGCGTACATTTCATGGTTGCCGTTGAGCGCGAAGCTGCCGCGCGAACCGGCCGGCCATTTGCAGGGCGCAAAGTCGTTATTTGGATTATTGATGCCGAGGAAATTCTCGTCGACCTCGGTCGGATCGCCGACGAAGTAGACGTCGCCGAGATGAATGGAATAATGCGGCGTAAACGATACGATCGACTCGGCGACGCAGTTGGCTTCATCGGTGCCGGTCCCCCAGTCGCCGGCGAGAGCGATGCGGGTTTCCCCGTCGTCTTCGAATTTATAGACGCCTTCGCCGAGGTCCGACTTCAGGTAAACCAGGAACGGATGACGCGCGCCGAAGCGATAACGCAGGTATTCATACACCCATTTGATCACTCTGGTCGGCACGAATTCCGCGAGCCTGCGGAAGATTTGCGCCGCCATACCTGCCGCGGGTGCGGCTCCCGGCGCTATGCGCTCGGCGCGTGGCGCCCGCGGGCGCGACTGTTTGCGAAAGAATGATTCGCTCGCGGCGCGCGGCAGGTCGAGCAGATCCTGCAAATCCTTGCGGCGGGACGGAACGATGTCGTTGTCGTCACGATCGCTTGAGATGGATGCCATAGCTGTCCCACATTTCGCCGAGGAAGAATTCTCCGAAGCGCTCCAGCGCCGCCAGCGCGTCGGCCTTGCTGCTCGCATTGTGGACGCGCACCGTGCCCAGCATTCGGATCAGGTCGGCCAAATTCAGGGTCAGAACGCCGGCGCCGACGATCGGCCCTGAATTGTCGCTGCCGTCATGCAGGGTGGTGTAGAGCGTGGTTGTTTCCTTGAATGGATTGCCGTGCTCGCGAACGTATTTGCGTCCGGAGAGATAGTATGAGTGGCCGCCATGCGCGAAAGCCAGTTCGTAGACGAACAGTTTGACGTGCGGCACGCCGGCCTCGGGCTCGAGCAGGTTGAAGACGCCCTTGGATGCGGGAATGCCGTTGCCGATCGGGGCAAAGTCAATCGTGCCGCTCAAGCCCCCGGGGTGCTCCGGCACGTTGAGGAAGCGGTCGAGGTCATCGATCTGCACCGTTGCGTGCATGACGAGCGATGTGCCGGCGGCATTGCCTTGCTCGGCGCCAGCTTCGGGGTCGGTGGCGTCGAGCGCAAATCCGCCCTGCATGGTCTCGTTGAAGGTAAGAGCGAGCAGCCCGCCGCTCGGCGCCTTGAGCGGGATGCCACGGTCGCGGCACCAGGCACGGGCATCGGCAATGCCTTGCTCGACAGCGGCGGTGAAGGCGGCGCTGCTGAAATTGATCAGGTAATGCAACGGCACCTCTGCTGCCAACATCTCGATCTTGATCGGACGCCCGAATTCGCCATGGCCGCCGGCGGCGATCGCGGCGTTGCTGGCTTCGATCCGCTCGATGTCGAGTTTCAGGCGGCCGTTGCCGCAGGTCTCGATAATCTGAAAATATTCGTTGACGAAGCCGCCGCGCCAGACGGCTTTCCGGCTCACCGTCCAGATGATCCACAATTCGTCCGCGCCGCGGGCAATCGCCTCCATCAGATTGGCGTCGGTGAGATAGACGGCATCGATATAGCGGTCGCCGCCGATCGTAATCGGCGGAAACCACATCGGCAGCGACACGCAGCCGACCAGATAGTCCTCGTCGAGTTGATCCTGCGTTCGCACGGTGAGCTGGTTCTTGCTGAAATTGTAGGCGTTGAAGGTGCCGAGAATCGGGCTCGTGCGCACCTTTTGCCAATCGATAGCCCACTTGCCGCGCAACACGACATCTCAAAGACCGTAAGTCATCAGCGAACGGCCCAGAATGCTTGGATGTTTCCGCCGCGCACAGCGATCGCCGCGCGAAAATTCCGCTCCGCCTCGGCGATTGCCGCCGCCTCGAATCCTGACAGATGAAGGTGCCGCCGGACGCGCCGTCGGCGTGATCAATTTCAGGCCGGCATCGTCGAGCAAGATCTTGAGGCCGCCGGCCTGATGGCGGCTCAATCCGCCGCCTGCCATGAACAAGATGCTTAGTCACGGTATCTTCTCCTCGGGCAAAGGTAGCGCACGGTGCCGCCTGCGGCCGCGCGGCCGCTAAAGGTCGGCGGTCGGTTCGATGCCGGTAATGCCGTGCGCCACCATCTCCGACAAAGCGGCAATGGTGGCGCTCGGATTGGCGCCGACGGCATTCGGCACGATGGCGCCGTCGGCGACGTAGAGATTGCGGTAGCCGTGCACTTGGCCGAACGTCGCCGGCGCCGCATCGGTGACGCCCGCGGCCGGATCGTCGCTGAGGATGCAGCCGCCCAACGCATGGACGCCGACGTTCTTGCGAAGCGGCCACCACCAGTTCGGCAGGGCGAAGAACAAGTCGCCCTCGGTCTCGCGGCGGAATCGCTCGCCGACTTCGAGCATCGCTTGGTAGAGCGGCTCGCTGTCCTGCTGCGGCCAGTCGAGATCGAGCCAGCCGTCGCGGAGCGTCATCGTGCCGTTCGACTTGTCGACGCCCATGTAAAGCAGCACGCAGGTGTGGTAGGAGAGGTCGCCCTTGAGAAGATCGTGAAACGCGTAGCCGATCGACCCCATAGTGTCGCCGCGCAGCCGGGCGATCAGATGGCGCAAGTAGCGCCAAACGCTGTCAAGATGCAGGAAGCCGGGCTTTGATCCCTCGGCGAACCAGGCGCCGAACACCGGATAGCTTGCATCTTCCAGAACGAAGGCATGGTCGGCGGCGAAATCCTTGAAGAGATTGAAATCGATTGCTTGCGTGATGACCGGGCCGTAATTGGGATCGGCCGGTATGCGGCAGCCGGTGACGAAACCGAGAAAATCTCCGTTGGCGGAAAAGCCGCACCCGAGCGATCGGCTGATACGGGGCAGTGTGCCGAACACGTCGCGGCAGCGCAGAAGAAGTTCGGTCGAACCGAGGCTGCCGCCCGAGACGACGACGCGGCTGGCGTGTGCGCAAAGCTCGGTCCCAGCCTGCGCCACGTCTCGGTAATAGACGCGATAGCCAAACTCGCCGCTGGCGTTGTGGTCCTCCTGGCCGCCACGGCCCACCGGGACGATCCGGTCGACGAAATGCTCGGCGCGGATTTTGGCGCCGTATTTATGCTCGGCCCGATATAGATAATTCAGATCGAGCGTATTTTTTGCCTGATAGTTGCAGCCGACGTCGCATTCGCCGCAATAAGTGCAGGATGTCTGCAGCGCGCCGTAGCGGTTTGTCGCCTGAACCCCTGGCGGGAGGGGATCATCAAAATCGTTGCCGAAGAACACGTTGATGTCGACGCGGCGCAACTCCGCCCCGTCTGTTGCGCCACTTTCTCGAACAATTCAGTGCGCACGATGTGACGGCGGCCCTGCATCGGCGGGATAGGCCGTGCGCCGAGCACCTCTTTGCAGACCCGATAATAGGGCAAGAGCTGTGCCTGGCGGCAGCTCTGCGGCCAGCGGTCCCCGAACACGGCGTTCGGCGGTTCGAGAAACACGTTGGCATAGATCAACGAGCCGCCGCCGAGCCCGGCGCCGAGCACGACATCGATCTTCTCATAGTTTCTGATGTCGAATAGTCCATGTTGCTCGATCCGCGCCACCGCTTTCGGCCGGTCGCGCTTTTCAAAGGCCGGATTCCAGAAGTTTCTCGCCATCGCATGCGGCGTGCGCGGAAAAGTGCCGAGTTCGTAACGCTTACCGCGTTCCAGAACGAGCACGCTTCCCGGCCACTTCTTACTGAGACGGCAAGCACTGATTGCGCCGCCGAAGCCGGTGCCGATGACGGCGGCTTCATACGCTTCCACCATCTCGCGCGCCCCCGATGGATTGCCGCGTGACGTGTACAATTCATGGTAGAGACATTGACATTATGCCCCTGGCAAGCGGTCGCGCCAAGGAGATTTTAGCCGGGCCAATTCTTTTTCTTATCAGCCGGCGGCACCGATAACGCCGCTGCGGTAGGCTTGGTTTGTTACGGGAGTGAGCGGGCAGGGTCCCCGCACCGGCGCGACGGACGTTGCTCGCTTTATCGCTTCGCCCGCACCCCGGCGCGCTCCAGCCGCGGCAATACCTCGTCGCAGAAATACGGCACTTCATTGAGATAATTGACGAAGGAGACGCCGATGCCGCGGACGCCGGCCTGGCTGACGACGGCAAGCTCCTCGGCGACGCGGTCCGGCGTGCCGACGAAGGGGTAGCCGCCGATCGATCGCGCGGCAAAATAGCGCCGCTTGGCGTCATATTCTTCCGGCGGCATCGTCTGCGGCGTCATGTGCTTGTTGGCCAGCATGCAATCGATCGCGCCCCAGTCGGCGTTGTCGATATTGACGTGCTGATAATAGTCTTCGGCTTCCTTCTGCGTCGGACGGCAGATGACCTGGCCGACAGTGAATACCTCGATGTCGCGGCCGTGCTGTTGCGCGGCGGCCTTGACCTCGGCAACCTTGGCGGCGGTTCCGCCAAGCGACATGCGCGAGGCGACCGTGGCGACGAAGAACGCGTCGCAGTTGCGCACGGCGAAGGCCTGCCCGACGTCGGAGGCGCCGGCGTTCATAATGAGCGGCCGCGAATCGCCGAACGGCTTCGGATAGGCCCGCGCGCCCTTGAGCTGCAGGAATTTGCCGTCGTATTCGAAGGTGCCGTCGCAGTTCCAGGCCTCTTTGACGACGTCGATCCATTCCTGCGCGTAATCGTAGCGCGCATCGTGCTCGCGCTGCTGCACCCCGAACATGTCGAATTCGCCTTCGTTCCAGCCGACCACGAGGTTGACGCCGACGCGGCCTTCGCCGATGTGGTCGGCGGTGACGAATTCCTTGGCCGCGATCAAGGGATGAAACAGCGGCGCGTGGACCGTGCCGAAGACGGTCATGCGTTTGGTCGCGGCGAGAAGGCCCACCGCCCAGGTGATGGTTTCGAGCGAGTGGCCGTGGAAATCGGTATCGCCGCCATAGCCTTTCCAGCGCGCGATCGGCAGCATGAAATCGAGCCCCGCCTCGTCGGCGAGCTTGGCGGCCGCCAGGCAATCGGGCCAGCTTGCCGACCAGCGTTCCGGCACCTTGGTCGCCGATCGCCCCGACGAGCAATTGGCGCCGAACAGGCCGATCTTGAGCGCATTGCCGTTATACATGGCGATGCGGTCTTTCATCGAAGCGCGGGGCGCGAGCACGCTGTCCTCCGTTTTCTGCCCGGTCGTCCGGGCGTTTATCATTCTTTAATTCGATGCCTAAAGTTTAACCTAAATCAAACTTCCTCGTGGCATAAGCCCCCTCGGGGACTGGGCCGCATGACCTCGCATCGATTACTGAATTGGTTGCGCGCGGCGGCGCAGCCGGCGCCGCTTCTCGGCTTCGCCACGATCGCCATGCTGTGGGCCGGCCTGTTCTATCTGCTGTCCGATCACCACGGTAATCTCGCCGAGCCGGCGCCGCGCCGCGCCGTCTTTCTGCCTTTCGTTGCCATTGTTACGCTTCTCGAATTGGCGACGGTGATCGCCAGCATCCGCCGCCGGTCGTCGCTCGAACGGACCAATCTGCGGTTCACCACGGCGCTTGAGAACATGACGCACGGGCTGTGCATGTTCGACGGCAATAAGCGTCTCGTCGTCTGCAACGAGCGTTACGCCAAGCTGTATCGGCTGCCGCCGGAATTGCTGAAGGTTGGCGCCACGCACGAAGCGATCATCGCGCATCGTGTCATGAACGGGCTTCTTAAGGGCGAGCAGACCACCGGCGCGGTCGACAAGAAGCTGGGTGCGCTGGGCCGGCACTCGTCGGATAAAATCTCGAGCCGGGTCGACGAGCTTGCCGACGGCACCCTGATCCGTGTCACCCGGCAACCGATGAAGGGCGGCGGCTGGGTGGCGACGCATGAGGACATCACCGAGCGCCATCGGCTGGAGAATGAGCGCGAGACGATGCTGGCGCAGGAAAATCGCCGGGTGCTGACCGAGAGCGCGATCGCCGCGTTCCGGGAACGCATTGAGGCGATGCTCGGCATGGTTTCAACCAGCACCGACGCCATGAAATCGACCGCGAGCGCGCTTATCGTCTCCTCGAACGACGCAACGCAACATGCCGAACTGGCGCTGCGCGAATCCAACGATGCGTCCGACAACGTCTCGATCGTCGCCGGCTCGGCCGAGGAGCTCTCCGCCTCGATCGCGGAGATCAATTCGCAGCTGGCGCAGACCACCACCTTGGTGGCGAGCGCGGTGGACAAGGCCAAGGCCTCGAACGACGAATATGCCGGGCTGGCGCAGGCCGCCGCGAGGATCGGCGACGTCGTCAAGCTCATTCGCAACATCGCGGCCCAGACCAATCTGTTGGCGCTCAACGCCACCATCGAGGCGGCGCGCGCCGGCGAGGCGGGACGCGGTTTCGCCGTCGTCGCCGCCGAAGTGAAATCGCTCGCGGTCGAGACCGCCAAGGCGACCGAGGAGATTGCGCGCCACATTCTGGCGGTGCAGGAATCGACCGGCAGCGCGGTCGAGGCGGTGCACGGCATCGAAGACTCGATGCATGAAATCTCGACGCGCGCCTCGAGCGCCGCTTCTTCGGTCTTGCAGCAGAACGCCGCAACTTCGGAAATCAGCCGCAATGCGGTCAACGCCGCGCGCGGCACCAGCGCGGTGGTGGCCGTGCTCGGCAAGGTCTCCGCGGCGGCAAGCGGCACCCGCACGGCGGCCGAGACCGTGCTCGACGCCTCCAATTCGGTCGATGCCTCGGTCGGCGGTCTGCGCGCCGAGATCGAGGGCTTCCTCAAGAAGGTCGCGGTCTAGGGTCGCGATGATCGCGCCAAAAGCTCGGGTCCGTGCCCAACAAAATAAAGCACCACCCCGCCGCCACGCGCGCTGTTTCGTCTATGTGCTGGGAAGCCGGCGCAACAACGATCGCCGGACCTATGTCGGTTGGACCACGGAACTGAAAAGACGCCTTGCCCAGCACAATGCGGGACGCGGCGCCAAATCCACGCGCGGGCGGAAATGGGTATTGCTTTATTCCGAGTGCTGCGAAACGCGCAGCGGCGCGATGAGCCGCGAATGGCATATCAAGCACGACCGAAAGTTCCGGACCACGCTGCGCACGGCCCTTTGATCAGATAAAAACTGGTGCTGCCGCTCAGGATTGAACTGAGGACCTCTCCCTTACCAAGGGAGTGCTCTACCACTGAGCTACGGCAGCGGACTCTTCGGCCTTACGGCGGCGAATACGGGCGAAAAAACCGGGCGATCCTTGCCATAGGGGGGTGTTTTGCGCAAGGAATTTGCCGTCATGGCCAAAGGTGGCAAGGCGGCAAAATCGGCGGCCCGCAGCGAGCGGCTGTCGGCGGCTTTGCGCGAAAACCTCAAGCGGCGCAAACAGCAGGCCAGAGGGCGTGGCCAGGGCCGCGAACCGGCGGGTGATCGCGCCGAACACGGGGAAACCCCGGCGCCGGAGACCGGGTCGGAGGCGCAAAATCCCGACTTCCGCCGCAATCCAGGTGGGGAGTAGGAACCGGGCTTGGCGCCGTCGGGGAGTTCGCTTTGCCCCCGTTTCGCGCCGGGTGCATAAAGCAAAGTCGATTAAGGCCTCTCTGTTTAGAGTCAGGGTCGATGCGGTCCGGAACGAGATCATCGGATCGCATCTTGGGGGTAAATTATGGATCGCATTCGCATTGTCGGCGGCCGGCCGCTCAATGGCACCATCCCGATCTCGGGCGCCAAGAACGCGACGCTGCCCCTGATGATCGCCAGTCTCCTCACCGAGGAGACGCTCATCCTCGACAACGTGCCGCGGCTCGCCGACGTGGCGCTGCTCGAGCGCATCCTCGGCAATCACGGCGTCGACATCATGACCAGCGGCAAGCGCGCCGGGGAGACCGCCGACCACGGCCAGACCCTGCACATTTCCGCGGCCCGCATCGTCGACACCACCGCGCCTTACGAGCTCGTCTCCAAAATGCGCGCGAGCTTCTGGGTGCTGGCGCCGCTGGTTGCCCGCATGGGCGAGGCGCGGGTCTCGATGCCCGGCGGCTGCGCCATCGGCACGCGTCCGGTCGATCTTCTCATCATGGCGATGGCGCAGCTCGGCGCCGACATCGAGGTCGACGGCGGTTTCGTCGTGGCGCGCGCGCCGCGCGGGTTAAGGGGCGGCGAAATCGCGTTTCCCAAGGTCACGGTCGGCGGCACCCATACCGCGATCATGGCGGCTTCGCTCGCCAACGGCACCACGGTGATCGACAACGCCGCGCAGGAGCCGGAAATCGCCGACGTCGCCGATTGCCTCAACAAGATGGGCGCGCGCATTTCCGGCGCCGGCACCAGCCGCATCGTCGTCGAGGGTGTTGCCAAGCTGCACGGCGCGCGCCACGCGGTGCTGCCCGACCGCATCGAGACCGGCACTTATGCGATGGCGACCGCGATGGCCGGCGGCGATGTGCTGTTGCAGAACGCGCGGCCGGAACTCCTGCAGAGCGCCTTCGACGTGCTCACGCAGGCCGGCGCCACCATCACGCCGACCAATCAGGGCGTCCGCGTCGCCCGCAACGGCGCCGGATTGGCGCCGGTCGAGGTGTCCACCGCACCGTTTCCCGGCTTCCCCACCGATCTGCAGGCGCAGCTGATGGCGCTGATGACGCGCGCGCGCGGCACCTCGCACATCACCGAGACCATCTTCGAGAACCGCTTCATGCATGTCGGCGAATTGACCCGGCTCGGCGCCCGCATCCATCTCGACGGCGAGCGCGCCACAATCGAAGGCGTCGAGCAGCTCAAAGGCGCGCCGGTGATGGCGACCGATCTGCGCGCCTCGGTGTCGCTGGTCATCGCCGCGCTTGCCGCCGAGGGCGAGACCATCGTCAACCGCGTCTATCATCTCGACCGCGGCTTTGAGCGGCTGGAAGAAAAGCTCGGCCGCTGCGGCGCCGCGATCGAGCGGCTGTCGGGGTAGGTGTCGGCATTTTGTCATCATCCGCGAAGGCGGATGATCCAGTAACCACCGATTTCGCCCGTTTATGACCGCATCCGCAGTGATTACTGGATACCCCGCCGTTGCGGGGTATGACAATTGTGATCATCGCCTGGCCAATTCGTGTAACAGCGGCACCGAATAAAAGAAAAGTGTATCGCTTGATGGTGGCAACGCCGTGAGACTGCTGAAACGCTTTTTACGCCGTGTGCTCATCTTCGGACTGGGCGTGCTGTGCGTCTGGCTGATCGTCTATGTCTTCCGGCTGACCGACAGACGGTTGCCGACCATTCTGGCCCTGGCGCTCACCTATGGCGTCGCGGCCTATGTCATCCTGCCGCGCGCCGTTCGCATGGGCCTTAAAATCCTGCTGCGCAAACGCGTGCCGCGCTTCACCATTACCGGCGACGGCTTGCCCGGCGATCCGGTCAATGTCGTTCTGATCGGAACGCAGGCGCAGCTGCGCGCCGCCTTTGCCACGGCCGGCTGGTCGGAGGCCGACCCATTGGGTATCGCAAGCTCCTGGCGCATGGTCCGCGCCTTCGTTCTCGATAAGCCTTATCCGACCGCTCCGTTCAGCACGCTCTATCTCTACGGGCGCGGCCAGGACGTCGGTTTTCAGAAGGCGATCGATAACAGCCCGCGCCGGCGCCATCACATTCGATTCTGGGCTTTGAGCGCGGCGCGGGCCGAGGCGATGGTCGGGACGGCAAGCTTCTGGCTCAACACCGATCGGCCGCCGCTCGACACCCGTGTGTGCTGGGTCGGCGCCGGCACCAAAGACACCGGCATTTCGCTGACCCGGCTCACCTTTCAGATCACCCACGCAACCGATTCCGATACCAATACGGAGCGCGACTACATTATTGCCGAGCTGCGCGATCGCCGCGTCATCGACGACGTGAATACCTATCAATCCGGGAAGCCATTGCCCGCGCACGTCAACCACTACATCACCGATGGTGAAGTGACGGTGGCGAGTCTCGCGCCGGCTGCTCCCGGCGCGGCGTCCGCCCCAGCAGCGGTTACGCCGCCAAATCCTTCATGATGCGATAGAGCCGCGCCTGGCCCTCGAAGCCGATGCCGGGGCGGTCAGACAGTTTCAGATGGCCGTCGTCCAGTTTTGCATCGTCGGCGAAGCCGCCGAAATCGCCGAACACGCCGGGATAGGATTCCGCGCCGCCAAGCCCGAAGCCGGCGGCGATGGCGAGCGACATCTGATTGCCGCCGTGCGGGAACAACAAAGCGCGCGGCCATTGGTGGCGCGCCAGCATGTCGAGCGTGCGGGCATATTGCACGATGCCATAGGCCTGCGGCGGATCGACCTGGATGACGTCGCGGCGGGCCGGTGTGAGGCCGCCGAAGCGGACCAGGTTCTCGACGTCCTGCGTCGAGTACAAATTCTCGCCGGTCGATAGCGGCGCATCGTAAGTGCCAGCGATCTCGGCAAGCAGCGCATAATCGAGCGGATCGCACGGCTCCTCGAACCAGCGCAAATCGAACGGCCGCAAACCGCGCGCATAGGCGAGCGCATCGTCGCGGAAAAATTTCGAATTGGCGTCGACCGCGAGCGTGCCGCCTTGCGGCAGGATCGCCTTCACCGCCTCGACGCGGGCGAGGTCTTCGGCCAAAGGCAACCCGCCGACTTTCATCTTCAGCATCGTATAGCCGGCGTCGAGATGGCGGCGCATTTCGTCGAGCAGATCTTGCGTGGTCTTGCCCGGCGCATACCAGCCGGCGCCGACATAGCAGAACACCTTGTCGGCGATCTTGCCGCCGTTGTAGCGCTCGGCCAGCACGACATGCAGCGGCTGGTCCGCAATCTTGGCCATCGCGTCCCACACTGCGACCTCGATGGTGCCGATGCCGATCGAGCGCTCGCTGTGGCCGCCGGATTTCTCGTTTTGCAGCATCGCGGCGAGGATCTTTTCCGGCGCGAAATTATCGCCGGCATCGTCGAGCAGCGTTTGCGGCTCGGCCTTCAAGATGCGCGGAATGAAGCGCGCCCGCATTTGCGCGCCGCAGGCGTAGCGCCCGGTAGAATTAAAGGCGAAGCCGGTGACCGGCTTGCCGCCGCGCTTGACGTCGGTGATCACCGCGACCACCGACGTCGTCATCTCGGAAAAATTGAATCCCGAATTGGCAAGCGTGGACTTGAGCGGGACCGCGGTCTCCCGGATATCGACGATGCGCATGGACTTTCCTGCTCCTTCTCCCCGCTTGCGGGGAGAAGGTTGGGATGAGGGGGCGCCTCCGCCGGGCTCAGAACGCGGTGAGGCCCCCTCACCCTTGCTTCGCTCGACCTCTCCCCGCGCGCGGGGAGAGGTAAGCTCTACTGAATCTGCGGGATCTTGGCGTCGACGATGACCTTGTGCCAGCGCTCGACCTCTTTCTTGATGTAGACGGCAAATTCCGCCGGCGTATCGGCGACGATGTCGAGGCCGACCTGCTTGCATTTCGCCTGCACGTCCGGCTGATGCAGCGCCTTGACGATCTCGCGGTTGAGAACATCGATGACGGGCTGCGGCGTGCCGGCGGGCACGAAGACGCCCTGCATGGTCTCGGATTCCTGGCCCTGGATGCCTTCTTCGATCATGGTCGGCACGTCGGGCAGCGCCGCGGAGCGCTTCAGCGAGGTCACCGCGACGCCGTGCAGCGTCCCGGCGAGGATATGCGGCGCGGCCGGCGTGAGATTGGCGAAGGCGAGCGGCGTTTGATTGGCGATCACGGCCTGAACGGCGGGGGCGCCGCCGCTATAGGGCACGCTGGGCTGATCGAGCTTGAAATCGAGCTTGAACAGCTCCGCGGCGAGCTCCGGCGTGGTGCCGAGGCCGGCATTGGCGATGGCATATTTGCCGGGATTGGCCTGCATCAGCGCGATCAAATCCTTGACCGTCTTGGCCGGAACCGAGGGGTGCGCGAGCAGAATGTTGGCCGATGCACCGGCGAGCGTGACCGGCGCGAAATCCTTGAACGGATCGTAGGGAGCGTGGGCGTAAAGGCTCGGGTTGACCACGAAGCTCGAGCTCGCCACCAGGATGGTATAGCCGTCGGGCGTGGAGCGGGCGACCTGGGTCATGCCGATATTGCCGCCGGCGCCGGCGTGATCCTCGACGTAGAACTGCTGGCCGAGGCTTTGCGACAGCTTGTCGGCCAAAAGTCGCGCCACGAAGTCGCTCGGGCCGCCGGCGGCGAACGGCGCGATGACCTTCACCGGATGGGTGGGATAGGCGTCCGCGGCGAAGCTCGCGCCGGTCCACGCCAGACTCAAGCACCACAGACTTACGCACAACGCCAGCAAACGCGACGCGAAACTCACTGCAGACATAAAGCCCTCCCCAGACGTTTTGCCGATGCTATCATTCTTCGATGACGGCCAACAGCAGGGCAGGGACGAAACCAATGGCAGGGCGCAAAGTGACGCGAGACGATCTCCGCGCGGCGGCGGAGAAGTACAAGAACTGGGGCAAATGGGGTCCCGACGACGAGATCGGTACGCTCAATTACACCAGCGCCGAAGACATCGTCGCCGCGGCGCGGCTCGTGAAAAAGGGCAAGGTGATCTCGCTGGCGCTCAACTTCGACAATAACGGCCCGCAAGGCGGCAAGACCAATTATCCGGTGCTCGGCCGCATCAATCCCCTGCACACCATGCTGCGCACCGGCACCGACGCCTATTCCGGCGTGCTCGACAAGCGCGGCATCCGCGCCGCCGATGACATGGTGGTGATGCCGCTGCAATGCGGCACGCAATGGGACGGCCTCGGCCACGTGTTCTACGAAGACAATATGTGGAACGGCTACGATTGCCGCGAAGTGTCGTCGTTCGGCGCCGCCAAATGCGGCATCGAGAAAACCAAGCATAAGATGGTCGGCCGCGGCGTGTTTCTCGACGTCGCCCGCGCGCTCGGCAAGGAGTGCCTCGACGACGGCTACGGCATCACCTGCGACGATCTCGATCTCACGGCGAAGCAGCAGAAGGTCGAGTTCAAGCGCGGCGATTACATCGTCGTGCGCACCGGGCAGATGGAGCGCTGCCTCAAGGCGGGAAGCTGGGACGGCTATCCGGGCGGCGACGCGCCGGGCTTCGCCTTCGAGACGCTGGAATTCGTCGCCGAGACGGAATTAGCCGCGCTTGCCAGCGACACCTGGGGCTGCGAGGTTCGGCCCAACAACACCGAAGGCGGCATCAACCAGCCGTGGCACTGGATCACCATCCCGATCATGGGCATGACCATGGGCGAGATTTTTTATCTCAAAGACCTCGCCGAGGATTGCGCGGCCGATGGCGTGTATGAATTCATGTTCGTGGCGCCGGCCATCCCCATCACCGGCGCCGTCGGCTCGCCGACCAATCCGCTGGCGATCAAGTGATGCCGCGGAGGGCCGGCTCCTATTGCGTTCCCTGCTGTATGCGCGCCGCCGCGTCCTTCACGATTTGATACGCCGCACTGATCCCCGGCTTGCTCTTCGCCACCGCTTCCGCGGCGAAGGTGAGAGTCTTGCGCAGGGAGGCCTGCTCGTCAGGCGGCAGCTCGATCAGTTCGCCGCCGCTGTCGGTCCAACGTTTTGACGCCTTGGCGTTCAGTTCGGTCGCGAATGGATTGATCGCGGCGGCTTCCACGATCGCATCCTTCTCGACGATTTTCTGCAGGTCCGCTGGTAAAGCCTCGAACCACGTCTTGCTGAGTTCGACGATGGAGAACACGGTCGGTTGACCTATTTCGGTCGCATATCTTGCGGCGTCCTTGAAGTGCATGGCTGCGAGCACGGGAATGCCGGCCAGCGCGCCATCGATAGCCCCTTGTTGAAGCGCCGGTATCACATCGCCCAGCGTCATCGCTACCGGCGTGGCGCCAAGGTGTGCGAACGGTACGGTCTGGAATTGGGAAGCAAACACCCGAATTTTTTTCCCCTTGAAGTCGGCAACGCGCCTGATCGGGGTCCTGGCGACGACGGCGTTCGGGTTGACCATCAACAGACCAACGCCGTGGAATCCCTTGTCGGATCCGAGACCGAGCATCAGCTTGAGGACTTGTGGGTCGGCAGCGAGGCGTTGCCCCTGCGCCATGGAATTGACGAGACCTGGCGCCGACAACACCTCGAAGCGCTCGTCTATACCGACGAAAAATTCAGGCGGGATAACCGCACATTGGATGGCGCCGAATTGCACGCCCTCGATCTGCCGCGGGATCGAACCCAATTGACTTGCGGGATAGACCTCGCCGTGGATGCGGCCGTCGGAATCCCTTTCGATTGCGGCGGCGAAATTCTTGGCGAATTGGTCCGGCGTATCGTTGATCGTCGGGGTGCTGATCTTCATCACATAGACGTGGGCATCGGGTTGCGCCAACGCCGCGCCGGTGAGCGCCCAGAACAACCCCGCCGCAAGGGCGGCCGATTTCACGCCTGCCTGCGCTCCGTGGTTCAGCAAACCTGCGCCCATGGCCTGTCTCCCGCTGTTGTTGGCGATCCTGTCTTGACGAAATGTAATTACCAAAGTTTATTTGGTAATACAACTTGTAATTTCCGCCGCCTTTCGTTGCGTCTGCAACCGAATCCGCTTAAACCGCCGTAATGGCCAATAATGACAGCCGCCGTCGCTCCGCCCGGCCGCGAAAAAACGCGACCGCGACGGACCGGCTGTTCCCGCCGCTGAGCGTCACGGCGGACAATCTGTTACGCGACGGCTCGGATCGGGAGTTTCGCCGCCTCATCTACAGCCTGGTCGGCTTCGCCGAGATGGTCGTGCGCCATCGCAATGTCTATGGCGCCTATATCGGGGTAACCGGCCCGCAATACGTCATGATGACCATTATCGCTAAATCGCCAAATATGACGGTCCGCGATATCGCCAAGGCGACGTCGGTTTCCGATCAATTTGTGACCAGCGAAATCGGCAAGCTCGCCCGGAACGATATCGTCGAGAAAACGCCCGATGTTGCCGACCGTCGCAGTGTATTATTGAATCTGACGCTCAAGGGCCGAAAGCTGCTTACCGAGCTGGCGCCGCTGCGCCGCGAATCCAATGATTTGATGTATCGGTCGTTGACGCGAGAACGAATGAAAATCCTGCAAGAAATCCTGGATAGGTTGGTCGCCGACGCCGAAATCGCCCTGCACGAACTCAACTCGCCGCAGCGGCGCGGTCAAAAAGCGCCGTCCGCTTCGTCGGATGGCGGTGCACGCGTGGACAGGATCAGACCGCGGCGCAAATAGGCTCTCGCCGAGCATCCGCTGCCGCCGTCGGCTCGCCGACCAATCCGCTGGCGATCAAGTGATGCCGCAGGTGCTTTGCCGCTCTTTCATTCGGCCTTCAGACCGGCCGACTTGATGAGCGGCCACCATTTTTCGATCTCGGCACGTTGCAGGGCGGCGAGCGCCGCCGGTGTCTGCTGCGCGCGTGGCACGACCTCGCGGCCGAGTTCGTTCAGACGGCCGCGGACAGTCTCATCCGCCAAAGCTTCGACGACCGCCGCGTTGAGGCGGCCAACGATGGCGTCTGGCGTGGCCTTTGGCGCCCACAGGCCAAACCAATAGGGAATATGGAAGCCGTGCAATCCGAACTCATCAACCGTCGGAATAGCGGGGGCATCCGCGATCCGGTTTGGCCCCATGACGGCGTAGGCTTTGATGTTTCCAGCCAGGATTTGCGGAAGCAGGGATGATGCCTGCATGAAGACGAGATCGATGCGCCCCGCGAGGACATCATTGAGCGCCAGCACCGTGCCCCGGTAGGGCACCAATTGAAAGCGCGTGGCGGTTTCCCGCTGGAACAGCATGTCGGCAATCTGGGTAATGTCCCCGGTGCCGCCGACTGCGGCGGTCGCCTTACCTGGATTGGCTCGCAGCCATCCAATCAGCTCGCTCAGAGTAGCTGGCGGCATCGTCTTTTTCGCGCCTGCCAGCATGGGTTCGGTGGTTAGCAGCGATACTGGCGCGAAGTCTCGCACAATATCGTAGTCGAGCGCATAGGTCGCTCCGTTGATGACGTGTGTGCTGAGATTGCCAATGCCGATCGTATAGCCGTCCGGCGCCGCATGGGCGACGCGGCCGACGCCGATGCTGCCGCCAGCGCCCGTGACGTTCTCGACGATTACAGGCTGCCCCAGCGAAACTTTCATCCGTTCGGCGAGCACGCGCGCGACCGTGTCGATAGAGCCACCGGCCGGAAACGGCACCACAACGGCAACCGGCCGGGACGGATAATTTTGGGCTTGGGCAACACAGGCGCTCGCGACCAGAGCCGCGAGGGCCAGCAGAGCCGACTGCAGTTGCGGCAGCTTCATGTGTCCTCGACTTGCGTCGGAGCAGGTCAAAGTCTCGCGAAATTAAGCTAACTCCAGCTTAGGGGAATACCTTCATTGGCTAATTGGTGTTAGGTTATTGCCTAATGCCAAGGATCGTTCAGTGGGAACGTCAGATCGGCCGCCGGTTGCGGCTGCGCGATCTGTTCGTTTTCTTCACAGTCGCTAAGTGCGGCAGCATGGCCAAGGCGGCCGCGGAGCTCGGCGTTTCCACGCCCTCCGTTTCCGAAGTCATCGCCGATCTTGAACACGCGCTGGGTGTCCGGCTTTTGGATCGCACCACACGCGGAGTCGTTGCCACCCTGTATGGCCACGCGCTGCTCAAGCGTGGCGGTGCGGCATTCGACGAGCTGCGTCAGGCCATCAACGAGATCGAGCTGTTGTCCGATCCCACGGCCGGCGAAGTCAGCGTCGGCTGCCCGGAATCGATTGCTTCAATCCTGCCGCCGGTGATAGAGGCGTTCCGCCGCCAATATCCGCGCGCCATACTGGCGATCGACCATGAGATTTTTCTGACTTTTGCACCGCGACTGCGGGACCGCAGTCTCGATCTGGTTGTGATGCGGATGCGCGGCCGATCGCTCAGCGACGGCAGCGTAGATGACGATCTGCAGTCCGAAATCGTCTTCAACGACGACTTGGTCATCGCGGCCGGCAAGCGAAGCCGCTGGGCGCACCGCCGCCGGGTCGATCTTTCCGACCTCCACAGCGCGGATTGGATTCTGCCCGGACCGCAAAGCTGGGCGCACTGGATGGTGACAGATGCTTTCCGCCGCCATGGACTGACAATGCCGAGGATCGGCGTGCAGAGCCTTTCGGGTCATCTTCAGGCCAATCTGCTCGCCGACGGCGAATATGTCACTGCGGTGTCGCGGTCGGTGCTCGACTCTTATCGCGAGCGGTTCGAGCTCATCGCGCTGCCGATTTCATTGCGGGCGCTGGTGTGGCCGGTCGCTATCGTGACGCTCAAGAACCGCACGCTGAGCCCGGTGGCGGAGCGATTCATTGACTGCGTTCGGGAGTACGGCAAGCGCTTTGCCACGCAATCGGGTAAAGGCAACGGCCGTGCGGTCCGCCCGCCGACCAATCCGCTGGCGATCAAGTGATGCCGCCGGCGTCATCCCGGACGGGCGAAGCCCGATCCGGGATCGCCCGCCGCTTGCTTGCGTGTCCCGACGCAGTTCACGCCGCGGAATAAAAGTCAGCCACCGCAATTTCGATCCCGGGCGGATCAAGATTGATCGCGCCTTCGTTCACGATCCGCGTGAGGATCGTGCCGTCGCCGTTGCGTGCATGATGGAGCACCAACGGCTTGTCCGGATCGACGACAAGATAGTGCATGACGCTCGGCAGGCGGAAATAGCCGGCAAGCTTGATCTGTGCATCGATGTGCCGGGTCGATGGCGACAACACTTCAACGACGATAACCGGGTTGGGCACTTCGATCGCCGAGGGGGCGAGACGCGGCCCGCAATAGACCAGTGCATCGGGCTCGTGCGCGGTCGAATCGTCGATGCGTACCGTCATTCCGTCCGGCAACACTCGACACGGAATTTTGCGGCCGCGAATGGCCTCCGCGAGAGCGGTCTGAACGGCGAGCTTTACCTCTGCATGGACAGCGCGTTCCGGAGTCATCGCATAGATCGACCCGCGAAACAGTTCGTAGCGTCCCGGCTGCGCCTCGGCCCAAGCCAAGAATTCGTCGACGTTCATGCGTCTTTGCGGTACCGCAGACATAGACGCATTATACGCTGTCTCGGGGCTGATGTGAAAGTCAGTTCACCCCTGCTCCGCCTCGATCATCCTGCCGAGCACGCGCTTATAGCGCACGCAGCCGACGTCGACGGCGAGGATCACCGGATCGAGCGGTTCCATCGCGCTCTCGATGATGCGCTGCTGCGCTTCGATCACCGGCGCGTCCTGTTCCTCGAAGGCGAAGCGGCGCATTTCCGCGATCCGTTTCTGCAGATCGCGATTGAGCTTGTCTTCGGCCGTCTTCACGCCCCAGCGCACGGCGGTGAAGAAATAATGCGTCGAGCGCGCGGTCTCGGGAATGAGCAGATGCACCGCGTGATAGCCGGTGCCGGTCTCCGGCGCGGCGCCGATTTCACAGATGCCGGTCAATAGCCGCAGCGCCGTCGGTGCCATCCAGCGCATCTTGGTGAACTTGTCGACGCGCGGCGGATGGTCGGGCCAGAACGGCGCGAACATGCCCGGCGGTTTCGAATTGGTGGCGTGACGGCCGACCACGACATCGTCGCCGTCCTGCTCGGTGGTGATCTCCGACTCCACGGTGTCGGCGTTGCCGAGAATGCCCTCGTGCAGATACGAAGTGTGGCTGAGATCGAGCAAATTATCGATGATGAGCTGATAATTGGCTTTGATGACGATGCTGTCACGCTTGGTGGTGTGCAGCTCCGGCACATCGTCGAGCACGGAGAAGTCCGGGATTTTGCCGGCATCGGCCGGGGCCGAGCCCATCCAGATCCAAATTGCCTTGTGCTTCTCGATCACCGGATAGCTTTTCACGCGCGCGCGCGGTGGAATGTTCTTGGCGCCGTGCGGGTTGCGCACGCAGGCGCCGCTGCCGTCGAACTCGAGACCGTGATAGGGGCACTGGATGCGATCGCCGCCGACGATCTTGCCCATGGACAGCGGCGCGAAGCGGTGCGCGCAGCGGTCTTCGATCGCCGCGACCTCGCCGTTACTCTTGCGATAGAGCACGACGGGCTCGTTCATGAGCGTGCGGGCGACGAGCTTCCCGTCACCAAGCTCGTCGGACCACGCCGCCACGTACCAGGCATTGCGCAGGTAAGCGCCGGAGATCATCGCCTGCGGCGGCTTCGAGCCATTGGCTTTCGCGTGTGGCTGATCCAGCATGGCGCGCTTCCTTCCCTGGCCTTGTTTGCGGATATCATAACATGGACCGGTGCCTCTTGAAGCTGCCGGTCGCCACCGCCCGCTCGCGATCAAGTGACGACGGTTACCGTTGCGCTTTTGGCCGCAGTCATTAGGTTTGGCGATACCGATCACCGCAACACAGGCGGTCCCGCCATGGATACCAAGACCGAGACCAAGCACTATTCCGTGACGCATACCGATGCAGAGTGGCGCAAAATCCTCACCCCGGAACAGTTCTACATCATGCGCGAGCACGGCACCGAGCGGCCCGGGTCCTGCGCGCTCAATTACGAAAAGCGCGCCGGGGCGTTTTACTGCGCCGGCTGCGGGCAGAAGCTGTTCGTGTCCAAGACCAAATTCGAGAGCGGCACCGGCTGGCCGAGCTTCAACGATCCGGAGCCCGGATCCGTCGAGACCACGACCGACAACAGCCTCTTCATGACCCGCACCGAAGTGCATTGCAGCCGCTGCGGCAGCCATCTCGGCCATGTCTTCGACGACGGCCCGCCGCCGACGCATCTGCGCTATTGCATCAACGGCGTGGCGATGAATTTCAAGCCGGAATAGTCTTCTGCCGGAAGTAACCGGCGCGCGCCGCACAACGCTGCGGAAACGGGGAGGGAGCGATGCCGCTGCGACGGCGAGACCTATTGCGTCTGGCGGGCGGCGGCGCCGCGCTGCCGGCGATTTCCACTCTGGCCCGCGCTCAAGCCTATCCGGTGCGCCCGATCAAGCTTCTGGTCGGTTTCCCGCCCGGCGGCCAAGTCGACATCATCGCGCGCATCGCCGCGCAGTGGCTGTCGCAAGAGCTCGGCCAGTCGGTCGCAGTCGAGAACCGGCCCGGCGCCGGCGGCTCGCTCGGCGCCGAGGCCGTCGTCAACGCGCCGCCCGACGGCTACACGCTGTTCTTCGCCGCCTCGTCGAACGCGGTGAATGCCTCGCTGATGAAAAATCTCAGCTACGATTTCGTGCGCGACACCGCGCCGGTGGCGCCCATCAACCGCATCAATCTCGTGCTCGACGCCAATCCGTCGTTCCCGGCCGGGAACGTCGCCGAATTGATCGCGCTCGCCAAAGCCGATCCCGGCAAAGTCGTCATGGCGTCGCCGTCGCTCGGCACGCCGCCTTATATGGCGGTCGAGCTGTTCAAGATGATGGCCGGCGTCGACGTCGTGCACGTGCCTTATGCCGGCGAAGGCCAGCTGGTGACGGATCTGCTGGGCGGCCAGGTCAAAGTCGGCGTTGACGGTATCTCGGCCGTCATCGGACAAATTAAAACCGGCAAGCTGCGGGCCGTGGCGCTGACCACCGCGAACCGCATCGACGAATTGCCCGGCGTGCCGACCGTCGCCGAGACGCTGCCGGGCTTCGAAGCCAGCGGCTTTTCCGGCATCGTCGCGCCGAAAAACACGCCCGCCCCGATCATCGACAAGCTCGCCGCCGCGGTCCGCGCCATCCAGGCCGACGACAAATTCAAAGCGCGGCTGTCCGAACTTGGAGTCAGTGAGCTGTCGATGTCGCCGGCGGAATTCGGCAAATTCATCGCCGACGAAACCGCGAAATGGCGCAAGGTCGTCGCGTTCGCCGGGCTAAAGGCGCAGTGACTGCGACGCCGGCGCGGCGGCTCTCTATTTGGCGGTGCCGTCGCAGCCGCGATTGGTGCCGCGGCCCTCCATGACGACGCAAAACTGCTGGCGGTTTGCGCCCGCGGTGGTGCGACATTGGGCGATCGCCTGGGCGTCGGCCATCTTCTGATTTTCGGCGATCGACCAGCCGACGCCCGGCGTGCCGTTGGCGGGATCGATGGCGACCGCGAAGCATTGGTTGTGGAAGGTGGCGACCACCTTGCAAAGCTTACGCGCCGCCTCCGACGCGCCGACCGATTTCTGGCAGCCGGCAATCGCGCCTTTGCGCGCCGTGTCCATGTCCCGTGCATTCAGTTGAAAGCCGCTGGCAAAACCCTCATGCACCACGTCGGCGGGAAGCCCGACCGCCAGCGCGCTGTCGGCGCGGCCCGGCGAAGCGTTGAACAGCGCGGTGAGAAAGAGTACAATAATTGCGACATGTCGGCCGAAAATGAGAATGTGCGAATTCATGTCCGCCCCCCTGGCAGATTGAGCCGCAACACTGCCAAACGCGCGTTATCGGCGCGCAAGCGTATCCAGTCCTTGATTTTCAAACAAGGCCGCGCGTAGCGGTTACGCCGCCCGCGCCCCCCACAGCCTCTTGCTCGCGATCGCCGCGCCCTCAGACAGCGCCCGCAGCTTGGCCCAGACGATCGAGTCGGCCACCGTCGGCTCGGCGCGCACCGCGGTGCCGAAGCCGCAGTCGACGCCGGCGATGACGCGGTCGCGGCCGACGATGTCGGCATAGCGGCCGATGCGCTGCGCCACGAGCCGCGGATGCTCGACGAAATTGGTGGTCGAATCGATGACGCCGGGAATGAGGATCTTGTCGTCGGGGATTTTGATCGACTTGAGATCTTCCCATTCGTGATCGTGGCGCGGGTTGGCCGCTTCGATACTGAACGCCTGCACCTTAGCCTTGAACGCAATGTCGATGATCTTGAGGAGCGGCAGATCGTGGCTGTGCGGCCCCTCGTAATTGCCCCAGCAAATGTGGAGCCGCATGCGGTCGGCCGGCAGGCCTTCGATCGCGGCATTGAGCGCCGCGATATTGCGCTCGGCGATCTTCGAGCGGAATTCGTCGTCGGTCAGATGCCGGTACTGGTTGTTGCGCGCCGAGCCGAGATCGGGCGCGTCGATCTGCAGCACGAAGCCGGCCTCGACGATGGCGCGGTATTCGACCCTGAGCACCGCGGCGAGCGCCTCGACGTAAGCCTCCTCGCTCGGATAATGCAGGTTGATGATGAAGCGCGTCAGGATGCCGGGCGACGGCGCGGTCATGAACACTTCGGTCGGCTTCGCCTTGGCCGCTGCGGCTTTGAGATGCGCGATGTCGCGGTCGAGCGCCGAGCGGTCGTGGTAGCGCAACTCGCCGACGCAGCCGGGAAACGGCGTGGCGGAAAAGCTGCGGCGGTCGCGGCCGAAATCCGGATGGTCGAGGAGATCGCGGCCGATCATGATGTCGCGGCCTTTGTCCGCTGCGCGCGGGTCCGGCGCGATGCCAGTGACACGATGGCGGATATAGGTCGTATAAGACGGCTTCGACATTTCGCCGTCGGAGACCACGTCGACGCCGCAGGCCACCTGCTGCGCCACGACCTCGTCGACGGCCTTGGCGGTTGCGGCCTCGAACACGTCTGCGGCGACGGCTGCGCCTTGCTCGCGCCCGAGAATGAGATCGATCAGCGCCTTCGGCCGCGGCAGTGAGCCGGTATGGGTGGTGAGGATGCGGTCGGTCGAGGTTTTCATGCGGCACTCCCGGAACGGTCGGCTGCCCCGAGCGAAAACGGGGCCAGATGGCATACGATAGCGGCCGGCTGGTTTCTCGTCGATTATTGAGGCATAATTCGCTAATGACGTTCACGCGCATTACCATCGATCCAGCGATCTGCACCGGGAAACCCTGCATTCGCGGGCTGCGATTTCCGGTGGCCCGCTTGCTTGGTCTACTGGCCTCGGGCGAGACACGGGAGCGAATTCTGAAAGCCTATCCGTATCTCGAGTCCGACGATATCGATGAAGCATTGCGCTACGCCGCTTCCCTCGCTGAGGATGAAACAATCGACCTCGTGCCGATGAGCTGAGCCGTGAAGTTTCTGATCGACATGCCGCTGTCACAGGATTTGGCGGCATGGCTCAGGGATCGGGGACACGACGCAGTCCATGCCGCCGAATTGAATCTTGCCGCCGCGGCCGATGTGGTCATTTTGGCGCGCGCGAAGCAGGAGAATAGAACAATCGTCACGGCGGATTTAGACTACCCGCGACTGCTTGCGCTGGCACAAGACCGAGAGTCGAGCCTGATCCTGTTTCGCGACGGCAACTGGAGCGAGGCCGCAATTATCGTCCGCATGGAAGAAGTCATCCAACGAATAACGGCAGCCGATCTGTCACGAAGCATCATCGTCGTCGATCGCGGCCGCATTCGCATGCGGCGGTTACCGGTCATTCCAGGATCGGACTAGCGAAACATGATGGTTCCGCTAGCATGAATTTCTTAAAGTCTGCAACAATGCGTAATGTGGGGGAACCATGCGGATCGTCGATTTGAGCCGGGAGCTGTATCACCGCACGCCGTCTTATCCGGGGCAGCCGCCGATCATCCACGGCGTGTGGAAGACGCATGAGGAGGCGTTCGCCGAATCGGGCAATGTCCAGGGCAACAGCGTGATGTTCTTCTCCATGCCGGACCACGGCGGCACCCATATCGACGCGCCGCGCCATTTTGGCAAAAGCGGCACGCCGATCGACAAATACCCGCTGGAAAACTGCATCGTGCAGGGCATCTGCATCGACCTGCGCCACATCGCACCGCGGGCGGAAATCACGCCGGCCGATCTCGAAGCCGCCGTGAAGAAGGCCGGCGTGCCGATCCCAAAGAAAGGCACGGTGCTGTTATGCACCGGCCATCACGCTCGCACCTTTCCAACCGCGGCCTATGCGACCGACAATCCCGGCGTCAATGTTGCTGCGACCGAATGGCTCGCGGCGGCCGGCATTGTGCATTTCGGCATCGACTCGATGCGGCCGGGGCCCGAAGGCAAGGTCAATGCGCTCGTGCACAAGGCCTGCCTCGATCTCGACATCACGCATATGGAAAGCCTGTGCAATCTGGAAAGCCTGCTGGGTGCGGGCGAGTTTCAGTTCATCGGCCTGCCGCTGAAATGGCGCGAAGGCACCGGCTCCCCGATCCGCGCAGTGGCGGTGTTCAACGATTAGGAGTTTCGTTTCCCGGACGCGGTGCAGCGCGCAGCGGTGCACCGCAGATCCGGGATCGTTCCAAACTCTGAATCTGTAACGTTCCCGGTTCTGCAGCGCACCACTTCGTGCTGCGCTGCGCCCGGGAAAAGTAGTGAAGGAAACGACCGTCCATGCAAATCGGCCACAACCGCAAAATGACCGGCGCGCAGTGCATCGCCGACATGCTCAAGGGCTATGAGGTCACGCATGTCTTCCACGTGCCGGCCGTCATGCGCACCGCCTTCGCCGAGATGGAGCGCCGCACCGACATCAAGCGCCTGCACGTCCACGGCGAGAAATCGGCCGCCTATATGGCCGATGGTTACGCGCGCGCCTCGGGCAAGCCCGGCATCTGCGGCGCCCAAGTGATCGGCGCCCTCAATCTCGCGGCGGGACTGCGCGACGCCTTCCTCGCCCATTCGCCGGTCATCGCGATTACCGGAGGCCGCGATCCGAAAACAAAATTCCGCAAAGTCTATCAGGAAGTCGACGACGTTCCGGCGTTCGAACCGGTGACCAAATTCAATGCCACCATCGACGACGTGGCGCGGCTTCCCGACATGATCCGGCAGGCGTTCCGCACCGCGGTGACCGGCTGCCCCGGCCCGGTGCATCTGCAATTCCGCGGCAATGAGGGCCAGCTCGACGCCGAGGAAGCCGACATGGAGCCGCTCTGCGAGCCGCAATTTTCCCGCGTGCCGGCGTTCCGCCCGGAGCCGGACGAAGGGAGCGTCCGCGCGGCGCTGAAGATTCTCCAGGACGCCGCGCGGCCCGTGATCGTCGCCGGCGGCGGCGTGCGCGCCTCCGCCGCGGCGGCCGAGCTCGTGGCGCTTGCCGAAGCCTTGCAAATTCCGGTCGCGACCTCGCTCAACGGCAAGGATTCGATCCCCGGCAATCATCCGCTGTCGGTTGGCGTCGTCGGCAGCTATTCGCGCGAGAGCGCCAACCGCGTGGTCAACGCCGCGGATCTGGTCTGCTTCATCGGCTCCGAGACCGGCGGCATGACCACGCATTTCTGGGCGGTGCCGAAGATCGGCACTGCGGCGATCCAGATCGACATCGATCCGGAAGCGCTCGGCCGCAATTATCCGCTTGCGGCGGCCGTCAACGGCGACGCCAAAGTCACGCTCGCGCGCATGCTCGGCCATGCCGATCGCGCCAGCGCCGCCAAGCGCAAGGCCTGGATCGGCGAAGCGCAAAAAATCTGTGGCGAGTGGCGCGCCAAGTATAACGACGCGCTCAATTCCGACGCGGTGCCGATCCGCCCGGAGCGGCTCTGCCATGAATTATCGAAGCATGTGCCTGACGACGCCATCGTCGTCGTCGACACCGGCCATGCCGGCATGTGGATGGGCGGCATGTTCGATCTGACCTCGCCGCGGCAGAGCTATATGCGCAGCGCCGGCCATCTCGGCTGGGCGTTCCCGGCCGGGCTCGGCGCCAAATGCGCGGCGCCGCAGCGCCCGGTGGTGACGTTTACCGGCGACGCCGGCTTCTGGTACCACATCGCCGAGATCGAGACGGCGGCGCGCTGGAATATCAACGCGGTGACCGTGGTCAACAACAACGGCGGCGGTAATCAGTCGAAACGCGGCTTCGACCGCGTCTATGGCGGCAAGCAGACCGACAAGGCGCGCGAATTGTGGACCTTCCGAAAGACCAATTTCGCCCGCATCGCCGAGGATATGGGCGCGCTCGGCATCCGCGTCGAGCAGGCCTCGGCGTTTCCGGCGGCCTTGGCGCAGGCGCTCGCCGCCAATCGCCCCGCGGTGATCGACGTCGTCACCGATATCGACGCGCTGGCGCCGGTCGCCGTCAGCTAGGCATGATCCCGAAAATGCCTGTCCCCGGACTTGATCCGGGGATGGATGCCGGTTTCCCGCCTTCGCGAAGCCCGCTTCGGCGGGCGAAGCAAGGTCGGAAAAGATCATGCTCAATCAAAAAGCTAGAGCCCGGTTTTGATTCCATCAAAACCGATTGGGCTCTAGGCCGCGGCTTCCTGACAATGCATCGCCTGATTTGTCGTGATCCGCAAACCAATGATGGCTGGAGCGGCAAATGCTCAAAAGGGCACCGCGCCAGTGCCGGTTTTTTGACGTCCGGGTTTCCAAACGTCCAGTTCACAAAGCTCTTGTCAGCAATCGGGATTGCCTGCACCCTTACGCTCTCGGGGGTGAATGTCACATGAGGCGGCGTGATTTCATCACAGCAAGCGTTGGATCGGTGGCGGCGTGGCCGCTGGTTGCGCTAGCGCAGCCGACGGCCGTTCCGGTCATCGGATTTCTCAGCACGCGATCGCCGGAAGATTCGAAATATCTCGTTGCGGCGTTTCGCAAGGGTCTTGCGTCGGCGGGGTTCACGGAAGGCCAAAACGTCGCCGTCGAGTACCGCTGGGCATACGGTCAGTATGATCGATTGCCCGCGCAAGCGGCAGAGCTTGTGCGCAAACCGGTAACAATTCTTGTCGCCTTGGGCGGCGAACCGGCGACGCTGGCCGCAAAGTCTGCAACCTCGACATTGCCGATCCTGTTCGGCGTCGCCGGCGATCCGGTAAAGCTCGGCCTGGTGGCGAGCTTCAATCGTCCCGGCGGCAATGCGACCGGCATGAGCATCCTGACGACCTTGCTGGAGCCCAAGCGGCTTGGGCTCTTGCATGAAGTGGTGCCGCAAGCAACGGCGATTGGCCTCCTTCTCGATTCGAACTTTCCGTTGGCCCAGAAGCAGCAAAGGGATGCGCAAGAAGCAGCGCGCGATTTGCGGCTGGATAGCGCGGTATTGCCGGTAGCGCGAGACAGCGACATTGAGGCGGCATTTCAAGCCGTCGAGAAAAACCAGATAAGGGCGCTGTTGGTAACGGCATCGCCGTTCTTCGACACCCGGCGCGACCGCATCATCGCCTTGGCGGCGCAGCACGCAGTGCCGGCCATGTATCAGTTCCGGGAATATCCGGCGGCTGGCGGCCTGATGAGTTATGGAATTGATCTTGCGGACGTGTATCGCCAAATCGGCGTCTATGCCGCGCGCGTTCTCAAAGGTGAGAAGCCGGGCGAACTGCCGATCATACAGCCGACCAAGTTTGAGCTGGTGATCAATATGAAGACGGCGAAGGCGCTTGGTCTTGGCATTCCTTCGGGTGTGCTTAGCATTGCCGACGATGTGATCGAATAGACGGGCGAAGTTCGGTCGCTCCTCTGCCGAATTGCGGCGATTTGTGACTGTCAAGTCAAGGCTGCTGTCCTTTCGGTCACGAAATTGCAATCGAATGCGGCGTTTGATCGCCTCGTTCGCGCCGCAGAAGTTTGACAGCATTCAACGTATTGGCGTCGTTGCGTGGCTTCGTCATTTATTGCCGGCTGCAACAATCGGACCTCGATGCGCACGGAACGGGATTCGGCGATCCGTCTGCTGCAATTATTGATGGTCGCGTCGCTGGTCATCCCGGCGGCGCTGTTCGTCTATGCCTCGTACAACGACTATCACGACGTCTATGCGGTCGCCGACGAGCGCATCGATCGTTCGCTCGACGTGCTGCAGGAGCAAGGCCTGAAAGTCTTCGAGACCGTCGACCGCATCTTCCCGGAAGTCGGCGAGGTGGTGCGCGGCCTATCGGACGACCAGATCCGCGCCGCGCAAGCAAGCCTCACGCCGCGCCTGCAGCGCATCGTCGGCGTCATGCCGCAGGTGCGGGCGATCACCTTGATCGGCCGCGACGGCCGCCCGCTCGCTTCCAGCGTGCCCGCGGCGCTGGCAAGCGGCGCCGATTTCGCCGACCGGCCTTATTTCAAGGCGCAGGAAGACAGCGACACCGGCACGTATATCGGCGACGTGCGCACGTCGACGCGGCAGGCCGCGGGGACCGCGCTGTTCGATATTTCGCGCCGCCTGCCGTCGGCCGATGCGTCGTTCCACGGCGTCATCGCCATCGCGGTGCGGCCGCGCTATTTCGACGACTTTTATGCGATGATCGAGCAGGCGCCGGGAAATTTCTATGCGCTGGTGCGTCCCGATGGGCGAATTGCTGGCGCGGTATCCGGCCGGGCCGCAGCTTCGGCACCAGCTTAGTCCGCAGAGCGCGTTACGGCAGTCGATCGGCCGCGGTCTCAGCCATGGCCTGTTCTCGGTCGAATCGGAAGTCGACGGCCACAACCGCCGCGTCGGCTTCCGCAAGTTGCCGGGCTATCCGGTCTATGCCATTGCCGGCATCGACAGCGCCGCGATCCGCGCCGCCTGGCTGCATCAGGTCGGCGGCCATCTGATTTTCGGCTTGCCGGTCACGCTGCTTGTTGTTCTCCGCGCTGTGGGTGGTGTTGCGGCGGACCAAGCGGCTCTATGAGGAAGCGCAGCGCCGCGAATTCGCCGAGGACGCGCTGCGCCAGGCGCAGCGGCTCGAAGCCATCGGGCAATTGACCGGCGGCGTCGCCCACGACTTCAACAATCTGTTGATGATCGTCGGCGGCACGGTGGCGCGGCTGCGCCGCCACGTCAGCGGCGAGAAGGAGACGCAGCTCCTCGACGCCATCGCCAATGCGACCGACCGCGGCGAAAGCCTCACGCGCCAATTGCTCGCCTTCTCGCGGCGGCAGGTGCACCAGCCAAGCGTGATCGATCTCGCCGAGCGGCTGCCGGAGATCAAGGACATGCTCAGCCGCTCGCTGCGCGGCGACATCGACATCCGCCTCGGCGTGCCGCGGCGGCCCTGCGCGGTCAAAGTCGATCCCAGCGAATTCGAGCTCGCTTTGCTCAATCTCGCCTTCAATGCGCGCGACGCCATGCCGTCGGGCGGCACGCTGACCATCAGCGCCAAGCCGATGCTGTTGCGCGGCAAGGGCCCGGAGGAGGGGTTGAAGGGAGAATTCGTCGCGGTGCGGGTGGCCGATAGCGGCACCGGCATTCCGCCCGAGGTTCTGCCGCGGGTGTTTGAGCCGTTCTTCACCACCAAGGACGTTGGCAAGGGCACCGGCTTAGGCTTGAGCCAAGTCTACGGTTTTGCCCGGCAATCCGGCGGCACCGCCTCGATCGCCACCTCGCCGCGGCGCGGCACCGCGGTGACGCTGTTCCTGCCGCGCAGCTTCGAGGCGGCGGCGCGGCCGCGCCAGGAGATCGCCAGCGCCGCCATCGCGCCGCCGGCCGGCACCGTGCTGCTCGTCGAAGACAATGCCGAAGTCGCCGAAGTCGGCCGCGCTTATTTGGAGCAACTCGGCTATGCCGTGCGTCATGCGCCGGGCGCGCAGGCCGGGCTCGATATCTTGGCCGCCGACGCCGGCGTCGATCTGGTGTTCTCCGACATCTTGATGCCGGGCGGCATGAACGGCGTGCAATTGGCCGAGATGGTGCGCCGGCTTTATCCGGACATCACGGTGCTGTTGACCACCGGCTACAGTTCGAGCGCGCAGGACGCGGTGCGCCGCGGCTTTGCCGTGCTGCAGAAGCCCTACGATCTCGCCGCGCTGGAACGCGCCTTGCGCGCGACGCAAGGCGCCGCCGGCCACGACGCCGCCTCAGCGCCGCAACGCGCCGTGGGGTGACGCGGCTGTTTATGCCCGAAACCGCGGCAGAATGCCTGCGGCGTCAGCCGCCGGATCAAGCCGCCCCATTTAGCCGCCCCATGCCATCTGCATCATGGCAGGGTATCCGTTGACGCCGATCGACGAGATGGCGAGGCAGAACGACAGCAAGCCGCCGATCGCGCAAAAGGCGATGATGGCCCAGGCGTCGGCGTCCGCTCCGGCCGCACGGCTTTTGGCCATGTTTTGCTCACGCATCATGTCTCGCTCGCGCATGGCTCGGATGGGAAGCTCACCTCGATTCGGCATCTCATGCTCCTTTAAGTTGGCCCGCCGCCGCAGGACCCGATGCAAGTCCCGCGCCGCGAACCGCAATACCCGGCATGCACGACGGGATGTTGACTCTCCGGCGTAAAGTTTTCGGAAAAAACGAGGGTCTAGAGGTGTAGGGGGAACAACGGACGTGCGCCGCCGTTCCTTCCCTGACGATGTCGAATCCCCTGCAAATGTGGAATCCGTGGCTGGCGCTCTCGGCGCAGGCGGCGTTCGTGGCCTGGGAAGCGCAGCGCGTGATCGCGCTGCGGCTGCTGCGCATCGCCGGCGGCGGCGGCCGCGGCCAGGCCGAAGCACAGCGCATGGTGACCGAAAAACTTGCCGCCGCGGTCGAAGCGCAGGCGGTCCTCACGGCAAGCGCAATCGAAGGCGGTTCTGGCCATCGCGTCGGCAAGAAGATGCTCAACGTCTATGGCAAGCGCGTGCGCGCCAATCGGCGGCGGCTGTCGCGGTAGGGCATGATCCCGAAAAGTGGAAACCGGTTTTCGGACAAGATCATGCCTAAATAAAAGTCGGAACCAAATCGTGCCTCGGCCGGTTCATGACACTGCGGAGGCGTTCGCTTCCGCGGTCATTCCGCATCTGTCGTCCGCGAGGGCTCCATGTTCCAGTACCGCTCCAACACATTCGCTCCGAGCGTCAACGCAATCCAGAATCATCTTGGCGCCGTCGAGAAGGAGCTCGAGAAGATCGGCCGCATCGCCGGCCGCCGCGGCTCCGCCGCCGCAACGGCTGCGGGCGCGCAGATCGGCGACACGATCTCCACGGTGCTAAGCGACATGATCGAGCGCGTCCGCGACCGCGGCGAGGCCGCGAGCGAAGAGGCAGCGCGGCTCGGCAACCGCGCGCTCAAGCTCGGCGCCGGTTACGGCAGCGACGCCCTTGCGCGCGTCAGTTCGGAAGTCGAAGACCGCCCGCTGCTCACCGTCGGCGTCGCCTTGGGCATCGGCATCCTGATTGGCGCCGGGGTGTTGGGGAGCGTCAATCGGCGCGGGTGAAACGTCCGATCTGACGGACCAGCTTAAATCTCTTGGTAAAGACCGCTCTCTGCTAGTCGGCGAAATGCCGCTACTTTGCGCGTCCCCCGGATGCGGTCCAGCACGCAGTGATGCACCGCTGATCCGGGGTCTTCACAGCCTCCGCTTTTCTCACAACACTGAGTTCGTAACGATCCCGGGTCTGCGGCGCACCACTGAGGTGCTGCGCTGCGCCCGGGAAACGCTACCGGTGATGGCGACGAATCCTACGGTCACAATCACGGAGACGTGATGTGACAAATGTCCCCGTTTAAATTACATCTCAAAATCATCTCGCTCTGAAAGGACGCCGCCGGGTGACGCCGGCGGAAAGGGGCGAGGCGGTTCCCGCGGGCGGGGTTGTCAGCCCCGCTCTCGGGCGGCTCCGGGCCAAAACGCCCGGCCGGCATTACGACCGGCCTGCGGGCTCATAACGCCCGCTGCACTGGGACGGCAGGGGGTGGGTAACACCCGTCCCTCAGTAGTTCCGTCCCAGGAAGTGCGTGAACTGGAGCTGAGCGGTGGCGTTCGGTCGCTGCCGCAAGTGCCGTGGTGGAACGCCGGCAGGCGAGCGCGCCCGAAGCGGAAGGGCGGCGCAAGCCGCCTTTCCGTGGCGCGCCCCGCACGCCGTATGTGTGCGGGCATTGCAGTGTGCGTCTGCCGGCGTTCCGCTTCCTTTCTTTTATTTGCCGGAAGCGAGCCGTAAAGAGTTGCTCCGCAACAGCTCGGAACGGTTCGCTCTGGATTGGATGGCTCGCCGATCCCCGTCATCTCAAGGGGGGAGGCAAACAAAATACGCTGTTTGACATCACTCGCGGGCGGAGTGCGCGCGCGGGAGCGGGACCGCTTTAATCACCTCTCCCCGCGTGCGGGGAGAGGTCGACCCCCGATTTAATCGGGGGGAGGGTGAGGGGGCCTCTCCGCGATTCTGAGCGGTGCGGAGTAAGCGACAGCGTTTCAGACACTGCCGCTAGTCCGGGCCCAGCGGAGAGGCCCCCTCATCCCCACCTTCTCCCCACGCGCGGGGAGAAGGAGTGCGCATACGCCGGCGCGGGGCAGGATGATTACTCCCCGATCTCGCGCAAAATTTCAGTGGTGTGTTCGCCGAGGCGGGGCGAGGGGCGGTCGGAGGCCATCGGCGCGCCGTCGAGCACGATGGGGGTGCGGATGCCGGGAATCTTGCCGCCTTTGGCGGCGGGGCTGTCGAGTTCGATCTTCATGCCGCGATGGATCACCTGCGGATCGGCGAACACCTGATCGAGATCGTTGATCGGCCCGGCCGGGATGGTGGCGGCTTCGAGCTTGTCCAAAAGCTCCTCGCGCTTGAACTGCGAGGTCAGCGCGCAGAGCTTGCCGACCAGTTCGGCGCGATGGGCGAGGCGGCCTTTGTTGTCCGCATAAGCCGGCATGGCGGCGAGTTCAGGCGCGCCGAGAATGCCGCACAGTTTGACGAATTGCGCGTCGTTGCCGGTGGCGATGATGACGCGGCCGTCGCTGACGGGAAATTCCTGATAGGGCACGAGATTGGGATGCGCATTGCCGATGCGCTTGGGCACTTCGCCGGACACCAGATAATTGAGCGCCTGGAAGGCGAGCGTGCCGACGGTGGAATCGACCAGCGCGGTGTCGACATAGCCGCCGCGGCCGGTGTGCTCGCGCCGCGCCAGCGCGGCGAGAATGCCGACCGCGGCATAGACGCCGGAGAAAATATCGGCGATCGGCACGCCGACCCGCATCGGCGGCCCGTCTGCCGCGCCGGTCATGCCCATGATGCCGCCGATGCCTTGGGCCATCAGATCGTAGCCGGCGCGCGCCGCCGACGGCCCGGTCTGGCCGAAGCCGGTCACCGAGCAATAGATCAGGCGCGGATTGTCGGGCGCGAGGCTCTTGTAATCGAGGCCGAATTTGACAAGCCCGCCGACCTTGAAATTCTCGATCAGCACGTCGGAGCGCGCCACCAGCTTTTTGACGATGCGCTGGCCCTCGGGCTTGGTGAAATCGGCGACGATGGAGCGCTTGCCGCGGTTGGCAGAGTGAAAATAGGCCGACGAGAGATTACCGCCATCGGCCGCCGGCACGAAGGGCGGACCCCAGGCGCGGGTGTCGTCGCCCGCCCCCTCGCGTTCAACCTTGATGACGTCGGCGCCGAGATCGGCGAGGATTTGCCCCGCCCACGGCCCGGCCAGAATCCGGGCAAGCTCCAGCACGCGCAATCCGGCGAGCGGACCTGGCACGGCACCTGGTTTCGTTGGAACCGGCATAGCAACCCCTTACGCCGCGGCCAGCCGCCGCGCGGGGCTTACCTGACAAAGCGAGGCCGGTTTGTCCAGATTTGTCTACGCTTTCCGCCCGTTAGCGAACTTGTCATTGCTTTGGCCCATTACTAGTTAAGGCTTGCCGGCCGGATGGGATGAAATCTGTGGACACCTCATTCTTCAGCGAAATGCTGCAAAGCATCGCCGAACGCAGCCGCGCACTCATCAAGCGCGAGCGCCGCGAGCCGGCGCATGAGCGCTCGGCGGGCCTGGTCGAACTCTGCGAGGCGCTGTTGTCGGGCCGCGGCGAGGCCTCGGGCGTCGCGCTCGCCCAGGAGATCCTGGCGAGCTACGCCGAGCTGACCACCGGGCCGCGCATCGCCTTCTTCGAGACGCTCGCCACCACCTTCGGCCCAGACCGCGCCCGCATCGATCGCGCCATCGCCGCATGGCGGGAAACGCCGTCCGACGAGACCGCCGGCGACCTGCATATCGCCAGCGAGCCACGGCGGCTCGAACTGTTCCGCCGGCTTAATCTCGCGCCCAATGGCACCAAGGCGCTGGTGCGCATGCGCGAGCAGCTCCTCGACGCCATGGATCACCGCCGCGCCGAGCTCGCCGTGATCGACCATGATTTCGTCCATCTGTTCTCGTCGTGGTTCAACCGCGGCTTTCTGGTGCTGCGCCGCATCGACTGGTCGACCTCGGCGGCGATCCTGGAAAAGATCATCCGCTACGAGGCGGTCCACGAAATCCGCGACTGGGAGGATTTGCGCCGCCGCATCGATCCGCCGGACCGCCGCTGCTACGCCTTCTTCCATCCGGCGCTGGTCGACGAGCCGCTGATCTTCGTCGAAGTGGCGCTGACCCGCGAGATCGCCGGCGCCATCGGGCCGATTTTGTCCGACAAGCGCGAGCCGGTCGAGCCGCAGCGCGCCACCACCGCGGTGTTCTACTCGATCACCAATTGCCAGCGCGGGCTTGCAGGCGTGAGCTTCGGGCATTTCCTGATCAAGCAGGTGGTCGAGGAGGTGTCGCGCGAAGTGCCCCGCGTCGGCACCTTCGTCACGCTGTCGCCGGCGCCGAATTTCGCCGACTGGCTCACGCGCGAACGCAAGAATACCGCTTCCGACGCCATCGATGAGCACGACCGGGAGGCGCTCGCGGCGCTCGACGATCCGAATTGGTGGCTTTCGGCCGACATCGCCGAACAGGTCCACGAGCCGCTGTTGCGCGCCGCCGCCTGGTACTACATGCGCGCCCGCAACGGCCGCGGCTTGCCGGTCGACTCGGTGGCGCGGTTTCATCTCGGCAACGGCGCGCGGCTGGAACGGCTCGACTTTCTGGCCGACACCTCAGAGCGGGCGCTCAAGCAGTCCTACGGGTTGATGGTGAATTACCTCTACGATCTCGATTACATTGAGCGCAATCACGAGGCTTACGCCCAGCAGCGCGCCATCGTCGCCGCGAGCGCCGTGTCGCGGCTGGTGACGACGCCCGCCCGCGAAATCATGGCGGTTTCGGGCTAAAATCCCTCACCCTGAAAGGGGGAGGAAAGATCCGAGCGGAGCGAGGATCAGGTGAGGGTCCCGTGCGTCGCGCTGACGGATCCCCACCCGGCTCGCTAACACTCGCCGTCCCTCCCGCTTTCAGGGTGTTTGTGTCGTCGCGCGCGCACGGAAAACTGTTTATGCCCTCACTCCTCGGCGTCCTGGAAACCGTGCTTTACGTCGACGCCTTCGAGCGCGCCTGTCCGTTCTACGAACAGGTGCTGGGCTTAAACAGCATCTATCGCGATCAGCGGCTGTGCGCCTACGACGTCGGTCATCGCGGCGTGCTGTTGCTGTTCCTGCGCGGCCATTCGCTGGAAACGGTGCATCTGCCCGGCGGCACCATCCCGCCGCATGACGGTCATGGCCCGGTGCACATCGCCTTCTCGATCGCCGCCGAAGACCGCGCCGCTTGGGAGACGAAGTTGAAAGACGCGGATGTCGAAATCGAAGGCCGCACCACTTGGCCGCGCGGCGGCGAGAGCCTCTATTTCCGCGATCCCGATGGCCATCTCGTCGAATTGGCGACGCCGGGCCTGTGGCCCGGCTATTAGGTCTTGCCGTAAACCGGCACGATGCCGCCGCGGGTGACGCGATTGTCGGACGAGGCGAGGAACAGGATCGTGGCCGCCACTTCTTCGACCTTCGGCCACAGGGCGAAATCGGCTTTCGGCATGGCCTGCCGATTGGCCGGGGTGTCCATGGTCGACGGCGCCACCGCATTGACCAAAATGCCGTCCTTGACGACCTCTTCGGCGAGCGCGGCCGTGAACGCCGCGACGCCGGCCTTGCTCGCGGCATAGGCGGCCATATTGGCGCCGCTGCGCCATTCCAATCCGGGGCGTGCGGAAATATTGACAATGCGGCCGCCGGTTCCCGCTGCCGTCATCGCCTTGACCGCGGCGCGGCAGCACAACATGCAGCTTAAGAGGTTCATGTCGATCTGCTGGCGGATTGTCGCCACCTCGGCCTCGCGCAGCGGCGCAAAGGCAAAGCCGCCGGCGATCTGGATCGAGGCCCACAGCGAGGGGACGCCGGCATAAGCGCGGGTCACCCCCGCCTCGTCGGCAAGGTTGCCGGCCACGGTGACCGTCACCTGCTTATGATCGCGCAAGCGAAAGCGTTGCGCCTCCGCCGCGTCGTAGCAGGGCACATGACAGAGCGCGCCGGCCTCGATTAGGGCTGTGACAACAGCCGTGCCGAGCGCTCCGGCGCCGCCGGTGACGACAATGTGACGGTCGCGAAAGTCCATGCGGGTTAATCCACGCGCCTTAATGCGCCTTTTCCTTCGGCCATCTTGGCCGATCCACCGTCCGAAGCAAGGCCGGAATGATAGTCTTAAGGCAGAGGAGAATCAGTGGCCGACTTCGACCTCGCCATTATCGGCGGCGGCATCAACGGCGCCGGCATCGCGCGCGACGCCGCCGGCCGCGGCTTCCGCGTCGTCCTCATCGAGCAGAACGATCTCGCCTCGGGAACCTCGTCGGCCTCATCGAAGCTCATTCACGGCGGCTTGCGTTATCTCGAGCAGCGCCAGTTCCGCCTGGTTCACGAGGCGCTGCGCGAGCGCGAAGTGCTGTTGCGCGCGGCGCCGCATCTGATCCGGCCGCTGCGCTTCGTGCTGCCGATCAACGAGGCGCGGCGTTCGCCGGCGCTATTGCGGCTCGGCCTGTTGCTCTATGACTGGATCGGCTGGCGCAGGATTTTGCCGGGCACGCGCGAGCTCGATCTGGTTACCGACGAGGCCGGCCAGCCGCTCAAATCGCGCTTCCATCACGCCTTCGAATATTCCGATTGCTTCGCCGACAACTCCCGCCTCGTCGCGCTCAACGCCGTCGACGCCGCCGAGCGCGGCGCGGTGATCCGCACCCGCACCCGCTGCGTGCGCGCCGATCGCGCCGACGTCTGGCGTCTGGTGCTCAATGCCCGCGGCCAGCGCGACGTCATCACGGCGCGGATTCTGGTCAATGCCACCGGCGCGTGGAGCGAATTGTTCGCCGAGACGGCGCTGCGGATCGCTCCGGCGCACCGGCTGCGGCTCGACAAAGGCAGCCACATCGTGGTGCCGCGCCACTACGACCACGACCGCGCGTATATCTTTCAGGCGCCCGACAGCCGCGTCGTCTTCGCCATTCCCTTCCAGCACGACTTCACTCTGATCGGAACCACCGATCGTTCCTTCGCCGGCGATCCCGCGACGGTGCTGCCGACCGGCGAAGAGATCGACTATTTGTGCGGCGTCGTGAACGAGTATTTCCGTACCGCAATCGGCGCCGCCGACGTGGTGTGGGCCTTTGCCGGCGTGCGTTCGCTCTACGACGACGGCGCGCGCAAGCCGCAAGATATCGGCCGCGACTACACTCTCAAGCTCGACGAGCGGTTCGGCGAAGCGCCACTTCTCACCGTCTATGGCGGCAAGATCACGACCTACCGTCGTCTCGCCGAGGAGGCGCTGGCGCGGCTTGCCCATTTCTTTCCGCGCTCGCGGCCATGGACCGCGCACAGCCCGTTGCCGGGCGGCGACTTCGTCTATGACGGCGTCGATACATTGATCGAGCGCACGCAGCGGACCTGGCGCTTCCTCACCGCCGAACATGCGCGCCGCCTCGTCAACGCCTATGGCACCCGCGTCGATCGCGTGCTCGGCACCGCGACCGGGCTCGATGATCTCGGCATGCGCTTCGGCGCCGATCTCACCGCCGCCGAGGTCCGCTATCTGATGACCAAGGAATGGGCGCAGACTGCCGACGACCTGCTGTGGCGCCGGTCCAAGCTCGGCTTGCGGCTGACGGCGGACCAGGCCGCGCGGCTCGACCGCTTCATGGCGCAGGCGTTGTCGCCGAGCCGCGCCGGTCCGTAAAATTTTATCGATCGGCGTGGCTTGATGTTAACCGCGCGCTCACGACACCGCCCCGTTTCGCCCGCAATGGCGGCACGATGCAAACAATTTGCCGCAATTAATTTTACCGTCCCGCAATAGGGGTCGTGTTTTTATCCGCGGATGCCAGGTCAAGAGCAGATCCGAGAACCACGCGGCCGACTGAGCGCCGGCGGCGGCTTGTCCGCCAAACATACCAAAAAGCAGATCGAAAATATCATCCAGTCGCTTTGCATTCTGGTGGTCGACGACAATCAGTACATGCGCAAGATGATCCGCAATCTGTTGGTCAATTGCGGTATCAAGGACATCTACGAGGCCGCCGACGGTATCGCGGCGCTCGATGCCATCCGCACCATGGCGCCCGACGTCGTCATCCTCGATTGGGAGATGCCGATGCTCAGCGGTCCGGAATTGGTACGGATCGTCCGTTCGCCCGGCGTGTTCCCGACGCCTGATATTCCAATCATCATTCTGACCGGCCACTGCGAACGCTGGCGCGTCGTCGAGGCGGTCCGGCTTGGGGTCAACGAATATCTGACCAAGCCGGTCTCGGCCAAAGCGCTCTACGACCGCTTCGTTTCGATTATCACGCAGCCACGGCCAAGCGTGCAGCTGGGCGATTATTACGGCCCCGAGCCGCGTAAGCTGGTGGCCGACGCAGTCGACGATGGCGGTCTGGCGGAGACGCCCTCCATTGCCGTCCTGGACTGACATCCGCATCTTTTCAGTCACCGCAGAAATGCTTTAGCGTGCGCGCGGCGCGCCATTGGGGCGCGCGCCGTCGCGAAGCGAGCATCGATGCAGGCCGTCGGACCGAAAGAAGGCTTGGCGAAACGGGATTTCGCACCTTGGGCCGATGGCGCAGTGGCGCCGCTGTTGCGGATCGAAGGGCTAACCAAGCGCTTCGGCGCCCACCCGGCCGTCGACGATCTCTCGCTCGATATCTATCCGGGCGAGTTTTTCGCGCTGCTCGGACCTTCCGGCTGCGGCAAAACCACGCTGTTGCGTCTGATCGCCGGGTTCGAGCGCGCCAGCGCCGGCTGCATTCTGCTCGATGGCGCCGATCTTTTGCCGGTGCCGCCGCATCGACGTCCGGTCAATATGATGTTCCAGAGCTATGCGCTGTTCCCGCATCTGACCGTGGCGGGCAACGTCGCCTTCGGCCTCAAGCAGGAGGGTCTGCCTAAGCCGCAAATCGCCGAGCGGGTGGCCGAGATGCTGGCGCTGGTGCGGCTGCAGGATTTCGGCGCCCGCAAGCCGCATGAATTGTCTGGCGGCCAACGCCAGCGCGTGGCGCTCGCCCGTTCGCTGATCAAGCGGCCGCGCATTCTGTTGCTCGACGAGCCGATGGCGGCGCTCGACAAGAAACTGCGCGGCGAAACGCAGTTCGAGCTGATGGAGCTGCAGCGCCGGCTTGGGCTGACTTTCATTATCGTCACCCACGACCAGAGCGAGGCGATGACGGTTGCCGACCGCATCGCGGTGATGGATCGCGGCCGCTTGATGCAGGTGGCGCCGCCGGCGGAAATTTACGAGCAGCCGAAGTCGCGCTGGGTCGCCGACTTCATCGGCAGCGTCAATCTATTCGAAGGACGCGTCGGACCCGACGGCTTAAGCGTCGAAGGCACGGCTTTGGGGCGGCTGTGCGTGGCAGCCAAGATCGCCGCCGAACCCGGCGCGACAGTCTGGGTCGCGGTGCGGCCGGAACAATTTCGGATGGCCTTGCACCCGGCAGAGTCGGGCGCAGAGTGGGCATTGGAAAGCGACGTCGCCGCAACGCTCACGGACGTCGCTTACCTGGGCGATCTGTCGATCTATCGGCTGCGCACCGCAGCGGGCTTGCCGCTGCAGGCGACCAGGGCCAATGTCGGACCGCTTGCGGAGCGGAGCACCGCCGCGAACGACAAAGTGTGGCTGAATTTTCCGCGCGTCGCCGCAATCGTGCTGACGCAATGACGAGCGAGGCCGACAAGCCGATGCCAAGGCCGCGCCGCTCTTTTGTGGCGAAGCTTGTGATCCGGATCCCTTACGCCTGGCTGGTCGCGTTCTTTCTGGTGCCGTTTCTGATCGTGCTCAAGATCAGCCTGTCGCAGACCGCAATCGCGCAGCCGCCCTACACGCCGGTCTTCGACCTCGCCGCCGGCTGGCGCGGCATCGCGAGCTTTTTTGCCGGACTATCGCTCGACAATTACACCTTCCTCGGCTCCGACCCGCTTTACTTTCTCTCCTACCTCAAAAGCCTCGAGATCGCCGCGCTCTCCACTGTCATGCTGCTCGGCATCGGTTATCCGATCGCCTATGCGATGACGCGCACGCCGCGGCGGATGCAGCCGATCCTGGTTCTCCTGATCATCCTGCCGTTCTGGACGTCGTTTCTCATCCGCATCTATGCCTGGATGAACATCCTGCAGCATGACGGCCCGCTCAATCGGCTCTTGCTGGCGCTCGATCTGGTGCGCGCGCCGCCGGTCTGGTTGTCGACCAACACGGCCGTCTATATCGGCATTGTCTATTCCTACCTGCCGTTCATGGTGCTGCCGCTTTATGCGACGCTGGAAAAACTCGATGACTCGCTGCTTGAGGCGGCCGCCGATCTCGGCTGCCCGCGCTGGAAAGCGTTTTGGCTCGTCACCGTGCCGCTGTCGGCGCCCGGCGTGATCGCGGGTGCGCTGCTTTGCTTCATTCCGGCCGTCGGCGAGTTCGTCATTCCGGATCTGCTCGGCGGCTCGCGCACTGCGATGATCGGCCAGACCATCTGGACCGAATTTTTCGCCAATAAGGATTGGCCGACCGCCTCGGCGGTCGCTGTAGTTCTGGTCTGCCTGTTGGTCACGCCGATCGTGATCTTCCAGCACCAGACGATGCGGGGAGTGGAGCGAGACTGACGATGCGCAAGCTCTCCGCCTTCAATCTGGCGACGCTTCTCCTCGGCATCGCTTTTCTTTATCTGCCGATCGTCATTCTGATCGTCTACTCGTTCAATGCATCGCGTCTCGTCGTGGTCTGGGGCGGCTGGTCGACGCATTGGTACGCCGAACTTGCCGGCGACGCGCCGCTCCTCGGCGCGGCTTTCATCAGCCTGCGCGTCGCGCTCGTCTCGGCGAGTGCGGCGACTTTGCTCGGCACTCTCGCCGCAGTAACGCTGGTGCGTTTCGGCCGTTTCCGCGGCCGGCTTCTGTTCGCGGCGATGATCTATGCGCCGCTGGTCATGCCGGAGGTCATTACCGGATTGTCGATGCTCCTCCTCTTCGTCGCCATCTCGGCCGATCGTGGATTCTGGACGGTGGTGATCGCGCACACCACCATGGCTTTGTGCTTTGTTGCGGTGATCGTGCAGTCGCGGCTCGTCGATTTCGATATGAGCCTCGAGGAGGCGGCCATGGATCTCGGCGCCTCGCCGGCGCGCACCTTCATGACGGTCACGCTGCCGCTGATCCTGCCCGCCATCGCCGCGAGCTGGATGCTCGCCTTCGCGCTATCGCTCGATGATCTCGTCATCGCGAGCTTCACCACCGGTCCCGGGGCGACCACGCTGCCGATCCGCATCTATTCGGAAGTGCGGCTCGGCGTCAGTCCGGAGATGAACGCGGTGTGCAGCATCATGGTCGCGGTGGTCGGGACCGCTGTCATTGCCGCGTCGCTGCTCACCAAGATCGGCGGGGCGCGAGGCGGTACGGCACGGGTGTAGTTCAATCCCGGCTCTCGCCCGGCGGGCGGAAAATGTAAAACAAGAACCACACCGGCACGATAACCAGCGCGCCGAGCAACAAGTTGGGCAGTGCCCAGGCTATGCCGGCACGCGCCAGATCCTCGATCCGTTCCGGCGAGAGTCCCGCGGTTTTTATCAGTTCGTCGGTACGAATGCCGAAATGGTCGAGGATCGAGCCGACGATCAGCGACGCGATCAGCACTTTCACGGCTGTGCGGGTGAGGCTGAACATCAGCTGAGCGTCCGGGTCCCGGTCGAGGGTAAATGGCCCGCTGATTCGGGCGCCGCGAATCATAGAGCAAAAAGTAAAAAAACTGCCCGCATCGGCAAGCGGTCGGCGGCGCGCAACGACCTTCGCCGCCGGGCGGGAAGCGCTATTGGGTGGTCTTTGCCGCGGTGGGCGCCGCCGCAGGGGTTGCTGCCGGCGCCGTGGCGGGTGCCGCTGCCGGCGTCGTCGCCGGCGCCGCCAAGAGTTGGTCGATCACCGAGCGCACCGCATCGCTGGCATTGTAGCTCTTGGCCGCGTTGAGGAGCGGCGCCGCCGCGCCCGAGTGTCTGATCAAGCTCTCCGGATCCGGCAGCATGATCGGGTCATTCCACGAACCCTGCACCACGAACGGCAGATCGAACTCCTCGGCGCTGGAGTTCGACACCAGCGTCGCCACGCCCCTGAGATCGAGATCGCGTGACGGCACCGAGGCTTGGCCGCCAACCGCGAGTTTTACCGACGGTCCGACGATGTGCATGTCGTCAACCGACACCAGGCCGTTTTCGACCTTAAGGTTGACCGCGAGCTGGTCGAACGGCGTGCGGCCTTGGCGGAAATCACCGTTGCCCGAGAGCGGGCGGCGTTCGAGCCGCCGCAGCAATTGCTCGACATCGATGCCCGTCAGCGCTCCGGATGCGGCGTTAAGCGTTGCCGTGCCATTGAGGGCATGCGTAACCGCCAGAACGGAGTCGCCGGCGCCGTCAAGATTGAAGGCGAGATTGCCGCGGCCCTGCACTTTATGCACGCCGAAAATCTGGCCGAGACAGTTTTCCAGATCGACGTCGAGAAATTGCATGTTGGAGCTCACCGCAACGCCGTTTTCGGCGCTGGCGATGCCGAGCGTGCCCTTGGCGGTGCCGCCGAACGCCTGCGATTCTCCGACCGTGAGATCGAGCTTGCCGTCGTGCATGGTCGCGGCGACAGCGGTGCGTCCCAATTGTGCATTGCCGATCTTGATGCTGGCGGCGGACAGCCGCAGATCGAGGTTGAAATCGTCAAAGCCATTAAGCGCGATCGGCAAGCGGTCCCAATTGTTTTCATCCCGGGCCAGAAGCCGCACGCCGGAAACATACGGCGTCAGATCGAGCGCATCCGCCGCAAGCGTGCCTTGCACCAGCCGATGGCCGTCGGTTGCCAGCGTCAGCGCGCCTTCGGCACTGTTATCGTCGAGCTCGACATTGACATTGGACAAGGAGGCCATGCCGCCGCCGATATCGCTCTGAGCGCGAAGCGCGAAGCGGCCAAAGCCGCCGAACGGCAGCTTGCTCTTGCCGGTCCAGCGCAGGGCGTCGCGCAACGAGGCCGACTCGACGTCGAGCGTACCGACGAGCTTCAGCGTCGGCTGATCGGTCGCCGCACCATCAAAGGCGACATCGAGGGGCGCGCTGCTAATACGCAACTTGACCCCCGAGCGATCTCCGGTGAGTGCGGCCAGGAAATCGCTCAGCGTAAGGCTCGCCTCGACCGCCTCGTTATTCCAGGTAAATCGACCGTTGGCGCCGAAGCTGCGCGAGATCGACGGCCAGGCGACTTGAAAATTAACACCTTCGAGCCGTTCGGTGGCGTCTTTGCCTTCGTCGTGAACGACGACAGTGCCGTCCTGAATGCCGATCTCCGAGAACGATGCGGTGCGGTCTGGATTTGGCTGCAACGCATGCGCCAGCGAGACAATCAATCCCGACCAGTTGGTTTGTCCGGTGGCGGAAAAGGTGACGTTGATAACCGGGCGAACCAGCGTGACGTCGGCGATTTCGATGCGCCCGGCCAGCAGAGGGAAATACCGTAACCGCGCGGTGAGCTCGTCCGCGGCGACGGCCGGCTCGGCGGTGCGGTCGTTGCCCAACAAAACATTGCGAAAACGCACGGTGCCGGACGGGAACAGCGACAGCGAAACGTCGTCTCCGAGCATCGGGTCGAGGCCGGTCACGGCGTGGATTTCTGCCTTGACGGCGTCGCGCACCGCTGCGGCCGGAATCAGAAAAGACAGCGCCACCAGCGTGACGAATGCCGCCGCAACCACGCCGGCAACGGCAATCGCGAGGCGTTTTAAGCCGGTGGCCGCGGTCACGGGAGGCATTTCCGATTGGTGTGAGGCCGATCGACTATACCGAGAGGTACGTCTGGTGGAAACATGCTTGGCATCTGTGTCGCTTTCGTGGCCGGCGCTTGCCGTCTGCGCCCAAATGTCTGCTGCCGTTAAGCAAATTAAGTCCCGCGGGCGCCGCGGCGCCGTTCAACGGGCGGCGGCCCGCCATTGCTCGGCCCCATGTGCCCGCGACACCTCGGCGATCATTTTGGCGATGATGGCCTGGCCAAACGAATTGAAGTTTTGCGCCACCATGACGAAGGCGCCCGGGCCGCCGACGACGTTGTTGCGATAGTAATTATCGAGGCCGCCAGGCGGATTGGTGTGCTCCGGATTCCACGGCATCGGATTCTCGCTGAGGATGACCAGGCCGTTGATGGTGACGCCCTTGGCGACAGCCTGGTCGCGCAGCTCGGCGGCAGCGCGGCCGTCATTGTTGGTGCCGTCGCCGGACACGTCGATGGTGCGGCGAATGCAGTTGAACGGCGCACTGGCGAGCCGCGCCAAAGCGAATTCGATGCCGCCGCTGATCGAGGTGCGGCCGGCGAACGACCGCGGGCTCTCGATCAATTGGTCGCCGAATTGTTTTGCCGAGCCGGCGTCGCCGATCTCGGTCCAGTCGATCACCACGCGCTGCGCGCCGACGCCCGACCACTCGACGAAGGTCAGGCCGATGCGCCCGTTATGTCCGGAGCGGATGGTGTCGAGCACGCGCGGATCGGAAATGGCGGCGGCGTAGCCGTCGCGCTGCAGCTGGAATTTCGCGTCGTCGATGCTGCGCGACACGTCGGCGGCGAGCACCAGCAAGAGGTCAACGTCATCGGCGGCACGCGCCGCGGCCGGCGCCAGTAGGCCGCCGGCAACGATCAAAACGACGAGGATTCCGACCATGCGCATCGACGCACCCTGTCGCCGAGCATCGAGGTAAATGGCGGCCAAAACGCGACAGCCGCAAGTCCATGCCGGGATCGGACGATTTTTGTTCCCGGCGCCGCCGTCAATCCGCGGCGAGACGGCTTGGCGGGAAGGCGATCTCGACCAGTGTGCCGGCATTCGGCGCGCTTTTGATGCTGAAATTGGCGCGGTTTGCCTCGGCCAGCGCCTTGGTCAGCGGCAGGCCAAAACCGGTTCCGCCCGAGCCAAAGCTTCCGGACGTGGCGATCTGCCGGAACGGTTCCAGCGCGGCGGCGATGTCCTTTTCGCTCATGCCGGAGCCGGTATCGCGCACCCGCAACACCGCTTCGCGGCTGTCGGTGAAGACGGTCGACACGATTACCTGGCCGCCGGGGCCGGTGAACTTGATCGAATTCGCGATCAGATTGAGCACGATCTGGCGCAGCGAGCGCTCGTCGGCAACGATCAGCGGCAGACCTGGGGTGAGCGAGGTGCGGATGATGATACGGGCGCGGTTCGCCTGCGGCTGCATGATGCCGACACATTGCTGCGTCAGCGCGTTGAGATCGACATTGGCGAAAGTAAGCTCGATCTGCCCGGTCTCGACCCGGGATAGATCGAGCAGATCATTGAGCATCGAAACCAGATGCGTGCCGGCGGCGTGGATGTCCTTGACGTATTCGCGGTAGCGTTCGTTGCCGATCGGGCCGAAGCGCTCCGCCATGATCACCTCGGCAAAGCCGGTCATGGCATTGAGCGGCGTGCGGATTTCGTGGCTGACCTTGGCGAGAAATTCGGCTTTTGCCGATACCGCGCGCAGCGTCTCACGCTTAGCGTTGCGCAGCTCGTCCTCGCTCTGCTTGCGGCTGGTGATATCGCGGAACACCGCGCAGATATGGTCGCCGCCGACGCGGGTGAGCGTCATTGCCAGCGGCGCGAGGCGGTCGTCGCCGACGCGCGCCGCGACGTCGAGCCCATTGTTGGGGATGCCGGCGCCGCGCACGATGCGGTCAAGCTGATCGCGCGCCGCCCGCTCGCTCTCCGGCGCCAACAGGTCGCCAAGCGAGCGGCCGGCGAGATCGGCCGCCGCCGTGCGGAACAGCGCGGCGGCGCGGGCATTGGCGTCGACGATGCGGCCTTCGGCATCGAGGGTTATAACGCCATCGGTCGCCGCATCGACGATCGCTTTGAGCTCCTGTTTCTCCGCCTCGGTCGCGGCGAGCGCGCTGTCGGCTTGCCGACCCGCCGCCGCGACATGACCGTTTGCGATTTGGCCGTTTGACAGGACCAGCGCCAGTGCCGGCGCTCCGTTCCATGGCACCGTGAACAGGCGGCCGTCGGCCGCCAGCCTGTCGCCGCGCTGCGTCACGATCGACAGCGACTTTACGGATGGATGCACGCCGCCCGCGGTCTCGGCGAGCGCATCGGGCTCGGCAAACAGCCTGCCCAAGCCGCCGGACGCTTCGATGGCGGCGAGAGTGTCGTAGCCGCTCCACTCGAGAAAGTGACGGTTGGCGTAAAGTAGCTTGTCATGGCGGTAAACCAGGACTCCCATCGGGATGCGATCGAGCAGCACGTGTTCGATCGCCGGCATCGGCGCTGCGTTCGCTTCGGCGGCTTCTGCCGGCAGGGCTTCGACGCCACTCTCGTCGGCGGCCGGCATCTCTTCCGGGCCACGCAACCGCGCCGTCAGCTCTTGGGCCAATTCGCGAAACGCCCTGCGCTCGACCGGGCTCAAAGCCGGCGCCACTTTGGGCTCGGCCGGGGTGGACGGACGAAACGGCACCACATTGGCTGACGCCGCTGCAACGACGGGCGCCGGCCGCTCGGTTTCTTCGGCGGCGGTTTGGATCGCCGTTTCGGCGGCGACGGCAGCTTCGGGCTTGTTCGGCGTCGCGGCCGGCATTGCCGGTGCGACGGGCGCGATTTCATCTTGCTGGCGCGACGCTTCCGGTGCCGGCCCGAGACCGATCGGTTGCTCGCGACGAGCCCGCGCCAATCGGTTGATGCGGGCGATGTCGCGGCAAACGCCGAAGCCGCGATAGCCGCGAAACCTGCGGTCGCGGTCGAACACCGGCAGGCCCGACAATTCGACCGGCAGCGGCTCGGCGCAATCGTCCACCGGCCAGGGCACGATAATGCCGCTCCAGGTTTCTTGGCTCGCCACGGCGCGCGCGACTTGGTTGGTGGGATCGAGCTTCAGCTCGGCGGCGATTTCGCTCCAGGGCCGGCCGAATGCGGCGCTGGTATGCGGTCCGGCGAGCTCGAGGAATTCGTCCGACCCGACGCCGAAGCGACCGTCGGCATCCATGTGCCAGACGAAGCGCAAGGGATGCCGCCGCTCCGCGATGGTCTCATGCGGGGTGGTCGGATCGGCTATGGCGGTGTCCGCTGGCGCGGTGGCGGCTTCGACTGGCGCCGCAGCCGGCGCTTGCGGCGCGTTTTGCTCGATGGGAGTCTTGCTCGGTGGCATGGTGAGCAGCAAGACGCGCGCCGTGTCTTTGCCGAGGCGAGTGGTTGTAACGTCGAAAGCCGCTTGGCCGATGCGCGCGGTACCGCTGGCGCTGCCGGTTTCGAGGGCTGTAACACCGAGCGTTTCGATGCCGAGCGCCGACAGCATGGTCGCGCCCGAGAGCCGCGCCTGCGCCGCCGCGTTGGCGTAAATCAACGTGCCATCCGGCGCAAAAGCGGCAAACGGCTCCGCGCAGTCGCCGAATAGACGGCGGACACGCTCGCCAAGGTCGAGATCCGGTCCCGCCGATTCTGCCGCAGCGACCAGCACACCGGCCTCGCCGTCGAGGAGCGCGATGCGCGAGCAGACGCAGGTGAGCGCGCGGCCGAAAGCAGCGCCAAAACCGCGCAGCCGCTCCAGCCGTTCTTGGCCGGTTGTCGGCAGGCTCGGAGCAAGACGGGCAATCTGGCCGGCGCAGACATCGCCGGCGCCGAGGCGGAGTTGCGTGCGGCTCTCGACTGTCCCGCCGCCGAATATCGCGGCGCCAACGGCGTTGGCCCACACTATTTGCGAACCGTCGACACTCCACAGCCAAGCCGGCCAAGCGCTCGTCGCAAGCGGTGCGAGACGCGGATGACGTAACAGCGCGAGCTCTCTCTCCTCGATCGACATGCGCGTTGGAACTCGTAGCCTAAAGAAATTCTTAATAATGCATAGTGCGGGGCGTCTACCGCGTCCATGGCGACGGCGGCTGCGCGGCCAAGCTTGCCGGGATAACCTTAATCACTCCGGGGACTTAGCCGGCGGCGCAGTTTAGGTTGCATGGCCGTCGTCAATTCGCGCTAGGATCGGCTGGCCGGGGGCACGAGGAGCGTATGATGGCAAAAGATCCATTCGAGCAATTCGCGATTCCGACCGAGATGCGGGCCTTTGTCGAACAGAGCGTGACGCAGGCGCGCCAGGCATTCGATGGTTTCATCGAGGCGGCCAATAAGGCGATGGGGCAGCTGCAAGGCCAAGCTCAGGCGGCGCACAGCGGCGCCACTGAAATCGCGCATAAATCGATGAGTTACGCTGAGCAGAACGTCACGGCGACGTTTGAATTCGCGCAAAAGCTCATGGCGGCCAAGGACGCGGCGGAACTCATGCGGCTGCAATCTGAATATTTGAGCCGGCAGATGCAGGCGCTGTCGTCGCAGGTCCAGGATCTCGGACAAAGTGCCGCCAAGATCGTGGTGGATAGTGCCAAGCCTAAGACATAATCAGATCCCGCTGCGGCGGGTTCCAAATCCATAAATTATTTCAAAGATTTGCTTTGTTTCTTTGTGCATTGCAATAATTTCTATTGCAATGCACCAAAAAAGTGGCTATCTATTTATTCAGGAAGGTGCCGCGGCCCTTGCTTGGGCTCAAAGAGGACGGCGTTTTCGCCGCAGCACCGAAACGAAATCGATATCAGGCAACGCGCAACGGGCGGCGAGGCCAATGAAGAAAAAGCTCTCCAGGTGAGACAGCCCAAGAAGCAACGAGCGAAATCAAGGACCAGTGTCATGGCGGAAGCCACCACCACAACGACCCCCCCGAAAGTGAAGAGCAAACCTGCGTCCAGCGCGTTCGAGATTCCGAAATTCGAAATGCCGAAATTCGAAATTCCGAAGGTCGAAATGCCGGCCGCTTTCCGTGAGATTGCCGAGCGCGGCGTCGCGCAATGCAAGGACACCTACGAGAAGATGAAGGCCGCCGCCGAAGAGGCGACCGACGTGCTCGAAACTACCTATTCGAACGCCACCAAGGGCGCTTCCGATTACGGCCTCAAAGTGATCGAGGCGGCGCGCACCAACACCAATGCGGCGTTCGACTTCGTCGGCGAGCTGATGACGGCGAAGACGCTGTCGGAAGTGATCGAACTGTCGAGCGCGCATACGCGCAAGCAGTTCGAGACGCTGAGCGAGCAGAGCAAGGAACTCAGCGCGCTGGCGCAGAAGGTCGCAACCGAGACCACCGAGCCGATCAAGAGCGGCATGAACAAGGCGTTCAGCAAGGTCGCCTAAACGCGGCCTGACGATCGCAGCTGCATCACTGCGGCGACGGGAAAGCCCGGGCATGGCCCGGGCTTTTGCTTTTTAAGGCCCAGTTTCGGCTATCTTGCCAAATTGAGGCGTTGCTCCTACGTTCCGCGCGCCAAAGCACGATCCGGATGCGAATGATCATGCCCAGGTAAATCCGCGCGCAAACGGCGGGCCGTGCAGCTGTAGCTCAGTTGGTTAGAGCGCCTGACTGTGGATCAGGAGGTCGGTGGTTCGAATCCACCCAGCTGTACCAGCGCCTTGCCGCCGCGCGCGAAGTCTCACACCGTGATACTTGATTGACGCTACGCGGCGCGCGTGCATTTGACTCGCAATCGAGCCTCCCTACACTCACCGCAAGAAAAGATTTAGCGCAATTGCGCGTTTAGCGGGTGGGGAAGAAATGACCGAACCTTGTAACGCCACACGTGCCGTTTGCCGTCTTGCTGCGGCGCTGGCTCTGATTGGTTCCGTAAGTCTCGTCGGCAATGCGCGCGCCGAAGACTACCCAAGCCGGCCGATCACTATCGTCGTGCCATTCGCCGCCGGCGGGCCGACCGACATCCTCGGTCGCATCGTCGCTCAAGCCATCGGTCCGACGCTTGGCCAACAGGTCGTGGTCGAAGACGTTACCGGCGCCGGCGGCACGATCGGCGCCGCCAAGGTCGCCCGCGCCGCGCCCGACGGCTACACCATGGTCATGGGCAATCTCGGCACCCACGCCGCAAGCGTCGGCATCTACAGCAATCTGGCCTACGATCCGCGCAAGGATTTCGAGCCGGTGATTCTTGTCGCCTCGACGCCGATGGTGCTGGTCACCAAAAAGACGCTACCGGTGAAAACGCTCAGCGATGTCATCGCCTGGGCCAAGGCCAACAAGGGCAAGGCGACCATGGGTTCGGCCGGCGTCGGCTCGATCTCGCATCTGACGCTGCTGCTGTTCAATCATCTAACCGGCGCCGATGTCACGCATGTTCCCTATCGCGGGCTGTCCGAAGCAACCAATGATCTGCTCGGCGGCCAGATCGATTTATTGTTCGATCAGGTCGTCACCGCGACGCCGCATATCCTCAACGGCAGCGAGAACGCCATCGTGGTGACGATCCCGCAGCGTTCGCCGTCGATCCCGAATGTGCCATCGGCCGTCGAAGCGGGCCTGCCGCAACTGCAGACCGTCGCCTGGACCGCGCTGTTCATGCCCAAAGGCACGCCGGCGGCCATCGTCAACCGCATCAACGCCGCCGTGCAGAAAGCCATGCAGGATCCCGAGGTCGCCAAACGCCTCGCGCAACTCGGCGCCGACGTGCCGCCGCCCGAGCAGCGCACGCCGCAGGCGCTCGGGCAGCTGGTCAGCGCCGAGATCGACAAATGGGTGCCGCTGATCAAGGCCGCAGGCGTCTCGGCAAAATGATCCACTGTTGTGAAACTTAACGACGAAGAGATCGCGATGCGCGCGGGCGAGGCCGGCCCGCTGCGGCAATGGGCGATCGCGCATCAGATAAAGGTCGGCGATTATCTCGGCGCGCGTAATTTCGTTCCGGTCGGCCAGGCGCACATCATGGCTGACACGGAGTCGCTCGGTGCCGCCGGCGTCGAATGGCTGGAACGCTGGGCGGCGCTGCCGGCGGAGCAACGCACTGTCCGAATTCCGACCATTACCGATCCGCGCGGCACCGATTTCGCGCATGCGGCGCAGCTCAAGCAGCAGCCCTGGATGATCGACCTGGAGCGCCGCGCCATCGCCGCCTTCGAGGCACTCGGCGTGTTGATGACCGATACCTGCATCAATTATCAGACCATCATGCCGCCGGTGCGCGGCGAGCATATGGCCTATGGCGACACCGGCGTCGTGATCTATTCGAACAGCGTCTGCGGCGCGCGCTCGAATTTCGAAGGCGGGCCGTCGGCTTTGAGCGCCGGACTGACCGGGCGCACGCCGCGCTACGGCTATCATCTCGACGAGCAACGGCTCGCGACGTTTCTGGTCGAGCTGTCATGGACGCCGCGCGAGCTTTCCGATTGGGGCGCGCTAGGCGGCGTCGTCGGCACGGCTGGCCGGCGATTATTCGCAAGTGCCGGCGCTGATCGGCATCGACCGGGTGCCGAGTGCCGATGAAATGAAACACTTCGGTGCGGCGCTGGCGAGCTTCGGCTCGGTGGCGTTGTTCCACATGATCGGCGTCACGCCGGAGGCGATGCGACTCGAAGACGTCGTGCCGGAGGGTGTGTCGCTGAAAACCCACGATGTCGGCGAGGCCGATATCCGCGCTTTGCGGGCGCGCTACGCCAAGGATATCGGTGCCGTCGACGTGGTTGTGTTCTCGGCGCCGCAGCTCAGTCTCGTCGAAATGCAAATGCTGGCCGCCCTGCTCGACGGCCGCCGTGCGACAATCCCGTTGCTCGCGGTGACCAGCCCGCAGGTCAAGCCGGATTGCGACCGCATGGGCTTGACCGCGCGCATCGAGGCCGCCGGCGGCACCGTGCTGTCCGGCATGTGCTTCTATCAGAGCTACGCACGCGAAATCGCCGAAGCCAATAGCTGGAGCCGGCTTGCGACCAACTCGGCCAAGCTGACCAACATCCTTGGCGGCTACGGCTATCGGCCGGTGCTGCTGTCGATGGAGCAATGCGTGGCGGCGGCCTGCGCCGGTGGAAAGCTGACATGAGCGGCAAGATTTTTTACGCCAATGCCGGCATGGGGCGCAAAGTGCGGGCGCAGGCGCTGGTCGCCAGCGACGGCTTCTCCGCGCGCTACGACCTCGACCGCATCCGCGGCGTGTTTTCGCGGCCGGAGCACAAGCTCGCCGGCGAAAGCTATCGCGGCCGCGTGCTCGTTCTCGATGCCGCCAAAGGCGGCGTCGCCACGGCCTGGATGCTGCACGAGATGGCGTCGCGCGGCGTGATGCCGGCGGCGCTGGTCCTAAACCGCGTCAATCCGATCATGGTGCAGGGCGCGGCGCTGGCCGATTTCACCATGATTTCGGGGTTCGATGTCGATATCACCAAGGCGATTCCGAACGGCACAGAGGTTGAGATCGATCCGACAGCGGAGCGGCCGTTCGTCCGCATCGTCTAGATCGCATCGCCCGGCGATTACCCCCTCGGCCGCGAATGCAGAAAAACGCGTACGAGATTGGCTTCGCCGACGACCTCGCCGAGCGAACGAAATGCGAAGAACGGAACGAGGATCAGGAGCATGACGAAGCTCGCGGCAATGAGTTGATCCAGCGTGCCGCCGGCAACAGCGAGGATCGAACTCGGCGACGGAGCGGTGATGGATGAGACCCATGACAATTTCTTCAATCGCATTAAGCGCCAACAGGAGTGCGAAGAATACGAACGATTTGTATAGCGTTATCCAGATCAGGCCGTGATGATGAAATCTGCGGCCGAGGCGAAGAACGTTTCCGAGGCTCATGAATTTGGCGCACAATAAGGCTTTCACCACCGCGATACTGTAGGGTGAAAAATTGACGCCCTGCGCATGAAGTATTGCGGCCTTCATGTTGATCAACGCGGCGAAGCAGACAAAAAGATACGCCGCAACGACCAGAAATTCCTTGAATTCCTCGGCTGCGCGCCTGCGCAGCGTCGCGCGCGATGGGATGCTGGTCATGTCCACCCCCCTTACTCCGGAAAGCTGTATTCTCAGATCACTTCCTTGGTTTTGTCGTCGGTCTCGCCGTAGCGATGCAGCGTCGCCGGCCGGGTGCCGGCATAAAGCTGCTCCAAGCCGGGCGCGATCTTGGCGTTTTCGCGTTCGAACAGCGAGTTGCCGTCAAGATCGCTTTCGACCAGGAACGGGCCGAATTTCTCGACGTCGAGCACCCAGACTGCCTGCGCCAAGCCGAGCTCTTCGAGCCAATAGACACCGGCGACCCGCTTGATGCCGCGGCCCAAAAGCGCGCCGGTGCCGTAGCCGACGGTGGTGAGATAGACGGCATTGTTCGGCACGAAATGCGTGCGGTAGGTCTCCGACGTCATGCCGCCTTTGCCGATGATGACGTTGCAGCCGGAGATCTTGAACCAGCCGTCGAGCCATTGGGCAAAGCGAAATGACGCGGTCGCGGTGACCGCGCCGACGGTATAGCTGCCGTCGGGATTGATGCTCGCTGCCGGCGAGCAGTGGAAATTGGTGATGCCGAGCGCGTCTTTGCCGGCCGGCATGCCAAAGCCGTCGGCAATGGCGCGTTTATAAACGCCTTCGCGCGCGGTGAAGACGCGGCCCGTGAGATAGGCGACCGAGCCGATTTCCAGCTTGCGTAGGTCCTCGGTACGCGCGGGGAGATCGATGTGAACGGTCTTGAGGTCGGACATGTTGTTCTGCTGCCAAATCTATTCCGCAGCCACAGCAGCCTGCTCGCCCCATTCCACCGTGGTGCGCCGCATGTAATCGGTGAACCACATCGGATCGGTGCGGAACGTGGCCTTGCCGTCGGTTGTGATCCGCGCGCAGGCGCGGCGTGACGACAGGCAGAACATGTGCACCGACATCGGCATGCCGCCGGTGTGGCAGTAGCCGACCTCAATGTGGCAATCGATCACCATCGAGGAGCCGACAAAGCCCATTGCGCCCATGCCGATAGTGTTGCCGAGCTCCTTAAACTCGTCTTCCAGCGCCGCGATTTTCGGATCGGGATTGCGCGAGCCGACCACGCGCAGGCATGACGCCTGCTTGCCCAGCACCACACTAGTGTCTTTGGAGCCACCGAGACCGATGCCGACGATGGCCGGCTGGCAAGCGAGCCCGCGCTTGCCGAAGCCGATCAGCGTATCGAGATAAAACCGCCTGATGCCCTCAATGCCGTCGCCGGGAAACAGCATGCGGTAATCGGTGCCGAACAGGCCGCCTTTGTGCACGGTGGTCAGCTCGATCCAATCGGCGTCGGGATGGAACGAATATTCGATCTCCGGCGCGTTGATACCGACATTGTTGTTATGATCGGTGCGCCACAGCGGATGTACGCGATTGGGACGCAGCGGTATGCTCGTCGTAGCGCGCGCAGTGGCGCGGCGCAGCGCAGTTTCTAGCGCGACCGGGCCGCCCTCGATGCGCGCGTCATTGCCGATCTTGACGTACCAGCGGGGCAGACCGGTATCGCCGCACATGGCGCGGCGGTCTTCTTTGGCCGCTTCGTAGTTCTCCAGCATGGCCTTGATGACGAAGGATGACAGGTCGCCCTTTTCGGTGTCGGCGCAGCGGCGCAGACCCGCGAGATAATCTTCGGGGATTTCGATGGCGGCCTTGGCCATCAACTCCTCGGCGGTGCGCTGAATCGACGAGAGCGGAATCATGGTCGCCTCTATTCGGCCGCGACGGAAGCGCGCAACAGCGTCTGGCCGGGCTTCACGTGAGTAAACTCGACCGGCCGGTCGGTGATCTCTATCCCGCCGGATATAGACCTCGCCACCGTGAAGGTCGAGGTTGCAAGATCGCCCGGCTCCGGAAAATCGGAGCGGAAATGCGCACCGCGGGAGTTCTCGCGCCGCAGTGCAGCGAGCGCAATGACGCGGCTGATCTCGCATAATGAGCGCAGATTGAGCCAATCGTGCCAAGTCAGATTGAATTGGCGGCCGGCATCGGCAAGGCCGGTGGCGAGGAGTTCCGCTTCTATGGCGTCGATCCCGGCAAGGCCGCGCTCGATGCTGCCGCGGTCGCGCACGACGCCGACCTCGTCCCACATCGTGTCGAGCAGCTTTTCGCGCAGCGCGTTGAGGTCGCCGGGTTTGCGGGCGAAAGGATGCAGCGCGCGCTCGACTTCCGCATCGATGACTTGGGCATCCGGCGGGCGATGGCCGGGATTCTTGGCAATGAAGCCGGGCATGACATCGCCGGCGATGCCGCCGAATACGGTCGAATTGGCCACGCCGTTGCCGCCGAGCCGGTTGGCGCCATGCATGCCGCTGGCGTCCTCGCCGGCGACGAATAGGCCGAAGCGTTCCGTCGCGGTGTCGACCGCGCAAACCACGCCGCCCATGAAATAATGCGCGGTCGGCACCACTTCGACCAGGCCGCCGGCGAGATCGAAACCGCAATCGCGGCAGCGATCCACCATGCCTTTGAATTGTTTCGCGACATTGGCCGGGCCGAGGTGGCCCATCTTGATATAAACGCCGCCGTTCGGCGTGGTGCGGCCGGCGCGCATTTCCGCGTCGATGGCGCGGCTGACCACGTCGCGCGTGGCGCGCTCGAGTTTCGGATCGTAGTCGCCCATGAAGCGGTGCATGGCGCCATTGAGCAGATGGCCGCCTGAGCCGCGCAAGCCTTCTTCCAGCACGGTGCCGGTCATCCGTGTGTCCGGCCCGGCGAGGAGACCGGTCGGATGAAATTGCACCATCTCCATGTCACGCAACGGCAGGCCGAGGCGAAGCGCCATGGCGAGGCCGTCCATGGTCTTGTCGCCGGATGGCGTGTGATAGCGATACATGGTCGGGCCGCCGCCGGTCGCAAGCAGCACCGCTTGCGCACTGACGAAACGAAATGCGCCCGTGCGCACGTCGATCATCAGCACGCCGGCGAGCGCGCCGTCTTGCGTAGGGATCAGCGCGACGGCGCGATGCTCCTCCAGGCGGCGGATCGGCCGCGCCCAGACCTGCTCCATCAGCCGGTTGATGATCTCAATGCCGGTGAGATCGCCTTTGTGCACGGTACGATCAAAAGTCTGGCCGGCGAAGGCCTTGCCGTGCAGCGTACCGTCGGGATTGCGGTCGAAGAAGCAGCCGATCTCGTTTTCCAGCTCGCGCACGCGCTCCACGGCCTTGGTCACCAGCGTCCAGGCCAGTTCCTGGTGCGGCAACCATTTGCCGCCTTCGATCGTGTCCATGAAATGGCGCTCGATCGAGTCGCCGGGATTGATCGCGACGTTGTAGCCGCCTTGCACCATGCGGGTGCAGCCACATTTGCCGAGCAGCCCCTTGCTCGCGACCGTGATGTCGAGATCGGGATTGGCCTTGAGCGCATGCAGCGCGGCGAACAGCCCGGCGCCGCCGGAGCCGAGGATCAGAATGTCGGTCTTGAGATGCTCGACGTTCATACGAAACCCTAGAACACGCGCATCAGGAAAACGAATGCGACAATCGCAGCCGCCGCGGCCGCGAGCGTCGCCAACTGTTTCTGGCCGTCGCGCCAGGCGAAATTTTCGATCACCAGGACACGCAAGCCGCCAAGGAGATGCACGGCGAGCAGAAAAACCAGTCCGCCTTCGGCGAACTTGACCAGCGGCTGGTCGGTCCAGTGCAGGAAATTGTCCAGCCTTGCTCCGCCATGGAAGGAAAGTCCAAGCACAAAAAAATGGATCGGCAGGAAGATCGCCAGCGCCAAGCCGGAAAGCCGGTGGATCAGGGCCGCGATCCACAGCGTGTTGCCGCGGCGTTGCAAGTCGAGCGCGCTCATGTGACCACCAGCGCAATAATGGCATGGAAGCCGAGCAGCGCCAGGACGAGGCCGAATGCAACGGCGAAGAAGTCGGCGCGTCGCTCGTCGAGCGGCGACCATTCACTCAACACGTTGCGCACGCCGATCGAAGCGTGAATGGACGCGGCAAGGACGAAGAGACCGTAATAGGCCGCCCACACGGCGCTGCCATGGGTGCGGGAAAGAATGTCCGCCGCGGTCAGGCCTTGCCTGCTGGCGTAGAAAATGACGGCGATGTGAACGAGCACCAGCGGCGCCATGATGGCGGCCGTCGCGCGCTGCCACACATAGAGACGCACATTCATACCTTGATCTCGCCTTTCAGATACGCCGCCGCCGTGCGCCGCTTGAGACCGGCAATCGCGGCGGTCGGATTGAGCGTCTGCGGGCAAAGCTCCTGGCAGGATTGGTGCGAATGGCAAGAATAGCAGCCCCCGTCCGCCGCGACGGCTTGCAGCCGGTCGCGATTGCCGGAGTCGCGCTGATCGTTGACCAGCGTCCATGCCCGCGTCAGCGCCGCCGGTCCGAGATAGGTCGAGTTCCAGCGCACCGTATCGCAGCCGGCGTAGCAGACGCCGCAATTGATGCATTCTATTGCTGCGTCGGCGGCGGCGCGCGCCGGCGTGTCGGGCCGGATTTGCGCAATCGGGTCGTGCCGCGTCTGCGACGGCGCAAAAACGCCTTTGGCGCGCTGCCACTTCCGGAAAAACTCCGTCATGTCAGTGGTCAGGTCCTTGATCACCGGAAGATTTTCGAGCGGGCCGATTTCAAGTCGGCCGCCGCCGGCGACCTTGGCGACATGGGTGCGGCAGGTCCAGCGCGGCTTGCCGTTGACGGTCATGGCGCAGGAGCCGCAGACGCCGACCCGGCAGGCGAAGCGATAGGACAGCGTCGGATCGAGATGGCGCTGTACGTACGTCACCACGTCGAGCACGGTCTGACTCTCGCGCCGCGGCACGCTGTAGGTCTGATAGCGGCCGTCTTTGCCGCCGCGCCACAGCGACACAGAAAGTTCCTCCTGCGTGCCGGACATGAATCTCCTTTGACGTGCTTATCGAGCGGCTCGGCCTGACTGTACCAAGCCCGGTTGCGCACAAAAAGACGATCCGAGTTCGGCATTCCCGTGCCATGAGACTTCGCAGCTTTCGCGGGAAGGCGCTATAGTCGCCCAAACGTTTGGGAGGACGCGCTATGGCCGGTCTCAAGCTGAGTTACGTGCACGGCGCCAGCGAGCAGCCGCTCATCGGCCAGACGATCGGGCAGTTTTTCGACGCGGTCTGCGACAAATGGCCCACGCGGCCGGCTTTGGTGGTGCGCCACCAGAACGTGCGGTTGAGCTACGGCGAACTGCGGCAACAGGTCGACAGGCTCGCCGCCGGGCTGTTGACGCTGGGGCTAAATCCCGGCGACCGCATCGGCATCTGGTCGCCCAATAATTCGGAATGGGTGCTGACCCAGTTCGCTACGGCGAAGGCCGGCCTCATCCTGGTCAACATCAATCCGGCCTATCGCATCGCCGAGCTCGAATACGCGCTCAACAAAGTCGGCTGCAAGGCGCTTATCCTCGCCGAGCGCTTCAAGACCTCGGACTACGTCGGCATGCTGCGCGAATTGGCGCCGGAGCTGGGCCACGCCACGCCCGGGAAGCTCGAATCGGCCCGGCTACCGGCGCTGCGTTCGGTCGTGCTGCTCGGCGACGGCTGGCACCCCGGGACGTTCCGCTTCTCGGAGATTCTGGCGCGCGGCACTGAAAAGGAGGCGCATCGCATCGCCGGTCTCGGCCCGCAGCTGCAATTCGACGAGCCGATCAATATCCAGTTCACCTCGGGCACCACCGGCTTTCCCAAGGGCGCGACGCTGTCGCATCATAACATCCTCAACAACGGCTTCTTCATCGGCGAGGCGATGAAGCTCACGTCCGAGGATCGCCTCTGCATCCCGGTGCCGCTCTATCACTGCTTCGGCATGGTGCTGGGCAATCTGGCGGCGGTCACCCACGGCGCCTGCATGGTCTTCCCCGGCGAGGGCTTCGATCCGCTGGTCACGCTTGAAACCGTCGCCGAGGAGCGCTGCACCGCGCTGCACGGCGTGCCGACTATGTTCATTGCGGAACTCGATCATCCGGAGTTCGGCCGCTTCGATCTGTCGACGCTGCGCACCGGCATCATGGCCGGTTCGCCGTGCCCGATCGAAGTGATGAAACGCTGCGTCGCCAAGATGAACTTGTCGGAAATCACCATCGCCTACGGCATGACCGAAACGAGCCCGGTCAGCTTCCAGAGCTCGACCACCGATCCGCTGGAAAGGCGAGTCTCGACCGTCGGCCGCATCCAGCCGCATCTTGAAGTGAAGATTGTCGACACAAACGGCCGTATCGTGCCGCCGGGTACGCCCGGCGAATTATTGACGCGCGGCTATTCGGTGATGCTCGGCTATTGGGGCGACGAGGAGCGCAGCCGCGAAGCCATCGATGCAGCACGCTGGATGCATACCGGCGATCTCGCCACCATCGACGCCGAGGGCTATTGCAACATCGTCGGCCGCATCAAGGACATGGTGATCCGCGGCGGCGAGAACGTCTATCCGCGCGAGATCGAGGAGTTTTTGTACCGGCATCCGAAGATCCAGGACGTGCAGGTGATCGGCGTGCCGGATGACCGCTACGGCGAGGAAATCTGCGCCTGGGTCAAGCTGCGGCCCGGCGTCGCCGCCACCGAGGACGAGATCAAGGCGTTCTGCCGCGAGCAGATCGCGCACTACAAAGTGCCACGCTACGTCAAATTCGTCGACGAATTCCCGATGACGGTGACCGGCAAGATTCAGAAATTCATCATGCGCGAGCGCACCATCAACGAGCTCGGGCTCAAGGTGCAGAAGACGGCGTGATTTCTTCCTGTCATGCTCCGCGCAGGCGGAGCATCCAGTAATCGTACGCCTTACAATCGATCTTTGGCGCTTGCGATTACTGGATCGTCCGCCTTCGCGAGGGCTTTGCAGAACTCGCGCAAGGCGAAGAATGATGTTGGATGCCGGGTTTCCGGTCGGGCTCATCAGTGTGCTGGGCTTCGGTTGGCGGCGCTATGGGGATCATCACCCGGCCGATGTGATGGTGGCCCAACGTTTGAGGTTGATTGCGGTGACGGCGAGCAGCAGCGCTGTGGCATTGCGCGGGACGCCGCGATAACGTGCGCGGGCAAAGCCATAGACGTTCTTGAGCAGCGAGAACATGGGCTCGATCGGCGCGCGGTAATGCGAGATCACCGCGTTGCGGCGGAGAAACCAGCGGCTTGGCTCGTGCCAGCGATTGCTCCGGCGTGCGATCCCGTCGCGGATGCCAAGCCGCCTGAGCAGCGCCCGGCGGGCGTTGCTGTCGTAAGCCTTATCGGCCCAGACGGTCGCCTCATCACCGCAGATCAGTCGGTCTGCAGGCACACTGTCGTTGATATTGGCCGGGGTGAGAGTGACGCGGCGGATGATACGGCTGCCCAGGTCCATCGCCAGATGTGCCTTATACCGAAAAATGGCCGCCTTCGCGGACGATGACGAGCCGCTTACTACACCCCTGATCTTCTCGTCCTCGACCACCCGCGCCACCGCGGGCCGCTTCATCAGCCGATCCTTGTGCGCCGTGTAGTTCTTCAGCTCCGCCATCGGCAGCTCGCGGCGCACGCCCCAGGTGTAGAAGACGAAGCCGTACGGATCGAGCACCGAATAGCTGTCGCCGAACCACTCGCGGCCGGCCAGCATGCCGTCGATCTGCTTCAGATAACCATGGAAGGTCTTCAAGCCCATGTCCTTGATGCCGGGATAGGCACTGGCATCGGCGGTATAGCGTTCGGGCCGCCCGACATGGGCGTGTGCTGGATGCACGCTCGACGCAAAGAAGCCGACCAGCGACAGCGCCTTGGCTTCGGCCGCTGGATCCTTCGGCCACAGACCGAACCGCTTGCCGAGATACGGCAGAATGGCGGTGTTCTCGGTGAGCGGCTCGCCGTTATCGAGCTTGAGCGCCGGCACGCGGCCGAGCGGATTGATTTTCAGATAGGCTTCGGTGCGCTGCTCGCCACCGGCGAGGTCGACCTTCTTCGGCTCGTATTTCTCGCCACTCTCCTCGAGCACGATATGCGACGCCATCGAGCACGCGCCCGGAGCGTAGTATAACGTCAACATGCCATAATTCTCCCGTGATAAATTTGCTGTTACTGTTTAGCAGCCTTTTTCAGAATTGGCGCCCAGGTTTCCTGCTCTTGCCGCACGAAAGCAAGGGTCTGCTCGGGGGTCATGGCGCGCGAATAGCTTCCTATCTTTGCCAAGCTTTCCTTGAAACCGGCGCCACTGACGACCTTGGCCAAGACATCGCTCACCTTGCCGACGATCGCCGTCGGCGTGCCCTTCGGTGCGACCAGGACTTGCCAACCCAGCGCGCGGAAACCCGGCAGCGTTTCGGCGACCGTCGGCAAATTGGGAAACTGTGGCAATCGTTCGGGGGAAGCGACCGCAATGAGCTTGACCTGTCCGGCCTTCACCGCGCCGACGATGCCCGAATAGCCTTCGATGATCATCGAGACGCGACCCGAACCGACGTCGGCGAGCGCCGCCGCAGGCCCGCCATTATAAGGCACGCGCAACAGCTGCACCCCGCCGCGATCCTGCAACAACAGCCCCGTGAGATCGGTCAGCCTGCCGACGCCGGTCACTGCAATCGAGATTTTTCCAGGCTCTTTCTTGGCGAGCGCGATGAGCTGCGGCAATGTGCTCACCCCGAGCTTCGGGTTCACCGCGACGAACATCGGATTTTCAGCCGTGTATCCGATCGGGATGAAGTCGCGCGGCAGCATTAAGGGCAGGTTCGGAGCGACCGATGGCAGCGCCACGAAGGTCGAGAGCGCCGGCATGAACAGCGTGTAGCCGTCGGGTATTGCTTCCGATGCCGCGCGGGCAGCGACGCTGCCATTGGCGCCGGGGTGGTTGACCACGATGAACTGCTGACCGAAGGCTTTGGTGAGCCCCTCGGCGACAAAACGGGCGTCGACGTCGGGCGTCGAGCCCGGCGCCGCGTCGGAGATGATCGACACCGTCTTATTCGGATAATTGTCGGCCTGGGCATGGGCGGCGGTGGCCGCCGACACCGTCGCCAGGCACAGTCCCATGACGTAAAGCCAGTGGCGAAGCTTATTCATCACATCCTCCCGGCGCCAGGTCAGGCGCGCCCTATCGACATTGTTAAGATCAGGATACGGCGGCCGGGCGCGCCTTTCCACCTGTGCCAACTGCGCCAAACCGACACGGCGTGCGGCGGCGACGGAAGCACAGGAGTCTCTTTACGTTAACCCGACGTAACCCCATCCCGAAGGATGCACGTTTAAGGATTTCCTCTTAAGACCAGTGCCGATGCGACTTCGGCCGGCCGGCCGGATTCGCAGCCAAGGTTCCTGAGCAGGTTTTCTGACCAAATTTCTGATCAAGCTCGTGACCGGATCGTGACACGCGCCACACCATTAACAGCATTTCGTTCGGCGGCTTTCCCCGTCGATGCCGAGCACGTCGCGCTGTCGCGCCTGGCGGATCCGTCCCGTGAGCTCGCGCCCGAACCGGGCTTTAGCATCCATACCCGCCTTGACGACGTCGAAGACGAATGGCGCCGTTTCCAAGAAATCGCCGAATGCACCGCATTCCAGAGTTTCGAATGGCTGGCGACGTGGCAGCGCCACATCGGCGTTCGCGACGGCACCGTACCCATCATCGTGGTCGGGCGCTTTGCCGACGGCCGCATCGCATTCATCCTGCCGCTCGCCATCGAGGCGCGGCGTCCGGTGCGGCGGCTATGCTGGCTTGGTCAGGAGCTGTGCGACTACAACGCGCCGCTGCTGGCACGCGATTTTGCGCAGCGCGTCAGCTCCGACCGCTTCGTTGCCCTGTGGCGCGCGGTGCTCGCGCGCCTGCAGTCCGATCACGGGCTGCGTTACGATTGGATCGAGTTCGAGAAGATGCCGCAAACGGTCGGCGTCCAGAGCAACCCCTTCGTCAATCTCGGCGTCACGCCGAACGCCAACAGCGCGCACATCACGCAATTGGGCAATGACTGGGAAAGCTTCTATCGCGAGCGGCGTTCTTCGGCGACGCGCCGGCGCGACCGCACCAAGCGCAAACATCTGTCGGAGTTCGGCGAAATTCGCTTCGAGACGGTCGCCGAGCCCGGCGAGTTGCGACAAGCGCTCGATACGCTGTGGGAGCAGAAGCGGCGGATCTTTGTGCGCAAGGGCATTCCCGACATCTTCGCGCGGCCCGGCTATCGGGAGTTTTTTGCCGACTTTGCGGCCAATCCGAATTCGCGGCATCTTGCGCATGTCAGCCGCGTGCAGATCGGCTCCGACTGCGCGGCGGCGAACTTCGGCGTCGTGTTTGGCGATTGCTACTATCATGTGCTGTCGAGCTATTGCGACAACGAATTGACCCGCTACGGCCCCGGCACGCTGCACCTGCGCGAGCTCCTGACTTACGCTATCCAGCGCGGCTTGCGGCTGTTCGATTTCACCATCGGCGACGAGCGCTATAAGCTGGAATGGTCCGACCTGAAGCTCAAATTGTACGATTACAGCAAAGGTGCGACATGGCGAGGCCGCATCGCCCATCTGCTCTCGGTGGTGCGGCGGAGTATCAAGCGCTTCATCAAGCAAACGCCGGTGTTGTGGCACTGGGCCTCGCGTCTGCGTTCGGCCATCGGTCCGCATCTGCACAGAGCCCGCCGTCCGCTCGACGGTCCAGCGGGATAGACGATAATCCGATCGAGTTGAACCGGATCATGGCCTAGCCGTTCCATTGCAGCCTCATCTTTTTCGAAAACCGGTTTCCAGTTTTCGGGATGATGCTCTAACGCTCGATCCAATCCAAATTCGCTGTCATTCGCGCAATCACCCGGCGGAACGAGGCGAGATCGCGCGGTGCTACTCCTTGTTCGGCGATATCGGTGATGCCCCGAGCCACCGCGAGCAATTCGTTGCGCAGCCGCTTGGCCTTGGCGCTGAGGTAGACCCGCATTTTGCGCCGATCGTCGTCGCCGCGCACACGGCGGATCAGTCCGGCGCGCTCCATGCTGCGCAATGCGATCACCGTGGTCGGCTCCATCATGCCGACTCGCGCTGAAAGCTCCCGTTGCGACAGCCCATCGGTGATCCACAGTACGCGCAGAAAATACCACTGGCCGCGGCTGACGCCATAGGCGGCGATACGCCGTTCGAGCAACCGCTGAAAGGCGCGATGGGCATCGCGCACCAGGTAGCCCGAGCTCGTCTGCGGCGGCAGTTCCGCTTGGCGGCGCGCCGTGGATTTGGTGCGGTTCGTTGCGGACGGCATCGGCGTTGACAGACCGCGGCATGGTGCAGGATAATTACTTAGAAATCTATGCAATGGGAACGCCCGCGATGCAACAGCAAGTGCGCAAGGAAGATCGCCGCAAAGAACAACACGCCGCGACACCAAACCAGGCCTTCGATCTGCGCTCGACGCTGGAATGGCTGCGCGCGTCGGGCGAATTGATCGAGACCGACAAGGAGGTCGATCCGGATCTCCAGGTCACCGGCTTGCAAAAGCACATGGACGGCGGTTGCCCCGTGCTGTTCAACAACGTCAAGGGTAAGCCGAACCACCGCGTCATCACCAATCTGTTCGGCGACATGGCGATCATCAACCGCATGTTCGGCTGGAAGGACGACGCCGAGCGGGTGAGGAAGCTCGCCTACGCGCTGTCGCATCCGGTCAAGCCCGTCGAGATCGCGCAGAGCGAGGCGCCGTGCCAGGAGTTCGTCGTTGAGAAGCCGGACGACGTCAACAAATGGATGGTGCCGATCCGCCACACCACCTACGAGTCCGAGCTCACCGTCGGCTCCGGCATCCGCTGCGTCACCGGCCCGCAATTCGAGGGCGGTTCCGACCTCGGTTATAACCGCATGAATTTTCGCTGGGGCAATGTCGGCACGTTCCAGATCTCGCCCGGCTCGCACATGTGGCAGGTCGTCAACAAATATTACAAGGAAGACCAGCCGGTGCCGATCACCATGTGCTTCGGCGTGCCGCCGGCCTGCACACTTCTCGCCGGCGCCGGTTTCGACTACGCTATATTGCCGATGGGCTGCGACGAGATCGGCATCGCGTCGGCGGTACAGGGCGCGCCGATCCGCCTCGTCAAGGCGCGCACGGTCGACGCCATGGCGCTCGCCGACTGTGAACTGGTCCTCGAGGGCTACGTCAATCCGCGCGACCGGCGCTACGAGACCAAGGAATCGGAAGACGCCGGCGTGCAGGGCCGCCATCACTTCCACCCCGAATGGGCCGGCTACATGGGCAAGGCGTACAAGGCGCCGACTTTCCACGTCACCGGCATCACCATGCGCAAGCCGGAATCGAAGCCGATCATCTTCGCGCTCGGCGTGCACATGCTCGACGACCACAATATCGACACCACGGTGCGCGAGGCCGCGATTTACGAGCTGTGCAACCGGCTGCAGCCCGGCATCGTGCAGAACGTGGTGATCCCGTACTGCATGACCGATTGGGGCGGCTGCGTCATCCAGGTCAAGAAGCGCAATCAGATCGACGAGGGCTGGCAGCGCAATTTTCTGGGCGCCATCTTATCGTGTTCGCAAGGCATGCGGATCGCCATCGCGGTCTCCGAGGACGTCGATCCCTATTCGATGGACGACGTGATGTGGTGCCTGACCACGCGCGTCAATCCGCAGACCGACATTCTCAATCCGATCCCCGGCGGCCGCGGCCAGACTTTCATGCCGTCGGAGCGCATGACCGCGGGCGGCCAGCAATGGACCGCATCGAACACCCGCTTCGAAGGCGGCATGGGCATCGATGCCACGGTGCCGTTCGGCTACGAGAGCGACTTCCTGCGGCCGGTCTATCCGGTCGATCGCGTGAAGCCGGAAGATTGGTTCTCGAAGGAAGACATTGCTAACGCCAAGAAGCGCATGCACGGCTGGGTGCATTCGCTGGCGCGGTCGGGACGGTGACGCCGTAGCCTGGGTCGAGCGCAGCGAAGTCCGGGCTACTGGCTCGCTTTGCTTTTCCACCGTTCCGCCAAGGCTCTCCGGTCGAGCTTGCCGCGTTCGGTCTTCGGCAAAGACGACGCGCTGAGCACGATCCGCTTCGGCGCCTTGAACGCAGGCAGTGCGCCGGCGCAATAGCGCAACAGCGTGTCGGCATCGACGCCGGGCCGGGCGACGACGTAGCTCATCACTTCCTCGCCGTAGACCGCATCCGGCACGCCGATGGTCGCCGCCTCGATGACGTCGGCGTGCTGCATCAAAAACAAATCGATCTCGACCGGCGAAATCTTGGCGCCACCGCGGATGATCAGCTCCTTTTCGCGGCCGCTGAGCGTCAAGAAGCCCTCGGCATCGAGCGAGCCGAGATCGCCGGTACGGAAGCGGCCGCGGCTGTGCACCTTCACTTCGCCGTCATCGCCGAGGTAGCGGAACGGATGATCGCCGAGCCCGCCGAGTTCCACATAGCCGATCTCTCCGGCCGGCAAGCGCCGGCCTTCGGAATCGACGATGGCGAGGTCGTGATAGGCAAACGGCCGCCCGACCGTGCCGAGACGCCGCCGTTCGCCAGGAATGGCGGCGATCCAGCTCGCTTCGCTGGCGCCGCAGCCCTGCGCCACCGGGATGCCGAACTTCTGCTCGAACCGCTTCCATTCTTCGAGCAACAGCGGCGCCGAGCTCGAGGTAATGAAGCGCAGCTTCGGCACATCATCACGACGTGCATTCTGCTCGCTGTTGAGCAGAATATTGATCGTGGTCGGATTGCCGGTGGAGATCGTGACCTCGTGTTCGCGCAAATGCTGGAAAAACCGGCTGGCCGAGAATTTTTCTGCCAGCACCAGCGTGGCGCCGCGGTTGACCACCGCGAGCGCGCCGAGCGTCTGCGCCGAGTTCCAGCTGAAAGGCCGGAAGTCGTAAAGCCGATCGTCGGCGGTAATGCCGAAGCCTTCGGCGAGCGGATCGATGTTCAACAGATATTCGCGATAGTTTAGAATGACGCCCTTGGGCGTGGCGCTGGTGCCCGAGGTGAACAGGATGATGGCGTCATCGTCCGGCTGCGCCGCGCCTTGCGGCTCGCTCGGCGGCAGACGTTCAAGCTCGTCGAACAGCGTGCCGGTCTCGGGCTTATCCCATCGTCCCAGGCGCAAACGCGGCACGGCGGTCGCGGCAAGGAGGTCGTCGAGCGCCAGGCCATCCTGATAAAGAATGAGCCGCGGCTTGAGCCGCTCGAAAATATTACCGAGCTGATTGCGGTTCATCTCGATGTGCACGGTGCACACGGTTGCACCGGCCGCCATCACGCCGAAATAACACAGCAAGTGCTCGATCGAATTGTTGGCAAGGAGCGCGACCCGATCGTTGCGGCCGAGCCCGCGCTGGCGCAGCAACGCGGCGAAACGGCCGATGACGTCGCGCAATTGCCCGTAGCTGACGCTGCCGCCGTCTTCGGCCGACACTACCCAGGTCTTGTCGGGGCCGCGCCGCGCAGCCCGTTCGATCCAGTCTCGCAGCAGTTCAGGCCCGGCAGTTTCCGGCATTTCGGCATGCCCTCGGGAAATTCCTTAGCATTATAAGCATTCTGCGCGGAATGAAAATCCTCACGCCATGACGGTTTGCCGGAACGGGCGGATTGAGGTCGGCGCGGTGTGCGCTTAAACTGAGCGCCGGAAACGTGCCGCACGGAGGATGCGATGTTTCTGCGGAATTACTGGTACGTCGCCGCCTTGGACGACGAGGTTCGTGACCGGCCGCTCGGCCGCACCATCCTCGGCGACCCGGTGGTCCTATTCCGCGCCGCCGATGGTGCGCTGCACGCTTTCGAAGACCGCTGCCCGCATCGCCAACTGCCACTGTCGATGGGCAAGATCGTCGGCGACGTGCTGCAATGCCATTATCACGGCCTGCGTTTCGACGGCTCCGGCAAATGCGTGCGGGTGCCCGGGCAGGACCACATCCCGCAAAATGCCCGCGTGCGCACGTATCCCGTGGTGGAACGCTACCGCTGGATTTGGATCTGGATGGGCGATCCGGCTTTGGCCGATCCGGCGCAGATTTGCGATTTCCACTGGCTCCAGGATCCGGACTGGGGCGCCAAGCCGTCCTACCTTCATGTCGAGGCCAACTGGCAGCTGGTCGTCGACAATCTGCTCGATCTCACCCATCTTGCTTTCGTGCACGAGACCACGATCGGCAATATGGCGCTGGTCGAGCATGCCGCGGTCAAAGTGCAACGCGCGCCGAACAACGTCCTGGTTACGCGCTGGATCATCGATCAGCCGGCGCCGCCGACGTTCGTCAAGGTCGGAAAGTTCACCGGCAATGTCGACCGCTGGCAGATCATCGACTACACCCCGCCGGCGTTTCTGCGGCTCGACGTCGGCGCTTGCCCGACCGGAACCGGCGCGCCGGAGGGCCGCCGCCTCGGCGGCATCGGCATGCGCAATCTCAATGCCATCACGCCGGAGACCGAAACCACGTCGCATTATTTCTGGGGGCAGGCGCATGATTTCGAGCCGCACAACGCCGCGGTGACCGAACGCGTCTTCGAGCAGATCAAGATGGCTTTCCTCGAGGACGTGGCGGTGTTCACGGCGCAGCAGCGCATGATCACCCTCCGTCCCGACGCGCCGCAGGTCGATATTAATGCCGACGCCGGCGGCATCCAGGCGCGGCGCATCGTCGACCGGCTTTATCGCGAGGAACAGGCGGTCGCGGCAGCGCACGCCACCGCGGCTGAATAAAGCATCACGATGGCGGTCAATTTTCGCGTTGAGCTGATCTGGAAGGAAGACGACGACAAGGAAGCGTCGTCAATATTTCTTACCTCCGACGGCCGCGTTATCTTGCAGGGCCGCGGTCTTTCGACTGCGGAGCGGGACAAGCTGTCGTTGCCGCGCGACGCCGATCTGATCAGCGTCGACCGCAATCTGATCCGCGCTATCAAGGACATGCTATGACCGGCAATCCGCAATGGCCCGATCTGCCGTTCGCGGCGTGGAGCGACACCTGCGACACGCTGCAGCTCTGGACTCAGATCGTCGGCAAGGTCCGCGTTGCGCTTACCCCGCTTGTCAATCATTGGTGGAATGCGACCTTTCAGGTCACGGCGCGCGGGCTTGCCGCGCCGGCGATGCCCTATGACGGGGGCACGTTCGATATCGTGTTCGATTTTGCCGATCACCGGCTGGAGATCAAAACCAGCGACGGCCGCGCCGACAATCTTGCGCTGCGGCCGATGGCGGTCGCCGAGTTCTACACGGAATTCATGGAGCGGCTGCACCAGCTCGGCATCCATGTACAAATCCGGACCACTCCGTGCGAGATCGAAAGCGCCGTGCCGTTCGACCGCGATCGTACGCATGCGCATTATAACCCGACTTATGCGCATAAGTTTTTGCAGGCGTTGCTGCGGGCCGATCGCGTCATGAATGAGTTTCGTGCCCGCTTCATCGGCAAAGCAAGCCCGGTGCATTTTTTCTGGGGCAGTTTCGATCTCGCGGTGACCCGGTTTTCCGGGCGCACCGCGCCGCCGCCGAAGGGTCATACGCCCTATGTCGCCGACTGGATCATGGCGGAAGCCTATTCGCACGAATGTTCGAGCTGCGGCTTCTGGCCCGGCAATGGTGGCTTCGGCCGGGCCGCGTTCTACGTGTATGCCTATCCGGAGCCGGCCGGCTACGGCGACACCCGGCTGCGCACCACCGAAGCGTCCTACAACAAAGACGTCGGGCAATTCATTCTGCCTTATGACGCGGTCCGCCAGGCGTCCGATCCGGATGCGCTGCTGCTCGGGTTCTTGCAGGAAACTTATGAAGCCGCCGCCGATCTAGGCAAATGGGATCGCAAAGCGCTCGAGCGAGCCGTCACTGGCCCGTAAGCTCGCGCCGCACAATGGCCGTGCCTTGCACCATCGCCTGCATCTTGCCGAAGGCGACCGCGCGCGGCAGGTATTTCATGCCGCAATCCGGCGCCACTACGATCCGTTCCGCAGCAACCTGCGCCAGCGCCGCGCGAATGCGCGCGGCGACGATCTGCGGCGTCTCGATCGTCATGTCGGCGAGATCGATGACGCCGAGAATGATGGTCTTCGTGGGCAATTCTTTCAGGATCTTGAGGTCGAGCTTGGGCTGTGCCGCCTCGATCGAAATCTGCTGCGCCTTGGAGCCTTCGAGCTCCGGCAGGAATGAATAGCCCGGCGGCTTGTCGTGCACCACGGCGGCATACCCGAAGCATAGATGCACCGCGACCGCGCCGGTGACGCCGTCGAGCGCGCGGTCGAGCGCCTTGAGCCCGTATTGCCGGGCCTTGTCGGGATGCTGCTGCATCCACGGCTCGTCGATCTGCACCACGTCGGCGCCGGCGGCGAACAGGTCCTTGATCTCGGCATTCACCGCGGCGGCGTAAGCCAGCGCCACCGCTTCCTCGTCCTTGTAGTAGTCGTCCTGCGCCTGCTTGCCCATGGTGAACGGGCCGGGCAGCGTCGCCTTGATCGCGCGGCCGGTATTGGCGCGTAGAAATTCGAGATCGTGCAGCTCGATTGGGCGCGTGCGCCGGATCGGGCCGACCACGCGCGGCACCGGGATTGGCCGGCCGTTGCGGTTGATGACCGTACCCGGATTGTCGATGTCGATGCCGTCGAGCGCGGTGGCGAAGCGGTTGGAATAGCTTTCGCGCCGTTGCTCGCCGTCGGTGACGATATCGAGCCCGACACGTTCCTGCTCGCGGATGGCGAGCACGGTGGCGTCGTCCTGCGCCGCTTCGAGCTTATCCGGTGCCACCAGCCAGAGATCGTCGGCGCGCACCCGCGGCACCTGCTTCGACAGCTTGGCGCGGTCGATCAGCCATTCCGGCTGCGGATAGGAACCGACGAGCGAGGTGGGCAGCAGCATTGAATTCCTCAAAAAGTTTATCCCGGACGCGATGCAGCGCAAAAGGCGCATCGCATCCAGGATTACTTTTCGCACTTTGGCCGGCCCGGGCGCAATCGAGCCCGATCGGGCTCGATTTGGCCGGGAGAAGAGCGCGTGCGGCCGGCTACGCCTTCAGCGCTTCCGCGTAGGGATAAATGACCTTTCCGGTCACCTCGTCCGCAGGCGCCAGCACGGTCTGATAGCTCATGCCGCGCCATGTATCGAGGTTCGCGGCGTCGGTAATGTCGTGATACTGAACCTCCAATTGCCGAGGTTTGAGCCATTCGCCGTTTTTGCCGAACCTGAGGTCGTCGATCATGATGGTGTTGAAGGCATTCTTGCGCAGATAATCGGAGACCTTGTCGTCCTTGGCGCTCTTGGCGCCGGTAATGGCCTGGGCCAGCACCTGCATGCGGGCGTAGCCCCAGCCGCCAAGATAATAGCCCAGCGGGTCGATGCCGAGCCCCGGCGCACGGGCCTGATATTTCTTGAAGAAATCCGCGGCCGGCGCCATCAGTTTCGGCGAGGGCACCCAGTTTTCGTAGTTGACGATGCCGTTGAGCTTGGACTTGAGCTTGTTCTTGAACACCGTCACCTGCAATCCGACCATGCCGCCGCCGAACATTTTCGGCTTCAGGCCGAGTTCGTTGGCGGACAGTGTCATGCCCACCGAGCTCAGCGGATAAGAGCAGATGCACACAAGGTCCGGATTGGCGGCCTGGATGGCGCGGACGACCGGCGAAAAGTCGGTCGAGTTCGGCGGATAGGTTCTGTCGTACACGATCTTGAAGCCGTGCTTTTTCGCGTTTTCGCGCGCGCCATCCATGGCGTTGCGCGAGAACTCGGCGTCCTCGCCCGCGAGCGCAAGCGTTTGCGGCTTCGGATTTTGCGCGGCGGCGACGTTGAAGAAGTTCTCGCTGAACGTCTGCCTCGGATTGGGTCCTCCCGTCGGTATCATCGAAAAGTATCGCGGGTATTTGAACTCCTTGTTGGCATCGAGCGCGAACAGGCTGATGAAGAGCTTGTTCTTTTGCATGACGATGGGGATGGCCGGAGCGACCATGTTGGTCGCATAGCCGCTGATCACAAAGTCGACTTTGTCGACGTCGAGCAGCTTGGTGTAGATGCCCGGTACCGTCGATGGATTGGATTGGTCGTCGTAATGGACCAGTTCCACCTGACGGCCGAGCAGGCCGCCTTTGGCGTTGACCTCTTCCGCCCAGATCTGGCTGCCGAGCAGCGCCTGCTGGCCGTTGGGCGCGAGCGGGCCGGTCAGTGCCATGCCGAAGCCGATTTTAATCGGCGCGGCGCCTTGGGCGAACGCGGACCTTGTTGCGAGTGCGGGTGACAGGAGAGCGGCGCCGATGCCGGCATTGACGCCGCGGCGCGTTATGCGACGATTTATGGGGTTCCTCCACAGAGCAGGTTTTCTGTTTGATGGGACCCGGTCTGACCGCCGGGCTTAGGCCTGACGCCATGATGGCCGTCACATGATGGACGTCATGGCGCCAGGCAAAAGCACGAAAATCTTCTGCTGCCCCCGCTTTGCGTGACGGGGGCAGCGGCAGCACGATTATCCCAGCGCCTTGGCGTAGGGATAAATAACCTTGCCGGTCGCTTCGTCCGACGGCGTGAGTACGGTCTGATAGCTCATGCCGCGCCAGGTCTCGAGGTTCGCGGCGTCGGTGATGCCGTGATACTGCACCTGCAGCATACCGGATTTGGTCCATTCGCCGTTTTTGCCGAACTTGATGCCCTGCGCCATGACGGTGTTGAACGCGTGGCTCCTCATGTAATCGGCGAGCTTGTCGTCGTTGATGCTCTTGGTGCCTTCGATGGCCTGTTGCAGCACCTGGAAATAGGCGTAGCCCCAGCCGCCGAGGTAATAGCCGAGCGGATCGATGCCGAGGCCCGGCGCGCGCGACTGATAAACTTTGAAGAAGTCCGCGGCCGGCGCCATCAGTTTCGGCGACGGCACCCAGGTCTCGTAATTCACGATGCCGTTGAGCTTGGACTTCAACTTGTTCTTGAAGACCGTCGCCTGCAGGCCGACCATGGCGCCGCCGAACATTTTCGGCTTCAGGCCGAGCTCATTGGCGGACAGCGCGATGCCGACGGAGCTCAACGGATAGGAGCAGATCACCACGAGGTCGGCGTTGGCGGCCTGGATGGCGCGCACGATCGGCGAGAAGTCGGTCGTGTTCGGCGGATAGGTCTTGTCGTACACCGTCTTGAGGCCGTACTTCTTCACGTTGGCACGGGCGCCGTCCGCGGCGTTGTGCGAGAAATCGGCATCCTCGGCCGCGATGGCGATGGTTTGCGGCTTCGGGTTCTGTGCGGCAGCGATCTGGAAGAAGCCTTCGGTGAAGGATTCCTTCGGCGTCGGGCCGGACGGCAGCATCGAGAAATATTTCGGATAGTGGAACTCGCCGTTGGCGTCGAGCGCGAACAGGCCGATGAACACTTTGCCCCTCTGCATGACGACTGGAATGGCCGGGGCCACCATATTCGTTGCGTAGCCCGAGACGACGAGGTCGCATTTGTCGACGTCAAGCAGCTTGGTGTAGATGCCCGGAACCGTCGACGGGTTGGATTGATCGTCGTAGTTGACGAGCTGCACTTGGCGGCCAAGCAAACCGCCCTTGGCGTTCACCTGTTCCGCCCAAATCTGCGCGCCGAGCAGCGCTTGTTTGCCGTTGGGCGCGAGCGGGCCGGTCAGCGCCATACTGAAGCCGATCTTGATCGGATTTCCGCCTTGCGCGAAAGCTGGCGAACGGCCTAAGGCGGGCGAAATCAGCGCGGCACCGATGCCAGCGTTAATGCCGCGCCGCGTGATACGATGACTCATTGGATCCTCCAAAAATGCGTGTTTCTGATTCGTGGTACTGACGGGCAGGCTTTTTAGGGCATGACGCGGCAGGGTCGGGTCAAGAATGCCCTGGATTGACGCGCGTGAAAAGAGAGTGTCCGGGAGCGTGGCAATCTGCCCGGGCCCAGGTCGGGACCCCGGGGCCAAAGGCATCCAGGTCCGAAACGTGCCCACCAAGCGCCCGGAGCCTGCCAAATGGGCATTTGCCAATGAAATCGAACCGGATAACCTTGCCGGCGGATGCACCCATTCCAGGAACGGCGAGCATGATTGCGCTGTCGGTCAACGGGAAGACCCACAACGTCGATGTCGAGGCCGATACGCCGCTCTTGTGGGTGCTGCGCGACACGATCGGGCTCACCGGCACCAAATATGGCTGCGGCATCGCCCAATGCGGCTGCTGCACCGTGGATATCAACGGCGTCGCCACCCGGTCGTGCCAAGTCCCGGTCGGCGCGATTGGCGCCGCGCAGATCAACACGATCGAAGCGTTGGCGCAGAACGGCAAGCTGCATCCGGTACAGCAAGCCTGGATCGATCACGATGTGCCGCAGTGCGGCTATTGCCAGACCGGAATGATGATGGCGGTCGTGGCGCTGCTCAAGGAAAAGCCGCAACCGACCGACGCCGATATTGATGCCGCGATTACCAATATCTGCCGCTGCGGAACCTATCAGCGCATCCGCGCCGCGATCCACGCCGCTGCGAGCGCCTTACAGCGACGCGACACCCAGGCGGCGCGATAAATTCAACAAAAGGAAAGTGAAATGAACGACGTCGCCAAACCGGAGGCGCCCGTCAGCTACGCCAAGAAAGCCTGGCAGTCGGACGTCATCGTCGATCTGCTCCGGCACTACGACTTTCCGTATATTGCGCTAAATCCCGGCGCCAGTTATCGGGGCCTGCACGATTCGCTGGTCAATTACGGCGGCAATTATCCGCCGATTCTGTTGTGCCAGCACGAGAAGATCGCCGTGCAGATCGCCCACGGTTATGCCAAGGCGACCGGCCGGCCGATGGTGGCGATCGTGCACGACATCGTCGGCATGCTGCACGCCACCATGGGCATCTATTACGCCTATATCGACCGTTGCCCGGTCTTCGTCATCGGCGCCACCGGCCCGATGGACGAAAGCCGGCGGCGGCCATTTATCGATTGGATTCACACTGCCAATGTCAACGGCGAGCAGCTGCGCCATTACGTGAAGTGGGATTACCAGCCGGCCAGTATCGAAGGCGTGCCGGATTCTTTCGCCCGCGCCTATGCGGCGATGATGACCGAGCCGCAGGGCCCGATCTACATGTGCTACGACGCCTGGCTGCAGGAACAGCCGCTGGAAAAAGACGTCGCGCTGCCGCAGCCGTCGACCAACAAGGTGCCGGTGTCGATGGCGGCCGACGGCATGGCGCTGGCCGAGGTTGCCGACCGGCTGCTGGCGGCAAAATTTCCCGTGCTGATGGCCGAATATGTGGCGCGCTCATCGGACGGCTTCGACAATCTGGTGGCGCTCGCCGAAACCATCGGCGCTGCGGTGTTCGACGTCCATGCGCGGCTGAATTTCCCCAACCGCCATCCGCTCAATCTCAGCTGCGACAAGGAAGTCTTCGGCGACGCCGATCTCATTGTCATGCTCGACGTGCGCGATTGGGAGAAGTCGACGCATTATATCGACCGCAGCAAGCGCGAGGTGGTGCCGCATTACGGTCCCGACTGTCAGATGATCGACGTCGGCTTTGGCGAGATCAATTTGAGCAAATGGTCGATGGATTATGCGCGGATGCCGACCTGCAGCCTGCGCGTGCTCGGCGACACGCTGACCGCCATCCCGGAGCTGACGCGGCTGTGCCGTGAGCGCATCGCCAGAGATCCAGCGCTGGCCAAGCGCATTGCCGAGCGCGCCAAGGCGATCACGCAAAGACACGACGCACTGTTTAAGGGCTGGAGTGAGGCGGCGAAAAGGGACTGGGACGGCATACCGATCACGCTGCCGCGGCTCGCCAGCGAAATGTGGGAGGTGATCAAAAACGAGGATTGGGTGCTCACCGCCTGCAATCTGCAGGACTGGGTCTACAAGCTGTGGGACTTCGACAGGCCATACCGCCATCCGGGCCAGGCGCTCGGCACCGGCACGCAGATCGGCGTGTCGCTCGGCGTCGCGCTGGCGCACCGCGACAAAGGCCGCCTCGTCATCGACATCCAGCCCGACGGCGATCTGATGTTCGATGCCGGCGCGCTATGGAGCGCGGCCAAGAACAACATTCCGCTGCTGGTCGTGATGTACAACAACCGCGCCTATTACAACGACTGGGAACACCAGATCCGCGTCGCCCATCATCGCGGCACGCCGGTCGAGCGCGCCTACATCGCGCAGGACATCACCGGCCCCGACCCGGATTTCGCGACCATGGCGAAAAGCATGGGCTGGTACGCCGAAGGCCCGATCGAGAAACCCGCCGACATCGCGCCGGCGCTGCGCCGCGCCATTGCGCAGGTAAAGGCCGGCAAGCCGGCGCTGGTCGATACGGTGCTGCGGCCGCGGTGAAGCTCGCTATTTCTTCACGCTCTTCACCGGCGTTTCCGGCGTCAGCCCGGCGCGGCGGCGGGCGAAGGTTTCCTTGCCGGTCTCTTCCCATTGGCCTTTGACGGCGCGGCTCGCATAGGTGTCCCACACCGCGTCCCAGTCGCCGAGCGAATAGCCGTGCCACGGCTGTTTCGGCGTCAGCGCCGGAAGCCCGAGCTCTTCCCAGATCGCCCGTGCGCGCTCCATGTATTCGCGCTTCGGCAATGAGATCGGCGGATAGGACTCCTTCTGCGTGGCGTCGATCAACATGCGTCAATTCCTCGCTCGGCCCGCCGGATTTCGGCCCGTGGCCTTCCGAGCGGTAGGGAATGACGTGCACGTCCTCGACCGGATTGGCGCGATAGGCGAGCGACCAGAACACCGCGTCGGGATTGTCGGGATCGATATCCTCGCTGACGCCGATGACATATTTGCCGATGTCGGCCTGCAGCGTCGCCGCGCCTTGCAGCGCACGCCAGATTTCGGTGCGCGGCACGCCCGGCGCAAACTGCACGAACACGACCTTGCGCAGATTGGTCAGCGGCTCGTGCAGCGCGACGCGGCGCACGCCCTTGATCGCCAAGGTGTCGCGCAAATAGGACAGATAGCGCGGCTCGTAGGCGACGCGCTTCATCACGCTCGACTCGCTCGGCGTTACCTCGCTCAAGATCGAGGCCCAGACCGGCTTGCGCTTGTGCGTGATCGCGGTGACCTGCATCGACATATTGAAGCCTTCGAGCGCGACGTGGCCGTGGCTTTCGCCGAACGGGCCTTCCGGCTCGAGCAATTCCGGATCGATCAGCCCCTCGACGACGAATTCGGCGTCGGCCGGGACATGGAGATCGACAGTCGCCGCCTTGACGACGCGGATCGGCGCGCCGGCAAGTCCCCCGGCCACCGCCATCTCGTCGCAGTCGATCGGCAGCTTTTGCGGCCCGGTGAACATCACCACCGGCGCGGCGCCGACCACGATGGCGATCGGCATCGGTTTTTTCAGCTTGCGGTATTTCTGCCAATGGACATAACCGCCGGCGCCGCCGGGCCGCGCCGCCATGCGCACGCCGAGCCGGTCGGTGGCTTTCAGCCCGGCACGATAAGTGCCCATGTTGCGGATGCCGGTTTCCGGATCCTGGGTAATGCACACGGTGGCGGTCAGGTAGGGCGCCGAGTCGTAGCCGGGCGTCGAGATTGGCACCGGCAAAAGTTTCAGGCCGCCATCCGGTTTGCGCAGCGCATCGCCTTTGATGACGACCTCCTGGCACGGCGCAGACGACACGATGACCGGCGCTATCGGATTGGCGATGGCCTGCATCCAGGCCTTGCCGATATCCTCGACCGGGCGCCCGATGCCGATGGCATAAATCCGCGGCGACGCCGCCAGCGCGCCGATCGCCACCGGAACGTCGTAGCGGCGGCCTTCGCCGTCCGTCACGTTGGTGAACAAGAACGCGCGGCGCTGGTCGTCGCGCAAGCCGCCCTGGAATTGCCAGCGCACCAGCGGATGCAGCTCGGTGTCTTTGTCGATTGGCCGGTCGACGCGCGTGAGCAGGCCCTCGGCCTCAAGCAGCGCCAGATGCTCCTGGAAATCGAGCGGCGGTCCGCCCGATTGACCCGATGAAGCTTTGGCGGTGCGGCGGGAGTCCGGTTGGTCGAGCATTCAAAGACCCTCAATTCCGTCCGGAGATGGCCGGGTCACGCCCGGCCATGACCTTCGCTCACTTCTTGTTCTTCAGGTATTCGGCGATAATGGGTTTGGCGATGCGGAAGCAATCGACGCCGATCGGCGCACCGCAATAAATCATGACCTGGGTGAGCGCGGCGCGGATCTCGTCTGGCGTCAATCCGTTATTGAGCGCGCCGCGCACGTGGGTGGCGAATTCTTCCATCTTACCCAGCGCCCCGATCATGCCGAGATTGAGGATCGAACGCTCGCGCGGCTTGAGCGTCTCGTCGCCCCAGGTCTCGCCCCAGCAATATTCGGTGAGCAGGCGCTGAAAATCGCGATTGAAATCGTCGACGTTTTGCAGCGCGCGATCGACATAGTCGGCGCCGAGCACCTGTTTTCGCATCTTGAGGCCGATGTCGTAACGCTTCTGGTCCATAGTGTTTCCTCGCTCCTAAATGACGCAAAATTATGTTTCCGCGGGGCCGCCCTTCCAGCGCTTGACCACGCCGGTATCGATGCCGAACAGGTCTAAGAGCCGGCCGCAGGTGTGATTGATGATGTCGTCGACCGATTTCGGCCGGTTGTAGAACGCAGGCACGATCGGGGCGATCACCGCACCGATGTCCGCCAGCGCCGTCATCGAGCGCAGATGGCCGCTGTGCAGCGGCGTCTCGCGCACGGCGAGCACCAGCCGGCGCTTCTCCTTGAGCACGACGTCGGCGGCGCGGGACAACAGCGACGAGGTCACCCCGGTCGCAATCTCGCTCATGGTGCGGATCGAGCATGGCGCGACGATCATGCCCATGGTGGGGAACGAACCCGAAGAGATCGCCGCGCCGATATCGCTCGCCGGATAATGCACCGACGCCAGCGCCCGCACATCCTTGGGCTTGAGGTCGGTCTCGTAGACCAGCGTCATTTCCGCCGACTTCGACATGACCAAGTGAGTTTCGATCTCTGCTTTGCGCAGCATTTCCAGGAGGCGCACGCCGTAGACCGTGCCCGAGGCGCCGGATATGCCGACAATCAGCCGCGCCGCAGTTTTGGCCATTCCATCCCTCTTTGCCTTTGTGGGGTTGTGCCACGGCGTGGCGCGCCGTTCCAGTAGGGGCCCGGTCAGGCCGCCACGTTGTCGAAAGCGGCGGCAAGAAGATCGATGGCACCTTTGGGAAAGCTGGCGCCCATCGCGCGCTCATAGGCCGCGATATTCGCCCGCGCCGCCGCGCGCGGCGATCCCTGTGCTCCAAGCGGGCCGGATTTGGTGAAGTTGTAGAGCGCCTCTTGCTGCAATTGCTCCGCTTCCAGCTCGACGGCCTTCACCTTGTTGCGGAATGCCTCCTGCTTGCCCGGCTCGACCAGCGTCGCCGCGCCTTTGAGCTTGCGGCGCGAATCGCGGATCGGAATGATGGTGAGCTCCCGCCAGCTGCGCACCTGATCGTCGAGCTTCTTGACATCGCCCGGCGACAATTGGCGGCCTTCAGACGCGAGCCAGAACAGAAACAGCAACAGATTGACGTCGATGCCGCAGCCGTCTTGCAAGGCGATGCAGGCATCCGATACGCCGGTCTGACGATAAAAAGTCAGCGAGAAACGCCAGAACGGTGTGATCGCGGTGTTGGAGTTAGCGTCGGTCATGCGGCAAACAACCTTTCATAAGCGCCAGCGGCGCGCAGCGCCGCGACGATACGTTCGGGAGTGAGCGGCGTCTCGGCGAAATGCACGTTGAACGGCGACAGCGCGTCCTCGATAGCGGCGATGATCGCCGCCGGCGCCGGAATGGTGCCGCCTTCGCCGGCGCCTTTGACGCCGAGAGGATTGAGCGGGTTGACGGTTTCGACGTGGGCGATGGCGCAGGTCGGCACGTCGGTCGCCATCGGCAGCAAATAGTCGGCGAAGGTCGTGGTCAATGGCTGCGCATTGACGTCGTATTGCATCCATTCCAAGAGCGCATTGCCGATGCCGTGCGCGACGCCGCCTTGCACCTGGCCGTCAACGATCAGCGGGTTGATCACGCGGCCGCTGTCATGCGCCACGGTGTAATTGATGACCCTCACGCCACCGGTCATATGGTCGACCTCGACTTCGGCGACATGGGTGCCTGAGCAATAGGCGGCCTGCGGCGGCGTGTAGTAAGCGGTGTGCTCCAGCCCCGCCGCCTGACCGGCCGGCAGCGACACGCCGGGAATGCCTTGCGCCAGGCGCGCCAGCTCGCCGAACGGAATGGTCGGTTTATTGCCCGTCGTCGCAACGGCTTTGCCGTCTTCAAGATCGATATCGACCTCGTTGACGCCAAGCGCACGCGCCGCCAGCGCAATAATTTGCTTGCGCACCGCTTCGCCGGCGAGCTGCGCCGAGCAGCCGGCATTGACCGCCTGGCGGCTGGCGAACGCGCCGACGCCCTGGGCGATGGCGCCGGTATCGCCGATCGTCATCACGACGTCCTCGATGCGGCAGCCGACCTGTTCGGCGACGATCTGCGACAGCGTGGTGCGGGTGCCCTGGCCCTGATTGGTGGCGCCGGTCGCGACCGCGACCTTGCCGCTCGGCAAGACGCGTACGGTGACGCCCTCGAACGGACCGAGCCCGGTGCCCTCGACATAATTGCCGATGCCGATGCCGATCAGCCGGCCCTGTTCGAGTGCCGCGCGTTGGCGCTCGCGGAAGCCTTCATAGCCGGCCAGCCGCAACGCTTCGTCCTGTCCTTTCGGATAATCGCCGCTGTCATAGACCAGCGGCTTGCCGTCGCGGAACAACAAGCCGACCGCGTAGGGCATCTGTTCCGGTTGGATGAAATTGCGCCGCCGCACTTCGGCGCGGTCGAGCGACAGCTCGCGTGCCACGCGGTCAAGTAGCCGCTCCATCGCAAACACCGCCTGCGGTCGGCCGGCGCCGCGCACCGGCGTGGTCGGCACCTTGTTGGTGAGAACGACGACGGTCTCCAGCCGATAGGCCGGCACGACGTAAGGCCCCGGGACGGTCACCGCGGCGATATAGGGCATGATGATGCCCCACGGCACGAAGGCGCCGCTGTCGTGCAGCATGCTGCCACGCACGCCGAGAATCTTGCCGGTGGCGTCAACGGCGATTGCCATATCCCAATACTGATCGCGTTCCTGCGTCGCGCACAGGAAATGCTCGCGGCGGTCCTCGATCCATTTTACCGGCCGGCCGAGTTTAAGCGCTGCCGCCGGAATCACCGCTTCCTCCGGATAGAAGATCGCCTTCGGGCCAAACCCGCCGCCGACGTCGGGCGCGATCATGCGGATGGATTCGAGATTGCGGTCGAGCAGATCGGCAAGCGTGCCGCGGCCGAGATGCGGCGTCTGCGTGCCGGACCATACCGTCAGCACGTCCGCCACCGGATCGTGAGTGGCCAGCACGGCACGCGTCTCCAGCGCCATGCCGCCGCCGCGGTGCTGCCAGAGCACTTCTTCGAAAACATGCGCGGCGCCGATAAAGGCAGCCTCCACGTCGCCGTAAGCGAGCGGAAAGCGGGCGATGACGTTCGAAGCAAGATCGCTATGCGCGCGAGGCGAGCCGTCCTTGATGGCGGCGCGGCAATCGCCGACGGCGGCGAGCACATCGTAGTCGACGACGACCGCCCCGGCAGCGTCCTCCGCGAGATAGCGCGAATCGGCGATCACCACGGCAATCGGCTGACCGACGTAACAGGCTTCGCCGCGCGCCAGCGCCGTTTGCGTGCGCGGTGTCGCGATGGACGCATTGGGCGTGAGCATCGGGATCGGCATCCGGCGCATCGGCTCGGGCAGGTCGTCGGCGGTGAGAACCGCATGCACGCCGGGCATCGCCATCGCTTCTTGGCTGTCGACAGCGCGTACCATCGCATGGCCGTGCGGTGAACGGACAAAGCAGGCGTGCAGTAGGCCCGGTAATTTCAGATCGTCGACGAAGCGCCCGCGGCCGGCCAGCAGCGCCGGATCTTCAAGCCGCTTCACCCGCGCGCCGAAATGTTTTGCGCCCATCGCTTACGCTCCCGGCCCGCCGCGCAGCCGCTGGGCGGCATCGAGCGCAGCTTTGACGATGCCGGCATAGCCGGTGCAGCGGCACAGGTTGCCGGTCAGTGCGTCGCGCACTTCGTGTTCGGTCGGGTCGGGATTGTCGCGCAGCAATTCGGTGAGCGTGATCAGCATTCCCGGCGTGCAGAAGCCGCATTGCAGGCCGTGATTGTCCATGAACGCCTGCTGCAGCACCGATAGCCCGTCGTCGGGCGTCAGGCCCTCGACCGTGGTCACCTCACTGCCATTGGCTTGCACCGCGAACATCAGGCAGGCGCGGGCGGTGCAGCCGTCGACCAGTACCGTACAGGCGCCGCAGACGCCGTGCTCGCAGCCGAGATGGGTGCCGGTCAGCCCAAGCTCGTGACGCAAAAAGTCCGCAAGCGTCAGCCGCGCTTCGACGACGCGGGCGTGCGACTTGCCGTTCACCGTGATCCGCGTCGCCTGCTTACCCATACGCCACTCTACATCGCAGCTCAGACTTCGACGCCGGCGCCTCGCGCCGCGTCAACCAGCGCACGGGCGCTTAAGACTTGCGCCAGATGGCGCCGGTAGTCGCCGCCGGCATGAATATCGGAAATCGGCTCGATCAGCCATGCCGCCGCGGCCGCGCTTTGAATTGCTGCGGCATCGATCGGCTTGCCGGTGAGCGCCGCTTCGGCGGCATCGACGCGCACCGGCTGCTCGGCGACGCCGAACAAGGAAAGCGCGGCGCGCCGCACCACATTGCCGGCCCCGATATCGAGCAGCGCTGCGGCGCCGGCGAGAGCGAAATCGCCGTGGCGGCGGGCAAATTCATGAAAGCCGTGGCCGTGACCGAGCCGCCAGATCGGCAGCTCGACAGCCGCGATCATCTCGTCGGGCGCCAGTGCCGTCGTCATGAAGCCGAGGCTGAACTCGCGAAACGGCACTGAGCGCAGCCCGCGGATGCTGGCGAGATGCAAAACCGCGTCATAGGCTAAGCACACCGCCGGCAATTCGGCGGCCGGATCGGCATGCGCCAGCGATCCGCCGATAGTGCCGCGGTTGCGCGTCTGGCGATGGCCGACATGGCGTAGCGCTTCGGCGAGCAGCGGGCAATGCCGCGTGATCTCCGGCGAGGTTTCGAGATCGCGCTGCCGCATCATGGCGCCGATGCGCAAGCGGCCCTCGATCACGGCGATGCCGCGCAGGTCGTCGACATGGCCAAGATCGATCAAATGATCGACGATCACGTAACGGAAATTCATCATCGGCACCAGCGATTGCCCGCCGGCGAGGATCTTGGCGTTAGGCAGCGTCGCCAACAGTTCGGCCGCTTCCTTGAGCTGCCGCGGCGCGTGATAGTCGAAAGATGCCGGCTTCATTGTCCCCGACTTGATCTGGCGGCCGCGGGCTCACCGTAAAGCCTCGAAACCATTGGAGTAACTCCTGTGACCGGGATCACAGGACCGCATCATCGAAGCATGCTAGTTTTATGGGTGCAAGGAAAGCCGGTCACCTAGGGGGCAGGTGTCGTGATCTCCAGCATCAAACGGCGTGCATTCCTGGCTGGGCTGGGCGGTGCAGCCGCCGTTTGGCCGCTCGCGGCCCGCGCGCAGCAAACCGAAAAGATGCGGCGCATCGGCGTGCTCCTAAATCGGTCGGCAAACGATCCCGAAGGCCAGGCCCGTCTCGCTGCATTCCAGCAGGGCCTGCACCAATTGGGCTGGATCGACGGGCAGAATGTCCGGATCGACGTGCGCTGGGGCGAGGACAAGTTCGAACGGGAACATCAATACGCGGCGGAGCTAGTCGCGCTTTCGCCGGATATGGTGCTGGCGAGCGGCACCTTGAGCCTGACCGAATTGCAGCGGCTCAGCCACACACTGCCGATCGTTTTTGCTGCCGTCTCCGATCCTGTCGGCGCCGGTGTCGTCGAGAGCCTGGCGCATCCCGGCGGCAACGCCACCGGTTTCATGTTGTTCGAATATTCCATGAGCGGGAAATGGCTGGAGCTGTTGCGGCAAATTGCACTGAAAGTGACGCACGTCGGCATGTTGGGCATGGCCAATGTTCCCACCGTGCCAGCTGCGTTCGCCTCCATTCAAGCCACCGCTCAATCGCTCGGTATTGAGGCGAGGGCTTTCACGATCCATGACGCGAGCGACATCGAACGCGCCGTGACGTCGATGGCCGGGCCGGACGCGGGCTTGATTGTGGAGACAAGCGCGTCGGGCTCGATTCATCGCAATTTGATCATTGCGCTGGCGGCCCAGTACAAGCTGCCGGCGATCTATGTCTATCCGTTCGATGCCGTCGAGGGCGGGTTGGTTTCCTATGGCCCGGATCCGGTCGAGCCGTTCCGGCGTGCGGCAGACTATGCCGACCGCATCCTAAAAGGCGCGCAGCCGGCCGATCTTCCCGTCCAAGCACCAACGAAGTACCGGCTCGTGATCAACCTCAAGACCGCTCGAGCTTTGGGTATCACCGTGCCGCAAGCGCTGCAGGCCGGCGCCGACGAGGTGATCGAATGAAGCGGCGCGAGTTCATCGCATTCGTGGCCGGCACGGCGGTCGCTTGGCCGCTTGTGGCGCGCGCGAATCGACTCGCGGGCGGCTTGGCGCGCGTCGGAATCATCGACAACGGCCCGATCTGGGATCCGTTCCGCGAGCAGCTGCGCGCGTTGAATTACGTAGAAGGCAAGACTATCGCATTCGATTATCGTACCGCCGGCGGAGCGCCGGATCGTTTGTTTGTCGCAGCCAACGTGCTGGTCCAAGTTCCGGTGGACGTCATTGCCGTCTACGGCACGCCGGCGGCGCAGGCGGCGCAGCAGGCGACCCAGACCGTTCCTGTGGTCGCGATCGCGCTGGGCGATCCGGTCGGCGCGGGCCTGGTTTCCAGTTTGGCGCGGCCCGGGGGCAACATCACCGGCAACACCATCCTCGGGCCGGATGTCGTGACCAAACGGCTGCAGCTTCTCAAGGATGCGCTGCCTGCCGTCTCACGCGTAGCCTATCTTTGGAATCCCGATAACCAATCCAGTGCCGGGATTTTGCAGGGGCTGTTGAAGGCGGCGCCGCTGCTGCACATGACGGTTGTTTCCTTCGAGGCGCGAACGCCTGAAGATTTCGCCGGCGTGTTCGCGCAGATGGCGTCCGATCGTCCCGACGCCGTCCTTCTGACCAGTGATCCTCTGCATCAGGCGCAAATGCACAGAGTGATCGAATTCTTGCAGAAGAGCCGTATTCCGGGATTGTTCCAAGCGAGGCAAAACGCCGTCGACGGCGGGCTGATGTCCTACGGGGCGAGCGTCACCGACCTGTTCAGACGCGGCGCGCTCTACGTCGACAAGATTTTGCACGGCACAAAACCGGCTGATTTGCCCATCGACGAGCCGGTCACGTTCCAGCTCGTCGTCAATCTCAAGACGGCAAAGGCCGCCGGCATTGAGCTGCCGCAGATGCTGCTGGCGCGCGCCGACGAGGTGATCGAATGAGGCGGCGGGAGTTCATCGCGCTTGTCGGCGGAACAGGCGCCGCGTGGCCACTCGTCGCGCACGCGCAGCAGCGGATGCCGGTAATTGGCCTTCTCCATGCTGGATTGCCCGATCCCGTCGCATCCTATTTGACTGAGTTTCGACGGACACTAGCTGCTGCCGGCTATGTCGAGAACCAGAATGTGGCTATCGAGTATCGATTTGCCGAGGGTCAATACGATCGGCTTGCGCAGCTAGCGGCGGATTTGGTCCGGGGACAAGCGACCGTCATTGTCACGGCGCCAAGCGCCGATGCAGCTCGCGCCGCAAAGAGTGCGACGAGTGCGATCCCGGTCGTCTTCATGATTGATGGTGATCCGGTCAAACTCGGTCTGGTCGCCAGTCTCAATCGCCCCGGCGGCAATATTACGGGCATAGATTTTTTGAACAATGAATTGGCGGCAAAACGTCTCGGTCTGTTACGAGAGCTTCTTCCCGCTGCTGCTCGCTTTGGCGCGTTAGTAAATCCAAGTGCCGCGACCGCTGAGGAGTTCATCAAGGACGTGACGTCGGCCGCATCTAGTCTCGGCATTATGGTGAACATCGTCGAGGCGCGGAACATCCGCGAGATCGACACCGCCTTTGCGACGCTCGGAAACAGCAAAGCCGACGCGATGATCGTGGCCGCCGACACACTCCTTGCCAATCGGCGCGTACAGATCGCAATTCTAGCGGCGCGCTATGGCATCCCTGCGGTCTATACGGTGCGCGCCTATGTAGAAGCTGGCGGCCTCATGAGCTACGGACCGAGCGTGCCGGATACATATCGTCAGCTTGCGATCTATGCGGCTCGCATTCTTAAGGGCGAAAAGCCCGCCGAACTCCCTGTTGTTCGGGCAAGCAAGTTCGACTTCGTGCTCAACTCATCAACCGCTCGCGCTCTCGGCGTGAAGTTTTCGGCCGGCTTGATCGCGATCGCCGACGAGGTGATCGAATGAAGCGGCGGGAGTTTATCGCACTTCTCGGCGGCGCGGCCGCTTGGCCGCTCGCGGCGCGCGCGCAGCGGCCGGCGCTTCCAGTCGTCGGGTTTCTTAATCCCAGGTCGCCCGAAGCCTCCGCGCGTAATGTGGCTGCATTCCGCAAAGGCCTCAATGAAACCGGCTACGTCCAAGGCCAAAACGTGACGGTCGAATACTGCTACCTTGAAGGCCAATACGATCGCCTGCCGGCGCTGGTGGCCGATCTGGTGCGCCGTCAGGTGGCCGTGATCGCCACGCCAGGCAACACGCCGGCCGCGCTTGCGGCCAAAGCTGCAACGGCGACGATCCCAATCGTCTTCGGTGTCGGCGAAGACCCGGTCCGGCTTGGTCTTGTCGCCAGCCTCGCCCGGCCCGGCGGCAACGCTACCGGGGTTAATATTTTCAGTCAGGAGGTGACGGCCAAGCGGCTGCGGCTGCTGCATGACCTGGTGCCCAAGGCCGTTCGTATTGCCGTACTCGTCAATCCGACCAACGCTTCAATCGCCGAGTACACGATCCGGGACGTGCAGGAGGCCGCCCCCACCATCGGGCTGCAAACCCGGACATACAACGTCAGTGCGATTGGCGAGATCGATGCGGCCTTTGCCACCTTTGTGCGCGAGCGTCCCGATGCCCTCTTCGTCGCTCCCGATGGATTCTTCGCCGGCCGCGGCGTGCAACTTGCCACCTTGACGGCGCGCGACAAGATTCCGGCATCTTTTTCGACCCGTGACATTGTCGCAGTTGGCGGGCTGATGAGCTACGGCACCGACATCGCGGACTCGTTTCGTCAAGTCGGCGTCTATACTGGCCGCATCCTCAAGGGCGCGAAGCCCGCCGAGTTGCCGGTGCTGCAATCGACCAAGTTCGAATTCGTTCTCAACCTTAAGACCGCTAAGGCGCTCGGCATTGTGGTGCCGCCCGGGATGCTCGCCATCGCCGACGAGGTGATCGAATGAGGCGGCGCGAGTTCATCACGCTTGTTGGCGGCGCTGTAGCGGCGTGGCCGCTCGCTGTGCGCGCGCAACAGCCGGGCAAGCCACCGACAATCGGGTTCCTTGGCGCAGACGCCGCCGGCTGGCGTCCTTGGACGGACGCCTTTGTGGCGCGACTGCGCGAACTCGGCTGGATCGACGGTCAAACAATCGCAATCGACTATCGCTGGACGGAGGGACATCCCGAGCGCGTCGCCGAGATCGCGGCCGAGTTCGTCCGGCGCAAAGTCGACGTCATTGTCACGTACGGATTTGCCGTCCCCGCGTTAAAGCAGGCGACAGCGGCCATCCCCATCGTCTTTGCAATTGCGCTAGACCCGGTCGGCGGTGGCCTCGTCGCAAGTCTGGCACGACCCGGCGGCAACGTTACTGGATTATCGTTGCAGGACATCGATCTCGCCGGCAAGCGTCTCGAACTGTTGCGCGAGATCGTCCCGCGCTTGCGGCGATTGGCAATACTGACGAATATTGGCAGTCCCCAAGGAGCGCCGGAGACGCGTGAGGTTCACGCCGCGGCCCGCAAGCTCGGCCTCGAAATCGCGACGCTCGAAATCCGGCGGGCGGAGGATATTGGGCCCGCCTTCGAGGGACTCACGGCCCAGGCCGACGCACTTTACGTCGTGGCCGATCCGATCTTTACCGTCAATCGCAATCAAATTATCGCGCTTGCGCTCGGCGCGCGGCTGCCGACAACCTTCAACGCCCGCGCCTATGTCCAAGGCGGAGGTCTCATGTCCTATGGACCCGACTTTTCGGATCAATTCCGACGCTCCGCCGAGTTGGTCGACAAGATTCTGCACGGGGCGAAGCCCGGCGACATCCCGGTCGAGCAGCCGACCAAATTCGAGCTGGCGATCAACCTCAAGACTGCCAAGGCGCTCGGCCTCACCGTTCCGCCATCGCTGCTCGTCACCACCGACGAGGTGATCGAATGAAACGGCGCGAGTTCATGACGCTTCTCGGCGGTTTGATGGCGATGTCGCCAGTCGAAGGGCGCGCACAGCAGCCGGCGCTGCCGGTGGTCGCGTTTCTCCGGACCGGATCGGCCGATGCCAATGCGCGTTATGTCGCTGCGTTCCGCAAGGGCCTCGACGAGACCGGTTACATCGAAGACCAGAACGTGACGGTCGAATACCATTGGCTGGAGGGTAATTACGATCGCTTGCCGGCACTGATGGCCGATCTGGTCCGCCGGCAAGTGGCGGTGATAGCCACGCCTGGCACCATGCAGGTCGCGCTCGCGGCCAAAGCTGCGACAACGACGATTCCGATCGTTTTTAGCGAAGGTGAAGACCCGGTTCGCCTTGGTCTTGTCGCCAGCCTCGCCCAGCCCGGTGGCAATGTGACAGGCATCAATTTTTTCACACAGGAGGTAGTGGGCAAACGGCTGCGGCTCCTGCATGACTTGGTGCCCAAGGCCGCTCGCGTTGCCGTACTTCTCAATCCAACCAATGCTTCGTCCGCCCCGACGACGTTGCAGGTGCAGGAAGCCGCTCCCACGATGGGGCTGCAAATCCAGGTCCTCAGCGCCACCACAGCCGGCGAGATCGATGTGGCATTCGCCGCCCTTGAACGCGCGCCCCCGGACGCGCTCTTTGTCGCTCCTGATGCGTTCTTTGTCGGCCGCGCCCAGCAATTTGCCGCCCTTGCGGCGCGCGACAGAATTCCGGCGGCTTATGGGCAGCGTGAATTTGTCGCTGTCGGCGGGCTGATGAGCTACGGCACCGATCTTGCCGACATGTTTCATCAAGTGGGCGTCTATACCGGCAAAATCCTCAGGGGCGCCAAGCCCGCCGACCTGCCGGTGCTGCAATCGACCAAATTTGAGTTCGTCATCAACCTGCAGACAGCGCGAGCGCTCGGCATCGAGGTGCCGCCCGGGGTCCTTTCCATCGCCGACGAGGTGATCGAGTGAGTTGTCATTCCGGATCGCCGCGAAGCGGCGGGTCCGGAATCCATAACCACCGGTCGTGAATATGGATTCCGGGCTCGCGGGCTAAAGCCCGCGCCCCGGAATGACGGCAAACATTACGCCGACTTGATGCCGAGCTCCGCCTGCTCCTTGGCGTAGGCCGCATCCATGCGCGAGGCGAGGCTGTGCTTGGCGAGCTCGGCGGCGAAGATGCGGCGGATTTCCGGTTTCTCGTCGATGTAGTCGAGCTGGTCGCCGCCGACGCGCCGTGAAATCCACGCTTTCGGCACGCCTTGTGCGTTACGGATGGCAACTCCCTCGTGCTTGAAGGCGAGATAGCGCGACGGCGTGGTGCCGGTATTGAAGTGCTGGTGGAACCACATGTTCGGCGGCACGATGCACGTGCCGATTTCCCAATCGAAGCGCTGCGGCTCCTCGCCTTCCGGCCACATCAGCGAGAAGCCTTCGCCGGACAGCACGATGACATGGGCGCCGGGTCCGTGGGCATGCGCCTTCTTGTAGGTGCCGATGGGGAATTGCGAGATGTGACTGTTCAGCGAGCCTTTGGCCATGTTGAAGCGGATATGGCCGCCGCCAGCGCCGCGCTCCGCCGCGGTGATCAGTGGAATGTTCACGGCGTCGGGCACGAAATTTGTCGTCAGCAAAAATCCCTTCTGCTCGCCCTTGGAGGAGAAATAATCCGGCTCGCCGGCAAAGCGGTCCTTAAAGTCGTATTTGGTGTTGAAGATGAAATCGAGGTCTTCGTAGAGATTGATGACCGGCGGCGCATTGGTGACCGCGACATAGCGCGCCGGCTCCTTGCCGGACCCGTTGAAATGCTGGTGGTGGCAGTTGAGCGGGATCGCGAACAGCGCGCCCGGCCCCCATTCGAAGGTGATGCGCGCGCCGGCGTCGTTCCACACCGTGGTCGAGCCGCGGCCGCTTAGCACCATGATCATTTCTTCGTAGAGCTGGCGGTGCGGGAGAAGGCTCTTGCCCGGCGCGATTTCCATCACATAGCAGTCGTTCGAGGTGCGCGAGGCGTCGTGGTTGAGAAACACCGCATTGCCGCCGCGGCGCGCCCAGGGTTTGAGCGCGACGCTATTCAGGTTCTTCACGTAGAAGGACGGGATGATGTCGAGGCCTTCGGCCTTCACCCAGCGCGTATAAGGCGTTTCCCTCTCGGTCTTGAACTTGCTGGCGAGCTCTTCGGAAACGACGGCATTCTTTTTGGCGTTTTCGGCCATGGGCTTACCTTGCTTGTTTTCCTCGGTAGCGATCTTAGCGAAAAACGGACCGAAACGCTAAACCCTAGCGGCGGCGCGGTTCCGTGCTTTCGTGAGCATGGTCGTGGACGTGAGCGTGACTGTGGTCATGGCTGTGGCCGTGGTGATGGTGGCTATGCGCATGGTCATGATCATGCTCTTGGCCGTGATCGTGATCGTGCTCACGGTGATGCAGGCGCTGAGCCCGCCGCGGACCGCGTGGGTCTTCGTTGAACACCAGCGATTTGATGGTGACCGGCACTGTATAGGACGGCATGCGGATGCGGCCGAGGTCGATATAGTCGAAATCCCACAACACTACGCCGTCGATCACCAGGATCTCGCTCTCGACATTAAGCTCGTCGCGCAGGATGTGGCCTAGCGTCTGCGCCACGTCGCCGTCGAGCATAATGTAGAGCGGCAGCTTTTTGGCGATGCGGTCGGCGAGCCCGCTCTTGATGCCTGCGGCGAACGCGGCGAGCCGCGGATAGGACGGCAGGCCGGTCCAGCGCAAGGCGAGCGCGATGTCGCGGTCGGTGCCGTCGAGATCGAATGCGGTGACGTGGCTACGGATCGCCTGCGCCAGTTCCTCGGGATCGACGTTTTCGCCGGGAACGAAGGGCGGCTGTACGACCTGGAGATTGCGGCGCGGCAATAAAATGCCGGGCGCGGAAATGTAGCTGGTATTGCCGGACAGCTGCACGCTGTATTCGGAGGCGCCGAGCGCGGTGGCGCGAATGCATTCGCCGGCCGGCAGCACCGGCCAGGGAAGGGCGCCTTGCGCGATGCGGGCGGCGATGGCGTGGCCGAGCTTGGGACCGAGATCGCCGAAGTCGTGCGTTTCACGCTCATAAATATATTCGGCGACGCCGCCCGAAAACATCACGCCGTCGATGCCGCCGAGTTCGGCGATCGGGTCGGTGAGATAAAGATGCGCGATGTCGTGGGGCAGCGGCCGCGCGGTCACGGCGGCAAGCAGCGTATCGGCCATGCCGTCGGCGACTTTTTGCAACTCGGTAGCCGTGGCGGCATCGCCGCGGTTCCATGAAAAACCGGCGCGCTTGGCGTGATGCTTACCGGCCGGGTCGAGGCGGACGATCTTGCCGTCCTCGACCACTTGCAGACGGCCCCCGATATGCACCGCGGCGGTCGCGATCACCTTGCCGTTCTCGACCAGGCCAAGCTTAGTGGTGCCGCCGCCGATATCGACATTGAGAATGCGCTTGCCGTTGTCGCTCGACACCCGCGCGGCGCCCGAGCCGTAAGCCGCCAGCATCGCCTCCATATGGTGCCCCGCGGTGGCGGTGACGAATTCGCCGCCCTGCTCGGAAAGTATTTTGGCGATGCCTTGGGCGTTGTCGCGCCGCAGCGCTTCGCCGGTGAGAATGACAACCCCGGTATCGATCTGGTCCGGCGACAGACCGGCTGCGATATAAGCATCGTCGATGATGACGCCGAGCTTGGCGTCGTCGATGCGCTCTTCGCTTTGATACGGCGTCAGCGCGACCGGCGACTGAAACAAGGTTTCGCGCGAGACGACGTAATAGCGGCTGGTCAGATCCTCCGCCAGGCGGCGCAAATGAACGCGCGAGAAGATGACCTGCGTGCCGGAGGAGCCGATGTCGATGCCGACCGTCGTCAGCGTGACGTTGTCTTGCCGCCACAGCGGATTGTCCTCGAGCGGACCGTCATCGTCGTCGAAATCGTGGTCGTGATCGTGGTCGGAATCGTCGGCGTGACTATGGACGACGTCGCGGCCGTACAGATGGTCAGTGAGCGTGTGGGCCGCTTTCTCCTTCTTGTCGTCGGCCATATCTTAATTTCCCGGTTATTTTCCTTGGGCTTTCGTGGTCTTATTCTCGCGCCGGGGAGCGCAGTCAATACCAGGACGACATACTTGGACTGGAGTGCCAGCAATGACCGAAAATGGCTTGATAACGCTGCCAAGCGCGCACGGCGCGAAGGCAACCGCCGACCGGCTCGCGGCCGAAGTGACAGCCAAAGGCATGACCGTATTTGCGCGTATCGATCACGCCGCCGGCGCCAATGAGGTCGGCATGGCGCTGCGGCCGACCGAAGTCCTGATCTTCGGCAATGCCAGAGGCGGCACGCCGCTGATGCAGGCCGAACAGACCATCGGCATCGACCTGCCTTTGAAGGCGTTGGTCTGGGAGGATGCCGATGGCAAGGTCTGGCTCACTTACAACGACCCAGGCTGGATCGCACAGCGCCACGGTGCGGCGGGCGTTGCCGAAGTGACAAGCCGCCTTGCCGCGGCGTTGGACGGCTTGGCAAGTGCCGCCACAGGCGCCTGACGATCACGGTCGCGCTCAGGCCGCCGGCGTGACAGCGACGGCAACGTCGATGTGTTGCCCGCCGGAACCCAGAATCACACCATCCATCGGCGCGACGTCGGTGTAGTCGCGGCCGATCGCCAGTGTGACATGATCCTCGCCCGCCAAAATCCCGTTGGTTGGATCGAGCCCGATCCAGCCCCCGCCTTTCTCTCCTGCGCCGCACCACAGCTGCACCCAGGCGTGCATGGCGTCGGCGCCTTGCAGCCGCGTCGGATCGGTGCGCGGGGCGCTGCGCAGATAGCCGCTGACATAGGCCGCCGGCAGGCCGATGCCGCGCAGCCCCGAAATCATGATATGCGCAAAGTCCTGGCAGACGCCGCGGCGCAGCGCGAACGACATCGGCGGCGTGGTGGTGACGGTGGTGGCGCCGATCTCATAGACGATGTCGGCTTTCATGCGGCCGATCAGTTCGATGGCCGCTTCCAGCACGGCGCGTCCCGGCGTAAAGCTCTGGCGAACATAATCGCGGATCTCCGGATCGAGCGAGACGATACGGCTCGGAAACAGAAAATGGGCGGGCGACAGCGGTCCGATATCGCTCGTCGCGAACGCCGCCTCGCGGACGTCTTCCCAGGCCGGCGTTTTAGAGGGGATAGGCTCCCCATCCACCGCAACTCGCGCCGACAGTTTCACCGTCAGCGTCTGGTGCGGCTCGTTGATTTCGATCCAGGTCAGGCGGTTGCCGAAAAAGTCCTCACCCTCGCGCCGATGCGCCGGCTCGGGCACGATCTGCAACGCCGCGACATGGACGCGCTCGCCGTCGCGCGACACCGGGGTGAGGCGGAGTACGTGACGCGCATGCGCCACCGGGCTCGCATAGCTGCAGGTCGTCGTCTGCCGCACGTCGTAGATCACGCCAGCGCCTCCCAGACCGGTTCGGATCGCTCATTGTTGGCGAGATAGGCCGCGGTGATGGCGTCCGACAATTTCATCAGCGCTTGCTCGATGTCGGCGATCAAGGCCGCGTTGACGGCGGCGGCTTCCGCGGTGCGCAGCCGCGTGGCAATGGCGGCGGCGATTTGTTGGACCGGCGACAGCCGGCCGCTGGAGCTGCGCCTAGGCAACGCGCGCAGATGCGCCTCGATGCGATCGAGCTGATAGAGCACCGAACGCGGATTGTTCGGATCGAGCACGACGAGATCGACAACCGGCGCCGGCGCGGCGATCATCACGTAGCGCTGCCGATAGGTGATCTGGCTGTCGGCAAGCTCCAACAGCACGTCGAGCTCGCCGTCGGCGGTGCCGGATTGCGCCAAGGCGCGGGTGAGCCGGCAAGTCAGCAGCGCGCGTTCGATGCGGCGACCGAGCTCGAGAAAGCGCCAGCCGGCAAGCTGCGTCATGTTTTCCTGCGCCAGACCGGACAATGCCGCGATGATGCGCAACGCCGCTTCCACGCGCTCGGCGATCGCGCTTTCGGTCGGGCCGGCCGCAAGCGGCGCCGCGATCAATTTGGCAAGATCGTTGATCGCCCGCCAGGCATCGGGCGAAAAGCGGTCGCGAATAACGGAAGCGGCGAAGCGCGCGGCGCTCACGAGACGCGGCAAAGCCCCGTTCAAATCCCCACGCGTTAAGACCATGCGCGCGATGGACGTCGGCGGCCCCGTAACGCCGCCGGGCGGAAGGGCATCCCACGCGGCGAGCAGCGCGCCCATAGTGGCGATGACCGGCGCCGCCGCGTCGTCGGCTTCGGCGACCCGGTTGATAATGGCGCGCACGAGACGCAGCGTGGCCTCGGCGCGCTCCACATAACGTCCGACCCAGAACAGATTGTCGGCGGCGCGGCTCGGCAAAAGTCCGCTGGCGCGCTGCACGGACATCCGTTCCGCGGTCGGCAGCAGCGTGGTCTCGGCCACCGGACCGTGCGCCAGCACCCAGGCGTCGGCGGTCGCGGCGCCGCGCTGCAAGCTGACGGCGCGCGCATCGATGTCGTCGGCAATGCGCACGAAACCGGCCGGCAAAACCTGCCAGCGCTCGCCGGCCCGGGCAAGGAACAGCCGCAGCGTGAACGGCCGCGGCTGCAGCCGGCCGTCGCGCCACACCGGCATGCTCGACAGCGTGACCGCTTCCTGAGCCACGTAGTCGATGCCGCGGTCGCGGATCGACTGCATCAGCGCTTGCCGCTGCGCGGCGTCGAGCCGCGCGCCCAGTATTTCGCTGCCGAGCTGCGCATCGGGAAGCTGCTCGGTGAAGGCCGATGCAATCACCATGCTGTCGAGCTTGCCGATCATGTCCTCGCGCATGTCGGCGCGCCCAAGCCACCAGGTCGCGACATTCGACATTTTCAGCTCGGCGCCGAGCACGATCGGCGCCAGCGCCGGCAGGAAGGCCAGCATGGCGCGCGCCTCGACCAGGCCGGCGCCGAGCGAATTGATGATGACGACCTTGCCGTCGCGCACCGCCTGCAGCAGGCCGGCGACGCCAAGCCGCGATGCGGCGTTGAGCTCCAGCGGATCGGCAAAATCGGCGTCGATGCGTCGCAGCAGCACTTCGGTGCGGCGCAGACCCGACACGGTGCGGATAAAGACGCCGTCATCCTGAACGATCAAATCTTCGCCCTCGACCAGCAGAAGGCCGAGATAGCGGGCAAGATAAGCGTGCTCGAAATAGGTCTCGTTCATCGGCCCGGGCGTGAGCAGGCTGATGCGGGCGTCGTCGCGGCGGTTGAGAGCGGACAATTCGGCCTGGAAGGCCTGAAAGAACGGCGCGACCCGCTCGACGCGGGCCTTGCGGTAGATGTCCGGAATGGCGCGCGACAGTGCGAGACGGTTTTCGATGGCGTAGCCGGCGCCCGACGGCGCCTGGGCGCGATCGTTGAGCACCCACCAGCGGCCGTCGGCGCCGCGGCCGACGTCGACGGCGTAGAAGCGCAGATGCGCGCCGCCGGGCGGTTCGACGCCCACCAAAGGCCGCAGAAATTCCGGATTGCCGGCGATCAAAGCGGCGGGCAGCCGGCCGTCGAGCGTCAGCGTTCCCGGGCCGTAGGAGTCCGCCAAGACAGCCTCGAGCAATTCGGCGCGCTGGATCAATCCGGCTTCCAGCTGCCGCCACTCGCCGGGCTCGATGATCAGCGGGATGTGGCTCAGCGGCCACGGCCGCTCGATGCCGGCTGCATCTTCATAAACCCGATAGAACACCCCGGAATCGCGCAGATAGCGGTCGGCCGCCGCAAAACGGCGATTGATCTCGTCGCTGCCCAGGGCAGCGAGCGCGGCGAGGAACGGCTGCCAATGCGCACGCACGCGCCCGTCGCCACCCATCATCTCGTCGAATACGCCGTGCAGCGGCTTATAGCCGGAAATCAGCGGTTCCAGGCTGGCATTCGGTGCGTCAAGAGCGCTGGGAAATTGCAAAGCCATGGCGCGATTTCGTTGGTCTGCACGGGATGATCTTCAGTTCGGACGTCGCAAGTCGAGCGTGGTCGGATATTCGAGCGACGGTTCAAGCGGCGGCACGTCGATCAGCCCGCCGGTGTGGCCATGATCCTGGAAGCGCGCCCGCCGCCGCGCTTCGGCTTCGTAGGAATTGACCGGGAAAGTCTCGTAGTTGCGGCCGCCGGGATGCGCCACGTGATAGACGCAGCCGCCTAGCGAACGCCAATTCCACGAATCGACAATATCGAAAGTGAGCGGCGCATGCACCCCGACGGTGGGCTGCAGCGAAGCCGTCAGCTCCCAGGCCTTAAACCGCACGCCGGCGACGAATTCGCCGGAGCGGCCGGTCGCGGTCAGCGGCACGCGCCGGCCGTTGCAGGTGACGACATGACGGTCGGCGTTCAAGCCGGCGACCTTGACCTGCAGCCGCTCGACCGAAGAGTCGACGAAGCGCACGGTGGCGCCTTGATTGCCCTCCTCGCCGAGCACGTACCAGGGCTCGATCGCCTGCCGCAGTTCGAGATCGACCCCGCCATGGTGCACCCGGCCGCACAGCGGGAAGCGGAATTGCCGCTGCGCCTCGAACCAGCCCGGATCGAAAACGTAGCCGGCATATTTCAGATCGTTCAATATGCCGAGGAAATCGTCCCAGACGAAATGTTCGAGCATGAATCGGTCGTGCAGCGCGGTGCCCCAGCGCACCGGCTTGCCTTCAAGCGGCGTGCGCCAGAGCCAGGCGATCAGCGCGCGCAGCAGCAATTGCTGGGCGAGACTCATGCGCGCGTCCGGCGGCATTTCGAACGAGCGAAATTCGACCAGCCCGAGCCGGCCGGTCGGGCCGTCCGGCGAAAACAGCTTGTCGATGCAAATCTCGGTGCGATGGGTATTGCCGGTGACGTCAACGAGAATATTGCGGAAGAGCCGGTCGACCAGCCAAGGCGGCACCCAGTCGGGGCCGCCCGGCGGCGGCACTTTGCCGACCGCGATCTCGAGCTCATAGAGCAAATCCTGCCGCGCCTCGTCGATACGCGGCGCCTGGCTGGTGGGCCCGACGAACAATCCCGAGAACAAATACGACAATGACGGTCGGCGCAGCGCATAGAGCACCAGGCTCTTGAGCAGATCGGGCCGCCGCAGGAACGGGCTGTCGGCGGCATTGAGCCCGCCAAGCACGACGTGATTGCCGCCGCCGGTACCGGTGTGCCGGCCGTCGAGCATGAATTTATCGGTGCCGAGCCGGGCGCGGTGGGCGTCCTCGTAGACGCCGCGCGTGATGGCGATGGCTTCGCGCCACGATGCCGCCGGTTGCACATTGACCTCGATTACGCCTGGGTCGGGCGTCACTTTCAGAACGTTGAGCCGCGGGTCGGGCGGCGGCGCATAGCCTTCGAGGTGGATCGGCAGGCCGAGCTCGGCCGCGGTCGCTTCGATGGTGGCGACCAGATCGAGATAGTCATTGAGCGTCTCGACCGGCGGCATAAACACGCACAGGCGGCCGTCGCGCACTTCGACCGACAAAGCGGTGCGCACCGGACTCGCAGACCCGTCATCGATCGCGGATCCGGCCGGCGCCCGCTGCAGCACCAGCGTCTCTGGCGCCAGCGGCGGCGAATCCGTGGCGCCTGCCGCCGCGTGAATGGCGTGCGTGCCGATCGGATGAGTAAGGCGCGGGTCGGACAGCGGATGGCGCTCCGCGAACGGATCCGCCGGGACGAGGTGCGGATAATCGGCCGCCGCCAGCGCCGGCAGCGATGACAACGGCAGCCGCAGCCCGAGCGGCAAGTCGCCGGGGACCAGAAACAGGCTGCCGCGGCGCGTGCGCCAGATTTCGCTCAGCCATCCCGGTTTGGCCTGCGCGGTCCAGCGCTGCAGCGGCAGCACAAAGCCCTTCGGCTCGCCGCGGTGATCGTCGAACAATTTCAGGATGCGTGCGCGCTCATGCGGGTCGTCGCTCTTGGGATCGCTCGGATCGATGTTGTGCGGGATCAGGCCGAGCTTGAGCATCCGGTCGACCGGGTCCTCATAGGCCGGCTGCACGAACTCTGCCATCAGTCCCGCGCGTGCGGCGACGCCTTCGGTGAAGCGCCGCGCATTCGCGGTTGACGCCTGCGGCGCGGCAGCTTCGCGCGCCACCAAGCTTTCGTCGCGCCAGATCGGCACGCCGTCGCGGCGCCAATACAACGCGAAAGCCCAGCGCGGAATCGGCTCCCCCGGATACCATTTGCCCTGGCCGTAGTGCAGCAGCCCGCCCGGTGCGAAGCGGTCGCGCAGCCGCCGGATCAGTTCGTCGGCCCGCTCGCGTTTCATCGCGCCGAGCGCATCGGTATTCCATTGCGCGGACTGATAATCGTCGATCGAGACAAAGGTCGGTTCGCCGCCCATGGTGAGGCGCACATCGTGCCGGTTGAGGTCGGCATCGACCTTCTCGCCGAGCGCATCGAGCGCGGTCCACGCGGCTTCCGAAAACGGCGCGGTCACCCGCGGGTGTTCGACGAGCCGCGTCACGTTCATCTCGAAGCCGAACTCGACCTCGCTTGGTTCGACCATGCCGCTGATCGGCGCGGCGGAACGGTAGTGCGGCGTCGCGGCGAGCGGAATATGGCCTTCGCCGCAGAGCAGCCCTGAGGTGGGGTCGAGGCCGACCCAGCCGGCGCCGGGAATGTAGACCTCGGTCCAGGCGTGGAGATCGGTAAAATCGAATTCGGCGCCGGCGGCGCCTTCGATCGGTAATACGTCGGGCCGGAGCTGGATGAGATAGCCGGAGACGAAACGGGCCGGCAGACCGATCTGCCGCATGATCTGCACGAGAAGCCACGCGGTATCGCGACAGGACCCGGCGCGGGAAGCCAGCGTTTCCTCTGGCGTCTGCACGCCCGGCTCCATGCGGACCAGATAGCGGATCATGCCTTGGAGGCGCTGATTGAGCTCGACCAGAAAATCGACGGTGTTGCGCGGCGCGCGAGAAATCGAGCGGACGAACTCTTTCAGGCGCGGCCCGGCCGGCTCCGGCTCGACAAATGCGGCCAGATCCTCCTTCAGATCGGACGCGAATTCGAACGGCCACTTTTCCGCATAAGGCTCAACGAAGAAGTCGAACGGATTGATGACCTCCATATCGGCGCGCAAGTCGACGGTAATGGAGAATTCGCGGGTCTTCTCCGGAAACACGTAGCGCGCCAGCCAATTGCCGTGCGGATCCTGCTGCCAGTTCACGAAATGCTGTGCCGGCGTCACCGTCAACGCGTAGCTCGGAATCCGCGTCCGGCAATGCGGCGCCGGCCGCAGACGTATGATCTGTGGACCGAGGCCGATCGGCCGGTCGTAGCTGTAGCGGGTGACGTGGTGAAGCCCGACGAGGATCGACATGCCGTTACACGTTACGCTTTTATCCGCCGATGAACATGCAATTTCCGGGCCGCCGCTCGAACCATCCGTCGGTTGTGGGCCTGCTGCTAACAAGCATGCTAATATTGCGCAAAGACAAGCCGATAACAGGTTCTAAGCGGGAGGATTTCATGAAGCAACTGATCAAGGACTACCTCGATCACGGAATATCCCGCAGACAACTCGTGTCCGGGCTGAGCGCGCTCGGGATGAGCGGCGTTGCCGCCAAGGCGGTGGCGCAGAATCTCGAGTCCGCTCGGATCAAGCGCCGCCCCGACTTCCGCCGCCGGCGCCCCGTCAGCGATCTATGACGTCGAGGGTAACGGCGGCGCATTGTTCGTGGCGCAGCTTAAGGCGGCGGGCGTCGAGTATTTGTTCTTCAATCCTTCGACCGGCGATCATCCGATCTTCGACGCGCTCGTCGACGTGCCCGAGATTCATTTGATCAAGGGCATTCAGGAAGGCGCCGTGATCGCGATGGCTGACGGTTATGCGCGTGCGTCGGGCCGCATCGGCGTCGTGGTCGTCGCCAATATCGGCTTGCCCAATGCCATGACGCAGATGGTCAATTCCTACAAGGACCAGGTCCCGCTTTTGGTCGCGGTTGCCTCGATCGACCAGGATGCGCTCGGCCGCGATCAATTGCAGGAGCCCGATCATCCTGAGCTGATGACCGAGCCCATCACCAAGTGGTTCTGGCAGATGCAGTCGACCGCGGCGGTGGCGGAAACGACGCGGCGCGCGCTCAAATTCGCCTCGACGCCGCCATGCGGTCCGGTGTTCCTGTCGTTGCCGACCAATACGCTCGAGCGGCGCGCCAAGACGCAAGTGTGGGAGCGCAGCAAGTTCGACGTGCCGATGCGGATTCGTCCCGACAAGGACGACATCGAAAAAGCGGCGCGCATGCTGATCGAGGCGAAAAATCCTCTCATCAGCATTGGCGACGACATCACCTGGTGCCGCGGCGAGAAGGAGCTGATCGAGCTCGCCGAATTGCTCGGTGCGCCGGTCGCAAGCTTAACCGGCGGCCTCGGCTATTGGTCGAAGCCGTTTCCGACCCGGCATCCGCTTTACGTCGGCGCGCTGCTGCGTACCATGCGCTATCCCGGCAAGCCGGACGTTCTGCTCAATCTCGGCAATCGCTTCGGCGAGATCGCGTCGCCCGGCACCAAATTGATTTCGATCCGGCTCGATCCGACTGCTCTCGCCCGCTCGGCGCCGGTCGATCTCGCCATGGTCGCGGACTTGCGACTTGCCATGGCCGATCTCAACGATGCGATCCGCTCCATGGCCACCGCATCGCGCCTCAAGGCGATCGCCGAGGAGCGCGCCGCGCGGACGGCCGCTTATTCCAAACAGATGCACGACGAGCGCGAAGCGCTCGCGCGCGCCTTGGCCGATTCGACGCCGGTCAGCATCGAGCGGCTCGGCCTCGAACTCGAGGCCAATCTCGACCGTGACACCTGCTATGTCACCGACGCCGATTCCGGCAAGACCATGGACGCGCTGATGTCGTTCGGCGGCGACGACAAGCCGTATTTCAGCACCAGTCCCAACGTGCTGGGCTGGGGCATGGCGGCCGGGTTCGGCGTCAAGCTGGCGCGGCCCGACGTGCCGGTGGTGTCCGTCGTCGGCGACGGCAGCTTTTGCTTCTCGGGGCCGCAGCCGTTATGGAGCATGGCGCGCTATAAGGCGCCGGTGACCGTCATCGTGCTCAACAACCACAGCTACAACAATGAGCGCAATCGCATCTGGAACGGCGCCGGCCGGCAATTCGAGGCCGCGCGCGACATGACATGTTATCTCGGCGATCCCGACGTCGATTACGCCAAAGCCGCCGGCGCCTTCGGCGTCGAAGGCGAGACGGTGAAGGAGCCGGACGGTGTGAAAGACGCGTTGGCTCGCGCCAAAAGCGCGATGGTCGAAGGGCGGCCTTATTTGCTCGATATTCACATCAAGCGCGAGGGGCTTGGTGCGGTGTCGCAGTGGTATCCGCCGTACTCGGTCGCCGATCTGCGTACACGGAAGGTGTGATCATGCGCGCTGCGTTGCCCGCTCTCATTGTGCTTACGATTGCCGCCGCCGTCGCGCCGAGCCGCGCGCAAAATGCCAATCCTTTGCCGCCGGGCGAGGGCCGCGACCTGGTCGCGGCCGTCTGCTCGCAATGCCACTACCTCGGCACGATCGTCAAAATCCGCGACGGCGCCGCCGGCTGGCGCGTGTACGTCGACAACATGGTGCTGCGCGGGGCGCAATTGTCGGAGCCGGAGATTGAGACGGTAGTGAATTACCTGACGACCAATCTAGGACCGGGCATGAATCTTCCGCCGGGCAAGCCGGTCGCGCTACCGGACGGAGCGGGCAAGGATTTGGTCGAGACGCGGTGCAGCGTTTGCCATGACCTCGAGCGCGTGGCCGTCGTCAAACGCGACCGGCGAGGCTGGCCGGTGATCGTCGCCGATATGGTCGCTTGGGGCGCACCAGCGACGCCCGGCGAAGCAAAGACAATTGCCGATTATCTGGCCGCCCATTTCAGCGACTAGGGCCGGGCGATTTGTCGTTCTTCGGATCACTGTCTCCAGGCCGTTTGCGGGAGCCCCGCGACCGAAGCGAGATAAGATCGAGATAAGATATTGTACCCAGTGGAACTTTCCCTGCCGAACAGCGTTCCTCGCGTTGGGGGAAAGCGATGTGATGAGTGGTCAGGAGCCCAAAGCCGTCTCGACGCCGCGCGGCCTGGATGTCTTCCGCACAATCGACCAAAGCGCGTTGGATGCGATTCCGACGGGATTTTGCGTGTGCCGCGCCGATAGCGGCCTGGTGCGTTATAACCGCCGCGCCGTCGAGCTTTGGGGCCGGACACCGCCGCTCGAGGACCCGAGCGACCGGCACAGTGCTTCCTTTCGCCGCTATGGACCCGGCGGCGAGCCTCTTGCCTTCGAAGCCACGCCGGTTGCCGCCGCGCTGCGGACCGGCGAAACCGTCTTTGGCGCCGAACTGGTGATCGAGCGGCCCGACCGCTCAAGGATGCCGGTGTTGATGAATGCCGCGCCGCTCATGGACCAGTCGGGCGGCATCGTCGGCGCGGTTTGCAGTTTTCAGGAACTGACCGAGCGCAAGCGCACCGAAGAGGCGCTCCGCGCCAGCGAAGCGGAGCTGCAGTCGGTCATCAATCGCACGCCGTTCATGCTGGTGCGTTGCACTCGCGACCTGCGCTATCGCTTCATCAGCGATGCCTATGCGCGAATGATCGGCATGCACCGCGACGAAATTCTCGGCAAGACCATTGCAGAGATGCTCGGCGACCCGGGCTTCGGTAAGCTACGCCCTTATATCGAGCAGGTGCTGCGCGGGGAAGAAGTGCAGTTTGAATGCGAGCTCGACTTTCCTGACATCGGTAGACGCTGCCTCTACATCGCCTATCGGCCCGAGCACGACGCCGACGGCGGCATCGGCGGCTGGATCGCATCGCTCCTCGACATCACCGAAGAGCGGCAGGGCGACGCGGCGCGCCGGCTGCTTGCCAGCATTGTCGAATCCTCGGACGATGCAATCGTCAGCAAGGACCTCGACGGCGTTATCCTCAGCTGGAACCCGGGCGCCCGACGCCTGTTCGGTTATTCGGCGGAAGAGGTGATCGGCAAGCCGATTACCATCATCATCCCCGAAGAGCTCCACGGCCAAGAACCGGTCATTCTCGAACGCATCCGGCGCGGCGAACGCATCGAGCATTTCGAGACCGTCCGCCGCTGCAAGGACCGGCGGTTGCTTGACATATCGCTCACTATTTCGCCGATGCGGGATGAGCGCGGCAAGATCGTCGGCGCATCGAAAATCGCACGCGACATCACGGCGCGTAAACAGGCCGAAGCCTTGATGGCGAGCCGCGCCGACGAACAGGCCGCGCTCTATCGCTTCACCGACAAACTCTATCGCTCAACCTCCTTGGCGGAAATCTACGATGCGGCCTTGGCCGCGATCACCGCGGCGCTGCATTGCAGCCGGGCGTCGATCCTGCGTTGCGATAGCGACGGGGTGATGCGGTTTGCCGCGTGGCGCGGCCTGTCGGATCGCTATCGCAACGTCGTCGAAGGTCATTCGCCGTGGAGCGCCGGTGAAACCAATCCCGAGCCGCTGTGTCTACCCGATACCGCGGCCTCCGGCCTTGACCCGCTGATCGGCGGCGCGGTGGAGCGCGAAGGCATCGGCGCGCTCGCTTTCGTTCCGCTGATGGCCGGAGGCAGGCTGATCGGCAAATTCATGACCTATTATGACGCGCCGCATGAATTCAAGCGCGAGGACGTCGATCTGGCTTTGACGCTGGCGCGCCAGCTCGGTTTTGCCATCGAGCGCATGCTGGCCGAGCAGGCGCGCGCCGGCATGGAAGCGGAACTGCGCGCGCTCAGCGAAAGGCTGGAGGCGGAGGTCGAAAAGCGCACGCTGGAGCGCGACCGCATCTGGCATGTTTCCGAAGATCTGCTCGCAGTCTCCAATTTTGAAGGTCATTTCCTCAGCCTCAATCCAGCCTGGACCCGGCTGCTCGGCTGGAGCGAGGACGAGATCAAAGCCATGCATGTCAGCGAGCTGCGCCATCCCGACGACGCGCCAAATGCCATCGCCGGCCGCGCCCAGCTCGCGCAAGGCGTGCCGACCGTGCGCATGGAGAACCGCCTTCGCCACAAGGACGGCTCGTGGCGGTGGCTGCAATGGACCATGACCGAATATAACGGTCTGATCTATGTGGCGGGCCGGCATGTTACCGCGGAAAAAGAAGCCGCCGCCGCGCTCGAGCGGGCGCAGCGCCAAGCCGCGCATTTCCAGAAGATGGACGCCATCGGGCAACTCACCGGCGGCGTCGCCCATGATTTCAACAACCTCTTGATGATCGTGAGCGGCCACGCGCAGCGCTTGAAGGGCCGACTGCACGACGCCAAGGACGTGCGTGCTCTGGCGGCGATCGAAATGGCGGCGACCCGCGGCGAAAACCTGACCCGGCAATTGCTGTCGTTCTCGCGCACGCTGCCGCTCAATCCGACGGTGATCGACCCGGTCGAGGCGGTGCACACGATCCGCGACGTGCTGGCCGGCTCGATGCACGTCAATATCGAATTCCGGACCGATGTACCCGACACCACGTGGCCGGTTTGCGTCGACAAGTCGGAGCTCGAGCTCGCCTTGGTCAATCTCGCGGTCAATGCCCGCGACGCCATGCCCGACGGCGGCCGTGTCCTGATCGCGGCGGAAAACGCGCATTTCGAGACGGGTGCGGCGCTGGAAGGCTTGCCGGCGGCCGGCGATTTCGTCGCGCTCAGCGTCGCCGACACCGGCGACGGCATTCCGCCCGATCTGCTGTCCCGGGTGGTCGAACCGTTCTTCACCACCAAAGGTCCGGACAAGGGTACCGGCCTCGGCCTGTCGCAGGTCTACGGCTTTGCCCGGCGATCGGCGGGCACGGTGACGATCGACAGCGAGGTCGGGCGCGGCACCAAAGTGACGGTCTATCTGCCGCGTACACACGCGGCCGTCGCCGCGCCGTCACCGCAAGACGACGGGCAATATCTCAGCGTCGGCCGACAAACGATCCTGGTCGTTGAGGACAATCCCGAAGTAAGGCATGTCGCGGTGTCGCTATTGGAGCAGCTCGGCTACCGGACGATCGAAGTGGGAAATGCCGCCGCCGCGCTCGACGTCCTCGCGGCCGGCACGAGCATCGCACTCGTTTTCAGCGATGTCGTCTTGCCCGGCCGCACCGACGGTTTGGCGCTGGCGCGCCTCATCGGCGCGCGTCATCCGAATATTCCGGTGGTGCTGACCACCGGCTATACCAAGGCATTCGACGCCACGCCGGAATTTCCGGTGTTGCGCAAGCCGTATCAGATCTCGGCGCTCGGCCGCGTCATTCAGCAGACGCTCGACCCGCCCGGTCCGGCGCGCTCGGTACGGGCAGGGTGACGGTCACTCTCGATAACACCACCCGCTTATTTGTCCCTTCAGCGGCTGTTATCCTGCGTTAAGCCAATTCTTCGAATTATTCAGCTTACGTTAGACCGGATTTTCCATAGTCGGCCGGAGTACGCTGTGCGGCGTCTCGGAGGCCGGTTCTCCGCGATCTTGTGTCCGACAAGACGAAGAGTAACGGTCGCCTCGCGAAGCTGCCTGAACTTGCGAAAGGTTGCTTTTTTCCACCGATGAACACGTTCGTCAAAACCACCGCGTTGCGACAGCCAATGACGTCGGATTCGCCGGCTTGGTGTTCGAGTCGCAGTTCAACCGAGGCGATGCATTGTTCGGCCGTGCCGGTCGACGTGACGCGAAAGGCCACCCGGGCGCACCTATGAAGACAGCCATCAAACCAACGCTTACCGAGGTCCCGTTTTGCGAGCCCGACCTCATCGTTTCCAAGACCGATCTCAAGGGCCGCCTCACCTACGTCAATCAGGTGTTCTGCAGGATCGCCGGCTATACGGAAGCCGAGTTGCTCGGACAGCCGCACAGTATCATCCGCCATCCGGACATGCCGCGCGCGGTGTTCAAGCTGCTGTGGGATACGCTTTCGGCCGGTCGTGAAATCTTTGCTTACGTCAAGAACATGGCAAAAAGCGGAGACTACTATTGGGTCCTCGCGCATGTGACCCCGTCCTATGACGATAAGCACAATGTCATCGGATTCCATTCGAACCGGCGCGTTCCCGATCGTACAATCATCAAGAACACGATTGTCCCGCTCTATGCGCAAGTGCTGCTTGAGGAAAAGAAACATGCCAACGGCAAGGAAGAATTGGCGGCGGGTTATGCCTTCCTGACGGACTTTCTGCAATCGAGGAATACGACTTATGACGCGCTTATCTTTTCACTTTGATTTCGGTAACGTGGTTGTTGCCGCCGCAAGCGCCGCAATTTTCACGGCAACGCTTGCTTTGATCTTGGGTTTGTTCGGCCATCAGTTCGTCGGGAATCTCTCGATCGCTTTGTCGATTGTATGCGGTACGCTTGTGCTTGCGGTTCTAATAAAGGGCCAGAACAGGTCGAAAACAGAGGCCAGTCCCGAGCTTGGTGTCATCAAGAGAATTGTCTCCGTGTGCGAGGAAATAACCAAAGGCAACTTCGAGGCTCGGATCATTCATATCGGTGAAAACGGCATCCTCGCCGAGGTTCAGCATAGAGTGAACGATGTGGTCGATTGCTGCGACGCATTTATCCGCGAAGCGACGGGCAGCCTGCAAGCCGTATGCCAAAACGTGTACTACCGCCGGATCATGCTCGGCGGAATGCAAGGCTCGTTTCGCGTCGCGGCGGAAGCGATCAATAATGCGGTCAAAACGCAGGAGCAGGCGGTCGAGAAAGCCAAGCGGGACGCTGCCTTGGAGCTCTCCAAGGTCATTGCTACGGTCGGCGAGGGCCTCGACAGTTTGAAGAAGGGCGATTTGACGTTCCGTCTTGCCGATTTGCCGGAAGCCTTCGCCGCCATCAAGACGAACTATGATTTGGCCGTGAATGACCTCGAAACGGCGCTCGCCAATGTCAGCCATGTGGCCGCTTCCGTCCACACTCAATCGCAGGAGATTTCAGCCGCCTCGGACGAGCTCTCCGACCGCACCGAGCGCCAGGCGGCGATGTTGGAGCAATCGAGCGCCTCCATCCAAGAACTGGTCGATGCGGTCAATATGGCCGCGGATGCCTCCACCAAGACGAAGGATATCATTTCCGCTACGAAGGCCAATGCTGTGGAGAGCGTCGGCGTCGTGCATCAATCCGGTCAAGCCATGGAGCGCATCAAGGACGCCTCGGATCGGATCGCCGCAATCATCAGCGTTATCGACGAGATCGCGTTTCAAACCAACCTGTTGGCCTTGAACGCGGGTATCGAGGCGGCTCGCGCCGGAGACGCCGGCCGCGGCTTCGCGGTTGTCGCTTCCGAAGTTCGGCGTCTGGCGCAGCGGTCCGCGGATGCGGCGAAGGAGATCAAGGGCCTGATCTCGCAATGCGCAGCCGAAGTCGCGAACGGCGTCGAACTTGTCGGCGCAACCGGACGGACTTTCGACCATATCAACGATCAGATCGGGGTCATCGACGGCGGCATAGCCGATATCGCCGGCCAAGCTGTCGCGCAATCCGGCACGATCAAGGAGATCAACATTGCGATCGGCGAGTTGGACTCTACCACGCAGCGGAACGCGGCGATGGGCGAGCAGGCGACGGCGTCGTGCCGCTCGCTAGCCGATGAAAGCGCGCAGCTCACGAATCTGTTGCGCAACTTCGTCTTCAGGGATGTGCAAATGCAGGAGGAGGCGCCCCCCGGCGATCATAAACGGGACGGGACGGCCCACGCAGCAACGGCCGCATCATCCCGCGTGGCGGCTTGAGGAAATGGCGGAGTAGCTGCGGCTGTGACACCGCTGGCCCACGTCCTTCAGTGGATTGGTGGGCGCACAAGGACTCGAACCTTGGACCCGCTGATTAAGAGTCAGCTGCTCTACCAACTGAGCTATGCGCCCTAACCGGAAAAACCTGCGAGGTTAGGCACTTCCACCAAACTGCCTGACGCCGTAAGGCGCGGACTCGGAAAAGAAAGCCGCCTTACGGCGGCAATCTTCGCCTCGATATAGCGGCCCGCTGCGCCACGGGCAAGGCTTGGACCAGGCTTGCCCGGTCACCCCACATCCGTCGAATGCAGGCGGCGCTCCTCGGGCTGGCCGCGCAGCCGCCGCGCCACGAGCTTGTTGAGCGCGGCGAGATAGGCCTTGGCCGAGGCGACCAGCGTATCGGGATCGGCGCCCTTGGCGGTTACCGAGCGGCCGTTCTCGGACAGCCGCACCGAAACCTCCGCCTGCGCGTCGGTGCCCTCGGTCACCGCGTGCACCTGGTAGAGCTCCAGCACCGCCTCGTGCGGCACCATGGCCTTGACGCAGTTGAACACGGCGTCGACCGGGCCGTTGCCCTCGCACTCCTCGAGCATCGTCTTGCCGTTGATGTCGAGCTTCATGGTGGCGCGCTGCGGGCCGCGGGTGCCGGCGATCACCGAGAGCGAGACGAGCTTGATGTGATCCTGGGCGGTGGCGATCTCCTCGTCGACCAGCGCCTCGATGTCCTCGTCGTAGACGTGCTTCTTCTTGTCGGCGAGCGTCTTGAACCGCACGAAGGCATCTTCAAGCTGATTGCCGGCGAGCTTGTAGCCGAGCTCTTCGAGCTTGTGCACGAAGGCATGGCGTCCGGAATGCTTGCCCATCACCAGCGAGGTCTGTTTCACGCCGACGTCCTCGGGCGTCATGATCTCGTAGGTCTGCGTATGCTTGAGCATGCCGTCCTGATGAATGCCGCTCTCATGCGCAAAGGCGTTCCGGCCGACGATCGCCTTGTTGTACTGCACCGGGAACGAGGTCACCGCCGCAACGAGCTTCGAGGCTCGCGTCAGCATGGTGGCGTTGATGCCGGTCCAGTACGGCAGCACGTCATTGCGCACCCGCATCGCCATCACGACTTCTTCCAGCGCCGCGTTGCCGGCGCGTTCGCCGATGCCGTTAACGGTGCACTCGATCTGGCGGGCGCCGGCATTGATGCCGGCGAGCGAGTTCGCCACCGCCATGCCGAGATCGTTGTGGCAATGCACCGAGAAGCGCGCCAGGTCGGAATTCGGCACCCGCTCGCGCAGCGTCTTGAACATCCGGAAATATTCCTCCGGCACCGTGTAGCCGACGGTGTCGGGAATATTGATGGTGGTGGCGCCGGCCTTGATCGCCGCCTCGACGCAGCGGCACAGGAAGTCGAACTCGGTGCGGGTGCCGTCCTCGGCCGACCACTCGACGTCGTCGGTGTAATTGCGGGCACGGGTCACCTGCGCGATCACCATCTCGTAGACTTCGTGCGGTTCCTTCTGCAGCTTGTATTTCATGTGCACCGGCGAGGTGGACAGGAAAGTATGGATGCGCTGCCGCTTGGCCGGCTTGATCGCCTCGGCGCAGCGGTCGATGTCCTTAAACCCCGCGCGGGCGAGGCCGCAGACCACCGCGTTCTTGGTGCGCTTGGCGATCTCGTTGACGGCGGCGAAGTCGCCGTCGGACGCGATCGGAAACCCGGCCTCGATGATGTCGACGCCCATCTCGTCGAGCAGTTCGGCGACTTCGAGCTTCTCCTCATGCGTCATGGTGGCGCCGGGGCATTGCTCGCCGTCGCGCAAGGTGGTGTCGAAAATGACGACGCGGTCCTTCTCGGATTTTGCAGAAGCGGATTTGGCCGGCTCGGATTTGCCTGGCGTGGTCATGGAATGAGGTCCTTCTCGCTAGCACCCGCCTTCCGGTCCGGGCGCTCATTGGGTTCCGTGGCTTAGGTCGAACCCCTGAGTGCCCAGGCGCAAAACGCCCAGCCGGCCCTCAGGGGGCGCTAAGGAGCAGGAGCCCGCCGAGAAATTTGCAATGCATGAGAGCAGCGCCGGCAGAGGCCACCTGGGCCTCCCGGGTCATCGCGCGGACATCGCGGCGAACTGACATTGCGACTGCCTTCGTTGCCGTCCCAAGCTCGCGGATTAAGGTGAATTCCGCGTTAACTGCATATGGGACCGGCGCCTTTGTAGCGGAAATGGCCGTGAACGTGCAAGCGCCCGCCTCAGCTCTTCCCTTCGGCCTTGAGGATGCGCTCATACTCTTTCAGCTCCTTCAAGGCCTTGCCGGCGACCCTGGGATATTCCAGCTTGAGCGCGTCGAGCGCCTCGATGATGGCTGCGGAGACCACCAGCCAGGCGACGTGCTTGTGATCCGAAGGCACGACGTACCACGGCGCGTAGTCGGTCGAGGTTTCGCGGATCATGTCCTGATACACGGCCATGTAGTCGTCCCAGCGTCCGCGCTCGGCGAGGTCGTTCATCGAGAATTTCCAGCGCTTGAACGGCTCCTCGAGCCGCGCCAGAAAACGCTTGCGCTGTTCTTCCTTGGAAATGCGCAAGTGAAATTTCAACACCAGCGTGCCGTTGCGCGTCAGGTGGCGTTCGAAGGCGCGGATCTCCTTGAAACGGTGTTTCCAGATATCCTTGCCGGCGGCAGCGGGCGGCAGGTTCTGCCGCTTGAGGAGCTCCGGGTGCACGCGCACCACCAGTACTTCTTCATAGTGCGAGCGATTGAAGATGCCGATGCGGCCCCGCGCCGGCACGTCTTTGCCGGTGCGCCACAGGAAGTCGTGTTCGAGCTCGTCGCTGCTCGGCGCCTTGAAGGCGTGCACCTCGCAGCCCTGCGGATTGATGCCGGACATCACGTGCTTGACGACGCCGTCCTTGCCGGCGGCATCCATGCCTTGAAACACCAGCAGCACGGCCCATTGGCCACGGGCGTAGAGCCGTTGCTGCAGGTCAATGATGCGGGCGATCCCTTGGGTCAGGATCGCCTCCACGTCTGCGATGTCGGTCGAGAGGCCGAAGCGCTCGGCAGGATCGTGATCGTCAAGCTTGAAGTGCTTAGGATTATCGATCCGACACCGCTTGACGATCTTTTTGGCGATCTTGGCGACGTTCATCGCCAATGCTGCACCTATTTATGCCAGGGATTGACGAACAGGCCGATGAGACCCGACACGCCCTTCACATGCGGCGACGGCGGCGATCCGAACTTGGCCGTCAAGTCCTCGCGCGTCAGACCGGGCGGCAACTCATTCGGCGCAAAGTCGGTCGCGATAAGAGTGAGCGTGTAGTGGTGAGGCGTCTGGCCGGGCGGTGTGCAGGGCCCGGAATAGTGCCCGACCCCCATCAGGCTTTTGCCGCCGACATACTGGTCCGAATCCTTGCTCGCGGCGCCTTCGGCGAAGCCGGTGACCTTGGCGGGGTCGATGCCGTAAGCGACCCAGTGGCTGACGCCGAACGGCGCGCGGCCCTCGGGATCGAACATCAGCAGGACGAGGCTCTTGGTGCCGTCCGGCACGTTGCTCCAATGCAGTTCCGGCGACACGTTCTCACCGACGCAATTCGGATTGTTCTTGGCGTTGCCGGCGACCTTTTTCGGCATCATTTTGCCGTCCGCGAAGGTCTTCGATGCCAACGTGAACAGCCCGGCAGCGTTGGCGGCCGTGCCGGCGAAACCGAATGCAAGTGCCGCGGCGCCGGCCGCGACCAGATAACGCTTGGCAAACATGACCTATTCCTCCCGATGATTTTAATTGCGTCGACGCCAGTGTAGCCGCCGCGGCTTTGAGAGCAACCCCGTTACGGCGGGAAAAGTCCAGTTCAGTTCCAGTTGCGATCCATCAGTGCGCGCTCTTTGATCCCAAGAGGGCTCGAGGAAACGAGCCCGTCCTGGCGCAAAATGCCGTGGATCAATTCCGCGACCGATCGACCAAGGCTCTCTCCTTGATCCACGGCATCATCTCGCGCAGCTTGGCGCCAATGGCTTCGGCCGGGTGCGCCGCGAGCTTGCCGCGCATCGCCTTGAACGAGGTCTGATTGACCTTGTTTTCCAGCATCCAGTCCTTGACGAATTTACCCGACTGGATGTCGTCCAGGATCTTTTTCATTTCGGCGCGGGTGGCGGCGTCGATGACGCGGGGTCCGGAGACGTATTCGCCATATTCGGCGGTGTTCGATACCGAATAGTTCATGTTGGCGATGCCGCCCTCATAGATCAGGTCGACGATCAGCTTCATCTCGTGGATGCACTCGAAATAGGCCATTTCCGGCGCATAGCCGGCGGCAACCAAGGTATCGTAGCCGGCCTTCATCAGCTCGACGACGCCGCCGCACAGCACCGCCTGCTCGCCGAACAGGTCGGTCTCGCATTCCTCGCGGAAGCTCGTCTCGATGATGCCGGCGCGGCCGCCGCCGATCGCGGCGCCATAGGACAGGCCGAGGTCGTGCGCATTGCCGGAGGCGTCCTTGTGGATGGCAAGCAGGCACGGCACCCCGGCGCCGCGCTGATATTCGGAGCGCACGGTGTGGCCCGGCCCCTTCGGCGCGATCATCATGACGTCGAGATCGGCGCGCGGCTCGATCAGGTTGAAATGGATGTTCAGCCCGTGCGCGAACATCAGCGCCGCGCCTTCCTTCATATTGCCGTGCAATTGGCCGTTATAGATGTCGGCCTGCAATTCGTCCGGCGTGAGCATCATCATCACGTCGGCCCATTTGGCGGCCTCGGCGACCTCCATCACCTTGAGCTTCTCGCCTTGGGCTTTCTTGACGCCCTGCGAGTTCTTGCGCAGCGCCACAGCAACTTCCTTGACGCCGGAGTCGCGCAGATTGAGTGCATGGGCATGGCCCTGGCTGCCGTAGCCGATGATGGCGACCTTCTTGCCCTTGATCAGGTTCAGGTCGGCGTCGCGATCGTAGTAAACACGCATGTCTCACCCCTCGTGCGGCCAGTGCTTTGGCTGATGGTTTCCGGTTGCAGCTTCTAGGTTCTATAGGGCGGTTCGACAAGCCCGGCCGGTGCTAAGACGCCTTTTGTCGTGTCTCGCCGTCGAACCGCTCCCGCGCGCGGGCGATCTTGGTCTGATTACGGGTCGCCCATTGCCCGAGCGCCGAAACCGGCTCCAACAGGTCGCGACCGAGCGGGGTGAGCGCATAATCCACTCGCGGCGGAATGGTCGGAAACACCGTGCGGGTGACCAACCCATCGCGTTCCAGCCCGCGCAACGTCAGCGTCAGCATGCGCTGCGAGATGCCGCCGATCGAACGGCGCAGCTCGTTGAAGCGCAGCGGCTTATCGCCGAGCCGCGTGACCACCAAAACCGACCATTTATCGCCGACGCGGGCAAGGACGTCGCTGATCGCCCGGCAATCGGTGGGCAAATGCGTGTGTCTTGGTTTCATCGCTGTGCCTGCTTGCGCGGCCGTCGTCCGGGCACCTATCTAGCCCTAGTTACGAATTCCAACCGAGGTCTTCAACCATGGCCCTTCCGCAAATCGCCGTCATTGTCGGCTCGAACCGCCGCGAATCGATCAACCGCAAGCTGGCCCAGGCGCTGATCAAGCTCGGCACCGGCAAATTCGACGCCAAAATCGTGCGCATTGACGATCTGCCGCTCTATAACCAGGACCACGAAGGCAACCTCGCGCCCGAGGTGGTGCGCTACAAGGACGAGATCGCCAAGGCGGACGGCGTGCTGTTCGTTACGCCCGAGCATAATCGCTCGATCCCAACGGCACTGAAGAACGCCATCGACTGGGGCGCGCGCCCGTTCGGCACCAGCGTATGGCCCGGCAAGCCGGGATTTATCACCGGCACTTCGCCCGGCGCGATCGGCACCGCCCTGGTGCAGGCCAATCTGCGCACCGTCATGCTGGGTCTCGGCATGACCCTGCTCGGCGGCGAATCCTATGTGACATTCAAGCCGAACCTGATCGACGATCAGGGCAACATCAGCGACGAGAATACGCAGAAATTCCTGCAGGGCTTTGTCGACCGGTTCGCGACGCTCGTTACGAAGCTTAAGGCGTAGGGACGGGCCAATTCCGAGGTCGAGTTCACATCCCTTCCGGGCCGCGCGTGATGGCGACGACGCCGGTGCGCGACACTTCGACCAGGCCGAGCGGCAGCATCAGATTGATGAAGCTTTCGATCTTGTCGGAGGCGCCGGTGATCTCGAACACGAAGCTTTCGGTGGTAGCGTCGATGACGCGGGCGCGGAAGGCGTCGGCGAGGCGGAGCGCCTCCATGCGCTGGTCGCCGGTGCCGTGCACTTTGACCATCGCGAGCTCGCGCTGGATTGCCGGATTGGCGATGGTGAGATCGATCACGCGGTGAACCGGCACCAGGCGGTCGAGCTGATTTTTGATCTGCTCCAGCACCATCGGCGTGCCGCGGGTGACGATAGTGATACGCGACAAATGCTTCTGGTGCTCGGTCTCCGAAACCGTGAGCGAATCGATATTGTAGCCGCGGCCGGAGAACAAGCCGATCACGCGCGCGAGCACGCCGGGCTCATTGTCGACCAGGACGCACAGCGTGCGCGTTTCGACGCCCTCGCTGGTCGAGGCGGCCGGATAATGACTGGTCGCGGTGTTCACGGTTCTCTCCTCATCGCCTGACAACGGCAAAGGCCCAGTCGCGGCCTTGGCCGCGCTTGAGCGCAAGCTCGATCCACAGCATGGCGTGCGCTTCCAAAAGCCGCGCGTTGCGCAGCGGCCCGGCATCGATCACGTCAAAACCAAGTTCTGCGACCAGCCCGATGACCTTCGGCTTGTTCGCCGCGTCGTCACCGGCAACAAACATCACCGATTTCACGCCGTGAAAGATCGGGTTGGCCATATTGCCGAACCCGGTGGTGTTGAGTGTCTTGAAGACGGAGGCGGCTTTGGCCCACCCTTGCACCTTTTCGCCGGCGGAAATGCTGTGACCGATCTCGAGGCCGAGCCCGTCCGGGCCCATGGCAAGCGGATTGGTGGCGTCGAGGATGATCCGTCCGCGCAAATCGCCCATCGCGCGGATCGCCGCTTCGGCGGCGGTCCACGGCGTCGTCAGCACGATCGTCTCGCCGAACGCTGCGGCTTCGGCCGCGGTGCCGGCGCGTGCCTTGGCGCCGATCGTCTTGAGCAGCGCCTGCGTCTTGTCGGACTTCGGATTGGTGACGCCGAAGAAAATCTCGTGGCCGGCCTTTTGCGCCCAGGCGGTGCCGAGCGTACCGCCGACATTGCCGGCGCCGATGATGGCGAGTTTCATGACTCTATCCTCACTCCGTATTGTCATCGTCCGCGCAGGCGGACGATCCAGTAATCACCTCCATGTCGGCGATTACTGGGTCCCCGCCTTCGCGGGGACGACAGCAAAGGCTACACCAGCATCTTACCCTCTTCGGTCACGGCATCCTCGACCCGCGTCGCGGCGTCGCCGAGCAGCATCTCGTTATGGGCGCGGCCGGACGGGATCATCGGGAAGCAGTTTTCCGCCGGATCGACCACGCAGTCGAAAATGACCGGCTTGCGCACTTCGATCATCTCGCGGATCTTGTCGTCGAGCTCGCCCGGGTGGCTGCAGCGGATGCCGTGCGCGTGATACGCGTCGGCAAGCTTGACGAAGTCCGGCAGCGCCTCCGAATAGGAATGCGAGTAGCGGCCGCCGTGCAGCAATTCCTGCCACTGCCGCACCATGCCCATATATTGATTGTTGAGAATGAAAATCTTGATCGGCAGGTCGTACTGCGCCGCCGTCGACATTTCCTGCATGGTCATCTGCACCGAGGCTTCGCCGGCAATGTCGATGACCAGCGAATTCGGGTGCGCCAGCTGCACGCCGACCGAGGCCGGCAAGCCATAGCCCATGGTGCCGAGGCCGCCCGACGTCATCCAGCGGTTGCCTTCCTGGAACTGATAAAACTGCGCCGCCCACATCTGATGCTGGCCGACCTCGGTGGTGATGTAGGTGTCGCGGTCCTTGGTCAATTCGTAGAGGCGCTGGATCGCGTATTGCGGCTTGATGATCTCGTTGGAGTTGCGGTAAGCGAGCGAGTTCTTGGCCCGCCATTTGCGGATCTGCGCCCACCAGGCGTCGAGCGCTTTTTTGTCCGGCTTCGCCCCTCGGTCGCGCCACAGCCGCAGCATCTCGGCAAGCACGTGCGCGCAATCGCCGATGATCGGCAGGTCGACCTTGACGTTCTTGTTGATCGAGGACGGGTCGATGTCGACATGGATTTTCTTCGAACCGGGCGAGAAGGCGTCGAGCCGCCCGGTAATGCGGTCGTCGAAGCGGGCGCCGATGCAGATCATCAGGTCGCAATCGTGCATCGCCCAATTCGCCTCCCAGGTGCCGTGCATGCCCAGCATGCCGAGCCATTGCGGATCGGCGGCCGGAAAGGCGCCGAGCCCCATCAGCGTCGAGGTAATGGGAAAACCGGAGAGCTTCACCAGTTCGCGCAAATGCGCGCTGGCGGCGGGGCCGGAATTGATGACGCCGCCGCCGGTATAGAACAGCGGCCGCTTCGCGGCCGCCATCGCCTCGACCGCCTCCCGGATCTTGCCGGGGTCGCCGTCGAGCTTCGGCCGGTAGCCTTTGTGCTGGAACTCTTTGGGCTTGAAATAGACGCCCTTGGCGAATTGCACGTCCTTCGGAATATCGACCACGACCGGCCCGGGCCGGCCGCTCGATGCGATGTGAAACGCCTCATGCAGCGCGCGCGGCAGATCGGCGACGGATTTGACGAGATAATTGTACTTCGTGCAGGGCCGGGTGATGCCGACGGTGTCGCATTCCTGGAACGCATCGTTGCCGATCAGATGCGTCGGCACCTGTCCGGTGATGACGACGAGCGGAATGGAATCGCACAGCGCGTCGGTCAGGCCGGTGACGGCGTTGGTGGCGCCCGGACCGGAGGTGACCAGCACGGTGCCGACCTTGCCGGTCGAGCGCGCATAGCCCTCGGCGGCATGCACGGCGCCCTGTTCGTGGCGCACCAGGATGTGCTGCACCTTGTCCTGCTGAAACAGCGCGTCGTAGATCGGTAGCACGGCGCCGCCGGGATAGCCGAAAATGTGCGCAACGCCCTGATCGGCGAGCGCCGCTATTACCATTTCTGCGCCGGTCATCTCAGTCATGGCTCGCTCCACTCTGTCGAATTCGTTCTGCCGTGTTTTGGAAATAAAAAAGGGCCGCTAAGGGCCCCTGGATCGCGCACCGCCACGTTTCGCAGGTGGGATCATCCACCTCCGGCGGTGCGCTTCGTTACGAGGATCAGCGACGTTGCAGTACGCACCGGTGTGCCCTTTGCTAGAACGCGACGTTTATAAGCATTGTGTCCGTTCCGGTCAAGCCGAATGCGGCGGCAATGCGACTTTACGTCCTCCGCCAAACTTCAAACTATCGTTTGAAATCGAAACCACGGGCAAAAACACAATTCTTAACCATCGTTAAGAGTCACAGCTTGGCCGCGATTTCGCGCGGGAGCCGCCTTCATATTTCCCCGGCCTGTTGCTGAATTACCTCACGGGGGGCGTGCGCGTTCTAACATCTCCAAACACGCGCTGCCGGCTTTCTCCGCTGGAGGGGACATGGGTGCAGCACATTGGGCTACGAGGCATGGGGCTGGCAAATATCTGTGCCGCATCGCCGTCGGTCTCGTCGTTACATTTGCGCTCGGTGCGGCTGTGGTCACATCGGCGGCGACGGCGCAGCGCCTGACGCCGGCGCTCAATTCGACCACTGCGATCCTCAAATGGATCAACGGCTATCGTCATAGGCCGGACCCGGAGAGCCTGCCCATCGTCGTCCACGCGCTCAGTTCGATGCAAGCTTTCAAGGATGCCGAGAGCTCGGGGCCCTATATCGGCTTCATCGCCGGCGTGCTGGACGCCAATCCGGTGCTTGCCGAGAATCTCGTCCTCAAGATGATCTCGATCGATCCGGCCGACCATTGGGTGCTGGTGCGCGCCATCGCCTATTCCGGCCTGCCGAACTGGAAAGACTTGCTCGCCACCTTCGTCGACCGCATGCCGACGCGCCGCGAGATGATCAACAAATATCTCGACGGCAAGCTGCCGACGCTGCAAGAGATCGACTTTAAGCCGGCGAAGCCCGGCATGCTCGATAAGATTAAGACGGACCTCCACATCGGCGATAGGCCGAAGAAAATTGTGGCGCTGCAGCCGACACCGGAGCTGATCGACGTGCTGTGGGGCTATTATCTGGCGACCGGCGGCTATGCGCCGATCGAGAGCGTGATCAAGCTGTTGCCGCTTTCCAACGATCACGACAATGTCGACAATCTCACCACCGGCAGCGCCGCGAAATTCACGCTCGCCAGCAATGCGGTGCGCGACACCGATCTGTTGGCGATGCTGCAAGGCGCGGAGGAGAAGCAGCCCGACGACATCAAGCCGGTGCTCAAGGACGTCATCGAAACCGCGGAGACGGTCGACACCGTGCATATGCGCCAAGAATCGCTCGCCGCAATCGAGGAGCTCAAGGAAAAAGGCCCCAATTCGAAGCGCGAGCTGTCGGGCTGGGGCCAGGTCGGGCAGGGCGCGCTGTCGATGGGCTGCGTCGTCGCCGCCGCCACCGGCCAGATCGAACTGGGCATCCCTTGCGTGATCGGCGGGGCGGCTTATACGGCAGGCCTGCAATATGCGACGCATTAGAATGCCAGCGCCCGCAACTGCTTTTCGATCGCAGCTTGCGCATCGGCTGGCGCAACCCATTCGAACTCCGGCAGCTGATTACGAAACCACGTCGCCTGCCGCTTGGTGTATTGGCGGGTCTCCAATTTGGCGTGCTCGATCGCTTCCTCAAGCGCGATCTCGCCGGCGAGATGACGGATCAGCCACGGCACGCCATGCGCCTTCATCGCCGGGAGAGTGGGATTGAGCTTGCGCGCCGCCAGCGCGCGAACTTCATCAAGCGCGCCGGCGGTCATCATGGCGTCGAAGCGGGCATCGATGCGGCGCGCGAGTTCATCGCGATCCGGCATCAGAAAGACTTTTGCCGCCTCGTCAAGATCGATGGTCGCCGGTTTGTTTTCCCCATGCCAGTCCAAAATCGAGCGGCCGGTCGCCAGCACCACTTCCAGCGCGCGGCTGATGCGGGCGCGGTCGCCCGGCATGAGTCGCGCCGCTGCCGCGGGGTCGCGCGTTGCGAGGTCTGCATGCAGCGCGGCAACGCCTTCGTGGGTGAGGCGTGCGCGCACGTCGTCGCGAATTTCTGTGGGGATCGGTGGCACCGCGGCAAGTCCACGGCTGAGCGCATTGAAATAAAGGCCGGTGCCGCCAACGATAATGGCGGTACGGCTTTCACCCTTGACCGTCTCCAATTCCGTCGCCGCCTCCGTGCACCAGCGGCCGACCGAATAATTCTCCGCCGCGTCGATGTGGCCATATAGCCGATGCGGCATGCGGCGTTCTTCGTCCGGCGTCGGCCGCGCGGTAATGATGCGCAAATCGCAGTAAATCTGCATCGAATCGGCATTGACGATGGTGCCGCCGAGTCGTTCGGCGAGCGTCAACGCCAAGGCCGACTTGCCGCTCGCTGTCGGGCCTGCAACGAGGATGATGGTGGAACCGCTCACGGGCTTGACGTAACCGCTTTTTCCGCGAATTAAAACCCGAACGCGGTGACAGCCGCGACGCCATCACCCACGACCGCGGAGAGTTTCCACGTGACCCTGATAAAGCCTTTTCGCGCGTTGCGGCCGGCGCCGGGACGCGGCGCCGACGTGCTGGCGCCGCCTTATGACGTGCTGTCCAGCGCCGAAGCCCGCGAGCGCGCCGAAGGCAAGCCGTGGAGCTTTCTTCACGTCTCCAAGGCGGAGATCGATCTTCCGCCGGCGACCGATCCCTATGACGCCGCCGTTTACGCCAAAGCCGCCGAAAATCTCAAACGCATGGTCGCTGCCGGCGTTCTCATTCGCGACGGCAAGCCCTGTTACTACGTCTATCGCATGACTTGGCGCGGTCACGTCGAGACCGGCCTTGCCGCTGTCGCCTCGCTTGCCGACTACGCGACCAACCGCATCCGCAAGCACGAGCACACGACGCCGGCGAAGGAAGACGATCGCGTGCGCCAGATCGAAGCGGTCAATGCGCAAACCGGGCCGGTGATGCTCGGCTATCCGACAGCGCCGCAGATCGATGCGCTGCTCGCCGAGGCCGCCGCTACCGGCAAGCCTGACGTCGACGTCACCGCTGACGACGGCGTGCGGCATCAGCTTTGGGTGATCGCCGATGACGCCATGATCGCCAAGCTGACGGCTGCGGTCGACGCCTTGCCGGCATTGTATATCGCCGACGGCCATCACCGCTCCGCCGCCGCCGCGCGCGTGGCGCGGGGGCGTGGCGGCGAAGGCTCGCATCGATTCTTTCTGTCCGTGTTGTTTCCCCAAAACGAAATGACGATCCTCGACTACAATCGGGTGCTGCGCGATTTGAACGGGCGCACGCCCGACGCGCTATTGGCGCAATTGCGCCAGCGCTACGATGTCGAACCGCGCGATCAGCCCTTCCGGCCGACCGCGACGGCGGAGCTCGGCATGTATCTGGCCGGACGCTGGTATCGGCTGCGGCCTCGTTTGGACGCGGCGGCCGATGCCGCGCCGGCCGGAGATCCGGTCGGCCGGCTGCCGATCACGCTGCTCACGCGCAATATCATCGAGCCGCTTTTCGGTATTACCGAGCCACGCACCGACAAACGTATCGACTTCGTCGGCGGCGGCCGCGGGCTCGCCGAACTCGAGCAACGCGTGGCGTCCGGCGAAATGGCCGTCGCTTTTGCGCTCTATCCGACGCAGATGAGCGAACTGATGGCCGTTGCCGATGCCGGCGAAATCATGCCGCCGAAATCGACATGGTTCGAGCCGAAGCTCGCCGACGGCATGGTCAGTCACGTCTTGGATTGACGGCGAGGGGTCGCTCGCCGTCCGGCGGTCGTTTGCTATTGCAGGTTTAGCGCGACGAAACGCGTCTCGCCCTGGCCATTCGAGACCAACAGCACCGCCATCTTCTTGCCTTGCGATTTGAGCTGATCGACCCGTTTCTGCAGATCGGCCGGCGAATTGACGGCGCTGTATTGCACCTCGACGATGATGTCGCCGGCGGAGAGCCGCTTGTCGGGGTCGGCCATTGCCACGCTTGGATCGACGCCGGTGACGAGAACGCCCTTGATGTCGCCCCGGACGTTGAACTTGTGCCGCAGGTCGTCTGACAGGCTGGACAATTCGAGGCCGAGCGTCTTCTGCACGACGGATTTTTCCGGCGGCGGAGCGTCCTTGGTGGCGGCCTCTGCGACCTTGGTATTGTCGGCCAGCCGGCCGACCGTCACTTTGTGGGTCTCTTCCTTGCCTTTGCGGATCACCACCACGTCGACCGTCTTGCCGACCGGCGTGTCGGCGACGATGCGCGGCAGGTCGTGCATTTCCTTGACGTCGTGGCCGTCGAACGTGACGATGACGTCACCGGGTTGAATGCCGGCGGGCTTGGCCGGCCCCTTGTCGTCGATGCCGGCGACCAGAGCGCCGCGCGGCGGACTGATGTTCAGGCTCTCGCCAATGTCATCGGTAACCTGCTGGATGCGCACGCCGAGCCAGCCGCGCCGCACCTCGCCGTATTGGCGCAACTGGCCGATCACGTCGATGGCGGTGTTGGACGGCACGGCAAAGCCGATGCCGATCGAGCCGCCGGACGGCGAAATGATTGCGGTATTGATGCCAATGACCTCGCCGTCGAGATTGAACAGCGGTCCGCCGGAATTGCCGCGATTAATCGCGGCGTCGGTCTGGATGTAGTTGTCGTACGGCCCTGAATTGATGTCGCGATTGCGCGCCGAGACGATGCCGGCGGTGACCGTGCCGCCGAGGCTGAACGGATTACCGATGGCGATGACCCATTCGCCGAGCCGCAGCTTGCTGGAATCGCCGAACTTCACCGATTTGAGCGGCTTGTCGGCATGCACGCGCAACAGCGCAAGGTCGGCTTTGGTATCCTTGCCGACCAGATCGGCCTTGAGCTTGGTGCCGTCGTTGAGGATGACGCTGATCTCGTCGGCGTCGGCGATCACGTGATTGTTGGTGACGACGAGCCCGGACGGGTCGATGATGAAGCCGGAGCCGAGCGAATTGATACGGCGCGGCGTCTCATCGGAGTTGTCGCCGCCGCCCTGGCCGCGGTGGTTCTTGAAGAATTGGTCGAAAAATTTCTCCATCGGCGAGCCGGGCGGCAGATCGGGCAACTCCTCGGCGTGCGGCTCGATTTTTTGCGACGTCGAAATATTCACCACCGCGTCGATCACTTGCTCGGCGACGTCGGCGATGCCGTCGGGACCGCGCGCCGCCGCCGGTTTCACCGGCAAAACTGCGACCGCCGCCGCGAGCGCGGCGATAGCCGCGCCGTGTTGGATCAATCGGGCAACGCGGCGAGCCGGAAATGAGCCGAGACGTAACATGGAGATCAGCGCTCCTGGCTTCGAAGAGGTGGCATCACTGAGATCGGGATTAAGACTCACTAAGAAAAGGTGCCCCCGTCCCACCCGGGACGCAAGACCCAAACCTTTCCAAGGCGCCGGCGCTCCACTAGCGGCCGGATTGGGGCGGAAAAGCGGCCTTTGCGTACGCGTTTAACCGCGTACCAGCCAGACGATAACCACGCCGACCAAAGCCGACACGATGCCGGCGATGCGCAAGCGGCCGTCCGGCATTTCCAACACCGTCGCCATCGTGCGCTTGGCGCCGGCTGGAAAGGCGGCAAGAAAAATTCCTTCGATCGCAAACAACAGGCCGAGGGCCGCGAGAAAATCCGACATCGACCCGGCCTGTTGCGTTTTCGCCGCAGCTGTTATTTCGCGGCGCCGCCCGTATGCGCCGAAGGCGTCGACGTCGGGGCAACAACCGGCGTGCCGTCAGGCAGCGTCTTGCCCGATGGGTCGCCGAAATAGCGGAAGAAATCCGAATCCGGCCGCAGCACCAAGTGGGTATCGCCCTTCTGCATGCTCCGGTCATAGGCCTGCATCGAACGGTAGAACGCGAAGAAGCCCGGATCCTGGTTATAGGCCTCGGCGAAGATCTGGTTGCGCGTGGCGTCGCCCTCGCCGCGGATCTGCTCAGACTGCTGATTGGCCTCCGCCACGAGCACGGTCACGTCGCGATCGGCCTTGGCGCGAATCGTCTGGGCCTTCTGGCTGCCTTGGGCGCGGAACTCGGCCGCCTCGCGCTGACGCTCGGTCTGCATGCGGTGATAGACCGCCTCGCTGTTCTGCTCCGGCAGATCGGCACGGCGGATGCGCACGTCGACGACGTGAATGCCGAACGGCTGCGCATCGTGATCGAGCTGATCGCGCATCTTCGCCATCAGCTCCTCGCGCTTGTTGCGCACCACGTCGGTCAGCGTCGCCGCCCCGAGCACGCTGCGCAGCGTCGAATTGAGCAGGATGGCGAGTTGCGAACTCGCGCCGGCGGGCCCGACCGTCTGATAATATTTGAGCGGGTCGACGATGCGGTAGCGCGCGAAGGCATCGACCACCAGCCGTTCTCCGGCCTGGCCGGCGCCGGTATTGGCGCTGTCGCCGCTCGAGGCGATGACCTCTTGTGCCGGCTGCTCGATGTTGAGGATGCGCTTGTCGATATAGATGACGGTGTCGACGAACGGCACTTTCACGTTAAGGCCGGGTTCGGTGATGACGCGCACCGGATTGCCGAGCCGGACCACGAGCGCCTGCCTGGTCTGGTACACGCTGAAGAAGGTGCTGTAGCCGACGATGACCGCTATCAGCAGCACAACGGCGGTGACGCCGCCGACGAGACTGAGCCTCATGGCTTGCCTCCCGTCGTCGTATCCGGCGCCTGCGGCGCCGATTGGGTGAGGGTGTTGAGCGGCAGATAGGGCACGACGCCGGGGCCGCCGCTTTGCGGGCCGGTATCGATGATCGTCTTGTCGGTGTTGCCGAGAATGCGTTCCATGGTTTCCAGATACATGCGCTCGCGGGTCACGTCGGGCGCCTTTTTATACTGCGCGTAGATTTGCAAGAAGCGCGAGGTCTGGCCCTTGGCGTCGGCCACGGTCTGCGCGCGATACGCTTCGGCGTCCTGAAGGATCTTGGAGGCGCGGCCCTTGGCTTCCGGCACCACCCGATTGGCGTAGGTCTGCGCCTCGTTCTGCAAGCGCTCGAGATCCGAGCGCGCCGCCTGCACGTCGCGGAACGCGTCAATGACCTGCGCCGGCGGGTCGACCTTCTGCAGCTGCACCTGCTGGATCTGGATGCCGGCGCCGTAGCTGTCGAGCGTCTTCTGCAGCAAGGCCTGCACCGCGGTCTCGATGTTTTGCCGCGCGCCGGTGAGGATCGGCTGGATGTTGGATTGGCCGATCACCTCGCGCATGGCGCTTTCGGCCACGGCCTTCACGGTGCCTTCGGGATTCTGCACATCAAACAAATAGTCGCCGACGGCGCTTGGCTTGATTCGCCACAGCACCGAGAAATCGACGTCGACGATGTTCTCATCGCCGGTCAGCATCAGGCTCTCTTCCGGCACGTCGCGCATCGTCGCGCCGCCGCGCATGTCGAAGCCGATGTCGATCTTGTTGACGCGCAGCGCAGGCGGCGTCAGCGCGGTCTCGATCGGATAGGGCAGGTGATAATTCAGTCCGGGCGGCACTTCGCGGACGAATTTGCCGAAGCGCAGAACGACGCCGATTTCATCCGGCTCAACCTTGAAGAAGCCGGACATGCCCCATAGCGCCACCAGGATCAGCGCGATCACCGCAATGCCGCGGCCGCCGAGATTGCCCGGCAAGAGGCCGCGTAGCCGGTCCTGGCTCCGCCGCAGGAATTCCTCGAGATCGGGCTGCTTCGGCCCTTGCGATTGCGGCCCCGAGCCCCAGGGTCCCCGCGAGCCCGAACCCCACGGGCCGCCGGACTGATTGCTCCACGGCATAGAGTTAACTCCTTGACGCCGGCGCTTCGCCGGCTTGGCTGGCGGGGGTTATAGGGGACCGCCCCGGCCCTTACAACGCGCAGTTATGACGCGCTGTCCGGGCGCTTTGCCGCCGCATTCGCGCGCTCATAGGCGACGAAGGCAAACGAGGCGTCGTCCTCGGCTCCCGGCTGTTGCTCGCTGCGCGAGACTTCGCGCCACACCGCGGGATCGATCGCGGGAAAATGCGCGTCACCCTCGACGCGCTTGTGCACCTCGGTGATGGCAAGGCGCGCCGCGACCGGCAGCGCCTGTATATAGATGTCGCCGCCGCCGGCGACAATGATCGCATCGGCGCCGCGCCGCAACGCGTCGCCGCGCGCCGCGCTGATCGCGAAATCGAGGTTCGGCGCGGCCACCACGCCCGGCGCGGCAAAAGCGGGGTCGCGGCTGACCACGATGGTGGTGCGGCCGGGCAGCGGCTTGCCGATCGATAGATAGGTCTTGCGGCCCATCACCACCGGCTTGCCCATGGTGAGCTTGCGGAAATGCGCCATGTCCGATTTCAACCGCCACGGCAGCGCATTGCCGCGGCCGATGACGCCGTTCTCGGCAACGGCGGCGAGGAGGACGACAAACATGTAGCTATCTCGACCAGCGCGTAAAAAGTTCCGAAATTCGGGGCGGCGGATCCCAGTATTCATCACGAAGATTTGGCGGCGCCAGCATGGATGCCGCTACCGGCCAGAATGAGAGGATCGCCTCCCGGAACGTCGCTCGCGCCTCCCCCTCCGTCACTGCGCCATCGAGGACGGCTTCCGATAAGCTTTCCAAGAATGCAAATATACGACGCATATCTTTGGATACGGTTTGAAATTCTTTGGAATAATGATCGAGCGTCACTTCCCGAATATTTTGTCGGGCGGCCCGGAGTGAGGGACTATCCCAAATCGCTCGGTAATCATGGATGGACAAGGCGCTAAACTTGCACCGATCGCTGTTCTCCGCCGATTTTACACTGCCCTGCGCGTAGCGAAATGCCCGCCGAATCTGATTACAAGCGGGCCCCAGCGCGGCGATAAGATTGCCATCGGACCTTCGCTCCTTGTACGAGAGTGGCGCGACACCCAAAAGATCAGTGGGCAAATGCAGTCGTTCGATTTCGCGTGGCGTGATCAGAAAACAACGGTTTAGGCCCAGGGCGCCGAAGAACAGTCCAACTTCGAAAATAACATTATCGCGCACAGCTCTTTCGATGCGACCTTGTATTTCAATGGCATCATCGGGTGCGAACACGAACGCAGCGAAATCGAAACAATTCAGGGCATACAGGAGATCGTGAAGTGTCGTTTGCGACGGGCGAAAAAGAGCTTGCGGCCACACCGTCGTTTCCGCGTCAAAATCCAGATTTTCCTGGATCGCGTAAGCAACATCTAACGCTTCGGTTGATGATCCGATAAACAGCCTCGGAATCTGGCCTCCGCTGATCATTTGGCAACGGGTGCGGGAATATGTGGATGAGTCTCGTAATTCTCGATGATAATGTCGTCGTACTGAAGCGCAAACAGGTCCCTCACCTCAGGATTCATCCGCAGCGTCGGCAACGGCCGCGGCTGGCGCGTGAGCTGCAGCCGCGCCTGCTCGAGATGATTGAGATAAAGATGCGCGTCGCCGAAGCTGTGGATGAAGGTGCCGGGCTTGAGCCCCGTCACCTGCGCGACCACGACCGTCAGCAGCGCATAGGAGGCGATGTTGAACGGCACGCCGAGGAACACGTCGGCGGAGCGCTGATAGAGCTGGCAGGACAGCCGGCCCTCGGCCACGTAGAACTGAAACAAGCAGTGGCAGGGCGACAGCGCCATCTTCGACAAGTCGGCCGGATTCCAGGCGGTGACGATGATGCGCCGCGAATCGGGATCGCGCCGGATGGTGTCGACGGCTTGCCGGATCTGATCGATGGAGCCGCCGTCCGGCGTAGGCCAAGACCGCCATTGCTTGCCGTAGACCGGGCCGAGGTCGCCGTTCTCGTCGGCCCATTCGTCCCAGATGGTGATGCCGTGGTCCCTGAGATATTTGACGTTGGTATCGCCGCGCAGGAACCACAGCAATTCGTAAATGATCGATTTGACGTGCAGTTTCTTGGTCGTGACCAGCGGGAACCCGCTTTGCAGGTCAAAGCGCATTTGATGGCCGAAGATCGAGCGCGTGCCGGTGCCGGTGCGGTCGCGCTTTTCCGCGCCCTCGGACAGCACGCGTTCCATCAGGTCGAGATATTGGCGCATTGGGTTCTATGTCTGTCGTCGACTCGGTTGCGAGTCTAGCGTCAAATGAGCCGAGGACGAAGGCTGCGCAAGACCGCGGTGGATGACCGCGGAGCCGGGTAGGGGGCGCTAGACGGCATCCATGGTGATTTCGCCGAGCCCGTCGACCGTGAACACGGCGCGCTGACCGGCCGCAATCGAAACTGTCGGAATCAGGCTGCCGGTGATCACCACCATGCCGGCTTTGAGATCGCGGCCGCGTTCGGCGAGATGGTTGGCGAGCCATGCGAGCGTCGCGCATGGGTCTTCGGCCGCGCCTTCGCCGGCGGGTTGGCCGCCGATGGTGAGGCGGCCGGCGATCCCGACCAGCGCCGCGACCGAAACGGATTTAGCCGTGCCGATAACCACCCCACCGTTCCAGCAATTCTCGACGATCAGCGATGCCGCCTCGGTATGCGTGTAGTCCGCGTTGCGGTCCTCGATCAGTTCGAAGGCCGGCATGGCGCCCGCCACCGCCGGCGCCACCTTATCGCGCGTCCACGGCGCGCCTGACGCCGGCAGATCGGCGCCGAGTTTCAGCGCAATTTCGCTTTCGATGCGCAGATTGATGAAATCCGCAGTGCGCAGCCGCGCTGGCGACGTATGAATGGTGCGTGCAAATATCGCGCCGCCGCACGGATGAGTGATGCCCATCAATTGCTGCATCACTTTGGTCGTGGTGGCGATCTTGGCGCCGGCTACAGCGCCGTAGACCGGCTCGGCCAAGCGGTAATAGGCCTCCTGCGCGGCATAGGCTTCGGCGATCGACGCCGGGCGCAAGTCGTCCGGTAAATTGCGATAGGGCAGGCGGCGCCGGCGCGCGTCCCACATCCATTGCGCCATCGCGGTGAGACGGGCGGTGCTGTCCATGATGTCGATAGTCCCCGGCCTGAAGGCCGATCAGCATGCGAGAGGGATGAAACTCGCGCAAGTCGGCCTGGAGCTCGGCCTACGGGTTACAGCAAGCCGCTGATGCCGATCGCGGCGGCGATGGCAAATATCCATAACGGATGCACGCGGACGAAGTAGGCCGTCAGCGCCGTGCCGAGCGTGATCGCGAGCGACATCCAATTATAGCCCGCTGTCGCCGCGACGACGGCGGCGCTGGCGGCGGTCAGCCCGATCGTCACCGGCACCAGCGCGCGGCTCAGCACGGCGTGCCAGGTCTTGCCTTTGAAGCGCTCGGACGCACCGCCGACAAAAAATGCAAACAAAGCCGGCGGCCCGCACATCGCCAATGTCGTCACCAGCGCGCCCAGAACGCCGGCGACGTGATAGCCGATCAAGGTCACGATGATGATGTTCGGCCCCGGCGTGAGCTGCGCCAGCGCGAAGCTGTCGGCGAATTGCCGGTCGGACAGCCAATGCTCGACGTCGACGGCGAAACGATGCATTTCCGGCACCGCCGAATTGCCGCCGCCGATGGCGAACAGCGACAGCACGCCGAAAAAGCCGGCGAGCGTTAAGAGCGTGCCGTGCCCGGAATTCACAGCCGCACCCATGCCGCGCCGATGCTCACCGGCACGATGATCGCCAGCACCAGCGGCAGCGGCCAATGCGCGATGCCGATCGAAGCGAAAGTGGCAAACGCGATCACAGGCCCGGTGACCGTACTGCTGCGAAACAACGGCCGCGCCATTTTGACGACGGTCGCCAGCATTAGCCCGGCCGCCGCCGAGGCCACGCCGGTCAGCGCGTGGCGCAGCGCCGGCAGGTCGCTGTAATGCGCATAGATGGCGGCGATGATCAGGACCAGGAGCAACGGCGGTCCCATCAGCCCGACCGCGCACGCCACCGCGCCGCGTGCGCCGCGAAAGCGCGCGCCCAAGATGACGGAGAAGTTGAGGATGTTGCCGCCCGGCAAGAACGCACACAGCGCGTAGGTTTCATTGAACTGCTCTGGCGTGAGCCAGTGGCGCTCCTCCACCATCATGCGCCGCGACCACGCCAGCACGCCGCCGAAGCCCGACAGCGAGATGGTGGCGAAGGCCATAAACAGTTCGGCGAGGCTCGGCGGCGGTTGCTGCGGCGCGGGCGAAGATTGGAGCGATGAGGTCTCAGCCTGTCTGGGGCCAGGAATCGGCGGCGGGGTGTTCATAAAATCCGTTTAGCCCCCATCGGCCGTTTCATCCAGACGCTCCGCGTCGCACGCGATACCAGCGGTATTGCCGTTGGGCGGCTAGGGCGCGATCAGGGCGCGACCGTCAACAGGCGACAAAGTTCACCCAAGTCGTCGACACGCTCCATCGCGGCCACCGTGCCGATGATTTGATCGATTCTCTTTTCGCCGATGCGATGGGCGAGCGTGCGGAATTTCCCGACCAGTTGTTCGCTCGACATCGGATCTTCCGGGCTGCCCTTGCGGTAGGGCACGAGGGCTTCATGCTGAGCGCCGTTCTTGCAACGGACGGCCAGCCGGCAGGCAACGCGATAGCGGCCGTTCTGACCCTCGAATTGCGGCTCATGCTCGACGCCGATCCGGGCGATGAATTTGAGTATGTCCGGATCGCGGATTTTGTTCTCGGCGAATTGCGCCACGCCGTTTTGCCGCTCCAACGCCATTACCGCGATGCCATAGCGAAGATTCATCTGCGCCGACAGCACGCTCTGGATGCGCTCGGCTTCGTACGGCCAGCCGCAGTGATGCAGGGTGTTGTCGCTGACGTATGCCGTGATGGTCTCGATATCGGCGGCGGCGAGGCCGTGCGCGCGCATGATGGTGTCGATCGCCGTCATGGCGGTGATGCTGCCGTTCGAGGCCGGCGCCGGCTTAAAGCCGACCCGCAGCGTGGTCCACTGCGCGCCGAGGCCCTCGGTCAAAAACTGCGGCGACCAGTCGTCGACAAAGGCGGGAAAGAACGTGCCATAAGCGCCGTCGAGGACGTCCGGGATGCCGGTATAGCCGAGCCGGGCAAGCGCGGCGGCATAGACGCCGCTTTGCGCCGCGCGTCCGGAATGAAACGATTTGGTCATGGCGCCGTCCTGCACGGCCATCAGGCCGGCGGCCTGCGAACCGGCGATGCCGAGCGCGTGCCGCGTCTGCCCGGCGTTCAGATGCTGCATGCGCGCGGCCGCCGCCGCGGCGACGAACACGCCGGTGGTGCCCTGATTATGGAAGCCGGTCTTGAACATGCCGCCCTTGGCGGCGAGGCCGACGCGGATGCCGACTTCGTAGCCGGCAACCAATGCCGCGATCAGATCGCGTCCGCCGACTTTGCCGTTGGCTTCGGCCAGCGCCAGGGCGGCGGGCAGCGCCAGCGAGCCCGGATGCAGCGTCGATTCGATGTGGATCTCGTCGAGCTGGAAGGCATGCGCGCTGGTGCCGTTCACGAGCGCCGCCAGCGCAGCGCTGGTCCGCAGCGGCGCGCCGAAGACGGCCGCTTCGGGCGCCGCGCCTTCGGCTGCGGCCACCGATATGAGCTTTTGCATGGCTGGCAGCGATGCGCCGAAGATCGCGCAGCCGAGATTGTCCAGAATGCAAAGTTTTATCTTGTCGATCACCTCCGGCGGGATTTGCTCGAAGGCGAGCGCGGCGGCGAATTCGGCAAGCCGTTGCGTGGCGCTCGATGCGGCTGTTGCGGCCGGCGCGTGGACGGCGTTGCTCATCGGCGGCTCTGCATCGTTTCAATTCGTTGCATGCAGGTTCGCCAGCGTCGTGCGCAGCTCTTCATATTGCGTGTCGAGGAAACGCTTGGCGTCGGCGCTGTCTGCGTAAGCGGCGTCCCAGTGGTATTTCTTGAGAATGTCGGCCCACGCCTCGGTCTTGACCAGCGCAGCGACACGGCTGTCCCAATAGGCCAGTTCGCCAGCGCCGAGCTTCGGCGGCCCGACGATGCCGCGCCAGTTGCCTTCGACGACGTCGAAGCCCTGCTCCTTCCAGGTCGGGATCGCCGATTGCGGCCCGGCGAGCCGTTGCGGCGCCGCGACCGCGACCGCGCGGAGCTTGCCCGAGGCCAGGAACGGCTCCATCGCCGAGATCGTCGCATCGGCCATGTCGATATGGCCGCCGAGCAGCGCCGTGATCGATTCATTGGCGCCGCGGAATGGCACGATGGCAAGCTTGTTGGCGTCGATATTAGCGGCTTTGGCGAGCTTGAGCACGGCGACGTGGTTCGAGCCGCCGAAGCCCGGCGCCACGCCGATCGACAGCGTGGCCGACGTCCGCATGGCACTGACGAGATCTGCGCCGGTCTTGATCGGACCGTCGGCGCGCACCGCAAACACCGTGTATTCGGTGAATAGCTGGGCGATCGGCGTGACGTCGGTGTATTTCAGAGTGCCGACGTGGAGAACGTCGTTGGCCAGCAAAGTCGGGCCGCTGATCGCGATCGAGTGGCCGTCGCCGGTCTGCCGGCTGAGATAAGTCCAGGCCACCGCGCCGCCGGCGCCGGATTTCGCTTCGACCACGATCGGCACATTCACCGCGTGCTGTTCTTGCCAGATTTTCTGAATCGAGCGCGCCAGCACGTCCATCGTGCTGCCGGCGGCGGTCGGCACGATGAATTCGACGTCGCGCTGCGGCGCCCATTGCGCCGGCTCGCTGCGCACGGCGAGCGGTACGGCGACGATGAGGCAGCCGAACGCCGCGCCAGCGGCGAGGCGAGTGACGCGTCGGTAAATGTTCTCAATCATGATTCGCCTTCAGGGTGCATGAAACATCCGTCTGAGCTTTCGTCAGTTGCGCAGGCCGGTGGCTTCGAGGAATTCGCGATCGTCGTGAACCTCCTGGCGCACCTGTTTCTGCATGTCGGCGAGCGAGGTGTTCACCGACGACTGCATGTTCAGCCGGGAGAATTTTTGCCAGTCGTCCGACTGCTTGATCTTGTCGATGGCCGCAACCAGCGTGTCGACGATAGGCTGCGGCGTTCCGGCCTTGACCATGATGCCGCGCCAGATCGCGGCGACGACGTTGTAGCCCTGCTCCTTGAAGGTCGGCACGTCGGGGAAATACGCGTCGCGCTCCGCCGCGCTGATGCCGAGAAGCCGGATGTCGCCGCCTTTGACCTGCGCCAGCGCCGAGCTCGGCGTCATGACAGCGACGTCGATGTGGCCGCCGAGCAGCGCCAGCGCCGCACCCTGACCGCCGGAGAACGGCACCCAGATCGACTTGAAATGGCTTTCCTGCTGCAGGCGATAGAACACGAATTGATGGAAGCCGGCCGAGGAGAAGCCGCCGACCGAGATCTGGTCGGGATGCGCGGCGATGAAATCCATGAACTGCTTCATGGTCTTGAAGCGACTGTCGGCGCGCACCGCCACCGCCGAGGGCTCGGCCTGCAGCGCCGGCAGTACGATGAAATCGTCGGGCGTATATTTGATGTCCTTTGTCGCCATTGCAAACGACATGCTCGATGTCGTCGACAGGATCGTGTAGCCGTCGGCCGGCGCGTTCTTGGTCGCCGCCATGGCGACGGCGCCTTCGCCGCCGGGCCGGTTTTCGACGATGAAGGTCTGGTGCAAGATGTCGCCAAGCTCTTTGCCGAGCTGCCGCATCATGACATCGAGCGGCGAGCCGGCGCTGCTCCAGCACAACAGCTTGACCGGATGCGACGGATAATTGTCCGCGGCGTTTGCCGCTTGCCCGGCGAATAGGGCGGCTGCGGCTATTGCGGCAATCAACAGGCGTTTCATATCACTCACCAGTTTTTTCTTGTTGAGACTCTGTCAGCCACGCGCCGTCACGGCCCCTCGTCCTTCGGCAGCCGGAACGTGCGCGCGGGAAATTGCTTGCCGCCTTCGGCGCGCACCGCCGCCTCGTTGACGTCGAGGCCGAGGCCTGGCCCTTCCGGCAGCGCCAGATAGCCGTCGACCGGCTTGAGCAGATTGGGGCACAGCCGCGCGCCGATCTCTTCGAAGGGCAGAAAATATTCGGTGATGATGAAGTTCGGCATGCAGGCCGAAGCGTGCACCGTCGCCGACAGCGCCAGCGTCGTCGAATTGTAATTGTGCGGCGACACGGCGATCATCTCGGCCTCGGCTGCTGCCGCGATGTTCATCAGTTCGAGAATGCCGCCGCAGTTCGATACGTCCGGATTGATGATGTCGGCAGCGCGGGCGCGGAAAATCGGGCGGAAATCGGCGCGGGTGTAAAGCGCCTCGCCGGTGACGACCGGAATCCGGCTGGCATGGCGCACCTCGGCCAGCGCCTCGACGTTCTCCGACTGGCACGGCTCTTCCAGCCAATACGGCTCGAATTCGGCGAGCGCATTGGCGAGGTCGATGGCGTGCATCGGCGCCAGCCGCCGGTGGATATCGAGCAGGAGGTCGACGTCGGGACCGACCGCATCGCGCATCGCTCGCATGACTTTGACGGCGCGGCGGATGTGATCCTTCGGAATGTAGGTCCGCCACACGCCCGGCACCGGGTCGAGTTTCATCGCGGTGAAGCCGCGCTTGACCACGGCCTCGGCGCCGCGGGCGTAGTCCTCCGGCTTTTGCATCTTGTAGCTCCAGCCATTCGCGTAAACGCGGATGCGGGAGCGGCACGGGCCGCCGAGCAGATTGTAGACCGGCTGCTGCGTCGCTTTCCCCATGATGTCCCAAAGCGCCTGCTCGATGCCGGAGGTCGCGCAATAGAGCTCGAGCGAGCCGCGGCGCTGCGCGTAGTCGTCGAACGCGATCTGGAGGAAATGCCGGATCTGGAACGGATCGCGGCCGATCAGATAGCGCCCGAGCTCCTCGACTTGGGCGGCGACGGCGCGGTCGCGGTCGTACTGGCTATAGGCTTCGCCCCAGCCGACAATGCCGGCGTCGGTAGCGACGCGAAGGAACACGAAATTCTTGCGCCAGCCGGAATGGACCGGCAGGCATTCGACCGCTGTGACTTTCATGATGGTTTTCCGTTGCGTTTTTTGCGTCCGGCCGGTGCCGTCGCGCTATCCTTCAAGACAAGTTGTCCGGTGGCCGACATCGCGCGAATGAAGCGATCGCGGCCATTCTGGATGTGTTTCTCGAGTTCGTTGCCGGCGCCAAGGCAATCGCCGCGCTCGACAGCGGCCAGGATCGCCCGGTGCTCGACATTGGAAACCGCGAGGCCGCCGCCGAATTCCAGGCCGTGGCGGCGATAGATGCGCAGTTCCTTGCCCATTTGCGCGTCGAGCGCGGCGAGCCGTTCGTTCCCGGTCGAGGCATAGAGGCTGGCATGGAACGCGATGTTGAGCGCGATGTAACGCTTGGCGTCGGCGGCGCGCGACGCTTCGTCCATTGCTGCAATCAGGTCGCGCAGGGTCTGCGCCCCCTCGCGCGTGATCGCCGCCGCGGCGAGGCTGCCGGCGAGTCTGCCGAGGCAGGCGCGGACATCGAACAGATCCACGATCTCGGTGAGCGAGAGCGCACTGACGAACGAGCCCTGGTTCGGCACGATGCGGACCAGTCCACTCCGCTGCAGCAGCCGGCAGGCCTCGCGCACCGGCGCCCGGCTGACGCCAAATCGGGCAGCTACGGCATTTTCCTTGATGCGGTCGCCTGGGCCGTATTCGCCGCCGAGGATGAGATCCTCGAGCTCGCGCTCGATACGGGTGACGGCAGAATTGTTGTTTTCGGCATCCATTGTCGACAATTAGCTAGAAGAAGATACCTTTAGTCAACAGCACTCGCAAGTAGTGCAAGTGTATGCCGACAATGAGGCTTGTAACCGTCACCTAAGCCATCATCATCTATCGGCCTTACCGCTCTTTTTTCGGCAAGCTTTTGCGCCTATATTCCTTGCTGCCGGCGCAAGCCGGATATGGCGATAAATGGCCGTCGTAATAAACCTTTCGGACCCGGGGGCAGTACCCGGCGCCTCCACCAATGCGGCTCGCCGCTAATCTTTGGGGCCGCATCGGCGGGGGCGAAATAGGATCGACGAGGGCGTAAAAGGCGTGCTTTTGCTCGGCATGGTTCCGCCGTTACCGGGCCAATTCCATAGTTGCCAACGACAACTATGCTCCGGTTGCTCTGGCTGCGTAAGCAGTCCGAAAGACCGACTTAAAGCCCTAGCGGGTTAAGCTCCGCTAGGCGGGGTTCGGAGGCACCTGGCAACAGAAGCCTCCACTTTCTCCAGAGGACAGCGGTCGGACGACAGGGGACAGAATCGATCTGGTTCTCTATGATTCCGCGCCTATCTTCAGTCTGTCCTCTGTTTTTCCGATATCCGCCATGGCCACCGACCACATTCGCTACGACATTCTGGCGCAAGAGGCGCTGCGCGGCGTGGTGCACACCGTGCTTGCCGATGTGGCCGAGAAGGGCCTGCCCGGCGAACATCATTTCAAAATCACCTTTGCCACCGCGGCGCCCGGCGTGCGGCTGTCCGATCGCATGCGCGCGCAATATCCCGAAGCGATGACGATCGTCCTGCAGCATCAATTCTGGGATCTCGCCGTCGGCGACGACGGTTTCGAAGTTGGCCTGTCGTTCGGCGGCGTGCCGGAGCGCCTCGCGGTGCCGTTTGCCGCGATTACCGCGTTCTACGATCCGGCGGTGCAGTTCGGTTTTCAGTTCGAGACCGTCGAGGCCGAGGCGGGCGGCGAAGGCGCCGCTACAGGCGCGGAGGCGGACAAGCCGCCGCAGATGAGAATCGTACCGCCTGAATCCGCCAAGCCCGACGCCTTTCCGGCCTCCGCCGCGGCCAAGCCACCTGAACCGGCCTCTCCGTCCGGCGGCGGCGAGGTGGTGCGGCTCGATCGGTTTCGGAAGAAATAGGACGCGTATTGTGTGATGTTGGATTTCCGCTCATTCCCGCGCAGGCGGGAATCCAGGAGTTGGGTTCCCGCCTGCGCGGGGACGAGCGGCGACTAAAGCTGTTCTTATTCCATGAAAACGCGCACCGAAACCGACAGCTTCGGGCCGATCGAAGTTCCGGCCGATCATTATTGGGGCGCGCAGACCGAGCGGTCGCGCAATAATTTCCGCATCGGCGACGAGCGCATGCCGCGGCCGCTGATTGCGGCGCTCGCTTTGGTCAAACGTGCCGCCGCCGAGGTCAATCGCGAGCTCGGTCTGCTCGATGCGCGGCGCGCCAAGGCGATCGTGCAGGCGGCAAGCGAGATCATCGACGGCAAGCTTGACGATCAATTCCCGCTGGTGGTCTGGCAGACCGGCTCCGGCACGCAGACCAACATGAATGTCAACGAGGTGATCGCCAACCGCGCCAACGAGATGCTGACCGGCAAGCTCGGCGCCAAGGATCCGGTGCATCCCAACGACCACGTCAATATGAGTCAGTCGTCGAACGACGCTTTTCCCACCGCGATGCATATCGCGGCGGCGCAGGAAATCGTGCATCGGCTGGTTCCGGCGCTGACCCATCTGCACGCGGCGCTTGCCGCGAAGACCAAAGAGTTCCGGTCCATCGTCAAGATCGGCCGCACCCATACGCAGGATGCAACCCCGCTCACGCTCGGCCAGGAATTTTCCGGCTATGCCGCGCAGGTCGCCTCCGGCATCGTCCGCGTCAAGCTGGGCTTGAAGGAGCTTTACCCGCTGGCGCAGGGCGGCACCGCGGTCGGCACCGGGCTCAATTCCAAGCGCGCCTTTGCCAAACTGTTCGCCAAGAAGATCGCGCGGCTGACCGGACTGCCGTTCACCAGCGCGCGCAACAAGTTCGAGGCGCTGGCCTCGCATGGCGCGCTGACCTTTGCCCACGGCGCGCTCAACGCGCTCGCCGCCGACCTGTTCAAGATCGGCAACGACATCCGTTTTCTCGGCTCCGGTCCGCGCTCGGGTTTCGGCGAGCTGATTTTGCCGGAGAACGAGCCGGGCTCGTCGATCATGCCGGGCAAGGTCAACCCGACGCAATGCGAGGCGCTGACCATGGTTTGCACCCGGGTGTTCGGTAACGACGTCACGGTCGCCGTTGCGGCAAGCCAGGGGCAATTCGAGCTCAATGTGTTCAAGCCGGTGATCATTTATTCGGTGCTGCAGTCGATCCGGCTGTTGGCCGACGTATCGGTTTCGTTCACCGATCATTGCGTCATTGGCATCCGCGCCAATGAGCCGCGCATTCGCGAATTGCTGAGCAACTCGCTGATGCTGGTCACCGCGCTGGCGCCGGTCATCGGCTACGACAAGGCGGCGCAGATCGCCAAGGCGGCGCATAAAAACGGCACCACGTTGCGCGAGGAGGCGGTCCGGCTCGGCTTCGTCTCGGCCAAGGATTTCGACCGCTTGGTGCAGCCGGCCCACATGACCCACCCTGAGGCGTAACGGCGCCCGTTCTCGATAATGTGACCTCGGGCACAGCGGTGTGATCCAGGGCACATTTATTATGTCCCTAGTCGTGTAGGTCTGGTCTCGGTGAAGCGATCGATTGTCGTCGATTCACCCGATATCGCAGGGGCTTCATCTATGGCCACCATCGTCAACCTTCGCATTGAGCGCAAACGGGCGAAACGGCTTAAGGACGAGCAGGAGGCGGCGGCCAACCGACTCGCCCACGGCCGTCCCAAGTCGGGACAAAACCTGGAGCGCGCTCAGCGCGACAAAGACCATAGAAGCCTCGACCAACACCGGATCGAGACGGGAGATGGGCAATGAAATCGCCGGTCGTTAAGCGTTCCATCGTCATCGCCGGCCACAAGACCAGCGTCAGCCTGGAAGACGCGTTCTGGAAAGGCCTCAAGGACATTGCGATCGTCCGCCAGATTACGCTGTCGGACTTGGTGGCGTCGATCGATACCGACCGCCAGCACGGCAATCTGTCGTCGGCGATCCGGCTTTTCGTGCTCGATCATTATCGGGCACAAAGCACGACCAATGCCGATGACAGGCTCGGCGCCGGCCAGCCACCGCGCGAAATCATGCTCTCTCCGCCGCGCAGCCCTCCCGTTCTGCGGGTGGAATAGCCGGTTCGCCGCCGCGATTTCACACGCTGAAGATCTTGCCGGGATTGAGGATATCGAGCGGATCGAGCGCGCGCTTGATCGCGCGCATGGTGTCGAGCGCCGGCGCGCCGTGCTCGGCCAAAAGATATTTCATCTTGCCCTGGCCGATGCCGTGCTCGCCGGTGCAGGTGCCGTCCATGGCGACGGCGCGCTCGGCGAGCCGGGCGAGAAAATCCTCCGCGCGGGCGACCTCGTCGGCGTCGTTGCGGTCGATCAGCAGCAGCATGTGGAAGTTGCCATCGCCGACATGGCCCACCACCGGCGCGAGCAGCCGGCTCGCCGCGGCGTCGCGCTGACTTTCGCCGACGCATTCGGCGAGCCGCGAGATCGGCACGCAGACGTCGGATGACAGCGCCTGCACGCCGGGCCGCAGCCGTTGCGCCGCCCAATAGGCGTCGTGCCGCGCCTGCCACAGCCGCGAGCGGTCCTCGGCGCGCACCGCCCAATCGAACGGCCCGCCGCCAAGCTCGGCGGCGATCTCACCGAAGCGCTGCGACTGCTCGGCGACGCCCGCATCGCTGCCGTGAAACTCGACGAACAGCATCGGCACTTCCGGCAGCGACAGCTTCGAATAACGATTGCTCGCCCGCACCTGCAGCGCATCGAGCAGTTCGATGCGCGCCACCGGAATGCCGGACTGGATGGTGAGGATGGTCGCATTGCACGCCGCCTCGACCGAGGGGAACGGGCAAACGCCCGACGCGATCGCTTCGGGAATGCCGGCGAGCCGCAGCGTCAATTCGGTGATGATTCCGAGGGTGCCCTCGGAACCGATCATGAGCCGGGTAAGGTCGTAGCCGGCGGAGGATTTCTTGGCGCGGCTTGCGGTGGTGACGACGTCGCCGCTGGCGAGCACGGCTTTAAGCGCCAGCACATTGTCCTTCATGGTGCCGTAACGCACCGCATTGGTGCCCGAAGCCCGCGTCGCCGCCATGCCGCCCAGCGAGGCGTCGGCGCCGGGGTCGATCGGGAAAAACAGCCCGCTGTCGCGCAGATGCTCGTTGAGCGCCTTGCGGGTGATGCCGGGCTCGACGACGCAATCGAGGTCCTCGGCGTGCACCGCGAGCACGCGGTTCATATCGCGGAAGTCGAGGCAGATGCCGCCGCGCGGCGCATTGACTTGGCCTTCCAGCGAGGTGCCGGTGCCGAAGGCGACCACCGGCACGCGGTGGCTGGCGCACAGCCGCACGATCTCCTGCACCTCTTCGGTCGCCTGCGGAAACACCACGGCGTCGGGTGGCTGATTGGCGATCCAGGTGGTGGTGTGGCCGTGCTGCTCGCGCACCGCTTGCGACGTCGCCAGCCGGTTGCCGTAGCGCGGGGCGAGCGCCGCGATCACGGCAGCGGCCGCGTTGCGCTCTTGCGTGCTGCGTTGCGGTGCTTCGACCAGCGCCATGAGCCTTCCTAACGCGTTTCCTCGATATTATGCGCCAACGTGGCGGCGGGCGCCCGGCCGGTCAAGCCTCGGCCTCTTGCTCAACCTCTTGCATCCTGCGCGGTTGATCCGCCACAGTCGGGCGCATGAACGACCGCGCCGCGCCCGAAATCGCAACTATACCGGCCCCCTTTGTCTCCAGCGTCATGCGGGTCGAGCCGGGCTGGATCGACTACAACGGCCATCTCAACATGGCCTATTACAACGTGCTGTTCGACCGCGCGGTCGACGAGGTCTACGAGCCGCTCGGCCTCGGGCTCGATTACGTCAAGACCGCCAAATGCTCCACCTTCACCGCCGAGGTGCATGTGCGCTATCTGCGCGAGCTGCTGGTCGATGCGCCGGTGCGCGTGTGCTTCCATCTGCTCGGCTTCGACGCAAAGCGCATGCATTATTTCGAAGCGCTGCATCACGCCGAGGAAGGCTGGCTGTCGGCCACCTCCGAGAACATGGCGCTCAATGTCGATATGACGGTAAAGAAGGTCGCCGCGTTTCCCGCGCAAGTCATGAAGCGGCTTGAACTGATGAAAGCGGCGCACGACAAATTGCCGATCCCGGAGGGCGTCGGACGGCGAATTGCAATGCCGCAGCGTTGACCGTTATTGCGAGCGAAGCGAAGAAATCTGGTCCAGTGCCCCTGGATTGCTTCGCCGCGGAGCCTGTCCTCGGGCCACGCGACTTCGCGCGGGCCCGTTGGCTCCTCGCAACGACAAGCAACTAACCCGCGTCGCCTTCGGATTTGTTGGCGTCGGACATCAGTTTCCACATCGCCGTGCCGAAGTTCACGATATGCTCCTTTTGACAGTGCTGGCAGCGATAAGTGCGCATGTCGTCGCCCGTCATCGTGAATTTTTCCACCAGGGCCATTTCCCGGCCGCATCGCGGACATCGCGTCAGCGATAGCGGCTCCGTGGGTTTGCGGCTGAAGACCGCGTTGAATGAAAACGGCCATTTCATCTAAATTCCTCCGCCATGGGACTGCCGCTGGCCGAACGGGAATTGACAGGTTCGCGGATTTTTCCGAGCGTCGCAGACTGAAATCCGAGGTCGGGTCCGATGACATCCCTTTCGCGCGCACAAATCAATCAATCTTCCGGCGTCACCATCCGCGAGCACAAGATTCCGAGCGCCGACAGCAAGCCCTATATCGCGGTCGAGGGGCCGGACGGCGCGCTGTGGTTCTGCGAGAGCGGCGCTTCCAAGATCGGCCGCCTCGATCCCGACCGCGGCAGCTTCACCGAGTTCGCTTTGCCGACCAGGAATGCGACGCCGATCGGCATCGCGCTCGGCGGCGACGGCAATCTGTGGTTCGCCGAAAAGGCCGCTGACAAGATCGGCCGCATCACGCCGCGAGGCGATATCGCGGAATTCGCGCTTGCTCCGGGCGTCGGCGCCGACGGCATGATCCTCGGCCCGGACGGCAATATCTGGTTCTCCGAGAGCGACGCCAACCGCATCGCCAAAATCACGCCGGACGGCCGCATCACCGAATACGGCGACGGCATCTCGCCCGGCGCCAAGCCGCTGTCGATCGCGGTGCGCGACGGCGCGCTGTGGTTCTCCGAAGCGAGCGGCAACCGCATCGGCCGCATCACCGTGGACGGCGCGGTGACCGAGTTTCCGATTCCGAGCCACGACAGCCAGCCGCGCGCCATGGTCACCCATCCCGACGGCTCGATCTGGTTCGTCGAGACCTCGACCAATGCGCTCGGCCGCATCGACCGCGCCGGCCGCATCACCGAGCATCCGGTGCCGACGCCGAACGCCTCGCTGCGCGGCGTCACCGTCGGCGCCGATGGCGACCTCTGGTACACCGCGAATTTCGCCAACAAGATCGGCCGCATGGCGCCCGACGGCACAGTGCGCGGCGAATACGATATCCCGACGCCGAAGTCCGGCGCGCGCTGCATCACTGCGCTGGCCGACGGCCGGCTGTTCTTCAGCCAATACGATTCAGGCTCGATCGGCGAGGTTGTGCTTGGAGACGCCTAAAATAAGCGCCGCTTCCCGGGCGCAGCGCAGCATGAAGCGGAGCGTAATGATGCGCTGCAGACCCGGGACCGTTACAGGCGCGGAGTTTGGGACGATCCCGGAACAGCGGCGCACCACTTCGTGCTGCACCGCATCCGGGAAACTGACGGAAATGAACGGAAGAAAAACGAAATAGGCGAAGAGGAAGGAAACGCTGTGAAGAAATTTCTGCTCGCATTCGCTGCTCTGCTTGCACTGCCCTCGTTCGGGCAGGCCCAGACTTATCCCAACCGCCCGATCAAGATGATCGTGCCGATCTCGGTCGGCTCGGTCACCGATGTCGCGGCGCGGCTCACCGCGGCCGAATTGCAACAGCGCCTCGGCCAGCCGGTCGTCGTGGTCGACAAGCCGGGCGCCGCCATGGTGCTCGGCGGCACCGAATGCGCCAAATCGCCGCCCGACGGCTACACGCTGTGCGTGGTCTCGCCCGACACCATGTCGTTCAACCCGCTGACGTTTCCTAATCTGCCGTACAATCCAGACAAGGATTTCGTCCCCGTCATCGACATGTACAACGTGATGGAGGGACTGATGGTGCCGACGGCGGGCGGCATCGACACGCTCGACGCGCTGCGCGCCAAGGCGGCGGCCGCGCCCGGCAAGCTCAATTACGGCACGCTCGGCGAGCGCACCACCACCGACGCCTTCCGCCAATGGCTCGGCGACTATTGGCACACCAAATTCGTCGCCATTCCCTACAAAGGCGGCAGCGAGATCATCAGCGCGCTGCTCGGCAACGACATCGACGTCACCAAGATCGGCGTCGGCAACATGGTCAGCCAGCTCAAGGAGGGCAAGATCAAGATTTTGGCGCTCAACGCCGCGAAACGCTCGCCCGATCTGCCCAATGTGCCGACCTTCAAGGAGACCGGCCTCGACGGCTTCCCCGGCGGCCCGATCTTCTGGGGCATCGTGGTGCCGACCGGCACGCCGGCGCCGATCGTGGCCAAGCTGCACGACGAATTGCTGGCGATCTTGCAGAGCCAGAAATTCATCGACTTCGCCAAGCAGAACTATCTCGATCCGGCCGCCGGCTCGACCGGCGCCTTCGCCGCCTTCCTCAAGAAGGACCGCCAGGACGCCAAGGTGGTGGTGGATAAGTATATGAAGTGACGAGCGGCATCATCGATGCTGCGTTTCCCGGGCGCAGCGCAGCACGGAGCGCGCTGGCGCGGAGTGGTGCGCTGCAGACCCGGGACCGTTACAACGCCTCGCTTGGGACGATCCCGCATCTGCGGTGCACCGCTACGCGCTGCACCGCGTGCGGGAAACGCGGCCTCGTAAAAGCCGCCTGCAGGTGCCATCTTTCGGCAATGAGAATCAGTGGCACCTTTTGCCGTGGCTGACCCTTTGAAGCGCCTCGTCGAACCCGCCGAACCGCCGGCCCCCGCGCCGGGCGGCATTGCCGCGCGCGCCCGTGCCGCGGCGGGCGGCGGCGCGCCCTATCTCGCCGGGCTCAATCCCGAGCAGCGCCAGGCGGTGGAGACGCTCGACGGCCCGGTGCTGGTGCTGGCCGGCGCCGGCACCGGCAAGACCCGCGTGCTCACCGTGCGCATCGCCCACATCCTCAGCCTCGGCCGCGCCCGGCCCGGCGAGATCCTCGCCGTCACCTTCACCAACAAGGCGGCGCGCGAGATGAAGCACCGCGTCGGCGAGATCGTCGGCCAGGTGGTCGAGGGCATGCCGTGGCTCGGCACCTTCCATTCCATCGGCGTGAAGATCTTGCGCCGCCACGCCGAGCTGGTCGGGCTGAAAAGCGACTTCACCATCCTCGACGTCGACGACCAGATCCGGCTTCTGAAGCAACTGCTCGAAGCCGAGCACATCGACGAGAAGCGCTGGCCGGCGCGCGTCTGGCCTCGCTGATCGACGGCTGGAAGAACCGCGGGCTGACGCCGGAGCAGGTGCCGTCCGGCGAAGCCGCGGTGTTCGCCAACGGCAAGGGGCTTGAAACTCTACAAGGCCTTTCAGGAGCGGCTGAAAATCCTCAACGCCGCCGATTTCGGCGATCTGCTGCTCGAATGCATCCGGCTGTTCCGCGAGCACCCCGACGTGCTGCGCCAATATCAGGGCCGCTTCAAATACATCCTGGTCGACGAATATCAGGACACCAACGTCGCGCAGTATCTGTGGCTGCGGCTGTTGGCGCAGCGGACGAGCACGCAGAGCGCATCCTTACCCTCTCCCGTGCCGGGGAGAGTCGACGCGCGAAGCGAGCGGTGAGCGGGCGCTAGCGCTGCCGAGTGAGCGGCCAGTGCCACGCTCATCCGGACCCTCACCCGGCTCGCTGCGCGCGCCGACCTCTCCCGGAACGGGCGAGCGGCAGCAAAAACATCTGCTGCGTCGGCGACGACGACCAGTCGATCTACGGCTGGCGCGGCGCCGAGGTCGACAACATCTTGCGCTTCGAGCACGATTTTCCCGGCGCCACCGTGATCCGCCTCGAGCGCAATTACCGCTCCACCGGCCACATCCTCGCCGCCGCCTCGCATCTGATCGCGCACAACGAAGGCCGCCTCGGCAAGACGCTGCGCACCGACGACGTGCTGGGCGAGAAGGTCACCGTCACCGGCTCCTGGGACTCCGAGGAAGAAGCCCGCGCCATCGGCGAGGAGATCGAGCAGCTGCAGCGCGCCAATGAATCGGGAAAATCGCATCCGCTCAACCAGATCGCCATACTGGTGCGCGCCTCGTTCCAGATGCGCGAATTCGAAGACCGCTTCGTCACGCTCGGGCTGCCGTATCGCGTCATCGGCGGCCCGCGCTTCTACGAGCGCGCCGAAATCCGCGACGCGCTGGCCTATCTGCGCGTGGTCAATTCGCCGGCCGACGATCTCGCCTTCGAGCGCATCGTCAATGTGCCGAAGCGCGGCCTCGGCGACGCCACAGTGCAGATGCTGCACGATCACGCCAGGAAGCGCCGCGTGCCGCTGACCGAAGCCGCCCGCGCCATGATCGCCACCGACGAACTCAAGCCGAAGCCGCGCGGCAGCCTGCGCGCGCTCATCGAGGCCATCGACCGCTGGCGCAAGCAGCGCGACGCGCTGCCGCACAACGAGCTCGCCGAGATCATCCTCGACGAAAGCGGCTACACCGAGATGTGGCAGAAGGACCGCTCCGCCGACGCCGCCGGCCGCCTGGAAAACCTCAAGGAGCTGGTGCGCTCCATGGAGGAGTTCGAGAACCTGCAGGGTTTTCTCGAGCACATCTCGCTGGTGATGGACAACGAGAAGGGCGCCGAGGCCGACGCCGTCAACATCATGACCATGCACTCGGCCAAGGGCCTGGAATTCGACACCGTGTTCCTGCCCGGCTGGGAGGAGGGCCTGTTCCCGCACCAGCGCTCGCTCGACGACCAGGGCCGCGCCGGCCTGGAAGAGGAGCGCCGCCTCGCCCATGTCGGCCTGACGCGCGCGAGGAAGCGCGCCAAGATCTATTTCGCCACCAACCGCCGCATGCACGGGCTGTGGCAGACCAACATCCCGTCGCGCTTCCTCGACGAATTGCCGGAGCCCAATGTCGAGGTGACGGAAGCGCAAGGCTCGGGATTCGGCGGCTTCGGCGGCTATGGCGGCTACGGCTCGTCGCGCTTCGACGCCGCCACCTCGTTCGGCTCCAGCTACAACACCCCCGGCTGGCAGCGCGCGCAAGCGAAGAAGGCCGAGAACGGCGACGGCTTCGCCGAACCCGACGCCGATTACGACGCCGACGACTCATCCCCTCTCCCGCGTGCGGGGGAGGGCCGATCGAGCAACTCGTCCGCCGAAGCCCGTAGGGCGAAGGCGGACGCTCGATCGGGTGGGGGTTCACAGAATCCCAGCGCACGGAATCCCAGCGCCAGCGACGACGACACCTCCTCGCCCTCACCCTGGCGCGCCCGCGACGAGCGCGTCCCGCGGCCGCGCCTGCCGCTCACCATCGAAGGCGAGCTGGTCGCCAAATCCACCGGCACCGTCTCCGCCTTCACGCTCGGCGACCGCGTCTTCCACCAGAAATTCGGCAACGGCAACGTCACCGCGATCGACGGCAACAAGCTGACGATCCAGTTCGACCGGGCCGGGGAGAAGCGGGTGGTGGATAGTTTTGTGGAGCGGGTGTGAGCTGATAACCCTCTTGATTTTTTTTCAGTTGTGGTCTCTACTGCCAGACATACGGGTTGCATCGGCGCATTAGTGCTGATTATGAAGCCCTTAAAAGGAGACTACGGCGATGGCCTGCATCAACGCGATTGATTGTGCGTCCATTTTTTCCGTCCAGGACGCCACCGCGAAACTCCACGACGTCCAGCGCTATAATTTCAACTATGCCGGGCTTCGCCAGAAGTTGGCGGACGCGCGAAAACAATTAGGCTTCGCGCCTGTGGAGACGAATTTAGCGATCGTCTCTCTCGATCCGAGCTCCGATCCTCAGAGGCGCTTTGTCGATGCTTTAAGCAAGATGAGCTACGAGGTTGATCCCGTCGACTTTCACGACGCGTTCGTGTCGCTGGCGCCTGGGCAACTCCCCGGAGAAGGGTCGGGATTTAAGAGCATCATCTCGTTTGCGCCCCGTATCGCGTACTTGGCGGGCCTACTAGCCAAATCTCCGGACTCACAGCTGATTGTCGTTACGCATTCATTCGACGTGTACTGGCCATTGCAGCAGTTGGCGGGGCAACTCACGCGAGGCGGCGTGGCACTCGCTTACTTCTCCAGCCTGTTGGATTACCGCTGGCGCAGGGCTTTCGCCTCTCAACCACCTGGCGGCGGCAATAAGGTCAAATTCCACGATCTTCAAGATTCTCTCTTCGAGCTCTTAGGAGCGCGAGACACACAAGCATCGGAACGCACGATGGGCGGGGAGGTGTGGGCGAGAATTTGAAAGCCCGAATTACCTGAATGTAAAATCTCGGCGTAGCCGAGAGCCTTAAAGACAGATGATCTCAATGAAGGTCAAGAACCATGCATCACGATCTTGTCCCTCCTTCAGAGGGTACGAGGTGTCCTGCGTGTACGCAGGCTAACCTCATTCGTATCGACACCGTCTCTACCCTTTCTGAGCGCGGCCACCCGATGGCGATAGTCGCGTGCCCTTCGTGCAATTGGCGTGAAGGATGGGTGCGACACAACGTTACCGGACAGATGATTCAGCTCTGGCGCCGGCGACGGCCGCAGCATCCAGAGGATCATCCACAGCCAAAGCAGCCATCAAACCTCTCGATCTACGGGAGGTTGTAATGGCTCTTGAATTGGTTGGCCGACACCGGAACGCAGTCCGGCAAGCCGACGTGCGTGCGGCAATACAAGCCGTTGAGCGCGAGACATGCATCTCGTCATTTGCAATCGGGAAGGTTCGGCGCGTCAAGCACGGCCGCGCCCCGGGCACCGTTGAGCTCAGAGCCATCACGCCGAGTGGCATGCGTCTCATAGCTTACGTGGCCGGCGTCATAGTGGAGGGTGTAGGCCGCTAAATCACTCGTCCTGAAATACCTCGCGGAGGTCGTTAATGTCAGTCCCTAACCATCAGGCATCATGCCGGACATGGATGTATCTCACTAGTTGTTGGTATTGCGGCGCGTCTATCCACGTCCTTCAATGCACGTGCGGAAGTGCAGTTCTATTCGATTACCCAAGACCGCCGTGGCAAGAACACGATTGCAGCGGCGGAATCGGAGGAAGCGGTTTTTCGGGATGGACTGCGATAGATGTCTTGCGGTCACAAGGCATTCCCATCACCCGAAGCGTTCTTGATAAAGTATTCCCTCCATCAGCTACCAAGAACGGGACCACCGCGTCTGCTGCGGAGGAGACAGGTGCCGTTAAGCCGAGGTCGGGCGTGTGTCTTTCCTTGCTCGCGATGCTTCGTGACATTCGTGCCGACACGACTCGTATTCGACGCATGATCGACGTGGGCGATCTTGGTGCAAAGCTCTTTAATCTGCCGAAAGGTCCATTTGAGCAGATAACCCTCATCGATGATCGGAGCCATCCGAATGCTTCGTACACTTGCATTCTGCCGCAGGGCCTCGGATTGCCCAAAGGGGCGAAAAACAAGTTGGTATTTGCTGAAATTGAGGGAAGAGGGACAGGCGCGCACGCGATTTGGCTTGTGAAGGATGTCCATGTCGTCTAATCGCGACGCAGATGCCTAACCGATGATGCGGGGCGTATAGCGCGTCGCGTCTCATAACGAAGCTCAACTGTGGCCACCGGGCTTGACCCGGTGGCCCATGCTGACAAACCGCATGGATTGCCGGATCAAGTCCGGCAATGACGAAATAAGCAAGTTATAGCAAGCCGTAGCCCGGATTGAGTGAAACGAAATCCAGGGCGAGCCTCGCAGTCCTTTCCCGGATTTCGCTGCCGCTCAATCCGGGCTACCCGCTGTCGAAGCGGCGCAATATGTGATAAGCTTCGCACAGGATAACGCGCATGGCCGCACGGTCGAAAGACATCGAAGCCAATCTCGCGCCCGGCGACGAGCCGGTGCGGGCGGAGTATGAACGCGACTTTTATTCGTGGTCGCTCGAACAGGCGCGGCTCATCCGCGAGGGCCGCATCGAGGCGCTTGATCGCGACAATCTCGCCGAGGAGATCGAATCTTTGGGGCGCGAGCAGTTCAACAAGCTCGTCGGCGCTTTGCGCGTGGCGATGCTGCACATGCTGAAGTGGGATCACCAGCCAGCCAGGCGATCGCGCAGTTGGATGCTCTCGATCAAACAGGCGCGCTTGGAAATAGCTGACGTCCTGGATGACAATCCGGGCCTCAAGCCGCGTGTCGCCGAAGCGATTGTCCGCGCTTACCGTGGCGCCCGCATCGACGCCGCCAAGGAGACCGGGCTGGACGAGGCGGAATTCCCGGACGCCTGTTCCTATTCGTTCGGTGACATCACGTCGCGCGATTTTTCGCGGTAGAGCGGATCAGAATGTATCTCGACCGATTAACGTACCGCCTGAGCGATGCGCTCGGTTATTTGCTCTGCGAATTGGCGTTCAAGGCCGATTGTCGCGGCCCGTTCGCGTGGTGTTATCGCGTGGGGTGCTGGTTCTATAGCAAGGCAGACGCCGCCCCCTCACCCCCTCACCACCACCGCCGCTGATTAAAATAGTTCTGCGCGCGGGGCAGTCCATATTGCGGCTGCGCATAGCCGCCTGAGCCGAACCAGCCGGAGCCATAACCGCCGTCGTCGCGCGCTATTTCCGTGCTCGGCGACGGCATCCGGGTGATGAAGCCGCCCTGCGGCTGATTGCTGAGCACCGCGACGAATTCGGTGCGGTAATTGGTTTCGCTCGACAGCGGCTCGTCCGAGATGATGATCGAGGACATCGGCGCCGCGGTCGGCGCGATCTTGTCGAGCACGGCTTGCGGGAAGGTGATGCGGTCGAGCGCGTTCTTGGCGCTGTCGCCGTTGTCGATCGAGACTTCGGTCCAGCGCAAGCCGCCGCCTTCGCGCGCCACCGCGGTGAAGATGTGCGTGCCGAGCGGCTTGTCGGGATCCTTGATGCTGACCGGGTACTCCTGGCTGAAGTCGTAGACCTCGCCGCCGTCCGGCCACTTCTTGTGCGTGTCGCGCCGCACATAAAGCTTCTGCGTCGCGCGGCTGATGTAGATCGCGACCGGCTCGCTGGCGAGCTTCGCCGCTGTCGCGGCGTTGACGGCCGCGACCCGCTTGGCCTCGGCGTCCTTGGCGGCTGCCACTGCGGCCGCGGCGGCGTCCTGCTTCGCCTTGGCATCGGTCTTGGCGGCGTCGCGCTGCGCGCCCAGCGCTTCGGCCTCGGCGGCGGCTTTCTGCCTCGCATCCTCGGCCGCGGCCTTCACGGCATCGGCCCTGGCTTGGTCGGTGATGACGTAGTTCGGGTTGGACTGGATCGCGTTGACGCCGGCGAGCTTCTTCTCGGCGACGGTGAGCGCGGCATCGGCGCGTCGCTTGAGATCGCCGAGCCTGCGCACCGTCAACGGCGCCATCGCCGCGGCGCGCTTGGCCGGCATGACGGCGGCCTTCGCCGCCGCAGCCGCCTGCGTCGCCTCGTCGGCATCATGGGACAGCGCCGCGGCCCGCGCCGGGATCGCGTCGATCGCGTCCTGCTTCGGCTGAAACAGCGCCGGATCGGAAAACGCGACGGGCTCGGCGTCGTCCGGCGCGATGATCACCCGCATGCCCATCGGCGCCTTGTCGAACACCTTCGCGGCGAAATCGAACGGCATGCGCACGCAGCCGTGCGAGGCGGCGTAGCCGGGCAACGGTCCGCCATGCAGCGCAATGCCGTTCCAGGTGATGCGCAGCATGTTCGGCATCCAGGCGTCGTCATACATGGTCGAGTGGTGATCCTTGTCTTTCTCGATGACGGCGAAAACGCCGGCCGGCGTCTCGCGTCCGGTCGTGCCGGTCGAGACCGGCGCGCGCAGGATCCAGCCGTCCGCGTCGTAGAAGGTCACGTGCTGACTCTTGATCGACACGATCGCCATGATCGGGTCGCCCGCCGGGCGCGGCGCCGTCATCACGGTCTGGCGCGCCGGGGCCGCCTGCCTGGCGGCGGCGGGCGGCACCGCGGTCAGCGCCGTCAGCGCAGCCGCGGCCAGGAGGGTCAGCATCGCTGGCTTGGTCATTCCAATTCCTCGGTTGAAGCGTGATTCCCCGGAAAACATCCGTAGCTTGACGTGAAAGTCTTCACATATGGTAGCGGTTCCCGCGGCCCCGACAGCGGCGCCTTAACCCAACTCAACCGCCTCAACCGCCAGGATTGTCGGCAAATGCCGCGCAATCTCCTGCCAGGTCTCGCCCTCGTCGATGCTCCCGAACACCGAGCCGCTGTTCGTGCCGAAATAAATTCCCGCCGGGTCGCGGTCGTCACCGGCCATGGCTTGCCGCAGTACGGTGAAAAAACAGCTCTTCTGCGGCAGGCCTTGGCGCATCGCCTGCCAGCTTTGGCCGCCGTCGCGCGATCGCCACACCGCCGCGGCGGCGTCGGGCGGGAAACGCCCCGCGGTGTCGCCGTTCAGCGGCAGCGTCCAGATCGTGTCCGGATCGCGCGGATGCACGCGGATGGGAAAGCCGAAGGTCGACGGCAAGCCTTTGGTGCAGTCGTTCCAGCTGCGGCCGCCGTCGGCCGAGCGCCAAACGCCATAGTGGTTCTGCTGGTAAAGCACGTCGCTTGCCCCCGGCGCGCGGATCATGTTGTGCACGCAGTGCCCGATCTCGCCATCACGCGGCGCGGCCGGATGCTCGGCGTGGCCGCCGGCTTCGGCATTCGAGAGGCGATTGCGGCGCTCCCAGGTCGCCCCGCCGTCCTCGGTGGCAAACACGCCGGCCGCCGAGATTCCGACCCAAAGCTTTTTCCGGTTATCCGGATCGGGGAGGATGGTGTGCAGCGTCAGCCCGACGCCGCCGGGAGTCCAGCTGCCGGCGGACGGGTGATCGGTCAGGCCATGCACCTTGACCCAATCCTTGCCGCCGTTCGTGCTCGCCAGAAGGCTCGCCGGTTTGGTGCCCGCGTACAGCGTGCCGTGCGCGTAGCTGAGCGACCAGATTTGCGCGAACGTGTCGCCGAACGGCAACGGCGCCTCGGTCCAGCCGATCATCTTGGCGACATTGGGATCCTTGGCGGCCCAATCGTCCATCGTTCCCTTGGTGAGACGAGCGACCTCCCAGGTCACGCCGCCGTCTTCGCTGCGCCAGACGCCCGCGCCATTCCAGTCGCCGCCGCCGCCGGCCCATAGCGTGCCGGTCTCGGGGTCGCCAATCATGTGGTTGATCGGCCAGCCGTTGCAGTAGGGGCCGCCAATCGCCCAGCCGCTGCGGTCGGTGCCGCCGGAAATCAAAAAGGCGCCCTTGGTCGTGCCGACCAGCAGCGTCGTACGCGTTGCAGACATCGTTTTTGCTCTCCATCGAAAGCAACTATGGACTATAAGACCGCCGTCTTACCCGCGAATGCTAGCACGGGCCCTTTCTCATCGTCATGGCCGGACTTGTTCCGGCCATCCACGTCTTCCTTCCCTGCGCCGACGAAGAGACGTGGATGCCCGCGACAATCCCCCGATCAAGTCCGGAGACGGGCATGACGAGTCTGAGTTTAGCCGCGTAGTATCACATCGTCATGGCCGGACTTGTTCCGGCCATCCACGACTTTCTTCCCTGCGCGACGAAGAGACGTGGAGTTCCCGCCAAGAGCGCTGGCATGACGCCCGTCAGATGAGCGTATCGTACAAATCATTCCATTCCGGATTCATGGAATGAATGAGTCGCACCTTCCAGGCGCGCGGCCAGTGCTTGATGGTGGTCTCGCGCTGAATGGCATATCGAATATCGTCAAAGCGCTCTGCATAGACCAATCGCTTCAGGCCGTGACGTTTGGTAAATCCGTCAACAAGCCCTTCCCGATGCTCGAAGGTTCGTCGAGGCAAATTGCTCGTCACCCCGACATATAGAATGCCGTTGTGCTGATTGGTCATGAAATAAACCCAGCCGCCCGCCATCGGCGGATTAAAGCAAGACGTGGATGGCCGGAACAAGTCCGGCCATGACGGTTTAGGGGAGGCGGAAGTCGAGCCGTGGCGATTATCTCCCTCTACATCGACGCCGACGCTTGCCCGGTGAAGCAGGAGATTTATCGCGTCGCCGAGCGCCATGCCGGGAAGGGCGTGGCGCTGAAAGTCTACGTCGTCAGCAACGCACCGATCGCGGTGCCGCGCGATATGGAGATTTGATCGAGCGCGTGGTCGTCGGCGCCGGCATGGACGAGGCGGACCATTGGATCGCCGAGCGCGCCAAGCGCGGCGATATCGTCATCACCGCCGACGTGCCGCTGGCGAGCCGCGCCGTGAAAGGCCGGCGCCGAAGTCATCGCGCCGAACGGCAAGCCGTTTACCGAAGAATCGATCGGCATGGTGCTGGCGACGCGCAATCTCTTGGATTCGCTGCGCTCGGCCGGCGAGATCACCGGCGGCCCAAAACCCTTCGCGCCGCGCGACCGCTCCGAATTTCTCTCCGCGCTGGACCGCGCGCTGGTGCGGCTGACGCGCGAGGGGTTTGGGCGGCACTGAGGTCTGCGAAATATGCGGGCGTTTCCCGGATGCGGTGCAGCACGCAGTGGTGCACCGCTGATCCGGGACCGTCGCAGACTCGGAGCCTGTTACGATCCCGGGTCTGCAGCGCACCACTCCGCTCACGCTACGTGCTGCGCCGCGCCCGAGGAAACGGGTATTGAGATTTCGTCCTATTCACGGAGACGTGATGTGACATTCGTCCCCGTTTCAAATACTAATCAAAACAATCTCGCCCGTGAAAGGACGCCGCCGGGTGACGCCGGCGGAGAGGGGCGAGTACGGTTCCCGCGGGCGGGGTTGTCAGCCCCGCTCCCGGGCGGCTCCGGGCCAAAACGCCCGGCCGGCACGATGACCGGCCTGCGGGCTCATAACGCCCGCTGCACTGGGACGGCAGGGGGTGGGTAACACCCGTTCCTCAGTAGCTCCGTCCCAGGAAGTGCGTGAACTGGAGCTGAGCGGTGGCGTTCGGTCGCCCCCGCAAGTGCCGTGGTGGAACGCCGGCAGGCGAGCGCGCCCGAAGCGGAGGGGCGGCGCAAGCCGCCTTCTCCGTGGCGCGCCCTGTGCGCCGCTTGCGTACAGGTCGTGGACTACGCGTCTGCCGGCGTTCCGCTTCCTTTCTTATGTTTGCCGGAAGCGAGCCGTAAAGAGGTTAGTTCTTCCGCTTGGCCTCTATTGCAGCACTTCCGCATAGACCACCGGGTCGAGCCCGGTGGTGACGAGGAAATGGCGTCGCTGTTTGATATCACTCGCGCGCGCGTGCGCCCGCGAGAACAAATCCGCCTTGTGCGATTTACTGATATCGGTGTCCGCCATTATCATTGGGTGGCGATGCGCCGCGGAGGAGACGCCAATGATCCGCAAACTGCCGTCCGGCAAATACCGGCTCTATTCGCGCAAAATAAATCCCAAGACCGGCCGCCGCCGCAATCTCGGCACCTTCGACAGCCGCGCCGCCGCCGAGAAGCACGAGCGCGCCGTGCAATATTTCAAACGGCATTAAACATCCGCCGCCGCGAAAGCTGGGGAGGACGGAATATTCCCGCCGCATTCCGTTCACCATTCCGCCGGGTGGCGCCGATATCACCTTGATTTGAACCAAAGACCGGCGAAAGACTTCTAAGAATTGGGCGACTGACCCGTCAGGTAATCATCCTATGCGTTCTCTTAAGGTTTTCCCCGCCTCGCTTCCGACCGCGGCGCTGGCCCTTAGCCTTTCCGTGCCGTTCGCCACTGCGGCTTACGCCAACATCGCCATTAACGTCGACAAATCGACCCAGCACATGACGGTCGCGGTTGATGGCCAGCAGCGCTACGTCTGGCCGGTGTCGACCGGCCGAGCCGGCTACGAGACGCCGAGCGGCACGTTCAAGGTCAACCGCATGGACGCCGCTCACTATTCCAAGGAATACGACAACGCGTTCATGCCGGACTCGATGTTCTTCGACCTGCATGGCCACGCCATCCACGGCTTCAACGATGTCCCGCACCTCGGCATGGCGGTGTCGCACGGCTGCGTGCGGCTGTCGCCGGCCAACGCCGCCGTGCTGTTCAACCTGGTGAAGCAGGAAGGCATCGCCAACACTACGGTCGAGATCACCGGGCATATCCCACGCTCGCCGCTGGTGGCGAGCCGGCAAGCGCCGACGCAGGAAGCCGCGAACGCGCCGATGCAGATCGAGCCCGGCTACGGCCAGCCGCAGCCCTATCCGGCGCCGCAGTCGTATTACCGTCAGCAGCAGCAGCAGCCGTATGATGGCGGCCAGCAGCAGGCTTACAGCCAACCGGCCTACGGCCAGCGCTATTACGCCCAGCCGCAACCGTATTACGGCCAAGGTTATGGACAGGGTTATGGACAAGGCTACGGCCAGCCGCGGACCTATTACACGCCGCCGGGCTATCCACCGCAGCCGCCGCCGGTCTATCGGCAGTGGTAAGGCCGTTCACGTTGTGTTGAGCGGGCGCTGCGCCGCGGTCGCAGTCCTGCCGTTAAGAATGGAATAGTCTGAAGCGTCCGCTGCGATGAACAGCGGACGCAATCGTTTCAGCGGGAGGATTTCGCATGTTGTCACCGGTTCGTCGCTTTGTTGTCGCCACGGCCGCGGGCGTCGCCGCCGCCGCCATGTTCGGGGCTCCCGCCGGCGCCGCGCTGATCATGCACAAGGATCTGACCTTGAGCATCGCCAAGACGCTTGCCGAGGAGACCGTCGCCGCCTGCGCCGCCAAAGGCTGGGCCGAATCCGCTGTGGTCGTCGACCGCGACGGCGCGACGATCGTCGAGATGCGCGGCGACAACGCCTCGCCGCACACGGTTGAGAACGCGCGGCGCAAGGCCTACACCGCGATGACCTTCAAGCAGCCGACCGCGGACTACGCCAAGAAGCTGCAAGATCCCAATTCGGTGGCGCATCAGCAGGTGACGCTGCCCAACGTGATCGCCATTCCCGGCGGCCAGCCGATCAAGGTCGGCAACGACGTCGTCGGCGGCGTCGGCGCCTCCGGCTCGCCGGGCTTCGACGACGATTGCGTCAACGCCGGCATGGCGAAAGTAAAGGATCAGCTGCAGTAATGATCTATCCGCCCCCGCGTAGCGCAGCGAAGCGGGGGAGCGCGCCACCTCCCCCGTAAACGGGAGAGGACATTAATTCGGCTTCTGAAATTTCAGCACGAAATTGTCGACCGGCATGTTCGGCTTGTAGCTCGGGAAGTCATGGGTGTCGGCGGGATTGCGCCAGAAATTACCTTCGCCGACCTGTTTGAAACCCGCCGCCTCGATCTCCTTCTGCAGCGTCGCCTCTTCGATGCGATGCAGCGTCTTGTTGACCGAAATGCCCTGGCCCGGCAGTGCCGAATGATCGGCGATCACCAGATAACCGCCAGGCTTGAGCGCGGCGAACATCTTCTGGTCCATCGCGGCGCGGTCGACATTCATGTAGCTGGTGTCGTGGTAGTAGAACAGGAAGGTGATCATATCGAGGTCGTGCACGTCCGGCGGGATCGGATCGTCGAACGGCCGGATGTCGGCGACGACGTCTTTCATCGCCGGCGTTTTCATGCGCGCTTCGAATGCCGCCTTGGGCTTGTCGCCGAGATCGGGCGGGTTCTGCGCATAGACGACGCCGTTCGGCGCCACCGCGCGCGCCATCAGCTCGGTCGAGTAGCCGCCACCGGCGGCCATATCGAGCACCTTCATGCCGGGGCGCGCGCCGGCGAATTGGAGGAGCGGCACCGGATCGCGCCGCTTGTCGGTGTTGCGGTCGGCGTCGCTGCGGTCCGGCGCCGCCATCAGGGCCGCATAATCAGGCGCTGTTTGCGCGTGGGCGCTGTGCGACGACCAGTCCGCGACGGCAACTGCGACAATGCCGAATACGGCGGCCGCGAACAGTGCGCGTGCATGTGTGATCATTTGACTCTCCCCGGTCTTTGGCTTCTGGATGACGAACATTTCACGACGCGATTTATTCGCCGAATGTGACCATTGTACCCCGCCGCGCCCCGTCTCGTGCTCCGCCGAGCCTGTGGAGAAACGGTGGAAATCGCAGTGAGCAAGCGGGTCGGTAACAGAATCTCACGAATTCAAAACTGCCAGATGTGAATGACGATGTCCCACGTCAGGACCAATGCCACAATGGCCGTGACAACAATGGCGGCCCAATATTTTATCGGTTCGGCGGTGCGATCATAAACGCTCCCTGGCAGATATAATCGAAGGGCCACGAATTTCCTGGTCCGCAGCGAATTGACGAGACGGCCGCCAAGAAACAGCCAGCAGCCGATCAAGAGGGCCAATGTGAAGAACCATCCCATCGCGTTCACGCCGTCTGTTGGGGACAACCTGTGTGCATTGTGTTGACGGATTGGTGGCCTTGGGGCCGCAATGAACCTTCGTGGTGCCCTGTGAATTTCGCAAATAAGTCCGAAAATGGCTGACTATCCAATGCCCTCCAAGGCGGCCAAAACCTCCATCGCCATGCTCACAACGTCTGAACATACAGGGCGAAAAGTTGCGGATCTTATCACCGAGGGCTTCGCGGCCGATACGGTCGCCGTCAGCCTTGTGGATGAAGGCCGGGGCCATTGGCGCGTCGACATTCATTCCTGCACCAAACCCAATGCGAAGGCGCTGCGCGCGCTGGTCGGGGCGGCGGCCGGTGCAAAAGCGGCCAAGACACTTCGTTTCGCCACGGTCGCCGCCAAAGATTGGGTTGCCGAAAGCCTCGTCGGGCTCAAGCCCGTTACGGCCGGCCGCTTCACCGTGCACGGCGCGCACGACCGCGCCGGCATTGCGCCAAACCGTCTCGGCATCGAGATCGAAGCCGCGCTCGCCTTCGGCACCGGCCATCACGGCACCACGCGCGGCTGCCTCCTGGCGCTCGACCGCCTGTGCAAGTCGTGGCGCAGCGGCAAGGCCGCGCCGCGCATTCTCGATCTCGGCACCGGCTCTGGCGTTCTCACCATCGCCGCCGCCCGGGTCTTGCACCAGCGCGTGCTGGCAACCGACATCGATGCGGCTGCGGTGCGCGTGGCACGCGCCAATGCGAGGCTCAACGGCGTCGGGCCGCTGGTCACGCTTGCCACGGCGCCCGGCGTCACCGCCCCGGCGATCCGCGCCCAGGCCCCGTTCGATCTGGCTTTCGCCAATATCCTGCTCGAACCACTTGAGCGCCTTGCTGCGCCACTGGCCAAGATCGTCGCGCCCGGCGGCCGGGTCGTGCTGTCGGGCCTTCTCACCTCACAGGCCAATGCCGCGCTCGCCGCCTATCGCGCGTTTCGGCTCGAACGGCGGATCGTGCTCGACGGCTGGACGACGCTGGTGCTCAAGCGCGGCAGATAAGCCGCCCGCGCCGTTGCCCGATGTCGGCGGTGCCCCTAAATTGCTCCGCATGTTTCAGGCGCATTTCCAGTCGTTCGAGGATCGTAGCGCCCGCGGCGACAGCGCACCGCGACTCGCGGCCCTGCGGGCGGAACTGAAACGGCGTGGCCTCGACGGCTTTATCGTGCCGCGCGCCGACCGTTATCAGAACGAATACGTGCCGCCTTGCGCCGAGCGGCTCGCCTGGCTCACCGGCTTCACCGGCTCGGCCGGCGTCGCCATCGTGCTCGCCGACCGCGCGGTCCTGTTCGTCGACGGCCGCTACACCGTACAGGCGCGCGACGAAGTCGACGCTGCGGCTTTCACCATCGAGCACCTGGTCGAGCATCCGCCGACCGCCTGGATCGAGGAGAATCTGCCGGCTGGCGCTAAGCTCGGCTATTCGCCTTGGCTGCACACCGTCGACGGTGCCGATCGCCTCGCCAAAGCCTGCGAAGCCGCCGCCGGCAGTCTCGTCGCCGTCGCCGACAATCCGATCGACGCCTGCTGGCACGACCGGCCGCCGCCGCCGCTCGGCGCCGTGGTGCTGCACGATCTGCGCTATGCCGGCGAGGACGCCACGGCGAAACTCGGGCGCGTCCGCGCCGATCTGCAAAAACTCAGAGCCGATGCTTTGGTCGTCTCCGATCCGCAAGCGGTCTGCTGGCTGTTCAACATCCGCGGCAGCGACGTGCCCCACACGCCGGTGACGCTGGCCTTTGCGCTCCTGCCGACGGAGGGCCGGCCGGCGCTCTATATCGACGGCCGCAAGCTCGGCAATGACGTCCGGCATCGGCTCGAAGAGCTCGCCGAGGTCCGCGCGCCCGACAATTTCGAAGGCGATCTCGCCGCACTCGGCAAAGCGCAGCGGGCGGTACGGCTCGATCCGGCCGCGTGTGCCGAGGCGATAGCGCGGCTCGTGACCGAAAACGGCGGCAAGGTGATGCGCGGCAGCGATCCGATCGCGCCGATGAAGGCGATCAAGAACTTAACCGAGATCGCCGGCGCCCGCGCCGCGCAGTTGCGCGACGGCGTTGCGGTGACGCGCTTCCTCGCCTGGTTCGATCGCGAAGCGCCGCGCGGCCAATTGACCGAAATCGAGGCGGTTGAGGCGCTGGAAAGCTTCCGCCGCGACACCGGGCTCCTCAAGGATATCTCGTTCCCGACCATCGCCGGCGCCGGACCCGACGGCGCCATCGTGCACTACCGCGTCAGCCACAACAGCAACCGCCGCATCGCACCGGGCGACCTGTTTCTGATCAATTCCGGCGGCCAATACGAGGACGGCACCACCGACATCACGCGCACCATCGCCGTCGGTGCGCCAAGCGCAGAGATGCGCCGCAATTTCACTTTGGTGCTCAAGGGCCACATCGCCATCGCCCGCGCCGTGTTTCCGGATGGCACCACCGGCGCGCAGCTCGATACTTTGGCGCGGCAGTTTCTGTGGCGGGCCGGCCTCGATTTCGATCACGGCACCGGCCACGGCGTCGGCAGCTATCTCTCGGTGCATGAAGGCCCGGCGCGCATTTCCAAGCTCGGCGCCGCGCCGCTCAAGCGCGGCATGATCCTGTCCAACGAGCCGGGCTATTACCGCACCGGCGCCTACGGCATCCGCACCGAGAACCTGGTTCTGGTCACGGACGCCGCGCCCGTTGCCGGTGCGGAAAAGCCGCTCAACGCGTTCGAAACTTTGACGCTGGCGCCGATCGATGTGCGGCTGATCGAACCGCGATTGCTGACTGCCGATGAGATCGCCTGGCTCGCCGCCTATCACGCCCACGTGCGCGAGACGCTGGCGCCGCTGGTCGACGCATCCACCCGCGATTGGCTCATGACGGCGACGACGTTGTTGACGATCGACTGATTTCCTTTTGCCGCGACGCGGCGCGCGATTGCAGCAAAATGTCGGAATGGAACTTTTATAGACGCGCGACGTTTTTTCGCAGGGTTGAACTTTGCGAGCGTGGTTCACCGGCCGGCGTCTTCCGGTTTGGCGAAGCACGCTCAGAAGCGAGGAATCGTCATGCTTTCAACAATTCTGATTATCGTTCTTGTCCTGCTCTTGATCGGCGCGCTGCCGACATGGCCGTATAGCAGCGGCTGGGGCTATTACCCCGGCGGCGGCCTCGGTCTGATCCTCGTCATCGTGATCGTCTTGGCCCTTGTAGGACGAATCTGAAGACACCGTCATTGCGAGGAGCAGAGCGACGAAGCAATCCAGCTGGATTGCTTCGCTGCGCTGGCAATGACATCAGCGAATGAGCTTCGCCCATTCGTCTTCGGTCAGCACCGTCACGCCGTGCTTCTTGGCCTCGGCGAGCTTTGAGCCTGCGCCGGGACCGGCGACGACGTAATCGGTTTTTTTCGACACCGAACCCGAAACCTTGGCGCCGAGCCGCTCCGCCGAAGCCTTGGCCTCGTCGCGCGTCATTTTTTCCAGGCTTCCGGTGAACACCACGGTCTTGCCAGCGACCGCAGAATCGCTGCGCGGCTTTTCCGCGTCGCGAATGCGCACTTGCGCGGCGAGCCGTTCGACGCGGCGGCGATTATGCGCTTCGCCGAAATAATCGTGCAGGCTCTCGATCACCGTGTCGCCGATCTGATCGAGGGCGTCCATCTCCAGCTTGGTCTCCTCATCGTCCTTGGCAAGCTTGAGGCAGGCTTCGTGAAATGCCTCCCAGCTGCCGTGGCCGCGCGCCAGCGCCACCGCCGTGGTCTCGCCGACATGGCGGATGCCGAGCGCGTAGATGAAGCGCTCCAGCGAAATTTCGCGCCGCGCCTCGATGGAATTGAACAGGTTCCGCACCGAGGTCTCGCCATAGCCTTCGACCTCCTCAAGACGGGTCTTGTCGCCGGTCTCGCGAAGCACCAGTTTGCCGTTTCGCTCCGGCAGCGTAAAAATATCGGCCGGCTCCTTGATCCATCCCTGTTCGTAGAAAAAGTCGATCTGCTTCTCGCCGAGCCCGTCGATATCGAAGGCGCGCCGCGAGACGAAGTGCTTGAGGTGCTCGACGGTCTGATAGGGACAGGCCAGTTCGCCGGTACAGCGCACGACAGCGCCCTCTTCCCCGGTTGCCGTCTGCTCGCGCACGACTTCGGTTTTCAGCGAGCATGGGCACGTTTTCGGAACCGGATACGGCTTCGCCCCGCGCGGCTTGCCTTCGACGACGCCGAGTACCTGCGGAATGACGTCGCCGGCGCGCTGGATTTGCACGGTATCGCCGATGCGAACGCCGAGCCGGTCGATTTCGTCGAAATTGTGCAGCGTGGCGTTCTGCACCACGACGCCGCCGACGGTGACCGGTTCGAGCTTGGCGACCGGCGTCAACGCGCCGGTGCGGCCGACCTGGATCTCGATGTCCTTGACGACGGTGGTCGCTTTCTCCGCCGGAAATTTGTGCGCGATCGCCCAGCGCGGCGAGCGCGACACGAAGCCGAGCCGCTCCTGCCAATCGATGCGGTCGACTTTGTAAACCACGCCATCGATATCGTAGTCGAGGCTGGCGCGCTTCGTCTCGATCTCGCGGTGGAATTGCAGCAGTTCGTCGACCGAGCGGCACATTTTAGTCAGCGGATTGGTCTTGAACCCGCAATGCTCGAACCATTTGATCATGCCGGATTGGCTGTCTGCCGGCATCTGGCTCATCTCGCCCCAAGCGTAAGCGAAGAAGCCGAGCGGCCGCGATGCGGTGATCGCCGGATCGAGCTGCCGCAAAGACCCGGCCGCGGTGTTGCGTGGATTGACATAGAGTTGCTTGCCGGCCTCAGCCTGCTTGCGGTTAAGGTCGAGAAACGCGGCTTTGGTCATGTAGACTTCGCCGCGCACCTCGCACACCGGCGGTAAGCCGCGGCCTTTGAGGCGGTGCGGGATGTCCTCCAGTGTCTTCACATTGGCGGTGACGTCCTCGCCTTCCGTGCCGTCGCCGCGGGTCGCGCCGGTGACCAGTTCGCCGTCTTCGTAGCGCAGCGACATCGACAGGCCGTCGATCTTCGGCTCGGCCGAGAATGTAATCTCCTCGTCCTCCGGCAGACGCAGGAAGCGGCGGATGCGGCCGACGAAATCGACGACGTCTTCTTCGGCAAAGGCATTATCGAGCGACAGCATTGGCACCGCGTGGCGGACCTTGGCGAAGCGCGCTGACGGCGCCGCGCCGACCCGCTGCGTCAGGCTCTCCAACGTCCGCAATTGCGGAAAGCGCGCCTCGATCGCGTTGTAGCGTTGCCGCAGCGCGTCATAGGCCGCATCCGAAACGGTCGGCGCATCCTCCTGATAATAGCGGCGGTCGTGCGCGGCGATTTCGCTCTGCAGCCGTGCATGCTCGGCTTTGGCCTGCTTTTCGGCGAGAGCGTCGATGGATGTCTCGGATTTTTCGCGACGTGCCATGGACGTCAACTAGCAGCGCGGATGAGCCGCTCGGCGGCGGCGCGAGCTTCGGCGGTGATTTCGGCGCCGGCGAGCATGCGGGCGATCTCTTCGCGGCGGCGCTCGCCTTCGAGCTCGGCAACACGCGTGGCCACCCGCTTGCCCTTGGCGAGCGCATCCTTGCTGATGAGATAATGCCGGTCGGCGCGCGCCGCCACCTGCGGGGCGTGCGTCACCGCAATGACCTGGACGCCTGATGCGAGACGGCCAAGCCGCACGCCGATGGCGTCGGCCACCGCGCCGCCGACCCCCGTATCGATCTCGTCGAAAACCAGCGTCGGTGCCGAGCCACGGTCGGCCAGCACGACCTTGAGCGCGAGCAAAAAGCGCGCCAGCTCGCCGCCGGACGCCACCTTCATCAGCGGTCCGGGCCGCGTGCCGGGATTGGTCTGCACCCAGAACTCGACGCGATCGAGACCATGCGGGCCTTCGCCTTCGCTCTCGATTTCGGTGGAGAATGCCGCCCGCTCGAGCTTGAGCGGCTTCAGCTCGGCATTGACCGCCTTGTCGAGCTTCTGTCCGGCGCCTCGGCGTGCGACGGACAGCGCTTGCGCCGCCGCGCGATAGCGCGCAGTCGCTGCTTCCGCTTCGCGCTCCAGCGCGGCGAGCCGCTCGGCCCCGGCATCGATCAAGGCGAGATCGCCATCGTAGCGGTGCGCGAGCGCGGCGAGCTCGTCGACCGGCACATTGTATTTGCGTCCGGCGGCGCGCAGCGCGAACAAGCGCTCCTCGATCCGATCGAGCTCGGCCGGGTCGTATTCGGCGACCCGCAGCGCGTGCTCAAGCTGGGCGCGGGCTTCGTCCAGCGCGGTGAGCGCAGTATCGATCGCTTTGACCGCCGGCTCGATCAGCGCCGGTGCCTGGGTGGCGCGGCGTTCCAGGCGGCGCACCGCGGTGGCGAGCGGTGGCACCAAAGAGTTCGGTCCTGAGACGGCCTCGTGCGTGGCGCGCAAATCGTCGGCGACTTTTTCCGCCTGCATCATTGAGGCGCGGCGCTCGGCGAGGGACGTTTCCTCTCCGGTTTGCGGATTGAGGCGGCCCAGTTCGTCGACGGCGTGGCGCAGCCATTCGGCCTCGCGATTGGCGCGCTCGATGTCGGCGCGATGGCGCTCGACGGCGATGTCGCGCGCACGGCGCTCGTCCCACAGCCGCGCCACATCGGCGGCATCGGCACCGATGCCGCCATAGGCGTCGAGCAGAGCGCGGTGCGTCGCGGCGTCGACGAAGGCACGCTCGTCATGCTGGCCGTGAATTTCGACCAAAGCCGTTCCCAGCGCGCGCAAAACCTGGACGCTGACCGGCTGGTCGTTGACGAAGGCGCGCGTCCTGCCATCGGCAAACTGCGTCCGGCGCACGATCAGTTCGTCTTCGCCGACAAGGTCGTTGTCGGCCAGCACGCGCCGCGCCGGATGGTCCTTGGCGACGTCGAAGGCGGCAATCACCTGGCCGTGCTCGGCGCCCTCCCGCACCAGAGCCGCGTCGCCGCGGGCGCCGAGCGCCAGCGCAAAGGCGTCGAGCAGAATCGATTTGCCGGCGCCGGTCTCGCCCGTCAATGCGGCGAGGCCGGCGCCGAAATCGATATCGAGCCGGTCGATCAGAACGATGTCGCGGATGGAAAGGCGAGCCAGCATCGGATGACAGACAACAGAGGACGGACGACAGATATTATTCGCGATTCTTATGTCTGTCCTCTGTCGTTCCTCCGCCGTCAGCCGCTTTGCGGCGCGCTGGCCAAGCCGATTTTCTGGAAAGCGCGGCTGATCCAGGAGCCTTTGTTCTCGGTGGTCGGCACGCCGCCGGCATTTTTCACGAGATTATAGGCGTCCTTGTACCACGGACTGTCCGGGAAGTTATGGCCGAGCACGGCGGCGGCGGTCTGCGCCTCGTCCATGATGCCCAACGCCACGTAGCATTCGCTCAAGCGCTCCAGCGCCTCTTCGACGTGACGCGTGGTCTGGTATTGCGTCACCACGACCTTGAAGCGGTTGATGGCGCCGACGAAGTCGCGCTTCTTCTCGTAGAAGCGGCCGACGTCCATTTCCTTGCCGGCGAGTTGGTCGCGCGCCATGGCGATCTTTTTCTGCGCGGCAATGGCGTATTCGCTTTGCGGATATTTGCGCACCACTTCTTCGAGTGCGTCGATCGCGTGCGTCGCCCGATCCTGGTCGCGCGAAACGTCGAGAATCTGATCGTAGTAGGATTCGCCGATCAGATATTGCGCGTAAGCCGCGTCCGGACTGGCGGGGTGCAGCGTGATGTAGCGCTTCGCCGAGTTGACGCAGTCGTCATACTCCTCGGCCTGGTAATAGGCATAGGCCGACATCAAGAGCGATTTACGCGCCCAATCCGAATACGGATCCTGGCGGTCAACCTCGTCGAACTTCTTGGCCGCGGCTTTGTAGTCGCCCTTGTTATTGAGGAGGAAAAGCCCCTCGTTGTAGAGCATGTCGGGCGGATCGTCGGGCACGTAGTCGCCGCTTTTATCCTTGAAAAAGCTGCAGCCCATGAGCGGCGCGGCGACGAGCGCCAGCGCCAGGCAGCCCGACAGCATGCGCAGCCTGGAACCGGATCTCAACGATCCTCGTAAACGCGACATCATGAGCGTGGTTCAGTCCCGTCCCCGCCGGTGGTTCATTCGACGCCCCCGATACCAGCGTGAACGCACCGCAGCCCTATGACAATACAGCAATTATGGCTGACAATCGGCCCGGAATAAGGCGTAAAAGGTAAAGAGCGTTAAGAGACGTCGGGGCCGTAAGCGGGGCTGGTAAAGGCGGCCGGAAGGTCGGCATGACCGCGCGAACGGCGGATTTCCGGCATCTCGACATAGGCCCAGGCGCTGCGATCGGCCATCAGGGCAGTGAGCACGGCATGATTGAGCTTGTGACCGCCGCGTACCGAACGATAGGCGCCAAGCAGCGGCGCGCCCGACAGCGCCAAGTCGCCGATCGCGTCGACCGCCTTGTGGCGTACGAACTCGTCGGCGAAGCGTACGCCCTCAGGATTAAGGACGCGATTTTCGGCGATGACGACCGTATTTTCGAACGAAGCGCCGAGCGCATAGCCGGCGCTCCACAGTTTCGATACGTCGCGCATGAAGCCAAAGGTGCGGGCGCGCGCGAGCTCGCGGCGGAATAGATCCGGCTCGACGTCCGTGGCGAAGCTTTGGCGGCCGATCAGCGGATGATCGAATTCAATCTCGGTTTCGATGCGCAGGCCGCGCAAATACGGCCGCAACTCGCCGTAGCTGTCGCCCTTGGCGACACGCACCGTTTTAAGCACCTGGATGTAACGCCGCGCCGCCGGCAGCGCGACGATGCCGGCCTGGTCGATGGCGGCGACGAACGGCGCCGCGCTGCCGTCCATGATCGGCACTTCCGGACCGTCGACCTCGACCACGGCATTATCGACGCCCAGTCCGTGCAAGGCGGCAAGCACGTGTTCGGTCGTGGAGACCGCCGGACCATTGTGGTCGCCAAGCACGGTGGCGAATTCGGTCGCCGTCACCGAACGGTAATGGGCTTTTAATTCACGGTCAGGCTGGCCGCTGACGCCGCAGCGCGAAAAGACGATGCCGGTATCGGCTTCGGCCGGATGCAATGTGAGAGTGGCAGGCGAGCCGGAATGAACACCAATGCCGGCGACCGCGACTTGATCCTTCAGCGTCGTCTGCCGGCCGGCGGGTACGCCCCTCATCATGCCCTCGTCCCAACCTTACGGCCAAACTACGCGAGCAAAACACGCGCGAACAGATGGCCACCTCGACGTCAGGGGGAACGCATTTCTACAAACGGGGGCTGGCAGACGCAGGCGCCAGGAACTCGCTCCCCCAAAACATCCCCTCGAACCGAGGAAACCTTACCGGCGTAGTCCAATCCGGCCAACTCACGCTTTCTTACCGACTGTTACCTTTTTCCGGCCGCAGTCTTGTCGGCTCCTTGCCGCAAAATCGCGCAGGCGGCATCTCTAAATGCGAAATCCGCCCCGCCGCTTGGACCGCGGCGGGACGGATTGTGCCGCATTACCGAATTAGGCTCGATCTATCATTGATTTAGACCGCTGGGCGGAACGCTTGGATGGTTGCGTGCCGTCAGCTCTTCGGCCGCCGTTACTTCGCTTGCCGGCGCAGGAATGCCGGAATGTCGAGCTGGTCTTCGTCACTGGAGTTATGCACAGGGGCCTGCCGCCCGTGCTGGTCGAGCCCCTGCGGCGCAGAGCGACGGGCGTATTCGGACACCGGCAGGTCGTGGCCCAGCTCTTTACGCGCTTCGGGGCGTGGCTGGGCAGGCCGTGGCATCGGCCGCCCGGTCAGACGTTCGGGCGATACCGGGCCGCTAATCGGGGCGCTTACTGGCGCGGCCGGCAAGCCGGCCTCCGATTCGTCCTGGTCGCGGCGCCCGAGGCCTACCGAAGCCAACCGCTGCAACAGCGACATCCGGCGCTTTTCGGGATGATCGTCCTCGCGCACCTCGCCGCGCCGCGCGCGGATCTCATTCTGCGCGGGGACCGGCAACTCATCGAGACGCGGCATGCGCGGCGGCCGCGGCGGCAACCGTTCCGGCTCCGGCGGAATGAAGGCTGCCGGTTCGAGAACGTCCGGTTTGAGAGCAGCTTCCGGCTCGCTGGCGGCCGGATCGATAAACAGAGAAGGCTTTGGCGCAAGTGGACGGATCGATACGTCCTCGACGGCGGCGGCGATTGCCGCCTTGGCCGCCGATTCAATCGACGCGGTTACCGCGGCGGGAGCGGCGGACGACACCGGAGCAGCGGCTGGGATCGCCGGTGCCGCCGGCATAGCCGGTGCGGCAGCCGCGGGTCGGGCCGGTTCAGGCCGCGCGGTGCGCTCGGCGATGCGCTGGTTCTCGGCGCGGATGCGCTGGGCGACCTCCGCCAATCGCGTATCCGTCGCCGGCACGATCGGCCGTTGCGACAGCGCCTGATCGATGCCGGTTGCCACCACCGACACCCGGATCATGCCGTCGAGACTTTCATCGAAGGTTGCGCCGACGATGATGTTGGCGTCTTGATCGACTTCCTCACGGATGCGCGTTGCCGCCTCGTCGACCTCGTAGAGCGTCAGATCGCGGCCGCCGGTGATGGAAATCAGCAGGCCCCTGGCCCCCTTCATCGAGGCATCGTCGATCAGCGGATTGGAGATCGCGGCTTCCGCGGCGGTGATCGCCCGCTTGTCGCCTTCGGCCTCGCCGGTTCCCATCATCGCTTTGCCCATCTCGCGCATGACGGCGCGGACGTCGGCGAAATCGAGGTTGATGAGGCCTTCCTTGACCATCAGGTCGGTGATGCAGGCGACGCCCGAATAGAGCACCTGATCCGCCAATGCGAAGGCGTCGGCAAACGTCGTCTTCTCATTCGCCACCCGGAACAGGTTCTGGTTGGGGATGATGAGCAGCGTGTCGACGCATTTCTGCAGTTCGGTAATGCCGCCGTCGGCGATGCGCATGCGACGCTGGCCTTCGAAGTGGAACGGCTTGGTCACCACGCCGACGGTGAGGATGCCGAGATCGCGCGCAGTCTTGGCGATCACCGGCGCGGCTCCGGTTCCGGTGCCGCCACCCATGCCCGCGGTGACGAAGCACATATGTGCGCCGGACAGATGATCGCGAATTTCGTCGATGACCTCTTCGGCGGCGGCGCGCCCGACGTCCGGTTGCGATCCCGCTCCCAGCCCCTCGGTGACCTGCACGCCCATCTGGATGACGCGCTCGGCCTTCGACATCGTAAGCGCCTGGGCATCGGTGTTGGCCACCACGAAATCCACGCCTTGCAGGCCGGCGCTGATCATGTTGTTGACGGCATTGCCGCCGGCACCCCCGACACCGAATACGGTGATGCGCGGTTTCAGCTCTCGGATGTCGGGAATATTCAGATTGATGGTCATGGTTGCCTCTTGTTCGTCGCGCGGGCGCTGCTCACGCGGTCCGTCAACGTGTCTTGCCCCATCCGGTCCGCCACCGGCCGTTTCGATTTTCTAGCTTCGCGACTGGGGGCCATCAGAAACTCTCGCGAAGCCATTGTCCGACACGGGTGAAATAGCCGCCCGTACCGGTCATGAGATGCCGCTTGCGCCGCGCCTCGAAATGCTCGAGATGCGCCGCCTGCGGATAAACCAAAAGACCGGCGGCGACGGCGAAGGCTGGGCCTTTGGCCGACTCCGGCGCTCCGGCGATGCCGAGCGGCCGGCCGATGCGCACCGGCCGGCCTAAGATCCGCGACGCCAGATCCGGCAGTCCGGTCAATTGGCTGGCGCCGCCGGTCAGGATGACGTGGCCGCGCCGCTCGGCTGCGATCGAGGTTGCGGCAAGCCGGTCGCGCACCATTTCGAGAATTTCTTCGACGCGCGGCTTGATGATGCCGACCAGCGCCGCGCGTGAGTGAAATTGCGCCTGCTCGCGCTCGTCTTCGCTCAGCGGCGGCACAGTGACCATGTCGCGCTCATCCGACCCCCCAGCGAGCACACTGCCATAAAGCGTCTTGATTCGCTCGGCGTCGGCGATCCGGGCGTTCAGCCCGCGGGCGATATCCATGGTGACGTGCTGGCCGCCGAGCGCGAAGCCCTCCAGATGGACGCAGCGTCCGCCCAGAAACACCGCCATCGTGGTGGTGCCGGCGCCCAGATCGACCACGGCGGACCCGAGATCCGCCTCATCGTCGGCGAGAACGGCGAGACCGGCGACGTAAGGGGATGCCACCATGGCCTCGACGTCGAGATGGCCGCGCTCGACCGCGAGCATCAGATTGCGCGCGGCGGCGACGTCGGTGGTGGCGATATGCATATCGACGCCGAACCGCGAGCCGAGCATGCCGCGCGGATCGCGCACGCCGTCAACGCCGTCGATCGAATAGGCCACCGGCAGCGAATGGAGGACGGCGCGGCCGTCACGCAGCGAATGGCGGCTGCCGGCGGCCAAGACGCGGGCAATGTCGCCGTCGGAGACGGCAGAGCCGACAATGTCGATATCGGCCGCGAACAGTTCGCTGGCAAGCCGGCCCGCCGATAGCGACAGCACGACGGATTCGATCTCGACGCCGGCCATGCGCTCGGCCGCATCGACGGCCTGACGAATGGCGTCTTCCGCTTGCGCGAGATTGACGACACTGCCGGCCTTCATGCCGCGCGCATTGGTATGGCCGAAGCCGACGACTTCGATGGCGTGGCTGCGGCGGGTCAGGACCTGCTGCGGCTCCTGCGGCCGCAGCCGCGCGATCAGGCAGACGACCTTGCTCGATCCGACGTCGAGCGCGGCAACGAGCGCACTGCGCCGTGGCGAAATCGGCTTCATCTTCGGCGTCAGGCCGTAGCGGAGGGCGTTCATGCGTCGCCCCCTTTTTTCCTTTTTAAGGTAGCCTTGAGCGCATCGTCGCGGGCGGCCGCTGCAGCGTCGGACAAGCGCACGGTCACGCGGTCCGGCAAGCGCAGATCGACCACGATGATGTCGCGCGACAGGAGCCTGTTGTCGTGGTCAAGCTGGACGAGGCGATCGAGCGCGGCGGCGATGTCGCTTTCCGGCAGCTGCACATTGATGCCGTTGGTCAGCCGCAGATCCCAACGCCGGTCCGCCACCAGGATCGAAGCGCGCAGCGCCGAGCGGATATCCGGATAGCGGTCGACGACAGCGAGAAAATCCTTGGCCTGGCGTTCGGCGTCGCGGCCGACCACCAGGGGCAGGCCGAGATAGCGGTTCTCGACGAAGGGCTCGAGCACGGTGCCGTCGGCGGCAATCACGCTCAACCGGCCGTTCTTCTGCCACAGCGCAAAAGCGTGACGCTCGGTGATCGTGATCTGCAGCCGGTTAGGATAGAGCTTGAGCACGGCGGCGTCGGCGATCCACGGATTTGCCAGCAGCCGCTGGCGCGCCGCATCGGCGTCGAGGAACAAAAGCGAGGCGCGGCCGGTGACGCCGGCCGTGGTGAGGATTTCCTCGCGGCTGACTTCCTTCTCACCGGACAGCGAGATCGCCGCAATCCGGAAGCCGAGCGTGTTGGCCGCGAGATCGCGTGCATTTTTGGTCCAGTCGAGCACCTCGGACACATGCTGTCCGGCGACCGCGCCATAGACCAGCGCGCCGGCAATGAGCAGGATCGATCCGATGACGCCGGCGCCGCGCGGCAGATGGGCGACTTTGGCCGCCCATCGTCCGATCAGCCGGCGATAGCCCAAAGATGCGGCGAAACGGATTTCCCGGCGGCGCGGCTGATCGGCCGGCGCACGGGTACGGCTCGGCTCGTCATGCGGCGCGCCGACCGGCTTTGCAGCTGATTGCCCCGACCGCGTTAGCGGTTGGTCGAGGCGTCCTCCACCATCCATTGCACCAGCTCATCGAACGTGATGCCCGCGTAGGCGGCAAGCTCGGGTACGAGCGAGGTCTCGGTCATCCCCGGTTGTGTGTTGACCTCAAGACAGATCAGCTTTCCCGTCCCCCGATCGTCATAGCGAAAGTCCGCGCGGCTCACGCCGCGGCAGCCGAGTGCGCTATGGGCAGCAAGGCTCAATCTGCGGACTTCCTGGTAAACATTCGGTAAAATTGGCGCCGGTAAGAGGTGCCGGGAGCCGCCGGCGGCGTATTTCGCCTCGTAGTCGTAAAACCGCGTCGCCGGCACGATTTCGATGACGTCGAGCGCCCGGTCGCCCAGCACCGCGCAGGTGAGTTCCTTGCCCGGAATGTAGCACTCGACCATCACCCGGTCGCCGAACGGCCAATCGTCGCGATAAAGCTCCTGGGGCGGATGCGGGTGCTCCTCGGTGACGATGAAGACGCCGACGCTTGAGCCTTCGGCAACCGGCTTGATGACGTAAGGCGGCGCCATGACATGGGCTTTCGCCGCCTCTAGCCGCGACACCACGCGGTCCTCGGCAACCGGCACGCCGGCGGCGCCAAACAGCACCTTGGCGATGTCTTTTTGCATGGCCAGCGCTGAGGCCAGGACCCCGGAATGCGTGTAGGGGATGCCGAGGATCTCGAGGAGACCCTGCAAGGTGCCGTCCTCGCCGGGTCGGCCGTGGAGCACGTTGAGCGCGACGTCGGGCTTGGCGGCGGTCAAGGTCGCGGCGATGTCGCGGCCGACGTCGATCGGGGTGACCTTATAGCCGCGGCGGCCGAGCGCCTCGGCGCAAGCCTTGCCGGAGCGCAACGAGACGTCGCGCTCGGCCGACCAGCCCCCCATCAGAACGGCCACGTGCTTGGGCATCGATCCCCGCTAGCTGCCTTAAGCCGCTGATTCGCAGGGACACCAATAGAATCGACTATTGGCGAAAAATCGAGAGTCTCGGCGGCCGATTTCGCTCGAAATCTGGGCGTTTTGCGCGCTGATTGTCAGTTTGCGAGGTGTCTGGTGGCGTTGCACACTCCAAGCTCGGCCGGCATTGGTTGAAGCACGCAAATGCGTATCTTGGTGGCACTGGTCCTGCTCGTACTGGCTTACGTGCCCCTGTGCGCCGCCGAGCCGACGCCGCTGCCGCCGGCTGTCGGTCTCAGTGACAGTCAGGCCAAAACGAGAGCCGAACTTTTCGCGGAACTCGCCGCGGCCAAAAGCGACCCCGAGGCGCGGGCGATCGAAGACCGCCTCTGGACGTTTTGGCGAAGCTTTGCCGACGACAAATCCAAGGAGCTTCTGGAAGAGTCGCGGCAGGCGCAGCTGCGCTTCGATTATGACGAAGCGATCCTCTACATGAAGGAACTGGTCAGGCACGCGCCGCAATTCGCCGAAGGCTGGAACCAGCTCGGTTACGTCTATTTCCTCGCCGGACAATACGATGCTTCGCTCGACGCCATCACCCATGTTCTTGCACTCGAGCCGATGCATTACGCCGCGCTCGCCGGCAAAGGCATCATCCTCATGCAACAGGGCAAGGTGGCGGAGGCGCAAGTGCCGCTAAAGCGCGCGCTGGCGATCGATCCGTGGCTGAAAGAACGCAATCTGATCGGTGAGGATAGGATCCCGGAGCCTTAAGCGGCCGTGATCGCCACGCCGATCCGCTTGATCTCCCATTCCAGGTCGATACCGGATTTGTCCTTTACTCGCCGCCGCACGGTTTCGCCCAGCGTCTCGATGTCGGCCGCGCTGGCGTCGCCGAGATTGATCAAAAAATTGCAGTGCATTTCCGAGACCTGGGCGCCGCCTTGGCGCAGGCCACGGCAGCCGGCGGCGTCGATGAGCTGCCAGGCTTTTTGGCCGGGCGGGTTTTTGAAGGTCGAGCCGCCGGTGCGGCTCTTGATCGGTTGCGTCGCTTCGCGCAACTCGGTGATCTTGTCCATTGCGGCGGCGATGGCGGCAGGATCGCCGGGTTCGCCGGCGAATAAAGCTTGCGTGAAGATGTAATCGTCTGGCGCGCCGCAATGGCGGTAAGTGTAATGCATCTCCGCATTGCTCAAGACATGAACATGGCCCGCGCGTTCGACGGCGCGCGCCTCGATCAATGAGTCCTTGGTTTCTCTGCCATAGGCGCCGCCGTTCATGCGCAAGGCGCCGCCGACGCCGCCGGGAATGCCGCGCATGAATTCCAAGCCGACAATACCGGCCTCCTGCGCCGCGCGCGCTACTTTCACGTCGGGCACGGCGGCGCCGGCGCGCACATTGTGTCCTTCGATGGCAATCTCATTGAAACCGCGGCCGAGCCTGATCACGACACCCGGCACGCCGCCGTCGCGCACAATGAGATTGGAGCCGAGCCCGATGACGGTGACGTCAATCTCGTCGGACAGATTGGCGAGAAAATACGACAGATCGGCTTCGTCCTCGGGCATAAACAAAAGCTGCGCCGGACCGCCGACGCGAAACCAGGTCAGCTCGGCGAGCGATTGGTTCGCCAACAAACGGCCGCGCAAATTCGGCATGCTTTTTCTGAGCGCCGGCACAAGATCGGGAAACGGCATCAAACCGCTCCGGCCGCCGCCAGTTCGCCGGGCAGTGCGTAGGCCCATTGCGTGATCGAGCCGGCCCCGAGGCAGGCGACGTAGTCGCCCGGATGCGCCATCGCCGATATCAGCGAGGCGAGCTTTTCGGGGCTATCGAGCGCGACGACCTGGCGGTGGCCGTGCGTGCGCAAGCCCTGGACCAGAGAGTCGCGATCGGCGCCGGCGATCGGTGCTTCACCGGCCGGATAGACGTTGGCGACGATCACTACGTCGGCATCGTTGAAGCAGGTGCAGAACTGCTCGAACAAGGCGGCGAGCCGCGTATAGCGATGCGGCTGCACCACGGCGATGACCTGCCCTTTGGTCGATTCGCGCGCGGCGCGCAGCACAGCGGCGATTTCGACCGGGTGATGGCCGTAGTCGTCGATGATGGTGACGCCGTTCCAGGTGCCGGTCTTGGTGAAGCGCCGGCGCACGCCGCCGAATTTGGCGAGCGCGTTGCGGATCACGTCGTCGGCGACGCCGAGCTCATGGGCGACCGCGATCGCCGCGGTGGCGTTGAGCGCGTTGTGCCGTCCCGGCATCGGCAGCGCGAGGTTCTTGATTTCATGCAGCGCCTGCCCGGCGCGTTCGCGCAACGCGATGGTGAACAGCGAGGTGCCGCCGGCATGCGAGATGTCGGTGAGCCGCACATCGGCTTGCGGGTTTTCGCCGTAGGTGACGATGCGGTGATCTTCGATGCGGCCGACCAGGCTCTGCACCACCGGATGGTCGGTGCACATTACCGAAAAGCCGTAGAACGGCACATTCTCGACGAAAGCGCGGAACGCGTCCTGCACGGCGTCGAAAGTCTTGAAGTGGTCGAGATGCTCGGGATCGACATTGGTGACGACGGCGATGTCGGCCGGCAATTTCAGGAAGGTGCCGTCGGATTCGTCGGCTTCGACCACCATCCAGTCGCCGGCGCCGAGCCGCGCATTGGTGCCATAGGCATTGATGATGCCGCCGTTGATCACGGTCGGATCGAAGCCGCCGGCGTCGAGCAGCGCCGCCACCATCGACGTCGTCGTGGTCTTGCCGTGGGTGCCGGCGATGGCGACGCAGCTTTTCAGCCGCATCAGCTCGGCCAGCATCTCGGCGCGGCGCACCACCGGCAGCCGCTGTGCGCGTGCGGCAATCAGCTCCGGATTGTCGGCTTTGATCGCCGAGGAGATCACGACGACTTGCGCGCCGGCCAAATTCTCCGCTGCGTGGCCGATCGCGATCTTGACGCCTTTGTCGCGCAGCCGCTTGACGTTGGCGCTGTCGGTCTGGTCGGAGCCTTGAACGGTGTGGCCGAGATTGACCAGCACCTCGGCGATGCCGCTCATGCCGATGCCGCCGATGCCGACGAAATGCACCGGGCCGATGTCGCGCGGCAGCCTCATTCGGATCCCCGTATCGTCCTGCCCGGCTTTATGCCGCGCATCCCGGTCCTTACTGAAAGACATCAGTGGCCGGAACAAGCCCGGCCATGATCCATAATTAATGTTGAAATTATCGTTTGTTAGCGATTCCCGCCACCCGCAGCATCAAGTCGGCAAGCCGGTCGGCGGCGTCGAGCCGGCCTAAAGACCGTGCCGCCGCCGCCATTCCCGAAAGCCGCTGTGGCGATGCCGCGAGTTTTTCCAGTTCGGCGGCAAGCCGCTCCGGGGTGAATTGATCCTGCACCATCCGACGCGCGCCGCCGGCGCGTTCGAGCATGCCGGCATTGGCGAACTGGTCCTGATCGAGCGCGTGCGGCAGCGGCACCAGGATCGAGGGCCGGCCGATGGCGGAAAGCTCGGCGACGGTGGATGCTCCCGACCGCGCGATCACCAGATGGCTCGCCGCCATGCGTGCCGGCAGATCGGCGAAAAACGGCGCGATTTCGGCAGCGACCGCCGCCTTGGTATAGGCGCGGCGGACACGCTCGACATCTTCCTCGCGGGCCTGCTGAACAATGGCAAGGCGCCGGCGCAGTTCGGGATCGAGCCGGCCGATCGCGGCCGGGACGATATCGGCCATCACGCGCGCACCCTGGCTGCCGCCGAAGACGAGGAGCCGGAACGGATCGTTTCCCCCCGGATAAGGCGTCGCCGCGGCGGCGACCACGGCGGCACGGACCGGATTGCCGGTCAGCGTCGCCTTCAGAGCTAACACCGGCTCGTTGTCGAACACGCCGGGGAACGTCGTGGCGATCGCGGTGACGCGCGGCGCCAACAGCCGGTTGGCGCGGCCGATCACGGCATTGGCGTCATGAATGAGGGTGGGGACGCCGCGCCAGGTTGCGGCCATCACCGGCGGGATAGTCGGATAGCCGCCGAAGCCGATGACCGCCGCCGGCTTGAGCCGGCCGATCAGCCGCCACGCTTGCATGAAGCCGACGCCGAGCACGGCTGCGGTTCGCGTCAGCGCGAAGGGATTACGTCCGCGCAAAGTGGCGCTGGCGACGACGTGAATAGCGTCCTCGGCAAAAGCGCCGCCGAAGCGCGCGGCGCGATGGTCGGTCGCGAGATGAACGGCGATGCCGCGCTCGGCCAATGCAGTGGCCAGCGCCTCGGCGGGAAACAAATGGCCGCCGGTGCCGCCGGCCGTCACCAACACCGGCGCGGCAGTCGCGGCCATCACACCGGACTCGCGGCGAGCAGGATATCGCCGGCGAGTTTGGCGCGCGGCCGCTCGCGGGTGAGCGCCAGCAGCATGCCCATGCCGTAGGCGAGCGAGATCAGCGAAGAGCCGCCGTAGGAAACGAACGGCAAGGTCATGCCCTTGGCCGGCATCAGATGCAGATTGACCGCCATGTTGATGGTCGATTGCAGGCCGAACAGGATGGCCAAGCCAGCGGAGGCAAAGCGAATGAATGGATCCTCGGTGCGCATCGCCTTGATCAGCGCTCGGATGACGATGAAGGCGAACAGCGCGACCAGAATGAGGCAAAGGACCACGCCGAATTCCTCGGCGGCGACCGCAAAGATAAAATCGGTATGGCCCTCGGGCAGGATGCGCTTGATGGTGCCTTCGCCCGGGCCGCGGCCGAACCATCCGCCACGAAGGAACGATTCGGTGGCGATATCGATATTGTAACTGTCGCCTGAAGCCGGATTGAGGAAGCGGTTGATGCGCTGGGCGACGTGCGGAACGGTGAAGAACGCCGCCATCAGACCGACGCCGGCGGTGCCGGCTAATCCCATTACCCAGATCACGCGCATGCCCGCCATATAAAACAAGGCGCCCCACACCAGCGAAATCAGCATGGTCTGGCCGAAATCGGGCTGCAGCACCAACAGCGTGACGACGACGATGAGCAGAGCGAGCGCGATCGAATTGGCCGGCATTTCCGGCCGTTTCGCAGTCTCGCCGAACAGCCAGGCGATCAGGATCACGAAAGCGGGCTTGAGAAATTCCGACGGCTGGATGTTGACGCCGAGAATGACCAGCCAGCGCCGCGCGCCTTTGATCTCGGCGCCGAAATGCGGCGTCGCCGCGGTCAGCACCAGGCTGACGATAAAGACGACCAGCGCCACCTTGCGGATATCGCGCGGCGACAGGAACGAGGTGCCGATCAGCACGGCGCCGGCCGGGATGAGAAACAGCACCTGGCGATCGACGAAATGAAACGGGTCGAGCCCGATGCGGGTCGCCACCGGCGGACTCGCGGCAAGGCACAGCACGATGCCGCCGAGCATCAGGGCGATCAGCGCCGCCAAGGTCAGACGGTCGACCGTCCACCACCATTCGGAAAACAGCGTGGGTTGCGCGCGCGAAGTCATCAGCGTCCCGAAGTGAAGTCCCGGCTACAAATCCCCAGCCTAGTGGTGACACCGGGATGGTTTCCAAGAGATTAAGAGAAGCGATTAAGACAGGCCGGTTAAGATTGGGCCGTGACACCCGGCAGCGCGCGCACCAGTTCCCGAAACGCGTCGCCGCGGACTTCGAAATTGCGATACTGGTCGAACGAAGCGCAGGCCGGCGACAGCAGTACGACCGGTTCATGCGCCCCGGAGGCTTGCGCGTCGCGCGCAGCCGCGGCCACCGCCTTGTCGAGCGTGCCGGTGATGTCGTGGGGCACGGCGGCGCCAAGCGTCGCGGCGAATTCTCCCGCGGCTTCGCCGATCAGATAGGCCTTGCGGATGCGCGGGAAAAAGCCGCGCAAGGATTCGATGCCGCCGGTCTTCGCCTTGCCGCCGGCGATCCAGAAAATGTCGTTGAAACAGGCCAGCGCTTGCGCGGTTGAATCGGCGTTCGTAGCTTTGGAATCGTTGACGAATAGGACTGCAGCGCGCCGGCCGACCTCTTCCATGCGGTGCGCGAGGCCAGGGAACGAGCGCAGCCCGGCCTGGATCGCTGCCGGATCGAGACCCAGTGCCAGCGCCGCGGCCGCGGCGCAGGCCGCGTTCTGCGCGTTGTGCAGGCCACGCAATGAACCGATGCCGCCAATGTCGGCAACTTGTGTAGTGTCGCCGGCTACGGCGCGCATGATCCGCTTGGTATCGGCGAAAATCCCGCTGCTCAGCGCGTGCCGCACGGAAATCGGCACAACCCTTTTTGCCGATTGCGCGAGCCGCGCTGCGATCCGCTCGCACCATTCATCATCGACGCCGATAATTGCAGTTCCTTGCGCCGTGCCGTCGCTGGGCACGCCGGCGACGAGGCGCTCCTTGACCGCGGCGTAATGCTCCATGCTGCCGTGGCGGTCGAGATGATCTTCGGACAGGTTGATCAGGATGCCGATCGACGGATCGAGCGAGGGCGCCAGATCGATCTGATAAGACGAGCATTCGATGACATGGACGCGCAACGGTTCGATATTATTTGGCCGCGGCGGCTCAAGCGACAGGATCGCCGTGCCGATATTGCCGCCGAGCTGCGCGTCCATTCCGGCGGAGGCGACGAGGTGGGCGATCAGCGCGGTGGTCGTCGATTTGCCGTTGGTGCCGGTGATGGCGACGAAGGGCGCGCCGGGCGCGTGGAACCTCCGTTCGCGGCAGAACAATTCGATGTCGCCGATCACTTCGACACCGGCCTTTCGCGCAAGCGCGACGACCCAATGCGGTGCGGGATGGGTCAGCGGCACGCCGGGCGCGAGCACCAGGCTGGCGATTTTGCTCCAGTCGGCGTCGTGCAAATCGGCGGTGGGAATTCCGGCCGCATTGGCTTTCGCCACGCTTGCCGCATTGTCGTCGAACGCGACGACGTCGGCGCCGCCGGCGAGCAGCGCGCTCGCGCTCGCCAGTCCGGAGCCACCGAGGCCGAAAATCGCGACCTTTTTTCCGGCAAAGGTCGTGACCGGGATCACGACGGCGCTACCTCAACTTCAGCGTTGAAAGTCCCGCCAACGCCAGCACCACCGAGACGATCCAAAAACGAATGACGATTTGCGGCTCGGTCCAGCCGAGCTGCTCGAAATGATGGTGGATGGGCGCCATCTTGAACACGCGCTTGCCGGTGAGCTTGAACGAAACCACCTGCACGATAACGGACACCGCCTCGAGCACGAACAGGCCGCCAATCACCGCGAGCACGATCTCGTGCTTGGTGGCGACCGCGACCGCGCCGATCATGCCGCCGAGCGCCAGCGAGCCGGTATCGCCCATGAAGATCGAGGCCGGCGGTGCGTTGAACCACAGGAAGCCGAGACCGGCGCCAAGCACGGCGCCGCATAGCACCGACAGCTCGCCCGTGCCGGCGACGTAATGGATTTGCAGGTAATCGGCGAAGACAGCGTTGCCGCACAGGTAGGAGATCATGCCGAAGCTCGCCGCCGCGACCATGACCGGAACGATGGCGAGGCCATCAAGGCCGTCGGTCAGATTCACCGCATTGCCGGCGCCGACGATGATGAAGATCGCGAACAGCACGAAGAACCAGCCGAGATTGAACGCCAGTTCCTTGAAGAACGGAAACACCAGCGAGGTCGAAAACGACCCCTGGCCGAGCTCGACCAGCGCGATGCACGCCAAGCCGGCGATGACCGCTTCGATGCTCAAGCGCGTGCGTCCGGCAAATCCGTTGGTTGCTTGTTGCTTGGTGACCTTGAGATAATCGTCGTAGAAGCCGACCAGTCCGAAGCCGAGCGTGACCCACAGCACCACCCAGACGTAAGGGTTGGCGGGGTTGGCCCACAATAGCGTCGACACTAGCATGCCGGACAGAATCATCAGCCCGCCCATGGTGGGCGTGCCGGCCTTGGCAATGAGGTGCGACTGCGGACCGTCGGCGCGGATCGGCTGGCCCTTGCCCTGGAGGAGCCGCAGCCGATCGATGATGGTCTGACCGAACAAGAAGACGAACAACAGCGCGGTTATGACCGCGCCGCCGGTGCGGAATGTGATGTAGCGGAACACATTGAGGACGGAGAGCTTGTCCGACAAATCGATCAGCCAATACAGCATCGCATCAACCTTGTACGGACGCGCCGCTGAGGGCGCCTTCGATGGCGTCTTCGCCCGAATCCTGGTGCGGATAGGCCCGTTGCAGCGCCTTGACGATGGGCGCCATGCGCGAGCCGAGCGAGCCCTTGACCATAACGGCGTCGCCGGCGCGGATCGCGCGCAGCACCTGCGGTTCCAGCGCGGCAGAGTTCTCTGCATAGCCGCCCCGGCGGCTCGCGGGAAGAGCCTGCCACAGCGCCTGCATCAGCGGACCGCAGCAGAATACCAGGTCGACTCCGTTGCCGAGCACCGGATCGAGCAGCGCGCGATGCAGCGCGCGGCCCTTCGGTCCGAGTTCGAGCATGTCGCCGAGCACGGCGACGCGGCGGCCTTGCGGGCCGATCGGCGCCCGGCCGAGCACTTCAAGCGCTGCCGCCATGGAAGCCGGATTGGCGTTGTAGCTTTCATCGAGAACCAGCGCCGGGCCCCCGGGAAGCTCGATTGCGATCGGCGCGCCGCGGCCGGAGACCGGTGCGAGTTCGGCGAGCGCCAGTGCCGCCAGCGCCAGATCGGCGCCGACAAGCTCGGCCGCCGCCAGGACCGCGAGCGAATTGATGACGAGATGGCGGCCGGGTGCGCCGATCTTATAGGTCAGTTCGGTGCCGAGGATATTTGCCCGCACAGTCGAGCAGCCGGGCTGCAGCGCGCATTTGATCAGCCGCGCCTCGGCCGCTTCGTGCTCGCCGAACGAAACGATGCGGGCGACGCCGGCCTCCTTGGCGCGGCGCTTGAGATGAGCGAATTGCGCAATATCGCGATTGATAATTGCCACGCCGTTCGGCTCCAGGCCGAAAAAAATTTCGGCCTTGGCGTCGGCGATCTTGGTCAGCGAGCCCAAAAATTCCAGATGCACCGGCGCGATGGTGGTGATGATCGCGACATGCGGGCGGACCAGCCGCGACAGCGGCTCGATCTCGCCTTCGTGGTTCATGCCCATTTCGAATACGGCGTAACGTGCGCTCGCGGGGCAGCGGGCGAGCGACAGCGGCACGCCCCAATGGTTGTTGTAGGAAGCGACCGAAGCGTGGGTTTCACCGTCCTTCGACAGCGCAAGCCGCAACGCCTCCTTGGTTCCGGTCTTGCCGACTGAGCCGGTGACGCCGATCACTTTGGCTTGCATGCGCGCTCGCGCGGCAACGGCGAGAGCGCGCAAGGCAGCAAGCACGTCGGGTACGACGAGGAGCGGCGCGTCGCTCGGGAATTGGCTGCGCCGGTCGGCAGCGACGACGGCGAGGCCGGCTTTGGCGGCGAGCGCCGCGGCGACGAAATCGTGGCCGTCGCGATTGTCGCCTTGAATGGCAAAGAATGCGTCGCCCGGCGCCAGGCTGCGGCTATCGATGGAAAGGCCGAAGACTGCTTCCGGCAGCGCGCCGTGGCGCTCCGCGCCCATCGCGCTCACCATCGCTTCGGTGGTCCACAGCGCGGACGCGCTCATGCGGCGAGTTCCTTGAGTGCCGTGGCGACCGCCTCATGATCGCTGAACGGTACAACCCGGTCGCCGATGATTTGGCCCGTTTCATGTCCTTTGCCGGCGATCAGGAGAACGTCGCCGGAGCGCAGCTCGGCAACCGCGCGGCGGATCGCTTCGCGCCGGTCGCCGATCTCGCCGGCGCCGGGTGCTGCCGCCATGATCGCGGCGCGAATGGCGGCAGCATCTTCGCTGCGCGGATTATCGTCGGTGACGATCACCCGGTCGGCTTTGGCGGCGGCGACGGCCCCCATCAAGGGCCGCTTGCCGCGGTCGCGGTCGCCGCCGGCGCCGAACACCACGACAAGCTTCCCGCTGGCATAGGGTCGTAACGCATCGAGCGCTTTAGCGAGCGCATCGGGCTTGTGCGCATAATCGACAAAAATCTGCGCGCCGTGGCTCGCGCCGACGCGCTCCAGCCGGCCTTTGGCTCCGGACAATTGTTCGAGCGCCGCAAACACCGATCCCGCATGGCCGCCGGTCGCGATGGCAAGCCCGGCGGCGACCAGCGCATTCTCGACCTGAAATTCGCCAACCAGCGGCAATCGCACCTGGAAATGATCGCCGCGGTATTCGAGCCGCAGCCGCTGCGCGAAGCCGTCGATCGCGGAATGATCGAGGCGAATGCCCGTGCCCTTGCGCCCGACGGTCAGGAGCGAAAGCCCGCGCGCCGCCGCCGCCGCCACCACCGCATCGGCATGATCGTGATCGACATCGATCACGGCCGCGGCGCCGGGCGGCAGTAAAATCTCGAACAGGCGCAGCTTGGCGGCGAGATAGGCCTCGAAAGACGGATGATAATCGAGATGATCGCGGGTGATATTGGTGAAACCACCCGCCGCGATCCGTAAGCCGTCGAGCCGGTATTGGTCGAGGCCATGCGAGGAGGCTTCGATGGCGAGATGGGTGACGCCGTCGGCGGCAAGCGCCTCGAGCGAACGGTGCAGCGCCACCGGATCCGGCGTGGTGAGCGAGCCGTAAGTCTCGCCGCGCGGCGAAACGACGCCGATGGTGCCGATGCTAGCGGCGCGGTAGCCGAGTGCGGTCCAGATCTGCCGGGTAAACGCGGCGACCGAGGTCTTGCCGCTGGTGCCGGTGGCGGCGGCGATGACGCCCGGCTGGCGCGGATGGAATTTGGCCGCAATAAGCGCGAGCGCGCGCCGGGCATTGTGGACGCGCAGGAACGCGATGTTGCCGGGCAACGGAGCTTGCGGCGGCTGTTCGGCTACGATGGCGATCGCGCCCGCGGCAATCGCCGCCGGTACGAATTGCAGGCCATTGGCCTTGCCGCCGGCGATGGCGACGAAGGCGTCGCCGGGTTTGACCGATCGGCTGTCGGCGGACACCCCGCCAACCTCGAGATCGGCAAGGTGCGCGTTGAATTCAGCGTCAGGCGGTAAAATTTCGCGAAGCTTCATGGTCCGGTCGACTTACAGATCGACTTGCTGTCCGACTTGGCAGATCGACTTGGCGGCTCAATTTTGGCGGCTCAATTTTGGCGGCCCAACTTGGCGGCTCGGTCGATAATGCGGCAAAACCTTTTAGCTGATTAAGGCCTTACCTGCTTTCCTTCAGCGAGGCCAGTATCTGCTGATCGGCGGGCGGCAGGTTCATGCGCGGTGCGATGTCAAGAAGCGGCGCGATCCGCGATACCACCGCGCCGCCGGTCGGCACGGCGTTCCAGCCTGACGTGGTAAAGCCGTGGGTTTCCGGCGTCGCGTGCGGCTCGTCGAGCATGATCAACAATAGATAGCGCGGCTGATCCGCCGGCAGGAGCGCCATGAAATCGGTCAGCACCTTGGTCTTGGAATAGCGGCCGCCCACGACCTTGTCGGCGGTGCCGGTCTTGCCGCCGATGTAATAGCCGGGGACGTCGGCTTTCTCCGCCGTGCCTTTCTCGACATTGAGCCGCATCAAATAGCGCATCATCGTCGAGGTTTCCGGCTTGATGACGCGCCGGCCGAGCTTTGCCGCGTCGGCCTCCGAGCGCTTGAGGAAGGTCGGCGGGATCAGGATGCCGCCATTCATGATCGCGGCGACGCCCATCGCCGCCTGCAATGGCGCCACCGACAGTCCGTGACCGAAGGCGATGGTGGCGGTGGTCAGGTCGCTCCAGCGTCGCGGCAGAATCGGCTCGGCGCTTTCCGGCAATTCGGTGCGCAGCCGATCGAGCTGGCCGAGCTTTTTCAGAAAGGCCTTTTGCGTTTGGCTGCCGAGGGAGAGCGCCATGCGCGCCGCGCCGATATTCGACGAATAGGTGAAGATTTCCGGCACGCTGAGAATGCGGCGCTGCGCGTCGAAATCGTGGATGGCGAACCGGCCCATCTGCAGCGGCGCGCGGGCGTCGAATTTCGAATTGAGCGTGACCTTGCCGGAATCGAGCGCCATGGCCACGGTGAAGGCCTTGAACGTCGATCCCATTTCGTAGACGCCGGTGGTCAGCCGGTTGATGCGCGACGGATCGAGCGCTTCCCTCGGGTTGTTCGGATCGTAGTCCGGCTCCGACACCAGCGCGACCACCTCGCCGGTGCGCACGTTGAGGACCAGGCCGGCGGCGGCGATCGCGTCAAATTTCGCCCGCGCGGCGACGAGCTCGTCGCGTAGCGCATGCTGGACGCGCAGATCGACCGCGAGCTGCACGGGGGTTTGCAGGCGGTCAGTGGCGAGGCCCGCCAAATGCAAGGCCGCTAGGCCCTGCCCGTCGAGCCATTTCTCGATCCCGGCAATGCCCTGATTGTCGATATTGACGTGGCCGATCAGATGCGAGACCTCGTCGCCGTTCGGATAGTCGCGCTTGTTCTCGTTGAGGAACCCGATGCCGGGCAGTCCCTGGCGATAGATTTCACGCTGCTGCTCCGGCGTGATGTCGCGCTTGAGCCAGACGAAGCCGCGCTTGGACGAGAGCCGCTCGCGTAAATCCTTGGCGTCGAGGTCGGGCAAATCGGCGGTCAAAAGCTCGACCGCTTCGTCGACGTCGATCAGCCGGCGCGGCTCGGCGTAGAGCGACGGCACGCGCACGTCGGTCGCCAAGATTTCGCCGTTGCGGTCGAGAATGTCGGGACGCGCCGTCGCCACGGCGTCGGTGGACACTACGCGGTGCACCGTGTGCTCGTCGGCCTGGATCGCGAACATGACCAGTCGCGCGGAGATCACGGCATAGACGAGGGCGAAGGCGAGAATGGCGAGGCCGATGCGGGTGCGCGCTTTGGCGCTGCGGTCGAGATCCTTGCCGTAGAGCAGCTTGCGGATGAGCCATTGCCGCCACGGGATTTCGCGCGGACGAATCGCGGGGCCCTGCACAAAAGCGTCTGTGGTCGCGCTCATTGTGCCGGCGCTCCGGCGGCTGCCGGCGCCAAGGCGGCTGGCACCTGGCCGGTGCTGGCGGGGCTCGTCGCGGCAGCCGGAATGGATCCGGTCGTCCCGAAGGTGCCGGGCTCCTCGAAATTCTCGATCATGCCGCCGATCGGATCGGTGCTGGCGGTGACATTTTGCGGCGGTCGGTCGGGCAGGTGATCGAGCGTGTCGAATTGCGTCGGCGCGATGGTTTTGAGATGCAGGAAGCGCTTGGCGAGCGCTTCGATGCGCGCCGGATTATCGAGCTGGCCCCATTCGGCGCGCAGCGAGGCGATCTCATCGCGCTCGTGACGTACTTCGCTGCGCAACTTGGCGAGACGCTCGGCCTGAACCGTGGCGTCGAATTTGATGCGATAGACCCAGGCGGCGGCGAGCACCAGGACACCGATCACGGCAAAGTTGAGTATGCGCAGGATCATGACCGCCCCCGCATGATGGCGGCGAACGACGGCAGGCGCGGCAACAGACTTTCGACGGCGGTCTCGCGCGGCGGCGCGTCTGTCCGCTCGGCGGCGCGCAGCTTGGCCGAGCGCGCCCGCGGATTGGCGGCGATCTCGGTTTCGTCCGGGGTTTCCGGACGCCGGGTCAGGACACGGAATGTCGGCGGCGGCGCTACAACGACAGGACGATGGCGCGAACCAGCCGGCGTGCGGCTACGCTCGGCGAGGAAGGTTTTGACGATACGATCTTCGAGCGAGTGGAAGGCAACTACGACAAGGCGGCCGGACGGTTTCAGCACCTGCTCGGCGGCGGTCAGCCCGCGCGCCAATTCGCCGAGTTCGTCGTTGACGAAAATGCGCAAGGCCTGAAACGTCCGGGTGGCCGGATGAATGGCGCCATCGCGCGCGTGAATCACACGGGCGACGATTTCGGCGAGCGCGCGCGTCGTTGCGATGGGATGCTCGTCGCGCGCCCTGACGATCGCGCGTGCGATGGCGCGGGCATGGTTCTCTTCTCCCAGAGCGGCGATGATGGTGGCAAGATCGCGATCGCCGGCGCGGGCGACGATATCGGCAGCGCTCGGCCCGTCGCGCCCCATGCGCATGTCGAGCGGCCCGTCGAGCCGGAACGAAAATCCGCGCGCCGCCTCGTCAAGCTGCATCGACGACACGCCGAGGTCGAACACGACGCCGTCGGCGGCGGCGCTGCCTGCGATCGCTGCCAGATTGGAGAAGCGATCCTCGAAGAGCTCGAGCCGGTCGCGCGCTTCCTCGACCAGAGCGGCGCCGCCGGCGATGGCGGCGTAATCGCGGTCGACGGCGATCACGCGCGCGCCGGGCGTTTGCAGAATAGCGCGCGTATAGCCGCCGCCGCCGAATGTCGCGTCGATATAGAGGCCGTCGGCGCGGACGCCGAGCCAGTCGATGACACGGCGGCCGAGCACGGGAATATGACGAGCCAGTCCGCCAGCGACAGCGTTGCTGTCGCTGCTCGTCATTCTTCCCGTGCTCCGAGCGGTTTTGCCGCCGCCGTCATCCGGGTTCCCAGCTCCGCTTTGAAGGCGCGGACCTTCTCGGTGGCCTCCGCGAGTTCCGCGCGAAAGCGGCTGGGCTCCCAGATCCGAAATTTGTGGCCGAGGCCGACAAACGTCGCCGCGTTGGTGATGCCGGCATGCGCCTTGAGCGTGTCGGTCAGCACCACGCGGCCCTCGCCGTCGATCTTCAGCGTCTCGCTGGTTCCGCAGAGCGCGAGCGAGAACTGTTCGCGCTGGTCCGAATAGGGCGCGAAGCCGGCAATCAGTGTCTCGATCTCGGCAAGTAGCGCATTGCCGCCGGCATCGAGTGCCGGGCGGTCGAGCGCCGGATAGCAATAGAGCCCGTCGAAGCCGTCGCGTGCCAGCACCGCGCGAAAGGACGCCGGTACCGATACGCGCCCTTTGGCGTCCAGCCGCAGCACATAATGGGATACGAAACGGTCCATCTCGCCCTTCACCCTGCGGCAGGCCAGCCCCGTAAGGCCCTCGCATCATGAGCGTTTCTGGGACAAAATGGGCTATCATGGGACAGTATGGGCGTCAACGGACCGGCCCAAGTCCATTGGGCAAAACCGCTCGATTTCAATTAATGCGGGGTAAGCTTAAGGAATGGTTGAAGCGGCGATCCGCGGGCGGCGCGGCACTGTAGACGGCGACATCCAAAAACGCGGCCGACCGGTGCCGACGGGGCGCCGGCCAATGCTTCGCGCGTGACGCAAAGGCAACGAGGCGGCGCATTTTCACGATTCTTGTGCACGCTGGGGCAAATTGGCTTGTGGCGGCGTCACGTTCTCCTAAAGTCCGGTTATGTCGCGTCCTGCGTTTGCTCCAGATTCCTGCGTAGTTGCCGAAGTCATGCCATCGCCCAATCAGGGCGAGCGTCGCGACGGCCGGCGGCCCGATATGATCGTGCTGCACTACACCGGGATGGAGGACGCCGAGGCCGCACTCGAGCTCCTCAAAGCCCGAGGCAGCGAAGTTTCGGCCCATTACTTCGTGTTCGAGGACGGCCGCATCATGCAGATGGTGCAGGAAACTCGGCGGGCTTGGCATGCCGGTAAATCGTCATGGGCGGGCGAGACTGATATCAATTCCTGCTCGATCGGCATCGAGATCGCCAATCCCGGCCACGATCACGGCTATCCGGATTTTCCCAAGCGCCAAATCGCGGCGGTCACCGCACTATGCCGCAGCATCCAGACCCGCAATACGATTCCGCCGGCACGGGTCTTGGCGCATTCCGATGTGGCGCCAAGCCGCAAGCAGGATCCTGGTGAGAAATTTCCCTGGCGCACGCTTTATGAGTCCGGCGTCGGCCATTGGGTCAAGCCGGCTCCGATCATGAATTTCGGCCAATCGCTCAAGCCCGGCGACCGCGGCGACGGTGTTGCAGCGCTGCAGAAGTCGCTGGCCGAATATGGCTATGGTGTCGACGTCAACGGCGAATATGACTCCATGACCCTTGAAGTCGTCACTGCCTTCCAGCGCCATTTTCGGCCGGAACGCGTCGATGGCGTTGCCGATCAGTCGACGCGGAGCACACTGCAGGAACTGCTCGCCAGCCGCGGCCGGCCCCGGACCATGGCGGCTCGCGCCCGCACGGCGATGATGCTGACGGCGCCTTAACCGCCATTTTTGTGGCCACTTGACGGCGCACGGCTTCGCCCCCATCCCTGTCCTGTCAGTCGGCCGGACGGCCGCTCCGGCAAAACCGAAAGGTTGCCGGGGAGGAAAGTCCGGGCTCCATGGACAAGCGGTGCCGGATAACGTCCGGCGGGTGCGAGCCCAGGGAAAGTGCCACAGAGAACAGACCGCCGTTCCCCCACCCTGATCCCCCCGCTTGCGGGGGAGGGATGGGAGGGGGCCCGGCAAGGGTGAAACGGTGCGGTAAGAGCGCACCGCGCCGGCGGTAACGCCGGCGGCATGGCAAACCCCACCGGGAGCAAGACCGAATAGGGGCGGCGCGAGGCTCGCGCGAGCGGGTCTCGGGATCGTGTCCGGATCCTGCCGTCCGGGTAGGTTGCTTGAGGCGCCGGGCAACCGGCGTCCCAGAGGAATGGCCGTCACGTCTGCGAACTGTGTTCGCAGGCCTTCCAGAACCCGGCTTATAGGCCGGCTGACGTGACTTAAGGGCGCTCGGCGGCATCCCCGCCGGGCGCCCGCCAAGTTTTTGCATCTGCAAATTCTACAGCCTTGCGCCTGCACAAAATTTTGGCGCTGCGCGCTTCGATGCACAGCGTCACCTGAAAATCATCAACGAAATCAATGGTCTTTCGCTGGCACGGGGCTTGCTGCTTTGCAGCAGAGTTCGCCTCGGTCAGCCGTTCGTCGCAATGGCTGGACCAAACTCCAAGGGAGCCGAACATGGACTACGTGAAGCCGGCGGACGTCGCCACCACCATGATGAATACCGGGCGGACCAAGCTCGCGCTGTCGCCGCTCGACCTGATTATCCGCGGCGGCCTCGCCGGCGCCATCCTGGCGGCAGCGACGAGCCTTGCCTTCACCGCCATGGTGCAGACCAACCAGCCGCTGGTCGGTGCGCTTGTCTTCCCCGTCGGACTCATCCTGATCGTGCTGCTCGGTCTCGATCTCGTCACCGGCAGTTTTGGGCTGTTGCCGCTGCCGTGGATCGAAAACCACGTCGGCGCCAAGACCATGCTCGGCAACTGGAGCTACGTCTTCCTCGGCAATTTGATCGGTAGCGTCGCCTACGGCGCGCTACTGGCGATCGCACTGACCAATTTCGGCACTGCGGCCCCGGCCGGCGTTGCTGCCAAGATCATCGCCATCGCGGAAGCGAAGACAACCGGCTACGAGGCGCTCGGCTTTGCCGGTCTCATCACCGTGTTCGTCAAGGCGATCCTCTGCAATTGGATGGTGTGTCTCGGCATCGTCGCGGCCATGTCGACCTCGTCGACCATCGGCAAGATCGCCTGCGCCTACATGCCGATCCTGATTTTCTTCGCCCAGGGTTTTGAACACTCGGTGGTGAACATGTTCGTCATCCCGACCGGCATGATGATGGGCGCCAAGATCACCTTCAGCGAATGGTGGCTGTGGAATCAGATTCCGGTGACGCTCGGCAATCTGGTCGGCGGCTTCGTCTTCACCGGGCTTGCGCTCTACATCACCCACAAGCCGCGCAGCCTGGCGCCGGCGCCGCTCACGGCGCCGTCTCAAGTTCCGGCTGAATGACGGAGGCCGACCTCACGTTGACCGCCGCCGCGGACACCGCCGACTTTAACCCCGAACAGAAGCGTTATCTGGAAGGGTTCGTCGCCGGAGTGCAGATCGCCAAGGCGGCCAAGAGTGTCTCCGGCACCGCGCCGGCGGCCGGGACGACCGTTGCTGAGTCCGCGCCCACGGGTCCGGACGCTGCCGGGCTCGCGGCGCAAAATCGCGTGCTTGCTTCGGGACGAAAACTCTCAGATCCCGAAAAATTCAAGCGCGAGCAGCATCCGTTCGATACCTATGAGCGGCTGAAGGCGCACGCGGCCAAAGGCGAATATCCCAAGCCGCCCGACAATTTCCGCTGGCGGTTTTTCGGCCTGTTCTATGTCGCGCCCAATCAGAATTCCTACATGTGCCGGCTGCGCATGCCGAACGGCATCGTCACGGCGGCGCAGTTTTCGGGGCTTGCCGATCTCGCCGAACGTTACGGCGGCGGTTACGCGCATGTGACGACGCGCGCCAATATCCAGATCCGCGAAGTGCAGGCGCATAACGCCGTCGCCATGATCGAGGCGATCCAGGATCTGGGTCTCTGCTCGCGCGGCTCCGGCGCCGACAACATCCGCAATGTCACCGGTACGCCGACCGCCGGCATCGATCCGCAGGAACTCATCGACACGCGGTCTTACGCGCGCGAATGGCATTTTCACATTCTCAACGATCGCTCGCTTTACGGTCTGCCGCGCAAATTCAATGTCGCCTTCGACGGCGCCGGTACCATCGCGGTGCTCGAAGAGACCAACGACATTGGCTTCCAGGCGGTCGAGGTGAAAGACGGCTTCGGCCTGACGCCTGGCGTCTGGTTCAAGCTCTGCCTCGGCGGCATCACCGGCCATCGCGATTTTGCCCGCGACACCGGCGTGATCGTCGAGCCGAAAGACGCCTGCATGGTCGCGGACGCCGTGGTGCGCGTCTTCATCGATCATGGCGACCGCACCGACCGCACCAAGGCGCGTTTGAAATACGTGCTCGACGCCATGGGCGTCGAAAAGTTCCTCGTTGTGCTGGAGGAGAAGCTCGGCCGAAAGCTTGATCGTGCCGTCCCCGGGGCAGTGGCGCCGCGGCCGGCCTTCGATCGCACCGCGCATCTCGGCGTTCACCCGCAGAAACAGCAAGGACTGAACTGGCTCGGCGTCGTCGTGCCGGTGGGGCGGCTATCGGTCGCGCAGATGCGGGGGCTTGCCGATATCGCAGGCGAACTCGGTGACGGCGATCTGCGGCTCACCGTCTGGCAGAATCTGCTGATCTCCGGGGTGCCGACCGCAAAACTATCCGCCGCGCAAGAGCGCATTGAAGCTCTCGGCCTCGCCATTACCACTCATGCCATCCGCGCCGGCCTTGTCGCCTGCACCGGCAACACCGGCTGCAAATTCGCCGCTTCGGACACCAAGCGCCATGCCGAGGAGATCGCGCGCTGGTGCGAGACGCGCGTTGCGCTCGACATGCCGGTCAATATCCATCTCACCGGCTGTCACCATTCCTGCGCGCAGCACTTCATCTCGGAGATCGGGCTGCTCGCCTGCAAGGTCCAGGCGAACGAAGACGACGATCCCATCGAGGGCTATCACATTCTTGTCGGCGGCGGCTTCGGTCCGGACGCCGCGCTTGGGCGCGAATTGTTCCGCGACGTGACCGCGGAGGCTGCGCCGCGAACCATCGAACGCATTTTGAAAGCCTATCTGGCGCACCGCGCCTCACGCGCGGAAACGTTCCTCGCCTTCACGCGCCGGCTCGAGATCGACGCCCTCAAAGCGATGACCGAATTGGAGGCCGCCGAATGAGCATGACGCCGCGGCCGCGGATTCCATCGTTCATTCCGGAGTCGGCGCCGTTCACGCTGGAACAACGCACCTGGCTCAACGGGCTTTTCGCCGGGCTGTTCGGCCTGGAGGAGGGCGTCACACCGCTCTCCAGCGCCGACGTCGCGAAACTGCTGCCTGGCCTTGTTGGCGATGCCGCAGCGCCGCAGGAACCCGCCGAGGCCGACGATGGCGCGCCTTGGCACGATCCGGCACTGCCGCTGCCGGATCGCATGAAGCTCGCCGAGGGCCGGCCGTTGCCGCGGCGGCTGATGGCGGCGATGGCGCAGCAGGATTGCGGTCAATGCGGCTACAATTGCCATGACTATTCGGCGGCTTTGTCCGCGCAATCGGAGAAGCGCCTGAATCTGTGCGTGCCGGGCGGCAAGGAGACCGCCCGCATGCTCAAGCAACTGTATGCCGAGCTTGAGAGCGCGCCGGCGGCGGGAACTGGTCCGGCGCCGGCTGCGTCCCCGGAGCCAGCATCCGCACCCGCTGTGCCGCCCGGCCGCTCGCGCGACAATCCGGTCTCTGCGGCATTCCTGTCGCGCCGGCGCCTCAATAAGCCCGGCTCACAAAAAGAAACCTGGCATATCGATATCGATTTCGCCGGCAATGACCTCGATTACGCCGTCGGCAATTCTTTCGGCATAATTCCCACCAACGATCCGGACCTGGTCGAGGCGGTAATCGCCGCCATCGACGCGCCGCCCGAATTTCCCCTCGGCAACCGGACGCTGCGGGAAGAGCTCACTTACGGCACATCGCTGTCCCCGGCGCCCGACATGCTATTCGAGCTTATTTCGCATATGACGGGCGGCGAGCGGAAACAGAAAGCGATAAAGCTCGCCGCGGGCGGCGACCCGGACGGCGATGCGCCGACGCTCGACGTGTTGGCGGCCCTGCACAAATTCCAGCGCGTGCGGCCCGATCCGGAAGCCTTTATCGAGGCGCTCGATCCGCTGCAGCCGCGGCTTTATTCGATCTCGTCGTCGCCGAAATCCACGCCGGGGCGCGTCTCGCTCACCGTCGATGCGGTGCGCTACGAGATCGATAAGCGCGCGCGTCACGGCGTCTGCTCGACCTTCCTTGGCGGCCGTATCGCGCCCGGCGACCAGATCAAGGTCTATGTCCAGAAGGCGCAGCATTTCGCGCTGCCGGCCGACCCGGCGACGCCGATCATCATGGTCGGGCCCGGCACCGGCGTGGCGCCGTTCCGCGCCTTTCTGCAGGAGCGGCAGGCTATCGCGGCACCCGGGCGGAACTGGCTGTTCTTCGGTCATCAGCGCAGCGCTTACGACTTTTTCTACGAAGACGAATTTGCCGCCATGCAAACGGCCGGTCTGTTGACGCGGCTGTCGTTGGCATGGTCCCGCGATTCCAACGAGAAAATCTACGTGCAGCATCGTATTCACGAAGCCGGGCCTGAGCTGTGGTCCTGGATCGATGACGGCGCGCACATTTATGTCTGCGGCGACGCGCTGCGCATGGCGAAGGACGTCGAGCTGGCTTTCGTCGATGTCATCACGGCACATGGCGGTCGCAGTCCGACCGACGCAATCAAGGTGCTAAGCGAGCTCAAAGCGAGCGACCGCTATCAGACCGACGTTTACTAGGAGATCGTCACTCGTGCTCATCGAACGCAATCCGGCCGCAACGTTGCCAGGCATCGCGCCATTGTCCCGTTTGCCGGTGTTTTTCGCGCTCGACGGCAAGCGTGCCGTTGTCGCCGGCGGAAGCGCGGCCGCGGCATGGAAGGCCGAATTGCTTTCGGCGACGGGCGCGCAAGTCGAGGTTTTCGCGCCGGCGCCGAGCGAGGAGATGTGCGCGCTTGCCGGCACGCCACCGCGCGGACCGATCATGATTGTGGAACGCGGCTGGGACGCCGCCGACTTCGCGGGCGCTGCGATCGCCGTCGCCGATTGCGCCGATGACACGATCGCTGCGGAGTTCGCCGCGGCTGGCCGCCGGGCCGGCGTGCCGGTCAACATCATCGATCGTCCGGCATTTTCCGATTTTGCCTTTGGCGCCATCGTCAACCGCTCGCCGCTGGTCATCGGCATTTCCACCGACGGCGCGGCGCCGGTGTTCGCTCAAGCCGTCCGCGCCAAGATCGAAGCGCTGATCCCGAAAGGGTTTGCGCGCTGGGCCGAAGCCGCGCGCGCCTGGCGGCCGCGGGTGCACGCGCTGGCGCTGCCATATCGCGAGCGGCGCGGCTTTTGGGAGAGATTTAGCGCGCGTGCGATTGCGGCGCCGGACCGGGCCCCGACCGACGGCGATCTTGATACGCTGCTCGAACCATCGGCCGGCCGCAAAACCGGTTCGGTCATCGTGGTCGGCGCCGGTCCCGGCGATCCCGAATTGTTGACGCTGCGCGCGGTGCGGGCGCTGCAATCGGCCGACGTGATTCTGTTCGACGAATTCATCGCCGCCGATATCCTCGATTTCGCGCGCCGCGAAGCCAAGAAAATGCTGCTCGGGACGGCCGCAAACGGCGTGTCCGGCCGCCATGACGACGCCGGCATTTTGATGCTCTCGCTCGCAAGAGCCGGGCGCCGGGTGGTGCGGCTTAAGAGCGGCGATCCGATGGTTTCCGGCTCTGCCGAGGAGGAGGTCGCAGCCTGCCGCGCGGCGGGCATCGAAGTCGAGGTCGTCCCCGGCGTCACCGCGGCGCTGCGCGTCGCGAACCGGTCATTGGTTCCGGTTGCAGCGACCGGAACAGCGTTAAATCAGGTGCCTTCTGTGCACCGCCGGCAGGAAATGGCTCCTGCGCAGCAGCACTAATCACAACAATTGTCAGTAAGGAATGGGTTGCGAAAGCCCACCTAGGCCGCCTATTTACCTCGGCATGGACACTGTCACCGCACCCCCCGCCGCTGCGAGCCGCCCGCATTTGCCGGAGCCGCACACGCATATTATCGATGCGCGACTGACCAAGATCGAAGACGTCGCCCGCGATACCAAGCTCTACACGTTCCAGCGCGCCGAGGGCGGGCCGCTGCCGGCCTACAAGCCGGGCGCCCATATCGATTTGCATCTGCCCAATGGGCTCGTGCGCCAGTTTTCGCTGGTCGTGCCGAATGCCGATGCCGAGAGTTACGTCGTCGGCGTCAAGAAAGACGCCACCAGCCGCGGCGGCTCGCGCTACATCATCGAGGAGATGAAAGTCGGCGACCGCATCAAGATCAGCGCGCCGCGCAACAATTTTCCGCTGATGGAAAATGCCGAGCATGTCGTGCTGGTCGCCGGCGGCATCGGCATCACGCCGATCTGGTGCATGACGCAGCAGCTCATCGCGCTCGGGCGGCCGTGGACGCTGCACTACTCATGCCGCTCGCGCGAAGATATGGCGTTTCTCGAAACGCTCAAATCGCTCGACCCGCAAGCCGTGCACCTGCATTTCGACGACGAAGCGGAGGGTAAATTTCTCGATCTCGCCGCCGCGATCGCCGCGGCGCCGGAGAACGCGCATTTCTATTGCTGCGGTCCCAACCCGATGCTCAAGGCATTCGAGGCGGCGGCGGCGAGCCGGCCGCGCGGCAACGTCCATGTTGAATATTTCACGCCGAAGGATGAGGCTGCGGCCACCGGCACCGGCGGCTTTTGGGTCGAGCTCGCGCGCTCGGGCGAGGAATATTTCATCCCCGAGGGCAAGAAGGTGCTCGAAGTGCTGTTCGATTCCGGCGTCGACGTCGACTATTCCTGCGAGCTCGGCATCTGCGGCGCCTGCGAAACCCGCGTCATCTCCGGCATCCCGATCCACCACGATTCGGTGCTCAGCGAAGAAGAGCAGGCGACCAACGAGAAGGTCATGATCTGCTGCTGCGGCTGCTCGACCGACCGGCTGGTGCTGGATATGTGACCGCCAACATCGGTTTTGTTGGCGTAGGAGTTCGCGAGGTGGCGTCCTTGTCTCGACGCTAGTACATTACGCTCCCGGGCTTCCCCCCTAGCCCTCCCCACCGGGGCAGGGAATAGAATTGAGATGACCGAAAAGTTCGACATCACGCTCACGATCAACGGCCGCGATTATCCGATTCGCGTCGAGCCGCGCAAAACGCTGGTCGACGCCATCCGCGACGATTGCGGCCAGACCGGAACCCATATCGGCTGCGAGCACGGCGTCTGCGGCACCTGCACGGTGATCGTCGACGACGAGGCGGTGCGCTCCTGCCTGATGTTTGCGATCCAGGCGCAAGGCAAGAAAATCCGCACCGTCGAGGGGCTCGCCAACGGCGACAAGCTCTCCGTGCTGCAGCAAGCCTTCATCGACAATCACGGCCTGCAATGCGGCTATTGCACGCCGGGCTTTCTAATGCTGGCCACGAACGTGCTGGAAAAAAACCCGCAGATCGGCGACGAGGACCTGATCGACATGCTCGCCTCGAACCTGTGCCGCTGCACCGGCTACCAGAACATCATCAAGGCGGTGAAGGCGGCGCGCGAGGTGATGCGGGGCGAAGAGATTACGTCCGGTTGATCCGCCGGTAGCCCGGCTTGAGCGCGGCGAAAGCCGGGATTAAGTGTAAAGGCGTTTCGCCTATATTGGCGGCGTAACGAGTTACAGGAGCAGCATATGGCTCGCCCCATCGTGATTCATGCGGATTGGGACCCGGAAGCAAGCGTCTGGGTGGCGACGACGAACGACTTGCGAGGTCTCGTCACAGAAGCGGACTCCATGGAAGCTCTGCGGGCGAAACTGCCTGGCATGATCCTCGACCTTCTTGATGAGTATGGGGTTTCCGATCTCCCGGCATCGATCGAGATCATTGCTCGCGCAAGCGATCGGCTAGTCGCCGCGGAATAGTGCTCACATGGCGGACTATTATCGCGACGTGGTCCGCTTGCTGCGCGATGCAGGTTACGAGTTCAAACGGCAAGGTCGTGGCGATCACGAAATTTGGTGGAATCCGAAAACCGGCGTCCGCGTGACCGTGGATCGAAAGTTGACATCTCGCTTTACCGCAAATGGTATCCTCAAAGAGGCGGGGCTGCGGAAGGCTTTTTGATCCGAGGTTTCGCTTCGCCTAATCCGACCTACAATTTGATCGCCGCCAGCGCCGCCTTTGCCACTTCGACGTCCTGCTCGATCTTCGCCCCGCCGGCGGCCACCGCGCCGATGACTTCGCCGCCGATCTCAATCGGAAAGCCGCCCGGCACATTGGTGAAATCGCCCATGCGCACCGACATCGACAGCGCATTCTCTTCCGGCGCGTAGCCGGTCGGCAGCCGCTGCGAGGCGGCGGTGATGGCTTTCCGTTGCGTGGTGATGATTGAGAAATGCCGCGCGCCGTCCATCATCAGGAATCCGATCAGCCGGCAGCTCCCGTCGACCACGGCGAGCGAGACCTTGCAGCCCAATTCATTGGCCTTGGTCACGCCGGCCATCAGCATTTTCAGGCTGGCTTCATGGGTGAGCCGGTGAGTAGGGACGAAATCCGCCATGGGACACTCCACTGCCGCGGAACCGAGCGCCCCACATGACACAAAATCGGCAATGCTGTTAGTGTCCGCCGTCGAATGTCGTTTCCCGGGCGCAGCGCAGCATGGAGCGAAGCGGAATGATGCGCTGCAGACCCGGGATCGTCACGGGCTCGGAGTTTGGGACGATCCCGGAACAGCGGCGCACCATTTCATGCTGCGCCGCATCTGGGAAACGGTGGTGGTTTACGGCATGAGGTATGGAAGTGGTTGAAGGAATCATTGGCGCGGAGTGGGATCGCGAAGCCGACGTCGTCGTGATCGGCTCGGGCGCGACCGGCATGCCGGCCGCCATCGCGGCGCGCGAGGCCGGCGCGTCGGTGATTGTGGTCGAGGCACAGCCGCATATCGGCGGCCATGCCATCACCTCGGGCGGCAACCTGCCGCTCGGCGGCGGCACCAGTTACCAGAAGAAATACGGCATCGCGGATTCGCCGGACCTGTTCTTTCGGGACCTCACCGACTGGTCGGTGGTCGAAACCAACGGCTTTCCTCCGTATCGCTACAACGACCGCGAGATCATCCGCGCTTTCGCCGACAACAGCGTGCCGGCCTTCGAGTGGCTATTGGCGCATGGCGTGAAGGTCATCGACCGGCCGCCGAACAAGATCGGCCACGAGATCGGCGTCTCCGCGCTGCGCACCATGCAGATCGACGTCGCCGATTGGCCGATGGTTCATACCGGCGGACCCGCCGATCCAGGCGATGACGAAATCCGCGCCGGCGCCGGCTTAATCCGGCCGCTCGAAGCGGCAGCGCGCAAGGCCGGTGTCGACATCCTCCTCGAACACCGCATGACGGCGATCCGCCGCGAGGCGGCAAATTCGGGCCGCGTATGCGGCATCGCCGTCGACGCCAAGGGCAAGACACTCAACATCCGCGCCCGCAAGGCCGTCATCGTTGCCACCGGCGGGTCGACCGGCAATGTCTATTTCCGCCGCATGTTCGATCCGCGCCTGACCGAGGAATATTGCGGGCTCGCCGGCATGCCGTGGTCGGATCAGGACGCCAGCGGCGAAATCGCCGCCATGGCGGTCGGCGCCTCGCTGTGGGGGCTATTCAACTATACCGGGGAGTTCGGCTCCGGCATCACCAAGCCCGGCGCGATCGGCTGCCAATATGGCTATGTGAACGTGCGCTGGCGTCCGGGCAGCGAAGTGTTCGACAAAGCGCGCGCCATCGGACTGCCGGTGAAAGACTGGCAGGACGCCATCCTGGTCAACATGCTCGGTAAGCGGTTTTACGACGAAACCGCCGGCCACTTCAATTACAACACCTATCAAAGCACCAATCCCTACGAGCCCTACAGTTATCTCAACGCCAAGAACCAGAAATACAATCCAAGCAATTTCATCAACGCGGCGCTCGCCGGCATCGGCGACGACCACAATGGCGGCGGCCCGATCTGGGCGATCTTCGACGCCGACGCCTGCGTGCGCGAGACATGGACTCCGCAGCCGCCGCACGTCGATATTGACGCCGGCTTCTTCTTCACCGCGAACACCGTTGAAGATCTCGGTGCCAAGATCAAAATGAAATACCAGCGCGTCCCAATGCCGCCGCAAAACCTTGCCGCCACTGTCGCGCGCTACAATTCATTCGTCGACGCCGGCAAGGATGCCGACTTCGGCAAGCCGAAGCCGCTCTACAAGATCGCAACGCCGCCGTTCTATGCCGCCTGGGCAACGCCGGTCATCCACGACACCCGCGCCGGCTTGCGCATCAATGCGCGCTGCCAGGTCGTCGACATGAACGGCGAGGTGATTCCGGGCCTTTATTGCGGCGGCGAATCGGCGGGCGGTTTTTCCATGCACGGCCTGCCGCGCGCAATTTGCCAGGGCCTCATCGCCGGAAAAAATGCAGTAACGGAAAATAGTCCGGCGTGACGGCGGGGCTTGCGGTTGCCGCTTGCCGCGGCATCGTCGGCACCCGCTTTATCGGCTCGCCGGCGGGCAGCTTGAGCAAATCCGACACTTTGACGAAAGTGTATCCCTCCGAACGGAGCTTTGTGACGATTTCCGGCAGCGCGGCGGCCGTTGCCGGCGCGTTGGGGCCGCCGTGCATGTGAAGAACGACGATGCTGCCCGGGCGAACGTGGGACACCACGTCGGACGCGACCCACTTCGGACTTTTCTCGAAGGCGTCGGCGCCGTCCACGTCGCCACCGATCACGGTGTAGCCTTGTCCTTCGACCGTCTTCATGGCCTGCGCATCGGAGCAAAGTCCGGGGAATCGGAAATATCTCTTATAAGACACCGCGTATTGCTTGAGCAGATCGTCGGTCTTTTGCACCTCGGCGGCTTGTTTTGATTCCGGTATCGGAAAGAGGCTGTAGCAGGGCGAATGAAACGCACCGTGCGAGTAGCTGTGATTGCCAAGCTCGAACAGCGGGTCGGCCGCGAGCTGTTTCGTCGCGTCGGGATAGGTTTCGATCCAAAGCCCGGTCAGGAACAGCGTCGCCGGCGCCTGCTGCTGCCGCAGCGCTGCGATGACTTTTTCGTTGTACCAGGAAGAAACCTTGCCGCTTTTAAGCTCGCGCAGCATCCCCGGCGTCATGTCGGCGTCGAAGGTTAGGGCGACGATTTTTTCGCTTGTTGCCGCATGATCGAAGGTCGGCCGCTGTTCGGCCGGTGCCGCCGTCGCACCGAGCATCATGCACAACACCAGGAGAGAGACCGCCACTTGCCTGCGTCGCCCTCGCTTCGCTCGCAGGCATTGGCTGCGCATTATGGATGAAAGTCTGGCTAAACCGTGGTCTGCGCCACGCCGCGCTTGGCGTTGAGCGCTTCCTTGGCGCCGTCCTTGAACGCCACGTCCGGCGGCAGCACCACCGCGCAGGAGCGGATCTTGTGCTGCTCGGGATCGACGCCGGGCGGCGTTACGCCCTTGTCGGCCAGCGCTTTGGCCGCGCGCATCAACCGATGGCGCGCCATGATGATGCCGTTGTCGGTCGAGACCAGATTTTCCTTGGTGCGATCGCAGATCGGCCCCATGCTTTCCTGCAGCGAAGCGTCCTGCATGGCGAAGCCGGCAATGCCGCTGTAAGTCCGGCCGGCCTTTTGCGCCGCGCGATCGATCAGATAGTCGTTGTCCTTGTTGGCGAGCGGCCGGAAGGCGGCGTCGACTTTGCAATGCACGCCGGCGCCGTCCTTCATGGCGTCGACCTCGATCTTGGTCAGCGCCCGCACCGGGTGGAAGTCGTAGGACCAGGCCCAGCAGGTCTCGTCGTCGATCGGGACCCAGAAATGGCCGTGGATCGGATGGTCGCCGCGCGGCGGGATCATGGTGAAGCACGGCATCACCCACGGCGTGATGCGCCAGTAATAGTTGCCGTTCTCGGCATTGCGCCGCGCGCCGATGAACAGCCCGCCCGGCTGCTCGACGACTTCGAAATAGGGCTGCATGTCGGCGAGATTGTAATCGTTGCCCTTGGCGCCCTTGAACAGCGGATCCGAGCCGAGATCGCCGCGATGCAGGAAGGAGACGTGGCTCGAATCGATGCCGCCTTCCATGGCTTGCAGCCAGTTGGACTCCTGCAGCCGCTTCGAGGTGAAGGTCTGCTCCGCCGGCACCATCGCGAATTCCCATTGCGGCAGCGGCGGCTTGTTGTCGGCCGGCCCCATATAGGTCCACAGCACGTCGCCGATCTTCACCAGCGGGTAGGAGGTCAGCTTGACCTTCTTGCAGAAGCCGCTCTCAATCGGCTCGGACGGCACGTCCACGCACTGCCCATTCACATCGTATTTCCAGCCGTGATAGGGGCAGCGCAGGCCGGCCTCCTCGTTGCGGCCGAACCACAGCGACACCCCGCGATGGGCGCAAAACTCGTCGATCAGGCCATAGCGGCCTTCCGAATCGCGGAAGGCGATCAGGCGTTCGGAGAGAAGCTTGACCCGGACCGGCGGGCAATCGTTTTCCGGCAATTCCTCGGCCAGCAGCGCCGGCAGCCAGTAGCAACGGAACAGTTGGCCCACGGCGGTCCCGGGGCCGGTCTGGGTCAAAAGCTCGTTCTGTTCTTTTCTGAGCATGATTTTTCGTCCGTAACGGCTATCCTTCGAAACAGTAGGGATTCGGTTCCGCCCGGGCAAGCGCGCCAAGGAACCACCAGGAAAAGTACTCTCCCATATCATGACAGGCAGGCGAAATTGCGTGCGCAAACGTTGTGTCCGGTTGCTCTACCAAGGCAATTACGCTAAGTCGGCCCGGTCCGGGTAGCCGTTTTGGAGAGATGGGAATGTCCGATCACGGTGAAGTCGAATACGCGCTTGCGACGGGCAACGATTACCCCGCTCACGAAGAGACGTACCGCAATTTCATCACGCTGGTGAAAGTGACGATGGCAATCGTCGTCATCATTGTCATCGGGATGGCGTATTTCCTGACGTGATCTAACCGCAATACCGACATCGGCTGATTGCCGGCCATTGCCGCCGTCGGAGGATTGATGAAAGTCGCGGTTGCTGCCGAGACCGATGCGGGCGAGCCGCGCGTGGCTGCTACTCCCGAAACCGTCAAGAAGATGATCGGCCTTGGCGCCGAGGTCGCCGTCGAGCCGGGCGCCGGCGTCAAATCCGGCATCCTCGATGCCGACTATGTCGCTGCCGGCGCCACGGTCGCCCGCGGCGCGCTCGGCGGCGCCGATGTGGTGCTCAAGGTTCGGCGGCCGAATTCGGTCGAGCTCGCGCAATTGAAAAGGGGCGCGATCGTCATCGCCATCATGGACCCTTACGGTCACGAGGAGGCGCTCCGCGCCATGGCCGAGGCCGGCGTCACCGCGTTTGCCATGGAACTCTTGCCCCGCATCACCCGCGCGCAAGGGATGGACGTGCTCTCCAGCCAGGCCAATCTCGCCGGCTACCGCGCCGTGGTCGATGCGGCGGAGGAGTTCAGCCGCGCTCTGCCGATGATGATGACCGCGGCCGGCACGGTTCCGGCCGCTAAGGTTTTCATCATGGGCGCCGGCGTCGCCGGGCTGCAAGCAATAGCCACTGCGCGCCGGCTCGGCGCCATCGTCACCGCGACCGACGTGCGTCCGGCGGCCAAGGAGCAGGTCGAGAGCCTCGGCGCCAAATTCATCGCGGTGGAGGACGAGGAATTCAAGGCGGCCGAAACCGCCGGCGGCTACGCCAAGGAAATGTCGAAAGAGTACCAAGCCAAGCAAGCCGCTTTGGTTGCCGATCACATCAAAAAGCAGGACATCGTCATCACCACGGCGCTCATTCCCGGCCGGCCGGCGCCGCGGCTGGTGTCGAAAGAGATGGTGGCCTCGATGCGGCCCGGCTCGGTCGTCGTCGACCTCGCGGTCGAGCGCGGCGGCAATGTCGAGGGCGTGCAGGCCGACGCGGTCGCCGACGTCGGCGGCGTCAAGATCGTCGGCTATCGCAACGTGCCGGGCCGGCTCGCCGCCACGGCCTCAAACCTTTACGCCAAGAATCTCTATGCTTTCCTGGAAATCTTGATCGACAAGAAGACCAAGGCGCTTGCCGTCAACTGGGATGACGAGATCGCCAAGGGGACGGCGCTGACGCGCGATGGCGCAATCGTGCATCCGAATTTCAAGCCGAAGAGTGCCGCGTAATTAATTCTCCCTCCACGACGGGGGAGATGGATAGAACCGGAGGCCCCATCGTGGTCACTCTCTCAATCCTCAGCCAGCTCGACCTTCTCGCCAGCGCCCATGCGAGTGCGCCGGAAGCGGCCGGCGATGCCGTCAATCCGTTCGTGTTCCGGCTGTCGATTTTCGTGCTTGCGGTGTTCGTCGGCTACTACGTGGTCTGGTCGGTGACGCCGGCGCTGCACACGCCCTTGATGTCGGTGACCAACGCGATCTCCTCGGTGATCGTGGTCGGCGCGTTGCTGGCTGTGGGCGTCGCGCTCGTCGGCAACGATTCCGGGCCGATCTGGGCGCGTGCGCTCGGTTTCGTCGCGCTCACTTTCGCCTCGGTCAATATTTTCGGCGGCTTTCTGGTGACCAAGCGCATGCTGGCTATGTTCCAAAGAAAGCAAAAGTGAGCGGAAGGACCGATCAATGAGCGCCGACCTCGCCGCGCTTTGCTACCTCGTCGCCGGCGCTTTGTTCATCCTGGCGTTGCGCGGACTGTCGAATCCGGAGACCAGCCGGCGCGGCAATCTCCTCGGCATGATCGGCATGGCGATCGCGATCGTCACCACGCTGGCGGCGCATCCGCCGGCGGATCTCACCGCTTGGGGACTGGTCGTGTTGGGCATGGCGATCGGCGGCGGCATCGGCGCGGTGATCGCGCGGCGCGTGCCGATGACGTCGATGCCGGAACTGGTCGCCGCCTTCCATTCGCTGGTCGGCATGGCCGCGGTGCTGGTCGCGGCCGGCGCGCTTTATGCGCCGTCCGCCTTCGGCATCGGAGCCGAAGGCGCCATCCATAGCCAGAGCCTGATCGAAATGTCGCTCGGCGTTGCCATCGGCGCCGTCACTTTCACCGGCTCGATCATCGCCTTCCTCAAACTCTCCGGCCGCATGAGCGGCGCGCCGATCACGCTGCCGGGCCGTCACGTCATCAATATCGCGCTCGCCCTCGGTCTTATTGCACTGATCGTCTGGTTCTTCGAGGCACAGCAACATCTGACCTTCTGGCTGATCGCGGCGGTATCGTTCCTGCTCGGCGTGCTCATCATCATCCCGATCGGCGGCGCCGACATGCCGGTCGTCATCTCGATGCTCAATTCCTATTCCGGCTGGGCCGCGGCGGGCATCGGCTTCACGCTGGAAAACACCGCGCTGATCATCACCGGCGCGCTGGTCGGCTCCTCGGGCGCGATCCTGTCCTACATCATGTGCAAAGGGATGAACCGCTCGTTTATCTCGGTGATCCTTGGCGGCTTCGGCGGTGAGGTAGCCGGCCCGGCGGCGCATGCCGTCGACCGGCCGGTCAAGATCGGCTCGGCGGAGGACGCGGCGTTCATTCTGAAAAATGCCGGCAAAGTCATCATCGTGCCCGGTTACGGGATGGCGGTGGCGCAGGCGCAGCACGCTCTTCGTGAAATGGGCGACAAGCTCAAAGCCGAGGGCGTCGAGGTCAAATACGCCATCCATCCGGTGGCAGGCCGCATGCCGGGCCATATGAACGTGCTGCTTGCCGAAGCCAATGTGCCCTACGACGACGTGTTCGAGCTCGAAAACATCAACTCGGAATTCGCCCAGGCCGACGTCGCTTATGTCATCGGCGCCAACGACGTCACCAATCCGGCCGCCGAGGACGATCCGAAGTCGCCGATCTACGGCATGCCGGTGCTGCAGGTGTGGAAGGCCGGCACCGTGATGTTCAACAAGCGCTCGCTCGCCTCCGGCTATGCCGGCATCGACAACCCGCTATTTTACCGCGACAACACCATGATGTTGCTCGGTGATGCCAAGAAAATGACGGAAGCGATCGTCAAAGCGTTGTAAAATCTCGGACAAATGACCGAGAACTTTCCGCCGCAACCGCCCAAGCCCATTCGTGCCCGACGCTGGTCGGGCCCTGCATCGCCGCCGGCGCGGCCGCGGCCCTATCGCATGGCGCTGCGGCTTATCGGTATTCCGGCCGTCGCGGTTGCCGGAGTGCTGCTCTATCGCGGCTTGCGCGATCATTTCGTCTTGCCCACCTGCGACTCCGATCGCGCCAAGCACTCGCTCGCTGACGTTCTCAAGGAGCTGCGGCTGGAGCCCACGCGCTACGAGCCAATCAAGACGGTGTCATCGGCCGAGGACCAGGTCGTCTGCAATGGCGTCCTGCCGCTGCCCAACGGCGACAGCGTCGTTGTCGATTTCACATTCTATTGGCAGGGCGGTGTGGCGCACATGCGTTATTCGGTTTCGCGCAAGAAGCCGTGACTTTTGCCATCCCGGCGGACATGAAACTTAGCGGACATGGAACTTAGTTGACCGGAGCCGCTTGTCAGGCCGTGGATCAGGGCGCAAAAACTCGTACCGAAGTCAAACACTTAACCAATGGTCCGTTGACCTGGATGGTGCGGGCCGGTTATGCCGCCCGCGGCCTCGTGTTCTTGATCGTCGGCAGCTTTGCGCTTCTCGCCGCCGGCGGCTTGGGTACGCATCCGCAGGGTGCGCGGGACGCGCTCGAGCTGTTATTCGATCGGCCGTTTGGCGGTTATTTCCTATGGGCGCTGGCCGTCGGTCTTTTGTGTTTCGCCGGCTGGCGGTTGCTGCAATCGGTGTTTGACGTCGATCTGCACGGCGGAAGTCTCTACGGTCTGCTGCGCCGAGCCGTGCTCGCCGGCAGCGGCCTTTTTTACGTCGCGCTAGCCGCCGCGACGGTCCGCATCACCATGGCGCACCGCCGCGTCGATGAGGATCAGTCTGCCCGGGAATGGACGGCATGGGTGATGGCGCAGCCGCTGGGGCGGCTTGTGATTGCGCTCATCGCTGCGGGTTTTGTCGGTGTCGCCGGAGGATTGGCGGTCAAGGCGTTTCGCGCGCCTTATCGCGAGGTGCTCGATGCGACCCGGGAGCAGCGCGCCCTTGCCGTCGCGCTCGGTTCATTCGGCATCATGACGCGCGCCTTTGTCTTTCTCATGATCGGCGCTTTCCTGGGCGTCGCCGCCTATAGCTCGAACTCGTTCGCGGCCGTCAGCCTCTCCGGCGTGCTGCGCGCCATGCAGAACCAGGCTTACGGCGGCGTGCTGCTCGGTATCGCCGCGCTCGGCCTCCTGGCCTTCGGCTTTTTCGAGATCATCGAGGCAGCGACGCGGCGAGCTATCGCGGTGAAGCCGCGGGCCCCGAAGCCCTCTCAACTGGACGATTTGCCGTAGCCGCCGGCGGTCGGCGTCTGAATGATGATCGCCTCGCCGGCGTCGATCACGGTGGCGTCGCAGCCTTCGAGTTTCTCCATGTGGCCGTCCTTGCGGCGCACCCAGTTTTCACCGACCTGACCGTCACCGCCGCCGGCTAGCCCGAACGGCGGCACGCGGCGGTGGCCGGACAACAGCGTGCACTCCATTTTTTCCAGGAAACGGATGGTGCGGCGGATGCCGTCGCCGGCATTCCATTGGCCGCGGCCGCCGGAGCCTTCGCGGATGTGGAAATCCTCCAGCAGCACCGGATAGCGGAATTCGAGAATTTCCGGATCGGTCAGCCGCGTATTGGTCATGTGGGTATGCACGGCATCGGTGCCGGGAAAGCCGGGCCCGGCCGGCGAACCGGAACAGATGGTCTCGTAATACTGATAGCGCGCATTGCCGAAATTGAGATTATTCATGGTGCCCTGCGCCGCCGCCATGGCGCCGAGCGCGCCAAACAGGCAATTGGTGACCTCCTGCGAGGTCTCGACATTGCCGGCGACCACGGCGGCCGGATATTCCGGCGACAGCAGCGATTTTTTTGGAATGACGATGCGGATCGGACGCAGGCAGCCGGCATTCATCGGAATGTCGTCGTCGACCATGACGCGGAACACATAGAGCACCGCGGCGCGCGTCACCGGCTCCGGCGCATTGAAGTTCGACGGCTGCTGCGGGCTCGTGCCGGTGAAATCGACGGTGGCCTCGCGCTTCTTCTTGTCGACGCTGATGCGCACCCTGATGGTATTGCCCTGATCGGTCTCGATCGCGAAAGCGCTGTCGTGCAGCCGGTCGATGACGCGGCGCACGCTTTCGGCCGCGTTGTCCTGCACGTGCTGCATATAGGCGTGGACGACGGGCAGCGTGAAATAACGCACCATCTTGCGCAGCTCGCGCACGCCCATCTCGTTGGCGGCGATCTGCGCCTTGATGTCGTTGACGTTCTGCAGCGGATTGCGCGCCGGATATTTGGCGCCTTCAAGCAGCGCATAGGTTTCTTTCTCGCGAAAGCGGCCGCGGTCGACCAATTTGAAATTGTCGATATAGACGCCTTCCTGCTCGATGGTCGTGGCGTTCGGCGACATCGAGCCCGGCGAAATGCCGCCGACATCGGCGTGATGGCCGCGCGAGGCGACCCAGAAAAGAATTTTCTTGCCGTCGAACACCGGCGTGCACACGGTGATATCGGGCAGATGGGTGCCGCCGTTATAGGGCGCGTTGATGGCGTACACGTCGCCCGGGCGGACCTTACCCTTATTTTCACGAATAACGGTCTCGACGGCGCGGTCCATCGAGCCGAGATGCACCGGCATGTGCGGCGCGTTGGCGACCAGCGAGCCGTTGCCGTCGAACACCGCGCAGGAGAAATCGAGACGCTCCTTGATGTTCACCGAATAGGCGGTGTTTTGCAGCGCCACGCCCATTTGCTCGGCGATCGACATAAACAGGTTGTTGAACACTTCGAGCATCACCGGGTCGGCGTGGGTGCCGATGGCGCGCGTCCGCTTGAGCTTTTGCACTCGACGGAGCACCAGATGGTTCTTCGCCGTCAATTCGGCCTGCCAACCATGCTCGACGACGACGGTCTGGTGCGGCTCGATGATGATTGCCGGACCCTTGACCTTGTTGCCGGGAACGAGCTGCTCACGGGTATAGACCGCGGCGCGGTGCCACTTGCCGTCGGAGAAGAATCGGGTGCGGCGGGCGGGACTGGGCAATTTCGTCCGCTTCAGCTCTCGCGGCTTCTCTTTGAATGCCGCGCCGCCGCCAACGGCTTCGACCGAGACGGCCTCGATGACGAGTTCCTTGTTTCGGTCGATGAATCCGAATTGCGCCTTGTGTGCGCGTTCAAAGGCTAGCTTCATTCTGCGGAGCGATGCCATGCCTCGACCGCGTTCCTGTCGTTTTTTTTTGTTCGCCGACGTTGTGTAAGCATCGACGATGAGCGGTGTGTCAGTGCCGGCGTAGCGAATATGTGCCCGCGCGTGCACCATGATATCCATGATCGGCACGCCTTGACTCAGAACCTCCTGCATCACGTCGCGAGTAAGCTCGAGCGCGGCCATTTGAAAATTCCAGCGCGCCTGCCTCCCCAACGGCTCTTCGATCGCTTGCTGGCGGACGCTGCGGATGTCGGCAAGGCCCATGCCGTAGGCGGAAAGCAAGGACGACAGGGGATGGATCAGCACGCTCTCCATGCCGAGCGCATCAGCGACCAGGCAGGCATGCTGTCCGCCGGCGCCGCCGAAGCAGTTGAGCGCATAGCGGGTCACGTCATAGCCGCGCTGTACCGAAATCTTTTTGATCGCGTTCGCCATGTTTTCGACGGCGATCTTGATGAAACCGTCGGCGACCTGTTCGGCGCTCCGTCCGTCGGCGATCTCCTTTGCGAGCTTGGCGAACGCATCGCGCACCGCATCAGCGTCGAGCGGTTGGTTTTGCGCCGGTCCAAAGATCTTGGGAAAGAAATCGGGGATGAGCTTGCCGACCATGACATTGGCGTCGGTCACGGCGAGCGGCCCGCCGCGGCGGTAGCATTTTGGGCCGGGATTGGCGCCGGCTGAATCCGGTCCGACGCGAAAGCGCGCGCCGTCGAAATGCAGGATCGAGCCGCCGCCGGCAGCCACGGTGTGAATCAGCATCATCGGCGCACGCATGCGCACGCCGGCGACTTCGGTCTCGAAAGCGCGCTCGTATTCGCCAGCGTAATGCGACACGTCGGTCGAGGTGCCCCCCATGTCGAAGCCGATCAACCGGGTAAAGCCGGCCGAGTGCCCCGTCTCGGCCATGCCGACCACACCGGCGGCCGGACCTGACAGGATCGCGTCCTTGCCGCGGAACAATTCGGCTGCGGTCAGTCCGCCCGACGACATCATGAACATCAGGCGGATGGTGGCGCCCTTGCTGTCCAGGTCCTCCGCCACCTGGGCCACGTAGTTGCGCAAGATCGGCGACAAATAGCTGTCGACCACCGTGGTATCGCCGCGGCCCACCAGTTTGATGAGCGGCGAGACTTCATGGCTGGCGGAGACTTGCGGAAAGCCGAGCTCGCGCGCCAGCGTCACGATCTCCCGCTCGTGATCGCTGTAGCGATAGGCGTGCATGAGCACGACGGCGACGGCGCGGATGCCATCGGCCTTGGCGCGCTCCAACTCCTTGCGCACGGCCGCGAGATCGACCGCGCGCTCTATCGTGCCGTCGGCGCGCACCCGCTCGTCGACCTCGACGACGCGCTCGTAGAGCATGTCCGGCTTGATGATGTGCTTGGCGAAGATTTTCGGCCGCGCCTGGTAGCCGATGCGCAGCGCGTCGCGGAAGCCTTTGGTGATCAGTAGCAGTGTGCGCTCGCCCTTGCGCTCCAAAAGCGCATTGGTGGCAACCGTGGTACCCATTTTGACGGCGGAGATTTGCGCGCTCGGAATCGGCGCGCCGGGCTTGAGCCCCAGCAGGTGACGGATGCCGTGCACCGCGGCGTCGCGATAGGCTTCGGGATTCTCCGAAAGCAGCTTGTGGGTAACGAGCGCGCCGTCCGGCTGCCTGCCGATCACGTCGGTAAAGGTGCCGCCGCGATCAATCCAGAATTCCCAATTCGCCGTCATGCGCTCGGTCCTGGGCTCGCTCTGGGCTCGATCCTGCCCATCTTTTGTGCCAAGTTGAGGCCAAGCAAGCCCGCAACAGATAGCCCTAAGACGACTAGTTGAGGAAACAACGATGCACAAGATCGCAATCTCGCAAGCCGCTCGCGGCCGCATGACGGCCCGGACCGGCAAAGCGCATCCCTTCGACGAAATCGATCCGCGCAAGGCCGCTTTGGTTGTGATCGACATGCAGAACTATTTCTGCAAGCCGGGCCATCAGGGCGAGGTCCCGGCGTCGCGGGACATCGTGCCGAATATCAACCGGCTCGCCGCCGATCTGCGCCGCCGCGGCGGGCTCGTGGTCTGGGTGCGCAACGGCACCCGCGATACGCGCGAAAGCTGGTCGAACTATCACGAATTCCTGCATACGCCGGAACGCCACGAGCGGCGCTATGCGGCGATGGATGTCGACGGCGACGGTTACGCCTATTGGCACTTCAACGACATTCGACCTGAGGACGCCCAGGTGACCAAGACGCGCTACAGCGCCTTCATCCAAGGTTCCTCCGATATCGAGCGCCTGCTGCGCGACAGGGGCATCGATACGCTTCTGATCACCGGCACCGCGACCAATGTCTGCTGCGAAAGCTCCGCCCGCGACGCCATGATGCTCAATTTCAAGGTGGTGATGGTGTCCGATGGCCTCGCCACGCACAATGACGAGGAGCACAACGCAGCGCTGTCGATCTTTTATGGCCTGTTCGGCGACGTGCAGACGACCGACGAGGCGATCGCCTCGCTTGCCCGCGGCGACAAGGCCCGCGCCGCTGCCTGAGCGCGGAAGCGGCTAATCGTTCCGCCGGCGCTCGCGCAGCGCCGGCAAGCCGATGCCGGTCGCCTCGAACCCGCCGTCCACGGCGATGGTTTGTCCGGTGATGTAGCTTGAGCGATCACTGCACAGGAAGAAGATCGCTTCGGCGAGCTCCTGCTCCAGGCCGTAGCGGTTGAGCGGAATGGCGTCGTGATAGGCGGCGCGAATTTCGGGCGTATGGACGGCCCTGGCCATGGCGGTATCGACCGGACCGGGCGCGACGGCATTGACCCGGATGCCGAGCGGGGCGAGCTCGACCGCTTGTTGCTGGGTCAGGTGCGCGAGGCCGGCCTTGCTGGTGCCGTAGGCCGTGCGCAGCGTCGAGGCGCGCAAACCCGAAATCGAAGTGATATTGACGATGGCGCCGCCGCCGCCGCCGCTATCGCGCATCAGCGGCACGGCCGCCTGCGTGCATAAAAATGGGCCGGTGAGATTGACCGCCAGCACGCGCGACCAATCCTCATAGGTGACGTCGAGAATCGGCTTGAAGATCGCAATGCCGGCGTTATTCACCAGCGCGTCGAGCCGGCCGAATTTTTGCCCAACCGTTGCCAGCGCGTTGGTAATGCCTGCCGCGTCGGCAACGTCGCAGCAAATGGCGATGACGGCGTCGGCGCCGTTCTCCTCGCGTAGCGCGTCGTAGGTGCGGTCGAGCGTCGCCTTGTCGATATCGAGCAATGCCACGCGCCAGCCGTCAGCGAAAAATCGCTTCGCGGTCGCGAGACCGATGCCACGCGCCGCGCCGGTGATGAGCGCGGCTTTCGCTGAGGCTTGGCTCATGTCGCTCGATCCCACCCTATCGTGATCAATCCGTCACCCGACGAGACGGGCTGGCTGTTCCGCTTTTGTCTCGAACAGCCGGATGATGTCTTCGGCGATCGGCGAATAGGCGGCGTGGGTGCGCATGATCCAGCTGCGCAGCCCTTCACTGTTGTGATGTTTCTTGCGCTCGTTGGGCAGGTCGATCCGCTTATTGCGCGCCGGGTCGCGAATGACCGCGATGGGGTCTCCGCCCTTTTGCATCTTGCCGAGCTCGCGGCGGAGCATGCGGCGGTAGAGCGCGATGCCCTCGTCCGAGGCGCCAAGGTGCTCGACGGTACGGTCGGCGATCGGTCCTTGCGTGATCCAGGCCATCATGTCTTGGCCGTCGATGTTGTCGGTAATGAATTCGCCGTCGGAGGTTTGCCAAGGCACCTCATAGACGTGGACCTTGTCGAGAAGGTGCTGGGACACGACGGCGTCCTTGGGCGGCACATAGGCCGTGTACCACAGGTGCATGGTATGGGTGTCGTCGACAGGCACGCGAATCTGGAATGCGTAATAGCGCGACGTCTCGTCGCCGTTGCCTACCGACAGCATGTTCGGAAACACCACAGGGTGACCGATCAGCCAATCGTCCGATTCTTCCGAGTGCCCTTCCAGCAGCCGGTGCTTCGTCATCCCGTACTCGAATTCGTTGAACGCGATCTTTTCGTGGCGGGCGCTGATGGCGACTTTTATGGCGTCGTTCTGCTGCTGCTTGACGAATTCGTAAGTGTGACCGTGCAGCCATTCGGTGTGAATCGGATCGAGGGAATTCTCCATCGCCTGCAGCCAATTGACCGGAATGAGGGCGCGGCCGAGCATGCGGATCGTGCCCTCGGCGGCAAAGCCGTCCCAGCGCGGCAGCAAGGGACGCGGCTCGGGACCGAGATAGGCGAACAGCATCCCATTCAGCTCCTCGACCGCATAGGCCGGAGTTTTGATCTTGTCCTTGAACCGGGTGCCGGGCGGTTCGTTCGGCTGGCTCAGGCAGTTGCCGCCATGACTGAATTCCCAGCCATGATAGGGGCAACGGATTCCATCTTTCGTGGGAATGCCGTAGGCGAGCGAGGCGCCGCGATGCGGGCATTGCTCCGCAATCAAGCCGCGGCGTCCTTCACGATCCCGGAACAGGACCAGGTTCTCGCCCAAGAGCCGAACCCGCATCGTCCAGCGGTTTTCCAGTTCGGACACTGCCGCGATCGGCTGCCAGTAACGGCGCATAAGATCGCCCATCGGCGTATCGGGACCGATTTGTGTGAGCAGGTCATTGAGCTCGCGGGTCAACATGCGCATCCTCCCTTGATCACGACCGGCCGCGCTCCGCGCTGGCCAAAGCAATATTGGATGCCTAACGTAAAGCGCGGAGAGCGAAACGGGAAGTCGACGCGCAATGCAGCGTTATCGAATCGGGGTTGCCGGCGTCGGCGCAGCCGGGCGTGCGTTCTTGCCCGCCATTCGGCGCCATCCGGGATTCGAGCTTGCGGCATTTGCCGAGCCGGTTGCCGAAATTCGCGACAGCGTGGCGGGCGATACTGGCGTTGCCGGATATGCCGACCTGCCGGCTATGCTGAAGGACGCCGCGATCGACGTGGTCTATATCGCCACTCCGACCGATTTACACCCCGAACACGCGACCTTGGCCTTCCGGGCAAAGAAGCATGTCCTCACCGAAAAGCCGATGGCGGTGCGGCTGGATCAGGCCAGCACGATGGTCGCGGACGCGCGCAACGCCGGAGTTATGCTGCTGGTCGGCCACGCTCACGGTTACGATCTGCCGATTCAGCGGATGCGGGACATCATCGCAAGCGGTGAAATCGGCCGGGTGCGCATGATTCATACCTGGAATTTCACCGACTGGGTCTACCGGCCGCGCCGGTCGGACGAGCTGCTGCTGGATGCCGGCGGTGGCGTCACGTTCCGGCAGGGGTCGCACCAGTTCGATATCGTTCGCCTTCTCGGCGGCGGAGAAGTCCGCAGCGTCCGCGCGACGACTTTCGATTGGGACCCGCAACGAAGCACAATCGGCGCGCACACGGTCTTCATGCAATTCGCCGATGGCACGGCCGCGACCGCGGTCTACAACGGCTACGGGCATTTTTCCGCGATGGAGCTGTGCGGCGATATTTCTGAATGGGGGCTTCTGCAGCCCGCGGATCAGCGCAAGCCGGCGCCGCGCTCCGGCACCGGCGTGAGCGCAGCGGCGGAACTCGAGGCGAAGCGCCGCCGGGCTAAGATCGCCATCCCTGAGCACGCGCCTTATCAGCCGACTTTCGGTCTAACCATCGTGAGCTGCGAGCGCGGCGACATTCGGCAATCGCCGCGCGGTCTTTATGTCTATACCGCGAACGGGCGCGAGGAGATCGAGCTGCCGACGGACCGAAGCCCGCGCGATCTGGTGCTGGACGACTTGCACGACGCCATAAATGGCAAGCGCATTCCTGTCCATGACGGTGCGTGGGGACTGGCAAATCTCGAAATTTGCCTGGCGGCAATGAGATCATCGGAGACCGGTTCGGAAATTGTGCTGCAGCACCAGGTGCCGGTGCCGAGCCAAAGACCTTAGCCAGGCCGTCAGGCGGAATGTCCCGGCTATTTTGCGGCCAATAGGCCGGCGACGGTCTTGATCTCGTTGCGGGCGTATTTAGGCAAGCCGGCGCTGATCGAGCTGCCGGAATTGAACGACGACTGGCCCATCAGGACCTGCGCCGGCACCAGATTGCGCAACACCGGGATTTTCTCGAAACCGCGCTTTTCGTCGAGCACGCTGGCTTTGATGGCGAGTGCCATGAAGGCGGTGACCACGGTCTTGTCGGGGTCGGCCGAATCGGCCTGGAACACGGCGAAGAACTTGCCGAATTTCATGATCTCGTTGACATAGAAGATATCCTGTTCGAGCACGCCCAAGATCGGGGTGTCTAGCGTCGTCAATTGCTGCAGGCCAGGCTGATCGAGATCGGCTGGGGCGAGCGCCGATAACTCGCTCTGGAAATCGATGTGGTCGGCAACCTTCTTGACGCTGTCGCGCAGCTTGTTGACCAGCAAAATCCCCATCGGAATCTTGCCTTCGAGCCTATAGGTCGACTGGATGCAGATCGAGGTCGTTCGTCCAGTACACCATTTGCGGTCGGCATTGTCGTTGCCGGTGCCGGCCTCGTCCTTGAACGTAGCCACGTCCGCGGCGGTGATCAGCTTGTGCTTGATCGCCGGATCGATCTTCTCCAGGAACGGCAGCGTCACGTATTGCGAAAGATCGATGGCGCTCGGCGCTTTATCGAGCACGAAACGCGCTTGCGCCACATACATATAAAGTTTTTCCGTGACTTTTTTGCTGCCTTGCGGGCCGCCGGCGACCGGCTTGTCGACGGTCGGTTCGCTATAGGCGGGAAACAGCGCCAGGAATTTTTTCTCTTCGGGATGCTGCTGTGCCCACGCCTCGAAGCGGGTGAGCGCCGTTTCGCTGTCGATCGCGCCCGGGCTGGTGTGATCGCTGAAATCGATGGTGCCGGGTTTGATGTCGGCCGCGTTCGAATTGCGCGCGGCGCTTACCTCCACGATCTGAAAATCCTGCGCGTGCACGGTCGTGGCGGTGGCCAAAAAGCCTGCCGCCACCCCAGCAAGCAGGGTCGAATGCGCGATGACGTGCCGGGTCCACATCCTCAACTCTCTCGCGGAAATTTCTTGATCGAATGCTAGCAACTCAGCGGCCGCCCCAGAAGTAGCCCGGCGGGGGCGGCTGCTCGTTCCAAGGCCGGAACAGGCCGAACAAGCCGCGCGACATCGGTTGTTGCGGCGGCGATTGTTGCGGCAGCGGCTGCCAGCCGCGATTCGGATAGTAGGATCGTCCGCTGTTGTCGGCGGCGCCGCCCCAGAACGGATTGGATTCGCCGCCTTGATACGCGTAGGCGTCGTCCTGCGACACCAGCTGATATTGGGTGTCCGCCACTTGGCCGTCGGCGCCGCGGCGAAAGTGCTCGATGAAATTGCCACCGTTCATCCGATTGCCGCTCATATAATCGATCGGGATGTCGACGAGCTCGTGCCGTGCTTGCGGCGACGGTCCGGAGAGCGGCGTCTTCGGCGCGACATTGTCGGCCCACACCGCTTCGATGATCGGCTGGAAGATCGGCACCGCGACGTGCGCGCCGTCTTCGTTCGGCCCGAGCGAGCGGCGCTTGCCGTCAGCATTGTCGTAACCGACCCAGACCGCCACGGTGACGTCATTGGTAAAGCCGACGAACCAGCCGTCGACGAAGTTCTCCGTGGTGCCGGTCTTGCCGGCGACGTAAGGCGACAGCGAAGCGATTCTCCGCGCGGTGCCGCGCGCCACGACGCCCTGCAGAATGCTCTTGAGCTGATAGAACGCCGCCGGGTCGGCGTCGCCGATTCGCGGCAGCGGCGTATTCGGATATTGATAGATGGTGCGGCCGTCCTGCGCGATGGAATCGATGCCGTGGGGTTGCGGCAGCGCGCCTTCGTTGGCGATGGCGGCATAGAAGGCGGCGAGATCGATCATCTTGACCGGCTGGGCGCCGAGGATGAATGGGTAATAGCGAACGCACTGCGGGTAGATTTTTGCGGCGACTGCGGTGGCGCAAATATCGTCGAGGCTCTTTTCGGGACTGGCGTCGACGCCGCCGTCAAGCAGGTGAGCGGTGACCACGTTGATGGAATCTTCCAGACCGCGGCGCAGCGTATAGACGCCGCCGTCGCTGTAATCGTCGTTGTGCGGCGACCAGTAATCCTCCTCGCGCACGCCGCCGCCGAACTCGCGGGCGATGACGTCGCGGCCGTCGGCGCCGCTGCCGATCGGCGGAAACGTGATCGGCTCGTTGGGAATGAGCGTGTTCGGCTGCAGGCCGTGCTGCAGCGCCGTCAGATAGGTCACCGGCTTCATCGCCGAGCCGGGCTGGCGCTGCGTCTGCGCGGTGCGATTGAGCTGGCTCAGCGGGTAGGAGAAGCTGCCCGCCATGGCGAGGATGCGGCCGGTCTTGTTCTCCAGCACCAGCGCCGCGCCCTGCACCGTCGGCCGCACGCGTAACTGCGCCAGGGCGGTGGGAGACGCGGCGTTGCTCTTGGCTCTGCTGTCCCGCTTGGACGGGACGTATCTCGGCTCGACGACGTTGACATAGACGACGTCATAGAGGCCGAGCTCGCGCCTGATCGTGGCCGACCATGCCGTCAGCGGCACGATGCGGCCGTCGGGCAGGCCGACACGGATCGGGCCATCGCCGTATTTGCCGCCTTTCTCCAACACCACGGCCGGCGTCCAATGCACGTCGTAGAGTGGCAGGTGCACGGCATGCAACGCCTGCTGCCATGCCGGCAGCGCGGACTTGTTGTCGACCTGAAGCTTCTGCACCGCGTCGGCGATATTCGCCTCCGGGCCGCGGAACTGGGCCCGGCCGGTCGAGATTTCGTAATGCGCCAACCCCTCCTGCAACGCCGCTTCGGTGTCGCGTTGCAATTGCGCATTGATGGTCGAGTGCACTGTGTAGGAATCGGCCGTCAGGCTGGCGACGCCGTCGGCCTTGGCTTCGCGGCCGAGGAAATCGACAAAATTGAAGCCGCTGTCGCGGTGCGGAAGGGCAAAGGCGATGAGCTTCGGCGGCGACGCCAGCGCCTGGTCTTTCTGCGCCGCGGTGATGACGCCGTCCTCCTGCATGCGCTCAAGCACGTAGGCGAGACGATCCTTGGCGCGGTCGGGATGACGGTCGGGATTGTAATAATTTGGACCCTTGAGCAGGCCAGCCAGCATCGCGCCCTCGCCGAGCGTAAGGTCCTTGGCCGATTTGCCGAAATAGCTGCGCGCCGCCATCTCGATGCCCCAGGAGGCACGGCCGAGATAGGCGGAGTTGAGATAAAGCTCCAGGATGTCGTTTTTGTTCAGCGTGTTTTCTAGCCGCGACGCCACGATCATTTCGCGGATCTTGCGCTCATAGGTTACGTCTTCGCCGACCAGGAGGTTTTTCACGACCTGTTGCGTAATCGTAGAGCCGCCCTGCGGCCGGCCCGGCTCGGCCAGATCGCCGATGAAGGCGCGGATGATGCCGCGTTCGTCGACGCCGTGATGCTGATAGAAACGGCGATCCTCGGCGGCGATAAAGGCCTTCTGCACTTGATCCGGAACGGCGGCGAGCGGCACCCAGATGCGCCGATCGCCGGGTTGGAACACGTCGGCGAAGTCCTTGCCGCTGCCGTCGAGCACCTGGCTCAGGCTTGGCAGTTTCCGCCCCTTGAGCGTCGTCGGGTCCGGCAAATCGGTCGCCGCAGTGTCGAAGAAATCGATGACTTGGCCGAGATCGACGACCGGAGAGGTAATCGGTTCGTTCTTGCAGAACTGATGATAGGCGGTGTTGAGATCGGCAAAATTCAGCCCATGGAACGCCGGAATATTGGCGCCGGCCGCCGACGGGTCGTTAAGCGCGGTGGAGATGAGGTCGTCGAGGTTGATGGATTCGATGTTGAACGCCTGCTCCATATGCCCGCAGCCGTTGCGCAATATCTGCACCACCTCGGCTTGATCCTGCACCGGATCGAAATGCGTCTTGACCGCCTGCGGCTGGGTCGTGACTTCGCTCAGCGCGAGCGCCGCCGCAAAAAGCTTGACCAGGATGGTGTCCATATGGACTGCGGCTGGGACGGCGGGGCGGCCGGGTTCGAGGGACGCAACGTTACAACAGCGATTATAGCGATCTGATCCTTACAAAAAGACTTTTTTACGGGAGCCAAAGTCCCGGCAAAAGCTTGACAGTTGGATGGTCGGGCGGCCGCGCAGCGATTGGAGAATAGGCGCGGTCATGCGATGTTCATTTTTTGGCCGGAGCGAGGCCGTCAAAATGGCCGCGGTATTGCAACCAGGCAAGCAGCAGCAGCGCCGGCGTCCCGAACACCGCGCAGATCGCAAAAAACCAGGGCCAGCCGGTCGCGGCGGCAATAAAACCCGCTCCCGACGACAGATAGGTGCGGCCGAAGGCCGCGAGGGCGGTCAGCAGCGCGTATTGTGTCGCGGTATGCAGGGGGTTGCGGCATAGCGCCGAGAGATAAGCGACGAAAATCACCGTGCCGATGGCGCTGGTGAAGTTTTCGGCGACGATGGCAAAGGTCAGCCAGGCTGTGTTGTGCCCCAATACCGCCTGCCAGGAGAAGGCGAGGTTGGCGAGCCCTTGCAGCACGCCGCCAAGCCACAAGCTTGCCGGCAGCGACCAAGCGCGCGCCACAAAGCCGCCGGCGAAGCCGCCGGTCAGCGTCGCCGCCAGCCCGACGCCCTTGATGATGGCGGCGTATTCGTTGCGGGAAAATCCGAGATCGATCACGAACGGCGCCGTCATCGCGCCGGACAGCGCATCGGTGAATTTGAACAACACGACAAAGGCAAGCACGACGAAAGCCAGGTCGCGCGTGAGAAACTCGGAGAATGCGCCGACCGCCGCTTCGACGACGCGTTGCAGCTTGTTTTCGCGTTTGTGCGCGGCGTCGGCGGCGGCGGACTTTTCCGGCTCGTCGGCTACGAGCGTGGTCGCGATGCCGATAACGACCAGCATGGCCATGGCCGCGTAGCCGGCACTCCAGGCACCTTGATGGCTGAAGCCGAAACTCTGGAAACCGCTCACCAGAAACAAGGCGCCGGCGGTCGAAACCAGCATGCCGATGCGGTAGGCGGCGACGTAGGACGCCATGCCGGCCGCTTGCTCGCTTTCGTCCAAGATTTCCACCCTGAACGCATCGACGATGATGTCTTGCGTCGCCGAGGCGGTGGCGACGAGGAGCGCACCGACCGCGACGAGGAACGGTGAGACCGCCGGATCGCACAGTCCGAGAAAGACGATCGCCGCGATCAGCAAAAATTGCGACAACAGCAACCAGCCGCGGCGGCGGCCGAAGCGGTGCGACAAGAGCGGCACGTCAAGCGCATCGATCAACGGCGCCCACAGGAATTTGATGGTGTAGGGCGTGCCGACCAGCGCGAACAGGCCGATGGTGCCGAGATTGACGCCAGCCTCTGTCATCCATACCAAAAGCGTCGAGCCCGACAAAGCCAGCGGCAGCCCCGACGAAAAGCCGAGAAACAGCACGATCAGCACGCGGCGCTTGAGATAGACGGCGAGCGTGTCCTTAAAGGAGAGGCGAGGGGGTGCGACGCTTGCGCCGGGCTCGGGCGTCACCGCCATGCGCCGCTACTCGCCCGCTTCCAGCTTGCGTATGGGAGCGACGACAACGTTCGAGGCGGCCTCAGCATCGCCGTTGAATTCGACTTGCGCGATGCGCTCGCCGCGGCCCTCGATCTTTTCGATCGAAATGAGCGACTGCCGGATATCTTCGGTGGATTGGTTGAAATGGGTCTGCAGTTTGCGCACGCGGTCGCCCAACAGACTTACGTCTTTCATCAGGCGCCCGACTTCGTCGCGGATCTGATCGGCGGCTTCGCGCATGCGGACATCCCGCTGGCTCTGCCGCACCAGCTGGATCGCCAGCATCAACAGCGACGGCGAAACGATGACGATCTTGGCGCGGAACGCCTTCTGCACGACGTCGTCGAAGTCCTCGTGCAACTCGGCATAGACCGATTCCGACGGCACGAACATGAAGGCCATATCCTGGGTCTCGCCGGGAATGAGATATTTCTGCGCGATGTCGCCGACATGCTTGATGACGTCCTGCCGGATGCGGGCTGCCGCGAACTTGCGGTCGTCCTCGCTTTTGGCGTCGCGATACGCGGTGACCGCTTCGAGCGGAAACTTGGAATCGACGATCAGCGGCCGCTTGTCGGGAAGAAAAATCGCGCAATCGGGACGCAGCCGGTTGGACAACGTATATTGGAATTCGTAGCAATCCTTCGGCAGGCCATCGCGAATGATGATTTCCATGCGGCCCTGGCCAAAAGCGCCGCGCGATTGCTTGTTGGCGAGCACGCCGTGCAGCGAGGTCACCTGGGTGGCGAGCTCGGCGATATTCTTCTGTGCGCTGTCGATGACGGCGAGCCGCTCGTGGAGCTTTTGCAGGTTCTCGGTCGTATTCTGCGTGGTCTTTTGAATCGAATCGCCGAGCCGGTGCGACACCGTATCGAGCCGCTCATTGACGGCGTGCTGGAGCTGCGACTGCCGATCGCCCAGCATTCTGATCATGGCTTCAAGCCGCGCCGCCGCGTCGGAGTGGGCGCGGGAAAGGTCGGTCAGCACCGCGGCGTGCGGATCGGCGGCATGCCGCGCCCGCCACAGCACCACGCCGATCACGATGGCCGCGGCGCAGGCGGCAAGAACGACCACAAGGATCGGCAGGCTGTCGGTCATCGGTCTCCCCCTGTGCGCGGCGCGATTCGTCGCGGAACGAAGAGCGAACGGTCATAACCCGTCGGCGATCGCCAAGCAACGACCGATCGGCTCCAATGTACGGATTGACCCCGCTTTGCTCAGCCCTTACATCGCCAATCCGATAACTTCGGAACAACCAACGGCTATCCGCGCAATGGCTATTCGCGACATCATCACGCTTCCCGACAAACGGCTGCGTCTTAATTCCGAGCCGGTCAAACATGTCGATGCCGGGGTGCGGAAGCTGATCGATGACATGTTCGAGACCATGTACAAGGCGCCCGGCATCGGGCTGGCGGCAATTCAGGTCGGCGTTGCCAAGCGCGTCGTCACCATGGATTTGTCGAAGAAAGAGGACAATCACGAGCCTTTAGTTTTCATCAATCCGGAGATTGTCTGGCAGTCCGAGGAGACGGCCAAATATGAGGAAGGCTGCCTGTCGATCCCGGAGTACTACGAGGAGGTCGAGCGGCCCAAGGAAGTGAAGGTCAAATATCTCGACCGCGACGGCAAGCCGGCCGAGATCGAAGCCAAGGGCCTGTTGGCGACCTGCTTGCAGCACGAGATCGACCACATCAATGGCGTTCTGTTCATCGATCATCTCTCCAAGCTCAAGCGCGACCGCGTCATCAAGAAATTCGCCAAAGCCGCCAAAAAAGTGGAGGCGTGATTGGCGCTCCGCCTCGTGTTCATGGGCACGCCGGACTTTGCCGTGCCCACGCTGCTCGAGCTTGTCGGCAGCGGCCATGACGTCGCCGCCGTCTATACCCGCGCGCCGAAGCCTGCCGGACGCGGCATGGCGCTCAAGCCTTCGCCAGTGGCGCGTGAGGCCGAACGATTCGCGCTGCCTATTCTCACGCCGAAAACCTTACGGGATGCCGACGCCGCGGCGGCGATGCGCGCCCGCGGCGCGGATGCCGCGGTCGTCGTCGCTTATGGCCTGATCCTGCCGAAGCCCATTCTCGACGCTTTCCCGCTCGGCTGTTTCAACCTGCACGCTTCCTTGCTGCCACGCTGGCGCGGCGCGGCGCCCATCCATCGCGCCATCATGGCCGGCGACAAGGAAACCGGCGTGATGGTGATGAAGATGGACGAAGGCCTCGACACTGGGGCCATCGCCATGGCGGAGCGTGTCGCGATAGGGCCGGATGTGACGACCGGCGATTTGCACGACGAATTAGCGCGTCTTGGCGCCAAGCTGATGCTGGTGGCGCTCGGCGCCCTGGAACGCGGATCGCTGACGGTGACGCCACAAGCTGCGCAAGGCGCGACCTACGCGGACAAGATCGATAAGAATGAGACCCGGATCGATTGGGCCCAGCCGTGGAACAAAGTCCACGACCATTGCCGTGGGCTGTCGCCGTTTCCCGGAGCCTGGTTCGAGCTTTCCGGGGTTGGCCGCGTCAAGGTGTTGCGCACCACCAGAGGCGACGGCGCGGGTGAGCCGGGTCGCGTGCTTGACGAGCGTTTGACGGTCGCCTGCGGCAGCGGCGCGGTGCGGATGGTTGAATTGCAGCGCGCCGGCGGCAAGCCGATGCCGGCGGATGAATTTCTGCGCGGCACGCCGGTCGCGCCCGGCAGCACGTTACACTGAGCGCAATCCTGAAAAGCGGAACCGCTTTTCGGGTAAGATTGCGCTCCAAGCAAAATTGGCCATGCCCCGCTATAAGCTCACCATTGAATATGACGGCACGCCCTTTATCGGCTGGCAGGCCCAGGACAACGGCGTCTCGGTGCAGGGCGTGTTGACCGAAGCGGTCGCGGCGTTTGCCGGCGAGCGCGTCACGGTCTTCGGCGCCGGGCGCACCGATACCGGCGTACATGCGCTCGGCCAGGTCGCCCATATCGATCTTGCCAAGGAATGGGACACCGATAATGTGCGCGACGCGATCAATTTCCATCTGCGGCCGCAGCCGGTCGCCGTGCTCGCGGCGGAAAAAGTTGCGGCCGATTTCGACGCGCGCTTCTCGGCGATCAAGCGCCACTATCGCTACCGTATTATCAACCGCCGCGCCGATCTGACGCTCGACCAGAATCGCGCCTGGCGCGTGCCGCGCGCACTCGACAGCGACGCAATGCACGCCGCCGCGCAGCGGCTGATCGGCAAGCACGACTTCACCACCTTCCGCTCGACCGAGTGCCAGGCCAAATCGCCGGTGAAGACGCTCGACCGGCTCGATGTCGCGCGCGACGGCGACGAGGTGCGCGTTATCGCTGTGGCGCGGTCCTTCCTGCAGCACCAAGTGCGGTCGATGGTCGGTTCGCTGGTTCATGTCGGCGAAGGCAAGTGGAGCGCCGACGATCTGGCGGCGGCACTCGACGCCCGCGACCGCACGCGGTGCGGCCAGGTCGCGCCGCCGCACGGGCTTTATCTGATGCGGGTGGATTATTAGCGCGTTATTTCTGCGCCGATGCAGGTGAGAGATGCGGAGCAGCGATGTCGAAGTTGTCGTAATCGGCGGTGGCGCGGCCGGCATTGCCGCCGCTAAGAGGCTTCACCGCGCATCGATCCGCTGCCTCCTCGTCGAGGCGCGGCCGCGGCTCGGCGGCCGGGCATGGACCGTCCATGACGAGAGCGGCCACGCGCTCGATCTCGGTTGCGGCTGGCTGCATTCGGCCGACCGCAATCCCTGGGCCGCGGTCGCGAAAGAAGAGGGCGCGGCCATCGACAAGACGCCGCCGCCCTGGATGAACAGGCCGCTTGAGCGCAGCTTTCCGCGTGCCGAGCATGCCGATTTTCGTGAGGCGTTCGGCGAATTCTACGAGCGCCTGCATCAAGCGGCGCGGCGCGGGGGTGATGCACCGGCTTCGACGCTGCTCGATCCGGCGTCGCGCTGGAACCCGCTCATCAATGCGTCGAGCGGCTATATCAGCGGCGCCGAGCTCGACCGGATTTCGCTCAAGGACCTGGATCGCTACCACTCGACCGACGTCAATTGGCGGGTCGTTGAAGGCTATGGCACGCTGATCAGCGGTTATGGCGCCGATGTCCCGCAGATACTCGACTGTCCGGTCACCGCCATCGATCACGGCGGCAAGCGGCTTAAAATCGAAACGAGCAAGGGCGCACTCGCGGCCGATCAGGTCATCGTGACGGTGCCAAGCGCGGTGCTCGCGGCCGAGCACATTCGCTTCGCCCCGGCGCTGCCGGAAAAGGTCGAGGCCGCGCGCGGCCTGCCCTTGGGGGTCGATGATAAGCTTTTCATTGCGCTCGACGGCGCGGAAGAATTCGAAACAAGCGTTCGGGTATACGGGCACACCGATCGGGTAGCGACCGCGGGCTATCATCTGCGGCCGTTCGGCTGGCCGATCATCGAATGCTATTTTGGCGGCAGTTGCGCGGCGGAGCTGGAAAAGGGCGGTGAGGCCGCGTTTTTCGACTTTGCCGCGTCAGAGCTCTCTGGCGTATTCGGCGGCGATTTCGCCCGCCGGCTCAAACCGATCAAGGTGCATCGCTGGGGCAGCGACCCTTTCGCGCTCGGCGCATATTCCTATGCATCGCCGGGCAAAGCCGATTGCCGGGCGGCGCTGGCCGAGCCGGTCGACGATCGGCTGTTCTTTGCCGGCGAGGCGTGTTCGCGACACGATTTCTCGACTGCGCATGGCGGCTATCTCACCGGCGTCGCCGCCGCCGACCAGGTCATCGCCGCGCGCAAAGTTAGACGAAATATTTCTCAATGATGCGCCGGTAGATCGCAGTCAGCGTGACGAGATCGGCGACCGGTGTGCGTTCGTCGACCGCATGCATGGTCTGGCCGACCAGGCCGAATTCCAGCACCGGACAGTAATCCTTGATAAAGCGCGCGTCCGAGGTGCCGCCGCTCGTTGACAGCTTCGGCTTGCGGCCGGTGACTTCGGCGATGGCGGCGACCGCGAGATCGGTGAACGGTCCGGGCTTGGCGGCAAAGACATCGGCGTTCGACGGCTGCCAATCGAACGCGTAGTGCACGCGCCCGGCGGCGGCGGCTTGCGCGCGCCGCTCGATCAGCGCCTTGAGCGCCGCCTGGCTGTGGCGGTCGTTATGGCGGATGTTGAAACGTGCGCGCGCTTCGCCGGGAATGAGATTGACGGTTTGATTGCCGACATCGACAGAGGTGAATTCGAGGTTCGATGGCGTAAAAAGCTCGCTGCCTTCGTCGAGCGGCGCTTGCAGCGCCGCGATCAGCGTCACCAGCCCGCGGATCGGATTGTCGGCGCGCTCGGGATAGGCGACGTGGCCCTGGCGGCCGGAGACGATCAGCGTGCCGTTGAGCGAACCGCGCCGGCCGGCCTTTATGGTGTCGCCCAGAACCTCGACATTGCTCGGCTCGCCGAGAATGCAGTGGTCGAATTGTTCGCCGCGTCCGGCGGCCCATTTGAGCAGCTTGATCGTGCCGTTGACCGCGACGCTTTCCTCGTCGCCGGTGATGAGGAACGAGATCGAACCCTTTGGCTTGCCGCCGTTGGCGGCGAGATAATCGAGCGCCGCCGCAACAAAGCAGGCAATGCCGCCTTTCATGTCGACCGCGCCGCGGCCGTAGAGCATGTCGCCGTCGACTTCGCCGGCGAACGGCGGATGCGACCATGACGCTTCGTTGCCGGGCGGCACCACATCGGTGTGGCCGGCGAACAAAAGATTGGGCTTGGCGAGACCGATGCGCGCGTAAAGATTATCGACCGGCGCGGTGCCGGGTTCCTCGAACACCGCGCGATGCACGATAAATCCGGCTTGCGCCAACAGGCCCTGCAGGAAAGTGAGCGCGCCGCCTTCCTCCGGCGTGACGGAACGGCAGCGAACAAGATCGCGGGCAATGGCGACGGGATCGGCGGTCATGTCTAGAAAGCTTTCGCGATACCTGCTTTTTTGAGTACATCATTGGCAGTGTGACGCGATTTGGTGGATCGCGGCACCGTTACGTTTTGTCTGCTGCTCGGGCAGTACCAGATTTCATGGCTGCCCTTGCCATGCCGGACGAGATAACAGCCGTTTTCTTGGAGAATACGCACCAGATCCCGATAGTATTCGGCCATTAGACGCCGGCAACTTCGAGGTGCTCTTCGGCGCGAAAGGTCAGAGAAAGGTTATCGTTTCTCTCGCCTGACAATTCCAAGAGGTCAGGCAGGACGAGCCTGACTTCTTCAATCATCGCGGGCCAAGTATCGGCCTCGACGACCAGACCGGCCACGTCATTACTCGTGGCGATCCAAACGGCCGCTTCAGCATCCCAACGCGCATCAATGGCGATCGATCGGCTCATGACGAGAAGATCGTGCACAACGTCGCGTCGGTCAATCCCCGTTTGTCAAGTCCGCGGCGGCGATGCCGCCGGGCCGAGCGGGTCGGGACCGTATTGGTTCGAGCCCACGGTGCCGCGGCGAAAGCCGAGTTCGACGAGAAGCACGAGTCCGAGGATCGTAAACGGCAGCGCGATGCCGATCGACAGCGGGCTGGGCTGATCGTCGGTCCCGGTCATTTCGAGCACGGTGAGCAGATCGAGCAACGCGCTGGCGGTAAAGAACGCGATCAAGAGCCAAAGCGGCAGGTTACGATCGTGGGCGCGTTTTAGGGCGACGGCGAATTCCGGGTAGGCATAAGCCAAATCGACGATGGCGCTGAGCCGGTCGCCTTGAATTTCTTCTGCGAGGACATGGCCGAAGATTTCGGCGACGGTGAGCGCCGCGATGCCGATCCAGAACGTCGTCCGGCTGATGCGGCCGTCGAAACCGGTGAAGAGGTATGCCCAATCCATCGGCGCGGCTTAATCCCGCAGCAGTTCGTTGATGCTGGTCTTGGCGCGGGTCTTCTCGTCGACCCGTTTGACGATCACCGCACAATACAGATTTGGCGCTGCCTCGCCGCTCTTGCCCGGCTTGCCGGCGATGCTGCCCGGCACAACCACCGAATAAGCCGGCACCTCGCCCTGCAGCGTGGCGCCGGTGTCGCGGTCGACGATCTTGGTCGAAGCGCCGAGAAAGACGCCCATCGATAGCACCGAGCCTTCGCGCACGATGACGCCCTCGGCGACTTCCGAGCGCGCGCCGATGAAGCAATTGTCCTCGACGATGACCGGGCCGGCCTGCAATGGCTCGAGCACGCCGCCAATGCCGGCGCCGCCGGAAATGTGACAGTTCTTGCCGATCTGGGCGCAGGAGCCGACAGTGGCCCAAGTGTCGACCATGGTGCCGGAATCGACATAGGCGCCGAGATTAACGAAAGACGGCATCAGCACCGCGCCGGGCGCGATATAGGCCGAGCGGCGCACGATGGAGCCCGGCACGGCGCGGAAACCAGCGGCGCGAAAGCGCGCCTCGTCCCAGTGATCGAATTTCGACGGCACCTTGTCCCACCATGCCGCCTGGCCGGGGCCGCCGGGGATGACGCTCATGTCGTTCAAGCGAAATGACAGCAGCACCGCTTTTTTAAGCCATTGATTGACGCGCCAAGATCCATTGTCGCCCCGCTCGGCGACGCGTGCGGCGCCGCGGTCGAGCAGCTCAAGCGCCTGCTCGACGGCGTCGCGCACTTCGCCCTTGGTCGAAGGTCCGATCTCGTCGCGCCGCTCGAACGCGGCGTCGATGGTCTTGGCCAGATTGTCGGCAATCCCGGCTGACATGGATGGTTTTCCCCGCTGCGCGGTTTGTCGGGTCAGGGACCGGCGATGTCAACTGTCACGATTGTCTTGGCTGCGCTCGGCCACGATGGCGCGCAGAAATCCCGCAAGATCGTCGGTGACGTGATCGACATGCGGCGCCTCGCGGCCGGCGAGCTCCCACTCCTCGCGCAACACGACACGGGCGCCTTCGGGCACCACCAGCACCGTGGTCATGCCAAGCGCATGCGGCACTTCGAGATTGCGGGCGAGGTCTTCGAAGATCGCCGCCCGCGTCGGATCGACCTTGTGACGTGCAAGGAATCGCTCATAAACCTTCGGTCGCGGCTTGGGCTCAAGCTCGGCTGCGCGAATATCGAACACGTCGTCGAAATGCTGTTCGATGCCAAGCCGGCGCAGCACCGCATCGGCGTGGTGGCGCGTGCCGTTGGTGAGAATGAGCTTGCGGCCGGCAAGCCTGGCAATGGCGGCGCCGAGCGCCGGATTGGGTTGCAGCGGCGAATGGTCGATCTGATGCACGATTTCGAGGAATTGATCAGGTTCGAGCCCGTGCTCTTCCATCAAGCCGCGCATGGTCGTGCCATAACGCCGGTAATAGTCCTTCTGCAGCCGAAACGCCTCGTCGTGGCTGATTTTGAGGAAATCGACGATGTAGTCGCGAATCCGAATGTCGACTTGCTGCCAGAGATTGAGGTGATGCGGATAAAGCGTGTTGTCGAGATCGAACACCCAGGTCTCGACATGGCCGAACCCACGCGCGTCGGCGCCGCCGCGGGCAGCCTTGGTCGTCTCGTGACTCGTTGTTGCCATGATTTCCAATGATGAGGCTTGGCCGGCCGCGAATCAACTTGGCGAATCAACTTGGCCGCGGGCAAGCTCGAAACAGTCGATGCGCAGAACGCTTCGCAAGTCCATGCCATATTTGGTTGCGTTGCTTGCCGGCACGCTCGCCGGTGCTTGCGTCGCCGGCTTCGCGTTCTATGCGGTGCATTCCTGATGCGCCGCTAGCCCGCCTCGCGCCAGGACGTCGCCGGCACGAGCCCCCTGAGCGCGCCATCGTGCAACCGTACCGGATCGCGCTCGCCTTCCATGGCAAGCCGCAGCACGCAGCGCGCCAATTCATCGGGCTTCACCGTCGAGTTGCCGATCGCTTTGAGCGTCAGCCAAGCTTCATCGAAGGCGGCCTCGAGTATGACCAGCGTCTGGGGATCGAAGGAGCTGTTGTGGAACCCCCGCATGGTTCCAACCTCACCGCTTTAACGCCAAGCTGTGCTTTGAATTAGACTGCGAAGCTTCGGCGCAAGTTTGGTCGCAAACTTGGCCGAGTTTGTGACGCCTTGCCATGATTTGTGTCAAATGTCGATGACGGATTGGTGTCCGGTTCCGTGTCGGCGATTTCGCTGATCGGCTTCTTCAAGATGGCGGCGGCAAAAGGGCAGCGTTACGCACTCAACCGCGGTATGAGCCGCGTCACGTTGCCGTTGGCGATTGCCGCAAGATCGGCGGGCTGTAGACCAAGCTTGCGCAGATTTTCGATCTGATCGAGCGGGAAATACGGGTAATCGGTTCCGTAGGTGATTTGCGAGGTCGGCACGAGCTTGGTCAGCGCCGCCATGGCCGCCGGATGCGTGGCGTTCGCCGTGTCGTAATAGAGGCGCCGGAACTCGGCCTCGATGCCGTCGGGCGCGAAGCCATTCGGGCCGCGGGCTTTCTGGTCGTAGAATGCCTCGATACGCCCGGCGAGGAACGGGATCGTGCCGCCGCCATGCGAGAACAGCCATTTGATGTCGCGCAGCCGCGCGAACGTGCCGCTCAACAAGAGGCTCACGACGGTGCGCGTCGTATCGTGCGGTACTTCGATGACCGCCGGGAAAGTGCCGACGCTGAGATTGGCGCAGCAATTGGCGACCAGCGGATGCACGAAGATCACCGCCTTGCGGCGATTAAGCTCCTCGAGCACCGGCCGGTACACCGGATGGCCGAGCCATTTGTCGCCGTAATTGGTTTGCAGGTTGATGCCGTCAGCCTTGAGCGTGTCGAAGGCGTATTCGATCTCTTTGAGCGTCGCGTCGATGTCGAGCATCGATAGCGGCGCGAACAGGCCATAACGCCCCGGCTTGTCGCGCACCAATTCGGCGGCGAAATCGCAGCACAGGCGCGCCATGTCGTGCGCTTTATCAGCGCTGTCGTCGAACCAGACGCCGGGTGTCGATGCAAGCGATAGCATGCTGGTCGCTATGCCGTTCTTGTCCATCGCCTCGAGATCGCTGTCGCGATTCCAGGCACTCTGCACGCCGAGATGCGGAACCTTGTGCTGGTCCTCCCAATCGAGCTGCCGTTTCTGATAGGCGGGCGGGTAGAAATGATGATGCGTATCGATCAGTTTCGGCGCGGCGGCTTGCGCCTTTGCCTTTTTGTCGGGAAGGACGGCGGTCGCGCCGAAAGCCGCGGCGCCGGCCAGGAATTGCCGGCGCGAAGAATGGCAGGCGCAGCCGAAGCTCCACCGCTTCCGCGTTGAGTCATCGCAATGCGGCGCTGCAGCGCCCGTTTGAGCGTTCATATTTCCCTCCCGACTGCTTTGCTGCCAACCTTACATCAAGACGGCGCGTCACCGCCACAACTGGAATGCGATCAGAGCCGCCAGCATGATGGCGCTGCCGATGCCCTGGACCGGCGTGATCGCCTCGCTCAGCAGCAGGGCGCTGAGGATCATCGCGGTCAGCGGTTCGAGATGCATGATCAGCGCAGTGCGGAACGGCCCGATCCGCATGGTCGAGACGAAGACGAACAGGATGGCCGCTGTCGTCGCCAGACTGAGTGCGACCAAGCAAATCCAGCCGAGCTCGCTTTGCGGTGGATGCCACGTTTGCGTGCCGAGCGAGACCGCGACGAACACGGCAGTCGACGAAAGCATCGAATACCACGTCGTCAATCGCGCATCGGCGCCGACGAGATAGGCACGGGTCGCCAGTAATACCGCGGTACGGCAGCAGGCGGCGCCGAGCGCATAGGCAACGCCGGCGAAAGCGAGCCCCGCCGGATGCGCGCCGATCATGATGGCGAGCCCGCAAAAGGCGGCAATGGCGCACAGCACGCCTTTCCAGCGCAAGGGTTCGAGCCCGGCGAGCGATGCGGTGAGTCCGGTCAGCAGCGGATAGGTGAAATAGGATAAAATCGCGGTCGGCACGTCGATCGCCGCGATCGCCTTGAACAGGCAGAAGATGAGGCCGGCGAACATGATGCCGATCGCCATCGAGACCCAGCGCACCCGCGCGTCGGCGGACGGTTTGCGGCCGAAGCGCAGCCAGCTCGCGACGAAAGCGAGCCCCACGACGCTGCGAAACGACAACATCGTGAGGACGTCGCAACCCGTCGCCAGCACCAGCTTCGCCAGTACGTCGGATATGCCGAGCGCGGTCCCGGCGGCGACACCGGGCGCCAGCGGAAAAATCGCTCGCGACATCAAAGGCGCGGCCGCGGTCCGATCCGCTGCTGTGGATGGCAAGGCGTCTTTGAGCATGATCCTCCGGAGGCCGCTGGTCCCATTTAGGGATCGTACTTTAAGCGTGGATCAGCGTACCGGCGCCGAGCTCGGTGAACAACTCGAGCAGGACGGCATGCGGCACCGTTCCATTGAGGATGACGACGCCCTCGACGCCGCGTTCGAGCGCGTCGATGCAAGTCTCGACCTTGGGGATCATGCCGCCGGAAATCGTGCCGTCGGCGATAAGGCGGCGCGCATCATCGACCGACAGCTCCTTGATGAGCTCTTTCGATTTGTCGAGCACGCCTGGTACGTCGGTTAACAGCAGCAAGCGCTTCGCCTTAAGCGCGCCGGCAATGGCGCCGGCGAAAGTATCGGCATTGACGTTGAAGGTGCCGCCGTTTGCCGCCGCCGCGACCGGCGCCAGCACCGGAATCAATTTACGACCCAGAATCTCAGTGAGCACGGTGGTATCGACCGTCTCCGGCTCGCCGACATAGCCAAGGTCGATCACTTTTTCGATCGCGGAATCGGGGTCGATCACGGTGCGCGTCAGCTTGCGCGCCACCACCATGTTGCCGTCCTTGCCGCAGAGCCCAATGGCGCGGCCCCCGGCTTCGTTGATGTAGCCGACCATCTGCTTATTGATGGAGCCGGCCAGCACCATCTCGACGATTTCCAGCGTCTTTTCGTCGGTAATGCGCAAGCCCGCCGCATATTGCGATTGCACGCCGACTTTCTTGAGCATGGCTTCGATCTGCGGCCCGCCGCCGTGGACGACAACCGGATTGATCGCGGTCTGCTCCAGAAGGACGATATCGCGAGCGAATTCGCGCGCCAGATTCTCCGCGCCCATGGCGTGGCCGCCGTATTTTACGACAACGGTCTTCTCGTCGTAGCGCTGCATATAGGGCAGGGCTTCCGCAAGAATGCGGGCCTGCTCGAACGGCGTCACGTCCATCGGCTGGGACTCCTTTGACGTCGCTATTTAGCCGCCGCGGGCTTTGCGGGGAAGGCCAAGTTGGCGGGAAAGGCCAGTCGGCCAGAAACCGCCCTGGCAATATTAATCAGGCGGTCAACTGCGCTCGGCCAGCAAGCGCGCGACCGCCGCGCGCAGTTCGGGAATCCCGTCACCGCCCTTCGCCGACGTCGCTATCAGATCGGGAAACGCTGCCGGCCGTTTGCGTATCGCAGCCGCCACTGCGTCGGTCCGCTCGGCCAGTTCCGCCGCATCGATCTGATCGCACTTGGTGAGAACGATCTGGTGACTGACCGCGGCCTCGCTCAGCGTGTCGAGGATCGATTGATCGATTTCCTTAAGCCCATGGCGCGCGTCGACCAGAAGATAGACGCGCGCCAATGTCGCGCGGCCATGCAGATAATTCGTAATCAAGCTGGTCCAGGCGCTGACTTTGCTTTTGGCCGCGGCGGCATAGCCGTAGCCCGGCATATCGACCAGGACGAGTCGACGCGGGCCATGGAAGAAGATCAATTCCTGGGTACGGCCGGGCGTGTTGGAGGTGCGCGCCAGCGCCCGGCGCCCGGTGAGCGCGTTGATCAGCGAGGACTTGCCGACATTGGACCGCCCGGCGAACGCGATTTCCAGGCCGGCCATCGGCGGCAGCGATTCGGGCGAGCCCGCGGCTGAGGTAAAGTTCCACTGCCCTGCGAAGAGCCGGCGGCCGGCCTCGATCTCGGCGTTGGAAAAGCCCTTCGTGGGGCCGGCAAGCGTCGTCATATCCGGCTTGCCGCGGCGGTCGTCCGGAACCAATGACGCCATAGGTGGTTTTTCAACGGGCCAGGCGGACGCGGCGCGCACGCAGTGTCCGAATCATGGCCACAATCCGGCAGCGCCTTGGAGGCCGCAATGGACGATTGGTCGAGCATACGGTTCTGCGACGTCGTCAACCTCATCCTCAGCGGCGTTCTGTTTTTCTCGCCCTGGCTATTCGACCTTTCCTCGGGCGCAGAGTGGCAGACTGCCTCGACCGTCGGCATCATCATCGCGGTGCTTTCGATTGCCGCAATCGCCGCATTCGCGGTCTGGGAGGAATGGTTCATTCTGATCGCTGCCTTAGCGCTGATCGTATCGCCGTGGCTGCTCGGGTTCCAGAACAGCGCCGCCATGAGCATAGACGTCAGTGTTGGCGTCATTGTCGCCGCGCTGGCAGGCTTCGAGGTCTGGCTCACGCGCGACCGGGAGCCTTGGATTACCGCGAGCAAGTAATTCCAACCGAGCGCAATTGAGTCCGAGCCCTCGGGCGAGGAACGTAAATTTCCAAATAAAAAAGGGGACTTGTCGTCCCCCTTGTGTGCGGCCAAAGCCACTCTGAGCACATTACGGGCCCTCAGACGGCTGCGTCGCCGGTATAATCCTGCCATGTCGTCGGTGCGGGAGCGTAGGCCGGATTTTTGGCCGTACCCTGGTAGCGTACGGCGGCGGCGACGGCGGAAATGCCGATTTGCCGATAGCGGCCGTTAAGCGAAGCGGTCTGGTCGGATAATCTCGTCGTTTTGTCCGCTTGAGCGGTTTTATTGGCCATTTCGGCGTTCAAATTCGTCATTACGGAACCCCATTCCCTTGTGTTGTCGGCGATGATGAAATCGTAGGCGACGAGTGCGGCGGAAATGGGCGGCAAAGCGCGCATCGCCGTGACATCTCCGCTTGCAGGTGCGTGCGCGGCTAGGTGTACTCGAAGTGGTAAACCCTCGCTTAATTTGTCGGGCCGATAATGGTCTCGCGTCGATATGCCAGGTCGTTCCTTTTGGTCGTTGCGGCCGTCGAAATGGCTTGATCGACGGGCAGGTTATCCAAAGGCCGGTCGCGGCACTGCGGCATTCCTGCAACACTCGCCGCGTACCTTCTCGTCAGGGGCTATAACGACTGGAATGGTTGCGGCGCTTTGGGGTATTGGGACTGACGCTATTCGTTTGGCCAGGGCGGCTTGGGGCGGACGGAGAAGTAACGCGTGATGTCATTTCGATTGATTCCATTCCTGGTCGTTGGGCTTGCGGCGCTCACGCTTGGCGGCTGCATGACGGATACGCTCGAGCCATCGAGCCAAGCTGGCTGGAACGCTCACGACAAGCTGCTGATGTCGAACCTGCCTTATCAGCAGGCTGATATTCCCGAGCCCTATCGCCGGCACATCGTCGAATACACGCGCAAGGAAGCGCCCGGCACCGTCGTCGTCGATAGCGACAACAAGTTCCTCTATTACGTGCTGCCCGGCGGCAAAGCGATCCGCTACGGCATCGCGGTGGGCGAAGAGGCCCAGGCCTGGAACGGCATCGCCAAGGTCGGCCGCATGGAAGAATGGCCGCCGTGGATTCCGACTTCTGGCGAGCAGCAGCGGCTGGGGCCGTTGCCGGCCTTTGTCACCGGCGGTCCGCATAACCCGATGGGCTCGCGGGGCATGTATCTGTATTCCGGCGGCAAGGACACGCTGTACCGCATTCACGGCACCAATCAGCCGGAATATATCGGTCAGGCGATCTCCTCGGGCTGCATCCGCATGACCAATGAGGACGCGATCGATCTGTATAGCCGCGTTAAAGTCGGCACCATCGTCGTGGTTCTGGCCCCGAAGAACGGCAACGCGCCCGACAGTCCGAAAGTCGCTTCCAGCTCCGTTCCGAGCGAGGGCGCCACGGTGAAGTGGTACTGAGCTTTCCTCGCGACCCACGGAAATAAATTACGGCGCCGGCTTTAGTCGGCGCCGTTTGCATTTAGGCGCCGGTTCAGACGCCAAGCGTAATGTGGACGATTTCCGGCGGCACGCCGAGCCGGGCTGGGATCATGCTGGTGCCGAGGCCGCCCGACACGATCAGGTGCCGATCGTTCTCGATCACATGGCCGTAAGCGAAACGCGCACCGTATTTTGACGGCACGAAATACGGCCAGACAAAGGGCAGGCGAATTTGCCCGCCATGGGTATGGCCGGCGAGCGTCAGAGCAACGCGATCGGGCACGGCAGTGAATATATCCGGCTCGTGAACGAGCAGCAGCACCGGATCGTCGGTGTGAATTTTCGCCAGGGTGCCCGGCAGATCGTCGACACCGCGAAATCTGCCGGGGCCGATCCAATGGGCGAGCTGGTCGCCCAACCCGGCCAGCCAGAATTTCTGCCCGTCCGCCCCGAGGAGGACCGCATCATTCTGCATTAACGGGATGCGCACATCGGCCAGTGCGCCGCGCACGCCATCAAGGTCGTGCCACCAATCGTGATTGCCGAGGATGGCCCAGGTTCCGAGCGGCGCCTCAAGCCGCGCCAATTCGGCGGCCCACAACGCATCGTCCACGGGCTCCGTTTTGAAGTGGCCGTACCACGCCTTGAAATCGCCAAGCAGCACCACAAGGTCGGAGCGCAGATTCTGCGCCACATCGACCACCTGTCGGATGTGCGCAAGCGTCATGTCGGGACCGCCGGCATGCAGATCGGCGATTACCGTGACGGTGAGCTTGCGGCCGGCGGGCCAGCGCGGCGGCGTCAGCGCATAGCGCGTGACAATGACGCTCATCGGCTCGATGGCGCCGGCATAGGCCGCGGTCGCCGATGCCGAAAGGCCGAGCAAGGCGGCGCTCCCTGCCATAAAGCGCCGCCGCGTCAGCCGCGGCTTTGCCGCGCGCTGGCGCTGGTCGGCTCCGTCCGGTGCTGTCGGGTTCATGGCAGGTCCGGACCGCGTCATAGCGCGCGAGTGGTGAACGGACTGTTCATTCCGGAACATCGCTGTTCACGTCGTCCATCACGACTGCGCGATCCGCTCGTGCGTCACCCAATCGAGCGTCTTGTCCAGCGCGCGCGTCAGCCGGTCAAATAAATCGTCGGTCTCCTGCGCACTGATGATGAGCGGCGGCGACAGCGTCAAAACGTCGCCGCCCACCGAGCGCACGATCAAGCCTTCGGCTTCGGCCAACTGCACAACGCGCGCGCCGACGCCGTGCTGGGCATCGAACGACCGCTTGCTCTTTTTGTCGGCGACCAGTTCGACGCCGCCGATCAAGCCGAGCCCGCGCGCCTCGCCGACCAGCGGATGGTCGCCGAGCGCTTTGAGCCGCGCCTGGAATTGCGTGCCTCGCTCGGCGGCTCTCTCGACGATGCGCTCGCGCGCGTAGATCTCGATCGCCTTGAGCGCGACCGCGGCGGAAACCGGATGGCCGCCATAGGTGAAGCCATGGCCGAACACGCCGATCTTTTTGCTCTCAACGAGCAGCACCTGATACATCGTTTCCGGAATCATGACCCCGGCGATCGGCAGATAGGCCGACGACAGCATCTTGGCGATCGACAGCGAATGCGGGGTGAAGCCAAGCTTCTCGCAGCCGAACCTGGTGCCGAGCCGGCCGAAGCCGCAGATCACTTCGTCGCTGATCATGAATACGTCGTGCTTGTTGCACACCGCCATGATTTTCTCGAAATAGGTCTTGGGCGGCACGATCACGCCGCCGGCCCCCATCACCGGTTCGGCGATGAAGCCGGCGACGGTGTCAGGGCCTTCCTCGACGATCAGCGCGTCAAGCTCGGCGGCGAGCCGCGTCGCGAAATCTTCTTCGCTCTCGCCGGCTTGCGCGAAGCGATAATGATGCGGACAGCCGGCATGCAAGAATCCCGGCAGCGGCAGATCGAAGTCGCGATGATTGCCGGGGAGCCCGGTCAGCGAGGCGGCAACGACCGTGACGCCGTGATAGGCCTTGATGCGGCTGACGATCTTTTTCTTGTTCGGCCGGCCGAGCGCGTTGTTGAGATACCAAACGAGCTTGACCTGGGTGTCGTTGGCCTCCGAGCCGGAATTGCAGAAGAATACCTTTGAGATCGGCACCGGCGCGATCTCTTTGAGCTTCTCGGCAAGCTCGATCGCCGGGTCGTGGCTGCGTCCCGTGAACAGATGCGCGAAGGAGAGCTTGCGCATCTGCGCGGCGGCGGCCTCGACCAGCTCTTCGTTGCCGTAGCCGAGCGCGGTGCACCACAGCCCGGCCATGCCCTCGATATAGGGCTTGCCGTCGGTGTCGTAGACATAGACGCCTTGGCCGCGCTCGATGATGAGCGGACCGGTCTCGCGAAATCGGGCCAGGTTGACGTAGGGGTGCACCAGCGTTTCGACGTCGCGGGCGGCGAGATTGCTGAGCGGAGACATCGGTCCTTCGCTCCTTCTGTTCATTGGGTTGCGATTATTTCATCGCTCGGTTTGGTGTCGCATTCGCCGCCAAAGGCCGCGGCCGCGGCAACGGGACTTCGTTCTCCGGAAGGGGCGGCGGATCGAGACCCTGCAACGGTACGCCTTCGGTTTGCGCCAGCTGCGCGGCCGGCGTTGCGTCGGGCGCCGCGTCCGGAGTCTTATCCTGGTCCTTGTCCGGGCTCTTGGCTTGCGCCACGACGGCCGGCGGTTCGCGTACGTCCCATTCGCAGATCTTGTAATTGTTGCGGCGCGGTTCGAGATCGAGATGGATGTGCTCCTCGTGATAGCCGTCGGAGCCCGGGCCGAGCACGGTCGCAAACCGCGCGCAGGCACTGGCGCGCACCGCTTCGCGCCAGTCCTTCGGAATATTGACGTCGGTTAGGCCCAGCTCGCGGCCGTCGGCGAGCTTGAAATCGTGCACGTCGAGCGCATCGGCGCGGCCATGCTCGCTCACTTTGGCGGCGTGCACGTTGTTGCGGCCGCGGCAATCATAGGAGGCGAGGTTGTCGAGCCCGCGCAGCGGCGGCAGGCCCTTTAACGTTGGCGCCACGTCGTCGCGTACCCAATCGGCGACCTGTTGCGCCATCGGGCAACGCATGATCGCCGGTGGCGACACCGCGACTTTGCTCTCATCGGCAAGCGTGATGGCGGTCATTTCCACGGCGTCGTCGGCGCCGCAATCGCCCGGGCCGACCAGGACGGGAAGCGGCTGGAATTCCGCGACCTTGGCGAGGCTCACCTGACAGGCCGAAGGCGCAGCCGGCGTGGCTACGGCGGCATCGCTTTGTGGAAACGAGGCATAAGCCTCCTGTGGCGGGGCAAATTCCTGCGGCAGCATCACGGGCAGCGCCTGCCGATTGGCCTGCGGATGGGCGGCGCCATGACGGATTGCGGCCGATTTCGGCTGCGGCGCGGCGGCGGTTTGCGCCATTGCCGCAGGCATTGCGCATAACAATCCGGCAGTGACGACGGCGTATTTCACGCAAGGTGCTCCGGCGCAGTTGCAGCTTGTCGGGAAGCTCGAGGTAGCCTCGATGGTCTAAGCTTTAAGCCAACCGATCCTGCCTGTTCAAGCACCGCGGCGGTCGACAAAGACGCTTGCCTGTCCGGTGCAGACGGGTAACCTTTGGGAAGAAAAAAGCAAAACAGCGAGGAACGCCATGCTCGGGCTGATGCAGGATTGGCAGCTATTGTGCCATCGCATCCTCGACCACGCCGCGACCCAACACGGCGGGCGGCAGATCATCAGCCGTTCGGTCGAGGGCCCCTTTCACACCACCAATTACGCCGACCTGCGGGTGCGGGCGCTGCGCGTGGCGCAGCGGCTCGACCGCAGCGGCATCAAGCTTGGCGACCGCGTGGCGACGCTCGCCTGGAATACCTGGCGGCATCTCGAAGCCTGGTACGGCATCATGGGCATCGGCGCGGTCTATCACACCGTCAATCCGCGGCTGTTTCCGGACCAGATCGCCTGGATCGTCAATCACGCCGAAGATCGTGTGATGATGGTCGATCTTACTTTCGTGCCGATCCTGGAAAAGCTCGCCGACCGGCTCAAGCCGATCGAACAATACGTGGTGCTGACCGACGCCGACCATATGCCGGCGACCGCGCTGAAGAATGCCGTGCCTTACGAGGAGTGGATCGGCGAGGTCGACGGCGACTTCGCCTGGAAGCAGTTCGACGAGAACACCGCGGCCGGCATGTGCTACACGTCGGGCACCACCGGACATCCCAAGGGCGTCGTCTATTCGCATCGCTCCAACGTGCTGCACTCGCTGATGGCCGGTCAGCCCGACGCCATGGACGTCGGCGCGCGCGACGTCGTCATGCCGGTGGTGCCGATGTTCCACGCCAATTGCTGGGGGCTTGCTCTGACGTCGCCGATGGCCGGCGCAACCATGGCGATGCCGGGCGCCAAGCTCGACGGCGCCTCGATCTACGAGATGCTCGATAATTGCCGCGTCAGCTTCACCGCGGCGGTGCCGACGGTGTGGCTGATGCTCCTGGCGCATCTCGAAGCCAACAATCTGAAACTGCCGCACCTGAAGAAAGTGGTGATCGGCGGCTCAGCCTGTCCGCGCGCCATGGCGCAGAAATTCCAGGACGTCTACGGCGTCGAGGTGATCCATGCCTGGGGCATGACCGAGATGAGCCCGCTCGGCACGCTCGGCTCGCTCAAGCCGGAATATGCCGGTCTAAAGGGCGAATCGCGGCTTGACGTGCAGCAGAAGCAGGGCCATTCGCCGTTCTGCGTCGAGATGAAGATCACCGACGATGCCGGCAGCCCGATGCCGTGGGACGGCAAGACCTTCGGCCGCCTGAAAGTGCGCGGCCCGGCCGTGGCGCGGCGCTATTTCAAGGACGACGCCGAGATTCTCGACGCCGACGGCTTTTTCGACACCGGCGACGTCGGCACCATCGACCGCTACGGCTATCTCAACATCACCGACCGTTCCAAGGACGTGATCAAATCCGGCGGCGAATGGATTTCCTCGATCGAATTGGAAAACCTCGCGATCGGCCATCCCAAGGTCGCGGAAGCCGCGGTGATCGGCGTGCGCCATCCGAAATGGGACGAGCGGCCGCTCCTTGTCATCGTGCTCAAGGATGGCCAGAGCGCGAGCAAGGAGGAGCTGCTCGCCTTCTTCCGCGGCAAGATCGCCAATTGGTGGCTGCCCGACGATGTCGCATTCGTGCGCGAAATTCCGCACACCGCGACCGGCAAGATCCAGAAGACTGTCCTGCGCGACCAGTTCAAGGATTACGCCTTTCCGACTGCGGCTGAGTGAACCCATTCCCCGCTGTTCCATGCCGGCCGATTGCGGCCCGGTGCGCTCCAATCTGTGCGCGCAATTTGACTTAAACACCGAACAAATCACGGCCGTGTGAGTTTGTCCGGAAGCGATTGCATCGCCCCGCGGCAGATGCCGCCGCACGATGCACGACACGCATAGCTATGCCTTTTTGACCGGCACTCGGAGGCGTGCCGGGGCGGATAGTTATTGTTTTTCAGTAACTTAACAATTGTTCCCGGAGACGTATTGATGCCATATAGATTTCTTTGGTGTGGCCAAAGTGTTTCCAGTCATTGTGCGACGCACAATGACCACATTTCCCCGGTCATAGCGGCCCCAGCCTGCGATCTGCGGGCGAATCACCCTTCGCATCAACAATCGAATAGGATGAATATGGCTGGGTATAGCCTCAAGAAGACTTTCATTGCCTCAGCTTTTGCTTTGGCCGTTATCGGGCTACCGGGGGCGGCGTCGGCGCAGTCCGGGATTGCTTCGGTCTACGCCTATTCCGGCGGACGCACCGCCAGCGGCGAACGCGCTTCTCCTGGGGCGCTCACCGCGGCACACCGCTCGCTGCCGTTCGGCACGCTGGTGCGGGTCACCAATGAGCATAACGGCCGCTCGGTGGTGGTGCGCATCAATGATCGCGGGCCATTCGTGCGCGGCCGCGTCATCGACGTGACGCCGGCGGCGGCGCGGGCGCTGGGCTTTTCCGGCCTCGCCGAGGTCGATCTCGCCGTGGTCGGACGAAGCTGAGATTTCAAACAGCCGATTGCAGTCCGGCGGAACGGGAGGCTGCGGCCTCCCGTTCCTTTTTAAGCGCGATCGAGGGTACAACCCCGCGTGGTAATTGAATCGTTAACAGTTGGGCAACGCTTGTCGCCCAACATGGGGCGGTCCGCCATGACCTCAAATTTTGGCTTGCAATTCCGCCGATGTCGCCCACCGAGATAATCCAGGCTTATAAAGACCGGCTGGCGCTCTATAGCATCGACGATCAGGTGCGGCGCGCCGTCACCGAAAGCTGGCCGGTGATTGCGCCCGGCCTCGATCGCGCGATCGACGAAATCATCACGGCCACGTCCGCGCTGCCCAATATCGGCAAAGCCGTTGCGGCGAACCGCGAGCTGCTGAAACAACTGGAGCTGTCGCATTTCCGCGCGCTGTTGGCCGGCAAGCTCGACCACGATTACGCCGAGTCGTGCCGGCGCACTATGGAACGCGAAGCGGCGTTCGGCTTCGACGGGCGCTTCCGCAGCACCGCCGGCAGTTATGTGCTTACGGCCGCGCTTAAGGCGCTGGCCCGCAAGCACCGTTTTTCCGCGGCCAAAGCCATCGAACCCGGCATCGCGATTTCGCAAGTCATCAGTTTCGACATCGCCAATGCGATGACGCTGCATCGCCAGGCGGCGGAGGCGGCGGCATTGGCGCGGCGCCAGGCGATCGACACCGCGATCGCGGATTTCGACACCGCCATCGGCGATGTCGTCGAGGCGATCAAGGAGGCATCGATTTCGCTCACCGCGACCTGCGCGACGTTGAACACGGTCGCCGGCGATACGCTCGAACGCATGGGTTCGGCCTCTTCGGCGTCGTCGGAAACCGCGCAGCGCATGGACATCATGGTGCGGGCCACCGAAGAGCTGTCCGGCTCGATCCAGGAAATCGGCCAGCAGGCGAGCCACGGCATGGGCATGGCGCAATCGGCCGTCGGCGACGCCGAGCGCACCCAGCAGGCCATCCGGTCGCTCGCCGACACCGCCGAACGCATCGACTCGGTGGTCGCCGCGATTTCGGCAATCGCGTCGCAAACCAATCTGTTGGCGCTCAATGCGACGATCGAGGCGGCGCGCGCCGGCGAAGCCGGCCGCGGCTTTGCGGTGGTTGCGGCCGAGGTCAAGACGCTGGCCAACCAGACCTCGCATGCCACCGACGATATCGCGCGCCAGATCGCGGCCATTCAGGAGGCGACCAAGCGCTCGGTCGCGGAAATCGCGGCCATCGCCCGCGCGATCGGCGAACTGACCGGTGTCTCGACCAGCATCGCCACCGCCGTGGAACAGCAGGCCGCCACCACACGCAATATCGCCGAGAGCATTCATACCGCGGCCGCCCATACCGCGCAGGCCTCGACCGAGATCGCTTCGGTCGAGCGCAGCGTCGGCAAAGGCGCCACGGCAGTCGGCGAGATCAGCCAATGGACGGCGGAGCTCTCGTCGCGCGCCAAGGATCTCGAAGCCAAGGTCGCCACCTTCTTCTCCCGCGTCCGCGCCGCGTAAGCGGACGAGTTCATCCGGTCTCGCAAGCGCATTTGCGCGCAAGTCGCGTGCTCACAATGTCAAACAGCCCACCTTCGCGTCGTGCCCCGGATTGAGCGGAACGATAATCCGGGAACGAATTCTGTAGGATGGGTGGAGCGAAGCGATACCCATCATCTTTGTTCACGCCACGGTGGGTTTCGCTTCGCTCTACCCACCCTACGAAGTTCGCTTCCGACAAATAATAAAAGGAAGCGGAACGCCGGCAGACGCGTAGTCCACGACCTGTACGCAAGCGGCGCACAGGGCGCGCCACGGAAAGGCGGCTTGCGCCGCCCTTCCGCTTCGGGCGCGCTCGCCTGCCGGCGTTCCACCACGGCACTTGCGGGGGCGACCGAACGCCACCGCTCAGCTCCAGTTCACGCACTTCCTGGGACGGAACTACTGAGGAACGGGTGTTATCCGCTCCCTGCCGTCCCAGTGCAGCGGGCGTTATGAGCCCGCAGGCCGGTCATCGTGCCGGCCGGGCGTTTTGGCCCGGAGCCGCCCGGGAGCGGGGCTGACAACCCCGCCCGCGGGAACCGCCTCGCCCCTTTCCGCCGGCGTCACCCGGCGGCGTCCTTTCAGAGCGAGATGATTTTGAGATGTAATTTAAACGGGGACATTTGTCACATCACGTCTCCGTGATTGTGACCGTAGGATTCGCCGCTATCACCGGTAGCGTTTCCCGGGCGCAGCGCAGCACCTCAGTGGTGCGCTGCAGACCCGGGATCGTTACGAACTCAGTGTTGTGAGAAAAGCGGAGGCTGTGAAGACCCCGGATCAGCGGTGCACCGTTTCGCTTCGCTGCACGCTGCACCGCGTCCGGGGAAACGTGCTTATGTCTAATGCGGCAGCGTCGCGATGAGCGCGCTCAGGCCGGTCCAGGCGATCTGGATGCCGATGCAGGTCAGGATGAAGGCGGAGAGGCGGACCAGCACATTGATGCCGGTCTTGCCGAGCATGCGCGCCAGTGGGCCGGCGAAGCGGTACGACAGATAGATCGTTGCGGCGATGGCGAACAGGCCGAGGATCGCCGCGGCCACGACCATGATCGTCTGCGGCCACGCCTCGCCTTCCGGGCGGCGAGTGCCGATGGTGAGCGCCACCGAGATCGATCCCGGTCCGACGGTGAGCGGCAGCGTGAGCGGATAGAAGCTGTCGCCGATCGAGGTCGTGCGCGTTTCGGCTTTGACGTCGCGGCGTTCCGGCGGCTCACTGCCTTCATTGAGAAGCTTCCGGCCCATCGATGCGACCAGGAGTCCGCCGGCGACGCGCACCACCGGCACGGTCAGCCCGAAGAACTCGAGGATTGCCGAGCCGAACAACAGCGAGCCGAGGAGGAGAAAGAAACCGTTGACCGCCACGCCCAGCGCCAGGCGATTCGCGCTCCGCCGGTTTGCAATCGGCGGTCAGGCTCAGAAAAATCGGCGCCGAGCCCAACGGATTGACGATGGGAAACAGCGCTGCGAACACCAGGACGAACGCGCTGACGATTTCGCTCACGGCGGGTGGCCTTGTTCATCCCGCCCCGCGACAGAGTCTGTGAGGGAATCGGGTCTTTCGATCTGACCGTTTGCGGCGCGGACGATGACGGTCGTTGGTTTAGAGGGTTAGCTTTGCGGGCGGGATGCGTTTCAGGCGGTTTTGACGGAGACGGTTCGCAACCGGTGTACCGCCATGAGATTGTTGGCAAGGGCGTGCCACAACGCTACTGCCTTGGCTTTATTGATGCCGCGAACGGGTATGTAGCCGAAGCCGTGGTTTTTGAGGTTGGCATTGATCCGTTCGATGAGTTTGCGCAGCTCGCCTTCGCGCGATTTAATCGCGTCATAAAGCGGCGCAAGGTCCAAGCTCTCGACAAAGCCGACAACGATCCGGGCGCGATGGTCGCTCGCCAGAAATCCCTCAAGATCAATGAAGTCCCATCGCGTCTGCAACCGATCCGCTGCAGGAACCGCGCGTCGCTTGTCATCGAATCACTCCCGCTCTGCAGCGAAAGCGAATCACAAAACCCCGAGCCAGCCAATTTCTTCACAGGCTCGATAGCGGGGGGCGGATGATTTCACTCCGCCGGCTGCTTCGCCTTCGGCTTCGGCTTGTAGAACGTACTTTTGAGATTGTCCCACAGCTGAATCTTGGCGCCGTGGCGGTGCATGATGATGCTCTGCTGCGTACACGACAGCGAGTTGTTCCAGGCCCAGTAGATGACGAGGCCGGCCGGAAATTTCGCCAGCATGAAGGTGAAGATCAGCGGCATCCAGTTGAAGATCATCTGCTGCGTCGGATCCGGCGGCGCCGGGTTGAGCTTCATCTGCACCCACATGGTCACGCCCATGATCGCCGGCCAGAAGCCGAGATGCAGGAAGCCGCCGATGACCGGAATGATGGTCGGATCGAACGGGATGAGGCCGCCGAGCGTGAAGATGTTGGTCGGGTCCTGCGCCGAGAGATCGTGGATCCAGCCGTAGAACGGCGCATGGCGCATTTCGATGGTGATGAAGAGAACCTTGTAGAGCGAGAAGAACACCGGAATCTGGATCGCGATCGGCAGGCAGCCGGCAATGGGATTGATCTGCTCCTTCTTGTAGAGCTCCATCATCTCCTGCTGCTGCTTCATCTTGTCGTTGGCGAAGCGCTCCTTGATCATCGCCATCTGCGGCTGCACCGCCTTCATCTTCGCCATCGAGGCGTAAGACTTGTTGGCGAGCGGGAAGAACAACAGCTTGACGATGACCGTGACGATCAGGATGGCGATGCCGAAATTGCCGACCAGATGGAAGAAAAAGTCGATGCCGAGGAACATCGGCTTGGTGATGAAATAGAACCAGCCCCAGTCGATCAACAGATCGAACTTGTTGAGGTGGAGCGACTGGTTGTAGCCGCCCGGCCCGAACGGGAAATTGATGCCGACCACGGAAACTTCCTTGGCGCCGGCGAACAGGCGGGAGTCGGTGGACACTGTCGCGCCCGGCGCCACAGTCTGCGCCTCGCCGAGATAATCGGTCTGATAAATATCCTGGCCGTTGACGTTGGTGGCGGAGAAGCGAGTCTTCACCTTGGCGTCGGTGTTGGGCAGCAGCACCGCGGCCCAGTATTTGTCGGTGAAGCCGAGCCAGGCATCGGTGGCGTCCCAGCTTTCGCTCTTGATCTCCGCGATCTTCTTATAGCTCTCTTCCTTCTCGCCGTCGGCGCCCATCACGCCGATCGGACCCTCGTGCAGAATGTAATAGCCGAGCACCGGCGGCGTACCGTGACGCGAGATCAGTCCATAGGGAAACAGCGTAACCGGCGCGCCGCCTTTGTTCGCCACCTGGTCCTTGATGGTGAAGAGATAATGGTCGTCGACCGCGATGGTGCGGGTAAAGACGAGGCCCTGGCCGTTGTCGTAGGTCAGCGTCACCGGATGATCGACGCCGAGCGCGCCGGAGCCGTTCTGCTTCCAGAGTGTATCGGTGCCGGGCAGTGCAGCCGTAGTGCCGGTCGCCGGCACCCAGCCGAATTCGGCGTAATAGGCGTCCGGCGCGCCGGACGGCGAGAACAGCACGATCGGCGGCGAGTTCGGATCGACCTCATCGCGGTATTGCGTCAGCGACAGATTGTCGATGCGGCCGCCTTTGAGATCGACGCTGCCGGAAAGCCGGGGCGTGTCGATGGCGATGTGCGGGCTTGCGGCGATCACCGCGTCGCGGTTGGCGGCCGGCGGAGCGGTCGAGGGCGCATTCGGCACCGGCGGGCCGCTGGCTGCGGACGGGCTCGGCTGCGCGGCATTGGGTTGGGCCGCGTTAGGTTGTGCAGCGCCGGGCTGGGTTTGAGCCTGCTCCTGCTTCTTGAGCTGCGCCTGCTGCTCCTGGCGCTGCATCTGCGGGTAGCCGATGAAATATTGCCAGCCGACGACGACGACGAGCGACAGCACGATGGCAATGATGGTGTTCTTATACTCGCCCATTACCTGCTCTCGTGCTCATCGCTGCGGGGTCCGGATTTAAGACGCGGGCGGTCGCCATCGCGCCGCTTTTCGGGCGAACCGGCTCTATGTAGGGGGGCATTCTCGCCGCCACCAGTTGCCGCGCGGCGTGCCTGCCGGTTTCCTTGGTCGTTTCCTTGCCCGCTTTGCGGGGCGGCATGAATTCGGCGGATCGCCGCATCGAATTGCCGGGTCATGTCGGCGAAAGCGGCGGCGAGCGCGGTGCGCCGCCCGATCAGCACATAATCGTGGCCGGGACGGAGTGTCGCGGCAGGCGTTAGCCGCACCATTTCGCGCAGCCGCCGGCGCACCCGGTTGCGCTCCACCGCATTGCCGACCTGGCGCGACACCGTGAAGCCGACCCGAGCCGGATTTTTACCTTCTTGGCCATTCTCTTCGCCATCTTGGGCGCGACACCGCGCCTGCAGGACAAAAGCGCCGGCAGGCGCTCTTGCGCCCTTCGCGGCAGTCTTAAAGTCCGTGCGGCGCTTCAACCGTTCCATTTGTTCGGCTTTGGCTGCGATTTTGGGCTCGACCACTGCGGGCTCGACCTCGAAATCGGCGTGCGGAACGAAAACTCGCGCCCCAACGAAAGCTTAAGCACTCAGCTTCTTGCGCCCTTGCCCGCGCCGCAACGACAAAACTCTGCGGCCGCCCTTGGTCGCCATGCGGGCGCGAAAGCCGTGGCGGCGCTTGCGCACCAATTTGCTCGGCTGGTAGGTCCGTTTCACCGAAAGATCTCCGCTGGGGGCAGCGGCCCTAAGCGCCGCGATTGGCGCGGCTTATACGCAAGCGCTCCCGGCTCGTCAACGTGACTTCCCCGCGATTTGTCGGCAATTCCGGCATTTTAGCGCCGCTTCGCCCCACGCCGAATTTGCCGTCCGAGGCGGCATTGTCAGTCGCCGTTTACTATAGAATAGGTGTGACAGGCCTTGAGAATAGGTGTGACAGGTCTTGGACGTCAGCGAATTTGCAACCCTTGGCATTGCGGTGAGCCGAAACGGCAAAAATGACAGTGGAACAGCGGCAACAGATCCAACCGGATATTTGCGTCATCGGCGCCGGCGCCGGCGGCCTTGCGGCGGCGTCGGCGGCCGCCGCCTTCGGCGTCAATGTGGTGCTGATCGAAAAAGCCAAGATGGGCGGCGAGGCGCTTAACAGCGGCGCCTTGCCGTCGAAGGCGTTGCTCGCGGCGGCCGCCCGCGCCAATGCGTGCCGCGATGCCGCGCGCTTCGGCATCAAGAGTCCGCGCTTCGGCGTCGATTTCGCCGCGGTACGCGACCGTGTGCGCGACGTCGTCGCCGCGGTCGAGCCGCAGGATTCGCGCGAACGTTTCAATGGGCTTGGCGTGCGGGTCTTTGCCGGGGAAGGCCGCTTCACCGACGCCGAAACCGTCGCGGTCGACGGCTACGACGTCAAGGCGCGCCGCTTTGTCATCGCCACCGGCTCGTCGGCGGCGTTGCCGGCTATTCCCGGCCTCGCCGACACGCCGCATCTGACCAACGAGACGATCTTCGATCTCGCCGAATGCCCGCGTCATCTCATCGTCATCGGCGCCGACTCGATCGGGCTCGAGCTGGCGCAGGCGTTCCGCCGCTTCGGCGCCGACGTCACCGTGCTCGAGCCGACGGTGCCGCTCGCCGACGCCGATCCGGAATGCGCCAGCGTCGTGGTCGACGCGCTGGCGCGCGAGGGCGTCGTGCTGTGCTGCGGTGTCGAGGTCCGCCAAGTGCGCCGTTCGCTGGCGCGCGTGCAGGTGGATATCGTTGCCTCCGACGACGCCGAGCGAAAAATTCAGACGATCGACGGCAGTCATCTGCTCGTCGCCGTGGGGCGGCGGCCGAATCTGGAAGGTCTCGATCTCGACGCCGCCGGCATCCGCTACCAGCCGAGCGGCATCGTCGTCGACCGCGGGCTTCGCACCACCAACAAGCACGTCTATGCCATTGGCGACGTCACCGGCGCGCCGCAATTGAGCCATCTTGCGCATCATCAAGCCGGCCTCGTCATCCGCAACGCGCTGTTCCGCACGCCGGTCGATGCCGAGCGCTATGCGGTGCCGGTGGTGACCTATACCGACCCGGAACTCGCGCAGGTCGGTCTGACCGAGGACGAGGGGCGGGCGCAGGCCGGCGTCATCCGCGTCTTGCGTGCGCCTTACCGCGAAAACGATCGGGCGCGAGCCACCGGAGCGACCAGCGGCCATATCAAGATCGTCACCGACCGCAAGGGAGGTATTCTCGGCGCGACTATTGTCGGGGCAGGGGCTGCGGAAAACATCGCGGCCTGGACGCTTGCCATAAACCAAAAGCTGAATATCGAGGCCTTTGCCGGTGTTATCGTGCCGTATCCGACCTATGCCGAGGTGGGCAAACGCGCCGCGATGACCTATTTCACTCGAGGTTTGACGAGCCCTCTGGTGCGTCGCATCATAGGGTGGCTGCGTCGATTTGGCTGAGAAAGCCGCAGCAGGCTCGATCATGACGGATGACACCGCCGCGCGGCCGGAACCGGTCCGGACGCCGCGCTTCGGCCTTTCCGGCAAGCTCCTCGTCCTCACGATCCTGTTCGTGATGATCGCGGAAGTGCTGATCTATGTACCCTCGGTCGCCAATTTCCGCGTGGTCTGGCTGAAAGATCGGCTCGCCACCGCCTATACCGCGGCGCTGGTGCTCGATGCCGCGCCGAATGGCGTGGTGTCCGATGCGCTCGCCAAGAAGATTCTCGATTCGATCGGCGCCCGCGCGGTGGCCATGAAGATGGGCAACAGCCGGCGCATGCTGGCGGTCGACGACATGCCGCCGACGGTCGCGGCCACCTATGACATGCGCACGGTCTATGTGTTCGACGCCATCGTCGACGCCTTCACCACCATGCTCGACGCCAAGAACGACGTCATCCGCGTGGTCGGACCGGCGCCGATGGGCGGTGAATATATCGACCTGGTGATGGACGAAGCGCCGCTGCGCAAGGCGATGCTGCGCTATTCCGCCGACATTATGTTTTTGTCGCTGGTGATCTCCGGCATCACCGCGGCGCTGGTCTATCTGGCGCTGCTCTATTTGTTCGTCCGCCCGATGCGGCGCGTCACCGCCAACATGATCGCGTTCCGCGCCGATCCGGAAAACAGCGACCGCGTCATCGCGCCGTCGGCGCGCAACGACGAGATCGGCACCGCCGAGCGCGAGCTCGCCACCATGCAGATCGAGCTTGCCTCGATGCTGCATCAGAAGAACCGGCTGGCGAGCCTTGGGCTCGCGGTGGCCAAGATCAATCACGACCTGCGCAATCTGCTCGCCTCGGCGCAGCTGTTCTCCGAGCGGCTCGCCAAAATCCCCGACCCCGGCGTGCAGCGCTTCGCGCCGAAGCTGGTGCATGCGCTGGAGCGCGCCATCGCCTTTTGCCAGTCGACATTGTCCTACGGCCGGCTGCAGGAGCCGCCGCCGGATCGCCGGCCGATTTTGCTCGAGCCGCTGGTCGAGGAAGTGCACGAGACGCTCGGGCTCGGCTCCGACGCGCCGATCCGCTGGATCAGCGCGGTCGAGCGCGGGCTCGTCGTCGAGGCCGATTACGATCAGCTGTTTCGCATCCTCCTTAACCTGTCGCGCAACGCGGTCGGCGCCATGGAGAGCCGCGAGACGCGCGATCTCGGCCGCGACCAGATCCGCATCACCGGGCGGCGCGAGGGCGCGGTGGTGGTGATCGAAGTGTCCGACACCGGCCCGGGCTTTTCCGAAAAAGCCCGCGCCCATCTGTTCGAGGCGTTCCAGGGCTCGACGCGGACCGGCGGCACCGGCTTAGGCCTCGCCATCGCCGCGGAACTGGTCCGCGCCCACGGCGGCGACATCCGCCTGGTCGAGGGCACCATCGGCGCCACGCTCCGCCTGACCATTCCCGACCGCGCCGTCGAGCTTGCCGCCCATCGCGGGGCGCGGGCGCAGGGTTAATTTCCGGCCTGATCCGTCCGGGGTCACGGGGCGGGAAGGGCCGACAAATCTTGCCATCACGCGCCGAAGCCTATAGCTACGACGCGCCGCGCCCGTAGCTCAGCTGGATAGAGCACCAGACTACGAATCTGGGGGTCAGGAGTTCGAATCTCTTCGGGC
>CAVZFX010000010.1:0-508227 GCA_963774715.1 uncultured Alphaproteobacteria bacterium
AAGGCGGCCAAGGAAGCGATGCGCGAACACGGCGTCGCCGGGCAGAAGCTTGGCGTCGATTTCATCGACATCAACATGATCAACATCTTCAAGGAGAACAACGTCGAGTGGACCGACGGCATGAGCGCAATGATGGATGCGCGCGCCGTCAAAAACGAGGATGAGCAGGAATGCTTCCGAATCGTCGGCGCCATCGGCGACGCCACGCATTGGGAATGCATGAAGTTCCTGCGCCCCGGCATCACCGAGAACCAGGTGACCGCACATCTGATGCAATATCTCTACAACATCCCGGGCATGGAAGATGTCGAGGACGTCATCGTCTCGTCCGGACCGAACACCTGGCCGAACTGGCGCAATTTCTCCGACCGCATCATCCAGCCGGGCGACATCGTGTTCATGGATTTGGCGGCGCTGACCTGGAACGGCTACAAGTCCTGCTATTACCGCACCTATTGCGTCGGCAAGGAGCCCAGTCAAGAGCAGAAAGACACCTACAATACCGCGCTGAAATGGCTCTACGACTCGATCGGCGCGGTCAAAGTCGGCGCCACCACGCGCGACATTGCGCTAAAATGGCCGTCGGCGATGGAGACCTGGGGCTACGAGGACGAGGATCAGGCTGCCGCCAATTTGTGGGGCCACGGTCTTGGCCTCGCCCAATACGATCCGCCGGTGATCTCGCGCATCTGGTCGCTCGATCACCCGATCGAGATCAAGGAAGGCATGACGTTTGCGCTCGAAACGCAGCACGGCAAAAGATTCCATTACGGCGTGCGCATCGAAGAAATGCTGATCGTGAAGCAAGACGGCATCGAGATCGTATCGAACTTCCCGGTCAAGCAGATCACCGTGGTCGATCCGCTGCCCGGCTACGGCGATCACGTGCGATAAATTCTTCCCTCTCCCGCTTGCGGGGGAGGGTCGGGCGCGCAAAGCGCGCCGGGTGGGGGCCCACCGGAAGTCGGAAGCGAGCCAATGGCCCCCTCCCTACCCTCCCCCGCAAGCGGGGGAGGAGAGAGCTAACCGATGAGCCGGTAAAGATGAGCTTGGCCTCATTCATCATCCCCCTCTCCGACCCCGCCGCGACGGATCCCGAGCGCGTCGGGCCGAAGGCAGCGAATCTGGCGGCGCTTTTGTACGCCGGCCTGCCGACGCCGGGCGGCTTCTGCATCGCCGCCGATGCCTATCATCGCCAAGTGCAGCATCTCGGCCTCGGCCAAATGATCGACACCTATCCCGCAGCCGATCAGCCGACGCAGCGGCGGCTCGCAGTCGAGATCCGGCTCAAGCTCTATCAAAGCGATGTCGCGCCCGACGTGCTGGCCGAGGTGCTCACCGCGTGGTGGGATACCGACAAGCCGGCGGCGGTGCGCTCGTCGTCGCTGATCGAGGATCGCCCGGAATCGAATTTCGCCGGACAGTTCGAAAGCTTCCTCGGCGTGCGCGACGACGCGGAATTCCTCACCAGCCTGCGCGCCTGCTGGGCGGCGCTGTGGACCACGACCGCGCGGCGCTCGATGGCGCAGCACGAGCAAAATCCCGCCGACACCGCGATGGCGGTGCTGGTGCAGCCGCTGGTCAATGCGCGCGCCTCGGGCGGCGGTTTGAGCGAGACCGCCGACGGCCAGATGCTCATTTCCGCCACCTGGGGACTGGGCTCGGCGATCGCGCAGGGCGAAGTGGTGCCTGACCGCGTCGTGCTCACCCGCCAGGGTTTCGTGCGCTCGAACGAAGCCGGCCGTAAGCATCACCGGGAGGCTTGTCTGCACGGCGCCGGGACTGCCGCGCAAAAGGTGCCGGAAGCGCTGGTGAGCGCGCCCTGCCTGGAAGCCGGCCAGGCGACCACGCTCGGCCGCCTGATGCGCAAATGCGAAAACGTGCTCGGCACGGCCGTCGAGATCGAATGGGCGCTCGACGATGCCGGTTTCAAGCTGTTGCAGGCGCGGCCGCTCCACGTCGCGCCGGCGCAGGTACCCGACGAAATCTGGCTCAAGCATCCGGGCCTCAACGGCCACCCGGCCGGCATCGGCTGGGGCTCCGGCCGCGCCGTGGTGGTCAATTGCGAATGCGAATTAAGCCGTGTCGCGCCGGGCGATATTCTGGTCACCCGCGTCGCCGGGCCGGCCTTGAGCCACATCTTGCCGCGGGTCGGCGGCGTCGTTGCCGAGCTCGGCGGCTCGACCTCGCATCTGGCTTCGCTCGCGCGCGAGCGCGGCATTCCGATGGTGCTCGGCGTGCTCGACGCGACACGGCGGATTCCCGACGGCGCGCAAGTCGCGGTCGACGGCGTCGCCGGCGTGGTACGGTGGCTCGCCTGATGGCCAAGAATTCCACCCGTCCGCGCGTTTTTGTCACCCAGCCGGTCTCTGAGCAGGCATTGAAGCGTTTACGCGCGGTGGCGCGGGTGACGCTGTTCGCCGATTCGAGCCGCATCATCCCCAAGCGCACGCTGATCGGCGCGGTGCGCAAGGCGGACATCCTGTTCTGCCTGCTGCACGACAAGATCGATCGCGACGTGATCATGGCCAATCCGAATTTGCGGCTGATCGCGGCGCAATCGATCACGCCCTCCAATATCGACGTCGAGACGGCGACCGCGCGGCGCATTCCGGTCACCGTCACGGCGCCGATCACCACCGAAGCCACCGCCGACCTCACTTTCGGCCTCATGCTCGCGGTCGCGCGGCGGATGATCGAGGGCGACCGCATGGTGCGAGCCGGAAAATTCCCCGGCAGCCAGTCGGCGCATCTGATGGGTTCTTTTGTCTGGAGCAAAACGCTCGGGCTGATTGGCGGCGGCGGCCTGATCGGCAAGGCCGTGGCCAAGCGCGCCCATGGCTTCTCCATGCGCGTGCTGTACTGGACGCCGCGCCGGAAACCGGAACACGACGAGCGCGAGGCCGGGCTCACTTACGTGCCATTCGATGAGCTTTTGCGCGAATCCGATTTCGTCTCGCTGCATTCGCCGCTCAACAAGGACACGCGGCATCAGATCGGCGCCCGCGAGCTGCGCTTGATGAAAGAGACCGCGTTTCTCATCAATACCGCGCGCGGCCCGATTATCGACGAGGCCGCGCTCGTTCGCGCCCTGCAAAAGAAAGAGATCGCGGGCGTCGGCCTCGACGTGTTCGAGCACGAGCCCAAGGTCGACAAGGCGCTCGGCAAAATGGCGAACGTGGTGCTCACCCCGCATCTCGGCAGCGCCACGCCCGAAGTGCGCGAGGCCATGGCGAATATCGTGGTCGACAATATCCTGGCGTTGCTCGGCGGCCATAAATTGCCGAATTGCGTCAATCCGCAGGTATTTGCGTTATAGTCGCCGCCGCCGGGCATAATGCGTTGAGAGAATTTGGAGTGGTCCTATGCCCCGTACCGTGATCGCCGTCACCGACAGCCCGTTCCCGTCGCTCGATCCGGCCAAGGCCGCGCTGGCGCGGCTCGATCCCGAATACCGCATGGCGAAGAGCCCGTCCGCGGAGGACATCCTCGCGGTAGCGCGCGACGCCGACGCCGTGCTCGTGACCTACGCCAAGCTGCCGCGCCAGCTCTTGAGCGAACTGAAGACATGCAAGGCGATCGGCCGCTTCGGCCTCGGCGTCGACAATATCGATCTGCCGGCGGCCAAGGAATTCGGCATCGCCGTCAATTACGTGCCGGATTATTGCCTGCGCGAAGTGTCCGACCACGCCATGGCGCTGCTCCTGGCGCTGGCCCGCAAGGTGACGTTGGCCAATAAGCTGGTGCAGTCCGGACGCTGGGAGGTGCCGCCGCTGGTGCCGCTGCGCCGCCTCGAAGGCCAAGTGCTCGGGCTGGTTGGCTTCGGCAATATTCCGCGCGCGCTGGCGCCCAAGGCCAAGGCCTTTGGCCTCAAGGTTCTCACCTACGATCCTTACGTGAATCAGGACGCGCTCGCCTCAACCGGCGTCGAAAGCGTGAGCTTCGACGAGTTATTGGCGCGCTCCGATTTCATCTCGGTGCACGCGCCGCTGCAGCCGGCGACCCGCGGCCTGATGAACGCAAAGGCTTTCGCCAAGATGAAAAAGGGCGCCTACCTGATCAACACCGCGCGCGGCCCTTTGGTCGACGAGGCCGCGCTTGTCGCCGCGCTGGATTCCGGTCATCTCGGCGGCGCCGGCCTCGATGTCGTCACGAACGAACCGCTGCCGCAGGACTCCCCGCTCATCGGCCGCGACAATGTGATCCTTACGCCGCACACGGCGTTCTATTCGGTCGAAGCGCTCGAGGAATTGCAGACCAAATGCGCAACCGACGTGGCGCGGGTCTTGTCGGGAGAGAAGGCGATTTATCCGATCTCGGCCTGACCGCTCGTTTGCTCGTTACCAGCGTCTGCCCCAGCGGCGATAACCCCACCCGCCTCCGCCGACCAGCCGCAGGATCAACAGCAGCACGACCGCGCCGATAAAGGCGTTCAATATCAAAGCTATGATTCCTGTGCCGAGGTGAATGCCAAGGCGGGGCAGCAGCCAATCGCCGATAAACGCGCCGATCAAGCCGACGATCAAGTCGCCGATCAGGCCAAATCCACCGCCCGCCATCACGCGGCCGGCCAGCCATCCGGCGACAATTCCGACGACAATGATGACAAGAAGACTCTGGTTCGAAAGGTACATGGCCACCTCCCCAAAATGAGGACCGCTAACCAATGCGTCGCCGCTTGGATAGTTCCTGTCAAGTAATGCAGGCTTATGACGCCTCCCGTTGCCACACGACAATGACCCGCACGGTCTTGTCGCCGATATTCGGGTGCGGCATCGTCGGGCTCTCGATGGAGAGCCGATCGCTGTCGAAGCGGATGTTGCGCACCTGCTCGCCGCCGACCCAGGCCTCGTTCCACGCCGCTTCGACTTTGGTGATGACCTGTCCGCCTTCGACGCGATAGCGGCCGGTATAGGCGATCATGGTTTTAAGCGCCTGGGCGCGATCCGCGTCAGTTTGCGGAATGCCGCGGCCATCCGCCGTCATCAAAGCCAGCCAGCGGCCCTCCGGCGTTGCGATCTGGATGCCTTTGGGATGCTCGCCATAGACCGGCGTGCGCGCCTTGGTCGCTTGATCCTCGTAGTGGACCGAGACCAGCGTCCAGGTGCCGACAATCCGGCGGCGCAGTTCGGCATCGTCCATGGCAGTCACTCCGCGGTCCAGCCACCGTCGAGGACGAGCGCCGAGCCGGTCATCAGCGACGAGGCGTCGGAGGCGAGAAAAACGATGGCGCCGGTAAGCTCTTCCAGCTGACCGAGCCGGCCGAGCTTGATTTTCGATAGCACCTCGTCGCGAAATGCCTTGTTTTCGAAGAACGGTTTCGTCATCGGCGTTTCCAAGAATGTCGGACCAAGCGAGTTGACGCGGATGTTATGCGGCGCAAGCTCGATCGCCATGGCCTTGGTGAAGCCCTCCATGGCGTGCTTGGAGGCGCAATAGACGGTGCGCCGCGCGGCGCCGACATGCCCCATCTGCGAAGAAACGTTGACGATCGAGCCGGGCAGCTTGGTCTCGATCAGCCGCAACGCCACCGCTTGCGCCACAAAGAACGCGGCGCGGACGTTCAGCGAAAAGATGGCGTCGAAATCCTCGACCGTGACGTCGGACAGCAGCGCCGGGCGATTCATGCCGGCATTGTTGATGAGGATTTGAAACGGCGCGGCGGCCGCGATGGCGCGCCGCGCCGCTTCGATGTCGGTGACGTCGAGCGTAAGCGCCTCGGCCGCCTCACCGCGCGCGCGGATCGCCGCGGCCGCCTCCTCGATTTCGCTCTTGGTGCGCGCCGCCAGCGTCACATGCGCGCCGGCCGCCGCCAAAGCCGACGCCGCCGTAAGCCCGATGCCGCGCCCGCCGCCGGTGATCAGCGCGCGCTTGCCGTCGAGACGGAAAGAAGGAGTTTTGGCGAGGCCGGGTGAAGTCACAGACGGTGCCGCTCCGCTGCTCCTTCTCCCCGCGCGCGGGGGAGAAGGTTGGGATGAGGGGGCCTCTCCGCTTGGCTCAGAATCGCGGTGAGGCCCCCTCACCCTCGCTTCGCATAGCCGATGCTTCGCATCGGCGTTTTTCAGCCTCAAGAACGGCGTCCGAAGGACGCCTACGCTCTCCCCGCACGGCGGGGAGAGGTGAATTTCACTCGGCCGCCTCCCCATAAGGCACGTTGCGGCCGCCATAGCGGCGCACCCGGACATTGGCCTGCTCGGCGTGCGCCACGAATCCCTCCAGCATGCAAAGCCGCGAGCAGACTTCGCCGATCTTGGCGCTGGCCTCGTCGGTGAGCACCTTCTGATAGGTGCAGGTTTTGAGGAACTTGCCGACCCACAGCCCGCCGGTATAACGCGCCGCCTTCTTGGTCGGCAGCGTGTGATTGGTGCCGATCACCTTGTCGCCATAGGCGACATTTGTGCGCGGGCCAAGGAACAGCGAGCCGTAGTTCTTCATGTTATTGAGGAAATAATCCGGATCGCGCGTCATCACCTGCACGTGCTCCGAGGCGACGCGGTCGGCCTCGCGCACCATCTCGGCGTCGTCGTCGCAGACGATGACCTCGCCGTAATCGGCCCAGGCCTTGCCGGCAGTGTCCGCGGTCGGCAGGATGCCGAGGAGGCGCTCGACCTCTTTCATGGTGTCGCGCGCTAGCTTTTCGGACGTCGTCAGCAGGATCGCCGGCGAGGTCGGGCCGTGCTCGGCCTGGCCGAGGAGATCGGTGGCGCAGATTTCACCGTCGACCGTGTCGTCGGCGATGATCAGCGTCTCGGTCGGCCCGGCCAGAAGATCGATGCCGACACGGCCGAACAATTGGCGCTTGGCCTCGGCGACATAGGCGTTGCCCGGGCCGACGATCATATCGACCGGCGCGATTGTCTCGGTGCCGAGCGCCATGGCGGCGACCGCCTGCACGCCGCCAAGGACGAAAATCTCGTCGGCGCCGCCGAAATGCATCGCCGCCACGATCGCCGGATGCGGCCCGCCGTGAAACGGCGGCGCGCAGGCGATGATATGCTTCACGCCGGCGACGCGCGCGGTGACGATCGACATATGCGCCGACGCCACCATCGGATAGCGGCCGCCCGGCACGTAGCAGCCGATCGAATTCACCGGAATGTGCCGGTGGCCAAGCACCACGCCCGGCAGCGTCTCGACCTCGAGATCGCGCAGCGTCTCTTTCTGCGCTTTCGCAAAATTGCGCACCTGCGCCTGGGCGAATTTGATGTCGTCGAGATCGCGCTGTTTGACTTGGCCGATGGCGCGCTCGACTTCGGCCGGCGACAGCTTGAAGGAAGCCGGCGACCAGTTGTCGAATTTCTGCGACAGCTCGCGCACGGCTGCGTCCTTGCGCGCATCGATATCGGCAAGGATTTGCTCGACCGTCTCGCGCACTTTGGCGTCGGCTTCCTTGATCGCGCTCGCGTCCATTCCACGCTTGAGGTGGCGGGGCATAAGACTCTCCAACACTCTCGCTGTCATCGTCCGCGAAGGCGGACGATTCAGTATTCACCGGGATTGGATTTTATTCCAGACGTCGCGATTACTGGATGCCCCGCCTTCGCGGGGCATGACACCGAAGGGACAGCACTTGATCCCGGATCGGGCTTTGCCCGTCCGGGATGATTGCTTCACGATCATTTAATCGCCTGCGGATTGATCGGCGAGCCGGTGCCGCCGGTGATGATCAGCGGCGGGCCGCAGAAGAAGAACTCGTAGATGCCGTCGTCGTCGCAATCTTGCGCTAGCTCCTTGAGATAGAAGATCTCGCCCATGCACAGCCCCATGGCCGGGATCACCACCCAGTGCCACGGCTGGTTGGCCTCGGTGGTTTCGTTCGGCCGCACCTCGACGCCCCAGGTATCGGTGCAGATCGCGGCAATCTCCTTGTCCTGGCACCAGTAGCAGTTCTCGAATTTCACGCCGGGCGCATCGCCGCCGGCATAGCCGCCCCACTCCTTCTCGGCGAGGCAGCGCTCCATCTGGCCGGTGCGGATAAGGACGAAATCGCCGCGGCCGATCGACACGTTCTGCTCCTTGGCGCATTTTTCGAGCTCGTCGTTGGCGATGCTTTCGCCGTCTTTGAGCCACGGCACGCCGCGAAAGCGCGCGATGTCGAGCAGCACACCGCGCCCGACCATCTTATTTTTCGAGTGCTCGATGCCGAGCACGTTGAGCCCCCTGGAATCGATCAGCTTGGCGTCGTGGCCGTTATAGGCCTTGTCCTCGTAGAACACGTGGCCGAGCGCGTCCCAATGGGTGGCGCCTTGCACGCATAGCATCAGCGTGTCGTCGGCATAGCGGATCTTGTTCCAGTCCTGGCGCTCGGCCACCGCATCAGTGCCGGTCGCCAGCATCTGGTGGATCGGATTGAAGCGGCCGCCGAACAGGCCGTTTTGCGGGCCGTCGCGGTCAAGCGGAATGCCGAGCGCAAAAACCTTGCCGGTGCGAATGAGGCTCGCCGCCTTGACGATGTCTTCCGGCCTGATCTGGTTGAGCGTGCCGATATGATCGTCTTTGCCCCAACGCCCCCAGTTCTTGAGCTTCTCCGTCGCTTCGGCGATCGCCTTCTTGCCGACCTTGATATCCATGGTGGTGCTCCTTCCCCTGGTGTTTATCTCCCGTGGCGGTCAGAGGGCCGCTTGAGGGTGCGGCGTCAGTTTGACACAATTATTTTGCGAAGTGGTTGGAATATTCTGCCCTGCCAATCGATCGGCAAATTTCATCCGGCCATTGCCGCAAAACAGCGAGGCAAGAATGAAGCTCATGTCGACACGTCTTTTCGCCGCCGTCGCAATGGCCGTCGCGGCAAGCAGCTTCATGGCTGCCGCCGCGCGCGCCGGCACCGTTATCGACGACTGGGCCAATATTAAAGCGCCGCCGCCGCCGGAATTGAAGCCCGTCACCGTCGAGCCCAGCACGACGGCGCTGTTGCTGCTCGATTTCGTGCATCCGATCTGCGATCCGCAAAAGAAGCCGCGCTGCGTCGCCTCGCTGCCGGCGATGAAGAAACTGTTGGCGCAGGCGCGCGCCAATCACGTCATGGTGGTCTTCAGCACGGCGGGCAACATGACGGCTAAAGACATCTGGGCCGATATCGCACCGATGCCGGGCGAGCCGGTCGTCAACTCCCACCCCGATAAATTCCAGGACACCGACCTGGAAAAGATCCTGAAGGACAAGGGCATCAAGACGGTCATCGTCACCGGCGTGAATGCGAATGGCGCGGTTCTCTATACCGCGAGCCGGGCCGCTCTTCTGGGCTTCAAGGTGATCGATCCGATCGATGGGTCTTCCGCCGAAAACGAATATATCGAGCAATATGTCGTCTATAACTTTGCCCATGCGCCCGCCGTGTCCGCGGCAGTGACGTTGACCAGATCCGACATGATCAAGTTCTAAGAGCCAACGCGCTAGCGCTGGTTCTTGTTCTCGAATGTCGTCACATGCGGCGCCGGAACGATTTCGCCGCAGCACTGGCAGCGCCATTTGCGTACCAAATAGCCGAAAGTGTTGGCGTGCAGATCGGGACGGTCGGCACGGCTGCGTTTCTTGTCGAGATCGGCGCCTTCGGCAAGAAGTTTTGGCCCGCCGGCGGATTCCGCCAGTAACTGCAGCTGGCAGGCTTTTTCCAGCTTGATCGCCGTCCACACCGTCTCTTCGATGCTGGCGCCGGCGGCGACGATACCGTGATTGCGCAGGATCAGCGCCGGATGCGCGCCGAGGCAGCGCGCCACCGCCCGGCCGCGCTCCTGGCTGATGATGAGATCGGTGGTCTCGGAAAAAATCGGCAGCCGCCCGTCGGTGAAGTGCACGCTGGAATTACCGACCGCGACAAGCGGCTTGCCGAGCGAGGAGAACGCCACCGCATGCATCGGGTGGCTGTGGATCACGCAAGCGACGTCGCTCCGTGCGCGCAACACTTCGGAGTGGATATAGACTTCGTTGTGGCGCGGCATCGTGCCGTCGACTTTGTCGCCTTCGATGTCGACGGTGATGATATTGTCGGGCCGCATCTCTTCGATGCCGATGCCCGCGGGCTTCATCAGGAAGCGTCCGGGATTTTCCGGCAGCCGCACCGAAATATGCCCGGCGACGTAATCGCCATGGCCTTCCATCGCCAGCACGCGCCCGGCATTGGCGAGCGTTTCGCGCAAATGATCGGTCATTGCCCTCCCCGTTTGTCTTGCGGCCGATGGCGCGGACATTACACTCCCGCCGCAAGGCAAAACAGCCGCGCGGCTCAGGGGTGCGCGAGGGAGAAGTTCAATGAGGCTTTTGAGCTTTATCGCCGATGGCAAAGAGTGCTTCGGCGCGGTGAGCGGCGACGGCGTCGTCATGCTGAACGATAAAATCGGCCAACCCGATCTGCGCGCGGCGCTCGCGGCCGGCGCGATGGCGGCGATGCGCGAAGGCGGCGCAGACCGCCAAGCCCGACCACAAGCTCGGCGACATCGAATTCCTGCCGCTGATTCCGACCCCGAACAAGATTCTCTGCGCCGGCGTCAATTACCGCGCCCACGCCGCCGAAGTGGGCCGCGAACTGCCGAAGCAACCCAGCATGTTCATCCGCTTCGCCGACACGCTGGTCGGCCACGGCGGCGAGATGATCCGGCCGAAGGTCTCCGAGAATTTCGATTTCGAAGGCGAGCTGGCGCTGGTCATCGGCAAGGCCGGCCGTCACATCAAAGCCCGAGCATGCGCTCGATCACGTCGCCGGCTACACCTGCTTTGTCGACGGCTCAGTGCGCGACTACCAGAAATTCTCCGTCACCTCGGGCAAGAATTTTCCCGGCACCGGGCCGCTCGGCCCGTGGCTGGTCACCACAGACGAGATTCCCGATCCGAGCAAGCTGACGCTGACGACGCGACTCAACGGCAAAGAGGTGCAGCACGCCACCACCGATCAGTTGATCTATGCGATTCCGCAAATCATCGCCTTCTGCTCCGACTTCACCGCGCTGTCGCCGGGCGACGTCATCGCCACCGGCACGCCCGAAGGCGTCGGCCACGGCCGCAAGCCGCCGTTGTGGATGAAGCGGGGGGATGTGCTGGAAGTCGAGATCAGCGGCATCGGCATTTTGCGTACGCAGATTGTCGATGAGTGATCTCCCTCTCCCCGCGCGCGGGGTGAAGGTTGGGATGAAGGGGCCTATCCGCTGGGCTGAGAATTGCGAAACTGTCTGCAACGGTACCGCTTCGATCCGCAACACTCAGAATCGCGGAGAGGCCCCCTCACCCGCCGCGCTTCGCGCGACGACCTCTCCCCGCACGCGGGGAGAGGTGATTACGCCGCCAGTCCGAACAGCTTCACGGCGTTGCGGAAATAAATCTTCTCGCGCTCGGCGTTCGACAGCGGCAGCGAGTTGAGCACCTTCAAGGTGTCGCGGATGTAGCCTGGGCCCTTTTCCTTGTCGAACGGGCAATCGGACGCGAACAGCACGTGGTCGGCGCCGAAGAAATCGAGCCCGCAGACGGTTGCCGCACGCGCGCCCTCCACCGCGGTGTCGCCGTAAAAATCCTTGAAATAATCGAACGGCCGCTTCTTCAGCGATTTGAGGATCGCGCCATAATCCTCGTCCGACGTGCGCACGCCGAGCTGATCGAAGGAATGGCCGACGCGGCCCTCGAGATAGGGCACCACGCCGCCGAGGTGATGCGCGATGACTTTCAGATCGGGAAAACGGTCCATGATGCCGGAGAAGATCAGCCGTGCCAGTGTCACGCCGGTCTCATAGGGCCAGCCGAGCACGCTGCAGATCTCATATTTCGAATATTTCTCGGTCGGATAGTCCGGCATGTCGCGGGTGCGCGCGGGATGCAGCAGGATCGGCTTGCCGGATTTGGCGATCACCTCGAAGATCGGCAGGAATTCCGGTACGTCGAGCGGCACGCCGTTGGCATTGGTGCCAAGCTGCACGGCATTGGCGCCATTTTGCAGCGCGCGCTCGGCTTCCTTGGCGGCGGCCTCCGGCGCGTTCATCGGCAACAAAGCCGACCAGCCGACGAAATGCTTGGGATGCTGGGCGACCACTTCGGCGAGCCCGTCATTGGCAATCTTGGCCATATCCGGCGATTTGTCGGGGCCCCACAGGCGTTCCATCGGCGGCAGGCCGTGGGACAGAAGCTGCGTGTAATCGGCGAAGGATTCGACGATGGAAATCCGCAAATCGACATCGGACAACGCCGGAATGCCGCGGACGCGCTTGCCGAGATCCTTGGCGCCGGCCGGCGTCTCAAGAAGCGCGTCATAATAGCGCTTCGGGAAAAAATGATTGAAGGCGTCGATGGTGCGCATGGGTTTTCCCGCTTTTTGAATTCTCGCCGGCCTACCGCGGCGACATCAGCGATGACATCAGCCACGATGCGATGGCGAAGGCATCGGCATCGCGATCGTAAAAGCCGATCAGCTGCAGGCCGAGCGGCATGGCGTTGACCTCGAACAGCGGCAGCGACAGCGCCGGCACGCCAAGGAGCGAAGCCGGCACGGCAAATTCCGGACTGCCGGTGAAGGAAAGGCCCTCCGGCGCATTGCTTGGCGCGGCGAGCGTGATGCAGGCGTCGCAATTCGCCGCGAGCGCGGCGTGGATCGCGCGCACGCGCTCGCGTTCGCGCAGATCGGCGCGATGATCGGCGAGCGTCAAATCCTCGTATTTCCGCGCGCGGTCCATGACGTTGCGGCTCAGCTTGGCGGCGTCGCGGTCGCGCATCGAGTGCAAGAACCAGCGCGTCTCCCAGCCGTTGCAGCGGTGCGACAGCTCGGCGGCATTGAGCAGATCGGTTTCCAGCGCCGCGACCTTGTCGTCGTTCTGCCGGGTGCGGATTTCGACGCCGGCGGCGCGCAGCCGCATGATGGCCTCGCTGAGCTGCTGCTTGGCGGCCACCGAGGCACTGTCCCAGCCGGCGGTTTCGAGCAGCGCGAGACGGCGCGGCTTTTGTGCCGGCGGCAGCGTGTCCGGTCCGCGCAGGCCCGGCGTACCGGCGTCGCCGCCGACGCGGGCGACGATCTCGTGCGCGATCTGCCAGACGTCCGCCAATGAAGCACCGAGCACGCCGGTGCAACTCTGACTCTGATAATCGTGGCTGCCTTCGCGGTTGAGCGCATTGACGCTGGGCTTGAAGCCGACGCAGCCGCAAAAGCTCGCCGGCCGGATGGTCGAGCCGATCACCTGGGTGCCGAGCGCGGCGCTGACGATGCCGGCGCCGACCGCGGCCGCCGAACCGCTCGACGAGCCGCCCGGCGTATGCGCGACGTTCCACGGATTGCGCGTGCCGCGCGGCTCGGAGGCGGCGAACTCCGTCGTCACCGTCTTGCCGAGGATGACCGCGCCGGCGTCGCGCAGCGCGCGCACCGAGGCGGCGTCCTTTTCCGAGCGCCAGCCGTCGAACAGCGGCGAGCCCATCTGGGTCGGCATATCGACGGTCTCGATGATGTCCTTGATGCCGACCGGCATGCCGTCGATCGGCGACAACGGCTTGCCGGCGCGCCAGCGCTCGCCGGAGCGATCCGCCGCGTCGCGCGCTGCCGGCAAAGCGGTAGCGACGAAGGCGCCGATTTGCGGCTCCCAATAGTCGAGCAATTCGAGTGAGCGCTCGAGAAATTGCCGCGGCGTCTCCTTGCCGGCGGCAAAGCTTGGCGTCGCTGCCAGATACGATCGCAGAGCGGGCTTTATCTGTTCAGGCACCGGCATGATCATGCCCTGTGTACGGCTTTCCAATTCCGCTTATTCCCGCGAAAGCGGGAATCCAGTACTGGGTCCCCGCTTGCGCGGGGACGAACGGTTGAAGGCGGCCCCGCAAGCATCACCCTACTTCTTGCTCTCATCGTAATAATGAATCTCGTAAAGCATGCAGCCGCGGTCGGACTTGAACGGGCCGTGATAGACGCCGGGCGGCCGGCAGGCATAGGTCGGCGCCTCGAACGGCTCGCCGCCCTGCCCCTTGTCGTCATTGCCGACGACAAGATCGCCCGACAGCAGATAAACCTCTTCCCAATGATCGTGCACGAACGGCGCGGTAGTGTAGACGCCGGGAGCGAAGCGCAACAGCCGGGTGCGGCTGCCCATCTTGCGTGTCTCGTCGAGATCGCTTGCCAGGATTTTCTGCTGGATGCCGGACGGGTAGCCGGGCGGCGTCGCCCAGCCCTGGTTCATGTCGACCTTGTGAAACTCGAGATGCGGCTTGTTCATCGGCATAATGTCTATTCCTTCATCCGGATACCGGCAAAGTCTGCACCCGGTATTGATGATGAATTTTCCGCCCCAGTACGGGGTCTTCAAGCTCGAATTCGAAGCTTTCCGACGGCCGGATGCCGCCGCGCGCCGCGAGCGTGCCGCAGAACATCAGCGTGCCCTCTTCGAGCCCGCTTTTGCCGGCGAATTTGTCGATCAGCACCTTGGGGTCGAGCATCGCGGTGACCGGCCCTTCCTGATAGAGCACCCGCGTGCCGTTCTCGGCAATATGCGCACGCAAGACGAGCTTATCCCAGTGCGGCGCGATATCTTCGTAATCCCAGAACACCGGCGCGATCGGCTTATCGCACATCTCCTTGGACACCGAGACGCCGTATTTCTCCACCTCGCGGTCGGTGTGATCGGAACCGGCGCCGACCCACAGCCGGTCGCCGTGGCGAAACAGGACGAACTCCGCTTCGCCGCTCGAGGCTTCGCCGAGCACCTCGATGGCTTCATCGGTGGTGAGCCGCGCCGTCGAGGCCCGGTAGAAGATCGGCACGCTTGCCGGGCGTTTGACGCCGAGCGCTTCGAGTTCGGCGATGTGCTTCTCCAGGGCCGCCTTGTCGCGCCCGGTCCAGCCGGCAATTACCAGTCGGTCGACCTGGGCATTGCGGCGGCTCGGGCCGGCCTGGCCATGAAAGACGAGCGACAGGACATGCGCCGGCACCTAAAACCTCCAGGAGACACAATGACTTGCGACCACCGCCGTCGCATTGCAATCGATGGAGGCGCATTGTACATGGGGTGAAAGCCTAGGCAATCGAAGCGATCCATCGCTGTGCCGCAAGCGCAGACCTGCTGCGCGGTTCCTGTTCCTTGGCGCAACCGATCGCTTCCGGAGGATGCCCATGCACGAGATCACCGGCCAGGTTCACTGGCACGAGCCGACCGGATTCAAGCGCGCCGGCTTCGGCAAGTTCGGCCGGCCGAAGACGCCCTACGACCTGTTCATGGAATCCGACGACATCCCGATCTATCGCGATATCGGCGTGAGCAAGGTGCAGAACCTGCCGCTCGCGCCGTGGCCGCGGCTCGGCGGCCGCGGCAGCTATATCCAGCTCCATGGCACCGAGGGCAAATGGGGCTCCTACGTCGTCGAAGTGCCGGGCGCCGGCGCGCTGCTTCCCGAAAAGCACATTTACGAGGAAATCTATCTGGTCGTCGAAGGCCGCGGCTCGACTGAAGTCTGGCTCGACGGCGATACCAAGCGCCACGTGTTCGAATGGCAGAAGGGCTCGCTGTTCTCGATCCCGGTCAATGCCATGCACCGCATCGTCAATGCCTCTTCCGCGCCGGCGCTGCTGTTGGCCGGCACCACGGCGCCGAACCTGATGAATCTCATCAATAACACGCCGATGATCTTCGATTGCCCGTATCAATTCCGCGACCGCTTTTCCGGCGCCGACGATTTCTACAAGTATAAAGACGACATCGAGCCCGATCCGGTGCGCGGGCTTGCCATGCGGCGCACCAATTTCATTCCCGATATCGTCAATTGCGATCTGCCGCTCGACAATCGCCGCTCGCCCGGCTGGCGCCGCGTCGAGCCGTTCATGACCGGCAACACCTTCTATCTGTGGATCGGCCAGCACGAGAACGGCCATTACTCCAAGGCGCATGCGCACACCTCGGCTGCGGTTCTCATCTGCGTAAAGGGCAAAGGCTACACTTACACTTGGCCCGAGCAGTTAGGGTTGACGCCGTGGAAGGACGGCAAAGCCGATCAGGTCAAGCGCGTCGATTACGAACCGGTCGGCATGGTGTCGGCGGCACCCGGCGGCGCGCGCTGGTACCATCAGCATTTCGGCGCCTCGAAAGACCCATTTCGCCTCACCGCCTGGTTCGGTCCGCACAATCCCGGCCGCGAACCCGGCCCGCCCGGCGAGAAGCACACTGACTACACCGCGATGGACATTCCCGAAGGCGGCAGCGCGATCCCCTATTACATGGAGGATCCGTTCCTGCGCCAGGAATATGCCGAGCGTATGAAGCAAGAAGGCGCCGAGAACCGCATGCGCCCGGAATATTACGAGCGCGACTATCGCGGGCTCTTGCCGAAGGAATGACGGCCCGCCCTGTCATGCCCCGCGAAGGCGGGGCATCCAGTACACACTATCGAAGCGGGCTGCGTACGATCCCAAAGGCATTTCGATTACTGGATCGTCCGCCTTTGCCGAAGGCGGACGATGACAGGAAAGAGAGCATGAACGACGAAGCCGGCGGCCGCATCTTCTTCTCCAATACCGGGCGCACCTTCGGCGAAGAGGACGAACTGTGCGTGCTCTCGGTCGGCGTCGATATCGGCTCATCGACCTCGCATCTGGTTTTTTCGCGCATCGTGCTGGAGCGGCTCGATGCCCGCTATGTCGTCACCGAGCGCGAGAGCTTTTATCAGTCCGATATTCTGCTCACGCCCTATGCCGCCGAAGACGAGATCGACGCCCACGCGCTCGGCACTTTTATCGACAAGCAATACAAGGACGCCAAGATCGATCCCGACGAGATCGATACCGGCGCGCTGATCCTCACCGGCGTCGCGGTGCGGCGGAAGAACGCGCGCGCCATCGGCGAACTGTTCGCGCGCCAGGCCGGCCGCATGGTCGCGGTCTCGGCCGGCGACAGCCTGGAATCGGTGATGGCGGCCTATGGCTCGGGCGCGGTGGCGCGCTCGATCCGCAGCGGCGCGGCGGTGATGAATGTCGATGTCGGCGGCGGCACCGCGAAAATCGCGGTCTGCGCCGACGGCAAGGCGATCGATGTGACCGCGCTCGATATCGGCGCGCGGCTCGTCGTGCTCGATGAACAGCGCCGCATCGTGCGGCTCGAAGAGGCCGGCCGCCACTTCGGCGCCGAGCTTGGCTTGACGCTCGAACCCGGCGCGATCCTGAGCGAGGATCAGGCGCACGCGCTGGCCGCCGTGATGGCCGACAAACTGTTCGAAGCGATGCGCGGCGGCTCGCCGCAGGCCGGCGGCGCCGATCTGCTGCGGCTCGACCCGCTGAGCTATCGCGGCGCGATTGCCGACGTGAGTTTTTCCGGCGGCGTCTCGGAATATATTTACGGCGGCGAGGCCAAGGCGTTCGGCGATCTCGGGCCGGATCTCGCGGCTGAATTGCGCGCGCGGCTCGCGGCAAGCGGGCTGCAACTGGCGCGGCCCGACGCGCGCATCCGCGCCACCGTGATCGGCGCCTCGCAATACACCATGCAGGTCTCCGGCTCGACGATCTTCGTGTCGCCGCTCGATACGCTCCCGCTGCGCAATGTGCCGGTGATCGCGCCCGATTTGCCGCTCGGTGACGATATCGATCCCGCCGCGGTGTCGGCCGCGATCAAATCGGCGCTCAAGCGGCTCGATCTCGCCGACGGCGCAAGCCCGGTCGCGGTGTTCGTACCGTGGCGCGGCTCGGCGACGTTTCGCCGCCTCGACGATTTCTGCAAAGGCGTCGCCGACGGCTTGCAGACTGTGATCGCGCAAGGCCATCCCATCGTGCTTGCCGGCGACGGCGACGTCGGCGGCCTGATCGGCATTCACTATTGCGAGGAGATGAAGCTCGAAAATCCGATCGTCTCGATCGACGGGCTGGAGCTCAAAGATTTCGACTATATCGACATCGGCGCCATCCTCGACACTTCGGGCGCGGTGCCGGTCGTCATCAAATCGCTGGTATTCCCGACCGGCGCCGGCGTCGGCAAGGATTGGGAAGCGGGGCGCGCCGTCCGGCCCGTCAATGCGCCTGCCGGCTAAACACTTTCTCCGCTCGTCCCCGCGAAAGCGGGGAGCCAGTGCTGGATTCCCGCTTGCGCGGGAATGAGCGGGATAACGATGACAGCCCCACCTTCCGCGGGTTAAATGCCTTCGCAAATGACTGGAGAAAGTGCCGCATGCGCACCGGAGCCGATTATCTTTCCTCGCTCAACGACGGCCGCCGCGTCTTCCTTGACGGCGAGGCGGTCGCGGACGTCAGCGCCCATCCGGCGTTCCGGCAAGCGGCGCGCTCGATCGCCGGCCTCTACGACATCGCCGCCGATCCGAGCAACCGCGAGCGCATGACGTTTCCCTCACCGAAGACCGGCGCCCCGGTGCAGCGCGCCTGGCAGATCCCCAAGACCCATGCCGATTTGCGCGCCCGGCGCCTGTTCTCGGAAACCTGGGCCGAAGCGACCTTCGGCCTGATGGGCCGCGCGCCCGATCACGTCGCCGGCTTCTTCGCCGGCTATGCGGCAGTGCCGAGTTTCTTCGCCAGCGCCGGCGAGCAAAAATTCGCCGACAATCTCGTCGCGTTCTACGAATTCATGCGCGACAACCACGTCTATTGCTCCTACGCCATCGTGCCGCCGCAGATCGACCGCAGTAAGCCCGCGCATCAGCAAAGCGACCCGACGCTCTATGCCGGCGTGGTCAAGGAGCGCGACGACGGCATCGTCATCAAAGGCGCGCAGCAGCTCGCCACCGGCGGCGCGATCTCCGACTACATCCATCTGAGCTGCATCCAGCCGCTGCAGAAGGGCGACGAGAATTACGCCAATTGCCTCGCTGTGCCGGTCGCCGCCGAAGGCGTCAAACTTTATCCGCGCAAGCCCTATGCGCGCGCAGGCAGCGCCGCCGATTATCCGCTCTCAAGCCGCTTCGACGAAAGTGACAGCTACGTCGTGTTCGACAACGTCTTCGTGCCGTGGGAGCGCGTCTTCATCTATCGCAATGTCGAGGCCTCGCGCGACCAGTGGAGGAAGACCCCCTCGCATCTATACGGCAATCACCAGGCGCAGACGCGCTACGTCACCAAGCTGCGCTTCATGGCGGGCCTGGCGCAACGCATGAACGAGACCACCGGCAATAGCGCCAATCCCGCCGTCGTCGGCATGATGGGCGAGCTGTGTTCGCTGGTCTCGATCTACGAGGCCATGCTGCACGCCCACGAGACCATGGGCACCATCGAGGACGGCGTGTTATGGCCGTCGCGCACCGCTTATTATGCCGCCAGCGCCATGCAGTCGGAATTCAACGGCCGCATGCTGGAGATTTTCCGCGAAATGGCGGGCGCGGCCTTTATCACACTGCCCTCCTCCGACGCCGATTTCCAAAATCCCGAGATCGCCGCCGACCTAGAGCGCTACATGCGCTCCGGCTCAACCGACGCCAGAACGCGCGTCAAACTGATGCGGCTGATCTGGGATTTCCTTGGCTCCGAATTCGGCAGCCGCCACGCGCAATATGAAAAATTCTACGGCGGGCCTTCGTTCGTGGCGAAGCAGCATCTTTATCGATATTTCGATTTTAAGCGCGCCGGTGCGCTGGTGGATCGGGCGCTGAGTTTGCCGGAGATAAAGAATCTGTAGGATGGGTGGAGCGAAGCGATACCCATCATCTTTCCCCGAAAGGCGCAGCATTTTGCGTCGCATCGCCTTCATCGCGGAGCGTGTGCTCCCAATAGCGCCGCTGCCAAAGACCGCGCTCGCCCTTGCCGGCACGGCTCGCCGAGATTCGTTCGTCGGCAGGCAGGCCATGTGAGAAGGTCGTCTTGATGAGACGCCATCGCAGTGCAAAATCGGCGTCGTGTTCAGGCAACGTCCAGACGGCATGCAGGTGGTCGGGGAGAACGACGATCGCGTCGATGTCGAACGGATGACGCCGCCGCACATCGCGGAACGCCTGGCGCAGCAAATCGATATGCGCCGTGAGCAGGCGCCGCCGGCGCTCGGCCAAATTCACCGTGAAGAAGAAGCTGCCGCCGGAGAGGAAATTGCGCCGGTAGTTGGTCATGGGCGGAGCATAACAAAACCGCCGGAGCCATGGGTTCGCACCTGCAGCCCATCACTGATCCTCAAGGCTCTATGATGGGTATCGCTTCGCTCCAACCATCCTACCTGTCACTATTGTCGCGACTACCCCTTGACACTCGTCCCCTTTAGAGTTACATCGCCAATCATCTCGCCCGCAAGGACGCCGCCGGGTGACGCTGGCGGAAAGGGGCGAGTGCGGTTCCCGCGGGCGGGGTTGTCAGCCCCGCTCCCGGGCGGCTCCGGGCCAAAACGCCCGGCCGGCACTATGACCGGCCTGCGGGCTCATAACGCCCGCTGCACTGGGACGGCAGGGGACGGATAACACCCGTTCCTCAGTAGCTCCGTCCCAGGAAGTGCGTGAACTGGAGCTGAGCGGCGGCGTTCGGTCGCTGCTGCAAGCGCCGTTGGTGGAACGCCGGCAGGCGAGCGCGCCCGAAGCGGAAGGGCGGCGCAAGCCGCCTTCTCCGTGGCGCGCCCTGTGCGCCGCTTGCGTACAGGCCGTAGACTACGCGTCTGCCGGCGTTCCGCTTCCTTTTATTTGCCGGAAGCGAGCCGAAAAGAAGTTTCGTGGCCTGGGTTGAACGACGTGAGACCCAGGAAGGGCAGTGAAGTTGATAGTTCGTTCCCGGATTTCGCTCCGCTCAATCCGGGCGACGGGCAGAGGCCGTTTCGACATCGCTGTTTGACATCACTCGCGCGCAGAAACGCGCTGCGACGACGGAGGAGTCTCTGCGAGTTTTCCGGCATCCGGAGGTGGAGACACAATGAATACGGCGCATGGCGTAATGCCCTCTCCCCTAGCGGGAGAGGGCTGCTCGGCGGTGCAGCGATCTCGAAAGGGTGAGGGCCTGGGCGGTCGTCCCCTCACCCGACTGCGATTGTTGCACTGTCGGCGAAGCCCTCTCCCGCACGGGGAGAGGGCATGCGCTCGTGCGCTTTTTGCGTTACGCCTGCGCGTCGGCCAACTGCGGCGCGGTGGCCGGTGCCTTGCCGGGGGCTTGCGCCGGCTCGAGCGCCGCCTCGACTGCCTGCTCGACGCGATCGAGCCAGACGAACTCCATCTCCTTGCGCGCGATCTCGGGGATGTCGTCGTAGTCCCTGCGATTGCGCGCCGGCAGCATGACGCGGCGAATGCCGGCCGAGTGCGCGGCGACGACTTTCTCCTTGATGCCGCCGACCGGCAGAACCAGGCCGCGCAGGCTGATTTCGCCGGTCATGGCGGTATCGCTGCGGATGGTGCGGTCGGTCATCAGCGAGGTGAGCGCCATGAACATGGCGACGCCCGCGCTCGGTCCGTCCTTCGGGATGGCGCCCGCCGGCACGTGGACGTGGATGTCGCTCTTCTCGAAGCGCTTCGGATCGATGCCAAGCGCCACCGCGCGGTTCTTGACGATGGAGAGCGCAGCCTGCGCGCTTTCCTTCATCACGTCGCCGAGCTGGCCGGTGAGAATGAGCTTGCCGGAGCCGGGAATCCGCGTCGCCTCGATGAACAAAATGTCGCCGCCGACCGGCGTCCAGGCAAGGCCCGTAGCCACGCCGGGAATGCTGGTCCGCATCGCCACTTCGTTCTCGAACCGCGGCGCGCCGAGGATCGGAATGAGATCGTCGCGGCCAACGCGGATCGCCTCGCTTTGCCCTTCGGCAATGCGCACCGCCGCATTGCGCAGCACCTGGCCGATGGTGCGTTCGAGAGAGCGCACGCCGGCTTCCCTGGTGTAGTTCGCGATGATGTCGCGCAGCGCCTCGTCGTCGATCTCGACCTGGCCGGCTTTAAGCCCGTTGGCCTCGAGCTGCCGCTTCATCAGATAACGGTGCGCGATCTGCAGCTTCTCGTCGGCGGTATAGCCGGCAAGGCTGATGATCTCCATGCGGTCGCGCAGCGGCCCCGGAATGGTGTCGAGCATGTTCGCCGTGGTGATGAACACCACGCGCGACAGGTCGAACGGCACCGCGAGGTAATTGTCGCGGAACGTGTTGTTCTGCTCCGGGTCGAGCACTTCGAGCAAGGCCGCGCCGGGATCGCCGTGGAAGCCCGAGCCGAGCTTGTCGATCTCGTCGAGCATCATCACGCAATTGCGCGAGCCCGCCTTGCGGATGGCCTGGATGATATTGCCCGGCAGCGCGCCGATATAAGTGCGCCGGTGGCCGCGGATTTCCGCCTCGTCGTGGACGCCGCCGAGCGACACGCGGACGAATTTGCGGTCCATGGCGCGCGCGATCGACTGGCCGAGCGAGGTCTTGCCGACGCCGGGCGGTCCGACAAAGCACAGGATCGGCGCCTTGCCTTGCGGGGCGAGCTTGCGCACGGCGAGAAACTCGATAATGCGCCGCTTGATCTTGTCGAGGTCGTAGTGATCCTCGTCGAGGATGCGGCGGGCCTCCTTGATGTCGATCGGCTTTTCCTCGGGCAGCTGCCACGGCAGCTCGATCAGCCAATCGAGATAAGTGCGCACCATGCCGTATTCGCCGGCGGCTTCCGGCATCTTCTGCAAGCGGCGCAATTCCTTGCGCGCCTGGTCCTCGACCTCTTTCGGCATGCCGGCCTTGATGATGGCGGCATCGAGCTCGGCGATCTCCGCCGCCTTGCCCTCCTCGCCTTCGCCGAGCTGCTTCTGGATCGCCGCCATTTGTTCGCGAAGGAGCACTTCGCGCTGGCGCTCGTCGAGCGATGCCTTGGTCTGGCGGCCGATCTCCTGCGACAGCCGGAGCACCTCGATGCGGTGCGCCAGCAGGCGCGAGACCTTGTCCATCCGCGCCGTGATGTCGGTCGTCTCCAGGATCTCCTGCTTCTCCTCCGGCTTGACGTCCATATAGGCGGTCGCCAGATCGGCGAGCGCCGCCGGCGTCTCGATCGACTGGATCGCGGCGAGAAGGTCGGCCGGCACCTGCGGCAGCAATTCGATCGCTTCGACGGCTTGCGCTTTCAGATGGACGAAACGCGCCTCGATTTCCGACGTGCGCGCTTCCGACTCCGGAATGCGCAGCACGCGCGCGACCAGAAACGGCCAGCCGGAGAGATATTCGACGATCTGGAAACGCTGCTCGCCCTGGCAGACGACATGATGGGTGCCGTCCGGCGCGGTGACAAAGCGCAGCACATTGGCCATCGTGCCCATGCGGTGCATGTCGATCCCGGTGGGATCGTCGACCGAGGCTTCGCGCTGCAACAGGATGCCGACCTGGCGCTGCTCGCGCACCGCCTGCTGCGCGGCCGCGACCGATTTCGGCCGGCCGAGCGTGATCGGCACCACGAGGCCCGGGAACAGCACGGTGTTGCGCACCGGCACGATGATGACGGCATCCGGCGGCAAGGCCGGCAGTGCACCGCCGCCGCCTTCGGACGAACCATTCTTTGCGAGAATTTCTTCAGCCACGCTGACCTACGCTTTCTGCAAGGTAATCAAGAGACATCCGGCGACCGCGGCACGGCGCACCGTCGCATAGCGGCCCGCCGGCAAGCGCACCCGCCGGTAAAATCGCCCTTGCGGCAGTTCGAGCCGGTGGATGACCGCCGTCCGCAACTGCTCGGGCAGGACGCGCGTGCCGGCAATGACCAGATCGCCCTCCTCGATCACCGCCTGCGCGCTATCGGCGTCGACGCCGGGCAATGCGACCAGCGCCAAAACCTCATGGTCGGTCTCCAGAATGTCGACCGGCGGCTCCCAGGCCGGCGCCCGCGCTTGGCTGGCCGCCGGGCGAAACAGCTCGCGGTGCATGCGTTCGGCCCGCGCCAGCATTTCGCAGGCTTCGGACCACATCCAATCGCGGGCCACGTCCCGGGCCATGTCACATTCCCTCCAGCTTCGGATGAGATATGTGTGAAGTGGGAACCTGAAATTCAACGCCGGGCGCGGCGTGGCCGGAACCGTCGGCGGCGAGACGGCGTTGAGCCCGCACCGCGGCTTGTGCAAGCGCCTGCGGAAAATTGCTTCAAGTCTGCTTTTCCCTGCGCCGGGCCGGATTATATGCAGAAAGCCGGGTGGAACCGCAGAACGTGTGGAGGTGCATATGGCGCCAGTAAGCACGGCGCGCCGGATTGGTGAGCCAATTCCGGCGCCCGCGAAAATCCCCGTCAAGCTCACCGTCAACGGCGTCGAACGGCAGCTCACGGTGGCACCGTGGACGACGCTCCTTGACGCTCTGCGCGACCATCTCGACCTGACCGGCACCAAAAAGGGCTGCGATCACGGCCAATGCGGCGCCTGCACCGTGCTGGTCGACGGCCGGCGCATCAATTCCTGCCTGACACTTGCGGTCATGAAGGACGGCGCCGAGGTGACCACGGTCGAGGGATTGGCGAAGAACGGCGCGCTGCATCCTCTGCAGCAGGCCTTCATCGACCACGACGCGTTCCAGTGCGGCTATTGCACCTCGGGCCAGATCTGCTCCGGCGTGGGCCTCCTCGCCGAAGGCAAGGCGAAGACCGCCGACGAGATCCGCGAGCTGATGAGCGGCAATATCTGCCGTTGCGGCTGCTATCCCAACATCCTGGCGGCGATCCAGCAGGCCATAAATCGGACCACGGGGCAGCCATGATCAATTTCGCCTATGCACGCGCCAATGACGTCGCCGACGCAGTCCGCCAGATCGCCGCCGACCCCAAGTCGAAATTCATCGCCGGCGGCACCAATCTGGTCGATCTGATGAAAGAAGACGTCGAGCGGCCGTCGCGGCTGATCGACATTACGCGCCTGCCGCTCAAGGCCGTCGAGGAGACGAGCGACGGCGGCTTGCGCATCGGCGCGCTGGTGCCGAATTCCGACCTCGCCTATCACCCCTTGATCGCCGAGCGCTATCCGCTGCTGGGCAGCGCCATCCTCGCCGGCGCTTCGGCGCAGTTGCGCAACATGGCCTCGACCGGCGGCAATCTCCTGCAGCGCACCCGCTGCTATTACTTCTACGACACCGCGACGCCCTGCAATAAGCGCGAGCCGGGCAGCGGCTGTTCCGCGATCGCCGGGCTCAATCGCATGCACGCAATTCTTGGCACCAGCGAATCCTGCATCGCCACGCATCCGTCCGATATGTGCGTGGCGCTCGCCGCGCTCGACGCCAAGGTCCATGTCGCAGGTCCCGCCGGCGAACGCAGCATCGCCATGACCGACTTTCATCGCCTGCCCGGCACCACGCCGCAGCGCGACACCAATCTGCAGGCCGATGAGATCGTCACCGCGGTCGAGCTTCCGGCGCGGGGGTTTGCCAAGAACTACACGTATCTGAAGATCCGCGATCGGCTGTCTTATGCCTTTGCGCTCGTCTCCACCGCCGCCGCGATGGAGCTCGACGGCGACACCATCACGGACGCGCGTCTGGCGCTCGGCGGCGTCGCTCATAAGCCCTGGCGCAACGCCAACGCCGAAGCGGCGCTGCGCGGCAAGACCGCCGACCGCGCCGCCTTCGCGCAAGCCGCGGACATTGTTCTGCACGACGCCAAAGGCTACGCCCACAACGCGTTTAAGATCGATCTGGCGCGCCGCGTCATCGTGCGCGCCTTGACGCAAGCGGCGAAAGCCACGCCGCAGTCGCAGTCCAACAAGAAGATCCGGTGACCGTCATGCCCTCCATCACGGCTCCTTATATCGGTACACCCACCTCACGCGTCGATGGCCATGCCAAAGTCACCGGCGGTGCGAAATATGCCGGCGAATTCAACACGCCAGGCCTCGTTTACGGCGCCGTCGTTGCCTCAACGATCGCCAAAGGCCGCATCGCGCGTATCGACGTCAGCGAAGCGCTGCGTGTCGAAGGCGTGCTCGACGTGTTGACCCACGAGCACCGGCCGCGCATGGCCGCCAAATCGGACGCCTACAAGGACGACGTCGGACCGGAAGACGGCAAGCCGTATCGTCCGCTCTACGACGACAAGATCGTGTTCAGCGGTCAGCCGATCGCGCTGGTGGTGGCCGAGGAATGGGAAATCGCCCGCTTCGCCGCCGCGCTGGTACGCGTCGAATACAAGAAACAGAAGTCCGTCACCGATTTGCAGGCCGAGCGCGACAATGCCTTCACGGTCAAGAAGCCGGAAAAGCCGCGCGGCAAGGCCGACAAAGCCTATGCCGCTGCCGCCGTGCGCCACGAAGCGGACTATTTCATTCCGAGCGAATTCCACAATCCGATGGAATTGTACGCCTCGACCGCGATCTGGGAAGGCGGCGGCAAGCTTACGGTCTACGACAAGACCCAGGGCGTGCAGAACGTGCAGCGCTATCTGTGCAGCGTGTTCGCGATGAAGCCGGACGACGTGCGCGTACTGTCGCCGTTCATGGGCGGCGGCTTCGGTTCGGGACTGCGCCCGCAATATCAGGTGGCGCTCGCGGTCTTGGCGGCGCGGGCGCTCGAACGCTCGGTGCGGCTGGTTTTGACCCGGCAGCAGATGTACGGGCTCGGCTATCGCCCGGCCACGATCGAGCATCTTGCGCTCGGCGCGAAACAAGGTGGCACGCTCGACGCCGTCATCCACGAGGCGATCGCGGCCACGTCGCAATACGAAGATTTCTCCCGCAACGACACCGCCTGGTCGGGCCAGCTCTACAAAAGCCCGACCGCCAAATATGTGCACAGACTGGCGCGGCTCGATCTGCCGACGCCGTCCGACATGCGCGCGCCGGGCGCGACGAGCGGCGTCTATGGGCTGGAATGCGCCATGGACGAGCTTGCGGTGGTGCTCAAGCTCGATCCGCTGGAGCTGCGGCTGCGGTGTTATTCGGACCGCGATCAGAACGAGGACAAGCCCTACACCAGCAAAAAACTGCGCGAATGCTATCGGCAGGGCGCGGAAGCCTTCGGCTGGGACAAGCGCAACACCGAGCCGCGCTCGATGCGTGACGGCAGCGAGCTGGTCGGCTGGGGCATGGCGACCGGCATCTGGGAAGCGCTGCAGATGGAGACGGCGGTCCGCATCGTGCTGACGGCCAACGGCCACGCCGAGGTCGCTTCGGCTTTCTCCGACATCGGCACCGGCACCTATACGATCATCGCGCAGGTCGCCGCCGACATGCTCGGCCTGCCGCTCGACAATATCTCTGTAAAACTTGCCGACTCGACGCTGCCGCAAGCTCCGGTGGAAGGCGGCTCATGGACGGCGGCCTCGGTGTCGCATGCCATCGCCAAAGCCGCCGACGCGATCCGCAAGGAGCTGTTGCGGCTCGCCAAGAAGCTGCCGGACTCCCCGCTCGCCTCCGCAAAGCTTGAAGACACCGCGCTCATCGACGGCAAGATCGTGGACAAGACCACGCCCGATAAGGCCGTGCTGATCGCCGACGCCATGCGCCATGGCGGCCTCGACCGCGTCGAGCGCGAAGCCAAGACCGATTTCAAGGAAAACAAGAAATACGCCCAGAACACGCATTCCGCGGTGTTCGCCGAAGTGAAAATCGATGAGGAGATCGGCGTGATCCGCGTCACCCGCGTGGTCAGCGCGGTCGCTGCCGGCCGCATTCTCAATACCAAGACCGCGCACAGCCAGATCATGGGCGCCGTCGTCGGCGGCATCGGCATGGCGCTGCACGAGGAGGCGCTGGTCGATCATGCGTTCGGGCGCGTCATGAACGCCAACATCGCCGAATACCACGTGGCGGTGAACGCGGACATCCATGACATAAAGGTCATCTTCGTCGACGAGCCGGACGACATCATCAATCCGCTCGGCATCAAGGGCGTCGGCGAGATCGGCATCGTCGGCGTCGCCGCGGCAATCGCCAATGCCGTCTATCACGCGACCGGCAAGCGGGTGCGCGATTTGCCGATCACGCTCGATAAATTGCAGCGGTGCAGTTAGGCGCGAACCCGTTGCGCGCTGCGCACACCCTCGGCCAGCGCGCTGACAAGGCCGGTGACCGCTGTGACGGTGCCGGAAGTTGGCTTGGCGTCGGGTCCGAGGCTTTGGCGCACCGCATCGACCAGCGCAGAGCCGACCACGACGCCGTCGGCGCTTTGCGCGATGGCCCGCGCCTGCTCCGCGCTGCGCACGCCGAAGCCGACGCAGACCGGCAGCTGGGTGTGACGCTTGATGCGCGCCACCGCGGATTTGACATTGTCGGGGTTTGGTGCCGCGGCGCCGGTAATGCCGGTGATCGAGACGTAATAGACGAAGCCCGAGGTATTGGTGAGCACCGTTGGCAGCCGCTTGTCGTCGGTCGTCGGCGTGGCAAGCCGGATGAAATTGACGCCGGCCGCGAGCGCCGGCAGGCACAATTCGCCGTCCTCCTCGGGCGGCAGATCGACCACGATGAGCCCGTCGACGCCGGCCGCCTTGGCATCGGCCAAAAACGTATCGACGCCGTAGACATAGATCGGATTGTAGTACCCCATCAGGACGAGCGGCGTCGTCGCGTCGCCGGCGCGGAATTCGCGCACCGCGGCGAGCGTTTTTTTCATGTTCGCCCCGGCTTTGAGCGCACGCAGACCCGCCGCCTGGATCGCCGGCCCGTCGGCCATCGGGTCGGTAAACGGCATGCCGAGCTCGATGATATCCGCGCCGGCTTTGGGCAGCGCCTTGAGGAGCGCGACCGCAGTGGCGTAATCCGGATCGCCCGCCATGGTGAAGGTCACCAGTGCGGCGCGGTTTTCTTGCTTCAGCGCAGCGAAGCGCCGCTCGATGCGTCCGGTCATCGCGCGCGGCTTCCCAGATGCCGCGCCACCGTGTCGAGATCCTTGTCGCCGCGGCCGGAGAGATTGACCACCATCAGATGGTCCTTCGGCTTTTGCGGGGCGAGATCGAGCACCTTGGCGATGGCGTGCGCCGGCTCGAGCGCCGGAATGATGCCTTCGAGCTTCGAGAGAAGCTTGAACGCATTGAGCGCCTCCTCGTCGGTCGCCGACAAAAACGTGACGCGGCCGACGTCGTGCAGCCAGGCATGCTCCGGGCCGACGCCCGGATAATCGAGCCCGGCCGAGATCGAATGGGCTTCGGTGATCTGGCCGTCGCCGTCCATCAACAGATAAGTGCGGTTGCCGTGCAGCACGCCCGGCCGGCCGCCTTCGATGGAGGCGGCATGCATGCCGCTGTCGAGGCCATGGCCGGCGGCTTCGACGCCGTAGATTTCGATGTCCTTGTCGTCGAGGAACGGATGAAACAAACCCATGGCGTTCGAGCCACCGCCGATGCAGGCGATCAGCGAGTCCGGCAGCCGGCCTTCGGCCTGCATCATCTGCTCGCGCGTTTCGCGGCCGATGATGGATTGGAAATCGCGCACCATCATCGGATAAGGATGCGGACCCGCGACGGTGCCGATGCAATAGAACGTCGAGCCGACATTGGTCACCCAGTCGCGCAACGCCTCGTTCATCGCGTCTTTCAGCGTCTTGGCGCCGGACTCCACCGGCACCACTTTGGCGCCGAGCATGTGCATGCGGAACACGTTCGCCTTCTGCCGCTCGACGTCGACTGAGCCCATATAGACGATGCATTCGAGCCCGAAGCGCGCGCAAAGCGTCGCCGTGGCGACGCCGTGCATGCCGGCGCCGGTCTCGGCAATGATGCGCTTTTTGCCCATGCGCCGCGCCAACAGGATCTGGCCGAGCACGTTGTTCACCTTGTGCGCGCCGGTATGATTGAGCTCCTCGCGCTTGAGATAGATCTTGGCGCCGCCACAATGTTCGGTGAGCCGCTCGGCAAAATAGAGCGGCGATGGGCGGCCGACGTAATGCGTGAGATAGCCGTCCATCTCCTTCTTGAATTCCGGATCGGCGTTTGCCGCGGCATAAGCCTGTTCCAATTCCAGGATCAGCGGCATCAGCGTCTCGGCGACAAAGCGGCCGCCATAAATGCCGAAATGGCCGTACTCGTCCGGCCCGGTGCGGAAGGAATTGAGCGGCTGCACGGTCATGGCAATTTTCCTCATGCCACCGGATGGACGCGCTTTGCTTCCGCCGCCCGCGCGGTACGCACGAAGGCGCGGATCTTGTCGGGGTCCTTCTCGCCCGGCGCGCGTTCCACGCCTGAGGAGACATCGACGCCAGGAGCGCGGGTAATGTGCAACGCCTCGCCGACGTTGCCGGCATCGAGCCCGCCCGACAGCATGTAGGGCACGCCGGGAGCGATGTTTTGCAGCAGATTCCAATCAAAAGCCTTGCCAAGGCCGCCCGGCCGCGTCGCCTCGCGCGGCGGTCGCGCATCGAACAACAGCCAGTCGGCCACCGCGGCATAGCGTGCAATCGCCGCCAGATCGCCTTTGGATTCGACGGGGATCGCCTTCACCACCGGCAGCTTGAACCGCGCCTTGATCGCGGCCACCCGCAAGGGCGACTCGTTGCCATGAAGCTGGAGAATGTCGGGTCCGAGCGCATCGACGACGTAGGACAGCAAGGTATCGTCGGCATCGACGGACAATGCGACCTTCTTGGCTCTGCCGCGCACGCGCAATTCCAGGGCCGCCGCGGTCTTGAAAGACAGGTTGCGCGGCGACGGCGGGAAAAACACGAAGCCGACCATATCGGTGCCGGCGTCGAGCGCCACGTCGAGGGCTTCGGAGGTCGAAAGACCGCAGATTTTCACTATCAGCGACATGAAACTGCCGGATCTGGCTCGCCAAAACTGCCGCCGTTCTACATGGCCGCGGGCGTTTTGTCTCGCATCGCGCCGTGGACGTCCTACGACACCGGCGGCTTGAGCTTGAGCCGCTCGGGCGGCTCGACCGCGCGAGGAATGTTCACCGGATCAGCGGCCGCGGCGCGTTTGTGCGACTCCAGTTCGTCGCGCAGCCTCGCGAGATCACGCTCGAGCCGCCGCGCCGTGCGGCGCCAGCGGCCGTGCCGCAGCCACGAAGCGCTGCCGCCGATCACAACGCCGACGATCAACAGAATGATGACCAGCGCGAACAGTGGTAGCGTCACCGACGCAGCAGGAGACTGCGCAGTGAACGGATCGAACGACACCGTCACGGCCTGACGATTGGCGATGGCGAATGCGATGAGCGTGACGCCAAGCGCCACCAGGATAAGCGCCGCAACGACCTTGCGGAGCAAGCTTCCGGCCGATCGCAATGCGCCGGTCAATCCGCGCTCGGACGATTGAGCCGCTCGCGCATTTCCTTGCCGGTCTTGAAGAACGGCACGCACTTTTGATCGACGGCGACATGGGCGCCGGTGCGCGGATTACGGCCGGTCCGCGCCGGACGCTGCTTGACCGAAAATGCGCCGAAACCGCGCAATTCGACGCGGTCGCCGCGCGCCATCGCCGCGATGATTTCGCCGAGAATAGCGTTGACGATGTTCTCCACGTCGCGCTGGTACAGATGAGGGTTCTGCGTGGAGATATGCTGAACCAGTTCCGATTTGATCATGGTCCCCGCCCTCGCCTAAAAAACTATTGGAACGCTTGCGAAACGACGCTCAGTTCACGCCGGCAGGGTGCCAAAGGGCCAATAGACCGTCAAGGTTGAAAGGCTCCGCCGCCTCGTCGAGGCGCTGGGCCACCGCATTGAGCCCCGCCGCATCGAGGGCGGCTGCTGCGGCAGCGTGCAGGAACGTCAGGTCGCTGAACCGGCTCTGCAGCCGATAATCGCGCACCGGCAGCTTGGCGTCGACGCGCTTCTCCTTGGCAAGCCACGCCAGTGCGGCGCGCTCATCGCCGAGCTCGTCGATAAGCTTCAAGCCAAGCCCCTGATGCCCGGTGAAGACGCGCCCGTCGTCGACCGCGGCGAGCTGGTCGTCGGTAAGATGCCGGCGCTTTTGCACCAGGCCTTTGAACCATGAATAGGAGTCCTGGATAATGGCGTTGAGCGCGGCAGTCGCCTCGGGACTGGTCGGTTCGTAACCATCGGGTGCCGCTTTGAGCGGCGTCGATTTCACCGCTTCGACCTTCACGCCGATCTTGCCGAGCAGCTCCGACACGTTGGGATATTCGAACAGCACGCCGATCGAGCCGACCAGCGAGGTCTGCTGCGCCACGATGTGGTCGGCGGCGAGCGCGGTGATGTAGCCGCCGGACGCGGCCATGCTGTCGACGACGACCACGAGCGGCTTTTTCTCGCGTAGCCGGGAGAGCGAATCGAACAGTTGCTCGGACCCGGCCGTGGTGCCGCCGGGGCTGTCGACATGGACGATGACCGCCTTCGCCAATGACGAGTTGCCGAGAAGATCGAGCGCGCGCACCCGTTCCTGATCGCCGCGGATCAAGCCCGAGATGGTCACCCGCGCGATGTAGGGGCGCACGCCCAACAGGCCGGCGCGGTTGCTGGCGACCGCCACCGCCCCCGCGAGGCCGACAACGATGACGACGACGGCGAGCACGCGCCAGAACGTAAGCTTGCGCCGCAATCGGCGACGGTCAACGATCAGGTCGGCATCAAGCGACATGGTACGTTCCTTTGGTCCGTTCCCTTTGCTGTCCCGCCCCTACGTTTGGCTATTTCGGCTATTGCGGGGCTTGCGCCCCGCAATAACGTCACTCGCCGGCTTCTTCCTTTTCGTCCTCTTCGGCTTCCTCGCCCTTGCGCTTGAGCGCCGTGCCCAGGATATCGCCGAGCGTCGCGCCGGAATCCGACGAGCCGTATTGCGCAATCGCCTCCTTCTCTTCGGCAACTTCCAGCGCTTTGATGGAGACGGTGACGCGCCGGGTGCGGCGGTCGAACTGCGTGACGCGCGCATCAACCTTCTGGCCGACGGCAAAGCGGTCGGGCCGCTGCTCGGACCGATCGCGCGCCAACTCCGAACGCTTGATGAAAGAGGTGTAATCGGTGCCGACGATCTTCACGTCGATGCCGCCCTCCTTCACCTCGGTGACTTCGCCAGTGACGACGGCGCCCTTCTTGAGCTCGCCGGCGGCGGCATCGCCCGCGGCGGCCGGTGCGCCGCCTTCCGCAAGCTGCTTGATGCCGAGCGAAATGCGCTCCTTCTCGACATCGACGTCGAGCACCTGGGCATTGACCTTGTCGCCCTTCTTGTACTCCTCGATGACCTGCTCGCCCGGCCGTTTCCAGTCGAGATCGGACAGGTGCACCATGCCGTCGACGTCGCCGTCGAGCCCGAGGAACAAGCCGAATTCGGTCTTGTTCTTGACCTCGCCCTCGATCACCGACCCCGGCGGATATTTCTCGACGAACACCTCCCATGGATTGCGCATGGTCTGCTTTAATCCGAGCGAAATGCGGCGCTTGACCGGATCGACCTCGAGCACCTGCACCTCGACTTCCTGAGAGGTCGAGACGATCTTGCCGGGATGCACATTCTTCTTGGTCCACGACATTTCCGAGACGTGGATCAGTCCCTCGATGCCGGGCTCCAGTTCGACGAAGGCGCCGTAATCGGTGATGTTGGTGACGCGGCCCTTGAACCGCGCGCCGACCGGATATTTGGCCTCGATGCCCTGCCAGGGATCGTCGAGCAATTGTTTCATGCCGAGCGAGATGCGGTGGGTCTCGTGGTTGATCTTGATGATCTTGACCTTCACCTGCTGGCCGATATTGAGCACCTCGGAAGGATGATTGACTCGCCGCCAGGCGATGTCGGTGACGTGGAGAAGCCCGTCGATGCCGCCCAAGTCGACGAAGGCGCCGTAATCGGTGATGTTCTTGACCACGCCGTCAATGACCTGACCCTCTTCGAGGTTCTGCACCAGTTCCTGGCGCTGTTCGGCGCGGGTTTCCTCGAGCACGGTGCGGCGCGAGACGACGATATTGCCGCGCCGTCGGTCCATCTTAAGGATCTGGAACGGCTGCGAATTGTTCATCAGCGGCGACACGTCGCGGATCGGCCGGATATCGACCTGCGAGCGCGGCAGGAAGGCCACCGCGCCGTCGAGATCGACGGTGAAGCCACCCTTGACCTGATTGAAGATGACGCCTTGCACCTTCTCGTTATTCTGAAACGCCTTTTCGAGCTTGCCCCAGCTTTCCTCGCGGCGCGCCTTGTCGCGCGACAGCACGGCTTCGCCGAGCGCATTCTCGATCCGCTCAAGATAGACCTCGACGACGTCGCCGACCTTGATCTCCGTGGTACGGCCGGGCCCGGCAAATTCGCGCAGCGCCACGCGGCCTTCGGTCTTTAATCCCACGTCGATGACGGCGAGATCGCGCTCGATCGCGACCACCGTGCCCTTGACGACGGCGCCCTCCTGCAGATGACCGTCGCCGAACGATTCATCGATCAGCTTGGCAAAGTCCTCGCGCGACGGCGAGGCGGCGGCTTGAACGGCAGCTTGAGCCATAAAATACTCCGAACCCCTTGAATGGAAATGGTCCGGAACGTGCGACGGCCGCCGGCAACACCGGCGGTTGGGGCCAAGGCCATACGTTTCGGAAAAGCTTGCGTCCCGGACGAAAGTTAAGTCGGCATCACGCAGCGGAGACGGTGAGCGGGCTAACCTCCAATGACGAAAGCGCTTGTTATCGACGCTTTCGGCCCGCTCGAACGGCCTCGATGATATCGACAGCGGCCCGGAACGCCGCGTCTATACCCAAATGCGTGGTATCGAGCAAGTGTGCGTCGGGCGCTTGCATCAGGGGGGCTGCGGTCCGTCGGGAATCGCGCTGGTCGCGCCGCAACAGGTCGGCCAGGACCTCCCGCTCGTCGGCGGCTTCGCCGCGCGACTGCAGCTCGATGACCCGCCGCTTGGCGCGCACCTCCGGCGACGCCACTACGAACAGCTTCACATCGGCGCCGGGCGCGATAACGGTGCCGATATCGCGGCCGTCGAGCACCGCACCGGGCGGCCGGGTGGCGAATTCGCGCTGGTAGTTCATCAAGGCTTGCCGCACCTGCGAGATGGCGGCGACGACCGAGGCGGCCTCGGTGATGGCCTGCGATTTCAGCGCGACATCCTGGAATTTCGTCGGATCGAGCGTAATCGCCGCCTCGATCGCATGCTCGACATCGTCGGGCTGATAGCCGGCATCGAGCACCGCTTTGGCCACGGCGCGATACAATAGCCCGGTGTCGAGATGTTGCAGCCCGTAGACCGCCGCAATCTGCCTCGCGATGGTGCCTTTTCCCGAGGCTGCCGGCCCGTCGATGGCGATTATCATGTCAATTCCGCGCCCAGCGACCGCATCAATTCGACAAAGCCCGGAAAGCTCGTTGCAATGAAGGTGCCGTCGTCGATCTGCACCGGCCGCTCGCTGGCGAGCCCTAGCATCATCGCGGCCATGGCGATGCGGTGATCCATATGGGTCGTGACCGTGCCGCCGCCGGCGGGGCGGCCTTTGCCGTGGACGATGAGATCGTCGCCTTCGATGTCGACGGCGACCCCGTTGCCGCGCAGGAGCGCGGCGGTGGCGGCGAGCCGGTCGGATTCCTTGACGCGCAGCTCCTTGAGGCCGCGCATCACCGTCGTGCCTTCGGCGCAGGCGGCGGCAACGGCGAGGATCGGATATTCGTCGATCATGGCGGGCGCGCGCGCCGCCGGCACTTCGACGCCGCGCAAAGTGCCGCCCCGTATGCGCAGATCGGCGACGTCCTCGCCGCCTTCATTGCGTTCCTCAAGCCGCTCGATGCGTGCGCCCATTTCGCCCAGCGATGTGAGGAGCCCGTTACGCAGCGGATTCATCATCACGCCGTTGAGGATCACGTCCGACCCTGGCACCACGAGTGCGGCGACCAGCGGAAACGCCGCCGACGATGGGTCGGCCGGAACTATGACCGGTCGCGGGGTCAATTCCGGTTGGCCGGCAAGCGTGATGCGCCGTCCACTGCCCTCCGGCTCGACCTTCACCTCAGCGCCGAAATGAACAAGCATTTTCTCCGTGTGATCGCGGGTCGCCTCCGCTTCGATCACCACGGTCTCGCCCGGTGCGGCAAGCCCGGCCAATAGCATCGCCGATTTTAATTGCGCCGAAGGCACCGGCGGTTTGAACACGATCGGCATCGGATCGCGCGCACCGGCGAGCGTCAACGGCAAGCGGCCATCCGTCGAGGCAAGCGTGCGCGCGCCCATGCGCTGCAGCGGATCGAGGAAGCGCTGCATCGGCCGGGTGCGCAGCGAGGCATCGCCGTCGAACGTCGCGGTGATCGGACAGCCGGCGACGGCGCCGAGCGCAAGTCGGCACCCGGTTCCGGAATTGCCGAAATCAAGCGGATTGGCCGGTTCGGCAAAGCCGCCGATGCCGACGCCGTGGATCAGCCATTGCCGCTCGCCGGTGCGCTCGATGCGGGCGCCGAGCGCCTGCAAGGCCTCGGCCGTATTGAGGACGTCCTCGCCTTCGAGAAGACCGCTGACCCGGGTCGCACCCACCGTAAGCGCCCCCAGAATGAGGGCGCGAATCGACATTGATTTGTCGCCGGGAACGCGAACGGAGCCCAAAAGCGGACCATTGCGGCGGGCGGTGAGTGGAGCGCGGTTGGCGGGCATAAGATGTATCCAGGCTGCGCCACAAGGTGTCGTGGCCGGCGGCGGCAACAGAGCGCCCTCTATCACGGGCCGGCGCAGCCCGTCATCCCGTCGTTTTTGGGTTTATATCGTCTATTGACAGCCGCCGTGCGACTAGCCAAGTGAAGCACCCGAATTGCTCGACCAAGGATGCGGATCGTGGCCAAAGCCGAACTGGGCACCAAAAGGCTCTGCGCCAACTGCGGCGCCAAATTCTATGATCTGAACAAGGATCCGATTCACTGTCCCAAATGCGACACGGTCTATGTGGTCGCGCCGATTGTGACGCGGGCCCGGCCGGAAGCCGCGCCCGTGGTGCCGCGCCCGGTCGCCCCGGTCGAGGAAGTCGCAGTGCCCGAACCGGCCGAGGTAGAGACCGTCTCCCTGGAAGAAGCCGACGCCGAGGCGCAAGGCAAGAAGCCTGCGACCGCGGAGCCGGGTGCGGAGGAGGAAGAAGTCGAGATCGACGAGACGCTCGACGACGACACCTTCATCGAGGAGCAGGAGGAAGAGGACGCCGACGTCACCGATATTATCGGCGGCGACATCGAACCGGAAGAGGAAGGATAATCAGCAGTCGGCAATCAGTAAGCGAGAAGCAGAGCAACTCCCTCGCCTGATTACCGAGTCCTGATGTCTGATCCCTGAAGGGGCCATAGCTCAGTTGGGAGAGCGCTTGAATGGCATTCAAGAGGTCGGCGGTTCGAACTCCGCCTGGCTCCACCAATAAACGCCACAAACTATTGAAGTTACAGTAATTTTTTAGAAGCACTCCCTGGGTGTGCACCCTGTTGTGACCCTCATGCCCATAAGGGGGCCACTGGTAAGTCCTGGGCCTTGGGGTTGTCAGAGCCCACCTTACCCCCAAACCTCACCCTTGGGCTTGCCTGGGCCTTTGCTGAGTCACTGTGAGCCCTATGGCGCAAACGCGGGAAACCCAGCAATAGCTGGGGTTTCCGATGATTAGCCCCAGCCCTAGCTATTGGCGATGTTCATGGTCCGTTCTATATTCAGACCATGCTTCGAGACCGTGGCGACCAGCTCAAATACGCGCTCGTTTCGGCGCTGGCGCGGGCCGCGAAAGTCGTGCGGGGACTGCGGATTGGGCTGACTGTGGGCGAGCGCGAAGCGGTCGCCGAAGCCGCCGTCGACCAGCTTCGCAAAGCGCCGGCCGACCCTGGAAACTGGCCGAACCAATTCCGCGCGATTTCGGCGTCATGTCCAACTTGGGGGCGCCGACTATCCCCCATTGGTGCGAGCCGAAGCCGGATCAGGAATAACGGTGATGGGCACGAATGTCGCGTATGCGGCACCCCCAAGTTGTGTCACCTTTACGAACGGGACATTCTGGGAGGGTAGGATGGCGTCGGTAGAGCGGCAGACTGTTACTATTCACTATCGCCGGTTGGAAGATGTTACAGGCGCATTCGGCACGCGATCATTGCACACGGCGCTCCGGGCCGCGCTTAAGCACGAAGTCGATGGGCAGCAGCTTGGTGAACACTGGAGGCGCCGCGCATGGACAGTCCCGCCTTCGGACGAAGATACCTACTTGATGAATTTGCATAACGATCATCGGGAATATTTTTTCGGCGATCTCACGCATTACACGAAGGGTTACCATCAAGCGCTGCTTGCACAAGCGTCGGACGCGCCGATGGTGCAAGTCGAGCAACTGCCGCCGCCGCGCGGAAAGGAATACATTCATTCGATGATGTATTGGATGGCGATAAAGAGCCATCTTTTCATGATCCAAAGTCGTTCTCTCGGCTCGAAGCACATTGAAGAGTATCTGACGTGGCTTCTGAAAGAACGGACTGGAACAATCGGCAACACTGGGCAGGTAATCTTAAAAGCAAAATTTGACGCTGACGATGTCGGAGGCGATCTCGACGACATTCAAGAAATTGTTGTCGGTGGCCGAGCTCCCGCAGCAACGGAGGTCGCACCGAGCGCATCGACGGGTGTGCTCACTACTGTTCCGTCTTTTGCAGAGACCGACGAATATCACAAGCTCGGGACACGAAAGCCACTTTGGACGCGCGCTCTCGATGTGCTGCGCGCTGTCATGAGTAATGAAGCCGACGTTCAAAGATTCATACGAGACGTGCCGCCAGAGGCGGAATTGGATGTGTCGGTCCACATTGGGTATAAGTCCCGCACGCGGCGTCCGGTCAGCCGCGCTCCCATGCAGACCGCGTTGCGGAACTTGCCAGAGGGCGAAATTACTGCCCGTGGCCCCGGTGGCCGAATGACCGGGAAAGACATACGTCTGAGTTATAAGGCGAGCGTCATCAAAAACGGCAATTTGCTTGATATTGACGACGCCGTCCGCGCTTTACGGGAAGCGCACGCCTTCCTTGTGAACAACGGCAAAATCGAGGCGTGACGATTTGGCAATGAACACGCTACGCAAAATCTTTCGCTATTGGGATTCCGTCTTGGCGCTCATCGCCGGGGTGTCGTCGGCTGCGTGGCTTCCTGCGGCGACGGTAAAAGATATCACTCCAGAGTTGATGGCATTCTTTACGATCCAGTCGGCCGTGATCTTGCCGGCGATGATTTTCTCTGCGGGCCTTCTTCGTGGCGACGGTCTTACGCTCCGAGAGGTCGACCTTTACCAAGGTGCGCTGCGCCGACAGATGAGGTTTTGGGTCGTGTTATTGTTTCTGGATTTGATTGCCGCCGCAATTCTCGTTCTTGGAAAAGCGGCAAACTGGACGTGGAAAATAACAATTCACGGTCATGTCGGCCAATTCGGTTGGGTTATGATCGGCGCGACGGGGCTCTTTGGTGTGCTCGCCATCCTTCGCATGATTTCGTTTGTGCAAGGCGTCATGAGTCAGTTGGAATTGAATGGGGAGTTGGCGAGAAAATTGGTGCAGTCGCGTGATCGGGAACTTTCCGCTCCCCAAGATCCGCCCGAAGCTCCATTCGACCGGCCGTCGGACTTTGGCCGTATCGTTTGACCACCTGCCCGTCGGCGCGGCTAGATATTGGCAAGAACAAGTTGCGGATGTGCCGTGCTGAAATCGGCCATCACTACCATATCGCCGGGAGTTATTTGATCCCACCTAGGAGGTGTGGCTTGCTCTGCATATCCCGAGCGCGGCGAGAGCGGCCGAAAGCCCAGGCGGGGCGCGCCCGCTCGCCGGGTATCCCCGCATAAGGCCCGACCCATTGCGCGAACGGACGGTGACACCCCGGCCGCGCGCGCCCTGGGCCAAAAAGCAACGAACCCCGCGGTGAGCGAGGCTCCTTACCACCTACGATGTTCTCGCTTGGCAAAAGCGAGTGTTACGAAAGGATGCGCGCCGCCCAGCGTCGCAACCGGCAAAAGCGTCGTCGGGCGACGCTTTTATGCACGCAGTTAGAGAAACGAAGTGTGCATAGGCGCGGCAGAGAGTGGATAGCACGCCACTCGGTACCAACAAGTCCCAAAGAGAATGTTGACAGACGGATTGCGGCTTACGATAAAGCCCTCGTCGAACAACGACGGATCGGCCGGGCGCGTTAAAAGCGCCCCATCTTGAGACCAGTTGATCCGCCGCCGGGTAGCTGGAACCTGCGCCGTGTGGGGAAACCCTTCGGATGCGGCAACGGCGAACGGAAATTCAGTCTGAACGGGCGGTAACCAAGCCCAGCTAGTACGGGACTAAGCCCAGTCCTCAAGGAGTTCGACGGGCACGCCTCTCACGGCCGTCTGTAGACCGGAGAGACCGACATGCGCGCAGCGATACGGCGCGCACCCGGTCTATTCCAGGTCTGCACAATGTCCGCACTAGAACCCCTTCTCGTCACCGTCGTCGAGGCGCGCAAACTTCTCGGCGGCATCGGCAACAACAAGTTTTGGCAACTCGTCAAGGCTGGCGAGCTCGAACTCGTCGGCTCGACGCGTAAACGATGGGTGATTGTTGAGAGCATCAGATCCTACGTCGAGCGCATGCGCCAAGCAGGCGCCGCCGCCCGAAGATTGCCACCAGCGCAAATCGTGCCGCCGTTGAAGGCGGTGCAGCCATGAGCGACGTAGCTGGCACGCGATGGCTCGCATCACATCGTCGCACTTCGACGTCTGAGCAGGCATCGTCATGAATGCCGTTGGCGCAAGTCTCATTTCGCGTCGTGCCGCCGATATTGAGCCCGAAAAGGTCGAATGGCTCTGGCCCGACCGCCTCGCCCGCGGCAAGCACACTTGCATCGCTGGCGAACCGAGCACCGGCAAAAGTCAACTGGCGATCGCCATCATCGCGGCAGTGACGACGGGTGGCGATTGGCCATGCGGCGAGGGACGCGCGCTCCTCGGAAACGCCATCATCCTTTCGGCGGAGGACGGCGCCGCTGATACAATCGTCCCGCGCTTGCTGGCGGCTGGCGCCGATCTAGATCGCGTGCATGTGGTGGCGGCCGTTCGCGACGCTGGCGGCGGCCGGCGCGCACTTAACCTGCAAAATGATCTTGCCCTTCTCGAGCATAAAATCGCGGAGATCGGCAACGTTGCATTGGTGAATATCGATCCAGTTTCGTCTTACTTGGGCCGCACCGACAGCCACAAAAATGCAGAAGTCCGCGGCGTCCTCGAACCACTGGGCGAGATGGCAGAGCGCACGCGTGTCGCCGTCTTGTCCGTGACGCATTTTTCCAAAAGTGGGGCCAACAACACGACAAAGGCGTTGCACCGGTTCATCGGCTCAATCGCATTCACCGGCGCGCCCCGAGCTGCCTTCGCAGTCATCGAAGATGCAGAGCACGACGGTCGCCGGCTGTTCTTGTCAGCAAAGAACAACCTGGCGCGCGCGCCGCAAGGGCTCGCCTTCCGCATTGAACAATGCGACGTTCACGATGGCATTGTTGCATCGCGGGTGGTCTGGGATAGTGAGCCCGTCACGATAACCGCCAACGAGGCGCTGGCCGCCGATGCGACCGGCGCATCGGCCCGAACCGCCAGAGAGGAGGCCGCCGGCTGGCTGACGGCCGTGCTCGGGGACGGTCCTATGTCCGCGGCGGAAGTGCAATCGCAAGCGAAGGCCGCGGGCCTCACCTGGGCGACGGTTCGCCGGGCTAAGGACAAGGTCGGCATTGTCCCCAAACGCATATCCGAGGGGGCCGACGGCACCGGCCGGTGGGTGTGGGCGCTGCCCTCAGGAAGTGCAACGTGCTCACAGCCCCTGCAAGATGCTCACGTTTCAGAGGTGAGCACCTTGCAAAAAGTTGAGCACCTTGCAGCCGGGAACGATGACTTGCCGGCGCAGCGGGAGACGGTGCTATGAGCATCGCGGCGGATGTCCTGAATGAGCTGAATGCGATCGGCGCAACCATTGTGTCGGCCGGCGATAGCTTGCTTTTGCGCGCCGGCGCGCAGCCTGTCCCGGCCAGCATCATCCGGCGCGTTCGGGAATCGAAGCCGGAGCTTTTGGCGTTGCTTCACGGGGAGGCCGCAGCGACGCCCCGCTTTGCGCGCCTTGCTCCGCGCGCCGCAAGCGAGCCTGATCTTGAGCAGCCGTGCGCTGCCGCGACGAAGCCGCGTGCAAGAGCTGGCGGACAACGGCGGGCTTCTGAATTTCTGTTGCCGGTGTGGCCGCTTCGCAGCGTTCGGCTATGAAGGCCACTGAGAGCCGGGCGGCTCAGTCGCTGGTATTGCGGCGCGCACAGGAATATTCCAGCCAAGAGAAGGCCAGCGGAGGCGAAGGTGGGATACCATGGGCGTGCGCCGAACGACGAAGAGTAGCCATACATCACCGGCGATGATCGCAATCGCCGAGCGTCGGGCAAAGACGCTCGAACTCAGACGGCAAGGCCGCAGCTTCGAAGAGATCGCTTCGCGTCTTGGCATCAGCGACAGCACTGCGCATGGGGACGTACGCGCTGGCATGGCGCAGATCGTGGCCGAGCCTGCGGCGCATCTGTTGCGGCTAGAATTGCTGCGTCTGGATCACCTGCAACAGGCTTTCCATAAACGCGCGTGCGAGGGCGACATTGCCGCCACCAACATGGTGCTGCGCATCCTCGATCAGCGGGCCAAGCTCCTGGGGCTGTATCGTGATCAAGGGCGTGGAGAGAGCGTCGAAAAACTCGGCGTGAGCGTCGGCTCCGACCCGCTCAATCCCGATCAGCCGCGGGTCTCGGTCGCGGTAAACTTTGTTGACCTGCCCGATGAGCGATAGAGGCAAGCCACCCTTCTCCGCGCCGCATGGAAGGTTCGCGATCGGCCAGCAGACTCGACCTGGAAGCCGGTGCCGAAATAGTTGCCACGCGCGCCCAGCTGCGCGCTGACGACCAGGAAGGTCGACGTCAAACACCATGAGCCACTTGGTCAAGTTGCCCACCCCGCCCGGCGCGCACCCCATTGGCCGGCTACCGTAAATCCAATTTTTCTTTGATCATTTCGAGCTCGTAACGGAGCCCAAGCGCGATGAGAATTGCCAACCACCAAAGCATCACTTCAAGCCGGGGATGATCTGACTGATCGGACCAGACCCAGGGCCAGAGGTAGACCCAGACGTAGACGGCGACCATCCATCCCGCCGCCCAAGCGGCAGTGCGCAGCATTACTCTTACTCGTAGCTTTATGGCGTCCAGAATTGCTCGTCTTCGTAGGTTCATGTGTCCCCTCCCCTGTCTTGCAAAATCGACCGTGGTCCAAAGCCATTGGTCAGGCCAAAGCCAGCCAACCGAGGCTAATGTTTGCGTCGGGGCAGCTGCACAACATTGCCGGCCTTTGGCTCAGCATAATTAGCCCACGCCTGCATCAGTTGGGCGCGCTTCTCGAAAGCGTCACCGCGCCGGTAGGCCCGTTCAACTTCGTCGCCAACCAGATGCGCCAGCGCCGCCTCAGCCACCTCTCGCGGGAACGCCGTTCTATCGCCGGCCCAATCGCGGAAACTCGACCGGAAGCCGTGCGTGGTGACATCCAGGCCCATCCGGCGCAGCAGCTGCGTCAGCGCCATATCCGATAGCGGCCTGCTATCCTTGGCACCCGGAAACACGAACTCGCTGGTTCGTAATTTCTCCATCTCGCGCAGGATCGCCACCGCACGCCCGCTGAGCGGGACGCGGTGTAGCAACCCAGCTTTCATGCGCTCGCCCGGCACCGTCCACGTCTTGGCCGCAAAGTCGATCTCGCTCCATTTTGCGCCCGCCACCTCACCCGATCGTGCCGCTGTCAAAATGCAGAATTCGAGAGCGCGGGCAGCAATACCCATCTGTTTTTGCAGCTTGCCCATGAAGGCAGGCACGTCGGCGAACGGCATTGCCGGATGATGCTTGACGCGCTTGCGCTTTGCAGGCAGCAGCGGCAGCAGTTCTTTGAGATTGCCCTTCCAAGCTGCCGGGTTCTCACCGCTGCGGTGATGCTTGGCCTTAGCCCAATCCAACACGCGCTCGATGCGGCCGCGCAGCCGTATCGCTGTTTCCGATTTCGTCAGCCAAAGCGGCTTGAGCACGGCGAGCACCCGGTCGGTGGTGATCTGGCTGACCGGCGTCGGCCGCAGCGGTGCTGCGTATGTTTTCAAGGTCTCGCGCCACTGGTAGCGATGCTTGGCATTGCGCCAGCTTGGCTCCATCTCCTCGATGTACTTGTCCGCGGCCTCACCAAAGCTGATGTTCCCGGCCCGGCGCGCGTTGCGAGCAGCAATCGGATCACGCCCGGCAGCAACATCCTCCCGCGCCGCTTTCGCCAAATCACGGGCCACAGCAAGTGGGACGCTGCGGAACGACCCCAGTCCCATCTCGCGGCGATGCCCATCAACTTTCCACAGGAAGAGCCAGCTCGCCGTGCGATGACGACCCTCGCCGCCGACCATCAGGAAGAGTCCCCCGCCATCAGCATGGCGTCCAGACTTTGCAGATTTGCACTTGGGGTCGCTGAGTTTGTGGATCGGTCTCGCCATCGCTGTACTCCTTGCTTTCCCCACCCTGTTCCCCACCCTGGGGGCTGGATTTTGGCAGATAGGCCTGGACAGGCAAAGGCAAATCACCAGGTAACCCTCTGTTTTGCAGTAGCTTTTGCAAACAGGGGTGGACAGCCTTGAATAATTGGAGAGTGGAGCCTGGCTCCACCAGCCTTCGCTCGCGCAGCGAGTGAAGGCTGCCGCGCCGAAGCCCAAAGGGCGAAGGCGGGCGAAGTTGCCGCGAGCTTCGGCTCGGCAGGCCACTGAGATAATCTCGCGTAGCGAGTGAAGGCTGCCGCGCCGAAGCCCAAAGGGCGAAGGCGGGCGAAGTTGCCGCGAGCTTCGGCTCGGCAGGCCACTGAGATAATCTCGCGCAGCGAGTGAAGGCTGCCGCGCCGAAGCCCAAAGGGCGAAGGCGGGCGAGGCTGCCGCGAGCTTCGGCTTGGCAAGCCATCGTCGCTCGCGTAGCGAGTGAAGGCTGCCGCGCCGAAGCCCAAAGGGCGAAGGCGGGCGAGGCTGCCGCGAGCTTCGGCTTGGCAAGCCGACGAGAATAAGCTCCGCGAAGGTTGCCCGCCGTAGCTCGAAGAGCGTAGGCGGGCTTTGCGCTTCGAGCATCAATTTTGCGTCTTCGAGCATCAATAATGTCGTGCGGCGGTGGCCCGCGGCGATGCGGCGTCAAGTCTGCCATGACCGTGTTGTGACCGTGCTATGTTAGGCTCCGGAGTGGGAACGGAGGCGGGGATGCTTGAAAAACGGATCGGTGCCGCGCTGGCATTGGCGCTTGGCATAACCCTTGGCTTAACGGCTACCGGCCCGTTGGCGGCGCAGCAGCAAAATCCGACGCTGAACTCGGAAGATCAGCTCGCGCCATCGCAGATGAGACAGAAAATTCCGGCGGCAGTGGCGGAGCCGACCGGCGGCTCGCACACGACCGCGCATCCGGCGATGCGCACCGCAGCCGCGCCGCGTCCCGCCGAACCGAAGCTGCCCCCGCCGGGCGCTCATGTTGTGGCCTGCACCGGCATATTCAGCCAGAATTCGAACGCGCTTCGGCTGGCGATGACGTTCGACTACAAGAACGTCACTTTTGGCGACGTGGATGCCGACGGCGGCGCCAAGGTCAAGGCCTCAATCGTGTTTCCGAACGATCCGAAGCGCCGCCTCGAAGTGTGGTGGTCCAATCCGGCCGAGCGCAGCGGCACTTATCTCATCGACATCAAAGGCAAATCGACCTGGGGTGCGCCGGAAGGCATGCGGCTTGGCCTAAGCCTCATGCAGATGGAAAAGCTCAACAAAAAGCCGTTCAAGCTTAAAGGCTTCGACAAGAACGGCGTGGCGACGGTGAGCGACTGGGACGGCGGCGCGCTGGCCTCGCTGCCCGGCGGCTGCAAATCCGGCGTCAATCTCACCGCCGACCCGAAAGCGTCAGCGGATGCGGTGAGCGCGATTTCGGCGGATAAGGAATACTCCTCGTCCGACCCCGCGATGCGCTCGGTCAAACCAGCCGTGAGCGAGATTCTTATCGGTTACTAGCAGGCAAGCCGCCGGGCACCGCGCTCTGCGGTTACGGCTTCGGCTGCGCGTGGCCGGGCGGAGCGGGCTTCGCGGGCGCCGCGGCCGGCTTGTTCGCCTCGCTCCTCATGGTCCGCACGTCGCGCGCCATTTCCAGGCAGGTGAGCAATTCGGTGTAGCTCGAATCCCCGCCCATCTCGGATTCGTTCGTGCAAGCGACCTTGTCGGCCGGGGTGAAGCTCGACCATTCCTTGGTCAGTTCGTCGCGAATGGCCTTTTCGCTGTCGAGACAGTTCTTCTTCTCCTCGGCGATGTCGGTGTCGTGAAACGAGACGCCGCCCTGCTGCGCGATGCCCCGGCAGACCTGCTCGACGTTGAGCGTAGGCACGCTGTCGGAGACCGGCATGATCAAATGCGCGCCAAGGATCAATACCGGGGGAAGGATCATCATCGTGCTCCGTCGATCTGTGGCGCAATTATAGCACGCCTGCAGCCCGGAACCAGGGAAGGCAAGATGTGGCGTTGGATTATGGGTTGACCGGCAATAACCGGCCCCGTTATGGCTCGCCCGAGGCCGGGTGAGGGACAGGCTATGATTCTGGCGCCGCTCTTCGGCACGGCATTGGTCGTTGCCGTCGCAACCGAACCGCTCAACCTTGGTAACGGTGCTGTGACCCTCTCCGCACAGCAGAAGAGCGCCGCAACCGAGCCGCTGGTGCGCTCGGCGACCGACTGCATTGTGCACGCGGTCGTCACCGATCCGCGCTATGGCGCCAAGCCGGCGGCTGAGCTCGGCGACCTCATCGTTGCCTCGATGCCGTCCTGCGTCACGCCGGTCCGCGCCATGATCGACGCCTATGACCGTTACTACGGCGACGGGACCGGCGAGGCGTTCTTCATGGGGCCCTATCTCGACGTGCTGCCGAAGGCCGTCGTGGAAGCGGGCAAGAAAGCCGCGCGCTGACGCCGGCAGCGCAGGGCCGCCCTTCGCCGATAAGTGGTCCTACCTAGTCGCTTTTTATTCATTACCAAGCACTATTCGATTACCTGATTCTGCCTCCCGCTGTGGTTGCGGCTCTCGAAAAGCAATAACCAAAACCGAAAGCGAAATGCGGGAGCGACGGGACACGCACATGCCCGATCGCTTGGCTTCCGAGGAGATCGTCCGTCTCGCGGTCGAAGCGTCGCCGAGCGGCATGATCATGACCGACGCCGGCGGCAAGATCGTGCTGGTCAACGCCGAGGCCGAGCGGCTGTTCGGCTACCGGCGCGAGGAACTGCTCGACCGATCGATCGATATTCTGGTTCCGGAAGCGGGCCGCGCAGTGCATGGCGGCCATCGCGCGAGTTTCATCGCCAAGCCGGAAGCGCGCCGCATGGGCGTCGGCCGCGACCTTTACGGCGTGCGTAAAGATGGCGCCCAGATCCCGGTCGAGATCGGGCTGAACCCGATCCAGACCAAAGACGGGCTGATGGTGCTCAGCGCCATCACCGATATCAGCGAGCGGAAGCTCGCCGAAGCCACGACGCGGCGGCTTGCCGAGCGCGAGCATTTGCTGCTTGCGGTCGTGGAATCAAGCGACGACGCCATCGTTACAAAGTCCCTCGACGGCGTCATCACGGGCTGGAATCCAGCCGCCGAACTTCTTTTCGGACACGCCGCGCAAGATGCGATCGGCAAAAGCATAGACATCATCGTTCCTGCCGAATTGCGCAGCGAAGTCAGCGTGATTTTGAACCGGATACGCGGAGGTGAAAGGATCGATCACCACGAGACCGTTCGTGTCAGCAAAGACGGCCGCAAGATCGACGTTTCGCTAAGCGTCTTTCCGCTCAGGTCATCGACCGGAGAAATCATCGGCGCGGCGAAGGTCGCTCGCGACATTACACGGCAGAAGCAGGATCAAAAAGCGCTCGCCGCGTATGACGAAGAGCTGAAACGCTCGAACGCCGATCTCGAACAGTTTGCCTATGTCGCCTCGCACGACCTGCAAGAACCGTTGCGGATGGTCGCGAGCTATACCGAACTGCTGGCCGACCACTACAAGGGTAAAGTCGACAAGAAGGCCGAGAAGTACATTCATTATGCGGTCGACGGCGCCAAGCGCATGCAGCAACTGATCAAGGACCTACTTGCTTATTCGCGCATCGATTCGGAGGCCAAAACGCCGACCATCATCAAATCCGAGGCCGTGGTAGGGGACGTGCTCGACCGGCTGAAAGTCGCGATCGAAGAGAGTCACGCGCAGATCGCGTATGACGGGCTGCCCGCGGTGCACGCCGACACCGCGCAGCTCGCCCAGGTTTTCCAAAACCTCATCGGCAACGCGCTGAAATTTCACGGCGAGCACACGCCGCAAATTCGCATCGGCGCCGAGCGGAAAAGCGACAACTGGGTGTTTCGCGTCGAGGACAACGGTATCGGCATCGACGAGCAATATGCCGAACGCGTTTTCCAGATGTTCCAGCGTCTGCACGAGCGCGGCCGCTTCGCCGGCAGCGGCATCGGGCTCGCCATCGCCAAGAAGATTGTCGAGCGTCATGGCGGCCGGATTTGGTTCGATTCTAAACCTGACAACGGCACCACATTTTACTTCACAATGCCCGCCATCCAGGGAGAAGCCGCATGATTGGCGCCGTCCACGTCCTTCTTGTCGAAGATAGTGCAGCGGATGTCGACTTAACGCGGGAAATGCTCACCTCGAGCAAATTCGAAATCACACTATCGGTTGCCTATGACGGCGTCGAAGCGATCAACTTCCTCAGCCGCGCCGCGAATGGGCCGGAGGCCGGGCAACCGACCCTCATTCTGCTCGATCTCAATCTGCCGCGGAAAGACGGCCGCCAGGTCCTCGGCGTGCTCAAGGGTCAAGACGAGTTCCGGCGCATTCCGGTGATCATTTTGTCTTCGTCGGATTCCGACCGCGACGTCACCAGCTGTTACAATCTCGGCGCCAACTGCTACATCGTTAAGCCGGTCGACCTGCAGGCCTACCGCGAACTGGTGCGGACGTTGGAGAGCTTTTGGCTGGGCGCCGCCAAGTTACCGCAGTATGAAGGTCACTCGACGGCGACCGGCGTCGGCTACGCGAATTGAAATCGGCGGCGAGCTACCGTAACCGCTTCATGCGCTCTGCGCGGCAACGACGGACGCGGCCTGCGGCAGGCGCTCCTTCACGGCCGGCTGTTCCACGCGGGGCAGATCGACGTAAAATACCGTGCCCCCGCCGGACGCGGCGGCAAAGCCCACAGTTCCGCTGAGCCGCGTGACAATCTCCTTGACGATGCTCAAGCCCAGGCCGGTGCCTCCGGTCTTCTTGGTGTTGGTGCCGTCGGCCTGCGCAAATTTCTGAAAGATGCGTGGCTTGAACTCGGCCGGGATGCCGGCGCCGTGGTCGCGCACCGATAGCCGGAAGCCGCCGTTTACCCCGTTGACCGCAACCACGACCTCGCCGTCGGGCGGCGAGAATTTGATCGCATTGGAAATGAGGTTGGTGACGACCTGCGACAGGCGATCGGGATCGGCCCAGACGTCCCCGTCGGCTTGAAAATCGCATCGCAGCCGGACCAGGTAGGTGTCGGCATAGCCGCGATTGGCGTCGACGGCCTGATCGATCAGCGGCCGCAGCCCAACCAGCTTGAACTTGAACACAACCTGCCCGGCTTCCAGCTTCTCGATATCGAGAATGTCGTTGACCAGCTTGACCAGCCGCTCGCTGTTCGACTGCGCAAGCGACAACAGCCGGACCGTCCGCTCCGGCAGGTCCTTCGCCGCGGTGCCCATCAGCAGCCCGAGCGAGCCGCAGATCGACGTCAGCGGCGTGCGCAACTCGTGGCTGACCGTTGACACGAACGCGTCCTTCAGCCGCTCGAGCCGCTTGCGTTCGGTGATGTCGACGATGACGCTGAGGATGAGAACGCCGCCCCGGGTCTGGATCGGGTTGAGCCCGATCTCGACCGGAAACTCGCTGCCGTCCTTGCGCCGCCCGACAAGATCTTGCTTCGCTGCCATGCGCCGCACCACGGGCTTGGCGGCATAATTGCGCCGCTCCGCGAAGTGCTGGGTGCGAAGACGCTCCGGGACCAGAATTTCGATCGACTGGCCGACCAGCTCCTCGCGCCGGTAGCCGAATAAATTCTCGATCTCGGTATTGACCATCACCACGCGGCCGGTGCGGTCGGCCATCAGCATGCCACTCGGACAGGCTTCGACCGCCAGCTTGAAGTTTTCTTCAGCAGCGCGTCGCTCGGTAATGTCGTGGGCGATCTTGCAGGCGCCGATAATCTCGCCTGAGGGTAGCTTTATCGGCGAGATGCTCAGTGAGACTTCGATCAGCGCGCCGTTCTTGGCGCAGCGCACGGTCTCATGATGCTCGACAATCTCGCCGCAGCGGATGCTCGCCAAAATGCCACGCAGTTCTTCCCGGCGCTCATCGGGAACGATGATGTCGATGTGCTGACCGACGGCCTCGACTGCGGTAAAGCCGAATAGCCGCTCCGCGGCCGGGTTCCAGCCGGTAATGACGCCGTCGAGCGTCTTGGTAACGATCGCATCCACGGAGGATTGCACCGCAACGCCGAACAGCCTTTCGCGCGCCGCGTGCCTTACCAGTTCTGCCCCGGTTCGCTTATGTTCTTCCACTTCTTTTTCGAGGGCAGTCGTCTTGGCTCTGACCTCGCTGAGCATGCGGGCGAAAGCGCGGGCCAGGACGCCGATCTCGCTAGCCGATTGCGTCGGCACCGGCATAGCCTCGCCGCGAGAATATCCCTCGGCGGCGGCCGTCATCTGCACCAGCGGCTTGGTCAGCGAGCGCGCGACCAGCGTTGCCAGTATGAGCGCACCCAATACGGCGAGAAAGCCGACCACAACGCTCGATCGTTCCGCGGCCGCGGCGGCCGCCACCAAGGCCGAATACGGGATCGTCTCGATCACGCCGATACGCGGACCTTCCGCCAATTGCACCGATGACATCGCCGCGCCGATCCGGTTGCCCATCACGTCCTTGACGACGCTCATGCCGCGTGTCGCCGAGCCCAGCGCCGCGGCAAACTCCGGAAATTCAATCTGCCAACGAGACGGCTTGTCGAATTCGAAGCCAAATTCGCGATTGCGGTCCGGATCGACTAGAAAATCGCCGCGTTCGTTGACGACATAAATGGTTCGGTCCGCATTAGCCGCGCTGCGGACGAGATCGAATACCGGCCGCAGATCGAGATTAATAATGAGAATGCCGAACGGACGATCGTTGCTCGCTTGTATCGGGGTCGCAATCCGCATTGTCGGAACGTGTGGCACCTCGATGACGCCGTGTTCCCGATTGAGATCGATCGGCGAAACATAAACGGCGCCCGGAGGCAGATCGATCGTCTGCTTGAAGTAATAACGGTCGGCTTTGTGCTGCAGCTCATCGTCGGGAACGTTTCGGATCGCGCCGTGCGGTCCCGAATGATCGACCCGGACAATCTCACGCCCGTCATCGGCAAGACCAATCACCCGAAATTGCGTGTAGACCGGCTTGGCGGCAAGTTCCGCGGCGATCCGCCTCGCCAACCGCGCGCGCCACTGCTCAAGCGACATCCCGTTTCTTGGATCGACGCCATCCGTGAGCATGGCGCGGACAATACCTTCGATGTCGGTCGAGTGAAATCCGATGACGTCGGCGCGCGCGGCGCCGACCGCGGTCTCAATTTCATTCGCCAGCAGTCGTGTGCGCATTTCGGCGCGTTCCAACTGCCCCGGCACGATGGCCGTCTCGACGCTGCGGTAGGTGTAAAAACCCAGCGTCGCCGCGGTGACAAGCACCACGCCGACGATCGCCAGAGTCAGTTGAGTGGACAGCCTCATCGCTCAGACGCCTACGCGTCGAACGCCGTGCACGCGTCGCGCGCCACATCCAGCTCCGACAGGCCGAGCCGCGGCCTACGCCGCCGGCGCGATAGGGCGCTCGCCGCCGTCCTGCCGCCTGGTTCCGCCGTTCATGACGATGCGCATGAGATCGACGGAGTTTTTGGCGCCGAGCTTGTGCATGATCCGGCCGCGATGGATTTCCACGGTCCGCGGGCTGATCCCGAGATTGCGCGCGGTTTCCTTGTTGGAGGACGCGGCGGCGATCTGCGCCAGCACCTCGCGCTCGCGGCGGGTGAGCTGATAATAGCCGCGGATCGCCGACGAGACCTGCGCGGGCGTTTCGTCACGCTCACGAAGCTGCTTCCAGGCTTCCATGGCGTCGGCGACGCGGGTCACGATGGTGTCGGCATCGAGCCGCTTCTCGAGATAATCGAAGGCGCCGTTGCGCATCGCCTGAACGACGTTCAAGACGTCTTCCTGGGCGGAGACCATCAGGATCGGCGCCGGGTAATTCCTGGCGTCGAGCTCCTTGAGAACCTCGAGCCCCGACAAGTCGGGCATGCACAGGTCGAGCAGAACGCAGGCGGGCCTTTGTCCGCGCGCCAGCCGGACAAAAGATCTGCCGTCGGCAAAGGCCGCGGTGCGGAAGCCTTCCTTGCGAAAGATCGCGGACAGCGCTTCGCGCATGTCGTAATCGTCGTCAACGATGAAGATCTCGTCGATCCTGGCGGTTCTGTCCAATTGACCCATCGCGTTGCCCTCTTGGGAATTTGCCGCGGGTAAAAGCATAGCTTAGCTTGCTCGCCATAGCGCAAATCCTCACGAGGGCATCTGAAACCGCCCATCTGGGGACATGGAACGTCGCACAATTTCTTTGTACGAAGCGCCAGAGACCCACGCGCCAAATCAGTCGATTGTAAATCTGACATGACAACGGCAAGGACGCTGTTCAAAATTGTACAACTTCTATGGATTCTGCGTACGTACTAACACGCCGCACTGTTGCTAATGATTTGTTTGTATGTCTCGCTCGGCGGTTTAAGCACGCACCGGCGGACGACGCAGATTTGGCTCGCGATGCTGCGCCGGCACCCAATCACAAACCGTCGATGACGTCTTGCGGATTGCCGAGTTCCGGCACCAGCACGGCCGACAAGGAACGGCGCACCGCGATCTTGCCGTTGTAATCGATATAACCCAGGTTGCGGAATTTGTTCATGAAATGACTGATCCGGGCGCGCGTGGTGCCGACCATCTGAGCCAAGTCCTCCTGGTCCAGTCCCTCGATGGTCGTGACGTTACGAACTCCCTTGCCGTGGTTTGCCAACATCAGGAGAACGCGCGCCAGGCGCTGTTCGCTGTCCTCGAAGAGATGGCTGACGAGCCGCGAGCGCAATCGCGTGACGCGGCGCAAAACGCGGGTGAGGAGGAACATACCGAAGCGCGGCTCATCCCGCAACGCGCGAATGGCATCGGTTTTGGTCATGCGGACGAAGGTGCAGTCGCTCAGGCACACGGCTGTCGCCACGCGAATGTCTTCGCCAAGCACGCAAGTCTCGCCGAAGAACGTATCGGCTTCGAGCGTCGCCATGATGGCGGTTTTGCCCTGCGGCGACACGACTTTGATCCGCACCTCTCCCACTCGGATGTAGTACAGGCAGTCGGCGGGATCGCCCTGCGCATAAACGACCGCCCCTCTCCTCATCTGGGACGTCGTCGTGCCGCCGTACGCGGCAGCGAATTTTGGGAAATCGATAACGTCGTCGCAACCCGACGGCAGTCCAGCGTCACTTGCCTTCCTTGCAACAGGCATATCCCGCCCCATTCTCGCGATTGCCGGGGCCCAAACATGATCCCTAGCCACGCATGGCGCGTTTGTGAGGAACCATTACCGCTCCGGATTTCGACCGGAAATAATGGAGCGGCGATCTCACAACATTGATTCAAATCAACGGCGGGGACTTTTTCCCCGCAGTTGGGTTCGCGACGAGCGACCTATTCAATCAAAAACCCAAAGCCCGGCTTTGATTCCATCAAAACCGGGCGCTAGCAGGCCAAGGCCAACCCATCGTCGGAATCGCCAAAACCGTCATCGCGGAGCGCAACGTTCGACAAGGAACGGTACACGACGATGATATCGCCGTCGTAGTCGATATAGTGCAGCCGGCGAAATTTGTTCATGAAATAATTCACGCGGGAGCGCGTCGTGCCGATCATCTGCGCCAGGCCTTCCTGGTCGACATTGCGTATGACGTTGTTCGGCTTGGCGTTGCGGCCGTGACTTGCCAGAAGCAGCAACGCCCGCGCCAGGCGTTTTTCGCTGCAATCGAAAAGCTGGCTGATGAGGTTTTCCCTCAAATCAACGACGCGCCGCAAAGCAAAAGTGAGGAAGAAGCCGGCAATCGCCGCATCTTCCCGAATGGCGCGAAGGGCGCTGGCGCGCTCGAAGCGAGCCACCACGCTGTCGGCGAGGCAGGCAACCGTCGCTACGCGGATGCGGTTGCCGAGCAGGCAACCTTCGCCGCAAAAGTCGCCGGGTTCGAGCACGCCAAGGATGCCTTCCTTGCCTTGGCTCGACACCACGGCGCTTTGGAGCTGTCCATCCTGAAGGTAATACATGGAGTCCGCAGGTTCGCCCTGGCTGTACAGCACAGTGCCAGATCTGAACCTTGAAACTGCGACTCCGCCGTAGCTCGCGGCGAACGCGTCGACATTGAACGATCGCTTGGAGTCGAGCGCTCCGCCATCGAGAAAAGGGAATCCGTCGTTCATCGAATGCATGGCCTGCCTCCCCGAGCTAGCCACCGCGTGTGTCTTCACACATTGACGTGGACCCCGTCGTTGCCCCCGCTGACGTTCCTGAGCTGTCGTTACCTCCGAAAAAACGTGTCAGGAAATACCTGACAGATCATTTGTTTGTTCCCGTTCTGTCGGAAAGCCGACGTTAGTGTTGGCACAATCACAACCGGGCCGATACTGTTATTTGTGACGAGACTATAACTTTATGATGCCGTCACAGAGCGCCAGCGCAACGGCGTGCGTCCGGTTGACCGCACCTAATTTCCGCACCGCTGTCTGAACGTGCTCATCGACCGTGCGCTTGGTGATGTGGAGAATTTCGCCGACTTCCCAGGCCGACTTTCCATTTGCAACCCAGCGCAGGACCTCGCTCTCGCGCGCGGTCAGCTTGCCTTTGATGGTTTGTCGTCTGGGCAAAGAGAACCCCCGTTTTCGATGGCATTTCCATCGGTTGACGGGCTGCACTAAGTCCAAAAATCATTCGCCGCCAAAATTCCACCGCTAGTTTATGCAGCAGAAAATATACGGCGTGGAACTGTCATATTTACGGGTATCTCTCCCCCAGTGCGCCGGGAATTGAGTAGGTTATTCCGCGTATCGCCTTATAGTTGTATAAAAGTGAACTGAACCTGTAAATGGCAGCTTTGGGACTAGTACATCGCTGGTTGGTCACAATCGCGTCATTACGGCCATTGGGACGAGCGGTTGCGCAAAAACGCCGGCACGAGCTCCAGCAAACATGGGCCCGCACCGGCACATCCTAGCAAAGCGATTTCGTCCGTCTTCGCGCGCTCAGCGCGGAATCGACTGCACGGCAATACCCGTCGTCGGGTCAATGACCAGGATTCGATTGGGCTCGTAGACATAGCGATAGGTGTAAGGCGCGGTGGCAACGACGGCCCCGTCGCCGACCACGGGCGCGCCCACGACCGCCGGCGCGGCAACCGTGTCGTAAAGCGGTCCCGGGCTTTCGGCGATCGGCGCCGCCACCACGTCGTCGTAGAGCGGCCGCGGTGTGACGGGAACCGTACGCGCCACAATGGTCCGCGCCGGCACGACCTGGCGCGTTATGGTGCGCGTCGTCACGACGCGACGAAGATGCGGTCGGATCGGCTGGATCGTGCGCACTGTCTCAGTGGTCTGCACTATCTCCGTTGTCGGCCCTACCACCGTCGCGGCGGGAACCGTGACGACCGGATCCGGCGTGATGATCGTTTGGGCGTGTGCAGCCGTCACTGCGGCTGCTGCGAGCGCAAGACCGATCGCGGTTGAGGAAAAAGCTACTCTCATGGCCTGCTCCATGGTTGCCGGCTCTATGTGTTTGCCTGCTAGCGGCAAGCATAGAGCGCGTTCCGGGCGCATCGCCCGAAGCCACGATGCCAACGTCCGTGCCTGACGCCCGTTCCCGCTGCCGCGCATTTGTAGGAAATTGCAGTCTTTGGGAACCGTACGGCGTTTCTTTCGCAAGCCGCGTTCCGCTGCCGCAAATTCGACGCGGCTGTGCCGTGCGGGGAACTTTTATTCGCGTGTCAGCGCGCCGCGGAGCAGCGCCGACAACGGCAGCGTCAACAGCACGAAGGCCGCCACCAGCACCAAAGCCTGCCACACGCCGAACCTGTCGCCGACACGGCCGAACAGGATTGGCGCGATCGCGCCTGACCCGATGACACCGGTATAGAAGATGCTCAGCGCGCGGCTGCGCCATTGCGGCGGCACCAGCTCGGGCACCGAACCGTACAGCACCGACGAGGTACCATTGAGCGCGACGCCGAGCAGCGGCAGCAGAAAAAGGGCAGCCTCGAGCGGCAACGGAAACAACGCTAGAATTGCGGCCGCGGTCGAGCCCTCGGTCAGCCACACTGTTCCGACGGCGCCGATCCGCGCGCCGATAAAGGTGCAAGCGAGCTTTCCCGCCGCGCCGCCGGTGAAGATCAGCGTCAGCGCTAGGCCGATAGTCTGCTCGCTGGCGCCCTTGTTTCGCAGCACAAAGGGCAGAAACAGCAAAAATGCCATGCGCGTGGCGGTGTCGATGACGCCGACCGCGACCAAGACGGGAAAGGCGTAGCGTGGCGGCTCGCGCTTTTGCGCCGCATTCAAATTGCTCTGCAGATGGACGATCTCGCCATGCTGGAAGCGCGGCGCGGCGATAAAGATGACCACCGCCACGACGAGACCGATGCCGCCCAAAATGGCGAGCGCCGGCCGCCACGCCATGACCAACAGCATCAGCGACAGCGTCGCCGGCAGCGTCATCTTGCCGAGGTCGCCGGTGAAATTATAGGTGCCGAGCGCCTTGAGCGAACGCGGCCCGGCGAAGGCGCGCGCCACCATCGCCGAGGCGATCGGATGCTGCGTGCTCGAACCGATGCCGCAGATCAGCAACGCGCCGAGCAGTGTGGCGAAGCCGGCGCTGGCGCCGGCGAAGACAAAGCCGAGACCCGCAAGCGCGGTGCCGATCGCCAAAATAAGTGCGGCGCCGAACCGTTCCGCCGCGATGCCGGCGGGAATTTGCAGGGCGGCCATGGCGCCGACCAGCACGCTGCGCAGCAGGCCGAGCGCCGCGTAAGTCAGCGCAAATTCCGTCTGCCACAGCGGCAGCATGATGTAGACGAGATCGGTATAGCCGTCGTGCAGCGCGTGCGCGAGGCCGGCGACCGATACGGCGCGCCGTTGGTCGGCGGACATCCGCGGCGTCAGCGCCGTGAAATCCTCCCATTGAAGCCTGCGCATGACGACCCCGCGGCTATTTGCTCACCGTCCTAACCAGCCGCGGATTGGCGGTCAAATAGCGGCGCGAAACGGCCTCGATTGACCGCTGCTATGGCGCGGTGCAGTGTGCCGCTCCGCAAGCAGAATCACGCAACTTTGCCAGGAGGAATCATGTTCGGCCTCGGCGACCTGTTCCAGTGGGAGCGGTTCGTGACGCCCACCGTGATCAAGGTCTTTTACTGGCTCGCGGTCGTGATTTCCGTCCTGCTCGGCGCCGCCGGCGCGGTGAGCGCGCTGACGACGATGGCGTATAATCCGTTCGTCGGCATGACCCTGTTGATCGTGAGCGTGCTCGGCGCCTTCATGGGCGTGATCTTGGCGCGCATCATCGCCGAATTCGTGCTCATCGTGTTTCGCATCAACGAGCACCTCGGCGCGATCAGGAATCAAGGAACGGGTTTGCGAGGCCCGTGATCAGTTGGCGAAGCGGAAGTGCATGACGTCGCCGTCCTGCACCACGTAGTCCTTGCCTTCGAGCCGCAGCTTGCCGGCGTCGCGCGCGCCGGCCTCGCCGCCGCAAGCCACATAATCGTCGTAGGCAATGGTCTCGGCGCGGATGAAGCCGTGCTCGAAATCGGAATGGATGACGCCGGCCGCTTGCGGCGCCTTGCTGCCGGCCGTCACCGTCCAGGCGCGCGCCTCCTTCGGACCGGCGGTGAAAAATGTCACCAGATGAAGGAGCGCATAACCGGCGGCGATCAACCGATCGAGGCCGGCTTCCTTCAGATCGATCGCGGCGAGATACTCTTCGCGTTCGTCGCGCGACAAGACGGCGATCTCGGCTTCGATCTTGGCGGAGATGACGACCGCGGCGGCGCCTTCCGCTTTGGCTCGGGCCTCGACTTTTTGCGAGAATGCATTGCCGCTTCCGGCGGCGGCCTCCTCGACATTGCAGACGTAAAGCACCGGCAGTGCGGTGAGGAGGCCGAGCATGTGAAAGGCCTTTTCCTCCTCCGGCTTGCGCTCGGTCAACCGCGCCGGCTTGCCGTCGCGCAGCAGCGTCAGCGCGCGCGTAATGAGATCGAGACTTTCCTTGGCTTCCTTGTCGCCGCCCTTGGCTTTTTTGCTCAAGGCGTCGACACGCCGCTCCAGGCTGTCGAGATCGGCGAGCATCAGCTCGGTCTCGACGGTTTCGATATCGGCGATCGGATCGATGCGGCCTTCGACATGGGTCACGTCGGTATCTTCGAAGCAACGCACCACATGGGCGATGGCGTCGACCTCGCGGATATTGGCGAGAAACTGGTTGCCGAGCCCCTCGCCTTTGGAGGCGCCGCGCACAAGGCCGGCGATGTCGACGAAAGTGAGCCGCGTCGGCACGATCTGCGCCGACTTGGCGAGCTTGGCCAGCGTCTCCAGCCGCCGGTCCGGCACCGCGACTTCGCCGACATTCGGCTCGATGGTGCAGAACGGATAATTCGCCGCCTGCGCCGCCGCGGTTTCGGTCAGCGCATTGAAGAGCGTCGACTTGCCGACATTCGGCAGGCCGACGATGCCGCATTTGAAGCCCATGGGATTTATTTCATCTGAAGAAATCGGCGGTCGGACCAAGCTTGAGGGGATCCAAGACCGTCATACCAAAAATCTTCATCTCGTGTTGCATATCTTCGCTCAAGAAAACTTCGCAACGCGCCAGAATTGCCGAAGCCAACAGCATGCAGTCCCACCAAGAAAATCCAAAGCGATCTTGAACCCGCCACGCCTCTTGCGTGACCTCAAAATTATATGGCGCGGTGCAATAGGGATACCAGGCCGCGATGAAGCGCCGCGCTTCACTTCGGGGCATAAGGTCGCGTCTTTCGGTTACGGCGCGGTAACATTCGTTTAGGCTTTGCGGGCTGAGGACCAGCGTATGCCGCCTGATGATCTGCGCTAGAAAATCCCTCACGTTCGGCTGCTTTATCCGTTCGCCCGGATCGGCCACGTAGACGATGAGATTCGTATCGGCGAAGCAGCTCATTCTCCCGTTCGGCATAGAGTGCCTCCCGCCCGCGCCAAGCCTTGCTAAGTCCGGGATAACCCGGGCCGTAAAAGAATTCCTCTAGCAGGCCCAATTTTCCGGTTTGCGCCGGAAACCGCTCCTCGAGCATATCCGCGACGAACCGCGACAGGCTCTTCTCCTGCTTGGCAGCCTCGATCCGTGCGCGGCGCGCCAAGTCTTCGGACAAAGTAATAGTCACATTCTTCATAGCACAAATATCGTGTTTTCGTGTTCCTGTGTCAACGGCGCCGCCGGCTTAGTCCGACGGATTTTCCTCAGGCGCCGGTCCGCCAAATCCCTTTGCCACCATGGCGAGGTGGACCTTGTTCTGAAAGCTCGCATCCTCGCCGCGCGCGATCAGTTCGGCATTGTCGGCGATGATGGCGATCAGCGCCTCAAGCCAGCCGCGCTCGCTTTTGGCAAAATCGCTGAGCACGTAGTGCTGCACCATATCCTTATCGCCGGGATGGCCGACGCCGATGCGCACACGCCGATAATCGTTGCCGATATGCGCGGAGATCGAGCGCAGGCCGTTGTGACCGGCAATGCCGCCGCCGGTTTTCACTCTCACTTTGCCCGGCGGCAGGTCGATCTCGTCGTGGAACACCGTGATGTCGCCGAGCGGCAGCTTGTAGAAATGCGCGGCTTCGGCGACGGCGCGGCCGGATTCGTTCATGAAGGTGCCGGGCAACAGCAACAGCGCCCGCTCGCCGCCGATCGGGCCTTCGCAGGCGACGCCCTGAAAGCGCCGGCGCCACGGTCCGATGCCGTGGCGCTTGGCGATTTCCTGCACGGCCATGAAGCCGACATTGTGCCGGTTGCCGACGTAGCGCGCCCCCGGATTGCCAAGGCCGACCAGGAGCCGCATCAGCGTTGTCCCGCTAGGGCATGATCCGGAAAAGTGGAAACCGGTTTTCCGACAAGATCACGCCAACAAAAGCGAAACCTCACTTCTTCTCGGGCGCGGCGGCGGCCGGGGCGGCCCCCGGCGCGGCGCCGGGTGCAGCACCCGGAGCAGCGCCCGGCGCGCCTTCGGCCGGCGTGCCGGCAGCGACAGCCGCGGCGGCGGCGGCTGCAGCAGCGGCGGCGGCTTCGGCGGCGGCCTTCATTTCTTCGGCATAGCCCGACGGCGGCACCACCGTGACCAGAGTGACGTCGCGTCCGGCCACCGAGCGCACGCCCTCGGGCAGCGTGATGTCGCTCAAATGCCTGGAGTGGTTGATCTCGAGGTCCGAGACATCGACCTCGATGCCGGCCGGGATGGCGTCGGCGCGACAGCGCACCGGCAGGCTGTGGGTGACAATGCTCACCGTGCCGCCGCGTTTGACGCCGGGCGACTGATCGGCATTGCGGACATGGATCGGGATATTGACGCGGATGGTGGCGCCCTCGCCGAGCCGCATGAAATCGACATGCAGCGGCAGATCGCGGATGGCGTCGAGCTGGAAGTCGCGCGGGATAACGCGGTGTTTCACGCCCTCGACTTCGACGTCGTGGATGGTGGTGAGAAAATGCCCGGCATAGATGCGCTGGCGCAGATCGGCGTAATCGAGCGAGATCGGCAGCGGCGGCTGGCCGTCGCCATAGATGATTCCGGGGACGCGGCCGGAGCGACGTTCGGCCCGGGCGGCCCCCTTGCCTGCCCGCGAACGCGCCGCCGCCTTGATCAGAGTGACGGTCGCCATGATGATATCCTTGTCTAAAGCCTTGTTACCCGATGGAAATACCGCGCCGAGCCTCCAGGGGTGCTGTAGCGGGCGCGGAAGCCGCGCTTATAGCGGCGCAAAACCTTAAAAACAAGGAATGCGAGCGGCGGAAATGCCCCGGCTTAGAGCGGGCCCGGGTCCGCCGGACCGGGAGGGGTCATTGGCGACTCCACGGCCGCAGCCGCGGCCTTGCCGCTGAGCGCGGCTTCCAGCGCCGCCACGCGGACTTTCAAAGCCTCGTTCTCCTCCCGCGCGATGCGGGCCATATCCTTGACCGCCTCGAACTCCTCGCGCTTGACCAGATCGAGATCGCGCAGCCAGCGCTCGGCTTGCGTCTTGAACAGCGTCTCGAATTCGCGCCGCACGCCTTGAGCGACGCCGGCGGCGTCGTTCATCAGCCGGGCGACCTCGTCGAAAAACCGGTTCGTCGTCTGCGCCATGACCGCCTCCGCGCGCCTCGTTCCCTGTGAGTTCGTTGGGCGAGCCTGCTTGCTATGCGTTGTGACAATGGCGATGGTGCGGCGCAGCCGCAAGGGGGCTCGGCTGGCTGCGCCGCACGCGCGAAGGAAAGCCCACCGATGGTCGTCGTTCTGCCGGTCATTCCCTATCCCGCCATCAATCCGATCCTGATTTCCATCGGGCCGTTCGCGGTGCGCTGGTATGCGCTCGCTTACATCGTCGGCATCATCGCCGGCTGGTTTTACGCGCGCGCGCTGATCGCCTCGGAGCGGCTGTGGGGCGGGCAAGCCCCCATCACCGTGCTCGACTTCGACGATTTCGTCATCTGGATCACGCTCGGCATCATTCTCGGCGGCCGCACCGGTTACGTACTGTTCTACAATCTGCCGCTGTTCGCCGCGCATCCGGTCCAGATTTTCGAATTGTGGACCGGCGGCATGTCGTTTCACGGCGGCGTCATCGGCTGCGCAGTCGCCATCGCGCTGTTCGCCTGGCGGCGGCACATTCCGGTGCTGTCGCTCGCCGACGTCACCGCCGGCGTGGCGCCGATCGGCCTGTTCCTCGGCCGGCTCGCCAATTTCATCAACGGCGAATTGTGGGGCCGCCCGACCGACGTGCCCTGGGCCATGATATTTCCCAATGGCGGCCCGATCCCGCGCCATCCGAGCCAGCTTTACGAAGCGACGTTGGAGGGGATCGTGCTCTTCATCGTGCTCGCGCTCCTGATGCGCTTCGGCGCATTGAAACGTCCTGGTCTCGTCACCGGCGCATTTCTCGTCGGCTACGGCATTGCGCGCACGACCTGCGAATTCTTCCGCGAGCCCGACGTGCAGCTTGGCTTTCTCTGGGGCTCGCAATGGCTGACCATGGGGATGCTGCTTTGCATTCCGCTCATTCTGATCGGGCTTGCCATTCTCGCTTACGCCTGGCGCCGCGACGCGGCGGCAAAACCCAGCTGACAAAATATGACTGACGAATTCTCGCCGCTGGAACAGGAAATCCGCCGGCTGATCGGCGTCGCCGGACCGATGCCGATCGCCGAATATATGCGGCTGTGCCTGACGCATCCGCGTTACGGCTACTACATCAATCGCGATCCGTTGGGCGCCGGCGGCGATTTCATCACCTCGCCGGAGATCAGCCAGATGTTCGGCGAGTTGATCGGGCTGTGGATGGCTGCCGTCTGGCGGCAAATGGGCAGTCCGGAAAATATCCGCATCGTCGAGCTCGGCCCCGGCCGCGGCACCTTGATGCACGACGCGCTGCGGGCGGCGAAAGTCGTCGACGGTTTCCGCGGCGCGATCGTCGTGCATCTCGTCGAGATCAGCCCGGCGCTGCAGCAAATCCAGGAGCGGCGCCTTGCCGAGCTCGACGTGCCGGTGCTGTGGCACACCAAGCTTGACGACGTGCCGCCGGGCGCCTGCATCGTCGTCGCCAACGAATTCGTCGACGCGCTGCCGGTGCACCAGGCGGTCAAAGCGGACGACGGCTGGCACGAGCGCGTCGTCGCTATCGGAGCCGACGGCGGCCTCGACATCGCCGCCGCCCGCGATCCGCTGCCGCATTTCGAAACCTCGATGCCGCGCGCATTGCGCCAGGCCGAGCCCGGCGCCATTTACGAATGGCGCGCGGACGATTTCGCGCTCGAACTGGGACGGCGCATGCGCAACGACGGCGCGGCCTTGCTCATCGATTACGGTCACGACCATGCGAGCCTCGGCGACACGCTGCAGGCGGTCGCCGGACATGCCTTCACCGATCCGTTGCGCGCGCCGGGCAAGGCCGATTTGACCGCCCATGTCGATTTCGAAGCGCTGGGGCAATGCGCCGAAATCATGGGCGCGCGCATCCACGGTCCGATCCGGCAGCGCGACCTGTTCCTCCATCTCGGCATCGAACAGCGCGCCGCCGCGCTCAAGGCGAGCGCGCCGCGCAAGGCCGCCGAGATCGAGATCGCATATTCGCGGCTGATGGCGGAAGGCGCCCGCGGCATGGGCGAATTGTTCAAGGCCATTGCGCATCGCCGCGCCGGCGCTCGGCCCGCTGCCCGGATTCGAGACGCCGTCATGAAGATCGAAGCTGCGTCGCTTTCGCTCACCGGCATCCGCCACGCCTTCTTCACCCGCGCCGGCGGCGTGTCCGGCGGGCTTTACGAAAGCCTCAATGGCGGCACCGGCTCGCGCGACGACGCCGGAAACGTCGCGCAAAACCGCGCCCGCATGGCGGCGGCGCTCGGCGTCGAGCCGGAGCCGTCTCCTCACCGCCTATCAGATCCATTCGCCGACCGTCGTGGTTGCCGAGACGCCGTGGAGCCACGATGACCGCCCGCGCGCCGACGCCATCGTGACGCGGCTGCGCGCGCTCGCCATCGGCGTCACCACCGCCGATTGCGGACCGGTGCTGTTGGCCGATCCGCAGGCAGGCGTCATCGGCGCCGCGCATGCCGGCTGGCGCGGCGCGCTCGCCGGCGTGATCGAGGCGACCGTTGCGGCGATGGAACAGCTTGGCGCGGCGCGGCGCCAAATCCGCGCCGCCATCGGCCCGATGATCCGCCACGCCAATTACGAGGTCGGCCCCGATCTGATCGCGCGCTTTGCCGCCGAGGATCGCGCCTGCTAGCCGCTTCTTTGCGCCGGCGTCGCGCGACGGCCACGCGCTGTTCGATCTTGCCGGCTATGTCGCGGCGCGGCTCGAACGCGCCGGCGTCGGCCATATCGAGGACGTCGGGCTGTGCACCTATGCCGAGGCGGAGCGCTTTTTCAGTTACCGCCGCGCCACCCACCGCGCCGAAGCCGATTACGGCCGCCACGTCAACGCCATTGCGCTCGCGGATGAATAGCGAATTGCGAATGGCAAGTGATCCCAGCCTGTCATCATCCGCGAAGGCGGATGATCCAGTAATCGCATCGACCGCAATACGGGACGGAGCCAAAGCCGCGCCAGCATCGGTTACTGGATGCTCCGCCTCCGCGGAGCATGACAAGTCGGTGCTTGTCGCAGTCGGTAGAGGTTCAATCACCTCAACGCCATCGCGTTGGCCGGTTAATAACCCGCAAACCCCTTGGGATTGCAGCGGAAAAAGCTGCGGGGAAAGGCCCTGATTTATATTGCCAGCCCCCCGGGCGGCTTGTATCAGAACCTTGTCTTTTGCCGGAGCTGACTTGTGCTTGAGAGCCCAAAGGCGCGCGGGAGAGCGGGAATGAGGGGCAATAACGGCGCGATCAAGCTCGTCGCCGGCAATTCCAATCCCGTGCTGGCGAGCGTCGATCGGCGACTATCTCGGCACGCCCTTGACCAAAGCGGTGGTGCGGCGCTTCGCCGACATGGAAGTCTTCGTCGAGATCCAGGAAAACGTGCGCGGCGCCGACGTCTTCGTCATCCAGTCGACGTCGTACCCCGCCAACGACCATCTGATGGAATTGCTGATCATCATCGACGCGCTGCGGCGGGCCTCGGCGCGGCGCATCACGGCGGTGATCCCCTATTACGGCTATGCGCGGCAGGACCGCAAAGTCGGACCGCGCACGCCGATCTCGGCCAAGCTCGTCGCCAATCTGATCACCCGCGCCGGCGTCGACCGCGTGCTCACGCTCGATCTGCATGCCGGCCAGATCCAGGGCTTCTTCGATATCCCGACCGACAATCTGTTCGCCGCGCCGGTGATCATGCGCGACGTGCGCGAGCGCTTCGACGGCAAAAAAATCATCGTGGTGTCGCCCGACGTCGGCGGCGTGGTGCGCGCGCGCGGGCTTGCCAAGCGCATCGACGCGCCGCTTGCCATCATCGACAAGCGCCGCGAGACGCCCGGCGAATCCGAAGTGATGAACGTCATCGGCGAGGTCGATGGCGGCATCTGCATCCTGGTCGACGACATCGCCGACTCCGGCGGCACGCTGATCAACGCCGCCGACGCGCTGTTGGAAAAAGGCGCCAGCGCCGTCTACGCCTATGTCACGCACGGCGTGCTCTCCGGCGAGGCGGTGAAACGCGTCGGCAAATCGCGGCTGAAGGAGCTCGTCATCACCGACTCGATCCAGCCGACCAAGGAGGTCAGCGAATCCAAGAACATCCGCGTGCTGTCGATCGCGAGCCTGCTCGGCGAAGCCATCAGCCGCACCGCCGCCGAAGAGTTGGTGTCGAGCTTGTTTGATTAGAGCCTCCATCGTTATCCAGCCCCGCCGTTGCGCGCTCCTTCTCCCCGCGCGCGGGGAGAAGGTCGGGATGAGGGGGCCTCTCCGCTGGGCGCAGAATTGCGGCGCTCAGACTCGCTGAGAGGCCCCCTCACCCTCGTTCGCTACGCTCACTCGACCTCTCCCCGCACGCGGGGAGAGGTGAACAAACTTCCCCGTTCTCGCGGCGCGCCTTTGCACCCGAGCTATGTCCACGCCACGGTAAGAAAGCCCTTCGTGCCTCCCTTTTAAAAGAAGGGAGGCGGAGCGCCGACAGGCGCACCACTGGTTTCCGCCCCGCCGCAGAAGATAAGCCTGCCAGCGTATGCGGCGCGCGCTATGTTCGCCCCCGGCCCCGCATTGGCGCGGGACTTAAAGGACGGCGCGCTCGCCTTTCGGCGCCCCACCGCGGTCATGCGCCGAAGGTTTGACCCTCCGACTCGGTTCCGGGCCGCGCTTCCTGGAATCACCGGATCCAAACGGGAGGACCCTCTCCGGCACCAGTGCAGCCAGCACCTGGCAGTCCGGTCACGCGCCGGACGGTCGATGCCCAAAACCGCCCGGATATGCAGTGTATCGCTGCATTTCCGGGAACCGCCCCCGCTCCGCCTAGGAGTACCCTCGCGAAGGCGTCCTTCGTCGAGCGGGATTCTTGATTCGGGGAGTATGTAACTGTATTGAGGACCCCGTCAAGGGCTTGTCCCCACATTTAGGACATTAACCATTGCGATCTTCGTTAAAAAGGCTCGTTGACGGTGCAATTACGGGTGGTGCAACATACCAGTTAACGCGGGGGAAGGGCGGTTGTGGGCGTAAACATAACCTACATGGGCACTAAAAGAGCATTAGTTCCGGTTGTAAGCGAGGTGATCCAGCGAGCACAACCCGGAACGTTGTTAGATGCCTTCTCAGGAATGTGCTCAGTTGGTGAGGCTGTCGGAGCGAGTAGGCAGGTTTGGAACAACGACGTTCAGTTATTCGCATCTGAGGTCGCAAAGGCGCTTTTCACTTCTCGCCATGGCCCTTTGTCGCCCCTTTCCTGTGGCGACATTCATTTTCCAAATTTCCGTAGACAGAGGCGGGTATTATTCCAACGATTTTCAAAATCACTCGCGGCTGAACAAGAATTGTTATCAAGCGAAACATTCCGCCAATTTAGCCAACGCCTCAAAATTATACGTCAATCTCTAATTCTAGAAACTAATCTCTGCGGCCTAAACTCTGCCCGCTTATTTGCAACAACATACGCGGGGACCTACTTTGGGATCAAACAAGCGATCGACACAGATTCTATTATTGCCTCGATCCATAGGTCGCATTCGCAAAAAGAAATTACGCCAGATGAACAAAGGTGGTGCTTCATTGCGCTCGGGCGAGCTCTTCTCAAAATAGCAAACTCGACTGGCCACTTCGCTCAATATTTGAATCCCAAGCCTAACAACTTTCAGCGATACCTAGCCCTCCGCCGCCGACCACTCTGGGCTGAGTGGCTTACGTCATTAGCTGGCCTTGTGCCCGTTGGAGAGCGAGATTGGCGAAAGCGTAACAAGGCGTTCAATCAGGATACCCTCTCCCTAATCCCGCGGCTCGCACGCGCAAAAGCAGATATCGGTGTGATTTACGCCGACCCTCCCTACACCGATGATCAGTATTCACGTTTTTACCATCTGTTGGATACGCTGATCTTGTACGATTATCCTGCCGTGACCGGCGTAGGGCTTTACAGACCCAATCGGTTTCAAACACCATTTTCAGTCAAATCCAAAGCGCCGGCCGCTCTTCAACGCTTGATCGAAGTTTCTGCGCGCACCGGCGCCGATTTGGTTCTCAGTTATCCCACGAACGGTTTGGCTAGCACCGCCGGCGCAAACGTTCGTGCAATGCTTCGCAAATATTTTCGACGCGTAGAAATTTCGCGAACCGTGGAGCATCTGCATTCAACCTTTGGCGCCTCAAAAGGTCCTGCGCGGGCCCCAGCGACCGAACTGATCTACTTAGCGCGTTCCGCATGAGGTCACGATGAACACGCCGTTAAGGGAAATCCCCCCCGACAAAATAAGACGCAATCCTGACAATCCACGTCTATTTTTTCGCGACGAAGAAATGGACTCACTAGCAGCATCAATCAAAAGATACGGCATACAAGTACCGATAACTGTCTATGCCGAACGCTCCCACTATGTCTTAATCGACGGCGAGCGACGGTGGCGCTGCGCCGAGAAACTCAACCTTCCTCGAATACCAGCCCTCGTTGTCGAAAAACCATCGCCTCTAAATAACCTCCTCTTGATGTTCAACATCCACGCTCTACGCGAGCAGTGGGACTATCTAACCATTGCCAGGAAGCTTCCCGATGTAATCTCTTTGTTTGAAAAGGATAATGAACGCGACCCAACTGAAATTGAATTGAGCGAACTTACGGGACTAACACGAGGGCAAATTTGTCGCTGCCGTTTTTTGCTAGATCTCCCCACGAAATACAGGAAGCTGCTCGAGCGAGAACTAAATCTTCCGAAGCAACTTCAAACTTTATCCGAAGATTTTTTTATAGAGATGGAGCGGGCGCTAAAGACCGTTCAAACGAGGATTCCCGGCGCTATAGACAATTTAAACGCCGCCCGTGACGCGCTTATAAAAAAGTTCAGAGAAGGCACTATTCGGAACATCACTGATTTCCGGATGATTTCAAAGATCGCGACTTCGATTAATAATATCGGCGTGAAAGAAACAAAGGCGCGGGCCGCCCTCAGAGGCATCTTCGACCCCGATAGCAAGACCGGCATCGAAGAGGTTTTTGCTGAGCAGTTTGAAATGCGGTATGACGAGAGAAAGGCCATTCTTTCGGTCGATTCCATATATGAGTTTCTGGAATTTTCGCTTGGCGAAGAAGCAGAAGAGATTAGTGAGGAATTGCGTAGCAAGTTGACTTGCTTGCGACGCGTAATCGACCGCTTGCTGAGGTCGTAGGCTTATGACCTTCGCGAGGCTCAGCGATAGATTGTTGCTGGTTGCCAATGCTAGCCTCGCGCTGTGCAGGAACAATTTCGGATCAAATGGCTTACGGCGAGATGAAGCCATCCATCCTAGTGTTGGTTGGAAGCCCACATTCTACATGCGGCAAAACCGCGTTTTGATTGTTGCGATAGAAGTTAGCGACCGACTTTACCCCGAAGTCCTCAAAATAGCGGCCCACGACATCGAACACTATGATTATCCAATTGCTGTCTATCAGGCATGCTCCCTGGATGTTTACCAACACGACAGCGGCTTTCGTCGTGTAAATTTGTTACGCGAGCACGGCTTTGGGATCATTACCGTAGACACAGGTGGTGCAGCGCACATTCAAGTCAGGGCTGGGCCGCTCGGACAGTACATTCCGATAAAAACACTTGAAGAGGAATTGCAGACGTTAACGCCTCGCTTAAAAGTGGTCTTTAGAGCGGCACATGCCACTTATGAAGCGGACGTTGGCCAAGGTCTTCAGGCTGCAGGGCAGATCATTGAGGCAATAATTAAATGTATCGCCATTCAGGCAGAGGCCGCCGTAGCTGTCCCTCCAAACACATCAAGGCTTGACACCGCACAAATAATCGATGCGCTGTATGCGGTCGGACCATTTCACAATTATCGGGCTCCATTAGGGGGCGCGCGAAACTTTGTTAGAACGTTTAGAAACATTGCCAGTCATCCAGCTCTAAACCCTCAGGCTGCTGCTCACAAAATTAGAAACTGCAAAGCTGGTTTTCTTGAAGCTCTTCGATTGGCGCGTGAATTGCGATCTGTAATTCAGGCCTTAGGCTACAGAACAATTATTCACTAGCACACTCGGAAGTGCGGGCGCCGGAGAAGGCGATGAGTTGGACAACGTCGGTGTGGCTAACAATACACGCTTGGGTTGGCGCGATAGTGAGAGCGATCAAGGCGATGCCAGCCAAGGACGCAGGCACGTTAATTATTGCCCTATATGGAGCTTTGCTTTCAACAATCGTTTTTATTCAAACTCGAAGAAGAGAAAGACGGAAAATCAAGATCGAGGCTATCCCCAGCTTTCTTCGATATGGTGATGGCTCTTTTAGCTCGGAGCTCACTGAGATTGTGGTTGTGAACCTCGGTCATCGGACGGTTGTCGTAAGCGCGCCGTGCATTCAGCTTCCAAACAAGAAGTACATAAACTTTGCGGACGCTGACGGGCTGCATGATTTCCCAAAACGGCTGGAGGACGGGGAGAAAGCCTCAATCCGAATGACGAATAAAAAGATTGCCAAGGCAATTCTTTCTGCCGGCTATACAAAAGTAACCAAAGTGCGGCCGAGTTGTAGGGATTCCGCGGGGACACAGTATTTAGGACCCAAATGGGAAGTCGACCCCAAACTAAGCTAACTCGATCAAAGCTACGGGAATTTCGCGAGGGCCAACGATGAAGCTACGCTGAGGATGAGCGAAGCGAGCCTCGAAGGATGCCGGCCCCAGCGCCGCGGCCACATCCTTCGAGGGCCGCTTCGCGGCCACCTCAGGGTGACGTCTGGCGCCGTATCCCGGATGCGGTGCAGCGCGATAGCGATGCGCCGCTGTTCCGGGATCGTCCCAAACTCGGAGCGCATCATTGCGCTTCGCTTCATGCTGCGCTGCGCCCGGGAAACGCCGCGAGGCGAATGTTATTGTCTCGCCTTCCCCGCCGCGCTGCGCGTCAACAGCGCGGTGCCGAACCAGCCCCAATAGATGCGGTGGTGCTGGATCAGCCCGTCGGCGATCTCCATCACCTCCACGAGATCGACCTGATCGCCGTCGGGCGCGGCGCGCGGATATTCCCAGACCAGCAAGCGCTCGCCGTCGGTGAGCCATTTGCCGGTGCGATGCCAGCGCACCAGCGCGTTGGGCCGCCGCCGCGCGCCCTCCTCGAAGAACGGGCGGATCTCGCGGTGGCCGCGCAGCATGCCCTGTCGCGGCCATCGAAGATCGCCTGCACCAGCGGCGTTTCCAGCACCGCGTCTTCGGCATAGAGCGCCAAGAGGCCCGCGCTGTCGCGCGCCTTGGCGCGCTCGTGCCACTGCCGGTGAATACGCGCGCAGTCTTCGAGGAAGGCCTCGTCATAGGGCCGCCGCTGTCCGGGCATGACCAACTCCTCCGCCATGACGACAATTAGCACCACGCCGAGGTTCCATGCTTCGGCCGCGACCGAAGTGCCGGCTGCCGCGGCGCCTCGCCACCGCCCGACCCGACCCGGTGGTCCATGCTGAAGTGCCGCTCCGCATGGATTGCCGGGTCAAGCCTGGCAAAGCCGAACGGCAATGCCCCGGAACCGCCGGCGGGTCTCCGCATTACCGGAAAGTCCGACACCTTACAGAGAGGAACTCCCATGCGCGCGATCATGCTGGCCATGACGGCCGTTTTCATCGTCACCGGAATCACCGCCGGCATCACCACCGTGCAGGCCCAGGATTTCGACGACGATCGTCAAGCACGGCGACGGCGACAAGACCGTGATCAAGAAATACAACGACGACGACGCCGACAAGAAGGTCATCATCAAGAAGCACGAGGATTAAGAGCCATCGTCGACGCCGCGATTGGCCACCCTGTTGATGCCAGCGGCGTATCCCGGATGCGGTGCACCGCTGTTCCGGGATCGCCTCAAACTCCGGCGACTTTTACGATCCCGGGTCTGCAGCGCACCATTACGCTTCGCTTCATGCTGCGCTGCGCCCGGGAAACGCTGCGTGGGAGAGGCGGGGCGACGTCAATAAAGCCGGCAAATGCAAATAAAATTGCGTCATGACGGAACGACGCGGCGACCGCACGCTTGTCCCGGCGATGCCCGCTACTTCTCCGCCATCTCATTCAAACGACGGCACTGGTCCGGACGACGGTTTCGATTCGAACGCAGTGGCGCGCGAGCTGATGATGCCGACCGGCGAGCCGGTGGCGGCGGTGATCGGCGCCTGCCTGCTCCTCGGCATGATCTGGTTTGCCGGCGCGTTCGGATTCGCCGGCGGCGCGAAGCCGGCGCATAGCGCCGCCGCGCCGCGGCCGAGCCTGCAATCCAACGGCGGGCCGGTGCAACCGCCGGCGGCTCCGCGGTCCGCGGGCTGACGCGACGATGACTATCCTGCTCGCCTATTTCGTCTGGGTCGTCGGCACGCTCGCCGTCATCGCCACGGCGTGGATCGGCGTCGCCAATTCCGGGCTCGCGCGGCTGCATCTGCATCGCGCCTCAACGACGATGCAGCAAAGCTACGATGCCTCCTTCATGGCGGAGGCTTCCGGGAACACGCCGCCGCGAGCGACAGCGGCGGCAAAAGCGCCGGCGCACGCCACCGGGCGCCACGCCGCAGGGCGTCTGCCGGCGCGGCAGCGGCCGAGCCTTGATCGGCGCGTCGCGCTGCGCGCCAGCCCGCCGCCGTTCGACGGGCATTAAGACAGGCAGACGACAGGGCTGAGTCAACCTGTCGCAGGCGACGCTGTGGACGGATTCATTTCGAGGATTGTGCGCGAGCGGCAAATCACTTCATGACTGCCAGGCCGTTTAGCGGCGGCGGCAGAGGCGTTTCTTACAACCTTTGGCGGTTGGAATAGGGCCGATTATAGTCGGCGTGGCGGCTGATTCGCGGCTGCCAGTCAATCGGCCTGTAAAAGTCGTCCCTGCGTCAAATTGCAGCCGGTATTCGGATGGGTGCTGTGGCGTGCGCAGTTCCACTTCCAAGCGGCACCGTGGGGGAAGGCAGCATGGCCCTGATCGAGACGGCACGCGACCAACGTTCCGGCAATCCGCTCGACGTCGTCGAGCACATGGCGTCCGGCAATAACTGGCCGTTCGAACGCGCCGGCGAAGACGAAATCGGCATCGTCGTCACCGGGCGCTGGACCAATTACCAAGTGTCGTACACTTGGATGGACGACATCGAAGCGCTGCATCTGGCCTGCGCCTTCGACATGAAGGTGCCGGAGCCGCGGCTCGCGAGCGTGCAGCAGCTCATCGCGCTGATCAACGAGCAATTGTGGATCGGCCATTTCGATGTCTGGATGCAGAACGGCGTCATCATGTTCCGCCACGCGCTGGTGCTGACCGGCGGCGTCGCCGCCTCCGGGTCGCAATGCGAGGCGGTGCTCGGCACCGCGCTCGATTCCTGCGAGCGCTATTTTCCGGCGTTCCAGTTCGTCATCTGGGCCGGCAAGTCGGCGCGCGAGGCGATGGATTCCGCGATGTTCGAGACCTCGGGTGAGGCGTGACCGACGGCGGTCAAAGCGCGGAGCTGCGATCCTTTTCCGGCCTTCTGGTTCTGGTCGGCGCCGGCAAGATGGGCGGCGCTTTGCTGCAAGGCTGGCTGCGGCTCGGCCTTGAGCCGAAGAACGTCGCGGTGCTGGAGCCGCAGCCGGCGCCGGAAATTTCCGCGCTCGCGCAGCGCGGGCTCAAGCTCAATCCGGATCCGAAGACGCTCGCCGGCGTTACGGCCGTCGTGATCGCGGTGAAGCCGCAGATCGCGGCGCGGGCGGTGCCGGCGCTGGCGCCGCTCGTTGCGCCATCGACCGTCGTCGTCTCGATCATGGCCGGGCGGACGCTCAAGTTTCTCGCCGCGGCGCTCGAGCGCCCCTGCGCGCTCATCCGCGCCATGCCGAACACGCCGGCCGCGATCGGGCGCGGCATCACGGTCGCGGTGCCGCGCAACGCCGATGCCGCACAGCGCGCGCTCGCCGACCGGCTCCTGTCCGCCACCGGCGCGGTCGAGTGGATCGACGACGAAGCGCTGATGGATGCGGTCACCGCGGTGTCGGGCTCCGGTCCAGCTTATGTCTTTTTACTCGCCGAAGCGCTGGCGCAAGCCGGCGCGGCAGCGGGCTTGCCGGCGGAGCTTGCGGCCAAGCTCGCGCGCGCGACTGTCGCCGGTTCGGGCGAACTGCTGCATCGCTCGCCGCTCGATGCGGCGGCGCTGCGGGAGAACGTCACCTCGCCCGGCGGCACCACGGCGGCAGCCTTGGCGGTGCTGATGGGCGAAAACGGGCTGAATGCGCTGATGACCCGCGCCGTCGCTGCGGCGACCGCGCGCTCGCGCGAACTGGCGGATTAAGCCGGCGGCCGTTCTCCCCGCCTTGGAAGCGTCAGGTCCCGGCCCTACATTGATTCCTAACGGCCGTTCGAGGCGCCGCCCGAAATCGGCATGTTTTGCAGTTCAATCTTTTTGGGAGTCCAGTCATGGCCCGTAGACCCGCTCGCAAATCGGCGTCGAAGCCTGTGCGACATTCCGCCTCCGCCAATTCCGCCGCGCCGGAGACGACGCGCGACAAGATCGTCGCCGCTTTCATGGCGCTCCTTGCCGAACAGCGTCTTGAAGAGATCGGCTTCGCCGACATCGCCGAGGCCGCCGGGGTGACGCTTGCGGACCTGCGCGAGGAGTTTCCGTCCGCGCTGGGGATTCTCGCGGCCTATCTCAAATCCGTCGACCGCGCCGTGCTGGCGCAGGATATGGCCGACATGGCGGAAGAAGAGCCGCGCGAGCGGCTGTTCGACGTGCTGATGCGAAGGCTCGAGATCATGGCGCCGCAGCGCGAGGCGGTGCGCTCGCTCATCCGCTCGGTGCGGCAGCGGCCGCCGCTTGCTTTGGCGCTCAACGGGTTGGCGGTGCGCTCGCAGCAATGGATGCTCACGGCAGCAGGCGTCAAAGCCTCCGGCCCGCGCGGCATGCTGCGCGCACAAGGGCTCGCGGTGCTGTTCGCTTCGGTGCTGCGCGCCTGGGTCCACGACGACGACCCGGGCCTCGCCCGCACCATGGCGGCGCTCGACCGCGCTTTGGGCCGCGGCCAGCGGCTGGTCGGCCTGGTCGAGGATCTGTGCTTTATCCCGACGCGGCTGTGCCGGCTGCGCTCGCGCTGGCGCCACCGCCGCGACGAGGACGAAGACGACGCCGAGGAGCCCGCCGCCGCCTGATTTTGATCCAGATCAGGGCATGGGCGCCGGAACCGACGCATTGTGCGTTATGAGGAAATCGGCGCTTAGGACTTCATCAGTTATCATGGCAGTCCGATGAAGTTTAGAATCCCTATAAAGAGTTGATTTCCTTTGCAAAGTTGGAATTGCCCCTCTAGGGATAGTTTCAGATCGCACCATCTCGCCGCCGGGCCCTTCCCGCCATGATCGTCTGCTCCTGCAACGTGCTCACCGACCATGACGTGCGCGCCACGCTGTCGGCGAACGAAGCCGCCCCGCGCACCACGGGCCAGGTCTATGATTGCCTCGGCTGCAGCCCGCAATGCGGGCGCTGCGCCCGTACCATCCGCCGCATCATGAACGAGGCCTTGGGCGTCGCGGAAGGCGGCTGCTGCCAAGACGCCAGCCAGGACGCCAGCCAAGACGGCGCGGATCGGTCCTGATTTTTCCACCGTTCGCGAATAACGCCGGCCATAGCGGCACGCCGCGGCTTTCGGCATTCGTCACGGCGGCTATAATGCCGCCGCCGCCTTTACTGAGTGCGGAACCCAACGCAGGAGCACGATCATGCGAGGCGAGCCCGGTGTCATCGATTATCTCAACAAAAGCCTCCGCCACGAGCTGACCGCGGTCAATCAATATTGGCTGCACTACCGGCTGCTCGACAATTGGGGCTACAAGGCGCTGGCCAAGCAATGGCGCAAGGAATCCATCGAGGAGATGCAGCACGCCGACAAGCTGGTCGAGCGCATCATCTTCCTCGACGGCTTCCCCAACATGCAGGTGCTCGACCCGCTGCATATCGGCCAGAACGTCAAGGAAGTGCTCGACTGCGACCTCGCCGCGGAAATCTCGGCGCGCACGCTCTATCAGGAAGCCGCCACCCATTGCCATGCGGTCAAGGATTACGTGTCGCGCGATTTGTTCGAGAAGCTGATGCACGACGAGGAGGAGCACATCGACTTCCTCGAGACCCAGCTCGACCTCGTCGCCAAGCTCGGGCTCGAGCTCTACGCCCAGCACCACATCGGCGAGCTTGAAGACGACAAGGACTGAGCGCATCGCCTTCGGGCGAAAGCGGCGTCACAAACATCAACAAAAGCTTACCGGCCCTGTCGCGCGGCGCGGCCGCGCAATGTCGGCCCCGACGCTCCTGTCGCGACGCTGCTGTTACGTCGGATGAACGACTGTGGTTAAGCGTTAAGGTTAAGGGCCGCTTAAGCATTCTTGCCTAACTTCGCCTTGCTCAACGACCTTGCGCCATTGCCCGCGCGCGGTCGCATCGAGGAAAGGTCGAAGCGATGGTCAGCGTCAAATTCCTCATCGGCACCGCTGCGGCGGCTCTGCTCAGCACCGCGGCTTTCGCCGCCGACATGCCGCAACCGCTGCCGCCCCAGCCTTATCAGCCGCCGCTCATGGTGATGACGCAGCCCGAAAGCGCCTGGTATCTGCGCGGCGATATCGGCGTCGGCGTCACCAACCAGTTCGATCTCACTTATCTGCCGAGCCCGCCCGATGTCGGCAACGGCTTCGTGTTCGACCAGCATTCCTGGGCCGACACGGTGTTTTTCGACGCCGGCATCGGCTACGAATGGAACAATTGGCTGCGCTTCGACTTCACAGCCGGCTATCGTGACCGCACGCAAGTCAACGCGCGCGGCGTCTACAATCCGGCCACCGGCCAGGGCGATGCCTATCAGGGCTATATGCGGTCCTGGATTTTCCTCGCCAACGCCTATGTCGATATCGGCACTTGGAACTGTCTGACGCCGTTCCTCGGCGTCGGTCTCGGCGGCGCCTATAACCAGATGGCCGACCTCGTCGACATGGGGATCGGCACCACCGGCGCCGGCTTCGGCCGCAACAGCACCACTTGGAGTCCGGCCTATGCGTTTTATGCCGGCATCGACTACGACGTAACCAAGAATTTCATCGTCGAACTGTCCTACCGCTACCTCAATTACGGCTCGGTCACCGACACGGTCGACTGCCTCGGCGGCTGCAGCCCCAACTCCTACAAATTCTCCAACCTCAGCTCGAACGACTTCATGCTCGGCATGCGCTGGCGGTTCCCGATCGACACCGGGCTGACCTACGTTCAGGCGCAGCCGACCTCGGTCGTGGTGCCGGCACCGGCGCCGGTCTACACCCAGCCGGCGCCGGTCTATCAGCCCGCTCCGGTCTATCAGCCGGCGCCCGCGCCGCCTCCGGTCTACAGCCCGCCCCCGGTCTACCAGCAGCCGCAATATCCGCTGTCGACCCGCGGCTAAACATGGCACCCATCGAAAGCGGCAAACGGCGCGGGCAACCGCGCCGTTTTGCTTTTTGGCGGCCTTATCGGGCGGCCCGACCAGGCAATCGGAAATTGCCGGATCGCGCTTGCGCCGGCGCAGCGGCGCAACGGCCAGCTAACCCTCCATTAAGGTTAATGCCCGATGATCGCGCCCAGTCGGCCGCTCCAGGCGCGCCGATCGGATGGAGAGGGCGCGGCCGTGCGTTGGTTCATCTGTGCTGTGGTCTTGCTCGCGCTGACGCCGCGCGCGTTCGCGGACGACCTCGACGTCCTGCGCGGCACCGAGAGCGTCGGCGCGGCGACGTTTCCGCGCTGGAGCGGATTCTATTTCGGTGGCCAGGTCAATTACAGCGACGCCGATACCAATTTCTCCGGAGCGACGCAGCCGCTGGTGGCCTTTAGTCTGCGCGATCTCGCGCTGGAAGAGGTCGATTCGCCATCGTCTTACCAAGTGCTCGGCAGCGGCAGCGCTCATAGCTACGGCTTCGGCGGCTTCGTCGGCTACAACACGCAATGGCAGGATCTGATCCTCGGCCTTGAGGCGAACTACACCCATGCGCCGTTCAGCACCACCGCCACCGAGACGCCGGTCGGCCGGGTCGTCACGGCCGGCAGCAATGAGTACTCGGTCGATGTCAGCGGCAGCGCCTCGATGCAGATCACCGACTATGGCGCGCTGCGCGCGCGCGCCGGCTGGATATTCAACAATTTTCTGCCCTACGGCTTTGCCGGCTTCGCGCTCGGCTGGGGCAACTACCAGATCACCTCGCTGGTGTTCGGCCAGGAAAACGCGCTGACCGCTCCGTCTCCAATCATTCCTTGTAATCCCGCCATTACCGCCACCTGCATCGATTACTCGTTCAGCAACAGCACGGCGAAAAACGGCGTGCTGCTCTATGGCTTCTCGGTCGGCGGCGGCGTCGACGTGGCGCTGACCTCCAATATTTTTCTTCGCGCCGAATACGAGCATATCCAGTTCGCCCCGGTCGCGAACATTACCACCACGATCGACAGCGCCCGCATCGGCGGCGGCCTGAAATTCTAGCGTCGACGGCGCCCGCGTCGGCGGCGGCCTGAAATCCTGCCATCGATGCGCGGGCGGCAGGCGCGCGCATACTCGCGATCATGCCGCTTGACGCCGCGGCGTTTGCTCCTTAATTCCAGGCCCGGGCCACCCCTCCCCACCGAGGGGCGACTATCTGGAAGGATAGATCATGACGCTTACGACGCCTCGCGTGCGGCCGGTCGTGCCGCATTTTTCGTCCGGCCCCTGCGCCAAGCGCCCCGGCTGGAATTTGCAAAACCTCAAAGACGCCGTGCTGGGCCGCTCGCATCGCTCGAAAGCGGGCAAGGCCAAGCTCAAGCGCGCCATCGATCTCACCCGCCAAATATTGCAGGTCCCGGCCGATTATCGCATCGGCATCGTGCCGGCCTCCGATACCGGCGCCGTCGAAATGGCGTTCTGGTCGCTGCTCGGCCCGCGGCCGGTGACCGTGCTGGCCTGGGAATCCTTCGGCGAAGGCTGGGTCGGCGACATCGCCAAGGAACTCAAACTTAAAGACGTGACCGTGCGCCGCGCCGCCTACGGCGAATTGCCCGACCTTTCCGGTATCGATCCGGCAAGCGACATTGTTTTCACTTGGAATGGCACTACGTCGGGCGTGCGCGTGCCCAATGCCGACTGGATCGCCACCGACCGGACCGGACTGTCGATCTGCGATGCGACCTCGGCCGCTTTCGCCCAGGCGCTCGATTGGGGCAAGCTCGATGTCGTAACCTTCTCCTGGCAGAAGGCGCTGGGCGGCGAGGCCGCGCACGGCATGCTCATTCTTTCGCCGCGCGCCGTCGCCCAACTCGAAAGCTATACGCCGCCGTGGCCGTTGCCGAAGATCTTCCGCATGACCAAGGGCGGCAAGCTCAATGAAGGCATCTTCCAGGGCGAGACCATCAACACGCCGTCCATGCTGTGCGTGGAGGACTATCTCGACGCGCTGGATTGGGCGAAATCGGTGGGCGGACTGAAAGCTTTGCAAGCGCGCGCCGACGGCAATGCCAAGGCCATCGCCGATTGGGTGGCGAAAACGCCGTGGATCGATTTTTTGGCGCGCGACCCGGCGTTGCGCTCCAATACCTCGGTGTGCCTGAAGGTGGTCGATCCCGCGGTGACGCGGCTTGCGCCCGAGGCGCAAGCGGCCTTCGTCAAAGGCCTCGCCGCCGCGCTGGATAAGGAAGGCGTTGCCTACGACATCGACGCCTATCGCGACGCGCCCGCCGGACTTCGCATCTGGTGCGGTTCGACCGTGGAGCGGAGCGACGTCGAGGCACTCACGCTGTGGCTCGATTGGGCCTACGCCAAAGCCAAGGAAGCCCTGGCCAAAGCCGCGTGACCGCCATGACTCTCATGGCTTGCGCTCCCACCTTCGCCAATCCGCTCACAGAGCGGCTGGCGACGTTCGTGCGCAGCATCGGCATCGAGGTGCGGACGGCGACGCTCACCGAACCGACCTTCCTGCCCGGGCTCGACATTCGTCACGGCGCCATTCTGGTGGACGAGCCACGCCTGACCTATCCCGGCGACATTCTTCATGAGGCCGGCCACATCGCCGTCGCCGATCCGGCCGAACGCCACGCGCCGACGCTGTCGCCGAGCCCCGGCGACGAGCTTGCCACCATCGCCTGGTCTTATGCCGCGTTGCGCCAACTCGACGTCGATCCGGCCGCCGTCTTTCACCCGGCCTTCAAGGGTGGCGGCGCCTCCATCATCGAGAACTTCACTGCCGGGCACTATATCGGCGTGCCGCTCTTGCAGGCCTACGGCATGAGCTGCGAGCCGCACCGCGCGGCCGAAAAAGGCCTGCCACCCTTTCCCCACATGCTGCGCTGGATGCGCTGACCTTAAAGGATCTTGCCATGAGCCCCCGTGTTTTGATCTCCGATGCGCTCTCGCCAGCCGCCGTGCAGATATTCAAGGACCGCGGCGTCACCGTGGATTTCCAGCCAAACCTCGGCAAGGACAAGGACAAGCTCGCCGCCGCGATCGACGGCTTCGACGGTCTTGCCATCCGCTCCGCCACCAAAGTCACCGCCAAGCTTCTGGAAAAGGCGAACGGCCTCAAAGTGATCGGCCGCGCCGGCATCGGCGTCGACAATGTCGATATTCCCGCCGCGACCGCGCGCGGCATCATCGTCATGAACACGCCGTTCGGCAATTCGATCACTACCGCCGAGCATGCCATCACCTTGATGCTGGCGCTGGCGCGGCAAATCCCCGAGGCCGACGCGTCGACCCGGGCCGGCAAATGGGAGAAGAACAAGTTCCTCGGCGTCGAGATTTTCGGGAAAACGCTCGGCGTCATCGGCTGCGGCAATATCGGCTCGATCGTCGCCGACCGCGCCATCGGGCTGAAGATGAAGGTGATCGCTTACGACCCTTATCTCTCCGCCGAACGCGCGCGCCATCTCGGCGTCGAAAAGGTCGAGCTCGACGAACTATTGCGCCGTGCCGATTTCATCACGCTGCACACGCCCTCGACCGAGAAGACCCGCAACATCATCAACGCCGAGACGCTTGCCGCGACTAAAAAAGGCGTGCGCCTGATCAATTGCGCGCGCGGCGAACTGATCGACGAGCAGGCGCTGGTCGAGGCGCTCAAATCCGGCCATGTCGCCGGTGCGGCGATCGACGTGTTCCGCGAGGAACCGGCGACGCAAAGCCCGCTGTTCGCGCTGCCCAACGTCATCTGCACGCCGCATCTCGGCGCCGCCACCATGGAGGCGCAGGAGAACGTGGCGCTGCAAGTCGCCGAACAGATGGCCGATTATCTCTTGCGCGGCGCCATTACCAACGCGGTCAATTTTCCCTCGATCACCGCCGAGGAGGCGCCGAAATTGAAACCTTTCATCGAGCTTGCGGAGAAGCTCGGCTCGTTCGCCGGACAGCTCACCGAGACCGGCATCAACAAGGTGCAGATCACTTACGAAGGCGTGGTCGCGGCAATGAACACCAAGGCGCTGACCTCGGCCGCGGTTGCCGGGCTGCTGCGCCCGATGCTGCAAGACGTCAACGTCGTCTCCGCGCCGATCGTCGCCAAGGATCGCGGCATCGTCGTCGAAGAGACCCGCCGCGACGCCGAAGGCGATTACGACAGCCTGATCACGGTGACGGTGGTGACCGACCGGCAGACCCGCTCGGTCTCCGGCACCGTCTATGCCGACGGCCGGCCGCGCATCGTCGACATCAAAGGCATCCGCATCGACGCCGAATTCGGCCCATCGATGCTCTACGTCACCAACCAGGACAAGCCCGGTTTCGTCGGCCGCTTCGCTTCGCTGCTCGGCCAGGCCGGCATTAATATCGCGACCTTCCATCTCGGCCGCGAGGCCGAAGGCGGCAATGCCATCGCGCTGGTCGAGGTCGACGGCGTGGTGCCGGCCGAGGTGCTCGGCGAGGTGCAGCGAATCCCAAACGTCCAGCAGGTCAAGCCGCTGATGTTTTGAGAAATCGGTACCGTCAGACCCAAGCCTGTGCTAGGATTGAATGATGATAAAACTGCTGGAAGAAGCAATCGACACGGTGAAGCGGCTGCCTGAACACGATCAGGAAATTGCCGCCGAATTTCTTCTGAGTTTCGCCAATCCAGACGCGCACCACTACCGGCTGAGCGATCAGCAAGTCGCGGAAGTCGAGTTGGCAAAGCATGAAGTCCGCGAAGGCAAGATAGCAAGCGATGCCGAAATGGACGAAGTGTGGCGGCGATTCGACCGATAGCCCTGCGATTTAGCGCCCGCGCACGTTCACAGCTTCTGGCGATTCACGAATATATCGATGAAAGAAATCCGGCTGCCGCGGCGCGTGTCGGCGCCGGCATTCGTGAGGCGGCGGAGGTCTTGCGTTATTTTCCGTATTCGGGTCGTCCAGGACGCGTTCTCGGAACAAGAGAATGGGTCGTAAGACGGTTGCCCTATATTCTGGTGTACGAGATCGGTGCCAACGAACAAGGTGTTACGATACTCGGCGTGTTTCACTGCGCGCAACGGCGCGACTAAGGGACGAGGTACTTCTTGTCGCGATCGTGATCGCGCACTCCAGTGCGTAGAGTGGCACGCGGTCCTAGCCGCATCGCCTTCAGAAGTTCGACCACAGACTGACAACGACATGGTTGCTCACAAGGGCTCAAAAGGCGACATCGTGCTGCGTCCACATGGCAACTGCCTCGTCTGATAGCGCCAAACATCTGAGAACAGCGGCAAAGTGCCAAGGGGCACTTTGCCGATTTTGCGGCCAGTCGGCGAACCGCCGGAAATTACAGCTCCTTGCCGATAGCGTGATCCGCCGAATAAGGACCGCCGCCGCGGATCGCGATGGCGAACAGCACGATGCCGATCAGCAACACATACTCGTAGCCGCCCTGGGCGGCCGAGAAACCTTTCGGCAGGTGCACGACCACAAAGGCGATGCCGATCTCAATGGCGAGCGCGGCGGCGAAGAACCGCGTAAACAACCCGATGAGAACGCAAAGTGCGCCGACCGTTTCCAGAAACATGGCGGCAAGCGCGAAAGCCATGGCGGGCTCCAAACCTTGTTTGGCCATGTAAGCGCTGACGCCGGCAAGGCCGGCGCTGGTGACTTTGACCCAGCCGTGCATGAACAGAATGTAGCCGATGACCACGCGCAGGAGCGTATAGGCAATATCGCGCCACGTCGCGTAGAAGCCTGCGAGCCCCGGAAACATCAACTTCGTGTCTGTAGCGGTCATTATTTACCTCCCAGCGTGTATGACGGACAGATGCAACGCCCCTGCATCGACAGATAACATATAACACCGTTCGATAGATCATCTCGTAAACTCTACGCGATATTGTGCACCGCAGCTAAACCTTGCCCGACGTGCGAACCGGCCGCGTCGCGATCGTGATCCCGGCGAACACCAGCGCGTAGCCGACGGCGTGGAACAGCTCGAAGCGCTCGCCCAACAGCACGATCGCCAGCACCGAACCGAACACCGGCACGAGGTGAATGAACGGCGCCGCGCGGTTGGCGCCGATCAGTTCGATGCCGCGGTTGAGGAACAGATAACCGAGCAGCGACGGAAAAATGCAGACGAAGGCAAAGCTCGCCAGGCTCTCGGCGTCGAATACGACGGTGCGGCCGCCGGCGATCTCCCAGATTACACCCGGAATAAGCATCGCCGCGCCCAGCCCCATACCGACGGCGAGAAACGACAGCGGGTGCATGGCCGGCCGTTTGCGCAAATAGGCCGCATAGAATCCATAAGTGACGAGCGCCAAAACAAAGCAGACGTCGCCGCGATTGAATTTGATCGTGAGCAGGACGGTGAGGCTGCCGTGACAGATGATGACGAGAACGCCGGTCAGCGACACGCAGATGCCGCCGGCCTGGCGCAGCGTCAGCCGCTCGCCGAACAGCGCGAAGGTCCACATCGCGACGAACAGCGGCCCGACCGACTGCAGCAATAGCCCGTTGATCGCCGTCGTGTATTGCAGGCCGTAATAGGCCATCGTGTTGTAAACGGAGAACCCGACGAACGCGATCAGGATCAGGACACCGGCGTTCTTGCGGATGATCGGCCAGTCGCGCAGAACGTGCCGCGCCGCGAACGGCAGCAGGATCAGGGTCGCCCCGCTCCAGCGGATGAAGGCGAGCGTGATCGGCGGCACATGCCCGGCGACGAAGCGGCCGAGCACGGTATTGCCGGCCCAGAACAATGACGTCAGCGACAGCAACAGATAAGGCTGATCGAAGAACCAAACGCCGGTCAGACGCGAACGCTCCGCGGGGTTTTGGCGCAAGCCTCGAACCTGTGTCCCCGGCATGGACGTTCCTTTTCGCCGGCGATACGGCGGCCGCGCTAACCCGGCAGAGCTAACCCGGCTGGCGGCTCTGGACCAGTGCCCCGCGACCGGGGGCCAGGGCCACGGTGCCGCGATCGATCCGAGTCGCAGACAGCGACTGCGACAATCCGCCTGCCGCGCCCGCCGCATTGCCGCCGGCACGAGCCGGAACAAATCCACAATTCGGGTCATAGGGTAACGGCGAATTTGTTGTGAAACCAAGGAATTGTCGGAACTCACAGGGGCCCGTGGCGAGCGCTTTGCCTTGCTTCCGGCAGCGGCATCCATTATCCGGGGCGGTCGGCTGCGGCCGGCAGCCGCTCCATCCGAGCAGTCATCTGTGCATTCATTGGGCCTGTTGGGGGCAATTCCTCGTGGCAAATGTTGTCGTGGTCGGCGCCCAGTGGGGGGACGAGGGCAAAGGCAAGATCGTCGACTGGCTCTCCGAGCAGGCCGACATCGTCGTCCGCTTTCAGGGCGGGCATAACGCCGGCCATACGTTGGTCATCAACGGCACCACCTACAAGCTGTCGCTGTTGCCGTCGGGCGTGGTGCGGCCCGGCAAGCTTTCGGTCATCGGCAACGGGGTGGTGCTCGACCCGCGCGCGCTGTTGAACGAGATTGCTCAGCTCAAGAAACAGGGCGTTACCGTCACGGCGGAGAACTTGCGGATCGCGGAGAACACGCCGCTGATCCTGTCGCTGCACCAGGAGCTCGACGTCGCGCGCGAGCGGGCCTCCGGCAAGGGCGCCATCGGCACCACCGGGCGCGGCATCGGCCCGGCCTATGAAGATAAAGTCGGGCGCCGCGCCATCCGCCTGATGGATCTGGCCGACCTGCAAATGCTCAACGGCAAGATCGAGCGGCTGTTGGCGCATCACAATGCGCTGCGCCGCGGGCTCGGCATGAGCGAGATCGCGCCGCGCACGCTCTACGACGAGCTTTCCGCGGTGGCGCCACAGGTGCTGCCATTCATGGATTCAGTGTGGTCGCTGCTCGACGACCGCCGCCGCGAAGGCAAGCGCATCCTGTTCGAGGGCGCGCAAGGCGCGCTGCTCGACATCGACCACGGCACTTATCCGTTCGTCACATCGTCGAATACGGTGGCGGCGCAAGCAGCGACCGGGTCGGGACTGGGTCCCGGCGCCATCGGCTACGTGCTCGGCATCTGCAAGGCCTACACCACGCGGGTCGGCGCCGGGCCGTTTCCCACCGAACAGCTCAACGAGATCGGCAAAACGCTCGGCGAGCGCGGCAAGGAGTTCGGCGTGGTCACCGGCCGGCCGCGGCGCTGCGGCTGGTTCGACGCCGTGCTGGTGCGGCAAACCGTCCGCACCAGCGGCATCAACGGCCTGGCGCTGACCAAGCTCGACATCCTCGATGGCTTCGACGAGATCAAGGTCTGTATCGGCTATCGGCTGGACGGCCGCGAAATCGACTATCTGCCCGCCAGCGAGCACGCCCAGGCGCGCGTCGAGCCGATCTACGAATCCATCGGCGGCTGGCGGGAAAAGACCGCGCAGGCCCGGTCCTGGGCCGACCTTCCGGCGCAGGCGATCAAATATGTCCGCCGGCTCGAGGAGCTGATCGGCTGTTCGGCCGCCATCCTGTCGACCAGCCCGGAACGCGAGGACACCATCCTCATGCAAAATCCCTTTGAAGCTTAAGGTGAAATTTTCGCCCGCGAAGCGTAAACTGAACAAATGGCAGATTACCACCCGCTCATCGCCCGCGCCGTAGAGGGCCTCGAAAACAGCACCGGCGAAGCCCGCCGCGGGCTGTACGAGCGGGCGCGTGCGGCCCTGGTCGCGCAATTGCGATCGATCGATCCACCGCTCTCTGAGGCCGACATCACGCGCGAGCGGCTGGCGCTTGAAGACGCCATCCGCAAGGTCGAGGCAGAAAGCGTGCGCAAGGCGCGCGCGGAACGCCCAGCGCCAGCGCCGCCGCCGCGTTCGGCGCCGCCAAAGCCGCCGGTGCCGCCCGCCGCTCCGGTCGCGCCGCGCCGCGACCGTCCAAGCCCGACGATGGGCAACCCAAGCCAGGCCAATCCAAGTCAGGCCAATCCAAGCGCGGCCAACCCAAGCGCGGCCTTGGGCAATATGCCCACGCCACGTCCCGACCTCATACGCTCCGCGCCGCCATGGCCAGAACCTCAGCCGTCACGGCTGGAAAGCGATGCCGCGACTGACGAGACGCGGGCGGCTCCGGCCGCCCCGGCCGCCGGCAGCGCGCGTGCCCGGCTGTTGAATGCGCGCACTTCGCCGGTCTCCCGCGAGGGGCTCAGGGGCTTCCGCGACGTCGTCAATGAGGTCGACGATCTCGGCGCCGCGTCCGCCAAATCGGCACAATCGGCGCGCGACACGCGCGCATCATATGGCGCCGCTCCGGCGCAAGAATTCGCCGACGACGAGGAAGAACTCGCGCCGCTGCATGACCGGTTCGGGCCGCGCTTCGGCCAAGACGACGATGATGCGCTCGACGACGAGGCGCTTCACCCGCTCGAGCCGGGGCAGGATCTGGCGGATGACGAAGCGCCGCCGCCGCATTTCTCCCGGCCGCAGCCGCCGCGCATGCGCGAGCCGGAAGAACATTATGCCGAGCCGCGTCCGCCGCGGTCCTATCGCGGCCTGGCCAAGCTTGCGGTGGTGGTGATCGTGCTTCTCGGCGTTGCCGCGACGATCTCGTGGCAGTGGTCTAACATCACGGGCCTTTACAATTTCGTCTCGCATATGCGGTCGAAACCGGCCCAGATGGCGCAGACCCCGGCGGCCGAGCCCAAATTCTCGGGCCGCGTGCCGCAGGAGCAACTGCCCGGGCAACAGCAAGCGCAAGCCCCGGCGCCCGCACCCGGCGCGACCTCCGGGCAGGCCGCGCCGCAGGTCGCGCAGCGCGTCGTGCTCTACGAGGAAGATCCGAACAATCCGGCGGGCCGGCAATTCGTCGGCTCCGCGGTGTGGCGCACCGAAACGGTCTCGCCGGGCAGCGGACTGGCGCCCGAGCTGGAAGTGCGCGCCGACATCACGATCCCGGAGCGCAACATGACCGTGACCTGGACGCTCCGCCGCAACACCGACCAGGCGCTGCCGGCAAGCCACACCATCGAGATCATGTTCAACCTGCCGCCGGACTTTCCCGGCGGCGGCATCGCCAATGTGCCGGGTGTCCTGATGAAGGATTCCGAGCAGGCCCGCGGCGTGCCGCTCGCCGGGCTCGCGGTCAAGGTCACCAACGGCTTCTTCCTTATCGGCCTGTCCGCCGTCGACGCCGACGTGCAGCGCAATATCCAGCTGCTGAAAGACCGGCCGTGGTTCGATATTCCGATTGTCTATAACAATGGCGGCCGCGCCATCCTGGCCATGGAAAAGGGCCCGCCCGGCGATCGGGCTTTTGCGGATGCATTCGCCGCCTGGGCAAAATAGACTTTCCCGATTGGTTTGCGCTGGTCGGATCGGCGGCATTACCCGGTAAGTTGGAGTGCGGCAGTGAGAACACCGGAAAAGATGAGCTCGTCCGACGCGAAAAAGCCGAAGCCCGAGGCCAGCGCGCATATCGCCTCCGCGCTGCGCACCCTCGACACCGAAGCCGAAGGCGTCGCCGCGCTGGCCGCGGCCATGTCCGACGGATTGGGCGCGCCGTTCGTCGCCGCAGTCGAGACGATACGCGCGGCGCGCGGCCGGGTCATCGTCACCGGCATGGGCAAATCCGGTCACGTGGCGCGCAAAATCGCTGCCACCCTCGCCTCGACCGGCACACCGGCCTTCTTCGTGCACGCCGCCGACGCCAGCCATGGCGATCTCGGCATGATCACGTCGGACGATGTGATGCTGGCGCTGTCCTGGTCGGGCGAGACCGAAGAGCTCAAAGACCTGATCAATTACTCGCGGCGCTTCCGCATCGTGCTGATCGCGATCACCGTGAATGCCGACAGCACGCTCGGCAAGGCCGCCGATATCGTGCTGGCGCTGCCAGCGACGCGCGAAGCCTGCCCGCACAATCTGGCGCCGACGACCTCGTCGCTGATGCAGCTTGCGCTCGGCGACGCGCTGGCGATCGCGCTCTTGGAAAGCCGCGGCTTCACCGCGATCGACTTCGGCGTCTTTCATCCGCGCGGCCGGCTTGGCGCGGCGTTGAAATTCGTCGGCGAGGTCATGCATCCCGGCGCCGCCGTGCCGCAGATCAGGCGCGGTGCGGCGATGTCGGAGGCGATTGTCGAAATGTCCGCCAAAGGTTTCGGCTGCGTGGCCGTGGTCGAGCCGAGCGGCAAGCTTGCCGGCGTCATCACCGACGGCGACCTACGCCGCCACATGCGCGCGGATTTGCTGCAGGCGACGGTCGATGCCGTGATGACGGCGTCGCCGAAGACGGTGCGGCCTGATCAGTTGGCGAGCGAGGCCCTGCAGATTCTCAACTCGTCGAAAATTACGGCGCTCATCGTCGTAGATGCCGATCGCCCGGTCGGCATCGTGCATTTCCACGATCTGTTGCGCGCCGGCGTGGCGTGATGCGGCTAATACAGCCCGCCCCGCACCACATTCGAATTGTCGGAGGCCGATTGCGGCTGAGCCGGTGCGCTGGGCGCGGGCCGCGCGCTGGTCGCAGGCGCGGGCAGCGCCGGCCTGGCCTGTCCGGCGGATGCTGCCGGCGCCGATGGGGCGGTTTGGAACACCGGCGTCACAGGACCAGCGGGCGCATTGGTCCCGTCTGCTGGCGGCAACACATCTTGATCGGCCTGTCCGTGGGCGATGAATTGGTTGTAGCCCGGAGCGCCGGGGCGCGGCGGCGTGTCGTTGGGCATGCCGCCTGCCCAGTGCGGCCAATGATCGGCGACATAAGCGGAGAATGCATCCTCGTTCGAGGTACCGGCGCACGACGCGAGCACCGCGCTAATACAAAGCACAACCGCCGCCGCGAGCGAGCGCTTGACGATCATGCGCGCCGCTGCGGCCTGCCCGAAGCTTGGCCGCGCCGGCCGTTCGCCCCTCCGATCGATCGCAAAGCGGGTCATTAGCGGTGCCGTCATGCCAAAGCTTCGCCGTGCGGGAGACCATCTGGCGCGGGCCTATTTAGAACACGAAAGTTTATATTTTCCGCCCCGCGCCGGCATCTCCAGGGGACGGGTTCAGCGGACGGGTTCAGTGGACGGGTTTCATGGCGGGACTGTGGTGTAAGCGGGGAAGCGGCGACGCCTATGCCGCCTTGGCGCGCGCGACCGGTCGCATCGCGCTCGTCGCATCTCTGGTCATCCTCCCGGGATGCAGCGAACTGGCACAGCCGAGCGAAGCCGCGGCGCCGCCGGCGCCGCCGCCTTATGTGTCGCTCGCGGCCAAATATCTGATGTCGGCACTAAAGGATCGCACGCCCTATGCCGGCTTCGAGATATCGGGCCCGCGCTGGGTCGGCTCCATCAAAGGCTGGGCTTGGCTTGCTTGCGTGCACTTTCAGGATCGCGGTCATCTGCGCAGCTACGCGCTCTTCATCCAGGACAATGCCGTGGTCGATGCGCGCTTTGCCGTCGAAACCGACCGCTGCGAGACGCAAGCCTACACGCCATTCGATTTGGTCACCGGCGAGCTCGGGCGGCCGACCGCCCCGGTGCAATCGCCGCTGTATTAGTTTTATGCCGCCTGCCGCATCGCCAGCGCCTGATCGACCGCGGACACGACTTGGCCGGCAGATAACTCGTCGAGACATTGGCTGTGGCTGTCGAGCCGGCGCTCGCAGCCTTCCAATTGGCACGGCAGGCAAGGCAACGGATTTTGCACCAACCAGACATTGCCACGCTGCTGGATGGTGCCGGCGGCAACCCATGGCCGATCGAGCCCGCCGCGCGGCCACGGTCCCCACAGCCGCGGATCGGTCGGGCCATAAAGCGCCACCGTCGGCGCGCCGGTCGCCGCGGCAAGATGGGTGATCGCGGTGTCCGGCCCGATATAGACGCGCGCTTGCGCGATCAAGGCGGTCAGATCCGGCCAGTCGAGCTTGCCGTCCAGACGCAAGACTTTGCCGTCGCGCCAGACGTCATCGAGATAGTCGCGATCGCTTTCCGCGCCGGTACTAACCGTGGCGAGGCCGCGGTCCTGGAGCGCCGTGGCGAGCGCCCGCCAGCCGGCGCCGGTCCAGCGTTTGTAAGTGAACATCGGCGCCGCGTGGATCACGGCATAAGGCTGCGCCGGCGCAAGCGCGGGACGCGTCCCGCCCGCGGGACAGATGATCTCGGTCTGCGCCGGAACGCCGATCAGTTCGGCAAGGCGCAGGATGTCGAGGACGCGGTGTTGGCCGCGCTCGCTTACGATGAAGCGACCGAGCGCAATGCGCTTGACGGCCGCGGCGACGCCATTCGCTTCCACCGGACCGGCGCTTTGCCGCCCGGCAATGACGGCTAGGAGCGTGGGCCGGTCGCCGGTCTGCGTCGACAATGCGAGGTCGTAGCGCTTAAAGAGCCGCGCCATCAGCGCGAGCGCGTCGCCGGCGCGCGGCCGCTGCGGCAGCGTCAATATTTTGGCGAGATCGGGATTGCCGGTCAGAATTCCTTCGGTTCCGGCAAACACCAGCGCATCGATGGAGGCTTGCGGAAACGCCCGCTTGACGCTGCGGATAAGCGGCGTGGCCAACAGCACGTCGCCAAGCCGCCGCAGCGCCACGACGAGCACGCGCGGATTTTCCGATAATTGCAGCGGCGTCATTGTCGAACCATCGACGCATCGCCGCGCGCGGGCGCCGTTGCATCAGTCAGCGCTGAGAGGCCATGCCGGGCGCGCACGCGGCTGCCGCCGATCACCTCGTCGAGCCTCACCTGGTTCACCGGCAATTGCGAGCGGTCGTTCGGCGGGTGCCACAAATGCAGCACGCCGGTCGCGAAGCGGCCGTCCTTGCGCCGCACGCCGGCACGCAGGAGGCGCACCACCAGATCGGAATCCTCCAGGCCCCAGCCGGTGTAATCACAATCGAAGCCGTCGATGCGATCGAGATCGTGCCGCGCCACCGCGAGATTGCAGGTTTGGGCCCCTTCCCAGGTCGCACTGTTCCATTTGCGCAGCGGCCCGAGCGGCAGGCGCAGCGTCGGCAACAGTCGATTGATGCCGCCGCAGAGCCGCTGTTGCAGCAGCGCGGCGAAACTCCACTTCTCCGGTTCGAGGCCGCGAGCGAGTATGGTCGCGGTCAGTTCCGGCGACAGCAAAATGCGGTTGCCGGTGACGAACCAGCCGGGCTCATGGAGCCGGCGGTGCACGGCGATGAAATCGCTTGCCGCCAGGCAATCGCCATCGAGGAAGATGCAGATCTCGCCGGCGCTGGCGGCAATGCCGCGGTTGCGGATCTCACCGCCGCGGAAGCCCCTGTGCTCGTGGCGAACATGCTTGAGCGGCAGCGGCAGGCGCACGCGCCAGCTTTCGACAACGCGCGCGGTATCTGGCCGCGAACCATCGTCGGCAATGATGACTTCGAAATTGCGGTCCGACTGCTGGGCGAGCGCGCGCAACACCGCGTCGAGCGCATCTTCGCGATTATAAGTCGTGACGATGACGGAAATCAGCGCCGCGCGGTTCACGGTTTGTCGCTCGCCCGAAGCGCCGCGACCGTACGGGGACCGCGCCATTGCCGGAACCGGTCGCGCAGCCGGCGCTTGCGGTCACGCAACATGCGGATCGGCAGCGCCAAATAATATTTGCGCGCAATCTGCCACCAGCCGAGGCCAACCGAAGGCGCTGCTTGTCGCGGCACGTACCAGCCATTGGGACCGGTGCGCCGGATCAGCCGGTAGCCGGCGCGGGTGAGGAAACGGTGGGTGGCGAGATTGGTGACGTGGTCTTCGACCAAAAGCAGCCGCGGCTGCCAGCGCTTAAGGTCGAAACCGGACAGGACCTCGACCTCATGGCCTTCGACGTCGATCGAGACAAAATCGATTGGCGCCGGTGCGCCGGCCTGTTCGAGAATCTCGTCCAGCGTCCGCACCGGAACATCGATGGTCGACTGCGCCACCACGCCGGTGACGGCAAGCTCGCGATTGAGCGACGAGTGCGGCCCGAGAACATGCAATGTCATCGTCGTGCCGGCATTGGCCGGCGACGAGCAAGCCGCCGCGACGACGTGAGCGCGCCGCGACTGGCGCAAGCGTTCCGCCAGATCCGGCTGCGGCTCCACCAACACGCCGCGCCAGCCGGCCTGTTCGAACTGCCAGCTTTGCGAGCCTTGCTGCGGCTGATTGGCGCCGACTTCGACAAAAAAGCCGGTCTGCAACGGACCGAAGAACGCGGCCTTGAGCTCGTTCTCAACCTGCCAGGGGAACACCGTCCGCATCGGTCAATCTTCCGCGGTCTGTTTCGCCGGCTGCGCCCGCTTGACCATGGCTGTCGTCGAGTGGCCGGGCACGAGACCGACCAGCATCACAGTGCCGCCGGCTTGCTCCACCACGTCGTGGCCGACGACGTCTTCGCGCCGGTAATCCGCGCCCTTAACCAGCACGGCCGGACGTATGCGCTTGATCAGCTCGATCGGGGTGTCCTCTTCGAACACCACGACGAGATCGACCGCCTCGAGCGCGGCGAGCACTTCGGCGCGGCCCTCTGCCGGATTGATCGGCCGGCCCTTGCCTTTGAGCCGTGTCGTCGAGGCGTCGCTGTTGAGACCGACCACCAGGCGGTCGCAGGCGGCACGCGCTTCGGCCAGCAATTTGACGTGGCCGCTGTGGAGAAGATCGAAGCAGCCATTGGTGAAACCGATGCGCAGACCGTGACGCCGCCACTCCTTAAGTCGCTCATCCAGCATCGACCAGTCGAACACGATCTTGTCGCCGGGCGCGAGCGAGGCGGCCGGCAGGATGCGGTGGCGTAATTCCGTGAGCGTGACGGTCGAGGTGCCGCGCTTGCCGACGACGACGGCGGCGGCGGCATTAGCGGCGCGCATGGCGGACTCGAACGGCGCCTTCATGGCGAGCAGCACCGCCATGACGGCGGCAACGGTATCGCCGGCGCCGGATACGTCGCGCACCTTCACCGGATAAGCGGGGATGTGGAGCGGCGCATGGCCGTCGACATGAAGCGTCATGCCCTCCTCGCTGCGCGTGACCAAGACGGCGTCGCTCTCGACGATGCGCGCGAGTTCGGCCGCGGCCTTGCCGATTTCCGCTTCGCTGGTCACCGGCCGATGCACGGCCGCGCCGAGCTCGGCACGATTGGGTGTGATCAGGGTGGCGCCGCGATAGATGCTGTAATCGTGACCCTTGGGATCGACCACGACCGGTTTGCCGAGTTGCCGCGCGCGGTCGATGATGGCGCGGATCACGCGCGGCGTAAGCACGCCCTTGGCATAATCCGACAGCACCACCGCGCCGCAATGCGGCAGCGCCGCTTCGGCGTGCGCGATGACCGCGGTCTCGCTTGCGGCGCCTGCTGGCTGCGCCGTCTCCCAATCCGCCCGCATCAGATGCGCGGAATGATGCTCGGACACGAAGCGCACCTTGCGTGTCGTGTGCCGGCCGGGCTCGACGACGAGATGCGGAACGACCGCGCCGTTGAGCTTGGCGAAGGCATCGGCCAAGGTCCGCGACGCTTCGTCTTTGCCGGTCAGCCCGACGAAAATGCAGCGCGCGCCGAGCGCCGCGATATTGCGCGCGACGTTGCCGGCGCCGCCGATCTCGACTTCGCTGCGCGCCACCGCGAGCACCGGTGTCGGCGCCTCCGGCGAGATGCGCGTGACCTCGCCATAGACGAAATCGTCGAGCATCAGATCGCCGACGCAGAGCACCGTCTGCTGGGTGACGAGCTTGAGGGCTTCTTCGAAATCGAACATGTCTGTCGCCGCGCTAAACCCCAGTGGTGACCCGGTGACCGTGCTCAGCGATAGCGGTCGGCACGATCGAGATAGCAAGTAACATAGCGCTTCACCGCCGCCTCGAGCGGGGTGAAGTCGGCATTATAGCCGGCCCGCCGCAGATTGCCGGTCTCGGCCTGGGTGAAATATTGATAGCTGTCGCGGAGCGCGACCGGCATGTCGACATAGTCGATCGCCGGCTCGCAGCCGAGCGCCGCGAACATTGCCGCCATCAGATCGCGAAAACTGCGGGCCTGCCCGGTGCCAACGTTAAAAATGCCGGATACTGACGGCGTCTGCATCAGCCAGCGCACCACCGCGATGGCGTCATCGACATAGATAAAGTCCCGCTTTTGCTCGCCGGCAGCGATGCCGGGTCGATGCGACTTGAACAGTTGGATGGGCTTGCCGGCCTTGGCCTCGTCGAAACGCTTGGCGACGAGGCTCATCATCTCGCCTTTGTGGTACTCGTTGGGGCCGAACACATTAAAGAATTTCAATCCGGCCCATTGCGGCGGCAGCGGAACCTTGCGACTGGCACGTTCGGCCACAGCGAGGTCGAACATATGCTTGCTCCAGCCGTAGAGATTCATCGGCTTGAGACTTTTGAGCGCGCCATTCGACCAATCGTCGGAATAACCTTGCTTGCCGTCGCCATAGGTCGCGGCTGACGAGGCATAGATGAATGGCGTGCGCGTCGTGGTGCACCAGTCGAGGAGCCGAAGCGACAGCCGGAAATTGTTTTCTATGATGGCGTCGCCGTCGGTCGCGGTAGTGGCGGAGATGGCGCCGAGGTGGATGACGGCATCGAGCTTGCGGCCCTCAAGCCAGCGCTCAAGCGCGGCGGGCGGGATAAAATCGGCGATCTGCCGGCCGGCCAGATTACGCCATTTGCCGTCGCTCCCGAGCATATCGTTAACGGCAATATCGCCGCGGCCGGTCTCGTTGAGGCTCGCAACGACGTTCGATCCGATAAAGCCGGCTCCGCCGGTGACCAATAGCATCGACCGCAAAACCGGTTTGAGGAGAGGATCGGCCAGTGCCGATCCCATGGCTCCTTTGCCTCACTATCGCGCGCTGGGCAACACTTGACGTCAGCGCGAATTAATAAATGAATATAGTTTCATTTATTTACCAGCGCGACGCAATCGGGATAATTCGCAAAGCGATAGCGGCGCTGGCTATACTGATCCTCGATCATGCAGACGATCTCCGCCTATATCCTGGCCTTCAATGAGGCCGAGAAGGTCAAGGCCGCAGCCGAAAGCGTGCTCTGGGCGGACGAAATCGTCGTCGTCGATTCCCACAGCACCGACGGCACGGCCGAGATGGCCGCGGCGCTGGGCGCGCGCGTCGTGCAGGTGCCGTTCCAAGGCTTCGGCGATCTGCGCAATCGCGCGATCGAAGCCTGCCGCTGCGACTGGATCTTCAGTCTCGACGCCGATGAGCGCTGCACCGCGGCCGTGCGCGACGAGATTTTGGGACTGCTCGCCAGCGTACCAGCTTGCGACGTCTATCGGGTGCCGCGAAGGAGCTTCATGATGGGCCGCTGGATCCGCGGTTCCGGCTGGTATCCGAATTTCCGCCAGCCGCAGCTCTTCCACAAAGGCAGCATGCGTTACACGCTGGAGCCGGTGCATGAGGGCTACGAGCTGCTCACCGGCAAGCCGCTCGGTACGCTGCATAACGCGATCTGGCAGTTCCCCTTTCGCGATCTGGAAGAGGTCTTGCGCAAGGCCAACCGCTATTCGTCGCTGGGAGCCGCCAAGCTCGCGGGCAAGCGCGTCTCGATGGCGGGTGCGCTCGGCCACGGCTGCTGGTCATTCCTCAAGCATTACATTTTCAAGCTCGGATTTATCGACGGCTGGGCCGGCTTTGTCATTGCCTTTGGCAATTTCGAGGGGACATTTTATCGCTACGCAAAGCGCTATGAACATGTGCGGAATTGGTCGCCGCCGCCGAGCGAGCCGCTGCGCCGCGAAGTGAAATCCTGAGCGCGACCAGCATAATAATGAATCAGTATTCAAATTATGGTTTGGAGCGTAGGGCAATCCTCATCATCCCCTATATGTGGATCGGCGATTTCGTACGCTGCCATTCGGTGGTGAAGCTCCTCAACGCCCGCTATCCGGAGCGCCCGGTCGACATGCTGGCGACGAGGCTGTGCGCTCCGCTTGCCGACTACATGCCGGGCTTGCGGCAAGCCATCGTCGCCGACTTGCCGCGCAGCCGTGTGGCGCTGGCGGAACAGTTTGCGCTGGCCAAGCGGCTCAAGCACGAAGGTTACGGCACGGCGCTGGTCATGCCGCGCACCTGGAAGTCGACCCTGGCGCCGTTTTTCGCCGGCATTCCCGAACGGACCGGCTTCGCCGGCGAGGCGCGCTTTGTCCTGCTCAATGACGTGCGCTTCGGCGAGCGCGCGCTGCCGCGCATGATCGACCGTTGCGCGGCGCTCGCGCTTCCGGCGGGCGCAAATCTGCCGCCGGATTGGCCGCTGCCGGAACTTAAAGTTTCCCGGCCAGAGGTTGAGGCTTGGCGCCAAAAGCGCGGCCTGAATAACGATCATCGCGCGATTGTGGCGCTGGCGCCCGGCGCGGTCGGACCGTCAAAACGATGGCCCAGCGCGGCCTATGCCGCGCTTTCGCGCCGCCTCTTGGCCGAAGGCGTAGCGGTCTGGGTTTTGGGCGGCCCGGACGAGAAGCCGCTCGCCGCGGAAATCGTCGGCGATACGGCGGCACGCGATCTGACCGGCCGCGATCTGCGCGATGCCATCCTCGCGCTTGCCGCCGCCGGCGCCGCGATCTCGAACAATTCGGGCCTCCTCCACGTCGCCGCAGCGCTCGGCACGCCCTCGATCGGGATCTTCGGCCCAACCAGCCCCTGGCACTGGGCGCCGCTCAACCCCTTAGCCGCGACCATCGAGACGGCGACCGACCTCCCCTGCCGGCCGTGCCATAAGCCGGTTTGCCGGCTCGTGCATCACCGCTGCATGCGCGATATCGCGCCGGACGAGGTCCTGGCCGCGACCCGCCGCGCGCTTTCCGCTGTGCGACCGCCGCATCCGGCCGCTTAACAGAACATTCGTGAAATCGGCGTAGGCCCAGGACAGGAAAAACGAGCAAAATGAGTCGCGGACAATGGCGGTCCTGGTCACCGGCGGCGCGGGCTACATCGGCAGCCAGATGGTGCATGACCTGGTCGACGCCGGCGAACGCGTCGTCGTCCTCGACAATCTTTCGACCGGCCATCGCTGGGCCGTGCCGGATGGCACGCCGCTAATCGTCGGCGAGACCGGCGATCAGGCGCTGGTGACGCGGCTCATCCGCGAGCACGGCGTCGACGCCATCATCCACTTTGCCGCCTCGATCGTGGTTCCGGACTCGGTGCGCGATCCGCTCGGCTACTACCGCAACAACACCGTCAATTCCCGCGCGCTGATCGAATGCGCGGTCGCCGGCGGCGTGCGCCATTTCATCTTTTCCTCGACCGCCGCGGTGTACGGCAACCCGGCCGCCATTCCGGTGCCGGAAGATGCGCCGACGCAGCCGATCTCGCCCTATGGCTCCTCGAAGCTGATGACCGAAATCATGCTGCGCGACGCCAGCCGCGCGCACGATCTCGCCCATGTGATCTTGCGCTATTTCAACGTCGCCGGCGCCGATCCACACGGGCGCACCGGCCAATCGAGCCCGAAGGCCACGCACCTGATCAAGGTGGCGGCCGAGGCGGCGCTCGGGCTGCGCGGCAAGCTCGACGTATTCGGCACCGACTATCCGACGCCGGACGGCACCTGCATCCGCGACTACATCCATGTCAGCGATCTGACGCGCGCACATTCGGATGCACTGCGTCACCTGCGTTCCGGCGGCGATTCGCTGACGCTCAATTGCGGCTATGGCCACGGCTTCTCGGTTCTTGAAGTGATAGACACGGTGAAACGTGTCGCCAGCACCGACTTCAAGGTCGAATATGCGCCGCGACGCGAAGGCGACCCCGCGCGCATCGTCGCCGGCAGCGAACGCATTCGTACGACGCTCGGCTGGCAGCCGCGATTCGATGATCTTTCCGTTATCGTCGCGCATGCTCTCGACTGGGAGCGTGAACTCATGACGCGCCGCTCGATCAGCCAATTGCAATTGGCAAGCGGGCATAGCGGCATGCCCGAACCGGCGCGGGTCGCCGATCGCCGCGCCTAACTTCGTCCCGACGTCGGGGCAAAAAGCCCCATCGTATCAATAGCAAGGCTTCGCCTTGAGCAGAAAACGGCGGGCCGAGCGGGCAAAAGCTGCCGCGTCGGGCATTGCCCTTGTGCGCCAATGCGCGCACAACACGTCGCGGATGGAACCGGTCAGGCCGAATCATCAGCCGACGATGCGGCTCGTTGTCTCGGTGCGCCGCCCGGTTTTGAATGGGGCACGGGGCGGCTCGGCAACAGCCCCGACCGTCTGCGCGTTACGAGGTCAATGGACGAGTGCAGGCGCAGGAGGTCCCCCTGGAGAATTTCCGATGACAGACGAAAGCCATAAGTTCAAGGTCGGACAAACGGTCGATCTGGTCCCTTCATCCTTTCGCTCTGCGGCCAATGGCTCCTATGAAATCGTAAGCCTGCGGGCGGCCGAGGATGGCAGTACGCGGTATCGGATCAAAAGCAAGAGCGAAGCGCACGAGCGCGTGGTTTCGGAAAGTGACCTGGTGCTCTCGGAAAAACTGAAATTCAATCGCGACTGAAAACGGCTGCATCGAGGAAGCCGACGATGTTCAAGGTGCTGGAGCTCAAAAACACAGCGTCCGCGGCAGCCACCGAAGTGGGTCGCGGTTACACCACTCGCGACGAAGCTTTGGCGGCGGTTAAAAAGCACCTCAAAAGCTTCCACGTTTCCGGCCATAATGCGGAAGCAGATTATTGGTGGGCTCGGGATGCCGAAGGCTTGCGAAAATGCTGGATCGCCAGCGCCGGCTGAGGGCAAGCTGCTAAGCATGATCCCGATTTTCGGGAAAGATCAGGCGTCAGTCTTCATTTGCCAGACGCTTGAAATCGTCAAGGACTGCGGCAATCAGCGTCTGGCGCCGCGGGTCCTGCGCGGCAAGCGTCGCCGCAAACAGCTTGAGAAGATAGCGCGCCTTCTCGGCAGCTTCGTGCCAGTTTGCCGCCGGCGCCGCCAGCAAGTGGGCTTCCAATTCGTCTTGCCGCAGGCGTAGCGTGCTCTCATTCGCCTCTACGTCCGCCAAAAGCCGGCGAAGCTCGGTGGCCTTCTGTGCGGCCATCCCGCGATGGTGGTCGAGGTCGATAGTCTTGTCGGTCACGAACGCGCACGCGCCAAAGGAAATTCGGCGCTTTCATACAAGCGGCGAATGTCATCGACACCATATCTTTGTTCGTCGACTTCGAGAAACGCGCCGAGGAGAGATTCCGGCGGCAAGTCCTCCATGGCGAAACGGATGGCGTCCGAGGCCTGCGCAAAGCGCTTGTAGCCAAAGGCTTGCCGCCGCGGCGCCCGCTTCCGTGTCGAGAACAGCTCGGCCGCGGCACCGTAATCAAACTCGACCATGGCAGCGTCCCTCGTGAATGCAGCAAACGTCATTGAAAACACTTCAGAGATATAAGTGCAAAGCGCTACTTTACCAGTCTGCCGGCCGGATGCCGTCGAAAACACACGACAACATCGGCAATTCGGCATAGTATAAAGAGAACAGGGGCAGCTAAAGCCGCGCTGCTCGGCCCAGTGCCGTTTTGGCGTCCGGCACAAAAAAGACGCCTTCCTGTGGGAAATCACCCGGGGCAATGGCGGCGATTTCTATCGTGCGCCAGCACGCATAATCCACGGAGAGAGTTTTGAAAGACCAAACGACAGCCGGCGCCGCGGCGAACGAGTTGCACGCCTTGACCCGAAGTCTGGCGCGCTTTCGCGAGCCGAACAACGGACGCAGCATCGTTGAGATTCTGATTACGATCGTGCCGTTCGTCCTGCTTTGGCTGTCGATGTGGTTCGTGTATCACCTCGGTTACGGACTTTATTTGTTGCTGGCGATCCCTGCCGCGGGCTTTCTCGTCCGCCTGTTCATGATCCAGCACGATTGCGGCCACGGCTCGTTTTTTCGCCGCCGGTCGGCGAACGATTGGGTCGGCCGCGTGATCGGCGTGTTGACGCTTACCCCTTATGATTTCTGGCGACACACGCACGGCATCCATCATGCCACTTCGGGAAATCTCGCTCGCCGTGGCATCGGCGACGTCGATACGCTCACAGTTCGCGAATATCTGGCGCTGCCGCGCTGGCGCCGGCTCGCCTACCGGCTTTATCGCAACCCGATTATCATGTTCGGCGTCGGCCCGATCTATTTGTTCATCCTGCGTCATCGGCTGCCTCTGGGGCTGATGCGGGAAGGCTGGACGCCGTGGATCAGTACCATGGCGACCAATGCCGCGATCGCGCTCATCGTTGCCGGCATGATGTGGTGGATCGGCGTTTGGCCGTTCCTGTTATTGCATCTGCCGATCGCGCTGATCGCCGGAGCGATCGGAGTGTGGCTGTTCTACGTACAGCATCAATTCGAGCACACCGTCTGGTCGGACGACCGGAATTGGAGTTTGCCGGCGGCGGCGCTCCACGGCAGTTCGCATTATGACCTGCCGGTTGTGTTGCGCTGGTTCACGGCCAATATCGGCGTGCATCATATCCATCACTTGTGCAGCCGAATTCCGTTCTACCGGCTGCCGCTGGCGTTGCGCCAGCATCCCGATTTGGCGAATGTCGGCCGGCTCACGCTGGGCCGAAGTCTGGCATGCGTGCGGCTTGTGCTGTGGGATGAAGCCACGCGGCGGCTCATTAGTTTTCGCGAATTGCGCAGTTGCGTTGGCGCGCAGACGCCCATTGCTGCGTGATTCGGACTTGTAAAGGCCCTGCTTATCTACTAATTAGTGCGGATCGACATTTGGCCGGACAATCGGGCCGTTTCGCCTTCGCTTACTGCCAGGCGCACGTTCAGACCCTCCAAACATCGACGGTTCGAGCTTCGAGACGCACAATTGTGCGTCTGTCGCTCAAGTGCGCCTAACTCAGCGAAAGGATATCTTGATGAATACGGGCACCGTGAAGTTCTACAATGATCAAAAAGGCTTCGGCTTCATTCAGCCGGATGACGGCGGCAAAGACGTTTTCGTCCACGCCACTGCGCTGGAGCGCGCCGGCATGCGCGGGCTGGTCGAAGGCCAGAAGGTCGCCTTCGATACCCAGGAAGACCGCCGCACCGGCAAGATCGCCGTCGGCAACATCCAGGCGGCCTAGATCTCAATTGATGGCTCGCGCAAAGCGAGCGATCGGAAACCGCCCTCTCGGGGGCGGTTTTTTTATGCATCGCGCGGCGGGCGATCGGTCAGCGCAGCCGCCGTAACCAACATTCCCCGGCAGGCGAGCGCTTGTTTCAACTGGCCGATCGCGCTGTCCGCGGTCGCTGCGCTGTTAACTCTTTCGATGTGCCGAAGCAGCGTCTTCAAAGCAGGATCTTTGTCCCTGATGACCCACCGGCGCGCGAACACCTTGGCCTCGTGCAAATTGCTGACCCGGACGACTTGAGTGGCGCCGGGAAAACTGGCATCGAAATAATCTGGGGCGGCCGACATTCGATCTCCGAGGGTTTTGCCACGATGGAACGTCCGAATGAAGAGTGCAATGGTCCCGAGCCGAACAGTCCCCACTGTTTTGCGCCAAATTCGCTTCGCTGACGAGGCGCGAGCGCGGCCGTTGCGGGGCATTGCCCAAAACGGCGTAAGCGGGCAGAACGAGGCCGCATGAAAGCCGTCACGGCCGATTCCCCGGACGATTATTCGACCGTAGCACTGGTTCGCCGCCTGCTGCTCGACGAAGCCCTCGAATACTGGCCGCGCTACGCCATTGCCTTTGGGCTGATGGGCATTGCCGCCGCCGCCACGGCGCTGACCGCCTATCTGCTCGGCACCATGACCAACGAGGCCTACGTCAGCCACAATTTTCACGGCATCGTCGTCATCGGCCTCATTGCAATGGTGATCTTCGCGGCCAAGGGTTTTGCCACCTACGGTTCCGCGGTGCTGTTGTCCTCGATCGGCAACAGCATCATCGCCAGCAATCAGCGGCGCCTGTTCGACAAGCTGTTGCATGAGGACATCGGCTTTTTTGCCGACCGCCACTCGTCAGAATTCATCGCACGGCTGACCACCGGCGCCGCCGCCGTCAGCCAGGTGATCAATCTTCTCATCACCGCGATCGGCCGCGATCTGATGTCGCTGATCGGCCTGACCATCGTGATGCTGATCCAGGACCCGATCATGGCGCTCGGCGGCTTCATCATGGCGCCGCCGGCGTTCTTTTTCCTGCGCAAGCTGATCCGGCGGGTGCGCGGCATTGCCCGCATGCAATTCACCGGCGGCACCCGCATCATCGAGACCATGCAGGAGGCGCTGCAGGGCATGCGCATGGTCAAGGCGTTCGGGCTGGAAGACGAGATGCGGCGGCGGCTGGAGAAGAGCGTCGCCGAGGTCCAGCACGAATCCAACAAGATGGCCCGCGTCGCCAACCGCGCCAGCCCGATGATGGAAATGCTCGGCGGCTTTACCGTGGCGCTGGCGACCATCTATGGCGGCTACCGCGTCATCGAAACCGGCGCGACACCGGGCGAGTTCGTCTCCTTCATGGCGGCGTTTCTGCTCGCCTACGAGCCGGCCAAGCGTCTGGCGCGGCTCAACATCGACCTCAACAACAGTCTCGTCGGCGTGCGCATTCTTTACGAGATCATCGACAGCCCGCCGGGCGAACCGGACGACAGCCATTTGCCGCCACTGCAGCTGACAACCGCACGCGTGGAATTCAACGACGTGTATTTCTCCTACCGCGCCGATACGCCGGTGCTGCACGGCATGAGCTTTGTCGCCCAGCCGGGCAAGGTCACCGCACTGGTGGGCCCGTCCGGCGGCGGCAAATCGACGGTGCTCAATCTGTTGCTGCGCTTCTACGACGTCGGCTCCGGGCGGGTGCTGGTCGACGGCCAGGATATCGCCGCGGTGTCACGCGGCTCGCTGCGGCAGCAGATCGCCTATGTCGGCCAGATCGTCCACCTGTTTCGCGGCACGGTCCGCGAGAACATCGCGCTCGGCAGGCTTGACGCCAGCGACGCCGCCATCGTCGCCGCGGCCAAGGCCGCGCATGCGCATGATTTCATCATGAGCTTCCCGGACGGCTACGATACGCCGGTCGGCGAGCACGGCATGCAGCTGTCCGGCGGCCAACGCCAGCGCATCGCCATCGCCTGCGCGCTGATGAAGGACGCCCCGATCATTCTGCTCGACGAAGCCACCGCGTCGCTCGATTCGGAATCCGAGCGCAACGTGCAGGAGGCGATCGCCGAGCTTTGCAAGGGGCGCACCACATTGGTGATCGCCCACCGCCTGTCGACGATCATGCATGCCGACTGCATTCTCGTGGTCGAGAATGGGCTCGTCGTCGAGTCCGGCCGCCACGACGAATTGCTGCGCAAGGGCGGCCGCTACGCCTCGTTCTACCGGCTGCAGCTGCGCGAGCAGTCGTCGCCGCCGCTCGAGCCGGTGGCGGCTATCGCGTCGTCAGCTTAACTGGCGTCAGTGGAATGTCAGATTGACGCGATAGCGCGCAGGCGATAAGCCCGCGCCTTCTTTCCCTCCAACAGCAGACTTAAAATCATGAGCACCGACGCTAAGAACTATGTCATCCCGCAGCCGCCGCAGGCTGCAATCGCGGTCGCCGGCACCGACAAATATTTTCCGGTGCGCCGGCTGTGGTGCGTCGGCCGTAATTACGTCGAGCACATCAAGGAGATGGGCAACGACGTGCGCGAACCGCCGTTCTTCTTCGCCAAGCCCGCCGACGCCATCGTGCCGGACGGCGGCACCGTGCCCTATCCGTCTTTGACCAAGGACATGCACCACGAGGTGGAGCTTGTCGTCGCCCTGAAAAGCGGCGGCCGCAATATAAAGCCGGAGAAGGCGAATGATTGCATCTACGGCTACGGCGTCGGCATCGATCTCACCCGCCGCGACCTGCAGATCGCCTCGCGCGACATCAAGCGGCCGTGGGAGGTCGGCAAGGCGTTCGACCATTCGGCGCCGTGCGGACCGCTCAAGCCGGCCGCCGAGATCGGCCATCCGTCGAAGGGCCGCATCACGCTCAAGGTCAACGGCAAAGTCCGCCAGGACGGCGATCTCAACCAGATGATCTGGAATGTGCCGGAGATCATTTCGAAATTGTCGGAGATGGTCGAGCTGGCGCCGGGCGACATCATCATGACGGGCACGCCATCGGGAGTGGCCGCCACCGTCGCCGGCGACAAGATCGAGTGCGAAGTCGAAGGCGTCGGCAAGCTTACCGTGACGATCAGGCCGCCGTTGTAATCGGACGGCCTCTTCGTCTCATTTTCGGCGTTTGCGCCAAGTCAATGCTCCGTCACATGACTCAGCCCATAAGAACAGCACCGTCGGCGCCTGATTCGTTGGAACTTGAATAAATTTGGCGCGTTAGGATGCCACCATAGTCTGATTGGAGCTTGTCATGGGCACCCGCCGTATCACCTTACGCGTTCAGCCCCCGATGCCGTTCGGCGACGTTGCCCTGGTGCCGGCGCCGTTGAGCGGGCGCCCCGAAGCCGACATGGCGCGCGCCATGGCGGCGGCGCTTGCCGATGTCGAGGCCCCGACTGCGGCGGATGTCTACAATCGTCTGCGCCAGGCTTTTCCGATGGCGCCGTTGAGCGCGCGGGTAGCCGCCTTGTCGGCGCTGATGGATCGGCTGCGCCGCCCGGCGCATTGATCGGCTTTCACAATCCAAGATAAGCGCTGCGCACGCGGTCGTCGGCCAGCAATTCGGCGCCGGTGCCGGTCAGCGTGACGCGGCCGTTTTCCAAAACATAAGCGCGGCTCGCAAGCTTGAGCGACAACGCCACATTCTGCTCGACCACGACGCAGGTGATGCCTTCGCGGTTGAGAGCGCCGATGGTATCGAGCACGCTGCGCGCGATCGCCGGCGCCAGGCCGAGCGACGGCTCGTCGAACATGATGAGCTGCGGCGCCCCCATCAGACAGCGCGCGATCGCCAGCATTTGCTGCTCGCCGCCCGACAGCGTCCCCGCCGGCTGCCGCGCCCGCTCGGCGAGCCTCGGAAACAGGGCGAAGGCGCGGTCGCGGTTTTTGGCGCGAGCGGCACGGGCGCGCGGCAACATGGCGCCAACGTCGAGATTCTCCTCCACCGACAGCGTCGGAAACACCTGACGTCCTTCCGCCACCTGACCGATGCCGAGATTGCAGACGCGATGGCTCGGCCAGCCGGAAATATCGGTGCCGCGAAAGGTAATCCGGCCGCGCAGCTTGCGCTGCATTCCGGCGAGCGCGCGAATGAGCGTGGTCTTGCCGGCGCCGTTGGCGCCGACGATGGCGACAATGGCGCCTTCCGCGATCTCAAGCGATACGCCGTCGAGCGCCTGGACGTCGCCGTAGAACACGTCGAGGTTCTCGATGGCGAGCATCACACCGTCTCCGCGCCGAGATAAGACTGCACCACCGCCGGATCGCGCACGATCGTTTGCGGCGTGCCTTCGGCGATCGCGACGCCGTGATCGAGCACCAGGACGCGGGAAGCGAGCGCCATCACCGCGCGCATGACGTGCTCGATGAGAAGGATCGTCACGCCGGTGTCGCGATTGAGGTCGCGCAGCGTCGCCACCATGCGGTCGGTCTCGGTCGGGCGTAGTCCCGCCATGACTTCGTCGAGCAGCAAAAGCCGCGGACCGGTCGCCAGAGCGCGGGCGACTTCGAGCCGCTTGCGGTCCGGCAACGTCAGAGTGGCGGCGCGCTGATGCCGCTTAGCGAACAGATCGAGCCGGCGCAGCAGCTCCCGGGCGTGGTCGCGCGCCGCGCCGACGCTGCGGCGGTGCAACAGCGCGCCGACGACGACATTGTCCTCGACGCTGAGCGCCGGAAACGGCCGCACCAGCTGGAAGGTGCGGGCGATGCCGCGCCGGCAAACGGCATCCGCGCTCAAGCCGCCGATCGGCGCGCCGGCAAAGACGATGGCGCCATCGTCCGGCCTCGTCGCTCCGGCGATCATGTTGAACAGCGTGGTCTTGCCGGCGCCGTTCGGACCGATCACGGCGAACACCGCACCCTCGGCGACGTCGAAGCTGACGCGATCCACGGCGAGCAGGCCGCGAAACCGCTTGCTGACTGCGTTAAGCGATAGCAGCGCGGTCATGACTGGGCATCCTTGACGCCAAGTCGCCGCGCAAGCCACGGCCAAATGCCCTCGGGCAGCGCCACGACGACGACAAGGAGGCATACGCCGTAGAACACCTGTTCCGCGCCGGGCAGATCGAGCCCCATCGCCGTCAAGGCTGAGTTGAGCGATTCGGCAAGTCCGGTGAGGACGAAAGCGCCGAGGATCGGTCCGAACAGCGTGCCGACGCCGCCGATAATCGGTCCCAGAATGATCTGGATAGACTGTGAGATATTGAACACCTGCTCGGGAAAAAGATTGTTGTAGAAGAACGCGTAAAAAACGCCGGCAAACGAGGTTACCGCGGCCGAGATCGTCACCGCATACATCTTGTAACGGAAGGTATCGATGCCGCAGGCGCGGGCGGCCTCCTCATCCTCGCGAATGGCGAGCCAGAAATAGCCGATGCGGCTCGTGATCAACAGGCGGCAGAGTATGAAGGCGGCAAGCGTGGCGGCAAGGATCACGTAATAGAACATCGTCGGACTGCCGCGCAGCCGCCACAGATCGTTATGGGCATATTGCGCGACCGGCAGAAACAAGCCGGCGGAGGCGTTGACGATATCGAGATGGTCGAAGCCGATGCGGGCGAATTCGGCAAAGGCGATGGTGAGGATGGCGAAATAAACGCCGGCCACGCCGAAGCGAAAGGCAAGAAAGCCGATGACCGCGCCGCAGGCGGCGGCAACCGGCATCGCGGCAAAGAGACCGAACCATGGGGCGACGCCGTAGCGCGTGAACAGCACCGCCGCGACATAGGCGCCGAGCCCAACATAGATGGCATGGCCGAGCGAAAGCTGGCCGGTGAAGCCCATCATGATGTTCCAGGCCTGCCCGGCGTAAGCGAGATAGAGAATGAGAATGAGGACGGTGACGAGATAGTCGCCGACGAGCCAGGGCGCGATCACGAGCGCCGCAAGGAGCACGGCGAGCCAGATCCGGGTCCGCGGTGCCACGTCGGCGGCAAGACGCGCGAGCACAGCCGACATTACGCCGGCCTCTTGCCGAGGATGCCCTGCGGCCGGAACAGCAGCACCAGGACCAGGATGCCGAAGGCGAACATGCTCTTGGCCGACGGCGTAAACAGCAGTCCGGCGAGCGCCTCAGTGAGCCCGATCAGGACGCCGCCGAGCAGCGCGCCAGGCATCGAGCCGAGCCCGCCGGTTATCACGATCACGAAAGCCAACAGCGTGTAACTCGGCCCGATCATCGGCGTAACGTCGACGATCAGCGTCATCATGACGCCGGCGGCGCCGACGCAAGCCGCGCCGATACCGAAGGTGAGCGCATAGAGCCGGTTGACGTTGAGCCCGACGACCAGCGCGCCGGTATAATTGTCGGCACAGGCGCGGATCGCCGTGCCGATCAGCGTGAAACGGAAGAACGCGAACAGGAGAGCGGCGAACACGATGGCTGCGGCGCCGGCATAGACCTTGGTGGCATCGACGAGGAGCGGACCGAGCTGAAAACTGTCGAAGGCATAGGCGGTTTGTACGGTGCGCGCGTCGGGCCCGAAGATAATGAGCAACACATTGACGATGATGATCCCCAGCGCCACCAAGAGCAGGAATTGGCTGTGCTCCGGCCGGGTAATGAACGGATTGATCAGTCCCGCTTGTAGCGCGTAGCCGAACACGAACAGCACCGCGGCGATCGGCACCATCATGATCAGCGGATCGAGGTGAAAGGCGGAAAACAGTACGACCGCGAGAAACATCGCGATCGACATCATCTCGCCATGGGCGAAATTGACCACCCGCACTACGCCGAAAATGACCGATAGCCCGAGCGCCATCAGGCCATAGACCAGGCCGGTCAGAACGCCGCCGACGGCGACGTTAAGATAGACGTCAAACGGCACCGCAGCAGACTCAGCCGCGGTCCTGATACGGCTTCAGCGGCCATTCCGGCTTGGCGTTGGCGGCGGCTTGCGGCGCCACCACCACGGGCTTGCCGCCGCGATTCTGGATCGCGCCATCCTTGACCTTGGTGTTCTGTCCTTTGGCATCAAACGCGATGCCGCCGCCAATGCTGACATTGTCGGTGATGTTGGTCGAGCGGATCGCGTCAGCCAGCGCCTTAGGATCCGCCGTGCCGGCGCGCTTGTAGGCGTCGGCCGCCACCAGGAGCGCTTCGAAGGTGAAGACGTGATTGGTATTCAGGTTGACGCCCGGATAGGCCTTGGCCAGCGCGGCTTCGAGCTGCTGCGCCAACTTCTTGTTCGGATCGAACCACGGCACGAAGCTCAAGGGGCCGTCGGACAGCCTGCCCAGCGTCTTGAAATACTCGTCCTCGTACCAGCCCGGTCCCATGCTCAATACGGCCTGCGGCGTCCAGCGCTGCTTGACCAGCTCGCGTGTGATCAGCATGGCGTCGTTGAGCCGGCTGACGACGAGGAGCGCGTCGGGATTGCTCGCTTTGGCCTTGGCGACTTCAACGGAAAGATCGCGCGCCGCCGGATCGTAGGCGATCTCTTGGACGATGGTGTAGGGCATGTTGAATTTCGGCATCAGGAAGTTGATACCCTTGGACATCGCGGTACCGAAAGTGTCGTTGACGTGCATGAACACCACCGTCTTCGGCTCATGGCCGACGGCGGCGAACACTTCCTTCTGATCAGTGAAGGCGTCGCTCAAGATCATTCCAGCGGTGGGAAAATTGCGGAACACGAACTTGTAGCCCTGCTCGGTGAGCTGCGGCGCGGCGGCGATGTTGACGATGAGCGGGACGCCGTTCTGCTCGGCGACTTGGGCAATCGCCAGGGTCTGGCCGGAATCGAAGGCGCCAACCAGGCACTGGGCGCCGTCGCTGATCATTTTCGCCGCGCGCGCGCGCGCCGTTTCGACACTCGATTCGGTATCGCCGTCCATGATCTGCAACTCGGGCAGACCGATGGACTTGAGGATCGCAGGCGCGATGGCGACGCCGCGTTGGCAATCCTGCCCGATGCCGGCCTCAAAGCCCGACCGCGGCAACAGCACGCCGACCTTCGGCGGGCCCTTTTGCGCTCGCACGATCGCAGGAGCGGCGAGTGTGGCGGCGGTGACCGCGGCGCCTGCGAGCAGGCGACGGCGGGTCGTCGGCATCGGTGTACGGTTCACGGCAAGTCCTCCCTGATTTGGCGAAATGCTAGGGGACCGCCGCGCCGGCGGCAAGCCTCGAATTGGCGCATGACGGCAGCATAGTGGCTGCCTTCCCGGGCCGCGGAGCTAGCGCTCGCGGGAGAGTGTGCGGATAAGGAAAGGCAGGAACAACGGCCAGAGAATCCAATTCGTCCACATCATAAATCCGTACCAGTCCCGCGCGGTCGGCCAATAATGGTCTAGAGAGGACGACGTGGGCGTGTCTTGGCAGTTTGTAGTTGTACCCGCCAACCGCAGGGGCCGATCGGCGGGCTGCCACTCGTCGGATATGACCGCACCGACGAGAGGCACGTGATAGCGCAACGTCATCCAAAGCCGTTCTCCAAACGGCCAGTCCACCGGACACTCCATAAGCGGTGGATTCTGCTGCGTCGCCGGTATTGATCGGGCCAGCAAGGTGGGTGCGAAATTATTCCTTTCAGGAGAGATCAGCGCGAACGAGACCGCCATCAGGACGAAGATCACACCGGCGAGCCGCCAAGCGCTCGTTCCGTAATCGACAAGTGACCAATAGAGCTGGTCGAAGAAACACCGCATGGCTGCTGCGAGCGGCCATAAACCCCCTAGCCACAGCGTTAAAGCACCCACGCTGCGCAGAGACAAATGGGTCACTGCATAAATACTAAGAAAAACACCTCCCACGCACCAAACGAAGCAGAAGATGAATCCCCAATACTCGCGCTGCGGCCGCCGCAGGCGGAACAAAGTCCCGTGCAGGCCAGAGAGCACGCAGACAACGACGATCAGATAGACGAAAGCTAGCGGGGAAGGTGCCGCCAGCAATGTAATGATAGCGAGCGCCGCGACAGAAACGCTCATCGCATACACAACTACGCCGCGATGCTCGGGTTCGATGCCTTTCAAACCGGCGCTGCTTTCAGTGGCGGCCATGATCAAAACAATCGCTGCCACGTATACGAAAGAAATCGGCGAACGCCACATCGCAATCACCACCGCGCCATAGAGGAGGCCTACAAACCAAAGCAAAGCCAGAGCGATCGATATCAGGCCGAGTTGACTTTCACTTCCACCTTTGCTGCCGGCGTAGATCGAGCCAAGCACACTGAGCAAGACCACCACCGCGTAACCCCACCCAAGCGACGATTGGTCTACGAGGGGAATTTCGGCGGCGAACGCAATCGCAAGGCCGAACAGAGCCACGCGCGTGCGCAATCCGCGTTCTCCCGATTCCAGCTGTTTATGTAGTTCGCCGATTGACGTATCGCGGTAACGTCCGTGCCCTCTCTGCCAGAACTTCCAATTCCGCCACGTTTTTGGATCCCGGGGGCTTGGCCATGGTATTTTTTGTTCGTTGCCGGCCTGCTCGTCCTTGCCGATCTTTTGAGCCGCCCCTGCTTTCGCCTTAGCGGCCCGATCGTCGGGTACCGGCTCTTTTTTGGCGCTCTCGGTACGTACGTCCCGATAAGTGCCGGCAATAAAGATTTTTCGGGCTTCATCCGTGAGGCCGCGATCATGCAAGGATTTCTCAACAGCGAGATAAGACGACATTCGAAACACGAGATCGTTATCGAGCAGATCGAGATACGGGTCCGCTAATGTTGCTTCTCCTTCGATGTACGATTTCGAGCCTTTGAGCACATCACCGACGTTCTCGTCCTCCAAAAACCAGCTTTTGACCGAAAGGTCGGCCAAGCTCACCGGCACAGGAAAACCGTTATGCCCAGGCGGCTTGGCTTGATCGACTTTGCTGCGCGCTACATAAAGCTTGCTGACCTGAGCGTAGTCGAAAATGATCCCATTATCGATTGCACTGCCATCCGACCTATGGTCCTGAAACGACGCATCCGATATCACCAACTCACCGATTTCAGCATGTTGTAAATCGAGCGCTTCCGGAATCCGAGTGCACGCTTCGAGATGCTCTGTCGGCGCTTTTATCGGCGACGCTTGCGGAGCGAAACAGATGTTCAGCAATTCGCGTTCCCAGTTCACTTTAGTTCGGTTCTGATCTTCGTGAGCATTCGACCCCTTCAAAACTGTCTCAACTTCTCCAAAGATTCCTTTTGCAATAGACTGGGCAAGTCGCGCGAACGTGGCGACTCTCCCGCTTACCTTAATGTGACTTAATGTTGCGTTCGGTAAATTGATGGTGCTCTGCGCAACCGGGAGACTGGCAGGATTTGCCCCGGATCCTTCTTGGTCTTTCGCAAACTCCTGAATACGCAATCCGGTCAGGTCAACCTTTTTGGCCTCCATCCCACGCATATCAACGGTATGACAAATCGCACCTGTAAAAGTAGAATCATGCGCGTCGCCGGTGGCAACGAGCCGCCGCGCCAGCAGATGCAGCAACGGAGACGTCAATCGAGAGTCGGCGAGAAAGGTGATGGGTGACCTGAAGATAACTTCGCCGTCGATTTTCGAATTGAGGATATCGATGCGCCCTTCACCGAAGCCCATTCGCGCTTTCACTTCTACACCGGTAAGCACAAGATCGTCGCCGATCGTACTGTGATCGAAGACAATGTTACCGCGAAGCACCAGTCGTCTTTGCCAGCGGTTCAGAAGCTTCCGGCACTCGGAGTTAGCCTCCACATTCACGAGTTGCCCGTTTTCATTCCGCGCAAAAAATCTCGGACGCCGCTTATTGACGGCGCCGTCTTCCAAATATGCCTGCAATTTAAGTTCAAGGCTGCGTCCCGGCCAAAGGGACACGGCGCGGTCTATCTTTGTCGAATTGATGATAATGCCGCGTATTCCCCATTCATTCGACACTTCCTTCACTTCATTTGCATGGAGGCGAAGAAAATCGCGGCAATGCCACCGGATCATAATAAAATTGCCGATCGCAGCCGGCGCTATGAAGAATTCATCGTCGCTACCGTCGCAAATCGAATCTTCGATCTGAATTTGGCCCGAGCGGCCGTCAATCAAGTTTATTTCACCCGAAATCGAAATCCCGTGCAGATGTATCAAGCCAAACCTGCCGCCCGACAGCATCAGCCCGCCTTCGATCATGGCTCCGCCAAAACCCTCACTCGCGATCAATGTTTTTTGATTAAGAGGAGGGTTCTGCGGTGAGTCCTTCGGTAAGAGAAAAAATCCGGCTTTGCTCGTCAGTCCGCTGCATTTAATGCTGGGCAGATTCACTCGTCCGACAAAATGGGCGCAGGACAGAACGACATCCTCAATCACTTCCGCTGCGCCGAGATTGATACTGATTGCGCCTTTGTTGTTTTTGAACTGCGAACGCGGTATCCGAGGCGTCCGAGCCGTTCCACCGACGCCTCGTCTTTCAGCGACCGGGCGCGCCAGCGCCTCGGGTAGCTTGTTTGTTTCAAAGTTGACGCTGCCGTTGATCTTGCTGCTGCCCAGGTCGAGGAGCGCATCATCCTTCGACTCGGCCTCCATCGCGCAAGCTGCAAAGTCCAAGTTGCCGGCAAGCTCCAACCGGCGCGCCGTAACGCGGCCGTACGTCTCTACTTTGTAGAAGGCGACATCGCCGCAAATCTTGGCGTCATCGAGTAATAGAACGGCCTGGTCGAGCCGTTTGCCGAAAACACCCAAAATACATACCGAGAAACTCAGCCCATTTTTAAACGTCGTCTTATCAAGGCGAATGGGCCGATCGAAAATACACGACTCGAAGGCGACGCTGCCGGAAAATTCGCGGTTGTTCAAATTGACGGCGCCGCGGAAATGCGCGTTCTTAATCGTAAGGTTTTTGTCGAAATCGATGTTTTTGAAATCGATTTCATCCGCGACTTCGGCGCGCGCTGCGCTGCCGCCGTCAAACGAATAGAGACCGTTTATTCCCGAAGCTTTCAACGCGGCAATGAAATGCGCGGCATCCATGACAACCCACGCCCCCACGAAGTGCGCCAGGGCATCCTACTACCGTAAATTGCAGAAAATCAATTGCGGCGTCGTGGGCGAAGTTGCCGCGCCCGGAATGCTCAGCCGTTTAACAGCTGCATGACCGCCCCGGCGATGCAGAGCAGCCGGCGGTCCTGGCCGTTCCGCGCGATCAGCATCAGCCCCACCGGCATTTTTCCGGCAGCCATCGGCAACGGCAGCGAAATGGCGCACAGATCGAAAAAATTGATGATCGAGGTATTGCGCAGCACCGCCGCATTGCGGGCCGCAAAGATTTTTTCGTCCGCGACTTCCGCAATGGTCGGCGCGACGATCGAGGTCGTCGGCATCAACAGCGCGTCGAGCGACGAAAGCCGCGCATCCATGGCGCGGACGAGTCGCGCGCGCTCGCGCATCATGTCGGCATAATCGGCTTCGCTCACGGCGCAGCCACGCTCGATCCGCACCCGCACATTGGGGTCGATATCGGCAGCGCGGCGCGCCATGCGGTCGCGATGAATAACGCATGCCTCCGGCGGCGAGATGCCGCCCTTGGCATTTATGGCGGCCATGTCGTCGAACAACGGCATGGCTTCGTGGGAGACGCGCACACCGGCGCGTTCCAACCGTGCGACGGCGGAGACGAAGGCTGCGGCGACAGTGTCGTCGAGGCGGTCGAGCGGCATGCCTTCGGCGACGCCGAACGACAGCCCGCCGAGCGCGATCGGCTCGAGCGGCCTAAACGTCTCTCCGGCCATGACCGCGTCGGCTTTGGCGCAATCCTCGACGCTGTTGGCGATCGGGCCTACCGAATCGAGCGTCGTGCTTAAGGGAAACGCACCGTCGGTCGGCACGCGTTGCCGGCTCGGCTTGAAGCCGACCAAACCGCACAACGCCGCCGGCACGCGTACCGAACCGCCGGTATCGGTTCCGATGGCGATGTCGCATAGGCCGTCGCCGACGGCGACAGCTGCTCCCGAGGACGAGCCGCCGGGTACGCGGCTTCGATCGCGCGGGTTGCCCGGCGTGCCGAAATGCGGATTGGCGCCAATACCGGAAAAGGCGAACTCGGTCATGTTGGTCTTGGCGACGATCACCGCCCCCGCCAGGCGTAGCCGCCGCACCACCACGGCATCGGCGGTTGCCGGCGCCGCGTCTTCGGCGAGAATTCTCGATCCGGCGCGGGTCGGCTCGCCGGCGACGTCGAACAGATCCTTGATGGTCACGATGACGCCGTCGAGCGGACCGAGCGGGGTGCCGCCCGCGGCGCGGGCATCGGCGGCATCGGCCGCGGCCCGGGCTTCCCGCGCGTAGACAGTGAGGCAGGTCCGTGCCCCCTCCCCGTTCGGGTCGGCGATGCGCGTGAGCGCCAGTTCGAGGCGGTCGCGGCAGGATTGGGGTTTCATGCGAGTCCCGGCAGTCGTCGTGCCGCCGTTGCGGACGACACAGGGAAACTGCCATATCATCGGCGAGACCAGGATGCGAGCAAGGGAATTTCACCATGTCCAGTGCAGGGCCGCGCATCTCGTTTATCGGCTTCGGCGAGGCGGGCGAGGCGATCGCCGCCGGCTTGCGCGACGAAGGCGTAGAACGGCTGTCGGCTTGGGACATCCTGTTTCCGCAAAGCTCGGGGGAAGGGCTCCGCCGGGCCGCAGCGGCGGTCGGCGTGCACTGTGCGACGTCCGCCGCCGACGCGGTGCACGAGGCCGATATCGTCATCTCCGCCGTCACCGCGGCGTCGAGCGTGGAGGCGGCGGCCTCAATCAAGCCGCATCTTGCCGGAATGCCCTACCTGCTCGACATCAATTCGGTCTCGCCCGGCCGCAAGCAAGAGACCGCAAAGCTTCTTGGCGGCAGCGCCCGCTATGTCGACGTCGCCGTGTTGGCGCCGATACATCCGGCGCGGCACAAGACGCCCATGCTGCTCGCCGGCGCCGACGCGGAGGCCGTGGCGCCGACGCTCGCCGCGCTTGGCATGTGCGCCAGCATTGCCGGCGCCGAAATCGGCGCTGCGGCTGCGATCAAGATGGTGCGCAGCGTCATGATCAAGGGTATCGAAGCCTTGACGCTGGAGTGCTTTTTGGCCGCGGCGCGCGCCGGCGTCATCGACGAAGTCGCCGCCTCGATGAAGAACAATTACCCCGGGCTCGATTGGGGCAAGATCGTCCCCTACAATCTCGAACGCATGGCGAGCCACGGCGAACGGCGCGCTGCCGAGATGGAAGAGGTCGCCGATACGCTGCGCGAACTCGGCGTCGAGCCGCTGATGACGACGGCGACGGTCAAGCGCCAGCGCGAAATGGGCCGGATCGGCGCCCAGCAACCAGTCCGCGCCGTGCTCAAGGACGATCGCACAACCATGCTGCGCGCCATCAGCGCCGCGGCCCGCGACCGCAATTGATTGTCGGGCCAGGTCTTCTTATTGGGCCAGGTCTTTTTATTGGGCCAAGTCTTCTTATTGGACCAAGTCTTCTCACGTCGGGGGTGGCTCGCCACTTCAATACGTCATGAAGGTTGTGATATCCTCTCCCGCGGGATGCGCTTAAGTCATCCCGAACAAAGAGGGGGAGATGCCTGTGATCACATTGCGAAACGTCGCTTATGCGGCTGCCGTCCTTGGTGGGCTTGCCGCGACCATGACGGTCATGCCAGTCGGCAGCCGCGCCGAAGCGGCCGCGATCTGCCCACAATTTCTGGCGCAATATTGCGTCGTTGAGAAGAACGACTTCCGACACACGGCATGGACCAATCCATGCTTTGCCAAGCAGCAGGGTTTGCGGATCCTGCACGCCGGCATGTGCGAGGGTCCGATCTGCTCCAACGTCGTCGCGCCGGTGTGCTCGATCGATCCGAAAACCGGCAAGCACAAAACCTATTCGAATCAGTGCTGGTCGGACGATGCCAATGCAACGCTCGTACACAAGGGCGCATGCAAGCCGCCGAAAAAATAAGACGGCGATAGCTATAACGGCGGCGCGACGAGTGCGCCGCCGTGATCCGCGTCAGCGCCGCCTGCCCTTGCGCCGTTCGCGCGGCGTGACGCGCGACCGTTTTGGCACCGGGCGGCGCGCCGCCTTGGCGCTCGAGCGCCGCGGCGGCATGGCCCCGGCGGCTTCAAGCCGCATGCTCCAATATTCCCAGGTCCGGTTTGTGACGTTGGGCAAGGCATTGAGCGTGCTGGCAAGCTTGACCTCGCCGGGATGCAACGGCTCCGGCGTGCCGAGCGCGAGCGCGCGCAGCTGATAATCGGCGTTCTGGCACATGAAGATCGAGCGCGACACCAGTTCGCGCAAACCGGCCCCGACCACGGTCGCGCCATGGCGGTTCATCAGAACCGCCGGATGCGCGCCTAAGGCCCGCGCCAGCGATTGCCCCTCCTCCGGCTTGACCACCAAAAGATTGGTATCGCCGAACTCGCGATGCTGATCCCAGAACGGCATATCCGCGCCGCCCGCGGCGCCGAGATGAAAGACCGGCACGATCTGTTTGCCGGCGATGGCGAACGGCATCACCGACGGCGCATGATGATGGCACACCGCCATCACATCGGGGCGCGCCTGATAGATGCAGCCATGGATGACGCGCTCGGCATAGAGCTGCACCTTGGGCGGCCGCACCGGCTGCGAATCGAGCGTGTATTCCAGAATATCATCCGGCTCGATCAGAAGCGGCGAGCGCGAGCGCGACAGCAGATAGCGGCCGGGATCGGCCGGGTGGCGCAGGCTGACATGGCCGAAGGCGTCGAGCACGCCCTCATGGGCGAGGATGCGGTTGGCGAGAGCCAATTCCTCGATCAGATTGCTCAGCTTGTCGGGCATCATGTCTCCTTCGATAGGCGATTGTTGATCACACCGGCTTTCGCGTCCGCCGCGGGCGGGGAGATTGAAGCTTTGCGGCGGCTGATGCAATCCATGGCCGCCAACGGCGCGCGCGCCGGGTGGGCACCCCAGGATCAGGCCGCTCCGGCCGGCTTGCCCCACGAAGCGGCGTTGCGCGGCAGCACGATGATGAACTCAGTGTATTGGCCGGGCTCCGTATCGACCGCGATGGCGCCGGCGTGCTGCTTGACGATGATGTCATGGCTGATGGAAAGCCCGAGCCCGGTGCCCTCACCGGCTGGCTTGGTGGTGAAGAACGGGTTGAACATCTTCTCCTTGACCTCGGGTGGAATGCCGGTGCCGTTGTCGCGAATCCGAATCTCGACGTGATCGCCAAGATTTTTGGTCGACGCGACCAGCGTCGGCTCGAAATCCGCGCCGTCGGCCTGCGCCTTCCGCTTATGCGCGGCATAAAAGCCGTTGGCGATGATATTGAGGAGGACTCGCGTCACCTCTTGCGGATAGAGATCGACATCGCCGGCTGCCGCGTCGAACGACCGCTCCAGCACGATGTTAAAACCCTGCTTCTCCGCCCGTGCGCCGTGATAAGCGAGATTGAGGCTTTCCTCGACCAGCGCGTTGACGTCGACTGGCCGGTGCTCGCCGGAGCCCTCGCGCGAATGCAAGAGCATGTTCTTGACGATGGCGTCGGCGCGCTTGCCGTGTTGGACGATCTTGTCGAGGTTGCCTTTCAGCGTTTCCGCCAAATCGGTGATCGCATCCCGCGCAGCCGCGCCCACATTTACTTTGCCCAATTCTTCCTGCAATTCGTCGATCAGCTCGACCGAAAGGGAAGAAAAATTGTTGACGAAGTTGAGCGGGTTCTTGATTTCGTGGGCGATGCCGGCAGTGAGCTGGCCGAGCGAGGCAAGCTTTTCGGTCTGCACCAGGCGACCCTGCGCGGTATGCAGGTCCTCTAGTGACTTGCTCAGTTCCTGGGTCCGCTTCTGAACGTCGTCAAAAAGACGCACGTTTTCGATTGCGATCACCGCCTGATCGGCGAATGTCGTCACCAACTCGATTTCGCGCTCTCTAAACGGCTCAACACCAATGCGGGCCAAGGCGATGACGCCAATTGACTCTCCCTCACGCATAAGCGGCACGCCAATCATCGAGCGGACCCCGCCGATTTTTGCGTCGTCCTTTGCGTCGTAAAGCGGATCGGTCCAGGCATCGTCGATCCGGGCGACCTGCCGAGTCACTGCGGCGCGGCCGACGACTGATCCTTGGCCCGGTGAAATGGGCGATTGTCGCTCAATTTCCAGATATGCCGGATCGAGACTGTGGCCAGCCGCAAAGCGATAAGTCCCGCCTTCTAATCGAAAGATGACTGCTCTTTCAGCGCGACAGAGCCGCGCAGCAGTGTCCACAACACTTTGCAGGATCGGCTGTAGTTCAAATTTGGATCTGCTGATAACGCCAAGAACTTCCGAAGTCGCGGTCTGCCGCGCAAGCAAGTCGCTCAAATCGTCCGTGCGTTGGCGCAGCTCGCGAAGCAGCCGCGTGTTCTCGATGGCGATGACGGCTTGCGCGGCGAAGTTCTGTACCAGCGCGATCTGCTTTTCGGTGAAGGGTCTCACCTCCTGGCGATAGACGATGATGACGCCCACGGCCTCGTTGTCCTTGAGCATCGGCACAGCGAGAAAGGTCCGTGCGCCTCCGGTTTCTACCATGGTCACAATCGCCGCATCGCGATCGATATAGGCCTGTTCGGTCAGCATGTCGGCGACATGCTGCACTTGTTTCATTCTTATGGCCCGCATGACCGGAACGTTCGGCGCCGGACGGAACACAGGATTGCGCCGCCGCTCGTCCGCATAGTCCTCTCGTCCCCCATGCAAGGCGACCGCACGAAGCGCATCGCCCTCACATAGCGCCAGCGTGCCGAATTTCGCCTCGCAAATTCGGGTGGCGTTCTCCAGCATTACCCGAAACACCGGCTCCAGCTCGCCCGGCGACGAGCTGATGACGCGCAGCACGTCCGCGGTCGCGGTCTGCTGCTCCAGCGATTGCCGTAATTCGCTGAGCAGCCGCGTATTCTCGATGGCGATGACGGCCTGCGCGGCGAAGTTCGTCACGAGCGCAATCTGCTTTTCCGTGAATTCGCGTACCTCCGTGCGAAAGATGGTGATAACCCCGATTGTCTCGCCGTCCTTGAACATCGGCACGGTAACCATCGTGCGAATACCGCCGGTCTCGACGGAGTTCACGGCCTTCGGATTGCGGGCGAGATACGAAGGCGCCTCGCTCAGGTCCACGACCTGGAGCGGCTGCCCGCCGGACAGTGTCTGGAATGCCTGCAATTCACGATCCGGCTGCAGCAGCATGCCAATCCGCCACTGCTCGTCCCATGCTTTGGTCAAGGAACCATGGTGCGCGGCGACGCGCAGCGCTTCGCCCTCGCGCAGGAACAAGGTGGCGAAGCTGGCTTGGCAAATTCGCGTCGCGTTGTCCAAGATGGAGATGAAGACCGGCTCCAACGCGCCCGGCGACGCGCTGATGACGCGCAGCACGTCTGCGGTGGCCGTCTGCTGCTCCAGCGATTCCCGCAATTCGCTGAGCAGCCGGGTGTTCTCGATGGCGATAACAGCCTGGGCGGCGAAACTCGTCAACAACTCAAGCTGCTTGTCAGTAAAGGGACGGACCTCCTGGCGATAGATACTGAAGGCGCCGATCAATTCGCCATCTTTGAGCAGCGGCACGTCGACGGTGGATCGCGCGCCGCCGAATCTGACGGCCGGGCTGGACGGCGCATCGGCGGCATAATCAGCGGTGTGGCTTACCTGCTTTGTCCGCATAACATGATGCAGTTGCGTATTCGGCGCCGGAATAAACGGGCCGCGCTGGCTCAGGAATTCCGCGAGTTCCGGCGACGTGCCCGATTCCGCTACGGATTGAAACGTTCCGCCGTCAAAACGGAACAGCAGGCCGAACTTCGCTTCGCAGATGCGCGTCGCATTCTTCAGCATCGCCTGGAACACCGGCTCCAGCTCGCCCGGCGACGAACTGATAACGCGCAGCACGTCGGCCGTCGCGGTTTGCTGATCGAGCGATTCCCGCAATTCGTTGAGCAGCCGTGTGTTCTCGATGGCGATGACGGCCTGATCGGCGAAGGTGCGCACCAGCTCGATCTGGCGTTCGCTGAACGGCTCTATGCGCTGGCGCGAAAGCCCGAACGCGCCGATCGCCTCGCCGTCCCGGAGGAGCGGCACTCCCAGGATCGTCCTTATGAAGCCCTTATCCGCGGCTCGCCGGGCGACGTGTTCCTTGTCGGTGCCGATGTCCGATATCTGCACCGGACGGCGTTCCGCCAGGGCTCGGCCGACGGCCGTCCCGCGACCGGGTGCATATGACACTGAGCGGATCAGCACCTCCATCTCGTGCGACATCGCGGCGACCGCAACACTGCGATAATCGTCACCAATCGGAAGTGCGAGATGTCCCGCATCCGCCTCACACAATCGCCGCGCCTTTTCCACCATCGCCTCGAACACAGGCTGGAGGTCGCCACCGGACGCGTTGATCACGCTCAGCACTTCGGCAGTCGCGGTCTGTTGCTCCAACGCCTCTCGCGTCTCGGCGATCAGCCGCGCATTCTCGATGGCGATGACGGCCTGGTCGGCGAAAGTGCCGACGAGCACGATTTGCCTATCGGTGAACGGCTCGACCACTTTGCGGGAAAAGATGAGAAAACCGATCAGCGCATCTCCGCGCGACAAGGGTACACCGAGGACGGTACGCACGTCGGCAAAACCAGACCGGACCGTCAGCCGAAAGTCGGGATCAGCCTTGGTATCCGCGACTTGGACGATCTTGCCTTCAATCAGCACACGACCCGCAATCGAGCCGCGGTCCGGCTTGGCCGGGACGGGAGTCCTGTGCATGAAGTCCCGTTGCTGCGGCGTGAACCCATAACTCGCGAGGTGATGCAGCGCGCCGTCCTTCAACAACCGGATCGCGGCCCGATCGGCGCGGCACAGTCTGGCGGCCGATTTGACGAGCGTATCGAGCACCACCTGCAGATCGAAGGTCGAGCCACTGATAGTCTTTAGCACCTCGGCCGTCGCCATCTGCTGCGCCAGCGCCTCGTTCAGTTCGCGCGTCTTTTGCTCGAGCTGCGCCTGCAGGGCGGCCGAGCCCGCGGCGCGCCGCCTCCCGACCCTGCGCTTGGCGACGCCAGAGCGCTTGCGACCCGCGGCTTTGCGCCGCCGGCTCGCTGCCTTGCCACTCGCTTTGCCGGTCCGCTTCACGCCAGCCGCCACTCGCAAAAACTATCCATTAGCGTACCACCTCCCGGGATAGGAATTGTGCCGTCCATCACAACCGGATCGGCAAGGTCGATACGGTCCCGCACGTTATGACCCCTGATCGCGATGCGAGATTTCGACGACGCGGGCGCGCGCGGCAAGCTCGTCGACCAGCGTGTCGGCCTTGGCCTTGTTGGCGGCGTCGAGATTGGCATCCCATTCGTCGAGCAGATAGACTTGCGCGGCGGTCGCGTTGACGATCTCTTCGAGCGATTTCAGCTGCCGCTCGCCGGAAGAGAAGCCGAGCTTCTTGTCCATCGTTTCCTCGACGACAATCTCGTCCTCATCGTCGCCCTCGACGTCGACCGGCACCACGCCGCCGGTGAACTGGAACGCCAGGCGATCGGTCGTCGGCCAATAATAGGCCCGCTTTTTCAGCTCGGTCTTCAGGCTCGCCAGCAGCGATGATTTGCCAGTGCCGTTGCCGCCGCGCACATTGATGCGGCCGTTCGGCTGCGCCAGCACCACGCGCAAGGCATCGCCGAGCGACGACACCACATTGGCGTGATCGCCCTCGCGCAGTACCAGGCGGTCGTATTTGATACGCGCGTCAAAATCCGCATCGGGCTGCGGCGACATATTGGCGGCGACGCCGCCGAACCGCGTCCAGATCGCAATGAAATCGTTCCAGCCGCTGGCGAGCAGATGCAGCTCGTAGGTCATTTCGATCTGCCGCGGCAGCGTCGTGGCGAGACCGACCAAGAGCACCGTATCGCCGACATTGCGCATGGCGACCATGGTGATGGTGGCGAAGACGATGGCGAGGCTGACGATGCCGCTCATCGCGCTCATGCCCTCGCGTGCCACGATGGCGCGGATCTGCACCACCAGGCCTTCGCGCAGCCGCGTCTTGAAGCCGGCGAGCCACAGCCGGAGATTATAGCTGTTGCCGGAAAAGATATTGTCCCAGGCCGTATAGCCCTGCGCGGTGATGCGGTTGTTCATGCGCTGGTTTTCGAGATAGGCGTGCGCGATCGGCTTCTGCAGCACCCATTGCATCAACAACAACGTCCCGAAAGCGCCGACATAGGCGAACGGCAGGCTGGGGTCGATCTCGGCGCCGAGCACAAGCGCGTTGAACACGAGGCCCAGGAAAAGCTTCAGCGCGAATTCCAATTCATACATGACGTTAAAGAAGCACTGGAAGGTCTCGCCGGTGAGGAACGGCTCGACCTGCTCGCGCGAGGGCTTCTCGTTGAGCAGCGTGACCTTGTCGCGGTTCTCGCGCGCAAAGCGCAGCATGAATTTGCCGAAGCCGCGATAGCCGGCACGCTCGGCAAAAATCCAGCTGATCACGCCGACCACATAGGAGGTCGATTGCGCGGTGAGAATCCAAACGAGGTCGGTGACCAGGAACTCCCCGACCGCGACCCGGCGTCCGGCATTGATGACGAGCCAGGTGGTCGCCGCGGCGAGCATGGCCTCGGCCACCATCAGCACCACCATCACGAACAGCGACGGCGACAGCAGATAGCCCGCGAGTTCCAAGCGTGTGATCGGCCGCCGTGTCATGAAAAACGCCCTGGCGTGGTCGCGGGGGAGGGTCTTTGAGTCGGCGCAGTGTAACGGCATCAGCGCGCTAAATTAAGCGCGGGTTCGGTCCGGCAGAGCACGAATTTACCTTATCCATCAATAAGTTTCCCGGTCCCAGGCCACTTATTCCATGCAATTTCGGCTAGCCCATCCGGCCGCGACGGCGTAATTTACCGCCGGCTTGGCCGCAATCGGGGTTTTCGGGGTTCGCGTGATATTCAAGGACGCGATAGGGATCATCGCGCAATTGACTGCGCCGCTGCGCCGCTTCAGCGCTTCGTCTGTGGCGGGCGTTGTCATCCTTGCCGTCGGTCTGTCGGCGATGACCGCTTACACCGTGCCCGTTTTGCAGAACGTGGCCGGCGGCTGGCTCGCCGCATGCCTGTGGTGCTGTCTCGCCTATTTTGCGGTCGAGAGCGCGGTTCGCGCGCGGACCGCTGTCCGCGCCGGTCTCGCCCGGAGCCATTTCCTCTCCTTTTCGTTTTTTGTCGACGTCATCAGCGTGATTGCCGTTCCGATCGCGCTCCTCGACGGCGTTACCGGCCCCAATGCCTGGCTGCTGGCGTCGTTCTGGGTGCTCAAGCTTGCCCAGAACTCGCCGGGTTTCGCGCAGCTCGGCCGCGTTTTCGCGCTCGAAGCCAAGCCATTGGCGAGCGTGTTCGCGCTGTTTCTGATCGTGCTGTTTCTGTCCTCGGCCGCGATGTACGTGATCGAGCGCCAAGTGCAGCCGCGCGCATTCAGCTCGCTGCCGGAAGCGCTGTGGTGGGCGGTGGTGACGCTGACGACGACCGGCTACGGCGACAAAGTGCCGCTCACGCAGTTAGGCCATCTGCTCGGCGGCGTGGTCATGATCTTCGGCATCGTCAGTTTCGGCCTCTCCACCGGCATTCTCGCCACCGGCTTTGCCGCCGAAACCAGGCGGCGCAATTTCATCCAGACCTGGGATCTGGTGAGCAAAGTACCGTTCTTCCAATCGCTCGAACCGTCCTCGATCACTGAAATCACCCATATGCTGCGCCGCCTCGAAGTGCCCGAACGGGTCGCCATCATTCGCCGCGGCAAGGCCGGCGACTGCATGTATTTCATCGCCGCCGGCGAAGTGCAGGTCGATATCAAGCCGGTGCCGGTGCGGCTCGGCACCGGGGCGTTTTTCGGCGAGCTCGCCTTGCTCGGCGATTCGGTGCGCAGCGCCAATGTCACGACGACCATGCCGTCGACGCTGCTCATCCTCGATCTCGCCGACTTCCGCACACTCACCGCGAACCATCCCGACCTCAAGCGCGCCATCGATGCCGAGGCGCAGCGGCGCGTGAGCGAGAATCAGCAGATGCGGGAGCGCCCTCGCGCCGCCGGCGCAGCGCCGGCGTGACCAAGAAAGAAGAAACGGCAAGACTCGACGCGCTGGAGCCTTTAAAACTCATCCCATGACTGGTCGCGCACCATGACTGATCGCGTTGCATTGATTACCGGGGCGACCGGCCAGGACGGCGCCTATCTGGCCGAGCTCCTGCTCGGCAAGGGCTACGTGGTGCACGGCATCAAGCGGCGGTCGTCGTCCTTCAACACCGCGCGGGTCGATCATCTGTATAAGGACCCGCACGGCGCCGGCGTGCGCTTCTTCCTGCACTACGGCGATATGACCGATGCGACCAATCTCATCCGCATTGTTCAGGACGTGCAACCGACCGAAATCTACAATCTCGCCGCGCAAAGCCACGTGCGCGTCTCGTTCGAGACCCCGGAATACACCGCGAATGCCGACGCGCTCGGCACGCTCCGCCTCCTTGAGGCGCTCCGCATCCTTCGCCTCGATGATAAGGTGCGATTCTACCAGGCTTCGACGTCGGAGCTTTACGGCCTGGTGCAAGAGGTGCCGCAGCGGGAAACCACGCCGTTTTATCCCCGGTCGCCCTACGCGGCAGCCAAGCTCTATGCCTATTGGATCACCGTCAATTATCGGGAAGCCTATGGGATGCATGCGTCGAACGGCATCTTGTTCAATCACGAAGGTCCGACCCGCGGCGAGACCTTCGTGACGCGAAAGATCACGCGCGCCGTCGCGGCCATCGAGCTTGGCCTGCAAAACAAACTATTCCTCGGTAACCTCGCCGCGCGGCGCGATTGGGGCCACGCCCGCGATTACGTCGAAGGCATGTGGCTCATCGTGCAGCAGCCGGAGCCCGATGACTACGTCTTGGCCACGGGCGAAGAGCATTCGGTTCGCGAATTTGTCGAGAAGGCGTTCGCTTGCGTCGGCCGGACCATCACGTGGCGCGGCTCCGGGCTTGCCGAGCAAGGCATCGACGCGCGCAACGGCCGGGTGCTGATCGAGATCGACCCGCGTTATTTCCGGCCGACCGAAACCGATGCGCTGCTCGGCGATCCGTCGAAGGCGCGGCAGCGGCTCGGCTGGCATCACAAGGTCTCGTTCGACGAACTGGTGCGCGAAATGGTCGATGCCGATCTCAAGGACATGCGCCGCGAAGGCGCACTGCGCCAAGTCCACGATTAGAGCGGCGAAATGGCATGAGCGGTGCGCCCGTCATTTTCGACTTACGCGGCAAGCGGGTCTTTGTCGCCGGGCACGCCGGAATGGCGGGCGCTGCGATCATGCGCCGGCTGGAGCGGGAAGACTGCGACATCATTTTTGCCTCGCGCCACGATCTCGATCTGCGGCAGGCGGACGCAGTCGAGCGCTTCGTGGCTCAGGCCAAGCCCGATGCCGTGCTCGTCGCCGCCGGCAAGGTCGGCGGCATCCGCGCCAACGCGACCTTCCCCGCCGACTTCCTCGCCGACAATGTCGCGATCGCGCTCAATATTATTCGCGCCGCGCATCGCTGTGCGGTCAAGAAGCTCGTCTATCTCGGCTCGTCCTGCATCTATCCGCGGCTGGCGCCGCAGCCGATGTCGCCCGACATGCTGCTTACGGGACCGCTGGAGCCAAACAATCAGTGGTACGCCATCGCCAAGATCGCCGGCATCAAGCTATGCGAAGCCTATCGGCTGCAGCATGGCGCCGATTTCGTGTCGGTGATGCCGACCAATCTTTACGGGCCCGGCGACAATTATCATCCCGACGACAGCCACGTTCCGGCGGCGCTGCTGCGGCGCTTTCACGAGGCCAAGGTCAAGGACGAGGAAAGCGCCGTCGTCTGGGGCACCGGTTCGCCGCGGCGCGAGTTTTTGGCCGCCGACGACTTGGCCGATGCTTGCGTGTTCGTCATGAAATGCTATTCCGATTTGCCATTCCTCAACGTCGGGACCGGCGAAGACCTGACCATTGCCGAATTCGCCGGCGTGGTCGCCGACGTGGTCGGCTATCGCGGCAAGCTCACCTTCGATCCGTCGCAGCCGGACGGCGCGCCGCAGAAGCTCCTCGATGTGTCGCGCATCAATGCGCTGGGCTGGCGCGCCACGATCCCGCTGCGCGAGGGACTGCAACGCATGTATGCCGATTTTCTCGAACACTACGACGCCATTCGCACGACAGAAAAACAGCCGTCGCATTGACGCGACATTGAGAAGCCTCAAGCCATGACGATCGCGCTCAACGAAACCCACGACCCGTCGCGCAAAAGCTTTGTCGAGAGCGCCAACGCACCGGGCTGCGACTTTCCGATTCAGAGTCTGCCGTTCGGGGTGTATCGCCCGACATCGGGACCGCAAGCGCGCGTCGGTGTCGCCATCGGCGATCAGATTCTCGATATCGCGGCGGCCGGTGCGCACTTCAACGGCTTGGCGGCAGAAGCAGCCCGGGCCTGCCCGGTTCCGGCACTGAATCATCTGATGTCGCTTGGGCCGCAGGCTTGGTCGGCACTGAGGCTCGCGCTGTCGCGAGCCTTATGCATTGAGCATGGCGACGAGAAGCTGCGTCAATATCTGACGCCGATGGCGCAGGCGGAGATGCGGCTGCCGGTGGTCATCGGCGACTTCACCGATTTTTTCGCCTCGATCTTTCATGCCAGCAATGCCGGGCGCATGTTCCGCCCCGACAATCCGCTGATGCCGAACTACAAATATGTGCCGGTCGCCTATCACAGCCGTTCTTCGTCGATCCGCGCCAGCGGCACGCCGTTCAAGCGGCCGCGCGGCCAGCGCAAAGGTCCGAACGATGCGGCGCCAAGCTACGGCCCGTCGCGCAATCTCGATTTTGAGCTCGAGCTCGGCATTTACATCGGCGCGCCGAGCGAGCTTGGCGAGCCGGTTCCCATCGGCCGCGCGGCGGACCACGTTTTCGGCTTCTGCCTGCTCAACGACTGGTCGGCGCGCGACATCCAGGCCTGGGAATATCAGCCGCTCGGGCCGTTCCTCGGCAAGAATTTCGCCACCACGGTTTCGCCCTGGGTGGTGACGGCGGAGGCGCTGGCGCCGTTCCGCAGCAAAGCTTTCGCGCGGCCGGATGGCGATCCGGCGCCGCTGCCGCATCTCGACGATGCCGACGACCGGGCGCATGGCGGCCTCGATATCACGCTCGAGGCCTATATCGCGACCGAGACCATGCGACGCGGCGGAACGGCGCCACAGCGCGTGACGCAGACGTCGTGCGCGCTGCTCTATTGGACCGTGGCGCAAATGATCGCGCATCACACCTCTAACGGCTGCAATATCCGCATCGGCGACCTGCTCGGCTCCGGCACGGTCTCGGGCCCGGAGAGGTCGAGCTGGGGCTCGCTCCTCGAACTCACCAAGCGCGGGACCGAGCCGCTAACGCTGCCGGGCGGCGAGAAGCGCGGCTTCATCGAGGACGGCGACGAAATCATTTTCCGCGGCCATTGCGAGAAACCGGGTTACGCCCGCATCGGCTTTGGCGAATGCCGCGCCGTGGTGCTGCCGACGGGATGAGCCGCGCTCAGTGGATCTCCGGCTCCGCGATCGCCGCCCGGCCTTGCAGAAAATCGAAGTCGCAGCCCTCGTCGGCCTGGCCGATATGCTGCGAGTACATCGCGCCGTAACCGCGCGGATAATGCGGCGCCGGTTGTTTCCACGCCGCGCGCCGGCGCGTGAGTTCCTCGTCACCGACATGCAGATGGATTTTGCGCGCGGCGACGTCGACCTCGATCTCGTCGCCAGTCTGCACGAAAGCCAGCGGGCCGCCGACAAAACTCTCCGGCGTCACATGCAGGATGCATGCGCCGTAACTGGTGCCGCTCATGCGCGCGTCGGAAATGCGCAGCATGTCTTTCACGCCGGCCTTGAGAAGCTTTTTCGGGATCGGCAATTGGCCCCATTCCGGCATGCCCGGCCCGCCTTTGGGCCCGCCGTTTTTAAGCACCAGCACGTGGTCGGGCGTGACATCGAGATCGTCGCGGTCGACCGCGGCTGCCATGGCGTCGTAATTCTCGAAGGCGAGCGCCTTGCCGCGATGCCGCAGCAAGCGCTTGTCGGCCGCGGCCGGTTTCATCACGCAGCCGCGCGGCGCCAGATTGCCAGTCAGCACGGCTGTCGCCCCCTCGGGATAAAGCGGCTCTTTGAGCGAATGAATGACGTCGGGCAGATAGACCTTCACGCCCGCGATATTCTCGCCGAGGCTGCGGCCGTTGACCGTGACGGCAGACAGATCGAGCATCTCCCGCATCTCGCCCATCAGCGCGCGCAAGCCGCCGGCATAGAAGAAATCCTCCATCAGATATTTGCCCGACGGCGTGATGTTGGCGATCACCGGCACTTGTCGCGAAATCTCGTCGAAGCGGCCCATGTCGAGCGGCACGCCGACGCGGCGCGCCATGGCGATGACATGGATGATGGCGTTGGTCGAGCCGCCGAGCGCCATGTGGACGCGAATGGCGTTGTCGAAGGCGGCCGGGGTGAGGATTTTCTCCGGCGTCTGATCCTCCCATACCATGTCGACGATGCGGCGGCCGGCGGCGGCGCACATGCGCGGATGATTGGCGTCCGGCGCCGGGATCGACGACGCGCCGGGCAGCGTAAGCCCGAGCGCTTCGGTGATCGCCATCATGGTCGCCGCGGTGCCCATCACCATGCAGGTGCCGAACGAGCGCGAAATGCCGCCCTCGATCTCGTTCCACTCCGTCGTCGCCGATGCGGCCGGCGCGTTTTTCGTCCCAATATTTCCAAGCGTCCGAGCCGGAACCCAAAGTGTGGCCGCGCCAATTGCCGCGCAGCATGGGACCTGCCGGCACATAGATCGCCGGGATGCCCATCGAGATCGCGCCCATGATCAGGCCGGGCGTGGTCTTGTCGCAGCCGCCCATCAGCACCGCGCCATCGATCGGATGGCTGCGCAGCAGCTCTTCGCATTCCATGGCGAGAAAATTGCGATAGAGCATGGTCGACGGTTTGACGAAGGGCTCGGCAAGCGACATCGCCGGTAGCTCGATCGGAAAGCCGCCTGACTGATAGACGCCGCGTTTGACGTCCTCGGCGCGATCGCGCAGATGCCCGTGGCAGGCGTTGATCTCGCTCCAGGTGTTGATGATGCCGATCACCGGCTTGCCGGCCCAATCGGCGCGATCGTAACCGAACTGGCGCAGCCGCGAGCGATGGCCGAACGAGCGCAGATCGTTTTTGCCGAGCCAGCGATAGCTGCGCAGTTCTTCGGGCGATTTTTTGTTTTGCGACGTCATATGGGAGCGCTCACCTTGGACATTATATTTGCCGCCAAGTGTGCGCTTAATCCGTCGAGAAAGAAAAGCCCCGGCGGGTTATGCCTCGCCGGGGCGCAGCGGATCGCTATGCAGCGATCTTTGGCGTTACTACCATTTGTAGTTCAGGCCGGCCCGAATGATATTGTCCGTGAAGATGGGATCGATAACCGGGTTGTTGGGGCCGCCGCCCCGAGGCGCAGCAATGGTTGTCACGACGGTGCCTGAGGGTTCGTCCAGCGACAGGAACAAATATTCGAGCTTCCACGTCCAATTGCCGGTCAGGTGACTTTCAAAACCGCCGCCGGCCGCCCAACCCACGCTGGTCTTGCTGAAATTGAATGAAGTCGTGGTGACGGTGTCAGTGATGTTGCCGCTGTCGGTGAGCTTGCCATAGGCCAAGCCGCCCGTGGCATACACCATCGTTTCCGGCGTCACCGTCCAACCAAGCCGGCCGCGCACGGTGCCGAACCACTCGAGTTTCTCGGTGACCGATACCGTAACGGGATTTACGACATTGCAGGTTCCGGCGGGACAGACGATCGTACCGCTGCCGCTTTGGCCGGAGCCTTGAATGTCGGCTTCAAGGCCCGCCACCCAGTTTCCGTTCTGCCAATTGTATCCCATTTGCCCGCCGCCAATGACGCCGTCCGGGTGAACGGTAGTGCCGGCGCTGTAAAGCAGCGCACCGGTCGAATCAAAGAAGTTCACATTGGCGGGCGAACTGCCCCAGCCGTAACCGAGGTTGACGCCGGTGTAGAAACCCGACCAGTTCCACGCCGGAGGTGGCGGCGGCGGTGGTGGCGGATGATGATGTGTCTTAGCAAAAGCTGTCGCGCCGAAGCCGACAAACAAACTCGCTGCAAGCACTGCGATAAGTGAGCGACGCATGATAGCCCCCGTGCGATTCCGCTCTTGTCGTAGCCTGTAAGTACACTCCCATACCGCTCCGCAAGCCACTCATTTCCGCAACTATCCCCTGTGATATAGCGAAATTCGTGCGACCGTGGCGCTTCGGTCACAGCACCGTTAAGCGGCGGAAATTTCTCAACTAATCGAAAACGCCTGCGCCGAAGCCCGGGCAAATGCCGCCTTACTCCGCCGTCGCGCCGGTGGCCTTGACCACCTTGGCCCATTTGTCGGTCTCGTCGGCGATCAGCGTGCCGAATTCCTCCGGCGTGCCTGGGATCAAAGTGCCGCCGAGCTCGGCGAGCTTGGCCTGGATGCCCGGATCGGCGAGTGCGTCGTTAACTGCGCGATTGAGCGTCTCGACGATGTCGCGCGGCGTTCCCGCCGGCACCGCCATGCCGAACCAGGCGCTGGCTTCGTAGCCCGGCACGGTCGCGGCCACCGTCGGCACGTCGGGCAATGCCTTCGAGCGCTCCGCCGTGGTCACCGCCAGCGCGCGCAGCTTGCCGGCTTTGATGTAGCCGATCGACGACGGCAGATTGTCGAAGAACACCTGCACCTGACCGCCCAGCATATCGACCAGCGCCGGCCCGGCGCCGCGATACGGCACGTGCACCAGCTTGACGCCGGTCATCTGCATGAACAAGGCGCCGGACAAATGCGTCGAGGTGCCGATGCCGGCGGACGCCATGTTGACCTTGCCGGGATTGGCCTTGGCGTAATCGATGAACTCCTTGACCGTATCCGCCGGCACGTTGGGGTTCACTTCCATCACGTTGGGCACGCGGATGAAGCCGGCGACCGGCGCCATGTCGCGCAGGAAATCGAACGGCAGATTTTTGTACAGCGTGGCGTTAATCGCGTTGGCCGGATTGACCAGGAACACCGTGTAGCCGTCCGGCGGCGAATGGGCGGCCATCTCGGTGGCGAGGTTGTTGCCGGCGCCCGGCCGGTTCTCGACCAGAAATTGCTGATGCAAGACTTGCGATAGATAATTGCCGATCAGCCGGGCACAGATATCGGTCGAGCCGCCGGGCGGATAGCCGACCAGCCAGCGCACCGCGTGGTTCGGATAGCCGTCCTCGGCCCGCGCCGCGCCGGCAACGCCAAGCGCCGCCGCAGTCAACAAGACCATTGCGGCGAACCGCCCGATGATGCGCTGCATGTTTGTGCTCCCTAGCGATCGTGTTCTTATTCGCCCCACCGGCAACCTACGCGGCCTCGGCGATGTCGCACAAGTGATGAGCGCGCCCGGCGCGATGGGCTTTGGCCGCCTTGCCCGCCCCCGATACGGCCGATAGGTTCACCGCCTTCCGCCGCTATCCGAGCCAAAATCCAAAGAGGAAAGGAAGGACATTGCCATGATCGATCTTTATGCCTTGACCAGCCCGAACGTGCAGAAAATCTACATCATGCTCGAAGAAACCAAGCTGCCCTACAAGGAGCATTTCATCGACGTGTGGAAGGGCGAGCAGTACAATCCGGATTTCGTCAAGATCAATCCGAATTCGAAAATCCCGGCGATCGTCGATTCCGACGGCCCCGGCGGCAAGCCCTACACCGTGATCGAGTCCGGCGCGATCCTGATGTACCTCGCCGAGAAAAGCGGAAAATTTTTGCCCACCGACATGGCGAAGAAATACGACGTGCTGCAGTGGCTGTTGTTCCAGACCTCCAATGTCGGCCCGAATTTCGGTCAGTTCACCCATTTCAAGCTGTTCGCGCCGAAGGACAAGGATCATTCCTATTCGATGACGCGCCATCAGACCGAAGTGAAGCGGCTTTACGAGGTGCTGGAAAAGCGCCTCGCCCACGCGGCCTATCTCGGCGGCGACGAATATTCGATCGCCGACATCGCCACCTTCCCGTGGACGCGCAATCACGACGTCCAGGGCGTGAAGTGGGAGGACAATCCGAACCTGGCGCGCTGGTTCAAGGCGATCGACGAACGGCCGGCGGTGAAAGCCGCGCTCGCCAAGGTCGCCGTGATCAAATCGAACCGCGAGACCGCCAACGACGACCAGAAAGACCGCTTCTTCAACCGCGGCAGATACGCCAGGGCGTAAACTCATTTCCTCCCCCGCAAGCGGGGGAGGCGGCGAGCCAACGGGTCCGGCCCCAAGTGGCCGGCCCGATGACAGGCTCCGCGACGCCAGAGGGGGCAAGTGTTCAACGCTTGCGCAGGCGTCATGGCCGCGGGCCCCCTCCCTACCCTCCCCCGCAAGCGGAATGGCCTGCACCCGGTTCCGAAGACACCGAGTTAGGTGTTTTAATGGAACCGGAGGTGGGTCATGGAGAGGCGGAAGTTTACACGAGAGTTCAAGCTTGAGGCTGTGCGGCTGATCAAAGAGCGGGGCGTATCGTATGCCCAGGCCTCGCACGATCTCAGTGTGCATCAATCACAGTTGCGTAGTTGGGTGAAGGCGCAGGCGGACGATCCGCAGCATGGCGGCGGCGCATCGCTGATCGGCGCGGGAGCAGCGGGCGGATCGGGACGAAGCGGCGGCGCCGGTGAATCGGCCACGGCCTTGGGTGCCGGCGGCGGCGGCGGTGGCGGCCTCGGCGGCAGAGGCGGCAACGGAGCGTCCGGCCTGCTGCGGGTTTATTGGTAGTTGGGGTCGGTCGATTTGCCACCATGTGATCCGTCATCCTGAGGGCGCGAGCCAACGGGTCCGGCCCGAAGTGGCCGGCCCGATGACAAGCTCCGCGAGCCTCGAAGGATGCGGCCCGAGCGCCCGGACCGTCGCCCCTTCGAAGCTCGGCGCTTTGCGCCGAGCACCTCAGGGTGACGATGAAAGTTTCTCCATCATACCCCGCATAAACCGCACCGCGGCCGGGCCTTTGAGCGCGCTGGCCCACAATTCGCGCGCCATGGTCTCGTGCAGCGCCAGCGCTTCCGGCGCCGAGGTGATCATGGCGACGCCGGTGCGGATGTTGGGCTCCTCGCCGAGGCGGAACGGGCTTAACGCCAAAATCTTGCGGTCGGGCTGGCGGAAGATCTGGAAGCTCGTATGCGGCAGCGTATCGCGCACGATGCCGATCTGCACGCCGATCGGCTCGTTCTCCATCAGCGCCGTGAAGTGCTCCGCTTCGGCGCGGGCGAGCGCACGCCGCGCGCGCCGCGTCTTGTCGTCGAGATCGAGCCGGCCGACCAGGCCATTGCGCAGGAAGCGCTCCATCTCCGCGGCGGCGATCAGATTGAGCACCGCCGGGCGGCGGCGGCGGTAGCATTCCTTGCGGCTCCGCAGGACGGCCATCAGCTCGCCGATCTGGGCCAGCGCGCGGTCGCGTTTGGCGATGCCGTCCGGCACCGACTCGCGCAAGATGTCGCCGAGTGCGCCGTCGAAGCCGTCCGAGGCCAGCACGTAGGAGATCGGGCCGGCCAGCACGATGATATGCTCGGCGGTCTCCTCGATCTGGCGCATGCGCTCGAAATAGGCCACCGCGGAAGCGATATATTCGACGCCGACGCCGAGCAGCGTCGGCACCGAGACTTTCAGAAGCTCGGCGAGTTTCTCCAGCGTCTCGATCTTGGCCACCTCGCCCTTCTCGAAGCGATAGAGCGCGGTGCGCGAGATGCCGAGCTGTTGCGCGATCTCCTCGGCGGCGAGGCCGGAGCCGAGGCGAAAGGCTTTGAGCCGGTTGCCGATGTCGTCGAAGCGCAGAGGCATTCGCTTGCTCCTCCCTCTCCTCGCGTGCGGGGAGAGGGCACCGGCGGCCGTTGGCCGCCGTTTTTTCCACAAAGAACGCCGATGCGAGGCATCGGCTATGGTGAGGGGGCCTAACGGCTGGGCTCAGAATCGCGGAGAGGCCCCCTCACCCTCCTTCGCTTCGCTCAGTCGACCTCTCCCCGCGCGCGGGGAGAGGTGAATCGTTCAGCCGCCTCGCCGCATCGAGCGCGGCGACGACGATGTTGTGATAGCCGGTGCAGCGGCAGAGATTGCCGGAAATGCCGATGCGGATGTCGTCTTCGGTCGGATTCGGGTTGTCGCGCAGCAATTCGATCAGCGTGGTCAAAATTCCCGGCGTGCAGAAGCCGCATTGCAGCCCGTGAAGCTCGTGAAACGCTTGTTGCAGCGGGTGCAGCGTCTTGGCGTCCGGCGCGATGCCTTCGACGGTGAGAATGTCGTGGCCGTCGGCCTGCACCGCGAGCATCAGGCAGGAGCGCGCCGACTGGCCGTCGAACAAGACCGTGCAGGCGCCGCAGACGCCGTGCTCGCAGCCGAGATGGGTGCCGGTGAGGCGGAGCTTTTGGCGCAGAAAATCCGCCAGCGTCAGGCGGACCGGCACTTCGGCCTTGTGGCGCTTGCCGTTGACGGTGACGGCGACGGTTCTTTGCTCGCTCACGATGCCGCCCTCGCCGCGATGCGCTCGTGCGCCTTGGCGAGCGCGCGGCGCGACAGCACCGTCGCCAGTTGTTGCCGATAGGACGCCGGCGCGTGGATGTCGTCGATCGCATCGCGCTGCCGCAGCGGCTCGCAGAGTTCGTGCAGCCGCTTGTCGTCGATGGTCTCGCCGATCAGCGCGCGCTCGACGTCGGTGGCGCGAAGCGGCGCCGGGCCTAGGCCGCCGAGGGTGAGCGACGCGCGCGTGACTTTGCCGGCGGCGTCTTCTTCGATGAGCGCCGCGGCGGAGACAATGGCGAAATCGCCGTGGCGGCGCGAAAATTCCACGAAGGCTGACCCGTGCCGCGCGGACCAGCGGGGAAAGACCGCGCCGGTGAGAAGCTCGTCGGGCTCGAGCGCCGGCGTCATATAGGCGACCGGAAACGCGGCGAAATCGATCGTGCGCGTGCCCGCTTTGCCGGCAATCGTGACTTTGGCGTCGAGCGCGGCGGCGACCGCGACCAGCTCGGCCGCCGGATCGAGATGGCACAGCGAGCCGCCGAGCGTGCCGCGGTTGCGGGTCTGGCGGTGGCCGACCTGGGCGATCGCCTCGTGCATCAGCGGGCAGCGGCGGCGGACGAGATCGGAGAATTCGATGTCGCGTTGCCGCGTCATGGCGCCGACGTCGATGGCGCCGTCAGTCTCGCGGATGTAGCTCAAGCCGTCGATGCGATTGAGATCGATGACGTGGTCGGGCAGCACGTAGCGCATGTTGAGCATCGGCATCAGCGACTGGCCGCCGGCGAGCAATTTGGCGTTGTCGAGGCTCGCCAACAGCCCGACGGCGTCGGCGACGCTGCGCGGATCGTGATAGGAGAATGCGGGAGGCTTCATGCCGGCCTTTGCGGGTCGCGGAGAACGCGCCAGACTTTGACTCTGTGCCAAAATCTGTGCATCAATTCAAAAACATAGACCAATCCCAAAGTTGAAACCAGCCGGATGAGTTTCGCGCGATGAAGCCTGCGGCGTTCCGCTACCACGCGCCGAAAACCGTCGACGAGGCGGTCGCCATTCTTGCGCAAGTCGCCGGCGAGGACGGCCGCGTGCTGGCCGGCGGGCAGAGCCTGGTGCCGACCATGGCGTTTCGGCTGGCCAAGCCGGCGCATCTCGTCGACATCAACGGCGTCGCCGCGCTCAATCGCCTCGTGGTTGCCGACGGCAAGCTCGTCATCGGCGCCGGCGTACGGCATTCCGCGTTCCACCGGCCGGTCTGCGACGGCCCGCTCGGCGCCTTGCTCGCGGACGTGGTGCGGCACATCGCGCATTATCCGATCCGCAACCGCGGCACCTTCTGCGGCTCGCTCGCGCATGCCGATCCGGCGTCGGAATGGTGCCTGGTGCTGGTGGCGCTCGACGGCGAAGTGCTGGCCAAGAGCGCGCGCGGCGAACGCGTCATCGCGGCGCGCGATTTCTTCAAGGGCATCATGACCACGGCGCTCGCCGACGATGAGCTCTTGGTCGAGGTGCGGCTGCCGCTGCTTGCCGCCGACGCACATTGCGGCTTCAACGAATTCAGCCGCCGCGCCGGCGATTTCGCCATGGCCGCGGCGCTCGGCGTCTATCGCGTGGAAGCCGGCAAGATCATTGAGCCGAGGCTCGCGGTCGGCGGCGCGGAGGTCAATCCGCGACGGATCGCGGAGGCCGAGCGCGCGTTGACCGGCGCCGCGCCTGGCGATGCGGCGTTCCGCGCGGCGGCGCAAGCGGCGACCGCGGCGATCGATCCGATGGAAGACAACGTCACCACCGCCGAATTCCGCCGCGACCTCGTTCTCGCGGTGACGCGCCGGGCGCTGGAGCGGGCGGCGGCATGAAGTGGATCGGCCAGTCGGTCACGCGGCTGGAGGATCCGCCGCTGGTGGTCGGGCGCGGCGCCTTTGCCGGCGACATCAATTTTCCACACCAGCTCTACATGCGCATCGTGCGCTCGGCGCATGCCCATGGCCGTATCGCCGCGATCGACACCGCGGCGGCGCGCGCACTGCCCGGCGTCTATGCGGTGTGGACGGCTGCCGACATCCCCGAGGTGCCGCCGATCGATTTTCGCGAGGGCTCGATCCCGGCGCTCGATCCGTACCGCCAGCCGGTGCTGGCGACCGACCGCGTCCGCTATGTCGGCGAGCCGATCGCCGCGGTATTTGCCGCCGACCCCTATATCGCCGAGGACGCCGCCGATCTGGTCACCGCCGAGATCGAGGAATTGCCGCCGCTGCTGGACGCGGAAGCCGCGCCGGCCGAGTTTTCGCCGGGACATTCCAGTGAGGCGGCGATCATCCGCCAAGGTTACGGCGACGTCGACGCGGTCTTGCGCGACGCGCCGCATGTGGTCGAAGTCGAGCTGGCGGTCGGCCGGCATTCCGGCGTGCCGCTGGAGACGCGCGGCGCCATCGGCCGCTACGACGCCGCGCGCGGCATTCTCGAACTGCACGGCGCCGCCAAAGTGCCGCACCGCATCCAGGAATTGCTGTCGCGCATGCTCGGCCTGCCGCCGAGCGGAATTCACGTCCACGAATCCCATGTCGGCGGCGGCTTTGGCGTGCGCGGCGAGCTTTATCCCGAAGACGTGCTGGTCTGTGTCGCGGCGAAAAAATTCAATCGCGCGGTGAAATGGATCGAGGATCGCCGCGAGCATCTGATCGCGGCCAATCATTCGCGCCAGCAGCTGCACAAGATCCGCGCCGCGGCCGACGATAACGGCGTGATCCTCGCCATCGACGACCGTTATTTCCACGACCAGGGCGCTTACGTGCGCACGCATGCGGCGCGCGTCGTGCACATGACCGCGGGCATCCTGCCGGGGCCCTATCGGGTGCCGGCCTATCGCGCCATCGGCCATTTCCGTCTGACCAACAAGACACCGGCCGCGACCTATCGCGCGCCCGGCCGCTACGAGACGACGTTTGTGCGCGAGCGGCTGGTCGACGCCATCGCGCATCAGCTTGGCATCGACCGCATCGAGATCCGCCGCCGCAATACCATTTCCGCCGCCGAGATGCCCTATCCGCGCCCGCTCGAAGCCTTGGGCGAGGAAATCCATTACGACACCGGTGACTATATCGGGCTGCTCGATAAGCTATTCGCCAAGATCGACTGGGACGCGCTCAATGCCGCGGTGACGAAGCGCAAGGCCGCGGGCGAGCTGGTCGGCATCGGGGTTGCGATGTTCGTCGAGAAAAGCGGGCTCGGCCCGACCGACGGCGTGAACATCTCTATCGACACCTCGGGCATGGTCGAAGTGGTCACCGGCGGCGCCTCGATCGGCCAGGGGTTTGAGACAGTGATGGCGCAGGTTGCCGCCGACGCGCTCGGCGTCGATTACAAGAATTGCCGCGTCATCCACGGCCAGACCGACCGCATCGCCTTCGGCATCGGCGCGCACGCCTCGCGCGCGACGGTGATGACCGCGTCGGCGACGCATGTCGCAGCACTCAACGTGCGGAAGAAAGCGCTCGATATGGCGGCCGAATTGCTGCAGACGCCGCCCGACGCGCTCGACATCGTCGGCGGCGCCGTGGTGCGCAAGGACGGCAGACCCGGCCCCTCGATCAGCCTCGCCGCGCTCGCGAAAAATCTGGAGCCCACCGCGAAGGCGCGCGGCGACCGCGATCCGGGACTATCGGCCGAAGGCTGGTTCAAGACCGAGCACCAGGTCTATCCTTACGGCAGCCACGTTGCCGTGGTGCGCATCGACCGCGACACCGGCGGCATCACGGTCGAGCGCTATTGCATCGCCTACGACATCGGCCGCGCCATCAACCCGGCGACCGTGCACGGCCAGATCGTCGGCGGCTACGCGCAGGGTCTCGGCGGCGCGCTGTTCGAGGAGTTCACCTATAGCGAGCGCGGCGATCCGCTCGCCGTCACCTTCGCCGATTATCTGCTCCCCGCCATGCACGAGACGCCAGAGCCGGAAGTGCTGCTGCGCGAGGATTACACCACTCCGCTCAACCCGCTCGGCATCAAGGGCGCCGGCGAGAGCGGCATCACCGGCGTCGGCGCCGCCATCGCTTCGGCCATCGAGGACGCCATCGGCATCCCCGGCGCGGTGCGCGAACTGCCGGTGACGCCGCAGCGGATCAAGGCGATGCTGAACGGCAAATGAGCGGCAAATAATCACTACGCTGTCATCATCCGCGAAGGCGGATGATCCAGTAATCGGAATGACCTGAGATTTATTTCAGCGACCGCGATTACTGGATTCCCCGCTTGCGCGGGGAATGACAATGGTGTTGCACGCTCACTGCGGCTTGATGCCGGCGGTTTTGACCACTTGGCCCCACTTTTTGATCTCGGCGATCATATAGTCCTTGAGCTCCGCGGGCGTCATGATCATCGGCTCGGCGCCGAGACTGGCGAAGTGCGCCTGCATCTTCGGGTCGGACAGCGCCGCATTGATCGCCTTGTTGAGTTCATCGACGATCGCGGGCGGCGTCTTGGCGGGGGCGCCGATCGCGTCCCAGACTGAAACGTCGTAGCCGGGGACGTATTGCGCGATGGTGGGCACATCCGGCAGCACGTTCGCATGCGCGACGCCGCTGACGCCGAGGCCGCGCAGCTTGCCGGCCTTGATCAAGTTCAACGTCTGCAGGATCGGCGTGAAGCCGGCCTGCACCTGCCCGCTGAGGAGATCGGGAATGTAACTGGTGCGGTACGGCACATTGACGAGCTTGACGCCGGCCATCTCGTTGAACAATTCGCCGGCCACGTTGGTCGCGGCGCCGGCGCCGACCGAGGCGTAGTTGATCTTGCCGGGATTGGCCTTGGCGTAAGCGATGAACTCCGGCAGCGTCTGCGCCGGCACCGACGGATTGATCACCAGCACCAGCGGCAATTTGACGAGGCCTGAGACCGGTGCAATGTCGCGCATCACATCGAAAGATAGACTGTCGTACAGCGACACGTTGATGGTGTTGGTCATCGTCAGCGTCAACAGCGTATAGCCGTCGGGCGCCGCGTGGACGACGATCTCGGTGCCGATATTGCTGGCGCCGCCGGGACGATTGTCGACGATGAATTGCTGACCGAAATGCTGCGACAGCGCATCCGCCAGAAGCCGCGTGGCGACGTCGGGAGCGATGCCGACGGGATAAGGCACGACGATGCGCACCGGGCGCGCCGGGTAATCCGCCGCGCCGGCGACGCGCGTCAATGACGGCAGCGTCGCGGAGCCTGCGGCGACGAGATACAAAAATCGGCGACGGCCAATCGACATTGAACCTCCTTAAGATGCGAATCGCCCGCGAAGGCGCGGTCGGCGCCGGCGGTCCGTCAGTCGATCCTCACGCCGATCGACTTCACCAGCGGCGTCCAGCGCGTCACTTCCTCGTTCATGAAGCTGTCGAATTTCTGCGGTGTCCAGTCGGTTACCGGGACGAGAGCGGCGTCGACAAGGGATTGCGTATAGGCCTTGTCCGCCATCGCCGTCGCATTGGCCGCCGCGATCTTGCCGACGATGTCCGCGGGCGTGGCGGCGGGCGCGAACAGGCCGAGCACCTGCTGCGAGACGAGACCCGGCACACCGGCCTCAACCGCGGTTGGAATATCGGGCGCCATGGTCAACCGCGCGGCGTTGGTGATCGCCAGCAAGCGCAGCCTTCCGGTGCGGTGGAATTCCAGGACTTGATTGGTCATCGCCGGCACGACGATCGGAATCTGCCCCGCGATCAGGTCGGCCATCGCCGGTCCGGCGCCGCGATACGGCACATGCGGCAGATCCTTGATACCGGTCAGCGATTTGAACATTTCGCCGCTGAGATGGTTCATCGTCCCGGCACCGGGCGTGCCGTATGACAATTTGCCGGGATTGGCTTTCACATAGGTAACCAGCTCAAGCAAACTATGCGCCGGCACCGACGGATGCACGACGATCGCGAAAGTCGAAATCCCCAGCATTGAAATCGGCTGTAGGTCCTTCATCGGGTTGATCAGCGGATGCGCCCGCAGGATCATATCCGCCATATGAATTGCCGTGCTGCCGAGGAAGATCGTGTAGCCGTCGGCAGCGGAATGGGCCACCGCGGTCATCGCCACCGAGCCACCGGCGCCCGGTTCATTTTCAACAATCACCGTGCCGAGAGTCCGGCTTACTTTGTCGGCCCACGGCCGGCCGACGATGTCAAACACGCCGCCGGGCGGAAACGGCAAAACCAGGCGGATCGGGCGCGACGGGAATGTATCGGCGGCGGCGAGCGGCGGCGCCGCCGCGAACGCGACGATGCCTCCGGCCCCGCGCAGAAATCGGCGGCGTGACGAATCCATGGCATTCCCCCCCCACGCGTTTGGCGGCGGTTTGCCGCCTCAGTCCGCTTTGATATTCGCGAACCTGATGACTTTAGCCCATTTGGCGGTTTCATCGGCGATGAATTTTTCGAAGTCGGCCGGGGTGCCGGTGAACACGTCGCAGCCGAGATCGGTAAAGCGCTTGCGCGTCGCCGGATCGGCGAGCGCGGCGTTGACCTGCTTATTGAGCGTGGCAACGACGTCGGGCGGCGTGCCTTTGGGGGCGACGAGACCGTACCAGCCGTTCGCCTCGTAACCGGGCAAAAATTCCGCCATGGCCGGGACGTCAGGCAGCAGCGCCTGGCGCTTGGCGCTGGTGACCGCGAGCGCGCGCAGCTTGCCGGATTTGATGTAGCCGAGCGACGCCGGCATGACGCCGAACATCGCCTGCACCCGGCCGCCGATGAGATCGGGCATCGCCGCGGCTTCGCCCTGATAGATGACGTCGATCAGGTTGAGACCGGCCATCATGCGAAACAGCGCCCCGGCGACGTAGAGCGGCGTGCCGCTGCCGCCCGAAGCAAGATCGATCTTGCCCGGATTGGCCTTGGCGTAAGCGATGAATTCGGGAACGGTTTTCGCCGGCACCGCCGGATTGACGTCCATCACCAGCGGGATCGTGGCGATGCTCGCCACCGGCACGGCGTCGCGAAGAAAATCGAAATTGAGATGATGATAGAGCGCCGGATTGATCGCATTCGACGACATCGCGAGGAGGAGCGTATTGCCGTCCGGCGCGGATTTGAGGACCAGCTCGGTGCCGATATTGGTGCTGGCGCCGGGCTTGTTTTCGACGACGAAGGGCTGATCGAGCTTTTCCGACAGCCATTGCGCGATCAGGCGCCCTATGATGTCGGGCGAGCCGCCGGCCGGCACCGTCACCACGAGACGCACCGGCCGGGAGGGATATTGCTCGGCCCGCGCGATGCGCGCCGCCGCGGGCCAGGCGCCGGCGCCGGCCGCGAGGCGGAGGAACTTTCGCCGCTCGATCATGTGTTCTCCCCGCGGCCGCTCAGCCCGCCTTCATATGCGCGAAGTGGACGACCTTCGCCCATTTATCGGTTTCGTCGGCGACGAAGCCGGCGAACGCGGACGGCGACATCGCTTGCGGCAAAAAGCCGAGATCGGCAAGGCGCGCTTTGACGCTCGGATCGGCGAGCGCCGCGCCGATCGCGCGGTTGAGCTTGGCGACGACGCCGGGCGGCGTGTCCTTGGGTACGCCGACGCCGAGCCAGCCGGCGACGGCGTAGCCCGGCACGGTCTCGGCGACGGCGGGAATGTCGGGCAATGAATCGAGCCGTTTCGCCGTGGTCACGCCGAGCGCGCGCAACTTACCGGCCTTGATGTAGCCGAGCGAGGACACGATCGGATCGAACATGACCTGGACGCGCCCGGTCATCAGGTCGGTCTCTGCCTCGACCTCGCCGTGCGCCGGCACATGCACCATGTCGACGCCGGTGAGCATCTTGAACAATTCGCCGCTGAAATGGGTGAGATTGCCGGTGCCGGTCGAGGTCATGTTGATCTTGCCGGGATTGGCCTTGGCGAAGGCGATGAACTCCGCCACGGTCTTGGCCGGGAATTGCGGATTGACCACCATGATGAAGGGATTTTCGCCGAAGCTGCCGGCCGGCGCGATGTCGCGCACGAAATCGAATTTCAGGTTGTCGTAGAGCGACGCATTGATCATGTTCGGCGTGCCGATCAGCAGCACGGTGTAGCCGTCCGGCGCGGCGCGCGTGACCAATTCGGTCGCGATGTTGGTGCCGGCGCCGGGCCGGTTGTCGATGACAAAGGGCTGGCCCAACTGCTGCGACAGCGACTGGCCGACCAGCCGCGCGATGATGTCGGGCGCGCCGCCCGCGGTGAAGCCGACGACGAAGCGCACCGGATGATTGGGATACTCGTCCGCCAAAGCCGGATACGATGCCGCGGGCAGTAGCGCGGCGCCCGCCGCAAGCTTGAGAAAATTCCGGCGCGGTACAGACATGATAACGGCTCCCCCGGTGCTGCGGTCGGTCAGCCCGCTTTCATATGCGCGAACTTGACGACCTTGGCCCATTTTGCGGTTTCGGCGGTCAGGAACTTGGCGAATGCGGCGGCGTCCATCGGCGTTGTCTCGCCGCCGAGATCCTTGAACTTTGCCACCAGCTGCGGGTCGGTAAGCCCGGCGGTGATAGTGCTGCTGAGCGCCTCGACGATGGCCGGCGGCGTGCCTTTTGGCGCGCAAAATCCATCCCAGGCCGTGGCGTCGAAGCCGGGCAGCACCTCGCTTACCGCAGCAACATCCGGCAGCACCTGCGCCCGTTTTTCGCTGGTGACCGCCAAGGCGTGCAATTTGCCGGTCCTGATAAAACCGATCGCGGTCGACAGCGTGATGATGAAGGCCTGAACCTGCCCGGCCAACAAATCGGTGAATGCCGGAGCCGGCCCGCGATAGGGCACGTGCACGACGTCGATGCCGGCCTGCATCTTGAGCAATTCGATCGCGACATGCATCGGCGTGCCGATGCCGGGCGAGGCGAAATTGACCTTGCCCGGATTGGCTTTGGCATAAGCGATAAACTCGGGAAGCGTCCTGGCCGGGAACGACGGATTGACCAGGAGCACCATCGGCAGTTGGATAACCCCGGCAATCGGCACGAAGTCGCCGGGAAAATCGAAATCCAATTTGGCATAAAGCGTGGCGTTGATCGCGTCCGACGTGACGCAAGTGAGCAGCGTGTAGCCATCCGGCGCGGAGCGTGCGACGGCCTCGGCAGCGATATTGCCGCCGGCGCCGACCCGGTTGTCGACGACGAAGGGCTGATGCAGGCGGCCCTCCAGCCATTGCCCGATCAGCCGTGACACCAGGTCGGGCGTGCTGCCGCCGCCAAAGCCGTCGATGATGCGCACCGGCCGGGTCGGATAATCGAGCGCGAAAGCCGGCCGCGATAAACCCGACGCCGCGGCGGCAGCGGCGAGATACAAAAAATGCCGACGGGGAATTTGCATGGGCGGGTCTCCGGCCGAGCCATTTTGGAGGCCGCAAGCCTATCCCGCTGCCATCAAGGTGAGAAGTGCCGCGACGACCAGTCAATTCGACGCATCACAGCCGGTCCTCATCACTTCTTCTTCGGGACCCTCTTGCCCTCCTTGCGCGCCTCGGACAGCGCGATCGCGATCGCCTGCTTGCGGCTCTTGACCTTGCCGCCTTTGCCGCCTTTACCGCTTCTGGCGGTGCCGCGCTCGAAGCGGCGCATTTCCCTTGCCACGTCGCTGCCGACGCTGGGCGAGTATTTGCGTTTCCTCTTCTTGGCCATTTCTTTCCTCCTTCAATTGGCTTGCAACCATTCCGACGCATTCGGCAATGTCAAAAACGTCGAGGCGACAGGAATGGTTCCGGCCCTCAGGCCCAGCGAAACAGCCGCGGCGGCGGCCGCCGCCGCGGGCACTCTCCATGGACGTTAAAAACGGACGCAGTCAGTGCGGGCTCATCCGCGCCGAGCCTGGCTGGCCCGGCACCTTGAAGCGCTTGCCGGTGTCGGTGACCTTGGTGCCGTCGACACGCAGGATGGAAAAATCCTTGTCCATATAGTTGCCGACGTAGATGTATTTGCCGTCGGGCGTGAAGGCGACCGCTTCCGGCAAGGCGCCGACCTCAATGTCGTTGAGCCGCGTCACTTTCTTGCCGTCGACCTTGAACACGACCACCACCCCGTGAGGGTGATAGTACCAATCCGACTTGGGATGATTGGAGCCGGTGGCGTCGACAGATACCGCGATGTTGCCCTTCGGGCTGAACGCCAGACCTTCCGGGCTATCGGGCACCGTGATGTGATCGATGACGTGGACCGGCGCCGTCAGATCGATGACGCTGACCGCGTCGACGTTGCCGTCCGAGGTGCCGCCATTGCCGTTGTCCGCCGTCAGCGCGATCGAGCCGTTCGGCGCCACCACGACGTTATAAGGAAACAATCCGGTCAGGAGATCCTGCTTGTTGTAGGTCACCTTGTCGCCGTCGACGTCGAGCAGCGCGACTTTGTTGGCCGAGGCCTTCGACGCCAGGGCATGCTTGCCGTCCGGCGTGAAGACCACGGCGGAGACTTCGTCGCCCATAGCGACGCTGCCGACGAGTTTGACGTCGGTGCCGTGGATGGAGAGCACGGAAACGGACTTGCCGGCGCGATTGGCGACCAGCGCGAGCGTGCCGGCCGGATTGATCGAGAGACCCGACGGCTGCTTGTCGCCCTCGATGGTATTGATCAGCTTGGCGGGCTTGGCCTTGAGATCGATGACGTAGATCTTGTTGTCCGGCACTTGCTTCCAGTGATCGCCGTCTTGAATGGCATTCATCGAGTCGGCGACGATCGCCACCGCGCCGGTCGGATCGATCGCCAGGTTGACCGGCGGGCCGACCACCGAATTCTTCAGCGGCAGGTTGGCGACGATTTTCGGATTAAGCGGATCGGCCACGTCGACGATCAAGACGGAGTCTTTTCCCGGCGGCGACACGACGGGTTTGCCGTCGGCAAATCCCGCTTTTGCGTCGTCGCCGACGATCATGAACGGCGCCGCACGCGCGACGGTGACGCCGAGCACGACACCGACCACCGTGGCGAGCCTCAGCGTCGTGAGCTGAAAACGCATGAATTCCTCCAGGCTATGTTTGACTGTTAGGTCCGGGTCTTCGCGCCCGTCAACCAATTGTTGCGCGTTGGCACGACAGCGGCAAGTAGGTTGCGGCTTAAGCCGCCCGCGGCAGCGCCCGGAATTCCTCGGGGCTTGCCATGTCCGAGGCCGTCGCGTAGCGCCGGTCGGCCGTGCCGCTCAGCAATTCGCCGGGCTTGAGCGGCGGATAGAGCTCGGCGAAGCTTTTCACTTCGTTTTGCGACACGCGCCGCGAAAAATGCACAAGCGCGAATTGCGAGGGATGATCGAGGCCGGCGGCGCCGACCAGCTCGGCGAGCGATTCGATGGTGGCGCGGTGGAAGTTATAGACGCGATCGGCCTTGTCAGGCACCACCACCAGCGCGCGCTGCCGCGTCGGGTCCTGCGTCGACACGCCGGTCGGGCAGCGGTCGGTATGGCAGGACAGCGACTGGATGCAGCCGCACGCGAACATGAAACCGCGCGCCGGATTGCGCCATAGAAGCGTTTGACCTGAAGGGACATTCGCCCCCTACTCGCGACGACCACTTCCGCAGGGCCAATCGAGCCGCTACGATAACTCGTCCTGAGCTTGGAGCCGATGAGGCGATGAAGCGGCGCGAATTTGTTTTGCTACTTGGCGCGGGCGTGATTGTACGGTCAATCTCGGCGCGCGCCGAGCAGCCCGCGTTACCTTTGATCGGTATCATACATAGCGCTTCGGCAGCCGCGAACGGGTACATCGTCGATGCCATCCGTGGGGGTCTGAAAACCGCCAACCTTGTCGATGGTCAGAATGTCTCGGTTGAGTTCCATTGGGCAGAAGGCCACTACGATAGACTGTCGGCGATGGCGGACGACCTGGTTCGTCGTCGTGCTGCGGTGATCATTGCCGGCGGCGGCGCTGCACCGGCACGGGCGGCCAAAGCAGCGACGCGGACAATTCCAATCGTATTTGTCAGCGGCGACGATCCGATCCAGTCCGGTATCGTCACCAGCCTTAACCAGCCTGGTGGCAACGTTACGGGAGTGGTCTTTTTCAACGGCGCCTTGGCGGCCAAAAGGGTCGAATTGCTGCACGAACTATTGCCGTCAGCAAGCGTGATCGCGTATCTCGTCAATCCGAACGGCCCCGCAGCCGCACAAGAAACCAACGACGTTCTCGCGGCGGCGAAAAAGCTCGGGCTGACGATTCACGTGTTGAATGCCAGCACCCAACGCGAAATCGACGAGGCCCACGCGCAGCTCAGTCAATTGCACGCGGCCGCGTTGCTAACGCAAGCCGACCCGTTCCTGGGAAGCCAGCGCGCCGCCATCATCGCATTGGCAGCGCGTAACGCGCTGCCGGTGTGCGGCAGCACTCGTGAATACGTCAAGGACGGTGCAGTCATTAGCTACGGAACAAGCATTCGCGAGGCCTATGACCAAGCCAGCATTTACGTTGCGCGCATCCTTAAAGGCGAAAGTCCATCCAATCTGCCGGTAACACAGCCGACGAGGTTCGAACTGACGATTAACCTCAAAGCTGCCAAGGGACTTGGCCTCACCGTACCGCCGTCGTTGATCGCTCGTGCCGACGATGTGATAGAATGAGAGATGCGAGGGCAGCTATTGGCAGGACACGCCCTACGCCGCCCGCGGCAGCGCCCGGAATTCCTCCGCGCTCGCCATGTCCCACGCCGTCGCATAGCGCCGGTCGGCGGTGCCGCTCAGCAATTCGCCGGGCTTGAGCGGCGGATAGAGCTCGGCGAAGCTTTTCACTTCGTGTTGCGACACGCGCCGCGAAAAATGCACAAGCGCGAATTGCGAGGGATGATCGAGACCGGCAGCGCCGACCAGCTCGGCGAGAGATTCGATGGTGGCGCGGTGGAAGTTATAGACGCGCTCGGCCTTGTCGGGGATCACCAGCGCGCGCTGCCGCGCCGGGTCCTGCGTCGACACGCCGGTCGGGCAGCGATCGGTATGGCAGGACAGCGACTGGATGCAGCCGAGCGCGAACATGAAACCGCGCGCCGAATTGCACCAGTCGGCGCCCAGCGCCATCACGCGGGCGATGTCGAAGGCGGAGATGATCTTGCCGCCGGCGCCGAGCTTGATGCGGCTGCGCGCATTGATACCGATGAGCGCGTTGTGCACGAAGTTCAAGCCTTCGCGTAGCGGCATGCCGAGATGGTCGGTGAATTCGAGCGGCGCCGCGCCGGTGCCGCCTTCCTTGCCGTCGACGACGATAAAATCGGGATAGATTTTCGTCTCCAGCATCGCTTTGCACAGGGCGAGGAATTCCCAAGGGTGACCGATGCAAAGCTTAAAGCCCGCCGGCTTGCCGCCCGACAGCCGCCGCATGGCGGCGATGAACTGCATCATTTCGATCGGACTCGAAAACGCCGAATGCCGCGACGGCGAGATGCAGTCGATACCGACCGGCACGCCGCGGGTGACGGCGATCTCCGCACTGACCTTGGCGCCGGGCAGCACGCCGCCGTGACCGGGCTTGGCGCCCTGGCTGAGCTTGAGTTCGACCATTTTGACCTGATCTTGGGTCGCTGCGGCGGCGAACTTGTCGGCGCAGAAGCTGCCGTCGCCGTTGCGGCAGGAGAAATAGCCGGAGCCGATTTCCCAAATGATGTCGCCGCCGTTCTCGCGATGGTACGGGCTATAGCCGCCCTCGCCGGTGTCGTGGGCGAAATTGCCCTTCTTGGCGCCGCCGTTGAGCGCCAGGATGGCGTTTTTGCTCAGCGCGCCAAAACTCATCGCCGAAATGTTGAAGATCGACGCCGAATAAGGCTTGTCGCAATCCGGGCCGCCGACGAGGATACGAAAGGGCTCCTTGGCGGCCGGTTTCGGCGCGATCGAATGATCGAGCCATTCGAAGCCGGAGGCATAGACGTCGTTCTGGGTGCCGAACGGCCGCTTGTCCAAGGCGCGTTTGGCGCGCTGGTAGACGAGCGCGCGTTTATCGCGCGAAAACGGCGTGCCATCCTTTTCGCTTTCCAGGAAATATTGCCGGATCTCGGGACGGATCTCTTCGAGGATGAAGCGGATATGTGCCGAGAGCGGGTAATTGCGTAAGACCGCGTGGCGTTTCTGCACAACGTCGACCGTGCCGATGACGGCGAGAGAAATGAAAACGACCAGCGGTATATCGATCAGCAGCGATCGAAAGCCGAGGAAAAACTCAAGCCCCAGCGCCGCGGCGATCAGGACGACCAGCGTGTAAATGATAAAGCGCGGCTGCAGCGGCAACAGCAGGATGTGCATGGAAATTCCCCTCAGCCCGAGCAAAGGCGCGCGCGAAAGCCCCAAGCCGCAAGCGCCGCGAGAAATCTAGAAACAATAGTTGTCAGTTTGATTAATCGAGGGAACTCGGAGGTTTGCTGCACCGCACACGCAGTGGCCCCGTAGTATTTTTGGGGGCCGGCGCCGCAATAGCCGGCCGTCACAACAAAAACCCCGGCGCCGGTTCTTGAAAACCTTGGCGCCGGGGTTTTGTACTACGCAACTACCCTACAAAATGTCGGCTATGCAATCACAGCTGTCCGTACTTACGCAACACCGCGCGGCATTGGTCGCCGACGCGCCAGCTATGGGCGGCAAGCGTCGCGCCGCAGCGCAGGAGGTTGTTCCAAGTCATGCCGCCTTCATGGTCGCAGAGCTTGGCTGCGGCCGGACGGCACGGCGCCAGCTCGGCGAGATCGATCGCGTTCGCGGCGGTGGCGGAAAGACCCAAGAGGGCCAAAACAAAACCCACGGCTAAAACTAGCTTCATCCTCAGTCGTCCCTCTTATCTGCTGAAGCCTTTTGGATAACGGTTAGATGACGGAAAAGCCAGCATTTTGTGCATCGCACAAGCATCTGCAAGCAATTGATAAATAAGTTTAATTCCAAACGTTTGAAACGGCGTCCGGTTCCATGCCTCGCTTGTGCCGCAATTGGCCTCGCTCCGGCATGAATCGCGGGGCAAAACAGGAGCCCGCCGTGAAAAGAAAATGCCCGGCACGAGGCCGGGCATTTCAAAGATCCGATCGATAACCGCGCCGTTGCGGAACCCGCTGCTTAGGCCGCGGCCGCAGCGGCGGTGAGATTGCCGAAGCGCTTGAGGTTCTCTTTCTGCTTGTCGTTGCGCGGCGGCAGCTTGAACAGCCGCGCCGCGGTGCCGCCGAGGATATTGTGCTTGGCCTTCTCCGACAGGAACGGCAGGTCGTAGATCGTCGACGGCAAATCGAAGTCCCAGTGCGGATAGTCCGAGGAGTACAGGAGCTGCGTCTCGGCGTTCATCATGCGGAAGGTGCACTCCATAGCGCCGTAATCCTGAATCTCCATCGGCTGCGACGAGTAGTACATGTCGCGCATATAGTCCGACGGCTTCTTCTTCAGGAGCGGCGCTTCCGACGGCCGCAGCATGAATTCGTGATCTAGCCGCTGCATCAGGAACGGCACCCAGGCGATGCCGGATTCGATCCAGATCACCGGCAGCTTGGGGAAACGCTCGCCCATGCCGTTGATCACCCAATTGGTGCAATGCACGACGTTGTACCAGGTGAAGCCGAGCGCATGCGCCGCGAGGAACCGGTTGCAGCTCTTGTAGATCGGCTCGCCCCAGTTCGGGCCGGAGTGGAACGACAGCACGAGACCGCGTTCCTCCAGCGCCCGGTAGAGCTTCATATAGGCGTTGTCGTAGACTGCCATGTCCGAGCGGACGGTGGTGACCATGAAGCCGCCGACATTCGGCCGGTCGCCGAACACCTCGACGTGGCGCAGCGCGGCTTCGGGGCTGTTGAACGGCAGGCACAGCATCGAGAAGAAGCGGTTGCCGCCCTCGGGCAGCACTTTCTCGGTGAGCCAGCGGTTATAGGCCCAGCACAGCTCGACCTCCATTTCCTTCTGCGGATGCAGTCCGATATTGAGCATGCCGGTCGGGAACAGGCAGGAATAATCGACGCTCATCGCGTCCATCCAGCGATGGCCGAGCTGGATGTCGCGCTGCGCGCCTTTGAGACCTTCGGTCTTTTCCGAGCTACGCATCGGATAGCGCGTGACGCGGCCGCCCATGTCCTGATAGCCGACCTGGCTCGCGGTAATGCCGGCACGATTGTTTTTGGTGCGGCTCGCCAGACTGAGCTGGCGCAGCACGTCGTTCTCCATATAGGGCAGGAACTCGTCGTAGCTCTCGTTCTCGTAATGATGAGCGTCGACGTCGACGATGACCATATCGTCGAGATTGCGCTGGTGCGCCTGCTTGCGCGCGTGCGACAGCAAGCGCGTGGTATTGAGTTCCTCGATCGTTACGCGGCGACCGCGATCGGCGATGAGATCCATGACGTATTCTCCTCACGTAGTTCTTTTCAAACCCAATCCCGCTCGTCCCCGCGAAAGCGGGGACCCAGACTGGATTCCCGCTTGCGCGGGAATGAGCGGAAACAATTCAGTCTTCGGCGTCACCTGCCCGTCCAGTTCTGCCACATGCCGAGCTCGAACACCGCGAGATCGGCCGACCGTAACAAACCGCTCGCCGTGATCATGACGTCGGTGGCGGTAATCGAATTCTTCGGCACCGGCGTGAAGTGCTCGCCGGCCTGGGCGCGCGCGGTGTAGAGCCGGCAGGCCGCCGCGATCAGCTTTTGCAACGCTTCGGCCGAAACGGTGTCGAGCTTGTCGTCGACAATGCTGCGCTCGAGCGTCGCGGCGAGGTTCTTGGCGTCCGCCGACGCGCCGCTCTTGGCGACAACAGCCGGCTTGACCGCGCGAAGCGCGGCCGGTCGCGGCTTCGCCGCGGATTTCGCGACAGCTTTGCTCGCAACAGTTTTCGCTGCGCGCTTAGGCGACGACATAAAGCTCGTCCCCCTTTTGCACCGTCTTGTATTTCTTCAGCTTCATCTTGCGATCCGAGACGCATTCGCCGGTCTTCATGTCGTATTCCATGCCGTGCCACGGACAGACGAAATGCATCTCGTCCTCGGAGAAGTAGAGGCCCATCGAGGTCTTGTCCTCCCGCAGCCGCTCTTCGACCTTGGCGATGGTCAGGCCTTCGCAGGCCGGGCCGCCCTGATGCAGGCAGAAATTGCTGTAGGCGTAGAACTGGCCGTCGTGCCGGAACACGCCGATCTCGTTGTCGCCGACAAAAATAATGCGGCGGTCGCCGTCTTGCATTTCGGAGAGTTTTGCGACGAATTTCTCGGCCATCTGCGTTACGCCCTCGCGTTTTACCCTTGTCGGTTCGGTTTCTTGCTTCCGTTACTTGGCTCGCCCTCGCCGGGGCGATTGGACGGCCCGGACTCAAGGCCGCCATCGATCATGTCTTTAGCACAGACTAAAGCCCCGCGCGACGGGCATAACTCGATGCCCAGCTATGCCCCCCTGCAGGCCCGCTAGGCCATCCGGTTCTCGATCTCGCCGACCTTCTCGATCCAGAGCTTCACGACATCTCCGGCCTTGAGGAAAGTGCCGCTCTCGGCGCCGGTGCCCGACGGCGTGCCGGTCAGGACCAGATCGCCGGGATGCAGCGTCATGTTGACCGACAATTGCTCGATCTGCTCCGCCAGCGTGAACAGCATCTTGGCGGTGTTGGAATCCTGCTTGAGCTCGCCGTTAACCCACAGCTTCAACCCGAGATTTTGCGGATCGGGAATATCACTCGCCGGCACGATCCACGGTCCGATCGGGCATGAGCCCTCGAATGTCTTGTGCTTGAGCCAGTCCATCTTGAACGGCGAGGTTGGCGCCACCCCGTCGCGACGGCCGCGGTCGCGGGCCGACAGGTCGTTGGACACCATATAGCCGGCGACGTAGCTGAGCGCTTTCTCCTTCGGCACGTCCTTGGCCGGCCGGCCGATGACCGCGGCAAGCTCGATTTCCCAATCCATGGCCTTGGCATAATGGGAGATCTTGATCGGCGTGCCCGGCGCGACAATGGTGCCCGGCGCCTTGAGGAAGTGAAACGGCTTCAGCCCCTGGGTATGGGGATCGGGCGGCGGTGGACTGCCCTCGCGCGCCGCCATGGCCGCGGCGTGATCGCCGTAATTGGCGCCGGCGCAATAGATCGCGACGCTGCCCTGGATCGGCGCCAGCAATTTGGTCTTCTTCAGCGGCTGCCGCTTGCCCCGGCTTTTCGCCGCCGTGGCCGCCGCTTTGCGGAGCGCGGCCTCGGCTGCCTTCCAGTCGGCGAGAATGCCAGTCACGGTGGCATAGGCCGGCTTGCCGGTAAGCTTGGCCACATCGAACACGTCCTCGCCGACGATCAGTCCCGCGCGCGGTCCCTCGGCCGATTTATAGGTGGCGAGCTTGTAACCGGCGGGTTTTACCGAAGCCATTTGCGTTTTCTCCCTTGAAATTCCGTTCTTGCAAATCCGGCAGCGACCAAACCGCGATCCCGCGCGCTTGGCAAGCCTGCAAGCCGTTGCTTGTCATACCCCGCGAAGGCGGGGTATCCAGTACCCTCGCGAGCTGCCGCGTTGCCAATGCGCGGCGGCGATTACTGGATCACCCGCCTGCGCGGATGATGACCGAGAGCGAGAACCGCCATGATCAAGCCACGACGCATCGGACACGCCACCTTCGAAACGCCGGACCTGCCGCGGCTCGTCGACTATTACACCGAGGTGATGGGGCTGGTGCTCGCCGAGCGCGACAAGGATCGCGCCTTCCTCACCACCAAGGTCGGCCAGCTCGCCATCCAGATCAACAAGGGCGACGCCGAACGCTGCAGCATGCTGTCGTTCGAAGTGGCGCCGGAGTCCGATTTCGGCGCGCTTGCCCGCGACCTGGAAAAGGACGGCATCAAGAGCGAGTTGCGCAACGATTCCGTGCCCGGCATCGGGCCGGTGCTGACGTTCAAGGACAACAAGGGCACCACGATCGCGCTGTTCAAGGACTGGAGCTATCTCGGCAAGCATTTGCAGCACCACGGCGTCGGCCCGCTCAAGCTCGGCCACATCGCCTGGGTGGTGGAGAATCCGGCGAAGACCGCCGAGTTCTACGGCAAGGTGATGGGCTTTCGGGTCTCGGATTGGATCTCCGACTTCTTCGTGTTCATGCGCTGCAATTCGGATCATCACACCGTGAATTTCATTCGCGGCACGGTCTCGAAAATGCATCACATGGCGTTCGAGCTGAAGGACTTCATCCATCTGCAGAATTCCTGCGACCTGTTCGGGCAGAAGAAAATTCCGATCATCTGGGGGCCGCTGCGGCACGGGCCGGGTCACAACCTCGCCACCTATCACCGCAATCCGGACGATCAGGTGATCGAGTTCTTCTGCGAGCTCGACAAGATGGTGGATGAGGAGCTCGGCTATTTCGAGCCGCGACCCTGGCACCAGGACACGCCGCAGCGGCCGAAGACCTGGGAAGCCGGCAAGACCAGCAATTGGGGCCCGCCGCCGACCCCGGAATTTCATCGGGCGCGCGACGCCGTCGCGGCGCAGCCGGCGCAGCAGCACTGACTACGCCCATCAGTTCCGACAGTTATCGACCGCAGATCAGCTTCAGCCACGGCCGCGCGTGGAAGACGCTCATCAAGAGATACATCGCGGCCATTCCGGTGAGTGGCGAAGCACGTTGCATGGCCATGCAGAGAATATCCGGCTGGCCGCCGTCGCGAGCGGCCAGCAGCGCCATGATAGCGAAGGTCGGAGTGGCCGCGAGGCACAGCCAGTCGGCCGCGATGCGGACGGCCGAGCCGCGAGTGTTTCCGATTGCCCGCTTCGGGGCGGCCGGCGGTGAGGTCATGAAAATATCGGACATGATCGTCACTCAGCGCCGCCCCGTTCCCAGGTCGTCCGAATGGCCGGCCTGCAGGCGGCGCCACTGAACGATGGGACGTCCATCGATACGGTAAGGGTGCTTGCCTTCCGGCTGCTGCGGCCAGCCGGAAGGCGAGTCCTCCCACGCCTCCTGGCGTCCATAAACCGTCAAGTCGAGAAGCCGGTAGCTATTGTCCATCGCCTCGACGCCGCGCCGCGTCGTCCAGTAAGTCTCGAAGACGTTTGATCCCTGGTGCAAGTAGCAAACGATGTGCATCACGCCCACCCGGCGCCCGACCAAAAGAGTGTCGAGCGAGGCACGGGGGGCCGAGTACCAAGGCATTTCCCAGCCCATGAAGGCACGGTATCGGGCGCTCTCTTCGTACGGGCCTTGGGCGAACGTGGCGTAGGTGACATCGCGGGAATGCACGAACGACAGCTCGCGCATTTGCGATGTGTAGAAGGTACAACCCTCGCACTGCTCCGGCGCAGGGCGGCCGGTGTGCCACATGAAATAATAGGCGACGAGCTGTCGGCGACCCTCGAACGCATCCAACAGTGTCGTCGGGCCACCTTCGCCGATGAGCGGCGTTGCGCCATCCACTTGGACCATGGGGAGCCGCCGGCGGGCGGCCGCAATGGCGTCGCCTTCGTGTGTGTGCGCTTTCTCGCGAATCCGCAACGCATCCAGCTCCGTCTGGAAGGTGCTCCGATCGACTATTTTTGGTGTTCCAAGGCTATCGTTCATGATGTTCTGCATTGTTCTCTCCGTGACATGACTCGCTGTTGGCCGGCGTTCGGCTATTCCCAAGCGTCGAGCTTGATCTCATTCGGCCAGGGCGCGCCTTTGCCGGTTTCAAGGAACGATTTGAGGCTCAAGAGGAAGACCGCCCATTTGGTGCTGCAGTGGTGCATGAATTCCACCGGCTCTTTCCAGCCCTGATGCTTGAACAGAACGATGGTCCAGTCGCCGTTCTGTTTAAGATCGAAGCTTATCTTTGTGCCGAGCCACTCTCCTGGCCCGTCGACCACCTGCCACAGAACCCGCAGACCGGGCTTGAGCTCCAGAACCTTCATGTCGAAACCGCCGTCACCAAAACGGAACTGGAGCACGCCGCCCGCCTTGCTTTCACCGCGCGTGTCGCTCGTCCACCAGCGCGAAAGGCCTTCGACGGTGGCCAATGCGTTGTAGACATCGGCCGACGACGACGATTTGATGCCAACCTTGTGCAAAATGTCAGGCATATCGGTTTCTCCGTTCCGCGTTGTTGATCACGACGCAGATATAAAGCCGGCCAAGGCGACGGCGGGAGTTACAAGTTTGGCGGGATTCCGATGGACTCGTTGATCGCTGCCGCGGCGCAGGCCCTCGCAACGGGCGACCCCCTTGGCGCCTTGAAGCGGGTCGCTTTGCGCAATGACGCGCCGGCGCTGGCGCTTCGCGGCATCGCCATGGCTCAGCTCGGCGATCTCGTTCGGGCCAAGGCGCTGCTGCGAAAGGCGGCGCGCGCCTTCGGCCCGAAGGAGGCGGTGGCCCGTGCGCGGTGCGTCGTTGCCGAGGCGGAGATTGCGCTCGTCTCGCGCGACTTGAGCTTTTCCGCCAAGGCGCTCGACGCGGCGCGGACGACGCTGGAGCAGCACGGCGACCGGATGAACGCCGCGCACGCGCGGCATCTCGAGGTGCGGCGTTTTCTCTTGATCGGGCGTCTCGACGAGGCCGAGCGCGCGCTGGCGGAGTTCGATGCCGCGCCCTTGCCACCGGCGTTGCGGGCGGTGCACGAGCTCGCGGTCGCGGGAATAGCGATCCGGCGCCTGCGGATAAAGGCGGCGCGCGCCGCGCTTGTCGAGGCCGGGCGCGCCGCGCGTCTTGCAGGCATCCCTGCTCTGACGGCGGAGGTAGAAAGCACCGTCCACGTCCTGAACACGCCGGCCGCCCGCCTGATTGCGCCCGGCGAGGACCGGCTCCTATTGCTCGACGAAGTTGAAGCCCTGCTGGCTTCGGCGACGCTCGTCGTGGACGCATGCCGCCATGTCGTGCGCGACGCCGATACCGTGGTCTCGCTGACGACGCGCCCGGTCTTATTCGCACTCGCACGTGCGCTTGGCGAAGCCTGGCCCGCGGACGTTTCGAGGAGCGCGCTCCTCGCCCGCGCCTTCCGGGCGAAGCACGCCGACGAATCACATCGCGCGCGATTGCGCGTTGAGATCGGGCGGCTTCGCTCCAAGCTTAAAATGTTGGCGGACATCAGCGCGACGGCGCTGGGCTTTGCCTTGGTGTCGCGGCGCGCCCGCAAGGTCGTCGTGCTGGCACCACCGGTCGAAGATCAGCATGCTTCCGTGCTCGCCTTCCTTGCCGACGGCGAATCGTGGTCGAGCTCGGCACTGTCGCTGGCGCTCGGAGCAAGCGCCCGCACCGTGCAGCGCGCGCTGGATGCGCTCGCAAGCACGGGCAAGGTGCAGTCGTATGGACGCGGCCGAGCACGGCGCTGGATGACCCGGCCAGTGCCGGGATTCACGACAACCTTGTTACTCCCGGGCACGCTCCCGAGAGGCTAGCATCGGCGCATGAAAAAATCTCCAGCCGAAATTATCCGCGAATACGGTCCCTTTCCCGGCGTCGAACACGTCGCTGGAGTCACATACGACGGCCAGCACGTTTGGTTCGCGTCGGGAGACAAGCTGAACGCACTCGATCCCAAGACCGGGAAGAATGTCCGCGCGATCGATGTCGCCGCCCATGCAGGAACGGCCTTCGACGGCCACCACTTGTTCCAGCTTTCCGGCGACCGCATCCAGAAGATCGATCCGAAGTCCGGCCGCGTGCTCGGCACTATACCAGCGCCCGGCGGCGCCGGATCGGGACTCGCCTGGGCCGAAGGAACGCTTTGGATGGGGCAATATCGCAATCGGAAGATTCATCAAATCGATCCCGACACCGGAGCGGTTCTACGCACCATCGAGTCCAACCGCTTCGTGACGGGAGTCACCTGGGTCGATGGCGAGCTTTGGCACGCCACTTCGGAAGGCGACGAAAGCGATTTACGGCGTGTCGAACCTCGTACGGGTGAGGTCCTGGAGAGACTCGAAATGCCGCCGGGAGTCAGAGTGTCGGGACTGGAGTCCGATGGCGGCGATCGATTCTTCTGCGGTGGCGAAGGTAGCGGAAAGGTGAGAGCCGTGCGCCGCCCCAGGCGACGCGCCGCGTAGCGGAGCGCGTGCGGATCAGGCGGCGCGCGTCAATTCTTTCTGCTCGCCGTAGAGCCACTCCATGCCGGCCATGGCGTCGTCGGGCGTGCGCGACGACAGCATCATGTTGCGCAGCTCCTTGGCGACACCCGAGGCGTGATAGAACTCGCCATAGACGCGCGCCATGATTTGGACGCGGCCGGTGCGCAGATAGCGGGCCTGCTGATAGGCCAAAAACGCCGCGGCGTAATCGCCGTTCGCCGCCACCACCTTGTCGGCGAGGCACACCGCGTCCTCGATCGACATGCCGGCGCCCTGCGCCAGATATTGCAACATCGGATGCGCGGCGTCGCCAAGGAGCGTGATGCGGCCGCGGCTCCACTCCTTGACCGGCGGCCGGTCGCACAACACCCACATGCGCCAGCTTTCGATTTTGTTGAGCAGCGTGCGCACCGGCTCGCAGGTCTGGGCGAAACGCTCGTGCAACTCGGCCGGATCGCCGAAACTGTCCCAGCCTTCCTCGTAGCGGTTGGAATGAAACACCGCGACGAGATTGAACAATTCGCCGGTTCGCAGCGGATAGAGCACCAGATGCACTTTTTCGCCGGCCCAGAACGCCATGTCCTGCCAGCGGTATTCCTCCGGCACTGCTGATGTCGGCAGCACGGCGCGGTAGGTGATGTGGCCGGCGGGCTTCGGCTTGCCGTCGCCGACGATGATCTGCCGGATGGTCGACCACAGCCCGTCGGCGCCGATCAAGGCCGCGCCGCGATAGTCCTTGCCGCTCTCGGTCGTGACCGCGACGCCGCCGTCCGTCTCATCGATCTTGACGACTTTTTGCGAGGCATCGAGACGGATGCTGCTGGATTTGCGGCACGCTTCGAGCAGAACTCTATGGAGATCGGCGCGGTGAATGAGCGCGTAGGGATGATGGAATTTTTTGCGGAACGCCTCGCCGAGCGGAATGCGCGTGACTTCCTCGCCGGTGATCGAGTCCCGCATAATGAGATTATTGGGAAACACCGCGAGCGCGCTCACTGGCGCGATCAGGCCGAGACGATCGAGCATCCAGAAGACGTTGGGGCCGAGCTGAATGCCGGCGCCGATCTCCTTGAACTCGGCCGCCTGCTCGATGACCTGGGACGGGATACCGTGGCGCTCCAGCGCCAACGCCGCCGTCAGCCCACCGATGCCGCCGCCGACAATGAGGACGGACTGGTCCTTCCAATTGGTCATGCGCGTTTCCTCCGTCCGCATTGTAGAAGCGGACCGGTTGGCGACAAGTGCCGCGAGCGCATGCACCGCTATGCGCGAATCTTCGGCTGGTGGCCGCTGACCTCGACGGCGGCGTCGTGCGGCAACGACCAGGAAAAGGCGAGGCAGGAGAGCGCCATCAGCGTCGCGCCGGAAAACGCGACGATGAAATCGGAATGATCGAGCGCCGTCGCACCGCGCCAGGTGAGCGACAGGTGCAGCAGCAGGGCGACGATCGAAATGCCGAAGCCGCGACTCAACTGTTGCGCCATGCTGGCGATGCTGGTCGCCGTCGACATCTGCCGCTGGCTCACATCGGCATAGCCCAGCGCCTGGGTCGCGGTGAATTGCAGCGATTGGAAGAAACCGGCCACCAGCAGCAGCAGGAAGACGAGGTAAAGCGGCATGCCCGGCACAAAGAAAGCGCACATGGCGATGGTCGCGGCGCTGATGACGCCATTGATAAGGATGACGTGGCGGAAGCCGAAGCGGGCGATGACGCGCGGTCCCGCGATCTTCATCGACAACGAACCGGCCGCGGTCGCGAAAGTAATGCTGCCGGACGCCGCCGCCGACAGGCCGAACACCAGTTGAAGCAGAAGCGGCAGCAGGAACACCAGCGTTCCGGCGCCGGCGCGAAAGGCCGAGCCGCCGTAGATGCCGGCGCGAAAGGTTTGGACGCGAAACACCGACAGATCGAGCACCGGATGTGCCGTGCGGCGCAAGTGCCGAAGCGCCAGCGCGCCGACGGCGAAGCCGAACACCAGCAGTCCGGCGGCAACCGGTACCTCGCCGTGGCCACGGCCGAGCGCCTCGACGCCGTACATGATGCAGGACAGCGCGACGCCGGTGAGCAGAAACCCCGCCCAATCGAGCGGCCGCGGTGCCTCTTCCTTCGGGTTGTCGAAGAACAGCGTCACCAGCACGATGCCGAGAACGCCGATCGGCACGTTGACCAGAAATATCCAGCGCCAGGAGAAATAAGTGGTGATGAAGCCGCCGATCGGCGGCCCAAGCACGGGACCGAGCTGCGCCGGGACCTGCAGGTAGGCCATGATGCCGATCAACGCCGCCTTGTCGATGCTGCGGAACAAGACCAGCCGACCGACGGGCACCATCATGGCGCCGCCGAAGCCTTGCAGCACCCGCGCCGCGGTGAGCTCGCCGACATTGTTGGCAAGGCCGCAGAGCATGGAGCCGAGCGTGAACAAAGCGATCGCCGCGCGGAACACGGTACGGCCGCCGAACCGCTCCGCCGCCCAGCCGCTGACCGGAACGAACACCGCGAGGCTGAGCAAGTAGGCCGTGACCGCAACACTCAAACGCACCGGATCGGAGTGCAGCGAAATCGCCATCTGCGGCAGCGCCGTGGTGATTACGGTGGAATCGATCTGCTGCATGACGATCGCCGAGCCGACGATCATGGCGACGGTTTTGGGTTTCCACTCGGGAGACATGCGGGCGCGGGCGACTCGGGGGTTGCGGCGGATGGATATAGCATCCGCCGCGGCAACCGCGCATGAACAGTCGGTAAGGGTGGATTACGCGGCCCGCAACGCTTGCAGCACGCGCTCCGGCGTGATCGGCATGGCCGTGATCGGCGCGGCGCCAAGTGGACGCAGCGCATCGTTGGCCGCGTTCATAATGCAAGCGGGCGCGCCGGCGGTGCCGGCCTCGCCGGCGCCCTTGGCGCCCAGCTCCGAATCGGCGGTCGGCGTCACCACGTGGCCGATATCGATGTCCGGCATTTCGCCGGCCATCGGCACCAGATAGTCCATCAGGTTGCCGTTCAGAAGTTGTCCGGCGTCATCATAGAGGCAGTGCTCCAACAGCACCGCGCCGATGCCCTGCACGATGCCGCCGCGGATCTGCTCGTCGACCAGTTGCGGGTTGATCACGGTGCCGCAATCCTCGACGCACCAGTGCTTGAGCAGTTTTATCGCGCCGGTACGCGTATCGACGTCGAGGTAGGACGCCTGCACGCCGTTGGTAAAGGCGAACGGCCAGGCGCGCGGCACGTAATGCCGCGTCACCGTGAACTCGGCCTGGAAGCCGGGCGGCAGAGTATCGGGGCGGAAGTAGACGACGCGCGCCACTTCATCGAGGCCCATGCGTTCGCGCCCGCTGTCGGCGTCGACCACGATGCCGGCGCGGATATCGAGCGACTTCGAGATCGGCCTGCAAAATCGAGGCGGCCGCGGCGAGCACGTTGTCGCGCAAAGCCTTGCCGGCCTGCCACGCCGCCTCGCCGCCGATGCCGGCGGCGCGCGACGCCCAGGTGCCGCCGCCATAGGGCGTGTTGTCGGTATCGCCGGTGATGACGCGCACGCGCTCCATCGGCACGCCGAACGCGGTGGCGACGCATTGGGCGAGAACGGATTCAGTCCCCTGCCCTTGCTCGGTGACGCCAGAATGGCAGAACACCGCGCCGGCTGAGTCGAGCCGCACCGTGGCGCCGTCCTGCGAGGAGATGCGCGCGCCGCCGACGCCGTAAAATGCGGCCGACGGATTGGTCACTTCGATGAAGGAGGCAAAGCCGATGCCGCGATGCACGCCCTGTTGGCGCAGGCGTACCTGCTCGGCGCGCAAGCTTTCGTAGTCCATCATCTTGAGAATCTTGTCGAGCGAAGCGTGGTGCGACAGGCCTTCGAATTTCAGCCCCGCGGCGCTGGTCGCGGGATATTTGTTATCCGGGAACAGATTGCGCCGCCGCAGCTCGGCCGGGTCCATGCCGATTTTCGCCGCCGCCATCTCGACCAAACCCTCGGTCACCGCGGTTGCGATCGGATGGCCGACGGCGCGGTATTGGCACATCACATTCTTGTTCTGGAACACCACGCGGGCGCGGGCGCGGTAATTCGGACAGGTGTAAGGGCCGCCAACCAGATTGACGACCTGGTTGGCCTCGATGCCGCTGGTGCGCGGATAGACCGAATAGGGTCCGATGCCGGTCAGATCGTCGATCTCGAATGCGGTGATAGTGCCGTCGCGCTTGACGCCGATTTTCGCTTTGACGCGGTGATCGCGCGCGTGGATGTCGGTGCTGAAGCTTTCGAGCCGGTCGGCGACGAATTTGACCGGCCGCTTGAGGAGCTTCGCCAGCGCCGCGGTCGCCATCTCGTCGGCATAGACATGCACCTTGATGCCGAACGAGCCGCCGACGTCCTTGGTAATGACGCGGACCTGGTTCTCTTCGAGTGCAAGATGCTTGGCGAACAGGTTCTGCATCATGTGCGGCGCCTGCGTGCCCTGATAGACCGTGAGCCGCGCCTCGCCCGGATTCCAATCGGCGACGATGGCGCGCGGCTCGTTGGTGACGCCGGTATGGCGGCCGAACATAAATGTCGTCTCGACCACGGCGTCGGCCTCGGCAAAACCCTTGTCCGGCTCGCCGGCATTGAGCACGCGCTCGAAGGTGAGATTGTCGCCGAGCTCGGGATGGATGACCGGCGTCTTGGCGTCGAGCGCCGTTTCCGGATCGGTCACGCTGGGCAGCGGTTCGTAGTCCACGTCGACCAGCGCGCAGGCGTCTTCGGCTTCGGCGCGGGTCGCGCGCCACGACGGCGCACACCGCCTCGCCCTGCCAGCAGGCGCGATCGACGGCGATGGCGTGTTGCGGCGCCGATTTGATGCCCTTGAGATGCGTGAGCACGCCGACCCAAGGCGTAATCACTTTGGCGAGCTCGGCGCCGGTGACGACCGCAACGACACCGGGCGCTCTCTTCGCTTCCGCCGTCTTCGATGTTTTTGATGCGGGCATGCGCGTGCGGCGAGCGCACGAAGGCGACATGCACCATGCGCGGCAGCACGACGTCGGTGACATATTGGCCGCGCCCCTGCGTGAGCCGCGCCAGATTGGGCCGCGGCACCGAGCGGCCGATATAGGAGTTCGGCCGGTCGAGCGCGGAGAGGCCGGACGGCTGGTCGGCGGAGATTTTCATTTCGTCTACAGAAACCGCGTCGGCCACATCAGCGTGCGCCACATATGCGCCGACGGCGAATTGTCGAAGCCGAGGCCTTCTTTCGGCTGCTTGAAGTTGCGGCCGATGATGTCGACGAAATCGTTGAGGTCGACCTTGGCGTTGGGATCGAACGAATAGATGTCGTTCACCGTGATCATGCGCGACGTCATGTAATATTTGTGATTCTTGGCGCGCTCGTATTCGGCGACGATATAGGGCTCCGGCTTATAGTCGGCGCCGAAATAGTCGATGTACATTTGCGGATATTCGTAGCCGACCGACGGATCGGCAAAGAAGCGCAGCGCCTGGTGCGTGCGCACCGCCCAGCTCACCTCCTCGTCGACATAGGGCTCGATCATCTGCGCGCCCCAATAGCCGTGGTCGCAACGGATGAAGCTTGCCACGCCGATGTCGTGCAGGAGACAAGCGAGCACGATCTTTTCGCTGTGGCCGCCCTTGAGCGCATGCGTCGCGCTTTGCAAAAGATGATTGAGCGAGGCGAAGCGGTTGTTGAAGAAATCGATCAGCGTCGGCTTCTCCGGCATTTTCGGCAGCCGCGGATCGGCGCCCATCAGGAAATATTTATCCGGATTGGCGGCTTTGAGCGAAGGGCCGCTTGCCATCTCCACCTTGCCGTCGGCCATGCCGAACAGCACCGACTTGGTGGCAATGCGCTCGCCGAGCTCGTGCATCATTTGCTCTTCGAGCTCATCGGCGGCTTGCGACAAGGTTTGCGGGTTGGCGTGTTCGTTCATGGGGAGCCTGCCTTTTCCGCCCGTCGTTGGGCGATGGATTCGATGGCGTCGACGATGGCCTGATATCCGGTACAGCGGCAGTAATTGCCGGATATGTGTTCGCGGATCATATCACGACTTGGCACGCCTCTGCGCGCCAGAAGCGCCTGGGCCCCGATCAACATACCGGGAGTGCAGAAGCCGCATTGCAGCGCATTGCGCTCGTGGAACGCCGCCTGGAGATCGGCGATGACACCAGAATCCGACAGGCCTTCGATGGTCTCGACCGCGGCGCCGTCGCACTGAACCGCCAGCACGAGGCAACCGCGCATCACGTCGCCGTCGACCAGCACCGAGCAGGCGCCGCACACGCCCTGCTCGCAGCCGATATGGCTGCCGGTCAGCCCCAGATCGTCGCGCAGGAAATCGACCAGCGTCTTTCTCGCTTCGACGCGCTCATGCACGTCCTCGCCGTTGACGCGTAGGCCGACGTCGAAAAAGCGCTCGGTCATGATCGTCCCCGAATGCTCAGCGCGCTGTATTGTTGACGATGTCGCGCACGATGTCGATGGCGCAGCGCAGCAAAGTCATCGAGGCTTCCAGCGTGCGGAAGGCAGCGTGGGCCGTGAGCGTGACGTTGTCCATGTGCGCCAGCGGATTGTCGGGCTTGAGCGGCTCGGCGTGAAACACATCAAGCCCGGCATGGCCGATGCGGCCCGAGCGCAGCGCTGCGATGAAGGATGCCTCGTCGACCAGACCGGCGCGCGCCGTATTGACGAAAATCACGCCGGGCTTCATGTGCGCAAATTGCGCCGGGCCCAGGAATCCGCGGGTCTCGTCGTTGAGCGTCAAATTCATCGAGATTACGTCGGAGCGCTCCAAGAGTTCCTCAAGCGGGACGAGCGGCACGCCGGGTTTTGGCGTGCGGTTCCAGGTAATGACCTCCATGCCGAGCCCGCGGCCGATGCGCAAAACCTCGCTGCCGATGCCGCCGAGCCCGATCACCCCCAGCGTCTTGCCGAGAAGCTGCACGCCCTCATGCGGCGTCCAGGTGCCAGCGCGCACCTCGCGATCCATGCGCGCGATGTCGCGGCAGGCCGCGAACATGAGTGCGATGGTATGCTCGGCAACGGCGGTGTCGCCATAGCCCTTGATGATGTGAACTTTTATGCCGCGCGCCGCCATGTCGGCGAGGCTCATATAGCTGGCCGGCCCGGTGCCGAGAAAGACGATGTGCTTGAGCGTGGCGCACTGCTCGACCTGCGGGGTCGGCATATAGGAATGATCGTCGATGGCGATATCGTAGCCGTCGAGTAGCCGCGGCAGTTCGTCCCGCTCGAACGGCTTGCGGTTGACGTCGATCGGCGGATCGTCAAGGCGCAGCACCCGCTGCCAAACCGGCGCCAATTGATCGTTGCAGTCGAGGAAAAGGGACTTCACGTTATGGCCGTTGACGGGTGATCCGCCGACTTTTAACACATCGGCTCAGATAAATCGGGGAATCAAGATGCGTCTGGCAAGCTATGCATTGCGCGGCCGGCCGAGCTTCGGCGTGGTGGTAGGCGACGGCATCGTCGACTTGCGCCCGCGGCTGCACCGTTTCCAGTCGCTGAGCGAAGTGTTCCGCGCCCAGGCGCTCGATCAGGCCAAGGCCGCCGCGACCGGCGTTCGGCCGGACGTGACGCTTTCCGAGGTCGAGTTGCTGGCGCCGCTGCCGACGCCGGAGAAAATCCTCTGCATCGGCATCAATTACGCCAACCGCGGCGCCGATTATAATGTCACCAATAATCCGAAATATCCGAGCATGTTCTACCGCGCGCCGGCTTCGCTGGTCGGTTCCGGACAGAACCTGATCCGGCCAAAGATCTCCGAGCAGCTCGACTATGAAGGCGAGATCGCCATCGTCATCGGCCGCGACTGCAAGCACGTCGCCAAGGACCGCGCGCTCGACGCGATTGCCGGCATCACGCTCGCCAACGAAGGCACCATCCGCGACTGGACGCGCCACGGCCAGTTCAACGTCACCCAGGGCAAGAATTTCGACGCCTCGGGCGGCATCGGGCCGTGGATCCAGACCCAGTTCGACCTGACCAAGCCGCTGCAGCTTACGGTGCGCAAGAACGGCGAGGTGACACAGGACGACACCACGGCGAGCATGATCTTCTCGTTCGCCGACATCATCGCCTATGCGACGAGCTTCATGACGCTCAAGGCCGGCGACGTCATCTGCACCGGCACGCCGGTGAAGAAGACCAAGGCCGATCCGCCGGTGTGGCTCAAGCCGGGCGACACCATCGAGGTCGAGTGTCCCGAGATCGGCGTGTTGCGCAACACCGTCGCGGATGAGAAGTGACCGGAATCGCGCGCGCGTCCTGCATCATCGGCTGGCCGGTCGAACATTCGCGCTCGCCGCTCATCCACAATTATTGGCTGAAGACCTACCGCATTCCCGGAGAATACCGGCGCGAGGCGGTGCCGCCCGACCAATTCCGCCCGTTCGTACAATCGCTCGCCGCGCATGGCTATGTCGGCGCCAATGTCACCGTGCCGCACAAGGAAGCAGCGCTTGACGCCTCGCAGCCCGACGACCGCGCGCGTGCCGTCGGCGCCGCCAATACGCTGTGGCTCGACGGCGGCGCCTTGCGTTCGACCAATACCGACGTCGAAGGCTTCTTGAACAATCTCGACGCTTGCGCCCCCGGCTGGGGTCACGACCCTGGAAAAGCCCTCGTGCTCGGCGGCGGCGGCGCGGCGCGCGCGGTGGTCTACGCGCTCCTGGAACGAGGTATCGCGCCGATCGTTGTCGCCAATCGGACCGTGCGCCGTGCCGAGGCCTTGCGGGAGCGTTTCGGCGCTCACGTTGAGCCCGCATCTTGGGACGAGCGCAATGCCGCGCTCGACGATGCGGCGCTCGTCGTCAACACGACGACGCTCGGCATGCCCGGTCAGCCCGACCTTGCGCTGGACATTGGGCGGCTGCCCAGTCACGCCATTGTCGCCGATCTGGTCTACTGGCCGCTCGCCACGCCGCTCCTTCGCATGGCGGAGGCACGTGGGCTGCGCACTGCCGACGGGCTTGGCATGCTGATGCATCAGGCGGTCGGCGGGTTTACGCTTTGGTTCGGCAAGAAGCCCGAAGCGACGCCGGAATTGCGGGCGCTGCTTGAGGCCGACCTTAAGGCCGCGCGGGAAAAGCATGTGGAATAACGGAGCCCGGTTGGGGTTATCGAACCTCGGGGCGTCAAGGCGTGCGGGAGGAAGATCATGACCTTGCTCAAGACGGTTATCGCGACAACGTTTGCGCTGCTCTTTGCGGCATCGATGGCGGCCGCACAGCAGCCGCAGCACCTCCGCGGCGAGATTCAGGCAGTCGACGGCTCGGTGCTGACGATCAAGGCGCGCGACGGCAATGTCGTCAAAGTGAAATTGGCCGACAATCCCCACGTCACTGCCATGGTCAAAGCCTCGCTTGCCGATATCAAGCAAGGCGCCTTCATCGGCGTGACCGCCATGCCGCAGCCGGACGGCAGCCAGAAGGCGATCGGGCTGCACATCTTCATGGATGCCCAGCGCGGCGTCGTTCCGGCCCGCTTCAGCCCGTGGGACCGCGAGCCCGGCAGCACCATGACCAATGCCGACGTCGAGTCCACGGTATCGAGCGTCAACGGTCAGGTCATGACGGTGAAATACTCGGATGGCGAGAAGAAAGTCATCGTTCCGCCGAACACCCCCGTCGTCAAATTCGTTCCGGGCAATATGTCCGACCTGAAACCCGGGGCAAAGATTTTCATCGTCGCCGCCAAGAAAATGCCGGACGGATCGTTTGAGGCGCCGGCCATCAATGTCGGCCGCGACGGCGTCGCGCCGCCGATGTAAAGCTGTGTGGGGGCGGCGAAGCTCGGGGAAAGAGCCATGATAAGAAAAACCTCGTTTGCCGTCCTCACTGCGGTTGCTGCATTCGCGGCGTTGCCCGCGTGGGCCCAGCAGCCGCAAACCGTGCGGCTGCGCGGCACCATCGAGACCATCGCCGGTCATACCGTCACGGCCAAGTCGGACAAGGGCGCCGCGCTCAAGCTCGACCTCGCCGACAAGGTGATGGTGGTCGCGGTGGTCAAGGCGTCCTTAGCCGACATCAAGCCGGGCGACTTTGTCGGCAGCGGGGCCATGCCGCAGCCCGACGGTACGCAAAAGGCGATTGAGGTCCATATTTTTGCCGAATCCATGCGCGGCACCGGCGAAGGCTTCCACCCCTGGACCCATGGCCCAACCAGCACCATGACCAACGGCACGGTCGGCGCGACCGTCACCGGCGTCAACGGCCCGGTGCTCACCGTCAAATACAAGGACGGCGAGCAGAAAATCGTCGTGCCGCCGGATGCACCGGTCGTGCGCTATCAGATCGCGGATTTAAGCGCCATCAAGCCGGGAGCGCCTTTTGCCGTGCTGGCGGCGGTGAAACAGCCGGACGGCGGCTTCAACGTCGGCCGCATCAATGTCGGCCAAGGTGGCGCAAGCCCACCATGATCGCCGGCGCCAGCTCCCCGCAAAATTGGCGACGATTTCTGGCGCGGCACTTGCTCGTAATCTGGGCAAAGCCGGCGCAAAGAAGGTCGTCCCATGACGCGAGCCGAACTCACCGAGAAGCTGCTCGACACTAAGCGCGAGAAGGGCTGGAGCTGGAAATATATCTGCGGCGAGATCGGCGGCATGTCGCCGGTGCTGATCACCGGCGCCATTCTCGGTCAGATGAAGCTGGCCAAGCCGCAGGCGGCGAAGGCCGCCGAGCTGTTCGGCTTGAGCAAGAGCGAGCAGGCGCTGCTCAACGAGGTGCCGCACCGCGGCTCACCGATGCCGCCGACCGATCCGAGCGAGCTTCGCTGGCAATGACGGCGTAGGGCAAAAGGTCTTTTCCCCCGCTGTTCTAGGGGATGGGCGGATCTCAGTGCCAGCGCCTATCGCAGTGGCGGTGAAAATTGTTGTCGGTCCAGCAATGGCCTCGGCTGATCGAGGGCCCCCAGAACGGCTTGCCCCAGACCGCGCCGACCACGCCGCCGACCACCGCACCGGGCGGACCGGCCACCAGCAGGCCCGCGCCGGCGCCCGCCGCGGCGCCGACCATGTCGGCGTGGGCGCTGGGCGCCGCCAATGTCGCTGTCATCGAAACGATTGCCGCTGCTATGAGAATCTTACGCATGTCTTCCTCCTGGCGACTCAATTCTTGTCGTGTCCCGGCGAGGATGATGTGTAGGATTTTCCCCGCCCCACCTTAGAACGTACCGCTCGCAAATTGGTTCGATCCGAGCGCGTTCATAGGTTCATAAGGTTGACGCCGGGTGAGCAAACACGGTTGACGTCAGGTAAACGGCGCCCGGGGCCATCGGAAGCTTACATTTGGACAATTGCGCGGCGGTCGATCCCGGCAATGCCGGTGATTCCGGTCAGCGCCATGCTGATATCGAGCTCGTTGCGCATGATCTCGATGGCGCGGGCGACGCCGGCCTGCCCGGCGGCGCCGAGACCGTAGATATAGGCGCGGCCGCTCATGCATGAGCGCGCGCCAAGCGCGAGTGCGCGCAGAATATCCTGGCCGGAGCGGATGCCGCCGTCGAACATCACTTCGATCTCGGAGCCGACGGCGTCGGCGATCGCCGGCAGCATGGAGATCGAGGATGGCGCACCGTCGAGCTGACGGCCGCCATGATTGGACACCACGAGCGCCGCCGCGCCGGTCTTGGCGGCAATGCGGGCGTCCTCCAGATCGAGAATGCCCTTGAGGATGAGCTTGCCGGGCCACAGGCTCTTGACCCACTCGACGTCCTTCCAATTCAAGGTCGCATCGAACTGCTCGGCGATCCATTTCGACAGCACGGTGACGTTGCTCATGCCGGGATAGTGGCCGGCGATATTGCCGAACGTCTTGCGCTTGCCCTGCGCTATGCCGAGCGCCCAGGCCGGCTTGGTGGCGATATCGATCAGGTTCTTGATACGGATCTGCGGCGGCACGCTCATGCCGTTTTTGATGTCGCGATGACGCTGACCGATGACCTGAAGATCGACGGTGAGAACCAGCGCGCTGCATTTGGCCGCCGCCGCGCGCTCGATCAGCGCACGGATATAACCACGGTCCTTCATCACATAGAGCTGAAACCAGAACGGCTTGTCGACGGCGCCGGCGACGTCCTCGATCGAGCAGATCGACATCGTCGACAGCGTGAACGGGATTCCCGCGGACTGCGCGGCGCGGGCGGCCAAAATCTCGCCGTCGCCGTGCTGCATACCGGTCAGGCCGACCGGCGCCAGGATAAGCGGCAGCGCTGCTGGCTCGCCCAGGATCGTGGTCCTTGTGCTGCGGCCCGCAACATCGTGGAGGATGCGCTGACGCAGCTTGAGGCGTTCGAGATCGGCACGGTTTGCCGCGAGTGTCTGCTCGGCGTACGACCCGGACTCGCAATAGTCGACAAACGCTTGCGGCACTTTGCGGTGATAGGCCTGCCGCAAATCCTCAATGCAGGTCATGGTTTTCATGTGAGCTTCCCGGCTCTTAAGTCCGCTCTTTGATAGCACAAACCAGGAGCCTATCCGGCCCTCATCCACAAGGAACGGCAACAGGTTCAAATCGTTGTTTTCGATCGGCCAGGGATATCCCGGCCCGCCTGAGAACAGCCGGAAAGGCGATCGTCATGGATGAATGGAACAAGAACCGGTCGCTACAACCGGGTGCCGCCGGCTTCGAGCGCGACGGCAAGACCCGCGACGGCAAGCGGCGCGCCCGAGAGGAGCGGCGCGAGCGGCTCGATGACGCTCTTGAGCAAGGCTTGGAGGACAGTTTCCCGGGTTCGGACCCGGTATCCGTTATTCAGCCACCCGCCAGCCCCTACGACAAGAACGAGGCAAAGCGGCGCTAGAGGGCTCCGTCCGACGGCTGAACCGGGGTCATGCCATTGATTCGGCTTGTCCTTATGATGAACAACACATTGTTCCGAATGGTAAGATTACCCAATATTTTTTGAAGCGGCCGCGACCCAGAACGGGCTACTATCACCGCGGAGCGGCAGGCGGTGGGGCCCAGTTTTATGGTTCGCAAGTATTTTGGTACCGACGGCATTCGCGGCCTCGCCAATGGCGTGATCACCCCGGAACTGGCGCTCAAGGTCGGCCAGTCAGCCGGCCTCGTGTTCCGCCGCGGCGAGCACCGCCACCGCGTTGTCATCGGCAAGGATACCCGGCTGTCCGGCTACATGATCGAGACCGCATTGGTCGCGGGCTTCACGTCGGTGGGCATGGACGTGCTGCTGCTTGGTCCGATGCCGACGCCTGCCGTTGCGATGCTGACCCGCTCGATGCGCGCCGACCTCGGCGTCATGATCTCGGCCTCGCACAATCCGTTCGACGACAACGGCATAAAACTGTTCGGCCCGGACGGCTACAAGCTTTCCGACGAGGTCGAACACAAGATCGAAGCCCTGATCGACGCCGACATGAACAAACGGCTCGCCAAGAGCGCCGAGCTCGGCCGCGCCAAGCGGATCGACGGCGTGCACGACCGCTATATCGAATTCGCCAAGCGCACGATGCCACGCAATCTGTCGCTCGACGGCTTGCGTGTCGTCATCGATTGCGCCAACGGCGCCGCCTATCGGGTGGCGCCGGACGCGCTATGGGAGCTCGGCGCCGACGTCGTCGCGATCGGCGTCGAACCGGACGGCTTCAATATCAATCGCGAATGCGGCTCGACGGCGCCCGACGCGCTCTCCCGCAAGGTCCGCGAGATGCGCGCCGATATCGGCATCGCGCTTGACGGCGACGCCGACCGCGTCGTCATCGCCGACGAGCAGGGTCACCTGGTCGACGGCGACCAGCTTCTTGCGGTGATCGCCGAAAGCTGGGCGGAAGATCGTCTTTTGACCAAGCCGGGCATCGTCGCCACGGTGATGTCCAATCTGGGCCTTGAGCGCTATTTGCAGTCGATTAACCTCTCGCTCGTTCGCACGCCGGTCGGCGACCGCTATGTGCTCGAGCAGATGCGCGAGCATGGCTACAATGTCGGCGGCGAACAGTCGGGCCACATTATCCTGTCGAATTACACCACGACCGGCGACGGCTTCATCGCCGCCTGCAACTGCTCGCGGTGGTGAAGAAGAAGAACAAGCCGGTATCGCAGGTCTGCCACCGCTTCGAGCCGCTGCCGCAGGTGCTGCGCAACGTGCGCTATCGCAGCGGCAAGCCGCTCGAACATGCCAAGGTGCGCTCGGCGATTGCGGATGCGGAAAGCCGCCTCAACGGCCATGGCCGTCTCGTGGTGCGGCCGTCCGGCACCGAACCGGTCATCCGCATCATGGGCGAGGGCGACGACAAGATCATGGTTGAGGAGGTCGTCGACGGCATCGTCGACGCGCTCACCGCCCACGCGGTGTGAATTGACGGAAATCACCCCCGCGATTTCAAAAACTGCGCGAACGCTTTGAGCGTGTTCTCCGAGACGTAGTGCTCGATGCCTTCGGCGTCGGCCTCCGCCGACTCCGTCGGCACGCCGAGTGCGCGCAGCACGTCGACGACGAGGCGGTGGCGCACCCGCACCCGATCGGCCAGCTCGTGGCCCTTCTCGGTCAGAAACACTCCGCGATAGGGGCGCGCCGTCGCCAAGCCGGCGCGCTTGAGGCGCGCAATAGTTTTGATCGCGGTGGCGTGCGACACGCCAAGCCGGCGGGCGATGTCGGTTGGCCGTGCTTCGCCTTCGCCTTCGAGCAGATCGGCGATCAACTCGGCATAATCCTCAAGCAGCGCTGTCGATTGCGCCGACCGCGTCTTGCCGAACCGGCGCGCTTGGGTGCCTTCAGCGGGAAGCTTGCCCATGTGCCACCCGCTCCATGTGCCACCCCGTCCATGTGCGACCAGTCCGACCTTCGTCCCGGCTGCGCAGTCCTCATCGAACGGCCCAGGGCAGACCATATTTTCCCATCGGTGTCAAAATGTAACCGAAGCTACATGTTATAGCCATTGACTATAACGCAGCCATGCCTATACTTGTAACCAATGCTACATTTTGGTGACATTGCTATAGGCGGCCCGGCCGATGACCAATTCTGCGGTGAGTGAAGCGGTCGAGCACCCGGCATCGCTGACTGAGCGGACCGTCGCCACGGCGCGCGGGGCGCTGGCTGGCCGGCACGGCGGGCTACGTACGGCGATCGCCTTTGCGGGCCCGGCCGTCATCGCCTCGATCGCCTATATGGACCCCGGAAATTTCGCGACCAACATCCAGGCCGGCGCCCGATACGGCTACGGGCTCCTCTGGGTGGTGCTCGTTGCCAACGTCATTGCGATGCTGTTCCAGGGGCTCTCGGCCAAGCTCGGCATCGTCACCGGCCGCAATCTCGCGGAACTGTGCCGCGACCACTTTCCACGGTCGGTGGTGTGGCCGATGTGGGCGGTCAGTGAGATCGCCGCCATGGCGACCGATCTCGCCGAGTTTCTCGGCGGCGCCATCGGCTTATCTCTGCTGTTGCATATGCCGCTCATCGCCGGGATGGTCCTCACCGCGGCCATCACCTACGGGCTGTTGATGTGCGAGCGGTTCGGGTTCCGGCCGCTCGAGCTCGTCATCGGTTCGATCGTCGGCATCATCTGCCTTTGCTACGTCGTCGAGATGTTCATAGCGCCGGTGGATTGGTCGTCGGCGCTGTTTCACCTCGTCACGCCGCAACTGGCCGACGCCCAGGCGCTGGTGCTGGCGGTCGGCATCATCGGCGCCACCGTGATGCCGCACGCCATTTACCTGCATTCCGGCCTGACCCAGGCGCGGGTGCCGGTCCGCGACGACAATGACCGGCGCATGGTCCTGCAGATTCTCCAACCGCGAAGTCGTCATCGCGCTTTCGGTCGCGGGTCTCGTCAACATCGCCATGGTGATGATGGCGTCCGGCGCGTTCCACGCCGGCCATCCCGAGGTGGCCGAAATCGAGACCGCCTATCACACGCTCACCCCGCTCCTGGGCGCCGCGGCGGCGGGTGTCTTCCTGGTTTCGCTGATCGCCTCGGGGGTCTCGGCCTCGACGGTGGGCACCATGGCCGGGCAGATGATCATGCAAGGCTTCGTCGGCTTCCGCATTCCGATCTGGCTGCGCCGGCTCGTCACCATGGTGCCGGCCTTCGTCGTCGTCGCGCTCGGCGTCAACGCGACCAATGCGCTGGTCGTGAGTCAGGTGGTCTTGAGCCTGGCGCTGCCGCTACCGATGATTTCGCTCATCATCTTCACCAGCAGGACCGACATCATGGGGACGTTCACCAACAACGCGCTGACGCGCGTTGCCGCCGTGGTCGCCACGGCGCTGGTGCTCGGTCTCAATGTGGTTTTGATTGTGCAGACTTTAATGTAGCCCGGACTGCGCTGGCGCAATCCGGGATTGTTTTCTGCCGGTCCCGAATTCGCTGCTGCGTGCGGATCCGGGTTTAAGAGTGCGAGGCGCCGCCGGTGGCGACTGCGCCTTTGCGACTTACATCGTCTTCAGATTTTCAGCGGCCGACTTGCCGGTCTTGCGGTCCACCACGACTTCGAAGGAAACGCGTTGGCCTTCCCTCAGCTCACGAAGACCGGCGCGCTCGACGGCGCTGATGTGGACGAACACGTCCTTGCCACCGCCCTCGGGTTGAATGAATCCATAACCCTTCTGCGCGTTGAACCACTTCACGGTACCGTTGTTCACGGGTCTCTCCTCATAGACATGTCGATGTGAGCCGCGCGAATATGCCCGGCTCGGTTAGCTCGAGATTTTGGTGAAAGATCGTCAGTCAGGCGCGCTTATCAGTCGCTGAAGGCCAAGTCATTCGGCCGAAAACTCGATCGCAGCTATTTAGCGGCAACGCCGCGCCTTCGCAAGACCGACCGGGCGATTATGACACCGACCTGACGGCCCTTAAGTAAATGGAAAGCAAGATTTTCCGCCGGCATGTAATGAAAAATCAGTTGCGGACGGCAACGATTTCCCCGCGCTGCGAGGATTCCACGATGGCGTCGAATACCGCCATACCATGCAGCACGTCGGCGATCGGCACCGGATAGGGTGTGCCATCGCGGATCGCGCGGGCAAACGCAGTCATTTCGGCCTGCAGCATGTCGAAGCCCGAGAATTGCAAAATCTCGTCCGGCGGCGCCGGCACCGGTCCAGTCGGCGCCGCGGTCGCGGTCGGCGCGAAACGGAAGCGCGACAGGTCGGTGCGTGAAATCTCGACGAGTCCCTTGGTGCCGTAGGTCGTGAGCTCGAAATTGGTGGCGGTCGCAACCGAACAAAAGATCAGCCCGGTCGCCCCGCTGTCGAACCGCAGCATGACCGTGGTGGTATCGTCAGACGGCCCCGGATAATTGCGCGCAGTGACGGAGCGCACGTCGCGCACGCGGCCGGCGAATTCGATCATGTTGTCGAGCGAATGCACACCGACCGCGGTGAAGGCGCCGCCCGGCGCTTCCGCCGCCGAGGCGCGCCAATTCTCCGGTGCGATGAATTGCACCGTCGAGGTGGTGTGCTGGGCGACCATGGCGACCACGTCGCCGAGCCGGCCGTCGCGCGCACGCGCGCGCAGCTCGGCGATGCCCGGATGAAAGCGCCGGGCGAAACCGACGGCGAGCACCAATCCCGCCTGGCGCGCCGCGTCGGCGACGGCCAGCGCGCTCGCAAGATCGAGCGTCAACGGCTTCTCGACAAAAACATGCTTGTTCGCTGCCAGGGCGGCCAGTGCCTGCGCCTCATGCTGACTGTGCGGCGTGGCCAGTACCACGGCGTCGATATCGGAGGCGCCCAGGATCTCGTCATAGCTGTCGACCAAGACGACGCCACGGTCGCGGCAGAAGTCCTCGGCGCTGGCGCGGCTGCGCGTGGTCGCGCGCACAAAACGAATTTCGTCGCTTTTCCCGGCAACGGCGTTGACCAGTGAGCGGCCCCAGCGGCCAAGTCCGACGATTGCGGCGCGGATCATGGCCGGCGGCAACAAGAATGATATGCCATGAACGCAGCATAACACGGCGAAGGCGTCTGTGCGGCATGCGGCGTCACGCGCTTGCGAGACGCCGACGACAATGCAACAACAACCGCCATCATTGGAGGAGACTGCCTATGCGCACCGTCGCACTGGAGGAGCATTTTTCGGTCCCGGCGCTGGCCAAGCGCATCGACCCGAAAGCGATCAGCGCTCGCGGCTTCCGGCCGCGCAATATCACGCCCGGGGCGGTCAATCCCATGGAGCTGTTGCCGGAGATCGGCGACAAGCGCCTGAAATCCATGGATGAGGCGGGCATCACCGTGCAGGTGCTGTCCAATGCCGGCCCGGCCGCGGATCTGGTGCCCGGTCCCGACGGCGTCGCGCTCGCCCGGGCCATCAACGATCACTTGGCCGAAGCCATCGCGCGCCACCCCGACCGCTTCGCCGGTTTTGCCGCATTGCCGATGCAGAGTCCCGACGCGATTGCGGCCGAGCTCAACCGCGCGGTCAAGGAGCTTGGCTTTGTCGGCGCCATGGTCAACGGCACCACCGAAGGCCGCTTCCTCGACGATCCGCGTTACGACAGCCTGCTCGCCGCCGCCACCGCGCTCGACGTGCCGATCTACATTCATCCCCATCTGCCGCCCGAGCCAGTGCGCCAAGCTTATTACTCGAACCTGCCGGACGGCGCCGCGCGCGTGCTGGAGACCGCGGGCTGGGGCTGGCATTCGGAGACCGCCATCCACCTGCTGCGGCTGGTGCTGGCCGGCACGCTGGACAAGCATCCGCGACTGAAGATCATCATCGGCCATATGGGCGAGATGCTGCCGATGATGATGGCGCGCATCGACGAGGTTTTTGTGCACGATGTCAGCCATCTCAAGCGGCCGATCAGCCGCGCCATCCGCGATCAGGTCTGGCTCACCACCTCAGGCGTATTCGACGCGCCGCCATTCATCTGCGCGCTGCTGACTTTCGGCATCGATCGCATCATGTTCTCTGTCGATTATCCGTTCGCGACCAATGCCGAAGGCGCCGCCTTCCTCGAACGCGTCGCGCCGGCGCCGGGCGACCGCGAGAAGCTCACCCACGGCAATGCCGATGCGCTGTTGAAGCTCAAGGTCGGGGCGCGGTAACGCCGAGCCGATCGCGGCGGGACCTGATTTGACGGGGCGCCCGCTCAGACGATACGCGCGGCTTCGGCTCCCGCGGCAAGCTCCACAATCTCGGTCGTGATCGCTTCCTGACGAAGTTGGCGTTCGCGTTGCGACAGCGCGGCGAGCGTCGTCTCGGTGTTATTCTTCGCGCTCATCATGGCAATCATCCGAGCCTCGTTCTCGGCGACGAAGGCATGCATGGCGGCTTCGCATAACTGCGCATAGACGTACTCGGCTGCGAGTTGCTCCAGCAGCAATTCCGGCGCCAGCGTGATCAGCGGCGCCTGCCGTTCGATCGGCCGCGCAAAACGGCTGAAATCGATAGGCAGCAGTGAGTGGCGGTCGACGCGGATGCCGCCGCCGGACAGCGAGCGGGCGAACAGAATATCGGCCCGCACGATGACGCCGTCGGTGACGTAACCGTAGAGCGCCTCGGCCAGCGCATTGGCGAAGCTCGCAATTCCCTCGATGCGGGTCGTCATCGCCGTCGACCAATCCGGCCTTAATCCACGCTCACCGGCCACGGCCCCGCCGCGGGTGCCGACCACGAGCGTGGTGGCCCCCTGCAGATCGCCGTCCGCGGCGTCGAACACGCGCTCGCTAAAAGCGCCGGCAAATCCCTGCTCGGCGCAAAACAGGATGAGGCCGCGCTTGGCGTGTTGCGGCGCCGCCGCCATGGTGGCGGCATCCGCCGGCAGCAAGTTCAAGGCCTCGCCGATCGCACGTGAAATGACCTCGGTATAAGCCTCAATGCCGGCGAGAAACGCACGGCCGCTCTGCGCCCGCGACGCCGCAATGCCTCGCAAGGCGGTGACGACGGCGCCGAGCTGGCGCACGTTCTGGATTTTGATGACGACGTCGGAGAGTTGCTCCGCCATTATCCGCTCCCTGCTGCGGTCGCAGCTCGCGGCGGCAGCAACTGCGCTACCAGCGCCGCCAGCGCCGCGCGCAGCTCGTCGGTTTTGGCCGCATCGATCTCGCCCGTGCGCTGCACCGCATCGACGATGCCCTTCGCCGAGCGGTCGAGCCATGCCGGCAGCTCGGCGCGGAACTTGCCGATGAGATCCGGCGGCAAGGAGTTGAGAAATCCGCCCTGCAACGCGTGCGCCAACGCCACTTCATCGATCAATCGCAACGGCGCATATTGCGGCTGCGACAGCACGGCGCGAATGCGCCGCCCGCGCGCGACCTTGTTCTTGACCTGCGCGTCGGTCACGCCGCCGAAACGGGTGAACATTTCGAGCTCCAGGAACTGGGCAAAATCCAGCCGCAACGTGTCCGTCGCCTGCCGCAAGGCCGCCGCCTGGGTCTTGCCGCCGACGCGGCTGACGCTGGTGCCGACATCGACCGCCGGCTTGTTGCCTTCGTAGAACAGGCGCGAATCGAGCACGATCTGGCCGTCGGTGATCGAGATTAGGTTGGTCGGAATGTAGGCGCTCAGGTTGCCGGCATCCAATTCGGCAATCGGCAGCGCGGTCAACGAACCGCCGCCGGCGGCATGAGACAGTTTCGCGGCGCGTTCGAGCAGCCGGGCATGAACATAGAACACGTCGCCGGGATAGGCCTCGCGTCCCGGCGGCTGCCGCGTCAACAGCGCGATTTCGCGGTGGGTGGCGGCATGTTTGGTCATGTCGTCGATCACGACCAGTGCGTGCTGACCGCGGTCGCGAAAATATTCCGCCATGGTGAAGCCGGCAAACGGTGCGATCCATTGCAGACCCGGCGCCGACGACGCGCCGGCGACGACGAAAATGCAGCGCTCCGGCGCGCCATGGGTCGTGATCGCGTCGATCACCCGCCTGACGGTCGACGATTTCTGACCGATCGCCACATAGACGCAGATAATGTCGCTCGATTTCTGGTTGATGATGCAATCGACGGCGATGGCGGTCTTGCCGATGGCGCGATCGCCGATGATCAGCTCGCGCTGGCCGCGGCCGAGCGCAAACATGGAGTCGATCACGAGGAGTCCGGTCTGCACCGGCTCACTGACGAAATCGCGCTCGATGATCGACGGCGCCGGGCGCTCGATGGGCTGATAGCTTTCGACCTCGACGGCGTCGCCGCCGTCGAGCGGGCGGCCGAGCGGGTCGACGGTGCGACCGAGCAGGCCGCGTCCCACCGGCACGCGAACGACCTCGCCGGTGCCTTGGACGAGGTCGCCGGCTTCGACCGCATCGGGATCGTCGAGCAGCACGCAGCCGAGTAGAGCGCGCTCCAGGGTGGTGGCGAAGCCGACCTGGCCCCGCTCGAAATGAAGGAGCTCGTCGAGCCGCACGTCGGGCAAGCCGGAAACCAGCGCGATGCCGTCGGCGACCCTCTCGACACGGCCGACCTGCTCCGCCACCGGCGCGAGCGACGTCGCGCGAACGCGCCTTCTGGCCTCCTCGAGCCAGCCGCTAAGATCGGCGAACGTGCTGGTCACGGCTCAGCTCCTGGCGGATGCGTTCGAGATCCGCGCGCCAACTGTTGCTGATGATGGCATTCTGGCCCTTGATTTCGATACCGGCGATCACGGCCGGATCGCCGCGAAACGCCAACGGCGGATCGAGGCCGAATGCCTTCTTGAGGGCGCTGTGAACATGCTCGGTCTGCGCGGCGGAAAGCGGCGCGGCGGTGAAGACTTCGATCGGGTGCCCCGTGGCAGCGGCGGCGAGGCTGTGCCGCGCTTCGGGTGACATCGCGCTCACCTCGCAGCAAATCTCGTCGACGAATGCGTAGAGAATATCCTGTTGCGGGAAATGCCTGAGCAGGCGCTGCGCGATGTCGACGGAGAGCTCGCTGGCGCGATCGATGATCGCCTGTTCCGCCGCCGCCCGGTCGCGGGCGAGCGCCGACGCCGCTTCGCCACGGAGCTTGGCGATCTCCGCGGCGGTTTGCGCGAGCAGATTCTGTTTCTCGATCTGTGCCGCCTGGCGCGCCGCCGCGATCAGCCCGTCGCGTTCTTCGGCGATCTTTTCGCTCGCCGCATCGGCGTCGGCGCATTGCGCGATGGCCGCCTTGCGAGCCTGCGCCGCGTCGGCCAATAGCCTGTTGGCCTCGTCCTGCCGTTTGGCGACGATCGCCATGATCGGCCGGAAGAAGAACCGGGCGAGAAGCCAGACCAGAATGAGGACGTTGACGGTCTGCAGCGCCAGCGTCCACCAGTCGATATGCATGGGCTCAACGGATGAAAGGATTGGCGAACAGAACCAACAAAGCGATGACGAGGCAGTAGATCGCCATAGTTTCGATCATCGCCAGGCCGACGAACAGCGTACGCGATATGGTCCCCGCCGCTTCGGGTTGGCGCGCGATGGCATCCATCGCGGCGGCGACCGCCCGGCCTTCGCCAAGCGCCGGACCGATGGCGCCGAACGAGACGGCCATTGCCGCCGCGAAGATGCTGACGATTTCGGTCCAGTTCATGGTTGTTCTCCTGCGTTGCGGTCGCCTGTCGGTTCTCCCCCAGCGGCGCTGCCGATGAACACCATGGCGAGAACGGTGAATATGTAAGCCTGGATCGCCCCGATCAGCAGTTCCAGCGCCATCAGTGGAATCGGCACCAGAAGGCCGGCGAGCGAGAGGACGATGCCGATGATGAAAACGCCGCTCATCACATTGCCGAACAGGCGCACGATCAGCGAGAAGGTACGGGTAAATGTCTCGACCAGATTAAGCGGAATCATCACGATGCTCGGCTCGGCGAAGGTCTTGAGATAGCCGTCGACGCCGCGGGCGCGGATGCCGAAATAGACGATCGACGCAAACACGATCAGTCCCAGCGCGGCGTCAGTTTCGATGTGCGCAGTCGGCGGCTCGACGCCCGGAATGAGCGACGACCAGTTGGCCGCAAGGATGAAAAGAAACAGCGTGCCGATCAGCGGCACATAGGGCCGCGGCCCGGCGCGCATGGTGCCGTGGATCTGATCCGCGATGGCGCCGACGACGAGCTCCAGCACGGTTTGATAGCGGCTCGGCGCGAGCGTAAGCGAACGTGTTGCGACAAGGCCGGCGAGCGTCAGAACCGCCATCAGACCCCAGGTCACGACGACCGGTTCGGAAACGGAAACCGGACCGATCGTGAACGCCGTTTTCAGAACGAGCGGCGATTCGATCACGTCTGCTCTCCCATTCGCACGGCGACCGTTCGCGCAGCCAGAATGCCGGCAGCAGCCCCAAGCAGCGGCACGGCGCCGAAGCGGCTGGCAATGAGCGCAAGCGCAACAGCGAGCAGCGCGAACCTCCCGAGTTGCAGCGCCAGAGCGAGGAGCGGTGCGCGACCACGAACAAACAGCCTCACGTTCCATCGCAGCATCAGGAAATAACCAGCGCCGATGAGCGCACCGCAGCCCAGCCACGCCACGGCTTGCAGCGCGAAAACGCCATGTTCGCCGAGGGCAAAGCCGGTCATTGCTTGTGCATCCATCGCCACCCCGACCAGAACCCCGCCGTCACCCCCAACAGTAGCAGCGTCGCGCTCCAGAAAATCCCGCTGCCGAACCTGGTATCGAGCCAGCGTCCGATGAACAGGCCGATCAAGGTCGGCGCGACGATGATCCAGCCGAGGATGCCGATCTGACCGACGAAGCGCATCACCGACGGCTCGCCTTCGCTGCGCCAGCGCTTGCGCCGTTCCTGTTGCTTGCGCACCGCCTCGGCCATCCCATCCGGCAGCTCCGGCTCGCGCGTGGCGGCTGCGGCGTTCACGATCCGCCTCCGAACAGGCCGGGCCGCTCCGGGCGCAGGTAGCGCACGATCTGTCTTATCGCCTGCATCTGCAGCCGCAGACTCGCGGTGCGGGCGGCGCGCTCGGCTTCCACCGCTTCGTGGAACTGCGCCAGGACCACATGTTCAAGCCGGGCGAGATCGTCGCCGCGGATCGCTTCGCGCGTGGCGATCGCAACCTCGCTACCCTCGGCCACCGACAATACGCCGTGCCGTACGGCACAGAAATGCTGCCGGCCGCCGGCCTGATGCCAACTCACCACCGATACCGTCAACGCGGTCAGAAAATCGGCGTGGCCTTCGAGAATTCCGAAGCCGCCGCTCTCATCCTCGGCGCGGACCGCGACGACCTGCCTTTCGTCGACGATGACCGCCGTGGGGGTTGTGATGAAGAGCCTCATGACGGCGCTGCCTCGCGATGTGACGCAGCCTCTTTCGCGCGCGCGTCATCGATCGTGCCGACCATGTAGAGCGAAGCCTCCTCCCACCGGTCGCAAGTCCCCTCCAATATGGTGCGGCAGCCCTTGAGCGTCTCGGCCAGCGCCACGGATCGTCCGGGCTTGCCGGTGAACGCTTCGGTGACCGCGAAGGGCTGGGTGAGAAAACGCTGCAACCGTCTGGCGCGCATCACGGTCAGGCGATCCTGCGCGCTCAACTCCTCGATGCCGAGGAGCGAGATGATGTCCTGCAGATCCTTATAGTGTGCGATCGCTTCGCGCACTTGTTCGGCGATGCAGTAATGGTCTTGGCCGACGACGGTCGGATCGAGCAGGATCGACGACGAGCTCAAGGCGTCGACAGCGGGATACATGCCCTCGGCCGCCATCGACCGCGACAGCACGATCATGCTGTCGAGATGGCTGGAAATGGCAGTCACCGCCGGATCGGTGAAATCATCGGCCGGAACGTAGACGGCTTCGATCGCCGTCACCGAAGCATCGGCGACCGAGGCAATACGCTCGTGCAGGTTGGCGACTTCGGTGGCCAGCGTCGGCTGATAGCCGACCCGCGACGGCAGCCGGCCGAGCAGGCCGGACACCTCGCTGCCGGCCTGAACGAAACGAAACACGTTGTCCATCAGCAGCAGCACGTTCTGCCGTTTCTGATCGCGGAAATACTCCGCGATCGTCAGCGCCGTCAGTCCGACCCGCCAGCGAGCGCCTGGCGGCTCGTTCATCTGACCGTAAACCAGAACGCTGCGATCGAGGACACCGGAGCGTTTCATTTCCATCAGAAGTTCGTGCCCTTCCCGGGACCGCTCGCCGATGCCGGCGAAGATGGAAATGCCCTGGTAGCTCTTCACCATCGCATGAATGAGCTCCATCACCACGACTGTTTTGCCGACGCCGGCGCCGCCGAACATGGCGGCTTTGCCGCCGCGCGGCAGCGGCGCCAGCAGGTCTATGATCTTGATGCCGGTCTCGAAAATCGCCGTGGCCGGACTGCGCCGATCGAGCGCGGGTGCGGCGCGGTGAATAGGCGCACGCGGCAGTTCGGCAGACAGCGGGGCGCCGCCGTCACAAGCCGTTCCCGTCACGTCAAGCAGGCGCCCCAACACGGCATCATCGACCGGCACCGTTACCGGGCTGCCGCTGGCGCGTACCGCCACCCCGCGCCTTAAGCCCGCGGTCGCCTGAAGGGCGACACCGCGGACGGTGCGTTCGTCGAGGTGAGCCTGAACTTCAACGATCAGTTTTTCCGGACGATCCCACTCGATAATGAGAGCTTCGTCGAGCCGAGGCAGTCGAGCCGAAGCAAACACGACGTCGACCACCGCGCCCCGCACGGCGGCAACTCGTCCCTCCGGCCTCTCGATCTCCGTCATTGCAACCCGCGTCTCTCTCGGACTCTCGGCCCGACCGCACGGACATTGGCGCGCTGCCCAGTTACCTTAGAGTGGCCTGCCATCGTTGTCAGCCGACGATGCATCGATTCAGGTCGACGCCGGTGTCGGAAAGACTGGCGTGCACACTGCCCCACCCGGCTGGTGACCCGCGTCATCGACCGGCGACCCAGCGGGCAACTTGCGGCCAAGTTTCCATCAGCGTACGTGAGCCCATGAACAGCCCAATATGGCCGCCGGGGACGAGCTTCTTCTCGACCTTATCTTTGGGCGTGCCGAACAGGTTTTGGGCACTGAAGACCTGCTCCGTCGTGGTGATATCGTCGGCTTCTCCGGCCAGCAGATAGAGCGGACAGGTGATGCGCTTGAGGTCCAAACGTCGGCCGAGGCCGACGAAGGTTCCCTTCGCCAGACGGTTCTCCTTGAACATTTGCCGGATGACTTGAAGATACCAACGGCCCGGCAGGTCGATCGGATTTTCGTACCAGCTCGCAAAGGCTTCTTCTTTGGCTATGTAGCCGGGATCGTCGATATGTTCGTAGAGGTCGATCTGATCCTGGAAGTAATGTTGCTCGGGGTGCATGTTCTTCCAACCCTGCAGCATGAACTTGCCTTTCATCAGCCCGCCGCCGAGTTCGACCAATTCCTCGTAGAATGACATCGGGGATTCGTGAACCATGCGCTTGATCGGCCCGTTGCCGGCGTCGGTGTCGACCGGCGCTCCGGCAAGAACCAGCGCGTTCACTTTTTCGGGGAAACGCGCCGCGATCATCGTCGCGACCCAGCCACCCTGGCACAGGCCGACGAGATTCACTCGCCCGCCGAGATCGTCGATCGCAACGATCACTTCGGCAAGGTAATTATCGATTTCCAGGTCCTTCATATCGTCGGTCGCCGGCTTCCAATCGGTGAGCACGACCTGACGGATGCCGTTCGCGAGGAGCGTCTCAATAAGGCTCTGGCCCTTGCGATAATCGGCGATCACGGCGGTGTGGCCGGCATGCGGCGCATCGACCAACGTCGGAATTCCGCCCGGCTTGCCGTACTCACGTAGCTTCATCGTGCGCAAATCAAGTCGCACTGTATTCGGCGTCGCGAGTTCGGGGCGCAGTTCGTCATGGATTTTGATTTCCTCCTCGACGAATTTCAGGTTGCGTGCGTAAAGTTCCGCGCCCTGCCCCGCCAGCGAGGCGGCCATCGCTATCGGCCAAAACGCCGGCACGCTCGCCAGCGAAAATTCGGATGATTTGATGGGCATCTTCGCCGTCATGGGTGCTACGGGACCAGCCGCAAATTAGCCCAGCAATCTCCGTTCCAGCGCATCCACGGCTCTACGCACCTCGGTCAGGATAAGCTTGTCGGCAGCAGCTTGGTCGATATCCGGCACATCCCAGTCGAAAATCGCGCGATATTTCTCGATCAATTTCTTCACGTCGGCGTCGATCTGGTCGCGATGGCCTTCCAGTTCCTTCTGCTCGATTCCTGGCATCTTTCTGTCTCCCTGACACCCGCATCTACGCCTCGATCAAGACCTTGAGCGCGTTGGTCTTAGCCGCCGCGCCGAAGGTCTCATAGGCTTGCAAGATATCGGCAAGCTTGAAGCGATGGGTGATCAGTTGCTTGGGGTCGATACGGTGCGATTGCACGGTCTTGAGGAGCATCGGCGATGGCGTCCGTCGCCGCGCCGATCTCGGGCTTGTTTCGCTCTTCGAGGGCTTTCTTTCCGGGACCGTTGTAGACCAGCGCTTTCATGTCGTTCTCCGTCAATGCCTGCCCCTTGGCAAATCCTTATGATGCATTGTCAGTTGCAGGCGTTTGACTTGAATCGAGAATCGCCGGCGGCGCCGCAATCCGCCCCGGTTGCGAAGATTCCGTGAAATGGAGGCGCCGGATGCGCCGATCGCTTCACATCCGCGCCCCAAAAAGCGCCGCATTAGCGCGGCAAAAGTAAAGCCAAAAGGTCATGCGCCAAAAGGTCATGCGCCAAAAGGTCATGCGCCAAAAGGTCATGCGCCAAAAGGTCATGCGCTAGGTGCAAACTATCTTCACCGGCCAGCAATCATGTTTCGGCCAGCCCAGCCGCTCAACCAGATCGCCGCGGCAAGGGCTAGTGCGGCGACCGAGACGATCGGCAAGCCCCGCGGCGTATTGAAAAAGTAGGAGATGACCGCCAGCGCCGCGACGAAGCCGGCAAGCGTACAGGCAATGCAATAAAGAAAATTTCCGCTCTGTTCGCCCATGTCACTTCCTCCCGATCCGGGCCGGCTGCAGTTCGGGGGCGACCTGCCAGCGCAGGGTTGCCGCCGCAGCAACTCCGAACAGAAGCTTCGACGTCAGACTGACCGCATAGGGAACCATGTGGACGAAAGCCGGGCTGACGGTCGGCAGCACGACAATGAAATTGACGGCCCAGACGCCGGCCAGCGCGGTCAGCATCAGGGGATACGGGTTGGTCAGACCGGGCCGTGACTCGCGCAATGCGGACCAGACGAAGGCGAGTACAACGCCGAGCGTCACCGCGAGCGTCATATGCAGCATGACGCCGAGAACCACGGGCGAAGCCGGCAGCAGCGCACTCACTCCGGCGGCGGTGGTCACGCCGCGCGCCAGAATGGTGGGGTCAGTGCCGGTCACGCCGGCATAGAGCGTCACCCAAGCCACCTCGGCCAGGCCGCCTGCAACGCCGGCGAATACGCCTTGCTGGAAGATTTCAATCCGTCGTGTGGTCGTCGTCATGATACGGCACCTCGTTATTGAAAGTCTGGCGCAATATTGGACGGGTCCGAACCCCCACGGCATTGATCTGTGTCAACCAAGATGCCGGAATTGCTTAACTTTTTTTAATTCTGGTGCTGTTTGACTCAGGTCAAAGCCGCCTGTCCGCCCGTATGCGATTGAGGCTGCATCACTTCCGAGGGAGCTGAGCCATGACTGAGACCAAACTCGACCGCGGCATTATTTTCGTCCTGCGCATTCTGATGGGCTGGACGTTTCTCTATGCCGGCGCCTGGCAGATCTGGGACAATTTCGACACCGCTAAATTCCTCGATCACGTCGTGACGTTTCATAGCGTCTTTGCGGTGTTCGGCACGCCGATGATGTTGCCAATCACTGATCTTCTGGTGAAGTGGGGCCACCTGTTGATCGGCCTGTCGCTGATCTCCGGCTTCATGGTGCGCGTGAGCGGCCCGTTCGGCGTGCTGCTCATGATCACCTACTACTTCGCCCACATGAAGTTCCCCTACATCGAGGAACCGGTTAATTTCCTCGTCGATTATCACCTCGTTTATGCGACCGTGATCGTCTATCTGATCGCGCATCGCGCCGGCCATGTTTTCGGTCTCGACGGCCTGCTCGAAGAGATGCATATGGTCGACGACTATCCCATGCTGAAGCCGCTGGTTGGCTAAGCGTTGCATCGGTAGCAATACTTAAGACTGGGATGCCCGGCGCTTCAGCCGGGCATCGTCGTCTTAAATTCGTTCATGAATCGGACTAGATCATAACCGGGGCGGCCGGAGAATTCGGACCACGGATGTCGATCTATCGACTCGATAAAGCGTTTGCGCCGCGATCCGTCGTTGTCGTCGGCGCCAGTCCGCGGGAAAAGTCGCCCGGCCACGCCGTCCTGAAGAATTTGCGCGGCGGCGGATTTGCCGGCGACATCCAACTGGTCAATCCGCATTACGACGCCATCGAAGGCGTTCGCGCGGTTAAATCCTATGCCGACCTGCCGAACGCACCGGATCTCGCGGTGATCGGCGTGCCGCCGGACGCGGTTCCGTCCACCATCGCGGCGGCAGGCGCCAAGGGTACCGCTGCCGCCATTATCCTCACCTCGGGTCTCGGCCATGACCCCGGCTCGCTCGCGGAAGCGAGCGAGAAGGCGGCGCGCGCCGCCGGGCTGCGGCTGATCGGGCCGAATTGCCTCGGCGTGCTGGTCCCCGGTGTCAAGCTCAACGCCAGCTTTGCCGCTTCAATGCCGCGAGCGGGCGATCTCGCGCTCATCTCGCAGTCCGGCGCCATCGCCACCGGTTTGGTGGAATGGGCGGCGGTGCGCGGCATCGGCTTTTCCGCCGTCGTGTCCATCGGCGACAGTATCGATGTCGATTTCGCCGACCTGCTCGATTATTTCGCTATGGACCGGGCGACGCGGGCGATTTTGCTCTACATCGAGTTGATCAAGGACGCGCGCAAATTCATGTCGGCGGCGCGCGCCGCCGCGCGCGCCAAGCCGGTGCTCGTCGTCAAGAGCGGACGTCACGCGCAGGGCGCCAAAGCGGCGATGACGCATACCGGGGCGCTCGCCGGCTCCGATGCCGTCTATGACGCCGCCTTCCGCCGCGCCGGCCTGCTGCGCGTGCTCGATCTCGAGGAGCTGTTTGCCGCCGCGGAGACGCTCGGCCATCTGACGAGCATTGCCGGCAATCGGCTCGCGATCCTGACCAATGGCGGCGGCGTCGGTGTTTTGGCGGTGGACCGTCTCGCCGATTTCGGCGGCACGCTCGCCGACATTTCGCCCGCAACCATGAAAAAACTCGATGCCGCGCTGCCGCCGATCTGGTCGCGCGCCGATCCGGTCGACATCTCAGGCGACGCCGACGAAGAGCGCTACGCCGTGGCGCTCCGATATTTGCTCGACGATGACGCCAACGACGCCGTGCTGGTCATGAACGTGCCGACCGCGCTCGCCTCGCCGGCCGCAGCGGCGAAATCGGTCATCGCCGTGACCGAGGGGCACCGCAAGGCGCGCAGCCCGGCAAAGCCTGTTTTCGCGGTGTGGATCGGCGGCAGCGATCCGGCGGCGGAAGCCTTCGACGCCGCCCGGATTCCGAGCTACGCCACCGAATCCGACGCGGTCGGCGGTTTCATGCATCTGGTGCAGTACCGGCAATCGCGCGAGCAGCTGATGGCGACGCCGCCCAGCATGCCGCAGGATTTCGCACCGGATACCCAAGCCGTGCGTCCGATCATCGACGGCGTGCTGGCGGCGAAGCGCACCTGGCTCGATCCCGTGGAAATGACCAAGCTGTTCTCGGCTTATGGCATTGCCATTACGCCGGCCGTGCTGGCCCGCAATCCCGACGAGGCCGTCGCGGCGGCCAAGCCGCATCTTGCCGCAGGCAACGCGGTGGTCCTGAAAATCCTGTCCTCGGACATCGTCCACAAATCGGAAGTCGGCGGCGTCCGCCTCGGCCTCATCACCGAGCAGGACGTGCGTCAGGCCACGGCGGACATCCTGAGCCGGGCGCGCGCGGCAAAGCCCGATGCGCGGATCGACGGCGTCACGGTGTTTCCCATGATCGTGCGGCCGAAGGCGCGCGAGCTGATCGTGGGTCTGGCCGACGATCCGACCTTCGGTCCGGTCATCGTCTTCGGCCAAGGCGGCACCGCGGTCGAAGTGATCGACGACAAGGCATTGGCGCTGCCGCCGCTCGACCTGACGCTGGCGCGCAACCTTATCGGCCGCACCAGGGTGTCGCGCATCCTCAAGGCCTATCGCAACGTACCGGCGGCGGACGAGCAAGCCATCGCGTTGCTCTTGGTCAAGCTGTCGCAGCTCGCCGCCGATTTTCCCGAAATCCGCGAGATTGACCTCAATCCGGTGCTGGCCGACGAGACCGGCGTCATCGCCGTCGATGCCCGCGTTGCGATCGCCCCGGCCGAGCCACATCACCGCGGACCGTCGGCGCGTTTCGCCATTCGGCCTTATCCAAAGGAATGGGAGCGTCATCTCGCCCTGCCCGACGGCATGAAGCTTTTGGTGCGGCCGGTGCGGCCGCAAGACGAAGCCCTATATCCGCCGTTCCTCGCCGCAGTCACGCAGCAGGATTTGCGCTTGCGCTTCTTCGCGCCGGTCAAAGAATTCAGCCACGCCTTCATCGCGCGTTTTACCCAGATCGATTACGCCCGCGCCATGGCGTTTATCGCCATTGACGAAGCGGCCGGCCAGATGCTCGGCGTGGTGCGCATTCACGCCGATCCCAATTTCGAAACCGCGGAATACGCCATTCTGGTCCGCTCCGACCTGAAGGGACTCGGGCTCGGCTGGCTGTTAATGGAACTGATCATCGAATATGCGCGCGCCGAAGGCTTCAATTCGGTTCGCGGCCAGGTCCTGCGCGAGAACACCACGATGCTGGAAATGTGCCGCAATCTCGGCTTTCAGATCTCGTCCGATCCGCAGGATCCGTCCCTCGTTGTGGTGAACCTGCCGGTCTAGTTTCGAGACTAACGGTCGGAGCTGTCCGCCGGAACGTGAATCTCGACACAGATTTTTCGACATGAGAATGCTCACCGTTGCGATTTGCGTTAGCGTTGCATTGTGCTGCGAAACAGCCGGCGCGCAGGCGCAGAGTGCCGCGCCACGTCCGGCCGGCTCCATCGCAGATGTCTGCTCCTTCATTGCGGCAGCGTACAATCGCGGCGATGAAGATAAATTGTGGGGCTATTCCGACCCGGTCGATATCGCCGGCGACGGCAAATTGCGCCACGTCTACATCATTGAGCAAGGCACAGCCCGTGTGCACAGCATCATTGCCAGCACCAAGCCGTTGTCTGCCGCCGAGCAAGAGGCGGCATCAAACAGCGAGGTGAATTTCTACGGCTCGATCGGTCAGGACATCGACCTGGAGACGATCCCACACATCTTCCAGTTCAAGGGGGCGTATTACGTTGTCTACGAGGATGACGGCGGGCCGTATGACGTCGTCAAACCCAACGTAGGCGAGCTCTGTCAGTTCAAGCGGCATTATTCGCCGGTGCTGAGCGAAGATCATGCACCCGCCTTATGCAAGCAAGCCTTGGCCGGAAAGCCTTTTAAAGAATTGCCGACGCGAAAGCTCGCTGACGCCATAACCGTGGAGGACGCCGACACGCTCGATCTGCCAGGCCCCTTCAGTCCGTCCATCGCGCGTTATGCAAAGCTCAAGCTCGGCGCCGCCGCAGCGCCAGTCACTGTCGGCTACTTCACTTACGAAAGCAGCGCAGGTTCCGGCTGCCACGCCGCGGGCGTGGTGTTGTTGCACGGCAACGACATCGAGAAATCGCCGCGCAACACCGCGCTCCTTGCCGCGCAGGGGGACATGACCAACTGCCGCGGCTCGAATGCCTTTCTGGTAGAAGCCGGCGGACAGACTCTCGTTGAAATCGACGGCGGAGAGGCCGAGCAACAGACCAAGCCGCCGCGCTTGCTGGTGCGACTGAATGGCGACAAGATCGAAAAAGTCTGCACTATCGAACAGCGGGCGACGTTTAGTCCAGAACCAGTCGCAAAAGCGCAATAGAGAGCGAGCCCGCCGCAAGCTGCGCGTCGATCAGGGCGCGATATCGTCGTCAGGCAGGATGCGGAGCGCGGCGCCATCGAGATCGTCGTATTGCCCGTTTTTGAGCGCCCACATGAATCCGATGAGCCCGGTAAGTCCGAGCAACAGCGCCAGTGGCACGAGATAGATGAGGACGTTCACGACGCCAGTCCCGCGTTGTCATGTCCGGCGAAGACGTGTTGTACGGCAGGCGACAGGCGCTGTCCCGCCATGTCGGCAGTCGCAAGAACGGCGTCATCGCCCGATTTGGATGGCGGGATGCCCTCGCTTGGTCCGGAAAGCCGCGCGCGCAAGGCGTTCAGCGTCACCAGGATCGAGGACCCCGACATCGCCACCGCGGCGATCAGCGGCGTGACCAAGCCGGCAACCGCGACCGGGACCGCGATCGCGTTGTAGATCACCGCGAGCGCGAGATTCTGCCGCATCAGCAAGCGCGCCTTCCGCGCCACGTTGATGGCGCGCAGCACCGGCGCGAGACGGTCGCCGAGAAAGAGCGCGTCGGCCTGTGCCTGGGTAAGATGCGCGGCGGTGATCGGCGATAGCGAGGCGTGCGCGGCGGCGAGCGCCGGCGCGTCGTTCAGTCCGTCGCCGACCATCAGCACGCGCCGGCCTTGCGACTTCAAAAGCTCGATGAAGGTGATTTTTTCCGCTGGCGTCACGGCGGCAAACCATTGCCTCACGCCGAGGCGTTCTGCGATCGGGCGGACCGCGTCCGGCCGGTCGCCGGAGAGAATCATCAGATCGAAACCGCGCTCGGACAGGGCTTGCATCACCTCAATCGCATCGGGCCGCAAGCTCTGCCGGATCGGGATCACCGCGCTGCGTCCGCCACAGGCAAAGGCGATGCAGGAGGCATCACCATCGCGCGCGGCTTGCGCATCGTCCTCGCTTTGGCCGCAAAACGCCGCGCTGCCGAGCCGCGCTTCGACGCCGTCGATCACGGCACGGACGCCCCGCCCCGGCTCCTCGACCGCGCCGGGATAAGGAATGCGCTTGGCTGCGTGACGCGCCAACGCCGCCGCCAGCGGGTGATGACTGGACAAAGCGAGCTGCGCCGCTTGTTGCAGGAGGTCCGGATCGATCGCGGCATCATCATCGACCGTCGGATCGGGCAGCGTCAGCGTACCGGTCTTGTCGAACACGATAGTATCGGTCTCGGCGATGCGCTCGACGGCGTCGCCGCTGTTGAGAATGACGCCGGAGCGGAACAGTTGGCCCGCGGCGACCACTTGCACGGCGGGAATGGCCAGCGCGATGGCGCACGGGCAGGTGATAATGAGCACGGCAATCGCGGTGACGATGGCGGCATGTATCGAGGCGCCGGCAATCAGCCAGCCGATGCAGGTGAGCGCGGCCGCGGTATGAACCACCGGCGCATAGAGCCGCGCGGCGCGGTCGGCAAGCCGCACGGTGCGCGACTTCGCCTCGATCGCCTTGTCGAGAAGCCGCTCCACCTCGTCGACCAGCGTGCCGGTTCCGGCGGTAACGACTTTCACGGTGAGCGCGCCGGAGCCGTTGATGCTGCCGGCATACACCGTCGCTCCCGGCGTGACGGTGCGCGCCGTGGTCTCGCCGGTCATCAGACTCTCGTCGATCGCCGATGAGCCGGTAAGAACGGCGCCGTCGGCTGGAATGAGCTCGCCCGGCCGCACCAGAACGCGATCGCCGGGATTAAGCGCCGACACCGGCAGGCGCGTCAGTTCGCCGATGGCATCGAGCCGATGTGCAAACTCGGCCTTGAACGAAGCCAGGTTGCCGGCGAACAGCTTGGTCTTGCGCCGCATCGCCAGGTCGAGGTAGCGGCCGCACAGCAAAAAGAACAACAGCATCAGCGCCGAATCGAAATAGGCATGGACGGCATGCGTCGCGGTTTCGTAGAGCGACAACACGAGAGCCAGCGTGACGCCGACCGTGATCGGCACGTCCATATTGAGCTGACGCGTGCGCAATGCCCGCCACGCGCTTTGAAAGAACGGCTGGCCGGCATAGGCGGCCGCCGGCAAGGCGATCAACGCCGAGAGCCAGTGGAACAGGTCGCGGGTCACCGGCGTCATGTCGGACACACTGCCCGACCACACCGAGATCGACAGCAGCATCACATTCATCGCGGCAAAGCCCGCGACTGCAACGCATTTCAACAGCCACTTGGCTTGGCGGCTGTCGTCGGCCTCGACGCGCTCGGGCGCGAATGGATGAGCCTGGTAGCCAATCCGGTCCAGCGCGGCGACGATATCCGCGGCGCCGATCTCATTGTCGCGCCAATCGACGGCAAGCCGGCGCTGCGTGAAGTTCAATCGCGCGTCGATCACGCCGGGCAGCTTGGCGAGCCCCGTCTCGATCTTTCGGATGCAGCCGGCACATCCGACGCCGTCGACGGCGAGCGTCATATGCGCCGCGCCGGAGTCGCTGCGCTCGACGAACTGCGACAGATCAAGCGTTTCGGCCATCACCGGCTTTCACTTCAAGACGACGCGGTTCTTCGACCGGAATAGTTGCTCGCCGTGGCGCGTCAGCTCAATGACGACATCCCATTGCCCGGCCGCGACGTCGGCATTGCCGTGAAAGCGGCCGGCGGCATCCTCGACCAGCACCACGCTGCGATCCAAACGCCGATCGGTCGGGCGCTCGAAAATCACCGAGGCCTGCATGCCGACGAGCGGCTGACCCGTCGCATCGCGCGCCTTGACGTCAAGCCGTTCGCCGTCCGACGCCGGCGTCAGCTTGGCATCGACTTGCCAATGCCGTGCGTCCTGCGCCCTGGCCGTGGCAACAGCCTGCTCGTACATCAGGCCGGCCTGATAGGCGCTGTCGGTGTCGACGCCGCTCAACGTCGACAGCGCCTCGTACATCATCAGCCCGTTGACGGCGAAGATGACGCCGAAAAAGCCGAGGAGCGCGAACAGAATTGTCCACCCGGTCCAGCGCCGCGGCGGCCGGCCGGTTTCCATCTCGTCGGTTGCAATCGAGTCGTGGGTGAAATCGCTCATCGCTTGCGCCCTCATGGTCCGAGGAAATGATCGGCCGCGTTCGCTGCCGCGCCGCCCGTGGCGGGCGCTATGGTAAAGCTGAGCGGGATCGACGCCCCCGCTTCGAGCTTTTGATGCGTCGTTACCAGCACCCGCACTTCGCGGCTTTGATCGGGCCCGACATAGATCAGGGGATTGCCGCCGGAGCTGCCTTCGCTGCCGATCACCTCGACCTCCGCGTCGGACAGCCCCGATAGCTTGAGCAAGTAGCTCTGCGCGTCGTGCGTCTTGTTGAGGACGCGGATGGTGTAGCCGTTGCGCAACGCGCCGTCGGACAGACGCACGAATATCGGATTGCGGTCGTGAATGACGCTGACGCCGTCGTTGCGGCGCGTGGCGAGCGTATAAGTCATCATGGCGCCGACCAGCAGGATGATGACGGCATAGAGCAGCGTGCGGCTACGCACCAGATTGTAGACGGCCGGCTGGCCTTGCTCGCGCCGCTTGATGTTGATGTCGGTGTCATAGGAGATCAGCCGCGTCGGCCGGCCGATCTTCGCCATCACCGCGTCGCAGGCATCGATGCACAGCCCACATTGAATGCAGCCGAGATTGGGACCGCCGCGGATGTCGACGCCGGTCGGGCAGACATGCACGCATTGCAGGCAATCGATGCAATCGCCGGCCGGCTGGCCGTGTTCATGCAACGCCGCAGCCTTCTTCAGCGACGCGCGCGGCTCACCGCGGTCGTAACGATAGGTAACGTTGAGCGCGTATTCGTCGGTCAAGGCCGCCTGGATCCGCGGCCACGGGCACATATAGACGCAGACCTGTTCGCGCATCCAGCCGGCCAGCGCGTAAGTCGAAAATGTCAGCATGCCGATAAAGGCATAGGCGGCGAGCGGCGCCTGGAACGTCGCCAGATTTTTAACCAAAGTCGGCGCGTCGGCGAAATACAGCACCCAAGCGCCGCCGGTCCACCACGCGATCATCAGCCACCAAAAATGCTTTGAAGCCGTGCGCGCGATGCGCTCGAAGCTCCACGGCTGCCGGTCGCGCAACAGATGCTCGCGCCGGTCGCCCTCGATCCAGCGTTCGATGGTGGCAAACAGATCGGTCCACACCGTCTGCGGACACAGATAGCCGCACCACACCCGGCCGGCGAGCGCATTCATCAGGAACAGCGCCATCGCCGCGAGAATAAGGAGGCCGGTCAGGTAATAGACTTCCTGCGGCCAAATCTCGATGAAGAAGAAGTAGAAGCGACGACCCGGCAGGTCGAGCAGCACGGCTTGTCCCGGCGCGTTCGGACCGCGATCCCAGCGCACGAAGGGGAGAAAATAATAAATGCCAAGCGTGACGATGAGCACCGCCCATTTGATGCGGCGGAAGGTGCCGGACACATGCTGCGGGTAGATTTTCTTGCGCGCCGCGTAGAGCGGCTCGTCGTCGGGATTCTCCTCAGGCCATTGCGGCCCGGCCGCCGGCGAACCGCCGCCCGGCACCAGCGTGGCTTCTTCAACGAGCGACATCAGCGCCGGCTGTCCCGGCTGCGCCGCGGTCGCACCTTCCATGGCAAATACCGATGAGCAACCGGGGCACATCCGTCACTCTCCGCCGCCGAAGGTGTGGACGTAAACCGCGAGCGCCTTGATCGTCACGCGATCGAGCTTGCCGCCCCAGGCCGGCATCACCCCGCCGTGGCCATTCCAGACGCCGTCGATGATGGTGTCGGTGCTCGAACCGTAGAGCCAGATCTGGTCGGTCAGATTGGGCGCGCCGACCGAGCGGTTGCCCTTGCCTTGCGGCCCGTGACAAACGGCGCAATTGGCGGCGAAGATCTTGGCGCCGGCGGCGAGATCGGTACCGGATGCGGTGGAAAGACCAGACAGCGAGCGCACATAATTGGCGACCATCACTATGTCGTCGCGCTTGAGCATGCCATCGCGGCCGAAGGCCGGCATCGAGCCTTGATGGCCCTCGTCGTCGCCGGAGCGCACGCCGTGGGTGATGGTTTGCTGAATGTCGGCGAGCGTGCCGCCCCACAGCCAGTCATTGTCGTTGAGATTGGGATAACCTTTGGCGCCGCCTCCGCCGGAGCCGTGACACGGCGCGCAATTATCGGCGAAGGCGCGGCCGCCCAGCGCGCGGGCGAAGTCGAGCAGTTGCGGCGTCGATTCGATCTGCTGCAGCGAGGCATCGTCGAGCTTCGCCATCATCGGCTGGCGCTCCGCCTGCAGCGCCGCCAGATCGCTCGCCACCGCCGAACGCGCATGCCAATTGAAGACGCCGTTGGTGTAGGACGAGACCAGCGGCCACGCCGGATAGACGATCCAGTAGCCGACCGCCCACACGATGGTCACGTAGAACAGCCACAGCCACCAGCGCGGCAGCGGGGTGTTGAGCTCGTGGATGCCGTCCCATTCGTGGCCGGTCGTGCCGTGCTGAGGTTCTTTCAGGTGTTCGCCCTTATCGGTCATTTCAATCCTCCCGCAGCGGCACGCGCGCTTGTTCGTCGAACTGCTTCTGGCGCGACGGCCACAGCGCGTAAGCGAGCACCACGACGAAGATCAAAATGAAATAGACCATTCCCCAGGTCTGGGCGAAATGCGAGAAGAAGGCGTAGGTCGGCGACACGTTTCGTCTCCTCAGCGGATATTGGCTTTGTCGTTGTAGAGCTTGAAGTCGACCAGCGTTCCCAGCATCTGCAAGTAGGCGATCAAGGCATCGGCATCGGTGATACGGTCCGGATTGCCGTCGAAATCGCGCGACTGCGCTTTCGGGTAGCGCTTCGCCAGCGCGCCGGCATCCGGCGCGTTGTCGGTCGCCTGCGTGCGGACGTCGGCCAGCGCATTTTCGATCATCGCGTCGCTGTAGGGCACCCCGAGATCGGCCTGCACCTTCATGTCTTGCGCGACGTGCTGATAATCGAGATCGGTGGTGAACAGCCACGCATAAGCCGGCATGATCGATCCCGGCACCACCGCGCGCGGATCCTTCAGGTGATCGCGGTGCCAGTCGTCGGAATATTTGCCGCCGACCCGCGCCAGATCGGGGCCGTTGCGCTTCGAGCCCCACTGAAACGGATGATCGTACTCGCTCTCGGCGGCAAGCGAATAATGGCCGTAACGCTCGACCTCGTCGCGCAGCGCCCGGATCATCTGCGAGTGGCACAGATAACAGCCCTCGCTGACGTAGATATTGCGGCCGGCGAGCTCGAGCGGCGTATAGGGCCGCATGCCGTCGGCCGTCTCGATCGTGCTTTTCAGATAAAACAGCGGAATGACTTCCACGAGACCGCCGATGGCGATCACGATCAGGATGCCGACCAGCAGCAGGATCGAATTGCGTTCCAGGATCCAGTGTTTCTGCCAAAGCGTCGTAGACATCTGCGATCCCCCTACTCGGCCGGAACTAGGTTTGCGGCCGGCGCCAGCGCTTCGCGCGACGGATAGATGGTCCGCCACACGTTGAAGGCCATGATCAGCGCGCCGGCCAGGAACAGCGCGCCGCCGAGCGCGCGGATGACGTAAAACGGATGCATCGCCTGCACCGTCTCGATGAAGGAATATTCCAGGAAGCCGAGACTGGTATAGGAGCGCCACATCAGTCCCTGCAGGATTCCCGACACCCACATCGAGGTGACGTAGACGACGATGCCGATGGTCGCGATCCAGAAGTGCCAGCTCACCAGGCGGAGCGAATAGAGCGGCCGGTTCCACAGCCAAGGCACCAGGCAATAGATCGCGCCGAAGGAAATGAAGGCGACCCAGCCGAGCGCGCCGGAATGCACATGTCCGATGGTCCAGTCGGTGTAGTGCGACAGCGAATTGACCTCTTTGATCGACATCACCGGGCCCTCGAAGGTCGACATTCCGTAGAACGCGACCGAGAGCACCATCATGCGCAGCACCGGATCGGTGCGCAGCTTGTCCCAGGCGCCGGACAGCGTCATCAGGCCGTTGATCATGCCGCCCCATGACGGCATCCACAGCATGATCGAGAACGTCATGCCGAGCGTCTGCGTCCAGTCTGGCAACGCCGTGTAGTGCAGGTGATGCGGGCCGGCCCAGATATAGAGAAAGATCAGCGCCCAGAAGTGAATGATGGAGAGGCGGTAGCTGTAAACCGGCCGTCCGGCGCGCTTCGGGATGAAGTAATACATAATCCCGAGGAAGCCGGCGGTAAGAAAGAAGCCGACCGCGTTGTGGCCGTACCACCATTCCACCATGGCGTCCTGCACGCCGGACCACACGATGTAGGACTTCGACGAGAACAGCGACACCGGGATCGCGGCATTGTTGGTGACGTGCAGAACCGCGATGGTGACGATGAAGGCGAGATAGAACCAATTGGCGACGTAGATATGCGGCTCTTTGCGCCGCATCAGCGTCCCCATAAAAACGAGCAGATATGTGACCCAGACGATGGTCAGCCACAGGTCGGCATACCATTCCGGCTCGGCATATTCCTTGGATTGGGTAATGCCGAGCAGATAACCGGTACCGGCGATGACGATGAAGAAATTATAGCCGAGGATGACGAACCAAGGCGCCAGATCGCCGGCGAGCCGCGCGCGGCAGGTGCGCTGCACGACATAAAACGACGTCGCCAACAGCACATTGCCGCCGAACGCGAAGATCACCGCCGAGGTGTGCAGCGGGCGCAGCCGTCCGAAAGAAATGTAAGCCAGGCCGAAATTGAGCGCCGGATAAGCGAGCTCGAGCGCGATCCAAAGTCCGGCCGTCATGCCGGCGATGCCCCAGAACACCGAGAGTACGGTCGCCAGCTTGATCGGCCCCATATTGTAGTTCGGCTTGCCGTCGATCTCGAGCGGCGCGGGCTCGGCGCTGCGCTCGAAATAGCGATTGACGATGAAAAATACCGAAGCGACGCTGGCCGCGGCGAACAGATAGGCGTGAAACGCATATTCCGGGGTGTAGGCCTTGGCGGCGATTACGATCGAAAGAAACGCCAGCGCGGTCATGGCGGCCGCCAAGCCGCCCTCGCCCAGCGTCATGTATTTCGGTGCGGCGTGCGATGGAGTCATTTGTGCTGGCCCGTTCAAGCGACGACGACGACGTGAATGCCCACTGAACATGCGCATCGATGATTGACGTTGACCTAGATCAACGCGGGTTTTTTATTCACATGGATCAACGGCGAGGATCGAGTCACCCGCTCGCGTTCAATTCAATTCTCGAGCGACTTCAGATAGGCGATGATGTCGCCGACCTGCCCCGGATCGAAGCGGAACTCGGGCATCGTCGGATGGCCGGTGATGATACCCTCGGCGAGCGGCTCTTCGAGATCCTCTACGGGATAGTGCTCATGCAGGGTGCGAAACGGCGGCGCGATTTTCAGCGGACTGCCGCCGACCCTGCCGATGGCGTGGCAATGCGAACAGTCCTCACGCAACAGCACAAATCCGCGCTGTGCCGCAGGTGACAGCGTGTCGGCGGCCTTCACCGGCGATACCGTCGTCATCACGAGAATCGCAATCACGCTGATGAAGCTCGCGATGCTGACACAGAGTTGCACGATCCGCTGCATGGTCGGTTTCGCTCTTCGAGTTGGGATTGGGCTTTTGAAAGACGGCGCAATTTTAGGATGCGGCGGCGCGTTGCTGGGCTTTTTCTTCGGCTTCGTCCTCAACCGAGGGAAACGCCATGCCGGACATCGGTTCGACCCAGACCAGATGGTCATGCACCTTTTCGACGCCTGCGACGTTCTCGGCCGCGACGACAAGCGCTTGCCGTTCACGTTCGTCGGTGACGACGCCCCACAGTTCGGCGACACCGTTCTTGACCACGACGTTGACGCGCGGCGCCCAGTGCTGCTTACCCAAAGCCGCAATGACGGCATCGCGGATCGCGGAATCGCCGCCGGCCGGAGCCGGAACGTCGCGGGACAGGCTTGCCAGCGCGTGCATCAGATTGGCGCGGCTGACAATGCCGACCATCCGCCCGTCCCGTATCACCGGAAGCCGTTTGATGTGCCGGCGTTCCATCACTTCAACCACAGCGTCCAGCGAGTCGTCTTCGCCGACGGTCCACGGACTGGGCGTCATGATCTCTTCGACTTTGCGGCCGGACGTATGCACGTATTCCTGCGCGAGCTTCCCGGGGCCGAGAACGAATTCAAGCCATTTCGGGCGTTGGCGCTCGGTGCCGATTTCGCGGCGGCGTAGAAAATCTCCCTCCGTTACCATGCCGACCAATTCGCCCTTTGCATCGACCACCGGCAGACCGCTGATCCGATTTTGCAGCATAACGCGTGCCGCCTTGACGACCGGCTCCCCGGCACCGACGGAAATCACGTTCCGGGTCATGACATCTTTGACTTGCATGAGCTTTCTCCCGTCCTTGAAACTTCGCCCCCGAAGCGCGGCCTCAACCGTTCATGCGGCTCAGCGCCGGACGATTGCGCAACACGATGCGGCGCGACGTCGGTACTTCGATCGCGGCGGAGTCTTCCAGCGAAGTCAGGGTCCGCGACACGGTCTCGATGGTCAGGCCGAGGTAATCGGCGATATCCTGGCGCGACATCGGCAACTCGATGGCGTTGGCCCCCGCTACGCGCGCGGACATTTCCAGGAGGAAGCTCGCGACGCGCTCCTGCGCGCTCTTGATGAGAAGCAGAATGCGATCCTGAACCCGATGCAGCTCGCGGCCGGTCAGGGTGAACAACTGCCGGGCCACCGAAGCGTCGCGGCCGGCCAGCGCGGTAATCGCACTGCGCTTGACCACCAGCACTTTGGCGTCGGTGATCGCCTCGGCGGACAGCGTATGCTCATCGGCGAATTCAAGACCGAAAATATCGCCGGCCAAATAGAAGCCGCCGATCTGACGACGGCCGTCGCTGAGGATTTTGTAGGTGCGCACGTTACCGCTGACCACCTTGTAAAGGTAATCGGCCGTCTCGTTATCGCCGAAAATTTCCGAATTGCGCGGATAGCTCATCACCGCGCCCATCAACTGCATCGATTGATCGAGCGCGTCGGCGTCGACGGCTCCCTCGTGCATATGGTTTGCAACGGCTGCGGGGTGGCGTGCGGCGATGGCGGTGCGGTGGGCCGCGTCGCTGCGAATGGCTGGCTGAGTGTGCATGGGGCTTTACCTCCAGGAGCGTCGGGAGGTATTGCTAAGCCTCGACGGACACGCGGAAAATTCAGATATTGACCCTAAGGGTTTTCCCCTAGGCTATGGCAAGTGTCGTCCATGAAGCTTTTGAATAGACAGCTCAATTTTCGATTTGCCGAACGACAGCGTACGCCAAATTGCCGGACCGGCAATGGCTGAAACTTTACCCCGTTCACAATCATTCGCGACTGCGAGCCAATTAGCGCCGCCGGCTTGGCGCCGCGCGGCCCGGCACTACGGCATCGCAATTCTTGCCATTGCGGCGGGTCTTGCCGCCGAACTGGCGCTCGCCGACGTGCTGCACGGCCAGGGATCGTACCTTTTCTTCGTCCCGGCGATCCTGATCGCCTCCGCGGTTGGCGGTTGGGGTCCGGGGCTCGTTGCCACCGCGCTTGGCATGCTCTTTGCGCTGTTTTTGGTCAGGGACTTCCGCTCGCTGATTGCCGCGGACTGGGTGACTTGCGCTGTTTTCGCCATGGTCGGCATCGGCGTGTCCTGGCGCGGCGAGCTGTTGCGCCGGTCCCGCATCAGCGCGACGGCGAGTGCCACCGATGCCGAGGAGCGCGCGGCGCATCTCGCGTCGATTCTGGACAGCATTCCCGACGCCATGATTGTCATCGACGAACATGGTCTCATCCAATCGTTCAGCTCGGCGGCAGAACGGCTGTTCGGCCGTAGCGCGGCGAGCGTGCTGGGAAAGAACGTCAAGATGCTGATGCCGTCGCCGTATCGCGAAGACCATGACAGCTATCTTGCTCGCTATCTGCGTACCGGGGAGCGGCGAATCATCGGCATCGGCCGCGTGGTGGTCGGGCAACGCCACGATGGCTCGACGTTTCCGATGGAGCTTGCGGTCGGCGAGATGCATGTGCGCAACCGGCGCTTCTTCACCGGTTTCATTCGCGACCTCACCGAGCGGCAGCAGACCGAAGCCCGGCTGCAGGAGCTGCAATCCGAGCTCGTCCACATGTCGCGGCTGACCGCGATGGGTGAAATGGCCTCGGCGCTTGCCCACGAACTCAACCAGCCGCTGTCGGCGATCGCCAACTACATGAAGGGATCGCGCCGGCTGTTGGCGAACAGCGCCGACGACAGCGCCAGCCTGGTTCGCGATGCCATAGACAAGGCCGGCGATCAGGCGCTGCGCGCCGGCGAAATCATTCGGCGGCTGCGCGATTTCGTCGCCCGCGGCGAGAGCGAGCGGCGGGTGGAAGACGTCAAAAAGCTGGTCGAGGAAGCAAGTGCGCTGGCGCTGGTGGGCGCCAAGGACAAAGGCGTGCGCGTGCGCTTTTCCTTCGCGCCGGGTCATGATTTCGTTCTCGCCGACAAGGTTCAGGTCCAGCAGGTTCTGCTCAATCTCATGCGCAATGCCATCGAGGCGATGGAGGATTCCCCGACACGGGAACTGGTCGTCGCGACGGCGCCGGCGCAAGGCAACCTGATCGAAATCAGCGTCGCCGATACCGGCGCCGGAATCGCGCCGGAGATCAGCGCGCAGTTGTTCCAGCCCTTTGTGACGACAAAGCGCACCGGCATGGGCGTCGGCCTGTCGATTTCGCGCACCATTATCGAGGCCCACGGCGGTTCGATCGCGGCGCGACCGAATGCTGGCGGCGGCACGGTGTTTTCATTCACCCTGCCCGCCGTGACCAAGGAGGAGGCTGGCGATGGCGTCTGACAAGGGCGTGGTGCACATCATCGACGACGACGATGCACTGCGCGAATCGCTGGCGTTTTTGCTGCGCACCGCCGGGATCGAGGGAAAGACCTACGCCAGCGCCAAAGCTTTTCTCGATGCGCTGCCCGACCTCAGCCTGAGCTGCGTCATCACCGACGTGCGCATGCCGGATATGAGCGGCATCGACCTGTTGCGGCGCTTCAAAGAGCTCAAGATCGCCGCGCCGGTGATCGTCGTTACGGGCCATGGCGACGTCACGCTCGCGGTGGAAGCCATGAAAATCGGCGCGGTCGATTTCCTGGAGAAGCCCTTTGACGACGAAGTGCTGTTGGCCAGCGTCGAGGCGGCGCTGCGCCAGCGCGGCGGCCAGGCCAAGCGCGACAACGAACATGCGGAAATCGAAAACCGGCTCGCGGCGCTGTCGCCGCGCGAGCGCGACGTGCTCAGCGGCCTGGTGGCGGGCCGCGCCAACAAGCAGATCGCCTTCGATCTCGGCATCAGCCCGCGCACCGTGGAAATTTATCGGGCCAATCTGATGAACAAGATGCAGGCGGGAAGCCTGTCCGACCTGGTGCGCATGGCGCTGGTCGTCGGCATCTTGGGTTCCGAATGAGTAATGTCGCCTAGCAGCTGACGGGGATACCCTCGCCGCTTTGAGCCATATCAATGCACTCGGTCCGGCTTACCGGCATTTTGTCGGCCATGGCGCCGCATTTTCAAGTGATAGCGAAAGAGCCGGTGGTCGTCGTCGTCGACGACGATCCGGCCGTCTGCGGTTCGCTGAAATTTTCCTTGGAGCTTGAGGGCTTTACGGTGCGAACCTTTCGCAACGGCGCAGAGCTGCTGCAGGACGGCGATTTGCATGACTGCAATTGTTTCGTCATCGACCAGCGCATGCCGGGCATGAGCGGAATGGACCTGATCGCAAAGCTGCGCGAACGCAAGCTTGCGACGCCGGCCATCCTCATCATCAGCCAGCCCAGCGACGCTTTGAGCGCGCGCGCGGCCGCCGCCGCCGTTCCCATCGTCGAAAAGCCGTTCCTCAACAATATGCTGGTGGAACGCATCCGCGAGGCCTGTCAGCTCGCCCGCTAGCACGCTTCAGATTGGATGGCGGCTACGTTGCGGCGTTTCGTCATATATGGCGCTATACAGCGCGTGTCCTTGGGTCTTTGCGCTATAAACGATACCTGCTAGTCTGTCGTTTGACGCTGACGCGCCGTAAGCGCGTCTTTATGTGCCTCGGACTGCGCCTCCGAAGCCTGTCCCACTGAAAACCATAGACCTGCCAAACGCGCGGCATTCGCCGCGCGGCGAGCTGTTTTGAGGATTTTCATGAAGCTGAGCGCGCGCAATCAAATCAAAGGAAAGATTATCGAGGTCAAGAAAGGCGCGACCACCGCCCACGTCCGGGTGGAAATCGTGCCTGGCCAGTTCATCACCTCGTCGATCACCAACGAAGCCGTCGACGAGCTCGGCTTAAAGGTCGGCGACGCAGCCATCGTCGTCGTCAAGGCCTCCGACGTCATGATCGGCGTCGCCTAGGCAGCCGCCATGAAGGCACGTTGGCTTATTCCGATCGCGCTTCTGATCGCGGCGCCGGCGTTGGCGCAGGAGCCGGTCGGCTGCGACAAGTTCAAATGGCCGCTCGACCATGAGCGCGCTTTGCTGGCGTCGCCGTCGCAGTTGTCATCGGGCGCCGCCATGGCGCAGCCGCTGGCGGCGGCAGTGACGCTCGCGCTCCTGCCGCTAAGCGACGCGAAGTTGCCGGTCGCGCCGTCGCGCGCGCCGAAATCGCCCGACAGTTACGCGGGATTTGTCAGCGCGCCGACCTTGCCGAAAGCCGGCACCTACCGCGTCACGCTCGCGGCGCCGGCCTGGATCGACGTCATCCAGAGCGGGCAGGCCTTGCAATCGACCGCTTTCAGCGGTGCCAGCGGCTGCACCGGCCTTGCCAAGAGCGTGAAATTCGAGATTTCCGCCGCGACTTTCATCGTCGAACTCAGCGGGACCGCGGCGCATGCACTCAGCTTCGTCGTCACACCGGACTGAAATTCACCGACAGCTACAAAGGAGATGTCCATGTTTTCCGTCGTTCAAACTGCTCGGCGATTTGCCAAACTGTCGCTCCTGTCCGGCGCAGGCCTCCTCGCAGCCGGCATGACGCTGTTATCGCGCGCTGCCGGCGTCCGCCGCCGGCAAGGTCAATGTGCTCTACGCCGGCTCGCTGGTGAATTTGATGGAGCACGGCGTCGGCCCGGCCTTCGACAAGGCGAGCGGCGACACGTTTCAGGGCTTTGCCGGCGGTTCGGGCGGCCTTGCCAATCAGATCAAGGGCAAGCTGCGCCAAGGCGACGTCTTCGTCAGCGCCAGCCCCAAGGTCAACGACAGCCTGATGGGTGCGGCAAACGGCGATTGGGTGAGCTGGTACATCACCTTCGCGCAATCGCCGCTCGTCATCGGCTATAACGCATCGAGCAAATTCGCCGCCGATTTGAAATCGAAGCCGTGGTATCAAGTGCTGCAAGAGCCGGGAATCAGAATAGGCCGCACCGACCCCAAGCTCGATCCCAAGGGCGCGCTCACGGTGACGCTGATGAAACAGGCGGAAGCCTTCTACAAGAGTCCGGGGCTGTCGGAGAAGATCATCGGCGCGCCCGACAATCCGGCGCAGGTGCTGCCGGAGGAGACGCTGGTGGGCCGGCTGCAATCGGGGCAGCTCGACGTCGGCTTCTTCTATTCGACGGAAACCGCCGACGCCAAGATTCCGGCGCTGGTGCTGCCGCCGGACGTCGCGCTCAAGGCGGTCTACACCGTTACCATCCTGCACAACGCACCCAATGCCGACGGCGCCGGCAAGTTCGTCGCGTTTCTGTTGGGCAAGGACGGCCAGAGCGTGATGAAGGAGCACGGGCTCGGCGTGCAAAAGCTGACGTTGACGGGTGACGCGGCGGGCGTGCCGAAGGACGTCCAGGCGCTGCTCGATCAGGCCAAGTGAATGCGGTCGAAGTGACACGCCGCGTTCCCGCACTTATTCCCTGGCTCGCCGGGCTGCTCGCGATCTATCTGATTGCGCCGCTCCTCGCCGGCGTGCAGCAGGCGGGAATGGCCGATTGGGCGACGGTCGATGCCGCGGCGCTGACGCAAGCCTGCCTGGTATCGGTCGCAACCGCGACATTGGCGACATTATTGATCGCGCTCGGCGGCATTCCGCTCGGTTATCTGTTGGCGCGGGTGTCGGGCCGCGCCGTGGGATTGGTCGGCTTTCTGGTCCAGCTGCCGCTCGCGTTGCCGCCGCTGGCGAGCGGTATCTTGCTGTTGTTTCTGGTCGGCTATTCGACGCCGATCGGACGGCTCACCGGCGGCGCGCTGACCGACTCGTTCGCCGGCATCGTGCTCGCCGAAGTTTTCGTCGCCGCGCCGTTTCTGATCATCGCCGCGCGCTCGGCCTTCGCCGCGATGGACCCAGGGCTCGAAGGCGTCGCGGCGACGCTCGGACGCGGCCCGCTCTATGTCTTCTTCCACATCAGCCTACCGATCGCCCGGCCGGCGATCCTGTCCGGATTGCTGCTGGCGTGGCTGCGCGCCTTCGGCGAATTCGGCGCCACCGTGATGGTCGCCTATCATCCCTATTCGCTGCCGGTTTACACCTATGTCGCGTTCGGCTCGCAGGGTCTGCCGGCGATGCTGCCGGTGCTGGTGCCGACGCTGGCGCTCGCCGTTCTGATCATGGTGCTGAGCACGCTTGCCGGCAATCGGGCTTCGGCGCGCGCGGCGGCTCCGGCATCGCCCCCGGCATTGCCGGACACGATGCCCGATATTGCCACGCGCGCTCCCGCAAAAACCCGTTCGGTCGATCTCGCCCTGCAACTGCAAAAGCGGCTCGGCAATTTTAAGCTCGATGTGGCGTGGTCGCCGCAGGCGCGCCGGCTCGCCATCGTCGGGCCGTCGGGCTCCGGCAAATCGCTGACGCTCAAGATGCTCGCCGGCATCGAGCCTTGCGACCGGGGCCATATCCGGCTCGACGGCCGCGACATCGCTTCGCTCGAACCGGCGGCGCGCGGCATCGCCTATGTGCCGCAAAATTACGGACTGTTTCCCCACCTCACCGTGAACGAGCAATTGGCATTCCCGGCCGGCGCCGATCCGGATCTGGCAAAGCACTGGATCGACCGGCTCGGCCTGCGCGGCCTCGAACACCGGCAGCCGGATGCGCTGTCGCTCGGCCAACAGCAACGCGTCGCCTTGGCGCGCGCGCTGGTGCGCCCTGCCCGGCTGTTGTTGCTCGACGAGCCGTTCTCGGCGCTCGACGCGCCGCTGCGCGCGCGGCTGCGCCGGGAAATGCTGGCGCTGCAAAGCGAGCTTACCGCCACGACCATCCTGGTCACCCACGATCCGGCCGAGGCGGCCATGCTCGCCGACGAAATCCTGGTCTTTGAGAACGGCCGCGTGCTGCAGTCGGGCCCGACCGATCAGGTCTTTCGCCGCCCGAACAATGAAACCGTGGCGCGGCTCCTCGGCGCCGATCACGCCGCGCAAGGCATCGCGGTGGGCGCGGATAGCATCGCGGTCGGCGCCGATGTGGTGCTCCAGGTCGCGGGACCGGCGCTGACGCCCGGCGCGCATGTCGGCTGGACCGTATCGCCGGCGCGCGTGCGCTTGAGCGAAACCGGCCACTACGAGGGCGTGGTCGAGGCCGTCACCCGCGTCGCCTCCGGCCATCAGATCGCGCTGCGCTTCGGCGATGCCTCGATCGACGTCGCCGCCGGCTACATCGATCCGCCGCCCGGCAGCACATGCCGCTTCGACATCGATCCGGATGCAGTGCGGATTTGGCCGCTGGAGTGAGCGCATCGGTCGAGCCAGGTTGCCATTGTGAGGCCAAACGCGACACATGGCCGTAAGGGGAGCATGCGAAGCCCCCGAACGCTTAAAATTGACATGCTTTCTGCCGCTATTCTGCTTAAGCGCGTGGCTGAATGCTATTTTGAGTGACTTGCTTCACATGATCTTGGGGAAAAGTGTGCGGCATCATATGGGGGGTGACTGCTTTCGATTATCTCCCTCCGGCGTGTGAGCTGGGTGAGTACTTTTTGTATTGTCTGGTTCGTCGAGGCGGCACGTCTCAGTGTGTAGCTGAGTAATCGTAGAAGACAGCTGGGATCTAGTTTATGTTGCAGCCTGAGCGACTTGAGCGGCCCGGAAATACTCGTTCTCCGCTGCCTGTAAAGCGGAAGCTACTTCGTTGAATTTCTCGTCGTTATGTGGCCTGGCCGGCGTCGTATTCGGTCGTTTCTTTTTGTGCCGGTCATTGATCAAAGTGAGTCATCGGGAGAGGCTGCAATGACCATCCTCCAGATATGCTATTACCTTTCGAAATCTATCCCGGCTATTGTAGCCATTTGGGCCGCATTCGTTGCTTACGCGCAACTAACGAAGTCTTGAAGCTTTTCGAAATGCTCACATATCAGGAATTGTCCCGACACAGGCACATAGGACGCCGACTTCCCCAACCGAAAAATTGTTTTTTCTGCCAGACCCAGGAAGGTGGCAAATACCGCGAATAAAGCCGATTGGAGAGCGCCGCCTCGGAGTACCGCGACGTCTTATGCCAGGTCGTAAGAAAGATTGAATTCGACAAATGCTGCATATGAGTACTCCCGAATCCCTCAACGCCACCGAGCAGCTCTATAGTCGACCCCCACGACGCCATGCGAGTAGACTGGTAATCGCCGACGGGAACGAGCGTCCAGAAGCCGATGCCAAGTTACTCGCTTAGAACGAGAGCACGACGCCATCGCCGGTTTAATAACGAGGTTCCATTACCAGCGGTAATAATCGACACGGGGCGACTGAAAGAGATGACCCAACTAAAGTCGAAAAATTTCGGGAGATTCGATTGACGTCATTGGCGCTCCCTAGGGGAATCGAACCCCTGTTTCAGCCTTGAGAGGGCCGCGTCCTAGACCGCTAGACGAAGGGAGCGTGGCTTCGAAATAGCTGCGATAAAGCGGCGGTGCAAGCGCGTTGAAGCGGGGCCCTCCTCTCCGCTCATTCCCGCGAAGGCGGGAATCCAGCGGGCATTCCGGTCTTGCGGCGCATTTTCTGGGTCCCCCGCTTTCGCGTATCGACGCTAACTTAAGCAATGTTTCCCGGGCGCTGCGCAGCACGGAGCGCAGCGAAGTGGTGCGCTGCAGAACCGGGACCGTTACACACGCTGAGTTTGGGACGATCCCGGACCAGCGGTGCACCGCTTCGCGCTGCACCGCATCCGGGAAACGCGGCCTATCTTAGCGCCTATGCGCTTTCGCGGGGACGAGCGGTAACCCCTACTGCTCCGTCCCGAACCGCAGGCTGCCGGTCTGCTGCAGCGTCTTGAGGTCGTAGATGCGGACCTCGCTTTGGCCGCCGATGTCGAGCGTCACGACGATGCGGCCGTCGCCGATGGTGGTCGAGACTACGTGCGCGCCCTTGGGCAGGAACACGGTGCCGTTGGTGATGGCCCCGGCGCCGCTTTCGCCGCTGTGATAAACGCGGTAGCCGATGACGCCGATCACCGCGGCGATGGCGACTGCGGTGGTGACTGCCGATATCAGCATCAACAGCCGCACCTTCGCCAGCGCTCGGGCGGCTGATCGGGCGCCGGCATCGTCGGGTTTTTTATTTTCGGATTTTTGGGCCAACTGTGTCACCAAAGACTGCCATCATGACTACAGACTGCAACGCCAACATCGGTGCTGGTCGCCGCCGAAGAGGCCGGCGAGCGGCTCGACCGCGTGCTGGCCCGGCATCTCGCCGAGCCGCCCGCCGCGCTGTCGCGATCGCGGCTCAAGGTGCTGATCGAAGCAAGGCGCGGTGGCGCTCGACGGCAAGACGATCCGCGATCCGAGCCATCGCGTCAATTCCGGCGCCGAGATCGTCGTCGCCGTGCCGCCGGCCGAGCCCGCCAAGCCCGCGGCAGAGCCCATTCCGCTCCAGGTCGTCTATGAGGACGACGATATCATCGTCATCGACAAGCCGCGCAATCTGGTCGTGCATCCGGCCGCCGGCCATTGGACCGGCACGCTGGTCAACGCGCTGATCGCCCATTGCGGCGACAGCCTCTCCGGCATCGGCGGCGAGCGCCGGCCCGGCATCGTGCACCGGCTCGACAAGGACACCACCGGGCTGATGGTGGTGGCGAAGAACGACCGCGCGCATCGGGCGCTGGCGGCGCAATTCGCCGACCATGGCAAAAAGGGGGGCAAGAGCGACGAAGCGTTCGAGCGCGGCTATCTGGCTTTGGTCTGGGGCGCGCCGGAGCGGCCGCACGGCACTATCGACAAGCCGCTCGACCGCGACCCCCGGGCGCGCGACCGCATGGCGGTGCGCGAAGGCGGCCGCGACGCCATCACCCATTGGCAGGTGCTGGAGCGTTACCAGGGCGAAAAGCCCGCCAAAATAACGGCGAAGGGAGCCAGGCCCGAGGCGCCGGTGGCGAGCCTCCTGCTCTGCCGGCTGGAAACCGGCCGGACCCACCAGATTCGGGTGCATTTGGCCTCGATCGGCCACCCTTTGCTCGGAGACGAGACCTATGGGGCCGGATTCCGCACCAAAACCGCGCTTTTGCCGCAGGCGGCCCAGGCGGCGCTGGCGGCCCTTGGCAGACAGGCGCTCCATGCCCATATACTGTCGGTCAAACACCCCTCAAACGGCGAATTCATGCGGTTCCAATCGGAACTGCCGCATGACCTCGCCCGTTTGCGTAAAGCGCTGGCCGGCGGTCGGGCCGAGGCCGGCGCCAAAGCGTCAGGCGATAAGTAAGGATTTACCGATTTCTCGGGTTTTCACAGTCACTTGACTGAGATCAATGCGGTATCGCGCCGATTTGATGCCGTTTCCCTTCCGCTCGCCTGATTCGACCGTGTATGTTGCGGGTGCGAGATAACGAAACTGGCGTCGCCGGCTTCAGGGAAGCGGCGGCCCATTCGCCCGCCGCTCCTTGCGGGGGCACAGATAGATATGGAGGGCGCTAAAATGGCCCAGACTGCAGCACTGCCCATTTTGTCGGGCGAAACCGGTCTCACCCGGTACTTGGAAGAAATCAGGCGGTTCCCGATGCTGGAGCCGCAGGAAGAATTCATGCTGGCCAAAAGCTGGCGCGAGCACGGCGACCGCGACGCGGCGCACCGGCTCGTCACGTCCCATTTGCGGCTCGTGGCCAAGATCGCCATGGGCTATCGCGGCTATGGCCTGCCGATCTCGGAAGTCATTTCCGAAGGCAATGTCGGCTTGATGCAGGCGGTCAAGCGCTTCGAGCCCGACAAGGGTTTCCGGCTCGCGACCTACGCCATGTGGTGGATCAAGGCGGCGATCCAGGAATACATCCTGCGCTCGTGGTCGCTGGTGAAGATGGGCACCACCGCCAACCAGAAGAAGCTGTTCTTCAACCTGCGCAAGGCGAAGAGCCGCATCTCCGCGCTCGAAGAGGGCGACATGCGCCCCGACCAGGTCAAGCTGATCGCCAAGCGGCTTGGCGTCACCGAGCAGGACGTCGTCGACATGAACCGGCGGCTGGGCGGCGACGCTTCGCTCAACGCGCCGATCCGCGAGGACGGCGATTCCGGCGAGTGGATGGATTGGCTGGTCGACGATTCGGTCAGCCAGGAAAGCCGGCTCGCCGAAAGCGAGCAGTCGGAGAACCGCCACAAGGCGCTTGGCGACGCGCTGTCCGTGCTCAACGATCGCGAACGCCGCATCTTCGAGGCGCGGCGGCTGGCCGACGACCCGATCACGCTGGAAGAGCTCGCCGACGAATTCGGCGTCTCCCGCGAGCGCGTCCGCCAGATCGAGGTGCGCGCTTTCGAGAAAGTCCAGAAGGCGGTGAAGACCAACATCGCCCATATGGAAAATCCGGAAGCCGCGACGGCCGCGGCGATGCATTAAGTCCATTTGTCATTGCCGGACTTGATCCGGCAATCCAGACGACTTCGAAGCTGCATGGATGCCCGGGTCAAGCCCGGGCATGACGATTTAGAATTCAGCGCCCCTTTGAGCGGCCGGTGACAGGCCAGGATCATCAAGCCGGCGTGCGCGCTATCAGCGTTTGGCTTTGGACTTGTTCAGCGCCACGGCGGCGCGAATGAACGTCCTTTCCGCACCGTGCACGCGTCTGTCGAAATCAGATAAGGCTCGCCGATGCTCATCGCCGGTAAGCGGGCCGATGCACCGCCCAGTTAGCGGGCCGATGTACCGCTCGGGTGCACCCGGTTTAAGCGGGCCGATGCACCGCATGGTGAGCGGGCCGATGTACCGCGCGCCGATGAGATAGGCCCCGCCCAATGTGGCGGGGCCGCCCTTTTAGTTAGAATCCGCTCGCTGCCGGAACTTGGGCCAACCAAGTTGGCTCCTATCTAGTTCTGTTGACGAGCAAGCTCTTCATTCATCGCGTCGAGCGCCGCCCGTCTGTCGGCCACGAGCATGGCCTGGATGAGGGTCTGAAAGTCCTTCGGTCCGAACCTCGCCGACAAGTGGGTCTCGCCACCCCCCTTCGAAGCAATCTTGAAGTTCACCTGAAGCGCACGGTTCGGTCCCCCTCGGTCGAATGCCCTGATCAGCACGTCCCTTATCCGCTCGGTGTACCGCTGCGCGCCTCCTCTGCAGACCACGGTATCGCTGGTCCATTCGTAGTTGCCCTTCGCAAGCCACGACCGCTTCCACCACTGTCGGCGCCGCTCTCGGATAGCGGGGTCCTCGGTCGGTTCAGGAGTGACCTCCATCGCCGCTTCAACGGCACATGGGCGCGACTCCCCCTCCGTGTTACTGACGGCGAACACGCCGACACGGAAGTGCTCCGCATCGTTGCGCCGATCTTGAATGTCATCATTCATCGATGTCCACGCCATGGTGACCCTCCGGTCTTTTCTAGTTAGACGAGGCGCGCACTTACAAGCGGATAATGTCGAATAGAAGGTCCAGCACCGGGGCCGGACCAACTAATTCACGCCTCATCGATGAATCCGAGTGCGTAGGCGGGTTAGCCGAAGGCGTAACCCGCCGGCTCGATACATTGGGATTGGCAGATCACGCTTCACTAATCCGCTCTGCGCGCTAAAGATGAACTAAAGCCGCCTGCCTAACGATCACATGCCCCAAGCGTTTACGCGCTCGATCTTGCGCAAAACCCGATTGTGGTCGGATGAGAGCGTCCAGGTCATCGACGAGTGGCTTTGACATGTTGAACGACACGTTCAGTGTATCGTAGCCGAGTTCATCGACATGCGTCTTATACTTGAACCCCATGTGTACGGCAGCAGCTATCAACATGCCGTTCGGGACATAACCCGGCCCTAGTTTCCCGCCCTCTGGGTAGGTGCACGAATAATTCTCGGCGATATGCTTGAGCCGATAACTTCCGATGCCCGACCGGATCGTCTTTGTCTTTTGAATCAACGTGAGGAAGGCCAGAGATCGTAGGAATGCCTTAGCTGCATGCTGGTCAAGGCATTCCTCTCGGTGCTTAAGAAACTCCGCGTAACGCTGTTGCGGCGTCGGCCACGAACCTTCGCGCGTACGCTGTGGCCGTCCAATTCCGATGCCAAAAATGGTCAGCCGCGGAATGGCGTCCAGAACTTCATGAATAGCAGCCTGCGCGGCTGCCAGGTACAAAGTTTCAGGATCAACCAGAAAGCCATGCTCTGCTAGATAGTCACTGAAACAGAGTTCCCAGACACTTCCGCGAAGCATGGTTCAGAAGATCGGCACCCGGCGAGCAGTGAAGCGTAAGTGCGAAAACCTAGCCCGCGTCCGAGCGCTTCGACGCGATGCGATGACTTTACGTCCCGGAGGCTCTTAGCCAACCCTAACTTCAATTTTTTGACCGATTGGGCCGTAATGCGAATGTGAAGCACAAACATGTGCATCCTCCTGATCGAGCTATGCTGTTCGCCGATTATTCAGCAGCTCACAGGGTGAGATGCAGGATGTGCCGAAGGTACAAAAAGGCGTTTGACCCGGCGACAGGTCGAGGGTGCCTGATCCCTTTGCAACAAGTTACTGCTGAAGTCGACAGCTTTTACAAGCGTGAAAAGCGCGTAGGTGTGTTAGCGCCGAAGGCGCGTAACCCACCGCGAATCCAGACGGTGGGTTACAACGCCACGCGCCGACTACCCTACAAGCTCACGTTACTCTCCCAGCGCCCCTTCAGCGGCCAGTGGCAGCTGAGGATCATCACGCCGAGGGCGGCGATGCTCGCGATGGTCAGGAAAAATTCGACGTGCGGCAGTAATCGACGTGCTCACGCGCCGGAGACGATTTTGTCCACCGCACGCCGGCGGGAACGTAGGGGCGGGTTTCAAACCCGCCCCTACGAAGCGATGGTGGCGGCCCGCGCTCTGTCGCATTTATCGCGACGACACCCTTGACAAATGTCCCCTGTCCAGTTACATAGCCGACCATCTCGCCCTGAAAGGACGCCGCCGGGTGACACCGGCGGAAAGGGGCGAGTGCGGTTCCCGCGGGCGGGGTTGTCAGCCCCGCTCCCGGGCGGCTCCGGGCCAAAACGACCGGCCGGCACTATGACCGGCCTGCGGGCTCATAACGCCCGCTGTACTGGGACGGCAGGGGATGGATAACACCCATCCCTCAGTAGCTCCGTCCCAGGAAGTGCGTGAACTGGAGCTGAGCGGTGGCGTTCGGTCGCTGCCGCAAGTGCCGTGGTGGAACGCCGGCAGGCGAGCGCGCCCGAAGCGGAAGGGCGGCGCAAGCCGCCTTCTCCGTGGCGCGCCCTGCGCGCCGCTTGCGTGCGGGCAGTGGACTATGCGTCTGCCGGCGTTCCGCTTCCTTTTATTTGCTGGAAGCGAGCCGTAAAGAAGTTTCGTAGCCCGGATGAGCAAAGCGAAATCCGGGAGCGGCAGTAAAGCCCGACGATCGTACCCGGATATCGCTCCGCTCATCCGGGCTTCTGTAACGGGCCTTCGTAAGTCAATCCCTTTTGCGTCGTCGTCCGCTCGCCGGGGACTTGCTTCTGTACGGGGTCGGCGCGGAGCCGCCGCCTGATGGAGTTCGTGAGGATAGGCCGGCCAATCTACGGATGCGTGGTCGATGCCACATCCCGGATGACGGTCTGACCTGATCCATCGTCCCGGCGAAGGGACTTCGCTTCGGAAGGGCCTGGTGTCGTGACCCGTCCGAAAACCGTTATTCTCCCGATGTGGCGGCCGCGGCGGCCGGGTTGAAAACTTTGGCGTCGGCGAGCATGCGGTGCATGATCACGGCAAGCTTGCGCGCCAGTGCCACCTTGGCTTTGCGCATGCCGGCTCTTCTGGCGATCCGCATCGCCCAGCTTTTGAGGGCCGCACAACCGGTGACCGGTTTGGTCAGCATGACATGGGCGGCCTGATAGAGTGCTTCGCGCACTGCGGCGTCGCCGATCTTGCTGATGCGCCCGGTGATATTGGTCTCGCCCGATTGATACTTCTTCGGCGTCAGTCCGAAATGCGCTCCGGTCTGCTTCGACGAGGTAAAGCGTGCCGGATCGTCGATGGCGCTGGCATAGGTCAGCGCCACGATGGGGCCGACCGCCGGCGTCGTCATCAACAGCCTGGCGGGACCGTGCTCGCGCGCCATGATCCGCACCCGTCTCTCGAACCCATTGAACTCGCGCACCAGCACCGCGTGCACCGCTAGCAATGCCTGCGCGATCGTCTCAAGATTGGCTTGTCCCGCCACCAGTTCGCGGATCCGCCCCGCAAAGCTTCGTGCCGTTGTCTTGCCGACCTTAAGCCCGAAGCCGCGCAAAATCCCGCGCAGGCTGTTCTCAATGTCGCGAAGCTTCGACTGGATGAGCTTGCGCGCCGTCAGCACCGCCCGCAGCTCTTGCGCCGCCATCGACTTGCAATGCACCGGCCGGAACCAGCCCAGCCGCATCAGTTGCGCAATTCCACGCGCATCATTGCGATCGCTCTTCACCGGCATCGCCTTGAACGCATCGCGCACGTGCCGCGTCTCCAACAGCTCAACCGCCCGACCCGCCTGCCGCAACGCCGCGTAAAGCCATTGCGACAACGGGCCCGCCTCCAGTCCGATCCGCGATAGCGCCAAACCAAGCGAGCTAAAATAGTCGATCATGGCCTGCGGATCGCTCGCAACCTTGCCTTCGCGAACAATCTTGCCGTTCGCATCGACAACGCACACACTTGAGCATTCCAATGACACGTCAATTCCTGCATAATAGTCCATGGTCGTCCCTCCTCGATGCTTGGAGCAGGCTCACGCCCGACTCCGTTACACCATCAGTGTGAGGGACGACCGCCACTCCAGCATAGCGCCCTTGCATGCCGCGCCCGAGTACGCCTCATCAGCGGCATAGCAAACGGCCTACCTCGCTTGCCACTGGCCCGTTACCCCATCTACGAGATACGGGCCGTTCGTCATCGCTGTTTGACATCACTCGCGCGCCGGTCGCGCTGCGAGACCGGGATCGTGTTGCATCCGCCCCCACGAAAGTGGGGGAGGGCGGACCATCCGTAGCTCGCGCAGCGAGCGAAGGATGGTGGAGGGGGCGTCTGACTCGACGCTTCGTTGTCGACGCAGGAGGAGCGTCGAGTCCCGCGCCCCGCCCACCGCGCAAGAGCGCGGTCCCCCCTCCCCGCTTTCGCGGGGCGGGACGGAAACTACTCCCCCAGCGCCCCTTTCAGCGGGCGGTGGCAGGCGAGGATCATCAGGCCGGCGCCGGCGGCGATGGCGGCGATCATCAGGAAAAATTCGATATGCGGCATGCGGCTCCAGAAACTGCCGATGTAGCCGGCGAGGAAGCCGCCGGTGAAGCTTGTCGCCAGCCAGATGCCCATCATCATCGAGAGGAGCCGCACCGGCGCCACCTTGGTCACGAGCGACAGCCCGACCGGCGACAGATAAAGCTCGCCCAGCGTGAAGGTGGCGATGGCGGCAAGAACCCACAGCCAGCTCGCCTGACTGCTGCCGGCGTGAACGGCGGCGATGGTGCAAATCAGATTGGCCGCGGTGACGCCAAAACAGCCCAACGCCATTTTCGTCACCGTCGACGGCTCGCTGCCGCGCGCAGCCTGACGCGCCCACAGCGCGACGACGAACGGCGTGAAGGCAAAGATCATGAACGGGTTGAAGGCGAGAAACCAGGTCGTCGGTATGCGCGCCGCCGAGCCGAACAGGCCGATGCTGCGGTCGATGTCGGCGTCGATCCACAGGATCGTGGTGTTGCCGATCTGCTCGTAGCAGGCCCAGAACAATGTGTTGGGCACGAACAGCACGAGCAGCGCGGCGATGGCGCGCCATTCGTCGCGGCGCAGCGGGCGGTGTTTACCTCCCCCTGAAAGGGGGAGGTCGGCGACCGCAGGGCGCCGGGTGGGGGTCATGTCTGCCGAGACTAACCCCTCCCCGGACCGCCATTGGCGGTCCGACCCTCCCCTTTCAGGGGAGGGCAAACGATAGGAGAATTCGTCCTGCGGCAGATGCGGCAGCGCAGTAGAGATAAATGCAAAGCCCGATGCACATGCCGACGCCGGCGGCGGCGAAGCCGTAGTGCCAGCCGACTTCCTCGCCGAGCGTGCCGCAAATCAGCGGCGCCAGGAACGCGCCGACATTGATGCCGACATAGAAGATGGAATAAGCGCGGTCGCGGCGCGGATCGCCCGGCGCATAAAGCCCGCCGACCTGGGTCGAGATGTTCGGCTTGAAGCAGCCGGAGCCGAGGATCAGCGCGAAGAGCGCGAACAGGAACAGCTGCTCGATCGCCATCATGAAATGGCCGATCGCCATCAGCACGGCGCCGATCACGACGGTGCGGCGCTGGCCGAGCACGCGGTCGGCCAACAGCCCGCCGAAGATCGGCGTGAAATAGACCAGCCCGGTATAAAGCCCCCAGATCTGCGACGACAGCGGCTGCACGTCGAGCGGGCCGAAGATGCTTTCGAGCGCGCGCTTGAGCGCGAGCAGCCCGACGACGTTGCCGGAGTGATCGGCCAGCAGCAGATATTTCGTCATATAGAGCACGAGCAGCGAGCGCATGCCGTAATAGGAAAAGCGCTCCCACATCTCGGTGGTGAACAGGTAGGTGAGCCCGCGCGGATGGCCGAACAGCGCGGACGCAGCGACTGCCGGGTTGGGAATATCCGCCGAGACATTCTCAGCCACGTGGTGCATCCTACTTGTCATGCCCCGCGAATGCGGGGCATCCAGTATTCGCGGACAGGGCTTGAATAATCCCGGACGGCCGGCGATTACTGGATCATCCGCATTCGCGGATGATGACAATAAAAGAGTCTCAACGCCACGGAGGAACGATGCTCGGCCGGACAATTCTCCTGGCGTGCGGACTATGGAGTTTCGCCGCTCTGGCTCCCGCAGCCGAACCCACTCTCATCCACGTCAACACCTTCCCCAATGCCCGCGCTTTGCCGTTTTACGTGGCCGTCGAGCACGGCTTCTTCGCCCGGCACGGGCTGAACGCCGACCTGCAATTCACCAAAGGCTCCAAAAGCCAGCGCGCCGCGCTGGCGTCGGGCGCCGCCGATATCGTGCATTCGGCGGTCGACAACGCGGTGGCGATGATCGACGTCGCCAAGGACGATATCGTGATCGTCGGCGGCGGCGACAGCGGCACCAACGAATTCTACGTGCAGGACGACATCAAGAGCTTCGTCGACATCCGCGGCCACGCCATCGTCGTCGACGCCCCCAACACCGCCTATGCGCTGCAGGCGAAGAAAATCCTGCTGCAGCATGGGCTCGAACTCGGCAAGGACTATACGTTCAACCCGGTCGGCAACGGCTCGTTTCGGCTGCACGCGCTATTCGCCGACAAGAACAATGCCGGCGCCATCCTCAATCTGCCGTTCTCGCTCGAAGCCGCGGCAAAAAGGCATGCACAGCCTCGGCCGCACCACCGATCTGCTCGGCCCCTATCAGGCCGGCGGCGATTTCGTGCGGCGCGCCTGGGCGCGCGACCATGCCGAAACGCTGGTCAATTATCTCGCCGCCTATATCGAAGCGCTGCGCTGGTCGCTCGATCCGAAGAACCGCGATGCGTCCGTCGCCATCCTGGTCGATAAACTAAAAATGCCGCAGGACATCGCGGAGAAGAGCCTCACGTTGATGGCCGAGCCCGGCTTCGGCTTCGCGCGCGATGCCAAATTCGACATGGCCGGCTTCAAGAACGTGCTGGCGCTGCGCGCCGAAGTCGAAGGCGGCACTCCTGCCGATCCGCAGCATTACATCGATCTGTCCTACTACGACCGCGCCATCAAGCTCGTGAACAAGGAGTGAGCATGCCCGCCTTCCCCGAAGAAGCCAAAAACTTTCGCCTGATCGGCCACGACGCGTCGGCGGCCTGGGGCGGCGGCTCGCTGGTGCAAGTCCACAAGGGCCACGCCTATGTCGGCGCGGTCGGCGGCTCGAGCTATAACGGCCCGGAAGGGTTTACCGTGCACGACGTGCGCGATCCGAAAAAGCCGCACAAGGTCGGCGAATTCCGCGCGCCGCCCGGCATTCACTGCCACAAGCTGCGCATCGTCGGCGACGATCTGCTCTACGTGAATTCCGAGCGCCTCGCCGGCGACAAGGGCAAGAACGCGCGCGCCGGATTTTTCATCTTCGACATCTCGACGCCGTCGGCGCCGAAACCGATCGGCTTCTACGACATGCCGGGCTCCGGACCGCACCGCTTCGGCGTCGATCTCAAGCGCAAGCTCGCCTTCATGCCGAACGACGCGCCGGGCTGGACCAAGCGCGTGATCTGGACGCTGGATATTTCCGATCCGCTCAAGCCCGAAGTGGTCAGCATCTGGGGCCTGCCGTGGATGAAGACCGACTCCGATGAAGTCGGCGACGATCCGCATCCGGCCGAGGAAGCGACCACGCTGCACGGCCCGCCGATGATCCGTGGCAACCGCATGTATTGCGCCTGGTGGGGCGGCGGCATGTCGATCATCGACTGCAGCGATCTGCGCAATATGAAGCTCGTCGGCCACGCCAAATGGTCGCCGCCGTTTCCCGGCTCGAACCATACCTGCTGGCCGATCGGCGATCGTCCTTATCTCGTCGTCACCGACGAGGCGCGCGCCAAGCAGAAATATTGGGACGCGCAATTCATGTGGATCATCGACGCGCGCGACGAGACCAATCCAGTGCCGATTGCGACCTTCATGCCGGAGCGCGAGAGATATTACGACCGGCCCGGCCGCTTCGGCGCGCACAATATTCTGGAGAACCTGCCGGCTGAGGGACCGTGGAAGGACATCGTCTTTCTCACTTATTTCAACGCCGGGCTCCGCGCGATCGATGTCAGCGACCCGCTGCATCCGAAGGAAGTCGGCTATTACGTGCCGGAAACGCCCGACGGCGCGCCGGGCATCCAGTCGAACGATATCGGCAGCGACGACGACGGCCGGCTTTATCTGATCGACCGCTGGGGCCAGGGCATGCATATTCTGGAATATACGGGATAATGCCAATCTCGCGCCGCGTGCTCATCAGCTTCGTTTCGGCCATCTGCTTGCTGGGCGGAGCATCGTCCGCTCTGCCGGCTGCGCCGATTCCGGCCGCCACCCAGGCCGCAGCCGATTTTCTGCTCGCAACGTGCCGGGACTCTGCTCACAACCTGGCCGCCGTCGCGCAACGTGCGGCCGAGCAGCATTGGAGCTCGATGCTCAAGCCGAACATCGCCGAAAGTGACCCTGTCCAGGTGAAAGGCATGTGGAAGGCCAATGAGAACGGCCACGCCTACACCGTCACGACCGGCACCGGCCCTCACGACACCACGACCTGCATGGTGGTTTTCGGCAATTCAAAACCCCGCCGCGACGATCTCTTCGCCGCGCTCTCCAACGCCTTGACGCTCAAACCCACAGCCGACACTCCGGGATCGGAATGGCGTTCCGAGATGTACCAGGTCCAGAATCTCTCGCCGAACAACGTAGTCCTGCAAATTGTCTCGTCGAACGGTGATGCGTTCACGGCCGCGATCATGGGCAATTGAGCGCCAGCGCTTCTCCGTCGCGTTAGCCGTGCTTCTCCGCGGCATGCCAATTCGGCTCGTCCGGCGGCGGCGCCGGCGCAAAGCCGAACGCCTGCTCGAACCGCTTGGCATAATTGGCCCAGACCTGCGGATTGATGATGCGGGCGACCTCCTTGCCGTCGAGCGCGTCGAGCATCTGCTCGGCGGCAAACTGCCCCATCCTGATGCGCGCCTCTTTGGTCACGCCCGCCATATGCGGCGTGACCATCACGTTGTCGTATTTCATCAGCGGATGACTGGCCGGCGGCGGCTCCTTCTCCCACACGTCGAGCCCGGCGCCGGCGATTTTCTTGTCATGCAGCGCCCGTTCCAGCGCCTCCTCGTCATGGATCGAGCCGCGCGCCGTGGTGATGAAATAGGCATGCGGCTGCATCAGCGCGAATTCGCGCGCGCCCATGAGCTTGCGCGATTGCGGCGTCAGCGGACAATTGATCGAAACGAAATCGGAACGCTTTAACAGCTCATCAAGCTCGACTTTCTCCGCGCCGCGCGCCTTCACCACGTCGGCGCTGAGATAAGGATCGTAGGCCAGCACCTTCATATTGAACAAAATGCCGGCCAATTCGGCGATCCGGCGCCCGACATTGCCGAGCCCGACAATGCCGAGCGTTCGGCCATACGCCTCGCCGCCGGTATAATCGTTGCGGTTCTTGATCGTGCCGGCGCGCAGCGCACGATCCGAGTCCGGGACGCGCTTGACCAGGCACAACATCATGCCGAGCACATGTTCGGCGACCGCTTCGGCATTGCCGCCGGACTGATTGACGACCAGCACGCCGCGCTGGGTGCAGGCATTGACGTCGACCGTGTCATAGCCGGCGCCGTTGGTGGAAACGATCAACAGGTTCGGCGTCCGGCCCAACAGCTCGGCGCGAGCGTGATAATGCGGCGCCAGTTCGTCGCGCGCCGAGCTCATCTGATAGGCGTGCGCCGCGGTGAGGATTTGCAACGCGGCATCGTCCGGGCTTTTTTGCTCGAGCATATCGAGGCGGATATCGCCGCGCTTGCCGAGCATCTCGCCGAAGCCGATCGGCCGGTGCGGCTGGACGCAAAATACGCGCTTGCTGTTGACCACGTTATTCATCGATTTCCATCCCCATTCCATTCAAGGCCGTATAAGGCGCGAAACCTAGCGCGACGGACCTTCCGCGTACAAGGTCAATGGGTGTATCGTGACTTGGCTAAGAAGCCCGAAAGGAGCGATCCAATGGCGAAGAAACATTCAGACAGCGTCTATCGCGTCGTCGATGTTGTCGGCGTCAGCGAAAAATCGTGGGAGGACGCCGGCCGCCGCGCCGTCGAAACGGCCGCCGGCTCGTTGCGCGATCTGCGCGTCGCCGAAGTGACCAAGATGGACATGAGGGTGGAGAACGGCAAAGTCCTGGCCTTTCGCACCCGCGTCGCGCTGTCGTTCAAATACGAGTCTTGATCCGGCCGACGGCCGCGTCAGCCGCGCAGCGAAACGGCTCATTGCTTCCTGCCGCTTTTCTTGCCGCCCGCTTCCGGGAAGATCCACATCGCGACGACGAAGAACGCGGCAGTGAAGAGGACAAAGTTGTGAAAGTCCGGCTGGATCGGCGAGCCGCTCCACAGCGCAAGCCCGAGCGCCACCGCGATGACCACCGCGGAAACGGCCGCTTTCACATCGGTCGGCATGGCGAGCCCCCGTGCGCTTTCAATGGACGCCGACCGGCGCCGCCGCGGCTTCTTCCGGTCCCTTCGGCTTGCCGCGCAAATTACGTTTGAGGAAGCGCGTCGAATAGCCGTTGAACAGCGTGCCGAACAGCCCGCGATCGAGGTCGGAGGTGCCGAACGCCCAGTCGGCGATCGGGAAGGTCAGGTTCATGTTCACCTCCATCATCAGCCGCGCATTGTGATGCGCGGTATGATGACGGCGCAGCGTATTGACCAGCGGACAGTGCTTGACGAACCAGCCTTCGTCGACGTGACAGCAGAAATGCATGAACTCGTAGATCAGGTACATGGCGGTGGTGACGGTGATGAACAGCCATCCGACATTCGGCGAGAAGATAAGGCCGAGCAGCGCGGCGGGCGGGATCGACATCAGCGTGAACACGACCAGCGCATAAGGCGGGAATACCGTCACGCGCCAATCCCTGTCGTCGCGGAAGCGCATTTCCTCATCGCTGAAGAACTGGTGGTGATTAAGCGTGTGCCGCTCGTAGATCGCGCGCAGGCCTTTTATATTGACCGGGCGGTGCATGACGTATTTGTGCACCAGCCATTCGAAGATGTTGGTGAACAGGAACGTCAGCGGCACCGTGAGCCATTGCAGCGGCGTCACGTCGTGGATGTGCGAAACGTAGATGTAGAGCACCGCCGCGCCCATGGCGTAAATCAGCGCGATGTGAAAATAGCCATTGTACCAGCCGACGATGCGGGAGCGGTATTCGTTGCGGAAATCGATCTGCCGCTGCGTGATCATGGGCGTTCCATCCGGTCGTCTTATTTATTTGAAGTTTAGCACCCGGGAACGGACTTGCGAACCGCCCCGCTACTTTTCCAAGTCGTGGACCGCGGCATCGATTTCGGCGCCGCTGAGCCGCCAGTCGTTGTCGAGATTGGCAACGATCGCCTTCATGAACGGCTCGGACAGCCGGATCGCCCGCTCATTATCGCCGAAATGATCGGCCAAGATTGCCAGCGCGAGCTGCTGCGGGCTCTCGCCCTCATAGGTCCATTCGAAGCCGAACCGGGTGAAACGCTTGACCTCGTAATGTTCAGGGAGCGGCCGGCCGTCCACGGTCACGACCAGACCATCGATGGTGCGTTTGCCTTCATAGGTTGCCATATCGCACCGCAGTTATCGGCTTAATTGCCGGCGCGCATGCCGCGAAACTAATCGGCCAAGGTGATAGTGTCGACCCGGCGACCCGCGGCAAACTCACAGGGGCAATCCATGGAACGACGCTTGCGGCGATGCCTGCGTGCATTCGTCATGCTCGGACGGTTCCTTGTGGTGGGCGCCTGTGCCGGGTTCGCGGCACCCCCTGCCGGCGCGCAAACCGCGCCGGCATGGACCGTGCCGGAAGTTGGCGCGCTGCCGCGCGACGCGCATGGCCTTAAGGTCCGCGAGGGCCGCGATCTGATCACCGCGACCTACGCCTATATCGGGCCGAACGTGGCGGATGCGTCGAAGCGTTACGCCGGCAACAATCTCGCTTGCGCCAATTGCCACCTCGAGGCCGGCACCAAGAAATTCGGCTTGCCGCTGTTCGGCCTCTACGGCGACTTTCCGCAGTACAGCGCGCGGTCCGGTGGCGAGATCAGCATCGAGGACCGGGTCAACTCCTGCATGACGCGCAGCATGAACGGCCGTCCGCTACCGGTCGATGCGCCGGAGATGCAGGTCATCGTCGCCTATATCAAGTTCCTGAGCAGCGACGTGGCGCCGGATCAGCGCTTGCCCGGAATGGGCACCGGCCACATGCCGGAGCTCACGCGCGCCGCCGATCCGCAACGCGGCCGGCCGATCTATGCGCGCATCTGCGCCGCTTGCCACAACAGCGACGGCTCGGGCGTACCGTACGACGTCGCCAAGACCGATCTGGGCTATGTCGACCCGCCATTGTGGGGACCGCACACATTCAATGATGGCGCGGGCATGGCGCGGCTCATCACCTTCGCCAACTTCATTCACTTCAACATGCCGCACGGCACGGACTATGTTAATCCGCAGCTCCGCGTCGAGAATGCTTGGGACGTCGCGGCCTATGTGTTGTCGCAGCCGCGGCCGAACCTTGCCGGCGGCGCGCACGATTTTCCGAACTTGCTGCTAAAACCGGTGGATACGCCGTACGGCCCTTACGCCGATCATTTTAGCGCGCAGCAGCACAAATACGGTCCGTTCGCACCGATCCGCGCCGCGATAGAGCAACTCAAGCAAGCCGGCGGCTCGCATTGAGAGGGATATCAAACGCGCGGCACGGTGAGCGCGGCGAGGCTCGCCACATCCTCGCATTCGTCGAGCCGCCAGATTGTCTCGATCAGCGGCACGATATCATGCTGCGGATTCCAGCCGGCGGCGGCATTGCGCAATTTGTCCTCAAGGTCCCGGTCGGTCATCGGATTTAAGTCGCTGCCGCGCGCCGCAGTTTGCGATAATTGATGCGGCCTGCCGTCGGTGGTGATGATCTCGACCGCGGCCGCGACGGTGGCAAAGCTTCCATCGCGAGACACTTCGACCTTGCCGCGCAGCGCCGCGACCTTGGGATCGTCGATGCAAGCCGCGGTGAACTGTTCGACGCCGGCCTTGCCGGTGACAAGCGCGGCGGCAACGGCGTGCTGCACGCTGACCTGCGATTGCGCGCTGGTCGAAATTTTCGGACGGTCGGCGCGCAGCCCGAGCAGCGGATTCCCGGTGACCTTGACCTTCGCTCGACCGCGGCATCGGGATTGTCGCGCCGCCAATCCAGCACGCAGTCGAGCACCGGATGCAATACGAAGCCGCACGGATAAGGCTTGTATGAAGTCTTCAAGATCTCCCAGGTCTCGCCAAGACCATCGGCAAGCAGCGCCAGGTTCGGCGTCTCATTGAGCGCGTTGTAATAGCCTTGCGTCCCGGTGAGCGGCTCAGCCGGGCCGGCGAAATCCTTCGCCGCCAGCAGCGCCGACAGCAGGCCGCCGCGCGCGGAATTGCCGACGCCGACGCTTTTTGCGGCGGTGCCCAGACATTCGCACAGGCCGGAAGCCTGCGTCGCCGCGCTGCCGAGCGCCCACACCATCTGTTGCGGGCTCAGCGCCAAAAGCTTGCCGCTGCCGGCCGCCGCGCCGAACACGCCGCAGGTCGCGGTGATGTGCCAGCCTCTGTTGTAATGGCTCGGCGATATGGCAAGACCGACGCGGCATTCCACTTCCTGGCCGAGCACGAAAGCCAAAAGCAGATCGCGGCCGCTCACGCGCTGCAGCTCGGCGACCGCCAACAGCGCCGGCGCCAGCGGCGCGGTCGGATGGATCGCGGTCGGCACGTGGGTGTCGCAGAAATCGAGCACGTTAGCCCCGGCGGCATTGAGAAACGCCGCGCTCAACGCGTCGATGCGCTCGCGCCGCCCGATCAGGGTCGCCTGCCGGCCGCCGGAGAATTCGCTCAAGCGTTTTGAGCGCGATCTCGAAGGTTTCGTTACGACAGCCGGTCAGGGCGACGGCGAAGAAATTCAGGAGCGAGCGCTTGGCCGCATGCGCGACCTCTTTCGGCAGATCGCTCCACCGTGTCGCCGTCACGAAAGTCGCCAAGCGCTCCGTGACCCCGGGTTGATGCAACATTTTCCTTTCCTCTCGGCCTTTTTCTCAAGCATCGACCGCCTCGGGCAAAAGTGCAAGGATGCCAGCCGCTCGCCCCAATTGACCCATTGTGCGAACAATAGACAATACGGGCCGGCCGCCGCACCACAAACAGCGACGCGAGCACCCGATGCAGACCATCCTCATCACAGGAGCCGCCGGCGATATCGGCACCCGTCTGCGCAAATTGCTCAGGGGCGCCTATCCGCACATCAGGTCGAGCGATATCCGCACACCGCCGGATCTCGCGGCCGGCGACGATTTCATCGCCGCCGATCTCGCCGATCCCGTGCAAGTAGAGACCATCGTCGCCGGCGTCGACGGCATCGTGCATCTCGGCGGGTTTTCCGTGGAGGGCGACTGGGACACCATCCACCGCGCCAATATCGTCGGCTGCTACAATCTGTTCGAGGCGGCGTACCGCGCCGGCGTCAAGCGCGTGGTGTTCGCCTCGTCCAATCACGCCGTTGGATTCTACCCGCGCAGCCGGCGCACCGGCGTCGACGTCACGGTGCGGCCGGACAGCCGCTACGGCGTCAGCAAGGCCTTCGGTGAAGCGCTCGGCGCTCTCTATGCCGACAAGCACGGCCTGCGCGTGACGTGCTTGCGCATCGGCAACGTCGCCGACGCGCCGGTTGACGAGCGGCGGCTCTCGATCTGGGTCAAGCCCGAGGATCTGGCGCAGCTCGTGCGCATCGGGCTCGAGCATCCGGACATCCGCTACGAAATCTTCTACGGCGTGTCCGATAACGCCGCGAGCTGGTGGGACAATAGCAACGCCCGGCGCTTCGGCTATCGCCCGCTTGGCCGCGCCGAGGATTTCCGGGCCGAAGCAATGGCCGCGCAGAAGAAAATGGCCCCGGACCCGGTTGCCGCGCGCTTTCAGGGCGGCCCTTATTGCAGCAACGAATACGACGCCGATCGGCGGGAATGACCCGGCCGCCATTGGCGCAAAAGAGCTATAAAAGACCAAACCAAGGGAGGAATACATGCGCCGACGTGACATGCTTCGCGGCACAGCGGCCCTATTCGGCGCGCTGGCGGCAACCGGGGCGGCACAATCGCCCGCTTTTGCCGACGCCAAAACGCAATTCAAAGCCTCGGACGTTCATCCGCCCGGTTATCCGACGGTCGTTGCCGTCGAAAATCTCGGCAAGAAGCTCGAACAAGCGACCAATGGCCGTCTCGGCGTGCAGATGTACGCGTCGATGCAGCTTGGCGGCGAGAAAGAAGCGATCGAGCAGGCGCAGGTCGGCGCCATCCAGTTCGCCCGCGTCAGCGTCGGCGCGATCGGCCCGGTCATCGACGACCTCAACGTGCTCAATCTGCCGTTCCTGTTCCGCAATACCGCGCACATGCAGAAGGTGATCGACGGCCCGATCGGTCAGGAGCTCCTCGACAAGGTGACCGCAAACGACAAGGCGGGCCTCGTCGGTCTGTGCTGGATGGATGCGGGCGCGCGCAGCTTCTACGACACCAAGCATCCGATCAAAAGCATCGCCGATCTGAAAGGCCTCAAGGTCCGTGTCATCGGCAATCCGATGTTCGTCGACATGGCCAACGCGCTCGGCGCCAACGGCGTCGCCATGGGCTACGATCAGGTGTTCAGTGCGCTGCAAACCGGCGTGATCGACGGCGCGGAAAACAATCCGCCGAGCTTCGTTTTCGACAATCATTATCAGGTCGCGAAATTCTTCACGCTCACCGAGCATCTGATCGTGCCCGAGATCCTCGCCTTTTCGCGCAAAACGTGGAGCACGTTGTCGAAAGACGACCAGGACCTGCTGCGCAAGCTCGCGCGCGAGGCGCAGGCTGAAGAGCGTACGCTGTGGATAGCCTACGAGAAACAAGCCATGGACAAGGCCAGGGCGGCCGGCGTGCAGATCGTGGAGACGATCGACAAGAAACCGTTTCAAGATGCGGTCAAGCCGGTGTGGGATAAATATGCGCCGCGCTTTGCCGATCAGATCAAACGCATCCAGGCCGTCGACTGAACGCCCAGGCGATGAGGGGCGCAATCCGCAAGCTGATGGACGCGCTTTATGCGCTGTGCGTGGCCGTCGCCGGTACGGCGCTGGTCTTGATCTCCGGCGTGATCCCTTGGGCCGTTTTCACGCGCTATGGGCTCAACAGCGCCGCGTCGTGGCCGGAGCCGACGGCAGTGCTGCTGATGATCGTGTTGACCTTCTTCGGTGCGGCGGTTTGCTACCGCGACGGCCTGCATATGCAGATGTCGTTTTTCGTTTCGCTGTTGCCGCCGCGCTTCCAGCGCGCGCCCGCGTTCGCCGTCGAACTGCTGATGGCTTTGATCGCGCTGTTCATGATCGATTGGGGCGCCAAGCTGGTCGCCGAAACATGGCAGAATTCCATTGCCGACTTTCCGTCGCTGTCGGTCGGCGTGACCTATCTGCCGATACCGCTTGGCGGCGCGATCCTGTTGCTGTTCGTGATCGAGCGCTTGGCGATTGGTCCGCCGCCGCGCGCCGGCCGCGGCGATCGCATCGCCTTCGATTAGGTCCGGAGAGCCGATGGACATTTTCATCCTGCTCGCCACCATGTTCACCTGTTTCGTGATCGGCATGCCCATTGCCTATTCGCTGGCCCTTGCCGCCATCGCCGGCGCGTTATTCATCGGCATTCCGCTGGAAGCGGTGATGCTGCAGATTTCCAACGGCGTGAGCAAAGTGGCGATGCTCACCATTCCGTTCTTCGTGCTGGCCGGCGCGATCATGGCCGAGGGCGGCATGGCGCGGCGGCTGGTGGCGTTCGCCGACGTTCTGGTCGGCTTTAGCCGCGTGCGTGGCGGCTTGGCGGTGGTGAACGTGGTTGCCACCACGTTCCTATCCGGCATATCGGGCTCGGCGGTTGCCGACACTTCGGCGATCGGTTCCGTGATGATCCCGCAGATGGAGAAGAGCGGCTTTCCGCGCGTCTTTGCCACTAATGTCACGATCGCCTCCTCGGTGCAGGCGCTCCTGATACCACCGAGCCACAATGCGGTGATCTATTCGCTGGCGACCGGCGGCACCATCTCGATCATCAGCCTGTTCATGGCCGGCGTGGTGCCGGGACTCCTCCTCGGCGTGGCGCTGGTCGTGCTGTGCCTGGTGATTGCCTATCGCGAGGGCCATCCGCGCGGCAGCGCGGTGCCGCTGGGCGAAGCAGTCAAGATCTCGCTCGATGCACTATGGGGCCTGATCACGCTGCTGATCATTCTTGGCGGTATCCTCGCCGGCGTGTTCACCGCGATCGAGGCCGGCGCGGTCGCCTGCGTCTGGGCCTTCCTTGTCACCATGTTCGTCTATCGCGACTATCGCTGGCGCGATTTGCCGGCTTTGGTTTATCGGACCATGCGCACGGTCGCGATGGTGCTCACCCTGATCGCCTGCGCCTCGAGCGTCGGCTACATCATGGCGCTGACCCAGATGCCGGCGAAAATCACCGCTTTCTTTCTCGGCATTTCCAGCGACAAATACGTCATCCTGATGCTGGTCAACGCGATGCTGCTGGTGCTCGGCTGCCTGGTCGACATGGCGCCGTCGATCCTGATCTCGACGCCGATCCTGCTGCCGGTGATGCTCAAGCTCGGCGTCGATCCGGTTCATTTCGGCATGATCATGCTGCTCAACCTTGGCATCGGGCTTTGTCATCCGCCGGTCGGCGCCATCCTGTTCGTTGGTTGCGCGGTGGGCAATGTGACCATCGAGCAGGTGCTGCGGCGCATTTGGCCGTTCTATGCTGTCATGTTCGCGGTTCTGATGCTGGTGACCTATCTACCGGCCATCTCGCTATGGCTGCCGCACCGGCTCGGACTGCAATAGCGGCGGGCGTTCGCCCGATCCTCGATCGCGGCCTTGCGGCAATTCGCCGAAATAAAGCGGTTTCCCATGCCGCGCCGCGCTCTGTACAATTCAAGAAAAACCACACCGTCCAGAACGAGTAACCGGGGAGGACTGACATGCATCTCAGTGCAGACCGATCGCGCGCGCGTGCAGCGGTTGCCGGTGCGCTTTTCCTGTCGTTAGTGCTGACGCCCGCTGTGGCGCTGGCGCAGGACAAGACTCAAGACAAAACCTATGTGATGAAGCTCGGTACCGCCACCATCAACGAAGGGCAGCACGAATGGTGCAAGCGCTTCGCGGCGATGGTCGAGAAGGATTCCGGCGGCCGCATCAAGGGCGAGATTTATCCGGCGAGCCAGCTCGGGCCGATCCCGCGCGAGATCGAAGGCGTGCAGTTCGGCGAAATCCAGGGCTTTGTCGGGCCGCCTGAGTTCCTGGTCGGTGTCGATCCGCGCTACGAGGTGCTGTCCGCCCCGGAACTCGTCGCCGATATGGCACAGGGCGTGCGCGTGGCAAGCGATCCCGAATTGCAGAAGCTGATGCTCAGCTTCGGCGCCGATAAGGGCATTCATGGCGCGGCCCTGTTCGTCGCACAGCCGTCCCTGATCATCGCGCGCGATCCGATCCGCCATCTCGCCGACCTCAAGGGCAAAAAGATTCGCGTGCTGGCCGCCGACATGCAGCAGGAAATGATCAAACGGCTCGGCGGCTCGCCGGTGGCGATGACGCTCGGCGACGTGCTGCCGGCGATCCAGCAGGGCACGATTGACGGCGCGGTTTTGGCCATGACCGTCATATCGACCATGCATTACTGGGATGCCGCGAAATACGTGACCGAGACTGGCCAGCCGTTCATCTTCTCGATGGCGTTTCTCAGCAAGAAGTGGTTCGACGGCCTGCCCAAGGACCTGCAGACCATTGTTGATGCCGATGCCGCCAAGGCCGCACAGGAGGACAATCCGTGGGAGGTCGACTTCTACAACAAATCGCGCCAGACCTGGGCCGAGCACGGCGAGCTCATCAGCCTGCCGGCGAACGAGCAAGCCGATATGATGAAGATGCTGACGGCTGTGGGCGCGGACGTCGCAAAGCGCAAGCCTGAGCTTGAAAAGGCTTACGCCGTTTTTGCCGCGGTGGCGGCGCGGACCAAATAAAGCCGGCGCCGATCACACGACCGGCGGAGTACCGGGTCCGCCCTACTCCGCCGCCATCGCCGCGCCGACGCGGCCGTCGCGCACAAGTTTGCCCGGCAGCGCGCCGGTGTGCTCGCCGCGCTCGAAGATCTGCGTGCCGGCGACGAAGGTCGCCTCGTAGCCATCGACCTTCTGCACGAAGCGCCGGCCGTTGGCCGGCATGTCGTGCACCAGTTCGGGCTTCTGCACCTGCAGCCGCTCGTAGTCGATCAGGTTGACGTCGGCGCGCAGCCCCGGCCTGAGCCGGCCGCGATCGGACAGCCCGAAGAAATCGGCGGTCTCGCTGGTCTGGCGTTTGACCATCATTTCCACCGGCAGCTTCGGCCCGCGCGCGCGGTCGCGGCTCCAGTGGGTCAGCATAAATGTCGGCACGCCGGCATCGACGATCGAGGTGCAATGCGCGCCGCCGTCGCTTAAGCCCAAGAGGCAAGCCGGATCGTTGAGCATCTCATAGATCGGCGCGTGATCGCCGGTGACGTAGTTCACCACTGGGAAATAAAGATACTGGCCGTCCTCGATGATGGTGTCGTAGGCGACTTCGTCGGGCGGGCGGCGGGTAGCGGCAGCGATGTTGGCCACGCTTTTCTCCGGACCCGGTTCGTAGTCCGGCGGATTGCCCATGACGTAGAAGCGTTCCCATTTGCGGGTGACGGCCTGGCGGAATTGCGCGAGCTTGGCGACTTCGGCGTCTGACGGTTTCTCGGCGAGGATTTGCGCCCGCATTTGCGGATCGCGCAACCGCCGGCGCTGCTCCTCGATCGGCAGGCTTTCGAGCTTCTTGTAGCTCGGCCGAACGGTAAAAGGATTAAGCGCGGTGCCGACGCCCATCATCACGCCGATCGGGCGGCCGGCCATCTGCGCAGTGATCGGCAGGCCCTGCGCCCGCATCTCATGGACCGCGTCGATCAGGCGGCGCCAGCGCTGCGGATCCTCGTAGCGGTCGGTAAGCAGGAACCAGATTGGACGGCCGGTATCTTTGGCGAGCTTGCGTATCCAGCGCAGCTCGAACTCCTCGTCGTCGAAATCGGAATTCATGCCGAAGGCGCCGGTACCGGTGACGCCCAGCGCCGCGCCGATGCCGAGCAATTCATGATCGTCGGCGTCGCGCGAGGCCACGAGTTCGCCGTCCGGCGTCTTGTGCGAATCGGTGCGCGAGGTGGTGAAGCCGAAGGCGCCGGACTGCAGCGCCTCGATGGTGAGCCGGCGCATTTCGGCGATGTCGTCGGGCGTCGCAGCCTCGCGGCGCACCGCGCGGTCGCCCATGACATAGACGCGCGTCGGCAAATGCGCGGCTTGCGCCGCGATGTCGATCGCACGCGGCCGGCGCTCGAGCGCATCCATGAATTGCGGAAAGGTCTCCCACTCCCAGGTCAGGCCGGCGGCCAGCACCGGATTGGGAATTTCCTCGACGCCTTCCATTAGATCCATCAGCGCGCCGCGATGCTCTTTCTTCACCGGCGCGAAGCCGACGCCGCAATTGCCGAACATCACTGTGGTGACGCCGTGCCAGCACGACGGCGCGAGCAGCGGATCCCACATCGCCTGGCCGTCATAATGGGTGTGCACGTCGACCCAGCCGGGCGTGACCAGAAGACCGTCGGCATCGATGTCGCGGCGGGCCGGTCCCTGCTTGCCGCCTACGGCGGCGATGCGGCCATTCGAGATGGCGACATCGCCTGCGAAAGACGTCTTGCCGGTGCCGTCAACAATGGTGCCGCCGCGAATGACGATGTCGTGCATAAGAGCCGCTCCTTGGGCTGCGACTTATCGGTGTATTTCATGGCATGATGCACCCGCGCCTGGGACCGCGCAATGTGCCGTTAACCCTTCATTCACCATAAGCTTCTAACGAGCGAAGCGGGGCGGACGCCACGGAGACCACGCATGCACAAGTTCCACCTGACGGCGCTCGCTGCGGCAACTCTCTTCACGATCGGAATGCCCGCAACCCAGGCCATCGCCCGGGCCGCTGCAATGCCATCGACCGTTGCAGTTTCGCCGCGCGTGCGTGAAGCCGCGATCATCTGTGGCGGCAACGGCTGTAATCCGGTCCACACGAGGTCGCAGAAACGGCGCCAATATCAGCCGCTCGGTTACACCAAGCCGCTTCCCAAGGCGTCATAGCGTCCTTTGACGGCGCCGCCTGAATCTCGCCAAGCGCTCAGCCGAGATGACGTTCGTTCCAGTATCAAGCGCGCGACGAGAATGTTTGTCCCGCAACCGCGCTCATTCGCAGTAAGACATTCTTATTGCGGCAGCGACCGGGCCAAGTCGTTGAATCTGAGGTCATAATACGCCAAATAAAAAGGGCGGATCCCGCCTGTTGCGGGCCTCAGGTGGCGTCGTGACCCCGATCCCGAATATCGTCCTTATTGCCGGTTTGCTGATCGGTCTCGTCTTTGGGGCCGTCGGTCTCCTCAGCGGCTTTTGCCTGACCAACGGCCTGCGCAATTGGTGGACGCAAGGCGACGGCCGCATGGTGCGCAGTTTTGCGCTGGCGCTCGCGGTGGCGATCGCCGGCACGCAATTCTTGGCGGCGCGCGGTTTTATCGATCTCAGCCAATCGATCTACCTGCAACCGGCCTTTTCCGCCCCGCTGATGCTGTTCGGCGGGTTGTTGTTCGGCTTCGGCATGGTGGCCGCGAACGCCTGCGCGTCACGCGCTTTGGTGCTGCTGGGTCGCGGCAATCTGCGCTCGCTCGTTGTCGTTGCGGTTGTCGGGGTGACGGCCGAAATTACCTTGAAAGGCCTGATCGCGCCCACGCGGCTCGCTGTGCTGCACTGGTCGCAGACCACGCTGCACGACATCTCGGTGCCGGCTTTGATTGCCGCGGGAGGGCCGAGCGATTCGTTTGCGCGCTTCCTCGCCGTCGCGCTGACGAGTGGCGCGCTCCTGATCTTTGCGTTCTCGCATGCACCATTCCGGCAGGCCAAAGGCCAGATCGCAGCAGGTGTGGCGATCGGGCTTCTGATCCCGGCCGGCTGGTTCGCCACCGGCAGTCTCGGCGCCGATCCGTTCAATCCGGCGCCGGTGGCATCGCTGACCTTTGTCGCGCCGATTGCCGACACGCTGCAATATGCCATGCTGTCAACCGGCTCGACGCTCAGCTTTGGCATCGTCGTCGTGGCCGGCGTGCTGCTCGGCAGCTTCGTCACCGCGCTGGTCACACGGCGCTTCGAAGTTGAGGGCTACAGCTCGACGCGCCACATGCTGCGCTCGATCGGCGGCGCGGCGCTGATGGGATGCGGCGGCGCCTTGGATTACGGCTGCACGATCGGCCAAGGCCTGACCGGCCTGTCGACCTTGGCGGTGCCGTCGATCCTGGCGGCGACCGGCATTCTGCTCGGCGCCGCGGCGGCGCTGCGCAGTCCGGTGCGCATCGCAAGTCCGGCGACGGCATAGGCGCGCGAAAATTAGGCCGCCACGGCCGCGCTCGCGCGCGCATCCTCAAGCACCATGTCCGCGCCCTTCTCGCCGATCATCACCGCGGCGGCGTTGGTGTTGCCCGACACCACCGTCGGCATGATCGAGGCGTCGATCACGCGCAATCCCTCGAAGCCGCGCACGCGCAACCGCTCATCGACCACCGCGTTCGGGTCTGACCCCATGCGGCAGGTCGAGGTCGGATGATAGACCGTGGTGCCGGTCTGCCGCGCAAAAGCGAGCAAGTCCGCATCGCTCACGCATTGTTCGCCGGGAGCATGTTCTTCGGCGATGTAACGGCGCATCACCGGTTGGTCCATGACCCGGCGCAGAAGCTTCATGCCGTCGACGACGCAGTCACAGTCGGAGCGGGCCGAGAGGTAGCGCGGCTGGATCGCCGGCGGCACGGCCGGATCGCGCGATACGATGCGCACGAAGCCGCGGCTGTCGGGACGCAATTGACAGACCGAGGCCATGAAGCCCGGGAACGGATGCAGCGTCGCGCCGGCGGCGTCGGAGGAAAAGATCAGAAAGTGGAATTGCACGTCGGGCGACGCCAAATCCGGACGGGTGCGCAGGAAAGCCCCGGCATAGCCGGCGCCGATGGTCAGCAGTCCCTTGCGCGACAACAGATAGCGCAGTCCCGCGGCGTAGCGGTGGCGCCAATTGTTGATCACGTCGTTCATGGTGATCGGCTCGGTGCAGCGGTAGAGCATGCGGATCTGCAAATGATCCTGCAGATCGGCGCCGACGCCCGGCATGTCGGCGATGACGTCGATGCCGAGCTCGCGCAATATCTTGGCTGGCCCCAGTCCGGAAAGCTGCAGCAATTGCGGCGAGTTGAAAGCGCCGCCCGAGACGATGACCTCGGCATTGGCGTGGGCGGTATGCGTGGCACCGCCTTGACGATATTCGACACCGATGGCGCGGCGGCCGGAAAACAGGATGCGCGCGGCGAGCGCGTTGGCAACAACCGTGAGATTTCCCCGCCGCTTCGCCTCTTTCAGATAACCGACCGCGGTCGACCAGCGGCGGCCGTTTCGCGCGGTCAATTGAAAATATCCGGCGCCTTCCTGCGTGGCGCCGTTGAAATCGTCGTTGCGCGGGAAACCCGATTTTTGCGCCGCCTCGATAAAAGCCTCACATAACGGGTGCGGCTCGCACACGTCGGAAACCTTCAGATGGCCGCCGACGCCGTGCAGATCATCGGCGCCGCGCTCCTGATCCTCGGCGCGGCGGAAATACGGCAGTACGTCGTTAAACGACCAGCCCGCATTGCCCAATTGCCGCCAGTGGTCGTAGTCCTCGTGCTGGCCGCGGATATAAAGGAGCCCGTTGATCGAGCTCGATCCGCCCATCACCTTGCCGCGCGGCTGGATCACCCTGCGGTTGTTGAGCTCAGGCTCTGGCTCGGTCGTATAGAGCCAGTTGACCTTGGGGTTGGAGAACAGCTTGCCGTAGCCGAGCGGAATGTGAATCCAGATATTGCGGTCGGGACCGCCCGCCTCCAGCAGCAGCACGCGGTGGCGGCCGTTTGCGGTCAGCCGGTTGGCCAACACGCAGCCGGCCGAACCGGCGCCGACAATAATGTAATCGAAGCTTGCCTGGTCAGCGCCCGCCACCATTCTCTTCCTCCCGCCAAGTATTCTCATTATCGTATAAACGATCTGCTCCCGTGGAAACCGGGACAATGGGGAGGACAGTACGTGAGCAGCAAGTTCGGCATCGGCCAGCCGGTCACCCGGCTCGAAGACCCCCGCTTCATCACTGGCCGCGGCCGCTTTGTCGACGACATTGATCTGCCGCTAATGGCTTTCGGCGTCACCGTGATGTCGCCGCACGCCCACGCCCGCATTAAGCGGATCGATACCGCCAAGGCCAAGGCCGCACCCGGGGTGCTCGCGGTGCTCACCGGCGCCGACGTCGAAGCCGACAAGCTCGGCGCCTTTTCGCCGGTCATGCCGGAGGATATGGGCGGCCCGAAAGGATACCGGACGCTGCGCTCGATCCTCGCCATCGGCAAGGTGCGCGCGGTGGGAGAGCGCGTCGCCTTCGTGGTCGCCGAGACGCTGACGCAGGCCAAGGACGCCGCCGAATTGGTCGAAGTCGACTACGAGCCGCTGCCGCCGGTCATCAATGTCGAAGACGCAGTCAAGCCCGGCGCGCCGGCGGTCTGGGACGAAGCACCCAATAATGTCGCCGTCACCCTGATGATGGGCAACAAGGACGCCGCCGACGCCGCCTTCGCCAAGGCCAAGCACGTGGTCTCGCTCAAGCTCTATAACAGCCGGGTCCACGCCAATACCATCGAGCCGCGCGCCGCGATCGGCCAGTATCACCCGGACAGCGAGAGCTACACGCTCTATTCGACGACGCAGAATCCGCACGGCACGCGCCAGCATGTCGCCGGCAACGTGCTGAAAATCACCGAATCGAAGCTGCGCGTGATCTCGCCCGATGTCGGCGGCGGCTTCGGCATGAAGAACGGCGGCTATCCGGAGGACGGACTGGTGGTCTGGGCGTCGCGCCGGGTCGGCGGCCGTCCGGTGAAATGGACCTCGACGCGTTCGGAAGCCTTCGTCGGTGACGCCCACGGCCGCGATCAGGTGGTAACCGGCGAGCTCGCGCTCGACGAGAGCGGCAAAATCTTAGGCCTGCGAGTCGAGGCGCTGCACCAGATGGGCTCGCACGTGTTCGAGGCCGGCATCGTCGTGCCGCTATACGCCATCAAGCTCGCGCCGGGCGTCTACAACATCCCGGCCGTGCATGCCTCAGCCAAGGCGGTGCTGACCAACACCACGCCGATGGCGCCGTATCGCGGCGCCGGCCGGCCCGAGGCGACCTTCCTGATTGAGCAGCTCATCGAACGGGCGGCACGCGTCATCGGCATCGATCCGATTGAAATCAGGCGGCGTAATTTCATTCCGGCCGCCGCCATGCCGCACAAGATTGCGCACTCCGGCATGACCTATGACAGCGGCGATTTCATGCATGTCATGGATGAGTGCCTCAAGCTCGCCGACTGGAACGGTTTCGCTAATCGCGCAGCGGCATCGAAAAAGAACGGCAAGCTGCGCGGTCGCGGCGTCGGCTACTTCCTGGAAGAAGCCGCCGTGTTCAACGATAAAATGGTGCTTCGCTTCGATCCGAGCGGCACCGTGACCATCGTCGCCGGCACCCATTCGCACGGCCAGGGCCATCAGACCGTCTATGCGCAGATGGTGCATGAATGGCTCGGCGTGCCGATCGACTCCATCCGCTTCATCCAGGGCGACACCGACGAAGTGCCGATCGGCCGCGGCACTTACGGCTCGCGCAGCATGCATGTCGGCGGCAATGCGCTCAAACGCGCCGCCGACGCCATCATCGAGAAAGCGAAGCCGATGGCGGCGATGATGATGGAAGCGGCGGCCGGCGATATCGAATTCAAGGACGGCAGCTTCCGCATCGTCGGCACCGACCGCGCGCTGCCGCTCACCGCGGTAGCGATGTCGCTGCATCGTCCAATGATGCTGCCGCCGCAATTCGAGCTGGGTCTCGAAGCGTCGGGCACCTTCTCCGCAGAGCCGTCGAATTATCCCAACGGCTGTCACGTCTGCGAGGTGGAGATCGATCCGGAGACCGGCACGGTCACGCTCGATCGCTATGCCGCGGTCGATGACGTCGGCAAGGTGATGAATCGCCTGCTCTGCGAAGGACAAATCCATGGCGGCGTCGCCCAGGGAGTCGGTCAAGCACTCATGGAATCGATCGTGTACGACGCCGGCGGCCAGCTCGTCACCGGCAGTTTTCAGGATTACGCCATGCCGCGCGCGGAGGATTTTCCCGATATGGTGTCGGAGCTGACCGAGGTGCCGGCGACGACCAATCCGCTCGGCGTCAAGGGCGCCGGCGAAGCCGGTGCGACAGGCGCGCCGCCGGCGGTGATCAGCGCTATCCTCGATGCGCTCAAGCCGTTCGGCATCGAGCACATCGACATGCCGGCAACGCCAAGCCGGGTCTGGGCGGCGATCAAGGCCCACGGCGCACAAAAACAGGCGGCGGAATAGCGTCGCGCTGTTCCCCGCCATGAGGGGGAGGAAATGCATGCGCAAGCTTGTCGCGCTCGTGTTGCTGTTCGTCGCGGTGGGCCTTCGCGCAGCCGCGGCCGACACCTATCCGTCGCGCACCATCACTATCGTGGTGCCCTACCCCGCCGGCGGACCGACCGACACCATCGCCCGCATTTTGGCCGAGCGGATGCAGCCGGCGCTCGGCCAGTCCGTCATCATCGAGAATGTCAGCGGCGCCGGCGGCAGCATCGGCGTCGGCCGCGTCGCGCATTCACCGCCAGACGGCTACACGGTGAGCATCGGGCACACGCAAACCGCCGTGTTCAATCCGGCGATGATGAAGCTCAATTACGATCCGGTGAAGGATTTGGCGCCGGTGTCGCTGATCGCCGACACGCCGATCTGGATCGTCTCCGGCAAGGCGGTGCCCGCCGACGATGTGAAGGGCCTGATCGCCTGGCTGAAAGCGCAGAGCGGCAAAGCGACCATGGGAACGGTCGGGGTCGGCGGCCCGACCGACGTCGCCGCGCGCTTTTTCGCCAAGCGCACCGGCACGTCGTTTCAGATCGTGCCTTATACCGGCGGCGCGCCGGAGCTGACGGACCTGCTCGGCGGCCATATCGATTTCCTGTTCGGGCAGGCCGCGTCGCAACTGCCGCAAGTGCAGAGCGGACAGCTTAAAGCCTTCGCCGTGCTGCAGCCCAAACGCTGGTGGGCGGCGCCCGAGGTGCCGACGCTCGACGAACTCGGCATCCCCGACATCGATGCGAGCTTCTGGCACGGCATTTGGGTGCCGGCAGGCACGCCGCCGGAGGTCATTGCCAAGCTCAACGGCGCCATCCGCGTGGCTTTGGCCGATCCCGGCGTGCAGGAGCGCTTCAAGAAGCTGGGCCAAGAAATCTGGCCGTCCGACCAGCAGACACCCGGGGCTTTGGCCGCAAAACAAAAAGCCGAAATTGCCAAATGGACGCCGATCATCAAGGAAACCATGCCGGCCCAATAGCGCGATAGAGCCGGCGCCCAAAGGAAGCGCATGAACGCATCGGCAAATCTTTTTACCGACGGCAAGGCCTATGAGCGGCTGATGGGGCGCTGGAGCCAGCTCGCCGGCGCAAAATTTCTCGATTGGCTCGACGCGCCGGCGTCCCTGAATTGGGTCGATGTCGGCTGCGGCAACGGCGCTTTCACCGAAGTGCTGATTGCGCGTTGCTCCCCACGGCAAGTATCCGCCGTCGATCCTTCGGACGGGCAACTCGAATACGCGCGAACGCGGCCCGGAACGAAGCTTGCGCAATTTCGCCTCGGCGACGCGCAAGCATTGCCGTTCGCCGACGGCAGCTTCGACGTCGCATCGATGGCGCTGGTCATCACATTCCTGAGCGACCCGGCGAAAGCGGCGCGCGAAATGGCGCGCGTCGTCAAGCCGGGCGGCATCGTCGCCACTTATATGTGGGACATTCCAGGCGGTGGATTTCCAATCCGCCCGCTCGCCGCGGCCATGAGATCGTTGGGCCTGGAAGAGCCGGCGCGGCCGAATGTCGAGGCATCACGGCGCGACAGCATGCAGGCGTTTTGGCAACAGGCAGGAATGCAATCGATCGACACCACGGTGATCCGCATCCGCGTCGCCTATGCCGATTTCGACGATTTCTGGGCTTCGAGCAGTTTGCCGATCGGCCCCTCGGGCAAGGCGTTGGCGGCGCTGGCGCCGGACAAGATCGAGCAGCTCAAAACGCGCCTACGCGAAGAACTGCCGATCGCGGCCGACGGCAGCATTGCTTACGAGGCCTTCGCCAACGCCGTGAAAGGCCGGGTGCCGGCGGACCGATAGCCGTCACCGCAAGTCCGCTGGATTGATCGCCTGGCGACCGAGTTGTTGCCAGGCCGCTGGCGCCGCGGCATTCTTTGCCGCTTGTTCGGGCGGCACTTTGGTATCCCATTTCGCGGCGATGAAACGCTGGCCGTTGACGCCGTCAGAAGCATTCGAGCACAGCCAGATCAGCGGCTCGACCATAACCTCCGGCGCGATCAGGGTCGAACGATCCGGCATCGCGACGCGGGAGACCATGCGCGTATCGGCGGCGCCGCCCGGCACCAGCACATTCGCGGTGACGCCGCTGCCGTCGAGCTCCTGCGCCAACGCCGCCAGCATCGCTTCGTTAGCCGCTTTGGACGCGCCATAGGGCTGCATCATGCCGCGCCACATGGTGTCGAGACTCGTCGTCACATTGATGATGCGGCCCCAGCGTTGCGCCAAGAGCGCCGGCAACACCGCCCGCGTCATCAGGAACGCGGCGACGACATTGACCTCGATGATGCGGCGGAACTCTTCCGGCGTTACTTCCCAAAGCTTGCCGCGCGGCTGCCCTTCGCGCCGCAGGAGACCGATATTGGTGCCGGCATTATTGAGCAGAATATCGACGCGGCCGAACCGCTCGACAGTAGCGCGCAGGATTTTCGGGCCGCTGTCGTTCCAGGTCACGTCGGCGACGATGCCGTTAAAGCGTTCGCCGGCGCCGCGATCTTCTGCCGCGTCCTGGGTTTCCTCCAGCGCCGGCCCGTCAAGCTCGACGGCGGCGACACGCGCGCCGGCATCGAGCAAGGCGAGCGTCATCACCCGGCCAAGGCCGCGCCCGGCGCCCGTGACGATCGCGACTTTGCCGTCCAATGCTCCGGCCATGCCAGCCTCCTCCGCGTGGTCCCGCTTGGGCAATTTTGCCCGATTCTACCGGCATATTTGTGAACCGGCCAGTTCCAGCCGCCGCAATCGGCCCGTTGCGCGGGGTCGGGGCTGCGCCTATATTCAGGGCGCTTTCCAGTCATCTTCGATGACGTTGAGTGGCTTCGCCCGGATGGGCGGGCGGAGCACAGAGGAGGTTTATCTATGGCGATCGCGCCACTCATGCCCAAAGCCACCGCCGTATGGCTGGTCGACAATACGTCGCTGTCGTTCGACCAGATCGCGGCGCTTTGCAACTTGCATCCGCTGGAGGTGAAGGCGATCGCCGACGGCGATGCGGCACAGGGCATCAAGGGTCTCGATCCGGTTCTCACCGGACAATTGACCCGCGAGGAGATCAAGGCCGCCGAAGCCGATCCGGACTACCGGCTGCATATCGCCGAGCCGAAGACCCGGCTGCCCGAGGCCAAGCCAAAGAAGGGCCCGCGCTATACGCCGGTGTCGCGCCGCCAGGATCGCCCGAACGCCATCCTCTGGCTGGTGCGCAATCATCCCGAGCTGAAAGACAGCCAGATTATGCGGCTCGTCGGCACCACCAAATCGACCATCGCCGCGATCCGCGACCGCACCCACTGGAATTCGGCCAACCTGACGCCGCTCGATCCGGTGACGCTCGGGCTTTGCTCGCAGATCGATCTCGATCTCGAAGTGCAGCGAGCGGCCAAGGAAAAGCCCGTTCCGGTCGAAGAGCAGGGCGCGACGCTGTTGCCCGCCTCCGTCACCACCGCGCCGAAAGAAGAGCCGGAACCGACGCCCGCCGAGGTCAAGAAGGCCGACGAGCTTGACGTCAGTGCGGTATTCGCCAAGCTCAAGCAGCTCGGCGGCAAAGCGGAGTAATTCTCCTTCTCCCCGCTTGCGGGGAGAAGGCTGGGATGAGGGGGCCTCTCCACTGGGCTCAGAATGGCGGCAACGCCCCCTCACCGTCGTTCGCTTCGCTCACATAGCCAACGCTTGACGTTGGCGTTCTTTGTGCAAGAACGGCGTCCAAAGGACGCCTATGCTCTCCCCGCACAGCGGGGAGAGGTTTTCGTCACCCCCGATCGTTCCGCAGCACCACGCAGGCGCCGCCGGCGGCGATGAGCTTGTTGCAGAACTTTTCCAGATAGCGCCGGTCATCGTCGGCGATGCGAATGTTGTAGCGCATGGCGGCGCCGAGCCCGATGCCGCGGCTGCGGATCACGATCGGCTCGCGATCGCCGATCAGGCCCGTGTATTTTTTCGCAATCGTGCGGTAGATCGACCAGGCCCTGCTCTCCGACCAGTTGGCGGTGAGCTGTGCGCCCCAGCGCGGCACATAAGCGGCCATGCGCTGCGCCTCCGCCTTCGGCGCCAGGATCAGATTGGCAAGCCGCGTGCAGGGCACGCCCTGTGGGATCGTAGTCTCCGCGGTCTTCGGCGGCAACGGCGACGCCCATTCGTCGGCGGTCCAGCCGGTGATGATGGCAACGTAATTGCGCGTCTCGCCTGGCAGCGGACGATGGTTGGTCAGAAACGCGCTGACGCGAGCGGGGCCTGCATTATAGGCCGCGGCGGCCAAGCCAAGATTGCCGAATTTCTGCTCCAGATCGTGCAGATAGCTCGCCGAATTCTTTAGCGCCTCGATCGGATCGAATGGATCGACCAGTCCGCGATAATCCGCCGTCGCCGGCATGAATTGCGCGATGCCTTCGGCGCCTTTGCGGCTCACTGCCTGGGCATTGAAGCGGCTCTCCTGCCAGATCACGCGGGCGAAGAATTCGACCGGGAGATTATTCTCCGCCGCGTCCTGTTCGATGGCGTGGCAGATGTCGTCGGCGGTGGGCGGTGAGGCGGGCGGTGGATGGGCCGGCGGCGCGGGCTTTTCAGCCGGCGGGGTTTGGACAAGGGTTTGCGCATTCGCATGCGTGCCCCACACCGCCAATGCAAGCAGGATCAGCCGTCCGATACCGCACACCATGCCGGATAACGTACAGAGTTGGGGATGGTGCCGCCACCAGACGACAGCCATCGAAGCCGACCGTGGCCCGGTCGCTTAGGCAGCGTGCTCAACGACAAGTTTTTGCCGTGCGATCACGCGCTCAACTTCCCCGGCCGGTATGGGACGGCTGAACAGAAACCCTTGGGCCTCCTGACATCCCAAGGCGCGAACCTGTTCGAGCTGTGCCTGGGTTTCGACACCTTCCGCGATCGTCGGGAGGTTCAAGCTTTTGCCGAGGTCCGCGACCGCGCGCACGATCGCCAGGCAGTCCGGATTTCTGCCTAATTCCATGACGAAGGATTTGTCGATCTTTATTTTGCTGAACGAAAACGCCCGCAGGTGACTCAACGACGAATAGCCGGTGCCGAAATCGTCGAGCGCAATGCATTCGATTCCGAGGTCGCGAAGGTCCTGCAGCGTCGCCAGATTTGACTGATCTTCTTGCAGAATGACGGATTCCGTGATCTCCAATTCCAGCCGCATGGCGGGCAATCCGGCTCGCAAAAGCGAAGCTTTTACAACCTCGACAACCTTACCGTCCTTGAACTGAGACGGCGACAGGTTGACGGCGACCTTAATGGCGTCGGGCCAATTGACTGCAGCCGCACACGCAGTGGCAAGCACCCATTCGCCGATGTCCGAAATAAGACCGACGTCTTCAGCCACGGGAATGAATTCACCGGGGCTGACGACGCCGCGCTGCGGATGATTCCACCGCAGCAGCGCCTCAAAACCGCTGATGTTGTTCGATGCGAGATCGATCATCGGCTGGTAAAGCAGCTCGAACTCGCCGGCTTTGAGCGCCTTGCGCAGATCGTATTCCAGAGCACGGCGCGCTTGGGCGTTCGCCTCCATGGCGGGCTCGAAAAAGCAGCTGCCGCCGCGCCCGTGTGATTTGACCGCGTAGAGCGCGATATCCGCCTTCTTGAGCAGGGTCTCGGCGTCGAAACCGTCACCGGGTGCCACCGCGATGCCGATGCTGGTGCCGATTTCCACGATGTGGTTCGAGATTTCATAGGTCCTCTTGATCGCATCCATAATCCGGTTGCACAGCAGTTGCGTATTTTCGTAGCGGCCGATCGACGCCTGTATGATTGCGAATTCGTCGCCGCCGAGCCGCGCCACGACATCGGTTTCGCGCACGCATCGGCATAACCGGTGAGCCGCAATCTTCAAAAGAATGTCGCCCGCCGCATGGCCGAGCGTGTCGTTAACATCCTTGAAGTGATCCAAATCGAGCAGCAAGACGGCAAAGAGCTCGCCCGTGCGCCGCGATCGGGCGATGGCCTGGTCGATGCGTTCGCGGAACAGCATGCGATTGGCCAGCCCGGTCAATTCGTCGTGGCGCGCCATGTGGGCGATGCGGGCTTCGTTGTGCTTGCGAGCCGTAATGTCGGTAAATGTTCGCACCAGGCCGCCGCCGGGAAGCGGCACGCTGCAGACTTCGAGCATGGTGCCGTTAGGTCGTGTTCGCTCGTAGGTGCCGATGTCGACGAGCCCGCCGGCCTTGACGAAATCGCGTACGCGCGGCTCGAGGGTCTCGCCGTCCTTGCCGAAGTCGCCCTGCTCCCACAGGCAGCCCATAAGGTCGTCGAACGTGCGATCGCAGTCGAGAAAATTCTCCGGCAAGCCGAGCAACTCGACGGCTTGATGATTGATCACGGGGATGTTGCGCTCGACATCCACCATCATGAGGCCCTGACTCATATGCTCGAGCGTGATTTCAAGCTCGCGCGATTTCGCCAGTGTTTCGGCCTCGCTCAGGCGAACGGCCTCATGTGCGGCGTCGAGTTTCGCCCGGTGTCTCGCGTTAAAGCCGATACCGACAAAAATCAAAATCGTTATGCCGCAAGCCACGAGATCTTCGAGCTTCTGCTGAGCGAGAAGGGCTCCCAGAAGCTCCTTTTCGGAAAAGCCCACCGCCCCGATGAGAGGGAATCCCTTGATCTTGCGGAAGGCGACGAGCCTTCGTACGCCGTCGAAAGCTTGTGCGTAGAAGAAACCATTTTGCGTTGCCGGATACATTCTCTGCAGCGGCGAATCGATGTATTGGCCAAGAACATTACGTGTGCCGCCTTTGGCCGCCCGCACATAGCCGTCCTCGCCAAGGAGCGTGATTTTGCCTTCTTTGCCGATATCGATCGTCTCGAAGAAATGCGTCAGCGCATCCGGATCGACAATGGCGTCGAGGACTCCTCTTAAGCTCCCGTCCGGGCCCAAGATCGGCCGGGCAAAAAGCATGATCCACTGGCCTCCGATACGTCCGATGACCGGCTTGCTGATATAGAGCCTATCGCTGGGATCGGCGCGGAACTCACGATAGTACTCTCGGTCGCGCACATCGAAACGCTCGATTCCGCTGGAATTCGACGCGGTGGTGAAGCCGTTCGCATCGACGAGCCCGAAATACTTGATGATGTCGCTCGAATAGAGCGGGTCCTGTGCTACGTCGTGAATGTTGATCCGCCCTACGCTTTGCACGATCCGCGACCGCATCAGCAGGAGCGTCTTGTCGATCTCGCTGACCGATCGAACAACGCTTTCCTCATAGGCCCGTACCAGATTGTCGGCGTTTTCCCGCTGGGCCCGAAGGAAGTTGGTTTCGCCAGTCTGCTGGCTGAAAAGGAGTGCGCCCCAAATGAGCGTGATCATGGCGACGCCGGAATAGGTCGTCGCATTGCGTAACGAGCGCAGCCATTGACGCAAATTGCCGTTGCCCAAACCGCTGCCGTCCATGTCCCGTTGACGCCGTTTTTTGTGTATTTGGCGGGGGGACCTTAGATCACAGAGGCTTGCAAAAGCCCTAGTTTATCGATGCGTGGATTTACGTAGGGGAACGGTCGTCGCGTGCGGACCAATCGGTATCGGAAGCGCGCGCTACGATGTACCGACGCCCTTCCCCTTCAGTGCATTCCCAATTTCATCCAAGATCGCCGGATCGTCGATCGTCGCCGGCATCTGCCAGGCGTCGCCGTCGGCGATTTTCTTGATCGTGCCACGCAAAATCTTGCCGGAACGCGTTTTCGGCAGTCGCGCCACGGTGATGGCGAGCTTGAACGCGGCGACCGGGCCGATCTTCTCCCGCACCAGCGCGATGCATTCCTTCTCGATCTCGGCCGGCGACCGGTTGACGCCGGACTTGAGCACGATGAAGCCGCACGGCACCTCGCCCTTGAGCTCGTCCTTGATGCCGAGGACTGCGCATTCGGCGACGTCATGGTGCGCGGCCAGCACCTCCTCCATGCCGCCGGTCGACAGCCTGTGCCCGGCGACATTGATGATGTCGTCGGTACGGCCCATGACAAAAACGTAACCGTCCTCATCCTTGAACCCGGCGTCGGCGGTTTTGTAGTAGCCCGGAAACTCGTCGAGATAGCTTTCGTGCATGCGTGCGTCCGCCTGCCACAAGGTTGGCAGACAGGCCGGCGGCAGCGGCAGTTTGATGACGATCGAGCCCATCTTGTTCGCCGCCACTTCGTGGCAGCCTTCATCAACAATACGCACGTCGTAGCCGGGCATCGGCACCGTCGCCGCGCCGTATTTCACCGGCAGCGTGCCGAGCCCCACCGGATTGCCGGCGATGCACCAGCCGGTCTCGGTCTGCCACCAGTGATCGAGCACCGGCACCGACAGCAGCGCCTCGGCCCATTCCAGCGTCGGCGGATCGGCACGCTCGCCGGCAAGAAACAGCGTGCGGAATTTCGTCAGATCATGCCGCGCGAACAACGCGCCATTCGGATCTTCCTTCTTGATGGCGCGAAACGCGGTCGGCGCGGTGAACATGGCCACGGCGCCGTGCTCGGCGATAACGCGCCAGAACGCGCCGGCGTCCGGCGTGCCGACCGGCTTGCCTTCGTAAAGGATGGTGGTGCAGCCGTGGAAGAGCGGCGCGTAGACGATGTAAGAATGTCCGACCACCCAGCCGACGTCGGATGCCGTCCACCACACTTCGCCCGGTTCGATGCCGTAGAGATTCTTCATCGACCATTGCAGCGCGACCATGTGGCCGCCATTGTCACGCACCACGCCTTTCGGCCGTCCGGTCGTGCCGGAGGTGTAAAGAATGTAGAGCGGGTCGGTTGCCGCCATGCGCTCGCATTGCCAGGCGGAGCGGGCGTGAATGAGCGCGTAGTCGCGCATCTTGGCCCAGTCGCGATCGCGGCCTTCGATCAGTGCCGCTTGCGATTGCGGCCGCTGCAGGATCAGACAAGCATCCGGCTTATGCTTCGCCAGCGTGATCGCTTCGTCGAGCAGCGGCTTGTAATGCACGACGCGGCCGGGCTCGAGCCCGCAGCTCGCGGAGAGAATGACTTTCGGCGTGGCGTCGTCGATCCGCGTCGCCAATTCGCGCGCGGCGAAGCCGCCGAACACCACCGAATGAATGGCGCCGATGCGCGCGCAAGCGAGCATCGCGATCGCCGCTTCCGGCACCATCGGCATGTAAAGAATGACGCGGTCGCCTTTGCCGACGCCGAGGTCGCGCAGCATGCCGCCGAGCACCTGCGTCTCGGTGAGCAGGCGATGATAGGTGATGCTGCGCTTTTCGCCGGCAAGCGGCGAATCGTAGATGATCGCGGCCTGCTCGCCGCGACCGGCCTCGACATGGCGGTCGACCGCGTTGAAGCAGGTGTTGCACACCCCGTCGGGAAACCAGCTGCCATAAATGCCGGCCTTGGCATCGAACACGGTTTTGGGCTTCTCGAACCAGTCGATGTCGGCTGCCGCCTCGCCCCAAAAGCCATGCGGATCGCGCTGCCAGCGCGCATAGACCTCGTGATAGCGGCTCGACCGGGCGTCCATGGCGTATCTCCTGAATTCCACCGCTCCCCGCGCGCGGGGAGCGGTCGAGTGAGCGGAGCGAACGATGGTGAGGGGGCCTCACCGCGATTCTGAGCCCAGCGGATAGGCCCCCTCACCCCGACCCTCTCCCCGCAAGCGGGGAGAGGGAGAAAACGCTCATCGCATTTTCGGCCAGCCTGCGCTGTTTGCAAGCCGCGCGTTTTGCCGCTCCGACCCGCATCACGGCACTGGCGCCATGCAGACGCTTTGATCTATGTCACAATGGCCCACCGGTTCATCCCTTAAATCCCGCCGTGATCACCGATCCGTTGTTCTATCTCCTCGCCATCCCGGCCGTGACGCTCCTTGGGCTCGGCAAGGGCGGCTTTGCCGGGCTCGGCATGGTGGCGACGCCGATGCTGGCGCTCGCGGTGCCGCCGCTGCAAGGCGCGGCGATTATTTTGCCGCTTTTGATCATCCAAGATGCCATCTCGGTGTGGACTTACCGGCGCACCTGGAGTCTGTGGAATCTGAAAGTTCTGGTCCCCGGCGCCGCGATCGGCATGGTCGCCGGGACGCTGTTCGCAAGCCGCGTCTCCAATGCCGCCATCGAGCTAATGGTCGGCGGCATCGGCCTTAGCTTCGTCATCTATAGATGGCTGAACGCCTGGCTGATCGCCTGGCTCCGTCCGGCCGCGGTCTCGGCGGAGGACGGGGACGGCCGCCCGCATCCGGCGCTTGGGGTGTTGTGGGGCTCGCTCGCCGGCTTCATGTCGCTCCTCGTCAACGTCGGAGCGCCGCCCTATCAGATCCACATTCTGCCGCAGCGCCTCGACAAGCTCACGCTGGTCGGCACTACGACGATCTTTTTCGCCTTCATGAACGAGATGAAGATTGTGCCCTATTTCGTGCTCGGCCAGTTTTCCGCGCGCAATTTCGCGACGTCCTTGGCGCTATTGCCGCTCGCCGTCGGCGCCAATTATCTCGGCATCTGGCTCGTTCACAAAACGCCGACCGAGCGGTTTTATCAGATTGCCTACGGACTGATGCTTCTGATCTCGCTGGCGCTGCTATGGCAGGGTTGGCGCAGCGAATAGGCTGCGTCGTCGCCCGTCATTCGCTATTCGCCCGTTCGCATATTTGCTAAGCTTTAAAAAACAGTAGGAAGGAAAACATGGCGACGACGCCCTACGACACCGATCTCGGTCGTAATGCGGCCAATTTCCAGCCGCTCACCCCGCTGTCGTTTCTCGCCCGCGCGGCCCAAGTCTATCCGGACCAAACGGCGATCGTGCATGGCGCGCGCTCGTGGACATACGCTGAGTTCTATGCGCGAGCGCGGCGGCTTGCTTCGGCGCTGGTCAAGCGCGGCATCAAGCGCGGCGACACCGTCGCGGCCGTGCTGCCGAACGTACCGGCAATGCTCGAAGCGCATTACGGCGTGGCGATGGCGGGCGCGGTGCTCAACACCATCAACACGCGGCTCGATGCCGGGATCATCGGCTTCACCCTCGATCACGGCGAAGCCAAAGTTTTGCTCGTCGACCGCGAGTTCGCCAAAGTGGCAAAGGACGCCTTGGCGAAATGCAAAGCTCGCCCGCTTGTCGTCGACTATGAGGATCCCGAATATAGCGGCCCGGGCGAACGGCTCGGCAATCTCGATTATGAGGAGCTTCTGCGCGACGGCGATCCGGATTTTGCCTGGCTAATGCCGGCCGACGAGTGGGACGCCATTGCGCTCAATTACACGTCCGGCACCACCGGCGATCCCAAAGGCGTCGTCTATCATCATCGCGGCGCTTACCTCTTGGCGATGGCGAACGTCATTACCTGCGAGATGGGCAAGCATCCGGTCTATCTGTGGACGCTGCCGATGTTCCACTGCAACGGCTGGTGCTTCCCTTGGACCTTGTCGGTGGTTGCGGGCACTCACGTTTGCTTGCGAGCAGTTCGCGCCGGGCCGATCTACGACGCCATCGCAACCCACAAGGTCACGCATCTGTGCGGGGCGCCGATCGTGATGTCGACGCTGCTCAATGCGGCCGAGCACGAGAAGAAACCGCTGCCACATGGCGTCGAGTTCGTCACCGCCGCGGCGCCGCCGCCTGAATCGGTGCTGGCGGCGATGAAATCGGCCGGCTTTAACGTTACCCATGTCTACGGCCTGACCGAGACCTACGGGCCGGCCAGCGTCAACGACTGGCACCGCGAATGGGATGCGCTCAGCGGCTCCGAACAGGCGGCGAAAAAAGCGCGGCAAGGCGTCGCCTACCCGGTGCTCGATGCGCTCGACGTGCGCGATCCCGCGACCATGCAACCGGTCGCCCGCGATGGCACGACGCTTGGCGAGGTGATGTTTCGCGGCAATGTGGTGATGAAGGGCTATCTGAAGAACACATCCGCCACCCAGGCGGCGTTCGCCGGCGGCTGGTTTCATTCCGGCGATCTCGGCGTCATCCATCCCGACGGCTATATCCAGATCAAGGACCGCTCCAAGGACATCATCATTTCCGGCGGCGAGAACATTTCGTCGATCGAAGTCGAGGACGCGCTGTACAAGCACCCGGCCGTGCAAGTGGTCGCCGTAGTCGCCAAGCCCGACGAGAAGTGGGGCGAGACGCCGTGCGCCTTCGTCGAATTAAAGCCGGGTGCGACGGCGAGCGCCGATGAGCTCATCGCCTGGTGCCGCGACCACCTCGCGTCCTACAAAATTCCGCGCAGCATCGTGTTCGCGGAAATTCCGAAGACCTCGACGGGGAAATTGCAAAAGTTCAAGCTGAGGGATGCGGTGAAGGCGATGTAAAAAAACTCCGCCCGCTCGCCGCGCCCAACTGTTTGCAAATCGGAGATAATAAAACCCCGCTCCCCGCCAGTGCAGGGTCGAGCGAACGCGACGATTACGAGGTTACCGACTAATGGACGAACGTATCGTGTCTGAGCCGCTCGATTTCGTCCTTGACGTGCAATTTTTTTCGCTTGAGTTCCACAATTTGAAGGTCGTCGGCGGAGGGGTGGGTGAGTGCTTCGTTGATTTCCTGTTCCAGCGCCTGGTGCCGTTTCTCGAGTTCCGCAAGATGCGATTCAATCGCCATCTGGGCTGCCTCCTTGCGTCAGATTTAAGCCTGATCGGATCATCCTACACCCTAACAACCAAAAGCAAGGATACTCCGTTTTTGCCCTTACGAAAATCCCTTATGTCCGGCCTTGCAGACCTGTTGTGCACAATTGGCGGGCAGCCGCGCGGCCTTGTCGGCGATCAACCAAAACGCAATAATCTGTAGAGGCTTACTAGGTCTCTGCGGTGGCGGCCGGCCGGCCGAGCCGCAGGACCGACAAGGACTTCGACCAAGGCGGCGATGACACAAGAGGAAGAACGCGAGCTTCGGGCGCAGCTGGCGCGCCTGCAGCAGGAGCATCGCGACCTCGATGCCGCGATTGCGGCATTGCAGGAGTCGCCCGGTTCCGACCTCATCCAGGTGCAGCGGTTGAAAAAACGCAAGCTGCACCTGCGCGACCGTATCACCTTCATCGAAGACCAACTCACGCCGGATATTATCGCCTAACCTGCACGGCGCTGCTTGCGTTCCGCCTTGCGCCCATACATCGCCGCATCGGCACGGGCCACCACCGCGGCGGGCGTGTCGAGGCGTCCCAACAATGCGACGCCGGCCGAGGCGCCGACGACGAATGTCGAGGCGCTCCAGCGAACCTCGGTGGAATAGACCGCGGCTTCGAGCGCAGCCGCCTTCGCAGCCGCGGCGGCCTCATCGACGTTCCACAACAGCACCGCGAATTCGTCGCCGCCGACACGCGCCACGACGTCGGAGGCGCGCACGTTGCGCAACAGCGTCGCGGCGACCGCCTTGAGCACGGCATCGCCGGCGGCATGGCCGTGGCGGTCGTTCACCGGCTTGAACCCGTCGAGATCGACATAGATCAGCGCCGCGCTGGTGGCGTAGCGTTTGACGTAAGCGAGCGAGCGCTTGAGCTCGCGCTCAAAGCCGCGACGGTTGAGCACGTCGGTCAAGGGATCGATGTCGACGCGAGCTTCGAGATCGGCGATGCGCTCGCGCGAGGATTTGAGCTCTGCCACGAGCGCCTCGACCTCCGCCGCGAGCCGCATGAAGCCCGAGCGCGACGGCGCGCGCGGCGATTTCGGCTCAAGCGCTTCGCCGCGATCGGTGCGGCGCGATTTCGGCCGCGGCCGCGGCAACACGTTCGATTTGCGGCCCGATCTCACTGCCCGGCTTTTCATTGTCGCATCAGTCCCGGTCGCATCAGTCCCGCCGCGCGAATCGCAACGAAAGCATAGCGCAGGCTACATCGCCGACCAGTGTGCCCGATGAGGCGAGCAACCGGGCTCAGATTACGAACATTTAATTTGGCGAGCCGCGGGCGGCGGCCGCATTTGAAAAGTGTCGCGAATCGGTTTGGGCTTTCCCGCGGGGGACCAAAATGGGCGCGAAACGGCGCTAGGCTTTGGCCCTGTTAGGAGAGGATTCTTGGATTTGTGCATCGCGGCATCGCCCGGCTCCGGGAGACCGCATGCGGCGGCAAAAAAGCCGCGCTGGACGCGCCATTCTAATGATGGCTGGATTCAGGCATAGTCATTCAGTCTGCGTTCACCAATAAATGGGAACTTAAGGCATCGAGGGACGGTTGGGGTGCGGGTCAAACCCATTGTCGAGGTGATGTCATGAAAAAGGTCTTGGCTGCTCTTGTTGTTGCGGCGACGCTGGCAGGAGCGTCGGTGGCGACGTCTGGCCCCGCACTGGCTTGGCATGGCGGCGGGTGGCATGGCGGCGGGTGGCATGGCGGCTGGCGTGGCGGCGGCTGGGGTTGGGGCGCGGGTGGTTTCGTTGCCGGCGCCCTGGTCGGCAGCGCGCTCGCCTCTCCCTACGCCTACGGCTACTATCCGTACGGATATTATCCGCCTCCCTATTACGGTCGTCCCTGCGTGTGGCGGCGCTGGTGGAATGGCTACGCCTGGGTGCGCGGCTGCGTTTAAGCGGTACAGCGACCGGTTGCGTGGGAAAGTTGGCGGCGTCCCCTATGGGACGCCCGCCGTGCGGGATATTGGTGCTATCGCACCCAACTTCCGCCAAATAGTCGAACTCTAATGTGTACGAGATCGACATAGAATTCGGGGGTATCCGGGGCTTCCCGCTATCCACTTTCGAGATCGGCTCCCGGCCGGTCAGATGAGGAACATATGCACAAGACGCTTTTGGGCGTGGCCGCGGCAGCCAGCCTTGGCCTCGCGACCGTAGCGGCCCCTGCGCCGGCAAATGCCTACTGCGTGGGCTGCGCTGTGGGCGCGGGAGTTCTCGGCGGAGTGGTCGCAGGCGCGATCGTCGGTAACGCCATCGCCAATAGCCCGCCGCCTCCGCCGCCGCCCGGCTACTATGGCCCGCCGCCCGCGGCCTACTATCCGCCACCGCCCCCGGCTTACGGCCCCGGCTATGCTCAGCTGGCGCCCGGATGCTATTGGGGCAAGCGCAAAGTTTGGATCGAGGGTGCCGGCTACCGCTGGCGCACCGTCCAGATCTGCCGGTAACGCGGCAGCGCCAGCGGCCTGCCCTGCGATCGCGCTAGCGCGCATTGAATTTCGGCCGGCCGGCTATTCATGAGCCGGCCGGTTTCTTTTAGGCCTATGTCGTATTTGACGCTGCACCCATAGGCTTCCCGCAACTCGTCGATCCGCCCTGCCATGCGACGATGCCGATAGAAACGACCTCCAAAGCCGTGCACCCGCTCGCGGCGGCGCGCGAGGTGATCGGCGATGCCAAAGAACCTATCGGCAAGCACAGCCGCCCAGCTCAAACGGCCGTCGAGAAAACCCGACGCTATGCCGCGCTTGTGCTCGCCGTCCCGGCCGGTCTGTTATCGCGCGCGTCGAGCAACCCGCACCCGCGGTCGCGGACAATGACTGTGCTCGGCTGGATCGCCGTTATTGCGGTGTGCGGCTATGTCGGCCTGACTGCGATGATCTATCTGGCGCAGCGTTCGCTGATGTATTTTCCGGACCGGACGCACGTGACCCCTGCCGCGGCCGGCCTGCCCGAAGCCACGGAAGTGCCGCTGACGGCGGCCGACGGGGTGCAGATCAGGATCTGGCACGTAGCGCCCCAGGCCGGCAAACCGGTCATTCTTTATTTCCACGGCAATGGCGGTGCGCTGAACTACCGCGTCGAGCGCTTTCGCCGCCTCATCGGCGCCGGTATCGGCCTGGTCGCACTGGAATATCGCGGCTATGGCGGCCTCTCCGGAAGTCCGAGCGAACCGGGCCTGATCCGCGACGCCGAGGCGGCCTATGCCTTCGCCGCCGCCCATTACCCGGTGCAGCAGATCGTGCTGTGGGGTGAATCGCTCGGCTCCGGGGTGGCGGTGGCGCTGGCGGCGGAAAAGCCGGTCGGCCGCGTCATCCTGGAAGCGCCGTTCACCTCCGCACTCGCCGTCGGCGAACGCCGCTATTGGTATTTGCCGGTACGGCTCTTGATGAAGGATCAATTCCGTTCCGACCAGCGCATCAAGAAGGTCACGGCGCCGCTTTTGATCCTCCACGGCATGCACGACCGGGTCGTACCCTATGCGATGGGCGAACGTCTGTTCGATCTCGCCAACAAGCCCAAGCACATTGTGCGCTTCCTCGACGGCGGCCACGAAGATCTAGACAAGAACGGCGCGCTCGACGCCGTCGCCCGGTTTCTCGGCGGCGATTTGGATTGAGCAAGCGGCCGAGCGGGCCGTCCTAAAACGTCGGATAGGTCTGGCCGACCTTGCCGCCGACGCGAGCGAAGCCTTCCTTTGCCGGCGGGTATTTATCGTTGATATTGAGTGCTTTCGCATAGGAGCCGGCGGCCTTGTCCTTCTGCCCGAGGCGCTCGTAAGCGAGCCCCCGGCTACTCCAGGCCCGCGCGTTCTGCGGATCGAGCTGCACCGCATTGTCGAGATCACTCGCCGCCGACTTATCGTCACCGATGGCGAGGTAGCTCAGCGCACGCGCGATCCACGGTTCGGCATTGTCGTTTTCCAGACCGACCGCGGTCGAAAAATCGCCGATGGCGAATTGGTGCTGCTGCCGGCTCTGATACAAGAGCCCGCGATTGTAATAGGCGTCGGCATTGTCGGGCTTGAGCGTGATCGCCTTGTTGAAGTCGGCGAGCGCCTCGTTACCGTGACCCTGTTCGCGATAGACGATGCCGCGGCCGACATAGGCGGGCGCATAATTGGCATCGATGGTCAGCGCTTTGTCGTCATCGGCAAGCGCGAGATCGAGCTTGTTGGTCTTGCGGTAGATCAGCGCGCGATTGGCATAGGCCTGCGCGTAATGCGGATCGAGGCCGATCGCCTTGTTGAAATCGGCGAGCGCCTGATCGTTGCGGCCGGCTTCGCCATAAACCGTTCCGCGCATGTTGTAGGCCTGCGGATCGTCGGGATGCTTGGCAATGACCTCGCCGAGCGAGGTCAGGTTCGCCTGTGACGTTGCCAGCAAGCCCTCGCTAGCTCCGGCGTCGGAGGCCGGCGGATTGCCGAGCGTTGCGCAGCCCGTGAGCGCCAGCGCCGTCGCCAACACAGCCGCGAGCGCGAGCCTGTCCAAGAGCAGAGGCGCGATGGGCGTGATCTGACGCATGGCAGGGACTGACCGGGTCATTGGTTGCGAAGATAACATCCCGGCGCGCCAGAAAAACGGCGCAGGAAAACCCCTGCGCCATGGTCAAAATACGCTGACTGTCAGCCGAAGCGGGGGGCGCGTGGCGCGCCGGACCGGCCCATTCCAGGCCCCGCGCCCGGGCCGGTGACAGGCTTCGGCTTCATCGGCAGCAGGCCCTCGCGCTGCAGCTTCTTGCGCGCAAGCTTGCGGGCGCGGCGGATCGCTTCCGCTTTCTCCCTCGCCTTCTTTTCGGATGGTTTTTCATAATGGCCGCGAAGCTTCATCTCGCGGAAAATGCCCTCGCGCTGCATCTTTTTCTTCAGTGCCTTGAGAGCCTGATCGACATTGTTGTCGCGGACGAGAACCTGCACGCGTGCTCCTTTCGCAGTCGGGTTCGTGTGATTTCAGAATGGCTAGGACGCAATGCCCAGGCCACCTTCAGGTGGCCGTGTAGCAGAAATGCGCCAAAAAGTCCACCAGCGGGCGCATTAAGGGGGTCTATCAGTCCCGAAACACTTGCGTCACATGGCCCATTTTGCGGCCGGGGCGAACCGCCGTCTTGCCATAGAGGTGCACCGCGGCTCCGGGCAGGACCAACCAGCGGCGGTAATCGTCGACCTCGTGGCCGATGAGGTTCGTCATCTCGACGCGGCCATAGCGCAACGGGTTTCCCAACGGCCAGCCGGCGACCGCTCGGATGTGCTGCTCGAATTGCGACACCGAAGCGCCGTCGATCGTCCAATGGCCCGAATTATGAACACGCGGCGCGATCTCGTTGACCATGAGACCGCCGTCGCCGAGCACAAACATCTCGACCGCAAGCACGCCGACATAAGCGAATTTATGGGCGATGGTCTCGGCGATGCGCACGGCCTCGGCTGCAGTTTGCGCGCCGAGCGCCGCGGGCACCCGTGAAAATTTCAGAATGTGATCGCGGTGCACGTTCTCGGTGACGTCGAAACAGGCGACGGCGCCATCGCTGCCACGTGCGGCAATGACCGAAACTTCCCGCTCGAACGGCACGAAGGCTTCGAGAATGCAAGGCTGGCCGCCGACGTCGCGCCAGGCGATTGCCGGATCGCCGCCGTTCTTGATCGCCGCCTGGCCCTTGCCGTCATAGCCGAAGCGGCGCGTCTTCAAGATGGCGGGGCGGCCGATCCGCTCGATTGCCGTGACCAACTCGGCGGGCGACGCAACCTCGGCAAACGGCGCGGTGTGGATGCCGAGCGCCGTGACAAAATTCTTTTCGGCAAGGCGATCCTGGGTGATGGCGAGAATCTTCGGGTCGGGAAGAACCGGGACGCGCGCGGCCAGAAACGTCGCCGTCTCTGCCGGCACGTTTTCGAACTCGTAAGTGACGATGTCGACATTTTCAGCGAAGCGGGCCAGCGCTTCGGTATCGGTGTAATCGGCGCGGGTGACGCGGCGCACCACGTCGAAAGCCGGCAAGTCGGGATTGGGCGCGAACACATGGCATTTGAAGCCAAGCCGGGCCGCGGCCAAGGCGAGCATGCGGCCAAGCTGACCGCCGCCGAGGATGCCGACGGTGGCCTCGGGCTTCAGTATCGGCGACGCAACCTGCGAAACTTGGCTCACGCGCCGTCCTTCGGCACTTCGGCGACCGATGCGGTTTGCCGCGCCCGCCAGGCTTCCAACCGCTCGCCCAAGGCGGGATCGCTCAGCGCCAGAACGCTGGCGGCAAGAAGCGCGGCATTGATCGCGCCAGCTTGCCCGATGGCGAGCGTGCCGACCGGCACGCCCGGCGGCATTTGCACGATGGAATAAAGGGAATCCTGTCCCGACAACGCCTTCGATTCGACCGGAACGCCGAACACCGGCAGGCTGGTCAATGCGGCGGTCATCCCCGGCAAATGCGCGGCGCCGCCCGCCCCGGCAATGATGACTTTGAAACCTTGCGCCTTTGCCCCTTTGGCGAAGGCATAAAGCCGCTCCGGCGTACGATGAGCGGAAACGATGCGCGCGGCATAGGCCACATCGAGCGCGTCGAGCGTCTCGGCGGCATGCTTCATGGTCTGCCAGTCCGACTGGCTGCCCATGATAATGGCTACTGATTTCGCTCCCGGCGGCGCCACCAAAATATCCCTGCGCGAAGGAAGCGACGTATTATAGGGCTGTGCGTTACCGGTGCAAGGCGGCTAGTCTAATATAGCCCGGATCAGTGAAGCGACATGCGGGATCGGTTAACGCATAAACCCCGCATATAGCAACGCTGGTCCGGCGACAGGGCTTGATACGGAGCAACGCTCGATGGAAATGAGCCAATATCATTATTTGCCGCTGGCGCCCGGCTTCTTTGCCATATTGGTCGGGATTTTCTTCGCCGTTCTCATCCTGCAAACGGTGCGCTTTGCCTACACCAGCCTCGGCATCAGTTCCGGCACGGCCCTGCTGTTGCTGTTCGGCTCGCTGATCGGCAGCATTTTCAACATCCCGATCGCGCAATTGCCGCCGGAGCGGGTGATGTCCGACCAGGTCGTGGATTTCTTCGGCATGCAGTACGAAGTGCCGATGGTCAGCCATTGGCAGGGCACGGTGATTGCGGTCAATGTCGGCGGTGCCGTCATCCCGACGCTGCTGTCGCTTTATCTGCTGTTTAAACGCGACCTATGGGTCAAAGGCGCTATCGCCACGGCGATCGTCGCCTTGGTGCTGCATTGGCTCGCCAATCCCGTTCCGGGACTTGGCATCGCGGTGCCGGTGTTCGTGCCGGTCGTGACCACGGCTGCGGTTGCGCTGCTATTGTCGCGCCGGGACGCCGCGCCGCTCGCTTATATCGCCGGCAGCCTCGGCACGCTGATCGGCGCCGACCTGACCAATCTCGATAAAGTCCGCGGGCTCGGCGCGCCGGTCGCTTCGATCGGCGGCGCCGGTACCTTCGACGGCATTTTTCTCACCAGCATTCTTGCCGTGCTCATCGCCAATCTCTACGCCGGGCCGCGGCAGGTACAGATGGGATAGCCACAAACACGCCTAGGCCAGCCGCGATGCCAATAGCTCCTGTCGACGCAATCACGGACTATCACGTCCATGTCTATTACGATCCGGCCAACAGCCGCGACCGCGCCGCGCGCCTGCGCGAACGCGTCGCCGCGGCGTTTCCGCAGACCAAGCTCGGACGCTGGCACGACGAGCTGGTCGGACCGCATCCGCAATCGATGTATCAGATCGCGTTTCCGACCGAGATGCTGGCCGCCTTCGTGCCGTGGCTGATGCTCAACCGCGACGGATTGACCATTCTTTTGCATCCCGAGACCGGCGACGACTTCACCGATCACACTGCGCATGCAGCATGGTTCGGCGCGGTGCTGCCGTTGCGCGTCGAGGTATTCAAAAAGTAATCCAACGAACGCCACGAATTTGCTCGCCGAACAACCGTCGAGCGAGTAGACTTGTTGAAGCCGATATGGGGGACAACATGCGAACACTGCTGGCTGCCTTAAGCCTTAGCGCCACTCTCGGCGTCATCTATTGCCAAAGCGCGGCGGCCATGCCGGTCGCGGCATTGCAGCCGGCGGCGACAGCGGCATCGCCGGTGCAACAGGTACAATGCGACTGCACCGATATGTGCTGCCCGAATGGGCTCGGCTATGCGGAGCACCGCACCAAACATTATATCGTCAAATGCTACCGCGACCTCGTAATCGGCGCCTACGGCTGCCACCGATATCGTTACAGGTAACCCCCCGACAGTTTCGACGGCGAGGCGCGTTGCCGCAGTCACTCGCGGCAAAACGATGCGCCCTCGCGTGAAGAACCTTATCGCGCTCTGCGCGTTGTCCGGGAAAAGGGTAACGCCATGACAGACGAGACTCCACGCCAGCGCGAGACCGATCGGAAGAACGACAATCGCTTGCTGACGCCGCTGCTGCTGATGGCGCTGGTCATCGTCGGTGGCATTCTGATCTTTGCGATCCTTGGGCCGCCGCCGGTGAGCTAATTCTATGCAGCGCCGATAGACGGATGGGCCGGGGCCGGCTATCGCGGCTGACCGTCGTCGAACTTGCGTTCGAAAATCTCACCCAGCGTGGCGTAGAAGAAGCCATTGAGCCGGCCCATCGGATCGAGCTTCTTCATATCGATATAGCCGTTGGTCATGCAACGCGGATCGACGTGCATATAGACCACTTCGCCGATGACCAGCGGATGCCGGTTGGGGCCGAGCTCGATCACCTGGTGCAATTTGCATTCGAAGTGGATCGGCACCTCTTTGACGCGCGGCGCGCCTACTTTCACGCTTGGAATCGGCGTCAAGCCGGTTTCGGCGAATTCGCTGTCGCCCTCGGGGAATGCGTTGGCCGAATCGACCATCTCCTTCCACACCGGATGCGTCACCACGTTGAAGCAGAACTCGCCGGTCTCGCGCACGTTCTTCAGCGTATGCTTCTCGCTGCCGTCGGGATTGCGCGCGATGGTCAACGAGATCATCGGCGGGACGACGCAGACCACGGTGAAGAACGAAAACGGCGCCAGATTGGTGATGCCCTTGTTGCTGACCGTCGACGCCCAGCCGATCGGCCGCGGCACCACGGACCCCGTGAGCAGGCGATAAACCTGGCGCTTGTCGGTGACGGCGGGATCGAATTCGAGATAGTCGGACATGTGGACGGGGTCCCTGCAATGCGGCCGCAGGTTAGCACGATGCTATTTGGTCGCGCAGGCGCTAATGCACCCGAACCGGGATGATTTCGACCGACAGCAGCACTTCGTCGCCCAGCCCGTAATAGTAATAGGCCGGCTGCGACACCAGCCGCAGGAACATGAACAGCCGGAAGCGCAGCCGCTTGAGAAGACTGATGTGCCGCACCGGCAGCAGGTTTTCCTGCGACGCGTGCACGATCCAGCGATGGCGGTCGGCCGGCAGGTCGATTTCGCGGTGCCGCGCCATTTCCTCCAGCACCCCCTCGACATTGGGCTCTTCCATGAAGCCGAAGCTTAACTCGACGGCGATGATGCTGCCGCGGTTATGGTCGCGATCGAATACCGTGACGCGATAGCGGCTGTCATGGATGTACGGGACCTTGCGGTGCTTGACTTCGACCAGGATCAAATTGCGCGGCAGAATGCCGTGCCGTTCCCACAGCATCTGGATCAGCGCCGGCGCGCGGTCGCTTGGCAGATTCATCGGCTTCGGCGACATCACCACCGCGTTGCGCTCCATGAAGACTTTGCACGCGCGATGGAGCGCGACGAGCTCCGCCATGGTCATGGTCGGTTTCGCCGAATAGGCGGCGAAGGTCGCCTTGCGGCCCCAGCGCCAGGTCGTCATCACCAGAAAGACCGCCGCACCAACGGAGAGGGGCACATAGCCGCCCTCGATGAATTTCAGCGAACTGGCCAACAGAAAGGCGGCATTGACCGCCGTCAGCGCACCCCAGACCAAGCCGGTCGTGAGCGCGCCCCATTTCCAGTAATGGCGCGAGATCGGGATCATCGCGATTGAAGTGATGAGCATCACGCCGGACACGGCCAAGCCATAGGCGGCAGCGAGCGCGGAAGCGGAACGGAACGTCAATACCAGCAGCACGCAGCCGACAAAGAGCGCCCAATTGATGAACGGCACATAGATTTGGCCGGCATGTTTCTCATGGGTGTGCAACAGCGCAATCCGCGGAAACAGACCGAGCCGGATTGCCTGCGACACCAGCGAAAACGCTCCCGAAATCAGCGCCTGCGAAGCGATGATGGTCGCTGTGGCCGCGAGCAGCACCATCGGAAAAAGCATGGCTTGCGGCACCATGCTGTAAAACAGCTTGCCCGCTTCGACCGGCGCGCCGCTGAGCACATAGGCGCCTTGGCCGAGATAATTGAGCAGCAGCGCCGGAAAGACGACGGCGAACCAGCTCGCCCGGATCGGCTGCGCGCCGAAATGCCCCAAGTCCGCATACATCGCTTCGCCGCCGGTGACGACCAGCATCAGGGCGCCGAGGATGAGGAGCGTGTCGAAGAAGCCGGCGCGATGCAGATAGGTCAGGCCGTAAAGCGGATTGAACGCGGCGAGGATATCGGGATGGTGTTGAATCTGGACGACACCGAGCACCGCGATCGCCGCAAACCAGACGATGAGGACCGGACCGAACACGATGCCGATACCGGCGGTGCCCTTGAACTGGATGGCGAACAGGCCGGTCAACAGGCCGATGGTAATGGGAATGACGGCGTTGCCGAGAGTTGGCGTCGCCACATCGAGGCCTTCCACCGCCGACAGCACGCTGATCGACGGCGTAATGATGCCGTCGCCGAACAGCAATCCCGCGCCCAGCATCAGCGCCCACAACAACAGCGTCGTGCCGCGCCGGCGTTGTTCGTGCAACAAACCGTACAGCGCAAACACGCCGCCCTCGCCGTCGTTTTGTGCGCGCAGCACCAAGATAGCGTATTTGATGGCGACGATGATGGTGATCGTCCAAATCACCAGCGAAACGCCGCCGAGCACGTCGGCCGGCGTTTGCGCGCCGCCGCCCCGGCTGAAAAACAGCTGGTCCATCGCATAGAGCGGCGAGGTGCCGATATCGCCGTACACGATGCCAAGCGCGCCAATAGACAACCCGGCGAAGCTGCCGCGCGGCACATGGCTTGACGGCGCGCTCGGCTTGTTGTCGGCGGCGCGCAATCGACGCAGGCGCGTTAAAGCATTCATAAACCAAGACCGGGCGGCTACGGCGAACGCCGTGGTTTCCTAGCAAGAATTGGAACTGGAACTATTGATGCACGTCAAAAACGCGATTCCTGCAATTGGTTCTTTTAGAAGCCATGCCCCGCAGCCGATCAAATCGAGCCGCAAACCGCACGGGGACCGTGAACAAAATCGCGTGGCGATAGTTTTCGAACAGCGATACAATGGAGAGTGAACCATGAAACAAATCCTCCTCGCCGTGGGCTTTGTCTTGGCCGTGACAACGGCCGCGGCGGCACAAGGCTATGTTTACGGTGCCCCTTATTCCGCGCCCGGTTATGGCTCTGGCCTCTATGATTACGCGCCCGGCTACGGCTATGGTGGCAACGGGTGGGACTATGACCGTTCTGACGGTCCCGGTCGCGGCAACAGCGCCGAGTCGCAGCGCTAACGCTTGGGCAATGGCCACGAAGCGGCTCGGCAATTCAGGCATTTGACTTTCGCACGATCTCCCCGACCATGGCGCCATGGATGCGCCGGTAAAACAGCGTTTGCATGTCGCCGTAGTCGGCCTTGGCAGCATTGGCGGCGTCGCCGCTGGTTGCCTCGCCGCAGCCGGCCGGCACGATGTCGTCGTCTGCATGCGCCGGCCGATCGGGCGGCTCACGCTCGACCAGCCCGGCGGCGCCGTGGAGGTCACGCTCACCACACTGACCGATCCGACTGACGCCAAGCCGGTCGATTGGGTGCTCCTATGCACCAAGACGCATCAAACCAAATCGGCGGCGCCATGGCTCACGCGGCTGTGCACGACGGCGACCCGCGTCGCGGCTTTGCAAAACGGCATCGGCCATGTCGCGCGTGTCGCGCCGCTTACCGGAGGGGCAACGGTGCTGCCGGTGATCGTCTATTACAACGGCGAACGGCTAGCGCCCGACCGGGTGCGGCTGCGGCAAGGCTCCGACCAGGATCTGGCGGTTGCCGACGATGAGGCCGGCCGCGCTTTCGCCACGCTTTTCGAAGGCACGCCGCTTCGTATCCTGCGCAGCGATGACTTCGAAACGCTGATCTGGCGCAAGCTCCTGATCAACGCAGTCGCCAATCCGATCACTGCGCTGACGCTGCAACGGCAGGCGGTCTTGCGCCGGTCCGATGTGCAAGAACTCTGTCGCGCCATTCTTGGTGAAGCCGTGGCGGCGGCGCGCGCCGAGGGCGTGAACCTCGCCGACGACGAGCCCGACCGTGCAATGGCGACGCTGTTTACGTTTTCCGGCGAACTCGGCACGTCGATGTATTTCGACCGGCTCGCCGGACGCCGTCTCGAAGTCGAGGCCTTGACCGGCGCCATCGTCGCAGCCGGCACGCGCCACGGCATCGCGACGCCGCTCAATACGGCGCTGCTGACGCTGTTGCGCGCCATCGACGATGCGGCGGGACAGTCGGGCAAATGACGAGTGGCGCGGCGCGCTGAACGCGATTGGTCCCGGCATGTTGCCGCGCAAAAGGCGCGCTATAATCCAGGAAGTGCTTTATCGCCGTCACAGGAAGGTCACATGATGCGTCGTCCGGCCGATCCCCGCTCCGCAGCCGAGCAAGCGTTCAAGACAGTTACCGCAAAGCCGGTGGAAGCACCGCCGAAAGCACCGCCGGCATTGCCCGGCGTAAAGGAAACGGTGTCGCTGCGGATCGACCGCGACGTACTCGATTTCTTCCAGGAAGACGGACCGGGCTGGCAGGATCGTATCAATGCTGCACTGCGCAAAGCGGCGGGCAAGTGACATGTTACTGCTGCCGCGAACAGCGGCTTACTGCTGCCGCGAACGGCGGCGTGAGTTGCTTCGAGCAAAGCCCAACAAAGCTGCAATTCGATAAAAAACGCTCCGCATCCTTCACGTTTTATTGAAGCGGCGTCCGCAAGGATGACACAGAGGACCGGTAACAAGGTTCCATCTGAGCACGGAGGGATACGCCATGACGCTCCAAATTACTGAGCAGGTCGCTGGCAAAACCGCAGCTCCCATGCGTTTTTTCCATGAACGCTATTTCGGACGGCCGTGTTGCCCGAAATGCGGCGAACCATTGATGGCGGCGGAATACCCGGAGTTCTCCGAATGCCGCAGCGGCGACGAAATCCGGAATTTCTGGCGTTGCGACAGCTGCGACCATCGCTTCGACACGGTGGTGAAGTTCAAGCCGCTTGCCGCTTGAAAACAGCGCGGTTGAGCCGAAGCGATTTAGGTTAGCGCGATCATGCGCGCATCGTCGGCGGGCGGCGTTTGCAGGTTCCCGAGCCCGTAAACTGGCGATCCGCCGGTAAGCTTGCTCCAGACCCAGCGCCACAGGCTGCGGATTTCTTCCGCCGATTTCCCGTCCAGTGCATATTCGGTGACCGCGAGGCCGGCGCCGAGCGCGTCCTGCTGATCGTTGCGCAGCACGATATAGGGCCGCGCCAGCACGCCCATCGCCGTGAGCGATATTTCATTTAACGACATTTCGCTGCGCGCTGCAGCCGCATCGCCAAGCGCCGATGCGGCGTGATCGAGGCGCGGACTGCGGGCCGGCGTCTGATTGAGGATGAAGGCGAACGGCTTATCGAGACGGCGCACCGAACTCAGCGTCGGCGCCGCGGCCTCGATATCGGCCGGGCTAGGCCGCGCCGGGATCAGGCAGAGATCGGCGGCTGCAATCGCCGCCGCGGTCGTCGAGCTTTCGCCTCCGGCGGTATCGATCAGGGTCAGTGTCACGCCGCTGTGCTGCAACAGCGGCAATTTTTGCTCGATCTCGAATCCGGCAATGACGGTCTCGACCATCGGCTCGCTTTGCGTCCGCCGCCGCCGCCAATTCGAAACGGTGCCTTGCGGATCGGTCTCAAGGAGGCAGACCTTATGGCCGTCCTGCATGGCCGCGATTGCAAGTCCGATGGCGAGCGTGCTCTTGCCGCTGCCGCCTTTTTGCGAAACCAAGGCGATGGTGTGCATGGTGTGTCTCTTCCGCTGATCTGTCGCGCGGACGGCCGCATAGGCCGCGCCGGTCGACTGGCACGGTTACTCAAGACCGCACTGACTTTGCTACGAGACACGCCGGTTCTGCACCTGCCCGGACGTTTCGGGAAAAATCCGAATCAGTGCCGACGCGAATGTTCAGACAATGCCCGCCGACCGGTTAGGCGGCTATTTGTAGAAACACTTAGAGGTCATGGCGATGGCGGCGATTCAATTCAGACCGCACCGATCGATCGGACGCGCCAGCACAAGTCTTGGCGCGCGATTGACTGCGGCGGCGAGCGATCGAAAGGCGTTGCTGGCGATGACCGCCGACAGCGTCAGTATGATCGTCTGCAACACGCCGCCCATCACCAAATCAATCATCATCTGCGCCGAGCCGGTGACCCCGATGCGGCGCCCAAGCAACAGGGTACCGCCGAGGCTGACGGCGGCCCAGGGAACGAGCGCGAGAACAAAGATCGCCAACAGCCGCAAGGCCTGGCCTTTGCTGTCGGCGAGCGCATGGGAGGCCGTCGCGCCAGGCGCCTGCACCGCAAGCGAGGGCAGCAAAATCGTCAGCCGCAGCGACAGGCCGATCGCCGCGGCCAGCGCTACGATCAGCCCAAGCGTGCTCGCCCACAGCGGCCATGCGAGCGCTTGCATTGCGCCGAGCAGATCGAACGGCAGTCCCGACAAGACTTTCAGCGCGAACAGCCAGACGAAGAATCTTTGGTAGACCGGATCGCCGAGCGGAAGCGTATAGACCGGCGTAACCGCGTCCTGGATCACGAAGCGGTGGACGGCGACGAGGATCGGCGTGAGCAACAGCGCCCAGATCGCGTCGTCGGCGAGATCCAGGGCGTGACCGGTCAGATTCTGATCCCAAAGGCTCTGTGGCACGAATTCCTCCACGGCGGAAAGCGCGACAAGGATCAGAAAAGCGCTGACCGCGAGTATGCGCAGCGCGGATAAGGCCCGCCGCCAGTCGCGATAGCTCGCTGCAAATGTTTGCATGATCGGCAATGCGTGATGAACCACGGCGAGCCTCGGGGTCGGACGATGCCCTTTGTCGCGTTCGCGCCTCACAGCGGTTCAAAGGGGCGGCGCTGTGAGCCAGTCGCAGACCGTGTCCAAGCCGCTTGACTCGACCTAGAGTTTATGTTCCTGTTTTGTTCACAACATGGCGGCAAAGGGGATGAGATATGAAAGCTCCCGTTGTGACTTTAGGTCGGGTTCTTGGCTCGGCTCTCGGTCCGGCTCTCGGTCTTGGCGCATTCGCGGTGCCTGCCCTGGCGCTGGCGCAGCAGGCCATCGCGCCGGCTGACGCCAAAGCCCATGTCGGACAGACGGTGACGATCGAGGGGCCGGTCGGCAACGTCTATACCGCGCGCTCCGGCATGACCTTCATTGATATCGGCGGCCGCTATCCCGACAACGCCTTTGCCGCGGTGATCTTTTCCGACGACAGCGGAAAATTCCCCAACGTCAAGGCGCTCGACGGCAAGGTCGTCGACGTCACCGGCGCGGTCAGTCTTTACCGCGGCAAGCCCGAGATCATCCTGAAATCCGCCGACCAGATGAAGGCGAAGTAGCATTTCGCAGCTTCTTCGTTGAACATGATCTTTTCCCAAAACCAATTCCCACTTTTCGGAGTCATGCTCTTAGATCGTCCGGTAGCCGCCGTCGGCCATGACGATGGCCCCGGTGACATAGGCTGACAGATCCGACGCCAGAAACAGCGCCGGGCCGACGATGTCCTCCGGCTTGCCGGTGCGTCCGAGCGGTGTGTGGTCGAGAAAAATTTTTACCAGCTCCGGCTGCGTGGCGCGCACGTTTTCGTTCAGCGGCGTCTCGATCAGGCCAGGGCCGATGGCGTTGACGCGCACGCCGTCCTTGCCCAATTCCGCGGCCAGGGCGCGGGTGAAACCGAGCACGCCGTGCTTCGAGGTGGTGTAAGCCGGCGAATTCGGCGTGCGCACATGCACGAACGACTGAATTGAAGCGATGTTGACGATGCGGCCCTTGGCGGCGCGCAGAGCGCTGAGGAAGGCATGCGTGACGTTGAACAGGCCGTTGAGATTAACCGCCATGATGTCCTGCCAGTCCTTGATCACGGCGTCAGGATCGGCGGTAAAGGCGTTCCGCCGGTTGATGCCGGCATCGTTGACCAAGATCGAAACCGCACCGACGTCGCCGGCGATCTTCGCGGCGACGGAGCGGCAGGCCTCGGAGTCCCGCACGTCGAGGGTGAAGGCGTGCGCCGTGCCGCCCTCGGCGCGGATTTCGGCTGCGGTCTTGGCCGCGGTGTCGCCCTTGATGTCCAGCACGGCGAGCGTGGCGCCCTCGCGCGCGTAGCCGAACGCAATGGCACGACCAATGCCCGAGCCCGCGCCGGTAACGGCGGCGATATGGTTTTGCAATAGCCCCGGCATTGGCGCCCTCCTAATCATGGCCGTGAAGCGGCCGATTTGGATCGGAGGCGTCAGCCCCTCGGCGGGTTCGCGCCGCCGATGCAGATGAAATAGAACGGGCCCGCCAGTGTGACCGGCGACAGCTTCGGCAGCGCGAAATCGGTGACGCCATTGCCGCCGTAGCGCGTACCGAGCAGGCTGAACAGCGCCTGGTTCTGCGCGATCGGCAACAGTTGGCCCTGACAGGCGGCGAAGCCTTTCGGCGCGAAGTCGAAGGCGAAAATCTCGATCTCTCCAAGCGTCGGTTGGGTCGGTCCGGGTGCGTCCACGACAAGTCTCCCAAAAGTGAGGATGGAAGCGTACACGGCATGGTGGCAGTGAACAACTCTGCCAGCCCATCAATCTCGCGACACGCTCGCCCGTCACGGCGATGTGTTCGCCGCATCGTTGCCCACACGCCGGCAAAACCATAATTTAGTGGTGGGCGGCTGATGGGGCCAAATAGCCTACGGAGGTTCCGGTGGCAGCGGAACGCGCCTTCACCTGCGGCAGCAGCAAATATTACGTGGTGGAGCAGCACGGCTATCTGATCGTGCAGCGGCAAGATTGGCTTGGCCGCACCTTCATCGATTACGCACGCAACCTCGCGGACGCGATTGCCCGCATCGAGGCCGATGCGAAGTGCTGGAAGATCCGGGCGGCGTAGCCGGAGCGCCTTGCCCGCTGCGGCAGACGATGTTGCCGAGCGCTTAACAATCGGCAATGCTAGGGGCATGCGTCTTCTGTGTTGCTGCATGGCGGTGCTGGTGGCGCTCACCACGGCATGTTCCGCGGCCACTCGCGCCTATGTGATGAACGGCCTCTTCGTCGGCCATGGCTTAGCAGTCATCGCTGACCGGCTGCGCCAGCGCGGTTACATCGTCGCTTACGGCAGCTACGAGCAAAATCGCCAATTCGCCGCCGATGCCTGCGCGCACACCGACGACCGCATCATCGTGATCGGTCACTCGTTTGGCGCCGAACGCGCCGCCGAGGTGGCGACGCAGGCCGCCGCCTGCGGCGCCCGCGACGTAACCATGATCGGCATCGATCCGTCGGAGTCCACTCAGGTCAGCGGCGTCGCCCATGCGGTGAATTTTGTCGGCGAGCTCGGCGGCACCATCGCCGGCGCGCAGAACATTCCGGTGCCCGGCTACACCCACATGGGCATCATGGAAAGTCCCGACGTGCAGGCGCGCATCCTGCAGGAAGCGCAGTGAATACTTGATCCTGCGCAGTGCAGCGGAGGTGCAGGCACTGCGTGAAACCACGTACGGTGCGGGGCGAGGACCGGGCAGCTCGCTATTTTCGCATCTGATCCGCGGCAATCCATACGGCGCCGGTGGGCGTGGATCGTTTCCAGCACGCTTCGAACGTGCTATCAAAGATGATGGCCAGCGTCGTTGACTTGGTCCGCCGCGCGGCATCTTTTGGAGCGTAATTGCGGATACCAGCTTTGCCTCGCCGGCGTTGCGCGTGAGGCTCTCGTTGCCGCGAAGCCAGGAGCGGATCGCCGCTCGTAAGGAGGTTGCATGCAGCGGGCTCAACCCAAATTCAGAAAGCTGCCGGGTGTCGAGGACAGTGCTCGGTCGGAAGATGAAGCCGACACCCTCGCCGCCAAGACGGCGCGCCTGAAGGAGCTTCGTCTGGCGCGGGACGCAGCGGCGCACGCTGCGCCGCGGGCCGCTCCGGTCAAGAAGGTCCGCGACAAGAAAAAGCAAAAAAAGCGGCCTGCAGTCGCGCTGGCGAACTGGCTGAACAGCCGCCACGCCAACTCGTAGGGCGCGATCCGTCAAAAACCGCGGCCTGGTGGGACGATAAGCCGCCGACCCCGTCATTAAAACACCTTTGCCACGCTATTCGGCCATTATTGATGGGCGCCTCACTATCGCGTTGTCCATTCCACGCGCTTTATCCGGAATCGCCTCGCATTGGCTGTGGCGACCTGTTACGCCACGGGGGACCACAACAAACCATAAAAAGGATGCTGCCCCGATGGAGAAATCCAGCAAGTACGAGGCGGGCGCGCAATTCGCCAAGGCGCAGCGCGCCAATGACGCCAAAAAGGCGACGTCCGAATACGAAACCGCGGCCAAAGCGCTGCGCGCTAAGACCGAGCGGCTCAAGGCGCTGCGCCTGGCAAGGGACGCCGCCGCGCCGCCGCAACTGCCGGCCGCGCCGAAGCGAAGAGGCAAGACCAAGGGCAAATCCGGCAGCTTGTCGGATTGGCTGGACGGCCAAGCCCGAGAGGGCCGCGGCAGCTGAGCGAGAGGCCGCTCTGTTGTGACGGCTCGGCCCGGGCTAAACTGACCGCCAAGCCGGCGACGGAGATCCCCGCCGGCATGGAGTATCGGCAATGCCGCTGCAGCGAGGCGAAGTGCAAGGCTATGATTTCGACCGGATGGTCGTCGATTTCACGATGCACGACGCGGACACGACCATCGTTTGCGCGATCAGCACCGCGGCCATGGACAATCTTGAAGACGGCCGCGCCATGAAGCCGGAACAGCGGGTCGATCAGTTTCTGCGATTGCGCGATGTCATCGAAGACCGCGCCTCGCGCAAGTTCTTCGATGAGCAAGCCCGGCCCGGCCGGCCCGTGGTGTTGCGCTCCAACGATTTCATCAAATAGCCGTTCTCGCCGCAGTGCGTAGAATGGGTGGAGCGAAGCGACACCCGTCATAGGCGGCAAAGATGGCTGATGGGTTTCGCAAATGTTCAACTCATCCTACATCGGACAGAGATAAAGCACCTTTGCTCACGCCCGATCGATGCGTGCGGCGTAGCAGCCGGGCGCAGCGAAGTGGACGTGCAGATAGACGGTGCGCGGATCGGCAAACTGCCGTTCGATCGCCTCTTCCAGCTTGACGCCCTCGATCAACTCCCAACCGGTCATCATCGCGTTGCCGTCGAAGCCGCGCACCGCGAGCGTCCGTTTACGCAACTGGTCCGGCACCGTGTCGACGGCGTCGAACGTCTCCTCGCCGGCGCGCACGTAAATCGCAAAGCGCATGCGGTATGGCGAGGCGACGGCGTGATGCTCGTAATTGACCAAGATCAGCTCGTCGCCGGCACTCGCGTCGGTGAGGCTGATGCGGCAGGGGCGCGGTCCGTCGGCAACAGTGCGCACCGCGCCGCGGTCCTTGAGCGCATCGTCGGACAGCGCAAACAGCGGCGCGAATTGTTCGGCCGGCAGGCCCTGGATGCGAAAGCGCATGATGAGAGTCCTCCATGTGTCGATGCAAAAACGGTCGATGACGAACACATGGAGTGGAAAGGCGGGCCGCGACACCCGATTTCTGATCTCCCCTCCCCGCTACCGCGGGCTCCGACGCTGGATTAGGCTTACGGCACGAACAAGCCGCAGCAACGAGGCCGCCTCATGCTCGAACAGGAATTCAAGCCGCCTGCCGGCGCCTTTACCCGCAGCGTGCCGATCCGCTTTTCGCATTGCGATCCGGCCGGTATCGTCTACTTCCCGCATTATTTCGACATGTTCAACGGCGTCATCGAGGACTGGTACAAGGACGAGCTCCATCACGATTACGCGGCGCTGGTGATGGGAGACCGCTTCGGCTTTCCCTTCGTGCACATCGAATGCGACTTTAAGATCCCGAGCCTGATGGGCGAGGTGATCGAGCTGACGCTCTTGGTCGATCGCATTGGCCGCTCCTCGCTCGGCATCGTCATCCTCTGCCACCATGACGGGCTCCTGCGGCTGCGCGCCCGCATGGTCACCGCCATGATGTCGCTCGAGACGAGGAAACCGGTGCCGTTGCCGGCGCCGTTGCGTGCGGCAATCGAGGCGTATCGGGCAAGGACGGCGGGCGGCTGAACGATAGAGACATTTGCTCCTAACAATCGCGCGTACTTCTAACGAACAAATAAACCAAGGATTTATCCTGTAGCTCGCAATCGCCGGGAGCCAACGGCGCGGCGCATTGCATCCGCAGAAACCCTGACATTACAATCGCGGCCGGAAACGCCCGTCACGGCACCGCAATGCGCGAGAATAGACGATTCCATCGTGTCCGGCCGACGGGTTTGGTCGCCAAGACCGGAATCATCTTCACCGATCTCAGAGGCGCGTCGACCGTCTGCACCGTCGTCGACCTCAGCGCCGGCGGCGCCTGCCTCGACGTGCACGGCGGCGACGTCATTCCGAAGCGGTTCATGCTCAACCACAGCGGCGTCAAAAAAGCCTGCCTGGTGATGTGGCAGAAGGGCCGGCGCGTCGGGGTCGCTTTCTGATCGGCGCCGCCATGGCGCTCAGCCGAAAAACCACAACTCCGGATCGCCGATCGGTTCGCCGGCGTTGAGCGCCAACAGGCCTTTGACGCAGCGGATCAAGGTCCAGACCCCCCACCACACTAGGATCACCGCACCGATGGCGACGTGCAGCCCGATGATGCCGACGACGAGGAACAGGAGCCCGATCCAAAAGGTTCTGATCTGAAACCGGAAATGGCTGCGGCTAACCGGGTCGGCGCGGTCGACTTGCATCGAGGCAATGATGAGGCCGATCACCGCGGTGAGCCCGGTGAAAAACCCGAGCAGATATAAAACATAGACGGAGAGCGCCAGACCGTAATCCGAAATGATCGGCGGTTTCGGCGTGTCGGCTTGATCGTCCGCAGCGGCTTTGTCAGCGATCTTTGCGGCAGCCTTGGCCATTTTGCCCCTCCCGTTATCCTGCGATCACACGCCACGCAGGCCTATGCTTATAGCAGAGAAGCGGCGATAAACCCATCCTGTCGCGCGCGAGCGTGGGCGGCTAGATTTGTGCTGCGACGGGCAACGACAATTCAGGGAGACATTCGGTGGGCAAAGGGCATAAGGACAAAGTCGCCGTCATCAGCGGCGGCGCCAACGGCATTGGGCAAGCCTTCGCGAAACGTCTCGCCGAGGACGGCGTGCACGTCGCCGTCGCCGATCTTGCCGACGGCCGCGAGACCGTGAAGCTCGTCGAAGCCGCTGGGCGAAATGCGCTTGCGGTCGTATGCGACGTGTCCAAGGAAGACTCGGTCGCGGCGATGGCCAGAGAAGTGCAGGCCAAATTCGGCCGCGTCGATATCGTGGTGAACTGCGCCGGCATTTTTCCGCAGCAGGATTTTGCCACCATGACCTTCGCCGACTGGCGCAAGGTTCTCGCCATCAATCTCGACGGCACCTTTCTGGTCACTTCAGCCTTTGTGCCGGGCATGCGCGCACGCAAATGGGGGCGCGTGGTGAGCATGGCGTCGAGCACGTTCGGTTCGGTGACCACCGGCTTTGCGCATTACGTCGCCTCCAAGGGCGGCATCATCGGCTTCACCCGCGGGCTTGCCGGTGACGTCGCCGCCGACGGCATCACGGTCAACGCCATCGCACCGGGCCTGACCCGTTCGCCGGGCACGCTGGTGCGCCAGCCGCGGCCCGGCTTCGCCACCATGGACGAGGAATTCACCGCGGTAGCAAGCCTGCAGGCGATCAAGCGCGTGGAGATGCCGGACGATCTGGTCGGCGCGTTGTCGTTTCTCACCAGCGACGACGCCGCTTTCATGACCGGCCAGACGCTCAATGTGGATGGAGGGAGGGTGAGGTCGTAGCGGCACAATTCGCGCTGGCCACTGGCGGAGTTCAACTCGCCGAGCAGGCCAACCCGGCCAATGCCGAGTTTGACACGTGTTGACTGAGACAAAAATTCCATCCTAACTTGTAACAACGAAACGGGGGCGGACATGCGCAAATCGATTATGATTCTGCTATGCTTGTTGGCGGCTGCATTCATGGCAGATTCCGCAGCGGCGGATACCGGCTGTATTTGTTCAAACACCACTGGCTATTGGTATTGCGCGCCGAACCCCGCCGTCTGTGCCGCCAATTGGGGCTACTCTTGCTATCCGCTTCAGGCGTGCAACTTTACGCTATACCGCCCTGCCCAAAGGCCCCGAAGCAAGACTCCCGCGATCAACAACTGTGTCCAGACCGGACCGTGCAAGCAGAATTAGCGGCGGGTGAGGCTCTAAGCGCGAGCGGGAGTCGTAATGGCCGGGCACGTCCGGGCCAGCCACGTCTTTCTTGACCGTAAGGCGGTGAGAAAGACGCCATGGTGAGAAAGACGCCATGGCCAGTCCACCCGACAGGCCTACGGGCTCACTTGCTTTATCGTAAAATTGCTCAGCGCGGTCTCCGGCCCGTTGAATAGGTCGGGATCATAATCGGCAATTCCGGCGGCATTCTTATTCTGTTGGTATTGCCAGAACGCGTAGCTCGGCCACGACACCGGCAGGGACGGCGGCGCCGGTGGCGCATTCACGTAATCCTGCACCCACAGCGGGCAGGCACCAAATTGCGTTGGATTGCCGAGATCGTTCCAAACCCGTTGTTTCGTGTAAAGCAACGGCATCTGGCCGCAGATCTTATTGGCGACGAAGTTTATCAGCTGGCCAATTCTTTGGATGCGTTGCTCCAGCTTCACCGTGCTGCTGTTGTCCCACTCGTCCTCAATATCGACCGCGGGCAGCAAATCGCCCGGTTGGGGCTTATAGACGCCGAAGAAGTCCGCGATCGATTGCTGCGGGTCGATATTCGGATTGCAGCGTACATAGGCGCCGCGCGGCAACTGATGTGTCGTCAGAGCGGTCCAGTAATCGCCGAATTTGGGGTCGGCATAAGATCCAGCCAACGTGGCATCGACGTGGTAGGCACGCGCATAGACAAAACGCGGATTAAGCGTGGCGATGACGGTCGGCCAATCGATGGTCAAACTGTTCGACGAAATGTCGATGCCAAAGCTCGCGGTCATGCCCCCTCACACCCCTATTAGGGCGCGGTGCTATGGGCTGCGCGTGAGCAACCGGATTGTTGTGGCGCCCGTTCCGTAGGGATGAGGATAGCAGTCAAGCTCGCGCATGACGACATCACAACGCGTCCCCCGGCTTATGCCCATCCCCGGACGACAGTGATCGCTCAACGAAGAGCAAGCGCGCAAACTGAAGACGACCATCATGACCGGATATCGCTTCACGCACCGGGCTAGTTTGCGCGCTTGCCTTGAGCAACCATGCGTTGCAGTATTAAGGTGGCATCCGTTGTCTTCACCAATCGGGGCACGCCATGGCAGCGAATGGAGACTCCAAACCCCTCGTCGAGCAGAACTGGGCCGGCCTGCTGGCGATCACCGCATTGAATTTGATCGTCTTTGCGGCGGTGGCGGCCATTGACCCCAAGCCATTTTCCGAACTCGCGACGGCCTGGGCGTTTCTGCTGCCCGCCGGGGTCGGCTTGGCCATGATTCGCGTCGCCACCGGGCTGTTCAGCGCAAAAACCAGGGACCGGCTGGTTTTCTGGCGATGGCAACACCCGCTTCCCGCCTCGCAAGCGTTCACAGTCCATGACAAAAATGACGACCGCTTCACCGAAGCTCAAGTCTGCGCGAAATTCCACATCACGGATGCAATAAAGAAGGACCCTAAGGAGCAGAACGCCACGTGGTACAAAGCGGTGTACTATCCGGTGCAGAATATGCCGTCCGTGCTCCAGGCGCACCGCAATTTCCTGTTTACGCGCGATTATGCGGTTATCAGCTTTGCCATGCTCATTGCGCTCGGCGCCGCCGGCTATTTCGTGATCGCGCCGCGGACCCATTGGGCGCTCTATTGCGGCGGATTATTCCTGCAATATCTGCTGGTCCGCCGGGCGGCGCGAAACTACGGGATTGAGATGGTGAAAGACGCGCTGGCTGCTGGCGTAGCGCGCACTTAAGGCCGGTGAAAAAGCGCTGGGCTTTGCGACGCGTAGCCCGGACAATCGTGTGAGCCCTTGGCGAACGACGGCATTCCGCGCGTCACGGTGTCGGTCATGGCGCCCGTCATGGCGCCACGGTACAGTGCCAAATCGTTCATGCGCTGCGGCGCTTTTGCTGTGAGGGAGAACTTAGGATGAAATTCTTGTCGGGAATGAGAGCCGGCCTCATCGCGCTCGCGGCGCTGGTCGGCGCGGTGTCGGTGGCGCATGCCGAAAGCGGCACCATCAGCATCCGCATCTTCAAGGCCGGATTCGTCATCGGCGGCTCGGCCGGCGAAGGCGTGCTGAACTTCCAGGGCCGCAGCTATCCGCTGTCGATCGGCGGCTTGAGCTACGGCTTCACCTTCGGCGCCTCGGAGACGCGCTTCCACGGCACCGTCAGCAATATCAACCGCCCGTCCGACGTCAACGGCGTCTACGGCCAGGGCGGCGCCGGCGCCGCCATCATCAAAGGCGCGCAGGGCATCGTGCTGGCCAACCAACGCGGCGCCGTGCTGACGCTTGCCGGCGAGCAGACCGGCCTGATTGTCAGCGCGGATTTGAGCGGATTGGTGTTGACGCTGAAGTAAAAATTCATCCTGCCCCGCGAAAAGCGGGGAAGGGGGACCATCCTGCGCAGCAGGATGGTGGAAGGGGCGCGGGCCTCAACGATCATTCGGCGACGACAACGAAGCGTCGAGTCAGACGCCCCCTCCACCACCCTTCGGGTGGTCCCCCTCCCCCGCGTTCGCGGGGGCGGATGATGGTGCCGATCCACAATGTCAAACAGCTTCCCTCTCGCACCAGGCGCGAGGGACAGGCGATCTCGTTCTCGCGATGCGTCTTCGCATCCGAGGTTTGCTGCACGCTTTAAGAAAGCCCGTCCAACGCGCCCCAAATAAAAGAAGGGGGGCGGAGCGCCGGAAGGCGCGTACTGAGTTGCCGTGCCCGGCGGGGCCCGGCGCGCGCCACACGAGCGAATGTTGCCATCCGTCCGCGCTTCGGGCGCGCTCGCCTTTCGGCGCTCCACCGCGGCACTCGCCAGTTGGCTTGCGCCGGCCGGCTCAGCCCCAGGCCATGCTTCCTGGGACGCGGGTCGGGCGGGCGTTACCCGCCCTCGCCTATCCCAGTCCAGGGACTGCACCTCCCGCGACCGGCCGTAGTACCGGCGTGAATGATGCCCGAAGCCGCCCGGGAACGGTTTGCGAGACCGCCCGCGGGAACCGCACTTGCTCCACCTTCTAGGTCGCACCCGGAATGTGCCCTTCGATGAGCAAGCTTTGATTCGCGCAATGTATCCGAAACGGGGACGATAGTCAATACTATTGTGACAATCACAGATTCCGGGATGGTGCCGCGAGGCTTGCCCCGGATTTCGTTTCAGTCAATCCGGGCATGCTGTTTACCGGACTGAGTTTGCCCAGTTGCGTGAGCTTACCCACTATCGTACACTCTATGGTTGTTTCGGAACGCGGGGACGCTCTGGGAAGCGAACGAAATCCATGCTGGCGCCACGATCAAATAATCAAAGCCGACAAGATAGCGTCTGCTTTGTAATCATGCCATTCGGCGGATTGGGCGACCGCTATCAATCCGTGTATGCCCCAGCCATCTCCGCCGCCGGTCTTAAGCCACATCGCGCGGATGATCTTTCACGACCGAGTTCTATCACGAGCGATATATGGGCATACATTAAAAAGGCGAAGGTTTTGGTGGCCGACCTTACCGGCGGCAAAAGTCCGAATGTCTTTTACGAGCTAGGCTTAGCGCACGCCCTTGCCAAACCAGCCATTTTAATCGCCGAATCGTTAGGTGACGTGCCATTCGATCTGCGCGATCTAAGAGTAATTAAATACGACAAGAATGCGCCAGACTGGGGCCAGCTTTTAAGGAACAATGTTACAACCTCATTAAAGGAGGTAATGGCCTCTCCTACTAAAGCTCTGCCTCCAGGATTTGCTGACGTTAAATTTGGTTCGAGAAAGAGGCCCACCACGCGATCCAATGGCGGCGGGGCCAGCGCGAACGTCAAGATTTGGAAGGAATATCCTCCGTCGTACGCGGCAGATTTTGCTCGCGCCAAAGACCTATGGATGAGCGGCCTCAACTTGCGCCGCATAATCCCCAACCGCATCGGAGATATTAAACGCGTTCTTGAGGGCGGCGGCACTGTACGCGTGCTGTTACTCGATCCCGACTACGATGGATGTAGAGACGCTGCAATTCAGGAGTGGGGGCGAAGCGACCGTTCAGCCATCGAACGTTATCAAAATATGATTCGAAATGTGCATAGTTCTTTTTGCGAACTCCGCAACCGAAACACTCGAAAACAGATAAAGATTAGAAAAATTGGATACTCACTCGGATTTGGCGCCGATGCCATCAATCTTGCCGATCGCAAAGACGGAGTTTTGTACGTCCGCTTTTATCCAATTTCTGGCCCCACTGACGATCGGCCTATTCTACCGCTCACGTGGCGCGATGGATATTGGTACAAGTTCTACCAAGAGCAGATCGAATACCAATGGGCGTGTGCAATTCCTTGGGAATAATAGCGACGACGGGCGACTGAAAAACCAACTGAAGGAAGACTGTATTTCTTGCACGAAACAGGCGATGCCCGCTTGTTGAAAACGTGAACCGCGCCTCTATGCTCCGAATTCGCCTATCGCCCTCGCCGCCCTCAACAAGAAAGCCGCTGTCGTAGCAATGGACGCCGCATGCTTATCCGAGTTTGTGCAGCAAAAATACACCAAGCAACAGTTACTGAGGCAAAGCTCGATTACGTCGGGTCAATAACAATTGATGAGGCGTTCCTTGACGCCAGCGGCATCAAGCCAGCTCAATATGTCAACATTACAAACCTATCTAACGGCGTATTTTGGCAAACTTACGTGATGCCAGGAGGTCGCGGCGAAGGCCAAATTTGTCTTAATGGCCCCCCGGCGCGACACTTCTTGCCCGGTGACAAGATTATTATTCTAGCGGAGGCGTGGATCGATCGGGCAAGCCTGAAAGATCTGAATCCCGTCATTGTCTTTACCGATTTCATTAACGGGAAGAACACAGTGCGTGGAGTGGAACCGTTGGCGGGATCATAAATCCAAATGAAGCTTCGGTTGCTCGGTTCGTGAACGACGCGGCGTCACAGGACCGCGGCCACTGCCGCGAAGCTTGCCCCGACTTTCGTTTCACCAATTGGACTGCGCTTGCTATTTAGGTAGACTTGCGATCAGCATTTCTAGGACTTGTATTGTGTCCCGATCCGGAGGACCACCTGCAAATCCTTTGATTGCATTCAAAGCTTGCTGCGCGAGTTCGCGTAGGTGCTTTTTATCTTCTGCCGTAACATAAGTGTTCGCGAAATTTTGCAGAGCGAGTGCAGCGTGATAGAAAAGGAACGGCTGCTCGGATGAAAACCGATCTTTTAGCCATTCGAGATCGGCAACGCGCGGATCCATCTGCATCATCGCGATAGCGGCTAGCCGACTTCCGGGGGAACCCGAGCCTTTGTATATGTCCAAAAAGCCCACTGCGCTCGGTGCAAGGGATCGCATCTTAACAAGAACACGGGTCATCGCCCGAAGTCCGGTTAGCTCCAGGCGGCAATGATCGCCTCAGAGAATCTGTATTCTAAGCAAAGCTTGTCCAATTCACTCAGAATCGCTTCCGAACTGACATTGCGTGTCTCAACAGCTATTCGGGCCGCGACCTCGTGTTGGCGCGGAGTTATTTTTCCACTCTTATCTATTCCGCTTTCGACCTCAGCGTCAGCGACACGGTCAAGCTCAAAAACAACACCGCCAGGCAGAGATGCCTTCTTCAGCCTATCGAAGAAACTCGGAACTTTATTAAGAGCCGACTTTAGTTCGCTCCGGAACATATAAATAACGACAAAGAAGGTTCCCGGCCATGCCACGGCTCCCAAAAGAGCGGCGATACTCGTGAGGAGCTTAGTGAGCCCTTCCATTATTCTCTCGTCGCCGGTCAATGTCCCGTTCAGCAACTTTACAACGTCTTACTACTCTCCTTCACCTTCTCCGCGTCGACATAGCCCTCCGCCCCATGTCCGAAAACTTTTCGAACGACCGGACGTGCGGAACGCTACGATTGCAGGCTCAAGCTTTCCGCCACTTATCCCTGGCGCCGACATCGGTATCGCGAACGCGTTCGACAAGAACAGCCGCCTTGGGATCAAGTTTTTCAGCTTTCTCAATCGCCTGCTTTTGCGTTGGCGCAGTAACGGAGGCGCGTTCGGAGCCTCCCCTTCTGACCGCGTAATCGCCTTCCGGACGACGCTCAACATAAAGTTCGTGCTTCTTACCTGTCATGGAATCACCTCTCAATTCTTTGAACAGGTTATATCGCGAAATATCCGGCCCTTCTACCAAAAGGAAGCGACCCGATCTTTCCTCTCGCGTCCCGTGCATGGCTTTGTGGGCCGCCCGTTTGAATGCGGCTTCCATCTTTTCGAAATCAATTCCTGGTGGCTTCTCGTCTGGAGTCATCATGGCACATCTCAACATGGATGCCCAAGTCAAGTTCGAGCATGACGGCCTTCGCCAGCCGCTTCTTTGGCAGCGTTTAGAAGTTGCTGGGCAAGCATATCCCCCAAAAGTCCCTCAAGAGCGGACACATCGATCTTTTGCAAGGTCCACGCCTTATCGGCATCCTCAAGCGCTTTATAATAAGGGTCTTTGTTAGCAGCGATTTGTTCCGGGATTGTAGGGGTGCCCGGCAGCAAGCTATCAAGCTTGATGCTCAAGACGACGTAAGAGACGGCCCTTGCCGTGCGGCCGTTGCCGTCCGCGAACGGATGAATCCAGTTCATCTTCCATAGAACGTAGGCGGCAAGGTGGACCGCACTTTTGGCCCAATTCTCATTGATGTATTCACATAGCGCTTGTACTTCATCAGCGACGAATGCGGGCTCGGGAGGCTGGTGAAGGCTGCCGTGAATCTTCACGGGCGTATTTCGAAACGTGCCCGCCAGCCGATGCAATCCATCAAGAGCCGCTTGATGCAATTGCATAATTGGACCGGCCCGCAGTTTAAATGGCCGTTCCGCGTCCTTCACATGCGAGCGGATGATATCGAGCGCCAGTGTAAATTGCTTGAGGCCGTTTTCAGCCTCTCGACGCGCAATCTCGATCGGATCGCTTAGTAGCGCAGCGTCTTCCGCTTCGCTGTGGCGATCCGCGGCCACGTCACTCGTCGCGCGTCTCGATTTTTTTGTCGGCTTCGGCAACCATCTCGCGGGTAATTCTCTCGTTCTCGATGTGAGTGTTGCCGTAGGCAAAGCTCCGCCTTTGCTCTCCGAGCTGAGCGGACGTCATAGTGATTTTGCGGGCACAGATGACCAGTTCTTCAAGATTCTTCGTCATAGCTCTCTCCCCGCCGTGAATCATTCGAGTAGCAAACGCTCATGCTGCTGTAAAGTTTCTTAACACCGCATGAACGTCACCTCTGCACCTGACAAGCTCACAGCGCCTTATTCGCCTCTTTTGCCACCGCCGCCTTATCGACATAAACCTCCGCCCCCATGTCCAAGAACTTCTTCGACATATCGGTCCATGCCCTGGCTTGCGCAGCACGTCCGGATAAAGCGCGGCCTTCTCGTTGTCGGAGAGCCCCGACGCATACTCCCGCACATCCGCCGTGATCTTCATCGAGCAAAACTTCGGCCCGCACATCGAGCAGAAGTGCGCCACTTTGTGCGCGTCCTTGGGCAGCGTCTCGTCGTGGTATTTGAGCGCGGTGTCGGGATCGAGCGAGAGATTGAATTGGTCGTTCCAGCGGAAGTCGAAGCGCGCGCGGCTTAACGCATCGTCGCGCAATTGCGCGGCGGGATGGCCCTTGGCGAGGTCGGCGGCATGCGCCGCGATCTTGTAGGCGATGACGCCGTCCTTGACGTCGTTTCTGTCCGGCAGGCCGAGATGCTCCTTCGGCGTGACGTAGCAGAGCATGGCGGTGCCGAACCAGCCGATCATGGCGGCGCCGATGGCGGAGGTGATGTGGTCGTAGGCCGGCGCGATGTCGGTGACGAGCGGGCCCAAGCGTGTAGAACGGCGCCTCGCCGCATTCCTTGAGCTGCTTGTCGACATTGATCTTGATCTTGTGCAGCGGCACGTGGCCGGGGCCTTCGATCATCACCTGGCAGCCTTTGGCCCAGGCCACCTTGGTGAGCTCGCCAAGCGTTTCCAGCTCGGCGAACTGGGCGCGGTCGTTGGCGTCGCGGATCGAGCCGGGGCGCAAGCCGTCGCCCAGCGAGAACGACACGTCGTATTTGCGCATCAGGTCGCAAATTTCGTCGAAGCGCTCGTAGAGGAAGCTTTCCTTGTGATGCGCCAGGCACCACTTGGCCATGATCGAGCCGCCGCGCGAGACGATGCCGGTGACGCGGTTGGCGGTGAGATGAATATAGGCGAGCCGCACGCCGGCATGGATGGTGAAATAATCGACGCCCTGCTCGCACTGCTCGATCAGCGTGTCCTTGTAGCATTCCCAGTCGAGCTTGACGGGGTCGCCGTTGACCTTCTCCAGCGCTTGATAGATCGGCACGGTGCCGATCGGCACCGGCGAATTGCGCAAAATCCATTCGCGGGTGTTGTGGATGTTGCGGCCGGTGGAGAGGTCCATCACGGTGTCGGCGCCCCAGCGGATCGCCCACACCATCTTCTCCACTTCCTCTTCCACGGAAGACGTGACGGCGGAGTTGCCGATATTGGCATTGATCTTGGTGAGAAAATTCCGCCCGATGATCATCGGCTCCAATTCGCCGTGATTGATGTTGGACGGGATGATGGCGCGGCCGCGCGCCACTTCGCGAGCGGACGAATTCCGGGGTGACGAAGAGCGGCACCGACGCGCCGAAGCTTTCGCCGTCGTCGGCGCGTTCCTGCGCGACGTCGAGCATTGTCTTACGGCCGAGATTTTCGCGCTCGGCGATGTAGATCATTTCCTTGGTGATGACGCCCTTGCGCGCCCATTCGAGCTGGGTGATGGGGTGCTGGCCGCTGGCGGAAGCCTGTTCTCCTCCCCCTTGTGGGGAGGAGTTAGAGGTGGGGGTCGGGAGGTTAGTCGAGATCGAAGAGGAGTGCTGTGCACCCGTCTTCACGGGGGACTTCCCCTCCCGACCCCCCACCCCACCCTCCCCCACAAGGGGGGAGGGAGAAGACGCGCGCATCGGGCGCGGCGTGTTGGGGAAATTCCGGGCGAGATGCTTGCCGGTGACGTTGCCGTTGTCGACCGGCTTGATCGGGCGGCCGTCATACTCCTCGACGCCGCCGCGCTCACGCACCCAAGCGACGCGCGCGCGCGTAAGGCCCTTCTCGACGTCGATTGGCGCGTCGGCCTCGGTATAGATGCCGGAGGGGTCATAGACCCGCACCGGCTCCTCGCCGGAGCCCTCCGCCAGCGGGATCTCGCGCAGCGGCACGCGCAGCTCGGGCGCCGCGTCGGGCGCCGCATAAACTTTTCGCGAGCCGGCAATCGGGCCGGTGGTCACCGTCGGCGTGGCGAGATCGGCTTCGGAGAGAGGCTTGTTCATCGGTCGCTCCATTTCATTGCAGCACGATCCGATCGGGATCGTGCTCGCGAACGATCCAGGACCGGCGAATGGGGGCGGATTTCGGCAGAAGTTTCCGTCCCTTCGCCGGCATGACCCGGATCAGGTTCAAAGGGTTTTTCTCAGCCCAAAACCGGGCACCCCTCGGAACCCCTGTAATTTAGGCCGTTAAGGGGGCGTGTCAACGCGGTGGCATCCTCACCCTGAAAGGGGGAGGACGCGAGCGCAGCGAGCCGGTGGGGGTCCGTGGCGGCCCAGCTCATATGGATTTCGCAATCACGGACCCTCACCCGATCCGCGCTGCGCACGGATCGGCCTCCCCCTTTCAGGGTGAGGTCAAGCTAAGATTCAATAATTCTTCAGCAGCCGCTGCAGGTAATCGAGCTCTTCCTGCGGGCGGGTGAATTCGCCGAAGCGCTTGCGCAGTTCCTCGAGGATGCGGCGGGCGCGCTGCACGTCGATGTCGCCCGGCACCTTGACCGAGGAGTCATCGCTGTAGTCGTGGCCGCGCAGCGGCCGGCCGAGCGGATCGGTGTCGCTGTCGCCGCGGGCCTGGCCGAAGCGGCCGCGGCCCTGGCCTTGGCCCCGCCCCATCTGCTGCTGCATCGCTTGCGCCAGCGACTGCGCGCCCTTGCGCAAGGCGTCGAGCGCGCGGCCTTGAGAGTCCACCGCGCTGTCGGCATTGCCCTCGCCGAGCTGGCCTTCGGCCTGGCCCATGGCGTCGCCGGCGCGGCCGAGCTGTTCGAGCTGATCGCCGCCTTGTTGCCCCTGCCCCGGCGCCTGCTGGCCCTGCTGGCCTGGCTGGCTTTGGCCCAGCCCGCGGTTCTTCAGATCTTGCAGCAACTGGTTGAGCCGGTCGCGCAAGGCCTGTTGGTTCTGCTGCAACTCGCCGAGCGAATCGCCTTGATGCTGCGAGGGTCCGGGCTTGCCTTGCTGGCCGCGCTGCGCGCCTTGCTGGTTTTGGTTTTGGTTCTGGCCCTGCTTGAAGGTGCGGTCGCGCAAATCCTGCTGCTGGCGGATCATGTCGCCGAGCTCGTCGAGCTCCGAGGCCTCCTCGCTCTCGTCGCCGCCGTTGCCCGGCGACGCCATCTGCATGTTCTCCATCATCTGCTGAAGCTGCTGCAGCAACGCCTGCGCCGCGTTCTTGTCGCCGCTGCGCGCCAGGTTCTCCAGCCGATTGAGCATGTTCTGCAGGTCGCGCTGCGTCATCACTTGCGCATTGGGGTCGAGCGGCCGCGCCAGCTGCTGATTGTTTTTAAGCTGCTGCGCCAAAGCCTGCATGTAGCGCGCCATCGCTTCGCGCAGCTTGTCCATCAGCTGCTTGATCTCGTCGTCGCCGGCGCCGCGCGCCAGCGCCTGCTGCAGCGCGGCCTCGGCGTTGCGCAACGCGTCCTGCGCGTCGGACATGTTGCCGTCCTCGATGTCGACCGCCATCTGCCACAGCCGCGTCACCACATCGCGCAGATCGTCGTCGGTCTTGGCGCGCACCAGCTGCCAGAAGATCGAGCGCAGGCCGAGATAGACGCCGGCGTCGGGGGTGAACTTCTCCGGCGCGATAGCGAGCGCATCGAGCGCGGTGATCACTTGCGGCCGCGCATTGGCGTCCATCGCCAGATCGCGGCGCTGTTCGATCAGCGCCCGCGCCAAGGGTTTTATGAACACGCGCTGCGGCAGCTTGAACGTGACCGGATCGCTCTTGCCGACATTGCCGCCTTCGTCGTGGGCGATAAGCGTCATCGTCACCTGCGCGCCCGCCCAGGGATGGTCGGTGAGATCCTTGATGGTCTGGCCGACGCCGTTCTTGGTGCGCGCCTGCGGCAGCACCAAGGGGAATCCCGGCGGACCGTAGAGCGGACGCGGCGGCTGCGCTTTCTCGCCGGACGCGGACGCGGCCGGATCATCTTTGCGCGCGAAGGTCGCCTCGGCTTTGGTCACGCCGTAATCGTCCTCGAGCCGGTAGGACAACAAGAGCGAGCCGCGGTTCTGCGCCTGAGGGTCTTTGGTGAGCGTGATGGTCGGCGGATTGTCGGGAATGGCGTTGAACGGCCAGGTGAGATCTTCGCCGGCGCCGCGCAACGTCGCCGTGCCGGTCGCGGCGATCGTAAAGCGGTGCTCCTCGGTACCGGCCGGCGCCTGCGCCGCTTCCTTCGACGGCGTGACGCCGCCATTGCCGGAAATGTCGAGGTTGACGTTGCCGGTCGAGCGCACGATCAGCGTCGAATTGACCGGCACCGCGAACGGTCCCTCGCCTGGCGCCTGCGCCGCCGCCGTCTCGCCGGGATGAATGCCGGGCAGCACCAGCGGCGGCTTGCCGGTGTAAGCCGGCGGCACCACCCAGGCGTCGACGCGGAAATTCGCCGGCAGCACCACGCCCTGCCAGTCGAATGCCGCCGCGACGCGCTTCCAGCGCTCGCCGCCGGCGGCAAAAAATGTGGCAATGCAGGCCAGCAGCACCAATGCGCGCAGCGCGTAGGGATCGCGCCAGGCGACGCGCGGCGAAGGCTTGCCGGGATTGAGCGCGCGCGCCGCCCGCAACGCGCGCTCGACATGGGCGTTCCACAGCGCCAGCGAATAGGGGTCCTTCGACGTGACCGCGAGTTCGTCGGCGATCGCGGTCGCCGGACGATGGCGTAGTCCGCTGCCGCGATCGAGCCGTCTCAACCCCTCGCGCATCGCCGGCATGCGCAACAGGCCCAACGGCACCAGCGCCACGACGACGACGATGACAAAACCGATCAAGCCGATGGTGCGGCCGAGCGGCGGCAGCCACAGCCATAGCCCGAGCCACGATACCGCCAGGAACAGGCCGAGCGCGGTGGCGAGCGTCGCCAAGGCCGGCCACAGCCGCTCCCACAGGATGGTCCAGCGCGCACGCCGCAGCGCCGCGTCAAGCAGCGACCGCCCCGCGGGCTCGGCCGCGGCCTTCTCGGGAGCGCTATTCGGCAAAATCTGCTCGGTCACAATTCGTCCGTTTTTCGGGGCGCCGGCCGGCCTTCAAGCGCCCGCAACTGGCAGACAACACGTTAACATGAGGGCCAGTTCAAGGCACTGAAAGCCCGGTAAAATTTAGCGAAGCAAGATCAAAGCCAGCTCACAGCCAGCCCGGCAGCCGGTCGAGCCCGATCAGCTCGTCGAGCGTCTGGCGTGGCCGGACGAGCGCCCATTCGTCATTGCGAACAAGCACTTCGGGGATGAGCGCACGGCTATTATAGGTGCCGGCCTGGACCGCGCCATAAGCGCCGGCGGTCATCACGGCGAGAAGATCGCCCGGCTTCGGCTCGACCAGAGTGCGGTCGAGCGCGAGGTAGTCGCCGGACTCGCAAACCGGCCCGACCACGTCGGCGGTGATTCGCGGCGCGCCCGCCGGCGCCTGCCGTACCGGCTTGATGTCGTGATGCGCCTCGTAGAGCGTCGGGCGCACCAGATCGTTCATGCCGGCGTCGACGATGACGAAGGTCTTGGCCTCGCCGCGCTTGAGATAAATGACGCGCGTCACCAGGATGCCGGCATTGCCGACGATCAGCCGGCCCGGCTCGAAGATCAGATTGCAGCCAAGATCCTTGGTCGCGCGCTTGACGATCGCCGCATAGGCGTCCGGATCGGGCGGCGGCTCGTTGTCCTCGCGATAGGGAATGCCCAGGCCGCCGCCGAGATCGACATGCGCGATGACATGGCCGTCGGCGCGCAGTACACCAACGAACTCCGCCAATAGCGCGAACGCATCGCCGAACGGATCGAGGGCGACGATCTGGCTGCCGATATGCATGTCGACGCCGATGACGCGCACGCCTTTGAGCTTGGCGGCGCGCGCATAGACCTCGCGCGCGCGGCTGATCGGAACGCCGAACTTGTTCTCCGCCTTGCCGGTCGCGATCTTGGCGTGGGTCTTCGGATCAATGTCGGGATTGACGCGAATGGAAATAGCGGCGACGCGGTCCTTGGCGGTCGCGATGGAAGACAGCAGTTCAAGCTCCGGCTCGGATTCGACATTGATGCAAAGAATGTTTTCGTCGACCGCCAGCGCCAGCTCCTGCGCGGTCTTGCCGACGCCGGAGAACATGATCTTGTCGGCCGGCACCCCGGCCATGCGGGCGCGCATGAGCTCGCCTTCCGAGACCACGTCGGCGCCGGCGCCTAGCTTGGCCAACGTCGCGATCACCGCCTGATTGGAATTCGCCTTCATGGCGTAGCAGACCAGCGCGTCGACGTCGGCGAAGGCGCCGGCAAACACCTTGTAGTGCCGCTCGATGGTGGCGCTCGCATAGCAATAGAACGGCGTGCCGACGGCCTCGGCCAGCGCCGTGAGATCGACCGCTTCGGCATGCAGCATGCCGCCGCGATAATGAAAGTGATGCATGGCAGGTGTTTAGAACAGGACGGGGATGAGATGAAGCGGTTTGCTCGGCTTTCTTGCCGTCACCCTGAGGCGGCCGCAAACCGGCCCTCGAAGGGCGACGGCCCGGGTCGTGCATCCTTCGAGGCTCGCTTCGCTCGCACCTCAGGATGACGTGCCACCAAACGCAATTACTGCAGCAGCGGATCGAGGATGAAGGGGCGTTTCTGACCTGCCGCCGCCACCGGATTGCCCTGGGCGTCGAAGCCGGTTTTGACAGCGGTGTCCTGCGGCGAGCCGGGCGCTGGCGTGCCGTCGGGCGAGCGCAGTTGCGACGTCGCGGCTGGCGTCGCCGGCGCCGGCCCCGGCGGCAGTTCGAGCGGTCCCTCGCGGCCGCAGCCGGCCAGCGCCAAAACCCCGGCCAGCGCTGCAAAAAGCGCGACAGCGCGCGGGATTCTCAAACGAACACGGCTCAAAATGCGTCCCCCAACCGGGCGTCCAGCAACCATCTTATCAGACCGCACCCGGGCGGCGACATTGTGTCCGTAGAGCATCGCCCAAAGGCGTTGCCAAAGGTTTATGCCTTTCTGTCCAGGCGCTTGAGCCAGCGCCTGGCCTCGCGGCGGACATTGCTCGGCGCCGTGCCGCCGTAAGCCGCGCGGCTCTTGACCGACTTGTCGGCCGACAGCACGGCATAGACCGCCTTGGTTATTTTGCCGGTGATTTTGGGCTCGACTGCCTGCATGGCTTCGAGCGGCAGCTTGTCGAGCGGCACGCCGGCTTCCGCGGCTGCCGCGACAACCTTGCCGGTGACGTGATGGGCGTCGCGGAACGGGATTTTAAGCGTGCGGGTGAGCCAATCGGCGAGATCGGTGGCGGTCGAATAGCCGTCGCCGGCGATGGCCTTCATCCGCGCCACGTCGGGCTCGAGATCGGCCACCATGCCGGTCATTGCCCTGATCGACAGATCCAGCGCGCCGATCGCATCGATCGCGCCCTCTTTGTCCTCCTGCAGATCCTTCTGATAGGCGAGCGGCAATCCCTTGATCACCACCAGGAGCGCAGTGAGCGCACCGACGATGCGCCCGGTCTTGGCGCGTACCAGCTCGGCGGCATCGGGATTGCGCTTCTGCGGCATCATCGAGGAGCCGGAGGTGAATTTGTCCGACAGCCGGATGAGGCCGGCGAGCGGCGAAGACCAGATCACGATCTCCTCGGCGAAGCGCGACAGGTGCACCGCCGAAATCGCGCAGGCCGACAGCGTCTCCAGCACGAAATCGCGATCTGCCACGGCGTCGAGCGAATTCGCCATCGGCCGCGCAAAGCCGAGCGCCTTGGCGGTCATGGCGCGGTCGATCGGAAACGACGTGCCGGCGAGCGCGCCGGCGCCGAGCGGGCTTTCGTTCAATCGCGCCCGGGCGTCGGCGAAGCGGCCGCGGTCGCGGCCGGCCATCTCGACATAAGCAAGCAAATGATGACCGAACGTCACCGGCTGCGCCGGCTGCAAATGGGTGAAGCCCGGCATGACGGTGTCGGCATGGTCGAGCGCCTTTGCGGCGAGCGCGCGCTGATAGCCGGCGAGTGCGGCGTCGATGCCGTCGACGGCATCACGCACCCAGAGCCGGAAATCGGTCGCCACCTGATCGTTGCGCGAGCGCGCGGTGTGCAACCGCCCCGCCGCCGGCCCGATCAATTCGCCGAGCCGGCTCTCGACGTTCATATGGATGTCTTCGAGCGCCCGCTGGAAGGCGAATTTCCCGGCCTCGATCTCTGACAGGATCGTGTCTAGACCGTGAGCGATCTGCTTTGCATCTTGCGCCGTGATGATGCCTTTTTTGGCGAGCATCGCCGCATGCGCCTTGCTGGCGGCAATGTCCTGCCGGTACAGGTGGCGGTCGACATCGATCGAAACGTTGATGTCCTCCATGATCGGGTCGGGTCCGGAGCCGAACCGACCGCCCCACATCTTGTTGCTCATGACGGATCGCTTGTTAAAGGTTGCCGCTTGATAAAGGTTGTCTCATGACGCTCACGCCGAGGATTTGCCGCTCATGACCGAACACACGGCCGAATCCAACAATAACCAGCCCGTCTTACGCAAAATCGGCCGGCTGCGGCTGATTTCCGCCGCCGCGGCGATCGGCATCCTCGTCGTGCTAGCGGGGGTATACGGGATGGAGCACTTGCGAAGCAATCCGGCCGATGCCGCCTGCCGGCCGGCGGTCGATATCGCCAAGCGGATCGCGCCGCTGGCTCAAGGCGAAGTGGCGGCGCTGGCGCCGGCGCAAACCCCGTTCCACGTGCCCGATCTGACCTTCAAGGACGCCGCGGGCACCGACAAGACGCTCGCTGACTGGCGCGGCCGCACCGTGCTCCTTAATCTATGGGCGACTTGGTGCGTGCCATGCCGCCGCGAAATGCCGGCGCTCGACGCGCTGCAGGCAAAACTGGGCGGACCGAGCTTCCAGGTGGTCGCCATCAATATCGACACCCGCGACCCGCAAAAGCCGCTCGCCTTCCTCAAAGAGGTCGGCGCCACTCACCTGGCCTATTATTCCGACCAGAGCGCGCATGTGTTTGAGGATCTGAAAGCCGCCGGCAAGGCCTTCGGCATGCCGACCACTGTGATCGTCGATCGCAATGGCTGCGAAATCGGCGACATGGCCGGCCCGGCGGAATGGGCGAGCGACGACGGCATCAAGCTCGTCAGCGCGGCGATTGCAAGTCCGTAGAATGGGAAAGCGCGGGCTGCCTAACCCACGATCGAGCCGCACCAATCGATCGGCAGAATAAGCAGCGCTTAATCCCGCCTAAGCGGTGATGTCGAGGTTCGTTCCGATCCCGGCGCTGGCGTTGGCCAGCGGGCTGCTGCCCTGCTGCGCGTTGGTTGTCGTCACGGCGGTGCTGGAATTGTTCGCGGTCGGTCCGCCGGGCTGTTGCGCCGTGCTCGTCGCGTTTGCGATCGAATTGGAATTGTCGCTAGGTGAATTCGCGCTGACGGGTGGCGGGGGGACGGTGGGTTGCGCCTGGGCTTGAACGGCCTGGGCGCCGGCGTAGGAGATGCTTGTTATATTCATTGACGCTACTCCCGAACTCCATGCCGCGGCATGATCGCATTGTGGCGGTCACGCTCGTGGCCGCCGCCGCAGCTTCATCATGTCCTGGAGTTATGAAGACAGGCGACCGGGTTTTATACGTAATAACCCTGGCGTCGGCGGCACCTGGAATTGCAATGATTTGAATTAAACAGCAATAATGTTGCGTCCGCCGCGGCTCCCGGCGAAGCGAGCGCTAGCAGTAGTCTAGGCGCTGACGTCGAGATTGGTGCCGATCCCGGCGGCGACGTTGGCGAGCGAATTAATGTTCTGCTGCGCGGCGTCGATCAGTTTCACGACCGAGGAGCTGTCTTGCTGGTTCATGCGCGCCATGTCCGCCGCCATGGTAAGCTGCGTCACGCCGGTTTGGGCGCCGACCAGTGCCGTGACGAGGCTCATCATGTCCATGGCCGACCATTATGGCCCTGAAACTTAAAATCATGTGAACCGCGGCTAACGGACCAGCAACTGAACTCCGGCGATCACGATCTCAACGACGATCAGCACGACGATGATCAGTTCCAACCGCAACGATCGCTCGGTATCGATAATATCGGCGAAGGCCTTGGCCGAATCGGAGATCACCGTGAGTTTGCGGGTCAAGACATCCGCCCGTTCTTTCAATTCATATTCGTCTTCGAGCCGGGCGTAAAAGCGCTCCAGACTGGGCCGTTCCCACAGCACGTCGGGCTTTTCCGCCACGGCGACGAGGCCGGAAATGCGGTGTTGAACCAAGAGCGCATTGCCGATGTGCTTGAGGATGGCACGACGGCCGCCGGGCGTGCGGCCGTGGTCCGCCAGTTCCTGGGCAATAGGCTGAATAACGCCGAAAACGGTCGCGACTTTTTTTTCGTCGTGCGCCAACACGACGCTGGTGGCCAGCGCATCCGCGATCAGCAGTGTATGTTCGGTCGTCAGCGCCTTCACCGCGATGATGCCCGATGTCATCGGCTGGTCGTCTTTGTCCGGCGCGATCTCGATTTGAACGGTTTCCTCTTCGCGCGGGCTTATCGGATCGATAATACGGCCATCCAATCGGCGGATGACCTCGTCCTCTTCGAGCGGCGACATGCCGACCATGACCGCGACGCCATAGCGGAATAACGCAACGACGCCTTTCTCGCCGGCGCGGAACGCCAGCGGCATCGTCGACAGCATGTCGCTGCGTTCAAGCCCCGCGGTTTCGATCCGGTCGCCGAGCAACAGCGCCCGCACGGTAATGCGGTGCTCGCGCGCTATGGGCAAATCGCTCATGACAATCCCGGGGTTTGGTATGAGGTAAGCCGCGGCATGCCGGCTTTGAAGGGAGATAGGTCACAAAATATCGGGCGGCCCAGGTCTCCAGACTATAACGGATTTCGTGCCGCTCCATCGGCGCCACGACGAGAGTTGACAGGACCCCGCGCGCCGCTATACTAAACCATATGGTTAAGTGTACGGACGCCGCCCTCGACCGCACTTTTTCGGCACTCTCCGATCCAACGCGGCGTGCGCTGGTGATGCGGCTCGCCGCCGAGCCCAATGTGTCGGTGAGCGAGCTTGCCGCGCCGTTTGCGATGTCGCTGCCGGCGGTCATGAAGCATCTCGATGTGCTGTCCGATGCCGGGCTCGTCTCGCGCGCCAAGACCGGGCGCGTCGTCGCTTGCCGGCTCGACGCCGAGCCGATGCGCGAGGCGTTCGAATGGCTCAATCGCTACGAAAAATTCTGGTCCGAGCGGCTGTCCAGTCTCGCCGCTTTTTTGGAAGAGGAAGAGGAATCATGCCCACCCAAGCCACAACCAAACCGAGCCTCACCATCAAGCGCCGCCTCAAGGCGGCGCCGGCCAAAGTCTTCGCCGCCTGGACCGATCCGGAAAAAGTGAAACGCTGGATGGGCCCCGGCGAGGTCAAGGCGGTGTCCGCCACGTGCGACCTCCGCGTTGGCGGCCGCTATCGCTGGCTGATGCGCACGCCAAGCGGCGAAGAGCACGACGTCGGCGGCGTCTATCGCGAAGTCGTTCCCAATGAGAAACTCGTCTTCACCTGGGCCTGGAAGTCGACGCCGGAACGCGAATCGCTGGTGACGGTCCTGATCAAGCCCGACGGCGACGGCTCGTTGCTCACGCTGACCCACGAGCAGTTCTTCGACGAGGACGCGCGCGACCGCCATCAGCACGGCTGGACCGGCGCGCTCGACAAGATGGAAAAGTTGTTTGGCTGAGATGAAGTCCGGAGGTAAGTCCATGGAACCGCACAAAATCGCGTCCCACGACGAATGGATCGCCGCGCGCAAGACCTATCTCGCCGAGGAGAAGGCATTTTCGAAAGCGCGCGACGAACTCGCCCGCAAGCGCCGCGAGCTGCCGTGGGAAAAGGTCGAAAAGAATTATGTGTTCGAGACGCCGAGCGGCACGCAATCGCTCGCCGACCTGTTCGGCAACAACAGCCAGCTCATTATTTATCACTTCATGCTCGGCCCCGGCTGGGAAGCCGGCTGCCCGAGCTGCTCGCTGATCGCCGATCACTTCGACGGCGCGACCGTTCACCTCGCCCAGCGCGACATCGCCTTCGCCGTCGTGTCGCGCGCGCCACTGCCGGAGATCGCGAAATTCAAGGCGCGCATGGGCTGGAAATTTAAATGGGTGTCATCGTTCGGCAGCGATTTTAATCACGACTATCAGGTCTCGATGTCGCCGCAGGAGAAGGCCGGCGGCAAGGTGCTGTACAATTACGAGATCATCGAAAAATTCCCGAGCGAGGAGCGCCCGGGCGCCAGCGTGTTCTTCAAGACTCCGGCCGGCGAAGTGTTTCACACCTACTCGACCTATGGCCGCGGCCTCGACATCCTGATCGGCGCCTACAATCTCATCGATCTTGTGCCCAAAGGCCGCGACGAGAAAGGCCTTGCCTTTTCCATGGCCTGGGTGCGCCACCACGACCGCTACGAGGGCGCGGTGGTCGATACAAAAGCGTCATACCAGCAACCCAAATCCGCCTCATGCTGCGATTAGTCCGCCAACCGTCCTCAACCACGTAGGAGTCGATCATGAAGCTCTATGGTTTTCCCGCCTCGCCGAACACCTGGAAGGTACGCGCGCTCGCCGCTCAGCTGAAAATGCCGCTGGAATTCGAGCTCGTCGATCTGCTCAAAGGCGCGCAACAGACGCCGGCCTTCCTCGCGCTCAATCCGACCGGCCGCACGCCGGTGCTGGTCGATGGCGACTTCAAGCTATGGGAGTCGAACGCGATCCTGCAATATCTCGCCAGCAAGAACCCGACTCCGCTCTATCCGAACGATGCGAAGGGCCGCGCCGATGTCAGCCGGTGGCAATTCTGGGATCTGGCGCATTGGGGCGCGCAGGCCTGCCAGCCGCTGACATTCGAGAATCTGGTCAAGAAATTCGTCAATCTCGGCGCTCCCGACCAGGCCGTGGTCGCCAAGGCTACCGAGGCCTTCACCAAGGAAGCCAAGATGCTGGACGCGCATCTGGCGCGGCACAAATATCTCGTCAACGATACGCTGACGATCGCCGACTTCACCGTGGCGGCGCCGCTGTTTCATGCGCAAGGCGCCGGAATACCGGTCGCACATTATGCCAACATCGGCGCCTGGTTCGGCCGCGTGTCGGCGCTGCCGTGCTGGAGCGAGACCGCACCGCAAATGGCAGCGGCAGCTTAAGAAGGTCTTTTCCATCAGCGGGGAGAGGTCCGTCTGGAACGTGCCTCTCTCTGCTCCGACCCGACTTTCGATAGCGTGATCCGCGCTTCTACTTGTTGCATCACGGCAACAGGTCTGCCGATTTTTGCCTGCTCGGCGCGGCATTAACCGCCCTTTGTCAGATCTCATGCCTTCGTTGCCCCCGGGTAGATGTCCAGGCACGGGGGCCGGCAATGAAGCGTATTTTGTGTTTACTGGCGATGTTCGCGGCCATCGCGTTCGGCAACAGCGCCGTGCACGCGGCCGATCTCGGGATGCCGCCGCCGCCATACAATCCGCCGCCTCCGGCGCCGGCTTACACTTGGACCGGCTTCTATATCGGCACAAACGGCGGCTTCGGCGGCAATCAATTCCAGTATCCCTTTTCCGTCGGGGCTATCCCGGGGCTCGGCCTTGGCGCGACGACCGGGACGTCGGCGCTCAATTCGAGCGGGTTCTTCGGCGGCGGCCAGGTCGGCTATAATTGGCAATTCGCGCCGGCCTGGGTTGCCGGCGTGGAAGCGGACTTCGACGGCGCCGATATCGAAGGCAAGGCAACGACGACCGCCAACACCTTTACCGGCAATGTCGGCAGCACGCTGGACTGGTTCGGCACCGTGCGCGCCCGCGTTGGCTATCTGGTAACCCCCACCGCGCTCGTCTACGCCACCGGCGGATGGGCCTACGGCCACACTACGGCGTCGGCCAATGCCGCGGCGCTCGGACTCTCGGCCCTCGCTTCAACCGGCGACACGCAGAACGGCTGGACCGCAGGCGGCGGCATTGAATATGCCATCAACCCGTGGCTTTCGCTGAAGACCGAGTATCTCTACCTCGATCTCGGCACCAACACCGTCGCCAGCGGCACACTCGCCGCCATACCATTTTCGCTCAGCGAGAAGACCACCGTTCACACGGTCAAGGTCGGGCTTAATCTGAAACTTGGCGGCTGGGACTCTGGCTGGGGCCTGCGCTAACCGAGAGCGGAACAGCGACAGCCTGCTATCTGTACCGCGTTACCGGGTCGGCACCGGCTTTTCGCCGCGATAGTCGTAGAAGCCGCGCTGCGTCTTGCGGCCGAGCCAGCCGGCCTCGACGTATTTCACCAACAGCGGGCACGGCCGGTATTTGGAATCGGCCAACCCCTCGTGCAGCACCTGCATCACCGAGAGGCAGGTATCGAGCCCGATGAAGTCGGCGAGCTCCAACGGTCCCATCGGATGGTGCGCGCCAAGGCGCATCGCCTTGTCGATGGCCTCGACATTGCCGACGCCCTCGTAGAGCGTGTAGATCGCCTCGTTGATCATCGGCAGCAAAATGCGGTTGACGATGAAGGCGGGGAAATCCTCCGACACCGCGATCTGCTTGCCGAGCTTGGTGATGAATTGCTTGGTCGCTTCGAAGGTGGCGTCGTCGGTGGCGATGCCGCGGATCACCTCGACCAATTCCATCAGCGGCACCGGATTCATGAAATGAATGCCGATGAAGCGCTCCGGCCGATCGGTCGCGGCGGCAAGCCTCGTGATCGAGATCGAGGAGGTGTTGGTGCCGACGATGGTGGCCGGCTTGAGCGACGGACACAGCGCGGCGAAAATCTTGCGCTTGACGTCTTCCTGCTCGGTCGCCGCCTCGATCACCAGATCGCAATCGCCGAGCTGGTCGATCGTATTGGCGGGCGTGATGCGCTTGATCGCCGCCTGGCGTTCTTCGTCGCTGATGCGCTGGCGGCTGACCTGGCGCGCCAGATTGCCGTTGATGGTCGCAAGTCCCGCACTGATGCGGTCGGCGACGACGTCGTTCAGCAGCACGTGGTAGCCGGACAGCGCGCAGACATGGGCGATGCCGTTGCCCATCTGGCCGGCGCCGACCACGCCGATCTTACGAATGGTGTGAGGCATCCCGCTCGCCTGCTCGCCGCGCATTTGCGGCGCTTTGGACCGTTCCTTGACGTCGACCATTGCGATTCACTTTCTACGACGATCTCCGCCAATAAGCCAGATTCCGTCAGCGCTTAACCTTATCGAGCTCGGTGGCGAGCTCCGGCAGCGCCTGGTAGAGATCCGCCACCAATCCGTAGTCGGCGACCTGAAAGATGGGGGCTTCCTCATCTTTATTGATCGCGACGATGACTTTCGAGTCCTTCATGCCGGCGAGATGCTGAATGGCGCCGGAAATGCCGACCGCGATATAAAGGTCGGGAGCCACCACTTTCCCAGTCTGGCCGACCTGCCAGTCGTTCGGCGCATAGCCGGCATCAACGGCAGCGCGCGAAGCGCCGATCGCGGCGCCGAGCTTGTCCGCCACCGGCTCTATATATTTGGTGAAGTTCTCGCGGTTTTGCATCGCCCGGCCGCCGGAAATGATGATTTTCGCCGAGGTCAGTTCAGGTCGCTCCGATTTGGAAAGTTCCTCGCCGACAAAACCCGACAGGCCGGGATCGGCCGCGGCGGTGACAGGTTCGATCGGCGCCGCCGAAGCGCCCTCGCCCGTCGCCTGGAACGCCGCGGTGCGCACCGTAATGACGCGCTTCTTCTCCGTCGAGCGCACGGTCTGGATGGCGTTGCCGGCATAGACCGGCCGCTCGAAGGTATCGGGCGCGACGATTTTGATGACGTCGGAGATTTGCATCACGTCGAGCAGCGCGGCGACGCGCGGCATGATGTTCTTGCCGGTCGTGGTCGCCGCCGCCATGACGGTTTCGTAAGGGCCCGCGAGCGACACGATGAGCGCCGCGATCGGCTCCGCCAGCATGTGCTCGTAGGCGGGCGCATCGGCGAGCAGGATTTTTTTCACCCCGTCGAGCTTGGCCGCGGCGTCGGCGGCCGCTTTGCAGTTATGGCCGGCGACCAGGATATGCACATCGGCGCCGAGCGCCTTGGCGGCAGTCAGCGCCTTGGCGGTGGCGTCCTTGAGCGTTTTGTTGTCGTGTTCGGCGAGAAGAAGCGTCGGCATTACACCGCCCCCGCTTCTTTGAGCTTCTCGACCAGCTCGGCGACGCTCTTGACCTTGACGCCGGCCTTGCGCACCGGCGGCTCCGTGGTCTTGATCACTTCGAGCCGCGGCTTGATATCGACGCCGTAATCGGCGGCGGTCTTTTCGTCGATCGGCTTTTTCTTCGCCTTCATGATGTTCGGCAGCGAAGCGTAGCGCGGCTCGTTCAAGCGCAGATCGGTGGTGACGATGGCCGGCAGCTTGAGCTTCACCGTCTGCAGCCCGCCGTCGACTTCGCGCGTCACCAGCAACGCGTCGCCGTCGAGTGACACCTTGGAGGCGAAGGTGCCCTGCGGCCAACCGAGCAGCGCCGCCAGCATCTGGCCGGTCTGATTGCTATCGTCATCGATCGCCTGCTTGCCGAGGATGATCAGGCCGGGTTGTTCCGCCGCGGCGACAGCCTTGAGGATTTTCGCCACCGCCAAAGGCTCGACCGCGCCATCAACCTTGACCAGGATGCCGCGGTCGGCGCCCATGGCGAGCGCGGTGCGAATGGTTTCGGCGGCTTGCTGCGGACCGATCGAGACGGCGACGATCTCGGTCGCCTTGCCGGCCTCCTTGAGCCGGATCGCTTCCTCGACGGCGATTTCGTCGAACGGATTCATCGACATCTTGACGTTGCCGAGTTCGACGCCGGAGCCGTCGGCCTTGACCCGGATTTTCACGTCCTTGTCGATCGCCCGCTTCACGGGCACGAGAATTTTCATGATGTCTATTTCGGCTGCGATGGCTGCTTGTTCGGGTGTGTTTATGAGGCGCCGCTTCCGGCCGTTGTTTTGGTAGACCGTTGCTGCGGTGCGGGAAACCTAACGGCCGGCGCGCGAGCGGTCAACGCCGCTAGCGGTTCTCGCCCGGCTTCCAAAGCACGTCGCCCGCGCCCCGGCTGTTGGCGTAACGGCTTGCGACGAAAAGAAAATCGGACAGGCGGTTGACGTATTTGAGCACTTCGGACGAGACCGTCTCGTCCGGCTTGTCCTTGAGTTCGGCGATCAGCCGCTCGGCGCGCCGGCAGATGGTGCGGGCGAGATGCAGATGCGCCGAAGCCGCGCTGCCGCCCGGCAGCACGAAGGAGCGCAGCGGCTGCAACGCCGCGTTGAAGCGGTCGATCTCGGCTTCGAGCCACTCGACCTGCTTGTCGGTTACGGTGAGCCGCGCACCGCCCGGCCCTTTGCCTTTGCCCGGCGTGCATAGATCGGCGCCGACGTCGAACAGATCGTTCTGGGTGCGCGCCAGCGCGGCGTCGAGCTCGCCGTCGTGGATGGTATGCAGGCGCGCCACGCCTATCGCGGCATTGGCCTCGTCGATGGTGCCGTAGGCGGCGACGCGCAGATCGTATTTCTTGCGCCGTTCGCCGGAGCCGAGCGCGGTCGAGCCGTCGTCGCCGGTGCGGGTATAGATCTTGTTGAGGACGACCATGGTGCGCCGCCGCTATTTCCCCATGAACCACAGCGTCAGCATGATCACGCCAATGGCGATAGCCTGCAGCAACACGCGCAGCCGCATCAGCTTCTGCGAGGTGTTGCCGGAGCCACCCATCATCATGTTGACGAGGCCGAGCAAAAGAACGATCGCGACCGCGCCGATGGCGATCGGGACCGCGACATGCGACATGAAGTTACCCATGGCCTCTTGTAGCCCGGGTTGAGCGTTAGCGAAACCCGGGGTCTGCGATCGGGATTAGCCGCATCTCCCGGATTGCGCTTCGCGCAATCCGGGCTACAAGAAAGCTGTAAGACCGGAGGAAGCGTCCCGATGATCGTCGATTTCCAGCACCATTTCACGCCGCGCGAGCTGATCAAGGCCGATCCGGGCGATCGCCTCGTGCTCAATTACGACGCGCTCGGCGCGCCGAGCTATACGGTGCATTCGCTGCTCTACGATCTCGACGAGCACGTGCGGATGATGGACCTGGCCGGCATCGACGCCGCCTGGCTGACCAGCGCCGCCGGCATGTGCGCCGATCTCGACACCTCGCGGCTGGTCAACGACAAGGCGAAAAAAGCCGAGCGCGACTATCCCGGCCGCTTCATCGGCGCCGCGCATGCGCATCCGCTCGGCGGCGAAGCCGCGCTCAAGGAACTGGCGCGCTGCCGGCACGAGCTCGGCTTTCAGGGCGTCACCATCACCTCGGAGTTCGACGGCAAATGGATCGACGATCCGGGGCTTGAGCCGTTCTGGGACGAGGTTTGCAAGCTCGGCATGTTCGTGTTCGTGCATCCGGCATTAAAACTCAATCACGCTCAGCAATTCGATAGCTACGACACCGCGCGCGCCGTCGGGCGCGAATTCTCGCTGATCATGGCGACGATCCGGCTCATTAATTCCGGCGTGTTCGACCGTCATCCCGAGCTCACCGTGCATATGGCGCATCTGTCCGGCGGCATTGCCGGGATGCTGGCGCGCATCCGCTGCTTTCAGGACAAGGAATTTTGGGGCACCGCCGGCAATGCGCGGCATGGCGTCAAAGGCAAAAACGATTTCGATTATTACATCCGCAACAATCTGGTGTTCGATACCGCGGGCTTTGCCGGCGGCATCGGCGCGATCAAGGCCGGGCTTGCCGAAATTCCGGCGTCCCGCATGGTGTTTGCCACCGACTACCCGCAGGAAATCCGCAAACGCGAAGTGGTGCGCGATTTTGTAGGCGCCATCCGCTCGCTCGGCTCCGACGGCGAGCGCATTCTGTCCGGCAATGTCGGACTATTACTGAAGGAACCAGCGATCAAAGCTCACGCATAGGCGATGCGCGAGCGGTAGCGCCGAAATAAAAGCCACAGCACGATCGATCCGTTGACCGCGTTCCAAGCGAGCCCATTAAAAAACGCGGCCTGGTACGACCCGGTCAGATCGAAAATATACCCCGACATCCAGCCGCCGAGCGCCATGCCGAACAGGCTCATCATCAGAACGATGCCGATGCGCGCGCCGGCCTCCTTCGCCGGAAAATATTCGCGCACGATGATGGCGTAGCTCGGGACGATGCCGCCCTGGAACAGACCGAATACCGCCGAGATGACGTAGAGCGAAACCAGCCCGTCATAGAAAAGATAGAGCAGAAGCGCGACGCCTTGCAGCGCCGATCCCAGCATCAGCGTGAGCAGGCCGCCGATGCGGTCGGCGATAAATCCCGAACCGATGCGGCCGATGATGCCGAACGCCATCATCAGCGCCAGCATGTCGGCGCCGCGGGCGACGCCGTAACCGAGATCGCCGCAATAAGCGACGATATGAACCTGCGGCATCGACATCGCCACGCAGCAGCAGACCGAAGCCAGCGCCAGCAAGAATTGCAGCGCGCCTGGCGAAAGGCCGAGATTTGCAGGCGACGCCGTGCGTGTCGCGGCGCTGGCATTCACGAGCCCCGCGGGCGCTTTCCGGCGCAATGCGACCAACCCGATCAAAAGCATCGCGCCGCCGCAGAACAAACCGATAGCGAAATGAGTTGCACGCCAGCCGTAGAGCGCGATGGCGTGCTGCACGACCGGCGGCCACACGGTGCCGGCGATATAATTTCCGGACGAGCACAGCGTCACCGCCACGCCGCGGCGGCGGACAAACCAGTATGAAATGTCCGCCATCAGCGGACCGAACGTCACCGAGGTGCCGAAGCCGATGACGGCATGCGCCAGCGCGAAGACGACAAGGCTGCCGGCGCTCGCCGCGCCGAGATAGCCGAGGCAAAGCGCCAGCGCACCGGCGGCGAGCGGACCCAAAATTCCGAAGGCATCGAGAAGCCGGCCCATGACCACGCCGCCAAAGGCGAATCCCAGCATCGCCAGCGTAAACGGCAAAGAGGCTTGCGCGCGCGGCACGGCGAATTCCGCCTGCACGGCGGGCAGCGCCACCACGACCGACCACATCCCCACGCCGCCGATGGTCGAGACCAGCATGGTCGCGGCAAGGCGCAGCCATGCCTGCCCCGAATCGGGGGTGGGCCCGTTCTCAGAACTCACTACCGAGGGCGTTTCCATCGGGCGACATTCCCCGACGTGAACACCGCCGTCAATGCTCCGGCTTTGCGGAGCGCAACAGTGCCGCTCACCCCACGCCGCCGAGGTGCTTCTCGATATCGTAGATCGGGTGCTTGGTGAGATCCTTGTCGATCTCGGCTATGATTTTCTTCTTCACATCGTCGTGGAACGCCTTGCGCAAATCGGCGAGAGCGCGCGGCGGCGCGATCACGACCAGGGCCTCGACTTTGCGCTCGCGCACGATCTTTTCCAGCGTCGCGGCGACGTCGTGGGCGAATTTGTGCTCTTCGAGATCGTGCCAATCGGTCTGGCTCACGCTGGAGCGGCCGGCGCCGACCGAGGAATGCTCGCGGCCCGGCCGGTCGGTGCCCTGCTCGTGGGTCGGCGGATTTTTGTCGGTGAAAACGCGCTCGGTCTTAAGGTCCAAGAACTTGGCGTCGCCTTCATTGCGCAGCACCAAGGCCTTGCGGCCGTCGCCGACGAAGACATAGGCATCATGAGGAATGTTCACTTTGGTCATCGGTCAACTCACGGTTCTCTTTGAATGTTTGCGGACAATGGAGGCACCAAAGCCATTGTGCTTTGACCTGTGTCAATGGCAGAAACGGCGCTTTCGTTCCCGGACTCGGCGATAACCGCTCAGTCCCTAGCAGATCCTCGACCGGATCAATTCGAGCCGTCGAGCAGGCGCCGCGCGATGACCTGCGCCTGGATTTCGGCGGCGCCCTCGAAAATATTGAGGATGCGGGCGTCGCAGAGAATGCGCGAGACCGGAAACTCGACGGCGAAGCCGTTGCCGCCGTGGACCTGCACCGCGTTGTCGGCTGCCGACCAGGCGACCCGCGCGGCCAGGAGCTTCGCCATGCCGGCTTCGAGATCGCAGCGCCGGCCGGAATCCTTTTGCCGCGCGGCGTAATAAGTGAGCTGCCGCGCGATCATGATCTCGACCGCCATCATGGCGAGCTTATCCGAGACCCGCGGGAAATTGGCGATCGGCTCGCCGAACTGCACCCGCGCGGTGGCGTAAGTCAGCGCCTGCTCCATCGCCGCCTGCGCCACACCGATGGCGCGCGCCGCGGTCTGGATGCGCGCGGCTTCGAACGTCGCCATCAATTGCTTGAAGCCGAGGCCTTCGACGCCGCCAAGGAGATTCTCCGCTCTGACGACGAAGCCGTCGAAGGCGATCTCGTATTCCTTCATGCCGCGATAGCCCAACACCTCGATCTCGGTGCCGGACATGCCGGTGGCGGGGAACGGATCGCTGTCGCTGCCGCGCGGTTTTTCGGCAAGCAGCATGGACAGTCCGCGATAACCGGTCTCGGCCGGATTGGTGCGGACCAATAGCGTCATCAGATCGGCGCGCACCGGATGGGTAATCCAGGTCTTGTTGCCGTAGACCTTATAGACATCGCCGTGGCGCACCGCGCGCGTTTTCAGCGAGGCGAGATCGGAGCCGGTATTCGGCTCGGTGAACACCGCGGTCGGCAGCACTTCGCCCGACGCGATCTTCGGCAGCCATTTGCGCTTCTGCTCCTCGGTACCGGAGCTTAAGATCAATTCGGCGGCGATCTCGGATCGGGTGCCAAGCGAGCCGACGCCGATATAGCCGCGCGACAGTTCCTCGGAGACGACGCACATCAATTCTTTGCCGAGGCCCATGCCCTCGTAATCTTCCGGGACGGTCAGCGAGAACACGCCGAGCTCCGCCATTTGCGAAATCACGTCGAGCGGGATGTAATCGTTCTTCAGGTGCCAGTGGTGCGCATAGGGCACAACCCGGTCGTCGGCGAATTTGCGCATCTCCTCGCGGATTGAATCGAGCGTGTCGTCGAGCCCGCAGGCGCCGACCGTGGCATCGTGATGCTGCCGAATCAGTTCGACCAGGCGGGCGCGGCGCGGCGCCGTGTTGCCGGTGGCGATAAGGTGCTCGACGGCTGGCGTCACGCGCGCGGCGACCGCGGCCAGCGATAGTCCGAGATCGGATAGCCGCACGATCTCGCCTTGGCTCATCGGGATGCCGCCGATCACCTGGGCGAGGTATTCACCGACGCCGATGCGCACCAACAGTTCCTCGATCTCGCCGAAACTGCCGGCCGCAGCCAGCCGCAACGAATAGGCCTCAAGCTGCCGTATGGCCTCGGCATAGGTCGCGAGCCAGGCAAGTCCGTGCGTGGCGCGCTGTTCACGATCGAGTATGCGCGGAACCGGGCGGCCCTCGATCGTTACCCGGTTCGCAACCGCGCGGCGGGCATCGTCAAAGAGTGCTTCGACGGCTGCGACGGCCTCGCGGAGCGGAATGACCAATTCGTGGACCGCGGGCATAAGAGAGTCGGCAAGCGGCATGACAGGCTCCGGTGAGCTGATTTTCGAGACCTTGGTCCGACCCGGCCTAGTGGCGAAGCTTACGCGTGCAGTGCACAAAAGCAAATGCGGTAGCTAGGCACCGGTCAATGGGGGGTAGGTCCCCCGGCGGGATGCCAGCCTGGCGGCAACATAACGGGCGTTTTGCGCGGGATTCTTGCACAATATTAACCAATTTACGGTGTGCTGGCGCGGATTGCGGTTTGCGGCGCAATGCCGGGCGATACCCGGCGCGCCGGAGGCCGATAAGGCGTTCGATTGCTCAAGACGACCTCCGATCGGGTCATCAGGATGTTCAGCACTCAGATTTTCTCCCGCCTGTCAGTCCGTGCTCGCATCGTCGTGCTCGGCGTGATTCCCGTTGTGGGCTTTCTCGCCAACGGCATCGCCTTTCTGACCGGCGACTCCGAGGTCGGTCAGGCCTTCGAGGCGGTACACCGCAATACCGAGGTGGCGGATGCCAGCCGCGACCTCAAAACCGGCCTCCTCATCATGCGCGCCGCGACGACCGATTTCGTGGCGCGTCCATCCGATGCCGAGGTCAAGAACTTCGATGGCGGCCAGGCGATGGCGATGATCTGCCTCGACCGCATCCAGGCCTCGCTCGCCGCGTCGGATCGGGACTCGGTCCTGCCCTTGCGCATCACCGTGCGCGACCTCAAAGCCAGCTTCGACAGCTTGGTCAACGAGCAGAAATCGCTCGGCTACGACGAGACCGAAGGCGTCACCGCCAATCTCATTACCGCAAGCAACGCGGTCGAGAACATCATCCATAACGATTTATCCTGGGTCGGCGACGTCGATCGCGCCAGTCTGACGACGTCGCTTCTGACCATGCGCCGCTACGAGATCGAATACCGGCTCACCCGCAACGAAGCCGCCGAGCGGCATTTCCTCGACGAGGTCAAGCATTTCAAGGAGCTGTTCGAATCGGTCGACGGCGCGCCGGCGATGAAGGAAAAGCTCACCAGGCAGATCCAGGCCTATAGCTCGACCTTCGCGCAATGGGTCGCCAGCACCGAGGACATCACGCCGCTGGTTTCGCTGATCAACCACGACACCGAGAGCGTGCTGCCGGAAGCCGACAAGATCATCGCCGCTGCGCGCGGCAACGCCAGCGCCGCGTCCGCGGATCTGGCGGCGTCGCGAACGCGAACCCGCGATGTCATCATCTGGATTGACCTGGCGGTGGTCTTGATCGGACTCGGTTGCAGCTGGCGCATCGGCCGCTCGATCACCCAGCCGCTCGAGGAACTGGCGGCGGTGATGAAGCGGCTTGCCAATGGCGACACCGCCGCGCGGCCGGCCGCGACGCATTCCCACGACGAGATCGGCGAGATGGCGCGCACGGTCGTGGTATTTCGCGACAATATGATCGAGCGCGAGCGCCTCGCCGGGGTTGAGAGCGAAACCAACGTTGCACGAGAGCGGCGCGGCGAAGCGATCGCGACCCTGATCCGGGAATTCCGCGCCTCCATCGAGCAGGCGCTCGACCGCCTGCGCGAATCGGCGGGCCGGCTGGAAAACGCCTCGAGCGGACTAAACGACGCCGCAGATGCGGTCCAATCGGAAGCCTTTTCGGGCCGCAACCGCGTCGACGCCGCGTCGGTCAATGTTACCACGGTGGCGGGTTCGATCGAGGAGCTCGCGGTGTCGATCGGCGAGATCGCCTCCCAAGCGACCAAATCCACCGAAGTGGCCGGTCGCGCCGTCACCGAATCGCAGCGCACCGTCAACACCATGTCGCAGCTCGGCAATGCCGCCAACCGCATCGGCGAGGTCATCGGCCTCATCCAGTCGATCGCCGGCCAGACCAATTTGCTGGCGCTTAACGCCACCATCGAGGCGGCGCGCGCCGGCGAGGCCGGCCGCGGCTTCGCGGTGGTCGCCGCCGAGGTGAAATCGCTCGCCGCGCAGACCGCGCGCGCCACTGAAGACATCGCGGCGCAAATCGGGTCGATTCAGTCGGCGACGGCCGACGCCGCGCAGGCGATCGAGCAGGTCTCGACGATCATCGACGACATGTCGGAAATCGCCACCACCGTCGCTGCGACCGTCGAGGAGCAGAATAACGCCGTGGCCTCGATCGCCGAAGGCGTCAACCGCGCCTCCACCGAAGCGCGCGCCGGCGCCGACGCCATGGGCCGCGTCGCCGGCGCCTCGACCGGCGCGCGTGCCACCGCGGCCGACGTCAAGGCGCTCGCGGACGCACTCGCCGTCGAGGCGGAAAACCTCCAAGGCGAAGTCCGCCGCTTCCTGACCGACGTCCAGGCGGCATAACTCCCTCTCTCTCGTCTTGATGGCAGCCAGGGCCGGGCTCCCGCAGGGGTCTTGCTCGGTTACATCGAATGCGCGAATATTTGCAACTCTACGTCGAGTGTGGGCGTAAGGCCCGGCGTCTGGGGGTGGGATATGGCGCGGTATAGGAGTTTTGTTGCTTCGGTAATCCTTGTTTGTTCGATCGTGCCGCATGCTTACGCGGATGACCCACTTGGAACGATACACGTCGGAACGTGGCAGGGGGGCGCTTATACCAGTGAAAGGACCGGGGCGTTTTCGCATTGCGCCGCCGCCCAAGCCTACGGCAGCGGAGGCGTCCTCACCGTGGCGGAGAGCGTTTATCGGATCTGGCTGGTGGGCTTCAGCGATCCGTCGCTCAATTTGCCCGAGGGAGCGACATTTCCGATCGACATCACGTTCGACGGTCAAGCGCAGGTCCACGTTACTGGAACGGCCACCACGCAGACGCTGGTCACGGCTGTGTTCCCCGACCCGGCCGTGCGCGAGTTTCGCAAATCTCACTTGATGGTCTTCCAAGGCGCAAATCACACGTTTCAATTTCCTCTGAGCTCGACCGACAGCCTCGTAGCGGTCGTCGAAAACTGCGTGAGCCGCATGAGCAGCGGCGGCCCCGCGGGCGATTTCTCCACCGCCGCGAAGAAAACCGGAACAGCAGCCAAACCGACAGTTCCCTTCAGGCGAGCAAAAGCCGCGGCGGAGACGGCGACGGAGCCAGCCGGGCCGCCAAGACTTGCCGCCGTCAGCGGCACCGGTTTTCTGATCAGCACGGAAGGGCAAATCGTCACCAACAATCATGTCATCAAAGATTGTGTCGGGGATGTACAAGGCAATTTTGTTGGAGAGGCACCGACCAAACTGCGGGTCGTCGCCACCGACGAAATCAACGATCTGGCATTGCTGCAAGCGAGAGGGGCGAAGAAAACTTTTAGCACACCGGCGATGATGCGGGAAATGCCGGTTCGGTCGGGCGATGCGGTCGTCGCTATTGGATTTCCCTACCATGGGCTCCTGACATCCGACTTCACCGTCACGACCGGAATCGTCAGTTCGCTCAGCGGGATTCTCAACGATACGCGCTTTCTGCAGATCAGCGCGCCGGTGCAGCCGGGCAACAGCGGAGGTCCACTTCTCGACATGAGCGGTCACGTGGTCGGCGTCGTTGCCGCCAAGCTAAACGCCCTGAAATTTGCCAAGGCCACCGGCGATATCCCGGAAAACGTCAATTTTGCCATCAAGACCGGAACGGTCAGAGATTTTCTGGACAACAGCGCCGTCTCCTACGACACCGAGCTAACTGAAACAGAATTGAATCCTGCGGAAATCGCCAGCGCCGCCAGGGCCTATATCTTGCTTATTACCTGCACCGCGAATGAGAGGGAGGCAGGGAGGAAATAGCGGGTGGCGCGGTCAAGCTGAGGACGTTTTGATCCAGGTCAAACCGGCGCTGCACAAATTCCCTAGGGTCGGTCGGGCCCAGCGGGGGCGACGCCCGCAAAGCCGGACGGCCGGGATCGTTCCGTGTGCGCGGAAATCCCGGCCGTTTCGTTGGCACCAAGCCGCCCGGCCGACGAGCTGCGACCGTCCAAATATCGCCGCAGCGAAGCGAGCCAGCCGGCGAAAGCATCGCGGAAAAACGCCCGCCACTCGTCGTAGCGCTCCGGGGTGCAATCGAAGGTCGCCCACCATTCGACGAAGCCGCGGCCGCCATCGACGATCGGCGTAATTTTCAGCGTCGCACGATAGTGCTGCACCGGCATCGGCGCGGTACCGCAAAATTCGTAGACCTGCGCGCGCTCCGGATCGGACAAGGCAACCAGCCGCTGCCGGATGCGTTGACCCCGGTAAAGGACGTCACGCACCGCGCCGACCGTATCGCCGGATTTGCCGTCCTCGATTGCGCTTTCGCCGGCGCCGTCGACCCAGACCGGATAGTTGTTGAAGTCCCAAATCGCATTCCAGATGTCGTCGGCTGATTGCGCGAATACGGTGCTGTAATAGGCTTTGGCCATGATCGGTCCTTTCCCGCTATCACGCTCATGAAATGGACGATGAATGGCGGCCGAACCACCCGATTCCTGGGCGCGTTATTCGGCTGTCACCAATTCACTGGCATCGATTGTGCAAGTCACCTCTTGCGCCCCCTCCCCCGCCGGGGTGCGGGCGGGTAGATTAGCCGCGGAGGCGCCCTGCCGTTGAACACCATCCGCCTAAGCTACCGCATCGCGCTCGACGCCTTTTATCGCTTCAATGCCGACGACGGCTGGGCGATTGCCAGCCACATCGCGCTGTCGGTGCTGATGTCGATGTTCCCGTTCCTGATCCTGGTGACGGCCATCGCGGGCTTCGTTGGCTCAGAAGATCTTGCCGATGAAGTGGCGCGCATGATCGTCGCCGCTTGGCCGCGCATCGTCTCGAGCCAGATCACCGGCCAGATCCACGAGGTGCTGACCACAGCACGCGGCGGCTTTCTCACCGTCGGCGCGTTCTTCGCCATCTATTTCGCTTCGAGTGGCGTCGAAAGCTTGCGCATCGGGCTCAACCGCGCCTATGGGCTGATCGACCCCCGGCCGTGGTGGCTGTTGCGGCTGGAATCGATCGGCTATGTGCTGGTCAGCGCCATCGGTCTCCTGGCGCTGGCGTTTCTGGTCGTGCTTGGCCCGTTGGTGTTTCGTACCGCGGTGTTCTATGCGCCATGGATCGCCGAGCTGGAAAGCCACTTCGACATCGGCCGCTTCGTCATCGCCGGCCTGCTGCTGACATCATCGCTTTTGATCCTGCATATGTGGCTGCCATGCGGGCGGCGGCCGCTCGGCGCGGTGTGGCCGGGCATCATTGCCACGCTCGCGCTCTGGCTCGCCTGCGGCTACGTGTTCGGCCGCTATTTGGCCGACTTCTCCTACACCTACGTGAATTATTACGCCGGCCTCGCCTCGGCGATGATGGCGCTGGTATTTCTGTATTTCACCGCGCTCATTTTCATCTATGGCGGCGAGCTCAATGCGGCGATCGCGCGCGCGCGCGAGGATCCGTCACTGCCGCTGCAAGGCGGCGGACGCAAGCGGCACCGGTTGGCGCGCCAGCAGTCGCACCCGCCTGCGCCCTTCACCTGATTGATGGTTACGCGGGAATCAGCGGCGTTTGACCGGCGCCGCCGGTCAATTGTCTGACCTTGCGGGCATGGTCGACGGCTTCGCGCGCCGATTTGTTGTGCGTGAATAGTTCGAAGGTCGCCGTCTCGTCTTCGGTCACCGGCGTCATGGCCTGGTCGCTATAGGGAACGCCCGCGCTTTTGGCGACCCGGCGATAGATGCGGAAAATGCTCCAGGCCGCCGCCGCGACGCGCGCGTGCTTGACGGCAAATTCCCAGACGAGCCGCGGATAGAAGCTCCAGACCGCCTCGACCGGCAGTTCCGGCCGGCGTTCATGGCGGCTCTTGAGGCGAACGAAGCCACCTTGCAGCGGGTGGACTTTCTCGACGGCGAGCGATTGCGCGAACCAGAGAATGATCTGCGCCAAACGGAGAATGTTGATGCCGTAAGCTTGCGCGCGGCGCAAAATCGTCTCGATGTGCTGTGGCGTATAATAGATCGCCCAGGCGTCGCGGTAGAGTTTTTCCCATTCCGCCTTGGTCATATTGGCGTGCGGGGTAAGCGCGTGTTCGAGATCGTATTTGTTCAAATCGGGGTCGAGCGGCGCTCCCTTGTTGAACAGGACCTTGTGATCCTCCGAGCCCGGCAGCGGCGTTAAGAAGAAGAACTCCAGCACGTCAAGCGGCATCTCCTTCTTGATGATCTCGATGTCGCGCCGCGCCGATTCCGGGGTGTCGTTGGGAAAGCCCAGGATGTAGCCGGCGTAGGTCCAGATGCCGGCCGCCTTCCAGGCCAACAGCATGTTGCGGTATTCGGTGATCTTGTTCTGCCGCTTCTTGGCGGCGAGCAGATTGTCGGGGTTGATGTTCTCCAGCCCGATGAAGATGCGGGTGACGCCGGCGCGTTTGGCTTTGGCGACGAAATTCGGGATTTTGTGGCACAGCGTATCGACCTGGATGAGGAAGCGCACATCCATGCCGTCTTGTTCGCGCAATTTGATGATACGGTCGAAAATCGGTTCCCAGTCTTTGTTGCGGGCAAAATTGTCGTCGGTGATGAAGAAGCGGTCGATGCCGTGCTCGTAGTTCTTGCGCAGGATGCGCTCGACGTCGTCCGGCGACCGCCGTCGCGATTTCCGCCCCTGCACGTTGATGATGGTGCAGAACGAGCATTGGAACGGGCAGCCGCGCCCGGCATCGAAGGTGGTGACGTTGCCTATTGTTTTGCGCACCGAATTGCCGGGCAGAAACGGCGTCACCGCGTCTTCCAAGCCCGGCAGATCGTCGATGTAATTATAGATCGGCTTGAGCGCGCCTTTGGCGGCATCGCGCACCACCTCGTCCATGCGGCCTTCCGCCTCGCCGGCGAACAAAGTGACGCCCATATCGAGCGCCTCTTGCAGGTCGGCCATCACGCTCGGGAACATCGCCAGCATGCCGGAAACGTGAAAGCCGCCAATGATCGCCGCAATGCCGGCCTCGCGCAGCGGCTTGGCGATATGCAGCGCGCGCGGATATTGGTTCGACTGCACGCCGACCAGACCGACGAAACCGAAATTATTATTGGCGCGCATGTCGGCGATGATGCGATCGACGCGCACCCGCGTGTTGGTCTCGTCGATCGCCGCGACCTCGATATCGACATCGGGCCCGAGAATTTGACGCTGCGCGCAGTCGTCGATCAGGCCATAAACGCTGGCCAGCGAATTCGCCGGCATCGGCGAGCGGTACCAGCGGATGACATAGCCGTCGTCGTCGTAATGCGACGGCTTGATCAGCACGATGCGGAAGCGCTTTCGTGCGGTACTCGCCTCGGTGCGTTGTTGCGGTAACATGACACCCGCCCCGTACCCGACGCGTTTGTTGTAGCGGATTCGACACGGCGAGGCCAGCGGCCCTTCGCTGCTCATGGCTTCGTGATCGCGCTCCATGCATTCGTGTGTGGCAGCGGCGGCCACTGCAGCCCATTTGTTCGACAGCCGACATTAGCCCTGGAGACAAAGATGGCGTTCAAACAATTTGTTGCTCTGGCGCTCTTGGGTCTCGGCATGGGCGGCGCCGCGCTTATTGGCGAGCAAACAACACCCGCAGTCGCTCAAGATCTGTCCTACCCCTGGTGCTCCCAGGGGAGCGCCTTGCACTGCTATTATATGAACCGCCAGCAATGCGAGGAGACCGTGGATTATCGCGGCTTCTGCGTGGCCAATCCGGATTACTCGTCCCAAAGCGGCGACACGCGTCGGCGCCCGCAACCGCAGTAGACGCTTCAGCCGCCCGCCGCCTCGACCACGTCGTCGAAATTGCGCAAACCCGGCCGTGGGGTATTGACCAGCACCGCCATATTGCCGGGCTTGTGCTTGTTGGTCCGCATCAGTTCGTGGGCATAGGGAATCTTATCCCAGGGGAACACGTCGCTCATGCAAGGATCGACGCGGCGGTCGATGACGAATTGATTGGCGGCGCTCGCTTGCTTGAGATGGGCGAAATGCGAACCCTGAATGCGCTTCTGCCGCATCCAGACGTAGCGCGCGTCGAAGGTGATGTTGTAGCCGGTGGTACCGGCGCAGAACACCACCATGCCGCCGCGCTTGACGACCAGGCACGACACCGGAAATGTCGCCTCGCCCGGATGCTCGAACACGATGTCGACGTCGCGCTTGCCGGTGATGTCCCAGATCGCCTTGCCGAAACGGCGGGCTTCCTTGACCCAGGCGTCGTATTCGGGCGTGCCGACCTTGGGCATCTGACCCCAGCATTTGAAATCGTTGCGGTTGATGACGCCCTTGGCGCCAAGATCCATGACGTATTGCACCTTCGACGGATCGGACACGATGCCGATGGCATTGGCGCCGGAAGCGGCGACAAGCTGCACCCCGAACACGCCGAGCCCGCCCGAAGCGCCCCACACCAAAATGTTGTCACCCGGCTTGAGGATGTGCGGGGCGTGGCCGAACAGCATGCGATACGCGGTGGCCAATGTGAGCGTGTAGCAGGCCAATTCTTCCCAGGTCAGATGGGCAGGCTTCGGCATGAGCTGGCGCGATTGCACGCGGCAGAACTGCGCGAAGGAACCATCCGGGGTCTCATAGCCCCAGATGCGCTGCGACGGTGACAACAGCGGATCCCCGCCATTGCATTCCTCGTCGTCGCCGTCGTCCTGATTGCAATGGATGATGACTTCGTCGCCGACCTTCCAGCGATGCACTTTGGAGCCGACCGCCCAAACGATGCCGGACGCGTCGGAGCCGGCGACATGGAACGGATTCTTGTGCACGTCCAACGGCGAGATAGGCTGACCGAGTCCGGCCCAGATGCCGTTGTAGTTGACGCCGCCGGCCATGACATAGACCAGCACTTCATCCTCGGCGATCGGCCAGGTCGGAACCACTTCAAGCTGCATGGCCGTCTCCGGCGGGCCGTGCCGTTCCTTGCGGATGGCCCAGGCGTACATTTTCGCCGGCACATGGCCGAGCGGCGGCACCTCGCCGATTCCATAGAGATCCTTGAGCGGTGCGGCGGACGGTTTTATTTGCGCAACGGCCATGATCAGGGCTCCCGGCATCAACCGGCATTCGCGACGCGGCGCCGCGAGCATGTCGCGCAGTCTGCCGCAGCTTATGTTGCAGCGCAACAATTAGTTGGCCCCGCACACACCGCTGACAGGCGACAGGCAAGGCCCTAAGCTTGTCCCTGTGGCAACGATAAACCGGGGAGTGGGTTCATGGGCATTATCATTTGGCTGATTGTCGGCGCGATTGCCGGCTGGCTGGCCGGCATGGTCGTCAAGGGCGGCGGCTTTGGCCTGATCGGCGATATCATCGTCGGCATCGTCGGCGGCCTGATCGCCGGCTGGCTGCTACCGCAGCTCGGAATTGTGATCGGAAGCGGTGTTGTCGGCGACGTGATCGATTCCTTCATCGGCGCGGTGATTCTGCTGATCATTCTCAGGCTGATCAAACGCGCCTGATCGTCCGCTAACACGGCGGAAAGGAATGGCGCGCTAAAGCGAGGGCGCGGGGGCGCAAAGCCCTCGCGCCAACGTTTTTTGCTTTGGCCGCCGCATGGACGCCGCCCCCAAAAGCCTGCCCGGTGAAAATCTGCCGAGCGTTGCGGCGCCTTTTTCAGCAACGCGCACGATCCGTCTTGTCGGGCTTACGCTGTTCTTGAGTTATCTGGTCGTGCTTGGGGGAACTTTCCTCAAGGGCAATTTTTTGCTCGACGCCCAAGGCCAGCCGATCGCCAACGACTTCGTCAATGTCGCCGCCGCGGGACGGCTCGCGCTCGACGGCACGCCGGCCGCCGCTTACGACTGGCCGATGCATAAGCAAGCGGAAACCCTCGTCATCGGCCACGATTTTGCGAACTATTACGGCTGGCATTATCCGCCGCCGTTTCTGTTTGTCGCCGCGGCGCTGGCGACATTGCCGTTTGTTGCTGCGGCGATCGTGTCCTTGCTGGTGACGCTTGCCGCCTATGTCGCGGCACTGTGGAGCATTCTCGGCCGCAGCGGAGTTTTTGTTGCGCTCGGGTTTCCGGCGGCGATCTGGAACGTCACCGCCGGCCAAAACGGCTTTCTCACCGCGGCGCTGATCGGCGGCACGCTCGGCTTGCTGGAGCGGCAGCCGGCGCTGGCCGGTGTTTGTCTGGGGCTGCTGACCTACAAGCCGCAATTCGGCCTGCTGTTTCCTCTTGCGCTGATCGCGGACCGGCGCTGGACCACCATCCTGGTTGCCGCGGCGACGGCGCTCGGACTTGCCGCGCTGTCATGGCTCGCTTTCGGCAGCGCGAGCTGGCAGGCCTTCGTGCATTGGATGCCGATCACGAGCCACGCCGTGCTTGGCGAGGGCCAGGCCGACTTCGCTCGGCTGCAAAGCGTATTCGGCCTGGTCCGCGCGCATGGCGGCAGCGAACCGCTCGCCTGGAGCGTTCAAGCGGCGTTGAGCGTGGCGCTTGCTGTTGCTTTGGTCATGCTCTGGCGCAGCCGCGCGCCGTTCGATCTCAAGGCCGCGGCGCTCGCCGCCGGCACGCTTATCGCGACGCCCTACGTCTATATGTACGACTTGGTCGTGCTCGCCGTCGCCGTCGCATACCTCCTTCGCTTCGCATTGGCACGCGGCTTTTTCGCCAGCGAAGTCTTCGGCCTCGCCGTCGCCGGCGCGCTTATACTGAGCTTCCCCTACGTCAAGACGCAGGTCGGCCTCGCCGCCGTGCTGATCGTCTTGGCGCTGGTGGCGCAACGCGCATGTTGCGTCGCAACAAAATCCGCGCCACATTAGCCGCGCCGGTGGAATGCGTGGAAGACCGATGGGCGATCAGCTGCGCCGCGACGAGCCAGTTAAGCGACAAACCGTTACGCGATAAGGCATTACGCGATAAGGCATTACGCGATAAGCCTTGGATTTTCCGCACCTATGCGGGGCATTCGACGGCGGCCGCCTCGAATGAGCTGTACCGCAAGAATCTGAGCAAGGGGCAGACCGGGCTGTCGGTCGCCTTCGATCTGCCGACGCAGACCGGCTACGACAGCGATCATCCTTTCGCCAAGGGCGAGGTCGGCAAAGTCGGCGTGCCGATCTCCCATATCGGCGACATGCGCGCGCTGTTCGAGGCCATTCCGCTCGGCGAGATGAACACTTCGATGACCATCAATGCCACCGCGGCGTGGCTCTTGGCGCTCTATGTCGCGCTGGCGGATGAACAGGGCATCGCGCGCAAAAGTCTGCAAGGCACCACGCAGAACGACATCATCAAAGAGTATCTCTCGCGCGGCACCTATGTGTTTCCGCCGGCGCCGTCGATGCGGCTCACCAAGGATGTGATCCTGTTCACGACCAAGGAAATGCCGAAGTGGAATCCGATGAACGTCTGTTCCTATCATTTGCAGGAAGCGGGCGCGACGCCGGTGCAGGAACTTGCTTTCGCGCTCGCCACCGCGATCGGCGTGCTCGATGCGGTGAAGGCGTCGGGGCAATGCGCGCCGGAGGAATTCGGCGACGTGGTCGGGCGTATCTCGTTCTTCGTCAATGCCGGGCTGCGCTTTGTCACCGAAATCTGCAAGCTGCGCGCCTTCACCGAACTGTGGGACGAGATCACGCGCGAGCGCTACGGCGTGACCGACGCCAAGCAGCGCCTGTTCCGCTATGGCGTGCAAGTCAATTCACTCGGGCTGACGGAGCAGCAGCCCGAAAATAACGTCGCGCGCATTTTGCTCGAAATGCTGGCGGTCACGCTGTCGAAGGATGCCCGCGCGCGGGCGGTGCAGCTGCCGGCCTGGAACGAGGCGCTCGGCCTGCCGCGGCCGTTCGACCAGCAATGGTCACTGCGCATGCAGCAAATCCTCGCTTACGAGACCGATCTGCTGGAATACGGCGACGTGTTCGCCGGCGCGCCGGTCATTGCCGCCAAGGTCGCCGAACTGAAAGTCGCGGCCAAGGACGAGCTCAAACACATCGAGGCGATGGGCGGCACCGTCAAGGCGGTCGAATCCGGCTATCTCAAGCAGCAGCTTGTCGAGTCGAATTGCCGCCGCATCGAGGCGATCGAGCGCGGCGAGCAGATCGTGGTCGGCGTCAACCGTTTCACCGAAACAGAAGCCTCGCCGCTGACCGACGCCGCGGAGTCGGTCGTTACCGTGTCGGCGGACGCCGAATCCGGTCAGATCGCGCGGCTTGCGGCCTGGCGCGCGGCGCGCGATGCCAAAGCTGTCGCTGCGGCGCTCGACGCGCTGCGCCGCGCGGCCAAGAGCGGCGCCAATATCATGCCGCCGTCGATCGACTGCGCCAAAGCCGGCGTCACCACCGGCGAATGGGGATTCGCGTTGCGCTCCGCCTTCGGCGAGTACCGCGCCCCGACCGGCGTCGGCACCGCCATGCGTAACGACGCCGAGGGTCTCGACGACATCCGTGCCGAAGTCGATCGGGTGTCGAAGAAGCTCGGCCGGCGCTTGAAAGTTCTGGTCGGCAAGCCCGGCCTCGACGGCCATTCCAATGGTGCCGAACAGATCGCCGCCCGCGCCCGCGATGCCGGCATGGACGTGGTCTATGACGGCATCCGCTTAACCGCGGAGGCGATTGTCGCCGCAGCGGCGGACAAGAATGTGCACGTGGTGGGTCTTTCGATCCTGTCCGGCTCGCACATGCCGCTCGTGAAAGACGTCGTCTCGCGCATGAAAGAAGCGGGGCTCGACGATGTGCCGGTCGTGGTCGGCGGCATCATCCCGCCGCAAGATGCCAGCGCCTTGAAAAATGCCGGCGTGGCGCAAGTCTATACGCCAAAGGATTTCGAGCTCAACCGCATCATGAGCGATCTGTGCCGGATCGTCGAAACGTCGGCGGACGCCGCGGAATAATCATCGCGGCGCGGCCGTCGCCAGCGCATCGCTCAGCGCGCTCGGACTCAATGGTTTGCGCAAATACGCATTCATACCGGCCGCGCGGGCTTTGGCGTCGTCGGCGTCGCGGCCGGAGATGCCGACGATTGGCGTTGCTGCCGCCGCGCCGGGCAGCGCACGAATGCGCCGCGTCGCTTCCAGTCCGTCGATGCCGGGCAACGTCACGTCCATCAGCACGACGTCGTAGCCGCGCGGCGCCGCGGCAACGGCTTCCTCGCCGGAGCCGACGAAATCGGCGCTATGGCCGAGCTCGGTGAGGATCGTGTTGAGGATGACGCGGCCGTAGGGATTATCCTCGGCGCAGAGCACCTTGAGCCGGCGCGCCGGCATCGTCCCCGAACGTGAGCGCTCCGCCACGGCGGCCTGGGCGGGCGCGACCGGCAGCACCGCCGACAGAGTGAACCGCGAGCCGCGTCCCGGCCTGCTGGTGACGGTCAGATCGCCGCCCATCAGCCGCGCCAAAACCTTGACGACGGCAAGGCCGAGACCGGCGCCGCCGTAGCGGCGCGCGATGTCGGCGCTGGCTTGCGCGAACGGCCGGAACAGCCGCTTGATCTCCGCGGGCTTTAATCCGATTCCGCTGTCGGTGACGATGAAGGTCAGCTTGGCGCGGCCGCCCGCGGCGCGGGCAGCCTTCACGTCGAGCCGGATCACGCCTTGCGCAGTGAACTTCACGGCATTGTCGACGAGGTTCTCCAGCGCGGCGCGTAGCCGCACCGTGTCGCCGACCAGAAATTCCGGCACGTCGTCCGCCACCGTCACCTCCGCACGCAGGTTCTTGGTCTCGGCGCGCGCGGCAAGCGCTTCACTGATGGCCGCGATGAGACGCCGCGGCCGGAAAATCTCCTGTTGCAAAGTAAGCGACCCGGCGCCTGCTTTGGCGGCGTCGATGACCAGCGTGGTGAGCGAAGCCAGATGCTCGGCGCTGTCCTTGATGCCCGCGGCCCAGCGCCGTTCGCGCTCGCCGAGATTGGAGCTCGCCAATAATTCGCCGAGCGCAAGAATTCCGGTCAGCGCGGTGCGGATGTCGTGGGCGTAAACGGCAAGCACGGATTCGGGATCGTTCGCCGCCGGCCGCCGGCGGCGCGCCGCTTTTGCAGCGGCCTTTTGTTTGGTCCTCGATCGCACCATAGGCAGTCCCTCGCGCCCCGGCAGGCAACATGCCACGGCGACGGACCGAACAAAACACGCTCCCGCGACATCTAACGCCCCAGCCCGACCATGCGCCGAATATCGCGCGGTGTCGCGCCACCCGCGCGCAATTCGCGCAAGCCCGTCGCCGCGGTCGATTTCGACAGCTTGTGGCCTTCATCGTCGAGGATGAGCTTGTGGTGCTGATAGGTCGGCTCCGGCAGCCCGAGCAGCGCCTGGATGAGCCGGTGGATGCTGGTCGCCCAGAACAGATCCTGGCCGCGCACCACGTCGGTGACGCCTTGGAGGGCGTCGTCGAGAACGGCGGCGAGGTGGTAGCTCGCCGGCGTTTCCTTGCGCGCGAGCACCACGTCGCCCCACAGTTGCGGCGCGGCGGTGACGATGCCGGTCTCGCCGCGCGGCCCGGCGCCGGTCTCGGTCCAGGTCAAGGCGCCGGCCCGCGCGACGGCCGCGTCCATGGCAAGCCGCAGCGCGAACGGTTCGCCGGCGGCGCGCCGCCGCGTCCTCTCGGCGGGAGAGAGCTTACGCGCCCGCCCCGGATAGATCGGCACGCCGTCGGGATCGCGCGGCCATTGGCCGTGGCGATCGAGTTCGGCGACCATGGCGTTGAGTTCGCTCCGACTCTCGAAGCTCGGATAAATCAGCCCCCGCGCTTCGAGTTCGGCAAGGGCCGCGGCATAGTCGTCGAAATGCGCGCTCTGCCGCCGCACCGGGTCAATCCAGGAAATCCCGAGCCAGCGCAGATCCTCATAGATCGCCGCCTCGTATTCGGGCCGGCAGCGCTCGATGTCGATGTCTTCGATCCGCAGCAGCAGGCGGCCGCCAAGTTCCCGCGCCATATCGTGGTTGAGCAATGCGGAATAGGCATGGCCCAGGTGCAGATAGCCGTTCGGGCTCGGTGCGAAACGCAGAATGCGGCTGTACATCGGCGATACGCTTCTCGACACTGACGCATGGACACCGGCCCGCACACTCTAACATGCTGACCCACATTCGCAGCGAAGCCGATCTCGACGCGGCGCTCAAAATGCTCGGTGAAATCGAGCCGCGGTTTGGCGCGCTTGTGACCGAAGCGGGGCGGCCGCCATTGCGGCGGCGGCCCGATGGCTTTGCCGGGCTCGCCGCCACAGTGGTGTCGCAGCAGCTTTCGACCGCGAGCGCGGGCGCGATCTGGGGACGGCTCGCCGCCGCATTCGATCCGATGCTGCCGGACGCTATTTTGCGGGCACGCGCCGCCCGGCTGGCGCGGCTCGGCCTCTCCGCGCCGAAAATCAAGGCGCTCAAGGAGATCGCGCGCGCCTTGACCCGCGGCCGCCTCGCCCTCGCTACGCTCGCCGACATCGACGCAGAGGTCGCCCATGCCGCGCTCACCGCGGTGCACGGTATAGGACCCTGGACCGCCGACATTTACCTGTTGTCCTGCCTCGGCCATGCCGATGCCTGGCCGGCCGGCGATCTCGCGCTGCAGGAGGCGGCGCGGCTTGCGTTCGGCCTTCGCGCGCGGCCGAGCGCGAAGGAAATGATTGCGCTCGCCGAACCATGGCGGCCGCTGCGCGCGGTGGCAGCGCGCGTGCTGTGGACCTATTATCGCGCCGTCAAAGGCCGTGACGGCGCGCCTGCCCCCACCCTACCCTCCACCGCGAGCCGGGGAGGGAAAGGGAGAGGGCGGCCGCAAGCCAAATCCAAGAGAACCGCGCGAAAAAGAGGTGGAAATGGCCGCTGAACTCGACGGTCCGCGGCTTGATCCCCGCTCCGGCGCTGCGCAACAGCTTGTGGTTTTCCTGCACGGCTATGGCGCCGACGGCAACGACCTCATCGAGATCGGCCGCGCCTGGCAGCCCTTGCTGCCGCATGCGGCCTTCGTGTCGCCGCATGCGCCGGAGCCGTGCGCGCAAGCGCCGGTCGGCCGCCAGTGGTTCGCGCTGACCTTCCGCAACCCGGACGAACGCTGGATCGGCGTCAACCAGGCGGCGCCGCTGTTGGAGCGTTTTCTCGACACCGAACTGGCGCGTCATAAGCTGCCGGCCGCGGCGCTGGCCCTGGTCGGGTTCAGCCAGGGCACCATGATGGCGCTGCATGTCGGGCTGCGCCGCGCGGTGGCGCCCGCCGCGATCGTCGGTTATTCGGGGATATTGGTCGAGCGGCCGGACGGCGACGCCGAGAAATTTGCCGCCGAGATCAAATCCCGCCCGCCGGTACTGCTTGTGCACGGCGACCGCGACGATCTCATCCCGCCGCAGGCCCTGTTCCAGGCCACGGAGGGGCTCGCCGCGGTCGGGGTGCCGGTCGAATGGCATCTGTCGGCGGGGGTCGGCCATGGCATCGACGCCGAAGGGCTGCGCCATGGCGGCGAATTCCTGGCGCGGCGATTTGGCGCCCCGGGGGGCGGGTTTTAACCGCAAGCCTTTGTATTGCGTAACGATTTCCTAGCAAATTGGGCCTAGAAGCGCGCTCATTGCTTAAAGGTGCGCGATGGTCATGGCGGCGATGCGAAAGCTGGCCCGGGGCGCCCGATTGGCGCGGCTGCGGGCACTCGTTTCCAACTTTAGTCGGAGCAAGCGCGGCAACGTCGCCGTCATCACGGCACTCGCCATGCTGCCGATGGTCGCGGCGGTCGGCTGCGTCATCGACTACACGTCGGCGTCGATGGTGAAGACCAAGCTGCAGGCTGCCGCCGACGCGGCGACGCTGGCGGCCGTCTCGCTCAACTCGACGGTGATCGCCACCGCTAAGGCCATGTCGGGCACCGGCACCGTCAGCGGCGGCTCGACCTTTGTGACCAATTTCTTCAATGCCAATCTGACCTCGGCGCCGGAGACCACGGGCTACAACAGCCTGACGCCGACCGCCACCGTCACGCTGTCCGGCACGACGGTGACGGCCGCCCTGTCCTTCACCGCCGAGTCGCCTACTTATTTCATGGGAATCATGGGTGTTCACAACATCGCGCTGACGGGCACCTCGACGGCAACCTACACCCTCCCGACTTACATCGATTTTTATCTGATGCTCGACGTCTCCGGCTCGATGAGCTTCCCCTCGACCGCCGCTCGAGCAGGAACGGCTGGAGGCCGTCAATCCCGACAATTACAGCCAATATCCAAGCGGCTGCACCTTCGCGTGTCATTTCACCGCATCAGGGGTGTGTCCGGATCGGGGCAGCGCGCCAATATCCCGCCGACAAGCCCGGTGAACTATGCGAATACATATAATCCCAGCCCCGGCGGCTATTGCCAGGGATTTAACATCTCACGTTTAGGAACAACGCCTGCGGCCTGCACGTCATCGACGAATTGCAGCAACATCACGCCGAGCGATATCAATTGGTCCAATACGCCGGCCACGTCCTGTAACACCGCCGGCACCTCGTCCTGCATCCAATTGCGCGCCGACGCCGTCGGCTATGCCGTCTCTGACTTGCTGTACTACGCGAGCACCAAACAGGTGGTGACCAACCAATTCCGCGTCGGGCTCTATCCCTTCATTCGCTACCTCTATTCCTATTTTCCGCTGACCACCGATCTGACCGACACGGGCTCCGGCACGATCAACTATGCGGCCACACAACTCGCCACGCTGCTGGATACCGGTACCAACACAAATCTGGGATCGGGCGGCACGCATTTCGAGAATGCGCTTCCCAGCATGAACACCTTGATTTCGTCGGTCGGCACCGGAACAAGCTCGACCAACACGCTGCCTTACGTATTTCTGGTCACCGACGGTGTCGATAACTCGCAAACCTATGCTCCATTTACCGGAAGCAATCCGCAGATTTTCGACACTTCGCTTTGCACCACGCTCAAGAACCGCAGCATAATGATTGCCGTTCTCTATATTCCTTACCAGCCGATTCAGAATCCGACCACTTTCGCCGGCAGCGAAGACATCAACGTCAACGCGCTCATTCCGCCGGAATCCAATGATGTCCCCAACACCCTGCAAGCGTGCGCCTCTACAGCCAGTGACGGGACGCTCTTGTACTATACGGCAAACACGCCGGCGGACATCGACAGCACGCTGAGACAAATGTTCGACAAGGCCACAAGCACGGCGCACATTTCGAACTAGCGCGGTGGCCGGACGATCTCCACTCAAATTCAGGGTAATGCCCCCAAAGGTGCTGCAAGAACGGAGTGGTGCCTTGATTGGCCAAGACGATCGTTACTGAGAAGGGTCTCGACTTACACCACCACACCGCCGGCTGTGATTGCGGCGATCGACGGCGTTGCTTGACCTTAAAGCAAGCCGTGCTCCTTAAAGCATAGACGTTAATGCAAGCCGCTTACGCGCGGGGACGTCGCTCGCTCTGCGCGGCAATATCCGCAGGCTTCCGTCCGAACTTCTAGCCGCCGTGATGGTGACCGCCACCGCCGCCTGAGCCAGAGCCCGAACCGGAGCCTGACCCGGATCCCGAGCCAGACCCGGATCGACCCGAGCCAGACCCGGAGCCAGAACCTGAGCCGGAACCGGAGCCAGAACCCGAACCTGAGCCCGACGATGCGACGGCACAGGCCGTTCCGGTTTGCGGCGTATAGACGACGCAGGCGCTGCTCCGCGGAACGGTATATAGCGCATCCGAGAGATTGATCGACGTACCGCCGTTGAATAGGCCGAACAACGGCGAAAAGCTGTAGCTGACTTGGCCGTAGATCAGATAGCAGGGATAGGTGCCGCACGTGGTGAGGTTCGTCGGCAGGGTCGGCGCCGTGTCCCCCGGCGTAAGCGCGGTGCCGTTGAGCGAATAGCTCCAGGCCACGGTGGCGTTGCTGGCAGAGTTGACGGCAATCTGCGAAATCGTGACAGTGGCGGCCGAGCTCGAATACGGAGCGAGAACCGTGGAGGCCGCACCCACGACCGTGGTCATGTCTGTGGACGCGATCGTTTTATATTGATTGGTGATGCTGTCGAGCGCGTAAGTCGTCGCGCGCACTTTCAGGTAGACTGCGAGCGCTTGGCCGCCGTCGAAGGTGGCCAGCAGCAACGTCGCCAGCACTGGCAAGATCATTGCGAATTCGATCGCAGCGACGCCGCGCGTCGATGTGAGGAATCGGCGCCGGAGGCGCCGAAGCGAGGCTGGCGTGCGCATCATCAATAAGGCTCCACCATGAAAGCGGAAACGCCTATGACCTCCGCCGTGCCCTGACCGGTGTTGGGCAAGATCGAACCTATGGGGATACCGAAGATCCGCCAGGGATAGGCGACCTGAATGACCATGACGTCGCCCTGCGTGCCGGGGTCCCAGGTTCCGGTGGTGATCAGGCCGCCGCTGGAATTATAGAGCGCCGGCGCGGACGTCACCGCGCTGCTGAACGATGAATAGGTCGCCACATCGACCTGCACATTGTTGCAGTTGAGTAGCGCCGACAGCAGCGGGCAGACGGTATTGGTCTTGAATTGGCTTTGCGTCGTGCCGGCGTTTTGCACTTGCCCGGTCATGAACTGGCGGCCGGCTTCGACGGCGGCGTTCTGCAACGTCGCCTGTGCGAACAAGAACAGCGTCGTTTCAAGGATGGCGAAGAGCATTGCCAGAAAGGCCGGCGCGATCAACGCAAATTCGACGGCCGTTGCGCCGTCCCGGGCGGCGCCGAAACGAAAAACATTGCGCCGGAAATATTTCGCTGCGGTTCGAAACATATCAAGCGTATCCCGCTCAACAAACCATCTGCAAAACTGGAACTGCACCTCCGCTAATAGTTGAGACACATTGATTATTCGTTGCGCAGAACAAATAAACTGCATTGTCGGCGCATCGCCGCAAGGCGACGTTAACCCTACCGGGCGGCGTATGAATTAGCTACAAAGCCGCGAAATCGATCGGCTTGTGCCGGTCGAGCGTGCGATGGACCGGCGGCAGCGGATATTTGAGGCCGGTGGCGCAATTAAACAACAAAGCCTGCTCGTTGCGCGTCACACGGCCGTCGGCGAGGCTCTGCTTATACGCGGCGTAAGTGGCCGCGCCCTCCGGGCACATCAAGAAACCTTCCTCGCGCGCGGCTTCTTCGAGCGCCGCCGAAATCGCTTCGTCGGTGACGGCGATGGCAAAGCCGCCGCTGTCGCGCACTGCGCGCAGGATGAGAAAATCGCCGATCGCCTGCGGCACCCGGATGCCCGAGGCGATGGTCTGCGCGTTCTCCCAGCGCACGGCATGCTCGACGCCTTGCTCATAGGCGCGCACCATCGGCGCGCAGCCCGCCGCCTGCACCGCGACCATGCGCGGGCGCTTGTTGCCGATAAAACCGATCGCCTCCAATTCGGCGAAGGCCTTCCACATGCCGATCAGCCCGGTGCCGCCGCCGGTCGGATAGAAAATGACATCCGGCACGCTCCAGCCGAGCTGCTCGGCAAGCTCCAGTCCCATGGTTTTCTTGCCTTCGATCCGGTACGGCTCCTTGAGCGTCGAGGTATCGAACCAGCCGACCTTGGCTTTGCCTTCGGCGACGATCTTGCCGCAGTCGTCGATCAGGCCGTTGACGCGATAGACGCTCGCGCCTTGCAGCCCGATCTCGCTGACATTGACCTCCGGCGTATCCTCCGGACAAAAGATCGTGCTCCTGATGCCGCAGTGGCTGGCGTAAGCCGCCAGCGCCGCGCCGGCATTGCCGTTGGTCGGCATCGCCATATGCTTGATGCCGAGCGCCTTGGCCATCGACACCGCCATCACCAGCCCGCGCGCCTTGAACGAGCCGGTCGGCAGCCGGCCTTCGTCCTTCACCAAGAGTTCGCCGCCGCCCAATCTGGCCGCGAGCTTCGGCAGCGCCACGATCGGCGTCATCGCCTCGCCGAGGCTGACTATGTCCTCCTTGCGCCGCACCGGCAAAAGCTCGCGATAGCGCCACAGATCCGGCGGCCGCTGCGCCAGCGCGTCTTTGCTCAGCGCTTTTTTTACGCCGGCGAGATCATAACGCACCAATAGCGGCTTGCCGGCGCGGGAGAGATTATGGATTTCGTCGGCCGGATACTTCTCCCCGGTTTCCGAGCATTCGAGATGGGTGACGAAAGTTTTTCGTTCGGTCGTCAGGTTGTCGTTGGTATGCAAGGCAATGTCTCCGGCGCATGCGTGGCAACCGCTTTTATCATAGCGGCTGGGATAAGCTCACCAACCTATCCGGCCAGGCGCTGACTTTCAACGCCGACGGCAACCTCACTTCCGACGGGCTGCGCAATTACACCTGGGACGCCGAGAACCGGCTGGTCGGCATCACCTTATCCGGGGCAATCGGGCAAGGCGACGGCTTTCAGCTATGACGGCCTCAGCCGCCGCACCGCCATCGCAAGCACGCCCACCGGCGGCGGCGGCGCGGTCACGACCTCGTACATCTGGTGCGGCGCGCGCATCTGCCAGGCGCGCAATTCCAGCAATGCGGTCACCCGTGAATATTTTGCCGAGGGCGAGTATGTGCCGGGCTCGCCGGCGCAGCCCTATTATTACGGCCCGGACCAGATCGGCTCGGTGCGCCGCGTCTTCGCCAGTGCGAGTAGCGCACCGGCTTACCGCCCTCGTCCAATCCGTCGCACCCAAACCGCGCCCTATTGTCGGCCTTGCGATTCAGCCTTTTTTCATCCCAGAGTTGTTAAGGCTGTCTGCCGACGCCGGGACGAAGCGACGTCCGAGCAGGGCTGCTCATGTGGGAAACTTTTAGCGACTTCGCCGGCCTGCTCGTCGGCACCGCCTTAGTCGCCAGCCTTTTTCTCCTGTCGGGCGCCGCCATCGCCGCATGCGCCGGCCGGTTCGGCATGAAGGAACTCGATCGACCCGATTGGGGCGTGGCTCTCCTCTTGTCCGTCGCTATCATGCCGGCGCTGCTGAGCGTGACGGCCCGTCTCGCGAGCCTCGATGCCGCCGTCGCGGTTGAGCTCCTCGTCGCGCTCCTCGGCATTCCGACGATGAGAAAGATGGAACGGCCGCCGCTTTCCATCGTCTACGGATAATTATTGGCTTGTACGGTCGTCGTCGGGATCGAGCTCGACGATTTCCGGTGGAGCGGAAAGCTCTACCACGCCACGTTTGCGCTGGACACGGTCAAGCACGCCGCCACCGTGAATTCCATTTTGTCCTGGGGGTTGCCGCTCACCGATCCGTTCGTCAGCCGACCCCGAGCCCGCGGGATATTATTACTTCTTCTACACCGTCGCGGCGGTGCCGGTGAGGCTGACGAGGGGCCTTGTCGATGCGCGCGCCGCGGTGGGTGCGCTTGCGGTTATCGACGGCGCGGCCTTGCTGGCGCTCGCTGTTCTGCTTTGGCAGAAGTGCAAGCTCGGTCCGCCCGCGTCGAGGAAGATCGTCGTGCTGCTGTTCTACTCCTGCTCTGCGGCAATCTCGACATCGTGGCCAATCTGCCGTTTGCCTTGGTTTCCCGCGTTTGGCCGATCCAGATCGAATGGTGGAACGAGCAGATTCTGCCCTGGACGCTTTCGCTGCTCTGGGTGCCCCATCACATCCTGGGCTTGATTGCCGGCATGTTCGGGCTGCTGTTGATCGCCGAAGGGCCGGGCGCGGCCGCGGCCATTCTTGGCGGCATCGCCTTCGCGTCGTGTGTCGGCGCCTCGCTGTGGGTCGGGCTCGGTATAGCGTTTACTGCCTCGATTTGGCTTATGTCGTTAGTGATCCGTCGCCGGTATCGGCTGGCCTTGACGCTCGCCGCTGCCGGATGCCTGGCCGGACTTTTTCTGGTCCCACAAATTTTCGACCTCCTGCAGGGCCGGTCGTACGCGGGCAGCCCGATCGGTCTTACCGTCCGGGGATTCTACACGCTGGACGGGTTGGTCGCGCCCGGCTTCATTCGCGACGGCCTCCGCCTGATGCTGCTGCCGGTAAACTATTTCATTGAATTCGGCATCCTGGCCATCGGCGCGATCTTGTTCTGGCGCGATCACCGCTCGGCGACGAAGACCGAGGCCGCGCGCGTTCTCGTATTCGCCGCGGCCGCCGGTCTGCTGCTCGGCACGTTCACGCGTTCGACGACAATTAACAACGACCTCGGCTGGCGCGTCATGCTGCTGCCGCAGCTTGCATTTCTCATCTGGACCACCGCCGTGATCGTCGCCGGCGGCAAACAATTCCGGATGCGTGAATGGCTCCGATGGCCGTGCGCAATGGGCATAGTGCTGGTGATCGGATATGCCGACACCGCTTACGCGCTGATAGGCGCGCGGGTATATCCGTTCCTCGCGCCGAATGTGGCTTTTGCACCCCCAGTTGCTCAAAACCCGGAAGTCGACGACGGACTGGCGGCCGCCTACACCTGGGCCAATGCGCACGTTGCGAGAGATGCCATCCTCCAGCACAATCCCGTCAGCGATAAGCGGGTCGTCGATTTCGGGCTGTATGGGCGGAACCGCGTTGCCGTCGCCGATAGCGAAGCTACTCTCTATGGCGCAGCCAGCGCCGACGTCAGCGCACGACTGGCCGCGATCGGACCAATTTTCACGACCGAGCTCTCTGCGGCCGAAGTGCGGAGCCGCGCCTTTGCTTATGGGATCGACGTTCTCGTCGTGTCGTCCGCCGATCCGGTCTGGTCCGATCGCCGTGATTGGGTCTGGTCAACGCCCGTTCTATTCTCTTCGCCGCGCGTGCGGCTGATCGCAACCCGCGCTCTCAAGCCGGGAGGCTAGAGATGAAAGCATTCCTCGCGGTTGCAACGTGGTTCACGGGCGCGGTCTTGCTGGTGGTCGGCTCGGTAACCGCGTTATTCTGGATCGGTTTTCTCCAACAGATTTCCATTCTGTTCTACCGCGGTCTGGTGCTTATCGCCATCGGGGCAGGATTCTGCTTTGTCGTTTTGCTGCTCCTATGCCGGAAGTGGCCAAGCTGGAAAGCGCGTGACGCAGTTTCGGCATCTGTCTTCGCGGCCGGAATTGCAGTCTGCTTGTTAATCGTGCTTCCGGTGACCATCGACCGCTCAATCTCGGTTTTCATGCTGACGGAGATGGCCGCCCAGCCAGGCCGAGGTTTCACGCCGTCGGATATGCGGACTCTCTTCGTAGACGTTTACGTCGAGCGGTATCGGCAGATCGAGCGGCGGCTGCAGGAGCAAGAAATATCGGGGAACGTCACTGCGACCGCGACCGGGTTCCGGATCACGCCGCAAGGGCTGGCCTTTGTCCGATTCGCGCGCCTTCTTTCAAAAATCTTTCGCACCGATCCTCGGTTCGTAACCCCGGTCGCCGCGCAAGCGCCCGGCAGTGCGGCCGGTACCGGCGAAAGCGCCAACGGCCGTTAGGCGCAGCAGCCCGACGGCAGCTGGACAGTTCTCCCGTCTTAGAGAGGCCTCGGTGGCGCCGGTTTTAACGCGGGCCGGCCGCCCGGCATTGGTCATGGACAGCCCGTCGCCGCACTGGCTAAGCTTCCGGCGCAGGTTAAGGGAATGCCTAACAAGAAAAACTACGATTTCATCATCGTCGGCGCCGGTTCCGCCGGCTGCACAATGGCGGCCCGGCTCAGCGAAGATAAGGGCACGCGGGTGCTGCTGCTCGAGGCCGGCGGCTGGGACCGCGATCCCTGGATCAAGATTCCGCTCGGCTGGCCGCATCTGCTTCTCAACCGCAAGCACGACTGGATGTATTTCGCCGAAGCCGAGGCGACGACCGGCGGCCGCGGGCTCGAATGCGCGCGCGGCCGCGTCATCGGCGGCTCGTCGTCGATCAATGCCATGGCCTATGTGCGCGGGCACCCCGGCGACTACGACCGCTGGGCGGCGTCAGGGCTAACGGCTTGGTCCTACGCTCACGTGCTGCCCTATTTCCGACGGCAGGAATCCTGGCGGGGCGGGCCGAGCTTTTATCGCGGCGGCGAAGGCCCGCTGGCGACGCAAACCGCAGCCTTCGACGATCCGCTGGTCGACGCCTTCGCCGCCGCCGGCTGCGCCGCCGGCTACAAGACCACGGCCGATTACAACGGCGCGCAGCAGGAAGGCTTTTGCACCTGGCAGATGACGGTGAAGGACGGCCGCCGCTGCAGCGCCGCCGACGCCTATCTGCGTCCCGTTTTGCAGCGGCCGAACCTCACCGTCGAGACCGAGGCGCTGGCGACCAAAATCGTGTTCGACGGCCGGCGCGCGGCGGGCGTCGAATATATCCAGCGCGGCGAAACCGTCACCGCGCATGCCGAGCGCGAAGTCATCCTCTGCGGCGGCGTCATCAACTCGCCGCAGCTTTTGATGCTCTCGGGCATCGGCGATCCGGCAGAGCTCGCCGCGCACGGCATTGCCGTCAAGTCCGCGCTGCCGGGCGTCGGCAAAAATCTGCAGGACCACATTTCGGCAAGCGTCGCCTATGCGCGGAAAGAGCCCGGGCCGTTCCATCGCGCCATGCGGTTTGACCGCATCGTACCGGCGCTTTTCCGCGCCTATTTGCGCGGCGAAGGCATCGCGACGGGTCTGCCAACCGGACGCATGGCGTTCCTGAAGAGCCGGCCGGACGCCGCCTTGCCCGACGTGCAATTCATCTTCAACGCGGCGCCGATGACGGCCAAGCCCTATCTGTCGCCGTTCCGCCGCGCTTACGCCGATGCCTACGCCTGCCGCGCGGTGGTGCTGCGGCCGGAAAGCCGGGGCCGGCTCGAGATCGTCTCCGCCGACCCGCGCCAAGCACCGCGCATCCGGCAGAATTTCCTCGCCACCGACAACGATTGGAAGACGCTGCGCGCTGGCTTGCGCATGGCGCGCGAGGTATGCCGGCAAGCCCCGATGAAGCCGTTCATGGCGCACGAAATCGCGCCAGGCGACAATGCGGCGACCGACGCCGAACTCGACGCGCATATCCGCAAAGATTCGATCACCGTCCATCATCCGCTCGGCACCTGCAAAATGGGCGCCGCCTCCGATCCGCTGGCGGTGGTCGATGCCGAGCTGCGCGTGTTCGGCGCCGAGGGCCTGCGCGTGGTCGACGGCTCGGTGATGCCCGATCTGGTCGGCGGCAATATCAATGCCCCGATCATCATGATCGCGGAAAAGGCCGCCGACCTCGTGCGCGGCAGGCAGCCGCTCGACGCGGTGCGGCTCACCGGGGCAAGCGAATATTCGCGGCAATAGGTGTCGCCCGCCGCAGGTTGGGGCGGAGAAAGGCCATGGCTCGTAAGCCCCGGGGCAGGCTTCACAATCCTGTCACGCCTGCCTATAAACTACCGCCCATCGCCGCACTGCGGCATTGAGTCGAGGTGGGAGCGTCGCTTTGAACGCTCACGTATCGCAATCGGGCTTTCCGGCCCTGGTGCTCAACGCGGACTTCCGGCCGCTGAGCTATTACCCGCTGTCGCTGTGGGCGTGGCAGGACGCGATCAAGGCGGTCTTCCTCGAGCGGGTGAATATCGTCGCCAATTACGACCGTTCGGTGCATTCACCGAGCTTCGAGATGAAGCTGCCGAGCGTGGTATCGCTGAAAACTTTCGTAAAACCCGCAACGCATCCGGCCTTCACCCAATTCAACGTGTTCCTGCGCGACCGCTTCGTCTGCCAATATTGCGGCACGCGCGACGATCTGACCTTCGATCATCTCGTCCCGCGTTCGCGCGGCGGCCACACCGTGTGGGACAATGTCGTCGCCGCCTGCTCGCCGTGCAATCTGCGCAAGGCCAATCTGACGCCGGATGAAGCCAAGATGTTTCCGTCGCAGCGGCCGTTCCAGCCGACGGTGCAGCACCTGCATCGCAACGGCCGGCTGTTCCCGCCCAATTACCTGCACGACAGCTGGCTCGATTATCTCTATTGGGACACCGAGCTCGATCCGTAAGTTTCTGCAGAACTAAGCCGCGGCTTTCTTGTGTGCGCCGGCGAAGGCCGGCGCCACTTCGGCCATGAAGCGCGCCATTTCGTCCTTGACCTGGCTGTGCGGCTTTTGGCCGACGTTGAAATACAGGATCACTTCGTCGAAGCCCGCGGCCTCGACCTTCTTCAAGGTGTCGGCGATGCGCGCCGGCGAGCCGAGCAGCACCGAGTTTTCCGTCAGGTCCTCGGGCTGCACCTTGGCGAGCTTGGCGACCATGTCGACGAAATAACGATAGCTCGGCGGCGCGGTCTTCGGATCGCCCGGCAGCGCCGGGATCACGCATTCGCGGTAATAGCGGATTTGCCGGGCGCGGGCGGCATCCTCCTGCGGCCTTGTCGTCGGCGAAGTGAATGAAATAGCTGCACATCAGCCGGCGCGGCGTCGTGCCGTGTTTGGCGCAGGTCTCGCGATAAAGATCGGACACCTGCTTTAACCCGCCGAAGCTGAGCGCGGCCGCAAACGGCGCCACGATCAAGCCGCATTCCAGCCGCGCGGCGAGTTCGATGGAGGGCTTGGAGAACGAACCCACATAAGTCGGGATCGGCTGCTGCACCGGCTTCGGCGTGATGCGCACATCGTCGAACGAAAAATGCTTGCCGTGGTGCGACATACGATCGCTCGCCGCCCATAGCGCGCGGATCACTTCGAGGCTTTCTTCGAAGATGCCCTGATTGTCATCGAACGACACATGGAACGGCTCGTATTCGCGGCGGTCGTAGCCGCGGCCGCAGGCGAAATCGACGCGGCCGCCGGACAGAAGATCGAGCGTCGCCCATTGCTCGGCGACGCGGATCGGATGGTGCAGCGGCGTCACGGTGACCGCCGGCGCCAGCCGGATGTGTTTGGTGTTGGCGGCGACATAGGCCAGCACCAGATCGGGGCAGGACAGCACGCCGAGCGAATTGAAATGATGCTCGCCGATCCAGGCCGAATGCATGCCGAGCTTGTCGGCATAAAGCGCTTCGGCGGTGATGTCGGCGACGAACTGGTTCGACGAGCGGGTGTTGTTCTCGTAGTGATTGTCGCTCAGCGTGAAATAGCCGAAGTCCATCGCAGCCTCCCTGATCCTGGCATAGTCCCCATGCCTTGTGCGAAATATAATTGAAATCGCAACTGTTGTAAATGCAATAATCCGACGCTATTCTGCCGCGGCCATGGCGACCAGACCTCCCTCGCGGCTCGAACTCGACGATTACCTGCCCTACCTCGTCAACCGGGTCGGCACCATCATTGCCGAGCAGTTCGGCGGGGAAGTCCTGGCCGCGCATGGCTTGAGCATCGCGATGTGGCGCGTCTTGGCCGCGATCGCCGCGCACGGCAGCCTGCGGCAGATCGATCTGGCCGGCTTCACCAGCATCGAGACCTCGACCTTGTCGCGGCTGGTGTCGCGGCTCGTCCGCGCCGGCCTCGTGACGCGCGGCCGCTCGGCCCACAGCGATCGCGAGGTCGCCGTCAAGCTTTCAGGCAAAGGCAATACCCTCGTCGCCCGCCTCATCCCGCTGGCCCGCCAATACGAGGCCGCCGCCATCGCCGGCCTGTCGCGCGAAGAGCTTGTGGTGCTCAAGCGCTGCCTGCGGCGCGCTTACGCCAACATGAAGAACCGAGATGCGGCCGCGGCGGGTGCTGTGGATCTGCGCAGTCGGAAAGCCGGCTAGCGTCGCAGTCGGCCGCGGTCTGTTACACACACTTTCGGCATCATTACGATCGCAACTTTTGCCGGCGGCATCAGCAATTCCGGCACGATCTCGGCGGGTCAGACCGGGATACTTGTCAAAAATGTCGGCAGCTTTTCGGGCGGCATCGGCAATTCCGGCCAGGTGTCGGCGGCTGGCACCGGAAGCGGCATCTTGGTCGGTGGCAATGCCGCCAACACCGGCAATGGCAACAGCCAGTACGTGTCGGTCACGACCTCGACCTTCTCCGGAGGCATCAGCAATTCCGGCACCATCTCGGCCGGCGACAACGGTATCTTCGTCGGCGGCAATGCCACCGCCATTGGCAGTGGCAATAGGCAGATCGCGTCGACCACAATCTCGACCTTCGCGGGCGGCATTAGCAATTCCGGCACGATCGCGGCCGGCGGCAACGGCATTTTGGTCGGCGGCACCGCCGCGGTCACCCATGCCCTCGACAACAACAACACCGCGACCGCTACGATCTCGGCCTTTTCCGGCGGCATCGTCAATTCCGGCACCATTTCGGCGGCCGGCGCCGGCATCTGGGTCGGCGGCGACGCCAACCTCAGCGCCTATGACGGGTTTTACAACACCGGGTCGGTCACGATCTCGACTTTCTCCGGCGGCATCAGCAATTCCGGCACGATTTCGGCGGGCGGCAACGGCATCTGGGTCGGCGGCGATGCCAGCACCGGCGTCATAACGGAGGGCGACAACGCCTCGGTCACGATCTCGACCTTTGCCGACGGCATCGGCAATTCCGGCACCATTTCGGCCGGCGGCAATGGCATTTTCGTCGGCGGCAGCGTTAGCATTGGCGCCGACACCTACTACAACACCGCGTCGTCAGTCACGATCTCGACCTTCTCCGGCGGCATCAGCAATTCCGGCACGATCTCGGCCGGCGGCAACGGCATCTTCGTCGGCGGCAGCGCCAGCTTCAGCCAAAACAGCACCTCCAACACCGTGTCGGTCACGATCTCGACCTTCTCCGGTGGCATCGTCAATTCCGGCACCATTTCGGCCATCGGCAACGGCATTTTCGTCGGTGGCAGCGCCAGCATCGGCCCCGGTTTCAACAACGCCGCCTCGGTCACGATCTCGACCTTCTCCGGCGGCATCAGCAATTCCGGCAGGATTTCGGCGGGCGGAGCCGGGATTGAGGTCGGTGGCAGCACCAGCATCGCCTCCGGTTTCGGTTACGGTTCCGGTTACAACAACGCCGCCTCGGTCACGATCTCGACCTTCTCAGGCAACATCAGCAATTCCGGCACCATCGTCGCGCAAACCGGCATCGTCGTGAACAAGGTCGCGACATTCCTCGGCGCCATCGCCAATTCCGGCACCATCACCGGCACCGGCGGCACCGCGATCGACATCAGCGCGGCGCCGAACGCCATGGCGATCGACATCACCGGCGGCACCATCGTCGGCAACATGCTCGGCGCCGGCACCATGAGCGGCGACACGCTCAACTTCGCGCTCGGCAACGGGACCTTCACTTACGACAATAGCTTCATCAATTTCCAGGCCGTCGCTATCGATTCCGGCACGGTGGTGCTCAACGGCGCCAGCAACAGCGCGGCGGTGGTGCAGGTCAATTCCGGCGGCACGCTTGCCGGCAACGGCACCATCGATCCGCTGGTGGCCGCCGGCGTCACCATCAATTCCGGCGGCACCTTGGAGCCGGGTACGCCGGGCGCCGTGGGCACGCTGACCATCGTCAGCAATCTTTATTTCAATAGCGGCAGCGGCTATCTGGTCACGATCACCAATGCCGGCACCAATTCCAGCACCGACGTGACCGGCGCCACCCTTATCGGCGGCGGCACCGTCTATGTGAAACCGCAGCTCGGCCAATACCACGCTACCACCTACACGCTCCTGACCGCGAGTGCTGGAGTGACCGTCAACACGCCGTTCGCCGGGCCGGAGTTTGTGGGGCCGTTCGACTATATCGGCACCGCTACACTGACCTACCCAACCGACCAGGTCGATCTCGTTCTCGGCGCCGGCTACGCCATTCTCGCGGCTCCGCCCGGAGCGGGCCAGAACCAGCAGAACGTCGTTACCGCCATCGACAACTACATCACCAGCGGCGGCGCGCTGCCGCCGGGCTTTGCCAATCTCGGCAATCTGTCAGGGCCGGCTTATTTGAACGCGCTCACCCAGCTCGACGGCGAGGACGCGACCGGCGCGCAGACCAGCGCCTTCCAGATGATGACGCAGTTCCTCGATCTGATGATCGATCCAACCGCCGGCGGGGGCGCGGGCGGCGGCAGCGGGGCGAGCGGCTTTGCCGACGAAGCGCAGCAGAACCTGCCGCCCGATGTGGCGCTGGCCTATGCCCGCGCGCTGCATAAGCCGCTGCCGCAGCAGAGCTTCGATCAGCGCTGGAGCGCGTGGGGCTCGGGCTTCGGCGGCTCCGGTACCTACGACGGCAACGCTACCGTGGGCTCGACCAACGTCACCGCCACCGACTACGGCTATGCCGGCGGCATGGATTATCACCTCACGCCGGACACGGTTTACGGCTTTGCGCTGGGCGGCGGCGGCACCAACTGGAATCTGGCGACGAGCCTGGGCGGCGGACGGAGCGACAGTTTCGAGGCCGGCGTCTATGCCAAGACCCATTGGGGCGCGGCCTACCTGTCCGGCGCGCTCGGCTTTGCCAACCACTGGTTCACCACCAACCGCATTGCGGTCGGCGATCAGCTCACCGCCAGCTTCCAGGGCCAGAGCTATGCGGCGCGCGGCGAAGTGGGCTACCGCTACGCGGTTCCCGTCACCGGATACATTATCGGTGTGACGCCTTATGCGGCGTTGCAAGTGCAGGATTTCCACACGCCGGGCTATAGCGAAACCGATCTCACCGGCGGCGGCCTTGGCCTGACCTATTCATCGATGAACGCGACCGATACCCGCAGCGAGCTCGGCGCGCGCTTCGACAATCTCACCGTCTGGGACGGCATGCCACTCGTCCTACGCGGCCGCCTGGCCTGGGCGCATGACTGGGTGAGCAATCCCGCGCTCGGCGCGGTGTTCGAGGCGCTGCCGGGATCGAACTTCACCGTCAACGGCGCGGCGGTGCCGCAAAACTCGGCGCTCACCACGGCAGCGGCCGAGCTGCATCTCGCCGCCAACTGGACCGCGATCGCCAAATTCGACGGCGAGTTCGCCTCGACCGCACAGACTTACGCGGGCACCGGGACGCTGCGCTATAGCTGGTAGGCGGCGGTCACGTCGAGCGCACCTCCCGTTTCCGGATGGGAAGAGAAACCGGCAAGCCTTCGGGCCCTACTCGACCCGCGTGCCCGGCGCCGCGTCCTCAAACACCGACACCTCCATCGGCTTGCCGGCAAAGCCCAGCTCATTCCAGCGCGCCGCGACCTGCTCGTACATCGGCTTCGACAGCTTAGTGCGCTTGGAGAAGGTCTTGATGTGCCGGTAATCCATGCAGGCGTTGATCAGCGCCTTGGAACCCCAGGGGCGGATTTCCGGCGGGTTGAGGCTCGGGTCGAGGAACGTGCTCCAGGTCTCGCGCAAAATATCGATCGATTGCGCCGGCCGCGACCGGGTCGCCATCGCCCACAGCACCTGATGGATGTTGCTCGGATCGACGTCGTCATCGACGACGATGACATATTTGCCGAAATAGGCGCCGCCGGTGCATTGCGCCGCGAGCGCCATCACCTGCGGCGCGTGGCCGGCATACATCTGCTTGATCGAAACCACCGTGATGCCCCAGCCGGCCGCTTCCGGGATCGACCACACGCCCTGGATGCCGGGAATGCCGAGCTTCTGCAGATCCGACCAGATCGCCGCCGAACGCAGTGCCGCCCAGAACAGGCCGCACTCGTTGGCCGGGCCGTCCGCCATCAAGGCGCAGGTCAAAGTCGGATTGTTGCGGAAGCGCACTTTCTCGACGCGCATATAGGGCGTGGCGCCGGTCGGCCGGCCGTAATAGCCGGTGAATTCGCCGAACGGGCCTTCGGCGAAAGTCTCGTCCGGATAGACGAAACCTTCGATGATGATCTCGGCGCGCGCCGGCAGCGGCAGCCCGGTGAGATCGCTCTTGAATACGTCGATCGGCGCGCCGTTGATGCCGCCGTAATAGTCGTATTCGCATTCGGTCTTGGGAAAGCTCGTCGCCGCCACGAGAAACAGCAGCGGATCGATGCCGTAGGCCGCCGCGATCGGCATCGGCTTGCCCATCTTCCACCACTTCTCGCGGTCGAGCGTGGCGTCCTTGCCGGGCGAGGTGTAGAGGCCGATTTCGCGCGGGCCCTTGATCATCATGCGATAGGTGCCGACGTTGACGCGCCCCGTCTCCGGGCACTGCGTCACCACCGCGTCGCCGGTGCCGAGATAAAGCCCGCCGTCGAGCGGCCACATGCGCTGCGCCGGGAATTTGCGGATGTCGACCGCCTCGCCGGTCTCGATGTTCTGGTTGCAGATCGCGGTGTCGGCCGGCACCTCCTTGGCCTTCATGGTGCGGCCCATTTTGCGCTGCAGCGCCTGCACCGCCTTGAGCGGATGATCGACCGGCTCTTCGCCGATCATCAGACAGAAGCGCGACAGATTGCAGCCGATCATGTTGTAGAGCGCGCGGTGCCCGGGATGGCCCTTGATGTTCTCGAACAATAAAGCCGGACCTTTTTCATTGGCCGCAAGATAGGTGATGGTGGCGGCTTCGAGGTCGGGATCGACTTCGGCGCTGATGCGCTTGAGCTCGCCCATGGCCTCGATCTTCGCGAGCCATTCGTCGAGACCGCTGGAATTGGGTCGGGTCTGGCTGGCGTTGCCTTCGTTTGCGGGCGCCTGCTGCTGCGGCGCGACTGACACGCTCATGTCCATGACGATCCACCTGTTGGCGATTTCCACCCTGCTGCTGCGACCTTATTGGGTCTCACGCGCGCGGGAAAGTCGCATCGGGGTCGCGGAACCGCGGCCGGGGCCATCCGTTGACCGAACGAGACTAGATGATGCCCCTGACATCAAAAAATTTACCGCAATCCACGGTCGTGATCACCGGCGCGTCCGCGGGCGTCGGTCGCGCGACAGCGCTGCGTTTTGCCCGGGCCGGAGCCAACCTGGCGCTGATGGCGCGCGACCGAGAGGCGCTGGAAGCAGTCCGCAGCGAGGTCGAGCGCCTCGGCGGCACCGCCATGGTCTTGCCGGTCGACGTCGCCGACGCCAATGCGGTATTCGCGGCGGCCGATGCAATCGCGGCCGAACGCGGCGGCATCGATATTTGGATCAACGATGCCATGGTGACGGTGTTCGGCCCGGTTTGGGAGATCACCGCGGAAGAGTTCCGCCGCGTCACCGAGGTGACCTATCTGGGTTTCGTGCATGGCACCATGGCGGCACTGCGCCACATGCAGCCGCACGACCGCGGCACCATCGTGCAGGTCGGCTCGGCGCTCGCCTATCGCGGCATCCCGCTGCAATCGAGCTATTGCGGCGCCAAATATGCGATCCGCGGCTTCACCGATTCACTGCGCACCGAATTGATCCACACCAACAGCAAGGTGGCATTGACCATCGTCGAACTGCCGGCGGTGAACACGCCGCAATTCGACTGGGCGCGCACCCACATGCCGCGGCAGCCGCGTCCAGTCGCCCCCGTGGTGCAGCCCGAGGCCATCGCCGATATCATCTTCCGCGCCGCCCTTGATCCCAAGCGCGAATATTGGCTGGGCTTGAGCACGCTCAAAGCCATCCTTGGCGGCATGGTGCTGCCGGCGTTTCTTGACCGCTATCTGGCGGCAAAAACCTATGAGGCGCAGGAGACAAAGACTCCCGTTTCCTCCGCGCGCGAGGATAACCTGATGACGCCGGTTGCCGCGCTTCACCGTACTCGCGGCCGCTTCAGCAACGAGGCGGTCAATAGCGTCGTCGCCGTGCCGGGTCCGCTGGCGCGACTGCTCCCGGTCGTGGCCAGCGGGCTTGTCGGCCTGTCCGTCGGATTGTTGCTCAGTGCCCTTCCTCACCGTCAAGCGAAGCATGCGCTGCCACGCCGGCGCCTCGGCCTGCTACGCTAACGGGGAGACCTGCTCGCCCGCAACATCATCATCCATATCATGCGCTTCGCCGGCGTCGTGACGGCGATGCTTGGTCTGCGCCGCAAGCGCGTGCGCGGTATTGATCAGCGCGATATGCGACAGCGCCTGTGGAAAATTGCCGATCAGGCGTTTGGTCTTGACGTCATATTCTTCCGACAGCAGCCCGACGTCGTTGCGCAACGACAACAGCCGCTCGAACAAAGCGCGCGCCTCCTGCCGCCGGCCGAGCAGAATCAGATTGTCGGCGAGCCAGAAGCTGCACGGCAGAAACACGCCCTCGCCGGGCGGCAGGCCGTCGATTCCGGCGGCGCTGTCGTAACGGCGCACCAGGCCGTCGACGACCAGACGCTGCTTGATGGCGTCAACCGTACTTTTAACACGCGGGTCCTGCGGCGGTAAAAACCCGACCAGTGCGATCAACAACGCGCTGCCGTCCAGATGCTTCGACCCGTAGCTTTGGGTGAACGCGCCGAGATCCGGATTAAAGCCGTAGCGGCAGACGTCGGCGTGAACCGCGTCGCGCAGCTTCCGCCAGCGCTCGATCGGGCCCTTCAGCTTGAAATGCTCCACGGCCCTGATGGCGCGATCGAAAGCGACCCAGGCCATGACCTTGGAATTGGTGAAGTGCTGCTGATCGCCGCGCACCTCCCAGATGCCGTGGTCGGGCTTGGCCCAGATCGTTTCGAGGTGGTCGAGCAGCCCGCGTTGCAAGTCCCAGCCTTCCGCGCTGGTGCCGAGCTTGCCGTGCCGGCCGTGGTGCAGCGCATCCATGATCTCGCCGTAGACGTCGATCTGCAGCTGTCTGAAGGCGGCGTTGCCGACGCGGACCGGCTTGGCGCCTTGGTAGCCGCCAAGCCAGGGCACTTCCCATTCCGGAAGCCGGTGCTCGGCGGTAACGCCGTACATGATCTGGACCCGCGCCGGGTCGCCGGCGACCGCGCGCAATAGCCAATTCCGCCACGCGCGCGCATCCTCGTAATAGCCGGCATTCATCAGCGCGATCAGCGTGAACGTGGCATCGCGCAGCCAGCAGAATCGGTAATCCCAATTGCGCTCTCCGCCCAATCGCTCCGGCAGCGACATGGTCGGCGCCGCGACAATACCGCCGGTCGGAAAATGCGTCAGCGCTTTGAGCGTGATCAATGAGCGCAGCACCGGCTTGGACCATCGCTGCGTTGGCCTCGCCAGGCCCGCCCAGCCACGCCAGAAGTTTTCGGTCTCCGCCAGGGCCTCGATCGGATCGAGCGGTCCCGGGGGCGCCAGGTGCGAGGGGCCGCTAGTCAGGACGAGCGGAACGGTCTGCCCCGCCGACACGGTAAATTCGCCATGAATTTTATGGTGGTCGCCGTGTAACGGCAGCGGCGTCCGCAGCACGGCGGCATCGGGGCCGGACTCCGCGCGCCACCCGCCGTCGTCAAGACGTGTGACCCAAGGTACCAGCGAACCGTAATCGAACCGCAGCAAGAGATCGGTGCGAAACGCGATCTGCCCGCGGCGGCCGTAAATCAGGCGCACCACGTCGGAGCTTTTGCCGCGCGGCGGCATGAAATCCAGGATCGTGGCGGCGCCGTCGCGGGTCTCGATCTCGGTTTCTAGGATGAGCGTATTGTCGCGATAGCGCCGCCGCAGGCGTGCCGCCGGATCGGCCGGCACCAACAGCCAGCGGCCATTGTCGGCGGAGCCCAACAAGGCCGCCAAACAGGCGCCGCTGTCGAAACGCGGCCAGCACAGCCAATCGATCGAACCGTCGCGTCCGACCAAAGCGGCGGTCTCGCAGTCGCCGATTAGCGCATAGTCTTCGAGGTTTGCGGCCATCGCGCGACGTTTGCCCCGATTGGAAACGCCGCACGCGCACAGCCGTTCCTGCGGGCACCGGCCCAACCGGCGCCCTGCGCGAGAAAGCCGCTTTATTTCGGGGACCGCCTGCTTTAGCTTTCGGCGAGCAGCGGACAAGCGCAACGATAACAATCTCTGGGGGAAGCGATGGCCGGCGAGGCAAGAGTTCAGGTTTCGCAGTTTCTGGACGAATACGGGCTCGGTTCGTTCCAGATCAAGCTGATCGTCTGGTCCGTGCTGTTGGCGATGATCGACGGCTATGACATCGGCGCCATCGCCTTTGCCGCACCGCATTTGATCGCCGAATGGCACATCCCGCCGAAAGCGCTCGGCCTTGTTTTGAGCGCCAGCAATATCGGCGTCTTGTTCGGCTCGCAGATTTTCGGCTGGGTCGGCGACCGCTACGGCCGCAAGACTGCGCTCATCCTGTCGAACATCTTATTCGGCGCGCTCACTTACGCGGCCGCCTATTCCACCGATCTGACGCAGCTCTCCTGGCTGCGCTTCTTCGCCGGGCTGGGCATCGGCGGCGTCATTCCGAACCTCGTCGCCATCAATGCCGAATCGGCGCCGCGCCATTTGCGCGCCACCTTGGCGATCGTCGCCGTCGGCCTGGTGCCGCTCGGCGGCGCGCTCGCCGGCTTTGTCGGCGCCGGTCTGGTGCCGGCACACGGCTGGCAAATCCTGTTCGAAATCGGCGGCATCGTGCCGATCGTCCTGGCGCTCGCCGGCATATTCAGCCTGCCGGAATCGATCAAATTCATGACGCTGCACGAGAATCAGCGGCCGAAGATGGAAGCGCTGATCGCGGCGATCCGGCCCGACTTCAAGATACCGCCCAATGCGCGCTACGTCATCGAAGACGAACAGCAGTCGCCGAGCTCGAATCCGATCTATCTGTTCGGCAACGGGCTCGCTTTGATCACGCCGCTGACCTGGCTGATGTTCGCCCTCAATTTGATGGGCTATTTCTTCCTGATCAGCTGGACGCCGACGCTGATGGGCGCCGCGCATTTGCCGCCGGCGACCGCGGCGCTGGCCGGCGCGGCCTTGCAGGTCGGCGGCACCGCCGGCGCGCTGGCGCTGTGCTGGTGGCTGCAGCGCCACCGCTTCTTCGCCATCGCCATCATGTTCGTGATCGCGGTGCCGATCGTCGCCTCGATCGGTTATGCCGGATTGACCTCGACCGCCGCGCTGTTGACCGCGACCTTCTTTGCCGGCGCGCTGGTGCTCGGCATTCAGTCCGGCATCAACGTCGCCGGCGCCATGATCTACCCGACCATGCTGCGCGCCAATGGCTCCGGCTGGCAGCTCGGCATCGGCCGGCTCGGCGCCATCGTCGGGCCGCTGTTGGGCGCGCTGTTCGTCGGCCTTCCGGTCGAGCAGCTCTACGTCTGGTCGGCACTGCCCTTCGCCGTAGGCGCGGCGGTGACGTTCCTCATTTATGTGCTGAACAAGGCGCGGCTCGCGGCGCATCCGGAACTTGCCAAGGCGCAGTAGGCGGCCATCTTGATTATATTCCATTGATGGAATATAGTATTGGATGAGCTGGAACGTCGAGTGCACCGATGAGTTCGCGGCCTGGTACCGCGGTCTCAACGAAGCACAGCAAGATGACGTAACGGCTGCCGGACTGCTGCTTATGGAAATGGGGCCGCAATTGCCATTTCCTTATTCGTCGGGCGTTAACGGCTCGATGCATGCGCACATGCGTGAATTGCGCGTGCAGAGCGGGGGACGGCCGCTTCGCGTCTTTTACGCCTTTGATCCGCGGCGATCGGCAATCCTGCTGATCGGCGGCGACAAGACCGGCGATAACCGGTTCTACGAGCGCATGATCCCGGTCGCCGACGCGCTCTATGACGCGTACATTGCCGAGATCAGAAAGGAAGGTTTAATCCGATGAATGGACATAGACCCTTTCGCGAGTTGACCAAGGGTTTCACGCCTGCCCGTCGGGCACGTGTTGCTGCAAAAGCCGCCACGCTGCGCGAGGCAATGACGCTCGAAGAGTTGCGCAAGGCGCGTTCGCTCTCGCAAGAGGAAGTCGCGGCGGCGCTCGACGTAAATCAGCCCGCGGTGGCGAAGCTTGAAAAGCGCGGCGACGTGCACGTCAGCAATTTGCGCCGTTACATCGAGGCGCTCGGCGGAACGCTCGAAATCACGGCGCGCTTCGACAAGACAGCCGTAGTTATCAGCAATATCGGCGAAACCCCGTAGGCCGCCCGCAAATCGATCAAAACGGCTCGATATCCCCGCAGCGCCGGAATCACTTTTTCGCCGAACAGCCGGATCGAGCGTAGCAGCGCGTCCTCCGGCAGATCGGCGAAATTGAACTCGCCCATGAACACGTTGAACAGGCCGGTTTGCGCGGCGGCGCGGATTTTGGCGGCGACGGTTTGCGGCGAGCCGATGAAGACGAGATCGTTCTTCAACAGATAATCGCCGTCGAACAGATGCTGCATGATCTCCGAGGCACCGGGCTCGCCGCGGCCGACGAACATTTTGGCGTGCTCCTTGGCGCGCTCCTCGAAGGTCTCGCCCGGCTTGGGCGGCGCAAGAAACCCCTCGTAGGCGCGGCTGGCGCGAAACAACGCCGTCTCGATTGCCTTGTCGTCGCTCTCGTCGACATAGACCACCGTGCAATAGGCGATGTTCGGCTTTTGCGCGCGGCCGGCCGCCTGCCAATCGGCGAGGAATTTGCGGTAGCGCGGCGCTGCGTCGGCGCGCGGATAGACCAGGAAATAGCCGGGATTGATGGCGTTCTGGGCGCAGAATTCCAGCGTCTGCGGATCGCGGCTCATCATCCAGAGCGGCGGATGCGGGCGCTGCGCCGGCGCAACCGAAATCCGCGCATTGTCGGTATGAAAATCCTGGCCGTGAAACGAGAACGGCTGGGCCTCGCCGAACGCCGCGCGCAGATAATCGACGAATTCCAGCGTCGGCGATTTGCGCTGGCTGTAATCGAGGCCGAAGGGACGGAAATAATCGGCATTGATGCCGGGCACGAGCCCAAGTTCCATGCGGCCGCCGAGCATCTGATCGACGATAGCGATCTCTTCGGCCAGCCGCAGCGGATGATAGAGCGGCACGATATAGCCCATCGGCCCGATGCGCAGGCGCTTGGTGCGCGCGCCGGCGCCGACCGCATAAAGCGACGGCGACGACATCCAGCTCTCGTCAGGCCGGAAATGATGCTCGACGCAGAACGAATAATCGAAGCCGAGTTCGTCGCAGGCCTCAAGCTCGCGCCACAATTGTTCGTAGCGCTGATGCGGCGTCATGCCGGGCTTGGCCCAGATGTGGGAGAAGTGGGCGAATTTCATGGGGTCACCGTCTTATCCACAATCGTCACCGTCCCCCGCTTCGCGGCGTCAATCGCAGAGAGGAGACTTGGTACTAGCGGTCGCAGGTCGCCTAGTCTGTTTGTACTCGCGCGAAGAACAATGACGGCGAGCGCCAGCGGCGCAAGATTTTGCTGGAAGGAAAGATTTCGGTCGACCGTAACGGACACATCAAATTGCGCCGACGCAAGGGCCAGCAACTCGCCATTCTTGATGGCAGTCCAGCCCATTTGGCGCGTGGTCTTTACGTCGTGGCCCTTGATGTCCCGTGCTAAACGCCAGTCAATGCATTCGTCGAGGAAAATTCTCACGGGACGGATTCGACAAGAAGATCCTTCGCTTCTTCGAGAAACGTGACGACTTGATGTCGCGTCACCGAAGGAAATCCCCCAAGAAAGTCATCGATGGATTCTCCCGCTTCCAAATAGTCCAATAGCGTTTGGACGGGCACGCGGGTACCGGAAAAAACCGGCGCACCACCCATGACGTCGTCACTTCGAGAAATAATTGTCGATTTCATGGCTGCAATTTAGTCCCAAAATGCCAGACCTGCAAAGCTTTACGCGCTCCGTTACCAAGCTGGCTTGCCAAACCGTAGCCGCGAAGTGGCGAAGGCTGGTCTGTCAACCGAAGCTCGCGGCGGCTTGCTCGCCCGCCTTCGCTAAGGCTACGGCGGGCAACCTTCGCTTCGCTTCGCGAGCGAAGGTTGGTGCCCGTGGAGGGAATCGAACCCACACTCCTTGCGGAACACGATTTTGAGTCGTGCGCGTCTACCAGTTCCGCCACACGGGCATCCGGCACTTTCTATATATTCCGCTCGCGCCGGCGTCCATCGCCGGGCTTACCCTGACACCGCTCGTCCCCGCAACCCGCCTTCGCTCGCTCGGCGAGCTTCGGCGGGTTCGAGTCCGCCGAAGCGCGTCAGCGCGAAGGCGGAAAGCGGGGCCAGGCATGAGCGCTGGATTCCCGCTGGCGCGGGAATGAGCGTTTCGTGCCGGCCTTGCTTCCGCCCTCAGGATCGGCACATTGCGCTGCGGAATGGGCGTGGCGGAGAGGCCGGCGGAATATGGCGAAGCAAGGCTGGATCGATCGGGCTCGGACCGAGCCGGCGGCCGCGGCGGCGTTGGCGATCTTCGTCATCAGTGCCGCGACACTCGCCGGCGCCTGGTATTTCCAGCTCGTAGTCGGGCTGCCGCCCTGCCCGCTCTGCCTCGAAGAGCGCATCCCCTATCACATCGTCATCCCGCTCTCGCTGCTGATGGCGATCGCGGCGCTGGTGCGGGCGCCGCCAAAGCTCTTGATGGTCGGATTTGCCGTCATCATCGTCGCGATGGCGTGCAACGTGGCGCTCGGGGCCTATCACGCCGGCGTCGAGTGGCATTGGTGGGCTGGTCCGACCGATTGCACCGGGCCGCTGACCGATCTGCGCGCCGGCGGCTCGCTGCTCAATTCCCTGCAATCGATCCACATCGTGCGCTGCGACGAGGCGGCGTGGCGCTTTCTCGGCATTTCGCTCGCCGGCTACAACGCCTTGATATCGCTCTTGCTGGCGGCGATCGCGGGCTACGGCCTGCTGGCGCGCAAGCCGGCGTGACCGGCGCACCCGCACAGCCCATAACCGGCCTAGTAGAGCGCCCAGCCTTGAACTAAGCTCCGGTCGTGTAGCTGACACGACGCCGGCGTAGCGTCCGTTTTTTGGCGATGGAGGACGATCATGGGTCTATTCGACAGCTTGAAAGGCGCGCTGGAAAGCGAAGCTTTACCCGTTGTGATCAATACCGTGCTGGCGCAAACGCAATATCACGATCTCCCCGGCCTGGTCGCGGCCCTGGAAAAGGGCGGCCTCGGCCCGCAGGTACAATCCTGGCTCGGCAACGGCCAAAATCTGCCGGTCACCGAAGACCAGCTCAAGGCGGTTCTCGGCAATACCCAAGTGCAGGAATTCGCCCGCCATCTCGGCCTGCCGGTCGACCAGACCCTGTCGGTGCTCGCGAAATATCTGCCGGAGATCGTCGACAAGGCGTCGCCAAATGGAACCTTGAAGTCGGCTGCGTGAGACGCGCGCTCCGGCCGCGTCTTTAAATCGACGAATTTGAACAGGAGGAAGCAATGAAGGCATTTGCAATTGTTCTCGTTTCGCTTTGCTTCACGACCGCAGCGATGGCGGATTCCTGCAAGGACCAGGCGGCGGGCAAGAAGCTCGCAGGAGCCGCGCTGACGAGCTTCATGAAAAAATGCAGTTCCGACGCGCAGAAGAGTTGCGACGCGCAAGCCGCCGACAAGAAGCTGTCAGGCGCGGCGAAAACGAGCTTCACCAAGAAATGCGTGACGGACGCCACCGGCTCGTAAGCGGAAGATCACCATCTATGCTCCCGGCACAAAGGATTACCTCCATGAAGACAACTCTCCTGATCGCATCCGGAATTATCCTCGCGGCACTTGCCAACACGGCGGTGCCGTCTCCTGCACATGCGCTCACGATGGCGGAATGCAGCGCCAAATATAAAGCCGCAAAGACCGCCGGCACTCTCAACGGCATGAAATGGAATGACTTCCGCAAGGCGCAATGCGGCGCAGAGGCGAACGCCGCACCGGTTGCTGCACCAGCCGCTGCTGCGCCTGCCCCGGCCGCCGCCGCGCCGGCTGCGGCGGCTCCCAAGACCGCCGCCGAACCTGGCAAAAAGCCGATGTCGGCCGGACGCCAGGCGATGGTCACGCGCGAGCGCGCCTGTGGCGCCGACTGGAAAGCCGCCAAGGCCGCCGGAAAAATCCCGGCCGGCCAAAAGTGGCCGCAATATTGGAGCGAGTGCAACAAGCGCAAGAAGGCGGAAGGAATGTAGCCGAGATGCTCTGACCCGACGGCCGGGACCATCGCGCTCGGCCGCCGGCTCGGCATCGCATTTCGCTGCGACGGCTTTTTCTTGCTTGCAGGGCGAAGACTGGCCTGCCGGTCGTAGCTCGCGGGTATTTGCTCACCTTCGCCTGAAGCTTCGGCGCGTCAGTCTTCACGCGCTTCGCGAGCGAAGACTGGCCTGCCAGTCGTAGCTCGCGGGTATTTGCTCACCTTCGCCTAAAGCTTCGGCGCCTCAGTCTTCACGCGCTTCGCGAGCGAAGACTGGTGGGCGGTAGAGGGATCGAACCTCTGACCCCTTCCATGTCAAGGAAGTGCTCTTCCGCTGAGCTAACCGCCCGATCCGGTGATAAGCCCGACCTTACCGGGAAACCGGTTACCGGATCGTGCTCCAGCCGGATGTAACGTCGCGCCACCCGCGGGGTCAAGTCCGCCGCGCGGCCGCCATCAATACACCGCCCGTCCGCCGGAAATATCGAACACCGCGCCGGTCGAGAACGAGCACGCCTCCGAAGCCAGCCACGCCACCATGGCCGCGATCTCGTCCACGGTGACGAAGCGGCCCATGGGTATTTTCGACAGCATGTAATCGATATGCTCCGGCTTCATCTGGCCGAACAATTCGGTCTTCGCCGCGGCCGGTGTGACGCAGTTCACCAGCACGCCGGTCATCGCCAGTTCCTTGCCGAGCGATTTCGTCAGTCCGATCAAGCCCGCTTTCGATGCCGAATAATGCGAGGCGTCCGGATTGCCGTCCTTGCCGGCGATCGAAGCGATATTGACGATGCGGCCATAGCCGGCGGCGATCATATGCGGCACCACGGCGCGGCAGACGAGATAGGGCCCGACCAGATTGACCTCGACCACGCGCCGCCACACCTGCGGCGCAAGCTGCCACAGCGGCGCATTGCCGCCGGTAATGCCGGCATTGTTGACGAGAATGTCGATCCGGCCGACGTCGCGGATCAGCGCATCGACGGCGGCGGCGATGGAGGCTTCATCGGTGACGTCGACGACGGCGGCATGGATACGATCGCTTTGCTTGAGCGACGCGACGGCTTTATCCAGCGCCGCCGCATCGATATCCCACAACGCCACCGCCGCGCCCGAGGCGAAAAACTTCTGCGCCGTCGCATAGCCGATGCCGCGCGCCGCGCCGGTGACGATGGCGATCCGGTCCTTGAGATCAATCGCGTTCATTTGGTCCCAAGCGCCGCGGCGGCGAAGCGGTGGCCGCGTCCCTAACAGACCCCGCGGCCTACCCCCTCATCTTAGAGTAGGATCCCGAAAAGTGGAAACCGGTTTCCGATCTTCGCAAAACCAATATCGGCGGACGCCGGAAGGTCTAGTCGGCCCGATGGAACAAAGGATCGTCGCGGCGAAGCTGCAACTCGAACAACAAGCCGACGCGATCTGCAGTGCGATTGGCGATTTTAGCCGTCAGGCGGCGTCCGTCGTCCATCACGACCGTGAGGCGCTGATTTTCGGGCAACGGCTGGCGGCAAGATATGCCGAGGCCGCTTGGCGCAATATCTTTCAACTCGGCCGCGATCGATTTTCCGGCGACCATGATCGTGCAGGGGCCGTCAATTTTCACGCGCGGTGAACGCCGCATCTGCTTCAGGGTGGGCAGCACAATCTCGCCGTCTTCGCAGATCCGCTTGACGCTGCCGGCCGATGCTTCGTCGAGGAACCCACAGAGCATTTGCGCGTCTTCGGCCAAAAGTCCGCCAACGCAAGCTATCGGTCCCGCGTTGAACGCCATAAGAATCGACTTCGCATCACGGGCAAGGCCCCGCCATGTCTCGCTGATGCCGGCAAGCTGTCGCCGGTCCGATTCGGAACAGGAACCTTTGTTATCCAGCAACCGTGTAAGGCGCGGTTTTTCCGCGGCAACGGCCCCGTAAAGCTTTGACGTTCGCGCCGACAGTTCTTCGGTCAGCCCGATTTGCGGACCGTAGCGTAGCGCCAGCTGCATGATCTTGCAGTTGTCGTGGAGAAGGTGACGCCACGGCCGAAGCGTCGCCATCGTCGGGTTGCGGGCGCAAGCCGTCAGCGCGGTCGCGAGGGTTCCGATATGCAGGGCGTTCCATAACAGGTCGTAGATGATGGTCTCGAGCAGAAACTCTTTGTTGAACGCACCGGCCGGCCGGACGCCGCTTTGATCTCCGGGGACATTTGCCGGCTCACCCGGCATCATCTGCTGGTGTGAATCGGCGGTTTCAGGGTGTGCGCTCATTGGCATGAAGAAGCCCTTTCATAAACTTATGCGGCTTCGCGACGCGGCGAACCGGTTGTCGCCGCCCGTGCGGCATTTCCGAGAACGAATGTGCCGATCATATCGGTGAGCCGCGCGCTTTCGTCGGCCAGCGATTGGCATGCGGCCTTGGCCTGATCGGCCATCGCGGCATTCTGCTGCGTAGCGATATCCATTTCGCCCATCGCCGCATTCACTTCCTTGAGCGTGCCGGATTGCTCGACGGCCTGTCCGGCGATGTCGGCTATGCCGCCGTCGATGTCTGAAATCTGATTATTGATCTGGTCAAAGGCGCGGCCGGTGGCGCCAGCCAGCTCGACGCCGCTCGCAACCTCGGCCGAAGAGCGCAAAATCAATTCCTTGATCTCGCGCGCCGCGTCGGCGGAGCGCTGCGCCAGCGTCCGCACCTCGGAGGCGACCACCGCGAAGCCGCGGCCCGCCTCGCCCGCCCGGGCGGCCTCAATGCCGGCGTTGAGCGCCAGCAGGTTGGTCTGAAAAGCAATCTCATCGATGACGCCAATGGTGGCGCCGATTTTTTGCGACGAGTCGGTGATGCGCTCGATCGCCTGAGCGGTCTTGCGAACCACCTCGATACTCTCGACCGCATTGACCTTGGCGGAAGAAATAGTGTCCTTGGTGGCGGTCGAGGATTCCGCCGTCTTATTGACGGCGCCGACCAGGCTGGCGATTGCCGCCTCCGACTGTTCCAGCATCGCCGCCTGCCGCTCGGTGCGCACGGCAAGTTCATCCGCCGATGCCGAGATGCCGCGGGCTTGCGCTTGAACGGAAAGGGCGGCTTGGCCGACGCCGCCGAGCGCTCGCTCGAGCTCATCCATGGCGAGGTTGTAATTCGTCTTCAGCGCGGCATAGGCTTCGGGATACTCTTCGTCGATGCGATAATCGAGCTTCTTGGCGGACAGCTGCGCCAACGCGGCTTCAATCGACTCCGTGACGCTCGCCCGTTGCTGATCGGTGCTTCGCCGCAACTGCTCGTTGGCGTCGCGCGTCCGTTCATTCGCCTCGCGCTCGGCGTCGAGACGCGAGCGCTGCTCGACCGCCTCGGCCTCCAGCTTCGCCTTGGCCTCCGCCGCCTGGTGGAACACGCGCAAAGCGCGAACCATCTCGCCGATTTCGTCCCTGCGATCGAGACCGGACAAATCGATGTCAAAATTACCACTCGCAAGCTCTCGCATTCCGCGAGTGAGCTGCGCCAAGGGACGGGCGATCGTCTTTTGCACGGCGACGAGAAAGGCCAACACGCCGAATACTGCAGCCGCGGCAAAAAGCGCGATGCTCGCCCACATCGCCCGATACGCGCCAGCCTGTGCTGTCGCCGCTCGCGTCGATGCCTCGGCGACCAGGCGATCTTTCGCCTCGGTCAACAGCTCGGTCGGGGCACGATCCATGCCGGCCACGGCCGCGTCACCCGCCGCGCTGTCAAATTGGTGGTCCTTGAATTCCTGGAGCCCATGCCGATAGGCCTCCCCCATCGTCTTGTGCGCGGCAACAAACTCCGCAACTGACTTGGCGGTTTCCGGGTCGGAAATGCTGCGGCTGAGCCGCTCGGCTTCGGCGCGGACATCGCTTTCGCGATGCTGGAAATTGCCCCAATATTGGGCCAAAGCCTCGGGTTTTTTTCCCCTGAGCAGCGTGTCCTTCCACTCCTGCACTTGTTTCTTGAAATCGGCTTCCGTGGCGACGACATTGATCGCGTTGTTCTGGCTACGATTGACCTGTTCAAAGGTTTTCAGGCTGACATTAAACTCCCACAACCCGACCGCCGCCGCGGCGAACATCAACAGCGTCGTGATCGCAAAAAGAGTGAGAATTTTTCCGCGAAGCCGAAGCGATCCGGTTATTCGATTATTCCTCGCGACAGAAGCCATGCGAATTCTCATCCCGGGATTAGGTCGCGGCCCCTATTTTCAAATCCGGCGCGGCCACGGACGCGGCCGATACGCGTCCCGGCCGGACTATGAGAAAACAGGTCTAAGGTAAGCTGAATAAAGCGCGGAATTGGCTTAACGCAGGATAACAACGTCAAGCCGATGTCGCCGCTACTGCGCCCGTCCACCGCAAATGCGGAACGCCGCCGCCGTCTAAAATTTAACCCGGTCGCCACCCTTGAGCCCGAGCATCGCCCGCGCCTCGGTCGGCGTGGCGATCTCAAAGCCGAGATCCTCGACGATGCGGCGGATCTTGGTCACCTGCTCGGCATTGCTTTTGGCGAGCTTGCCCGGGCCGATATAGAGCGAGTCCTCGAGCCCGACCCGCACATTGCCGCCGATCATGGCGGCGGCGGTGCAGAAATTCATCTGATGGCGGCCTCCGGCCAACACCGACCACAGATAGTCCTTGCCGAACAGCTTATCCGCAGTGCGCTTCATAAAGAACAGATTGTCGAGATCGGGACCGATGCCGCCGAGGATGCCGAAGATAAGCTGCAGGAAGATCGGCGGCTTGAACATGCCGCGGTCGACCAGATGGGCGAGATTGTACAAGTGCCCGGTGTCGTAGCACTCGTGCTCGAATTTCACGCCGTGGCCTTCGCCGAGCGTCTTGTAGACCTTCTCGATGTCGCGGAAGGTGTTGGGAAAGATGTAGCTGTCGGAGTTGAGCAGATAACTTTCTTCCCAGTCGTATTTCCAGGTCTTGTAGCGCTTCGCCATCGGATAGAGCGCGAAGTTCATCGAGCCCATGTTCATCGAGCACATTTCCGGCGACAGCGTATTGGCGGCCGAGATGCGCTGGTCGACCGTCATGGTGACGGCACCGCCGGTGGTGATGTTCACCACCGCGTCGGTCGCCTGCTTGATGCGCGGCAGGAATTGCATGAATACGGAGGCTTCCGACGACGGCCGGCCGTCCTTAGGGTCGCGCGCGTGCAGATGCAGGATGGCGGCGCCGGCCTTGGCGGCGTCGATCGCTTGGGTGGCGATCTGATCGGGCGTGATCGGCAGCGCGTCCGACATGGTCGGCGTATGGATCGAGCCGGTGATCGCGCAGCTGATGATGATCTTGTTCGCCATTGGTTCGTCTCTCCCTCGGCCTTGCAATGGTTGTTCGGCGGTACAGTCATTCGCCGCGCGCGCTTCGTCAAGGACGTGACGGCGCTAGGTCTTGCCGGCCTTGGCGTGCTGGATCGCGGTCCAGATCGCATAGGGCGTGACCGGCATGGTCAAGTCCTGCACGCCGAGTTCGCGCAAGGCATCGAGCGCGGCAAGCACAACCGCAGCCGGCGCCGCCGTGGTGCCGCCTTCGCCGCCGGCCTTGATGCCGAGCGGATTGGTTGGCGACAGCACCTCGGCGATCCCGGTGGCGAAGGCCGGCAGCGTATCGGCGTGCGGCATGGCGTAATCCATCAGCGAGCCGGTCAAGGGCTGGCCGGAATCGGGATCGAGGTAAATCTGCTCCGACATCGCCTGGCCGACGCCTTGGGCGATGGCGCCGTGAGTCTGGCCGTCGACGATGAGCGGATTGATGGCCCGGCCGACGTCATCGATCGACACATAACGGGTAATCGTCATGGCGCCGGTGTCGGGATCGATCTCGGCCTCGCAGATCGCCGTGCCATTGGGAAACACCGGCTCGTGCATCTCGTTGTCGGTGACCACCGCGATGCCGTCCTTGAGCGCCTCGGGCAAGTCGGTGCGCGCCGGCCTCGCTGCGCCAGTTCAAGAAAATCGAAGGTGCGGTTGGTGTCGCGCGAGGAGAACCGGCCGTCGCTGAACGAGACGTTCTCCGGCGCCGAGGCCATCACGATCGCGGCGATGTGTTTGCCTTTGTCGATCAGCGCTACGGCGGCCTTGGAAAATACCGTCGCGGCGTGGCGCATGGAGCGGCCGGAATGGGTACCGCCGCCGGCGCGGACCACATCGGTGTCGCCCATGATGATGCGCACGCTTTCGGCCGGCACATGCAGCAGGTCGGACACGACCTGGGAAAAGCTCGTTTCATGGCCTTGGCCGGCCGGCTGGGTGCCGATGACGACGTCGACCCAACCATCCGGCTGAACCTTGATGCGTGCCTGTTCGCGCGGCGCGCCAATCGAGGATTCGACGTAATTGGCGAGGCCGACACCGAGGAGCTTGCCGCGCTTTTTCGCAGCCCGGCGGCGCGCGGCAAAACCTTTCCAGTCGGCGAGCTCCATCGCCCAATCCATGTTCTCTTCGTAGCGGCCGGAATCGTAGAGCATGCCGACCGCATTGCGGTACGGCATCGCGTCCGGTCGAATTAAGTTCTTGCGCCGCAGCCTGACGCGATCGATGCCGAGTTCGTCGGCGGCAGCATCAACCAGCCGCTCGACGGCGTAAGTCACTTCGGGCCGGCCGGAGCTGCGATAGGCGTTGGTCGGCATGGTGTTGGTATAGACGGCGATCGCACGCAAACTCGCCGCCGGAATCGCGTAGGAGCCGGGAATGAGGCCCGCGCCCTTGCTCAGCGGCGACAGCGACACGCAGCGCGCACCGACATTGGAAATATTGGTCGCGCGCATGGCGAGGAAGCGACCGCGGGCGTCGAGCGCCAGCGCAACCTCGGTGACCAGATCGCGGCCCTGATAATCGCTCAAGAACGCTTCCGAGCGTGTGGCGGTGTATTTCACCGGGCGGCCGAGCTTCTGCGACGCCCACAGCACCAAGCCGAATTCCACGAAAACGCGGTTGCGGGTGCCGAAATTGCCGCCGATGTCGTACGCAAGCACGTGCAAGCGCTCCGGCGCAATGCCAAGCACCGCGGCGAGCTCGTTCTTCTGCCGCACCGCGCCACCCGAGCCGGCATAGAGCGTGTAGCGGCCACTCGTGGCGTCATAGGCGCCGAGCGCGGCGCGCAGCTCCATTGGCACGCCGGTCACGCGCCCGACATGGAACTTCCGCTTCACGACATGCGCGGCTTGGGCGAAGGCCCGGTCGGTCGCCTCGGCATCGCCGAACGGCGTATCGACCGGCACATTATTCGGCACTTCATCCCAGATCGCCGGCGCGCCGGGCCGCATGGCGTCTTCGGAATGCAGCACGAACGGCAATTCCTCGTAAGTCACCTCCACTGCCTCGGCCGCATCCGTCGCCTGCGCTTTGGTTTCGGCCACCACCATGGCGACGGCCTCGCCGACATGCCGCGCTTTGTCCGCGGGCAACAAAAGATGCGGCCCGATGAACACCGTGCCGCCGCCTGGCGCGCTAAGCTTCATGTCAAATTTCGTCTTCGGCAACGGATCGTGCGGAATGGGCCTAAGGTTGTCCGCGGCGCAATCGGCGCCGGTGAACACGCCAAGCACGCCCGGCATCGCCTTGGCCCGTTTCGCATCGATCGCGACAATGCGCGCGTGCGGATAAGGCGATCGCACGATTGCCGCATAGACCTGGCCGTCGAGAGCGAAGTCGTCGGTGAAGCGGCCGTGGCCGGTAACAAGCCGCGCATCCTCCTTGCGCGGCATCGGCTTGCCGATGAAGCGGTAGCCGGTTTGGTCCGGCCTTGTGTTGTCGTCCATCAGTCCTCACGGGAGTTAGATGACTGCTCGATCGAGCGCCGGAGCTTCAGCGCCAAGATCAGCGCTCGGTGAGCTTGAACTCGATACGGCGGTTGCGGCGGTAGGCGTCCTCGGTGACGCCGGTGTCGATCGGGTCGTATTGGCCGAAGGCGGCGGCGACCAGCCGGTCCGGCGCGACGCCTTTGTCGATTAGATATTGCACCACCGCAAGCGCGCGGGCCGCCGACAAATCCCAGTTCGACTTGAACTGCCCGCCGCTGATCGGCCGCACGTCGGTGTGGCCGTCGACCCGCAGCACCCAGGCGAGGTCGGGTGGAATCTGGCTCTCCAGCTCGACGATGGCGCCCGCCACTTTATCGAGTTCGGCGCGGCCTTCCGGCTTGAGATCGGCCCGGCTGGTATCAAAGAAGACTTCCGATTGCAGGACGAAACGGTCGCCGACAACGCGTATGTCGGGCCGGTTGCCGAGTATCGTGCGCAGCTTGCCGAAGAAATCCGAACGGTAGCTGGAAAGCTCTTGGACGTCCTTGGCCAGCGCGACGTTGAGCCGTTGCCCGAGATCGGTGATTTTCTGCTGCGATTGCGCGTCTTTTTGCTCGGAGGCGTCGAGCGCAGTGTTGAGCGCCGCGAGCTGCTGGCGCAGCGCTGCCAACTGCATATTTAGCGTCTCGACCTGGGCCAGCGCCTTCGCCGAAATATCCTTTTCGCCGGAGAGCTGCCCGGACAGCGCGCTGGCCTTGCTTTGCGCCGCGGTCGCATCCGCGGCCGCCCCCTGATAGAGCGCCTGATATTTGTCGCGGTCGCTCTGCGTGCCGGTGAGCTCACCGGATAGCTCTTTGACTTTACCTTGCGCCGCTGCCGCGTCGGCGGCTGCGCCGCGGTAGAGGGCCTGGAATTTGTCGCGGTCGCTCTGTGCGCCCGCGAGCGAGGCCTGCAGGCCGGCAAGCTGGCCTTCCAGATCGGCCTTGTCGGACTTCGCCATCGACAACTGCTCGGCAAGCCCGGTGATCTGCGCATTAAGGCGCTGCAGCGCCGCGCTTTGGCCCTGCACTTCCTGCTGCAGATAAAACTGCACCACGACGAAGACGCTGAGCAGAAAAATGATGCTCAGAATCAGCGTCGACAACGCGTCGACGAAGCCCGGCCAGTAGTTCATGCCGCTTTCGCCGCGGCGGGTCCGTGCCAGCGCCATGCGCCCTACTCGCTACCTTTCGCCGTGCCCCGCTTGCACGCCGGGGCGAACCGCCGTTCGTCCGGCGTCGGCATAACGTCGTTCATGAATTGACATCCTCACGCACGATCGTCTCCAACAGCCGCTTGATTTCGCCGTGCTGCCCGGCCTGCTGCTCGGCTTGGCTTTCGACCCAATCGCGGATGGTCTGCTGCTCGGCCCGCATCTGGTTGACCAGGCCTTGGATTGCCTCGGCGAGGTTGGACATCGCCATTGTCGTGGTCTTGTTGCCGCCGGCCTCATTGACCGCGGCGCGCAAGCGCTCGATCGCATTGCGCATTTCGCCGGCGCCGGCAGCGGCGGCCGCAGCCGGCTCGGCGCCATGGTCGTAGACCGCGGTCGAGAGCCAATCTTCCAGCTCGGTGTAGAAGCGGTTCTGAGCCTGGCTCGACTGCAGGTCGAGAAATCCGAGCACCAGCGAGCCGGCAAGCCCGAACAGGGACGACGAAAACGAGATGCCCATGCCGCTCAGCGGCGCAGCGAGACCTTCGCGCAAGGCGTTGAACATCGAAGCGGCGTCGCCGGTCGCCTTCAGCCCCTGAATGACGCCGCCGACCGAGCCCACCGTCTGGATCAGGCCCCAGAACGTGCCCAGCAGCCCGAGGAACACCAGCAAACCCGTCATATAACGCGAAATGTCGCGCGCCTCGTCGAGGCGGGTGGCGATCGAATCCAGGATGCCGCGCAGCATTTGCGCGGAAATCGCCATGCGGCCCATGCGGCTGCCGAGGATGGCCGCCATCGGCGCCAGCAGCACCGGCGGCCGCTTGACGGCAAGGCCGGGATCGGCACGGCGGAAGCGGTTGACCCAGCCGATTTCGGGATAGAGCCGCAGCACCTGCCGGAACGCCAGCACGACGCCGATGGCGAGCACCAGGATGATCAGGGCGTTGAGCGCCGGATTGGCCATGAACGCGATCTCGATCTGCTTGTGCAGCAGAAACACGACCACGCCGAACAGCGCGACGAACACCAGCATCCGGAACAGAAAGATGCGTGGCGAGGACAGTTTGAGCGGGTCGAGTTCTATTGCCATCAGATCAAAAGGAAGACAGCGCCGGCCTCGGGCTTTGGCTCACTATGCCACAGACCCATGACAAAGAAAAAGCGGGGGTGGCCGAGACAGATTCTAAAATTGGGACTTTGCTGTGTCCGCTTCCCTTGGGATCGTCAATAATAGCCCACGGTGGCGCCGCCATCGACCGCAATCGCGGTGCCCTGGATATGGCGCGCCCTCTCGGTGCAGAGGAACAGAGCGAGTGCGGCGACGTCTTCGGCCTTGCCCAGCCGGCGCAGGCCGTCCTTGGCGGTCGCCTCCTGCTTGAGCTGTTCGACCGATTTTCCCGATGCCTTCGAGCGTTGCTCGATCAGTTGATAAAAGCGCTCGGTCTCGGTCGCGCCCGGATGGATGACGTTGACATTGACGCCGTCGCGCTTGCCGAGCTGCGACAGCGCCTTAGAGAAGTTGCCCATCGCCGCGTTCACCGAAGCGCCGATCGAGAAATCGGCGCCGGGCGAGCGCGCCGCGCCGCCGCCGATATTGACGACAAAACCTTGCGCCGCCTTGAGCAGCGGCCAGAACAGCCGGCACATGCGCACGCAGCCGAACAATTTCAACGCATAGCCGTCGAGCCAGGCATCGTCCGGAAGGTCGACGAAATTGCCGGCCCGGGTTGCGCCTGCCGAGCAGACCAGAATGTCGCAGCGGTTGAATTTCGCCGTCACGGCGTCGAACACCTGCTGGCAGCCTTCGAGCCGGCGCAGGTCCGCCGTAACGGCGAGCGGTGCCGGCCCGCCGACCGCGGCGATGGTCGCGCTTGCGGCAGCAAGGTTTGCCGCCGAGGAGGACACGATGACGGTCCGCGCGCCGGAGCGGGCGAATTCGACTGCGATCTCGCGGCCGATGCCGCGGCTGCCGCCGGTGATGACCGCGACCTTATCGGAGAATTCGTCTGGCATTGTTCATCCTGGCGTTCTTGGCAAATGAGCCCTGGCCGGCCGGGCGGGACCGAGAGGCAACCTTACTGCGCTGTGCGGCCGTTCCCAATAGCCTCGCGAGCGAACCCGCAACAGCCTCATCCGATGCAGTGAAATTCTCGCGCCCGTCAGTCGTTCTCAACAAACAAATGGCTGAGCTGCAACGGCGCCGGCTCGTCGCGCTCGGTGCGCTTAAGCCAATCGATCGTCTTGCCCAGCATGTCGCCAGCCGCGATATAAGCGAGGCGCTGCGGTAATCGGATCTCGGCAAGTTTCGCCACCAAAGGTATTTGGCCGGCCGCCCGCCCCGACTTGATATTTGCGGTGAAGATTGCGCGCGCACCAAGGACGACCGCACGAAGGACCGTGTAAAGTACTTCCAACAAACGAAAGACGAACCTCCGTGCGTAACCGAAAACGGTTGTGGCAAAGCGCGCGGTCACTTCGGCGATATGCCGCCTCACCGCTTGCCCATCGCCGGTGGCGATCCACAGATCGATGGGAATAAAGAGAATGCCGAGCAGCACGAGCTCCAGCCCGAAGGAAAACGCCGCGGCATGATCGACCGGCCAGCGCCAAATCTCGCCAAGATAGTCCGCGCTTTTGAATATCCTCGTGACCGGAATGAATTTGACGCAATCCGCCCGGATTGCCTGCTCTTGATCGTCTGCGAAGCCGCCAAGCCCCAACAATACGAGCAGGTAATGATCGAAATCGCCTTGGCCGCCGGCTTGTTCAACGCCGCGGCCGGCATAGGCGCCGAAGCTTTTGCGCGTGGCTTCGCTGACCGTCACACTCTGATCGGCAATATCGGCCAATCGCCGTTCCCATTCGTGGGATTTGACCTCAAGCTTGAACAGGTCGGCGTACCATTCGGCATAGCGCACATGCAGCATGGCGCCGCGCTCCATTTGCGCGGAGTTTTGCCCGCTGCCCTCTTGCCGGCCGCTGACCAGGCGATAGAGGCCGCCGTTTTGGTTCGTTGCCGGCGCAAGACTTTGGTCCATCGGCCGCGTGCGCCAGGCGCGAACCGCTTCGGGCGCCATGGCGTAATGATTATTGAGCGCAAGCTTCGACTGCAGGACCGCATTGACGAAAAACCGGCGCACGCAGCTTGCCGACACTTGCCATATTTCCGCGGTCTCGGCGGCCGGCGTGGCCGGCGCGCCGGACCTCACCCAGGCATAGCCGGACTCGGCCACGCGCAAATTTTGCGCCCAGTCGAACAGCGATGCGCTTAGAATCGCGCAACCGAGCACGACGAAAAAAATGCGGATACGTGAGACCGTAATACGCAACATACTACTCAGCGGCGGCTGCCCCGCGTCACGCGGCGTTGATTGGCAAAGGCTGGAAAGCGTTGTGTGGATCGGCAAGCGCGGGCGAATTATGGCAAGCCATGCGAACGCAGACAGTCATCACACACCCCCGTGCACGCCACCGACCGGCCTAGGGTCCGGCCAATTTGAGCCGGAATTAAGACAACATGATCGGCGCGATTCGCGCGGCTGAGTTGCTGCCACAATTGGGCGCGCCATCGCAGCGGCATCCGGCGAAGCGCCGCCGCCGATCGTCACTCCGGCTTGATTTTGGCGAAGGTGATGACGTCGCCCCACTTCTTGGTTTCCGCGGCGACAAACTTGCCGAAATCGGCAGCCGAGCCTGGCAACGGCACGCCGCCAAGCTCGGCGATCCGCGTCTTGAGCGTGGCATCGGTCAGTCCGGCATTGATCTCCCGGTTGAGCCGCTCGACAATTTCAACAGGGGTGCCCTTCGGCGCACCGATGCCCACCCACTGGCCGGCCTCGAAACCCGGCACAAAGTGGTCGACCGGCGGAATTTCCGGCAGCAATGCGGACGGCGTCGTGCTGGTCACCGCCAACGCGCGCAAACCTCCCGACCGGATTTGCGGCAGCGTCAATAAGACGGTGCCGACGGCGCCCTGAATTTGTCCGCTGAGCGCGTCGTTGATTGCCGCCGGGCCGCCGCGATACGCCACGAAGACGATGTCGGCGCCGCTCATCATCTTGAGCAACTCGCCGGCGACGTGCTGCGGCGAGCCGAGCGGCGGCGTGCCGATATTGATTTTTCCGGGATGCGCTTTGGCGTATGCCAGTAATTCGGGAAAGGTTTTTGCCGGAAACGATGCATTCACGGTGATGACCATCGGAAACGTAACAACGCCGGCGATCGGTGCGATGTCGCGAATAAAATCAAAGTGGAGATTGGCGAACAACGTGGCGTTGATCGCATTGCTGGCGGACACCAACAGCAAGGTGTAACCGTCCGGTGTCGCCTCCACCACGGCCTGGGTCGCGAGATTGTCACTGGCGCCGTTTTTGTTCTCGACGAATACGGTCTGGCCGAACCGGCCTGACAGCCATTGCGCCATCAGCCGCGCGATCACGTCGGGCGCGCTGCCCGGCGTGCCGCCGACGATCAGGCGCACGGGGCGCGTCGGATAGCTTTGCGCGCTTGCGATCCGCGGCATCGCGGCCATCGCGGCTCCCCCGGCCGCCATGCGGAGAAGGTTTCGGCGTGGAAGTTTCATGATGATCCCCGGCTATTGAACGGATTATATCCCGCGAAACCGGCTAATCGAGCCGCACCGCCTGCCCGGTCGCGGCGGCGCGCTCGATGGCATAGGTCGTTTTCAGATTGAGCATCGCCTGCGCCGGCGTGGCGTGCACGTCGCCGCCCCGGCCGGTGGCGAGAAAATCGAGCCAGGAGCGGGTCTCGCTGCCGAGCGGGCCCCAGAAATCGCCCATAGCCCAATCGCCCGCCGTGTTGCTGCCGAGAAACGCCATCTCCACTGAATGGCCGGGCACGTAAGGGTGCGGGATGCCTTTCTCGGAAAAGATCAGGTGCTCCATGTGGTCGTCGTCGATGATCATGGTGCCCTCGGTGCCGAGGAGCTCGACGCGATCCGACTGCCCTTGCGTCGGGTAATTCGCCGGCAGCGCGTAACTGATGCCGAAATTGATCACCGCGCCGTCGGCGAAGGTGACGATCGCCCAGGTCACGTCGTGGGCGCTATAGCCGGCGTCGCGGAAAATGCCGGACTGGCCGCGCGCCACCACCTCGACCGGCCGGTTGCCCTCCAGGAACCAGCACATCAGATCGACGTAATAGGTCAGCACGTCGAGCACCGGCGTCGCGTGTGGATCGCGCTTGAGGATGGCGAAGGTCTGAGCGCGGGAATTATAGACGCGCGCCAGCCCGCCGCTCACTTTGCCGAGCCGGCCAAGCCGCATCTGTTCCTTGGCGCGCAGAAAGCATTCCTTGAAGCGCCGGCTGTAGCCGACGCGCAGCGTGCCCGACGTCGCCTGCAGCGTTTTGAAAATCGCCTCGGCGTCGTTGAGCGACAGCGCCAGCGGCTTCTCGACCAGAACCGGCTTGCCGAGCTCGAGCGCCTTGCACACCGGCGCCGCATGCTCGCCCTCGGGCGTCGAAACGAACACCGCGTTGACTTGCGGATGCGCGATCACTTCATTGTTGTCGGCCGAGTAAAAATCGGCGCCGGCAAGCTCGGCGAGTTTTTTCGCCTGCGCCGGGTCCTTATCGGAGACCGCAAGAAAGTGCACCGCCGGATGCTTGGCGGCGAGCCGCGCCCGCAACGTGCCGATGCGGCCCGAGCCGACCACGGCGATGCCGAGCTCTTTTGCTTTCACGCTTTACCACCCCAAATATGTTACGCTGAGCATAGCGGAAAAGCAGAGGAATTTACATGAGCGAGCGCGCCCTCGAATTCGTCGAGACATGGGTCGATGAAGCAATCGAGAAAATGGGCAAATCGCCCGGCACCGGCAAGGCGCAAGCGGACGCGCTGGCGGCCGAATGCGTCAAGGACGCGCAAAAGGAAGGCATACCGGAAAGCGAAATCAAGGATGCCTTCGACGATCTCGCCGCCTTCATCGCGGGTCAGATCGACGAGGCCCGCGACCGCCAGGCGGACCGCTCCGGCGAAGCCCACCCCGCTAGTCTCATCGAAACCGACGACACGCGCATCATCGATGAAGAGGAAGACGAGGCGGAGGAAGACGCGAAAGGCGGCTGATGCTTCGCGCGACGGAAGCGACTAGGCGACCTTCCTGGCATTAAATTCCTGCTGCCAGCGCCGCACCCGGCGCTCGTCGACCTCGACGCCCAGCCCGGGGCGCTCCGGCACCTCGACATGTCCGCGCACAACTGCAAGCGGTTCGGCGACGACGTCCTCGGCGAGGCCGGGATTGGTCACCGTCAGCCCCCAGTCGAGCGCCGGCACGGCGGCGGCGACATGCGCGGCCGCCGCCGACGCGACGCTCGATTCGCCGGTTTTGCAGGAAATATTGACCTTCATGCCGAGGCGGTCGCACAGCCGGCCGGCTTGGAACAGCGCGCGCAAGCCGCCGAGCTTGATCGCCTTGAGGCTGCCGCCGCGCGCCGCCTTGCGCTCATGATGGCGGACGATGTCGTCGGCGGAATGCAGGCCCTCATCGGCGCCGATCGGCACGCGGCTCGCTGCGGCGACGCGCGCCATGCCGTCGAGATCGTGCGCCTCGATCGGCTGTTCGAAGAAATCCAACCCGCAATCGCCGAGCGCGCGCACGTAAGCAAGCGCGTCGTCGACGCCAAAACCCTGATTGGCGTCAGCGGACACAAGACACGGCTCGCCCATGCCCTTGAGCGCCAGACAAACGGCGCGGGTGCGTTCGGCGTCGGCGGACGCCGCGCTCAATCCCACCTTGATCTTGAACGCGCGATAACCTGCGGCCCATCGCTCTTTCGCATCGCGCAAATCCGCCGCGGTATCTTCCGAGCCGATCACGGCGAGCACCGGCATGCGGCGGCGTTGCCGCGCGCCTAGGAGCGCATAGACCGGCCGGTGGGTGGCGCGACCGACCAGATCATGCAACGCGATCTCGACGGCGGCTTTGGCGCCGCTATTGCCGTAGAGCCGCGCGTCCATCGCCGCCGAAGCGCCAGCGAAATCGCCGGCGGAACGCTTGAGCAAGCCGGGTGTCAGAAGCTCCACCGCGGCCATCATGCTGGCGACCGTTTCGCCGGTCATGGTCGGCGCCGACGCCGCCTCACCCCAGCCGACTACGCCGTCGTCGGATTCAATGCGGACCAGCACGTTGTCCGCCCGCGTCACGGTCTCGCCGGCCATCTGCACCGGCTTCTTCATCGGCAGACTGACCGCGATAGGCTCGATCGCTTTGATCTTCATGCCGCGCCTCGCTGCCGATACTATTTTACCGGCGGTCATTCGTTCGCTTTTAATCCAATTTTTCGTCGCCGTAACGGTCCGTGTCAAATTAGCCGCGCGGACCCCAAGTCCTCGCCGGACGTCCGGCGCCACCATTGCGCGGGATCGGTGATGAGCATAATTGAGCATCCGCGGCGATGCGGGAGCGGCGCCTGATGCGTACATCTTCGGAAATCTAATCGGGAGTCGGACGATGCGAGCAAGTCTTGTCACGGTCGCGGCGGTGCTCTCACTGCTTGTCGCCGCAACGCATGCGACGAGCGCGGATCCGCTGGCGCCGGCCGGCACCAGCCCCGCCGCCCCGAACCCTGCGGGACTTTGGCAAGCCGTCGATAGCGACACCAAGCAGCCCACCGGCTGGTTCCTGATTACCGATCACGACGGCGTCTATGACGGCATCATCGCCAGGATGTTTCTCAAGCCCGGCGAAGATCCCAACGTGGTGTGCGATCAGTGCAAGGACGATCGCCACGATCAGCGCTGGCTCGGCCTCGAAATCATCCGCGGCATGAAGCAGGAGAGCGCCGACAAATACGGCGGCGGCACCATCCTCGATCCGCGCGACGGCAAGATCTATCACGCCACCATGAAGCTGACGCCCGACGGCCAGACGCTGGTGGTGCGCGGCTATATCGGCATCGAGCTGTTGGGCGAGAACCAATATTGGACGCGGCTGCCCGATGCCGCCTACAGCATGCTCGATCCGTCGGTGAATCCCAATCCGGCGGTCAATCCCAATCTGGTGGCGCCGAGACACCCGCCGGCGCATCGCTCGCAGCTGATGGCGCCGCCGCCAAACGCCACGGGGCGTTGATTTTATCTAGGCTTCGGTCTGCTGCTCGCGCGGCTTGCCCATCAGCACCGGCTGGAACACCGCCGCCGCCGCCATCGTGGTCAAGAGCGAGATCGCCAGCAATTTGCCCATGCTCGACGTTCCGGGATGGCTGGAAAACCACAGGCTGCCGAAGGCCGTCGCCGTGGTGCAGGCGGAAAACGTCACCGCGCGGGTGAGCACCGACTGCAACAGGTTGGTCTGCCCTTCGCGCCACGCCATGATGTAATAGATCTTGAACGCCACGCCGACGCCGAGCAGCAGTGGCAAGGCGATAATGTTGGCGAAGTTCAGCGGCAGGTCGATCAGCACGCAAATTTCGAGCGTGACGACGCCCGCCAATAACAGCGGCACCAGCGTCAACAGCACGTCGGTCAAGCGGCGTAGCGTGATCCACAGCAAAATGGCGATCGATATCAGCGCGCAGGCGCCGGCCTCGATGAAGGCGCCGACCACCGCGCGCCGCGCCTCCAGGATCGATATCGGTCCCTCGGTCGCAGTCGGCGCCACGGTCTGCACGGCGCGCGCAAAACTCTGCAGCACCGTGTTGTTATTGGAATCGCCTGCCGGCGCGACGTCGATGCGCGCCTGGCCGTCCGACGTCACCCACTGCCTTTTGAGATCCGGCGGCAGATTGTCGAGCGTGACTTCATGCGCCTTGAACAGACTGCGCAGATCGTCGAGCGCGGTCCGCAGCGGCTGCACGAACACGGTCTCGGCGTGCTGGCGCACCGGCGGATCGGCTTTGGCGAGCGCCGCCATCGCGGTCGCGAGGCGCCGCGCCGCCACCGCGCCGGAACCGGTGCCATTGCCCGCCAGCCGGTTGAGAAAGTCGATGGTGGAGCCCATCATGCTGACGTTTTGCGCGTCGGTCGGCGGCGGCGTAGACGCCGTCGGGTTGAGCACCGGGTCGAGCGTCTTCGCCGCATCCTGGATCAGCGGCAATTTTTGTTGCTGGTCGCTCGGAATAAAGCTCGACAAAGTCGTGACACGCGCCACTTGCGGCAGCGCCCGCAGCTTTGCCGCCACCTGATCGGCGACCGTCAAGGACGGCTCCAGCACCTGAATGTCGTTGGCGCCGGCCTCCGGATCGCTCTTGAGCGCGAGGTAGGTCGCGACCGCCTCGGTCTTGGGGCTGCGCAGATTGATCGGATTGAAATCGAAGCGCAGCCAAAACAATAGCGGCAACCCTGCGGCGACGACGGCAAGCGTGATGATCAGGATCGGCATGCGATGCCGCGCCAGAAAACTATCGACCGGCGCCAGCGCCTTGTAGCCGAGCGATGCGGGCTCGCGCGGCGGCTTGAGCACGCTGAGCAAAGCCGGCAGCAGCGTGATGCTGGTGGCGAACGCGATCAGCATGCCGACGCCGGCAATCAGACCGAGCTCCGAGACGCCTTTGTAGACGGTCGGCAGGAACGACAGGAAGCCGGCAGCCGTCGCCAAGGCTGCGAGCGTCAGCGGCGCGCCGGCACGGCGGCCGGCTTGTACCAGCGCCTCGCGCAGATTGTCGTTCTCATGCCGTTCCGCGCGATAGCGGACGGAATATTGCAGACCGAAGTCGACACCGAGGCCGACGAACAATACCGCGAAATAGACCGATATCAGATTGAGCGTACCGACCATCAGCATGCCGAGCGCGGCGGTGATGGACAGTCCGACGGCAAGGCAGACGAAGACCGCGAAAATGATGCGGATCCACCGCAGCGCCAGCCACAAGATGAAGAGAACGACGGCGATGGTCACGGTGGCGTTAAGGGCGGCATTCTCTTTAATCGTGGCGAATTCCTCGTCCGCCATCGGCACTGGACCGGTCAGCCGCAGGCGCGCCTGATATTTCGAGGCGAAATCGAGGTCCTTGGCGGCCTGCCGGATCGCGTCGGTGGCGTGCTTACCGGGTTCGAGCTCGGAATAATCGAGCGACGCGCGGATCTGCAAAAAGCGCAGCAGTTCATCGGGCGTCGAGACGCGGCCTTGCACCAGTTCGTGCCATGAGAAACTCGCCGGCTGCCCGGCATTGACCTTTTCGATGGCGCCCGCGGCAAGCGTCATCGGCCAGGTCATGTTGTCGAGCGTGAGCTGGCCGCCCTGGACACCGAGCAGGCCGAATTGCAGCGCTTGAATAGCGCCGCGCAGCGACGGGTCGCCGGCCAGCACCTGGATCAGGCGCTGCGCCTGGGTGAGCGCCTTCAGTTGCGGCGCCAGATCGGCGGTCTTCTCGAACAAGAAGCCGTTCTGGGCAAAGAAGCTGCCGCTCTTCAATTGTTCGATGGACTGGAACAAGTCCTTCTGCTGCGACAGCCGCGCCACCAGCGCGCCGGTCGCTTCGTCGACCAGTTCCGGCGTCGGCGCATCGACCACCGCGACGATGGTCTCGAATTGCGGGAAAGCCTTTTCCAAAGCCGCCTCGCGCTGCCGCCACGGAATGTTCGGGGAAATAAGCTGATTGATGTCCGTCGTCATCGCAAAATGCGTCGCCGCGTACCAGGACGAAACGATCAGCAGCAGGACGCCCGCGACGATCACCGGCCATGCATATCGGGCGCAAAGATCGATTGCGCGGACAACGAGGGCGGTGATCGTTTTCATGGGCTGGTCAGCGCAACGGAATGGTCAGGGGATCGGCGGATCGAGGAACGGGTTTGAGGCGTCAAGACAAAGGCGAAATGGTGACGGATGAATCGCTGTGGGAGGGCATAGATGCCCTGAATGGCTTGAAAAGTGAAATTTTGGATATTTTCCTATCCCGGGCGACCTCCCTCGCCGCCACCGGTGCGCCGACATGGCGGAATCTCGCTTTTTGCGGCCGATTCAGCCGCCAACGTGCGCAACCCCGAACCGGTTGCACGAAACCGCGTTGCCCTTGGACGAGGAAGCGCAAGGCTTGGTTCAATCGCGCTAGAACGGGTTTGGACGAGGCCCGCTGGACAAGCGGCCCCATTTCCGCTCAATGAGGGCGGTTTGAAGGGTGAATCCTCGGCCGGTGCGGCGGAACCGACCCAAAGTTAAGGGATCCGGGCTTGATTGCAGCGCCTTCGCGGCCACCTAACTGGGACAAGAGTTAGAGAACTGGGACAGAGCATTGCGGCCGCCGCATTATTGCGACGCAAGGCCGCAGCATAGACGCTAATGGTAAACCGGCCGATCGACCGGGAGGTCTTGATGAAAGTGATACTTGCTCAACCCCGCGGTTTTTGCGCCGGAGTGGTGCGCGCCATCGAGATTGTCGAGCGAGCGCTGCAGAAATACGGCCCGCCGGTCTATGTGCGTCACGAAATCGTGCACAACAAGCACGTAGTCGAAAGCCTCAAGGCCAAAGGCGCGCGCTTTGTCGAGGACCTCTCCGAAGTTCCCGCCAATGCGGTCACCATTTTCAGCGCCCACGGCGTCGCCAAGAGCGTCGAGGAAGAAGCCGCCTCGCGCAATCTGCCGGTATTGAACGCCACCTGCCCGCTGGTCACCAAGGTGCACAATCAGGGCAAGCGCTATGTCGGCCAGGGACGCCGGCTCATTCTCATCGGCCATGCCGGGCATCCGGAGGTCGAGGGCACCATGGGCCAGATCGCCGAGCCGGTGACCCTGGTGCAGACCGAGAACGACGTCGCCGCGCTCGATATCCCGATCGATACTCCGGTCGCCTATGTGACGCAGACCACGCTGTCGGTCGACGATACCCGCGGCATCATCGCGGCGCTGCATAAGCGCTTTACCGACATCGTCGGCCCCGAGACCCGCGACATCTGCTACGCCACGCAGAACCGGCAGACCGCGGTGCGCGAACTCTCCGAGCTGGTCGACGTTATCCTGGTGGTCGGCGCCAAGAACAGTTCCAACTCCAACCGGCTGCGCGAAATCGGCGAAGAGGCCGGCACGCCGAGCTACCTGATCGCCGACGGCAGTGAGCTCGATCCGGCTTGGTTTGACGACGCCAAGACCGTGGGCATCACCGCCGGGGCCTCGGCGCCGGAAGTTCTGGTGGAGGACGTCATCAGCGCGCTGCGGCGGCTCGGCCCGGTCGATGTCAGCCAGCTCCACGGCCGTCACGAAACGATAGAGTTCCGCCTGCCGCCGGAACTGACTGGCGGCGCAACCGCAGGCCGCGTGACCGCGAAAGTCTAGATCGCGGTAAAGTCCGGATTGAACGGTTTTCGGCGGCGACACCACAGACGTAAAAATAAAGAGGATCGTAGCTTTGGGTGTATCTCTGCGACAGAAGGTGAAAGTCGGCGCCTATGTGATGCGTCAGCGTCTGGCGGGTCGTAAGCGCTATCCCCTGGTGCTGATGCTCGAACCGCTGTTCCGCTGCAATCTCGCCTGCACCGGTTGCGGCAAGATCGACTATCCGGACGCCATCCTCAACAAGCGCTTGTCGGCGCAGGAGTGCCTCGACGCGGTCGACGAATGCGGCGCGCCGATGGTCGCCATCCCCGGCGGCGAGCCGCTGATCCACAAGGAGATCGGCGAGATCGTCAAAGGCATCGTGGCGCGCAAGAAATTCGTCTCGCTCTGCACCAATGCGCTGCTTCTGGAAAAGAAGCTGCATCTGTTCGAGCCGTCGCCCTATCTGTTCTTCTCGGTGCATCTCGACGGCATCAAGGAGCACCACGACAAGTCGGTGTGCATGGACGGCGGCTATGAAAAGGCCGTGTCCGCGATCAAGGCGGCCAAGGCCAAGGGCTTTGCCGTCAACGTCAACTGCACGGTGTTCGACGGCCACCCGGCCGAAGACATCGCCCAGTTTCTCGACCTCACGACCGACCTCGGCGTCGGCGTGTCGATCTCGCCCGGCTATGCCTATGAGCGGGCCCCCGATCAGGAGCACTTCCTCAATCGCCGCAAGACCAAGGAGCTGTTCCGCAAGGTCTTTGCGCTAGGCAAGGGTAAGAATTGGAATCTCACGCATTCCGGCATGTTCCTCGACTTCCTCGCCGGCAATCAGGAATTCCACTGCACGCCGTGGGGCATGCCAACCCGCAACATCTTCGGCTGGCAGAAGCCCTGCTATCTGCTCGGCGAAGGCTACGCCAAGACCTTCGCCGAGCTGATGGACACTACGGACTGGGATCTTTACGGCACCGGCGCCTACGAAAAATGCGCCAACTGCATGGCGCATTGCGGCTACGAGCCGACGGCGGCGCAGGCAATGATGGATCATCCTCTGCAGGCGGCAATGATTGCCTGGAAGGGCATCAAGACCGAAGGCCCGATGGCGCCGGAAATCTCGCTCGATCATCAGCGTCCCGCCCAATACGTCTTCGACAGCCAGGTGCAGCTCACGCTGTCGCAAATGCGCGCCAACGAGGCGCGCGAGAAGGCGGCGAAAGAAGCCGCAAAAGCCGCGGCGCAGACTTCGGCCAGCGCGGCGTAATCGTCATTCCGGGTCGGCCCAAGGGGCCGAGCCCGGAATCCATAATCACGATTCTCGCGGTTTGAATTCGACCTGCACCAGATTGCGGGACGGGTGTTTATGAAATGCCAGGCTTCTCGCTTCGCGAGACCCGGAACGACGAAGTCCTACATCCCCCACGCCACTGCGCGCGCATTCCCGCTCTTCAAATTGCGGTAGCGCGCCAGCGCCCAGAGCGGGAAGAATTTCGCGTAGCCGTGGTACCGAAGGTAGAACACGCGCGGGAAACCCGTGGCGGTGTAGCGCTCTTCGTTCCAGAAGCCGTCGGCGGCTTGCGTTTCTGAAAGGTATTTGATGCCGCGCGTCACCGCCGGATGATCGACCTCGCCGGCGGCCATCAGGCCGAGCAGCGCCCATGCGGTTTGCGAGGCGGTCGACGGCGCTTTCTCGTAGCCTTTGTAGTCGAGCTTGTAGCTTGCGCCGTCCTCGCCCCAGCCGCCGTCCTCGTTCTGAATGGCGACGAGCCAATCGACCGCCTTGCGCATTTCCGGCGCATCGTGTGGCAAAGTCGCGGCGTTGAGCGCGCAGAGCACCGACCAGGTGCCGTAGATGTAATTCATGCCCCAGCGGCCGTACCACGAGCCGTCCGCAAGTTGCGTGCGGCGCAGATAATCGACCGCGCGCGTCACCGCCGGGCTCTGCCTGTCGCCCAATTGTGCCAGCATCGACAGGCAGCGCGCCGTGACGTCCTCGGTCGGCGGGTCGAGCAGCGCGCCGTGATCGGCGAACGGAATATTGTTGAGATAATAATAGTCGTTGTCGGCGTCGAACGCGCCCCAGGCGCCGTTACTGCTCTGCATGCCGACAATCCATTCGCGCGCGCGCGCGATCGCGGCGCGATAATCCGCCCGCCCCGACCCTTGGGTGCCGTTTTGCGGCGGCGGCATGCCCTGCATACGGTCCATCGCCATCACCACCACTGCAGTGTCGTCGACGTCGGGATAATGCGGATTGGCATATTGGAAGGCCCAGCCACCGGGCCGCAGCGCGGGCCGCCGTGCAATCCAGTCGCCGCGCACGTCGAGCACCTGCATCGGCACGAGCCAATCAAGGCCCCGCTTGACCTCCGCCGCGACGCGCTCGCCGCCGGCCTCCAACAGCGCATGGCAGGCAAGCCCGGTATCCCAGATCGGCGACACGCACGGCTGGCAATAGGCCTCGTCGTCGTGCACGACCAGAAGCTTCTCGATCGATTGGCGCGCGATGGCGCGCTGCGGATGGTCCGCCGCATAGCCCAGCGCGGCATACATCATCACGCTGTTGGCCATCGCCGGAAAAATCGCGCCGAGCCCGTCCTCGCCGTTGAGCCGCTCGCCGACCCAGGCCACCGCGCGATCGATGGCGCGCGCCCTTGTGCGCTTGGGAAACAGCGGCTCCGCCGCGCGCAGCACATTGTCGACGCCACGGAAGAACCAGAACCACGACGCCTTCTGCTGCGGCGCCTTCGGCGTCGGCCCGAGCGACTGCGGCGGTTCGAGGAACAATTCGCCGATGGTGACGCCTTTCGCGTTCACCGCGCGCGGCTTCTTCGCCATCAGCACCAGAAGCGGCACGATCACGGTGCGGCTCCAATAGGAAATCTTGTCGAGATGGAAGGGAAACCATCTCGGTAGCAGCATGATCTCGACCGGCATTTCCGGCACCGCGCGCCATGGCACGATGCCGTAGAGCGCCAAGAGGCAGCGTGTGAACACGTTGGCCCGCTCGGCGCCGCCGCGCAGCCGGATCGCCTCGCGGGCGCGGTGCATGTGCGGCGCTTGCGGCTCGTCGCCGATCATCTTGAGGGCGAAATAGGCCTTCACCGTCGCGCTCATGTCGAAGGCGCCGTCGCGAAACAGCGGCCAGCCGCCGTGCGGCGCTTGAATGCGGCGCAGATAGACGGCGATTTTTTGCTCGAGCGCTGCATCGACCGGCTCGCCGAGATAATGACGCAGCAGCACATATTCGGCCGGGATGGTGGCGTCGGCCTCCAGCTCGAACAGAAAATGTCCATCGGCGCGTTGCGTTGCCAGCAGCGCCTGCGTCGCCGCAGCGATGGGACGATCGAGATCCATCGCGCTCATTTGGATCGTGTCGCTCATTGGCGTTTAACTTGGCGGTTGGCGATCAGTTCGGCAGCGCGGTTGCCGGAGCGGATCGCGCCTTCGATTGTGGCGGGCAGCCCGGTATCGGTCCAATCGCCGGCCAGCGCCAGATTGCGCCACGCGGTTTCCGGGCCCGGCCGCTTTAAGTCCTGCGCCGGCGTCGCGGCAAACGTGGCGCGGCGTTCGCGCACGATCTGCCACGGTGGCAATTCCGGCGGCAGCCCGGTCACGCTTGCGACTTCGCCCCAGATGCTCTTGGCGAGTTCCTCCCGCGGCGTATCGACCAGGCGGTCGCCGGCGCTGATGGTGACCGACAGCCGGCCGGGAAAGGCGAAGATCCATTCCACCGTACCGTTGAGCACGCCGAGGATCGGCGGCTGATCCGCCGGCGGATCGATGCGGAAATGCGCATTGACGATGGCCCGGAATTCGGTCGGCACCTCAAGGCCACGGATTAAAGAAGCGGCGGCATAGGGCGGCACCGCGAGAATAACGGCGTCGGACTCCGCCAGCACAACGGGCTTGTCGCCGAAATCGAGCGCGTCAACGCTGCGCGTGCCGAATCGGAGTGTGCGAAGCTGATGTTCAAGGAGCACGCGCGCACCACGCCGCTGCAGAAGCGCAAGCGCCGGCTCGACCAGCGTCGCGCTCAAGCCGTCGCGCGCGAGGAGCGGCCGGCAGGCGGCGCCGCCGGCGGCGAGCGTTTCGCGGATCACCGCAGCGGCAAGCTTGGCCGAGCCATGCGGCGGATCTATATTCAGCGCGGCGAGAAGAAGCGGCTCGACCAGCCGCCAATAGAGCGGTCCTTTGGTTGCAACGATCTCGCCGACCGTCTTGCCGGCCGGCGGCCACAGCAAGCGCGCCAGCGCCAGATAATCGAGCGCGCGGGTGCCGGGCACGCGCCGCGCCGGATCGAAAATCCACCACGGCACGCGGCCGTCGTTCATCCGCAACGTCCAGCGCTGCGCACTTGCCAGATCGACAAACTGAAACTCGGCTGCCGGCGGCCCGATCAGCCGATCCGCGGCGCCGACCTCGCGCAGATAAGCGAGCGCGGCGCGATTGCCGGACAGCAATAGATGATTGCCGTTGTCGATGGTCATGCCGACCGCAGCGTCGTGATAGGAGCGGCAGCGGCCGCCGGCGAACGCGGTCGCCTCATGCACGACGACGTCATCGCCGCGGCCGGAGAGTTTCAACGCGGCAGAGAGGCCGGCAAGCCCGGCGCCGATGATGTGGACGGTGCGGCTCATCACAAAATTGACATCAGAACAGATTGCGCAACACGATCCAAAGTATCTTGGCGCGCGGCAAATGCACCCGCGGGCGCGGCGGCACAAAGCCACGCGCGATCAATTGGTCGAGAATGAGGCGATAGGCCTGCGCCATGATGCGCGGCGCCCGTACCGCACGCCGTGGGCATTGCGCCATGACGGCTGAAGCTTGCGCGAACTCGGCTTTCGCCAGCGCGACGAGCGTCTTGCAGGCTTCGCCGAGCATCGGATTGGCCAGTACCGTCGCCGGATCGGTGCTGATGATGCCGGCGTCGCGCAGCGCCTCACGCGGCAGATAGAGGCGTCCCAGCGACGCATCCTCGTCGAGGTCGCGCAAAATATTGGTGAGCTGCAGCGCGCGGCCGAGATGATGGGCGAGCGCCAAGCCGGCATCGCGGTCCAGGCCGAACACCCGGACCGACAGCCGCCCGACCGCGCAGGCGACGCGGTCGCAGTAAAGATCGAGCGTCGCGCTATCTGGCGCGCGGATGTCGGACACGACGTCCATTTCCATCCCGGCGATGACTGCGAGAAAATCGCCGTGCGCGAGATCGAAGTTGCGGACTGCCATAGCGAGCCCCAACAAATGCGGCTGGGCCAAGCCGCCATAAAGCGCCGCAAGATCGCTGCGCCAGCGCTCCAGCGCGGCGCTCCTGTCGTCGCGCGGCCCGGGATCGTCGGCAATGTCGTCGACCGCGCGGCAGAACGCGTAGATTTCGAACATGGCGTTGCGCTGGGCGCGCGGCAGGATGCGCATGCCGTTATAGAATGAGCTGCGCGAGGCGCGTTCGGCGGCCGGGGTGGGCTGGTTCACTTAAGCACCCCGCAGCTTTTGCGCAGCGGCGGAAAAACGCCGGCCGCAACGTTGCGCACCGCCGCGCAGCACGCCGAAGAGCGTGACGCCGGCAACCGCGGGCACCGACAGATGCACCCGTTCGCTCAACGGATCGCGCAGCTTGAGCATGCCGGTGAGCCGATGCGCCAAGGTATTGATGACGGCGACTTCCAGGCCGAGCCGGGTGTCGGCGATCGCGGCGGCGAAGCCGTCGCTTTCGCTCAACAGCCGTTCGGTGCGCTCGGCGAGCCGATGCAGGCAATCGAGCAGCGCCGGCGATGCCCGCGCGGCGCCGAGTTGTTCGATGCTCGCGCCGCCGGCGGCGAGCGCGTCTTGCGGAATATAAACACGGTCGAGATTGCGATAGTCGTCCCTGCAGTCCTGCAGATGATTGATGATTTGCAGCGCCGCGCACAACGCGTCATTGGCCGGCCAAACGTTGCGGCTCTCGCCATGGACGTCGCAGACGAAACGGCCGACCGGCATGGCGGACAGCGCGCAATAGGAGATCAGATCGTCCCAGTCGCGATAGCGCAGCTTGGTGACGTCAAGCTTGAACGCGGCGATCAGATCCTGAGCATGCTTCGGCGGCAAGCCCCGCTCGGCGAGCGCGGCGCGCAGCCGCACCGCGACCGCATCCTCGGCATTGACGCCGGTCAATCCGCCTTCGAGCCGGTCGAGCAAGCGGAGCTTCTCGTCGGGCGGCAGCGTCGCATGATCGGCGATGTCGTCGGCGGTGCGCACGAAATTGTAGAAGGCAAGGATCGGCCCGCGATATCGCGGGCGGATAAGGAAAGACGCCACCGGGAAGTTTTCATCCCGATGCCCCTTGCCCGACCGTAATGTGCTGGCGTCGTTCATCGCGCTTCCGAAATATTGGACTTCTTCGAAAGATCAGCTTGCGCGCGGCCTTTCCACATGCCGCCGCGCCCGCGCGCATGCTGATAGGCGGAATCCGCGGTGAAGGCCATATACATTGCCGCAATCGCCGGCAGCAGCGGCGCCCACAGCAGCGACAGCCCGTAGAAACGCAACGTGCGGAGGAACGCGAAGGCCATCAGCAGCCAGGTGAAAATCCCGACGAACTGCGGCAGCCCGCGGGCGGACAGCGCGAGTCCGACCGGCGCAAGATAAGTCAGCGCCAGGCCGACAACGGTTCCGGCCAGCAACGGCGGCGAATAATGAAGCTGCGCATAAGCGCTGCGCGACACCATGCGGCGGATATCCGCGATCGCCGGATAGGCGCGGATGCTGTGCACGCGATCCGTCAGCGCAATCGAGATCGGGCCGTGACGCTTAAGCACCTTGGCCAGCGCGCAGTCATCGATCAAGGCATCGCCGATCGTGGCGAGGCCGCCGGCCTGTTGCAGCGCCTCGCGGCGCACCAGCATGCAGCCGCCGGCCGCCGCTGCGGTGGAGCGCCGCGGATTGTTGGCCCAGGCGAACGGATAGAGCATCTGGAAGAAGAAAATAAAGGCCGGCACGAACATGCGTTCGGCAAAACTTTGGCAGCGCAGCTTCGCCATCAGCGAGGTCAGCACCAAGCCGCCCTGCTCGGCCCGCGCCACGAGGTTCATTAGCGCATCCCCGGCATAGACGATGTCCGCATCGGTCAAGAGGAGATAATCCGGCGGCGGCATGCCGCCTACGGCGAATTCCACGCCCTGCTGCTGCGCCCAGAGCTTGCCGGTCCAGCCGGGCGGCAGCGGCCGGCCCGGCAGTACGGTCAGCCGCTCGCCGGCGCCGATTAAGGTCGCGGCGCCCCGCGCTACCTCCGCGGTGCCGTCGCGGCTCTGATCGTCGACCACGATCACGGTGAGCGCGCCGGGATAATTCTGCCGCAACAGCGAGGTGACGGTCTGACCGACACATTCGGCCTCGTCGCGCGCGGGAATGACGGCGGCGACCGACGGCCACGCGTCCGGCGGCGCTACGGCTTCGCCATCGCGCTCGGCGGCCCGCCAGAACCCGCCGCGCGCGGCGATGAGATAGAGCCAGATCGCCAGCACCATTGACGCTATAATGTCGTTCGCCACACATTCTCCTGCAGGGTCGGATAGAGCCGGTTCCGGTGGGGTTTTACCCGCCCGTTATCTCTTAAATGTAGGACCTGATATAGGACCCCGCTGGCCCGGTCCTTGCTGAGGCCGCGGCCGAGGCAGGTTCGGAACGGAAGCCAGGTAGATAAGCCGATGGATGCCAAAAACAGCCCTTTTCTGGCGCGCCTCGATGCGGTCGCGGCCGAGACCGAGGCGCTCCTTGACCGGCTCCTTGCGGCGAACCCCGCCGCCGGCGAATTAAGCCGCCCGGCGCGGCTTATCGAGGCCATGCGCTATGTGTGCCTTGGCGGCGGTAAGCGGTTCCGGCCGTTTCTGGTGGTCGAATCGGCAAGCCTGTTCGCCGTGCCGCGGGAGAACGCCCTGATGGCAGGCGCGGCGCTGGAATGCGTGCACTGCTACTCGCTGGCACACGACGATCTGCCGGCCATGGACAATGACGAATTGCGGCGTGGCCAGCCCACCGCGCACCGGAAATTCGACGAGGCGACCGCGATCCTCGCCGGCGATGGCTTGCTCACTTTCGCCTTCGACATCCTGTCGCGGCCGGAAACGCATGCCGATCCTGCCGTCCGCATCGCGCTCGTCAACGCGCTCGCCCGCGCCGCCGGGCTCGGCGGCATGGCCGGCGGCCAGATGCTCGACCTCGCCGCGGAAGGCCGTTTCGGCGCACAAAAACACGGCGCCGGCGACGTACGCATGCTGCAGGCGATGAAGACCGGCGCACTGCTTCGCTTCGGCTGTGAGGCCGGCGGCATTCTCGCCGCGGCAGGGGCGGCGCAACGGACCGCGCTCATGCGCTATGGCTCGGCGGTCGGCGAAGCCTTCCAGATCGCCGACGACCTTTTGGATATCGAAGGCGATCCGGCGCTGGTCGGCAAACAGACCGGCAAGGACGCCGCGGCCGGCAAGGCGACCTTCGTCAGCGTGCTCGGCGTCGATGGCGCCAAAGCACGCTTGCGCGAATTGGTCGCCGAAGCCGAAGCGGCACTGGCGCCGTTCGGTGAAGCCGCGGCCATTCTGATCGAAGGTGCGCATTTTGTTGCCGAACGGCATGCCTGATCGACGTTATGCACCGGCATGAGCCGATACGTCGCAGCGCCGTAACAGTTGTGTGGGAATTGACGCTTTTGAGACGGAATGACGACGCCGGATAAAAAGAGTGGGCAAGGCGTAGTCCCCCATCTGCGCGATTGCGGCCGGAAGTCCTTTTGCCTATTTGCTGCAAGCTTGTCGTGTTTGCTGCAAAGCCTTGCGGATAAAAAAACTCAAACCGGGCAGAACCTGCGCCCGCCATTGGAAGACTAAGCTGATAATGAACCCTCCCGCGCGCTGGACCATTGTTACCTGCGCCGCTGCAGCCGTGCTGACAGCGACGTGTCTTTTGCCGACCCCTGGCCCACTCGCTGTGGCGACCGCGCAGCCGCCAAGCGCGCGGCATCAAATCGGCGCCCGCGCCAAGAAAGCGCCCAACAAACCGCCCGTTGCGGCCCCCGGTGCCGCCGCGCAACAGTCCAAATTTCCGCCGCGCACGCCGTTCACCGCCGCCGACGACGCGGTAGCCGCCATTCCCGACATGCCCGATGCGCGGTTCTGGGCGGATTCGGTGGCTGACTTCGAAAAGGCGCTGCCGGCGCAGCCGGGACCCTGGCTTATCCTCTCGACCGGCGGCAGCGACGGCGCCTTCGGCGCGGGTCTCCTCAGCGGCTTGAGTGCGGCCGGCAACCGGCCGGATTATGCCGTCGTCACCGGCGTGAGCACCGGCGCGCTGATGGCGCCGTTTGCCTTTGCCGGCCCGAAATACGACGAGGCCCTTAAGGACGCCTACACCAAGATCACCTCGGCGGACATTTTCGAAGTCGGCTCCACCGGCGAGAGTTTTGTTGATTCTTGGCCGCTCAAGGATCTCATCGCCAAACAGATCACCCCGCAGCTGCTGGCCGACGTCGCCGCCGGCTATCAGGCCGGGCGGCGGCTGTTCGTGGTCACGACCGATCTCGACGCCCAGCGCTCGGTGGTCTGGAATATGGGCGCCATCGCCGCGCATGCGCGCGACAAGACTGACGGCACCGCCGCGCTCAATCTGTTCCGCACCGTGCTGCTTGCCTCCGGCAGCATTCCCGGTGCCTTTCCGCCGGTGCTGATCGACGTCGAGGGCAACGGCAAGCACTTTGCCGAAATGCATGTCGACGGCGGCGTCGGCGGCCAGTTCTTTGTCGCGCCGCCCGCCATGCTGGCGAGCACAAGCACCGACCGCATTCCGGCGAGCCAGCTTTACATCGTGGTCAATAGCGGCCTGCAGCCCGACTTTGCCGTCGTCGACCGCGCGACGCCGATGATTCTCTCGCAGGCGGTCGGCATGGCGGTGAACGTCGACCTGCGGCTGATGCTCGACCGCACTTTTATCGCCGCCAAGAATTCGGGCGTCGGTTTCAATGTCGCCACCATTCCGGCGGGTTTCCACGCGCCAAGCCGCGGTCCGTTCGATCCGAATTACATGAAGGCGTTGTTCGACGTCGGCTATGCCCAGGGCAATAGCGCCGCCGCATTCGCCAATGCGCCGCCGCCCTATCCGGCTCCGCCGGCAACCGACCCGAACAGCGATGCCAAATAGCAAGGAAACGACATTGCACAACCGGGAGCGACCACATGAGCAGACTGGGAGGAAGCGTTTCGGCAATAGCCATTGCGTGTGCGCTGGCGGCGATCGTGGCGACGCCGTCGCATGCCGCGGCAAAGAAACATGTCTATGCGAGATCGCGCGCCTATGACGGGCTGTGGAGCGTGTCGATCCGCACCCAGGCCGGCCCTTGCGATGCGAGCTACCGCTATCCGGCGCGCATCGTCGCCGGCCAGATCCGCCAGGCCGACAACGATTTCAGCTATCAGGTTTCTGGCGCCGTGGTGGCGAGCGGTGCAATCGTAGTGACGGTCAGCAAGGGGATGGGAACCGCGACCGGTCATGGCCGGCTCCACGGCACGTCCGGCTTCGGCCGCTGGAGCACCGCCGGCAACCAATGCTACGGCACCTGGAGCGCGATGCGCCGGGCGTCGAACTGAGGCAGGAACCCGCAACCAGGCGGGTAACGTCGCCCGTTTGAACCTTCTTGCTGCGCCGCTGACCCAATCTCGATGGCGATCTCGAATTGGGACGCAGGCAATGGACCGCGACGGGGAAATCGAGCAGATCAAACGAGAGCTTGCGCTCTTGCGCTCACGGTATGCTCAATATGTCCAATTGGCGCGGATCTTAAAGGCCTTTTGCATCGTCGTTGACGCTGCTCTTGGCGATTGGCGCCTTGGCCTGCGCGATCAGACTATTCCTGTTCGATACGCTCTATGCAGTATTCTTCGTTGGCGCATTGTTGGTTTTCGTTCCGGGCATCGCCTGGCTGCTCGGTTCCTTAGACCTGCGCTGGGTCGACGTTGCATCCCCGCAACTTCGCGGCATCTACAGCGCCAATTTTTTCTATCCCGACGCCGACGCGCGCCGCCGATTCCGCAGCTTTGCCGATTTGACCGAGCAGCAGATTGCCGATCGCGAGCGACGCCTGGCAGAATTGGGAGCGCCAGCCGCAATCGGCGACGGTCAGGCCTAGGCTTCGATCGCGTTGGGGCGGCTGGCCTTACTCGGCCTTGCGCGCCGGCTGCTGCACGCAGCAGTTCGGCGGCACCATATTGACGGACGCGGTCGGGATCGTTCCGACGCCGGACGCCGCCACTTCAATTGCCACGTCGTCGATATCGACGTTGAGAATGGCCGCGTCGGCTTCTTCCCGATTCAAATCGTTGGCTGCTTGGTTCATGACAGCAAGCTCCCTCATCTCAGTCCGCTGAAGCTTAACCATTCTGGCGCCTTGGCGAAAGGCAGGGTCGAAGGTTCGATCACAGCGCAATCGCGAAAATGCGATTTGCGTGCGCGTCACGCGTCGCCATGTCTTCCCTTGGTCAGTTTGACAAGGAAACGCGAGCCGAGGCGTTGAAACAGTCCCAACGGACCAGCCAAAGCTGACGTCGGGATAATGGAGAGCGGACTATGAAAAAGCTTTTGCTTGCTGCAGCCCTCCTTATGGCCGCAACGCCGGCAGCGCTGGCGTTGGGCCATAGTCGCAGCGTGCTCTACGACTCCGCTGCCGGTCAGCGCATGGGCGCCGCCGTCACTTTGGTCAACGCGCCCGGCGGCGACTATGTCCAGTGCGATCCGCGCAACCCGTCATCGCCGGTCCGATGCAAGGCCGACAGCTGGTAGGCGTTCGGCTCGGTCGGCTTGGCGGCCTAGCGCCTCCGTCAACCGCACTTGGCGGTGCCACGGATGGCACACCCGAAACGGATCGATGACGAGGCGCGTCGCCAACGCGGCAGCCCTCCCCGCATCGCCGGCGTGGTCGGCAGGGCCGACCAGCATCGAGCTTCGGCACGTTTCCTTTTAGGCATAGCGATTTCCTTTTAGGCATAATGATTTGTCGCTCTTTGTTGCTCAAATGGTACGGCAGCCAGCTGCGAAGCCATGTAGAAATCATATGAGATTTTTTGGGGGGTGACTATCAAGAGACTCGAAATTGGCGTTGTTGCCGCAGCGTGGCTCGTCGTCATGCCGGCTCTCGCAGCTCAGCCGATGCCGGTAACAGTCTCTCCGAGTTGGACCGGGCTTTACTTAGACGGCGACATTGGTTGGGAACAGACTTCGAATAGGTGGGACTACAATGCCAGCACTCTCCCCGGCCTCTCGCCGTTTTCCATCTCGTCCAATGACGGAGTTTTGGGCGGCCATATCGGCTATCAACAACAATTCAATTGGCTCGTTATAGGCGGAGAATTTGGCGGATCTGCCACTTTCAGCAATCATTTTGCCACTTCGATCCCAACCGCGGTTCCAGGTGGACCGCCCTGCACATTCGGAACCGGCGTCCAATGCCAAACCGCAGTTGGCTCCGCAATGACGATAGGGCGGCAAGATGGGCTTGGCGTGGCAAGATTGGCTGGTATATGGGACCGGCGGCGCCGCGTTCGATGGAAGCGTTACAAGCCGCGCGATATTCGCCGGTTCTTCCATCGAAACTTCAACGGCCGCCAAGGCAAATGGCTACTATGTGGGCGGCGGCATTGACTACATGCTTACGGAAACCAACTTCGGAGACTTGATCGTCGGTGTGGAGTACGAACACATCGATCTCGGAAACGTTCAGTTGTTTTCTTCGAGCAATGGTTTTGCTGCTTGTGCCCCTGGACCCAACTGCGCCGAACGAACTATCGGTACCAGAGAGGATATCGTATGGGGCAAGGTGACGCTGAAGTTTAACCCAATAGCGCAGTAAGAAATCACGCGGATCTGCGCTCGTCGCCGCTCTGCGGGCGACGGCGAGATTTTATTCGCTGAAGCGCTGAGATGGCTAGCCGGTCTTGCGCGCCGGCACGTTGGCATTCCACCACGGGCAGACGTCGGCGGCGCGCAGATAATTGCCATCCATGACATTGAGCGGCGCGCGGCCGCCTGCCTCGGCGACCCCGACGCGGATGGTGCGCGCTTCTTCGCGCTTTTCCGGCGTCAGCCACATGCGGTCGTGACCCCACAAGCTCGGGCCCTCGGTGCGCTCGTGCGGCGTCCAGTTCGCGGTATCGATCGAGCGGCCGCCCCAACCGTATTCGACCAGAAATTTCGACGGTGAATAGGAATAGAACGAGGTGACCTGATCGTTGGCGTGGCGGCCGAGTGTGGTGCCGATCATCTCCGGCTGGCGCAAGGCGAGATCGTAGGCCTGCCCGACGTCATCGAGATAGCAGACCTCGAACATCATGTGATGGATGCCGTTCTTGCCGGTATCGATGAAGGCAAGCGAATGGTGACGGGCATTGAGGTGGAAGAAATAAGCCTTGAACGGCTTGAGCAGATAGTCGGTCGGCTTGAAATTGAGGATCTCGGTATAGAACGGCAGCACATCCTCGAGCCGTTCGGCGGTGAGCACGGCATGGCCCATGCCGAGCACTCCGGTGCGGAAACCGGAGATCGAGCGGCCTGGCTTGAACGGCTCGGTGGTGACTTCGGCGCCGTGAAAGACTTCGAGACGGTTGCCGATCGGGTCGGCGAATACGATCAAATCCTTGACGCGCCGCTCGTCCGCCAGCGCGCGGGAGCCGCGCGCGACTTTTACGCCTGATTTTTCGAGATGCGCTGCCAGCGCGTCGAGCGCGGCAGCATCGGCGACCTCCCAGCCGTAGAACGACGGACCCTCGTCCTCGTCGGTATGCACGATCACGCGCTGCTTGCGATCGTCCATGCGCAAAGCCAGCGTGCCGCGGCTCTGATCGACCCGCTGCATGCCGAGAAAGCGGGTGCCGTAAGCCGCCCAATCCTCGAGATTCCTGGTGCGGATGCCGACATAGCCCAGCGCGTTGAGATTCATCGCGGATCACTCATTGTTCCGGATCATCTCATATCACATTGAGGGCGATGCGTAAAATGGCGGCCTCACGCACGCCGTCCGCATCACGTCAGCTTGATGCCGGCGAATTTGATCACCTTGCGCCACTTGTCGATTTCGGCGGCGATCAGCTTGCCGTAATCCGCCGGGCTCATCGGCATCGGGATGCTGCCGAGGGCGACGAAGCGCGCTCGCAATGTTGGGTCCGCCAGCCCGGCATTGATCGTCTGGTTGAGCTTATCGATGATCTCGGCCGGCGTGCCGCTGGTGGCGCCAAGCCCCAAGCCTCCGGTGACTTCGTAACCCGGCACGAATTCGCTCACGGTCGGCGTATCGGGCAGCGACGCGACGCGCGCCGGCGTCGTCACGGCGAGCACGCGCAGCTTACCGGCCTTGATGGCGCCGAGCGAGGCGATGATGGGATCGAACATGACCTGAGCGCGGCCCGATTGCAGATCGGCCTGCGCCTCCATCTCGCCGCGATACGGCACGTGATAGAGATCGACGCCGGCCATCATCTTGAAATATTCGCCGGCGACATGGGTGAGATTGCCGGTGCCGTTCGAGGCCATGTTGATCTTGCCGGGATTGGCCTTGGCGTAGGCGATGAATTCGGGAACGGTCTTGGCCGGGAACGACGGCGTCACCACCATGACAAACGGCGTGGCGCCGAAATAGGCGACCGGCGCGATGTCGCGCTGGATGTTGAAGGTGAGATTGTCGTGCAGGAGACCGCTCATCTCGTTCGGGGTCGCGATCACCAACAGCGTATAGCCGTCGGGTGCGGCGCGGGCGACTGCCTCGGTCGACAGATTGGTGCCGGCGCCGGGCTTGTTCTCGACCACAAACTGCTGGCCGAGCCGGTCCGACAGCCATTGCCCCATCAGCCGGCCCTCGACGTCCGGCGAGCTGCCGGCCGTGTAGCCGACGAGAACGCGGACCGGACGATTGGGATAATCGAGCGCCGAGGCGAAGCGCGGCGCGAACGGAACAGCGGCAGCGCCGGCAGCCAGCCGCAGCGCGTGACGACGGTTGAATTTCATGACGATACCCCCCGAGGCGGTTTCCGATGTGGCTTTGAACTTTCGATAAAACAGAGCATAGGCGGGAATGGATTTTGAGGCGAGCCTGTTCCGGACGCGCCCGTTAGGCGTCATGCCCGCATTTTTGTGGACATCCACGTCTTCGGCACTTTGCATTTTTGTGGCGAGACGAAATGTCGTGACGTGACGATCCCCTTTTGCGTTGCACGTGGCGAGACGAAATGTCGTGACGTGACGATCCCCTTTTGCGTTGCACGTGGCGACCGGAAACCGCCGGAGGCCGCGCAAGCCGCTTGCGGCGGCGCATCGGTTGGTGTTCGCTGCCGACGGGGGTCAGGAGACCGATATGTCCGATCCGTTGTCCGCCAAAGCAAAATCGCACAAGGCAAAAACGAAAGCCTCGCCGACGCCGTTTTCGCGCCGGCACTTTCTCGGCACCACCGGCGTCGCGGCCGGTGCGGGCATCGCTCTAGCACACGGCGCGGCAGCGCAATCTGCGCCGGCCGCAGCCGCCGGCGAACACAATGCCAGTGCCAGCGATCCGGGGCCGCAAAACAAGATCCTACAGGAACTCAACCCCAATAGTTTCATGCCGCCGCCGACCGACCACGGCCTGCCGCCGACGTTTTGGAGCTCATTCTCGGCGATGCACCGGCGCATCCAGGACGGCGGCTGGTCGCGCCAGGTCACCGTCCATGAGTTGCCGATTTCCAAAGACATCGCCGGCGTCAACATGCGTCTCACCGCGGGCGGCATTCGCGAGCTGCATTGGCATGAGGCCGACGAATGGGCGATCATGCTCTACGGCAATGCGCGGCTGACCGCCTTGAATGTCGACGGCTCGCCTTACGTCAACGACGTCGCCGAAGGCGACCTTTGGTATTTCCCGACCGGCATTCCGCATTCCATTCAGGGGCTGGGTCCCGACGGCTGCGAATTCTTGCTGGTGTTCGACGACGGCACGTTCTCGGAAGACAACACCACGCTGCTCTCCGACTGGATGATTCATACGCCGCGCGAAGTCCTGGCCAAGAATTGGGGGGTGTCGCAAAACGCGCTCGATCCGTTGCAGAAGGTGCCGCCGGACGGCCGCTTCATCTTTCAGGCGCCGGTCCCGCCGCCGCTGCAGCAGGATCGAGAGGCGGCCGACAACGGACGCGTGCCGAACAATGCGCTTCAGTTCCGGCTCGGGCAGCTCAAGCCGCAGAAATCCGATCGGATGGGCCAAGTGAAGATCGTTGATTCGACGAACTTCCCGGCGGCGGCCAATATCGCCATGGCGCATGTCACCGTGAAGCCCGGCGGCTTGCGTGAAATGCATTGGCATCCGAACGCCAATGAGTGGCAGTACTACATCAAGGGCAAAGGCCGCATGACGGTGTTTTTTAATCATGCGGACTCGCGCACCATCGATTTGAATGCCGGCGACGTCGGCTATGTGCCGCAGACGCTCGGCCACTACATCGAGAATACCGGCGACACCGATCTCGTCTTTCTCGAAATGTTCCACGCATCGCATTATCAGGACATCTCGCTCAACGATTGGCTCACCCATCTGCCGCCCGAGCTCGTCATCGCCCATTTGGGCATTTCGCGCGAGACCTTGGCCGCAATCCCCAAGGCCAATCTGGCGCTGGTGCCGGCCTGACAGTCGCGATTGTTGGTTCGTATCCCGGACACAGCTGAGCATGAGGCGAAGCGGTATGCCGCACCGCTGATCCGGGATCGTTGCGCGCGCGGAATTCGCGGGCCGCGACGGTCAGCAGCGTTAACAGAAGATTTCCACGATCGCCGGCATTTGGTCGGGATTTGTACGTGGTCCGGCAACGCCGTTTCGGTAGGGTTGTTCTCTTCGGAAGGGCGGGACCCGCAAGAGATGTATCTCGAAAAATCAAAATTCCGTTCCGCCAATCTTCGCGGCTTGCTTGTCGTTTTCAGCGTGGGACTGGCGCTGGTTCTGTGGATTTTTGGCGGCGCTCTGCTTTGGACAATGCGCGAGAGTGAGCTGGCGAAGGCGATCCAGGCCGGCGACAACACGGTCTCGACCATGGCGGTCGACATTGCACGCAATCTCGAAATGTTCGATCTGTCGTTACGCGCCGTGGCCGATAATATCCATCATCCAGGAGTGGAATCGGTCAGCAAGGATATCCGGCAATTGGTCCTTTTCGACCGGGCCGCGACCGCGAAGCACCTTTCCAACATCAAAGTCCTCAACGAAGCCGGTGAACTCACGATCGATTCGCGAACCGCGTCCCCGTCACCGCGGAGCTTTTCATCGCGCGACTATTTCTTGGCGCATCGCGATAATCCCGATCTTGGCCTCTACATCGGGCAGCCATTTATAGGCACCAACGGTCAATGGCTGCTCGGCATCAGCCGCCGCCTGTCTCACCCCGATGGGTCGTTTGCCGGCGTCGTCGTTGGAACGATGGAATTGGATTATTTCAGGGAACTGTTCGACAAAATCGTGCAAACGCCGCACAGCGTGCTGGCCTTGTTTCACACCGATGGGACGCTGCTCATGCGCAGTCCCTTTACCCGAGGGGACATCGGCCGCGATATGAGCCAATCCGATTTCTTCGTGCATACGCGAGGCACGCGGGCCGGTCACTACGAAGCCATCAGCGGCATCGACGGCGTGAATCGCGTCTATGCGTATCAAAACGTCGGAGACCACCCTTTGCTCATCGGAGCCGGCATTTCGACAGCAGATGCCTTGGCCGGCTGGTGGCATGACGCCTTGGCCATTGGCGGAATCTTGCTCGTGCTCGGGCTGTCGGTTATCGCGCTCGCGGTTTTTGCCGCTCTGGAGCTGCGGCGCCGGGAGAGCGCGGAAGCGCGGCTCAAGGCCTTGGTCATGACCGACGCGCTCACCGAAATCCGCAATCGCCGTGGCTTTGAAAACGCCATATTGCAGGAGTGGAACGGCGCTCTTGCATCCCGCGCCGCATTGGCGCTGTTGATGATCGACGTCGACCACTTCAAAGAGTTCAACGATCGATTTGGCCATCAAGCCGGCGATCGGGCGCTGTTTGCCATCGGACGTGTCGTAGAACGAGCCAGACGCGACAATCGCGACGTGGTCGCCCGCTACGGCGGCGAAGAATTCGCGATGATCCTTCCCGGCGCGTCGATTGATGACGCCCATCGGACGGCTGAATGGATCCGCGTTGCGCTCGGCCACGATAACGCCGGCCGCGGGCTGACGGTCAGCATCGGCATTGCCAGCCGCGCGCCCGGCTTCCCCGATGCATATGATAACATTATTGCCGCGGCGGACGCCGCGCTCTACGAGGCAAAGCGCCAGGGCAGAAACCGCACCGTGGCCGACATTTCATCGAGAGTGGAAGTCGCGTCCGAACTGGCGGCCTGAGCGCACAACCCGTTTATCGGCGCAGGCCGAGTTTCAAAGCGCCCAACGGCTGGCGTCAGCGTGAAGAAGAATGTTCTGCCAGCGACGGGATTATGCCGGTATCTGGCCGTTGCGGCACGATTCCCCGGATTTCGCTTCGCTCATCCGGCTACGTCCTGTCTCTTTTTCAAAGACTCACCTTGACATCGGTCCCAATAACAGTTACATGCGCCTCCTCGCTCGGTAAAGGCCATGGCCCGGCGGTATGCCGGGGCATGGGAGCGAGTGCGGTTTTCAAGCCGAGGCGGCCGGCCGCCTGGGCGAAGGAACCGCGGTGGAGCGCCGGGAGGCGCAGCGCGCCCGGAGCAGGCGGTTCGCGCAAGCGGATTGTCCTGTGGCGCGCGCCGCGCCCGAAGCGCGAGCGGGTGGTAACATTCGCCCGCGTGGCGCGGCCACGACTTTGGCGCCTCCCGGCGCTCCATGCCTCCTTCGCGGAGGTCGTTCGTAAAACCTTACGGCAAAGCTCGGGCGCTCAGACGCGCCGCGAGAACGAAAATGTTATTGCCTCCGCTCGCCGCGCGCGGCGCGGAAATTCATGCCCGTCGATTTTTATGAATAGGGACAAATCAAAGGATGGGTCGCCACTACAACGCCCTTCATTTTCCCTCTCCCGTCCCGGGAGAGGTCGCGAGCGAAGCGAAGCGGGTGAGGGCCTGCTCCGGCGATCCCGGTCAAGCGTCACGGCCCCCTCACCCCTCCCTCTCCCCCGCACAGGGGGAGAGGGAGGCGCGAGCGTCTCGCTCACTCAAACCCGAAGAACTTGCAGAACTCTTCAAGCTCCGCGCGCGGGGCGCGGAAATTGTTGGCGGGATGGGCATGGTCGCCGTAGCCGATGGCGAGCGCGCAGAACAGCATCTGTTCCGCCGGCATGCCGACGAACGGGCGCACCACCTCGTGGATGCGCGCCCAGGATTCCTGCGGGCAGGTGTCGAGGCCGTAACCGCGGGCGAGATACATCAGCGCGTGGATATAGCCGCCGAGATCGGCCCATTGGCCGGGACCGAACCGCCGCTCGATGGCGACGAACAGCGCGACCGGAGCGTTGAAGAATTCGAGATTGCGCTCGTATTGCTTGAGCCGCGCCGCGGCGTCGCTGCGGTCGATGCCGAGCGCGCCGTAAAGCTGCACGCCGTGATAATCGCGCCGCTCTTTATAGGGCTCCCACAGCGTCGCCGGGTAGATCGGATATTCAGCGTCGATGTGGCGGGCGTCGCGGCCGGCGACGAAGGCGGCGACTTGCCGCTTCAACTCGGCGAGCGGCGCGCCGGTGAGCGCATAGACCTGCCAGGGCTGCAGATTGCCGCCGGACGCCGCACGCGCCGCCCGCACAATCAAATCGCGCACGATCGCGGCATCGACCGGCTTGTCGAGAAACCAGCGGCAGGACATGCGGGAATCGACGGCTTCGAAAACGTCCATGATCTTGACCACCGGAACGGGCAAATGGGATACCCGCGGTCATATACTATCGGCCGGCAAAGGCCAGCCGCCGGGCTGGCATCGGCACCGGGCGCGATCGACACGCGCCGGCAAGAACCAAAGGGGGAGGACGACATGGCGCAAGGAACCTTGGCGGAAGGAACAATCACCATTGCGGCGCGGCTCGACCGGCTGCCGCCGTCGCGCCACACGCGCCGACTGGTCACGCTATTGTCGCTCGGCGGCTGGTTCGAATTCTACGACCTGTTCTTCACCGCCTATATCGCCATCGGCCTGTTCAAGGGCGGCATCTTCAAGCCGACGACGGCCGGGCTGTTCGATCTGCAGGGCTTTGCCAGCTTCGTTGCCGCGCTGTTCCTCGGCCTGTTCATCGGCACGATCGCCTTCTCCTGGCTATCCGACCGTTTCGGCCGCCGCCTGATCTTCACCTTCGCGCTGTTATGGTACTCGGTCGGCGCCTTCATCATGGCGTTCCAGAACACGCCGGAGTCGATCGATCTGTGGCGACTCATCGCCTCGATCGGGCTCGGCGTCGAGCTGGTGAATGTCGACACCTATCTGTCGGAGCTGGTGCCGAAGACCCAGCGCGGGCCGGCCTTCGCCTACAACCAGGCCATCATGTTCACGGCGGTGCCGATCGTCGCCTTCCTCGGCTGGCAATTGGTGCCGCAGACGATCTTCGGGCTCGACGGCTGGCGCTGGGTGGTGCTCATCGGCTCGGTCGGCGCCGTGGTGATCTGGTGGATCCGCCGCCGTTTGCCGGAATCGCCGCGCTGGCTCGAGCAGCACGGCCACGCCGCCGAAGCCGAAGCGATCGTCGCCGATCTGGAAAACAAAATCACCGCCGACGGCGTCAAGCTGCCGCCGCCCGAGCCGGTCGCCGGCGAAGCCGAGCGCAAGACCGGCGCTTGGATGGAGATGTGGGACGAGACCTATCGCGGCCGCACCGTCATGCTGGTGATCTACAATCTGTTCCAGACCATCGGCTATTACGGCTTCTCCAGCTGGGTGCCGACGCTGTTGATCGCGCAAGGCATCGGCGTGACCAAGTCGCTCACTTACACCTTCATCATCGCGGTGGCGGCGCCGATCGGGCCGCTGGTTGGCATGTCGTTCGCCGACCGGTTCGAACGCAAATGGCAGATCGCCTGGGCCGCGGCCGGCATCGCGGTGTTCGGGCTGTTGTTCGCGCGGCAGTCGAGCGCGGCCGGCGTGATCGTGTTCGGGCTCCTGATCACGCTCTGCAACAACTGGATGTCGTTCTCGTTCCACGCTTATCAGGCCGAGCTCTATCCGACCCGCATCCGCGCCCAGGCGGTGGGCTTCGTTTATTCGTGGAGCCGGTTCTCGGCGATCTTCTCCGGTTTCGTCATCGCCTTCTTCCTTGGCCATTACGGCACCACGGGCGTGTTCAGCTTCATCGCCGGCGCCATGGCGGTGGTGTTCGTGGTCATCGGCGTGTTCGGACCGGCGGTCACCCAGCGCCGGCTCGAGGCGATCGCGGCGTGACATATTAGTGTCGGCGGCCGCGGCTAAATTCGTGCCGTGGCTGCCGATAGCTGGGACAAATTCGCGCCTTATGGCTGGCTGCATCTGGCCGCGGTCTGCGGCTGCGCTGCCGTCATCACGGGCGTGGTGCTTGCCGGTCGGCGCCTCGACGAGCCGCCCCTGGCGCGCCTGCGGCACAGCCTCGGTGTTTTCGGCCTCGTCTACTGGCTCGCCTATAACATCTGGTGGAATCGTCACGGCATCGACGTTGCGACCGGACTGCCGCTGCAGATTTGCGACATCAACGGCGTTATCGCGCCGCTTGCGCTGCTGACGCTGTCACGGCGGCTGCGCGCGACGCTTTATTTCTGGGCCTTTGCGCTCACCACGCAGGCCTTCATCCAACCGGCGCTGCAGTTCGGTCCGGCAAACCCGATTTTCTGGTGGTTTTGGGCGCAGCACACGATCATCCTCGGCTACGCCGTATTCGATCTCGTCGTGCTCGGCTTTCGCCCGAATTGGCGCGATTGCGGCCGCGCCTGCGCTGCGGGCGCCGCCTATCTCGCGATCGTGGTGTCCTTGGATTTATGGCTTGGCGCCGACTACGGCTACCTCGGGAATCTGCCGCCCGACCGGATTCCGCCGTTCGTGGCCGCCCTCGGACCGTGGCCGGCCCGCGCCATCGCCGTGGTCGCGCTTGCCGCCGCGGCCTTTGCCGTCGTCGAATTGCCGTGGCAATTGGCGCGCGGGCGCAAGGCGGGGGGCGCGCGTCGCGTATCGGCTATTTGAGCGCTCCCATGCGCTGCAATTCGCGGCGCTCCATGACCTTGACGACGCCGTGCCCGACGTCGCAGACGGCGTTCTTGCGCAGCGAGCTGAGCACGCGGCACGTATGCACCGGCGTGAGCCCGGTGAAATCGGCGATCTGCTGCTGGCTCAACGGGAACGGAAATTCGTCGCCGATGCCGTCGCCGCGCTGTTCGCAGCGCTGCATCACATGAACGAGCAAGGCCGCGATTCTTTCCTGCGCCGTGCGCTGGCCCAGGTCGACCAGGCGCTTGTCGGCATCGCGCTGCTCGGACGCCGTCAGGCGCAGCCAGGAATCGAACAGCGAGGGATTATTGCGGATGCGGGCGCGCACTTCGGCGAATGGAAAGTAGCAGTAGCGCACGTCGGTAACAGCCTGGATGGAAAAGCCGAGCTGGCCTTCCAGCATCGAGGTCGGGCTGACCAGGTCGCCGGGCAGCACGACCGAGAGGATCTGGCGCTTGCCGTTGGGCAATTGCACGAAGCGAACCGCCCAACCGTCGCAGATCACCAGCACGCCTTCGCTGGCTTCGCCGGCGCGATAGATATTCTGCCGGGCGGCGGTCTCGCGATGCCTGCCTCGTATCGCCATCGGCTGGCCGCTTCTGCCGAACAGCGCGCCGCAGAAATTCGACGAGCGAAAGTGACAGGTGTTGCAGGGCAGGTCCGGCAAGGCCGGGACGATGCCGTGGGCATGCACCAAATCCGACAGCGAATCGATTTCGCGCAACATGAGCGTGGGCTGCCTTATCCGATCCGGCCAGAGCGCGTTGGTCGGCGGTGGACGATGCTCGGCTTGACGCGCCGCGAGTCGGTCTTAAGTGGAATTAACTCCGGACCGTTGGCGCCTTGAGCCGAGTTATTGCGCTCGATCATTTGATCTGCACGATAAATTCTGCCCGTTTTCTTTCGGCTAATTTCAGCCTCCGTACTAGTTCGTACGCAGTCGCCGCTATTCGGCACAATTGACCGGCATCAATGTTCGAGGTGAACAACAAAGCCCATGATTCCCGGCAAGGCTTAACTCTCAGTCGCGTAAAAGGACGACGCAGGATTCATTGTTGCTTCCGAGGTAGAGTGCCGTGTTGGATACGCGTCATGCCGCGATCAATCTTGCGGGACTGTCATTCCTGCTGGTCGATCCCAACCCGCATGCCTCCATTATCGTCCACGGCATCCTGCGCGGCTTTGGCTCGCCCCGTGTCGTCGAGGCTCGCACCCCCGCCCATGCGATCCAGGTTCTCACCGATCAGAAGATCGACATGATGCTGGTCGATCCGAGTCTCGCCAACGGCCGCGGACTCGCCTTCATCCGGTCGATCCGCAAGGATCCCAACAATCCGTTCCGCACCATGCCGATTCTCGTGATCACCGCGGACACCAGAACCTCGACGGTCAAGGCGGCCCGCGATTGCGGCGCCAACATGGTCGTCGCCAAACCGATGTCGCCGGCGAGCCTCTACGAGCGGCTGAGCTGGGTCGCGTTCCACCCGCGCAGCTTCGTCGAGACGGCGACCTATTTCGGACCCGATCGCCGCTTCAAGATCGAAGGCCTGCCCGGCGGGGTCGGCCGCCGCGTCGGCGACGGGCAACTCGTGATCGCCGAAGACGAGGGGCCGGCGCTGTCGCAAAACGAGATCGACAGTCTGCTGCAAACGGCCCGGTGAGATGCATGAGCGCGGAATCGAATGGCACGCATCGCGAGATCGAGGTTGACGATAATTTTGGCCGCCAGGCGCGCGCGATCGGGGCGCTGTCGCGCGACGACGCGATCAAACGCGCGCACGCCGAACTGATGCAATTGAAGCCTCAGCTCGAGGAGCATGTAAAGTCGCAGGGCCAGCGACTGGAAACCGCCTTGCTGGCGGCGCGCGGCCGCGACGAGAAACACCTCTCTCATATGGGCGACGTCTATGCCGCCAGCTTAGGCCTTCGCGAAGTCGCGGACTCGATCGGCTACACGGTGGTCGGCTTCATCGCGGGGAATCTTTGCACCATTATCGAAACGGCAGACGCGGCACATATGGAATATCCGGCCGCCGTGATCGATTGTCATTACGACGCGCTGCGTCTGGCGTTGAGCGACCCTTATCGGGGCAAACAGCTGCGGGAGCTGCCTGAACTCTCGGCCGGTCTATTGCAGACCGTCAGGATAACAAAACTCATGGCGGCCCGCGCCACCGCATTGGCGGCGACACCTGCGCCACCCGCCGCAAAAGCCTCATAGACTTCCAATTCAATTGAGATTCAGACGCTAAAAGACCTGATCCTGCTCCGGTTCGATTTTTGCGGCGGCAACGGCAACGGCGGATCCGCTGACAGCCAGCACGTTCTGCAACCGGTGTCTGAATTGCGCCAGTGTAATCTGCGAAACGATGGACTCGACTTCCTGCTGTCCGACGTTGGCCTTCGACATCAGCGCCGAGCAGTGCTGCACGACGTTACTGATAACATCGAGTTCCTGATGCATGCGGTCGAAGGCTTGTAGTTTGACCATGACGTCCTTGTTGATCGCACCGACCTTCATGAGGTCCTCGCCGATGCCGCTGCTGTTCTGTTCAAGCTGCTCGGCCACCTCGCAACTCATCGTCGCGATGGCGCGCAGCAGGGTCTGCAGTTCATTCGGACCGGAATTACCATTGTTGTGCATGAGGCGGCCTCCCCGGCGAACGTCAATTGATCCGTCCCAGCACCGCTTCCATTTTTTGGCGTAAGGTCGCTTCGTCGAATGGCTTGACGACGTAGTTATTGACGCCGGCCTGCGCGGCCTTGACGACGAGCTCGCGGTCGCCGCGGCCCGTGATCAGGATAAAAGGCGTTTTGCGAATGGCCTGGTGACCGCGCACAGCGCGCAGCAACTCGATACCGTCCATTTCGGGCATATTGAAATCCGAAATGATGAGATCGAGCGGCTGGGCCAGCGCTTTTGTCAGCGCCGCCTGGCCGTTTTCCGCCTCGTGGATGAGGCGAACTCCGATTTTTTCGAGGGCAAGTCGCGTCATCTGACGAACGCTGAATTGATCGTCGACGACGAGAACTTTGAGAGCTGCTGCGTTCGGCATTGTACACCTGACCTAGCTTGCGATTTTTGACTTGCTATTAGCTTACGATTCTTAGCTTGCGATTCTTGGCTTACCATTCTCGGCTTTGGATTCTGTCGGCGATCGGTTACTGCAGATATTGTTCCTTGCGGGCGGCCTTGGATTCCGGATGTTTGGCGAATTCTCCGAGCCGTTCGGCGTCCAAAATGAAGGCGACGTGACCGTCGCCGAGGATCGTGGCGCCCGCGATGCCGGGTACAGCGCCGTAGTTTTCCTCGATGCTCTTGATCACGACCTGCTGATGCCCGCACAGTTGATCTACGACGATGCCGAGGCGTACGCCCTCGCTGGTCTCGATGATGATCACGGTGCTCTCGTCGCTGATTTCGTGAGAGACGCCAAGCTCGAATAGCTCGGATAGATAGACGATCGGGACGATAGCGCCGCGCAGGCGCAGCGCGCCGCGCGTGCCCAACAGCGAGTGAAATTCCGACGCCGACGGGCGGATGCATTCGACAATGCTCGCGATCGGCATCACGTAGGTTTCGGTGCCGACCTTCACGATCATTCCGTCCATAACCGCGAGCGTGAGAGGCAGCGAGAGTTGGATCGTCATTCCCTTTCCAAATGACGATTTCAGCACGATGCGCCCGCCAAGATCTTGAACATTGCGCCGGACCACGTCCATGCCCACGCCGCGGCCGGAAATATCCGAAATGGCGTTCGCCGTCGAAAAGCCGGGAAGGAAAATAAGATTGTTGATTTCATCCTCGCTCAGATGTCCCTCGAGAGGAATGAGGCCTTTCTCGCGGGCCTTTTTGACCACGCGATCCGGGTCGATGCCTGCGCCGTCATCCCTGATCTCGATAACGATACGGCTGGAACGTTGGTCGGCGAGGAGCGTGATCGTCCCCTCCTCCGGCTTTCCGACTTCGCGCCGGCGCTCGGGCATCTCAATGCCGTGGTCCATCGAGTTGCGAATGATATGGGTCAGCGGGTCGCTCAACCGGTCGATGACGGTCTTGTCGACTTCAGTACCTTCGCCCACGGTTTCCAGCCGGACCTTCTTTTCGGTTTTGACGGACAATTCCCGAACCAATCGCGCCATGCGCTGGAAGACCGAGCGAACGGGCTGGGCACGGATCGCCATGACGCTGTCTTTGAGCTCGCGGGTATGCAGAAATACGTCCTCCATAACCTGGGACAACCGGCCTTCGGTACCGCCATCGATATGCTCGAAAAGTTGGCCCAGCATTGTCTGCGAGATGACCAGTTCGCCGACCATATTGACGACACGGTCGATCTTTTCGAGATCGACGCGTATTGTCGTTGCTGCCGAGCCCTTGGCGGCCGCTGCGTCGCGTTCCGCCGCAGGTGCCGCTGCTTGCGCCGCCGCGGCCGGTTTCGCCGATGCCATTGAGCCTGCCGCAGCAGCCGGTGCAGCGGATTCGGCGTCAGAAAGCGGCGTGTCCGACCCCGCCGGCGGCGGCGAGCCTGTCGATTGGGTGAGCGACCAATTATCGCTCGTGTCGATGGCCACCACGACGTCACGGAGCCCGTCCAAGCTTAGTTCGCTTTCGATCGTGCCCCCGCAATCCAGATAGGGCGTGCGCGTCTCGTACTCGTCCAATTCAGGCACGCTTTCCGCGCCGACTCCAATCTCCAACCGGCCGGCTGCGCCAAGCGCCGTCACAACGGCAATAAATTTATCATCGAATTGCGCCTCATCCGCGCGGTAGGCAACATTGAACTGCTGTGGCTCGGACGCCGTGTCCGCGGCGAGGACCGGCTGGAAATCCATATCGGCAAAATCCGCCGCAGTGTCTCCTTCATCCTCCCCGCCATCGCCGATCAATAGCTTGAGCGCCGAACGGCTATCGGCGTCGAAATTCGGCGGCGGCGTCTCGGCGGCGCGCGCCATCCCGACCAGATCGGACAGCGTGTCGTTTGCCCGCTGCAGAACCTCGACGACTTGCGGCGTCGGCGCAAGCTTTCCATGCCTGAGTTGATCCAGCACTGTCTCGAAGACATGCGCAAAGTCAACGAGACTGGTGAAGCCGAATACACCCGCTCCGCCCTTGATCGAGTGAATGCCGCGGAAGACCGCATTGATGGTTTCATCCGACGCAATCGAGTCGTTGAGCTCGTTGAGCCCGGAATCGATCGCTTCGAGGCCTTCGGTGCTCTCTTCGAAGAACGTCTGTCGTAGATCATCGATCGTCGTCACGGCGCAAATTCCTCCGTCTTTTCCCCAAACCTATCCGCACACGGTGTTGACGATTCTTACCAGACCATCGGGATCGAACGGTTTGACGATCCATCCGGTGGCGCCGGCGTCCTTGGCAATGTCCTTGCTCTCTTGTTCGCCCTCGGTCGAAAGTACGAGTATCGGGGTGTCGTTGTAGATTGGATCTTTGCGGACGGCGCGAATGACGCCGTAGCCGTCGAGCTTCGGCATGTTGATGTCGGTAATGATGAGATCGACGACGGACTGCTTGGCGAGGACGTTGAGTCCGTCCTGGCCGTCGACAGCCTGCAGCACGGTGAAGCCGGCGCCGCCCAGCGCCATCTTCAGCATGTCCCGCATGGTGCGGGAATCATCGATGGTCAGGATTGTCTTCGGCACGGCGGCAGCACCGGCTTCAGGCGCGCCAGGCTCCGCTTGTGTCGCGGTTTCGGCCGGCGGCGCCACCGCAGGCGCGGCGGCGATGGTTTCACCCGGCGACGCGGCCGCGGGCACGGCGGCAATAGTCGCCGGCGGTACATCGGGGGGCAGGATCGGAGCCGCATTCGCGGGCTCCTCGGCGAGCGCGACCGGATGAGCCGCAGCCGGTGCTTCGGTGGACGGCACGATCGGAATTGCATTTTCAGACTCGTCCGCAGGCGTGACCGGACTGGCCGCGCTTGGCGCATCGTCCGCGGGCACGATGTCCGCCGGCTTTGCAGATTCATCCGGAATAGCGACGGACTCGATCGCCGCGGCTTCGGGAGCACTCGACGCGATAGGATAGGCGAGGCGGCACAGGGCAAAACCTTCGACGAAGACAGCCGAGGCATCGGACACGGTCATTTGCGGGAACGTCTTGAACGCCGAGATCAGGATTTGCAGATATCCCGGCGAAAGCGCCGCCACTGCCGCGGCGTTGAGACGAACCTCGCCCGATCGCTCCATTTTTTTGAGTTCGGCAACCAGCGCCGGCGCGGCTTCGGCATCGAGCGTTGCCGGCAGGTCGAAGACTGTTTTTGTGCTGTTCTGTGTCATGACTGGCCTGTGGTCGCGAGGGAGGAAGATTTCTTGGTCGCACATGCGGCGAGGATCGCATCGGATATATCGAATAGACCGTGCTGCGACTCGACCGCGCCGATTTCAAAAGCAACGCGCGGCATGCCGTAGACGAGCGCGGTGCCTTCATCCTGGCCGAGCGTCGCGCAGCCGGCTTTGCGCATGGCCAAGAGGCCTTTGGCGCCATCACGCCCCATGCCGGTCAGGATGACGCCGACCGCGCGCGGGGCCACCGTACGCGCCACCGATTCGAACAGCACATCGACCGAGGGGCGATGGCCGGACACCGGCGGGCCATCGTTGAGGCTGCAGTAAAGGCCGCTGCTGCGGCGTGCCAATTCAAGGTGATGCGCTCCGGGTGCGATATAGACATTGCCGCGCTCGACCGGCTGATCGTGCACCGCTTCGTGCACCCGCATCCGGCACTCAGAATCGAGCCGGCGGGCGAAGGCCGCGGTGAAACGCTCCGGCATGTGCTGCGTGATCAGCACCGGTGGAACGTCTTCCGGCAACAGCATCAGCACCGCTTTCAATGCCTCGACCCCGCCGGTCGAGGCGCCGATGGCGATGATCTTGTCACTCGTTCCATGCATTGCCGGGCGCGCCGGCGATCGCGGCGCCGGCGCGATGCGGCGCCGCACGCGCGTGCGTGCCGCATTCTTGATCTTGGGGATGAGCTCGCCACCGAGATGCATGACCGCGCTCGAATCCGCCGGCTTGGCGACGAAATCGACGGCGCCGATCTCCAAGGCTTCGAGCGTGGTCTCGGCGCCGGCCTGAGTCAGCGACGAAATCATCACGACCGGCGTTGGCCGCAGCTCCATGATCTTGCGTAGAAACTCAATGCCGTTCATGCGCGGCATCTCGACATCGAGCGTCACGACATCCGGGTTGAGCGCCTTGATCTGCTCCCGCGCCGCATAGGGGTCGGGCGCGTCGCCAACCACCTCGATCTCGTCATCGGCCGAAAGTACGGCGGTCAAGAGCTTCCGCATCAGCGCGGAGTCGTCGACGATCAAAACTTTGATTTTTGCGGTCATGGCACTCATCGGAACAGTTCGATATTGGGTTTGGGTTTCGGGGTGACGAGCGTGCTCGCGTAGCTGGTTTCTTCGCGCAGCGCCGAGTCCTGATCGCGGCCCGTCAGCAAGCGGCGGACAACCTTGCCGGTCATTGGGAAGTAGATGATCCGCCGCGGATAGATGCCGCCAAGGTCTTGCGCCGCGCAGGGCAGTCCTTCCGCCTTGAGGTAACGCAAGACGAATTCGCCGTTGTCGGTGCCGACCTCGTTGCGGGTGTTGGTCACGTTGGCACCGCCGAAAACCTTGATTTCCATGCGTTCGCGCTGACAGCCGCGCTTGAGCATGTCGTTGATCAGCTTCTCCATGGCGAAGTTGCCGAAGCGCGCCGATTCAAGCTCGTTGCCCCAGGCGCCGCTCGACCCGGACTTGTTCTGCACCAGCATGAAGTGGTTCATGCCGCCGACTTGTCGCACCGGGTCGCGAATGCAGGCCGACACGCACGAGCCGAGCACGGTGACCAGCACTTCGTCCTTATCGTCGGTGGCGTAAAATTCACCCGGCAGAATCTTGACGACCCAGGCCGCCTGGGTGGCGTCGTAGAAGCGCCGCGCCGCGCGGCTGTCCTGAGTCGCTGCGACCGGCGAAACGGAAGTGGCGCGAGCGGCGACGGCGGCGCTCATGCCGTCCTCTGATAGATGGTGCGGCCGGACAGCTTGAGGCGTGGATGCGAGCCGATCAGCGATTCGGAATGGCCGATATAGAGCCAGCTTCCGACCCGCAGCAGATCGGTAAAGCGGTCGACCAGCTTCGCTTTGGTGGGATGATCGAAATAGATCATCACGTTGCGGCAGAAGATCGCGTCGAACGGGCCGCGCACCGGCCAGTCGTCCATAAAGTTCAAGCGACCAAAGGTGATGAGCGAACAAACGCCGCGGTCGATCGTAACGCTCTCGCCATCCTCCGACTTCGACAGCGCGCCGCGATATTTCGGCGGCACCGACGCCGCCGCCTCGGCCGAAAATACACCTTGCGCGGCTCGCCGCAGCACATCGGTATCGATGTCGGTGGCGAGAATGCGGACGTCGCGACTGGCGATGTTCTTCAATTCGGCGTGCAGGATCAGCGCGATGGTGTGCGGCTCCTCGCCGGTAGAGCACCCCGCCGACCATATCCGCAACCGGCCGCCGGACGGGTGTGCGGCCGCGAACGGCACCACCACCTCCGATAAGAAGTGATGGAAGTGATGCTCTTCGCGGAAGAATTTGGTGTGGTTCGTCGAAAGCGCATTGATGAACAGTTCGAGCTCTTGCTCGCCTTTTTCGACCAGATAGTGATGATAATCCTCGAAGGCGGAAAGTCCGAGCGTGCGCAAGCGGCGCGACAGCCGGCCATAGACCAGATTTTTCTTCGCTTCCGGCAGCGTGATTCCAGCGTGCTCGTAGGCGATTTTCGCCAGAGCGCGGAAGTCCGCGTCGGAAAATTCGAATTCGCGCGGCGCCTGGGGTATCGAGAGAGCCGCAGGCGCGAGCGTTTGCCGAGCCAGCGCCATTTAGAACTCTTTCCAATCGGGCTCTTGCTTGAACGCCGTCGCCACCATGGCCTGCATTCGGCCGACTGGCCCTTTCCACGCTTCGTCTTTGGCTTTGCCGGTCGGCTTCGTGTCGGTGTCGGCGATAACCTTGGGCTTGGGCCGGTCTTTGGCCGGGGCCTCGGAGCGGTCTTTGGTCTGATCCTTGGCCTGATCCTTGGCCTGATCTTTGGCCCGATCTTTGGCACGATCTTTGGCCTGCTCCTTGGCCGGAGCGGCCGCGGTATGCGGCTGCGGAGCTTCCGCGGCGTGCGCGGCGGCTCCGCTGCGGCCGCGGGGCGCCGCGCGGCTTACGGCCTTCACCGGCTCGCGAGGCGCGGCGGTTGGCGCGCCGCCGTCGAGCTGAAAGAAAGCGACACGCTCGTCCATCGTCGTGGACTGCTGCTCTAGCGCCTTGGCTGATGCCGCGTTCTTTTCGACCAGCGCCGAGTTCTGCTGGGTGACCTCGTCCATTTGCGCCAGCGCCTTGTTGATCTGCTCCAGGCCCTCAGCCTGTTCCGAGCTCGCGGTGGCGATATCGGCGACGATCTCGGCGACCTGCTTGATCGAGCCGACGATCTCACCGAGCGAGGTGCCGGCCTGATTCACAAGACCGACGCCGTTTTGGACTTGGCCGGAACTGTTGGTGATGAGATCCTTGATGTCCTTCGCCGCCTGCGACGAACGCTGCGCCAGGCTGCGCACCTCGGACGCCACCACGGCGAAGCCGCGGCCGGCATCGCCGGCGCGCGCCGCCTCGACCGCGGCGTTGAGCGCCAGCAGGTTGGTCTGGCGGGCGATCTCGTCGATGACGCCGATGATGTCCGCGATCTTGCGCGAGGAGTCCTCGATCTGCGCCATCGCTTTGACCGCATCCGCCACCACGGCGCCGCCGCGGTCGGCAACGTCGCGGGAGCTCGATGTCAGCTGATTGGCGCGTTGCGCGTTTTCGGCATTCTTCTTCACCGTCGCGGAGATTTGCTCCATCGACGCCGAGGTTTGCTCCAGACTTGCGGCCTGCTCTTCGGTGCGCTGCGACAAGTCGGTCGTGCTCGTCGATATTTCGGCCGCGGCGTTGTGAACTTCGCGCGCTCCGCCTTTGATGTCGCTGATGGTCGAACCGAGTTGCTCGGCCGTCGCATTGGCATTGGACTTCAGAGTGGCGAAATCGCCTTGGTATTCGGCAACGATCCGCTGGGTGAGGTCGCCCCGTGCGAGCGCACTCAACATCTCGACGAGATCGTTCAGGGCCTTCGCGATATTGTCGCACAGCGAATTGATCAGTGTTCCGACATTGAGCACGAGGCCGGTCTTGCCATCGAGATCGACCCGCTGGGAGAAGTCGCCGGCCACCGCGGCCGCAACGATGCCGCCCACGACCGCCTGGAAGTCGTCGGCCATCTTGGCCAAGGCGGCTTGGCGCTCCACGTCGGCACGCTTGTCCTGCTCGGCCTTCTCCGCAGCTTCGCGCTGCGCCTTCTCTGCGGCTTTGACTTTGAATTCATCGACCGCCTTGGCGATGTTGCCGATCTCGTCCTTGCGGCCAAGTCCAGGCAGCATCACGTCGAAGTTGCCTTGCGCCAGTTCTCGCATGGCTTTGGTCAGCGCGGTGATCGGATTGGAGACCGATCGCGCGACGAAGAAGGCAATCAGGGCGCCGAGCAAAAGCACACTCGCGCCGACGATCTTCTGGTTGAGAACGGTACTTACAATCGAAGTTTCGACCGAGCTTCGGGTCTCGTCGAAGTTCGTTTGCAGCTGTTGCCGTAATACTCTTACCTTTTCCTGCATATCGCCGATTTGCGGCGCGAACTTGTTGGCATAAAGGTCGTGGACGAGATGCACGCGATCGAGAAGGCCTTTAACGGTCGTATGAAAATCCGCCAGCGTGGACTTGAGCGGGCCGACCTGGGCGCGGATGTCTTCAGAGCCGGATTTTTCGAGTTCACCAATTGTAGTCTGCGCCTTGGCTACTGCATCTGCCAGAGCCGGCTTGCTGTCGACGTTGAGAAGGACCTGACCGCGCATACTGAGAACGCGCACCACCGACAATTGTGCATCGAGCTTCAGAAGGAGGGTAGTCACGGCCGGATCAGAGTCGGCTTGAGTCTTGCTGAGTAATGCGTTAGTGCGCGCGCTTAGATCTCCCCCGGCCTTTGATAATTTAGCCTGATCGGCTTTTGACTGACTCACTGCATCGAACAGGGCTTTAGCCATTTGCTGTGTGCCCGCAACACCCACCAAGAGCTCTCCGTACATCTTCTTTCGCTCTTCGGACGGCGTCGCCCGTTGTGCCTCCTGCAGCGTAGAAATCGCTTTGGCCGCGATTTCATCGTTCTCTTTTCGTGACGGCTCGTCGTTATCATAGGCGTAGCGCAGCACGGCGCGCCGCAGCCTCTCCAGGTAGTCTTCCACCAACAGCGTCCGCGTCGTGTTTTCGGCGATTCCGTTCATCCTGGTGACCGAGCCTCCGATGTCGCCGAAGACGTGAACGCCGTAGAGAACAAGGCCGAGCGCCAGGATGACGAGGACGCCGAAGCCGCTGTAGAGTTTAACTTTGATCGACATAACTTAGAGTCCTTGATTTGGTGGCGACGCGACTGTTGCTGTTTCGCTGCGCTAGATGGGCGCCGCTAGTTGATTGTGGGCGCCTCTTCTTCGCTCGGCTTGGCCAGTAGATTGCTGAGATCGATGAGCGCGATCATGGAGTCGTCGAGCGTGACGAGGCCTGCCAGGAAGGTGACGCGCGCGGCTTTCGCAAGCTGCGGCACCGACTGTATCTTGGAACCATCCACGGACACGATATCGAGCACGCGGTCAGCAAGCAGGCCGACCAGCCGGTCGTCGACGCTGACGATGATGACGATGTGCATCGGCCCGGCGTCGGTTTTGCCCTGGCCGAAACGGCAGCGCAGATCGATGATCGGCACCATGACGCCGCGGAGATTGAGAACCCCGCGGATATATTCCGGCTGGCGCGGCAGATGGGTGACGTCCGACCAGCCTTTGATTTCGCGCACCGACATGATGTCGACGCCGTATTGATCGTTACCGATCGCGAAGCTGATGAATTGCATCAGCCCGGCCGGCGGCGCATCGGTCGGCCGCCAGCCGACGCCTGCTGTCTGTTCCGCAGTAGGTGCTTGCACGTTCGTCACCACCCGATCCGAATGATTCGGAGGCGGCCGACTTGGCCGTTCCCCTCGTACGCGCGTGGCGCACGCCGTCTATCTGAGGCAGGAGTAATTACCGTGCGGTAGAAGAAGGTCGGAATGCCGCCCGAAAATTCAGCAATTCGCTTATACTGCGATAAGCGAGCGCGCGTTGACATCGCGCGTCCGAACAATGGCTGTGCCAGCGATTTGTGATTTGCTGCGCGCGCCGCCAACTCACCAGATTTTGCGATGCCAGTACGCGGTGGACGATCGAGCCGCAGGCGGCGCGCGCGACGGGACAGCATGCCGCGCCAGATTTACCGACCGGTGAACGAGCGGCCTTCCGGCGCCATCACCGGGCGCATTGATCTTATACTGGGTTAGGAACGCAGCATAAGATGGCCAGGCCGGCGGCTTAATTCGTTCTTTGCCGTCGCGCCTTAGTTAATCACTGGAAAGTAAGCAGAGGATCGATACGATGTCGAAACCGGCGTCGCCGAAAATGCGGATCGAACCGGCCGAGCGGCGACAGATCAGGCTATTGATCATCGAAGACGACAACGTTCATCGCATGATCATCAAGCGGTTTGCCGCCGCGCTGGATTTCGACATCGCCGAGGCGACCAGCTTCGAAAGCACAGTTGCGTTGTTCGAAGCCAATGCGTTCGATTGCATCACGCTCGATCTTTCGATCCGGGCGCGCAGCGGCATCGACGTGCTTTGTCATCTGCGCGACATCGGTCAAAGGGTACCCGTGCTGATCATCAGTGGCGCCGACGAAGGCAAACGCTCGGAAACCGCGCAATTTGCCGAGCTGATGAACTTCAAGGTTCTTCACGCCATGAAGAAGCCGCTCGACCTGCATGCGCTGCAGCGGTCGCTGGAGAAGTTGAAGACATTCGTGCACATCAGCGCCGATATGGCGCCGCAGTAGCTCAGACCGAGGCCGAGGCAACGCTCGGGCGCGGCCCGCCGGCCGGCGTCGTCACTTTCGCGCTGTCCAGCGTCGCGGCGATTATCTCGACTTCGGCGATTTCGCGGCCAAACGCCTCGACGCGGATGGCGAGCGCGCGTCCGTCAAGCGCCGGCGCATCGTGTTCGAGAGTCTCGGCGACGCCAGACAGCCGCAGAAACCCAAGATTGCCTGCGGAACTCTTGGCGGTATGGGCCTCGAGCTTCACGAGGGCCGCGTCACCGTCACCTGCCGCACGGCGCATTGCCGCAAGGCGTTCGATCGAATCGTCGAGAAATTGGTGCAATACCTCGCGGATGCCGTCAGATCCGAGCGCCTCGGCAAGCTCGGCGTAAATCGCCTTGTCGAAAACCGCCGGCGGGGTACACGCCGCCGCGGCCCGCGCCGGAGCTATCGGAATTTCAGCACGAATTTGCGGAAGCATGCCGAGCTTGGCCGCGATCTGAGCGCGGGTGACGGGCTTGGCCAGATAATCGTTCATGCCGGCGGCTAGGCAGTCTTCGACATCGCCTTTCTGCACGTTCGCCGTCAGTGCAATAATGCGAGCGGCGCAGAACGGCGGCTTGAGCTTGCGGATGGCTCTCGTCACCTCCAGACCGTCCATGCCGGGCATCATCACATCCATGAAGATCACGTCATATTCGATATTGGCGCATGCCGTCAGCGCTTCCGCGCCATTGTCGACAACGTCGACGCCGTAACCCAGTCCTTCAATGAGCTTGGTGGCGACGATTTGGTTGGTCTTGTTGTCCTCGACCAACAATATGTTCAGTTCATGGTGACAGCCGGGTTGCCTTGAGAAGGCAGCAGGTGGAGCGGGCAGCGGAATCCTCGTGCGCTCCATCGGCAATGCGCTGATTGACGCCGGCAGGTAATCGATTGCGAAGCTGAACGTCGTGCCGCTGCCGACTTTGCTTTCAACCGCGACCGTTCCTCCCATGATGTCGATAAAGCGCTTGCAAATTGCCAAGCCGAGCCCGGTTCCGCCAAAGCGTCGCGCGATCGAGCTGTCCAGCTGCGAAAATTTGCGAAACAGCAGCGGGATCGCATCTTCCGGAATGCCGATGCCGGTGTCGGCGATAGCGAATACCAAGCGGACTTTGTCGGGTGCGCGCCCGGGCGCCAGGCTGACGGTGACCGTCACGCCCCCGAACTTGGTGAACTTCAGCCCATTGCCGACGAAGTTGAGCAATAATTGCCGCAGCCGGCCCGGATCGCCAACGACGGCCACAGGCACGTCGGGTGCTATGTTCACACCCAGCGCCAGCCGTTTCTCCTTGGCGTGAGCATCCAACAGTCCGACGGTCGTTCGCACCAGATCATGGATCCTGAACGGGATCTTCTCGGTTTCGATGTGACCGGCTTCAAGCTTGGAGAAATCGAGAACATCGTTGATGATCTTCAGAAGATGCGCGGCCAATTCACGCATAGTCTTGACGAAGCCGTGCTGTTCGCCGTTCAGCCCGCTGTCGAGCAGAAGGTCCGCCATACCGATGACGCCGTTCATCGGGGTGCGGAGCTCGTGACTCATCATCGCCAGAAACTCGGAGCGGGCCCGCGTCCCGTCCTCCGCCGCATCTCGTGCCCGTGCCAACTGACGCTGATAGCGCATCATGAGAGCGGTGGCGCACAACAGCCCCAGCGTCATCAAGGCGCCGACGGCGATGTGCTTGCGGCAGTTCTTTTGATAGACACGGAAAACCTCGTCGGTGGCCAGACCGACGGTTATGACGAGGGGATATCCCTTCACCTTGCGAAAGGCGAAGGTTCGTTCGATGCCGTCGATCAGGCTCTTGCCGGTATAAAAGCCCGCGTCCGACTTAGCCAATTCTTCGAATACTCTGCCTTCGGCAATCGACTGACCGACACCGGACGGGCCGTTGGCGCGGCGGGCGCGAACAATCCCATCGGTGCCGATCAGCGCGATAATGCCTTTCTTTCCCAAGTCGATGGATTGATAAAACTGCGAAATGTAGTTTGGGTCCAAGGAGACCACGACAACTCCGCCGAAACTGCCGTCAGGCATCATGATGCGTCGCGTCAATTGGATCGATAATTTGTGGCTGACGCGCCCGATGACCGGCTTGCTTATAAAAAGCTCGTCGGACCGAGCTTCGGCCTGAACCCGAAAGTGCTCACGGTCGCTGAGGTCGAGGCCCGGCGCGGCGCCCGCAATATTGCTGAACGCCAACCGGCCATCCTTGTCGATAATAGCGACCTGTATGCTAACATCCGAAATGAACTGCGGGTCGCCTGCCCACGGTGAACTGGCGAAATGCTGCGGGTCTTTGGCATAAGTGTCCCGAACGTAAATGAGCGTCTGGTCCGCTGCACGGATAGTTCTGATGATTTGCTCTTCGAACGCTTTTGCAAGATTCTCCTCGGTCTGCCGCGCCGCCCGATCGGTCTGAACCCACTCGGAATGGGTGAAGTAGAAAGTGCCGATCCAGATCAGGACGATGGCCGACAGGCCGAGCAGCACGCTGCCGTATGGTCCGGCGCGGAGCAGCCATTGCCGTGAGACCTGTCGAGCATCGGCTTCCGCCGCGAGACTTTTGAATAGTGACAACAATGGAGCGACGACCTTTTCGCTGCGGCAAATGCCTGCGCCGACGACGCGACGAGCAGCATCGCCAACCAAGCCTAGCCGAGCGTAAAATGATGCCGCAGTGGATCGTTAAGGTGACGGCTTCGACCTTATACTGGATCAACCGCCGCTACCGGGACGGTTTCCGACGTTCCGTTTCACGCGTCGCGATGCACGCGCCTTCGTCGCATATTTGCGATCGATCCAAACGCCTTGATCCGGCCTGCCCGCAGCCAGACCAGCGGCCTCGACTTGACGGCTATATTAGTATAACCTAATAGAAGATTAAGCAATAAGCGGCAAGCCGCGCATCGTGCTGCGGCCGGTCGCGCTCGATGGCCCAACAACGATCGCGCGGGCCAGACGGAGGGGGGAAGCATGCCGGGTCCTACACATCATCAGGTTCTCATCGTCGGCGGCGGGACCGCCGGCATTACGGTTGCGGCCATCTTGAAACGCCGCGCGCCGGTAACCGACATCGCCATCGTCGAACCGTCCTCCGACCATTATTATCAACCGGCCTTTACGCTGGTCGGCGCCGGGGTCTATCCGCTGGCGCGCACCCGGCGGCCCGAACAAGGCTTGATTCCCGTCGGCGTCCGCTGGATTCGCGATGCCGGCCAAACCTTCGAGCCGGACAACAATACGGTCCGACTCAAGAACGGCGAGGCCTTGACCTACGACTATCTCGTGGTCTGCACCGGCGTGAAGCTCGACTGGGGCAAGATCGCCGGCTTGAGCGAAACGCTGGGCAAGAACGGCGTATGCAGCAACTATTCGCCTGACCACGTTACCTACACGTGGGAGTGTCTGCAAAAACTCAAGGCAGGCAGCCGCGCAGTGTTCACGCAGCCGCCGCTGCCGTTCAAATGCCCGGGCGCGCCGCAAAAAATCGCCTATCTCACCGCCGACCATCTGCAGCGGCTCGGCATCCTGAAGGATTGCAGCCTGGATTATTATGTTCACGCGCCGGTCATCTTCGGCGTCCCGTTCTTTGCGCGCGAACTCGTGAAGATCGCCGCACGGTATGGTATCAACGTCCATTACCAGCATAATCTGGTGGCCGTCGACGGAGCGGCGAAGACGGCGACGTTCGAGAAAGTCGACGATCAGAACAAAGGCCAGCGACTGACTGTGCCGTTCGACATGTTGCATGTCTCGCCGCCGCAAAGCCCGCCCGAGGAAATCAAATCGAGCCCGCTCGCCAATGCGGCAGGCTGGGTCGAGGTCAACCAGAACTCGATGCAGCATGTGCGCTATTCCAACATATTCTCGCTCGGCGACGTGGCGTCGTCGCCCAACTCGAAGACCGCCGCCGCGGTGCGCAAGCAGGCGCCCGTCGTCGCCGGCAACATTCTGCATTTGATGGGAAAGACAGCGGTCGAGGGCGGCTACGACGGCTATGCATCCTGTCCGCTGACCACCGGTGTGGGCAAAACGATCCTGGCCGAGTTCATCTATGGCGGCAAGGTGACGCCGACGCTGCCGCTCAATCCGGCAAAGGAGCATTGGGTCGGCTGGTGGATCAAGATGACCGGGCTGCCATTGATGTACTGGAACTACATGCTCAAGGGCCACGTCTGGTTTCCGAAGCACAACACCGCCTTCCAAGGCGACGTCGCCCCGGCGGCGAAGTAAGCCGGTCTTAACGTGAATAACGCGATTACCGGATAGCAATCTGCCGCAATCGCGCCAGACGATGCCGATCAATACGCCGTCTTGCTGATCTCACCCGAGCCGGTCACATACCAGCGCTCGCTGATGAAAGGCTTGCCGGCGAGCCGGTCCGCCAGCCAGTCCGCGAGCAGGATCGGCGGGAACGGGCCGAGATTGGCGGCCGGCACATTGCCGACCGAGTGGCGCGATTCCTGATAAACCACCATCTGCTTTGGCCCTTTCAGCGCCGCCATCAGCGCTTCCGAATGTTGCAGCGGGCTTAATTCCTCGGCTTCGCCGGCAACACAGAGGTAGGGCGCGCGGATTTTCTCGGCGTGGCCCTTCCAGCTGATTTTCTTACGGAATTCGTCGAACTCGCCTTCGTCGGTAATGCCCGACATATACATAAAGCGTTTCTTGAAGGTCGGCGAAGCTTCCTGGAAGATGGTGTGGCAGCCCGGCTCGTGGCACACCGACATCACCGCGCAGGCTTTGATGCGCGGCTCGCTCGCCGTCAGCACCGTGCCGAACAGCGAACCGAAGCTCGTGCCGGCGACGCCGATGCGCGTCGAATCGAGCTCCGGTCGCGCGGCGATCCAGTCGACCAATGCCGGGCCTGCCGCCATCCAATTTTCCATGGTGAAATGAAGCCCGATCATCGGCGCCTCGTATTGACCGGGCCCGTCGATCGCCAGTACCGCCATGCCGCGGTTGAGATATTTGTCGCCGTACAGCGCGACCTGGATCTCCTTGTAGCTGTCCATGCCCGGGATCGCGATCACCACCGGCAGCTTGCCGCTGGAATAGCCGGGCGGCAGATGCAGCCACGCCGGGATCGCCTTGTCCTTGAACGGCACCCACACCAACTCGACATGATGATCGGCGAGCGCCGCATATTTCGCGTAGCACTCGCGCTTCTTGTTGTTATAGGCGACATTGGTCTCGTCGTTCTCGTCATAGGGCCATTGCGCGGCGCCCCAATGCACCGCCGCCATGAAGAAGTTATCGCGTGCGGTTATCTTGTGGTCGGCGAGCGCCGCGGCATTGGCCTTGGCCTCGCGGCGCCGCGCCACGGCGGCGAACGCGGGTCCGATATCGGCCATCTTCTTCACCCGCTCGCGGATGCCGGCAAAGTCGGCATTGGCCTCAATGCCGCAGGGCAAATGAATGTAGAGCGATCGCGGCTGGTCCCAGTCGATGCCGTTGGCGCGGATGATGTTGTCGATGAGCCAACGCTGCTCGTCGAAACGGCGCACCTGTGGTGGCCCGCGGTGATCGAGAATGGGCGGGAATCCCTGCTGCGGGCGGTTCATGGCGTGACGCTCCCTTGGTGAAAACGGCGCAAGCAAAAAATGCCCGCCTTGTGGCGGGCATTATCGGCAAAACCGATGCCATGTTGTCAACGCGTCTTTATCGGGGCCAAGCGATGCAGCCACCGCCCTGCCCGGCTTCCACGCGCGATTCGGTGCTCGTTACATGGGCGCCAGTGTCGTGTCGCCGATCTTCTGCATCGCATCGTCGGCTACCCGGCTCGACAGTTCGGACGCTCGCCGCATGCTCTGCAACAGCGCCTCAAGATTATCTCGGACGATCTCGGTCTGCAGGGCAAGACAATCCTGGACGGTCCGGCAGCCGATCAGATCTTCGAAGCGGTCAAGGTTGTCCTCAAGACGCGATTGGGCAAATCGCATCCATTCCCCGGAAACGTTCTGCAGGCCGCCGGCGATGATCGTGGTGCTCTCGATCACCGCCTGCAAATTGCCCGAGGAGCGCTGCATGGTTTGTCGCGCAGTGTCGCCGCTAAGCCCGAGCATTTTAGCTAACTGATCCATCGATCGTTCGGCCATTCGGCTCGCCGTTTCGCTCCCGCTGCGCAAGTTCTCGCTTACATTTTCGGCATTGCGCCGGACCGCTTCGGCGCTGGTGCGCGCCGTGCGTTCGGTCGCTTCCGCCATCGAGCGCGTGGTTTGCGCCGTTTGCTCGGCAGCGCGTCGGGTCGACGCCTGACCCGCCTCGTTCGTCTCGCGTTCAATCTGTCGCGGATTGTTCGCCATAGTTCCCTCCACTGCTACTTGGAGGTGAACGTTCGGAATGTGACGCTGTTCCTCCGCAGCCTGCTTTTTTGAAATCGCGACGGAACAGGGAACCGCGCCGGGCCACGACGCTGCACGACGACAAGGCAACGCCGGATGGATCCGGAAAATTATCGATCGGAATGAAGACGCAGGCTTCTATGAAAGCCCTGAAACCGCGTTAGCAATCGGGGCGATCGGCTGCGCGCTGGCGGGAACCGCCATCGCCACGCCCGAACGAAACGGCCCCCAGGCTCAACACTGGCTCAACACGGGGGCTTTCGCCGAATATGGCTCCGCAGCGGTCGCCTTGCGCTTATCCGCCGCACCGGCCATCCTGACCGCCGTTCGGGAGGACGTGGATGGACCAGCACAGCAACGCCAAAGCCGCCATCGCCTATGACGATCTACGTGAATGGCTATCTCTCGCCGAGCGGCTCGGTGAAGTCCGCAATGTCTCGGACGCCAGCTGGCAGGAAGATATCGGGCTTGCCGCCGAGGCGGTGCTGCGGTCGGAAAATGGCCCCTGCGTGGTGTTCGACGATATCCCCGGTTGCCCCAAGGGCTTTCGCCTCCTTCTGAACATGTTCGCCGGCACCCGCCGCAACATGACGCTCGGCTTTCCCGATCACCTGTCGAAATGGGAGCTCAGCGATTCCTATCGCGAGGCCTATCTGAAGGAACAGAAGATCATTCCGCACGAGATCGTCGAGGATGGTCCGGTGCTGGAAAACGTACTGATGGGCGACGACGTCGACCTCACGAAATTTCCGGCGCCGATCTGGCACGAAAAGGACGGCGGCCGCTATATCGGCACCGGCACCTACAGCATCACCCGCGATCCGGAAGAGGATTGGCTCAACGCCGGCGCCTATCGTGCGCAACTGCATGATCGCACCTCGGTCGGCCTTTTGATCGCGGCCGGACATCATGGCGACATCCATCGCGCCAAATATTTCAAGCGCGGCGAACCGATGCCGGTGGCGATGGTGCTCGGCGGCGATCCGTTGAGCTTTTTCTACGGCGGGCTCGAAGCGCCTTACGGCACGTTCGAGCTCGACATCGTCGGCGGCTTGCGCGGCCGGCCGATGAAAATGGTGCGAGGCAAGATTACCGGACTGCCGTTTCCGGCCGCAGCCGAGATCGTGCTGGAAGGCTTCGTCACGCCCGACCGGCGCGAGGTCGAAGGTCCGTTTGGCGAATGGACCGGCCACTATGCCGGCGGCGCCAAGCCCACCACCGTGCTCGACGTTAAAGCGATCTATCACCGTAACGATCCGATCCTGCTCGGCGTGCCGCCGATGGGCGGCGGGCCCGACGAAATGGCGCGCTACCGCGCCGTCCTTCGCTCCGCGACCATCAAGCAGAACATGACCAATGCCGGAGTGCCGGGCGTGCAGCAGGTATGGTGCCACGAGATCGGCGGCGCACGCCTGTTCCACGGCGTATCGATCACGCAGCGCTACCCGGGCCACGCCGTACAGGCCGGCCATATCGCCGCGCAATGCGGCGCTTCCGCCTACGCGTCGAAATATATCGTGGTCGTCGATGACGATGTCGACGTCACCAACCTCGATCACTTGCTCTGGGCGATGCTGACGCGCACCGATCCCGCGCAATCGATCCAATTCATCAACGGCTCCTGGGATTCGCCGGCTGACCCGGCGCTGCCGCCGTGGAAGCGCGCCGCGGGCGACATGACGCATTCGGTCGCAGTGATCGATGCCTGCCGGCCGTTCAACTGGCGCGACAAATTCCCTCCGACTAATACGCCGAGCCCCGAGGTCGCGCGCAAGGCACGGGAGAAATTCGGCTGGTTGTTGGATCCGGAGAAGTAGGGCTCTACAGTCCGATCATTCCCGCGTCCGCGGCGAGTCTTGACGGACATTGAAGTGGATACGAATGGGTCCCCCGCTTTCGCGGGGACGAACGGTTGAGGTCGACCTGAATGCCCATGAAACTCGCCGTGCCGGATATGATCTCCAATTCGTATTTTCCGGCCGAGGCCGCGGTCGAGCTTGGCTTCTTCAAGGCCGAAGGGCTTGACGTCGAACTCGAACTCATCTTCCCGGTCGACAAGGCTTATGTGGCGCTGCGCGACGGCGCGGTCGATTTCGTCGGCGGCTCGGCCCATTCGGCGCTGGCGGCGTTTCCGAATTTTCGCGGTGCGAAGCTCATCTGCGCGCAGGCGCAGGGCATGTACTGGTTTCTGGTGATGCACGCCGACCTGCGCGCCCGGCGCGGCGATGTTGCCGTGGTCAAGGGCCGCAGCATCGGCGCCGCACCGTGGGTCAATAAGGGCTTGCGCGGCCTGCTGGCCGAGGCCGGTATTGATCTCGAACGCGACCGTGTGAAGATTGCGCCGGTGCCAGGCTCGCTCGACGCCGGGGTCAATTTCGGCGTCACCGCGGCGAAGGCGCTGGAGGAGCGCAAGATCGACGGCTTCTGGGCCAACGGCATGGGCGCCGAGGTGGCCGTGCGCCGCGGCGTCGGCACCGTCGTGCTCGACGTGCGCCGCGGCGACGGGCCGAAACCCTGTTTCAACTACACCGCGGCGACGGTCGCAGCGACCGACGCGCTGATCGCGCATTCGCCGGAAACCGCCGCTGCCGTGGTACGCGCCATCGTCAAAACCCAAGCCGCGCTGAAGGCGGATGTCGCGCGCGCTGCCGTGGTCGGCAACAGATTGTTTCCACCGTCTGAAGCCGCGCTGATTGTCGATCTCATTCGCCGCGACCTGCCCTATTACAATGCCAGCCTATCGCGCGAGTTCATCGCCGGCATGTCGGATTTTGCCCAGCGGCAGGGCATACTCGACGGCGAGGTCGCCTACGAGCAGATTGTTGCGACGCAGTTCGCGACGCTATGGAACGCCTAAACTCCAAGACCAAGAGGAATCCCCATGAGCACGACTTCTCGCCGCCATTTCTTGACTCTTGCTGCCGGCATACTTGCTGCGCCCGCGCTTTCGCGCCGCGCCTTGGCGGATACTTGGCCGAAGGACAAGGTGATCCGCGCTATCGTGCCCTTTGCGCCCGGCAGCACCATCGACGTCATCGGCCGCGTCGTGCTCGATCCGCTGGGGAAACAGCTTGGCCAGACCATCGTGGTCGAGAACCGCGGCGGCGCCGGCGGCACCATCGGCTCAGCCGTTGTCGCCAAGGCCGACCCCGACGGCTATACGCTGTTGATCAATGCGTCGGCGCATTCCGCCGCCCCTGCCGCTTATCCCAACCTTTCTTACGATCCGTCCAAAGACTTCGCCGGTGTCGCCATGTTCGGCGTTGTGCCTAATGTGCTGCTGGTCGCACCGTCGAAAGGTATCAAGTCTGCGAAAGACCTCGTCGCGCAGGACAAAGACGGCCGCATGACCTTTGCCTCCGCGGGCGTCGGCAGCGCCACGCATTGGGCGGCCGAGCGCTTCCTGCTGTCGGCCGGCATCAAAGCGACGCACGTTCCGTTCAGCGGCGGACCGGCCGCGCTCACCGAAGTGATGACCGGTCGCGTCGACTTCTGCTTCATCGGCATTTCCGCGGCGATTCCGTTCATCAAAGACGGCCGGCTATTACCGCTCGCCGTGAGCATGACAAAACGTTCGCCGGCCTTGCCCGACGTCCCGACCACGATCGAGCTTGGCTTTGCCGATTCCGATTACGTCTTCTGGAACGGCATGCTGGTGCCGGCAAAAACGCCGCGGCCGATCGTGGATCGATTGCACGATGAGGTGCAAAAGACGCTGGCGCTGCCGGACGTTCAAGCCAAGCTCAGCGCTCAGGGCGTCGAGCCGATGCCGCTGAGCCCGCGGGAAATCGACACCATGATTGCCAAGGAAATCGTCCAGAATATCAAGCTGGCGAAGGCCGCCGGGCTGAAATTCAACTGACGTTTTCGGCGGATTGGCGACCGAAAAGACTTGCCGAGCCGCGCGCCGCAGCCGTTCATCGGAACGGCCGCATCGTGTAGCTAATGCGCTCATCGGACGATCCTGCTGCGTTCGCACGGGCTGCAAAGGAGCGTTGTTGCCGCAGGGCAGGCACACGCAAGCGCCTTGTGCTAAGATTGATCTAACCTGCGGCATCAAACATGCGGGACGATAAGGCACAGTCAGGGAGGGAGAAAGTCGATGAGCATCGTTCGACGCAGATTCCTGAAATCCACATTAGCCGCGCCGTTTGTTTTGGCCTCGGCGATAACGACTGGCCGCGCCCAGACCGATTACCCGACCAGGCCGATTCGGCTCATTGTCGGATTTGGACCCGGCGGCGGCACGGACATTCTTGCTCGCTTGGTCGGCGCTAAGCTCGCAGAAATCCTCGGCCAATCGGTGGTGGTGGAAAATCGGCCGGGAGCCTCCGCGCGGCTGGCGGCGGAATACGTCGCCGGACAGCCGGCCGACGGTTACACGCTGCTGGCTAGCCCGGTCGGGCCGATGTCGATGGCGGCCGCCATTTATCCCGATCTTAAATACGACCCGATCAAATCCTTCGTTCCGCTCGCCATGATCGGGCAATTTCCGGAGATCTTTGTCGTTGCAGCCGACACCCCAGTCAAAAGCGTCAAGGAGCTGGTTCAATTCGCCAAGCAGAATCCCGAAAAAGCCAACTATCCGAGCACTTCGCCGGCTTTCACCATTCCGATGGAAGAGTTGAAATTGGCATCCGGCATGCCCGGAGTGACGGTGCCGTACAAGAGCAGCGGGGAAATGGTTTTGAGCGTCATCGAGGGCCAGTCGATGATGGCGGTGATCGATCCGCCGCCGACGTTACCGCAGGTCAAGGCCAAAAAGCTCAAAGCGCTAGCGGTGACCGGCAATCAGCGCATGCCGGAGCTCCCTGACGTGCCGAGCATGGCGGAGGCCGGCTTCCCGACGGTCGACACGCATTTGTGGAGCGGCACCTTCGCGCCCATTGCAACCCCACCGGCGATCGTCGGCCGGCTGCAAAAGGCGCTGACCAAGTCCATCCAGGATCCCGGGGTTGCGGCAAAACTCAAAGCCTTGGCGGTCGGTCCGGGGGTGGCGACCCCCGAAGCATTCAAGCACGTCATCGAAAGCGAAATCATCAAGTACAAAGACGTGGTCAAGGCCGCCAATCTGCACTTCACCTGATTGGCGGCTTCCGTACCGCCTCTCGGCGTTAAAACCCGCCGGCGGTGAATTGCAGGCGCTGGGTGACGTCGTAGGGCTGCTTGGCGATCGGGTATGCGTAATCGACGCGCAGCGCGCCGAACGGCGAATCCCAGATCAGGCTGGCGCCGACCGAGGAGCGCACCGCGCGCGAATTGGCGATCTGCTGCGACGGCGACAGCGAGGCGAGCTTAGATACGCCCGACGCGCTGGTGGCCCACAGGCTGCCGGTGTCCGAGAACAAAGCCACTTTCAGCTGCGCGTCCGGTGTCACAAACGGCATCGGCGACTGCAGCTCCGCCGTCGTCGTCCAATAGGCGTTGCCGCCGAGATTATCCATGGTCGTTCCCGGCGTGACGTCACGCGGGCCAAAACCGTAAGGCGCGAAGCCGCGTACCAGTTGCGGGCCGCCGAAAAAGCCGTCGAGCAGCGGCAATTGCTGACCGCCCCATGGCGTGACATAGCCGCCTTGCGTGCGCACCATGCCGACGAGATCGCCGGCGATCGGATGATAAAGCCGCACGTCTTCCGTGGTTTTGGCGAAATTCGCCGCGCCGCCAAGCCCAGCAAATTCGTTGTCGGTCTGCGCGCGGATGCCGGTCGTCGGATCTTTCGGATTATCGAGTGTCGAATAGGTTACGCCGTTGCCGATCGACGACACCCAATAGGAGCCGGCCTGTGCCGCCTGCTGGATCGGCAGCGAGGCTGTGCCAAGCGACGGGTCGAGGCTGAGACCCTGATTGTAGATCGAGTAATTCCAACTGACGCCGAGATTTTCGTTCAAGGGCGTGGCGACGGAGAACTTCGCCCCGTACATCAGCGTATTGAAGGCCTGGTTGGTGTTGGCGAAGGTCTGGTTGGCGAACAGGTCGGCGCCTACGCCGACGCGTTGGCCCATGAACCATGGATCGCTGAAAGCGAGATTGAAGCCTCTGGCGTATTGGCCGTAGGTGACCGAAGCTTTTGCCTTATCTCCAGTGCCGAAGACGTTGTTATCGCTGATCGAAACCTCGGCCAGCATGCCGGCGGTGGTGGAATAACCGCCGGAGATAAAGAAGTTACCGGTTTGCTTCTCTTGCAACGCCACGTCGAGCACGACGCGATCCGGCGTCGAGCCCGGCTGCTCGCTGATTTTCACCGACTTGAAATAGCCCAGCGCCTTGAGGTGGCGCTCGCCGCGATCGACCAGCGCGGGGCTATAGGGATCGCCCTCGCCGAAGTCGAATTCGCGCCGGATCACGTCGTCGCGGGTCTCGGTGTTGCCGTGGATGTCGATCCTCTCGACGTAGAGGCGCCTGCCCTGCGCGACGGTGTAAACCAAGTTGATCAACTGGCCCGGCTGGCGTTCGCTACCGGCCGCGACCGTCGCAAACGGCTGGCCGGATTTGGCCAGCGCCATGGTCATGTCCTCGACGGATTTGTGGACCGCATCGGCGTCATAGATATCGCCGGCCTGCGTACGCATGGCAGTGCGCAACAGCGCTAAGTCGATGGAGTTCACGATCAATTCGATCTTGACCTTACCGAGGCGGTATAGCGGACCTTCGTCGACCTTGAACGTCAAGACGACGCCTTTCGCGGCGTCGTCGTAGCCCGCGGCGGAAGACACCTTCACGTCGGCATAGCCGTGATCCAGATAAAACCGGCGGACTAGATCGCGATCGGACTCGATGCGGTCGGCATCATAGATATCGTTGTCGAGCAGAAAGCTCAAAACGTTGGTCGTTCCTGTCTTGACCACGGCCTTGAGCTTCGTCGTGGAAAACGCCGAATTACCGACGAAGCGGATTTGCCGCACCGCGAGCTTGTCGCCTTCCTTGATCGCGAAGACGAGATTGACGCGGTCGGTCTTTGCGGAGCTCGGAGCGGCGGTGCCGCCGGCCTTTTGGACGGCGATCGTCTCCGGAACGACGTGCACGTCGTAATAACCATGCTGACGATAGAGTGCGATGATATTGCCGACATCGCTCTGCACGAATTCGCGCGACAGCGGACCGTTTGCCTTGGATTGAATCGCCTTAGTGAGGTCGGCGTCCTTGACCTTCTTATTGCCCTCGAAACTGATGACGCCGATCGTCGGATTTTCGACGACCGTCACCAGAACGCGGCCGCCGACGCGCGAAATCTTCACGTCCTTGAACAGGCCCGCCGCATAAAGCCGCTTGAGTCCGGCATCGAGCTCCGTCGCATCAAGCCTGCCGTCGGGCGCAGATTGAAAATAGGAGCGGATCATATCGGCGCCGATATGCCGGTTGCCGGAAACCGCAATGAGCGGTACCGCACCGTGAGCGTCGGCGGCGCGGGCCGCCGGGACTAGCCCGGATGCAGCAATCGCCAAGACCCCGGCGAAAATAACGGCAATCCCCCAGCAACGCATGACGCGCAGTTCCCCGACCTTATCGGTCGAAAAAATCTCAACAAATCGCCGCGGCGGCAGCGTGTCCGATTGTGTCGAAATCTGAGGTATTGTTGAGGCGTCTGCCACAAAGGTTTACGGCGGCGGCTCTTTTCGGCTCAATACGCCGACCCGAGCGCCCGGCGATTTACCACCTTCTCCGAAGCATCGAGCCCCGCTTAGGACAAAAGCGCAGCTACGGAACCCGGATGCGCGATGGCCAGATCAGGCGGCGACCTTTGCTCGCACGCGATAATTATTCAGGTTTGAGGCCTGCGAGTTTCACCACATTCGCCCATTTTTTGACTTCCGCAGCGACAAACTTTCCGAATTCGCCGGGTGTCATCGGCATCGGTACGGCGCCGAGGCCGTTAAGCTGGGCCTTCACGCCGGGATCGGCGATAACGGCATTGATCTGCTGATTGAGCTTGTTGATGATATCCGACGCCGTGCCGTTAGGCGCACCGACGCCATGCCAGACGCTTGCCTCGTAACCCGGGACAAATTCGCTCACCGCCGGAATATTGGGCAGCACGTCCGAGCGCGTCGGGCCTGTCACCGCCAGAGCGCGGAGCTTGCCGGCTTTGATATTGGCGATTGACGTCGCGATCGGAGCGAAAGTGACCTGCACGCGTCCGGCGAGCAAATCGGGCATGTAACTGCTGGTATAAGGAACATGCACCATATTGACGCCGGCCATCTGCTTGAACAGCTCGCCGGCCAGATGCGGTGCGGTGCCGACGCCACCCGAAGCAAAATTGATCTTGCCGGGATTGGCCTTGGCATAGGCGATGAATTCGGGAAGGGTCTGCGCCGGCACCGACAGACTGACAACCAGCACGCTCGGCGACCGCACCGTGCCGGCAATCGGCGCGATATCCTTGGTGATATCGAAATCGAGATGCTGATAGAAACTCGCGTTGATTGTGTTGCCGAGCGTCACATAGAGCAGCGTATAGCCATCGGCCGGCGCGTGGACCACGGCGTCGGCCGCGATATTGCTGCCGGCGCCGGGCCGGTCGTCGATGACGACATTCTGTCCGAGCCGCTCCGACAGCGGTTTCGCAATCACGCGCGCGACAATATCCGGGGCAAGACCGGGTGCGAAGCCGACGACTAGATGGATCGGGCGGGTCGGATAACCGAGCGCCAGTGCGAGCCCGGCAAATAAGGGCGTCACAGCAGCCCCCGCCGCTAATTGCAAACACCGCCGGCGAAGCAATTGCATGCTTAATCCCCCAACCCGGAACGCCAAGCGATAGACTACCCGATATTCGTCGACGCCTACAATGCGTCAGACTCCGGCGCGTGGCACTGACCCGGCTTCGAGATACCTAGCGCATCTGGTTCGGCCCCATCACCACTTCAACGTCGCAGACGGCGCAGAATATTTTCCCGCCTACACCGGCACGGAAGCCTTCCGAGACTCGCGTCAATGTCGTGCCCCAGTCACCGCGTTGAAAAACCGGATCCTCATTCTCTTCCCAAACCGCCGCCCCTTTATGCCCGCACTTTGGGCAGACCACGTAGGCAATGAAACGCTCGCGCATGGCATCCGTACTCGCTACTCGCCGGCCATTGTCGCAACGATACGGTCGAGTTTAGATCTTAAATATGGCCGGGGCGAAACGGCTCCGTTGCGTTCGCCAACGCTGCACATTTTTGACGGCATGCCGCCCGTGTTCTGACAGGAAGTGATTTTAGCCTGGCAACCAACGAGGGGCGATTTTGAACGCCCGCGACCGTCAGCGTTTGCGTAGTGTAGTCGGCGTCGCGTGCTATGGTTGAGCCGGGAAGCAGCCAAGAGGTTTCACTCGCGCTGGTCAACGCGCTCATGCTCGCGTTGTGGCCGGTGCTGCCGGGATTGCTGCTTGGTTATGCCCGGCAAGCCTTGGCGGTGCGCCACGCCCGCCCGGATTTCTCGCTGCGCAAATCCGAGGCGCTCGAATTGGACCGTGCCGTCCGGCTGTACGAGAGGGTCCGTCGCCGAATCAAGGCACTCGACAATCAGAGCGAGCGCTCACAGGGCTTCTGGTGCGGCTTGCTTCATCGTCCTACCGGGGTCGATTGCGGCAATGACGAAGTCGATGATCTGCACGCGCATGCGCAGCTGTTGCGCGAGACCATCGTCCGGCTAAAGCGCCGCCCGTTGCAGCGGCTGAGATCATGGCTGCATCTCAATAGCTCGAAATCCGCATTGGGTCGCGGTCTCGCGGCCCACGTCGTGGGATTCGCGCTGCTGCTCGTCATCCTCCACGGTCCCGAACAATCGGCGTGGGCCGATGAAGTGGCGACCGGCGCGAGGAACATGCTCGCATGGTATCCGTTCGACGCGCGCTTTTTCTATGCCAACGCCGTCGCTACAGGCTTTGCCGCCGCGGCTGTGCCGCTGTTCTATCTGGCGCGATGGATCGGGCTGCGTCGCGAATACGCAGGCGAGTTCAGCACGTACAAGGAACTGGCCTGCAGCGAGCCCGGTCAACTTGCCATTCAAGTGGATTTCGCTGAGGCCGAGGCGGATGCCGTGGCGGCAACCGAAGCCGCCGCAGATAAAGCCTGGTTTGACGTTCTCGGTCTGCCGTCCTCCGCCACGATCGAGCAAGTCAAAGAGGCCTTTAAGCGCCTCATTAAGCAGAATCATCCGGATCGTCTGCACGGCATGTCACCGACCTTGCGGTCACTCGCGGAGGCGGAGACCAAGCGGCTCAACGCCGCGTTCCGGCAGGCCCTGGTTGCCGTATCGCGCCCGAACGCGGCCACGGATTGATGGTCGGATGGAACAGGCGGACTAGGCCGCCTGACCTTGCGGCCGCGTTGCGCCCGGGCGCGCTTCGTTGATCGCCGCCACGGAGCGTTCGACTGCCGACCACAATCGCGCGACTTCGGCGGCGGCGAGCGATTCAGGAGCGACCTCGCAAACGCTGGCGCCGGCCGCGAGCGTGAGCACATAGCCGGCCCGTTGGCTGATCTGGCCCGACCAGACCGGGATGCCGAGACTGTCGAAGAATACGCGCGATTGCCCCACCGCCGGGGCTTCCTTGTCCTCGCGCTTGACCGGCGCGGCATTGAGCACGACCGCGTAGGGCTTGTTGCGTTCGCGGGCGGTAGCGACCGTCTCGCGCACGGCATTGAGATCGAAGAAGCCGGGGCGCGCCGGGATCAGCACGAAGGTTGCGGCGCGGATCGCCTCCAGCGCCACCACCCACATGCTCGCGGCGGTGTCGATAAACGCCCATTCATAGCCCTCGACCATTGCCGTCGCGAGCGCGCGGTCGACGCCTCGGGCGGCGCTGCGCAGCGGCGGCTTGCCGTCGGCGCGCAGCGAATGCCAGAGGCTGAGCGAGCCTTGGGGGTCGGCGTCGATAACGACGCAGCGGTGGCCGGCCTGTTGGGAAAAAGCAGCGAGGTGAGCTGTCAGGGTGCTTTTACCCGCCCCGCCCTTTCGTGACGCCATCGTGATGATGTTCATACGTGATCTCCCGATCACTTGTCCCGTCAATGCTGCGATAAGAATGGTTAACGAAAGGTTACAGCGGCATTTCCGGCGCGTTTGCGCGCTTCCGGCTGTACGCTTGGGGCGCCACAAAACCCTCGCCGGACCAGTCGGTCCGGCAAGAATCAATAACAGCGACTACACCCAAGGCTTTATCGAATTCCCGGTGCTTTGGGAATCCTCCCCGGAGCGACGGCCCCCGCGCTATTCGGCGGTTTTCTGGTCGTCTGGAAGATTCTTCACGCTCTCGGCGACGATTCTCGTCAATTGCATCACCGATTGGCTCAAAGCCGCGTATTCGACGATGTCGCGCTGAACACGGTCGCCATCGGACTGCAGCTTCTCGCGCAGCGTCCGCAATTCGCCGATCAAATTGTCGATCTGGCGCGTCGAGCTCCCTGAAACGCGCCGCAATAGAGTGCTGAGATTATTCGCGGTCATTTCACTGTCGCCGCTGTCGGCCTGGCGAAGCGCAGCGCCGCCGCGCGTTAGTTCGCGAATATTTCCTTCGACTTCCGTCTCGGTCGACTTGTCGATTTCGACGGTTCCAAATGGCTTGGCAAAATTCATGACGCACCCCTACTCTCTGGTCCACCCGTTGCGGGCGGCTCCACCACGCGCAATGGCCGCATGAAAATGTGACGACTTCACGGCCCGGTCTGCTCGCAAATGATCATAGTTCGATCATGCAGTTGCCGGATTCTGCTGTGAAGACTCGACTTGGTCGTTGCGCGATGCGGCGAAGTCAACGCCGGCATAGAGCGTGAGCGACTGGATCAACAATCCGCGGCCAATGGCTTTTGAGGGTTTGCCGCTACGTTTATTTGTGTGTGTTGCGTAGCGTAAGCCTGCCGCGCGGGGGTGAACATGCGGGCGTATCTGCGGCGGTCATTCGGATCGATAGATCTCGGATTCAAACAGCTAAGCTTGGTCTTGTTGATTGCGGCCGTGGTCGCGGCCGTTGGCATGTCGCCGAGCTTTGCGCAAAAGAAACACGCCTTCGACGGCAACGCGCCGATCCCGGATAAGCCCGATCTCGGCTCGCTCGGCGCGCAGATCAATGCCAACACGATCGCCATCGTGTCCGGCAACATCAACGCCGCGTGGCTCACGCTCGCCTACGATTTATCGGCGGTACTCGACGACGGCAATAATTTCCGCGTCCTGCCGGTCATCGGCAAAGGCGGCGCGCAGAACGTTCGCGACGTTCGTTATCTCAAAGGCATCGACCTCGGCATCACGGTCACGACCGTGCTGGGAAAATTCCGTCGATCGGGCGAGCTCGGCGACATTTCCGACAAGATCGACTACATCACCAAGCTGTCCGACGACGACATGCACGTGCTGGTGCGCGCCGATTCCGGCATCACGTCGCTCGATCAGCTCAACGGCAAGAAGGTCAATTTCAGCGACATGGGCAGCGCCACGGAGGTATCCTCCGGCGACGTCTTCGAACGGCTCGGCATCAAGCCCGTCGAAGTCAATATGGGCCAAGCCGACGCCTATGAGAAAATGAAGACCGGCGAAATCGCAGCGACGATCCAGTTCGGCGCCAAGCCGGCGCCGGCCATCGCGAAATTACATGCCGCGGACGGCATTCGCCTTCTCCCCGTCCCTTATGACCAGCGACTGCAGCAGGATTATCTGCCGGCGGCATTCACCGATAAGGACTATCCGGGACTCATCGCCGCCGGTCAGAGCGTCGATACCATCGCCTATGGCGCGGTGATGATCTGCTACAATTGGCCAAAGGGCACCGATCGCTATCAGCGCATCGCCAATTTCGTCGATCATTTCTTCTCGCATTTTGCCGAATTTCAGAAACCGCCGCGCCATCCGACTTGGCGCGAGGTCAATCTGGCCGCGAATTTGCCTGGCTGGAAGCGCTTCCCGGAGGCGCAGGAGTGGCTCGACAATCATCGGCCGCCGGCACCGCAGACTTCGGCGCAACAGGCCGATTTCGACCAGTTCTTGGCACAGCGGGCTGGCGGCGTCCCAGATTTGAACACCCCGCAGCAGCGCGACGCCTTGTTCCGCGAATTCCTGCAATGGAACCAGCAACACCCGCATCCGCAGAACACGGGCGGGTAGTTGCCCGGGGAGTTCCTGTCGCTCCGGCTCTTAGAGCCTAATCGGTTTTGATAGAATCAAAACCGGGCTCTAGATTTTCGATTGAGCATGATCTTTTCCGAAAACCGGCATCCACTTTTCGGGATCATGCTCTAACGCTTACAGCGTGCGCGTCGTGTCGTCGAACAATTCCTCGACCGAATAGCGCCGCGGGATGATCTTCATTTCCAGCGCGTAGCTCGACATCAGTTCGAGCGCCGGCTTGACCGCTTCGAAGCCGAACGGAATGGTGTCGATGGCGTCGGGCTTGGGTAGGTCGGCGGCTTTTTTAGCCGCCGCCAGCATGCGATACACCTCACGCACCGCGCCGGGATCGGACTGCGACAGCGAACTCTTGACGACGACCATGTGATTGAGCGGCACGGTGCCGTGCTTCTTGTACCACTCCTTCGCCGCGCCGTCGGGATCGGGAATCACGCTTTTGAGTCGCAGATCGTTCGGCACATTGCCGCCGAAAATGGCGGCGTCGAGCTCTCCGTCGAGCACCATCTTGGTCATGTCCTTGCCCTCGGCGGCGCGCTCCACGCCGGGCGGATCGCGGTATTCGGGCACATGGGCATCCTCGAACGTCACCCATTTGATTTTGCCGAGATCGACGCCGTAATCCTTCCACAGAATGCCGCGCAGCCACACCCCCGTGGTCTGCGAAAACGCGCGCACGCCGATCCGCCGGCCGTGAAGGCTCTCGGGTGTTACCGTGCCGCGCTCGGAATTGTACAGCATGGTGCCGTGCTGGAAGCGCCCGAACATGGTCGCCGGCATCAGAACGATCGGCTTGCCGTAGGCTTTGGCCTGCAAATAGGTGGCGATCGCCATTTCGCTGACGTCGAACTTCATCTGGCGCACCATCATCAGGAACGCCTTGTTGATGGGATTGACCTCGTTGAAGCGCAGCACCACGCGGTCGGATTTGATGTCGCCGTTCTTCAGCGGCTGAGTATGCGGGTAGGTCCCGAAACAGACGTCCAGCGTCTCGACTTTTTCCGCGGTCATTGTGCTCATGTTCGGCTTACCTCCCAAGTTAGTTTAATCCTATGATTTGAGGCGACCCGAAACCAGCCCTCACCCCCGCCCTCCGGAGCATGACCCGTATGTCCGATGACGTTCCCCGCGTTCCTGCCGAGCGGCTCGCCGCCTTCATCTTTCGCGCCTTCGCCGCGGCCGGCGTGCCGGCTGGCGATGCGCAAACCCTGGCCAACCTTATGGTCGAGGCCGATTTGCGCGGCAGCGATACCCACGGCGTGATCCGCTTGCCGCTGTATGTGCGCCGTCTTCGCGCCGGAGGCGTCAACGCCACCCCCAATATCCGCGTGGCGAGCGATCGACCGTCGGCGGCCTTGATCGACGGCGACAATGGCATGGGCCATCTGGTGATGCAGCGTGCCGCCGAGCTTGCCATAGAAAAGGCCAAGGCAACCGGCGTCGGCTGGGTCGGTGCCCGCATGAGCAATCACGCCGGTCCGGCGGCCCTTTATGTGACGATGCCGCTCAAGCACGACATGATCGGGCTCTATTTCGCCGTCGGCAGCAGCAACCATCTGCCGCCGTGGGGCGGCAGCGAGAGTCTCCTCGGAACCAATCCGATGGCCGTCGCGGTCCCGGCGCTCGACGAACCGCCGATTGTGCTCGACATGTCGCCGACGGTGGCAGCCTACGGCAAGGTCCGCCTCAAGGCGCAACGCGGCGAGCCGATGCCGGTCGGCTGGATGATCGATCGCGAGGGCAAGCCGCTCACCGACCCGAAGCGCGCCGACGAAGGTCACCTGCTGCCGATCGGCGACTACAAAGGCTCGGGCCTGAGTTTGATCATTGGGCTTTTGGCCGGCGCCCTCAATCGTGCCGCCATCGGGCGTGACGTCGTCGATTTCGTCAAGGAAGCCGGCAAGCCGACCAATACCGGGCAGGCGATCGCCGCACTGTCGATCGAAGCCTTCCTGCCGCCGGTGGACTTTAAGCGCGCCGTCGACCGCCTCGTCCGCGACATCCGCAATTCGCCGCGGCTGCCGGGCGTCGAACGCATTTGGCTACCCGGCGAGCAGAGCCACGCCAAGCTGTTGGACCGCCGCGTTCATGGCGTACCGGTGCCAAAGGCCCTGCGCGAGAGCCTCGATAGCGTCGCGCGCGATCTCAATGTCGAGCTGTTGGGCTAGCGCCATGAGCAGCGCCGAGATGGGCAATAACACTCCGGTCGGTCTCATCGGCCTGGGCCTGATGGGCGAAGTCTATGCACGCCGGCTCCTCGCGGCGGGACTGAGCGTGATCGGCTACGACATCGACGCCGGCAAAAGCGCAAGGCTTCCGGAAATTGGCGGCCGTGCCGGATCGCTGGCCGATATCGCGCGGGACTGCGAACCGATCGTACTTGCTGTCTTCAACACCGATCAGGTCGAAGACGTGGTTGAGGAGAGCCTCATTCCCGCCGCGTCGGGCAAGATTGTGCTTTGCACCTCGACCTGCGATCCCGATCGCATCGCGGCGCTGGGGGCGCGGGTGGCAGATCGCTTACGTTTCCTCGAAGTGCCGGTGTCCGGCACCAGCGAGCAGGTCCGCCAGGGCGACGGCGTCGGCCTGATCGGCGGCGACCCGCGGATCGCCACAGCCGCAGCGCCGGTGCTCGACGCGCTGTTTCCGAGGCGTTTTCATATCGGCAGGATCGGCGACGGCGGTCGCGCCAAGCTCGCCATCAATCTGATCCTCGGCCTCAACCGGCTGGCGCTCGCCGAAGGTCTGGTGTTCGCCTCCCGCCTCGGCCTCGATCCGGCCGCCTTCCTCGATGTGGCGCGGGCATCGGCTGCGGCATCGCAGGTGATGGATACCAAGGGGCCGAAAATGGTCGCGGGAAATTTCGTCCCGGAGGGACGCGTGCGCCAGACGCTCAAGGATACCCAGCTCATGCTCGACCAGGCGCGCAAGGCCGGCCAGCGGCTGCCGCTTCTTGAGATTCACGCCGACGTTCTGCAGGCCTGTCTGCGCCAGGGCGAGGGCGAGCGGGATAACAGCATCGTCATCGAAGAGGTCCGCCGCCGCACCCTGTGAGGGGGCAATGATCGAACGCCTCATAGCGCCGCGATGTTGATACGGTTTTGATGAGCCGCCTGCCGGCCCCAGGGGCCGACTGCTTAACCAGCCGTTAACCATGTTGCCACCAAGTTGCCGGAATCAAGGCGGGGGCAAAAGCCGCACCCATGGCGCTGACCGACCGAGTAGAACCGCAGTTCGGCTGGCAAAATCAGGCCGAGCATCTCGCTCTCACGCATACGCCGATGGGAGTAGCTGCGATGACCCTGGCTAAAAAAGCGCGCGGGGGCGCAATTCCAAGAGCCGACCTGAGCTCCGCCTCCGGCGCCGACCGAGCATCGAACATCAGGCCGGTCCCCCTCCATATCCATTCGCCAAACGAATTCGCGCAGGCGAACGCAAGAGTGCTGCAGACGCAGTTGGCTAGACAGAAGCTCGCGGCACGCCAAATGAGAGAGTGCATCGAGGCCCTTTCCCAGCGAGCGGAAGACGCCGAAAAGCGTTACGCCGATCTGGAAGACGAAGTGAACGTGGCGCGCGAGGAGATCCTCCTCCAGCAGAACGAAAAGCATTCCTTGAAGGCCTCGCTCGATTCGCTCGTCAGCGATAACGCCCAGCTGATGGTACGTCTCACCGAAAGCAATGCCTTGTTCGAACAGGCACGAGATCAGACCGAGCGCGGGAAGGCGGCGCTGGATGCGGCAATGCTCGTGCACAGCAGCCTGTCGGCTGCAGTCGAGGAAGCAAATGGAAGGCGGCGGGCCGCAGAGGACAAGCTCGAGGCCGTAAACCTAGAATGCCGAAAATTGACGGCTGCTCTCAACGCGCTGCATCGCAAACATCAGAGCGAAGGCAACAACCTCAAGGTTGCGAAGATCGAGCGCAACAAGCTGCTTACTGCGCTTGACAGGGCAAACCGAAAAAACCAGGTCCATAATCAAAAGCTGACAGCGCTGCAGCTCGAACGCGACGGGCTGTCTGCTGCGCTCGATGAAAGCAACGAAAGTCGCCGGGCGGAAACCGACAAGTTGAAATCATGCCTCGAAGCCGCAATCTCGCGAGCCGCCATCGCAGAAAATCTCGTTGCGAAAGTGCGTGAAATGCTGCTTGAAAAATTCAAACTGTTGCAGACTTCGGTTGAAACGAGGAATTGCGCACTTCACGATCTTGAACGGTCACGCCTGAGGCTGATCGACGGCACAAAAATGCTGCTTGAGATCCATGCGATGCGCGATGTGGCTTTGGCACGGGCCGATGCCAGGATCAGATTTTTGACCGACCGGATCGCCGAAGTCGAGGCTGAATCCCATCGGTCGAGGACTTGGCGGGGGCTCGACGCGGTCAATGGGGTGTGCAGCGGCTTCCTGGAGCAGAACCTTGCGAGCGACGTGGTCGATCACACCGATGCGAATTCGAACGATGACGTGACCGACGAGAGCAAAGGCTCGCAATCGGCGCCCTTGTACGTTGCTTCAACGATGTTGGCCTCCACCATCACGTTTTGAGCACAGTCCCGATCCTCTGCTCGAACACGCCGGCGCGAGCGAGGAACGGCGTCAGCGTTGGCATTTCACTCTCGATAGATCAGCCAGCTCTTTCCGTGCAGCGCGGTAGGTGAGATCGGCCCCCTATTTCCGAAAAACGACGTAAAAAGCCGCTCAAATTCTTCGTTGTCGCGCAGCAATTTCGCAAGATTGGTACTTATACCTATCGAGGCGAGGCTGGCAGAGTCGCGATCGGTCCGTCGATATCACAAGCCGGGTGTTGATCATGACTTTCACGATGCGGCGCGAGCACCGCGAGGAAAAAGGCCAACGCGCCTGGCTCGACACTGGCGAGGGCGGTCCTTTGGTTGCGTGCACCTTGATCGACATGTCGCCGAGCGGCGCCAAGCTCGAGTTCGACGCCAACGAACGAATTCCGGAGACATTTTGCCTGCAGCTGACGCGATATGGGCGTCAGCGGTTTACCTGCCGCACCGTGTGGCGCAGCCCCAATATGATCGGAGTCACGATCGCAAAGGAATAGGGCAGACGACTGTTCGCACGAACAACCTGCGGCTCACGCAGTGAGGGAGGAAGCAACATGGCGAATTTCGTCCTGCTGACGGCGGTCCTTCTCGCGGCTGCGAGCTTTGTGTCGTATACCGCGCAAGATATTGCCGCCGCCGGTTACGGCCAGAACTGGGCCACAGACGTTTGCTATGCGGTCCCACTCGCCTGTCAAAGCCCGCAGCAGATGGTTTATGTTGCGGCGGGATTCACCGGACTCTGGATTTTGCTGAAATTCGTCGCGGCGCTGCGCGGTTAACGCCTGTCGGCTATAGCTGACGCGCCAGCCGGCACATCGGGCATCGAGCCTTTGAGGGCGCCGTCGATACCTATGCAGAAGCCGCCGCCGGCGCGACAGAATTTTCCGGCCCGAACGCCGGTCTAGTCGGTCCCCCGGCACGCTGTCGCAGCAGCGAAACGAACAGTTCCTCGGGCATCGGCTGCCCGAGCAGGAAGCCTTGGCCGTAATCGCAGCCCATTCGAAGCAATGCCAGCGCATCGGAGGCTTTTTCAATGCCGATTGCAACGGCGACGCTGCCGAAGCCGTGGGCGAGGTCGATGATGGTTTTGCAAAGCGGCGCATTCACCTTGCTGGTGGCGCAGTCGGCAACAAAGGCGCGATCGAGCTTGAACTCGGTAAACGGCAGCTCATCGAGATCGGTCAGCGACGTATAGCGGCGGCCACAGTTATCGACTGCAAGGCTCACACCAAATTGTCTGAGCTCCCGCGCGATCTCGCTCACCCGCGCCAGATCACTAACAAGCTGCTCTTCCGCTACATCAACCACCAAACCGGGCCATCTGTCGAATTGCGGGCGATAGGCCTGCAGGATTTCGGGGAAGCGCACCTTGCCGAGCGCTTCGGTGGATATGTTGACCGCCAGCTGCAGATTAACGCCAAGCTTGGTGAAATTCAGCCCGGCTTTCAATGCGGATACCAAGGAGTGTTCAGCGAGCTTGACGAGAGTGGCCTCCGTAGCGCCCGGCATGAACGCGTTAGGCAGCATAATGCCGTGCTGCGGATGGCGCGCGCGAGCGAACGATTCGGCCGCAACGAGCTGCTTTTTGCGCAGGTCGATCATCGGCTGGTACCAGAATTCGATCCATTCGTTATTGAGCGCCTCATCGAGTGCAATTCGGCCGGCGGTGGGCGGTGCATGGCCGAGCTTGAGCTCCTGCAGCACATTCAGGATGGTCTGGGGCTCGATCGGTTTTTTGAGCGCCGGCAGCATCTGCAGGTGCTGCTGCTCGCCGATATTCTTGACATGTGCCAGCACGGCCGAGCCGCGGCCGCTGATAAGCTGCACTTGGCCCCGATAACGGCTGTTGGCGAGCTCAATGAGACACTTCACCGCATCGCCGAATTCCAGCGCAATGTCGAGGAAGACGATATGCGGCGCGCGCCTTTCCAATGCGGCAGCGATTGTCTCGCCTGCGGCAAATTCCTCCGTATTGAGCCCGGCGCCATGCAAGATGAGCGACAGGAAGCGTCGCACGCTGTCATCGGCGTCGATGACGAAGCAGAGGGGAACCCGCGCCTCATTTCCCGGCGCCGCCGCATCGCGGGACGCTTCGTCGGCGGCGGCTAGCGAAGTTGCCGGGGCTGCACTGAGCACCTGGGACCTACATATTGCCATTGCACGTCAGCCGACCCCGTTGCACGAGCGATTTAAGCCGTTGCGCACGGGGCCGCTGGAAGTATCGTCTGCAGTGCAGACGAGCCAACATCACGTCTTTTAATACAGACAGGTTTAGATCAGATTGAGTAATTGCCCAGAATCGACGGCGTTAAGCGGCTGTTAACCGTGCGCACCTCTCGTGCCGTTAACCGGCGGGACCGGGCGGGGCGGTCATCCGGCGCGCAGAGCCGCGGACAACAACAATAACCTCAGCTTCAGCCGCGCTCGGCCAGCGCCTCCCGGACAACGTTGACACCATGTGGGTGACGCGCTGAGACATGCCAATCGCCTGCTTTCATCAATCGCATCTCACCCAGATAAATTTAGCGGCACAATAATCGCGTTTGTCCGATCTGGACAACTCCTGTAATTTGTTTGGGGCCGACAGCGCCGACTTGCAGCGCGGAAGTCGTAAGGGGACACTCCGATCACAACCGACGCGACGATGAAAAATCGACGGCCGAGCACGTCAGTGACGGCAAGCCTGCGGGACTTTTTGCGGGAATTTGTCGTCTTTGCCGGCCGCCGGGGTATCGCAACCGCCCTGCTCGTCGTGACCGGCGGCGTGCTGGAGGCCTTCAGTCTTGTCCTGATCATTCCGCTGATCAGCCTCGCCATCGGCTCAGATTTGCCGTCCGGCAGAATTGGCCGAACGGCCAATGCGACGCTCCGCCTGTTCGGCGCGGAAACGTCGCTCGGAAGGCTGGCGGTCCTCCTCGGAATTTTCGGCGTACTGATCGCGGTACGCGCCGTCGTCATATCCTTTCGCGACGTGGCTGTCGCTGTCCTCCAAACCGGTTTCGTCGAGAGCTTGCGGCTACGTATCGCGGAATGTCTGGTTGCCGCCCAGTGGGATCAAGTCGTGCGGCTGCGCCACGCCCGCATCATGAATCTTGTCAGCGGCGATATTCAGCGCATCGGCGCCATGACGCAGCTTTTTCTGCAATTCGCCGTCTCATGCGCGATGCTGCTCGCACAATGCATTTTGGTGTTGCTGTTGGCGCCGGCATTCGCCGCTGCGGCGCTCGGGTTGCTGGCGATCGGCACTTTTGCATTTCTGCCGATCGTGCGCCGCGCCCATGCGTTCGGCGGCACCATGACCAACGCAAGCCTGTCGTTGCTCGATTCAACGACGCAGTTCCTCGGCGGATTAAAGCTCGCGATGAGTCAAAATCTGCAAAAACGGTTCATCGAGGAATTCCGCCAATCGCTCAGCGAACTGCGAAGCAAGCAGATCGACTTCTCCCGGCAGCAATCCCGGGTCCGCGTCATGCTCTCCACGGTACCGGCCCTGACGGCTGGATTGCTGGTGCTGATTGGTTTCGGCGTCTTTCACCTGGCGGCGGCGACGTTGATCGCGCTGGTCCTGATCATCACTCGCATGATCGCCCCGGTCGGGCAAATCCAGCAGGGTATTTTGCAGATTGCTCGTGCGCTACCGGCCTATGAGAACGCCAGGGAGATCGAGCACGAGCTTGCGGCGATTCCGCAGGCGCGGCCAAGGCAAGGGGCGATGCCGTCGCTGCCGGACGGTGCAATCGAGGTCTGCAATGTTTCCTTTCGCCATACGGCCGACGACGGCGATGGCGCGGCCCATGGCGTGCAAAGCGTCAGCCTGACGCTCCAACCCGGCGAGTTCGTCGGCATCACCGGCCCGTCGGGCGCGGGCAAGACCACGTTTGTCGATCTTCTGGTCGGGCTCTATCCGCCGCAACAGGGGCGGATCGTCGTCGCCGATCGGGTATTGGACGGCGCCGTTCTGACATCGTGGCGGGAGCGGATCAGTTACGTTGCGCAAGATCCGTTCCTGTTTCACGACACGGTTCGGCGCAATCTTGACTGGGCCAACCCGCAGTCGAGCGATGAAGAGATTTGGAACGCGCTGTCGTTGGTGGGCGCCGACGGCCTGATCCGCGGATCGGAACACGGTCTGGAGACCATGGTCGGCGAACGCGGCACGCTGCTGTCCGGCGGCGAGCGTCAGCGCATCGCGCTGGCGCGCGCGATCCTGCGCAAACCCCGGTTGCTGGTGCTCGACGAAGCGACCGGCGCCATCGACGTCGCCGGCGAACGGAAGATTCTCGAGGGCCTGCGGCGACTACGGCCGCGCCCGACGATCGTCATCGTGGCGCACCGGGCCGAAAGCCTGGCGCTGTGCGAGCGCGTCTTTCGCTTCGAAGCCGGCCGTTGCGTCGAAGAGGCAATCGCCGAGCACGCCGCGCACTACGATATTGCGTCGAGGTGAGGTTGTCTGACATTGCCGCCGCCAGCACGCGGCATGGCGCCTTCCATCGGCAACGCGGCATCGCGACGTAGCACCATGCCGCCGGCGACACCGACGCCAATGACATACAACCAGCCGTGCATGAAATCGAAGAGGTGCGAACTGGTGAGCGAGGAGATCACGTTCTCGACGACGACAACCGTTCCGATCCATGCGGCGAAGCCTGGGACGCGGAACAGCAAATAATGCGCGAGCCACATCGCCAGAAGCAAAATGGCACCGAGCAGACCGAGCTGAATGGCAACGGCGAAAATCTGACTGTGCGGATTGACCGTGGGGATCGCTGCCGCGCCGCTCTCGCCGATTGACGAGCGGCGAAACATCTCGGCGATGCTACCCGTGCCGTGGCCGATGAACGGAGCCTCAGCCACGAACGTCAGCGATTTTTTTATAAACTCGACGTGATCGCCGACGTCATTGTCGGCACGGCTTGTGCGATAGGCCTCCACGTCGTGCACCGCGGTGATCAAGCGCCCGCGCAAATAAGGCGAACCGGTCCATGCGCCCGCCGCCAACAGACAGCCGACGAGGGCGGCAATAACTGCGCCTTTGCCCCGGAATTGCCGCCAGCCGAGGAGGACTATCAGGATCGGCATCGCCACGACGTCGCCTCGGGCCACGGCGACAAAGACCAGATCGGCGACAAACAGCATGGCGAGGCCCGCAAGCAGAATTGCGGTGCGCCATTGTTTCTCGCGACCGAGATCGAAAACCCGCCAGATCAGGGCGAAAGCGCAGACGACGAAAATCGTGCTCTGGGAAATGACGTCTTTGACCGGAACGCCGAGAATGGGATTTTCATGGGGCCATGGCCATTTCAGATTGGGATTGAAGTACGAAATCCAGGAGGCGAGCAATAAGACGACCGCCGCGGCAAGGAAACCGTTGAAAACCCAGACGCCTCTCCCAGAACGGCGAAATTGCGCCATTAAAAGCGGTATCATCAACAGGCGATGAAAGCCGCTAAGGCCGCCGAACCTGTCTGACCAGCCGACATCCGCCCATAGCATGCCAATGGCGGCAAGCAGCCACAGCACGATCGGCAAGCCGCCGGCTGCGGTCGCGATCGCCCGCCGCACCGAGGCGATATCGAGGCTTGCGAGCAATACAACGAGCCAGACGCCGAGAAGGATCGAGGTTGCCGAGGTCGACCACGGCAGCGAAACAGCCGTCGCCACAGCTAGCCAATCGGCAATCCGGGGAAGGCCTTTGCGATCGAGCATCATTGCTGGCAGGATGATTTGGGCGAACCTAGATTGAAGCAATGCCCAACACAAGCACCGTGGACGGTCGCTATCTTCTGTATTTCCCGGCGTGGGGCATAGGACTTTACGCCTCCAGCCCTGCGGTTATATAGGGGCGTGCCAATAGAGCCGCAGAACTATGGCCATTTCTCTCACCGACAGCGTCGTACGCCGCGCCGACGTGCTCTCAACGGTGGTTGACGACTGCGTGGTGCTGTTGGATTCCGATCGGCAGGTCTTTGTCGGCTTCGACGATATCGGCACCTTCATCTGGCAGGCCGCGGAAAAGCCCGTCGCCGTCGCCGACCTGTGCACGGCGCTCGCTGCGCGCTATGCCGCGGAACGGCCCGTGATCGAGGGCGATGTCGTGCGATTGCTCGATGAGTTATTGCAGCAGAAGCTCGTTGAGCTCACGGCCTAATGCGATGTCTTAATTCCATGTCATGCGGCCGGGCGCTCCGATGACCGATAGTTTTCTTTGCGGCTGGCGCGTCCGCTCCGAGTTGCACTTGCCGGAATTGGCGCCGTGGTCGGGCGATGACCGAGCGCCCGACGTCGTTATCCGCTTTGGCGAGGTGCCCGCCGGGCTGGACGACCTGGTCGAGGATCAGCCGTTTCTGCAGATCGATCGCCGCGGCAGATGCCTGCTGCGGCTGGACAACGTCGCGGCCTACCTCGTCACCGGGCCGGGCGAAGTCATTGTTTCACCCAAGCCGGGCGTAGGCGACGCCGAGGTCCGTGTGTTCCTGCTCAGCTCGGTGTTCGGATTATCTCTGTCATCTACACGCGTTGTTTCCGCTGCATGCGTCCTGCGTGGCGATCAACGGCAACGCCGCGGCATTTTGCGGTCCGTCGGGCGCGGGTAAGTCGACGACCGCCGTGCAGTTGGCTTTGCGTGGTCATCGCCTCCTTGCCGACGATGTCTGCGTGATCGACGCGAACGTCGCGGACGGTCCGCGCGTGCTGCCGGCCTTTCCCCGCCTCAAGCTCTGGGAAGACACCCTTGCCGCGTTCAAGATCTCGCGCGAGGGCCTCGATCGCAATCGCTTCGGCCAGGACAAATATCATTATCGCCCGCTCGGAATCTTTTTGGCCGCGCCGGTTCCGCTGGGCGGCATTTTCCTGCTGCGCCGGGCGGGACCGGGCGCAGCCGGAGGAAACTCGTCAGACTGTCGCGGCCGGCCGAGAAGATCGCCGCGCTCAGCGAAGAAGTATTTCGTCCGCGCGAAGGCGCCGCGCTCGGCCGGACGCCGACTTTGCTCGCCGCGCAAGCGCGGGTCGCCGGATCGACGCCGATCTGGCGGCTGGTCCGCCGTTTCGATCTTTCCGATATGGATCGCTGGCTGCGGCAGATCGAAACGCTGGTGGGATCATGAGCGGGCTCACCGTACTCGCTTCCTATCCGAAGTCGGGCAACACCTGGATGCGGGCGTTCCTGGCAAGCCTGGCGCAGGGCGGCCGCACGCCGAACATCAACACTGAACTGGCCGCGCATGTCCTGGCCGGCCGCGGCGTGCTCGATGCCTGGATCGGCGTCGAAGCTTCCGATCTGACCGCAGCGGAAATCGCCGCGATCCGGCCCCAAGTGGCCCGCCGCGTCGCTGCGACGAGCCCGCAGGTCGTAAAGGTGCACGACGCCAATCTCGTGCCGCCAGGCGGCCGGGAGCCGCCAATCCCCGCCGACAGCATCGATCGGGTCATTTACATCGTCCGCGATCCGCGCGACGTCGCGGTGTCCTGTGCGCACCACTTCGGGATTTCCATCGAGGAGGCCGTATCCGACATGAACAATCCTGAGTATGGCCTCGGTCAGTCGTTCGGTCGGCTCAATCGCAATGTCGACCAGCACTTATCGACCTGGAGCCGTCATGTCGAAAGCTGGCTCGACGCGGCGGACCTTCGCGTTCATCGCGTGCGCTATGAGGATATGATAGCGGCTCCAGAAGCGACCTTCGCTGGCGCGGCCAGGTTTCTCGATCTTGGCTGCGCCGAGGAAGAGATATCGCGCGCGGCACAAGCCGTGGAGTTTCGCAATCTCGCCAAGCAAGAGGCGCTCGGCGGGTTTGCCGAGCGCCTTGCCGGCGCCCGCTCGCCGTTTTTCCGTCACGGCCAGCCCGGCGGCTGGCGCACGGAACTGGCGCCCGCGCTAGCGGAGCAAATCCAGCGCGACCATGGACACGCGATGCGACGGCTTGGATATTTGTGAGAGTAATTTGATGAGCGATGCGAGTGGCGCAAGCCTTACGTCAAGTGAATGGCGAAAGCGCGCCCGAACAAGCTGGGCACAGGACAAGCCGCGAGAGGCGATCGATGCGGCTTGGGCGGCATTCGATCTCGCTCCGGCCGATCGCTCGACGAAGCGGCTATTGGCGTCATTGCTGGAAAATTATCCGAGCGAGCTTCAATCCGACCGACGCGCGGACTATCTCAATTTGCTGACGGATCGCGAGATCGAACCCGATCTCATCAGTACGGCCGGCTGGCAGCTTCTAATTCGCGGTGGAAAGCTCACCGAACACGTCGCAGATACGGACTTCGCGCGCGTCGTCTCCGATTTGGAGCAAGACGAACTGGCGCTGACGTTGTTGCGCGAAGCACCAGTTTATTTTGCGCCGGCCGAGCGGCTTTTGACACGATTGCGCCGCCGGTTGATGCTCTCCGAAGAATGGCGCCGGTATTCGGAATTGATTGCGGCGCTGACGCGCCAAATGCAGCTCAACGGCGGCGCATGGCCATTCGATGAAGCCGAGGCGGCACAACTCGCCAACGCGAATAACGGCGCCATGGTTTCCGTTTTTATGCCAGCGCGCACGCCACGGCGAAAGCCGGGTGCGGCGCGCGTCGGCGACACTGTGACTGCAAAAGTCGCTACGCAGTATGAAGGCTGGCCCTATCCGGCCTGGACCCGGATCACGGTGGGCGAGCCGATGCAGCTACCGGACATGATCCGGCCGATGGACCCGGAGATCGCGGATTCGCTGCCAGTGGCAGCAGATATGCTGATTGCAGGATGCGGGACCGGCCGCCAAGCGGCTTATGTTGCGCGCCGCTATCCGGATGCCGCGATCACCGCGATCGATGTGAGCGAAGCAAGTCTCGATTATGCGCGCCGGCAGTGCGCCGCGCTCGGCATCGCTAATGTGCAGTTCGTCCGGCTCGACCTTCACGACGTCGCACAACTCGGCCAGCGATTTCACGCAATTCACTGCGGTGGCGTGTTGCATCATCTGCCCAGCCCGGAACGCGGCTTCAAAGTCCTCGCCGATGTGCTGCATCAAGGCGGCGTCATGCATGTCATGGTCTATAATCGGCTGCAGCGCCTGATGATCGCCGCAGCGCAGGCCCTCCTCGGCGATCTGATGCAGGAGCCCGTCAGCGACGACCTTTTGCGGCGGGTGCGCGAGCGCATCTTACAGCATACCGGGAGTCCGGCGTCGGATTATGTCGCGCGCATCCGGGATTTTGCTACGCTCGCGGGCGCGCACGATCTGCTTCTGCATCGGCACGAGGATCCATTCGACATCACGCGGATCGAGCATGCGTTCGATCAGGCGGGATTGCGCTTATTGTCGTTCAACACCTCATCACCAGCGGTTGGCGCTCGTTATGATGCGATGTTCCCCGACGACCCCAAGCATCAAAATTCGAAATCGTGGGCGCGCTTCGTCAGAAGCGACCCTACTGCAATCGCAAAGCACTTCAACTTTTGGTGCTACAAAAAGGCCGCGTAGGGCGCTAGCGATTGCCGCCTTCGATTCGCCGCATGAAATGGCCGGCCGCAATGCCGCGGCTGACGGCGAGCAAATAGTCGTATTTTGCAGCCGTGCTCTGATCATTCGGTCCGGGCCAACGATCGAGCAGCTGTTGCATTCGGGGCAGATCGAGGCACTGCTGGGCCAACGGGCTGCTCTGTAGCCGCTCAACCTCGCCGGCGAGGGAGGGGGTGGCGGCATCGAAGCCAAAGCGCCAGTCCGCCGCCTGCAGGCCCTTGCGGCGCTCGCGCAGGATCTGGTCTGGCACCAAGCCCACCATGGCGCGGCGGATCAGCGAGCGATAAACGCCGTTGTGCAGATACTGCGTGTCTGGAATTGACAGGCACAACTCTATCAGCCGGCGGTCGGTTGTTGGATCGCGGGTGTCAATCCCGAACAGGCGCCGGGTAGTAGCGGCCCAATGCGCGCGGTCAGTTCGGTCCAATACTGCGAGCCGCAAGGCACGACTGTCACGCGTGGTATTCTTGAGATTCCCGGCGACCGCCCGTGCGCGCGCCTCAAGCCCCTTGCGTTGAACGAATACCGGGTTGACGATCGAAAAGTCAGAGAGCTCCGGCTCGGCACGGCCAGTCGCGCGGAGGAATTGTCGCCGCGCCGCATTCGGCAGCACGGCGTTCGCAGTGTCCAATGCCAGCCCGCGCCAGGACCGCCCACCGAAGCGACGCAAATCCCAAAGTGTCCGCGCCGCGCCAAAAAGATTGATCCCACGCAACTGCGACGCCAGCAATTCGCCGCCGTCATAACTGATGGTCATGTTGCCCATCTGGCCCACCAGCAGGATGGCAATGCGCCGCTCACGGGCGGCGCGGTCGATGCCGCTCATCCAGACCGTGTTGGAGGGATTCGCCACCGGCCAGTCCTGGCCGGCCTCGCGCAATTCCACCGCATCGAGCAGCGGCGCATCGTCATTGGCAACGCGCACGTGATCGATGTTCGGAAACTTCGCCGCCGCGGCGGCAGCGTAAGGCCATTCGTCGGTGAAGCGAATGCGCTCGTCGGGCGCCGGATGCATCGGGGCGGCGGTAAACGCGGTCAGCCGGCGTCCTTGCGCGGCAAGGAGCCGCGCCGCCGTCACGGTGACGGAGGAGCTGTCCAGCCCGCCGCTGAGGTGTGAACCGATCAGTTCGTCGCTGCCGATGCGGCAGCGCACCGCTTCCTCCAATGCCGCACGCACCGCTTCCTCGTAATCGCGATCGCCGGCAAACCTAAGCTCGGGCTGCTGCTCGGGCCGCCACCAGCGCTCCAGGCGCGCCGCGTCACGTTCGCAAATGACGCGATGCCCGGGCGGCACGCGGAAAATGTTCTTAAAAAAACTGCGCTGCGGCTCGCACGGCAGCAGGCAGAGCCATGCCGCCATCTGGTCCTCATCCAGGACCTTGGGCACGTCCGGATCGGACCACAATCCGCGCGGCTCGCTGGCGAACAGAATTTCGTCCCGGCCGATCCAATAGAACAACGGCCGCGGCTCGCCGGGTTCGACCGCCATGACCAAGCGGCGGCGTTGTGCGTCCCAGATCGCGCAAGCGTAATTGCCGATGACTCGCTCGCAGAAATCGTCGCCCCATTTCTCGTAGCAGAGCAGAGCGACTTGGGCGTTGTCGCAGCGATCGAGGTCGTCACGGTTCAAGGCCCGACGCAGGTCATTGCGGTTGTCGATGCGGCCATCGAAGGCTGCCGCGTCGCCGGCTTGGTTCGAGGCGAGTGCGGCGTCATCGCAGCTGGCCAGTCGCACATGCAGTGCGGACCAATGACGATGTTGCCGCGCCGAGCCGATCGATAGGGCAGTGAGCGTGCGATCAATGGCGGACGGGACGGCTTCGGCGCAGGAGATTCGGCCGCAGATGCCCATCACATACGTCGCGGGGTGTTGTTCACGAAGTCCCCGTCAGTTTTGTCGAGAGCTTAGGCGGAGTCCACGCCCAAATACAGACATCGCGCCAAAAGCGCTTGCGCGGAAAACCTGAATTGGATGAATTTAGTGTGCGAGCCGCGTTAGCAGGTCTGCGCGTTGCCGTCAGCACTAGCGTTGGCGGTCGCTTCCGCATTCCTCAGCGGAACAATGTCGATCACCGGGGTGTGCCACGGCTGGCGGTGCGACTCAGCCGCATCGGCTGCCTTGCGTTCCGACGCTTGGTCCAGTCTCGTCCGCTCGTCCATCGTGCCCTCGACTGATTCCCCAGAGGATGCAACCTAGCAAATAGCCGCCAAAGCCGCAAGATTCGTCCGGTATGCCAGCGATTCCCTGACGAAGCGTTAGCCGGCCCGTCGAGAGCGGCGGGCAGGCAGAAAAAACGCCGATATGTCCGTTCTTCCAATAGGTTGGCGTACAACTTCCCGGATACTTGACGGTGATGCTCTACGAACACAATCGGTGATTTCCCGCACGATGGCCGACAAAACCGCTCAACGCCGCACCTGCCAACGCCGCCGCGGCGCGGAGCGGGTGCCGCGCGGAACCTCAGGTAGCGTATCGCGGCGTAGCGACGTTATCGTATCCTAGTCGGCATGGCCCGATCGGCAGGCGACATGGCACTCCAGGGCGAACTCCGGAACCCGAACCGCCAGGTCTCGCGAGGCGCGGCGGTCAGGATCGGCGCCGACGATCCGGAGTTCCGTCTCGCCGCGGCATGCTGCCGTTGGCCGCCATCGGAAGCGCGCGACGCCGCCATACGTGGCGCCGCCGGGGTCGCCGATTGGGGGCGTTTTCTGAACATCGCGCGGCGGCAGCGCGTTGCCGGGCTCGCGCACAATGCGCTGTCGTCGGCCGGGGTCGCCGCGCCCTCGCCGATCGCGCAAAAGCTTGCGGCCGACGCGCAGCGCATCGTCCGCCACAATCTCATGTCCGGCGCCGAAACGGTTCGGCTTTACGAAATCCTCACCACGGCGGAAATACCGGTCGTGGTGCTCAAAGGCGCGGTGCTGGCCCAGCTCGCCTATGGCTCGCTCGGCGCCAAGCACGCCCGCGACATCGATCTTTTGGTGCCGCCGGACCGCGCCGAAACGGCCATGCAACTGCTCGAACGTGAGGGCTATGGCCTGACCTCGCCGGCGCAGCGGCTCAGCGCGGCGCAACGCCGCGCGCTGATCCAATATGCCAGAGAGGCGGAATTCGCTCACCCCGGCAACGGTTTCCTGGTGGAGCTGCAATGGCGCGTAGCCGACAATCCGCTGCTGCTGCGCGGCGTCGATGCACGGTCCCCCGCGCAGGAGGTCCGGCTGTCCGACGGCGCCATGGTTCGCACGTTAGCGACGCCGGATCTGTTCGCCGCGCTGTGCGTGCACGGCGCGCTGCACTCCTGGTCGCGAATGAAATGGCTGGCCGATCTCAATGCCGCGATTGCGACAAGCGACACCGACATCGAGCGGCTCTATCGCCATGCCCAGGCCATTGGCGCCGGATTGTGCGCGGGACAAGCGCTGCTGCTGTGCTGCCGGCTGCTCGATTTGCGGCTGCCGCCGACGCTGGCGGACGAGATTCAAAAAAATCGACGAATTGAAAAATTGGCGGCCATCGCGCTCGCCGCGATGACGGCGGCACAACCCAACACCGATCCCGACCGCGGCATCGTCACCATCATGCGCACCATCCATGCCCATCTTCTGCTGGGCCGGGGCCGGGATTTCCTGGTGGCTCAGTGCCGCGTCATCGCGGTCGGTCCGGCGGACGTCATCCGCTGGCCGCTGCCCCGCCCGCTGCATTTTCTCTATCCGGTGCTGCGCCTGCCGCTGCTGTTGTGGCGGCGCGGCGCGGCGGCGATTGCGCGCAACCGATAAAGGCAAAAGTTCCCGGCAGAAAAACGAATCACCTCGCGGCAAAACCGGACAGCGGCTGAGGCTTGTAGTGGGGAACTTTCCGGCCGGGGGCCGTTAAAGCCAATCGTCATCAGTGTTTCCGGTCAAAATACAGATAAATAAGGGGATTAGATTGGACGCCCCATGCGTCCACAGCTATTATTAGCTGTCGGGGCTTCCGGGAACCGCGTCTCACACCAATCGGGGTTTTTTGCTGTGGCCAAGGCAAATCTCCGCTTGAAAAGGCCGTCCTCGCACACGCGGCTATTGTCACGGGTCATCGTTCTCGACGTGGTTTGGGGCGGCTTGAGCCCGCTCGCCGCATTTCTGCTTCGCGACGGCACCATCCAACGGCCGGCCAGCGTCGCCATGTATTGCGGCATCGCGTTTCTCACGTCGCTCCTCGTGTTCCAGTGGTTTCAGACCAGCTCGCCGATTGCCCGTTTCTATTCGATCCGGGACGCATTCGAACTGATCAAGGCTTGCGGCCTGATTGCGGCGCTGACCGCGGTAGCCTCGTTCCTGCTGACCCGGCTCGAGGAGGCGCCGCGATCGCTCCCGATCCTGCACTTCATGCTGCTGGCATGCGGCCTGCTCGGGGCACGGATTCTGCTCCGCATGCGCGACACCCATCGCGAGACGCGGACGCCCAATCATGCCGTCAACAAAGTCGAGCATGTGCTGATCATCGGGGCGTCGCGGCTGGCCTGGTTCTTCTCGAAAATGGTGGAGGAGCTCGCGCCGGGCAGCCATCAGATCGTAGCCGTGCTCGATGAGCGGCCGAAAATGCGGCACCGCTCGCTCAACGGCTACCCGATCGTCGGCGGGCCCGCCGACTTGGAGAAGGTCATTGCCGATTATGCGACCCACGGCGTACGCATCGACAAAGTGGTGCTCGCCGCGCAGCCCACGGAGCTCCCGGCGCCCGCATGGCAGGATGTGCGCCGCGTCTGCGATGCGCTGGCCATCGATCTGGAGGTGCTGCCGGAACGGTTGATGCCGGAACGGTTCAAGGCCGGCGCGGACGTAACGGTTGCCGCGCCGCCGGCGGCAACCCCGGCGATCGTGGACATCGAATTGCCGGACTCGCTGCATCAGCCGCTCTGGAAGATCAAGCGCGCGCTCGATCTGGCGGTCACAATCACAATGGCGATCGTGCTGTCGCCCCTGATCCTTACCGTCTGCCTTCTGGTGGTCATGGACGTCGGCATTCCGGTGGTATTCTGGCAACAGCGCCTCGGCCGCAACGGCGCGCCGCTGCACCTCTACAAGTTCCGCACGCTGCATACGCTGTTCGACCGCCGCACCAAGCAAAAGCGCGAGGCGCAAGAGCCATCGGCGTTCGGGCGGTTTTTGCGGGCGACCCGGCTCGACGAATTGCCGCAGCTTTGGAACGTCCTTTCCGGCGACATGTCGATCATCGGACCGCGGCCGCTGTTGCCGATCGATCAGCCGCAGGACACCACGCTGCGGCTCGCGGTAAGACCCGGATTGACGGGCTGGGCCCAAGTCTGCGGCGGCCGGCTGATCTCGGTGGAAGAGAAAAACGCGCTCGACGAGTGGTATATACGGCACGCGTCGTTCAAGCTCGACGCCATCATCGTGCTGCGAACGATCGGCATGCTGCTGGCCGGCGAGCAGCGCGACGAGAGTGCGATTGCGGCGGCGCTCGACGAGAAAGCTAAAGAAGAAGCCCCCGGCGAGACGGTATCGCTCGAACCGGAAATAAAAAATGCACCGAGCGCGGCAGACACGCCCGGTGCGCCAAATGCACCAACTCTGCCAAGCTTGCCGAGCGCGCTGATCAATCGCGCCGAGGCTGTGTCATCCTGACGCCTTCCGCGGCGTTGGTTTCTGCATCCGTTTCCAGGTTCTGCTCGCGCCCTGGTGCCATGCCCAGGCGTGCGCCACCAGCGTCTCGAGATCGCAATAGCGCGGTTGCCAGCCGAGAGTTCTGGCGCGCCCGGGTGGCATCGGCGACAAGGACAGGTGGATCGCCGGGCCGGCGAGGGCCGACCCGCACGTCTAAGTCGCAATTGGTAATGCGGCGCACGGCCTCGACCAGCTCGCGCACCGACCAGCCGCGTCCGGTGCCAAGATTGAACGCCGCGCTCGCGGCGCCATCGAGCAACGCGCGCAACGCCGTGACATGGGCGTCGGCGAGGTCGGAAACGTGGATGTAGTCGCGGATGCAGGTGCCGTCCGCTGTCGGGTAATCGTCGCCGAAGATGGTGAAACCGGGAGCAGCGCCGGCAGCGGCGTTGAGCAATAGCGGCAGCGCATGCGTTTCCGGAGCGTGGCACTCGCCGATTTCGCCGTCGGGGTCGGCGCCGGCGGCATTGAAATAGCGCAACGCCGTAAATGTCAGCCCAGTCGCTGCGGCGCATTCGCGCAGCATGCGCTCGCAGATCATCTTGCTGGCGCCATAGGGATTGATCGGCGCCGGCGGCGAGAGTTCCGAGATTGGAACGGTTTCAGGCGTGCCGTAGACCGCGCAGGTACTGGAAAAGACGATATGGCGCAGCTCGACTTCGCGCATGACTTCAAGAAGCGCCGCGGTGCCGCCGACATTGTTCGCGTAATAGGCGGCGGGTTCCTCGTTCGATTCCCCGATATAGGCCAGCGCGGCGAAATGCACGACCGCCGCGGGGCGATAGCGCGCCACGACCTCGCGCAGGCGCTTGCGATCGGAAAGCTCGCCGATTTCGAGCGGGCCCCATTTTACCGCCTCGGTATTGCCGCGCGAGAGATTGTCGTAACTGATCGGCGTGAAGCCGGCCCGGTGCAGCGCCTTGCAGGTGTGGCTGCCGATGAAACCGGCGCCGCCGGTGACGAGGATGGAAGTCATCGTCCCGACGCGAACAGTGCGTAGCCCATTTCAAGTCCGATTGATTGCGTATTCATGAACCCCGGCCGACGTAATCCGCTGCTTGGCGATTTTTGTCGGTGGCGACAGCAAAGAGTGGCTGTTGGGCGTGCCGCCAAATTGGACGTCTTCCAGCTCGATCGTTTGGTTCGGCAGGAGCGGCCCGTAGCGAAGCCAGTCGGCGCGGCCGAAGGAGGAACCTCTAACGCTAAGCCGTGCCTCCGCCTCCAGCGCAATCTGGCCGGTCACTGAAACGCAGCGATCGACCGTGGCGGGACAACCACCCGGCTGAAGGAAATAGCCTCCCGATGCCGGAGACGCTTGCGTGCAGCCGACGATGGAGGCGTGGACGTAATTCTTGACCTGAACGAAATTAGGACTTTCACTGCGACAGCCGATGATGTTGATCGTATCATTGGCGGAATTGTCGACACGGATGTCCCATTCTTTCTGGACCTGGAAACCCGTGCTTTCAACCACGCAGACCGAGCCGCGCGACACCCAAATACCCATAGTGCAGGCTTGAAAATTACCGCCCACGATGGTGTTCTGCAGCGCATTGAAGTTAGAAGTCTTCAACCCGGCGATGGCCGAATAAATCCAAAAACAATTGATGAAGATATTTTCCGATCCCATGTAGCCGCCGGCCCCGATGTCGATGCCATACCCGCCGCCGTCGAAAAGGATATCGATGAAGGAGTTCGATTGCAGCGCCGCGCCACCGGGCGTGCCGTCCCAATTGAGATCGAACACCGCGGCGGTCTTGTCGGATGCACGTAGATACAAACCTTCGAAATGCGAATAACCGCAACTATTCGTCGCGAAAACGGAACCGCTGCCTTCATTGATGATCTTGGTGACAAAGCGTCCCGAACCAACAATGCGGCCGCCGATCAGCTTCGCGATGTTTATCGGTGCGTTGGTTCTGTAAACGCCAGGCGGAAAATATAAAACGCCGTTCTTGTCACCCATCGCCACCCCATGCGGCGCGGATGGCGAACCGAAGCAATAATCCACCGCAGCCTGGATGGCAGATGTATCGTCAGTATGCGCGTCTCCCATTGCGCCGAAGCGAGACTCTTTCACGTTAACAACGCCCGAATTACTCTCTGCCGGATCGGCCAACGCGGAGTTCGGCAACGGCAAAAGCGGCGCGCCGGCCAACGCCATGCCCCCCATTTTGAACAATGTCCGGCGCTGCATATTCCTCAGCCTCCGCTAGTGGCGGTTTGGCATCGCTATTCGATCACATGGGCTTTTGGCCGAGAGCAACGTCTCATAAGTGCTGATGAATTGTCTGGCTATATTTGGCCATGCGAATTCCTGTTGCACGAATTTTCGACCGCTTTCGCCCATCGCCGTGAGCGCAGACGAGTCCATCGACGTTGCTAGCCGAAGGCCCTCGGTTATTCCATCGACTGTCGGAGCCACGCTCCAGCCGCAGCCGCGCTGAGCGAGCATTGGCCACGGCGCGCCACTCGTAGTCAGAACCGGCACGCCATGCGCCAAGGCCTCGCCGATCGCCATGCCAAAACTCTCCGAAAAACTCGGCAGCACGAACAGTTCCGCATTGTGAAAGGCGCGTTCTTTCGCTTCCCCGTAGAGCGGACCGAGAAATTCAACGGCCTGGGGCGGCACAGTGGCCGAAACTTTCCGCTCGAGTTCCGCGCGATAGCCGACTTCATCGGGACCGGCGATCTGCAATTGCCAGCCTCGCGGGCGCAGCTGCGCCCAGGCATCAAGGAGATGCGACAGGCCTTTAACCGGATGAATGCGGCCCAAAAACAGGGCCGTTCTTAATCCGGCCTGCTCATCGCGACGAAGCCCGCCGTTGGGTATGTCGATGCCGTTGGGAATGACGCCGACCGGTACGCCGAGCCGAAACTGGCGCAGGATCTTGGCCTCGGCCTCGGCGGTCGCGTGGTGATAAGACGCCCGACACAGATCGCGCCGCTGATAGAGCCACCAGGCCAGTTGCTTTTTCAATCGCTTATGGCGCATGGCCCAGGGCTCGAGCATGCCCCGCGTGCTGACCACGCGAGCAATATTTCGCGCTGTTCCCAGCTCGGCGATGCGGTGGTTATGCGCCAACCAAAGGCCGTTGTCGTGCAAAATATCAGGCCGGCCAAATCGGTCCAACGCCTCGCCAATTGAACCGGACAACAACGAGACCGACGAATGCGCCGGCCCGAGCGGAGTTTTCGGCGCCGACCCGTCGCGAGCCCACAGTCCCACCGTAACGCCGGTATCCGCCAGTGCCAGCGCCAGCCGTGACACCGAGAATGCCGGTCCGCCGTAGCCTGGCAACAGGCTTTTCACGGCCAGCACGATCTTCATCGCGATGCGGCGAACTCTCGCCTGGCAGTGCGGTGCTTGCTCCGATTGAGCCAGAGCTCCCAGACCCACTTCCATATGTATGCCGACACTATCGCGGCCGCTGCGCCGCCTGTCATTTCGACGAGCGAACCGTTGGGCTGGATCAGCGCCGCCGCGACAAGAAAATACAAAATGACCTTGCTCATGTCGCCACGGGCGTCCCCCGCCGCAGCCTTGAAATCTAGCCAGCCAAGCACAAACCCGAGAATCAAAAAACCAAAAACGACGCCGGGCATGCCAAAATTGATCTGAAACTCCATCACGTTGCCGACGCCCCAGGACGTGTCTTCGTTGAGATGCAGCCCGGTCATATCGGCGACGACGTGACCGCTTCCTCCGAATACCGGCTTGTCCGGCCAAAGAGCGCGCGGCACGAGCGCCTCCACGCCCTCCCAAATCGACCGGCCGTACAAATAGTTGACCTGCTCCTGCTGCAGTCTCATAGCCGCCATGCCGACGAAATAATTCTGATTGAGTCTTATATTAAGCGCGGCGAGCTGCTCAATATTTGTCGGATCGAACCATTGGAAGTTTGAAAACATTTCGGCAGCAGCGTCGACACGGGCGCCGAGTGAGGCGCCGCTCCAGGCGGTCTCCCGGTATTCCGTCCGGTGGGCGAAATAATTTACGAATATTGTCAGGCCAAGATACGCGCCCAGCACGCCGACAACGATCAGCTTAACTGAACTGCGGGTCGACACAGCGAGAGCTGACGCCACGATTATCAGGGCGGCCGACCCATAGCTCAAGAATCCCCCCAGTAACAGGATCAGAACTGGATAGACCATGGTCAAAGTGCCCCAGAGCATTATGGATTTTAGGTCGCCCCGGGCCATGGCGTATCGCAGACCGAACAAGGCACCCAACATCCAAATCGCGCTGCCTCTATCAACGGCGGCTCGTACGCTTGGTAAGTTGTCAAGAAAGCTCAGACCGAACTGAACGATCAGGCCGCCGATCAAGCAAAAGAACCAAAAATCGCGACGATCGACATAGCGATAAAGTAGGCGATCTTTCCGATTCAGAAAGCGCGCAACCTGAACACCGGCAACGAAGCATAAGGCTCCAATCGCGGCGAAACGAATTCCTATTTCAATGATATCGGCATTAAAGGCAAACTGATTGCTAAACAGCGGCGTGAAGGCTCCCGGAACATGAATTAACAACAGACCGCCGAGATAAGCGATGGGAAGCCCAAGCGATTTGCGATCACGCCTTAGCAGCGCGACAAGCCAAATAAAGGCCGTCAAGCAAAGTAAAATCCAGAACGCTATCCCGGACAAAAGATCTACCTCCTGACGGCGCGCCTGGCGATAACGTCGCTCAAACCACGCATCCAGTCACCCGCCGTGTGCCATGCTAGTTTTTTCCCGACAGCAGAAAACTGATAGCCGCATTGCTCCAGCAACAGAATGCTCCGGCGCGCCGGACAGGAGAGCTGCGGATCTTGCGACCAATTAAGCTCGAAGCATATCAGCCCAACGCGGCCAGCCGCTAGCAACCCTTCGGCCCCTAAAAATACGTCAGGTTCGTGTCCCTGTACGTCCACCTTCATCAGATCGACATGATCAATATCATGTTCGCGACAAAAGTCATCAAGTCGCACGGTCGACACCCGATTCGGGTCACCCTCCGCGGCGCTGCCATAAATGAAATTCATACCGCCATTGGCGCCGGTATCGCCGAGATAACGGTTTAGCCTGGCGTGCCCCGTGCTGCTCGAAACCGCGATCTCATACACATTCAACTTACCAAGTCCGTTCAACCAGGCAGCTTCTCTGAGGCGTCTTGCTATTTCGGGCGTCGGCTCAAACGCATGCACTATCGCATTTGGCTCGGCCGCGAGCGCGGCGAAGCTATAGATGCCAAGGTTTGCTCCGACGTCAAAGATAACCTTGGCACCGCTCGCTTCCCGTTGCCAGCACGCAAGATTCTCCTCTTCAATAAAATAGTTGCCGAAGAAGTATAATTGCCGCTGCAGATCTTCTTGCAGATCGCAAGGCAACCTAAACTCGCCATATTTCAGCGTCGCCAGCCGCTCGGTGCTCCCTCCATGGATTGCAATTGACCAGAGGGAATTAATAATCCTCAGCTTTCCCCTCCTAAGCGGGAATCGCCTGGCGTAAGTCTTTAGTAGCCCCTCCAAAATTGGTGATCTTTCCATCCCGCGACACCTAGCTCGCGAGGAATTTTTGAGTCGCCTCTGTAAACCGGCGGGCGAACGACGAGAACGTATATTGCTCTCGCCAACGCGAATGCCCGGCGGCGCCGAGATTGCGGGCCGCATCGCGATCGCGTAGCAGCATCACCAGCGCTTCGCTAAGCCGCCGTGTGTCCTTGCAGGATATATTGAAGCCTGTTTTGCCATCGATGTTTATTTCTTGACCCGCATCGTCCGTCGACGCGATCACCGGCAGTCCGCGGCGCATCGCCTCGATATAGACGATGCCAAACCCCTCCGTATATCCGAGCATCGCAAACACGACCGCGCGCCGCCAATAGGCGTCGATCTCTTCGTCGGGTACGAAGCCGGCAATTTTGATGGAATTACGCGCCGGCGAAGCTGCCGCGAGATCACGCACTCTGCCCAGCGCGTTGCCGCCGCCGACGAGAAGGAGCTGCGCATCCGGCACGGCGGATACAACATCGGGCCAGACTTCGATTAGAACATCGTGTCCCTTAGCGAACAATTCGTCGGCTCGGCCCAACAACATCACCGTCGGTGGTCCATCCGCCGGACCAATCTTTGCCGGTGGCTCGTCTTGAGGCGTTCCGAGTGGACAAGTGATGAGTTCGACGTCGTTCGGCAGCAATCCATTGGCACGAGCTACGGTATAGGCGCTATTCGCAAGTATCAGGCTTGCACCGGAAACTGCACGCAAATATTTTCGCGCCGACGAATTCCATATTTCCAGTCCGTGCACCCACACCGCATAGGGTCGCCGCCGGAAGGGCAGATCGACGTGCGCCCGGGCGGTTCCGGCGAAATCATAGACGACATGGGTTGCGCGCTGTGAGGCGGCCAGATTGGCCAGAAAGAACCGCGGACGGTGATCCGCAAATGACCGCACGGCAATTGTCGCGATCCGATGATCGGCGGCGTCCCGGCAGGCCAGCGCCTCCATTCGACAGGGGCCTAAAAGCGCAGATGCCGTTATCCGCGCGACGGCACAAATGCCGCCGTTACCCGGAGCGAGAGACTGAGTCGAAAGCAGCACCCTGGGTCTGCTGGTAGTCTCATCCATTCGGTTACAATTCCGCAATACGATCGAGGACGGCCTGCAGCCGATGGACATAGGCGTAGCGTCCCTCGATGCAGCGGCGAAAGCCGGCAGCCGCCACGCGTGCACGCGTCGGTTCATTGTTGCAATAGAATGTCATCTTATCCAGAAACTCATCATCCGAGGAAAAAAAATCCGCTTCCTCGCCTTCCTCGAAGAATTCCCGATGCTCGTCGGTACGGTCCGCCAACAGCATGCTGCCGCACGCCGGAATCTCGAATGTCCGCGTGGTGTGTTGATCCGGACAGACAATCCGGAGAAAACCCAAGCCGATCTTGGCGCCGGTCAGCGCCCGCGCATAGTCGTCGGCATAAATCTCGTTACCTTGCCAAGCCTGCGCCAAAAGTGCGTCACGATGGATTCGGACACTTTCCTTGGCACGGCCGGCAAGTTGACGCAGAATGATGTATCGCCGCAGAGTCCACTTACCGTCACGCAGAAAATCCCAATAGATGCCCCAAATCTTGAGGTCAATTCGTGCCTCTGCTGCGGCGTGCAATAGCCGCTCCCGGCGCGGTTCCCAGCCGCCGGCGAACCCCACCGCACAGCGCCATCGCGGATCGTCGGACGGCAACGGGCGGTGCACTTCGTCGCAATAGCCGAGCGGCATATAGATGAGCGGCCGGCCCCGCGCCTCATAATCTGGCCGTTCGTAGGATTTACAATAAACCAGCACATCGAACATGCCGATGGCCTGATTCATCAAGCCCGTCCGCTTCCATTGCACCGAGAAATATGGATCCGGCGTAAAATGAACCAAGCGTGCGCCGAGGCGACGCAGGTCTTCCAGCGTTTCGGGTTTGAGATATTCCTGCTTTTCGGCCCACACCAAATCCGGACGGAACTGCCGTGCCTGAGCGATCACCGCGCGATTGATCTCATCCGGGATCGCGCCGCGCTGCAGGCGACGTTGCACCTGGCGCTGCAGCCACGACGCTTGTTGCCAAGCCGTATTGGTGTTGATGCCGATGACATTATGCCCGAGCCGCCCAAGGGCCCGCATTCGCATGAGCGATGTTTGCCCAATGCCAATCTCGCCCAGGAACAGGATCTTCATAACTGCGGCTGCCCGTTGGGAAAATCCTACTTGCGGCTTTTATTCGCCGCGATTAGCGAAAGCACCGAAAATCCGCGTCCCTCTGCACATTGTACTTTTGCACGACAACCATTTATCTTGGTGCAATCAATCCCTTCCGGCCGACCGAGGAATGAATAATCCCACATGAATTCAGCGCAAAAGCACGCGCTCATCTGCGGTGTCAACGGTCAGGATGGCGCATATCTCGCCAGGCTGCTTCTGAAGAGAGGTTACAGAGTTTTTGGAACGTCGCGCGACGCCGGAGCTTCGTCGTTTCAAAATCTAAACGCCTTAGAAATTGCCAACGACGTGGAGAAAATATCGCTAGCGCCAGTCGACTTCCGAAATGTCATCGATGTGATTTCCGGGGTAGAACCCCACGAGATTTATTATCTGTCCGGTCAAAGTTCGGTCGGGCTGTCTTTCGATCAACCCGCAGAGACCCTTGCCAGCATTACGCTGGGTACTCTCAACTTTCTCGAAGCTATTCGATTTACGAATAAGTCCGCGCGGCTGTATCACGCTAGCTCCAGCGAATGCTTCGGCGACATTGGAAAAGATGCAGCCGACGAGAGCTTCCCGTTCAAGCCCCGCAGTCCCTACGGCATTGCCAAGTCCGCAGCGCATTCTTTGGTGGTGAACTATCGCGAGAGGCACGGGCTGTTCGCCAGCAACGGAATTCTGTTCAATCATAAATCACCGTTGCGCCCGACCCGCTATGTGACCCGCAAGATCGTGGATGCGGCAATTGCCATCAAAGCCGGTAGCGCAGAACGGCTTCGCCTGGGTCGGCTCGATGTGTGCCGCGACTGGGGCTGGGCGCCGGAATATGTCGAGGCCATGTGGTCGATACTGCAGGCCGGCGAGCCGGATGATTACGTAGTCGCACCGGAGAGACCCACAGCCTGGAGGAATTCGCGGCGACGGCATTCGGGGCCGTGGGGCTCGACTGGCGTCGACATGTCAACGGATCTATCATATTTCGACGCACCGACATCCAATATAGTCGCGGCAATCCAACTAAGGCTGCGCATAAGCTCGGCTGGCGGGCTCGTTGCATGATGGATAACGTGGTGCGGCGGATGATCGAGACGCTGCACCGGATACCGCCTTCGGTCTGAAATTTCATGACGCGACGTCAGGAGGACGGTCCGGCAGGAATACAAAATTGTAAATGTAGTCTGGATCGGATTCAGGTGGTCCCTTTTGCATATTTGCTATTTTGGCGCGATCTACCGGCCGAAGTCTCGCATCCGCACAATAGTACATACGGTATTCAGAGGATCGAGCACACTCCAGACTTCTTCAAATACGCGCGGATTGTGGCGCACTTCCAAGTCTATCAATAGTGCCGGACGACTAGCCGTCAAAAGCATCTGCGCGCCCCGTAGCACCGCGGGCTCGTGGCCCTCAACGTCAATCTTCATGAAGCCGACATTGGAGAAACAGAAGCTGTCGACTGTCTTCAGTGGCACGTCGATTTCGATAAGGCGGCGAATGCCGGGGTTATTGGTCAGTGAATTCGTTTGCTCTATCGTGCCGATACCGGTATTGTCCAGATCAAACCTCATTTTCGTCGGTACCGCTTCGGTCCGAGAGCGCGAATTCATGGACGGTCATATTCTTGGTCTTATAGCCCGCCATCTGCGCCAAAATGTCGGATCTGGTTCAAATACATGCACCTCTCGCGACAGCCACGACATATAGTATGCAAACCAACCGCGGTTACCGCCAATGTCGAGCGAGATCGCGTTTTTGCGGCATAGCTCCGGAAGCAGCCAGTAGTCCGCGCTGAAATTCCGATTCCGACGCAAAATGTTCCAGGACAGCCACAGCTTCGGAGCGATGTCTTCGAGACCGTTGTTGATCAGCTGCTTCAGTGGCATGGCCGTTCTTTTCCTCAAATCGACTCGCCTTCATATCCAGCCGCAGGTAACCGCGATTTGGCTTGCCCATCCTGACGCCGTCGGCACGGTCGGCCGGAACGCTGCCGTTGCGTTCCGGATGAAATATTGTGCACCATGCGGAGAATAGCCGAGACAAGATCGTCCTGACCCCGTGTGATTGTCTCAATCCAGGGCGCCGAATGCAGGATTTCCGAAACTCCGGATTGCCGATGGAGAATGACCTGAATCCCTCGGGCCAGCGCTTTCAAAGCCGGCAAGCCATAGCCTTGGATGGCCGGCATAAGAAAAACATCCGCCCGTGCAAACAACTCTTCCAAGCGCTGATCGCTCAAGTGGCCATGGAAGGTCACCCGGTCGGATATTCCTAGGCCTGCGGCCAGGCTGCGCAGCGGTGCCGCCTCCGAGCCATCACCGACCACGTCGAGCACCCAAGGCATTTCCGCGCTCAATGGCGTAGCCCGGTTTTCTAACTCGGCAAACGCGCGCAGTATCCAATCGATACGTTTACTGCCTTCCAGCCGCGATACTGAGAGGAAATGGAGCGGGCCCGCCTCAACCGGCGCGATCACGCCAGCATTAACAGACGGCGACACGCCCGGCGGAACAACAATCGCGCGCCGGTCGTAGAGCGCCGTTATTTCATTCGCGATCGCATTCGTCATTGCGATGACAGTCCGTGCGCGCCGTACGCCGCGTTTGTTGATACGATGCACCGCCTCGCCCCGCAGACGGCCCGCCCAGCCGGTACTTCCTGGCTCCGCCGCAGGAATACGGCTGCGAACGGAAAACGCACCAGTTGCTCACATCTTTCGGCAACAGGCTCGGTGGATCGGTCAAATGCGAGATCGAAATCCGGGGCAATGGAACAGACCCGCGTAAAAGGCCCCTTTAAGGTCGAAGAACAGCGGCGCATGGTGGGTCGCATTATCGGAAGCGCTGAAGTAGCGAGCGAGCACCCAGCCCTCGGCAATCGGATTGCGTGGCGTATCCAGAGACTGAACATGCATCGGCCAATCCGCGTGGGCGGCGAGATCGATACTGCGGTTGAGGCAGAGGACTGTATGAGGTTTGTTTTTCTCGTTCAGATAGCGAGAAAGTTCAACGACCAGCCGTTGCGACACCCCCGAAAGCGTGAATACCCGGAACAAAATGACAATGCGACCGGCACTCATGCAATGGGTCTTCTCGCTTCGCAGCCCTCGCGGTAAATTCGTAGCAAGTTCAACGCGGAATTCTCAATAGCGAATGGCGATGCATCAAAGAAGCTGCGGAATTTCTGGGCCGGCATCCGCGACAGCCGAAGCATTTGCAGAAGTGTAGCGGCCCAATGATCGATCGGCTCTGACAACGGCAGGGTATTCACCAGTTGAGGGACGACAATCGCCTCCCGCGGTACAGCGGTGCTCATCAGAACTGGCAGTCCCGCAGCCTGGGCCTCGACCACGACCATGCCCAGACCTTCCTGCGCCGACGGAAACAGCAGAACATCCGCCGCGTTCATCAGAGCCGGAATGTCGTTGCGGACGCCGGCGAGACAGAATCTTCTGCCGCGAGTCCCCAGGCCCGTGTTCGGTCCTGCAGGCGCGTGGAGAGAAACACCTTCGCCGGCCACGATGAGCCGAACCGAAGGATCCCAGGCCATTGCCGATCGTGCGACGTTTAGCGCGAGCCACGAGTTCTTATAATTCGTCGGATCAGCGAGCTCAAGAGCGCGGATCAAGCCGACCGGCAAACAGAACGAGCTTGGCTTCCTGCCCCCAGCCGAATTCCTCCAGAATATGGAAGCGATCACTTTGCCGAACGCGGTCAAATTTGTCCACGTTGAAACCGCAATGGACGACCTCGACTTCAGGTGAGCCGGGACGTCCGGGCTCGAAACCATACTTACGCAGGATTTCCCCGGAAGTACCGCAAACATGGGTCGCAAGTCGTTCAATTAGTGTCTTCCCCGCGCTTACTACGAACCGGCGTCCTGGTCCATCGACGTAATTGACCGCGATATGACCCCAAGGATTGTGAACATGCGCAACCCGAACCGCGGGAAGGGACCCGGAGCCGACCAGAAAATGCCAGCCGGCGGAATAGTCGCCGTGGTCGTGGATGGCCGCGTATCGACCGTCGCGCAGGATCTTCCTGAAGCCGGCAACGAATGACGCTAGATAGGCCCGACCGTAGCGAAGATAAAAGATATTTGCGCCATAGCTTTTGGCCTCCTCATCGTAATAGGTTGGAACGCCGCCGGTCGCCAGAAAATCGAAGCGTGGCCCGCCTGTGCTGTTGTTGCGGTGCCAATACCGCAAAAGCTCCACCAGCCAAGTCTCGGCGCCACCCATACCGAGATTGTCCAGGACATGAAGTACTTTGATTCCGGCAACCGTTTGCCCGTCGAGCTTTTCAATATCCTAGGATTACATTCCCCCTGCCGTACAAGCTCAACCCACTGAATGGTTCGGTTTTCGCGCTTCGACGTAAAGGCTCTCCGGCGCCTTGTCCGGATCGTCTTTAATCAGCGGGGATCAGAACCGATGCCGAATGAGCCCGCTGCGGCACTGTAATAGCCGAGTTCAGTCAAGACCCTGACCATCAAATCGGCGTCCCAGACCGACCGATGCATGTGCATCTGCGTCAGGAAGGACAGCGCCAGCGCGCGATGCGGGAACGCACGAAACCAATCATTCTCGATCTCGTTGCGATAATATCCCACGTACGTCGCGAGATCTGGAACACATACGCGGATCCATGCCCCTGGTTTAAGCGTACGGAAGCATTCCTTAAGGACATTCACGGCATCGGAATAGCTAACGTGTTCAATGACATGTTGCGTAAAGATGCCGTCCCAATGATCGGCGATGCAACGCCAAGGCCGGCTGATATCGAGGGTCCAGTCGGGTTTGAACCGGCGTTCGCGTAGACGGCGCTTCGGCGCATAGTCATCGGCATTCACCCAGCCAGGATAGATGTGTGGCCCGCAGCCTAGATTCAGCAGGTTGGGCGCGAAGGGGCCCGGCGGATGGCGGCGCAGCAGCAAATGCGCCAATCGCCGCTCGACCGTGTAATACACCATCTGCGCCATCGAAAGATTGAATTCGAACCCCCGGTTCAACAACTGCGTGATCAACGCCACTAGCTTCGCGCCCACGATCATTGCGGACGGAGAATGAATAAAACAGCGAGAAAAATCCGAAACTCCGTTGCGGACGAAATAGGAGATTCGGGCTTCGACATAAAGACTTTCCCATTCGTATTTTTGATCGTCCAAAACGAGCGGAGCGCATCGTGGGCTATGACCAAAAGCCGAGCGCGTGACCCGATCAAAACCCACCTTCGCAACATTTTCTCCATCGTAACCCAGTCGTGGTAGAACTGGTGCTCGTATCGTTGACGAAAATAATCATTGATGATTTCGATCGCCGTTTCTTCCGCTGCCCCTCGCCTGCCGATCAGCTCACTCGGCGAATCGAAGTACCCGGCGCGTGGTAGCGAGTCTCCGCATCCGGCACAATGACGCGAAAGCATGCTCCAGGCTGGAGTATGCGGCGGACTCGGGCTGCGAGGATCTCACTCCGTCATCGAAGGAAAAGTGCTCAATGACATGCTCACAAAAAGGCCGCCGAACGACCCCGATTCAAATGGCAACGGACGCGTGAAGTCGATCAGATATTGCACACCCTGGTCGCGATATCCGTCGACATTGACCCAGTGCGGATCGGCGCGCCCCGAGGCCCGGCGCCAAGATTAAGATATAGAGGCTGGCTCCTGGTCGACAAACCCCGCGCAATCCGGGCACGTTGTCCCGACAAAAAAAACCGAATACGAAGCTTTTGGAAATGAAATTCCCAGCGCGCAATAGCGGGGAAGCGATGATTGAAAAGAAACACGCGAAAGCAGTGTAATTTCTTGGTCACGAGGCTGACGACCGTGCTCCATGCAGAGCACATTAGTTCGCGCAACGCAAAGTCCATCGCCATCGGCGACCGTCGAAACGCGGACAGTGTCGTCTCGCGCGATGGCGCGGGCGCAGACCACAACTCCCATGCCGCCGCTGCCCACTCCCCTGCGCTCTGTTGCAGCGACAGGCGACGAGCAGAGACGCTCGGCAACAGTGGATCGTCGGCAACTCCCAGGGACAGCAGCAATCGCAGCCCGGCCAGTTGCGCCTCGACGACCGCAATGCCGAAGCCTTCCGGTGGATTCTCGGGATGCGGCAGAATGAACCAATCGCTGGCGGCCATCACCTCGGCGATATCGTCGCGCCAGCCGAGTAATCTGACGAAAGGCTCGACGCCGCGCGCGGCGGCCCTCGCCCGCACCTCGGCTTCCAGCGAGCCCGCACCGGCGAACATGCCGACGACCAGCGGGTCGCTGCGGCGCATCTCGGCGATAACATCGACGGCGAACACCGGATTTTTTTCCGGCACCATGCGGCCGGCGAACAGCACGATGCGCGCATCCTCGGCGAAGCCATGCCGGCGACGAAAAGCGGCACGGTCGGGTTTCGCGGCGATCAGCGGCGCCGGATCGATGCCGAGATAGTGCACGAGGTCTCGTTCAGACCGGCGCTTTCGCCCGGCCAGGAAAGTGTCAAGGCTTCGATTCGAATTGGCGACGATTTGGTCCGCAAGCGTCAGGCAGATGCGCCGCAGCGTCGGCTTGAGGATGACCTGTTTAGTCACATTCGGCGTGGGAACAGATTCATCGGCGTTATGGACGTGCACGATTTTACGTCGAAGCGGCAGTAGCGCAGCAGCGGTCAGATACACAGCCGAAACAAGATCGTGGTGCGCGTGCAGCACATCGTAGCGTTCTTGCCGCAAATGCGACCGCAGCGCCCGAACGAAGTTCAGCTTCGTGCCGATGGCGACGGGCGAGTAAACGACCTTCGCGCCGAGTGCACGGGCGCGCCCGTCCATCCCGCCCCTGCCCTCGGTGCAGTAAAAGGTCCAATCGACCGGAACTCCGATCTCGACGGCATAGTTCAGCATCCGTAGCAGCCAGACTTCCACCGAAGCCTTGTCGAGGCTGGCGACCACATGAATGACGCGCGGCGGCCCCTTTTGGCGGTCAACGAACGCCCTCGCCTATTTGCGGATTGGCGTTTGTTCGTGATGCAATGGCGATCACAGCAGTGGAGGTAGGTACTCTCTGGATAAAACAATGAACTTCAGGCGTGCACCTCGCGGCCACGCCGGTGTCCAATCCAATATCCGATAAGGAAATTTCGTTAGTTTTTCGAATGGCACGAAGTCAAGCGTCGTAGTGAAAATACCGATGCCGCGGGAGCCAAGCAGCGGCATCAATTCATCAAGAAAATGCTCCAAGGACCAATGAAATCCGATGCTATAAAAGCTATAGATAAGGTCATATGGTCCGGGAAGATCGGAAAGGTCATTTTGAGCCGCGTCAAAAATTGTGACGCCAGAGATGCGGTTGAATTCCAAAATGTGTTTCAGTACGGGAATGTTTCCACAAAAGGAATCCACAAATTTTGGTCCAAGGAAGGTGTACTTTGTTGTAGCGCCGGTTCCTTCATAGGCATGAAACGAATTGGCAGGCCATCCAAGCTTCTTTGAGAAGAACACGATGGAGCGTCCCATGCCGGGACCAATCTCGAGCACATTGCCTCCTGACGAAACACTCTTCAGTATTGGCTCAAGAGCCTCGAATTCGCCCCAGCAGGCTCCGTTTTGATCAGCTTCCCACGCCCTTCGATACCGTTCGCTTTGCCGTAAATCGCAGTGAGGCGAAATGAGTTTGATGGCGGATATGAGTTCTGGTGTGAGCGGCGGGGCACAAAAAACGCGTTCCATTTCGGAAAGGCGTTCGTCTAAGACGGGAAGAGGTTTGATGCCCAAAAACCGTCGTGTCCTGTTGGCAATTCGCTGAAGTGTGCTGATAAAATTGGATTCCCCCGTCCGATCAGTTTTGCTGCGTCAGTTTCGAAGTCGCGAAGCTTTCGCCGGCGTCGCCGACAATGACAAACTTGCCGCGCGTGCCGCTGACTGATCCAGGAGCCATTGCGCTGCAGCGGCACGGCCGCGAAAAACGGCGCGCTGGATGTTGCGATGCGGTCCGCGATGCCGAAATACCCGTATGAGATCGGCCGTCTTGCCGATCAGGCTTCGGGTGGGTGGCGCCATCCCCCGTTCCGCCCGGAGAATCGCGCCGGAATCTCGATGCCTTCGGCCAATCGGCAGAGGTAGTCTTCGGTGAGGCGCTGCGGCGGCATCAGGTGAGTAAGCCTGAGCGCGCAAAACAGCCCGACGCCAAGATTGAGATCGCAGGCGCAGGCGGCGAGATCATTGTCACCGCCGGAGACCAGCGACGTGCCGACCCGGTCCAGAATCACGGAGCGCGCTCCCCGGTCATAGAGGCCGAGATAATGCATGGCCACCGGCCGGCGCACACAAAGACCGGCGCCGCACGGCATGGCTCCGGCAACAACGGCAGATTCGACCAAACATCCTTGTCGAACTCGCGGATGCAGAGGGTCCCCAGTAGCGGCGGGTCCATTCCGGCGGCGGCGCCTCGAATTCCGGCAGACACTGCCCGCTCCAGGCGCCCAGAAACGGATTTCGTCGGCGATCGCCACCGCGCGTGCAGGTAATCGGGCGCCAAACATTCTCGTCGTCGACCAAGACCAGAAGTTCCGCGTGGTCTTCGCGAATGCCGCACAGCCGTGCCGGCGTCAGTCCATCGCGTCGCTCACCACCCTCGCACGCGGATGCCACGATAGTCGATTTCGCCGCCGACCGGCCGATCGCTGCGATTGTCGACGATCAGCATAATCCCATTGCGCGACGGGCAACGTCTGCGCTCGCAACCCCGCCAGGCAACGGGCAAAAAAATCGATCCGCGCATTATGCGTGCAGATGACGACACCGACTGTCATGACTGCGGACCTATCGTAGTACGACGAGCCCTCAGCATCCGCGGCAGGCGTTCGAATAATTGTGCCGCGGGGGGATGAACGAAGTTTTTCATCGCGTGGCACTGCACCGTGCAAGAAGAAACGACATTTTAATGCGAGTGGAAGGCGGGAGGACAAACAGAGCGTTGGCAGAAACGTGGAGTTTATTTCCGTGCATAAGACTGTCGGTATAGGTGCATGCATAGCGCAATCCGAAATCGCCGAGATAGTGCGCCATTGGTAACAGAGAACCGCCACTCGCTCCTGCAACGGGCTCAAGATCGTTGAATTCCAGGTAGACTGCAGAAATCCTCCCTTGCGACAGCATATTCGTGCCGCCCTTTAGAACGGACAACTCCGCGCCCTCCACGTCGATTTTCAAGAAATCGATTTGGTCAATATTCTGGGTCGCGCAGAATTGGTCGAGGGTCGAGCCGCGAACTGTAATTTCTTTCCCCTTGTATCCGAACCGCGCCGGAATTTCGCGTTTGGCACCAGGCTGTTGATATGAGAGCCGTCTCCTTCCCGGCCGTATTCGTAGAAAACGACCTCACCGACGACATCACTCAGCGCCAGGCAATGACGGAACATCCGACCGTCCGCTCGCGAGTTGGCAAGCTTCTCGAACGATCGCGGATCCTGAGCGGTTGTAATGAGAAAATCTTGGCGGCCGGCAATGCCTCTCGCGCTTCGGCGGCGAATTGCCCGACATTAGCGCCGACGTCGAAAACGACGTCCAGCGGCCGTTCCCAGGCCGCGTTAAGCCGAGCCATATCGACGAAGGGCGATATTCCGAAACGAAAGAAATCCCGCTTCCACAGAACGTAGCCGCGCTTGGCGAGAAAGGACCGCAACAGGCCCTTCATTGGCGTTCAGCCACCGACTGCGCGGCGTTAGCGTTCTCAAGCCGCCGGCGAAACGCCCGGCGAAACGGAAAGTCGGCGGCGTAGAAGCCGCAGGCGAGTTCGACAGGCTGCGCGCAACGCTGGCAACGACATAGCGGCAGGTTCGCAGGCGGATGCCAATGAAGCCGAGCGGTAACTTCGCGTGATAACATCGCTCGAACAGCGAGAGCACGTCGGCTCCCGGTAGGGCGCGAAGGCGTGCGGCCTTGAACCCCGCCCAATGCACGACCACTGCCGGAGCAGTACGGTTGATGATGCTCATCGGCGTGATGCCGTCTATGCCGTGACCCGGCCAGCGCATGATCCGCCGCCGTTCGACGCGCGGTGCTCCCAGCGCCGCCTTCTGGTTCAACACGTAATTCAGAACGCCCGGCTCGCCCGGCATGAAGCAGTCCGGATGCTTCAAACGGCGCGGCATGGTCCAGTCGACCCAGGGCGCAAAGTCGTCGCGCATCAGGACGCCGGCCGTGCCGAACCATTGCCCGCTATTGAAAACGAATTGCGGCGGGCGCGCCAGCGGATCGATCGCGGCGACCTTGCGCCAGTCGTAATAGAGCCTGCGGGTGTCGGTTTCGCTTTGTTGTTCGTCATCGACCAGAAAATCCGCAGCGCTTGTGGCGAAGGCATCGAGTACCGGGCCGGTAAAAACCGTATCGGAATCGACCACCAGAAACCGCTCCCCGGCGGGGCCGAACAGTGGCTCTAGCTTAACGAAGCCCCAGCCGTAGTCGCCGGGAGCGATATCGGCCACGCCGACAGCCCAGTGGCGCGCCAGCTTGGCGCAAGCCAGGCTCCAGCCTTCCGCCCGGCAAGAGCTTGATGACAGCCTCCGGATAGAAGTAGCGGATGCTGGCAACGCAAATGCGAGTATAGCGGGCATCATGCGCCGAGGCGGCGATGTAGATGCAGTCTACAGCGGGCAGGCCCACATGCGGATCACGGGCGACGTGGCTTGACACCTTCGTTACTTGGATGCTTCCAGCGCTAGGCTTTCGAAGTCGAGCAAACCCGCCGGGTATCGCCGCGTATTTTCCAGGTTGGTCAACTCCGGATGATCACTAATGCCGAGTTCTGGCCGTTAACCCATTTGAAGCCGACGACTGCCAGGGCGCCGGCGAGCGTCGATTTGTCGTAGATGAATTGATGGCCCCAAAGGCGGAACATTGCGTTAAGCGCAAACACGGCAGTGACCGGGCGGCGATCGGCAGGAAAGTCGCCATAAAATAAGACAAATACTTTTGTTGAATGGCAGAACGATTGTCGTTGTACAAACCTATAGCGGCAGCGAGATCGGGCGTGACGATCCGGATGACGCCGCCAGGCCGCATGACACGGTGGCACTCACGCAGCATCACCGCTCCATCCTCATACGACACGTGCTCAATCATATGCTCCGAAAAAACATAGTCGAACGTATTATCAGGAAATGGAAATTCCTCCGTCGCGTCCATCGTTACGACGCCCGGAAGCATTCCGATGTCGGTATTGAGCCAGCCAACGATCAGATGCTCGCCAGAACCAATATGGAGTTGCCTGATCGAGTGGCTTTTCATGTACTCCGCTATCAGGCGGCGATCGATCTCCCAGGGTTCTTCGCTTGAAGCGGCGCGCAATATCGATCCAGGATTTCATGAGCCAACCGATTTGAGGCAGCCGCGCAGCAGTCAATGAGCTTTGAGTCGTCGGCTGAAGCTCGGAGGGCATCAACGCCGGTTCCTGGCGAAAACGCATCCAGCCCTTCCACTTATTGATGAACCGCTGGTTCCAGCAAGCGGGATCGCGACCACACTTGGCGGCCAGAAGCATGAGAACGCCCAGCAATTGCAGGGGAAGTGATGCCTGGTACCGGCGACTGGCACTCATCCAATAATGCACGGCCGGCTGCAGCCCGCCGGTACGGGCGAGCGATTTGGCGGCGCCGAAACAGGAGACCCGTTATGGCGCGGCGCCGGGTCCAAGTTAGTAATCCACTATTGCGCACTGTGTCGAATAATTTTTCATGAGTTATCGCTCTGGCTTCAATATAGCGACGATCATTAAAGTGCCTTACGCTGGTCCTCGACACATCCTCGTTCCAACGAACGTCGTGATCCACCTCGGCAAAGAAGGTATATTTGCCGCGCGCCGCAAGTGAGCGAACGTGCATTTCCACGTCCTGCATGCTCAACAGGCTTTCGTCGAACGCGCCAATGTCCTCAAGGAAGCGACGGCGCCAGATCGGACCGGATATTTCCCAGACCACTTCGAGCGCCAGGAAGCGCAGCAAGTCATCACCGGGCGTCTGAGGATGATAAAGCCTGGTGAGGTCCCGACTTTTTCGATGAACACACCGCTCGGAAACACCGCAAAATCGAGATCAAGATTTCGCTGCATAATTTCAACTCGCCGCTCAAGGCATCCCGGCCGCAAGAGGTCGTCGGAATTGAGAAAAACGATCAGATCGGCCGATGCCGCCCAAATACCCCGATTGCGGCAGACGTTTGCACCGGAGCGCTGACCCGTTCGAGGCAAATAACGGACACGCTGATCGGCTGCGTTGCGGCGCAAGACTTCCTGGGCAATGCCGTCGTCTGAACCATCGTCGACGATAACATGCTCCCATGACTGCAGCGTCTGCGCCGCCACGGAATTGAGCGTCTCCCGCAGCAGCGCCAGACGATTTTTGGTCGGAGTAACTATCGTTACGACCGGTGTGGCTTTGTCCGGACCGGCCATCAACTGACGTCGGAACTATCGATCATCTCTGCGGAAGAACTTTGTCTTGGTTCAGCGCGCCATCGGCAACCGGAGTTCATATGAGCCGTATCAGTTCGTCTGTGTACGCCGCCCTAATAAGCTCCGGAATGTTCGTGCCCGCGGGATCACGCGGCGGCTCATCGGCCAAAATACGGTTGTATAAGGCCCGCTGGGTGTTGGCGATGCCGCGGCTTCCATACATCCGGCCCAGGGTTCCGATTTTATTGGATAGCCCGTCGAGAAAATCATCGGCAAGGTCGTCCGCGTTGAACGGAAACGTTGAGGGAACCGTTTCCTGGCCGGAAACACCTTTGACAAAATCACAAGACCGAACCGCTTCGTTCTCAATAATTTCCAAGCCGGTGGAGCGGAAATAGCGATGGGTAATTGAATGCGCGCCGAGCTTAAAGCCGTCCCTGCACAAGGTCTTAAGCTGCTCGGTCGTCATGTACGGACGATTTTCCTTCAGATAGGAGCCGACGTCGATCTCAAGATAAGTGCACGCCAGATCGATATGATCCTTGCTGCTCATACGACAGTGATTTCAGCCACCCCGCAAATGCACGATAATCGAAAGCTGCACCCTTGGCTTTCTCGCCGAGAGCCGTGAGTGCGTGCTTTCGAGCCGCCGGGATCGCGCTGCGCCCCATCGATGCAGAGCGACACCTTGTGTCGGAAGAACATCTCATTGTTATCGATAAACGAGGGAACGATAAAGAAAAGGCAGGGCACGCCGTGGCGCAGCAGGATCGGCCGAACCACATCGAAGCATTGGCTCATGCCATCGTCAAAGCACATCAACACGCGTGGCTTCCCGGATGGGATCGGCCGCATTAGATCGGCAGCGTCCACGACGGTATAGTTTTGCAGCAAGTAGCGAATATCCTCCTCAAACTGCGCCGGCGATTTGAAAGCATATAAGTGAGAAACATGCGGAAGATGCCTGTCGTCGACCGTGTGATAGGCAATACCGATAGAGCCGCGCCGAACGAGGAATTGCATCGCTCCGGTCGGAATTGTCCTGATCAACGCCCGCAACAGGCACCGGGATGGCCGTTGGACAAGACGACGCGCCAATGATCCAGGCGGGTCTCGAAGCTTGAAATCCGAACTCATCATTGCAATGACTGGTCGCTTGGCTTCACAACTGGCTTCAGAGCGCCGGAAATCCAAGTTCAGCGATTAAGTTTTGAATTTTTCTGTTGTTTCCGCCGGAACTGAGATTATGTTGCCATACCAGCCCGACAGCTTGCGAACCGGGCCAGGGTACGCACGGAGCCCATATCTCGGTCAATTTGCAGGTCGAGCCTGCCTGCCTGGCCATCCAGTAGAGCCAGAGATCATCCGCGTTCGGACATAGCCGGAGAAATGCTTTCTTATCTATGACGGCTGCCGCTAACGCACCGGGCGGATACAGAACGCCGCGAACTCCCGTCGGGAAAAGGGTGACCGACTCCTGCAACTCCCGCGTATCGAGCATCCACTCCGAATAAGGCCGCGGGAAGCCCCGGCCATCGAGCATTATCCGGTGAGCGCGATGGCATACGATCTGGTTAGGCTGACCATCCCAGGCGCTGAGCAACGCCTCAAGCCAATGCGCTTCATAAAAAATGTCATCGTCTGCAGTGACAATGATCGCGTCCGGAAAAGCAAGGAGAGCGGGTATGATCTTCTTATACGAGCCGATATCCTCGGTCGTTCGGATATCCAAGCCGTGGGATATCATCTTTGTGACGTTGCCGGGCAATTGCCGGGCATCGTCCTCGGAGAGCCACAACAACACGCGGTCGGGCGCGACGGTTTGTGACAGTAAGCAATATAGTGTCAGCGCAAGAGTGCCGAACCGTGGCCTGTATGAGGTCAGCGAAACGATGACCTCTTTTTGGAGGCCATGAGGCCTTTGTTTCGGTCGAAACCAAAAGCGACGACGACAATTAGCGATGGCGAGATAGGGCGCGGCCACCGTTTTCGATTTCATCGCGCGCGCAGCAAGCGTCCTTTGATCCGCTTGAAAAAATTCCGAGCCGTTGTCGACTTTACTTGAATGGCCCGTCCTCTGCCACCAACTCTGGCTTCCGGCACAAGAAGATCTCACGATAGAACTTACTTCTTACCGAATACAGTACTTGTTTGGCCGCGGTCATTTCTTGTCGAGGACGCTATTTCACACTGGAATTCTGATGTTTTCTATCTTGGTCCTTCAAATCCAGGCCATAAAATCGCACATGGCCTTCCGATAGGAACTTTTCCAATTGCTCCTGCGGGTCTTTGACGGAAGCATCTTCGTAAGTCACAGGACCTCTGATCGGCACTTGGAGCACCAGAAGTCCTCCGGGAGCAAGGACGCGGAACATCTCTTTGAGCGCGGTTCGGTCTTCCCTTATGTATTCGAGAACGTGGGAACACGAATATCAAGGTTCTGCTATCCGCGGGCAGGTCGATATGTGTCACGTCCATGCGCTGCATTGCGGGATTTTCCAGATCGGCATTCACGTACTCGCTGGATAGCGATACCAGCCACCGGACAAGCACGGCGTCGGGGGCGACATGAAGCACTTTTTGTCCCCTCGGGATCGAGTCCTTCAACAGAACAAACGCGAGCCGATGGCGCTCCAATGAGCCGCATACCGGACACATGGCGTCCTTGCGGTATGCAACTCTGTTTCCGAACGGCTCGAAGCGATAGCCGCGCCACCCGCAAAGCGGACAGTATCTCCACTTTAGGGCGAGGGAGGTTAAACGGCGAAAACGCCTGCCGGACATTACACGCCTGGCCTGTAACGAATATCGACGGTCCCGACGCGGATCATCGGGACCCTCGACCGGTGATAATCCGCCGCAGCGCGCCGAGGCTGTAGCGATCGATGCGGCGGAACGGATCGCGCACGGCCTCACGTGCGAGGTTTGCAGCCGCCTGGCCGCTGGTGAGGCCAATGCCGTTGCACAGTTCGTCGACACGCAGCCGCCAATTGCGGCGGCGGACGAAGCGATTGAGCACGGCGCGCGTGGTCGGATCGACAAGGCGCTGCGACAGGAGCTCGCGCGCGATCAGTTCCTCCTCCCAGAAGGCCAGGCCCTCGGACATTGTCTTCGACGTGTCGTGAATGCGGAACAGCGCAAGCACGTCGTCGATATAGGCGACGCGCGGCCAGCGTTCGGCGTAACGCAGCTGCAATTCCCAATCGAACTTGTAGCGGTACATCGCATTGTAACCGCCAAGCGCGCGAACCAGCGCCGTGCGCAGCCAGACGCCAGGTTGGTGGTACAGATAGCCGGCCGGGCGGGTGACGAAATTGACCGGTAAAAGGTCACGGCAGGCACGTCGCGTCCGGGTGCCGTCGGCTGCAAAATCGATGACGACGCCGGCGACAGCATGGGCCGTCATGCTGCGCGCAACGCTCTGCATCGCGCCGTCGGTGAGCAGATCGTCGGAATTGATGAACTGGAAAATCTCGCCGGCCGCACGCGTCAATCCTTTGTTGATGGCATCGGCCTGGCCTTTATCCTTTTCACTGACCCAATAGGCGAGCCATGGCTCATATTTACCAATGATGTGGATCAACTCGTCCGTGCTGCCGCCGTCGATGACGAAATACTCCAGGTCCGGATAGCCCTGCAGCAGCACCGAGCGGATGGTTTCTTCCAGATATTGGCCCTGGTTGTAGCTCGGCGTCACGATCGACACCCGCGGCCAGGACGAACCGTCCGGTTTTGTCGCGGGAAGCGGCGGACTTTCGACCGTCCACGGCCACCCGGTGCGGCCTACGGGCGGCGGCGGAAGCTCGCTCAGACTTGGGCAGCGCACTGCGTCTTTTCAGTTCGACGCCGGCTTATCGAACACGAACATCGGATAATCGCCGATCCGGCCCAAAGTGCTCGGAAACAGGCTTTCGAAAGCGTAGAGCGCAACGAGCGCCGAGCGGCCAATGATATTGTCCGGGACGTACAACTTGAGAAACGGCACGCTGACGCTCCGCCACACGCGCAGACGCCATAGCTTGGTCGCGCCCAGTTTCGTTGCATACCAGCGGTACGGATAGGCATGAAAGGAATGCTGTGACGCCGCATACTTTCCTACGAATTGCGGCTCGATGGCAGCGAGAGCGGATTTCCTCTTGATCCACCGCACGAGTCGGTCAGGTATGAGAGGTCGCAGCAGCGTGCGCGCCCGGCTACGCAGTCGGGAAAGCGCACGGGCCGGCGCCCCGAGCTTGACGCTCCAGGCATGTCTGCCCCAGGAATACACCACGACGCCGCAGCCGCCCGGCCGCGTCACGCGTTCCAGTTCGCCGAACGCCGCAAGCTGTCGCTCCGCCGTTACGTGATAAATAGTGTGAAGGCTGACAAAGCCATCCGCAACGCCGTCTTGCAGCGGCAGCTTCGTTATGTCGCCTTGGATGTAAATGCCTTTGTTTCCTAGCTTGGCGGCAGCCGCCCTGAGCGCCGCCAGCGAAATGTCGCAGCAAATCCGTCTTTCGAAATTCGCCGAATAAGTCATGTAATCGTCGTACTGGATCGGTCCTGAGGCGACGTCGAGCAGGTATTTGCCGCGTCGCGGCAGATAATCGTTGACCCGCAGATGACACTTGTGGATGTAGTCGCGGCTCACGACGCGAAAATCTTCATTGATGTCGGCGTCGTGAAACACACCGCGTCCGGTCTTTTGCCAGCCCAGGTCATCGTAGAAGGTCATCACGTTGCGCGTCGCCTGAGGGTCAGGAACGCAGCAAAGCGCTCACGGGCGGCCTGCGGAACAATGGCGAAATCCGACAGCAGTATGAAAATATTGTCGATGACCGGATATAAAATCTCCGTATCTGCAACACACAAAAAGCCGCTGAACCGTTCCTTCGCCGGCGATCCGTCCGGATGAACGAACGCCTTCTCCGCAATGTCTTGCCGCACTCGAAACGTTTCTTCGGCATTAGCAAGCCGCAGCGATTGGCGTGTGATCGGACAGCGCAGAATGGCCGTCTCATCGGCCGTCAATTAACGCGGCCTCGTTTGCGTTCACGTACCAATCGTCCCACTGCGAAACCGTCTCAAATTTCCGCGTGAACCCCTGGGACTGCAGCAATCGGCATATGTCGAGGCGAATGCCGGTATAGTTATGCTCGACCGAGATCAAGCGAACGTCATAGCGATCGAAATCGAAGGCTTTCAGAATTTCGAGCTCGGAGCCCTCGGTGTCGATCGACAGATAGTCAATGAGCCGTGGCGCCTTATTTCGCTGCAGGAGATCAATAAGCGATACGGTCTCGACAAGGTACCGGTGGCCCTTTTCCCGCTTGGCCGAATGCCGGTCGGATGCCGAGTATTGCATGACCGTTGAATATTCCGGCTCGGCTGTCTCATTGAATTCCAAGCGCTCGCCGCTGCGGTCCCAAACGCAACGATGATCGATGGAGCAACCGCGGGTCTGCTGCAACCTCGGATGCCAGGCTCGGGCCGGTTCCGCCAGTATCCCAGACCATCCAAATTGCTTCTCCAAGAGATGAGTATTGCTCAAAAATAATCCGTCGCCGGCGCCGAATTCGACGAAATAACCGCCGCGCTTCTCGCCGGTTTGAAATAAGACAAACAAATCCTGAAAAATCTGAGATTTGGAAAGATGCAAATTCCGCCGGCAATAATCCAGAAACGCGTACTCGTCGCCCGCTTGCGACGTCAGCGCTTCGCGCAACAGCAGCAAACGCTCCATGATCTCGGCCGGTCGCGACCCAGCCGTCAGCGTGATCGCATGCGCGCTCTTCGGCTTGCTGCGATGGCTCAACAAGCTCCGCGCCGCCTGCTTCAATTTCGACAAAGCACTAGCCACAAATTCAGCGCTTGCTTAATGGCTGGCGACTTCGGTGACCTTACCGGAAGTGACGCCCGGCCGGCGCTCCCATTTGCAGCGCATCGGGACCGGATAGCGCGAAACCATCGGGGAATAGCGAGAACTCATAGACATTGCGCGAAGTCACTTCCATGACGGCGCCGTGCGGCTCGTTGCACAGCCATTTCGTGTTCGCGATCGCCAAGCCGGCGCCTACCAGATAATTTCCGGCGGACAGTTGCAGCGACTCGAATGTGAGATGAACGATGTTTTCGCCGGGATCGAAATCTATGTCGAATTCCTGATCCGGCTTGGTGGAGCAGAATGTCAGCAGCGAGCCCTCGACCGTCGATATCTGGAATGTGACGGCTGCCCGCGGGGTCCTAACCGGACTGTAAAAGCGAATCGCGAAGATTACGGGGCTCCAGGTTGATGGATTGGAGATCGGCTGCATCCACTCGTCGAACATCTCGATATCGATAATCCGATAGTCGCTATCGGCCTTGGGCGGAAACACAAGGCGGTGCGGCGCGGTCTGATCGCCGGAAATCCCGACATATTTGCCAATACATTGGTTGAGGTCGCCGCTCGCCCTCACCCGTCCGTCCGACAGCAAGAGGCCCGATTCGCATGTCCGCCGCAGCGCGTCGAGATTATGGCTGACGAACAGAACAGTGCGCCCGCCGGATGCGACATCCGACATTTTGCCCAGGCACTTCTTCTGGAACTCCGCATCGCCGACCGCCAGCACCTCGTCGACGATCAGGATCTCCGGCTCCAGATGCGCCGCCACGGCAAAGGCCAGCCGCACATACATGCCGCGAGGAGTAGCGCTTGACCGGCGTGTCGAGGAACTTCTCGACCTCGGCGAAGGCGACGATCTCGTCGAACTTGCGCCTGATCTCGGCCCGCGTCATGCCCAGGATCGCGCCGTTGAGGAAGATGTTCTCGCGGCCGGTCAGTTCGGGATGGAAGCCGGTGCCGACTTCAAGCAGGCTCGCGACGCGGCCGTTGATCGCGATCTCGCCCTCGGTCGGGCTCGGTGATGCGGCGAAAGGATTTTCAGCAGCGTCGATTTGCCGGCGCCGTTGCGGCCGATGATGCCGACGACCTCGCCGCGCCTGCACCTCGAAATTGACGTCCTTGAGCGCCCAGAACTCCTCGACACTGTCGCCCGCCACGATGGCGCGGCCTCGCATCATGTCGGCGAGCGAACGACCGAAGCCTGCCGCAGCCTGCACGACGGCATCGCGCAACGTGCCGCGGCCGCCGTTGCGCGCATGGCCGATGAGGTATTTCTTGCCGAGGCCTTCGGCGCGGATCACGACATCGGCCGGCATCAGATCAAGTCCGCGAAGGTCTTTTCGGTACGGCGAAAATATCCGATTCCGAGCCAGAGCAAGGCCGCGACCACGGCCACGCTCAGCGAGAGGCCGGGCCAATAAAGAACGCTGTCGCCGTCCAGGAGGCACCAGCGGAAGCCGTCGATCGCGCCGACCAGCGGATTGAGGCTGTATAGCAGGCGCCATTTGTCCGGAATGACGGTCGAGGAGAAGCCGACCGGCGAGACATAGAGGCCGAACTGCATGATGAAAGGAATGATGTAACGGAAATCGCGGTATTTGACGTTCAGCGCGGTGACGATCAGCGCCGGTCCGAGCGCCGCCAGCACGGCGAGAACCGCAAAGCCGGGCAACAACACGATATGCCAACTCGGCAGGAAGCCATACCAAGCCATCAGGAGAAACATCAAAAGCAGATTGATGCAGAAATCCACCAGCGCCACCACCGCCGCCGCGCCCGGAATGATGATGCGGGGAAAGTAGACTTTTCCGATCAGACCCGAGTTGGCGACGATGCTGTTGGACGCATCGCCGAGAATGCCGGAGAACAAGAACCACGGCAGCATTCCGGCAAATACCATCACGGCGTAGGGCGCCGCACCCTCGCTGGGCAGCTTGGCGAGGCGACCGAAGATCACCGTAAAAATGACCATGGTCAGGAACGGGCGGATAATCGCCCAAAGAACGCCGATGGCGGTTTGCTTGTAGCGCACCGCGAGGTCACGCCAGGCGAGAATGGCGAACAGCTCGCGATAAGCCCAAAGGTCACGCCAATAATGGCGCTGGGCCCGTCCGGCCTTGAGCAGCAGAGCGCGCTCGGACGATGCGATGTCGGTGTCGCTCATGGAGCGGCCGATTTCTGCAGCGGGCGGCGCAAAATGATCACGCGCGCCGCGCCTCTCGGTGAGACAGGACGAAGGCAGCCGCCTCGCTGAGATCGGGTGCGACATAGTCGGCGGCGCATGGAAACTGGCCGTCGCGGCCGGCCGCCCCGGTCTGCACCAGGATGGAGCGCAGGCCGGCGCGGCGCGCCATTTCCACGTCGCGGGTCTGATCGCCGATCATCCAGGACGTCGACAGATCGATGCCGAGATCGCGGCGGGCGCGCTCGACCAGCCCAGTCGCCGGCTTGCGACAGTCGCAGGCTATTTTCAGATCGGCGCGTTCGCCCGGAAAGCCACGATCAGGATGATGCGGGCAGACATAGATGCCGTCGAGATAGGCGCCCGCCTTGCCGAGCTCCCATTCCAGGCGGCGATGCACCGCCGCAATGTCGCCTTCGCTCGCTTGCCCGCGCGCAATGGCGGACTGGTTGGTCAGGACGACCAGGCAAAATCCCGCATGCCGCAACGCGATCAGCGCTTCGGCGACGCCTGGGATAAGCTCCAGCTCGTCGGCCCGGCGCACGCCGCCTTTCTCGACATTGAGCGTGCCGTCACGGTCAAGAAATACCGCCGGGCGTCCCCGGCTTGAATGCGCCATTTCGATCTTGCCGGCCCGGCAATCGGCATCGACCTGTTGCAACCGCTTCGGGTTTTCCATGGCGCTCACGAGGCGAGCACCTCGATCCTGGAACGCTCGTTGGCCGCCATCACGCGCGGCAGCACGATTTGCGGCAGAGCGATTCGGCCGACGGCCGGTAGGCGAAAATCCCGTTTATTCCCCATGTCAGGTAGGAAAGAATCCCGGCACTGCCACAGACAGAGTCACTTGTTTAGCTGTCACTTGGTTCACTTGGCGGCAGCTCGGCCTGTAGGACGCCCACAGAGCGAGAATTGGCCGGGGGTTTTCGCCGTAAAGATTTGAGCCGGATATTTGGCCAAAGCTACCGCTCTTCGGGTGAATCCGACCCGAATAAACCGCGCATGGTCAGGCAACCGCCCGGGAGGAATCAGGAAAACTTCCCTAGCGGCGAATTATAGACTGCACAACCCGATCCGGGAATACCGCAATATTAACCGCCCGGCGCTCATTCCGGCTCCGGTTCACCCTCATCGCCGCCGCCAGCCACGGGTTTGCCGGTTCCAGTTCCGGTCGGCTCTGTCCGCGCGGAATTCTGCCATTCTTGCGGCCAATCGACGTCTTCGCCCCAACGACCGCCGGACTGGCGAATGGGGGCAAGTTCGCTTCCGCGCGGCGCCATTGCAGGGCCGAAACCCGGACCGGTTGCGGCAATCGCGGCCGGCAGCGCCGGTTTCGATGCCGCGAGGCGGCGGGTCGTATCGCGGCCCGGTTCAAAAGCGCGCCGCATTTTGTCTTCGGCGCCCCGAACCGGCGCGATCAGAAACGCGCAAGCAACCGCAAAAACCGCCAGAATTGCGTCAGTCCGCATCGGATAATCGAACAGCGAATGCATCAACAGCAACGCGATGATGACCGTCGCCGCTCGCGCCAGCGTGCAATCGAAGGCGTGGTCGAAAGCGGGCGGCCTCCACCACAGTCTCGCGGTTGCGCAGCCCCACCAGATCAGGAAAACACAGAGCAAGACCGGGCCGACGACACCGGTTTCAAGCCACAATTCGAGAAAATCGTCGTGCGCGTGATTGGCATAGGTGCCGGCGATAATGTCGGCCGGTTTTTCGAACATTTGATAAACCGGCACGAAGGTTCCGCTGCCGGAGCCGAACGGCATGAACGCTTTGGCAGCCGCAACAGTGACATGGGCGAAGATAGTCCGCGCCCCCTCCAACGGATCCGAGCCGAAGCGATTGAGAATTCGATAGAGCGCAAATTGCAGGATCAGGATAACGGCCGCGGTCGTAGCGATGAGCAGGAGCTTGCTTGATTTTGCGCCGGACAGCCTGCGGCGATCCATAAAACCCAGTGCGAACGCCGCCAGCACTGCGACCATGGTGAGCCCAAGCCCGGCACGCGAGCGCGCCATGGCCTCGCCGGCAATCAGGCTCAGGAGAACGAGGAAAATCGCGGTCAACGCTGCGACGGTGACGGTCTCAAGCGCCCTTATGTCGGTCCAGGCGCCGACTTTGAAGCTGGCATCGATGGCCCACACCGCCGCAAACAAGAAGACCGCGTAGAGCAGCGCCGCAAAATGATTTCTGTTGGCAAAAAAGCCGACCGCCTCGGTGGGATTGGTGATGGCAAAGAAGCGCAAGGGGCTCGACTCACCCTGCGCCACCTGCGTCAGGCCGACAAAGACGCTGATCACGCCGACGGCGATAATAAGCAGGCTCAGCTGACGCCGCTCCCGATAGTCGAGCTGAATGGCTGCAAGGAACACCGCCATTGGCGGCAGCAGCGAAAGCCAGCTCAGCCAAGTCAAATGCGACGAGACGCTGATCGGCAACCACGGCAGTCCGCCGCCCAACAAAGCGAGGTCCTTCGCGATTTCGTCGCGACCTGGCAGACCAGTCCAGATTGCCGGCGGCAGCGGAATAAGCTGAATAAGCGGAACCAACGCGATTGCGCAGCAGAACGCCAGTGGCCAGAACACGCCGAACCCGGCTTTGCTATGCCAAGCGGGCGAATCGACCAACGAGACGATCGCGACCAGCAGCGGCGGAATGGCGACAAGTTCGAGAATCGCATCCGATAAAAAACCGCCCCGCGTGCCCCCGCCCAGCAGCAGCGAACAGACCAGCGTGAAAGCACAGGCACAATAGACGACGCCCGGCCGGAATTCCCGCACTTGCACGGGAATGAGCCCGCTTAAAATCGGGCCTAGCGGCCGTTCCAGGAAAGAACCTAGCGACACCATGATCGGATACGTCGCATCGTGAATGTACGGTCTCTAGTCAAGCCTAGCCTCCCGCGGCCGCCGGGGATGGCATGCGCGATATTTGCAGCTCGTCGAACAATATCGTCCCCGACACCAGTTCTTCGGAAGCCATACGCGCATCGAGATCCAGCCGCACGTATTGCGCGGCGCAATCCTGCGGCGGAACCGTGAAGGTGAACGCAACATTGCGCCAGCCCTGCGTCACCCCGGTGATCATGGGACTCTCGCCGCCGCCGGTGATCTTGCCATTAGCGCAGACCACGCGCCATTTCAGTCCGCGCGGCCCAAGGAGCTTACCCTGGTATCGGCCGTTGAACTGATAGGTGCCTGGGGCGAGCATAACGAGCTCGGTGACACTATGATAATCGACCCGTCCAAACTCAAAATCGACCATCAGCGCGTGTTGATCGGCTCGGTCGGGCCGCGGCACGATGTCGACGGTGACTCCGGAGCCTTGCGTAATGGTCCAGTCGAACGGCGCGCCCGAGGGCGTACCCTCAAAGCTGCCATTGAACAACAGGCCGACGTGTTGCAGCTCACCGGGCGATAAGAACTGCAGCCACGTATAATACGCCAGCTGGTAAAATCTGTGCGCGGTCAAAAAGTCGAGATAGGGCACGATGTCGGCGGTTTGCGGCGGCTTCGAGCCCGCACGCAACGCCAGCAACAGATTGAGCGGCGTACGCGCGTCCGTGACGTCGTTCGGCAACATCGAGATGAACGCTGTCCGCCACGGCGGATCGCCGGCAAGCACCTTTTCGACGAGGGCGGCGCCATCCTTGTCCTGGATGATTGCCGCAAGGACAGGAGCCACATAGCGGGTCGACTGCGGGTCTAACCGCAGAAGGGCGTCCGCATAATAGACGGCGGATTTGTAGTCGTTGGCCCGCGCGCTGGCGCGCAGCAGCCAATAGGTCGCAGGCTCATCATGCAGCGACAGGCGGCCCGCCGCGCGCATGTATTTCGAGGCTGCCGCGTCGTCACGATCGGCGTCGGCAATCTGGCCCAAGATGCGAAACGCGTGCTCGTTGACCGGCTCCGTCATAAGAGCCGTTTGCGCCCATAGCCGCACCGTTTCTGCATTATCGGGAGGCAGGGGCCGGCTGATACTCTGATTCTGTCCGATCGATTCGAACTCCGAAAAAGCGCGATTGATATCTTGCGGGGATTTCGTCGCATCCGCGGCCGCGGAAGTCATTGCGGGTTGCGGTGCATGCCGCGCGGCGGCGCGGCCGCCGAGCTGATCCGTCGCCGCATCCGCAATCGACTCATCGGCGAGATTGACCAGCGCCTCGGGTTGGCGGGAATCGAGCCAAACTGCCGCATGCGGGGCGGCGTCGGCCAGAAAAGCGACAAAGCTCCGCGACACGACCAGCCAGGTCAACAGCGCCGCGGATACCGCAACAACAACGGTTCGTTGACGCATGGGAAGAAGCGCGGCGATCTTCATGACCGGTCAAGCGGAGGCGACGTGAACAGGAAATTCAGAATGGCGGCGGAGATGTGACATCGGGGGCTAGCAGCCCTTTGAACCGAGTGAACTCCACTTTCACTTTTTGCCCGCCCGAAGCAGCAAAACTCCGCAGCGGAGCAACGGTATTGAGGTCGTGGACCGATCACTGCGGCGGCCGATGAAACAGAACTGAAAGCGCGCGGCGGAAGAAACCTATGGCATCGCCGCCTCGCCCCAGTTGCGCGTGCCGAGCCAGTCGATTTGGACGCGACGTACCCTTGCCAAACAGTTTGCCGTCGTTGCGCCTGTTCGACCTGAGTTTGCCGCTTCGCCGACGGGAGCTTCCCGTCGCGTTGGAAGCCGTCAACCGCTCATCATAGGCGGCCCGCCGTTCCGGAGTCTTCACGTCGTTCCAAGCCGCCGTCACACGGCCGACGAAGATCGACCGGCCACGCTCGGGATCGAGATCGGGATGCAGCCACCGCAGCAGCAAAGCGACGTTGCGCCGAAGTTCGCCGGCGCTCGCCTGTGGATTCGCACCCAGCACCCGATAGCTGTCGGCGTTCGGGGCGAACAATATCTGTTCGATGAAGAATGCGGCTGCTTGACGCACCATATCGCATGGCCGATCGATTAATAGAGCGGCGGCACGCTCGGCTTCGTCGTCGCCGGCGGCAATTCGCAATAGAGCCAGCACGCCATCCGGCAGAGGCTCCGCCCGGACGAGCCGCACCTGCGAGGGAACGTGCATAAGATCGATGGCAATCTTCAGCGCCATCCGTTCGGACATCATCCCTCCGCCGGCGCGCTTGTCAATTTCGGCGGCGCCGCTTTCTCCGCCGCGGCGATCGCCGGTTCGGCGCCGCCGGCACGATTGCCATAACCATGGCCATAGCCATAGCCATATCCGGCGCCGTAACCGTAGCCGTAGCTGCTGCGGGCATCGAACCGGGTGATGACTGTTCCGATCAGCGAAGCCCGCGAGAATTGCAGCCGCTTGACAGCCGCTCGAATCAGCCGCGTGCGCACCTGACCGGCGCCGATAACGAATATGGTCGCCGTGACGGCGCTCGATAGCAATGGCGCGTCGGCCAAGCCCATGACCGGCGGACTGTCGACTACGATCAGATCGAACACTTCCAGGCCGACGGACAGCAGCGAATGCAAGCGCGAACTGCCGAGCAGATCGGCGGCGTTTGGCGGCAACGGACCGGAGGCCATGAAGGCGAGATTGGGCAGATCGGTCGTCTGCAGGAGTTCCGGCGGCGCCGCGGCCCCGGTGAGGTAATTGCTCAGTCCCGTAGCGTTGCCGAGTTTCAGCTTGGTGTGAAGCGACGGCTTCCGCAAATCCGCGTCGATGAGCAGAACCTTAAGACCGACATTGGCAAAATGCCGCGCCAGCGTCAGGCAAGTCGTGGACTTGCCCTCCGAGGGACCCGCGCTGGTAATGAGCATCGTCTTCGGCAATCCCTTTTCGGTCGAGAGCTGGAGCGCCGTGCACAGCGACCGATAGGCCTCGGACATGTGCGATCGGGGATCCGTCAGTTCCGCTTCGAGGCTCGTGCCCAATCCAATCTTGGGGATGATGCCGAGCGTCGCATATCCCAGCGCCCGCTCGATCTCCTCGGGAGAGCGCAACGTGTCGTCGAGCCGCTCGAGCAGCAGCGCCAAGCCGAGCGCGCCGGCCATCCCGATCGCGAACGAGACAAACAGCGCGTGCTGCATATTCGGCGACGACGGCCCGCCGGCCACCATCGCTTTGTCGACGATGAAAACATTGTTCGCGCCGACGCCTCCGGCGATATCGACTTCTTTGTAGCGTTGCAAAAGACCGTTGTAGAGCGACTGATTGGTGTCGACTTCGCGCTTGAGAATGTTGTACTGGATGCTCCGCTTTTGCAGATCGAGCACGTCCTGCTTGAGTGTCTCGATGCGCTGCTTCATTTCCGTTTCTTGTTCTACGGAAGCGTCGTAAGCCGCCTTGTAGGATGCCTTCAGCGTATTGACCTCGGACCGCGAGCTGCCGATCGATCTCGGCAATCTGGTTGTTGAGCTGAACCATCGCCGGGTAGCTGGGCTGGAAGGTTTCGAGCTTCTGCTGATATTCCGTTTGCAGCGCGCTGCGCTTCGCCTGCAAGTTTTCGATGACGGAATTGGTGAGCAACTGCGGCAGATCGATCGCCTTTGCCGATGCGAGCTGTTTCCACAATTCTTCATTCTTCATCCGCTCAGCGATAAGCGCGCCCAGCGCCGCATTGGCACTCGCCAAATTGGTTTCGGCGATTGATTGCTTATCGCTCGCCTGGACGATCTCTTCCTTTTGCCCGAAATCCAGCATCGCCTTTTCCGACTGCTCCAGGCGAAGCTTCAGTTGCTGGAGTTGATCCTCGAGAAATACTTTGGCGTAGGAGTTGGCCTCGAAGCGCTTGTCGAGATTGGAGGCAATGAAGGCGTCGGCATAGGCCTCAGCGATCTGCTGCGCGCGCACGGGGTTCGGATCCGAATAGGAGATATCGACGAGCCGCGAGCCGATGACCGGGTGAACGGCGCGGTTGCCCATGACGACACCGGCGGCGGCCTCTTGATAGTTGACTTTCTTGCTGACCTGTTTGGCCGGCGCCGGCCCGGAAAAGATCAGTCCTTTCAGGAAGCCAATGATCGAGAATTGGCGCGGCGCAAAGAACGTCGGATCCTCGCCGAGCTTCAGCGCCGATGCCACTCGCTCGGCCATGGTACGGCTCTGCAACAGCTCGTACTGGGTTCTCATAAACTCGATATCGGTGCCTTCAATCGGGGTGATATTGCCGCCCTCGACGATCTTGGCGACGTTGCGGTCGATCTGCAGGCGGACGCTCGACGTATAAAGCGGCGTCTTCATCAACGTGGTAACGGCGCCGATGACCAGAGCAGCGCCGCAACAATGCTCAGGATCAGCCAGCGGCGCTTGACAGCAATGCGCAGATATTCGAGCAGGTCGAACTGGAAGCCGGACGGCGCTTCGACGCCGGGTCCATAGCCGCCGGGGCCGTAGGCGCCGACGCTATAGGGATCGCGCGCGGCCGGAACACTTTGCGCCGCCGGCACGAGCACCGCCGGACTTCGGATCCGTCTCTTCGGGCGGATTGGCGCGATTGATAATTCATCGATCTGCCGCTCATAGCCCGGAGAACACCGCGGCAGTCGTGGCGAGCGGCAAGCCGTCAAAACGTTATGCAGCGCAACTTTTGTGGCCGACGAATCGACGACGATGACGTCGCCGGGCTCGCACCTGCGGATCTGCAGCTTTGCCTGCCCTTATAGCGTCGAGATCGAACTTGGCCGCGGAACGCTCGCCGTCGATCGTGCGAAACACCACGACGTCGCCGGAGTCGGTGGTGGTATCGACGTCGCCGGCCATCGCAACCACCTGCATCAGCGATGGTGTTGCCCTTGATCGCGTAGACGCCGGACGTCTTTACCGAGCCCGATACGGTGACGCGTTGGCTGTTATATTCTTTGACGAAGACGGTAACCTGCGGGTCGCGAAGATATTTGACGCCGAGCTTCTTCGTGAGCTCCTGTTCGAGTTGCGTGCGCGGTTTTGCCTGCAGCCGGAGTGTCGCCGATCAGTGGGTAATTGATGCTGCCGTCTTCGGCGACCTGCACCTCCTTGGTCAGATCGGGCACCTTGAAGACGGAAATGTCGAGAACGTCCAATGGGCCGATCTTGTAGGCCGCATTGCCGGGCTTCGCCACGGCGGTGAGAGCGTCCGCCGCCTGACTTGCCGCGGCGGAATGCACCGGCTGGCCGGTCGGAGCAAAGGCGCTCGCACTCGTCCCGGATCTCAGCGATCCGTCCGCAGCATAGGCCGGAGCCGCCGCCGGATCGGCACTCGCGACGCCGCTACCCGAAGAACCGGCGCAACCGCCCAGTGAAGCTGCGCCGATCGCCAGCATCGCCGTTATCGCGCCGAACGCGCGGCGCTTCCGACTGATCGGCTGCCTCGTGAGACGAGACGGTCTCGGCATCTGCCACCCCTAATGGCCTCGGAAGGCTTGAAGGATCGCAATCCTCCAATATCCCCATTGGACGCGTTAATACCAGGCGTTGAGCTTCTTCGGGGCCAACGCGCTTTGCCACCAAGTCCCGTCCGGCAGCCAAATCCGGCGGCCGCCGCTCAGCATCGTGAGCATCGGTGGCAATAAGGTGGACACACCCCTCGTCCAACATCCGTTCTGCCCAGTATAGGGCATTCCGGCCGAACGCGCCAGCGAAAGACCCTGCGGTGATCTGCATCCAAACGCCGGACTGGACTAGTTTTTTGATGATTTCGTAGCGCGACGGAACCCACGAAAGTCGCTCCGGATGGGTGAGGATCGGCACATATCCCGCGACCACCAGATTGAAGAAGAAATCCTCAAGCTGCGGCGGCGCGGTGTGATGCGGAGGTTCGACCAGCACGTAGCGCGAATCGGCGATGGTCAAGAGCTGGCCGGAGCGGAGACCCGCAACGAAATTCGGCGTCATATGGATGTCGGCGCCGCTCACCAGATGGAGTGGAATCTCCTCCCGGTCGAGAAGCTCTTGCAGCCGCTGCGTCGCATCCCGAATGTCCGGTCCCGAATTGTGATAAAGCCCAGGTAGAATATGTGGGGTGCACGCAACGGTAGTGACGCCTTGCGCCACCATTAGCCTTGCCATCGCCAGCGACACCGACAAATCACTAGCGCCGTCATCGAGCCGCGGCAGAATATGGCAATGCAGGTCGATCACGGGACCTGACCCCCTAAAAGTGGCGCTCTTGCAGATACTTAGACATACAGGAAATGGGGTAACATTATGATTAGCAATAGGTTAATAATCTATGTGGCATAAAAGCTACACTCCGTTAGAAATCAAAATGTTAAGTTTTGCTGGTAGGGGTTAGAGTGTTATAAAAGTTGTGGGCCTGGAATCGGGGAACAGACGATGGCTAAAAGATCCTACGTAGGTGCGTTGTGCCTCGCGACGCTGCTCAGCACCTCCTCGTGGGCCGCCTCGATTGAGCCGGGACAGGGCAGTTTGACGATCAATCAGGGCCAGGGCTTCCAGCCGGTCAATAATCGTATCGACGCCAATGTCGGTGATTCTGTCATGGTTGCGCCCGGCGGCTCGGCCACGGTCGTTTATGATGACGGGTGCACGGTGAACGTACAACCGGGTGCGGTCACTACAATCGCGCCGCTGTCGCCCTGCGCTTCCGGTTCCTACGCGCAAGATAACACCTCCAACCTGGCCGGGGCCCTTGTCATGGGCGGCATCGCCGGCGGCCTGTTGGGGTTGGGGATATACGAGGCGACCAAAAGCACGTCCACCAGCACGACCAATCCGGCCAGTCCTTGATCCGCCGATCAGAGTGCTTCGTTCTTTTGCCGGCATCCCCGCCCTGCGGCGGGGATGTTTTGTTTTGAAAAGGCTGTCGGCTGCCGTTGTGGCGTTTGCCGGGTTGTTGTTGCTGGTATCTCCAGCTACGGCCGCGGCGGTCGTCAAGATCGCGGACGACCATGGCGGCAATATCGGCGCCTATTATTCGCGTTTTATCGCGCTGCGGGATTCCGGCGCGCAGGTCGTTATCGATGGCACTTGTTCATCGGCGTGCACCATGGTGCTCGGCATCGTGCCGCGCGAGCGCATTTGCGTCACACCGAATGCGGTGCTCGGCTTCCACGCCGCCTGGCGCCCGGGGTTTCTCGGCTTCGAAGTCATCAACGACCCGGCGACACGCACTCTCTTGAGCCTCTATCCGACGTCGATCCGCAGATGGATTGCCCGCAACGGCGGCCTAGGCCTGCAAATGATTTATCTCTCGGGCCCTGAACTCTTTGCCATGTATCGGCAATGCCGCTGATTGCGGCTTGTCCTGTCGTCCTTAGCGAGCGCACCAAGCCAAGCGATGGCATCCGGTTCCTTGATACTCGGGATCAACGCCTATCACGCCGACGCCGCCGCCTGCATCGTGCGCGACGGCGCGCTGGTGGCCGCCGCCGAAGAGGAACGATTTCGCCGGATCAAGCACTGGGCCGGATTTCCCAGCGCAGGCGATCGCCTATTGCTTGAGGGAAGCCGGAGCCGATCTGGCCGACGTCACCCACGTCGCCGTCAACCGCAGCGGCCGCGCCAATTTTTTCCGCAAGCTCGCCTACGTTGCTCGCACCGGCCAAGCCCGCGTTTGCTGCTTGAGCCGGCTGCGCAACCGCCGGCAGGTCGCCGGCATTGCCGAGGAGCTTGCACGCGCTGCCGGGCCGGCCGTTTACCGGCCCCATCGACTACGTCGAACACCATTCGGCGCACCTTGCCTCGGCGTTTTATCCATCGCCCTTTCGCGAAGCCGTCGGCCGTTTCGGTCGACGGCTTCGGCGATTTCGCCAGCGCCGCCTGGGGCAGCGGCAGCGGCACACGCGCTGTCGCTCGATGGCCGGGTGCTGTTTCCGCATTCGCTGGGCATCTTCTACCAGGCCATGACGCAATATCTCGGCTTCCCGCATTACGGCGACGAGTACAAGCTGATGGGGCTCGCCGCCTACGGCGACGCCTCGCTGCCGGCGACGAGGTCGCAGAAGCTGCTGTCGCTCCGCAAGCGACGGCACGCTTCACGCCTCGATCTGAAATATTTCCGTCACCACAGCGAAGACATCGCCTATGAGTGGCACGGCGGCGAGCCGGTTTGCGGGCCGTTGTTTTCGCCGGCGCTGGTCGACGCGCTCGGTCCGCCGCGCGATCCCGATGCGCCGATCGAGGATCGCCATCGCAATCTCGCTTTGGCGACGCAGGCCGTCTACGAGGATGCGTTCTTTCATCTGTTGAACACGCTGCAGCGCCGCTATCGGCCACACCGCAGTCGCGCTCGCCGGCGGCTGCGCCTACAATTCGGTCGCCAACGGCAAGATCCGCGACCGCACCGCGTTTCAACGCACTGCTATCTGCAATCGGCCGCCGGCGATGCCGGCGGCGCCATCGGCGCGGCCTATGCCGTCTGGCATCGCAACGGCGCCCGCACCGCGCCGATGACGCCACGCTTATTGGGGCCCGTCATTCACCGATGCCGAGATCGGCGCGCTGCTTGCCGAGTCGGCACGCCGCGATCGACGGCCGAAGGCTGCAGCCTGCGGCGCATCGACGACGAGAAAGAACTCGTCGAAACGACGGCGCGCGCCATCGCCGACGGGCTCGTGGTCGGCTGGTTTCAGGGCCGCATGGAATGGGGACCGCGTGCGCTCGGCAACCGCTCGATCCTCGGCGATCCGCGCCGGGCCGACATGAAGACCATCCTCAATCTCAAGATCAAACGCCGGGAGTCCTTCCGCCCTTTCGCTCCTTCGATCCTGCGCGAGGCGGTCGCCGATTGGTTCGAGCGCGACGACGACGTGCCGTTCATGCTGCAGGTCATTCCCGATCCGCCGCGGAGCGGCGCGCGCAGATACCGGCGGTCACGCATGTCGACGGCACCGGGCGGCTGCAGACCGTCGATCGCGCCGGTAATCCTCGCTACTATGCCCTGCATCGAGGCGTTCTCCCGGCTGACCGGCGTTCCGATGGTGCTCAATACGTCATTCAACGAGAACGAGCCGGTGGTCTGCCGGCCGGAAGAGGCGCTGGATTGCTTCCTCCGCACCAAAATGGACGTTTTGGTCCTGGGCAATTATCTGGTGCGCCGGGAAGCGGTTCAGACGTCGTCCGACGCGATGGCAGTTAACTAAGGCAGGACGCATATCTGCGGTTTTCCGCCGTTTATTTACAACTTACGATTAATTCTCTGATATAAGGACCAAATAGTTAGTCCCTCGCGTCGGCATTGATGAGGCTGGGCGATGTCCGATTTGGTGTTTGGTCTCGTGGTTGGCGCCTGCATCGGCTACGGACTCCGCGCGTTCATTTCTCATCAGCGACGGATCGCCGCCAAGCGGCGAGCGGTTGAATTGGCTTGACCGTAGGCTTGCCATATAGGATCGCATGGCGCGGCGGCGGCAAAAGCCGCCGGCGTCGGGAGTGACCGCGCATGCACTCGAAGCACGCGTTCTGGTGACCGGGGGGGCCGGATTTCTCGGCTCGCACCTGTGCGAGCGCCTGCTCAAGAGCGGCGCCAGCGTCATCTGCGTCGACAACTATTTCACCGGCACGCGGCGCAATATCGACGGCATGCTCGATCATCATCGCTTCGAGCTGATCCGCCACGACGTGACCTTTCCGCTCTATGTCGAAGTCGATCAGATCTACAATCTGGCCTGTCCCGCCTCGCCGATCCATTACCAGCACGATCCCGTGCAGACCACCAAGACCAGCGTCCACGGCGCCATCAACATGCTGGGCCTGGCCAAGCGGCTGCGCGCCAAGATCCTGCAGGCCTCGACGTCCGAAGTTTACGGCGATCCCAGCGTCCATCCGCAGCCCGAGGACTATTGGGGTCACGTCAATCCGGTCGGCCCGCGCTCCTGCTACGACGAGGGCAAACGCTGCGCCGAGACGCTGTTCTTCGATTATTGGCGGCAGCATAAATTGCGTATCAAGGTGGCGCGCATCTTCAACACCTATGGTCCGCGCATGCATCCCAACGACGGGCGCGTGGTATCGAACTTCATCGTTCAGGCGCTGCTCGGCCGCGATATCACCGTGTTCGGCGACGGCCAGCAAACCCGCTCGTTCTGCTACGTCGACGACCTGATCGACGGCCTGATCCGCCTGATGAATACCGGCGACGACGTCATCGGACCGATCAATATCGGCAATCCCAAGGAATTCACGATCCTGGAGCTGGCGTCGCTGGTCGTCGCGACTGACGGGATCGCGGTCGCGCATCGTGCATCGGCCGCGCCCGCAAGACGATCCGCAGCAACGCCGGCCCGACATTTCCAAGGCTCACGACGTATTGAAATGGGCCCCGCACACCGCACTCAAGGAAGGCCTCGTGCGGACGATCGCCTATTTCGAGGAGTTGCTGCGCGACGACGCCATCCGTCCGTTCATCGTTCACGAACAGGGCGCCCCGGCGTGACGTACCGCGCTCTCCCGCCCGCCATTAAAGCCCAAGGCAGATGCCGCGACTGATCTTCGTCAATCGTTTCTTCTTTCCCGACCACTCGGCCACGAGTCAAATCCTCTCCGATCTCGCATTTCATCTGGCCGGCGCCGGCCGCGACGTTCACGTCGTCACGTCAAGACAGAGCTACGACGACCCCAAGGCGGCGCTGCCGGATCGAGACATCGTCAACGGCGTGCGCGTGCATCGCCTCCCCTCGACGCAATTCGGCCGCGACGGCTTGCTCGGTCGCGCGATCGATTATCTGTCGTTCTACCGGTCGGTGCGAACCCGCCTCGCCGCGCTGGTCGGCCCGAACGATATTGTCGTGGCCATGACCGACCCCCCGCTGGTTTCCGTGGTTGCCATGCCGCCCGCGCATCGCAACGGCGCACGTCTGGTCAATTGGCTGCAGGATATCTATCCGGAAACCGCCGAAGTCTTGGGCGTGCCCCTGATGCGCGGCCCCGTTACTGCGAGCTTTGCGGCATTGCGCAATCGTTCGTTACGGCAAGCCGAAGCAACCGTCGTCGTCGGCGAACTCATGGCGCGGCGGGTGGAAGCGATCGGCGCGCCGGCGGCAAGCGTCCACGTCATCGCCAACTGGTGCAACGACGACGACATCCGCCCGATCGCGGCGGAAGAAAATCCATTGCGCCGGCAATGGGGCTTGGCCGACAAATTCGTCGTCGGCTATTCGGGAAATCTGGGCCGCGCCCACGACTACGCAACCGTGCTCGATGCCGCGGAGCGGCTGCGCCATGACCCGCGGTTTGTGTTCCTGATGATCGGTGGCGGTAAGCGTTTCGCGGAGTTCGTCGCCGCCGTCAAACACCGCCGTCTCGATGGCGCGTTCCGTTTCATGCCGTACCAGGACCAGGCCATGCTGCGGTACAGCCTGAGCCTGCCGGACCTGCACTGGCTATCGCTCCATCCGCGCCTTGAAGGCCTTCTGCTGCCGAGCAAGTTTTACGGCATTGCGGCGGCCGGCAAGCCGGTGATTTTCATTGGCGACACAAACGGCGAACTGGCGCGGCTGGTGACGCAACATGGCTGCGGCCTCGCTGTCGCGCCCGGCGATGCCGTGACGCTTGTCGAGACCTTGCAACGATGGTCGAACGCTCCGGCGACGATCGCGGAAATGGGCGCTCGCGCCCGCGCCATGCTCGATGCGCATTACAGCCGACGCCAAGGCCTCGCGCGCTGGCGCGCGCTCCTCGACCGGCTGGCGGATGTTCCGCAGTGAAATTGAGCCTCGATTCGACAGCCGTGATGCCCCGCATTACGGCCGCCACGCCAGGATGGCGCGGATGAACGCCGCTGGTGCAGCCATCGTACACCCGACCGATTTTTCCGAAGAGAGCATGGGCGCCTTTGCACGTGTGCTATGGCCTGCTCGACGCGCTGTACGGCAGCACCGCCGAGCAGATGTTGCGTCAGGCGCTCTATCCGGTCTTGGCGATCCCGGTCGTCTCCCTATAAAACCTCGCCGGTCGGGCGCGCGTCGGAGCTTCCTCAGCCAGCGAGCCGGCTCGACTGATCGACGTCGTGCATGCCGCACCAGAGCCGCATGACGTCTTGGCATCCCGGGATCGACAACTTGTCGAAATGGCGGTTCTTGATTTCTAGACTATGGGCTGACATTCCGAGCCCCCGGGTCTGCAACAAAACGATCGCCCGCGCCGTTGGCCAGCCAAAACCGAGAGCCCGGCACAGGACGAGCGCCGGATCGCCGCCTTTGCTTTCCATTATTCGATGCATGCTTTGGATCGGGATTTTGCAGAGTTTGGACAGACCGAGCACCGTCTCTTCATGATTTCCTTCGCTGGCCAGCTTCGCGAGGATCATCTCGTCGAGTTCGATCTCGGGTTGCGCCGATGGGGTCGCGATCTCGGCCGCCACCCCTGTGTGCGGGGAGGCATCAGTCCCATTTTCGCCTGAGATCGCCGAGAGGACATGCAGAATTCTAATTCGGGTTTCTGGCGTCGCCGCCGCCAGCAGCCGCTTTTGCACCACACGTACCGCCTTCGTGAACAGCAGGCGCAATAGCGGCTCCGGGATGTCGGCACGCAGTCCAACTTTCTCGGCCAAAATGCCGTCCTTTTCCGCCTTGCGAACCAAAGTGGAAAAGCCGTTCGGCGACAAACGCGCTCCCGAGTTTCCGGCGACGGCGCGCACGACGTCGCGGTCGCCACGACGGACCAGAATGTCGGTGATCGTCTCGGCGATTTGGCTGCGATTGGAAATGGCAAGCAGATGCAGCTGACTCTTGCTCTTGGCCACGTCGAGCAGGTCGGGGTCATCGAGGCATAGCGAATGCTCAAGCACCGGACGGGCGACGGCAATATTGCCATCGTTCGCCAATTGTCTCACGACATCATGCGGCGCATTGCTTAAGCCGGCAAGGCTGACGGACAGTTCAAACCGGGCTCTGGCTTCAATTTTGAGGACCAGCCGATTGAAGATTTCGTCAAAAAGCCGGATCTGCTCTGGCGTGAAGCCGCCGGCGCCTTCGAGGAAGAGATCGGTGATGCGCTTGAGCGTCTCCGCGCGACGTTCGCGAGAGCCGTGCTTGGCAATCTGGTCAAGCGTGGCAAGGAGTGAAGCGTCGGCGCGCACGCGAACCTACTTCAGCGTTGGTCAGGGACGTTCAATAACCTTAGCGAGCCCGGCTGAAGGAACAGTAACAGTCATGGGTAAACAGAACCCGAGCGGCGAAGCGGATTCGTCCTGGCCGAAATTAAGGGATGCGAAACCGCTTCGCCGAGGCAACCTGGTGAAAGCGTTAACGGCGCGGCCGGCCCCTTTGCCAACGTCCGGCATTCCGGTCGGCAAGCTTAAGCTGACAAAGGCAGCGCGCTCCTCGCCGCGAACACCGACTCGATCTTGGTCTTGAGCGTCTGTGCATTAAACGGCTTGACGATGTAGTTATTGACGCCCGCGCGCCGCGCCGCGATGACGTGCTCGGTCTTGGCTTCGCCGGTCACCATAATGAATAGCGTTCGCTTTAGATTCTCATCGCGGCGCACTTCGCGAAGGAAGTCGTAGCCGGACATCGGCTCCATATTCCAATCCGATATTACGAGGCCGTAGCGCTTGCGCCGCATCTGCGCCAGTGCGGCATTGCCGTCATTGGCGTCGTCGACATCGACGAAGCCGATTTGCCGCAACAACGTTCGCAGGATGTTGATCATCATCCTGAAATCGTCGACGACGAGCACCGGTACCGACGTATCCAAAGCCATATCGCTATTTCTTACTGCACAACCGGAGTAGTACATTCTACATATTTCAGTTGTGTAAATGTTTCAGAACCGATGCCGGGGCCAAATTCCGCGAGAAACGCTGAAAAAGGCCCGCGCCCCAACACAAATCCAAATAAAAAATCTCCTGACCGCCTTACCGGCAGTCGGAGATAATACCCAACAGTAAACGAAGCGTCGGTGCTACCGACGCCTCGTTAAACTGCAATCAGTGCCAATATGAGGCGAGTTAGGCCGCTACGCCGGGGCAAGTATCGAGGCCCGAGCAGAAAGCAAGCGTGAAGGCTCCGGCCTTCTCGACGGTGCCCGCCGCGGCTTCCAGCGCCTCGTCGGATACGTTGAAGGTGAGGATCTCTTCTTCCCTCTGGTCGATGTGGATGTCTTTCATAACCATGTTCCTTTTGTTCGCCAGCGGCGCCGGCAGTCACCAGGCAGGACGAGAAATTCGCTTAAAACCCCCCCGCCACGTTGCCCATTAAATCATCGGCTGCGGATACTGTAAAGTGTATCCGGCGAATGTGACAGGTAGCTGATTTATGAAGATAAATCGTAGGATTTGGTCGGCGCTTTGGCGTCGCCAATGAGCCGTTCAAAGGTGATCTGTGTGCACCGCGGTATGACGGGAATGGTGGCTAGGATCAAGGCAGGCGCCAACAACCGAGTTGGGCTGGTAACAGGATGCCCGCCGTGTCGCTATAGCTGCGCAACCTAATCGGGGAGAAGCCGGGGTGGACGCACTTTACGACCGCTTGTGGCTGCGTGCGGCAACCGTCGACGAGCTCTTGTCCGACGCCTTCGCGGCCCGGTCCGGCGCCGGGGCCGAACCGGATTTGGCCGTCCGGCGGCTCGCCGCATGGTGCCGGTCGAGCGCCGCAGGCGACGAGGCGCTATTTGCCCGGCGGCTCGCACGCGATGGCTGGACCGTTGACCGGCTGCGCCACCGCTTCGCGGCGGCCCGGGTCGAGGCTACGGCTCCGCCTCCGGCCTGGATTGCGGATGCCGCTTGGGTCGAGGCAACGCTGCAGGGCCGCGCCGAACCCCTAAAGCCAATAACGCCGCTAGGGGGTGAAGCGGTGGCGTTCGAAGGGCTCTTCCTTCCGCTCGTCGCACAAGCAGAGGAGCGGCTTTGGTCCGGGATCGATAAGGCGGCCTCCGTCAAGCTCGCCGAAGGCGCGCGTGCCTGCCTTTCGAACGGCCTCCTCCGCGAGCTGTCCGACCTTTCCGCTCCGGCCCTCTACGAACGCTTCGCCAAGGCGCGCAGTGACGGCGCCGGCTCGTATGAGCAATTCGTCACCGGCATGCAATCGGGCGGATTTCGCCGATTGTTCGAGGACAAGCCGGTGCTGCTGCGCCTTTTGGCAACACTGGTGCGGCAGTGGCTCGACACATCGCGCGAATTGCTCGCCCGCCTCACCGCCGATCTGCCAACAATTCGCCGCGACTTGCTGCAGGCTGGCGCCGATAGCCCCGTCACCGCGATCGAACGCGACCTCTCCGACCCGCACAATGGCGGCCGCTCGGTTCATATCGTTGCCTTCGGCGATGGGACGCGCATCGTCTACAAGCCGAAAGATTTAAGGCTCGATGTTGCCTGGCACGCTTTGATCGAGCGATTGAACCGCGCCGCCCCTCCGGTCGCGCTGAAGGCCGTCCGCTCGATCGCGCGGGACGGGTATGGCTGGAGCGAATTCGTCGACCACGCGGCATGCGCGGATGATGCGGGCTTTGGCCTGTTCTTCCGGCGCGCCGGCGCATGGCTGGCGCTGTTCCACATCTTCGCCGCGACCGATCTGCACCAGGAAAACATGATCGCATGCGGCGATCACCCGGTTCCGATTGATCTGGAAACGATCCTGCAGCCATCTGCCGAGGAGCACAAAGCTGCCGATCCCGAAGGCGAAGCTTTCAACGCCGCCATGGACATCATCGCCAATTCGGTGATGACGGTCGGCTTGCTGCCGGCCTATGGCCGATCGGTCGACAATAACGTCTTTGTCATGGGCGGGATGACGGCCGATTGGGGCGCCCGCACCGTCATCAAGTGGACCGCGATCAACTCCGACGCCATGCGGCCGACGAAAGCCCAGGAGCCCGGCGAGACCAATACCAACCTGCCGCATCGCGGCGGCCGCCACGCCAAATTCGCCGGCCACATCGATGGCTTTGTCGCGGGCTTTGCCGATTATGCGAATTTTCTGCAGCGGCAGACCCGCGGCAAAGGTCCGTCGCTTTTGTTCGACGGCTTTGCCGGCGTGCCGGTGCGCAAGGTCATCCGGCCGACCCGGTTCTATTACATGCTGCTGCAACGCCTGAAGGATCATCGCACCATGGACGACGGCGCGATGTGGTCGGCACAGGCGGACTTCATAGCCAGGCTTTCGCAGTGGGACAAGGATTCCGATCCGCTGTGGCCGCTGCTGCGCGCCGAGCGGGCCGCTCTTCTGACATTGAATGTGCCGCATTTTATCGCGCCCAGCGATGGCGCCGAGATTGGCGACGCCTACGGCGCGTCGGTACGCACCCATGCGGTCTCCGGTTTGGCGCGCGCGCGCGAACGCTTGCAAAATCTCGACGACCGGGAGATCGCCTGGCAGATCGAAGTGATCCGGGAAAACACGAATTCGATCGTGCCGGTGGATGCGAGGCCGCAAGTGACGGCGCGTAAGGAGATGACGCCGGGGCGCTCGGACGCCGCGCCGGCCAAAGCCACTTTCATCGCCGAAGCCGACCGCATCGCGGCGGAGCTTGCTCGCTACGCCATTCGCCGGGGACCGGCAGCCGCCTGGATCGGGCTCGACTGGCTCGGCGATTCCGAGGTGTTCCAATTGGTCTGTCTCGGCCCCGATCTCTACAACGGCTCCGCCGGCATTGCGGTATTTCTTGCGGCGCATGCGGCGGCCACCGGGCACGGAGCATCGGGCGACTTGGCGCTGGCGGCCGTGACCCAGCTGCGCAAGAACCTGACAAGCCGCAACGTGCCGCGGCTGGCGCGCGCGCTCGGCATCGGCGCCGCCACCGGTCTGGGCTCGATCGTCTACGCACTCGCGGTAATGGCAACGTGCCTCGACAATGGCGAGCTGCTGGCGGACGCCGGGGCTGCGGCGAAGCTGTTCACCGACGAGCTCATCGCCGCGGACAAGCAGCTCGACGTCATGGGCGGCAGCGCCGGCGCGATATTGGGACTCTTACGTCTCTATCGCGATACCCGATCGCCGACGGTGCTGGGCCGCGCCGTCAAATGCGGCGAACATCTTCTGGCGCAACCCCGCATCGGCGCGGAGGGCCGCCGCACCTGGATCGGGCAAGAGTTTCGCGCGCAAGCTCTCGGGACGAAGGATCTTGGCGCACATCGCCTGGTGCAAGGATTGAACGGCATGTCGCATGGCGCCAGTGGCTTTGCCTACGCTCTTTCATCCTTGGCAGCGGCGAGCGGCCGCGAGGATTTTGCCAACGCGGCCTCGGAGTGCATTGCGTATGAGGACTCGACCTATGACGAAGCGCATCACAACTGGCCCGATTTGCGTGGCCCAGACGCGCCGACGTGGCCTTGCCAATGGTGTCATGGCGCGCCCGGCATCGGTCTTGCGCGCCTAGGCATGCAAAGATTTGCCGGCAACAGCGCGAAAACGGCCGCAATGCCGTTGACGACGGATATTCGCAATGCCGCGATCGGCGTCGAGCAAGGTTCGCTCGGCGCAGTGGATACGCTTTGCTGCGGCGCGCTCGGCCGGATTGAATTTATGTGCGAGGCTGCCGGCGCGCTTGGCCGCAGCGACCTTCGCGAGCATGCCGCGCGGCGGTTGCTGACGGTCCTCCAACAAGCGGCCGGAGCCGGCGATTACCGCTGGAACAGCGGCAAGCGGCAATTCAATCTCGGCCTGTTCCGCGGCCTGTCCGGCGTCGGCTATACGCTGCTGCGGCAGGCCTTGACGCTGGACGGCGGTCCGGCATTACCCAATGTGCTGATCTGGGAATAGCGCGCGCTTCTTTCGCATTCATCGCGCCTGCGCCGGCGCACAGGCCGCGACCAGCACCGCCTTGAACATGTCGAAGGACTGCACCTGCACCTGACACTTGGTCGAGGGATCTGGCGACACCTCGACGATTTGGCCGGCGGCCACCGCTTGTTCCTTGCCGTCGATATTCAGCGTGACGCTTTCATTGCTCGGCGAGCCGACAAGGCCGACCGTTAAGCGGCCTTCGGCAACGACAATTGCTTGATTGGGCTGGATGTTGAAGGTGTTCTGGGAGGGCATAATAGCATTCAAGGCGGCCTGCGCCTTGTCGAGCTTGACCTGCAGTTGAGTCACTTCCGCGCTCTTGGCGTCGAGCTCTCTTTTTGTCTTTTGATCCTGCGCGCGAAGCTGCGTGATGGCGTTGTCGCGGCCGCCTAAATCGCGCGCCGACAAATAGCGGCCGTAGAGATGGCCTCCGACCAGGATAGCGACGACGGTAATGACGCAGGCGGCGCCGATGACGAAGCGATTGTCATCAATCGGTAACAGGCGTCGTCGGGGAGCGGTCGAGGCTGAGCGGCTCATGTTCGGTCGGTCGCTCACGTCGCAATCCCCCTCACTGTTTCGGCTTTGCCGCAGTTTCGGCGCCGCTGCCCGTTCCGGGCGGCAGCAAGACACCTGAGATTCGCGAAATGATAGATTGGACGTCGGGCAAGGTCAGCGGACTGGTGGACGCTTCCCGTCCCTCGTTATTCGTAGGCGTCGTCGACGGTGCGGCGGTCGCGGCCTTGTCTGATGGCGGCGGGGTGGCTTCGCCCGACGATCCCGCCGGCGGCTTGCTTCCGTTCAACCCACCGGCAGCGGGCGGCGCCGCACGCGGTACCGGCGGCGGCGGCGGCGTCTTGCCCGAGATTGTCGGCGCTGCCGGCGGTGTTGCCGCGGCCGGCGCTCCCGCCACGTCGTTGCCGAGAATGATCGGCAGCCCGTCTTTGCCGGAGCCGATGATCACGATCTTGGTGTTGGGCGACTGCGCCAAGGCCAGCGTCGCCTCGATACCGCGCCAGCGCAGATACGAATCGGATATTCCTTGGCTCACGGTCTTCTGGAACGCCGCGATGCCGTCCGCTTCGATCTGCTTGCGTTTCGATTCTTCGGCCTCGCGCTGCACCCGGAACTTGTACTCATTGATCATGTAATATTGTTCGGTCTGCCGATTGATCGCCGCCACGATTTCCGGCGGCAATTCGATCGACAGCACCAGCGTGTCGAGGATCTGGATCGCGTTCTGCAGAAACTCGTTATAGTGCCTCGGATCGGGCTGTTCCATCGCCTCCGGCTGCACCAGCTTGTTGAGATTGGCGGCGAGGCTCCTTTGCGCGGCGTCGCGGATTTGCTTCTGAATCGCTTCGCGCGAGGTATAAACTTCTTCCGCCGTGTACTGCGAAATGACCTGCCGCGCCTGGCTGCCGATCTCGGGCGCGATGACTGAATTCAGATAATCGGGACCGATGAATTTGTGCATCACGGCAACCGAGTTGTGCAGCAGCTGATAGCGCACGCTGATTTCCGCCCCGACATTGACGCCGTCCTTGGAAATGGCGTTGTAGGTCTGCGTATTGGACTGCAGGCGTAGATCGTAGAGGTAGAGCTTGTCCCACGGCCAGATGACATGCAGGCCTTCTTCCCGCAATTCGCGCGGATCAAGCACCGTGCCGCGGCCGACCCAGCACCAGCAATAAAGGTCGAGGCCGTTGAAGCGCTTCCACAGCACGCCGACTTTGCCGCTTGGCACCGTGATCACGATGTAGGGCCACAGCACCACGACGATGAGCAAGCACAGCATCACGATGACGGAGAGGCCCGGCAGATGCCGCCAGACACGACGCCACCATCCCCGCCGCCGCGGCGGAGGTGGCAGGTCATCAAGCGACTCTGGATAGCTCGCCATCCCGTTCTCTCCAGCCGTCCCTATCATCAGCCCATTGTACGTTCTTCGACAATACGGCCTTCGTCCATCCAAATCCGCCGTGCCGGCAGGTGCAGCTCGTCGAGATAGCGGTCGTCGTGGGTGATAACCACGATGGTGGCGCCCGCCCGCAGCATGTCCGGCAGCAGTTCGTCATAGAATTTGCGGCGAAATTCGGGGTCCTGCTCGGCGGTCCATTCGTCGAGGATCATGATCGGACGCTTCTCCAGCATGCTGACGATCAGCGCCAGGCGCCGGCGCTGGCCCCCGGACAGATCGAGCGTGCGGAACTCGCCGTTGGTGAGCGCGGTCTTGTCGGAGAGGCGAAACTGCGCCAGCAGGCGTTCGATGTCGCCGGGAGTGGCGTCGGGCAGGCCGTAAAGTCGCTGGAACAGGTGGTAGTCGAAGAATATCGCCGACATCAGCCCGCGATACTCGTCGCGCGTGGCGTTGGTGATCGGTCGGCCATCGACCAGAACTTCGCCGGAATCCGGCGGATAGAGCCCGGCCAGCACCCGCAGAAAAGTCGACTTGCCCGAGCCGTTGCCGCCGGTGATGAAAACCAGTTCTCCAGCGCGCAGGCTGAAGTCGATCGGCCCGATTTTGAACACGGTGTCGGAGAACTTGTCGACGTAGCGGAAGGTGATGTTGCGCATCTCGATCCGCTCGAAACGCTTAGGCGCGGCGACCACAACCCGCGAGGTCGTGGTGACAGTGGCGTGCAAAGCCGCCTCGAGACGCTCAATGCGGTCGGCCGCGGCATTGGCATTGAGCAGGATCGGGATCGCCTGCACCAGGCCGAAACAGGCGCCGACGATGAACAGCAGCGCCGTCGTGGTCTTGGCGATCGACGAGCCGCCGAGCGTGTCGCTCAGATTGGGCGCCACGAACACGACGGCGCCGAGCAGGATGTACATCGAAATCTGCGACGTCACGATCATCTTGAAGGTTTCGGCCTGGGTGCGGATCTTGATGTTGGCCGCGGTCTTGGAGACTTCCAGCGCGTCGTCGAATAGATCATCGCTGCGCGCCGCGTTGAGCCTGACCTCCTTGAAGCCGTCGAGGAAATCGACCAGCCGGTCGAATAGCCGGCGCTCCCAGGCCGCCAACTCGCCCTTCTGCGCGGCGAGCCGTTTGTTCTTGTGGTGGAAAATAAAACCGGCGCCGGTGACGATGACGACGGTCAAGGCAAAAGCGGTGAGCGACAGATAGGCGACGTAAAGCCCGACGAAGAAGATCAACACCGCGCCCTGCACCGTGAAGCACAGCATATTGCTGGCCTGGGTCAGCACCGCGGTATCGCTGGTGACTGCGGCGACGATGCGCGAGCGGCCGATCCGCTCCAATTCCAGAAGCTCCGAATGCCGGATCATGTCCATCAGCCGCACCCGCAGCTTATGAATGATGGCTTCGATCTCGGCGGTAGCGGTGATGGTGACGAATTGCTGCGACTTGAAGAACAGGAACAGGGCGATCACAAAAAGCGAGGCGGCCCACAGCCCGGGTTTTTGCCCGGCCCCGGCGTCCTGTACGCCGGCATTGATGGCGGCAAGGATCGACGCGTTGCTGATGCCGCCGACGCCGGACATGAAGACCAGCTTCGGCAGCGAGCCGTGCATTTCGCGGCGAACGAGCTGGATAAAGGACATTAGCGCGCAGTCGTCCGTCTACATTCAACACGCGCCGCCGATGGCATCGAGACGGATGCGCTTGCCGATAGTTAATCCACGTTGCGGCGACGCCATTCGATTTGCCGCGATGGTCCGGTGATGAACAGTACGGGCAGCACCAGCAGCGGAGTGATGAAGAGTGCCAGGAAGAACGTCCCCCAGAATCCCATGCGACGGTGGGTACCGGTAAATCCCGTAAGCAGGCAGACGGTTATGTAGGCCAGTATGGCTGCGGCCATGGGACTAGGATCCGGACTCGGTCGCGTCGCTCGATGATCGTCACGTTTGAGGTGGAGCTTTTCCCCATCGGCTGGCGGAAGCCTGTGTCACGGGGTCGTCGTCGCCGCTCCAGTCGCGTCGGAGCGCTTGGCGCGTCGGGATTCCCACATCTCCTTCTGCGCCTTGACGAATTCGCGATAGTCCGGAGGATTGAAATCGAGCAGCGTGCCGCCCGATTCAAAATGCTGGATGAACGCCTTGCCGATGGCGAAACTGGCGCCGGCGGACAGCACCGGCATGACAAATCCGGCGGCAAGGATGTTGACGACTGGGATGGCTTTCATGGCGCTCGCAGCGCCCATGCCGCTGGTCGCCGGAATCATGGTCCCCGCCAGCGCCGCGATCAGCGCTTTGCCGCGGTTCTCGGAAAACTCCACGCCGTAGATTTGCGACAGCCGGCGCAGCATCTGGATTTGCAGCCCGCCGATGGTCAGAACATCGACCACCGGAATGGGGATAAGCCCGGCGACGCCGGACCAAATGGCGAAACGATCGACCAGTTTGTTGGCGACTTCGCCCCGCTCCGCAGTCGAGGTCGGCGCCGTTGCTTCGTCATGCTCAGGGCTCGCGGAAGCACTTGTTGTCTCGGCCATGGCGTATCCTTTCTCGACATCCCTCGGGGCTGGCTTGATAGGCGATCGAACCGGTTTGAACTTCTTCGTCGGCTCAATCCGGATGAGCTTTAAAAAAGGCTATCATGGTGGGGTGCCGGTGCCAAGCGCCCGGCCCGCCCGGATCAGGGGCGGCGCGGCGCGACTTTCATTGGAATGTCATGCAATTAGACCGACAACCGCGGAGCGGATCGCTTAGCTCCCTTCGCACGCCGGCGCGGACAACGAGCCTGGTTAGCCCGGGCCGCGGCAGGCGCCACGCCGTGCCGGCCGCTTGCCGCCAACGCCAACAGCTCGCGCAGGGATCGGCCGCGGACTTGCGGTCAATTCATTTCGAATCCAAGCGATTTGACCAGCGGAATGATGCGTGCGCGTTCGGCTTCGAGGAAGCGTTGCGCCTGTTCGGGGGTGTCGTGTACCGGCTCAAGCCCGGCCGCAAGTAATTTTTGTTCGAAGTCGGCGCTTTCCGCTGCCCGGCGATGGGCCTCTGCGAGCTGATCAAGGATTGACTTTGGCGTCGCCGCTGGAGCGAACACCCCCATGGAGAGTCCAGCAACGAGACCCGGGTATGTTTCCGATGCGGCCGGCACGTCCGGAAGGACACTCAGCCGTTGCGGGCTGAGGACCGTGACGATTCGAATCTTGCCAGTCCTGTGTAGCGCCAGCACCTCATTCGTAATGTTGAGGAACGTCATCGGTATTTGTCCGCCAATCACGTCTTTGATGACCGAGCCGCCTCCCTTGTAAGGCACACCGGTAACGTCGGGCGTCTCAGTGCGCTGCTTGAACATTTCAGCCGCGAGATTAGCGTAGGTGCCGGTCCCCGCCGTGCCATAGAAGACCTTGCCGGGACGCGCCTTGATGTAGGCGACCAGCTCCGGAAGGTTCTTGGCGGGAACCGACGGATTAACGCAGATTGAGATCGCCGAGTTGGCAATGATTCCGATGGTGGCGAAATCCTTCTCCGGGTCATAGGGCACGCTCCGCATGATTGCCGGAATGAGCACCTGAACGCCGGTGTTGCCCAACAGCAGCGTGTAGCCATCCGGCGGCGCTCGCGCGACGACAGCCGTCCCGATCGTTCCGGAGGCACCGCCGCGGTTCTCCACGACAACCGTGCCCAAGAGCGTCTGCATCTTGTCCGCCCACAATCGGCCGATCACATCCACTACGCCGCCCGGCGCAAATGGCACGATGAGCCGAATCGGATGGTCCGGAAATTTCGTCTGAGCCGATGCGCCGATCGACGCCAGGGTCGTCGCCGCGAGGGTTGAGGACGAAAGTACGAGCAGATCGCGCCGATTCATGCCGGGACTATTTGTTCAAGCTACGTCAGATCGCGCGCCCATGCGGTCGGTCAGAACGGTACTGCGATCAGCTCGAAGACATCGTCGCAATTGATCAGGTCGACGCGCTTGAGCACGATTTTATATCCCATGGCCACACGCCGCAGACGGTGCGAGACGCGTCCGGAAAACACGCGCTGCACCTGCATACGATAGTCAGTCATGATCATATTCGACGTCACCGAGACTTCGCCTCGGGCAATGTCGACATTCGCGATCACCACATTGCCGACGATGTGACAGGTGCGATGCGGCGGATTCTGCGAGTGGATATTCGGGTGACGCAGCCGCTCGAACCGCGTCTGCATCATGCTTTTGTCGTCGTAGAACAGCGAGCACTCGGCTTCCGGGCTTTGCTGGCCGGGCTTTAACGGCACCCAATAGCACCCATCTTCGGCGAAAAGATCGCGCCACTCCTCGAACCGCCGCTCGTCAAGCAGCTGCACCTCGTGAAACACAAAATCTTCGATTTCACGCCGATCGCCGAGTGAGGTTGTCATCAATTCCACGTGCTGCAATTGCATTGCCATCACCCTTCCGCACTCATCAACCGCAGCCACGCGGCGTATTGGGCGCGCTGCTGAATTTCGACCGTACCGTGATTGACGTAGTCGCCCTGCGCATCCTGCTTGTCGGTATCGACGCCGCGGGCGAACCAGACCCATTCGGAGTTCTGCGCGCTCAGGCCGGTCTGGCACCGCCGAAAGCATTCGAGATCGTCCGTCTGAATAAGCGACGCTGCCGAGTGCGTCAGATTGAGATGACGGACGAATCCATCGTTCATTTCTTTGGGAGCACCTTTGAGCCGAACCGGATAGACATGGACCTCGGTACGATCGACCGCGACGGGCACGATGACGCGCACATGCTGATTGAGCGCTTGCAGCGTCATGTTGGGATAGAAAGCGGTGTTGTGCCGCTTCGGCTGCAGGATTTGCAGCGCCCGCTCCCTGCCGTGGCGGGCTTCGAGCGCCGCAAAATACGATTTGAAGACTGGCGTATCCGGTATTTCTTCGGCCACCGGCTGATGCCCGGCATAGGAGTGTCCGTTGGTGCGTGAGCCCCAGGCGGGCCGCTGCTCCCAGCGTTCCGCAGCGCTGCCGCGATCGCTGATGGCGGAGCCGGCGCTTTGACCGGCGCCACGACTGAATTGTCGGCCGCTGCGGCTGACGCTCAATTCGTGCGAGAACGGCACGTGATACATGTCCACCGTGTTTTCGAGCTGGAGCTTCCAGTTGCCGCGGAACATGTACTTGTGGACGCCGCCGCCTAGATCGATTTCCCCGTCAGGTGCCCGATCCGCCAACTCGTCGATGCTGTCCTTGGCAGTGCCAAGATGCTCCTCGATGCCAGGTCCTCGCTCCGCGAGACTCGCAAATATGAATCCGCGGTAATTAGCCACGCGCGGAACGCGTCGCATCCCCAGAGCCGGATTGTTTACATCGAAGCTTTCGCCATAGCCCTTTCGCATCGCGATCGCTTTGAGGTCGCCGTTCGTCTTGAACGTCCATCCGTGATAGCAGCAGCGAAACAGCGCTGCATTGCCCTTATCTTCATTGCAGACCACTGCGCCGCGGTGGCCGCAGCTGTTGAAAATCACGTAGACCTGCCCGTCAGTGTGCCGCGACATGACAAGGGGCTGCTTGCCGGCGCGGGTGGTGATGTAGTCGCCCGGGTTGGGCACCAAGCTGTCATGGCCCACATAGATCCAAGTTCGTCCGAAGATCTTCTCCATCTCCAGATCGAAAACTTCCGGATCGAGATAGAGCGACCTGTGCACGTGGTCACGGCTGACGAGCGAACGGATCGCTTCGGGATCAAACTTCATGACTCCACCTTCCAAATGTAGCCGGGCGACGGATTGAACCACACGCGCTACAGTGCCACAAATAGAATAATGATCCGGATAAATTAGGAAATTGATCAATGGTCAATTTGCCGGTGCGCCATATTCTGACGCTGGTCTGTCTGGCGGATACTGGCAGCTTTCGGCTTGCGGCCGATCGCCTCAAGCTCTCGCAGCCGGCCGTAAGCACGCACATCCGCGATCTTGAACGATATTACGGCGTTCCCCTGGTGCAGCGAACCACGCGACGCGTTTCGCTGACCGCGGAGGGCAATGCGCTTGCGGCGCGCGCGCGCAGAGCATTTCAGGAATTGGAAATGGCCAGCCAAGATGTCCGTGACTTTGCCGCGGTTCATCGTGGCCGCGTGGTCGTTGCCTGCGTTCCTCCCATGATGGCAGGCATAGTCCCAAACGTCGTCAGCCGTCTCGCGAGAGAATTTCCCGCGGTGGAAATTGAAATTCGGGACGTGCTGTCAAAAGAGGTCGAGCAGCTCGTCGACCGAGGCGACGCGGATTTTGGTATTGGGCCACAACCCAGGTCGCATTCTCTCTCGTTCAGGACGTTGATGAGGGATTACTTTGTTGCCGCCGTCCCCGTGAACCATGCGCTCGCCAAACGCGATTCCGTCAATTTCGAAGAACTGTTGAAGCATGCGCTGGTGATGACGACCAGCGACGCAAACGCCAGGCTGATCGTCGATCAGGCCGCGCAACGATTGCGGCGCCCCGTTAGGCCACGTTTCGAGCTGGTCCACTATTTTTCTGTTGGACGCTTGGTGGCCCTTGGACTCGGGCTGACGATCGTGCCGACGACGGCGATTCCGAGCCTTGGTGCAGAAAGGCTAAAGATCATCGATGTGAAATCGCCGCGTATCTTTCGTGAATTGGGCCTGATGTCACGACCGAATTATAGGCCATCCCCGTCGGTTCAAGCATTCATCAGAGTGCTTGACGACGTGGTTCGAGTGGAAGCCGCCCGGCGGCGGACGTCCGTCGCCTAGGCCCGGCGCCAAGAGCTGCTGAGACATTCTTTCGTCCATTCAATTGGCAAAGGGAACGATCCGCGCGGCCCGTCTGCCACGCTTGTTGCCGCAGCGCCGATGCCCTGAAAACCGCTTACTAACCTAGAGTTGAAAATCGTCCAGAAGGGCCGATAAAATGCTACACCGCGAGCAAGAATTGGCTGAAATTATTGTATAGAATTCACCACAATGCTCGGTTGCAATTTTTCTGAAGTCGTGGCCAACTAGGGTAGCCGAGCGTAAATCCGGGACAAAGCCGCCGGATCGCCGAACATGAGCGACGGCAGTTTTTGCCATCGGGCAGTGAGGGAGCGTCGCGTCGATGTGGGACATCGGGCATTGCGGCAAGGAATCCCCGGCTCCGCTTTCCGCCGTGCCGGCGCAGCAAAGCCGCAGTCCCGCCGCCGACCCCCGTGGCGCCGGCGAGGACAGTCCGAAATGGCGCTTGGCCGATTGGAGTACGGCGGCGACGGTACGTTCCGTCGCCAGGCGCCGCCTCACCGACAAAGACCGCGGCCTGCCGTTCTCTCCCGAATTGGTGGCGCTGATGAGCCACGAATTGGTGCGCGGCCGCGACGAGCCCGCCCAGAGAATGATTCTGGGTCAAAAATTGCACAGCTATTTCCGTTTCACCACCCACCTCGAACTCAAGGCCGTGTTACCCGCCTGCAGAATAATCGGGCTGAAGGAATCCGTGGTTCGCACCAGCGACGACTTCGCTCATGACGGTTTCAAAATCGCGGTCGATGAGGCGCATCACGCCTATTGCGCCGAGGACATGAAGCAGCAATTGACCGCAATCACCGCAATCCGCCCTTATCGCGAGCGGCCGCCCGCCTTCTTGCGGGCGCTCGCCGGTGAACAGAGCCAACTCGACGGAAAATTCAGAGAACTCGCCCTGTTGGCCTTTACCTGCGTCTCCGAAACCCTGATTACCAGCAGCCTTGCCAATGTGCCGGCGGACGAACGGGTGATGAGGGCAATCCGCGATGTGATCTTGGATCACGCCCGGGACGAAGCCAAACATCACATCTATTTCTCCTGCTTCATGGCAACCATGTGGGACCAGCTGACCGTTGCGGAGAAAGACGTCGTCGGTCCGTTATTCGCCAAGTTCATCGGCACATTCCTGTCGCGTGACGCGGAGGCGGAATCGGATTGGCTCGAGGCCGCAGGATTCGACGGCGCGGAGCGGAAGCGGATCGTAGCGGAGAGCTACGAGGCGACCGATCTGCGTAAGGTTCACCGGCAGGCATCCAAACCCACAGTGACGCTGATGAGCCGGCTCGGGATGCTTGACCACGCGGCGACCGCCGACGCCCTGGCAGCGGCCGGATTGACGGAGTGATCGCAAACGCTGTGATGAAAGCAAAATCGGGCTCTAGCTTTTTGTTTGAGTGTGATCTTTTCCGGAAATCGGCAAGTCATTTTCGGGATCGTGCTCTAGCCTCTTATATGGAACGCGATGCAAGTCCTGGCGTCCAAACAGCCAAGCGGTTTGGTGGCTCTGTCCCAGGAATTGGCGGACGCCGTCAGGCAAGCCGGCCGATCCGTTGTTACGGTCCGCCGTCGTGACGGCCTCGCCGCGAGCGGGGTTCACTGGCGGCGCGGGGTGATCGTTACCGCGGACCACACGGTCCCACGCGATGAGGAAATCGGCGTCGAATTGCCCGGCGGCGGCATCGTTCGCGCAACATTGGTCGGCCGCGACCAAAGAGCCGATCTTGCAGTGCTGCGGATTCGCGCCATCGGACTGCCGATCGCCCAGTTTGGCGACACCGCGTCGCTACGCATCGGCCACATGGTGTTGGCCGTCGGACGGCACAGCGAACGGGGCTTAAGCGCCAGTTGGGGTGTCGTCAGCGGCTTCGGCCGTGGCCGTTCGCCCGCCGGCGCCGCCTACGGCAACCGGTCGATCTATCTGGATTTGACGATTTACCCGAGCTTTTCCGGCGGACCGCTGGTGGCCGACGGCGGCCGCATCGTGGGCGTCAATACATTGGATTCCCGCGGGGCCGCGCTCGGCATTCCCAATGCCGTCGTCGAGGACGTCGTCAGCGATTTTCTGCAAGAGGAGCGCGGGTGGCGTGATTAGCATGCGGTGCAGTGCCGGTACGCAGGCGGCAAGCACATGAGAGCGGATTTGATCGATGCATCGCGCCCGCTGATGCGCGGACTGGAAGATATCGCCGGGCGGCTGCGTGTCTCGACGGTCAAGGTGCAAAGGCGGCGCAGCGGCGGCGGATCGGGCGTCATCTGGCGATCGAGCGGCCTCATCGTCACCAACGCGCACGTGGCGCCGAGCGCGCACGCCACGGTCAAGCTCGCCGATGGCAGCGTGTTGACTGGAACGGTGACGGCGCGGGATTACGAGCACGATCTAGCGGCTTTGTGGGTGGAAGCGCACGACTTGCCGGCGGTCACGGTCGGCGATTCCGACGCGCTCCTGGTCGGACAGTTGGTGGTCGCGATCGGCAATCCCCGTCACAACGTCGGCGCGCTGCGGATCGGGATCGTTCATGCTTTCGGCCGCGCCGCCGCCGGTTCCGGACGGCGTTGGGTCGAAGCCGACATCGATCTTCCGCCCGGTTATTCCGGGGGGCCGCTTGGCGATGCGGCCGGGCTGGTTGTCGGCATCAACAGCATGGCGGCGCTAGACGGACGCGGCTTTGCCGTGCCGAGCCGAACCGTCGAGGCTTTTCTTGGCGGCCTGCCGCGACAAGTCATTGGCTCCAGCCGGATGCGACCATCGCGAGCGCCCCGACGCGGGCAGCTTGCCGGGTCCTAAAGCCGAGCTATCCGTGCCGGACCGTCACGCCGCAGCCTCCAAGCAGGAGGACGCGGGGCGCTCTCAGCCTGGCGCTTTGGCTAAATGGGGTTGCAATCTAAAGTTTAAGAGATAATACTTACAACTTATCGTTTAGATATTGGGGCGGCAATATTTGCGCGTGCGCCCCGGCCAATCGCTGTCAGTGCTGCGGGTGCCGTTGTGAACTTTTCGAGCCCGAATCTTCCAAGCGCGAATCGTCCCAGCCGGAGTCTTCCAAATCTACGGACCGGCCCCGTTTTTGCGATCGCGCAGTCGGTCCTCGCCCCGCGTCCGGAATATCAGTCGTTTCTCAGCGGCGGGTCGCGCGGCGAATTCAGCATCTTTTTGGATTCCATCGCGCCGGAGCTGATCGCGGCAGGACTGCCGCCCGACGACGTGCAATTCGCCAAGCGTTATCCGCGGTCGCACACGTCCTTTGTCGGCCACGCACTGGCGCGCCTGACCGACATCGGCCTTTTGCCGCAACCGGATTACGACGAAGCCGGCTACGAGCGGATTGCCGCGCAAATACGGGACGACTACGACCACGGGCCGTTTCGCACTTACATTTATCCGGAAGAAGCGCGCCTTTTGTTCGCCGTCGCGGACATCCTGCGTCCGCGATCGGCGATCTTTCTCGGATCCTATTACGGCTATTGGGCGCGCGCCCCCTTGTCCGTCATTGCCCGGCACGGCGGCCACGCGGTGCTGGTCGATCCCGATCCGAAGGCGCAAGACGTTGCTCGGCATAATTTGGAGGCGGCAGGCCTGCTCGATGCAGTCGAGTTGGCCGTGACGACGGGCCAGGACTATCTGCGGCAAACGTCGGACCGCTACGACCTCGCCGTTCTCGACGCCGAGACGCCACGCGACTTTCCCGATCCGCAGCAGCGCGGCAAGGCGGTCTACGGACCGCTGCTGCAGCACGCGCTCACCCGCATGACGCCGGACGCCACTCTCGTTTGCCACAACTATCTGTTCGAAGACGTCGCCGGCTGCGGTTTTTTCGATCGCATCATCGAGCGCAATCGCGAGGAATTGGCAGCGTTCCTCGATATCGCCGGCCGCGAATTCGCGGGTCTTGTGGAATGCACCAGCACCGAGGGCGTCGGCGTGGGTAAACGGCGGGGCGCGGATAAGCGGCCACAGTCGGCGGCCAATGGGAGGTCATCAGGATTCATGACACGTCAGCCAAGACGCAGCAAAGCGAAACAGGAGCGAACCATGGAAAAAGGCACGACCAGAAGCAGCGAAAAACTTTCAGACGCGATCGATCAATACAAAGCGTCGCTCGCGACCGGCGCCAGGATCACCGGGAAGGTCACCGAGGAAGACGACAAGCTCTGGGTGGTCTGCAAATCCTCGGTGGGCGGTCCAATCTGCATCGAGTTCAAACGTCCCGACGTGCTCGAAGTGCAGCAGCGCGGCGACGCCGAAACCGCAACCGTATCGGTGAAGGACAACGCCGACTTCACCGTGACCGTCGCCGGCGTGGTGGGCCACGACGACGATTTACCGCGTGGCTTGCGTGACATTTTTGCCGAGCCGTCCGGCGGCGGGCGGCGGAGCTGACCGCCGCCGTCAATTCACGCTCCACCAAGGCGAGGAGAACAAGACAGATGATCGCGCGCGAAACCGCGGCATCGCCGAAGAAGATCGTACTCGCTTACTCGGGCGGCCTCGACACTTCGGTGATCCTGCCGTGGCTCAAGGAGCGCTACCCCGGCGCGCAGGTCGCGGCTTTCGTCTGCGACCTCGGCCAGGGCGACGACATGAAATACGTTTTCGAGAAAGCCAAGGCGAGCGGCGCCGACGAGGTCGTCATCCGCGACTGCCGCAAGGAGTTTCTGGAGAACTACTGCTTCCCCATGCTGCGCGCCCGCGCGATCTATGACGGCGACTACATGCTGGGAACGGCGGTCGCGCGACCGCTCATCGCCCGCCAGCAGGTGACGGTGGCGCGCGAGCTTAATGCCGATGCGGTGGCGCACGGCGCCACCGGCAAGGGCAACGATCAGGTTCGGTTCGAACTGACTTACATGGCGTTGGCGCCGGACCTGAAAATCGTCGCGCCGTGGAAGGACCCGCACTTCCAGCTCAACAGCCGGGAAGCCGCGCTCGATTACGCCAAGGCCCACGACGTGCCGGTCGAGGCTACGGCGAAGAAAATCTATTCGCGCGACGCCAATATCTGGCACATGTCGCACGAGGGCGGCGAAATCGAGAATGCCGCCCAGGAGCCCGCCGACGATTGTTACGTGCTGTCGCGGCCGGTGTCGCAGGCGCCCGATGCCGCCGAATACGTGACGATCGAATTCGACGGCGGCATTCCGGTTGGCTTGAACAATGAGCGGCTCGACAGCATCGAGCTCGTCTCGCGGCTCAACGCCATCGCCGGCCGGCACGGCGTCGGCCAGGCGGTGTTGATCGAAAATCGCGTGGTGGGGCTGAAATCGCGCGGCGTCTACGAGACGCCGGCTGGGACGGTGCTCTACGAGGCGCACAAATCGCTCGATCAGCTGTGCTGCGAGCGCGATCTGTTCCACTACAAACAGCACGTGTCGGTGAAGCTCGCCGAGATGATCTATTACGGGCAGTGGATTCACCCGCTGCGCGAGGCGCTGCAGGCCTTCGTCGATCAGGCCAATCGCGTCATCACCGGATCGGTTCGCGTCAAGCTTTACAAGGGCCGCGCCGTTGCCGTCGGCGCCAATTCGCCGCTGGCGCTTTACGACCAGGACTTGGCCAGTTTTACGATGGGCGACTACGACATAACGGCGGCGCGCGGCTTCATCGACTTGTTCGGTCTGCCGATGAAGCTCAGCGGCAGGCGGCAGGCGAAGGCCGCGAGCAATGGCGCACCGTGGCGGGACCGCGGCGCATGAGGAATTTCATCGCCATTGCCGATGCGTCCCCGGCCGAGATCAAACGCATCCTGCAGCGCTCGGTGCAATTGCGCGAGGAGAAACGGCGCGGCCTGCGGCATCGTCCGGCGCTGGAGCGCAAAACGCTGGCGCTGATCTTCGAGAAGCCGAGCCTGCGCACCCGCGTCAGCTTCGAGCAGGCGATCTACGAATTGGGCGGACATACCATCGCACTGGGCGCGGAAGTCGGCCTCAACAAACGTGAAAGCGTGCGCGACGTCATCGGCGTTCTGGAAGGCATGGTCGACGGCGTCGTGGCGCGGGTGTTCGAGCAAGAAAAGCTTCTCGCCATGACGCGGTTCGGCTCCATTCCGGTGGTCAATGCGCTGAGCGATCTCTTGCATCCGTGCCAGGCGATGGCCGACGCGCTGACGCTGTGGGACGAATTCGGCGAGGATTTGCGCGGCAGGACGCTCGCTTTCGTCGGCGACGGCAACAACATCGCACGCAGCTTGGCCGTTCTCACCGGCAAGCTCGGCATGAATTACATCATCGCCTCGCCCCCCGGATACGAGATCGCGCCGGCCTTTATCGCCGAATATCTGTCGGCACCGTGTCGGCCGGCGCCGAAATTCGTGCGCGATCCGCGCGAGGCGGTCGCCGGCGCCGATGTCATCTACACCGACATCTGGGCGTCAATGGGCCAGGAGCACGAGCGCGAGGCACGGCGCAAGGCTTTTGCCGGCTATCAGGTCAATGCCGACTTGCTCAAGCGCGCGGCGGCGCACGCCATCGTCATGCACTGTCTGCCGGCGGCGCCCGACGCGGAGATCTCAGCCGACGTGAAATATGGGCCGCAGAGCCGGATCTTCCGGCAGGCGCATAACCGGCTTCATGTTCAGAAGGGCTTGCTTGCGGTGCTGTTCGAGGGCGGCGCGGATTAGAAGCGCGCCAGCCGTCGCCGCCGGCACGGTGGAGGAAACATGGCGTACAAGCTTGCGGTCAATCGCAAGATTTTTGATGCGTTTCCCGGCTATCAGGCCGCCATCGTCTATGCGTCCGATCTCAGTAACGGACCGAGCAGCGAACAGAGCGTTGCGTGGTTGCGGGGCGCCGGACGCGAGGCGGCCAGCCGCTTCGACCGCAACTCGTACAAAGACGATCCGCATATCCGCGCCTGGCAGGATGCCTTCGTCAAATTCGGGGTCAAGAAAGGCAAATATCCGGCTTCCGTCGAATCGCTCCTCAAGCGCGTCGTGTCCGGCAAGGAGCTGCCCGCCATCAACGCGCTGGTCGATGCCTATAACGCGCTCAGCCTGCATTACGTCATTCCCGTCGGCGGCGAGGATCGCGACCACCTGGCGAGCGATCTTGAACTGCGTTTCATGTCCGGCACCGAGACCTTCGACACGGTGAATTCCGGCGCGTCCGTCCTGGAACACGTCGATGCCGGCGAAGTGGCGTGGTGCGACGCCGAAGGCGTGACCTGCCGGCGCTGGAATTGGCGCCAGTGCCGGCGCACCGCGCTCACCGAGAAGACGCGCAACGCCTACTTCGTCCTGGATCGGCTGCCGCCTTGTCCCGAAGACCGGCTGCTGGCCGCAGTGGCCGACCTCGAGCGGCGCATCTTGCAGCTGTCTCCTTCGGCCAAGGTGATTCACGAGGTGTTGCGCGCCTAGGCGCTAACGGCCCGCGCAAAGGCCCTTAGAGGATCGCAGATGCGAGGCTATCTCGAGATCCCGGACGAGCAGACGCTGGCGGTGCTGGACGCCGTGGATTTTAACGCACTGCGCAAGCGGTTTTTCGGCGCCATCATCGACGACCGTTATCTCGGCCCCGACCTTGAGGACTTCTCGCTGGTGCCGCGGGTGTTTCCGGCGAGCTATCTGCGTGTGATCGAGGACGCGGCGACGCATTTGACCGGTGCGATCCTGACGCTGGCGAGTCGCGACAAGCAATTTCTCCTGCAGCATCTGTCCACCGACGCGCGCTGGAGCACGTTGATTAACCGCCACGGCATTCTCGATCAGACGCCGGCGCGTCTGGTCGGCGAGCTGCGCTACGATTTCGCCATCGCCGGGCCGCTGACGCCGGACAATCCGCCGCAGCTCATGGAGATCAACGGCGCCGCGCTCGGCCTTTACGCCTTCGCGAGCTTCCTGCCCAAGACGCTCAAGGCGCTCGCGCCGCTCGATCACCTGACCTACACCGACGTCGCGGAAAGCTTCGTCGAACTGTGCCGCCGCGTCGGACCGCAGATCGCGAGCTTCTTTCCCGGCAATCTGTTCTGGGGCGATCATTTGCTGGCCGAGCGGATGGACAGCCTGCATCTGATCACGCCGGTCGACATTCCCAATGCGCATTTATGGCCGCGGCTGCGTTACGCCGACTGGCGCTTCGACGACGACGGCAAGCTGTCGCTGTTCATCGACGGGCAATGGCGGCGCATGGACGGCTTCCGCTGGGCGCGCGTGTTCACGCCGCGTGACGTCGAGCGATTCGGCGGCTTGCTCGCCGGCGTGATCAAGAGCCCGACCACCGTTTACATGTCGCATCCGCGGGTCGAGTTCGCCAGCAACAAGGGCGTGCTGCCGCTTCTTTGCGACGCGCGCTTCCTCAAGACCGAATTGCACGTCGCCGAGCCGACAAACGTCATGCGCTATGTCACGCCGAGCCGCTCTCTGGCCGACGCCGGTTTTCCGCGGCGTCGCGATTGGAAGGGTCTCGTGGTCAAGCACAATTTCGGGTCGGGCGGCGAAGGCGTTTTCGTCGGCGAGGCCATCGCAGGCGCCGCGGCAAAGATCGGCGATCCTGCCGGCTGGATCGTCCAGGACCGCCACGAGCTCAATCAGATGTATGCGCGGCTTTTGTTCACCAGCGATCGCCCGCTGCGCATGGATCTCGGTGTCTTCGTCAACTACGATTTTTACGACGGCAAGCTGCAATATCTGCGCGTCGCCGGCGTCGTCGCCCGCGGCTCGAACCGCGCGCTGGTGAACGTGACGCAAGGCGGCGCCGCCATCCCGGTGTTGTGGCCGCAGAACGCCGCGCCCTAACCGCCCCCGCACAACGAAATTTTCGATCGAGGAAAGACAGCGCAACAGGAGCGGCCGCCGTGACAACCACCGCGAGAATCAACCACCGCGACATACTCCGGGATGTACGGGCCCAATGGGATCGTCTTTCGTCGGGCGGCGAAATCGCGGACGACGACGCCGCAGAATTCTGCAAAAAGCAGTTCAGGGTGATCCTGTTGCTCAGCGCCTCGCGCAGCGGCGCCAGTTGGCTTGCCGAAGTGTGCGCCAGCAGCACCCGCCTGTGCTCGCTGCCCGGCGAGATCGATCCGTTTCTTCTTCTCGCGCTCGGAGCGCCGGACGCAGCGCGCGGCGAATCGGACGTCTTGGACGCACGCCTCGCTACCGCCGCGGTCGGCGAAAGAATGTCGCGCTATTTGCGCAATTTCGCAGGCAATCAAGTATCTGCGGATGGGCGGCGACTGACGCCGCAGCGGCAATTCCAGATTGCGATGCGCTCGCTGCTGCAATGGCCGGAATTGCACGAGCAAATGGATGCGGTGTTCGATGCGATCCGTTACGCCCTCGACACGCCGAACGGCGGCTCGCGCGAAGCGCGCATGATCGCGTATCTGGTGCGGCTCAAGGCGTTGCTGCCCGATCTCAATCCTTATTTCTACGATATCGACCCCGAGCTGATCCGCGCGCACTTTCCCGACGAGCGTATTCCGGCGGGCCCGCCGCGCGATACTTGCGTCATCGAGGAGCCGCCGTTCGTCTGCGAATTCGCCGTGGGCTTGCGCGCGCGACGGCGCCGCTGTCGACCGTCCGCTGCTTCTGAAATCGCCGAGCAACGCTTATCGGCTGGATTTCCTGCGCGCGCTGTTTCCCAACGCCGAGATGACGGTGCTGCATCTCATCCGCGATCCGGTCGCGAGCGTGACCGGCCTGATGTCGGGCTGGCTGCATCACGGCTTCCACAAGCACCGCCTGCCTGACACCGCCCTCGCTATCGAGCGCTACACACGGCCCGATCGGCCGTCGACCGCGGCGTGGTGGAAATTCGATCTGCCGCCGCACTGGGACCGCTATACCCGCCGCCCGCTCGAAGAGGTCTGCGCCTTTCAATGGATCAGCGCCAATGAGCACATTCTGCGCTGGGTCAAGCGCAACCGCTCCGACATCCATTATGTGCAGACCAGCACGCAGCGGCTCACCGCCGACCTCAACGGCGAGTTGGCGCGGCTGTTTGCCGAACTGCAGCTCGAGCCCGACGCCGGCCTGCTGCGCGCGGTCGCGCTCAACCGCCGCACCATGGTGTCCTACGGCGTCTCCGACGACGCCCGCAGCAAATTGCGCCGCCTCGCCGCCAGCGCCACCGCCGGCGCGCGCGTGCGCGATCTGCTCGAAGCCTTCGCCGATGCCGGCGGCGGGCCGGCGCTGGAGATCGTGCCGCCTGAAGCATCGATGCAAGTGCGGTGAATCGGCGGCGGAAATTTAGAAATTTGGCGC
>CAVZFX010000011.1:0-87270 GCA_963774715.1 uncultured Alphaproteobacteria bacterium
ACGATGTTGTCCGTCTCTTGTGCCGTGTGTTCGGTGCCAAAGGCACTTGGTATCCAGAGCCCACCGCGCCTGTATACGTCCTCGGCTCCTGGTTTAAGCCAAGCATAAAGGGGATTTGGTTCCACGAAGGTCGTGCATACGCAGTGTTGATCAATGCACGGAAGGGTCAGCCGCTAGATATGGAGGATGTTCGGTTCTTGGCGCGCGGTGTCCACGAGCTTCATTGTATTGATGACCCGAACGATCCAATTCCTATGATCGTTGATTTGAGCGAGCATGAAAGAGGGAAGGGGCGCGAACTTAGGATCTATGTGGTCGATCCTCACGAGGCCGCATCGCTACTGCAATTTGAAGAGGCTCTTCGAGAATTCCTAGTTGCGCTCAACATGGCTGGGATTTCACTCCCCCTTCCGCCTGCTATTGAGAATATCGTGAGCCTATTTAAGAAAAGGCGGTGAGGAAGGGGGAGGCATCAATGTACCCTGATTATAGTCACCGTGAGTAGCGGAAACTTATTGGAAGGACGCGTTGATACGTGTTCGGCTTAAAGAGATAGTTGGAACTGTTTGTGTTTAATAGCTGCAATTTTGGCAGAAAGACTAATCTTATCCTCCGCTTTGGCCCGGGCGCCTTCTGACATGTAGTCGGTTAGTTGCTTAAGGCCTTTTGCGTTAGAAACCGTTATAAATTTGCGGTTTTTATTTACAAAAACGCGACTGCCGCGTTCGTTGTTTAAAAGCTCGATTACATTGCTCAGGGTGCCTGTGCTTTTGGCATCCCAGATCATCAACCCATAATTAGCGACTTCTGCCATCCTAATATCTTTGGCTACAAAAAAAGCTCTTGAACCTGGTGCTTGGGTAGAGTGCACACACTCGACGGTCCAGCCGCCGATATTGTTCCTAGGATTAGTGCCGCTGCAATAGATGGTGACATTTTTAGCACCAAATTCAAGAAGTGCCTTTTGGATGGAGGTGTCGGCGCCCTCAGCGTCGCCGAGGATAATTGTAAAACCCGACTTAACCACTGCTTTGATCCGTTCAAGAAATAGAGGATCGAGTCGCTTAATAGAAAGGGAGCCGGCAATAAAGACGGTGCTCATCGCTATTTCCACGTTAGAGCGGCGACAAATACTTTGTTGATTTTCGAATACTCGCGCAACTTGGCCGTGGCGGCTTCCATCGAGGCTCCAGTATCGAACAGGTCGTCGACGAGTAAGACATTCCAGTGACCGTCGTTTGTAATGCACGGGTTGATGGCAAAACGACCAGTCAACGCGGCAATCTTCGCATCCTTACCCACGATGTCCTTGAGTTGCGGTGCACCGGCGGCTGCGGGTAATTTAACGAGGATGTTTTCGAATATTGGCACGTTAAGACGACTTGACAATGCCCGTGCAACTTCCGTTACCGGCTGGCGTGCGCGCTCATTTGTCGCCGGCATGGGTACGATGAAACCAATCGGACCGAAACGCGGTATAAGGTGAGTTGCGATCTCACTCGCGAGCGGCTCCGATTTTGAGAAGTCACCTCTATACTTGAGTTGATAAAGAGCTTCTCCGACTTCGGATCGCTTTGTGTCAAACCGTGGGTGTCCAAATTCGTCGTCGCCAAGATAAGTACTTGAAAGCGTGTGCTTATCTAGCGCAAATCCAGCGTCCCAATTACCGGCAATCGCTCTCAGGTTTGTTTCCATGAACAGTGCGGCAGCTTTCGGGCTCAGTACTCTCTGAGCGCATCCGAATCTCTATACAATTAAAGCGGGAACTTCCAGAGGTGAGCGGGAACTTCCAGAGGTGAGCGGGAACTTCCAGAGGTGAGAATGGAGCAAAACCCATAAAGAGCTGTGCCCCAACTACTTGGCCGGTGTCTTCAGTGCATAACTTTCGTCGAAGATCGCGACAATATTCGGATTGTAAAACTTCTGTTTCTGCGTCTTTACGTTCTGCGGATCCAGACGTCGGACGTGGCAAAAACGAGAATTCTTGTTCCAGAGGTTTCCTAATTTTGTGAAATTTATCGTTCTCTTTAAAATCTTCGTAGCGACGCCGAAGTGCCTTTCTTAGGTCAGTATAGGTCCAGGGAAATGCTTTTCGTGAATCCTCCTCCGTAATCGTCACCGGGACGGCGTTCGGATCGCCTGGGGCAACCCTTACTGCGATCGCCCCATCACTAGACTTGCGCATGAAACGAAGTTCTATCTCGACGCTGACATTAAAGGGTTTGGCCGCATCGAAGGGAAACGCCTGCATCGCCTCCGCAAATAACTTTTGGAGCTTCGCGCCTGCTCCTTTAGCGTCCTCCGCAAAAACCGTTTGGATGATGCCCGTAGGGGACTCAAACGCGAATGGCATTAGAGCGAACTCGTACGCTGCAAGGTCCCGAGCGAACCATGTCTTCGTGGCGTAAACGAAATTTCTCAGCGCGGCTGCGCCGATTTCTTGAACTCGTTTTCGTAAGCCTTTATCCGCGCTGTGGAAATGAATTGCGTTGTCTCGGATTTCCATCAGCAAGAGAATGTTCTCGACGCAATATTGGTCTATTCCATCCTTTGCATAATCGCGAGCAATCATCGCTGCAGCATTGACGCCAATCGTCATAATATTTCCGGTTCGGTTTCTTTTAGGTGCGAGCTTTTTGCTCGGTAACCCGGTTTTCGTGGCTTTGCGTTCCCACACCTCAATGCTACGCAATGAGTTTTTATTCTCTTTGAGGATACGTGCCTTGAGCAGCAGCTCCCAGGCGTTCAGCATCAAGATGGAGAATGTTTCTTCGCGATATCGAAATCCGGGTTTGTTGTAGACTTCAATTGCGCTGATGACGGCCTCAATGGCCTTGTCAACGAAGTAACTGTGCCTAGGCCTGCGCATCGAAAGGATCGGCGTGGATGTTGCGGTCGCGGATAGATTATCGCGGAGGACGCGTCGCGCAAAGTAAGCAAGTTTAGCCTGCATGACTAAACGACATCTGGGCTCGGGAACTACCGCAGATCGCCGTGTTCATACGGGCTACGAACGCCCTCATGGCGGGGCTTGTCCCGGCATCCACGTTTTTGGCATGGCCATCAAGCAAGACGTGGATGCCCGCAACGAGTGACAACGAGTGCGGGCATGACGAAATCGTCGTCGTGAGACTCTCATTTGTCATGCTCCGCCCACGGGTCCGGCCCGAAGTGGCCGGCCCGATGACAAGCTCCGGCGCGGCATCCAGTATTCACTGCGGCGATGGCGATTACTGGATCGTCCGCCTGCGCCGACGATGACAAGCCTGGATTGCTTCGCTATCGCTCGCAATGACGACGATTAATTGTCGCCGCCAGGCCTGTGGCTGTTGACGTTGTTCGGACCGGACCAATACCATCCCTGAAACCAGGGAATGAAATGTCGCAATCGGAAAGTTTCCCATGAGCCAATCTCCGTTGACACTGCAAATGCCGCCAGCGCCGGAGCCGGTTGCGGTGGCGCTCGACGCCGCGACAACGGCATTGCTGATCTTCGACATCGTCGATCCGATTTGCGCGCGGCAGCCGAACTGCACGGGGAAAATGGTGCCGGCCATCGCTGCACTGCTGGCGCGGGCCAGGAAGGCCGGCGTTACCGTTGCGTATGGGACTCGGGCGCCAACGATGTCGAAGTGGTTGCCGGAAGTGCTTCCCGCGCCCGGTGACATCAAGATCGAAAGCCAGGCTCAAGACAGGTTCTACAAAACCGGTCTCGACGACGCACTGAAAGCCAGAGGGATTACGACGCTTATTCTCGCCGGCTGGAAGGTCAGCGGCTCGGTAACCTATACGTCGGTCGGAGCAACGCTGCGGGGTTACACGGTGGTTGTTCCCGTCGATGCGAGTTTGGACCAGACGGATTACGAAATTGCCATAGGGCAGTATCAAATCCTGCATCAGCACAGTTCGAATGCCGCAAACGAACCCCTGAAGGCTGCAGCCTCGACGCTAAGCCGCACCGATTTGATCGCTTTCAAATAGCAAGCGTAGCTACCCTCACTCCGCCTTGACGCCAGCCTCCCGCACCACCTTGCCCCATTTGTCGGTCTCGGACGCGATGAACTTGCCCCAATCGGCCGGCGTGCCGGGGAACGGCTGGCCGCCGAGCTTGGCAAGCTTCGCTTTGAAATCGGCGTCGGCAAGGCCGGCGTCGATCTCGCGATTGAGCCGCTCGACGATGTCGGGCGGCGTGCCCTTCGGCGCGCAGACGCCTTGCCAGCCGCTCGCTTCATAGCCCGGCACGAATTGGCCGACCGTCGGCACGCCCGGCAACACCTCCTGCGGCGCCGCCGTGGTCACCGCCAGCGCGCGGACCTGGCTGGATCTGATGTACGACAGCGACGACACCACGACGTCGAACATCACCTGGACCCGGCCGGCGATCAGATCGGTGAGCGCCGGCGCCGCGCCGTGGTAATGCACCGGCACCATGGCGATGCCGGTCAGCATCTTGAAATATTCGCCATAAAGATGCTGGGCGCTGCCGGGGCCGACCGTCGCGAAGTTGATCTTGCCGGGATTGGCCTTGGCGTAGGCGATGAATTCGGGGACGGTTTTGACCGGAAGGTCGTTGTTGACCTCCATCACGAACGGCGTGCGCACCACGGCGGCGACCGGCACGGTGTCGCGCTGGAAATCGTAATCGACCTTGCCGGCGTCGAGCGTCGCGTTGATGGCGACCGCGGTCGAGGCGTAGAGCAGCGTGTAGCCGTCAGGAGCTGCGTGAATGACGTAATCCGAGGCGATATTGCCGCCGGCGCCGGCGCGATTCTCGACGACGAATTGCTGGCCGAGCCGTTGCGACAGCCACTGGCCAAGGAGCCGCGCGTCGATGTCGGACGCCGAGCCGGCGCCAAAGCCGACGACGAGATGCACCGGCCGCGCCGGATAAGTGTCGGCGCGGGCGATGCGCGCCGCCGCGGGCAGCGCGGCTGCGAGATGGAGAAAGCGGCGGCGGGGGAGGGTCATGGGCGTTTCCGTGTTTGTTGTTCTGCACACACTCTAATACGGAATTGGACGATATCGTCAGAAATACTCCGCTCATTCCCGCGCAAGCGGGAATCCAGTACTGGGTCCCCGCTTGCGCGGGGACGAGCGGTGCATGAACGCGTGTAGCGTGTTTACACCGTCATCGAACCGCCGCCGTCGACATACCAGGCGGTGCCGACGACATAGCTGGCGCGCTCCGAGGCCATGAAGGCGACCACGGCGGAGACTTCCTCCGGGCGGCCCATGCGGCCAACCGGGAGCTTTGAGACGCGCGCCTCGCGCACCTCCGCCTCGGTCTGGCCGGTCGTTTTCGCCCATTCGCGCATGGTGTCGTCCTGCCGCTCGGTGTCGATGATGTAGGGCACCACGGCATTGACCAGAATGTTGTCCTTGGCGAGCTCGGCGGCGAGCGCCTTGGTCAGATTGAGCATGGCGGAATTGTTCAGCGCCGCGGGCACCACGGGATAATGCGGCTGCCGCCCGGCGAGCCCGGAGATATTGATGATGCGGCCCCATTTTCGCCCGCGCATATGCGGCACGGCGTGACGGATGGCGCGCGCGGCGGGGTTGAATTTCTGTTCGAGCAGCGCAGTCAGCTCGCCGTCGGCCATCTTGAAAAAATCCTGCGGGATGACGGTCGCCGCCGCGTTCACCAGGATGTCGATGCGGCCGAATTTTTCGGCCGCCCGCGCCGTCATCGCCGCGATCGCTCCGTCGTCGGTGACGTCAGTCGGGACGCCGAGAACGCGGTGGGGATGGAGTTTGCCGAGCTCCTCGGCCGCGGCGGCGTTGGCGGCGGCATCCTTGCTGACAAGAACGACGCAGGCGCCTTCGGCCAGCAATTCCATGGCGCACGCCTTGCCGATGCCGCGGCTGCCGCCGGTAACGATCGCAACTCTATCCTTGAGCCCCAGATCCAAATCATCCTCCTTGGGAAGAAAGCGACCCCGCCACGCCGATGGGCGGCGCTGTCATAGCTGGGCTCGCGTCGCTGTGTCTTCTGCTTTTGCCCAAGGCTTGAGCGGCAGGGTTCTGCTGTCGACCGGCCAGACTCTTTGGATGAGGCCGTACATCAGCGCCGTGGTCAGTCCGATCAGGATGACGCCGTTGAGCGCCTCCAGCGCGCCTAACAGGCGCCAATGATCCGCCAGGAAGATTTGTGAATGTCCGTAGGTCGTAATGGCGCTTAGCGAATAAAGCATCGCTGCCGCGCCGTCGGGCAGGGCTCCGAGCAACCAGTACGCTGCCGCCCAGATGCCGGCCTCTGTGGCGTGCAGGAAAATCGCCCAAATGGCCGTTGCTGCGATGCCGACGGCAAAAATGGAGGTGAAGTGGGGGCGGGCTTTGGCATCGGTCAGGATTTGAACCATCTTCACATTGAACAAGCCGAGCCCGATGACGTGAATGATCACCGTCGACACGATCAGCGGTATGCTCCACGTCCAGCTGCTGTTCCACACCGGTTCGTTATCCCCATCGACAGATGGCCGCGGTCTGCGGCACGCACAGGATTTTAGCATTAATCGTCATGGCCGGGCTTGTCCGCAACCGTGGCGTGGCGCAAGGCCTTGCCGCGTTTCACGAGGCTGAGATCAAAAAACGGTGGCCGATCATCAAGGCGGCCGGGATCAGGGGCGAGTGACGGTCGCGGTCACGGCTTGCGCGTAAACGTGTCGGTGCCGGAGACGGTCGGAAAACCCTTGGCGGTGCGCACCCAATGCGCGGTGATGGTGTTGCCGGAGAGCTTGCCGGTCCAGGTGGTCTCGCCGCATTGTGCCGGGCCGTTGAGCCACCACTCGACGGTGAATGTCACTTTGGCGCCACGGACGGTACCGGTCAGCTTCGTCAGAACGTTGGAGCAGGCAAAGTTAGGCTCGTGGTCGACATAGATGCCGACGAATTCGGCGCGGTCCACCATCTGATCGAATTCCAGGTAGGAATAATTCTGGCTGGTCCAGCGCGACGGAAGGGGCAGCGTCTGCGCCCATGCGGCGGCGGTCGACGTGGCGAAAAGCAATAAAGCGGCGATGGCGCGTGACATGAGGCAATCCCCCAAAAGAGATAGGCTTTTAGCAGGATATACGTTATCGAAAATCGTTATCCGCCAAAACCCACGTCGCCGGATTCGTTCGCCATGCCGCGCACTTTGGAAGACTTCGCCGTGTTCTCGGCGCCGGCCGTGTTCGTGCTGCTGTGGGCCTCGGGGTTTATCGGGGCGAAGCTCGGGCTCGGCTATGCCGAGCCGCTGACGTTCCTGGCGTTACGCATGATTACGGTGGTCGCGCTGCTCGCCATCGTCATCGCGGTGACGCGGCCGAAATGGCCGCATGCCAACGGCGTGATGCACAGCGCCGCGACCGGGCTGATGGTGCACGGGCTCTATCTCGGCGGTGTGTTCGTGGCCATCGAGAACGGCTTGTCGGCGGGGCTCGTCGCGCTGATCGTCAGCCTGCAGCCGGTGCTGACGTCGACCGTCGCCAATCGCTGGCTCGGCGAGCGCGTGGTGGCGCGGCAATGGTGCGGTTTGGCGCTCGGGCTTGCCGGCGTTTATCTGGTGCTGCAGGCCAAGATCGAAACCGGCGAGGCGACGCCGCTCGCCTGGATCGCGGCGGCCGTGGCGCTCCTCGGCATCACCGTCGGCACGCTTTATCAGAAACGCTTCGGCGGCGGCATCGATTGGCGCCCGGCATTGTGCATCCAATACGCCGCGGCGGGTATTTTGTTTTCGCTCGGCGCGTTTTTGTTCGAAACGCGCGTCGTGCATTTTTCACCGCAGTTTCTGTTTGCGCTTGGCTGGCTCGTCCTGGTGCTTTCCCTTGGCGCGGTGTGGCTACTTTATTTCCTCATCCGCCGCGCCGCGGCCACCCGCGTGGTGAGCCTGTTCTATCTCACGCCGCCGGTCACCGCGCTGATGGCCTGGGCCTTGTTCGACGAGCGGCTGGCGCCGCTGTCGCTTCTCGGCATGGCGATCTGCATCGCCGGCGTGTTTTTAGTGAATTGGCGGCCGCGTGGCGCGACGACGTGATCGTTATCGCCAACCGCCGCCGCCGTTGACGTAAACCGTGTCGGCGGTCATGAACGGGCAGGCGTCCGAGCACATGAACAAGACGAGCTCACCGATTTCCTCCGGCTCGCCGAAGCGTTTCATCGGGATGTCTTCGAGGAAGCGCTGCACCAGTTCCGGCGATGAGCCCGCCGCGTCCTGGAATGGCGTCTTGATCGGTCCGGGCGAAATCGACAAAGCGCGGATGCCGTGGGCGGCGAATTCGCGGGCCACGCCTAAGGTCATCGATACCACCGCGCCTTTGGCCGCAGCGTAGTGGATCGACGTGCCGGGGCCGCCGCGCCGATGCGCCATGCTGGCGACATTGACGATGACGCCGAACCTGGCCTTGAGCATATGCGGCAGCACCGCTTGCATGGCGTGGAGCGTGCCGTTGACGTTGAGGGCAAAGGTCTTCTCCATCAGCGCGTCGTCGATTTCGAGGAATTTGGCGCGGCGGAAAGCAGCGCCGGCCGAGTTGAACAGGAACTGCACATTGCCGAAAGCGGCCAGCGCGCGCTCCACCATGTCATTGACCGCCGCGCGCGAGGTGACGTCGACTTTGAGCGCGAGAGCCTGGCTGCCCTTGCCGTTGACCGCCGCGGCTGTGTCGCGGGCGCCCCGTTCGTTAATGTCGGCGCAGACGACATTGGCGCCCTCCCGCGCAAAGATCAGTGCCGTGGCACGGCCGATGCCGCTCCCGGCGCCGGTGACCACGATGGTTTTGCCGGCAAAATAATCCGGTGTCTTCGGCATGGCGCATCTCCCCGGTTCTTATGCCGCACAGTGTGCCCGCTCGCCGCGGCGGCGACAATCGGCTGCCGCGCAAGTTGTGTGACAATGTCATAATCAACGCATGCTGTCGTCGCCGCGATGTTTCGTTCACCATCCGCGGTCTCGCGCCGATAAATTCATCCATCTAAAAACGCACTGCGCTGGCACAGCTAACAAGCGACAAAGACCGGCGTCACAGAACAGTCATGAACACAAAGTGCCGCGCATTTAACGCGATTTTATAAGTTGTGGGTCTATCGGATTAAATCACGATCGGCCCGACCGAACGCAGTATAAAAATCTCGCAATCGCTTTCGCCAGAAAACACAGAACATGATCGCGCCGCTCCGCAAGCACCAAGTCGAGTGTCCGCCGCTGTTGTCGGACAAGATCGTCCTCGAGCGGATGTGGCGCGGCTCGATCAAACTCGGCAAGACACTGCCGCAATATGAAGACGTCGTGCTCGGCAGTTTGGGCCGGCTCGGCGATCATCTCATCTTGTTGGAAGGCGGATCGCCGGCGGAATTCGAGGTGCTTCGCGCCGGGCGGAAAATCCGCGACTGGCTTGGCGCCGAGCCGCACGGCAAGCGGCTTAAAGATCTGCCGCGCGACTGCGCCATGGCGCTCGGCGAAGTGCTGCAACAGGCGATCGCCGCCGGCGTACCGGTGCCGCATCGCATGCATCGGGTCGCGGAAGGCATGGTCGAGACCTACGAGATGCTCGCCTTCCCGATGGCGTGCCGCTGGGGTCCGCCGCTGTTGGGCGTTTATGTCGGGGAGGCAGCGACCCGCTACAATCTGGTGGATACGATCTTCCGCTCCACCGAGGAGGGGATCATGGCGCTGGCGGCCGTTCGTAACCCTGCCGGCGCCGCCGTCGATTTCCAGATCGTCGCCGTCAATCAAGGCGCTGCGGATCTGTTGGGAGTCGAGGAAGAACAATTGCAGTGGTGCCGGCTGTCCGAGCTGCCGATCGGGACGTCGACCCGAGCCATGCTGGATCGGCTTATCGCCGGCGTCGGCACCGGGCAGTTCGACCAGTTCGAGTTCGCGTTCACCCGCAGCGACAATGCGCTCGACGTCAACGTCAATGTCGGCATTGCCGCGGTCGGCGATCTGTTGTCGATGACGCTGACCGATATCGGCGAGCTCAAGGAGCGCGAGGCGTCGTTTCGGCTGTTGTTCGACGGCAATCCGGTGCCGATGTGGCTGTACGATCCAAGCGATCTGCGGATTTTGAGCGTCAACGACGCGGCGCTGTCGCATTACGGCTATAGCCGCGGGCGCATGCAGGGCATGTCGCTGCTCGATCTGTGGCCGCCCGACGAATGGGACATCCATCGCGAGGTCGCGCGGTCGGTCGGAGAGAATTACCAGTCAGACCGCACTTGGCGCCATATCAAGGCCAACGGCAGCGAAATCGAAGTGCTCACTTATGCCCGCCGGTTGCCGTTCGCCAACAAGCACACCATCTTGGTCGCGGTCGTCGACGTCACCGAGCGCAAGAACGCAGAGGCCCGCATCGCCTATATGGCGCATCACGACGCGCTGACCGATCTGCCCAACCGCGTCTTGTTCCATGAGCGGCTGAACGAATTGCTCGGCCGGGTGCGGCGGAACGGCGAGAGCCTGGCGGTGCATTGCCTCGATCTCGATCATTTCAAGGGCGTCAACGATACGCTCGGCCATCCGATCGGCGACGAGCTGTTGAAGGCGGTTGCGCGGCGGCTCGGCAAAAGCCTGCGCGACAGCGACATGGTGGCGCGGCTCGGCGGCGACGAGTTTGCCGTCGTGCAGTTCCCGCTGGCCGGTCCGCAGGACGCGAGCACGCTGGCGATGACACTGATCGAGATCGTCAGCAAACCCTACGAGGTCCATGGCCACGAATTCGTGGTCGGCGCCTCGATCGGGATTGCGCTGGCGCCGGACGACGGCAGCGAAGCCGACGTGCTGTTGCGTAACGCCGACATGGCGCTCTATCGCGCCAAGGCCGAAGGCCGCGGCACCGCGCATTTCTTCGAGCCGGAGATGGATCGCCGCATTCAGGCGCGCCGTGTGCTCGAGCTCGATCTGCGCAAGGCGTTTGCCAATGGCGAATTCGAGTTGTTCTATCAGCCGCTCATCAATCTGAATGCCAATGCCATCTCCGGTTTCGAAGCGCTGCTGCGCTGGCGGCATGCCGAGCGCGGCATGATCGCGCCGGCGGAGTTCATTCCGCTGGCCGAAGAGATCGGGCTCATCGTCCCGCTCGGCGAATGGGTGCTGCGCAAGGCTTGCAGCGAGGCGATGGGCTGGCCGCGCGAGTTGAAGGTGGCCGTCAATCTGTCGCCGGCGCAATTCCGCAGCCGCGGCGTGGTCAAGGCGGTGCTCACAGCGCTCGCCTATTCGCGTCTGTCGCCCGACCGGCTGGAATTGGAAATCACCGAATCGGTGCTACTCGGGGAAACCGAGGCGAACCTCGCCACGCTGCATCAGCTGCGCGAGATCGGCGTGCGCATCTCGATGGACGATTTCGGCACCGGCTATTCGAGTCTGAGCTATTTGCGCTGCTTCCCGTTCGACAAGATCAAAATCGATCGATCGTTCGTCAGCGAACTGGCGGAGCGGCCGGATTGCGTCGCCATTATCCGCGCCGTTGCCGGGCTTGGCACGAGCCTCGGCATCGCGACGACGGCGGAGGGCATCGAGACGCGCGAACAGCTCGATCGAGTGCGCGCCGAGGGTTGCACCGAGGTGCAGGGTTATCTGTTCAGCCCGCCGCTGCCGGCCTCGGAGCTCGGCCAGCTCATCGCCGCGACGCAGGAAAGGGAAGCGGCTGTCGCCTGACTAAGCGGCCACGAGCCGCGCCGAGCGCAATTGCAGCATGGCGGCCTTGGCTGCGTCCGGCGCGACGCGGGTCGGCGCCACGGGGCAGGCCAGCGCGGGGCGCACTACGGCGTTGCGCAGGTAAGGCGGCCGCTCGCACCACAAATATTCGAAAATGTGGCCGCTCGATTTGTGGGCCAACCGGATGGTCGAACCTTCGATCGCCACGTCGAAGCTTGCTTCGCTGCCTTTCATCTTCAGATTCGGCGAGCGCAGGCCGAACGCGGCGTGCAGCACCCGATCGACGTCCTCCGAGGTGAACGGCTTGTGCAGAAAGGCGCAAGCGCCGCTGTCCAATGCGGCGTCCTCGGTGGCGCAGCTGCGCTCGGCGGAGATCATCACGATCTTGAGCATGGGCTGGATGAGGAGGAGCCGCTTGATTGTGGCAAGCCCGCTTAAGCCCGGCATGTTGCAGTCAAGGAACACCGCGTCGAACGGCGACATGCGAGCCAGCGCCAGAGCCTCCTCGCCGTCGCCGGCCTCGGCGACATCGCAATTGAAGACGCTGCCGCCTACGAGTTTCTGCACGATCTGCCGCACCGCCGACGAGTCGTCGACGATAAGGATATTGGTCGGCGAGGTGATGCGGTTATAGGTCTTCATGATGGCGAGTGCGTCGGCAACGGCGAACGGCTTGAACAGGAACTCGTAGGCGCGCAACCGGATCGCCACTTCCACGGCTTCGCTCGCGGGCGGCGTCGACATCAGGGTGATAAAGGTTTGGTTGCCCTGCTTACGGGCCGACCACATCGCTTCGGTTCCCGACAGTTCCGGCATGTGGACGTCGATAAAGGCGAGGTCGACATTGGCGCTGTTGAGCAGGGTCAAACAGTCGCGGCCGTTGTCGGTCACTGTCAACCGCACCGGCAGCTTCGATAGGTGTACGGCCTCGCTGAGAACCTCCTGCGTGACTGTCGAATCGTCGGCGATCAGCATGCTGACGGCGCGCGGCATTGCGGTACTCCAGAGACTTTCGGTGTGCCTCCATTTCTAAGCAATTACACCTAGGATGGTTCGACTGCTCTTAAATCCTGATTGCCGGCTCGCCACCAAAGCGCATGAGAATTGTTTCAAGTTTTCCGCTCTTGTCGAACGTGCGACGGAGCCAGCATCTTTTTGGCGCTTGCGACCGAACGATGCGGGCTGCGCTACGTACTGACCCAGATTAATATCGCGACGTCGTCGGCCCTTCCAATATTTACGACAAGTTTACCGCCGGCAAACAGCATGGCAAATCCAATATTTGGCTCGGGCCGGAAAACAAAATGCTGAATCGATTGTCGGTCAACGTGCTGCTGAAATCGGTCATCGCAGCATTGGGTGCCGCCGTGGTCGTCATGCTGGCGCTGCAGGCGCTCGAATCCTGGAACCGGCTGAAAGCCGCCAATCAAATTTTAGCCGTCGTCAATGCTTCAGCCTACATGTTCACGGCGATAAACAATCTGAAGCCCGACCGATCGGGCACGTTGCGCGACCTTTCGAACGACCAGGCGCTGACAACGATAGGTGCACTGGAAGGCAACGCGCGTAAAGCTCAAGTTCCGGCGTTCAAGAGCATGATGCCGGCCTTGGCGGCCGTGGACTTTCCGCAACGCGATCAGGCCATCGCCGACCTTACTGCCCGGGTAAAGCGGCTAATGGAGTTGCAGCCGCAAACCGCCGCGGCGTTCCTGCAGCCGAAAGCGGCGCGCCCGCCGGGGCTTGCGCAAGAGTATGACAAAGCTGGCGCCGATTTGATGGAGGCGCTCGACACGTGGTCTACCCGATTAATGGGGTTGATTTCGCTACGCGACCCCTATGTCGACCAGTTGATGGAGATCAAGCAGCTTGCCTGGACGATGCGCAATGTGGGAGGCGATGCGTCAGTCATTGTCTCCAATACAGTTGGCGGCCGGCCATTGCCCCCCGACGCGTTGCTCACCTACACGACCGATGTCGCGGCTCTCAATGACGCCTGGACCACGCTCGCCGACATCGCCTCGCGCTTGCCGGCGACGCCCGCCTTCGTCACCGCGCTTGACAAGGTCAAACGGAACCTCGTGGGTGGTGTTTATCCTGAAGCGCGAACGAAGGCCCTCAAGGCGCTGATCGCGGGAGAGCCGTCCGGCTTCACGATCGACACATGGTTAGCGTTGTCGGTGCCCAATCTTGCGACGCCGCTCGGTCTCGCCGCTGCCGCGCTCGACGCCGCCAAGGTTCACACCGCGGAGCAATCCGCGATTGCATGGAACGATCTGCTCGTGCAGTCCAGCCTGCTTGTCGTTGCGCTCGTGCTCGCCAGTGGCATGATGTTGGTGGTGTCGTGGCGTGTCACCGGACCGTTGAAGGCAATTAGCGCGGCTATGCTCAAGCTCGCGGGCGGCGACTTCGAGGTGGTGCTGCCCGGACTGAGCCGCAAGGACGAGATCGGCTCCGTGGCCAACGCGGTCGAACGCTTCAAAGTCCTGGCGATGGAACGGGCGCGCGGCGAGGCCGATGCGGCGATGCAGCGGCAACAGGCCGAGGCCGAGCGCCAGGCACAAGTCGCTCGGGCCGAAGCTGAGGCGCAGGCAAAGACGGCGGCGGAGCGCGCCAAGACCTCCGAAGAGCAAGCCCGCGCGTTCGGCGCGCTGGGCGTGGCGCTCGGTAAGCTTGCCGATGGCGATGTCACCTTCCGGCTGACTGAAGATATTCCCGATGCCTACGTGCAGATCAAGGACGACTTCAACGGGGCGATAGAGCGTCTGCACGAGACGATACGAGCGGTCGCAGGGTCGACAAGCGAGGTTGCCAATGCCGCGGGCGAGATTTCGACTGCGACCAGCGATCTGTCCCAACGTGTCGAGGAGCAGGCCGCCAGCCTGGAACAGACCTCGGCGTCGATGGAAGAGATTTCTTCGACCGTGAAGACCAACGCCGCGAACGCCCATCAGGCCAACGAACTGACGAATTCGACGCGCGGCGTTGCCGACCGCGGCGGCAATGTGGTGGCCGAGGCCGTGACCGCAATGTCACTGATCGAGGAATCTTCTCGCCAGATCTCCGACATCATCGGGGTCATCGACGAGATCGCGCGGCAGACCAACCTGTTGGCGCTCAATGCCGCGGTCGAAGCGGCGCGCGCCGGCGACGCTGGCCGTGGCTTTGCGGTGGTGGCTTCGGAAGTGCGCAGCCTCGCCCAACGATCCTCGGAGGCCGCCAAGAACATCAAAGACTTGATCGCCAAGAGTTCGGGCCGCGTGCAAGAGGGCGTAAGCTTGGTCAACCGCGCCGGCACGGCGCTGAGCGAGATTGTCGGCTCGATCAAACAGGTGGCCGACATCGTCGCCGACATCGCCAGCGCCAGCGCCGAGCAGGCAAGTGGTCTCGATCAGATCAACAAGGCACTGGCTGATATGGACGAGGCGACGCAGCGTAATTCGGCGCTGGTCGAAGAGAATGCCGCAACGGCCAAGACGCTCGAGCAACAGTCGAGCGACATGAGGGAGCGCATCTCGTTCTTCCGGGTCGACGGCGATGCCGCGACGCCGCGCCGCGCGGGCTTGGCCGCGGCGTAAAATCCGGGCAGGCTGCGTCGGGCGCGACCGCCGTCATCCTGCGGCGGCCGCTCAAGCTCGGAGATGCCGTCATGCCGCCACGTCCGCCGATCGAATATCGGGATGCTTCGCCGCGAGTCCGCGCGGTGTTCGACGACATCAAGCAAGCGCGGCAGGTCGCGGACGTCAATAATTTCTGGAAATACCTGGCCCACGATCCGGCAACGCTCGAACGCACCTGGACAAGCATCAAGGAGATCATGGCTGCCGGCGCGCTCGATGCGCTCACCAAGGAGATGATCTATGTGGCGGTCAGCGTCACCAACGGCTGCGGCTATTGCATCGCCAGTCACGGTGCGGCGGCACGCAAAGCGGGCATGAGCGAAGCCATGTTCGGCGAGTTGATGGCGGTCGTCGGCATGGCCAACGAAACCAATCGTCTCGCCAACGGCTATCGCGTGCCGATCGACCCGGCGTTCGAATAGGGGTGCATAATCGCGAAAGTAGCTGCCGCAGCTTTCCGGAAAGGTTTTGCGCGAAAGCTCAAAGGCGGCCTTCGAGGTAATTGGATTTAGCCTTTGGCGTTGTTAGTGGTCTGCGGTGCGGTCGGCGCTGCCGGCCCGCCATGGCCGCCGGCGGCAGGCGCGCTCGGCTGCGCAGTGGCATTCGGCGGCGGAGCCGTTGCGGCGACGTCAACGGGCGCGTTGAGCCCGTACAACACCACGCAGAGGATGACCACCGCGGCCACCGCAAACAGGACAATCCCGCCGATGCCGGACTTGCCGGTCGACATTTGCAGGAAAGGATCGGGCTGCTCTTTGACGGGGATCGGCAAGCTTGCGCGCAGTGCCGCGTCGCGATCGATCGGGTCTGCGGTTTGGTCGGCCGTATCACGCTCCATGTCGTGCTCCGTGTCCGCGCTCCCCGGGGCCCTTCGCTGTGGGACAACTGCGACCCCGAGGATCGAGTTCCAAACGGGCGCCCAAGGTTGATGCAGGCGGATGAGTTTCAATCAAATGCAAGGAAAAGGCGATGAGCCGCCTTAGTCGCTCCACAACGGGAGTTTGCTATGACGTTCCCTTGCAATGTGTGAGAGCCGCGGCAAGCGCGGCCGCTGCCAATGGTCCGTAGTTTAATGCGTTCAGCAAAAGCCGCCGATCGGCGCCACGCGCCGCGGCGCTTGATCAGTCGCACGGCAAAGATCCAGCTCGGCAGTGGCGGGCTGCCGCGCGACTGCCTCATCACCGATATTTCCACCGGCGGCGTAAGACTTCATGTCGAGGGCTATGAAGTTCCCGACGACTTCGTTCTGCTGTTATGCGGCGACGAGTTGGCCAAGGAGTGCAATTACCAGGTCGTGTGGCGGCTCGGTCACGAGATCGGCGCGCGATTTGTCAGTCTCGTCCGCCGACCCGGAATAGGCGCGCGCGGTTAGTGCTGTCTGAGCGACGCGCAACGGCCCCGGCAAGTAACCGGGGCCGTTTATTTTTGCGCACTCGGCGTGCCGTCCTACTGTCAGAGGGCTGGACTAATGGGCCGCGTTCGGCTGCGCCGGAGCGGTCGGCGCCGGATTGGCCGGCGTCGCGGTCACCGGCGGCGTCGGGGTGCCCGGCGCGATGCCGGTGCTCGGCGGCGGAACCGTTGCCGGCGGGGCCATATGGGTCACCGCAGGCGGGTTTGCGTCGTTCGACGCGGTATTGGTGCCGAGCTGCCCCGGCCTATGGCCGTAACCGAACGCCACCGCCAATACCACCACCAGGAATATCGCGGCGGCAATCCAGCCCCAGGCCGGGTTTGGCGGCCGGGCGTTGGGGTCGAGCTGGGGGTCGCCCCGCAGCGGGTCGTTCGGGTTTCCATAATCGTAATTGCGATAGTCAGACATGATGGGTCTCCGTCCATCGTTGGGTCTGATCGATAACAAAGGGCTGCGCGGCGGCGTTCCGCGGCCAGGGCGAAATTCGGCCTTTGCGCGCCAGCCATGCGTGCGGAACCGGCGCGGGTTCCGCGTCACCCAATCGATTTTGCGGGCGCGATGCCTGCCGGGCCGGCGCAAATCGGTCCGCAGTGACTTTTGCGACGGACCGACTATTGTGCCCGACGCCGCGCTCGTAGCTCAGCTGGATAGAGCATCAGACTTCGAATCTGAGGGTCGGGAGTTCGAATCTCTCCGAGCGCGCCATAGCGTTGATTGCGACGACGCGGCGACGAAAGATAAGAGGCAAAAGTTTGAGCGGCGGAGCAATAGTCCGCTGCTCTGGTCCGCCGCTGTAACGGGCCGATCTACATGCGTGGCTGCTAACCGGCGATGGCTCCGGTCAAGCGACCGTTTCACGCTGGCGCGGCTGTGCCGCCGTCGCTTGCGGCATCGCTCGCACGGCTTCGGCCTCGCCATGCTCCTGCGGCGAAGCCGGCAACTGCAAGACGATCGCGGTCTGACCGGGAACAAGCCGCGTCACCATCACGATCTGACCGCCGGGAAATTCCAGCGCGTCATGATGGACATGCGGATCGTCCATGTTGACCTGGCGGAAACGAGCGACGCGTTGCTCGATCCGCGCGCGGCCAAACATGCTGAAGGCGCGGTCATATTGCACGGGCTGGTCGAAGGCGATCTCGGTGCCGGGAAGCAGGCACACCGCGACGTCCGGCTGATCGACTGCGCTAAAGCCGCGCGTGATCGATTTGACGAAATCGGTGGCAACAAGGTTGTCCGCGACCTTGGCCGGTCGTGAGGCCATGAGATGAAGGCTGTAGTCGCACATGGGGGAGACTCCTGGGAGCGCATCTCGTCGGGGCTGCCTCAATAGGCGCCGCGGAATGGCTCTTCCTTCCCTGCAAACCCGCCGTTTGGTTAAATGTTCCTGGCATTTCCCAGGCTGACTCGCAATTTTGACGGCGTAGTTGCTCTGCTTTGCGAAGAAAGCGGCCCGATCGTTACAATTTTACAGCATGTATTGGATGAAGCTTCACGAGTGTCGCCCATGCTTACCCCCTTGGGGTTCCCATGTGGCAAACATCTTCAAGAGCCGACGTTTTTCTTCGCAAGGCGAAGCAGCAAAGCTCGCACTACGATATCATTCAAAATCTCATTCAAGCCGTCGACGAACTGACCCGCGAAGTGAAGCGCCTCGATAACGAGGTTCACAGGGTGCAGCGGGAGGTCCAGTTCCGGCGGCGATTCTAAACATGTTCGACGCCGCGAGTTCGCGGTGTCCTGACCTGCGCGCGCGGCATATCCTCCATCGCTCGATTGCAAAACCGCCGGCGGCGGCATAGACCGCTTTACCGGGCGATGGGCCCCGCGACATCAACGGCGCGGTTGGGGCGATGGACGAACTCACCGGGAAACCGCCCGCGGCTGTTTCCAGCGAATCGGTTACCGGCGGCGCCACTGTCGCAAAGATGCCGGGCCGCACCGAGGATGTGCCTCGTGGCATCATGCTCATGATCATCGCCACGGTGCTGTTCGCCAGCGCTTCGGCGGCCAGCAAATGGCTGGTCGCGATCTATCCCGTCGGCGAGGTGCTGTTCTTGCGCTCGCTGTCGTCGTTTATGGCCTTCGCCGTCGTGATGCTGCCGGTCACCGGCCTGTCGGTGTTCGCGACGCACCGGCCGCGCGACCACCTGTTGCGCGGCCTGTCGCAATCGATCTCGCAGGCAGCGCTGCTGCTCGCCTTCAGCCTGATGCCGCTCGCCGGCGCGGTCGCCATCAATTTCTCGTCGCCGCTCTTTGCCTCCTTGGTTTCGATTGTCTGGCTTAAGGAGCGTGCCGGATTCGTGCGCGGCACCGCGCTCGTTGCCGGCTTTCTGGGCGTGCTGATCGTCACCAATCCCGGCGCCAATTCGCTGACGTTGGGCGCGCTGTTCGCGCTGATCAATGCCGTCATGTACGGCAGCGTTACCGTGGCGGTGCGCGGTATGACCCGAACCGAATCGGCCAATACGCTGGTGATGTGGCAGTTGGCGGTGCTGGCGTTCTTTCACAGTTTCCTTCTGGTGTTCGGCTGGCGGTGGCCGTCGGCGCTCGATGCCGCGATGCTGTTCGGCACCGGATTCGTCAACGCGGTCGGCCAATGGTTCTGGACCAAGGCGCTGCATCTGGCGCCCGCGGCGGCGGTGACGCCGTTCTACTATCTGATGCTGGTATGGGCGCTCGTGATCGGTTTTGTGGTGTGGGGCGAAGTGCCGACGGTCGGCCTTCTTGTCGGCTCTTCGATCGTGGTGGCAACCGGGCTGTTCCTGTTTCTGCGCGAGGCGCGCCTGCAACGGCGGCTGGCCTAAGTGCAACCGGCTCCTGCGACGCTTCGGCACCTCTGCTGACAACGGGTGGAATAGCGCTATAGTGCGCAAACTACGCAAGGCGCCCTCAACGATTTTGGCGTCGACGCAAATTGCCGGCATAAGGCAACGGAAATGGCAGGGGGAGAAAACGTGAAACGCCGAACATTTCTGACGTTGGGAGCGGGGGCCGCCGCGTTTCCTTTTGTCGCTCGCCGCGGCTTCGCGGCGGATTATCCGACGCGGCCGGTGCAGGTGATCGTCGGTCAGGCGGCCGGCAGTTCGTCGGATATTACCGCGCGGCTGTTGACGCAGCCGGTGTCGCTAAGGCTCAAACAGCAATTTATCGTCGAGGTGCGGCCGGGTGCGACCGGAAACATCGCGACCGAAGCGGTCGTGCACGCTGCGCCGGACGGCTATACGCTCCTTCTGGTGAATTCGCAGAACACCATCAATCAGGCGCTGATTCCCAATCTGCCGTTTGATTTCGTTCGCGATATCGAACCCATCGCCGGCATCGACCGCGTCCCTCTGGTGATGGAGGTCAACCCCTCCTTTCCGGCAAAGACCGTTCCGGAATTCATCGCTTACGCCAAGGCGCATCCGGGCAAGATCAACATGGCTTCCGCGGGCGTCGGCGGGCCGCAGCATGTCGCCGGCGAATTGTTCAAATACATGGCCGGCGTCGACCTGGTGCACGTGCCGTATCACGGCTCGACGCCGGCGCTGGTCGATCTGATGGCGGGACAGGTGCAGGTGATGTTCGACGTCACGCCGTCGTCGCTGCCGCATATCAAGGCGGGCAAGCTGCGGCCGCTCGGCGTCACCACGCCGCAGCCGCTCGACGTGCTGCCGGGCGTACCTCCCATTGCCCAATTTTTGCCGGGCTACGAGGCCTTTGGCTGGATCGGTTTCGGTGCGCCGAAGGGTACGCCGGCTGAGATCGTCGCTACCCTCAACAAAGCGTTCAATGCGGCGCTCGCCGATCCGAACGTAAAGGCCCGGCTGCTTGATCTCGGCGGCATCGAGATGGAGCCGAATACGCCGGCGGAGTTCGCCAAGTTCATCGCCGCCGATACCGACAAGTGGCGCAAGGTGGTGCAATTCGCCCACCTCAAGCCGCAATGAACGCCACCGCTATTTACTGATAACACTGGGGAGGAACCATGTCGCTGTCGCGCCGAAAACTTCTTCATCTTGCCGCCGGGGTAGGGGCCGCCGGCGCTTATCCGGGTTTTGCCTTCGCCGCCGATTATCCGACCCGGCCGGTCACGATCATCGTGCCGTTCGCCGCCGGCGGCGCAACCGATGTGTTAGCGCGGATGATCGCCGATCCGATGGGCAGGTCGCTTGGGCAATCGGTCGTTGTCGAGGACCTCACCGGCGCGGCCGGCTCCATTGGCGTCGGCAAGGTGGCGCACTCATCTCCCGACGGCTACACGCTCTGCGTCGGAACGCTCACCACAAATGTTCTCATCGGCGGCCTCTACAAGCTGGATTTCGACCTGCTCGGCGACCTAACGCCGATCGCCGAGCTCGCCTACGAGCCGCTGTTGATTTGCGTCAAGAACAGCCTGCCGGTGCATAATCTCAAAGAGCTGATCGCCTGGCTCAAGGCCAATCCGGGCAAAGCCAATGTCGGAATTCCCGGTGTCGGCTCGACCGGCAATCTTGCCGGCCTGGCATTTCAGAAGGCGACCGGCACCACATTCAAGTTCGTGCCCTATCGCGGCGACAATCCGGCGGTACAGGACATGATGGCCGGGCAGATCGACATGATGATCGAGCCGTCGTCCAATTTTACCGCGCAGGTCAAGGCCGGCACGATCCGGGCCATCGCGGTGCCGTCCAAGACGCGGATGACGAGCTTGCCCGAGGTGCCGACTACGGACGAGGCCGGTCTGCCGGGCTTTTACGCCTCGATCTGGTTCGGCATGTGGGCGCCGAAAGGCACGCCGCAAGACGTGCTCGACAAGATTCACGCCGCCACCGTCGTCGCGCTGAAAAATGATAGCGTTAAAGACAAGCTCAACGCGCTCGGTCAGCAGATTTCCTCGCACGATCTGCAGTCGCCCGCGGCGTTCGCCGCGTTTCAAAAGGCTGAGGCCGATAAATGGTGGCCGATCATGAAGGAGGCCGGTATCAAGATGCAATGAGCTCGCCGGTGGCGCGCCCATTAGATCGCGTAATCGGACGGCTTGGTCTCGGTAACGAATATCCAAATCAGCGCCGTCGCCGCACCGGCGACGGCCGCGATGGCGATAAAGCCGGCGGTCGGTCCGGTGCCCTGGAACAGAAAGCCGGTAATCAAGGTGCTCAGCGATGCGGCAATACCGATCGCCGCCCCGACCGCGCCTTGCGCCAGATTGAAGCGGCCGGTGCCGGCGGTCAGATCGGCGATCACGATCACCGTCAGCACGCCGATGACCGCGCCGGTAATGCCGGAGAGCAATTGCGCAACGACGAGGAACGCATAGCCGTTGGTGAATGCCAAGAGTGCGGCGCGGATCGGCTCGGCGGCAAAGCCGAGCAGCAAGAGCGGTTTGCGGCCGCGCTTCTCGGAATGATAGCCGACCCATGGCGCGAAGATCGCGACCACGATCTGCGGCACGATGATCAAGCCCGACATCCACAGCGACGACTCCGTCGGTATAGTCGTCGCTAGATTCTCGCCGATCAGCGGCAGCATCGAGGCATCGGCAAGCTGAAACAATACCAGCGCTGCCGTGAACAAAATAAGCTTATGGTTCTTGAAGAGGTCGGCAACCCGTCCGACTTCGTGCGCCTTGGCGCCGGTCGCCGCGTTGCGGGCGCGGGCATAATCGATTTCGTCGGGGCGGATGAAGGAAAGCGCGATCAAAGCGGGAATACACAGGGCTGCCGCGGCGATGAAAATCGTGCCCATGGCAAAATAAGCGCCGACAAGCCCCATCAATGCCGCGGTCGCAGCGTGGCCGCCTGCGGCATAACGATAATTTCGCCCGGTGCGAAGCGACATGGCGCGCCGTCCGACGAGACCGAGGCTGATAGCGCCAATCGCCGGCGTGATGATACCGCCGGTCACGCCCTGCAACAGTGACGCCAGCAGGACCATGACGTAGCTCGGCGTCAGCGCCAGGATCAGCGCGGCCGCGCCGATCATCACAATGCCGGTGGCGATCAGGGCGCGCTTCCATGGCACGGCGTCGGCCAACGCCCCGCCGGGGATTTGGCTGGCGACGCCCGCCAAGCCGCCCAGCGTCAGCGCGAAGCCAACGTTCCGCTCCGACCAGCCGAGATGCGCGAGATAGAACGCGACGAAGGTGCCGAAGCCGGTCTGCACGTCGGCGAGGAAAAAATTCATCCAGTCGAGGCCATAGCGGCTTTGCCGCGATGCCGGCGTGTGCAATGTTTTTCGCGCTTGGCGATAGCGTGCAACAACGCGATGCAAATGCCTGCGCTTGCGGGGAGGGGCGTGTACAATCATCGAAGGACAAGCACCGTGGCCGGCCGAGGGCGCCGCCATCGGTGTAACTGCCGGGCGTGAAGCGGGGTTCCGTGGCCGCCCCGACGTCTGGATGCAGCTCGGGTACCCGTTAGCGGGAAGTTTTGTGGAGAAGGGTGTGCCAGAAGGACCGCTGCCTACGCCGCCGCCGGCGATCGGCATAACGACGTGGTTGATCGAGGCATTCGCGCAGCATCAGGCCGGCCGATGGGCCGAGGCTGAAACGCTCTATCGGAAAATTCTCGCGGTACAGCCCGATCATGCCGACAGCCTGCACCTGCTCGGTGTTATTGCCTATGAGCGCGGCGAATTTACGCGGGCGCTTGATCAAATAGACCTCGTTCTTGCCAAAGACCCCGACAACAGCCTCGCTTTGAATCATCGCGGCTTGGCGCTCATGGGGTTGAAGCGGCTCGACGAGGCATTGGCGAGTTACGATCGCGCGCTTGCGGTCCAGCCGGACTACGCCGAAGCGCTGTTGAACCGGGGCGACGTGCTGGCGGAGCTGAAGCGCCTCGACGAAGCGTTGGCGACTTTCGATCGCGCGCTCGAGGTGCGGCCGCATTATGCCGATGCGTTCTGCCATCGCGGTGTCGTGCTGTCGCAATTAAAGCGGCCCGACGAGGCGCTGGCGAGCTACGATCGCGCCATTGAAGCGCGGCCGTCTTATGCCGAGCCGTTCTATAATCGTGGAGTCATTTTCCAGGAGCAGAAGCGGTTCGCGGACGCGTTGGCGAATTACGATCGCGCGCTCGCGCTGCGGCCGGATTATGCCGAGGCGCTGTGCAATCGCGGGATGGTCCTCTATGAGTTGAAAGCGCCGGAAGAGGCGCTGGCGAGCTATGACCGCGCACTCGCGCTGCGGCCGGATTTTGTCGAAGCTGAAATTTACCGCGGCAATGCGTTACGGATGCTCAAGCGCTTCGAGGAGGCGCTGGTGAGCTGCGAGCGCACGGTAGAGGTCTGGTCGGACCGGGCCGCGGCCTATGGCAATCGCGCCATCGTGCTGCATGAGCTGCATCGCTTCGAAGAGGCATTGGCCGACTATGAGCGCGCGTTTGCCGTCGAGCCGGACTATCCCGATGCGCTCTGCAACCGCGGCGTCACCCTTTATGAGCTGGGGCGCTTCGAGGAGGCGCTGGCAAGTTATGCTCGGGCGCTCGCCGTGCGCCCGGATTTTGTCGACGCCCATTACAATGAGGCCCATTCTCGGCTGCTGAGCGGCGATCTCCGTCGCGGCTTCGATAAACTCGAATGGCGATGGCAAATCGAACCCTTTGCAAGCCACAAACGGGATTTTTTGCAGCCGCAATGGAGCGGAGCGGAGGAGATCGCGGGCAAGACCATTCTGCTTCATGCCGCCGACGGTTTTGGCGACACCATCCACTTATGCCGCTACGCACCGCTCGTCGCGGCGCGTGGCGCGCGCGTGATCCTGGAGGTGCAAAGCGCGTTGCGCGAGCTCGTAGGCAGTCTCGCCGGAGGCGCGCAGGTCCTCGCCAGGGGCGACCCGCTGCCTGATTTCGATTTGCAGTGCTCGCTGCTGAGCCTGCCGCGGGCCTTCGGGACGGAGCTTGCGACGATACCGTCCGCGACGCCTTATTTGTTCGTTCAGCCGCCGTTGGCGACCGGTTGGAGTGAACGGCTTGGTCCGCGGCATCGCCCGCGCATCGGGCTGGCCTGGTCCGGCGATCCGACGCACAGCAATGATCGCAATCGATCAATTCGGCTCGACGCTTTCCTACGGCTCCTGACCGGCATCGATGCGACCTTTGTCAGCCTGCAGCGGGAGGTTCGCGCCGCCGACACGGCCGTGCTGCAAGCCCGCGATGATGTTCGCTATTTCGGCACGGAGCTGAAGGATTTCTCCGACACGGCGGCGCTGATAGCGAATCTCGACCTGGTTATCGCCGTCGATACCAGCGTCGCGCACCTCGCCGGCGCGTTGGCGAAGCCATTGTGGATATTGCTGCCTTACATTCCCGACTGGCGCTGGCTGTTCGATCGCGACGACAGTCCCTGGTATCCGACCGCTCGCCTGTTCCGCCAGGGCAATGCGCGGACCTGGGATGACGTGATCCCTCGTGTTCATGCGGAATTGCGCGACTTCGTACGCGGTCGGTCGGCGTGAAACGCACCACCGGACGCCTAGAGCCTAATCGCTTTTGATGGAATCAAAACCGGGCTCTAGCTTTTTGATTGAGCATGATCTTTTCCGACATTGCTTCGCCCGCCGAAGCGGGCTTCGCGAAGGCGGGAAACCGGCATCCACTTTTCGGGATCATGCTCTAGTTGGTGATCTGATAGCCGAGATACCACGAGTAAAGATTTGTCGCCGAGGCGTTTTGAATGCCGGTGCCGGCGGACAGCAGCAAGTGGTTATGATCATCGAAATCGTAAACTGCGCCGAGGTTGAAGCCGGTGTTGTCCTTGCCTCCGATCGTGTCGGCGGTCTGGTGGAAAAGCTCGCCGCCGATGGCGAGCTGTTTCGTGACCTGCTTCTGCAGCAGCCAGCCGATGAACCAGTAATCCTGATCGAGCGTGCCGCCGCCGTGGTTGATCCAGTAGCCGCCGCCGCCATAGCTCGTCCAATCGCCGAAGCTTTTTTGTAGCCACACCGGCAAATAGACGCGGACATGACCGGCGCCGAGACCGCTGCCTTGGTCGCCGGTCGGCAGTTCGACCAGCGGAAACACGCCGACCATGGGACGCAAACCCTTATCGTCCTCCTGGATGAAACGGTACTTGAAGCCGAGTTCGGTATCGCCGTAGCCGAACTGCGATGGCCCGCCGGCAGGACTGTCAAATGCCAAGGGCGCGACGATGTGGAACTGGCCGTCGGGAATGAGGCCATAATTGAATTCCCAGGCCGGGCCGACGCCCGAAGTGTCGCCGCTGACATGCGCCCCGGTAAAGAAGGTGTAGAATTCGTAATGCTGGTAATCGACTGGCTGGGGATCGTCGGTGCGGAACGGCGGGCCGGCGTGCACGGCGCCCGGCAGCAGTACCGCCAAGCCCAACATCACGGCCACCATGCATGACGCGATGCGCAGGTGGCCCCGCACGCCAGCTTCCATCATGGCGGTTCACCCCTTCAGCCTCGCGTCAAATGTTAGCGCACCCGCTGGAATGCGCAATCGCGCCGGCGTCCCTGAACGTGGGCGCCCTAATACACTACGACGCTGCGAATCGACTTGCCCTCGCGCATGAGCGCAAAAGCCTTGTTGATATCGGAAAGCGGCATGGTGTGGGTGATCATCGGATCGATCTCGATCTTGCGCTCCATATACCAGTCGACGATTTTCGGTACGTCGGTGCGGCCGCGGGCGCCGCCGAAGGCGCTGCCGCGCCAGACCCGGCCGGTGACGAGCTGAAACGGCCGCGTCGCGATCTCCTGGCCCGAGCCGGCGACCCCGATGATGATGCTCTGGCCCCAGCCGCGATGGCAGCTCTCAAGCGCCGCTCGCATCAGGCCGACATGGCCGACGCATTCGAAGGTGTAATCGGCGCCGCCGATCTGATCGGCGCCGCTCCTGGTCATGGCGACGAGATGGGCGACGAGATCGCTGCCGATCTCCTTCGGGTTGACGAAATGCGTCATGCCGAAACGTTCGCCCCAGGCTTTTTTCTCCGGATTGACATCGACGCCGATGATCATGTCGGCGCCGGCGAGGCGCAGGCCCTGAATGACATTGAGGCCGATGCCGCCAAGCCCGAACACGATGCATTTGGCGCCCGGCTCGACTTTCGCGGTATTGATCACCGCGCCGATGCCGGTGGTGACGCCGCAGCCGATGTAGCAGACCTTGTCGAACGGCGCGTCGTCGCGAATTTTCGCCACCGCAATTTCGGGCAGCACGGTGAAATTGGCAAACGTCGAGCAGCCCATGTAGTGGTGAATCTTTTTGCCATCGATCGAGAAGCGCGAGGTGCCGTCCGGCATCACGCCTTGGCCCTGCGTGGCACGAATGGCGGTGCACAGATTGGTCTTGCGCGACAGGCACGACGGGCAATTCCGGCATTCCGGCGTGTAAAGCGGAATGACGTGGTCGCCCTTTTTGACCGAGGTGACGCCCGGCCCGGTATCGACGACGATGCCGGCGCCCTCGTGCCCGAGGATGGCGGGAAACAGGCCTTCGGGATCGGCGCCCGAGAGCGTGAATTCGTCGGTGTGGCAAATGCCGGTCGCCTTGATCTCGACCAGAACTTCGCCGGCGCGTGGGCCGTCGAGCTTGACCGTCGTCACTTCCAGCGGCTTGCCCGGCGCATAAGCCACCGCGGCGCGTACGTCCATGGGCATTGCAAATTTCCGTAAATGTTGGATCGTCTGCCGACGATGACATCCGGAGTTTGAAATGGCAAACCCGCAGGCGGCCGCACCGCCGCTCGAATTTATCTTCGGCGCGCAAGTGACCGTCGGTCCGCCGCAGGACCTCGGCGTCTTCAATAAGGGCCGCCGCCGCGTGGTGCCGATCACCGGCGGTGAATTTTCCGGACCCGCTCTGCGCGGCGTGGTGCTGCCGGGCGCCGATTGGCAGCTTATTCGCGGCGATGGCGTTGCCGAGCTCGACGCGCGCTACACGCTGCGCACCGACGACGGCGCATCGATCTTCGTCCACAATCACGCGCTGCGTCACGGTCCGGCCGAGGTGATGGAAGCGCTGGCGGTAGGCCGCGAGGTCGATCCGGCCGCCTATTACTTCCGCGGTGCGACGTTTTTCGAGACCAGCGCCGAGCGCTACGCTTGGCTGGCAAAGCACATCGTCCTATGCAGCGGCGAACGCGAGCCGGCCAACGTCAAGCTACGGTTCTACAAGGTGGTGTGAGAGTTCCTGCCGCCAGTCAGCTCTTATCCGGCAGCATGACGATCTGCGTCTGGATCACCAGTGCACAGAGCCGACCGTCGTTGCGCGTGATGCGGGTCTGCCACACCATCGTCGAGCGGCCGCGATGCAGCGGCGTGCATTCGGCGTAGGCCGTGTCGCCGACCGGAATGCCGGCAAAGAAATTGGTCTTGCTTTCGATGGTCGCGGTGCGGCCGCCCGGCGGCAGGTTGGCCATGGTCGCGGTGCCGCCAAGATTGTCGGCGAGCGCCATCACGGCGCCGCCATGCAGCGCGCCGAAACGGTTGTTGAGCTCTTCGCGGACCGGCATTTCGGCCACGATCTTGTCCCTGGAAATGTGCGTGATCTTCATGCCCATGAAATCGGCGAAGGGCGGCTGATTATGTGCATCGGGATTCATGCTGACCTCAAAAGAAGGGCGCGGCTATTGCCGCGCCCTGATCATCAAAGCAGATGAGTGTGAAAAGCGCTACCGCGGTTGCGGCACGACCCGGATATAGGGTTTCGGCGTCTTCCAGCCGTTCGGATAGAGCTTCTTCGCCTCGTCATCGGTAATCGCACCGCCGAGAATGACGTCCTCGCCTTGCTTCCAATTGGCCGGCGTCGATACGCGGTGTTTGGCGGTGAGTTGCAGCGAATCGATCACGCGAAGCACTTCATCGAAATTGCGCCCGGTGCTCATCGGATAAACCAGGATCAGCTTGATTTTCTTGTCCGGTCCGATGACGAATACGTTGCGCACCGTTTGATTGTCGTTCGGCGTGCGGCCTTCCGAGGTGCCGGCCGTCGCTGCCGGCAGCATGCCGTAAAGCTTCGAGACCTTGAGATCGGTGTCGCCGATCATCGGATAATTCGGGGCGAATCCGGTCACGTCCTTGATGTCGCCGGACCACTTCTTGTGATTGTCCACTGGATCGACTGACAGGCCGATGATCTTGACGCCGCGCTTGTCGAATTCCGGCTTGAGCCGCGCCATGGTGCCGAGCTCGGTGGTGCAGACCGGCGTAAAATCCTTCGGGTGTGAGAACAGCACCACCCAGTTGTTGCCGATCCAGTCGTGGAAGCGGATTTTGCCTTCAGTGGTTTCGGCTTCGAAATCCGGGGCGATATCGCCAATCGCAAGCGCCATGCAAAGTCTCCGTCGTGTGGCCCGATGACAAGGGATGATCGGAAGTGGGAAAAACTCTCGCCTTCTTATGTATGGCGCGGGCGACGCCATTGCCAGCCGCAGCAGGTAATATTGCCTTGAACCGAAAGCATTATTTGCTTTGAACCGGCGTCAAAACACAAGAATTCCACTCACCCGACCACAGCGCCGGGAAAGTTCTTTCCAGGGCTGATTTTCGATCTTTGAGCCTCTCGCCGCCGCTAGGTAATGGCGATTTCGGTCATGCCGCCAAAACAATGCACGGGACTGCCGCGAGATTGCCGTAGTGCCGCCCTTGGCGGGCCACGCCGGCATTGAAGTTTGAACCGGCGGCGCAGGATGGGCGACTCAAAGGAACGAGCACCGATGGCGCGCGTTTGCATTTCAGGCGGCCGGAGGCGGCAGTGGCAGTTCCGAGAATGCGAAACACCGATCTTGAGACGCTCGCCGCCCTCATTGCGCGCTCGCAAATCGTGGTCGCGGATCAGGCGCGATCACGCCGGCGGCGGCTTCCCGCCGGCTTCGATCACGTTGACGTTGCCATTCTCGACTGGATTGCCGCCGAGGGCCGCCGCGCCGGCCGCGGCCTGGTCCGGATGTAGCCGGCCTCTGCGCTAAAACGATCCGAGCTATTTTACGCCATAGCCGTCAAGCAGCGTGTTGAGGAAGGCGACGATGTCGTCTTCGTCCGCCTCCGTCATCGCTGGCGGCTCGCCGAGCTTGCGGTCGAAAGGTGGATCGGTGACGTCGACATTGGCCCGGTAGACCGGCGGCAGGTCGTTGAATTTCCCGATCGTGCCGTTCGGCCCACGTGGATAGATCCGCTGCGGTGCGGTGTCGCGAAAGTCGTAAAAATCCAGAACCTGTTTGAGGCTTGTGAATGCGGCGTTGTGGAAGAATACGTGCCGGGTCACGATATTGCGCAAGGTCGGCGTCATGAACAGCCCGCAATATTGCGTGTCGGCCGCCATGTCGAGACGATAGGGTCCGCAAATGCCGAGATCGAAAAAGCCGGGGTCGGCGTTGATGTCAAGCGCGCTATTGCGCGGCGCGCCCAAGGCCTCAAACTGATGGTCGGTGAATAAGGGCGGCAGGCCGTCGCGCGTTGGCTGGTCGGCGTGGCAGCCGGCGCAATTGGCCTTAGCCGGGTCGTTGAACAGCGCATAGCCGCGCGCTTCGCTTTCGGTAAAGCGCGCTTTGCCCTCCAGCCAGAAGTCGAACTTGCTGGTATAGGGATGGAAGCTTACGTCCTCGATCTGATAACGCGCCACAGCGAACAATGCTTCGCTGACGACAAGCCGCGGATCGGACCATACCGAGCTGCCAAACAGTTGCGTAAGGCGCCCCGCATAGGCCGCGTGCTGCAATTTGCCGGCGACCAGGTCGATCGAGCCGCCGTCCATCTCGCGCGGATCGAGCAAAGGCGAGCGCGCCTGGTCTTGCAGCGTGTCGGCACGACCGTCCCAGAACAAGCCGCCCTGCGGCACCATATTGCTCGCCGAGCCGCTCTCCTGCGGCGCGGTTTTCTGCACGCGCACCGCATCGCGGCTTTGCGCGACGAGCTGCGCGATGCTGACGTTTTCGTTTTCCTCATTGTCGGGACCGATGGCGAAGCTCGGCTGACGTTCCAGATACATCAAGGACGGCACCGCGCGCGTGCCGGCGCGCGACAGGTGCGGCCCGCCCAGCATGACCGGGCGCGCGTCAGGCGGCCCGTAGGCATGTTGTGGACTGTGGCATGACGCGCAAGCGAGCTTGCCGGACGAGGACAGGCTGGCATCGAAGAAGATCAGCCGGCCAAGCTCGGCCATGGCCGACAGCGGCTCGCTCGGCGGACGCTGGAGCACAATCGGATGCGGGTTCTCGCCGCTGACCTGCGACGCAGACTGGGCTGCCGGGGCGACGAGCCCGGCGGCCAAGATGAGGCTTGCAATGACAAGCCGGTGCGATTGCGCTCCCGGCCTCAGTGAGCGACTCCCGATGCCGGCGGTGTTTTGAGCGGCGTGCCATTCGTCGGGTCCAGATAGAGCGCCGCCGTTTTGCCGGAGCCGGAGAAGTCGAACAGGCCGTTGATCGATCCCGCGGTGGCGTCGAATGCGCCGCCGCCCAGCCGTTGGCCGTGCAGCCAATTGTCCTCGATGAAGCGGACCACGGAGGCGAAGGAGATCTGCCCGTGGCCGACATAGTTTGGCTTCGCCCAGGGCGAGATCACGAAAAACGGAATCCGCGTGCCAGGGCCGCAGCGGCCGTTGACCGGTTTGCCGCTTTGGCCGGGCAGCGCCATGCCGGTGCCGCATTTGCCCGGCCCGTCGAGCTGATCCGCTTGCGCATCGAACGATGGGCTCATCACTTTGGTGAAGACGTGATCATACCAGCCGTCGGAATCGTCCCAGGTGACGACGACGGCGGTGTTTTTCCAGTCCGGCTGCTGTTCGAGGAAATTGATCAGCGTCACGGTGCCATCTTGCTCGTCGAGCGGATCCGAATAAGCCGCATGACCGTCCTGATAGGCCGGCATCTTGATATACGACACCGCCGGGAAATTCCCGGCTTTCACGGCATCGTAGAAATCGGTCAGGTCGTAGTTGTGATTGGCCGGATCGCGCGTCGTGCCATCGTGCTCGAGACTGTAGCCGATCGCGGCGAGCGAACTCGGCCGCTCATGCTTCGGATTGGCGGTCGAGGCGTAATATTGAAACCAGGCGTGATGCGGGATGTAGTCGACGACGTCATGGCCGACGATGGCCGAATGCGTCGCGCGCTTGCAGCCGGTCGTGCCGTTCGCGTTGGTGGAATCGAGGCGGAAGCCGCCCATGAACGAGCCCCAGGTGACGCCCGCGCCATTGAGCAGATCGCCGACGGTCTTGCCGGACATCATCGCCTGATCTTTCGGATTCGAGCAGACATCGTAGCCGGGATCGACGTCATTGATCATGGTCAGGCCGCCTTGTCCGTCATTGATGTAATAGGAAACGGCAGTGACGGTGGACGGCTGTTTGGTGGTGGCGACGATGGTCATGCCGTTGGTCTGCGTGGACGAGATATTGAGCATTCCCGGGGTCGACGGACCGTAAGTGTCGCCGAAGGCGTTGTCGCTCATGGCGAAGGCTTGCGCATAGTTCCACAGCGCGGCAACCGTGTTGCCGTCGTAATAGCCCATCACTTGGCCTTTGGTGCCGAAAGCGCCGGCGCCGCCGCTGGTCGCCTTGCCGGTGAATTTGGGAAACAGGTCGGCCTTGCCGCCGTCATAGGCCTGCTGTTCGGCGGTGTAAGCGTGGTTTTGATCGGCCGTAAAGGCCTGGCTGCGATCGAGCCGGAACGGCTCGGCGGCATCGGCGCCGTTGGCCTTGTCGGTAAAGTTCGGATTGTTGGTCAACAGATGCGCATTGGCCAGATTGTTGACCTTGGGCGTACCGGGCTTGGCGGTGAATGCCGGCTCGCCCGGCGGATTGGCGGCCTTGGGATAGGTCGCGAAATAATGGTCGAATGAAACATTCTCATTGAAGATGATGACGAGGTGCTTGATCGGCGTTGCGGTCGGGGCGGCGTCCTGTGGACCGGGAGCCGCCACGCTCTCCGGCGCGGTCAATTCCGCGGCGCTGGCGATGTTCAGCGGAATAAAAGCCGGAGCTAGCGTCGCTAGCGCGCAAATGGCGACGCCCGAGAAGAGCTTGCTGGTCATAAGATCCCTCAAATTGTGCTGGCGTTCGAGGGAAGTTAGTCCGCGTTATATGACCTGCACGTGACAGCGCTGTGGTCAGCGGGGATTGGCGCGAGACTACCGGCCGAAAAGGACGGTCTGACGGCCTCAAAAAAAAGGGCGGCCCTTTTGGGGCCGCCATGGGTCCGCGCTACTTACTGGCGCGGACCCTGACTTGCGAGCGGCCATCATGCTCGCAAGAGAAGTGGCGAGGGGGGTTATTCGCCCTCCACGCCGATCGCGTAAGCGGTTTCGCCGTGCACCGCGTCGTCGCCCACTTTCAAGGTGGCTTCGTCCATACGCAGGCTGACGAAGATCGAGATCACCTTGAGGATGATGAAGGTCGCGATGACGTTGTACACGATGATGAAGGCGGCGCCTTCGGCCTGCAGCAGGAACTGGCTCGGGTTGCCGTAGAGCCAGCCGGTGATGCTGACCCCGGGCGCATCTTTGTCGGTGCCGATGTATTCGAGCATCGCCGGGTTCGCCAGGATGCCGGTCAGCAGGCCGCCCATCAGTCCGGCCACGCCGTGGGTCGAGAACACGCCGAGCGTGTCGTCGACTTTTTGCATGAAGCTGAGCTTCTGGAACTTGTTCATGCTGAGCCACGGGATGATGCCCGCGCAGACGCCGACGATGATCGCACCCCAACCGTCGACATAGCCCGCGCAGGGCGTAATGCCGACCAGGCCGGCGATCATGCCGTTGACGGCGCCAAGAACCGACGGCTTGCCGTAGGCCATCTTGTCCATCAGCGTCCAGACCAGGAGGCCTACCGCGGTGGCGGTGTTGGTGTTCATCACGGCGGCACCGGCATCAGCATTGGCGAAGTACGGGTCGCCGCCGTTGAAGCCGTTCCAACCGATCCACAGGATGCCGGCGCCGACCAAGGTCACCAGCAAGCTGTTCGGCGGGAAATGGTCGCGGTCAGCCTGAAGACGCGGGCCGAGAACCCAAGCCGCTGTGAACCCGGACGCGCCGGCCGCGAGATGGATCACGTATCCACCCGAGAAGTCCGCTACGCCCAAGGTTGCGAGCCAGCCGCCACCCCAGAGGCTGAACGCGCCTACGGTGTAAACCAGCGTCATCCACACCGGGCAGAAGATCATCCAAGCCGTGAAATTCATGCGGCCCAAGACCGATCCGGCCAAGATGATGACCGTGATCGCCGCGAACACGAATTGGAAGTACATCAGCGTCGCCATCGGAAAGGCGAGGCCGGGCATGCCCGCCGCCGCTGCCGGAACTGTGGCTTGGCCTAACGTAAACGCGGCCGATACTGCCAATCCAGGCTTGCCGAGGAATGGAAACCACTGCGGCCCGAAGGCCATGTTGTAGTCAAAGAGTACCCAGACGACGAGAACCGACGCGAACGCGTACATCGACATAAAAGCGGAGTTGATCGCCCACTTCTTCTTGACGATGCCGCCGTAGAGAACCGTCAGGCCTGGAATGCTTTGCAGGCCGACGAAAGTCGCAGCAGCCATCTGCCACGCATTATCGCCTTCATTGAGCCAAGTCGGTGATGGAACGAGTGCCATGTCCTGTCCTTTCCCCCAGTATCTGCCGCCCTAAGCACCAATGATGACTAGGCGAGCGGGGAACGAAGTGGCAAAATTTATGCCAGTCATTCGGACGTTGACTGGATACGATTTCCATGGAGGATTTGACGAGAATGAGAGGGCGATGACTAAAAATACTGCATCTTGAATAGAAAGTAGGCAGGGGCACATGTGGGGATCAATTTTGGCTAGGTCATTGGCTGCGCGAGTTGGGGCGTTGGCGGTCTTGGGATTGGCGATTGCCTTTTCCGCGACCGCGGGTGCCGCGCCAACCGGCGAAAAAACAATCACATGCACAAATCCGTCGAGCGGCGCGAATTGGCAGATCAAGGTCGACTACGATCACAATACGGTCGACTCGCTGCCGGCCGAGATCAACGACGCGCAAATTTCGTGGCACACTGCCGGCGGCGAAAACTACAAGCTTGATCGAAAGTCAGGAAATCTTACGGTGGTCGTCGCTTCAAGCACCGGCGGCTACTTCCTCCATGACACCTGCAAATTCGATAATTAGCGCCGCGAGCGCAGCCGCGCCGGCGACGGCATCGGTTTCCGGAAAAACCGGAGCCGCGCTGATGGCCGAGCGCGTGTCCGGCGTTAAGGCCAGCGCGGGCTTCGCCTCGGACACCGGGCCGCGCGAACGTAACGAAGATTTTGCCGGCGTGGTGTTCGGCTCCGAACTGCCGCAGCCGCGCCGCGATGTCGTCGCCGCGATCGCCGACGGCATCGGCGGCGCCAAAGGCGGCCGCATCGCCGCCGAGACGGCGGTGCGCGGCTTTCTCGACGGTTTCTGCGATCTGCCCGAGTCCATGGAAGTCCGCCGCGCCTCGGCACGCGTGCTCAACTCGCTCAATCGCTGGATCTATTCGGAGGGTCATCGCAACGCCGAGTCCGCCGGGATGGGATGCACCTTTACGGCGCTGGTGTTGCGCGGGCGCATTGCGCATCTGGTGCATGTCGGCGACACGCGCGCCTATCGGCTGCGCGGCGAGCGCCTGGCTTGTCTGACCACCGATCATGTGCGCGAACAGCCCGGCGCGGGACGGTCGAATATTCTCACGCGCGCGCTCGGCGTCGAGACCGAGGTGCGGCTCGATTACGCCGCGCATCCGGTGGCCCTGCATGACCGTTATCTGTTATGCAGCGACGGTGTGCACGGCTCCCTGGCACCCGAAGCAATTGCCGATATTTTGCGCGAGCGTTCCGGTTCGGAAGATTCCGCCCGCGCGCTGGTCAAGGCCGCACTTGACGCCGGCAGCACCGATAATTGCACGGCCTTGGTGCTCGACGTCGTCGATCTGCCGACGGCGGGATCGGCCGATATCGGCGCCGAGATCATGGAGCTGCCGCTGCTTCCGGTGCCGATCGACGGCGAGACGGTCGACGGCTTCGTGCTGAAAGTGCTGATGTCGGATGGCCGTTACACCCGCCTGTTCGGCGCTATCGATGAAGTCGAAGGCGGCGAGGTGGCGTTGAAATTCCCGAAGCCCCAGGTCGCGGCCGACGCCACCTACCGCGCGGCATTCGCGCGCGAATCCTGGGTTGGCGCGCGCGTGCACAGTCCATATGTCGGCCGCACCATCGTGCTGCCGCCGGGACGGCAGACCTGCCTCTACACGGTGATGCCGCTCTATCAGGGCGAGCTTCTGGAAACGCGGCTGGCGCGACGGCCGGGGATCGGTCTGGAGGAAGGCCGCAATATTGCAATCAAACTGGCGCGCGGCGCGGCGGCCCTGCATCGCGCCGGCATCATCCATCGCGATATCAAACCGGACAATGTAATCCTGGAGCGCGAAGGCTCGCTCAAGCTGATCGATCTCGGCGTGGTGCGCGTGCCGGGGCTCGAGGATTTCCCGGCCGACGACATTCCGGGAACGCCGGCTTACATGGCGCCCGAAATGTTTGGCGGCGAGCCCGGCAACGAGGCAACCGACATTTATGCGCTCGGCGTGACCATGTTCCGCGCCTTTACCGGCGAGTATCCCTACGGCAACCTCGACGCCACCAGCAAGCCGCGCCGCGACCGGCCGAAGCCGCTGGGCGAGCTGCGGCCCGACCTTCCGGCATGGCTGCAGGCCGTGCTGGCGCGTGCGATCGCAGCCGATCCGACCAATCGGTTTCGCGACATGATGGAATTCGCCATCGAGATGGAGGAGGGACCGGCGCGCGCCCAGCATGGCACGGCCGGCACGCGGACGCTTTATCAACGCCATCCGATACAATTCTGGCAGGGCATGGCCGCGCTTCTTGCGCTTGCGCTCATTGCGTCGCTGTTGCTGCGGCATTGATACGGATGGGCACGGTCATTGACATTTCCCGCCTGCCGCCGCAAAGCGAACAAGGCCGGTTCGCGGGATCGTAAGCTTAGATGTTCAAGCGCATCCTGATTGCCAATCGCGGCGAGATTGCCTGCCGGATCATCAAGACCGCGCGTCGGATGGGAATCCAAACCGTCGCGGTCTATTCGGAAGCCGATCGCGATGCGCTCCATGTCGAGATGGCCGATGACGCCGTGGCGATCGGGCCGCCGCCGGCGGCGCAAAGCTATCTGGTGATCGACAACATCGTTGCCGCCTGTAAGTCGAGCGGCGCCGAGGCGGTGCATCCGGGCTACGGTTTTTTGTCGGAACGCGCGGCGTTTGCGACTGCGCTGGCCGAGGCCGGCGTCGTCTTTATCGGGCCGAATGCCAAAGCCATCGCCGCCATGGGCGACAAGATCGAATCGAAAAAGGCCGCCGCCCGCGCCAAGGTTTCAACCGTGCCCGGCCATCTCGGCGTCATCGACGACGACAATCAGGCGATCGCCATCGCCGAAGAGATCGGTTACCCGGTAATGATCAAGGCTTCCGCCGGCGGCGGCGGCAAAGGCATGCGCATTGCGTTTTCCAAATCGGAGGTCGCGGAAAACTTCGCCCGTGCCCGCTCCGAGGCGAAATCGAGTTTTGGCGACGACCGCGTCTTCATCGAAAAATTCATTACCGATCCGCGGCACATCGAAATCCAGGTGCTGGGCGACAAGCACGGCCACGTCATCTATCTGGGCGAGCGCGAATGCTCGATCCAGCGCCGCAATCAAAAGGTCATCGAGGAAGCGCCGAGTCCGCTGCTCGACGAGAGGACGCGCAAGCTCATGGGCGAGCAGGCCGTCGCGCTGGCGATGGCGGTCGGTTACGACAGCGCCGGCACCGTCGAATTCGTCGCCGCCCAGGATAAGAGCTTCTACTTTCTGGAGATGAACACGCGGCTCCAGGTCGAGCATCCGGTGACCGAGCTCGTCACCGGCATCGATCTGGTCGAACAGATGATCCGCGTTGCCGCCGGCGAACCGCTCAAATTCAAGCAAAGCGACATAAAACTTTCCGGCTGGGCGGTGGAAAGCCGCATCTATGCCGAAGACCCGTACCGCAATTTCGCGCCGTCGATCGGCCGGCTGGTTCGTTATCGGCCGCCCGCCGAAGGCGTGCACGACGGCATCACCGTGCGCAACGACACCGGCGTCACCGAGGGCGGCGAGATTTCGCTCTATTACGATCCAATGATCGCCAAGCTCGTCACCCACGCCAAGACGCGGCTCGACGCGATCGAGGCGCAAACCGAAGCGCTCGATGCCTTTACCATCGAGGGCATTCGCCACAACATTCCGTTCCTCGCGGCGATCATGCAGCGTCCACGCTGGCGCGCCGGCAAGCTCTCGACCGCCTTTATCGCCGAGGAATTCCGCGGCGGTTTTGAGCGCACTGCGCCGACGGGCGAAATCGCCCGGGCCATCGCCTGCGTCGCCGCCGCGATCGATCATCTGCTCGGCGAGCGCAAGCGCAAGATTTCCGGGCAATTGAACGCGACGCTCACGCGCGAGCGGCGGCGCGCCATCTGGCTGGGGCCCGACGAGTACCAGGCCGATGTCGAGCATAACGGCAAAACGATCGCGGTCACCTTCGAGGACGGCGCGCGGCACGTTTTGTCGTCAAACTGGGTCCCGGGCATGCCGGTCTGGGCCGGCACCATCGACTCCACGCCGGTCGCTATGCATGTGCGCGCGCTCCCGAACGGTTTTGAGCTCGCTTATCACGGCTTCGAGGTCAAAGCCTTCGTCTATACCGAACGCGAGGCGCGCTATGCGCGGCTGATGCCGGTGAAGAAACTCTCCGACAGCGAGAAGGCGGTGCGCAGCCCGATGCCGGGCCTGGTCGTTTCGCTCGGCGTCAGTGAGGGCCAGGAGGTCAAGACCGGCGAGACGCTGGCCGTGATCGAAGCCATGAAGATGGAAAACATCCTGCGCGCCGAACGCGACGGCACCATCAAGCGGGTTCGCGTCAAGCCGGGCGACAGCGTCGCCGTCGACGCGGTGATCATGGAATTTGCGTAAGGCGCAATCGATGCCGAATCGGGCATGATGCCGGCTCGCCGGGACAAGCCAGATGCAGGCCGTCCAGTTTCTATTCTCGCCGAGCGGGCGGCTTAGGCCGCAACCCTTCGTCTATGCTGCGGTCGGCATTTATGTGTTCGGCGCCGCTTCGCATCTTCTGACCACGCCGGATGTCATCCGGCACGGCGGATTGTGGCCCTTCATTGCCGCACAACTCCTGCTGCTTTGGATCTGGTTCGTGCTGCACGCCAAGCGGCTGCACGATTCCGGGCGAACCGGCGGCTTGGCCGCGGCGGTGGCGTTGCTGTACGTACTTTCCCTTGTCCTGTTATTGATCGTGGCCGACAGCTTTTTCAACACCTCGGGCGATCTGATGGAGAACGCGCCCGCGACCGGCGCGCTCGAGCTCATTCTGTTGCTTTATGTGATTGTGACCCTGATCGGTTCGCCGCATTACGACCTGGCCTGGCTCATGGTCGTGGCTTTGATGCTGATCGGCTTTGCGCCCATCGTCGTGGCCGTCATCTTTTCCCTATGGGCGGCGCGCCGGCCGAGCCTTGCCGGCGAGACGTGATGCTCCACTTCGCCTACGGCTCGAACATGCACCGCGGCGTCATGCGCAGGCACGCGCCGACCGCGGTGCCGCTCGGCATGGGGCGGCTTGCCGACTATCGCTTTGTCATTACCGCGGACGGCTATGCCTCGGTGGCGCCGGCGCGCAGGCAGAACGTTTACGGCATGCTGTGGCGGCTTAGCTCGCGCGACCGGGTCACGCTCGATCTCTGGGAGAATATCGCGGCCGGGCAGTATCGCGCCGAAATCCTGCCGGTGCGCCACGGCGGCCGGCGTCGTCCGTCGCTGGTCTATGTGGCGCGGCGACGGCCGCTCGGATCGCCCAAAGCCGGCTATATGGAAATAGTGGCCGATGCCGCGCGGGTGCTGGAACTGCCGCAAGACTATATCGCTTCCCTGGAAGAATGGCTGCCGGTGCGCCCGTTGGGTTCGGGCTATCGCAAGCTCGGAGAACTGAGTTGACCGTGCACCGCTATGTCCTGATCCGCGGCCGGGTGCAGGGCGTCGGGTTTCGCGCCTGGACCGAAGTGGCGGCGCTGGAGCGCCGCCTGCAAGGCTGGGTGCGCAATCGCCGCGACGGCGCGGTCGAGGCCTTATTCGTGGGGCTGGAAAACGACGTGCTGGCGATGATCGACGACTGCCGCTCCGGGCCGCCGGGGGCGCGCGTCGACTTTATCGATCACCGCGAGGCCGGACCGGACGAAGCGGCGCTGCGTCGGCGCGATGAATTATTCTCGGTGCTCGGCACGGTCTGAGCGTCGGCGGTCGCGCCGAACAGCGGTGCGAACGCGGCGTGCAGCGCCATGTCGACTTCCGGCATCGACACGGTCAAGCCGAGATCGGCGAGCGAGGTCACGCCATAGCGGGAATCGGTGACGCCGCACGGCACGATGCCGGAAAAATGCGACAAGTCCGGTTCGACATTGAGCGCAAAGCCGTGCAGCGTCACCCAATGCCGCACGCGCACGCCGATGGCAGCGATCTTGTCTTCGAAGCCGTCACCCTTGTCCGCCCGCCGCACCCAGACGCCGACGCGATCGTCGCGCCGTTCGCCGCGGACATTGAAGGCAGCCAGCGCATCAATCAGCCATTGCTCGACGGTGGCGACGAAGCGGCGCACGTCGGGCGCGCGGCGCTTGAGATCGAGCATGACATAGCCGACCCGCTGGCCGGGTCCGTGATAGGTGAACTGGCCGCCGCGGCCGGTCACGTGGACCGGAAAGCGCGCCTCGATCAGCTCGGCCGGCCGCGCCGAAGTGCCGGCGGTGTAGAGGGCAGGGTGCTCGAGCAGCCAGACCAGTTCGGGCAACTTGCCCTGTGCGATCGCCTCAACGCGCGCCGTCATGGCGGCGAGCGCGGCGTGGTAGGCCACGGGCCGGTCGCTCACCAGCCATTCGACCGGCGGCGCGTTGGGCAAGGGCTTCAGCCCAATGGTCAGGTCGCCGCGCGTGTTAACCACCTCGTAACCATGGCAGGTCCACCACTAGACCCTGATCCAGTTCGATTGAATCGGATCAGGGTCCAGCCTGTCGATTGAGCATAGTCTTATCCGAAAACCGGTTTCCACTTTTCGGGATTATGCTCTAGGACCGCCAATGCCGAAACCGAAACGGGGGCAGCGTGCCGACACTCGAAAATGTCACGATTGATATTGCGGTCGTGTTGGGGACGACAGCCATGCCAATTCATCAAGTTCTGCGCCTCGGCCGCGGCGCCATCATCGAGCTTGACGCCTCCGAGGAGGACGAGGTCAGCATCCTCGCCAACAACCTGCCGGTGGCCAAGGGCACCGTCATTGTCAGCGGCAACAAGATCGCCGTCGAGGTCAAGCAGCTTCTGCCGCGGACGCCGGCGGGCGCCTGAGCGGCCATTTGGCTGGGCCTCGCGCCCGGCCTTGTCCCGCAATAACCTAGCTGTTACATCGACGCCGCACGTGCTTTCGCGGGCGCCCACCCCACATGCGGCCGTGGCGGAATTGGTAGACGCACTAGCTTGAGGTGCTAGCGGGGCAACCCGTGGAGGTTCGAGTCCTCTCGGCCGCACCATGCTTAATTTCAATACGTAGCCCGGATTGAGGCACGCGAAAACCGGGACCGGCGGTTCCGCTTCTAACTCCCGGTTTTCGCTCTGCTCAAACCGGGCTACGCTCGCGCACTGTGGACAACTTGGGTGTCGTGCTCTTGTGCCGTTGGGCTCTATGCTATTCTGACAGGTGATTTGCTACAGGTCAGGTCAGATGCGCAAAGTTCTCAACGTAACTCACGAGTGCCCGCATTGCGGGCACGAGCTTGCGGTTGATGCTGCCGGTGACGACGAAGTGATCCACGTGTCCTGCCAGCGTTGCGGGAAGCCCAGCACCTTTGAGGCTGCGCAATATCGGCACTGGTGGGATCAGCAAATTCGGACGCTCCAGGTGGCCGCCAAAGCGTCCCGCTTTATACACACGTAGGAAGCATTGGCCGTGCGACACTATATGATCCCTTTCAACCGCTACAGTCGTTTGGAGCGATGGCTGAGCGCGCGGTTCGATCGGCATATCCAGAACGGCCGCGAATGGCGCTGGACGTTCAAGAACCTGAACGTGGTCGGTGCCCTGTTGATGGTGTCGGTGCCGCAGGAGCTTTCAGGCGTTTCGAGCTATAGCGTCTCCCGGCCGGGTTAGGCGGTCACCATTTAGAGTGACTCTGGGCCATGCGGCAGGGAACGCCGATCCTTGGCCGATGACAAGGGGCGCGCACTTGTACGCGTGGGCTTCCGACTGGATTCTTAGGCCGGACTATCTGCCGGCGTGGCTGCAGGCCTTCGCTGCTATCGTCGCCATTTTCATAAGCGTTTGGGCAGCATTGCGCGCAACGACTTATGAAAGGCGACGGGACCGCTTGCAAGTCCGCGGGATTGCCGTAGTCGTGTATCTTGAAGTTCTGAAGCTGGAAGAGATTGTTCGCACGGCAAAGAGCCAGTTGTCGGCTCTGACGGCGCAATTCGCTCATCTGGCCGGTCAATCTATCGCCGTGAACGTGTTAGAGACAGCGCACGTTGCGCTCCCGGTGATGATTGATCGAAATGTTGACAGGCTCTTCATGCTGGGCGATGTCGCCGGCCCAGCGTGCCTTCAGCTCGTTAGCGTGTTGCTGCAATATAATGCCCTTGTAGATCAGATAGCGGCGCGCGTGGCGACGCTCGCTCCCCAACGGTGGACCGAGGCAATAGGCCATCTGGATCGGAATTTGACGTTGCTCGAAGGCGTGATTGCGAAGTGTAAGCATGAAGTTCGGCCATTACACGACGCGATTAATGGGTGAGGACATTGAGGTGACCGATACCGCGGAATGCAAACGCTTCGTTGTCGATATAAAAAATCTGCCGTCTTTGTTCCCCACGCATCGACATAGCGTGGTGTTTTGGGAGAATCTTGGCCGAACGGTTGCAACGTTTGGGTTTCTTGAAGAGGTACTAGGTAAGGCAATTTTTGCATTTACCGCGACAACTCGATACCCGGAGAGTGAGGCTGAAGCTGCATTCGAAAGATGGCTGCCGAAACTTGAGAGAGCTTTGATTGACCCGCTTGCAGGTCTAATCGATGCCTATGGCAAAGCTGTGCGCAGCAATTCAGAGGCCACTATTAGAAATCTGGACGATCTACTGAGTGAGCTTCGAAAGGCTGCGGTGATCCGAAATGTTTTGTGCCACGGTTCTTGGCGAACGCCGGATGCCGATGGCAAATCGCTTCCGCTCTACGTAAACAGGCAAAAGATGGTGTGGGATACGCCGATTGACAGTGCGTACCTGCAACAGACACAGAAAGCGGTTGCCGAGTTGGCATGCGAGGTAGTCACTACGGTCACTCATATGGGATGGCAGTTTCCGGGCACGCGCGGTCCCGGAAAAACAGTGTTTGAAAAGCTGGCCTAATCTGAAGCGCGGCGCGGGCACCGCCTTACCTCACCGCGTCGTATGCGCCGGCGAGAACGCGGCGGCGAAGGTTTGGCCCGTTCAGTCCGGTTGCGATCGAATTCTGCTGCAAAAAGAGCGCAAAAGCCGCGAGCTCCCTGCAAAAAGCCGCGAGCCGCCTCGGCAGCCTCATGACTTCGCTGCGATTATCGATCGGGCTGTTGCCAAACTGCAACATGAATAGCGAATTATGGTGTGGTCGCTGAATGGCTCTCGGGTTGGCACGCGGCATGCTTTACAAGAACGATATGGTAACCGCAACCTCCGGTAAACAGCGTTTGGAGTGAAGAAACAGCGGGTAGAGGGAGCAAGAAAAGGTGCGCTGGGCCCCGTGGTTCGCTGCACTGATGTTTTGGGCACCTACTACTGCCCATCCCGCGGATTTGCCGCCACCCATTGAGCCTCCGCCCTTCATTGCCCGTTGGTCCGGAATTTATGGTGCGTTCGGCACGGGCGGGGTGTGGGGTCAATCTAACTGGGAGAGCACCGGAGGATTTAGCGAGACCGGTTGGCTCGTTTCCGGCTCGGTCGGATACAATTACCAGATCGGCAATTTCGTTATAGGTGGTGAGGGTGATCTTAATTGGTCTAACCTGTCCGGTGGTACAAAAAACAATTGTCCGGCTGGCTGCGAGACCAAGACCGACTTTTTCTCGTCGCTTCGAGCACGCGCTGGATTCCGCGTTGGCAATCTCCTGCCCTACGTTACGATTGGTCCCGCAGTCGGTTCGCTCAAAGCATCAACGCTTGGGCTGAGTGGCATTGATACAATAAGGACTGGGTGGGTCCTTGGTGCGGGCCTTGACTATGCGTTTTCGCCCGCTTGGGCCGGCCGAATAGAATACCTCCACATTGATTTGGGCAGTAGCAGTTGCGGATTATCTTGTGGGCTGACTGCGCCTAACGACGTAAGCCAACGAGCGGATGTCATTAAAGTTGGAGTGCGTCTACCAATAATCCGCCACCAATTGAGCCACCGCCATTCGGCAATGAGAGGTAAATAAGTGCCTCGATTTTGCCACATCAGCAGCGCTCTTGGTTCTATTGGCTGCCACGTTGGAGGCCGCCGATGATGGAACAAGATTTAAAACCACATCATAGCCAGGCGAAAGATAAATCAAGCGCTTCACATCTGGAGCGTGAAACTAAAAATGTGAAATTTCTTTTACTTCAGAACGCTCTCTATCACATGGACGAGTTGTGGTTCTACTCACTAATGGAGCGCGTAATTTTATATCTGACGACGATAGCGAGTACAGCTGTACTCGGTACCATTTATGCGAATCATCATGGTTTGGCATTTATTTCAGGACTTGTTGTTGCCGCGCTCTCGACATCAAGTCTCGTTTTCGGATTTTCTGCTCGTGCAAGGCTTCATGAAGGACTACGTCAACGTTACTACCTTATGCTCGCCGAATTAGAGAACCAGCCTCCAAGTTCGGAATTGAACGCTCGCGTTAGGTCTGAAATGGCGCGTACGTATAGCGACGAGCCCCCCGTGAAATGGGCCGCATGTGCATTGGCATGGGAATGCGCCGGCGGGCGTCAATGACGCCAAAATCTGAGCTAAAGAAGAGCGACTTGCTACCATTAAGCTTGTGGGAGCGCGCGACGCGATTTGTAGTGCCTTATGGGCCTGAACGATTCAAATTTGCCCGGTTAAACGATGAGGGTCGCTAGGCGAGCAAGCTCTGAAGGAGCTTGTGCCTCGAAGCTCGTGCTCAACTTACGCCGAGTTGGACTACGTTTAGCGCGTCGCGCCGATGTAACAGCTAGGCCATTGCGGGACAAGGCCGAACGGCGGCGATCGGACCCTGGAGCCAGGCCTTGGTTTAGCGCGTCGCCTGCGCCGGCGAGAACAGCGCGGCGACCGCCCGAATCCGGGTCATGAGGTCGGCGCGCTTGCCGTCGGTGCCGGCATGGGCGCGAGCGCGCGGGTGCTCCGGTCGCCGCTCTCTTTCTACCCGCGCGTGTTCGACCGCGTGCACGCCGTGAGCATTTCGCCGCTCGGACCGCTCCGCCAATGCCCGATGCCTGCCCTTCGGCGCAGCAGCCTCCGAAGCGAGCGTGGGCGGCGGCACGTCGGGCCAATGCACCTCGGCACTCGCATCCGCAAGACCGGCATCCGGCTCGAAAGCCTCTGCGTCGGGGACCGGCAGCACCGCCGCATCGGGGCCGAGCTCATCGGCGGTATGCGGCCATACCGGCGGCGCGGCTTCGTTGTGGTCGACCAGAAGCTCGGCCGGATTCGCCGAAGCGAGCATTCCTGTCGCGGGTCTGTGCGCCATCGCCATCTCGTAGGCTGCCGACGGCACCACTTGCACGACGTGGAAGCCCTGCTCTTTAAGCTGTTGGAGCAGGCCCGGCAGCGCCGCCGCCGTCTTCGGATGAATATCGTGCAGCAGCAAAATGCCTTTGCCGCGCTTTTCCAAACGGCTCATGGCCAGCGCAATGATCTTTGCCGGCGTGATATCGCGGTGCCAGTCGTCGGCCACCACGTCGGCGGAGAAGATGATCAGCCCGCGTTCGGCAAGCTCGCTCTCAAGAAGGTCGGAGCGTTCCAATCCGGGAATGCGGAAGAATGGCGCCAGGTATCTGGGATCGCCGCCGAACGCGGCGGCAACGTCGGCAATACCGCCATCGATTTCGGCCCTCATGCGGTCGAGCGGCAATTTGCCGAAGCCGATCGGATGATGATCGCTGTGGGTGCCGATGGTGTGACCTTCCTCGTAGACGCGCCGCACCGTCGCCGGAAACGAATGCGCCATCTCGCCGACCATGAAGAACGTCGCCTTGACGCACTGCGCGGCGAGAACGTCGAGGACCTTGTCGGTAGAGGGCGGCAGCGGCCCGTCGTCGAAAGTGATGACGACTTCTTTATCCTTGAGCGGCAGCGAGTCCGGATACTGCATGCGGCCGAGCTGCTGGTAAGCGCCAAAATCAATCGGCAGCACGCGGCTGGTGCCCAGTGCGTCCGGGTTGCCGGGGCAGGCTTGACTGGCGGTCTGCACCTGATTCTGGCCACTGGCAGCTATCTGAGCTTTGTCCTGAGCGGCGGACTGACTTTGGTCCTTGGTTTGATCTTTGGTTTGATCCTTGATTTGATCCTTGATTTGATCCTTGGCTTGGCCGACCTGATCCGGCGCGGCGCTCTGGGCGCGCACACAGACAGGCGCCAATGAGAGCGCCAGCACACTCGCCACAGCCGTGGCCACTAAGCGCGCTCTGAAACTTGCCATTCCCCAGCTCTCGAAAAGCAGGCCTGCCTGCCGATGCCCAATTGCGAAAAACCGCCGTCCACCCTGACAGAGGACTAAAAGTTTTGCTGGTTAATGTCATGTTAACATTACAATTCGCCGGCCTGCATTGTTGATAACCGCCGTTACAATTGGTCGCGCCGGCGGCACAAGCGCCTTTCCTTGCCGTTAATCACGCTCGCTTACCTTTCGGCTTTGGCGTTGTGTAAGGGGCGTGGGAAATGACGGCCGCTGGGGGGGCCCGAAAGACCTGGGCGCGGCGGCGATCCGGCGGGCGCCCGCGCATGCCCGGCGGCAGGCTTGCGCGCATTGGTGCGGTCGCGGCGTTGATCCTGGCGTTCGCGGTACTGGCTTGCGCCGCAATTGGCTTTACCGAAGCGCAGCGCAGCGGTAGCGATCTTGCCGCCGAACAGCACGCGGCTTTGCAGGCGGCGCTTGGCGAGCCCAATGGCGGAACGGCGGAACTCCAGCACTTCGATGCCGACACGCTCAGCCGCGTTGCCGAACGCGCCGGCCTCCGCGATCTGCGCTTCGACGCCGAACTGACCGCCGACCGCGGCCGCGAAGTGCAGTCGCTGCACGATGCCCAAGGCCGCATCGTCGGCTGGTTCAGCTGGGCGCTCGATCGTGGCTTTATCGGCGCCATGGCCTGGCTGTGGAGTTTGCTCGGCCTGGTCGGGATTGCGCTGGCCGCGGCGGCCTCTCTCTCGATGCGCGCGACCCGGCGGCTCAGCGCGTCCTTCGCGCGCAGCCTGGCGACGATCCGCAAGCTCACCACGGAAGATCCGCTGACCGGGCTGCCGAACCGGCGCGTGATGCTCGATTGTCTCGACGAAGCGATCGCGACGCGCGGTGCGCGCTTCGTCGCCCTCGCACTGATCGATATCGATAGCTTCCACGATATCAACGATACGCTCGGCCGCGCCGGCGGCGACACCATGCTGTGCAGCATCGCTGAGCGGCTCAAAGCGGCGCTGCCGCCCGGCGCCATCTTCGGCCGCTTCGAGGATGACGCCTTCGCCGCCGTCGTCGTAGGCGACGATGCCCAATTGGCGGATAAGCTCGGCGACAAGCTGTCGGAGGCGCTCGCCGCGCCGTTCTACATGGATCAGATGTGGCAGATCAGCGCCAGCATCGGCATCGCCAAGGCTCCGCAGGACGGCACCACCGGCGACGAATTGCAGCGGCATGCCAGTCTGGCGCTGCGCACCGCCAGGCGCGGCGGTCGCGGATCGGTCCGCCATTTCGTGGCGGAAATTCACGCCGAGCATGCCGAGCGGCGGTTCTTCCTGCGCGAGCTGGAAACGGCGATCGCGCAAAATGCGCTCGACGTGCACTACCAGCCGATCGTCGCCGCCGAAGGCGGCAGCATGGTCGGCGTCGAAGCGCTGTTGCGCTGGAATCATCCGACGCGCGGCGCGATTGCGCCGTCGCTGTTCATTCCGCTCGCCGAGCAAAGCGGTCTGATGATCAGGCTCGGCGAAGTCGTGATGCGCCGCGCGCTGACCGATGGCGTGCGCTGGCCGAGCCTGTTCGTCTCCGTCAACCTGTCGCCGGTGCAGATCAGGACCCGCGGGCTCGCCGACACCGTCGCTGCGGTGCTTGCTGACACCGGCATGCCGTCCGCGCGTCTGGTGCTCGAACTCACCGAAGGCATTCTGATCGACGACCCGGAAGATACCCAGCACAAACTCGAGGCGCTGCGCGCGCTTGGCGTTTCGATCGCGCTGGACGATTTCGGCACCGGCTATTCCAGCTTGAGCTATCTGCAGAAATTCCACTTCGACCGCCTCAAGATCGACCGCACCTTCGTCGCTTCGCTCGGCACCACCGCCAATACCGGCGCCATCATCCAGTCGATCGTCACGCTCGGCCATGCGCTGGGCATGAAGGTGTTGGCCGAAGGCGTCGAGACCGACGAGCAGCGGGTGTTGCTGCGGCTCGCCGGCTGCGACGAGATGCAGGGCTTTCTGTTCGCCAAAGCGCTTCCCGCCGAGACGATCGACAGGATTTTGGCGAAGCCCCAGGCGGCCCGCGGTGCGGGGCGAAACGGCAAGGCGGCATCCTGACAGGGGAAGGCCGAGACGCTATCTATAGGGCTCAATTTCGCTCGGCTGCGGAAGGACACGTCATGCTCGCCAATAGTCTGCCCGGCCTTGATTTCGGCCTGGGCAGCGACCTTGAAATGCTGCGCGACAGCGTGCGCGCTTTCACGCAAGACAAGATCGCGCCGCGCGCCGACGATATCGACCGTTCCAACAGCTTTCCGCGCGAGCTGTGGCCGCAGCTCGGCGCGCTCGGCCTTCTCGGCATCACGGTCGAAGAGGAGTGGGGCGGATCGGGGCTGGGCTATCTCGCCCATTGCGTGGCGATGGAGGAGATTTCGCGCGGCTCCGCGGCGGTCGGCCTGTCCTACGGCGCGCATTCGAACTTGTGCGTCAATCAGCTTCGCAGGAACGGCAGCGACGAGCAGAAGAAGCGCTATCTGGGGAAGCTCATTTCCGGCGCGCATGTCGGTGCGCTGGCGATGTCGGAGCCCGGCGCCGGCTCGGACGTGGTGTCGATGAAGACCCGCGCCGACCGCAAGGGCGACCATTACATCCTCAACGGCTCGAAAATGTGGATCACCAACGGTCCGGTCGCCGACACGCTCGTGGTCTATGCCAAGACCGACCGCACCGCCGGCGCGCGCGGCATCACCGCTTTCATCGTCGAAAAGACATTTAAGGGATTTTCCACCGGCAAGAAGCTCGACAAGCTCGGCATGCGCGGCTCCGACACCAGCGAGATCGTGTTTGAGGACTGCGAGGTGCCGCGCGACAACGTCCTCGGCGTCGTCGGCAACGGCGTCAACGTGCTGATGTCCGGGCTCGACTACGAGCGCGCGGTGCTGGCGGCGGGACCGATCGGGGTGATGCAGGCCTGTCTCGACCTGGTCATTCCCTATGTGCACCAGCGCACGCAATTCGGCCAGCCGATCGGGCGCTTTCAGTTGATGCAGGCCAAGCTCGCCGACATGTATGTGACGCTCAATGCCGCCAAGGCCTATGTCTATGCGGTGGCGCGGGCTATCGATCGCGGCGAGACCACGCGCGAAGATGCCGCCGGCGCCATCCTCTACGCCGCCGAACGCGCGACCTGGATGGCGCTCGAAACCATCCAGTGCCTCGGCGGCAACGGCTATATCAACGATTTTCCGGCGGGGCGGCTGCTGCGCGACGCCAAGCTCTACGAGATCGGCGCCGGCACCAGCGAAATCCGCCGCATGCTGATCGGCCGGGAGATTTTCGAGAAGACGCGGTGACATCGCATCCGCCCCCACAAAGTGGGGGAGGGGGACCACGCCGCGCAGCTGCGTGGTGGAGGGGGCCTGGGCCGCAACGCTTGCGTAGTCGTCAAACATTTTTCTCCTCCAAGGCCGCTCGCGCCTCCCTCGCCCCGCTTGCGGGGAGAGGGTTGGGGTGAGGGGGCGTTTCCGCCGGGCGCAGACTTGCGGATCGCAGACCCTCACCCGCTTCGCTGCGCTCGCGACCTCTCCCGGTGACGGGAGAGGTGAAAATAGATTCGCGTTCTCGCGACGCATGCGCGCCCGAGTTTTGCCGACGCCACTGTCAAATTCGTCCTGCGAAGCCCGATCGCGTCATGCCGCAACCGGCGGTGGGACCGGTGTTCGGCTCGATCACGCTCCGTAACTGTTTGCAACTCGCTTCCGGCAAATAAAAGGAAGCGGAACGCCGACAGACGCACACTGCATGGACCGCATCAGCGGATGCGGCCGCGCGCGAAGCGTCGCGCGCTCGCCTGTCGGCGTTCCACCACGGCACTTGCGGCAGCGACCGAACGCCACCGCTCAGCTCCAGTTCACGCACTTCCTGGGACGGAGCTACTGAGGAACGGGTGTTATCCGCTCCCTGCCGTCCCAGTGCAGCGGGCGTTATGAGCCCGCAGGCCGGTCATAGTGCCGGCCGGTCGTTTTGGCCCGGAGCCGCCCGGGAGCGGGGCTGACAACCCCGCCCGCGGGAACCGCCTCGCCCCTTTCCGCCGGTGTCACCCGGCGGCGTCCTTACGGGCAAGGATGAGGCGGTATGTAACGATAATGGGGACGAATGTCAAGATCACGTCTCTGTTACCGGGACGAAACCGGGGCAGGTCATACGCGGGGTTGACCCCCGCGTACCTATGCTGGCACGGGGTCATGGCTTCGCCCTACCGCAAACCCACCGACTTCCAATTTTTGGAATTTTGTGCCATGCTGCACGAATGATCGTGATCGGCACGGAATTGATCGAGCATTACCTTGCCGGTCGCGCCGGCCATAAGGGGATTAACGCCGCCCGCTCGCAATACCAAGCTTGGCTCGACATCGTGGGCCGTGCCCGGTGGCGCAACCCGGAGGACGTCAAAGCGTCTTATCCAAAGGCGAGTATTCTCAAGTCGAGCCGCGTCGTGTTCAACATCAAGGGAAATGACTTTCGATTGGTGGCGCGCCTTCAATATCAGGCCGGTGTTTTGGCGATCCGGTTCTTCGGCACTCACGCCGAGTACGACAAAATCGATGCGGAGACAGTGTGATGGATGCAAAGCTGATTTTGATCGATAGCGCTGCGGAGCTGACCCGCGCCCACGCGCTCGTCGAGCGGCTGTGGGACTCCGACGAGCCGGCCGACGTCGCCCGGCTGGCGGCGCAAGCGCGTCTGATCGCCGCCTATGAGGAGAGCCAATGGCCGCGGCGGCCGCCAAGTACGGCGGCGCTGATCCGCCATCTCATGGAGCAGCACGGCCTGACGCGCGCCGACATGGTGCCGATCCTCGGCACGCCGAGCCGGGTCAGCGAGGTGCTTGCCGGCAAGAAAGGGCTGAGCATGGCGATGGTGCAGCGGCTGCGCGCGCACTTTAACGTTCCGGCCGACCTGCTGTTGCCGCCGCTGAAGAAAGCGCCGGGTCGTGGCGCGGCGAGGCGGGATGCGGCGTGAGGTGAAAGTGAGTAGCCGCATCGCGCGCGGCGGACTATTGCTTCATAGTGGAAAGCCCATGACCGCGCGGCGGGTATTGAGTGCACTGTCGCCGTAATTACGTAATTAAATCTGGTCGGAACAACGTGAGGAAAGTTTCGAATTACGTGATCGATGACCGAGAACTAGACGAGTTGTGGGCGCCGTTCGAAGCGCTAAAGGGAGTGTTTGACGTAGGGCATCTTCCACGCAAGCGGATGATCCAGGCTAACGACAGCTTGCTTGCTGACTTGCTTGGCGAAAATCCCAAAGCTCCTCCTAGATCGGAGCTGAGTCCAGAGACTTTGGATCTGACCTACGCAATTCTACAAATTTACAGCCCGATAAACCGGTTTGACGTCTACAAAATAATGTTCAAATATTATCCGTGGCGGGCCAGAGTCTCGAAGAGCGATCACTTCGAATGCGCATATTATCTATTTGCGCATGAATGCTATATTTTTGAGGAGCGACTAAAAACCTTGTTCGATGCCATGGGCCGATATGCCAAGAGACACGGCATCAGCATTAATTTAAAAGCCATTTCACGCGAGGCGATGAAACAACACAGAAGCACTTTTGAACAAGCTTTGCGTTCACGTGGTAAGCATGTCCACGAGGAAGATTTCGTTCCGAGGGATATCAAGAGGATCGGGCTTCTCGGTCTAATGTTAATTGGATCGGACGACGGAAATCCTACTGGGCTTTGGAAGAGACTTCAGGCCCAGGCGATTTCGGATGCCCAAAAAAGAGTGGATTCGAGAATGTGATGACGCGAAATGTGCCGCTCAAAAAATTCTGTTGTTTGTATTTCGTTCGACCAAACCTATCTGGTCGCGCCTCGCAGCAACTTCATCCGATACCGATTTAAGGCGCTCCTAGTCTGAACCAGATCATCTTCAGCGGCGAAAATGGTGAGCCCGTGGCGTATGATAGGGCCGTTCCAGCCCAAGCCGCCCCAATTTGAGGGCCACTGCCAATAGTTTGCCTTCTCGAACGCCTTCCAGAGGTTGTTAGAATCACCCTTATGCTGGTGCCAGGTCTCTATGAGACGAAGCAGCTCGCTTTCCCTAAATTCAAGCACCTGCACAAATTCATCTAGTGGCAGCACATAGAATTCTTCCGCATCCGGCACGTGTTCGGCTTTGACCAGCTTTTGTTTATGGCGCTCTGCGGCTTCTCGATAAATTTCGTAGCTGTAATCTATCTCGGGAAGCGTTGCCGCCATTGCGGACCAAAAATAGTAATTGCGATTTCCTTTGTGGTGTCGATGCGCGTGCCACAAAAGATCACCGTCAAACTCCCTCATAGCTTCCGAGACTTTGCGCTGGTAGTGCAACTGAGAAACAATCGACGCACCCACGCTAGTCAATCTTGTTTTGACATCGGTCGCGACTTCCGCACCATGGATGACGCTGTTCGCAAGCCGAATAAAATCTCTCAAGCTGTTGGCAAACTCGAGCGTTATGGCATTTGCCGTCTGAAGCTCATCAATGCGGCGATCCAAACCCAATTGCTCGGACGAACTGCTGTCTAAGAAGTGCCACGACAAGCGAAGTAACTCCCGCTCTACGTCCGTTCGCATTTGAGCAATAGCCAATTGCGGGTCTGCCACGCTTGGCAAGGTCGCACGATGGAAGCTCAAGCTCTCCGAGCGTTCCGAAAGAATGCCACCCCGTCCTATCCTTTCTTCCAGGAGCGCGACTTCCATGGTCACGGAACCGCCAGGATACTTCACTTCTTTTATCGAGCCGATGATCCCCCTGAGTTCACGACGGAAAATCATAACGATGGTGAGTATCACTGCGGGCCAAACAAGGGTGCCCACAAATTGCAAAGCGATCTTGAACCACTCCATGGCGCGCCCCCAAAGTCGAACTTACTGTAGCACAATCTGAGCGAGCAGCTCGGCGCCGAACAAATCGCCAGCGCGACTTTGAGCGGCGACCGACCTGCCGGGGGTCAGCGCGCTACTTAGCGGCCCACCATTCAGCGCATAGGGAGATTTTGCGAGGCTGAATTCCCCACTTTGCCATGACGCGGCGGGTGACGCGTTCGACTATGCCGCTGCAAGTCCCCGCAATTCACGCCGCCGCGTCGAGCAGCTTGGTGCATGCGATGCGTTTGCGTTGGCGCGGATTGTTCATCGTTTCTCATAAATCAGAATTGGATACTATCCGTTGACAACCCAACAACATGGGTTACATTTATCCAAATCGGTAGATAGTGGAGGCAGATATGGCAACTGGCAATACTATCCGTACGGTTCGTAAGCAAACGTCGAAAGCTGCAAAAATTCGCGCGCTTGCGGCTAACGGACAGTCGCGCGCCGACATCGCCCGAGCACTTGGCATTCGCTATCAACAGGTGCGTAACGTTCTTGTTCGCGAAGAGGCAAGAGCGGCTAAGCAACTCAAAGAATTCGGTGCAGATGCGAAGCGAGCGAAGATTCGCGTCGGCCCCGATCGGCAGGTCGTTTTGCCGCTGGCGTTAAGCGATGCATTGGCGCTCAAAGCTGGCGACGTGCTGTTCGCGCGGATCGATGACGGCGAACTTCGCCTGCTAACCCGGCAGGCGGTGACCCGCCGTGTACAGGCGCTTGCACGGGAATTTGTGCCGGAGGGCGTCAGCCTCGTTGACGAACTGCTCGAGGATCGGCGGCGCGAAGTTGAAGCAGAGTCGGAACATGGCTAGGGTTGTGCTCGATGCCTCTGCACTTCTTGCATACATTCACGGCGAGACTGGAGCGGATCGAGTAGCTGCCGTGGTTGAAGAAGCCATCATTTCCACTGTGAATCTTGCCGAGGCGATGACCAAGCTCGTGCTGACGACCAGATCGCGCGAACGCGCCCTTCTGCTCATTGAAGAAGCCGAAGTGGACGTCGTCGATTTTGATCAGAAACTCGCCCAAGAGACGGGTGCGCTGGCTGACCTCACACGCGCCAGAGGACTGTCACTCGGGGACCGCGCGTGCCTTGCTTTAGCGCAGCGTGAACACGCGGTTGCGCTCACGGCCGACCGTGCATGGCGCAAAGTCGATGTCGGGGTCGATATTCAATTTATCCGTTGAAGATATTGTTTTTTATTACGCCAGCCGCCGATCAAACTCCAGCACCGCATTGAGCAACACCTGCGCCCCTGCGGCGCACTCCTCGAAGCTCGTCGACTCCGCTTCGTTGTGCGAAATGCCGCCGCGGCAGGGGACGAAGATCATGGTGGTGGGCGCGACGCGGGCGACGTAGCAGGCGTCGTGGCCGGCGCCGGAGATCATGTCGCGCGATGTGAAGCCGGCCTTCTTCGCGCCGACGCGGACGCAATCGATCAGCGCGGGCGCGAATTTGACCGGCGGGCACTCCCAGATCCGCGCTTCGCTGTACGTCAGTCCCATCGGCGGCAGGATCTTAGCGAGCGCGGCGCGCAGCTTCGCCTCCATAGCGTCGAGCACAGTATCGTCCGGATGGCGGAAATCGATGGTGAAAAAAACTTCGCCGGGAATGACGTTGCGGCTGTTCGGCCGGTTCTCGATCAGGCCGACGGTGCCGACGGCGTGCGGGGCATGCTCGCGCGCGATGGCGTCGATGCGCTCGATCAGGCGCGCGGCGCCGAGGAGCGCATTCTTGCGCAACGTCATCGGCGTGGCGCCAGTGTGGGCTTCCTGGCCGGTCACTGTGACCTCGTACCAGCGCATGCCTTGGACGCCTTGGACGATGCCGATCATGCGGCTTTCGGCTTCGAGGATCGGGCCTTGCTCGATATGCAGTTCGAACATCGCGGAGAATTTGCGCGAGCCGGCCTGTTCCGCGCCGCGATAGCCGATGCGCGCCAGTTCGTCGCCGAAGGTTTTGCCGTCGCGGTCCGTGCGCGCATAGGCGTAGTCGCGCGAGAACACGCCGGCAAAGACGCCCGAGGCCAGCATCGCCGGCGCAAAACGCGCGCCTTCCTCGTTGGTCCAGTTGACGATCTCGATCGGCGCATTGGTCTCGTAACCCGTTTCGTGCAGCGTGCGCAGCGCTTCGAGCGCGGCCAGCACGCCAAGGACGCCGTCGAATTTGCCGCCGGTCGGCTGAGTGTCGAGATGCGAACCCATGGCGATCGGGGGAAGCGCCGGGTTCTTGCCCGGGCGGCGCGCGAACATGTTGCCCATGTCGTCGACGGTGACGCTGCAGCCGAGCGCCTCGCATTGCGCCTTGAACCAATCGCGCACCTGGCGGTCGAGATCGGTCAAAGTCAGCCGGCAGAGGCCGCCCTTCGGCGTGGCACCGATTTGCGCGGTCTCCATGAGCGAGTCCCACAGGCGCCGGGTGTCGATTTGGAGGTTTTGCAAGGCGATGGCTCCTCGCGGGTAGAAAGACGTGGATGGCCGGAACATAGGCGAGCGAAGCGACGCCGTCCTTTGGACGGCTATGTCCGGCCATGACGAGCAGGGGATCATCCCGCGATTTTGCACTTGAACCAAGCTCGGCGCGGCTGCGACAGTTGGAACGAGAGGGAAGCAGGGCCGGCAATGGGCAGATGGCTGTTCGCGGCGAGCATGCTCGCCGTGTGCTCGTTCGTGATGGGCGGCAACGCGCATGCCCAATCGCGCCAGCCGACCGCGCAGGAAGTGGCGGCGATCCGCGATTGCGCGACCAAGAACCGCGACAACCTCGATGCCGGCGAGCAGGGCTGCCTGTTCAAGCTCGTGGCCGATCCCTGCATGGGCGATCCCGGTTCGAAGAGCGACGGCCAGATGGCGGACTGCTACGAGATCGAGGGTGCCGTCTGGGACGATCTGCTCAACGCCAATTACAAGACGCTGCTTGGCGAACTCGACGCCGATCAGACGGCAAAAGCTAAGGCTATGCAGCGCGCTTGGATCGCCTATCGCGACACCACCTGCCAGTTCTATTACGATAAGATTCAGGGCTCGATGGCGGGGATGATGATTGCCGCTTGCACGACTCGCGAGACGGCGCGGCGCGCCATGCTGCTCGCTTTCTTCAGCCGGCTGTAGCGGCCGGGTCTATCCGCCAATGGCCTATCCGCCTTTGGCCGAATAGGCCGCTGGTCTGGCCCGGGAGGGCTTCCGGCGTACTAACTCATTGAATCCATGACGAATCAGCTATAATGCGGCGAGCCCAAATGCCGGGGCAAGCGCGGGGGCCTGCGCATGCTGCGTGTGCGATTAAAGGCGGACGGACGATTGGTCGAAGTGCTGCCCGACGGCAGCGAGCGCGCCATCGCGACCGATCCGCGGGCGATTGCGACGGCGGCGCATAATGCGGCGCGCGCCGCGGACCGTGTCAACGACGCCGCTCATGCCCGCAATATCCGCAGCAGGACCGGTCTTACCCAGACCGCCTTTGCCGCGCGGATCGGCGTGCCGGTCGAAACCGTGCGCAACTGGGAGCAGGGCAAGCGCTCGCCGCGCGGGCCGGCGCGCGCGCTTTTGAGGGTCATCGAGGAAGCGCCCGAGGCCGCCTTCGCCGTGCTCGGCAAAGCGCGCTGAGCCGTTCTGGAACAGGTTCCCAGGCATCGGCATTAGACTGGAATTGCACAGCGCAATCGTCGATGCTTGCCGCAGGCGACAGCGACGACGAGCGCGAAGACGGGGATGAAGCGACGCGTGACGGCGATTGGACCAATTCCCAGCATCGAGGCGAACGGCGCCAAAATCCCGCTGGTCGGGCTTGGCACCTGGGAACTGCGCGGCCGCGCCTGCGCCCGGGCCGTCGAGCAGGCGCTGCGGCTGGGCTACCGCCACATCGACACCGCGGAAATGTACGACAACGAGCGCGACGTCGGCGACGGCATTCGCGCCTCCGGCATCAAGCGCAACGAGCTGTTCGTCACCACCAAGATCTGGCCGTCGCATTTTGCGTCGCGGGCGCTGGAGCGCGCCACGCTCGACTGTTTGGCGCGGCTGCGCCTGAGCGAAGTCGATCTTTTGGTGCTGCATTGGCCCAATCCGCAGATTGCGCTGTCGGAAACGATCCCGGCCTTGTGCAAGCTGAAAACCGATGGTCTGGCCCGCCACGTCGGCGTTTCCAATTTCACCGTGGCGCTGCTCGACGAGGCGGTGGCGATCGCGACCGAGCCCTTGGTCTGCGATCAGGTCGAATGCCATCCCTATCTCGACCAGTCGAAGGTGATCGCGGCCTGCCGCGCCCACGGCATGGCGGTGGTGGCCTATAGCCCGATCGCCCGCGGCAACGCCAAGAACGATCAGGTGCTGGCGCGCATCGGCGCCGCGCACGAAAAGACCGCCGCCCAAATCAGCCTGCGCTATCTCGTGCAGCAGAACATCGTCGTCATTCCGCGCACCAGCAAGCTCGAACGCCTGACCGAGAACGCCGCGCTGTTCGACTTTGCGCTCAGCGACGAGGAGATGGCCGAGATCGCCGCGCTGGCGAAGCCCGGCGGCCGCCTCGTCGACTGGTCCTATTCCGGCAGCGCCAAGTGGGACTAAGTGGGATTGGGCCGCGTACCCATCATGGTCATATCCGGGAAGTGGATGGTCTTCATTTGATCACTTTATCCGCGCGGGCCAATAGCTCGGTCGGGAGCGCGACACCAATCGCGTCGGCCGTTCGCTCGTTGATAACAAGCTCAAACGTCGTCGGCTGTTCGATCGGCAATTCGCTGGCCGGCGTGCCATGCACCAATTTCTGCACGTACGTCGCGAGTTGCCGATAGACTGCATCGATATTCGGTCCATAAGACATCAAGCCGCCAGCTTCGACGTATTCGCTAGCGTCGAATGCCGCCGGAAGCCGTTGCTTCGCACATAGCTCGGCAATCTGATTGAGGTAGGTCACGACGGTAGGGTTGCGGAACGTGATGATGCCGTCGACATTGTTCGCAGATGCTTGCGCGAATGCCGCGGTAATCTCATCTGCCGAGCGGACGTTCAAAGCGGTAAGGTCAAGGTCGAGCTGTCGCGCCGCCGCTTGTGCAACCTGCCAATCGTGATCCGCGGTTTTGACATTTGGAAAATCGCGGCGCAGCAGCACCCCGACACGACGTATCGTGGGTACGGCTTCCTTCAGCAATGACAGCCGTTTCGCGTTCAATTCCTCGGTCATCGTATAGATGCCGGTGATATTGCCGCCTGGCCGGGCTAGCGACTGCGCCATGCCGTCGGCGACAGGATCATCCACCATGCGACCGATCACCGGAATGGCTTTAGTTACGCGCGCCGCTGCGGCGATCGACGGCTGGCTGGTGGCCAAAATGATGGTCACGCCGGCGTCGAGTAGCTCAGTCGTGAGAATCGGCAACAGCGAGCCGTTGCCGTTGGCATAACGCTCCTCAATCACGTAGTCGCGACCTTCGACCAAGCCAAGCGTCTTCATACCCTTGCGGAATGCCTGCAACTGATCCGGCGTATGTTGCGCGCCTTGAATTTTAAGCCAGCCGATCCGGACTGGGGATGCATCGGTAGCGCTCACAGTCGCCAGAAAAAAAGGCAACGAAGTCAACAAGCTACGGCGCCTGACAAGGAGCGATAACGACACAGCCTCAATACCAAGGTTTGGTCGATGATTGTTAGCTCCGAAACGCCCAATCTGAACGCTAAACCGCCTCATCCGATCGCCTTGCTCGCCCCATACCAAGCCCCGCGCCGGGGCATGTTGAACCATATCATATCGTAATTGGGAGAAGCGGGCTGCGCGTCACAGCCAGAGCGTCTGTTCAGGTCCGTTCAGGGTCATTTTCGACCGGGGCAGGGCCAGCAGCAGGGCCGGCCATGTCGGCTGTGCTCCCTGAAAGCGGAAGTAAGATCAGGCTATTGAATCTGCCGCGATGGGCCGTTGCAGGATTGGCTCGCAGACTCGGCACAATCTTTCTCCCGGATTGCATTCGCAATCCGGGCTACTAGGCCGCCTTGCTCTCCGCCGCGACCGTGCGCGCCATGAAGTCGGCAAACACCCGTGCAATCTCCGGCTCATAGGCGCCCCAGTCCGGAAACGGAATGAGCGGCACGTCCTGATCGGTGATCGGCAATTGGTGCAGTTCGCTGCCGGCGATCAGCCGGTGCGCGGCAAGGCCGCTGGTGCTTGCGTGCGTCTTGTCGTTGCCGGGAATGACAATGGTCGGCGTTTTGACCTTGTCCAGTTGCTCCGGGCTCACGCCCATCACCGGATAATGCCCGCCGGCGACGAAAATCTCGTTCCAGCGCGTCAAGACGTCGATGAATTGCTGCGCCGGCAGCTTGGCCAGATATTCGCCGTTCCTCGGATTGGCGGCGATGCGCTCCTTCCAGGCGTCCATGGCGCAGAGGGCGGCCATACCGCCGTCTTTGGCGGCGCGGATGAACTGGCCGTAGTAGTTTTCAGGCAGGCGGCCGGCGGCAAACGGGCCGCCGGTGACGCGCAGGAGGAGCAGGCCGCGCACGGCGTGCGGATAGTTGAGATAGAACAAGATGGAGGTGCGGGCGCCGGCCGACGAGCCGCTGAAGAAGGCGGGCAGCGCATTCTGCTCGGTCAACAGCGCGTGCATGTCGCGGGTCCAGATCACTTCCTCGCCCTCGTCGCCCTCGATGAGTATGTCGGAAGCGCCGGTATTGCGGCGGTCATGCAGCATGACCCGATAGCCGTAAGCTGCGATCTTTTCGGCGAGCGGAATGAATTCGTCATGGCCGCGCCGGCCGCCGGTTGTCATCACCACCCAGGGATGATTGTCCCTGCCGCGGTCGCCGACCACCCGCCAATTGATGTTCACGCCGTTGATCGTGCTGACGGGCATCGTCCACCCCTCCATTTTATGGAGGGCAGTTCATCATATTGTCGGGGATACGGAAAGCCGGGCAGGGCGCTTGCGTCAGAATTCGACGTCGAGCTCCTCGAGCTCGTCCGGCTCGGCCTTGGCGCCGTCGATCCACTCTTGCATCAATGGCATGGCCATGATGGTGCGGCAATAATCCCGCGAGGTCGCGTCGAGTTGCACGTCGTAAGTGGTAAATCGCGAGCAGACCGGGGCATACATGGCATCCGCCGCGCACGGCGTTTTGCCGAACAGGTAGGGGCCGCCATATTGGCCCAGACATTCGCGCCAGATCGTGGCGATGCGCTCGATGTCGCCGCGGGCGCCGGCCCAGGATTTGAAGCCGGGAAAATGCGCCTTGATGTTCATCGGCAGCGCGGCGCGCAGATTGGAGAAGCCGGAATGCATTTCGCCGCAGATCGAGCGGCAATGGGCGCGCTGCGCCTGATCGGCCGGCAACAGTCCGGCTTCCGGGCTGATCTCGTGCAAATACTCGGCGATCGCCAGCGTGTCCCACACTTTGAGCCCATCACGGGTTAGGCAGGGCACCAGGAAGGACGGCGAGAGCAGCAGCAATTCGGCGCGCGTCGACGGATCGTCGGTCGAGACATGCTGCTCGTCGAAATCTAGCTTCGCCATTTTGCATAGCAACCAGCCGCGCAGCGACCACGAGCCGTAATTCTTGCTGGCAAGCGTCAGAGTGGCCTTGGACATCCCATTGCTCGCTTTTGAAAATTGCGTCCTGACTCAATCGGTTAGCGACTAAAACGCGGGTTTGCGGCGGGCGACGATCATGCTTTGGGCAGTCCCTCCGCCGCGCGCCGTCCCCAGATGTGCAGGATGTTCACATTCTTGTCGCAGTGCAACAAGAAATGCACTAGCCTTCCACCGTTGGGGGGTGAGAGTGCGTTCGCCGTCTGGGCGAAGCGCGGCACCCGTGGCTCGAAACCGTACCTCGGGATGCTATACCTCGCTTATCAGCTGCAATCCGACATCATGACGCCGGTCCGCGCCTGGGCCGGTATGGCTGCGTTCGGGGGGGCGCCGCTGTTATCCGACCATCCGGCGATGCGCAATCTCACCGCGGTCTATGAATTGATCGCGCGCGCCGGCCTTACCCATACGCGGCCGCCTTTCGGCATCGACAAAGTCACCGTCGGCAATCGCGAGGTCGAGGTGCGCGAGGAGGCCGCGGCGATGACGCCGTTCGGCACGCTGTTGCATTTCAAGAAGGACATCGCCACGGCGCAGCCGCGGGTGCTTCTGGTGGCGCCGCTGTCCGGGCATTTCTCGACGCTCTTGCGCGCCACCGTGCGCACCATGCTGCCCGACCATGACGTCTTCATCACCGATTGGCATAACGCCCGCGACGTGCCGCTCACCGCCGGCCGGTTCGGCATGGACGAATATACCGACCATCTGATCAAGTTCTTGGAAACGATGGGGCCGGGATCGCATATCCTGGGGGTGTGCCAGCCCTGCGTCGCCGTGCTCGCCGCCGCCGCGGTGATGGCGCAGGCCGGCAATCCGGCGCAGCCGCGCTCGATGACGCTGATGGCCGGGCCGATCGATACCCGGATCAATCCGACCAAGGTCAACGAGCTCGCCAAGAAGCGGACCATCGAATGGTTCGAGCGCACGCTCACCGCTTCGGTGCCGCTGCGCTACCCCGGCGCGTTTCGCCGCGTCTATCCGGGCTTCGTGCAGCTCGTCGCCTTCATGAGCATGAATATCGAGCGCCACATCAAGGCGCATCAGGAGCTTTACGACAATCTCGCCGCCGGCGAACTGGAGAAGGCGGCGGTAACCAAGGCTTTCTACGACGAATATTTCGCGGTGCTCGATCTGACCGCGGAGTTTTATCTGGAAACCGTGCAGCTCATTTTCCAGGATTACGCGCTGCCGCTCGGCAAGCTCGAATGGCACGGCCAGCGGGTCGATCCGAGCGCCATCCGCAAGACCATGCTGCTCACGGTCGAAGGCGAGCGCGACGACATCTGCGCCGTCGGCCAGACGGTGGCCGCGCACGACCTGTGCAGCAAGCTGCGGCCCTATCTCAAGCGCCACCACATGCAGGCCGGCGTCGGCCATTACGGCGTGTTCTCCGGCACGCGCTGGGAAAAGCAGATTTATCCGATCTTGAAGAACGTGATCTTGTCGAGCGATTAAGGGGCGCCGTTGCGCTCATGAACGCGGACCCCGCCTGCGAGTTCTGTCTCGATGGCCTTGCAGCGGCGGTATATCTTCCTGCAAAGTTTTCCACACGCGCGCCGGCAGCACGTCTTCATAATGATGACGATAGAAGTTTCCCGCGGCGGCCATCTCCCGCCATGGGATCTGGTGGTGGCGGGCCTTCAGTTCGTCCGACAAGCGCCGCGAAGCTTCGGAAATGATTTCAAGACAGCGGGTGACTGCATAAAGCGGCATCAAGTCGTCGCGCAGGCTCTCGAAGCTGCGGCTCAGCCTAAACGTCTCGGCCAGATCGATGTGATGAAGCATTTCGTGCAGCGTAGCGCTGTCTTTCTCAGAACGCATACATAACATCGCACGCTGCCGGCGCTCGCAAATGCGGCTTGAGCGCGGCGCGGTCGATCACGTCGACCCGCTCCTCGAACAGGCCGGCAACATATTCTTTGAAGCGGACGTAATCGTAGATCGCACCTTCGGCGCCGGGCTCAAATTCTACAAGAATGTCGAGATCACTATCCGGACGGTTGTCGCCACGGGCGACAGAGCCGAACACCGCGGCGTGCACCACGCCACGCTTGCGCAAGGCGTTCTCGTAGCGTCGAAGAGTGGCAATAGCGTCCTGAGCATTCATATGAGAAAGATAGCACAAATCGACCGACTTAGCTAACGTTCGCAATGCGCGCCAGCGCAGTGTAGTCTTGCACCCAGACCAACGGGGACAGGAAATATATGGCCACGACCGTGAAACAGATGCTGGAAGCCGCCAACGCCGTGGTGCCGAAGATCGCGCCGGCGCAGGCGAAGGACATGATCGCCAAGGGCAATACGCTCGTCGTCGACATCCGCGACGCGCCGGAAGTGGCGGCAAGCGGCAAGGTCGCCGGCGCCGTTCACGTCTCGCGCGGCATGCTGGAATTTCGCGCCGATCCGGAGCTGCCGTCGCACAATAGGGATTTCGCCAAGGACAAAGCGGTCATTCTTTATTGCGGCTCCGGCGGCCGCGCTGCGCTGGCCGGCAAGATGCTCAAGGACCTTGGCTACGAGAAAGTCTTCAACCTCGGTGGCTTCAAGGATTGGACCGACTCTGGCGGTGCGGTGGAGAAGGCTTAAGCGCTGTGCTCATCGCATCGCCGCCGCGATGTTGCCGCCGTCGACGGTGGTGACGTCGGCGGTGGTTTTCAGCTCCAGCGCCTGATGCAGAAACGCCTGCGCCACGTCTTCGGCGGTGACTTCGCGGCCGAGCAGATTGCCGCTCATGTAGTCTTTTTCGGAAAGCCCGCGCGCTTTCGAGCGCGAGGCGATCATGTCGGGCGTGAGCAGTCCGGAGCGGATGCGGTCGGCGTTCACCGCATTGGCGCGGATGCCGTCGGCGCCGTAATCGAGCGCGTATTGCCGCATCAAGGCGAGCGCCGCGGCTTTGGGGACGCCATAGGGTCCGAAATTCGGCCCCGGGTTCACCGCCTGTTTCGATACGTTGAACAGGAGACAGCCGCCGGTGCCCTGCGCCAGCATGATCTTCACGGCAGCCTGCGCCACGCGCTGGTGGCCATAGAAATTCAGCTCAAAGCTTTGGCGCATAACGTCTTCGCCGACGTCGCCGATGCGCCCTTGCCAGGCCGCGCCGGCATTGGACACGACGATGTCGACGCCGCCGAACGCGGCGGCGATTTTGTCGAATGCCGTGATCACCGAGCCTGCGTCGGTCACGTCGCATTCGACCGGCAGCGCCGTCGCGCTGATGGCGGCGGCCTGTTCTCTCGCCGCGTATGAATTGACGTCGAGCAGGGCGACCTCCGCACCGGCGGCGGCAAATGTTCGTGCAACTGCCGCGCCGATGGCGCCGCCGGCGCCGGTCACCGCGGCAACTTGCCCGGCGAGCGGCAGCTCTTTGCGCCGGCCGAGCTTGGCCTGTTCGAGCGGCCAATATTCGCAGTCGAACATGTCGGCTTCGGAGATCAACTCGAAGCGGCCGATGGCCTCGGCGTCGCTCACGCCTTCCACCCAGGCTTCGGCGATATCGGCGGCGATGATGGCGTCCTGCTTCGAACGGCCGAGTCCGAACAGGCCGAGGCCGGGCACCAGCACGACGCGAGGCAGGGGATCGAGCTCGCGCTTGATGCCGCCGGTGCGCTTGTCGTGCTGCGCGAAATAGGCGTGATAGCGCGTGGCGAATTGGCCGGCCCGATCACGTGTTGCACGCGCGAAATCGGCGAGCTTGCCGTTCTCCGGCTCCGGCAAAACCAGCGGCCAGTTCTTGGTGCGGATGGTGTGATCGGGCGTAATGACGCCCAATTGGCTGACGCGTTCCACGTCCTTGGCATTGACGAAATTGCGCACCGCCTCGCCGCTGCGGAATTCGAGCACGAGCCGCCGCCACGCGCCCTCGACCGTCGCGTCTTTGTCGCTGCATGCGCCGCGCACGATCGGGGCAACAAGCGCTTCGCTTGCGACGACGTGCGGCAAGGCGGCGACAGTCACTGCCTTGCGGTAGCGCGCGATAAAATCCTCGGCAAGTATCACCATCGCGATCATGCGCTCGTAAGCCTCGCGCGCGGTATCGCCGAAGGTGACGATGCCGTGCTTGCCGAGAATGAGTCCGTCGCTTGGCTTGTCGCGCTCGAAAACTTCGATGGCTTTTTTGGCAAGCCCAAAACCCGGCATGACATAGGGCACAAAGCCCAGACGCGAGCCAAAAACCTCTTCGCACTTTTTTTCGCCGTCGGGCTGGTCGATCACGCTGAGCACCGCGGTGGCGTGGGTGTGATCGATGAATTTGTGCGGCAGAAAGGCGTGCAGCATCATCTCGACCGACGGATTGGCCGCCTTCGGGTCGATCAGCTCGGCGCGCTCGACGGCGACCAGGTCTTCGTCGGCGATCAATTCAAGCGCGCGCAGCTTGCGCATCGGCTCGAGCCGCACGGCGACAAAGCCGTCCGCTCCGATCTTCGCCATGTCGGCGCCTGTGGATTTGACCCAAAGCACCTCGGCTTCTTCACCGAAGCGATCGCGCATGCGCGTCTTCAGCGAAGTATTGCCGCCGCCATGCAGGACGAGTTTCGCATCGCGGCCGAGGAGGCGCGTGGCGTAGATACGCAACGCCAGATCGCGGCCGATGCCCGACGCGGCGCCGTCAGCGACAAAGCTTTCGGCGTCACGATCGACCCAGCCGCTTTTCACGGGTTTCGATCCGCCGTTCAGCCGCCGGCAAATCGGCGCGACCACCATCCGGTGCGGCGCGGCCGATCGGTCTCAGCCTCGCCGATCTCGGTAATCACCGGCTCCGGCGTCGCCGACACTGGCTGCTGCGTTTGCGGCGGCGGCGGCGCCTCGTCGGGGGCGCCGATCGGCGCGCGCTCGCGCACCGTGGAGCGCCGGCGCACCGGCTCTTCCGGCGGCGCGGCCTGCGGCGTCTCGGCCACGGCCGGCGCGGCCGCACGCGGCGCGGTATCGAGATCGGCGACGGCGTCCTTGAGTTCGGGTTCGGTCGGAGCCGGCTCGATCAAGCCTTCGGCCGGAGCGAACTCCTGCGGCGGCGCATAGGGCTCGCGATCACCGCCGCCGTGTGCCGTGTCACCGTTACTCCCCTGCATCGGCTCGCCGTTACGGTGGCGATTGCGGCGCCCGCCGCGGCGGCCGCGCCGCCGCCGGCCGCCGTCGCGGTGCGGTTCGCCGGTCCGGTCTTGCGCCGCAAACTCTCCCGGCTGCTCGGCGAGCTCATCCTCGGCCACCGTCTCGTGACCCGGTTCCGCCGGCAATTCATTACCGGTTTCGCCGATCGCGTGGCGATCGCGCTCATGCGGCTGCTCGTCATGTGCGTCGCGGGGCTCGCCGTGCGTGCCTTCGCCATTGCGACCGCCGCGACGCCGCCGTCGCCGCTTACGGCGCGGACCGCCTTCGTCTTGCTCGGACGCCACTGCCGGCGCCGCCTCGGCTTCGGCGTCGGTCTCCTCCGCCGCCTCGATTGCTTCTTCGCCTTCCGTGGCGCCGAAGTCTTCGAGATCGTCCTCCTCTTCAAGCGGTGCCGGCAGCGCCTGCGGCCGCTCGGCGATCGCTTTGGCCGCTTCGGCGGTATGCACCTGCTCGCCGCGGTCGACGATGAAGGCCTGCGGCGCCCGCACCGATTCATCCGCGGAGATCGTGATGGTGATGACGAAGCGCTCTTCCAGGCTGCGCAAATGCGCGCGCTTCTGGTTGAGCACGTAGAGCGCGACGTCCGGCCGCGTACGCACGATGAGATTGTGGGTGGCGCCCTTGATGAGCTGCTCCTCGAGCGCGCGGAGCACCTGCAAGGCGAGCGAGGACACCGAACGGACGTGGCCGCTGCCGCCGCAATACGGGCATTTCTCCGTCGAGCTTTCCAGCACGCTCGACCGGATGCGCTGGCGCGACATTTCGAGCAGGCCGAAATGGGAGATGCGGCCGACCTGGATGCGGGCGCGATCGTGTTTGAGGCTCTCCTTGAGCCGGCGCTCGACGGCGCGGTTGTTGCGCTTCTCGTCCATATCGATGAAGTCGATGACGATCAGCCCGGCAAGATCGCGCAGCCGCAGCTGCCGGGCGATCTCGTCGGAGGCTTCCAGGTTGGTCTTGAGCGCGGTGTCCTCGATATGATGCTCGCGCGTGGCGCGGCCCGAGTTCACGTCGATGGCGACCAGAGCCTCGGCCTGGTTGAGCACGATGTAGCCGCCGGAGCGCAGCTGCACGACCGGCGAGAACATGGCGTCGAGCTGATTTTCGACGCCGTAGCGCGACAATAGCGGCTGCGTGTCGTGGTAAAGGTGAACGTTCTTGGCATGGCTCGGCATGAGCATGCGCATGAAGTCCTTGGCCTCATGATAGGCCTCGGGTCCCGCGACGATCACCTCGTCGATGTCTTTGGTATACAGATCGCGGATCGAGCGCTTGACCAGCGAGCCTTCCTCGTAAACGAGCTTCGGCGCGGTCGATTTCAGCGTCAGGTCGCGGACCGTCTCCCACATCCGCAACAGATATTCGAAGTCGCGCTTGATCTCGATCTTGGTGCGGTTGGCGCCGGCGGTGCGCAGGATGACGCCCATGCCTTCCGGCACTTCGAGCTCGGCGGCGGCCTCTTTGAGCCGCGCGCGGTCTTCGGCACTGGTGATCTTGCGGCTGATGCCGCCGCCGCGCGCCGTGTTCGGCATCAGCACCGAAAAGCGCCCGGCGAGCGACAGATAGGTCGTCAGCGCCGCGCCCTTGGTGCCGCGTTCCTCCTTGACCACCTGGACCAGCATGACCTGGCGGCGCTTGATCACCTCTTGGATCTTGTATTGGCGGCGGTAACGCGGCGCGCGATCGGGGACTTCCTCCATCGCGTCGGCGCCGCCGACCGATTCGACGATCTCTTCCTCATCTTCGCCGTTGTCGTCGTGCTTGCGGGCTTCGACGGCAGAGACGGCCTCGCCGTTTTCCTCCGAGGAGCCGTGCGACGTCTCTTCCGTCTCGCTGTGTTCGTGGCGCTCCGCCTCATCGTGCTCGTCGGCAAATGCGGCCGGCGTCGGTGCCTCGCCGGGTTCGGTATGGACCGCTTCAGACTCGGTGTCGTCCGGTTCGGCATCGCTGCCGAGCGCGGCATCGCCCGGCATCTCGACGACGTCCGTCGCCGGCTCCGAGCTTTCGCCTTCGGCAGGCGCCGCATCCGCGACGCTGGCTGCGTCAAGCGAGCTCATTGCGGAACGCTCGCCGGTCTCGTCGTGCCCGAGCGGCGATGCCGCGTCCTGGTCGGGCGCGGCCGAATCGCCGACCGGCAATTCGGCTGGCTCGCTGTGCCTGACTGAGTCACGGCGCGCGGCGGCATGGTTGCCGCGATGGCGATGTCGCCGTGAACGGCGATCGACCTCGTCATCGGCGGCGCGCTGGGCGCGCTCCTCCTCGTCGATCAGGGCCTGCCGGTCGGCGACCGGAATCTGGTAATAATCGGGATGGATTTCGCTGAAAGCGAGAAATCCGTGACGATTGCCGCCGTAATCGACAAAGGCGGCCTGCAGCGACGGCTCGACGCGCGTCACTTTGGCCAGATAGATATTGCCTCTTAATTGCTTGCGGTGCGCGGACTCAAAGTCGAATTCTTCGACGCGATTGCCGCGCAAAACGACCACCCGGGTCTCCTCGGGATGGGTCGCGTCGATGAGCATTTTGTTGGCCATTGGCAATTCTCTTGGCGGCCGGCACGCCCGCTCGCGCAGCGCCGCATCGGCGGAGGCGGTGGGCATGGGCCTGATTTTCGGTGAACGGAACGGATTGGAAATCGCGAGAGCGGCAAGCGGATAGGTCGCGCAGTCCGGCGAGCGACGCATGAACGCTGCCGTATTTGGTAAAGCGACCCTGACCGTTTTGAACGAAGACTTGCGCCTCGACCATGAACTCCAAACCGCGATGGGGCGGCAGCGCCAGGCGCGGCCGCAATTTCTTTCGTTTGCTGACGATATGACGCGACACTGCGCCAGCAGGCTCTGGCACGCGGGTCGAGCGCGAGGTTCCGCCTGTCCTCATCTCTCGAGGGCGTCGGTCTTGCTTTTTGCCGTCGTCGGCGACTCGTTCGCGAGGGCCATGAGTTGAAGTCATGGCCCAGAACGAACATTCGGCGCCGAAGCGGTTCAAAAGCGGCGTCCGCCTCGCTCCCGTCATCTTTCTCGGGGAGCCAAACGCTTGCGGACGTCACCGGATGCCCTAACGCGACACAACCGGAACCTTTCACCGTCAGCACTCTCTTCTTAAGGCCCCCGGCACCGAATTGGCAAGCCGCCTGTGGGCTTTGATGGCAGGGGGCGGCTTTAAGCGGTCCGGCGAACGATATAGCCAAGGCTTAAGTTCCGGTTAACCACGCGTGCCTAATGGAGTAAGAGGGGCTCGATGGGGTGGAAGCCGATGCCTGTCCAAGCCACGCGCTGGGCTCTCCTCGGTGCGCTCTTCGCCGGTACGGCAGTGGCGGCCGCGGCGCCGGCCACGATTCCCGCGCCCAACTCATATCCGGTCGCGACCGATGCCCGGCTTGGCGGCGATGCCACCCAAACCCAATTCGTCATGGATCTCGATCGTACGATCGACCTGCATGTCTTTACTCTGGCCGACCCCTACCGCCTCGTCGTCGATATCCCCCAAGTCACTTTCCAACTGCCGCCGCATGCCGGCGAAAGCGGGCGCGGGCTGATCAAGGCGTTTCGCTTCGGCCTGGTGATGCCCGGCGGCTCGCGGATGGTGTTTGACCTGGCCAAGCCGGCCCGCGTCGACAAGGCCTTCGTTATGGCAGCAGCCCCGGGCGTTCCGGCGCGGCTCGTCCTCGACCTCGTCGGGAGCGACCGCGAGAGCTTCCTGCGTAATATGGCGCTCGAGGAAAAATACGCCCGCAAAGACACTCCGCCGCCGGCGCCGCCGCCGGCGTCGAGCGATCCGCGGCCGCTTGTCGTGCTCGATCCCGGCCACGGCGGCATCGACACCGGAACGCGGGCGCCCGACGGGGAGTGCGAGAAGGATATTGTTCTCGCTTTCGCCAAGCGCTTGCGCGATACCCTGGAAAAGTCAGGCAAATATCGCGTGCTGATGACACGCGCCGACGATACTTTCGTGGCGCTTCCCGACCGCGTGCAGATCGCGCGCCAGGCCGGCGCCGCGCTGTTCATCTCGATTCACGCCGATTTCCTGCCGCGCAAGGAAGGCGATGCCGAGGGCGCGACCGTCTATACGCTGTCGGACACGCCATCGGACCCGCAGGCCGCACGCGTCGCCGCGGAGGAAAACCATGCCGACGTCATTGCCGGCGTTAATCTCAAGGACGAGCCGGACGACGTCGCCGGCATCCTGCTTGACCTCGCCCAGCGCGAAACCAAGACCTTCTCGGTGCAATTTGCCCATAAACTCGTCGCCGACCTCAAGACGGTTACGCGCCTGAACAAGGACCCCGTGCGGTCGGCGGGATTCCGCGTGCTGCGCTCGCCCGATGTGCCATCGGTGCTGATCGAGCTCGGTTATGTTTCGAATAAGCGGGATTTGCAGTCATTGAACTCGGACAGTTGGCGCGACCGGACCGCGGATTCGATCGCATCCGCCGTCAACGACTATTTTGCCACCCACCTCGCCGGGGCGCGCGCCAATTAAGTTATCGGTCTGGAGGTAGAGCGGCACCGGACCGGCCTCAGTTTGAACAAAAACCGGAGCGACGAGACGCAGTGACGAGGGTAATGTATGCTGGGCATGGGATGCTTATGGGCCGGTACCGCCGCACCGGCTGGCCGGGTCGATTCCGCGGCGTCGTGTCGATGCTTTAGGCCGGGGCGGGGCCGGGCAACCTCAATGAAATCGGTGTAGCGGTGAAATTGCTCCTGCGCTTTTTGGGCTTTCTGTTCGCGGCGGGCACGATCCTGTTCATCGCCGGCATCGCGGCGACCGCAGGCCTGTTGTGGCATTACTCCAAGGATCTGCCGGACTACACCCAGCTTCAGGACTATGAGCCGCCGGTGATGACGCGGGTGCATGCCGCCGACGGCTCGCTGCTCGCCGAATACGCCAAGGAGCGCCGGCTTTATCTGCCGATCCAGGCGATCCCGAAGCTCGTTACCAACGCCTTCGTGGCGGCGGAGGACAAGAATTTCTATCACCATCCGGGCGTCGACGTTTACGGCATCATTCGCGCCGGCATGCTCTATGTCGAGAACTACGGCAGCGGGCGGCGGCCGCAGGGCGCCTCGACCATCACCCAGCAGGTCGCCAAGAACTTCCTGTTGAACAATCAGGTGTCGTTCGAGCGCAAGATCAAGGAAGCGCTGTTGGCGCTGCGCATCGAGCGCACCTATTCCAAGCAGAAAATCCTCGAACTCTATCTCAACGAAATCTATCTCGGCTTCGGCGCCTATGGCATCGCCGCGGCCTCGCTTCTGTACTTCGACAAGTCGGTCCACGAGCTGAGCATCGCGCAGGCGGCCTATCTCGCCGGGCTGCCGAAGGGACCGAACAATTACAATCCGTTCCGCCGCAAGGACGAGGCGATCGCGCGGCGCAATTACGTGATCGACCGCATGGTCGAGGACGGCTTCATCTCGGCGGCCGACGGCGCCAAGGCGGAAAAGGAGCCGCTTGACGTGACCGTGCGCACGGCGAGCCCGCACGTCTTTGCCGCCGAATATTTCACCGAGGAAGTGCGCCGCTACCTCTACGACAATTACGGTGAGAAGAAGCTCTACGAGGGCGGCTTGTCGGTGCGCACCACGCTCGATCCGAAACTGCAGATGCTGGCGCGCAACACCATGGTCGACGGCCTCGTCAATTTCGACGAGAAGCAGGGCTATCGCGGAGCGGTTGCGAAAATCGACGTCAGCGGCGACTGGGGCATCAAGCTCGCCGACGTCAAATCGCTCGACGACATCGACCCTTGGCGCATGGCCGTGGTGCTGCAAGTCGACGATCAGTCGGCGCGCATCGGGCTGCAGCCGGGGCGCGATCCGTCCGGCGCCGTGCTCAAGGACCGCGAGGTCGGCATCGTGCCGCTCGACGGCGTCAAATGGGCGCGGCCGGCCAGCGGCCCGTCGAAGCCGATCCAGCATGTCAATCAGGTGCTTTCCGTCGGCGACGTGATTTACGTCGACCCGACCGAGCAGCAAGGCCAATATCGGCTCCGCCAGGTTCCGGAAATCTCCGGCGCCATGGTGGTGATGGACCCGCATACCGGCCGCGTGCTCGCCATGGTCGGCGGCTTCTCGTTCGATCAGAGCCAGTTCAACCGCGCCACCCAGGCGCTGCGCCAGCCAGGCTCCTCGTTCAAGCCCATCGTCTATGCCGCGGCCCTCGACAACGGTTACACGCCCTCGACCATCATCATGGATGCGCCGATCGAGATCGATATGGGAGCGGGCGGTGGCATCTGGACGCCGCAGAACTACGGCGGCAAATTTTTCGGCCCCTCGACGCTGCGCTTCGGCCTCGAAGAATCGCGCAACGTCATGACGGTGCGCCTCGCCCAGGACATCGGCATGCCGCTGATCTCCGAATACGCCAAGCGCTTCGGCGTCTATGACGAATTGCCGCCGTATCTGTCCTATGCGCTCGGCGCCGGCGAAACCACCGTGATGCGCATGGTCACCGCTTATTCGATGTTCGACAACGGCGGCCGCCGCGTTATTCCGACTTTGATCGACCGCATCCAGGATCGCTACGGCCACACCATCTACAAGCACGATCAGCGCCAATGCGTCGGCTGCAATGCCACGGACTGGCACGATCAGCCGGAACCGACGCTGGTCGACAAGCGCGAGCAGGTGATCGATCCGATGACCGCTTATCAGATCACCTCGCTGATGGAAGGCGTCGTGCAGCGCGGCACCGGCGTCGCGCTACGCGCGGTGGGTAAGCCGATCGCCGGCAAGACCGGCACCACCAACGACGAAAAGGACGTTTGGTTCATCGGTTACTCGCCCGACGTCGTCTGCGGCGTCTATATGGGCTTCGACAAGCCGCGCCACATCGCCAATCGCGCCACCGGCGGCAGCCTCGCCGCGCCCGTCGTGCGCGACTTCATGAAGGTCGCACTCGCCGACAAGCCGCCTATTCCGTTTTCGGTGCCGCCGGGCATCAAACTCGTTCGCGTCGACGCCAAGACCGGAATGCGCGCCGGTCCGGGCGATCCCCGCGTCATCCTGGAAGCCTTCAAGCCCGGCACCGCGCCGCCCGACAGCGAGACCGTGGTCGGCGCCGACACCACCAACGGCGTTTCCAACGTGCAGCAGGCCTCGCCCGACGCCGGCAATGTCGTGCGCACCGGGACCGGCGGGCTTTACTGAGAACGAAGATCGGTAATCAGTAGTCGGTAATCAGAATAAGCAATTGTGAAAAGCATCAGGCTCCACTATCTGATTACCGATTACTGACCTCTGAAAGCTGATACATGCGCGCCGAAATCGCCACCATCGTCGAAGAGATCAAGCAGTCGCTGTCGCTGCTGAGGAGGCATCTTTGACGTCGACAAGGCGCGGGCGCGGCTTGCCGAACTCAACGCTTTAGCCGAGGACCCAAAGCTGTGGGACGATCCGCAGCGCGCCAGCCGCGTCATGCAGGAACGCACTACGCTCGACGACAATCTCGCCGCGCTGTCGCGCATCGAGCAGGAGCTTGACGATCAGGTCACCATGATCGAGCTCGGCGAAGCCGAGAAGGATCAGACGGTCGTCGCCGACGCGGAAGCCGCGTTGCGCAAGCTGCAGGCCGAAGTGGCGCGCCGCCAGCTTGAAGCGCTATTGTCCGGCGAAGCCGACAACAACGATTGCTATCTCGAAGTCCATGCCGGCGCCGGCGGCACCGAGAGCCAGGACTGGGCCTCGATGCTGTTGCGCATGTACACGCGCTGGGCGCAAGCGCACGGTTTCAAGGTCGACTACATCGAAGAAACTCAGGGCGAAGAAGCCGGCATCAAGTCGGCCACCGTCGAGATCAAGGGCCGCAATGCCTATGGCTGGCTCAAGACCGAGAACGGCGTGCATCGGTTGGTGCGCATCTCGCCGTTCGATTCCAACGCACGCCGGCACACCTCGTTCGCTAGCGTCAACGTCTATCCGGTGATCGACGACCGCATCAAGATTGAAATCAACGAAGCCGACGTGCGCGTCGACACCCTGCGCTCCGGCGGCGCCGGCGGCCAGCACGTCAACAAGACCGAATCCGCGGTGCGGCTCACCCACATCCCGACCAACATCGTGGCGTTTTGCCAGAACGACCGCTCGCAGCATCGCAACCGTGCGCAGGCCTGGCAGATGCTGCGCGCCAAGCTCTACGAAGCCGAACTGAAAAAGCGCGAGGAGAAGGCCGCCGCCGATCAGGCCGCCAAGACCGATATCGGCTGGGGCCACCAGATCCGCTCTTACGTGCTGCAGCCCTATCAGATGGTGAAGGATCTGCGCACCGGGGTGTCGACCTCCAACACCGGCGCGGTGCTCGACGGCGACATCGATCAGTTCACCGAAGCGGCGCTGGCGCAGAAGGCTTTCGGCACCGCGCCGGCGCATGTCGAGGACGTGGAGTAGCCGTCGACATCAGCCCCACAAGCGACCTGAGTTATCACTGCAGCCCAGCGTCCCGGTACCGGCATAAGTCTGCGCGGCCATGTCTGCTCATCGGGAAGCACCGACCGCTTGCCCAAGGCGCGCTTCAGCGGGCAAGCCGGATTTTATTCGCGAGCGTCCAGGGGCCGCATGTTTTCAGCGTAGAATGCGAGTTCGAGTGCCACCCAGCGATCATAGAGCGCGCGGGCGGCGGCCGTTGTCGAGGGAATACCGGCGTCGTCGAAGCTAAAGAAGCCGCGTTCGACGCCGCCTATGAGAACGTTTGTTACGTGCGTCTTTGACAGCCCGAAGCGGTGCGCGATCTCGGCGCGGCTTCCGACCGGCGTACTCTGCATTTCGGCGAGTTTGACGACCACCAGAACGAGAAAGGCGTTTTCGGGCCCGTCCGCGAAGAAGCTAAGTTCAGGCACGCGCTCTGTCGGCGGCGTAGCGGTTGTGAACTGTCGTCCGCCGGATACCAGAAAGCGCTCGATGAAACCGGGATCATGGTGCAGCAAGTGCGTGCGCTTGTACTGCGGCTCGAGGATGTCGAGTGTAGCGACGGGATAGGACAACCAGCGCCGCACGAAACCCATCATGCGTTCGGTAGGCCGGTAAATCTTTACGCGGCGGTCGGATGGACTGATGCTGGTCTGCACGAAACCGGCGAGTCGCAGCAGCGCCAGCATGGTCTTGAGCGTCCGCCGGCTGACCTCATTGCGGCGGCTGCAGAGGTCGAGGAGCCGGCGGTAAGTGGCGCCGGCGGAACCCAATTGCGCGCGATCGGCGTGTAGAAAGAGCAGGTACCCGATCACCCGCCATGAGGCGTCCCGCGACAGAAGCTTGCTGAGCAGCCTCGGCCCCTGGCGGAATTCGATATAGCCCTCGCTGAAGCGCAGCACGGCCTGGTGAAATGTCGGCGCGGCCGCGAAGCGTCGCGCCGTGACTGTCAAGATATCCTGGATGGTCCGTTCCGACATGCCATGCTGCTTCCCATTGCACGTAAAGGTGCCGCGCAGAGGTTGCAGCGTGTGCTGGGTCGAGCCGGAAATTCAATGATTTCAGAAAAATTTAAGGCGTGTTGAAAGCGCTGTTTGGCAAATTCGGCGGCGGCGATCGAAGGCCCGATCAGTGTTCGGGCAGTCCGGCTGCGATTTCGGCACGGCTGATCCGCTCGGTCGCGGCGATGGTAATCGGGCTGACATTCTTCTCCGGCAGCGGCATGTTGTCCGCGGTCGAGCCCGGCCGCAGCGCAAGCGCTTTGGCCATGGCGGCTTTGGCCTCGTCGGCCCGCCCCAGCCGCTGATAGGCGCCCGCCAGGAGAATGTAGGTTCGTCCGGTGCCGGGCGTGATGGCAAGCGACCTCTGCAGCCAGGGCAGGGCCTCTTGGTCCCGATCCATCAGCATGTCGGCCAATCCGGCGCCCAGCAGCCAAGTCCACCGCGAAACCTGCGGCGTGTCGAAGCGATCGGCTTGCTTGAACGTCGCCAGCGCCTGCGCAAAATGACCGAGCTGGACTTGGTCCATGCCGAGATTGAAGCGGACCAGGCCGTCCCAGGGATCGAAGGCCAGCGCATTGGCGCAGGCCACCACGCTCTCGGTGTAATGATTGGTTGCGGTCAGGAACCGGCAATAGCTTTCGAGCACCGGCAGATAATCCGGCTCGGCCCGCAGCGCGCGTTCAAGAAGCGACTGCGCCTTGTGTTCGGTCGCAGCGCTTTCGGCCGGGCTGTACCAGCTCGACTGTAGGCCGCGCAGCAAATGTCCGGCGAGCGCCGCCTCGAGGTCGACATTGTCGGGATCGCCAGCGAGCGCATTCTCCAGCATCTTTTGTGCCGCGGCAAAACGTTCGCGGCTGGTTTGAACAATGAAGGCGGTCGCCTGCTCGACCACAATCTTGGCGCGGGCCTGGGCGTCGGACGCGTCCGGCTGCTCGCCGGGATAGAGCAGGCTGTTCACATAGGCCGCGAGGTTGTGGCCGAGTCCGCCGGCAAGACGAGAACGCTGCAGCGCCTCATCGGCGTTTTCGGTGGCGACGGCAACCGAGGTCGACCAGCCGACTTCGCCGGTCTTGGTGTTTGTCGCATGCGCCCGCAGGTTCCAGGCGCCTCCGTCCTTCTGCAGTCTGCCTCCCACCACGATGTCGGGACTGACCGCGGGGGTGAAGCCGACCTTGAGCGCGCCGGCAGCGGGCGGGGCCGGCGGCGACAACACGCGGATATTGCCGATCTTCGACAGGCCTTCGATGACATCGGTCGTCACATCGGTCGCCAGCGGCGCGGCCTGCGGATCGTCGCTGGCGTCGATCGTGACGGCGATGGTCGGACGCTTTGCCGACAGGACGTCTTGCCGGAACCCGGTCGCCGCGACGGCAAGCGCGATCACGGCGCAAAGTCCGGTCGCGGTGGCCGCGGCGCCCCACGGAACCCGCAGCTTCCTCGCCGTCGTAATACCGGTCTCGTCGAAGCCCTGCGCGGCTTTGGTGCGGTCTCGATCCGGCTTGGCCGGAACTCCGGGAGACTGCCGGCAGTCGTCGGGCGACACCTCAACCAACTGATAGCCGCGGTGGGAGATGAGCTGGATCAATTGATGGCCCTCGGCGCCGAGGCCCACGCGCAGCTCGCGGATGCATTGGAACAGGCTGTCCTCGCCGACATGGACATTCGGCCACACCGCCCGCATCAGCTCCTGCTTGCTCAAGACCCTCCCGGCATTGGCCAGGAACACCTGCAGCACGGCGAGCGTCTTGGGCCGCAGCCGCACGGTTTCGCCGTCGGGCCTGCGAAGTTCCGCGCGCTCTTCGTCCAGTTCGAAGCGGCCAAACCGCAACGCTGTCACTATCGCCAATCCCCACTCACTGGCGCCAGATATCAGGAAAAGCCGGCAAAGTCATCGCGACTGGTCGCGGTCGCGGCCTGCCTTGCGTCGGCACGCTCCGATATTCGTGGTGCGGCTGTCCGCGTGCGTCTGCAGTCGCGCCATGTTGCAGCCGGCCGATAACCGCCAACTGCGTTGCTCCTCAACGGACAGTAAAGTTCCAGATCAGGCACGATTCAGACCGCGTCTCGGCCCGGGCCGCGCGCTATGGATTCCCCGGCGTGGACTGGGGATGGTTGCAATGCAGCTGCGCGTCAAGCCGCGCGCCGGCTATCGGCACCTTGGCGGGCTGTTGGCATCGAGCTCGATTGCGGCACTGATGCTCGGCGGCAGTGCGCCGCGGGCCTTGGCCTGCTACGGCGGGCCGTATCCGTACACCAACAACGGCACCACGTCCTGCATCGTCGTCCGCAGCCCGACGACCGGCAATATCGTCAATAACGGCACGGTCGCCAACGGCTCGGTCGGCGCCGGCATCGGTGTCACTTATGTCTCGCAATTCGGCTCGAGCTCGCCTGGCGGCGGCATCGTCAACAACGGGACCGTCTCGGCGACCAATCTCGCCGTCATGGTCGACGCCGTCTCGAACTTCTCAGGCGGCATCAGCAATTCCGGCACGATCACCGTCACCAATCCTAATTTCACCGCCGTCATCGGCGTCTTCGCCACCAGTTCCAACAATCCGGTTTCGACCTTCTCGGGCGGCATCAGCAATTCCGGCACGATCGCCGGCGGCGCCCAGGGAATCTATGGCCTCAACGTCAACAACTGGACCGGCGGCATCACCAATGCCGGCACCGGCATCATCGCCGCGGGCCAGACCGCCATCTGGCTCGACGGCGGCGTCACGATGTCCGGCAATATCTCGAATGCGGGCACGATCTCGGCGCCGATCGGCATCCGTCTCGACGGGACGACGCTTTCAGGCGCGATCATCGACAGCGGCAATATCCTCGCCTCGGGCCGCGCCATCCAGATCGATGGCGGCAGCAGCGTGTCGGCGTCGCACACCGCCATCGTCGTCGGCGGCCCGACGCTCACCGGCGGCGTCGTCAACAGCGGCAGCCTCACGGGCACTGCGGGCGACGGCATCTATGTCGGCGGTTTTACGACGTTCGGCCACGCTAAAATGACGAGCTTTTCCGGCGGCATCGTTAATACCGGCACGATCTCGGCAGGCAGTTCCGGCGTCTTTGTCATCTATGTCTCAAGCTTCTCGGACGGTATCAGCAACGGCGGCACGATCTCGGCCTCGGCGCAGCAGGGCATCGTTGTCGAAGACGTCGCGAATTTTGCAGGAGGCATAGCTAACGGCGGTACGATCTCCGGTCATTCCGGTATTCTCGTCACGACTGTCTCGACATTCGCGGGTGGCATCGTCAACAGCGCCGGCGGCACTATCTCGACGGGCGCCGACGGCGACGGCATCGCCGTCAATTCCGTCACGAACTTTGTCAATGGCGTCAGTAATACGGGCGGCATCAGCAATGCCGGCACGATCTCGGCGGCCCTCAACGCCATTATCCTCGCCGACGGCTCGAATTTCTCGGGCGGCATAGCCAACACCGGCACGATCTCGGGCGCCAATGGCATTACCGTCAATACCGTCTCGACCTTCGCCGGCGGCATCAGCAACGGCGGCACGGTCTCTGGCGCCAGCTACGGCATTTATGTCGCTTCGGTTACGACCTTTGGCGGCGGCATCAGCAATTCGGGCGCGATCACGGCCAGGACGGGCATCCATATCGACGGCGGCGTGACCTTTGCCGGGGCCGCGGCGATCGTGAACTCCGGCACGATCAGCGGCACCGGCGGCACCGCGATCGATGCCAGCGCGGCGATGAGCCCGGTGATCATCGATGAGAATGCTGGCGCCATCAACGGCGCAATCAAGCTGTCGGCGTATGCCGACGTGCTCAATATCAATGGCGGCACCATCGCCGGCAATATCGTCGGCCAGGGATCGAGCGACACCGTCAACTTTCAGACCGGTGCCGGTACGACTTATGTGGACAACAACGCGTTTGCCGGCATCAACCAGGTCAACATCAATTCCGGCACGGTGGTGCTCAACGGCATCAACAGCGCGACCAATGTCGATGTCTACGGTACGCTGTCCGGCTCGGGCAGCATCGATCCGACTGCGGTGACGATCCATTCCGGCGGCACATTCGCGCCCGGCAACGGCACCCCCGGGACCTCGATGGCGATCACCGGCAATCTCGTCCTCCAGTCCGGCGCGCTCTATCAGATCTATTTGAATCCGACGACGTCGACTTACACCAGCGTTACAGGCGCGGCCTCGCTCGCCGGCACGGTGGACGCGTCCTTTGCTTCGGGCAGCTACATCAGCAAGCAATATATCATCCTCACGGCGGGCTCGATCGGCGGCACCTTCGCCACGCTGGTCAACAGCAACCTGCCGAGCAATTTTCATGACTCGCTCAGCTACGACGGGACCGACGCTTATCTTGATCTGACGCTGAACTTTACGACGCCAGCCTCGACCGGTCTCAATGGCAATCAGAACAATGTCGCCAACGCGCTGATCGATTATTTCAATACGAATGGCGGCATTCCCACGAAATTCGCGACCTTGCCGGCAAGCGCGCTGACGCAGCTCGACGGCGAGGACGCCACCGGCGCGCAGAAGAGCGCATTCCAGTTGATGCAGGATTTTCTCAATATGCTGCTCGATCCGTCGTTGGACGGGCAGGGCGGCGGTAGCGGAGGCGGCCAAGCGACGCCGTTCGCGGCCGAACAGGATTCAAGCCTGCCGCCCGACATTGCGCTGGCTTATGCGCATGCGCTGCATCAGAAGCCGCCATCATCGCAGCCGCAGCCGCAAGCCTTCGACCAGCGCTGGAGCGCCTGGGCGTCGGGCTTCGGCGGCTCCGGCACGACGGACGGCAACGCCACCGTCGGCTCGACCAACGTCACCGCCACCGATTACGGCTACGCCGCCGGCATGACCTATCATGTCGTGCCGGGGACCGATTACGGTTTTGCGCTCGCCGGCGGCGGCACCAATTGGTCGCTCGCGCAAAATCTCGGCAGCGGGCGCAGCGATTCATTCCAGGCCGGCGTCTATGGCACCAGCCATTTGGGACCGGCTTATCTGTCCGGCGCGCTGGCCTTTGCGAATCATTGGTTCACCACCAACCGCATCGCGCTCGGTGACGACCTCACTGCCAAATTCCAGGGCCAAAGCTATGCGGCGCGCGGCGAAGCCGGCTACCGCTACGGCCTGCCGGTCACGGGCTATATCATCGGCGTCACGCCGTATGCCGCCCTGCAGGTGCAGGACTTCCACACGCCAAGCTATAGCGAGACCGATCTCTCCGGCGGCGGCTTTGGGCTGAGCTACGGATCGGTGAACGCGACCGACACCCGCGGCGAACTCGGCGCGCGCTTCGATAACCTCACAGTGTGGAACGGCATGCCGCTTGTGCTGCGCGGCCGCCTCGCCTGGGCGCATGACTGGGTGAGCAATCCGGCGCTGGGCGCGGTATTCCAAGCATTGCCGGGCTCGAACTTCACCGTCAACGGCGCCGCGCCGCCGAAGAATTCCGCGCTCACCACCGCCGGCGCCGAACTGCATCTTTCCACCAACTGGACGGCGATGGCGAAATTCGACGGCGAATTCGGCTCAGGTTCGCAGATTTATGCCGGAACCGGCACCTTGCGCTATTCCTGGTAACGGAGCGCTCGCTCAATCCTCGGCGCCATGGCCGGCACGGACGAGTTCTTGCCCGCCGAACAGCGTGTTACCGGCGGCCAGGAATTTCTCCGGATTGACCGGTGTGCCGTCGATCCGCGTCTCGTAATGCAGATGCGGACCGGTTGAGCGACCGGTCGAGCCGATGCGGCCGATGACTTGGCCGATCCGGACGTCATCGCCGACACGAACGTCGATCTGCGAGAGGTGACCGTAGCGGGTCGCCAAGCCGTTGCCGTGGTCGATCTCCACCAGATTGCCGTAGCCGCCGTCCCAGCCGGCGATGGTGATTTTGCCTGCTGCCGTCGCGTGGACCGACTCGCCGACCTCGCCGCGGATGTCGATGCCGGTGTGCATCGCCGGCTCGTGCAGGAACGGATCCATGCGTACGCCAAACGGCGAAGTTTCTTCGATCTCGCCGGTCACCGGGCTGCGTACCGGCACCGTGCGCAACGTATCGCTGAGCTGGTCGGCCTCGGAACGCGCCAGATTGACGCGAAACAACGCACGCTGAAAACCTTCACTGGCCGGCGGCGGCCGCACCGGAACGAAGGGACCGCCGGTCGCCGCCGCTTGCGACTTTACACCGAGCTGACCGAGCACGCTGCGGATGCGGCGGATTCTGCTGTCGTAACGGTCTTCCATGGCGCCGAGTGCATTCGATTGCCGCGCTTCGACACGGTCGAGCGAGGTTTCCATGCGGTCGAGCGTTGTGCCGATGCTCGATTGCCTGCCGCGATCGCTTCGTAACGGCTCGACTGAGTCGCGCCCTCTCAAGCCGGCTCCGATGGAGCCGGTCGTTGCCGGATCGCCAAGGTTGCCCAAGGCCGTGGCGCGGGTTTCCAACGCCGCCTGGCGGTGCATCAGCTCATCGAGTTTCTGCTCGAATTGCTCCTGATCGAGCAATTGACGGCTGGTGGTGCGGTCGATCTGGGCGCGCAATTCGGCGATGCGGTCCTCGTAGCCGAATTGCTGCTGCGCTTGGCGTGCGATCAGCGTGCGCAGCACGTCGTCGCGAAAGGCGAGATAAGTCGCCGCGGTGACCGACCAGCCGGCCATGATGACGATGGTGCCGACCGCGATCCAGAAGGCAACCGGCCCGAATCTGATTTGGCGTCCGGCATGCGCGATGGTGTAGGTGCTTGCTGCCGGCTCAGCGGCATTGCGCGCGCGCGGCTCGTGGTGGCGATTGGCTTCGCGCGCTGGCGGGCCGGACTGTTGTACCGGGTGGGGCACCGGATGCTGGGCCGGGTGCGGCGCGGTATATTTTGCCGAATGTTTCGCTGAATGATTCGCCCTTGCGGCCTGCGACGACCGAGACGCTGTCCACTGCGACATTGCCGCTCCCACCCAAGCCGGGAGCGGATTTGAGGCGTTTATGGTTAATATTCAGCAAATCGTGGGGCTCGATTTGGAGCCATTTTGCTAACTGCGGTAAACGCTTCGGCAACAGCGGCAAGGCCCCGTCACAGAGCCTTCACCGCCGCCAAGACGGCCGCGCCGTGGCCCTCGACCGCGACTCGCGGCCAGACCTGGGCAATGCGCCCGTCTGGGCCGATCAGGAACGTACTGCGCACGACGCCGAGGAATTTTCGGCCGTACATCGATTTTTCCTGCCACGCCCCATAGGCCGTGAGCATCTTATGGGTCTCGTCCGCGGCCAGCGCGACGGTGAGATTGTGCTTTGATCTGAAAACGTCGAGCGCTCTCACCGGATCGGCGGAAATGCCAAGAATATCGGCGCCGGCGCGGCTGAATTCGCCCTTGAGCCGCGAGAATTCGATCGCTTCCTTGGTGCAACCGGACGTGTCGGCCCGCGGATAGAAATAGAGGACGAGCATGCGGCCGGCGAAGTCGGCGAGGGAGACTTTGCCACCGCCGGCGCAGGGCAGATTGAAACTCGGCGCTTTAGCGCCTACTACCGGACCCGTTTTCGCTGCCGCTTTGGCGTCCGTGCTCCCCGCTAAGCCCTTGCTGTGAGGCTTGTTTCGGCCGGTCCGCGGCACCGTCTTGCGGGCTGTCTTGGGCGCCATATGCCTTCCTTTCGACGCTTTCCCAGGGCCTTCTCTAGCGCGACAATACGCTCGCGGGCAGGGGTGTCGATCGCTCACGGGACGTTATTCTGTCGGCCGCAATATGTTGTGACGGGGCTAGTGCGGTGGATTTGAAGTTCCTTCAATCTGGCCGCAATGTCGTAGAGGAACTTCAAATCCAAAAACCGCGCTAGATACATATCCTGGCTAGTGTCCCTTTGATCCCGAAGTTCGCATCAGGGGGGCTGCTGATAGTTGCGAACTTCGGGATCGGGACACCAGGGGACGCCCGACTGGGCATGGCGAATCAAGACAGGCAAAGTGCGGCGCCCCCGCGATGGGAACGCAGCGTTCACCCGCGACGCCGGGGCAATCTCGCGGCAGCGCGCCGCGGTGAGCGCTGGGGCGACGGCCGCTATCTGGCCGCTTATCGGCGGCTGCTCGCGCGGCATCAGCGGCTGATCAGGCGGGTCGCTGTCGGCTCGGCCGTGGCGGCCGGGCTTTTCGTGCTCGTTGTCGGCGGGCTGTGGTGGCGGCTTTCCAGCGGCCCGATCCAGCTCGACGTCTTCACGCCATGGCTGGTATCGGCCATCGAAGAGAATTTCGGCAGCCACGAACGCGTCGAAGTCGGCGGCACCCAGATCGAGCGGACCGCGCATGGCGCCGCGGTGCGGGTGCGCGATATCGTGGTTCGCGATCCCGACGGCACCGTGGTGGCGAGCGCGCCGAAGGCGGAGATCCACGTCTCCGGCTTGAGCCTGTTGAGCGGCCACATGCGCGCCGAGAGCCTCAATCTGGTCGGCGCGACAATGGCGGTGCGCATCGAGCCGAACGGCAGCGTCACTGTCTTTGCTTCCGACGCCGACAAGCATCCGATTGCGACCGCTAACGTGCCGGCCGCCGCCGGTTTCGCCACGCGTCCTGGCGCCAAACAGGATAAGATCGAAGGTAATACGGTTGCGCCCGCCGTTGCGGCGGCGCGGGCGCCCCTTATCGCCGCGCCTGCGGGCCACGCAGGCTTGCCGCGGCCGCCGACCGACAGCATTGCCGCGCTGTTGTCATGGCTCGACGGCATCGGCCAGTCCGGGCTCGACGGCCACGATTTGCGCGAGCTTGGATTGAAGGACGGCAAGCTGACCGTCGACGACGAACGCACCGGCAAGCGCTGGACCTTTGAAGATATCAGCCTGAGCATCCAGCGTCCGCGCAGCGGCGGCATCGTCGTCACGGTCGGCTCGGCGAATCGGGACCATCCGTGGGGGCTTACCGCCTCGATCAAGCCGATGGACGGCGGCTTCCGCAGCATCGCGCTGGAAGCCCGGCAGGTGTCCGCCGACGACCTGTTACTGGCGTCGCGGCTCGGCAACGGAACCTTGCAGTTCAACGTGCCGCTGTCGGCGAGTTTGCGCGGCGTGATCGGCCCGAACGGGGTGCCGCAATCGCTCACCGGCCGCGTCGTCGCCGATCCCGGCTATTTCAATGACGGCGACAGCGCCGACGGCCGCATCGACCTCGACCATGCCGAGTTCAAGATCAATTGGGACGCCGGCAGCCGCGTGCTCACGGTGCCGTTCCAAATCCTTTCCGGCGGCAATCGCATCACGCTGCTCGGCCAGGTCGAAGCGCCGGCGCAGTCGCCGGGACCGTGGCAGTTCCGCATCGGCGGCGGCTCCATCGTGCTCAATTCGTCCGCCGAACAGGGCGATCCGCTCGTCCTCAACAATATTGCGATAAGCGGCCGCTTCGATCCGGTGAAAAAACGCTTTGCGGTCGAGCACGGCGAAATCGGCAACGGCGATGTCGGCGTCGCACTGTCCGGCAACGCCGACTATTCCAGCGGCGATCTTCATTTGGCTGCCGGTCTTGCCGCAACGCGCATGTCGGGCGATGCGTTGAAGCGGCTGTGGCCGATCTTCATCGTTCCGAAGGTTCGCGACTGGTTCGAGGAGCATCTGATCAGCGGCGACGTCGCGCGGGTGGTCATCGGCGTGAATTCGCCACTCGAGAACCTAAAGGCGAGCGGCCCGCCGGTGCCGGACGACGGCTTGACGCTCGATGCGGTGGCGAGCAATTGCGTGATCCGGCCGGTGGCCGGCCTGCCGGCGCTGCATGACGCCGATATTACCGTGCACATCGTCGGGCGCGACGCGCAGATCGCGGTAAGCAAAGCGGCGGCCGATCTGCCGTCCGGCCGCAAGCTTTATCTGTCGTCCGGCCTGTTCGAAGTGCCCGATACCGCGCCGCATGCGCCGCCGGCGAACGTGCACTTCAAGCTCGACGGCCCGGTTCCGGCCGCCGTCGAGCTTTTAGGCTTGGACCGCCTGCGCGATTCCGCGCAGGTGCCATTCGATCCGGCGACGACCCACGGCACTATGAGCGCGCTGGTCGCTCTGGCGATGCCGCTCAAGCCCGACCTGCCGCCGGGCTCGACCAATTACGCCATCACCGTCGACGCCACCAACTTTTCCGCCGAACACATGATCCTCGGGCAGAAGGTCGAGGCCGCGGATCTGAAAGTCAGCGCCAATAACCAGGGTTTTGCGCTCAAAGGCGACGTCAAGATCGGCGGCTCGCCGGCCAATCTGGAATACCGGCAGCTGCGCGGCGACAGCGAAGCCGACGTTCACATCCAGGGCATGCTCGACGAGGCGATGCGCAATAATCTCGGCCTCGATCCGTTGAACGCCATCAGCGGTGTCATCCCCATCGACATCACCGGCAAGGTCGCCACGGCCTCCGAGCACGACGGCCGCTTCGCGGTCGCGGCCGACCTGACGTCGGCTCAGATCGACGGCTTTCTGCCCGGTTGGGTGAAGCAATCCGGCAAGCCGGCGCGCGCCACCTTCACCGTGGCAAGCACCCCGCAATCCGTCCGCATCGGCGATCTGTTGATCGAAGGCGCCGGCGGCGGCGTCAAAGGCACCGTCGAGCTCGACGGCTCGGGCGCGCTGCAATCGGCGGATTTTCCCTCCTACGGTTTTTCCGACGGCGATCACGCCAGCCTCAAGGTGACGCGAGGGCCGGACGGCGTGCTGCACGCCGTGATGCGCGGCGACGCTTACGACGGCCGCGGCTTCATCAAGGCGATGTCCGGCGGACCGACGGTTGCGCAACCGGAAAACCATAAATCCCCCGACATCGATCTCGACATGAAGCTTGGCGCCGTGCTCGGCTTCAATGGCGAGGCGTTGCGCGGCCTCGAGCTGAAATTGTCGCGGCGCGGCGGCGAGGTGCGCAGTCTCGGGCTAACCGCCAAGATCGGCCAGGATGGTTCGCTCAGCGGCGATCTGCGCGGTCCGGCGGGCGGTCGGCGCGTGATCGACCTCGAAAGCACTGACGCCGGCGCGCTGTTGCGCTTTGCCGACGTCTATTCGCGGATGGACGGCGGCCAAATGTCGACGGTGATGGACCCGCCGTCGGCGACCAATCCGGCGCAACTCGGCAGGTTGAGCGTCCGCAACTTCACCGTCCACGACGAGTCCCAGCTCGAGCAGGCCGTATCCAATGGCAGCCCGCTGCCGCGCAACAACATGTTCTTCTCGGGATTGAAGGTCGATTTTACCCGCTCGGCGGGGCGCGTCGCGCTGCGTGACGGCGTGGTGCGCGGGCCGGTGCTCGGCGGCACCATCGACGGCTTCATCGATTACGCCAATGATGAGGTGCACCTGCGCGGCACGCTGATCCCGCTCTATGGCGCCAATAATCTGCTCGGCCAGCTCCCCGTCGTTGGGCTGTTCCTCGGCGGCGAAAAAGAGGGCCTGGTCGGCGTCACCTATGAAGTCGTGGGCAAGCCGGGCAATCCGGTGCTCCACGTCAATCCGCTCTCGGCGCTGGCGCCGGGACTGCTGCGCAAGGTGTTCGAATTCCCGGCAACAAGTCCGGCAACCGTGCCAACGGTGCCCAATGCCGCCGACGCCACCGGCGCGGTCAACGGCTACACCGGCACCAATCACTGACTCGATCGCTAGACCGGCTTGAGCAACACGTGACGCTTGCGGCCGAGCGAAAGTTTGATCACGCCTTCGGGCGTTATGTGCGAAGGCATGAGCATCGCGGTCTTGCTATCGACAATCACGTCGTTGACGCGTAGCCCGCGTCCATCGATTAGTCGGGCTGCTTCGCCATTAGACTTGGCGAAGCCAACCAATTGAGCGGCGACCATCGCCGGAAGACCGATACCCTGGAAGAACTCTTGCCGTAGATAGTCGGGCATCGGTACAGCACGCAGGCTTGTACCGAGGCCGCCTTCCTCGAAGGTCGTGCGCGCGGTCCCGGCCGCTTCCTCGGCGGCGGGTCGTCCATGCACGAGCGCCGTCGCCTCGGTGGC
>CAVZFX010000012.1:0-185018 GCA_963774715.1 uncultured Alphaproteobacteria bacterium
TCTCACATCCTAAACACCCCAAACCGCGTCTCCGGGATCGGCGCATTAAGCGCGACGGAAAACACAGCGCCAGCACGCGGCGCGTCTCGGCGGGCGTGATGATGCCGTCGTCCCACAGCCGCGCGGTGGCGTAATAGGGATTGCCCTCGGCCTCGTATTGCTCGCGGATCGGCTGCTTGAACTCTTCCTCCTCGACCTGCGACCACTTTTTGCCCTCGGCCTCGATGTTGTCGCGGCGCACGGTGGCGAGCACGCTTGCCGCCTGCTCGCCGCCCATCACCGAGATGCGCGCATTCGGCCAAGTAAAGAGAAAGCGCGGGCCGTAGGCGCGGCCGCACATGCCGTAATTGCCGGCGCCATAGGAGCCGCCGATGATGACGGTGATCTTCGGCACCTGCGCGCAGGCCACCGCGGTCACCATCTTGGCGCCGTCCTTGGCGATGCCGCCGGCCTCATAATCACGCCCGACCATGAAACCGGAGACGTTTTGCAGGAACAGGAGCGGTATGCGACGCTGGCAGCATAGCTCGATGAAATGCGCCGCCTTGAGCGCGCTCTCCGAAAACAGGATGCCGTTGTTGCCGAGAATGCCGATGGGGATGCCGTGGATGTGGGCGAAGCCAGTAACGAGCGTCGTGCCGTAAAGAGCTTTGAACTCGTCGAACTCGGACGCGTCGGCCAGCCGCGCAATCACCTCACGCACATCGTATTGTTTTTTCAGATCGGCCGGCACGATGCCGTCGAGCTCGTCTACGGCGTAAGCCGGGTCGCGCGGTTTGGCCAGTGGTATATCGACGGACTTTTTCGTATTCAGATTACCGACGATGCGGCGGCACAGCTCCAGCGCATGGCGGTCGTTCTCGGCCAGATAATCGGCGACGCCCGATTTCCTGGTGTGCACCTCGGCGCCGCCAAGCTCTTCGGCGCTGACCACTTCGCCGGTCGCTGCCTTCACCAGCGGCGGACCGCCGAGAAAAATGGTGCCTTGATTGCGCACGATAACGGTCTCATCCGACATTGCCGGCACATAGGCGCCGCCCGCGGTGCAAGAGCCCATCACCACCGCGATCTGCGCAATGCCGGCAGCCGACAGCGTCGCCTGGTTATAGAAGATGCGGCCGAAATGCTCGCGGTCAGGGAACACTTCGGTCTGGTGCGGCAGGTTGGCGCCGCCGGAATCGACCAGATAAACGCACGGCAGCCGGTTCTCGCGCGCGATTTCCTGGGCGCGCAGATGCTTCTTCACCGTCATCGGATAATAGGTGCCGCCCTTGATGGTGGAATCGTTGCAGACGATCACGCATTCGCGCCCCGACACGCGGCCGACGCCGGTGATGAGGCCGGCGCCATGGATGGCATCGTCATACATGTCGGCAGCGGCGAGCGGCGATAATTCTAGAAATGGCGCACCGGGATCGAGCAAGGTCATCACCCGCTCGCGCGGCAACAGCTTGCCGCGGGCAATATGGCGTTCACGCGCCCGCGGCGGGCCGCCTTCGGCGGCCTTGGCGCGGCGCAGATCGAGCTCCGCGACGAGTGCGCGCATCGCCGCCTGATTGGCGTGGAACTCCTTGGATTTGCAATCGACGCCCGATGTGATGATTGCCACCGTTTCCTCACTGTCGATCTGAATGGAAATTCAGAAATGAACTCAGCGCATGTCTGCCACTGTAACAAAATATCACATGCAGAAACTTTTCTGCCTAGTGCGCGTTCGCCCCAAAGCATCGCGCGCCGAAAACGCCATCAACCCCGAGCGGCACGCAGAACCCGATCTAGAGAGGAGAGCTTGATGAGGAAGAAACAAAATATGTTGCTGGCAGGCGTCGCCGCCCTTGCGCTGGTCGCAGGCGTGAGCGCCGCTTCGGCCCAGCAAAACCCACAGGGTAAGACTGGTTCCACCAGCGTAAGCGGACCAAGCAGCACGCACGCCCAAACTGCCAAGCCAACGGCGGGCGCCGGCATGGAGCAGCACGCCCAGACCGGGCCGGCGAACGGCGCCAAGATTGAAACCAAGGCGGGCGGCGCTGCGGCCATGAATGCCAAGGGCACCAAGCAGCCCGCGATGGCCCAGAAGGGCTCCGCGAACGCCAAAGGCCAAAAGAGCGCGCAGGAGATCAATCGCAACAAGACGGCGTCTCGCGCCAATAAGACGGCGGAAAGCCGGCCCCAGCACCTCGGCGCCAATGCGAAAGGCGAGCACACCCGCAAGACCGCGCGCAACGAGCATGAGCGCCGCGGCCACATGAGCACCGCGGAGCGGGAGCGCAACGGACACGGGCGGATGAACACTGCGGAGCGAAACGAGCACAATCTCAAGGGCCTGCAGGGCAACGCCTCGATCCCCATGCAGGGGAGCCATGTTACGCTCACTCCGGAGCAGCGAACCCGAATCCGCGACACCGTGATCGACGCGCGCAACGCGCCGCGGGCCGGCCATGTCGACTTCAATATCCGGGTGGGGACGCTGGTGCCGCGCCGCGAGATTCACGTCATTCCGGTGCCGCGCACGCTGGTAGAGATCGACCCGGTGTGGCGCGGTTACCTCTATTTCGTGGTTCGCGACGAGGTCGTCATCGTCAATCCGCGGGATATGAGAATCGTCGCGGTTCTGCCCGCTTAACCGCCGGCGATCCGACAACAGCGCAAGGGCGGCATCGCGCCGCCCTTGGCTCTTTCGTTCTCGGTGGCTTCTAAGCTCGGACTTCCTGGCGCTGGAAGATCACGTAGCCGATCACGAACAGCAGGATTTCCGTGGCGACCATGCCGACGATCTGCGGCCAGGCGATCAAGACGCTGGCGCCGAGCGGCAGTGGCGCACCTAGTACCGCGCCCTGCAGCTGACTCAGATAGATCGGCCCAAGCGCGCGCGTCGTCGGGTCGAGCAGCGCCACGACCACTTCGGCGTAAAGCGTCGAGGGCGACAGCCGCGCCAGAATTTGCTCGAGCTCGGCCGTCCCCGGCGTCTGCAAGCCGAGCGCCATATAGCGCGGGTCCGGCGGAATGATCATCTGCGCAAAGGCACCGGCCAGCACCGGCCAGATGAATGTCATCAGAAGCCACAGGCCGAGCGTGACCAGTGCCGCGGTCGCCGCCGAGCGGAACAAAATCGAGAACAGCAGAGCCAGCGCCAGCCAAACGCCGGCATAGACGATGGTCACCAGAAGGAACACGAAACTGCGGGCGATCTCCTCGCCGCCCGGCGGGATGCCGATCATCAACAGCCCGAGCCCTATGACCAGCAGCCACAGCGTGACCAGGCTGATCGAAAGCGTCATCAGGCCGGCCAGGAACTTGCCGAACAACAAGGCATCGCGATAGATCGGCTGCGACAGGATGCGCGACAGCGTGCGGCGATTGTGCTCGCCGTTGACGGAATCGAAGCCGAGCCCGATCGCCATCAGCGGCACCAGGAACGACAGGAACGAAACGAACGACGGCAGCGGTTCGCGCGATGTCGTGAATAATCGAAGAAACAGGAACGGATCTTCGGCCGTGGTGTCCTTGATCTGCTGGATTGCGCCATAGAGCGCCGCCAGCGCCACCAGCACCACAAGCCATTCCAGGACGCGCATACGTACCGAGGTCAGGTGGTCCGACAGCTCCTTGAGCATGACCACGCCGAGCCCGGAAAATGCCGAGCCTTCACGCTGCATGGCGCGCTCCTTCCTTGACCGCCTCCTCGGGCTGGCTCTCGAAATAGCGGGTATAGATCGCTTCGAGGCTCGGCTCCTGGACGCCGAGGAATTTCAGGCGGCCATGCATCGCGACCACCTCGACCGCCGCTTCCGGGCGCACGTCGCGATCGGCATGCAGGCGAAGCTTGCCGATGCCGGTTTTCTCCACCCCGCTGACGCCCGGGATGAGCGCGAGCCGCTCCGCAAGTCCGGCGCCGTCGGCCTCGATATCGACCACATAACCGCCGCCCAGCACCTGGCGGCCAAGCTCCGGGACCGAGCCCATCAGCGCGATGTGGCCGGCGGAGAACAGGGCAACGCGGTCGCACACGCTTTGCACGCGTTCGAGGAGATGCGAGGACAGCAGGACGGAGACGCCTTCGGTCTTGAAGGCACGGATAATGCCGAGGAGTTCGGTGGTGGCATGCGGATCGAGGCCCGACGTCGGTTCGTCGAGGATCGCGATCTGCGCGCCCTTCATCAGGATTTCGGCGAGCCCGAGCCGTTGCCGCATGCCGCGGGAAAAAGTGCCGACGCGGTTCTCGGCGACGTCGGCAAGGCCGACCCGGTCGAGCGCCTCGGCGATCCGCTTCTCGCGCTCGGCGAAGCGAAAGCCGATCAGCCGCGCGGTGTAGCGCAGATTATCGGCTGCAGTGAGATTGTCGTAGAAGCCGACGGTATCGGGCAGATAGCCGACGCGGCGCTTGACCGAAAGCGGCTCGCGCGCCGGATTAAAGCCAAGCACGCTGACGTCGCCCTCCGAAATGTCGGTCAGGCCAAGCAACATCAGGATGGTTGTGGTCTTACCGGCGCCATTGGGACCGAGGAGACCGAAAATCTCCCCCCGCCCTACCGAAAACGAGATGTGATCGACGGCAAGCGCCGATCCGTAGGTCTTGGTGAGGCCCTTGGCCTCAATGACGATGTCTTGGCTCATAGCGCCATAGTTAATCGGGGCTTGGCTCATCGGGCTTTGGTTCATCGGCGGCCAAACCTTGCCACTGCGCCGACCATGACTAAAAGCGCGACGCCGATGATGCCGACCCCGGCGATGCCCCACATCGTCGAGGTGGTCACCGTGACGCGGAAGTTGGTCGAAGCCGATTCGCCGCGCGCGGCGGCACGGATCGTTGTCACGTAATCGCCGGCGATCGCCTTGTCGGTCGGTGTGATCAGAGCCTGCACTTCCTTGTTGTCGTTCGGTGCAATGCGATCGACCGACTTCGGATCGAAGGTGATTTTCCAGCCGCTTGGCGCCGAGCCCGAAAGTTCGACATCGTCGGCCGGTGCCGTGCCGGTATTGGTGATGACGACGGGAACCGAGGTCTGCTGTCCCGCCGCCGCGCGCGTCGATACCAGGCCCTCCCGGCCGCTGACATCGAGCCTGGGTTGGCCGGTAATGTCGAGCCCGAGATCGGTAGTTGCGGAGGCATCCTCAGCCGCCACGCGCGCACTGACCTTGTAATCGCCGGCTGCCGCCGTGTTCGGCGGGGTGACTTTGAGCTTCACGTCCTTGCTCTGGCCGGCGTCGATTGGCACCGCGTTGAGTTCCTGCGTGCCGTATTGCTCTGTGAACGACGCGTCGAAATTTTGCGGCGCATGCGCGGAGAGACTCACTGTCAGTTTCTTGCCGCTGTCGTTCTTGATGCTGAGCTGATATTCGAAGCTCGACTTGGAAGTGCCGCGCAATTCGGGAAGTTGCGGCGTGACTGAAAGCTTCGCCGGCAGGTCCTTCGCGAGCGTCACCGCGATCGGCAGCTGCAAATTGGTCGAGCTTCCGGTAGCGGCAACGGTAAGCGTTTGCGTACCCATCGCCGCGTTCTTCGGCACGTCAAGCCGCAACGACAGCGCGACGCTGGAATCGGTTGCCGGCATCGCCGCGGCGACCGGCTGACCGCCGCCCAACAACGTTGCCGTCCAGCCCGTCGGTACACCCGTCACCGATAGCGCCAAACGCTCCGGCGCCATGTCGTAATTCTGCAATCGCAGACTGACCGTGGAGGTTTCCCCGGGGCGCAGCGTCACTGCCGGGTAATCGCTCATGAGATAGAGGCCTTTGACGTCCTTGGGGGCGTCGTCGGCCTTAACGGCTGGCGCCAGAAAAACCGCCGCGGCGGCAAAAAAGGCGGCAACAAAAGCAGTATGAGCGGCGATAAGTCGATATCGCATTGGCGTTGGCTCCCGTGCAGGCAATCGGTTCGGTGTACCCCTTCTCACAACGCGCTCTAAAAAGCACGCGCGAGCGGCGGGCATTGTCGGCGTAATCGTGACAAAATCATGCAGACAGGGGCCGATTTAGCAGGGACTGCGGTAGAGAGCCGCAGTTTTACGGGGGCCTGCGCCGATGCGCCGCAGTAAAGACATCAGTGCCGGGCTGCTCGCCTACCGGCGCGAGAACGGACTTGAAGTCCTGCTCGCCCATCCCGGCGGTCCATTCTGGGCGAAGAAAGACGATGGCGTCTGGACCATACCGAAGGGCCTCGTTGACCCCGGCGACGATCTGATCGCCGCGGCACGGCGGGAATTTACCGAGGAGACAAACCTAGTTGCCGATGGCGAACTGATCGCGCTTTCACCGGTTAACCAAAAGAGCGGCAAGACCGTCCACGCATTTGCTTTTGAAGGCGAGTTCGATCTCGCCGGTTTTGCCAGCAATGAATTTCAAATCGAGTGGCCGCCGCGATCGGGGCGGCAGCAGAGCTTCCCGGAGATCGACCGCATCGCCTATTTCGCGCTGCCGATCGCAAAGGTGAAGATCCTGCCTTATCAGCGGCCGTTGCTGGAAGAGCTCGAACGGCGTTTTGGCTGACGGCGGCATTGCCGCACTAATTATTCCCGCGGCACTTCCGGCCAATCGACCTCATCGTGCGGCAGCACCCAGGTCTCGCGGCGGGCCGCCTCGCGCCACTCGGCCCAGGCCGGCAGATCCATGACCGCGCGCATATAATCACGGGCGGCGGCGCTGACGCCGACCGCATAACTGTGAAAACGCCAGATGACCGGCCCGTACATGGCATCGGCCGCGCCGAACGGACCGAACAAAAAAGGACCGCCGAATTTGGCGCGGCATTCGCTCCAGATCGCGTCGATACGCGCCACGTCGCCCGCCGCGCCATCGTCGAGCGCGCGCGCTTTGACCGGCCGCGCCACGTTCATCGGCAGGTGCCGCCGCAGTGGCAGGAAACCGGCATGCATTTCCGAAGCAATGGCGCGGGCGTGAGCCCGCGCGCCGACGTCCGTCGGCCACAGGCCGGCGGCGGGAAACTTCTCCGCCAGATATTCGAGGATCGCCAGCGATTCCCAGATCCGCACATCGCCATCGAGCAGAACCGGCACCCGCCCGGCGCCGCTCAGAGCGGTCACGCGCGCCTTGAAATCCTTCGCTTCGAGCGAGATCACCGTCTCGTCGAACGCAATCCCGGAGACTTTGAGCGCCAGCCATGGCCGGAACGACCACGACGAATAATTCTTGTTGCCGATGATAAGATGCAAAGCCATGGCCACTGTGACACGCTGCTTGTAACCCGAATTTCGCCGGCGCGAAATCTGGCCGCAAGTCGGCAACGACACGTGACGATCGGCTCAGACCAGTCCGGTCACGACCGCGACGAACGAGACAAAGAGGATGGCCGCGGCGGCAAACAGCAGCGTCAGCGCGGTTTCAGCCCAATCATTCTTCGCGGATTGTGTTGCAACGACGGCTTGGGCCGGCTGCTCGATCAGTGCAGCGGGCATGTCGGTCGAAGTCATAACGATCGTCCTCAAAGCGCGGAGCTCAAGGGCCAAGTATCGAACCGCAGCAATGAAAGATCGGTAAAGAAATAGTTGCGTGCGAACTGTGTTACGGCGCCGGGAACAATTCGGCGGTTTGACCGGTGATGCGATAAATGAACAAACCCACCCATTCATGCACGGCCAAATCGGTCATGCTCAGACCGCCGGTCATCGCCATAAAAGGCGCCGTCGCCTCGATCGGTCCTCGGGTGCGCCAATCGACCGGATAGGCTTCGACGGGGAAACCGGCGGCTCTGAACGCTGCGATCGCACGCGGCATATGGAAGGCCGACGTCACCAGGAGCCAGCGCTCGCCGGGCTTCGGCTGGGCAATGAGCCGCGAGAACACTGCATTCTCAATCGTGTTGCGCGATTGCTCCTCAGCCGTGATCCGGTCATGCGCGATGCCGAGCGCCTCGAATTCCTTCACCGCGAAGGGAGCCTCCAGTTCCCCCTTGAACAGCGCGGCCGTACCACCGGAAAAAATGATACGGGCATTGGGATAACGCCGCGCCAGTTCGACGGCGGCGGTGATGCGTTCGGCCGAGTCGTTGAGCGCCACGGCGCCGCGCGCCAACGATATACTTGGTGCGATCGCACCGCCGAGGACGATAATGCCGTCCGGCGGACCCTGCGCGGCATTCCAGGGCGGAAAGCGGTCCTCCAGCGGGAGAATGAGCATATGCCCGAGCGGCGAATAACCGACAAAGGCGATAAGCACGAGGCTCGACACGATCAGCCAGCTGGCGAGCCGCCGAAATCGCGTGAGCAATAACACGAGACCCACGAGCCCGACTGCCATCAACAGATTCGACGGCACAGCGAAAAAGCCGAGCGTTTTGGAGAGGACGAAAAACATTCACGCTCGCTCCTCGTTTCTCCTCGCTTCGCCGGGCGGGACGTTCACTCGCGCGATTTGCGCCAGGCGGCGTAGCGCGCTTTGGCGTCGTCGTTCGGCGGATAGAGACCGGGGAGCTTGACGCCCTTTTCGACCTCGGTGAACACCCAACTCTCGTAGAGCTCGTGCTCGGCACCCTCGTGGGCGACGAATTCCACCAAACCTTTCGGGATGACCACCGCGCCGTCGTCGTCCAGCACGATCACATCGCCGGGGAAAATCGCGCAGCCGCCGCAGGCGATCGGCTCATCCCAGCCGACGAAGGTCAAGCCGTTGACCGAAGCCGGCGCGGCGACACCGGCGCACCAGACCGGAAGCTTGCTGGCGAGCACGCCCGAAAGGTCGCGCATGACGCCATCGGTGACTAACGCCGTAACGTCGCGCTTTTTCATGCGGGCGCAAAGGATATCGCCGAATATGCCGGCGCTCGGCACGCCCATGGCGTCAGCAACCGCAATGACGCCTTCCGGCATGGCTTCGATCGCGGCGCGGGTCGAGATCGGGCTCGCCCAGCTTTCCGGCGTCGCCAGATCCTCACGCACCGGAACAAAGCGCAGAGTAAAAGCCGAACCGACCAGCCGCTCGCCTCCGGCGACGAGGGGCTTTGGACCGTTCATCCAGCAGCGCCGGATGCCCTTCTTCAACAGAATCGTGGTGATGGTGGCGGTGGTCACCTTGCGCAGAATATCGAATATAGCGTCGCTCATCGTTTGCCTCGTCTCAGAGCACAATCACGCCGGCATGATGCCGAGCCGCGCGTCGCGGCGGCGCAGCCACGCCACAAAAGGAATCGACAGCAGCACCATCCAGGCCTTGCCCACAACCTGGCCGGCGAGGAAATCGAGTGAGCCGAACGCGAGCCATAGAAATACAATCGAATCCACGACCAGGCCCACCAGGCTCGACGCCACGACGGCAACGATCAGCCGGCGGCGCGCCAAAGGGGTATAGACGGCGAGATCGGCAAATTCGGACAGCAGAAAAGCGATTGCTGAGGCAAAAACCAGCGCCGCAGGCGCCAGCATCGCCGACAGCGCGCTGCCGCCCACGATCGCCAGCGCCGACATGATAGTGCCCAGCCGCCGCTGCACCAGATCGCGAAGCACGAGCGCGATGCCGATCATCGTCACCCCCGAGGGCGCCATCAGGCCGGGGGCCACCGGCAGCACGCAGGGGCCATGCGGAATACACGTGGTCCCGACATGACCGATCAGCCAATTGGCCGCCGGGATCGTGAGCGCAAACAGGACGAGGAATATCACCCCTTCCCGCTTTTGCCGTCCGTCGATCGTCATGAGGCCGCCTTCCACTTCGCAAAACCGTCCGCTCGCAACCGGCAAGCCGGACACCCGCCGCAGCCGAACCCCCAGGCGTGGCGGTGCTCGCGGTCGCCGAGATAGCAGGTGTGGGTCTCGGCGAGAAGAAGATCGATCAGCGCATCGCCGCCGACGTCGTGCGCCAGCGCGAAGGTGCCGGCCTTATCGATCCACATCAGCGGCGTATGGATCACGAAACGCCGGTCCATGCCGAGCGTCAGTGCCAGTTGCATCGCCTTGATCGTATCGTCGCGGCAATCCGGATAGCCGGAAAAATCGGTCTCGCACATACCGGCGACGAGGTGTTTGATACCTCGCCGATAGGCAACCGCGCCGGCGAAGGAGAAAAACACGAGATTGCGGCCCGGTACGAACGTCGTGGGCAGTCCCGATTCCGTAATCTCGATGGCCACATCGCGGGTGAGCGCCGTCTCCGAAACCTCCGCCAGCGCATCGATCCGTACCATGTGATCGTCGCCGAGCCGGGCGCGCCATTGCGCCGATTGCGCCGCAAGCGCAGCGCGAATGCGCGGCCGCACTTCGAGCTCGACGGCGTGGCGCTGTCCATAGGCGAAGCCGATCGTCTCGACGCGAGCAAACCGCTCGAGCGCCCAGGCGAGGCACACCGTCGAATCTTGTCCGCCCGATAACAGGACGAGAGCGCTATCCAATTGCGTCATCCCTTGAGCCAGTGGCCTATCCGCTCGATCGCCTCACGCATGTCACCGCGCGTCCCGGCGTAGCACAGCCGCAGGAATTTCCGACCATACAGCGGATCGAAATCAACGCCCGGTGTCGCCGCCACGCCGGCCTGCTCGAGCATGCGTGTGGCGAAGTCGAAACTATCGTTCGAGAAGCGCGAAATATCGGCGTACAGATAAAACGCGCCGTCGACAGGCAGAAATGAATCGAGACCCGCCCGCGGCAAGCCTTCGAGCAGAATGCGGCGATTCTCCTCGTAGCCGTGCTTTATCTGTTCCAGTTCGGCGCGGCCGTCGAAAGCGGCTTCGGCCGCGATCTGAGACAGCGTCGGGACCGATATTGCCAAGTTCTGTTGCAGGCGTTCGATGGCGCGGAGCAATGACGGCGGCGTCACCATCCATCCGATGCGCCATCCGGTCATGCAGAAATACTTGGAAAACGAATTGATGATGATGGTGTCGGACGACACCTTGGCCGCGCTCTCCGCGGCGAAGGCATAATCGAGGCCGTGATAGATCTCGTCGGAGATGACGACGATGCCGGCGTCTTCGGCGCTACGGATCAATGCGGCGAGCGCCGGCGCGGTCATCATCGTTCCGGTCGGATTGGCGGGGGAGCCGACCACCACGCCCTTGAGCGGTCGCTGCCGATGCAGCGCCAGCAAGCTTTCGCTGGTGATGGACCAGCGGTCGGCGACGCTGGTCTCGATGAAGACCGGCTCACAGCCGAGCGCGGTCAGGATGTGGCGATAAGGCGGATAGCCGGGCAACGCCACCGCGACGCGGTCGCCAGGCTCAAAGGCGGCAAGAAACGCCAGCATGAAGCCGGCCGAGGAGCCGGTGGTGACGACGACGCGTTGCGGATCGATGTCGAGACCGTGCCATTCGTAATAGGCGCGCGCGATGCGCCGGCGCAGCGAGGCAATACCCAAGGTCTCGGTATAGCCATGGGGCCCGCGCGCCAGCGCTGCGCGGACCGCAGCGATTGCGGTGGCCGGTGCGCCGGCGGCCGGCTGCCCGACTTCCATATGGACAATCCGCCGACCTTTGGCCTCGAGCCGCGCCGCGGCCGCCATGACATCCATGACCATGAACGGCGGCACATTGCTGCGGGCCGATGGCTGCAGGAGGCTTTTTGCCTTTTCGAGCATCACGGCGCCTTTCGATCGCGCTCCCGGCATCGGCCGCACACCGCCCCGCTGATGCCGCATTCGGCAGGTTTCGTGGCGTGCGGCTGTGATCCGGCGACGCGACGGCCACGTGTTGACCCTAACCCGTTCCAACCATAGTTTGCCGCCGATGCCGCGGGGCAGAAGCCTTAACCGAAATGATTGTCGCTCGATCTCCTAGCAAGGTAGGGCTGACGAGGCCAGCTTCGCGCGCGATCGCGCTCGCCACCGCCGCGGCGGTCGCGCTGACGAGCTTGCCGGCAAGCATTCCGGCACAGGCGCAAACGGGCGCCAGTGCCGGCATCCCGATGATTCGCGATGCTGAGATCGAACAGCTTTTGCGCGATTACACGGCGCCGATCTTCAAAGCCGCCGGTCTCACCACGCAGAACGTTCAGGTTGTCATCATCAACAATCCTGACTTCAACGCCTTCGTCATGGACGCACACCGCATCTTCATTAACACTGGCGCGCTGATGCAAGCGACTACGCCTAACGAACTTATCGGCGTGTTCTCACACGAATGCGGCCACATCATTGGCGGCCACCTCTCCAAAATGCGCCAGGAACTGGCCAATGTGCAGACCGGGATGCTCATCGCGATGCTGCTGGGAGCCGGCGCCCTGGCGGCGGGGGCTCATTCAGGTAACATCGACATGGGCAATGTCGGCGGCGCGCTCATTAACGCTCCGCAGTCTCTTGGCATACACACGCTGCTTGCCTATCAGCGCGCCCAGGAGGAATACGCCGACCGCGTCGCTGTTCGGCTGCTGACTGCGACCGGCCAATCGGCCAAGGGCATGTACGATTTGTTCAAACACTTCCGCGACGAGATGATGTATTCGTCGAGCTACATCGATCCCTACGTGCAGAACCATCCTATGCCCGAAGAGCGCATGGCCGAACTCGAAAATCTGGTGAAGACGCCTTACTGGAACAAGAAAGATCCGCCCGAACTGCAATTCCGCCACGACATGATGCGGGCCAAGCTGTATGGCTTCACCGAGCGACCGGATCTGGTGCTGCGCCGCTACCCGGCGACGGATAGCAGCCTGCCGGCCCGCTACGCGCGGGCGATTTCCACCTACCGCTACGGCGACTTGCGCAGCGGCATTGCGCAGATCGATAGCCTGATCGCATCGATGCCGAACAATCCCTATTTCTACGAGCTCAAGGGCCAAGCGCTGCTGGAAGGCGGGCACCCGATGGAAGCGATTCCGCCGCTGCGCCGCGCCGTGGCGCTCGCGCCGACGCCGACCCTCATTCAGATCCTGCTGGCGCAGGCGCTGGTCGCCAGTAATGATGCGAAGTTGTCGGACGAAGCGATCCCGGTCCTGCGCGAGGCGCTCATCAAGGAGCCCGAGGATGGCGACGCCTATACGACATTGGCGATGGCCTATGGGCGCCAGAACGATTACGCCGACGCCGACCTTGCCTCGGCTCAGGCCGCCTTCGCCCGCGGCGACAACAAGACCGCGCGCGAGCTCGCGGAACGAGCCAAGCAGCGATTTCCCGTGGGTTCTCCGGGATGGGTGCGGGCCGACGATATCGTCGCCTTCAATAAAAACTTGAAGACCAATCCGCTGTTCGGCATAGGAAATTGAACGTAAAAAGGATCATCGACATGATTTCGACTCTGCGCATAGCAATTCCGATCGCGGCCATGGTGCTGCTGTCGCCCCTGGCGCGGGCGCAGGCTCCGTCGACGCCGGCACCCGCCACGGCGCAGCCGGCCGCTGCCGCGCAAGCCCCCGCGGCGCAATCCTTTTCTGCCGACCAGCGTCGTGAAATCGAGGGCATCGTCAAAAGCTACCTCGTGGCGCATCCGGAAGTGCTGCAAGAGGCGATGGATGCGCTCGACAAACAGCAGAAACAGGCGGATGCCGCCAAGGCGCGCGAGACGATCAAAAAAGACGACGCCACCCTGTTTAATTCGACGCATCAGGTGGTGCTCGGCAATCCGCAAGGCAACGAGACCGTCGTCGAGTTTTTCGATTACAACTGCGCATTCTGCAAGCGCGCATTGCCCGATATGATGACGCTGTTGAAGACCAATCCCAATCTCAAATTCGTGCTCAAGGAGTTTCCGGTGCTCGGTCCGGGCTCTGTCGAGGCCGCTCACGTCGCCGTCGCCGCGCGCATGCAGGACCCGAGCGGAAAGAAATATATCGAGTTTCACCAGAAGCTTCTTGGCGGGCGTGGCCCGGCGGACAAGGCTCGCGCGCTCGCCGTCGCCAAGGAGGTCGGCTTCGATATGCCCCGCCTCGAGAAGGATATGAACAGCGACGAGGTGAAGGCGACGATCGACGAGGATATGAAGCTCGCCGATTCGCTCGGCGTCAGCGGCACACCAACCTATGTGGTCGGCGATGAAGTTGTGGTGGGCGCTGTCGGACTCGATGAGCTGCGGGCGAAGCTCAAGGCTCAGCCGGAATAAACCGCGCCCTGTCATTCGAAGAAAACTGCGGAAACCTTGCGAATCCGCAAGTCGCGGACGATATCTTCGCCGCGGTCCCGGCTTCCCCTTTGCGGGAGGCTTCCCTATAAACGGATCGGCTCGGGCCATTCGCCCGCGCCGATGAGAGCCGGCTCAGCCCCTGCCAATGGCTAAAACCATTTACGTCCTCAACGGACCCAATCTCAATCTGCTGGGCCAGCGCCAGCCGGACATCTACGGCCGCGCCGCGCTCGCCGATGTCGAGAAGCTTTGCCAGACGACGGCCCAGCAACTAGGCCTCACGATCGTATTCCGCCAATCGAACCACGAAGGCGACATCGTCGATTGGATCAACGAGGCCCACAGCGAGAAGGCGGCCGGACTGATCATCAATCCAGCGGGATTTACGACGACGTCCATAGCCATCCTGGACGCGCTCCTTGTCATGGCCGCGCCCGTGATTGAAGTGCACATCAGCAATATTCATAAGCGCGAGGAATACCGGCGGCATTCCTACGTCTCGCAGGCGGCTCGCGCCGTGATCTGCGGTTTCGGGATCAACGGTTACGCGCTCGCCATTACCGGCCTTGCCGCGATGCTTGACGCCAAGGAGTGATCGTGGCGCGCAAGCCCGGCAGTACGACGACAGCGAATGCGCCGACCGTTGATCACGACGTGATCCGCGAACTGGCGAAGCTGCTCGACGAAACCGGACTTACCGAAATCGAATACGAGCGCGACGGCGTGTCGATCCGCGTCGCGCGGCACGGCCTTGCACCGGCGGTGCGTGGCCGGCCCATGGAAGCGCCGATGGGCGCGCCGGCGACGACGGCAGCGGCGACCGCCGCCGATCCGATGCAGCATCCCGGCCTCGTCGCTTCGCCCATGGTCGGAACCGCCTATCTCGGTCCGGCGCCGGGCGCGCGGCCGTTCGTCGAAGTAGGCAGCGCGGTAAAGGCCGGCGAGACGCTCATCATCATCGAGGCGATGAAGACGATGAATCAGATTCCGGCACCGCGCTCGGGCACCGTGCTGCAGATTCTCGTCGAAGACGGCCAACCGGTGGAATACGGCGAGCCGCTGATGATCGTCGAGTAATGCCGAATAGCAAATGGCGCGTGGCGAGTAGGGACAATGTTAGAAACACCTTCCGACTCTCTTCGCCATTCGCACTTCGCCATTCGCGTGTTTGAGCCGGCTCGATGTTCGACAAGATCCTGATCGCCAACCGCGGAGAGATCGCGCTGCGGGTGCTGCGAGCTTGCAAGGAGCTCGGCATCGCCACCGTGGCAGTGCATTCGACGGCGGACGAAGACGCCATGCATGTGCGCTTGGCCGATGAGAGCGTCTGCATCGGTCCGCCTGCCGCCAAGGATAGCTATCTCAATATTCCGGCGCTGCTCGCCGCCTGCGAAATCACCGGCGCCGATGCGGTGCATCCGGGCTATGGCTTTCTCTCCGAGAACGCCCGCTTCGCCGAGATTCTCGGCGAGCACAATGTGCACTTCATCGGGCCGCGTCCGGAACATATCCGCCTGATGGGCGACAAGATCGCGGCCAAACGCACCGCCAAAGAACTCGGCATTCCCGTCGTTCCCGGCTCCGACGGCGGCGTCGACACGGATGCTGAGGCGTACAGGCTTGCGCGCGATGTCGGCTACCCGCTGATGCTCAAGGCGGCGGCCGGCGGCGGCGGGCGCGGCATGCGTGTGGTGCGTGAGGAAAGCGAGCTCATCGGCGCACTGCAGTCAGCGCGCGCTGAGGCCAAGGCCGCATTCGGCGACGATACGCTTTACCTCGAGAAATATCTGGAGCGGCCCCGTCATATCGAGATCCAGGTGTTGGGCGACGGCAAGGGTCGCGCCATTCATCTCGGCGAGCGCGACTGCTCGTTGCAGCGCCGCCATCAGAAAGTGTGGGAAGAAGGCCCCTCTCCTGCGCTCAATGCGGGTACCCGCGACGAGATTGGCGAGACCGTCGCCAAGGCCATGCGCCAGATCCAATATCTCGGCGTCGGCACAGTCGAATTCTTATACGAAGACGGTCGATTCTATTTCATTGAAATGAATACGCGCATTCAGGTCGAGCACCCGGTGACGGAAATGATCACCGACATCGATCTGATCCTCGAGCAGATCCGGGTCGCCGCCGGCAGCGAACTCGAACTGACGCAGAGCAACGTCAAGTTCCATGGCCATGCCATCGAGTGCCGCATCAATGCCGAGAACCCGGTGTCGTTTCGGCCTTCGCCCGGCAAGATCGTGCATTACCATCCGCCCGGCGGACTGGGCGTGCGCGTCGATTCCGCCGTCTATCATGGCTATACGATCCCGCCGTATTACGACTCCTTGGTCGGCAAGCTGATCGTCCACGGCAAGACGCGCAGCGAATGTCTGATGCGGCTCAAGCGCGCGCTCGATGAGTTCGTGGTCGATGGCATCGAGACCACGCTGCCGCTGTTCCGCGCGCTCGCGCGCGACAAAGACATCATCGACGGCGATTATCACATCCACTGGCTCGAAGCTTTTCTCGCCCGCGGCGGGGTCGAGGAGTAGCCGCCGCTCAGACAGGAGCCACCGCCGTGGCCACCTTGGTGGCGGCCGCCAGGAGCCGTCCAACCAGTGCCGGCTCGTAAGGCTTCGGCACCACGATCGAGCCCGGAACGCGCGCCTCCTGCTTGAGCAGCGTAGCCCGCGCGGAGGCATACACCACCGGCAACTGCGGCTGCATCTCGCGAGCGCGCCGCGCCAGTGCGGCGCCGTCCATGCCACCCGGCAAATTGATGTCGGTGAACAGAACGTCGACCGGCAGTAGCGCAAGATGCGCCAGGGCGTCGGCGGCATTGCTCACCGTCCATACGTCAAATCCCTGTTCCGACAAAGATTGCGACACCCATTCACTGATGAGGAACTCGTCCTCAACAAAAAGAACGTGGATCGGCTCGCCTGCTCTCGCGCTCAGTTCCATGGCATCCACCCCATCCCTTCGCGTCCATAGACGCGTAACGTCGGTTGCGCGGAAGTGTTCAAGCTGGAGAAAATCGTAATGAGTTATACTTTGCGGTCTGTTAACGGCTGCGCGCTCCGCACCCGCCGGCGCCGGTCCAATTCGAGCTTCCTTCTCGTCATGCACCCCCCATGCACCCCTTGAAGCCCAAGGCATGACCCGGCTAAACGGGCCCATGGCGAGCCGCGAATCCGCGTTCATCGACATCACGCCCGAGGTGCTGCTGAAGGCCTATTCCTGCGGTATTTTCCCCATGGCGGAGAGCGCCGAGGACCCGGCGCTATACTGGATCGAGCCGGAACGGCGCGGCATCATCCCGCTGGATCGATTTCATGTGCCGGACCGGCTGGCGCGCACGGTGCGATCCACCCGCTACGCTGTTTTCGTCGATCGCGATTTCGACGCGGTGATCGACGGCTGCGCGCAGCCGGCGGTGGGACGGAGCCGAACCTGGATCAACGGCCGCATCCGCGGTCTTTATCGCAAGCTCTATGAGCGCGGCGATTGCCATTCCGTCGAGGTCTATGACGGCGACGCGTTGGTCGGCGGCCTCTATGGCGTTAGCCTCGGCCGCGCCTTCTTCGGCGAGAGCATGTTCCACCGCGCGCGCGATGCTTCCAAAGTCGCCCTGGTGCATCTGGTGGCGCGCCTCAAGGCCGGTCACTACCGGCTGCTCGACACTCAGTTCGTCACCGATCATCTGCGCACCTTCGGCGCCGTCGAGGTGCCGCGGCCGGTTTATCACAAGCTCCTTGATGCCGCGCTGGTCGGCGAGGGGAATTTCGCAGCGCTGTCGGTCGAGCGGCCGGTGTCCGGTGAGACAGCGTTGGCGCGCCTTGCAGCGGGTTGATCCGCTCAATCGTCGGTGACGGGCACCGGCGCGGGCGCCGACGGCTTGACCGGCCGGCGCGGCGGCTGCGCTTGCCGTGCGGATGCCGGCGGTGGTGGCGCTGGCGCAGTTTCCGGCTCTGGCCCGAGTGTGCCCGGCGGCGGCGGCATCGGAGTTGATTCCGCGACCGGTCCGGTCAGCGGCTGTTCGCAGCCCGTCAGCCAGACGTCGTAGATCGGATGCTCCACGGCGTTGAGCCCCGGACTCGCAGCGAACATCCAGCCGGTGAAGATGCGCTTGATCTCGCCCTGCAGCGTCACCTCGTCGACTTCGACAAAGGCGTCGGTGTTGGTGGGCTCGGTCGGCGGGCGCGTGTAGCAGGCGCGTGCGGTGACCTGCAGCGCACCGAATTGCACGGTTTCCCCGACTGCCGCGTCGAACTTGATGGTGCGGCCGGTGATCTTGTCGAGGCCAGCAAACACCGCGCGGCCGTTCTCGATCTTCTCGGTCGGCGTCTCGATGACGGTGGTATCGTCCTCCTGGCCCGGTGACGTCGGTGCGGTCGCGGTATCTGACGGTTGCGGCGGCGCGGCGTTGGCCGGCGTCGGCGAAGCCGCGGCGCCTTGAGGCGGTGTGGCGGCCGGCGCAGCACCGCGATTGGCGTTGGCGGGAGCAGAGGATGAACCGGGAGGCGGCGGCAGCGGCTGCGCCTGGATGCCGGAGGGCCCACGTGCCGCCGGAACCTGCGCCGGCGCTGCTTGCCGCTCGGCCGGGTATTGTTGCGCCGGATATCGCTGCGCCGGGTAGTCCTGCGGCGGAGCCTGCTGCTGCGCGGGATACTGTTGGGACGGATACTGACCGGGATACTGCACAGGCGGCGGCTGCGCCGGGAAGCCTCCGTTTGGAACGTCCGCCGGCGGGCGCGGCGGCGAATCGCTGAAAGGATTGCCGAACTGCGCCGCAACCGGCGAAGCGGCAAGCGTCGCGCCGATCACAACGATGAGTGCTGCGATTCGAGCCATGAATTCTATGCGCAGTTTGTCTGGAGGCGCCTTCCCGCCTCGCCCCGTTAACATGTCGAATAAGGCAAAAACAGGGACCCAATCAGGGATCAGGAGTGAGCCCGCTCGGATTGCCGATCGCTAGCCGCCCGGATTCCACGCTTTATAGTCGCCAGTCGCCTTGGGGCGTCGGCCCTGCGCCAAAGTCGATCCGCTCGGCCGATGGGCACCTGCGGTGCCGGTGAGATTGGGCCGATGCGGCTTCTCCCACGCGTACGTCCTAACGCTTTCCTGGGTCGGCGGCACGTCAACGGTATGATGCAGCCAGCCGTGCCAGCTCGGCGGCACGGTGGACGCTTCCGCAAGGCCGCGATAGATGACCCAGCGGCGCTCCATGCCGAGCGTCCGATCGATCTTGCCACCCTTGGTGCGAAAGTAGCGATTGCCGAATTCGTCCTCACCGACGAACTCGCCATAGAGCCATGTCCACCACTGCGTACCGAAGGTCTGGCTGTTCCACCAAGTAAACAATCGCAGTAGAAAAGTTTTCATCGCCGCCTGCTCGCCCGATCGAACGCGGCCGTATTGCCAGTTCGAAGTCCGCGTGTCCAGGAGAAACGGCGTCAGTCGTGCGTAAAATCTCGATGAAACTGCTTGAATTCTCAAGCGTTTCCAACCGTATCCCAATGAATTATCGCGGCGAAGCATGTGGCAAGATTTATCGCAAAATATCCGAACCAAATTAATTGAACTCGGCAGTGCGTTGTCGTTCGTGCCGCCCTGGGCCGTCTCGCTCGTCATCCTGGTCGGCGCGCTGGCGTTGGCATGGCTGATACACGCCGCAATACTCGGATTGTTGCGCCGGCTTTTTCAGGAACGCCGCCCCCAACTTCGGACCATTCTCCGCGCCACCAAGAATCCCACGCGGCTGGCGCTGCTGCTCGTTGCGCTTGCCATCGCGCTGCCGAGCGCGCCGCTTGGACCGGACACCAAGATCCTGCTGCTCCGTGCGCTGGCGCTGGCGACCATTTGCACCCTGGGCTGGATGGCGCTGACCATCGTTCATATCGGCGCCGATCTTTATCTGCTCAATTTCCGCATCGACACCGAAGACAATCTGTTGGCGCGCAAACACATCACCCAGGTTCGCGTGCTGATGCGGGCCATCGACACAATGATCGTGCTCGTTACGCTCGGCTTTGCGCTGATGGCTTTCGCGGCCGTGCGCCAATATGGGGTGAGCCTGTTCGCTTCCGCCGGCGCCGCCGGCGTGATTTTCGGTCTCGCCGCACAGCCGGTGCTCAGCAACATGATTGCCGGCATCCAGATCGCGGTGACGCAGCCGATCCGTCTGGAAGACGCGGTGACGGTGCAAAACGAATACGGCTGGATCGAGGAAATCAACGCCACTTACGTGGTGATCCGGCTGTGGGACCTGCGCCGGCTGATCGTGCCGCTCAATTTCTTCATCCAGCAGCCGTTCTACAACTGGACGCGGCAGGCGGCGGCCAACATAGGTTACGTCCTGCTCTATCTCGATTATACCGCCCCGATCGATTTCATTCGCGAGAAAGCGAATGAAATCGTTGCCAAATCGGAGCAGTGGAGCGGCAAAGTCATCAACGTGCAGGTCACCAACGCCGGAGCGCAGGCGATTGAGGTTCGCGTTCTCCTGAGCGCCGACAATGCCGCGAATACCTCCAACCTTTGCGCCGAGCTACGTGAGAAGCTGATCGGCTTCCTGCAGCACGAGCACCCGGAAGCCTTGCCGCGACGGCGCAACGAAATTTTGGAAATGCCGCCGCGCAAAGAAGGCAGCGTCGCACCGCCATATCAAGAATCAACGGCAAAGGGTGCGTGAGATGGCGAGCTCCCAAGCAGCGGCGTGGCGATCTCGGTCCATTCTCGTGATGAGACTTAGCCCCACCAGGCCCCTGGCTTAAAATTCCCCGCCGCCTGTTCGATAACCGCCCCGAGTGTGAACAGTGTTTCTTCCTCGAATGGCCGCCCGATCAATTGCAGACCGAGCGGCAGGCCTTGGGCATCGAGCCCGCTCGGCACCGAAATCCCCGGCAGTCCGGCCATATTCACGGTCACCGTGAAGACGTCATTGAGATACATCTCGATCGGATCGGCGCGGCCCTTTTCGCCGATGGCAAAGGCGGCCGACGGCGTCGCCGGCGTCAGGATGGCGTCGATGCCCTCGCCAAAGCATTTTTCGAAATCACGCTTGATCAGCGTGCGCACCTTCTGCGCCTGCAGATAATAAGCGTCGTAATAGCCGGCGGAGAGCACGTAAGTGCCGATCATGATGCGGCGACGAACTTCTTTGCCGAATCCCGTAGCGCGAGTGCGCTCGTACATGTCGATGACATCGCGGCCGGCAACGCGCAGGCCGTAGCGCACGCCGTCATAGCGGGCAAGATTGGACGAGGCCTCGGCCGGCGCCACGATGTAATAGGCCGGCAGCGCGTATTTGGTCATTGGCAGCGAAATATCGACCAGCTCGGCGCCGGCATCTTTGAGCCATTGCGCGCCCTGCTGCCACAGCGCCTCGATCTCCGCGGCCATTCCGGGCATCCGATATTCCTTCGGAATGCCGATGCGCATGCCTTTGACCGAGCCGCCGACGGATTTCTCGTAGTCCGGCACCGCCAGATCGACGCTCGTCGTATCCTTCGGATCATGGCCGGCCATCGAGCGCAGCAGAATGGCGCAGTCGCGCACGCTGCGGGCAAACGGCCCGGCCTGATCGAGCGAGGACGCAAAGGCGACGATGCCCCAGCGCGAGCAGCGGCCGTAGGTCGGCTTCAATCCCACGATGCCGCAGAAAGCCGCCGGCTGGCGGATCGAGCCGCCGGTATCGGTGCCGGTAGCGCCGACGCAGAGCCCGGCCGCCACCGCCGCGGCCGAGCCGCCCGACGAGCCGCCAGGCACCAGCTTGGCATCGGAGCCGCGCCGCCGCCATGGCGACACGACGGGACCGAAACAAGAGGTCTCGTTCGACGAGCCCATGGCGAACTCGTCGTTATTGGTCTTGCCGACCGGCACCGCGCCATCGCGCCACAGATTGGCGGTGACGGTCGATTCATAGGTCGGAACGAAATTATCCAGGATGTGCGAGCACGCCGTGGTGCGCACGCCCGCAGTACAGAACAAATCCTTGATGCCGAGCGGCAAGCCCTCCAGCGGACCGCCCTCGCCTTTCCCGAGCCGCGCATCCGACGCGCGCGCCATGTTGCGGGCGCGATCCGGCGTTTCCAGCACGAAGGCATTGAGCGCGCGCGCCTTCGCCATGGCGGCAAGATGCGCGTCGGCAAGTTCAAGCGCGGAAAATTCCCTTTTGCGCAACGCGTCGCGCGCCTGCGCAAGCGTAAGTGCAGTAAGATCGCTCATTCGGACGTGGGATCGTCGCAGGAAAATGGGTTATTCGCCGCCGGCTTTGGCGCGGGCGTATTTCCATCAGCCTTGGCGGTCGCCTCAGGCGTGGGGCTGTCCCACTCGGATTGCACCGGCAACGGCTGCACCGGGAATGCCGAAAACAACGCGTCGACGGCCGCGGGATCGTCCGGCTTCAACAAGCCCTGGCTGTCGAGATAAGCGAGCCAGATGGCGTCTTGTTCGCAGGCGAGACACATCATTCCACCACTTTTGGCACGACGAAGAAGTGGTTGTCATGCGCCGGCGCATTGGCGATGATGTCATCGGCAATGCCGCCGTCGTTCACCACATCCTCCCGCATCTTCATAGCCATCGGCGTGACCGAGGTCATCGGCTCGACGCCCTCGACATTGACCTCGCCGAGCTGCTCGACGAAGGCCAAGATGGCGTTGAGCTCGCCGCGGAGATTTTCGATTTCGTCTTCGGCCACCGCGATCCGCGCCAGATGCGCAACGCGGCGGACGGTATTGGCGTCGACGGACATCTGCAGCTTGCCTTGCTTAGCCCCATATAGGCGCCATTTTAGCGGCCGCCTATAGCAGACCGGCCCATATCAGCCAACAGCGTCACCAACGCCATCATTGTCGACGCGGCCGGATGCGCCTAGTTTTCCGGCATGACGCGCTCCTTACAGCCGGTTCATGTCGTGGGCGGCGGCCTGTCGGGTTCCGAGGCCGCTTGGCAGCTTGCGCGCCGCGGCGTGCCCGTGGTGCTGCACGAAATGCGCCCCACTCGCGCGACTGCCGCCCACAAGACTGGACAATTCGCCGAACTGGTGTGCTCCAATTCGTTCCGTTCCGACGATGCCGATGGCAGCGCCATCGGCCTTCTGCATGCCGAAATGCGCCGCCTCGATTCGCTGGTGTTGCGTGCCGCCGATGGCCACAAGCTGCCGGCCGGCGGCGCGCTCGCTGTCGATCGCGACGGATTCGCCGCTGCGATTACGGCGGCGTTGGAAGCCGAGCCGCTGATTGCGATCGACCGCAGCGAAATTGCCGCCGTGCCGGCAGACTGGGACAGCGTCATCATCGCCACCGGCCCGCTGACCTCGCCGCAACTTGCCGACACGATCCGCAGCATCACCGGAGAAGACGCGTTGTCGTTCTTCGATGCCATTGCGCCGATCATGCACCGCGACTCGATCGATTTCGACGTCGCCTGGTTTCAGTCGCGCTATGACAAGGCTGGACCGGCCGGTTCCGGCGCCGACTACATCAATTGCCCGCTGACGCACGAACAGTATGACAGCTTCGTCGATGCGCTGCTCGCCGGCGATAAAGTGGCGTTTCACGAATTCGAAAAAACGACACCCTATTTCGACGGCTGCCTGCCGATCGAAGTGATGGCCGAGCGCGGCCGCGAGACGCTGCGCCACGGTCCAATGAAGCCGTTCGGCCTGACCGATCCGTACCAGCCCGAGACCAAGCCCTACGCGGTGGTGCAACTGCGCCAGGACAACAAGCTCGGCAGTTTGTTCAACATGGTCGGCTTCCAAACCAAGCTGAAACATGCCGAGCAAGTGCGGATATTCCGCACCATTCCCGGGCTCGAAAAGGCCGAGTTCGCGCGGCTAGGCGGGCTGCACCGCAATACGTTCCTCAATTCGCCAAGATTGCTCGACGCAACGCTGCGGCTCAACGCCATGCCGCAACTGCGCTTTGCCGGACAGATCACCGGCTGCGAGGGTTACGTCGAGTCGGCGGCGATCGGCCTCCTCGCCGGCAGCTTCGCTGCGGCGGAACGGCTTGGCGACCGCATCTTGCTGCCGCCGCCGACGACCGCGCATGGCGCGCTGCTCGGCCACATCACCGGCGGCCATATCGAGACCATTGATGTTGGCCCGCGCTCATTTCAGCCGATGAACGTGAATTTCGGGCTGTTCCCGCCGCTATCGCGAATGCCGACCAAGGACGCCAACGGCAATCGCCTGCGTGGCCCCGCCAAGACGACCGCCAAAAAGCACGCACTGTGCACTCGGGCGCTCAACGACCTCGAGGCTTGGCTTGCCGGCGCTCTTCCCGCCGCGGCGGAATAATCGGCGCCGTGTTAGAAGCGCGCATGAACGACGTCCCCAAGGAACTGCACGGCCGCTGGCATTCCGGCGTCGTGCTCAAGCGCGACGTGTTTTCCACCATCGAGCGCGGCCGCTTTGGCACCGAGACAGGCGACGTCGAGGCTATACTGCGGCGGCTTGACGGCGTGCCGTGGTGGAGCAGGCCTCTGGCGCGCGCGCTGTTCCGCCGCGAACGCCGCGCGCTCGCCATCGCCGGCCCGCTCGGCATCGCGCCGCCGCTGCTGTTTCGCCGGCCAACAAGTCCTGGTGCGCGGCTGGATCGACGGCGTGCCCCTGCACATCGCCAAACCGCATGGCGATGCCGGCTATTTCCGCTCGGCGAAAAAGGCTTTGCGCGCGCTGCATCGCGCCGGCATCGCCCATAACGATCTGGCCAAGGAGCAGAACTGGCTTTACGCCCAAGACCGTGGACAAGACGACGGACACGGCCGCGCCTTCCTGATGGACTTCCAGCTCGCCGCCTGTTTCCGCCGCAGCAATGCTCTATTCCGGCTCGCCCGTTACGAAGACCTGCGCCATCTGCTCAAGCACAAACGCCGCTACGCGCCCGACGCGCTCACCGCGGCCGAGCGCCGAGTGCTGGCGCGGAAAAGTTTCGTCACGCGCGCCTGGATGGCGACGGGAAAGAAGCTCTATTACGCCATCACCCGCGGCTTGAATTTCACCGACCGCGAGGGCCGCGGCGTCCGTTTCGTGCGGGAGGCGCCGCTCATTGCGGCGCGGCTGCGCACGCAGCCGCAAGTGCGCGACGTCGCCATCGTCCCCTATCCCGACCGGCGCGCCGGCACCGGGCTCTACGCCTTTGTCGAGGGCAGCGTGAGCGAGCGCGAACTCATCGATTTTCTCGGCGCCGCGAGACCCGAGCACCTGCAAGTCGTCGAAGCGCTGCCGCGCAACGCGCAGGGCGACGTGCGCAGCGAAATTCTCGAACTGGTGGCGATGAATCAGCTCGACCTCATCGATCCGCTGCTCAAGAGCGAGGCCGAGCGTGCGGTCGTCGGCCGCATCGTCGCGGAGCGGCACAATCTGCGCGACCGCTTCGCGTTTTGATCGCAAGCCCGCTGACCCGGCCATCGGATTGGTGTAAGCTCGGCGCAGAGCTGCCAGCGGAACGTGCCGGCGTCCCGTAAAATTCAAAGGCAGCGGTGGTGCCTGCGGCAGGCCAGCAATCCGAAAATTGATCTACTTCGGTTCGAAGCCCTCCCGCGTTTGCGGCGGGCCTCAAGCGCGTAGGGAAACGCCATGAAACTCCATCGCAGACAGCTTCTGCAGCTAGCGGCAAGCGCCGCTGTCTTACCCGTCCTGTCACGCCTTGCGCGAGCGGCCGACTACCCAACACGGCCAGTGCGCTTGGTCGTCGGCTTTTTTGCCGGCGGGTTGACCGACATCCTCGCGCGGGTGCTGGGCGAATGGCTCTCGCAGCGGCTCGGGCAACAATTCGTTGTCGAAGACCAGCCCGGTGCCGGCACCAATGTCGCCACCGAGGCGGTGATCCGGTCTGCTCCGGACGGCTATGCGCTGTTGATGGCAACCTCATCGAATGCGATCAACGCGACGCTCTATTCGCATCTGAATTTCGATTTCGTCCGCGACACCGTGCCGGTGGCGAGCGTGGCGCGAACGCCGATGGTCATGGCGATCACGCCGTCGTTTCCGGCCAAGACCGTGCCGGAGTTCATCGCCTATGCCAAAGCCAATCCCGGCAAGATCAATATGGCGACCGCCGGCAAGGGCAGTTCGGTCCATCTCGCCGGCGAGCTGTTCATGACCATGACCGGCGTCACGATGACGGTCGTGCATTATCGCGAGAGCTACGTGCCCGATATGCTGGCCGGGCGGATGCAGGTCGTGTTCAGCCCGATCCCGACCACGATCCAACAAATCCGGGCCGGCAAGCTGCGTGCACTCGCAGTCACCAGCGACACACGCTCGCAGGCTTTGCCGGACGTCCCGACGATCGGCGAATTCGTGCCGGGTTACGAGGCGATCGTGTGGAACGGCGTCGTGGCGCCGAAGGGCACGCCGGCCGAGATCGTCGACAAGCTCAACAGTGCGATCAGCGCCAGCCTTAGCGACCCAACGGTGATGGCGAAATTTGCCAATGTCGGCAGCGTGCCAAAGGCAATGACGCCCGCGGAATTCGGCAAATTTGTTGTCGCCGACACCGAGAAGTGGGGAAAGGTGATCGAGGCGGCCAATATCAAGGTGGACTAAGTAGCGGCGATCCGCGCCGGATTGCGCGACGCGCGCCAGATCAGCCATTGCCGCCGCCACGGCGAAATCTCTAGCGGCGCGAAGGCATCGCTGCGGTCCAGACGCTCGAGCCACGGTCGGACCAAGGCAACGGGCAAAAACGCCGGGCCCGAGGTTCGCGGCAGCGTCATCAATGGCCCCGCTGTCGCGCCGAGGTGGCGGCGTGCGAGGCTGCGAAGTTCCGCCAGCGCGGCATTCAGCCCAGCCGACGATTGGCCGGAGAATATTTCATGCGCGCTGACGCCGTGACGTTGGCAAAGCTCGGTCGGCAGGTAAACCCGACGCCGGGCCGCATGTATCGGGAATGCGCGGATGAGGCCGGTAATGCCATAGGCCATTCCGGCCGAACTCGCCGCGGGCCGAGCGTCGACGCCAAGAATTTGCGCCGCAAGCGCGATCACTGTCGAAGAGGTCTTCTTGACGTAGTCCTCGAGATCGGCAAGCGCCGCCAAGGGTTCTTCGTACAGATCGAAGCGGCGCGCTTCGATCAAATCGAGAAGCTCGCTTCTCGACAGCCCATGCCGCTCAATGGCGGACAGCAGCGCCGCTGCGACCGGATTGGCGGACGCCTCCCCGCCCCGCTCGCCGCCGAGAACCTCGCTCCACCATTGCAGGCGGATCTCGCCCGGCAGCGGCTCGCGCGCCACCTCGCCCGCTCGTCCGATTTCGACATTGAATGCATAGAGCGCGAACAGCGCGGCACGATGCTCAGCCGGCGCGAACAGCGCGGCGAGATAGCGATCGCGATCGGCCGTTCGGACAAGCTCCGCGCAATAGGCAAACGCATCCTGCATGGACGGGAGTGTAGCATCACTCGATCGCGATCAATCCCGCGCCGACGCGGCGGCCTTCGAGCTGCATCACGTTGTAAGTCCGTACCGCGGGCCCGGTCGTCATGGCGTCGACCGAGATATGGGCCTCACGAAACCGCAGTCGCATTGGCTCCGGCATGACCCACGCCGCATCGCCGGTGCCGAGAATAAAGAAATCCAAGGCATCGGCGCGGGCAAATACCAGTGCAAACGACTGTTCGGTCAGACCCGACGGCACGGCAATCGGCCAGGCCCAGATGCCGTCCGGCAGGCACAGCAGCGAGCCGCGATGCGACATGCCGGCGAAGCGGAACCCGCCAGCGCCATGCGCATCGATCGGCGCCTGGCGTGGCAGGTGCGGCCGGTCCATGGGAGGCTAGCGGCGCGCCCGCGCGCGCCGCGAAGTTGGCGCCGTAGGCTTGGCCAAAGCGGGTGACGCGGCCGATGCCACAGCCGGCGGCTCGGGCTCTTCGGCGCCCCCCATGCGGCCGACGCCGACGCCGAGGTAGATGAGGATCGGCGAAGCGATAAACACCGAGGTGTAGGTGCCGACGAGCACCACGCCGAACATCATGGTCGCGGTGAAACTGTGGATCGCCTGGCCGCCGAACAACAATAGCGCCAACAGCGACATCGCCACGGTCACGTGGGTCACGATCGAGCGCGACAGCGTCGCGTTGACCGAAGCATTGAGCAGCTCCGGCATCGACAAGCGCTTATAACGGCGCAGCATTTCGCGGATACGGTCGTAGATCACCACGGTATCGTTGAGCGAATAGCCGAGGATGGTGAGCAGCGCCGCAATACTCGTCAGATCGAAGTCGATATGGGTGAGCGACATGAAGCCGACGGTGAGCACCAGATCGTGCACGTTGGCGATCATGGCGCCGAGTGCGAACTGCCACTCGAAACGGAACCACAGATAGATCAGGATCGCCACGATCGCCAGCACCAGCCCGATCGTGCCGTAGGACAACAGCTCAGTGGACACGCTCGGCCCGACCACTTCGACGCGGCGGTAGTCGACGCTGTCGCCCAGCGCGTCGCGGACTTTTTGGATCGCCGCCTGCTGCGCCTGGTCGCCGCCCGGCTGCTCGGATAAGCGGATCAGAACGTCGTTGGGCGCGCCGAACTCCTGGAGCTGAACGTCGCCGAGATGCAGCGAACTCATTGTGGCGCGCATCTTGGCGAGATCCGCCGGCCCCGCCTTGGTCTGCACTTCCACCAGCGTGCCGCCGACGAAATCGATACCGAAATTCAGGCCGTGATAAAAGAAGAGCAAAATCGCCACGATCGACAGCATCGCCGAAATGGGAAAGCTGATGCGCCGAAAGCGCATGAAATCGAACTTGGTATCGTCGGGAACGATGCGAAGGAGGCGCACTGGATTTCTTTCAAGCGAGGTTTGTTGGCTTGCGCATAGCGTGCCGGCTAGATCGGGACGGTACGCGGCCGCCACATCCGGACCCAGTAGGCCACGATCAGCCGGGTCAAAGTGAAGGCCGTGAACAGCGTAGTGAGGATGCCGACGCCGAGCGTCACCGCGAAGCCGCGCACCGGTCCGGAGCCGATATAGAACAACACCGCGGCGGCGATGAAGGTGGTGATATTGGAGTCGAGGATGGTGGCAAGCGCGCGGGTGAAACCGGCGTCGATGGCATTGATCGCGCTGCGCCCCGCACGCACTTCCTCGCGGATGCGCTCGTAGATCAGGACGTTGGAATCCACCGCGATGCCGACGGTGAGCACGATGCCGGCGATGCCCGGCAGCGTCAGCGTTGCGCCGAGAAACGACAGCACGCCGAAAATCATGGCGACGTTGATCGTCACCGCGATATTGGCGAACAGCCCGAACAGGCCGTAGGTCACGAACATGAAGATGATAACCAGCGCCGCCCCCGCATAAGCGGCGTGCTCGCCGGCATTGATGGAATCCTGGCCCAAGCCCGGGCCGACGGTGCGCTCTTCGACGATCGTGAGCGGCGCCGGCAGGGCGCCGGCGCGCAACAGGATCGCCAGATCGTTAGCCGACTGCACGGTAAAATTCCCGGAAATCTGACCCTGGCCGCCAAGGATCGGCTCGCGGATCACCGGCGCGGAAATCACCTTGTTGTCGAGCACGATGGCGAAGCGCTTGCCGACATTGGCCTGCGTCGCGGCGGCAAATTTCTGCGCGCCGGAGGAATTGAAGCGGAAATTGACCACCGGCTGATTGGTCTGCTGATCGAAACCGGCCTGGGCGTCGACGAGATCGCCACCGGACACCAGGATGCGCTTCTCGATGAGATATTTCTCGCCGGGCTGCTGGCCTTCGAGGATTTCGGAATCCTCGGGCGGGTGCGCGGCCTCAGCCTGCTCCGGCGTCATCGACTCATTGACCATGCGGAAATCGAGCTTGGCCGTCTTACCGAGGATTTCCTTCAGCCGCGTCGGATCTTGCAGGCCCGGCACCTGGATCAGGATGCGGTCGGTGCCCTCGCGCTGGATGCTCGGCTCGACGAGGCCAAGCTCGTTGACGCGGCGCTGGATGATCTCGATCGATTGATCGACGGCCTGGCGGATACGCTCGGTGAGGGCGGGCTCCGTCGGCGTCAGCGTGATCAGCCCGTTGTTTTCGTTGACGTCGACGTCACGCTGCCCGGTTGAGCCGATGAAGCCGGACATCGGCTGCGACAAGGCGCGCAATTTATTCAGCGCGTTATCGACGTCGCTAGGCCGCGTGATGTGAACTTCTACGTGATCGCCGCGGATGGCGCGGCCGGTGAACGGAATGCGTGCTTCGCGCAAAACGCGCAGCACGTCTTCATCCAGCGCTTGCAGCCGCTCCTTGCGCACCGAGTTGGTATCGACTTGCATAAGCAGGCTTGAGCCGCCCTGCAGATCGAGGCCGAGCACGATGTGGCGCTGCGCCCAGTTCGGCCAGCGCGCAACCACGCTTTCGGGGAAGAAATTCGGCACCGCGAACAGGCACACGATCAGTGCCGTGAGCACAATAGCCGCCGCCTTCCACCGCGTGAAAAACAACATCGATTCGAATTTCCTCAGTTTACGAACGGACGATCAGCTCGCGCTGTCTTCCTTCACCGGCTCGCCCTTGGCGCGCACTTCGCTCACGCTGGTGCGCAAATGACGCACGCGTACTCCGTCCGAGATTTCGATCTCGATATGCTGGTCGTCAACGACCTTGGTCACCTTGCCGACAAGGCCGCCACTGGTGACCACGGTGTCGCCGCGGCGCAGCGCTTTGACCATTTCCTGGTGCTGTTTCACCTTGCGCTGCTGCGGTCGCAGGATCAGGAAGTACATAATTACGATGATCAGAATCAGCGGCATGAACGACGTGAGCATGCTGGCCGAGTCGCCGCCGGCGCCGCCAAATAGGCTGCTCAACGGATTGCTTTGCGCGAATGCGGGCGTAATGAACATAGATCCTCCAGTGGGGCGGGCAGGAAAGCGCGCCGCCCGGGATGAAGGGCCGCTTATGCGCGCAAAATCGCGCGGACTATAGCTACCGTTGGCCCAATTGCAATGTTGCGGGCGCGTCGAGGCAAGCTTGCGAGCGTGCCGCGGCCCGGCTAAGGGGATGGCCGCAACCCGGTGTAAATATGGCCAAATCTCCTCCGCGATCCAGGAAAAATGCGACAAAAAAGACCGCGGGCAAGGGGCGCCGCGCCCGGCTCGGCGGCGACGACAATGCCGCGTTGCTGACTCGGATCGCCGGTGCGCTGGAACGTCTTGCTCCGGCGGCATCGGCGCCGCTCGATTTTGCCGCCGCGGAGGCCTTCGTCTGGCACCCTGAAGGCCGCCAGCTCGCGGCGGTTCGTCGCGTCAACCGGGTCGACATGTCGCTCCTAAAGGGCATCGATCGCGTGCGCGACCTCTTGGTGGAAAATACCGAGCGCTTTGCCGGCGGCCTGCCGGCCAACAATGCGCTGTTGTGGGGCGCGCGCGGCATGGGGAAATCGTCCCTGGTCAAGGCGGCGCACGCTGCGATCGGCGCCGCGCATGCCGCCGCCGGATTAAAACTGATCGAGATTCACCGCGAAGACATCGAGTCGCTGCCGGAACTGATGACGCTTTTGCGCAACAGGAAGGAGCGCTTCATCGTGTTCTGCGACGATCTCTCGTTCGACGCCGAAGACACGTCCTACAAATCGCTCAAGACCATGCTCGAAGGCGGCATCGAGGGCCGGCCGGAGAACGTCATCTTCTACGCCACCTCGAACCGTCGTCATCTGATGGCGCGCGATATGATGGAGAACGAGCGCGCCACCGCGATCAATCCCGGCGAGGCGGTCGAGGAGAAGGTCTCATTGTCGGACCGCTTCGGGCTATGGCTCGGCTTTCACCGCTGCAGCCAGGATGAATATCTCGCCATGGTCGACAGTTACATCGCCTATTACCGCGTGCCGATGGCCGGCGCCGAGTTGCGGCGCGAGGCGCTGGAATGGGCTACGACGCGCGGCGCGCGCTCCGGCCGCGTGGCGTGGCAATATGTGCAGGACTTAGCGGGACGGCTCGGCGTGAAAATGGGAAACTGACCTTACTTACGCCCCGCTCAGATATTGCGACGGGTCGACCGGCGTCGCGCCCTTCCGGATTTCGAAGTGCAGTTGCGGCGAGGTGACGTTGCCGGTCTCGCCGGATTTCGCGATCACCTGGCCGCGTTTGACGGTTTCGCCGCGCTTGACCATGATTTCGCTGGCATTGGCATAGGCAGTCACGAAGCCGTTGGCGTGGCGGATCAGGACCAGATTGCCGTAGCCCTTGAGCTCATTGCCGGCATAGGCAACCACGCCGTCCTCGGCCGCCTTGACCGGCGTGCCCTCCGGCACCGCGAGGTTGATGCCGTCGTTCTGCAGACCGTTCGGCTTGGGGCCGAAGCCGGCGATAACGCGGCCGCGCACCGGCCAGCGGAAGCTCGGCATGGCGCTCGCAGCTTGCTCGGCCTTGACCGGATGTTCGTCCGCTGCCGGAGCGCTTGGCGTGGCCAGGCGCGCGCTATGCGGCGACTCGATGGTCGCGACCGTGGTCGGGGCCGACACCGGCGCCTCGGCGCGCGGCGCAACCGGCGCCGGATGCTCGCCCATCTCCGGAATGACGATGCGCTCGCCCACCCGCACCATGGTATCCGGCGGAATGTTATTGGCCCGGGCAATGACATTGACCGGCTTGCCGTAGAGCCGCGCAATGCTGTTGAGCGTCTCGCCGGGCGCCACGACATGCGTGCCGGAAGGCGCGACCAGGCCGCCGCGCGGCGGAATGTAAGGCGCCGCTACCGGCGGTGGGGACGAAGCAATGCGCGTCTGCGGCGGCATTGCGGCCGCCGTCGCGGGTCGATAGCGCGGAATGACGAGATGCTCGCCAGGATGGACGGAAGCACTAGCGGCCATGTGATTGGCCTCTCGCAGAGCCGCGACCGGCACGCCGTGCTCACGCGCGATGCTTTCGACGGTTTGCCCCGGCCGGACCGTGACCGCGGTGCCGCCATCCCAGGTCCAGGACGGCGGCGGCGGCGCCGCGACCGACCCGGTGACGTCGCCGCCGGGCTGATAGGAACCCATGCCGCGTCCGCCACCCGAGGCGCCGTTATCGGCGCTGGCGAGATTCGGCAGCGGCCGGCTGTCGACGTGGCTTGCGGGCGCGGTCTGCGGGATCGAGCCGGTGACGTCGCTGCGTGAGGAAGATGAATATGACGGCGAGGAACCGAAACCTTCGTTGAAGCGGCCGGAATCGGCGCTACAGCTCGCGACGGCAATTCCGATTAAGGAAATGGCAACCAGTTGCGGCCAAGGGGCCGACCGACGCGCTGCGCACATGGTTACTCGCTCGAACGCAATACAAGGAGAAGCGAATAAACAACGTTGGGGTAAACAGGCCTTTAAGTGCCGCGCGGATTTGTACTATGTGGCGTTAAGTGTTTTCGCGGTCACAGTTCGCGCGCCTGACCGGGCAAAAGCGGCACAAAGCGCACGGCGATGAGCTCTTCGCGGGTTAATGCGCCGCCGGGCTGTTTTGTCAGCTTGATGATGTATTGCGCGTCGTGACGGGGGCCGACCGGCAACACCATCTTGCCGCCCTCGGCGAGTTGAGTGATGAGCGCTTCGGGCACTTCTTCGGCGGCGGCCGTCACCATGATGCGATCGAACGGCGCCAAATCCGGCGCGCCGGCCATGCCGTCGCCGGCGCGGATCGTCACATTGGTGTAGCCCAAAGTCCTGAGCCGCTCGCGCGCGGCGTCGGCGAGCGTTCGGTAGCGCTCAATACTGACCACCTCGCGCGCCAGCCGCGCCAGAATCGCCGCCTGGTAGCCGGTGCCGGTCCCGACCTCCAAAACACGGTGCTGCGGTTCGACCTCGAGTTTTTCCGTCATATAGGCGACGACAAACGGCTGGCTGATCGTCTGCCCGCAGGCGATCGGCAGGGCCTGGTCGGCATAGGCGCTCTCGGCAAAGCCCGAAGCGACGAAATATTCGCGCGGCACCTCGTCCATGGCGCGCAGCACGGCCTTATCGCTGATGCCGCGCCGGCGCAGCGCGAGTTGAAACTCCATGCGTTCGACGTCGTCGGCTGCTGGTGCTGCGGCCACCCTGCCCTCGCGCTATCGGCGATTCATGCCACTTTTTACCACCATACAATGATCGCTTATACTGAGATTGCCGCCGCCGGGTGACCGCGTCGGCACCTGAGGTACGAATTCGTCCGCGGATGGAACCGGAGACGGCGCTCAGCGTTATGCGGCAGCACGGGGTCGAAATGGCATCTGAACCGGGTATTGCTGAGCCGAGTACCGCGCCGCAGACAGCCGGGGGCAAGCGCGTCCTCGTGGTCGAGGACGAGCTGATGATCCGCATGCTGCTCGAGGGCATGCTGACCGATCTCGGCCATACTGTCGTCGCGGAAGCGGGCAGCATCGAGGAAGCTTTGTCGCTCGCCAAAGCGGCCGAATTCGACATTGCCATTCTCGATGTCAATCTCAACAGCAAGCCGATTACGCCCGTGGCCGAAGTGCTGGTGGCGCGCGGCGTGCCGTTGGTCTTCGCCAGCGGCTACGGTCAGCGCGGCGTGCCGGAAGCCTTCCGCCACAGTCCCACGCTGCAGAAGCCGTTCCAGATCGAGGCGCTGGCGCAAGCCATCGATACCGCACTGACCGGGGCGGTGGGTTAAACGCCTTTTTCGAAGAGCTTGGCGAGCCCCGTCATGGTCGGCTCGTCGGTGATGTCGATCCGCAGCGGCGTCAGCGCGATGCAATTATCTTCGAGCGCGGCGATATCGGTGCCATGCTCGAACTTGAACGCATTCTGCCGCGTATAGGCGATCCAGTAATAGGGATTGCCGCGGCCGTCCTTGCGCTCGTCGATATGAAGCCGCTCCTGGCGGCGGCGGCCCAGCGCCGTCACCGCGACGCCCTTGACCTCCTCGGGCCGGCAATCGGGAAAATTGACGTTGATCAGAACGTCGCGGCGGACCCCTTCATTGAGGATGCGGCGCACGATGTCCGGTCCGTGGCGCAGGCTGGTATCCCAGAACGGCGGCTGGCCGCTTTTCGATTTATAGGCCTGCGACAGCGCGATCGCGGGAATGCCGAGCACCGCGCCTTCCATCGCACCGGCGACGGTGCCGGAGTAGATGACGTCCTCGCCGACATTGCGGCCGCGATTGACGCCGGACAGCACCAGATCGATCTGTTTGCCGTCGAGCACGTGGCGCGCGCCCATGATGACGCAGTCGGTCGGCGTGCCGCGCACCGCGAAACGGCGCTCGGCGACTTCGCGCAGCCGCAGCGGATCGTTCAGCGACAGCGAATGCGCCACGCCGGACTGATCGTGCTCCGGCGCCACCACCCAGACGTCATCCGACAGCGTGCGCGCGATGTCGGCGCAGACGTCGAGCCCGTGCGAGTGGATGCCGTCGTCGTTGGTGACTAAAATTCGCAAGGCTATTTCTCGATCGCTTTCATTCCGCCCATATAGGGCTGCAGCACGTCCGGCACCGCGATCGATCCGTCGGCCTGCTGATAGGTCTCCATCACCGCGATCAGCGCGCGGCCGACAGCGACGCCGGAGCCGTTGAGCGTATGCACGTGGCGGACGTTGCGACCTTCCTTGGTGCGATAGCGCGCATTCATGCGCCGGGCCTGGAATTCGCCGCAGATCGAGCACGACGAAATCTCGCGGTACATGTTTTGCCCGGGCAGCCATACTTCGATGTCGTAAGTCTTTTGTGACGCAAAGCCCATGTCGCCGGTGCACAGCGTCATCACGCGATAATGCAGATCGAGCCGGCGCAGAATTTCCTCGGCGCAAGACAGCATGCGCTCGTGCTCGTCCTTCGATTGCTCGGGCGTGGTGATGGAGACGAGCTCCACCTTGGTGAACTGATGCTGCCGGATCATGCCGCGCGTGTCCTTGCCCGCGGCGCCCGCCTCGGCGCGGAAGCACGGCGTGCAGGCCGTGAGCCGCATCGGCAATTGCGCTTCGTCGACGATGGATTCGCGGACGAGGTTGGTCAGGGGGACTTCGGCGGTGGGGATGAGACCTAAGCGATCGTTCCGGAGCAAATCTTAAAAATATATCGGTCAACATGCCTTCGTGGCCCATGGATCTCAAACATCGCATCGTTTTCATCTTCGCCTTCTACGCCTTCATCCCAAGCTGCATTCGCCAAATTCCACCTAAGCGCAAAGAATTGATCTTCCTCAAATTTCGGCAAGCTGCGCTGTGCCAAACATCACTTCGTCGCGCACCAAAAGCGGCGGCGATATCTCTGTATAATTGTGCGGCTCGCTAGTATGCACATCGAGCATGAATTGCCCGAGCGCGCGTTCGAGCCGCGCGAGACCTTTTTTCAAGACAACAAAGCGCGCGCCGGATAGCTTCGCCGCGGTCTCGAAATCCATCTGGCCGAGTGCTTCGCCGAGATCGAAATGCTGCTTGGGCGCGAAGGCGTAATCGCGCCGCGCGCCGAAGCGGTGATGCTCGACATTATCGTCGGCGCTCTTGCCGTCGGGCACCTCGGCGAGCGGCAGATTTGGGATTTGCGCCAGCGCTTCGTCCAGCGCCTTGGAGGCGGCCTTCTCCGCCGCTTCCATGCTCGGAAACGCATCCTTCAATTCCGCGACTTCGGCCATCAGGCTCTTGGCCTTGGCTTCATCTTTATTTTTCTTGGCCTCGCCGATTTCCTTCGACGCCGCATTGCGGCGCGCCTGCGCCGCTTCGAGCTTCTGGATCGCGGTGCGGCGCTCTTCGTCGAGCGCGATCAGCCGCTTCGCTTCGCCCGGCAACCCACGCCGCGCCAATCCGGCGTCGAATGTTTCGGGATTTTCGCGAATGAAGCGGATGTCGTGCATGTCCGTATCCCGTCACCCTGAGGTGGCCGCGCAGCGGCCCTCGAAGGATGCGGCCGAGGGCGCCCGGGCCGTCGCCCTTCGAGGCTCGCTACGCTCGCACCTCAGGGTGACGGTCCTAATCGGCAAGTCCGGCAATGTCGAGCGAGAATCACTCCGCGGGCTTTGCCGCCGCAGCAGCAGCCGCAGCGCGTTCGGCGGCGGCGCGCTTTTCGACCATGCGCACCGACCACACCGAGCCCTCGTAGAGGGCGAGCAGCGGCAGCGCAAGCGACATCTGGCTGAGCACGTCGGGCGGCGTGAGCACGGCGGCGATGACAAAGGCGATGACGATGAAGTAGCGGCGCTTGGCCCGAAGCTGATCGGAGGTGATGATGCCGACGCGGCCGAGCAGCGTCAGGATCACCGGCAGCTGAAAGGCGATGCCGAAAGCGAGCATCAGCTTCATCATCAGCGACAGGTAATCCTCGACCTTCGGCAACAGCTCGATCGTCGCCTCGCCGGGAACGCCGGTTTGCTGCATGGAGAGCGAAAACCGCGCCACCATCGGCCAGACCACGAAATAGACAACGCAGGCGCCGAGCACGAAAAAAATCGGCGTCGCGATCAGATAAGGCAGGAAAGCCTGCCGCTCGTTGCGGTAGAGGCCGGGCGCGACGAACATGTAGATCTGCGTCGCGATCACCGGAAAGGCGATGAAGCAGCCGCCGAATGCGGCAAGCTTAAGCTGCACGACGAAATATTCGAGGAGCCCGGTGTAGATGAATTTGGCGTTTCCCGCGCCGGCCACCCAGAGATAGGGCCAGGTCAGCACGTTGTAGATCTGCCGCGCGAAGAAGAAGCAGACCACCATGGCGATGACGAAGGCCGCTGCCGCCTTGATCAGCCGCGAGCGCAGCTCGATCAGATGGTCCATCAAGGGCGCCTTGGTGGCCTCGATCTCCTTCTCTTCGTCTTCGCGGCTGATTTGCGCCATCAATGTCGCTCGGTGCTCGGCGGCTCGGCGGCAACCGTAACAGGCTCCGGTGGCGGCGCCGTGGCGGGCGGCGGCGCCGCATCAGACAACGGCAGCTCGGGTTCGGCGCTGGAGTCGGTCAACGCCGGCGGTGAAGCGATATCCGGCTTTAGTTCGATGGCAGCCTCGACCACCGGCGCTTGCTCGGCCGGTTTTTGCTCGGCGGGCGGAGCGAGCGATTTCTCGACATCCTTGCCCATGCCTTCGAGATCGGTGCGCACGTCCTTCAACGGATCGTAATTCTTGATATCGCTTGCCATGTCGTCGACCTGCTTTTTCAGGTCGGCCATGTCGGCCTCGCGCAGCGCCTCGTGAAATTGATTTTGGAAATCCGCGGCCATGCTGCGGATCTTGCGCGTGTACTGGCCCAGCGTGCGCATGACGGTGGGCAGCTCTTTCGGCCCGATCACGATCAGCGCGATGACGCCGATCAGCAGGAATTCGGTCCAACTAATGTCGAACATGCGAGACTCTCCGCCACGGCATCCTCGCTACCGCAGCCGCCGCTCAAGCCTGCGAAATCAAGGAACCATTGGCGGTCGCGATCCGCGCGACGGCAGGCCCCGCGCTAGACTTTGCTCTCGGATTCGGCGCGCTGCTTGATGTCGGCCGGCGCCTGATGGTCGATGGTCCGAACCGGGGCGTCGGACTTGGCGGCGTCGGCCGTATCGTCGTCGGCCATACCCTTCTTGAAGGCTTTGATGCCTTTGGCGACGTCGCCCATCATGTCCGAAATCTTGCCGCGGCCGCCGAAGACCAGCAGTAGGACGGCGCCGACGATCAACCAGTGCCAGATGCTCAATGAACCCATAAAATCCTCCGTCCGCCATACGCTTACAATGGCGCGCGCCTGCGGCGAGATGCCGATTTTAGCCGAAACTAGGCGTCGGGACCGGCAAAAACAAGCGCAACGGGGATGCCGTCACGCCGCAGGGTGAACGCCCGCCCGCGCTGTCTAGCGCCATACAATGGCGGAAGATCGATAACCGGAAGGTTTTATTCCTCGCCGCGCTCGGCTCGCGGGGCAAGGCCGAGGTCGAGGTCTTCCGGTCCGAGCGGCTCTTCGTCCTCGCGCAGCGCCGGATCGTCCGAGGGAACCGGCACGGAAAAGTCGGCCGGCAGCGTGGCGTCGACCAGCCCCGCGCCCTTGAGCTCGTCGAGGCCGGGAAGATCGGTCAGCGCCTCGAGCCCAAAATGCGACAGGAAGGCCTCGCTGGTTCCATAGGTCACCGGACGCCCCGGCGCCTTGCGCCGGCCGCGCAGCCGCACCCAGCCGGTTTCGAGCAGCACGTCGAGCGTGCCCTTCGAAGTCGAGACGCCGCGGATGTCTTCGACCTCGGCGCGCGTCACCGGCTGGTGATAGGCGACGATGGCGAGTGTCTCGATCGCGGCGCGCGACAGTTTCCGGGTCACCACGGATTCGTGCGTCAATAGCCACGCCAGGTCGTTGGCGGTGCGCAGCGTCCACTTGCCGCCGACGCGAACCAGATTGACGCCGCGCGGCGCATAATCGCGTTGCAATTGCCCGAGCAGCGCGCGCACGTCGGTGCCGGCAGGAAGCCGCGACGCTAAGGCCTTCTCATCAAGCGGCGCCTCGGCGGCAAACAGCAGCGCTTCGAGAATGCGCAATTCATCAGCGCGCTCCCCGGCACTCTCCCGCTGTTCGTCGTTTTTGTCGCCAACAATTACGCGCATTTCCGCAACCTTCCCCATTGGTCCGTATCCCCTCTTACCCATTCCCCGAGTCGGCGGCCATTGCTCCGGCGGCCTTGTCTTCGCTTGGATTGCCATTTTGCGGACTCAACCGCTTGCGCAAATAAAGCGGCGTGAACGAGCCCTGCTGATGCACTTCCATATGGCCTTCGCGCACCAATTCGAGCATCGCGGCGAAGCTCGAAGCGAGCACCGTGGTCCGGTGCGACGGGTCGACCAGATAGTCGATGAGATATTGGTCGAGCGGGCTCCAGTCCAACGACTGGCCGACCAGCCGCTCAAGCGCCTCGCGCGCCTCGGCAAGCGACCACACCGTGCGCTTGGGCATGCGCACGAAGGACCTCGCCTTGGTCTGCCGCCGCCCGGCATAGGCCGACAAGAGGTCGTAGAGCGTCGCCGACCATTCCGGCCGCTTGATCTCGGCAATCGGCTCCGGCTGGCCGCGCTGGAAAACGTCGCGGCCGAGCTGCGGCCGATTGATCATGTCTTCGGCGAATTTCCGGATCGCCTCAAGCCGCCGCAGCCGCTGCGCCAGCGCGTTCGCCATGTCCTCGGCGCTCACCCCTTCGGCCGGATGCGCCTCTGGCAGCAGCAGGCGCGATTTGAGATAAGCGAGCCACGCCGCCATCACCAAGTAATCGGCGGCAAGCTCCAGCCGCATTTTGCGCGCCGCCTCGATGAAGGCGAGGTACTGATCGGCAAGCGCAAGAATGGAGATTTTGGCGAGATCGACCTTTTGCTGGCGCGCCAGCGTCAGCAGAAGATCAAGCGGACCCTCAAAGCCCTCCACGTCGACCACCAGCGCGGGCTCGTCGGTGGCGCGCTCGGAAAGCTCGGCTTCGAACTGGTCTTCGGTCGCATCTTGGGGAGTCATGCGGAACCCGCTGCAGGCGCTACGCCCGCCATGAGCTTGAAGAATTCGGCGCGCCGCGCGGCGATGTCGAACGGTGCTGGCGGCTTGCGTAGCGCCAGCGCGGCTTCGGCCCGGCGCGCGGCATCGCCCGCGAGCTGGGGCGTCGCCGCGGCCACCGCAAGCATTTCGTCCATCTTGCCGTTGCAATGCAGGACCACATCGCAACCAGCTGCGATCGCTGCCTTTGTGCGCTCGGCCAGCGAGCCGGACAGCGCGCCCATCGAAACATCGTCGCTCATCAAGAGCCCCGAAAACCCAATCGAATCGCGAATCACGTCCCGCACTATAGTGACCGAAGTGGTGGCCGGCGCGACCGGGTCGATGGCGCTAAACACAACATGTGCGGTCATCCCCAGCGGCAGGCCGGCGAGCGGGCGGAATGCCGCGAAATCGGTCAGTTCGAGCGTGGCGCGGTCGATACTGACGACCGGGAGCTTTTCGTGGCTGTCCGCTGTGGCACGACCATGGCCGGGCATGTGCTTGAGCACCGGCAGGACGCCGCCGTCCATCAGACCGGCCGCGAAAGCCCCGGCAATGGCCACGACCTTCTCCGGCGTTGTGCCATAGGCACGATCGCCGATGATGGGATCGGCCCCCGAAACCGGCATGTCGGCGATCGGCGCGCAGTCGACATCGATGCCCAGCGCGGCAAGATCGGCCGCGATCAGCCGCGCACCCAATCGCGCGGCTGCAAGGCCGGTTTGCCGATCGCGATCGTAGAGCGCGCCATACGCCGCCCCCGGCGGGTAGGCTGGCCAATGCGGGGGACCGAACCGTTGCACCCGGCCGCCTTCCTGATCGACCAGGACCGGCGCGTGGCGGCCGGCAATGCCGCGAAAATCGTCGACCAGGCGGCATAACGATTGGGGATCAGCGATATTGCGCTTGAACACGATAAGTCCCCACGGCTCGGCTTCTTTGAGAAATTGCCGCTCCGGCCCCGTCAGCTCAGGTCCCGCCACTCCGGTAATGAAGGCGCGCATCAGAGATGATCCGTGGCGCCAAGCGGGTGAGATCGCCGCCGATTGCGCTATCCGCCGCTTAGCTTGCGGTGCGCGTGAGGGTCAAGCGTTAAGACCCTGAAATCCCCGCCTTAATCCCGCTGGACAAGGCAACTGCCGCCGGCAGCCTTTAGGCTTGAGCATAGCGCCGCCGCCTGGTCCGCCGAGGCAAAGGGACCGACCAGTGCGCGGTAATAGACGCCCTTGGCGCCGAGATCAGCGCGCCGGATGATCGGCGCGCGGCTGCCAAGCTGGCTGGGATATTTGGCCCGCAGCGTCCGGAATTCCGCCTGAGCGTCCGCTTCGCTGCGCTGGGACGTGACCTGCACGGCATAGCCGCCGCCCGCGGCAGGCGGCGCCGCGGCGCGCTCGGTCGAACTGATCTCGGCCGGCCGCGCCAGCGCGGTCCTGGTGCGGGCCGGGGGCGGCGCCGCGCCATTCTGGTCGGGAACGATGGACAGCGGGCCATTGGCCTCAGCCCGCGGCGCGGGCGCGGGCCTCGCCTGCTGCACGGCGGCGCGAGCCGGCGCTGTCCGTAGCGGCGCCGGCGTGGGTGCGGTAAGCGGCGCCGCCTCGGGCGCGGCCGAGGCATCGGCTGTCGCCGATCCCATTTGATCGGTCCGGATAATGACGGTGTGGATTTTTCTCGGCGCCGACGACAGCGCCCCCGGCGCCGAAGCCGTGCCCCCCGTGGGAGCAGGCGCAGTGCTGGCAGCCGGCGGCCAAATGGACGGCGGCGGTGAAGCCGGCGCTGTACGGGCTTGTACCGGCGGAGGGGGTGCCGATGCAGCGGGCTGCGGGAAGGCTGCGCCGACCGAAGCCAACGCGGCCCCTTGCGCGGAACTCGGAACGCCAGCCTGACCGGAATTCGGATCGGAGAAAATCGGGACGGTCGCTACCGCGCGCGGCGCCGGATTTGCCGGCGCCGGTACGTTGACCGGCTGCTCCTCGCGCGGGACGAGCTTTTCACCCGAGGCCGCACCGGCGTCGGCCTGATCGGACGCGTTCGATTTCGGCTTATTCGGCACGATCTTGTTCGGCCCGCCGTCCGCCTTGATGATCGGCGGCAGCGACGGCAGCATCGAACTGCCGAACATGGCACGATAGGCGAAGGCCCCCGCGGTCCCCAGCACGGCCAAACCCAAAACGGCGGCGACGACAACGAGACCGCTGCGCCGCCGGCCGGCGGGGGCTTCCTCCTCATAATCTTCCAACGCGTAAGCTTCGTCGGAGGCGCCTTCCAGTTCCGGGTCGTCGTCATAGTCGCGGTCGTCGAATGGCTGCGACAGAAAGCCGGGCAGCTGACGACTTAAGGATTGCGCCGGCTCGGGCTCGTCGCGAAAGCGAATCCGTTCCGGCAAGGCATGGTCGCGGGCGCCATTCAAGCTGCGCGCCGGAGCCGAATATGGCGGCCCAGCCGGTGCGTCGTCGGCATTCATGGAGGACGGTAGGCCGGGGCGAAAAGTCGGAAGAAAGTCAGCCTGCTGCGCCGGAGCGGCGCGCTCGTCGGCAGGCGCGTCGTAATCCTCCTCGGCCGGTACGCTCTGTTGCGCGAAACGATCTTCGGCCGCCCAATCGAGGCCGCCGGAAGGCTGATCCGACGCCGGACCGCTTCGCGTATCGCGATTGGAATCGCGCGCCGGTTCGCTCTGGCCGATGAGCCGGGCCAATTCGGCAAGCGGATCGTCCGGCTGAGAGCGTGCCGGCCCGCCGCCGTCACGGCCACGGTAAGAGCGGAAATTGTCGTCGGCCATCGAAGCGCCCCCGATTCAGGCGTTACGCGATACTAAGCTTGTCTCGAAACTCTGTCCCGACCCGCGCTCACTTGTCTTCGCACGTCACGTCGAAGGGCGCAGCAATCACCGCATCTCGTCTGGCGCCGCGACCCCCAACACGTTGAGACCCGACGCGAGTACGGTGGCCACGCCTTGTACGAGCACAAGCCGGGCCTCGGTCAGTTGTCGATCATCTTGGATAATGAAGCGTAAATGAGGCGAGGCATTGCCAAGCGTATAAAGCGCATGAAACTCAGACGCTAAGTCGAACAGATAAAAGGCAATTCGGTGCGGTTCGTGTGCCGCCGCAGCGGCCTCGACGATGCGCGGATAAAGCGCGATACGCCGCATCAGCGCGAGTTCCGCAGGGTCCGAAAGCCGTTCCAGATTCGCGATGCCGGCCAAGTTCCGATGTGTCGGCCGCAAGGTCCGGGAACGCGGTCCGGGCATTACGAAAGATCGACTGCGCGCGCGCGTGGCCGTACTGGACATAGAACACCGGATTGTCGCGCGACTGCTCCAAGACCTTGGTGAGGTCGAACTCGAGCACCGCATCGTTTTTGCGGAACAGCATCATGAAGCGGACGGCGTCCCGGCCGACTTCATCCACGACCTCGCGCAAGGTCACGAACTCCCCGGCCCGCTTCGACATTGTTACAGGCTGACCAGCCCGCATGAGCTTCACGAGCTGAATAACTTTGATGTCGAGCTCGGCATTGCCATCGCTCAACGCCTTGACCGCTGCCTGCAGCCGCTTGATGTAGCCGGCATGGTCGGCGCCCCAGACGTCGATCAGCGTGCGAAAGCCGCGCGCTATCTTGTTGGCGTGATAGGCGATATCGGACGCGAAATAAGTGTAGGAGCCGTCCGACTTGATCAGCGGACGGTCGACGTCGTCGCCAAACGCCGTCGAGCGGAACAAAGTCTGTTCGCGGTCCTCCCAGTCCTCGACCGGCGCGCCCCGCGGCGGCGGCAAGCGGCCTTGGTAGACGTGACCGCGCTCTCTCAGCCATTCGATGGTTCGGGCGATGAGATCGATCGAGTTGGCGCCATGCTCTTCCTGAAAGATCAGCGTCCGCTCGTAGAAGAAATGCTCTTGGCTCACGCCCAAGGCGGCGAGATCCTCGCGGATCGAAATCATCATCTGTTCGAGCGCGATGGCGCGAACGACGGCAAGCCTCTCGACATCCGGACTGTCTTTGAGCGTCTCGCCGAAGGTCTTGGCAATGAGCGCGCCGACGGGCTTGAGATACTCGCCCGGATAAAACCCTTCAGGAATTACGCCAATATCTTCGCCCAAGGCTTCGCGGTAGCGCAGATAGGCCGAGCGCGCGAGCGCATCGACCTGGGCGCCTGCGTCGTTGACGTAATATTCGCGCGTCACCTTGTAGCCGGTGACGGCCAGCAGATTGGCCAGCGCGTCGCCGAACACGGCACCGCGACCGTGCCCGACATGCATCGGGCCGGTCGGATTGGCCGAGACATATTCGACGTTGACCGGTACGCCGCCGCCGACGTCGCTTTTGCCGTAATCGGAACCGAGCCGGACCGCGCTGCCCAAAGCGTCAATCCAGGCATCGGCTTTTAGAGTCAGATTGATGAAATCCCGGTCCGGCCACGTCGGCGCTGGCGACGAGATTGTCACCGCGAAGTTTGTCCGCAATCGCCTCGGCAAGATCGCGCGGCTTCTTGCCGGCATCCTTGGCCAGCACCATTGCCGCATTGGTGGCGATATCGCCATGCGTCGGGTCACGGGGCGGCTCGACCGTCACGCGCGATTGATCGAGGCCTGCCGGCAATGAGCCTGCGGCGATCAGTGCATCGGTCGCGCCGTGGACGCGCGCGAGAAGCTCGGCGAAAATGTTCTTTGTGACCATGAGCGCGCCGCGCGCCTAACGCAATTCGGGGGTCGAGTTCAAAGAGCCGGCCATGTTCGGCGAGCGCATAGCGGTCGGTCATGCCGGCGATGAAATCGGCGATGCTCCGGGCCCGCGCGGTCTCGTCGAGGCCTGCGAGCCCTTGCCGCCACTCCTCCGGCAAGTCGCCGGGCTGCGTGCTGTAACGGGCGAACAAGTCGCGCACCACACCGGCGGCCAGGTCCATCACGTGCATGACGCGTGGATGGCGATACATATGCGGCTTGAGGAAGGCTTTGATGGCACGATCGGCTTCCCCCACGTCCGCCGAGAAGCCGGCGACGGGGACGGCGGCGTTGCGTACGTCATCCGCCGAGCGGGGGCCGAGCCTGGCAAGCCGTCGGCCGGTCTCGGCGACGACGTCATCGATGAGGAAGCCGATCAGCTGCCGGATCAGCTCATGGACCTGGCGATGACTGTCCAAGCCCGGATAGGAAGCGCGGATGTCGCCGATGAGCCGGCCGGGCAACGGCACGGCAGCGATGTCGTCGATACGAAACAGCGCGGCGCGCAAGCCGTCGTCGATGTCGTGGGCGTCGTAGGCGATGTCGTCGGCGAAGGCAGCGATTTGGGCCTCGACGCCAGGAAAGCTCCATAATTGCAGGTCTTGCAGCTCGTCATAGGCGAGGATCGTCGCCGGGACGCCGTGGTCGCGATAGCGGTCGAGCGGCGCCCCGTTGCGAGCGGTGAGAGGGCCGTTGTGCTTGATCAGGCCCTCCAGTGTTTCCCAGGTCAGATTCAAACCGTCGAAATTCGGATAGCGTCGCTCCAGCGCGGTGACGATGCGCAAAGTCTGGGCATTGTGATCGAAGCCGCCGAACGCGGCGAGGCAGGCGTCGAGCGCGCGCTCGCCGGCATGGCCGAACGGCGGATGGCCGAGATCGTGGGCGAGCGCCAGGGCCTCGGCGAGGTCCTCGTCGAGGCGGAGCCGGCGGGCCAGAGCGCGGGCTACTTGCGTCACTTCAAGCGTATGGGTGAGCCGCGTACGGTAATGGTCGCCCTCGTCGAAGACGAAGACTTGGGTCTTGTGCTTGAGGCGGCGGAACGCGGTCGAATGGATGATGCGGTCGCAGTCGCGCCGGAAGGCGCTGCGGCTTTGGCTCACGGGCTCGGTATGGAGCCGGCCGCGGCTGTGGGCCGGGTCGCAGGCATAGAGCGCACGCGTCGTCCCAGCGTCCATGATCTTAACTCAATGGGCTTAAACGCGGCCCGGGCGGCAATTGACGTTAACTCCCGGCGCACTTAACTATCCCATTGAGATCGTTGCAATCGGCGCAGGCCAAATCGGAGCCAAAATGGCTGACAACGTGATCGTCACCGAACGGGCAGCCAAAAAGATCGGCGAAATTCTCGGCCGCGAGCCGGCCGGGACGATGCTGCGCGTTTCCGTCGAAGGCGGCGGCTGTTCCGGTTTTCAATATAAGTTCGACACCGAGAAGAGCCGGGCCGACGACGACATCGTGATCGAAAACGGCAGCGCCACAGTACTGATCGATCCGGTGTCGCTCAATTACATGGCCGGCTCGGAAATCGATTTCGTCGACGATCTGATCGGCTCGTCGTTCAAGGTCAACAATCCCAAGGCCACCGCGTCGTGCGGCTGCGGCACCAGTTTCGCGCTCTAACTCTTTAGACCTTCCTTGCGCATCGCCACCTGGAACGTTAATTCGATCAAGCAGCGGCTCGATTCCGCGCGCACATGGCTCGCCGAGCGCCAGCCCGACATCGTTTGCCTGCAAGAGACCAAATGCGTCGACGATGCCTTCCCACGGATGGAGTTCGAGGCGCTCGGCTATAACGTCGCCGTGCACGGCCAGAAGACGTTCAACGGCGTCGCGCTATTGTCAAAATTACCATTCGACGAAGTCAACAGCGGCCTGCCCGGCGACGCGCAGGACGATCACGCCCGCTTTATCGAAGGCGTGATATCGACGGCGCATGGCGCGCTGCGGATCGCCAGCATCTATCTGCCCAACGGCAATCCGCCGGATACCGAAAAATACACCTACAAGATCGGCTGGATGAAACGGCTGGCCGCTTACGCGCGCGACCGCCTTTCACTGGAAGAGCCGCTGGTCATGGCCGGCGACTACAACGTCATCCCGACCGCGGCCGATGCCAAGAACCCGCAAGCCTGGACCGGCGACGCGCTGTTCCTGCCGCAGACGCGCGACGAGTTCCGCGCGCTGGTCAATCTCGGCCTGACCGACGCGATCCGCGCCACCAGCGACGATGCAGGCCTCTATACTTTCTGGGATTACCAGGCCGGCGCCTGGCAGAAGAACAACGGCATCCGCATCGACCATCTGCTGCTGTCGCCCGCCGCCGCCGACAAGCTCAACGACGCCGGCATCGACCGCCACGTGCGGACCTGGGAAAAGCCGTCCGATCACGTGCCCGTGTGGATCGATTTGGATATCGAGGCGAAGTAGCGATCGCTAATCCCGCCGGGCCTTCAGCCAATCCTCAAGATAAACCAGCGCCATGGCACGTTCGTCGTCGCTGGCGTGCTGGAAGTCGGCATCATAGAGCGGCTTCACCCAGCTTTCGTCGCTGCCGGCGCAATCCTTGCCGAGCGTGAGCCACATCAGGCCGCGCGCGGCTTGCTTCGGCACAGCCTGACCGCGGAACAGCATGTCACCGAGCGCGATTTCGGCGCGGCAATGACCCTTGGTCGCGGCAAGGAGGAACCAGCGCGCGGCCTGATGTGGATCGCTCGGCTTGCCGTTGAGGTAAAACCGGCCGAGCTCGTATTGCGCCTCGGCGTCGCCGAAATAGGTGGCGGCGTAGTCGAACATTTCGCGCGCCCGATCCGAATTGGCCTCGATTTGCGAGTTCGGGATGCCGCTCAAATAGTAGTGCCCGAGCGCGACAAAGGCATTGGCGACAAACCGCGCCTGCGGCGTGCCCGGCACTTCGTCCGGATGCGCATTGGCGATTTGGCTGAAATAGTTGAAGGCACGCAGCTCGTCGCGCGGCACGCCGTCGCCATCGGCATACATGCGGCCGAGTTTCCATTGCGCGACCGGCTCGCCCTGCTCGGCCGCGTATTGCAGGGCGGTCAATGCGGTCGATTTGGCTCCGACTTCCGGGGCGTGCGCGCTGGCCCGCAAACTGTCGCTCGGCGTCAAGGACGCCGTCGCCGGCGTCGTGCTGCCATCGAAGGCGAGTGCCGGGAGCGGCCCGAACATGCCGCCCTGCCCGCTCAATCCCAAACCAAGGCACAGCGCGCCGATGAGCCCGACGGCGGTCCGGCCAGTCGCGATATGCGCTATGGCCTTAGACATCCGCATAGCATGCCTTCTCGGCCGATGCGCCAGGGTGGGTCACCGCACCGTCGCGTGCCGTTCCCACCTGCTGGGCGTATTTCCAGAGATAGCCGGATGTGTATTCGCTCTCGCGCGGCTTCCATTCTTTGCGCCGGCGCTCGAACTCTTCTTTGCTGACCTCGACGTCGAGCGTTCCCTTCTCGCCGTCGAGCTTGATGATGTCGCCGTCGCGGACGAGCGCGATCGGGCCGCCGACTGCCGCTTCCGGGCCGATATGGCCGACGCAGAAGCCGCGCGTGGCGCCGGAGAAGCGGCCGTCGGTGATCAGCGCGACCTTGCCGCCCATGCCCTGGCCATAGAGCGCCGCAGTGGTCGACAGCATTTCCCGCATGCCGGGCCCGCCCTTCGGACCTTCGTAGCGGATCACCAGCACGTCGCCTTCCTTGTACTTCTTGTTCTTGACCGCATCGAAGCAGGCTTCCTCGCCGTCGAAGCAGCGTGCCGGTCCGGAGAACTGCATGCGCTCCATCCCGGCGACTTTCACGATCGCACCTTCCGGTGCGAGATTACCTTTCAGTCCGACGACGCCGCCGGTCGGCGAAATCGGCTTGTTGGCCGGATAGATGACGGCCTGATCGGGATTCCACTTCACCGATTTAAGGTTCTCGGCGATGGTTCGGCCGGTGACCGTGAGGCAGTCGCCATGGAGATAGCCATGATCGAGCAGCGTCTTCATCAGCAGCGGAACGCCGCCAGCTTCGAACACGTCTTTGGCGACATAGCGACCGCTCGGTTTCAAATCCGCGATATAAGGTGTCTTTTTCAGGACTTCGGCGACATCGAACAGATCGAATTTGACGCCGCATTCATTGGCGATGGCCGGCAGATGCAGCGCGGCATTGGTCGAGCCGCCGGTGGCGGCAACGACCGCGGCGGCGTTCTCCAGCGCCTTGCGGGTGACGATGTCGCGCGGGCGGATATTGTTGGCGATAAGATCCATGATCATCTCGCCGGCCAGCATGCAAAACTTGTCGCGAATCTCGTACGGCGCCGGCGCACCGGCCGAATACGGCAAGGCGAGCCCGATCGCTTCGGAGATTGTCGCCATGGTATTGGCGGTGAATTGTGCGCCGCAGGCGCCGGCCGACGGACAGGCGTTCTGCTCCAGCGTTTCCAGGTCGGCATCGTTCATCGCGCCGACCGAGTGCTTGCCGACCGCCTCGTAGACGTCCTGGATGGTAACCGGCTGGCCTTTGAACGTGCCGGGCAGGATCGAGCCGCCGTAAATGTAGATTGACGGCACGTTGAGCCGGCACATCGCCATCATCATGCCGGGCTGCGACTTGTCGCAGCCGGCGACGCCGATCAAGGCGTCATAAGAATGCCCGCGCACGGTCAATTCCACCGAATCGGCAATGACTTCGCGCGACGGCAGCGAGGCCTTCATGCCGGCGTGGCCCATGGCGATGCCATCGGTCACGGTGATGGTGCAGAACTCGCGCGGCGTGCCGCCCCGGGCGGCCACCCCCTGTTTGACGGCCTGGGCCTGGCGCATCAGGGCGATATTGCAGGGCGCCGCCTCGTTCCAGCAGGTGGCAACGCCGACGAAGGGCTGATGGATCTGCTCGCGGGTCAGTCCCATCGCATAGTAGAATGAGCGGTGCGGCGCGCGATCGGGACCTTCAGTCGCGTGGCGGCTCGGCAGTCGTAATTTCAGGTCTGTTTTGGCGTCCATAACTTCAGCGGGCTGTACTTGAGCCCCTTCGCCCCTTTCAACCGGCCCTAACAAAGAAAGACCGGAAGTACGCAACGACCTAAAATCCAGGATGGATCGGTCGCTGGCCAACGATGTCGAGAAATCCTATGGCCAAAAAGCGGCGTTGGACGCGTGTGCAGTGCAGTAATACGAAATGTTCTCACGCTGTTGCCGCGAAGCCACAGATTCACTCCGCTCGGCGTTATTTAGTTAACTGGCGATTTACCGAACGGTAGCGGGGCTGCGACGATGCGGCCGTGCCAAAACGCCTAACCAAGAGCTTCTTTAGCCGCAGCGTCCTCGAAGTTGCGCCGGATCTGATCGGCGCGACCCTGCTCGTGAATGGCGTCGGCGGCCGGCTGGTCGAGGTCGAGGCCTACCACCATACCGAACCGGCGGCGCACAGCTTCCGCGGCCCGACCGAGCGAAATCGGGTCATGTTCGGCCCGGCCGGCTACGCCTATGTCTACCGCTCCTACGGTATCCACTGGTGCCTGAACTTTGTCTGCGAGCCCAAAGGCTCGGCCGCCGCCGTCCTGATTCGGGCGCTGGAGCCGACGACCGGCCTGCCCACAATGCGGCGGCGGCGGGGCGTGGCTGATGAGCGGCTGCTGTGCTCCGGGCCCGGCCGACTCTGCGAGGCGCTCGGGATTACGAGGGCCCAAAACGGTCTCGCGCTAGACCGGCCGCCATTTGAGCTGTTGGCGCGGCAGGCCGATGTCGAGATTGTGACCGGCCCCAGGATCGGCCTCACCAAGGCTGTCGAGCTGCCGTGGCGCTATGGAGAAAAAGGCTCGCGGTTTTTGAGCAAACCGTTCAGGCGGGAAGCCTGAAAGCCGGGTCTAAGCCCAACTCTCGTCGGGCCTTGTCGATCGTCACCGCGCCATCATCTTCGGCGATGTTGTAGAGGCCCGGTGCGCCGCGCGTGACCGCCAGCAATGCCGCCTGCGCCGCGGCATCGACATGGAGCGGCCCGCGTCCGCTTGCTTGCGCAAACCATGTGCCGGGGCCGTAGAGCCGTCCATAACGCAGCACCACGCCCTCGATGCCGGGGGTGTTGAGAGTCGCGTCTTCGAGGGCGCGCACGCCGCGCGAGGTCAGCGCGCCGAGATCGTCGCCTTCGGCGGACGCGAGCGGATCGCTCTCGGCATGAGGCTCCGGGCCCTCGGCGTAGATGAAGGCGATGCTCTGCGAAATCAGGCGGCGCACGCCCGCGGCCTGCGCGGCGGCGACCAGATTCGCCGTGCCGTCGACGCGCAGCCTGGCATTGCGGACCAGCGCTTCGCCGCGGCGTTGCGGATCGAAGACTTGCGGCAGGTCGGTCAGTTGATGGATCACCACCTCGGGGCGCGCCGCGACGACGGCATCGCGCAAGGCCTGGCGATCGAACACGTCGACTACGATTGCTTGGGCGCCCTGCGCTTTCAGAGCACCCGCCTTATCGGACGAGCGGGTCGCGCCGCTTACGTCATGTCCGGCGGCAAGGAGGAGCGGCGTCAGCCGCCGGCCGATAACGCCAGTCGCTCCGGCAAGAAAAACCCTCACGGCGACGTCCTCACACCGCGCCCTTGAGCCGCTCCAGCGCCTCGGCGATCTTGGCCTTGCGCGCCAGCGCCTCCTCGCGCTTTTCTTTTTCCTCCTCGACCACCTCTTCCGGCGCGCGAGCGACAAAATTGGCGTTACCGAGTTTGGCGTCGACGCGGGCGACGTCGGCGTCCGCCTTGGCCATTTCCTTCTCAAGCCGCGCGCGCTCGGCGGCGAGATCGATGATTCCCGCAAGCGGCAGAGCGGCAATTTCGCTGCCGACTACGATTTGAGCGGAGCCGGGTTTCACTTCGGAAGCAAACGTACTCCCTGAAATCCTCGCGAGTTTATTTAACGTAGAGTCCCAAAGTTCGGCTCTTCGCTTTGTCGTATCGGATGGATTTATGAATTCGATCGGGATTAGCGACGAACCGGGAACATTCATTTCGGTACGAACCGAGCGCACGGCCGTCACAAGCTCAATAAGCCAACCAACCTCCTCGTGCGCCCCCGCGAAATGAGGTTGCTCAGTCGGCCACAAAGCAAGAGCAAGCATCGGCTCCCTGCGATTGCTTTCGGAGACTCTCCAGAGCTCTTCAGTGATAAATGGCATAAATGGTTGTAGAACCTTCAATATCTGATCACGAACGTAGGCAACGGTCGCTCTCGTCTCATGTTTCGCTGCTTCGTCTGGTTGCGGAGTGACAAAGATCGGCTTTGTAAGCTCCAAATACCAATCGCAGTAGAAGTCCCACACAAAATGATAAATCGCATTGGCCGCGTCATTGAAGCGATAATCGCTGAGCGCCAATTCGATTTTGGCCAGCGTGTCGCCAAGCTGTGAGATGATCCATTGATTGATCAGCTGTTTCACTGACGCGGGCTTAAAGTCCGATGCCGTGAAGCATTCGTTCATCTCGGCAAAGCGCGCTGCGTTCCAGAGCTTGGTCGCAAAATTGCGGTTGTTCTCGACCTCCTGCGGACCAAGCCGGATGTCATGGCCTTGCGCGGCGCCGCGCGCCAGCGTGAAACGCAAGGCATCGGCGCCATATTGGTCGATAACGCCGAGCGGATCGACCACGTTGCCCTTCGACTTCGACATTTTGGCGCCGGAGGCGTCGCGCACCAGGCGGTGGATGTAGACGTCACGGAATGGCACTTCTTTCATGAAGTGTAGCCCCATCATCATCATCCGCGCGACCCAGAAGAAGATGATGTCGAAGCCGGTGACGAGCGTACTGGTCGGATAGAAGCGCTTGAGCTCCGGTGTCTCGTCCGGCCAGCCCAATGTCGAGAACGGCCACAGCGCTGAGGAGAACCAAGTGTCGAGGACGTCCGGATCGCGCGCAATCGCGATGCCAGATATTTTTTCGCTGTCTTCCCGCGCAGGAGAAGGGCTACCAATCAAAGGCCTATCTTGAACTTCCACTTGTTGAAGGTTCGGCGCATAGGGCTTGCCATCCTCCAGCGGAACTGTTTGATAAAACTTCAGTGCTTGAGCACACGCCTCATCGGCCGTCTCCGCGACAAAAATCTTGAAAGTCTTGCCATCCCAAGGGCCATACCAGGCCGGAATCTGATGACCCCACCAAATTTGTCGGGAAATGCACCACGGCTGGATGTTTTCCATCCAGTTGAAAAAGGTCGCTTCCCACTGCGGGGGCACGAATTTGGTGTGCCCTTCGCGCACCGCTTTGATCGCGGGCTGCGCCAAGGTCTTGGCGTTAACGTACCATTGATCGGTGAGAAACGGCTCCAGCACGACGCCAGAGCGGTCGCCATGCGGAACCGTATGCGTAGTAGGTTCGATTTTTTCGATCAACCCCGCTGCTTCCAGCCGCTCGACAATCCTCTTGCGCGCCTCGAAACGATCAACGCCTTCTAACTTCTTTGTTTCTTCAAACTCAGAAGACGTTTCACCTTCGCGGTGAAATACGTATTCGGCAAAAGTTATTTTTCCCTCCGCGGTCAACACATTGATCAGCTGCAGATCGTGCCGCTTGCCTACCTCGAAATCGTTGAAGTCATGCGCCGGCGTGATCTTCACCGCGCCCGAGCCTTTTTCCGGATCGGCATAGTCGTCGGCGATGATCGGAATGCGGCGGCCGACCAGCGGCAGGATCGCGTGCTTGCCGATCAGATGCTTCAACCGCTCATTCTGCGGATGCACCGCGACCGCGACGTCGCCGAGCATGGTTTCCGGCCGCGTCGTCGCCACGACGATAAATTCGTCTGAGCCTTCGATCGGATATTTGATGTACCAGAGATGCCCCTTGGTCTCGACCTGCTGCACTTCGAGATCGGAGATCGCGGTCTTCAGCTTCGGGTCCCAATTGACCAGCCGCTTGTCCTTGTAGATGAGGCCTTCGCGATAGAGCGTGACGAACACTTTCATCACCGCGCGCGACAGGCCCTCGTCCATGGTGAAGCGCTCGCGCGACCAGTCGCAGGAGGCGCCGAGCCGCTTGAGCTGGCTGATGATGGTGCCGCCGGATTCCGCCTTCCACTCCCAGACGCGCTTGATGAAGGCTTCGCGCCCCATGTCGCGGCTCGACGGCTCTTTGCGCTCGGCGAGCTGCCGCTCGACCACGGCTTGGGTGGCGATGCCGGCATGGTCGGTGCCCGGCTGCCATAGCACGTCCTTGCCGCGCATCCGCTCGAAGCGGGCGAGAATGTCCTGGAGCGTATTGTTGAGCGCGTGGCCCATATGCAGCGAGCCGGTGACGTTGGGCGGCGGGATGACGATGCAATAGGGCTCGGCCGCCGCGCGCTCCGGCCGGCCGGCGCGGAAGGCGCCTGCGTCCTCCCAGGCTTGGTAAATGCGGGGTTCGACCGCGCTGGGCTGGTATCTGTTTTCGATCATTTCATGTTCGCCATTCGGCGCGGTAGAAAGCCCGGCCTGCCCGCACTGTCAACGCCACCTCCTCACAACGGCTCCTCAATTGGACGTTCCTGCCTCGATCACATCCGCCGCAACGCTGCCGCGCAAGACTCCCACGCGGGCCATCATGCTGTTGGCGGTGGCCGGCTTCGCCAGCCAGGCGCAAGTGCGGGTGACCAATTCGCTGCTGCCGCAGATCGCGGCCGACTTCCACACCGCGATCGGCATCGCGGCCATCGTGGTGACCGCCTATGCCGTCGCCCACGGCTCGATCCAGCTTGTCATCGGCCCGTTCGGCGACCGCTTCGGCAAATACCGCACGGTGGCGATCACCTGCGCCATCGGCACGGTGATGGTGGCGCTCTGCGGCTTGGCCAGGTCGCTGCCGGAGCTGGGCTTGGCGCGGTTCGCCACCGGCGCCGCGGCCGGCGGCTGGATCATCCCGATCTCGATGGCCTATGTCGGCGACGTCACGCCTTACGACCAACGCCAGACCATCCTCGGCCGCTACCTCACCGGACAAATCCTCGGCCAGCTGTTCGGCCAGGCCGCCGGCGGCGTGCTCGGCGATCTGGTCGGCTGGCGCAACGTGTTCTTCGTGCTGTCGGGAATTTTCGCGGTGGCGACCGCCGGGCTGGTCTATGAGCTCATCACCAACCCGCTGACCCACCAGCCGAGCCATCCGGGCGAAACGGCCAAGAGCTTCTTCGCCGATTATGCCGCCGTCCTCAAAACGCCGTTCGCCCGCATCGTGATTATTGCCGCCTTCATCGAGAACGCGCTGTTGTGGGGCGCCTTCGCCTATATCGGCGCCCATCTGCACGCCCGCTTTGCGCTCAGTTTCACCCTGATCGGGCTTAGCGTCGGCTGCTTCGGCATCGGCGGATTGATTTACGCCGCCCTGGTCAAGACGTTCGTCTACCGGCTCGGCCAAGTCCGCCTCGCCGTCACCGGCGGATTCACCATCGCGGCGGGTTACATCGCCTTATCGCTGGCGCCGGCCTGGTGGCTGGCGCCGCTCGGAACGGCCGCCATCGGGCTTGGCTTCTACATGTTGCACAACACGCTGCAGACCAATGCCACGCAGATGACGCCGGAGGCGCGCGGCACCGCGGTCGCGATCTTCTCGTCGGCAATCTTCATCGGGCAAACGGTCGGCGTCGCTTTGGGGGCGCTGATCATCGACCGCGCCGGCGCGGTGCCGCTGTTTTTCGGCACGGCCGCGACGCTGCCGGTGCTGGCGATCTGGTTTGCGCGGGAGCTCGCTCGGCATCGGCGCAGTTGAGGCCGGATAAAAGCAATTTTCGCGCAGACATCTATTTTTAGACACAGTGCTGTGCAAATATCGCCTCATCTCGGCAGGAGGCGAACATGCGGCACCTTTCCGTATGGGTCGTTGAGTTCTTCAAGCTCCTTGGCGTCAAGCTTTTTGGCGGAAGCCGGCTTCATCCTCTGCGAACGTCATGTCCGATCTGCGGACATATGATTCGCCTCCATGTCGACAAAGCCGGCCGCCGCCACGTCTTCGGGCACGCTCGCGCGCTCTACGAAGGGTCGCGCTTCCGCGAGCACTATGCCGCGAAAATCAGATGCCTCGGTTCGGGCGTTACGGCGGAATTCGATCCCCACCCAAGCGAAAGTCAGCACTTCAAGCTGCCGCGGGCTCTGCTTGAGGATTAGACCTGCTGCAACACTGACATCATCGCGATAGCGAAGCGGATTCCTGCTCGGTGTGGCAAAACCACAACCACGCAGCCGTCCGTCGCTCGGTATAGTCCGGTCATTGCACGGCGGTTTTTGGGGGACGTATCTTGCGAAAAATCATTTCGATTATCGTTGCGGTTTTCGCCTTGCTCGGGGCGCCCGCTTTGGCGGCAGATATGGCGGTCAAAGCGCTATCGCAGGCCGCCACACCCGCAAGTGACTGGGGCGGTTTCTATGTCGGCCTGGAGGGCGGCGGCGGCTTTGGCTCGACCTCGCATGCGTTTGCGGCGGCGCCAAGTTCGGCAAATTCCGGCGGCAGCTCGAATCTCAAAGGCGGTCTGTTCGGCGGCACGTACGGATATAATTTCCAATCCGGTCGCCTCGTCGCCGGCATCGAGGGCGATTTTTCCTGGAGCGGCATCAGCGATACTTTTGTCGCCGACAGCGCCACCCCCACTTTTTGCCCGCCGGGATTTCCGTGCTTCACAAGCCTGCAATGGCTGGGGACGGACCGCGTGCGCCTTGGCTATGCTTTCGATCGGTATCTTGCTTATGCGACGGGAGGCGTCGCCTACGGCAACGTACTCGCAACTATCCTCAATGCCGGACCCACGGGCATCGACAGTGAGATTCATACCCGCGTCGGCTATACAGTTGGCGGCGGCATCGAAGCGATGATTGCGCCGAACTGGTCGGCGAAACTCGAATATCTCTATACCGATTTCGGCACGGCAAACGGCTACACTTGTGTCGTTTGCACTCCGTTTCCGCCAACCAAAGAACTGGTTTTTCTAAACTCCAATATAGTCCGCTTGGGCGTCGACTATCATTTCAGCGGCCCGGTCTTGGCCGCACATTGATCGCGGGTAGTGCCGGCGCACCGGCAACCCGAAACGAAACCGGCGGGCTGAACGACCCGCCGGCTGAACTGCGTTAGACTTTGACCAGCGGCACTTTCGGCACCGTGCCGCGGCGCGGCGGCTCACCGCCGCCGGGGCCGCCGGAGCCCGGCGGTTTCTTGCGCGGCGCAGAGCGCCGCTTCGCCTTGGCGCGGCGCGGTTCGGGCAGCTTTTCCGGCCGCGGTTTTACCGGTCCGTCCGGATATTCGAAGTTGAGCTTGCTGTTGCCGGCTTCGTCGGTGACGACGACGACGCGGACGTGGCCGCCGGACTTAAGCCGGCCGAACAGTACTTCGTCGGCCAGCGCCTTCTTGATGTGCTCCTGGATCACCCGCGCCATCGGCCGCGCGCCCATCAGCTCGTCATAGCCGTTGGCGATCAGCCATTGCGTGGCTTCGTCGGAGAGCTCGATGGTCACATCGCGGTCGGCAAGCTGCGCCTCGAGTTGCAGCACGAATTTCTCGACCACCATGGCGATGATCTCGGGCGATAGGTGCGCGAACGTGATGATGGCGTCGAGCCGGTTGCGGAATTCCGGCGCGAACAGTTTGGTGATCGCCTCCATGTCGTCGCCTTCGCGCTTACTGCGCGTGAAGCCGAAGGCGGCCTTGGCCATGTCGGCGGCGCCGGCGTTGGTGGTCATGATCAGGATCACGTTACGGAAGTCGACCTGCTTGCCGTTGTGATCGGTGAGCTTGCCGTGATCCATGATCTGCAAAAGCACGTTGAACAGATCCGGATGCGCCTTCTCGATCTCGTCGAGCAGGAGGACGCAATGCGGATGCTGGTCGACGCTGTCGGTCAAGAGACCACCCTGATCGAAGCCGACATAGCCGGGCGGCGCGCCGATCAGCCGCGATATGGTGTGGCGCTCCATGTATTCCGACATGTCGAAGCGGATCAGCTCGACGCCGAGCGTGGCGGCAAGCTGCTTGGCGACTTCGGTCTTGCCGACGCCGGTCGGGCCGGAGAACAGATAGCAGCCGATCGGCTTTTCCGGCTCACGCAGGCCGGCGCGGGCAAGCTTGATCGAGGCGGACAGCGCTTCGATCGCCTTGTCCTGGCCGTAGACCACGCGCTTGAGCGTCGCCTGAAGGTTCTGCAGCACCTCGGCGTCGTCCTTCGACACCGCCTTCGGCGGAATCCGCGCCATGGTGGCGATCGTGGTTTCGATCTCCTTGAGCCCGATGGTGCGCTTGCGCTTGCCTTCCGGCAGCAGCATCTGCGCCGCGCCGGATTCGTCGATCACGTCGATCGCCTTGTCCGGCAGCTTGCGGTCGTGGATGTAGCGCGACGAGAGTTCCACGGCGGCCTTGATGGCGTCGTTGGTGTATTTGAGCTTGTGGTAATCCTCGAAATAGGGTTTGAGGCCTTTCAGAATCTCGATGGCGTCCGGGATGGTCGGCTCGTTGACGTCGATCTTCTGGAAGCGGCGCACCAGCGCCCGATCCTTCTCAAAATACTGCCGGTACTCCTTGTAGGTGGTCGAGCCGATGCAACGGACAGTGCCCGACGCCAAGGCCGGCTTGAGCAGGTTCGAGGCGTCCATGGCGCCGCCGGACGTGGCGCCGGCGCCGATCACGGTATGAATCTCGTCGATGAACAGGATGGCGCCGGGATAGGCCTCAAGCTCCTTGATGACCTGCTTGAGCCGCTCCTCGAAGTCGCCGCGATAGCGGGTGCCGGCCAACAGCGTGCCCATGTCGAGCGCGAACACCGTGGCATTGCGCAGCACATCCGGCACTTCGCCGTGGACGATGCGGCGCGCCAAGCCTTCGGCGATTGCGGTCTTGCCGACGCCGGCCTCGCCGACAAACAGCGGATTGTTCTTCTGGCGGCGGCACAGCACCTGGATGGTGCGGTTGATCTCGGACTCGCGGCCGATCAGCGGATCGATCTTGCCGTCGCGCGCCTTCTTGTTGAGGTTGACGCAATAGGCGTCGAGCGCGTCGCCCTTCTTCTTCTGCTCGTCGCCGGATTTGGCGTCGTTCTCCTCGTCGGAGCCGCGCACCGGGCGGGCTTCCGACATGCCCGGCCGCTTGGCGATGCCGTGGCTGATGTAATTGACCGCGTCGTAGCGCGTCATATCCTGCTCTTGCAGGAAATAGGCGGCGTGGCTCTCGCGTTCGGCGAAAATCGCGACCAGCACATTGGCGCCGGTCACCTCTTCGCGGCCTGAAGACTGCACGTGGATGACGGCGCGCTGAATGACGCGCTGGAAGCCGGCGGTGGGCTTGCTGTCCTCGCCCCCGTCGGTGACGAGATTATCGAGTTCGGATTCGAGGTAGGCGATGAGGCTGCGACGCAGCTTCTCCAGATCCACGTTGCACGCCCGCATCACCGCCGCGGCATCCTGGTCCTCGATCAGCGCCAGCAGAAGATGCTCGAGCGTGGCGTATTCGTGGTGGCGCTCATTGGCGAGAGCCAGAGCCCGGTGAAGCGATTGTTCGAGGCTGCGCGAGAACGTGGGCATTTCAACTTCTCATCGTTTGTATTGGAAGCTTCCCCCCGGAATCACTTCTTCTCCATGATGCACTGCAAAGGATGCTGATGTTTACGGGCAAAGTCCATAACCTGCGTCACTTTTGTCTCAGCCACCTCATAGGTAAAGATACCGCACTCGCCGATGCCGTGCTGATGCACATGCATCATGATCCGATGTGCCGATTCGTGATCCTTGTTGAAGAACCGCTCCAAGACGTGGACCACGAATTCCATCGGCGTGTAGTCGTCGTTGAGCAGAAGAACCCGATAGAGGTTCGGCCGCTTGGTTTGCGGTTTGGTTTTGGTAATGACCGCCGTGCCGGGCCCGCCGTCGCCTTTCCGCTTGCGATCGTCGTCGGCGAGGCGAGCCGGTCGTGCAGTGATAGTAACGTCAAGCAGCGGCATTGGTTCGTTCGTCTTCCGGACCTTCGGTTGGCACAGTTCGCGCGCGGCAGCATGCGGTGCTCCCGATAGGGCATGATAAAGCTAATGCGGTTTCCGTGCCAAATCGATAGCATTGGCACTATGCATTAATTTCGGCCGCGATAATGCGGGTTCTGTCACATTCACACGGTCTCGGGGCATTGCCGAGGCCATCAAATATGCCGCTCGCCGGCCGGCGCAAGCCATTCCCGGCAAATTGGGTACAACGGCGAGCGAATCGCGGCAGCGGCGCCGACGCCGGCTGACAGCGATCCCGCGGTCATGCCGCGCAGGGACCGATTGGTACAGGCCGCCGACTCGGCTATTGATCGCGCAAAATGCACCAGCAAGCGTGACAGGAGGTGGCCATGGTCGACCTCACCCGACGGGCGAGACTCGTACGCGAAATGGAAGCCGAGTTCGTTCCGGATTACGACGCCCAGAGCCTGCCCTCGGCTGACAAGCGTGCAGCCTATGCGCTCGAGCACATCGCCTTTCGCGTCAGCCGCATAGATGAAACGCTCGCCCGGATCGCCGCCGCGATCGAGGCCGCCATGCCTCCAAAAGCCTAAAAGACCGGGCGATCCCGCGCCACCGGCGCGATGATCACTTCACCCCGGCTTTCGCCAGCGCACCCTCGAACGGCTTGTAGGCTTCCTTGGCGAGATCGGCATAGAGCTCGCCGAGCTTGGTCGCCTCGGCGACGAAATCCTCATAGGACGATTTCAGGTAGGCGCTCTGCACCTCCATCGCCTTCTCCATGGATTTAGCGCCGATGAGGCGCTCCCAGGCGGCGGCGGAATCTTCGAGCGACTTCTTCGAGTAGTCGGTGAGTTCGACGGCGATGGCTTGGGCGCTTTTCGACCACGCGCCGAACGACGACATCATCGTCTCCATGCTGTCCTTGCCGAATTTCTGCATCTCTTCGTTGCTCATGATAGCTCCTCGGGGGCGACCGGTTGTGTGCGCGATGGCTAAGCCCGCTGCGACCCGTTGCCTTGAAAAGGCCGTCTGCGGCATTGATGATATAATAGTGCAGTGCACAAAAAGCTGCAACGGGTGTCGCGAAATGCACAAAATGGCGGCGCTGCGGGGACTTAACCCTTTGGCAATGGCGTTCGCCTAACGTGCTTGACCGTGTTGTAAGGGTAACGATCGCGTTGGGAAAATGCCTCTCTTACCGGCGTAAGCGGTCTTAAAGCCGGCCGCTATTCGGTGAGGGAAGCACACGCCCACAGTGCAAAATGGGGCGGCCTTTTCGGGGGCTAGGCGCGTTCAGGGACGGGGTGCGCAATGGCATGGCTGAATGTCGGAGCCCGCAACGGGCTTCGTGGTGCTCTGTTGAGCTTGGCTGCGGTCGCTGCGGCTCTCACCATTAACAGCGATGCCGCTGTCGCGCACCGTCATCATCGGATTTCCATCCACCATCATCACGCCCGCGCCGAAGGCTACGATCCGCCATTTGCGTCGATCGTGGTCGACGGCAATAGCGGCACGGTGCTGCAAGCGTCGAATCCGGACGCGCTACGCCACCCGGCCTCGCTGACCAAAGTTATGACGCTCTATCTGCTGTTCGAACGTCTCGACGCCGGCAGGGTCAAGCTCGATACGCCGCTGCCGGTCTCGGAACATGCCTCCGAGCAGGATCCGACCAAGCTCGGGCTCAAGCCCGGACAGACGATCACCGTCGAGGATGCCATCAAGGGCATCGTCACCCGGTCCGCCAACGATGCGGCGGTCGTCATTGCCGAATATCTCGGCGGCAGCGAGCAAGCCTTCGCCAAGATGATGACGCAGAAGGCGCGCGCGCTAGGCATGGCCCATACAACTTATGTCAACGCATCGGGACTGCCGGACGACGACCAGATCACCACCGCGCGCGATCAGGCTTTGCTCGGCCGCGCGATCCAGGACGGTTTTCCGCGCTACTACAAATACTTTTCGACGCAGGCCTTCGTGTTTCGCGGCGAAACCATCCGCGGTCACGACCACCTGTTGAGCGAGGTCGAAGGCGTCGACGGCATCAAGACCGGATTTACGCGGGCCTCCGGCTTCAATCTGCTCACCTCGCTGCATCGCGACGGGCGCTATTTGGTCGCCGTGGTCATGGGCGGCCCCAGCGCGTCGGAGCGCGACGCGCGCATGCGCGGGCTGATCGCCGACCACTTCAAGGAAGCCGCTCTGCATCGCACCGCGCCGATGATCGCCGACGCGACCATCCATCGCAACGAGCCGATCGCCTTTACCAATTCGCCGCTGTCCTCGACCAAGCTGACGGCGACGTCGTTTGCTTCTCGCGCCGATCCGGCGCCGACGGCAAGCGTCAATGCCCCGGCCGCCGGCTCCAACGCTCCGATCAAACCGGTTTTGGTGCGAACCATCTCATACCGAACGGTGCCGGTGCAGACCGCGTCGCTGGCGCCGATGCCGATGCTGATGCCGGTCGCACCTCCGGCGCCGCAGCCGGCGGCGCAACCGAGCGTCCATGCGCAGGGTCCCGCCGCCGTCACCGAACAGCAGCCGACCGTGGTCGCATCGGCGGCGCCGGCGATCGATCTCAAAATTCCGGCGCCGCAAGCCGCGCCGCCCGCAGCCGCCAGGCCAAAGCCAATGCCGGTCGCCGCGCCACTATCGTCGCGAGCACCCGCCGCCAACGTCGAGCAGGCGCCGCTCGAGGCGGACCGTGCCGAGATCGCCGACGCCCAGCCCGCCAAGCTCGAAACCGCGATACCGTCCGGGCCGATTCACGCACGCGGCGGTTGGTTGATCCAGATTGGTGCTTTCGATGACGTGAACGATGCCAAGCAACACTTGAGCGCGGCACAGCTCAAGCTGCATGCCGCGCTCGGCGCCAAGGACCCGTTCACCGAGCGGGTGCAAAAGGGCGATAAAGCGCTGTACCGCGCCCGCTTCGCCGGCTTCGACAAGCAAGCCTCCGCCGAAGCCGTCTGCCGCGAGCTCAAGCGCAGCGACTTCCAGTGCATGGCGCTGAAAGACTGATTTTTTCGAGCCGGATCGGTCTGGAAAGGCGGCATCAACTTTTCCCCATCATGCTCCAAGTCCCCGGCAAACGGGGCGCGTGCGGGTCGTCAACCGGAGTCGGAAGGCCACGCGAGGTTGGTATGGAGTACCTCAGCGATGGCGGCGAAGAAGAACGTCCTTGGCCTCATTGACGCGGGCCGCAAGATACGTCGTCCCCCCTTGGTCGGGATGCAGTTTCTTCATGAGGGAGCGGTGGGCGCGACTGACGTCCTGCGCGCTCGCCCCGGGCTGAATGCCAAGGATCTGATAGGCTTCCTCTTCAGTCATTTTGCTGCTGGACGACGGCCGCGGCCCGCCGCCCGCACCCGCATCGCTCTGCGCGTGCTCACGCCAGCCGGGCGCCCGGCGGTCAAGATAAGCTGCAAGTAGATCGCGGCTGTCGGCGTCGATTTCGCCCAAGAGATTGATCAGCGCCGCGCGGTCGAGCCTGTCGAGCGCCGTGCCGGCAAGCCGACCTTTAAGAATGCGGCCGTGCATGGCGCCGCTGTCGTGGTCGAGTTCCATTTCGAGATAGTCGGTGCGCACCCGCGAGGCCTGGCCGGCGCTTTTTTTCGTGCGCGCGCCGAACGTCGCCGGCCACAGCGACACGTAGCCGAGCAGGCCGAGGCCGAAGAGGCCGACCGTCACGGCCACCCCGATCTCGCCGCGCAGCAGAAGAAACCCGGCAAAGATCAGCGCCCCGGCGCCGCCAATGGCGCGCAGCACCCGCGCCGCCTGTTTCGGATCGGCCTTGGAAAAGGCATTGACCGCCCACAGACCGAGCACAAGCACGACAATGCCAAGAAGAATTTCGGGCATGGTGTCTTTGCGGCTCGGCTATTTCAGTTGCTCAAGCAGCATGACCGCGCCTGAGCTTTGCCGCGCTTTGAGCGCCGTGAGCGCTTTCATGCCGCCGGCGGCATAGGCCGCAGCGGCGCGCAGGAGCTCGGCGAGTTCGTGCGCAGCGCCCGGCGCAAAACGGCAGAACGCGCCGCCGGTCAGCCGGGCAATTTCGCGAAACGCCTGCTCGCAGACCGGATCGGAGCCTTCCTGGAACATGAAGGCCTTGAGGCTGCGCAGCCCCAGTTCGCCGGCGGCCGCGCATAAATCGTCGAGCGATTCCTCCATGGCGTCGCCGATAAAAACCAGCACCGCGATCTTATGGGCATCGTTTTCCCGCCGCGCATGGGCGAGCACTTTGGCGATCTGAGTATGGCCGCCGCGGCAATCGATGCGCTCCATCAGCGCGCCAAGCCGGCCGGCCTCGGCAACCCAGGGCGAAGCACGGCATTCCGCGAGGCCGCGATAATAGATGAGCTGGATATCGAGCCCGCCGGCGGCAGCCGCTTCACGAAACATGTCCGCCTGCAGCCGGCAGGCGCTGTCCCAGGTCGGCTGCCGGCTCATGGTGGCATCGAGCGCGAAAATCAGCCGACCGCGCTGGCCAGGCTCGACCGCCGGGTCGATCGCCTTGACGCGTCGCAGAAACTGATCGATATCGGCGCGGCGGGACGCTGCCGAGGGCTCGGCCGGATTGCGCGTTGGCGCTGGCGCGCGGTCTTTGCTCATCGAAGGGACCTTAAAGCCGTACGAACCGGCCCTAAGGTGGCGCTGGACCGCAGGCCGCGCAATGCCTCAATCGGCCAACAGATCGTGGGTCTCGAGCGGCTTGCCAGCGGCAGCGATCCACTCGGCGCGGGCCGCGGCGCGGCGCTTGCCGCGTTCGTCGATCGGCAGCCGCAGCGCATCGATCAGCATTTTCACCTCGTCGCGGGCCGTGACGTGCGACGTCGAGGGCCGCGTTCCCAGCGTATCTTCGGTCATATCGTCCAATGCGGTCAGACCGCGGGGGAAGAATTCCCGGTAAACGACGCGTTCGGCGAAGCCGTCGATGGCGCGGAAGCCGAGCTGCTTGGCCAAGCCCTCCACCCCCTCCCCGACCAGCCGGCGGTTGCGGGAACCGAGCGTGGAAAGCCGGTTGCGCACCACGATCCAGTCGGTCAGGCCGCCATCGACCAGGCGGCGCTGCCGCCGCGCTTCCCGTACCATCTCGGCATAATGGCTCACCCCGGCCACTTCGAACGTACTCTGGTCGATCGTGCCGAGCACGTCGAAATCGACAAAGCTGTCGTTCAACGGGGTGATCAGTGTATCCGCCATCGAGTGGGCCAGCCGCATCAGGTAGGAATCATTGCCGGGCGTATCGATGACGACGAAATCGTGGGTCTGCTCGACCGCGCTGACGGCTTCGGCAAAGGCCGCGAATTCCTGGCCCTCGATCTCGTCGAGGCGCGCGCCGTAGCCGCGGGCGACGCAATAATGCGCCGGGACATCGAGCTTGATGCCGGAGCGCCGCGTCCAATCGCGGCGGTTTTCCACGTAATGGGTGAAGCTTTTCTGCCGCGAATCGAGGTCTATGGTGGCGACCCGCTGCCCGGCTTGCAGCAGAGCGACCGCGACATGCATGGCCGTGGTCGATTTGCCGGAGCCGCCTTTTTCGTTGCCAAGGACGATGACATGCGCCGAAGACGGCCTGCCGACATCAGCCTGCATCAACATGACGAACGCGACCCTCGGGTTACTCAGACTTCTCCGGGTTGCAACGCGCACGGTCAAGATACAGCATCGGCTTGCCGAAGTTAATCATTAACCGCGCGTGCGCCGCCGAAAACGCAATGGGTGTGCCCGCGCTGCAACGGGTGAAGATGAAATCCGAAAAATCCAAACGTCACCTGCGCGTCATACGCACATTGCCGAATTTGCGCCGCGCAATCGCCGAATTACGCGCGCGGCGCCGCAGCATCGCGCTGGTGCCGACCATGGGCGCATTGCATTCCGGGCATTTCTCTTTAATCCGCATCGCGCAACGCCGCGCCGACCGGGTCATCGTCTCGATCTTCGTCAACCCGACGCAATTCGCGCCGAACGAAGATTTGGGCACCTATCCGCGGACTTGGTCCGCCGACATTGCGGCGCTTAAGGAGTTGAAGGCCGATACCGTCTGGGCACCCTCGGTCGAGACCATGTACCCGGAAGGTTTTGCCACCCGTATTGTTCCGGAAGGCCCGGCTACCGTCGGCCTCGAAGACGCCTTCCGGCCGCATTTCTTTGCCGGCGTTGCGACCGTGGTCGCCAAACTTCTGATCCAGTGCGAGCCGGATATCGCGCTGTTCGGCGAGAAAGATTACCAGCAGCTCAAAGTGGTCACCCGGCTCGCGCGCGATCTGGCGCTCAAAACCCGCATCGTCGGCGCCCCGGTCGTGCGCGAAAAGGACGGCCTCGCGCTGTCCTCGCGCAACCGCTACCTCACGCCCGACGAGCGCGCCGCGGCGCCGTCGCTTTATCGCGTGCTCAAGGAATGCGCCGGCCGGATCAAGGCCGGCGGTCGGGTCGAGGCTGTGCTCGAGGACGGCCGCTCGGCGATTACGAAGGCCGGCTTTGCGCTCGATTACCTCGAAGCGCGAAATGCGGAGACGCTGGCGCCGCTCGCCGCGTCGGCAGTTGAGCCGATCCGGCTTCTGGCGGCGGCGCGGATTGGGACGACGCGGTTGATCGATAATGTGCAGGTATAGCGACCTCACCCGCTCTTCATCGGGTCTTTCACATTCGGAAACGTCTGGAACTCGGTGTTCCAGAGCTGCCCGTCAATCTTCTCGACCTTGCGGATGTAGATGTTGTTGACGATGTCGCGCGTGGCGGCATCGATCGAGATCGGGCCGCGCGGGCTTTCGAAGGCCATGCCTTTCATCGCCGCGATCAAGGCGTCGCCGCTGGAATTGCCGCTCGGTCTTTTTCAGCGCCTCGTAGAGCAGATGCAGGCCGTCATAGCCGCCGAGCGAGACGAAATCCGGCCGGAAGTGACCGGCCTTCTCGATGGCGGCGACATAGGTCTTGTTGAGCGGCGAATTATGCGCGGCCGAATAGGGCCCGGCGGTGATCATGCCGAGCATCTGATCGCCCATATTGTCGAGATCGTCGTCGTCGGTGAGATCGCCCGGCCCGATGATCTTTATGCCGGATTTGCCAAGCCCGCGCTCGGCGAATTGCTTGGCGAAGATCGGCGCCTGGGTGCCGGGGAAATAAATGAAGGCGGTGTCGGGCTTCAGATCCGCGATGCGCTGCAGGAACGGCGCAAAGTCGGGATTGGCGAGCGGCAGCCTGATGGTTTCGACGATGGTGCCGCCGACCTGGGTGAAGCGGGTCTTGAACGCCGTCTCCGCCTCGATGCCTGGCGCCCAGTCGTTGACCAGGGAAACGACGTGGCTCGAGCCGTTCTTGGCCGCCCATTCGGCGAGAATCCACGATTGCTGGCTGAGCAGAAAGCCGGCGCGCACGAAATACGGACATTTGGTGGTGGTGATCGAGGCGCCGGAACTCATCACCAGCGTCACTTTCTTGGCCTCGGTCGCCAGCGGCGCGATGGCAAGCGCGGTCGGCGTGATGCCGATGCCGAGCACGTCGACTTTGTCGTTGACGATCATCTCCTGGATCAGCCGGTGCGCCGTATCGGCGGCGCCGCCGTCGTCACGGATGATGAGCTCGATCTTGCGGCCGGCGACCGTATCGCCGTGCTGCGCCATATAAAGCTTCAGCGCCGCCTGCAGCTGACGCCCGACCGCGTTAAAGCCGGCCCCGGTGATCGGCATGCTGATGCCGATTTTGAGGACGCTGTCCGCGGCCGCGCTACGGACGAGCAATCCGCTCGCGGCGGTCGCGGCCATGCCCTTGAGCAGTGTTCGGCGCTTCATCATGTTCCTCCCCTTTTGTTTATTCTCGCTCCTCTTGTGAAGGGAGCGAAAACTCACACCGCTTCGAGATGTGGAATTTCCGGCCGCTCGCCTTCCGCCTTGCCGGTGATCGGCGGCCGCGGCAGGCGCGCCATGCCGCTTTCCATGACGAAGGTATGCTCGATCGAATACCACGGCGCCTTCACGTCTGCGGCGCGCGGGCAAGGTTCGCTATGCTTGACGTAATTGCCGATCAAATGCTGCGTGACGCCAAACTGCACGTCGGTCTCGATGTTCTTGTCCTCGGGATCGTAGATTTGCGAGATCAGCGTCTTAAAGCCCGGCTTGTAGGTCAGGAAGTGCAGGTGCGCCGGCCGCATATTGTGCCGGCCCGCGGCGCGCAAGCAGTTCCCCGACCGGGCCGTCGATCGGGATCGGATAGCCCGCGGGTTTGACGCTGCGGAAACTGATGTGCCCGTCCTGGTCGGTAGTGAACTTGCCGCGCAGGTTCATGTCGGCCTGCACCGGATCCTGGTTCTCGTAGAAACCTTCCGTCGAAGAATGCCAGACGTCGACCTCGGCGCCGACGATCGGCTTGCCCGTGGCGTCGCGGAAGGAGGCATCGACGAACAGCACCGGCCCGGGCGTCGGCGAGCGAATGATGGTGTCGCCATTCTTGGTCGGCGGCGAATCCATGCGCCAGAACGGCCCGAGCAGATTGGCGTCGGTCTCGGTCTGGCCGCGGTTGCCGTTGTTGAGGAGGCAGATCAGGGTGGAGAAGCCGAGCGAGCCTGACATCAGCACCGCTTCGTTGTGCGTCTCAGTGGTCTTCTTGCCGAGCGCGATGATATAGGCGATTGCCGCCTGGAATTCTTCTTCGGTGAGCTTCACCTCGCGGGCGAATTCGTGCAGATGACGCACCAGCGCCGCCACGATCTCGCGCAGGCGTGGATTTTTGATGCGCTCGTATTCCTTGAGCACCGCCTTGGTGACGTCTTTCTCACTGCCAATAATCATTCTTATTGCTCCAAACCGTATATCGCGGTCTGGGCGGATTTTACGTGATCGTCTTGGCAAGCGCCATGGCGGACACCGCGCCACGGGCGTGCAACGGGCAACCGGCTCACATCAGGCCGAGTTCGCGCAACTCGCGGCGCAATGTCTCCGGCATGGCGGCGGCGCCCTTGACGGCTTTGTCGAGGTCGCGCGGGGCGTCGTTCGCCGCCAGGTAGCGCCAGCCCTGGAATGCGCGGTAAGGCCGCGGCTCGACCAGGATCACTTTGGGATCGAGCACGAGACCGCAGCGGCCGATGCCGTCCTTGTCGCGGAACGGCCGCACGTCGCGGATGCGTTGGCGGCACATGACCTCGCCGCGGATCACCCAATATAGCGAGCCGCCGTCGGTGAGCTCGGCAGCGCGCTTGGGCACCATGCGGGTGCGGTGGATGTGCTCGGGCTTCTCGCCGGTTTTGCGCTTGGCCTTGAGCTTCTGCTTGATCCAGTCCTCGAGGTCGCGCACCGAGTCGCAGCCGACGCATAGCTTGATGAGGTGAAGCGGCATAATCCTACTTTACGTCGTCCTGGCTTTCGGCGAGCGGCTCTAGCACCATGACCGGCGCGCTTTCCACAACTTGGGCGCCGCTACGCACAGGAACCTGCCTCACGGTGCCGGCGAACGGCGCGCGCAGCGTATGCTCCATCTTCATCGCTTCGATCACGGCAAGACGTTGACCGAATTCGACGCGATCGCCGACGCCGGCGAGAAGCTCCAGCACCTTGCCGTGCATCGGCGCCTTGATGACGCCATCGCCTGCATTCGCCGACGTGCTTGGTGCGGCAAAATCCCGGATCCGGACGCGGGTTTGGCGGCCGCCGCGCACGACGTAAGCCTCATGTTCCGCGGTAAAGACCTTGGCGTCCGTCGCCGGCTGTGCACCATCGACGGCGACCCGCGCACCGTCCTTGGCGTAGGTGACGGTGGCATCGGCATTCTCACCATCGATCACAATCGGGATCGCGATCGAGCGCGTGCCGCCGAGCTGGAACCCGTCGCAGCTGTCCCACGGGGACGGCGCCGAGGCATCGTCGCTTGCAACTTCGGCCGCGGTCGCGGCGTCGAGGAGCTGCGCAACGCCGAGCGCGGCGGCCGCATTATCGCGCGGTTGCGGCACGGCGCCGAGCCGCTCCAGGTTGCCGTCGATAAAGCCGGTATCGACGAGGCCGCGGCGGAATTCGTCGGCGCGGCATAAATTGGCGAGGAACGCCACATTGCTGTGCACGCCCGCGATGACCGTGCGGTCGAGCGCGTGTGCAAGCCGGTCGAGCGCAGCCTGTCGGGTCGGCGCCTGCGCGATAAGCTTGGCGATCATCGGGTCGTAATAGGGCGTAACTTGCCCGCCGGCTTCGATGCCCGCATCGACGCGGATATCGTGCGGCAGCTCGAGCGCCACGATCGTACCGGTCGACGGCAGGAAGCCGTGCTCGGGGTCCTCGGCATAGACGCGGGCTTCGATGGCGTGGCCGTCGATGCGGATTTGCCCCTGCGTCCGCGGCAGCTTTTCGCCGGCGGCAATGCGCAATTGCCATTCGACCAGATCGAGGTCTGTGACCGCCTCGGTTACCGGATGCTCCACTTGCAGCCGGGTATTCATTTCGATGAACCAGATGGCGTCGGCGCGCAGGCCTTCGCTGCCGTCGGCGACGAATTCGACGGTGCCGGCGCCGCGATAATCCACCGCCTTCGCCGCCGCGACCGCCGCTGCGCCGATCCGCGCGCGCAGATCCGCGGTCATGCCGGGCGCCGGCGCTTCCTCGATCACCTTCTGATGCCGGCGCTGCAGCGAGCAGTCGCGCTCGCCGAGATGAATGGTGTTGCCATGCCGGTCGGCAAAAACCTGAATCTCGATATGCCGGGGCGCGGCAATGAGTTTCTCGATCAGAACCCGACCCGAGCCGAAGGCCGACTGGCTTTCGCGGATCGCGCCTTCCAGCGCGGCCTCGAAATCGGCGTGCTTGTCGACCCGGCGCATGCCGCGGCCGCCGCCGCCGGCCGCCGGCTTGATCAACACCGGATAGCCGATCTCGTAGGCCTTTTCCTTGAGAAACTTGGTGTCCTGGCGTTCGCCGTGAAACCCCGGCACGACCGGCACGCCGGCCTTCTCCATGAGCGTCTTGGCGCGGTCCTTCAGTCCCATGGCGCGGATGGCTGCAGCGGGCGGACCGACGAAGACGATGCCGGCTTTTTCGCAAGCCTCGGCAAAATCGGCGTTCTCGGACAGGAAGCCATAACCCGGATGGATGCATTCGGCGCGGGCCTGCCGCGCCTACCGCGATCAAGCTTTCGATCGACAGATAGCTGTCGCGCGGCTCGGCGCCGCCGATGCAATGGGCCTCGTCGCAGGATCGCACATGCAGCGCGTCGGCGTCCGCGGTGGAATAGACCGCGATCGTGCGCAGGCCGAGGCGTTTGGCGGTCCGTGCGATGCGGCAGGCGATTTCGCCGCGGTTGGCGATGAGGACGGAGCGGAACATGGCGGGCGCATCAGATCGTCTAATGCGGCCGCTTTCAACTCATTGCGCGGGCGCAGCTCCGGCGCTCGTCTGCGGCGGTGCTTGAAATGGATTGAGCTGCACCGGACCCAACGGGGCGGCATTCGCCGCTGGCGGGGCTGCGGCAGGCGGTGAACTCGGCGCGCTCCGCGGCTGCCAGACCGGGTCGGCGGCCGGAGCCGGAGGTGCAACAGCGGCCTGCGCTGGCGGGCTCGGCGGCGGCTTGCGCCCGCGCCGCGACGACACAGGCGTTTCGTGAGCCGGCGCCTCGTGAGCGGACGTCTCGCGAGCGGACGTCTCGTGAGCGGGTGGCGCCTGGTGCGCCCCAGCGGTCGCAGAAGCGATCGCGGCCGCGGCCGGCGGTCCAGCCGGCTCGGGATTCATGATGCTGATGGCCGGGATCGAGGCGGCGCTTGGAAAGTCGATATTGACGATTTTATGCGGCGGCGAGGCGCCCGCCTGGGCGGCCGATGTCGATGTTGCGTCAGCGACTGCTGCGGCATCGGGCGCTTTCGCCCAAACCGGCAAATAATGATCGAGATAGCGTTCGAGCGTTTGCCCACTCAAATTTGCACGCACTTGGCCCGGATTGTCCAACAGCGCCAGCGCCTCGCAATGATCGCTGCTACAGTGGTCGGCGACGGCGAGCGTATGAGCGACAAAGCCGAAACGATCCGCTTCGAGCGAACGGCGTAGCGGCAGCAATATGCTGGTGATGCCGCTACCGCCGCGCTTGGTATAGGCCGCCATGTCGGCAAGGAGCGCAAAGCGCGCGGCGACATAGGATGTGGCACCGGCCACGGTCGCAGGCGCGGCGAACAGCGCTTTTTCGCAGGCGGCCTCGACGTCGTCGCCGGCCAAACCATTCAGACACGCCAACGCAGAACCCGGAGCGAGGCTTTCGGCATTGAGCGCGGCGGCGCGCGCTTCGAGAGCACGACGCTCCGCGCTCCGATCCCGGAACGACGCGGCATCGAGGAACGCCCAAGCCAGCGACGCCCCCAGCACCGCGCCGAGGACGACGACGCCGACGCGCGCCATTGTTCGCGTACGGGTCCAATCGAATGCCAGCGCGCAAATGAAAACCAGCAGCGCCGCGGATCCGGCCGCGACCCACAAGCGCAACGCCGAGCTTCCGATGTCGGGATCGACGCCGAACATCAACCACTCCAAAGCAATCCATCATGCCGCTTGCCAAGGCGGGACTATGGCGCAGCGGCGCTCACGGCGCCAGCAACGCGACGCACCCCATCAATGCTCGACTTCGAGCTGGCTTTCCTTGGCGACGCGCTCGAATGCCTCACCGGGATTTTTGATCCGGTATTGATAATCGTCGCCGTCGGACGGCAACAGCCGGACCACTTTGTAGCCGCCGCTCGCGCCGGGCCGGCTGATCGGGCTCGACGTGTAAGTGACAGTCTGGCCGACCCGATATTTGTGTGTCTTCAAGGCCGCAGCCACCGCCGCGACCTGCGCAACCGTCACGGTCGCCACCTCGAGGCTTGTAGAGACAACTCTTGCAGCGCTCAGCGATTCCGGCTTACGCGCCGAGTGCCGGGCTGCCGACGGGTTGCGGGCCGCGGCGACAGCGCGTGTCGGCGCCTTGCGCGCCGTTGTACTCCGGCTCGTTTTGGCGCCCGCTTTGGCGGGCCGTTTCTTTTTCACTGAATGTTTGTTCATGGAACCAACTATAGCATCCCAACCTGTGATCGAGCAAAAAATATAGTATCGAAAACGCGTGTTTGAACCGGTCGCAAAGGCTTATGATTAAAGGCCGAAAAATATAATAATTTCAAATAATTATGAGATTCTCTTGCGCTGATTTCGAAACCGGTCGGGATCAAGCTTGACGGCGCCAACGGCCCTTCTCATCAGGCTGCCAATAAGTCACCTCCGCGCCGGCGGCTTTGGCCTCGCTCCAGCGCGTCCGCGCCGCTTCCACCGCGTCCGGATCCTCGCCGTCGAACAGCAGCACGATGCGCTCATAACCCGCTGCATTGGCAGCCAGGCTTGCGCCGTCGACCAGGAAGCGGACCGTCGCATTGTTGGGATTTTCGTCATTGACGGTCAGCACGATCGGATGTTCGGCGGCCTCGGCGTCGCGCCATGTCCCGTGCGGCAGAAAGGCGTCGTCGCGCCACGTCCATAAATGAGCATCGAGCGCCTCGACGCGTTCATCGGAGGAGGCCTGCACCACAACCCGCCAACCGCGTTCAAGTGATTTCGCAAGCAACGCCGGCAACACCTGCTCCGGCGTCTGACCTTTAAGGTGGTAGAAGAGAATTTCGGTCATTGCGCGCTTACCGCTCGTAATGCTCTTCGACCAGCCGCTCGAGCAGCCGCACGCCCCAGCCGGACGCCCAGCTCTTGTTGATATCGGTTTGCGGAGATCCCATCGCGGTGCCGGCGATGTCGAGATGCGCCCACGGCGTCTTGTTGACGAACCGCTGCAGCAATTGCGCCGCGGTGATCGCGCCGCCCCAACGGCCGCCGGTATTCTTCATATCGGCAAATTTCGAATCGATCATCTTGTCGTATTCGGGCCCGAGCGGCATCCGCCATACCCGTTCGCCGACCGCCTCGCCGGCCTTGGTCAGCCGCTCGGCGAGCTTATCGTCGTTGCAGAACATGCCCGCATATTCCTGCCCCAAAGCGACGATGATGGCGCCGGTCAACGTCGCCAGGTTGATCATGAATTTCGGCTTGAAGCGTTTGTTGACGTAGTGCAGCACGTCGGCGAGGACGAGGCGGCCTTCGGCATCGGTATTGATGATTTCGATAGTTTGCCCGGACATCGTCTTGACGATGTCGCCCGGCCGTTGCGCCTTGCCGTCCGGCATGTTCTCGACCAGCCCGATGGCGCCAACGGCGTTGACCTTGGCCTTGCGCGCCGCGAGCGCATGCATCAAGCCGACAACGCAGGCGGCGCCCGCCATGTCGCCCTTCATGTCCTCCATGCCGGCCGCCGGCTTGATCGAAATGCCCCCGGAATCGAAGCAGACGCCCTTGCCGATGAACGCGACCGGATCGACGCCGCGCTTGCCGCCGTTCCAGCGCATGACCACGAGCTTCGAATCATGCGCCGAGCCCTGCCCAACACCGAGGAGCGCACCCATGCCAAGCTTGCGCATGGCCGCAACGTCGAGCACGTCGACGCCGACGCCGAGCTTGCTCAGAGTGGAGGCGCGCCGCGCGAACTCGGCCGGATAGAGCACATTGCCCGGCTCGTTGACGAGATCGCGGGCGAGCACGACGCCATCGGCAATCGCCGCGTGCGGTGACCAAGCCTTCTCCGCCGACGCCGCATTGCCGCAGGCGAAATGGAGCTCGACTTTACTTGGCCGCTCCTCGTCGTCCTTGCGCTTGGTCTTGTAGAGATCGAACGTGTAGGCGCGCAGCCGGGCGCCCAACGCCAGATCGACGACCTGATTGGCCTTGAGCGCGCCCGAGCCGAATTCCGCAAAGATCGTGGCACTTGCCGCAACTGTCGGCACCTTTCCCATGGCGATGCCGCCAAGCTTGACAATATCGCGCGATTTCAACTCGCTTTCCTTGCCGATCCCCACCACCACCAGCCGAGGAACGTTCAGTCCGGATGGGGCGACGATGTCGAGGCTTGAGCCGCTTTTGCCAGTGAAGCGATCGGCCGCAGCCGCGCGACGAACGAAATCCCCGAGCGGTGAGAGCGCTCGTTGCGTCGCCGGGCCAAATTTGAGGTTTTCTTCGCAGAACACAACGAGAACACCGTGCGGGCGGGCGAAAGAGGTGAAACTGAATTTGAGTGCGGCGGCCATGGAGCGTCCTTTGGCTCGATCTTCGCGGCCTTGAGTAGCCGCGGCGGCGGATATTGCGGCCAAGTTATGAACCGGACCGGCCAGCCGTGCAAAGCGGCCTTTTGCGCCAAAACCGGCGCCGTTCCCCGCCGCCTTTATCAAACGCCCGTATTAACGCTTTAGTGTGCATGTTCAATGGCTTTGCCTTGGCGAAGCCACTTTGTGAAAGCATGAAATGAGCCGCGTTGGGGAGAGCGGCTCCCGGGATGCGGCGTCAGCGGGTGCGACGCCGGTTACCGCGTGGCCGTCAGTGGGGAAGTTTAGTCCGATGGGGTCGATCGGCGGCTACATGTTTCGCGCCACGATGGGCGCGTTCCTGATCATCCTCGTCAGCCTGACCGTCGTGATCTGGTTCACGCAGGCGATGCGCGATTTCGACCTGATCACCAGCCAGCGCCAGACCCTGCTTGTCTTTGTCGGCATCACCGGGATGATCGTGCCGCTGCTGATCATGATGCTGGCGCCGATCGCGCTGGTCATGGCGGCGGCGCACGTCCTCAACAAGCTTGCTACGGATTCAGAGATCATCGTGATGAATGCGGCCGGCGTGTCGCCCTGGCGGCTGTTGCGGCCATTCCTTGCTGCAGCGCTGGCAGTATCGCTCCTGGTCGCCGCCATTGCCGCTTATGTCTCGCCGCGCGCTTTGCGCGAATTGCGCGACTGGGGCGCGCAGGTGCGCGCCGACATCCTCACCAATATCGTGCAGCCGGGCCGCTTCACCACAATAGGCGGCAATCTTACGTTCCACATTGCCGACCGGCGGCCGAACGGCCTTCTGGTCGGCATTTTCGTCGACGACCGCCGCGATCCCAACGTGCACTCCACCTATCTCGCCGAGCAGGGCGAGATCGTGAAGAACGACAAGGCCTCATTCCTGGTGTTGCAAGGCGGCAGCATTCAACGATTGGAAGCCGGCCAGCGTGACCCACGCATCGTGACCTTCGACCGCTACCCGTTCGACCTGTCGCAATTCGCCGGCGCCACACAGAACGTCGTCTATACGGTCCGCGAAAAATACCTCTGGGAACTGTGGTGGCCGCGGGCCGACGACACGCTCTATGCATCGCAGCCCGACCAATATCGCTCGGAATTACATGATCGACTGACCACCCCGCTCTATCCGTTCGCCTTCGTCATCCTTGCTTTCGCCTTCCTAGGTCCGCCGCAGACGACCCGGCAAAGCCGCACATTGGCGCTGTTGGGAATGATCGGCGCCGTCTCGCTGCTGCGGCTCGTCGGCTTCGTCAGCGTGATCGTAGGCGTGCATGTGCCGGCGGTGCTCGCGGTGCAGTATGTCGCAATCTTCGGTTCAATCGCCGCGGGCTTGTGGCAAATCTCGCGCGGCCGAGCTGTCGAGCCGGCAGCGGCGGTATCGCGGTTCGCGACCGCGATCGGCGAACGCATCGCGCGGGCGACAAGCTGATGAGAGCGCCCATGATCACCGGCACGCTGTCGCGCTACTTCGGAATGCGGTTCCTCACGTCCGTCGTCGGCTCGTTCATCGGCGTCGTGGCTCTGGCGGCGATGATCGACTACGTCGAACTGATGCGTCGCGGCGCCGACTGGCCCAACGCCACGGCCTTGGTGCTTGCGAAAATCTCGATGTACCGCGTGCCGCAGCTCACCGAACGCATCATGCCGTTCTCGGTCCTGGTGGGCGCCATGTCGTGTTACCTGACGCTGTCGCGGCGGCTCGAGCTTGTCGTGGCGCGCTCAGCCGGTATCTCCGCCTGGCAATTCGTGGCGCCGGCCATGGTCGCCGCCTTCCTCTTCGGCACCGTCGCCACCACCGTTTACAATCCCGTTGCCGCGATATTGCACGAGCGCTCGAAGCGGCTCGAAGCCGAAATGTTGGGGGAGAACATGTCGGCGTTGCAGGAAAGCACCAGCGGATTCTGGGTCCGCCAGAAAAGCGCCGACGGCGCCGCCATCATCAATGCCAGCACCAGCCGCGAGCAAGGCGCCCAGCTGGGCGGCGTCACCATCTACACGTTCGATCGTGACGGTCACTTCCAGGAGCGGATCGAGGCGCAAAGCGCCACCTTGGAGCAGGGCCATTGGCAGCTCCAAGACGCCCGCATCTATGCCAGCGGCAAGGCGCCGGACGTCGAAGACAGCTATCGCGTCGCTACCAATCTGACGCTGGAGCAGGTGCGGGAAAGCTTTGCAACGCCCGAGACCGTGCCGTTTTGGGAATTGCCCACTTATATCGATCTCGCCGACCGTGCCGGCCTCGGCGCCGCCGGCTATCGCCTGCAATATCAGCAGCTCCTGGCGCGGCCATTTCTGCTCGCCGCGATGGTGTTGCTTGCGGCGTCGGTGAGCTTGCGCTTTTTCCGCTTCGGCGGCGTGCAGAAAATGGTGCTGAGCGGCATCACCGCCGGATTTCTGTTGTTTGTCCTGCAGAAGATCACCGACGACATGAGCAGAGCGGAGCTCATGCCGCCGGCGGCCGCGGCATGGATTCCCGTCGTTATCGGTGGTCTCACCGGATTCGTCGCGTTGTTGTTCCAGGAGGACGGCTAGTGGCGAGTAGGCGTAGCCCCTTCTGTCCCGGCCTGCGTAGTAGCGTTCGCGTTAGTGCAACGACGCTTGCTGCGTTATTGGCATTTGTCATCGGTTCTACGCTTTTTGCCGCGCCGCTGCTGGCCCAGCAGGCGGGCAATCTGATGCATTTCCCGCCTCGGCCGCCGCCGCCGCCGAAAAAGCCGGCGCCGCCGTCCAACGCTCCGATGCTCGTGCAGGCGACCGAGATCAGATACGACTACACCAACAATACGGTCGCCGCCGTCGGCAACGTGCAGATCTATTATGGCGGCGCCACTATCGAAGCCGATCAGGTCATTTACGACCAAAAGACCAAGCGGCTTCGCGCCCAGGGCAACGTCCGCCTGACCGAGGCGGATGGCAAGATCACCTATGGCCAGACCATCGATCTGAGCGACGACTTCCGCGACGGCTTCGTCGATTCGCTGCGGCTGGAGACCCCCGACGACACGCGCTTTGCCGCGGCGCGCGCCGATCGCGCCAAAGGCAACTACACCGTCCTGCAAAACGGCGTCTATACGGCTTGCGAACCCTGCCGGGACGATCCCAAAAAACCGCCGCTGTGGCAGGTTCAAGCGGCGCGGATCATCCATGACGAGGGCGAGAAGATGCTCTACTTCGAGGATGCCCGCGTCGAATTTTTCGGCGTGCCGCTCGCTTACGTGCCCTTCATGTCTGCCCCCGATCCGACAGTGAAGCGCAAGAGTGGATTTCTGTTTCCGAGCCTCACAGAGGGTTCGCAGTTCGGCTACGCCATCGAGCCGAAATACTTCTGGGCACTCGCGCCGAACTACGACCTTACGCTCGGGACGATGGTGACAACGAAGCAGGGCCCGCTGCTCGAAGCACAATGGCGACACCGTCTGCTCGACGGCGCCTATTCGATCCGAGCCGCCGGCATTTTCCAGGCAGACCCGGGCTACTTTGCCAGCCGCGATGGGCCCGACAGCCCGACGGCGAAAACTTTCCGCGGGTCAATTCAAACCGCCGGACAGTTTGCCATCAACAGTAACTGGGTGTGGGGCTGGACCGGTCTATTGGTGACCGACACTCAATTTCTGTACGACTATCAGCTCCGGCAATTCAGCAGCGCTTTCGATCCGTTTCAGACCGGCGTTGCGTCGCAAGGCGTGTCGCAATTGTACCTGAGCGGCGCCGGCGTGCGGAGCTATTTCGACGTGCGATCCATCTACTATTATGGCTTTTCGCAACAGGACGTCCAAAGCCAGATTCCGATCATCCATCCGGTGCTCGACTATTCGAACGTGCTGGCACAACCAATCCTGGGCGGAGAGTTCAGCTACAAATTCAACGCGACGAGCCTGAACAGGCAACAGGCCGAATTCGACGCCATCACGCAGAGCGCCCAGGGCGCCGGCACCTGCAACAGCAGCGCCGATACCGCCGTGCCCGGCAACTGCCTGCTTCGCGGCATACCGGGAGAGTACACGCGATTCTCCGGCCAAGCCGACTGGCGGCGCACCGTGGTCACCGACAACGGCCAGATGATCATGCCTTTCTTCGAGATGCGCGCCGACGTGGCGCAGCTCGAGGTCAACAACGAACCCGGGGTCTCTAATTTCATCGCGACCGGACAAAGCGAACTGGCGCGCGCCATGCCGGCCGTCGGCGTCGAATATCGCTATCCCTTCGTTGACGTTGAACCGTGGGGAACGCAGACGATCGAGCCGATCGCCCAGCTGATCCTGCGTCCCAACGAAACCGACATCGGCAAATTCCCGAACGAAGACGCGCAGAGCCTGGTTTTCGACAATTCGAACCTGTTCGCGATCGACAAGTATTCCGGCTGGGATCGCGTCGAAGGCGGCAGCCGCGTGAATGCCGGCGTTCAATATACCGCCCAGGTCAACCGGGCCGGTTCGCTCAATGTGCTGTTCGGACAATCCTATGCATTGTTCGGCCAGAACTCGTTCCAGGCTCCCGATATCACCAATACGGGCTTGGAAAGCGGGCTCGACAAGACCGTCTCGGATTACGTCGGCCGGATAACGTATCAACCAAATCAGGTGTACTCGTTCACCGCACGAGGGCGTTTCGACCAGGCGACATTTACGCCGGAGCGCCTCGAGTTCGAAAGCCGCGCCAACTTCGATCGCTGGACACTGCAAGTGCTCTATGGCGATTATGCCGCGCAGCCGCTGCTCGGCTTTTTGACCCGTCGTGAAGGCATACTCGCCGGGGCATCGTTCAAGCTGACGGAGAACTGGATCGCGCTCGGCTCCGCCCGCTACGATATCGCCAACGATCAGATCGACCAATCCCGGCTTGGGATCGGCTACGTCGACGATTGCTTTATGTTGTCCGTGAACTGGCTTACCGGATACACTTATACTGCTATTACCAATTCAACGCCGGTCCGGGACAGCACGGTCATGCTGCAATTCAGCTTGCGGACGCTCGGCCCCGATGTTTTAGCGCCGGTGGGCGCTTCGTTCTAAATTTTGCCGTGAGTCTATGGGTTGGTGTCGCGAAATTTTGGGGGAGAACCGGTTAAGCCGGCAGGGCCCTGCCGGCGACGGAGAGGGAGCAATGAGGTTGCAGATTACAGTTGGTGCATGGCTTGCGGCTTCGGTGCTCGCCGCGGCGACCTTGCTTGTCGTCGCCTCGACTGCCCGGTCCCAGGAAGAAGTCGTGCTGCTGGTCAACGGCGAGCCGATTACGTCGCTCGACATTCAGCAGCGCTCAAAATTTATCGAGTTGAGCTCTCACAAGGCGCCGACGCGGCAGGAGGCAATCGACAGTCTCATCGACCAGATCCTCGAATTACGCGAGGCCAAGCGCTACGACATCGCACCGAGCGACGCGGACGTGAACAATGCCTATGCCAGCGTGGCAAGCCACATGGGAGTGGACAGTCAAAAGCTCAGCCAGATACTCGCCAACGGCGGCGCGAGCGAGGCCACGCTCAAGCTGCAGCTGAAGGCGCAGATTGCCTGGAGCAGTCTGGTGCGCGGACGCTACAAGGCCAGCCTGGAAATCCCCGACACCGACGTCGAGGCGGAGCTCAAGCTGCATCAGCCCGACCAGCAAAGCCAAATCGGCTACGAATACATGATGCGCCCGATCATTCTCGTGGTGCCGCGCGGCTCGCCGTCTACCGCCTATGACGCGCGCAAACGCGAAGCCGACGCATTGCGGGCCCGCTTCGCCAACTGCACCGACGGCGTGGCGTTTGCGCAAGGGCTGCCGGAGGTCGCGGTGCGCGACCCGGTGCCTAAGTCCTCAGCCGACTTGCCGCAGCAACTGCGCGACATCCTCGACAATACCGAAGTCGGCCACCTGACGCCGCCCGAGCAGACCGATGAAGGCATACAGATGTTCGCTATCTGCTCCAAAAAAGAGTCGAAGACCGATACCCCGGAAGCGAAAAAACTGCGCGACGAAATTTTTGAGAAGAAATTCGGCGCCAAAGCCAAGCGCTACCTTGCCGATTTGCGCCGCCAAGCGATGATCGAATACAAATAGAGCCATCGCGTGGAGCGTGGTCTTTACGGGCATCCGTTTTTGCCCCGGATCATGCCCGCTGCAGGCGTGGTTTTGAATTGTTTGAAGGATGCAGGCCCGTGCAGGTTCTGGCATTGACGCTTGGCGAGCCCGCCGGGATCGGCCCCGATCTCGCCCTGGCAATCTGGCGCCGGCGCGCCGAGCTTGAGCTGCCGCCGTTTTATATTGTCGCCGATCCGGAATTTCTCCGACGGCGGGCCGCCAAGCTCGGCCTCGAGGTACCGATCACCGCCGCGACGGCGCGGTCGGCCGCGGCGACGTTTCCCTCAGCGCTGCCGGTATTGGCTCTCGACATCGCCGTCACCGCCGAACCGGGCCAACCAGACCGCTCGAGTGCGCCGGCCGCGGTAGCTTCGATCCGCCGCGCGGTCGCCGACGTCATGGCTGGCGCGGCAGCGGCCGTCGTCACCAATCCCGTTGCCAAGAACGTGCTTTACAATTGGGGCTTTGCCGAGCCCGGCCATACCGAGTTCCTGGCGACGCTGGTGCAGGAGGCAACCGGCGCGTCGCTCCATCCGGTAATGATGTTGTGGTCGCCCGAACTCGCGGTCGTGCCGGTCACGATCCATCTGCCGCTGCGCGACATCTTCAAGCATCTTTCGACAGAGCTCATTGTAGAAACCGGACGCATTGTCGCGCACGACCTTGCTGCGCGCTTTAAGATCGCGCGGCCGCGGCTTGCGATCGCCGGGCTCAATCCGCATGCCGGCGAAGCGGGTACGCTCGGCGAGGAGGATCGCACGATCGTCGCGCCGGCGGTGGCGCGCCTTGTCGCCGAAGGGATCGATGCCAGGGGTCCGCTTGCCGCCGATTCGATGTTTCATGAACGTGCGCGCGCGGACTATGACGCGGCGCTCTGCATGTATCACGATCAGGCGCTGATTCCGATCAAGACGCTTGCCTTCGATCATGCCGTCAACGTCACGCTCGGCCTGCCGTTTGTGCGCACCTCGCCGGATCACGGCACCGCCTTTGACATTGCCGGCACCGGGCGCGCCGATCCGACGAGTCTGATCGCCGCACTGCGGCTCGCCGCGCGGCTCGCCGGGGCCGCGCCAAGCACCGCGCGGGCGGTGCCTGTCGCCGCATCGTGAGCGATCCTTCCGACGGCTTGCCGCCATTGCGCGAAGTGATCCGCCGGCATGGTCTTGTCGCCAAAAAGTCGCTCGGACAGAATTTCCTCTTCGACCTCAACCTCGCTTCCCGCATCGCTCGGGCGGCCGGATCGCTCGCCGGCGTGACCGTTCTCGAAATCGGCCCCGGGCCGGGCGGCCTGACGCGCGCGCTATTGGGGGAAGGCGCCGCGCATGTGATTGCCGTGGAGCGCGACGAGCGGGCGATCGCCGCCTTGCAGGAGATTGCCGCGCTTTATCCGGGCCGCCTCGCTATCGTCGCCGCCGACGCTCTGCGCTTCGACCCAAGGCCGCAGCTTTCGGTTGGACCGGTGCGCATCGTCGCCAATCTGCCCTATAACATTGCGACGGCTCTGCTGGTCGGCTGGCTCTCCATCGAGCCGTGGCCGCCATGGTTCGATGCCGCCGTGTTGATGTTCCAGCGCGAAGTCGCCGCGCGCATCGTCGCAACCCCCGGCTCGAAAACTTATGGGCGGCTTTCCGTCCTCGCACAGTGGCGCTGCGAAGCGCGGATTTTGTTCGACGTGAATCCCGCAGCCTTTGTACCGCCGCCCAAGGTCACCTCCTCGCTCGTCCGTTTTGTGCCGCGCGCGGCACCGCTCCCGTGCCAGCGCGCGCTACTTGAGCGCGCGACCCAGGCCGCCTTCGGGCAGCGCCGCAAAATGCTGCGCCAGAGCCTGCGCTCGCTTGGGTCCGACGCGGCGAGCCTGATTGCGGCGGCAGGTCTCGATCCGACGGCGCGGGCCGAGGACATTCCTGTGGCCGGCTTTGTCGCCTTGGCGCGGGCCCTCGCCGCGGCCCCCCATCATCGGGCATGATGGGGCTTCTTCGAACGATGAGGCCAAAGCAGCGATGACCAAATTCCACCGCCAATCGCTTGTCGCCTACGGCCAACCGCTGTGTGAAACGCTCGCCGAGCTGCCGACGCCACACGGCAGCGAAGTTCTGCTGCGGGTGGACTGTTGCGGCGTCTGCCACTCGGACCTGCATCTGCAGGACGGCTATTTTGCGCTGGGCGGCGACAAACGGCTCGACATCACCAAGGACCGCACTTTGCCCTTCACGCTGGGACACGAGATCGCCGGCGTCATCGAGGCTGCCGGCGAGACGGCCGAAGGCGCGGCAATCGGGCGCCGCGTTGCGGTCTATCCGTGGATCGGTTGCGGCAGCTGCCCGGCCTGCCTCGCCGGCGACGAAAACCTGTGCGCCAAACATCGTCACATCGGGATCGCCGTCGACGGCGGTTACGCCACCCACGTCCTGGTCCCCCATCCGCGCTACCTCCTCGACTATGCGCCGCTGTCGCCCGACTTCGCCGGCATGTTGATGTGCTCAGGCCTCACCGCCTTTTCCGCGCTCAGACATCTCGGCGAACGGGCTATGCGGGGCCCCGTGCTGCTGGTCGGAATGGGCGGCGTGGGCATGATGGGCCTCGCCATTGCGCGGACGCTGTTTCACGAGCCGCCGCTGGTCGCCGATATCGCCGCCGATAAGCGCGACGCGGCGCTTGCCGCCGGCGCGGGGCAGGCTTTCGACCCATCCGATCCCCAGGCCCGCCGCGCCATCATGGCGGCCACCGGCGGCCTGTTCGCGGTTTGCGATTTCGTCGGGTCGGAAAAGTCGCTGCAATTTGCGACCGGAGTGCTCGGCCGCGGCGGCAAAGTGGTGGTGACGGGATTGCTCGGCGGCAATTTCTCCATCGCGGCCGCAATGATCGTGATCAAAGCGATGACGATCGAGGGCACGCTGACCGGCACGCTCGCCGAAGCGCGCGAACTCATCGACCTCGCCCGCAGCGGCAAGCTTGCGACGATCCCGACGCACGAGCGTCCGCTCGGTCAAGCGCAGGCCGCGCTCGACGATCTGCGCGCCGGCCGCGTCGTCGGGCGGACGGTGCTGTCCGCCGCAGGCGTTACTTAAGCTTCGCCTGCAACGCGCGCACGAAATCTGACAAGCCGACCTGCCGCTCGCGCTTAAGCCGCTCGGCCGCCAGGATCGCTCGCACTTCGGCGAAGGCTTCGGCCTTGTCGCGGTTGACGATGACGTAGTCGTATTCCGGCCAGTGGCTCATCTCGCCCGCGGCCTTGGCCATGCGCGCGCCGATGACGGACTTGCTGTCCTGCGCCCGGCTCTTGAGCCGGCGCTCCAGTTCACGAACGGTCGGCGGCAGGATGAACACGCTGACCAGATCGTCGCGTGCCTTTTCGCGCAGCTGCTGCGTGCCCTGCCAATCGATATCGAACAGCACATCGCGGCCGGCGCGGAGTGCGTCGATGACCGGCTGGCGCGGCGTGCCGTAGCAATGGCCGAACACTTCGGCCCACTCCAACAGCTCGCCTTTTTTGACCATGGCATCGAAGCGACGGCGATCGATGAAATGATAATCGCGGCCCTCGACCTCGCCGGGCCGCTTGCGGCGGGTGGTCACCGACACCGATAATTCAATCCTGCGATCCACCCGCAGCAAGAGCCGCGACAGCGTTGTCTTGCCGGCGCCAGACGGCGACGACAGCACGAACATCACGCCGCGCCGCTCGATTTTCTTTCGACCTTGTCCCCCGCGCGCCATTTGTACCGCCAAGCCGGTCTATTCGACGTTCTGCACTTGCTCGCGGAATTGCTCGACCGTGGCTTTGAGCTCGAGCCCGATATTGGTGAGCTCGACATCGTTGGCCTTGGCGCACAGCGTGTTGGCTTCGCGGTTGAGCTCTTGCGCCAAAAAATCGAGCCGGCGGCCGATCGGGCCGCCCTGCTCGATCAAATGCCGCGCCTGGGCGACGTGCGCAGCGAGGCGATCGAGTTCCTCGCGCACATCGGCCTTGGTCGCGATCATGATCGCTTCCTGGTGCAGCCGGTCCGGATCGAAGCGCTCGGACTGTTCGAGCAGCGTTGCGACCTGCTCGGCAAGCCGCGCCCGTATGGCCTCGGGCCGGCGGCCCGGCGCACGCTCGGCGCGCTCGGCGAGCGCTGCGATTTCGTCCAATCGCCCGGCAAGCACCCGACCGAGCGCTGCGCCCTCATGGCGGCGCATCTCGCCGAGCGCTCCGATCACCTCGGCAAAACCGGCCGTGACCGCGGCTTCGGCACTGCGTCGCTCATCTTCGCGCTCGGCAGAGTCGCTGACCTCGATCACGCCTTTGAGCGCGAGTAAGCCGTCGAGCGACGGCGGCGAGGCTTCGAGCTTCGGGGCGATCTGTTTCATCGTCGCCAAGATCGCGTCGAGTACCGCCGCGTTGACGTGGACGACCGGCTGCGCGCCGCTGCGGTCCACGGTCAGGTTGGCTTGAATGGAACCCCGCGTCAGCGCGTCGGCGGCTCGCGCCCGCGCCGGCACTTCAATGGCATCCCATCCGGGCGGCATGCGCAGCCGCAGATCGAGTCCCTTGCCGTTGACCGATTTGATTTCCCAAACCCAGCTATAGGGGCCGGACACACCATGGGCGCGAGCGAAACCCGTCATGCTCGAAAGCGCCATGGACTGCGGTCCCCCGACACAATAGCGGAAAAGAATCGAGCCGAACTTAGCGGCGGCAATTCACGGGAACAAGCCACCAAAAACAAGCCCCGGCGCATGCGTGGTTACGCCTCGATGAGGCCGCAGCCCGCGATCAATCAATGGCCGGCCGGGACGCGCGGTTTCGATATCCCGCGCAATGGAGGGGCTGCCGGCATGGGTGCGGCCGAATTGGCCGTCGCACCCTGGGCCGGCGGCGGCGAATTCATCTGATCGCCGATCGGGACCTGATCTTTCTGATCGGTTTCCACCGTCCGCAGCCGGGCGACATTGCGTTCTTGCTGTTCGTAGGTCTCGGCAAAAACGTGGCCGCCGGCGCCGTCGGCGACGAAATAGAGTTCGCGCGTCCGCGCCGGATTGGCGGCCGCTTCGAGCGAGGCGCGGCCCGGATTGGTGATTGGACCCGGCGGCAGCCCATTGATGACGTAAGTATTGTACGGCGTCGGTTGGGTGATTTCGCTCTTCATGATCGGCCGGCCGAGCGTACCTTTGCCGCCCACCAGGCCATAGATGATCGTCGGGTCGGACTGCAGCCGCATATTCTGCTTCAGCCGGTTGACGAATACCGCGGCGACGCGCGAGCGCTCGTCAGATTTGCCGGTCTCTTTTTCGACCAGCGAAGCCAAAGTCACAAGTTGCTCGGGCGTCTTGAGCGGCAGATCGGGAGAGCGGTGCTCCCAGATCTCCTCGAGCGCGCGTTGTTGCGCCTGCTGCATGCGCCCGATCATTTGCTCGCGCGTCACCCCGCGGGTGAAATTGTAAGTATCGGGCAGCAGACTACCCTCGGGCGGTATCGCTTTGATGTTGCCGACCAACACGTCGTCGGCCGATAGTCGCGCGACGATCTGCTGCGACGTCAGACCTTCCGGGACGCTCACCTGGTGCGCCACCACCTTGCCCTCGACGATGGTCGCCACGACGTCGCGCAGGCTGGAATGCGCCTTGAACTCGTATTCGCCGGCCTTGAGCCCCTCACGCGCCTTGAGCACGAGCACGCCGCCGATGAACACCCAGGGCTGATCGATCACGCCCTCGCGGTTCAAAACATCGGCAATATCGCGCATGCCGGAACCATGGGGGATATTGACGACGCGATCCCGCGGCAGCGGACCCGGCGCTTCGAAACGCTGAGCGCCGACGAAAAGCACGACGCCGGCCAACACCGCCAACAGCACGAAAATGCTGATGATGGCGTTGCCGATGACGACGAGCGGATGCCGCGCACTGGCCGAGCGGCGAGTCGGCATTTCGACGGTGTCGGGTTCGATCGCCGTCCTCGGGCTGCGCGGCACGAAGCGCTTCTGATCGTTGCGATTCGACTCCGTCCCCCCTCCCCCCGGATTCCGCGGGGGTTGCGGGGATATGGGCTTCGGCGAGGATGCTGGCGAGGTAGAGGATGGCGCCGCCATCGCGTCGCGGCCAAGCAGAGCTTCGCCAATCGATCGCGGGCGCGGCGCCGCACTGCTCGGTGAAGCCGCAGCAGGACCATTGGCGGCTCGTACGGCTGCGGGCTTTGACGGATTTGGCGCCATGGACGCCGCCGGCCGCGGAGCTTGACCCGCAGGTTTTTCCGCGGCGCGCCCAGCGGCCGTCTGCAATTTTGGCGCGGCTTTGTCGCCGTTACCCGGCGGGGCGTTAGAATCTGTCACGGCCGCGTATCCGCATCTACAAACCGCATGATCGACTTTGAGAGGATGTTCGACCCGACCCCAACAAGCGCCGAGACGTTCTGACGCTTCCATTCATGGCGTGCGACCACAGGCGAGACCTGCAGTGGATCGCAGGCGACTGCGGAGCAAATATGGCGAAAGGGTGTTGGCGCGCACTACGACGCCATCCGGCGGAAGATCAGGGACGCGTTGGTGCCGCCAAATCCGAATGAATTCGACAACACGATATTGACCGGCCGCTTTTGCGCTTGGTGGGGAATGAGATCGATTGCCGTTGCGACCGAAGGATGGTCCAGATTGATGGTAGGCGGCAGCACCTGGTCGCGCATCGCAAGCAGACAGAAGATCGCTTCGACGGCGCCGGCAGCGCCAAGCAGATGGCCGATCGAGGACTTCGTCGACGACATCGCGATATGGCCGGCAGCATTACCGACCAGGCGCTCGACCGCCTTGAGCTCGATCTCGTCGCCGAGGGGAGTCGAAGTGCCATGGGCGTTGATATAGTCGATTTCGCCGACAGAAATGCCGGCGCGGCGGGTGGCGGCCGTCATGCAGCGAAACGCGCCATCGCCGTCTTCGGCCGGTGCGGTAATGTGGTAGGCGTCGCCGGACATGCCATAGCCGATCAACTCACCGTAAATGCGCGCCCCGCGCCGCTTGGCGTGTTCGTACTCTTCGAGCACCACGGCGCCGGCGCCCTCGCCCATGACAAACCCGTCGCGATCGCGATCGTAAGGTCGCGATGCGCGCTGCGGCGTGTCATTAAATCCGGTCGACAGCGCCCGGCATGCGGCAAAGCCGGCGATCGAGATACGATTGACCGGTGATTCAGTGCCGCCCGCCACCATCACGTCGGCATCGCCAAGCGCGACTAGCCTCCCGGCGTCGCCGATGGCGTGGGCGCCGGTCGAACAGGCGGTGACCACGGCGTGGTTCGGTCCCTTCAGCCCATGCGCGATCGACACGTAGCCCGATGCGAGATTGATGAGCCGGCCGGGGATGAAGAACGGCGAGACCCGGCGCGGACCGCGGTCGCGAAGGACAAGGGCGGTTTCCGCTATGCCTTCGACGCCGCCAATTCCGGAACCGATCAGGACCCCGCTGACCACCTGATCGTCATGGTCCTGCGGGTGCCAGTCGGCGTCGTTGAGCGCCTGCGTCGCCGCCGCCATCGCAAAGATGATAAAGTCATCGACCTTGCGCTGCTCTTTGGGTTCCATCCAGTCGTCGGCATTGAAGGTCCCCCCGGAGCCGTCGCCGCGTGGAACCTGGCCGGCAATTTTGCAGGCGAGATCGGAAACCTCGAACTTTTCGATGCGCTGGATGCCGCTGTCGCCGGCCAGCAAGCGTTGCCAGGTCTGCTCGATCCCGCACGCGAGCGGCGTCACCAATCCAAGACCTGTGACGACGACACGTCGCATCAAGGACACTCCCGGCAGCGGCAGGAACCGCGGCTATCGCGCGTGTTTTGCTTCACGTATCGGTCCGAACATCGTCAATCTGCACACAATGATGTGCAGTTCTTGCAGCGCGCGCAATCCATGAAACGGTTGCCGGGACCCGCCGAAGGTCAGCTCTTCGCGTTCTTTTCAAGAAATTTGATGGCGTCGCCGACCGTTAAAATGGTTTCGGCCGCATCATCGGGAATTTCGCAGCCGAATTCTTCCTCGAAGGCCATGACGAGCTCGACGGTGTCGAGGCTGTCGGCGCCGAGATCATCGATGAAGCTGGCGTTTTCGGTCACCTTGTCGGGCTCGACGCCAAGATGCTCCACGACGATTTTTTTCACCCGTTCGCCAATATTACTCATCGCTTCAACCTCATCTTTCAACGCGACCCAATCGACCTAGCAGTGAACCCGTCCCAGTTCTTCAGTTGATCCTGCCGACGGGAACGGACAAGCTCAATTGGGTCGACACCGATTCAGAGGCGGAAGTTTCGCCCCGCGCTCCGGCATTCCGGCTTCCCCAGCCCAATTTCGGTTCGGTTACCACACTTCAAATGGCTTGGCCAGCGCGGCGGCGTGCCGCGAGCGCCAATCCTATCATCTTCAAATCATGGCCATTCCGCCGTTTACATGCAACGTCTGGCCGGTAACATAGGCCGCCTCGTTCGATGCGAGAAACACCACCGCGGCCGCCACCTCTTCCGGGGTGCCGGCGCGGCTTGCCGGAATTTTCGCGACAATGGCTTCGCGCTGCTTGTCGTTGAGCTTGTCCGTCATCGGGGTGACGATGAAGCCCGGCGCAACGCAATTGGCGGTTACACTGCGTTTGGCATATTCCTGCGCCATCGCCTTGATCATGCCGGTAATCCCGGCTTTGGCGGCGACATAATTGGCCTGCCCCGGATTGCCGGTCGTCCCGACCACCGACGTGATCGCGATAACGCGCCCAAATCGGCGGCGCATCATGCCGCGCACCGCGGCGCGCGCGAGACGGAACGTGGCGGATAAATTAATGGCGATGACCTGTTCCCAGTCTTCGTCGCGCAATTGCACAAGAAGATTGTCTCTGGTCACACCGGCATTGGCGACGAGAATATCAAGCTGACCCATCGCCTCCTCGGCGCGCGGCACGAGCGTCTCGGTTTCGGCCGGATCGGCGAGATTGCACGGCATGACATGGACCCGTCCGCCGAGCTCGCCCGCGAGCCGATCGAGGACCTCGCGCCGGGTTCCCGATAGGGCAACCGTCGCGCCCTGGCTGTGGAGGGTGCGGGCGATGGTGCCGCCGATTGGGCCGGTGGCCCCGGTCACCAGCGCGGTCTTTCCGGTAAGCTCGAACATGAGATCGCTTGCCTCCCAACCAGAAAGTTCTCAGCCGCGCGCGGCGGCGAACCGGCCAAGATCTTCGGGCGTACCGATTGCAGAAGCAGTTGCAGCATCCGCGATCCGCTTGATCAAGCCCGTCAGAACCTTGCCGGCACCGATTTCATAGAATTCGGTCACGCCGGACTGCACCATAAAAACAATCGATTCCCGCCAACGCACCGTGCCGGTAACCTGTTCGACCAGACAACGCACGATCTCCGCGGGTTCGGTGACCGGGCGCGCCAGCACGTTGGCAACGATCGGGACCACGGGCGGTGTCACCGAAACCTTTGCCAGCGCTTCCGCCATGACCTCGGCGGCGGGTTGCATCAGCGGGCAATGGAAGGGAGCGGAGACCGCGAGCATCATGGCCCGTTTGGCGCCGCGAAGCTTCGCCAATTCCACGGCATGTTCGACCGCGGCTCTGGCGCCCGACAACACGACCTGCCCGCCGCCATTATCATTGGCGGCGGCGCAGACGCCGACGCTGCCGGCTTCCGCGGCGATCGCTTTGGCGTCGCCGAGTTCAAGGCCGATCAGCGCCGCCATCGCACCGGCGCCGACGGCAACCGCTTTCTGCATGGCGCTGCCGCGGATGCGCAACAGCCGCGCCGCATCGCCGATAGCGAGCGACCGAGCCGCGGCAAGCGCCGAATATTCGCCAAGCGAGTGACCGGCAACGAAGGCCGCGTCGCGCTTGAGATCGACGCCGGCTTCCGCCTCAAGCGCGCGTAACGCCGCGAGCGAGACCGCCATCAGAGCCGGTTGGGCATTTTCGGTCAGCGTCAGCGCATCGGCCGGCCCGTTCCAGATGACATCGCTGAGCCGTTCGCCCAAGGCGGCATCGACTTCTTCGAATACGCGGCGCGCCGCGGGAAAAGCCTCGGCCAAAGCCTTGCCCATACCGACGGCCTGACTGCCCTGACCGGGAAAAACAAATGCCGCCGCCATAAGCCCAAAGCCCGCCTGAAAAACCCGAATGCCCCTGCACCGGGAAGGGGCGAAAGATACCGGGACGAACGGCGTGTCAAGGATGCCGGCGGCGTAATAAAACGACAACGGCACGGTGATAACATAGCTGATTAGGCCATATTACCTTCGGATTTTAGCGCGAGCGCCTCGATATGAGCCCTTTTTTGCCGGTTACCGACGCCGACCTTTCCCGCGCGCGTTCGGATCCGACATTCCGCCAGCGGCTCCTGGAGCAAAACCTGGAGGTCTTGCTGACGGGGATGAAGCGGTTGCGTGGATCGGCGCCACCCAATGGCGCCGGCGCCAAGCAGTTGCGCGAAGGGGTCGAACTCGCCGTGCGGCTTGCCGAGTTGATCCAGAACGCCGACCATCATGCGCGGATCTCCTGATCTATTGCCTTTTTTGTCCCGCCGCGTATAAGGCCGCCTTCCGCTCGACCCCGGCCGGGGGCTGAACGGACGGCCGCGCTGACAGCGCGGTAGGGCCCCACCCTGGTGGTCCGGCGTCCGGTGTTCCCGCCTTCAGAGCATTCGAGCCTTTCCCGAAGGGTTCGAGGGGCTTCGCGCCTGGGCGAGCACGGTAAACGAGGAAAGGGCAGCCATGCCGCTCTACGAGCACGTCTATCTTGCGCGCCAGGACGCCAGCGCGCAGCAGGTCGAGGAATTGACCGCACAACTGAAGGGCGTCATCGAAGGCCTCGGCGGATCGGTCAAAAAGACCGAATATTGGGGCGTCAAATCGCTCTCTTATCGCCTGCGCAAGAACCGCAAGGCGCATTTCACGCTGCTGGATCTCGATGCTCCGCCGCCGGCCATCAACGAGATCGAGCGGCTGGAACGCCTCAACGAGGACGTTTTGCGCTATCTCACGATCAGGGTCGATGCGCTCGAGGAAGGCCCATCCGCCATGATGCGCCGCGCCGAGCGCGATCGCGATCGCGACGACCGCCGGGGTGATCGAGGCGACCGGTTCGATCGGGGCGACCGATTTGATCGGGGCGATCGAGGGGACCGTCCGCGCGATCGCGACCGGCGGCCGCGTGAGGCCTCCGACGATACCGACAGCCCAGTGGAGGAATGAACATGGCTATGTCACCGCAAGGCGCCGGCGGCCGCCGCCCGTTCTTCCGCCGCCGCAAGAGCTGCCCGTTCTCGGGCGCCAACGCGCCAAAGATCGACTACAAAGACGTCAAGCTCTTGCAGCGTTTCGTGTCGGAGCGCGGCAAGATCGTTCCGAGCCGCATCACGGCAGTTTCCGCAAAAAAGCAACGCGAACTGGCGCAGGCAATCAAGCGCGCGCGATTCCTGGGCCTCCTGCCCTATGTGATCCGCTAAAGGAGGCTGCCATGGAAGTGATCCTACTCGAACGTGTCAGCAGACTAGGCCAGATGGGCGACGTCGTGCGCGTGAAGGACGGTTTTGCGCGAAACTTCCTGTTGCCGCGCGGCAAGGCCTTACGCGCCACGGCCGAAAACCGCACCCGCTTCGAGACCATGAAAGGCGATCTCGAAGCGCGCTCGCTGACGCTCAAGACCGAGGCCTCGCAAGTTGCGGACAAGCTCGACGGCAAAAGCTTCACCGTGTTGCGGCAGGCCTCGGAATCCGGGCAGCTGTTCGGCTCGGTGTCATCGCGCGATCTCGTCACTCTGATCGGCGATGCCGGCTTCCGGCTCAATCGCAGTCAAATCGCGCTCAATGCGCCGATCAAGACGATCGGCCAGCATAAAGTGCCGATCTCGCTGCACCCCGAGGTCGAAAGTACGATTACCATCATCGTTGCCCGCAACGAAGACGAGGCCGCACGCATCGCGCGCGGCGAAGATGTGACGCAGTTGCGCGACGTGACGGAAGCCGAGGCTGCCATCGTCGCGGCGGAGGAATTTTTCGAGCCGGGAGCCGGCGAAGCGTCACGCCAGGACGACGAGGCCGAGGCGGCTGAAAAGCCGGCGGCATCCGAGAAGACCTGACCGGTACCTTCCGTTTCTCAGTCAGGGATGTTGTCGCGGGGCACAGTCGTGCCGTCGCTCTGCTCCCCGGCTGCAGCCGCGGCGCTCGCGGTTGGCGCGATTTCCGGCTTTGCCGCCACGGGATTTGGCGGTTCGGCTGCGATCGGGCTTGGATTTGCAGCGGGCGCAGGCGCGGCCGAGACCGGCATCGCCTCGTCGTGCGTAGGCGGCGCAGCGTCTTCCATTTGCGGCTTGGCTTCGCGGCTAGCGGTTTCCGGCACAACCTCATGCTTTTCCGCGCTCGGCGGGATGGGGTGGTCCTCACGCTTGGCTTCTTGCTGTTTCGGCCGCTTGTCTTCTTCGGGCTTTGCCGCCGCCCGCACCGGCGCATGGGTCGCGGTTTTGGGCTCGCCGGGTTTGGGCTCCTCAGCCCTGGCGTGCTCCACGTCCGGCTTTTGCTTTGGCGCGGGTTCGGCGCCGCCGGCGCCGAGAACATAAGCGGCCAGGGCCGAGGCCTGGTCACTGCTCGCCGTATAATGCTCGCGCAGAAACGCAGAAAGCATCAGGCTGTTCTTGCCTGCGGCCAAGCCCCGGGGCGTCTTATGGCAAGCCGTGCAAACGCTTGAATAAATCTCGGCTGCGGATTTGCCTTGGTCGATGTTGACCTGGGCAAGAGCCATGGTCGGAAACATGACAAAGGCCACAGCCGCAACCGTCCCAATCGCGGACCCTGCTCGGCAAAACACGCTGCCCCCTTCAAATCCTGCTGGCTTGGCGATCATGAATACCCCAAAAACGGCCGAATGCGAGCACGGGCGTGTGCGGACCCCAAAAGGGCGATCTCGCGGCATTGCTGGTTGCGGAGGATTTTGTTTTAATGACGGCAAAGAAGAAGACCTTGCCCCCGCAATGGTCTGAATGAGCGGCCGAATGGCCGCCACGGCGGAAAGAAGCGCCAATCGTCGCAGGCTGCGCAGGGGGCCTTTGTAAAGCGTGGAGGCGGCCGTGGATCGGTTGCTGTTCATATTCTTACGTCGGTATATCCGCCGGGGGGCATTTACGGTCACAACGGCGGCGGGGTCTACCTGCACATTTGGCGATGGCAGGGGGCCGCCGGTCGCGGTGCGCTTCACCACAGCGAAGGCGCAGCGCGCGGTTTTGCTGGACCCCGAATTGAAGCTCGGCGAAGCCTATATGGACGGCACGCTGGTCGTCGAACAAGGCTCGATTGCCGAGGTGCTCGCGGTCCTGTTGCGTCAGGATCCGATCGCCGCGCCGAATTGGACGCTGCCGCGGCTGGTGCGCTATCTGTTCCGCCGCCTGCAGCAATTGAACCTGCGGTCCCGCGCCCGCCACAACGTGGCACACCACTACGACCTCGACGGCCGGCTCTATTCGCTGTTTCTCGACGGCGATCAGCAATATAGCTGCGCTTATTTTGAATCGCCGGATGTGTCGCTTGATGACGCGCAGCTCGCCAAGAAGCGGCATCTCGCAGCCAAATTGCGGGTCAAACCCGGCGCCACGGTGCTGGATATCGGATGCGGCTGGGGTGGCCTTGCGCTCTATCTCGCCGAAATCGCCCGCGCGAAGGTCACTGGGATCACGCTGTCGCAGGAGCAATTCCAGCGCGCCCAAAACCGGGCACTCGAGCGCGGCCGGACCCAGGATGCGGCCTTCCGGCTGATCGACTATCGCGACGTCGACGGCCGCTTCGACCGCATCGTTTCGGTCGGCATGTTCGAGCATGTCGGCGTCGGCTTTTATCAGGCTTATTTTGACAAATGCGCGAGCCTCCTCGCCGATGACGGCATCATGCTGCTGCACTCGATCGGACGCAGCGGCCCCCCCGGCATTACCAATCCTTGGATCGCAAAATACATCTTCCCCGGCGGCTATATTCCGGCCCTCTCGGAAGTGCTGCCGGCCATCGAGCGCGCGAAGCTCATGGTCACCGACGTCGAAGTCTTGCAGCTGCATTATGCCGAGACGCTCAAGGCGTGGCGCGAGCGCTTTCTCGCCCACCGCGACGAAGTCGTTCGGCTCTACGATCAGCGCTTTGTGCGGATGTGGGAGTTCTATCTCGCCTGCTCGGAAATGGCGTTCCGCGAGAGTGACATGGTCGTGTTCCAGATTCAGATCGCCAAACGCAAAGGCGTCACCCCGGCAACCCGCGATTACATCGCGCGGGAGGAGGCACGCCTGCGCGGTATCGAAGCCGGCTATTTGGCGCCGCTGCGACTCGCCGGCGAGTAGTTCGGCGGGATGCCGCGCTTTAACGCTTGTCGTCAAGCGGCTTGATCTTTCCTCAAACGCGTCCGGTGGGTAACGGGGACAGCCGCAATGAGGATTTCCCATCGCGCACTCGCTCGACTATCGACGGAGCGTGGTTGCGTTAACGGATGCGAAGGCGCGCGATGTGCCGCTGTCGTTGAGTGATCCACGATGTTGAGTAACACGCCGAATCTTTCACTCGCCGTATTTCGGCCATATGCCGCAAATCGGCCACAGCCCGCGATTCTTCTGATCGATCATGCCGGTATTCGATTCGACCGCACGCAAGCAGGCGCCGCCGGAACCCGCGTTCCGCACGGCCCCGCACAATATCGAGGCCGAGCAGGCGTTGCTCGGAGCCATCCTCGTCAATAACGAGGCATTTTATCGCGTCTCCGACTTCCTCGAGCCGAAGCATTTTTTCGAGCCGATCCATCAGCGGATTTTTGAGCTGGCCGGCGGCTTGGTCCGGGCCAACAAGCTTGCGACACCGGTAACGCTCAAGACGTTTCTGCCGGCCGATGCGGATATCGCGGGGCTTTCGCTCAACCAATATCTGGCGCGGCTTGCCGCCGAGGCGACGACAATCATCAATGCCGAGGACTATGGCCGCACCGTGTACGATCTGTCGATCCGCCGCGATCTGATCGCGATCGGCGAGGATATGGTCAATCTGGCCTATGACGCGCCGGTCGAATTCGACGCCGATCAGCCATATCGAGGATGCCGAGCGCAGGCTGTACGAAATCGCCGAGACCGGACGCTACGATTCCGGCTTCCAGCGCTTTGCCCAGGCGCTGACCACGGCGGTCGACATGGCGGCGCGCGCCTATCAGCGCGACGGCAGCCTGTCGGGGCTGGCAACCGGCCTGACCGACCTCGACAGCCGGATGGGCGGGCTGCAGCCGTCCGATCTGGTCATTCTTGCCGGCCGGCCGGGCATGGGCAAAACCGCGCTTGCCACCAATATCGCCTACAACGTCGCCAAGGCCTGGGCCGGCGAACTCCGTGCCGACGGCCACATGGCGACTGTCGACGGCGGCATCGTCGGCTTCTTCTCGCTGGAAATGTCCGCCGAACAGCTCGCCACCCGCATCATCTCCGAGCAGACCGGGATACCGTCGAACAAGATCCGCCGTGGCGGCATCGACGAGGGCGACTTCGAGAAGATCAAAGACGTTTCGATCGAGCTGCAGAACCTGCCGTTCTACGTGGACGAGACCGGCGGTCTTTCAATCGGCCAATTGGCGGCACGCGCGCGCCGATTGAAACGCCAGCGCGGGCTCGATCTCATCGTGGTCGATTACGTCCAGCTGCTGCAGGGCTCCAGCCGCCGCTCCAGCGAAAATCGCGTGCAGGAGATCACCGAGATCACCACCCGGCTCAAGGCGCTCGCCAAGGAGCTCAACATTCCGATTCTGGCGCTGTCGCAATTGTCCCGACAAGTCGAAAACCGCGACGACAAACGGCCGCAATTGTCCGACCTGCGCGAGTCGGGCTCGATCGAGCAGGATGCCGACGTGGTGCTGTTCGTGTTCCGCGAGGAATACTACCACCAGATGCGCAAGCCCCTGGAATCGAACCGCGAGAAATTCGATGAATGGCTGGCTGAGGGCAATCGGGTCGACGGCAAAGCCGAAGTGATCATCGGCAAGCAGCGCCATGGCCCCACGGGCACCGTGGAATTGCAGTTCGACGCCGCCGTCACCCGCTTCGGCAATCTCGATACCGCGCACCGGCCGGATTTTTAGGCGCCCTGCTCGCCCGGCTTTACCGCTGCCGCTGCGCCGGTCATAACGCGTCCATGGAGACGGCCTTGGCACGCGCAAAACGGCTTTCCCCCGCGATCCCTGCTCCTGCGGCGCCGGAGACCGGCGGCACGCTCACCGTCGATCTTGCCGCGATCGAAGCGAATTGGCGCGCGCTGGCGCACCGGCTCCTCACCGTCGAATGCGCGGCCGTGGTCAAAGCCAATGCTTATGGGCTTGGACTGTCGCAGGTGACGACGAGACTGGTGCAAGCCGGCTGCAAGACGTTCTTCGTCGCCGACCTCGCCGAAGCGCGAACCGTGCGTTCGCGCGCGAGTGAGGCCACCATCTACGTGCTCGACGGCTTCACGCCCGATTGGGGCGATGGATTTATCGAGATCAATGCGCGGCCGGTGATCAACTCCACCACCGAGCTTGCGGAATGGGACGCCTTCGTCGGCGCCCATGGCTGGCAGGGCGGCGCGGCGCTGCAGGTCGACACCGGCATGCGTCGGCTCGGCATTTCGCCGGATGAAGCGGCGGCGCTTGCCCCGCGCGCGCAGACCGAAAATCACGGCATCGCGCTACTGCTGAGCCATCTCGCTTGCGCCGAGATTCCCGACCACCCGCTCAATGCCAAGCAGATCCAGCTGTTTCGCGAACTGCATCGGCTGTACCCGAGCGTCCCCGCGTCGCTCGTTAATTCCTCCGGCATTTATCTTGCCGATTCCGCGCATTTCGATTTGGCGCGGCCCGGCGCCGCGCTCTACGGCGTCAATCCCACGCCCGGCCGGCCCAATCCGATGCAGAGCGTTATCGAACTGACCGGCCGCATCCTGCAATTACGCAGCGTCGCGCGCGACGACACGGTCGGCTATGACGCCACCTGGACGGCCAAGCGCGCCACCCGACTAGCCATTGTCGCGCTTGGCTATGCCGACGGCCTGCTGCGCGCCGGCAGCGGCAGCGACGAGCGGCCGGGCGGCGGCGCCATCGTCGCCGGCGAGCGCTGTCCGATTGTCGGACGCATTTCCATGGATCTGATTTGCATCGACGTCACCGATCTGCCCGACGGCGCGGTTCACCGCGGCGATCTCGCCACGCTGATCGGCGCGGATATCACCGATCGACGAAGTCGCCGCGGCCGCCGGTACGATCGGTTACGAGATTCTCACTCGTCTCGGCACGCGCTCTCATCTCGTCTATCGCGGGGCGTGAGATGGCGGCGCGGACGCAACACTTTATCTGCCAAAACTGCGGCGCCGCCTATTCGCGCTGGGCCGGCAAGTGCGAAGCCTGCGGCGAATGGAATACGCTGGTCGAGGAAGGCGCCGAGGGGCCGCGGCGTAGCTTGCGCAAGGGACGGCTGTTCGCCGTCGAAGCGCTGAAGGGTGAATCCCACGACGCGCCGCGGCTTTCATCCGGCATAGCCGAATTCGATCGCGTTACCGGCGGCGGCCTGGTGCGCGGTTCGGTGCTGCTGCTTGGCGGCGATCCCGGCATCGGCAAATCGACGTTGCTGCTTGAAGTGGCCGCCGCCTTCGCCCGCGGCCGTCACCGCGCCGTCTATATCTCCGGCGAAGAAGCGGTGGCGCAGGTGCGGCTGCGCGCCGATCGGCTCGGGCTTGCCGACGCGCTGGTCGAGGTCGCCGCCGAAACCTCGGTCGAGGACATCGTGGCGACGCTGTCGCAAGGCGCGGCGCCGCGGCTTCTGGTCATCGATTCAATCCAGACCATGTGGACGCAAGCCCTCGACGCGGCGCCGGGCACCGTCACCCAGGTGCGCGGCTCGGCCGCCGAGCTCATTCGTTTCGCCAAACGCACCGGGGCGGCCGTCATCCTGGTCGGCCATGTCACCAAGGACGGCCAGATCGCCGGACCGCGCGTGGTCGAGCATATGGTCGATGCCGTCCTGTCATTCGAGGGCGAAGGCTCCCAGCAATTCCGCATTCTGCGCGCCATCAAGAACCGGTTCGGACCCACTGACGAGATCGGGGTGTTCGAGATGACCGGCGCCGGGCTGAGCGAGGTCGCGAACCCGTCCGAGCTATTCCTGTCCGAGCGCGATCTCGGCAGCCCCGGAACTGCCGTTTTCGCCGGGGTCGAGGGCACCCGTCCCCTCCTGGTCGAAATTCAGGCCCTGGTCGCCCCAACGTCGCTCGGCACCCCGCGGCGCGCGGTCGTCGGCTGGGATCCGAGTCGGCTGTCGATGGTATTGGCGGTGCTCGAGGCGCATTGCGGCGTCCGGCTGTCGGGCCATGACGTTTATCTCAATGTGGCAGGCGGCCTGCGCGTCCAGGAGCCGGCGGCCGACGTTGCTGCGGCGGCCGCGCTGGTGTCGTCGCTGGCGCGGGCGCCGCTTCCTGCCGATGCGGTCTATTTCGGCGAGGTGTCGCTGTCCGGCGCCGTGCGCCCGGTGGCGCAGACCGCGGCCCGGCTCAAGGAGGCGCAGAAACTCGGTTTCACCAAGGCCATCCTGCCTGAGGCGGCGAACAACGAAGCTCCCGACGGTTTCGCGCTATCCGCCATCGGCATGCTGGCCAACCTGGTCGCCGATATCGCCCGCGACGGGATGCCGGCGCTACGCCGCGTCGGCCGGCAGGAGGTCTAAGGTTGTTCGGATGCCTGTCTTTGCCGGGCAGCCGCGGCCTTCGAAGCTCGAATGCCGCATCTGTTTGTGACAACGATCGGCGCCGCCGATCCTGTTGAACGTCCGAGAAGACGGGTGACGGCGTGGCGGAGCCCGGCTATACAGCCGGCGGGACCGGGCGGGGCGAGCGCGGTGCACTGGCGAGCGGACTGGTAACCAATGCCGATTACGCTGCTCGATATCGTACTCATCGTCGTCATGCTGATTTCCGGGCTGCTCGCCATGGTGCGCGGCTTCATGCGCGAAGTGCTTTCCATCACCGCCTGGATTCTGGCTGCCGCGGCAACGCTCTATTCGTATGGGAAGCTCGTCCCCTACGCCAAGGAGTACTTCAACAGCGACATCGTCGCCGCGGTCGCTGTGGTCGGCGGCGTATTTCTGATCACGCTCCTGGTTGTCTCGGTATTAACCATAAAAGTCTCGGACATGGTGCTCGACAGCCGGGTCGGCGCACTCGACCGCACGCTCGGTTTCCTGTTTGGGCTCGGCCGCGGGCTGATTATCGTGGTTGTGGCCTTTCAGTTCTTCACCTGGCTGGTTCCGGACCGCAGCCAGCCGGAATGGGTCAGAGGCGCCAAATCCCGCGTCGTTCTGGCGGGCACCGGACAATGGCTGATCTCGATGTTGCCGGAGGACCCGGAAAACACCATTTTAAACAAGCTGAAGAAACCGCATCCGGAGGACACCGAAACTCCGGAGGCGACCCAGCAGCACAGCGAGCTGGACAGGCTGGAGGCTAGGCACTCATGACCGAACCCGACCTCCTCGATCTGGACGCGGACCGGCTCCGCGAAGAATGCGGAGTTTTCGGTATCTTCGGCCATCCCGATGCCGCGGCAATTACCGCTCTCGGCCTGCATGCCCTTCAGCATCGCGGCCAGGAAGCCGCCGGCATCGTCTCCTTTGACGGCAAGCGCTTTCACTCCGAGCGCCGCCTCGGCCTGGTCGGCGACGCTTTCTCCCGCCGCGAGGTGATCGATCGTCTGCCCGGCAATGCCGCGGTCGGCCATGTGCGCTATTCGACGACAGGCGAAACGATTCTGCGCAATGTGCAGCCGCTGTTTGCCGAGCTCAACGCCGGCGGTTTTGCCGTCGGCCACAACGGCAATCTCACCAACGGCCTCACGCTACGCCGCCAGCTGGTGCGCGAAGGCGCCATGATGCAATCGACCACCGACACCGAGGTGATCCTGCATCTGGTGGCGCGCTCGCACCGCAACCGCTTCGTCGATCGTTTCATCGAAGGCCTGCGCATGCTCGAAGGCTCCTACGCCTTCGTCGGGCTGACCAACAAGAAGCTTGTCGGCGCGCGCGATCCGCTCGGCATCCGGCCGCTGGTGCTGGGCAAGCTCGACGGCTGCCCGATCCTCGCCTCGGAAACCTGTGCGCTTGACATCATCGGCGCGCAATACGTGCGCGACGTCGACAACGGCGAGGTCCTCATCTTCGACGAGGACGGTGCGCATTCGCACAAGCCATTCCCGGCGATGGCGCCGCGGCCCTGCATCTTCGAATACATTTATTTCGCGCGGCCCGATTCGGTGCTCGGGGGCCGCAGCATCTATAACGTGCGCAAGTCGAGCGGCGCCGAATTGGCCCGCGAAGCACCCGCCGCCGCCGACGTAGTCGTTCCGGTGCCCGATTCCGGAGTGCCGGCCGCGATTGGCTATGCCCAGGAATCCGGCATCCCCTACGAGCTCGGCATCATCCGCAATCACTATGTTGGGCGCACCTTCATCGAGCCGACGCAGCACATCCGCCAGCTCGGCGTGCGGCTCAAGCACAGCGCCAACCGCGCGGTGGTGAGCGGCAAGCGCATCGTGCTGATCGACGATTCGATCGTGCGCGGCACCACCTCGGTGAAGATCGTGCAGATGATGCGCGAAGCCGGCGCGCGCGAAGTGCACTTCCGCATCGCCTCGCCGCCGATCACGCATCCCGATTACTACGGCATCGACACGCCGGAGCAAGACAAGCTCCTTGCCGCCACGCACGATCTCGAAGCCATGCGCAAATTCATCGGCGCGGATTCGCTCGCATTCCTTTCGGTCGACGGCATCTATCGCGCCATGGGCGAGAAAGCCCGCGATCCGGCTCGCCCGCAATTCACCGACCATTGCTTCACCGGCGAATACCCGACCGCGCTGACCGACCGCTCGGGGCAAGACGCAACGCCGCGCCAGCTCTCGTTGCTCGCCGAGGCGAGCTGAGGAATGCCGCAGCCTCTTGCCGAGCGTATCGCGCTCGTCACCGGCGCCACCCGCGGCATTGGCCGCGCGACGGCGCTCTTGCTGGCGCAAGCCGGCGCCCACGTCGTCGCGGTGGGGCGGACCCAAGGCGCGCTTGAAGAGGTCGACGATGCGGTGCGCGCGGCCGGCAGTACGGCGACGCTGGTGCCGCTCGACATGCGCGATTACCCGGGTCTCTATCGGCTGGCCGCCTCGCTGAACGAGCGCTATCAGCGCCTCGACGTACTGGTCGGCAATGCCGCGGTCGTCGGCCAGCGCTCGCCGCTCGATCACGTCGAACCGCAGAACTGGGACGAGACCATGGCGGTCAATGTCACCGCCAATTGGCACCTGATCCGCGCCATGAACCCGCTGCTCAAGCGCGCGACGGCTGGCCGCGCCGTGTTCATCACGTCGGGCGCCGCCACCCATGCCCGCGCCTATGCCGGGCCCTATTCGGTATCGAAGGCGGCGCTCAACGCGCTGGCGCGCACCTATGCCGACGAGACGACTTCGACACCGGTGCGGGTCAATCTGTTCAATCCCGGACCGACGCGCACCCGCATGCGTGCCTTAGTTATGCCGGGCGAGGATCCGATGACGCTGCCGACACCGGAAGAGGTGGCGGCGAAGATCGTCGATCTGTGCCTGCCGAGCTGCAGCGAAACCGGCAAGCTCTACGATTTTCGCGCCGGCAAATTCCTGGAATTCTTGCAGCCCGCATGAGCGGTTACCGCCGCCGTTTCTTTCCGGCATAAGGATTGGCCTTCGCCCGCATCGTGAGCCGGATCGGCGTGCCCGGCAGTGCAAAGTGTTCGCGCAAGCCGTTGACCAGATAGCGGCGATAGGTCTCGGGCAGCGCGTTGGGCCGCGATGAAAACAGGACGAAAGTCGGCGGCCGCGATTTCGGCTGGGTCATGTAGTCGAGCCGCAGCCGGCGCCCGCTCGCCGCCGGCGGCGGGTTTGCCGAGGTCACTTGCGTCAAGAAGCGATTGAGCGCAGCTGTCGGCGCGCGGCGGTTCCACACCTCATGCGCCGCCAGGACGGCTTCCATCAGCCGATCGACGCCTTGTCCTTGCTTGGCCGAAAGAACGACGACCGGCACGCCCTTGATCTGCGGCAGCATCCGATCCACCGCGCCGCGCAGCCGCGACAGCGCGCCGGTTTCCGATTCGATCAGGTCCCATTTGTTGACTGCGATAACGACCGCGCGCCCTTCCCGCTCGACCAGATCGGCGATGCGGATATCCTGTTCCTCGAAGGGCGTCTGCGCATCGATCAACACGATGACCACTTCGGCGAAGCGGATGGCGTTAAGCGCATCGGCGACCGAGAGCTTCTCCAGCTTCTCCTCAATCCGGGCGCGGCGGCGCAAGCCCGCGGTATCGTGAATGCGGAAACGATAGTCGCGCCAATGAAGGTCGACGGCGATCGCATCGCGGGTGATGCCTGCCTCAGGGCCGGTCAACAGCCGGTCCTCGCCGAGCAGACGATTGATCAGCGTCGACTTGCCGGTGTTCGGCCGTCCGACGATGGCAATGCGGATCGGCGGCTGTTCCGAAGCCGCAACGACACCATCATCGGGCTCCTGCTCCGCCGTCGCCTCGGGCAAAGCGGCGCGCAACGCATCGTAGAGATCGGCCAAGCCTTCGCCGTGTTCGGCGCTGATCGCGATCGGCTCGCCGAGGCCGAGCGCATAGGCTTCGAGTGCGCCCGCCGCGCCGGCGCGGCCCTCGCTCTTATTGGCGACCAGGATCGACGGTTTGCCCGACTTGCGCACGAGATTGGCGAAGGCGCGATCCTCCGCCGTTGCGCCGGCGCGCGCGTCAAAAAGAAAAAGCACCGCATCCGACTGCGCTATCGCCGCCGCGGTCTGCGCCTGCATTCGCGCCGACAGGCTTTCGCGCGCGGCGTCTTCGAGGCCGGCGGTATCGATTACTTTGAAGGTCAGATCGCCGAGCTTAGCCTCGCCTTCGCGGCGGTCACGCGTCACGCCCGGCTGATCGTCGACAAGCGCCAGACGGCGTCCAACCAGCCGGTTGAACAGCGTCGATTTGCCGACATTGGGCCGGCCGACAATGGCGACAGTGAAAGACATGGCTCGGGCTTTGAAGAGAGAAGCTGTATATCATCTTAACGTCGGCCAAGCGCCGCGGCGGGTCGGCTCGCAAAGGTCAGTTTACACATAATGGAAAGCAGCCAACGGCGGCTACCGCGAGACTATTGAGTGGTCGTGCTACCCGCCGTGGGTTTCGGCCACATCGAATTGAATGACTGGCTCGTTTGCGAATTTGATGCGGCCGACGGCGCAGCGGCAGGCTGCGCCGGTGCGGTGGGCGGCGGTGCCGGCCAGATCGATTGTGAGGGCTGTGCGGCCTGCTGCGCCGGCGCGCTCTGCGGCGCCGACGGCCAGGCGAACTGCCCGCCCTGTTGCGCAGCCGGCGGTGAATTCGGCCAAGGCGCCCCGGAAGGCTGTTGCGGCGGAGCGCCCTTTGCACCGATGTCGATCCGCGTCGGCTGCGATGACGGCGGCTTTTCGACTTTCGCTGCCCGCGTTCGCGGCCGTCCGACCGCAACTTTGGGAGTGGGTTTGGGCTTCGGCTTTGCCTGCGGCTGGGCCGCCTGGTCCGGTGGAGGCGCGTTTATCGAATCAGGATCGGCGCTGGCCTGATCGGGCGGCGGTTGATAGCCCTTGACCAGATCCGCCGGCACGCCGGTCGTGGTGCCGGGAACGCCATTGGGAAATAGCGGCTCGCGCTGACCTTTCAGCTTCGTCTTGCTGTCGAACATGTCGCTGTTGAAGAGCGTTGTCGGGTCGAATTGACCTCCCGGCGTGCACCCTTCAAGGACGAGCATCAACGCCAGCGCGGCGGCGGCGCGACACAGCGACGAGTTGCTCCGGATCGCCATCCGTTCAGCCCTTATTGCTCGCCGCGATCAGTTCGCTCAAAACCTGGGCGCGGCTGCGCGTTCCCGCCGGCGTCTGCGGATCGGCCATGATCATGTCGGTCCATTTCCGTGCCGCGGTCATGTCGCCGGCCTTCCAGGCCGACAGCGCCAAAATTTCCCGCGCGGTGTGGCGGAATGTCCGGTCATTCGCGGTCAGCGGCTCAAGCCGGGTCAGAAGCTCGGCGTAAGGCGCCGTGTCGACGAGGAGATAACCGGCGCGCACCGTCGCCAGATCCTGGATGACCTGTCCGGCATTTCTATCGGCGGCGATCTCGTCGTACGCCTTGACCGCCGCGTTGCGATCGGTCGGCGCCAGTTCGGCGGCCTCGCGCAAGCGCGCCAGCACGCGATAGCCGGCGGTGCCGTCGCCGGCGAGCTTGGTAAAGGCGGCTTCGGCTTCCTGATGCTTGCCGGCCTGCGCCAGTGCAACCGCGTGCTCGAAAGCAGCGCCGGATTTCGCCGCCTGCTGGCCTTGCCACCACTCGTAACCGCGCCAGGCGCCGACGCCGACGACGATGAGGACGCAAAGGGCGACGAGGTAAATCCCGTAGCGCTCCCACAGCTTCTTGAGCTGTTCGCGACGGACTTCCTCGTCCACTTCATTGAATATGTCGGCCACGCCACCAGTCCCCAATCCAGCCCAGTCTTAAGTCCCGCAGCCCCATGCGCCCGGAAAATTTCGGCTCGGAAATACCGTGCCGGACCCAACCTGTGGGAAGGCCCGCTTCATCCGCCACCATCGACGAAATCGGAAATACCCGCCGTTCGCGCCCCAGAGCGCCTGTAAAGAGCGACCCTAAAACCTTGCCGCAACTAGTGTAATGATATGGCGCGAGCAAGGCAAAACGCCGCGGCGGGCAGCGCCAATCCGCATGGTTTATCGGCATTCCCACAGGCTCATCAAAGGCCCCTCATGGCTTCACGCCTGGGACGGACCTTTCCCACGCTCCGGGAGTTTGGTTACCGCAGCTCCGGAGCCCGGCTTGCGCATCGGATAGACGTGATCCGGCCCCGGGAAAGTGCGGTCGCGGACCTCCTGCGCATAGTTCCTGATCGCCTGCTCGATCGACGGGCCGAGCTCGCCGAAGCGTTTGACGAATTTCGGCACCCGCGGCGACAGTCCGAGCATATCTTCCAAGACCAGGATTTGGCCGTCGCAGGCGACGCTGGCGCCAATGCCGATGGTCGGGATCGCGACCTGCGCCGTGATGCGCCGCCCGAGCGGCTCGGCGATCGCCTCAAGAACGACGGCAAAGGCGCCGGCGTCGGCGACGGCCCCCGCGTCCGCTTCGATCGGCGCCCAATCGCTTTCGTCGCGACCTTGCGCGCGAAATGAGCCGATAGTGTTGATCGCCTGCGGCGTGAGCCCGACATGGCCCATGACCGGCACCCCGCGCTCGACCAGAAAGGCGACGGTCTCGGCCATGCGCCGGCCGCCTTCGATCTTGATGGCGCCGCAGCCGGTCTCTTTCATGATGCGGGCCGCCGAAGCGAACGCCTGTTCCTTGGAAGCTTCGTAGGAACCGAACGGCATGTCGACGACGACCAGCGCACGCTTGGAGCCGCGCATCACCGCGTGCCCCTGCAGGATCATCATGTCGAGCGTGACCGGGATCGTGGTTTCGAGCCCGTGCATCACCATGCCGAGCGAGTCGCCAACCAGAATGACGTCGCAATAGGAGTCGACGAGACGCGCGGTGTGGGCGTGATAAGAGGTCAGACAAACGATCGGTTCGCCGCCCTTGCGGGCACGAATGTCGGGCGCCGTCAGCCGCCGGATTTGTTCCTGCGCCGACATGATCAATGCCCGAGCGCCGGGCGTGCCGAACGCCGGCACGCCGATGACGATCGGATGGAACACGAAGCCGAGCGCCAGATAGATGATCGTGCCGACGACGATGGCGATGATGTCGTTCTTGGTGCCGCCGACCGGAATGGGCGGCGCGCCCGGATCGGCGCGGCGTTTGAGCGTGATGCGATCGTACACCGCCCAGGCCAGTATCGATCCGAACAGGATAATGCCACCGAGATCGCCATTGGCGCACAGATGCGCAAAGGCCCAGGTTTTGACCCCGACCAGCATCGGATGCTTGAGCACGCGCTTGATGTTGCCGGGGATATAGGCGGCCGCGACCATGATGCTCGCCGGCCACATCAGCACCACGACGATGTGCCGCGTCCAAGCCGGCGGGTACCACAGATAGATCATGCCCGCCGCGCGATAATCGGCAAAGCCATAGGCGATGAGGAGGATGCCGACGATGGCGACCACCGAGAACAGGCCGCGATATGGCCATTCGCCGATCCGGGCAACCAGCGCGGCGCGGTGGCCGCGCATGGTCACAAAGACATGCGCACCGAGAAAGACCACAAGACCGAGGATTTCTTCTGCAAGTCCCACAGTAGACTCCTCGCCGCTCACGTTCGCGCCGCGATCATGGCGAGCGCGGTCTCATTGTCAATGACGCCGCGCCGTGCTCAGGCGCCAAATTGCTTGCCGCGCTCGAGATAGGCCGCGGTGCCGATGAGCGCTTCGCGCTCCTTGAACGAGACCATATCGCCGCGCATCGACGCCGAACTGCCGTCTCGGGCGATTGCCGCCAATACGCGCTGCATGGCCTTGATCGCGGCGCGCTGCGCATCGCTCGGGATGATGACGACGCTGTAGCCAAGGGTTTCCAGCCGTGGCGCCGGCAGCAGCGGCGTCTTGCCGCCCTCGAACATGTTGATGAGCTTCCATCCCGGCAGTCGCTTGGCGACTTCGGCGATTTCGTCTTCCGAGGTGGGCGCTTCGACGAAAAGCATGTCGGCGCCGGCCTCGTGATAGGCGGCGGCGCGATCGATGGCTGCGGAAAATCCCTCGACCGCGATGGCGTCGGTGCGCGCGATCACCACAAAGTCGGGGTCGTGCAAGGCATCGCGCACGGCCTTGAGCTTCTGCACCATTTCGGCGACCGGCACGAGGCCCTTGTCGTCGTAATGACCGCACTTCTTCGGGAACGTCTGGTCTTCGAGATGAAAGGCGGCGACGCCGGCGCGCTCGAAGGCGCGCGCCGCGGCCTGGGCATTGAGCGCGTTGCCGTAGCCGGTGTCGGCGTCGGCAATGATCGGCGCAGCAACGACGTCGACCATCGAAGCGAGCCGCTCCACGATCGCACTGACGGAGAGAAGGCCGAGGTCCGGCACGCCGCCCGAGCGCGCGATGGCGCCGCCGCTGGCGTAAATCGCCGGGAATCCGGCCTGCTCGACCAGCCGGGCCGAAAGCCCGTCGAAGGCGCCGGGCGCGACCGCGATGCGTCCCGAATTCAACACAGCCCGCAATTTCGTCGTGGCGCGCACCATTCGACCTCCGCTTCGACTTCCGTCGCCGGCATGATACGTCTTGCCAAGCGAAGAGGAAACGCGGAGGGAAAGCGATGAAGCGCGCCATGCTGGCGGCACTGGCCGTTCTGTTTTGCACGGCCTCGGCAAGCGCACAGCAGTGGCCGACCGGGCCGGTGCGGTTCGTCGTGCCATTCGGCGCCGGCTCGACGCCCGATGTCGTCGCCCGCACCATCGCCGATTACCTGCACGACAAGAGCCAAGTGCCTTTCATCGTCGAAAACAAGCCGGGCGCCAGCGGCAATACCGGCACCGACGCCGTAGCCAAGGCCGCGCCGGACGGCTCGACCATCGGCATCAGCATCGGCGGGCCGCTTGCCATCAATACGCTGTTGTTCGGCAATCTGCCTTACGATCCGAAAAAAGATCTCACGCTCATCACCATGCTGGTGACGCAGCCGAGCGCGCTTGCGGTCAATACCAGCCTCGGCGTGACCACGACGCGGGAATTGATCGATCTGATCGCGCACAATCCCGGCAAATATGCCTACGGCTCGATCGGCACCGGCTCGCTGTCGCAGCTCGCCATGGCGGCGATCGCGCTGAAAAGCGGCACGCAGCTCGTCCACGTCCCCTATTCCTCCTCGCCGCAGGCGATGACGGCGCTGATCCGCAATGACGTGCAGATGGTCTGCCTGCCGGCGATTTCGGTGGTGCCGCAGGTCTCCTCCGGCAAAGTCAAGATCCTTGCCGTGACCACCGCCGAGCGCTCGGCGCTGTTGCCCGGAATTCCGACGCTGAAGGAAGCCGGCATCGACGTCGAGGCCGACGCCTGGAGCGGGCTCATTGCGCCGGCGGGAATCCCCGACGTCATGACCGAACGCATTCGTGCGCTGGTCACCGAAGCGATCGAGTCGCGTGCGATCCGCGAAAAGCTCACGGCGCAATTGATGGAGCCGATTCCCGATACGCCGGCGCAATTCCGCGCCCGCATCGATGCCGACGTTGCGCGCTGGACGCCGGTTATCGAAGCGGCGAAGATCAAGATTCAATAATGAAGACAGCGGCGAACAGGGGACAGTTTATCCCGGTTCGACGCTGTCACAACTCGCCAATGCGCTGTGTTTACGGGCCGAACTTGTAGTCGAATCCGGCCTTCACTTCCTGCACGTTCAGATCGGCGTTGGTCGTGCCCGCGCCGCCGAAAGCTGAGCTGTTTCGAGCCGAAGCCGAGATAGTCGTATTCGGCGCGCAGCGCCCAGTTGTCGGTGAGCGCATATTCGAGGCCGGCGCCCGCGGTCCAGCCGACCCGGGTCAAATCGTCGGTAATGGCTGCGCCACCGACCGGCGTGAAGGTGCTCTTGTCCTCGGCAAGCGCAACACCGCCTTTGCCGTAGACCAGCAAGCGGTCGAAGGCGGCGCCGATACGGCCGGTCACGGTCGAGGTCCATTGTGGGCTGGTCGTCATGGTGTCGCCAAGCACATCGGTGCTGGTGCCCTTGATGTCGCTGGTCCAACTGAAGTCGCCTTCAAGGCCGAGCACGAGCCAATTGAATTGCGTGTTGACGCCGACCTGAGCGCCGCCGAGAAAACCGCTGTTGTTGAAGCTGGCGCTGGCGCCCGTGAGCGGATCGGTCCAGGTCGAATTTTCGAACCCGCCGCCGATATGGCCGCCGATGTAAAAGCCGCTCCAGTTATAGACCGGCGGCGCATAGGCGACCGGCGCCACTGGGGCCGGCGCGGGGCGCATCGGCAAATCCGCGGCTTGAGCGGAACACAGACAAGCAACAGTGCCGGCAGCCAGTGCGAAGCCGCCCGAGAACGCACGCAATTTCATATCAACCTCCAGCCTCGTAGATACTCGCCCCCGAGTTCTCGTCCCATTAAGTCCCCGGCGACCGAGCGAGATTTTGCTCGCCGTCGTGCGGTAGAGAGCCGCACTTGCCGGGCAAAGCATGGTCCTTTAGTGGCGGCAAAGTGGCCGTCACCTTTCGCTTAACAATTTTGAAATGCGGCGGTTCCGCGCGCCGGATTTTTGCCGGATTCTATTTTTCGACTGTTGTAAATTCCCCACACCGCCATAGGTTCTGCGAGGTTATGGAACCAACCGTGGGATCGCGTTGCTGCTACACTGGATCGATAAACGTTCGCAATCATCGGGAGAGACTGGAATGGCAAGCATGCTTGCAGACGGCGTTTTTCAAATTGGTTTCGTCGTGCCGGACATTCACAAGGCCATGACGTTCTTCAAGAGCAAGCTTGGCGTTCCCGAGTTCCTGTTCATCGAAAAGCCGGAACTGCAGGACGAGACCTATCTCGGCAAGCCGGCGCCGCTGCGCGTCCATCTGGCCTTCGGCTGGTGCGGCGACACGCAAGTCGAACTGATCCAGCCGGTGTCCGGGGTGAGCACCTATTCGAAATTCCTCGACCAGAACGCCAAGGGCGGCATGCACCATTACGGCATCGAAGTGCCCGATTACGCGGAAGCCGTGAAGGACATGGAGGGCCGCGGTTACAGCCTCGTGCAATCCGGCCGGCATAACGAAACGCGCTTCGGCTATTTCGACACGACCGGCGAGATCGGCGCGCTCACCGAGCTGGTCTACCTGCAGCCCGAGGAACGGGCCTTCATGTGGGGATTAAAGCGCAAGACGTAATGCCTGCAGGGCGCCGATGCCTTGCGTCGGCCGTCAGCCCACCGCCTTTTGATACTGCTCCGGCGCAAATCCGACCAGCAATTTGCCGCCGCCGAGATCGAGCACCGGGCGCTTGATCATCGACGGCTGCTCAAGCATCAGCGCCATCGCCTTCTTGGCGTTCAGCCCGGCTCTGTCCTTATCCGGCAGTTTGCGGAACGTAGTGCCGGCGCGATTGAGCAACGTCTCCCAGCCGACCTTCTTCTCCCACCGCTCCAGCCGCTCGCGCTCGATGCCGGCGGTCTTGTAATCGTGAAACGCATAAGCGACGCCGTGCTTGTCGAGCCAGGCGCGCGCCTTCTTCATGGTGTCGCAGTTCTTGATGCCGTAGATGGTGATGGGCATTCCCCGACCCTCGCTCGATCGTCCCCGGTGACTTATTGGGCGCGCAACCAGTCTAAAGCAGCTCAGCAAATGATCGAAAACTCAATACGAAACGGTGTTGAGTACGCCAAGCTGCCAATAGAAAATCCGCCTGCTCTACGGTGAGGCTGCCAGCCCGTATCAAACGGAGAATGATATCTTGCGTCCTATATACATCGACGATGGTGTTCTCAGCCGCAGCGCATGTATGAGCCTCCCGGATGGCGAGCCTATCATCCATTCCAAGGGCGTATCCGCGCCTGATAGCGACAGCGATGGCGGAACACTCCCCGGAGCCCAAGCGTCCATTCCGCTGGAGCTTGGCAAAAAGTTCTACTTCGGCCTCTTCGCTCACTGAGATAACATCTAAGTGCCCGTCTTTTAGAGCGGTTTTCAGTAGCTCCTGCTGCTGCGGATAGGAGCCGCCGACCTCCTGAAGTACGTGTTCGGTAATTGCACAATGCGGCTCATGTTTTCCGACAAGATACATCCGATCGACTTTTAGAAAGTTGATCAGGACAGAAGTATCAGCAATCAAAAGCATTATCGGAGCACGTCTAGCAATCTGCCAGTTCGGCGTCTGCTAGGGTGAGCAGATCATCACCAGCTATACCCACCTTTCGCCCCACTTCTAGAAGACGGCCCTGCGAAATTTCCCTCCGCCGAAACGCCTCCATTGCGAGATGTAGGATTTGGCTTCGAAGTTCCGGGTCTTCTGTAGCTGGTATCGGCGCGTCGCTCTTATCGGCTGGAGCCCCCGCGCCAAACAGCTCAATGTATTTTCGTCCAAGTGACGCCTTATATTTTAGATTATCGGTTTCGTCCCGATCCAAATAACGTAGTGAGTTCAGTCGATACGCGACCACTTCGTAACTGACGCCGTAATTCATCGCGAGCGTAGCGACGTCCTGATAGGTGATCGTCTGCGAATACGGAGCGGCACGGTTTTCGACATCGAACTTTCCGTTGGAGGCAACATCGTAGACCAACTGCTGCTGTCGGCCAGCACCTCCCTTTCCCATCGATGACAGAAAATGCCCCACGCCGTTGGCGGGCAGCAAGAAGGCTGCCGCAAAAGCATTCGCCCGTCTTTCGACTAGTTCTTCGGAGTTCGCAGTAGTCGTTACTTGCACACTCCGGTCACGATCCATTAGAGCGTGACCATATTCGTGTGCAATCGAAAACCGTCTTCGCGGCTGCTGATGCCCTGCATTAGCGATGACCACCATGCCGATCGCAGGATGGTGCATGAAAAATCCCGCCATGTCAGAGCGCAAACGGGCAGTTACCGCCCACACGCCCTGTTCATTGATACGCGCGCAAATATTTCGGATGGGTGCCGATCCCAGCCCAAGCCTGCGACGCTCCTCTTCCGCGACTTCGTTTCCCTGCGATACCGCTTCTGCGACGTTGCGCGGCCCGGAGAGCGCAAATTTCGGTGGCCCCTGACGCTGTTCGCGGCCGAGCACCGTCTCAAGCTCGACGCCTACGCGACATAAGTCCAAGCACACCTCGACGTCGGCCTGAACCTGCGGATCGCCCTTCAGCTCCGGTGCGAGGCGGTGCAGAACAACAAGGTAATTTTCCCCATAGGACCCACTGGGCTCCAAGAACTCAGGGACCGACCGGCGATAGAGGGTCGCCAACTGCGTCAGTTCGATAGTTGATACTTGGCGCTGACCGCTTTCGATGAGCGAAATTGCGGTGCGCTGCAGTCCCAATTTCTCTGCGACATCTTGCTGGCTCAGCCCCATGCCGTCGCGGGACGCCCGAAGCCTTCTCCCAAGCTCGATATGATCCATTCAAGTCCTCCTGCCTGAATTGTGTTGAAAGTCTGATAATCGGACAGCAGTTGCAAGGTGCCGCCGATACCAGTGCGAAAAACATAAATAGCGTATATTGACAAGTATGTGCGATTATCGTACATATCGTTACGGTCGAGCGGAAAATCAAGGAAATGACCCAGAAACCCGGAACAAATGTAGGCCGCACCGGCGGAATTTACCGAGAAGTCGGCCCGCGCGGTGGCCCAAAGGACAATTTCGCGACGGTACCGGAGCACCATCGGCTCCCGCCGACGAGCACTTCTGGCAGCGCATGGAAGCCGGTTCGCATTACTCCCCATGGCCACCGTCGCAGCGACAGAGACGACTGAGGAACCCGACATGAGCGAGGCTGTCCGAATCCATATCGACCGTGAGCCCTACGACTCAACCTCGCCTACCGACGGCGCGGCACTCTATCTGCTTGGCCATATCGCTCCGCATCGTGATCTCTTTCGCGAAATTGGCGGTGACGAAGAAGACGAACTCATTCCGCGCGATGCCCAGCACGTAGTGCTGAAGCAAGACGAGCACTTCTACAGCCAGAAGGTTTTTACGATCTTCGTCAATGCCCAAAAGAAAGAAGTGGTCGAGACCCGTCTTTCATTCGACGAGGTGGTGAAACTCGCTTACCCGATCCCGCCGGATGGGGCGAACATCATGTTCACTATCGCCTACCGCAAGGGCCCAAAGCAAATCCGAAAGGATCCCTGGTCGAAGGGCAGACGGTGCGCGTCAAAAACGGAATGGTCTTCGATGTCACGCCCACTGATCGATCGTAGTCCCGATCTCAAGCGTCTGCGAGACGAGGGCTACGATATCCAGATTATCCACGGCTACGTCGTGTTGCGGGACGTACCTTATCTCAATGCTCAACACGAAATAAAACGGGGCATTTTGATCTCAAGCCTTGCAATGGCTAACGACATCACAGTTCGGCCAGATACCCACGTCGCGATGTTCGCGGGCGACTATCCTTGCCATGCTGACGGCAAGCCGATCGAGCGGATTTGTAACGGTAACATCGACACGCAGATCGGAGGGGGCATCGTCGCAAAATACACATTTTCTGCGAAGCCAAAGCCCAAAGAGTCCTATGACAATTACTACGACAAGCTTTCGACATATGCGGATATCTTGTCGGGCCCCGCGCAAACACTAGACGCGAACATTACGGCCAAGACCTTCCCAGTCGTCCGGGAAGACAGCCTCGATAGCATCTTCAAGTATGTCGACACGGCTTCAAGCCGTGCTGAAATCACCGCTATCAGTTCGAAGCTGGCTCTAGGAAAGATTGCAATCCTCGGACTTGGGGGGACTGGCTCATATGTTTTAGATCTCGTCGCGAAGACGCCGGTGCGAGAGATCCATCTGTTCGACGGCGACACGTTCTTACAGCACAATGCCTTCCGCGCGCCGGGCGCAGCCTCAGGGGACGAACTCGCCGAGAAATTATCGAAAGTCGCGTATTTTGAAAGAATTTATAGTCGGATGCGGAGGGGGATTGTGGTTCACCCGGAATATGCATCACCCGAAAATCTGCACGTGCTAGCCGATGCGGACTTTGTGTTTCTTTGCATGGAGGGTAACGCCAAGAAGGCGGTAGTTCGCAAGCTTGAAGATCTAAATCTGGCCTTTATCGACGTCGGCATGGGCGTCGTATTCGGCAGATCAGTCACTGGGCGGAGTGCTGCGCGTCACGACCAGCGTTCGAGATCGCCGTAACCACGTCTGGGAAAAGCACCGGATTCCTTTCTCGGAAGGCGAAGGTCCTAATGAATACGACAAGAACATCCAGATCGCGGACCTGAATGCACTCAACGCAGCGCTTGCCGTGATCAGATGGAAGAAGCTGTTCGGCTTTTACGTCGACCAGGAAAACGAACTCTACAGCACCTACATGATTGGCGGAAACGATGTTGACAACCAAGACGCCGCTTAGTCGACCACCCCGCTCGATATCGCACGAATTCGTAGAATTCATTCCTGAAACGCTCGCGCCGGATACTCTATATGTGTCCGCATCATTCGCGACGGCCGTCCACAGCTGCTTCTGCGGATGCGGAACCAAAGTCGTCACACCCATCCACCCGACCGGATGGCAGCTACTGTTCGACGGTGACACTGTCTCCTTACGACCCTCTATCGGTAATTGGAGCTTCCGGTGCCGATCGCATTATTGGATCAGCAAAGACCGCATTATCTGGGCAGCATCCATGACCCAGACTGAGATCGAACGAGGCCGAAGCCGCGATCGGCATTTGATCGAAGAATATTTTGGCGAAAATCCGGTTACACCAGCGGCCGTCGGCGAATTACATAAGACGCACAGAGTCGTTCCTGAGGAAGCTTTTAAGCCGTTGGCGCCGATGATGAGTATACGAAGCAAGCGGCACGCTATACGAGGCTCAGATTGAGGGATGTTTCTTTCTCACTCCCACTCAATCGTCCCCGGCGGCTTACTCGTCACGTCGTAGACCACGCGATTGACGCCCTTCACCTCATTGATGATCCGGGTGGCGACCGCGCCGATGAACTTCATGTCGAACGGGTAGAAATCCGCGGTCATGCCGTCGGTCGAGGTCACGGCGCGAAGCCCGACGACGTAATCGTAGGTGCGGAAGTCGCCCATGACGCCGACGGTGCGCACCGGCAAGAGCACCGCGAAAGCCTGCCAGATGTCGTCGTAGAGGCCGGCGCGGCGGATTTCCTCGATGAAGACATCGTCGGCGAGCCGCAGGATGTCGAGCTTGTCGCGGGTGATGGCGCCCGGAATGCGGATGGCGAGACCGGGGCCGGGGAATGGGTGGCGGCCGACGAAGGCGTCAGGCAGGCCAAGCTCGCGGCCGAGCGCGCGGACCTCGTCCTTGAACAATTCGCGCAACGGCTCGACGAGCTTCATGTGCATGCGTTCGGGCAGCCCGCCGACATTGTGGTGCGATTTGATGGTCACCGACGGGCCGCCGGTAAACGACACGCTCTCGATCACGTCGGGATAGAGCGTGCCCTGCGCCAGAAACTCGGCCAAGCCTTTTCCGTCATTTGCGATTTTCTTCGCCTCGGCCTCGAACACGTCGATGAACAATTTGCCGATGGTCTTGCGCTTTTGCTCCGGGTCGGCGACGCCTTCGAGCGCATTGAGGAATGTATCCGCGGCGTCTACATGAACGAGCGGGATGTTGTAGTGGCCGCGGAACAGCGCCACGACGTTTTCCGCCTCGCCGAGCCGCAACAGCCCGTGATCGACGAAGACGCAGGTGAGCTGCTCGCCGATCGCCTCGTGGATGAGCACGGCGGCGACGGCGGAATCGACGCCGCCGGACAGCCCGCAGATCACTTTGCCCTTGCCGACCTGTTTGCGGATCTTGTCGATCGCTTCCAGCTTGAACGCGCGCATGGTCCAGTCGCCGGCGCAGCCCGCGACCTTGCGCACGAAATTGCGCAACAGCGCGGCGCCGTGCGGGGTGTGCATGACTTCGAGATGGAATTGCGTGGCGTAGAATTTGCGCTTGTCGTCGGCGATCATGGCGATCGGCGCGTTGGCCGAGGTGCCGGCGGCGACAAAGCCGTCCGGCAGCTTGGTGACGCGGTCGCCGTGGCTCATCCACACCGGGTAGCGCTGGCCGACCTCCCAGACGCCGTCGGTGAGCGCCGACGGCATCGTCAGCTCGACCTCGGCGCGGCCGAATTCGCGATGATGGCCGGCCTCGACCTTGCCGCCGAGCTGGGCCGCCATGGCCTGCTCGCCGTAGCAGATGCCGAGCACCGGCACGCCGGCCTGGTAGATCGAAGGCGGCGCCAGCGGCGCGTCCTTGTCGAGCACCGAAGCCGGGCCGCCGGACAGGATGACGCCTTTCGGCCGCATCTCGCGGAACGCGGCTTCCGCCTTCTGGAACGGCACGATCTCGCAATAGACCTTCTCTTCGCGCACGCGCCGGGCGATGAGCTGCGTGACCTGCGAACCGAAGTCGACGATCAGAATTTTGTCGTGAGACTGTGAAATTTGGGATTGCGAATCCTGCGCCATGGCGAGTTCTACTCCCACCCCTTCCTCCCCGCCAGCGGGGGATCGTCAGGGAAGGCTCTGTCGAGATTTTGCAGCAACATTCACGCCGATCGCTTCAAGATGCTGACGAAGAATCCATCGGTATCGGTGCGGCGCGGCGTCATCAGCAAGCCTTCGTCGGAAATAAGCACCGCACGGGCAAAAAGATAGGCGCGCTCGCCCAGTCCGTTGATGACGTTTGCGGGCTTTTCCACGGAAAAATCGCCGTGCCGGCCGATAAAGGCCCGCACCCGGTCGCCGTTCTCTTCCGCCAGCACCGAACAGGTGATGTAGGCGATACGGCCGCCCGGCTTGACCAGCGCGACCGCGCTCTCGAGCACCGCATCCTGCTGCTTGATGCGTTCGGCAAGCGCGCCTGGCCGGATGCGCCATTTGGCATCCGGATTGCGGCGCCAGGTGCCGATGCCGGTGCACGGCGCGTCGATCAGCACCAGATCGGCGCGGCCGGCGAGATCGGTGAGCTCGTTGCCGATGCTCTTCGGCGTACGGACCTGGACATTGCGCGCGCCGGCGCGGGCGAGGCGGTCATGGATGGGTGCGAGGCGCCGCTTGTCGCTATCGGTCGCGTAGATCTGGCCGTGGTTCTCCATCGCCGCGGCGAGCGCCAGCGTCTTGCCGCCGGCGCCGGCGCAAAGATCGACCACCTGCTCGCCGGGCTTGGCGCCGGCAAGAAGCGCAGCGAGCTGCGAGCCTTCGTCCTGGATTTCGATGCGGCCCTTGAGAAACACCGGTTCGGCATGGATCGCGGGGCTTTTGGCATCCGCCGCGAGACGGATGCGCAAGCCCCACGGCGACCATCGCGTCGGCTCAGCGCCGAGGTGCGTAAGTTCGGGCAGCATATCCTCGCGCGTGCCAGCAAGCGTGTTGACCCGCAAGTCGAGCGGCGCACGGCTCGCCAGGCTCTCGCCCTCGGCCGCCCGCTCGTCGCCGAACACCCGCGCCAGATACAGATCGAGCCACTCCGGATAATCGCCCGAAATATGGGCTGGGGCGTTGACCAGAGTGCCCCTTTGCAACGCCGCCCTCTCCGCTTCGCTCAAAGGCGCAGGCGCATAGCGCGCGCCGCTGCACAGCGCTTCGATCGCCGCGGCATCGAGCCCGCGCTCACGATGCAGCATGCCGATCAGCACGGCGCGCGGCGTCGCCTCGCCCATGAGCCAAGCCGATGAGGCCTTTCGGCGCAACGCGTCATAAACAAGGCCGGCGATGGCGGCGCGGTCGCCGGAACCGGCGAAGCGGTGCGACAGGCCCCAATCCTTGAGCGCATCGGCCGCCGGGCGCCGCCGCGCTTCGATGTCGGCAAAAACCTCGATGGCTGCTGAAAGGCGTGCGGCGGGAGTCACTATTTCATCTTGCGCTGGATGGCGGCAGCGCGATGAGCGCCGGGCGTCTCATGCCGCTGCACGCGTTTGCGCAATTCCTGGATCGCTTCGGCCAAATCTTGCACGTGGATGCCCTTCGGAGCTCTGCCGGCCTTCACGCTCGCCAGCATGCGCCGCAACAAGTCGTCGTCGTGCTCGTCGCGATAGGGTTTGAGATCGAGATCTTTCGGCACTTTCTTGAGCCGCTCGTCGCCGATGCTTTTGACGTGCTTCTGCATGAAGCGGTCGTATGCGCGCCATTCGACCCCGGCGGCGCGAACGGCCGCCTCCTCGGCGCGCGTCGCGATCTGATGGGCGTGGAGATAATGCAGCCCGAGCTGATCGATCAGCGTCTTCTCGACTTCCTCATGCAGGACGAGGAAGCGATCGGTATCGACAGTGCGGCCGCGGAATTTGAAGTTTTGCGGCATGTGGCGGTCGATGTAGATCGTCTTGCCGTCGAGGCTATAGCCGGCGAGATAGGGAATATCGTGCTTGCGGTCGAATTTCTTGACGCGCCGGCAGATCGCGTCGAGCGCGCGATCCATCATCAGGCTGGAGACGTACCATTCCGGCAGCCTGAGTTTCTTGTGTGGCGCCGTCGGGTGGCAGAGATCGAGCGGCATGGCTGTATCTCAGATCGGCCGCGGCAAGGTCAGAACCTCGACGATGTAGATCAGCCAATTGACGGCGAGCGCCACGACCGCGACGCCATAGAACGCCCCCCGCAGCCGAACGATGTTGCTCGTCACATGCACATAGGCATGGAGAATGCGGAAGATCACGAAGATCCAGGCGAGGATCACGAAGATCAAGCCGGCGAGGTGCGTGACATAGGCCAGGATGGTCAGAACATAGAACAGGACCGGAATTTCAAACTGGTTGGAGAACGAATAGGCGAATTGGAGGGTCCGTGGCGGCCAGTTGGGCTCGCGCAACGCGATATTCTCCGGCCGCACGGCGCCGGTTGAGAAATCGCGCGTGCGCAAAACCGCCATGCCGACCCAGAGCAGAAAGGTCAGGATCACTTCGACGAACAGCGGTAATAGAATTTCTTGCGTGGACATTGATCTCCTCCGGCCAGCCCTTCGTCGATTTCAAAGCTTGACGCTGATCGCGGTCTCGCCGTCCTCGTCGAGGAGCGCGCTGCGCCACGATTTCCCGTCGAACAGCGCCTTGCGCACCGTGTCGGCGGTGCCGCCGTGGTTGAGATTGGCGGTGATCAGCGTACCGCCGGTGCGCAACAGCGCGCGCAGCGTCTTATGCAACGCCGCCACCGGCGTGCCGCCATCGAAGAAGGCGACGTCGTAGCCGGGATCGAGCGTCGGCAGCACGGCGGCGAAATCGCCTTCATGGACGGTGATGCGGTTGTCCATGCCCGCCGCCGCGATATTGTCGCGGGCAAGCTGCACATGCTCGGCATCGCGCTCCACGGTATCGACTGTGGCGTCCGGCGCGCCGGAGGCAAAAGACAAGGCGGTATAGCCGAGCGCCGTTCCCAATTCCAAAATGCGCCGGGCATTGGCCGCGCCGGCCAGCGCCGCCAAGAGCGGGCCGTTGTCGTAAGGATACGCATTGCAGCCGTGCCGGCCGCGATGGGTGTTGGTCGCGGTGCGAATCTTGGCGAAAGGATCGGGCGCGCCTGGCATCTATCCCCGGCCCGGATAGTTCGGACTCTCGCGCGTGATGGTGACGTCGTGGACGTGGCTCTCGCGCAAGCCGGCGCCGGAAATGCGCACGAATTCGGCCTTGGTGTGGAACTCGGCAAGATCTTTGGCGCCGACATAGCCCATCGCCGCGCGCAAGCCGCCAACCAGCTGATGCAGCACATTGGCGACCGGCCCCTTGTAACCCACCTGGCCCTCGACGCCCTCGGGGACGAGCTTGAGCGTATCCTTGATCTCCTGCTGGAAGTAACGATCGGCCGAGCCGCGCGCCATGGCGCCGACCGAGCCCATGCCGCGATAGCTCTTGTAGGAGCGGCCCTGATAGAGGAACACCTCGCCGGGAGTCTCGTCGGTGCCGGCGAGCAGCGAGCCGACCATGGCGCAATCGGCGCCGGCGGCGAGCGCCTTGGCGAGATCGCCGGAATATTTGATGCCGCCGTCGGCGATGATCGGCGTGTTCGCCTTGTGCGCGACTTCCACCGCATCCATGATCGCCGTGAGCTGCGGCACGCCGACGCCGGCGACAATGCGCGTGGTGCAGATCGAGCCCGGCCCGATGCCGACCTTGATCGAATTCGGCGCCGGCGTCGATCAGCGCTTGGGCGCCTTCGGCGGTGGCGATGTTGCCGGCCACCACTTGCACCGCGTTGGACAGTCGCTTGATGCGGGTGACGGTGTCGAGCACGCGCCGGGAATGGCCATGCGCGGTGTCGACCACGATGAGGTCGACGCCGGCATCGACCAAGGCTTCGCTGCGCGCATAGCCGGCTTCGCCAACCGAGGTGGCGGCGGCGACGCGCAGCCGGCCCTGCTCGTCCTTGCAGGCATTGGGATGGGCCACCGCCTTCTCGATGTCTTTCACCGTGACGAGACCGACGCAGCGATAATCGGCATCGACCACCAGAAGCTTCTCGATGCGATGCTGATGCAGGAGCCGTTTCGCCTCGTCCTGGTCGACGCTTTCGCGCACGGTGACGAGCCGATCCTTGGTCATCAGCTCGGAGACTTTTTGCCGCTTGTCGGTGGCAAAGCGCACATCGCGGTTGGTGAGAATGCCGACGAGCTTGCCGGGCCCCTTGCGCTGCTGGCCGTTGCCGCCTTCAACCACCGGAATGCCGGAAATGTGATGCTCCTGCATCAGGGCCAAGGCATCGGCAAGCGTTGCCTCGGGATTGATGGTCACCGGATTGACCACCATGCCCGATTCGAACTTCTTGACCTGGCGCACTTGCGCGGCCTGCGCATCCGGTTCGAGATTGCGGTGCAGGACGCCGATCCCGCCGGCCTGCGCCATGGCGATCGCCATAGCGGCCTCGGTGACGGTGTCCATGGCCGAGGCGACGATCGGAATATTGAGCTGGATGCTCGGCGTGATATGCGTGCGGATATCGACGTCCGATGGCAGAACATCGGACAGTCCCGGCTTCAACAGCACGTCATCGAAGGTATATGCTTCGCGCGGTGGATCTCTTGAAATCGCTGCCATTGCCAACTCCGCACGGCCCGGTATGACAGGCCATCGCATCGGGGTAACGCCTCCCGGGCGAGCGGAAACGAAGTCCGCCGCCCGGCTCGATGACCCGCTTTTGGGTTGGCGGCGGTCGATAGCATGACTTGACCGCAATTGATAGGCCCCAAGCGCTGACAGGGGTGGAAAGCCGGAGGAAATCGCCGTGAAACACCGTTTAGACCGTCGTCAATTCAACCTCGGCGGGATGGCCGCCGGCGCGCTGCTCGCGGCGCCCCGCATCGCCCGCGCCGCCCCGGTCAAGATCCGCTGCGGCTGGGTGGTCATACCGGCCTCGCTCGCTCCGCTGGTGCTGGAGAAAAAGGACATCCTCAAGCATTTCGGCCAGTCCTACGTCGCCGAGGCGACGCGCTTCGAAGGCACCCCGCCGGTGATCACCGCGCTCGCGTCCGGCGATCTCGATATCGGGCCGCTCGCCTTCTCGTCATTCGGCCTCGCCATTCAGAACGCCCATATGGACGATCTGCGCGTCATCAGCGATGAGATCGAGGACGGCGTCGCCGGCCACGGCACCAATCAGTTCATGGTGCTCAAGGACGGCCCGGTGAAAACCGTGGCCGACCTCAAGGGCAAGGTGCTTGCCACCAACGTCATCGGCAGCGCCGTCGACATTGCGATGCGGGCGGTTTGCCGGCGCTCGGGGCTCGAAGCCAACCGCGATTACACCATCATCGAGGCCCCCTTCCCGGCCATGCGCGCGATGCTCACCGAGAAAAAGGCCGACCTGATCAGCGCGGTGCCGCCGTTCTCGCTCGATCCCGATCTCAATGCCATGGCGCATAGCCTGTTCACGCAGAAGGACGCTTTCGGCATCACGCAGCTCACGATGTGGACGGCGCGCACGCCCTTCATCGAGCAGAACCGGGCGGCGCTGGTCGATTTCCTGGAGGATACGGTGCGGGCGATCCGCTGGTACAGCGATCCGAAAAATCACGAGGAGGCAGTCGCCATCGTGGCGCGGCTCAACAAGGCGCCGCCGGCGCGCATGGAATGGGCCTTCACCGGCAAGGATCAATATCGCGATCCCAATGGCATGCCGAATCTGAGCGCGCTGCAGAGCAATCTGCGGCTGCAGAAACAGGTCGGCTTCCTCAAAGAAGACATCGACGTGAAGAAATATTCCGACGTGAGCATGGTCGAAGAAGCGGCGAAACGGTTGGCATGATCGCGGCGGGCGCGCATAAAGGCGGCCGGGCCGCCATCAACCGATAGCCGTGCATGGAAGAAGCGCCGCCCTACGATCGCATCGTCCCGCTGATTGTCGCCACCGCGCTGTTCATGGAAAACATGGACTCGACGGTGATCGCGACGTCGCTGCCGGCGATCGCGCGGGCGCTCGGCACCAATCCGCTGGCGTTGAAGCTTGCGGTCACATCGTATCTGCTATCGCTCGCGATTTTCATTCCGGCGAGCGGCTGGACCGCCGATCGGTTGGGCGCGCGCAACGTATTCCGTGCCGCCATCGGGATATTCGTCCTCGGCTCGATCGGCTGCGCCGCCTCGCACTCGCTCGAAGAGTTCGTCGCGGCCCGCATCTTCCAGGGCATGGGCGGGGCGATGATGACGCCGGTCGGCCGCCTCATCATGGTGCGCAGCATCGATAAACGAAACCTGCTCAATGCCATGTCGCTCGTCACCATGCCGGCGCTGATCGGGCCGATCTGCGGCCCGCCGCTCGGCGGCTTCATCACCACTTACGCGTCGTGGCATTGGATCTTCTTGATCAACGTGCCGATCGGGCTCCTCGGCATCGTCTTGGCGAGCCGCTTCATCGCCAATGTCCACGTCGAACACCGTACGCCATTCGACTATGTCGGATTTGCCCTCTCCGGCCTCGCCATCGCCGGGCTGGCCTTCGGCCTTTCGGCCTTGGGGCTCGATTTCCTGCCGACCGGCATCGTCGCGGCAATGCTCGCCATCGGCGCGCTTTCGTCGGTGGCGTATGTTGCGCACGCCAGACGCACGCCGGCGCCGATCCTCGATCTGTCGCTGCTCAGGCTGCCGAGCTTCCGCGCCAGCATCTATGGCGGCTTCCTGTTCCGGCTCGGCATCGGCGCGCTGCCGTTCCTGCTGCCGCTGTTGCTGCAGATCGGCTTCGATCTGACGCCGTTTCAATCGGGGCTCATCACTTTCACCACGGCGCTCGGCTCGATGTTCATGAAGGCCGCCGTCTCAAGCGTGCTCAACCGCTTCGGCTATCGCAACGTGCTGCTCTACAACGCGCTGATCTCAAGCGCCTTCCTCGCCGGCTGCGCCACTTTCGTGCACGGCATGCCCTATTGGGCGATGATCGCGATTCTGCTGTCCGGCGGCTTCTTCCGCTCGCTGCAATTCACCAGCATCAACACCATCGCCTATGCCGAGATCGATCCGCCGCGGATGAGCCGTGCCACCGCGATGGTGGCCGCCGCGCAGCAATTGTCGCTGTCGACCGGCGTCGCGGTCGGCGCGCTGGCCGTCGAAATCACGCTGCGGCTGAAACATTCGACGACGATGGGTGTCAACGACTTTCCGCCGGCATTCCTCTTTGTCTCGCTACTCGCAGCGAGCGCCGCCTTGATCTTCTACCGCCTCTCGCCCGACGCCGGCGCCGAGCTATCGGGACGGAAAACGATGACGGCTGAGACTCCGAGCAAAGCGCGGTAACTGATCCTAGCGGGTCATCATCTGGCTGACTTTGTCCTGCGGCACGGCAAAGCCGAGACCCGACGCTTTCGCCTTTTGCAGGACTAGACCGCCGACCGCCGCAAATTGCGTGCCGAGCCCGACATTGTTCTTGAAAAACGTAATGTCGCTGGCTGAAGGCTTCTCTTTGACGCGGCCAGTGACGAGATCGGGCAGATCGGCCACTCGGTCCCAGGTCAAGCCGCCCTGCGCGACGCAATCCTCAATCTCCTCCAACCCGTAGCGAACTTCGATCGAGTGCGCCGCCACGAATTGGCATTTTGCCACCGCTTTCGGATCGATGGGCCGGCGCTGAAAATGCTCGTCGCCGCCGCCAACCGACACAACGTGCTGGCCTGGGGCAAGCAGCGCGCCGTCGAACACCGGACTGCGGGCGCTCGACGCCTCACAGATGATGTCCATTCCCTTCACGGCTTGCTCCGGGCTGCTCACCGCAACGACATCGAGATTGAGCTCTTTTGCCATTCGGGCGGCAAAAGCCGAACGATGCTCCTCGCTCGGGCTGAAGACGTAGATTTGCTTTATGGTCGGCCGCACATGGCGCAAGGCACGGAGGTTCGCCGCTGCTTGCCACCCCGAACCAAACAGGCCCATTTTCGTGACATCGGATCGGCACAGGTAATCGGTGCCCAAGGCGGAGGTCGCCGCCACCCTCATGCCCTGCAGCGCCGCTGACTGGATGATTGCTTCGAATTGGGCATCGTAGGTGTTGTAGAGAAAAATCAGATCGCTGTAGCCCTTGTTGCCCGGCAGATTGCCGTAGCGGATGTAGGTGTGCGTCGGGCCGTAGGCTCCCGAGGACAGCCGCACCAGATCGGAACTGCTGCGCACCGCCCAGACGCCGAAATGCGGGCTGCCGCCCTCCATCGACTTGAAATTATAAACGACGCGCGGATCATTGCCCCCATCGCCGGCGAGCAGGCGGTCGCCATCCGGTCCCTTGCTGTGCCACGGCAGGTAATGGTTGGTGCGCGCGCGATTGAGGCGAAATTCCTGATTGTCGCGGAATTCCGCGATCTCCCGGTTGGAGATGCGGAGCGCCTCGATCACTTCATCGATTTTCAATAGGCGCGCAACGTCCTCGTTGGAAATGATCAGCATGCCATTTTTCCTGATTGAGCGGTTATTGGTCGATCTGTTTTATTCCCGCATCCTTCACGACCTTGGCCCAGATTTTGGTGTCCTGGTCGAGTCGCGTCGCGAATTCCGCCGGCCCCTGTGCGAGCACATTCAAGCTCATCGCGGCGAAGCGCTCGGAGACCTGCGGCTGACGAAGCGCTTTGATTGCATTAACGTTCAGCTGGTCGATAATTTTTTGTGGGGTTCGCGCCGCGGCCATCAACCCGACCCACGAATGCACCACGAGACCCTTCACGCCCAATTCTTCGAAGGTCGGCACGTTAGGCAGTTGGGGCGATCGGCTGGTGCCGGTCACCGCTATGGCCTTCAGTTTGCCGCCGCGGATCAGCGGCAATGCGGCGGGGATCGCGCCGAACATGACATCCACGCGCTTTGCCATCACGTCGACGGTGGCCGGGCCAAAGCCTTTGTAGGGTATGTGTACAAGACCGGCGCCGGTCAGCACATTGAACAGTTCGCCGGAGAGATGATGCTCGCTGCCGTAACCCGACGAAGCGAAAGTCAGCTTTCCCGGATGCGCCTTGGCCAGGGCGACAAGGTCCTGCGGCGAATTGGCGGAGAAGTCCGGCGCGGCGAGCATGACAAAATCAAAGGAAGCGGCGAGCGTGATCGGCGCCAGATCCTTTTCCGGATCGAACGGCAGTTTGGCATAGATCGCGGGTCCCATCGCGATCGAGCCCGACGTCGCCAGCAACAATGTCTGCCCGTCCGGATCGGATTTCACCACCGTTTCGGTTGCGATATTGCCGTTCGCGCCGGGTAGATTTTGCACGATAAACGGCTTGCCGAAGGCTTGCGTCAGCCCCTCCGCCAGAGTTCGGCCGGCAAGATCGGGGACCCCGCCGGGCGGAAACTGGACAAGGATTCGCACGGGGCCATTTGGATAGTCCTGCGCGGCCAGGCCGTGAACGCCGAGACCGAGAACAAGGCCGACGGCAATCATCCAGCCGCTGGCTTTCATTCGCTCCCCTCCCCTTTTTCCAAGCCGTAAATTATCGTGTCGCCACGATAGCACCGGTTTTCACAAAAACCTTGCACGCTCAGGTGGCGACGCCATTAGCGGCGAAACCCGCGCGCCAACAAATAAAGCTCCGCCGAATCGGCGCGGCTGGCCGGCGGCTTGACGTGCTTGACGCTGGCAAAGTCGCGCTTGAGCTCGGCGAGAAGCACCGCCTCGGTGCCGCCTTGCAGCACCTTGCAAAGAAATGTTCCGCCGGGGCCGAGCACTTCGCATGCGAATGCGGCGGCGGCTTCGGCCAGCGCCATGATGCGCAAGTGATCGGTCTGGCGGTGGCCGGTGGCGTTCGCCGCCATGTCGGAGAGGACGACGTCGGCTTTGCCGCCGAGCATCTGCCTGAGGCGTGCCGGGGCCGTAACGTCGAGAAAATCGAGCTTGAGAAACTCGACGCCGGCGATCGGCTTCATGTCGAGAATGTCGAGGCCGATGACGCGGGCCTTGTTTCCCGCTCCGGCGCCGACACGCTTCGCGGCGATCTCGCTCCAGCCGCCGGGCGCAGCGCCGAGATCGACCACGCGGGCGCCGGGCTTGAGCACTTTATACTTGTCGTCGATCTCGGCGAGCTTATAGGCCGCGCGCGAGCGAAAACCCTCGCGCTTGGCGCGCGCGACGTAGGGATCGCTGAGCTGGCGTTCGAGCCAGGCGCGCGACGACACCGTGCGGCGTTTCTCGTCCTTGAGCCGCGACATCTGTTACTTGAACCTCGCCTTCAGGCTTCGCCCCACACGCCGTCCTCGCGCATCATCTCGACCAGCATGCCTTCACGCAGGCCGCGATCGGCGACGCGGAGCCTCGGGCACGGAAAGGCGCGGCGGATGGCGTCCAGGATGGCGCAGCCGGCGAGGACAAGATCGGCACGTTCGGCGCCGATGCAAGGGTTGGCCGCGCGTTCGTCGAAGCTCATCGCCATCAGCTCGGCGACGACGCGCGATATTTCGTCGTCGGACAGCCAGCAGCCGTCGACGCGCCGGCGATCATAGCGGCGCAGCCGCAAATACACGCCGGCGATCGTCGTCACCGTGCCCGAGGTGCCGAGCGTGTGGAAGCCATTGAGGTCGCGATGGTTCGCCGCGAACTCATTCACGAAGGCCGCGACTTCCCCCACCATCGCGTCGTAGATGTCGCGCGACACGACTTTGCCGCCGTAGCGCTCGGCGAGCGTGACGACGCCGACCGGCAGCGAGGCCCAGCCGACGATATCGGGGGTCGGCGGACCGCGCCGCCCGTTCCCCGGGCGGCGATTGAGCCGCACCAGTTCCGAAGACCCGCCGCCGATATCGAACAGGATGACACCCGATGCCGCCGGATCGAACAGTTCGGTGCAGCCGGTCGCCGCGAGCCTCGCCTCGGTGGCGGAATCGATGATCTCAAGCTCCAGACCTGCGTCCCTGGCGACGCGGCCGCGGAATTCCTCGCCGTTCTCCGCGGCGCGGCAGGCTGCCGTGGCAATGAGCCGGGCGCGAACGACGTCCCGCGCACGCATCTTGTCGCGGCAGACCTGGAGCGCCTCAACCGCGCGGGAGAACGCCGCCTCGCTGATCCGGCCGGACGCGGCAACGCCCTCACCAAGGCGGATAATGCGGGAGAACGCATCGACGACGCGAAAGCCATCGGCGGTAGGCCGCGCGACCAGCAGCCGGCAATTGTTGGTGCCGAGGTCGAGCGCGGCATAGGTCGTGGCGGAGTGCTGCTGGACCGGCACGCGACGCTCGTCGCGATAGCCATCGCGGCGAATGCCATACGGCGTTCGGCGACCCCAGCGAGGCCGCTGCGAGGCCCCGTTGGCGTCGAGGCCGCCTCGTGGCGAGGCCTCGTCGTCCATGCAACGCCTTCCTGCCGCGCCGGAACCCCCTGGGCTCGACGGCAACGGGCTATTGTTCAAGCCTAAATCCCGGAAACTTTAACAGGGGCAGGCTTAAGGGCAATACTGTGCCTTAGCCGTCTACGAGCCATGTTCCGCGCCCTGTTGCCGCGGTCTGGCAAGTCCATTATCACCGCAATAAGTCGCTACAGGATTGAATCGTCATGAATTTGCAACAGCCTGCCCCCAGGACCGACGGATTAGGCGCCGAGGAATTGGCCACCGCGAAATTTGCCGTCGGCCAGTCGGTTCCGCGTGTCGAAGACCCGATGCTGTTGCGGGGCCTCGGCCATTATACCGACGATGTCAGCCTGCCCGGCCAAGCCTATATGGTCATGGTCCGGAGCTCGGTGGCGCACGGCACAATCCGCTCGATCGACATGGACGCGGCGCGGAAAATGCCCGGCGTGCTTGCGGTCTACAGCAGCACGGAATTGAAAGGCTACGGCACGCTCAAATGCGCTGTCGCGCTGACGAACCGCGACGGCACGCCCCTGCACAAACCGCGCCGCGAAGCGCTCGCGATTGGCAAGGTGCGTTTTGTCGGTGATCCAGTAGCCTGCGTCATTGCCGAAACCGTCATCCAGGCGAAAGACGCGGCAGAAGCGGTCGCGATCGATATCGAGCCCTTGCCGGTTCTTACTACGCCCGAAGCCGCCGCCCAACCGGGCGCGCCGCTGATTTACGACGACGTACCGAACAATGTCGCGCTTGATTTTCATTATGGTGACAGCGAAGCGGTCAAAGCCGCTTTCGACAGAGCGGCGCATGTAACAAAGCTCAGCATCGCCAATACCCGCGTCGCCATCAATCCGATGGAGCCGCGCGCGGCAGTCGGTCAATACAAGGACAATCGCTTCACGCTGCATGTCTGCTCGCAGGGCGTATTCGGCCTGCGCGCCAACCTTGCTGACGCGCTGGGCGTCGATGTCAAGGATCTGCGCGTGCTGACGGGTCAGGTCGGCGGTTCGTTCGGCATGAAGGCGATGGTGTTTCCGGAATACATCTGTCTCCTGCATGCCGCGCGCACGCTCGGCCGTCCGGTGAAATGGACCGACGAGCGTTCCGGCAGTTTCGTTTCCGACGGCCACGGCCGTGATGCCGATATGATCGCCGAGCTCGCGCTCGATGCGGACGGCACGTTCCTCGCGGTGCGGTTTACCAGCTTCGCCAATCTCGGAGCGTTCCTCTCGCAGTTTGGCCCATTCATGGCCTCGGCCAATGTGGTGAAAAATTCGCAAGGCATGTATCGCACGCCTTTGATGGAAGTCTCGACCAAGTGCGTATTTACCAACACCACGCAGATCACCCCCTATCGCGGCGCGGGCCGGCCCGAGGGCAACTATTACATGGAGCGGCTCGTCGACGCCGCTGCCGCCGAGATGGGGATCGACCGCATGGCGCTGCGGCGGCGCAACCAAATCCGCACGTCGGAATTTCCGGTCAAGACCGCATCGGCAGCCACGTACAACTCCGGCGACTTCGCGGCGCTGACCAAGGAGGCGCTCGAACTTGCCGATAGCAAGGGCTTCGCAAAGCGCAAGCGCGAGAGCAGGAAGCGCGGCAAGCTGCGTGGCATCGGCATGACCACCTATCTTGAAGTCACCGCCGGACCGGCCAAGGAATCCGCGGGCATCATCTTCAACGCTGACGGGACCGTGACCCTGACGACCGGCACGCTCGATTTCGGCATGGGGCACGCGACGCCGTTTGCGCAGGTGCTGAGCCAGCAGCTCGGCATTCCCTTCGACAAGATAAGGTTGGTGCAGGGCGACAGCGACCGCATCGTCGTGGGCGGCGGCTCCGGCGGCTCCAAGTCGATCATGCACAGCGGCACCGCAATCGTCGAAGGCTCGGCAAAAGTCATCGAGAAGGGCAAGCAGCTCGCCGGCTATGTGCTCGAAGCGTCGGCATCTGACATCACATTCGAGCGCGGCCGGTTCACCATCGTCGGCACCGACCGCTCGATCTCGATCATGGAACTGGCGCGCAAGGTACACAGCGGGGTCAATCTGCCGCCCGAAGCGCCGCAAACTCTCGACGTCATCCATATCAGCGACGGCCCGAGCGCGTGGACATTCCCAAACGGCTGTCACATCGCCGAAGTTGAGGTTGATCCGGACACCGGCGTTGTCGATCTCGTCAAATATTCCTGCGTCAACGATTTCGGCGTCGTGATCAACCCGATGATCGTCGAGGGCCAGCTCCACGGCGGCGTGGTGCAGGGCATCGGCCAGGCGCTGATGGAAAAGACCGTGTATGACGAAAATGGGCAGTTGCTGACCGGTTCGTTCATGGACTACGCCATGCCGCGCGCGACCGACGTTCCTTTCTTCACACTCGGGACGCATCCGGTGCCGACCAAGACCAACCCGCTCGGCGTCAAAGGCTGCGGTGAAGCCGGCTGCGCCGGCGGACTGCCGTCGACCGTCAACGCCGTGATTGATGCGCTCTCCGACCAGGGCGTCCGCCATCTCGACATGCCGCTGACGCCGTTTCGCGTCTGGCAAGCCTTGCAATCCGCGAAGTCAACCCGGCCGCAATGACGCAGACGATTTCCGTCCCCTCGGTCCGGCCTGCCGAATCGCGGTTGATTGCCGCCGTCTGCGGCGCGCACATGATGAGCCATTATTACATGCTCATGCTGGCGCCGTTGTTGGCGTTCATCCGCAACGATTTCAGGGTCACTTACACCGAGTTGGCGCTGGCGGTGACTGTCTTCAATGTTGTCTCCGGCCTGTTGCAGACCCCTGTCGGTTTCATCGTCGACCGCATCGGCGCGCGCGTGGTGCTGATCGTCGGCCTTGCACTGAGCAGTGGCGCCTTCGCCGTCGCCGGCATCGTCGATAATTATTGGGTCTTCATCGCGATGTACGGCGTCGCCGGGCTCGGCAATACGGTCTACCACCCCTCCGACTATTCGCTCCTCTCGCATCACGCCGCGCCGGAACGGCTGAGCCACGTTTTCTCATTTCACACCTTCGCCGGCATGGTCGGCGCAGCCATCGCGCCGGTGACGCTGCTCTATATGCAGAGCATGTTCGGCTGGCGCGGCGCCTATATCGGCGCCGCGATCTTCGGTTTCATCGTTCTCGCCGCGCTGATAGCGCAGCCGGAACCGGCCGCCGATCCGACGCACGGCGCCAAGCTCGCCGCCAAAGCGCGCAAGAACAATATCGTCGATACTGGCTGGCGTCTTCTGCTTACGCCGGCGATTTTGCTCAATCTCGGCTATTTCATCCTGACCTCGATCATGGGCGGCGGCCTCAATACTTATCTCGTTGTCGCGCTCGGCGCGCTGCATGCAACGCCGCCAGCCATTGCCAACACGGCGCTGACCGGGCTGCTCGCCATGAACGCCGTCGGCGTGCTGGCCGGCGGCTTCCTCGCCGCACGCACCAGCCATCACGCGGTGGTGGCGGCATCCGGCCTGACCATGGGCGGCATCGTCACCGCGCTTGTCGGCTTTCTCAACTTCCCCTCGGCGCTGCTGATTTTGATTTTGGGTTTCAGCGGATTTTGCGTCGGCATCACTTATCCGTCGCGCGATATGCTGGTGCGCGCGGTGACGCCACCCACGGCCTACGGCCTGGTGTTCGGCTTTGTCTCAACCGGCTTCAACATTGGCGCCAGCATTGCGCCGATCGTCTACGGCATGCTGATGGACAGCGGCCAGCCGCGCATGGTGTTTTTGTTGTCCGCAGCCGTCAGCCTGCTTTGCGTTTCGACGGTGACGTTCGGCTTTTCGGGCCGCGAGACGCGCTGAGCGCCGCCGTTTTCCACCACAAGAATTCATCGAACGCCGGAGCCAGCACCAACGGCTACGCGCAAGTGCCGACCTCGGGCTACGCCGGCGGCAGCGTTGCGGGGTTCGGCGCACGCACGCATTGAGCGCATGACATCCGCCACGCCTTTGCCCGCCTCGCCATTGCTTGCTACTGTTCGCACGAACGAACGGCTGCAACAGGCTGGAACGGGTCAAGGAGTAGGACATGAAGCTTTGCCGCTTCGACGATGACCGCTTGGGCGTCGTGCGCGGAGATCAGGTGCACGACGTCACCGAGGCGCAAACTGAAATCAGAAAATCCGCGCCTTACGCGATGAAAGGCGATGCCGTCGTCGCCGCGCTCCCGCAATGGCGCGAGCGCATCGAGCGCATGGCGGACAAGGCGCCGGGCCGGCCGATCGCGCAAGTCGGGCTGCTGGCGCCGGTGGCGCGACCGACAAAGCTCTCCTGCGCGCCGACCAATTACCAGGCTCATATCGAGGAGATGCGGAAGGCCGCACAACAGCCCGGCTCGCAGGTCGTGAGCGCGACAATCGTCGAAAATCCTCGAAGCCGGCATGTTCTTGAAGGCGAATTCCGCCCTGGTCGGCCCGTCCGAAGGCATCCCGCTGCGGTTTCCCGACCGCCGCAACGATCACGAAGTCGAACTGGTGATGGTGATCGGCAAGGCCGGCAGCGACATTCCGCAGGCCAAGGCGCTCGATTATGTCGCCGGCTATTGCCTCGGCCTCGACATGACGGTGCGCGGCCGCGAAGACAGAAGCTTCCGCAAATCGGTCGACGGCTATGCGGTGCTCGGGCCGTGGATGGTGACGGCCGACGAAATTCCCGACCCGGATTCGGTGCCGATCGCAATCGAGGTCAACGGCGAGGTCCGCCAAAGCAGCAATACCAGCCAGCTGATCTATAATTGCCGGCGCCTGATCGAATTCGCTTCGCAATTCTACACGCTTTATCCGGGCGACCTCGTTTACACCGGAACGCCGGAGGGCGTGAGCCCGGTGAAGCCGGGCGACAGCATCGTCTGCCGCTCGAGCCCGGTCCTCGGCGAGCTCAAGATCGCGGTGCGGGCGCACGAATTGGGCACGATCGAGGGCGACCGGCGCGTGCGCGTCGACGCCTAAATAGCCAGGTTGGGAGAGACACTCGATGCTGCAAATCAAACGCGCCGGCCATTCCACGCTCGTCACTCCCGATCTCGAGCGAATGGTCGATTATTTCACGCGCATCGTCGGCTTAAGCGTCGTCGCGCGCGAGAAAGGTCGGGCCATACTGGCCACCAAATCCGGGCCGGAGGCGATCGTGCTCGAGCGCGGCAGCGCCGTCGACGCGCCGCGGTTGTCGTTCCAGGTTGCGCCGGGCAGCGATCTCGACGAGATCGCCGCGCGGCTGAAGAAAGCCGGCATCAAGAGCGAGCGGCGGAGCGACATCACGCCGGGCATCCGCGAGGCGGTGACCTTTGCAGATCCGAAGGGCACCACGCTCGAAATCTTCGCCGATTTCGATTTCGCGCCGGACGATCCAACCTTCACCGGCGTCATGCCGCTGAAATTGGGCCATATCGCCTATACCTGCCCGGACGTGCAGGGCTTGGTGAAATTCTATTGCGACATGTTGGGATTTCGGGTGTCGGACTGGCGCGGCGACTTTTTCGCCTTCCTGCGCTGCAGCCGCGATCACCATACGGTGAACTTGCTGCGCGACGACAAGACGGCGATCCATCACATCGCCTTCGAAGTGCGCGACTGGTCGGACATCAAGCGCGCCGGCGATATGCTCGCCAAAAGCAACATCAAGCTCACTTGGGGCCCGCTGCGCCACATCATCGGGCATAACATCGCGATCTATCACCAGAATCCCGACGGCGTCGTGATCGAATTCTTCTGCGAAATGGACCAGATGCACGACGAAGAGCTCGGCTTTTTCGAGCCACGGCCCTGGCATCAGGACCGGCCGCAACGGCCGAAAGTGTGGGGCGACGGCACGCTGTCGAACTGGTGGGGTCCGATGTCGCACAGCCCGAATCGGACGAATGCCGCGGCGCGCGAAACAATGCCGACGACCGCTTTAGCTGGGGCCGAGCGCACACCCGCCTTGGCACGCGCGCGGGTACGTACCGAGCAGAAGAAAGGCCGCGCGCCGCGCAAGCCGAACCGATGACATTGCCGGCTGCGCCCGGCTCGCTCGGCTTCAACGGGCGCGAAACACTAGCGCGCCCGTTCAGTATCAACGCCTTCCATCGCTTCTCGTTGGACTAAACGTCTATTCCAGCCGAATCCCGAGTTTACCCGCAGCGAGCACGAATTTGTCCGGGAGAGCGAAGACAACAACCCCTGGACCTTCGCCGCCGACGTAGAGTTCGATGAAACGTTCCGGGATGAGGAGTTCATCCAATACGCGGTTAAGGCCGGCCAATAGCCCGGACAGGTTACACCAGCTTCCAAAATCCTCGAAAGTAAAGGCGTAGTTCTTGCCGTCATGCGTTAATGCGAGCTTGAGATCGCCATTTGGCTCGACCGATTGCGTGACATATTCTGGCGTGAGTTTATTCGAAGTGGCCGCCGCGAGGTAACAGACAATATTCGTATGATCTGCCGGCGAGTGGACGTCCTCACAATCAAAGCCAGCCAAACAATTCCAAGGCCCTCCAAGAATTCCAAAAAGGACGTCTAGAGTGTCGTGATCTTGTTGCCACTTGGCCTCGAGCTTTCGGATCGTTTCCTCATCCGCTTCCACGCCACCGCATGCAGGCTGCAGTTCTGCTGTTGCCTTTCGCGGTCCAATGCCTGTTTGAAGCCAATGGTTTGTTATCGCGGCTATGTAATCGTAGTACTGCAAAATTTTCCTCCGAAGGGGCGCCTCCTTTTTTACGGCCTGCCATCAATCGCGGGAAAGGCTCTCCGAAAGAATATATCCGATTTTTGCTAGGACGTGGACTCATTAACGCGCAGCCACAGGCGTATGGACGCAAGCTGGACGAATGCAAGATAGTTGGCCGCGAGCTTGTCGTAGCGGGTTGCTACACGCCGACAGTGCTTGATCTTATTGAAGAACCGCTCGACCAAGTTGCGAGCTCGGTAAAGATACGGACTGAAGCATAGCACCTCTGTCCGATTTCTTTTTGGTGGGATATTCGCCCATGCACCATGTTGGCGAACAAGGCATCTGATCCAGTCGGCATCATAACCACGGTCGGCGAGCAGCATTGTCCCCGACTTCAGGCGAGATAGGAGTTTGCCTGCGAGCCGGTTGTCGTGTGCTTCTCCGGCTGTCAGCGCGAGCCGGACCGGCAGGCCATTGGTATCGACCAACGCATGGATCTTGCTGGTCAACCCGCCTCGTGACCGGCCCATGGACTGACTTCTGTTCCGGGTGATGCAGGCCCCATGCTGATGCACACGGACAATAGACGTGTCGATCATCTGCACGGCAGCGTCATGGGCGCCAGCGAAAGCGTTCATGATCTTGGCCCAGACGCCCGCTCGTCGCCAGCGAACGAAGCGGTTGTAGCAAGTGGTGTACGGACCGAAGTCGCTTGGCAGATCGCGCCACGGTGCTCCTGATCGCAAGACCCAGAAGATACCATTGAGGACACGACGGTCGTTCACCCGCGGCACGCCGCGTGGTTTGTTGGGCAGCATCGGCCTGATGGCAGTCCACTCATTGTCGGTGAGTTCGTAGCGCATGATTCGGCCCCTTCAGTTAGGGGCTTGAATCACGGCCCGGCAGGCAGGCTCAACCAAAACGGAGGTAGCCCGCTTAGGTTCGCGTTCCGACGACTTCGAGGTATTCGGCGGCGATACAGGTTGTGCCGTCACGTGCGTCGTTGTGCTGGGCGTAGAGATCTTCCAGGTCGTGGCGGAGCGCGGCTTGGGCCGTTTCGCTAAGCCCGGCGAATGCTTTCAGAGTCGGGCCGTAATGAACCCGATAGAAGTCGACCGTTTCCGGAATCGAGAATGGAAATTTGAGTTGCGCTAAGCGTCGCGTCACCTGCAGGTCCTTCACATCGGCGCCGAGCCGTTCACGAACGGTCGCCTCATCGCCCCATTGCAGCGGACTCGGCACGCCGGCGGGCGGTGCGACGTGCTTGGCGGTGGCTCGAAACACCGCGCCGATGAAGCCGCTTGGCGTCCAATTCGCCATCGCGATCTGCCCGCCGGACCGACAGACGCGGCGCAGCTCGGCGGCAACAAGGTCGGGTCGCGGCGCGAACATCGCCCCGAACATGCTGACGACGAGATCGAACGCGCCAGCGGCAACAGGAAGATTCTCGGCATCGCCTTCCTCAAACCTGATGTTTAGCTTTTCCCGCATGGCCCGCGCGCGCGCCTGATCGAGCAGATTGGGAGAAATGTCGACGCCAGTGACGGCGGCGCCGGCCCTCGCCGCGGGTATGGAAAGGTTGCCATTGCCGCAGGCGACGTCGAGCACCTGCATGTTCGGCTTGATCTGGCGGCGGTCGATGAAATCGTTCGCCGCGGATTCAGTCAGCGCGGCCACGCTGCCATAGTCTCCCGCCATCCAGGTCGCCCTGATGCGGGTCTTGAGGCCATCAAGGTCGGCGATCGGTTGGATGGTCATGCATCGATCCTTTCATCGAGGTTTCGCGGCGCCCGCATTGGCGCCAACAGCTTCGCCCCCGTGCCGCGGCCGGACCATCCGAGTTGCGCTGCGGCTATCCAGTTTGCGCCCAAAAAGCTACCGCGCCGGCGCCGATCCGAATGACGATGCAGGGCAGGACTGGTATTGTCGCTGACGGAGATGCTCGCGATGCCGCGCCAGCCGCTTCCGCGTGACGTGAAAAAAGCGATCGATCTCGTGCGAGGTGACCTCGCGCGGCGTTGGACCGTCAAGGATCTGGCGCGCCTCTGTGACGTGCGGCGGCGCACAATGGAGAAGCACTTTCGGCGTTTCGCCGGCTGCGCGCCGCTGGAATTTTTGCGCACCGCGCGGCTCGATCAGGCGCGGCGCAAGCTCATCGCGGCAGCGCCGGGCGCCAGTGTGACCGCGGTGGCCATGCAATGTGGCTTGACACATCTCGGCCGCTTTGCCGTGACCTATCGCGAGCGCTACGGAGAAAGTCCCTCCGACACGCTGCGATACCGGCGTATTCCGCAGCAACTAAATCCGTCGTCTTTCCGATTGGCTGCATGTTCGGAGCGGGCGACGCTTGCGATCCTGCCGTTTGATCTTATTGGGCCGCAGGCGGCTTGCGCGATCAGCATCGGTGAGGAGATCGCCGCGGCATTGGGCCGAACCGGCTGGGTCAGGATCGCGCCGGCTCGCGCAGCGCGCTACTGCCTGCACGGTCGGGTGAAGGAAGACGGCGCCGGCGCGCTGCGGATCAGAGCAACGCTGCTCGATCAAACCACGTCCCGCTACATCTGGGCGGATTGCACGGATTGTGCAGCGGGCGATCTGTTCGGCTCGCCGGATTGGCTTTCCAACATCGTATCGGGCGCGCTTCGTTCGGTCGTGTGTGACGCGGAGATTGATCGTGCCGCTGGCGTGGATCCAACACACCTCACCGCCTGGGAGCTCAGCATGCAGGCTCTTCCGATGGTGCTTGCGGCCGACCCTGCCATGCATGCCACGGCGCTCGAATTGCTCGACCAGGCGATCGCGCGCGTGCCGCGCGATCCGGTTCCGATCGCCATGGCAGCGTGGTGTCACGGGCTGCGAGCCGGTCATCACTTCACCGCCCATCGCCAGGCCGAGCAGCGTAAAGTGCTTGAACTTGTATCGAACGCATCGGCGCTCACCGTGGGCGACCCGCTCGCCCATGCGATGTTGTCGGCCGCCTCCATGCTGGCGCACGATCTCACCGCCGCCGAGGCTCATGCACGGCAGGCGCTGGCCATCGACGGCGGATCGCCTTGGGGCTGGGGCCGCCTCGCATGGGTTCATGCCTATCGGGGAGAAACAACCAAAGCGATCGAGTGTTGCAAGATCGCGCGGGTGCTGGCGCCTGTCGACCCGCTCAATTTCGTGTGGTCGCTCGGCATTGCCGCGGCCAACTTTGAGCTCGGAAGCTACGACGCCGCGGTTCAATGGTATCGGCGCGCGCTTGCCGCACAGCCGAAGGCGATATGGATCAATCGCTTCCTCGCCGCGGCTTTGGTGCACGCCGGCAAGCACGACGAAGGGAAACAGAGTTTCCGCATGCTCTGCCGCGATTTTCCCGAATTGACCATCACCGAGGTCAGAAGCGGGCTACCCCATACCGCTACGCTGCTTGATCGCGTCGCCGACGGACTCGAAAATCTCGGCATGCGCTACTCGTAATCAAGGAGGGCGCGGGTAGGCGGCGTGGCGGGAGGAAGGCGACCAGCAAAGTGACTTCCGTTAATGGTCCTTCTCCGAAGTCCGGCGATGTCCGGTTTTGCACCGCTGTTGGGGGACAAGCGGACATCAAACGCGCCTCATCCGGCCTCGCCGATTTATGAGTACACGACCTAAGGAACTTTTTGTCACGGACTTTCCGACCAAGGCTGGCTTTTAATTTCCATTCTCTCTCGCCCGGATGTTCGAAAAAGCTCCTTGGCAAACGCCGCGGCCTCTGGCTCGGCGAAATACCACCGCACCGCGCGTGTACCGGCAGCCGCGAGTTGCGCCGCTGACTGGCTCAGCCATTTGGCTCCAATGGAGCGCTGGCCCCAGTCGTGCGTTAAGAGCTCTGCATAAGAACCACCCAAAAACATCGCGACGTTAGCGCTCTCGTTGCTCAAGATATGAGCAAAGCCACGTAGCTATTTCCTCGTATCGAATTCTTGTTTGAATCGCTTTCTTATTAACCCCGCGTTCCGGTTGTAGCGGCAGAATTTCAGCGCTGGACACGTGCCCGGCGGCGCCGTCTGTCGGCCGGAACACTCGCATGAACCAAATACGCATACTCCATGTTGACGACGAGCCGGACATCCGCGAGCTCGTCGACATGTCGCTCGCGCTCAATTCCGACTTTCAGGTACGCGCCTGTTCTTCGGGCGTGGAGGCGATCAAGACCGCCGCGGAATGGTCGCCGTACCTGATTCTGCTCGACGTGATGATGCCGGGCATGGACGGACCGACCACGCTGACGAAATTGCGTAAAAATCAGAAAACCGCCGAAATTCCCGTCGTGTTCATGACGGCGCGTGCGCAAGCCCGCGAGGTTGAGGAATTCATCGCATTGGGCGCGCAGGGCGTGATTTCGAAGCCGTTCGATCCGATGACGCTCGCCTCCGAGGTGCAAGGCCACCTGCAGGCGGTGAAACGGGACTGAACACGCGCGATTTGCGGTGCGATCGCAACGGATTTTTGATCTGCCCGCCTATCGATTAATTCCGCTATTGGTCAGCCTCGTGAGGCACTGTCAGGCCGTCAGCGCCACGACGCGATCGCCGCCTGCGGCTGCGGTGTTCTGCACCTGCGAGATCGCTTGCGTCAGTAGATGCACCCGGTCGACGGCGCGCTTCACTTCCCCGGTGACCGCCACCACGCTTGCCGTGACATAATCCGATACGACCGATTCCGAATTCGGCACGTGTAGTTTCGCGACGGTCGTACGCAACCTCTCCCCGAGTTCGCGTGCCGCGGTGGCCCCGAAGTCAGGCGCGACCAGAATAATCATGCCATTGCGATAGGATGCGGCAATTACACCCACCGTCGCCACCAGGCGCCGTACCGCGCGCGACACTTCCGCGATCACGCCACGCGCCGCGGCATCGCCGTTGGTCGCGCTATAGACGTCGAAACGGTCGAGCATTAATGCAACGATCGAGATTTCCTCACCGGACCGGCAGCCGCAGGCGGTCGCGAGATAGGCCTCGGCGACTTCACCGACAAACAAGCCGGTGGTCTCGTCGACCCACAATCCGGCGCGTCGATCGCCCCAATTCGACAGAAACGACAGCAACTCGCGCTCGCGCTCCTGGCGACGATCGAGTTCCTGCTTGAGCTTCAATGCCGCACGCACGCGCGCGACCAGCTCGACGCGATTGACCGGCTTGGTGACGTAGTCGGTCGCGCCAGCCACGAAAGCGTTCGACAGTGAGCTCATGTCATCGAGCGACGTCAGCATGATTATGGGCAAATCACCATAACGGGTATCGTTGCGGATACGCGCACAGGCTTCGACGCCGTCCATTTCCGGCATGACGATGTCGAGGAGCACCACGTCGATAGTTGGCTTTTCCTCAGAATTGCGGCCGACGTCGAGAACCTTCAGCGCTTCCCAGCCGGAGCCCGCGGTCACGATGTCGGTGTATCCGGCGGACAATAACGCGCCTTCGGTGAGATCGCGCGAGTCTTCCGAATCGTCGACGACAAGTATCCGCATCGGCACCTCCGTATTTATACTCATATTTTCTGTTCTCTATCGTACCGACTGAATATTAATTCTTGCGAGCTGGCGTCGCGTTTATGCGAGCAAACAATCGCCAAGTATTATTTTGGTATATGACGCGATAACCGGACGCGCCTTCACGGAATGTATTCGGGAACGAGCCGGTGGCATCGCGCGGGGTTCACTGTGCTATGTTTTGGCAAAAGCAGTCCGCGTCGTGATAACGATGTCGGATTTTGAGACGACAACGAATTCGATATCGGCGCCCCAGCGGGCGCGGGCAAACAAGATCGTTTCCGGACCCGGCTCGGCTGTGGCAATGAAAAGTAGCCCGTCGCGACGCCGCCACGGCATGGTCAAACGGCTGGTATAGAGTTCGATGTCCGGAGCCTGCAATAGCTGGATATCCGGCGGATCGCGGATCAGATCGACAAACGGCAAATCGAAATTCTGCGCGTAAGCTTCATAGTAAAGCCGCGGATCCATCCAGTTGCGTGACAGCAGTGCGTCGCCCAGCGGCAGGTTCCACCGCTCCGCCAGATCAACGGCCTCGTGGAGTTGCGGCAGGGTAATGATGCGCCGTCCGACCAGGAGATCGCCCAATGCACGATCTGATGGCGACAATGACATGGTCTGCTCGGGCTTATTCCGACGTCACTTTCAGTTCTCGATAAAACAATTGCATCTCGGCCTCGACGGCGACACGAAGATCGAGGAGCCGTTCTCGAAGCGTTGAAATCTCGTTGTCGGAGAGGCCGCGGCGCTCGTTTTGCGCCGGCCGCAGGAGGTCTTCGGCGCTATGGGCGGCGCGGCCGGTTGACGGAAATCCGACGGTCGGTCCGACGCCGACAATGCCATGCATGCAGCGATAGGCTTCGCTGACGGCCAGCGCGGAGCAGCCGCGGTGCTACGGCCGAGCTTCGGAATCGTCGCATCGGTGTCGTCGATGCGGCCCTGCAGCGTCGAGACGAAGCGGCGGCGTACCCGGGCCAGCCGATCGGCAAAAATATCCGCGCTCATCGAACAGTCCCCCACGCCAGATGCATAAGTGAATCGGCGAGAACAGTAAACAACTGCGAGGTATAATGGTGAATCTACATTGAATACGTAGAAGTACTTATGAATTTAATACTTTATAATGTCAAGTATAAATCGCCGCCATGCAGTATTACTTACAACATGGAGCAAGCGCGCGGCGCCTGTCGGGAAGCCCCGCGACGGGCTCTCGATACGGCCCGCCCTCTGCTGCGGATAGGCCCTCGCCCCGTCGCCATCATCCGAGACTTGGAAAGCCGGCCGAATTGCCCTAGATCAAGACCCCGCGCTGCGGCAACTGCGTCGCGGCCGGAGCTTCTCAGCGACTATCAGCAGCTCATCCAAGACCTGAAGCAAAAGCTCGGCCTGCTCCAAGCCCGACAAGTCCCCCCCGTAGGCGACCCGGCACCCGCGCAGCAAAGCCAGACGCCCGCCACGGCCTCGCCGGCCGCGAATACGGCATCTGACACGTTCCCGGCGAAAATCACCGCCTGGGCGCAAATAATCACCAAAGAAGAGGGCGCGAATCCAACCCTTCACAATCCCGGCAACCTGAAATATTCGAGCCTGACGGAGTCATGGGGCGCAACTCCGGGACCGGCTGCGGAAGACGGCGGAAACCTCTGCCAGTTTGTTACTGAGGAAGCCGGGTTAAATGCCCTCTGCAATTTCCTCGTACTCGGTTGCCAAGACCAGCTCATCGCCTTCCATGCGCCCGCCGCGCGCACCCTCGAAGGCTTTACCGTCGTCTACGCCGGCAACCCACCGCAGGGATACATAGACGCAATCGTCGCCGCGATGGGAGTGCCGAGCGACACGCAGATCAGTTCATTCCTATCGTGAAAGGTCGATTAGAAATCAATCTTCGAACTATGAACTACAAAGAAATTCTCAGCCTCGTCGGAGCAGTGGCCGCGGTTCTATCCGCACTCTACCTCGGCTTCACCGGAGCAATCAGTTGGGACGTTGCCCTTCCTATCATGTTGGGCGGACTTGGCGTGCTCGGCATTCACCCAGCGATCAATACCAACCCGTCGCTATAGGCGTTCCGAAATTTTCCAAACCAAAAGCCCCGCAAGGGGCTTTTGGTATGTTACGGCACTCCAGGGTCAAAATAACCCTCGCTATATTCCCTATCTACTACGGGCTTACATACGCGCTCGATACCGCCCCGAAACTCGTCTAAGCATAGCTGAACTCTATCAACATCATTCGAACCGCCGCCCCACAAGTCGGTGCGCAGTTGGCGGTGCAGCACCCGATTATCCTCGGTATTGCTAGGGGGCGCATCCCAAGTCAACGTCTGAGATGCCACTTGAACCATTGCCCGCGCTTCATGCAGCTTCCCGAATACGATTTCGATATCCTCGCCAAAAATCGCCATTACCACCGGCTGAAGCTTCCATACTCGATCGAAATAACCCTTGTTATCGTATACTCGCCTCCCGACTACCCAATACGAGCCCCGTGCCGATCGCTGCGCACTAGTCTCACCTTCAATAATCGGCATTTTCTCGTAATCGACTTCAGACGACATCGAGCTTCGTATGCTTCGAAACACTATTTTCAATTCGTACGCCAATGCCAGCGCGTCAATCGCCGTCTCAATTCTTCGCTCTTCTATCTTTTCCCGCTTCCATTTCTCAAAGGTGTTCAATCCCATCACGGCTAATACGGCCGTAATGCCAAACCCGAGCAATGTTAAAACAGGTGCGGAAAAATCCTTCAGCAGATCGTAATGCGCAAGCAGCCATTCGGTCATCTGGGCAATCCTCGACTCTACCTACGACGCTTTATGAACCGAGTCGTCGTCCGCTGCATATACTGCTGGACGCCGTATTTCCGATGGTAGCCGTAATGGCATTTATTACAAAGACACGCGAACGCATTATCTTCGAGTGCCAAATATTTCCCGTTCACCGGATATACCTTGTGATGCAGATGCACATTCTTTGTGGTCTTGCATCGGGCGCATCTCCTTTTATGACGGGAATACCAAACTGCTTTCTGCGCTTCCCAGTAAGCCGCTCCTCGACGCCTACCCAAACGACGTGGCTGCGGAAGATCTTTGCGCCGCGGCTGGATACGCGCACGTGAACTCGAAAGGCTTTACGGTTCCGCGCGGAACACTTCGAACTTTCGGGCTCATTGATTACCCATCACCCGGCCGCGTTCGCGCGAATGATATCCTCTTCCTATGACCATCACCTGCAAAACCCAAATGGAGATAATCGTCGCCCACCTTTGGAGCACAGGGAAATGGCACGCGACGCATGAGCTCCAGGGTGTCCAAACGCCCTACGGCTTCATCGGAAGCGCCGGCCATGCCCGCGTCCGAGAACTCGCCCGCAACGACTGCCCCGAAAAGCTCCTCGACAAGGTGGAGCGCAAACGTGGCAGTGAGATCGGCCTCGATCCGAAGTTCGAATATTTCCGGTACCGAGCGAAGCCGAACTATGCGGCTCACGCCGCGGAGATGTGCCGCCGCTTTGACGCGGGATTACCAGCTAATGAAGTCTTCGCATAATGTATATTGTCGGCGATTGAGCATGACGGAGCCTTCAATGGCACTCAAACCCTGGGAAGATCGGCCGCACCCAAAGCGCGGCGATAAGAGAGCGACGACTACCTACGCGGCAGTTGGGCAGGCGCTGTCACAGTGGGAAGGTCTCGAAACGAAGCTTGCGGAGTTATTCTCCCAGTTGGTGGGAGGGGAATGGCCTGGAGGCGACGAGGTGCCTTACCACCCCGCCGTGCGCGCATTCGGATCGGTGTTGGGGAGTGCGGCACGTCTCACGATGATTGAAGAAGCCGCAAAAGCACATTTCCAATGGTATCCAAACCCCGGCTTGGAAAAGCGCCTCAAAGATTTTATCGGGACAGAGTGCAGAAACTTTGCCTCGAAGCGAAACAACATCGCACACGGCATCGTTGATCTTCGGTTCAGCGATGCGCCGAAATTCAAAATAGGGTGGTGGCTTGTTACAAGCCTCTATGCTTCGAAGAAAAACCCGCTCAAAGGTCCGAACGCATATGCCTATACGTCTGCCGAGATATTCTACTTCATCAAGGAATTTGACCGGCTTTGGGTTAAGGCAGGCCAGTTGATAAGCGGCGTCGCAAGAGATCAACACCGACACTGAGAGAAGGCTTTTCTCTTAACCTCCTCGCGGGATAGGACCCGGAGGAGGCATGAGTGCCGCGCCGGTTCCAATTTCAAACTGCCTAATGAGCTTTTCGGCCAGTTCTCCAAACCGGAGAGCCTCTTGCTCAGTCGGGTTCGTTTGATTGTGTGCCGCGGCGTTCCCTATAGCTCGCAGGTCTTCCAATAATGCAGACGTGCTGGCATCCATCAGTTCATTCTTCCGCAGCTCCCTGACGAGGGAAGCATAGTTCATGTACGGGCTTATGTTCGATATCCCGACTGCCTGTCCGAATGACCTCACCGCCTCTTCAAGATTCCCGCGCATCAATTGGATTGCTGCTCGGGGGGATATGCCAGCTATCTCTTTGAACCTGCTTTTTTCTTCCGGGGTTGATTCCACAGCGGCGCTATTGACCTGAGGCGCGATTTTCGCGGCCTCTTTTTCAGCTCGATCCAACCAGAATGATACTTCCCAGTCTTTATGTTTGAGCCGAAGAAGCGGAAGCAGCTCTGCTAGTCGCTCTCTAAATATCCAGACACAGCCAAAGATCGCCGCAGGCCAAGCTAGCGATACGACCGATTGAAACATCGCCGCGATAAATTGATAGGTGTTCATTGACCACCTTCGCGCATATCAATCATGCGGGCCGCCAGCATCTCCAACAACCCTTCTTCAGAATCGAAGAGCGTGAACTCATTGAGATTGAATTTATCGAAATATCGTAAAACCTTCAGGCGCTCTTTGGCGGGCACCGTCAATTTCCAAAGCAGGTCCTGTTGCAAATTGTTTTGCATCCCGAACACACTATCGTGTGGCGTGAAATACCATTGGCCGTTTTCGAATTTCACACATGCCGTATATCGTGATTGCTGCCGGAAATGCCGCTTATGGGTTTTGATTATTGGACCGAAGCTAACGATATGTGGAGTGTCGCTACCTGCAACCTTGCCGCCGCCTGCGAACTCTCGATAGGCGTAGATCGCAACATCGCCATCGTGTTTCGTACGTGAGAATGCGAAATATGCCGCGACGTATGGCGAGTGACTCCAATCCAGCAGCGGGGATGGGAAACCGCCATGACGCAGATGCGCCATGTATGTTGCCGACTCTCGCAGCCACCATTCGAAACGGTCGTATTCACGACACATCTCATCAACGTCCTTCGGAGAAGGCATGTGAAACTCGGCGTCGGTGAAAGTTTCGACCGACGGTTTGATCTCAGAGATGACTTTTAGATAGGCCGCGACGGCGCGGATTTTCTCGGACCGACGCTCCAGCGTCGTATGCAGCGGCCATTGTGCGTCCGCCTGCCCCCGAAACCACACCTCATCCCACACCTTGCGATTTGGGTCTTCGAACTCCGCAACTCGCTGTAGAAATTCCTCCCAGCTATCGAGCCGGAAGGTCGTCGTGTGTGCGATCACCCCTGCCTCTTCGTCGTCCATGCCCCAAGATATAGCGGCTTGACACCTCACGGTCATGTTCTCCTTTTGTTCTCATGTCGGTCGAGACGCTAGGCGAGGCATTAGCCCAGGGCTGGCGCATCAAAATGCGCTGCGCATTCGGGACTCGGGACGGCATGAAGAGCATCCGCGCTTGCATCTATCGGTGTGAGTTAGCGCTGGAAACGCTGGTGTGTACGAGAGGTGCGGACTTCCCGCTCGCACGCTTGGAAAGCCGGCTCAAATGCCCTAAGTGTGGCTCGCGTCGGGTGGTACTTATGTTTTCGGTGCCAGCAGAACCCGACGTTCAGCGACAGAGGCTATACAGAGGCTAAGAACTTTCCGGGAACGGAAAAAGACTCGGTAGATCAAAGGTTTTGGGGAATAGTTCAACGGTAGAACTGCGGACTCTGACTCCGTCAATCTAGGTTCGAATCCTAGTTCCCCAGCCACCGCATCGGTTGGTAACTGCGGTGCACCACAAATCGATGGAGCGGGCCATGAGTTGGGACCTCATCGTGATGGATTTACCACCGAGAATTAAGTCCATCGCAGAGATACCTAACAGCTATAAACCGCGCCCACTCGGGACGCGGGCTGACATTATCGCAAAGTTATCCTCGATCTTCCCTCAAACCGATTTCTCTGACCCCTCTCGGGGCGTCCTGAAAGTCCCCGGGTGCCTCATCGAGTTCAGTATGGATTCTCAGCACGAGGTCGACCATTTCGTAATGCATGTGCGTGGCGTCGGTAAGGAATGTCCCAAAACGGTTGCGCATATCCTCGCCCAGCTCAATATGCGGGCGCTCGACACGGCATCGGAATCAGGACTTTTCGAGCAAGATCCCGATCTTCGCTCCAAATCATTTGAACGCTGGCAGTCGTTTCGTTCCCACGTTCACGATTTACTTGGCAAAGAGCACTGAGAAGCCAGACAGTAAACGGCGGAGGGACAAACTGTCGTAAGCAGTTTGTTCATTCCGTTCTCCCCGGCCAGGGCTCATATTTGATTTCGATATTTTTTAGCTCTTTTTTTTCGCTAAATATCTGTCTTGCATAATCCGCTACGACTTTTTGTGAAAAGTACCAGCGGAGGGGTCGCCCTCCAGCCGCCTGAACCTGGTCGATAGCTTGCTTCATGAATAGTCTTGCAACGAACGCCTTACCCCAATCACTATCCAAGAAACCCGCATATCCATCCTTAATTTCGACCATCGTACCGGTCGAGCGCTGACAGTCATCGAATGCGACCGATCCGGCAACTTTCGGAAGCATATAACCCATATAAGGTGGCGTCGGATTTTCGGGATTGACGATGCTCTTTATATAATTCTCGTAATCGAGGCCAAGGTCATTCGTGCGTTTGTCCTTCGTGGTATCCGGGCAAAATCTGGGCTCGTCATCGTCGACCAGATCGGAAGATACAGCAGCGGCATCTATGGCAACGGTGTTGTCTGAAAGGACGCGGCCGACGACGCGGCCTTGCGCATCACGAAATACGTCCCCGACGAGTTGCGCCGAGAAAATACGTTTTCCACCATCGGGGTCGGCGTACGTCAGATGGAGCAAGGTCTCATCGCAATTCCAGGAATACCGTAATCCCGGTATCTCCGACACCTCGCCTTCAACACGAACATTGTCGGGCGACGGGATGAACAAAAGCCCAAACGCAGCTGCTGCGGCGCCAATCGGCCCAAGCATGCGTGCCGCATAGGCGCCAAGCTCTGCCACTTGCGCGGCGTCGAGTGTGCCCAGGAAGCTCGGCGCTGGCGCCGGCATTCTGCCCAGGAACGATGATTCTTGCGCACCGTCCGTGCTCGCCGTTGTTCGAACGGAACCGTCCCCGCTTCCTGCCGCACCGTTCGTCCATTCACCACTTGGCTTACCGCTGCCGGCGGGGATACGCGGCTCATCGGGATTGTAGGCTTTATCGATCGCGTCCACATCCGAACTGCCGATTTTAAGCGCGTGGAGGATGGCGCGCGGGCTCACGCCGGCGTTCATGGCGCTTTCGGCGATAAACAAACGACATGCTGCGCCTCTAAGGTCTCCTGGCGAGCCCAGGCCGCTATGCGCGAGATGGATGTGCGCCAGACATCCATCGCCCTCCCGCCAGGATTTTACGGCGCGACCAATGTTGCCCAAGACGGCAGGTGCTACTGCCCTCCCGTAGGCCGCGGCCAACAATGCGAGGATCCGCGCTTCCTGACCGCGCAGATCTTGCAGTTGACCCGGCCCCTTTGCCCGCAGGAGTACCGTGCCGGCGCCCAGCACAAGTCCGTCCGGTGCGAAGGTCATTACCGCGTACACTGGCACGGCGCGTACTCGCGCGCGCCATACTTCACGCAGCCGTTCCTGCAGCACGTGTCTTCTCCATAGTTCAATCGTGAATATGTGGAGCATCGCAGCGACTCTGAACCGCGGCTCGGTGGGAAGCTTTAGGAGGTGCTCCGTAAGACGACCCGTTCAAAGCTTCACAACGCTTTGCAAGCCGTCTGAAAGGTGCTCGAATGTCGTACGCAATTCCGCGCTTGGCGCGACATACAAAGTTCTAAACGTATCCAAGAAGCCAGCCAGCCATGCCCCGTGCCGCGCGTCGACGGTCTCATCCTTTTAAGGAACGGCGGTGTCGGTAGAAGCTCCCATCCCGCTCCTTGCGAAGATCGACCTGCACGGCTACCGGCCGGCCGATTTCATCGGGCTGCCGATGGCCGCCATCGTCCAGCAGGCGTGGGAGATGGGTGCGGCGCGGCTGCGCTTCGTTCACGGGCACGGCCGCGCGCGCGGCAAATCGCCCGGATTTTACAACACCCACACCGGCTGGTTCGGGCTGCGCATCCGCCGCGAGCTGCGGCACAACCGGCTTTTGCGTCAGTGGATCAAATACACGACGCTCGACTGCGGCGACTGGGGCACAACGACGGTCGGACTGAAAGCCAACCCTCACCCGACGCGGAGCGCGCTCGATCTCACGGTGCTGCCGCCGCCGAGTTTTCCAGAAGAAAGGCGCGGTGCGGTGTAGAGAAAAAAACGCCCCGCCGGCGCAAGCCAGCGGGGCGGAGAATGATGAGAGGGGCGCATCGCGCGGCTTTTATTGTCTAGATGACCTCACATAGGCATTACGGCATCGCGAGCGGTGTCGTCGCTCACTGAAAATGCGCCAGCAGTTGCGCCACGGCCCATTTCGCGCCCGCTTCGACGATCCAGCCAAGGACCATGACGGCGGCCAAGCCGATCGAAGCCCAGGTCGCCAGTTTCGATCGCGACAATTCGAGCGAGGCCACCGTCGGCCGGATCATCGCCACAGCGGTGGCGTGCTGATCGAGTTTTGCGGCCAATTCGCGTAATGCTGCGGCATTATCGGCATGCCGGCTCGCTTGCAGCTTGAGGTTTTCGTCCATGCGCCGCTTGAGATCGCGCACGCTTGTTTCAAGCGCTCCAATTGCACGGCTGATTTCATCGAGTTTACCGGCCATTGCATCCTCGTTCTCAACCTGGCGCCGCAGCGTCGGCGTCTGCCTCGTGGTTACGGAAGGCCCGGCAGCGCCAGCGGCAGCGTCAGCCCGATCTTGGCCGCCACCGCGCCTGTCATGATGCCGAGCTGCACCAGCGTATTCTGCGCCGCCAGCACCAGCGGCGCGCAGGCGGCGTTCACACCGGCGAGCGGTCCGGTCGGGGACTGCATATTGGCGAGCAGCGCTTGCGCATCGCGGGCTTTCTGCAGCGCCTGAAATACGCCCGGGCTCGCCGGCAGCGGATTGGCGACGCCGCCTTGCACGATCGGCAACAGCGCTTGGTAGCAATTGACGGCGATCGTATCCGGCGGATTCTGCGCCTTGGCGTCGGCGATGGCCGCGTTGAGGTCGTCGCCGGTAAATTGCTGAACGACCAGTAATGGATTGGCCTGCGCCTGTGCCGAGCTCGGCTTGGCTTTGGCCGCCGCATGCGCCGGCACGGCGAGCGCGAGCACCGCGCCGGCCGCGATCAGGAAGGTGAGCGATTTGACCGCCGTCAGATTGGTTTTGCCGCTCCTCACACCGCCCTTGAGCCCTGCCGCGAAGATGCCGGCCGCGGTGGTGAAGCAGATGGTCGGGTCGATCGTCACGCCGGGAATTTGCAGCCCCATCATGGCGAGGCCGCCGAGCATCACGAGGCCGACAGCCGAGCCGTAATGCAGCACGTCTTTCCAGGAAATGCCTTGCATGTCAGTCGTCCTTTTGGTTGACCGGCGCGAACGGCACGATACCGCCCCACCAGAAATGGCAGCACAAAAAGCCGGCGAGAAAGCCGGCGACGAACGGCGTCGGCGGGAAAGCCGCCGTGATGGTCCAGACGAAGCGGGACAGCGTCGACGTGTTGTCGTAGAGCGACCAGCCCTCCATGACCGCGAAACTCGCGACCAGGAAGAACAGCCAGAGCGCCCACTTCATGCTGCCCTTCATCATGACATCACCTGCAGGATGGCGTCGTGGACGATTTGCATCGTGCGCGGATCGGTCGGAATGGTCATGTGGTTGCAGTCGGGGAAGAAATGATCTGCCGCGGTGTCGCCGGGGTTGGCGAGCACGCCGCCGCCCGGATAGCCGGACTGGTGAAAATTGATCCAGCGCCCGACGTTGCCCGGCGCGCGCCATTGCCCCGGCTGCGGCGGCGTGAGCGTCCATTCCGGGCAGTCGATGTTGCTGCCCCAGTCGGTCGGATCGATCGCGACCACGAGCGGCGCCGGATAGCCGAGGTAATAAGCCAGCATCGCGCCTTTGGAATGGCCGATGAAGATCAGTTGCTTGCCGGCTTTCAGGTCGGCCGCAATGCCGGCGCGAATGCCTGCCTCCTCAAGCATCGGGTCGGAGCCGCCGACGGTGTTGAAGTGGATTGCGCTCGGCGTGTTGACGTTGAGCCAACGCGCGAGCTGGTCGATCGGCTGAATAAAGCCGAGGCCGTGACAGGCGTAGCAGGCGTATGCGGTCATTCTGTTCCTCCCAACGTTATGGATTTGTCGACGAGCGCCATGCGCGCGAGCAGCGCCGCGCAGCCGAGCTGATGATCGATCGCCTGCGGGTCGTAATGGCCGTCGGCGATATATTTGCCGGATGTGTATTGGTCGGTGCCGGCCCACAGATAGGGCGACGGCACGCCGCGCTGCGCATAGCCGAGGCCGTTATATTCTTCGAGCAGCGTCAGCGCGCCGCCGATCGACCAGTCGGTCCAATGCGCGGCATAGGGCGGACAGCGCTCAAGCGCATTGACCGCCGCGCTTTCCCAGCTCGCGAACGGCCCCTGCCCTTTCGGCACATGGACCGAAACCGCGTTCCACGGGTCGCCCTGCGCCAGATTGGCCGCCCAGCTTTGCGAAGCCTCACGCTCGTGGATGACCGCGACGACGAACCACGGCACACCGGTTTGCGCGGTGACGATTTCGTAGCGCGCCTTCGCGGCGGGCGCGGTCAGACGAGCGGCGACGCGGTCGAACGTCGCGCCGAGCGCCGGCTCGACGTGCATCGCGGTCCAGCGTGCCACGTTCGCCGCTTTCAGCTTGACGAGATCGATCATCGCCAGGCTCCGGCGGTTCGCAGCGCATTGAAGATGACAAGGCAATAGATCGCCGTGGCGAGAATCGCTCGCATTCGGTCACCTGTTTAGTTCTGGGAGAACCAGATCAACGGCGTCGCTACGCCGCGTTTAGCCCGTCGCCGGGCCGCACAAGAGATATTGAATCGCCACCCGCACCGTGCCGCCGGTAAAACTGCCGCCTTGCGCGGTGAGCTTGATGGTCGAAGCTGCGTACCAGGCGGTCGGGCCGATGACGCCTGAGTTGTTCGAGCCGGCGGCGATGCCGAGACCGGAGCCGAACTGGCCCGCCGTCGTGCCCGTGCCGCCGCTTGCATTGGTCGTGGCGTCGGCATTGAACGATGTCGCCCCGGTAATCGCCGTCACGACATAGACGGAGATCGCCAGCACGATGGCGCGATTGGGGATCTGCTTACTTGAAACCGACGATGCACCCGAGCAGGTGATGAGATCCTCGACCACGGCGCATTGGATATTGGAACCGTGCGCAGCGAAGATCGGCGCGGTGCCATTGAATGCGGCGGCATCGATCACGGTCCATTTGCCGGCGCCGTTGCTTTCCAGCGCCAGATAGCCGTAGGCCACCGGAATGAGCGCGCTCGCCGCGCCGTCGATGGTATCCGACCCTGCCGCGACAATCGTGATCGCGTTCGCGGCCGAGCAGGCGCCCGACTCGTCCAGGATCAGGAGGCGCGTTCCGGTCGGGTAGCTCGCAGCGGCGCGGAAGCGTCACGGTGCGCGCCGCCGTCATTGCGGTATAGGCAATGTTGCGATCGCCGGCGAGCGCCGTGTAATTTGCATCCGACACGGCGGTCCGCGTGTTGGTGACGACCTCGGCAAGCTTGGCCGCCGTAAAGCCGCCGGCCGTGGCGCCGTCCTGCACCACCACGCGATTGTTGGTGGTGTCGACGACGAGCTCGCCTTGCGCGCCGGTGAAGGCCGCCACTTGGCTCGCGGTGCCGCGCCGGTATTGAACCTGAACCGCTGTGGTCATCGATCAACTCCTCATGCGGCGCCGAGATCGACGTCGAGCTCGACGAACAGACTGGGCGGCGTGCCGTAATCGTCGGTCGTGGCGACACTGGCGGTGACCAGGCCGAAATCCATAGACGTCGCGACAAGGAGCGCGCGCGCCGCCGGATGGTCGATGCGACACCGCTCGGCGTATAGGTGTAGGCGGCGCAGGTCGACAGGTCCTGTACGCCGCCGCCGAATACGTTGAAGCTCTGCAATTTGATGTAAAGCACCTGCCCGACATATTGCGGCGGCAGGTCATATTCGAACACCGCGCCGTCGAGGCGCGCGAACGGCGCGCCGACGGAATGCGCGGCCGCCGCCGTGCCGTAAAGGCCGCGATAGAGCGAGGTCAGCGCGTAATGGTTCGCCGAAGTCAACGTCGCCGTCGCGTAGGACACAAGCTCACCGTCGACGATCGACAGCGTGTTGGTGAGCTGCGCATCGAGCGCGGTGGCGCTGGAAAGAACGCCGCCGCTCTCGGCCATATTCACCGTCAGCGTATCGGCGCTGTCGGGATTGGTGGCGGCGAACGCCGGCAACGCCGCCGTGAGCACGCCCTGCCGCGCCGGCGAAACGACGGTGCCGATCTGGAAATAGGATGAGCCGTCGAGCGACAGCCAGACGAAAGCGCCGCCCCAGTTCGGATCGGCGACGCCGCCCGCACCGCCCGACGCCGCGATCCAGACCTGCGCGGTGGCGCCGGCAAGCGCCGCCGGCGGCTCGAAGATGATCGGCACATTGACCGCATCGGGAACGAGATTGCGATTGATCGGGGTGTTCGTCACCGCCTGCGTCGCGTAAAGCGTGGCGGTCGCCGCGCCGAGCGGAAACTCTTCCGCCGTCACTTGCAGAAAGCCGTTCTCATCCTCCTCGATTTCGGCGATGCGGATCGGCGCATTCGCCAACCCGAGTATGGAGTCGCTGACCGTCACCAAATCCATCGGGTCGAGCAGGCAATATTCCCACGACAGGCGAAACTTATAGGTGTTGCGGATATAGACCGCGCGCTGCACCATGAGCTGGCCGGCGAGCAGCGCCACGTTGGGATCGCAGATTTCGTGCGCCGTCACCGTCGCGGCAATGCGCATGCCATAGAGCTCGATCGCGTTCTGGTCGCGCGATTCCACCGTCGTCAGATTATAGGCGTTGACCCGCTCGGCGATTTCAAGACGCCAGACATTGTAGGCCTGGTACGGGTCGGAGCGTGTGACTTGCAGCGGGTCTTCATTGCGGTCCACCTTAAAGTCGTCGTCGGTGAGATCGTAAATCGGCGTGACGTTGGGCGCGAAGCTCGAGGCGCTCGAATATTGATAGCTGATGGTGATGCCGGCATTCTCATCGGCGGCGGCAAACACATAGGTCCCGTTCGGCGAGATTGCGTAGGTGCCGGCCGCCGATGGCGTGCCGGCGCCGATGCAGGTGAATGCCGTGCCGCTGACCGAATACTTCACGCCGAGATCGGCGACGAAGCGCGACGGCAGGGTCACATAGACCTGCGGCGTCGGGGTGCTGAAGGCGCCGGCGGCGGGCAGCACGACCGAGATGCTGGTGCTTTGCACCGTCCCGGCAACGGTCGCGGTGTCGCCATAGGGAATGAATCGCAGCAGTCCGCCCGACCAGACCGCCGCGGTATTGGTGAGCTCGAGCCAGCGCCCAAGAATGCTCGATGCCTGCTCCTGGTTGTTGAGCGCCGGCGACAGCGCCAGGCCGACTGCGGCGCAATAGGTTTGGTACGAGGCGTCGCCGCCCGGGCCGTAGAGCGTGGTCGCGTCGATGCTGCCGACGGGAAAGCCGACGCCGTATTGGGCGTTGGTGAGGAAATCGCCGACGAACTTGGCGGGGTCGGCGTCGACGCCGTTGGCGCCGGTGCCGTAGAAGAACCCCCGGACCTCGAAATTGTGGTTGTCGAGCGTCGCAGAATCGCTCAGGTCGTAATTCGCCGCGCAGACGTAAGCGGTGCCTTGATAGGCGAGCGCCTGCGAGGGGTAGGCGGTCGCAAGATAGCCCCACACCGTCTGCGGCGTCGTGCCGGTGAACAGCGACAGCCCCAAGCCCGCAAGCGTATAAACCGATTGCCCGCGCCATATCTGATTGATGGCGGCGACCGGTCCCTCGCACAGCGCCATGATGATAGAGGCGGTGTAGTCGTAGCCGGTGATCGTCCCTGCGGTCCCGAATATTCCGCCTTTGCCGCCGCCACCGCCGCTCTGTTGCGGTATGGATTGGAAATTATTGTACCAGATGACGTTCGGCGCGAGCTTGGACTCGCCCCAGACGATCGGAATAGGCAGCGCGTTGACTGCCGTCTGGATTTGCAGGCCGGTATAATCCGGTGGAACCGCGGACTGCTTGGCGCCGGTGCGGAATAGGCTCATGGCCGCGCCCACCAGCTGAAAAAGCGCGGCGCGCGCGCTGCGTCCGCCAGCACGGCGTTTTGCGCGATTTCCTCCTCCACGACGCGCCGCGCCGGATAGTAGGCGTGCACGATGGTCAGCGGGCGCGATTTGGTGACGATGCCGCCATGCGAATAACAGCGGCCGTAACGCAGCACCATGACATCGCCAGGCTCCGCGCTACCGATCTGTCGCGCGCGTTCGAAAATGAAGCCGAGATAGCGTTCCTCGCAGCGATGCAGGTGCCAGTCGACGGGGTAAGGCCGCGGATCGAATGGGGCACACAGCCCGGTGTCGACAAAAACCCGCACCAACAGCATGCCGCAGTCGACGCCGACGCCTTTGACGTCCGCGCAATTGTGATACGGCGTGCCGATCCAGGCGCGCGCGTCGGCAATGACGGCGGCCCGCTGTGCGCTTTCGCTGGGATTCATGCGCTGATCCGATTGGCAGCAAGGTTAGGAGCAAGGCAGCTTGGCCCGACCGGGCCGTCAAATCGCCATCTGCGGCGGCGGCACATAGGGAAAGCCGCGAAAGTTGGTCAGATTGCCAAATTTGCTCTGGCACGTGCCCGGGGTGTGATCGCAGCCGTAATAGACAGTGAAGGTGTCGCCCGCCGCCGGCGTGCTTTGCAGCGGATAGCCGAGCGTCAGCGAGGTGCCGGCCACAACGGCGTTGACATTGGCGGTGACGCCGACATTGACCCCCGACGTGAACGTGATCGAGCCCTGTTGAAAATTCGCGTTGGCGCCGGACCAATTGATGAGCGACGCCGTCGAGCCGGCGCCCACGGTGCCATTGCTGCCAAAGGCGTTCTTGATCAGCGTGCACCCCGAATCGTAAAGCGTATGCAGGCAGGTCGGCTGATAGATGTTGCGCGGCATATCGATGTCGAGCAGCACCAGATCCGAATTGACCGTCAGTTTCGCGCTGGTGCGGCCGATCTGATCGACCGTACCGAGCCGGCCCTTGAACAGCGTCACGGCGCCGATTGCGGTGCCGCCGACGCGGTCGGAAAAGAACACCCGCATACGGTCGATTTCGCAGCCGTCGAAAGCGCCATCCCGCAGCGCCTGAAGGAACGGCGCGCCGCCGCTGACGGTGTCGGTCGCCAGCGCCGATATCGTGATCTGCTGCTGGTCGACCTCGAGACCGACGGAAGCCTTGTATTTGAGGCCGTCGATGAGGATCGAATTGGCGAGGTAGGTGACGCCGCCATAGCTGAACGCAACGTCGACATTGGTGTAGCACAGGATCAGGCCGGATCGCAGCGTGAAGGAAAACGCATCCGCCATCACTAACGGCACGTCGGGGCTGGCGCGCACCGCATTGAGATAGCTTATGAGTGCGGTGGACGCCGGTTTCATCTCTGCATTCCTTTAAGCAGTTGTTGCGCGACGCGGCCGATCGCGTTTGTCTGCCATATGCTGCGGATCGGCCGTTCCATAAACCGTGCGCTCGGATTGGCTGGCCTTGAATTGCGCCCCGTATCGCGGCCGCGCGCCGAGCCGTTTGACGACATTTTCGAGAACGTGAAACCCTTCACCCTGACGTCCCGCGAACGGGTTCTGGTGCTGTGAGGAGGAGGTTAGAACCAACATAGCGTCCACCGGCTATCCGCCGGGGCGCGTTCGCATTCACCGGGGCATGGTGGAGGAAACGATCCCGGCACGAGCGCCGCAGCAGACTGCGCTCCTTCGTCTCGATACCGATTGGTACGAATCGACCAAGCACGAATTGGAATGGTTATGGCCAAGAGTGACGCCGGGAGGCTTCTTGATCATTGACGATTACGGTCATTTCACGGGAGCTAAAAAGGCCGTCGATGATTTCTTCGGCGACAAAGTATTTTTGTTTCGCATCGACTACACGGGACGGCTGGTGATGAAGCCTTCGGTGAAACTATCGATGGTTTGAACAGGGATAATCGCGCCGATGCAATATCGGATGAGCCGATCACTTACCGAGTGGAGACCGGACCAGGCAGACCCGGCGGTACGTCGAGTCGGCTCATGACAGCGCCGCCAATTGCGCGCCGGTAGCGATCAAATTCGTCCACTCGGCATCGAGCGCGATATCGGAGAACCACTCGTAACCGGCATCAACTCCGGAGCCGAGGCGGTCGTTGACGAGCCCGGTCGGCATCGAGCCTGACGACGTAGAGACTGCGGCGCCGCCGTTGATGGACGCGGCGAAGTTTGCAGCGGCCGCGGTCAATGCGATTGTGAATGCGGTATTGGCCGCGACCGCGCCCAGGTCGAGATTGATCTGCGAGGAGCCACCCGCCTCGACCAGAAGATGAATGTGGCCGTCGCTGTAATAGACCACGCGGATGTAATTGGCGTCGCTGCCGTCGTCGGCGCTCCACAGCGTGCATTCGGTAGCCGGAGTTCCGGGCGGCGTGGTCGCCTTCAAGAGCCTTGTGATCGAGGTCGGATTGGTGCGGGTGCGCTTGAAGCTGTCGGCGGACCGCGACGCGCTGCCCGTCGCGGTCGGGATGTAAGACGAAGCAAAGGAAGCCGTCTCCAGTTGCGCTCCCCAAAAGTATGCGCCGCTTGTGCCGTTGCCGGTGTAGCTGATCGTGCCGTTCGCGCTGGCGAGGTAGATATCGAGAAATGGAAAGGTAACAGAGGCGTTCGCCGTTCGCGTATAAGTCAGCCGGTACCAGCCGTTCGGAAACGCCTGGATTGTTGCCGTCACTCCGCTCGGCACCGTTCCTATCGCGCCGCTGCCGGTGAGGTTATAGTAAGCCAGCGGCTCGATCGGCGACTGGCCGGTCATGTAGATGCCAAGCGCGATCCATGAACGGCCGGCCGCTTTCGCCCAAACGCTGGCATTGAACGGCCCGGCACCTAGTGTGCCACTGTAATAACCACCGAAGAAATGTGTTCCTGTGCTGGTGTCCTCAATTGCAGAGGCCGCCGTTGTCGTTCCGTCCGGCGCGGTCGTGGCATTGGAGGTCGTGGCAATGCCGCGATAGTCGCTATGCCAATAAGCGGCATTGCCGAGATCGCCTGATGAGGGCAGATAATTGGTGCCTGCGCCTTCGAGCAAGAGCCCTTTCGAGGTGAGGGCGACCGGATTGTAGTCGCCGATGCGCAGCACGTTGCTCGCCGCGCTCGCCAGCAAACCGGACGGATTGGTGTAGTAGCCGGTCGACGATCGGCTTTCGGAAAGCCCGACTGCGGTCTCGTAAGCGGCGGCATTGGCGCAGGTCGCGCCGTCGTAATAATAGCGATCGGCGCCGCCTTCGGTGGTGAAATCGGCAACCAGCGACGCCAGCGTGCCGCTGATCGCGTAGAGATTATACCATTGCGGCGGCACAGCCGGCGTCGTATTGGCCTTGATGCTGCGAAACTTCATGCCGCCGAGCTTCCACAAGCTCGCCATGAACTCCTCGAAGTCCATCTGATCGTCGAGGAAACGGCATTGAAACGCAAAGCTGAAATCCGCGGCGATGGCGACGCCGGCGTCCGGGACCTGATAGAACGCCAGCGTATTCGGCGGCTCCAGCACGTAGGTTCCGCCCGGCTGGACGATGCCGTTGAAGTACACATTAGCGATCGAGGCTACCCACGATACCGGCTCGTTAAATCCGCCGAGCGAGCGGCCCATTACGAAGCATTGCGTCGCGCCGTCGCCGACGCCGATGGCTTGACCGGTGGCGGCGTTGTCGTCCGGATCGGTGTAGAGGAAGACTCCGGCCTGGCCCATGAGCTGCAGGAAAAATCCCATCAGGCTTTGCAGGCTCGATGCGCCAAGCCCGGTCTGTGCGGCAGCCGGGGACGCCGTCGAGGACAGACCGTTATAGGCCGTCTCGAATTCGTAAAGCGGATAGCTCATCAGCGCGACACGCACTTCGCGGCCGGAGGCGTGGGAAGCGACGCGGGTCGAGAATCCCGGTTTTTTGTGCCGCGCCCAGGCAAGCCCCGGCAGGCTCGGCAGCGCCGGCGGCGTCGTCATGCGCGGACCGTTCGAAGCTGCAGCGATTGCAGCGCATAGAGCTCAGCCATGAATTCCTCGACATCGAGATCGTCGTCCTCGAAACGGCACAGGAACGACCAGGAAAAATCGGCGGTGACGCCGACGCCCGGACCGGGAGGCGCGGCAAATGTCACGGCCGGAGCGAACGGGACGTTATTGACGGTGTAGCCCCCGCTTTGCGTGACACCGCTGAGGTAGATCGAGACCGCCGTGCCCACGTTGCCTGGCGTCAGCGAATAGTCGCCGACCGAGACAGTGAATGGAAATGTCGTCGTCGTGCCGTCACCAGTACCGAGCGGTTGCGCGGTGGCCGGCGACAGCGTCGGCGGCGCGAAATAGAACGATGTGCCCTCACCCGCGCATTGCGCGAAGAAGCCGACGATCGCCTGCAGTTCGGCGTTTGGCGATACCATGCGCAACAGATCGTAGTTCAGCTCGATCAGCCAGCGCGGCGCCGATGCCTTGGCCGCGCGCAGCTCGCGCCCGGAAACGTGCAGCGCCGCTCCGGTCGCAAAGCGCGGCGACAGCCGCACCGTCCAGCCCAGCGTCGGCAGCGCTGGAAAATCCAAATAAGGCCCAAGCGCGGGCGGAGAATCGGGAACGAGCGGCGCAACGAATGGGCCTTTGCCGTTGATCGCGAAACCGGACGGCCAAGGCGCGGCATCGCTCCAGATCCCAGCCTGCAGCGGGAAGGTCGGGAACGGCCGGGCGTCCCAATTCCATGCTGCCATGAAGGCGGTCTGCACCATGGCCACGCCGCCGGCCGAGGTTACATTATTTCCGCCGGTCACCCAGTAGTCGTAGATTGCCTGGAGCGTCAGCGTTTGCAGGACGTCGTCGCGGCGCGGCGCATAGCCGCCCGGCGCACTGGCGTTGGGGTCCCAGATCGACCAGAACGCCGTGCCGCTTAAGCCGCTTGCCGGATCGAAGAAGACGTTTGGCTGGTTGGTCGAGCGGTCGCACGAGGCAAAGCCGTATTCGGCGAACACGATCGATTTCGATTGCGCGATCCATTCGGTGAAGGGGCCATGCGGCTGCCAGCCGGTGCCGTCGCCGTCGTCATAGATGGCCTGGTGGCTGTTGTTCCACCACCAGCGCAATTGTTTCGGCGCGAGAAGCTGCTGATTGGCTGCATAGGCATGGCGCGATTGCACCAGCCGGTCGCCCTGCGGCAATGACACGCGAAGATCGGTGCCGTTCGGGTCGAGCCCGGCGCCGAGATTGTCGCTGTCATTGTATAACCAGTTGAAATACTGCCCGCCTTCGATATTGGCCTTCAGATAGGCGGCCGCGTGGATCGTGGGCTGGCCACTCAGACCGAGGCCGCTGAACATCGCCGCGGTCGGCGGCCACGTGCCGCTCGGCGCCGGGTCGAGCCAGTGCTGCGCGTCGAGGCCGCCGTCGCCGGTCGTCCAGTCGGACAGCGGCAGATAATTGTCGAAGCAGACGAGATCGATAGTGTCGTGCGCGTAAAGCTGGTCGAGATGTGGCCATTGGCCGTTTTCCCCGGCGTGCTGCACCCCCATCCATACCGACCAGTCGGCCGAATAGCTGATCAGGTTATGCAGGCCGGTCGTGTCCTTGCTGAGTGAGGTCGCATCGAAGACGCTGCGCACGTCGTCGGCTAATTGCATGAGCCCGGCGACGAATGGATAATCCCAGGTCGCGCGCCCATCGACGCTGGTCGTTCCGGCTTTCGTCCAACCCGGACCGCGAATGGTTTCCAGCCCGCGCAATTCCGAGCCGAGCAGAAAAAGATCGACGCCGCCGGCCAGCACAACGAGGTTGGCGTAGTGCAGGATCATCCGCCGATAGGTGTAATCGGTGGGCGAACCTGAATAGGCCACAGTGAGGTTGGTGGCGTCGCGGCTGAACTGCGAGGCGGCCGCTGTGCCGAGAAATGCGTTGACGGCGTCGGTCGCCGCCGTGGAAACGTCCGGCGCAAAGGCGATGCTGCCGCGCCACGGCAGGCCCGCGCAGGTCATCAGCAGAAACGGATAGAACACCACGCGAAAACCGCGCGCTTTGAGATCCTGGATGCAGCGCACCACTGATTGATCCGCCGGCGTGCCGCCATAGATGGCCGAACCGCCCACAGTCGGGATCGCCACCAGGCCGGACGAGCTTTGGGTGAGCGAAGAGACCTGCCAATCGTCCGCGACCCAGATGCCGCCGACATATTTCTCGAACGCGCCGCCGATGAAGGTCGTCGAGGGACAGACTTGGCACGTTGCCGCCTCAGTCGAACTGCCGAACCAGGCGACGACCAGCGCGACCGTTTCGCAGTCCGGGAATTGCGCCTGCAATTGGTCGAGCGAATAGTCGCAATCGGTCTTGGCGCCGCTCGGATTGCAATTGAGGTTGAGCGACGTATAGCCGGTCACGCCGGCACGGCGGGCTCGATAGGGCACGCTGTCGTAAGCCCACTCGCCGGTCGCCGGCAGGAGATTGACGCCGCAGATGTAGGTCATTGTGGTTGTCGGCAATTTGCGACCATGGCCAAGGGACAAATGCCAAGCCGCGTTTGTTGACCTTGCGATAAATGGCGGATCGTCGGTGGCGCAAAAGGCGTAAACCGCCAGCGGAAGAGGCAAGCCCGTTTTTAAAACTGCGAGCCGGCAAGCGGGGAAAGATAAGATTGCCGCCGCAATGCACCGATCGTCCGCCGACGCGTTTCCCGTTTTCGGGTTTACGGCTTTCGACGCGACGGTGGCCCAAACGGATCGAGCACCGGGACGCCTGTCGGTTCGAAGTGTGAGATATTACGCGTTACCACCGTAAGGCCATGTTCGGGGGCAGTGGCGGCGATCTGCAGATCCACACCGTGGTGACCGAGTGCCGCACTGAGCTGTCCCCAACGACGGGCGGCTGCAAGATCGAACGGCAGAACCCGGTCGCCATAGAGATTGATGACATGGTCGAGCCATAGCGCGAGCATGGCGGCAAATTGCTGATCCTTGCCACGCTGCAGAGCGATGCCACGTTCGATCTCGCCCACACTGATGACGCTGATAAAAAGATCGGTGGTCCGCCAGCGCTCAATCCAGTCTTCGACATTGGCGTCGCGCCGCCGCTTGGCCAGCGCCGAAAGCACGTCGGTGTCGATCAGGAACATCAAAATGCGACGTCGCGCGGCTCTGCCTTCAGGCGCTCAAATTCGACATCGCCTTGAGGCATCGCCAGCAACAATGCGGCAAAACTCGGTGCTTCGAGCTGCTGCAGCTTGCGCAGGCGGTCGTATTCGTCGGCCGCGACCACAACCACCGCCGGCTTGCCGTGCTTGGTCACGGTCTGCGGCCTTCACCGCGCCGCCTCGACAACCTCACTAAAGCGGTTTTTGGCATCCTGAACCGACCAAGTGCCGCGGGCCATGGCTGGTCTCCTAGCTAGATTTTCTAGCTAGATCATTATGTCGGCATTTGCTGCCGTCAAGCCATTGGATCATCACAGCCTATTGGAGGTACGAACTCGTCAACGACTGGCCGCGCGCAAGCCGAGATGGGCGCCGCGTTTCACCGCGTCGTTGATCGCGCGCAGCATGTGCTTGGAGTTATCGTTAAAGAAGCGCGCCACGCTTTGTGAATCGAGCGCCGAGACATTGATGCTTACCGGCGCGTGGACCTGCGGCCGCATTGCCGCGCCGGTATAGGGGCCGCTGCCGCGCGCCGCCGGAATGATCGTTTCGCCGGGATGGATGAGCGCGAGCCCGCCGCGCACGACGTAGTCGGTGCCCGCGTCCAACTTTGGCACTGCCAACACGGAGGCCTGCGCCGCCGCGGCGGGGCCGGCCGCGGCCGGTCCCATGGTCGGGGCGAGAAAGGCGAAGACCCCGGCAAAGACCTGCGCCGCCTCCGCGCCGATCGCTTTGAGCACATTGGCGACGCCGGCGAGAAGGCCAGCGCCCGACGCGCTCTGTTCCGCCGCAGCGCGCGCCGCAGCGCCACTCGTCGTCGCCGTGGTCTGCGCCACTTCGGCGGCCAGCCATTTCACCACTATCTGCTCCGCCATCTCGATGAATCTGATCGTCAGATCTTCGAGCATTTTGACCGTGGCCTTGTGCCAATTCGTCGTGCCTTCGAGAAGGCCGCGAAGCTGGGAATTGAAGGCGCCTGTCAGCGTCGACAGATATCGGGTCCATAAGGCCTGTTGGGCGGCGATGGATTGTTCGTCGAGGCGGAGCAGCTCGGCGTCGCGTCGTAACTGGATTGATTGCATTTTATAGCTGATACTCTGGTATTGCTGGGTGCCCTGCCCCCACAACTTTCGCTTTTTATCGAGAAGGTCGAGCTCGGCCTGGTATTCGCTTTGTGTCTCGGCTTCGAGCAACGCGAATTTCTGGTCTTGCGTAAGCTTGAACTGGCTCACCTCTGCATTGAGAAGCGTCTTCTGATCGCCCAGGCGAGCGTGAAGAAGCCCGATTCCCGCCATCGCATCTTTCGCCGACGTGCCGATTGAGCCGATCGCCTTTGAGCATTGACTGATTTGGGCGGTGGGAAAAGCCTTAGCAACTGCGCCGCTCAACCGATCAAGGTTGCCGATCATGCCGCCGATGACCGCGGTTAGGCCGGTGAGTGCGGTCAGAATTTCAGCGATCCCCACCAGAGCCCCATCCGTCGCTGCGGTGAAGCTGATTTCGACATTATTATCGTCAGCCATCGTCGCAGCCTTTATATCTCTATTTGATCGTCCCGCCGGGAAACATCGCGAGCAGATCGCCGTAATCGCGCGATGTTCGACCCCGGGGCTTATGCCCGAGATAGACCGCGACCATCTTGCGCAGCGGCGGCGCGTCGGCCCACGCGCGATGCAAATCCTCGAGAAACGGCACGTCGACCTGATCGAGCACCTGATCGCGGGTCCAATGCAGTTCGATCACGAGCTCGGCGACGAGTGCGCGCCAGTCGACATCGCCGAAGCGCTCGCCGTCCGTTCCGGCGTCCCCATCGCGCTCGCGCGATGGGGTTCGAATTCCCCCGCGGCGGCATCCACTTTTCGGCCGCCGGCCTGCTCGATCACCACCGGCAGCGCCGCCACCAAGTCGGCAATGGTGATCGGCAAATCGAAAAACTCGTCCCGCGTCAGTTTCGGATGGGCGCGGCGCAAGCCGTGCCAAAGCACTTCGGCCAGTGGCGCGAGCCGTTCACCGGAAAGATTTTCGGCGCCGATTGCGGAAAGCTTCGGCACGTAATCGGCAATGGCGAGAATCTGCCGCAAGCTGAGCGGCGCGATGTGAAAGTCCTTGCCGGCGAGCCGCACCGGGCGCGCGGACGTTAAATCAATGGTTTCGTCAAGGTTCAGGCTCAAGGCTGATCTCCGTTACAGGCCAATAACCAGTCGTCGTCATTCGCTCAGGCTGATGGTGCCGATATTGTTCGACGCATCGGCGAGCGCCTGGAAATCGAACTCGGCGACGGTGAATTTCTGATTGGAGAACGGCAGCGACAGCTTCGGCGAGACGCAGGCATTGAGCTTGACCACCAGATCCTTGGCGGTGCCGTAATAGTTGAAGGTCTCCTTCAGCGCGATCTCGAACATCGGCACCGGGCCGGTGAGCTGGTTGGCGAGACTGATCTTGTTGCCGGACGAAATTGTATAGCTGTAATAGATCAATACCGCGGCGCCGTTGTCGGCGGTGTTGAACGAATAAACCCCGCTCGCCACGCTGTACTGGCCTTGCGCCGGTGAAGAGGTCACGGGCGAAAGCTGCGCGCCGCTTGAAGCGTAGAATACCCCGAAATCCTCGGCGAAACTGGCGCTGTTGGCCACCGTGACGGCGCCAGATGCCACGGTGTCGCTCTCTCCTGTGGTCATTTCCAGCATGGCGTTGGCGATCAGCGTCTGGCCGAGGAACAGGTTATTGATCTGCGTCGCCTGCAGCCGGGCATATTTGGCTTTGCCGGTAATCTTGAACTCGCCGCCGCCGGCCGCCACCGCGGTGTTGAACTGACCGAGCAAAGTCTCGATCTTGCGGTCAAAATCGAGCGACACGTCTTGCAGCGTGCCGAGCAAAGCGGGCGGCGTGCCGGTCACGTCGGTGCGCTTGGCGATCAGCGTGCCGGAGCCGAAAGCATATTGGGTCATGGATGATATCTCCGGGTGGATAGAAGCACTGGATGGATGACGAAAAGATTGACGCGCAATGCCCCGCGGCAAGCGGGGCCGCAGCTTTGTGCTGGCGTGTGGCTGATTCCGCGCGCGGGAATGAGCGGAGGAAGTGTCGAGCAGCCAACCCGCGAGAAGCGAAGGCTACGGTACCAAGATCTGGAACGGAATCGCGGCGACGGCCTTGCCGTCGACGTCCCCGGTGTCCACGAACGCCGGCCCGAACGGATAGCAGTGCCCAACAAGCCCGCCGAGCGTCTGCTTGTTGCCGGCGAGCGCGTCGGCGCCGCTTGGCGCCACGGCCGCGTCGATGGCATCGAGCACCGCATTCATCGCGCTATCCGGCACATCCTCCGGGTCCATGCCGGCAGACAGATAGACAAACACATGCGCATTGATGGTCAGCGTCGGCAGGCCTTCGCTCTGCCGGCCGCGTTGTTCGCCGGTCTTGAGCATGGTCAGAAACGGCATCTGCGTCTCATTGACCTGATCCCAATGCACGAAGCGCCGGCTCGTGGCGGTGAAATCGGCAGCGCCGGCGATGAGATCGAAGAAGGCAACGGAGATTTGTTCGCGGGTGGGCATGCGCGCGCTCCTTGAGTTTGCGGAATCGCACAAGAGCAGAGCCGCTGGCAATCGCCGGCAGGGTGCCACGCGTGGCGAAAGCTTGCTTGCCGCCGAGGATGAAGGCGAGCGCCCACCCCTGGGTCGGCACAGTCTCTCGTGTGGGGGTATGGAGCCGCCGACCTCGTGGATCGCGGTTGCTCAAGCCTTGAGATCGTCGTCGGAGGTCGAGGTAGCCGAAGTGTTCAGCCTTACGCCGGATTTCCAGAGAGCAAACGCCTCTGGCCCAAGATAAAACTCCCGTACCTGCGTAAAGCGGTCAAGATAAGGCTCGACCATGAAATCGTAGAGATTAAGCGACGCGTCGCTCTCCGAAACGGTGCCGATTGAGCCGTATAGGAGCACGTCATGGCCGTACATCCCCCCGGGACGTAAAGTGACAGTGTCTTTATTCAGTCTTTGATCAATGGCGAAATTTATTCCGCCTGCTCTTAGGGGAATACTTTGGACCTGCACCGCTGTTCCTTGCTGCGCCACAAGATAGGCTGGATTGTGTACGGCGGTGGGATTATTCGTCCGGCCGAAATCCGGAATGTCCGCATACGAAAGATAAATCTGAGCTCTGTCGGACACAACGTGACGCGTCGGCGTGTATTGGAGTTTCTTCTGCGCTTCCAGGAGGGAGAGGACCGGCGTGAGATCGCGAGCCGTCGCATAGAACATGAATTGATAGCGACCCATGAATTGATGTCTGGTCATGGCAATTATCTTTTCGGGATTATCCAGAGGCCTCAAGATACGGCCTGAAGTCGCAGTTTTATGAATCTGGCGGTCGCTCCGCGTCCTCCTTGAGGGCGCGACGATCTAGCTTTTGCCAATCGACTACGTCGCTCAGCGCGCCAGTGCGGAGAAACTCCAGAACAGTTTCCTTCAGCTCAACGAAGCTAATGATGTAGCGCGCGGCAACTGGAGTCGGCGTGTTCGCAGTGAGAAATTCGACAAAACCGCGCTTCATTGGCGGACGCGCTGAGATGGCAATCAGGTTTGGATGATGCAATTGGGCGTCAGGAGGAAGCATTTTTGGTTCCAAATCTCTCATGCACGAGTCGCATATTTTGGAATTGTTTATACGTAGCCATGCCTCCGCTATCCCCATTTGGCGCATTAGTGCCGCAGCATGACCCTCAAGCTCGAAATCGCGCGACCGTTATTCGGGTCAAGTTCATTCTGGCCGATGTGGAAATAGATGATCATAGCACGATGAACAAACGGTCGATGCAAACTCTGGTCTATTCAGACAGCGGTTTGTACTTGCCCATCCGCTGCAAACGGACCATCGTCGAAGCTTCGGCGGCTTCAAATCTCAAATCTGCACCGCCGAGGGCTTCCAGAACTGCCATCGCCTTATCGGCCGCGATATCCAAACAAAACATGCCGGCCTTTTGTCGTACGGTGACGCACGGGTGATCGAGAAGTGGCACCAGCGCCTTAAGTTCGCCGCGCGCGTTTAGCTCCCTGGCAACCGCGTACGGCTCCCCGGAGACATCGTTGTAAGCCTTCATACTCGGTCCACCGCCCTGCTCGTCAGTCAAAAAGCGCGTTGCGCCGTAGCAGCGTTCGCAGGCGTCGATAAAGCAAGCCACCAATTGAGGAACTGATATTTCCGTTAGCGCTGGTCGACGCGGCGGGCCGCGCAGTATGCGGTCACGCCATGCCAGCACCTCCCGCGTGCTTAGATTATGAAACAGGCCTGTTATCGTTGCCGTAGCCCAATCCGGATCCACCGAAAGGAATTGGGGACCGGCCCAGCCGCGGACATGGGGGTTGGGGTGCTCGAAGAGTTCGCGGAGCTTTTCACGCGGATTTCGCTTTCTCAATTCGGCGCCGAGCGCCTGCATCTCTGGCGTGAGGGCTTTAAACTGGGGATTTGAAACGATTGCCTTATCCCATGTAAAAATGGTTCCTGCACGTTTTGCGGTCTCCACGAATTTGTTCAGGAGTTCATCGGTCGTCAAATTGGAGTAATTACTCATTTTAGCACTCCGAACTTGCGCATGACGCTCAGTCCAAATTCACGCTGCTGCTCGTATCCGAATACGCTTATAATTTCTCTGATTGTTGGACCGCCGGAACCAAACGGCTTGCTGCTGTAATAGGCACTGATCTCTTCGTGTTTAAATCTGGACGACCAGACTAAATTACTCGGATCGTCGAGACGTTCTCGCCCAAACTTCGCGACAATACTCTTTGCGAGGTTGTCTGGATTTTGCTCGACGATATGGTGTCTCTCATAGCCGAGGATATTTTCGATCGGATCTTGCTGCAACTCTTCAAGTGTCTTGGGTGCCTGCAAAGCAGCCTTCAATTGCGCCGTAAGCCGATCTTCGCCCTGGTTAAGTTCGACCGGCGTAAAAACCGCAAGAAACACATCAACCCAGGGGTTTAGCTCCAAACCCCACAGAACGATACGCCCTTCATTTCGTTCAATAAAGTCAGCAGCCTGTTTCACGACCGCCCGCGCTGCTTCATTCACGTGCGGCAGCGGCCATCCCTTCCTGCTAGGCGCCTGTGTCTCCTTGGGCACCGGCGCGAACCAGCCGCGGTTCGGCGGCTCGCCGCTACGCGGATGTTTCGTTGGATCCCAATCCGCCTTCAGTAAGCCGCTGCGGTAAAGCTCCACGACCCTCCGCATTATCTCGTCGACTGTTTCCCCGCCTTTCATCATCGGCGGGGGATCGGGAAATTGCATTTGCACGGTGGCGATCGCGGCTATTGCCATATCGCCGCGATTGAGCGCATTCGCGATCAATGCCAATGCGCCCGTCTTTGCTGTGACGTCGACGGGGAGCCGGTAACATGCAGTCAGTTCGTCATTGAGTACGGCGATGGGTCTAACGGACCAACGTCCGACCGTTCTCGACCTTGTCAGCAGCGGAACGTCTTTAACGAAAATGCCATTGGTATCAAACGATACCCTGCCGCTAAGCCGGTCAGCAGAGAGAGAAAATGTGCGCAGTCCCGATATCGCAGGCATTCCGCGGTAGCTCCGCTATTCAAGTTGACCACGACCCGAACATCCAATCAAATACATTGTTGATAGTCGCAGCGGTCAGTTGATTGCCCCGGCCACGACCTCGCCCAGCTCTTCCCCGATCTCATCCGCCATCTCGGCGAGCGAGGAGCGCATGTAAGAGCGCTCCGGCATAGCGATCGCCGGCAGGTTTACCCGCGCGGCGAAGGCTTGCTTGCCGGCGAGGATGAAGGCGAGCGCCTTGGCTTTGTCCGGGACGATTTCGTGCGGCGGGATCGTGCCGCCAATTCGTGGATCGTCGCGTATGGAATGTCGCCGGTGGCGACGGTCACGGAAACATCGGCCGACAAGTCGTCCACCGTGGCGGCGATCGAGCGCGCCAGCGCGCCGCTTTTCTGGTTGAGCACGCCGCCGGAGAGCTTTTGCTGGATCTTGGCTTGTAATTCGGCGGCGAGCGCATTGGCCTTGCTCGACAACGCGTCGCGGATGCGGTCGGGCATGGCGGCGAGTGCCGCCGATGCGCCATCGTGCAGCGAGAGCTGGATCATTCAGGACACCACGCTGCGGTAGGGATCGAGCGAGGCGCGGATGAAATCCGGCATGTCTTTGAGGCTGTAGGACGACGTCATCTGGCCGGACACGGTCTGCGCGCTTTGCCCGACGCGGGTGCGGTAGCGGTAGCGCTCGGCCACCCATTCGATGCAGGCATTGTTGATGGCGGCCGAGATGAAGCCGTAGGACACCAGCACGGCGGCGCCGGCGTCGGCCGCGGCGAAGCTATAGACGCCGGCCGATACATTATATTGGCCCTGCCCCGGACTGCCGGATACAGCGGTCAAGGCGGCGCCGCCGACATAAACGACCCCGGAATCGCTCGCCCAGGGGCCGAACGGCGCTGCGGCCGATACACTATAAGGGCCCGGCCCAGCGGGCACGGTGGCGGTTTCGCCGCTCACCGCATAGCCGGCGCTATAGCTCACCACCACATTCTGCCGGCCCGGGCGATAGACCGCGCCGAACAGATCGAGCGCCTGCGGCCGCCCTGGCGGCAGGCCGTCCCAGGGTTCGAGCAGATAGCCGTTTGTGCACGCCGCACCGGCGGCCGGCGCCGGCGCCGCGGTCACGGCGCGGTTGTCGATCACGAGCGAGCTGATCGCGAGCGCGGGATAGCGGCGCAGATAAAGCCGCGTCTTGCCGTCGCCGTCGCGCCGTTCGACAAAGACGCGCGGCGTAAGCGATGGCCGGCCGAGATAGGCAGCGATCGCGCCCGACACATCGGTGATGAGCCGCGCTAACAGCGCATCGTCGGTCGAGCCGATGCCGCTCGAGCCCGACAGCCAGGTTTTCACGTCGGCAAGCGCGGCGAGATCGGAAGCGGCCATGGTCGGATTCCTAGGCTGACGGTTTGTTTGCCGGCGCGCGGCGGCGCGGCATAGGATTGCGTGCGGCATCCGCCGGCACACGCCCGTTGCGCGATCGATCCGCTGCCTCGACCTCGATGAAGCCGAACGCCTCGATCAACAGCGTGCCGATCTCGGCTTCGACTTCGTAGATGCCGTCACGCGCGACAATGGCGACGCCGGCAACGCACGGCTCGCCGACGCCCGGAGGCGCTTTGAGTTTCATGGGAGGACCTCGTGGGTTTTGGGATCGTACGTCCTGGCGGCGGCGCGTAAGGCCACCGGCGCTGCGCATTACGGCGGCGCTTATCGTTGCGCCGCGATATGCAGTCGGCGGCTAGCCGGCACTGAGTTCCGGCCGACTGCTCATGGCCTTCGCTCCATCGCAAGGCGAATATCTTTGACCAGCATGAACAAGTGGCGCGGGTCGGTGGGTGATGGGACGAACCCAAAGTGATGATAGAAAGCGACAGCTTGCTCGTCCTTGGCATGAACGGCGAGCGCGCGGATGCCGATCAGGTCGGCAACCTGAAGCGTGCGCCCAAGCGCGTCGAGCAGCAGTCCGGCTCCAAGGCCGCGGCCTTGCGCTTTTGTATGAACCGCAAGCCGTGCCAGTACCAGCAACGGAATCGGGTGGCGCGGCATGCCTTTGACGATGCGCTCGGGCGCATCGGCGTGCCGAACCTCGCCAGCAACCATCGTGTAGAACCCGAGCACCTCGTTGCCACCGACGGCGACGTAAGTTTGCGACGAATTGGCCTGTTGCGCCTGTAGCGCATGCCGGATCAGAAAGCGATCAAGCTCCGGTTGTCCGCAGCCAAATGCATCGACGAGATGGGTGCGCAGCAGTTTTTCGATGCGGATAGCGCCCGCCACGATCAGCTTTTCGAATCGAACACGGAGGGTTCACGGAACAGGCGCTCTAGCCGCGGATGACGTCGCGGCGGTGCGTCGAGCGCCGCGACAAAGGCATCCCAGCTTTTACGATCAAGCGTAAACACGCGCCGATCGGCGAGCCGCTCCTCCGCCTCGGCAAGAGCGGAATCAAGCACGAACTCGCTGACCGATTTGCGCGCGGCCGTGGCGGCGGCCTGCAGCGTTTCTTTCGCGGTGCGGCTCAGCCGAACATCGAGCTTTTCGGTGCGCGTGCCGCGCTTGGCCGCAGTGCTGCGCCGGGGCATGCAAACTCCTCTTTCATGGGAGCATAGCACAGCATGCCCGACAATGTCATGACAATTCTCGGAGCTGACCCCGTAGAAGCCAGTCACGCCACGCCGGGCGACGCACGGGTCGCTGGCGCCCCAGAGGTGCTTCGAATTCTCGGAATCCTCGGTCTAGGAGAAAGTCGTAGGGACTGGGCGTTACCCGCGATTAAGCGGGAACGTCCGCACTCAAGCTTCCGAAGGGCACTACTGGCTTTCGCGGACGGAGCTTCGCGCTGGCCGGTTTAAGCGCTTGGGCTAGCGCCCTAGAAAATAGCGGCGGCGAGTTTGCCGTTCATGAAGTAGTGGATGCTTCGACTGCATTCTTGGAAAAGGGATTTAGCAATAGTCATATTAGTCAGATGCTTGTCTCTCTGGCGAATGCGGGCCTTGTATATAAAAATCGGCACGGAAAGTATTCTTTTGCAGTACCGCTCATGGATGGCTTCATCAAGCGACAGTATCAAATGTGAAAAGTTGAGGCCGCCAAGTCTGGAACACTTGGCGGCCTCTAGATACCGCCCCGCATGGTCGAGAGCCAGACGCGGGACAGGCCTTATCAAGGCGACCCGATTAGAGTCGGATCGCAGCCCGCGGTCAACCCTGGCTCTCTCCTTCTACAGAGGAGGCCAGGATGGCCACCATCGAGGAAATTCAGCGAATTTTATACAAGCCGGGTGACAAAGTTCCCAAGTCCGGCATCTACAAAGTCGTACACGATACGGTTCATCACGAAGTGCATGAAGTGACCTGCGTATTCGGCGAGCACTTTCCGCCGTGTAATAAATGCGGTCATCACCCGCGCTTCCAGCTCGCGCGCTACGCGCAGCACGTCAAAACTCACGAACACTTTAAGTGAACAATGGGGGCCGATATGGCCAATCTCGCACTCGACAATTTGGACGCACAAACGCGCATTCACATGATCGCCGAGATCAATACCGATATGGCCAATACTAGGCTATACCTCAGTAACAGACTAAGCGGTCGTGGCCGCGCCGATTATCCTCAGTTGCTGCAGCAGGCAGTGGAAGCGCACGACAACTCGTGGCTCGCGAGCGAACTCCGCAACAATGGGCGCCTGAACGAAATGGAGGAACGTCGCAAGCCAAAGGGCGGGACGACCATGGCTCGCGTCCCGATCACCGCGCCACAAACGCTGGCCGAAGGAGAATTCAACAGGTTCTATATTCGCGGCCTTTGCGTGCGCGCACTTGCAGCTGGAACACCTAACCTCATCATCTATCGCGCAAAAGAAGTCGACAGTCCACGACCTGAGTCCGTCGCCAAGATCGGGCAGAGGATTTCAGCGCAAGCCCTTTTGGATGATCTGAGAGCCAATCTGGGTGTCGACACGGCCCTTGGGCTCCCTGCGGGTCCCAATTCAGGGTTGAGTGCAAGATTGCCTTAGGTAAATTGCAATCGGCTTTGATCGTCAGAAGAATATCTTCGCTCGAAGTCATCTGGCTCCATGACGAACAGCGTCATGGAGCCGGTAATGCCGACGCGATGCTTACGCGAAAGCTCCGTTAGCTCTCTTTCAAAAAGCGCCACGTCAACGGTTGCTTTGGTAGCAGGGGCAGTCTCTGTGCCAGTGTAGGCGGCGGCAATGCTCATGATATGTTTTCCAACGCATTCACGGTGCGTCTGTTCCGACGACGAATTTGCCGCTCCTATATGGAACCATTTTGCACAAAAAGTGAGTCGATTCCGCAAAAAAACCAGTATTTCTAATATTCTTGTGCAAGACCGCGGCAAGGGGAGAGGGACATTTCTGAGGGCAACGCCTACCTTACCCCGCCGCGATATTCGAGATCACCGCCATCGACGGCGGGAAATAATGCTGCAGCCGAGCGTCTGGATCGCCTTGGCGATCTCCAGATGCACGTGCGGCAGCTGCGGCACGGCATAGAGGATGCGCGGCAGACGCGGCATGGGTGCGATCCTCCGTCATATCAGCGTAGGATTACCGGCAATCCGCCGGGCTTCCGAAGTCGTGAAAACGGATCACCGGGTCGCGGCGCTTGCGCCGGCCCGGTGATGACGACAAAGAAGAGACTGATGAAGTAAGAAAGAGCGGGCGAAAGAGCCGCGTTCATTTACCCCGCCGCGATGTTCGAGATCACCGCCATGGACGGCGGGAAATAATGCTGCAGCACTTCGTCGGCATAGACGCCGGTCTCAAATTCATTCCGGCATAAATATACCCTCGTCAAGAGCCCAAAGGCACATGCCCGCATCGCCAGCCTGCGGATACCACGTCGTGGCTGCAATCGCCTCGATCAACTGCCGTGCCTCCCCCGGCGCAACTCCCAGTGTCACCTTCGCAGCGGCCAAACGCACCTGCATCTTAGGATGATCGTAAAGTGCTAATAGGGCGCGGCGCTGGTCACCGCGACGACTTTTTAGTTCTTTTACGACCGCCTGCATCTGCCAGAAGAGTGGATTGTATTTAGCGGTATCGTCCGCCTCGAGCGCCTTGTCCTGTTCTGTTCCGATAGCGGCGAATTTCTCCACCAGCTCGGGAACGGACAAGGACTCAAACTGCTGCTGTTTCACGGCTTTAGTACCCCGAATTTGATAAGCGCCTGGATCCCAATTCGCCGGCGTTCATCCCAGCTCTTACCCTTCATATATTGTCTTGGGGACATTTCATTGCCTGCTGCGTCCGTAAATTGTGAGTTTGGCTCGTCCAGCCAAGCATTGATCTCCCAGTGTTTCAGCGTCGGGATCGGCACTTCATTTTCAGGACTGTAGATCATGCCAGGTGGAATGCCGTCATTCTCCGACCACCGCTCGACAACGTGGTGTACATCGTAACCCGTCCCGGCATTCTGCTGCAATTCGTCCCACGTTTTGGGCGCATCGAGGTAGGCCTGGACGTAAGGGAGATAACCGCTCAGCCAGTAAGCCCCCTCCATAGCCGGAAGAAGGTCTCCGACTGGACCGCCGACCGTCGCCTCCAGACCAATTTCCAGAACACGTCTCAGGCCGGCTCTACCCAGCCATCGAGCCGCCGCCTTTACCAAATCCCAGATTTGAAACTCATTCGAGGGCTTCTGTTTTGGAATTTCGGGCGGGTCATCGAGCGGCGGCCCTTGGTTGTGGCCTATGCCCCAATAGTGCTGCGGCAACTCGGCCGGGGGCGGTCTAGGAGGCGCCTGCGGTCCTTCGCCGGCACCGCCCGACCAGCGCCCGCTGATGTCGCCGCTGCCCTTCGACCAGCGCGGTTGATCCGGACGGAAGCCGGCCTTGCGCAGTTCGCGAAGAAATTCGCGAACAATTTCCGCAACGAGCTCCTGCGTGTCGCTCGACGTATGAGCTTCGCTCGGCTGCTGCAATTTCTCGAGGGTACCCTGCCCTCCGAGCGTCTGGATCGCCTTGGCGATCTCCAGATGCACATGCGGCAGTTGCGGCACGGCATAGAGGATGCGCGGCAGACGCGGCATAGGTACGATCCTCCGGCATATCAGCGTGGGATTACTGGCAATCCGCCGGGCTTCCGAGGTCGTTAAAATGGATCACCGGGTCACGGCGCTTGCGCCGGCCCGGTGATGGCGCGGAGTTGGACTGAGAAGGACGCGATCGCGACGCGGCGTTACCCCGCTGCGATATTCGAGATCGCCGCCATAGACGGCGGAAAATAGCGCTGCAGCACTTCATCGGCATAGACGCCGGTCTCGTAGCGCCGCGCAACGCTAGCTTCGCACTAACGGCCTTCCGTCGAGTTTCCAGATAGCCGCTAGGGCGTCTGCCGCCGCCTCCGGATAACGACGCGAGGTTGCGATGCCTTCAAGTACCTTCCGCGCTGCCCCAGGTTCATTCTCCAGTGTAGCAAGCGCCGCCCTAAGACGAACTTGGGTGTTGGCGTGAGCGTAGAGTGACAACAATGCTTGACATTGATCTCCTGGCCTAGATTTTAACTCTTTTCTGACCTCCTCCATTTGATCATAGAGCTGATTGAACTTAGCGGTGTCTCCATCGAAAATGGCTTTCTCCTGATCCACCGCGATGGCAACGAACTGCTCCACCAATTCATTGACCGTTATTGTCTTGACGTTGAATCGGGTCATGGCTGAAGCACCCCGAATAAAATCAACGCTTCTTTGCCAACACGCATGCGTTCACCCCAACTCTTGCCCCTCAGATAGTCCCTCGGGTGAAAGACCGCCAAAGTTATCATTCTGCCTTGAAAACCATGCGCTGATCAACCAATGGGTCAAGGTCGGAATACGAACCAGATTATCTGGCGCATCGATCGCGCTGTCGGGATAGCCGTCCTTCCTGGCCGGTGTTTGCTCGACGATGTGATGGATATTGTATCCATCCAGCGCACTCAAGTCTTGCTGGAGTTTTTTCAACGTTTTTGGCGGATCTTGATAGGCGTCAATCCAAGGACGGAATTCGGAGAGCCACTTGGCCGCCTGCAAGGCGATAAGAAATGCTGCACCGGCCGGCTCATCCACCAACGCCGCCTCGGCTATCCAATACGCGGCGGTCTTAAGGAAGATATTGAGAGCTTTTGCTGTCGCTGGCTCCTTTATTGGAATATGTGGCGGCGGCCCAAGCTGCGGCGCGTTTTTGCCGCTGCTGTCCACGACGGCGTCCGACTGATCTGCGCTTGCGTTGCTGTCTTTGGGCCGAAACTGGCCGCCCTTGCCGCCCGGGGCGCCAGCTGGCCACCCGGGATGTTTTGGATCGTCGACCGCCGCCTTTGTCGTTGGCGAATTGGCGATAGAACGGCGTAATAGCGCTAAGTCGCGCAGCACCTCACGAATGAGCTGCTTGCTGAGGTCATCGTCTGAACTGATGACGGAGAGGCTTTGTTGCTGCTGCCACCGCTCTTCCTGAGCCTGCGCAGCCAGCGCGCGGATTGCCTTCGCGATCTCCAGATGCACATGCGGCAGCTGCGGCACGTCGGTGAGGATGCGCGGCAGGCGCGTCATTGCTGCGCTCCTTCGGCCCGACAGCGCTGGCTTGCCGGTAATCCGGCGTCCAAGGTTCTGAAAACGGATCACCGGGTCGCGGCGCTGTGCGCCGGCCCGGTGATGCCGGCAAAGGAGAGACTGATGAAGTGAGTAAGAGCGGGCGAAGAATCCCGCTCGATTACCCCGCCGCGATATTCGAGATCACCGCCAGCGCCGGCGGGAAATAGTGCTGCAGCACTTCATCGGCATAGACGCCGGTCTCGTAGCGCCGCGCCCGGCGGCGCCGAAATTCACGGCACAACTCTGCGAGCCAACAATCACGCCTTGGCCGACGCCTGCTCCACTTCATATCGGGCGAGATACCATTCGGGCTCGATCAGCGGGTCCTCCAAGGCATAACACTCGCGCATGCGCGCGAGGCACTGGCTCTCCGCACCACTGGCGCGGCTTCTGACCCCGTCGTGAAAAAGCGCCACGCAGAGCTGACGGCGGCTCAACAGTTTGATACGCGCCGCCGCAATGGCCGTCGGTAATTCCCGCTGGCCGGTGGCGAAAACCAAGAGCTCGTCGAAAGCGAGCTCGCCGAGATAGTAGCGCGCCACCGGAACCGGCCAGTAATCTATCGGCAGTCCTGGCAAAAACCGCTTCAATTGATTTATTCGATTTCGCATGTAGTCAAATGCGCAGGCCGCTTGGTCCGGCTGATGCGTTGCGATGGCCATGTAGTAGAGCAGCAAGCCTTGCTGCATGCCGCCCGCCACATCGCCGTATTGAATCGAGCCATCAAGAATGCCGTCGACGAGACCGCGCATAAGCACGATGGCCTTCTGCCGATTGCCCAAATTCCAATAGAGGCAGGAAATATCTTCCTGCTGGCCCGGCGAACCCGGAGCGATTTCAATTCCCTTCCAGTATGTATCTAAGCGCTCGAACAATGGGAGCGCTTCCTCATATCTTCCGAGGGCGCGTAACGCCAAGGCCATTATCGAAATAATTTTAAAATCGTTTGGATTGGCCGCGAGTGCCAGTTTGCACGCGGCAATCGCTTCGGCATACCGGCGGGACTTCATGAGATCATGCACGGTCATTAGCGAAATCCGTAATAGACGTTGCCAGCGGCATCGTAGGTAATGGATTGCACAGACCCCACACCCCACTGTTGAAGTTGCCGGTTGAAGGCGGATTCGCCTGAGGCAGTCAGCGGCTTTATCTCACCGAATTGAAAGCCGACCCTGCCAAGAGGATCACGCAGAACTGTCACGTCGATGCCACGCTGCCCTGGAAGCACGTCGAAGCGAAATTGTACATCAGGATACAAGCTCCGCAGAAGGTCGGCTATTTTCGCGTGAGCGTAATTTCCGAACAAGGTGGTTCCGTAGGTTAGGTTGTCGGGGGGAGTAAACGAGCCGATCTTCTGCGGACCAGAACTCTGTGCGGCAGCGGCAGCCGCTTCGGATGACTCGCTGCTGGAACGCCCGCCAAACCCGCCGCCGCCGGGCGCCTCCCCTCCGCCCAATCGATTGATCGGGGTTTCTGAAGAAAATGGCACGCCCGATACCGGATCGACGGGCTCCATAGCGAGCCGGACGTTAGGTGCCGGCGCGCTCTGCCCCTCACCGGGAAGTGGTGGGATCGTTATCGGGGAATCGAATGCGCCATCTTTTGGCCGAAACTCGCCGCCCATCCCGTCCGGGGCGTGCGCCGGCCAGCCCGGATGTTCAGGGTCGCCCACCGCGGCTTTGGTGACAGAGCCATTCGCGGCTCGCTCATTCTCTTTGCCCCAGAGCGTCTGGATGGCCTTCGCGATTTCCAGATGCACGTGCGGCAGCTGCGGCACGGCGTAAAGAATGCGCGGCAGACGCGTCATTGGCGCGGTCCTTCGGCATGTCGGCGCGGATTTGCGCCGGCCGTTTGTCCGGCTTTCGACGCCCTGGAAATGGATCACCGGGTCGCGGCGCTGCGCGCGCCGGCCCGGTGATGACGAAGGAAGGAAATACGGAAGCGATAAGCGACGAACGGCGGGCGATAGGTCGCCGTATGGCGGACTACCCCGCCGCAATATTCGAGATCACCGCCATGGACGGCGGGAAATAGTGCTGCAGCACTTCGTCGGCATAGACGCCGGTCTCGTAGCGGCGCGCGCGAAAGCAACTTACAAGGAATTACCGATTGACAAACCTAACGCACTTGCCAAACGGATGCCGAAGCGCAAAATACCGCATACACAACGCATGGTCGCGCCATGGCCAAAAACATTCTTGTCTTCGCCGACGGGACGGGGAACGAGGGCGGGCTCCTTCCCGACGAGAGCCGCACCAACGTGTATCAGCTGTATAGCGCGACGAGAGTCGGCCCCGATTCGCCGATCGACCCTGAAAAACAATTGGCGCTTTACGTTCCGGGGGTGGGCACGCCCATTCCCGGCAGCGCATCCCATTGGCAACAGATTAAGGAAACTGCTCAACAATCATATGGCGGCGGCATCACGAAAAAGATTATCGACTGCCACGTCGCAATTCTTGGCGTGTGGCAGCCTGGCGACCGCATTTATCTGTTCGGTTTCAGCCGAGGCGCTTACACCGTTCGCTGCCTCGCCCACGTGCTTGAGCTCATCGGCATCCCGACGAAAGAGGCGAACGGTCAAGCGCTCAATCTCGATCCTAAGCGGTTGCGTAAACTATCCAGTTCTGCCGTTAGGATTCTTTATCGATTTGGGCTGCCGATCCGCAACGCGGAACAGCGAGACCGCAATGCCGAGGCTTTTCGAATTACCTATAAATGCATAACTGGCCCAGAGCGCGGAGCGGTGCCATATTTTATTGGTGTTTGGGATACCGTTGCCGCGCTCGGCTGGGCGCACCTTCGAGCGGTACTCGAATGGATCCGCCTTTGGCCACTGCCGTATGACGTACATTTTCCCAAAACGGTCCGGTTTGCGCGGCACGCAATGGCAATTGATGAATATAGAAAGGACTTCGTTCGCGTGCCGTGGGGCGGAACAGGAACCGTGTCACCAGGATACCGGGCGAGCCGGAGCCGTTCCAACAAATCTGGTTTGCCGGCAATCACGCCGATATCGGCGGCAGCTATCCCGAGAATGAATCGCGTCTTTCGGACATTACATTGAATTGGATGGCCGATTTCATCGAACATGAATTGCCAGCTGAAGGTCGCGTCTTTGTCGATCATTCTGTTTTGCGTGTAGGATTTATTTCCTGGATGGACGAACACAGCATGGATACGCGGGTCAACGTGACCCGGCGCATCGCAAGTTGAGGAATGGCGAATAGCGCGCGGCGAGTACCTACCCCGCCGCAATATTCGAGATTGCCGCCAACGCCCGCGGGAAACAGTGCTGCAGCACCTCGTCGGCATAGACGCCGTTAGTAACGTGAAAGCCCGATCACTTGGGCACAAAAATTCCTTCATCGAGTGTCCAGAGGCACATTCCTGCATCGCCGGACTGCGGTTGATGGCGTCGGTCGCGGATGGTTTCGAGCATTCGCCGCGCAGCTTCGGGCGCGACCGCTAACGTCAATTTCGCCGCCATCAGCCGTACTTGGAAGTTAGGATGGTCGTAGAGCGTCAGCAGGGAGCGTCGCTGATCGCCCGGGCGGCGCTTGAGCTCCTCGTCGATCGCTCTCATCTGCAGTGCCGACCTTTTGTATCGCCGAAGGTCGTCAGAGCGCAAAGCCTGGTCCTCTTCGACGCCGATTTCGGCAAAGCGTTTGACAAGTTCCTCTACCGTGAGCTCCTGGATGTTAGACTGCATCATGGCTGAAGAACTCCAAATTTGATAAGTGCCTGCTTGCCAACACGTACCCGCACTTGCCAGCTCTTGCCTCGCAGATATTCTCGCGGTGAAATCCAGCCAAACTCCGGGTTCGGAATCTGATACCATCCGGTGACCAGCCAGTGCTTCAAGATCGGGATGCGTACTATATTTTCCGGCGCATCGATCATGCTCCGCGGAAAGCCATCCTTTTCTGCCGCGGTCTGTTCTACCAAATGGTGGTCATTATAGTATTGGTTTTTGGGCAGCTGTGCAGCTTGCTGCAATTCCTCCAGGGTCCTCGGCGGATCCTGGTACGTAACGATATAGGGGAGATATTTGTCCGCCAGCCAGCCGGTAGCCATTAAGGCGATGAAGAAGAGCGTCGCAGCTGGCTTATCCACTGCGGAAGCCAATAGGCCGCGGCCTTGAGGAAATTATTTATCGCCTGCCTTGTCGCCAGGACTCTCGGCGGAATTTCGGGTGGCTCTTCAAGCGGCGGGCCCTGATTGTGACCCATGCCCGGGGCGTCGTTGGCCGCGTACTGGGCGCCCGGTATCCAGTTGTTGTCGGGCGTGGCGTCGGAAAGGACTGCTCCGGGTACCGCGGAGGGACTACCGCCACCCTCCGCAGTCCACTGCCCGCCGTCAGGACTACCAGCCGGAACGCGCGGCTCATCGGGATTGAAACCGGTCTTGTGCAGAATCCGCAAAGCATCGCGGACGATCTCGGCGATCAGCCCGGGATCGCTGCAAGTCTGTCCTGGGGCGACGCTATTTTCGATGCGCCGATCGTCCTCCGCAGCGAGCGTCTGGATCGCTTTCGCGATTTCCAGATGCACATGCGGCAGCTGCGGCACGGCATAGAGAATGCGCGGCAGACGCGTCATTGGCGCGGTCCTTCGGCATGTCAGCGCGGGCTTGCCCGTAATCCGGCGTCCGAGGTTCTGAAAAATGGATCACCGGGTCGCGGCGCTTGCGCCGGCCCGGTGATGACGACAAAGAAGAGACTGATGAAGTGAGAAAGAGCGGGCGAAAGAGTCCCGCTCGTTTACCCCGCCGCAATATTCGAGATCACCGCCATGGACGGCGGGAAATAGTGCTGCAGCACTTCGTCGGCATAGACGCCGGTCTCGTAGCGGCGCGCCCGCGGCGGCCACTCGATCTGGTAATAGTCCTGCCGGGTGCGCACCTGCACGACGTTGCCGACGTTGGACAATGGATAAGGCAGCGTGCGCGCCGTCATCAGGATGGTGCCGGCCGGCATGTTGGGATGGACACGGATGTCGAGCGTCTTCGGCCCGGCCATGGAGAATTTGTTGAGATACGTGCGCACCATGACGCCGCCGCCGAGCGCACCTTGGTCGGCGTCGAACACGAAGCGTTGCGCCGCATTGGCGCCGCCGGCGAGAATCTTCGCCGACATATTATTGGCGACCTGCGACGACACCCACATGGTATCGGGCGACAGCCGGTAATTGTCCCAGCGATCTTTAAGCGCCGCGTCGATCTCGACGATGCCGCCTGAGCCGTCGCCGGTCAGCGTCGCGCCGGTGCCGGCGGTCCCGGTCGAGAGATACCGCACATAGGCGTTCGAGCCGGACTTGAACGCCTGATAGAGCAAGCCGTCGAACACCAGCGCATTGGTCGAATTGTCGCTCGCGCCGAGCGAGGCGGCAGTCTGCGGGCCGGCGGCATTGGCGGCGATGACCAGCGAATTGATGGTGGTGATAGCGCCCAACACCTCGGAGCCGGCGGCGCCCCAGAACCAAGCGTAACCGACCGCGCCGGTGACCGGCGCAACGGTTGCCGCGATCGAGCCGGTGGTGCCCGACGCAATCGACGCGGTGGCGTTGGCGGATTTGCCCGCGGCGCCGCCGCCGAACGTGTCGGACGAGCCGTCGGCATTGCTGCGCACGATCGCGCCTTGGATGCCGGCGGTGACGCTGCCGTTGACCACGGCATCGAGCGCGAGCGCCACGCAGATCACGCTATAAGGCGACGCCGCCGCGGTGAGCGTGCCGCCCGAGGTCGACGGCGCCAGCGACGGCGTCGGCGTGGTACCGAGCGGAACGGAGGTATTGCCGCCGAGAATGAGCAGCTCCTCGCCGAGCATGCAGGCCTCGAGGCCGATCTTGGCGCCGATCGCCTTGATGTCGTCAAAGCCCATGCCGGCGTATTGCGCCTCGAAATCGACCGAGGTTTCGATGCCGATGCCCTTATAGGCCGCCGAGTAATCCTGGGTCGTCACCGCCTGCACGCCGCCGCGATTGCCGCCGGAGACGCCGATGCGCAGACCCGTGGTGTTGATGCCGGTCACGGCGCGCCAATTGGCCTGCACGCCGCCCTTGCCGGAGACGCGCGGGATCTCGTTGCGCAGCGGCGTGAGCAGCGGATAGACGAATTTGGCGCCGGTCTCGAGGTCGTAATAGGTCAGGCCCGAGGTCGGCGAGCCGGATTGCGAAAACGTGCTTTTGCCCAGCGGATCGCCGGGCAGCGGATTGGCGTGCGCCTTCTCCACTTCCTGCAGGAAGCTGCCGGCATTGGCGAGCGCGGCATTGTAGTCCTGCAAAGTGTGCGGCAGAACCGACTTGGTCATCGACTTGGCAAGGATGTGCTGCAGATTGGGCTGATACATGGTGTTGGTCCCGTCTGTGGTTGGTTGTCATGTGGCTATTCGACAAAACGCTCCGCTCATTCCCGCGAAGGCGGGAATCCAGCAGAATGTGTTGAAGAGCTGGGTCCCCGCTTACGCGGGGCGAGCGCAAATCCGTTTGTTATTCCTGGCGCCCGCGGAAACCGGGGATAGCGCGCAGCGGTTGGGACTGCGCCCTGCGGATCGCGGCTTCGGCCAGCGCTTCGAGCGCTCCGGGCTGGTCAAGCAGCGCCTCGGGCTTGGGAAAAATCGCGTCTTCGGTTTTCTCGACGACGCGCACGGAGCTGGTGCCAAGCGGCAAGGGCTGAGCCTCGATCTTTTTGATCCGCGCATTCATGGTGTCGACAATCTCGTGGATGCCAGCCATCGCTTTTGCCAAACTGCGGTCGAGCATCTTGGCGAATTTCTCGGTGTCCTGCCCGCCGTGCTTATCGCCGTCCTGGGCGTCCGCGCCCTCGCCGGCCTGCGGCGAGAATTTCGGCCGGGCATGAACATTGGCGCCCGGAATGGCGGCGCCGGGGCAGCAGTCCGGATCGAGCCCGACCAGGACGTCGTGCGCCTGTTTGATGCGTTCCTTGTCGGCCTTGGAGTGGCGGGCGCCGATCTTGGCGAAAGCTTCGGCCACGGCTGTCGCGTCATGCACCGCCGGGGACTTGAATTTGCGCAGCTCTGTCGAGCCGTCGGCCTTGATCACGGCGAAGGTCGCTTCCGGCAGGCAGGGATGATCGACCAGCGACACTTCCAGGGGCTCGGCGGTGTAGCGCGTCAGCGCCGGCGCATCCGGATCGGGCCAGCGCTTGAGATAGCGGCCGCCTTGCGAGAAGCCGGTATAGACGCCCTCCTCCACTTTCTTCCATTCGTCGTCGTCGACCACCTTGCCGCAGATCTCGATGCGCTTTTGCGTATCGTTGAACGCGATGTCGACCAGCTTGCCGGCGGCAACGGCGCCGTGCATGGCGCGCAGATTGCCGAAACTCTTGCCGCCCGAGGCGTGCACGAAATTCTGCGACCATTTCTGATAGTGCGGCTTGGTCGAGGCGTAATCGCACACCTCGCCGGACACGTCCGGCGCCTCCGCGGTGACAACGCCGTAAACCAGGCGCTGCGCGGCGTCGATCTTAGTGATGGGAACGAAGAGATTCATGTCGTTCATTTGACACTCCGTGTTGCGGTGTTGCGGCGTGGGCGGGAGGTGGACCGAGACACAGCGTGACCTGGCCGCCGCGCCTGCCATTAAAAGTTGGCGGTTGCCGGTTTGCCTATTGACACCTGAGATTGTTCAACCGAAAGTAAGTCTTCTGATCGCTAGGGACTAAACGGGTAGCGATTGGTGGGGGCGTGTCGTGCGGGGCAGTCGGGCGCTAGCGCCCGCGTTGTTAATCCTTTGCGCGTTGCTTGCAGACTATTCGCATCCAATGGATGCGAGTCTCGCAACGTCCACGAACCCGTTTTTCGCGCTGCTTTCTGCCATCCGAACCGCATCAGCCTCCGACGTCGCGTTCGTTGAAAAGCCGCGCGCCGCTCGGACGTGCGGTGTCAAACAATCATGCGACGTCAAACAATTGGGCGGCGGTTCAAACTCTGAAGCTGCAAGCGCGGCAAGCGCCGTGCCCACATCGAACAGTCGGCAGCGGATCGTTGTCATAAGGCGGGCCGTCGCCGACCCGTCGCAATCCGCGGCGTTTCTTGCGTGACATAGGGAGGGAATCATGGATCCGGCAACAGTATTGGAAGTCCTTGTTATCGGCGCGCTGATGGGAATGCTCGGTCAAGGCGCAAGAGCAGTTGTCGGATTGAAGAGCATGGCTGACGACGCGCATGCGCAGGGCCTCAGCCCTAACGATCTTTTCCAAGCCGCCCGGCTGATCACTAGTCTTCTCATCGGCACTTTGGTCGGGCTCGCGTCGGCACTGGTCTATTTCATCGACGGCGGCACGGCAGCCCAACTCACTTGGCACTATTATGTGGCGTGGGCCGCCGCCGCTTATGCCGGCACGGATGCCTTGGAAGGCTTCATCTCGCAATATTTGTCGCCG
>CAVZFX010000013.1:0-364229 GCA_963774715.1 uncultured Alphaproteobacteria bacterium
AACCTCAATGAGGTTCGGCATCTCCGCGACTTCCTCGATTTTTCCGAAAAACTTTCTTACGCGCTTCCGACCGATAAACGTCTGCGCCATCATGTCCTCTCGCTCAATCGAACCATCGGGTTCGAACCGCCGGCAGCCACACCGTCCGCCCAAACCATCACTCTCGCCCGGCAAGGCCAAAAGGCCGGCGGGTCGAGGTACCGAGGCGATCAAGACGACTCTCCAGAAGGCCGCAATCCATCGCGACCGTCGGGACAGGCGTCACACGCCGTATGTTCGTGCCCTCTTTTCCGGCAATTCGGCCAAAGGTCCGAATCGCCGGGAATTGCGCACGTCTTGAACTCTCGGAATCCCCAGGCCTCGCTCCGCTCGCCAGGGATTTCCGTTAAATAAGCACTGCTTACTTAAGCTCAACCTTGGCGCCGACCTTTTCGAGGGTTGCCTTGATCTTGGCGGCCTCGTCCTTGTTGACGCCTTCCTTGACGCTCTTCGGGGCGCCCTCGACCAGGTCCTTGGCTTCCTTGAGGCCAAGGCCGGTGATAGCGCGGACTTCCTTGATGACCTCGATCTTCTTTTCGCCGGCCGCAGCGAGAACGACCGTAAATTCGGTCTTTTCCTCAGCCGCAGGAGCAGCCGCCCCGCCCGCGGGGCCCGCCGCCACCGCAACCGCAGCGGCGGCCGACACCCCCCACTTCTCTTCGAGAAGCTTCGCCAGTTCCGCCGCCTCGAGCACAGTGAGACCGGAAAGGTCGTCTACGATTTTCTGCAGATCAGCCATGAGATTTGTCCTTTGGTTCTAACCCTTGAGATTGGTGCCTTAGGCAGCCGCGCTTTCCGTCTTGCTGGCATAGGCCTGCACCACACGTGCGACCTTGGCGGCAGGGGCGTTGACCACCTGTGCGATCTTGGTCGCCGGTGCCTGGATCAGGCCGACGATCTTTGCCCGCAGCTCATCGAGCGACGGCAAGGCGGCAAGCGCCTTGACCCCATTCGGATCGAGCGTGGTCGTGCCCATCGCCCCGCCAAGAATAATGAAACGCTCATTGGTCTTGGCGAAATCGACCGCCACCTTGGGTGCGGCGACCGGATCGCCCGAATAGGCAATCAGGGCCGGCCCCTTAAGAAGCGGCGCGATCGAGGCGACGTCGGACCCTTCGAGAGCGATCTTGGCGAGACGGTTTTTCGCGACCTGTACGCTCGCGCCCGCTTGCTTCATCTGCCGACGCAGAGTCTGCATCTGGGCGACCGTAAGGCCGGAATAATGAGCCACCACGACGACCTTGGTGGTCTTGAAGACCTGACCAAGAGCGGTGACGGCCTCGCTTTTTGCCGCGCGATCCAAGAGCTCTCTCCGGTTGGCGGTCCGTCTTGCGAAAGACCGCCGGGTACTGCCGGCCGTCCCGCGCCAAACCCATCGAGGTCATCGACGAACCAGGCAGGACGACATTTAAACCTGCCCCCCGGGGCGGCTTGCGCCGTTCCGGGCCATCGAGGTCAGAACCAAAGGGCATCGGCTTTCGTAGGAAGCCTGACCCTTGTCCTTCACCCGTCTATGCTGGCTCGCCCTCTTTTGGAGAGCTGATTAAGCCGTCGCCGGCGCCCGCAGTCTCGGACAGGACACGCTTACCAAATTCACTAAGCCTCTCAGCCTCTTAGAAAAATCCGACCGGGATGTGCCCTAAGAGGAAGCCTCGCTCACATGATTTTGGAGAAGCGCGCAAAGGCGCGCCGACAAACCGGGCCGGCACGCCCATGCCCCTATCTAGACCGCAAAAGCCCGCTTGCCAAGCGATTTTACGCGCCTTTGCCGAATCCCCATGGCGGCTTAGCATTCCCTGCAAAGGGAGGCTCGACTTATGCCGCAAAACACCAATCGCATCAGGACCACCCACGTTGGCAGCCTGATCCGGCCGCCGCAATTGATCGAATTCTGGCGCGCCATCGAGGATGGCAAGGCCTATGACGAAGCGGCGTTCGAGGCCTGTCTCACCGACTCCGTCGCCGAGGTCGTAGACCAGCAGGCCGACACCGGCATCGACATCGTCAGCGACGGCGAATTCAGCAAAGGCGCCAATTGGGCCTTCTACGTCCACAAAAGGCTTTCCGGCATCGGCGTGCGACCGGCGACGGCGGAGGAGGCCGGAGACCCGATGGCGTCGATGGGCGGCGGGCGCGACCATCAAGCGTTCCCCGAGTTCTACGCCGAATACGACGCCGCCTCGGGGCTGGCGAAACGCCTGGGCAACCGCGTCGTTGTGAACGGGCCGATCAGGTACTCGGACAAGCAGGTCTTGCGCGATATTCGCAACCTCAAGACCGGCGTCGCCGAGGCAAGGACCAAGCATCCGTCCTTGGAGGCGTTCCTGCCGGTCGTCGCCCCGGCCAGCGCGCTGCCCGGCGCCAAAAACGAGCATTACAAAAATGAAGAGGATTTTTTGACGGCGCTCGCCGACGCGCTGCATCAGGAATACAAAACGATCGTCGACGCGGGGCTTTACGTCCAGGTCGACGATGCGTTCCTGCCTTACATGTACGAGCGCATGGTGCCGCCGATGTCCAATGCCGAGTATCGGCGCTGGGCACAGTTGCGCATCGACGCGCTCAACCACGCGCTGCGCGGCATCCCCGAGGAACGCTCGCGTTATCACATCTGCTGGGGCAGCTGGAACGGCCCGCATGCCTTCGATGTGCCGCTCAAGGACATCATCGATCTCGTGCTGCAAGTCCGTGTCGGTCACTACTCCTTTGAGGCCGCTAATCCGCGGCACGCCCATGAGTGGCGGGTATGGAAAAACGCGAAGCTTGCGCCGGGAAAAATCCTGATCCCGGGCGTGATCAGTCATGCCACCAACATCGTCGAGCACCCGGAACTGGTGGCCGAGCGGATCGTGCGGCTGGCCAACATCGTCGGCCGCGAAAACGTGATCGGCGGCACCGATTGCGGCTTTGCGCAAAGCCCGTTCGCGCGCCGCGTTCATCCTTCCGTCATGTGGGCCAAACTGAAGTCACTGGTCGAAGGCGCGCGCCTCGCGACGCAGACGCTGTGGGGGAAACGCGCGGCGGCGTGACGCATCGGCCATTTCCCGGACGCGATGCCGCACGCAGTGGTGCATCGCCGATCCGGGATCGTCAAAGACTCCGCGCTTGTGAAGGTCCCGGGTCTGCGGCGCACCACTTCGTGCTGCGCCGCGCCCGGGAAACGTGCTGGCTAATTCGACTGCTGCGAGCTCGGGAACAAGGTTCCAGGCTCGACCTTCACGCCTGGACCCATGGTCGAGGAAATTGCCACCCGATTGATAAAGTGGCCCTTGGCCCCGGCCGGCCGCGACTTCTGCACCGCGTCGGCGAACGCCATGATGTTCTCGATCAGCTTGTCGGCGGAAAACGAGGCCTTGCCGACGCCGGCTTGAACGACGCCGGCCTTCTCGGCGCGAAACTCGACCGAGCCACCCTTGGCGCCCTTGACCGCGTTGGTGATGTCCATCGTCACCGTGCCGACCTTGGGATTGGGCATCAGGCCGCGCGGACCCAAAACCTTACCGAGGCGGCCGACCAGCGGCATCAGATCCGGCGTGGCGACGACCCGATCGAAATCGATGGCGCCGCCCTGAACTTTCTCCACAAGGTCCTCGGCGCCGACGACGTCGGCGCCGGCGGCTTTGGCCTCATCGGCCTTGGCGCCGCGGGCAAATACCGCTACCCGCACCGAACGCCCCGAGCCGTTCGGCAGATTGACCACCCCGCGCACCGTCTGATCGGCGTGGCGCGGGTCAATGCCGAGATTCATCGCCACTTCGACGGTCTCGTCGAATTTGGCTTTGGCGCGATCCTTGACCATCTTCACGGCTTCCGCGAGCGGATAGAGCTTCTCGCGATCGACGCCTTCCCGTGCGGTGCGCGTGCGTTTTCCAATCGTGCTCATGCCTTCACCTCTAAGCCCATGGAACGTGCGGATCCTTCGATCATGCGCATCGCCGACTCAATGGTGTCGCAGTTCAAGTCTTTCATCTTTTGCTCGGCGATCTCGCGCACCTGGGCCTGAGTCACTGAGCCGGCGATATCGCGGCCCGGAGTTTTCGAACCGCTTTCAAGCTTGGCTGCTTTCTTGAGGAAGTGCGAAACCGGCGGCTGGCGCATCTCGAAGGTAAACGAGCGATCGGCATAGACGGTGATGGTGACGGGGATCGGCGCCCCCTTCTCCAGCTTCTGGGTCTGCGCGTTGAACGCCTTGCAGAACTCCATGATGTTCAGCCCGCGCTGGCCGAGCGCAGGCCCGATCGGCGGCGACGGATTGGCCGCCCCCGCCGGCACCTGCAACTTCACATATCCGGTGATCTTCTTTGCCATTCCCTACTCCTGTCAGTGGTGCGGCTATCGACGGCTGGCGGCCGCCTCACCTCCCACGCCTTCACCTAGTTAGCGGCGCACCACTGCGTGCTGCACCGCATCCGGGACAAGCCGTTATAACTTCTCCACCTGTCCGAATTCCAGTTCGACCGGCGTGGCGCGGCCGAAGATCGACACCGCGACTTTGAGCCGCGAGCGCCCTTCGTCGACCTCTTCCACGGTGCCGTTAAACGAGGCGAACGGTCCGTCCGACACGCGAACCTGCTCGCCCACCTCGAATGATACCGACGGCTTCGGCCGCTCGATGCCTTCCTGCACCTGCTGCAGGAGACGCTGCGCTTCGGCTTCGGCCAGCGGCATTGGCTTGTTGTCGGAACCGAGGAAACCCGTCACCTTGGGCGTATTCTTGATCAGGTGATAGGCTTCGTCGGTCATTTCCATCTTCACCAGCACATAGCCGGGGAAGAACTTGCGCTCGGCGTCGACTTTGCGGCCGCGCCGCACTTCAACGACCTTTTCCTTAGGTACCAGTATTTCTTCGAACAGGCTGGACAGGCCGCGCTGCTTGGCCTGCTCGCGGATCGAATCCGCCACTTTGTTCTCGAAATTCGAGTAGGCGTGGACGGCGTACCATCGGCTCGTCATGTCATGAATTCCGCATCTTAAATTGGGTCGTGATCAGTTGGTGAATCTGCAAGCTCAAGAGTTGATGCCGAGCAGGAAGCTCACCGCAATGCGCATAACCTGGTCGGCGAGCAGGAAGAAAATCGAGGCGACGAACACCATGACGAACACCATGATGGTGGTGACGGTGGTCTCCTTGCGCGTCGGCCAAGTGACCTTCTGCGCCTCGGCGCGTACTTCCTGCAGAAACTTGAACGGACTGACCTTCGCCATCGCCTGATCCAATAGTCATTCCCGCCCGACTTTTAAGGACGAGACCGACACCGCGGTTCCTCTTGGGGAAAATGTTCGTCGCGGAAGTCCGATACCGGGCCGCTGACGATGCCAGTTAAGTACTGCCCAGCCGCCGCACCGTCAAGGTATTCAGCGCCAAATACCCCGAACCAGCGGCCAAATAGCCCCAAGTCGCCAATTATTTGATGGCCGGAGCCTGAATTCCACACCGTCGGACTGGCAGGAGTGGAGGGACTCGAACCCCCAACCCCCGGTTTTGGAGACCGGTGCTCTAGCCATTGAGCTACACTCCTAGGCGTCCGAGGTGCAGAAATGCCTCTTCATTGCCGCCAAAGCAAGTCCTTGAACCTGTAAGCATTGCCAGCCGTCTTATCGGCATGATGTTAACCCGACGGACTATCCTCATTAGCGCGGTCTGCATCGGCGCTGCCTGCCGCGGCGCCAACCGTGCCGCTCTTGCCGAGGATGCTCCGGCGTTGGCGTTGGTGAAAGGGATATACGCCGCCTACAGAGGCAAGGATGCGAAGGGCATCCCACTCGATAATGCCGCCGTTCTCCGGCGGTATTTCCATCCGTCGCTGGCGACGCTGATCGTCGAGGATCAACGGAACGCCGCCCACCACAATGAAACGCCCAAGCTCGATGGCGACCCGTTCGTCGACGCTCAGGATTGGGAAATTCCGGATTTTGACATCGTCGTGGCCGATGCCGGCCCGGGCAAGGCGACCGCGACCGTGAAATTCGTCAATCAGGGCGAGCCGACATCGGTCGTGCTCGATCTCATCACGGTAAACGCCAGCTGGCGCATTAACGACATTGTCTGGTCGCACAACGGCAAACCGGAAACCTTACGCGGACTGCTCGCTCATTGATGGACACGGCGGCGCAAACTTGGAGCGGGTGAAGGGAATCGAACCCTCGTCATAAGCTTGGAAGGCTTCTGCTCTACCATTGAGCTACACCCGCGCGCCGCCGTCGCGACACGCCGGCAAAATAGCGCATCTTTGCCGAGCGGCAAGGGCGAAACGAGGATTGCTGCAGCTTTGTTTCGGTCAGTGCGTCAACCGCGCCGCCGCGACCGCTTGCTGGAACAGGGTCTGCATCGCCGCCGTAATATCGCCGTCGGTGGTCACCGAGAAGAACATCCCCGTCGACGCGCAACTTTCCATGTTCGGTGAGATCTGATTTTGAAACGGCGCGACCCAGTCATTGTACCAGGAATTGGTCGGCAGCGGCAGATAGGCGGTGTACAGCACCGCGATCTGGATGCCACGATTCTTGATCGTCGTGCACCAGGTGGTGTCGAACGGCTGCTGACAGCGGTTGCCGTCGAGCGTTTGCGAGCACGACGATGACACTTCGTCATCGACGCCATCGCTGACTATGAATAGCACTTCCTGCGGCGTACTGGCGGGCGTGCCCGTGCCCGGCGACGGCATGATGGTGTTAATCGCCGACATCGCGGTTTCGAAATTGGTATCGGTATCGTTGTTCTGGCTCGTCTTCGTCAGCCAGTTGTTCGAATAGACTTCTTCCACATTGATATTGGTTGCCGCGGTCTGCGCGTTCGTGAGATTCGACGTCAGCGCCTGTATCGCACTGAGGCCGGAACTGTTGAACGTGTAAATCGCCATTTGATATTGCTGGTTCGAACCCTCCATCGAAGCCGCCGAACTCATCAGCGATTGAGTCGCACTCGCCAAATTTTGCATCCGCGTTACGACGCCCAGATTCTTCGCCAGCGTGTAGTTATCCTCGCCACCCGGATTGCCAAGGTTGTCGGACGACGGATTGGATTCGTGGCAGGCAAAGGCGCAGCCACCCTGCGCCGAGGTATTATTCACCATGGTCTGGATACCGGCCGAAGTCGCCGCAATATTCATCGACGGCGAATTATCGAGCAGCAGATAAAAGTTGATGTTCGTCGTCAGACCGGCTTGCGCCGTCGACGAACCGGTTAAGGTGGTCGTCGGATCGCCGAAAATTCCCATGAACAGGTTGGTCTTCGTCGCCGTGTAATTAACGACGGCGGTGCGGCCGGTCGTGGAATCCGTCACCGTGGCGGTCACGTTGCCAACGGTGACATTGGAGATATTGACGGCTTCGGCGTTGAAGGTGGTTTGCGCCGTGGTCTGCGCCGCAGCCGGCGTGCCGGTAATGGCCTGGTGGTCGACCGCGGAGAGCGCCGCGGCATCGGCGACCGCGTCAAGTTTGGCCTTCGCCATATTGGCGGTGCCATAATCGATGCCGGCGCCGACGGCGAAGATCAGCGGCACCGCGGTGAGGCCCATCATGATCGCCATGCTGCCGCCATCGTCGCGACGGAAGCGATGCACTTGGCGCATCACGCCGACCAGCCGGCGAACGACATTCATCATCGGACAAAACCCTTATTGTTACGGGCGCTTTGCTAAATAGCCGCCGAAAACCGCCCGGCACAAAAGCGTGACTTCTCAGGCTCTTCGCACGATGTTTTGCCGTCGCATTCCTAAAGATGCCGTGAAGTCGCTCAGGGACGAATCGTTTCTTCACCGCGCTGCCTTTTGCGAAAGCGCAGCTTAAATGTTCGGTTGTTTGCTAACCTTGCGATAAGGATCGGGAGCGTTCGCTGAAATATCTCGGGCAGATTTGGCCGAAATTCTTCAGAGTTCCCCGCGCCTGGCCATGGCCCTGATGCGATCTGCGGTACGGCAGGCAATCGCCTGGATGGTCAGCGACGGATTGACGCCGCCTACTGTCGGAAACACCGAACCGTCGCAGATCCACAAATTAGGGATATCCCACGAGCGGCAGTCGGCATTGACCACGCTGGTGCGCGGATCGGCGCCCATGCGGGCGGTGCCGTTGAGATGGCAGGTGTCGTCGGTTTCGTCCCAGATTTCGCTGGCGCCCGCGGCTTCGAGCGCGCGCCGCATGAACGATAGCGAGTGCTCGATCAGTTTCTTGTCGTTGTCGCAGAACGAATAGGTGATGCGAGGCACCGGCAGGCCGTATTGATCTTTCTCGTCGGTCAAGGTCACGCGGTTGCGCTCCTGCGGCAGACACTCGCCGACGATCTTCAGACCGACGTGATGATTGTACTTTTCCATCTCGTCAAGCAGGCGCTGCCCCCAAAGTCCGCGCTTGCTCGACTGCGTGCCGGACCAGACGACCGGCAGCGGTCCCTGGCTCATATAGGCGTAGCCACCGAAGAAATCCTTGCCGGTGTCCTGGTAATTCCAGTGCTCGGTGATCGCCAACGACGGCGGGCCCTTATAGGCGCGAATCTCTTCTTTCATGAGACCCCACACCGCCTGGTTGGATTGCACCATCAGATTCTTGCCGACCAATCCGGACGAATTGGCAAGGCCGTCGGGAAAGCGGCTGGTGGCGGAGTTCAAGAGCAGACGTGGCGTCTCGATCGCATAACCGGCGACGACCACATTGCGGGCACGCTGAACGCGCCAGCGTCCCTCCCGCATGTAATGTATGCCGGTGACCCGGCCGTCGCCGTTGTGCTCGACGCGGCCGACCATCGCCAGATCGCGAATTTCGGCGCCGGCGGCGAGCGCGCGCGGCAGCCAGGTAACCAACACGCTCTGCTTGGCATTGGTCGAGCAGCCGATCACGCACATGCCGCGATAGACGCAGGGCGGCGAATGTCCGCGCGGGGCCGATACCGTCGCCAGCGGCGTCGGCGCCCAATCGATGCCAAGCGCTTCAGCGCCTTGCGCCAACACCAATGCCGCGGCGTTGAGTTCATGGGGCCGGTACGGATAACGCGGCCGCTTCGGGCCCCACGGATAATTCACCGGTCCGGAGATCTTCAGCGCCTGCTCGACCTCGGCATAATAGGTCCACATTTCGCGCCAATCGAGCGGCCAATCGGCGCCGTAGCCGAGCCTGCTGCGCGCCTTGAACCACTCGGGCCGAAAGCGCAGCGACACCATGGCGAAATGCACGGTCGAACCGCCGACCGATTTGCCCGAATTGTTGGCGCCGAGCTGAATCGGATTTTCGCCGTCCGTGATGCGTTCGTCTGTCCAATAGAGCTTGGCCTGCTCGTGCTCGTCCGAGGCAAAATCTTCCAGCGGCCGCCAATAGGGGCCGGCATCGAGCGCCACCACCGAGAAGCCGTATTCGGCAAGCTTGCAGGCCAGCGTACCGCCGCCGGCGCCGGTTCCGACAATGGCAAAATCCACCGTCTCCTCGTCGGCATACTGGCGCATCGGCACCCAGCCGCCGGAATGGAAGACATCGGGAGCGCGGCCGCCGGTCGCGCGCGGGGATTGTTGCGGATCATCCGACACGCGCGTTCTCCCGCCGCGCGCGCGCCTCGCGACCGGGCCGCGCCTCCGAGGCCTCCCACGGATCGCGCCGGTCAAAATACATGCGCACATAGCCGCGCGGGCTTGCCGGGCCGCCGAAGCCGATCTCATTCCAAGACGTCGGATGAGCGTAGTAGGAGCTGACGACGTCGTGCAGGACGCGCCGGGTGAAAAAGCTCTTGGGCGGCAGATCGCGCCAGGCTTGTTCGCGCACATCGCCGTTCTGAACGGCCGTGAGGATCGCGTCCTGCTGCAACGGATCAAGCTCGTGAAAACGACGGCGATGGCGCGCCTGGGCCTCGGCGTCGAGCGCCGCCAGTCCGCTCCGCCAAGCCTCACGCATCGGCGGCAAATCGATATAACGATAGCCGTCCCCCCCATTGCTATGCAGTTTTTCATCGACCATGGCGGCGAGCGGCACGGGCCGCGGGCGCGCCATGGTCTGCGGCACAATGCGATCGCATACGGCGCGGATGGTCGGCCATTCCTCCTCGGTAAAGAAGCGATGCCGATTTGGATCTATGGCCAATCGCTTGTCGATCACCCGCCGTGTTTGCTCGTTCCAGGATAGCGAGTCGCGCTTGTTAAGGACGTCGTAGCCGGGATAACGCTCAGCCATCGGTCTCTGCCTCCTCGATAAGCGAGAGTGCGGCAAGACCGGCAAGCGCCAGGCCGGTAAAACTCGGCGGCGCCGGCAGCGGTGGGCCGTTGAGTACGTTCTGGCTCCAATTGCGCCAGCCGCCCATGTTGCGCGACACGCCATAGGCGTGAAATCCGACGCCGGCAAATCCGAGTAGCGCCGTCAGGCGCAGCCACCAGCGGGTAATGCGATGCGTCGTGCGGTGCGGGCGCAGCGCCGATGCGCCAAGCAACGCCGAAGCGACCGGCGGCACGGTCACCGGCAGCAGCATGTACGGATCGTGATAGGCGCCGCGGAAGTGAAGAAGCCCGGCTTCGCCGACGGTGCCCGCAAGTCCCGCCGCGGCCACGCCCGCCAGCATCCGTCCCGCCGGCAGACCGAGTACAGTAGCGCTGCAATGCGGACGCGTATCGCGCACCCGCTCGGCGCCACGGCCGAGAAGACCGGCCAGCGCTAGCGCCATCGGCGCACCGATCGGAGCCGCATAAAACAGATTGAGCCATGACCAGCGACCCGGCCGCTTGAGAATATTATAGGAATGAAAGCCGAGACCGGCGAAGCCGGCGGCCGCGGCCGTAGCATAGATCGCGTCGCGCGCGACATGTTTGTTGGCACGTGCGTCGGCAACACCGAACAGACTGGCGCCGAGCGTCAGTGCCGCCGCGACGAGCGGCGTATACATCGCGCGGTTTTCGAACGAGCCGCGGTAATGCTCGACCGCGCTATCAGCCAGAACGGAGAGCGCGAGCATGGCCGCGCCGCCATTGAGACGCCGGCCGGCGTCGCGCGTCAGGTTCTGGTGGCGTCCGCGCGCTTGCGGGGCGTACCGCGAAATCAACCGCGCCAACTCGTCGACTTTTTCCTTCGCTGTCGTCAGCTGGCGCGGCGGCGGTGGACGCGGCTTGAGCCGGCTGGCCGCCACACGCGTCAGCGCGGCGGCCTTCGGCACAAGGGGCGATGACACGATCCGCGCGACCACATTCGGCCGCACCACGATTGCCGCTGCGGCGCCAGCCAGCGCGAGATTAGCGATCAGATCGACCGCGGCATCGCCCCTGCTCATGATCCATCTCCGTTGACACGGAAGCGTTCGGCATCTTGTCGCTTGAAGATGAGGCCGTGACCGGGTCGGCCCAAATCCGGCTCGATCGCGCCGTTGCGTGCCACCGGCGCGCCGTCGAACAGCATGTGTTCGATCCGAACGTGATCATGGAACCACTCGATGTGGCGAAGCCGCGGTATCGCGCAAGCGACGTGACGGTGCATCGCCGGCGCGCAATGAGTCGACAAGTCGATATGATGCGCTTCGCACAGCGCGCCGATCTGCAGAAACCCAGTGATGCCGCCGCATCGCGTGGCGTCGGCTTGCAGCACGTCGACGGCGTCAGCCTGCAGCACCCGGCGCGCGTCGTCGGACGTATAGATGTATTCGCCGGCGGCAATATCCATCTGATCGGGCGCGCGTTCGCGCATCAGGCGCAACCCCGGCAGATCGTCGGACGTTACCGGCTCCTCGAACCAACGGATGTCGGCCTCGGCGCAGGCTTGCGTGAAATCAAGCGCCTGCTTGACCGAGAACGCACCGTTGGCGTCGACGAAGAGTTCGCGATCGCCGATCGCCGCCTTGGCTTGCCGCACCCGATCCAGATCCCGCTCCGGCGCACTCCCGATCTTCATCTTGACGAAGCGACAGCCGTCGCGGTCCACCCAGCCGGCAAGCTGCTCGCGCAGTTGTTGGTCCGAATAGCTGGTGAAACCACCGCTGCCATAAATCCGAACATTATCGCGACACCGGCCGAGTAAGCTCGCCAGCGGCAAATCGAGCGCGCACGCTTTGGTGTCCCATAGTGCATTATCGACCGCCGCAATCGCGCAAGCCGCGAGCCCGGAACGGCCGAGATTGCGGACGCTGCGCTGCATCGCCATCCAGCATCCCGAAATGTCGAAGCTATCGCGACCGTCGATTGCCTTCTTCAGAACTCCGCCAATGAGCGCGGTGACGGACCTGTCGGCGTAAGTGCAGCCGATCCCTGACAGGCCATTCGCCTCGATCTGGACCACCACCAGCGTCGTCGCGTCCCAGGCAAACGTACCGTCGGCCTCTGGATGATCCGTAGGAATCCGGTACGCGGCCGCTGTCACCCCTGTGATCGGCGCCCCGCCGCTGTTGGTGCGTGTCACTTTATTTCCCCGGAACGAGCGAGGCTAAAACCTGCTTCGCGGTCTCCTTGATGATGTTGCCCTCGCGCGGGTCGCCTTTGATCAGCGTCTCGGTGAGGTGCTTGGCTTCCTCGATCGTGATGTGCGGCGGCAGTGGCGGCACTTCAGGGTCGGTTTTCACTTCGAGCACAACGGGGCGGTCGGACGCGAGCGCTTCGTCCCATGCGGCGCCCAGTGCGTCGGGCCGATCCACGTAAATCCCCTTAAGCCCGATCAGCTCCGCAAAGCGGTGGTACGGCACGTTCGGAATCTGCTGCGAGGCGTCGAATTTCGGATTACCCTCCATGACGCGTTGCTCCCACGTCACCTGGTTGAGATCCTCGTTGTTGAAAACGCAGACGATCCAGCGGTGATCGGACCAGTGTCGCCAGTATTTGGACACCGTAATCAGTTCGGCCATATTGTTCATCTGCATCGCGCCGTCGCCGACCAGCGCAATCACCGGACGGTCGGGATGCGCGAATTTCGCCGCGATGGCATAGGGCACCGCGGCGCCCATCGAGGCCAAGCCACCGGACAGAGACGCCATCATGCCGCGGCGCATTTTCAAATCGCGCGCGTACCAGTTGGCGCAGGACCCGGAATCGCTGGTGACGATGACGCGATCGGGCAGCCGCGGTGACAATTCCCAGGTCACGCGCTGCGGATTGACCGGATTGGCGGACGCCTTGGCCCGCTCTTCAAGCGTCTTCCACCACTCTTTGAGGTTTTTGGCGATGCTTTGACGCCACTTGCCATCGCCTTTCTGCTTGAGCAACGGCAACAGCGCGCGCAGCGTCTCGGCCGCGTCGCCGACCAGATTGACCTCCATCGGATAGCGTAGCGACAGCATGTCGGGCGCCAGATCGATTTGCACGCCGCGCGCCTGGCCTTCCTTCGGCAAAAATTCGGAATAGGGAAATCCCGAGCCGATCATCAACAGCGTGTCGCATTCCATCATCAGCTCGTAGCTGGGCTTGGTGCCGAGCATACCGATTGAGCCTGTCACCCATGGTAGATCGTCAGCCAGCGCGGCTTTGCCGAGCAGCGCCTTGGCGGCGCCGGCTTCGAGCCGATCGGCCACCGCGATGACTTCGTCGGTGGCGCGGAGCGCGCCGGCCCCGACCAGCATGGCGACCTTCTTGCCGCCGTTAAGCACGTCCGCCGCACGGCGCAGATCGGCGTCATAGGGCACCGTCTTCGGCTTGGAAAAGCCGATGCCGGAATGGATGGTGCCGTGCTTGCGCGGCGGGTCTTCATACGGCATGTCCTGAAGATCGTTGGGCAATATAATTGCCGTCACGCGGCGTTCGCCGAGTGCAATGCGGATGGCGCGATCGACCAGATGGCGGACCTGCGCCGGGGCGGAAGCTTGTTCGACAAATGCTCCGGCCACATCCTTGTACAGGCTCGGCAAATCGACTTCCTGCTGATAGTGGCCGCCAAGCGCGGTGCGCGCCTGCTGGCCGGCAATGGCGAGCACCGGCATGTGATCGAGCCGCGCGTCATAGAGTCCGGTGATCAGGTGCGAGGCGCCGGGTCCCGACGTCGCAATACAGACGCCAAGCTCGCCGGTGAATTTGGCGTAGGCCGAAGCCATGAACGCGGCCATTTCCTCGTGCCGCGCCTGGATGAACTCGATCTTGCCGTCGGCGCGCTGCAGCGCGCCGAACACGCCGTTGATGCCGTCGCCGGGATAGCCGAAGATTCTCCTCACGCCCCACGCATGGAGTCGCTCGACCAGAAAGTCGCCAACCGTCTGAGACATAGCCAGAACCTCGGCGGAACGCCGGGGCACGGAGTTCCCACCAGTAATGTGTTGCGTGCTGTTTTCTGAACGGCCGGCCTGGACGGAAGTTCCCGGGCTGGAAAATGACGGGAATTATGTCGCGGTTAACTCGCAATGGCGATTTGCCGCGTATAGCTCCCGTCTGCCGAGCGTGATTTATGGAATCGGCAGATCGTCGTCGTTTTTCGACGCCAGCGTATACTCGCCGCGGAACAGTTCGCGCTCGATTGCCCTGCGATTTCGCCGCTCGCCGGCGAAGGCCCGGGCGATTTGAGAGACGAGCTTGCGCCATTCGGCAATTGCCAGCGCGACGAAGGTTGCGAATTTTGGCGCCCGCCGCGTTGCTACGTCGATGAGTGCAGCAATTGGCTCGACCAGGCGGCTACCCTCGTTCTCGATGTCGAGCTCGAGTTCCTCGTTAAGAAACATCATCGCGCAGCCGGCCGGCGCGCTCTGCTGCCGGGCAAAGTGCACAGCGGAACGCCGGAGCAGAAATTCGCCGCCGCACCGGCCCTCCGCCTCGCGCGCAGCCCAGAACCCATGTTTGGTTTGAGCGATGTAGAACAGCGGAATCGTCTCGCTGAGGACGCTGAGATCGGGCCGCTTGGGGAAATTGATCACTGTGCTCGGCCCGCCAGACGCCAAGCTACGCGACAGCGAATTCGGCGCTGAATGCGCAACGGCGAGCCTGATGCTTTCCGGGGCGGTCGAACTGGCGAAGCCGGAATTTTTAAAAAGTCCGCTCATTGTCGTGCCCTGCTATCTGGCTTTCAGGGCCCCACTCGGGTCCGTGACTGAGAGGCGCCCAAGCCGTCGACGCTGCGGGTTCTTGAACATCAGTTGCCGGCAGCGCTTGATATCGTCGTCGACCTTGCGCAATTCCTGCTCGGAAATTGCGTGCTTGGTGGGATAGGCAGTAAGCGCGTCGAGCCGCTCGGCAAGTCCGTGCCAGAAGCCCCGTTGTTTGGCCGCGCTATCTGCTGGCTTTCTTCGCAAATCATCAGAAAGGACGCTCATTGGGCCCTCTCCTTCTTGTTGTTTTCGCTGCGCCGAATCTGCGCTTACGGCCATATGAATTCGAGATCGAGCGGAGGCCTTTCTCATAAAGGCGGCATAGGAGCGTAAACGGAACGTAACCCGCAGGCTTCATGCAAAATTTTCGCAACAGATTCAGTCCGGCCGAGACCGGTTCGGCAAACGGAACCGTCGGAACGGATCGCACCGCAAGCACGGTCCGGCGACGCGCCGCAAGAAATGCCAGCAAAATCGCAAGCGGCATGACCTCGTGGTCGGCATCCGCGGTATCGTCGAGCGCGATGGGCAAATTGGGCTGCTGGGACAGCGCGCAATGCCACTGGCCGTCTTCGCGGATCAGCCGCCGCAGCGTCCAGCCCGGCAGTTCGAGCGCGATCAACGCCAGGGCGGCGTCGGCCCAGGCGCCCGATTCCACCAGGCGATCTATTCCGGCGGTCTTTCCTGCCTTGCTCAGAACAGGAATGCGGGTGCACGCGCCGGCGATGATCTTTGAAACAAGCCCATGCGTGGGCTGCGGTGCGAAGCGAACCGCCTCGTCCAGTCGATCAAGCAAAACCGCTTGGTCCGATCCAAATGACACTGCGACCTCGCGATAGCGAACCCGCCTTTCGGGCGCTGCCGCGTAAGATGGAATCGGAGGGTGTAAAAGAGCCAGATGGAGCGGGGTCAGAACGATATAAAGCCGGTATAAGGACCGCCAGCGCCTTCATAGGACCGGCCGGCACTGGGTATTCGATTATTTCGGAAGGCGAAAATAGCTGCGCCAATTGACGAACGATCTGAAGCGTCTCGAATCGGATCGCGCCGATCGCTTCGGCTTTGCGGTACATGCGCGGTTAGCGCGAGCGCGGCCGGCTCCCGATCGCGTGCTCCAATACTCCCTCTGGGCTTTGAAGAACTCGCGATATTTCTGCGGATTAAAATCAAGCAGTGTTCCGCCCGATGCAAAGTGCTGGATGAACGCCATCCCGATCGCGTAAGTCGCGCCGGCGGACAAGGCCGGCATCACCACCGCACTCACCGCCGTCCCGACGACCGGCACGCTCTTGGTCATGCTGGCGGCTCCCATCCCGCTGCTCGCCGGGATCATCGAGCCTGCCAGGCTGGCGATGAGCGCCTTACCGCGATTTGCGGAAAATGGAACACCAAAAATCTGTGAAATGCGCCGCAGCATGAGCACCTGCACGCTGCCCACTGCCGCCAGATCGACGAACGGCAATGGAATAATTCCGGCAACCCCCGACCATAACGCAAAGCGTTCGACCACTTTTGTCGCGATGGCACGTCGGCCATCCGCCGGAGGTGCGATCACGTCGGGTAAAGCCACTTTCATGGCTGCTGGGGACGCGTCCCTGGTGGACTCGACGGCGTCAATCTCCGCCATCGCCGGCGTCAATTCGGGCTCGGCGCCTACCTCGGACTGCACCGCACTGGCGACGGCAGCAGCGTCCGCCGTGGCCGCTCCCGCTGCGATGATTCCCTCAAGCCGCGAGATATTCTGCAGCAACCGATCGCTGGCGAGACGAAGGAAGAAATAGCCGAATTCCGGATTGTCGAAATAGATTTCGAGCAGCCGGTCATAGGTGATAGTAAGCACCTCGCCGCTCTCGATACATTCGACCGTCTGTGTCCTTCGGTTGTTGGGGGTGACGAAACCAAGTTCGCCCACCAAACGGCCGGGCGGCAGTTCGACGCCGATTTCGCGCACCAGAAATTTTCCCGTCACCGTCAGAAACATCTCGTTGGCCGTTTGCCCCTTGCGAAACAGCACATCGCCGCGGCGATAGATGCGGCGATTCATGAACGGCTTGAGCCAGTCCATGGACAAATCGCCCTGCGCGGCGACGCGCGCCTTCTTGACCAGGCCGCGCATCTGAAACAATCGCCAACTGTTGAGCGGCAGCAGGAGCAAATACATGAAAAAAGTCGACATCGCTCCGGCCAGCGCGCCGTAGGCCACGAAGAACAAGGCGCTGATGATGCCAAAAACGCGCAGCGGCACCATGGTCCGCATCAGCAGCGTTGCCGCATAAAAGCCGGCGCCGATCAGCGCGCAGGCATTCGCGAAATTGAGGTGAGCCACCCCGACGTCGATCAGCCGCGCGACTATCGCGTGCCAAGTGACGTTGGTCGGATCGAGCCCGATTTGAATGAGGAGTTTGGCAAAGGTGAGATTTTGCGTCGCGCGGTCGAGCGCGTGATCCAGCATCGTCGTCAGATTTTGGTCGTTGCTATTCATTCCCCCTCCGCCCGACCCACTCCAGCGATCCCTTTGAGCCTCAAGCCGACACCATATCCCGGGCCAATCCGGGGCGATATCCTAGGTCGACTCCCCCCGCAAGCACATCGCGCCTGCTCATATCCCCCACTCCAAGCTCGGAATTTGCCGCCCGTAGAGATCCAACCGACCCCGGCATATGGCGATATCTTTCAGCCACCTGCGAGTTCCGGAAACTCGTCCCGTCGCCGCCCCTTTATGAAATTCCTATAACTCTCTTCCAGCTCACCTCTCGAATTCATATGGCATTGATGACACCTAATCGCGCGTGAACGGCGGGGTTTATTCGCGGGGACTTGATCCAAATCAAGTCAGCGCGCCGCCAAGGGGTACGTGATGCTGCCCGCGGAATTTCGATCCGGAGAACTCCGATGATGGACGCCGTCATGATGGCGATCGTTTTCGTCTTTTTCGCACTGTCGATCGCCTATTGCTACGCCTGCGACCGGCTCTAAGGGGGAGCGCCATGATCTTCGACTATTCGCTTGCCGGTCTCGTGACCGCGGGGCTGCTCGTCTATCTGATCTACGCGCTGCTCAAGCCCGAATTGTTCTGAAGGGACAATGACCATGACCGTCATCGGCTGGGTCCAGATTCTGCTTTATTGCGCGATCATCATCGCGATCACGCCGGTTCTCGGCGCCTATATGACGCGCGTGTTCAACGGCGAGCGCACGTGGCTGACGCCGATCCTGCGTCCGGTCGAGATTGCAATCTACAAGATCGCCGGCGTCGACGAACACCATGAGCAGCATGCATTGACCTACACGGTCGGCATGCTGCTGTTTCACGTCGGCGGCCTGCTCATTCTTTACGTGTTGATGCGCACACAGGCGTTTTTGCCGTTCAATCCGGAAGGGCAAAGCGCCGTCGAAGAAGGCTTGTCGCTCAATACGGCGATGAGCTTCATCACCAATACCAATTGGCAGAACTACGCCGGCGAAAACACGATGTCTTATCTCGTGCAGATGCTCGGCCTGACGCACCAGAACTATCTCTCGGCGGCGACGGGCATCGTGCTGGCCGTGGCGCTGATCCGCGGCTTTGCACGGCACACGGTACGCACGGTCGGCAATTTCTGGGTCGATATCACCCGCTGCACGCTCTACATCCTGCTCCCGATCTGCGTGCCCTACGCATTGTTCCTAGTCTGGCAAGGCATCCCGCAAACGCTGGGCGCATACGTTGACGCGACGACGCTGGAAGGTGTGAAGCAGCACATTGCGATCGGTCCCGTCGCCTCGCAAGTCGCCATCAAGATGCTGGGCACCAACGGCGGCGGTTTCTTCAACGCCAACGCTTCGCATCCGTTCGAGAATTCGACGGCGCTGTCGAACTTCGTGCAGATGCTCTCGATCTTCGCACTCGGGGCGGCACTGACCAACGTGTTCGGCCGCATGGTCGGCAGCCAGCGTCAAGGCTGGGCCATCCTTGCTGTCATGGGCGTGCTGTTCATCGCCGGAGTCACCTTCTGCTACTGGGCCGAAGCCCATGGCAACGACGCGCTCAATGCGCTCGGCCTCACCGGCGGCAATATGGAGGGCAAGGAAGTCCGGTTCGGTATCGTTGCGTCTGCCCTGTTCGCAGTCATCACCACCGCGGCATCATGCGGCGCGGTCAACGCCATGCACGACAGCTTCACCGCGCTCGGTGGCATGATCCCGCTTATCAATATCGAACTCGGCGAGATCATCGTCGGCGGCGTCGGTTCCGGCATGTACGGCATGCTGCTGTTCGTCATCATTTCTGTTTTCGTCGCCGGCCTGATGGTCGGGCGTACGCCGGAATATGTCGGCAAGAAAATCGAGGCCAAGGAAGTCAAGATGGCGATGCTCGCCATCCTGGTCCTGCCGCTGATGTATCTCGGCTGGACCGCCATCGCCATGCTGGTGCCGTCGGCGGTGGCTTCGATGAACAATCCCGGACCGCACGGCTTCACCGAGGTGCTTTATTCGTACACGTCACAAACCGGCAACAACGGGTCGGCTTTTGCAGGACTTAACGGCAACACGATGTTCTACAACCTCAGCGGCGTTGTCGCGATGGGGGCCGGCCGGTTCTGGATGATCATCCCGACCATGGCGATTGCCGGCTCGCTCGCCGCCAAGAAACTGGTGCCGGCCTCAGCAGGCACTTTCCCAACCGACGGCAGCCTGTTCGTCGGCCTCGTCGTTGGCGTGATCGTGATTGTCGGCGGTCTCACCTTCTTCCCGGCGCTGGCGCTCGGCCCGATCGCCGAGCAACTCGCCATCAACGCCGGCACGCTTTTCTCATCCAATTAAGGCTTGGAGCGATCTCGATGGAAACCTCAACCATGCGCAAGAGCATGCCGGTATCGGCGCTGTTCGATCCGAAGATCGTCGTGCCGGCCATCGGCTCCGCCTTCGTCAAGCTCAATCCGCGTACGCTCATGAAGAATCCCGTCATGTTCGTGCTCGAGGTGGTGACGGCGCTGACGACCGTCATCCTGATCCGCGATCTCGCCACCGGCGGCGGCCACATCCTGTTTGAATTCCAGATCATCGTGTGGCTGTGGTTTACGGTGCTGTTCGCCAACTTCGCCGAAGCCGTCGCCGAGGGCCGCGGCAAGGCGCAGGCCGACACGCTGCGCCGTCAGCGCACAGAGACTCAAGCCAAGCTTCTCACCAGTGCGGGCGATTCGCAGAATTACCGGCTGGTGCCGAGCACCGGTCTCAAGGTCGGCGATATTGTTCTCGTCGAGGCCGGCGACATGATTCCGTCGGATGGCGAAGTGATCGTCGGCATGGCCTCGGTCAACGAGGCGGCGATCACCGGCGAATCCGCGCCGGTCATCCGTGAGTCGGGCGGCGACCGCTCGGCGGTCACCGGCGGCACGCAGGTCCTTTCCGACTGGATCCGCGTGCGCATCACCGCGGCGCCCGGCTCGACATTCCTCGATCGCATGATCCGCCTGGTCGAAGGCGCCGAACGGCAGAAAACGCCTAACGAGATCGCGCTGAACATCCTTCTGATCGGCCTGACCATCATCTTCGTGTTCGCGACCGCGACGATCCCGAGCTACGTCTATTATGCCGGCAGCGTCATTTCGGTCGTGATCCTGGTCGCGCTGTTCGTAACGCTGATCCCGACCACAATCGGCGCGCTGCTCTCGGCCATCGGCATTGCCGGCATGGACCGGCTGGTGCGCTTTAACGTGCTGGCGATGTCAGGTCGTGCGGTCGAAGCGGCAGGCGACGTCGACACATTGCTCCTCGACAAGACCGGCACCATTACGCTCGGCAATCGCCAAGCTACCGAGTTCAAGCCGGTGCGCGGCGTGACCGAGCAGGAATTGGCCGATGCCGCGCAGCTTGCTTCGCTCGCCGACGAGACACCCGAAGGCCGGTCCATCGTGGTGCTGGCCAAGGAAAAATACGGCATCCGCGGCCGCGAGCTTGCTGAACTGAAGGCTAACTTCATTCCGTTCTCGGCACAGACCCGCATGAGCGGAGTCGAGATCGGCGATTCGTGGGTCCGCAAGGGCGCCGTGGACGCGATCCTGAATTATCTCAGCGGCGCGCCGGCCGCAGTCAGCGCCGGCGGCGCCGCGCAGGCGCAGCGCCCCAGCGTGAATCCTGAGACCGTGCGCGAACTCACTGCGATTTCTGATGCCATCGCCAAGTCGGGTGGTACGCCGCTGGCGGTCGCCAAGGACGGTCGCGTGCTCGGCGTCGTTCAGCTCAAGGATATCGTCAAAGGCGGCATCCGCGAACGCTTTGCCGAATTGCGCCGCATGGGCATTCGCACCGTCATGATCACCGGCGATAACCCGATGACGGCCGCCGCGATCGCGGCAGAAGCCGGCGTCGACGATTTCCTCGCTCAAGCGACGCCGGAGGAGAAGCTGCGGCTCATTCGCGACGAACAAGCCAAGGGCAAGCTCGTCGCCATGTGCGGCGACGGCACCAACGACGCGCCGGCGCTTGCCCAAGCGGACGTCGGCGTGGCGATGAACACCGGCACGCAGGCCGCACGCGAAGCCGGCAACATGGTCGATCTCGATTCCAATCCGACCAAGCTCATCGAGATCGTGGAGATCGGCAAGCAATTGCTCATGACCCGCGGCGCGCTCACGACCTTCTCGATCGCCAACGACGTGGCAAAGTACTTCGCCATCATCCCGGCGATGTTCGTCGCCTTCTATCCGCAATTGCAGGCGCTGAACATCATGAAGCTGCAAACGCCGGAGAGCGCCATCCTGTCCGCAATCATTTTCAATGCGCTGATCATCATTGCGCTCATTCCGCTGTCGCTCAAAGGCGTGCGTTATCGCCCAATCGGCGCCGCGGCGCTGCTGCGCCGCAATTTGTGGATCTACGGCGCCGGTGGCGTGATCATTCCGTTCGTCGGCATCAAGGCGATCGACGTCATCGTCACCGCCTTGCACCTGGTTTAAGGAGAACTGTCATGTTGCGCGAAATCCGTCCGGCGATCGTCGTCCTGGTCGCTCTTACGCTCATCACCGGTTTGGCCTATCCGCTGGCGATGACCGGGATCGCCCAAGTTCTTTTCCCGTACCAGGCAAACGGCAGCATGATCGAGCGCGACGGCAAGGTCGTGGGCTCCGAGCTGATCGGACAGGAATTCGACAGCGACAAGTATTTCCATGGCCGGCCGTCGGCAACCACTGCGCCCGATCCCAAAGATCCGACTAAGACGATTGCTGCGCCATACAATGCCGACAGTTCCGGCGGCTCCAATCTCGGACCGTCCAACAAGGCGCTGATCGACCGCGTCAAGGGCGACATGGATAAGCTGAAAAAGGAGAACCCGTCGATGCCGGTGCCGGCCGACCTGGTGACGACGTCGGCCAGCGGTCTCGATCCCGACATCTCGCCGGCGGGCGCCCTTTTCCAAGTGTCCCGTATTGCCAAGGCCCGCGATCTGCCGGAAGATCGCATCCGCAAGCTCGTCGACGACAACACCGAGGGCCGATGGCTCGGCCTTTTGGGCGAGCCGCGCGTCAATGTTCTGCAGCTCAATCTTGCGCTCGATCGATTGATTGCCGGATAATGCGACGAGCGCCCATAGCTTGAGATCCAGCGGCGATGGCGGAGCAAAGGCGCGAATCCGAACATCGGCCTTCCCCGGAAGCGCTGCTTGAGGCGGCGCGCCGCGAAGAGGGGCGCGTCGGCAAGCTTCGAATCTTTGTCGGCGCCGCGCCGGGCGTCGGCAAAACCTACGAAATGCTGCAGCAGGCGCATGCCCGCAGAAAAGACGGCTATGACGTGGTCGTCGGCATCGTCGAGACCCATGGCCGCCGCGAAACCGAAGCGCTGCTGGAAGGGCTCGAGGTCGTTCCGCGCCGGCACGTCGAATATAAGGGTCAGTCGCTGAACGAGATGGACCTCGATGCTATCGAGGCGCGGCGGCCGCAGATCGTGCTGGTCGACGAACTCGCGCATACCAACGTCGAGGGCAGCCGCCATCCTAAGCGCTATCTCGATGTCGAAGAACTGATGAGCCGCGGCATCGACGTCTACACCACGGTCAATATCCAGCACATCGAGAGCCTCAATGACGTGGTCGCGCAGATCACCCATGTGCGCGTGCGCGAAACCGTGCCGGATGCCGTGTTCGACCGCGCCGATGCCGTCGAACTGGTCGATTTGACGCCCGACGACCTGATCCAGCGGCTGAAGGAAGGCAAGGTCTACGTTCCAAAGCAAGCCGAGCGCGCGCTCGAACACTTTTTCTCGCCCGCCAATCTCACCGCGCTGCGCGAACTCGCCTTACGCCGCACCGCCGAGCGGGTAGACGAGCAACTGCTATCAGAGATGCAGGCCCATGCCATCCAAGGGCCGTGGGCGGCAGGCGAGCGTATTCTGGTCTGCATCAGCGAGGATCCGCGATCCGCGGGACTCGTACGCTACGCCAAGCGACTTGCCGACCGCTTGCACGGGCCGTGGATCGCGCTCTATGTCGAGGGCCGGCGCGCCTTGCAGCTTAACGAGGAAGAACGCGACCGCATCGCCGATACTTTGCGGCTCGCCGAGGCGCTCGGCGGCGAGGCAATCACCCTGCCAGGCAGTGACTACCGTATCGCCGACGCTGTGATCGGCTATTCACTGGCAAACAATGTCACCCAAATCATCATCGGTAAATCGGCGCGCACCCGCTGGTTCGAAATCCTGCACGGATCGGTGGTGCACGATCTTGTGCGCCGTTCGGGCAATATCAGCGTGCACGTCATTGCCGGCGATACCGTTGCCGGCCAGCCTATCCCGAAAAAGTCGACGCGGCCGGCCGAGCGTGACCACGGCTTCGACCCGCGTCCTTACGGCGCCGCACTGGTGGCGGTCGCCGTGGCGCTTGCGCTCGCCGAACTGATCGGCGCGGCGATCGGTCCGACCAACAGCGATCTCGTCTTTCTCACGGCCGTCGTGGCGGTGGCCGTTCGTTTCGGTCTGTGGCCGTCGCTGTTCGCCAGCGTCGTTTCGGCGCTGGCCTATAATTTCTTTTTCCTGCCGCCGATTTACACTTTCACCATTGCAGATCCGCACAACGTGACCGCATTCGGCTTTTTCACACTGGTCGCGGTCATCGTCTCCAGCGTCGCCGCGCGCGTGCGCACCCAGTCCGTCGCGACCATGGAGCGGGCGCGCACGACAGAGTCGCTTTATGCTTTCAGTCGCAAGCTTGCCGGCGCCGGCACGCTCGACGACGTGCTGTGGGCGACCGCATACCAGACCGCGCTGATGTTGAAGGTGCGCGTCGTTCTGCTGCTGCCCGAGCACGGCACGATCGCCGTGAGGGCCGGCTATCCACCCGAAGACATTCTCGACGATGCCGACATCGCCGCGGCGAAATGGGCCTGGGAGAACAATCGCGTCGCCGGCCGCGGCTCGGACACGTTACCCGGCGCCAAACGCCTGTTTCTGCCGATGCATACCGGTCGCGGCGCCATCGGCGTGATGGGCATCGACAGCGACAAGCCCGGCCCGTTGTTCTCGCCCGATCAGCGCCGCCTGCTCGACGCGCTTGCCGATCAAGGCGCGCTCGCCATCGAGCGCGTCCGGCTGGTTGAAGAAATGGACCGCGTCGAGCGGAACGCTGAAACCGAACGCCTGCGCTCGGCGCTTCTCACGTCGATTTCCCATGACCTCAAGACGCCGCTCGCGGCAGTGCTCGGATCGGCCGGCACGCTGCGCGATCTCGCAGAAAAGCTTTCGGCCGGCGAGAAAGCCGAGTTGCTCAGCACGATCATCGACGAATCGGAGCGGCTCAACCGCTTCATCGCCAATCTGTTGGACATGACCAAGCTCGAATCCGGCGCGATTACACCCAACGTCGCGCTGCACGATCTTGGCGAAATCGTCGGCAGCGCGCTACGCCGCGCCAGCCGCATCCTATCCCGGCATGAAATCGAGCTGGATTTGGCGCCGGATTTGCCGATGCTCGAGCTCGATGCCGTGCTGTTCGAGCAGGTGCTGTTCAATATTCTCGACAATGCCGCAAAATACGCGCCGTCGGAGACGACCATCCGCATCCAGGCGTGGCGCGGCGGTGACACGGTGTTCCTGCGGGTGCTCGATGAAGGCAGCGGCATTCCGCCGACCGACCTCGAGCATATCTTCGACAAGTTCTACCGTGCGCAGAAGACCGACCAAGTACGCGCCGGCACCGGGCTTGGGCTCGCGATCTCGCGCGGCTTCGTCGAAGCGATGCACGGAACGATTGTCGCCGCCAATCGCTCCGACCGCAGCGGCGCGATGTTCACGATCAACCTGCCGGTCCCGCGTCAGGGACAACGGCTGGACACCGCCGCATGACCGCCGCCCCGCTCCGCGTGTTGGTGGTCGATGACGAGCCGCCGATCCGCAAGCTGTTGCGCATGGGGCTCACGGCCCAGGGCTATCAGACGCTTGAAGCGCCCAACGGCAGGACTGCGCTTGAGCTCCTGAGCCAATCGCCGGATTTGATCGTTCTCGATCTCGGCCTGCCGGACATGCAAGGTCTCGAATTATTGCGCACCATTCGCGCCCGCAACGAAAGCGTCCCCATCGTCGTTCTCTCCAGCCGCGGCGACGAGGCCGGCAAAGTCCAAGCGCTCGATTTCGGCGCCGACGATTATGTAACCAAGCCGTTCGGCATGGACGAGCTTTTGGCGCGGATGCGCGCCGCGTTGCGCCACCAGTTGCAGACGCAGGGCGAACGCCCGATTTTCAAGGTCGGCAACCTCTCGGTCGACTTGGTACGGCGCATCGTCAAGGTCGGCGACAAGGAGGTCAAGCTTTCGCCCAAGGAATACGAGCTCTTGCGCGTGCTGGTGCAGCACGCCGGTAAGGTTTTGACGCATAAATTCCTGCTTGGCGAGCTGTGGGATGACTTGACGGATGCCCAATATCTGCGGGTCTATGTGCGCCAGCTGCGGCAAAAAATCGAAGCCGATCCGGAACGGCCGCAGTATGTTCTCACCGAAACCGGTATAGGCTATCGGCTGCGCGCTCCCGATTGATCCCTTCCGACTGTCTCTCCACTTATTGCTCCTCCTGCATCGAGGCCGCCGGCAATCCCATGAAAATCCCGGAGTTTCTTTCGGCGGACAACGTCGTCATCGACGCGACCGCCGCCGACAAAAAAAAGCTGCTGGCGGAGCTCGCGCGTAAGGCGGGAGCGATTGTCGACGTGCTGCCCGAGCGGCTTCTCGCCGAACTGGTCAAGCGCGAGGAACTCGGCTCGACTGGAATGGGCGGCGGCGTGGCGATCCCTCATGCACGGTTCCATCAGGTCACAAAACCGTTCGGAATGCTGATCCGCCTGCGCAAACCGCTCGATTTCGACGCCGTCGACGGCGAGCCGGTCGACTTGGTTTTTCTGCTGCTGCTGCCGGAGGCGGCCGCCGCCGGCGACCAACTGGGTGCGCTGGCTTTGATCGCCCGCAAATTGCGTAACCCGAAGATCGTGGCAACGCTGCGGCAGGCACGCGATGGCACCGAAGCATATCGGGTGCTCACGGCCGATTGATCGGCCGTGCAATTGCCGACAGCATATTGACGCCGCATATTCGCATGTCGCAGTCGGGTACTCCGTCAACAGGGAAAACAGACAATGGCCGACGAGCTCGTTCTCTATACCAACCCGATGTCACGGGGCCGCATTGCGCGCTGGATGCTTGAGGAAGTCGGCCGGCCCTATAAGACGGAAGTGCTCGATTACGCCTCGACGATGAAGGCGCCGGCCTATCTCGCCATCAATCCGATGGGCAAGGTGCCGGCATTGCGCCACGGCGATGCGGTGGTGACCGAGACGGCGGCGATTTGCGCCTATCTGGCCGACGCTTTTCCGCAAGCCGGCCTTGCTCCGCCGCCCGGGAGCAAATTGCGGGCGCCCTATTATCGTTGGCTGTTTTTCACGGCGGGTCCGCTCGAAGCGGCGTTGACCAATAAGGCTTTAGGCTTTGCCGTGCCGCCGGATCGCGAACGGATGATGGGCTATGGCAATATCGCTCAAGCTCTCGCCACACTGGAAGCAGCGGTGTCGCGCGGCGATTATCTCGTCGGCGACAGCTTTACGGCCGCCGATCTATACGTCGGCTCGCATATCGGCTTTGGCCTGATGTTCGGCACCTTGGAAAAACGTCCGGCGTTCGAGACCTATTGGCAGCGCGTCAGCAGCCGGCCCGCCTGCGTGCGGGCGAAGGAACTCGATGACGCCCAGGCAGCGGAACTGAAGAAGGCCGGCTAGCGGGGCGCGCGGCCTCTCACGGCAGCCGCATGAGCGGCTGTCCCATGCGGATGGCGGCGCCCTCGCGCACGTTTTCGCACAGCGCAAAACCTTCCGGCGCGAATACGATAATGGTCGAACCGTGCTGGAACCAGCCAAGCTCGTCGCCTTTGCGAACGTCGCTGTCGCAGGCGATGACGTTGCGGCCGCGATAGCCACTGTCCAATAAATCTTCGATGCAGTGCAGGCGAATGCTGGCGACCAGAATCGCCGCGACCGCGACCAGTGTCACAGTCTGGCCGCCCGCTTTGAGCGTCATTGGCAGCACGGCGCGCTCGTTCTTGCAGAACAGCCGCTCAATTCTCTTGAGCGCGATCGGATTGACGTTCCAGGTGTCGCCCGAGATATAGGTCACCCGCTGGATGCGAATATCGTGCGGCGCGTGGAAGCGATGGTACATGCTCGACGTCAGGCGCAGCGTCACGTAGCGGCCGTTGCGGTGCGCTGCGACGAGATTGGGATCGCATAACAGGTCCTGCAACGTATAGGGAAAGCCCTTGGCCTGGTAGAGTTGCGTCCCTTCGATCTCCCCACAGGCGCCGATGGTGGCGTCGCACGGGCTGACCAGAACACCGGCCGTCGCGTCGATGGGGCGCGCGCCGTCCTTGAGCTCGCGGATGAAGCAGTCATGGAGACTGCGAAATTCGCGTTTCTTGGCCTCGCTGAGATCGAGGTCGGAGAACAACCGCCAAGTTGCGATCGAAAGATCGCGGATGGTCGGCTGCTCGATCTTGCTGAACCAGCCGATGAACTGCGTCGCCAGCCGCCGCGGAATGCGATTGGTCAGCAGGAAATTAATGTCTTCCTGCTCGAAGACCCGGAGGATTTGCGTCCGCACCGTCATGGGATTGTTAAATCTCTGCATTACACCGCGATTCGATGACATGGGGCTCAATGACCTGGGGCTCGACGAGTCTCGCCTTTTATGGGCTGGGCGCCGCGGCGGTAGCGACGTCGGTCGCGACCTTGAAGAAGCGGCTTGAGCTGTCGCAGGCCAAGCATAAATCGCTTGCCGGCCATTCCCGAATCGCGCGCCGGCTCGCGGCTCTCGTGCCATTTTACGACTACGGCGAGGACCGTTTTTTCTGCGCCGATGGCGCGCCGGCCGACATCGCCGCGCGCCGGCGGGACGGCTTCGCCCGGCTTTCCGCACTCTATAAAACCCGCTTTGCCGAAACGATCCGGCGCACCGCCGAGGCCAGCGAGGCCATTTCCGATCTGAAATTCACCGATGCCTATCGGGTACCGTTCCAGTTTAGCCGCAAGGTCAGCGCGGACCTGCCTTCGACCGCCTTCGCCCAATCGACCGACGGCGTCACCATCACCGATCTCGACGCCAACCGGTTCTACGATCTGAGCGGGTCCTACGGCATCAATGTCCTGGGCTACGACTTTTATAAAGATGCGATCGACCGCGGCATTGCGCGCGTGCACGGGCTTGGTCCGGTGCTCGGCCCCTATCACCCGGTGATCATCGAGAACACGACGATGCTCCGGCAGATTTCCGGACTGGACGAGGTGTCGTTCCACATGTCCGGCACCGAAGCCGTCATGCAGGCGGTGCGGCTCGCCCGCTACTACACCAAGCGTTCGCATCTGGTACGCTTCTGCGGCGCCTATCACGGCTGGTGGGGCGACGTGCAACCCGGCATCGGTAATCCGGTGCCGGCGCACGAGACCTATACGCTCACCGACATGTCCGAGGACACGCTGCGCGTCCTGCGTAGACGCCGCAATATTGCCTGCGTCGTGGTCAATCCGCTGCAGGCGTTCCACGTCAACGCCTCCGATGCGACCGATTCCCAACTTGTCGATAGCGGCCGCAGTGCGCATTTCGACCGTGATGCCTATGCCGAGTGGCTCAAGAGGCTCCGCGCGGCGTGCACCGAACGCGGCATTGTTCTGATCTTCGACGAAGTCTTCGTCGGCTTCCGTCTCGCCAAGGGCGGCGCACAGGATTATTTCGGGGTTCGTGCCGATATGGTGACCTACGGCAAGACGCTGGGCGGCGGACTGCCGATCGGCGTCGTCTGCGGCAAAAGCGAGCTGATGAAGCGTTTCCGCGATGATCGCCCGGGCGATATCTGCTTTGCCCGCGGCACGTTTAACTCGCATCCTTACGTCATGGCGGCGATGAACGAATTCCTGCGTTTTTTGCAGACGGCACAGGCTGACGCGATTTACAGCGGCCTCGATAAAATATGGAACGAGCGGGCGCAGCGGCTCAATGCTCGCTTGGCGGCGGAAGCCTTGCCGGTCGAGGTCGCGAACATGTCGTCGATCTGGACGGTCTGCTACACGCAAGCGTCGCGCTATAATTGGATGTTCCAATATTACCTGCGCGCCGAGGGGCTGGCGCTGACCTGGACCGGCACCGGACGCCTGGCCTTCAGTCTCAATTACACCGAGGCCGATTTCGCGGCGGTGATGGAGCGTTTCCTCGCCGCGGCGAGGGCTATGCGCGATGACGGCTGGTGGTGGAGCAATCCCGCGCTCACCAACAAGACGATCAAGCGGACCGTCTTGAAGGAGATAATCATGCACCGGCTGTTTCCTCCGCGCTGACGTCGCACGCATTATCCGAACCGGCGGGACTACGAATCAGCTGGCGCGCGGCAGCTCTTCGGCTTCGTCCTCATCCCAATGATGCAGGCCGATCTCCGGATCTATCAATTCGCCGCGCAGCAAAGCGAGCGGCGCCTTGTGATAGATTTTGATGTCATGGAAAGGGTCGGTCAGTATTTTGGTGGCCCAAACGAGCCCAGTCTGCACGTCCTTGATGATGAACAAATGGACGGTGCGGAACAGCACGCCGCCGATGCCAAGCCCGAGCCAGATGATCGCAACATGACGGACGAATTCGGTCTTATTGGCGGCCGGCGTGAACAGGCCGAAAAAGCGCGGGCTGTAAAACAGCACCAGCGGCGATAGCGCCCAAATCGTCAACAGCACGACCTTGCGGCGCAGATTATAGCCGACCTTGATCTCTTCTTTGTATTCGTGACTCGCTTTATTGACGGTGTCGTAATCCTTCGGCTCGAAGAAAAAATGTCCCGTTTGCCGCGTCGTCATGGCGACCAGCCAGCCGGCCAGTGCCGAAATCGCCGGATCCTTGAATATCATCACATAGGAAAACAGGAAGCTCATCGCGCTGACGAAGTGGAGCGACTGGTTGATCCGGCTGTGGTGATAGTAGCGGTGATCGTCCCAGCGCTGGGTCCGCAGTGCTTCCAGAAAGTTTTCCATTTGCTGTGTTCCCCGTCCTGCAGCCGTCCGATCTGGGTATGGCGATTCGATGAATCCCTTGTGACAGCGAGCCACGCATGCCGTCGCGTCGAGCGGCCTGTGACAGTGGCGTGACTGCCGACAACGAGTTCTAATGAAGTTGATTAGCCCGCCGCACGGATCGATCCGGAGTCGTAGGCGCGCTCGGCGCCGCCGTCCTTGCCGAAACGGATGAGACAGAAGTGTCCTAGCGGCGGCATGGGACGGCGCTCGATCAGCGTCATGCCGGAAGCCTGCCCGGCCCAGCGGGAGTAACGTTCGAACGAGAATTCGGTGCGCCAGCCAAGCTTGCGCGCCGCAGGTTGGAACCAGTGTTCCAACGAGCGCCGCAGCCCGGCCTCCGCGCCGACGCGGCTGACCAGGACGATTTCGCCGCCCGGCTTGAGCACGCGGGCAAATTCGTCGAGCGTGGCTTCCGGATTCGGCACCGTGGTGATGACGTATTGGGCCACCACAACGTCGAACGAATTGTCGGGGAAGGACAGATGCTCGGCATCCATTACCCACAGGCCTTCGACATTGCTCAAGCCGAGCTCGGTGACGCGTTCCTGCGCCTTGCGCAGCATCGGCGCGGAAATATCGACGCCAGAGAGCCGGCATTCCTTCGAATAATGCGGCAACGAAATTCCGGTGCCGACTCCGACTTCGAGAATCCGTCCGCCGATGCGCTCCGCGGCGGCGATCGCGGCGTGGCGACCGCGTTCGAACACCGCGCCGAAGACCAAGTCGTAAACCGGCGCCCACCGCGCATAGGCTTTGGTGACCATCTGATGGTCTAAATCCGTGTCAGACAGAGTGCTCATGCGTGACCCTTGTGTTGCAACCCGGCACCAGCGTTTGCTCGGCCGGGGGCTCGGTTTGCGGGATTGAAATCGCCATCTCGGCTTCGGCAGTGGCGCCTGTAGCGATCTTGCGCGCGTGGTCGATGAATTGGCGTGCGCTGTTTTCCCAGGAATAGCACAGCGCGAACTCGCGACAGGATTCGCGAGAGATCCAGAGCGCCTGCATGCAAGCGACGCGAAGGTCCTCGTTCAAGACGCCGATCGGATGATTGCCGATGACGTCCTTCGGGCCGGTCACCGGGAAGGCGGCGATCGGAACGCCGCTGGCGAGCGCTTCCAGTTGCACGACGCCGAAGGTGTCGGTGCGGCTCGGAAACACGAACACATCGGCCGCGGCGAGATGCGCGGCCAGGATGCCGTTGTCCAATTGGCCGAGGAATTTCGTCGCCGGAAAACGCCGCTTCAGCTCCCCCTCCTGGGGTCCGGCGCCGATCACGACCTTGCTGCCGGGCAGATCGAGGGAGAGAAATGCCGGCAGATTCTTTTCGACGGCGACCCGCCCCACGGTCATGAAGATCGGGCGCGGAAAATCGAGATCGATGGCGCGATCCGGCCGAAACAGATCGATGTCGACGCCGCGGGTCCACATGCCGAGATTGCCAAAACCGCGCTCGGAAAGTTCGGCCATGAGTGAAGGGGTCGCCACCATCGTGACCGCCGCGGCGGCATGAAACCGCCGTAGCGCATTGTAGATCCACTGCTGCGGAATCGGCGAGCGCGCCGAGATATATTCGGGAAACCGCGTCGTGTAACTGGTCGTGAACGGTCGGTTATTTCTGATGCAGTAAGCTCGCACGGCATGACCGATCGGACCTTCGGTGGCGATGTGAATCGCATCCGGTCTTGTCCTTTCAATGCGCTCGGCGATGCGCTTTCGCCGCGGCATAGCGAGACGTAGCCCCGGATAGGTCGGCACCGGAAACGTCCAAAACCCGTCGGGCGATAGGAAATCGATCTCGACGCCGAGCTTGGCGGCAGCACGCGCCAATGAGCCCAGAGTCCGCACCACGCCATTGACCTGCGGACGCCAAGCATCCGTCGCGACCAAGACTTTCATCGCCGGTTTCTCGGCCAGCATTTTGCGGCCGCCACATTTTCGAATTGCGGATTTTCGAATCGCATGTGTCAAGAATTACGGTTTCATATCTCATTCGTGTGACGGTCACGAAAGTGCGCCTCTGCATTGGGTTCCCGGCGTAACAATGCTGTTACAAATGAGTGGGACCTTGCCGTCGCGATTCTTTCGACGGAGCTGACTTGGCCCTGGCAGCATCGTTTCCCTTTGCGCAGACGATCGTCCGCGGCGTCGGCCCGAACAAGATCAGGTTTGCGATCAGCTTCATCATCGTCGTCATCGCCCTGGCTACGCTCTATCATCTGTTGCGCGGCATCGATGTCGGCAAAGTTCTCGTTGCGCTCAAGGCACAGTCGCCGTTACGCATCCTGATCGCGGCGGCATTAGTGGCCGCCGGTTATGCCAATCTGATCTGCTACGATCTGTTCGCGCTGCACACGATCGGTAAACACAAAATTCCCCTGCGCGTCGCCGCCTTTGCGAGCTTCACGAGCTATACGATCGGCCACTCGCTCGGAGCCGCGACCTTGACCTGCGGTCTGGTGCGGCTTCGCGTTTACTCATTCTGGGGTCTCAACGTCGTCGACATCGCCAAGATTGCCTTCGTCACCGGAATGACGTTCTGGCTGGGAAACATTTTTGTGCTGGGCGGCGCTGTTGCCTATGCGCCCGCCGCTCTTTCCGTGCTCGATCACCTGCCGGACTGGGTCAACCGCCTGATCGGATTTTCGGGCCTGTTCGCCATAGGCTGCTACCTGATCTGGTTGACACTGCGGCCGCGCATCGTCGGCCGCGCCAATTGGCGGATCGCCCTACCTGGTTTGCGCCGCACCCTCTTGCAGATCGGCATCGGCACGCTCGACCGTTGCCTGGCATCGCTGTCGATCTTCATGCTGCTGCCGAACAGTCCCACAGTCGGCTTCGTGACGGTCGTCGTCGTCTTCGTCCTCGCCACCCTACTCGGTGCTGTCAGTCACACGCCGGGCAGCCTCGGCGTCGTCGAAGCGGCGATGCTCATCGGCCTGCCGCAATATCAGCGTGAGGCCCTTCTCGCGACGCTCCTGACTTTCCGCGTGCTCGACTTTTTTCTGCCGCTGATGCTCGCCACGCTCATGTTCGGGCTGCGCGAATTGCGGCTGCTGGCGCGGCGCGCGCATGGCCGGCGCCCCGACAGGGCGGTAACCTTGTAAGCCAAAAGTCTCCACGTTAAGGTCGCCGCCGGTTGAATTGGGGCTGACGGTGGCGAGTGGAACTATGGCTCCAAGCGTGCGGGCAAAGCCGTCATGGAGACGGATCAAGCGGGCACTCGCGGTTGTAGTTCCGATCGGCATTGCACTCGCCGCCGCTGCGCCGCATGACGCGGCCGCCGAGACGATGGAAGCGGCGCTCGCCAGAGCTTACGAGAACAATCCGCAGCTTAACGCGCAACGCGCCATCGTCCGCCAAACCGACGAGAGCGTGCCGCAGGCGCTGTCGGGCTACCGTCCGACCATCACCGCCGACGCCACGGTTGGGCGAGAATATACCAATACCAAGAACATCATTCCGCCGACGCAGCCGATATTGCCAAACGGCGCCGCATTCGGAGATCGAGGTCTGACCACGCCCTACTCGGTCGGCGCCACCGCTACGCAGACGTTCTTCAACGGCGAGCGAACCGCCAACAGCGTCCGTCAGGCGGAAAGCAAGGTTTCTGCGGCGCGCGAGACGCTGCGCGTCATGGAGCAATCGGTGCTGCTGGCTGCAGCGACCGTCTATATGGACGTCTCGCGCGACAGCGCGAACCTCGAGGTCCAACAGAATAATGTCAAAGTCCTACAGCGGACGCTGCAGGACACCCGCAACCGCTTCGCCGCGGGCCAAATAACAGATACCGACGTCGCGCAGTCGGAGGCGCAATTGGCGGCCGGCGAGGCCGCCATGCATGCCGCGGAGTCGACGCTGATGACGACGCGCGCCAATTATCGGCGCATCATTGGCGACGAGCCGGCGAACCTCGCCCCCGCCTCGGCCGTCGATCGCTTGGCGCCCTCGACCTTGAACGCGGCGATCGTCGTTGCCGCTGCGCAAAACCCGAACGTGCTCGCGGCTCTGTACGGGGTCGATGTTGCGCAATTGCAGGTCAAGATCGCCGAAGGCGCGCTATGGCCGACGCTCACCGGACAGTACAACGTCCAACAGCAGATCTTTCCCAACATCACGACGCCGAAGCTGTACACCGACACTGTGTCGCTCAACCTGTCGGTTCCGCTTTACCAAGGCGGCGCCGAGTACGCCAACATCCGTTCGAACAAGGAAAATGTCGACCAGCAACGGCTCAACGTCGATCAGGTACGCGATCAGACTCGCGCCGACGTCGTTCAGGACTGGGGGCAATTGCAGGCGGCGAAGGCACAAATCGAAGCTGCGGAACGCCAGAATGACGCCGCGGCGCGAGCGTTGACCGGCGTGCGCAACGAAGCCATGGCCGGGCAGCGCACAACGCAGGATGTGCTCAATGCCGAGCAGGCGCTGGTCAATGCACGGCAAAATCTGATTGTCGCGCAGCACGACCGCGTCGTTGCCTCCTACAGCCTCGTTGCCGCCGTCGGTCGCCTCTCGGCGGAGGAATTGAGACTTCCGGTTTCGATCTATGATCCGATGGTGCATTATGAGCAGGTGCGCGATTCCTGGATCGGTCTGCGCACCCCGAGCGGCCAGTAATGTCTTCAGGCATTTTGTCTTTTGGATTGCCGCGCAGGTGACGAAAACTGGAGTGGCGCGCGACAATAGACAACGCCCCCACAGCGCGAGCTGCAGGTCCAATCACGACTTTTAAGTCGCCACCGTCGACTTCCAAGCATTGGCGCCCATCTAATCGACGTTCGACGCGACTTACTTTTTTGTTGGCCGGGTCAGTATGCAACCGACCGGCACCAGCGCGATCAACGCCGCAAAAATAATCCACAGACCGACATCGGTCATCGTCATGTCATCCCCCACTGACGTTGAATTTCCGACGCTGCAGTCACGATAGCTCAAATTAACCGATCTTGATATCCGGTAATGGCGCCGCCAAGCCTGTTCATCTTGGCCATCCACGACGCGCAGGACAAGCACTTAGCGCAAGGTTTGTCCGGCGGAAGACAAGGGTTTGCGCGGCGGAGCATGAACTCCCTGTCTGACCCCCTCTTCAACCTCATGCAGTGTCGCAACGTTCTGTGCGATCTGATCTTGCTTGGCAGCGAGCCGATTTTGGTCGGCAGCGAGCTGTTCTAAAGTGCGTCGGACAATAGCAAGATCAAGCGAAATAGGCTTAAGCTGCTCCACAAGCTCCGGGAGAGTTGCCGCCGCTACCGGCGACCGCGCCGTTGAAACGGGTAAAAACCGAGTCAGCGGAGGCGCCCACGTCCTGATTATCGTGCTTGCTCTATCGCCGTAGGACTGCCAACCAAGCGTGGCACCGACACCGACGAGAACGGCAAAGGCAAATCGCACAACCGCGCGGAACGCGCGTTTGCTCATCGACGGCCTACCGAGACCAAACTTATTGCGTTCAGTACTGGAGTAGCGCGCATAGCTTGGCGGCGCAACCGGAGGAGACTCGGCGTAATATTCCGGCTCCTCTGAACTCGCGCCGCGGCGCCGATCGGGCAAGTCGCGCTCCGCATCCAGATCGCGCGCTATCATGTCACGCTGACGATACTGACAATTCGGCCGTCGGTTTTGCGGTGGTCCCATGTTTCCCCTCTCACTTCCCACGGCCGATGCCGCCAATCTTGGCCGCCGACGGCCGCCCACATCGTCATGCAAGCGTCGAGTCGGGGCTAAATTGCGCGGTGCAAATGTTCAAAGGATGGAATGTGCGGGGCATGCCCGGGTCCAGCCACAGCTGCGGTGCGTATTAAATCCGACTCTTGCCGCCCCAAAAGGGGTATCGTGGAGGTGACTGGTAACAGTCTGATTTCATAGCAAGTACAGAACACAGGGGTACTGTCCCTATCGAGCTGCGGCTACCATCCGGCGGGGATTCCGATCTTCTCAATTGGTTCGGAATGTAGACGCTCCGCATCCCATTCCTTCGCAATAAACCGCCGACCATTGATTCCGTCTGATTGTTGTGACATTAGCCAAACGATCGGCGCCGCCATTACATCAGGTGCTATCAGCTTAGAGCGGTCGCCTATCTCCGTCTCGGGGATCATGCGTGTGTCCGCTGGACCTCCTGGAGCCAGTGCATTGACCGTAACGCCGGTTCCGGCAAGGTCCTTCGACCAAATGACTGTTGCCGATTCAAGCGCCGCCTTCGACGGACCATAAGGCGAAAATCCCTCCATCATCATGGTGTAGAGGCTGGTTTCAATATTGACGATCCGCCCCCAACCTTGCTTCACAAGGTGTGGCGTGACCGCCTTCGCCATCAAAAATGCGCCATTGACATTCACATCGACCGCTCGTCGCCAGGCATCCGCTTCTACTTCGTAGAATGGCTTGCGTTTACCGACGAGTACGTTGCCGATGCCCTGCATTCCGACGCCAGCATTGTTGACGAGTCCATGAAGAGCACCGAAATGCTCGAGCGATCTCTCGACGGCCTCCCGGCACTGCTCCCATTTTGTCACATCCGATTCGATCGCGAAAAGCCGACTGTCCCATCGTTCTTTTGCAGCAAGAACATTGAGCTCATGCATTTCCGCAGTGCTTGTCGGCAGATGCGTTATGACCACGCGGAACCCATCGCGGAGCAGGCCCAAAGCCATTGCACGGCCAAGCCCGCGTGCGCCTCCAGTCACGATGGCAACGCGGCCGGACTGATCGACATCCGGAGTTGAAGATGGCATCGACCGCCTCCTGCGGGGCTTCTTTCCGTTCCCGTACAAAATCAGCGTGCGCTGACAAGTCCGGAAATAGAGCCTTCCCGCTTTGGTAATGCATCCAAAAGGACGACTGCCAATCGGCATGGCCGGTCGCTGCGATTGGCCCATGCGTGATAGGTGCCGCGCTGGATGAGCACGTCACCCGCCCGGAGCGTGACGAATTGGGTGTCATCGACAAACATGTCGATTTCGCCGGCAATGCAGATCACATAATCCACAGTATCTGTCCGGTGCATGTGCGCCCCGTTACCGGGATGGAACTCCATCATTGTAAAGCGGCTGCCGTTCGACAGCGGAGAAGAGCCCAAAATACGGCTGCCCTCATCCTCATCGCCGTACAATTGCGTCGGTGAGCGGTCGGTCGACCACATCAGCGTTGACGAGATTTTGTCGCTGGGAAACTTGTGATTGGTCGCATCGCCGTCAAGCCAAATCGTCACTTTGCCGTTCTTGTCGTGGCCGGTGACGATACGCCGAACTTTTGGAAGCGGTCGGTCGGTCGCCTGTTCCATCGCGTTTTCACCTGTATGCATTGCTTGAGCGAAAAGGATACGGCGCGTGCTCAACCGATTCTCTGCAGGTCTTTGGAGAATGCATGCAAGGAGCGCGCTCCCTTGTCGGTAATGACGACGGTGTCCGCAAAGACGGCGCCGGTTTGACCATCGTGCCATTTTGGATCGAACAAATCGATATTGAATGCGAATACCATCCCGGATTTGAATTGGTCGCCAATGGTTGCGAGCGCGGCCTGATCGGCCTTGAGCGCATGAAACCGGTATCTGGGATATTCCAGGGACGCCAGTCCGTGGCCATGAATGCCGGTCTCGCAAATCCCCAAGCCTGCGTCGTCGATAACGCGCTTCACCTCGTTCATGGCCGTGACGATTGATTTTCCCGGACCGAACAGCTCCATGCCGCGCCGGAACGCAGCGACGCAGCCGTCATAAATGCGCTGCAGCTCTTTGTCCGGTTCGCCTAAGCAAAACGTGCGTTCGACGTGGGTGAAATACCCGCCGGTCTTGGGATGGATCTCGCAGATGATAACGTCCCGCGGCTCCATCGGCCGCGTCGTCGGAAGCCGGAACGGGTGCGGAAACGGGTGACGGTCGCAAGCCCACAGGAACAACGTCGGTTCCTCACCGCCATCGGCCAGCATGGCCTCCATCATGTGGCCATAGACTTCGGATTCGCGAACGCCTGGACGCGCGCGGTCCCGGCAGGCTTGAAGCATCTTGTCGCCGAGCGCAGACGCTCTTTCGAGGAGCGCAATCTCCTCGTGGCTTTTGATCGATCGTGTCGTCTCCAGCAAATCGCCGAGGTCGGCAAACCGAACATTGGGCAAGCTCGCCTTCAGCGATTCAAATATGCTGTACGGAAGCCAGCCATCGGGATCGAGTGGGCCGGCGACGCCGTCCATGCCGATGGTTGCCCTTTCAAGACCCATTTCCTTGAGGCGGGCAACGACCGTGTCCGACCATGAGCCGCGCCGGCTGCGAACGTCGCTCACCCAATCCTGGGCGCGCTTCCAGTATTCGACAAAGGTCGGCATGAACACGAAGGACGTCGGCTCGCCGACGAGCGGAAAGATCAGCGTATTGTTTTCCGCATTGCCTCCGATCGGGCACAGATAGCGGGCATTGGCCGTGGTGAAATCCCACATCGCCGGCCACCCCCAAAGCACCAAGCAGTCGATCCCGCGCGCGCGCATCTGCTCGCGCGTGATGGACCAGCGCCTATCACGTTCGGCCTTCGACAGTCGGGGCAATTCAAGCCGATCGCGCATTGGCAACTCCAAATAAGCCGTTATTGGGATCTAGGAGGCTTCCACCGGACCAGCGACACGCGTCATCGTTACGCGTATTCCGACTTCTGCCGCTCCATCGATGCATCAGACGTTGGCAGAGATGAGTCCCGGTAAGGCCGCAGGCCTTCGAGGTCGGCCTTGATCAGGAGAGCGGTATACCGCGAATAGGCGCGCGCCCCAGGCAGGCCGCCGCCGGTAACATAAAAGCCCGGCTGCGCCGTTTGCCCGTACATATTGTTGAGCTCGCCATCCTTGCCAATTCCCCAAATCGGACCGACCCGATCGGCAACGGCGCCGCCCAACATGGATCGAACGGCCTCCTGCAGAGGCTTATACCCCGTGGCGAGGACGATGATGTCCGCATTGACCGTGCTGTCGTCGGTGAAAACGACCTTTCTCGCCGCGAGCCGCTTGATATCGACGCCCGCCTTCAACTTTATCTCTCCCGCGACGAGGAGGTCGGATGCGCCGATGTTCAAATAGTAGCCGGCCTGATAGCGCAAGAGCTTCAGGAAATAGCCCGTGTCGTCTTCGCCATTATCGAGCAAGAAGCCAACTTTGCGCAGACCATCAAGAAGCTCCTTGTCGTCTTCGGCCATTTGATGGCTCTGAGGACGCTGCAGCCGCGCGAACAGGGGATAGGGGACGGAACTGGCAATGAGATCGGTATCCTCAATCGGCCTCACGCCGTCGTTCCGGCGATAGAGTTCGTAGGGGCGAACGGAGCTGGGATACAGACTAACGACGGTTATGGATGAGCGCTGCAACATCGTGACATTGGCCCCGCGAAAATGCAGATTTTGCGCGAGATCGTGTCCGCTTGTGCCGGCGCCGACGACCAGCACCGACTTTCCCTTGACGTCCAGCTCATCGGTCGGACTGCTAGAATGCAGAATAGGGCCGGCAAACTCATTCTCCCCCTCAAAACGGACAACGTTCGGAAGGCCGCTGACACCGGCTGCCAGAACGATATGACGCGGCCGCATCGTTCGCACGCTGCCATCGGATGTCCGCAAGCGCACGGTCCAATGCCCGTCAGAGCTGTCGTATTCGCCCCCCAAGAACGTTGTTTCCGTCCAAACGTTAAGGTCCATGGCCTCGGCATAGAACGCCAGCCAGTCGGCAAGCTTGTCCTTCGGAATGAAGACCGGCCAAGTATCGGGGAACGGCAAATAGGCAAAATGATTCATGCATATTTCGTTGTGCAGCTGCAACGAATGGTAGCGGTTGCGCCACACGTCACCGATATGCTTGGTCTTTTCGATGACGAGCGTGTCGACACCAAGCTGCCCGAGCCTAGCCGCCATCATGAGCCCCGATTGGCCGCCGCCGATGACAATCGCGTCAGGATCCTTGTCCTTGAACTGACGGGCCGCGAGCCGGCGATCTAGCCAATTCTCCGTTTGGGTCGAAGTTATGCGCAGGTCGTCGTGCGGACGGTTTTTTCCCCTTTTCTCAGGAAAGCCTTTCAGCTCCTGCATGGCGGTCAGAAACGTATAGACCTTGGCGGTCGCCGGCGAAGTATGATCGGGAACAAGCCGCGCGTAGCCACGGCCGGAGGCGATGGCCGTCTCAAATCTGAAGAAAAATTCCAAAGTCTGCGGATGTTCGCCGATCGCGCCGACTGTCGGATCGGACTCCAACCTGAAATTGCGGGCAGGTTTCGGATCGAAAGCCTTGCGCAGCCAAGCTTCCACTTCGCCGGGCCCGTGGAGCACCTTGAAGAGCCACTCGAACGTCAACAGGTCGCGCCAGTAACCGTCGGAGTGAAACATCGCCGCGGCGGCAGCATAACGCTTCTCCTCGAGTGCAGAGCTGAACTTCTTCAACCAGCTTTCGACGATCTGACGACGATCAAGGGGCGAAGCTTCGATCCAATCCGCCACGTGCGTGTTCCCTCCCCTAAGCGATTACGGTGCCAATGCGGTGCCGTCCGCCCAGCTGTTTCCTTCGAAGATTGGGCAAAATTCCAACCTCGATGTCAATTACTCCGAACCAGTCGGCAGGCATAGCTGCAAAGCGAGACGCGCACCCCTGCTGCATCATACCCCCAAATATCGCGACTTCGTCTGAGCATCGGACGCGAGCTCTGCCGGACTACATCGGTGCACGATGCGCCCTTTGCTCATGATAAAGACGGTGTCTGCGTAGCGCAGCGCAAAGGTGAGCTGCTGCTCGATCAAGAGAATTGACGTGCCGGTCTGTTTGAGCGCCTCGATCGTTCGACCGAGCTCGCGGATCATCAGCGGCGCCAATCCCTCCGTCGGCTCGTCCATGACAAGCAGCGCCGGGTTACTGACCAGCGCCCGCGCCGCCGCCAGCATTTGCTGTTCGCCGCCGCTGAGCTTGCCGGCCAGGCTGCGCGACCGAGCCCGCAAATTCGGAAAGAGCTCCATGATTGCGTCCAGGCTCCAGCGGCCCTGTCCCCGCGCTGTGACTTCCAAATGTTCTTTCACGGACAGGGAACGGAAAATCTGCCGTCCTTGCGGCACCAAGCCAATACCCAGCCGTGCGATCCTGTGGGCGGGCAAATGGGTAATGTCGATCTGTTTGAACAGGATCCTGCCGCGCTTGGCAGGCGTAAGGCCCATGATGGAGCGGGCCAACGTCGTCTTGCCGACGCCGTTGCGGCCCAAGAGAGCGACCACCTGCCCCGGGTTCAGATCGAGGCAAACGCCCTGCAAGATATAGCTGTCGCCGTAATAGGTGTGGATGTCCTGCACGCTCAACATCGCGGCGAACTCACTCGGACCCGAGATAGATTTCGGCCACTTGTGGATTATTTCGAATGCCCTCCACATCGCCTTCGGCGAGGAGCCGACCTTGATGCAGAACGGTGATACGGTCGGCGAGCTCAAACGCCACGTCCATGTCATGCTCGATCATGAGCACGGTCGTATCGCTCGGCAGGCTGCGCAAGACGGCCAAGACGCGCGGAACTTCGGCGGCGGATAAGCCTGCTGTCGGCTCATCAAGCAGCAGCACCTTGGGCGCGACAGCCATGGCAAGCAAAATGTCCAACTGCCTTTGCTGGCCATAGGAGATGTCTTGCGCAGCATGCGTGGCAAGCTCGCTGAGCTCCCACTGTTCGAGCAAGGCATCCGCCCGCGCAAGCAAGGCGCGATCCCGCTGCAGCAGTCGAAGCATGGGCGAAGCCGCCCCCTTCCCCGCCTGCAATGCAAGCACAATGTTTTCCAGGACTGTCAGGCGGTAGAAAAGATTGGTGATCTGAAAAGTACGGGACAGTCCCAGCCGCGCTCGCGCATAAGCCGGCAACCGGGTGATGTCGCGGCCGAACAAAGCAACCCGGCCGCTCGACGCCGCGTACGAACCGGCGAGTATATTGAAAAGCGTGGTCTTGCCCGCCCCGTTCGGACCGATGATCAAACGACGTTCGCCGGGTGCGACCTCGAAAGAAACATTGTCCAGCGCCTGGACGCCCTCGAAATTTCGGGAAATGTCGGTGACGGAAAGCGCGGTCATGATTTCACTTTGCGTGCGCGGAAATCACGAACAAAACCAATAATCCCGTTCGGCGCAAAAAGCGCGACCAGGATATAGATAGTGCCGATCACGATAAGCCAGCGCTCGGTGTATGCGCTGATAACGTTTTCGAGGAGTACAATGACCGCAGCGCCGATTGCGGGTCCGATTAATGTGCCCGCACCACCCAGGATTACCATCAGCAAGACCTCCGCCGAGCGGAAAACGCCAAGGTAATCGGGACTGACGAAACGATTGTAATAGGCATAAAGGGCGCCGGCGAGCCCGGCGAAAGCCGCCGCGACAATGAAGGCGGCGAACTTGTAACGCCAGACATTATATCCAAGCGCCTGCATGCGCGTTTCGCTTTCGCGGATGCCGCGCAGCGCAAATCCGAACGGCGATGTGACGACCTGCATCAACAACAGCGCGCCGACGCCCACGAGCAGCAGAACAAAAAAATAAAACGGTCGGTCGCCTGCAAGGGACCAGCCTGCGGCAAGTTCCGGACGAGGCAGGTTCGGCAGCCCGTCGTCACCTCCCGTCAATGAGCGCCAGCCGAACGCGATGCCCCATGCGACTTGGGACAGCGCGAGCGTGATCATCAGGAAATAGCTGCCTCGGGTCCGCAGCGCCAATAAGCCAAATAACGCCGCAACAAGGGCAACGATGATCAAAGCGGCTGGAAGAGCCGACCAGACGCTCCAATGCAGCTTGATTGCGAGCAACCCGACTGCATAGGCGCCAACGCCGAAATAGGCGGCATGCCCGAGTGAGGCCATTCCGGTGTAGCCGATCAACAAATCGAGACTCATGGCAAACACCGCAAAAATCAGAATCTCGATTACCAAGCCAAGATAATAAGTAGAAAGCAGGTACGGCAATACGGCAAGAACAAGCATCGTCAGGAGGAATAGCGCGGCGATGCCGCGCGATTTCATAGAAGAGCTTGCGGCTGCGGCGCTCATTCGCGCCCGAACAGACCGGCGGGCCGTATCGCCAGAATCAATGCCATGGGCGCAAAGATCGTGAACAGCGCCAATTCGGGAAAGAACACCTTGCCGAAATTATCGAGCAAGCCGACCGCCAAACCGCCGACAAGCGCGCCTTTCAAACTGCCCAGCCCGCCGATGATAACCACGACGAAACCGAGGAGCAGGACCTCAAAGTCCGCCCCGGGATAAACCCCGAGGATCGGACCGCCCATCACGCCGCCGAGCGCGGCCAAAAAGGCGCCGAGCCCGAATACCAGAGTGAAGAGAAGCGAGACATTGATGCCCAACGCCCGGGCAATTTCCTCGTTATCGACGCTGGCGCGTAGCATCGCACCGACGCGGGTTCCGTCCTGAAGCCACCACAAGAACGTCGCGACGCACAGTCCGAAGCCGATGATGAAGAGACGGTATGTCGGGTAATAGAAGCCAGCGAATTGAAGCGAGCCGGCAAACAGCTCGGGCCGTGGCATAGTCTGTGGATTGGCACCCCAGATCACCGTTGCGATATCGGAAAATATAAAAAGGAAGCCGAAGGTTACGAGCACCTGTGGCAATTGTTGAAGATGAAATCGTCTCAGAAAAAAACGTTCGATAATGACGCCGATTAGAGCGATCGCAAAGCTAGCTCCGAGCACGGCAAGAATGAAGCTTCCCGTCTCCTGAAGCACGACCAAGCCGAGATAGCCGCCGAGCAGATAAAACGATCCGTGCGTCAGGTTGAGGATTTTCATCACCCCAAAGATCAGAGACAGTCCGGAAGCTAATAGAAACAGCAACACCCCATACGAGATGCCGTTCAAAGCTTGAACCAACCAAAATGTCATGGCGGCGAAACAGGCCTATTCGTTCACGTGCGGCGGCGGACGAGATCAGAGCTCGGACGGTGACGAGACGCCATCGGCAAGAGGGCGCAAGTGACCTTTGGCGGTTCGGGAGCCGATGGGTTCCTGACTAAGCCCAGCGCTCTCAGGGGAACAGATCGTACGGGTCTTTTACCTGCGCGATGCGTTCGCCGCAGTGATTTTGCAGCTTTCCATCGGGCCCCTTCTCGATCGTCAGGTGATAGAAGTCGGCGACCATGCCATGGTGTTCGTCAAAGCTCGTCATTCCCATTGGGCCCTTAACCTTCACCTTGCTCAGCGCGTTGATAAAGGCGTCGTGGTCTTCGGCTTTCCCGTTGATGTCCTTCAGGGCCGCAATGACCATTTTTGCGGCCATGTAGCCCATATAAGAATATGAGCCGGGAACGGCGCCGTTGTGAGCCGCCTTGAACCCAGCGACGAACTTCTTGTTCTCCGGTGTATCGAGCGTCCCGCAGTAGGTGTAGGCGCTTTGGATGCCGACGGCCTGGGGCGGCATGATCGCAAGCAGTTCCTCGCTGGTGAACGAGGCGATACCGAAGATGGGCAGTTTCTTGTTCAGCCCGTATTCGGCGTATTGCTCGACCATGCGCGGCGCATCGGCGCCCCACATGGCGGCAAACATGCCATTCGCCTTTCCGGCATCCATGGCGGTGAGATAAGGCGCATAATCGGAAGTGCCGATATTTGAGAACTGCGCCTCGATCAGATTGTCGGCACCATAAAGCTTCTTCACCACGTCCGCGGATTCGTGGCCGGGCGGCGCATTCCAACCGAGAAAGTAGACTTTCTTCCAGCCCATTTTTTGGGTCGCCTGAGCGGCAACCGTTGCGTATTGGTAGGTCGACGGTACAAAGCGGAAAATGTAGGGACTTTTCTGCGCGCGGGTAAGGCTGTCGAGCGCCACAGTGCTGATCCACGGAATTTTCTGCTCGGTCACGTAAGGGGCCATTGCGGCTCCCACCGAGCTCACCAGCTCGGAGAGCAGCAAGTCGACCTTGTCACGCTCCACCAGCGCCTTGGTCTTGGTCAGTCCGACGTCCGGCCGGCCTGTGCTGTCCTCATAAAGCAACTCGATTTTACGCCCCGCGACCGCGTTATTTTCCTCGTCGAAGGCCTGCTTGATGGCGTCGCGCTCAGGACCGCCTTGCGCGGAAATCGGCCCGGTGAGGGGAAACATCACGCCGATCCTGATCGGCTCCTGGCTGAGCGCAGGTTGTATCATGCCGCCGAACGCAACAATTCCGATAACGGCTCCGGCAAAACGATGGCGCATTATTTCCTCCCCTTTTCGGCGAGACTAGTACATCTGTGCGCGGATCAGCAACTGCATCGCTCGCGACGGCGCGCGCGTATTCATAGAGCATAAGCGCGGCTCTTTGACCTACTTTCTTTTTCAGCGCTGACAAAGAACGACTGCCGCATGGCAGCCAACTATGCGTTATGGTCGACCGGCCGACGTCCAGAGGTCGACTTTCACTTAAGCCAAAACTGGCGGCTTCTACTGCTCTGCCAGCTCGGCGGAGAATGGGTTACTGGTTGGAGCGGCCTGGCGGAGGGAGTGGGATTCGAACCCACGATACGGTTTCCCGTATACACGCTTTCCAAGCGAGCGCCTTCAGCCACTCGGCCACCCCTCCGGACACGGAAGCGAGCGCAATATAGCCGCCGGGTCTTGAGTTACAACCCGTGCGAACAGACCGCCGCTACGGCGCAGGCCGCGGTTAATGCAGGATATCGGCGGTAGTCCGGCAGTGGAACTTTCGCCAGGCGCTGCCGTTGTCAGGCAGTTCTAACGAGGCGACACAGGAGGAAGTCATGGGACGCGGGCTATTGCTATGGCTCCTCGGCATTCCACTGCCGATCATTCTTCTGATTTGGGTGCTTGGCGGCCTTCACGGCTGATATTGCCAGGCCAAAGACAGGCGACGTAAGTGAGTGTGCGGAGGCCCGGCGCGAGCCGGGCCTCTTGCTATATGCTCCATCGCTTTCGCCGGCGCGTGCGTTGCCTTACATTGAGGGCATGAGTCCGCGCCCCGATGATTATCTCGTTCGCCCCGATCCACTCGATCCCCGCCTGACCGAGCGGGTCAAAGGCGTCGACCAGACCGGCGCCGCAATCGAGACCGCGGTGGTGGTCGAGCGTGCGCTGACGATCTTTCTCAATGCCCAGGAGATCGTCACCGCGATGACGATCGGCGATCATCCCGAATATCTCGCGCTCGGCTATCTGCTCAACCAGAACATGCTGTTGCCCGACGACACCGTGACCGGCGTCGATTACGACCAAGAGTTGTCGGTCGTCGTCGTGCGCACCAAGCGCAAGACCAATTACGAGAAGAAGCTCAAGAAGAAGGTGCAGACCTCCGGCTGCGCGCAAGGCACCGTATTCGGCGATCTGATGGAAGCGCTGGAGAATGTCACACTGCCCGCAGCGGAATTGCGTACCTCGTGGCTCTATACGCTCACGCACAAGATCAATACCACGCCGTCGCTTTATCTCGAGGCCGGTGCCATCCACGGCTGCGTGCTGGCCGTCCAGGATCGACCGCTCGTCTATATGGAAGACGTCGGCCGTCACAACGCCGTCGACAAGATCGCCGGCTGGATGTTCAAGAACCGCGTGGGCGCGGCCGATAAGATTTTTTATACCACCGGCCGGCTGACCTCGGAGATGGTGATCAAGACGGTGCGCATGGGCATTCCGATCCTGATCTCGCGCTCGGGCTTTACGGCCTGGGGCGTCGAGTTGGCGCGCAAGGCCAACCTGACCTTGATCGGCCGCGCCCGCGGCAAGCGCTTCATCGCGCTTTCAGGTGCAGATCGCATCGTGTTCGATCAAGACCTCGCTTATGTCGAGGACGAAAGCGCCAAGCACCGCCGCAAAGCCGCGGTGCATGATGAATAAACGATCACGAATACAAACGACCCAGGTAGAAATCGTCCACTATTGGTCGCGACGGGAACCAGAATGTGGCTTGTCAGTCGACTGGGTGGACGCCCATAAAAGATGCTGGCGCTGTAGTCGAAAAGCGCGGCTCCAGAAATGTCACATCGTGCCAGACGCCTTGGGCGGAAAAGATATCCCCGAAAATTTCGTTTTGTTGTGTTTGCGATGCCATCGAGAAGCTCCGGACGTCTCTGACCCTGCGTTCACGTGGATCTGGCTTCGCAAATATGCCGTTACGCTTTACGATACGGATTGGATTATTCGCGGCTTCGCTGAGTACGAAACACTTTTCGGACGTAAGCCATTCGAAAACGTGAATAAAGACGTACCCAAAACAAAGTTGGCGAAAATATTAGAGAAACATCGCAAGAAGGCAATAATTCATTTCGGAGAGGGCAGATTAAGCCCATCTACCGTGGCGTGGCTGCTTTCTCAAATTGAGAGAGAGTTGGTGGGTCAGTATTCCAGCAGCAGATGATCAACTGCATTTTTCCTCCTACTCTCGGCCTCGTCCTTGCCGGCGGCTTGGCGCGCCGCATGGGCGGCGGCGACAAAGCACGGCTGCGCATCGGCGGCGCGACCATCCTGCAGCGCGTGCTCGCCTGCATCGCTCCGCGATGCGAACGCGTCATCATCAATGCCAATGGCGATCCGGCGCGTTTCGCCGATACCGGCCTGCCCGTGGTTGCCGACAGCGTGCCGGATTTTGCCGGACCGCTCGCCGGCATTCTCGCCGGGCTCGATTGGGCCGCAACCCACGCGCAAGACTGCCAATGGCTGTTGAGCGTGCCGGGCGATTGTCCGTTCCTGCCGAAAGATCTGGTGGCGCGGCTGCATGAAGCGCGCATCGCGGCCGGGACGCCGCTCGCCTGCGCGCGCTCGGGCGAATGGCGTCATCCGGTCGTAGGGATCTGGCCGGTCGCGCTGCGCGAGGATCTGCGCCGCGCCTTGATCGACGACGGCCTGCGCAAGATCGAAATCTGGACGGCGCGCCACGGCGTCGCGATTGCCGATTGGCCGGCGGAGCCGGTCGATCCGTTCTTCAACGTCAACACTCCCGAAGACGCCGCCCGCGCCACGGATATCGTCGCGCAATATCCCGACATTTAACCGACCAGCGACGCGTAGGAGAGAAAGCCGACCGTCGCGCCAGGCTCGACCGTGGTGATGTCCTCGCCAAGCTCGGCGAGTCCATCGGTCTCCGTCAGCGACGTGAGCACGCCGGCACCGTCCTGTTCGTATTTGACAGCTTCGACGACGCCGTCGGCTCCGGCGCGCAAAGCGACGCGGACATATTCGCGCCGGCCCTTGCGCTTCTTGTAGGAGAAAGTTGCCCGCGCCGGCATCGCGAGGAGCGGCTCGGGTAGTGCGCCAGAAAGCCGCAGCAGCAACGGCCGCACCACGCGCACGAAAGTGACGAAAACCGCCACCGGATTTCCCGGCAGACCGACGAAGGCGGCGCTGTGACCACCCTTGGCGCCCGGAATGACGGCCATCGCGACTGGCCTGCCGGGTTTAATCGCAACGCGCCAGAACACCAGGCGGCCGATGCTCTCGACCGCGGCACGCACATGGTCGGCCTCGCCGGCAGAGACGCCGCCCGAGGTGAGCACCAGGTCATGATCGGCGGCCGCTGCGGCAAGCGCGCGTTTAAGTTCCTCCGGATCGTCGCTCAGAATACCGAGATCGGTGATCTCGGCGTTAAAGCGCGCGAGCAGGCCGGACAACAGATAGCGGTTGGAGTCGTAAAGCGCGGCGCGCGGCAGCGCCGATCCCGGCTCGACGATTTCGTCGCCAGTGGAGAACAGCGCGATGCGCACGCGGCGGCGCACGCCAAGCTTGGTGAGACCGAGCGCGGCGGCGAGCGCCACGTGCTGCACGGCAAGCCGCCGGCCGGCCGGCAAAGCCACCGCGCCTGCCCGCAAATCCTCACCGGCGAGCCGCCGGTTGGCGCCGCGTTTCAAGCCCGGCGGCACGACGACGCTGCCACCGTCAACGCGGCAATCCTCCTGCATGAATACCGTATCGGCGCCCGCCGGCATTGGTGCGCCGGTAAAGATGCGGATCGCTTCCCCGGCATTGACCGCATGCGTCGCGGCATGGCCGGCGGCGACACGATCGACGACGGTCAGGCGCTTGTCGCCGTCGGCCGCGAGATCGTCGCCGCGCACCGCGTAACCGTCAACGGCGGAATTGTCGAATGGCGGGACATTGACCGGCGCAACCACATCTTCGGCGAGCACGCGGCCCAAAGCCTCGCGCAGCGTCACGGTCTCGCGGCCTTCGACCGGCGCGACCCGCTCCGCAATCAGGCGCTCGGCTACGGCAACAGGAAGCAGCGGACCGTCAAAAGCGAAGCAATCGTCGCTGAGCTGTGCCATCACGCTTTGCTCCGTGATAGCTCGATCTGTTCGCGTGGTAGCGCCTCGGCCTGCAACACATCGGCAATCGCCTCGATGTCGTCGAGCATCACGACGGGGACTTGCGCCTGCGGCAGCGGCGCATCGGTGGCGATGACGACGATGCAATCGTCATCGGGATGCAGCAGCGGCTTGCCGACGGCGGCGCGATAGACTTCAAGCTTCGGATGCGCGTGCCGCTTGAAGCCTTCAACGATGACAAGATCCACTGGGCTCAGCTTTGCCAGCATGTCGGCGAGCGGCGGCTCAGCGTCGCCGCCGAGTTCGTGGACGATGGCCCAGCGCCGGCTCGAGACGATGGCGACTTCGCTGGCGCCGGCCGCCCGGTGCAGCCAGGAATCCTTACCGGGCTGATCGGTATCGAAGTCGTGATGTGCATGCTTGACAGTCGCGATTTTAAGGCCGCGACCGACCAGCACCGGAATCACCTTGGTGACCAGCGTGGTTTTGCCGGAACCGCTCCAGCCAGCGAGACCGATGACGCGCATCGCAGTCATTATATATTGCTCATGATATCGGGATCATGGGTCGGCCGGTTCCATGCCGAGCGCGCGGATACCGGCGCGGCTTATCTCATCGTGCAGCGCGGCAAGGAAGGCCTGCACCGCCGGGCGCTCGCGGCGCGCCTCGATCAACAAGAAATCGTAGTGCTCCGGCGCGATCGGCAGGAAGGCAAGCCCGTACATGCGCGCCACCGGCTCGATCGCCACGCCCCAATCGGCGCGGTTTTGCGCGACCGCCGCGGCGACGGCGTTGTGCGAGCGCGGCTGATTGGCATAGCCGGCCGGCCGCGCCCCGCGCAGCAGGCTGTCGACGAGCACGCGCGTGCCGGAGCCGGCATTGCGGTTGACCATCAGAATGGCGGGATCGGCCAGCGCGGTTTTGAGTGCGGCCTCCGCGGTGCCGCCGGCGAAACGCGTGTCGCCCGGACGAAAGACAAAACCCTGCATCCGCCGCCAGCCGGGCACCAGCGCCAGGCCGGGCGCGAGCAGATGCTTGTTGTAGATGCCGGTCGCAGGATCGACGAGATGCACCGGCACCACATCGCATTCGCCGCGGCTTGCCGCGGCGACGCCGCCGAGACTGCCGACGGCGATGGTGCGGGCGCTAAAGCCACGCTCGGCCAGCGCCCCGACCACGACATCGAGTGCGACATCGTGGCTGCCCATGATGACGAGATCCGGTGCGCGCTCGCTTTCGCCGATCAGCGTCACTTCGGCGCTGGTGTCGGCATCGAGCGCGGAGGCAAGCGCGTCGATCGCCAAAAAGCCGTCGGCCTGCGAGAACGCGGTGACCGCGCCGGAGCCTTTGCCGGTCGGAAACGCGATCGGGCCGTCACTGCCGGCGACCAGCGACACCAGCACGAATTCCTCGCGGCCGAGCTCGGACGCGATCCGGACCGGCACGCGCGCCGCGACGGTTTTCGCCGCTTCCGGCGGCAGCCCGGCGCGGGCGCGAATGAGCGGCGCGACGAAGGCGTGAAAGGTGAATATCGCCGAGGTCGGAAAGCCCGGCAGCACGATCAGCGGCTTGTCGCCGATCACCGCGAGGCACAACGGCTTGCCGGGTTTGAGCGCCACGCCGTGAACGAGAATACCGGGCGGCCCGAGCCGCGACGCGATGCGATGCGACAGGTCGCCCGCGCCCTTCGAAGTGCCGCCGGAGAGCACCACGATGTCGCAGGACTTCAGCGCCCTGCGCATGGCGATTTCGAGCGCGGCCTCCTCGTCCGGGAACGCGCCGAACGGCACCGGTTCGCCGCCGGCTTCGACGATGGCCGCGACAAGGATGGCGCCGTTGCTGTCATAGACGCCGCCGGATCGCAGCGGCCGGCCGGGTTCGACCAGCTCATCGCCGGTCGACAGCACGGCGACCCGCGGCCGGCGCACCACCTCGACCTCGGCCAGGCCGCAGGCCGCCAGCATGCCGATCTCGCGCGAGCCGATCCGGGTGCCGCGGCGCAGCAGAGTTTCGCCACGCGCGATATCGGAGCCGGCATAAGAAATGAACTGCCCGCTCGCCGCCGGGCGGCGCAGATCGATGGCCGGCGCCGTGGCATGCTCGATCAATTCGGTTTGCTCGATCATCACCACGGCGTCGGCGCCGCGCGGGATGACGCCACCGGTGGCGATCGCGGTCGCGGTGCCGGGCTGCACTTCCAGCGCCGGCGCGACGCCGCAGGCGATCACTTCGGCGTTGAGCGCAAAACGCTTCGGCGTGCCGTCGCTGGCGCCGGCCGTATCGGCGGCGCGCACGGCAAAGCCGTCGACATTGGAGCGATCGAACGGCGGCGCGTCGACCGGCGCAATCACGTCGGCGGCAAGCACGCGGGTAAGCGCCGTGCCGAGCGGTACGGTCTCGGATGACAGCGGCGAACGATCGGTGCGGGTCTCGAAACGCCGTCGCGCTTCCGCCGCGGAAACGACTTCAAGAAACTGCTCCTGTCGCGCGGCGCGACGCACCGCATCGAGGATTGCCGAGTTGTGCCTGCTCTCTTCGGGTTTTAGGGCCATGGCATCACGGCGACTTGCGTGCCTGCTGGAAATCCCTCGCTATCGGCGGCAACGACGATCCAGCCGTCGCTCCGCGCCAGCGCTGTGAACGACAGATAACCGGAGGCGAGCGGCTCCGCCATGCCGTCGGCGCAATGCACCGGAACAAGCTCCGTCATGCCGATGGTCGATGTTACTTTGCGCGTGAGCGGCAAGAGCATCGGCATATCCCCGACATTGCCGCCGGCCAATTTCGCGACCAGATGATGGCCGGTCAGAAGCCAGAGCGCGACGGCGGCATCGAGCCGGCCGGGCATCAGCAGGATAGGCCGCTCACCGGCAAAGCCGAAAGCCGCCGTCTCGCCGGGCGAAACGGCAATGCCGTGGGCCTCGACACGGCCGAGCCGCGCCAATGTGCGCACGCTCTCGTCGTCGCGGCCGCTACCGGTGCCGCCGAGTGCGATCACTGCGTCGGCTTCGTCGCGCGCCAGCGCTTCATGCAGGTCGGTCAGCTCACCGTGTATAGTTGCACCGGATTTACCGACGAAGCGCGCCAGCATGGCAAGGCCGGCATCGATCAGCGGCGTCGTTGCGGCGCGGCCGCGCGCGATCCAGATGTGAGGCTCGCGCACGCTCAATTCGGCAAAGCCCGCCGCCGCAGCGACCGCACAATCGATGTCGCGCAAACGTTCGCCGCCACGACGCAAGACCGTTTGCGCGGCGGCGTCGCCGCCGGCAAGCAAGACGCCTTGCCCGGTGACGACGGGCGCGATCACCTCGACCCGTTCGCCGCGCTGCGTAATGGCATCGAGCGGTGCCACCGCATCCGTTCCGCTTGGCAGAGAATCGCCCGCTTCGACCCATTGCGGCAGCGATGGAAGCGGCGCCGGCGCATAGGGTCCGGCATCGGCAGTTAGCAACGCGTCCACCGCAAATCCGTCACAGAGCGCGGTCGCATTGGCGGGACGCCCCGCCGTGACGACGTCGTCGGCGAGCGTAAAACCAGCCGCCGCCGCGGTCGCGCATTTCCGCGCTTTGACGGGATTAACGCGCGATTCAATCAGCGCCAGGATGGCGCGCAATGGCGTCAGCCGCGAAATGCGCTGAATGCCGGAATGCTGGTCGCTGGAATCTTGAGCCATCGCCGCTAAGATAAGGGGGTTTTGCCGGTTCTACAACTCTGACGTGAAATGACCGAAAAGACGCTCAATCTGCGCGGCCTCAAATGCCCGTTGCCGGCGCTGCGCACCAGGAAGGCGCTCGGCCAGGCGCAGCCCGGCGACATCTTGATCGTGGAATGCACCGACCCGCTCGCCGGCATCGATATCCCGAACCTTCTCAATCAGACCGGCGACGCGCTCGAAGACACGCGCAAGGACAAGAAGCTTCTGACGTTCCGGATCAGGAAGACGTAACGGCAGCGTTCTCGCGACGCGCCTTGGCGTCCGAGCTTTGCTTTTAGCCACGCGCAAGACGATGCAGCGCCGGGAGGCGCCAGGTCGTGGGCCGCGCCACGCGGGCGAATGTTGCCACTCGCTCGCGCTTCGGGCGCGGCGCGCGCCACAGGACAATTCCCTTGCGAGAACCGCCTGCTTCGGGCGCGCTGCGCCTCCCGGCGCTCCACCTGCGGTCCGCACCACGGCGGTCCGGACCGCCACGGCAAGGAACCGCCCTCGCCCCGGCCGTCCGGCAATCAACCCGGACGGCGTCTCATCTGGACGAGATGATTCGTCGCCCCATGTATCTATATCGGTGACCAATGTCAATGGACATGAGACAAATATTTTGAATACAACGACGAGCTTGAAAATGACGTCAAAATGACGTACATTGTTGTCCAAATGACTACTTAATGCGAGGTGCACCCGTGGCCCGCAAGCAATCCAAACCCCTCCGCGACGCGGCCGTCCGCGCGGAGCGGCTCGGCTTCCGGCTGGATCGGGAGACCAAGCACCTGATCGAACGCGCCGCGCATCTCGAGCGGCGGAAGCTGACCGATTTCTGCGTGGCGGCACTCACCGGCGCAGCGCGCCGGACCATCGCCGACCATGAGACACTCACGCTCTCCGAGCGGGACCGACAGGCCTTCTTCGATGCGCTGATCAATCCGCCCAAGCCTAACGAAAGGCTTGCTCGGGCGGTGGCGGAACATAATCGGCGGATCGCACGCTAGTCTCGATCGGTTAGCCTATGGCCAAGGCGCCCTCGCCCGACCTGAAGATCGAGCCCTTGGCATCGCATCACGACCGCGCCGGGTTTAGCTGCGGAGTTGAAACTCTCGATCAATACTTGCGGACGCAGGCCGGCCAGGACGTGCGACGCAAGGCTAACAGCGTCTTCGTTTTAGTCGATCCGCAGCGGCCGAACGACATCCTCGGCTATTACACGCTCTGTGCGACTGCGCTCGCGCTAGGCGACGTGCCCATCGCGGCACGCAAATATGTGCCGCGTTATCCGCTGGTCAGCGCGACGCTTATCGGCCGGCTGGCTGTCGCTGCGGCGTTGCAAAGTCAGGGCCTGGGCGCATTGTTGCTCGCCGATGGCGTGCGACGGGCCTATGCCAGCGCCAGTTCGGTCGGCTCGTCGATGTTGGTGGTCGACGCCATCAACGAGCAGGCCGCTGCCTTCTACGCGGCGAACGGCTTTGTCCGGTTGCCGGATTCGCTCCGGCTGGTCTTACCCATGGCGACGATCGAAAAGCTGATGACGCCGTGATTGGCAGCGGCCGGTTCCGTTCGGCTGCTCAGAGACGGCGGATTACGCCTTCGGCTCATTCGCCGGTAGTGTCTCAGTTTGAATTTCGGAGCTTCCTTTTGTCAGCCGCGCCGAATTTGATGCCGACCGTATTGTATCGGGCTAGCTTGTCATCTGGCCTAGCTTTGCCCGGCATTCGGAACCGCAGACCGGCAGCAGACAGTCGCTTATCTTCTTCGGCTGTGATGAGAACCCCACAAATAAAACGTTCGAGAGTGCGGCGCATGGCCTCTGTGGAAGTGGTTGCCTTTTTCAGGTGAGGGCGAAGTGTAGCGAGCGGTATCGCGTGATCGTAAGTGATACCGTGTTTTTTACTTTTGATGCGACCCTTGATCGCCATGCGACGCCTTCGGGCTGCCGCTGAATGTGGTCTGGACTTATCCTGCTTACTTGTATTGTGGCGCTCGTACAGAAAGAAAATGGCCTCTCTTTCAATTCTGGTGATGTTCTTCGAAAGCATCCCCCGATCCACGAGCGCATAAAGCTGGATCAAGATTTGCCGAACCGCCTCTACTCGTTTGCGTTCTGTAAGCATCTTAAGGCCCGCGCTTTCCTTGGTTTGGCCTAGGCCAGTCTAGCCTCGCTACGCGGCCGAAATTCAAACTGAGGCACTGCCCATTCGCCCTACGCGCTGCGGCGAGCGTAGACTCACCCTCACCCGGCCCGTGCCTTCGGCGCGTGCCGACCTCTCCCGGAACGGGAGAGGGACAGTTTTACTCCGCCGCCACGCGGTGCGCCGCAACACCCCTCGCCTTCACCACCACCTTGATGGCGTCGTCGACGCGGTCCTTGGCGTAGCGGATCGCGGTCGGCAGATCGTCGAGCGCGAAAGTGTGGGTGTGGATCTTGGTGGCGTCGAAGCGTTTTTGCGACATGAAGGCTTCGGCGCGATGGGTCGCGCTCTTGCCCTCGCCGCGGATGCCGTAGAGATAAATGTTGTTGCGCACGATGTGGGCGACGTCGACCGGCGTCTCCTCGTGCGGGAACGCGGCGAGACAGACTTTGCCGCCGCGATTGACCATGCGCACCGCTTCGGTCACCGCATTGGGCGCGCCGGAGCATTCCACCACGTAATCGACACCCTTGCCGCCGTTGAGCCGCTTGACCGCGGCGACGACATCCTTGTCGTTGCGGACATTGATGACGGCATCGGCGCCGAGCTCGAGCCCGATCTTGAGCCGGTTGTCGCGGGTGCCGGTGAGGATCACGGGTTGCGCGCCCATCGCCTTCGCCACCGCGACGCCAAGGAGACCGATCGGCCCTGGGCCGCTGACGACCACGCTTTCGCCGGCGACCAGACCGCCGAGCTCGGTCAACCCGTACATCGCGGTGCCGGCGGTGACGACGAGTGTCGCCTCCTCATCCGACATCGCTTCGGGAATCGGGATGACGGTGTTGATGTTGTTGACCTGATATTCGCAAAAGCCGCCGTCGGTGGTGAAGCCGTTGGCGCGATGGCCCTTGTCGACGTCGCCATAATTGAGCCCGTAGTTGTGGCACGAGGTGTACATGCCCTCGCGGCAGCGCTTGCACTGGCCGCAGCCGGCATGGATCTCGACGGTGACGCGCTGGCCGATCGGCAATTCGTCGACGCCCGGGCCGAGCGCGACCACCGTGCCCATGTATTCGTGGCCCGGCGTGAAATTCTTGTTGAACGGCTTGCCGCCCAGAAACAGCGCCGGCGAGCCGTATTCGATGATCTCAAGATCGGTAGCGCAGATCGCGACCGCGTCGATGCGCACCAGCACCTCGGCCTTCTTCGGCACCGGCACCGGCTTTTGCGTCAGTTTAAGCTCGTTGGGATTGCCGAGCACCCAGGCCTTCATCGTGTCCGGGATCGGAAAGTCCGGGCTCGTCTTCACTCCGGGGCCTTGGTACATTGTGCTTCCTCTTTGGCCGCTTTGTTGGTCACTTCCTGGTCGCTTCCGCTCGGCCGAATTGCGTGCCTGTTCGGGGGCTTATAGTCGATTTCGCCGCCAAGCGAAACTGGCCGTCTCAGACGGGCGCATCCAATTTCAATTCTATCATTTTAAAACTTCTGACTCTGCCGTACACGTATTTTTTGGGCACGCAGACCGTCTCACTTTGCCAAGATCGATTGTATGTCTCCCGAACTCATGATGTGGTTCGTGCTTGCGACGAAGATGGCGGTTACCGCGCTGTTTGTGACCGCGGCGACCATCATCGCCGAACGCTTAGGCGCCACGGTTGGGGCGCTCGTGGCGACGCTGCCGGTCTCAGCCGGCCCGGTCTATGTGTTTCTGGCGCTGGATCACGATTCCACTTTCATTTCTTCGAGCGCGGTTGCGAGCCTCGCACTGAACAGCGCCACGGCGATTTATCTCACGGCCTATGTTCTGATCGCCCAACGACGCTCGATGTGGCTCAGCATATCCCTTGCATTTGCAATGTGGCTGGCGGCCGTTTTGGTGCTCAGCCGCGTCCAATGGGCCGCATGGTCGGCATCCGCTCTCAACGTCGTCGTATTCACCGCTTGTACCTTCATCGTCCAGCCATTTTGCCTCGTACGCATCCCACGAACCACACGGTCCTGGTACGACTTGGTGTTACGAGCGGGTCTGGTGGCGGCGCTAGTCGGCGTGGTCGTAACTCTAAGCTCTCAAATTGGCCCGACGGGAAGCGGCGTGCTTGCCGTGTTTCCAGTCATCTACACCAGCATTATGCTCATTCTGCATCGCCGCGTTGGCGGTCCTGCCGCGGCAGCCGTGTTGGCGAACGCGGTTCCCGCTCTTGGCGGATTTGGCTTGGCTTTGCTCACCTTGCATCTCGCCGCAGTGCCGCTTGGATCCGGTGCAGCCCTCATCGTCGCCCTCGGCGTTTCCGTCGTTTGGAATGCCGTTATTTATGCAATCCGTCGCCGCCAAGCTCTTGCTTGATTACCTCGCCCAGCGGGGGCGTTTGAGCAATACCGGCCGGCGCGTCGGTTCGCGGCCCATCGCGGCCTTTCGCTGCGATGAGCAATTCGGTTGGTTTCGAGGCGAAGCTTGAGCGGACAGCGCTCATAAAGCGGATCAATGAGTCCGCGCCCTCGATAGCGCGGGACCTTCATCGCCCCATTCATGCGGGCTCGCCGGCGGCGTTGCGGTCGAGGTCGACGCAAACGTCGTCGCCTTGCAGCACCACTTTATAGGTGCGCAGCGCGACCTGGCAGGGTGGCGCTTTCACCGCGCCGGTCTTGACGTCGAAGGCGCCGAAATGCACGCAGCACTCGATCACGTCGCCTTCCAACAGGCCGTCGGCGAGGCTTGCCGCGGCATGGGTGCACTCGTCGTCGGTGACGTAGAAGGCGCCGCCGATATTGTAGACCGCGAGCCGGTTGTCGCCGACCTCGAAGGCCTTCACCGTCTCCGGCGCGATGTCGGCTTGCGCGCAAACCCGAACGACGTTGTCCGCCATGGTCCTCCCCTTTCGGCGCCTGTTATATAGTCGTTTCCTGTAACCGGGAAAACACGAGGGTGGAAGCGCGATGCAGGTTCTGGTGATTGGCGCCGGCGTGGTCGGGCTGGCGATCGCGCGCACCGCGGCGCTTAACGGCCACGACGTGACCGTGGCCGAGGCGACCGGCGGCATCGCCAACGGCGTGTCGTCGCGCAACTCTGAAGTGATCCATGCCGGCCTTTATTATCCGACCGGCACGCTGCGCGCGACCCACTGCGTGCGCGGCCGGCGCATGCTGTACGAATTCGGCGCCACCCACGGCGTGCCGCACCGCAAATGCGGCAAGCTCGTCGTCGCCACCAACGACGCGGAACTCGCCAAGGTCGAGGCCATTTTGGCGCAGGCCGAGAAAAACGGCGTCGAAGGCGTCGAGATGATCGGCGGCAATGCCGCCCGCGCCATGGAGGCGGAGCTCTTTTGCATCGGCGCGCTATTGTCTCCGGAAACCGGCATCATCGACAGTCACGCTTACATGCGCTCGCTGTGGGGCGAATTGGAAGACTGCGGCGGCATGATCGCGTTCGAAACCCCGGTCGAGCGGATGAGCTTCAAGGCGGGGCAGTGGCAGGTGCAATTCGGCGGCCGCGACGCCGGCACCGCGTCCTTCGACGCCGTGGTCAACGCCGCCGGGCTCGGCGCGCAAAATCTGGCGCGTCACATCGAGGGCTATCCGGCCGACAAGGTGCCGCGGCTCGTGCTCGGCAAAGGCAATTATTTCGGCTTCGCCGGACGGCCGGCGTTCTCGCGGCTGATCTATCCGACGCCAATCGACGGCGGGCTTGGCGTGCACGTCACGCTCGATCTTGCCGGACGCATGCGGTTCGGTCCCGACGTGGAGTGGATCGGGCAAGAAAACTACGCCGTCGATCCGCGCCGCGCCGAAAGCTTTTACGCCCGCATCCGCACCTATTGGCCGGGCCTGCCGGATGGCTCGCTGGTGCCGGACTACGCCGGCATCCGGCCGAAGCTCTCCGGGCCGGGCGAAGGCCAGGCCGACTTTTTGATCGCGGGTCCGGCCGACCACGGCCTACCGCGGCTCGTCAATTTGTTCGGCATCGAGTCGCCGGGGCTGACGTCGTCGCTGTCGCTGGCGGAAGCGGTGGTGAAAGATTTGGCCTGACCAGGCCGTGAGCTGATAAAGCGTCCGGGCGGGCGGCATGCGATGCGTGAGCAACACTATACACAGCTTGTCCCATTCCGCACACGGTGTGTGCAAAAAGGGACAGACGCCCGCTTGCGCCACGATCATTCTCGTCGATGCAGGGGCTTACCTCCCTGCCACCCCCAGTCGAAGTACCGGGGTCCCAGCCCCGGTACTTCTCAGGACGTGCATTTCTCCGTGTGACGTTGGCGTCTGCGTAAAGAGAGAGCCCTCGGCCCCGCGGGGCTCTCTCTTTCAATCCAGCGTCTGATATTTTCTATGACCCAGAAAAATACATCGACCGGCCGTAGTCGGCTGTACAGAATTGCGCAGCGAATGGAGTTTTCCACCGCGGATCATTGATCTGCGCCTAACTTCAACACGCCTTCCAGGATACTGCGCACCTTTTGGGATTTGACCTTATACGCTTTTGCGGAAATGCCGTGGGCCTGAAAGCCGCTCTTGTGCGAGCCGTCCTCGGAACGGTGCTGCCGAACGACACATACGCCGATAGCGGCCAGCGGTGCGCGCAACGCGGCGGCCAAGTCGTCCGCCATCCAACCTGGCGCGTGCTCCGGCAGGGCATCGTCAAATACAACATATCGCATCAACATTCGCCGTTCCCAATACGTCGCTGGACCGCGGTGGAGGGCCCGAGCGCGCTTGGAGTAAATCCCACCTACGCTCCTTGACGATTGGTGTCTGTGCAAAATGAGACCACCTGTAATGCCTCCCGGCGGATTGATTTTACGCTGGCCGGACGGTTCGCTGGTGCCGGATCATCGGAAGCTGTGGTGAAAGATTTGGCTTGATCAGACCGCTGATATAAAGCGTCCGCCTGCATACTTATGGGAGACTAGGAATGACTGCAAAGGATCGGCCGCAGGTGACCAAGAAAGGCCACGAGCACGGCAACACCGGCCAGTCGGGTAAAGAAGCCTTAAAGCTGATGACGGAAGAACTGTGGTGGCTCGCCTGCCGCACGCCGGAGAACATCGTCATCAATCTTCCCGATGTCGAAGACTCATCGCTCATTGGTTATCGCCGCGCCTGATAGGTTCTCGGAAAGCGGAAGTACGCTTGCTGCCGTTACCGGGCAATCTGGCCGCGCATCGTGGCGTTGAGATTGATCGGCGGTGCCGGCTGCGGTCTCGCGTCGGCCAGGGTTTCTGCTCTCGGCCGGGGGGCGGCGGCAAAGTGCGTGGTGACCGAGTTCAGCTCGGTGGCGATGCTCTCCGGATCGACCGGGGTAAAGGCGTCGGCCTGACCGGGCTTGCCGGTGTAGGCGACAAAGCCGTCTTTGGTCGCGACGATGTCGCCCGGGCGCAGCGTCGGATCGCTCGACAGATCGAACGGCGCCAGCCCGCGCGCGTTCCTGCCATTGCAGGTGCAATTGGCGACCAGTTGCTGCCGGTAGGTGAAGGCAGTGTCGAGGTCGGCATAGCGCGCGCCGTCTTTGGCGACCGCGCCGCCGATTTCGCTGCCGTAGAATATCTTGGTTTTGCTCGCCGGACACATCGCCCGGCAGGCCTCGACCGGCGTTGCGTTGGCGAGGTGCTCGAGCGGAAAGTGCGCGCCGTCGCATAGCCGCACGCAATAAGCGACGGCGCGGCCGGAGCTGCCGCCGCCCTGGCGCACGCTTTCGGAACCCAACGGCGCCGGCGCCACGCGACCCAACGCCGGCGGCGGCGGCTCGGCATAGGATTGCGGCTGCGGCGTCTGCTGATCCTGCGAATTGCCGAACAGAAAATCGAAAAATCCAGCTTGCGCCGGCCCGGGCGCCAATATGGCTACGGCGAACAGACCGGCGAACGCCGCGTGCCCGATCGAATGCCTGATAATCCGCCGCGCCACGGCGATACCTCTCTCCGACCCTGCACCCGGCTCGATAACGGCGCGGCCAGCGGGTCAGTTCCGCAATCTTTTGCGGACCCGAGCATGGCGGAAAAAGTTCACCATCGTGTGGCCGAACGCCGTCGCGGCGCCTGGTTCTGCGGGTATGGCAAAGAAATTCTGAATTTTGCCGGGCGCTAGAAATACCGCAGCCAGACGTAAAGCTGACAGATCAGGATCGAAACGATCATCATCGGCAGCGCGTAGAGCGTGTATTTGACGAAACCGAAGGCGATGCCGTTGCGCTCGGCGATGCCGGCGACGGTGAGGTTGGCGGTGGCGCCGATCAGCGTGCCGTTGCCGCCGAGGCAGGCGCCAAGCGACAGGCACCACCACAGCGGCGCGATATGCGCCTCTCCGCCAAAGGCCGGCGCCATGCCTTTGATGACCGGAATCATCACCGCGACGAACGGGATGTTGTCGACGATCGCGGCGAGGAACGCCGACAGCCAGAGAATAATGATACCGCCCAAGGCGAGATTATTGCCGGTGACGGCGACGAGCTTGCCGGCAAGGAGTTGCAACAGCCCGCTGACCTCGACGGCGTGCACCACGATGAACAGGCCGACGAAGAAGAAGATGGTGATCCATTCGACCTCGGTGAGCGTGCGCGTCACGTTGACGGTCTGCTTGGCACCGCGGTGCTCCCAATTGTCGAGCAGCATCAGCACCGCCGCGCCGCCCATCGCGATCGTGGCCGGCTCGAGCTGCAGCCGATCCTCGAAGACGAGCGCGACGATCACGACGGCGAGGACCGCGATCGATTGCAACAACAGCGGCAGATCGACGATGGCGGCGCGCGCGTCGAGCGTCATCACACGCAGCCGGTTCTCCACCGTGGCATGCGTGGCGCGGCCCCAGATCAGATGCAGCATCAGCGCTTGCGCGGCCTGAACCACGACGACGATCGGCGCCAGATGAAAGAGAAAGCTGTTGAAGCTCAAGCCGGCCTGCGAGCCGATCATGATGTTGGGCGGATCGCCGATCAGCGTCGCGGTGCCGCCGATATTGGAGGCCAGCACTTCGGCGATCAGGAATGGAAACGGCGCGATCTGCAATTCGCGAGTGACCGCGAGCGTCACCGGCGCCATCAGCAGCACCGTGCTGACATTGTTGAGGACGGCCGAGACGAAGAATGTCACCAGCTGAACGAGCAGGAGGAGCGCCGCCGGATGTGCGCGGGCGAGCTGCGCCGAGCGCACGGCGGCATACTGGAAAACGCCGGACCGCTGCGCAATCGAGGTGATGATCATCAGCCCGGTCAGCGTGCCGATGGTGTTCCAGTCGATGCCCTTGAGCGCCTCGGCCTGATCGAGGGCGCCGGCCAGCACCGCAACGCCGGCGGCGACCAGCGCGATGATGGCACGGTTGACCCGGTCCCAGATGATGACCGCATAGGTCACACACAACAGCACGGTCGCGAACCACATTGGGTCGAGGCCGAAAATGATGTGCGGGGTGAAATGCTCGGTCACGGCTTGGTCTCAGCGCAGCCTTCGCCTAACCGGCGTCGGATAGGAAGGCAACGATAATCGGCGGGCGGGCCATCTGAGAGTCAATGCGGCGCGACAAAAATGGAGGTCATGGCGACGAACAGCGGCACCAAGACGACGATCGACCAGATCATGTAGCCGAAAAAACTCGGCATTTTGACGCCGCGCTCGGTGGCGATGGCGTAGATCATGAAATTCGGCGCATTCCCGATATAAGTGAGCGCGCCCATATAGACCGCGCCCATGGAGATCGCCGCCAGCGCCGGCGCCAGGCTCGTCATCAGGTCGGCGGCATTGCCGCCGGCAAGCTTGAAGAAGACAAGATAGGTTGGCGCGTTGTCGAGGATCCCCGAAAGAATCCCGGTGAGCCAGAAATAGGCGACCGGATGCGGGGTGCCGTCGTGGCGCGTCACGGCGGTGAGGAGCCAGCCGAACGCGCCGTCATGGCCGGCATCGAGCATAGCCTGCACTGGCCCTGCGCAGACGAAGATGCCGGCGAACAGACACGCGACTTCGAGGATCGGCTCGAAGGTAAAGCCGTTCGCGGCGCGCTGCGCCTTGGGCGTCAGCCACAGCGAGGCGAGCGCGGCGACGATCATGAGCGCGTCACGCGCCAGATCCTGCAGCGGCAGCGTCGTGCCGAAAACCGTGAAGCTGATGCCGGGTTGCCACAGCGCGGAATCGACGACGGCGGCAATAATAAGCGCGAGAAGGAGAAGATTGACGACGCCGTGCACGCGTAGCGGCTCCCGCGCGACAGGCGCTTCGCCGACCGGCGCGGCGCGACGATCTCGAAAGGAGTAGAGCCAGACGTCCATCGCCACGAACAGCGCCAGCACCCAGACGGCGGCGAAAATCGTAGGCCGCCATAGCTGCTGCAGTGGCCAGAAGAAATCGACGCCATTGAGAAAACCGATAAACAGCGGAGGATCGCCGAGCGGGGAGAGTGCGCCGCCGATATTGCCGACCAGAAAGATGAAGAACACGACGACATGGACGTTGTGCGCTCGCGCCGCGTTGGCACGAAGGAGCGGCCGGATCAGGATCATGGCGGCACCGGTGGTGCCGACGATGCTGGCGATCAGCGTCCCGAACGCCAGCACCGCGGCGTTGACCAGCGGGGTGCCGCGCAGCGTGCCGGTCAGCATGATGCCGCCGGCGACGACATAGAGCGCGAACAGGAGCGCGATGAAGCCGAGATAGTCGCCGAGCATGGCATGGGTGAACAGCGCCAGCGCCGTGCCGGCGCCGCGCATCGCCGCCAGCGGCGCCAGTGTCAGCACCGCCCAGACGAAGGCGAATTTGCCGTAGTGATGATGCCACAGGCGGGCAAATAACAGCGGCCCGAGCGCGATGGTGAGCAGAATACCGGCGAACGGCAGCACCCAGGGCAACGACAGGCTCGCACCGTCGAGAGCGGCAGCGTCCGCCGCGCGCGGCAGCACCGTCATGGCGACAAGCAAGAGGATGAAGCGACCGGTCATCGGGGGCAGTTTGCCATGGTGCCTCGACCTTTGCATTATGCGAGATAAACGGCCCCCAAAAGGCCTGACACCGGGAGAATCGCACGTGGCCAGCCACCGCTTTCAAAATCCCTCGACCATGCCGCCGACGCGCGGCTATACCCATGTCATCGAGACGCGCAGCCCGAGCCGGACCATTTATATCGCCGGGCAGCTCGGCATGACCGCGGACGGCAAATTTGCCGGCGCCGATTTTGCCGCCCAGGTGGTGCAATGTTTTGAAAACCTGAAACTTGCGCTCGCGGCCGCCGGGGCGAGTTTCGAGCACGTGGTGAAGTTCACCGCTTTCTTCATCGACATCGCCGACATCCACACCTACCTCGATGTGCGCAACCGCTACGTCAACACCAAGGCGCCGCCGGCCTCGACCGCCATTCAGATCTCCAAGCTCGCGCATGACGGCGCGCTGTTCGAAATCGAAGCCATCGCGGTGGTGCCGGAGAATTAAAGCCGGCGTGCAGCTGAAACAATGAATTCAACGACAGGAAACGTGAGGAGATCATGGGCAAGAAAATCGCCTTTGTCGGTGCGGGCGCGGTCGGCGGTTATACCGGCGCGCATATGGTGGCGGCCGGCGAGGACGTGACCTTCATCGATCCCTGGCCGGCGCATGTCGAGCATATGCGCAAGCATGGCTTGCGCGTGACGCATGCGATGAAGGAGCCGGAATTTACCGTGCCGGTGCGCGCGCTGCACGTCACCGATGCGCAAGCTCTCGCCAAGGAAAGGCCGATCGACATCGCCTTCGTCTGCATGAAATCCTACGACACCGCCTGGGCGGCGATGCTGATCCGGCAATATCTGGCGCCGGACGGCTTCGTGGTGTCGCTGCAGAACTGCATGAACGAGGAGACCATCGCCGGCGTCGTCGGCTGGGGCAAGACGCTCGGCTGCATCGCGTCGAGCATCACTGTCAACCTGCCGGAGCCCGGTCTCGTCCATCGCGGCGCCGCCAAGCACGGCGCCGCGCATACCGTATTTCGCGCCGGCGAGGTGCACGGCCGCATCACCAAGCGCGCCGAAGAAGTCTGCCGCCTGGTTGCGTACTCCGACAGCGCCAAGGTGACCAGCAATCTCTGGGGCGAGCGCTGGTCGAAGCTTGTCGCCAATGCCATGCAGAACGGGCTATCGGCCTGCACCGGGCTTGGCGGCGGCGACATGCTCAAGACCGATCCGATCCGCCGCTTTTCCACCCGCCTCGGCTCCGAAGCGATCCGCGTCGGCCAGGCGCACGGCTATCAGCTCGAGGACATCTTGCATCTGCCGCCGGAAACCATCGCCCGCGCCGGCGAAGGCGATGCGGTGGCCGAAGAGACCTGCGACGCGCAGCGCTTCAAGGATTCCGCCCACACCGCCGCCGGCCAGCGTCCCTCGATGGGCCAGGACATGCAGAAAGGCCGCCGCACCGAGATCGAATTTTTGAACGGCCTCATCGTGCGCGAGGGCGAGAAGGTCGGGCTGTCCTGCCGCGCCAATGCGGTGCTGGTCGATCTCGTCAAACGTGTCGAGAAGGGCGAGCTCAAGCAAGATCCGCGGCACATCACCGAGCTGCGGCTGAACTGACTGCGCGGGCCTACTCGCCTAAAACGGGAAAAGCCGTAAATCACCAAGCCGGCGCGCGACGGCCCGCCGCACGCCGGCAACTTACCAAGCGAGCCGCGCCGGTCTAAGATCGCCGGCAAAATCGGGGGGAGGACAGCATGACCATCGTGAAACGAAATCTCGTCGCGCATGCCGCGATAGCGGGCGGCGCGATTATCTTGTCGTCGCTGCTCGCGCCAAATGCGGCGCACGCGCAGGACAAGACCTATACGATGAAGATGACGCTGCCGACGCTGAACGATCCGAGCTATTTCTTCGCCAAGGCCTACGCCGCGGCGCTGGAGAAGGATTCCGGCGGCCGCATCAAGCCGGAGATTTTTCCATTGAGCCAATTGGGCTCGATCCCGCGGCAGATCGAAGGCACCCAGTTCGGCTCCATCCAATGCGCGCTCATTCCGCCGGAATTCTTTGTCGGCGTCGACGAACGCTTCGAGGTGATGGCGGCCCCGGGGCTGGTCGGTTCCATGGATCAAGGCCAGCGCGTGGCCGCCGATCCGGCGGTCAAGAAGCTGATGCTCGGTCTCGGCGCCGACAAGGGCCTGCACGGTGTCGCCCTGTTCATGAACGCGCCCTCCTCCGTGATCGCCAAGAGCCCGATCCGCCACCTCGCGGACTTCAAGGGCAAGAAAATCCGCGTTCTCGCCTCGCCGTTCCAAATGCAGGCCATCGGCCGGCTCGGCGCGACGCCGGTGGCGATGACGCTCGGCGACGTTGTGCCGGCGATCCAGCAGGGCGCCGTCGATGGCGCGGTCGGCGGCATCGTGGTGTGGACGCCGATGCACTTTGCCGACGCGGCGAAATACGTCACCGAGACCGGTCAGCCCGCCGTCTACGCGATCGTCGAGATCAACAAGGCCTGGTACGAAGCGCTACCCGCCGACCTGCAAAAACTGGTCGATGACGATGCCGCCAAAGAGCAGGCGGCAATCGGCCCGCTGGCGGACGAGATCGTGGGCAAGGCGCGCGCGGGCTGGACCGCCATCGGCGGCGAGCTGATCAGCCTGCCGGCCGATGAACAGGCCGCCATGATGAAGACGTTTTCCAGCGTCGGCGCCGATGTATCGAAGAGCAAGCCGCGGCTCAACGAGGCCTATAAGATCGTGACCGAAGCGGCGGCGCGCACGCAATAAGAGCTTCTTTCGTTGCCCGGGCCGGCGTTGCTGCCGCCGGCCCGTTGTGATTCAATCGGCCGCCGTCATAAAGACCTGCGCCGGGAGGCAACGACCATGACCATCACCGTCTGTCCGGTCACGCCGCGCTTTGCCGCCGAAATCGGCGACGTCGATTTGTCGGCGCCGCTGGCGCCGTCAGATCTTGCAGACATCAAAGATGCGTTCGCGGCCTATGCAGTGCTGATCTTTCCCGATCAGCATCTGTCGCAGGATCAGCATCTCGATTTTGCGCGGCATTTCGGGCCGCTGGAGACCACGATCGCGCTGCATCGCAAGGACACGCAATTGCGCGTGCGCAAGGAATTCGCCGACGTCTCCAATCTCGGCCCCGATAATGAGGTGTGGGGCAAAGAAAGCCGGCAACGCATGTTCCAGCTCGGCAACCGGCTGTGGCACACCAACTCATCGTTCAAACGGCTGCCGGCGCTGGCCTCGCTGCTTTACGCGCGCACGATTCCGCCGGTCGGCGGGCACACGGAATTCGCCGACGAGCGCGCCGCCTATGACGCGCTTGACGAAGCGACCAAGCGCCGCCTCGACGCACTGGTGGTCGAGCATTCGATCTTCAATTCGCGCGCCAAACTCGGCTTTTCCGACTTCAGCGACGAGGAGCGGGCGGGCCTGCCGCCGGTGCCGCAGGTGCTGGTGCGCACGCTGCCCGACTCCGGCCGCAAATCGCTTTATCTTGCGTCGCACGCCGGCCGCATTCTCGGCATGCCGGATCAGGAAGGCCGCGCGCTGATCGACGAGCTGGTAGCGCACGCCACCCAGCGCCAGTTCCTCTACACTCACCGCTGGCGCGTCCACGATCTGGTGATCTGGGACAATCGCTGCACCATGCATCGCGGCACGGAATTCGACGATCTGCGCTGGAAGCGCGACATGCAGCGCGCCACCGTCTGCGACGTGGCCAATTCCTGCGAGCAGGCCGGCATCAAGGTCGCGGCAGCTTGACTTTACACGATGACTGAACGTCCCCTCTCGTGACGCGGCTCAAGGACAAGATCGTTCTGATAACCGGCGCCGCCGGCGCGATCGGATCGGCGATCGCGGAGGCGGTGGAACAACAAGGTGGCGTTGCGATCAGAACTGATCGCGCCGGCCACGGGCGCATCGATCACGCGCTCGACGTCACCTCCGAAGCCGACTGGCTGCAGGCGATCGCCGCCATCGAGCAGAAGCCCGGGCGGCTCGACGGCCTGGTCAACGCCGCCGGCATCGTCGCCGTCGGCAGCGTCGAGGACACCGACTTTGCGACTTGGCGCCGCGTCATGGCGGTCAATCTCGATGGCACGTTTCTCGGCTGCAAATACGCGCTGCGGCTGATGCGGGGCGGCGGTTCGATCGTCAATCTGTCGTCGGTTTCCGGCCTCGTCGGCGGCCATAACCTCGCGGCCTACAATGCCTCAAAGGGCGGCGTGCGGCTCCTCACCAAATCGGTGGCGTTGCACGGTGCGCGGCGCAAACCACCGGTGCGCTGTAATTCCGTGCACCCGGCCTTTATCGAAGGCCCGCTGGTCGACGGCCTGATCGCGCAAGTGCGCGATCCGGCGAGCGCCCGCCAACGCATGGCGGCGATGGTCCCGCTCGGCCGTTTCGGCACGCCTGCGGAAGTCGCCGACCTTTGCGTTTATCTGCTGTCGGATGAATCCGGCTTTGTCACCGGCGCGGAGCTCGCGCTCGACGGCGGCCTGACGGCGCAATAGGTCGCGCCACCGCAGCGGTCACCGGCGTTCGGCGTGCTTGAGGACAAAAACCATTTGCGACAAGCGAGCGAACGGACTGCGCAGAATATCCAAGCCGGCAAATACGGCCTGAAGGAGCGGCGCCAGCGGATGATAAATCGACGGCCGCTCGCGCGAGATGTTCACCAATCCAAGCAGCCGCAATTCATTCAGTATGGATACCGTCCAGAACGGCGCGCCTTGCGCGTAGGCAAACGATTGGACGTCAAACCCCTGAGCCTTGGCGACCCGCGCGAAGCTGGCGCGATCGAACAGCACGAAATGACGCGGCGCATGATATCCACCCCATGAACGATGCCGAAATATCCTGGCATCCAAGGCATCGTAGTTGGGCGTCTTGATCAGCAGCAAGCCGTCCGGCGCGAGCAGCGACCGCGCCTTGGCCAGCACCTGATCCGGCCGCCTGACGTGCTCGATCAAATTGAGCATGAGGATGAGGTCGTATTTAATCTTCGCTCTCGAATTGCTCGACGGCGCCGAGAAAGTAGGGGTGTCCAGCGCGCTCCGCGGCAGCCTTGGCGCCCGGGTCGATATCGACAACCTGCGTTGCCGTCACCCGCGGATCGCTCGCTTTGACGGCATCGAGCAGCCAGCCGGAGCCCCCGCCGATGTCCAAAACGGCCAGCGTTGCCCCCGGAATCTGCCCTGTCACTGCGCGAAACATCCTGCGGTCGAGAGCTTGCTTAACTTTCTGAACCAGCCCGCTCGGGCCACTGGGACCAAATGAATAGTAATTCTTCGGATAAATCGCACCGAGCTCTTCGTACAGCATCGGCGATACGAACAGGATGGCGCAATCATTACAGCGGCTATAGCTAAACTTCCGCGCGCTTGTGAAATACTCGATATCCTCGGCGACCGCGTGGAAAGCGGTATTGGTCCTTTCGCAGATCGGGCAGGCCTTGAGCATCACGGGTGGCGCCACAAGCGGCGGAAGGCCGCGACGTAAGTCGTGCGGCGCAAATCCATGATGCGCTTTATGTCGGTGCCTTCCAGAAAAGCTTCGAGCTCGGGCAGGTTCGTATACGAGACCTGCGGTTCCCAATGATGCAGGAGATGCCGATTAAAGCCGGCGCCACCGAATGTCGCCGAGAAGAGATCGCTGCCGAATAGCCGCGTGTAAGCGCCGTGATTCCGCGTCTGGAAATCGGTCATTGCAGACGCCGTATCGTCGCGATGCTCAAGCAACTGGCGGAGCGATCCGAAAAACGGAAATACCATGCCGATGCCGAGAATCCACGCCAGCGCAGCCCACCACCAGCCCAGGTAAAGGCTGATGGCGACGATCGCGGCGTGGACGGTTACGCCGGCTGCCAACCACAACACGTCGTGTTTGTCTTTCGCGGCGGCGGCTGCGGTTCGTTCGCTGCCGGCGCGGCGAAACAGCAGCACCTCGACCGCCCTTATTCCGAATAACGCCTTCAGGAGAAAAACCAGATTGAGCGGAAAGAAATACGTGAACTCGCTGTCGTTCGTGGTCCCCAGCTGCCGATGATGTTGAAAGTGGACGGGGCGATAGGCTCTGACCGTGGTACCGATCAGCCAAGAGATGGCGAAATCACAAATACGATCGCTCCGCTCCTTGGTTCCGGCGAGATTGTAATGCGCGCCCTCGTGGAGGAAGAGCTGGAGATAGGCGACCCAATAGCCGATCAAGCATGCCCCGAAGAGCGCCGCGGCAAGTTTTGGAATGTGCCACGCCGGGGCAATGACTGTCAGAGCAAACGACCCGATCAGAAGAACGTAACCTGTCGCAATGTCGCGATAGACGATCGCGTAGCTCGGCTTCAAGTCGCGAACGAAAATGGCGTAACGTTCGCCGTTGTTGCCGATCAACTTGCCTCGCAGCATGGCAAAAGCCCGCGAGTAATCGTCGGCGCCAATCGCTGCGCCAGCCCTATCGATTTTCGTTCCCGAAACCACAGACATGAATGGTACTGTGACGGGGAGCGGTAAAAATCAGATGAAAAAGGGGTGCGTATTGATAGCGATCCATGCCGGATCACGATCCGGAATAACGGCAGGTCACCGTGACCCGCGCCTCATCATGCGCTAAGCAGACCTTTCCATGGCCGCCATCGATTTCACCAAGCTTCCCGATTTTCACTCCACGGAGGAAATCCTCGCCCATCCGCGCTTTCCGTTGGCGCGTGACGAATTTGTCAACGCGATGCTCGCCCTCTATGAGCACAAGCCCTTTCTCAATCGGCTCTTGCTCGAAGCGAGCCGCACGGTCCTGATGTCCGTGATCATGTGCCTCTATGCGCGTTACGACGAGGCCGATCGCGCGACCTACCCGACGCTGCGCCTGGTCGCGGATGCCATGGCGGTGCACGGTCTTGCCAGTGCAAGCCGCGTCCACGACCTCGTCTCGCGGTTCGTCAAGACCGGCTATCTCGAACAGCGCACGGCGCCGCAGGATCGCCGGGTCCGCATCCTCATACCGACCAAAAAGATGATCGCACAGGACCAGGATTTTCTGGTGTCGCATCATCTGCCGCTGCAGATTCTGTTTCCCGATCCCGGCTACGCGCCGATCATGAGGCGCGATCCCGCGTTCCAATTGAAGCAGCGCCTGGTGTCGCGCGACCTGTTCGCGCTCGGCGCGCAGATCCTTGCCGGCAATCCGATCATGATGCTGTTCCAGGGCCGCGACGCCGGCGTGATGATCCTCATCAAGATGATCCAGCTGGCCAAAATCGAGGGCGGCGCCGAGCCGCTCAAGGTGTCTTATTCGGACCTCGGCGGCCGCTTCGGCGTGTCGCGCACCCATGTCCGCAAGCTTCTGGAGGCGGCGGAAAAGATGGATCTTGTGCGCTTGACCAAAGCAGGCGGCCAATTCGTCGAACTGCTGCCGCCGGTCCTGCAAGCCTTCGACCGTCTGGTCGCCGACGCCATGAGCGGGTTCGATCTCTGCTACCAATTGGCGCTGCGCGTCCCGGGATGACGTAGAACGCTTGATAGTGGTGAGTTCCATCCGATCATTGGCAAACGTTCCGTTGTGATCCGCTGCATGCCGGGTGATGCTAGGAGCGGGGCGGTCTCCGGAATTCCGCACGTGATTTTCGTGAAATCGGTGCGGCGCATTTAGGGGTGTAATGCAGGGGCGCGTGAAAGGGCCGTGGCCGGGGCGGGGCCAAGCCGGCCGCAAGCTCAGTGGTCTTCTGGCATCGAGCTCGGTCGCGGCGCTGCTGATCGGCGGCGGCGCGCCGGCGGCGTTCGCGGCATGCGCCATCAGTCCCGTCACCAATCAAAGCTCGATCAGCAATTCCGCCGCCATCAATTGCATCAACATCAACGGCATCACCGTCACCGGCAATGTCACCAATACCGCCACCGGCACGCTGACCCCGACCGGAGGCAACCGGCCGACCCGGACCGGCATCACCGTCGTCAACGATGCCTCGGTCGGCGGCGCCGTCATTAATGCCGGTCATATCACCACATCGAACGAGCGGCACCGGTATTTTCTTAAAAAATAACCCTTCCGTGGCGGGCGGCATCACCAATTCCGGCACCATGTCGGTCGGCAACGGCATCATCTTGACCACTGTCGCGCAATTCGGCACGGCCAGCGCCGGCGGCGGCATCGTCAACAGCGGCACCATCGTCGCGGCTGGCGCCGGCATTGCCATTGGCCTGTCCTCACACCTGGCCCAGACATTCTACGGCGGCATCAGCAATTCCGGCACCATGTTGCTCGGTGACACCGATGGCGGCATCAACGTCAACACCGTCTCGCTCTTTTCCGGCGGCATGCGCAACAGCGGCACCATCTCCGACAGTTACGTCGCCGTCAATTTCGCTAACATCTCGCTCTTTTCCGGCGGCATCAGCAACAGCGGCACCATCTCCGCCGGCCGCACCGCCATCATAGCCAATGACATCATGAGTTTTACCGGCGGCATCAGCAATTCCGGCACGATTTCATCGGCGGGCGGCAATGGCATCTTGGCCGGCGGCAACGCCGACGCCTGCTGCACCGCCCAGACCGTGTCGGTCACGGTCTTGACCTTCTCCGGCGGCATCAGCAATTCCGGCACAATCTCGGCGGCCGGCAACGGCATCTGGGCCGGCGGCGATGCCAGCGTTCCCGCTCTCACCAGCAGGAACACCGCGACGGTCACGATCTCGACCTTCTCTGGCGGCATCAGCAATTCGGGCACGATCTCGGCCGGCGGCAACGGCATCTGGGCCGGCGGCGATGCCAATTCGACGTCGGCGTCAACTGCTGCAGCACCAACATCGCAACGCTTCCGTCGACGATCTCGACTTTCGCCGGCGGCATCAGCAATTCCGGCGCGATCGCGGCGGGCACAGGCAACGGCATCTTCGTCGGCGGCAACGCCAACGTCTGGCACGACAATTCGTTCCAAACGCCGCGTCGGTCACGATCTCGACCTTCACCGGCGGCATCAGCAATTCCGGCACGATCTCGGCGGGCGGCAACGGCATCTGGCGTCGGCGGCCAATGCCGGCGATCCGTCGGTATTCGCCGGCGAACACCGCATCGGTCACGATCTCGACTTTCAGCCGGCGGCATCAGCAATTCCGGCACGATCTCGGCGGGCGGTGCCGGCATCTGGGTCGGCGGCAATGCCAGCTTCGGCCGGCAACGGCAGCAGCAACACCGCATCGGTCACGATCTCGACCTTCTCCGGCGGCATCAGCAATTCCGGCACGATCACGGCGGCCGGCGCCGGCATCCTGGTCGGCGGCGCCGCCAGCGACACCGCGACCGGCAGCCGCAATGCCGCATCGGTCACGATCTCGACCTTCGCCGGCGGCATCACCAATTCCGGAACGATCGTCGCGCAAACCGGCATCGTCTTAAACCATGTTGCGACGTTCGTCGGCGCCATCGTCAATTCCGGCACCATCACCGGCACCGGCGGCACCGCCATCGACATCAGCGCGGCGCCGCAACGCCATGACGATCGACATCACCGGCGGCACGATCAGCCGGCAATATGCTCGGCACCGGGCATCGCGATCGGGCGACACGCTCAATTTCGCGCTCGGCGCCGGGACGTTCACCTACAACAGCAGCTTCACCAGTTTCGACACCGTCAATATCAATTCCGGCACCGTGGTGCTCAACGGCGCTTCCAACAGCGCGGCCGCCGTGAACGTTAACTCAGGCGGCACGCTCGCCGGCAACGGCACGTATCGATCCAGTCTCGACGGCCGGCGTCAATGTCAATTCTGGCGGCACGCTTGGCGCCTGGCATGCCGGGCGGCGCTGGCGGCACGTTGACCATCGGCGGCACATCTCGACCTTCAACAGCGGCAGCTTTTACGCCGATCAATATCGCGCCCGGCGCCGGCAACAATACAAGCACCGACCGTGACCGGCGAATGCGATTCATCAACGGCAACGGCACCGTCGATGTGAAGCCGCAGCTCGGCCACTACGCACGCGGGGACGGTCTATCACGATTCTGACCACGACGAGCGGCGCTCACCGGCACCGTTCGCCGGACTTGACCGTGAACGGAGACCATACGACTATCTCTGCAAGTCTCGACTACACGACTAATCAGTCCGAACGACGTCGACCTCGACATTTCGACGCAGCGGCTATTCGCCTGCTCACGGCGCCGCCCGGCGCCGAACCAGAACCAGCAGAATGTCGCTCAACGGCATCAACAACGCGATCCTGCAGCGGCGACAGCATTGCCGACCGGCTTTTTCAATCTCGGCAATCTTTCCGGCGCTGCGCTTCTGCAATGCACTGACCCAACTCGACGGCGAGGACGCGACCGGCGCGCAGAAGGGCGCCTTCCAGTTGATGACGCAGTTCCTCGATCTGATGCTCGATCCGACCGCCGGCGGGCGGCAGTGGGCCGGCGGCGGCGGCGCGACGCGGATTTGCCGATGAAGAGCCGGCAAACCTGCCGTCCGATGTGGCGCTGGCCTATGCCCGCGCGCTGCATAGGCAAGCCGCCATCCGCAGGCAGTCAAAGCTTCGATCAGCGCTGGAGCGCCTGGGGCTCGGCCTTCGGCGGCTCGGGTACCTACGACGGCAACGCCACGGTCGGTTCGAACAATGTCACGGCGAGCGACTACGGCTATGCCGCCGGCATGGATTATCACGTCACGCCGGACACCGTTTACGGCTTTGCGCTCGGCGGCGGCGGCACCAATTGGGATCTGGCGACGAATCTGGGCAGCGGGCGGAGCGACAGCTTCGAGGCCGGCGTCTATGCCAAGACCGCATTGGGGCGCGGCTTACGTGTCGGGCGCGCTCGGCTTTCGCCAATCACTGGTTCACCACCAACCGCATCGCGGTCGGCGATCGATCTGACCGCAAACTTCCAAGGCCAGAGCTACGCGCGCACGCGGCGAGGCCGGCTACCGCTTCGGCCTGCCGGTCACCGGCTATATCCTCGGCGTGACGCCCTATGCGCGCCTTGCAGGTGCAGGACTTCCACACCCCGAGCTACAGCGAGACCGATCTGTCGGGCGGCGGCTTTGGCCTGACCTATAATGCCATGAACACGACCGACACCCGAGGCGAGCTCGGCGCGCGCTTCGATAATCTGACGGTATGGGACGGCATGCCGCTGATCTTACGCGGCCGTCTGGCCTGGGCGCACGACTGGGTCAGCAATCCGGCGCTGGGCGCTGTGTTCGAAACGCTGCCCGGATCGAACTTCACCGTCAACGGCGCGGCGGTGCCGCAAAACTCCGCGCTGACCACCGCGGCGGCGGAATTGCATCTCACCGCCAACTGGACCGCGATGGCGAAATTCGACGGCGAGTTCGGCTCCGGCTCGCAGATTTACGCCGGAACCGGCACGCTGCGCTACAGCTGGTAAGCCACGTCGAGCGGCGACCGTTCAGCTATGTGCGCGCGGGCTCAGCCGCAATTCCACATCAGCCCGATAGGCGTGTAAGTCCAGCACGGACTGAAACTGCCGCCATCCCAGCGGCCGTGGAAAAAAGTGCGGTTCGCCAAAGAAGTACCGGCCGCCGCCATACCAGTAGGTCGGCGCAAAGTCGGGAGTGCCGCGGTTTGATTCCTTCGAGCGATACATTGGCACGCTGTTGTTGGGCGGCTGATGATAGCCGGGCAGAAATCCGTAGCCATGCCAGTGGTGGACAACATGCCGCCTTCCGTGCACGGATGCCGCGAATGCCGCGCCCGGCAGCGATAGAGAGACTGCAACGGCGGTCGCGAGCGGATATTTCCGCAACATCGACTTGGCATCTCCACCGTTGGCGACGATTTCAGCTTAGCCCCGCGCTCCATTAAATGCCTCAACAACGCGGATATCGCGTCAGTGCGCCGCGTCCCAATTATCCGCCGCTTTCGCCTCGACATGCAGCGGCACCGTCAGCGACACCGCCGGCATCGGCGCGTCGACCATCACCGCGGTGACGACCGGCAGCGTTTTTTCGACTTCGGCGTCGGGAACTTCGAACACCAGTTCGTCGTGGACCTGCAACAGCATTTGCGCGGACAGCTTCTTCTTCGCCAGCGCGGCATCCATCCGCACCATCGCACGACGGATGATGTCGGCGGCGGTGCCTTGCAGCCGCGCATTGACCGCGGCGCGCTCGTTAAACGCGCGGATCGAGGCGTTCGAGGCCTTGATGTCCGGATAGTGGCACTTGCGGCCGAATAGCGTGGTGACATAGCCCTTCTCGCGCGCCGACGTCTTGGTCTCCTCGATAAAATCGCGGATGCCGGGGAAGCGCTCGAAATATTTCCGGATATAAGCGCCGGCTTCCTCGCGCTCGATGCCAAGCTGGTTGGCAAGCCCGAAGGCCGAGATGCCGTAAATGATACCGAAATTGATCGCCTTGGCGCGGCGGCGCACTTCGGCCGGCATATCTTTCACCGGCACGCCGAACATTTCCGACGCAGTCATCGCGTGAATGTCGAGCCCCTCGCGGAATGCCTTGCGCAACTGCTCGATGCCGGCGATCTCGGCCAATAGCCGCAGTTCAATCTGCGAATAGTCGGCGGAGACGAGCTTGTGTCCCGCGTCGGCAATGAAGGCACGGCGGATCTTGCGGCCGTCCTCGGTGCGGATCGGGATGTTCTGCAGATTGGGTTCCGACGACGACAGCCGCCCGGTCGTGGTCGCGGCAAGCGCGTAGCTGGTGTGAACGCGATGCGTCCTCGGATTGACGTAGTCGGGCAGCGCGTCGGTATAGGTTGATTTAAGCTTCGACACCTGGCGCCAGTCGAGAATCTTCTGCGGCAACTTGTGGCCCTGTTCGGCGAGTTCTTCCAGCAAGCGCGCGCCGGTCGCCCATTGGCCGGTCTTGGTTTTGGTGCCGCCCTCGAGACCGAGCTTGCCGAACAGAATGTCGCCGATCTGCTTCGGCGAGCCGACATTGACCGTCTCGCCGGCAAGCGTGTTGATCTCGGCCTGCAGGCCGCCGCATTCCTGGGCGAATTCGCCGGACAGCCGCGACAGAATTTGGCGGTCGATCGAGATGCCGCGGCGCTCCATGTCGGCCAACACGCGCAGCAGCGGCCGCTCCAGGGTTTCGTAGATGCTGAGCACATGCTCGGCGGCAAGCCGCGGCTTTAGCACCAGCCACAGCCGCAATGTCGCATCGGCGTCTTCGGCGGCATATTCGGTCGCCTTGGCGATATCGACATTGTCGAAGGTGAGCTTGCTCTTGCCGACTTTGGTCACCTCGTTGAAATCGATCGTCTCGTGATCGAAATAGCGCCGCGCCAAAGGATCGAGGCCGTGGTCGGAGCGGCCGGCATCGAGCACATATGACATCAGCATCGTGTCGTCGTAGGACGCGATGGCGATGCCGCGCACCGCAAAAATCTGCCAGTCGAATTTCAGGTTCTGGCCGATCTTGAGCACACCTGGATCTTCAAGGAGCGGCTTCATCGTCGCGAGCGCCGCGGCTTCCGAAAGCTGGTCGGGCGTGATCTCGCCGGGGAACAAACTATCCTTGCCGCCCTCCCCGCCGTGACGATGGCTCAGCGGCACATAACAGGCTTCGTTCGGCGCGACCGCTAGCGAGAAACCGCACAACTCCGCCTGCATCGGGTCGAGGCTCGACGTCTCGGTGTCGATGGCGACAAAGCCGACGTCGCGCGCACGGTCGGCCCAGGCCTTGAGCCGCTCCAGCGTGCGCACGGTTTCGTATTTTGAGCGATCGAATTTTTGGCTGTGCGCGGATTCGAGACGCGCCGCGGCGAGCTTTTGCGGGGTAAGTGATCCCGGCACGGCCGCGGGTCCCCCTCTCCCGCTTGCGGGGGAGGGCGGGGTGGGGGCTGGCTTGCTCGGCGCAACCGACTTGCCCCCACCGGACGCGCTTTGCGCGTCGCCCTCCCCCGCAAGCGGGGGAGGGAAAGTCGCACCGCCGTGCACCGCGAGCTTGGCGTCGGGCTCGACCTCGCTTGCATCGATTTCCGCAAATTCGGCGACGCGGCGCGTGAGCGACGAAAATTCCATCGCACGGAGAAACGCGATGAGCCTTTTATAGTCGGGCTCGTGCACGGCGAGATCGCCGATCGGCACGTCGAGCTTCACCTTATCGTCGAGCGTGACGAGCTTCTTCGACAACCGCGCTTTCTCGGCGTTCTCGATCAGCGTCTGGCGGCGCTTCTCCTGCTTGATCTCGCTCGCGCGCTTGAGCAGCGTTTCGAGATCGCCGTATTCACCGATCAGCTGAGCCGCGGTCTTCACGCCGATACCGGGCACGCCCGGCACATTGTCGGTCGAATCGCCGATCAGCGCCTGCACCTCAATGACCTTTTCCGGCGGCACGCCGAATTTCTCGATCACCTCGGCGCGGCCGATCTTCTTGTCCTTCATGGTGTCGAACAGGACGATGCCGTCGTTGACGAGCTGCATCAAATCCTTGTCCGACGAGACAATGGTGGCGGTGGCGCCGGCCTCATAGGCTTGCCGCGCATAGGTCGCGATCAGGTCGTCGGCCTCAAAACCTCTCTGCTCCAGGCATGGAATATCGAAAGCGTGCACCGCGTCGCGGATCAGCGGGAATTGCGGCCGCAAATCGTCGGGTGGGTCGGGCCGGTGCGCCTTGTAGTCGGGATACATTTCGGTGCGGAAGGTGCGCTCGGAAAGGTCGAACACAACGGCGAGGTGCGTGGGCTTTTCCTCCGGCTTCATGTCGCGCAGAAGCTTCCACAGCATGTTGCAGAAGCCGAACACGGCGTTGAGCTGCAGCCCGTCCGACTTGCGATTGATCGGCGGCAGCGCGTGATAGGCGCGGAAAATGTAGCCGGAGCCGTCGACCAGAAAGACGTGGTCGCCTTTCTGCAGCGGCTGGGCCGAAAGTTGCGGCTTTGCCGCTTTGGGCTGAGCTTTTTGTGCTGCGGGCATGATGGCCAGTATATAGGGGCTTCGCCCCGATTAGCACCGTCATTGGGTCATACTGTGGACTATTCGCCGCCGCTGCCAATCGACGCCGCGCTCCCGAGCCTGACCGCAGCCCTGCGCACCAACAATGCGGCGGTTCTGGTGGCACCGCCCGGCGCCGGCAAGACGACACGGGTGCCGCTGGCGCTGGCCGGCGAGGATTGGGCGAAAGACCGGCGTATCCTGGTGCTGGAGCCGCGCCGGCTTGCCGCGCGCGCCGCCGCCGAGCGTATGGCGGCGACGTTCGGCGAACGCGTCGGCGAAACCGTGGGCTTGCGGGTCCGGTTCGGCTCGAAAATCTCGCGCAAGACCCGGATCGAAATCGTCACCGAAGGGATTTTCACCCGGCTCATCCTCGACGATCCGATGCTCGAGGGTGTGGCTGCCGTCCTGTTCGACGAATTCCATGAGCGCTCGCTCGATGCCGATCTCGGCCTGGCGTTGGCCCGCGACGCGCAGCAGGGCCTGCGCGAGGATTTAAGGCTCCTCGTCATGTCGGCGACGATCGATGCCGCGCGCATTGCCGGGCTTCTTGGCGGCGCGCCGATCATCGCAAGTGAGGGTCGCGCCTTTCCGGTCGACACGCGCTATGCCGGCCGCGATGCGCGCCCGATCGAACCGCAGGTCGCCGACACCATCGTCCGCGCCATGCGCGCGGACGCCGGCTCGCTGCTCGCCTTCCTGCCGGGTGCCGCCGAAATCCGCCGGACCCAAACGCAGCTTGAAAACCGCGCCGAGGCTTCCACCGACGTGGTCGCGCTTTACGGCGCGCTGGGCGGCGAGGAGCAGGACCGCGCCATCGCGCCGGCGCCGCCCGGCCGCCGCAAGATCGTGCTGGCGACGTCGATCGCGGAAACCTCGCTCACCATCGAGGGCGTGCGCATTGTCGTCGATTCGGGGCTGGCGCGGGTGCCGCGCTACGAGCCTGATGTCGGTGTCACGCGGCTTGAAACGGTGCGGGTGTCGCGCGCGGCTGCGGATCAGCGCCGTGGCCGCGCCGGACGCACCGAACCGGGCGTCTGCTACCGGCTGTGGGACGAGCCGCAGACGGCGGCGCTCGAGCCCTATGCCCGGCCGGAAATCCTCGCCGCCGATTTGTCCTCCTTCGCGCTCGATCTCGCGGCCTGGGGCAGCGCTCCGGAGCAGCTTGCCTTCCTCGATCCGCCGCCGCGGCCGGCGCTGACCGAGGCGAAAGCGCTGCTTGCCGCGCTCGGCGCGATCGACGCCGACGGCCGCATCACCGATGAAGGCCGGCATTTGCGGCGCCTGCCGCTGCCGCCGCGGCTCGCGCGCATGGTGGTCGACGCCGCGCGCCAAGGCGCGGCGCTTATAGCCGCGGAGATCGCCGCGATCATCGGCGAGCGTGGGCTCGGTGGCGACGACGTCGATTTGCGCGGGAGGCTCAACGTGTTGCACCGCGACCGCTCACGGCGCAGCCGCGATGCCCGGAGCATGGCGGAGCGCTGGGCGGAGATCGCGATGACCGGCGCTAGCCCGAAAGATGAAACGGAATTGAGCGTCGGCGCGCTCATAGCGCTTGCCTATCCCGAACGCATCGCCAAAAACCGCGGCGGCGGCGCCGGTGCGCTTTTGCTGGCAAACGGCCGCGGCGCGGCGATCGATGCGGCTTCGCCGCTGGCGCGTGAGCCGTTTCTCGCCGTGGCCGAGCTATCCGGCAGTGCCGCGGCTGGCCGCATCCTTTCCGCCGCGCCGATTGCGCTCGCCGAGATCGAGGCGCGTTTCGCCGACCGCATCGAAGCACGCGATGAAATCACTTTCGACGCGGCGAGCGGAAGCCTGCGCGGCCGCAAAAGCCGCCGGCTCGGCGCGGTCTCGCTTTCGGATCAGCACATGCAAGTCGAGCCCAACGAAGCGACGGCAAAACTGCTCGCCGAAGCTATCGCGCGATCCGGCATCGAGCGACTGCCGTGGAGCAAAGCGCTGACGCAATGGCGCGATCGCGTGATGTTTCTTCGCGCCAGCGAAGGCCAAGCGGTCGACAGTGCGTGGCCGGATTTGTCGGACGCGGCGCTTGCCGAGAGCGTGAGCGAATGGCTGGCACCGACGCTCTTGTCCAAGACCGGCATCGGCCAAATCACGGCGGACGAGCTGGGCACCGCTTTGCGCGCGCTCTTGCCCTGGCCGCTGCCGCGCCGGCTCGACGCCGAGGCGCCGACCCATTTCGAGGCGCCGACCGGCTCGCGCGTGCCGATCGATTACGAAGCGGAAGGCGGCCCGAAAATCTCGATCAGGGTTCAGGAGCTGTTCGGGCTGAAGAGCCATCCGACGATCGCCGGCAGCAAAATTCCGCTCCTGATCGAGCTTTTGTCGCCGGCGCATCGGCCGGTACAGACCACGCGCGACCTGCCCGGATTCTGGCGCGGCAGCTATGCCGCGGTGCGCGCCGACATGCGCGGCCGCTATCCGAAACATCCATGGCCCGACGATCCGATCGCCGCGCCGCCGACGCGGCGGGCGAAGCCGCGCAATACATAATTGCAATTTTAGCGATCGCTTGAACTCGCCGCTCATCATCGGGCGGCAAATGGAGCACGCTGTCGTCGCCCATTATCTCCTTGTTCGCCATGGCGTGATCAAGTGCGGCGCGAACAGCCGGATCAGTCTCATGCGCGCCGTCTTGATTTTTGCAGCTCTCACGATGACCGCGAGCGTCACCGTGCCGAAATACGCTGCGCGGCTGCGCGCCGGCCACGTCCGGCACCGACGGTGATGGCGGCGCATTCCGATACCCCCGCCGCGTCGAGCGCCGCGGATTCGCGCTCGGTCGTCATCTCGCCCGGGCCTAATGGGCATTTCGAGGTGGCGGGCGAAGTCGACGGCCGGCGCTTGGATTTCATGGTCGATACCGGCGCCTCAGTTATCGCCTTGACCGCCCGCGACGCGGCCATGCTCGGCATCCATCCGGCGGAAAGCGAATACGTCGCCATGGTGCAGACCGCCAACGGCACCGTGCGTGCCGCGCCGGTCACACTTGACCGCGTCGAAATCGACGACATCGTCGTCCATGACGTCGCCGCCATGGTGCTGCCGGACAGCGCATTGCACGACAATCTGCTCGGGCTCACCTTCCTGTCGCGGCTGCGCAAGTTCGAATATTCGGGCGGCAAGCTGGTTCTCGAACAATAACGCTGCTTGTCATCATCCGCCAACGGGTCAGGCCCGAAGCGGCCGGCCCGACGACAAGCTCCAGCGGATGATCCAGTAGCCTCCGCGCGTCAGACCGTTTGAGGTGCGGCGATTACTGGATGGCCGCCTTCGCGGGCATGACAGTCCACGCAACCATTCCCGCCCCTTATCGTTTAAGCTATGGCTGCGCGCGGTTTCCCGATTCGGACCATTTTTCAATGTTTCCCAAGCCAAAAGCTTCGCTCAAGCCGAATACCTACGCCTATGAATCCGAGCCGATGGTGAAAGCCACCGGCTTTCGCGAATATGACGCGCGCTGGCTGTTCGGCAGTGAAATCAATCTGATGGGGGTCCAGGCGCTGGGGCTTGGGCTCGGCACGCTGATCCACGCGCTCGGCGTCAAGCCAGACATCGTTACCGGTCACGATTTCCGCTCTTATTCGGCGTCGATCAAGATGGCGCTGACCAACGGCCTGATCGCGGCCGGCTGCCGGGTGCACGACATCGGCTTGGCGGTGACGCCAATGGCCTATTTCGCGCAGTTCGATCTCGACGTGCCCTGCGTCGCCATGGTCACCGCGTCGCATAACGATAACGGCTGGACCGGCGTGAAGATGGGCGCTAACCGGCCGCTTACCTTCGGGCCCGACGAAATGAGCCGGCTCAAGGACATCGTGCTCAACGGCCGCTTCAAGCCGAGAGCCGGCGGCGCCTACGAATTCGTCGAGAACTTTCCGGCGCGCTACATCGCCGACCTCATCAAGCGGCCGAAGCTCAAGCGGCATCTCAAAGTCGTGTGTGCCTGCGGCAACGGCACCGCCGGCGCCTTCGCGCCGCAAGTGTTGGAGAAAATCGGCTGCGAGGTGGTGCCGCTCGACTGCGAGCTTGATCACACTTTTCCGAATTACAATCCGAACACCGAAGACATGAAAATGCTGCACGCCATGCGCGACGCGGTTCTGGCGAACAAGGCCGACGTCGGGTTGGGCTTCGACGGCGACGGCGACCGCTGCGGCGTGGTCGACAACGAAGGCGAAGAGATCTTCGCCGACAAGGTCGGTGTCATGCTGGCCCGCGATATTTCGGCCAATCACAAGAACGCGCTGTTCGTCGCCGACGTCAAATCGACCGGCCTGTTTGCGACCGATCCAGTCCTCATCAAGAACGGTGCCAAGACCGATTACTGGAAAACCGGCCACTCCTACATGAAGCGCCGGGTCAACGAGATCGGCGCCATCGCCGGCTTCGAGAAATCGGGGCATTTCTTCTTCAACAAGCCGTTCGGCCGCGGCTATGACGACGGGCTGATCTTTGCCTTCGCCGTTCTCGACATGCTCGACCGCAATCCCGGGAAAAGCATGGCGGACCTCAAGAACGCACTGCCGAAGACATGGTCGTCGCCGACCATGTCGCCGCATTGCGCCGACGAGACCAAATATGCCGTGGTCGACGACGTGGTGAAGCACTTCGAGGCCGAGCAGAACAACGGCGGCAAGGTCGCCGGCCAGCCGATCCGCGATCTGGTCACCGTCAACGGCGTGCGCGTCACCGTCGAGGACGGCACCTGGGGCCTCGTTCGCGCCTCTTCCAACAAGCCGGAACTGGTCGTCGTCGTCGAAAGCCCGGTGTCGGAAGCGCGCATGCGCGACATGTTCAAGTCCGTCGACGCGGTGTTGCGCACGCACAACGAAGTCGGGGAGTATAATCAGACGATTTAACTATTGACCGTCATCATGAGGTTGCCGCGAAGCGGCCCTTGAAGGATGCTGGTCCGCCTGGGCCGTCGCCCTTCGAGACTCGCTGCGCTCGCGCCTCAGGGTGACGGTGAACGGTTCACACCTCCTGAAACACATCGATCTCCAGCACGCCGGGAAACATCGTGCGCCAAGTTTGCAAATAGGTTTGCATTCTCGCGTCGCTGGCGACGCGCTGACGATTAAGCTCCCAGCCTTGGTCGGCCTCGTATTCGATCTCCTGGATGAATTTGGCCGGATCATCGACGTTCTGCAGCAAACGAACTTCGGCCTTGCCGAACATCTGATAGAACGGCGTCGCCGCCTTGATCATGGCGACGAGCTGCGTGGTGTCCGTCGCCGGCATGGTGAATCGCAATTGCAAGGTACGCCGGACTGTTGGTTGTTCGTCGTTGGCCATCGGCTGCATTCCCTTAATTTTCCCGAACATGAGCACAAACAGCGCCGGCCGGACGGTATTCCCCTAGTCCGGCCCGGCATCCGACTATGATGCGCTATTTAAAGGTGTCGCGGAACCGATGCGCGGGATAAACCCCGAGAATTCGCAGCGATTTAGGCACCGAGACGAATTCCAGCTCCTCGAGCGCCAGTTCCAGCGCCCGATGCTTGGGATGAGCGTCGACGTCGGCATAAAACTGCGTCGCGGTGAAACTGCCGTCGACCATATAGCTTTCCAGCTTGGTCATGTTCACGCCGTTGGTGGCGAAGCCGCCGAGCGCTTTGTAAAGCGCCGCCGGAATGTTACGCACCTGGAACACGAAGGTGGTGATCACGCGCCTGTCCTTGCGGCTCGCCCATTTCGGCTCGCGGGCCAGCACCACGAAGCGGGTGGTGTTGTGCTTGGCGTCGGCGACGTCTTTTTTGAGGATGCGCAGACCGTAGATTTTGGCCGCAAGCTTGGTCGCCAGCACGGCGCGCGTGATGTCACCCGTTTCGGCGACCTCACGCGCTGCTCCGGCAGTGTCGGCGGCGACCACGGCTTTCAGCCGCAGCTTCCGGATGATGTTGCGGCATTGGCCGAGCGCGTGGACGTGGCTCTCGACCGTCTTGATGGTTCTGAGCGTCGCCCCCTTGGGTGCCATCAGCTGGTGCTGCACCGGCAGGAACCATTCCGCCACGATATGCAGCCGCGACGCCGGCATCAGATGATGGATGTCCGCCACCCGGCCGGCCACCGAATTGTCGATCGGAATCATCGCCAGCGCGGCCCGTCCCGTGCGCACCGCGGCGAAGGCATCCTCGAAGGTCGGGCACGGCAGCGGCTCGTAGTCCCGATACGCTTCCTTGCAGGCGATATGCGAATTCGCGCCGGGCTCGCCCTGGTAGGCGATCTTGCGGCGCTTGCTGCTGCGCTTGGTCATTGCTTGATCATGGCCTGGTCATGGCGATTGCGGTCTCGAAGGTCCCGTTAGCATGGCGCGCGCCTTTTCCAAATCCTCCGGCGTATCGACGCCGAGCGGCACGGTGCCGACGATCTCGACATCGATGCGCATGCCGGCCTCCAGCGCCCGCAATTGTTCGAGCTTCTCGCGGCGCTCCAGCGGCGACGGCGGCAGCTTGACGAAGCGTTCCAGCGCCGCGCGGCGAAACGCGTAAAGGCCGATGTGATGATAGAGCGGCCCCTCGCCGGCCGGCGCGGTGGCGCGGGTGAAATAAAGCGCGCGCAGCCGGCGCGGTGCGACCGGCGTCCCCACCACTTTGACGACATGCGGACTGGTCCGCTCGGCGACGACTTTGATCTCGGCCGCCAAGGTGGCGATATCGACGGCGGCGTCGGCGAGCGGAATGAGGGCCGCGCGGATGGCGGCCGGATCGATGGTCGGCAGGTCGCCCTGCACATTGACGATGATCTCGGCGCGGCGCTCCGAATCGACCTTGCCGAGCGCCTCGAAGATGCGGTCGGAGCCGGAGGCGTGATCCGTCGCGGTTATCACCGCGCGGCCGCCGGCCTTATCCACAGCCGCAGCGACTTCCGGAGAATCGGTAGCGACGACGACCGGGCCGATAGCGGCCGCCTGGGCGCGGCGCAGGACATGCACGATCATGGGCTCGCCGGCGATGGCGGCAAGCGGCTTGCCTGGAAGCCTCGACGCGGCCAGGCGGGCGGGAATAAGGATGAGGACTTCGGCCATCGCGCTGCGTGCTTATACGGGTTGCAAGACACGGGGCAAACTGGCTATTTGTGCACTGCCCACGTCCTTTCCCTGCGGAGCCTCCCCGCGATGAATTCGTTCGAAATCAACAAGATTCTCGGCGCCCTGCTGGGAACATGCCTTGTTCTTGTCGCCATGCATATCGCTTCCGGCGCGATCTTTACGCCCGAGGCGCCGGCAAAACCGGGTTACGTCATCGCGGTGAAGCAGGAGTCCCAGGGCGGCGCAACGGCAGCGGCGCCGAAGGAAACCCCAATCGATACCTTGCTCGCAAGCGCGTCGGTCGAACGCGGCACCCAGACCGCCAAGCAATGTCAAGCCTGCCATAACTTCCAAGAGGGACAGGGCCCCAAGGTCGGCCCCGACCTCTACGGCGTGGTCGATCGTCCGATCGCATCCGTTTCCGGTTTCAACTACACCGACGCCTTGAAGGGCGCGGCGCAGAAATTGGGCGGCAAGTGGACCTTCGACGCACTCAATAAATGGCTGACCAAGCCGAGCGCCGTTGCACCGGGCACGGCCATGACCTTTGCCGGACTTTCCAATGAGAAGCAGCGAGCCGACGTGATCGCCTATCTCGACACGCTCTCGCCGCACCCGGTGCCGCTGCCGACCGCGCAGGGCGCTGCCGCTCCGGCCGCAAAACCGGCGGCGGCGGCTCCGGCATCCGGCGGCGCGCCGGCCGCCGCGCCGGGCAATCCGCCGCCTCCGGCCCCTGCCGCTCCCGCCGCTCCGGCTGGCACCGCTCCAGCCCAGCATTAGCAGAGAGCCTTTTCGCCGCCTTGGCCTGTCGTCGCCCTGTCGCAGGGGATGCGCAGTCTATTCGTCGCGGTGCACCCCTGCCCGCTGGCATCGCCGTGGAAAAGGCCGATAATGCCCGGCAACAAGAGCTTTTGCGAACTCTAGGGAGTACCAGGTGGACCGCCGATCACTGCTGAAAACTGGGCTGCTTGCTACTGCCGCCTCACGCCTTCCTTTGGCTTGGACCACCGCCGCGCGGGCACAGGCTCAACCGGCCGCGCCGTCGCAAGCGCCGGCCAAAACTTGGCGTCACGGCACCTCGCTCTACGGCGAGCTCAAATATCCGCCGAACTTCAAACGATTCGATTACGTCAATGCCGCGGCGCCGAAGACCGGAACGGCGCGGCAGCCCGCCTATGGCACATTCGACAACTTCAACGCAGTGGTCGCCGGCGTCAAAGGTACACTCGCCGCCGGCATCACGCTGATCTACGACACGCTCGCGGTGGGCGCGCTCGATGAAGTCTCAAGCGAATACGGACTGATCGCCGAAGCGGTGAGCTATCCAGACGATTTTTCCTCGGTCAGCTACCGGCTACGGCCGGAAGCGAAGTGGCACGACGGCACGCCGGTGACGCCGGACGACGTCATTTTCTCCTTTACCGCATACAAGGCGCACAGCCCGCAATCCTCCGCCTATTACCGCCACGTCACCAAGGCGGAACAGACTGGCGACCACGAAGTCACCTTCACATTCGACAGCGCGGGCAATCATGAGCTGCCGCAGATCGTCGGCCAGCTGACCATCCTGCCGAAACACTGGTGGGAAGGCACCGACGCCAACGGCAAGAAGCGCAGCATCGTCGATACCACGCTCGAGCCGCCGCTCGGCTCCGGACCCTACCGCATCAAGGATTTCTCGGCCGGCCGCAACATCGTCTATGAGCGCGTCAAGGACTATTGGGGGAGCAAGGTCAACGTCAATATCGGCCGCGACAATTTCGACGAGCTGCACTTCGAATATTTCCGCGACACCACCGTCGCGCTGGAAGCGTTCAAGGGGGACACGGTCGACTGGCGCGTCGAGAATCTCGCCAAGAATTGGGCCACCGGCTACGACTTTCCGGCGGTCACCGACAAGCGCGTGCTGCTCGAGGAATTTCCGATCAGAAATTTCGGGCTGATGCAGGCTTTCGTCTTTAACATCCGCCGCCCGAAATTCCAGGATCCGAGGGTGCGTCTTGCCTTCAATCACGCATTCGATTTCGAGGAGATGAACAAGCAGATTTTCTTCGGGCAATATAAGCGCATCGACAGCTATTTCGACGGCACCGATCTGGCCGCCACGGGCCTGCCGACCGGCCGCGAGCTCGAACTCCTCGAAACCGTGCGCAACGAGGTTCCGCCCGACCTTTTCAAGAAGCCTTACACCAATCCGGTGAACGGCAATCCGGGCGCGGTGCGCAACAATCTGCGCGAGGCGCTCCGGCTGCTCAAAGAGGCGGGTTATGAAGTCAAGGACCAGCAGCTCGTCAACGTCAAGACCAGCGAGCCCTTTACGGTCGAATTTCTCTCGGCGGGGCCGAGCTTCGAGCGCGTCTTCCTGTTCTACAAACCCTCGCTCGAGCGTCTCGGCATGACGATTTCGGTGCGCACCGTCGACGAGGCGCAGTTCGAGAACCGGCTGCGCGGCTGGGATTTCGACATCATCACCAATTCCTGGCCGGAATCGCTGTCGCCCGGCAACGAACAGCGCGGCTATTGGGGCTCGCAATCGGCCGACCAGCCCGGCTCCGACAATCTGATCGGCATCAAAAATCCGGCGGTCGACGCGATGATCGACAAGATCATTTTCGCCAAGAATCGCGCCGATCTCGAAGCCGCTACCAAAGCGCTCGACCGCATCTTGCTGTGGAACTACTACGTCGTGCCGCAATGGGCCTATTTCAAATCCCGCACCGCGCGCTGGGATCGCTTCAGCCATCCCGATCCGCTGCCGAAATACGGCGTGTCGGGCTTCCCCACCGTGTGGTGGTGGGACGCGCAAAAAGCCGCAAAGACCGGTTAACGTCCGGGGCATGATCCGGCCCACACGTCGGCGAATCCTTACACTGACCGCCGGCGCGCTGTCGGGCGCGGCGGCGTTGCGCGCCGGTACCGCTGCGGTCGCTGCCGACGAAACCATCGAAGCCCACGGCTTGTCGTCCTTCGGCGATCTCGCTTATCCGCCCGACTTTAAGAATTTCAGCTACGTCAATCCGGATGCGCCGAAAGGCGGTATGTTCTCGCAGATCGGGCCGGACCAGCTCTACAACCAGAATTTCCTCACCTTCAACTCGCTCAATACGTTCATCCTCAAGGGCGACGCCGCACAGGGCATGGAGCTGACCTTCGCGTCGCTGATGGCGCGTGCTGGCGACGAACCGGACGCCCTGTACGGGCTCGCCGCGGGCAAAGTGCGGCGCTCGGCCGACGGCCTCGTCTATCAATTTTTCATCCGGCCGGAAGCAAAATTCCACGACGGCTCGGCGCTGACCGCCCATGACGTCGCCTTTTCACTCACGATATTGAAGGAAAAGGGTCATCCGCTGATCAGCCAATCGCTGCGGGATTTTGCCGGCGCCAGCGCCGACGACGATGCGACCGTAACCGTACGCTTTGCGCCGAAGCGGGCGCGCGACGTGCCGCTGTTCGTCGCCGGGTTGCCGATTTTCTCCCGCGCCTATTACACAACGCGGCCGTTCGACGAATCGACGCTTGACATCCCGCTCGGCTCCGGCGCCTACCGGGTCGGCCGCTTCGATGCCGGCCGCTTCATCGAATATAACCGCGTCAAAGATTGGTGGGGCGCCGAACTGCCGGTTGGCCGCGGCCAGAATAATTTCGACATCGTGCGCTTTGAATATTATCGCGACCGCGACGTCGGCTTCGAAGGCTTTTCGGCCGGCACCTATCTGTTCCGCGAGGAGTTCACCTCGCGCTTCTGGGCGACGCGCTACGATTTCCCGGCGGTCAAGGACGGCCGCGTCAAGCGCGATCAGATTCCCGACGACACGCCGTCCGGCGCGCAAGGCTGGTTCATCAATACGCGGCGGCCGCAATTCGCCGATATGCGCGTGCGCGACGCGCTCAACGACGCTTTCGATTTCGAGTGGACCAATAAGACCATCATGTACAACGCCTATCAGCGCACGGTCTCGGTGTTTCAGAATTCCGATCTGATGGCAGTCGGCTTGCCGAGTCCGGACGAGGTGGCGCTGCTCGAGCCGTTCCGCGGTCGCCTGCCGGCCGAAGTCTTTGGCGAGCCTTACACGCCGCCGGTCTCCGACGGCTCGGGCGAGGACCGGCCGCAATTGCGCAGGGCGGCGCAGACGCTGCAGGATGCCGGTTGCGTCATTCGCGACGGCAAGCGGGCGCTGCCGAGCGGGATGCCCATCATCGTCGAATTCCTGATCGACGAACCGGCGTTCGAACCGCATCATATGCCGTTCATCAGAAATCTCGGCACCCTCGGTATCCAGGCCAGCTTGCGCATCGTCGACCCGGTGCAATACCGCGCGCGCGTCGACAACTTCGACTTCGATATTACGATCGACCGCTTCAGCTTCTCGGCCACGCCGGGCGACTCGCTGCGGTCCTATTTTTCCGCGCAGGCGGCGGCGCTGCACGGCTCCAACAACCTCGCCGGCATCGCCGATCCGGTGGTCGATGCGCTGATCGAGGCCATCATTGCCGCCAATTCCCGCCCCGCGCTGGTCACCGCCTGCCGCGCGCTCGACCGCGTGATCCGTGCCGGCCGCTACTGGATTCCAAACTGGTATAAGGCCTCGCACTGGATCGCCTACTGGGACGTGTTCGGCAGGCCACCGGCGCAACCACGCTATTTTCGCGGTATTCCCGACACTTGGTGGCATGACGGGGCCAAGGCCGCGAAAACCCGGCCGGCGCGATAGTGCCGCGAATTTGATGGCGGGACGCCGGTATGTCGCATGGTATAAGGCCGCTGCTACGGAGGACCGTCGCGTTTCCGTCATGCTTCGATGCGACGCCGCGGCCGCATCTGGACCATTCAAGAGTGGTGGCGCATTGCGCCAATGGCACTAAGATAGCGGCGCAACGATAAGACCTGCTGGGACTCAATGGCTGCCTATATCGTCCGCCGAATTCTGTTCATGATCCCCACGATTTTCGGCATCATGCTGGTGTCGTTCGTCGTGGTTCAGTTCGCGCCGGGCGGCCCGGTCGAACGCGTCATCGCCCAGCTTCGCGGCAGCGATACCGGCGCCACCTCGCGTATTTCCGGCTCGACCAGCGGCGATTTTGCCCATGGCGCCTTGCAGGCTGGCTCGCAATTCGACGTCAGTTCCAAATATCGCGGCGCCCAAGGGCTCGACCCGGCCTTCATCAAGAGCCTGGAGAAGCAGTTCGGCTTCGACAAGCCGGCTTACGAGCGCTTTGGCTTGATGATGTGGAACTATCTGCGCTTCGATTTCGGCAAGAGCTATTTTCGCGATGTCAGCGTGCTGGAGCTGATCAAGGAGAAATTGCCGGTATCGATCTCGCTCGGCATCTGGATGACGCTGTTGAGCTACCTGATCTCCATACCGCTTGGCATCCGCAAGGCAGTGCGCGACGGCTCGCAGTTCGACGTGTGGACCTCGGGCGTCATCATCATCGGCTACGCGATTCCCGGCTTTCTCTTCGCTATCCTGCTGATCGTGCTGTTCGCCGGCGGCTCGTTCTGGCAAATCTTCCCGTTGCGCGGCCTGGTTTCGGAAGGCTGGTCGCACTTTCCCTGGTGGGAAAAGATTCTCGATTATTTCTGGCATCTCACGCTGCCGATCGTCTCCATGGGGCTTGCCGCTTTTGCCACCATGACGTTACTCACCAAGAATTCGTTTCTCGAGGAGTTGCGCAAGCAATACGTGCTCACCGCGCGCGCCAAAGGCTGCAGCGAGCGGCAGGTGCTGTACGGGCATATTTTCCGCAACGCCATGCTGCTCGTCATCGCCGGCTTTCCGGCGGCCTTCGTCTCCGCTTTTTTTGCCGGCTCGCTGTTGATAGAGACCATCTTTTCGCTCGACGGCCTCGGGCTATTGAGCTTCGAGAGCGTGCTCAACCGCGATTATCCGGTGGTATTCGCCAATCTCTACATCTTCGCCTTGGTCGGCCTTGTCGTAAATCTGATTTCAGACCTCACTTATACCTGGATCGATCCGCGCATCGATTTCGAGACGCGGGAGGTGTGAGGTGGACGACAAGACCCTCACCGACAATCTCGACGCCGAGACCGAGGCTGCGATCGAGCCGGGCATTCCGGAGGAGCTGAAGCCCGACCTCGAGCCGGCCGGCCCGCTTGGGCTTTTCGGAATGCCGCGCGGCTTTGAATTTTCGCCGCTCAATGCCCGGCGTTGGCGAAACTTCAAGGCCAACCGGCGGGGCTATTGGTCGTTATGGATATTTCTTGTGCTGTTCGTTCTTTCGATGTTCGCCGAATTGATCGCCAACGATAAGCCGCTGTTCATCCATTTCGACGGCAAGACCTTCTTTCCGGTCTTGGTAACTTATCCGGACACCGATTTCGGCGACGACCTCGGCACCGCCGCCGACTACCGCGACCCGCATTTGCAGAAATTTCTCGACGAGCATAACGCCATCGAAATCTGGGCGCCGATCCGCTTCTCCTACAACACCATCATCGACAATCCGCCGTCGGCTTTTCCCTCCAAGCCGACCTGGATGCTGACCGAGAAAGATTGCGAGTTCGCCGCCAAGAACGGCTACGCCAAATGCGGCACGCTCGAATATAACTGGGCCGGCACCGACGATCAGGGCCGCGACGTGCTGGCCCGCATGATCTACGGGTTTCGCATCTCGGTGCTGTTCGGACTGGTACTGACCATCGTGTCGTCAGTCATCGGCGTTGCCGCCGGTGCCGTGCAAGGCTATTTCGGCGGCTGGACCGACCTACTCTTCCAGCGCTTCATCGAAATCTGGACGTCGGTGCCGGAGCTTTATCTGCTGTTGATCATTTCGTCGGTCTTGGTGCCCGGCTTCTTCGTGCTGCTCGGAATACTCCTGTTGTTTTCGTGGGTACGGCTGGTCGGCCTGGTGCGGGCGGAATTTCTGCGGGGCCGCAATTTCGAATATATCCAGGCGGCGCGCGCGCTTGGCGTATCCAATAAGGTCATCATGTTCCGGCATCTGTTGCCGAACGCCATGGTGGCGACTATGACGTTCCTGCCGTTCATCATGTCGTCCTCGGTGATGACGCTCACCGCGCTCGATTTCCTCGGCTTCGGCCTGCCGCCCGGCTCCCCCTCGCTCGGCGAGCTGTTGTCGCAAGCCAAGGCCAACGTGCAGGCGCCGTGGCTCGGGCTCGCGGGCTTTTTCACCGTGGCGCTGATGCTCTCGCTCCTGATCTTCATCGGCGAGGCGGTGCGCGACGCCTTCGATCCGCGAAAGACGTTCGCATGAGCGAAGAGCCGGGCAAGGAACTCTGCCTCGCCGTACGCGATCTCTCCATCGCATTCCGCTCCGGCGGGCGCGAAACGCTCGCGGTCGACCGCATCTCCTTCGACATCGTCAAGGGCGAGTGCATGGCGCTGGTCGGCAAATCCGGCTCCGGCAAATCGGTCACGGCGCTGTCGATCTTAAGGCTCTTGCCCCATCCGGCGTCGCATCACCCGTCGGGCAGCATCAATTTTCAGGGCCGCGATTTGTTGAAACTGTCCGAACGCGAGATGCGGCAGGTGCGCGGCGACGACATCACCATCGTGTTCCAGGAGCCGATGACCTCGCTCAATCCGCTGCACACGATCGAGAAGCAGATCGGCGAGATCCTGCTCCTGCACCGCGGCCTGACCGGAGCGCCGGCGCGCGCGCGCACCCTTGAAGTGCTCAGCCAGGTCGGCATCCGCGACCCGGAGACCCGGCTCAAAAGCTATCCGCATCAGCTCTCCGGGGGCCAGCGCCAGCGCGTGATGATCGCCATGGCGCTTGCCAACGAGCCCGATCTGCTGATCGCCGACGAGCCGACCACTGCCCTCGACGTCACGGTCCAGGCGCAGATCATCGCGCTCCTGAAGGAGATCCAGTCGCGGCTGCACATGTCGCTTCTGTTCATTACCCACGACCTCGGCATCGTGCGAAAGATCGCGCAACGGGTCTGCGTGATGAAGGACGGCAAGATCGTCGAGCAAGGCACTGTCGAGCGCGTCTTCTCCGCGCCCGAGCATCCCTATACGCGTGCGCTGCTCGCCGCCGAGCCGCGGCCCGATCCGGCGCCGCCGCAGCCCGACGCGCCGCTGCTCCTGAAAACCGACCAGCTCAAAGTGTGGTTTCCGATCACCCGCGGCTTGATGCGAAAGACCGTTGGCCATGTCAAAGCCTGCGACGGCTTGACCATCGAGCTGCGCAAGGGCGAGACGCTCGGCGTGGTCGGCGAATCCGGCTCGGGCAAATCGACGCTCGGGCGCGCGATCTTGCGGCTGATATCGTCGGACGGACTGATCGCGTTTATGGGCCGCGATCTGCAAGGGCTCAAATTCAAAGAGATGCGGCCGTTCCGCCGCGACATGCAGATCGTATTCCAGGATCCCTACGGGTCGCTGTCGCCGCGCATGTCGATCGCCGACATCATCAAGGAAGGCCTCAAGGTCCATCAACCCGACATGCCGGATCGCCAGCGCGACGAGCGCGTGGTCCAGGCCTTGCGCGACGTCGGCCTCAATCCCGATATGCGCTTTCGTTTTCCCCATGAATTTTCCGGCGGCCAGCGCCAGCGCATCGCGGTGGCGCGCGCCGTAGTTCTGGAGCCGAGCTTCATCGTGCTCGACGAGCCGACCAGCGCGCTCGACATGGTGATCCAGGCGCAGATGGTCGATCTGTTGCGCGACCTGCAGAAGCGGCACAATCTGACTTATTTGTTCATCTCGCACGACTTGCGCGTCGTCGCGGCGCTGGCAAGCCGCTTGGTGGTGATGCGGCATGGTCTCGTCGTCGAGGCTGGCGATGCCGCCGAATTGTTCCGCAATCCCAAGACCGATTATACCCGAGCCTTGTTCGCCGCCGCGTTCAATCTGGAAACCGCGCCGGCTGACGTGGTCGAGCAATAATTCAGTGCTGCCAAGATAGCGGCGGCGATCTCAGATATAAGAAAATGCAAAGACCGTTTTCGATCGTCACGCCTACAGCGATTGTCATCGCCGCACTGCTGGCATGGAGCGGGATTGCCTGCGCGCAGGGCCGAGATCGCTCGATGCAGCTCGTCTCCGAGTATCCGCTCCTCAACGACGAGGGCCAGCGGCTGCCCAATCACAGCGTCAAGCTGACCGGCCCAATCGATAAATTACCCGGCGTGGTGGTCGCCGCCAACCCGGAGGGCAAGACGACGCTGATCGAATTCTACGATCTCAACTGTCCGTATTGCCGGATCGCCTCCGCCGACGTCGCCGACATGGTCGCCGTCGATCCGGAGCTTCGTCTGGTATTGGTGCCCTACCCCGTGCTCGGCGTTGCCTCGATTGCGGCAAGCCGCGTCGAGCTTGCCGTCGCCAAGCTTGGCACGCCGGCGCAGTTCTACGATTTTCACCGCAAGATCTACGCGCAGCGCGGCACCACCGACGGATTACGCGCGCTCGACGTCGCGCATGGGCTCGGCTTCGACGACCGCGCCTTGACCACGCTTGGCGACAGCGACGCAATCACCAAAATCATGAAAGCCCATCTCGCACTTGGCAATGCGCTTGGGCTTGCGGCGACGCCGGCTTTCATCATCGACGGGACAGCGATCCTTGGCTATCCGGGTCGCGACGGCCTGCAAAAAATTGTCGATGCGGCGCACGCTTGCGGTAAGGTTGTGTGCTGAGCACAGAACGGTAATTGCCCGGGGGAATCCATAATGACGCGCTTTCGTAGCTGGTTATTCGGCTTGTGCAGCATCGCAGCGTTGCTGCTGGTGACACCGGTCAAGGCTGACACGATCAAGATCGTCGTGCCGTTCGCTGCGGGCGGTCCGGTCGATCAACTGGCGCGCATCCTGGCCAACGGCTTGGGTCCGAAGCTCAATGCCAATGTGATTGTCGACGATCGCGGCGGCGCCGGCGGCGCGATCGCCTCCGAATACGTGGCGCATGCCGCACCCGACGGCAGGACGATCTTGCTCGCCAGTCTCGGATCGCAGGTACTCAGCCCGATCCTGAAGCCGCCAACAGCATACGACCCGGTCAAATCCTTCGAGCCGGTGATGCTGGTCGGGGTAGTGCCGTCGCTGCTCGTGGTCAATAAAGACCTGGGTGTCGCCTCCTTGCCGCAGCTCATCAACAAGGCGAAAGCGCAGAAGCTCACTTATGGCTCGGCCGGACCGGGCACCACCATGAACATCGCCGTCGAGATGCTCAATGCCGCGGCCGGCGTGAAAATCACGCACGTGCCTTATCGCGGCGCCGCACCCGCGATCAACGATCTGCTTGGCGGCCATGTCGACATGCTCAACGCCGATCTTCCGGTCTTGCTGCCGCTGGTCAAAGCCGGTTCGGTCAAGGCGCTCGCTTTGTTCGCCGAGAAGCGTTCACCGCAGTTGCCGGATTTGCCGACCACCGTGGAGCTCGGCCTGCCGAGCGTGGTGATGGAAAATTGGTACGGCGTGCTGTTGCCCGCCGGAACGCCGAACGGCACGCGCGACAAGCTCGAACAGGCGCTGTTCGCCGTCATCGCAGAACCTGAAATCAAGCAGCGCCTGGCCGGCAATGCCATTCACGGCATGCTCGGCCACGACGCTTTCGCGGAAAAGCTCAGTCAAGAATTTTCCACTTGGCCCGAGACGATCAAGAAGCTCGGCATTACCGGAGAGTAACAAAGCGGCGGCTACTTTGCCTTGCCGATGAGTTCAGCGATCGGAACGCCGGCAGCGATCTTATCTTCACGCAGCTTTTCCGCGACCGCGTTGCGTTGCGCTCGCGCCAGCACCTCCGCCGCGCGCTCACGCGGGATGAAACAGACGCCGGTCTCGTCCGCCAGCACGAGATCGCCCGGATTGACGTTCACGCCGCAAATCGATACCGGCTTGTTGATGGCGACGGTCTCGACGCGCCACTTGCCGGTGATCGGGCTGACGCTCTTCGACCAGACCGGAAGCCCGATGGCGCGCGAATGATCGACGTCGCGCGCGCCGCCATCGACGATGGCGCCGATCTCGCCCTGCCGGTGTCCGATCGTCGCCGATAGGCCGCCGAGATTGGAGACCTGATCGACGCCCTGCACCACGAGAACGTCGCCCGGCTCGGCGAGATTATGCGCTTCGATCTCGCCGAGGCCTGATACGCCGCCCTTGACCCTGTCCGGCACCGGCGCGCTGGCGGGGATGTTGCGCACGGTCAGCGCCCGGCCGACGACGCGCGCGTTTGGATCGTTCGGCCGCAGCACGGCGGCCGGCACCGCACCGACAATACCAAGCTCGTCCATCACATCCGAGCTCGTGCCGGTGAGATCGGGTAGCGCGCGATAGCCGTCGACAAGGCCGGGCGGCAGCACCGGCAATTCCAGCGTGCCAAAGGCATCCGGTGGGAGCTTGCCGAGTGTTTGCTTGGTCATGACTGCACTTAAAACCCGAACAGCTTTGCCGGATTATCCACCAGCATGAGCCGGCGTGTGCGCTCGTCGGGTGCGATCTCGGGAATGAGATCGACGAGCTCGCCGTCGTTAGGCACCGCATTGTGGTTCGGATGCGGCCAGTCGGTGCCCCACACCACGCGCTCCGGCGCATGCGCGGCAAGGTCGCGCGCGAATGGCACGGCGTCGGCGTAAGGGTACGGCTGCTTGGTGATGCGGTCGACGCCCGACAGCTTGACCCAGACATTGCCGCGGTCGAGCAGGCGGCGCAGCACCGAGAAGGTCTTGCCGTGCAGCCCTTCGCCGATATCGATGCGCCCGATGTGATCGATCACCACCGGCGCCTCGATCGCGGTGATGAAATCGTAATAGTCCAGCAGGCCGTGACCGCCGAACTGCATCTCGATATGCCAGCCGTTCGGCGCCACCTTCTCGATCACCTGGAGCATGTCGTCGCGCCGCATCGGCTCGCCGCCTCGCGGAAAGTAGAAATGCAGCCGCACGCCGCGCACGCCGGCGTCGTCCAGCCGGTCGACCTCCTCCTGCCGCGTCCATGGGTCGAGTAGCGCGACGCCGCGATAGCGGCCCTTCCCGGCGGCCAACAAATCGACCAGCACCGAATTATCGCTGCCGTGACAGGTCGATTGGACGACCACGCCGCGCTCGAAGCCGAGCAACGCATGCAGTCGGAACAGATCTTCCTTCGGCGCGTCGGTCGGCGTGAACGGCCGGTTCGCCGCATAAGGAAATTTGCCGTGGGGCCCGAACACGTGAAAATGCGAATCGCAAGCGAGCGGCGGCGGCTTGAATCGCGGCTTTTTCGGATTCGGATCCGGCGGCGGGATGGTCGGCGTGAGATCGTCGGCACGGATGGCCATGGCAGATTCCAATCCTGAACGATCAATCGCAGCGCGCGGTCATGCCGCCGTCGACCACGATCTCGGTGCCGGTGATAAAGCGCGCTTCGTCGGAGGCGAGAAACAGCACCGCATTGGCGGTATCGCGGCCGTCGCCCATAAAGCCGAGCGGGATGCGCGCGATGCGCGACCTGAGCAATGCCTCGACGTCGCCGCCAGTACGCTGTTTGGCCAGCCGTGCCTCGACCATCGGCGTGTGCATCTGACCCGGCACCACCGTGTTCACCCGGATGCCGTTCTTGGCATATTGCACGGCTGTCACCCGCGAGAATTGGATAACGGCGGCCTTCGACGACGCGTAGCCGATCTGGGCCGCCCCGGTATAGCGGATGCCGGACGTCGATGCGGTGTTGACGATGGCGCCGCCGCCGGATTTCTCGATCATCACCGGGATAACGTGGCGGCAGGTGAGAAACACGCTTTTGAGATTATAATCGATCTGCTTGTCGAAGCTCTCTTCCGACATCTCGGCGGCGCCGCCGGCCGCCGAGCCGCCGACATTGTTGACCAGGATGTCGATCGGACCGAATTTCTTGCAGCAAGCCGCCACCATGGCGCCGACCTGCGCATCGTCGAGCACGTCGCAGACGTGGGTCACGATCTCGCCGTCGTTACCGACGCGGGCGACGGTCTCCGCCATCGCCTCTGCGCTATTGTCGACGGCAAAGACCTTGGCGCCTTCGCGCGCGAACAAGACCGCGGCGGCGCGGCCGTTGCCCCAGCCCGGCCCCACGCATCCCGCCCCGGTAATAACTGCGATTTTACCCTCGACACGTCCCGGCATAGCCTTTCCATTCCCCGCTGATCGGAGCGGATGTTAGTGGAGCATCGACGGCTGCGCTAGCGTTGCCGGATCAATACTCTTGAACCCATTTTTTAACTCGGACGACGAATGAGTTAAGGCATTTCCAGGCCGCAGTTGGATCGCCGCCATGCTCAAGGTCTTGCTCGCCGTCATTGTCCTGATCGCCGCCGCAATGATCGTGAGCGTGCATTTCCGGTTCAATCCGGCGATCCCGATCTTTATCATTCTCGGCTTCGGCCTTTACATGGTCGGCCGCATCGGCGGACCGCCATTGCCAAAGGGCAGCTACGTTCCGTGGGGCGCGGGTCGCGGCCTATACATGCGCGGCAATGACTACGTCCAAGACGACGACCCGAGAAGCGGCGAAGATCAGCGCGAAGGCGACGGCTTCCGCTAAAACTCGGCTGGAACGATCGAGCCGCGCCGGGCGGTTTCTGCTATCATACAATTAGAAGCAAGCGGGGAGGATTCCATGCGAAGGCTCATCGCCGTCGCGGCTTTGGCCATTGCGGCGGTTTTTCAATTTGGCTGCAACGCCCAGGCGCAGCAGTCCTATCCGACACGCACGGTGCGGCTGATCCTGCCGTTCGGCGCTGCGAGCGCGACCGACATCACCGCTCGGCTGTTCGCGGATCGGCTTGCGACGCGCTGGGGCAAGCCGGTGGTGGTCGAGAATCGTCCCGGCGGCGACGGTCTCGTCGCCATCGGCGCCTTCATCGACGCACATGACGACCATACGCTGCTGTTCGGGCCGGCCGGCACATTCCTGGCACATCTCTACGAGCCGGACGCGGCGTCATATGACGCGCACGACTTGGTGCCGATCGTGCAGATTTACGTCACCGTGCTCGCCGTGTCGGTGCCGAGTTCGCTGCATGTCGACACGGTCGAGCAGCTTGTGGCACTGGCGCGGGCGCAACCCGGCAAGCTCAACGCCGCGGCGGCCACCGGCAATTCGGATTTTTTGCTCTCGGGCTTCATCAAGAAGATGGACTTGCAGATCACCAAAGTGCCATATCGCGACATCATGCAGGCGCCGAACGACCTCGCCGCGGACCGCATCCAGGTGCTGTCGACCTCGCTCGCGGTGGTGCAGCCGCTGATGCGCGCGGGCCGCATCAAGGTGCTGGCCGTGACCAGCAAGGAACGTGCGCCGGCCTCGCCGGACATTCCGACCGCGGCCGAGGCCGGCTATCCGGCACTGACCATGGAAAGCGCCGGCGGCCTGTTCGGGCCCAAGGGCATGCCGGATGCTTTGCGCGAAAGCATCGCGGCGGATTTCCGCAAAATCGCCGAGGACGATCCGGTCATCGCCAAGCGTCTGGCCGACACCGGTCAGATCATGGTGCTGCACGGCCCGGCCGGATTCGCCAAAAGCGTCCAGGAACAGAACGATCAGCTCGGCGCAATCGCCAAGACGTTGGGGCTGAAGGCGGCGCAGTAAGCGATCAAAACGTAAAAAGAACGGCGGTGTACCAGTTGAAGCGATCGGTCGCCTCGGTGTTTTGAATGCCGCGTCCCAGATAACCGAGCAGGTGGAAATTATCGCTCAGATCGTATTTGACGCCGGCGCCGAGCGATGTCGTCACTTCGCCGCCTTGGGTATCCGGCGTCTGGTGGAACAGTTCCAGCCCCACTTGCAAATTGGACGAGACTTGACGGGTCACGACCGCGCCGGCGAGACAAAAGTCTTGCGAGCCGCCTCCCCGATTGATTTCACAGCCGCCGCCACCGAATGCGGACCATTTGTCCCAGTCCCTTTCGATCCAGATCGGCAATAGGTAGGAGGCGTGCTGGTCGCCGACATCAGGCGATCCGCTTGGCAGGAACACGCGGGGAAACACCGCGACATCCAGCCCGAAATTATCCTGCGTCAGGAAGCGATATTTTGCCGCAAGCTCGATGTTGCCGGGTCCAATTGCCGGCGACCCGGAAACCGGAAAGTCGTAGGCCGCCGGCAGTGTCGCCGTGAGTTGCAGATTGGGTGCGCCGCCATAATTGAAGTCGATGCCGCCTTCGCCGTTGACGCCGTCTTGCGTCGCCATGCCTTGCGAGAATGTGTAAATCTCGAAGTGCTGGTAATCCGTCGGCTCGGGGTCATCGGTGAGATACGGCGGTCCTGCCAGCGCCGGGGTAGGGATTCCCGACAGTACGGCGCAGCAGAGCGTCAATATTGCCGCAACGCGTAACACGTTGTTCCCCACAGAGGCGAGCACGACATCCACACCATAGACACGAAGCGCTGTAAATAATATTGCCGTCTCGCCGCGTCAGATTGCATCGGAGGCCGTTGATGAGCGTTGTCGAGCGAACCGCGAGCAAGGTTCCCGAAGTCACGCTGGTGTTCTGGGTCATCAAGATCGCCGCGACGACGCTCGGCGAGACCGGCGGCGACACCGTCACCATGACGTTGAACTGGGGCTACCTTCTCGGCACGGCGCTGTTCCTCTCGCTGCTCGTCGTATTTGTCATTCTGCAGATCGCGGCGAAGAAATTCCATCCGACCCTGTATTGGGCCACCATCGTCGCCTCCACCACGGCCGGCACCACCATGGCCGATTTCGCCGACCGCTCGCTCGGTATCGGCTATGCCGGCGGTTCGTCGCTGCTGTTCGTCTGCCTGATGGCGACGCTCGCCGTTTGGTATTGGTCGCAGGGCTCGATCTCAGTCGCCACCGTCAATACGCCGAAGGTCGAAGCGTTCTACTGGATCGCGATCACATTTTCGCAGACGCTGGGCACCGCGCTCGGCGACTGGACGGCTGACGATACCGGGCTCGGTTATGACGGCGGCGCACTGCTCTTCGCTGCCGGCTTGGCCGTGCTGGCTGCGCTTTATTTCTGGACCAGCGTGTCGCGGGTCTTGCTGTTTTGGGCCGCTTTTATTCTGACGCGTCCGCTCGGCGCCACCGTCGGCGATTTTCTCGACAAGCCGCGGAGCGACGGCGGCATGGCGCTGAGCCGGCCGATCGCTTCGGCGGTCATCGCCGTGTTCATCATCGCCTGTCTTCTCATCCTGCCGCAGCGGGCGGGTCAACATCCTGGACAAGCCGACACGGTGTCATGATGCCGGCTGGCGCGTCCGGCTTTCATGGATGCGCCACCAGAACACCCCGACGATGGCGACGACCACGCCGGCGACCAGCACGAGCAGCAGCGCCGAATTTTCGATCCACGCGATCGCCGGGATGCCGAGCGCCATGACGAGGCCGAGCAAGCAGACTTGCCAGGACAGCACATGCACGCCCGCCGTAAAGGTGCCGAGCGCGAGCAGCGTGAAAATCGCAAGCCCGGTCGCGCTGGCGTTGAAACTCTTTTGGACGCTGGCGAGCAGCAACAAGTTCATGACCACGATGAAGGCGATCCAATGCAGTGCCTGGGTCGCGATCAAGCGGAATTTCTTCGCCTTGTCGTCGGCGTTTTCCCACCCGGCGCCGACGCAAACCAGCGCGATCAATGGCGCGAGAACTTCCCAATACCCGGTGATCGGCGTTTTTGAAAAGCTCGTGTAAGCGACGCCGATCGTGGTCAGGATCAAAACCAGGGCGAATGGCAACTCCCGGATCCAAAAACTGACCCGCAGCAAATGGTGGTAAGGAGCCTGCGGACTAACTGTCGGGACGATCGGATGGGGTGCTTCAGTGCTCATCGCGCCTGCTCCGCGGTGGGAGGGATAGCGTCAAAGATTAGATCACAAGCCGTGCTGACGCCACCTCGCCGCTTATCGTCCCAGCCGCCGCACGCTGGTGATTTCGCTGCCCGCGGCACGGATGCGGGCGATGGCTTCGCCGACCGGTTCGCTCGCCACCGCCATGTGGAAGGCGTTGGCGTGAAGCAAATTCGCGTCATCGCGCATGATACCGACGTGGCCTTTCCAGAATATCAGATCGCCGCGCTTGAACTCAGAATAACTTGAATTGCCGACGGCCATCCCCAGCGTCTGCTCCTGCATATCGGTATCGCGCGGACAAGAGACGCCGCAGGCCGCAAGCACAATCTGCACCAGGCCGGAACAGTCGAGGCCTAGGACGGTCTTGCCGCCCCAGAAATAGGGCGCACCGAGGAAACGCTCGGCCACCGCGACAAAATCGGATTCGTTGTCGCCGAGCGCTTTGAGATGAACCCCGGGCACGTAAAAACCGGAGTCCGTCACCGCCATCCGATCTTCGATGCGAGTGACGGCGAGCTTGACGCCCAACGGGAACGCCTCAACGGGCGGCAATTTGATCGACGGCCCGGGAAACGCAAAAGTGCGCAAGGCTGCGACCCTATGGGTCGGCGCCGTGCCCAGCACCGCCAGCGCGCCGCGCGGCAGCCAGCCGACATAATTGTCGGCGACAAGCTGGCCCCAGGCCCAGCCCTCCTCATTCTCGTCGTAGACCGTGACGCGCTCGCCTTTGAGCGCTTCGGTGTCGAGCGGCGCATCGGGCCGCGGCTCGCGCCGCAGCGGCGCTTGCGGAGCGATGACTTCGTATGTGCGGCCCTCAACGTAACGGGACGCCGCCACCTTGCCTTCCAGCGATTTCGCGGCCAAATCGGCGCGGGCCGGCGTCACGCGAGGATCGAAGCCGGACATTTTTGCCGGCTCAGCCGTAGCGCGCGGCGAGCATGGCGTAGAGCGCGCGCGCCGCCTGCAATTCACCGCCCTCGGGCCGGCCCGGCTTGGCGGCCGCCGTCCAGGCAAACAAGTCGACATGCAGCCATGATTTCACCATCACGAAGCGGCGCATGAACAAGGCCGCGGTGATGGCGCCGCCCTGGCTGCCGCCGACATTGTTGGTGTCGGCGATTTTGGATTCCAGCATCGCCTCGTAGGGCCGCCATAGCGGCAGCCGCCACAGCGGATCGTTCTCGGCGGCGCTATAGCGCATCAGCTCGGCGGCGAGCGCATCGTCATCGGTGAAAAAGGCGGGCACGTCGGGGCCGAGCGCGACGCGCGCGGCGCCTGTCAAGGTCGCGAAGTCGGCGATCAGCTCCGGTTTTTCCTCGTCGGCGAGCGCCAGCGCATCGGCGAGAACGAGACGGCCTTCGGCATCGGTGTTGCCGATCTCGACGGTGATGCCCTTGCGCGAGGTGTAAATGTCGCGCGGCCGGAAGCTTGCGCCGGCGATAGAATTTTCCACCGCCGGAATGAGCACGCGCAGCCGAATTTTCAGTCCTCGCGCCATGATCATGGAGGCGAGCGCCAGAGCGGTCGCCGCGCCTCCCATGTCCTTCTTCATATTGAGCATGCCGGTGTCGGGCTTGATGTCGAGCCCGCCGGTATCAAAGCAGACGCCCTTGCCGACCAGCGTCACCTTGGGATGGACTGCATCGCCCCATGAGATGTCGATCAGCCGCGGCGCACCAGTGGCGGCGCGGCCGACGGCGTGAATGAGCGGGAAATTCTGCTCGAGCAATTCGTCGCCGACCACAGTGTTGATGGTGGCGGAGTGGCGCGCGGCGAGCTTGCGCGCGGCCTGCTCGAGCTGCGCCGGACCCATGTCGTTTGCCGGCGTATTGATCAGATCGCGCGCCAGCGTCACCGCTTCGACGATGCGCACAAGGTTGTCGCGGTCGAGGCTTTGCGGCAGATCGAGCTTGATGGCGCGCGCCTCGGCCTTGCGATAACGGGTGAAATGATAAAGGCCGAGCGCGATGGCAAGCGCCGCAAGCCGCGCATCGTGCGGCTCGTTGGCAAAGCGGTAGATGCCGTCCGGCAATAGCTGCGCCAACCGGCCGGGAAGGAACGGATCCTGCGTTTCGTCCGGTCCTTCCAGCCCGAACAGCACGCCGCCGAGCGCGCTCTTGCCGTTCTTGCCGGGCAGCAGAAGACAGCGGCCCGCCTTCGCTTCAAATCCCGCGGCCGCGGCGAAGGCCGAAAGCTCCGGACCCAAGACCTTTCGCACATCGGCATAATTCGCCGCAGTGACGAACCAGATCGGGATGGCGTTCGCAGCGCCGCGGGAGACGAAGATGGGATCCATGAAACGCCTGCGTTTGATTTGTCAGACTGCTATCACGCCGCTCGATTGTCGTCATCTTGCCGCTTGCCGGACAATCAATGCCGCCGCGCGAAACGGTCGCGATCGTGCGGCCGTGCATAGTCGACCGTGGGGCCGGCGGGGATGATGCCGTTTGAGCCGACCGGGCCGGCCTTGCTGAACACGCCGCGCTTCATACCGGCGATGTCGCAGACTGCGTCGATGCCCGGCGTCTGGTACAGGTCGCGAAGATAGTTCGAGAGATTGCGATACTCGTCGAGCCGGCGCAGATTGCATTTGTAGCCGACGTAATAGCACGGATCGAAGCGCACCAGGCTCGGAAACAGCCGCCAGTCGGCCTCGGTCTCGACCTCGCCGCACAGATAGCGTCGGCCGGCCAGCCGCTGTTCCAGGCCGTCCAGCGTCGCGAACAACTCTTTGACAGAGCTGTCGTAGGCCTCTTGCGAAATGGAGTAGCCGCAGCCGTTGACCGCGTTGTTCACGCCTTTGAGCACCAGCGCGTTGGTGGAATCGATCTCGGAGCGCAGCGCCTGCGGATAGTAATCCGGCGTCGGCTCCGCGATGGCGGAGAACGCGGTGTTGAATATCCGGATGATTTCGGAGGATTCGTTATTGACGACGCGGCGGGTCTTAGCGTCCCACAGCGTGGGAACGGTGACACGGGTCGTGCAAGCCGGATCGGCGATCGTATAAAGCTCATGCAGCCACCGCACCCGTCGGTCGGTGCCGGGCACGACGTGGCCCGCTTCGCCGAACGACCAGCCCTGACCGTCGGGCTCCTGAAAGGTGTTGGTCAGCGTCACGAACGGCTCAAGCTTCTTGAGCGCGCGCATCAGCGTGGCGCGATGCGCCCACGGGCAGGCGACGGCGCAATAGAGATGATAGCGGCCCGGCGCGGCGGGAAATTCGGCCTGGGCTTCACTACCGATGCGATCGCGAAAAATAGACGGTCGTTTGAAGTAGAGCCCACTGTCGTCGTGATTGACGAGGCTATTCTCAGTGCGCCATTTGCCGTCGACGAGTTGTCCCATTCATCCCCTCCCGATCGATCGAATCGATTGAATCGGATCAGTCGACGCTTTTATCGACGCAACCCGGATATCGCTTCCGCCTACGCGCTCCGCGCTTCGGTGGACTGATACCCTGCGAAGCTCGCCCGGCGAGCGTAGAAGGGTCGCTCATCCAGGCTACGTTTGCTCCGTCTGCACCCGACTGTGCCGGATGCCATAGAAAAAATAAACACCGACGCCAACGACAAACCACGCACCAAGCCGCAGCCAAGTATCGAGCGGCAACCCGCACATCAGAAAGAACGCCGAGGCTGCGCCCAATGGCGCCACGACATAGACCACCGGCGTCCGAAACGGCCGCTCCAGGCTCGGCTGCTTGATGCGAAGGACGAGCACGCCGAGGCAGACGATGGCGAAGGCGAACAAGGTGCCGATCGAAACTAGCTCGCCGACAAGTCCGATCGGCAGAACACCGGCCAGCACGGTGACGATGGCGCCGTTGAAGATCGTCGTCACGTAGGGAGTACGGAAGCGCCGGTGGACCCTTGCCGCAATCGGCGGCATCAGGCCGTCGTGCGCCATCGCATAGAGAATGCGCGGCTGGCCGAGCATGCCGACCAGAATGACCGAGGTCAGGCCGAGAATGATGCCTAGCTTGATGATGGGCGACAGCCACGTCAGCCCGATGGCGTCGATGCCAACCGCAATCGGATCCGCGACATTGAGCTTATCGTAAGTGACGATCCCGGTCAGCACGAAGCCGACCGCGAGATAGAGCACGGTACAGATCGCAAGCGAACCGAGAATGCCGATTGGCATATCGCGCTGCGGATTGTTGGCTTCCTGCGCCGCCGTCGAGACGGCGTCGAAGCCGAGATAAGCGAAGAACACGACAGCGGCGCCGCGCACGACTCCACTCCAGCCGAACTCGCCTGGGCCTAGATTGGGCGGAATGAAATCGCCGGCGGGATTGTGCGGGGTGATCCAATGCGCGGTCGTGACGAATGGTGCGGCCGCACCGATGAAGAGGACGATGATCACGAGCTTGATGGCGACGATGACGTTGTTGACCCGCGACGATTCATAGACGCCGATGACCAGCAATATGGCCAACCCGGCAACAATCGCCATCGCCGGTGCATTGATGATCGCGCCCGTGAAATGCCAAGTGTGGCGGGCGCCGTCATAGGCAAGCGGCGAGCCGGCAAATACGGCGGGAACGATAATGCCGAAATCCTTGAGGAAGCTCACGACGTAACCAGACCAGCCGATCGCGACCGTGGTCGTGCCGAGTGCATATTCCAACACCAGATCCCAGCCGATGATCCAGGCAATAATCTCGCCGAGCGTCGCGTAGGCGTAAGTGTAGGCGCTGCCGGCGACCGGAACGGTGGAGGCCATTTCGGCATAACAAAGACCGGCGCAGCCGCAGACGACGGCGCCGAACGCAAAGGACAGCGTGATCGCCGGTCCCGCATTGGCCGCGGCGGCATGGCCGGTGAGAACAAAAATGCCGGCGCCGATAATCACGCCGATGCCGAGCGCCACCAGAGAGGTTGCGGACAGGCTCCTTTTGAGCGGCAGACCGTCATGGCGGGTCAACGCCTGGATTTGCGGATCGGCCACTTCGGCCTGCAAGGCGGCAATCGATTTGCGGATTAAGTATTTGGTCATAACAAAGAACAACTAGCAAAAGCGTGTCTGGTTTCAGTCAAATCGCTCGCGTTTCCCGGCATACTCTGAATTCACAACGATCCCGGGTCTGCAGCGCATCACTCCGTTGCACTACGTGCTGCGCTGCGCCCGGGAAACGTTGCGCCTAGAAAACAAGCCCCTGCCCTCACATCCACGGCATCAGCGAGGCGTGGATGACGTCGGGCACGCCTTCATTGCCGACCGAGCGAATGGCGAGATCAACCTCGTTGAGCCCGAAGCGGTGCGTAGTGACGAGCTCCAGCGGAAAGCGTTTCGACGCGAGCTGCGCCAGCGCCAACTCACAAGCCTTGTAGCTGTGGCCGCGTGCGCTCTTCATGGTGATGAATTTCACCGTGAATTTTTCCAGCGGGAAATTTGGAAACTGCGCCATCTCGCCTTGCGCGACGATCACGCCGCCCTTCCTCTTGAGCGCCTCGATGCCGAGCAGCATCGGAATGGTGCCGGCGCCGGCGGTACAATCGAGCGCAACGTCGACGCCCTTGCCGCCGGTGATCTCCATGATGCGCGCCAGCGGATCTTCCTTCTGCACATCGATGACGTAGTCGGCGCCGAGTTTCTTGGCGACGTCCATGCGGGCTTTGTCCTTCGGCGTGCCGGTGACGATGATCAGCGAAGCGCCAGCCTGTTTGCAGATCACGGTCTGGGAGAGGCCCTGCTGGCCGGGGCCCTGGATGAGCACGGTCGAATTGTAGCCGACGCCGCCGTCGAACAGCGACCATTCGACGCCGTTCGCCATCGGCGTCACCAGACCGGCAAGCTCGGCTGAGACGCCTTTCGGCACGTGATGCACCACGGCGTTCCACGGCAGATAGACGTATTGGGCAAAGCCGCCCCACAGATGCGGCGGCTTCTCCGACGAGGTGTAGCCGTAGCGGATGGCGTCGGGATTGGTGCGCCAATTGGTGTTCTCGCAATGCCGGTATTGCCCGGCGTGGCACCATTCGCATTTGCCGCAACTGACATAATGCTCGACGAAGACGAGGTCGCCTTCCTTGAATCCCTTGCGGCGGGCGAATTCGCGGCCGGCCTTGGCGATGGTGCCGATATTCTCGTGCCCCATGATCACCGGCGCGGCGGACGGCGGATGCTTGTAGAGCTTGACGTCGGTGCCGCAGATGCCGCCGACCTCCATCTTCATCAGCGCCGCGTCCTCCGGGATGTCCGGCATCGGATAATCGCGGATTTCGGTCTTGCTCGGCCCGGTGCGCACCGCCGCCAGTACTGTTTCGGCCACGTTCACTCCCTCTCTATCCTCATGGCCGGGCTTGACCCCGGCCGGCCACGTCTTGATCTTGTTGTGCCATGCTTGGCTTTACCAAGAAAAGCCCCGTCCAGAACGCCGCAATCGACCACGTGCGGGAGTGGACGCGTGCGCGCTTCGCGCTCGGCGATGACGAGACCGTCATGGTCTCGGAAATCGCCTGCGCGGTGCCCGGCTGCCCGCCGATCGAGACGCACGTCGTGTTCTGGAGCGAGGCGGGGCGGCATCATTTCAAGGTCTTCAAGCCGCTCGTCGATGTTAACGAAGAGGACGTTCCGCCGACGTTCATGAAAACCGCGCTGGTAGCGCTCGAGGGCATCGACTGCGATTGTTGTTAGTCTAAGCCCGCCCGCTGGAGTGCCGCCGCCTGGCGCTTGGCGACGCGATCGAGCGAGAACTTCTCGATCGCCTCGTTGAACAGGCGGTAATAGTTCAGCTCCGCGCCGAGATGCAGAAACACCGCGCCGAGCCCGATCGCGGCGCGATCCATGAAGACGAATTCGCGCGGTACTTTGACGGGGCCTTTCTTCTTAAGCGCCTGATGCACACGAAACGCTTCGCGCCGGCCGTATTCACCCGGCGCGACGCCGTCGGCGACGGTGCGCACGCGATTGTCGAGGAGCGGCGCATAGATGAAACGCGCCCAGATATTGAGCGTCTCGATGACGTCGCGCGACAACTTACGGAAACCCCAGGTCTCGTAGGCATTGACGATGAGATCGTCCCTGCCGTGCAGGAGGCCGTGATAAAGATCGACCACGCCGCCGACGAATTTCGGCGCGAAAATGCGGATGCAGCCGTAATCGAGCAGATTGATGCCGGCGGGCGCGCCGCCGTGCTCAAAGACCGTGTAATTGCCGAGATGCGGATCGCCGTGGATGACGCCGAAGCGGCTGAACGGAAACCACCAGGCGGTGAACATCGCGGTCGCCAGCCGGTTGCGCACGGCAAGCGCATCGTTCTTGTGCGCCAGCATCTTGGTGCCGTCGAGCCAATCGAGCGTCAGGAGCCGGCCGGTCGACAACTCCGGCCAGGCCCGCGGCACGCGGACGATGTCGACGCCGTCGAGCATTTCGCGGTAGAGCGCCACGTGCTTGGCTTCGCGCCGGTAGTCGAGCTCCTCGCGGACGCGGGCACCGATCTCCTTGCCGATCTCGGTCGTGTCGATGGCGGAGTCGAAAGCGCCGGCGGATCGCCAGCAGCCACTCGAGCTGCGACAGATCGGCTTCGACCGCGGACTGCATGTCGGGATATTGCAGCTTGCAAGCGAGCGCCGCGCCGTCGAGCGAGCGGGCGCGGTGCACCTGGCCGAGCGAGGCGGCGGCAGCCGGCTGGTGCTCGAAGCTTTTGAACTTCTTCTCCCAGTCGGCGCCGAGCTCCGCCATCATGCGGCGCTTGACGAAAGCCCAGCCCATCGGCGGCGCTTCGCTCTGCAGCTTCTGCAATTCGGTGGCATATTCCGGCGGCAAGAGATCGGGGATGGTCGCCATCAGTTGCGCGACCTTCATCAGCGGGCCCTTCAGCCGGCCGAGCGCCGAAGCGAGCGCGGTCGCCTCGCTGCCGCGGTTGCCCGCGCCGGTGAGCATGCGCCGCCCGGCATAGCGTGCCGCCACGCCGCTGACATTGGCGCCGACCCGGGCGTAGCGCGCCGCGCGGGCCGAGAAGCGGTTTTTTTCGCGGTCGGCGGGCACGATCAGTGATACCTCAATTGTAAGATAGGCACGTCACGGCACAATCCCAGGCGCAACGAGCGGTTTGATGTGAGCGGCAACCCAGCGCGCCAAAACGTCTTCCGTGATCTCGCCTGCGGCGAGACTGAGGACAACTGCGGTAGCGGACTCTTGAGGTGCATCGAGATCGATACCATTGAGGCCCAAAAACACAATCATCGACGCCAGAGCCGTTCTCTTGTTACCGTCAACAAACGGATGGTTACGCGCAACGCCAAATCCATAAGCCGCCGCGAGCGAAGCTAGATCGGATTCGCCATAGGCAAATTTGTTGATCGGTCTCGCCAGCGCGGATTCGAGAAGCCCGAGATCGCGGATGCCGTCGGCACCGCCGAATAAAGAGAGTTGCTCGGCGTGGAAATCAAGGACGATGTCGATGTCGAGCCAGCGTGGCTCGCTCATTTCGCCAGCGCTCGGTATGTGTCGGCATATTTGCGAAACGACCGCCGCGCAATTTCCATCGCCTCGGCATGCTTCGGATCGTAGGGGCTCAACTTGATGCCGCGCTCGGTCTGTTCAACCACGTGGAGCTTGTCACCTTCACTGAGCTTGAGACGCGCGAGCAGTTCCTTCGGCAGAATAAGTCCCGTCGAATTGCCGATCTTTTTGACCTGAAGCACATAGCCTTCACCGTCACCTGTTCGCGAATGTTCATTCATGGCCAACCTCAATCGTTATACAAATTGTATAACAGGACAGAACGATCTGTTCAACAATTGTTTTACAAGACCTAACCCACTGTCAATCCAAGCTTTCTAACTCCGTAATCAGCCGCTCGATCACCCCCAGGCCGCCCTGCCAGAAGCCGGGATCGCGGGCATCGAGGCCGAATGGGGCGAGCAGCTCGGAATAATGCTTGGTGCCGCCGGCCGAGAGCATGGCGAGATAGCGCTCGGCGAAGCCGTCCGAGGCGTGCTCGTAGACGGCATAGAGCGAGTTCACCAGGCAGTCGCCGAATGCGTAGGCGTAGACGTAGAATGGCGAATGGACGAAATGCGGGATGTAAGCCCAGAACGTCTCGTAACCGGGTTTGAGCTCGATCGCGGGGCCGAGGCTTTCGCGCTGCACGTCGAGCCATAATTCGCCGATGCGCACGGCGGTGAGCTCGCCGCCGCGGCGCTCGGTATGGACGGCGCGCTCGAAAGTGTAGAACGCGATCTGCCGCACCACCGTATTGATCATGTCCTCGACCTTGGCCGCGAGCATGGCCTTGCGCTCTTTGTTGTCGCGGGTGTTGGCCAGCAATTTGCGGAACGTCAGCATTTCGCCGAACACGCTCGCGGTCTCGGCAAGCGTCAGCGGGGTGGGCGCCATCAAGGCGCCGTTCGGCGCGGCCAGCACCTGGTGCACACCGTGGCCGAGCTCGTGCGCCAGCGTCATCACATCGCGCGGCTTGCCCTGATAGTTGAGCAGCACATAGGGATGCGCCGACGGCGTGGTCGGATGCGCGAAGGCACCCGGCGCCTTGCCCGGCCGCACCGGTGCATCGATCCAGCGCTTGGCAAAAAACTCCTCGGCGATCGCCGCCATTTTCGGCGAGAACGCGCCGTAAGCGGTAAGCACGGTGTCCATCGCCTCGGTCCAGCCGACAGTGCGCTGGGCAACCGTCGGCAGCGGCGCGTTGCGATCCCAGTGCGGCAATTTCTTTTTGCCGAACCATTTGGCTTTAAGCGCGTAGTAGCGGTGCGACAGCCGCGGATAGGCGGCGCGCACGGCCGTGACCAAAGCATCGACCACTTCGCGCTCGACGCGATTGTCGAGATGCCGCGCATCGGCGATGTCGGCAAAGCCGCGCCAGCGGTCGGAGATTTCCTTGTCCTTGGCGAGCGTATTGGTGATCAGCGCGAAACCGTCAATGTTTTCGCCGAACGTTTTCGCCAACGCCTGCGCGGCGGCCTTGCGCTTTAAACCGGAGCGGTCCTGCATCAGATTGAGCGTCGGTTCGATGGCGAGCGATTTACCCTCCACCTTGAACCGCAGCTTGGCGATACTGGCGTCGAATTGCCGGTTCCAGGCCGAATAGCCGGTCACCGATTTTTCGTGAAACAGCTGCTCGACGCGATCCTCGAGCTGATAGGGCCGGTAGCGCCGCACGTCCTCGAGCCAGGGCCGGTAATGGCCGAGCGCCGGGTCGGCCATCGCCGCATCGAGGACCGCGTCGTCGACGCGGTTGAGCTCCAACGTGAAGAAGAGAAGATGCGTGGAGGCGGCCGTCATCCGCTCTTGCATGTCGCCGTAGAATTTGGTGCGCGCCGGATCGAGCGTGTTGCCGGCATGAACGAGCCCGGCATAGGAGCCGAGCCGCCCCATCAGATCGTCGATCGCCTCATAGCGGCGCACTACCGCGGCGAGCGCTGAGCCACTGTCCTTGCCTGACGCCATCGTGGCGAGCTTGCCCTTATAGGCGGCTTCGAACGCGACGCATTCGACGTCGATGCGGTCGAGATCGCGCTTGATCGCCGGATCGTCGAGACCGGAATAAAGGTCATTGAGATTCCACTCCGGCAATTTGCCCAGCGCGGATTTGCGAGCAGCCGGGGCATGTCCGCGCGAGCGTTTGGCGACGGTTTTCTTCGACGATTTTGGCATGTGCTGACCTGACCTCACCGGCTGTTCATGTGGCCCAGCGATAAGGCTCGCGCAAGGCAACGGCGCCGCAAATTGCCGCTAGCGCGGCCAAGCCGGTGCATGAGTACCAAGCGGAACACTCGGCCGCGTCCAATGCGGCGGCGTTTCGGACAGCACGGCGGCGTGGCGGACGGCGGTGAGCCGGCCGAAGCCGCTTGCGGTTTCCTCCAGACAATCGCGCACGTCGTCGAATTTGGGGTCCGGACAGTTCATGCCGTCGATGCGGCCGAGTTGGCGCAGCCAATAGCCGGTCTGCGCCAGCGAGGCCCGCACGTGCCAGGAGCCGCCCTCCTCGGCCTGACGCTTGAGCGCCGTCATCACCGCGAAGGCCAACAGATAGCCGGTGGCATGATCGAGCTCTTGCGTCGGCAATTCCTTGGGGTTGCGCGAACCAAACGCTTCGGCTTCGGCGGCGTTGAAGCCGCTCGCGGTCTGCACCAGCGAGTCAAATCCACGCCGATTGGCCCACGGGCCCGCGTGCCCATAAGCGCAGAGCGAGGCATAGACAATGCCGGGGCGGAGCCGAGCGACGTCTTGCGGCGAGAACCCATGCGCGGCAATGGCGCCGGGCCGGTAGCCTTGGACGAACACGTCGGCATCGGGCACCAGCGCCGCCAGCGTCTCGCGCCCGCTCGCTTCGCGGAGGTCGATCGACGCCGATAATTTGCCGCGGCCGGTATCCATGACCAGCGGCAGCATCGCCGCCAAATGCTTGGCGGTGATCAGCAGCACATCGGCGCCATGCGCCGCGAGCGTGCGCCCGCAAACCGGCCCGGCGATGATGCGCGTGAGATCGAGCACCTTTACGCCGGACAACGGCCGCTCCGCTGCCGCGCGTTTGTTCGCCGGCGCGTCGCCGATTTTCTCGATTGCAAACAGCGGCAGCTTCGCCACCGCTTGGCCTTGCGGATGCCGATCCCATTCGGAAAACGAGCGGCATGCGGTGACGACGAGGCCGGCTTCGGCGGCCGCGCTCTCGAGCGCCTCGGCGGTCATGCCGTCGAGCGCGCGCTGCACGGCTTCTTTGTTGTGCGGCACGCCAAGGAGCTTGAGGAGCCCACTGCAATGATGCGGCAGATTGGTGTGCAGCCGCGCCCAGCGCCCGTCGCCGCAGCGATAAAGCCCCGCGAGGTCGTCGTGATATTCGTCGGGTCGTTTGCCGTCGACCCGCAGATAACGCTCGCTGCGGAATTCGATTGCCGCATGGCGCATATCGACGGCGACGTTTTGGCTGCGTCCGCTGCGCAGCCGCCATAGCTCCGCCGCGGCCAACGCTGCGGCGCCGATCGTCGCCTGCGCCGCCGTTCCCACCGCAAACGACGACGGCAACACCGGCTCGACGCCGGTGAACTGAATGTGGCGGAGCGCCGCGTCGTCGTGACCGGCGCCGCGCCATAGGCTGGCGAGAACAGTCTTGGCATCGGGAACAGGCATTGTGCGGGCTCGAAATGCGTGACGGCGGCATTCAACGGTGCCGGTGGCCCTGAATCAAGCCGGATAAAGCCGGCAGCCCGCGAGCTTGCCCGCCGCTGCCGCCTATGCTTCTTACCGCGCAATAAAGACCAGCGACGAAGGCGGGGCGCGCCATCCAAACATGGGGGATCGTTCATGACCAAACATGCTCGCACACTCTTAGGCCTGGCCCTTGCCGTTGCGCTTGCAGCTCCTGCTGCGGCGCAACAATCGGGCGGCACAAAAATCGGCCTGCTCACCTGCAAGACATCCGCGAGCCTCGGCCTCATCATCGGCTCGCATCAAAAAATCCGCTGCAGCTTCGCCCCCGATAACGGCCCGGCGGAGAATTACGAAGGTCATATCGGCCGGCTCGGCCTCGATCTCGGCGTCAAGGGTGGCGGCGTCATGACCTGGGCTGTGTTTGCTCCGGTCAACGGCTATCACCATGGCGCCTTGGCCGGCACCTACATCGGCGGCTCCGGCAGCGCCTCGCTCGGCGTCGGCGTCGGCGCCAATGCTTTGGTCGGCGGGTCGCACAAATCGGTCGCGCTGCAGCCGCTCTCGGTCGAAGGCAATGTCGGCGTCAATCTCGCACTCGGCGTCGCGGGGCTGACGCTGCGGAGTGTTCGGTAAAGCAACTCCTTCTCCCCGCGTGCGGGGAGAAGGTCGGGATGAGGGGGCGTGGCCGCTGGTCTGAGCTTTGCGGGAACGTCTGATACGCGGTCGTCCCATCCGCAACGCCCAGAATCGCGGAGAGGCCGCCTCACCCGTCGCGCTTACGCGCGCCGACCTCTCCCCGCACGCGGGGAGAGGTTTGAACTTAACACCCCCTTAAGCCTCCTGCCGCAAAGTGCCCCGAAACGGCACAGCGTGCGCCAATTGAGGCCGCCGGGGCATTCATGACCATTCTTATTGTCGATGACGATCCGGTGCAGTGCCGGCTGTTGGAAGCCACGCTGCACAAGTTCGAATACGAGACGATCGTCCGCAACTCCGGCGATGCCGCGCTTTCGCTGCTCGCGGGGCCGGACGGCGCGCGGATCGATTGCGTGATCCTCGATCTGGTGATGCCCAATCTCGACGGCATGGGCGTGCTGGCAAAGATGCGCCAGTCGGCGATCAACGTGCCGGTGATCGTGCAGACCGCGCATGGCGGCATCGACAATGTGGTTTCCGCAATGCGCGCCGGCGCCGTCGATTTTGTGGTCAAGCCGGTCGGCGCCGAGCGGCTTCACGTCAGCCTGCGCAACGCACTCAACGCCAGCGCGCTCGAAGGTGAACTGGCGCGGATGAAAAAGAGCCAATCCGGCACGCTCGGCTTCGCCGACCTCATCACCAAAAGCGCCAATATGCACGCCGTCATCCGCGTCGCGGAGAAGGCGGCGGCTTCGGCAATCCCGGTCTTGATCTCCGGCGAATCCGGCGTCGGCAAGGAATTGATCGCGCGCGCCATCCATGGCTCGTCCGAGCGGCGGTCCAAGCCGTTCGTCGCCGTCAATTGCGGGGCGATGCCGGAAAATCTCGTCGAGTCGATTTTGTTCGGCCACGAGAAGGGCTCGTTCACCGGCGCCACCGAACGCCATGTCGGCAAATTCGTCGAAGCCTCCGGCGGCACGCTTTTTCTCGACGAGGTCGGCGAACTGCCGGCGCCGGCGCAAGTCAAACTGCTGCGCGCCATCCAGGAAGGCGAAGTCGAGCCGGTCGGCGCGAGGAAGCCCGTCAAGGTCGACGTTCGGCTTATCTCGGCCACCAACCGCGATCTGATCGCCGACGTCAAAGCCGGCCGCTTCCGCGAGGACCTGTTCTATCGGCTGCATGTTTTCCCGATCGCGGTGCCGCCGCTGCGCGAGCGGCCTGCGGATATCCCGGCGCTGGTCCGGCATTTTCTGGCGCGCTTTGCCGCCGAGGAAGGCAAGCGCATCCGCGCCGTGACGCCCGAGGCGCTTCGCGTGCTGTCCGCCTATCACTGGCCGGGCAATATCCGGCAGCTGGAAAACGCCGTGTTCCGCGCCGTCGTGCTCACCGAGACCGACGCCGTCGGACTGGAGGAGTTCCCGCAAATCGCCGCGCAAATCGGCATGCATGCCGGCATGAAAACCGCGATTCCCGCTGAAGGAGCGGTACCGGCGGCGGCGCTGGCGCCTTCCGTGGCACCGGGCGACGATTTACCCGTGCTCGCCCCAATGCCCTATAGCGAGGCGGCCTCCGTTGCGTCGGCAGTCGTTGCACCCCCAACGCCACGCGACGCGCTGCCCTTACTCGATGTCGAGGGCGAGGTGCGGCCGTTGGAAGAAGTCGAAGCCGAGCTGATCAGGTACGCCATTACCCATTATCGGGGACAAATGTCGGAAGTGGCGCGGCGGCTGCAAATCGGCCGCTCCACGCTCTACCGCAAGCTCGAAGCGCTCGGCTTATCCCCTCCCGCCCCCGCGAGCGGGGGAGAAAAAGGTGCGAACACCGAAGGGGATAGCGAAGCCGTGGCCGCGGAGCGACAGCCTCCGAAATTCGCCTGATTTATTCCCGCAGATCACAGGACAAAGTCGGACGGCTCACGTAATGTGCGTCGCGCCGTGACGCAGTCAAAGCGGCAGATGCCTTGATTGGGGGCACTTATCCCAATGTGTTTGCGTTTTCCGGCCGCATCGGCCGTGAGGGAGAATACGTAATGCCCGGGATCCGTGTTGATCGGTTGCTGGCCTCGACCGCCGTTGCTCTGCTGCTCGCCGCCTCCGTCGGCGCCGCCTTGGCCGATCCGTCAAACGCCACCGGCGACAAGCCGGTCAGCGTCGCGCCGGCCAGCGCCGCCCCGGTCAGTGCGGCTCCGGCAGCCCCTGCCGCACCCGTAACGACAACACAAACTGCCGCGCCGGCATCGGCGACGACACCGCCTGCCGCTCAGGCAAATCCGACGCCGGCCGCCCCCTCTGCGGCCACAGTCAGCACTCCGGCAACCTCCGGCCCTGAGGCGGCTGCCGCACCGCCCGCCGCGCCCCCCGGTCCCGACGCCGCCATCGCCGATCAGTTGCACGAACTCGCCAACGGCAAGTTCGACCACGTGATCAGCAACAAGAAAGACCGGATGCAGATCGACGCGTTCTATTCCGGCCGCAATTACAAGCCGTTGTGGATCACCGACGGCAAGGCCAACGACAGCGCCAAGGCGGCGATCGCCTATCTCGGCCATGTCGATGCCGACGGGCTGTTTCCGTCCGACTATGCGGTGCCGAATTTCGCGTCCCTCTCCACGCCTGCCGATCTCGCCAATGCCGAGCTCGAGCTGACAATGTCGATCATTACTTACGCGCATCATGCCAGCATCGGCCGCGTCGCCTTCTCGCGCGTGTCGGCCGATATTGAATATGACCGGCCGGCGCCGGAACCGGCCGACGTGCTCGCCAGTATTGCAGACGCCAAAGACGTAGCCTCGGCGCTCGATGCCTACGAGCCGCACACGCCGGGCTATCTGGCGCTCAAAGCCAAGCTTGCGGAAATCCGCGCCGGCAAGCTCGACAGCGGCAAGCCGGCGATCGCCAACGGACCGGTGCTCAAGATCGGCATGCAGGACGATCGCGTGCCGCAATTGCGCGAGCGGCTCGGCGTGCTTGGCGACGGCGGCACCACCTACGACAAGGCGGTCGCCGAAGCGGTAAAAAAATTCCAGAAAGAGCACCAGATCGCGGTGACCGGAACGCTGACCGCCGCCACCGTCGATGCCATCGACGGCCCGCGGCCCGATCACGTCGAGGACGTCATCATCGCCAATATGGAGCGCTGGCGCTGGGCGCCGCACCAATTCCCCGACACTTACGTCATCGTCAACCTGCCCGACTACACGCTGCGCGTCATGCATGACGGCCAGCAGGTGTGGAAGACGAAAATCGTGATCGGCAAGCCCGATACCGTGACGCCGATCATGACGGCGGACATGAAATTCATCACGATCAATCCGACCTGGAACGTGCCGCCGTCGATCGTCAATCACGAATACCTGCCCGCGCTCGAGCAGGATCCCACGGTGCTCGACCGCATGGGCTTGAAGGTCACCCACAATCCAGACGGCACCGTCCACATCTACCAGCCGCCGGGCGACGGCAACGCTCTTGGCCGCATCCGCTTCAATTTCCCGAACAAATTCCTGGTCTACCAGCACGACACGCCGGACAAATATCTGTTCGCCTATGCCAAGCGCGCCTACAGCCACGGCTGCATGCGGGTGCAGGATCCGGCGCACTACGCCGAAGTGCTGCTGTCGCTGGTGCGGCCGAATGACGGCTATACCGAAGAGCGCATCAAAAAGATGTTTGGCCCGAACGAAGTCAATATCGACTTCCCGAAATTCGTGCCGGTCAATCTGACTTATCAGACCGCCTTCGTCGACAGCGAGGGCAAGCTCGAATTCCGCGACGATATCTACGGCCGCGACAGGACGCTCATCGCCATCCTCAAGGGCGACCGCAAGGACGCGGACATCCCGGTTGAGCACAAGGAGGACATCAGCCATCGCGAAGTGCTGGCGATGCCCGACCAGCCATCGCTGTTTGGCCGCGGCGGCCTGTTCGGCGGCGCGAGCGACTATCCGAACGGAAGGTCTGCCTCCGCTACCGGCGGTGGCGGCGACAATTTCTTCTCGCGGCTGTTCGGCGGCCTTAGCCCGCAGCCGGTGCCGGTCCGTCACCCCGCGCCCCATGCCAAAAAATTGAGCCGGGCCAAGGACACCAAGCAGACCGTCGAGCGCTAAGCCCTCGGCGGGGCCCACTCGATGCGGCTGCATTAACCAGTTTTCCCCACTTCGGGCAGCCACCGCCACGGTTGTGGCGGAACGGCCATATTTTGCCACACTGCGCCGTTAGCCCTATGAGCGGTGTCGGGGATGGGGTGACGGTAAGTCGGCGTTAACCCTTCCCAAATTAGCAATGCGTTAGCGTTACCGCGCGGTTAAAGGCCGCGGCGGCAACGCCATCAACGCGTCAACGCGAGACTGCCAGTGCACGTTGCCAAAGCGCGCCTGAAGGCTGGTCGATTGTTCGCGGCGCGCGCCGGCTATTCGTGCGGTCTTGCCCTTCTGTTGTTCCTATTCGGCTCGCGCGCGCTGCAAAACGCGGTCGCCGAGGGCGACACCCGCACCATTTCCCTGCACCATATCCATACTGGCGAAGACATCACCATTACCTACAAGCGCGACGGTCGCTACGACGAGGCGGCGATCAAGAAGCTCGACTGGTTCCTACGCGACTGGCGGCGCGGCGAATCGACCGACATGGATCCGCGCCTGATCGATCTGGTCTGGGAGGTGCAACGCGAATCCGGATCGAAGGAGCCGATCCAGGTGGTGTGCGGCTATCGCTCGCCGGCCACCAACGCCATGCTGCGCCGCCGCAGCGAAGGCGTGGCGCGTTACAGCCAGCATATTCTCGGCCGCGCCATGGACTTCTACGTTCCCGGCGTCTCGCTCGAACAGGTTCGCGAAATCGGGCTGCGCCTGGCGCGCGGCGGGGTCGGCTTCTATCCCGAGTCCGGCTCGCCCTTCGTGCACATGGACGTTGGCGGCATCCGGATGTGGCCGCGTATGAGCCGCGAGCAGCTCAGCCACGTATTCCCGGACGGCCGCACCGTTCAAATTCCAAGCGACGGCAAGCCGCTCCCCGGTTACGTGCTGGCGCTGGCCGAAGTCACCAAGCGCGGCGCCATACCGTCGGCGAATTCGCTTCAAGCCGCCCGCAATGCCGGCATCAATGTTGACACGCTGCTGGCGAGCAATGAGCACCCGGCGGGGACGAATCCTTTCGCCAAGCTTTTGGGCCTAGCGCGGGATGACGAGGAAGATGACGCCGACGCGACGCTCATCCCGGTGAGCTATCAGTCGAAGCCGGTGCTGCTCGCCGGGCTCGATGTGACGGCGGCAAAGAAGCCGACCATGATCCATAACGTCACGGCCAAGGTCGAGCGCGCGATCGATAAATTGAAGCTCGTGCATATCGCCCCAGTTCTCCGCTCGCCGACGAAAGCCGCCGACAACCAGCCGCCCGCTCCGATCGCTCGCCCGATCCCGACCGCGGCGGCGCCAACCCCGAACCAGATCATCGCCGCGCGCGGCTATTGGGAAGGCCCGCCTGACGGCATGGCCGTCGCCAATCCCTTGGCCGAGATCGCCTATCGCCGCAGCGAGGCGGCTGAGGCCGACCAAGAGAGCACCAGCTCGATCGATCACGGCAGCGGGCTCGCGCTCGCTTACGCCGATTCCCGCGACGGCGCGGTCGCCAGCGCGACCGCAGGCATCGCCGCGCTGCGTGCCGCAGCGCTTGCGGCGCGGCAGGATATCCCCGCCAAAACCACGATCGCCGTTAAGCGCGCCGCCGATCAGGTCGCGTCCGCGATCATGACAGCCAGCGCCTCATCGATGGTGGTGATCAAAAGCGGCGCACATGTCGCCGATCCGTGGCTGCGCGCCATCGTGCTCTCCCCGAGCGTCAAGCGATTCCTGACCACGGCGGCGTTAGGCGACCGCGATTTCCGCGCGCTGGCGGCGATGATGATCAAGCCGCGTAGCGCGGTGAAGATGACGTTCGCGGCCGATCCCAATCCTGGCCTGTCGCAGGATCGCTTTACTGGCGCGGCAATCGCCTTCGTGCCGACGGTGAATTATTCGACGCAGACACACACGGCGTCGCTGCAGTAGCCGCTCATACCCGCGACAGCGGGAATCCAGCCTTGATCACATTTCAAATATGGGTCCCCGCTTTCCACCTTCGCGCTTAAGCGCTACGGCGGACTCAAATTCGCCGTAGCCTACCGCGCGAGCGTAGGCGGGTCGCGGGGACGAGCGGAGTGGCTTGCGATGACTACAGCATCCCCAGCGCGTGCAGGTAGGTCTCCAGAATGGCCTCCTGTTCCTTGCGCTCGTTGCTGTCCTGTTTGCGCAGGCGCACCACGACGCGCAGCGTTTTGACGTCGAAGCCGTTGCCCTTGGCTTCGGCATAGACGTCGCGGATGTCGTCGGAGAGCGCCTTCTTCTCTTCCTCAAGCCGTTCGACGCGCTCGACGAAAGCTTTGAGCTGATCCTTGGCGAAACGGTGAGCGGGCTGGTCGTCTTTAGCGGCGGCGGCGGTGGCCATTGCGAGGAACTCCTTACGATGAGTCCGCACAATTCGAAGGTGCAGCGCCTCTGGTCAAGGCGCCGCTGCATTCATCCACGCTCTGCACAGGACGGCGAGCCAGTCGGCTCAGCGTCAGTGCTTTTGGCTTGCTTTTTGGAATGCCGCCTTTTGCTCGGGCGACGCCTCTTTCTGGTACTTGGCACGCCATTGGTCGAAGGGCATGCCGTAGACTAGCTCGCGGCTCTCGTCCTTCGTCATCGCCACACCTTTGGCGTCGGCGGCGTCCTTCATCCAGTTGGACAGGCAGTTGCGGCAGAAGCCGGCCAGATTCATCATGTCGATGTTCTGCACGTCGGTACGCGAGCGCAGGTGCTCGACCAGGCGGCGGTAGACGGCGGCCTCGAGTTCCGTGCGGGTATTCGGGTCGGTAGCCATGATCTTCTCCGCGGGTTAGCTAAAGGAAGATAAAGCTGCGGCCCGGCACTTTCCATAGTTCCCTCGTCCATAGCCGGCACAGATGGTGAAGGTTCGTTTTGACGACGCAATCGCGCGAATTGCTTGAAGGCCTGTTTCGCGCCGCGGTCGGCGCCGCCCACCCGTCAGGCTGCCTGCCGCCGAACCTGCCCGAAGCCCCGCAGCACGGGCGGCTCATCCTGTTGGCCGCCGGCAAAGGCGCGGGATCGCTCACCGAAGTAGCCGAACAGCATTATCTGGCGCGTCTCCCCGAGGACCGGCTCGATGGCATTGCCGTTACCCGCCACGGCTACGGCCGGCCGACCCGGCGCATTGCCACGGTCGAGGCTGGACATCCGGTCCCCGACGAAGCCGGGCTAAAGGGCACCGAACGCGCGCTTGCTTTTGCCGATGCGGCGGGGAGAGACGATCTCGTGTTAGTACTCCTGTCCGGGGGCGCCTCGGCGAACTGGATCGCGCCGGCGCCCGGCATTAGTTTCGCCGACAAGCAGGCCACCACCCGGGCGCTGTTGCGCAGCGGCGCCAATATCGGCGAGATCAACTGTGTGCGAAAGCACCTCTCCCGGATCAAAGGCGGCCGGCTCGCCCGCCTCGCCTTTCCTGCCCGCGTCGTGACGCTCGCCATCTCCGACGTGCCGGGCGACGATCCCGCGGTGATCGGGTCGGGACCGACGGTGCCGGACCCCACCACGCTCGCCGACGCCCGCGTCATCATTGATAAATATCACCTTGACCTGCCGGAGGCGGTCATTCGCGCACTGGGTGATCCCGGCAATGAATCCCCCAAGCCTGGCGATCGGATTTTTGCCGAGACCAGCTACCGCATCGTCGCCCGGCCTGCCGATGCGCTGGCCGCGGCGCAAGCCAAAGTCCGGGAAGCGGGCTACGACTGCGTGGTGTTGGGCGACCGCCTGCAGGGCGAGGCCCGCGAAGTCGCCGCCGCCCATGCATGCCTCGCCCGCGACTTCGCCGCGACGGGGCGCCGCATGGCGATCCTGTCCGGCGGCGAGCTCACGGTGACGCTCAAAGGCGGCGGCCGCGGCGGGCCAAACCAGGAATATGCGCTGGCGCTCGCCATCCATCTTGCCGGCGCCAAGGGCATCGCGGCGCTGGCGGCGGATACCGACGGCACCGACGGCGGCCGTGGCCGGCCGGACGACCCGGCAGGCGCCTTTATCGACGACACCACCCTGGCGCGGGCGGTGGCCGCCGGCCTCGATCCCGCCGCCTTTCTCGCCGACAACGATTCCACGGGGTTTTTCAACGGCATCGGCGATTTATTCACGCCCGGCCCGACGTTCACCAACGTCACCGACTTCCGCGCCATCGTCGTTGACAGGCCGTGATTATTGACCGGATTCTGAACGGATTATGGGCCAGCTGATTTATCCGAAAGCATTCCGATTTGCGGTCGTCCGCGCGCCAGCGGGGACCCAGCGCTGGATTCCCGCTTCCGCGGGCGCCCTGGCTTTGGGATTTCTCATATTCCTGGCGTCCGCGGGGCCGGCCGCGGCGGACTTCCGGCTGTGCAACAACACGTCCAGCCGGGTCGGCATCGCCGTCGGCTACAAGGACGGCCAAGGCTGGACCACCGAAGGCTGGTGGAACCTGCCGGCACGCAGCTGCGAGACAGTGCTCAAAGGCAATCTTGTCGCCCGTTATTATTATGTCTACGCCATCGACTACGATCGCGGCGGCGAATGGATGGGCCAAGCCTATATGTGCACCCGCGACAAGGAGTTTACGATCCGCGGCATCGGCGATTGCCTGGCGCGTGGTTACGACCGCACCGGCTTTTTCGAGGTCGATACCGGCGAACAACGTGCCTGGACCGTGCAGCTGACCGAATTCGAGCGAGCGGCCGGTGCAAAAGCCACCTGCCGTGAGCGGAGCCCCTTCGCCCGGAACCACGGTCGGCGCATCGTCAAGCCCGGCGCCGGCTCCCATGTCTGCTCCGGCGGTGCCGCAGATTCCTCCGGGCGTCATGCCATCGACGCCGAGCGGAAGTAAAACTCCATGACGATGCCAACCTGTGCCAATGCCTTGAGCGCGCGATGAGACGGCAGCGGCGCACCAAGGTCGTTGCCACGCTCGGTCCGGCCTCCGGGGATCGCGCCGTCATTGCCCGGCTGTTCCAGGCCGGCGCCGATGTGTTCCGCATCAATATGAGCCACACCAATCACGACCGGATGCGTGAGCTAGTGACGAGCATCCGCGCCGTGGAGGCAGAAAATAACCGGCCGATCGGTATCCTGGTCGACCTGCAAGGCCCGAAACTGCGGCTCGGCACCTTCAAGGACGGCGCGGCCGAGATCGACAAAGGCCAGGAATTTGTCCTCGATCCCGATCCGGCGCCGGGCGACGCTACGCGCGTGCAGCTGCCGCATCCGGAAATCTTTGCCGCCATCAAGCCGGGCGACTCGCTGTTGATCGACGACGGCAAGCTGCGCCTGGTCGCGACCGAGGTCGCGGCGCAACGCATCGTCACGCAGGTCGAAGTCGGCGGCAAAGTGTCGAATCGCAAAGGCGTGAGCCTGCCGGACACCGTCATACCGCTGGCGGCGCTGACGCCGAAGGATATCGCCGATCTTGAAGCCGCGCTCGACGCCGGCGTGGATTGGATCGCGCTGTCATTCATTCAGCGCCCCGAAGATATCGCCGAAGCCAAGAAGATCACGCGCGGGCGCGCCGCGGTGATGGCCAAGATCGAAAAACCGCAAGCCGTGGCGCGGCTGTCCGACATTCTCGAGCTCGCCGACGCGTTGATGGTGGCGCGCGGCGATCTCGGCGTGGAGATGCCGCTGGAAAAAGTCCCCGGCGTACAAAAGGAGATGACGCGCGCCTGTCGCCGCGCCGGCAAGCCGGTGGTCGTCGCCACCCAGATGCTAGAATTGATGATCGGAAGCCCGGTGCCGACGCGCGCCGAAGTCTCCGACGTCGCTACCGCGATTTTCGACGGCGCCGACGCGGTCATGCTGTCGGCGGAATCGGCGTCGGGCCAATATCCGGTCGAAGCGGTGGCGACCATGAACCGCATCGCCGAGGAAGTCGAAGACGATTCCATGTATTTGCCGTCAGTCCACATGCTGCAGACCCCGCCGGAACGCACCGGCGCCGACGCTATCGCCGCGGCGGCGCGGCAAGTAGGCGAGACGCTCGACCTCTCGGCCATCGTCTGCTGGACCGTCTCCGGCTCGACCGGCTTGCGGGTTTCGCGCGAGCGGCCGAAATGCCCGATCGTCGCCATCTCGCCGATGGAAGGCGCGGGACGGAAATTATCGGTGGTCTGGGGCGTCCATTGCGTCATCGACGAAGACGCGAAGGATCAGGACGACATGGTGGAGCGCGCCTGCCGCATCGCCTTCAAGGAGCGCTTCGCCAAAGCCGGCGAGCGCATCATTATCGTCGCCGGCGTGCCGCTCGGCACCCCAGGCGCGACCAATTTCATGCGTATCGCTTATGTGGGGGACGGTGCGGCCGGCGAATGATCAAGCGCCGCGGGCAATCAAAGCCTCAACCTCAACCACAACCCTTTCCGCCGCCGCGTAATGCAGCATGTGGCCGATGCCGGGCAGTACGACCAGCTTGGCTGCCGGCACTGCGGCGGCAAAAGCGAAAGCATGACGCCGCGGCGCGACGACCATGTCGCGATCACCAGTGACGATCACGGTCGGCACCGCGAGCGTGCCATAGCGACAGGCCTCCTTGGCATGGAAGGTGCGCAGATCGGCCACGTCGCGCGCATTGGCGAGAAACGTCGATGGGCGGAGCAACAACAGTGCGGCGGTGTGCTTGATGTAACGGCGTGGGGGCAATTGCGGCAGGAATGCCGAGCCCAGGCCTATGCCGATAAAGGGCAAGCCGAGCGGCAGCGCCAGCGTGCGCGCGTAAAGCCAGCCGAAGATCGGCGTGGCGAACAGCGCGTAGAGCCAGGTCATGCTGCGTGGGAACGGATAAAGCGGCGGCGCCAGCAGCGCCAAGCCGGCGACGCGCGCGGGGTAATCGAGCGCAAAAGTCGTTGCCAGCGCTCCACCCCAGGAATGACCGACGACAACGGCGCGCTCAATGCCCAGACGGTCCAGCACGTCGCGCAGCACCGAAGCCTGATAGGCCGGCGAACTGCCGCGCCGGCCTTTGCGTTGGCTCCAGCCCAGTCCGGCGCGGTCGATCAGGATGACGCGATGTCTCGTGGCAAGGCGCTCGCCCAGCGCCAGCCGCATGTCTTCGAGATTGCAGCCGGCGCCATGAATAAGAACGATCGGCAACCCGGCATCGGCGCCGAGCTCGACCACATGCTGGCGCAAGCCGCCGCCGTCAACGAAGCGACCGCGCGGCGGATGCGCCCGCTCAATCAGCCATGCGCCGATAAAAGTGATGACCGCGCCGGCGGCGAGGATTTCGGCAGCGACGATTAGCGCGTGATCCATCAAGTTCAAGTTTGGATCGTTTGCCCTTTCAGCCAGCGCGCACCTTGCTCATACAGCGCGTCGAGGTCCGGCCCTTCGAGCCCGGGCATATCCATTTTCACCTTGTAGCCGATCTTGGTCTGCAGATAAGCGAGGTGCCGGTAGCCCTCGGGAAACTGCTTCAGCAGATCTCGATCGAGCGCGAGCTTGGCCGCCGGGTCGACCGGGTCGAGCCGGTCTTTCTCGTAGATCAGCCGGCGCAGCACGAAGCCCCAGCGGCCGTCGCGTTCCTCGAAGAAATCGTAAAAGCGCCCGGTGCAGACCACGTCGCAAACCACGCCGTCGACCGGCGCGCGCTGCGAGATCGTCATCTTGGTCTGCGCAACGGCGCGAGGGCCGGCGACATCGATCGCACTGCCGCCGAGAAAATGCAGGATGCGCACGCCGCGCTTCCAGCCTTCGTCGTTGCCTTTGATGAATTCCTCGAACGTGCCCTGAAACCAGGTCGCCCACATGCGGCCTTCCGGATGCCAGACGGTGCGGAAACGATCCCACAGCCGGCCGTCGCGCCACACCGCCCAGTTTTCCACGAGCTCTCGGATCGTCCGCTTGTCGGCTTCGTTATCGGCCATTTTCCCCCCGCCGGCTTTGAATGTCGGCGGCAGTGTAGCCTGGATTGAGCAAAGCGAAAGTCAGTTACCGGCGACGGCTCAGATATCGCGCCCTTCGACCTTCTCGGTCAGCGTCTTGACGGCGTCGGGGATGTTTTCCAGGTGGGGATCGATGGCGAGCGCCTTGCGATAGGCTTCGAGCGCGTCCTTGTCGTCACCGATGTCTTGCAGCATCATGCCGAGCCCGGCCAGCGCACCGAATTGGCGCGGCTCGCGCGCCAGCACCTCGGCGATGTCGGCAATGGCGCGGGGAAAATCGTCTTTCAGGTAATAGACCGTGGCGCGCTGGTTCCAGGCTTCGACATAGCCCGGCCGGATGGCGATGATCGAATTGAGCAGCCGGATGGCGAGAGCGTAATCCTTCTCCTCGATCGCGTCTTTCACCCGCGTCATCAAGAGATCGCAGGTGTCGCTGCCGGATTCGATCCACGCTTCCCAGATGCGATTTTCGATGGCCTTGGCGCTCGCCGCGTCTGGCGCAATCTTCAACGCGCTGAACAGGGTATCGAGACTGTAGTCAGTCTCACCGCGCTCGGGGCGCGTCAAATCGCTTGGCGGCGACAGCATGTCCTTCGGGCTTTGAGCCAATGCAGGCTCGACGGCAGGAACCGTGAGCACGGCGGCGAGAAGGATCGGGAATTGCAGCTTCATGAGCAGGAGTTTATTCACTCGCCGCGAGCGGGCAAGCCGTAAAACTGCTCAATCAGGCGAGAGGAATGCGGCGGAAATGGGCAGGCGAGCTTCCGCCGGCTAGCCTTGCCGCGCCTTGAAGCGGCGCTGCGTCTTATTGATGACGTAGACGCGGCCCTTGCGGCGGACCAGACGATTATCACGGTGACGGCCGCGCAAGGATTTCAACGAGTTACGGACTTTCATGGGAGCTATTCCTCGAGGTTGGCCGTTGCTTAAAGTTGGCCCAGGCTGTTGTCAATCTTGCCGCGCCCGGCCGCCCTCGAATATGGGATTGAAACATAATGAATAAAGGCTCCGCCACTCTGCGGCTGATATCGGGTGTTGGCACAAAGGGGCCGGCCTGCTTCCTCGTCGAAACCGGCGGCAAGCGGCTCATGCTCGATCTCGGCGAAGGGCCGCCGCCCGGGCTTCTGCCGGACGTGGCCGGGATCGGCCACATCGACGCGCTGATCCTGAGCCACGGGCACAGAGACCATGTCGGGGGTCTGTCACTGTTGCCCGAACTCGGTAATCCGCCGGTGTATGCAACCGAGATTGTTGCGCGCGGTCTGAGCAAGGGTATCGTCACACGACCCCTGCCGGTCGGCGGCACAACCGATGTGCTCGGCATTCCGGTCACGACCGGCCGCAACGGCCACGCGCCCGGCGGCGTCTGGCTGCATTTCGGTATCGGCGGCCGCTTTCTCTACACCGGGGACTATTCGACGGAATCGGCGCTCTATGCCTACGACTCGCCGACAGAGAAAGCCGCGACCGCGCTGATCGATTGCTCCTATGCGGACTACCAGAAACCACTCGCGGAATGCTGGCGCGATCTTGCCCAATTTGTCGAACGCGCGCCGCTACTCTTACCGGTGCCGGCCAACGGCCGCGGTCCGGAGATTGCGCTCGAACTGATGCGCCACGGCGTCTCCGATATTTATGTCGACGAGGCGATGCAAAAAGCGCTGCAGCGGCTAGGTGGCAGCGATGCCGTGTCGCTGCAACCGGGGGTCGGCGACGAGGTCAGGCGGCTTGCCGAAATCGCAAAACAGATCGACGGCGCCCGCGGCGTGATGCTCGCCGCCTCCGCCGACGGCACATCCGGCGCGACCGCGCGGCTCATTCCACAATTCGAAAATATGCCCGAGGTGACGATCCTGTTCACCGGTTATGTCAATCCGACCACGCCCGCCGAGCGGCTGACCAAAAGCGGACGCGCGCAAACCATGCGCTGGAACGTGCATCCGTTGTTGTCCGACACTGCCGCGCTGGTGCGTGCGGTGCAGGCAACAACGGTGATCCCCGCCTTTTGCGATCGCGCCAAGCTTCCAGCGCTTGCCGCCGCGCTTATGCCGGCACACGTCACGATGAATGAGATTGTAACGCTTTGATCAGCGCGCCTGCTGGCCGCGCAGCCGCGGATGGCCGATGCCGAGCGGTTTTGCATCCATCAGCACAATGGCGAGGCGCGCCGGCGCCGCGCTGCGATTGACCCAGGCGTGATTGGTGCCGCGCTGGACCATGATATCGCCGGCGCGCAATGTGACGCTGCCTTCGTCCATGTCCATGTCGATCTGGCCCGACAGCATGACGATGTAGTCGATGGTCTCGGTGCGATGCATCTCGGAGACGATGCCGGGGGCGAATTCCATGACGATGAAGCGCGAGCCGTTTTCCGGCGGCGCGGTGCCGAGGATGCGCGCGCCCATGTCCTCGACGTTTTCGCCGACGGCAATGTCGGCGGGCATCTCGTCGGTGCACCACATCAGCGTCGAGGCGACGCCATCGCGCGGCGTCTTGGTATTGCTCGCCGGGCCGTCGAAAATGACCTTGGCGCTATTGGTCTTTGCTCCGTGCCCGGTGATGACACGGCGGATCGGCGTGCGGGCCATGATCGGATCGCGCCTTCTGCCTATGCGGCGGTGATGCGTTCGGGCTCGGCGGCCATGCCGGGCTGGCTTGCCAGCGGATCGGAGGCTTCGCCCGGATTGGCGAGCATGGCGGCAAGCTTGTTCCAGACGCGCAACGCAAAACCGAGCGGGCGCGGCATGCTGTGCCGGCAGACCGCGAGCTTCCTCACTTCTTTGGTCACGTGCCAGTCGCTGACGCTGCCGGCCGGAAAGAACACCATGTCGCCCGGACCGAGCCGGCGGCGCTGGCCGTTTTCGTCGGTGACGAATATCTCGCCGGAGAGGATGTGGATGAATTCGTCGACGCGGTAACGCCAGGTGAAGCGGCCCGGCGTGCACGACCAGGCCATGATCGAAGCAGTGCCGTCGGCGCTCGCGCCCAAACGCTTCGAGCGCGCCTGCGGGTTGCCTTCGGTAATCCAATGCGCCGGAATAGGCGCGGGATGAAGCTCGACGTCGGCGGGAGCGGCGAAGACGACAGGATGAGGCACAGCGGTCTCCAAGGTATTTTCGCGGGCCATTAAATCGCGACACTGCCGAACAAAGCGTAAATTCCGAGGATCTTGGCGGCGTTTACGGCGCCGAACTGCCGGGCTGGCGCGCGCCGAGCGGCCAGTCGCGCCAAGTCCGGCGCAGCCGTACGCCCGGCGATGGCATGGAGACGGTCCGCTGCTGCGCCTTGCGGGCGCTTAGATAAGCACACCACTTTTCGTAGGTGCCACGCGCCGCCGCGCGCCACGGCCATTGCAATTCGGCTTCCAGCGCGGATTTAGGGAACTCGGCAATCAGCTCGTCGCGCCGGTCGCGCAGTGTGCGGCTGCGGAAAGCTTCCGCCGCGGCCGCCGCGTCGTCATTGAAATAGCCGACCGGTAGTGCCGGATAGTCCTCACGCTCGCCGGCGAGGAAGCGCGCGGCGTCGCGGCGGTATTCGCGCAACAGCGTGTCAGCCTCGTATTCCGGGTGGCCCTGGAAAAACAAAAAGAAGCTGCCGTCCTGCTTGGCGAAAGCATCGACACCGGCGGCATTCGAGCGGGAAAGGATCTTGTAGCCGCACGCCGTCAGCGCCGCTTCCGGCAAGTCGTTGTAGCGGGAATGCGGCACCCAGAGCGGCTGCGGAAAGTGCTCCGTCATCGGATGATCGGCGGCGAGCCGGCAATCGAAGACGCCGAACTGCTTTTGCGCGAGCGCGCGCCGCTCGATGCCGTCGCTGTGCAATACGGCCGCGTGGGCGGCAAGGCACGACCAGATCGTCGAAGCGGTATGGTCTTTCGCCCAGTCGACGACTTTGCTCAAAGTGTCCCAGTATGGCTCGTCCGTCAGGTTTTTGGCGTGCGGCTCGGCACCAGTCACGATCAACCCGTCGAGCGGCGTCTGCCAAAGCTCGGCAATGTCGCGATAACGTCCGGCGAGCGCGCTGCGCGCAGCTTCGCCACGCGGCAGTTCCGGCAGCGCGAATAATTTCAACAACACGACGACGTTCGGCGTCGCCGCCCGGATCAGAGCGGTGAACTGCCGCTCGGTCGCATCGACCGCCGCGTCCGGCATGTTGTTGATGAGGCCGATGGTAATGCAATTGCCCGCATTAAGCTCGGCTTGCGATCCCGACCGGCCGGCGTCCAGGAAAAGCGGCATCGGCGGCGTTCTCCGGGTCTGCACTACTCGGCGGCGATCAAAGCTGAGCGGGACGACTGCGACGCCACGAGTGCCTGATCGAGGTCGGCGATGATGTCGTCGATATGCTCGATGCCGACGGACAGCCTGATCATCTCCGGCCGCACGCCGGCCATGCGATGCTCCTCCGCCGACATCTGCCGGTGCGTGGTCGAAGCCGGGTGGCAGGCGAGCGATTTGGCGTCGCCCATGTTCACCAGCCGCTTGAACAGCCGCAGCGCGTCGTAAAACACCTTGCCGGCTTCGAGCCCCCCGACGATGCCGAAGGTCAGCAGCGAACAAGCGCGGCCGCCGAGGTATTTCTCCGCCAACACGTGATAGGGATTGTCGGCGAAGCCCGCGTAATTGACCCACTCGACCCGCGGGTGCTGTCGCAAATATTCGGCGACGCGCCGCGCATTCTCGACATGGCGCTCGACCCGCAGCGCGACCGTTTCGACGCCTTGCAGCAACAGAAAGGCGGACAGCGGCGAGAGCACCGCGCCGGTGGTGCGCTGATAGACGCTGCGGCAGCGCGCGATATAAGCAGCCTCGCCGAAGTGATCGGCATAGATCAGCCCATGATAGGAAGCGTCGGGCTCGTTGAATTGCGGAAAGCGCTTGGCGTGTTGTTTCCACGGAAATTTGCCGCTGTCCACGATCGCGCCGCCAAGCGTGGTGCCATGGCCGCCGAGAAACTTCGTCAGCGAATGCACGACGATGTCGGCGCCGTAATCGATCGGGCGAAGCAGGATCGGCGTGGCAACGGTATTGTCGACGACGAGCGGGACGCCGTGCCGTACGCCGACATTTGCGAGCGCCTCGATGTCGCAAATATTGCCGGCTGGATTGCCGACGCTTTCGCAGAAGATGCCGCGCGTGCCGTCGTCGATAAGTTTTTCGATGGCGTCGGGTCGATCGGATTCGGCAAACCGCACGGTGACGCCCTGGCTCGGCAAAATGTGGCCGAACAGCGTGTAGGTTGTGCCGTAAAGCTGCGGCACCGAAACGATATTGGTGCCCATCGCGGTGAGATTGAGCACTGCATAATTCAACGCAGCCTGGCCGGTGCTCGCGCACAGCGCATCGACGCCGCCTTCCAGCAACGCGAGGCGGCGTTCCAACACCGCCACCGTCGGATTGCTGATGCGGCTGTAGCGATGGCCTTCGACTTCAAGATTGAACAGAGCGGCGCCGTGATCGGCGCTATCGAACTCGTAAGCGACGGTCTGATAAATCGGCACCGCCACCGCTTTGGTGGTCGGGTCGGAATCGTAGCCGCCATGAACGGCCAGTGTTTCGTTTTTCATGCTTCCCGCCGCCTGCCAGAAAACACGCCTTTATAGGTCAATTGGGTTTCTTATCGGTGCCTGAAAAGGTGTACAACGCAACCGCGGCGAATTCGAAGGAATAACGTTAATTGTTTGCCATTCTGGCTCGGGTTTCTTTCAAATTTTATACGTTGTTGAAGCGAAAGATTCACTTTGTTGCGCGATGCTAAAAGTATGACTCTGGTCGAGATGGATCGCCCGCCGCGCGACGGCCGCGGCAAGGACAGCGCGCTGCGCGACTGGGTGCGCGCGCTCGAAGCCACCGCGCCGATCGCCGGCCGGCCGCGACGCGTTCTGCTCGACGCCATCGAGGACATTGCGCAGATTCAAGCAGACGCGCCAGCGCTGATCGCAGAGCACGGCACACTGACCTATCGGGCGCTGGTTGAGCGCAGCCGTCGCTATGCGCGCTGGGCGCTCGCGCAAAAGCTCGGCAAGGGGCAGACGGCTTGCCTGATGATGCCGAACCGGCCGGATTATATGGCAGTCTGGCTTGGAATCACGGCGGTCGGTGGCGTCGTGTCGCTCGTTAACACCCAATTGCGCGGCCCGTCGCTGGCGCATTGCATCGACATTGTCGCGCCGACGCATGTCATCGTCGCCACCGAATGTGTCGAGCAGTTTCGTTCGGCGTCGTTGTCTACCCGGCCGAAAATCTGGTCGTATGGCGGCGGCGACTATTTAACAATCGATCGCGAGCTTGAGCTATGTTCGCCGGCGCCGCTGACCGAGGCGGAACGCCGCGCCACTACGATCGCCGATCGCGCGCTGACAATCCACACCTCCGGCACCACCGGCCTGCCGAAGGCGGCAAACGTCGGTCACCGGCGGATCATGCAATGGAGCTTCTGGTTCGCCGGCCTGATGAACACCGGGCCAGACGACCGCATGTACGATTGTCTGCCGATGTATCACTCGGTCGGCGGCGTCGTGGCGGCGGGCGCGCTGTTGGTGCGCGGCGGATCGGTCCTCGTCCGCGAGAAATTTTCCGCACGCCAGTTCTGGGACGACGTCGCCGATTGGGACTGTACGCTATTCCAATATATCGGCGAACTCTGCCGCTACCTCGTCAACGCGCCGCAACATCCGCGCGAGCGCGAGCACCGGTTGCGGCTGGCTTGCGGCAACGGGCTGCGCGCCGACACCTGGGAGAAATTCCAGTCGCGCTTCGGCGTTGCGAAAATCCTGGAATTTTATGCGGCGACCGAAGGCAATGTCGCGCTCTACAACCTCGAAGGCAAAATCGGCGCCGTCGGCCGCGTGCCGCCGTTCCTGTCGCACCGCTTCCCGCTAACCCTGGTAGAGTTCGATGCCGCCTCCGGCGCGCCGGCGCGCGATGCGGAAGGCCGCGCCATCCGCTGCGCGACCAATGAAACCGGCGAAGCGATCGGCCGGATCGGACACGGCACAGCGGAGGCCGGCGGCGGGGAATTCGAGGGCTACACCAGCGCGGCGGACACCGAACAGAAGATTTTGCGCGACGTGTTCGAAACCGGCGACGCCTGGTATCGCACCGGCGACTTGATGCGGCGGGACGAGCATGGCTTCTACTATTTCGTGGATCGGATCGGCGACACCTTTCGCTGGCGAGGCGAGAATGTGGCGACATCGGAAGTCGCAGCTGCACTCCTGGACTTTCCCGGCATCGGCGAGGCAACCGTCTATGGCGTCGCAGTGCCGGGAACCGAAGGCAAAGCCGGCATGGCGGCAATCGCCGCGGTGGGCGCTCTCGATTTGGCCGAACTGCGGGCGCATCTCGCGAGGCGCCTGCCGGCTTACGCGCGGCCTATTTTCCTGCGGCTGAAAGACCGTATCGAGGCGACGGAAACCTTCAAACATAAGACGTTCACGCTCGCGCGCGAGGGATTCGATCTCGCCGTCGTGCGTGATCGCATCTATGTCGACGATCCGGAGCAACAGGCTTTTGTGCCGCTCGATGCCGCGCTTGCGGCCCGTATCGCAAGCGGTAACGCCCGTTTTTAGCCGCGATCCTGAAAAATATTTCATCTTTGCTGCGGCATTTTATCCGTTTGCGCCAAATCCTTCGTAATGCCGGACACCGCGCGCGGCCGCGCGGGAACAACAACGGACCGCTGCCATTAACGACGCAGGCGACGCCGGTTTGGCGGCGGCCGCGCGCGCCGAAACACTTTTGGAACTTTCAGAAACGGGAGAGCAACATGAGGTCGAAACTCTTAGGCGGCGCGGCGGCAGTCGCACTCACGGCATGCACGGTCCTGGCGACCGCTTCGCCTGCTTCAGCGGCGTGGGGATGGCATCACGGTTGGGGCGGCTGGCGCGGCGGAGGATGGGGCGGCGCGGTCGCTGCCGGCGTCATCGGCGGCGCACTGGCGGCGGCAACGTCGCCGCTGTGGGCGCCTGGCTATTACGATTACTATCCCGGTTATGCCTATGGACCCGGTTACGGCTACGCCGTCGCGCCGGCACCGGTCGCTCCAGGCGGCGGTTCGGTGGCGTACTGCGAGTCGCGTTTCCGCTCTTACAACCCGTCGACCGGAATGTATCTGGGCTACGACGGGCAATATCACCCCTGCCCGTAGCGGCGGCTTGTTACGCCGTCGCACCGGCGTCGACGGTGAGCACCGTACCGGAAATGCTTTGCGCCTTGTCGCTGAGCAAGAACGCGACGGCATCGCCGACATCGTCGACGCCGGCGAGGCGGCGCAGCGCGCTGCGGCGGACCACTTGCTCGCGCTGCGGACCGGCGAGGCCATGGGTCATGTCGGTGTCGAGGAAGCCAGGCGCCACGGCGTTCACGGTAATGCCGAGGCGGCCCACTTCGCGGGCGAGCGAGCGGGTGAAGCCCAGCATGGAGGCCTTGGTCGCCGCATAGACCGACAGCCCGCTATAGCCGGTGAAGCCGATGATCGAGGCGACATTGACGATGCGGCCGGCGCGCTCCGACATCATGCCGCGCACCACATATTTCGTCAGCACGATCGGCGACAGCGTATTGAGGCGGACGAGGTCCTCAATCTGCGAATTGTGCATCAGCGACAGCGCGCCGTCGAGACCGAGCGCGGCATTGTTGACGAGGCCGAACAGCGGGCCGAATTCACCGCGCAGCTTCCGCACCAAGCCGGGAATCTCATCGATCTGACCGAGATCGAAGGCGACGAAGTGCAGCGAGCCGGTTTTGCCGCGCTTGGCTTGCGCGATGGCCGCATTCAATTCCTTGGTGGGCTTGCGCGCCACCGCGATGACGCGATAGCCGGCCGCGGCCAGTTTGCCGGCAATGCCGAGGCCGAGGCCGCGGCTACCGCCGGTGACCAACACAGTGCGCGCGCTTTTGATCGCTTTTTTAGCCATAGCGCCGCGCCAATTTGCCGGTCGCCGCGACATCGAGCGCGGCGACGATGCTGATCGCCGCCGGCACCTTGTGGCGCGGCAGCGCGTCGCGGCACAGCTTCAAGATGTCGCCCTTGACCCGGCCAAGCTCGTTCATCGCAGCGGGGGCCGAAGATTTCAGAACCGCGTCTTTGAGTACCACGTCGGCAATGACGACCGAACCGGTGATCGGGCTGCGCTTGCTCCGCACCAGCGACATGCGCACCTGCGGATGCCGGTTGATCACCGCCTCGACTTCCTCGGGATGCACTTTCAAGCCGCCGATATTGATAATGCCGCCGCGGCGGCCGGCGAACAGGTAACGATCGCCGTGCAGTTCCACCATGTCGCCGGTATCAATAAAGCCGTCCTGGTCCGCGAGCGGCGAGTCCGCGCCGAGATAGCGCGCCGCGGCGCGCGGCGAGCGGATGCGCAGCGAGCCGTCCAGCACCTTCATCTCGACGCCGTCGCGGACCTGCTCGACGAATTCGGCGGGAAATCCGGCAAGCCCATCGCGGACCTCGAACGCCACGCCGGCCTCGGTCGAGGCGTAAGCATGGCTGACGACGGCTTGCGGAAAGGCGGCGTGCAGGCCGTCGAGGATCGCCTGGTCGGCGATTTCTCCGGACAGCCGGACGTAGCGCGGCGATATTTTGCCGATCGCCGGCGACATCAGCGCGCGGCGCCAATGCGTCGGCGTTCCCAACAGATGCGTGACGCCGTGGCGGCCGAGACGCTCCATATGTTCGCCGATCGGCTCGCCGGCGCTCGACAATATCAGCGAGACGCCGCCAAGCACGGCGCGCAGGAAGATCTGCAGGCCGCCATAGCGGCGGATATCGTAGAACGTGCCCCAGACTGCGTCGCCGTCGACCGGCCGGCCGCGAAACGCTGCGGAGAGGCCGGCAAGCGTGTGCACAACCATTTTCGGCACACCCGTGGTGCCCGAGGTCAGCATGACCCATTCTGTTTCGTGCGTCGGCGCTGGAAATTGTCCTGTAGCTGCGATTTCTGCGGTGCAGTCGACGCGGAGCGGCAGATCAAATGCCGCGCTCGTCGCCGAAGTTTTGTCGCTGACCACGGCATCGATGTCCGCCCCGGCAACGATCGCCGCGAAATGCTCGGGCTCTGCATCGGGCGGCAAAATGGTGAGACGGCGCGCGATGCCGTCGAGTTCGATCAAGGCAAGCGCCGTCGTCAGCTGGCTGCCCGTGGCGAGGAGAACGGATTTGTCGGCCAATTCTGCGAGCCGGCCGCCGAGGCTCGTGCCACCGGCAAGTTCGGCGACGGCCGCACGCGCGTGACGATCGAAGAAGAACCGCTCGCTCGAGCCAATAGTATAGCGCAGCGATGGTGCCTCAGTGTGCGCCATTTTCGTAGACTTTCACGAAATCGCCGAAAGTCACGGGAAACAGCGCGTCCTCCGACGCCGTGAACGGATCGATGCCGAGCTTGTCCTCGAGGCGCGCCACCAGCACGGCGAAGCCGAGCGAGTCGAGGCCTGAATCCAGCAGCACCAGGTCGTCGCGCAACGGCGCCAGAATTTTGCCGTGCTCGCACGCGATCTCTTCCATCTGGCCCATTATGGTTAATTTTACCGACATAACATCGAGCCTACGCTTTGTTCATTTCGAGCCGATATATTCCAGCAACGATTACGATCAAGTTCACGAACAGGACGTGGTCAACACGAATGGTTTCCGCTTTGCCGGCAATCCGCTGCCGACAGATTGACGAGAGTGACGTTCCCGCCGTTGCCGAATTGCTGCGGCGCGGATTTCCGAACCGCAATCGTCGCTTCTGGCAGCACGCGCTCGACGCGCTGGCGCGGCGAGAGCCGCCGCCCGGCCTGCCGAAGTATGGTTACCTGATCGAAAACGGCGGTGCGCCGGTCGGCGCCATCCTGATGATTTGCTCGACGATGCGCGCCGGCGCCGCGCTGGCGCCGCGCTGCAACCTGTCGAGCTGGTATGTCGAGCCAGCGTTTCGGACCTATGCGCCGCTTCTGGTGTCGCAGGCGCTCCGCCACAAGGAGGTCACCTACACCAACGTCTCGGCCGCGCCGCACACCTGGCCGATCATCGAGGCGCAGGGTTTTTCGCGCTACAGCGAGGGCATCTTCGTCTGTCTGCCGGCCTTGCAGCGGACGCCGGGCGGCGATGAGGCGTACGTGGTAGCCGCGCAGGCGACGCCGGCGATTGCCGTTGATGCCTATGAGCGGGACATCCTGCTGCAACACGCCGAACTCGGCTGCATCAGTCTGTGGGTTGTGAGCGGCGGGCGCGCTTATCCGTTCGTTTTTCGACCGCGCCTGGTCAAGGGCTTCATCCCCTGCGCGCAGCTGATCTATTGCCGCGACATGGCCGATTTCGCGCGATTTGCCGGAACGATCGGGCGCTATCTGTTGCGGCGCGGCCGCGCCGTCGCCATCGTCGACGCCAATGGCCCGATCCCGGGCCTGATCGGAATTTTCCGCCGCGGCAGCAAGCCGAAATATTTCAAGGGTCCGCAGCGCCCGCGGATCGGCGACCTGGCTTATACCGAATACGCGATTATGGGCGTTTAGCTCAGACCAGCAGCGCCTGGCGCACCCGCGTCGGCCATTGCGCCAGCTCGACGCCGTGGCTGGCGAACAGGGCCAAGGCCAATCGATCGATGCCGAAGGCGACGCAGCCGGTATGCGCCGGCGCGCCGCTAGCAGTGCGCAAATTCCACGTCGTGCCGAAGTGGTCGCGGTGATAATTGAAGCTCATGCAGGCGGTCGGTTGCTCTTCCGAATGCACTGGAATGAGAAGCTCGAATTTCAGTTCCTGCTCGACTTGGCTCATGGCCATCATCTTGCCGCCGCGGCCGAAGAACGGATCGCTCGCCTGCTCGATGCGGTACGGCAGAGCCAATTGTCCGGCAAAACCCTCGGCGCGCTTCATCCACCGCGCGCGGAATTCATGGATCTGCTCGGGCGCGCCGATACAGACATATTCGCGCATGCGGAACGATTGCAGCCGGTCGAGCATTTTTGACGGCTCGCGGCGGAAGCAGTCGCAGGCGACGTCGAACACAAGTCCGCCGGCGGGAACGGAGCCGCGGCTCGCAACCAGCGGATAGACCGGATAGCAGGCGGCCGGGCTCAGGACGAGGTCGGCGGCCGATAGTCCGTCGGTCCAATCCTCGCCCGCGTCGTAGCGCGCGACGCTTGCGCCAATGTGCGATTCATCGCCGGCCAGGCAGCTCACGCAGCCGAGAAAATGCGGAAAGCTCTTGAGGTAACCCGATTTTTCCAATTGCCGGCGGCTCATCACCGGCGGAAAGCGCAAGACTTCGGTGTCCGCTTCGCGGTAGCGCGAGATCAGCGCTGTAAGCCCATCGACCACCTGCTCGAACACGGCGGTGCGCGCATAAACGCCGTCGATCCCGCTCGGCAGCAACAGCGCCTCGGCGATCGAATCCAGCGAATGCCGCGGCCTGGTCGGTTGCTTGAATGCAACGTTCATTTCGTTTGCGCCTTTTATTCCCAGCTTTGGAGCACCGACGAATTTCAGTCGCCGATCGAGTCCGGCGCGCCGCTCAATAGTGAAGCGGCGCCGATATTGGCGAGGATGCGGTCGTTGCTGATCATGATCGGCGAAGAGAGGATGTCGCGCAGATGCCGCCCGATGCTGAACTCACCGTCATTGCGGTAACCCGACAGCCCGCAGGTCTGCATCGCACTCATGACGGTGGCGACGGCAAGCTCGGAGGCGTTGACCTTGAGCAGGTTCATGCCGGTCTGGAAGTCGATGGTTTCGAGTGCCGCCGGATCGGCCGCCTCGAAGCGCCGCCGGGCGCTGGCGATGAGGCCGCGCAGCGTGCGGAGCGACGCGTTGGCGCGCGTGAGATGCGCGGCGGCCGGCGGCAAAGTTCCGCCGCTACGCTGTGCGGCGGCGCGGACGAAGGCACGCGCGCGTTCGACCGCGGCAGTGGCGATGCCGGCCCAGGCCGCGCTCCAGAGCAGATGCGCGACCGGCATCATGGTCTGGGCGTGAATCTTGTCGTAGCCGACCGGCACGATCTGCTCGCTCGAGCCGGAGGCGACGAGCCTGAAACCCTCGCTGGCCGTGCCGCGCATGCCGAACGCGTCCCAGCCGACCAGTGGCTCCAGCGCGTAATCCTGCTTGAGAAACGTCACCAGGACCTGATCGGAACTGGCGCTGTCCGCGGCGCGCCGCGCGGTGGTGACGAGGGCGTCGGCCGCGTTGCCGTAGGAGATCACGGTCGCCTGCCGCTCCAGGCCGATGCGCGAGCCGTTGCGGGTAATCGGCGCTGAGCTATTTCGCACGTCGCCGCCGCTCTGACCTTCCGTCGTCGACGACGCCAACAGCAATTGTTCGTTGGCGAGCCGGCGCAGCAAGAGCTGATACCACGGACTGCCGCGGCCATGGCGCACCAGGCAAGCGACCTTGGTCTGATGCATCGCGTAGATCATGGCAGTCGACGCGCAGGCGCGGCCGAGCGCGTAGCAGATGTCGACGATGTCGGCGATGTTCGCTTCCTCGCCGCCGAGTTCGCGTGGCACGGCGATGCCGAGGAGCCGCTCGGCGCGCGCGGCGGCGATCGCTTCGGCGGGAAACCGCAAATCGCGATCGACCATCGCGGCATGCTCGGCGGCAATGGCGGCGACTTTCCTGACCCGTGACATCAGATCGGCGGCGTCGGCCACGCGCAGATTGCCCGCCGCGGCGAGAATGCCGCGCGCGGCGTGGCGCGCCGCTTTGATGTCTTGATCGACTTCTAGAACCGTTGCGGTTCGCACGTTCATCAATGAGCTCGCGCTGGAAGTGCTGCCTGTCGCATTCGACGCGATATCGTTGCGTCACAGCTAGCGCAAAACTCACAAATCATCGCGGCTTTTATCGGGAATTAGCGCGCTTCTTTGGCGTAAAGGTTACCAATCGAAAACCCCTGCCTGCTAACCATTCGGCGAGCGCGCCATGCGATGATGGTTTCGCAAAGCCGCGATTTTTCGCGTTTCCGTTTGGGAAAAATTCACCGTGCAGGATCGCATGACTTCGTCAACGGCCGGTCGCATTGCCGAACTGGTGCGGCAAATCCTCGCCAAGCGCGGTCTCGACCACGCGGTCGACCATCATGCGGATTTGAGCGAGGCCGGGCTGTCGTCGCTCGACACCGTCAACCTGATGCTCGCGGTCGAGACTGAATTCGGGGTGAAAATTCCGGACCGTGACATGACGCCGGCGCATTTCCGCAGCGTCGCTCGCATCGACGGGCTGGTCGATCGCTTGCTGAATCAAGCGCACGCTTAGATCTTCGCGGCAGGCCATAGTTTTCTGAACCCCTGCAAATTTGCCGGATATTTTGTGGCGCGGTATCCTTGCTGCCCGTCCATTCGACACGTGCGCCGCAAGTTCGAACCGTCGCAACCGAACCCGAGCCATGCCCAAGACAGTGTATTACGGCAGCGTCGGACCTGCGCTTACACTTTATGATGTCGACGTCGACGCCGCGGCCTTAAGCGCACGCGGCGCGGTCACGCTGCCGGCCAATATTCAATATGCCTGGCCGCATCCGTCGCGGCGTTTTTTGTACGTGGTGTCGAGCAGCGGCGGACCAGGCCTTGCCGGCGACAAGCATTATGCCAACGCGCTCGCGATCGATCCGGCGACGGCAGCGTTGCGGTCGCATGGCGATCCGGTGGCGCTGCCGTCGCGCCCGATCCACGCGTGCGTTGACGGCGGCGGCCGCTACTTGCTGACGGCCCACAACACGCCGAGCGGCGTGACCGTTCATCGCCTCAGCGCGGACGGCACCATCGGCGCAGCGGTGACGCAGCCCGGCAATCTCGACACCGGAATTTACGCGCATCAAATCCGCGTTGCGCCGGACGATCGCACCGTGATTTTGGTCACGCGCGGCAACAATGCCGGCGAGGGCAAGCCGGAGGATCCGGGCGCGATCAAGACGTTCCGCTTCGCCGACGGCGTGCTCTCCAATCTCGCCTCGATCGCACCCGGCAACGGACTGGGATTCGGGCCGCGACATCTCGATTTTCATCCGACCAAGCCCTGGGCGTTTGTTTCGGTCGAGGGGCAGAACAAGCTCTATGTCTATGCCCTCGATGGCGCGACCGGCCTTGCCCGCGCGCCACTGTTCATCAAGGAGACGCTGTCCGATCCGAATTCGGCCGTGCCGCAGGGCGCCGGACCGATCCACGTGCATCCCAACGGCAAATTCGTCTATCTGACCAACCGCACCTTTCCGGCATCCGGTCCCGGCGCGCGCAAGGTCGCGCCCGGCGGCGAGAACAGCGTCGCTGCTTTCGCCGTCGACCCGACGACCGGCGAGCCGACGCTCCTGCAAAACCTCGACGGCCGCGGCCTGCAATTGCGCACCTTCGGTATTGATCCGAGCGGCCGGCTTCTGGTCGTCGCCGGCATCATGGCGGCCGAGGACGGCACGCTGCCGGCCGGCATCACGCTCATGCGCATCGGCGGCGACGGCAAGCTCACCTTCGCGCGCAAATACGACGTCGACGTCGGCAGCGCCCAGCAGTTCTGGAGCGGCATGGTTACGCTGGGGTAATTTCGGCCCCGTCATTGTCGTCGCTTCGCTCCTCGCAATGACGGAAGGAATTGGTATCATCGATGTGCCTTCTTGCTCGGCGCGGCCGATCGCCCATCTTAAGTGCAATCAATTCCTCGGGATAAGGTCATAACGTCATGTCCATTCGGCCCGTGAAAAGCATCGTCACCGCGAAGCCGACCATCGAAGGCGCCGGCGTCAAGCTCAACCGCGCGTTCGGCTTCGGCAACACATCCGAATTCGATCCGTTTCTCCTGCTCGACGATTTCCGCAACGACCGGCCCGACGACTATCGCGCCGGCTTTCCGTGGCATCCGCATCGCGGCATCGAGACCATTACCTATGTGCTGGCGGGCACCGTCGAGCACGGCGACAGCCTCGGCAATCGCGGCAATCTCGAAGCCGGCGACGTGCAATGGATGACGGCCGGCCGCGGCATTCTGCATCAGGAAATGCCGCAGGGCGACGCATCCGGCCGCATGCACGGCTTTCAGCTCTGGGCCAATCTGCCGTCGGCGCTGAAAATGACGGCGCCGCGCTATCAGGACGTCAAAGGCGCCGCGATCCCTGAGATCGTCGACGACGACGGCACCCGCGTGCGCGTGGTGTGCGGCGACTTTTGGGGCCGCCGCGGCCCGATCGAAGGCGTCGCCGCCGATCCGCGCTATCTCGATGTCTCTGTGCCGGCGGGCAAGCGCAAAACCTTGCCGGTGGAAGTCGAGCGGCATGCCTTCGCCTATGTGTTCGAGGGCTCCGGCGATTTCCGCGGCGCCTCGGCGCCATTTGGCGTCTTGACCGAGAAGACCGAGGGCGGCAACGAGATCGTCACGCGCGAGCAGACCGGCAACCGATCGCTGGTTTTGTTCGACCGCGGCGACGAGGTGACGGTGCAGGCCGGCGAACAGGGCATCCGCTTTCTCCTCGTCTCCGGCAAGCCGATCGAGGAGCCGGTCGCCTGGCACGGCCCGATCGTGATGAACACGCAGGCCGAATTGCAGCAGGCTTTTGCCGAGCTGCGCGGCGGCACGTTCATCAGATAACCGCCTATTCCCGGCGGACGTAGGGGCGGGTTTCAAACCCGCCCCTACAAGGCGATGCCGCAAATCGCCGCAACTCCCATCCTATAAATCTGCTATCCTGCCCTGGCCGGAAAGCGCGTGCGCCACCGCAAGGCCGACACGCCAGCAATCAAAAAATTGCGCCATCAGGGAGGGAAGCCATGAGAAAGCTCTTTGCCGTTTTCGTGACCGTCGCCGTGGCCCTATTGTGCAACGGCTTGTTCAACAGCGCGCGCGCCGAGGATTATCCGACGCGGCCGATCACCATCACCGCCGTGTTTGGTCCCGCCAGCGCCAGCGACACCATCTGCCGCATCATCGCCGATCCGCTGAGCAAGGCGCTCGGCCAGCCGGTGGTGGTCGAGGATCGCCCCGGCGCCGACGGCGCCTTGGCCGCGCTCTACGTCCACCATCAGCCGGCCGACGGCTACAATTTATTGATGGCGACCAACTCGCCATTGTCGGCCGATCCGTTCCTGCACAAGGACGTCAACTACGATCCAGTGAAGGATTTTGATCCGATTACGCGCGTCGGCAGCTTCACTTTGATGCTGGTGGTCGATCCGAAGCTGCCGATCCACTCGGTGAAGGATCTGGTCGCCTACGCCAAGGCCAATCCCGGCAAGCTGTCGTTTGCCAGCGGCAATACCGCCGGCATCGTCGCCGGCGACACGCTGGCGAAATGGGCCGGAATCAGCATGCTGCACGTGCCCTATAAGAGCACGCCGCCGGCGCTGGAAGACATCATGGGCGGCCGCGTCTCGATGATGTTCGCCGATTTCACCACCGCGATGCCGCATGTCCAAGCCGGAACGCTGCGCGCGCTGGCGGTAACGCGCATCAAGCGCAGCGCACTGTTCCCCGAACTGCCGACCATGGACGAAGCCGGCATCAAGGGCTTCAATCTCGACGCCTGGGCCGGCCTCGTCGCGCCTGCCGGCACGCCGCCGGAGGTCGTTGCCAAGCTCAACGCCGCGCTGCGAAAAATCATCGACAGCCCCGAAGTGCAGGCCAAATTCAAGAAGGTCGGCTTCGAGGGCTTCTCCTCGACGCCGGCCGAGCTCGGCGACTTCATCAAGGTCCAGCTCGGCGTCTGGGGCAAGATGGTCAAGGACGCCAACATCCAGGCGGATTGAAATCTCCATCGCTTCCGCAACGCTTGCGCGCTCCTTCTCCCCGCGTGCGGGGAGAAGCACAGGCGGCCTTCGGCCGCGCCGTCCTCTTACGTCAAGAACGCCGATGCGAAGCATCGGCTATGGATGAGGGGGCCTCTCCGCCGGGCGCAGAATTGCTGCGCTCAGACTTGCGGAGAGGCCCCCTCACCCTCCCCCCGATCAAGTCGGGGGTCGACCTCTCCCCGCGCGGCGGGGAGAGGTGAAAGCAACACGCTCCTGTTCCCGCGCAGCGCATTTCGCGCGCGAGTGATGTCAAACAGCGATGTCGAAACGGCCTCTGCCCGTAGCCCGGATTGAGCGGAGCGAAATCCGGGAACGAACTATCAGCCTCACTGCCCATCCTGGGTCTCACGTCGTTCAACCCAGGCCACGAAACTTCTTTTCGGCTCGCTTCCAGCAAATAAAAGGAAGCGGAACGCCGGCAGACGCGTAGTCCACGAACCTGTACGCAAGCGGCGCACAGGGCGCGCCACGGAGAAGGCGGCTTGCGCCGCCCCTCCGCTTCGGGCGCGCTCGCCTGCCGGCGTTCCACCACGGCACTTGCGGCAGCGACCGAACGCCACCGCTCAGCTCCAGTTCACGCACTTCCTGGGACGGAGCTACTGAGGAACGGGCGTTATCCGTCCCCTGCCGTCCCAGTGCAGCGGGCGTTATGAGCCCGCAGGCCGGTCATAGTGCCGGCCGGTCGTTTTGGCCCGGAGCCGCCCGGGAGCGGGGCTGACAACCCCGCCCGCGGGAACCGCACTCGCCCCTCTCCGCCGGCGTCACCCGGCGGCGTCCTTACGGGCAAGATTGCGGCTATGTAACTGCACCGGGGACGATTGTCAAGAGTTATCACTTATACGTTGACCAAAGTCTCTAGTTATGGGACACCGACCCCATGATTCGGATGTGGCGTTTAAGTGAAGGCGGCGAGGACAATCTCGGTCTCGCTTGCACCAATGACGGCCTGGTTCTGGGCCGCACACCGCTGATCGAGCGGCGCGATCATCGTTTCGTGGTTCGCGACCAGGGCGAGATCGAAGCGCTGCTGAGCCGCGCCTATCGGAAAAATATCGCTGCCGACCGGCTGATGTCCGGCCTTGCGACTGTGGCAACCGCGTTGAACGCGAACGACTCTTGTTTGGCGCGGATCGCGGCGGTGCATCTGCGCATTCCCGATCTGCCCGACCGATCCGCGCGCAACGGCCTGGAGGCACAGGACTTCCTCATCAGGTGCGCCAATGCTGATCCGCGCGACATTCACAAGGCGAGTCCGGACGATCCAAAGCACCCCGGCTGGCCCGCCGGAACGCCAGGGGGGATCGGTGGAGAATTCCGTCCAAAGGACGGCTCGGGAGTCGCAATCACGCAGGAGATCAAAGACCGTATCAACCGGCAGAAGTTGCGGCTCGGTCTTGTCGCGGCCTTGCACATCGGCCTTGAGGCGTTGGCCAATCTGATTCCAGGCGCTGACGTCGCGGCGGACGTGGCGATGGTGGCCGACCTCGCTCGAACGCTCTCCGAATATAGGAAGCTTGCAATCGATGCTACTGCCGCTTTCAATTTTATAAAGGCTGGGCCCCACAGCATTGAGGACCTTCAAGTTTCATCGAGCGATTACGAGCAATTCTCCACCTATGACCAGTTCGTCAAGGTCAGTTTAAGCCCAGACCAAATGGCTAAGCGGTTTGGCGGCGCGGGCGCCGGAAATCAATACCATCACATCGTCACGCAAGGCAGCGCGAACGCGGACAAAATTCCGCCCGAGCAGTTGCAGAATACCGAAAATATTATCATTCTTCCAACGCTGTTGCACGAGGCGGTCAATGATGAATACTTGGGACCCTCGCGGGTTCCAAACATGAATATGTACCAATGGCTGCAAACTCAGCCCCGCGACGTTCAACGCGAGGAAGGTCTCAGAATTCTGCGGGAACTGCATATCCTGAAGTGAACAAGTATGTACATGCGGATCGGCGCGAGGCCTTCATGGACATCGATGAAGCGATCGTACAGTTAGGACAGAAACTGGACGCGTGGTGGGACGGTTTTTTCCCGTTGCTCGATTCGAAGGATCGCATGGCGCAGGGCAACGCGCTGCTTCGCGGTTTCGAGATCGCGAAAGAGTTCGATCGCCTCAAGGCTGATGGAATGGCGGCCATCACAGCGTTGCTCGATCGTCCCGATCCCGTTGCGGACCACGAACGCGCCGCGTCCCTGATCCGCGGCTTTGTATTTGGTGCGCGACTAGCGGATACGCTTCACGACGAATTTCGCGACACGGCCGACGGCGAAACTAAGGTCGTGCGCCTCATGGACGCTATCGTCCAAGCTTTGGATAGACTCGGCTCCGGCCGGACGCCGCTCGCCGCACTGCTCGATCACCCTGATCCCGGCGTGCGTGCTTGGGCCGGAGCCTACCTGATAGATTTGATGCCCCAGCGCGTCGTCCCGGTCCTCCGTCAAATCGAGATGAAGGGAGACGGTAGCGGTGCCAGTTTGGGGGCACATTGGACGCTCCTCGCCTGGCAGCGCGAAGGGAAATCACGGTTTAATTATTTAAGCGCGTAGCGCGAATTATCAGGTAGCCCGCATGGGCGTAGCGACATGCGGGAGTGGCCGGGAGAAGGCCCCGGATATCGCTTCGCGAACGGGTTTGCGCGCGATCCTGCGTTTGGGCGCCGAAGCGGCGGCGAATTTGATCCCGATCCTTGACGCCGCGGCCGACGCGGCTATGGCGCTCGACATGGTCCATGTCGTGTCCGAATATTGGAAACTTGCGACCGATACAGCTGCCGCCCTCGACTTTGTCCAGAAAGGACCGCAGACTCTTGAGGATTTGCAGGTATCCAATGAGTATGAGGAATTTGCCGACTACAATGCCTTCTTAAAGGCTGAGTTGGTCACAGATATAATAGAAAAGAGGTTCGGTGGTGCGGGCGCCGGTTACCAGTATCATCATATCGTGACGCAAGGCGGGATGAACACGACAAATATTCCCGCGAATCTCCTGCAGAACACCGACAATATTATTCTCCTGCCGACGCTGCTGCATGAGGTTGTCAACGCTGCATATCTAGAGAAATCTCCCGTCCCTAATATGAACATGTACCAATGGCTGCAGACTCAACCGTATGATGTTCAACGGGAAGAGGGCCTCAAAATCCTTCGGCGGTTGCAGATTTTGAAATAAGAATGTTCGCCAGTACGGACGCCGAGCGGGAGACTTCCATGAAAGCAGATGAGGCAATCGCCGCGTTAGGAGCGAAGCTTGACGATTGGTTTGACGGCAATCGTGCAACATTCTCCGCGCGGGATCGTGCAGCACAAGCCAAGGCAATCCTTCGCGGGACTGAGATTATTAGACAGTTCGATCTCCTCAAGGCCGACGGCAAGGCAGCAATCACAGCCATGATTAGGCGCTGCGATCCGGCTTCAGACAGGAAAGGTGGGGCGTCGCTTGTCAGCGCATTCGAATTTGGCGCCAGACTTGCCGACGTGCTTCATGACGAGTTTTTGGATACCGATGGCGAGAGCGAGGTTTGGCACCTATTAGACGCCATTGTCCTGAAGCTGGATAAAGTTGGTATAGGCCGCGGCGCGTTAGACGTGCTGTTCGACAGCGCAGATGCCGGCGTGCGGGCCGCCGCTGGAGCCTACCTGATCGATCTCATGCCGGACCGTGTCATCCCCGTGCTTCGTGATATTGATGATGCTGGGGGCGGAAACAGCGCGGATTTCGGGGCCCACTGGACGCTCCTTGCCTGGGAGCGCGAGCGAAAATCACGGTTTAATTATTTGACCGGTTAGCACGGGTGGAACGAAGCGAATCCCATCGAGTCGCGCGGGCTACGGGCTTGTAAGACGTAAGACGGTAAGCCATATTACCGTCCATGAACCGGCAAACCCGCAAGCCCGCCGCGTTCTCGAAAGTCTCGGTCAAAAGCCAGACCGTGATCCCGCGCGCGGTGCGCGAACGGCTCGCGCTCAAGCCCGGCGACACCTTGCGCTATCGCGTGACCGACGACGGCGTGTTGCTCGACAAGGCGCCGGCCAACGAGACCGACGAACCGTTCGCGACTTTCTCCGAATGGTCGAGCGCGGCCGACGAGAAGGCCTATGGCGGCCTTTGACCCCTTCGACATCGTCGTCGTTCCGTTTCCCTATGCCGACCGTCTCGCCGAGAAGCGCCGCCCGGCTTTGGTGATCTCCAATCGGCGGCTTGCCGCGCACGATCTTGTCTGGGTCGCCATGATCACCAGTGCCGACAATGCGCCGTGGGCAAGCGACGTCGCGATCGGCGATCTCGACCGCGCCGGGTTGCCGGCGCCGTCGGTGGTGCGGCCTGCCAAGATCGCCTGCATCGAGCCCGCCCGGATCGACCGCCGCATCGGCCGGCTCGATAAGGCGGCGGCGCGGAAGGTGGCGCAAAAAGTGCGCGGGTTTTTGGGGTGACGAATGCTCATCTCGTCTTATCCGCCCCAGTGGATGAGAATTAAGTGCACTGTCACCGTAATTCTGGATCATCGTACATCCGCTTGCGCAGTTCGATGCTCTCTTCGCCGCGCCTTTGTTCGGCGGCAATCCGGCGATCGAGATAAAGCATATAACGCTCGGCGAATGCCCGTACATGAGCGTCCGGGTCATCAAGCCAGCCTGTCATTTCTCGTTTCTTTTTCGTGTATTCCTCGACAAAACCGAACTCGCCCGATACGACCCCGGTGCTCTGAAGAATGATTTCGATCTCGCCGAGCGACGGATCACCCGCGGGCAATGCGCGCACGGCGGCCTTGCAGGTCTCATTGAGAAACGCCTCGCCGTGATAGCTCGACATCACGCGAAGCGCGAACTCGATATCCTCGCGATTGCCGCTCTGGACTAACGATTGAAGCTTGCGGGCCAGGGGCTCCGAAAAGGCCGGGAAGCTGCTCGCCAGTAATCGTCCGCCGCGAAACTGGAACATGGGGTCGCCGGGCGCAAACCATCCCCGCACCATACTGACAGCGTGATCCGCGATGCCGGCGAAGCACTTTTCCAGGCCGTGAAAGTGATACGGGACCTCTTCGTAGGTGTCGTCATCATCGCGTGTCGTTGCAAACTCCAGCCGCGCGCCGAAGAAATCAAAAACTTTCTCCGGCTGGCTTTTAGCCAGCAGCGCCAAGGCGCGCTCGCCATGGGGCTCGATCTTACGAAGATGCAGCAGGCTTTTGAGAACAATATCTGTTTGCGCGGGCGTCAGCGCACAAAGCGGCGAGCGCTCTTTTGGTATGAACCATACGAGATTGACCCAACGGGCATCGCGTCGTTCATTGAAGTATTCGATCGCCGGCATAAACACCGACTCGATAAGCCCATCCGGCGCATCGGCGTAGCGCCGGGCAAAGGCCGACATCACCTGCACCAGAACGGCATCGTCCTTTCGCTTAATGCCGAGCGCCATAATTCTCCGAAGCAGCGCCGGGTCGAATTGGGACGCGAGCTGGACATAATGAGCCATCTCGACCAAATGCTTCTCTTGTCCAAGCCACTCCGCAATTTTCGCATCCAAATCGGTGCGGCGGTCGCTTTGCGCAAGGCCGCTTAGCATGACCCCGAGGAATCCCGTGAGCCGCTTGTCCAGCCGGTCAATGAAGCCCAGGACAACGCCCGGCTTCGCTCGGCTTAGCTTTTGAAGGAACAGGCCGAAGTTCGGAAACGTCGCAAGATCATCGGATTCCGTTTGCGCGCAGCGTTGAATGATCGCGAACCATTCTTGCGCATTCGTCTCGTTGATCTCCGCCACGAACTCATCAATGCGCTGCTCCCGGTACGCCGTCTCCTGTTCGTAGCCAAATTCCGAATCATCCCAGGCCGGCGGGAAGACAGACTCGAATCCGACAAGCGTCTTGTAGACCGAGAACCCCTTATTGGCGCTCACAATGCCGCGAAACTTCAGAATTGCGGCGTTCAGCGCATCGCGCGCCTTGACCACGCCGGCATCGCCCGGCGCAATGCGCGCAACACCCTGGTTGCGCCGGCACATCCAAAGCAGCCTGTGTTCGAGCGATTGGAGCATTTCGTAGGTTTCCCCCGGCGCGATCTCGCAAAAGAAATCCACAATCGTGGTGCTGTTTTCGAGAATGTCGATCAGCAATTCCTTTGAATAGGCACTCCCGTTCGGTGTGCGGCCCGCTTCGAACAGAGCGTTCTCTGCTTCCCGCTTTTCGGTCTCGGATGACGCCGTTTGGTAGAGTTCCTTGAGCAGCCCGATCGCTTCCGAGCGCATGCGCGTGAGCGCATCGCTCGGGATGGCCGAGCCTTGGCTCAACTTCACAGCGTTGTAGCTGCTCGATACCCCGTGAATTTCCGTCTTCAGGGCCTCACCGAGGACTTCCACCAGAACCGGCCAGACGGGACCCCAGGCGTTGCGATCCATGGTGCCGATTTTCTGCACCAGCACCGTCTGCACGTAAGGCCCGGCTTGCTTCCACACATCGAGATTGTGCTGCGCTAGATGCTGGGCTAGGCCGAGCAAATGTTTCCGCTCCTCGGTGCTCTGGGCGTCGGGAAACATCGCGCACACAGCATCGAAGGTGCCTTCGATATCGACATAGCGGTAATGATTGAGGATATCGCAAACGTCTTCGACAATTCGTTCTGTCGTGACGCCGGGATAGCTGCCGAACGGCGTTTCGATCGGGCGCGGTTTGGTAAGCCGGGCTGCCACGACCGCCGCGACAAGTTGATCCTTGATTTCCGGGTAGACGCTTTGCGGATCGTCGTAATGGGGGAGGGCGTAATCGCGGAATCGCTCCAGCAGATCGTGACGTGCATTATTGTCGCTGCATTCCGCGAGCGCCTTGAGCGCGCCGTGGTCAATCAGCTCCTTGCCGCTCATCAGCCGTTCGTAGTCATCCTGCACTTTTTGAAATTCATAGCCCGCCGGCAGCAAATGCTCCTTCATGATCTTTTCGAGGCGTTCCTTGATGGCCTCGAACAGCTTTCCGCCGAAGCCCGCAAGCACGGGCTTTTTGTAGATGATGTCATGTCCCATTTCCGACCAGGCATGATTCAGAATGGTCTGAACCTGCACCTCGCACCAAAGCCCCGCGAACCGCGCGTATTCGGGTAGCGCGGTGCGATCAGCCTTCAGCTTCAGGACGTAGTTATTCGATATGAAAAGGTTTTCGGGCGCGGTCTGCCCCGGCACCGGATGATGGATCTTGGTGCGGTCCCAATCGACCTCGAAATTGTCCTGAATGATGCCGCTTTGCAGGAATTGCGATACATCCGAATTCGTATAGAAAATCAGCCGGCAGCCCGCCAAATCCTTGATGTCATCTTCGAGCGTTGCGGTCGCGAGAATGCCCCGATCTTCCAGTTTCTTGCGGAGCTTGTCCGGCTCTTTCGCCCGCTTTTGAATTTGCTGAAGGCGCAAGGGGCGAGGGTAGCCGCTGATGGCCGCCTGCAGAACGGCGGCAACGATATCGGCGAGAGCGGCATAGTCCGGGCGTTTGGATCGGGTATAGGTTTCGAGGTCCATTGGGATGCGCGTCATTGGGGTATAATTTCCCCGGTTTCATAAACTCATTACATATCAGCCATTTATGGAATAATCGCAGAATATACTTGTATACGTACAACATAATTGACTTGTAATTGTAAGACACTATATACTTGTGAATGTACGGCACAATAAACTTGAAATGGTCCACACTCGAAATGCGGTGGGACTCATATGGCTACTCTACACGAAAAACTCGCAACCTCGCTGGAGAAACTCCAGAAGCTGCAAAGTGACGGCCGTCATGTCTTCCGGTCGGAGGCGTTCCCGCGCGTCGATCGCGAGCGTTTGTTGACCCAGGGGTTTCTGCGCGAGGTCATCAAAGGCTGGCTGATTTCGACGAGCCCTGGCGCCGCGCCGGGCGACACCACGCCGTGGTTCGCTTCGTTCTGGGAATTTTGTGCACGCTATTGCGAATACCGCTTTGGCTCGGATTGGCACCTCTCTCCCGAGCAGTCGTTGCTCTTGCACTCGGAAGACACTGTCATTCCGACGCAGGTCATCATCTATAGCCCGCATGGCACGAACAACACGAACAAGCTGCTGTTTGGCACATCGATCTACGATCTCAAAAGCAAGATGCCGAACGCGGCGGACCTGACGGTGAAGGACGGGCTTCGCCTGTTCAAACCCCCTGCCGCGCTCATCCGGATGTCCGAAGATTTCATGCGGCGCCATCCTGCCGAGGCCCATGTCGTGCTCGCCGGTATCAAAGATGCTTCCGAAATCTTGGGTCCCCTACTTGAAGGCGGCCATACGGTTGTCGCCGGTCGCCTTGCCGGTGCCTTTACCCGCTTCGGCCGCAACGAAATCGCCGAAGAAATCGTCAAGGCGATGAAGGCGGCCGGGCACGATGTCCGGCCGGCCGACCCCTTCGCCGAAGAACAGACATTCGGAACGCTGCAAACGGGCGTCCCGCCGATCGTCGGCCGGCTTCAGTCATTCTGGAGCCACCACCGCGCGGCAGTCATCGCGGCGTTTCCCAAGCCACCGGGCTTGCCCAAGGACACAGCCGCCTATCTGAAATCCGTCGACGAAATCTACAAGCACGATGCCTACAACTCCCTTTCGATCGAAGGCTACCGCGTCACGCCCGAATTGATCGAGCGCGTCCGCGCGGGAACATGGAATCCCGGGGCGCATGCCGCCGATCGGCAGAACCGCGATGCGCTGGCGGCGCGCGGCTATTGGCAAGCGTTTCAGAGCGTCAAGACATCAATCGAGAAAATCATCGCCGGAGCCGATGCCGCCGCGCTCGTTCGTGGCACCTATCGCGACTGGTATCGCGAAATGTTCCAGCCTTGCGTCGCGGCGGGTCTCATCCAGGCGCAAGCACTCGCCGGTTTTCGGAATCATTTCGTTTACCTGCAGGGGTCGCGGCACGTGCCCCCGCGCTGGGAGGTCGTTCCCGATGCGATGGAAGCGCTCTTCGACCTTCTCGAAAGCGAGAAAGAGCCCTCGGTACGGATTGTGCTCGGCCACTGGCTATTCGGCTACATTCATCCTTATCCAGATGGCAACGGCCGCATGGCCCGGTTTCTCATGAACGCCATGCTTGCGGCAGGCGGCTATCCATGGACCGTGATCCGCGTCGAGGACCGCGACGCCTACATGAAGGCGCTCGAAAGCGCGAGCGTCCAGATGAATATCGAGCCTTTCGCCACATTCATCGCCGAGCGCGTCAAATGGTCGATGGAGCAGGCGGCGGGCAAAACGACCGTGAAGACATGAATACATCCGCGCTCCCATTGCGCGCGGGCGTCTCAAGACGACTGATGCAGCGCAACCCCACCCCTCAACGCCACCGGCTGCTCATCGAGCATCGTCTGGATCGCGGCCCGCGTCGCTTCGCGGTCGAGGCCGTGGCGCTCCACGAGGTCCTCGCAGTCGGCGAGGATCAAGTCGGCGTCCTGCATCAGCTTCAGCCGCTTGAAGGTGTCTTCGTAGTACAGCCCCATGCTCAGGCCGACCACTTCGTACAGATTCAGAATCTGGAACGGAAAGTCGCGCTCGTGGGCGCAGAGCTCGCGGTGGTCGGAGTGGTAGAGCGCGACCAGCGCGTCGATGTGGGCCTGCCTCGGCGGCCTTGAGCTCGGCTTCCTGGAGCGCGCGGCGATGGGCCGGCAGCGGTTTTAGGTCGTTGGCTTGCAGGCCGACCGCGGGCTGCCGCAAGGTCGACGAGTTCGACGCCCGGCATGGCGCGCAAAATGTCCTCGGCGGCGGCGACCACGCCGCGGACGCCGGGGTGCTTGTGCAGCGCGATCCGCATCGGCACCGGATTGCGCAACAGCGGCCGCAGCCGGTCGAGATGCTTGTGCACGAACAGCGTGAACGGCGTCATGTCGAAGGGTTTGGCGCCGCGCGTCTTCTCCGCCGCCGGCAGCGTCATTTCGGTGAACTGGACGTGGCAGGACGGGCACCACGAGATCACCTGCTTGGTCTTGCTCGTCGAGAGCTTGTCGAGCGCGCTCTCGGCGACACGGCCGAAGGTCGCGAGATCGCCGGCGCGCAATTGCTGGATGCCGCAGCAATGGGTCGGGCCGCCCATGACTTCGTAGGAGATGCCGAGCGCGTCCATGACGTCGAGCGCATAGAGCGCGATATGCGGCGTCTTGAGCACGTTGCAGCCGGTGTAGAAGACGAAGTCGGCTTGCTCGCCGGGCGCTGTACCCTTCCTGACCCCCTGCCCGAGCCGAGCCAGCAGCGCCTCGTCGAGCTGGATTTTCGAGATGGCGTTGACGTCGCGCGCGACATGGCGGAAGCCGTCGACGCCCTTCTTCCGCAGCGCCGCCGCTTCGTTCTTGGCACGCGCCATCGCCGCGCGCGCCATGCCGAGCAGAAAGCGCGGATTGACGCCGTAGTCGCAGGCCTCGATGCAGTCGCCGGACCGAATGCAGCCGCTCGCCCATTTGCGCGCCGCGTCGCTGCCTTCACCGTGGCGGAGGATATCGATGACACCGCCGATGACGCCCACCGGGTTGGCGCGCTCTTCGGCGGTCAGGCCGGCGGCCACGGTTGTGGGACAAGCCGCGACGCATTTGCCGCAACGGGTGCAGGCGTCGATCATGGTATCGACGCGGCTTTGCAGGGCGGCTTCGAAGGTCTCGGGCATAGTTCGAGACTATAGCCCCTTCCGCTCATTCCCGCGACAGTGCTCCGCGAGGCGCATAGCCGCTAAATCGGAGCCCATTTCCCGGATGCGGCGCAGCACGAAGTGGTGCGCCGCTGTTCCGGGATCGTATCAAACTCCGAGCCCGCAACGATCCCGGGTCTGCAGCGCATCATTTCGCTTCGCTTCATGCTGCGCTGCGCCCGGGAAACGACGCTCCTTTTACGTCTCTCCCGTCACCCCGGGGGGCCGATTGAAGGCCCCGGCAAGCCGTTGTAAAAGCGACCATCCGCATCCCAATGCCCGGCCATCCGCCGGGCAAATCCATGAAACACACCCACACTCTCGCCCGCTTTGGCATACAAAGAGCTGCATTTCCCGGGCGCAGCGCAGCACGGAGCGTTTTAGCGGAGTGGTGCGCTGCAGACCCGGGATCGTTACAAACGCCGAGTCTGCGAAGGTCCCGGATCAGCGGCGCACCGCTGCGCGCTGCACCGCATCCGGGAAACGAGGCTAATCTTGTTGCCTTTGCCCGTTCGCGGCAGAGGTTATCGCCAGCGAAATGTGAGGATTGCGATGGGTGAATACGCGATCGGCCAGCCCGTTCCCCGCTTTGAGGATCCGCGGCTGGTCAAGGGCCAGGGCCGCTATATCGCCGACATGACGTTTCCCGGCATGGCCTTCGGCTATGTGTTGCGCTCGCCGCATGCGCACGCCCGCATCCGCAAGATCGACACGCCAAGGCGAAAGCCGCGCCCGGCGTGCTCGGGGTGTTCACCGGCGCCGACTACAAGGCCGCGGGCTTCGGCGATCTGCCGGTGCCCGGCGGCCTGAAGCGCCGCAACGATGTTCCCGGCTACCGGCCGCGCTATCCGGCGCTGGTCGAGGACAAAGTGCGGATGATCGGCGATTACGTCGCCTTCGTCGTCGCCGAAACCTATTACCAGGCGGTCGATGCCTCCGAATTGATCGAGGTCGATTACGAGCCGCTGCCGGCCGCGGTCTCGACCGGCGATGCGGCCAATCCCGGCGTGCCGCTGGTGTGGGAGGATTGCCCGAACAATATCGGCTTCGTCCAGGTCGAAGGAAATAAGGAAGCGACCGACGCGGCGTTCGCGCGCGCCGCGCATGTGGTCAAGCAGAAAGTTCGTCATCAACCGCGTCACCGCCGCGACCATGGAGCCGCGCGGCTCGATCGGCCTCTACGAGCCGGCCGACGGCCGCTACACCATCTACACCACGCTGCAGCGGACCAATGTGTTCCAGACCGAGCTGTCGCAATTCGTGCTGAAAGTGCCCGGATAACAAGATCCGCGTGGTGTGCGGCGACATCGGCGGCAGCTTCGGCATGAAGTCGGCGGTCTATAACGAAGTCGCCTTGGTGCTGCTCGGCGCCAAGCTGATCGGCCGGCCGGTGAAATGGGTGGCGACCCGCTCGGAATCGTTTCTGTGCGACGCGCAGGCGCGCGACAATGTCACCGAGGCCGAGCTGGCGCTCGACAAGGACGGCATGTTCCTCGGCTTCCGCGCCAAGATCATCGCCGCGATCGGCGCCTATCTGCAGGTCGGCATGCCGGCCTTCACCGGCAATCTCGGCACCATGGCCGGCGTCTATAAAACGCCGGCGTCGCATATCGACGTCACCGCGGTGTACACCCACACCCAGCCGGTGCGGCCCTATCGCGGCAACGGCCGCCCCGAGGCCGGCTATGTCATCGAGCGCATGGTCGATCTCGCCGCCGACCAGCTCGGCATCGATCCGGCCGACATCAGGCAGCGCAACAGCATTCCGCCGAGCGCCATGCCGTTCAAAACGAGCGTCACATTCACCTACGACTGCGGCGAGTTCGAAAAGAATCTGGAGATGGCGCTTGCCGCCGCCGACAAGAAAGGTTTCGAGGCGCGGCGCGCCAAGGCGAAGAAGAATGGCAAACTGCGCGGCTTCGGCTTCTCCAACACCATCGAGCGCTCGGCCGCGGCGGGACTCGAAGGCGCCGAGATCCGCTTCGACCGCACCGGCTCGGTGTCGATCTTTTCCGGCAGCATCAATCAGGGCCAGGGCCACGAGACCGCGTTCAAACAAGTGGTCTGCGATCGCCTCGGACTCGATCCCAAGGAAGTGACTTACATCCAGGGCGACACCGACCAGGTGTTCTTCGCCGAAGGCACCGGCGGCTCGCGCTCGGCGGCCATGTCGGGATCGGCCTTCACGCTCGCCGCCGAGAAGGTCGAGGCCAAGGGCAAGGCGATCGCAGCCAAAATGCTCAAGCTCGACGTCGCCGACGTCAATTTCCATGAGGGGCTGTTTTCCAGCAAAAAGACCAATCAGACGATGACCATCAAGGAGGTCGCCAAAGCCTCGCTCGATCCCAAGAATCTGCCGGACGGCATGGAGCCGGGCCTGATCGAAAAAGCCATCTATTCCGGCAAAGTCGCGGCCTATCCGAACGGCGTTCACGTCTGCGAGCTTGAGATCGACGAAGAAACCGGCACCGTCGAGATCGTCAACTATAACGTGGTCGACGACGTCGGCACGGTGATCAATCCGCTGTTGCTGCACGGCCAGATCGACGGCGGCATCGCCCAGGGCGTCGGCCAGATTTTGATGGAAGACATCAAGTTCGACGCCGAAGGCCAGATCCTCACCGGCTCGTTCATGGATTATGCGATGCCGCGCGCCACCGATCTCACCGCGTTCCACGTCGACTCCAATCCGGTGCCGACCAAGGTCAACCCGCTCGGCGTCAAAGGCGCCGGCGAAGCCGGCTGCGTCGGCGCCATGCCGGCGGTGGCGAACGCCTTGGTCGATGCGCTCTCCCCGCTTGGCATCAAGCACGTCGCCATGCCGGCAACCCCGGAAGTGCTGTGGCGGGCGATCCATGAGGCGCGCGGCAGTTAGCCCCGCCACCGCGCACTCCCCGAGTGTTCCCGGCGCGCCTCTGCCGCACGCTGTCTTGTAGCTTACACGCTGGGCTAGTATAATTTTCACATTCTCGTCAGCCGTTAGCTGCATTCGACAGGGAGATAGCGCGATGGAATACACCGTGGACAAGAAGACCGTTAAGTCGCTTGGCGCCAAGCTCGATCAATTGCAGAAGGGCCTCAACGATAACGAGAAGGTTCTGCTCGCTTCCGTGATGAAGGCCTCGACGGCCCACGGCATCGGAAAGCCGCCGTCCGAGCTGATCAAGGCCATTTCCGGAAAGTTCCAATTGGGCGAGGATGTGGTCACCATCTGACGCGATCGGGCAAAAGCCGATCAAACAACCGCCACGGCCTGAATCTCGATCATCATCTCCGGCTGAGCGAAGCCGGCGACCGTGATGGCGGCGCTGGCCGGAAAATCACGCCCGAAAATCTCGCTGCGCAGCTCGGTCATGCGAGTGGTGTAGCGGGCATCGATCAGAAACACCGTCATGGTGACGAGGTCGGCAAGTTTCGCGCCGGCCTCGGCCAGTGTCTTTTCGATATTGCGGAACGTCTGCCGGCACTGCGCGTCGAAATTGCCGGCGAGCGACTTGCCGGCATCGTCCACCGCGCCGGTATGGCCGGCGAGCCAGATGGTCTTGCCGCCCTCGGTGATGACGGCCGTCGAATAAGCGCGCGTCTGCGCCCGCGGCCCGCGAATGAATGATTTTTGCATAGCTTCCCTTTCCTCGAATTCGAAGCGCCGAAGATAAGATCGGCGCCGCCGGATTAGACTATGTTTCCCAGGCGCAGCGCAGCACGCAGTGGTGCGCTGCAGACCCGGGATCGTCATAGGCTCCGAGTCTGTTACGATCCCGGACCAGCGGTGCACCGCTTACGCGCTGCACCGCATCCGGGAAACGTTGGTAGGGTTCACGTATGGCCGATCCGAATGAAACTGCCAATAATGTCCTCCCCCTTGCCGGCATTCGCGTGCTTGAATTCTGCCATACCATCATGGGCCCGACGGCGGGGCTCATCCTCGCCGACCTCGGCGCCGACGTGATCAAGATCGAGCCGGTGGCCGGCGATCACACCCGCCGGCTTTATGGTTTCGCCGCGGGGTTCTTTCCGACCTTCAACCGCAACAAGCGCAGCCTCGCGATCGATTTGAAGTCCGACGAGGGGCGCGCGCTGCTCCATCGCCTGGCGCAGACCGCCGACGTGGTGCTCGAAAACTACGCGCCCGGCACCATGGAGCGGCTCGGCGCCGGCTATGCTGATCTGGCGGCTAAAAATCCGCGCCTCATCTATTGCGCGCTCAAGGGATTCCTCAGCGGGCCCTACGAGCATCGCCCGGCGCTCGACGAGGTGGTGCAGTTCATGGCGGGCTTGGCCTATATGACCGGGCCGCCGGGCCAGCCGCTGCGCGCCGGAGCCTCCGTGGTCGACATCATGGGCGGCATGTTCGCGGTGATCGGCATCCAGGCCGCACTGCGGGAGCGCGAGCGCACCGGCCGCGGACAGGCGATCAAATCCGCGTTGTTCGAATCCACCGCCTTTCTGATGATGTCGCACATGGCCGGCGAAGTGGTGACCGGCAAGCCGATGCCGCCGATGCCGTCGCGCCAGGGCGCTTGGGCGATCTACGAGCCGTTCGCAACCGCCGACGGCCAGCAGATTTTTGTCGGGCTGACCAGCGACGGCCAGTGGCGGCGATTCTGCGAACATTTCGAGCGACGGGATCTATTGGACAATCCGGCCTACAAGACCAACGAGGATCGGGTGCGCGCGCGGCCCGTGCTCTTACCCATTGTCGCGGAGATCGTCGCCAAGCATAAGCTCGCCGCGCTTGCCGAACTGTTCGACCGCATCGATGTTCCGTTTGCGCCGGTGGCGAAGCCGGGCGACCTGTTCGACGACCCGCAGCTCAATGCCGGCGGCCGCATGCTGGAGATCGCGTTTCAGAATGGCAAGCGCGCAAAACTGCCGCGGCTGCCGATCGAGATGGGCGAGCATGATTTCGCTTTGCGCCGGCAGGCGCCGACCATCGGCGAGAATTCCCGCGAGATTCTTGCCGAGCTAGGGCTGGCGCGGGAGGAGATCGACGCCTTGATCAAGCGTGGCGTCGTCGCCGCCGGAGAAGCGTCATGAGCGATTTGCCGGCAGCCGTGCAGATCACCGAAGAAGGCCCGCGCGAGGGTTTTCAGATCGAGAAAGGCCCGATCCCGACCGCGCGCAAGATCGAGCTGATCGATGCACTGGCGCAGACCGGTCTCGACCGCATCCAGATCGTGTCCTTCGTCAATCCGAAGAACGTTCCCGGCATGGCCGACGCCGAAGACGTCGTGCGCGGCATCGTACCGAAAGCCGGCGTCGCCTACATCGCGCTATGGCTCAACGAGAAAGGATTTCAGCGGGCGCTTAAATTTTCCGACCGGCTCACCAATACCGGCACCATTCAGCTCTCCGCCTCGGAGAAATTCTCGCTGCGCAATCAGAACCGTACCGCCGCGCAGCAGCTCGCCGGGCAACACGCCATCGTCGAGATGTACAAGACCGCCGGCATCCCGGTCGAGCGCGGCAGCATCATGGCGGCGTTCGGCTGCAATTTCGAGGGCGATATTCCGGTCGCGCGCGTGGTCGCGCTCACGCAACAAATTCTCGACGTGGCGAATGAGCACGGCGTGTCGCTCAAATACATCACGCTCGCCGACACCATGGCCTGGGCGACGCCGCTTGCCATCAAGCGCACGGTCGGCGCTTTGCGCGAGCGCTGGCCCGATCTCGACGTGGCGCTGCATCTGCACGACACGCGCGGCACGGCAATCGCCGACGCCTATGCCGGTCTGGAAATGGGCGTGACGCGTTTCGATGCGGCGGTGGCGGGGCTGGGCGGCTGTCCGTTCGCCGGCCACGCCGGCGCTGCCGGCAATGTCTGCACCGAGGACCTGGTATTTCTCTGCGAGGAAATGGGCATCAAGACCGGCGTGGATCTCGACGCGCTGATCGCATGCGCCAAGCTCGCCGAGGATATCGTCGGCCATCCGCTGCCCGGCTCGGTGATGAAGGGCGGTACGTTGGAACGGTTTAGGGGATGATTTGCTGTCATCATCCGCGAAGGCGGATGATCCAGTACACATGGCCTGCGATTACTGGATGCCCGCCTTCGCGGGCATGACAATTACCGCTCCCCCAAAATCTTCCAGATACCGCTCGCCGAGGCGACGATGCGGGAGCCGACTTTCAGCTTGCCTTCGATGAACAGCACCGAACGTGTCTCACGCACGACGGTGCAATCCGCCTCGACGAAATCGCCGATCTTTACGCCGGCGATGAACTGCATGTTCATCTCGATGGTGGCATGCGGCTTGTCGCCGGTGAGGCGGCGGCCGGTCATGCCCATGGCCTGATCGGCGAAGCTCATCAGCACGCCGCCGTGAAGCATGCTGCGATGATTCCTGTGCTTGTCGGCGGTGACGATGCCGAACAAGCCATCGCCCTTGCGCCAGACCGGCCCGATCAACTCGCCGAAATTATGTGCCTTGACCCGCTCCCAGCCGTGGGCGGCCGGGTCGAACGTCGCGCCGCCGGTTGTCGCCTTGTCGTTCATGCCCGCACCTTGGCCGCGTTTTGCGGCCGCGCGGCGAGCCGCCGGCCGATATCGGGAATGAGCTTTTCGGCATTGACGCCCGCGACCAGCGCGCGGCCGTTGCCGCCGAGCGCGCGCACCGCTTCGACATAACCGGCGACTTCGCCCGGCTCGCGCACCGCTTGCGGATAGTCCGAGGCAAAGACGAGCTGCGAGAAGGCTAGCTCGTCAAGCCCGAAGCGCACCCAGTCGGCGCCCCATTCCGCGGCATGATCGGGGCCGGCCCAACCGGCGATATCGTAATAGAGCCGGTGATCGAGATAGTGATCGAACGGCTGGCGCGGCTGCCGGCCGTGGCGCGGCACGGCGGCAGTGCCCCACTTGCCGCGCTGCTGAAAGCCACGGATGCGGCCGAGATAGCGCCCGATGCCGCCGGCGAAATGCGAGAATTGAATCCGCAGCGTCGGCAGCTCATCGAGCAGGCCCGAATTGATCAGCCGCACCGCCGCCGTCATCAGCGAGAACTCCCAGCCGAGCATGCGGCCGAGATCGTCTGCATCCATGCGCGCCCAACGGATGACGCGCGGCAGCGGATGGATGAACACATAGAGATTGAGATCGGCGCAGGCTTTCCAGAACGGCTTGAGCGCCTCCGCGTCGAGCGGCTGATCCTGCAGCTCCGAAGCGATGACGACGCCGGGAAAGCCGAGCTCGACGGCACAGCGCTTCAGCTCGGCGGCAGCCGCGGCGGCTTGCAGCGCCGGGACATGCGCCAGCCCGATGAAGCGGCCGGGATGCGCCTTTTCCGCTTCGCGCATGCGGTCGTTGATCTGGCGACAGAGCGCGAGGTCGGCCTGGTCGAAGCCCAAGCCGCAAGTGAGCACGCCGGCATCGATGCCGGCGGCATCCATCATGCGGACATGCGCGTCCAGATCCGCGAGCAGCGGATTGAGCAGATAATTCGGATTACCGTCGCGATCGAGATCGACCGTGACCTTGCCCGGATCGCCCTTGAGCAATTCGGGCGGCGTGTAGTGTTGCTGGAAGTCGATAAGCATGGGGTTCACATAGCCTGGATTAAACGAAGCGAAATCTGGGAGGGATTGAATGGCTTGTTTGCCGCTCCTGGGTTTCGTTGCACTCAACCCAGGCTACACATTTTCACATAATAGCGAATTCGGTGTTGCGGCGGTCGGTCACCAGCATGGCGCCGGGATAGTGCGTTATACAGAATTCCGGCTTGACCGCCATGATCACCGATTGCGGCGTCACTCCGCAGGCCCAGAACACCGGAATCTCGTCGTCGTGGATCGGCACCGCGTCGCCCCAATCCGGCTTGGCGATGTCCGCAATCCCGATCAATTCCGGCTTGCCGAGATGGACCGGCGCGCCGTGCACCGACGGAAACCGCGTGGTGATCTGCACGGCGCGGATGGCGTCGGCTGGCTTCATCGGCCGCATCGACACCACGAGCGGGCCGTGGAACGGCCCCGCCGGCACCGTCGCAACGGACGTGCGGTACATCGGCACCGTGCAATCGCACGTCATGTGACGGAGCTCGATGCCGCCGTCGAGCAGCGCCTGCTCGAAGGAAAATGAGCAGCCGATGGCGAAGGTGACCAGATCGTCGCGCCAAGATTTGATGATATCGGTCGGCTCGTCGACCAGCGCGCCGTCGCGCCAGACCCGGTAGCGCGGCAGGTCGGTGCGGATGTCGAGGTCGTCGGCCAATTCCGCAATGCCAGGATCGCCCGGCGCGGAGACGCCAATCAGCGGGCACGGCTTCGGATTACGCCGACAGAACTGCAAGAAGTCTTCCGCCAAGGCGTGCGGCAGAATGGCGAGGTTGGCCTGCACGTATCCCGGCGCCAAGCCCGAGGTCGGGCCGGAATGCGCATTGCGCCGGATGGCGAGCCGGGCGGCGCGGCCGCTGACAAGCGCCTCGGCGTTTTCCCGCCGCATCGCCGCCGTTGCCATTGCGTACTCTCCATTCCCATTCGCAAAGCTCTTCGGAGCTCTTGCCTAGTTTATCATCAAGCCAGCCGGGACAAAGCGCCCTGCTGCCGCGACGATGTTACGCGCGGCGCGGGTGCAGCGCGTCAATTGCGACAATGCGAATTCGGGTTGAAAATGGTCGCAATATCGCGTTTGCTACCGCCCGAGCTGCTGACAAGAAGCCCGATCAAGGGCCGCCACCAGCATGGGGTCTAAACTAAATCCAGCAGGAGGGACAACCGATGACCGAGAAGTGGAAAGAAGAGAAGTGGGCTGAGGACATCTGGTACAGCGGCAAGGTTACCCGCCGCCGTATCGTCGGCTGGGGCGGCGGCGCGATCGGCGCCATGATGCTGGTCCCCGCGCCGTGGCGCGCCGCCTTCGGCGCCGAAAAAGCCTACAAGATCGGCTCCGAGCAGCCGCTGTCCGGCGCCGGCGCCGCCGGCGGCAAGACCGCCGTGGTCGGGCTGCAGATGGCGGCCGACCGCATCAACAAGAACGGCGGCATCAATGGCCGGCCGGTCGAACTCGACATCGTCGACGACGAGAGCTCGCCGGCTGTCGCACGGCAAAAGACCGAGAAGCTGGTGCAGGAGGACAATATCGACGCCCATGTCGGCGGCTTTCTGTCCAACATCTGCCTCGCCTGCATGCCGGTGTGGGTCGACGCCAAGGTCATCAACATGATCAGCGTCTGCCTCGACACCACGCTCACCACCACGCACTGCAACCGCTACAGCTTCCGCACCTACGACTACGCGCCGGCGCAAGCCGTCGCCTTCGCGCCGACGCTGACCAAGATGGGCAAGAAGTGGCACATCGCCTTTGCCGATTATTCCTGGGGCCAGTCGACGCGCGACGCCTATATCGCGCATATCAAGGACAATGGCGGCGAAGTGGTCGGCACCACCGGCATCCCGCTCGGCACCGCCGACATGACGCCGTTCCTGTCGAAAATCTCCGGCGATTTCGACGGCCTGTTCGGCATCTTCTTCGGCAAGGACGGCGTCACCATCGCCACCCAGGCCTACGATCTCGGGTTGACCAAGAAGTACAAGTGGGCCGGCGACGGTTCGATTTCGGAATCGACCAACCTGCTCGCGATCGGCAACAAGATCGACGGCTTCACCGCGATCAACCGTTACATTCCGGTGTTCCAGGGCCCGCTCGACACGCCCTATCACCACGCCTGGTTCGACGAGGCCAAGGCGCGGCTCCTCAAGGTCGACCCGTCCGGGCCGCTGCCTGATAAATACGTGCAGTCGAACTTCGAGGCGCTCAACGCGCTCAAGATCGGCATGGAAATGTCGAAGTTCCAGGGTCGCCCCGACACGATGAAACTGATCGAGGCGCTGGAAGGTCTCGAGTTGAAGGCGGGTCCCGATTTCCCGCAAGGCACCAAGACCATCCGCAAGGAAGACCACCAGGCCTTCCCGCAGGAATTCCTCTTCACGGTCTCCGGCGGCACTTACCACCTCATCGAGACGGTGCCCGGCAGCAAGACCATCGTGCCGCCGGCCTGCAATTTCTCCGCCTAAGTGCGCGCGGCAGAATCGGTCGACGCGCGCTCCCCGGTGGCGAACCGGGGAGCGGCGTCACCCACTATCTTGAGGACCGAGCTGCTGTCCGTCCGTTTCGGCGGACTGTCGGCGTTGTCCGACGTCAATTTCACGCTCGCGCGCGGCGAAATCCGCGCCATCATCGGGCCGAATGGCGCAGGCAAGAGCACCTTTTTCAATTGCCTGACCGGCGTGTTGCGACCGAGCAGCGGCCGCATCCTCTTCGATGGCGAGGAGATTACCGGCCTGCGGTCGAACGCGATTTCGCGCAAGGGCATCGCGCGCTCCTATCAGATCACCAATATCCTGCCCAATGCCTCGGTGTTCGAGAATGTGCGCATCGCCGCGCAATCGCGACGCCACGGCTGGAACATGATCGCGCATCACACCGCGCTGGCCGATATCAACGCCAAAGCGGAACAAGCGCTCGAAGCCGTCGGCTTGCTTGCCAAGGCGCCGGAGCTGGCCTCGAATCTGTCGCACGGCGAGCAGCGCAACCTCGAGATCGGCATCGCGCTCGCCACCGAACCGAAGCTGCTTTGCCTCGATGAGCCGACCGCCGGCATGAGCCAGGGCGAAACCGACGAGACCACGGAGCTGATCCGGCGCATCGGCGAAAATCTCACCATTCTGATCGTCGAGCACGACATGCAGATCGTGATGCAGATTTGCGACCGCATCACCGTGCTGCATTACGGCTCGATTCTCGCCGAAGGCACGCCGGCGGAGATCCAGGAGAATCCGCGGGTGCTGGAAGTTTACCTCAAGACATGAGCGCCATGACAGAAGTCGCGCCAACGCCGAACGGCCCGCTCGTCGCGCTCGACGGGGTGCACACCTATTACGGCAAGAGCCACATCTTGCACGGCGTGTCGCTGACCGTCGGCCGCGGCGAGGTGGTCGGCCTGCTCGGCCGCAACGGGGTCGGCAAATCGACGACGCTCAAGACCATCATGGGCCTGGTGCAGCCGCGCCAAGGCCGGGTCGAGCTCGACGGCAAGATCATCGCCGGCGTGCCGCCGCACAAGCTGGCGCGCCGCGGCATCGGCTATGTGCCGGAAGATCGCCGCATCTTCCGCCTGCTCACGGTGATGGAAAACCTGCGCACCGGGCTCGACCGCGACGGCATGACCCCGGATAAGCGCGAAGCGCTCTTGGACAAGGTCTTCACCTATTTTCCGGTGCTGGCGGAGCGCCGCGGCCAGGCCGGCGGCACGCTCTCTGGCGGCGAGCAGCAGATGCTCGCCATCGCCCGCGCCATGATGCTCGAGCCGAAGATCATTTTGCTCGACGAGCCGACCGAAGGCTTGATGCCGCGGATGGTCTCGCAGATCAGCAAGATCATCGAAGTCCTGCACAACGAAGGCGTCGCCATCCTTCTGGTCGAGCAGAACGTGCCGCTGACGCTGGCGGCGAGCCAGCGCGTCTACATCATGGAAAAGGGCGCCGTACGTCACCATTGCGCCGCATCCGAGATCGACGTCAATGACGCGGTCATCAAGCAATATCTGGGGGTCTGAGGTGGACGCCGTCGGTCAATTCATCCACTCCATCCCGATCGATCTCTTGATCATCCAGACGGTGAACGGCATCGTCACCGGCATGATCCTGGCGCTGGTCGCTTCCGGCCTGACGCTGATCTTCGGCATCATGGATGTCGTGAACTTCGCCCACGGCGAACTGTTTATGCTCGGCGCCTATATGGGCGTGATCGCCTTTGCCACCACCGGCAATTTCTGGCTGTCGCTGGTGCTGGCGTCATTGATCATCGGCATATTCGGCGCCGCGCTGCAGATCGTGACGCTGCGGCCGCTGATCGGCCGCGATCCGCTCAACACCATCCTCGCCACCTTCGGTATTTCGCTGGTTTTGCAAAACTACGCGCTGTGGCAGTTCGGCCCGGTGGCGCGTAAGATTTCCGAACCGATCAGCGCCGAGTTCACGCTGTTCTATCTGCAATATCCCTGGTACCGCATCGTTATCGCGGTGCTGTCGGCTGCCATCATCGGCGCGCTCTGGCTGTTCCTGAAAGTGAGCAAATTCGGCGTCTGGATCCGCGCCACGACGCAAGACCGCGTGATGGCGCAGGCCATGGGCATTCCGGTGCCGTGGGTCTACACCGGCGTGTTCGCGCTAGGCGCCGCCATGGCGGCGGCGAGCGGCGTGTTGTTCGCGCCGTTCGGCGGAGTCGATTATAATATGGGCCTGCAATGGGTGCTGGAGGCCTTCATCGTCGTCGTGGTCGGCGGCATGGGCAATCTCGCCGGCTCGATTGTCGCCGCGATCTTCATCAGCCTGCTTGAGGCCTATGCCGCGGTCTGGCTCGATCCGTCGCAGGCGGTGATCGTGTCGTTTGTCGTCCTCATCGTGACGCTATTGTTCCGGCCCACCGGCCTATTCGCGACCCCGAAATGACCACCGCACCGCTCGATAAGACGATGCCGCTCAAAAAGGCCGGTTTGAGCCACACCGCCGTTTTCTGGATCGGCTTTTGCGCGGTGATGGCGCTGTTGATCGCGGCGCCGCTGGTGCTGCCGCCGTTCTGGCGCAGCTTTTTGACCGAAATCCTGATCTGGGGACTGCTGGCGATGTCGTCCGATCTGTTGATCGGTTATACCGGCATGGTGTCGTTCGGCCATTCGGCGTTCTTCGGATTAGGCATGTACGGCGCTGCGGCAGGGTTGTTGATCGTCCACCCGGGCAATCTGTGGCTCGCGATCCTGCTGGGCCTCGCCGGCGCGTCCGGCGCTGCGCTGTTCGTCGCCTATTTCTCCACCCGGCTGCGCGACATTTATTTCGCCATCACCACGCTGATCTTCAGCCAGATCTTCTACGTCATCATCTTCACCTGGACCACGGTGACCGGCGGCGAGAACGGATTGATCTTCGACCGGCCGCATTTCACCATACCGTTCCTGGTCGATGCCCGCTTCACGCCGACCACCATGCATTGGTTCGTGCTGGCGGTGGTGACAGGGTCCTATCTGATCCTGCGCCGGGTGACGCAGTCGCCGTTCGGCATGGTGCTGCAGTCGATCCGCGAGAACGAGGCGCGCACCCGCGCCATCGGCTATGCGGTGGAACGCTACAAGATCGTCTCGGTGATGCTGTCCGGCCTGTTTGCCGGATTGGCGGGCGTGCTTTATGCCGTGCAGAAGGAATTCGCCGCACCGGACTTCGTCTATTTTCTCACCTCGGGCGACACCGTCATCTACAACGTCATGGGCGGCATCGGCACGCTGGTCGGCCCGATCGTCGGCGCCGGATTCTTTCAGCTGGCGCGGCAATTGTTGTCACAGTGGTTCGGCGATCAATTCCCCTATCTGATCCCGCTCGGCGTCATTTTCATCGCCATCATTATTTTCCTGCCGCAGGGCATTCTCGGCTTTGCCCGGCGCTGGCTGAACAGATGAATTACTGCAACGGCTCGCGCCGGACCAGCGGATGGCCCAGCAGTGGAGCGAGCCCCGGCAGGAAACTGAAATCCGAAGACACGTTGGTCACGCCGGTTTGCTGGGGCAGCGTCGCCTGAATGTGGCACGCCATGCACGACGAAGCTCCCGAGTTCGACGGCGGCGCGCTGCAGGTAAGTCTCGATCAGCGTGTTCGCCAGATATTTCGGCAGGAAGCCTTGCACGGGATGGATTCCGACGGTGATAAATCCCCATTGCGAACCGACCAGCATGTAATTGGCAAACACCGAACCGACGTGGCCAAGCGCCATCCGCCACTGCTCGTTCAGCGAGGCCGTCAGCCCGTAAATCGACCAGCAGCGCGATACTTGCGTGCCGAAGCGCGGTCCGTCCGGCGTGGGGCTCAGATAAGCCCGCGCGTAGGGCGGCGCCGGACTCCAGGCGAAGTGCGGCTTGTCCGTAGACTTTCTCGGCGGCTGGTTCGTCGAACATTCCGGACAGTTCACGTCGAAATAAGAATAATTGGCGCCGGCCTGGGGAATGGCCGCGGGACAGTCGTACTTTCCGTCCATGTTGCACTGGTCGGGATTGACCGGATCGCAAGGCGCCTTGGCCAGCGGGGCATTGTCGACGTGCTCGAATGTCGACCAGATCCATTGCGGCTGCAGGCCGTCGATCCGCGCATTTTTCTGCAGGATGTGCATGGCGACCAGACCGAGGTCGACCTGCGCGCAAATCTTGCCGCCGGGCTGTCCCTTGGCATCGCGCACCAGATCGGGCGCCACCGTCAGGAAGGCCCGCCTGACGTAAAAGCGCCGGATATTTTCGGCGTGCTTGGCGGGATCGAGAATGCGCCAGGCCGCCTTGATCTCCATGGCCCCATTGGCCCCGTTGGTCTGGTCGCTGGAGACCGGAAAAAACACGGTCGGATTCTTGTTATAGTTCTTGACCAGATTTGCCTGGCCCGGCCGCGTCGTCAGCGCCCATTCCTTGTGGCCGTAAGGCGCCTTGAGGAAAGCGACCTCGACGTTGCCGACACGGCGCTCGAAGATCGTCCAATTGCCGGAAACGTCGATCACCGGATCGCCGGTCGCGGCCTGGATATATTCCTCGTTCTCGCCGACCGGCCTGCCGTAAGTGTCGGAGCCAATATCGAAGCGTTCCAGCCCCGCCGGCGTCGGTCCGCAATCGGCAAGTCCAGGCGCCGGGCCGAACACCTGCGAGACCCGGTTCCAGGTCTCCCAGACCCGCGTCCCGAGATCGCCGATGAGCGCCTGGCGCGCCGTCTTGGGCGGCGTGCCGGCGGGCCAATTGAGGGCGATGAACAGCTGCCAGGAATAATTGTCGAACGGCGACTGCACGTCGTTCCGGGCATCCGGCTGCTTCGGAAAGACGCCGGAGTAGTCGCCGAGGTGGAGCGGCGGATCGTTACCGATATTCGAGGGAATGACCGGACATAGGGTCTTGATGCTCGGATTGGCGCAGAACACCGCGCTCGGCTGGTACGAAGGAGCGCCGTCGGCGGATATGGCAAAGAGTGCTGCGGCCAAAACCACGAATGCGGAGACATATTTTGCCCTGCCCATTTTTGCGCAGCCCATGGGAGCCCCTCTTTCGTTGAACGCGCCGGCGCGCGCATAAGTCACAGCCACGAATTCTAGCAAGTTCAGATTGCGGAGCAAGTCCGGCCCGACAATCCGTAGGGACTGAGGCAAGGGACGGCTTGGCCTCCACGAAATGAAAAGCGTCGGGCCATTCGCGTGGTTAGCCTGGCCGGTCAGCGGCAGCGTTACCTCAAACTCGTTCCCGGTCCCGGAGCGAAAATTTTGAATTCATAACGCCTGTAGAGGAACGGTTTCTCCGCTTCTTGTTTTAACCACGCGCTGCATCGCGCGCTTTAACCACGCTCGGCATTCCTTACTTTAACCACGGCACGCGTTGTGAATATGACGCCGCATGGCCTCGTGATATCGGGGACGATGATGATCGCGGCAATGCCGGTTCAAGATCGCGTGCGGGTCCGGCGTTCTGCGCGCGACATGCTCTCTTATTTTTAACGAGGTCATCGCGATGCTTGTACATGCCATCAATCATCAGCTGACAAACTGGCTCGGACTGCGCGTCGTGCGCGTCAAGGAGCACGAAAATCTGCTGGCCCAGTCCGCCGGACAAATGCGGCCGTTGGCGAACTCGTCGCTTGCAATCGAACGCATCGCCAAACTCGGCCGCCTGCTGCGCCCGGAACAAGCGCGCGGCGTGAAAAAAGTGCGGCTCGGCGCATCCAACGACTGCGGCTACGTTTGCCTCGACGATTTTAACGGCGTGGAGGCTGCGCTTTCGCTCGGCATCGCAGCCGAAGTCTCCTGGGACGCCGAAATGGCCGATCGTGGGCTGATCATTTACCAATACGACCACACCGTCCAAGGACCACCCTACGCGCACGCCAATTTTCGCTTTCACCGGCGCAAGATCGGCGCGCGCGCCAGCCATGACAGCGAGAGCATCGAGTCCGCGCTGGCACGAGCCAATCTGACGCGGCCCCATTCGGTGATCCTGAAAATCGACATCGACGACGATGAATGGCCGGCTTTCGCGGCCACATCGACGGCCACGCTCGACATGTTCCCGCAAGTGCTGGCCGAACTCCACGGCTTCAACAACGTCCTCGACGACGAATGGTTTGAGCAGGCGTTGGCTGTGCTCACCAAGCTCAACGAGAAATTTGCCGTGGTTCACATCCATGCCAACAATTACAGGCCGCTGCTCGCAATCGGCAATGTGCTGTTTCCGGAAGTGCTGGAAGTGACCTATGCCAGCCGGACGAAATACACCTTCACCGATAGCGACGAGGTCTTCCCCGGCCCGCTCGACAGTCCCAATTGGCCGGCGGCACCGGACTATGGACTCGGCAAGTTCATTTTTTGAACGCGCTCCCGTCTAACGGGCGCAGTGTCAGGACGAGCTTTTCGCCAGAAACGCCTCAAGCGCCGCGGCGGCTTTCTTGTCGCCGCGCTCGAAATCCTCTGCAAAGCGCTCGTAAAACTGCGCGGCGCCTTCGTAAAGATCGCGCGCGCCCGGATCGTCGGCGACGAAGCCGGCGATCTCCTGCATTTCCGCGACCCAGCGGTAGGCTTTGGGCGGCATCTGCGACAGGCTGCGTTTGAGCCAGGGGAACAATTGCTTCTGGCTTGACTGCAGCTCGGCCAACAGATCGTCGGCGGAGCCGGCACGCATGGCGGCGAGCATCATCGCCGCGCCGATCGCCTGCGTGCCCTTGGTGATGCCGGCATAGGACATTTTGAGCGCCGAGGCTGCGCTCATCGCGCCGCCCAGTACGCGCACATCGAGACCGTAATCGCGCAGCACCGCGAAACGGTGGGCTGATGGGCCAGCGGCGTAAAAGCGCGGGCCGGCGTCGCCCGGTTTTGGCGGCGAGCCGATGATCCCGGCATCGACGAAGGGGGAGCCGGTCGGCGCCACAGCCACTGCCACGCGCTCGACGGTGGCCGGATTAATCGCGTTGCAGTCGACATAGACAGGCTTGGCGTTGCTGGCTTGCAGCGCCGGCGCGAAGCGCACGGCCAGCGCCAGCGCGTCGCCGGGCGGCAAAATAGAGAGGATGAAATCCGCGGCTGCGATCTCGCTGTCGTCGGCATCGGCCATGCCGGCGGCCTTGGCCCGCGCCGCGGTTTCCGCGCTGCGGCCTGCAAGCGAAGTCAGCACCTTAAGCCCGTTATCGGTGAGCCGCTTGCCGACGGCAGCGCCCATGGCGCCGGGCGCGATGATGGCGATTACAGGAGTCATCTTGTCCTCGATTGCAAAACAATCCCGCAACTATATGAGAGTTTCCACCATGTGTCCCGGGCGCAACGCAGCATGGAGCGCAGCGCAATGGTGCGCTGCTGAACCGGGACCGCCGCGAATGCCGAGTTTGTAACGATCCCGGATCAGCGGTGCACCGCTACGCGCTGCACCGCGTCCGGGAAACATGTCCGGGTTAGGCAGGCTCGAAGGCGAACCTTGCGCCGTTGCGGACGATATGGCCGAAACCGGGCGCGTTGACGTGGGCGCCGGCAATGGCGAGCCGCTCGGAGGCCGCCATATCGAGGATGCGCTTGCGCGATTTGACGGCTTGGATCTTGTCGAGATCGTAGATCATCCCGGCGTCGGGATGTGAAATCTGAATGGCCGAGACGTGCACCACGTCGCCCAGCGCCATGAAGCCGCCGCCGCCCGGCGCCGTGAGCAGCCAGCACGTGTGTCCCGGCGTATGGCCGGGCGCGACCACCGGCATGAAACCCAGATATTCCTCCGTGCCACGCACACGATGGATGCGGTCAAGATAAGGCTTCAGGTTGATCCTGGTGCGCGCGCGATTGCCCTTGACCTTATCGGGATCGTTGGCGCCGTCGGGCGCCATCCAGAAATCGGCTTCGATCTCGTGCACGACAATCTCGGCATTCGGATAATGCGCTTGGCCGGCGTCGTCGACCAATCCGTTGGCATGATCGCCGTGCAGATGGGTGATCACGATATGGGTCACCGCTTTCGGATCGACGCCGGCGGCGCGCAGGTTGCCCGGCAGTCGGCCCAGCGTCGGATACATGGTATTGCCGGCGCCGGCGTCGATCATGATGACCTTGCCGCCGCGGCGGATGACGAAATTGTTCACCGGGATATGAAACGTGCCGTTGTCGGTGCCGCCGACCAGACGCTCGACCTGCGCCGCGTCCATATCGACGACCTTGTCGACGGACGTCGGCAGCGTGCCGTCGCTCAAGCCCTGCACTTCGACGCCGCCGACCGTCATGCTCGGCGGCTTCACATCCAATAGCGTCATGTCAAAATCCTTCCCTGGAGAGCGCGATCATGCAGCCGGCGGCAATCACCACGGCGATGGAGAGAACCGAAAAGGCGCCGATGAAGGCGCCGCCGGACAGCGCCAGGATATAGCCGATCATCACCGGCGAAAATGCGCCGAACATTTGCGTGACCAGAGCGCGCACGCCCTGCGATTTGCCCATGTCGGCCGTGCCGACCACGCTGTGCATCAGCATCTCGGCGCAGGAAATTCCGACCTGCTGCGCGCACAGGGCGCAGATCATCAGCACCACGCTCCAGGTCGGACTCGGCGCCAACGCCGCTCCCATCAAGAACACGGCAGCGGCCGCCCAGCCCAGTCCGGCAAACGGCGCGCGCCGAAATACACGATCCGACACGTGACCGACAGTCAAAATGGTCACGACGGCAAAGCCGTAGATCACGAAGGTCAGGTAGCCTGACGTGCTGAAGGCGAAATGCCGCTCGGTGCGCAGATAGGTCGGCAGCCAGCCGGACCAGCCCCAGAAGAAGATCGCGTTCGCTGAGATGGCGATCGTCATCAGCCAGAAGCGGTGGTTGCGCCAGACGCTGCTGACGTCTTTCAAGATCCGCCCCGGCGCATCGTCGTTCTTTTCGATGGCCCCGGCGCGGATCAGATCGGCCTCCGCCGCATTGACCGCCGGATGCTGCTCCGGCTTGTCGCGCATCAGAAACCACACCATCGGCAGCGGCAGGATCAGCGCCAGGATGCCGAGCGCGTAGAATTGCCCGCGCCATCCAACCGTAACGATCAGGCTGGTGACGACGAGACCGGTGAGCATCGGCCCGATCATGGTGCCGATCCACCAATAGGAGGTCGCCGTGCCGCGCTCGCGCAGTGCGAACCAGTTGGCGACCAGCGCCAGCGTCACCGGATAGCAGGCCGCTTCGCCGACGCCCAAGCCAATGCGTGAGGCGAGCAACATGCCGTAGCTGTTCGAAAGTCCCGACCAGAAGCAGGTCAGTGCCCAGATCACGAGGCTCGCGGCAATGGCGCGCCTGGGGCCGTACTTGGTCACCGCCCAGCCCCAGGCCGGCGCGGCGAGGCTGTAGGAGATGAACAGGCTGCCGACCAGCCAGCCGAGCAATTTGGTCTGGCCGGCAAGCTGCAGTTCGTCGAGGAATTCTCGGATTGGCGATGACAAGGGCGATATTGCTCTTGTCGAACATGGACACGATCCAGAACACCAAGAGCGTCGGCGCGATATAGGTCCAGCGCACCCGCGTGGCGGCGGCGATGGCGGCGCTATCGCGCGCAAGTCGCTGCGGAACCATGACGGTCATAAAATCCTCCCCCGAACGAGCGTGCATTTTGTTTTTGCTGCGCCGGCACGACATGCGCATCGCACTCTTAAACTGTTGCCCGCGCATGGAAAATTGTCAACGATCCGCGGGTAGAACTGCGGCAGCCCAGCGCCAATCTTGCGGGCGTCATCGAACTTCTCGACAATGCCGCCGAACGCGCGCGGGGGCCAATGGACGGCACACCAGAGCTTGGCGGTGCGGCAGTCGCCGCGAACGATCGCCGCGGCACTGCGGGCGAAGTTCTGCTCGTTTTCCTGCGGCTAGGGCTGACGAGCTTCGGCGGCCCGATCGCGCATCTCGGCTATTTCCGCGAGGAATTCGTCGTCCGCCGCAAATGGCTCGACGAGCAGGCCTATGTCGATCTCGTGGCGCTGTGCCAGTTTCTGCCCGGACCGGCATCGAGCCAAGTCGGCTTTTCCATCGGGCTCATGCGCGCCGGCTACGGCGGCGCCTTGGCCGCGTGGAGTGGCTTTACGCTGCCGTCGGCGATCGCGATGGTTCTCTTCGCCTATGGCGCGGGCGCGCTGATCGGCCCGGTGGGCGCCGGCTTGCTGCATGGGCTGAAACTTGTTGCCGTCGCCATCGTGGCGCAGGCGGTATTGGGCATGGCGCGCACGCTGTGTCCGGACAAGGAGCGCGCAACGATCGCGGTCGCGGCGGCGCTCGTCATTTTGTTCAGCACTTCGTCACTGGCGCAGATCCTGGCGATCGCACTCGGCGGAGCTGCCGGGCTGTGGCTGTGCCGGGGCGCCCAACCGCTCGCTGGAGCGCATATGCCGATCCCGGTCGGCCGCGCGACGGGGGTGACAGCTTTGACGCTGTTCTTCGTTCTGCTTGTGGGGCTGCCGATCCTGCAGCGCCTCGAAGGCGCGCCGGGCCTTGCGCTGTTCGATGCTTTCTATCGGTCGGGCGCGCTTGTGTTCGGCGGCGGCCACGTCGTGCTGCCGCTCCTTCGCCAAGCCTTCGTCGGCCCCGGCTGGATCAGCGACAATACTTTCCTAGCCGGTTATGGCGCCGCCCAGGCGATTCCCGGCCCATTGTTCACGTTCGCGGCCTATCTCGGCACCGTAGTGAATCAATCGCCGCACGGCGTTTCCGGCGCGGCACTGGGACTGATCGGCATCTTTCTCCCCGGTATCCTGATTTTGCTCGGCACCTTGCCGTTCTGGGAGACGTTTCGAAAGCGTGGCAGCGCGCAGGCGGCGATGCGCGGCATCAATGCCGCCGTGGTCGGCCTGCTCGGCGCGGCGCTGTACAATCCGGTCTGGACCAGCTCGGTCAAGACGCCGGGAGATTTCGGCCTGGCGCTGGTCGGCTTCGTTCTGCTGACGGTATGGCGCGCACCGCCGCTGTTGGTCGTCATCGTCGGCGCGCTCGGCGGCATCGCTTTGGCGCTTGTGTCGTTGGGATCGTAAGCCCACCCGTGCATATGAGTTTTGGCAGAGGGGAGAGTGCTATTTCGAACCGGGCGTCTGCGGGCACTGGACGCTGAATGACTCGCATTGTCTTTTCACAAAGTTGACCGGCACCGTCGGACGGCTTTGCTTATTCGTCATCTGTATTTGTTCGAGCGCCATGCCGGGCACGTTACGCAAATCCAGGTGACTGATATCAGCGTCCTTCAAATTAGCGCCTTCGAAACAGGCCCCATCAGTTTCAACGCCGCCGTTGGCATCGGGCTTAAACACGACATTAGACAAATTGGCATTACGAAAATTGACGTTTGCCAGCTTTGGACCAAGCTCGCTCGGCGTCGTTGCTTTCGACAATGAACTCATTTGAAACTGAGCATTTTGCAGATTGCCGCAGAATAAATCCGCTCCTTCCAGCTTGGCGCCGGGAAGGATCGCGCCGGAGAGATTAGCATCTCGAAAATTGCTGCCCCATAGTTGCAGAGTGGTGAACTGAAGATTATGAAGATCAAGTACAGAAAAATCGAGCGGAAATGGTTCGGCGGACTGCATGAGCCAGTCGCGTTCCGAGATCAAAACGAGAGCATTAATTACTTCCGGCCGATTGATATCGCCTTTTTGCCGGGCAGCTAGAGCGGATTCCGGTCGATTTCATGCATAACCTGCATGCCTGAAATAATTAGCAGCATGGCGGGCCGGCAGGCTACGGACGAATCTGGCGATGCGGCGCCGCAGGCGAGGTATCGTTCGCTCGGCGGCCTTGCGCAGATCGGCCTTCAGTTGGCTGAACGACATCTCGATCGGGTTCAAGTCCGGCGAGTATTTGGGCAGATAGCGAAGCGTGGCGCCGCGCGCTTCGATCGCCGCGCGCACGCCGGCAACCTTGTGCGCCGGGAGATTGTCGATGGCGACGATATCCCTGCGCTTGAGCGTCGGCGCGAGACATCGTTCGACATAGGCCAAGAACTTCTTTCCGGTCATTGCGCCGTCGATGGTTTGTGACGCTCGCATGCCATGCCGGCGCAGCGCCGCCACCAAGGTGATCGTTTTCCAGTGCCCCTGCGGCACATGGCTCACCAGCCGCTCGCCGCGGGCGCACCGACCATACAGCCGCGCCATCTTGGTGTTGGCCGAGGTCTCATCGATAAACACCAGCCGGGCCGGGTCGAACATGCCTTGTTCTCGCCGCCAGCGCCGCCGCGCCCGCGCTACGTCGGTGCGCTCCTGTTCCGCCGCGCGCAGGGCTTTTTTTAAACGTGATCTTGTGACGCCGAAAAAACCGCCATACCGCCGTCCGGCTGCCAGCAACCTTGTGCTTGCGCATCGCACAAATCACCTCGTCCAGCGTCAGGTCAGGCTGCTGTTCGATCAGCGCCAGCAAAAACTCCGCGTGCTCCTCCAGCGGCGAAAGGCTCCCGCCACGCGGCTTGGCGGCGCAACGGCCGGTCTCGCGAAAGCACTTCACCCAGATCACCGCCGTGCTCGGACTAACCTCATAATGTTCGGCTGCCTCTCGCCGCGAAGCGCCGCTTTCCACCCGAGCAATCACACGCGTCCTCATGTCCGCAGAATAGGCCCTCGGCATCGTTCAGCTCCTCAAAGCGAATCAATGCCGCTACACTCGCGCATTCACTAATCCAAAGGAATCCCCCTCAATTCAATCAGGGCGGAACATGCTCTAGCCGCAAATATTCAGTTACTTCAGCGACAGTCGGCCAATAAAACCCATCCTGCTTAATCAAGTCTGTGAAAATTGAAATTGCGCCGAGAATTTGCAGAGGTGAATCCGTCGATTTAAGTTGGGTGACCGCGTTGTCAAATCGAGTTGCGTTTTGCGCGGACAATGTGGAGCGTTGCTGTTGAAAATCGCGTTCAGTATTCGCTTGGAACTGAATCACGGCACCAACGATACCGAATGCCACAACACTGCCGGTGTAAAACAAAGTCAAAGCGGTTCTTAAAGTTGTTTCGGCCTGCTGGCGTTTTTCCGGATCGTCAGGAAAGGCGCGGCGAGCCTTAAAATAGGGCACCCACCACCACACCACTGCCGCGACTAGAAATACCGATACGAGCATCGGGTAGAAGTATTGCGGATAATTAAGCGCGATAAGGACGGGAGACCAAGCATGGCCATTGGCATAGCTGGTCATCGCTATTTCGTTTCCTCAATTACGAAAGCTAAAGCGACGCCATAAATACCACTTATAGGCGAAAAAGCAGAGCGCAATTTTCACCGAAATCCCGCAATTCACAGACCGGTTCTGGGCAGTGGGATGGATTTGGGCAAGGTGCTCATCAGTTCGGTTTAGCGAGTTAAGAAATAATCACGCGGAATTCATAGCCAGCGAGAAATATCCCGCCGCCACCGCCGCGATATGCGCGGAATCCTCCGGCGCCGCGTTGCCGCGCCACACGACGTGCAGGTCGGGCCGCACTAAAATGAGATCATAGCCGTAAATGTCGCGGGCGGCGCGATCCGGGATATCGAGTACGACAACCGGTGCGCCGTGCGAACGCAGCGCGCGTTCGAGGCCGCTGACGTCCGCCGTGGTGCCGCCGAGTTTCAGAACCGTGTAACCGTCGCCAACGCGGTCCTGCATTGCCGTGCCGTCGTCGAGCCAGACATGCGGCAGCCGTGCGCCGGGCCAGGTGGTCGGCTGGTATTCGCGGAACAGGTGTTCCGGGCCGCCCGGTACGTTGCAGATGACAGGCGAGTCGACGTAACGATAGCCGAGCTCGGCGCCGATCATCTCGTTGCTCTTGCGCTGCTCGACATCGGCGACAGCGGTGAGATTCTGGCGCGTCAAGGTGCCGGCCGGCGAATCCTCGGTGATGTCCGGCCGCCACATCGAGCGCCATTTGCGCCGGCCGATGGTGGCGTAGCGCGACGCGCCGACATTGCGGTCGCCGATCTGGCGGCGCTCGACCTCGTAGGATTTGAGCAGTTCCGGTCCGCCCCAGCCGGCAAGCGTCGCGGCGAGCTTCCACGACAGATCGATGGCGTCGCCGACGCCTGAATTCATGCCAAGCCCGCCGGTCGGGATGACGAGATGCACGGCGTCGCCGGCAAGAAACACCCGATCCTTGCCGTAATGGTCGGCGAGCAACAGATTCTGCCGCCACGGTGCGCAGGACAGCATTTCGTACTTCACCGGAACGCCGACGACGCGCTCGAATGCGAGTTTCATTTCCTCGTCGGTGTCGACGACGGAATGCAGCGTCCAGTGCTTGGTCGAATCCTGCATGATCAGGAACGTCGATTTGGCGTCGGCGACGTGATAGTGCCGGCCGTGCCCCGGACCGTGCCCGATCGGCAGGCGGTCGAACAGCTCGTCACAACGGAACAGCGCCTGGCGCAGCCCCAGCAAATTGCCTTCGCCGGCAAGCCCGATATCGAGCTCGCGGCGCACCGGGCTGCCACCGCCGTCGCAGCCGACGAGATAGGCGGCGCGGATGTCCTGCGTGCCGTCGGGTGTCTGCACTCGCGCGGTGACGCCCGCGCCATCCTGCCGCAGCGACAGGAATTCGCAGCCGTAGCGCACCGTCACGCTCGGAAGCGTCTCGGCGACCGATTTGAGAAACGGCTCGAGCGTGTATTGCGAGATCAACTGATAGGGTTCGAGCGGCAACGTGCCGTCGTTACTGGCGCGTGTCTTCGCCCGCGCCTCGTCGACCGACGGATAGGACAGATGCAACAGGGGCGGCTCGGTCAGCTTGAGGATGATGTAGACGTCCATTGGGCAATCGAACCGCAAGCCGGCGGCGCGGATTTTGTCGGCGAGCCCCATGCGGCGGTAGATCTCCATGGAACGCGCATTGATGCGCTCCATCTTCGGCAAAAACGCCGGCCGCTCCTTCTGCTCGATCAGCGTGCAGTGCACGCCGCGCCGGGCGAGATCGATGGCGAGCGTGAGGCCGGTCGGGCCGGCGCCGACGATGAGAACATCGTTGTCCAATTGGGGCATCGAGGCAGCGATTACCCCGGCGGCAGCGAGGCGGCAAGTTCGGTGAATGGCGTATAGGCCACGGCACCGCACTGCTCGGGCGTCGAATCGATGAACTGGGAGATCATGCCGCCAAAGTAGATCGCGACCTTATTCTTGACCTGGCCGTTACCGCGAAATTGCACGCAGACCATGTAGCGCTGGCTATCGGCGATCGGCATCAGCATTGGCGCCGCGATTAGGGCGCCCCGGAAGTCCGCCCGGCTGGTCAACGATTGCCGCAGAAACGTAGCGATCTGGCTACGGTAGGTTGCCGGATAGGCGTTGGGGTCAATCGGCGCGGCGTCCTTCTTCGGCCCGCCAAAGCCGCTGCAGCCGGCCAACGCCACCGCGATCAGCGCCAATCCCACCGCCACGCCGATGCGAAATTGTATTATATTCATAGGCACTTACGCCCACTCATCTGTCTTTGCCATCGGCAATATAGCAGAGAGATTTTGCCGGTTCACGCGCAGTTCACCGCAGGCCGGACGCCGGCCATCCGCCTGCCGCGTCGGCGATCATTCCTCCGGCACCGGACCGCACCAGCCCGGCAAATAGCCGGCATTTTCGCTCTTCGCCAATTGCATGGCCTTCTCCAGGGCGCGCTCGAAGTCGTTTTCGACCAGCTTGCGTTTGACGCGCCGGCGCAGGAAGTCGGCCCAGAGAAACTCCGAAAATGGCGCGGTTTCCTTGGCAAACCCGCCTTGCCGACGCAATTCGCCGGCCAGCGAGCGGAACGGGTCGTCGACCAGCCCGGCCACCGATTTGGGAAGGTCGCGGTAGTGCCGACGCTCGCCCTTGGCATCGAACGGATGCATCCACGAGTGATTGTCCATAACGTTCCAGAACTCGTCAGTGCCAAGCTTGGCCAAGTTGGCAATGACGGTAACCGGCACATCTTTGATGCCTTCGTCATGCAACGCGCGGGCGAGGTGATGATGATCGATGACGTAATGGCGCTGTTTTGGCCCGAGGATCACCGGCATCATGTGCCGGCCGAGAAACTTCTCGCCTTTTTTGATCGGGGTTTCGCGCCACCGTTTGCGCTTCTCCAGAACCTCGCGCATGCCGACGGTGATTTGGGTCGGACGCAGATCGGAAACGTTGATCGTCGTCAGGATAGGCTCGCGAACCATTTTCCGCTCCTCAAACAAATGGCACGAGCGGCAATAGCGGCAGAGGCGGGCTGCAAAAGCAAGCCGCCCGGCGCTGCGCTGCGCCGGGCGGTATTTGGCTGACGAATTCGAAAAAGCTCAATCGGCGAGCGGATTGGGCCGTATCTGGATATGCACCGCCATCGGCGTCATGCCTTTGCCGCCTTCCTTGAGCCATGGCGTGCGATCGCCCTCGGAGCCCCACAGGCCCCTGCCCTTCCAGCCGGCTTTCGGATCGTCGATGCGGGCGTCGAGGCCCTTGGTGTAATAGCTGAGTGGATAAGGCACGCGCAGCATCACCATCTTGCCGTCGACCAGAGCCGCATAACCGTCGTTTTCGTCCGCTGTCGAAATCGGCACGTCCTTGCCGAGCCCGACCGCGTTATGCTGATCGACCCAGGTGTAGTAGCTCGCCTCGGCGCTGTTGTCGCCGAGACCCTGGAAGCCGGGACCGGGATATTTGTAGAAGCTCCAGCCTTCCGGGCATTGATCGCCGGTCGCCTTCGGGCCCTTGAGCGAGCCTTTGCACTTCGAGCGATCGAAGCTGCCGAGGTGGCCGCTGGCGAGCGACACCCAGACCACGCCCTTGGAGTCGATATCACCGCCGCGCGGGCCGAAGCCCGGCATCGGAATATTGTACACTTCCGACAGCTTGGTCTTGGGATCGAAGCGGATGATGCCGCTTTTGCCGGCGAACACGTCCCAAGTGTACCAGATGGAGCCGTCGACCGGATTCGGCATCACCGCGTAGGTGCCGGAGCCGCCGACTTGCATGTCCTTGCTCGGATCCATCGGCTGACCTGGCTTGGTGAAGTCGTCGAGCTTGCCGTTGCCGTTGGTGTCGAGCACGAACGGCGCCCAGCCTTGCGCCTTCTCGGCGCTGCCGGTCTCTGCAAACACTTTGGTGTCGAGCCAGCCGGCGACGCCCGCGCCGCTCGTCCACAAGGTATTATCCTTGTCGAAGCCGAACTGCAGGTGATGGGTGCCGAAGCAGGTGTCGATGTAGGTGAACTTCTTCGCCTTGGGATCGTACATCGCCAATTGCCGCTCGTTGGAATCGAGCGGAGCGACCTTGGCGTAGGGATTGTCCGAGCCCTTGCGGCAGAATGCCGGCGTGCCGGGCGCGTGATTGGTTCCGGTCATCCAGACATTGCCCTTGGCGTCGAACATGTCGTTGTGATTGTCGAACTTGGTGTCCCAGATCTGCTGCATGCCCCAATAGGCCGATGCCGCCAGCGGCTTTTCGATGGCAGCATGGCCTGGACCGAAGGCTTCCGGCACATCGGCCCCTTCCGGCGGCGTGACGTAGCTGACCGTGTTGGTCTTCGGATCGAGCACCGGCTCGTGATCGGTGGCATATTCGGTCGAGCCGTAAAGCGGACCGTAGGCGTTGACGGTCGGATTGCGCTTGTCGGTCGAGATCAGATCGTGGAGATATTTGTCGGGAGCACTCCAGTCCCACTCCGTGATCACGATGTTGCGTTCGATGCCTTGCGGCCGCGCCGGCTTGGCAAAGGGCAACGCGCCATTGGCAATGCTGTCGGTCCACTCACCGAAATATTTGAACGGCACGCCGCCGAATTTGCCGGCCAGCACGTTCACCATCAGCGGGGATGCTTGACCCGCCTGCACGCGCCGCTCCCAGGCCTCCTCGCCGTTCTTGAACTCGCCGAGCGCCGCCGGAATTGTCCGCGTCGATAACTGGCCGAGCTGATGGCAGCCGACGCAGGCCTGGTTCTTCATCGCCGTCAGCCAGTCGACCTGCGTGACATTGTCCGGAATGTCGCTCTTGCCGCCGAACTGGTCCTTGCCCGGGATTTTCAACATCGCGAACCAGTAGATCGCGGGATAATACTTTGCCGCCGCCGCGTCGTTCGGCGCCGGCACCGCGGTTAGATTGACATGTTTGCCGGGCTCGGCATCGACCTTGGCCGAATCGACAAGGCCATAGCCGCGCACCCAAACCTGATATTTGGCTTTGGGCAGGTCGGGCACGACGTAACGGCCCTGGTCGTCGGTGACGACGATCTTGGCGTAGCGGGTGGGAAAATCGCGGGTCTCGGCAATGACCCAAACGCCGGCCTCGGGACCATGCGGTCCAGTGACCACGCCGCCGATATCATCGGCTTTGACGCTGACGGGATTTTTAGCGTTGAGCCGTCCCGGCAATGCCGCCAGGATTGCGGCAATAACGATTGCCGCGACGCTGCACAGGCGCTTCATGCGAATCCTCCCTTTGCTGGCGGGTCTTGGCGACAAGGCCGAGCCCGTCCTCTGATTTTTATTGAGGGAGAATTTGCCCTAGCGCCCGTCTGCCCGCAAGCGGAAAGCCGCTCGCCGGGAACCTGACCTGCGGCAAAGGCATGCTGGCGCCTCGCCCAGCGCGCCGATCAATTCGAGGACGTGTCCGCCGCGTTCGATAACTTGTCGAACAGACCGGCGATGTCGCTTCGAACTGCCGCCAGCTTGGAGAATTGCTCGGTGACCGTCGCAACGCGGCTTTCGAGCTCTTTCCTGGTCTCGATGAACGTGTTGACGCGCGTCGCCAGATCGCCATTCTCGTCGGCTTCGATGCTTTCGATCTTGGCGACCAGGCGGTCGCGGATCGCCGCGACCTTGGCGACCAGATCGGCCACGCCGCCATCGCTGGCTTCGAGCGGCGCCAGCCGGGATTGCAAATCACCAAGCCGCACCTGCAATTGGCCGACGGTGGCCATGCTGCGCTCGATCTCGTCGAGCCGCGTTTGCGTCGTTTTGACGAATTGCGAAAGTTCGGCAAGACGGCCCTCGGCATCGCCGGCGGCGGAAGCGGAAACCAGATCAAGCGCCCGATCGAAATTCGCCGATACGCCTTCGACGTCCTTGCGCAGCGACGCCAGCCGGGACAATTGGGTTTCCAGATCGGCCACGCCGTCCTCGAGCTTCCTCTTGTCCTCGGCAAAGGCTTGCACCCGTTCGGCGAGGCTGCCTTGTGGCGTCCGCTGCAAGGCCTCGATTTCCGCCGCCAGCCGGTCACGGGCCTCGTCGAGATCCTTGACCCGCCGCCTGATGCCGTCTTGCGCCGCCGCCTGCGGCTCGAGCCGCGTCTGCAAGCCGGCAAAATCCTCCTTAAGGCCGCCGATCGTTTTCGCCGCCCGCTCGATGTCGTCGCAGCGCTCGTGGCTGCGGCGGACGAATTCCATCAAATTGTTGAGATGCACTTCGATCGCGGTGGCGTCGTCGCCGCTGACGATCTCGGCAAGCGATCGCTCGAGATCGTTTTCGCGGCTATCGAGCGCGGCGAACAGCTGTTCGATCGACCGTCTTTTCTCCAACACCGGAACAAGCCGGTCGCGCAGCGTCTGCTGACGCGCGCGCAACTCATCGACGCGGGACTGCAAGTCGCCGCCGATCTCGCTGCGGCTTTCCTGCACCTGCGTCACGCGTTCCGCTTCGACGAGGCGCTCGTTGACCGCGCCGATGGCGCCTTCGGGATCCGTGCGAGCGAGGTGATGCACCGACGCGTCAGCGTCGACCTGTGCCTTGGTCAGTTCGCGCACGCCTTGGCGCACGGCGCCGAGCCGCAATTCGAGCGCCTCGTTGGCGCGGCGCTGACGCAGCAGCGCATCGGTGAGCCAAAGCGCCGAGGGGATCAGCACCAGCGCGATGAGGACGACCAGGAACCAGGCAAGCTTCTGCGTCAATGGTTCGGAACGGAAGGCGCCGAACAATGCCGCCATGTCCTGCGGCTGGTTCACGACGATGAGCCCGACCGCAAGCACAAACAGGACAACGCAAATTCCGACAAATCTCGCCATCAAAATACCCGGTCCCGCCCAACAAATGCCATCTGGCTTGGTACGACAGCAGCGCGCCTCGCACAAGCGCAAGCTTGCGCATACACTAGGTTCGACGAACAGGTCAGCGATCCGACGCGGTGGTAACGAAGGAAGGAAGTCGCGCCTCATGATCGACTTGCGGCATGCCGGACTAACGCTCTGCGCGCTGCTCGCAACGGCCTTGCCGCTTACTGCGCCGCCCCCCGCCCGCGGCGAAGCCCCGGCGCCCGTCGCGGTCGAGCCGGACCTGTGCCAGCGGGCGAAATTCCGCGTCGCGATCGACGTCGGTCATACCGTCGACGTACCGGGCGCGATCAGCGCGCGTGGGATTCCGGAATACGCATTCAATCTTCAGCTCGCCCAACAGATCAAACAAGCGCTCACCGACGCTGGCTTTGGCGAGACGGTCCTGCTCATCACCGCGACGCCGCCATGGCAGGGATTGTTCGAACGGGCGGCGCGCGCCAATGCCATGCATGCCGATCTGTTTGTCGCAATCCACCACGATTCCGTTCCGGACAATCTGCTGCAGACCTGGCAATACGAAGGTCAGGACGAGCGCTACAACGACGACTACCCGGGCTACGCCATTTTTATCTCCAACGATAACCCGGACCGCGCCGGCAGCCTGCAGTTCGGCAGATTTCTAGGCCGGGAGCTGGAGGCGCGCGGTTTGCAATACACGCCGCATTACACGCTGCCGCTGATGGGGCACCGTCGCCGCGAGCTCGTCGATGCCAAAGCCGGCGTCTACCGCTACGACCAGCTGATCGTGCTGCGGGCAACGCACATGCCGGCGGTGCTGCTTGAAGCAGGTTCGATCGTCAATCGCCAGGAGGAATTGCAGCTGGCGAGCCCAGAGCGCCGAACGCTCACCAGCGCGGCGATTGTCGCCGCCGTGGATGATTTCTGCGCGGCGCGCGCAAAACCTGCCGAGGTGAAGGCCGCCGTGCCGGTCAAGCGCGTCAATTTGAATCCGCAGCCGCGGCCGACCACTAGGCCGGCGCGGTCTGGCTCTGCCGCAATGCCAGCGCGCTGATGATCATGAAATTGAGAATATTGACGCCGAGACCTGTGGCGAATGCCGGCGCGTAAAAGCCAAAATAATCGTAGATCACACCGGCGACCCAGCCGCCCGCCGCCATGCCGAAACCGCTGCACAACAGCAGCGTCGGCATTCGCCAGTAGGCGTCGTTGACCGGAAACATTTCGCGCGACGCCAGAATGTTGGCGGGGACCAGGCCGGAAAAGCCCATCCCGAACAGCGCCGCGACCGTGAACAAGCCGACTTCGTTCTGCGTCAACAGAAACGCCAGCATGCCAAGCGCCTGACAGGCCGAGCCGGCGAGCATCGTATAGAGGCCGCCGATCCGATCGGAAATCACGCCCCAGACCTGCCGGCTGAAAAATGCCGCGCCGAGCAAAACCGACACCATGGCCGCGCCATGCGCGGCGCTGATGCCATGATCGGTGCAAAACGCCACGAGATGGCCCTGCGGCATCGACATCGGAATGCAGCACGTGAAGATCGCGCACATCTGCAGCCCGAAAACCAAATTCGGCGGCCAGCCCATGACCGATTTTTGTTTGTGCGCCGCGGCTGCGTGCGACGTGTGGTGCGGCACAGCCGGCGGCTGCTCCAGGAATATCGCTGCGGCGGGTGCGATAATGAGAAGCTCGAAGGCGGCGTAATACAACATCGTATGTCGCCAGCCGGCATAGGCGATGGTGCGGGCGAAAATCGGCGGCCAGATCGCGCCGGCGAGATAGGCGCCGCTCGAAATCAAGGCCAGCGCCGAACCGCGGCGGCGGTCGAACCAGCGGCTGACATAGACATAGGACGGCGCGTTGATGCCGCCGATGCCGATCAGGCCAATGAACAGACCGTGGCCGATATAAAGCGGCCAGGACGGCCCCAAAGTCGACAGCGCCAGCCCGACCGCGATCATCGCCGCGCCGAACATCACCGTCCAGCGCACGCCGATCCGCTCGGCGATCCGGCCCATGAGAATGCCGCCGACGCCGGAGCCGATCCACATCAGTGCGGTGGCAAAGGCCGGGACCGAGCGCGCGCCGTCGACCTCGGCGGCGATGTCCTTGAGCGCCACGACGGTGATCCACGGCGCGCCGAAGGCAATCGCCATGACCACCAGGATCATGCTGGCGACGAGCCATGAGGCCCGCGTCTCGACCGATGAAACTGTCGATTGCAGCATGAAGTCCGCGTTGCAGGCGCGCCCGGCGCAGGCGTTGGCCAGGTGGGTATAGCAGCGGCCCCGTCCGACGGCCCACGAATTTTCGCAGCCCTCCCGGGAATAAATCGCGGACCTCCCCAATCACCTCCTCGGAAGCCGCAAAACCCGCCACGGCCATCGTGGTTCCGTGGCCATCGGCCATTCAGAGGAGAGCGATAATGAGCGAATCCGATCGCGACGACGGCCCCAGCCGGCGCAAAGTGCTGGAATGTATGACCTGGGCCGGCACCGGAGTGTTATGGACGGTATCCGGCGGCGTGCCCCACTCGCTGGGGATCGTGGGCGAAGCGGCCGCGGCCGAAGCGAAGGGCCTCACCTTCCTGCAAATCAGCGACAGCCATATCGGTTTCCACCTACCGCCTAATTCGAACGCGCTCGGCACGCTCCAAGAGGCCATCACCCAGGTCAATGCGCTGACGCTGCCACAGAAGCCGGCCTTCATGATCCATACCGGCGACATCAGTCACCTGTCGCTGGAAGCGCAATTCGACGATGCCGACAAGGTCATATCGCAGGCGCGGCTCGACGTGCATTACGTCCCTGGCGAGCACGATTTCCTCGATCCGGACCGGAAATTTTACATCAGCCGCTACGGCAGCGGCACCAAGGGCGCCGGGTGGTACTCATTCGATGCCAATGGCGTGCACTTCATCGGCCTCGTCAACGTTTTCGATCTTAAGGGCGGCGGCATGGGCGATCTCGGCGCCGAGCAGCTCGAATGGCTGGAAGACGATCTGAAAGGCCGTTCGGCGTCGACCCCGATCGTTGTCTTCGCTCACATTCCGCTGTGGACCATTTACCCGCAATGGGGTTGGGGCACCGACGATTCGGCGCAGGCGCTGTCTTATCTGAAGCGCTTCGGCTCGGTGACCGTGCTCAACGGCCATATCCATCAGATCATGCAGAAAGTGGAAGGCAACGTCACGTTCCACACCGCTCGCTCGACCGCGTTTCCGCAACCGGCGCCGGGTACCGCGCCCTCCCCCGGCCCGATCAAGGACTTCCCGGTCGACAAGCTGCGCACCGTGCTCGGCATCGCCGACGTCACGTTCAAGCAGAACGAGCAGCGACTCGCCATCGTCGACAGCACTCTGCAAGGCTAACGGGAGCGCGCAATGTCCGTCGCAAAATCGCTTTCAAACACCCTGCGCAGCGCGCTGGTCGCGGCTGGGCTCGGCGCCGCGACCGCGACCATATTGGCCGCGGTCGTGTTGCCAGGCTGGGCGCAAAATGCGCCGCAGCCGGCCGCCGGCGCCATATCGATCGACAATTTCACCTTCACGCCGCAGACGCTGACGGTGAAGGCCGGCACTACCGTCACCTGGACGAACAAAGACGACATCCCGCATGGCATCGCCTCGGACAACAACGCCTTCGCCAAATCGAAGGCGCTGGATACCGACGACAGCTTTTCGTTCACCTTTACCACGCCCGGTACCTACAAGTACTTCTGCTACGTTCATCCGCACATGACCGGCGCGATCGTGGTAGAACCCAATAACGGCTAGCGATGCGGCGCGGCGATGCTCGACCGGTTGCAGAGCCAAGCGCCGAAGGTAGTGCGCGACACGATGATTGCCGACGCGAATGCCGAACAAGAAAAGGCGCGGCGTTTTCGCGACGCCGCGCTGCCTTATCTCGACGACGTCTTCGCCTTGGCGCGTTATCTGATGCGCAACGCCGCGGACGCCGAGGATGCGGTGCAGGAATGCTATCTGCGCGCATTACGCCATTTTGACAGCTATCGCGGTCCGACGATGAAACCGTGGCTCTTGGCAATATTGAGGAACGTTTGCAACGCCGAGTTCGCGCGGCGCGGCAAGCAAGACGTGCCGGCCGATGACGCCGACGACGAGCCGGCATCGCAAGAGCCAGCGCTGTGGCAGGAGCCGCTGGCATCGCCGGAAGCCGCGCTGCTGCGCCGCCAGGACGACGACACCATCCGGCGTCTGGTCGCCGCGCTGCCGCAGCCGTTCCGCGAGGCCATCGTGCTGCGCGAGGTCAACGACTTGTCGTATCAGGAAATCGCCGAGGTCGCCGGCGTGCCGATAGGAACGGTAATGTCGCGGCTGGCGCGGGCGCGCGCGCTGCTGCGTTCGGCTTGGAATGGCGCCGAAGGCGCGATCCCTGGAGCGGCCTCATGAACTGCGCCGAGTGCGAAGTCCTGTTGCATGCGCTGATCGACGGCGAGCTTGACGCCGGGCATGCGCGCGACGTCGAGACCCACGTGGCAAGTTGCGCTGGCTGCGCCGAGAAGCTCAAGGCGTTCCGCGCCATGCATGAAGCGATGGCCAAAGCCGGTCTGAAAGAGAAAGCGCCGGCGCATTTGCGCAACCGCATCGAGGCGATGCTGCCTGTGCTTCCCGTGCAAGAATTGGCGGAAATCATCCGGCCGAAGCAATTCTTGCAGCCGTCACGGCGGTCCTTCTTCGGCGGTTTTGCCGTCGGCACGGCGCTGTCCGCCGCGGTTGCAGCCACGCTTGTGTTCACCGTCTTCACCGGCGATCGCGAGCAGACCGTCGCCGACGAGGTGGTTTCCGCGCACATCCGCTCGCTGCAGCCCGGCCACCTGATGGACGTCGAAACCAGCGACCAGCATACGGTCAAACCGTGGTTCGACGGCAAGGTCGATGTCGCACCGCCGGTCATCGACCTCACCGCCGAGGGCTTTACGCTGCTCGGCGGCCGGCTCGATTATATCGACGGCGAGCCGGTCGCCTCGGTCGTCTACAAACGCCGCAAGCATGTCATCAATCTGTTCGTCGCCCAACGATTGGGCAGCGCGCACGGCAATGTGACCGACCGGACCGTCCAGGGCTACAATGTGCGCCACTGGTCGGCCGGAGGCCTCGATTACTGGGCCATCAGCGATCTCGATCCGGCCGAACTCGACGAGTTCGTGCATAAAATCGCCGCGGCAATCCACGGCAATCCATCCTGACTGGCTAGCATCGCCATTACCGGGTAAAAGCCAAAGCGCATACGGGCGTTTGAAAAAGCGCTGCCGGCAACCCATTTGGCATGGCAAACGTTTAAGCCTCGGTCATGGATCAACGGGTCGATAACGAACGCCGCGCCGATTCGCCGCCCAGCCGGGAAACGAAATCCGTTTCCGGCGGGGCGAAGAAGAAGCCTTCGCTGCTTGCCAGGCTTCGCCAGCGGCGGGGCTTGGCCATCGCCATCGTTCTCGGTTCAGCCATCGTCGTCCTCGCCATCGTGCTGTGGTGGCTGCATGCCAGGAACTATGAATCGACCGACGACGCGTTTATCGACACCCGCACCGTGCAGATCAGCCCGCAGGTCGCGGCCGCCATCGTCGACGTGCCGGTCACCGACAACCAGATGGTCGAAACCGGCGCGGAACTGGTCCGGCTGGACGACCGCGACTATATCGCGCAGCGCGACCAGGCGAAGGCGAACGTCGACAACCTCATTGCGCAAATTGCCGCGCAGCAGGCCAAAATCGATCAGGCCGACAAGCAGGTTGCACAGGCGCAAGCGACGCTGGCCTTCGCGCAGCAGGAAGCCGATCGCTATGAGCGGCTGGCGAAGCAGGACGCCGCCCCCGTCGAACAGGCGCAGCAATATGCCTCGAACCTGCTGCAATCCAAGGCCTCATTGGCGGCGGCGCAGGCCAATGCCGTTGCCACCGCGAAGCAGGATGCCGTGCTCAAGGCGCAGCTGGAATCCGCCAGAGCGCAGCTGACGCAGGCCGAGACCAATTTGTCGCGCACCATCATTACCGCGCCGGAAACCGGACGCGTGACCCAACTCACCGCCGCGAAGGGCGCTTACGCCGCGGTCGGTCAGACGCTGATGATGTTCGTGCCGCGCGACGTCTGGATCACCGCCAATTTCAAGGAGACCCAGCTCGATCTGATGCGGCCGGGGCAACCCGTCAGTATCGCGATCGACGCCTATCCGGACCGGACCTTCGAGGGACACGTCGACAGCGTACAGGCCGGCAGCGGCACCGCGTTCAGCCTGTTGCCGGCGCAGAACGCGACCGGCAACTACGTTAAGATCGTGCAGCGCGTACCGGTGAAGATCGTCTTCAACAAGCCGCCCGACGTACTGCTCGGTCCCGGCATGTCGGTCGTCCCGACGGTCAAGGTGCGATGAGCGATCAGTCACGGCCGGGAGGCTGGGATTCGAGCCGCTCCGCGGCCGGCGATCGCAACCCTTGGCTCGTCGCGGTCATCGTCTCGATCGCCACCTTCATGGTGGTGCTCGACACCGCGATCGCCAACGTGTCGCTCCGCTACATCGCCGGCAGTCTCGCCGCCAGCGTCGATGAGAGCACTTGGGTGGTCACGACCTATCTGATCGCCAATGCGGTGGTGCTGCCGGCCAGCGGCTGGCTGTCGAATGTCGTCGGCCGCAAGCGCTTCTACATGATCTGCGTGGCGCTGTTTACCGTCAGCTCGTTGTTCTGCGGATTGGCGCCGAACCTGCCGGCGCTGATCTTTTTTCGTATTCTGCAGGGTCTTGGCGGCGGCGGCATGCCGACCAGCGAGCAGGCCATCCTCGCCGATACCTTTCCGCCGCAACGGCGCGGTCAGGCCTTCGCGCTCTACGGCGTCGCCGTGATCGTCGCGCCGACGGTCGGCCCGACGATCGGCGGCTGGATCACCGACAATTTCTCCTGGCATTGGATCTTCTTCATCAATGTGCCGATCGGGCTTGCTTCGCTGGCTCTGGTGCATTGGTTCGTCGACGAACCCGAAGTGCTTGAACGCGAACGGGAAGAACGCCTGGCCGGTGGACTGAAGGTCGATTGGATAGGCTTTGCGCTGATCGCGGCGACGCTGGCCTGCCTCGAAGTCGTGCTCGATCGCGGTCAGATCGACGATTGGTTCCGCTCCGGCACCATCGTCACGTTCTCGATACTGGCCGCCATCTCGTTTCTCGCCTTCATTCCGTGGGAGCTCAGCCAGGACGATCCCATCATCGAAATTCGGCTGTTGTTTCATCGCCAGTTCGGGATGGCGTTTTTCACCATGCTGATGATCGGCGCGATCCTGTTCGGTTCGAACCAGATCATGCCGCAGCTGCTGCAGACGTCATTCCCATACACCGCGATGCTGTCGGGATTGGCCATGATGCCGGGCGGCCTCGCCATGCTGATCGTCATGCCGATTGCGGGGCAGGTCACCGGTCGATTTCAGCCCAAATATCTGATGGTGCTGGGGCTAAGCGGCATTGCGCTGTCGATGTGGTATTCGACCTCGCTCACCCCCGACGCCAGTTTCGATTATTTCGCCTGGGTGCGCATCTACCAGACGATCGGGCTGCCGTTCCTGTTCATTCCCATCAATACCGTCGCCTATGACGGGCTGCCGGCGAACAAGACCAATCAGGCCTCGGCGCTGATGAACGTCGCCCGCAATCTAGGCGGCAGCATCGGAATCTCGCTGGCCAATGTCGTGCTGACCCAGCGTACGCAGTTCCACCAGTCGCGTCTTGCCGAAAACACCACGCCGGCCTCGCCGATCTTCCAATCGGCCTTGAAAGCGCTGACGAACTATTTCCGCCACCACGGCGCCACACCCAGCGCGGCGCGCGGCGAAGCGCTGGGACAGATCGGCCAGATCATTCAAACGCAAGCGACGATTTTAGCCTATATTGACGTATTCTACGTTTGCGCCATTGCCGCGGCGGTCATGATACCGCTGGTCCTGATCATGGTCCGGCGCGTGCAAAATCAAGGGCAGATGGTGGCCGGACACTGAGCCAAGGCATTCAGGTCCGGCCGGCGGGAATTTTGCTGCCGCAACCGTGTTAGTTCACCGGTGCGAGCCGCGCTGGAGTATTGCACATCGGGCGCGGGTGAATAACGAGGGAACGTCGATGGCCTTGCCCGGGAAGGCAGTCATGGTTGGCGCTGTCGCGCGGCTATGTCTTTTGACCATATTCGCACTCTGTCTCGGCGCCGCCGCGCCCGAACCGGTGACGGTGAACGTGACGATGATCGACTACAAATTCGAGCCCGATCATCTGACACTGCAGCATGGCGTGCACTATCGCCTGCATCTGGAAAACCATGGCAAGGAGACGCATGAGTTCACGGCGCCGGTGTTCTTCGCCACCGCCAAAATCGACAATCCGGATGTGCTCAACCGTGAGCGCACCGAGGTGGTGATGCAACCCGGCGACGTCAAAGACGTTTTCTTGACCCCGGGAAAACCGGGCACCTACGATCTGCGCTGCGCCGACCACGACTGGAATGGCATGGTCGGGGGCATCACCGTCGAATAGAGCCGCAGCGATTGCAGGCCATGGATCCGTCGTCGTGCCGCCAACCGCCTTTGTCAGAGGCACGTTGCCAAAAAATGTGACCGTGTGAAGCGCATTGGCTTGATCAGAAGTATCCGCAGCGCTCGGCAGCACTAAATTTGCGTGGCTGACAGCGGCGGCCGGATACGCCGAAAGGTCCTGATATCCGAGCTTGCCGTTACACGATTACGTGTGTGCGCTGAAATGTCCTGAGGCCGCCTCAGTGCGGCACCAAACTTGCTTAGACTCGTTGTCGAGGGGGTTGTGGGGCTGACTAGCAAGATCTGGGAAGAAAAGGAGTCGCCAATGTGTGACTTTAGCCTTCAAAGCGTGCGATCAAGACCGGCCGAGGTCGGTGATAAGCTCGTGACGCGTGACTTCGGAACCGGGACCCGCGGGTTCTCTGCTTCCGATGACCCCGGAATGGCGGTCTGCATTCTGCCCGGCACGGAGCTGGCCTTTGCCGGCGAGGTCGCCTGTCTGCCGGCCGGTCTGCTCGGCTGGAAAACGAAGACGATCAACTACCAAACGGCCATCTTCCGGCAAGTCAACAAGGACAAGATGGCCGCCCATCACGACGCGCTCGAGTTTCCTGACGGGCGCATCGTGCTGCTGACCCTGCTGTGCGAAGGCCAGGAAGCAACAGTTCTGCAATTGCCGGCACGGCCGAAGACCGAGGACGAGGCGCGCGAGCAGGAACGCGTCAGCTACGTCGGCTGAGAGTGCATATCAAAAATCAAGCCGGCCGCCTCGAAGGCGGCCGGTGCTTTTGGATGACGAAGCGGCGACGCTTTATTGCGTTTAGGCATGCCGGCAGCGATTTCTTCGCCTTCAGGCTCCCCCGGCCCGTAGCACCACGAAGGTCAGGCCGGCGTTTGCCGGAACGCAGACCTTGTGCCGGCGTTTCACGACAATAACGTAGATCCGGACGGGTGCCCATCCGCCCGGATTTCGTCGTGACTCGCAGCCGGAACAGTGGAAAATTGCCGGTCCCTGAGTCGTCCATTGGCCGACCGCCATCCCGGTCAGCCGTCATGTTGCGCATTGCCACAAGGGCGTTCGTCCAAAACGCAATGAATGAATCGCACGACCAACCGGCGGCCTCCGATCGATCAACCGTCGAGCCGCCCCCCGCGCGCGCGCCGACCGCGTCCGATGCGCAGCCGGATGCCGCCCGAGCGGAGGTCGCGGAGCCGTCGACCGCCGCACAGTTTCTCACCGTCTTTCCGCCGATCATGCTGCCGATGTTTCTGGCGGTCGCGGACCAGACCATTGTCGCCACTGCGCTGCCGGCCATCGCCTCCAGTCTCGGTGAAATCGAGCGCGCCTCTTGGGTCGTGGTCTCGTACCTGATCGCCAATACCATCGCGGCGCCGGTTTACGGCCGGCTCGGCGACACCTTCGGGCGCCGCTTGATGATGGTGCTGGCGCTGGCACTGTTCATGGTGGGCTCCGTGCTGTGCGCGCTCGCTCCCAATATCGAGCTCCTCACCGCATTCCGGGTGCTGCAGGGATTTGGCGGCGGCGGTCTGATGACGCTGTCGCAAGCCCTGATCGGTGAGTTGATCCCGCCGCGCGAACGCGGCCGCTACCAGGGTTATCTGGCCGGCATCGCGGTCAGTTCCAACACCTTCGGCCCGGTCGCCGGCGGGTATCTGACTCAGGCATTCGGCTGGCAGTCGATCTTCTGGATCAACATACCGTTGGGATTGCTCGCGATGCTTTTCGTGTTTCGCATTCCGCCGCGCCAGGGTGATCGCCGCCGCACCACCTTCGACTCTCCCGGCCTGGTGCTGTTCATCTTTTTTGTCGGCCCGGTGATTCTGGCGCTCGAGCAAGTGCAGCGCATGCAGCTAAGTGCGATGCCGATGGCGCTCGCCATGCTCGCCGTCGGCCTGATCTCGCTTGGTCTTCTGACATGGCAGGAACGGCTGACCCCGGCACCGCTCATTCCGCCGAAACTGTTCCGCCAGCCCTCGATCTGGCGCGCCGACGCGATGGCCGCGCTTCACGGCGCGGCGCTCGTTTCACTGATCACGTTCCTGCCGATTTATCTGCGGGCGGTGCGCGGCGATTCTCCGGGCGAGACCGGATTGATCCTCCTGCCGCTGACCGCCGGGATCGGTATTGGCTCGATGCTCACCGGACAGATGGTGACCAGGACGGGCTACACCGCGGTGTTTCCCACCTGTGGGTTGATCGGCGCGACCGTGGGCTTGCTCTTTATTGCTTTTTGGATACCGCATCTTTCGACCGCCGAAATGGCTTGGGCCTTCTGCATCATCGCGCTGTTCATGGGCACCGTGATGGGCGTGGTTCAGGTGACAGTGCAAGCCGTTTCGGGGCCGCGCCTGCTCGGCACCGGCGCGGCTATGGTGCAGTTCTCGCGCTCGGTCGGCGCCGCTTTCGGCACCGCCGCGGTCGCCGCAATCCTGTTTTCGATTCTCACCGCAACCAACCGCACGACGGCGACTTTGTTCGGCACCATCATCGAGCAAGGGCCGGAGGCGATCGCGGCGCTCGATCCGGCGCGGCAAGCGATGGTGCATGCCGAGATCGGCGACGCCTTCCACGCCGCCTTCCTCACCATCGCGACTTTCACCGGATGCGGCGCTGTGCTGGCCTGGTCGCTGCCGCTGCGCCGTCTCTAACCGATCGAGCCGCGGCATTGCGGCGCGGCGCTCCCCGCGGCAGACTCCGGACAGACTGCACAGCCTGCGGAGGCCGCCATGATAATGGATGCGAGATTTCGGAGCGGCTCGGGTGGAGATAGCCGTCCTGCATGACCAAAATTCTGCTGACCAGGCACGGCCACGTCGAGGGCATCAAGCCTGAGCGGTTCCGCGGCCGCCAACCGCTCGAATTGACAGCGCGCGGCCGCGCCCAGGCCGCCGCGCTGGCGCAACGCATCGCTGGCGCCTGGCAGCCCAGTCAAATCTATACGAGCCCAATGGGCCGCTGCGTCGAAACCGCCACCGCCATTGCGAGAGCCTGCGGTATTGCCGCCAAAACCTGCGGCCCTCTCAATGACATCGATTACGGCGCGTGGCAGTTCAAGACATTCGCCGAGGCCAAAGCGCTCGATCCCGCGCTGTTCGCCGCCTGGTTCGCGACCCCGCATCTCGTCCGTTTCCCCAACGGCGAATCGCTGCAAGACGTCGCGGCACGCCTTGCCGACGTGGTACGCATGGTGCTGGCGCGCCATGCCGAAGAGACAATCGTGCTGGTCGGCCATGACAACGTGAATCGCGTGCTGCTGCTCGGCTTTCTCGATCTGCCGTTGGCAGCCTATTGGCGCATCGCGCAGGAACCGTGTTGCATCAACGAGATCGATGTCGGCGGCGGCAGTGTGTGCATAAGGAGCATCAACGCAACGCAGCACCTCGATGCCGTCGCCAGAGAGTACAATGCGCAATGACGCGGCCGCGCGGCTCGGCTTAGGTGCTATGGCGCAAAATCGCTCGCCTTATGTCGGTCGCTCGCTGCCGCGCCTTGAGGATTGGCCGCTCGTCATCGGACGAGGACAGTTCGCCGCCGACGTCTCGTTTGCGCATCAATTGCATATGCGCATTGTCCGCTCCGCTCATGCGCATGGACGCATCGTCGCAATCAATGTGGATATGCCAGGCACGATGCCTGGCGTCGTCGCGATTTGGACGGCGGCGGAGGTCGCCGCAATTCCGCCGATCGATTTTCGCCTGACCCGGATCGAGGGGCTTGAGCCCTATCGCCAGCCGATCCTCGCTCGCGACCGCGTGCGCTATGTCGGCGAACCGATCGCCGTCGTTTTCGCAGCCGATCCATACACGGCCGAGGACGCCGCCGAAGCGGTCGTGGTCGAGATCGAAGCATTGCCTGAACTGCTCGCCGCCGATGCGTCACCGGGCGAATTCGCCGCCGGGCACTCAACCGAAGCCGCGATCGTATTAAAGGGCTACGGCGACGTCGCTGCCGCCTTTGCCGTGGCGCATGAAGTGGTCGCACTTGAGCTCAAGATCGGCCGCCACAGCGGCGTGCCCCTGGAGACGCGCGGCGCCATCGCCCGCTACGACGCGGCGCGCAAGGTGCTTGAACTTTTCGGCGCGGCGAAAGTGCCACACTGGAACAGAGACAGCCTGGCGCGCATGCTGAAGCTGCCGCCCTCCTCCGTGCATTTGCATGAAGGCCACACCGGCGGCGGCTTCGGCGTGCGCGGCGAGCTTTATCCCGAAGACGTACTCGCCTGTCTCGGCGCCTTGCGGCTCAATCGACCGGTGAAATGGATCGAGGATCGCCGCGAGCATCTGATCGCCGCCAATCACTCGCGTCAGCAGCATTACCGCGTCCGCGCCGCCGTCGACCAAGCCGGCCGGCTGCTCGCCATCGACGGCGAATTCTTTCATGATCAAGGTGCTTACGTGCGCACCCACGCCGCGACTGTTCCTGATCTCGCAGCGACCATGATGCTCGGCCCCTATCGCGTCGGCGCCTATCGCATGGCCGGACGTATTCGGCTCACCAACAAGACGCCGTGCGGCACCTATCGCGCGCCGGGACGCTACGAGAGCACGTTCGTGCGCGAGCGATTGTTGGATGCGGTCGCCGCGCGGCTGGGCATCGATCCGGTCGAGATCCGCCGCCGCAATCTCATCAGCGCGAGCGAGATGCCTTATGCCCGGCCGCTCGATACCCTGGGCACGGAAATGACCTACGACTCCGGCGATTACGCCGGGCTTCTCGACAAGGCGCTGGTCGCCGCCGGCTGGCAAAAACTGCAGGCCTCTCTCAAGCGCCGGCGCGACGCCGGCGAAGCGGTGGGCGTGGGGCTCGCAATGTTCGTCGAGAAAAGCGGGCTTGGACCGTACGACACCGTGCGCGCCTCGATCGACATCAGCGGGAGCGTCGAAGTCGTGACCGGCGCGACCTCGGTCGGCCAGGGCATGGAGACCGTCATCGCGCAGATCTGCGCGGATGCGCTCGGCGTCGATTATCGGCGCGTGCGGGTGGTGCACGGCCAGACCGACCGTATCGCCTACGGCATGGGCACATTCGCTTCGCGGGTCACGGTGATGACCGGCGAAGCCGCCCGCGTCGCGTCGTCTAAGCTGCGCGCTAAGGCGCTCGCGGTCGCGGCCAGCCTGTTGCAAACTCCGGCTGCAACACTCGATGTGATTGACGGCATGGTGGTGCGGAAGAACGCTATCCAGGGACCGTCAATCTCGCTCGGCGACATCGCGCGTGCGCTCAATCCCGGCTCGAAGCTCGTCGACGGGGCAACGCCGGGGCTTTGCGCCGAAGGCTTGTTCGAGCAGCAGCACATGAACTACCCCTATGGCATCCACATAGCCGTCGTGCGCATCGAACGCGACACCGGCGCGGCCGCGGTCGAGCGCTTTTTCGTCGCCTACGACATCGGCAAGGCGGTCAACCCGATGCTGATCGACGGCCAGATCGCCGGCGGCGTCGCCCAGGGCATCGGCGGCGCACTGTTCGAGGAGTTTCTTTATGATCCGCGCGGCGAGCCGCTTTGTGTCAGCTTTGCCGATTACGCCATGCCGACGGCGCGCGAAATTCCGCCGGTCGAGGTCATGATCACCGAGGACGCACCGAGCCCGCTCAATCCCCTCGGCGTCAAGGGCGCGGGCGAAGGCGGCGCCAATGCCGTCGGCGCCGCCATCGCCGCGGCTATCGACGACGCGCTCGGCCGGCCCGGCGCGGTGACCGAGCTGCCGGTCACGCCGCAGCGGCTGCGCAACATTTTGCGGGCCGCCGCGGCAGGTCGTTGATCACATTATTTGTTCTTCGCCGCCGAGGCCATCACAACCTTCACGGCGGCGTTCAACGCCGGCTTCGACGCCGACGCGTCGAGGCCGATGCTGGAAATCTTTGACATGAAGGCAGCTTGATCCGCGGCTGGCAGCGTGGTCAGGCTGCCGCCGGAGTCCGTCCATACCTTGCGCTGCGCGTCGAAGAACTGATTGATGAACGGAACGATGTCGGCCGACACTTTCAGTGCGTCATCGCGGACGATTTTCTGCAAGTCGGGCGGCAATCCGTCGACCCATTTTTTGCTCAAGACCGCAATGGAGCTGACGTAAGGCTGCCCGGTTTCCACGACATATTTCGCCGCATCGATATAGTGCAGGGTCGTGTATTGCGTGATCGTGGTGAGTGAGCCATCGATGGCGCCTTGTTGCAGCGCCGGCAAGACATCAGCCAAGGTCATCGCTACTGGTGAGCCGCCCATGCGCTTGATCAGCTCCAGCTGGAACTGCGACGCCAACACGCGGATCTTCAGCCCTGCATAATCGGCAAGACTGTGAATCGGTTTTTTGGTGATGATCGAGGACGGTCCGATGGGGAAAATGCCGCCGCCGATCAGGCCTTTGTTCGCGCCCAGTCCCAAAACCAGATCGCGCACAGTGGGATCGTTGATGACGCGCAGATACTGCTCGCGGTTGGCAAACAGCCCCGGCGCGCTCAACACTTCATAGCGCTCGTCGACGCCGACCAGAAATTCCGGCGGTCCAACCCAGCCCTGGATCGATCCGAATTGCGTGCCTTCGATCTGCCTAGGAATAGAGCCGAGCTGGCTCGCCGGATAGACCTCGCCCTTGATGCGGCCGCCGGAGTCCTTTTCCACCGCCGCGGCAAATCGCTTGAGCCATTCATGCTGCGTGTCATTAAGCGTCGCGGTGCTCAGCTTCATGACAATGGGACTACTGGCTGTCTGCGCCGCCGCGGGCGATGCCAGCCCGATTATCGCCGACAGCGCCGCGGCAAAGAACGCCGCGACAGTTGCGTGGTGTTTGCGTTTTATTTCGCTCATGAATTCCTCCCTAGCCCCTTCAACATGGTGCCAACGCGGCGCGTCGCTGACAGCGGTGCAGACTGCCACAGCGCCCGGCGCGGGTACAGAAGTCGAATTCGACGCGCCGAAAGCGCTATCGTCCGGCGGAATGATCGCTGAGTGACGCACCGATGAGCGACGTGCGACTGACGCTGCGGATCGATTTCGGCTCGGCCGGCGCCATCGGGCCCGGCAAGATCCGGCTCTTGGAGTGCATCCAAAAGACAGGCTCCATCTCGCAAGCCGGGCGTTCGTTGCGCATGTCCTATCGCCGAGCCTGGCTCCTGGTCGACGATCTGAACCGTTGCTTTCGTGAACCCGTGGTGACCACCAAGCCCGGCGGCACCCGTGGCGGCGGCGCCGCGCTCACGCCATTCGGCCGCGAGCTGATCAAGAAATACCGCTCGATCGAGACTCAGGCGACGAGGGTGGCCAAGCAGCAGTTGCGCAGTCTGGAAAATGCCCTCCGTGCGCGTGCGCGGCCCGCCGGCAAGCGACTGAAGAGTTCGATCCAAGCAACCAATCACGCCGACGACTGATCGGAATCGGTGCCGCTACAGCTCCGCCGCAATAAAATGCGTCACCTTCGGTGCGCCGCTTAAGGTGAACCGATGCACGGCATTTTGGACCAATCGGTCTGCATTCGTGACGCGCTCATGCTGGCGCAGGTGCTCCATCCACGATTCCACAAGAAACGTTTCGAGAATGCGTCCCGCCTTGGCGGCGTCCTCGAAGACGCCCCAGGCATAGGCGCCGTCGCGGCGCCGTTCGTGCTCGAGCTTGGCCAGCGCTTCGAGGAAGGCCTCGCGGTCCGCCGGCCGGATGCGATATTCGACGGTGACCAGAACCGGCCCACGATCCTGTTCGATCGTCTGCGCGGTGATTGGCGCCGGCCAATGCATCGACGGCGTCAGATCGACGCCGGCGCCGGTCTGCAGTTTCCAGCCCCAGGTCAGTAGCGTTGCCGCAACCGTGCCGGCGGCGGCGAGATAATGCGCGTCCGCCAGCCCGACGCGGACGGCGATCACGCCCCAAGCCGCGCTGCCGAGCGTCAGGCAGCCGAAGAAGACCGTCGTGTAGAGGGCAAGTCCCCGCGCGCGCACCCAGTCCGGCAACGCGACCTGCGCCGAAACGCCGAGTGTCGCCAGTGCCGCGATCCATGACGCGCCGGCGATGAAGCTGGCGAGAAGCGCGGTGACCGGGTCGCGGGCGAGACCGTAAAGCACCATTGCCGCGGCCTGGCCGAGTGCGCCAAGCGCCATCAGCCGATCCGGTCCGAGTTTGCCTTTCAGCCACGGCAGGAAAAACGCGCCGCCAACGGCGCCGGCGCCGATGACGCCGAGCAGTAAGCCGTAAAACTCCGGCCCCTTCGCGATTTGTTCGCGGCTGACCAGCGGCAGCAATGCCCAATAGGCGCTGGTGAACAAGAAGAAGCCGGCGGCCCGCACCATCGTCGCGCGCAAATGCTGGTTATGCCGGGCATAGCGCAGGCCGGCCAAAATGGCTTGGCCGAAGCGCTCGGCCGGCAATCGCGTCCGCGCGCCTTGCCGCGGCCGCCACCACAGCAGCGACCCGACGATCGCCAGATTGGCGAGCGCACTGGCCCAGAACGGCGCGACCACGCCGTAAGCGGATATGGTCAACCCGCCAAGCGCCGGCCCAAGGGCACGCGAGCCGTTCACGCCGGCGCTGTTGGCGGCAATCGCCGGCGGCAGATCGTCGTTGGGAACGAGCTGCGGCACGACCGCCTGCCAAGCCGGCACGGTCATGGCTCCAGCGGCGCCGATCAGGAAGGTGAACAGCAGCAAATTGCCCGGCGTCGCCAGGCCGAAACCAACAATGACGGCATAGACCGCCGAGACCGCCGTTGTCAGCGATTCAACAACGAGTAAAAATTTTCGCTTGTCGAAAATATCGGCGAGCGCGCCGGCCGGAATGGCGAACAGGAAAATCGGCAGCGAGCTTGCGGCCTGCACCAAAGCGACGATCAAGGGATCGGGATTGAGGCTTGTCATCAGCCAGCCCGACGCCGTGCTGTACATCCACCAGCCGACATTGGAGACGAGCGTTGCCGTCCAAATGACGGCAAAGGCGCGATGACGAAATGGCGCCAAAAACGACGGCGCCCGACTCGCTGCGCCTTTGGCGATGTTGACTTTGGCGATGCTCATGCCGCCGGCGGCCAATGCGCGAGCCCGCGGCCGGCACCGTGCGCTGCAGTGATCTTGGACATGGCAAGCACCTTACTCGCCGCAACGGCCTCATGTTACAGAAATCGGCGCGCCACCTGCAAACGCGCCGCGCCGATAATTTAGCGCAAGCAAAAGGCCGCCCCCAACACGGGGCGGCCCTTCACATGCCGGATGGAGTTTAAGCCAATTAGCTCGCCGGTTACGCCATCCAAAACGGCTTATGGGCTTCGCGGTGCGCATCGCAACGCGTAAGGCCAATGTCGCGCAATGTTGCGTCGCTTAGACCTTCCAGCTCTTGGCGCGAGCGCGACCGGCGCTGCCACTCGCCGAGGCGGCGCATAATTTGCTCCCAACTGAAGAGACTTTGCGCCCGGAAACCGGTCATTGTGGTCGTTGTCATCGCTATCTCCATATCCGGCATTTTCAACGTATGACCACTCTAGGCGGGGTTTGCACTGCGAAATGTGATGACAAACACAGTTCGGCGTTTTTCTATTAAGCCATTGATATATAAAGTTTTTCACAGGTAATCGCAGTGCTTTTGCACCAGCGTCACGCAGCCATTGGCGCCGACGGCGGTCCGATTTCGCAGATCTGCGTCACCGGTTCCGGAAGCAAGGCCGCGGTCCGGTCATAGCCGAGAACGCGCAAGATACCCGCGGCCGGACACATGGCGACGGCAAGCCGCGTATAAGGATTGAGAACCGGCTCGCGCACCCAGCCGAAACTCGGCGCCGATGCCGCGCCATCCCATCCCTTGAGCGCGTCGCGGCGGGCGCGGCTGTAGCTCGCCGCATCGGCGAAGGAACTGGTGAGGAAGCGGCGCGTGCCGATGCGGCCTTCCCAGCCTTTGCGCGACGGCACCCAGTCGTTGGCGGCGCTGGTCTCTTCCCCGCGCGTGACGAAATCGGTCTCGGTACGCTCGATCACGCAGCGTTCGTTCGCCGCGCAGCCAGCCAGCACGTAAATGACCGGCCGCGCCACCGGCGTCGTCTCCAGCATATGACGCGCCGCGGCGAAATCCCGGCAAAGCTCGAACGTCCGCCGCAGCAGCTGGTCCGGCGGCATCACGTCCGCCGATCGCCAGATCGCGTGTGCATTGGCGGCAAAATCATAGGGCCGCAGCCAACGATGCGCAGTACGCCGGCGCATCGGCGCCTGGTTGACGCACGCGGCGAAACGGAACGGCGCCATGGCGGTCAGTGCCCCGACATAGCCCGGCCAGGTGACGCTATGAAAATCGCCGCAGTCGCCGCGCATATGCGCCACTTCGGCATAGCGGCCCAGTCCGAGAAACGGCCAGTCGAGCGTACGGAGAATCCACGGCGCACCGTCGTGCTCGACGGCAAGCGACGTGCAGGCCCACTGATAGGAGGCATTGAGGAGCCAAACCCCGGAGAAATCGAGCGCCGTGGCAATTTCGCCAATTTCATCGACATAGGGCGAACGCGAGCGCCCCAGCCAGCGCCGCGATGCCCAATCGAGCGCCGGGACCAGCGGCAAGGCGGCCCGCGGTAGAAAGCCGAGACAGGCGTCGCGCAACGCGCGCGCACGCGGCGCGCTTTTTTGCGCATGACGCGACGGGCCGCCGTCACGCAGATCGACGATGGGAACCTCGCTCAACACCACTGCATCTTGCCGTCCGTTTCGACTACCAGCGAATCTACCAGAAAAAGCTTCAATCCGCGATAATCGGCAACAGCAAATGCGAAGGATGCTCGCGGTCGTGATAGACCTTGTGCAGCACCGTTTTGCTCGAGCAGATGTGGTAGGGCACGTATTCGGCGTTGGTGGCGCCGGCGACGCCGGTCGGCAAATCGAGGCTGGTGATATCGAGGCAGATGCGGTGGCCTTGGCGGAACAAATTCGCCGTCGCCATGATTTCGATCTGATATTCCTCGATGGCGCCCGCCGTGACCGGCTTGGCGGCGGCCCGCGTTAGCGGATGCCACGGCCACCACGGCTTTGACCGCTTGGCGTCGATGGCCCGGTGCGAGGCTTTGAGCCAGCCGCGGGTCACTTCGCGCTCGGGTAGATCTTTCGGCACTTCGCGCTCGCCCTCGCGCACGCTCAAGACCGAGACGTCGGGACCGACGTCTTTGAGGACGGCGATCCAATTGGTGTCGTCCTGGTCGATCGAAGCATAGAGCGTCAACGCAATCGGCCCGGCCACCAGCACGTCATGCGGCAGCGGATCGGTCATGTAGCGCAGGCGCTGAATGACGCTGGTCTGCGACGGCGGCATTTGCACGAAAGCGTCGGGCGGCTGCGTCTCGGCGGCGCTTGACGGCGCGATGGTATCGGTCGTCAGCCGCTCCCAGCTCTTCAGATAAAGTTTCGTCCATTGCGTTTCCGGCAGCGGCCAGTCGCTGGCGCTGCGCCACGCGTTGGCCCCCATGACCCAGAACCGCACCGGGGCCTCGTCCATGATGCCGGTATCGATGCCTTTGAGCCAATGATCGTGCCAGCGCAGCACCTCGCTATGGAAGGTGTGGTACGGCCGTTCCAAATGTGCCGGCCCGGCGAGCAACAGCTTTTTCGGCGCCTCGATGTTGCGATACCAATGCTGGCAGCCGTTGAGATGCGTCTTGTAGCTGTAGCCGTACCAGCCTGAGCCGGTATAGGTCGGCACTTTGATCTGTTCAAACTCCGCTTCGCTTTTCTGCACCGCCGCTTCGGAATCGAACGGATCGACCAGCACATTATAGTAGGGCGGCATGTGCTGGCCTTTTTGCGCGATCAGATTGTAGACGTGCGGATACATCTTGTAGTCGGGATTGTTCATGGCCAAGCGCCAGAGCGCCTCGCGCTCCGCCGGCAAGACGCCGGGCGACCCCTTGTGCTGATGCATCGCCGAGAAATGGCCGACGAGATAACGGAACAGATGAATGACGCCGCCGGGATATTCGTCGCGAAATCCGCCGAGCTCGCCATAGGCGCCGCGTGAATCGAACGGGAAGATCGCCTTGAGGTGCGGCGGCTGCTTCTTGGCGACGGCAAGCTGCTCCGCGCCGAAACCGGAGATGCCGACCATGCCGACATTGCCGTCGCACCAATCCTGGGCCGCAATCCATTCGATGAGATCGTAGCAATCCCATTCGCGCGAGCCGCCGCCCTCCGATTTGCCGACACCGCGCGGCGAGCCGATGACGTGGACGTAGCCGCGCGTGACCAGAAACTTGGTGTCGCCGGCCTCCAAGGGACCGGTCCACAGCGGCGACCAGGCCGGCTGTGGCGGCAGCGCCGCCGCCATGTCGGGACCCTGAAAGTCCTTGTTGTAAATGGCGAAGGCCAATAGAGCGGGAAATTTCCCGCTCGCCTCCGGCCGATAGACGTCGACGCAGATTTTAACGCCGTCGCGCATCGGCACCACGACGTCCAGGTCGCGGGCAATCGAGGAAAAGGTCGGCGCGCGATCGTAACTCGGTCCCGGATTTTCCGCCGACTGCAACAGTTGCAACGGCGATTTCGGACGCGACGTCTCGACGCTCACGCGACCCTCCCCCCTAAGCAACATCCGTACGCTTGCGATTGAAATTTGCGCGTAATGCACGCGAACACCGCCGACATCATCGTCAATGCGCCGCGGCTTGGCAAGCAAGCCGGCGCCGCGCGATGTCGACCAAATCGGACGAGACGCGAATCGCCGCTAGAACTCGGCGTGTTCTTTGACGGCCACGGCTGACGTCGTGCGCATGCCGACGGCAGGTCCGCCGCGCGTTGCGCCGCTGGACGGCCGCTTTGGCAAAGCCGCAATCGAAGTCGGCTTGGCGCTCGGCGTCCGCGCGCGGTCCCCTTCGGCGATCGCAGCGCTGGCGTGGAACCGGAAGAACGAGACGCGCTCGTCCATCGCCCTGGCCTGTTGCTCAAGCGCTTTGGCGGTCGCCGCATTCTCTTCGACCAGGGCCGAATTCTGCTGCGTTGCCTCGTCCATCTGAACGAGCGCCTTGTCGACCTGCTCGATGCCGGTCGCCTGCTCGGCGCTGGCATTGGCGATGTCGGAGACAATGGTCGCCACGGTCTTGATCGATTCGACGATCTCGGTGAGCGCCGTTCCCGCTTTATTGACGAGTTCGACGCCTTCGCGCACCTGTCCGGTCGAATTGGTGATTAGGTCCGTGATGTCCTTGGCGGCTTGCGAGGAGCGTTGCGCCAGCGAGCGCACCTCCGAGGCCACTACGGCAAAGCCGCGGCCGGCGTCGCCGGCGCGCGCCGCTTCGACCGCGGCGTTGAGCGCCAGCAAATTGGTCTGGCGGGCGATCTCGTCGATGACGCCGATGATGTCGGAGACCTTGTGCGAGGTTTCCTCGATGCGGGCCATGGCGTCGACCGCCTTGGCCACCACTTGGCCGCCGCGATCGGCGACCTCACGCGTACCGCTTGTCGACTGATTGGCGGCGCGGGCGCTTTCAGCGTTTTTCTTGACGGTCGCCGCGAGCTCTTCCATCGATGCCGAAGTCTCTTCGAGGCCGGCGGCCTGCTCCTCCGTGCGCTGCGACAGGTCGGTGGTGCTCGTCGAAATCTCCGCAGTCGCGCTCGAAACGTCGCGCGAGATTTGCGCAATCGACCGGATTGTATCCTCAAGGCGCGCAACCGTCGCATTGAAGTCGTCTTTGATTTTTCGATAGGCGTCGGAAAAGCCCTCGTCGAGGCAGACCGTCAAATCGCCGTCCGACAGATTCTGGAGAGCCGCGGCCAAAAGATTGAGCACCCGCGCCTGTTCCTCGGCGGCCTTGGCTCGTTCAGCATCTGCCTTCGCCTGAACCTCCGCCGCAAGCGTGCGGCGCCGTTCGGCGTCTTCGGCTTCTTGCAGCCGGCGGGTAGCGGCCTCTTCGGTCTCCAGGCGGGCCTTTTCGGCTGCCTTCACTTTGATGCGCTCGACAGCCGTTGCGATTTCGCCGATCTCGTCCTTGCGCCCAAGCCCGGGCAGCACCGTTTCGAAATCGCCTTCCGCCATACGCTGCAGGGCTGCGGCGATGCCCATGACCGGCCGCGAAATCCCGCGGCTGATGAGAAGCGACGCGGCACCGCCGATGGCGATCATGGTCAGCACGATTTCAATGAGCAGCGTCGTGTGCCAGTCGAGCGCGGCGTTATTGCTCGCGACCCTCTTGTCGCGGTAGCTATTCGCGGCTTTGGTCAGCTCGTCGGTCAAGTGCGCGATGCTTACGAAGCTGCGGGTGGCGCCCATCATCAGCGTCAAGGCCGTGCCGGCATCGCCGTCGGCCATGTCGATGACGTTCTTGGCTTGCTTGATATAACTCGCGACCGTCGTCTTGAGCTCGTTCAGCTTGTCGCCGGTCGTGGTGTTGTCGAACGCAGGATCGTCAAGAGCTTTCTGTTTTTGCGCCAGCTCGTCGAGCGCCTTCGTGACGCTTTCGGCAAGTTCCTTGATTTTCTTCTCGTCAGTCTCGTTGGCGGCCGTCGCCATGAGCCGATAGAGGATGACCTGCGCCCGCCATGCGGATGTATTGAAATCACCCAGGGTTTCGGCCTGGCGCACCGGACCGGCCATCAGCGCCGCGACCGCCGCCTGATTGGCGCGCTGAACCTTGACGGCATACACGCCGACGCCGGCCAGCACCATGATCAGCAGCGCCGGCGAGACAAGCACTTTCCAGCGAAGGCGCAGGTTATGGTACCAGTTGAACATAGCGCGATGTCCATTCCGCAGCGATCGAATAGCCGCGCCGGGCGGTATATCAGGATCGCCGTGAGGACGGACCTGATGCGATAACGCTATTGCTTGTACACGCCGGAGCAGATGATAGCGTCACCGAGAACTTCGCAGTACGCCTCTTTGGGTTCGAGTTTCTTGGTCTCTGGATCTACGAATTTATAGTCTTGCCAGAAAGTCTTTTCCTTGGCCGCGAGCGCCAGGCGTTCTTTGACGTAGTACTTGCCGTCGACGTCCTGCGCCTCGTTCATATCCTTGCCGATAAGCTTCGCATTGGCGCCATGCGCCAGCACGAAGCCCTGCTTACTGTAGACGAGAACGTACAAATCGCGGTCGGTGAATTCGCCGCCCTTGGTGTCGAATGCGGCGTAGGCCTTTTCCGCGCCTTCCTTTTGGACATAGGCGACGGCCTTGTTCACCATGGCGATGGCTTCATCCTTGGTGGCATGCTCGGCTCCCAAGGCTGGCAGGCTTACGGCGAGGAGAAGTGCGGCGGCGGCAACGGTCTTTACTGCTTTCATGTCGGGTCTACCTTCAGTTGGACATTAGAACTCTTCGTCGTCTTTAATCGCCGCGGAGCCCGTCGTGCGCATTTGGACGACGGGCTTGGCCGCCGTTGCCGCGGCCGGCCGCTTCGGCGATGCCGCGGCCGTCGGCTTGGCGCGCGGCGCCTCGCCGTGATCCGCTTTGGTTGCCGCGCCGGCGCCAAGCTGGAAGAACGAGATGCGCTCGTCCATGGCCTTGGCCTGCTGCTCGAGCGCCTTGGCGGTTGCCGCGTTCTCTTCGACCAGCGCCGAGTTCTGCTGCGTCGCCTCGTCCATCTGAGCGAGCGCTTTGTTGATCTCGGCAACGCCGCTCGCCTGCTCGGTCGACGCGCCGGCGATGTCGGCGACCAGCCCGGCCACTTCCTTGATCGCCTCGACGATCTCCTTGAGCGAAGCGCCGGCCTTGTTGACGAGGTCGACGCCCTCCTGGACCTTGCCGCTTGAGTTGGTGATCAGATCCTTGATGTCCTTGGCGGCCTGCGAGGACCGCTGCGCCAAGGTGCGCACCTCGGACGCTACCACCGCGAAACCGCGGCCGGCATCGCCGGCACGCGCCGCCTCCACCGCGGCGTTTAGCGCCAGCAAATTGGTCTGCCGGGCAATCTCGTCGATGACGCCGATGATGTCGGAGATCTTGCCGGAGGACGCTTCGATTTGCGCCATGGCCGAGACCGCCTGGGCGACCACCTCGCCGCCGCGGTCCGCCACGTCGCGGGCCTTGCCGGTCGACTGATTGGCCTGCTGCGCATTCTCCGCATTCTTCTTCACTGTGGAAGCGATCTCCTCCATCGACGCGGAGGTTTCCTCGAGACTTGCGGCCTGCTCTTCGGTGCGTTGCGAGAGGTCCGTGGTGCTCGTCGAAATCTCGGCGGATGCGTTGGTCACTTCGCGCGTGGAGCCCACGATCGATTCGATGGTTTCCCGAAGCTTCCCGATCGTCGCATTGAAATCGTCCCTGATCTGCTGATAGGCTTCGGTGAAGCCGGCATCCAAGCGTATCGTCAGATCTCCTTCAGACATTTTGCCGAGACCATCGGCCAGGGCCTTGACGGCGCGTGCCTGTTCTTCAGCGGCGGTTGCCTGAATCTCGGCGTTGCGCCGGCGCTCGTCTTCGGCTTTTTGTCGCTGCTCTTCGGCTTTCTTGTCCTGCTCGGCCTTCAGCTCGGCCTCTTGGTGGGCCTTTTCGGCGAGCATCAGCTTGATGCCGTCGACGGCGCGCGCAGTCTCGCCGATTTCGTCTTTGCGTTCGGCGCCGATGACTTCCAGGTTTTCGCCTTTGGCCATGCGTTGCAACAAACCCGCCAGCTTACGAAGCGGCCGGGCGATAGTCGCCGTACCGAAGATCGCGGAACCGATCAGGATCAGCACGATTGCGACACCAATGCCGAGGTTAAGCCGCTCCGCCGATGTCATCTGCTGACTGGCCTCTGCCGCGCTTTCTGTCGCCCGGCTGCCCGCGACCTTTTCCATTCCGGCCAACGCGGCGATGCCTTTGTTGGCCCCGGGATCCAGATTCTCGTGCTGGATACGCTGGGTCTCGCCGTAAAGCACGACGATACGGGCGCCATCCACCTTAGGATCAAGCTTGAGCGATTCGATCTTAGCCGGCACCGTTTCCTTCAATGCAGTCGCCACGTAGTCGTGCAAGGCAGCCTTAACCGTTGAAATCCGGTCGCGATTTTCCTGTGTTTGCAATCGCGGGGTCAGATCATCAAAGAGCTTGTCGGCGGCTTTCTGCCGAGCCTCCAAGTCATTGGCGGCGTTGAGTTCAGCCATGCTGGTCGCCAGGCGAACGTTGCGCAACGCCAGCCGGATACCGATGAACGACAGCTCGATCTGCGCCGCGCCGCGCGCAATCTCCTGCCGCAGCATGGCGGTGTCATTCGATTCCTGGATCAGCGCATTGTTGCGCATCGAAGCAGCGATCATGCCGACCACCAGCAAGATACTCATGCCGGACATCAGGCCCAGCTTGGTTCCGATGCGAATGTTAGAAAACCGAAACATGATCTAGCTCCTAATTCACTTTGCCGTCTGCTTGAGGGGGTGTTATCGCTAACTCGTCGCGAGACTCTCGACTTCCTGCTCGGACAAAAGGTGGGCAAGATCGATCAAGGCGATCATGGTGGTATCGATCGTCACCAGCCCGGAGAGGAAGTCGGCGCGCATGCTGCGGGAGACCTGCGGCACCGGCTGGATCTGCGCGGCATCCACCGCAACGATATCGAGCACACGGTCGGCCAAGAGACCGACGGTTTTGATGCCGATCTGAACCACGATAACGACATGCATCGGCGAGGCGTCGGTCAGCCCCTGGCCGAAGCGGCAGCGCAGATCGACAATCGGCACCATGACGCCGCGCAGGTTGAGCACGCCGCGCATATAGTCCGGCTGGTTCGGCAGCTGGGTGACGGTGGACCAGCCTTTGATCTCGCGCACCGCCATGATGTCGACGCCGTATTGTTCGTCGCCGATGGCGAAGCTGATGAACTCGGTGGCGACGGCGCTCGGACCGGCCTTGGCGCGGTCCCTTGGTGCCGGCGCGGCGGCCGGCGCAAGCTCGGCGGAAGGAGAATCGACGGCTGAACTCATGCTGGGCAACCTCCGTGTACCGTTAGCTGCGGACGCGCGATGACGCTGGTCCGCCCGCCGGGCCTGCAACCACCCGGAAGCGTATTTATCGATAGGCTTTGGGCTGTCTCGATCTTGTAAATTTGCTACTAAGTAAGATTACATATCGATGCGAATACGCGGGAGGACTGGACGATGGAGTTGAAATCGACGCGCCGGATCGTGACCGGGCATGACGCGCAAGGTAAAGCGGTGGTGCTGTTCGACGCTGCACAGCCGGCGAAACAGCGCACTGCCGGCGGCAACGGCATGACGCTGTTATGGGTGACGGGCGAATCGCCGGTCGATGTCGGCGGCTCGGCCGACCGGGCGCAAACGCAGGTCGGCGTGCCGCCGCCCGCCAACGGCACGGTGTTCCGCATCGTCGATTTCGCGCCGCAGCCGGCCAACGCGGCGCCGGTCGATCATCATCAAATCCTCGTCTCGATGGGCATCGACCCGGCGACGCAAGGCTATGCGCGGCACGCCAATACGCACCGCACCAGGACGATCGACTACGCCATCGTGCTCGACGGCGAAATCGATATGCTGCTCGACGACACCGAGGTCCGTGTCAAAGCGGGCGACGTGCTGGTGCAGCAGGCCACCAATCATGCCTGGGTCAATAACGGCACAAGGCCGTGCCGTATCGCCTTCATCCTCATCGACGGCAAGACGCCGCCGGCTTGGCGGCAAGGCTGGAAGCCGTAAGGCTTTCCGGCCGCCCAAAGGCACTGCGACCACCGCATTGCAGAAAACGTCCCGTCATCGGGGCAAGCATGTTTTCGACCCATCGGGCAGGTCGATCTCGGCCAGCGACAGGGCCATGGCTCCGGAATGGTAATGGCCGATAATCGCGGCCAGTTCGATCGTCCCACGCTCGCCGAAGCAAGCGCGAGCCCCGGCAAGCGTGGCGTCGCTCACAGCGTTGTTGCTCAGCATTTCGGTCGTAAATGCATAGGCCGCCGCCTCATCCGGCGCGCCGAACGTACCCGCCCGCCGATTTTTGATGCAATCAATCGCTTCCGGCGACAGGCCATGCTTCCGCGCCAGCGGCGCGTGATTGAACCAGATATAATCGCAATCGTAATGACGGGCGGTGATGAGGACGACGAGCTCGGAAATGCGCTGTTTCAGAACGGTATTCCAGCGCAGAAATTCGCCCAGCTTCTGCGCTCTCGCGGCAAGCTCCGGACTGTAGAGCCAAACGCGGACCGGGCCGCGCACCTCGCCGCGCGGGCCGGCGGCGACTTCGTCGGCAACCCGCCGTTGCTCTTCGCTGAGCGTTGCCAGGTCCGGAAGGGGAATTCGTTCGGACAATCGGAGACTCCATGTGAATCCACGCGCTGCAACGGCGCGAAGTTAAGTTACAGTGTCGAGAAAATCCTCGAGCGAAAACAGCTTCTGCACGGCCTTTGGCTCGACCACGGGCGCGCCCTGGAAGGGCGTGGCCTGATAGAGCCACTTTTTCGGCGGCGGCAGATCCCAAGTGAAGCGATTGCCGCTATGCCAACGCTGTGGCTCGTCGTCCAAATCGATGATCTGAATCGGCGGCGGCAAAATTTCGACGCGGTGACCGTCGGGGTCGCGAAAGTACACATAAAAGACGTGGCCCTGGCCGTGCCGCCCCGGGCCGCGCTCGAAATTTGCCGCGAAGCCGATGGCGCCTGCAGTATCGAGCGCACGGAACAGATGATGCGTCTCGCCAACGATATAACCGAAGTGGTGCATTCTCGGTCCGGGCCGCGTGAGCAGCACAATGTCGTGCGGATTGTTCTTGCGGAACAGGAATAGGCCGAGCGGGTCGTCGTCCTCCGGGCGTTCGACGAAGTAATCAGAGATACGGAAGCCGAGGTCGGTGTAAAAGCGTCCCGCTGTGGCGACGTCCGGCACCAGGCATTGCACGTGATCGTATCGCAAGGCTCCCGCGCCGCGCTGACGATGCGGCTTGTCGTGGAGCCGAGGCTGGGTCGGCATGCTGGCGCAAAACTCCAGCGGAATTCCGGCGTTGTCCCGCAGCGCAAGCGTGCGGCCTTGGAACGGGCGTTCGACCCAAGCGGACTCGATGCGGGTGTCGTCGAAATGACGCTTCGCGCGATCAAGATCATCGTCCCGACGAACCCGGAATCCAAGAGCTTCGCAGGTCGGGCTTCCGGTTGCTTCCCGCAAGACCAGGCTGTGGTGACAAGTCTCTTCGACACCGCGGAGATAAATTTCGCCGGCCGCGCCCTCATCGCTCACCTGCAGCCCGATCACTTCGGTATAAAACGTGCGGCTGACGGCCAAGTCGTGCACCGTCAAAACGATATGACTGGCCCGCGTGATATTAAACGCTGGCGATAAATTTGTGCTCGGTACTGGCATTGGATTTCACCATTCTCTGACGGCGCGGAAACTTCACGCGATGCCCGTGGTGCCGTTGACGGCAGGTGCACTTAGCGCGTTTTCCAGCATGGCTTCGTGACGCTGAAACACGGGATCGTGCCGCAGCCGCGGCCGCTGCAATTCCACCGTGAGCTCGAGCGAGACCCGTGCCGGCCGTCCGCTCAAGACCAGGATGCGGTCCGAAAGGTAAATCGCCTCGCGGATATCGTGAGTGATGAACAGGATCGTGATCTTGGTCTTACTCCAGATTTCGCTCAAAGCGCCTTGCATGGCTTCGCGGGTTTGCGCGTCGAGCGCGCCGAATGGCTCATCCATGAGAAGAGCCGACGGCCCGATCGCCAGAGCACGGGCAAGCCCGACGCGCTGACGCATCCCGCCGGACAGGCGATAAGGATGGTAATCCTCGAAACCGGACAGTCCGACCAACCTGACATATTTTCGCGCGATGTGATCTTGCTCGGTCCGCGGCACGCCCTTGGATCGAAGGCCGAACTTGATATTGCCGAGCACAGTCAGCCAGGGAAACAGCGCGAATTCCTGAAATACGACGCCGCGGTCAAGTCCTGGGCCGCGCACCGGCCGGCCGTCTAGGGTGATCACCCCGGCGCTCGCTTCGGCGAGCCCCGCCGCGATGCCGAGCAATGTCGATTTGCCGCATCCGGACGAGCCGATAATGCTGACGAACTCGCCGTCCCGCACGGTGAACGAAATATCCTCGAAGACGCGGAGGTGGCGCGTGCGGTTCCAGCCTTCCCGCCGGGCATAGGTCTTGCTCAGGCCTTCGACGCGCAACTCACCCATTCTTGTCTATCCGCGCCATTGGCCGACACCCGAAACATTCGACTGCCCAACCGGGCTACTTGATACTCGCTTCCGCCTTATCGCCAAAGGACGGATCGACGATCGCCTTGAGGTCGGGCTTGTCCTGAATTTGTCCTTTCGCAAAGAGAAAATCGCGACTGCGGGCCAATTCGGTCCAATCGCTGGGAATGATATTGACGCCGATGAATTTCGGGACTTCGTACATCATTGTCTTGACCATGGCATCATCGAGCTTGGCGCCGGATTGGCGAATGGTCTGCATGTAAATTTGCAGAGCGTCGTCCGGATGATCGCGAATGTATTTCTGCGCCTTGGCATAGGCGTTGACAAAATGCTGAACGGTATCGTGATTGCCGTCGATGTAGGTTTTCGACGCGACCAGAAGCAGCGGATAGGTAATTCCGGCCATTTGCTGGAATTGCTCGGCGCTGATCACTTCCTTGCCGCGGCCTGCTTCGACAATGCGGGTCATCATCGGATCCCAGCCCAACACCGCATCGAATGCCGGGGGCGATGACTCCATGGCGGTCGGCATATCGACGACCCGCACATTCGATATCCTGAAATCGCTCTCCTGCAGACCTTCTTTCTGCAGCAGCATCAGAAATACGCCCTGCAACCCGGTGCCGACCTGTAGTCCGATGTGGTCGCCTTTCATGTCGGCGAGCGTCTTTACCGGGCGGTGATCCGGAACCGCGATCATCTTTCCGGTAAAGCCGCGGGAGCCATCGCCGAGCGCAATGAGCGGGATGCCATGCGTCACCGCGGAGAAAAAGACCACGTCGGAAACCTCGGCGAACTGCATGGAGCCGGAGGCGATGGCTTCGACGGCGAGATTGCCACGGGCGATTGGCTTGCGATCGACGGCGAGGCCCTCGTCTTTGAAGAAACCCTTCTGATCGGCAATAAGCGAAGTCACCTGATTGACCCCGCTCGCCATTCCGACGCTGACGCGGACCTGTGCGGCCGCTGGGAACGTGTCGATGCACAGCACGGACGCGAATAGCAAAAGGCCTGCGAGCGCTCTGATCACTGGATTCCCCCCTTTTTGCTTATTTGGCTTCGATCGCGAAGCCCAAACCATAGGGCCGGGGCGTCGACTGGGTCAATACAATATCGATATTCTCTGCTGCGTTGACCGGAATGCAAAATATCGATATTTTGCCGAGATGTGGGACTTGGCCCAGTCGACACCGAATACGAGCCGCGCCGAAACGGGGCGCTCGCGTACGAGCGACATTTATGATCGCTTACGCGACGACATCATTCGCGGCCGGCTCGCGCCGGGACTTAAGCTGAAGATCGAACTGTTGCGCGATCAATACGGCGTCGGCGCTACGCCCATTCGAGAAGCGCTGAGCCTGTTGACTGCCGACGGTCTCGTGGAACGGCTGGAGCAGCGTGGCTTTCGCGTTGCCGAGATGAGCGACGCGGAATTCGACGAGTTGCTGGCCCTGCGCTGTTGGATCGAGGAACGGGCGGTACGCCAGGCGATCGCAAAAGGCGGCAAGGAATGGGAGGAGAGCATCGTCGTCGCGCGCTTTCATCTGTCACGCACGCCGCGCGTCCCGCCGGATGTGAACCCGATCGCAAATATCGATTATGAACGCTGTCACCGCGCCTTCCATCTTAGTCTGGTCGGCGCCTGCGGCTCGAACGCCCTGTTGCGGTTGTGGAACCAGCTCTATAACGAAGCAAACAGGTACCGTTACACAGCGCGGCTGAGTTCTTATGAGCGGCCGAATATCGCCGACGAGCATGACGAAATCGCCGCCGCGGTTCTGGCGCGCGATGCCGACATCGCGGTCCAGCGCTTGGTGGCGCATTATCGCCGCACCGGCGAACTCCTGAAGCTGACGAGACCGGCCGTCGTCGAATCTGTTTGATCACTCCGCTTCCTTGCCCAACGCGGCGCCAGGCCCGAAAATTCATGCAGCGGCTGACATTCACGTTCGACAACGGACCAGTGCCCGGCGCAACCGACAAGCTACTCGACTTCCTCGCCGTGCGCTCGATCAAGGCGACTTTTTTCGTCGTCGGCGAGCATTTGCGGAGGTCGCAAGGCCGCCGGCTTGCCGAGCGCGCTCACGCCCAAGGGCACTGGATCGGCAATCACACCTACAGCCACGGCCAGCCGCTCGGTGTGAGCGGCAGCCACCGCCACGTCGCACGCGAAATCGGCGAAACCCAACATCTGATCGGCCCGCTCGCCCATCCGCGGAAATTCTTCAGGCCGAACGGAAAGGGAGCGCTCGGCCCGCATTTGCTGAGCCGGCAAGCGGTCGACTATCTCGTCGAACACCGCTTCACTGTGGCGACCTGGAACAACGTGCCGGGCGATTGGCAGGAGCCCAAAAGACATTGGCTCGAACGCGCGGTTGCAAGCCTGGCCGCATCATCATGGTCGGTGCTGGTCCTGCATGATCAGCACATCGCCGGCATGATGGACACGCTGATTGAATTTCATCGCCGCGTCATCGCATCGAATATCGACATCGTCCAAGATCTGCCGCCTTCTTGCATGCCGATCAGAAACGGCGCCACCACCGCGGCTCTCGATGCTCTGGTGACGCCCGACGCAGCGGTATAGTCTCTCGACCCGCGCTGGCCCGGCGGCCATGGAGGAAATCGGCATGGCTATGGTGGAACCCCTGGAAGATTTACGCGCCAACGCGGCGTCGACGGAGGAAATACACGTCGGCGGCGGCTGGTGGATCGCCGCGGAGAACATTCTGTGGACCGTCGTGCCACTCGCCTGCATCATGCTGTTGTGGGAAGTTGCGGTGCGGCTCAGTCATGTGCCGCCCGCCGTGTTGCCGCCGCTGAGCAAGATTTTCGCCGCGATCGGGAAAATGGCTTACGACGGCACGCTTTGGCAGGACATTGCGGCCACGCTTTATCGGCTCATCAAGAGCACCGCCGTCGGCATCGTCTTCGGCACCGTGCTCGGCTTGCTGATGGGCTATTTCCGGCTCTGGGAGAAGTTTCTCGTCGCGCCGATGAACTTCCTGCTCGCCATTCCCGGAACGGCGCTGTTCCCGCTGGCGATGATCTGGTTCGGCCTGACCGACTTAGCCATTATTTCGATCCTGATCTACGAAGTGGCGCTGACGGTAATGCTCAACACCTGGACCGGCGTGAAGACGGTCGACCGCTCGCTGATCCGCGCCGGGCGCGCCTTCGGCGCATCGAGCTTCGGCTTGTTCTGGCGCGTTCTCATTCCCGCGGCGCTGCCCTCCATCATTACCGGCTACCGGCAGGGGTTTTCACGAGCGTGGCGCATCCTCGTCGTTGCCGAGATGCTGGTCTCGGTATCGGCGGGCCTCGGCTATCGCATCTACTGGGCGCAAGAATATTTCAACTCGGAGATCGTGTTCGGTTCGCTGTTCGTGGTGGGCATCGTCGGCCTTCTGCTCGAACGCGTATTTCTACGAACGCTTGAAATCATGACGATCGAGCGCTGGGGCGTGATGCGGGAATAGGCCACGGCCAAAACCCGGCCGCCGAACCGCGACCCATATAAAGTCGCAATCGCTGCGAACTACTCCGCCGCCTCCTGGTGGCGATGGAACAACGGCAGGATGCGCGCCCGCTCGCCGGCGCAAGCCACGACGACACTATTCTCCGGCACCACGATCCAGTTCTTGTGGTCGCGGTCGAGCGGCTCGGAAACGATGACGATGCCGGCGTCCGATTCCCGATAATAGAGCGTGTTGGCGCGATCGTTTACCGCATAGCGGAAAGCGTAGAGATCGCGTCCATTCGACAACGCCGCGGTAAAGCGCAACCGGTCCGGCGGCGACGTCTCGTTCACCATCGTCGTCAGCCGGGCCAAAACAGTTTCCGCGGCGCCGACGGGATCGTCGATGCCGGCGCCGAGAATGGCAAGGAACACCGCTTCGGAATCGGTCGTACCGATGCGCGCCGGATAGAGCTCGTCAGGGATCAACCCCTCGACCTGGCGGCGCAGCCGGCTCCAGCTGCCAATGAAGCCATTGTGCATGAACATCCATTTGCCGCAGGCGAAGGGATGGCAATTCGGCCTGGTGATGGGAGTTCCGGTCGCGGCGCGGACGTGGGCGAAGTACAGATGCGACTGCAGGTGCCGGCACAGATAGCGCAGATTCTCGTCCGACCAGGCCGGGCGGACCTCGCGGTAGAGGCCGGGCTCCGGATGATTGCCGTACCAGCCGAGCCCGAAGCCGTCGCCATTGGTGCCGGCGGTCGATTCGAGCGCCTGAATGCTCTGCGAGATCAAGGAATGCGACGGCTCGGTCACATAATGTTCGAGCGCCGTGGTTACTCCGCGATAGGCGATCCACCGGCACATAATTCAGCCTTTGTCTCGAAACGTCACGCCACCAATGTGGCGTCGCGAATCCACCGTGTCACCTTGTGCAAGGCAATTTCGGCACCTTCGTGTTTATTTTCTGTAAAGATACGGAGCTGCGCATCGGCCGAGGTTCCCTCGACGACGATGGCGCGGCAATTCCCCACCTGCTCGGCGCAGCCGAGCGCCTCGGCGTCCGGCGTCACGAGGTCGAGGATGCGGTCGAGCATTTCGCCAACGCGCATGCCGCCCGAGCGCCTCACGAATGTACCCTGTACCCCGTAGCGTTGAGCGCGCCACTTGTTCTCGACCGCAATGGCGCGGTCGACGACGTCGAGCCCGGCATTATGCTCGGAATGGCCATAAAGGAAGCGGGTTAGGGACCGATACAGCGCCGCGATCGCGACCGTGTCGTCGAGCCGGGTGCAGCAGTCCGGTGCGCGCAGCTCCAAGGTCGGATATTTGACCGAGGGCCGGATCGACCACCACAGATGGCTTGAGTCCGCCATCGCCCCGGATCGCACCATGGCGTCGACATAGGCCTCGTAATCCTCCGCGTTGCGAAACAATTCCGGCAAGCCGGTGCGCGGCAATTCGTCATAAGCGGCGAGACGATAGCCTTTCAGGCCGGTGGCGTGGCGCTGCCAGAACGGCGACGAGGTCGACAGCGCGATGAACAGCGGCAGATAGGGCAGCATGCGCATCATCACGTCGATCCGGCGTGCCGGATCGGGGAACTCCACATGCACGTGCATCCCGCACAGCATGTTGCGCTGGCCGATCATCTGCAGATCGTCCATGACCTTGTCATAGCGATCCTTCGGCGACTGCACCGATTCGCGCCAGGATGCCAGCGGATGCGTGCCGCAGGCCAGGATTGCTAGCCCATGCTCGGCGGCGGCCGCCGCCGCATTGAGCCGCAGCTGGCGCAGTTCGATCCGCGCGTCGTCGGAGTTGCGATGGGGCTCGGTCGCCACCTCGATCTGCGCCTGCAAAAACTCCCGGCCGATATTTCCTGGCGCCCCGAACGCTGCAGCTTGGAACAGCGAGTCCGGCGTTTGCGCGGGGACTTCGCCGCTTTCCGAGTCGGCAAGGAAATATTCCTCCTCGATGCCGAATTGGAAATTATCGTCGGACGTAAAAGCGCGCGCTTCCTGGCCCGGCGGCACCAGCGTCCGAATGTGAAGTCGTCGCTCGTTCGGGTCGAATCGAAATTCCATGATTTGGTCCGTTGCTTGGGCGATGGATTCGATGTGTGCTTCTCAGATGCCCTGCGTCTGCAACCAGCACTCCAACAATGCAACTTGCCAAAGTTTCGAATGGCCCTTCGGCGTCAGCTCGCCCTCCGGGTCGGCGAGCAAGCGCTCGATATAAGGTCGGTTGAACAGGCCCCGCTGCCGTGCTCGCGGCGCATCGAGCACGTCGCGCACAAAATCGAGAAACGCACCGCGGATGTATTTGAGCGCCGGCACCGGGAAATAACCCTTCGGCCGGTCGATCACCGCATCGGGAACGAGCCCACGGGAGGCCTCTTTGAGAATATGCTTGCCGCCGCCGCGCACTTTGAGCTCCGCCGGGATACGCGCGGCAAGCTCGACCACCTCATGGTCGAGGAACGGCACCCGCGTCTCCAGGCCCCACGCCATCGCCATGTTATCGACGCGCTTGACCGGATCGTCGATCATCATGATTTCGGCATCGAGCTGCAGCGTCCGATCGATCGGGCTCGCGCCGCGGCAGTTACGGAAATAAGCTTCGACGAAATCGCGGCTGTAGTCGCCATTCATCAGCGCCGGTGCGACCAGTCCGGCCATCTCGGCGTGGTCGCGATCGAAATAGACGCGGGCATAATCCTCCGCGGCGTCATTGGAGCGCAGCAGCTTCGGATACCAGTGATAGCCGCCGAAGATTTCGTCGGCGCCCTGCCCGCTCTGCGCCACCTTGACGTATTTGGATACTTCTTGCGACAGCAAATAAAAGCCGATGGCGTCGTGACTCATCATCGGCTCCGACATTGCCGCGACCATGCCGGGCAGCAATTCGATGGCTCGCGCGCGGTCGACGCGGATGCGATGATGATCGGTGCCGAAACGGCTGGCGATCAAATCGGAGTAGCGGAACTCGTCGCCCTCGACGTCGCCGATGGTCTCGAAGCCGACTGAGAACGTCTTCAGATCTTTCTGTCCGAGCTCGGACAGAAGGGCGACCAGAAGCGAAGAGTCGAGACCTCCCGACAGCAACACCCCGACCTGCACGTCGGCGACGCGGCGGCGATCGACGGCTTTTCCGAGTGCGTCGCGCACCGCCTCGCGCCATTCCATTTCGGTCAGTGCGCGGTCCGCAGCGCGGGGGCCGACCTCAAGCTGCCAATAGGTTTCCTCGCGGCGACGGCCATCTGGCTCAATGGTGCAGATGGTGGCCGGGTCGAGCTTGCGCACGCCCTTGATGATTGTCAGCGGCGCGGGCACCACGGCGTGCCAGCTCAAATAGTGATGCAGCGCCGCCGGATCGATCGCGGTATCGACGTCGCCCGCGGCGAGCAAAGCGGGCAGCGTCGAGGCGAAGCGGAAACAGCCCGGCCGCTCGGCATAGTACATCGGCTTGATGCCGAGCCGGTCGCGCGCCAGCACGACGCGACCGGAATCGCGCTCCCAGATCGCGAACGCGAACATCCCGTAAAAACGCTCAACGCAGCGCGGTCCCCATTCCTTGTAGGCTTTGAGGATGACTTCGGTGTCGCCCTGGGAGAAGAACCGATGGCCTTTGGCCGAGAGTTCGCTGCGCAACTCACGAAAATTATAGATGCAACCGTTGAAGACGATGGCAAGGCCCAGCTCCGGATCGATCATCGGTTGCTGCGACGTCGGCGCGAGATCAATGATGCTGAGCCGGCGATGACCGAACGCCACGCGATCTTGCAAGAATGCGCCGCCGGCGTCCGGGCCGCGCGACCACATCCGCTGCATCATCGCGGCGAGCGAACCGCCGGCAGCGTTACCTCTAAAAGTCACCTCGCCGCAAATCCCGCACATTTTTTACTTCGTCCAGAATGACGTCCTGCCCCACGGGCCCGCGACAACGCTTTCGGGGGGAGTTGAGTTCCTGGCGAAGATTTAGGCGATCTGACTAATCGAGGAGTTACAATGGCTTACTGCTGCGACTTGATGCAGCTCGCAGTTCAGGTGAGCAAACGGCGAATCGCCGTACTCCAGGCCGCCAATTTTCGTTCGCGCACTGCAGCATCCATCTGCGGCTTAAACTGACGTTCTAAGCGCCAGTGCTCCGAAAACCGGTCCGGCTCGGGAAAAAATCCGGCGTGCAGCCCGGCAAGATAGGCGGCGCCGAGCGCCGTGGTTTCCTTGATCTGAGGACGGTCGACCGTGCTGCCGATGATGTCGGCGAGGCGCTGCATGAACCAGTTCGAATTCGCCATGCCGCCGTCGACGCGCAAGGTTTTCAGCGCGGTGCCTATGTCGCGACAATCGGAGTGCATCGCCGCGAGCAAATCGGCAGTCTGGAAACAGACACTGTCGAGCGCGGCTTGCGCCAATTCCCGCGGACCGGTGGCGCGCGTCAGGCCGAACAGCGCACCGCGCACATCCGGACGCCAGTACGGGGCACCGAGGCCGACGAAAGCAGGCACGAGAACAACCTCCTGCGTCGGGTCCGCGGCTTCGGCAAGCGCGCCGGTCTCGGCAGCGCTTTGCACGATGCGCAAGCCATCGCGCAGCCATTGCACCGCGGCGCCGGCGATGAAGATCGAGCCCTCGAGCGCGTAGCTACGCTTGCCGCCGAGCTGATAGGCAACGGTCGTCAAAAGCATGTTGTGCGATTGAACCGGCTTGTCTCCGGTATTGAGGAGTGCGAAACATCCGGTGCCGTAAGTGGCTTTGAGCATTCCCGGAGCAAAGCAGGCTTGTCCGATCAGCGCCGCTTGTTGGTCGCCGGCAATGCCGTAAACCGGAATCGCGCCGCCGAACAAATCCGGGTCGGTGACGCCGAAGGCCGCCGACAAATTGAGGATCTCCGGCAGCACGGATTTCGACACGTTTAAGATTTTCAGAAGCTGGTCGTCCCAGCGTCCGTCATGAATATCGAACAGCAGCGTGCGCGAGGCATTGGTCGCATCGGTTGCATGAACCTTGCCGCCGGTGAGCCGCCACAACAGATACGTATCGACGGTGCCGAAGGCGAGCTCGTCGCGCGCGGCTTGCTCGGCGGCACCGGGGACATCGGTCAGCAGCCAGGCGAGCTTGGTGCCGGAAAAATACGGATCGAGCAAAAGCCCGGTCTTGGCCGCGAACAGTTTCTCGTGGCCGGCAGCCTTAAGCCGCGCGCATAAATCGGCGGTTCGCCGGTCCTGCCAAACGATGGCCCGGTGCACGGCGCGCCCGGTCGCGCGCTCCCACAGCAATGTCGTCTCGCGCTGATTGGTTATGCCGATGGCAACGACGTCTCGGGCAGTTGCGCCGGCCTGGCGCATCGCGCCGCGGCAGGTCTCGAGCGTCGTCCGCCACAGATCCTCGGGCTCGTGCTCGACCTCGCCGTCGGCGGGAAAATATTGCGGGAATTCCTGCTGCGCGACGGCCGCAACCGACGTGTCGGCACGAAATAGCATAGCCCGCGTCGAGGTGGTGCCCTGGTCGATGGCGAGGACATAGCGTGTCACCCGACCCTCCAAGGCTGAAGTATCGCGATCCGGGGAAGCTGGAATCAATCAAACGGTCGCGCCGTGAGAATCTCGCCGGCAGCGGCTGACAATATCACCCGTAGCCGGCAAACGCACAATCTCGTCGCCTGACAAAAACTCAATTCTCAGAGAATGCTGCGCACCTATTGCGCCTGCTCCAGTTTTGCGAGTTGCCCCGTGGCTGCCGCCGAGCCGAGATCCGCGGCCCGCTGGTACCATTGCCGCGCCTGCGCAATGTCGGGCGTCATGCCGATGACGCCGAGCCGCCGGATGACGACCGGGTCAAAGGTGGCACCGAGCGCCAGTGCGGCGTCGGCACTGCCGACATCCGCCGCGCGACGCAGCAGAAGGCGCGCGGAAATGATGTCGCCGCTCATAAGCATGTCCTTGCCACGCTTGATCATCGCGGCGACCTCCGCATTGTCGATATGCGGCACGCTCGCATTGTTGGTCGGCGCCGGCGCGGCCGGTGGCGCCGAGGGCGTGGCTGGAGGCTGAGACGGCATCGCTATCGGCTGCGAAGGAACGGCTGCGGGCTGCGAAGCCACGACTGCGGGCACTGGCGCAATCGAGGCGACCACTGGGCCCAGCGCAGCAGACGGTGGTGGCGGATCGTTCATCGTCACCAACCCCTGGTTCACCGCCGGCGTGGCGTCCGTCGATTGCGCTTGAACACGATCGGCAGACTTGGCGGAATCTGCGCTCATTGCCGTCGCTTTCACATCCGGCGATATGATATCGCCGGCTTTCTTCAGACCGGGGATCGATACGACGCCCCAGGCAATAAGCGCCGCGAGTCCCATCACCGCCGAAAAGCGCATCACGATGGGACGCAGAGCGCCTGCGTCGTCGGTAGGCGGCTCCGGAATGGCGTCCGGATCGAGAATGAGCTGGCGCTGCAGCTCCACCATGGCGCGATCGCCGCTGAATTCGGGCTTAGCCCGGCGAACCGGCCTTGCCGCGGGCGGCGCCTGAGGCCGGCCGGACAGTGGTGAGGTCCGGTCTCGCGCCCACCGCGGCGCGTATCGCAATGCCGGGTCGAGATCTTCAACTTGATGGATCGGAGAACTCATGATCGCCTCCCATTGCTTTCAAGCTCCGATGTTACAAAATCGAGTATTCGTCTCCTTCAGTCATTGGCGACGACGCATTGGACCATCGTTCACGTCGATGGACTTGCGACGCGCCAATCGTGGCCGATAACAGTCGTGTTGAATTGCCGACAGGATCGAGTTGGCGTCCAGACGTTCGCCGAGCGCAACAAGATTAGTTTCTGCCGGTACGGGTCGCGGACCGGCGCACTCACTGGGACTGAATTGTTGGGAAATTGCCGCGGGCAGAAAATCCACGGCCAATACGCAAGTCACCGGAAATGGCCGATCGGACTGCCGCAGTCCCCCCATAGCTACCCCCGAGCGGCGGATCTAAGCGTTACGCCACACACACAGCCGCGCACTAGATCCGCAACGTCTGACACCCACCAACCGCCGCGCTTGAAAAAAAGACGCGCTTTATTGCGATGCGCGTTCCTACGCGGTCATGGGTGATGGTCGGCAGGTAATTGGGCGGCGGTATGATGCTGCCTGGATGATTCCAAGGCGCGCGCGCCGCATTGCGGCGCACTTATCCAAAAACACGCGATGATCCCGCTAAATTATGGCAAGCATCGGCAGCGCAAGACTCTAACGCGTCACCAAACGGCCAGGCAGGCACCACCGGGGTCGTAATTAACGGTTTAAGTCGCGCGACGCTCTCCACCTGCGGTGGAGTGTGTCGAATTCTGCCAAGCGTCATTTTTACGGCTTCATTTTTCGACTTATTTTTAATTTTGCGCTTTCGCCAACTCAGCTAGTCTCGCGCGGGCCGGGCTATGGGACCGCTCGGCCTACTCTGACGACGATCTCGCGGCCATGACTCAATCGGGTCATGGCGCTTAGGCCGACAAAGGCCGTGGTGATTGGCGGATCGCGCGGGGCGTTCGCGAGGTCGAATGTTTCCGAATTTGCGCCTGATGATCGTGGCAGTTCTGGCCTCGATCTTGGGCATCAGTTGCGCACTGGGACTATTCGCTGAATTTCGCGTCAGCCACGATTCCTTTTTGCGGGAATCCAACGCCAGTGCTCCGCTGCAGCTCGGCTCCAGCGATGGAGCCCCTGGGCAGCTCGAGAATACCGCAGCGCCATTCGAATTTCGTTTTCAAGCGCCGGCACCACCCTCACCTGCAGCTGTCGAAGGCGCCGGGAGAGCAGAAACGTCTGATCACGCTACGGTCGAAGCAACGCCGCAGCCTTTCCAACCGACTTCGCCGCAGCCTGATATCCCGGCAGTATCCGCCGGGGCCGAGAGCGCGCCTAAAACGGCACCGGACGTTACCTCGGCCACCGAGTCCGCTGCCGTCGCGGCCTCGTCTGATCACGCGGGCGAGGCACCGAACCCGGCAGCGACCGGATCGATTGCCGACCAGAACGCGCAGCAGACAACTCAACAGGACAGCGGGCAAAATACCAAGCCTGGGGTAGACAGCGATCTCGCGGCGAAGACGCCGGCAGCCTCCCCGTCGGTCGGGGCGGCCGCGCCGAGCGGCACAATTGCACCAGCAAGTGCAGGCACCGCGGTGCCGGAAAATCGCAGACGAACCACACCGCGCCACAGGCCGATTATCGTGCGCCGCTTTCAGCGAGCACGACCCGCCGCACCAATGCAGGATTTCACCGCAGTGCCGCCGTTCCAATGGGCGCCGCTCTCCGCGTCACCATCACCGCAACCGGTGCGGCGACGTATCATCAGGAGAGTCCGCCCGGCGCGAAAGCCCGTCGTGCAGACTACGACGCCACAGACGACAGTTTCCAATGCGTCACCTGCCGATACGCCGGAGTGACCGCCCAAAAGGCAATTGCGGTCATTGGTTTTGCGGCTTAAATTCCGAGCGCTCCATTTCCAAAAAGATGCGATAGGCATTGCCGCGGTTATTGGCGTCAAACGCCGGCATGTTTTTGTATTTGGACCAGTCGGTTTGCGCATAGGCCGCATCGAAATCGACCCAGTTGGCCGCCGCCTTGCCCATCGCGGCGCGTACGTAAGTAATGTAATCGCGGGTGAACGCGATCGCCTCCTTGGCGTCGGTCGACGGGCGGCCGTGGCCGGGAATGATAAATTTCGGATCGAGCTTTTCCACGGTGTCGAGGCTGCGCAGCCAATTCGCGGTGTCGACGTCGTCGGCATTCATGAACGGAATGCGGCCGTTCTGCACCACGTCGCCGGCGAACAATATGCGGTCGGGCTCGACCATCATCATCGAGTCGCTCGCGGAATGCGCCGGCCCGGCATAGATCAGCACGAAGCGCTTACCGCCCAGGTACAACGTTAATTGCTGCGTGAATGTGATATCCGGCGGCACTACGCGGGTGTTGGCGTCGACCCACGGCGCCAGGGCCTCCCGACGCTGATCGAGCCGCTGCTCGGCGCGCTCACCGGAGGTTTCCTCGTCTTCGCGGTATTCGGTGGCGCGTTCCTGCGCGACGACAAGGCTCGACGTGTGATCCTTGAACGCCTGCAGGCCATAGATGTGATCGGCGTGATAATGGCTGACCACGTTATAGCGGACCGGCGCGTGCGTTATTTTGCGGATGGCCTGCAGCAAATTCCAGCCAAGGCTTGGTGTGCCGAGCGCATCGAACACGACGACGCCGTCCGCGGTGACGATAAAGCCGGCATTGGAGGTGTTGCCCTCGTTGTCATGGCTCGGCACGCCGGGACTGCCCAGCGTGTAATAGATCGGTTCACCGCGGACTTGTTCGACGACAAGCGGATGCGGAAGCGGCGCGTATGACTCCGCACCGGCTGCGAAAGCAGCCCAGCCAAGCCACACCGGAAAGAGCGCAAAAATGGACGCGGCAAATATCCGACCGATGCCAGTCCTTACGGCCGTTGTGCCGAATCGGCACATCAGAGGTCGCCGCAATAGATATCTTTCAGCAATTTGAGAAGCCGCGCCGCGCGAGGATCGCTGATGCGATAGTACAATGTCTGCGACTCGCGACGGAACGCGACCAAGCCGTCCGCACGCATAAGCGCAAGATGCTGCGACAGCGCGGACTGACTCAATCCGACCGCCTCCACAATGTCGCCGACCTTCATCTCGCCCTGCGCCGCGAGCGAACACAGGATGAGTAATCGATTTTCGTTGCCGAGCAGCTTGAGCATGCGCGCCGCCGACGCCGCCTGAGCGGCGAGCATTTGGAGCTCGGCGACGCCGCGTTGACGGCGTGACCCGTTCGCCGCGCCGCGCCGGCTGCGCATGACTTTTCGTGATGACGATTGCGTCGTGGCATCCATGTGGTGACGTTTCGTATAGGTCAAATTCTCGGCAGACAAGACTTAAATCCGCCTTTCATTTAGAATTGACTAATTTAGGACTCATTGATAGAGCCTACTGCTCTTGCCAAGCTGCGGCAACAGAAACCGGCCGAAAAAAGCGCTGGAACGAATTCGCCGCGGCATTCCGGGAGGAAATTAGCGATGTCCGGGCCGACACGGCAAGTCCGCTGGCATAAGTCGCGGCGGTCGATCCTGCGCATTGGTGCGGCTATGGCTGGCGGCGCGCTCGTTCCAACTGCGGCCGGCGCTGCGGCGATGGAAAACTCGCCGCCCGGCGAGCCGGATTGGACCAAGGGCACCGGCTCAGGCGTCGTGGATCGGCCCTATGGGCAGCCGTCGGACTTCGAAAAAGACGTCATCCGGCGCAATGTACCCTGGCTCACCGCGACGCCGGAATCCTCAGTCAGTTTCACGCCGCTGCAGTCGCTCGACGGCATCATCACGCCGAATGGGCTGTTTTTCGAACGCTATCACGCCGGCCGCGCCGATGTGGATCCACACCAGCATCGCCTCATGATCCACGGCATGGTCGAGCGGCCGCTGGTCCTGACGATGGACGACATCATGCGGTTTCCATCGGTGTCGCGCATTCACTTCATCGAGTGCCCGGCCAATGGCGGCATGGAATGGCGCGAGGCACAGCTCAATTCCTTGCAGTTCACCCACGGCATGGTGGGCTGCGCCGAGTGGACCGGCGTCAAACTGTCGACCTTGCTCGATGAAGTGGGACTGAAGAAGGAAGCCAAGTGGGTGATGGTGGAGGGCGCCGACGCCGCGCGCATGAACCGCAGCCTGCCCCTCGAAAAATGCCTGGACGATTGCCTCGTCGTTTACAGCCAGAACGGCGAGGCGCTCCGCCCCGAGCAGGGTTATCCGCTGCGGCTCCTCGTTCCGGGCTGGGAGGGCAATGTCAGCGTCAAATGGCTCCGCCGCATCAAAGTCGGCGATGAGCCGTGGTTCTCACGCGAGGAAACTTCGAAATACACTGAGTTGATGCCCGACGGAAAAGCGCGCGGTTTCACCTGGGTCAATGAGGCCAAGTCGGTGATCACTTCGCCTTGTCCCGAGAAGCCGGTGTCAGCGCCCGGCCTGTACGAGGTGCGCGGTCTCGCCTGGAGCGGTCGCGGCAAGGTCAAGGCGGTCGACGTTTCTTTCGACGGCGGCGTCAACTGGCACAGCGCCCAGCTCCAAGATCCAGTCCTGTCGAAGGCGCTCACGCGCTTTACCATTCCTTGGCGGTGGGATGGTCGGCCGGCGCTGTTGGAATCGCGCGCCGTCGATGAGACAGGCTATGTGCAGCCGACCATCGTGGAATTGCGCAAGGTACGCGGCACCAATCCGATCTATCACAACAATTCCATCCAGACCTGGCAGATCAAGCCGGACGGGAAAGTGTTCGATGTCCAACTCGGCTAGATCATTCCGCGGCTTCTGCTGGGTTCCCGCCGGCGCAGGAGTGAGCGGATTGTTGCTGCTGCTTTCCGGCTTTTCCGCCAACGCCGCGAGTCCCGGCTATTTCGGCTACGGCAAGCTGGCGACGCCAGCCGAGATTGCTGGCTGGGATATCGACGTGCACGGCCAGGACGGCATCGGCCTGCCGGACGGCAAAGGCACCGTCGACCACGGGGCTGACGTGTTCGCGCAAGCCTGCGCCGCCTGCCACGGCACTTTCGGCGAAGGGGAAGGCCGCTATCCAAAACTGATGGGCGGCGAAGGCACGCTGACCGGCGACCGTCCGGAACCGAGCGTCGGCAGCTATTGGCCCTACGCGCCTACTTTGTTCGACTATATCAATCGGGCGATGCCGTTTTCGGCGCCGCACACGTTGTCCGCCGACGACATCTATGCCGTGGTGGCCTATATTCTCAACTTCAATAATATCGTGCCGAGCAGCTTCGTCGCCGATCGCGGCAGTCTGCCCAAGGTGAAAATGCCGAACCGCGACAACTTCACCTGGAAGGACCCGCGTCCCGACACCGCAGCCAAGGAGTGCATGAAAGATTGCATCGATCCGAAGGCTGTGAAAATTATCTCATCCGCTGAGGGCAAGGACCTGACGCCTAAAACAACGGGTCCGCTCGATACGATGACGGGGAAATAGCCCAGTGAGGGTAACAGCTTCGCAGGAGGGTGCGATGCAAGGCGGACGCAAGTCTGCACGGCTCAAGTCTGCGCCAATCAAGTCTGCTCGCATGACGGCGATGATCGCCGGCGTCATGTTAAGCGCCATGCCGATCTTTGGCGAGGCGGCGATCGCGCAACCGGTGCAACCCGCGGCAGCGCCGATGCCCGGCGAGGCGCTGGCCTTCGAACGCAGCAAAGGCAACTGCTTGACCTGCCATGACATCAAAGGCGGCGACGCGCCTGGCAACGTCGGACCGCCGCTGGCCGATATGAAGAGCCGGTATCCCGACCGCGATGAGCTCGCCGCGATCATCTTCGACGAGACCAAGCGAAACCCGCTTACGGTCATGCCGCCGTTCGGGCGGAATCTCATTTTGACCAAGCAGGAAATCGAATCGGTAGTCGATTTTCTTTACACACGATAGGAGCGCTGCCTAGCAATGAACAACAAAGCCCTGAGCAACACAACGAGCGCGCGATCCGGGCCGACACGGCGCGTGATCGTGCAAGGCGCAATCGCCGGAGGTCTGGCCGGCCTGGGCCTGGCCGGCGTTGCGCCCCTCGGTCCGGCACGCGCTGCCGCCGATGCGGCCAAGTGGCCGAAAGACGCCTTCGGCCAAAAGACCGAAGCTGACGCGATCAAGGCGCTATTTGCCAGCAAAACGCCGGAAGCATCCGACAAGGTCAATCTCGACGCGCCGGAGATCGCCGAGAACGGCGCCGTGGTGCCGATCTCGGTTTCCACGACGCTTCCCGGCGTCACCTCGATCGCCATCCTGGTTTCCGAAAATCCATTCCCGCTGGCCGCCAATTATCCGATACCGGCCGGCACTACGCCGATGGTGGCCAATCGGCTGAAAATGGCCAAGACCAGCAAAGTGATTGCGCTGGTGGCGTCCGGCGACAAAGTGTTCAGCGCAACCAAAGAAGTCAAAGTCACGGTCGGCGGCTGCGGCGGCTGATCGAAACGGCGAGAGGCAAAGTTCGATGGCATCGACAATTCGTATCCGCGCGATCGCAAGCGGCGACACCACCGAGGTGCAGGCGCTGGTGCAGCACCCCATGGATTCCGGCTTCATCAAGGACGCGCAGGGCAATCTCATTCCGCCGCATTACATTGAGGTGGTTGAGTTCGAGCACGCCGGAAAGGCGGTGTTCACTGCTTACTGGGGTCCCGCAGTTTCCAAGGATCCTTATATCAAATTCAGCTTCAAGGGCGCGCAGAAGGGCGACGACTTGACGGTCAGCTGGGCTGACAACAAAGGCGCAACCGATTCACTGGTCGGCAAAATTCAATAGAACGGATATGCGCCGTTGAACGGAGGGAGGACGTCTATGCGTCGCGCAGTCTTATTGGCACTTGCGCTGATCTTTCTGGCTGCGTCGCCGGTCTTCGCAGCCAATTCCATCAATCCAAAGAGTGACTTTAAGGCATTCCGCAATTACTTCACCAAGCGCTTCCCCAACGTGCCGTTGAACGACTTCGTCAATGGGCCCTATTCGATGGACGCCGACCTGCGCAAGCAATGGGTGGAGATTGACGCGTTCCCGCCCTACCAATTTGCGCTGGATAAGGGCAAGCAGACGTTCGACACGCCGTTCAAGAACGGCAAGACCTATGCCGATTGCTTTCCCGACAAAGGCATCGGCATCCGGCAGAACTATCCTTATTTCGACGCCAAGTCGGGCGAAGTGATCACGCTCGACGTGGCGCTCAACCAATGCCGTCAGGCCAATGGCGAAGAGCCGCTTGACTACACCAAAGACGATATGGCGGCGCTGACGGCCTATATGGCCTTCACCTCGCGCGGCAAGCCGTTCGATATCAAGATCCCGAACGATCCGCGTGCGCTCGCCGCCTATCAGAAGGGTGAAGAATATTTTTATACCCGCCGCGGCCAGCTGAATTTCTCCTGCGCCAGTTGTCACGTACAGAGCCCGGGCGACCACATCCGCACCGAAGTCCTGGCGCCAGCGCTCGGTATTGTCGCAGCACTACCGATCTATCGCTCCGAATGGGGCGGCATGGGAACGACAAGCCGCCGTCTGATCACCTGCAACAGCCAGGTGCGCGGCGTGCCGCTAAAGCCCGAGGACGAGCTCTACCGCGACGTCGAATACTATCTGTCGTATATGAGCAATGGCCTGCCAATCTCCGGACCTGGTGCACGCCCATGATCGCACGGGGAGGAATTCGGATGCGTGTGCATTCTTCGATCGGACTTGCCGTCATCCTTTCGGCCATGGGGCTGGCGACGGCGGCATTGGCCGCGTCAGCGGATGACTTCAAGGCGGCCTACGCCAAGGCGGATGCCGCAGAAAATCAAGCCGGCACGCTCAAGAACCAATGGACGACGACCGGCGCCGAGCTTAAGGCGGCGAAAAAAGCAGCCGATGCCGGGAATTTCGACGAGGCGATCAAGCACGCCCAGCAGGCCGAGGCGCTGGCCAATGCATCCATCGCACAAGCCAAAGAACAGGCGACGGCCTGGAAGAACGCCGTCATTCGCTGACCTGAGACGGTATCGAGGAGTGCTGCGATGCGTCGCCGCGACGTATTGAAAGTCCTGGCGGCAACATCGCTCTCCGGCGTTGTACCGCGCATCGGCATGGCGGCCGCCGACGACCCCTATGCTATCGGGCGTTTCGGCAATGCCCGCGTGCTGCACATGACCGACACCCACGCGCAGCTTTTGCCGGTCTATTTCCGCGAGCCGAGCGTCAATATCGGCGTCGGCGCGATGGCCGGACAGCCGCCGCACTTGGTCGGAGAAGCATTCCTCAAACATTTCGGCATCGAGCCGGGCACCCGCGCGTCTTACGCCTTCACCTTCCTCGATTACCAGGAGGCTGCCCATCGCTACGGCGCCATGGGCGGCTTCGCCCATCTCAAGACCCTGATCGACCGGCTCCGCCGTGAAGCCGGCGCCGGCAATTCGGTTTTATTGGACGGCGGCGATCTCTGGCAAGGCAGCGGCCTTGCCGACGCCATGCAAGGCGCGGATATGGTCGAAGTCGGCAACCTCCTCGGCATCAACGCGATGACCGGCCATTGGGAATTTACCTATGGCGAAAAAATCCTGCGACAGAATCTCGACCGGTTCAAAGGGGAGTTTTTGGCGCAGAACGTGTTCTTGACCGACGAGGCCAGCTTCAACAACGCGCCGGCTTTCGATTCCGCATCCGGCCGCGTTTTCAAACCGGCTACGGTCAAGGAAGTGAACGGCCATCGCATCGGCATCGTCGGCCAGGCGATGCCCTATGTGCCGATCGCCCATCCCAAGCGTTTCACGCCCGATTGGACGTTCGGCATCCGCGATGCGGATCTGCAAAAAGTCGTCGACGGGCTGCGTCAGCAAGACAAGGTCGATGCCGTCGTCCTGCTGTCGCATAACGGCATGGACGTCGATCTCAAGCTTGCCAGCCGCGTCACCGGCATCGACGTCATTCTTGGCGGCCACACCCACGACGCCGTGCCGCAGCCCACGGTGGTCGCCAATGCCTCGGGACAGACGCTGGTCACCAATGCCGGATCGAGCGGAAAATTCCTCGCCGTGCTCGATCTCGATATCGGCAAGGGCAGCGTGAAGGATGCGCGCTACCATTTGCTGCCGATTTACGCGAACCTCATCAAACCCGACCGTGACATGCAGTCGCTGATCGATCGTTTGCGCGCGCCTTATGCGGCAAAATTCGGCGAGAAACTCGCCACGACCGACGGGCTATTGTATCGGCGCGGCAATTTTACGGGCCCTATGGACCAGGTCATTTGCGATGCGCTCCGCCATGTGCTCGATGCGCAAATCGCGTTGTCGCCGGGCTTCCGCTGGGGCGCCACTCTCTTGGCCGGTCAACCGATCGCCATGGAGGACGTGCTGGCGGAAACCGCGATTACCTATCCGGAGGTCTATGTGACCGATATGACCGGGGGCCAGATCAAGGATGTGATGGAGGATATCGTCGATAACCTTTTCAATCCCGATCCCTATTATCAGCAGGGCGGCGACATGGTTCGTATCGGCGGCATGGACTATGCTTGCGCGCCGAATAAGGCGGCGGGCAAGCGCATCTCCGATATGACGCTCGACGACGGTACGGCGCTCGATGCCAATAAGAACTATCGCGTCGCCGGCTGGGCATCGGTCAATCCGCAGACCGGCAAACCCATCAGCGAAGTTGTCGCTGGCTATTTGCGGAGGGAAAAGACGGTGAAAGTCAGGCGCCCTAACCGCGTCGTTCTCAAGGGGGTCGCCGGCAATCCGGGGCTTGACCAGAGAGGCTGAGCACGATGGCCCGCGTTCGCCTGCGCGCTATGGCACCGATCGCTGCCGCACTGACGGCCGTTTGCGCGCTGTCGGCATTGGCGATAATTCCGCCGCTCCCGGCCGCGGCGGCAGAGAACAACGCGCTCGCCGAAAAGCCATTTGCCGACCATCACCTAGTCCTGCAACTTTCCGACGGCGACGCCAAGAAGCAAAGCCTGGTCATCAGCGTGGCTTACAACCTGCTCAAATTCTACGGTCCGGACAGGATCGCGATCGAAGTCGTGACCTTCGGGCCGGGCATCGCGCTGCTGCGCGCCGACAGCCCGAACCGCAAGCTGGTCGACAGCCTGGTGGCACAAGGCGTTAGATTCGACGTGTGCATGAACACGGTCGAGACCGTCGAACGGGAAACCGGACAGCGGGTGCCACTCAACCCGAATGCCAAGCCGGTCGAGGCCGGCGTTGCACAAATTCTTGCCCTCACCGAGATGGGCTATACGCTCGTCCGTCCATAAACCAGCGAGAAAATCATGATTGCCACCACCCGAAGCGTCTTCGTTGCTTTTGCCGTCGGACTTCTCACTCTGTGCGGCGCGCACGCGCAGGGCGGAAAACCGCACCGCATCGCCATCCAGGTCGATCAGAACGATCCTGCGGTGATGAACCTGGCGCTGAACAACGCCGAGAACATCATCGAGTATTATCGCGACAAGCACGAGGACGTGGATGTCGAGATCGTCGCCTACGGGCCGGGACTGAATATGCTGCGGGCCGATACCTCACCGGTGAAGGACCGCATCGCACATATGGCAAGTAGTGACGCAACCTTCCCGGCCAAGCTCGCATTTTCCGCCTGCAACAACACGCTGCAAGGCATGGAAAAGCGCGAAGGTCACGCCATCACCATCATCCCGCAAGCCAAGATCGTGCCGGCTGGCGTGGTGCGGCTCAGCGAGCTTGAGGAACAGGGCTGGAGCTACATCCGCCCTTGATTTGATCGGCGGCGCGAAACCCCGGTCGAACGCGAAGTTCGTAGCGTGCTTGCGGCCGACGCTCCGCCGCGGCGGCGCAGTTTTGCCGGTCGTGGCTCTCCAGCTCCGTTACCGAGGAATCGGACCAATTCTTGCTCCATGGCCCGATACTGGGCGACTTTGATGCGAAGCGAGAGGAGCTGGAAACGCCGCGCTTCGTGCTTGCGGCCAGGGTGCGCGTTGATGCGGGCTTCGGTCGCCTCCAGGTAAGCGCACTCGTGACGTATCCGCTGCAGGTAAGACCCGAGCTCGCGCCGAATGACCTTTTTACCGGCAAAGTTACCAAAGAAAATGCGCAGCAATACTTCATCACGCGTCACCGAAGCTTGGATCGGTTCACTCATGAATTCTTCGAGCCTGGTCCGACCCCGTGCTGTGATGGTGTGGATTTGCTTGTTCGGCTTCCCATCCTGCGCCAGCGACCGGCTGGTGATGCAGCCTTCCTCCCGCAGCTTATGCAGTGTGTTGTAGATTTGCGGACCTGTGGCGTTCCAGATGAAATAGGTCGAGCGATTGATGGCGCGCTTAAGGTCGTAGCCCGATGCCGGCTCGACCGCGAGCAAGCCGAGGAGCGCAAAGCGAAGCGACATGTCAGCGGTGCTCCGCTTGCATTGCCGCGCGCCACCTAGTCATAGGCGTCGGCTCCTTTGCGCAAAATTTCCCATTGCCGCGCGTCGTGGCTGCATAGGATGGTCGCGCCTGATGATTCGATATGACGCACTTCGGCCAGCGATTTTTCCAGCGTTTCACCGTTCCAGGTATTGCGCGGGATGATGCCGGTATCGAGCGTCTCGCGCAGGCTCACGGTGTCGCCGGCCAGCAGAAAAGTGCCATTGCGATCGAGCCGCGCCAAAGCGCCGAGCGAACCGGGCGTATGGCCGGGCAGCGGCAGCAGTACGATGCGGCCGTCGGCAAAGAGGTCGCGCTGGCTTACGAGCTTGTCGATCGGCATCGGCTGATCCCAGTCGGCAGTGAGATAACCGGCCGCCTCGCTGCCGGGCGCGCGGGCGGCGGCGAGTTCCTCGGTGTGGATGAGAAATGTCGCCTTGCGGAAAAACGCATTGCAGCCGCAATGGTCGGGATGCAGGTGCGAATTGATCACCACGTCGATATCGTCGGGGCCGAGCCCCAGCGCGGCAAGGCCCATCAACACGTGCTCGCCGGGCTGCATGATCGGGACCATGAGCTTGGCCAGCCCGCCCCAACGGCCTTCCGGATCTCCCGGCACCGCCGGATGGCAGCCGGTATCGAACAAAACGTTGCCCTGGGCATGCCGCAACAGCGCACTTGAAACCGGAAGCTCAATCGTCTCGGTGCGTCCGGCTGCGGGCAGGAAAATGCTCTTACGCATGCGCAGCCGTCCGCAAGGCAGAAGATGCATCTTCATGATTAGTACCTAGCCGTCGACGTTTCCAGGCAGCGCGCCTCGGTCGCCGTTCACACCATGCAATAGCCGCCACTGACGCTGATCGTTTGGCCGGTGATCCAGCCGCTGCGTGGCGACGCCAGTAACGCGACGGTCGGTGCGATGTCATCGGGACGGCCGAGCCGGCGCACCGGATAGAGCCGTACCAGCTTTTCGCGATTGGCGGCGAGCCATTCCGGATCGTGACCCGTCTCGACGAGGCCCAGCGAGACGGTATTGGCGGTGACGCCGGCGCGGCCCATTTCGCGCGCCAGCGATTTCATCAAGACGATGACGCCGGCGCGCGCGGCGCCGACAATGGACAATCCCGATTCGCCGACACGCGAGGAGTCGCCGACGATGGCAATGATCCGCCCATCGCCGCCCTTTTCCAGGTGCGGGCCTGCGGCGTGGCAGAGCTGTATGGCGCCGAGGAGATTGACGTCGATCTGACTGCGCCATTCTGCGGGTGTGGTGTCCTTGAATGGCTTGCGAATTGCGAGGCCGGCATTGTTGACCAGGATATTGAGACCGCCGAAGTCGGCGACGATTTGCGCGATCATCGCTTGCACGGAAGCATAATCGGAAAGATCGGCCCGATAGGACTTGGCCTTGCCGCCTTGGGCGCGAATCTCGGCGACTATTGCCACCGCTTCGTCGGCCGCATCGCGGTAATTGATCGCGACAGCGGCGCCTTCCGCGGCAAGCATAAGTGCAATCTCCCGACCCACGTCCCGAGTGCCGCCGGTGACCAGCGCCACGCGCCCTTTCAGCTGCATATCCATCGTTGCGCCTTATGCCCTGCGTTGCGTTGACACCCTAGCGGCGGCGGCCTCATATAGTAAAGGACTTACCTATGACAGTCCTGACCTATGCGGAGCCTCGCCATGTCCGCGTTGGCTCCCACAATAAAAGGCTGCGACACTCGTGAAGCCGGCATGGTTCGACTATTACGCGCCGCGCAGCTTGGACGAGGCGTTGCGCATCCTGGCCGATGCCGGACCCAACGGCCGGGTTCTGGCGGGTGGCCAGAGCCTGATGCCGATGCTCAATTGCCGCCTCGTCAACCCCGACGTTCTGGTCGACATCAATCGCATCGAGGCGCTCAATCGGCTTGATGTCACGGAAGACACCCTGACGGTCGGCGCGCTGGTCCGCCACGCCGATCTTCTGCACGACGGCCGGGTTCGGGCCGGCTGGCCGTTACTATTCGAAGCGACCAAACAAGTCGCACATCCCGCGATCCGAAATCGCGGCACCGTGTGCGGCAGCATCGCCCATAACGATCCGGCCGCAGAGCATCCGAGCGTGCTGGTGACACTGGGCGGCACCGTGACGATTGCGAGCGCCGCCGGCCGCCGCGAGCTTCCGGCCGAACGGTTCTTTACCGGCATTCTGTCGACGGCGCTGCAGCCCGGCGAGATGGTGGTCGCGGTGCGTTATCCGCGGCCGCCGGCGGCTACCGGTGCCGGATTTGTGGAATTTGCCCGCCGCCTTGGCGATTTCGCCATGGCCGGAGCGGCCGCCACGCTGACGATCCGCGACGGTGTGTGCGAACAGGCGCGGCTGACCATCGTCGGCATGGGCGAAGGTCCGTTCCGCGCGCGGGCGGCGGAAGATGCGCTGACGGCGCGTCACCTGAGCGCAGATGATTGCCACGACGCTTTCGCGGAAGTGGCGGAAAAAGTCACAGCCGCGGTCGAGCCGGCGGATGACGTCCACGCATCTGCGCCCTACCGCCGGCATCTGGCAGGCGTCATGGCCAGGCGCGCGCTCGAAACGGCGCTGGCACGCGCGGGAGCGCATTAGCCATGGCGCGCGAGCAAACTATCCAACTGACCGTGAACGGCAGGATCTATGAACGAACCGTGCCGGTGCGCTTGTCCTTGGCGGATTTCCTGCGCGATCATTTGCATCTCACCGGCACGCATCTCGGCTGCGAGCACGGCGTCTGCGGCGCCTGCACGATCTCGATGAACGGGCGCAGCGCGCGCTCGTGCCTGACGTTGGCGGTGCAAGCAGACGGCGCCGAGATCGTCACCATTGAGGGCCTGCGGGCGGCAGATGGCACGCGGCATCCCATGCAGCAAGCTTTTCTCGAGAATTTCGGGCTGCAATGCGGCTATTGCACGCCAGGCATGCTGATCACCGCGATAGAGCTGTTGCGCGACAATCCGCAGCCGTCCGAGCAGAACGTGCGTGAAGCTCTGTCGGGCAATATCTGCCGCTGCACCGGCTATCAGGCGATTGTCGATTCCGTGCTGGCTGTGGCTCGCGATGCTTCGGAAAAGCGAAAGACTGCCTGATGTCGGACACGCGCTTCGTCAATCAGAAAGCGGTCGGTTCGCCGGTGCTGCCCGACGAAGCGATCCCGCTGGTCGAAGGCGACGGCCGTTTTCTCAACGACATCCGTCTGCCGGGCATGTACCATACGACTTTCCTGCGCAGCCAGCATGCCCATGCACGTATCCGCTCCGTCGATACGGCGAAAGCGTCTGCGTTGCCCGGCGTAATCTTGGTGCAGACCGGCAAAGAGCTGCTGGGAAAAGTCGAGCCGTTCCGCAGCATGCCCAACCGTTTTTCCGGCGGCGAATCCGTCCAGCACTGGCTTGCCGTTGACAAGGTCCGGTTCTGCGGCGAGGCGGTCTGCGCGGTGGTGGCGGAGGATCGCGCCACGGCGGAGGATGCGGCCGAGCTGATCGAGGTCGATTACGAGCCGTTGCCGGTGGTGACCGATCCCCGGCTTGGCGAGCAGGCCGGCGCGGCGTTGGTCCACGACACCTGCCCGAACAATTATCTGATCAAGCGCGAACACGAACGCGGGGATGTCGATGAGGCGTTTCGCAATGCCTACCTCGTCGTCAAGCGCAAGTTCAGGATCGGCCGCAAGCAGGCGCTGTGCCTGGAAAGCCGCGGCTGCGTTGCCGGTTACCGGGAGAGTGCGTTCGGGCTGACGTTATGGATCAGCCACCAGCTGCCCTATGTCGTGCGCCATTATCTCGCCAAGCATCTCCATCTCGCCGAGAACGATATTCGCGTCATCGTCCCGCATACCGGCGGCGGCTTCGGCCAAAAGGCTTCGATCTATCCGGAGGAGTTCGTTTGCGCCTATCTGGCGCTAAAACTGCGGCGCGCGGTGAAATGGGTCGAGGACCGGTTGGAAAACATGGTCGCCTCCACCCATGCGCGCGATCAATCGATCGAAGCGGCGGTCGCTGTCGACCGCGACGGCCGCATCCTGGCGCTGAGTTCCGACGTCTGCGTCGACGTCGGTGCCTATTCGACCTATCTGTGGTCGGCAGGCATGGAGCCGTTACAAACCGCGGGCCTGATGCCGGGTCCTTATAAGGTTCCGGCGATGCGCTATCTGACCCGCGGCGTCGCCACCAACAAGACGCCGGTCGGTCCCTATCGCGCCGTCGGCCGCCCCTCGGCGTCAGCGTCGCTGGAGCTGCTGTTGGACGAGGTCGCGCGGCGGCTTGAGCTCGACCCCGTTGAGTTGCGGGCGCGTAATTTGATCCCGATCGAGGCGATGCCGTACCGCAATGCCAATAATCTGGTGCACGACAACGTCAACTACCTGCCCTGTCTGAAACTCGCCGCCGCCAAAGCACAGTATGAGCGGCTCCGCGCCGAGCAGCGCGAACGCGGCGCGACCGGCAAATTGCGCGGCATCGGTGTCGCCTGCTACGCTGAATTGACCGGGCTCGGCACCAGCACGGCAGTCGGACCGGGCACGCTGCTGCAGCCCGGACGCGATGCGGTGACGTTGCGCCTGGAGACGACGGGCGTACTCTCCATCGCAGCGGCGCTGCCGTCCCAGGGCCAGCGCATCATGACGGCGATGCGTCAGGTGGCGTGCGACGAGCTTGGCATCGCGCTGGACGACATCACATGCGTGAATAACGACACCGCGATGGCGCCCTATGGTTTTGGCACCTTCGCGTCGCGCACCGCGGTGTTCGGCAGCGGCGCCGTCATCCGAGCCGCCAAGGAGCTGCGCCGGCGCATCCTCGCTTTGGGCGCGCATCTTCTGGACGTGCCGGTTGGCGAGCTCACCATCGTCAACAGCATGATCCAAACCATCGACCGCGCCAAGACGCTGCCGATTCGAGACATGGCGGAGAAGAGTTATTTTTCCGCCAAAAACATTCCACCCGAGCTCAATCCCGGCTTCGAGGTCACTTCGTTCTATGATCCCAAATTCGGCAGCTTTGCCGGCGGCGCCCACATTGCGGTGGTCGATGTCGATGCACAGACCGGCGAGGTCAAGATCGTGCGCTATGTTGCGGCCGAAGACGTCGGCACCATCATCAATCCCGCCGTGGTCGAGGGCCAGATCATCGGCGGCATTGCGCAGGGCATCGGCGAGGCGCTGCTGGAGGAGCTCGTTTATGACGAGACCGGGCAGCCGCGCACCGTGACGCTGGCTGACTATCTGGTACCTTCGGCGCTCGAAATCCCGCGTATTGAATTGCATCACGCCAACACGCCGTCCGCCGCGCTGGGCGGCTTCAAAGGCTGCGGCGAGGGCTCGATCATCGGTGCGCTCGGTGCAGTCACCTGCGCGGTGGCGGATGCGCTTAGCCGCCGGGGCGGCGATATTCACGATTTCCCGGCAACGCCGGAGCGGGTGCTGAAGGGATTGGCCGTGCTGCCGAGCGAGGTGTGAGCGGCCGTCAACGGATCGGAGGGACACGCATGTACGCGGACTGCCGGGGACTGACGCTGACGACGCCAAGCGAGGGCGCGGCGATTCACCTCGATCAAGCGGTCACCGATTATCTCGATTACCGCACGACTGCTTTCGGCCACGTTCGCTCAGCGCTGGAACAAGACCCCGCTTTCGCGCTGGCGCTCTGCTTTCGCGGCTATTTCCTACTGATGCTGGAGAACAAGGCGATCCTGCCGAAAGTCCGGCAGACGCTCGATGAAATCCGTCCCAACCTCGCCGCTGCGACATCGCGCGAGCGCAGCCACGTCCGCGCGCTGGAAGCCTGGGCCGCCGGCGACATCATGTTGGCCTGCGCGCATTGGGAGGAAATACTCGCCGAATGCCCGCTCGATCTCATGGCGCTCAAGCTGCACCACACCATGAGCTTCTATGCCGGACGTAGCCAAGTCATGCGCGCGGTCATCGGCGGCGTGCTGGGCGAATGGGATGACAAGGTGCCGGGCTACGGATGCGTGCAGGGCATGTATGCCTATGCACTGGAAGAATGCGGCGCCTATGCCGATGCCGAGCGCTGGGGACGGCAGGCGGTCGAGCGAAATCCCGGAGACCTCTGGGCCATCCATTCCGTCGCCCATGTCCTGGAAATGCAGGGCCGTTCGGCCGAAGGCGTCAAATGGCTTTCCTACACGCCACAGCAATGGGCCGATAAGAATCCGTTCAAAGCCCATGTCTGGTGGCACGCCGCGCTGTTCTTCTTGGCACAGGGCGAAAATGACCGCGCGCTCGAGCTCTATGACCAGGCGCTGTGCTCGGTGAATTCCGAGACCTATGTTGACGTTTCCAACCAGGCGGCACTGCTCAAGCGGCTGCAGCTCGGCGGCGTGGATATCGGCGACCGCTGGAAAGTACTTGCCGAACATTCGCGGCTGCGCATCCACGACCACATGCTGCCGTTTCGTGACGCACATTTCTGCATTGCGCTGGCTGCGCACGGCGACTTCGACGTCGCCCGGAGCCATATCAAGTCGATGGTCGATTTCGCCGCGCAGAGTGAGGGTTGGCGCGCGGATGCGACCAGAAACGTCTTGATCCCGTTGTGCGAGGGTATCCTCGCCTACGAGCAGGGCCGTTATGACATAGCCTGCAACCTGTTATGGACGGTGCGCAACGAGATTGTTTCGATCGGCGGCAGCCACGCGCAACGCGATCTGTTCGCACAAATTATCTGCGATGCCGCCGTGCGGGCGCGCAATTTGCCGGTGGCCCGCAGCCTCCTTTCCGAGCGCGTGATCAGTCGCGGCAGCCGAAAGGCGAACTGGCACTCGTATGCCGGGGTGCTGGCCGCCCTTGACGAGACCGAACGCGCCGACGTGGCACGCAAACAAGCAGAGACCGCGCCCGAAGTCGGCGCCTGAGCAATCAGCGAACGCCTCGCGCCTAGGCGGCTCCGACTCGGCGGCGGGCAGAAACGGCTTCGACGGGGGTGTCTTGGTCCAGCGTTTTCAGCTGGCGCCGCATGATTTTGCCGGACGAAGTCGTGGGCAGGGCGGGAACGAACTGCACCTCGCGTGGCATTTTATACGCCGCAAGATGTTGGCGGCAATGATCGAGGATGCTTGTGGCATCCGCGCTCGCACCCTGCTTGAGCACGATATAAGCCTTGGCGATCTCGCCCTTGGTTGCGTCGGGCTTGGCGCCGACGCCGACCATGGCGACCGACGGATGCCCGGCGATGACGCGCTCGATCTCGGCCGGATAAATGTTATAGCCCGCGGTCAGGATCATGTCCTTCTTGCGATCGACGATATAGAAATAGCCATCGGCGTCCATTTTGCACAGATCGCCGGAATGCAGCCAGCCGTCCGGCTCGATGGTTTCTTTGGTCGCCGCTTCATTGCCGTAGTAGCCGAGCATGTTGAGGGGGCCCCTGACCATCAATTCGCCGACTTCGCCATCCGGCAGTGTCTTCGACGCATCCAGCGGATCGGCGATGCGGCCTTGCATGAAGGGCATCATGATGCCGACCGAGCCCAGTCGGTTTTCGCAATAGGAATGCTGCATGATGCCGGGACCGGCCAATTCCGTCATGCCCCACAGTTCCAGGATGGGCGCGCCGCTGCGTTCCTGCCATTCCACCGATTTGGCCGCCGGCATGGATTGACCGCCGACCACGGCGACGCGCAGCGAGGACAAGTCGAATTTATCGAACTCGGGATGCGCCAGCATATAAAGATACATCGTCGGCACGCCGTCGATGATGCTGGCCTTGTGACGCGCGATCGATTCCAGCGCCTGCCCGGCATCGAACTTTTCCAGCATGACGAAGGTCAGCCCGAGCAGAAAACTCAGATTCATCACCACCGTGCCATAGACATGCGGCAGCGGCAGTCCGGTGAACTGGACGTCGCGCTCGGTGCGCACATTCATGGCCGCGGTCATTGCCGCGTTGAGCACCACGCTGCGGTGGTCGAGCATCGCGCCTTTGGGAAATCCGGTGGTGCCGGAGGTGTAGCAGATCGTCGACAGCTCCAGGGGGAGGTTGCCCGGCGGCTCGATCGTGTCGGCTTGCCCTGACAGCAGATCGTCAAATGAAATCGTTCCCGCGACGGCGGCACCGCCAATTACGACAATTTCCTTCAAATCGCCGTCGTTCTTGAGATGCTGTGCTGCGCCGGCGCGCTCGGCCGTCGTGATCAGCACCTTCGCGCTGCAATCCTTGACGACATAGGCCAATTCCTCGGCCGTCAGCATCGCGTTGACCGGATTGATGACGCCGCCGGCCTTGGCGATGCCGACATAGCTCACCACCCATTCGACGCTGTTCGGTGCGAACAGCGTGACGCGATCGCCCTTGTTGACGCCAAGCGCCCTTAGCCCGTTGGCGGCCCGATTGGTCAAACGCTCAAGCTCGCCGTAGGTGAGCGTCCGCGCGCCAAAGACCAACGCAATTTTGTCGGGCAGGCGTTTGGCGGTACCCGGCAAGATCTGGTCGATGGTCATATTTAACATGATCGCGCCTCCCAATGCAGATTCTTGTCGGCTTTTTGAGCACACCATATCATCTGCATTTGGAGGCTTAAAGCGGCTCCGCTAAATCGATCAGCTGATCGCGAGGGCCTTAGATTTCGGCGGAAAATCATGGCAACGGCGTCGCCAGAAAGGGCGCTCTGCCCAACGTTGCTCCGCACGGTAGTACGTTTGCCGTTCGGCGAGATACGCGGCGTATCCGGCATCGAGATCGGCTTGAAATTTTTCCAGTGCGCCGGAATCCGAAGAATGCGCTGCGATCAGCGCGGCGGCGGCGTTATTGCCGCCGATGATTGCGGTAACGACGCCTTGCGAGGACAGCGGGTCGAACGCTTGCGCGGCATCGCCGGCGGCGATCCATCGCTCGCCATAGGCGCGGACCAATTTCATGCTGGCCGCATTGACGCGGAAAGGGCCAGCCATGATGCGATAGCGCGGACCTGCAACGATCGTATTCAGGCGGAAAAATTTGGCGATGTAATCGTCGAAATTCGTTGGTGAGATCAAACGTAACGCATCGCGCAGATCGCCATCGGTAAAATACGCCAGGACCCGCCGCCGATTCGGTATTCGCGCGCTGTAGAACCACCCATCGGGGGCCGATTCCAGGTAAATGCGCTGGTCGGCATCCGGCCGGTCGCCCGCCTCTGCGGCCATGCACCAGATCGCGATGAGCTTGTCGTAAATTTTTCGCCGTGCGCCCGCATCAATTGCCAACTGCGCCGCACGTCCGCTGCAGTCGATCGCGAAATTCGAAATTACGCCAATTTGCCGCCCGGCGCTGTCAATCTGGAATTGCCATCCAGCGCGCCCCAATGTGCCAGCGATCCTGGTGCAGTGCTCGATCAGGACTGCGCCACTTTTAACGGCCGCAGCAAGCAATTGCCGTTCGAACAGCGGCCGATCGAGGTGCCAGCCGCAGCCGAACGGACTCAGAATCGCTTCTCGACAGTGAACGGCATCCGAGCCCCATCGCGCCAGAGTGCCGGCGCTCGGCAAATGCAGCTCGGCGCCCAGACAGTCGAGCCCGAGCCTGTCGAGCAGCAGTCGCGTCTCCGCCGGGACGGTCTCGCCGACAACGAAAGTCGAGCGCGGTCGATTGCGAACGATCAGCGCGACGCGCGCGCCGGCGCCCGCCAATACATGAGCCGCAATGGCACCGGCCGGTCCGCCGCCGACGACGCAAACGTCGAAGCGGGTATTACCGCCGCGCCCAGCCATCGCGTTCAGTGGACGTAACCGATGCCGAATTCCTGCACCAAGCTGCGAACCCGACGCCGAGGCGCCAGCGGTTCGGAGCGAATTCGCGAAACCGGTACAGGCTCGCTCGGAATCGGACAGCCGGCATTGATCCAGCGCACGATCACCAGACGCCCCACTTGGTTGCCGAGCGCCGGGAAACGCGTGTCCAAGGCCTGCGCCATCCGGTTACCGCCGGCGGCAAAATCGCGCACCAATGGGCTGTTCTCAGCGTCCCACGGCACGACCCAGGGGTTATCAGGTCTGCCAAGCGCGCGCATGAGTTCGACGAGATCGCCGGCAAACCATCCATGCAATGGCTTGCCCTCGAGCTTGTAGCGGAAATGACCTTCCGTTCCGACCACCGAACTGCGCAGCTCGCGCAACAGCAACAGCATCAACTCCGCCTTGGTCTGGTACCGCTTGACGACCTCGGTATCGCCCCTCCGCCCCAGCCAGAGAATCCAGGCGCGCCACAAGGCGACATCGTCGGCGTCAAAGACCTCGTACATCGGGCCATCGAACGTCGTCAGATAATTCAGCAAGCGGCTGGCCTGCGGATTGCCCGGAACGACAAAGGCCGAATGCGCAAGCTCGTCGACGAAACCGTCCGGATCGTCGAACCAATCGTTGATCCGATTGACGCCCATCTTTCTGTTGGCGTGGTTGAGACTGCCGTAATGCTGCTTGCGCGCCATCAGGCTTTTGATTTTGTCCGTCATCGCCGGCGGACGGCGATGAGCGACCACGCCGTCAATGCCGAGGTAATTCATGCCGGCGGTCGCGAAGGCGACAAAGCCGGTCCAGATGCGCTTCCACTCGCGCTGCATTGCTGCACGTCCGCTCTCCTTCAAGACATTATCGAGGTAGACATTGACCGCGTTGCGCGCTTTGGCGCCGTGGCCGTCGACGGCATTGTCGATGCCGACATGCATGCGCCAAAACTGGGAGTCGATGCCGTGATAATCGAGCTTCTTGATCGTCTGGGCGAGTTCCAGGACCTCCCATTCAAGAAACAGCGTCATGCCGATAATTTCGGGAAAATACCGATCGGAATTTTGCGATATCGCCATCTGGAAGACCGGGCTACAGAAGTCGGCATCGTTGAATTTCGGATGATCGGCGTAAGCCCGCGTAGCCACCCCGGGCAGCGTGATATTGAGGCCGCGCAGGAACGTCGTGAAAAGATTGCCGTGGTGCAGCGCCGGATTGCCGTTGCCAAATTCGTCGCTCCACACGTCGAACAGGAATCCGCGAACGTCGTCGAGCGTTCCAGTATTGGCAATGAAGCGCAGCCACGCTCCGTCATTCTGATTGTAGGGACCGGAATGGACCCGATCGTTGACGATGTCAGCTCTCGCTTCATCGAGCTCCCATGGCTTCATGTGCGCCGCCTGGTCGCGGTAGAAGTCGTAAATCTCCTCTAATTTCGCCTCGAAGGTGTTCTTGTCATAGTCGAAGTACTTCTCAAGGATGACGGCGCCGGAGTCGGCATAAGTCTGATGCTCGATCGCGCGGCGTGCGACGCCGAGGAATTGATTCACGATCTTGGAACTGAACTCATACATTTCCGGAAACTGGTCGATGTTGCACAGCATGTAGTAGAAATCGCGGTATTCCAGGCCCTCCAGCCCGTTGCGCTCGGTTTCGACATAGGCCTCGGAAGGCTTGGCGTCAGGGTCGTCGGACGAAACGAAGGTGCGTCGAACCACAAAACCCAGATCGGACCAGTGCTTCACCATGCCGTTGTCGCCGCTGCAGTTTGACCAGTCGAGATAGACGATGTCGCCGGCGCACTGACCGAGCTCGATCATTCGCAAGTTGTGATAATGGCTGCTATTGGCATCGAAGTCCTCATGGACCAGGCTCTCATAATCGCCGACGCCGCTGGTGAAGCCGCCGACCGAGTTCGAAAGCGCCGAGATGCAATGATGATATTGCGCCGCGGATTCTCCCGAGACTGAGATTGCTTCGAGAATTGTCCGGCAATAATCCGTGCAGCGATTCTTTATGAACTCGACGTAATCGGTATCCGCACGCCGCGACGGCAGCGCATCGGCTCGCTGCTCGCGGGCTGAAGCGGCGCGCTGCCGCCTGCCCGGTTTTTTCGGCGTGGGCTTGCGCGGCGGATGTTCCGCCCGGTTTTCGCTGTGTTGAAACTCAGCCGGCGAGGGAACGACAAAATGAAAGTATCGGCCGCCGAAGCGGTCGAATTGCTCCTGGACGACAAACTGGATGCGATCGAGACTGGGCAACCGCTCGGCAGGCGTCTGCTCTCTCGGCTGCACGTTGTCCACGAGCTCGGAAAAGACTGCTCTGAGGTTGTCGCATAGCGTGTCGATATAGTCGGACTGGGCGTCGGTGTCTTCCGGCGGCGGGAACAGGAACGCCTCGACGCTTGCGGTATCGGGCCGCCGGAATTCGACGCCGCGCGCCCACGGTTGTCGGACCAGCATGAGCCGGCGCAAAGCGCCATGCGTGCCCTCATAGGGAAAGGACTTTTGCAGCTCCTCGGCCGACCGGTCGGTAATGACGCTGTCCGGACGCTGCGCCGGCCACCAATGGGTATTGCATTCGAAAAAGTCGGCCTGCCACGGCACGGCCATGAACTTGGTGATATCGCCCGCCTGGAGATGGTCGGCCAGCCGATAAGCCTCGGAATAAGCGAGCGGCGAATGGGTAATCGCCGTCATTTCAATTCCGGGATAGAACGGTCCGCCGGTGCAAGCATCGAGAGCTGTTCGGGTCAAAATCCCCGGTTGATGCGCTGGACCGGATCGAACGGCGCTGTCGCGCGAGCCCGGTTTGAATCGGTGCTGCGCCCAGGCTTCGAGCCGCTTGTATTGAAGGGCCGTGACCGTGAGCCAGGTCGTCGGATCGCCCGTTGTCGCGTCGCCTTCGTTTCCCGATAGCGCCGGCATGTAATAGCCGTTCGCCTGCGCTGCCTGTTCTTCCTTGGTGGCAAGTTCGCGGGGTCTGCGAATCCGTTTGAAGATGGCTTCGCGCGATAGACGGCCGCTTTCGTGATGAGGATCGCTCAGCAGCGCGAGAGTTGCCTCGTCGGTAAAGTCACCGGCTTTGCCCTTGGCGTGTCCGCGTAGAGACAGGTCGCTGACCCAGCTGATCGCGGACGCGCGGAAGAGAATGGGATAAATGTCGCGCCAAAATTCGACGTCATCGGCGCCGATCGGAGCCGGCAGACCGGGATGGGCAAGGCCGTGGTTGAGCGCGACCTCCTCCATGACGTCGTACAGCGTGACGACGCTCGCGATGTCGGGGGCAAAATCGGGCGGCGTGACCAGCACCCAGGCGCGGCCCTTGACCGGGATATCGCGGCCCCCGAGTTTGACTTTACACTCGATCGGCCCGTCGCTGGTATCGTCGTGCCAGAGATCGTTGTTGGCGTAGTCGGTGATCCACTTCTTCCCGGAAATCTCCGCTCCGGTCTCATCGACGGCGGCTGAATGTCCGCGTCCGCCGAGCACCAACAATCGTCCTTCCTCGTCAGTGCGCAGCTCGCCGAGATAGACGTCCTTCACGTCCTGGAATTTTCCGATAAAGGCATATTCGGCCGCTGCGGAACTGCAGATGCCTTTGCCGGTGATCGTGACCGGGGCACCAGGATCGATAATGAGTCTGCGCTTTCGCTCGGCGCCTTTGATCGCGGCATTGCGCCGGTCCCATGAATCGTGCTCCGGCGACTCAAATTGCGCCAGCGCCTCGGCGCCGCCGTTGAATTCAAACCACTCCGGCTTCTTGTTTGCGAGCGACACGCTCCAGGTGAGCTCGGCCTCCTGGGCCGTCAGTTCGCCGACCACCGCATCCTTGGGATCGAAGGCATAGACGCGAAATCGTGCAGCCTGGCGCAGCACTGCTCCCGCCGCGTCGGTGAAACGGCGCTCATCTGCCTGTCGCGACGGCGCGATTCCCTCCGGTCCGATAAAGAAGCCATTGTGTTCCCGACTGTTGCCGACCCGAGCAATGCCGATCGACGGAAAAATCTTGCAATAGGCGATATCCTCACTCATTGGACGCTCCTCATCCCTTGCCGCCATCTGTGCGGACAAAGTTTTCGACGGCTACCCGCCCCGCATCCATCATGCGCAGGCCACAACCTAAAGTATTATATATTTCTAATAAACGCTATGGTTTTATTGACCTGGAAAGGATGCAGGACCAAGAACCAATGGAGCCATGGGAAGACACCGGCCCGCGCAGTATGGGCCGTGTGTTGGGCCCGGGAGGATCTAAACCTCGAGCCACGCGGTTATGAGCGCCGCACCTGTGCCGGAAATTCCAGCAAAAATCGCCATTTCAATCGGACATTTGTCGCAGACCCTTCGCGTTTGGTTGCTGCGTTTTATTGGTCGCCAATCGGTCGAACGCGAAGGGTTGAGCGACTAACCACATCCGAACAGGGAATTTCCGATGGGATCACAGGGGAGGAAAGCAACGCGGCGCGGCGACACTATTGTCGGGCTTTGTTTCGCTTGGCAGCCGGCTGGGACAAATTATTCGCAACACCAAACTCACGGCCGAGGCGACCCGCTGCCTTCTGGACAATTTTTGCCCGGCTTTGCATCGCTTGCCGCGATAGGCGCCAGATCGGCGCCGAAATACCTAGCGCGCCGACGATCTTACCGGTGAAGTCCTCAACCGGCACCGCAAGACAGCGCACTTCGAGATTGAATTCGCCGTCGTCGATGGCGATGCCGGTCCGCCGGACCTCTTCGATCTCGCGCATCAGCACTGGAATCTCAGTAATCGACTTCGGCGTCGAGGGCTTCACGCCAGAGCGATCGAGAAAACGCTTCAACTGATCCGGCTGCAACGAAGCGAGAATTGCTTTGCCGACCGCCGTGCAGTGGGCCGGCCGCACGACGCCGACGCGATCGGCCAGTTGAAACGCGCCCGGTCCGCTGGTGCGCGCGATCACGACTACGGCGTCCCCCATGCGCACGGCGAAGTGGCTCGCCTCGCCCATCTCGCGGGACAGCTCTTCGAGTACAGGGGTCGCCAAGTTGACCATTTCGATCTCGTCGAGCGCACTCGCGGCCAGGGCGAACAGTGGACGCCCGACGCGGTAGCGTTTGGTCTCCTTTTCCTGGCGCAGATAGCCGAGCGACACCAAGGTTTTGGCGAGATGAAAGGTGGTGGAGTTGTGAAGTCCAACGAGGCGGCTCAACTCGGCAAGCCCGATGCCAGCGCGGTGACGCGCGACTTGCTCGAGGATCGCAAAGGCGCGACCGAGCGACTGCACGCCGCCCGGCCGGCGGTCATCGGAATTAACGACGGCGTCTGAAGCGGGCGCGACCAGGAGCGCGATCTCGCCGCGAGCCGACGGTCTCTGTCTCTTGCTCACTCTAATCTTGGCCCGGACATTCACTCGATGACCTCCTAATACTCGCCGTAACGCCTCAAAGCTGAGCCTTGATCATCGGCTCTGCGCCGCCGCCGCACAAGCGCGCCGGCTCTCGCACTGCATGGATTTAGCGCGAAATACAGGCTGAAGCAGATACCACAATATCAATTGACGTTCAGCAATATGAGAAATAGGTTCGCCCCGCTCGCGTAGAAGCCCGTCAAATGGAGGTTTATCCGGTGTCGACAAACAAGATGAACGGAGCGCAGGTCATCGTCGACTATCTGATCCAGGAGAAGGTTCCTAACGTCTTCGGCCTGTGCGGGCACGGCAACATCCAATTTATCGACGCGTTGTACGAGCGGCAGAGCGACATCAAGACGATTTCGGTGCATCACGAAAGCGTCGCCGGCTTCATGGCCGACGTTTATTACCGCGTCTCCGGCAAGCCGACCGCCACGTTCACATCCTGCGGGCCGGGCTCGGCCAATCTGCCGATCTCACTCACCACGGCCTATCTCGACTCCGTACCGTTTCTCGCGATAACCGGCAACGTGCCGACGAGCCAATTCAATCGCGGCGCGTTCCAGGAGATGTATCGTCAGTATCAGGCGGACTTTCCGTCGATGGTGCGCCCCTGCTGCAAGAAGGTCTATCAGCCGACCCGCGGCGAGATGGTGCCGCTTGCCGTTCGCCAGGCGTGGAAGACCATGGTGACGGGCCGTCCAGGTCCCGTGGTGCTGGACGTGCCGTTCGACGTATTTCTGGAAGCGGCAGCCGAGGAGGCACCAAAGCCGGAGGAATGGAGCGCCAATATTTCCAGTCGCTGCGGTGCCGATCCGGAAGGCGTGGTGAAGGCCGTCGACATGCTGCTGGGCGCCGAGCGACCCTGCATCATCGTCGGACAGGGCGTACGCTATGGCGGCGCCAGCGCGGAGCTTTTGAAGCTTGCCGAACGCCTGCAAGTCCCGGTTGCGGCGTCAATGAGCGGGCTCGGCGCGATCGACACTCATCATCCGCTCGCGCTAGGTCTTGTCGCGCGTGGCGGCCACTATCAGGCCAATCATGCAACGAGGCAGGCCGACGTCTTGCTGGCGCTCGGCATCCGCTTCGACGACCGCACTTCGAGCTCGTGGATCCCGGGCTACTCCTTCACCATCCCGCCGACCAAGCTCATCCACGTTGACATCGACCCCGAAGAGATCGGCCGCAATTATCCGGTCGCGCTCGGCTTGATGGCCGACGTGCGCACCTTCCTGCGGCAGGTGCATGCCGAGCTCGACCGCCGCCAAGACGTCGAGAAGAAGCTCGATGCACGCAAAAAATGGCTCGGCATGATCGACGGCTACCGCAAGGAATGGGACAAACTGGTCGCGCCCGGCTTTTCCGATGACAGCCAGCCAATCAATCCGCAGCGGGCTGCAATCGAAATCGACAAGGGTCTGCCGCCAGATGCCATCACAGTTAGCGATATCGGCGTGCATCACAACTGGCTGCTCGGTTATTGCAAGCCGCGGCGTCCGGATTCGTTAATCGGCTGCATGGGTTTCGGCGCCATGGGCTTCGGCGTTGCCGGCGTGCTCGGCGCGAAATTTGCGGCACCCGACCGCCCCTGCGTCTCGGTGTGCGGCGACGGCGCATTTTTCATGCATGCCAACGTGCTCGGCACCGCAGTCGAATACGATCTGCCAGTGGTCTGGGTGGTATGGAACAATTATGCCTATGCCTCGATCCGCGGCTTGCAGCGCGGCTATCTGCAGGGCCGCGAGCTGGCGACCGACTTCCGCCATCCGAAGACCGGCGCGCGTTACAATCCGGACTTCGCGGCAATGGCACGGTCGGCTGGCGTCGAGGGTGTGCGCATTGACCGTGCTGCCGATCTTGCCGAAGCCGTGCGAAAAGGTATCGCCGCCAACAAGCCCTATCTGATCGACGTCGACATCGCTGCCGACATCAATCCGGCCGGCGCCGGCGTCTGGGAACTGCCCGGCCTTGGGCAGAACAAACCATCAATCGGCACGCGATACCAGCCGGCCTGAGCCGCGAGTATTTCCATGGCGCAAGGTGTGGCCGTCGTCGCGGGCGCAAGCGGTGTCGTCGGCTCGAGGTTGTCGCAGGTGCTGGTGAATTCCGGCAAACTGTCGCTAATGACTGTCGCTAATGTTGCTAAGATTTCGTCTAAGTCATTGATTTCATTTGATGGTGGGCCCGGGAGGACTCGAACCTCCAACCAAGCGGTTATGAGCCGCTAGCTCTGACCATTGAGCTACGGGCCCGCGCGACACCGGCGCGAGCGATGGCAACGTCGAGCGACATCCTATAGCAGAAGCCGCCCCGGAAATTGCCCTAGTCTTGACGGCTGAGCAGGAATACGGCCTGCTCGCCGAACAAATTCCAAAACCACCACGGCATTTTCAGCCGCATGCGGCGGCCCCAAGCGTTAAGCGCGACAGCCTGCTCCATCCGGGCGCCGGCGGTGTGACAGAGATCGCGGAAGTCCTTGATGCTGCAGAAGTGGATGTTCGGCGTCTCGTACCAGGCATAGGGCAGATTGCGCGTATGCGGCATGTGGCCGCCGAAGAACAGCTGCAGGCGTATCCGCCAATGTCCGAAATTCGGAAACGACACGATGGCGTGGCGGCCGATGCGCAGCATGTGCTCGAGCACGACGCGCGGTTGGCGCGTCGCCTGCAGGGTCTGCGACAAAATGACGAAATCGAAGGCGTCGTTGGGATAGTCCTCAAGATCGGTGTCGGCGTCGCCCTGGACGACCGCAAGCCCCTTGGCGACGCATTCGTTCACGCCTTCGCGCGACAGTTCGATGCCGCGACCGTCGACGCCGCGGGTCTCCAGAAGCCGCAGCAATTCACCGTCGCCGCAGCCGACGTCGAGCACGCGCGCGCCAGCCTGCACCATGCCGGCGACGACCAGCAAGTCGACGCGCGAGCCGCCCGCGCCGCGGGCGGCTTCCGCCATGGTGAGGTCGTATTTCAGACGCGTCAGCATCGTCACCTCGCCGGCAGTCCGCGCGCTCTGGCGGCCCCTTCCAGAAATCCGCGCACAATCGCGAACAATTCCGGCTCGTCGAGCAGGAAAGCGTCGTGTCCCTTGTCGGTCGTGATTTCCGCGAACGAGACGCGGGCACCCGCGGCATTGAGCGCATGCACGATAGCGCGGGATTCCGGAGTCGGAAACAGCCAGTCGCTGGTGAACGAGATCACGCAAAAACGGGTCGGCGTGCCGCGGAACGCGCTCGCCACCACGCCATCATAGTCGTCGGCGAGATCGAAATAGTCCATGGCGCGGGTCAGGTAGAGGTACGAATTGGCGTCGAACCGTTCGACGAAGGTAATGCCCTGGTGGCGCAGATAGGATTCCACCTGGAAATCGGCGTCGAACGAGAACGTGGGATTGTCGCGATCCTGGAAACGGCGGCCGAATTTACGATGCAGTGCCGCGTCGGACAAATAGGTAATGTGCGCGCCCATGCGCGCGACCGCGAGCCCGCGGCGCGGATAGACGCCGTCGGCGAAATAGCGTCCGCCGCGCCAGTCCGGATCGGCCATCACCGCCTGGCGGCCGACCTCGTGAAAGGCGATGTTCTGGGCCGAATGCCGGGTCGCCGCCGCGATCGGCAGCGCCGCGAACACCCGGTGCGGATAGCTCGCCGCCCATTGCAGCACTTGCATGCCGCCCATGGAGCCGCCCGCCACCGCGAACAACGACTCGATGCCGAGATGATCGAGCAGCATCGCTTGCGCCCGGACCATGTCGCGCACGGTGATCACCGGAAAATCGAGGCCCCAGGGCATGCCCGTTGCCGGATTGGTCGAAGCCGGACCCGAACTGCCCATGCAGCCGCCGACGACATTGGGGCAGATGACGAAATAGCGCTCGGTATCGATCGGCCTGCCGGGGCCGACCATGGTCTCCCACCAGCCCGGCTTGCCGGTCACCGGATGATCGTTGACGGCGTGCTGATCGCCGGTCAGCGCATGACAGACCAGCACCGCATTGCTGCGCGCGGCGTTGAGCGTGCCATAGGTTTGATAGGCAATCTGCAGCGGCGCGAAGTCGACGCCGGCGTCGAGGTGCAACGGATTGTCAGCCGCAAATCGCACGACCGGCGAATGCGGCTCGTCCGCCTCGCGGGCGCGGTCGGCAAGATCGAGCGTGGCGCTGACGTCGGCCATCGATGTTTCCTCGAGCGCCGCGCATCCCGGCGCGGCTCTGCCGCAGTCCACTTAAGCGGTCTCAGTCGAGACTTGGCGGCCAAAACCGCGTAAATAGGCCCCTTCTGCCGGGAGTCAACGTTTTCTTTGCTTTCGGCCTTAACGGCACCTATCAATCGGGCCCGTTAGCGGGTTTATCCATGCCAAAACCGCCGCGCCACAGCAACCAAACGCTCGCCGATCTGCGGCAGGAAATCGACAGCATCGACGAACAGATGCACGAGCTCCTGATCAAGCGCGGTGAGATCATCGACCACCTCATCGCGGTCAAGAAAACCGAAGAAACCGGCTCCGCTTTTCGGCCAGCGCGCGAAGCCGAGATGATGCGCCGGCTGGTCAAGCGCCATCACGGCAACCTGCCGCTCGATACCGCCGAGAGCATTTGGCGGGTCATCATTGCGACCTTCACCTATGTGCAGGCGCCGTTCTCGGTCCATGCCGACCTCTCCGCCGGCGATGCGCTGATGCGTGATTCCGCGCGTTTCCATTTCGGCTTTACGGTGCCGTTCGTGCCGCATATGGGCGCTTCGAGCGTCGTAGCAGCCGTCACCGAATCCAAGGGCGATCTCGGCCTTATTCCCGGCTTCGCCACGGCGGGCACCGGTCCATGGTGGACGGCGCTGGAATTCGCCGCCGCACCGAAAATCATTGCGCGGCTGCCGTTTCTCGAGCGCGCCGATCATCCGGCAGCTATGCCGGTCTTTGTCGTCTCCCGCGCCGCCGCCGACGCCATGGTGACCGAGACCGAGGTCTGGAGTCTGCGGGTATCCGGCTGGAGCACCGCGGCAGTCAACGCCGTTGCAGCGCTTGCCGACATTATCGCCCTGCCCGATCGCGCCTTCGACGGCGCCGCATTATTGGTCTCCGTCGAGCGCGGCGGCATCGAGCCGGTCAAAGACGCTCTCATCAAAATCGGCGCCACGATCCGTTCCTCGGCTCTCGTCGGCAGCCATGCGACCCGCTATACGATCCCCACCAAAGGCTAAATCCGGCCCCGCGGTGCGGATGAAGGAAGAGAGTTAATGACTGCGATGCGTCCTCAGCCGCGGCCCGGTGTGCTCGATATCGAGGCCTATGTGCCCGGCAAGAGCAAAGCGCCGGGAGCGGCCAAAATATTCAAGCTGTCGTCGAACGAGACGCCGCTCGGGCCGAGCCCGCGCGCCATCGCCGCCTATCGATCATGGGCCGATCATCTCGAAGACTATCCGGACGGCTCGGCAAGCGATTTGCGCGAAGCCATCGGGCACGCCTTCGGCCTCGATCCCGACCGCATCGTCTGCGGCGCGGGCTCCGACGATCTGCTGCATTTGCTGGCGCACGCCTATCTCGTTGACGGCGACGAGGCGATCCACACCACGCATGGTTTCCTGATCTATCCGATCGTGACGCTCGGCGCCGGCGCCAAGCCGGTGGTGGCGCCGGAGAGGAATTACACCGCCGACGTCGATGCGATCCTGGCCGCGGTGACGGAGAAGACCAGAATCGTCTTTCTCGCCAATCCCAACAATCCGACCGGCACCTGCCTGTCGTTCGACGAGGTCAAGCGGTTGCATCGCGGCCTGCCTGGCAACGTGCTCTTGGTGCTCGACGCCGCTTACGCCGATTACGTCCGGCGCAACGACTATGAAGCCGGCATCGAGCTGGTCGCCATGTCCGACAATGTCGTGATGTGCCGCACGTTCTCGAAGATCCACGGCTTGGCGGCGCTCCGCCTCGGCTGGATGTTCGGGCCAGCTCCGATCGTCGATGCCATCAACCGCATTCGCGGTCCATTCAATGTCACCGGGCCGGCGATCGCCGCTGGGATCGCGGCTATCGAGGACGTCGAGCACCAGGAGCGCTCGCGCGAGCACAATACGCGCTGGCTCAATTGGCTGACGGAAGAAATCGGCAAGCTGGGTCTCAAAGTGACGCCGAGCGTCGCCAATTTCGTGCTGATCCATTTTCCGGAAACCAAGGGCCGTACCGCCAAGGATGCCGACGCCTTTCTCACGGCGCGCGGGCTCATTTTGCGGCAGACCACGGCCTATAAGCTGCCGAACGCGCTGCGCATGACCGTCGGCACCGAAGAGGCCAACCGGCTTGTCGTCGCGGCGCTCCGGGATTTCTTGGCAAAGCCGGCGTGACGCCGTGAGCAAACCCGCACCGTTGTTCAACCGTCTGGCGCTGATCGGCGTCGGCCTGATCGGCTCGTCGATCGCGCGGGCGGCGCGCGCACTCGGTATCGTCGAGACCATCGTGGCGACGTCACGGGCAGCGCCGACACGGCAACGCATCGAGCAATTGGGCATTGTCGACAAGGTCGTCGATACCGCCACCGCCGCGGTTGCCGGCGCCGACCTGGTGATTCTCTGCGTCCCGATCGGCGCGTTCGGCGCTGTGGCCCGGGAGATCGGTCCGCACCTCAAACCGGGCGCCATCCTGTCGGATGTTGGCTCCGTCAAAGAAGCCGTGCTTCGCGAGCTAGCGCCGCACGTACCGGCCGGCGTTCATCTCATTCCCGCGCATCCGGTCGCCGGCACCGAGCACTCGGGGCCCGATGCCGGCTTTGCCGAGCTTTTCGTCAACCGCTGGTGCATCCTCACGCCGCCGAAGAACGCCGACCCGTCCGCGGTCGAGCGCTTGGCGCGGTTCTGGAAGGCGTTCGGCGCCAACGTCGAGATCATGTCGGCGGAGCATCACGACCTGGTCCTGGCCGTCACCAGCCATGTTCCCCACTTGATCGCGTATACCATTGTCGGCACGGCGTTCGATCTGCGGCTCGTCACCGAGTCGGAAATCCTCAAATACTCCGCCAGCGGGTTTCGCGACTTCACGCGCATAGCGGCGTCAGACCCGACGATGTGGCGCGATATTTTCCTCCACAACAAGGAGGCCGTGCTCGAAGTTCTCGGACGCTTCAACGAGGATCTGGCGACGCTGACGCGCGCGGTCCGCCAGGGCGACGGTGAGAGCCTGTATAATGTATTCGCCGAGCGGCGCGCCATTCGCCGCGGCATGATTCAGTTCGAGCTCGGCACGTCCGCGCCAGACTTCCAGCACGCGGATGCCAAGCCAAAGGCTGACCCGTTGCCGCGGCCCTACTCGAGCGACGACTGACCGATCAGCGCGCCTTGACCGTCAGCGCTTCCTCGACCGCGCCGCGCAAGCCCGCGAGCGTGAACGGCTTGGTGATCACGTCGTGGATAATGGCGTCGAGACCGTGGGCGCGTTCGCGCTGATCGGCGTAACCCGTCATCAAGAGGATGGTCAAATCGGGATAGTCGCGCGCCGCCGCAAGCGCCAAGGCGATGCCGTCCATGATCGGCATGCGGATGTCGGTCAGGAGAAGATCGAAACGGCCATCTTCGCGCTTGAGCAGATCGAGCGCGTCGCCGCCGTCACCCGCAGTCTTGACGTCGTGGCCAGCGCCCGAAAGCGCACGCGCGCACATCGCGCATAAAGCCTCTTCGTCTTCGGCAATCAGGATGCGTGCCATGATCAGCGTGACCCGGCCAGAATGTCGTTGCGGTTGAGGAAACGCACGACAACGTCGTGAGCGTCCGGCGGCGGCGAAGCGAGACGGGTGTGGAAGCCGACCCCTTGGCCCGGCGGTAGCAAAGCGCGCGCTGGAGCCGCCGTCCAAGAATAGATCTCCTGCCGAGCGGCGTTGCGCACCGCGAAGCGCAGATGCGGCACGGTTTCGGTCTTGCTGGTGACGTTGACGATATTGCCGCCGATCACCAGGATCGGCACGCCCTCATGCTGCTCCGTCGTGGTCTCGATGTTTTCAAAATCGAGCCCGCGAACATTCACCGGCATGCCGAGCCAGGCATAGAACGAGGCGGTCTGCGGCATGGCGCGCACGAAATCACCGCGCCAGCCGATGACAATCGCATTGGCGACAATCAGCGCCAGGATGCCGGACTGCAGCTGCGACAGCGGCCATTGCAGCCGTTTGCGCTTGTCTGGATAGCGCCGCGCGGCGATGGTCTCGATGTCTTCGAGCGGTTCGGGGCTTGGCGCAACGTGCGGCTCCGGCTCGACGTCGATGGCCGGATGATCGCCCTCGGCTTCGTCGGGTGCGATCGGCGGTGATTCCACTTCGACCGCGGATTCGTCGGCCGCGGCGTCGGCCGCATCCGATGGCGGCGGAACGACGAATGGATCCGGGGGCTCGGCCGATGGTTCGGCTTCGCCGCTCGCCGCGGCATCAAATCGATCGGCGGGTGGGCCGGCGGGGAACGCAGCTTCCACGGCGGCGGCTTCCGCAACGGCTTCGGCCGCTTCGCGCCCCGGTGCCAGGGCTACGGCGGCCGCCATAAGCTTCTCATCGCGGGGCAGTTCGGCCTGCCAGATGGTACGGCAGCGCACGCAACGCACCCGGCGCCCATCCGGCCGCAGGCTTGCCACGTCGACGTCGTAGGATGTAGCGCAGTTGGGGCAGACGATCAGCATCGGTCGATTCGGGGGCCGCGGCACCTCTGGGGGCACCCTATCAGACCATCCGTTAACGGATTGGAAACCAACCCGGCTCGGGGGCCTGCCCCCTTGGGGGGTGCTAAGTTATGGCGGGGTCGGCGAATCAGGCTGCGGACCACCCCAATAGCGCAGGGGCCCAGGGGTGAGGTTTGATCGGAGGACCGCGTGATCCGGTTCGAGAATGTCGGCTTGCGCTATGGGCTCGGCACGGAAATCCTGCGCGACCTCAGCTTTCGCATCGACAGCCGTTCGTTCCAGTTTCTCACCGGGCCGTCGGGCGCCGGCAAAACCTCGCTGCTCCGCATGATGTTTCTGTCGCTCAAGCCGACACGCGGGCTGATTTCGATGTTCGATTGCGACAGCGCGGCGCTGAGCAAGGATGACCGCGCGACGCTGCGCCGCCGGATCGGCATCGTATTCCAGGATTTCCGCCTGCTCGATCACATGACCACCTACGAGAACGTCGCCCTGCCGTTACGCGTGCTCGGCCAGGACGAAGCGAACTATCGCGCCGAAGTCGTCGAACTGCTGCAATGGGTGGGTCTCGGCGAACGCATGTCGGCGTTGCCGCCGGTGTTGTCAGGCGGCGAAAAGCAGCGCGCGGCGATCGCTCGCGCCGTGATCGCGCGCCCGCAACTTTTGCTCGCCGACGAGCCAACCGGCAATGTCGATCCGAATCTCGGTCAGCGCCTGCTGCGGCTGTTCATCGAGCTCAACAAATCCGGCACCTCTGTGGTCATCGCCACCCACGACATTGCGCTGATGGACGAGTACGACGCCCGCCGCCTCGTCCTGCATGACGGACGCCTGCATGTCTACGATTGAGCCGATCAAACCAATGGCGGAACCGTGGGACGCCGATGCGCGATCACCGTCCCGTCTCTTGGCGCAGGGAGCCGCGACGCCGATCGTGCCGCGCGGCTCGATTGCCGGACGCTCGCTGACCGCCGTCGTCGCCATTATGACCTTCCTCGCCGCGGTAATGACGGGAGCGGTGATGATGGTGGTGACCTCGGCAAGCGATTGGCAGTCGGCGGTCGGGCGCGAGGTCACCATCCAGGTTCGGCCAGTGTCCGGCCGTAACATCGAAGCGGATGTGCGCACCGCCGTCGCGGTGGCGCGCGCCACTGCCGGCATCGCCGACGTGCGCGCCTACAGCAAAGGGGAATCGGAACGGCTCGTCGAACCGTGGCTCGGCTCCGGTCTGCCGCTCGACGAGTTGCCGATACCCCGCATGATCGTCGTCAAGCTCGCGTCAGGGCCAACACCGGATTTTTCCGGCTTGCGCGCGGCACTTGCCGCACGGGTGCCCAGCGCCAGCCTCGACGATCACCGTGGCTGGATGGATCGCATGCGCGACATGGCTGAAGCCGTGGTCGTGGTCGGCATTGCCATTCTGACGCTGGTTGTCATCGTAACGGTGCTTTCGGTCACCTTCGCGACCCGCGGCGCCATGGCCACCAACCGGCCGATCGTTGAGGTCCTGCATTACGTCGGCGCCACCGACGGCTTCGTCGCCAGCCAATTTCAGCGCCATTTTCTGTTGCTCGGCTTCAAGGGCGGCGCCATAGGCGGCGGCATCGCCTTATTACTGTTTGGCATCCTGGGCGCGGCGAGCGGCTTGCTGTCGGGCAGCGCTGGAGGTGAAGAAGCAACGGCTTTGTTCGGCAGCTTTTCCATAGGGGCCGCCGGCTATTTGGCCATCATCGTCCTGATCGTGTTGATGGCCATGGTGACCGCTCTGACGTCACGCCGTACCGTCAACCAGACGCTGGGATCCATCGATTGAGCGGGCCGCAACCATTGCGCCGCACCGGCCACTTGCGAGGTTCGCACTCGTGCCAGAATTGCGGGTATATTTCGCTATAGGACTCTCGATTCTGGCGATGCCATTTGGCGCGAGGGACGCGCGCGGATGATTAGTCTCAAAGGTGCGGTCAGAACGCGGCGCTTCAGGTCAATCGGCCTGAAGCTTGTTCTATTATGCCTATTGCTGTTGGCACTGGGCTTTGCCGGATTCATCTGGCTCCTGCCCAGCCGCCAGATTGTTCTCGACAGCAACGCCGACGGGATTGTGGTGCTGACCGGCGGCACCTCGCGGATCAGCGACGCACTGGAGTTGCTCGCCTCCCACCGCGGCAAAAGGCTCTTGATCACCGGCGTCAATCCCGGCACCACGACGGGCGACATCGCGCGCGAGGTGGTCAGCTACAACACCTTGTTGTCCTGCTGCGTCGATCTCGATTATTCCGCCCTGAATACCTACGGCAATGCGATACAGACGCGGCGCTGGGCATTGGCGCACGGCTTTCATTCGCTGATCGTCGTCACGTCGGGCTACCATATGCCGCGCGCGCTTGCCGAACTGGCGCATCAGCTGCCGGATGTCAGGATGGTTCCTTTCCCGGTCGTGTCCGACCGCTTGCGCGTCGAGCCGTGGTGGTCGAGCGGCGACACCACCAGACTGGTGTTGTCGGAGTATCTCAAATATCTTGCCGCCAAAGTGCGCATGCGGCTCGATTCCTTCAGCACCAGCGAATTGACGACATCCACAATCCGTCGAGCGTGAACGCCGCCTCCGGCAGGTTTTCCGTGACCAGATCAGTTACGATTTACATCCGGTCGCTGGCCTTCAATGCGCTGTTCTATATGAATTTGACCGCGCATATGATCGTGGCGTTGCCGACGTTGGCGCTGCCCTATCCCTGCCTGCGCGTCTTCATCCGCTCCTATGCGCGCACGAGCCTGTGGCTACTACGCGTCATCTGCCGCACCAAGGTCGAATGGCGAGGCGTCGAGAGAATTCCGAAAGGGCCGTGCATCGTCGCCTGCAAACACCAATCGCTTTGGGAGACCTTCTCGCTGTACGCAGTACTCGACGATCCGGTTTACGTGCTCAAGCGCGAATTGATGTGGCTGCCGCTGTTCGGCTGGTACATGCGCAAAGCCGGACTCATTCCGATCGACCGCAGCGCCGGCATGGCAGCGCTGGCGCGCATGACGGCGCGGGCACGGCAGGCGCTCACTGGCGCTCGCCCGCGCCAACTCGTTATTTTTCCCGAGGGCACGCGGCGGTCGCCCGGCGCCGAACCCGCCTACAAGCCCGGCATTGCCTATCTTTACAATAAGGCCGGCGTGCCCTGCGTGCCGCTGGCGCTCAATTCGGGTCTGTTCTGGCCGCGCCGATCGCTGCGCCGCTTGCCCGGCACGATTGTCGCCGAAGTCTTGAATCCAATCCCGCCCGGCCTCGACAAGGATACGTTCTTCAGCCGGCTGCAGGACGCCATCGAGACCGCAAGTGCCCGACTTATCCGGGAAGCGGGGGACGGCGCGGAAAATCAGCGGGCCGATTCCTGATCGCCGACGCCCGGCTGACCGATTCCCGATTGCAGATGCCCGGCGAGCAAATGCAAATCGCCCTCGCGATAGCCGAGCGCGTCCAGCGCCTGCACTGTCTCAAGCACGTAATCGCGATTGGGCCCCGACTTGCCGTGGCCCTGCCGGACGTGATGCAGGCTCTCGGCAAGCGTCAGCCGGCCGGCATATTGCACATGGCTGCGATCGACAATGTAGCACAGCGCCCGCAGCCGCCGCCGCGTCGCATCCTCAAGCGCGATCTGCCGCATGATTTCCAAATAGACCGTCGTGACCTGCTCGCGACCGCGTAAATAGGCGATGGTTTCCGCACGCCTCGCGGCGGCGACCCGATAGGCAATGCCGCGGCACATGCCGCCGCGATCGAGTCCGAGGACGAGGCCGGGCCGCTCCGGCGTCCCGCGATGAACGAAAGAATAGACGCAAAGCGCCCGATGCAGACCAATGAGCCGGGCCGGAACCCGCTCGACAAAAGCAAAGCCCGGACGCCACATCAGCGAGCCATAGCCGAATACCCAGAGATCGCCGCTTTCGTGCTCCGCGGTCGTGTGCATCACGCCTCGTTATTGACTTGGGCCTCGTTATTGACTTGGGCCCTGTTATTGACTTGGGCCCTGTTATTGACTTGGGCCCTGTTATTGACTTGGGCCTTGTTTCGCTCGCCTAACAGGATGAGAACGGCGGCACAATGGTGCCCTCTTTCGAAGGCCATAACGGGTGATGTCCGGCGAATCTCCGCTCAGCATGATGCGTTCCGCGCCGCCGCGCCTGCGCAAGCGGCCGGCCAAGGCGCGCCGGGCGCGGCTGTGGCTCTATCTGGCGCTGGTCGCTCTCCTCATCGTCCTCGCCGCCGGCTTGAGCTGGGGCTGGTACCTCGCGGCTTCGATCGCCGACCGCACCTTGGCCGGGTGGGTGGAGCGAGAAGCCAAACTCGGCCGCGTATATGCGTGCGGTTCGCAGAGCATCGGCGGCTTTCCTTTCCGCATCGTCACCCGGTGCGAGAAGGCGGCGGCAACGTTCAACAGCAACAACCCGCCGTTCGATCTCACGGCGACCGATGTCACTTTTTCGGCCGCGCTCTACCATCCGACGCTTTTGCATGGCGACATCACCGGCCCGGTAACGCTGGCCGATCTGGGCCAGCCGCCGATCTTCGTCGCCAATTGGTCGCGCGCGCAATTGGACCTGCTCGGCCTGCCGTCGGACCCGCAGGGCATATCTGTGAGCCTCACGCAGCCGCGTCTCGATCGTGTCGCCGGCCCTGGCAGCGGCATGATCTTTAAGGCCGACAGCGCCGACGTCGACGGCCGCATTATCCAAGGCTCGGCGCGCAGCAATCCGGTGATCGAAGCCACCGGGCACTTCACGGCGGTGCTGGCACCGACCTTCCATCCTTTGCTCGCCTCCCCGCTGCAGGGCGACATCGACGCGGTGATGCGCGGTTTTAAAGATTTCTCGCCAAAGCCGTGGCCGGTGTTGTTCCGCGAAATGCAGGCATCCGGCGGCGGCATCGCCATCAAATCCTTCCGCATCGCGCGCAGCGACGCCATTGTTGTCGGCACCGGAACGCTGACTGTCAACGAGCACGGCCGCCTCGATGGTGTTCTCAATGTCGCCGTCGCCGGCATCGAAAATATCGTGCCGCTGTTAGGCATCGACCAGTTGATCGGTCAAGGCATCGACAAGCTCACCGGCGGCAGCGGCTCGCCGGATCAAGGATTGAATGCGCTCGATCGCCTGGTGCCGGGGCTAAGCGGCGTCGTCCGCGACCAGACCAATTCGAATTTGATCGACAACATCAAAAAAATGGGCGAGCCGACCGAGATCGACAAAAAGCCAGCCGTCGCGCTGCCGCTGCGCGTGGCCGACGGCATAATCTATCTCGGCATTATCCCGGTCGGCGTGGTGCCGGCGCTGTTTTGAGGTAGAACCTGTTCGTCGAAGTTTTCGCTCGGTGGAAATTTAACCGCAAAGGATCGTAGGTGGCCGCTCTTAAGCCCATTCCCGTTTTCGACGGCCACAACGACGTACTGTTGCGGCTGCATTTGCGCGCCGGCGCCGAGGCTGTCGAGACCTTCCTGCAGGGTGGGGACAAGGGTCATTTGGATCTGCCCAAGGCGCACAAGGGCGGTTTCGCCGGCGGCCTGTTTGCTATCTTCGTGCCGTCGCCGAAACGCGACAACAGCGCGGCCAACAAAACGTCGTCACAGGACGCCGGCGGCGTCATCGGCAGCGATCCGTCGCCGCCCGCGGTTGACGCGGCGGAGGCGCAGCGCGTCGTTTTCGCCATGGCGGCGCTGCTCTATCGGATCGAGCGGGAATCGCGGGGGCGCGTTCGCGTCTGCCGCGATATCGGCGATATAAAAAACTGCCTCGCCGATAAGGTGCTGGCGGCGGTGCTGCATATCGAGGGCGCCGAGGCGATCGAGGCGAATTTCGAGCTCCTGGACGTGCTCTGCGCGGCAGGCTTGCGCTCGCTCGGCCCGGTCTGGAGCCGGCCGAATGCATTCGGCTACGGCGTGCCGTTCCGCTGTCCGTCTTCGCCCGACATCGGCCCCGGCCTGACCGATCTCGGCAAGGCGCTGATCGGCGTCTGCAACCGATTGCGGATTCTGATCGATCTATCGCATCTCAACGAGCGCGGCTTCTGGGATGTCGCCGAACGCAGCACTGCGCCCTTGGTCGCCACGCATTCCAATGCGCATGCGATAAGCCCGCATTCACGCAATCTCACCGACCGGCAGTTGGCCGCGGTCCGGAAATCCGGCGGTCTGGTCGGCGTCAATTTTGCGACAGCGTTCCTGCGTCCGGACGGGCGGCACGACAAAGACACGCCCGTCGCACTGATCATCCGGCATATCGATCACCTGCTCGAACATTTGGGCGAGGACGGTGTCGGTTTTGGCTCCGACTTCGACGGCGCCATGATCCCGGCGGAGCTCGGCGATGCGGCCGGCTTGCAAATTCTGGTGCAAGCGCTGCGCCAGCGCGGCTACGGCAAACGGCTGATCGAGAAATTGTGCTTTCGCAATTGGCTGCGCGTGCTCACCCGGACGTGGCAGCCTACAAAATAGAGCGGGCTATTTAGCGCTTGCGCCCTTTGTGCCAACCGACCTGCGCGTCGGGCACCGCGTCTGTCGAGGCAAAATACGGCTTGATGTCGAGGAGCGGCGTGTTGTCGAGGCAGTCGAGACCGACGACCGAAAGCGCGTTGCCGTCAATGCGCAGCAGTCGCGCCACCGAGGCCGCAATCGGATTGGGTCGCGCCGGCGAGCGCAGCGCGAAGGTGCCACGGCGTTCGGTGTAATGCCGCGGCGACTGCACCAAAAGATCGCGCCGCGCCTTGTCCATCCAGTAGAGCAACAGCACGTGACTGACGGTCTCCAGGCCGGAAAGTCCCGCGGCCCAGCGCGGATCGACTTCGACGGTGCAGACCGCGTCGGATTCGCGTGCGTTCTTCGGGCAGTCCTCGCGGCGCTTCCACGGCGTGCGGATGCGCCCGATGTAATAGAGCGAGGCGTCGAAGGCCTCGGGTAGCACGGCCGCGAGTTCGCCTTCCCTCAGCCCGTACCAGTCGTCGGACGATGCCGCATTCCGCGCCGGATCTTTGGATTGGGCTTTATCTGCCATGACCGCAAAGTGGCATGGGCTCCGGCAACTCGCCAGCGTGTGGGCGACCCAATCCCACGGGGCTAAATTCACTCATCGATGGGCACTTGCCCCGTTTCGCTTAATGATATAAAGATATCTTTATATGACATTTGATAGACTGAGGCACGGATGGCACTGGGGATTGCGCAATGACTAATGAGCAACTGAGCTTCGCCGCGCTGACCGGAACGCTCAAAGCCGCCGGTGAAGCGACTCGCTTGCGCATTCTGGCACTGCTTGCAGAGGCCGAATTGACCGTCTCTGACCTCACCGACATTTTGCGCCAGTCGCAGCCGCGGCTGTCCCGCCATTTGCGGCTGTTGGCCGAAGCCGGTCTGGTCGAGCGTTTCCGCGAAGGCTCGTGGGCCTTCTTTCGCCTGGCCGAGCGCGGCGGCGGCGCCGACATCGCGCGTGTCCTGATCGCGCGGCTCAATGCCGGCGATCCAACCATCGTCCGCGACCGCGAACGTTTGACGGCCGTGCGCGCCGCTCGCGCCGCGGCGGCGCAAAATTACTTTCGCCGCCACGCCGCTGAATGGGACCGCATCCGCAAGCTCCACGTCGCCGACGCCGCCGTAGAAGACGCTATCCATGCCGCGCTCGCCGATAAGCCAATTCGCGCGCTGCTCGATCTCGGCACCGGCACCGGCCGCATGCTCGAATTGTTCGCGCCCGATATCGAGCGTGGCCTCGGTCTCGACCTTTCGCTCGACATGCTGGCGCTCGCCCGCGCCCGGCTCGACCGCGCCGGTTTGAAGCATTGCAGCGTCCGCCAAGGCGATATCTACGATCTGGCTTTGCCGCGCGATTCCTTCGACGTCGTCATCATTCATCAGGTGCTGCACTTCCTCGACGACAGCGCGCATGCCATCCGCGAGGCGGCGCGCGTGCTCCGCCCGGGCGGCCGGCTTCTGATCGTCGATTTCGCCCCGCACGATCTCGAATTCCTGCGCGAAGAGCACGCCCATCGCCGCCTCGGATTTGCGGTGGATACAATGGCGCAATGGCTGGAAGGCGCCGGTCTCGACGTGCTGCGGCAGCAAACCTTGCCGCCCGGCCCGGAAGCCAAGATCGCGGTATCGCTTTGGCTAGCGTGCGATCCGCGCATCGTGATGGCGCAACCGGCCGCGCGTGAGGTGGCGTGATGAATGTGCCGCGCCCGAGCCGCATGGAGTCCGGCGGCGAACGCCGGCTGCGCGTCTCGTTCGAATTCTTCCCACCGAAGACGGCCGAAATGGAGCAGTCGCTGTGGGAATCGATCCGGCGGCTCGCGCCGCTGAAACCGAATTTCGTCTCGGTGACGTATGGCGCCGGCGGCTCGACCCGCGAGCGCACCCACGCGACGGTCAAGCGCATCCTGGCCGAAACGCCGCTGACGCCGGCGGCGCATCTGACCTGCGTCGCCGCGACGCGCGCCGACATCGACGCCGTGATCGAGGCTTATGCACAGGCGGGGGTGCGCCACATCGTGGCGCTACGCGGCGACCCGGTCGGCGGCATCGGCGAGCGCTACGCGCCGCATCCCGGCGGCTATCGCAACGCCGCCGATCTCGTCGCCGGCATCAAGCGTATCGCCAACATCGAAGTTTCGGTGTCCGCCTATCCGGAAAAGCATCCCGACAGCCCGTCGATTGCCGCCGATATCGACATGCTCAAGGCCAAGGTCGATGCCGGCGCCACGCGAGCGATGACGCAGTTCTTTTTCGAAAATAGCCTCTATTTCCGCTACCTCGACCGCGTACGCGCGGCGGGCATTTCCATCCCGATCGTGCCCGGCATCGTCCCGGTGCAGAATTTCAAGCAGACCAAGAATTTCGCCGCGCGCGCGGGGGCGTCGATCCCGGCTTGGCTCGCCGGACGCTTCGACGGTCTCGACGACGATCCGGCGACGCGCAAGCTGATTGCCGCCGCGGTCGCCGCCGAACAAGTGATCGACCTCGTCGATCACGGCGTGACGGACTTCCACTTCTACACCATGAACCGCGCCGATCTGGTTTATGCGATCTGTCATTTGCTCGGCTTGCGGCCGGATGCTCTCGGGTCAACACATCAGCAATCGCAGGTGGAAAAGGAGCGCGTCTAGATGAGCAGCTCCGTACCGCGATCCAAAGCCGAAACCGCGCTGCGCCGTCTCGCCGCCGAACGCATTCTGGTGCTCGACGGCGCCATGGGCACGATGATTCAGGCGCTGGGCCTCGACGAAGAAGGCTTTCGCGGCGCGCGTTTCGACGCCTGGAACCGCGAAGTACGCGGCAACAACGATCTTCTCAATCTCAGTCGTCCCGATGCCGTGCGCGCCATCCACCTCGAATATTTCCGCGCCGGCGCCGACATCGTCTCGACCAATACTTTTTCGTCGACGCGCATCGCGCAGGCCGACTACGGCATGGCCGAGATTGCCTATGAATTGAACGCCGAAGGCGCGCGGCTCGCCCGCGAAGCGGCGCGGCTCGCCCAAGACGAGGACGGCCGCGAGCGGTTCGTCGCCGGCGCACTCGGTCCGACCAACCGCACCGCGTCCATCTCCCCCGACGTTTCCAATCCGGGCTTTCGCGCCATCACCTTCGACGCGCTGCGGCTTGCTTACGCCGAGCAGGTGCGCGGCCTTTTGGCCGGCGGCGTCGACGCGCTGCTGATCGAGACCATCTTCGACACGCTCAACGCCAAGGCCGCGATTTTCGCCATCGCCGATGAGCTCAAATCGCGCGGCATCGCCGTGCCGGTGATGATTTCCGGCACCATTACCGACCGCTCCGGCCGCTTGCTGTCCGGCCAGACACCGGAAGCGTTCTGGAACTCGATCGCCCATGCCGCGCCGCTGTCGCTCGGACTCAATTGCGCGCTCGGCGCCAAGGAAATGCGCGCACATATCGCCGAACTGGCCCGCGTCGCCGACACGCTGATCTGCGCCTATCCCAATGCCGGATTGCCCAACGAATTCGGCGGCTATGACGAAGGGCCGGACGTGATGGCGGAGCTGATCGGCGAATTCGCCACGGCCGGGCTCGTCAACATCGTCGGCGGCTGCTGCGGCACCACGCCCGAGCACATCCGCGCCATTGCGCGCGCCGTCGCCGGCAAGGCGCCGCGCGTCATCCCTGAAATTGCGCCGCTACTGCGGCTCTCCGGCCTCGAAGCTTTTACGCTCACGCCGGAAATTCCCTTCGTCAATGTCGGCGAGCGTACCAATGTCACCGGCTCGGCCCGATTCCGCAAGCTCGTCACCGCCGGCGATTATCCGGCCGCGCTCGCGGTGGCGCGCGATCAGGTCGAGAACGGGGCGCAAATCATCGACATCAATATGGACGAGGGCCTGCTCGATTCCGAAAAGGCGATGATCACCTTCCTCAATTTGATCGCTGCCGAGCCCGATATCGCCCGCGTCCCGATCATGATCGATTCTTCGAAATTCTCGGTGATCGAAGCCGGACTGAAATGCGTACAGGGCAAGGCCGTAGTCAATTCGATCTCGCTCAAAGAAGGCGAGGATGCATTCATCAACCACGCCGAGCTGGTGCGCCGCTATGGCGCCGCGGTCGTGGTCATGGCCTTCGACGAAGCCGGCCAGGCCGAGACGCTGGAAAAGAAGCAGAAGATCTGCGCCCGCGCCTACGACATTCTGGTCAACCGCATCGGCTTCCCGCCGCAAGACATCATCTTCGATCCGAATATCTTTGCCATCGCCACCGGCATGGAGGAGCACAACGGCTATGGCCTGGCCTTCATCGAGGCGGCGCGTTGGATCCGGCAAAACCTGCCGCACACGCATATTTCCGGCGGCGTATCGAACCTGTCGTTCTCGTTCCGCGGCAACGAAGCGGTGCGTGAGGCGATGCATTCGGTATTCCTCTATCACGCCATCAAGGCCGGCATGGATATGGGCATCGTCAATGCCGGACAAATGGCGGTCTATGACGACCTCGATACCGAATTGCGTGAGGCCTGCGAGGATGTCGTGCTCAATCGCCGCGCCGATGCCGCCGAGCGGCTGCTGGCACTGGCCGAGCGCCATCGCGGTCACGGCGTGGAAAAGAAGGAAGTCGATCTCGCCTGGCGCGATTGGCCGGTCGAAAAGCGGTTGTCGCATGCGCTCGTGCACGGCATCACCGATTTCATCGAAACCGACGTCGAGGAAGCTCGGCTCAAGGCGCCGCGTCCACTCGCGGTGATTGAAGGCCCGCTGATGGACGGCATGAATATCGTCGGCGATCTGTTCGGCTCGGGGCGCATGTTCTTGCCGCAGGTCGTGAAGTCGGCGCGGGTGATGAAGCAGGCCGTCGCCCACCTCCTGCCCTACATGGAGCAGGACAAGGATGGCCGCGCCCATGTCTCGGCGAACGGCAAGATCGTGATGGCCACCGTCAAGGGCGACGTCCACGATATCGGCAAGAACATCGTCGGCGTCGTCCTCCAGTGCAACAATTACGACGTCGTCGATCTCGGCGTCATGGTGCCGGCGGAGAAGATTCTGCAGGCCGCGAAGGAAGAGCGGGCGGACCTTATCGGGCTGTCCGGCTTGATCACGCCCTCGCTCGACGAAATGTGCCACGTTGCCGCCGAGATGGAACGCCAGGGCTTCGACGTGCCGCTCTTGATCGGCGGCGCCACCACGAGTCGCGTGCACACCGCGGTGAAGATTCATCCGCATTACCGGCGCGGCCAGGCCATCTATGTCAACGACGCCAGCCGCGCCGTCGGCGTGGTGTCGGCGCTCTTGTCGCGCGAGGGGCGCCCGCGCTACGTCGGCGAGGTCCGCGCCGAATATGCCCGGATCGCGGCGGCGCACGCGCGCGGCGAAGAGAATAAGCAGCGGTTGTCGCTCTCCGATGCGCGCGCCAATGCGCTCAAGCTCGACTGGTCCGGCCGCTACGTGCCGCCAGTGCCGCAGTTTCTCGGTACGCGTAAATTCGCCGACATTCCGCTCGCCGAGCTCGTCGACTATATCGACTGGTCGCCATTCTTCGCCACTTGGGAGCTTCCCGGCAAATATCCCGCGATCCTCGGCGATGAGAAAGTCGGCGAGGCGGCGCGCGGCCTGTTTGCCGATGCCCAAGATATGCTGCGCAAGATGGCCGACGAGCAATGGTTCCACGCCGGCGCGATCGTCGGCTTTTGGCCCGCCAATGGCGACGGCGACGACGTGCTGGTGTTCGCCGACGAAGCACGCAGCAAGCCGGTCGCGACGCTGCACACGCTGCGCCAGCAACTGGCGCGCCGCGAAGGCCGTGCCAATGTCGCACTGGCCGACTTTGTGGCGCCGCGCGCCAGCGCGTTGACCGATTACATCGGCGCCTTCGCGGTGACCGCCGGACTCGGCGAGGACGCGGTCGCCGATCGCTTCAAGCACGCCAATGACGATTATTCGGCGATCATGGTCAAAGCGCTCGCGGACCGTTTGGCGGAAGCGCTCGCCGAGCGCACGCATCAGCGCGTGCGCCGCGAATTCTGGGCTTACGCGCCCGACGAAACGCTCGGCAGCAGCGAATTGATCGCCGAAAAATATCGGGGCATTCGGCCGGCGCCGGGCTATCCGGCGCAGCCCGATCACACCGAGAAGGAAACGCTGTTCAAGCTCCTTGACGGCGAACGCGCCATCGGCGTGAAGCTCACCGAGAGCTTCGCCATGTGGCCGGGCGCCTCGGTGTGCGGGCTCTATTTCAGTCATCCGGAGAGCCATTATTTCGGCGTCGGCAAGATCGAGCGTGACCAGGTCGCCGATTACGCCAGGCGCAAAGGCTTCTCGCTCACGGAAACCGAACGCTGGCTGGCGCCGATCCTCAACTACGACCCGATGGCGGGGGCGCAGACCGCGGCGGAGTAATGAAGAACGCCGGAACGGTTCCTGCCATTGCCCTTCGTGACGACGGAAATTGAGGCCGATTTCTCGGCCCACTGATTGGCCCACGCGGAATGCCGGCGTGGGCCGGCTTGCAGCCCGGCGCGGAACAGTCGGAATACGGGCGATGTTGCGGTGTTACTCCCAACAACACCGCACAGGAGGACGCCCATGGCCACAGGCATCATCGATAAAAATCGGCTGATATTTCCTGGTCTAGCCGGGTTCTACGAGGCTTTTGCACCGGCGAGCTATTCCTTCATGCGGTTCGCGACCGGCGCCGTCCTGGTACCGCACGGCGTTCAGAAGATCATGCTCGGCAGCGCCGCTACGCTGGCGCCTTATATCGCCAAGCAAACGGGAGTGCCGTTTCCGTTGTTGTGGGCCTATCTCGCCGTCTTCGCAGAATCGGCGGCAGCCATCTGCCTTGCGATTGGGCTCTTCACGCGCCTGGCCGCATTGATCATATGGATCGAGATGGGGGTCATCATCTTCTTCTTTCAATGGCAGTACGGCTACTTCTGGACCAACAAGGGATTCGAATACGCCCTGCTATGGTGGCTCTTGTGTCTCGCGATCTTCTTTCGCGGCGGCGGCCGCTATTCGGTCGATCGGCTGTTGGGGTGGGAACTCTGATCGCCGACGCCGGGCTTCGACGCCCCTCCGCCACTTCGTAGCGCGGAGAAAGCGATGCGGTTCTCGCGAGCGTCCTGAGGAGCGAGTTGCTTATGCATTTCGACAACTTGCCAGGAGACCTTCGCCAGTCCCGAAGGTCAGGCGACGTGCAGACCTTCGCCACCGGCAGTGCCGACATTTTCAGGTTTGAGCACGCGGACGCTTGTGCCGCATCGGGCGCGCCGCCTTTGTGTGCGTGTCGATCGATGTTCCCCCGCTTCCGCGGGAAAGATGAAAGCTCAGCAATCCCGAGTTTTCCTGCCCTGTGGCGCAGCGGTGACAGCGTGGACAAAGCTCCCCTGTTATGATCCTTGCAGTCCCCGAGGCTCTTTCGCCCTTTATGCGCGGAGTTAAATCGTGTTCAGAACGATTGTCCTAGTCTGCGTATTTATCGCCGGCACATTGGTTGGCGTCTGCGGCGCGAAGAGCGCCCCGGCCGAACAGACCGCCGGCCAGGTATGGTCGCTTCAAACGCCCTTTGGCATCATCTATGGCATTATTGGGCGCGAAGTCGTCGACTATCCTACCGCGCGCGCCCCGGGAACGATCGTCGTCAGCACCGGTCAACGCCGTCTCTACTACGTGCTCAGTGGCGGCAAGGCCGTTCGCTACGCCATCGCCGTTGGCATGGAGGGTTATGCCTGGTCGGGCGTCAGCACGATTTCCGCCAAACGCGAATGGCCGGACTGGACCCCCACGCCGGGCGAACGCCAGCGGTTTCCGACACTACCCCCTCACATGGCGGGCGGCCCGGATAATCCGCTCGGCGCGCGGGCGCTTTATCTCGGCGCTACGCTCTACCGCATTCATGGCACCAACGAGCCGTGGAAGCTTGGCGGCGGCGTGTCGTCGGGCTGCATCCGCATGTCCAACGACGACATCGTCGACCTGTACAATCGCGCCAAGATCGGGGCGACCGTCATCGTGCAGCGGTGATGTTTGCGCGCCTATTTCATTCCATCATAGAACGGCGCTTCTTTGAAGACCGGGGCGAGCGTCGCCCGTCGCAGCGCAAGATCACGCGCTCATCTTCCGCTTGATCGCCTGCTCGACGAACAGCGCCGCTTCGAGCGCTAAACGGTCGCGGCCGAAGCGGCCGACGATCTGGATGCCGAGCGGCAAATCGTTCTCGCGCAAGCCCGGCACGTTGACGCATGGCGCGCCCATCAGCGTCCACAGCCGGTTGAACATCGGATTGCCGGTCGCGCCTAAACCGGCCGGCGCGGCGCTAGGCGCCGACGGCGTGAGGATCACGTCGAAATCCGCCATGGCGTCGGCCAGCGCCTGCCGGCCGCGGCTCGCGGTGCGGCGCGCGGCGTCGTATTGCTCGGCGGTGATCGCCAGCGCGGCGGTCAAGTGATCGCGCAGCAGCGGATCGATGCGGTCGCGGCAGCGGTCGTATTCGAAAGCGAGCGCGCGAGTGTTCTCGTAATCCTGGATGGTGTATTGCGCTTCATAAGCGTCCTCCAGGATCGGCGGCAGCGTCAGCTCCGTCACTTTGGCGCCGCCCGCAGCCGCGATGCGCGCCGCGTTCTCGACCGCTTGTTGCATCGCCAGGCTCGCTTCCGGCCACAGATGGGTACGAGTGAGCGCGATGCGCGGGCCTGAGGGCGCGGCGCGATCGACGCGCAGATCGCGGTCCAGCACCGCGGCCGCGGCGAAGGCGACATCGGCGACGCCTGAGCCGAACAGCCCGGCGGTGTCGAGATGCCAGGACACGTCTTTGACGCCGACCATCGGGATCAGCCGGTAAGACGGCTTGAAGCCCGCAACGCCGCAGTATGCGGCCGGGCGGATCACCGAGCCCGCCGTCTGTGTGCCGAATGTAATGGGCACCATGCCGGCGGCGACCGCCGCGGCAGAGCCCGCCGAGGAGCCGCCCGGCGTATGCGCGGGATTATGGGGATTGCGCGTTGCCGAGGGAACGAGCGAGGCGAACTGCGTCGTCACCGTCTTGCCGATCATGACGCCGCCGGCGCGGCGTGTCAGCGCCACCGCGGCGGCGTCGGCCGGCGGCCGATAGCCGGCATAGATCGGCGAGCCGTATTGCGTCGGCAGATCGGCGGTCGCGAAAATGTCCTTGAACGCCACCGGTAGCCCGCGTAGCGGCAAAGCGGCGAGGCTCGGTGCGTCGGCGGCGCGGCGCGCGGCGTCGAGATCGAGCACGACGAAAGCGCCGACCTCATTCTCGCGCGCGGCGATGGCGTCGGCGCAAAGCTCGACTGCACCACGAGGTTTCAGTTCGCCGGCCTCGATGCGGCGGGCCAGGTCCAGCGCTGAAAGCATTTCCATCCCCTCTTTTATTGCCGCGATGTGGCCCGAAAGACTCCCACGGATCAAGGGGGCATGGTTAACGGAGTGCTGCTGTCTTCTGGAGCATGATCCTTTCGGAAAACCGATTGCCGCTTTTCGGGATCATGCTCTTCCCGCCGCGGTTTATCGTTGAACAGTCCTTAACGGAATTCCTCGCATTGTCCGGGCATGACGCGCGGAGTTCGCTGGTATCTCGTCAGCTCCCTCGTCCTCGTCGCTCTGGTCGCCGTCGCTGGCTGCAGCCATTACATGCTGGCCGAGCGCGCGCCGTGGCGGCACGAGGCAGAGCAAACCTGCCTGAACTCCGGTGCGGTCAACGACACCGCAGGGCGCGTGCGCATCGCCGCGATCGAAGGACCGGGCGCCTGCGGCATCGATTTTCCACTGCGCGTCTCGGCGCTGGGCGAAAGCGCGCCGCTGTCCTACGACGACGAGCCGGTGCCGCCTGGCTCGATCCCCAATGCATCGATGCCGCGGAACTGGCCGGGCACGGCACCATCGATCCAGTCAACGCCTCTGCCGCCGGTGCAAGCCGGCGCGCCGCCATCTTATCCGGCGCCGCCAAGCTATCCGGCGACCCGAGCTTACCCGCCGCCGCAGTCTTACCCCGCGACACAGGTCTACCCGCCACCACCATCATATCCGACGCCGCAGTCATATCCGACGCCAATCGGCGAGCCGCTGTCGCTCGGGCCGCCGGGAGCTGTGGACGACGACGGCATTCCGGGCGGTCCGCCGCACCCTTATTACGGCGAACCCAATACGCCGCGCTATCCGCCTGGTCCCTATCCACAGCGTTCGATGCCGTCGCAGGGGGAGGAGGAACTAGCTCCAGTGCCGCCGCTCGGACCGCCGGCCGGGCCCGCGGTCGCCGCCGCCAACGTCCCGGTGCAAGTGCAGCCGCCGGCGACGCTCGCCTGCCCGATCATGTCGGCGCTCGATCGGTGGATCAGCGAAGCGGTGCAGCCGGCAGCGATGAAATGGTTTCGCCAGCCGGTGGTCGAGATCAAGCAAATCTCCGCTTATTCCTGCCGCGGCATGAACGGCAATCCCAACGCGCATATTTCCGAGCACGCTTTCGGCAACGCGCTCGACATCGCCGAATTCGATCTCGCCGACGGGCACAAGATCACCCTGCAATACGGCTGGCACGGCACGCCGGAGGAGCAGGGCTTCCTGCACGACGTGCAGAGCGCCGCGTGCCAGGACTTCAACACCGTGCTGGCGCCGGGCGCCAACGTCTATCATTACAATCACATGCACGTGGATCTGATGCGGCGTGCCTACCGCCCCGTCATCTGCGAGCCGAGCGCGATTCCGGGCGACGTCGCCGCCGCGCGGGCGCGCTCGCAATACGCCGCGCGGCATTACGGCGAGCCGCGCTTCACCGGCTCGATCGCGGCACACAAATCGCCGCGCGACGATAGCGGCGAAGACGACGACTCGATGCCCGACGCGGTGCCGGGCGACGATTGATTGTGTTCGTGTCATCGTCCGCCTTCGCCGAAAGCGGACGATCCAGTAAACGCAACCGTTCGTTTATCGAGCTTGACGCCCCGCGTTTACTGGATGCTCCGCTTTCGCACAGCATGACAAGGTCATCGCACCTCCGATCGCGAAAGCCGCCTATTGCACCGTGATATTGAGCTCTTTGACCAGCCGGGCGAGCTTGTCGGAGTCCTCGCGAACGACGCCGGCGTATTGCGCGGCGGTGCCTCCGGCCGGCGTCTGCGCGCCGTCGAGAAAGGTTTTCCGGACCTTCGGATCGGCGAGCGCCGCGTTCACCGCCGTGTTGAGCCGCGCGACGATGTCAGGCGCGGTGCCGGACGGGACGAACACGCCGGTCCATTGATCGAGTTCCAGCTCCTTGAGGCCCGCTTCCTGGAACGTCGGCACGTCCGGCAGAGCCGGCGAGCGCGTGGCCGTCGATTGCGCCAAAAGCTTGAGCGTCCCAGCCTTGTAATAGGGAATGAGCGGAGTCGTGCCGAGCGAGCCGAGCTGGACATTGCCGGCAATGAGATCGTGGATCGCCTCGCCGCCGCCGCGATAAGGCACCTGCACGAGGCTGATGCCGGCGAGCTTGGCATACCATAGCGCGACGATCGCCTGCTGCGAGCCCACCCCGCTGCCGGTCGCAAAGCGCATGCCGGGCTGCTGCTTGACCTTGGCGGTCAAGGCGGCGAGCGTGGTGACGCCGAGCGAGGGATGCGCCGCCAAGGCAATCGGCTGCGTCGACAATTCGACCACCGGCACAAGGTCGCGCCGCGGATCGAAGTCCATTTGATAGATCAGCGGATTGCCGCTGACCGCGTCGGTGCCGATCAGCACGGTGTAGCCGTCCGGCGCGCTTTTCGCTGCGTATTCCATGCCGATGTTGCCGTTGGCGCCGGACTTGTTCTCCACCACCACCTGCTGGCCGAGTGCGTGCGATACGAAATCGGCGACGACGCGCGCAGCGACGTCGGTGTAACCGCCGGGCGGAAACGGCACGATGAAATGAATGGGCCGCGCCGGCCAATCCGCCGCCCGCGCCGCCGTCACCGAAAGCGCGAGAGCAAGCGCGCCGACAACCAAACGTATCTTCAGCATCTCCATTGCCTCTCAGCTTTCCCGTCCGGCGAAGGATATGGTATCGGCTCTTTTCCCACCGCTTTGCAAGAATTCCTTAGCGGCACTCAGGATCAAGCAACCGACATGCCATTCTCCAAGTATCTTCCCGAGCACATGGGCTCCATCAAGCTCGTGACGCCGGGACCGTTCGTCGCCGGCTCCTACGCCGAGCTCGTGCTGGTCTATACCGCCGGCACCTTCGGCATTGACGACACCGGCATGGTGAAAGTGTCGTGGCGGACCACATCCGACTTGAGCAAGCCGCAGTTCAGCAAACCCGACGCTCCGAACTTCGCGACGGTAGAAGCCAGCAACGGCGCCAAGCTTGAGGTATGGTTCGACCGCCTCAATATCCGCCCTTACGCCAACACGGTGCTCATTCGCGTCGGCCGGGGCTATCTGCGCTCAGGCGACACGCTGATCATCCGGCTCGGCGACCGCCGGCAAGGCTCGCCGGGCTTGCGCCTGCAAACCAACGTCGAAAAAAACGTGCTGCTGCAAACCTCGGTCGATGCCTTTGCCACTTATGAATTCTGCCTGCTGCCCGAGCAGCCGGTGATCGACCTGGTGCCGGGGCCGGCGGTCAAATGGAAAGCTATACTGCCGTCGCTCGCCGTTGTGGGAGAGCCGTTCCGGCTCGCCATCGTCGCCGAAGACATGTGGGGCAATCCGACCGAGGATGCCGCCGGCACTCTCAAGCTCGCCTCCTCGCGTCCGCTGCGTGGACTGCCCGACAGCATCGCCGTCGCAAAAGGCGACGGTCCGCGGGTGATCGAAAACCTTGTCGCTACGGAGGCCGGAGACCTGGACGTCACGATGACGGCAGACGGCCGGCCGGTGGCGAAAGCCAATCCGCTGCGGGTCGCGAATGCCGCGCCGTTGCGGAGCTATTGGGCGGATCTGCATGGCCAGAGCGGCGAGACCATCGGAATGGGAACGGCGGAAGATTATTTCAGCTATGCCCGCGACAAGGCCTTCGTCGACATGGTCGGCCACCAGGGCAACGATTTCCAGATCACCGATGGATTTTGGAAAGAGCTCAACGAATTGACCGCGAAGTTCGACCGGCCCGGAAAATTCGTCTGCCTGCCGGGCTACGAATGGTCGGGCAACACCGGTATGGGTGGCGACCGCAACATTTTTTATCGCCGCGAGGGGCGGCCCATTCGCCGCTCATCCCATATTCTGGTGGAAGGTGCGACTTCGACTGAGGCCATCTACACCGCAGACAAGCTGTTCGAGTTTCTGGGGGAGGAAGACTGCCGGGTCATCGCCCATGTCGGCGGACGCTATGCCGACATCAAATACGCGCACGATCCCCGTATCGAGCGCACGGTCGAGGTTCACTCGACCTGGGGCACGTTCGAATGGCTGCTGCACGACGCGTTCGATAAAGGCTTTCGCGTGGGCGTGGTGTGCCACAGCGACGATCACAAAGGCCGCCCTGGCGCAACGATGCCCGGCGCTTCCACTTTCGGCGCTATCGGCGGGCTGTCCTGTTATTTCATGCCCGAATTGACGCGGGATGCCCTGTTTGAAGCGCTGCGCCGCCGCCACCACTACGGCACCACCGGCACCAGATTATTCCTGGACGTGCGCGGCAGATTTGCGCGCGACGTTGCCGGGTTCTCCGAGGATCCGCAAATCGGGCCAACGGAGCAAGTCGCGGTGCGGGAAGCGATGATGGGCGACATCGTTCGGCCCAACGGCGTACCGATGAAGCTCCTGGTCGAGGCGATCGGGACGGCGCCGCTCGAGCGCGTCGATGTTCTGCATGGCAAGGAGGTCGTGCAGTCGGCGCGGCCGTTTGCTGCAAGCGACCTCGGCCGCCGCGTGCGCGTGCTATGGCAGGGCGCCGAATATCGCGGGCGCGGGCGCGAGACCATATGGCAGGGCAAGCTCGCGGTGACGGGCAATCGCATCGCGCGCTTCACGCCGGTGAATTTTCTCAACCCCGAGCGCAAATTGCAGGAGACAACTGCCGGCTCGGCGCTGGCGTGGACGTCGGTAACCACCGGAAATCTTGCCGGCATCGATCTGTGGCTCGACACTGCGCAGGCAGGCTCGCTACGCATCGATACCAATATTGTGTCGGGTGAGGTCGATCTGCAACGTCTTGCCGATAACACGGTCATGTTTGACGGCGGCGGCCTTGGCCGCAAGCTCAGCGTCTATCGCTTGCCGGAGACCGACTGGACGCCGCGGCTGACGCTGACGCACGATGTTGCATTCACGGGCGGCAGCGATCTGCCCGTCTATGTGCGCGTCACCCAGGCGGATGGTCACCAGGCCTGGTCCAGCCCGATCTATTTGATCGATTAAGGGCGCCGCGAGGGGACAAGCCCCTCCTTCTCCCCGCGTGCGGGGAGAAGGCTGGGATGAGTGGGGGCGTTGCCGCCAAGCTCAGAATCGCGGAGAGGCCCCTTCACCCTCGTTCGCTTCGCTCACTCGACCTCTCCCCGCGTGCGGGGAGAGGTTAATTGGGCATGCGCAGCACCGGCTTGATGGTCTTGCCGCTCGAGGATTCCGCCGCCGCGCGATTGATGTCGGACAATTCGTAGAACGTGATCATCTTCTCGATCGGGAATTTGCCGTCCATGACGTAGTCGACCAGCTTGGGGATGAACTCCTTGGGCACGCTGTCGCCTTGCACCACGCCGCGCACCGAACGGCCCTGCTGCAGAAACGGCATTTCGAACGAGGCGTCGGTGCCCTTCGGCGCACTGCCGAGGAGGACGCAGGTGCCGCCCGGCATCAGCGACTCGATGGCTTGGCGCAGCACCGCTGGCAGAGCCGAGGTCTCCGCCGTGTAGCGTGCGCCGCTGCCGGTGAGGTTGCGAATGGCGGCGACGACGTCGGGGCTGCTCTTGTAGTCGATCGTATGGGTGGCGCCGAGTTCCTGAGCAAGCGCGAGCCGATGCGCGTGCACATCCACCGCGACGATCGGATCGCAGCCGGCGATCTTCGCCGCCATCAAGGCCGACAGTCCAACCGCGCCGACGCCGAAGATCGCGATGCTGTCGCCGCGAGCGGGCTGCATGACGTTGAGCACCGCGCCGGCGCCGGTCTGGCCCGAGCAGGCGAGCGGGCCGAGCTGCTCCAGTGGGGCATCCTTGCGCACTTTCACCGCCCAGCGCGCTTGAGTCAGCGCAAAAGTGCCGAACGAGGATTGCTGGAAGAACGCGCTGTAGACCGGCGCGCCGTCCTTCGACAACAACGTCGTGTCGTCGAGCCGCGTACCGAGCATTTTCAGCTTGCGGCCGTGCAGACAATGATTGGTACCGCCGTCGCGGCAATTGGCGCACTCACCGCACCACGGATAGGACATCACCACATGGTCGCCCGGCGCAAAATCGCCCACCGCGGCGCCGACCGCATGCACCACGCCGGCGCCTTCGTGACCGTACACGGCCGGATAAGGGCTCGCGAAATAACCGTCGCGGCCATGCAAATCGGTCTGGCACATGCCGCTCGCCACGACGCGGACGATCAGCTCGTCGGCGCGCGGCGCGGTGAGCTCGAGCGTATCGATGACGAATGGTGCGGATTTTTCGTTGACGACGGCGGCGGTGATGCGCATCGCCGCATTGTGGAAACGCCGCGCGCTTTCGTCAATGCGCCTGCTTACCCGGCTCTTTCGATCTTGTCCTGCGTCTTGGTTGCGAAATCGCCGGCGGCATGACGTTCGCGCAATTGTCCTTCAAGCGGTCCGGTGGCGCGGTTGACCATCCGCCCGCGCTTGACGGCCGGGCGCTCGCCGATTTCTTTGGTCCAGCGCGTCAGATTTTTATAGTCGTGGGTCTGCAGGAATTTGCGCGGGTCGTTGTAGGAGGCGCCGTTCAACATACCGTTGCCATACCACGGCCAGATCGCCATGTCGGCGATGGTGTATTCGTCGCCGGCGATGAACCGATTGTCTGCAAGCTGCCGGTCGAGCACGTCGAGCTGGCGCTTCACCTCCATCGAAAAACGGTCGATGGCGTATTTGATCTTCACCGGAGCATAGGCATAGAAATGCCCAAAGCCGCCGCCGACATAAGGCGTCGAGCCCATCTGCCAGAACAGCCAGTTCAGCGCCTCGGTGCGCTTGCCGCGATCCTTGGGCAGGAAGGCGCCGAATTTATCCGCCAAATAGAGCAGGATCGCGCCGGATTCGAAAACGCGTTGCGGCGTCCGTTCGCTGTAATCCATGAGCGCCGGTATTTTGGAGTTCGGGTTGACCCCGACAAAGCCGCTACCGAACTGGTCGCCCTCATTGATCCGGATCAGCCAGGCGTCATATTCGGCGACGCTGTGGCCGGAGGCCAGTAATTCCTCCAGCATAACCGTCACCTTGACGCCATTAGGCGTCGCCAATGAATAGAGCTGCAGCGGGTGCTTCCCGCGCGGCAACGCCTTCTCGTGCGTCGCGCCCGCGATCGGGCGATTGAGATGGCCGTAGCGCCAATTGGGACTGTCGCCCTTCTCCCAGACCCAAACTTCCGGCGGCGTATAGTCAGGGGTGTCGGTCATATCGGGATCTCATGTGTCGCTCGAGGGTTGCCGCATGGATATCGTCGCGATCGGGCGCTGTCCAATCATGGCTGCCGGGTTGCGACGCTGTCCAGGCGCGGAATTAATCATCGGTCGTTCGCTTCCATCTGCCGCAGCACCGCAGCGCTCGGCCAGCAATCGAGCTTGAGACCGTTCTTCTTCTGATAAGCGCCGAGCGCGGCCCGCGTCAGCATGCCGGCCTTGCCGTCGATCTTGTCGTGGTAATAGCCGCGCACGGTGAGGATCTGCTGCATGCGGTCGAGATCGGCGGTCGGCAGCTGCGCCACTTTACTCCACGGCGTCTCGAATGTGGCGGTCTGCGGCCGCGGATCGGCGATGCGGTCGCTCAAATGGCCGACAAACAGCACGTAGAGGTCGGAGAAGTTATATTGCTTGACGGCGAAATAGTTCGCCGTGGCGAGAAATGACGGGCCGTAGAGCCCGGCCGGCTGCAGGAGCGATGCCGGCTCGGCCTGCTCCGCGGGCGGGATGACGCGGCCATAGGCCGGCACGAAGCCCCGCTTGAGCCATTGCGCAATGGGCAAGGTGTAGTCGGGCACGCCCATCGTGCAGTCGACCCCGCCCGGCGGATGCACCTCATAGGCCCAGTGTACGCCGCGCTGCCAGCCGTCGCCGACAAGCTGCTTCGCCGCGGAGGCGAGCGCATCGGGCACCGAGGTCCAGATGTCGGCGCGGCCGGTGTGCTCGAAATCGACCGCGTATTTCAGATAGTCCGACGGCAGAAATTGCGTCAGCCCCATAGCGCCGGCCCAGGAGCTTTTCATGGCGGGGCGCGCGATCTTGCCGTCGTCGAGGATTTTCAGCGCCAGCAGGAATTCCTGCGCGAATTTGTCCTTGCGCTTGCCGTAATAAGCTTGCGTCGCCAGCACCTGAATGGCGTCGTGCGTATCGGCGACGTGGCCGTAATCGGTCTCACGGCCGAAAATGGCGAGCACGATGCCAGGCGGCACGCCAAATTCCCGCTCAATCGCGGCGAGCGGGCCGCGATATTGCGCATAAAGCTTGCGGCCCTCCACCGCGAGCCGCTCGATCACCGGCTGTTTTAGATAATCCGCCGGCGTCTCGACGAATTCCGGCTGACCAGGCGGCGGCTTTTGCGACCGGCCGGGCAGAACGAGATCGGGCAGTGCGAGATCGGGTTCGAGCCCGCGTGTCGCGCTATCGAAAGTCGCGCGCGAGACGCCCAGCGACGCGGCTTCCGGCCACAACGCTTGCAGGAAGGCTTGGAACGCAGTGTCGGCGTGAGCGGGACGAACGCCGAGCGCGCCAGTCAGCAAAACAAAGCCGAGCAAGGCGCGACAAAACTTCATCGCACCGCCAGGATGAACAGGCGCGGAAAGCGCAACAGCACTTTGCCGTCGTAGCGCGGCTTGTAGGCTTCGACGCACTTCGCCGTATAAGCAGCGAGAAATTTTTCGCGATCGGCGGCGGACAGCGGCGAGAGGAAGGGCTGCAGCGAGGAGCCTTTGAACCACTCGGTGATGGCGGCCGGCGACGCCATGACGTGATTATAGACGGTGTGCCACATGTCGAGACGCGAACAGGCCGGCTTGAGCAGGTCGTAATACTCCTCGATCGATGGCAGATCGTCGCGCGGCGCGGCCTTGATCTCGGGATGATCCTTCCATGGGCCGGCCTCGCCGACTTCCTTCTGAAACCGCAATGCCGGCTCGCGCGTATTGTCCGGCATCTGGATCGCCAGCACGCCGCCTTGCGGCATCGCTTCGAGAAGCCGACGCATGATCGCGGGATGATCCGGCAGCCACTGCATTACGGCATTGCCGAAAATCAGATCGGTCGAGGGATCGGGTGTCCAGGTCGCGATATCGCCCTCGATGAATTTGCAGTTCGGCAGCCGCTCGCGGGCCTTGCGCAGCATGTCCGGCGAGGAGTCGAGCCCGACGATTTCGGATTGCGGAAAGCGCTCGACGATCAGCTCGGTCGAATTGCCCGGGCCGCAGCCGAGATCGACGGCAAGCCGCGGGCGCGCCAGCGGCACTTGCGCCAAGAGGTCGCGCGGCGGGCGGGTGCGTTCATCCTCGAACTTGAGATACTGGCGGGCGCTCCAGTCTTCCATGGCGGTCGGCGTCCAGATGTTGCGACTTTAGCGGTCGATTCGACTATGCTGGCGCCGTACTAGCAGGAGTTTTTGCCGATGTCCTCCCGCGTGGCGGTCGTTGTCCTGGTCGCCGCAAGTTTAGCCGGCATGGCGGCGGCGCAGGACAGACCGAGCAACGCGATACCCTGCTCGGCGATCGACAGCATCGGCACGGCGGAGATGGCCAATGACGGCACCATCACGCTGCACCTGCGCTCGCTGTGGCCGGATCCGATCGCCGAGGGCGAGCTGACTTATGCGCCCGACGATCCACAATATGAGGACATCAAGCAGCACCTCGGCGGCATCGCGCCGGGCGACGTCAAGCCGGTCAAGCCGTGGTGCTGATGGCTAGACTAGTTTTTGACTGAGCATGATCTTTTCCGAAAACCGGTATCCACTTTTCGGGATCATGCTCCAGTGGCGATCAGCGGCGGCGATATTGATTGCGCTGCGGCGCGCGCGGGCCGGTGCTGGCGCGCTCGTCCTTGTGGCGGAAGATCATCCGCCCTTTTTCCAGGTCGTAGGGCGAGACTTCGACCGTGACCCGGTCGCCGGCCAGCGTCTTGATGCGGTTCTTTTTCATCCGGCCGGCGGTGTAGGCGATCAGCGCGTGGCCATTGTCGAGCTGCACGCGATAGCGCGCGTCGGGCAGGATCTCGATCACCAGGCCTTCGAATTCCAGGAGCTCTTCTTTGGTCATGTCATGAACCTCTCGATTTACCGCTCCAGCGCGGCGCGCGTTGTTGGCGATCCGTCGTGCCATCGCGGCGCAGGAAGGCGACAGTGCCGATACCGGCGCCTTCCGATTGATCGTTATGCGGCTGCGCGTTGCGCGGCTGGCCGTTTTGCGCCTGCGCGCGATGCGGCTTGCCGCGATGCGACTGCTCACGATGGGACTGTCCGTGATGCGCTTGCTTGCCCGAACCGCTGCCGCCACGACGGCGCTGCTGCTCGCGGTGCCCATTGGCATTATGATGGCCCTGGGCAGTCTTGGCGGGGGCCGGCTCGGCGCGCTCCGGATGCGCGCGCCGATCGGTCATCGGCAGCGACATGCGGATGAGCTTTTCGATGTCGCGCAGGAACGCCATCTCCTCGGCGTCGCATAGTGAAATGGCGATGCCCTCGGCGCCGGCGCGGGCGGTGCGGCCGATGCGATGCACGTAGGTTTCCGGCACGTTCGGCAGATCGAAATTCACCACATGGCTGATGCCGTCGACGTCGATGCCGCGCGCGGCGATATCGGTGGCGACCAGGGTGCGTACTTTGCCGCTGCGGAACGCCGCGAGCACGCGCTCGCGCTGGCCTTGCGACTTGTTGCCGTGAATGGCCTCGGCAGCGATGCCGGCTTGCACCAGCCGCCGCACGACCTTGTCGGCGCCGTGCTTGGTGCGGGTAAAGACCAGCGCGCGATCGATGGTTTCCTGCCGCAACAGGTCGACCAAAATCGCCGGCTTCGCGGCGCGGTCGACGCGAATGATGCGTTGATCGATGCGATCGGCGGTCGCGACGGTCGGCGTCACCGCGACCTTGACCGGGATCGCGCAGCATATGCGCGGCGAGGTCGGCGATGGCGCCAGGCATGGTGGCGGAGAACATCAGCGTCTGCCGGTTCGCCGGCAGCTTGGCGACGATTTTGCGGATGTCGTTGATAAAACCCATGTCGAGCATGCGGTCGGCTTCGTCGAGCACGAAGCATTCGACGCCGTTAAGCCGAAGCGCATTGCTCTGCACGAGATCGAGCAGCCGGCCCGGCGTGGCGACAAGAATATCGACGCCCTGCATGACACTGCGCACCTGCGCACCCATCGAGACGCCGCCGATCACCAGCGCCGATCGAAGCCGCAGATGCCGGCCGTAAGCGCGGAAGCTGTCGAGAATCTGGCCTGACAATTCGCGCGTCGGGCTCAATACCAACACGCGGCAGGTTTTATGTTCGGGCGCGCGGGGGCTGCCGGCGAGGCGATGCAGGATCGGCAGCGCGAACGCCGCTGTTTTGCCGGTGCCGGTCTGCGCAATGCCGATGACGTCGCGCCCCGCCATCACGGTCGGGATGGTCTGTGCCTGGATCGGCGTCGGGGTTACGTATTTTTCTTCGGCTAGCGCACGGGTGATGGCGTCGTTAAGTTTGAAGTGGTTAAAGTCGGTCAAAGAAATGAGCTTTCATTGTGCACGTCGACGCGGCCGCCGCGCATTGCGCCACGGCCCGCTGTGCGGGAGATAAAAAGACATCCCGCGCGATCTGGGCTGTCGGTGAGGTGGAAAAGAGCGAGCCAGAAGCCAATTAACGGGGTTTAGGCCGTCGGGATCCCGTACACGCGGCTCGCAGCAGGCCTATAAGGCCGCGAATCACATATGGACTATCGGTGTGTCGGATTCAAGGCATTACATCCGCAGCCAACCTCCGGCACACTGTTCCGGCCGGCATTAACTCTTGGCGCGACGCACCTTTTTCGGCGGCGGCGGCGGCGCGACGACGGCTGCGTCGGCGGCCTCTTTGGCCAGCCGCAGCGCCTTCAACCGCGCCATTTGCTCGCGAACGGCCTTGCCGCTGGCTTGATATTCCAGCATCGCCTTGGCGCCTTCTTTGGCGCGCTCTTCTTTCTTGAAACTTGCTTCGGCACGGGTCTTGGTTTCAGTTGCCCGGGCTTCACTCGCTCGCGTCGCCAATGTCTTCTCCTTCTGCGCGGGAAACGCGCAATCCAACCCCCCGCAATACCTGGTAAAAAGCCCTCGGGGGCGGTCACTACCTTATATATGAGTTGCGGCCGCGAAGCGCCATGCTCGCAAATGTCGTTAATAGGCCGGATTACCTGGAGAATTTCTTGTATTTGATCCGGTGCGGGATGACGGTATCCGTGCCCAGCCGCTGCATTTTGTCCTTCTCGTAGTCCTGGAAATTGCCCTCGAACCACTCGACGTGGCTGTCGCCCTCGAAGGCCAGCATGTGGGTGGCGATGCGGTCGAGGAACCAGCGGTCGTGGCTGATGATCACGGCGCAACCGGCGAAATCCTCCAGCGCCTCTTCCAGCGCACGCAAGCGTGTCGACGTCGAGATCGTTGGTCGGCTCGTCGAGAAGAAGCACGTTGGCGCCGGATTTGAGCATCTTGGCGAGATGCACGCGGTTGCGCTCGCCGCCGGACAGCGAGCCGACTTTCTTCTGCTGGTCGGCGCCCTTGAAGTTGAAGGCCGAGCAATAGGCGCGGGAATTGACCTCGCGCTTGCCGAGCTGCAGCACGTCGGCGCCGCCGGAGATCTCCTCCCAGACGCTCTTCTTGCCGTCGAGCGAATCGCGCGACTGATCGACATAGCCGAGATGCACCGACTCGCCGATCTTGATGGTGCCGCCGTCGGGTTTCTCCTGCCCCGTGATCATGCGGAAAAGCGTGGTCTTGCCGGCGCCGTTCGGCCCGATAATGCCGACGATGCCGCCGGCCGGCAGCTTGAAGGTCAGATCGTCGATCAGAAGATTGTTGCCGTAGCCCTTGCGCAGATTTTCGAAGTCGATGACGTTCTGGCCGAGCCGCTCGGCGACCGGAATGACGATCTGCGCGGTCTGGGTCTGCTTCTCGCCGGCCTTCTTTAAGAGGTCCTCATAGCGCTCGTAGCGCGCCTTGGATTTGGCCTGCCGCGCGCGCGGCGAGGCCGAAATCCATTCCTGCTCGCGGGCGAGCGTGCGCTGGCGTGCTTCCTCCTCGCGGCCCTCCTGCTCCAGCCGCTTTTGCTTCTGCCCCAGCCAGGACGAGTAATTGCCCTCATAGGGGATGCCGTGGCCGCGATCGAGCTCGAGAATCCAGCCCGTCACGTTGTCGAGGAAGTAGCGGTCGTGGGTGACGATGAGGATGGCGCCCGGATAATTGTGCAAATGGTTTTCCAGCCAAGCCACCGATTCGGCATCGAGGTGGTTGGTCGGCTCGTCGAGCAGTAGCAGCTCGGGTTGTTCGAGCAGGAGCCGGCATAGCGCGACGCGGCGGCGCTCGCCGCCCGACAGCTTGCTGACGTCGGCCTCATCGAACGGGCAGCGCAGCGCTTCCATCGCCAGATCGACCTTGGAGTCGAGATCCCACAGCCCCTTGGCCTCGATCTCGTCCTGCAGCTTCGTCATCTCGTCGGCAGTCTCGTCGGAATAATTGACGGCGAGCTCGTTGTAACGGTCGACGACCGCCTTCTGCGACGCCACGCCCTCCATGACATTGTCGCGGACCGACTTCTGCGGATCGAGTTGAGGTTCCTGCGCCAAGTAGCCGACGCGGGCGCCCGCCGCCGCCCAGGCTTCGCCGGAATATTCGGTGTCGAGCCCGGCCATGATGCGGAGCAGCGTCGACTTGCCGGCGCCGTTGACGCCGAGAACGCCAATCTTGGCATCGGGATAGAAGGATAGATTGACGTCCTCCAAGACCTTCCGGTTCCCCGGATAAACCTTGGTCAGGCCTTGCATATGATAGACGAATTGACGGGCCATGCGCGCCCTGCCCCTCTGGCTTGGCGCTGTGCGGCCGATCCGCCGGCAAGGGCGTGACGACCGCGAAGGCGCTCATTTCGGGAAAATCTTGGCGTTGATGTAGCGATCCGGGCCATCGAGAGCAAGAACGGTTCCGCCGATCGGTATCGGCGCACCGTGTTGCGGAACTTCGTTCCACTTTTCCGGACCGCGCTAAAGCTTCGCTAAGCCTGATCACATTTGCGGCCAGCCTCTGCCAAAATCGCAACAAATTTTAATGATTTCTCGCGATAATGAATGTCAAACGCACGTTTGAAAATGGAACCTGCGTTTGACGGCCCGCGTTGGTCTCATAGGAGGTCAGGCGGCGGAATCCCAAGAACGGCCCCGGTGAAGGGCGAAGGGAGCGTAACATGTGGCGTGGTATCTCGAAGGCGCTTCGCGAATTGCTGGAAATCCCCGGCTATAGTTCGCGTTCGTACCGGCCCGACAAACACTATATGCGCGGCCCCGGCCCGAAATGGCACGCCAAGTACGGCAGTCTGATCAGCAAGACCTCGCAGTCGACCGCGCCCTCGCGCCCCGTGCTGAGCGACGCCGCCGAACACCGCGCGTAAGCCCGTTGAGCCCTGAAGCGCTTGTCTTGCCTTGGCCGTTATGAGACGGCTAGGGCCAACGACAGGCGTGTATCGGGGTGGAAATCATGGCGGTTCGCTGCGCAATTCTCGACGACTACCAGAACGTTGTCCTCAAGGTCGCCGACTGGTCGAAGGTCAAGGGCGACGTTGAGCTGAAGGTCTTCAACGAGCATCTCGGCGGCCCGGATAAAGTCATCGCGGCGCTGCAAGGCTTCCAGATCGTCGTCGCCATGCGCGAGCGTACCGGCTTTCCGAAGTCGGTGATCGACGCGCTGCCCGACCTGAAGCTCCTCATCACGACCGGCATGCGCAACGCCTCGATCGACACCGAAGCGGCCAAGGCGCGCGGCGTCACGGTCTGCGGCACCGGCTCGTTCGGCAGCCCGACCTCGGGCATCGCCATCGGCCTTATGCTCGAACTCACCCGCCACATCGGCTACGAGAACGCCCGGCTGCATGCCGGCGCCACGTGGCAGACCACCATCGGGCCCGATCTCGAGGGCATGACGCTGGGCGTGCTCGGCCTCGGCAAGCTCGGCACCCGCACCGCCGCGATCGCCAAGGCCTTCGGCATGAAGGCGATCGCCTGGAGCCAGAATTTGACGGCCGAGAAGTGCGAGGCCGCCGGCGTCGGCTATGTCGGCAAGGACGAGCTGTTCCGCCAGTCCGACTTCATCACCATCCATATCGTGCTATCGGCCCGCTCGCGCGGCCTGGTCGGCAAGAGCGAAATCGGCCTGATGAAATCCTCGGCCTTTCTCATCAACACCTCGCGCGGCCCGATCATCGACGAAGCGGCACTGATCGCGGCGCTGCGCGACAAGAAGATCGGTGGCGCCGGGCTGGACGTATTCGACGTGGAGCCCTTGCCGCTGGATCACCCGTTCCGCAAGATGGATAATGTCGTTATCACGCCGCATCTCGGTTACGTGTCCGAGCAGAATTACCGCGGTTACTTCTCCGGCGTGATCGAGGACATCCGCGGCTTCCTCGACGGCAAGCCGGTAAGGGTCATGACGTAACCCATGATAATACGTAGGCGGGAGTTTATTTCGCTATCAGTCGGATTTGCCGTCGCTTGGCCGCTGGCTGCGCGCGCACAGCAGGATAACGCGATCCGGCGCGTCGGCGTGCTAATGCCGTTTTCGGCCGAGGATCCGGAACTCAAAAGAGAAGTTGCCGCGTTTACGCAGCAGTTGCAACGCCTAGGCTGGACCGTAGGCGGCAATCTCCACATCGAGTACCGCTGGGCGGCCGGCGATAGCCAAAAACTGCAGGCCGATGCCAAGGAGTTGGTTGCTTTGCAACCGGATGCCCTTTTCACGCGGAGCACGCCGGCCACTGCCGCACTGCTTAAGAATACCCATACCATCCCGATCGTGTTTGCCGTGGTGTCCGATCCGGTCGGCGAAGGATTCGTCGCCAGTCTGGCGCGGCCGGGCGGCAACGTCACCGGATTCACCAATGCCGAGCAAACGCTAACGGGAAAGTGGCTGAGCCTACTAAAGCAGGTCGCGCCGGGGATCAATCGACTCGGCTTCATATTTGACTCTAAAGTGGCTCCGCGTGGCGGCGCTTACTACACCGGTCTCATTAAAACCGCAGCCGCCTCTTACGCAGTAACTCCGCTCGCGATGCCGGTGCACGACGCGGGCGATATCGAGCGTTCGATCGATGATTTTGCCGGCTTACAAAACGGCGGGCTGGTCGTGCTGCCGGACTCCACGACCAACAATCGACGCGCCCAGATCATTGCGCTGGCTGCCCGAGATCGGCTCCCCGCGATCTACGCATTCCAGAATCTGGCGAGGGAGGGCGGACTTATGTCGTATGGCGTCGACGTGCGGCACTTGTTCCAGAATGCCGCAAACTATATCGATCGAATATTGAAAGGCGCCAAGCCGGCTGATCTTCCTGTTCAACTTCCCGAGAAATTCGAGCTTGTGATCAACCTGAAGACCGCCACGTCGCTCGGCATCACCGTGCCGCAAGATATGCTTGTCGCAGCCGACGATCTGATCGAGTAGGCCTCGCTCGTTCTGCCGGATGTGGTAGTCTGCCTCATGACCACACACCAGCAGAACGACTTCCTCACGCTCACCGGCCCCGGCACGCCGATGGGCGATTTGATGCGGCGCTATTGGATTCCGGCGCTGCTATCGTCGGAAATGCCAGAGCCGGACTGCCCACCGGTGCGGGTGAAGCTTCTCGGCGAGCGGCTGATCGCGTTTCGCGACACGGCCGGCCGGGTTGGCGTGATGGACGAATTCTGCGCCCATCGCGGCGTGTCGCTGTGGTTCGGCCGCAATGAGGAAGGTGGGCTGCGCTGTCCCTATCACGGCTGGAAATACGACACTTCCGGCCAATGCATCGAAGTGCCGTCGGAGCCGGCCGAAAGCGGCTTCTGCAACAAGATCAAGCTCACGTCTTATCCATGCGTGGAGCTGGGCGACGTGATCTGGATTTATATGGGCCCACCGGCGCAGAAGCCGCCTAAGCCGAATTTCGAATGGGCGACGGTTCCCGCAGAGTCGCGTTTCGTGTCCAAGCGCACGCAGGAATGCAACTGGCTGCAGGCTTTGGAAGGCGGCATCGACTCCGTGCACGTGTCGTTCCTGCACCGCCACGATCTGCGCAGCGATCCGTTGCATGTCGGCCAGGGCGCCGAATTCACCCGCGAGACCGACGCGCGCTTCGAGGTGATCGAGACCAAGGGCGGCATGGTGATCGGCGTGCGCCGGCCGGCGACGTCGGGCAAGCTTTATTGGCGCATCACGCAATGGATCATGCCGTTTCACACCATGATCCCGCCCTACGGCGACAACGCGCTCAACGGCCACGCCTTCGTGCCGATTGACGACGAGAACTGCATGTCATGGTGCTTCACCCACCATCCGGCGCGGCCGCTGTCCGCGCGCGAGCTCGAGGTGATGCGCAACGGCGGCGGCATCCACGTCAATCTCATTCCCGGCACGTTCCGCCCGGTGGTCAACAAAGACAACGACTATATGATCGACCGCGTGGCGCAGAAGCACCACAAGTCGTACTGCGGCGTCAAAGGCATCGCCATGCAGGACGCCGCGATCCAGGAAAGCTGCGGCCCGATCCAGGACCGCAGCAAGGAAAACCTGGTCTCGACCGACAACGGCGTCATCATGGCGCGGCAGCGCCTGCGCAAAGCCGCGCTGGCCCTGGCGCAGGGCGCGATGCCGGATGGCATCGATCCGGATACACACGCGGTGCGCTCGGCCGCGATCGTGCTGCCGGAAGCGCTGAGCTTTTACGAAGCCGCCGGCGATGCGCTGAAAGCCAAGAGCGGCGTCGCGCACGCGTCGGTATGAACACTAGCCGTTCCAAAGATCGCGGAATTGCGAAGCCACCAGCCGATCGTACGGCAGCGGTTCGTTAAGCAGTCCATTGGCCATGGCGAAAGCGTTGATGCCGTCGACGGCTTCCGCCGAAATCGTCGCATCGTAAAACGGCGCGTCCCGCACGATGAGGCCGGCGATCAGCGAAGCCGCTTCCGGCGCGAACAGCCGTTCGCCGATGGCCGTGGCAAGCGATGGATCGGCCTCGAGCGCGGCCTGCGCCTTCACGATGGCGCGCACCGCACCGGCGGCAATCTCCGGCTGTTCCTCGATCAAACGCTCGGTGGTGGTCAGAGCCGCGAAGTTATAGAACCGCGCGCCCGGCGGCCCGTCGCCGCGGCGCAGATCGAGGTGCAGCTTGGCGACGCCGAACTTCTCGCCGAGCGCGAGCCGCATGCCGTTGCCCCAATAAGCGTCAGCGATATTTTGCTCAAGTGCCTCGACGCCGACGCGATATTTGAGATGCTCATCCTTGCTGTCGGGAAGGGGCACGATCGAGACGCGATCGCGCTTCACATCGATGCCGGCCTGCCGCAACAGGTGACGCAACCCGACTTCGGGAAACGCCGTCGACGATGAAATGCGCAAACCCCTCAGCGCGGCAAGATCGCCGCGCTTGACGTCAAGGTCGGCGCGCACCGCCAGAAACCAGTAGGAATATTGCGCCAGGGCGCACAGCAAACGCGCGCCCCGCCAGCCCGGAAAGGCGCGTGTCGCCATATAGGCCGGACCGCCCAGGAAATGCACCTTGCCGCTGCGCAACCGTTCCGGTCCGTTGAGCGCGCCATAGGCGAGCTCAAGCTCGATGTCGATTCCTTCGTCCTTGAAGAAGCCAAGCTCGACCGCCGCGGTGGCGACGAAATAGGACGGCGAATCCAGATCGGCGACCGCAAGCCGGAACATCCCGGGCACTCCCGCGAAACCGCGCCTGTTCTACTTGTTCCGCGCCGCCGATTCAAAGACCAGGCCGATCGCCTTGTTCAACTCCGGCTTGTCCTTCGAAAGATCGTCGCCGATGCTGGAAATCTTGGCAACCAGCGAGGCTTGCTCTGCGACCGGCAGTCTGACCGTTTCGCCGCCGGCGCCGGTCCATGCCTTGCGTTGCACGGCGAAGAAGTCATTCACGAAAGGAACGATTTGGGCCGTGACCGTCGCCGCGTCATTGCGCACGATCTTCTGCAAGTCCGACGGCAGCCCGTCGAGCCATTTTTTGCTCAGCACAGCCATGACGCTGATCCAAGGCTGATCGGTCTCAACAACGTATTTCGCGGCATCCTGATAGCGCATCGTCGTGTAAATCGGCAGCGTACCGAGCGCGCCGTCAATGGCGCCTTGCTGAAGGGCGGGCAGCACGTCGGCGAGGGTCATCGCCACCGGCGAGGCGTCGATCCGTCTCATCATCTCCAATTGAAACGGCGACGCCAGCACGCGGATCTTCATGCCCTTGAAATCGGCGAGATGACGGACCGGCTTGCGCACGATGATCGAGGACGGACCAACGGGATAGAGTCCGACGCCGGCCAGCCCCTTGTCCGCTCCCAAGCCAAGCATCAGGTCGCGCACCGTGGCATCATTGAGCGTCCGCGCGGCCTGCGTCTGGCTCGCGAACAGGCCGGGCGCGCTCAACGCTTCGTAGCGTTGATCGATACCGGCGAGGAATTCCGGCGGCCCGATCCAGCCCTGGATCGATCCGAATTGCACGCCCTCGATCTCCCGGGGAATGGGACCGAGCTGGCTCGCCGGATAAATCTCGGCCTTGATGCGGTCGCCGGAATCGTTCTCCACCGCCGCCGCAAAACGCCTCAGCCATTCGTGCTGATGATCGTTGACGGTCGCGGTGCCGAGTTTCATGACATAAGGGCGGGCCCTCAGCGAATGCCGACGACGACGCAAGCACGGCAACGACCGCCAAGGCCGCGGCCGATCGTGAGCGCGTACTTATCCAATCTTGCCGCATGATCGTGCTCCTCGAATCCGGAAGTGACAGCGACTTGTTGCGCTCGTCCGATGCAAGCGTGGTTGCACTCTTACGCCGTCGCACCTATAGGAGAATGCCTTATCTTCCTCTAGCCATATAGGATTACGCCTATGGCCGGCAGAATCGATTGGGAAGGTCGGATCGGCCGGCGTCTGAAGCTGCGCGACCTGCACGTCTATTTCGCGGTCGTACAGTGCGGCAGCATGGCAAAAGCGGCCACGCAACTTGGCGTGTCGCAGCCGACGGTGTCGGAGATCATTGCCGACCTCGAACATACCTTCGGCGTACGGCTGCTCGATCGCGTTGCACGGGGCGTCGAGCCGACGATCTACGGCAACGCGCTGCTCAAGCGCGGCATCGCGGCGTTCGATGAATTAAAGCAGAGTGCCAGGGACATCGCGTTCCTGGCGGATCCCACGGTCGGCGAATTGAAGATCGGCTGCGCCGAGTCGATCGCAGCGGCCGTACTGCCGACAATTATCGAGCGGTTCGGCCAGCAATATCCGCGCGTCGTGGTGCATGTCGACGACGTGCCCTCTCCGGCGCTCGGATTGTTACGCGATCGCAAGCACGATCTCATCATGGCGCGTACGGTGCGCCCACTCGGCGATGAAGCGGATTTCAATGTGGAAATCCTGTTCGACGACCAGTTGATCGTGGCCGCCGATCCGCGCAGCCGATGGGCTCGCCGGCGCAAGATCGATCTCGCCGAGCTGGTTGGAGAACCATGGGTCCTGCCGCCGGCCGATAATTGGGGTCACGCACGTATCGCGGAAGCTTTCCGGGCCGTGGGTCTCGACATGCCGAAAGCCAGCTTCATAACCGTCTCCGTCCACCTTCGCACGCATTTAATTGCCGGTGGCCGGTTCATCACGGTCTTCCCGAAGTCCGTTGCCAGACGGTATTCGTTGAAGGTGCTGCCGGTCGACTTACCGGTGCGGCCTTGGCCCGTTGTCATGGTCACGCTGAAGAACAGGACGCTGAGCCCCGTCGTCGAACGCTTCCTGGAATGCGCACGCGGCGTCGCAAAATCCACTACCGGCTGGCCGCGGGCGCAAGCCTCGTGAACGATGCAAGCCGTCAGCGTTCCGCCAGCGCCCGCTTGCGCCACAGCGCCCAGGGCCGCACCGAGGCGCGCAGCATGGCGTCGTTCGAGGTCATCGCCTCGGCTCGCGTCATGAAATTGATCGGGCCGCCGATGGTGATGGCGGCAAGCTGCTGGCGCGCATTGATCTCGGTGTAATAGGCGCGGAACACGGCATTGGGCAGGGACGGGCCGACGACGGAATCGCCGTGGCCGCGCATCAGCACAACCGCGGCATCCTTGCCGAGCTTTTTCGCCAGATCCTTGCCGAGGTCCGGGGTGAGGATCATCAGGTCGGTGCCGTCACCCACGGCCTTGCGAATCTCGAACAGCGGTGTGCCGAGCCCGAGGAAGCCGGCATTGTGCAGAAGCGGCCGCAGCTTGGCGCGCGTCACGGTGAACGGCACCACCGTCGGCGAGTGGCTGTGCACCACCGCATTAACGTCGGGCCGCGCCTTATAGATCTCGCCGTGGATGAAACGCTCGCGGTAGAGCAGCACTCCATCGTCCTTGGGATCGACGGTCTGGCTGTCGAGATCGAGCACCAGAATATCGGCCGCGGTCACCGATTCCGGCGCGATCGAGCGCGAGATCAGATAACGGCGCGGATCGCGCGGGTCGCGCACGCTGACATGGCCGAAGGCATCGAGCACATTGAGCCGCGCCAGCGCGCGGTTGGCGGCGACGAGGTCGTCGACCAGTTCGGCATCGAGCCGGCGCGATGCCGGGGCATGGCGGGACGGCGCGGTGCGCGACGATTTGGCCGTCATGTATCGGAATTCCCTGCGAGATCGGGTGCGGAGGGTATCAAGTTCCGCGCCGGCTCGCCACCCGCCGTTAACCGCTCGTTAGGGTTAACGTTTTATTGCTGAATGGACCTTCGGCAGCGGCGCGCCCGGCCGTTGCGGCACTTTACCGGCAGCGATCGAGATGCGTCCGACCCGATCCCGCTTTGCACGCTTGTTCGCCTCGGCCGCGATCGTGGCCGCGGTCGCTGCCGCCACGGCGGGATGCCAGACGATGCAAACGACCGCCACCACCGGCGCGCTCACGCTGGCCCCGACCGACCGTTCCGACGCCGACTGGCAGCACGATCTTCAAGTCTACGGCGCGAAATATCGCGCCGATCCGTCCAATGTCGAGGCCGCGCTGCGCTACGGCCAAGCTTTGCGTGCAACCGGACAGAGTGCGCAGGCGGTCGCCGTGCTCGAAGAATTGTCGATGCGCAATCCGAACAACAAAGTCGCGCTCGGCGAATACGGGCGCGCGCTCGCCGACGCTGGCCAATACGAGCAGGCGCTCACGGTGCTCGACCGCGCCCACACGCCCGAATTACCCGACTGGCACATTCTGTCGGCGCAGGGCGCCGTGCTCGACCAATTGGGCCGGCACCAGGAGGCGCAGCGCCACTATCTCACCGCGCTGAAAATCGTTCCCAACGAACCGTCGGTGCTGTCCAATCTCGGCCTGTCCTACGCGCTGTCGAAGGATCTCAAGGACGCCGAAGCAACGTTGCGGCTCGCGGCGGCACAACACTCGGCCGATCCGCGGGTGCGGCAGAATCTGGCGCTGGTGGTCGGCCTGGAAGGCCGCTTTGCCGAAGCCGAACAGATCGCGCGCGCCGACCTGCCGCCCGATCAGGCCGCCGCCAATGTCGCCTATCTGCGGCAGATGCTGGTACATAAGGGCAAGAACGCGCTGACCGACCAGACCGCGCATTTCGACCAGGGATCGAGTTGAGCCCGATCGCCGCGAAAGCGGCGACCCAGTAATAAAATTTAAATCGTAGAGGTCGGATTCCCGCCGACGCGAAAATGAATGGAAGTAAGTCTTATCGCAGCGCCATGACGCGGATCGCGGCCGGGCCGAGAATAACAACGAACAGTACCGGCAGGAAGAACACGATCATCGGCACCGTGAGCTTCGGCGGCAGGCCGGCCGCCTTCTTTTCGGCCTCGGCCATGCGCATGTCGCGATTTTCCTGCGCCAGGACCCGCAGCGTCGTGGCCAGCGGCGTGCCGTAACGTTCCGACTGCTGCAAGGCGAGGCATACCGCTTTGACGCCTTCGAGCCCGGTGCGATGCGCCAGATTCTCGTAAGCTTGGCGGCGATCCGGCAGATAGGACAATTCCGCGGTGGTCAGCGTGAATTCCTCGGCCAGCGGCACGGATTGCGTGCCGACCTCCTCGCTGACCTTGCGGAACGCCGCCTCGACCGACATGCCGGATTCGACGCAGATCAACAACAGATCGAGCGCGTCCGGAAAGGCGCGCCGGATCGACAGCTGCCGGCGCGAGATTTTGTTCTTCAGAAATAAATTTGGGCTGTGCATGCCGAGATAGGCACAGCCGATGCACATCGCGATTTTGACCATCGGCGGATAGTCGAGGTTAAGCACGACGAAAATATAGAACAACGACGCCAGCAGCATAACCACCGGCATCGTCATGCGGAAGAACAGATAGGTGACGTAAGGCGCCTGGCCGCGATACCCGGCTTGCACCAGCAACTGGTGCGCTTCCTCCTGGCCGACCCACTTCGACAGATTGAAGTTGTCGACCGCCCGCTTCATATAGGCTCGCGGCGATTGCCGCAGCGACACTTTGCTGCTCTGCGCCAACCGTTCGCGCTCGCGCTGCCGGATTTTATCGCGTTCCAGCGCCACCGCCTTCATGCGCTTGCCGAGCGTATCGGGGGACAAGAACGGCATCGCCAGCGTGAGCACCGTGGCGCCCGCCGCGACGGCGGCGAACATCATGGTGAGGACCTGCATGTCGAGATGGCCGATAAGCGAGCTCATGACCGCACCACCCTAAAAATCGAAATTGATCATTTTGCGCATCACCAGTACCCCGCACAGCATCCAGGCAGCAGAGCAGGCCAACATCACGCGGCCGAACGGATCGGTCCACAACAGGTCGATGTAGGACGGGCTCGTGATCCAGACCAGCGTCATGACGGCGATCGGCAGGGCGCCGATGATCGAGGCAGACGCCTTGGCTTCCTGCGACATCGACTTGATTTTGGCCTTCATCTTCTTGCGGTCGCGCAGCACTCGCGACAGATTGCCCAGCGCCTCCGAGAGGTTGCCGCCGGCGCGCTGCTGGATGGAGATGACGATGGCGAAGAAGTTGGCTTCCGGGACCGAAACGCTGTCGTAAAGCTTGAGAACGGCCTCGCCGATCGGCATGCCGATGGTCTGCGTCTCGATGATGGCGCGGAATTCGCCGCGCACCGGCTCCTCGGCGTCGGTGGCAATCAGCTTGAGGCTGTCGATCAGCGGCAACCCCGCCTTGATGCCGCGGACGATGACGTCCACAGCATCGGGAAACGCGGCGAGAAATTTCGACTCACGGCGCTTTTTCAGAAACGACAGCGCCCAGAACGGCAAACCGCAGCCGGCGGCAAAGCCGACGCCGAGCGCCGGTATCAGGCCGCCGTGCACGATCATCATGATGGCGAAACCGCCGAAGCCGAGCGCGCCCGCCGTGATCATGAACCGCCGCTTCGACCAGTCCAGCCCCGCCTGCGCGATCCGCACCGAGAGCGGGGGACGACTGGCTTTTTTGCGCCGTTCCTCGATATCCTTCAGCGTGCCTTCGACCTGCTCGCGGCGGCTTTTCCCCGGGGCACGCGTCGGCCGCGCGATCGGCTGGGCGCGCGCGACGCTCGCCACGCGCCGTTCGGCTTTTTTCTCGCCGGACAGGTAGGGATAGACAAAGACCCACGCCACGCCGCCGATCGCGAACGCCACCAGGAAGAACAGACCGTACGAACCCATAACTTAAACCCGCTGTCTTGACCCCATGCTACCCGCGCGCCGGCTCGTTGGCGGCTTCCGCGGCGTCGAGCGCGGCCGCCAGCCGCGCCTCCTCGCCGTAATAGCGCGCGCGCTCCCAGAACTTCGGCCGGCCGATGCCGGTCGAGCGATGCCGGCCGATGAGATTGCCGTTGGCGTCCTCGCCGAGCAGGTCGTACAGGAAGACGTCCTGAGTGATGATGACGTCGCCTTCCAGGCCGACGACTTCGGTGATGTGCGTGATGCGGCGCGAGCCGTCGCGCAACCGCGCCGCCTGGACGACGACGTCGACCGACGCGCAGATCATCTCGCGGATGGTGCGCGAGGGCAGTGAGTAGCCGCCCATGGTGATCATCGATTCCAGCCGCGACAGCGCTTCACGCGGCGTATTGGCGTGCAGCGTCCCCATCGAGCCGTCGTGGCCGGTATTCATCGCCTGCAACAGGTCGAACGCCTCCGGTCCGCGCACTTCGCCGACGATGATGCGTTCCGGGCGCATACGCAGGCAGTTCTTCACCAGGTCGCGCATCGTGATCTGGCCTTCGCCTTCGAGATTCGGCGGGCGCGTTTCCAGCCGCACGACGTGCGGCTGCTGCAATTGCAGTTCGGCGGCGTCTTCGCAGGTGACGATGCGTTCGGTGTCGTCGATGTAACGGGTCAGGCAATTGAGCAGTGTGGTCTTGCCCGAGCCGGTACCGCCGGAGATCAGGGTGTTGACCCGGGAGCGGCCGATGATCTTCAGGATTTCCGCCCCTTCCGGCGAAATCGTGCCGAATCGGACGAGCTGCTCCAGCGTGAGCTTGTCCTTCTTGAACTTGCGGATGGTGAGCGCCGGGCCGTCGATCGCCAGCGGCGGCACGATGGCGTTGACGCGCGAGCCGTCGGGCAAGCGCGCGTCGCAGATCGGCGAAGATTCGTCGACGCGGCGGCCGACCTGGCTGACGATCCGCTGGCAGATGTTGAGCAGCTGCTGGTTGTCGCGAAACCGGATGCCGGTCTTCTGAATCTTGCCGGCGACTTCGATGTAAACCGTGCCCGAGCCGTTCACCATGATGTCGGCGATCTCGTCGCGCGCCAACAGCGGCTCCAGCGGCCCATAGCCGAGCACGTCATTGCAGATGTCATCGAGCAGATCCTCCTGCTCGGAGATCGACATCACGATGTTCTTGATCGCGATGATCTCGTTGACGATGTCGCGGATTTCCTCGCGCGCGGAATCGGCGTCGAGCTTGGCAAGCTGAGCGAGATCGATCGCCTCGATCAGAGCGCCGAAGATCGTGCCTTTGACTTCGTAATAGGATTCCGAGCGGCGCGAATCGACCGCTGTCGGCATTTGCGGCGCCGGGGTATTAGGCGGACCGCCGACATTCGGCTTGCTGGTCGGCGCCTCGATGATCGGAGCGCCGAGACCCGCCGACGGAAATGGCGTACGGCCGGCCTCGGTGGGCGCGGCGGCCGGCGGCGGCGGCGCGGCGAGCGCCGGAGCGGTCACCGGACGGCGCTGCTCGGCGACATTGGAACTACCGGATGTGGGACGCTTGCCAAACACCAACGCAACTCCAGACTCGTCTTACCCCAAGAGCTTTTCGAGCAGCGGCGACAGCAGGCCGGACCGCTGCTTCTTGAGATCCGATTTTCCGGTCAGGTGCTGCGCCATCTGCCGGAACAATTCCGCGGTGCGATGGCCCGATGAGATCTCGGCGATCATCTGCCCGTTGTTGGCCGCGGCGCCGAATATTTGCGGCTCGAACGGAATGATCGTCATCGGTTCTTCGTCCAGCGCCTTGGCGAAGTCGGCCGCCTTGATCTCGGGCCGCTTCGGCACTCCGACCTGGTTGAGACAGTACCGCGGCAGACGGTCATTCGGCCGCGCGGTTTTAAGGAAATCGTAGATGTTTTTGGTATTGCGCAGGTTGGCGAGATCCGGGGCGGCGACGATCACGACGTCGTCGGCGCCGACCAGGGTCTGCTTGGTCCATCCGGTCCACTGGTGCGGAACGTCGAGCACGACGCAGGGCACCGTGGCGCGAAGCGAATCGAAGATCGATTCGAAAGCGTCGGCGCCAAAATCATAGACGCGATCGAGCGTCGCCGGCGCCGCCAGCAGGTTCAAATGGTCGGTGCATTTGGCGAGCAAACGGTCGACGAACGCGGTGTCGATGCGGTCGGGCGAAAACACCGCTTCGGCGATGCCTTGTGGCGGATCCTGGTTGAAATCGAGACCGGCGGTGCCGAACGCCAGATCGAGATCGGTCACGACCGCATCGAGCTGGAGATCGTGCGCGATCGAGAAGCCGATATTGTGCGCGACGGTAGAGGCGCCGACGCCGCCCTTGGCGCCGACCACCGCGATGATGCGGCCGACCGGCTTGGCGTCGGGCGCCGAAAACAGCCCGCAGATCGCCCGTACGATCTGCAGCACGTCGACCGGCGAAATCAGATAATCGCTGACGCCGCGACGCACCAGCTCGCGGTACAGCATGACGTCGTTCGTGCGCCCGATGACAACGACACGCGTGCCGGCGTCGCAGTAATTGGCGAGCTGATCGAGCCCGGCGAGGATGTCGTCGCTGCGGTTTTCCGATTCGAGAATGATGACGTTCGGCGTCGGCGAGTTTTGATAGGCTTCGACCGCCGCCGTGAGCCCGCCCATCTGAATGCGCAAATGCGCTTTGGCCAAACGCCGATCTTCACCGGCCGCCTGAATGGCGGCCGCGGTGTCGACGTTCTCGCAGAAGGCCTGCACCGAGACGCGCGGCGCCGGCGCGATGTGTTCGTCGCGGGCGGCATCGGGCAGGTGCGGCTTTTCGCGGGCGGTTTGGTTGGTCTGTTTCATCCTATTCCGGCATTACGTATGGCGTGAATCGTGCATGCTATTTGCCGACGTCGCTGATCTTGGCGGCGCTGGTGGAGCTCGACTCCTCGGTCGCAGTATTTTGACCGCCGGTGTATTTCTGCAACACCGTGGCGCGGCGCATGGTGTAGGCCGGGGTCTCGGCGCGCGGCTGGACCAGGTCCGACGGATTGGCGACTTCCGCGGCGAGAGCGTTCTGCGTGGCGCAGCCATAGTTCCAGGGCGGCTGATTTTCGAAATAGTCGCGATTGAGGCTCGGTCCGATGTCCTCGGGCCACAGACCGCATGGGCCGACCTGGGCGTGAATTCGCGGATAGCTGATACGGACCGGGGCCGGGCTCGGCCCGGTCGCCGCTTCGTAGGTTTGCACGACGATACTTTGCTGCGGCAGGCCGCTCGCGGCCAGGATCGAGACGATCTCCCGCATCGCGTCGGCAGCGGAGCGCTCGTTGCTGCTACCGAGCGGACGCTCCACCATAACGCCGCCGGTCGCGGCGCGCTTCCAACCCAGGCCGAACGCCAGCACCTGCGCACGTTGCGTCGGATTAAGCTCGCCGCGGTTGGACCCGAGGAAGAGCTCAAGCGTGCGATTGGCTTCGTGCAGCGTGATCGGGTGCCGCAAGCGATAATCCACCGGAGCTTCCGGAGATGCCGTGACTCGCTGGTCGGTATTGCAGCCGCAGACCATGATCGCGCATGCCGCCACGGCGGCGGCGCGCGCCGCGAGGCTCGCGACGGAGCTGCGGCCTGCGATCATCGCTTTGACAGTCTGCATCGTGGTCTCCCGCGGCCGCATCAATCGAGGATGAAGCCGTATTTGCCGTGGTAGTTGTCTGGCGGGGCCGGATTGCCGCCGACGCCGTAGATGCGGTTGAGCCGGCCTAGCAAAATCGTCTCAGGATCGCTCGGGTCGGCGAAGCCATCGTCGGGGCGCGACAGATCCTTCTGCGCCACCGCGCGCACCACGTAGGGCGTCACCAGCACCATCAGCTCGGTTTGCTGGTTAACATAATCGCGGCTTTTGAACAGCGGCCCGAGGATGGGAAGCTCGGCCAGCCCGGGCAATCCGTTAATCGCCTGCTTGGTCGAGTTCTGGATCATGCCGGCCATCGCCAGCGAGCCGCCGGACGGAATTTCAACCGTCGTTTCGGCACGGCGGGTGCGGATCGAGGGAATGGTCGCGGTGAGGTTGCTGCCGGGCTGGGCGATGGTCAGCGAGTTCTGCGACGACAAGTCCGACACCTCGGTCATGACCTTCAGGCTGATGCGGCCTTCGCTCAGCACGACCGGTGTGAAATCGAGACTGACACCGAATTTCTTGAAGTCGATCGCCGGCTGACAGGTCGCCACGGTGCTGCCGGCGGCCGCGGTTGAGCAGCTGTAGCCGTTGAGAACGGGAAATTCGCCGCCGGCGACGAAAGTTGCGGATTCCCCGGAAATCGCGGTCAGATTCGGCTCCGCCAGGGTGTGAATGACGCCGGCCTGTTCCATGGCCTGCAAAGTCGCGCTGACCGAGCTGAAGTTGCTGGTGATCGACGAGCCGCTGAGCGACTGGCCGGTGACGGAAAATGGATTGGTGTTGTTGAAGTTAACGACTGCGGTGCCGTAGTTCAGCGACCCGGAAAGATTGATGCCAAGCTGCTTGATGACGTCACGCTCGACTTCGGCAACGACAACCTTGAGCATGATCTGGTCGCGGCCGCGCACGACGATGGCGTTGACGATTTTGCCCGACGGCACGTCCTTGCTGCCGGGGCCGAGCAGTCCGCCGGCTATATCCTGGGCCTGCTCCGCCTCCTGCGGGCTCGATACGCTGCCGGACAGGATGATACCGTCGCCGATGCCCTGCACGGTGATGTCGGCGTCCGGCAACACCTGATGGATGGCTTGGCGGATGCCGTCGAGGTCGCGCGTGACTGCGATATCGAAGCCGGCGATTTGCTTGCCCTCGGCATCGAAGAAATACAGGTTGGTTTGCCCGACCGAGCTGCCGATGATGAAAACGCGGCGCGACGATCGCACCACGGTGTTGGCGATCTTCGGATCGGCAACCAACACATCCTTGACGTCGCGCGGCAGATCGACCACGACCGATTTACCGATCCCAAGCATCATGGGCTGGGATTGATAGTCGCTGGCGGCGACGTGGATCGTCTCGGCAGCCGGCGTGTTGAATACGACATTGCCCGCCAGCGCCCGCGGCACGAGGCATGCGGCGACGAGGAGCGCCGCGAGCACCGCCGCCGCTCGGATCGATCCCGGTCGCGTCATATCAATTTCCTCCGCGCCCTCAATGGCCGGTTCCCGTCGTGCTCACGCCGAAGCGTATGGTATTGATGGATGGTTCGTGGTTGTCGGCCTCTTCGTCATCCTGAGGAGCCGACGGACCGGAATCGCGGATGCTGCGCAAGGTCAGCGAAATCGTGCCGAGCTGATGCGACAGTTCGAGCGTTTCGGCCTGCGACTCCGTCAACTCGAGCGTCGCGGTCTTGCCGAGCGCGACCTTGGCATCGCCCTTGGCGTCGATGGTCTGATCCACCGCCAGAACGCGCACGTTGCGCAAGATTGTGTCGCTGGCGAATTTCTCGACGCCGGTCGATTTTTCCGCCGCTCTGTCGCGCCGCGTGAGCACGACGTCGACGCGGTCGTCGGGCAGAATGAAGCCGCCGGCACTGGTGACCGCCGAAATGTCGACCGCGACCGCGCGCATGCCTTTTGGCAGGATCGCGGCCATGAAGCCCGAGCCCTTCGCCATCACCACGTACGGCCCGCGAATGGGATCGCCCGCCACCATCGCCACGCGCACGATGGCGCCGACGAAATCTTTGATGGCGTCCGGCCGATCGGATTTTTTGATGAAGCTCGCATTGGCCGCATTTTTCGGCCAAGTCTGCCAACCGATATCCTGGTTTTCGATCACTTGACCTCGGTTCAGATCGGCTTTGGCGACCAGAACTTCGACCGTTTCGAGCGGCGGCGCGGCCGCCACCGGCGGCGGCGGCGCCGGCGCCTTGTTGCTGGCGGCCAAATACGCGGCAATGCCGCCGGCGGCGACAGCGACACCGAGTACGACAAGACGCGCGGCTTTCATTACGCTTCACTTTCCACGGGACGGCGCGGCCAAAAAACGCCATCTATGCCCGATTTCAGCAGCTAAACGTCAAGGCATGGTTAATGAGGCGTATCCAAATCGCGTTAATGTTGCGTTGACGCGCACCCGGGCACGCGCAGGCCGCGCCATCGCCTTCTCGGATCTGGCTGAACTTACAGGCCGACGGCCGTCATCCATTCGGTCTGCGGATAGACCACGAGCGCAGCCGCCGCGAGCGCCACGCCGTAGGGCACGCCCGCGCCCTGGCTGTGCAGCCGCTCGGCCCATTCCCGCCCCGCGAGCAGCCGCGGCAACGGCATGGTGCGAAATTGCACTATCAATAAAGTGAGCGCCCCGCCGAGCAGCGACGCATAAACGAGATAGCTGAAAAGATTGCCGAAACCGAGCCACAGCGCCGTGGCCGCGGCGAGCTTGGCGTCGCCGCCGCCGATCCATCCGCAGGCAAAGCAGACGAAAGCGACGGCGAGCACGGCCGCCGCTGCTCCGACATGCGAAAGCAGCTCGGCGCCGCCCAGCCCGCTCAACAGCGCCAGCACGACAAAGCCGGCGATGAGAATGAGCGAGACGCGGTTGGCGATGGTCATCGTCAACAGATCGCTCGACGCCGCAAAGGCCATCATTGCAGGGAACAACGTCAGCCTGACCGCTTCAATCAGCATGACACCATTACCGCTCAATACCGGCCGCTCGCTGGACCGCCGCCTGCGCGCACGGTTTGTCGCCGCTGGCGGCGGCCGCCGCTGCAAAGCGAAAAGGCCCCGGTATTCGACCGGAGCCCTCTCGCAGCACTGAAGTTCGGCGCTTACTTGAGGGCGCCGGAAACGCTGCTGAAGGTGTTCTTCAGGTTGGTGCCGAGGCCTTGCACAACGGCGATGATCGCGACCGAGATGCCGGCAGCGATGAGACCGTATTCGATGGCCGTGGCGCCGGACTCGTCCTTCACGAAACGTGAGAAAAGGGTCTTCATGAGTTGGCTCCTTAAAAGTCCACACGTGGCTGTCTGAGCTGACCCAACGGCTTTTTGCCCGCCGTTTAGATCGTGCCAAACGCTATCGAGGATAAATTTCGAGGGGGTTAAATCGTTCGCTGAAACCGCTGGCTAGTCGAGCTTTCGCCGTCGTAGTTAACATCGTATGCACGCGCGGCGAAAAACGGCGGCTATTTCTTTACCGTCGCTATACCAAGATCGCGCCGGACGGCGCGCAAGCACGCGACGTCCGCATAGCAGACAATCGTCGCCGGCGCGTTAGCGCAATCGAATAGGTTGCATCAAATACAGATCAGCTTGTCATTTCCCGCAACGCTGTGTCGCCCGCCATTCACGGCGTCTTAAGCGCAGGCGCGTTATCAATCGAGGCCGACAGCCGCGCCTAAGCCGCAGCGGCAAGACGTGATCAAAGACAACAATACGATTCCGACGACATGACCCATGACATGACACAAGAACTGCTGTCTTTCCTTGTCGGTTTCGGTCAGACGTTTTTGAAAGCCATTCCGATCTCGCTCGCGCTCGCCGCGGTGTTCACCATTCTGACCTGGTTCTGGGCCTGCAATCCCGGCCGGGCGTGGTGGCACAAGCGCGATCTCATAACCGACTTGTGCTACTGGCTCTTCATCCCGGTCATCACCCGCTATCTGCGGATCGGGATGCTCATCATCGGCGCCGCGGTCCTGTTCGGAATCACGACGAGCGACGGGCTGATCGCGTTCTACGAGAACGGTCACGGCCCGCTTGCGGCGCTGCCGCTTGCGGCGCAGATGGTCGTGTTCCTGATCGGCGAAGATATTGTCCTGTACTGGACGCACCGCTTGTTCCACGGCCAGCGCATGTGGCGCTATCACGCGGTCCATCATTCGTCCGAAGAGCTGGAATGGATCTCGGCGGCGCGCTTCCATCCGGTCAATCTTTTTCTCGGCAGCGTCGCCGCCGACGTGGTCATGCTGCTGCTCGGCATCTCGCCGAACGTCTTTGTCGTGCTCGGGCCGCTGACCATCGCGCATTCGGCCTTCGTCCACGCCAATCTCGACTGGACACTCGGGCCGTTCAAATACGTGATCGCCGGTCCGGTGTTCCATCGCTGGCACCACACCGCGGCCGACCGCGGCGGCGAGAAGAACTTCGCCGCCACGTTCCCCATCCTCGACGTGATCTTCGGCACGTTTTACATGCCGGCCGGGCAATTGCCCGATAATTACGGCATCGCCGAACGCGAATATCCAGCGAGCTTCCCCGCCCAGCTCGTGCATCCCTTCACCCAGTAACGGGCGCGCCGCGGCTCGCGCCCGGATTTCGCGCTGTCGCGGTCATCGTTAACGAAACCTTCACCGGCGGCGCGATTTGCACTTCGTTCACGAATTTGCAGTCAAGTGGATGGATCGGTGGACGGCCTTGTAACTGTCGAATCCGCGTAGTGTTTCGGAGCGTATCGATGACGGCGTTTTGCCTGCGCGCCAGGCCGGCCCAAACCGCGCTGGCTTGGCTCTTTGCGGCTGTCGTTCTTGCCGCCGGCGCCACCGCGGCCGTTGCCGAAGAGCCGATCGCGGTGCACCTCGATCAGGCCAAAATCCTCAAGCTTCCGGACCGTGCCGCCACCGTGGTGATCGGCGATCCGCTGATTGCCGATCTTTCGATCCAGCCGGGCGGCCTCGCCGTCATCACCGGCAAGGCTTACGGCGCCACCAATGTCGTGGTCCTGGACAAAAGCAGCGCCGTGCTCTTGGAAAAGACCATCGAAGTCAAAGGCCCCGTCGAGCCGCTTGTCGTGGTCTATCGCGGCGTGACGCGGCAGACTTATAGCTGCACGCCCGACTGCTCGCCGCGGGCGACGCTCGGCGACACCAGCAAGGACGACTTCGACAAGGACAGCGGAATCCCGTCCGACTACTTCGGCAAGACGCTCAGCCAAAGCATCACCCGCGCCAACCAAGCCCTTGCCGCAGGCTCCGGTCATTAGCGATCCGCCGCAGGGTTAGCGGCGGCTTAAGGCCTGCCCCGCCATTATCGGCGATTGCCGCAATAAATCGCCAACGCGCCGCTGCTATCGCTTAACCGCGAGGCTTCGCATTGTTGCGACCTTCTTCGCGTGAGGGCGCTATGACCAGTCGAGCCAAATCGAATCGAGCCAAGTCTAGTCGAGCCAAGTCGAAGCGAACCGTGTCCAACCGCACTCTATCCGTTCGAGCCGGGCTGACGCGGTTCGGCAAGGCACTGACCGCGCGCGCACTCGCGCCGCCGCTGCTGCGGCGCTTTCTCAGGCAAAGCGAGGCCGGGACCACGATCGAGTTTGCCTTGCTGGCGGCGCCGTTCCTCGCCGGGCTGCTCGCCATCCTGCAAACCGCGATCATCTTCTTTGCCGGCCAGACGCTCGAGACCGCGGCGGCCACGTCGTCGCGATTGATCTTGACCGGCCAGGCGCAAACCGCTGGCTGGACCGCAGCGCAATTCAAGTCGCAGGTCTGCAATCAGATCCAGGGCATCTTCAACTGCAACAACGGCGTCTATATCGATGTCGAAACCTATCCGTCATTTTCCGCGATCAATACCGGAATGCCGATATCGAACGGCCAATTCAATGCTTCGGCGCTCGGCTACAATCCCGGCGGCCCGGGCGATATCGTCATGTTGCGGCTTTACTACCGGTATCCGGTGTTCATGAATTTGCTCGGCTTCAACCTGAGCAACGTGACCGGCGGCTACAACCTCTTCGCCGCCACCGCGGTCTTCAAAAACGAACCTTACGCAGCATCGTCTTGAGGGGCGCGTCATGAAGCTGTTTGCCGCCATTGCCCAGTACCGTGCCCGCCTGGCCGCCGATTGCCGCGGTGTTTCCGCCGTCGAATTCGCTCTGCTGATGCCGATGATGTTGACGCTCTTCCTCGGCAGCGTCGAAGCCTCGCAAGGCATTGCCGCGGACCGCAAAGTCGAACTGACCGCGCACGCGCTGGCCGACCTTGCCAGTCAATATACCGCCATTACCAACGCCGACATGAGCAACATCCTCAATGCCGGCTCGGCGATCATCGCGCCCTTCCCCGCCGCCGATCTCAAGGAAGTGGTGTCGGAGATTGCGATCAATTCAAACGGCAATGCCACCGTGGTGTGGAGCGATACGCTCAACGGCAGCGCGCTCACCGTCGGCCAGACCGTCAGTGTGCCGTCCTCGCTGGCCACGCCGAATAGCTATCTGATCCTTGCCCAGGTCCAGTTCGGCTATAATCCGGCCTTCGGCTACACGCTGACCGGCACTTTGAGCTTGAGCGATCAAAGTTACATGCGGCCGCGGGAATCTAACGCGATCGCACGTACGGCATCCTGAGGTCTCAGCCCGACCGCTATCTGATCTCTGAAATCGGCAGCGCCGTCGTCGACTTGATCTTTTCCATGGCGAAGCGCGAGGTGACGTTCTTCAGCGGCACCGTGGCGATCAGGCGCTTGTAGAAGGCATCGTAGCCGGCGATATCCGGCACCACCACGCGCAGCATATAATCGACGTCGCCCGCCATCCGATAGAACTCCATCACTTCCGGCATGGCGGTGACGGTTTTGGCGAAGCGGTCGAGCCAGTCCTGCGAGTGATCGCCGGTCTCGATCGAAACGAAGACGCTGATGCCGAGCCCGATGCGGTCCTGGTCGATCAGCGCCACGCGCTTGACGATGATGCCGTCGGCCTCGAGCCGCTGGATGCGCTTCCAGCACGGCGTCGACGACAGCCCGACGCGCTGGCCGATGTCGGCCACCGACAGCGCCGCATTTTCCTGCAGAACGGCAAGAATCTTTCTATCTGTGGCGTCCATGCGAGGTATTCTTTCAATACTTCAGCGATAAGCCAATTTATATAGAAAAATATTCTAGTTCAAGCGGCCGACCCCTGGCGAGGAGCCAGCTCCTGGGTCTCTCGCTCATCCAGGCAGAGCCGGAAATATCAGCGTGGCGGGCAGACGCGGACCAGGTAGGGACGATGGGGCGCGAACTGCTCGACCAAATAGCAGTTGCCGTAGAGCGAATAGCCCATGACCGGGAAGTAGCTGTAATCGTAGGGTAAAATGTCGGTGCGCTGCCAGGCGGCGCGCCACTTTCTGGCGTGATGATGCGCCTGCGCCGCGCTCGATGCCGCAGCGACGACGCTCAGTGCGAGAGCCGCCGCAACGCATTTTGATAAGATCTGCTGCATAGGTCCCCCTTTTCCGACAGCCGCTCGACCAAGCGCCTAAGACTGTAATGCTTTGTCGCCGCGCTCCGCGCAATGCGGCCGGAGTGGATTTTCACTCAAGAACGCCTCGACTTCCGCCCGCGTCGGTGCGCCGGACGAGCCGCCGAGCCGCGTGCATTTGATGCCGGCGACGGCGGCGCCGAACCGCATGGCGTCCACTTCGCCTCGGCCTTCGGCGAGCGCCAACGCAAAACCGCCGTGCAAGGCGTCGCCGGCGCCGAGCGTATCCACCGCCGCGACCTTGAACACCGGCACGGGGCGCAGCGCACTGCCATCGCGATAGACGATGTCGTCGGGGCCGTTGCTCACCGCAAGGAAGGCGTCGGTATGGCGCGCGATGCGTTGCAAACCCGCGCCGAGATCGGCGAGCCCGGTGGTCGTGCGCAGGCATTCGGAAGAAAAGATGATGTGGGTTGCCGCCCGGAACAGCGGATCGTCCTCGACCGTCGGCCGGTCGCCGTCGAGCACCACGGGAATGCCGCGGGCGCGGGCCGCCGCACAGATCGGCAGCACGAAATCGGGGTAGCGATTGTCCGCCAGCACCGCATCGGCCGTCGCCACGATGGCGTGCGGGTCCGCCGGCGCGGTCGCGGCGATGCGTTCGTCGCGATAGGTCACGATGGTGCGGTCGCCGCGCGCATTCATGAAAATCGCCGACAGCGCCGTCGACAGCCCGTCGACGCGCTGACAGAAGCTGCAATCGACCTGTTCGCGAGCGAGCGCCTTGAGCACGCGGTCGCCGTTGTCGTCGTCGCCGGCGGGACCGCCCATTGGGCCGGCGAGCGCAGCGCGGCCGCCGAGCCGCGCGATTGCCAGCGCCGCGTTCGCCGCGCAGCCGCCGTTGACGACGAAAAATCCTTTGGCCTGCACCTTGCCGTCGGGCTGCGGAAACTCGTCGACGCGAAACACCTCGTCGAGCACGATGATGCCGGCGCACATAATGCGCGGCGCGTGTCGGCGTGCGGAAACCTCACTTAAGGACATCGCCGCCGTCCTCGACAAAACTGCGGATGATGTGGTGGGCGATGGCGACCGGCGGCGGCGTGGTCAGGCCGCCGGCATGCTGCCGCTTCAGCATCGTCACCAGTTCATCGCGATCGAACCAGCGCGCGTCCTCCAATTCGTCGCGATCGACGACGATGGTGTCGGACAACGCCTCGGCATGGCAGCCGATCATGATCGACGATGGGAACGGCCATGGCTGCGAGGCGAAATATTTCACCCGGCCGCAGGCGATGCCGACTTCTTCCAGCACTTCGCGGCGCACCGCCTCTTCGATCAATTCGCCGGGCTCGGCAAAGCCGGCAAGACACGACCACATGGTCGGCGCGAAGCGCGGCGAGCGGCCGAGCACGCAGCGGTCGCCGGCAATCGCCAGCATGATGACGACCGGATCGGTGCGGGGGAAATGCTGCGCTTTGCAGGCCGGACAATCGCGCCGCCAGCCCGCCTGGACGACCTCGGTTCGGGCGCCGCAATTCGGACAGTGCGAATGCCGTGCATGCCAGGCAAGCAGCGCCTTGGCTTCGGCGAGCGGCGGCAAATGCGCGGCATCGACCAGGCCCTGCACCGCGATCGAGCGCAGATCGGTGATTTTCAGATCGTCGCGCGTCTTGAGCGCTTCGATGGCTTGTTGATCGAGCCGGACCCCGAAGCGCGGCGCGTCGTTGACCAAGCCGAGAAAGACGTTCTCATGCACGCTGCCGAGCGCGCGCGCCTCGGCCGGCGTGAACAGCGGATCGCAGCTCGGCGACGATGCCTTGAGCACCACCATTTCGCCGCCGACGACATAGACGGTGGCGCGTGCGTCGTCGCTGAATTTTTTCAGCGCCGCTGCGTCGCTGCGCAATCCAGCGGCACGATCGAGACGGCTCGCGATATAGCCGAGCTGCGGCGGCGGTCCGAGATCGGGGCGCGGGGGCACGTCAGCGACAACCCGGCGGTCGCATCACTCGGCCGCTTCGCGCAGCGGTCGCGGATGGAAACTGTCGTAGAGCTCGGGCCGCTGCCATTGCGGGCCGAGCAGGCCCTGCTTGGCGCCGCAATTGACCGAGGCGCCGATGTCGTCGCGGGTCGAGCGCAGATAGCGCACGCGATCGAGGCTGAGCTCGACGACGCTCATTCCCGCCGCCGTGCTCTCGAACAAAATCTCCTCCGGCGCCGCCACCATGGCGAGCCCGCGTTGGGCGTGATCGAACAGATTCTGCGTCGTCACCACGATTGCCAGATTCTCGATGGCGCGGGCGAAGATCAGCGTCCGCCAGGTCGGCCACAGCCGCCGCTTATCGACGCCGGCCGGCATGAAGATCAATTCGGCGCCGCGCAAGGCGAGCGCCCGCGTCACCTCGGGCATATAGACTTCGCTGCACATCGCCAGCCCGACCTTGCCGTGCACGGTGTCGAACACCGGATAATCATCGCCGGCGACATATTTAAAGTCCCAAGCTTGGCCGCCGGTATAGATCCATGGGCCGTTTGGATGGCTGCGGCGGTAGTGCGCCGGTGTGCGGCCGTCGGGAAATGCCATCGCGGTGAGGTTATAGGCGGTGCCCGCTTTGGCATCGATCGGCTCGAGCGTGCCGAACACGACATGCACGCCGTGCTTGACCGCGGCTTCCGCCAGCGCCGCAGTGGGATCGTAGGTCGCCGGCATGCGCCACGGCCCCGGGTAGCTTTCCGGAAAGCAGACGAAGTCGGCGCCCTCGCCCGCCGCGCGCTCGACCGTGCGCACCGCATCGGCGACGTTCCGTTCGTCGTCGGGCGGGCGATGCGTGATCGGCTGCACAACGGCAATGCGGAAGGTCATGCTCGTGCTCCTTTCGCCCCGTCCGGGCGCATTTTGTGCGCGTATGAGTAGCGCCGGATTGAAGCCGCGCCGCTCCGGGAGGTCAAGGCGCACTCCCTCTCCCCGCCGCGCGGGGAGAGGGTCGGGGTGAGGGGGCCTCTCCGCTGGGTGCGGAATTGAGGCGCTCAGAACTCGCTGAGAGGCCCCCTCATCCTCGTCGCTTCGCTCCTCGACTTCTCCCCGCGCGCGGGGAGAAGTGAAATCACGCGTTCCCGTTCTCGCGATGCGCCTTGGCATCCGAGTTTTGCTTCACGCTTTAAGAAAGCCCTTCGTGCCTCCCTTAAAAGAAGGGAGGCGGAGCGCCGAACGGCGCACCACGGGTTCCGCCCCGCCGCAGAAAGAAAAGCCTGCCAGCGTATGCGGCGAGCACCATCGCTTGTCTCCCGCAAACGCGGGATCAAAACGGCGGCGCCCTCGCCTTTCGGCGCCCCACCGCGGTCATGCGCCGAGGGCCTTACCCCCGACTCGGTTCCGGGCCGCGCTTCCTGGAATCACCGGATCCAAACGGGAGGACCCTCTCCGGCACCAGTGCAGCCAGCACCTGGCAGTCCGGTCACGCGCCGGACGGTCGATGCCCAAAACCGCCCGGATCAAGGTTACAAGCCCCATCCGGGAACCGCACCCGCCCCATCGATCGGCTGTCACCGGTCGACGTCCCTTCGATGGGCAGGCTGGCGGGTATGTAACTGTAGTAGGGACGTTTGTCAAGGCCTGTCACTATTTTGGAGAAACGGGTCTTGTAAGACGTAAGACGGTAAGCCATATTTACCCGCATGAATCGTCCAACGCGCTCGCCCGCCGCCTTCTCCAAAATCTCGGTCAAGAGCCAGACCGTGATTCCGCGTGAAATTCGCGACACACTCGGCCTGAGGCCCGGCGACACGCTACGTTATCGGCTGACCGAGCAAGGCGTCTTGCTCGACAAGGCGGCGGCAAACGAGGCCGACGATCCGTTTGCGGCATTCTCGGAATGGTCGAGCGCGGCCGACGAGAAGGCCTATGGCGGCCTCTGACACTGCGCGTTTCGCCGCATTCGACGTTGTCGTCGTGCCGTTTCCGTACGCCGACCGCCTCGCCGAAAAGCGCCGCCCGGCGCTGGTCATTTCCAATCGCAGGCTCGCCGCGCACGGTCTCGTCTGGGTTGCGATGATCACCAGCGCCGATAATGAATCGTGGGGTAGCGACGTCGCGATCGCCGATCTCGACCGCGCCGGATTGCCGGCGCCATCAGTGGTCCGACCAGCCAAGGTCGCCTGTATCGAACCAAGCCGCGTCGACCGTCGCATCGGACGGCTCGATAAAGCGGAAGCGCAGAAAGTCAGGCAGAGGCTGCGCGGGTTTTTGGGGTGATGGACATTTGGGTCGATCACGGACAGATTTCACTTCATTCAATCCGGCTCACTTATCTCGTCATGCCCGGCCACCCGGGTCCGGCCTTTGGCCGGCCCCAAGTGCAAGCTTGTGCCGGGCATCCACGTCTTTCCAGGTCTGACGGTCCAAAGACGTGGATGGCCGGGACAAGCCCGGCCATGACGGCGTTAGGTATTTCGGATGCGCCGCGCTAAACGCGACGCATCCTAATCCGCGGCCGGGTCAGTCCTCGTAGAACACCCCGTAGGCGACATCGAGCACCTGGCCGGTGTTGACATCGACCAACAGCAGATCGGGTCCGTAGCGCACCCACTGGGCGCCGGGCGGCGGCGGCTCCAGGCCGAGCGCGGCCCAGTCCGGATAGTAGTAGTCCGGCGCCAGGAACAGCGGCGGCAGGATCGCGCCGACGGCCCATTCCCGGTAGGCCCAGCCGTTCGGATAGACGAACGGATGAACGTGCACCCGGTTGAAGTCATGGCCGTGGAACGAGAAATGCGGGCTGCCGGGCGGCGGGAAATGGGGGCCATGGACAAAGGCCGGCGCCGGGCCGCCCATCGGCCCGTGCTGCGGAGAGACCGGCTTGAACTGCGGAGTTGGGCCACCCATCGGTCCGTGCTGCGGACCGACCTGCTTGAACTGCGGATGCGGCGGCCCGGGCGGGCCGCCCGGATGCGGAACCGGCTTGAAGGCCGGATGCGGCGGCGGCGGGCCGTGCGGGCCGGGATGCGGCGGCGGGCCTTTATGCTCGTCGTGGTGGTCCTGGGCTGCGGCCACGGCCGGCAGCACAAGCGCAAACATCGCGGCAAGGGCGAATGTGCGTCGCATGGCGTTCCTTTTCACTGGGATTGGTGAAGATTCGCGCCAGTCTAGCAGAGTTCGCCGCGGCGATGTAAGCCGCGGCGCGGTATGCGCCGGTCAATGCCGCGTGAGCCAAGTGCGCGCGGCGCGTTGCGCGGCGGCAATCTCGGCGGACGACATTTCGCTGGCGATCTCGCAGCGGTGGCGTATCGCTTCGCGCGAGCCGCGCATGGCGGCGATGTTGAACCATTTGTGGGCGACAACCATGTTGGCCGGCACCGCTTTGCCGGTGGAATACATCAAGCCAAGCCGGAACAACTGGTCGGCGTCGGCGCCGAAGCTCACGGCCTGGTCTTCGGTTTGAGTGGCTCCCATCGACATCGGAACGCTCCCTGTTTGTCTCGCCTAGGGCGATGTTGACGGCAGGTTGCGACAGCCAAAGCGAGCGCGAAATTCGGGAATTCTCCATAAGGGAGGTTCCGTAAGGGGAGGAACGACATCCGCCCCAAAGCGCGGCGAAAGCAAAGCCGCGGCCCCTCCCCGGCCAGGCGCCGTGACGCTACAGTGTCGCGCAATAGCGAGGAGACCAACGGAAATGCCACGCATGCCACGCGTCGTTATCGTCGGAGGCGGCATTGGCGGACTGACCGCGGCGCTGGCGCTCGAGCGTCGCGGCGCCGAGGTCATCGTTTGCGAGCAGTCGCCGGTGCATAGCGAGATCGGCGCCGGGATCAATCTGACGCCCAACGCGGTGAAGGCGTTCCGGGCGCTGGGCATCGATCGCGAGGTCGAGGCCATCGGCTGGGCGTCCGAATTCCAGCTCATCCGCTCGTGGAAAAGCGGGCGCACTATCTCGCGCATCAGCCGCAGCGATTTCCGCGAGAAATTCGGCGCACCGAACCTCACGCTGCATCGCGCCGACCTGCTCGACGTGCTGCGCGGCGCGCTGGCGACCACCGCCATCCGTCTCGGCAAACGCTGCATCGGCGTCGATCCGGGCGATGCCGGCAAGCGGCCCGCCGCCGTGCAATTTGCCGACGGCAGCGCGCTTGAGGCCGATCTCGCGATCGGCGCCGACGGCATTCATTCGGCGGTGCGCAAGAGCTTGTTCGGCGCCGATGCGCCGCGCTTCACCGGCTGCATCTGCTGGCGCGGCATGGCGCCGATCGAAGCCGTGCCGGCCGACATCAACACCGCGGACGGCACGATATGGATGGGGCCGCACGGCCATGTCGTGCACTACCGCGTGCGCCGCGGCGAGCTCCTCAACATCGTCGCCCACATCGACAGCGATGCCTGGACCGAGGAATCCTGGACGCATGAATGCGACGTCTCGGAAATCACCGCGACCTATGCGCGCTGGCATCGCGATCTCACCCGGCTCTATCCGTGCAGCACGCGCTGGTACAAATGGGCGCTCTACGATCGCGATCCGCTGCAGCGCTGGAGCAAGGGCCGCGCCACGCTGCTTGGCGATTCCGCGCACGCCATGCTGCCCTATCTCGCGCAGGGCGCCGGCATGGCGATCGAAGACGGCTGCGTGCTGGCGGCGATGGTGGCGCGGCAGCCCGACGATCTTACCGCGGCGCTCGCCGCCTATGAGCAAATGCGGACGCCGCGCGCGACGGCGGCGGTGCTCGGCTCGCGCGCACGCGCCAAGGAAAATCACCTTGCCTCGCCGTGGGCGCGATTGCAGCGCGACGTGAAATTCGCGCTGCGCGACCGTTTCGGCACCGGCCGCCGCGGCGATACCACCACGTTCCAGGTCGGCTGGCTCTACGGCTACGACGTGGCGAAGGAGGCGGGGTGAAGACGCGCACTCCCTCTCCCCGCAACGCGGGGAGAGGTGCCCCAAGCTTGCTTTCGCCGCCTCTCCGGCCGATATAAAGGCCGGGAGGTTGGCGGTGGACGAGCCACTCGCCAACCGGGTCAGGTCCGGAAGGAAGCAGCCCTAACGAGCGCGGTTCGGGTCGCTCGTCAGCCTCCCACCTTTTCTCACACCCTGTAGCCCGCATGAGCGCAGCGAAATGCGGGGACAACCGACCCGCTCGCATGCCGCCCCGGATTTCGCTGCGCGCATCCGGGCTTCTGTAACGGGCCTTCGTAAGTCAATCCCTTTTGCGTCGTCGTCCGCTCGCCGGGGACTTGCTTCTGTACGGGGTCGGCGCGGAGCCGCCGCCTGATGGAGTTCGTGAGGATAGGCCGGCCAATCTACGGATGCGTGGTCGATGCCACATCCCGGATGACGGTCTGACCTGATCCATCGTCCCGGCGAAGGGACTTCGCTTCGGAAGGGCCTGGTGTCGTGACCCGTCCGAAAACCGTTATTCTCCCGATGTGGCGGCCGCGGCGGCCGGGTTGAAAACTTTGGCGTCGGCGAGCATGCGGTGCATGATCACGGCAAGCTTGCGCGCCAGTGCCACCTTGGCTTTGCGCATGCCGGCTCTTCTGGCGATCCGCATCGCCCAGCTTTTGAGGGCCGCACAACCGGTGACCGGTTTGGTCAGCATGACATGGGCGGCCTGATAGAGTGCTTCGCGCACTGCGGCGTCGCCGATCTTGCTGATGCGCCCGGTGATATTGGTCTCGCCCGATTGATACTTCTTCGGCGTCAGTCCGAAATGCGCTCCGGTCTGCTTCGACGAGGTAAAGCGTGCCGGATCGTCGATGGCGCTGGCATAGGTCAGCGCCACGATGGGGCCGACCGCCGGCGTCGTCATCAACAGCCTGGCGGGACCGTGCTCGCGCGCCATGATCCGCACCCGTCTCTCGAACCCATTGAACTCGCGCACCAGCACCGCGTGCACCGCTAGCAATGCCTGCGCGATCGTCTCAAGATTGGCTTGTCCCGCCACCAGCTCGCGGATCCGCCCCGCAAAGCTTCGTGCCGTTGTCTTGCCGACCTTAAGCCCGAAGCCGCGCAAAATCCCGCGCAGGCTGTTCTCAATGTCGCGAAGCTTCGACTGGATGAGCTTGCGCGCCGTCAGCACCGCCCGCAGCTCTTGCGCCGCCATCGACTTGCAATGCACCGGCCGGAACCAGCCCAGCCGCATCAGTTGCGCAATTCCACGCGCATCATTGCGATCGCTCTTCACCGGCATCGCCTTGAACGCATCGCGCACGTGCCGCGTCTCCAACAGCTCAACCGCCCGACCCGCCTGCCGCAACGCCGCGTAAAGCCATTGCGACAACGGGCCCGCCTCCAGTCCGATCCGCGATAGCGCCAAACCAAGCGAGCTAAAATAGTCGATCATGGCCTGCGGATCGCTCGCAACCTTGCCTTCGCGAACAATCTTGCCGTTCGCATCGACAACGCACACACTTGAGCATTCCAATGACACGTCAATTCCTGCATAATAGTCCATGGTCGTCCCTCCTCGATGCTTGGAGCAGGCTCACGCCCGACTCCGTTACACCATCAGTGTGAGGGACGACCGCCACTCCAGCATAGCGCCCTTGCATGCCGCGCCCGAGTACGCCTCATCAGCGGCATAGCAAACGGCCTACCTCGCTTGCCACTGGCCCGTTACCCCATCTACGATCAGTCCGCAATGAACGACGCAACGACACCCTCCGCCGCCTACCGCGTGCTGGCGCGCAAATACCGGCCGGCGACCTTCGACGACCTGATCGGCCAGGACGCGATGGTGCGCACCATCGGCAATGGCTTCGAATCCGGGCGCATTCCGCAGGCCTGGATCCTCACCGGGGTGCGCGGCGTCGGCAAGACCACGACGGCGCGCATCCTGGCGCGGGCGCTCAATTACGAATTGCCCGACGGCTCGATCACGGCGCCGACCGTCACCATGCCGGTGCTCGGCGTCCATTGCGAAGCGATCATGGAGAGCCGGCATCTCGACGTCATCGAGATGGACGCCGCCTCGCATAACAGCGTCGACGACGTGCGCCAGATCAACGACGCCATCCGCTACGCGCCGGTGTCGGCGCGCTACAAGGTCTATATCCTCGACGAAGTGCACATGCTGTCGGGCGCCGCCTTCAACGCGCTGCTCAAGACGCTGGAAGAGCCGCCGCCGCATGCCAAATTCGTCTTCGCCACCACCGAAATCCGCAAAGTGCCGATCACCGTCTTGTCGCGCTGCCAGCGCTTCGATCTGCGCCGGGTCGACGCCGCGCTCTTGGTGAAGCATCTGCAAGGCATCGCCGGGAAGGAAAAAATCGAAGCGGAGACGGAAGCGCTGGCGCTGATCGCGCGCGCCGCGGAAGGCTCGGTGCGCGATTCACTCTCGTTGTTCGATCAGGCCATAGCACATGCGGCGGGCCCGGTGCGCGCCGAGGACGTGCGGCAGATGCTCGGCCTTGCGGATCGTACCAGGGTCATCGATCTGTTCGAGGCGCTGATGCGCGCCGATATCGCAGCAGCGCTCAAGGAATTGCGCGACCAGTACGATTCCGGCGCCGATCCGGCCATGGTGCTCGGCGATCTCGCCGAATTCACGCATTTCGTCACCCGGGTGAAAATCGTGCCGGCTCTCGCCGACGACGTGTCGCTCACCGAAGCCGAGCGCACGCGCGGCCGCGCCTTCGCCACCAAACTCTCGATGCGGGTGCTGGCGCGCACTTGGCAGATGCTGCTCAAAGGCATCGCCGAAGTCGAGGCCGCCGGCCGGCCGGTCGATGCCGCCGACATGGTGTTGGTGCGCATCGCCTATGCCGCCGATTTGCCGACGCCCGACGAGGTGATCCGCTCGCTCGGCGATACGCGAAGCGGCAATGGCGCTGCTGTCGCCGCGCCAAGCGGAGGCGGCGCAGCGCCGCGCGCGGAATTGCGCAGCGAAGCGCCGCGCGGCGGCCGCGGGCCGCTGGCTTCCGCCGCGCCCAAATCGGCACCGATGGCGGCGCCGCGGCAATCCGAAAATCCGGCGCCGTTCGACGAGCCGGTGGCGCGCGCTAACGAGTTCCGCGCGGTGCAAAGCTTTGCCGACCTCCTCGCGCTTGCCGCCGAGAACCGCGACCTGACGATGAAAAGCGCACTGGAGCGCGACGTGCGGCTGGTGCGCTTCGAAGACGGCACGCTGGAACTCGCGCTGGAGCCGAGCGCGCGCAAGACGCTGGTCCAGGAGCTGTCCAAGAAATTGGCCGAATGGACCGGCCGGCGCTGGATGGTCGCGGTCTCCGCCGAAGGAGGCCAGCCGAGCCTGCGCGCGCAGGCCGACGCCCGCAAGGCGGAGCTCAAAGACGAGGTACGCGAGGACCCGCTGGTGCAGGCGGTGCTGCAACGCTTTCCCGGCGCCGAGATTGTCGACGTGCGGCCGCCGGCGGGCGATGCGGCAGGCCCGGAAGAGTTGCCGGGAGCGGAAGGCGAAGGCAACCAAAACGATGAGCTATAATACGCAATTCGTTTCCCGGGCGCAGCGCAGCACGTAGTGATGCGCTGCAGACCCGGGATCGTTACAGGCGCAGAGCTTGCGAAGGTCCCGGATCAGCGGCGCACCGCTTCGCGCTGCACCGCGTCCGGGAAACGTGACTGTAAAGGTGATCGATGCCTGATTTTCTCGGCCTGATGAAGCAGGCCACCGAGCTGAAATCGAAGATGGAGGCGATGCAGGCCGAGCTCGACCGCATCGAGATCGAAGGCTTGGCCGGCGGCGGCATGGTCAGCGTGAAAATGTCCGGCAAGGGCGACCTGCGCGGCGTGCGCATCGACGATTCGCTCTACAAGCCCGACCAGAAGGAAATCGTCGAAGACCTTCTTGTCGCCGCGCACGCCGACGCCAAGCGCAAGCTCGAAGCGCAGCTTGCCGAAAAGATGCAGGCGCTCACCGGCGGCCTGCCGCTGCCGCCGGGGCTCAAGCTGTTCTGAGGGATTTATCTTGCGCCGTCGCAAATCACGGCGCGCCGGCTCGCGTGCTGGACCCTGCGACGCGGTAATAGCCGACGAACAACAGGATCAGGAATCCTACGAGCAAGGAGGCAAAGCGGAGCCAATTTTCAAGGTAGTCCCAATAACACCAATAGCCCGAACCGGCCGCGAAAATACCGCCGAATATTAATCCCGTACCGATGGCGTAGAGCGGCAGGTAAGCGCCGATCAAGATGGCGGCAACGCCAAGCGGCGCGGCGACAACAATGAGGTGTCTAGCGAAATCCTTGGCCGCGGCCTTATATATTTCCGACCTTTCGTGCTGCTCCTTCTGCCATTCGCGCTGCTCATCCTGGTATTTTTGCCGCTCTTCGGGTGTCGCATTTGGACCGGGAACGATAATGGCCGACGCCACATACTGCATTTCCGGCGGCGGATAGATCGACGCGACGCCGTAATAGACCAGTAATGGAAATATCACTGCGATGCCGAAACCGATCGCAATCTGCCGCGCCAGCATGTCGCCCTCCCCGGTAAATGCGGGTAGGCTAACCCGGCCTTCGCCCGACTGCCACTGAGATCATAAGCGCCCGTATGCCTGCTATTTCCGCCGGTCCCGAAATCGAGCGCCTGATCCAGCTGCTGGCGCGGTTGCCGGGGCTCGGCCCGCGCTCGGCGCGGCGCGCCGCCTTGTTTCTCATCAAAAAGCGCGAATTGCTGATGGCGCCGCTTGCTGCTGCGCTAGCGACCGCGATGGAGAAGATCGAGGTGTGCCGGATTTGCGGCAATATCGACACGCAAAATCCCTGCACCGTGTGTACCGATCCCCGGCGCGACGCCTCGGCCATCGTCGTGGTCGCCGACGTCGCCGACCTGTGGGCGCTGGAGCGCGCGCACGCCATCAATGCGCGCTATCACGTGCTCGGCGGCACCTTATCGCCGCTCGACGGCATCGGGCCGGACGACTTGACGATCGACGCGCTGATCAAGCGGGCGAGCGATCCGGCGGTGACGGAAGTGATCCTGGCGCTGTCCGCCACCGTCGACGGCCAGAGCACCGCGCATTACATCACCGATCTTTTGCACGACGCCCAAGAAAAAGGACATGTGAAGGTGACGCGGCTCGCCCATGGCGTACCGGTTGGCGGCGAGCTCGATTATCTCGACGAGGGCACACTGGCGGCGGCGATCCGCAGCCGAACCCCGTTTTGAGGGCACTGCCTGCAAAATAGCCAGCGACCGCTCGCGGCGCGACCAACACGGCGTTTGGCCCCGTAAAGCCGGCCGGAATTGCCGCGGTTTTGCCCCGGCCGGACTTGGCCCGCTGCTTGCATAACAAGGATCGGCGATCTCGGTCTCACTTACCGTGGCGAATTGAGGTTGCTAGAGCCCCGGCATTCCCGGCACCGGGGCTCTACTATTTTTGGGGTACCCTCAACCGCATATCTGGCTGCTTTCCGCGCGCTTGCGCCCGCGATGCCGCCTCCGCACATGGTGGAGGCGTTAACGAAGGAGCGCAGCACCATCGGATTCGAACTCCGATTGCGCAAATGATATGCAGCGCCGTATGGCCGACGACGTTCCCTTCAATAAGACATTCGATCTCGAGCCCGACCGGGTGCGGGAGATTGCGCCGGGCGTGCGCGCCATGGTCGCCAACAATCCCGGGCCGTTCACCTTCAAGGGCACGATGAGCTACATCGTCGGCCGCGGCAAAGTCGCGATCCTCGATCCGGGTCCCGACGACGACGCCCATATCGCGGCGCTCCTTGACGCCGTGCGCGGCGAGACCGTCACGCATATTTTCGTCACCCATACCCATCGCGACCATTCGCCGGCGGTGCCGAAAATCAAAGCGGCAACCGGCGCCAAGGTTTACGCGCAGGGTCCGCACCGGCTGGCGCGGCCGTTGCACATCGGCGAAACGCGCCGCCTCGATGCTTCCGCCGACATGGATTTCCGTCCCGACGTGGCGCTCGCCGACGGCGAAACGGTAAGCGGCGGCGGCTGGACGCTCGAGGCGGTGACGACGCCGGGCCATACCGCCAATCACATGGCGTTCGCATTCAAGGAGGCCGATCTGCTGTTCGCCGGCGACCATGTGATGGGCTGGTCGACCACCATCGTGGCGCCGCCCGACGGCGCCATGAGCGACTATATGGCGTCGCTGCATAAGCTCGCCCGGCGCAGCGAGCCGCTTTACCTCTCCGGCCACGGCGCGCCGGTGCGCGAGGCGCCGCGCTACGTGCAGCATCTGATCCGCCACCGCCTAGGCCGCGAAGCCTCGATCCTGCACCGGCTCGGCAAAGGCGCGGCCGACATCCCGACCATCGTCAAGGCGGTCTATATCGGGCTCGACCCGCGGCTTTCCGGCGCCGCGGCGTTGTCGGTGCTGGCGCATATGGAGGATCTGGCGGCGCGCGGCGCGGTCGCGACCGACGGCCCGCCGTCGATCGAGGGCAGCTATCGCTTGGCCGACGCTTTGGCCGGAGGCTGACGCGGCGGCGGCGGCGCTTTCTTCTCCGGCACCGGCGCCGACAGCACATCGTCGATATTATCGATCAGATTACGCACCCGCGAAGCATTGGTGCCGAGATCGTTGCGGCCGTAACGCGAGGCCGAGCGCACGTCGATGCGGGCGCCGTCGGTGGTCGCCCGCACCCGCACCACGACATCGTCGCGGAAGCCGAGAATCGGTGTGCGCGCCACCGCCTCGATGATGCCGTCACGCACCGCAGTGTCCTGCGCCTGCCGCGCACCGGCCGCGCGCGGCAAGGCCGCTTGCGGCGGCCGCGCATCGACGACGCGCCAGCGCCGTTTGGCGATGACCTTCATTGCGGCGTTATAGGCTTCCTGCGGCGTCGCCGTGGTGTCATCGGGCGCGATGTCGGGATAGGCGGCGTTCTGCTGCTCGGCGGCGTAGAGACCGGCATAAGCGACCGGATTGGCGTCGCGCGGCCGCAAGCGGGCGATGGCATCGAATTGCGGCGGATCGATCGGATCGGTAGTGATATCGTAGATCGCCGGCAGGCGGTAGGCCTTGACGCCGAGATAAAGCGGATAGGCGATCAGCGCGAAGCCGATCAACAATGCGGTCGCCGCGTGGCGGCCGCCGCCGATGCCGTCGCGCCAGATGACGATGCCGGAGCCGAGCGCGAGCAGGATGGCGAGGCCGGCCAGCACCAGCGCGCCGGCGAGCGTCGAGAGCGCCGGCACGATGTCGAGCGCGCCCGAACGCACGATGATGATGGCGACGAGCGTCGCGGCGAGCGAAAACAGGGCGATGCGCCGCGCCCAGACGGCGAGCCGCGAGATCGGCTGATCGTGGAGGATGCGGCGGCGCATGATCGGTCCGGCTAGTGGGCGGTGACGTTGCCGGTAGCATTGGCCGGCAGTGGGGCGCAAATCTGCTTCAGTGCGCTCCAGTCCGCTGCGTCAAGAAGCGGCACCGGGGTGCCGGCAACCGGGACGGCGTCGATCGCGGCGATCCGGTCCTTGGTCTCGGGATGATCGAGCAACAGCTTCATCCCCTCGTTCTTGTCGCCGACGATGCGCTTGAGGATGGCGGCAAGCGCGTGCGGGTCGCCGCCCGCCTTCGCCATCAGATCGACGCTATAGGCGTCGGCCGCCGCCTCGACCCGGCGCGAATAGGACGATTTCAGCACCGTCCGGGCGGCGATGACGACGGCGCCGCCGCCGACAAAGTCGCCGAGCATCATGCCGAACAGGAACGACAGGCCGGCGGTCTGCACGACGGTGCGGGTGCCGTCGCGATGGGCGACATGTCCCATCTCGTGGGCCAAGACGCCGGCCAATTCGTCGGGGGTCTGCGCCTTCGCGATCAGTCCGTCATCGACATAAACATGGCCGCCCGGCAACGCCATGGCGTTCGGCTCGGCGCGGCGCACCACCTCGACATGCAGGGGAAACGGCAGCGCGGCAACCGTTTCGAGCTTGCCGACCAGTTTGTCGAGCGCGGCGCGGCCGGCCGTTTCGCTCGGGCCGCCGCCGCAGGCGAAAGCCGCGCCGAGATGCTGGCTGTCGAGCCTGCCGTGGATGTTGCGGTCGATGGCGTCGCCGAGCCTGTGCTCGACCGCGAGCGGTATGAGCGGAATGATCCGGCTCGCCAGCGCCGGCAGGCCGAACACCGCGGTGACGACCAGCGACGCCGCGGCGGCGAAACTCAACGCCACGATGTTGCGGCGGAGCCGCCGCTCGGCGACGCCGCTACGATCGAGCGCCTCGGCGCGATCTTCGATCGCCGCGGCGAGCTCGGGCGCGCGGATTTCGAGCCGCGCCAGCAGCGTTTCGCCGCGCCGGGCGAGACGAAGCACGCCGTCGGGCGCCGACATGCGGCGCAATTCAGCGTAAGGCCATTCGTCGAGCGACCGATCCGGGCCGCCATCGCGGCAAGCCAGAATACGCAACGCCTTGGCACCGAGCTCAACGACAACGTCATTGCGCGCGCTCGAGGTGCCGTCGAAATAGACGGCCGGTCCGCGCAGCGGCGCGTCGATGCTGGGAGCATCATTCATATTTTTTTCGCTCATTCCCGCGAAAGTGGGAATCCAGATTTTCGCGCTGGGTCCCCACTTTCGTGGGGACGAGCGGACGATTATTCGACCTTCGCCTCTGCATCAGATGCCTCCGACGCCGAGCGCATCGACCAAGCCTTCGCCGAGCGCCGAGTCGGGACCGCCGCCGGCGCGCACGCCGTCGAGCGCGTCGGCTCCCGTTAGCTCCGCCGATTGCACGCCGAGCCGCCACATCGCGAAGGTGACCACAACCTGATAGATCGTCGAGGCGCCGAGCATCATCGTGACATAGATGCCGAGCGTGGTCGCGCTGACCAGAAGCTCCGCCGGCATGGAATCGTTCGTCGATCCGAGCAGTTCGTCGCCCAGGAAAACGAACACGCCGCCGATCGCCATGACCACGAGCAAATAGGGCACGAGATAGAACAGGAAGCGCAGATAGACCCGATAGACTTTGGCCGTGGACAAATGCGATCGCACGGTCATGGTGCCGAAACGCAGGCCGGAAATCCACCAGCGCATCATGATGGCGGCGAACAGCGGATAGAGCACCAGCACCATCGCGAGGCTGGCGGTTACGGCCGCAGCAACGACGCCGAACACGTCAACCCCGGTATGGCCGACAAGCAACGCCAGCGGTTTGGTATCGCCCTGCGCCATCATCGCGTTGAGCGCATTCCAATCGACCATGCGGGTGAGCACGACAAAGGCCAAGATCACGGGGCCGAAGACGAGGAGCCAGATCGGCAGCCCGCGCAGGAACAGCGCCGCTCCCGATCCGGCAAACGAGCCGTGCAGGTCGCCATAGCCGGTGTGGCGCATCTTGTAGCGCTGCAGGCTCGCTTGCGCCCACGGATAAGCAAGCCCGAGCGTCACCGCGGCAAGCGCCCACCACGACAGCGCAAAGAACGCATAGCGCCAAGCCGAGCCGTACTGATCGAAACGCACGCCGCGGAACACCGTGCGCGTCAGCCGGTAGCGGCGCGCCCGATACAGCGCGAACTGGCTGAGCAGCACCAGCAGCAACAGCGCGGCGGCGGCGATTGCGAGCGTGGCGGCATCGAGCGCCAGCGCCGCAAAGGCAATTGCGCTGTAGAGCGGGCCGACGATGGTGACGGCGATCAGGAACCCGTACAGGAGCTCGGTGGCAAGCCCGGTATATTCCAGCGTCTCGCCGCCGATCTCGGTATTGGACCACAGATAACGGCGCACATCGGTGGCGAACCAGAAGCGATAGATGCCAAGCGTGAGCACGAGCAGTGCCGCGCCCTTGACGCGCAGCCGCCAATAGGCCGCCTCCCGGCCCAGGAAATCGACCGCGCCTGCGGGCGGCGGCATCGAGGCATCAGCCGTCGTCATGACATCCCGGAATTATGACTCAAGAGAAATGCCGTTCAAATGAGCCGTTGCCGGCTTATTGCAGGCGCAAGCTTACACCGTGAAATGTCCGATTTGCGACGGCGAAGCCGTCTCGCCCAATATTAAAGAAGCGCTGCGCCGCTCGTCCTTGGCCAAGCGAAAGATAGCGGTAAATCGCTACCCACGCCGCCCGTGCTTTATTCGTCGAGGAGCTGATCGAGCTCGACCTGGACGCTTTCGCCCGGCGTGCAGCGATGGCCGGCGCCGGACGCCAGCAGCGCTTCCGCCTCCGCGGCGGTCGCGGCCTCGACGCACCATTCCTCGACCCGCGTTACCACCATCCGGGCGTGAAACAGCCGCGGCTTGGCGTTTTCCGCAGGCCGCGGCGGCTGTTTTCTCAATGCGCTGGTTGCCGGCATGAATCCGCGCTCCCGATTCGTCAAATCACTCGGTGAGTCTAGGCTGAATGCCGGGTAGTGTCTCAGTTTGAATTTTTGGGTGTGGCGGCTTGAGCCAAAGAGTTGCATAATGGCCGCATGGCCCTCCTTCCCATAAAGCTTAGGGTGAGCAAGGACGGTGCTATCAAGATAGTTGTGTGCGATACCGTCAAAGATGCGCAAGAAACATCCGCGGAACTCACCGGACGCGGCTTCATAGTTACTGCCGAATTGAATGATGGCCGCGTCATCGATGTGAATGAATTAGATGCCTAGAGGTCCCAAAGGCGAGAAGCGCCCCGCCGACGTGATCGGCAACGCCGTCCACGTCATGCGGATCGCGACGGGGGAAATTGAGGAGCAGGTCCCAACAAAGCGGGAAAGCCGCGCCAAGAAAGCCGGGGCAAAAGGCGGTCCCGCAAGGGCGAGAGTGCTTACTCCCGAACAGCGTTCCGAAATTGCCAGAACAGCGGCCAGTGCTCGCTGGAAAAAAACTCGCTAGGCGGCGTCGTCTATACCCTTCGCGATTTTCATTTCCTCAATATCTTCCTCGAAATTGAAGATGACCTCTAGCGGCTCTTCTTTCGGATAAGTCGCGTTATAGTGGTCCCGCTTCATTGCCAGGGCAAAGCAATCATTGGCGATCGAACGGCGCTCGCCTTGTACACCCTTTTCGACGTGTGCCCGTGGAGCAACGTCGATATCAGCCCATTTGAATAGCGGAAGGCCATCCTTGCCCTTGGTTTTTGCCGGAATGAACGCGCGGTACTGACGGCCGTCCTTGTCGGTACGAACTTGCTCCCGGAGCACATCGGCCATCTCCCGAGCAAAACTGGTATCAACGTCTATGGGGCGTGGGGCCCACAAGCGTTTTGATCTAGCCCAAGCACCGATCTCGCGAAGGTCCGTGGGATCTGCCGACACCTCTTTCGTATATTGCTCCCAGATATGGAGCATATTTTCTTTGTATCCGCTCAATTTCCGCTCCTCATGTGTCCAAAGGGATTACATCGCCCCAACCGTCCATCATCATTGATCCGGCTAGGTATGAACGCACTTTGACCAGATGTTTCCGAAGAAGATCATATCGATTTGCCAAACGTTGAATTTGCCCGACCGCCAGCCCTGGATGGACCTTCATTCTCTTGGAGAACGCCAAAACGTCGCTCTCTGAGAAAAATGGCTTTTTCCTCAGATAGAAAGATCGGACGTGTTCGGACGGCACGCAAAAATCGGCGGCTTCGGTGTTGGCAATTCTCTCTTCATCGTTCTGCGAAGGCGAAAACGCGCCTTCTAAATCGACATCGACGATAGCGTGGCTCTTTCCATGCCCGTGCAGGACGTGCGCGCATTCGTGGCGCAGCACGAACCAAAAATTGTCGATACGATCAAAGCGCAGGGACATGCCGATAACCGGAGCATTCGGATTTAGCCAAAAGCATACTCCGTCAATTTGGCTACCGGGCAGGCTCTCCACGACCACAAAGCGAATGCCCGCTTCATCAAGTAATTGGGGAACATGCCGCACTGCGTCAGGCTCGTTTCGCATGTCCTTGAACGCGGCAATTGCCTCTTGGAGTTTTGCCGGGTTATAGGCAACCGGATGCATTTCGGATGCGATCTGACGCACCCGAAAGAGCCACGCAAGCTGCGCCGGAGGAATGTCGGAATAGTCCGTTTTCTTAGCCGAATGATTTAGGTGGGGAACATCGTCCAGGGATTGGACGCCAAAAAAACGGCAAACCTGCTCTTCGAGGGAGCCTTCCCTATGCTCCGGGTCGATCCAACCGCGCTTAAGCATTTCGCGGAGTGGATAACGGCCCAGGATGCGGGCGCGCGACAAGATGCTCGGGTCCGGCTTTTCGGCCTGACGTAAATCCCACTCCGCTTGGATGCGGGCGAACGTCTCCGCTGGCGTGTCGAGCGCCGCGCCGAGGGCCTGGGCCATATTATGGCTGATGCTGCGCTTATCGCTCAGAATCTGGTTTATGGCCGCCGTCGTAGTCCCCAGAGCGAAGGCAAGATCGCTTTGGTTCCAGCTCTTCGCTTCCATTGCTTCGCGCACGAGTTCGCCTGGAGTTTTCGCTGTCGGTTGGTCGGGCATGGATTTCCACGTATTTACAGGTTTCGCTTATAGAACAATGCGATCCATTCGTCAATATCGGGTTAACGTTTCGGTTAAAGTGAACTTTATGCTTGACTTGTGGGCCCGACCTTCTATGATAGGGGCATGAATAAGCTCCCTCTCGAAACCCGCGTTCAAATCCTTTCCATGCTCTGTGAGGGGTCGTCCATGCGGTCGATTTCGCGGGTGTGCGACGTATCGATCAATACCGTGACCAAGCTGCTAGTGGACGCCGGAAGGGCTTGTGCGGCCTTCCACGATGCGAAGATCCGGTGCCTGAAATCCCAACGCATACAGGTTGACGAAATCTGGTCATTCGTCGGGGTCAAGGAAGCCAATCTGCTTAGCGCCAAGACAGTGCGGGTTGACGGCGGCGACGCTTGGACCTGGACCGCAATTGATGCCGACACGAAATTGATCGCGACGTTTCTTGTGGGAGACCGTGACTATCAATCCGGCCGCACGTTCATGGAGGACTTAAAGAGCCGTCTAGCCAATCGCGTTCAGCTAACCAGCGACGGTCTCAAAACTTATTTCTACGCCGTGCAGCAGACCTTCGGCGACGATGTGGACTACGCCCAATTGCATAAGATTTACGGCCGCGAACCAGGCGGCGAACGTCGCTATAGCCCACCCGTTTGCATCGGCACAGAGAAGCGAGAGATTACCGGCAATCCCGACCCGAAGCACATCAGCACGTCATTTGTGGAACGGCAAAATTTGACGATGCGGATGCACATGCGCCGCTTTACTCGCCTTACCAACGGCTTTTCCAAGAAGTTTGAAAACCACGTGTGGATGGTCGCCCTCTACACGGTCTGGTATAATTTCGTGAAACAGCACAAGACCCTGAAAGGGCTGTCGCCCGCTATGGCGGCCGGGATCAGCGATACCCTTTGGTCAATGACTGATCTTGCCGAAATGGTAGACGCGGCAGCCCCAAAGCCGGGCAAGCGTGGGCCATATAAAAAGCTGGGTGCGGCATGAAATTCCTTGCATCACTCGTACTTGGGGGAGTGCTTGGTGTCGCGGTCGGCTTTTCTATTTATACGATTGGAGCCGGTAACTACGCATTGGATTTTGTTCATTGGGTCAATCGTTTCAATATGTTCAGCGGCCAACGCTATTACGACGCTTATTATTGGGCATTTGGAGGGGCCATTTCGGCTGGCGCTATTAGCCTACTCCTCTCAAAAAATTCAAACTGAGACATTACCGAATGCCGGGAAGAACAAAGGCGAAACGGTTGATAACTGTCGCCGCGGAGTTCCCTTGTGGAACGGCGGTTCCCTGATATCGTTGAGCCAAGGTCCCCGAAGAGTAACGGAGTAGCATCGTGGCCCCGCGCGCGTATTGGAAAGGCTATCTGAAGCTGTCGCTCGTCTCCTGCCCGATCGCACTGTTTCCGGCGACGTCGGAGCGGGAAAAGATCAGCTTCCATCAGCTCAACAAAGAGACCGGCAACCGCATCCGCTACAAGAAGATCGACGCCGATACCGGCGACGAGGTCGACAACGCGGACATCGTCAAGGGCTACGAGATCGCCAAGGGCGAATATATCGAGCTCGATCCGGAGGAGCTCGACGCGGTCGCGATCGAATCCAAGCACGCCATCGAGATCGACGAGTTCGTGCCGCGCAGCGAGATCGACGAGCTCTACATGCGCGATCCGTATTTCATCGTGCCGGACGGCGAAGTCGGCCAGCAGGCCTTCGCGGTAATCCGCGAGGCGATCCGCAAGGAAGGCATGGTGGCGGTGGGCAAGATCGTGTTTACCTCGCGCGAGCACATCATCGCGCTGGAAGCCCGCGGCAAGGGCATGGTCGGGATGACGCTGCGCTACCCTTACGAGGTGCGCAACGAGGACGAATATTTCGACGGCATCGAGGACGAAAAAATTCCGAAGGACATGCTCGATCTCGCCGTGCACATCGTCGAGAGCAAGACCGGACACTTCAAGCCGGCCGAGTTCAAGGATGACTACGAGGATGCGCTGAAGGATCTTTTGCGCAAGAAGCAGAAGGGCGAGAAGATCGAGCGACCGAAAGAGCGCGAGCCGTCGAACGTCATCAACCTGATGGACGCGCTGCGGCAGAGCGTGAAAGGCGGCGGCAAAGCGCCCGGCGGAGGCGCTGCGCAGCGTAATGCGCCGCGATCGAGCGCGCGTTCCTCCAAACCGGCAGCAAAGAAAGCGGCGCGCTCATCCGCGCGCGGCAACGGGCGGCATAAGAAAGCGAGCTGATGCCAGGCAAGCGCGTCCAGCTCGACGACGAGACCTGGCGCGCGCTCGATCTGCTCGGCCGCGATCAGATGAAGGACTTTGCCGAGCTCGCCGACGAGGCGTTCCGCGATCTCTTGAAGAAGCACGACCGGCCGGTCGACCTCAAAGAGGCGCTGCGCCGCAGCGCCGGCGTCTCCGCTACCGTGCATCGCCTCAAGCCGGGCAAGAAGAAACGGCGCCAGCAATAGCCGCGTGATGCCACCGACGATGCAAGCGCGCGATCTCGGACGAACGATGCTGCTCTGCGCGATCGGCGGCGCGGCGGACGCGATCGCCTTCCTGCGCTACGACACCTTCGTCGGAGCGATGACCGGCAATACCGTGCTGCTCGGCATCGACCTCGCCAAAGGAAACCTCGACCACGCCGGCTTCCATATCGGCGTGGTTGCGGCCTTTCTGGCCGCGATCATCGTCACCGAAGCGGGATTAAGGTTCAAAATTCCGCCAAGCCTGCCGCTCGTGCTCACCGCGCTGATGCTGGGCGGCTCCGAATTCATCACCAGTCAATGGAGCGCCGCGATCTGCGCCGCCGCGCTCGGCATGCAGAACGCCGCAGTGCGCAGCATCGCCGGCGTGCCGGTCAACACCGCCTTCATCACCGGCGATCTGCTCAGGCTGGGCATCGCGATGCCGGGAGCTTCGGCGCAGCAGCAGACGACGGTGGCGGTGCTGACGATCGCCTGGATCGCCTATGCGGCGGGCGCCGTCGCCGGCGCGCTGGCGCTGCATCTGATCGACCATCCCATGATCGTGCCGGCCGTCCTGGCGCTCGCCGCGGCGGTCGTCGAGACGGCGGCCGACCGCCGCAGGCAAGGCTGAGCGTCGATGGTGGAAATCGCGGCGGCGTTGTGTGAAATTGATCGGTGTTGACACCGCGTCGACTTGGCCGCGACAGTCCCGCGGCTGACGATATTTCGCGAATCAACCAGCAAGGGGAAATGGAATGCGAAGCGCTGTATCTTATGATTTGGCGGCAGGTCGCCGCGGCAAGCCGGCGAGCCGCCGGCGGATGGCTCTGCTGTGGTCCGTCGCGATACTGGCCGCTGCCGGTCTGGCGGTGCCGCCTCGCGCCCATGCCGCCAACAGGCACCAGATCGCTCGCGGCAAGTATCTCGTTTCCATCGGCGGCTGCAACGATTGCCATACGCCTGGGCATTTTTTCGGAAAGCCGGACATGAGCAAACTTCTCGGCGGATCGGACGTCGGCTTTGCCATTCCGCATCTCGGCGTTTTCGTCGGTCCCAACCTCACTCCGGACAAAGCGACCGGGCTTGGCAACTGGACGAACGCGCAAATCGTTGCTGCCATTACAACCGGCCTAACGCCGCAGGGCCGGAAGCTCGCGCCTGTCATGCCTTATGAGGGATTCAAGAACCTGACAAAATCGGATGCGCTGGCGATCGCCGCTTACCTCAAAAGCCTGCCGCCCGTGTCGCATCAAGTGCCGGGTCCGTTTGGGCCGGACGAGACGCCGACGTCATTTGTAATGACCATCGTGCCGGGCAGCGTCTACGCACATATGCTACATCCGCCGGCACCGGCGCAGGTGGCCTCGCCACAAGCATCGACCCCACCGGCAGCAGCGCCAAGCACCGCACCGCGGGCAGCGGCAAGCCCCGCGGCGCCGGCGCCCGCCGCAAAATAATTGCTGCGGTTCAGGAGCCGAACACCACCGCGTGCATGATACGGCCGGGGGCGAAGGTGAAAATCCCGGCGATCACCAGCGCGCCGACGAAAATGCCGATCATGGCGCGGCGGTGGCGCGCCACGTCATGCCGGTGCGCGGCGACGACGGCGACCGGCAGCATGACCAGCGTGAAAATCGCCAGCAAATGGATCGGGCTCCATGGTCCCCATAGCCGAATCTGATGGATGAAAAAGGCGGTGATGCTGACGACGAGCATCAGCGTCACCCAGATCCAGCCGAGCGCGCGGTGCGGCAGCGTGCCCTTCGGCGCCGACAATTGCACGACGCCCAACGCAAACGCGGTCATGGCGGCAAAAGCATGAATGCGGATCGCCGGTGCAGCGTCGAGAAGCGGCGCGAAATTCACGATGCGCCCCCGTTACAGCCCGAGAAGCCTCTTGCTGTTGCCGCCGGCCAGCGCCGCGATCGTAGCGGCATCGAAACCGTCGACGCCGGCGATGTGGCCGACCGGATCGTATTCCAGCATATCGAACGGGTAATCGGTGCCCATCACGACGTGATCGGCGCCGAACACGCGCACCAGTTCGGCGAGCTGATACGGCGTGAACACCACGGTGTCGACATAGATGCGCTTGAGGTAGCTGGTCGGCGGTTGCGGCAGGGCGCCATGCGCATCCGATCGCGCGCCCCAGGCGTGATCGATGCGGCCCGGATAGGCGCCGAGATAGCCGCCGCCGTGCACGGCGAGCAGCTTCAGGTTGGGGTGCCGCTCCAGCACGCCGTCGAAGATCAGATAATGCAGCGCGATCGTCGTCTCCAGCGGATTGCCGATGACGTTGTTGAAATAGAACCGCTCGAAGCGCGACGCCTCGGTGAAGCCGTTGGGATGGATCATCACCAAGACGCCGAGCTCTTCGGCCTTCTTCCAGAACGGCGCGAAGGCCGGATCGGACAATTCCTTGCCGGCGACGTTGGTCAAAACCTCGACGCCGGTGAAGCCGAGCTTCTTGACGCAGCGCTCGAGCTCCTTGGCCGCTTCCTGGCCGTCCGGCATCGGCACCGTGCCAAAACCCTTCAGGCGGTCGGGATATTTGCCGCAAAATTCGGCGATGCCGTCGTTGACGATCTGCGCCGCCTTCACCGCGATATCGAGCGGCACCGTGTAATAGCATTGCAGCGGCGGCGGCGCGATCATCTGGACGTCGATGGCCATGGCATCGAGATCGGCGAGCCGATGCTCGTGACCGCGCCGCGCGCTGATGTCGGCTGACTGCTTTTGCGTAAGCGTCTTGGACTCCGGGGTGGCGAAATGGGCGAGCGGCACCGTCGTCATATCGAGATGCGGGGCGACGAATTTCGCCGCTTCCGGCACATCGACATGGGCGTGAATGTCGACAGTCACGCTCTTCGGCCGCACCTCGCGGCCGGGCTTGCCGGGCTTGCGCGCCGCGGTCGGGCCGTACTTGTTCCAAAGTTCGGGCATCGGTGTTTCCTCAATCCGCCTCGCCCCGCATTCGGGGGGAGCGATTGAGTCAGCACGAAGACAGGGAGAAGTCTAGCGCTGCGGCCCGCACAGGCTCAGATCGCGCTCGGCGCGGAACACGTTGCTGTAGAGGTTGGCGATCCACTGCCGGCCGCTCGAGGTGACGTTGAGATAGCGGATGGCGGTCTGGATGTGCGCCGACACGCTGTTCCAATAGAACTGCGGATAAAGATCGGTGAGGTCGGCCGGCGACGTGTAGCCGAGCTGCTTGTTCATACCGACCTCTTCGAATTCGTAATACAGCGCATTGGCCTTGCGCAAATAATGCGGATCGCCGAGCTGACCGATGAGATCGGCGGCGCGCACCAAGAGGCCCTCTTCGCTGTCGGTTTCGTGCGGCCCATGCGACGACGGAAAGCGGGTATATTCGATGGCCGCGGCGATCCGCTCGGCGTCGAGCAGCTCGATCTTGGCCATGCGATCCTTCACGAACAGCTTGGAGCGCTCGACGTGATAGGGCAACAGCGCGGCGTCCGACGCGCCGCGCGGCAATTTCGCCTTGTTGCCTTTGGCGTCGATGACATAGCCGTCGGCGTCGTCGCCCGTGAGAATGCCGCGCACATAGCCGATGTCATGCAGCAGGCAAGCGACCAAGAGATGCGCGTAATCGCTGGGATAGGTCGGCTTCATCAACGAACGGCCCTTCATGATGTCGTAGCCGACCAGCGTCACCAGCATGGTGTGCTCGACATTGTGGTAGAGCGCGTCGCTGTTGCCGATGCATTCGAGCGACAGTCTGGCGATCGAGGGAACGAGCTCGGTCAGGTCGGCATGCGTCGAAGCAAACCTGCGGCTCAAATGCTGGCCGAGATAGGCTCCTAGGGCCTCGGCCGCCAATTCGGGAACGGTAATCAAGTAATGCCCCCTCCGTAACCCTCAGCCGGCATGGTGACGGCGAGTTGGGTAATTTGCAATACAGTTTCTGCCGATGTGATCGTGCGCGAACCGCCCGATCTGCCCGGCATGACGCTGCCGGCGGCGGTCATCGTCGTGCCTAAAGAATGAACAAATAACCCCATGCCGGCATAGGTGATAATCCTAAAACACCCCGAGATGCTGGCGCAGATCGACGCCGTCGCTCTTGAGCTTTTCGGCCGTCGAAACCACCGCGACGCGGCCGGAATTGAGAATAACGATGTCGTCGGCAATGTCGAAAACGAGCTTCGGGCTCTGTTCGACCAGGACGATGGACAGCCCGCTCTCCTTCAGCTTGCGGATGGTCGCCATGACTTCGGCGACGATCTGCGGGGCCAGCCCCTCGGACGGCTCGTCCATCAACAACACGCGCGGATTGGCCATCAGCGCGCGGCCGATGGCGAGCATCTGCTGCTCGCCGCCGGACAGATAGCCGGCGAGCTGGCTGCGGCGTTCGGCGAGCCGCGGGAACATGGCGAACACTGTGTCCTCGGTCCATGGCGCATGGCGGGTGGCGAAGCCGGCATGCGCGGCGACCATGAGATTCTCGCGCACGGTAAGACTTTTGAAGATGCGGCGGCCTTGCGGCACCAGCGCCACGCCGCGCGCCGCGATGGATTCCGGCGGCAGCCGCGTCACCGCGGCGCCGAACACTTCGACGCTGCCGCCGCGCGGCGGCAGGAGCCCGACGCTGACATTCATGCAGGTCGATTTGCCGGCGCCGTTGCGGCCGAGCAGCCCGAGCAGCCGGCCCTCGCCGAGCTGGAACGACACCTGCTGCAGCACGTGACTGTCGCCGTAATAGGCTTCGATGCCGGAAAGCTCGAGCGCGCTATTCGCCAAGATAGACCTCCCGCGTGCGCGGATCGGCCACCACCTCGGCGCGGGTGCCTTCGACGATGACTTCGCCGAAATGCAACAGCGTGATGCGGTCGACCAGATCGAGCGCAGTGTCCATGTCATGCTCGATCATGACGATGGTGACGTCGCGCGGAATGGCGGCAAGCAGCTTGCGCACGTCCTGACGTTCGTCGATCGACAAGCCGGCGAACGGCTCGTCGAGCAGCAAGAGCCTGGGGTTCTGCGCCAGCGCCATGGCGATCTCGACCCGGCGCCGCTCGCCGTATGAGGTCTGCGCCAAGGGCCGCGCGGCGATGTGCTCGAGGCCGACGCGCGCGAGCGCGGCGCGGGCCTCTTCGACCAAGTGCCGCTGTCGGTCGAGCGCGAGAAACGGATTCCAGCGCAGCGGCGACAGTCCGAGCAAAGCCAGCATCACGTTGCGTTCGATGGTGTCCTGCGCAAACAGCGTGATGATCTGATAGGTCCGCGCCATGCCGAGATGGCTGCGCTTGCGGCTCGGGGTGCGGGTGATGTCACGGCCGAACAGCGCCACCGCGCCCGAGTCGGGCGTGATCTCGCCGGTGATGAGATTGAACAAGGTGGTCTTGCCGGCGCCGTTCGGACCGATGATCAGCCGGCGTTCGCCGGCGGCGACGCTGAGATTGACGTCGCTCGTGACGCGCAACCCGCCGAACGACTTGCAGAGATTGCGCACTGCGAGCGCGGTCATGACTGCGGCCTCGCGGCGGATGCGGCTGCTTTTTGCGACGCCCCCTTGCCCCGGCTCGAGCGCCAGGCCAAGCGCGTCAGGCGCACCGCGCCGGGCACCAGGCCTTCCGGCATGAACACGACGATGGCGACGAAAATGGCGCCGAGCATGAAATTCCAGCGTGTGATATAGGCGCTGACCACATTCTTGACGATGACGACCAGCGCCGCGCCGACCACCGGCCCGAGCAGCGTTCCGGCACCGCCCGAGATCACCATCAGCAAGCCTTCCGCCGAGGCGGTCAGCGCCAACGCCTGCGGGCTGATGAATTCGGTGTAATAGATGAACAGAATGCCGGCAACGGAGGTCAACAGGCCGGAGAACATGAAAGCCCAGAACCGGATCATCCAGACGTGATAGCCGAGCGCGTTCATGCGGCGCGGCTGATCGCGGGTGCCGCACAACGCGGCGCCGAACGGCGAGCGCACGAAAATCCGTACTGCGATGACGGCGAGCAAAAACACGATCAGCGTCGCGATGTAAAACGCGCGCGGCGAGTCGAGCGACAGGCCGAACGGCGCCGGTCGCGTCGACACGCTGATGCCGTTGTCGCCGCCGGTGATGCTGATCCAGCGATAGGCGAGCCCCCAGATGATTTCGCCGAGCGCCAACGTGATCATGATGAAGCTGATGCCGGTGGCGCGCAGCGCCAGTGCGGCAAAGCCCGCAGTGCCGATGAGGCCAGCCGCGAGCCCGGCCAGGATGGCGACGGCATGGCCGTGGCCTGCGGCCAGCAGATAAGCGACGACATAGGCGGCAACGCCGAACAGGCCGGCATGGCCGAGCGACACCAGGCCGGCATAGCCGACGAGAACGTCAAGCCCCAGCGCGAACACCGCGTAGAGCAGGATCTGGCTCGCGATATTGACGTAATAGACCTGCTGGATCGCGTACGGCACCGCGATCAGCGCCAGGATGGCGATGGCGATGGCGACGCGGCGCGCAACGACGCCGCCCATCGACTGACCCGTCACCGGACTTGTCACTGGACTTGCCGCGGGGCTGTTCACAGAATCTGACCTCCGAACAGACCCTGCGGCCGCAGCACCAGGACCAGCACCATCGGCAGGAACAGCACGAAATAGGCGAGTTCCGGCAACAACGCCTGGCCGAAATTGTAGATGAAGCCGACGACGATGCTGCCGACGAAGGAGCCAAGCAGGCTGCCGGTGCCGCCGAGGATGACGACGACCAGCGCAAGCGGCAGCATGTCCTGATCGAGCCCCGGATAGACCGACAGGATCGGTCCGCTGATGATGCCGGCGAAACCGGCCAAACCGGCGCCGAGCGCGAAGACGATGGTAAAGAGCTGCGAGACGCGGATGCCGACGACGCGCGCCATCTGCGGATCGTCGACGCCGGCGCGGATCATGGCGCCGAGCCGGGTGCGCTCCAGCATCAGCCATAGCGCGATAGCGAACACCGCTGCGATCAGGATCACCGCCATGCGGTACAGCGGGAAGGCCGCGCCGGCGACGCGGACGAAGCCGGAGAGATGCGGCGGTGTCGCCACCGAAACCGGATCGCCGCCCCAGACCATCAGGCACAGGTCGGCGACCATGAAGGAAACGCCGAGCGTCACCAGCACCTGCGCTAATTGCTGGCCGGCGAGCCGGCGCAGCAGGAAGCGCTCCATCAGCGCGCCAAAGACCGCGACCTCGACCGCGGCGATAAGCGCGGCCACCCAGAAGTTCAGTGAGAAACCCGATGTACCTCCGAGAAGCGAGGTGCCCAGATAAGCGCCGACCATGAACATCGAGCCATGCGTCAGATTGGGAATACGCATCAGCCCAAAGATCAGCGAAAATCCGGCCGACAGTAAGAACAACAGGCCGCCGAACGTCACGCTGTTGACCGTGAGCAGCAGCCAGAATGTCATACCCACCGCCCCACAATTTCGCGGCCCGGATTGCGCCAGGCGCAATCCGGGGACTCTATCACACACCCTTTCCGGAATTCGCTTCCGGCCTACGCGCTCCGCGCTTCGGCGGACTTAGAACCCTCCGAAGCTTGCGGAGCAAGCGTAGGAGCGGCGCCCCATCCGGGCACGGTCACGGATGGGTAATCAGCACTTGGTCAGTGGCGGATAATCGCGCGAATAGACTGGGTGGGCCAGGAACTCCGCCTCGGGCCAGGTCCAGAACTGACTGACATTGTCGTAGGTCTTGATGACCTCGTTCCAAAGCTTAAGCCCGTATTTGGCGCCCTTGGTCCCGACACGGCGGATATAGAAGGTGCCGACCACGTTGTTGAGGTGATCGAACTTCAGCGGGCCGCGCGGCGTGTCGGTCAGGCTGACCGCCTTGAGCGCCGCCATGAACTTCGCCTTGTCACTGGCGTCGCCGCCGTTTGCCTTGAGCGCCGCATCGACCACCTGGCAGTTGACATACAGCAGCGCGGCATACTGACCGGGAACCGCATTGTAATTCTTCAGCATGCCGTCGATGAAGCGTTTGTTCGCGTCCGTCTCGACATCGAGCGTGTAGGGACAGCAGCTGACGAGGCCGATCGCCTCGTCGCCGTAGCTCTTGAGCAACGCGTCGTCGGCGCCGGTCTCGCCCGTCACCACCGGATACTTCAAGCCGGCGCTGGCATAGGCCTTCATGAAACGCAGCGGGTTCGAGCCGGCAAAGCCCTGGCAGACCACGTCGCAATCGCTGATTTGCGCCACATACGGCGTGTAGTCGGGCGTCACCAGCGGCGGCCACAGCTTGTTGACGACGCAGCCGCCGTCTTTCTGGAATGCCGCCTGGAAGCCGCCGATCTGCTCGTAGCCGAAGGCGAAATCCTCGACGATGCAGAAGGCGCGCTTGAGCTTGAGCTCGGTCGCCGCGTAATGCCCCATCGGCTGCATCGCCTGCGAAGAGGTCGCCGACGCGCGCAGCAGATAAGGATTCGGCGTGCGCTGGGTGAGATTGTCCGCCGCCGCCAGGCTGAGCACCGGCATTTTCTGCTGCTGGACATATTCATTGATGGCGTAGAGCTCGAAGGCCGCGAGCGGCCCGAGGATGACATCGACATTGTCGCGCTCAACCAGTTCCTGGGCCTTGGTCTTGGCGCCCGCCGGATTGCCGCCGGTATCGGCGGAGACGAAATCGACCTTGCGGCCGCCGATCGTGTAGTTCGTCTCCTTCAGGAAGGTGATGACGCCCTGTTCCATCTGGATGCCGCCCTGCGCGAGCGGTCCGGTCTTCACGGTGAGAAGGCCGAGCTTGAACGGCTTGGCCTGGGCGATGGCGGGCGCCGGAAAGCGGGCCAGCGCGGCGGCCGCCCCCACGGCGGTGCCGGCCAAAACCGCACGGCGGCTGACTTTTCGAGATCCAAGCTTCCGAGACATTCGTATCCTCCCTTTGGCGCCTGAGCTTGTCCGAGACGCCTGCGATGCAGCGCATCCCCTGCACGTTAACCCTTAGGCCTTAGCCATCACGTTATCATTTCACAGCTGCTGCGCGAAGCCCGTCCGGCCGATAAAGTCCGCTATTGTCGTGCATTTTTCAACACTTCCGCAGCGGCGGATAGTCGCGCGAACAGACCGGATAAGCGAGAAAATCCGGCTCCGGCCAATTCCTCCCCGCCACTCCTGAACATATCGATCGCGGCTTCGGACTGTCGACGTTTACCAACCCATCAATTATACGATTACTTTTTCTTCGGCGGAATGACGGGCAGCAGCAGATAGGGCCGCGCGGCGCCGCCGAAATGCAGACCGGTGACGCCGCCGAAGATCTGCGGCGGGCGGTCGCGCGGGTCGTCATGCAGGAACGGACCGCAGCCGGTCAGCTCGTTCTTGAAGTTCGACAGCCGCCCGCCGCTCGGCCCCGGATAGACGTAGTCCTTGCCGCGGATGGTCAGCGCGACGCGATGGCCGGCCGGCACCACGATCGAGGTCGGCCAGATCTCGACATCGAGCGCGACTACCTCGCCCGGCTTGAGCGGCTCTTTCTTCGTATGCGTATGGTAGGGCCGATATGGCTTTGACAATTTCTTATCGAGTGCGCGATGCGAGGCGCGCAGCCAGCCCTGCCCGACCGGCGTATGCGGATCGATGGCGCCCTGGAACACCACCTCCTTGAAGTCCGGCGAGAACACGCGCAGCACGACGAAGACGTCGGCATCGCCGGTCGAAGACGAGACGAACAATTTTACGGCGGACGGCCCGGTGATTTCCGTGTCGCGCGCCAGCGGCGGCGTGAGAAAGGTGACGCCGTCGCCCATCGCCGTCGAAGCGCAGCACGGTTTTCTTCTTGGCCGCCTTGCCGCCGAGCGAGCCGTTCGCCGGGTCGAGATAGAGTTTCGTCCATTTGGTACGCCTGAGCGGCCATTCCTTTTCCCCACGCTCGACGAAGCGGTCGACGTGGCGGACCAGGAGCTGCACCGGCGGCTGCTTGTCCCAGCCGTTCTTCTTGCCATGCAGAAAATAATCGAAGAAGCGCAGCTGCAGATGGCGGCCGTAATCGGTGTAGAAATGCGTCCAGTGTTCGATGCCGTGGACCTCGAGCCATTTTTTCTTGGACGCTGCGCGCACAAAGCCCTCGAAATTGCCACGGGTGTGCAGCCCCTGCCCGCCCCAATTGGCGGCCGACAGAAACGGCACTTTCACCTTCGACCAGATCGGCGAGCGGGCGTGGTGATAATCGTCGTCGAACGGATGCGCGGCGATGTCGGCGCCGAAATTGCTGCGGTTCTTCGCAAGCTCTTCCTCGGAGAGAACCTCGGGCCCGCACACCAGCTCGCCATGCACGCGGCTCCGCTTACCGCGCTCGCCGGCGCCGTACTGCACTGTCTTGACCTGCATGTCGTACCAGTTCTCCCAGAACGTCGAGAGAATGCCGCCGTGATGCGTCATGTCGCGATACCAGTCGGCGGCGCCTTCCCAGATGCACATGGCGGCCAGATGCGGCGGCTCGCGCGACGCCACATGCCACTGGTTGATGCCGTAATAGGAGATGCCATTGAGCCCGACCTTGCCGTTCGACCACGGCTGTGAGCCGGCCCATTCGATGCAGTCGTAATAGTCCTTGGTCTCCCGTAGCGAGAACGGATCGATGAACCCCGGCGAGCAGCCGGCGCCGCGCGAATCGACGCGCACGCAGGCGTAATTGTGCTGCACCCATTTCTCCGGATCGGCGACTTCCCAGCTCTGATAGAGATTGCTGGAGCCGGCGACGACGTCGGGATGCCGTTCCGCCATGCGCGCCCAGGCGCTCGGGTAGCCGTCCTGGAAGGCAAGCCCCTTGGCATAAGGCCCGTAGCTTAAGATCACCGGATGGCGGCCTTCGGCGATGGGCCGGAACACGTCGGCGCGCAGGATAAGACCATCATCCATCGCAATCGGCACATTCCAGTCGATGCGCATGCCGTCGCGGGTTTCGCTGCGTGTTTCCAGCGTATTGCGGTCGCCGGCGACCGCCGCCATGCGGGCTTCGCCTTCCAGCGATGACATGCGTTTCCTCCGAGACTTCCTAGTTCGAACCTCAGTTTAATCGGTTACAACGGTCTGGACAATTGTAAGGCAACACCTTACAATGCTCCATGTGATCCGATCGTTCCGAAGCAAGGGATTACGGCGCTTTGCCGAGCGCGGCGATGCTTCCAGGCTGAGCGTGCAGAACCCGGATCGCATTCGTCGCATTGTGCTTGCGCTTAACGCCGCCAAGTCGCCGGAAGGGATGGACATACCGGGTTTCCGCTTTCACGCGCTAAAGGGTAAGGAGCGCGGCCGATACGCGATCGATGCGAGTGGAAATTGGCGAGTGACTTTTGCCTGGGACGGCGAGGACGCAATCGACGTAGATTTGGAGGATTATCACTAATGAGCAGGAACCGGCTCGTTCGCGGCTTAAAGCCAATGCATCCCGGAGAGATGCTGCGCGAGGATGTGCTGCCGGCGCTTGGCAAATCCAAGACCGAGATTGCGCGCTTGCTCGGCGTTTCGCGGCAGACGCTTTATGACATTCTCGATGAAAAGCAACCGGTGACGCCGGGAATGGCATTGCGTCTGGGCAAGCTCCTCGGCAACGGGCCCGATCTTTGGATCAATTTGCAGCGCGCCCATGACTTAGCCGTCGCCGAACGCAATCTGGCCGCCAAACTCAAGAAAATACCGACATTGACGGCCGCGTAGTTGCCTCGCGTTCCTTAAGTGCAAAAAGAATCTGAGCTCAGCGCGCTTTTTTCCTATCCGGCTTCCGTTTCACGCCAGCCATCTTTTCCAGCACGGCGCAGACCGCGGCGGTGTCTTCCGCGCCATGGCCGGCTTTGAGCGCCTTCTCATAGATCTTGCTCGATGCATCGAACATCGGCGTCGGCACTTTGATCTTGCGCGCGTAGCTGCCGATCACGTCCATGTCCTTCTGCCACACCGAGATCTTCATGGTCGGATTGTCGTAGCGATCCTTCACCATCATCGGCGCGCGCAGCTCGAAAATGCGCGAATTGCCGGCGCCGGTCTTGATCAGATCGAAGATGAGTTGCGGCGGTAGCCCGGCCTTGATGCCGAGCACCATGGCCTCGGCGCTGGCCACGTTGTGGATGGCGACCAGAAGGTTGGCGACGTATTTCATGCGGCTGCCGTTGCCGAATTCGCCGAGATCGAACACGCCGCGGCCGAAGGCGGCGAACATCGGGCGCAGCCGCTTGATCTCGGCTGCGCCGCCCGAGGCATAGACCACGAGGTCCTTGACCTTGGCCTGGGCGCCGGTGCCGCTGACCGGACAATCGAGCAGCAGGTGACCGGCCTTGTGCAGCACCGTTTGCGCCCGGCTCTTGTCGTCGATCGTAAACGTCGAGGCCTCGACGATCACGCGGCGCGGCAGACGGGCTTTGGCGATCGCGGCCGCCGTCGCCGCAAGCGCTTCCGGCTTCGGCAGGCTGGTGATGACGGTCTTGGCCTGGCGCGCGACGTCGACGGCGTCGGCGGCGATCTCGACGCCGGCGCGCGCCAGCGCCTTCCGCCGCGCCGGAGCAATGTCATAGCCGATGACGCGCCAGCCGGCGGCAACGAGATTTTCCGCAAATGCACCGCCCATGATGCCGAGGCCGATGATGCCGACGACACCCTTGTTTTCCGAAGCCATCCCTTGCCCGCTCCCTGTTCCCAAACGACGCGACGCTATGACACCCGCTCCAAGCCTGTGCAAGCCGCTTTCTCGCCGCGCGCCGATCGCCTATCGTCCGCGCCGGGACGGAAGCCTTCAAGGAGATCGTTGATGCGCATCGCAGTCGCCGGCATCGGCAAAATGGGCGCGGCCATCGCGGCACGGCTGATCGAGGTCGGACACGACGTCACGGTCTGGAATCGCACGCCGGGTAAGGCCAAGGCGATTGCCGGCGCGACGGTTGCCGCGACGCCGGCGGAATTATTGCGACGCTCGGATATTATCATCTCAAGCCTGACCGACGCTGCGGCACTCGATGCCGTCTATAAGGGACCGTCGGGACTGCTCAGCGGCGATGTTGCCGGAAAGCTGTTCATCGATATGAGTACGGTATTACCGGCGACCGAAGTCGCGCTTGCCGAAGCGGTGCGCAGCAAGGGCGCTGCCTTTGTCGAGTGTCCGGTCGGCGGCTCGACCGGACCGGCGCGGCAAGGCAAGCTCATCGGACTCGTCGGCGGCGACGCCGCCGATATCGCGCGTGCACGGCCCATTCTCGAGCAACTGTGCCGCCGGCTTGAACATGCCGGACCAGTCGGCTCGGGCGCGGTGCTCAAATTCGCGGTCAATCTGCCGCTGATGGTCTATTGGCAGGCCTTGGGCGAGGCGCTGGCGCTGACACATGCGCTACCGGTCGCTCCGGAACGGCTGATGGATCTACTGAGCGACACCTCCGGCGCCGCCACCATCGCCAAAGTGCGGGCGCCGGGCATCGCCGCAATGCTCAAGGGCGGCGATCCCGGTCCGGTGACCTTCGACGTCGACGGCGGCATCAAGGACATGCGGGCTATGCTGGCGGAAGCCAAATCGCAAGGCATCGAGCTGCCGCTCGTCGACAAGACGCTCGCCTGTTATGAGGAAACCAAGCGCCACCGCTCGGGCGGTGCGGAGATCTCCACGGTGTCGGCCTATTGGGCGAGCCGCGGTCAGCAATAAAACTTTTTGAGCAAACAAACCGGAGCGATCATGTCAGCCGTTACGCTTGCGCAAGCTTCCACCATCGTCGACGCCGCGCTGCACAAGGCGCGCGAGCTCAAACAAATGCCGCAGACCATCGTCGTGCTCGATCCCGGCGGCCATGTCGTCTGCGCCAAGCGCGAGGATGGCTCGGGCATTATTCGCTACGAGATCGCGGTTGGCAAAGCCTATGGCGCGCTCGGCATGGGCTGGGGTTCGCGCACCATGATGGAACGGGCGGCGCAAAACCCGAATTTCCTCACGGCCATTGTCGCGGCGAGTGGCGGGCGCATAGTACCGAACCCCGGCGGCGTGTTGATCCGCGACGCGGACGGTCAGGTCGCCGGTGCAGTCGGCATTTCCGGCGATACCGGCGACAACGACGAGATCATCGCGGTTGCCGGCATTGCCGCGGCGGGGCTCAAGGCCGATCCGGGCGGGACGAAGAAATAGCGCCCGGCGGAAAAGGGAGGACACGATGAAATTGTTTTCATTCTGGCGCTCGCTCGCGACCTATCGCGTGCGTATCGCGCTCAATCTCAAAAGCGTCACGCCCGACGAAGTGATCCAAGTGAACCTGATGAAAGGCGAGCAGCGCGAAACGGCTTACCGTACGGTCAATCCGATGATGGCGATCCCGGCTTTGATCGACGGCGACGGGCCGGCCCTGTTCGAATCGCTGGCCATAGTCGAATATCTTGACGAGACCCATCCCAACCCGCCGCTCCTGCCGCGTGACCCGCGCGGCCGCGCTCGCGTGCGCGGTCTGAGCCAGCTCGTCGCCTGCGACTCACATCCTCTGATCGTGCCGCGGGTGCGCGAATATCTGGCCCACGAATTCAAGTTCGACGACGCCGCGGTCGCCAAATGGTGCCGGCATTGGCACACCGCCGCGATCACCGCGCTGGAAACCCATCTCCAAGACAAGGCGACCGGCCGCTATTGCCACGGCGACACCATCACCATGGCCGACATCTGTCTCGCCAGCCAAGCGGCCGGCGCGAAATTCTTCAACGTCGACACCGCGCCATTCCCGAACTTCACCCGCATCGTCGCCGAGCTGTCGAAAAACGACGCTTTCGCCCGCGCCCATCCATTGAAGCAGCCCGGAGCGCCGGCGGCGTCGTAGCTTTTCCGCTCATTCCTGCGCAAACGGAAATCCAGCGCTGGGTCCCCGCTTTCGCGGGGACGAGCGGGAATAATGCTTCCTACCACCACTTGAAAAAGTGATGCAGCGGACCACGGCCTGAGCCGATGTCGAGCCTGTCCGCCGCGGCGATCGCGCTGCCGATATAGGTCTTGGCCTCGCCCACGGCTTCGCCGAGGAGAAGGCCCTTGGCAAGGCCAGCGGCTATCGCCGACGCCAGCGTGCAGCCGGTGCCGTGGCTGTTCTCCGTTGGGACGCGAGGCGCGCTAAAGCGGGTGGAGCCCGCGGTCTCGACCAACAGATCGACACTATGCGGGCCGCTGCCGTGGCCGCCTTTGATCAACACGGCGTCGGCGCCGAACTCCAGAAGCTTCTGCGCCTGCTTGAGCATCTCGCTCTCGTCGCGCGCCGCGGGCATCTCGAGCAGCGCTGCCGCTTCGGGAAGGTTGGGCGTCACGACATTGGCGCGGGCAATGAGTTTACGCAGGGCATCAAGCGCGTCTGCGGGCAAGAGCCTCTCGCCGGACGTCGCCGCCATCACCGGATCGAGCACCACGTTGCGCGCGCCGTGCCGCGCAAGTCCCGCTGCAACAGCCTCGATTGCCGCCGCATTGCCCAGCATGCCGATTTTCACCGCACCGACGTCCATATCGGAAAACACCGCATCGATCTGCGCCATGATGAATTCGGCCGGCACCTGGTGAACGGCAAACACGCCCTTGGTGTTCTGCGCCGTCAACGCGGTGATGACGGATGCGCCGTAAACGCCGAGCGCGGCGAAGGTTTTCAAATCCGCCTGGATGCCGGCGCCGCCGCCGGAATCCGAGCCGGCGATGGTCAGGGCGACGGGAACGCCCATCACGCGCCCCGGTTCGCCAGCGTGGCGTCGACGATGCCGCGCAAGCTGCGCGCCGCGCCTGTGGGATCGGGCGACTGCGACAGCGCCGAGATGACGGCGACACCGTCAGCGCCCGCGCCGATCACCTCGGCGGCATTGCCGGCGTCGATGCCGGCGATGCCGACGACCGGCAGTTTCGGCGCGCGGCGATGCAGCGCGGCGATAATACGCGCCAGGCCTTGCGGGCCGATCGGCGGATTCTTCTGCGCTTTCGACAGCGTGGCATACACGCCGCCAGAGCCGACATAGTCGATGAGACCGAGCGGCGCGGCATCGGCCTCCGTGACCGATTTGATCGACAGGCCGACGATGGCGCCGCGGCCAAGCAGCGCGCGCGCGTCCTCGATCGCCATGTCGTCGGGCCCGAGATGCACGCCATCGGCTTTGGCGGCGAGCGCCACGTCGATGCGGTCGTTGACGACGAATGGCACGCCAAACGGCGCCAGCGCCGCTTTGATGGCCCTCGCCTCCTCGACCATGGCGCGCGTCTCGCTGACCTTGTCGCGCAACTGGACGAGCGTGGCGCCGCCCTGGACGCAAAGCCGCGCCAGATCGGCGAGATCGCGCCCGCCGGCGCGCTCCGGATCGACGATGGCATTGAGGCGAAGATCGACCGGCATCACAAAGCCCCTGTCATTTTGGCAACTTATACTGTCCGGCCCCGCTCGTGCAGTCCTTGCGGTTTGGTATAAGCTTGCTCCAAGGCTCCCGGAGGCGCGGATGATTCCCTTTTTCGTGCAGATCAAATGCCAGCTCGGCAAGTCCTATGAGGTCGCCAACAAGCTCGCCGACGCCGAGATCGCCTCGGAAATATACTCGACCGCCGGCGACTTCGACCTCTTGGTGAAATTCTACGTCGATCCGTCGACCGATATCGGACATTTCATCGCCGAAAAGGTGCAGCCGATCCCCGGCATCGCCGACACCCGCACCATCATCACGTTCAAAGCATTCGGGACCGGATCGTAAAGCATCCGGCGCCAGCGAAAGACGGTTATTCCACCGGCATTCTTGATTTCAATGCTTCTTCTTCGGCGGCGGCGGCGGGCCTTGCACCGGCGGCAGCGTGAAAATGTAATCGGCGATCGCGGCGCGATCGTCGGCGCCGAGCAGCGAGGTATTGCGGATGATCTCGGCCATGGCGCCGCCGGAGAAATCGCCCGACGGCATCATGCCGTCAGCGAGGAAGCTCGCGATGTCCTTCTCCGACCAGACGTCGTCACCGTGCTGCAGCCCCGCCGGCGTGATGTTCGGCACCCAGCCGCTGCCGTCGGGCGCCGGGCCGCCGGCAAAGCGCTCACTGTCGATGACGGCGCCGAGCATGTTGCGCGGCGAGTGACATTCGGCGCAATGCCCCGGACCGTTGACCAGATAGGCGCCGCGGTTCCATTGCGCCGCGCGCGACGGATCGGGCACGAACGGGCCGCCGTGCAGGAATAGCAGCTTCCAGCCGCCAATGAGCAGGCGCTCGTTGTACGGAAACTTCAGATCATGCCGGCGCACTTTGCCGGGGACCCGCGGCAAGGTTTTGAGGTAGGCAAACAGATCGCGCACGTCATCGAGCTGCATGTGCTGGTAGGAGGTGTAGGGAAACGCCGGATAAAGATTGGCGCCGCCGGGGGACGTTCCCTTCCACAGCGCGGTGACGAAATTCGCCTCGCTCCAGCGGCCGATGCCGTCCTTGGGGTCGGGCGAGATGTTCGGCACATAAAATGTGCCGAACGGCGACTGGAGCGCCAAGCCGCCGCCGAGCCGTGCGCGGTCGACCTTGTCGGGGTCCTTATTGGGAACGGCGTGGCAGGATGCGCAGCCGCCGATGTCGAACATGGTGCGGCCGTTGGCGAGATTGGGCGCATAGGACGGCAAGGCCGCGGCGGGCACGACCGCCGGCAGCGTCAACTGCCAAAGGGCGGCAAGAGCCAGTGCAGCGGCGGCTGTGGCGAGAAGCGCAAGCGTTCGCAATGTCGGCATGCCACGGCCTCCGCGCTCCTGTTCGCAGTAATTCTACCGGATCGAAAATGAAAGGGCGGCGCGTCCGCGCGGACGGCCGCCCTGCCACGCCGAGGATCGTCTTCAGCTCTTCTTGAGACGGTAGGTCTGATGGCAGCTGCCGCAATCGTTCTTACCGATGGTGCCGATTGCCGCCTTGAAACTATCGAGGTCCTTCACGCTCGCGCTGGCCGCTTTGGCGTCTTCGCCGAACTTCGTGAACCGTGCTTTGAAGTCGGCCATGTCTTCCCAGACCTTGGGGCTGGGACTGAAATCATCGGCCGCCGGGGAACCGGCCTCGGACTTGGAGCTATCGGGATAGAGGCTCGGCATCTTCGCTGCCGCATTCTCGAAAGCGGCAAAGACCTTGTGGGCTTCGGCCAGATCGAACGGCTTCTCGCCTTTCATCATGGCGGCGGCAGTCTTGGCCGCTTCGCCGTTGGCCTTCATCAAGTCCTTGCGCGCCTTGATCGGGTCCTGCTGAGCGACAGCAACGCTCAGACCTAAGATGATGGTAACTATCGCGAACACGATACGGATCATACGGTGGCTCCCCCTGCTTGCCTCGCTACGAACGACGCTTCCCCTGCGACAAACACTAAGGCCGTCGCATTATTCCGGCCGCGGCGGGGATGTTTTAGCCGCTTGCCGGTGAAATGTCCGCTATTCCGCCGGCTGCACCAAATCTTGGCTTTCCTTGCCGCGGCGGTGTCCGAGCTGGGCGATATAGCGGGCAATGACATAGAACACCGGCGTGAAGATCAGACCGAATGCCGTGACCCCGATCATGCCGAAGAACACGGCGGTGCCCAGCGCCTGGCGCAATTCCGCGCCGGCGCCGATCGCCCAGACGAGCGGCGTCACGCCGAGGATGAAGGCGAACGAGGTCATCAGGATCGGCCGCAGCCGCCGCCGGGTCGCTTCGACCGCGGCATCCCACCGCGTGCGCCCCTGGTCTTCCAACTGGCGGGCAAACTCGACGATCAGGATGGCGTTTTTCGCCGCCAGCCCGATCAGCACCACGAAACCGACCTGGGTGAGGATGTTGTTGTCGAGACCGCGCAGGATGACGCCGGTAATGGCGGCAACCAGACACATCGGCACGATCATGATCACGGCCAGCGGCAAGGTCAGGCTTTCGTATTGCGCCGCCAGCACCAGGAAGACGAACACCACCGCCAGCCCGAAAGCGAACATGGCAGTATTGCCCGCTCTGATCTGCTGATAGGCGAGCGTCGTCCACTCGGTGGCAAATCCCTGCGGCAAGGTCGCGTCGGCGAGCTTGTCCATGATCGCGATCGCCTGGCCCTGCGAATAACCGGGCGCGGCGGCGCCGTCGACTTCGGCGGCCGGATAGAGATTATAGCGTGGCACGCGATAGGGGCCGGCAATGTTGTCCACGGTTGTAAACGAGCCGAGCGGCACGGTATCGCCGCTGGAATTGCGCACCCTGATCTTGAGCACGTCGGCGACATGCTGGCGATCCTCGTCGCGGGCCTGCGCCATCACCCGGAAGGTACGGCCGAACAGATTGAAATCGTTGACGTAGGACGAGCCGATATAGACCTGCAACGCGTTGAACACGTCCTGGACGTTGACGCCGAGCAACTGCGCCTTGATGCGGTCGATGTCGAGATAGACTTGCGGCGTCGAGGTTTCGAACAGCGAAAACGCCTGCGCAATGCCGGGCGTCTTCACCGCCGCCAGCACCAGCGATTCGGTCGCCTTGCGCAAAGCCTCCGATCCTTGTCCGGAACGGTCTTCGACCATCATGCGGAAGCCGCCTGCATTGCCGATGCCCATAACAGGAGGCGGCAGCACCGAGATGATGAAGGCGTCCTGAATGACGGAAAGCCGCCGATTCAATGCGAGTTGAATAGCCGCCGCCGATTGGCGCGGATCGTGGCCGCGCTTGGTGTAGTCGTCCAGCGTCAGGAACAGCGCGCCGGCATTCGGCGCATTGGTGAAGGTCGCGCCGGAAAAGCCGACGATATTCACGGCATGCGCCACCCCCGGAACCCCGAGCGCGATGTCGAGCGCGCGCTGCTGGACTTTATCGGTGCGGGCGAGCGAGGCGCCCGGCGGCAGTTGCACGACGACGATGATATAGCCGCGGTCGACCTGCGGGATGAAGCCGACCGGGGTGGTGCGGAAGGCGTTCAAGCCGAGCGCGATGACGACGAGATAGATCGCCGCCATGATCACCGCGCGGCGCACCGTCCTGGTCGCCAGCCAGGAAATGGCGAAGCCGACCTTGTCGAAGCCGCGATTGAAATAGCCGAAGAATTGGTGGATCGGTCGTTCCCACCAGCGGTCGCGGTGACCGCTCTGATGCGGCTTGAGCAGCAAGGCGCACATCGCCGGCGACAGCGTCAGCGAGACGATCAGCGAAATGATGGTGGCGCCGGTGATGGTCAGCGCGAATTGCCGGTAGAACTGGCCGGATATGCCGGTGATGAAGATCGACGGCACGAACACCGCGCACAGCACCAGCGCGATGGCGACCAGCGCCGAGCCGACCTCGTCCATGCTTTTGCGCGCCGCCTCGCGCGGTGGAAGCCCGGAGGCGATGTTGCGTTCGACGTTCTCGACGACGACGATGGCGTCGTCGACCACGATGCCGATCGCCAGCACCAGGCCGAACAGCGACAGATTATTCAGCGTGAAGCCGAACGCCGCCATGAAGAAAAAGCTGCCGATCAGCGAGACCGGGATGGCGATCAGCGGAATGATGGCGGCGCGCCAGGTCTGCAGGAACAGCACCACCACCAGGACCACCAGCACGATGGCCTCACCGATGGTGTCGATCACCGCGTCGACGGATTGCTGGATGAACTGCGTCGGATTGTAGACGATGGCGTATTTGACCCCGGGCGGGAACCGCTGCGCCAGTTTGGCCATCAGATCGGTGACGCCCTGGGCGGTTGAAAGCGCATTAGAGCCCGGCCGCTGAAAGATGGCGAGCGCGACCGCCGGATCGTGATCCAGATAGGAATTCGACGAATAATCGAGCGCGGCGAGCTGGATGTCGGCGACGTCGCGCAGCCGCACCACCGCGCCGGGCGTCTCTTTGACGACGATATTGCCGAACTCCGCGGGCGTATCGAGCCGGCCGAGCGTCTGCACTGCGATCTGGAATGCGCCCGGATGCGCCACCGGCGGCTGGTCGAGCACGCCGGAGGCGACCTGGACGTTCTGCGCCTGCAAGGCGTTGGTCACGTCGGTGGCGGTCAGGCCGAGCGATTGCAGGCGATCGGGATCGAGCCAGATGCGCATCGAGTAATCGCGGCTGCCGAACACGGTGATCGAGCCGACGCCGTCGACGCGGGTGAGCGGATCGGTGACTTCGAGCGTGGCGTAGTTCGAAATGAACAAGGCATCACGCGACTTGTCGGGCGAATAAAGATGCACGACCATCATCAGGTCGGGCGAGGACTTTGTGACCGTGACGCCGATATTGCGCACGTCGGCCGGCAGTCGCGGCTGCGCGATGGCGACGCGGTTCTGCACCTGCACCTGGGCGATATCGAGATTGGTGCCGAGGTCGAACGTCACCTGGATCGAGAAGCGCCCATCGGCCGTCGAATTCGACGACATATAGAGCATGTTCTCGACGCCGTTGATCTGCTCCTCCATCGGCGTGACGACCGTGGAGGCGACAACTTCGGCGCTGGCGCCGGGATATTGTCCGGTGATGTTGATGATCGGCGGCGCGATTTCGGGATATTGCGCGATCGGCAGGCGCGAGAATGCTACGCCGCCCAGGATCACGAAGACGATTGAGACCACGGCGGCGAAGATCGGCCGATCGATGAAGAAGTGCGAGATGCGCATTTTACGGCATCAACCGGCGTTGGCTTGGCCGCCGGCCTTCGCCGGCGCGGCAGGAGCGCTTTGCTCCTCCGGCTTCACTTTGACGCCGGGCTGCGCGTGCATCAGGCCATTGACGATGACGCGGTCGGTGGGGAGCAAGCCGTCGCGAACGACGCGCAAGCCGCCGTCGAGCTGGCCGAGCGTCACATATTTCTGCCGCACGGTGTTGTTGTCGTCAACGACAAGGACGTATTTGCGGGCTTGTTCGGAGCCGATCGCGGCGTCGGGGATCAGCAGCGCCGGATGTGGCGGCGAGCCGGGCACGCGGATGCGGGCAAACATGCCCGGCACGAATATGCCGTTTGGATTGGCGAGGATCGCGCGACCGCGGATCGTGCCCGACGAGGTGCTGATGGCGTTGTCGACGAAATCGATCTTGCCGCTGTGGTCGAAATCCTTTTCGTCGATCAGCTTGAGCGAGACCGCAACGCCAGTGTCGACGCCGTCTTGGCGCTGATCCGCCGCCTGCGGATCGGATGGCGGATCGGACTGTTGCCCGCCTTGCGGGCCGGATTGCTGATCCGCTTGCTGATCTGATTGCGGAGCCGACGGCGGATCGGCCGCCTGAGCCGATTTCCGGTTTTTGGCGAACCGCTCGTAGCGCAGGTACGAGGCTTCGTCGAAGGTGAACTCGAAGCGGATCGGATCGACCGAAACGATGGTGGCCAAGAGCGTGGTGTTGCCACCGGCACCGCCGGTGATGAGATTGCCGACCGACACGCGGCGGTCGCCGATTCGGCCGTCGACCGGCGCGCGCAGCTCGCTGTATTGGTCGAGATCGAGCTCGGCGGAATTCACCATCGCCTCCTGGGCGGCGACGGCGGCTTGGGCGACGTTTTTAGCTTGGGTGCGCTGATCGTAGGTCTGTTCGGTGATGGTCTTGTTCCCCAACAGCGCTTGGCCGCGTTGCAGATCGGCTTGGGCGAATGCGAGGTTGGCGCGCGCTTGCGCGAGATTGGCCTTCATCTGCTCGAGCACGATCTCGAACGGGCGGCGGTCGATGGTGAAGAGGAGGTCGCCCTTCTTCACCATCTGGCCGTCGGTAAAATGGATCGCCGACAGATAGCCGGACAGGCGGGAGCGGATCTCGACCGAATCCACCGCGACAAAGCGGCCGACATATTCGTCGTAATCGACCACCGTGCGTTGCACCGGCTTGGCCACGGTCACCGTCGGCGGCGGAAAAGCCGCATGCTGCTGCTGGCCGCGATCGCAGCCGGCCAAGGTGACCAGCAGCAGAGCGGCAGCCGGCAGGACGGCAAGACGCGCCGCAGTGACGAATTTCATTGTGCTCTTCCCTTTGAGCGTCTCGGCACCATAGGCGGCGGCCGCTGTCAATTACACGGGACGCATGGTCGCCGCGCATAGCATGGACCGCCATCGACCCAGCGGCGGGCCCAATATTCATCGCCCAGGCTTTACCGTCCTAAACCATTGATATTATGTGGATCTACCTACCGGCCCCGCGCGCAAGGCCTGATCGGGGCGGTTGCCACGCGACAAAGCCGGCAAACGTGGCCAACTCATGATCGGCTGGAAGGCGCCGGATCAGCCGCGCAGCAAGGCTGCCGCCGCGAGCCCCAACCACGCCGCGATCAAGACAAAGCCGCCGGTCGGCGCGGCAAACGGGAACAAGCGGTGGGCCGTGAAGGCGCGGAGCGCGATGTCGCCGGAAAACAGGATCGCGCCGACCACCCAGGCGGCCAGCATGGCGAGCGCCAACGGCCGCCACAGCACGCCTTGCTGGACGAGCGCGGCGCCGCCGATCACCGCCGTGGCATGAAGCAAAAGCATATAGGCGGCGCTGTCGAGTCCGGCGCCGGGCGCGACATGTGCACCGGCCGCGGCCAGTATGATGCCGCCGGCGCCCATCAGGCCGGCGAGCGCGATCAGAATTGTGAGCGCCATTGTTCAAGCTTAGCCGATAACAGCCGAGCGAGGAATGACTTCAGGAATCGTCTGCCGAAGGCGGCTGCGGACCGGTGAGTCAGCAATCAGCGAAATGCGTAGTCGATGCCGCCGCGAAAGATGTTGGTGCGGAAATTGACCGTTTCGGGTGTGCCGGGCACGACGTCAAACGCCTGCCAGTGACCGAAATCGGCGTACAAATATTCAAGCTTGAACGTCAAATTCGCGGCGATGACTGTCGCGATGCCGCCACCGGCGGTCCAGCCGGCCCGCAAATCGCTGCTCGATGCCGGCCAGAATGCATCCCACGACTTGATTACACCGACCGCGAGACCGCCCGTTATATAAGGCAACCAGCTCCCGGTCGATCCTAAGGCGTAGCCGAGCCGCCCCCGGAAGGTGCCAAACGATTCCATATTGGCGCCGCAGGCATGGGGCGCCGAAGAGTTCGCTCCGCAATTATCGGAGCTGCCGGCGACATGGGACCACGAATAATCGCCCTCGATGCCGGCGACCCACGCGCCTTGCTGCCACGCATAGCCGAGCGTGCCGCCAAGGATGCCGCCTTTTGAGGAATAGGAACCGTCGAAGGTCTCATCCTCGCAAATCGGGACGAAAGCACAGGGAATACCTTGATCGCTCTGGCTCGAAGAGCCCCAACCATAGCCTCCTGAGACGCCGGCGTACCATCCGGACCAGTCATAAGTCAGCGGCGGCGGTGGCGGCGGTTGCCGGTGAACAGGCCGGCTCGCTGCAGGGTTGATGAACGCGATGCCTGAGATCAAGACGGCCACGATCAGCGCGAACGGCGAACGAATCATTCTGGCTCCCCCGATTCGCGCGTATATCGTGGGAGAGTCGAACGGGAATGAGCTTAGTAGGTGGAAACACCTGGATTTTCGCGCGGTGTGGCAATCTTGTCGCAATGAAGAGTTGCGGCAGCGACCGGCGCGCGGTCGAAGGCCCAGCCCGGTCAGCCAATGACCTACTCATGAAATCCCGGCCGACGGACCGCGCGACCCTCACACCGGCACTTCGCCCCTGAGCATCAGGCGATACAGATAGCGGCGCTCGTTCATGTCGTAGTCGGGATTGGCCTGATGCATGACGCTGCGGTTGTCCCAGATCACCCAGTCGCCATCGTGCCACTGGTGGCGGTATTCGTATTTCTTCTGCGTCGCGTGCTGCATCAAGTCATCGATCAGCTTGAGCGCATCGTCGTCGTCCATGCCGATAATCGACTCCATGCGCACCGGATTGAGGAACAGCGCCTTGCGGCCGTTGTCGGGATGGGTGCGCACCAGCGGATGGATGCCGGGCGGCGGCAGCTTGGCGCGGCTCTCATCATTGAGACCGGAGAGCGCGCGCGGGCTGTATTTGCTTTGGTAAACATGCACGGCCTTGAGCCCGTTGATACACCGTTTGGTGGCTGCGGGCAGATCGTCATAAGCGTCGTGCATATTGACGTATTGAGTGTCGCCGCCGCGCGACGGCAATTCGACCGCGAACAATGTCGTCGCCTTGGGCGGGGCCGGATGATTGGAATGATCGGTATGAAAGGTCTCGCCCGGTATCATTCGTTTGCCGTTCACGAAAATATCGTTGGAGACATAATAGACGTCCGGATGGTCCGGCACGTGCTGCTCCTTGCGGTCGTGAATTTGCAGCTCGCCGAACACCTGCGCGGCGGCCTTGAACTCATCCGGATCGAAGTCCTGGTCGCGCATGACCAGCACGTGATGCTCGGCGAAGGCGCGATTGAGCACAGCGTGGGTTTCGGCGTCGACCGGCCGGGTGAAATCGATGCCGATCACCTCGGCGCCGGTATGGCCGCTCAGCGGCGTGATGGTGAAGGATGTCATGGACGCTGCCTCCGGTGGCCGTTTTGGGTTAACGCTATCGCCGGCCGCTTGGCGGATCAAGCGGGCGGAGGGCCCCGCTTCCGCACCGACGCGATCAATCTGACGACGCTTCGCCGCTGGCGCGAATTAATCTAAGCGGCAGCACTGGGGCGGGCGACCTCGATCGGAGGCCAGTCGGACCGACGCAGCCGATTCACGGTGGGGGGACCATAATAGCCGTGCTGTCGGCGCCGGGAGCGCGATCAACAAAGAACAAACAAATAATAGCCGCATTTGGCGGCGGACAACACGGCGGGAATTTGACGCCCCTGCCCGCTCAACAGATGCTTGCCATGCAAAAATGGGCAGCGTGTAAATCTCCGATGATGCTATGACGCCCCCGCGCCTCGTTGACCTCAACGAGGTGCATCCGTCCGCTTAGCCTCGCCAAGCTTGATGTTTGGCGGGGCTTTTGTTTCCGGGCGGCAACAACAAACGTGTAACGAGTAGGAGTCCAATCGCATGAAGTCGACGACTTTCTTGATCGCTGCTGCGGCCATCGTAGTGTTCGCGCAATCCGCACAGGCCCGCGAACATCACGACCGGCATCATCATCACCGGCTCATGAGCCGCAATTCCGCGCAGCCGCGCTCGGGATGGATGCCGGGAGGTGAATTCGCGTGGCAGCCGCAACCCTATGCGTCGCCGGCCGCGTTCGGGCCAACAGCGCCGGGAATTGCGACCTATCCGCAGCACACCGCTTATCGCGGCCGCGGCGATGGGCGCCCGTCGGCTTGGTGTGGCTGGGAGATGCGGCGGCTCGTCGGCAGTGATCCCGGAAAGGCCTATAACCTCGCGCGCAATTGGACCCATTGGGGCCAGCCCGGCCCGGCCGGCGTCGGCGCGGTGGTGGTCTGGCCGCATCATGTCGGCAAGATTGTCGGCCAGGAAAACGGCGTGTGGGTGATCGAATTGGGCAATGACGGCCACGCCCTGCGCACCCGGCCGCGCTCGATCGCCGGCGCCATCGCCATCCGCTGGGGTTGAGCCCAGTCGCCCCGGTTTATTCCACAACAAAAAAGGGCCGCCCGGTCACCGGGCGGCCCGCTTCTTTGCAATATTGCATCGTCGGTTCGCGATCGGATTCCACCGCAAGGTTAAGCGGTGGTGATATGGGCGTCGCTGAAAAGCTGCTTTCGATCCGAAACGCACGTTGCGCTGCGCGCCTTTAGGTGAAGAAATCCTGAATACGCTCGATTGGGGAGGGCTCGATTCATGAAAAAGTGAAGTCTTTCTGCGACACATCTGCGGGCGGCGGTGTGTCCACGATCGAGTTGCTCATGACCAAGCCATTAAAGCGGCTCCTGGCCTTTGACTCTTCTTCAGCGACTGCACGTGAAGCGATCGATGCTCTGGTGATCTTCTCCATGGCGATTATCGCCTATAAGGCGATCGCTGACTGGGGTGGGCTTTCGATCTTGCACAACGTCCTCGGCATCGAGCCGGTAAGGCCCTCGTTCTTGTATTTCTTCGGCATGGCGCTGGTGCTGTTCAGTACCCGCCGGATAGGCGATCAGCGCAGCGAGCGGGCCAAGCGCCTGGCGGCGGAGCGTCGCGCCCAAGCGGCGTCGATGCGCGATCCATTGACGCAGCTGCCGAACCGGCGGCAATTCCAAGCCGACGTCAGCGCGGCGCTCAAGAAGTCCGACAACAAAATGAGCGTGCTGCTGCTGGGTCTCGATCAGTTCAAAAAGCTAAACGAAGTGTACGGTCACGTCGGCTGCGATGAGGCCCTGGTGCAGGTCGGCGCGCGCATCAATGCCCGCGCCTCGCCCGGCGACATTTTTGCCCGTATCGGCGACGACGAGTTTGCTTTGTGCCTCGCGGGGTGCGACCCGGAAACAGCCCGCCGGATCGCCTGTTCACTGGTCGAAATCGTCAAGAAGCCGGTGCAAATCGGCATCGAGCAGCACAGCATCGGCGCCAGCGTCGGCATCGCGCAGGCCGGCCGCGGCCACATGACGGTCGATGAGCTGTTGCGCTGCGCCCACGTCGCGCTATCGCGCGCCCGGAACACCCACACTGAATATTGTTTCTTCGACCCGAAAATGGATGCCCATGTCCGCGAGCGATCGCTCCTGGAAAAGGACTTGCGCGCCGCGATCGGCGGCTACGAAATTCGTCCCTATTATCAGCCCCTCGTCGATCTGAAAACCAAGCGCATCGTCGGCTTCGAAAGCCTGGGCCGCTGGCAGCATCCCGTCAGCGGCATGATCATGCCGGATACGTTTATCCCGCTGGCCGACGAGCTCGGGCTGATGGACATCGTGTCCGGCCAGTTGTTCGGCGATGCCTGCCGCGACGCGGTCAAATGGCCGGACGATATTTCGCTATCGTTCAACTTCTCGCCGTCGCAGCTCGCCGACCGGAAATTCGCCGACGCGGTGCTGACCGTGCTTCATGACGCCGGGTTGCCGCCGCATCGCCTGGAGGCGGAAATTACCGAAAGCGCGTTGGTCGAGGATTTGGAGGCGACGCGCCACGCCATTCAGACGCTGCGCAATTCCGGCGTCCGCATCGTGATCGACGATTTCGGCACCGGTTACTCGAGCCTGTATCACCTGTACGAATTGCGCTTCGACAAGCTCAAGATCGATCGGCGCTTCGTCCAGGAGCTCGCCACCAGCAGCGAAAGCGCAGTGTTCATGCGCGCCATTATCGGCCTGTGCAGCGGCCTCAACCTGTCGGTCACGGCGGAAGGCGTCGAGACCGAGGCGCAAGCGGCGGCGGTGCTGGCGCACGGCGCGCAACAGGCGCAGGGCTTCCTATACGGCAAAGCGGTGCCGGCGGACGACGTGCTCAAGCTCCTGGCCGCTCCGTCGCCGGTGCGGCTCGTGGCCTGACGCCGCCACGCAGCCTACCTACTCGATCTCCGCGCGCCCGACCCCGACATAGCGGAATTTCGCCCGCGTCATTTCATCGGGGCGATAGATATTGCGCAGGTCGACAATTACCGGCCGCGCCATCGCGGCCTTCAGCCGCGCCAGATCCAGCGCCCGGAACTGCTCCCACTCGGTCGCTATGACAATGGCATGGGCGCCTGTAGCGGCATCATAAGCACTGTTGCAATAGTGGACGTCCGGCAACAACGGCTTGGCCTGTTCCATGCCGGCCGGATCGTAGCCGCGCACCGTGGCGCCAAGATCGTGCAGCGCGGTGATCAGCGGGATCGCCGGCGAATCGCGCGTGTCGTCGGTATTCGGCTTGAAGGTAAGGCCGAGCACGGCGACGGTCTTGCCGCGCACCGAGCCATCGAGCGCCGCGACGACCTTGCGTGCCATGGCGCGCTTGCGCTGCTCGTTGACGGCAAACACCGTTTCGACGATGCGCAACGCCACGCCGCGGTCCTGCGCGGTCTTCAGGAGCGCGCTGGTGTCCTTGGGAAAGCAGGAGCCGCCAAAACCCGGACCGGCATGGAGAAATTTGCCGCCGATTCGATTGTCGAGCCCCATGCCGCGCGCCACTTCCTGCACATCGGCGCCGACCGCTTCGCATAGATCGGCGATCTCGTTGATGAAGGTGATTTTGGTGGCGAGGAAGGCATTGGAGGCGTATTTGATCAGCTCGGCGGTGCGCCGGCTGACATAAATGATCGGCGGCGTATTCAGATAAAGCGGCCGGTAGATTTCCGCGAGCACGGCACGTGCGCGGGTATCTTCGCTGCCGACCACGATGCGGTCGGGATGCTTGAAATCCTGGATCGCGGCGCCCTCGCGCAGGAATTCCGGGTTGGAGACGACCTCGATCTCGGCTTCGGGACGCTTCTGGCGCAGGATATGTTCGATCTCGTCGCCGGTTCCGACCGGCACCGTGGATTTGGTGACGACGACCGCATCGGCGCTCAGCTGCGGGGCGATTTCACGCACCGCGTCGTAGACAAAGCTCAGATCGGCATGACCGTCGCCGCGGCGCGACGGCGTGCCCACCGCGATGAACACCGCCTCGGCGTCACCGATGCGCGACGTATCGAGGGCGAATTCGAGCCGGCCCTGGCGCATATTGGCTTCGACCAGATCGGCGAGCCCCGGCTCGAAGATCGGTATTTCGCCGCGATTGAGCGCGGCCACCTTGCCGGCATCCTTGTCGATGCAGGTCACCTGATGACCGAAATCGGCAAAGCAGGCACCGGAGACGAGCCCGACATATCCGGCGCCGATCATGGTCACGCGCATGACGTCTCCTGCTTTCGCTGCATCACACCTGGTCCAGCCCCTGGTCCAGCCCCGCCTCGGTCTCCTCGATCGGCGGCGCGGATGAAATCGGTGCGGTTTCGGCGGCCTCGGCGCTGCGTTTCATAAGCAAGACCCAGCGCCGACCAAA
>CAVZFX010000014.1:0-259430 GCA_963774715.1 uncultured Alphaproteobacteria bacterium
TTGGCAGAGAAACTGCTCGCCGGAGCGGCCGAAGCAGAATTTCTTGCCGACATTGATGAGCTGAACGCGGCGGTTGACGCCCGAGGTCGGGTGCGCCGGATCGCGCAACTGCTCTTCGCCCATGCCGACCGGCTGCAGAATGGCGGGATTGACCCCGAACGGATTGACCAGCGCGGCGACGATGGCCTCGGCGCGGCGCTGGCTCAAGCCGACATTATACATGCGGCCGCCGACCGAGTCGGTGTGGCCGATGACCAGAAAGCCGTAGCCGAGCAAAATCGGATTATGCAGCGCATCGGCGATGGCGCCGACGTCGCGGTAGGATTCCGGCCGGATCACCGCGGAATTGAAATTGAAATTAATCTCGACGGTGAACTGCGCCAGATTGGCGAGCTGCGGAAAATTCAAGGGACGCGGCGGCAGCGCCCCCGGATAGTTGCGGATATTGTCCAGCACCGCCTGCTTCATCTGGGCGGCGGTGAGGTCGAGCCCGCCATTGTTGCTGACGGCCGCCAGACTGGTGGCGATCTGGCCCGAATTGAGCCGGGTATCGGCCGCGGCCACCGTCGCCGCGACCGCGAGAATCAGCGCGGCGACGGCGTAGATCTGATGTCTGATCATTGCTGAGCCCTTTCCGTGCGCCAACCGGTATCGGTGAAGGTCTGGTTGCAGGCCGGACTCATCGCGGTCGGCGCAACGCTGAGCAGGCATTCCACGAGGTGCGCGTCGGCGTGCGACGTGCCGCACAGTCGCTCGATATCGGCATCGCAGATGCGGCCGATGTCGCGCTGCGCCGCGGCGCGCCGGGCGATCGATGCATAGACCATGGCACGGGTCTGCTGGCAGCGCGGCGACACCACGTTCTGGTGCGCATCGAGGCAGGCCCGCAGCCGGCCATTGCCGAGCTCGACGTTCCTGCAATATTTCGCCAGATCGCCGCGGCAGGCGGCAGCCAACTGATCGACGGCGTCGGCATAGCTCATGGTCTGCGCGGCCGCGGCGCCGATGCCGCCGAGCAACAGAGCGAGCGCCAGCAAAACGGATGCTTGTCGTCCAGCGATCCTAGCCATTCACGCCTCCCTGCCGTCCTTGGTCGCGTCGGGCCCCCGGCCGGTTCTAATCTATCGCATTCCTCGCAATTGCACAGGTGGGGGCCGTGGTTTTTAGCCCTATTCCTCGCCGACCAGGTCGCGGCGGCGGCCTTCGAGTGCCGCCGAGTAACGGCGCAACACGTAGGCTTCGGTGAGGATGCCGACGACGCGGCGGTCGAGATAGGAATCGACCACCGCCAGCGCCTCGGATTCGGCACGGTCGAAGGCGAGCACGGCCTCTTTGACCGCCATGCCGGGCAGCAGCATGTCGTCGGGATGCTGCAAGAGCTCCTTGATCGCCTTGTCGGCGGATTCGGCGGCATGGGCGTCCGCCACCAGAACCAGCCCGACATAGCGATCGGCGTCATCGACGGCAATCACATAGGCCGTCGAGCTCAGCGGAAATGTTTCGCGGAATGCGGCGACGGTCGACGACGCATTCACCGTCTGCACGTCCTGGCGCATCATCTTGTCGACGGTAAGCTCGCGCATCCAGCCGATGTCGGCGGCGCTGCGGATGGTCTCGCCGCGCAGATGAAAGCGCCAGGTGGCGAACGAATAGCCGAACACTTCGCGGGTCACCTGCGCGGCAATGATCACCGCGATGAGCACCGCCGTGGTCAGCCAGAGGTCGCCGGTGGTCTCCAGCGCGATGAAGGTCATGGTCAGCGGGCCGCCGATCACCGAGGCCGACAGCGCGCTCATGCCGATCACCGAATAGGCGTTGGGATCGAAATAGACCGTCGGCCAGATCATGGTCAGGCCGACGGCGAGCAGATGGCCGCCTAGCGCGCCGATCAAGAGCGATGAGAAGAACAGCCCGCCGCGAAAGCCGGAGCCGAGCGAGGCGATCGACGCCAAAATCTTGAGCACGAACACGGCCGCGACGGTGCGCAGCGATAGATCGAGCATGCCGGCGACGCGCAACGCGCCGTGGCCCGACGACATGATCTGCGGCGATATCATCGCCATCAGCCCGACGCACAGCCCGCCGATCATGGTGCGCAGGAACGGCCGCAGCTTGATCCGCGCGAACATGTTCTCGCTGATCGCCACGCCGCGCATCAGAATAATGCCCAATATCGACGCGAGCAGGCCGAGCGTGGCGGCGAGCACGAGATCGTGGCCGGCGATGGTCATCTTCTCGGGGCCGACGACGCCGAGCTCGGCCGGCTCGAGCTGCCGCGCGACGAGATAGCCCATCAGCGACGCGATCCCGACCGGCGCCAAACCGTTCGGCGAATAGCTGCCGATGATCAGCTCGAAGCCATAAAAGGCGCCGGCAAGCGGCGCGCCGAAGGCGCCGGCAATGCCGGCGGCGGCCCCGCAGCCGACCAGGATGCGCAGATCGCCGCGGCGCAGCCGAAACGCATTGCCGATGCGCGAGGCGATGCCGCTGGCAAACTGCGTGTAGCCGGCCTCGAGGCCGACCGACGCGCCGACGCCGCTCGACCACACCGTCTGCGCCGCGACAATGATGCTGCCCAATAGCGACATGCGGCCGCCATGCAGCGCATTGGCTTCGATCGGATCGATTTCCCGCTCCGGCCGCCAGTACCTGATGATCTCGCTGGCCGCGCCCATAATCATGCCGCCGGCCAGCGGCACACCGACGGCGAGATAGGGATTGAGCGTCAGCCGCGCCGACAGCCGCTCGCCATATTCAAGGTTGAAAAACAATTGGTGCAGCAATTCGACCGACTTGCCCATGCCGGCGACGACAATGCCGGCGATCACGCCGACAAGCGCTGCCAGTGCGACGAGACTTGATTCCCGCGCCCGGACGACAGCGCGCAGCCGTCGCGGAATTTCGAGTCGTGTCGCGAGCCTAGCGATCAAGATGCTCACCGGCAGAAGGGACGGAAGTTAGAATGAGCGGGACGCCGGATGAGAACAGTCGAACTACAAGGTTAATTTCCATGCGGTGCGCGGCCGAGACAGCCATGACGGCGTCCGTCGCGCCCGCGTCGGGCTCGCGGGTCTTGCCGTCGCGCTCGGCCGTCGCCAGATCGATTGCTTCTGGAACTGGAGCCGCCGCGGCTTGTTCATTGTCCGGGCTTTGCCAGGAGCACCCCATGCGCCGCCCGTTTTCTGCAATCATCGCAATTTCCGTCGCAGCAATAGCTTTACTCACCGCCGTCCCTTTGCTTGCGCAATCGGACGCCGGCCTGCTCGAAGGTACAGCCGCGTTTGGCGATTGGCACGCCGACCGCCCGGGGACGCGACGGTTGATCAGACCGCGAGACTTTCCAGCGCCTGATCTCGCCAAATCCGCGCGCAATGTCGTTCGAACAGTGCAGCGGACCGACCAAAAGCCAATCGTCCCAAACGGCTTCCAAGTCAACCTATTTGCTTCCGGATTGTCGGGGCCGCGCATCATCCGCACTGCGCCGAACGGCGACGTGTTCGTCGCGGAGAGCGGGGCGGGCCGCATTCGCGTGTTGCGGGCCGACGGCGCGGCAGAGGCGCGCGCGACGGTATTCGCGTCCGGGCTGACTTATCCGTTCGGCATCGCGTTTTATCCGCCCGGACCCGATCCGCAATGGGTCTATGTCGGCGACACCGACGCCGTCGTCCGCTTTCCCTACCGCGACGGCGACACCACCCCGCGCGGCGCCGCCGAGACCGTCGTGCCGCACTTGCCGGTCGGCGGCCATCACACCCGCGATGTCGTATTCTCGCCCGATGGGAAAACAATGTACGTGTCGGTTGGCTCCGGCTCCAATGTCGCCGAGGACATGGACAGACTCAGCGGCGAGGAACTGCAGCATTTCGTTGCCGGTCATCCGCTCGGCGCCACCTGGGGCCGCGAGGCCGGCCGCGCCGATGTTCTCGCCTTCGATCCCGACGGCCAAAACGAGCGCATTTTAGCAACCGGCATCCGCAACTGCGTCGGCATGGCCATCGCGCCGGGGACCGATACGGTGTGGTGCTCGACCAATGAGCGCGACGGGCTCGGCGACAATGTGCCGCCGGACTACATCACGCGCGTGCGCCAGGGCGCGTTCTACGGCTGGCCCTGGTACTATGTCGGCGCCAACGAAGACCCGCGGCATCGCGGCGAGCGCCCCGACCTCAAGGACAAAGTCACGATCCCCGACGTGCTGCTGCAGCCGCATTCGGCGTCCCTCGGCATGACATTTTATGATGGCACGCAGTTTCCAGCCGACTACCGCGGCGACGCCTTCGCCGCCGAGCACGGTTCGTGGAACCGATCCAAGCGCACCGGCTATAAAATCATCCGCGTCATTGTGAGGAACGGCGTCGCAACCGGCGAATACGACGATTTCGCCACCGGCTTCGTGATTAACGATTCGGAAGTGTGGGGCCGGCCGGTCGGCGTGACGGTCGCCAAGGACGGCGCGCTCTTGATCTCCGAGGACGCGAGCGGCACCGTCTGGAAAATCTCGTATACCGGCAAAACCGCCGACAAGGCCGGGCAAAGCCGGTAAAGTTCCAAATCGGAACCGCGGACCGGAACAGCCGACCGATCAGTGCGTTGGTCCCCAAGAGCAGGGGCTGGCGGCATTGCGATATGATTTCATACGCAGGCGACGTATTTCCACTGCGCCTTTTCAATCTGCAGATCGCTTCGGCTCGCCGCCCGCCATCGGGGCCAATCGAGCCGCCGGGCGGCGCCAAGCCGGCCGCCGCATCGGGGGCGATCGTCGAAACCGACATCCCGGCGCGGCTCGACGCTTTGCCATTCGGGCGATTTCATCTTCTCGTGATCGTGGCGCTCGGCATCACCTGGATTCTCGACGGGCTCGAAGTGACGCTTGCCGGAGCGCTTGCCGGCGAACTCAAGGAACCGGCCGCCTTAGGCTTAAGCAACGTGCAGGTCGGGCTTGCCGGCAGCTGCTATCTGTGCGGCGCGGTCGCCGGTGCCTTCTTTTTCGGCTGGCTGACGGACCGGCTAGGCCGCAAAAAGCTGTTCACCATCACGCTCGCGGTTTATCTGCTGGCGACCGCGGCTACGGGTTTCTCCTGGGATGCCGTTAGCTTCGTTGCGTTCCGTATCCTCACCGGCGCCGGCATCGGCGGCGAGTACACTGCCATCAATTCGACAATCCAGGAGCTTATCCCGGCGCGGTTCCGCGGCTGGACCGACCTTTTGATCAACGGCAGTTTCTGGGTCGGCGCAGCCATCGGTGCGGGCGGTTCCCTGGTATTGCTCAACCCCGCGCTCATCAACCCTGCGATCGGCTGGCGGCTTGCTTTCCTGATTGGGGCTTTAATCGGACTCGTGATTCTCGTGATGCGATTTTGGATTCCGGAAAGTCCGCGCTGGCTGGTAACGCACGGCATGCCGCACGCCGCCGACGACGTGGTGCGCGGTATCGAGGCGCAATTCGGCGACCACACTGCGACGCCGCAGCAAAAAATCCGGCTCCGCATGCGCGACCGCACGCCGCTTGCCGAAGTCGCGCGCGCGCTGTTTGCCACCTATCGCCAACGCACGCTGGTGGGTTTGAGCCTGATGGCGGCGCAGGCCTTCTTCTATAACGCGATCTTCTTTACCTATGCGCTCATCCTGACCGATTTCTACCACACGCCGGCGGATCGCGTCGGCTGGTATATCTTGCCGTTCGCCGCGGGCAACGTGCTCGGCCCGATCCTGCTCGGCCATCTGTTCGATACCGTCGGACGCAAGACGATGATCGCTACGACCTATGCGCTATCCGGCATTCTGCTCGCCGTCACCGCAGATTTGTTCAGCCACGATCTCTTGACCGCGCAGACATTGACGATTGCCTGGATGACCGTGTTCTTCTTCGCTTCCGCGGCGGCGAGCTCCGCCTATCTGACGGTGAGCGAGATTTTCCCGCTGGAGATCCGCGCGCTGGCGATCGCGTTTTTTTACGCCATCGGCACCGCCGCCGGCGGCATTGCCGGACCGATCCTGTTCGGCATGCTGATCGCTACCGGCTCGCGGGGCAGCGTCGCCGCCGGCTATCTCGTGGGGTCGGCCTTGATGATCGGCGCCGCGGCAGTCGAAGCTTTGTGGGGCGTGGCGGCCGAACGCAAGTCGCTGGAAACGGTGGCCAAGCCGCTTGCATTCGTCGAGTAAGAGCAGATATCCGACCTGGTATCGGCCCGGCAGCGATGGGCTTTGCACAGATGGGCTTTGGGCAGATGGATTTTGGGCAGGCAAACTTGGAAATCTCCGATCTCGACATGGAGCTCGCCGACACGACGCTCGTCCCCGACTTGCGTCAATGCGCGATCCTGCTCGACATCGACGGCACGATTCTCGATCTCGCGCCCTCGCCGCAGCAGGTCTGGGTGCCGACCGGGCTGCGGCAGACGCTGGCGAGGCTCGACGCTTTGACCGGCGGCGCCCTGGCGCTGGTCTCCGGCCGTCCGCTTCATGACATCGACTTGATTTTCTCGCCGCTGCAGCTTGCCGCCATCGGCGGCCATGGCGCGGAACTGCGGGCGCTGCCGAACACCGAGCCGGTGCTGCGGGCAAAGCCGCTTGGCGCTGCGTTGAAACGGCAACTCGCCGGCATTGCCGAACTCGGGCCCGGCATTCTTGCCGAGGACAAAGGCTATTCGCTGGCGCTGCACTATCGCCTGACGCCCGAGAAGGAAGCGGCAGTGCGCGCCGCGGTGGAGAGCGTTTGCGCCGCGCAGCCACCCGGCGAAGTGGAAATATTGCCCGGCAAGTTCGTCGTCGAGATCAAGCCGGCCGGTATCAACAAGGCCAATGCAGTCAGCGAACTGATGAATCGCGCGCCGTTTGCCGGCCGCAATCCGATCTTCATCGGCGACGACACCACCGACGAACCGGTGTTCGGCGTCATTGCGAAATTCGCCGGCCTGGGCTTTTCCGTCGGACGGGTGACGCCGCAGGTCAATGGCCATTTCGACAAACCCAAATCGGTGCGCGCGTGGCTTGCGCGCATCGCCAATCAGAGCCAGAGCGCGGCGCAATGAACGAACACAGGGTCGATGTCGCGATCGTCGGCGACGGCCGCGCCAGCGCCACGTCGCGCGGCGAAATGCCGGAGCCGCGCGGCGCGACCGACCATGGCCTCGATCTCGGCATCATCGGCAACGGCCGTCTCGCCGCCTTGATCGATCCATGCTCGCGGATCGTATGGTGGTGCTATCCGCGCTTCGATGGCGATCCGATCTTCTGCCGGCTGGTGGCGGGACGACAGGAGAAGGGCTTCTCCGACGTCGTGCTCGAAGACATGGTGGATTATCAGTCCGAATATATCCGCAACAGCGCGATCATCTCCACCCTGCTCACCGACCGGCACGGCGCTAAGGTCAAGATCACCGATTTCGCGCCGCGCTTTCGCCAGTTCGGCCGCGTGTTCCGGCCGCCGCAGCTGTTTCGCGTCGTCGAGCCGCTGGCCGGCCTGCCGCGGATCACCGTGCGGATGCGGCCGACTTACGACTACGGCAAGCCAATTCCGCATCGTTCGCTCGGCAGCAATCACATCCGCTATGCCGGCGACAGCACCGCGATCCGTCTCACCACCGACGCGCCGCTGTCGATGATCGACGGCGAAGCGCCGTTCGTGCTGACCCGGCCGCTGCACATGGTGTTCGGTCCCGACGAGCCGTTCACCGGCGACTTGCAGAAGACCTGCCGCGATTTTCTCGAGCGCACGCACGACTACTGGATGGAATGGGTGCGCCGGCTGTCGATTTCCTACGATTGGCAGGAGGCGATCATCCGCGCCGCCATTACGCTAAAACTCTCCAATTTCGACGAGACCGGCGGCATCATCGCCGCGCACACCACGTCAATTCCGGAAGCGCCGCATTCTGGCCGCACCTGGGACTACCGCTATTGCTGGCTGCGCGATGCCTATTTCGTCGTCCAGGCGCTCAACCGCATCGGCGCCACGCGCACCATGGAAGAGTTCATTTCGTTCACGCTGTCGATCGCGGCCAAGCCCGACCAGGAGCTGCGCCCGCTCTATAGCGTGGTGCCGACCACGATCATCGACGAGCGCATCGCGCCCGAACTCGAAGGCTATCGCGGCGACGGCCCGGTGCGCATCGGCAATGCCGCGGCCGAGCAGGTGCAGAACGACACCTATGGCAGCGTCATCCTTGCCGCCATGCCGATGTTTTTCGATCGCCGGCTGCCGCGGCCGGGCGACGAAGGCCTGTTTCATTTGCTGGAATCGCTCGGCCATCGCGCCGCGGCGAAGGCGTTCGAGCCGGACGCCGGCATCTGGGAATATCGCGGGCGGCAGCGCATCCACACCCATTCGGCGGCGATGTGCTGGGCCGGCTGCCAGCGGCTCGCCGCCATCGCCACGCGGATCGGGCTCGACGGCCGCGCCAAATATTGGAACTCCCTCGCCGAACCGATGCATGCCGCGCTCCTCGACGGCGCCTGGAACCAGAAACGCGGCGCATTTACCGCGGCGTTCGGCTCCGATGATCTCGATGCCAGCGTGCTGCTATTGCCCGATCTCGGCGTGGTCGAGGTCGACGATCCGCGTTTCGTCTCCACCGTCGCCGCCATGGAGCGCGAATTGGTGCGTGAGAAGCACGTCATGCGCTACGCCAGCGAGGACGATTTCGGCATGCCGGTGACGGCGTTTCTGATCTGCCGGTTCTGGCTGATCGACGCACTGTGGTCGCTCGGCCGCCGCGAGGCGGCGCGCGATCTGTTCACCGACGCGCTGCAGCACCGCAACCGCTACGGCCTCCTCTCCGAAGACGTCGACCCGCAGACCGGCGCGCTGTGGGGCAATTTCCCGCAGACCTATTCGATGGCCGGACTGATTCTCTCAGCGATGCGGCTGTCGCGCAGCTGGGAAGACCGCTACTGGCGCGGCTGAGCGGGCCGGGGCCCAATCTGCGTCACCTCCACGTCGCCGGACGCAGCTTGAGCGACGATAGGCCCAGGACGGCATTAGCGGCAATCGAGCCCTGCAGGGAAAGCGGCTGCAGCGCAAACGTACGGCCGGAGCCGCCGACGAGCAGGTTTGCGCCCCCGCCAACAATGAATCCAACATCGCCGCTTACCCCGACATATTCGCCGGCCAGCGCGCCGGGAGCAACGCCGGTTGTCGGCGAAAATACGCCCCAGCCCAGCACGCTACCGGAGCTGATGCCGATATCGAGACCAACCGTATTGATGGCGCCGTCGTAGTATTGCTGCGGCGCCGGCGCCAGGGTCTGCGTGTAAGTGCACTCCATCGGCTGATGACCCACGATGATGAAGCCGATATTGGGATTGACCTTGCACATCAGCGTGCCGACTTGCGTCCACGGCCGCGGGCTTTGCGCTGCAGCCGGGAGCGAAAATATCAGCAAGAAAATGAATGTTCCGAGCAGTAAACGATGGCGGATCATGTTCGTCGTCCCTTCTTCAAATCGACAGAATTACCGATGGTGCCGTAGCGACGAGATTGGCACTCTAGTGCGCCATGATGCGACGAACGTCCGCGAGCGCGTTCTCGCAGGCCTTGTCGTTGCCGGCTGCGCTGGCAGCGTGCGCCCGCGCCATGGCCTCGCGCACCGCATCGACTTTGCTGTGCGACACTTCGCCCATCCTTTCCTCCACCGTCGCTATGCCGAACGGCGTCGGTTGAACGCCCATTCCTGCGCTGAGGCCTGCCGGCACGAATGGTCCGGCTGCCGCGATGGCTTCGACCCTGGCGTCGATGCGCGCTTGCATGCGGTCGATGTCGTTCGAACAGGACGCGGCATGGGCCGTCGACTGCGACGCGATTATTGCCAAAGCACTCAATGATATCCGAAGGAAAACTTTCATTGTGCCCCCATAGTGCGTTCCTCAAAAAGAAAAAATGCGATTCCAGTCGTTCTTCATGCTGATGACAGTCCAGCCGTCCTTCTTGGCCTCGTCATAGAGTGCCTGGGTGAACGTGCCGACCTTGCTGTCGGGAAGCTTCTGCGCCGGGCCGTAGGCGTATTCGCGCTGCGCGTCGTCATGCAGCACGAGCATCATCAGCCGCGCGCCGGCACCGGCACCGGTATATTCCAGCATCTGCCGGTCGCCGACCGAGTTGCCGAAGGCGGCGCGCGGTTGACGGCCGATCATCAGATGAATGCCCTGGGGCTTGCCAGCATTGTCGTCGTTTAAGAGCAGCTTCGGCTCCTTGGTCAAAAACGGCTTGCCGTCTTTAGTGTAGCCAAACTTTGTTCCACCCATTGTTCCGACCACCTGCTCCGGCGGGATGCCATAGACCCGTTGCGCATAGACCCGCACGAAGTCCTGCCCGCCGCCGGTGACGATATAGGTCTTGTAACCGCTGTCGCGCATGAATTGCAGGACTTCCTGCATCGGCTGATAGGTGAGATCGGTATAGAGACGATCCCAGCGTGGGTGTTTTGCGGTGCCGAGCCATTTTGCGACGTCAGCCTCGAATGCATCTACGGACATCCCTGTTAGCGTCGCAGCGAGGATTTCTTCAAGAGCGGGAAGCGACAGCGCGGCAATCGCCGCTTTGTCGCCGGACATCACGGTCTTGAACGGTTCTCGATTTTTGAGTTCCGGTTTCTGCGCCACCACCGCCGGCACTCGGTCCAGACAATAGACGACCTGAGTGTATATCGGCTTCTCGACCCAGAGCGTGCCGTCCTGGTCAAAACAGGCAATACGATCTTCCGCCGCAACAAATTTAGGGCTCGACTGATCCGTCGTTGCGCGCACGAATTCGAGGATTGCTTGTTTCGCCGGGCCGTCGTTCCACGACGGCAGTGGCGCGCCCGGCGAGGAAGTCTGCGCCTGCACCGGCCGAGAAAAGAGTGATGCCGCCGCCGGCAGCAACGCAAGACCGGAAACCAGAGTGCGACGGTCGATTCCTGCCGACTGGCCGCTCGGCTTCATAGGCTTTCTCCACACAATGAGCGTCGTGGCAATGATCCGCCCCCTTCATGGCGCCGATGCGAGCGCCTTGAGTTCTTTGCGTGCCGTACCGAAGGTGCCAAGCTGATAGACCGACGCGCCGGCCGGCGCGTACGTGAACGCCGGGAATGGCTCCGCCAGCATCTTGTTCAAATATCTTTCCGTTCCGACGCCGATCGTCACATGCGGATTGAAACGCTTGCCCGCGGCGACCTTGACGAAGTTGGCGACGTACTCGATCAGCGATTTTTGAATATCGCGTCCGCCTACTTCGCTGAAGAAGGCCGCGGGGGTCCCGGTCTTCACAGCGTAGGGCTTGACGACCGTAATGAGCTCGTCTTGCAGGCGATGCAGGTCGGCGGTCGGTTCGACCACAATTCCTGCGAGGCCAAACGGCGGGTCTGGAATGTAGTAATACTTGAACGCTTTCAGCGTCCATGCCGTGGGCTTTTCCTTGACCATAATCGCGTTCGCCGCTGCAAATATTTTGTCGAGGTCGTCGGTGCGGACAAACTGCTGCAAGACACTGACGTGCGGGTGGTGCGTCTCATCCAGCGCAAAGCCTTTGGGGAAAGATTTGAGCAGACGGGCGTTGGCGTCCTTGGCGTGCTGAACCATCGTGGCGTCGGGTTCGAGTGCGATGTCGATCGCCGTCACCGGATTTTGTTGCGCGAAGGCTCCTCGGACAAAGACGAACGACAACGCCAGCCCGAGGCCAAAGGCCGTGAAAACTAAAGTACATAGACGTTGCCGGCAACGGCTGAAGCCGGATGAGCGGTCTGCGGATTCCATTTGCCTCCCCCCCAACGGACGTTGGCCGCTAAAAGCAACGGGCCGGATCTGGGATTGGGCGATGGCGGGCGCGCCTGGGCGCGCCCGCCATGCGTCGACCGTTATTGTCCTTCGTGGCTCTTCATCATTTCGTCAATTCTTGCCTTGACGGCGGCGAGATTGAAGGACGCCGGCGCTTGCATCGGCGGAAACTCGACGGCGGTTTGCGCCAGCGCTGCCACCCTTTGCTGCACTTCGACGAAACGCCAGAATTCACGGGCCAAGAAATCGTTCACGTAGCCGGCACCCTGATCGTTGAGCAATTCGCCGCGAACTGATGGCGTCCGCTCGAACGGGTCCTGACGCAGGTTGACAATCGTCGGCATGTTGGTCGTGACCTTCTCACCCGGCCAGCCATAGGGCTGCTGGATGAACTGGTACTTGAAGTCGTCGATACGCAGCGCGCCTAGATTCGCCTCGGCGAAGTAAAATAGCTCGTGACGCGCCGAAGGTCCTTTGCCGGTCAACAGGTCCATCTGATTGTAGCCATCGAGATGGTTTTTGTAGGTCCGGTCGCCCAATTGCACGCCTTGCAACAGCTGCTGGGTGATATTCGGATTACCTGCCGCTGCGACGAGCGTCGGGAACCAGTCCAGTCCAGAGAAGATGCCGTTTTCCACCGATCCCGGCTTGACTGTGCCCGGCCAACGGATGATGGCCGGGACGCGGAAGCCGCCCTCGTACACCGTGCCCTTGGTGGCACGGAACGGCGTCATGCCGCCATCGGGCCACGTGAACACCTCGGCTCCATTGTCGGTCGTGAAGACGATTATGGTGTTGTCCGCCTCGCCGATGTCCTCAAGGTGCTTCATGAGATCGCCGACGCAGTCGTCTAATTGCGCCATGCCGGCCTCTTCGATGCCGTAATTGGTCTGGGAGTTCATCTTTGCCTGATATTCCGGCGGCAGGTAGGTGAAGACGTGCATGCGCGTGGTGTTGTGCCAGATGAAGAACGGCTTGTTGTCTTTCTTGGCCTCATCCATGAAGCGCTTTGAGGTCTCGACCAGAACCTCGTCGAAGGTCTCCATGTCGTATTTGGCGTCGCGGCCCTTCTGCCAGAGTTGGTGATCCGCGCTCATGTCCTTGAACGGCTTCAGCGGCCCTTCGTCTGTGATCCGCTGCTTGCCGACCTTGCCCCAACGCGGCATCACGGTCGCATCGTCAACATTGGTGGCGTAAGAATGAACTAGGTTGCGCGGGCCGTATTTGTCGATCCAATCTTGCGGGTAGTCGTACCAATACGGATCCGACATGGCGTCGAGGTGATAGAGGTAGCCGAAGAATTCATCGAAACCGTGCACTGTCGGCAGGTACTTGTTCAGATCACCAAGATGGTTCTTGCCGAATTGCCCGGTCGCGTAGCCCTGCGCCTTGAGCGCAGTGGCGATCGTGCAAGCCTGCTCCGGAATGCCCACATCGGCGCCGGCCTGACCGACCGTGGTCATCCCGGTGCGTAGTGGAATCTCGCCCATTATAAAATTGGCACGACCCGCGGTGCAGCTCGCTTCGGCATAATAATCAGTGAATATCATGCCCTCGGCGGCCAGCTTGTCGAGGTTCGGCGTCTTGCCCGACATGATGCCGCGATGATAGGCGCCGATGTTGAACCAGCCGATATCGTCGCCCATGATGACGAGAATATTCGGCTTTCGGCCTGAGGAGGCCGCTTGCGCGACCGCCGTCTCGACACTGGCCGTCGTGCTCAGCGCCGATGCCGCGGCTAATGTCGTGCCGGCCAGCAGCATATTGCGGCGGCTTAAGGTGCTCTTGTTTTCGCTATCGTCCTTGGCGCTCATGTCTGTCTCCTCTCCCGAATGACGCAACGAAATCCCAGATGGCTTGTGGACGTATCCACCGCTTCCGCATGGCGCGCGGCCGGGCGGTAGCGGCGGCAATAATTCGGCGCGCACAGATGCGAGCCGCCTTTGATGACCTTGCGGGGAATTTTGATGCGCGGCTGGCGGTGGTCGTAACTGTCTTCTTCGCGCCCGCCGCGCGGATTTTCCGGAATGCAGCACGCCTTCGACGCGTCGTGCTCATGCTTGGCTGACCACCAATCCGTGGTCCACTCCCACACATTGCCGATCATGTCGTAGAGGCCGTAGCCATTCGGCGGGAACGCCGTCACTTGCGAGGTGCGCTCATATCCGTCAGTGCACAGATTCTGCCGCGGAAATTCGCCCTGCCAGGTATTGGCCATTTGCTTCCCGCCTGGAGTGAATTCGTCACCCCAGGCGTATTCGGCGCTGTCGAGCCCGCCACGCGCGGCATATTCCCATTCTGCTTCGGTCGGCAGCTCCTTGCCGGCCCATTTGGCGTAAGCTTCCGCGTCGCGATACGCGACGTGCACGACCGGGTGGTCGTCGAGCCCGCTGATCGAACTGCGAGGGCCGTAAGGACGCCGCCAATTGGCGCCAGGCTTAAACTTCCACCACTGCGACCAATCGCGAAGATCGACCGGTGCGCTGGGCGGTGTAAAAACAAGCGACGCCGCTTTGAGCATATTCGGCAGCGCGCCGGGATAATCGTTCGGATCGGGTGCAATCTCGGCAAAAGTGACGTGGCCGGTATCGTTGACGAATTTTCGAAATTCCCGATTGGTGACCGGAGTAGTGTCGATCCAGAATCCGACCACCGTAACGCGATGGGCCGGTGCTTCTTCCGGGTAGTGCTTGTCCGATCCCATGCGGAACGTGCCGCCGGGAATCCAAATCATATTTGGCGGCGCTGATCGCTCCGACCGCTCGACTGACGCAACAACACCGGCCTTGCCCACGGGCACCTCGCGCTACACGAAACTCTCGCTACGCTGTCACGCCGGGTGTATCTAAAAAACGCAAGTCGCTTGTTGCCGCGATGCTGTTGTCTGTGCAATTCCAGTTCCCAGCGTCACACCACAGATTATCAATACTCATGTTGATCGTTGGATGACAAACGCGTGATGCGGCTCCTTGTGCGGCGCATCATTGGTTGCCTTAGTAACCGTTCATCTTTCATTTTTAGAAAAATCATCTGAATTCGAACAAACAAAACAGTGCCTTGCGCCATCGCTGTGGTCGGCAAGTCACGCCATCATGAAATCGATATACGGCAAGAAGAATATTACGCAGCGGCCGATGCCACGTCCGGCACAGTCGGCTAGGCTTCTACTCGCGACAGGTGCTGCCTTTGAGTAAAGGCGGCAACAAGCGGGGGACGCTCGTGAAGCACAGTCGCCGCAGCAAGCACGTCATATTTTATCCTTATCGGCGCCTAGCCGAGTGGCTGAGTGCACGATCGATTCGCTGGGCGGCGGCAATCACCGTCGTCGCCTCGGCGTGGGTCGCCAACATCGCCTTGGCCGATGAAGGCGGCGTCAGCTTCTGGCTGCCGGGCCTATACGGCAGCTTGGCGGCGGCTCCGCAGCAGCCAGGATGGTCGTTCGCGGCCGTCAATTATTTTGATTCCGTTTCGGCGTCGGGCTCGATTGCAGCCGCGCGCGAGGTGACCGTCGGCAGATTCAACCCGACCGTCAACGTCAACCTCAATGTCAATGTAAACGCCAATCTGGACCTGGAGCTGCTTGTTCCAAGCTATGTGTTCGCGACACCGGTTTTCGGCGGCCAGTTGGCGGTCGGCTTGATGGCGATTGCAGGCCGCAACACGACGGGCTTGAACGGCACGATAACTGGCGGGGTTGGACCCTTCACCGTGACGAAGGCGGGCAGTATCAGCGATACCACGATTTCATTCGGAGACTTGTACCCGCAGGTGTCGTTACGCTGGAGCAGCGGGGTCAACAACTTCATGATCTACGGCGCCGGTGACATTCCGGTCGGCGATTACAGTCCAACCCAACTGGCCAATTTGGGAATCGGTCATGGTGCTGCTGATGGTGGTGTAGGCTATACGTATTTCGATCCGACGAAAGGCCATGAATTATCGTTCGTCACCGGTCTGACTTACAATCTCACCAACCCCAGCACCAATTATCAAAATGGCATCGACTGGCACCTCGATTGGGGTGCCTCGCAATTTCTCTCAAAACAGTTCTTCGTGGGAGCGGTCGGTTATTTCTATGACCAGCTCACGGCCGATAGCGGATCGGCTCCATTCCTCGGCGCTGTTGAATCCCGAGTCGGAGGCGTCGGACCGCAGTTTGGATTTATTTTTCCGATGGGGCCCACGCAGATGTTTCTCGGTCTGAAGGCTTACGGCGAGTTTGACGGGCATGACCGTCCGGCCGGCTATAGCGCCTGGGTCACGCTGGCGTTCTCACCGAGTGGTGCGCCTCCGCCACAAGCCCAATCACCGCCACTCATTACCAAAGCCGGGGTTCAGTAATCAGGCCGCCCTTGGCAGCGAGGCCACTGCAGGTCTTAAATGGACCATCAGCATCGCGTCGGCTGCGCAGTCCACCCCGGCGGTGTTTGTTGATGGGGTCGTCGATGAAGTTTAGCATCATTGCGTTGGCCGGCGCTCTGCTGATTTTCGCTGGAGCGTGCCGCGCGCAGGCTCAGGACAATCCCGATGTTTCCTCGCAACGAGAATTGGTGATCGGAACGAAGGAAGCTCCACCATTTGCGATGAAAGCTTCCGACGGCACTTGGCAGGGCATCAGTGTCGATCTCTGGCGTCGCGTCGCAGATCAGCTGCACTTACATTACCGATTTGTTGAGGCGCCGGACGTGCAAAGTTTGATTGACGGCGTTGCAGCGGGAAAATTCGATGTCGCCGTGGCCGCTTTGACCGTGACGGCGGGGCGCGAGCGCATTCTTGATTTCACGCAGCCCTTTTACGCAACGGGACTTGGTATCGCGGTCCCGGCTGGAGGGGAGGCAAGCTGGCTACCGCTTATCCACACTATGACATCGTTTGGATTTGCCCAAGCGATCGTCGCGCTGATTGGATTTGCTTTGGCCGCCGGATTTCTGGTCTGGCTATTCGAGCGCCGGCACAATGAAGACTTCGGCGGTGGTGTCGCCAGAGGACTGAGCTCGGGCGTCTGGTGGTCAACGGTCGCCATGACGCAACGCAGCACTGGGAATTTCGGTCCGCGAACTCATCTCGGACGTATCGTGGCTATCGTATGGATGGTCGCTTCGATCGTCATAATTGCTGTGTTTACCGCGAGCATCACTTCGGTGCTGACGATCAAGCATCTCCAAGGGGCGGTCCACGGCGTCAGCGATCTTTCGGTGGTTCGCGTGGGTGTTTTGGCTGGAACCTCCACCGAGGACACGCTTTCCGCTATGCGAATAACCTACCGCAAATTCGGCACCTTGCAGGACGGCCTCCAGGCGCTGCGTGCGCACAAACTCGACGCATTTGTATATGATAAACCGCTGCTGGCCTGGGGTATCCAGCAAGGCTTTTCATCGTCGATAGTGTTGGTCGATGCGACATTTGAGCCTCAAGAATACGCATTCGCCGTCGCGAGCAATAGTCCGCTCAGAAAGATACTCGACGTTGCAATTCTCGACGCAATACACGGCAACTGGTGGGAGCAAACGACCTTCCGCTACCTTGGTTCGCGATGAACGTGGCCGGTTCTGCTTTTCTCGACGTAACAAGCGCGCGCAGCTGGGAAGACCGCTACTGGCGCGGCTGAGCGCGCGGATTATGGCGACTGAAAGCCCTTCCCCGACCGCAGCGATTTCGCCATGCGCGCCACGATCGGATCGTAGGTCTCTTTGTGCGACGCCGGATAGGACATCACGAAGTCCTCATTCATGCCGTGCGACAGTGAATGCTTTTCATAAAATATGTTGCCGGCCTTGGTTCCTGAAATGACGAACCAGTTTTTGCCGCGTGTCTCGTAAGTGACCGTGGAGCCGGGATCGAGATTCTTGACGATGTAGTCACGGTATTCTGCGACCGTAAGATCGAGCGCAAAATAGGAAGCGGACACTGTGAAATCCGCGCCGTCCGCGCTCTTGAATGCACGGCCATCGTCGCTGCCCGGGGGCGGCTGCATCTTGAAAAGGTCCGGATAGTCGATGGTCGTGCCGTAACGGTCGTTTTGATAGGTCAGCCAGCCGTCCGCTTTGGCCGCGGATGCGGCGAGCAAGATTACGGTCACCATGGCGGCCAATGCCGATTTACAACGCATGCGATAATTCCTAGCCTGGAGCAATCCATTTGACGCATTGAAGCAAAACCTGGTTCACGCCTCTCGGCAACAGGCTCAATCTCAGGAGGTGAAAATGTGTGAACTTTGCGCCAACATCGCCGCCCAGCATTTGCGCGTTCCGCGGCGGAGCATCTTTAAACTCGCCGCCGGCGCCGCCGCAGGTCTTGCGATGGCGCCGCGGGCCTTTGCCGCTCCGCCCAAGACGCCGCCAAAGCCGGAAAACGTCATCTCGCCCGATGCCGCGCTGCATCGGCTGAGGGAAGGCAATGAGCGCTACGTCAAAGGCGAGACCAGGCGGCACGATTTCCGCCACGAGCGCGAAGCGCTCAGCAAGGGACAAAATCCGTTCGCCGCGGTTCTTTCCTGCGCCGATTCCCGCATTGCGCCGGAATATTGCTTCGACACCGCGCGCGGCGACCTGTTCGTCTGCCGCGTCGCCGGTAATTTCGCCAGCGATGAGATGGTCGCCAGCCTGGAATATGCCGTGGCCGTGCTCAACACGCCGCTGATCCTGGTGCTGGGCCACGAGGCCTGCGGCGCGGTCGACGCCACCATCAAATCGATCAAGGACGGCACCACGCTGCCCGGTCACCTGCCGTCGCTGGTCGACGCGCTCCGGCCGGCGGTCGAGGCCGTGCAAAACAAGCCGGGCGATCTGTTGACCAACGCCATCCGCAGCAACGTCGCTCTCAATGTCGACAAGCTGAAATCGGCCGGGCCGATCCTGAAGTCCTCCGTCGACGACAAGAAGATCCGCGTCGTCGGCGGAATTTACGAATTGCGAACCGGACGGCTGGAGCTGTTGAGCTGAGGGGAACGCACTTCACTCTGCCGGCGCCGCCGCCGGTTCCGGCGCCGCGTGCTCGTCGTGGGCGCGCTGATGCACCGGCTTGCGCGTGCGGGTCAGATTATAGGCGCTGTTGATCAGCGCCAGATGCGAGAACGCCTGCGGGAAATTGCCGACCAGGCGTTTCTGCGCCGGATCGTATTGTTCGCTCAACAAGCCGACGTCGTTACGCAGCGCCACCAGTCGGCGAAACAGCCGCTCGGCGTCGTCGAGGCGTTCTTGGAGGATGTAGGCGTCGACCAGCCAGAAACTGCAGGCGAGAAACGCGCCCTCTCCGGGCGGCAGCGCGTCTTCGACCTCCTCGGTCGAGTAGCGCATGACGAAGCCGCCGCGAACGAGCCGCCGTTCGATCGCCGCGATGGTGCCCGCCACGCGCGGATCCGTCGCCGGCAGAAAGCCGACGCAGGGAATGAGCAGCAGACTGGCGTCAAGCTGATCGGAATCGTAGGCCTGCACGAAGCTGCCGAGCTTCTGGTCGAAACCGCGCGCGCAGACCTCGCTGTAAATCTCATCGCGCAGCTTGCGCCAGTCGTCGAGCGGTCCTTCCAGCCCGAAGGCTTCCGCGCTCTTGATGGCGCGATCGAACGCCACCCAGGCCATCACCTTGGAATAGGTAAACTGCTGCGGCGGCCCGCGCATTTCCCAAATGCCCTGGTCGGGCTGGCGCCAGATATTCTTGAGATGCTTGAGAAACTCGATCTGGATCGCCCATCCGGATTCGTCGGAGGTGAGTCCGCCGCGCCGCGCCTGATGATAGGTGTCCATGATTTCGCCAAACACATCGAGCTGCAGTTGCTTGTGCGCGGCGTTACCGATGCGCACCGGCGTGGATTTCTCGTAGCCGGGCAGCCAATCGGCCTCCCATTCGTCGAGCCGGCGCTCGCCGCCGATGCCGTACATGATCTGCAGCTGATCGGGGGTCCCGGCGATCGCGCGCAACAGCCATTCGCGCCAGGCCCGCGCCTCTTCGTAATAGCCGGCATGCATGGCGCCGAGCAGCGTCAGGGTGGCGTCGCGCAGCCAGCAATAGCGATAGTCCCAATTGCGCTGGCCGCCGATGCGCTCCGGCAGCGATGTGGTCGGCGCGGCGACGATGCCGCCGGTCGGCGCGTAAGTGAGTGCCTTGAGCGTCATCACCGAGCGCTTGACCGCTTCGGTCCAATGCCCGGCCGGCCGGCATTTGGCCGACCATTCGCGCCAATAGGTTTCGGTTTCGGCCAGCGCCTCGGTCGGATCGACGGCTGGCGGCGGCGGCAGGTGCGACGGCGAATAGGTCAACAGGAACGGAATAGTCTCGCCGTGGGCGACACTGAACTCCCCGACCGTAGTCAGGTCCTTGCCATAGACATGAACCGGGCTGTGCAAGAGCACCATGTCCGGGCCGGCGATGGCGCGGAGCGATCCGCTGTCGGTACGCGTCACCCACGGTACGATGCCGCCATAGCCGAAGCGCAGAATAAGCTCGGTGCGCATGGCGAGCTTGCCGCGCTTGCCGATGACGATGCGCACGATGGTCGAATTGCCGGCGTGCACCGGCATGAAATCGACCAAGGTCGCCGCGCCCTCTGCGGTCTCAAAATGGGTTTCGAGAACCAGCGTGTTCGGTCGATAGCGGCGCGTGATCTTGGCCGCTTCATGCGGCGCGATCAGCCAACGACCGTTCTCCGGCGCGCCAAGCAGCGCGGCAAAGCAGGCTTCCGAATCGAAGCGCGGCCAGCACAGCCAATCGATCGAGCCGTCGCGCGAAACCAGCGCGGCGCTCTCGCGGTCGCCGATCAACGCATAGTCTTCGATGGGGGATGCCATGGCGGGTGTGGGTATCGGCCTGTTACGAGAAATCGACCACGACTTTGATGTCGTCGGGCTGATGCGCAATCGCTTGCGTCCACTGCTCGACCGGCACCCGCCGCGTGATCAGCTTGGCGAGCCAGTGCTTGTCGGCGCGCTGCAGGGCGTCGACGGCGTCCTGATAATGCTTGCGATTGGCGTTGACACTGCCGAACACGGTATCGTTGTCGAGCACCATGGTGCGATTGACCTTGCCGATGTCGAGGTCGAGATCGTGGCCGGGCGCCGATACACCGAGCAGGCAGACGATCCCTGCAGCTGCGGTGAGGCCAAAAGCGCCGCCGATGACACTCGGCGCACCGGTGCATTCCATCAAGATATCCGGCTTGAGCGCGTCAAGGTCGGTAACACTACCGACATGAAAAGTGCCGCCGAGCTCGCGGACCAGCTCGCGCTTGCGGCCACGGTCGTTATGGTCGAGCACGTGCACGTCGAGCCCGCGCTGCGCGCCGATCATTGCCGCGAGGAGACCGATCGGTCCGGCTCCGGTAACCAGAAGCCGCTTCGGCGCGAAGCCGCGCGCACGCGCGCCGATGCGTTCGGTTTGATCCCAGGCCTTGGCGACGACGCTGGTCGGCTCGACCAGGACGCCGTGGACGCCGAGCGCCGGATCGAGCTTGATCAGAAAGCCCGGCTCGACGCGGAAAAGATCCGAGCCGTAGCCATTGCGCTCCTTGATGCCGCGCTCGGTGTAGCGGCCATTCTGGCACATGTCCCATTCGCCGACGGCGCAATAGGGACACGGCACCGGATCGGGCCGGCGCACGATGCCGACGACGAGATCGCCGGATTTGAAGCCGCTGTCGGCGGGCGCTTCCTGCACTTTGCCCAGGGATTCGTGGCCGATGACCAGACGCTTGTGCCCGGGGGGCGCCCAGCCATAGGCGCCGGAAACGATCTCGCGGTCGGTGCCGCACACGCCGAGCGCCAGCGCGCGCACCAGCACCGCACCGTCCGATTGAGGCGGCTCGGGGATGTCTTCGACCTTGGCCGAATTGGCGACACCGGGCGCAACGGTCATGGCGCGCATTGTTGAGGGTCCGCGATGATGTGTTGCGCAATAACTAAGCGGCGCACGCCCCTGCGCCACCAATGAAAACCGAGACAGAAGAATATAGTTCCATTATGGAACCGGCCGGTTACATGCGCCGTTAAGTTATTCCATCCTCAACGCATTGAACGCAAGCGCGCTCATGGATTCTCTCGGCCACAAACGGTGGGCCATCCCCGAAGGGTGGATTCCTTCGCAAGGCTCATTCGCCGATCCGGCGCTGATGTCGCACGAGACCGCCTGCATCCTCAACGCCGGCGACGAAGCGGCGCAGGTGCGCATCACCATTTTCTTCGAGGATCGCGAGCCGGTGGGCCCCTATGTCGTGACAGTACCGCCGCGGCGCACGCTGCATCTGCGCTTCAACGATCTCCGAGAGCCTGAGCCGATCCCGCGCGACACCGCCTATTCGTCGGTGTTCGAATCGAATGTGCCGATCGTTGTGCAGCACACAAGACTCGACTCGCGGCGCGCCGAAGTGAGCCTGCTCTCGACTGTCGCTTATGCCGAGACGTGAGCGGGCTTAGCGCAAGTTAAGCCACAAAACCGCGTCTTGCCTCAAAGGCGCGGCAATACCTTAAAGCACGTGTAGAGAAATTGCCTTATTTTCAAGCGGCTTCGCTGCAGCGCATCACAAACGTGGAACCAAGCGCTTATATACAAGTTAAAGAAGTACTGGCCTGGAGGTGGTTTCGTGACCGTCGTCGTCGTTTCCAACCGCGTGGCGCGGGCAAAACCTGATGAGCCTTTGGCGGGAGGTCTCGCGGCGGCGTTGTTGCCGATGGTGCGGGATTCCGGCGCAATCTGGGTCGGCTCCAGCGGACAAGCGAGCGAGGCGACGCGCGACTCGTTCGCGCGCATCGAGCCGCTCGGCACCGGCGCGCTCGCCACCGTCGACATGCCAGCGAAACATTACCGCGGCTATTACGAGGGCTTCGCCAATTCGGCGCTGTGGCCGGCGCTGCATTCGCGGCCCGATCTCATTCACGTCACCGCCGACGATTACGCGTCATATCGCGAGATCAACGCCTTCATGGCGCGGGCGCTGGTTCGCTTTAACACGCCCGATGCAGCGTTCTGGATCCAGGATTATCACTTCCTGAGCCTCGGCGCGGAGATGCGCCGGCTCGGTATCGAGCGCCCGCTCGGCTTCTTTCTGCACACGCCGTGGGCGGATCGCCGCACCATGGCGGCAGTGCCGCAACATGCCGAACTTACGGAGGCCATGCTGGCCTACGATCTGATCGGCTTCCAGACCGTCGAGGACCGGCAGAATTTCGAGGACTATCTGCAGGTCGAGCTTGGGCTCAACGTGGTCGACGGCACGGTGGCATCGGATTGGGGCCTGACCCAGCTCGCCACCTTCCCGATCGGCATCGACGTCGACGATTTCTCGGCGCGCGCCAACAAGGCGGTCGGCCGCCTCGAAGTGACGCGGCTGCGCGACAGCCTCAACGGCGCCAAGCTGGTGCTCGGCGTCGACCGGTTGGATTATTCCAAAGGTCTCGCCAATCGCGTGCGCGCCTTCGACCGCATGCTGGAGATCGAGCCGAGCTTGAAACGCGAAGTTACGCTGCTGCAGGTGGCGGTGCCGTCGCGCGGCAATATCAAGGCTTATCGCGAGCTCAAGGCCGAGCTGGCGGCGCTGGTCGGCGAGGTCAACGGCCGGCACGGCGAGGTGGACTGGATGCCGATCCGGTATCTCAACAAGGGCTTTTCGCAGCTCACCCTGGCGGGCTTCTATCGCCTGGCGCGCGTCGGCCTGGTGACGCCGCTGCATGACGGCATGAACCTCGTCGCCAAGGAATATGTCGCGGCGCAAAATCCGTTCGATCCGGGCGTGCTGGTGCTGTCCTCGTTCGCGGGCGCGGCCAAGGAACTCGACGCGGCGCTGCTCATCAATCCGCACGACATCGACGGCATGGCGCGGCAAATTGCAGCGGCGCTGTCGATGAGCCTGGAGGAACGGCGCGAGCGCTGGCAGTCGATGGTGCGCAAGCTCAAAGCGGCGTCGGTGCAGAACTGGTTCGCCGACTTCCTGCATACGCTGACCGGCGTGCGGCGCACCCCGCTGCGGGCGGCGACGCGGCCGATCGTGCTCGAGCTCGCCAATCGCAGGGCGGCGAATAGCCGCTGACCACAAGGAAATTTTTACCCTGTTTCGCCATAGTCGCCGCCATAGTGGGTGTGGCGTAGGCTGGAGTCACGCGATGTCGGGCGCTCGCAATTTCCTGGCAAAATCAGCATTGCCGCGGCGTCCTGGCGCCGGCGTAGCGATCCTCGCCGCGCTGCTGCTGTTGCCTGCCGGCGCGCACAGCGCAACGCGGTCCCCACCGCATCGGACGATGGCGCATCAAGCCGCAATCCATCGGGCGGTATCGCGGCCGCATGTCTACCTTATGCGCGGGCTGTTGAATATTTTCTCGCTCGGCATGGATCAGCTCGCTACGCAAATCCAGAGCCATGGCATCGACGCCAGCGTCTACAACCACACCTTCGCCGACTTCATCGTCGGCCGCATCGTCCAGATGTACCGCGCCGGCGATCACGGGCCGTATATGCTGGTCGGCCATTCGCTCGGCGCCGACGCGGTCATGGGCATGGCGCAGGAGCTCAACACGCAGGGCGTACCGGTGGCGCTGGTCGTTCCGGTCGACGGCACCGGCTCCTCGTTCGCGCCGCGGAACGTCGCCTGCGTCATCAACCTGACGCAGCGGCGCTACGCCTATATGCGGCCCGGCGTCGGCTTCCACGGCGTGCTCGACAATGTGGATTTCTCCGGCGATCCCGGCATCGATCATCTCACGATCGACAAATCGCCGCAGGTCCAGGCCGAGGCGCTGCGCTACGTGCTGGAAACCGCGCATGACGAGACGTGCCGTCCCGCCGGTGCCGGCCCGATCATGGCGCGACCCGAAACGCCAAAAGAAATGCCCAAACAAACGCTCAAGGAAACGCTTAAGCAACCGCCGACTGCGAAGATCGCGGCCCCGAGAGTTGCGACGCCGACCAAGACCGCCTCCCCGGCGCTACGGCCCGGCATCGCCGGCTGACCGTCACACAGACGCCATACTCCCGCGTCCCGGCGGGTTCGTCCGATGGTGGTCGAAAAGCCATATCCGCCGCTTGCAACTTCTGTATAATAAAATCGAAGCGCAGTCAGGATCGACCGCGGTGACGACCCGGATCGCCGGCATGCGCGAGGGAGGGTGCCCGTGATTCCTGGTTCCTTTAATTATCATCGCCCGAAATCCGTCCAAGAAGCCGTCGGCCTGCTCGCCAAGCTCGGCGACGACGGCCGCGCGCTCGCCGGCGGACACAGTCTCATTCCGTTGATGAAGCTGCGGCTCGCCACGCCGGCGAATCTGATCGATCTCGCCGGCATTGTCGAACTCAAAGGCGCGCGCGCCGACGGCAACGACATCGTCATCGGTGCCATGACGACGCAGCACGATCTCATCGGCTCGGATCTGCTGGCGGCGAAAATTCCGTTGCTGCGCGAAGTGTCCCTGCAAATCGCCGATCCGCAGGTGCGCTATCTCGGCACGCTCGGCGGCAATGTCGCCGGCGGCGATCCGGCCAACGACATGCCGGCGGTGATGATGTGCCTGAACGCGACCTTCCACATCGCCGGCAAGAACGGCGAGCGCCGCGTCGCGGCGCGACAGTTCTATCAAGGCACTTATGTCACCGCGCTGGGGGCGGGCGACGTGCTCACCGCAGTGCGCATTCCAGCGCCGGCCGCCGGCCACGGTTACGCCTATGAAAAGCTCAAGCGCAAGATCGGCGACTTCGCCACCGCCGCGGCGGCCGTGGTGCTGACCATGACAGGCGGCAAGGTCGAGACCTGCTCGATCGGGCTCACCAATGTCGCCCCGACGCCGCTGTTGGCGGAGGACGCTGCGAAAATCCTGGTCGGCTCGGCGCTCGATGCCGCGACCATCAAGCGCGCGGTGGCGGCGGCCGAAGCGATCACCGCACCCGCCGAGGACGCGCGCGGGCCCGCGGCCTACCGCACCAAGATGGCCGGCGTGATGCTCACCCGCGCGTTGGCGCGCGCCAAATCGCTGGCGAAGGGCTGAGGAGAGCACCATGGCCAAAACCCAAGTCACGATGAAGATCAACGGCAAGACCGTCGAAGCCTTGGTCGAGCCGCGCACGCTCTTGATCTATCTCCTGCGCGATCAGCTTAGCATCACCGGCCCGCATATCGGCTGCGATACCAGCCATTGCGGCGCCTGCACGGTCGATCTCGACGGCAAGTCGGTGAAGTCGTGCACCGTGTTCGCGGTGCAGGCCGACGGCGCCGACATCATCACCATCGAGGGCATCGCCAATCCCGACGGCACGCTGCACGCGCTACAGGAAGGCTTCCGCCAGATGCATGGGCTGCAATGCGGCTTTTGCACGCCGGGCATGATCACGCGGGCCTATCGCCTCTTGCAGGAGAACAAGAGTCCGACCGAGGAAGAAATCCGCTACGGCATTTCCGGCAATCTGTGCCGCTGCACCGGCTATCAGAACATCGTCAAAGCCATTCAATATGCCGCCGCCAAGCTCAACGGCGTGCCGTTCCAGGAGGCCGCAGAATGAACGACATGACCCCCACCTCCGCCGAACGCGCCGAAAAGCTCGAAGGCATGGGCTGCAAGCGTAAGCGCGTCGAGGACATCCGTTTCACGCAAGGCAAGGGCAATTACGTCGACGATATCAAATTGCCCAACATGCTCTACGGCGAATTCAACCGCTCGCCTTACGGCCACGCCCGCGTCAACAAGATCGATACGGCAAAAGCGGCGGCGGTGCCTGGCGTCGTCGCTGTGCTCACCGCGGAAACGCTAAAAACCGTCAACCTCGCCTGGATGCCGACGCTGGCCGGCGACGTGCAGATGGTGCTCGCCGACGGCTACGTGCTGTTCCAAAATCAGGAAGTCGCTTTCGTGATCGCGGACAGCCGCGAGGCCGCGGCCGACGCCGCCGATCTGGTCGAGGTCGAGTACGAGCAGCTTCCGGTCAATGTCGACCCGCTCAAGGCGATGGCCCCGGACGCGCCAGTGATCCGCGAGGACCAAAAGGGTAAGACCGAAGGCGCCCACGGCAAGCGTAAGCACTATAATCACATCTTCTCCTGGCAGGCCGGCGACAAGGCCGCGGCCGACGAAGCCTTCGCCAAGGCCGACGTGACGATGCGGGAGATGATCTCCTATCCGCGCGTGCATCCTTGCCCGCTTGAGACCTGCCAATGCGTCGCCTCGTTCGATAAGATCAAAGGTGAGCTGACGCTCTACGGCACGTTTCAGGCGCCGCATGTCATCCGCACCGTCGGCTCGCTGATCTCGAAAATCCCCGAGCACAAGATTCATGTGATCTCACCCGATATCGGCGGCGGCTTCGGCAACAAGGTCGGCGCCTATCCGGGCTATATCTGCTCGATCGTGGCCTCGATCGTGACCGGAGTGCCGGTGAAATGGACCGAGAGCCGCATCGATAACCTCTCCACCACCGCCTTTGCGCGCGACTTCCACATGGATATGGAGCTCGCCTGCACCAAGGACGGCAAGCTCTTGGGACTTCGCTGCTACACCATCGCCGACCACGGCGCGTTCGATGCTTGCGCCAACGCCACCAAATGGCCGGCCGGCCTGTTCTCCATCATCTCCGGCTCGTACGATATTCCGGCCGCGCATTGTCTGGTCGACGGCGTCTATACCAACAAGGCGCCGGGCGGCGTCGCCTATCGCTGCTCGTTCCGTGTCACCGAGGCCGCCTATGCCATCGAGCGCGCGATGGACATCATGGCGCAAAAGCTCGGCATGGATCCGGCCGACTTTCGCATGAAGAACCTGATCCGCCGCGAGCAATTCCCGTACACCAGCGCGTTCGGCTGGCAATACGATTCCGGCGACTATCAAACCGCGCTGACCAAGGCGCTGGAGGCGGTCAACTACAAGAAGCTGCGCGAGGAGCAAAAGCAAAAACGCGAGGCGTTCAAGCGCGGCGAGACGCGCGAGCTGATGGGCATCGGCGTCATCCACTTCACCGAGATCGTCGGCGCCGGCCCGTCACGCAACTGCGACATTCTCGGCATCGCCATGTTCGACTCGGCCGAAATCCGCATCCATCCGACCGGCTCCGGCATTTGCCGGCTCGGCACCAAATCGCAGGGCCAAGGCCACGAGACGACCTACGCGCAGATCATCGCCACCGAGCTCGGCCTTGCCGCTGACTCGATCACCGTGGAGGAAGGCAATACCGACACGGCGCCGTATGGGCTCGGCACCTATGGCTCGCGCTCAACGCCGGTGTCCGGCGCCGCATGCGCCATGGCCTGCCGCAAGATCAAGGCCAAGGCGCAGATGATCGCCGCCTATATGCTCGAAGTGCACGACGACGATCTGGAATGGGACGTCGATCGGTTCCGCGTCAAGGGCAATCCCGAGCGCTTCAAGACCATGACCGAGCTCGCCTGGGCGGCTTATCACGAAGTGCCGCAGGGCATGGAGCCCGGCCTGGAAGCGGTCGATTATTACGACCCGCCGAACTTCACCTTCCCGTTCGGCGCTTACATCTGCGTCGTCGATATCGACGTCGACACCGGCGCAGTCAAAGTGCGCCGCTTCTATGCGCTCGACGATTGCGGCACGCGGATCAATCCGATGATTATTGAGGGCCAGATTCACGGCGGCCTGACCGAAGCCTTCGGCATCGCCATGGGCCAGGAAATCCATTACGACGACGACGGCAACGTCACCACGGCATCGTTTCTGGATTATTTCGTGCCCACCGCGGTCGAGACCCCGCATTGGGAAACCGACTGGACGACGACGCCGTCGCCGCATCATCCGATCGGCGCCAAGGGCGTCGGCGAGAGCCCCAATGTCGGCGGCGTGCCGTGCTTCTCCAACGCGGTCAACGACGCGTTTGCCTTCCTCGGCTCGACCCATATCCAGATGCCGCACGATCATTGGCGCATCTGGACCGCCGCGGAAAAGCTCGGGCTGCATGGGTGAGGGTTTGTCATTACCAGCCGAACGAGCGTAGGGGCGGGTTTGAAACCCGCCCCTATGGCGGTCGGAATGATGTGCTATGACCCCCAGGCGTGAAGAAATCTCGGACAAGCTTGCCGCCGTCGGCTATATCGCCGACCGCGATATCGCTACCGCGCTGTGGCTGATGGATTTCCTCAAGCGGCCGCTGCTGTTGGAAGGCGAGGCCGGCGTCGGCAAGACCGAGGTCGGCAAGGCGCTTGCCGCGGTGCACGGCGCCGAACTGATCCGGCTGCAATGCTATGAGGGCCTCGATCAGCACGCCGCGCTGTACGAATGGAACTATCAGCGCCAGCTGCTTGCCATCAAGACCCGCGAGGGCATCGGTGAGGACGCCGACACGATCGAGGAGCATATTTTTTCGGAGAAATATCTGCTGGAACGGCCGCTCTTGGCCGCCATCCGCCGCGTCGCGCCGCCGGTGCTGCTGATCGACGAGGTCGACCGCGCCGACGAGGAGTTCGAGGCATTCCTGCTCGAACTGCTTTCCGATTTTCAGGTCAGCATTCCCGAACTCGGCACCATCAAGGCTGTCTCGATCCCGCGTGTCGTGCTCACCTCCAACGGCACGCGCGAATTGTCGGACGCGCTGCGCCGGCGCTGCCTCTATCACTATATCGACTTCCCGGAAGTCGACCGCGAGGCGAAGATCATTCTCACCCGCACGCCCGGCATCGAAACCGCGCTGGCGTTGCAGATCGCACGCATGGTCGCCGCGGTGCGCAAGGAGGATTTGCGGAAAGTACCGGGCGTCGCCGAGACGCTCGACTGGGCCGCCACGCTTGCCGGCGTCGACGTGCACGACCTGCGGCAGGAGCCGGAGGCGGTCTACGAGACCATGATTTGTTTGCTCAAGACCCACGAAGATCGCGCGCGGCTGACGCGCGAAGTGAGCGAACGGCTCCTCGGCAAGGTGGCGTGAGTGAAGACGAGGGCCGAACTGCCGGGTGCCCGGCGCCTCGCCGGCTTCGCGCGCACGCTGCGCGACAACGGCTTTCACGTCGGACTTGCCGAAACCCGCGATGCCTTGTCCGTGCTGACCTCGCCCGCGGCGCTTAAGGCCACCTCGTTCAAACCGGCCTTGCGCGCGCTGTTTTGCGCGACGCATTCCGATTGGCGGCGTTTCGACGAGATTTTCGATGCTTTTTGGCAAGGCCGCCATATGCGGCAGCGGCAGGTGCTATCCGGGGCGCCACCGGCCGGTCATGCCCCGGCGCGGCGGCTCGCTGAATCGCATGTGCCGCAGCAAGCGCTCGGTCTTCCCGATCATGTACAGCGGCGTAACGACGAGAGCGAAACGCCGGCGGACGGCCGCGGCCGTCGCGAAGGCGCATCGCGCGTTCAAGCGCTGACCAGCACCGATCTCCGTCACATTGTCGATCCCGAAGACGTCGCGGCGACGCATGCGCTCGCGGCGCGGCTCGCGCGCGTCATGCGCGCGCGCCTCGTGCGCCGCGACCAAATCCGCCGCCGCGGCCGACGGCTCGACCTGCGCCGGACCATTCATCGCAACGTCTCGCACGGCGGCACACTTGTCGATCTCGCCTGGCGGCGGCGCAAGATCAAGCCGCTGCGGCTCGTCGTCCTGCTCGACGCCTCAGGCTCAATGAGCCTTTACACCGCGTTTTTCGTCCGCTTCCTGCACGGCGTCGTCGATGCCTTCCGCGAGGCCGAGGCTTTCGTGTTCCACACCCGGCTCGCCCATGTGTCGCCATCGCTGCGCGACCGCGACGCCACCCGCGCGGTCGAGAAACTGTCGCTGATGGCGCAAGGCATCGGCGGCGGCACCCGGATCGGCGAGAGCCTTGCCGCGTTCAATCGCTGGCACGCGCGGCGTGTCATCAATTCGCGCACCGCGGTGATGATCGTCTCCGACGGCTACGACACCGGCGAACCCGGGCAATTGGCCGAGGAGATGCGCCGGCTGCACCGCCGCAGCAAGAAAATCATCTGGCTCAATCCCCTGATCGGCTGGCGCGATTACTCGCCGCAGGCGCGCGGCATGCAGGCAGCCATGCCCTATGTCGACCTGTTCGCGCCGGCGCACAATCTGCAAAGCCTCGCCGCGCTCGAGCCCTATTTGGCGAAGCTCTAGACCATTGGAGCATGATCTTTTCCGAAAACCGGCTTCCACTTTTTGGGATGATGCTCTAATTCCGGCGACGCAGCAGCGACGTTTTCCGCCGCACCGCATGGATTTTCTCCAACCCGGCGGCGCGGGCGGCGTCCTGCAAGGCATGACGCATCGTATCGCGCTTTTCGTGGATCGAGGCGATCGCCGGCCCCATGGGAACGCCTAAGCCCACCAGCGCAGCTTCCGAGAGCTGCAGGCTCGCTTCGACCGTTTCCGGCACCGCGTCGGTGGCGCCGAGCCGATAAAGATGGCGCGCATGATCGGCGTCGCGGGCGCGCGACACGATCAAGATGTCGGACCGCATGCCGCGCACATGCGCGACGATGTCGTCGATCAGATTGTGGTCGTGGATGGTGATAATGACGCCGGCGGCGTCGGCCAGTCCGCAGGCTTCGAGAAATTTGTCGTCCGCGGCGTCGCCGTAATAGACCTCCTGCCCCTCACGGCGGTCGTGGGTCACGGTGGCGGGGTTCAAGTCGGCGGCGATGTAAGGAATGCCGTGCTCTTTGAGGAGCGCACACACCACTTTGCCGACGCGCCCATAGCCGACGACAATGGCGTGCTTGCCGCCGGCACTGGGCCGCGCGGTCAGTTCCGACGGCACCGCGCCGGCCGGCCGCAGCCGCGCGGCGACGCGGCGCCCCGCATACGACAACGACGGCGTCAGCGCCATCGTCACCGACGTCACGATCAATGCGGAACTCGCATGCCGCGGGTCGACCAGATTGAAATCACGCGCCATGCCGATGCCGACGAAGGCGAATTCGCCGCCCGCACCCAGCAGAAGGCCCATTTCCACGGCGACCGGCCACGACAGCCGGAACAGCTTGGCCAGGCCGACGATGACCAGCGATTTGATGGCGATCAGCGCGGCGACGCCGGCGGCCAGCAGCAGCGGATCGCGCAGCAGTTCGCGAACGTCGATGTCCATGCCGACGGTGAAGAAGAAAATGCCGAGCAGCAGCCCCTTGAACGGCGCGATGGTGGCTTCGATCGCCTTGCGGTATTCGGTCTCGGCCAGCAAAAGGCCGGCGACGAAGGCGCCGAGCGCCATCGACAGTCCGGCCTGGCTGGCAACCACGCCGGCGGCGATGATCACGAACAAGGCCGTGGCGATGAACAGGTCGCGCGACCGCGTCGCCGCCACCATCTGAAACAGGGGTTGCAGCAGGACGCGGCCAAACAGGATGATCACGGCGAGCGCGATCGCGGCCTGCGCCAGGGCCCGGCCAAGGCTGGCGAGCACTGAGCCGCCCGACCCCGCCGCCAGCAGCGAAACGAACATCAGGACCGGGATGACCGCGAGGTCTTGTAACAGCAGCACAGCGAAGCTCGAGCGGCCGACGGTTGTCTTCAGGCGGCCCTGGCTCGACAACAGCTCGAGCACGATCGCGGTCGAGGACAGCGACAGGCTTGAGCCGAGAATAATGGCCTCGGAAGGATTGCTGCCGGCATAGGCGGCGATGCCGGCCAGAAGCGCGGTGGTGATGAGCACCTGCAGGCCGCCCAGCCCGAACACCAGCCGCCGCATAGTGAGGAGCCGCTGCAGCGACAGTTCGAGCCCGATCAGAAACAGCAGGAAGACGACGCCGAGTTCGGCGATGCCGGCGACGTCCTTGGCGTCGCCGACGGTGAACCAGTACAGCGCCCGAAACGAGCCGATCAGCGAGCCGAGGCCGAGCGGCCCGAGCAGCGCGCCGGCGCCGAGATAACCGAGCACCGGAGAAAAGCCGAGCCGGCTGACGATCGGCACCACGATACCGGCGGTACCGAGCACGACCAGCGCGTCGCTATAGGCGGCAATATTGATCGTCGAGGCCACGCCTGTCTCCGGCGCACCAGGTGAAATGCGCGCGCTCTTGGCCGCAGACTACGCCGAGTCTCTGAAGCTTGGAATCGGGACAAAGCACTAGACGCCGAGATGACGATGCAGCGTTTCCGGCTGGTTCCGCACGGTTTGCGCCGACAGTGAGTCGACGATGTGGCCGTTGTGCATGACATAGATGCGGTCGGCGAGCGTCATGACGGCGGAGATATTCTGCTCCACGATCAGGATGGTCTGCCCGGCTTCGGCGAGCGCCCGGCAGGTGGCCAGCAGATCGCGCACGATGATCGGCGCCAAGCCCTCGAACGGCTCGTCCAACAGCAGGATTTTCGGCTCGCGGATGAGCGCACGCGCGATCGCCAGCATCTGCTGCTCGCCGCCGGAAAGATCGGTGCCGCGGCTGCCGCGCCGCTCCTTGAGCCGCGGGAACATCGCGTAGACGCGATCGAGCGTCCAGCGGTTTTGCGCGGTCAGCCCGGCAAGGATGAGATTTTCCTCGACGTTGAGACTGCCGAAGATGCGGCGATCCTCGTGGACGAGCTGCATGCCGGCCCGGGCGATGGTGTGGCTCCTTTTGCCGGCAATTTCGGTGCCGTCGAAGACGATCGAGCCCGCACGTGGCGTCACCACGCCCATCAGGCTTTTCAAGGTCGTGCTCTTGCCCGCCCCGTTGCGGCCGAGCAGCGCCACCACCTCGTTGCGATCGACACGCAACGCGACATCGAAGAGGATATGCGAATCCCCGTAATAACTGTTCAATCCGCTGACCTCGAGCAGGCTCATGCCGCGTGCACTCCGCCAAGATAGGCTTCTTGAACGGCCTTGCTGCCCTTGATCTCGACCGGCGTGCCTTCGACCAGCACGCGACCCTCCTGCAACACTGTGACGCTCTCCACCAATTCGAACAGCAAATCCATGTCATGATCGATGATGATCATGGTGCGGCCTTGGCCGATCGATTTGAGGAGTTGCACCATCTCGACGCGTTCCAGCGGACTCATGCCGGCGAGCGGCTCGTCGAGCAAAAGCAGGCTCGGCGAGCTCGCAAGGGCAAGGCCGACCTCGAGCCGCCGTTTTTCGCCGTAGGCGAGCTCGGCGACCGGCGTGTCGGGGCGCGCCGTCAGATTGACGAGTTCAAGCGTGCGCTCGACCTGATCGGCCAATCCCGGGATGCCCGAAACGCCGCGGAACATATCGAGGCGGAATTTGCCACGCAGCGCAGCGAGCGCGGAGATCGTCAGATTCTCGCGCACGGTCAGGCGGCTAAAAAGCTGATTGACCTGGTAGCTCTTGGTCAGTCCGAGCTGACACACGTCGGTGACGCTCATGCCGGTGATATCGCGGCCTTCGAACACGATGTTGCCGGAGGTCGGCGGAACCTCGCAGGTCAGCATCTTGAAGAACGTGCTCTTGCCGGCGCCGTTGGGGCCGATGACGCCGCGCCGCTCGCCCTGTTTCACGGCAAAATCGATATCGCTATTGGCAAGGAGACCGCCATAACGCTTGGTCAGACCGGTCGCCTGCAGGATCGGCCCGGACGTTCGGTCGGTTTCACGGTCGCGGCATCGGCGCGGGCATGGGCGCCGGCGCCGGCTCGTTCGCCAAGGCGAATTTTGCGGCTTTTTGCTCGTCCGCAGCCATCGCGACCGGCGTCGCCGGTTTCGCGTCGCGGGTCGCGGGCTCCCGCGTCGCCAGCGCATAAAGATCTGCGATGCCGCCGATCAAGCCATGGCGCAGGAAGCAGACCAGCAACACAAAGACGATGCCGAGCACGAGTTTCCAGGCGGCGCCAAGATGAATCGTGGTCTGCAGGAAATCGCTCAGATAGAGCCAGACCGTGGCTCCGACCAGTGGGCCGAACAGCGTGCCGGCGCCGCCGATCGCCGTCTGCATCACGAGCTGCCCCGAGGTATCGAACAGGAAGGCGTCGGGCGGCATGAAACCCTGCATGATGCCAAGCAAGCCGCCGGCAAAGCCCGCATAAGCCGCCGCAATGACGAAGGCAGTCAGCTTATAGCCATGGATGTTATGACCGACGGCGGCGGCGCGCAGCGGATTATCGCGGATCGCGCGCAGAATCGCCCCGACCGGCGAGCGGACGATGCGCAGTGCGATCACCAGGCCGACGAAATACCAGAATGCCAAGAGGACATAGAGCCTGGAGTCGCTGTCGAAGTTGATGCTGGCGAATCCGAGATGATACGTCGGGGTGGGGACGCCGGGCAGTCCGTTCTCGCCGCCGGTATAGTCCGAGAGCGGATTGAATTCGACGAAGTGAAACACTTCCGCGATCGCCACCGTGATCATGGCGAAATAGATGCCGGTGCGGCGCAGCGCGATCAGCCCGACCAGGTAACCCACGGCGGCTGCCGCGACGGCGCCGATGAACACCGCCGCCATAACGTAGGGAAAATTCGATACGGTGAGCAGATAGGCGGCGACCATGCCTCCGGTGCCGTAGAACGCCGACTGGCCGAACGACAACAGTCCGGTAAAGCCGAACAGGATATCGAACCCGATGCCGAACAGGCCCCAGACCAGGATACGGTTTACGGTGGTGGGCGCGAAACCGAGATGAGGCAGAACGAAAGGCGCCGCGATCAGCCCGGCCGCGGTGAGCGCTTCGATGAGGAGAGGCCGTTTCCTGGTCATGCGATGACCGCACTCACTCGCGGCCGGCGGTGCCGAGGAGCCCGTAAGGGCGCAGCACCAGCACCAGCGTCATCGCCACAAACAGCATGACATAGGCATAGCCCGGGTTGAACATCGAGGTGATGCTGATGATCTCGCCGGCGATCAATCCACCGAGCACCGCGCCGGGGAACGAGCCGACGCCGCCGATGACAACGACGACGAATGTCTGCACCAGGATCGATTCGCCGACATCCGGCGCGATCGAGACAACCGGCGCGTTGATGATGCCGGCGAAGCCCGCCGCCATGGCGCCGATGCCGAACACCAGCATGAAGACCTTGTAGACGTCGATGCCGAGCGAATCGACCATCACCGAGTCCTCGATGCCGGCGCGCACGATCATGCCGAGTCGGGTGCGGTAGAGCACAAGGTAGAGCGCGAGCAGCGCCACCGCGACTATGCCAAGGAGCGCGAGGCGATAGGTCGGATAGAACATGAAGCCGATCGGCGTGATTCCGGTCAGCGAAGGCGGCGGCGGTACCGCCTTAGAAAGACTGCCGAAGAAAAACCGCACGGCTTCGACAAAAACGATGCCCAAACCGAAGGTGACTAGCAGCTGGTCTTCATGCGGACGCGCGTAGAAATGGCGGATGACCACGCGCTCCATCACCACACCGACCAGCATGACAAAGAGCGAGCCGGCGATAATCGCGACGATAAAGGAATCCGTATAGCTGTAAGCGACCCAGCCGGCATAGCCGCCGAGCATGAACATCGCGCCGTGCGCGAGGTTGAGCACGCCGAGCGTGCCATAGATGATCGTCAGGCCGGATGAGATCAGCGCCAAAAGCGCGCCGAGGACGAGCCCATTAAAGCATTGTGAGATAAAAGTGGGCCAGTTGATCACGCCGCCATCCGCGATTTCCCAGGCAGACTACTCGCCGCTCCGGCCGTCCCCGATCCAATGTTATGCCGGGCCTCGACACCGTCTTGCAACCGGCAAAATGGCCGAGCTGAAAGAGGCGAAGAACAGGCTTCGCCCCTTCGCCCGGCCAAGAGGTTGACCGCGCCTGCCCCGCAATGCGTGCGAGGCAGGCAACGCCAGGACCGTCAGGTGTAATCGCCGAGGCTGCAGCCGAACGCGTCGGGCTTCTGCATCAGCGGCGCACCGGGCACGACCTCCATCACTTCCCAGTAGTCCTCCTTGTTCTTCATGTCCTTCGGCGCCTTGCCGCGGACGATGATGACCGGACGGACCAACTGATGATCCTCGGGACGGAAATGCACCTGGCCGACCGTCGAGTCGAAGGTCTCGCCCTTCTCATAGGTCTTGATGACATCCGGCGGATAGAACGTGCCCGCCTCCGAGACCATGCGCGCCCAGATGGCGAATTGCATGTAGCCGTTGTTGGCGCCCCATTCCGGCTTGTAGCCGTATTTCTTGTCGAAGGCTTCGACGAACATCTTGGCCAGCGGGTATTTGTCTTGCAGCGTCCACCAGAAGTCGGTGGCGGCATAGACGCCTTCGGTGAGCTCCGGCCCCACTTCCTTGGCGAGGAAGGGGATCTGATAGGGCACCACCATCTTCATCTTCGGGGTCAGGCCGAACTGCTTGGCCTGCTGGATCGACAGCACCGCATCGCGGCCCCAGTTGACGTTGACGATAAACTCGGCGCCGGAATTGGCGATGTTGGTCAGATACTGGCTGAAGTCCTGAGTGCCGAGCGGCGAAACCTGGTTGGTGACCATGGTCCAGCCGCCATTGGCGCTCAGATAATCGTTCACCGACTTGGTCACGGTGTGGCCGTAGGTGTAGTCCGGCGTCATGAACGCCGCCTTCTTGTTCTTGCCGTAGGTCTTGACCAATACCGGACCGATCGCGTTGGCCGCCGTCTCGCCGTAGAAACACTGGCGGAACGAATATCGTGCGCAGTCCTTGCCAGTGGTGTCGTTGGAGCCGGAGATCGCCACCAAATAAAGGATCTTCTCGCGCTCGGCGAACTTGTTGAGCGCCACCGCGACGGCCGACGAGGTCGCTCCGGTCATCGCCACGATCTTGTTGTCGTTGATGAAGGTTTGCTGCTCCTGCACCGCATCGTTCGGCTTGGCGCCGGAGTCGGCGACGACGAGGTTCACCTGCTTGCCGAGCACGCCCTTGCTCACCTTGGGCGCGATCTTCTTGATCAGCGGGTTACCTTCGTTGATGTGCTCGACAGCGAGCTGCATGCCCTTGAGCTCGTCTTCGCCCTGCACCGCGTAGGCGCCGGTACGCGGCACGGTGGCGCCGATGGTCACCGTCGAGCCTTGCGAGCCGGCCGGCCAGGTGCCGAGCGGCGGCTGATCTTCAGCGAAGGCCGGCACGAAAGTGAAGCCGCCGACCGAAAGGGCGCCGAGCCCGGCGCCGGTCGCGGCGGCCGTGCGCAGCAGGTGACGCCGTGAAAGCGGCGTGGCAATTGTTCCGTTCTTGCTCGTCATGTCTTCCTCCCGTTGTCTTAAGCTTTGTTGCAGAAACCGCGGTCACGCAGCGCGACCGCCATTCGGTGTCACTTTCACCGTCATCGGTCCAGATTACAAGTTTGCCCGGTTTTGCGCTGCGGATCGGCGGCAAATAGGGTGCCGAAACCTGCGAAATTTTGCCGCAATACGACGAAAGACGTACGGCTAAAGGCGAAATAACAGGTCGGAACAGCCCGATTTGCCGCCGCCGATCACGGCCGGTCGATGCGCGGCCGGCGGCTAACTCTCTTCGCGCATGGCCGACGGCGTCGCGCTATAGCGCCGTCGGAAGGCCCGGTTGAAATACGACAGATCGGTGAAGCCAGCCTCAGCGGCAATCTCAGCGATCTTGCGATAATGCCATCGCGGATCGCGCAGCAGCGCAGCCGCCCGTTCGAGCCGCCGTTCCAAAACGTGATGCGTAAAGCTCTTGCCGGTCTCCATGAGCAGCAGATGCACATAGCGCGGCGTGATGCCGAGCTGCTTGGCAAGCGTGATCGCGCTCAGATTAGGATCGCTGCTTCGGCTTTCGATGGCGCGAAGAATGGCAGCGCAACGGGCCCCTCGGTTCATGACGCTTTGTCGTGTGTGCGACAGATAGCGTTCATGCTCGAGCAAACAACGGACTAAAGTGAAACGATCATTTCACTCTACGAATATTGAAATGAACGGCCGGTAATGATCGCTGAAATTAACGACCAGAAAATCCGTCAGGCACGGCCATTAGCGCCGCCGTTGGCGGATTCGCGGATATCCGATGGCGTGGCGCCGAAGTGGCGGCGGAAGGCGCGGTTGAAATAAGAAAGGTCCGCGAAGCCCGCTTCGGCGGCAACAGCCGCAATCTTGCGGTGACGCCACCGCGGGTCGCCCAACAGCGCGGCCGCCTTTTCGAGACGCCGCTCCAGCACGTGATGGCTAAAACTCTTACCTGTCTCTTCAAGGAGCAGATGCACGTAGCGCGGCGTGACGCCGAGACGGGCGGCAACGAACCCAGCCGACAAATCGCCGCTGCCGAGATTGTTGATAATTTCATTTTCGATGATCTGTCGACGTGCCGCGCGCACGCCGCGGCCGCGCGCCACCTCGCCGGCATCGCGGGTCGCGCCCAGCGTCAGCGACACCAGATCGTGGACGTGCGCAACGACGAGGTCGAGCAGCGGCGGCGTTGGGAAAACCTCAGCGCTTAGAATCGCGTCAACATAGGTGGTGAGCAAACGCAATGCCTCGCTGCCGCTCGAAACGGGCCGAAGCAGACAAGCGTCAAAACTCGCGAGCGCCGCGCGGAGCACGGTTCGCGGCATGCGCAGGCTAAACAGCTTGGATTTGCGATTGATCGTGACGACGCCGGGATCAGCGGTGGCAGTCAAAATGCCTTGACCTTCGCCTACCGATGCTTCGCGCCCGCGCTGCCGCACCACGCGACCACCGCTGCGCAATACGCTGAAGACGAGGTCGTCGCTGTCAATATGTTGGGGTCCACGCGGTGCGCGGCACGGTCCGATGACGGTGGATGCCAGCCCCAGACCCGGCAGACTGTAGAGACTCGCTTCGAACTCAAAGGGCTGATCGCCGAACGGTTCAATGTCATGTTTGAGGATGGTGCGGCCGTAGAACTCGCAAATCGTCGCGATGCGACCATGCTCCGGCAAATCCCGTGTCGAAATCCGCATCATGTTGGCTGAACCGGGGTCCACGAAGTCTATTCTACTCCAGTTCGGAACTCGCCGTCTGGCGGATTTCCGAGGGTGTGGCACCATAGTGCCGGCGGAAGGCGCGGTTGAAATAGGACAGATCGTTGAAGCCGGCTGCGGTAGCGATTTCGGCGATCTTGCGATGCAGCCAGCGCGGATCGCGCAGCAGCGCCGCGGCCTTATCCAGTCGCCGTTCCAGGACGTGATGGGTAAAGCTCTTGCCGGATTCTTCGAGGAGGAGATGCACGTAACGTGGCGTGACGCCGAGCAAGAGCGCAATCGTGATCGCGCTTAGGCCTGGGTCGCCGCTGCGGCGCTCGATCTCGCGCAGAATGGCGGCAAGGCGCGCGGCGCGAGCGCCACGCTGTTGCGCCAAGTGGTGCGCGTCACCTTTCGCACCAAGAAGCAGGGCAACGAGATCGTAGACGTGCGAAACGACGAGATCGCAAAAAGCCGAGTCCGTCGATTCGGTGAGACGAAACGCATTAACATAGCTGATCAACAGGGGCAGAACCTCGGTGTTGCCGGGGATCTGCCGCGTATTGCAGGCATCGAGATCGGTGATTCTTGCTTCAAGAATGGCGCGCGGCAGCCGCATGGCGATGTGCTGCGAGGGAGCTCCGATGGTCACGTCGATGGGATGCGCGGCGCTCGTGAGCACGGCATCTCCCTGGCCGATCACCGCTTCACGGCCGCGTTGGCGAAGGACACACCCGCCGCGCAATGAAACGCCCACTAGGAGATCATCGCTGTCAACATGTTCGGCTGTGTGCCAACGACGGCACGGCGAAAAGTGAGACAACGCCAGGCCAAGTCCGGGTATGCTGCGCAGATCAGCCTTGAAACGGAACGGCTGGTCGCCCAGCGGTTCGACATCATGTTTTACAATGGTGCGGCTGTAGATTTCACGATACGCATCAATCCGCTTGTTTTCCGGAAAGTCGTCCGTCGAGAACCGAAGGCGCTTGGCGTTCATGACGAGGTTGCAGACCTCACGTCTGACGGCGTTGCGCCGTAGCGCCGGCGGAAGGCGCGATTGAAATAGGACAGATCATTGAAGCCGGCCGCGGCGGCTATATCGACGATCTTGCGGTGGCGCCACTTCAGATCGCGCAATAGCGCATTGGCCTTTTCGAGGCGCCGTTCCAGCACGTGATGCGTGAAGCTTCTGCCGGTGTCTTCGAGCAGCAGGTGAACGTAGCGCGGCGTAACTCCAAACAGCGTCGCGATCCCGGCCGCACTCAGCTCGGGATCGCCGCTGCGACGTTCGATCTCGCGCAGAATCGCGACCCGCCGTGCTGTGCGGGCGCCGCGCTCCTCCGCGAGACGGTGTGCATCGCCGCCAACGCCAAGCGCAAGCGCAATCAAATCGACGATGTGCTCCTCGTAAATGTGCGCGGCGGCGGGGTCGCGATCCAAGTCGATATCGGCCGCCGCCTCGATATAGCCGAACAACAATCGCCGCGCGATTGAATTGTTGTCAAGCTTTGCGCCGGCAAACTGAGTTGCGCGCGGAAATAAATCGGCGATGTAGCGGCGCGGAAGCTTCAGATTCCAAAATCGGGAGTCAGCAACGATGTTAAGCTCACCCGGATACCCGCAATCGGAGATGATGCCATCTCCTGCCCGAAGTCTTTGTGCTTCGTGGCGCTGCGTCTGATAAGCGTGACCGTGCTCCAAGAGCGTGACGAGAAGGCTGTCGTCACCATCGTTGACAAGATTCGACGTGCGAGCCGACGCCACCCGGCTGGTCGCGTTGCGGCCGATCCCGATCGTACCGACCCGCCGCAACTCCACCGAGGCCCGGAATTGGGATTGATCTTCAGTTGTCAGATCGAGGCCGATATAGCAGCGGGCAACTTCTTCGCAGAAGGCTGGAAATCGATCGCGCTCCGGCAACGCGTCGGTCGTGAAATAGATGCGATCAGCCCCACTGCTGTCCATGACCTCTTTGTCGCGGTTGCACGGACCGGCGTTCATATTCAAACAAAATAGCAGATTCCAGTCGAGCGGCAATTCACTCTAGGCACAGCCTATTTCATTCTGAGCATAATTAACCTTGTTCTGACTGTGACTATCCCGACACAGCGCAGTAAAAACGCGGGTTATTTCCGCCTGGGCATAGTCATTTCACAATAGATCAAGACAAAAAGTGCGCTGCCGCTAGGGTCTTCCCCCTCAGGATGGGGGATTTGTTTTGCAGTCAGGCACAGTCCGCTTAGCGGCGTCGGCCCCATCCGTGCACGCGCGAGCGGCATGGCGGCGCGCGCTTTTGACTACGACATCCATTGTCTCAATCGCGGGCGGGGCGCTGATCGGGGCCGCGCCATCGTCGGCGCTTGCCGCGTGCGCGACCAACATCACGGGCAACGTTGCCGGCTGCACCAACAGCGCGACGATCACCGGCATCAATATTCATAGCGCCAATGTGTCGAGTTCGATCAACAATACCGGCACGATCAGCCCCAACGGCATTACCGTTCAGACCAACAGCGCCATTACCGGAGGAATTGACGACACCGGCACAATTGCCGGCGGCATCAGGGTCGACAACACCAGCACGATTTCCGCCGCGGGCGCCCCGGCGATCAACATCAACGCCACATTCACGGGCGGCGTCTCCAACGCCGGCACCCTTATTTCCAATGGCAACTCCGCCGCACTCCAGATCGCCAATTCTTACTTTAATTTCTCCGGCGGCGTCACCAACACCGGCAAGATTTCCGGCGTCGCGAGCGGGGCGCTGATCGCAAATCTCGCCACGTTTTCCGGCGGCGTCACCAACACCGGCACAATCTCGGCCTCGGGAGCGTTTAGTGTTGGCCTTAGCGTATTTGGGATCAATAACAGCTTCGGCGGCGGCGTTACCAACGGCGGCACGATCGGCGGAGATCTCGCTGGCCTACTCGTGAGTGAAATCTCCACCTTTACGGGCAACATCACCAACACGGGCACGATCAGCAGCACCGACACTCCAGCACCACAAAGAGTTGTCGCCGCCATGGAAGTCGGCGAAATCAACACATTTCAGGGCAACATCGTCAATGGTGGAGGCGGCACCGGCCTGCTCTCGAGCGCCCAGTATGGCATTGTCATTTCGGGAATAACGACTTTAGGCGGCAACGTCGTAAACAACAATACCATCACGGCGCAAAGCGGAATTTACATCGACGATATTGCGACGTTCTCCGGCAATATCTCCAATGGCGGCCAGATCACGGCGACGCATACCGGCATTGCCGTCGTCGACAGCACCATCAACGGCTCGATTCTCAACAAGGGAGATATTTTAGGAACCGACCGCGGAATTTTCATCGATCACGCAAGCACGGTGAACTCAACGCAGACAGCCGTCCTCGTCCAGGGCTCGAACCTGACCTTCACCGGCGGCATCAGTAACGCCGGCACAATCGAGGCGACCGCACGCGGCATGCTGATCGACGGCCTGTCGACCTTTTCGGGAGGCATCACTAATAGCGGCATGATTTCGGCCGGTGCCGGCATTGGCGTGGGCAACACTTCGACTTTCAGCGGCGGCATCAGCAACGCCGGCACGATCACCTCGCCGGCCGGATCCGGTATTGCCATAAGCACCATCTCGACCTTTGCCGGCGGCATCAGCAATAGCGGCGCCCTCTTAGTGGGTGGGCTAGGTATCGTCGCCAATTCGATCTCAGCCTTTAGCGGCGATATCAGCAACGGAGGCACGCTTTCGGCGGGCTTGAGTGGAATTCAGCTCTCGAGCATTACGACCTTCGGCGGCAACGTCAGCAATTCCGGGACCATCAACGCGGCGATCGGCGTTGAAGTCCTGGCCGGCGTGAGCTTTGCGGGCGGGGCCATCGTCAACAGCGGCAACATCAGCGGCACGACGGCCGCCATCGACGCGAGCAGCGCCACCAGTCGGGTTCTCATCCATCAGAACGGCGGCACGATCACCGGCGCGATCAAGCTGTCGGCGAATGCCGACATTCTCACCATCACGAGCGGCGTCATCAACGGCAACATCGTCGGCCAAGGATCGAGCAACGGGATCATTTTCGCGCTTGGCGCCGGCACCTTCACCTACGGCGCGGCCTATGGCTTCACAGGCATCAGTGCCGTCGACGTCAATTCCGGCACCGTGGTCCTCAACGGCGCCAATGACGCCACGAATATCGACGTCAACGGCGGTGCTTTGGCGGGCACCGGCACGCTCGATCCGCTCACCGTGACCATCCACAACGGCGGCACGTTGGAGCCCGGTTCGCCGGGAACGCCCGGCACCATGACGATCACCGGCAATTTGGTGTTCCAGTCCGGCGCCATTTATCTGGTCCAGATCGGGCCTGGCGGCGCCGGGCGGACAAACGTCAGCGGCACCGCCACCCTCGACGGCACCATTTCGGCCGATTTCCTGCCGGGCGCGGCGATCGCGCATCAATATACGCTGCTGCATTCCGGCGGACTCGGCGGCACCACCTTTGCCACGTTCAACACCATCAATTTGCCGGCCGGCCTGACCGCCACCCTGACTTACGTGCCGAACACGACAGCCACCGACGTGGATTTGAATCTGACCGGCAATCTGGCGCTGGCCGCGCCGGCCGGCGGCTTCAACATCAATCAGCAGAACGTCTCGACGAGCCTGACCAATTATTTCAACTCCGGCGGCACGCTGACTCCGGGCTTTAGCACCGTGTTCGGGCTTAGCGGCCCGGCGCTGGCGAATGCGCTGACGCAAATATCGGGCGAAGCAGCGACCGGCACGCAGCAGGTCTCGACCCAGATGATGACGGAGTTCCTCGACATGATGCTCGATCCCTTCGTCGCCGGACGGGACACCGGCGGCGGCAGCGGCGGCGCCGGCCCATCGAACGGCTTTGCGCCGGAGCGGCAGGCAGGTCTGCCCCCCAAAATCGCTCTGGCCTACGATTCGGTGATGCCGGCGCAGCAGCCCGCCGCGTTCGCGCAGCGCTGGAGCACTTGGGCCTCAGGCTTCGGCGGCTCAAGCGTCACCAACGGCAACGCGGCGGTCGGCTCGAACAACGTCACGGCCAGCACCTACGGCGCGGCCGCCGGCATGGATTATCATTTCACGCCCGACTCGGTCGCGGGGTTTGCGCTGGCCGGCGCCGGATCGAATTGGGGCTTGGCGCAAAATCTTGGCGGCGGCCGCAGCACGGCCTTCCAAGCCGGCGTCTATGGCAAGACCAATTTCGGACCGGCCTATCTCGCCGCCGCCTTCGCTTTCGCCAATCACTGGTTCAACACCGACCGAACGGCCTTCGCCGGCGACCAGCTCAGCGCCAGCTTCCAGGGCCAGAGCTATGGCGGCCGTTTCGAGACCGGCTATCGCTTCGCCATGGCGTCCGCGAGCGGCGTCACGCCCTATGCGGCGGTGCAGGCGCAGGCCTTCCACACGCCGGGTTATAGCGAAACCGATCTCTCCGGCGGCGGCTTTGCGCTGAGCTATGGCGCAATGAACGCCACCGACACGCGCAGCGAATTGGGTGCGCGGTTCGACACTCTTCAAATCGTGAACAATATGCCGGTGATCTGGCATGGCCGTATCGCCTGGGCGCACGACTGGGTGAGCAATCCGGCGCTCGGCGCGACATTTGAATCGCTCCCCGGCGCAAGCTTCACGGTCAACGGCGCGGCGCCGCCGCCGAATTCGGCGCTCGCTTCGGCCGGCGCCAAATTCTATATCACGCCGGCCTGGTCGTTCGACGCCAAGTTCGACGGCGAATTCGCCGATGGCTCGCAGACTTATGCGGGGACAGGGACGCTGCGCTATTCCTGGTGATCCCTACCCGGCCCTCGACGATCTGATCGATATTGATACTCTACGCGCGGCTGGCAATTTCGCCGGTCCGGAGCGTAGTGTTTTCATGCCCGATATTTCCGACCTGACCATCACCGCCGTCCGCACCACCATGCTGCGGGTGCCGTGGCCGGAGACGCCGTGGCTCAAAGGCCATGCCTTCGGCGACACGCGCAATTTTCTGGTGGTCGAGGTCGAGACCAAAGGCGGCATCACCGGCATGGGTTACTTGTTCCTGTTCCGCCCGGGCATCAAGTCGATCATCGCCTGCCTCGACGAGGTCATCATCCCGCGCGTCATCGGCAAGGACGCGAGCGCGGTGGAGCAAATCTGGCAGGATCTGTGGAAGACCACCGTCACTTTCGGCCGCGGCGGCATCGCCACCATGGCGCAGTCGGCGCTCGACATCGCGCTGTGGGACGCGCTCGGCAAAGCGGCGAAGCTGCCGCTGCACCGGCTGTGGGGGCATTATCGCGCCGAGCTGCCGGCCTATGGCTCGGGCTGCTTCCGCGGCTCCGGCGGCGACGGCATGATCGCCAAGGCGCTGCATTACAAGGAACGCGGCTACAAGGCGATCAAGATGCAGGTGGCGCACACCGCGAGCCTCGCCACCGATCTCGACAATGTGCGGCGCATGCGCGAGGCGCTCGGCCCGGACATCGCCATCATGATCGACGTCAACATGGGCTGGACCGCCGACGTCGCCATCCAGATGGGCCGCAAGTTTCAGGACTATGATGTGTATTGGCTTGAAGAGCCGGTAGTGCCGGACGATTACGCCGGCTACTTCCGCATCGCCGAGGCGCTCGATCTGCGCATTGTCGGCGGCGAGACGCATTTCACCCGCTTCGATCTCAAACCGTTTTTCGAAAATCCGAAGCTGCCGATCCTGCAGCCCGACCCGATGCGCGGGGGGCTCACCGAACTGCGCAAGATCGCGACCGTCGCCGACACCTGGAACATGACGATGGCGCCGCATCTGTTTCCGGAATTGAACGTGCAGTTGCTGGCGTCAATCCCGAACGGACTGTGGATCGAGGACATGGGGCTGGCGGACGACTTGTTCGTCGATGCGGTGCCGGTCGTGAACGGCATGATCACCGCGCCGGAACGGCCCGGCCATGGGCTCGCGTTCAAGCCGGAGATTTTGCGCGATTGCGCGGTCCGCGCCGCGTCACGCTAGCGCGGCCAATTAGTGCGGCCAATCAATGTGGCCATGGCATGATCGGCACGGTGCTGATCGCATTGGCCGGCGAGCCATTGACGATCTTGGTGCTGATGGCGAGGTAGACGATGGTGTGGTGCGGTTCATCCACCATGCGATAGATGCGGGTGGTCTTGAAGAAGATGCTGGTTTTCTGGGCGAAGACTTCTTCGTTTTGACGCAGCTTCGACAGGTCGACGTCGATCGGGCCGATTTGCCGGCAGGAGACGGAGAAGTTGGACGGGTCTTCGTTCAATCCCAGCGGCTGGCCCCAGCCGCCTTTTCTCGCCTGCGAGATATGGCAGACGACGCCCGGCACGTGCGGATCGTCAAAGGCGCTGACGCAGACTTTGTCGTTGGGCGACAGCACATTAAACGTGGTGCTCACGCAGCCCAAATCCGTGGCGTGCGCGGCGCCAAGAAAAGAACCCAGCGACAGCACCACCAGCGCGGCCGCTATAATAAAAGACTTCATTCGGAAATCTCCGCATTGGCCGCGGCGTCGCGGTCGGGGAGCCAGGACGGCCAAGCTTTTATCGCCGGACTGTCTCCGGGCCGGACACTGGAATATTGGTAGCGGAGGACGGATTTGAACCGCCGACACGCGGATTATGATTCCGCTGCTCTAACCAACTGAGCTACTCCGCCAACCGCATCAGACACTTGGACGAACCGGCCCGCGGCGGCAAGGCGCGGGGGGAAGCGTCGGTGTCTGCGCTGAGAGCGCACATTTATGCTACCGCGGCCGGCTTTCCAAGCGGATTTCGCGCCAAAACCGCCGCCAATTTCACGACCGAGACCCGACTTCCATGGCGACCGCAGGTTGCTTTTATGCTATTGATCGGCTGAGGGTAATGCGCTTCGCGGCGGTTAACTTTTACGGGGTCGGACGGGTGCAGTTCTATCGGATTTCCGGGCTTTTGGTGGCAAGCGAGATCGACCTGCCGGGGCTGATCCCGGGCGCGCCCGGCCGCGCGCCGCGGGTCACGATTCGCCGCGGCGATGTGCCGGAGAGCCTGCCCGCGCCAACCGCCTCCGGGCCGACCTGGCAGATTGCCGGCAAGCAGTTCCTGTTGAGCATCCCCGCCATCGCGCGTTTCCTGCTCAATGACGGCAGCGAGATCGTGGTGGCGCCGGAGCCGGAAGCCACCGCCGCCGACCTCGCCATCTTCACGCTCGGCGGCGCGTTCGGCATCCTGCTGCATCAGCGCGAGCAGATCGTGCTGCACGGCAGCGCGGTGCGCGTCGGCGACAAGGCCGTACTGTTCTGCGGCCCGTCGGGCGCGGGCAAATCGACCATGGCCGCGGCGCTGGTGCAGCGCGGCTTTCCGCTGGTGTCGGAAGACATCTGTGTGGTCACGTTCACCGATTCCGGCACGCCGCTGGTCCATCCCGACGGCCGCCAGCTGAAATTATGGGCGCAGAGCATCAACAAGCTGGACTTGGCCGCACGGCGCGGCGAGCCCGTGCGCGGGAGCCTGGAAAAATTCTACGTCGACGCGCACGACGCGTTCGGCGAGCCGTTGGCATTGGGCGCCATCTATGCGCTGCGTGAGGCGCGACCGCCGCACGCGCCGGGGATCGAGCGGCCCAATGTGGTCGACGCCGCGCTCATGCTGCGCCGCAACGCCTATCGGCCCTTGATGGTCCGGCGCATGAATCAGAAGGAGATTTATTTCCGCGCCGCCACGACGATCGCCAATGTCGCCGGCATTTTCCATCTCACCCGCCCGCTCGATTTCGCCAAACTGCCGGACGTGATCGCTTGGCTGGAGACGCATTGGCTGGATCTGCGGCTCACGGAGCAAGCGGCGTGACCCGCACCATCTGGCTCGCCTCCTATCCGAAATCCGGCAACACCTGGTTCCGGATGCTGGTGGCGAATTTGTCGGCGACAGACGGCAAACCGGTCGACATCAACGATCTGCCCGAACGCGGCGGCATCGCCAGCGCGCGCGGCCCGTTCGATTATCTCACGCTGATCGATTCCGGCTTGCTCACCCATGACGAGGTCGATTGCTTAAGGCCGCGCGTCTACGAGGAACTGGCGCGCGGCGCGCAGGACGATGAATACGACAAGCCGGAAGCCATCCCGCCGGTGCGCTTCGTCAAGGTCCACGACGCTTACACGATGACGCCCAAGGGCGAGCCCCTGCTCGCCGGCCGGCGCGGCGCCGACGGCGCCATCGTCATCGTGCGCGACCCGCGCGATGTGGCGCCCTCGCTCGCCAATCACAACCGCGTCGACCTCGACCAAGCGATCGCGCTGATGAACAACGCGGAAGCCGCCTACTGCGCAAAACCGGGGCGGCTTCACATTCAACTACGCCAGAAGTTGCCGGGCTGGAGCGGCCATGTCGCCAGCTGGCTCGATCAGGCCGACATTCCCGTGCATGTCATCCGCTATGAGGATTTGCAGGCCGACACCGAGGCGGTGTTCCGCAAGGCGCTCGATTTCGCCGGACGTTTGGCGACTGACGAAGACATAGCGCGGGCGGTCGCCTATGCGGATTTCGACGAATTGCGCCGGCAGGAAGAGGACAAGGGTTTTTCCGAGACGCCGCGCCCGCCGGGCGGCCTGTTCTTCCGCCGCGGCGAAACGGGGGCCTGGCGCGACGAGCTCAGCACCGAGCAGGTCGCGCGGATCGAGGCCGCGCATGGGCCGATGATGCGGCGGTTGGGTTACGAACCCGCAGGCGCGATGCCGCTGGCGCGTGCGAGCTAAGGACGAAAGCCCGAGGAGCACCCATGATGGTTCGCAAGCAAGGCGACTGGCTGGCGGCAAAAGTCGGCGACGAGCTGGTGATGATGAGTGCCGAAAAAGGCAATTACATCGGCTTGAGCGAAGTCGGCGCCCGCATCTGGGAATTGCTCGAGACGCCGCAGGACGTCGAGGCGGTCTGCGCGCAGTTGCAAGACGAGTTCGAGGTCACCCCCGAGGCCTGCCGCGCCGATGTCGAGAGTTTCCTCAATGAGCTGGTGAAACATGGCGCGATTGCGCTTGATCCGTCGCCTGTTGCTTAGATTCAGGCAGATCGATAATCGCCGGCGCGCCTTGTTGGTCGAGGCGGTGGCTTATCTGTTCGCGGCGCGGCTGGCACTGATCTTCATTCCGTTCCCGCGCCTGGCGCGCAAGCTCGGCACATTCGTGCCGCCGACCGACGCGCGCACCTCTCAGGCGCACAGCGCAACCACGCCGGACCAGACGCAGGCGGCCGAAGCAATTGGCTGGGCGGTGACCCGTGCCGCGCGCTACGTGCCATTCAAGGCGGTGTGCCTGCCGCAAGCGATGGCGGCGCGCGTGATGCTCAAGCGCCGCGGCATCGGCAGCGTCATGCATTTCGGCGCCGCCAAAGGCACGGCAAAGCCGCTCGACGCCCACGCCTGGCTCGACGCCGCCGGCGTCGAAGTGACGGGCTATCCCGTCGCTGAGAATTTCGCCGAGATCGCGTGTTTTGTGTGAGGGGCTTCGGTTAAGCGCGCCGACCCCGGCCTCCGCCAGTTGGCAAAGGCGGGCTGATCTTGGCCGTTTCCGCGCGACAGCCACGCCAAAAACTCTTGGTCCCATTTTGGGACCGTGCTATGAATGCCGGGGTGAGGATAATTGCGCTCTCTACGCTCAAGGCCTTCCTCGACCGGAGGCCGGCCTATGCCGACGCGCGCGACCCAGTGATGGCCTGGTACCGGCAAGTCAAAGCGGCCGATTGGGCCGCGCCGGCGGATGTCAAACGCGACATTCGCTCCGCCAGCATCCTCAAAGACGGCCGAGCGGTCTTCAATATCGCCGGCAACAAGTACCGCATCGTGGTGTGGATCAACTATCCCTATCGTACGGCCTATGTAAGGTTCATCGGCACGCATCGGCAATACGACGCCATCGACGCGCAAACCGTATGAAGGCGAAGGCTATGGAAATCGAACCGATCAAGACTAAGCGAGACTACCGCCGGACGCTCAAGGAGATCGAAGGGCTGATGCGCGCCAAGCGCAACTCGCCGGAAGGCGATCGAACTCGATGTACTCGTTGCCCTGGTCGAGGCCTGGGAGGCAAAGCATTATCCCATCGACTTGCCCAATCCGGTGGAGGCGATCAGGTATCACATGGAGCAGAGCGGGCTCGGCCCGCAGGATCTAATCCCGTTTATCGGCGGTCGCAATCGCGTTTACGAAGTGCTCGCCGGCAAGCGCCAGTTGACTCTGAAGATGATCCGCCGCCTGCACGACGGACTTGGTATTCCGGCGGAATCGTTGATCGGGGGCAGCCAGCGGCGAGCGGCCTGATGCGCTCTGGCTCGACGCCGCGGGCGTTGAGGTGACGGGCTATCCGGTGGCGGAAAATTTCGCCGAGATCGCGTGTTTTGTTTAGGGAGTAATCGTCACATGTTATTTCTGGCGGCCTGTGATACATGGAGTTCGAGGAACCCGTCATGGCGAACGCTAAAGCTCTGATCGAGAAGATCGAAGCCCTGCCAGCCGAGCGCATTGCTGAGGTCGAGGATTTCGTCGAGTTCATCGCCGCCCGGGAGCAGGAGCGGGCGCTCACCCGCGTCGCCACGCAGACAAGCAAATTCGCCTTCGCCTCAGTTTGGGACAACCCGGAAGACAGCATCTACGACACGTTGTGATCAAATGCTTTTCGAATTCGGTGACGTGGTGCTGGTGCCGTTCCGGGGAGATCACGCGTTCTGTGTGAGGCCGCCGGCGGCGAAACGGTCAGATCATCAACCGCCGCGCCCGATCATCCGGCATCGCCGGCATCCTCGGTATCGTCCGGATCGTAGGTCACCGTCGGCGGGAAGAGCTCCTTGCCGCCGGTGAAGTCTTTGTAGGTATCGTCGCCGATCCGATAGGCGGTCTGCACCATTTTCAAAAGCTTCATGGCGTCGTCTAATTCCTTCGTAATATCCTTTTTCGTCCTTTTGTCCACGAATCGCGCAAAAAAATAGTCTTCGATCTCGGCGAGCCGGGGATCGAAGGTATATTTGTCGGATGGACCGCAGCTCCGTTCGTAATTCGTGCAGCCCCGCTTGATCACCGCCTTGACGCCGGGACCGAGCTTGGGGTGGGCATCGATCATGCCGCGCAGTTTTCTGTAGACCGCGCGCGCCTTCTCGAGACCGAGCAGATAGAAATAGGTTCCATAGCGCGATTGATTTTCTGGATCGTCGACTTCGGGGCCGCTTTTGGCCACGCAGGAAAACTCCTCCGAAATCTCCTTCACGGCCATCGAGTTCACGCAATGTCGAGGCCGTGACCTTGACCTTGTAGCAGTTGCGGCAGCCGAACGGCACCGCGGTCTCGCCGTACACATGCGAGAACATGAACCGGTTGAGAAATCCGCACGGCCGCTCGAATTCACCGAGCTTCTGAGATGTAATCTTGAGGCTGCGGCTGCTTCGCCCGTTCAAATTTTCCGTCGGGCCGGACGATCACGTGACCGGCTGCAATAGCCTCGGCAAGCCGATCCCCAATCGTTTTACCGCCGATCTCAATCGACAGAATGCGATTGGCGTCGGCCACGCTATCGCCTGGGTTCTCGACGTCAGCCTGTGTACTGTCGGTCATTGTGCCATCAGATTTTCTGCAGTGAGCGTAGCGCCCGCGGCACGTGGGACGCAATCGTGACTTTATTCTAACTTTCAAGTATATGAATTTTGCCAGCCGAAGGAAGGATTGGCGGATAAAGATGAGCGCGGAAACCCTCGCTATGGACCGCCCCCCTGCCGGCGGTCCTGACGCATTCCGGCGGCAAGGCTATGTCGTCGTTCCGAATTTGATCGAGCCGGCGCTTGTGGAATTCTTTTGGTCTTACGTCCACACCAAATTCGCCAGCCTGTTGCTCACCGCGGGTGACCCGCAGGTGCCGAACACGCCAAACGGCTATGGCGATCCCGCGTTCGACGGCTTGCTCGAATACCTGCGGCAGAAAATCGAGGCGCACTCCGGCTTGGCGCTCCACCCGACTTATTCCTATTTCCGTCTTTACAAACGCGGCGATGTCTTGAAACGCCACCGCGACCGACCGGCTTGCGAAATCAGCATCTCATTGAATATGGGACAGACGCCGGCCGACCCATGGCCGATTTACGTCGAACGCGCCGCCGGCCCCCACGGCGCGCTGTTGACGCCCGGCGACGCGTTGCTCTACCGCGGCTGCGATTGTTTTCACTGGCGCGAAGCCTTTCAGGGTAACCGTCTGCTTCAAGTCTTCCTCCATTACGTCGATCGTAACGGCCCGCATGCGGACCGCAAGTATGACGGACGCAAAACGCTAATGCGATCGAGCAAAAACGACGAAATCTGATGGGAATGAACGGGCTATGTGACTTGGGAACCGTCGCAAATCGGGACACGCGATGTCAGTAGATTTGGATCGGCAGGACGTCGGAGCGTCGGCCGGCAGCCTGATGCCGCCTTATTTGGTGCTGCACGATTTCCTGGACGAGGAAACGGTCAGCAGATTACTGGAGTATGCTCTTGCCCGCGAGGCGGCCTTTGCGCCGACCGGGGTCAGACGCGTCGGAGGAGACCCAACCAGCATACGCATGTCAATGGGCATTTGGGACCTCGGCCCCTTCAAGCCGATCCTAAAATCCAAGGTGTTGGGCCTCGTGCCCGATCTTGTCGTCAAGCTGCGCACGACGCCCGTGCGCGACCCGAAACTCGAGCTTCAACTCGTTGCGCACAACGAGGGTGCATTCTACAAGCGCCATATCGATACCCAGACGGCATCTGAACTGTACAGCATTCGCATCCTAAGCGCGGTGTATTATTTTCATGTGGCGCCCAGAGCATTCACTGGCGGCGCGCTACGGCTGTTTGCGATCGGCGGTGACGGCAATCGCTTTGTCGACATCGAACCGACGCATAATAGCTTGCTGGTCTTTCCTTCCTGGGCGCCGCACGAAGTGATGCCGGTGAGTGTTCCGTCGGGCCGGTTTGCCGATTCGCGCTTCGCCATAAATTTCTGGATCCATCGCGAGAAAGCGGGGTCGGCGTGAACGAGCATATTTTCAAAACCGCGCGAGCGACGCTGTCGATTCCGCCGCTAGATTTTTGAACAGGCCCAGATCCCGGCGCGACTGGCGGTTTCGCAGGCAATTCCCCCTATGCATTGCCCTTCGTCGCCCAGCGAATGAACTGAGAAACATGAACGGCTTGATCGAGCGAGAGCATAAAGGCGCGGCTGTGGGCCTGCGCTTGTTCGGCGTTCTGCGGCCAGTTCCTGATCAACTGCCGCAACCGCGGGATATCGAATAGCCGGCTGGCCAGGAGCGAATTCTCCATCTGGTCGATCTCCGCTGCGATTTCCTCGCGCCGGGCGCAAAGCACGGCGAACCACGGCAATTGTTGCGCGCCGCGCCGGCGCTCGCCGAGAATCTCGGGCGGCACGCGATCGGCAAGGACGCGCCGCGCGAACCAGCGCTCAACGCCGTTGCGGCGATACAGCGTCTCGGGAACGTTCAGAGCGAATTCCACGAGGTCGCGATCGGCAAGAGGATTGCGGACCTCAACGTCGTGAAATGTCGGAGATGCGGGGACATTGTCATGGGAAAATTGCCACAGGTCGAATAGCCAGCGCGCGCGATGCGCCGGGGCGCGCGATGGCCAGGGGCGGAGCGGATCGAATCCGTCGGCTTCCCAAACGCGTTGCAGGTCGAGTTCGGCGATCACCTCCGGCTTGAGCGGAATATCGCCGTATAGCGCAAACCGATCGGGGCTGCGCGCGCGCTTGATCGCCCGGCGCAGCGACAGCGGCAGCGATGGGAGCATTAGCTCGCGCGCCAGCACGCGAGCGATCGAGGATTTGCCGTTCCGCGCGGTCGCGGCTGCCTCGCGCAACAGCGTCAGATAGCGGCCGTTACGCGCGAGGAAAGGCAACACATCCGCGCCATGCCAACTCAGACCGAAGTTCCCGCCGCCGCCGCCCAAATGCACGTCATATCCGTCGGCGGCGATCTTGGCGCGAAGCCGATTGCCGAAGCGGGAGTGGCTGACGTTCACATGGGGAACGCCGCAGCGCTCGAATCGCGTGCTATCGGAATCGGCATTCGAGCAAAGACTCGATGCCGCGACATATTCGAATCGCAGGGCCGGATATATCCGCGCCAGCGCTTCGGTCTTGGGTCTTTCGTCGGCATAGCTGTGGGCCGGCAACGGCAGCGATGAGTCGCCAAAGACAAGAGTGTAGCAGGGGATTTGCGTTCGGCCGGACCGTGCCAGCGTCGAAAGAATGGCGGCGGAATCGAGACCGCCGCTGGCCATGACGGCAAAATTCGGCTCGTCGCCGATCGAACGCGCCACCGCCTGGTCGAGCAGTTCACGGGCCCTGTCGACATAGTCTTCGTCGCGCCGATAGAGCGCGGCGCCGGGGATTTGCGGCTGCCAATAGGCCCGCACGATGGTCCGCTCGCGGGTGAGCGTGACGGCATGACGCGCGGGCACGCGATCGACGGCGCGAAAAAAGGTGCGGCAGTGCTGATCGGCGTCATGCGATAAAAAGCTCGCGACGACGACCTCATCCAGATCGCGCGGTACGTCGCGATGCGCGATCAGGTCCGGCAGATGCGAGGCGAACACGACGAAGTCGCCCGCGCGGTAGAAAAACAGGCTTCGTCCGCGGCCGCAGTCGCGCGCCAGCGTCAGTTCCCGGGCCTGTGCATCCCAATGAGCGAAGGCAAAGGCGCCCCGCAGCGTTGCAAGACCGGCATCGCCCCGCGCCGCGAAGACTTCCCTGAGCAGGGCCGTGTCGTCGACCGGCGAAGGCAGCGCCAACCCTGCCGAGATGTCCCGCGCATTGTGCAGGAAGGCGACGCCGGCAAACAGTTGCGCCGTTTCGTTTGGAAAGAACGGTGCAGGATTAGTCGCATCGCCGCTGTGCGTGTGCATGAATACGGCGCAGTCGGATTCCTGAAAGGCAAAGGATCGCCCGCTGGCAATCGCAATCTCGGCGAGCGCCGATTTATCGGATTCGCCGATCGGACGCGATCCGAACCTGACCGCACCCATGAACGCCTGTGCGGCGCGAACAGCGGTCATGGGGCTCGTAAGAATTTCCCGCAGTTTACGCTATCGCTCGGTGGGAACGCCGCCTCCGGCATCAATCCACCACCCGCTAGCAAATGAAGCCAGGACTGGTCACGGGAGTAGCTTCGGCGACCGAAGCAAAGGTATGTGCTCCCGCGCCGCTTGCGCTCGCGGTCAGGATGACCCGCGGCGGCGACCACGGCCGGCGCTGATGCTGGGATTTCTCCGCTTGCAGTTCCGCCCCGCGCTCGATGTCCTCGCTCATCGCAAGACCCCCGAAGTTCTACAAGACCGCGCCGTGTATTTCCCAGAACCCGGCCGCCGAATGGTACGCAAGGGGCAGCCCTGACGCAACCGGCGGCCCCTAAACCGGGGGCCACGGGTTGTCACAAATCTGCGATGCAACTTTGCTGTTGAAGTGTTATCACAATTATAGTTAACTTTTGGTCTCGCCACCGATCTCCGCGGCTTCTTCAATCGGCCAAGCTTTTAGTGGAGGCGCGCCTTGTCACAGCAATATCTCGGCGAAATCAGGCTGTTTACGTTCAATTTCGCGCCGAAAGGCTGGGCCTTTTGCGCCGGCCAGCTCCTCTCCATCCAACAAAACGCGGCCTTGTTCGCGCTGCTCGGAACCTATTACGGCGGCAACGGGGTCTCGACTTTCCAGCTGCCCGACCTGCGCAGCCGCGTGGCGAACCATATGGGTTCGGGCGCCGGCGGCACCTACACGATCGGCGAGATCGCCGGCGTCGAGAACGTGGCGCTGATGCGGCAACCAAACGCCGCCGCACATCCATATGTTGCAGGCGGTGAATTCTCCGGGAACGCTCAGAGCGCCGAACAACACATTCCTCGCTCAATCCGCGGCACCAGCAACACCGCGCTATGCGCCTGCACCAGTCCAATCTCCAAACCCTCAACCCGGCGAGCATCCAGCCGGCGGGCAACGGCGTGCCGCATAGCAATATCCAGCCCTATCTGGCGCTGAATTATTGCATTGCGCTGAGGGGCATCTTTCCGTCGCGCAACTAGGTTTCCGACCAGTCGCCAAGTCATGCGAAGGCAAGTCATCCGAGGCAAGTGATGCGAGGGCAATTCCGATGACACAACCTTATGTCGGCGAAATCCGGATGTTCGGCGGCAATTTCGCGCCGTCGAGCTGGGCCTTTTGCAACGGCCAGACCCTGGCGATTTCGCAATACCAAGTGCTCTTCACTTTGATCGGGACGACTTACGGCGGCAACGGCACGACGACGTTCAATCTGCCGAACCTGCAGGGCCAACTGGCCGTCGGCATGGGCCAAGGCCCCGGTCTATCGAATTATCCGATCGGTCAAACAGGCGGCGTCGAAAGCGTGACGCTGACGACCTCCACCATGCGCGGCACACAATCATCCTCTCAATGGCCTCGAAGAACACGGCGACATTCAGTACGCCCACCAGCCCCAGTGCCAATGTGACCGGCTCAGCCCCGACAAGTCCACCGTTAGCAGGCTTTATGCATTGCCCGGCTCGCCATGCCCCACAATGGGAACCTTCAACGCGCAGTCGGTGACGGACATAACAGCGGGAGCCTGCCGCATCCCAATATGATGCCGTCGCTCTGCGTCAGCTTCATCATCTCGCTCTTCGGTATTTTTCCGAGCCAAAGCTGAGCTCGGCGGGAGGAATCGATGTCGGACCAATATATCGGCGAAATCCGCACTTTCGGCTTCAACTTCGCGCCTTACGGCTGGTTCCTATGCAACGGCCAAGTCCTGTCGATCCAGGCCTATACGACGTTGTTTGCGGTTATCGGCACCTATTTCGGCGGCAACGGCACCACCAATTTCCAGTTGCCCAATCTGCAGGGCAGCGTGCCGATGCATTGGGGGAACGCCCCGAGCGGCACAGTTTACGACTTGGGCGAGCCGTTGGGCTCAACGAACGTGACGCTCAACAGCAGCCAAGTGCCGAGCCACAGTCACCTCCTCCAGGCAGCGGAAGGCACCGGCGCCGCCAGGACCTCTGCGCCCAGTCCCATCACCTGGCTCGGCAACGCCGAACCTGGCAGATGTTATATCTCCGAGCGGCACTCCCAACGTGCCAACCTGTCGCCGAATGCGATCGGTCCGAACAGCTCCGGCAACCTGCCGCATGAGAACATGCAGCCGTTTCTGACGATCAATTTCTGCATCGCCTATATGGGGGCGTTCCCGTCGCGCAATTGAACGGACGGCATTCGTGACGTTGCAACAAGCGCCGCCGGTCTTTGCGCTCCCGGCGGCCTTGCTGTCACAGGGCTTTGCGCTGCGGCCGGAGACCGAGGCCGACATTGCCTTCCTGATGCGGCTCTATGCCTCGACGCGCGAGGAGGAGCTGGCGCCGGTGCCGTGGAGCCCCGAGCAGAAGGCGGCCTTCCTGGCGCAGCAATTCGTGGCGCAGCGGCGGCACTACCTCGCTTATACCGACTGCGCCTTCGATGTGATCGAACACAACGGCGATCCGGCCGGGCGGCTTTATCTGCAGACGCAGCCGTCGCGCCTGCACATCGTCGACGTCGCGCTGTTGCCGGCCTGGCGCGGCCACGGCGTCGGCGCGGCGCTGCTCGAAGGCCTGCAGGCCGCGGGCCGCGGCTGCGGCAAAAGCGTCAGCACCTTCGTCGAAAAATTCAATCCGGCGCTGCGGCTCTATCAGCGGCTCGGCTTCGCCGAGATCGCCGACCACGGCATCTATCTGGAAATGGAATGGCAGCCGGCCGCTTCTCCATCCGGAGGTCCCACGCCTCACGCCGCGGCATGAAGCGCCGCCGCGAGCCAATCGTTGGCGAGCGCATCGATGACGAGATGCACGCGGTCGGCGGCGCCGTTGTTGGCAACGCTGTGCGGATCGGACAGCCGCAGATACCACACGCTGCCGGGCGCCATGACGACGCGGCGGCCGTTGAGCAGAAACTCGACGTCTGGATTGGTCGTGATCGGGACATGCAGCCGCACCATGCCGTGCTCGAAGGCGAGATCGTTGTCCTTGTGCTCTTTGATGAGCGAACCGGGCCCAAGCCGCATCAGGCGAACCGCCCCCAGCGGGCATTCGAACGCGGCGAGCAGCTCTCGGAAATACGGCGTGTGCGCCAACAGCGGGGTGTCGACAAAGTCTTTTGCCGTGGGGTTGGAATAGATCATCATGATCGGATGCGTGGCGCCGGCCTGCGCGCGCAACGGTATGACGCTCCACGCCCCGTCGTAATTCTGTTTGACGAAATGCTCGATCCATTCGCAGCCGCGCAAGCGGCCGAGGTCCTCCTCCAGCCGGCCGGGATCGAAATTCAGCGCCAGCCGAAGGCGGTCCGGGAATTGGACTTGAACGGGCTCAGCCATTATCGATGCCCAACATTACCGATGCGCAAGTGATGTCCGCAAATCCCGGCACTGCGATGGCGGACTTCGCGGCGCTGGTCATGGCCGATGCGGACCTTGCCGCGCGTCTTGCCGCGATCGAAGACGGCGCCGGCTTTATCGCCGAGGTCAATCGCTCCGCCAAAACGCGGGGCATCGTGCTGCCCGAAGCAAGCCAAAACGCGGCGGCGCAGCCCGATGTTCTCGGGCTCGCGCGATGGTCGCCGCCGGCGCTCGCCGGATCGGCGCTGCCGCCGCGCGATTGGCTGCCGATCGCGGTTAAGGCAGACTCCGGCGCGATCTCGATCGATTGGGCGTGGTTCGGCGCCGAGCCGTTGCGCGCACCGTTCTACGAACACGACATCCGCCGCGCGCTGCGCCGGCCGTTCAACCGCGCGTTCCGCTATCGCACCGCCCTGCCCGATCTCCTCGCGCAGGCCGGGACGCTGGAGGCGCTGCCGCCCGACGGCTTCATCTTCCACATGTCGCGTTGCGGTTCGACGCTGGCGGCGCAAATGCTGGCGGCGCTCGACGACAGTATCGTCGTCTCGGAGGCGGCGCCGATCGACGCCGTGGTGCAGCTTGGCGGCGGCCTGCCGGAGGATGACGCGGCGCGGGCGCTCCGCGCGATCGTCGCCGCCTTCGGCCGCAAACGCGGCGGCCGCGAGAAGCGCTATTTCGTCAAGCTCGATTGCTGGCATACGCTCGCTTTGCCGCTGTTCCGGCGCGCCTTTCCCGCGGTGCCCTGGGTCTTTCTTTATCGCGATCCGGCCGAAGTGCTGGTGTCGCAGATGCGCGAGCGCGGCTCGCAGACGGTGCCGCAATTTTTCCCGCCGGGCTTTTTCGGCATCGCCGCGGCGGAGACCATAGCGGCCGAAGACTATTGCGCCCGCGTGCTCGCCGCCATCTGCCGCGCCGTCCTCGACCATCGGCACCTGGGCGGCGGCCTTATCCTCAACTATCGCCAGCTTCCCGAGGCGGTGTGGACGACAATGCTGCCGCATTTCGGCATGTCCTGCAGCGGCGAGGAGCAAGACACGATGCGGCGCGCGGCCGCGTACAATGCCAAGTCTCCCGGCATGCCCTTTACCGGCGATAGCGAAGGAAAACAGCGGGCGATAACGGCCAAAGTCCGCGACGCCGCTGCGCGCCATCTCGGCGAGATTTACGAACGGCTGGAGTCTTTGTGCGCGAGGCCTTCGCTGCAAGACCTCAGTTGAACGTCGCCACATAGGTCACGCCCTCGGCGTCCTTGGCGGCCGGCACCAAAAAGATCGTCACCGCGCCGAGCTCCTGGTGCTCCATGCGGTAGAGGCTTTGCGGGAAGATGCGCGGGTCGCGGGCGAAGAAGGTCAGCGAGAACGGCGGCCGCATGCCGCCGGGCGGCGCGATGGCCGGGTTCAACAGCTCGGCTTCCTTGAGCGTCAGCGGAATCGCCGGCAGGCCGTCTTGGCTGATGACAAAAACCTCGTCGACCTTGTCGGCGAAATCCTCGAAGACAAGCCCACGCTCCGTCATGGCGCTATCTCCAGCGGCTTTCGGCAAATTGTTAAGCAACTCTACCGCAGATGGCAACTGCCTGGCGCCGTGGCGGCAAGGCCAGGGAGCTCCCCGGGCTACTATGCAAAACGAAAACCGCACCCTACATAGCCCCGGTGTCGACGCGAGAAACCTGGCGGCAACCACGATGCGACGCCTGAGCTGGCGCTACATGACGTTTCTGCTAGTGGAATTGCCGTTTGGGCCGGCCACATTTCGGTCTTATGCCGTTAGTTAGTCGTCTTTACAGCGACCATTGAGGAGCGAGTTTATGCGAAAGCGCAGCATCGTGCCGGCGACGTTCATTGCGTTATCGCTGGCAGCGTCATCGCTATGGACGGCGCCGGCCGCCATTGCGCGCTCGTCATTCGACGGCCGCTGGAGCGTCTTGATCGTCACCGACGCCGGCACCTGCGACCGCGCCTATCGTTATGCGCTCAACATCAGCAACGGCAGGGTCAGCTACGACGATCCCTCGTTCCAGGTATCCGGCCATGTCGACGCCCGCGGCCATGTCAGCGTCAACGTCGCCGCCGGCGGCCAGCGCGCGAGCGGCTATGGCGAGCTGTCGGGCGATTCCGGCCGCGGCTTGTGGCGGGGAAATTCCTCGACCTCGGCATGCTCCGGCCACTGGGAAGCCGAACGCCGCGGCTAAGCTTTTGCGAACCTGATCAGCGAAAAATGTCCGAGCGGCGGCATCGGCCGCCGTTCGACGACGCGCACGCCGCCGTGCCGCGCCGCCCACCGCGCCAGCCGCTCCCAGCCGAATTCCGGGCGCCAGCCGAGCCGCCGCGCCAGCGGCGCGAACCATCGTTCGCAAGCCGCGCGCAAGCCCTTCTCGGCGCCGAGATGATTCACCAAAATGATCTCGCCGCCGGGCTTTATGACACGCGCGAATTCGTCGAGCGTGCGCTCCGGGTCCGGCACCGCGGTGATGACATATTGCGCGACGACGACGTCGAACGCCGCATCCGCAAAACCGAGATGCTGGGCGTCCATCACCGCGAGGCCGTCGACATTGGCGAGCCGGCGCTCGGCGACGCGCGCCTTGGCCTTGCGCAGCATCGGCGCCGATAGATCGACGCCGATCAGCCGGTTCGACGCCGCGTAATCGGGCAGCGACAGGCCGGTGCCGACGCCGACTTCGAGAATGCGGCCGCCGATGCGCTCGGCCGCCGCGATCGACGCCTTGCGGCCGCGCTCGAATACCGCGCCGAACACCAGATCGTAGATCGGCGCCCAGCGCGCATAAGCCTTGGCGATGCCGGCTTTGTCGAGTTCGTCGGTCATCGCGGCGCGTCAGCGCGCGGCCGCGAGATCGACACCGCGCGCGGCTTTGGCCTGCACCGCCGCCATGGTGCCGGCGATGACGCCGCCGCCGAGCACGCGGGCCTGGCCCTCGGCCGCGTCGTAGAACACGCAAGCCTGTCCGGGCGACACGCCGTCTTCGCCGGCAATCAGCTCGACTTCAACGCCGCCCGGGCCGCTACGCAGCCAGGCCGGACGCGGCGGCCGCGTCGAGCGGACTTTGACGAAGACTTCGGGATGATGCGCCAAGGCCTCTTCGATCGTGCCGTCGCCGAGCCAGTTGAGGTCGCGCAGCTTGATCCGGCTCGTGCGCAACGCCTCGCGCGGGCCGACCACGACGCGCCGCGAGGCGGCGTCGAGCCGCACCACATAAAGCGGCGAGCCGGTTGAGATGCCGAGCCCGCGCCGCTGGCCGACGGTAAAATGAATGATGCCGTCATGACGGCCGAGCACGCGGCCGTCGAGGTCGACGATTTCGCCCGGGCCCGCGGCGCCCGGCCGCAGCCGCTCGATAATGTCGGCATAATGCCCGGTCGGCACGAAGCAGATATCCTGGCTGTCCTGCTTGTCGGCGACAGACAAGCCCGAAGCGGCGCGCCAGTTCGCGCGTTTCCGCCTTGGTGCGATCGCCGAGCGGGAAGCGCAGCAGATCGAGCTGCGCGGGCGTGGTGGCGAACAAAAAATAGCTCTGATCGCGTTCGGCTTCGCGGGCGCGATAGAGCGCCCGGCCGCCGCCGGACAACGCCCGTGAAGCGACATAATGGCCGGTCGCCAGCACCGCCGCGCCCAAGTCGCGCGCGGTATGCAGCAAATCGTGGAATTTGATCGACTGATTGCATTCCACGCAGGGCACCGGCGTCTCGCCGGCAACATAGCTCTCGGCAAAGCGGTCGATCACCGCTTCCCTGAACCGGGCCTCGTAATCGAGGACGTAATGCGGAATGCCGATGCGCTCGGCAACGGCGCGCGCGTCATGGATGTCGCGGCCGGCGCAGCAGGCGCCCTTGCGATGCGTTGCCGCGCCGTGATCGTAAAGCTGCAGCGTGATGCCGACGACGTCGTAGCCGGCGTCCGCCAGGATCGCGGCGGTGACCGAGGAATCGACGCCACCGGACATGGCGACAACCACGCGCGTCGCCGACGGCGGTCCCTCGATGTCGAGCAGGTTCGAAGCCATGCAGCTGTTCCCGGCCGGCGCCCAGTGCGCCATCGCCTCAATGACGTTTATTATATGGGCCGCGGCCGCGCTCCGCCATGTCGGCGGCTGCCGGCTTAAGCCGGGCTGCGGGCAAGAATTGCCGACCGCACGCTAAAGTCTGCCGTCCGTAATTGCCGCAGCACTGTCTAAGCCATTGCATTCATGAAGTTTTTATAACGTCTCGTACTGGCCCACGGGTTGCAGGCCAGTAACCGGGTCCAAGGGACCCGTGTCGCTTCCAGGGGTTCTCAAGTGTCGAGTATGTCGAGTATTGGGCCGGATTTACCTGCCGCGGGTTCACTCACGTCACCGTCGCGAATGCAGGCATCTTCATTCAGCCAAGACACCGCCTCGCAACCGTTCGCGGCCTTGCTCGATGCCACGACGTCGGCACCGCCGAGTCCGCCTGCGCCGGCAACCCCATCCCCGCCCGCGCCTTCGCCAAGCCCGCCAGCGGCTGCGCCGAGCCAACCCGCCTCTCTTGCGCAAGCGGCGCAGCAGCAGCCGGGACCAGCGAGCGGTTCGACGGCAAACTCCGGCACGACCGACACAGAGTCCAACCAGACCTCAGGCGCGCAGAATCCTGCAAGCTCAAGTCCGCCTGCCGACGGCAGCGGCGGCGCGAGCAATCATGCCGCCGCAAGCGCGAGCGCTGGTGGCAATGCGATCGCGACTGTCGTTGCCGCGCACGGCATCGAACAGGCTGCGGCCGCGGCCAAGGCCAGCGCGGTCGCGAACGCGAAAACGGCTGCAAACGCAGAGGCGGCCGCGGACGCAAGCGCGATCACGACTGCCCAGCACGACGCTTCGAGCGATAACGGCGCAAACGCGACTGCGACTGCAAACCCAGGAAAGGCGGCGGCAACCGCCGTCGGGCCGTCCGTAGCGACGGCAGGATCGACGCCGGCGCCCGACAGTGCGGCAACCGCCGCCGCTGCCACAGCGGCCGTTGCCGCCGCGGCGGCGGATGCGCAGGGCACAATCGCCCCGAAAACGTCCGACTCGCCCGCGCCGAGCAAGAAAACGGCCGATGACTCCGGCGCCGGTCAAAGCAACGACAGCGCCCCAAATGTCGGCGGGACTGCGGCGCCGGCCACAGCGGCGGCGGCGGCGCCAGCAGCGGCGACCAGTCCAACGGCGCCCATCGCGGCCGCCATTGTCGCCAGCGCGGATTTTTCATCGTCTCCGGCAGTCGCCGCGGGCTCATCGGCAACCGCAGCAGTCACAGCGCAAGCACGCGCGCGGGCAACCGTGTCACACCTCGACGGCCAGATTACCCTTGCCGGCAAGACCGGCGAGACGTCCCAGACAACCCAAGCCGATCGACCGAACGGCCAAGCAGGCAGCCAAGCCCTCGCGGCGGACGCGGCGGCGGGAAAGCCGGCCGCTGCCGCCGACCCTACCGCTAAGACGCCGGCATCCGGCGATGCTAACCCCCAACAGGCAGCGGCGTCCGTCATAACGCCGGCCGATGCGGCCGCAGCGCCGGCTGCTAATCTCATTACCGCGCATGTACAGACGCCGGCGTCCAATGGCGCTTCGTCCAGTGCGCAAACCGCGACCAATACGATGAAAGCCGTCACCGCCAATTTGCCGGCTTTCGGCATCCTCACGACAAATTCGGCGACGACCCAAACGACGGCGGCGGCATCTTCGACGCCGGCGGCCGCGGTTTCGATCGCAGGCCTGCCGATCGCCATTGCGTCGCGCGCGCTGGCCGGCTCCAACCAGTTCGACATCAGGCTCGATCCGCCCGAGCTCGGCCGCATCGACGTGCGCCTCGATGTCGACTCGAACGGCCAGGTGACGTCGCATGTCACCGTCGACCGCCCCGAGACGCTGACGCTGTTGCAAAGCCAGCAGCCGCAGCTCGAACGCGCGCTCGAACAGGCGGGGTTGAAAACAGCGGATAACGGCCTGCAGTTCTCGCTGCGCGATCAGTCTTTCGCGGGACAGAACAATGGCGGCGGCGCGCAGCCAAACCCGGCGCAGCAGCTTGTCGTTCCCGCCCCCGATTTGCCGCCGGTGGAGACGACGCAAATTTACTCCCGCCTCAATCTCGGCGGCGGCGGCATCGACATTCGCGTGTAACCGGCAAATTGGCCTTAAGGACCGACCATGACGACCAGCACGGCAATTCCCTCGACGAGCACTTCAGGATCAACCACCAACAGCAGCGCCAATACGGGCAACACGGGGCTGGCGCAGCTCGCCGACAATTTCAATTCGTTCCTCACCTTGTTGACTACGCAGTTGCAGAACCAGGACCCGCTTGATCCGCTCGACACCAATCAGTTCACCCAGCAGTTGGTCGAGTTCACCTCGGTCCAACAGCAGGTCGACATGAACACCAACATGCAGACCCTGATCTCCCTGCAGCAGACTTCGGAAGCGACGTCGGCGATGCAGTTCCTCGGCTCCAGTGTGACGTTGAGCGGCGCGACGTCGACACTGGCGAGCGGCTCGCCGGCCACTTGGTCCTTGAACTCGCCGTCACCGGCCACCGGCAGTGTCACAATCACCAGCTCGACCGGTCAGACGGCTTATACGGGAACCGTATCGCTCAACGCCGGGACCCAGAGCTACAGCTGGAACGGCCAAAGCAATACCGGCGTGACTTGGCCGGCCGGCCAATACACGCTGGCGATCAACGCCACCGGCGCCAATGGCCAGGCGGTCACCGTCACCACGCAAATCCAAGGCACCGTCAGCGGGGTCGATCTTAGCCAGAACCCGCCGCAACTCACGGTCAATGGTCAGAGCTACCCGGTCAGCGCGGTCCAATCGATCAATAACGGCAGTCTCAGCGCCTTGAGCGGTCTCAACGGCACGCTCAGCAATCTCAACACCAACCTCACCAATCTGACCAACTTGCTGTAGCGGCTATCGCGTACCGACGGGGCTGCGAGCCGGCGAGCCCGCCATGACGCTCAGCGCTGCCGCGGCGAAAACCGGGTTTTGCGCCCGTCACCCGACAAATTGCGGCCAATTGCGTGCGCGGCTTAGGCAAATTTTAAGCGGCCGTGCGTAAGGTTGCCAACTGTAGTTGTCGAGTTGTGAGAGTGAATATGACCGAACCCCATCGCCCGAGGGTTAAATACGTCATCGGGCCGGACGGTTCCCCCCTGACCATCGCCGATTTGCCGGCGCCAGGGACGAAGCGTTGGGTCATCCGCCGCAAGGCAGAAGTGGTCGCCGCGGTGCGCGGCGGACTGCTGTCGCTCGAAGAGGCGTGCAACCGCTACACCCTGACCGTCGAGGAATTCCTGTCCTGGCAATACTCGATCGACCAGCACGGGCTCGCCGGATTGCGCACGACCCGCATCCAGCAATATCGCCAGTAACTTCCGCTTAATCGATCTTACCGAATTGCCAACGCCGATCGGCGCGGCTGGCATTCTTGTATTCTCGATCGCTCGGTCGTCGAGGGGCTCGCCGCAGCGGTCCCGGAAAGACGCAGCTCCCAACCGCCGAGCTCGCCTGACCGTTGTGACGGCAATGCGGGACCGCCGCCTCCGCCGGCGGACCGCGCCCGCAGATCGATGGCGAGCGACGAATGTAAGTTAGTGCAATTGCCGCCTTTATTAACCGGGCGCTAACCATCCACCGGGCAAATCTTGCCGAGTGAGGCGCTTGCGCGTCGCTGCGCGGGGGAAAGCTCGGTGCAAAGTCTGGTGGAGTTCGCCAAATCGCTCGGTGCGCCGCGCATTGCGGCAATGGGCGCGGTCACTATCACGCTCATCGGCTTCTTCGCCTTCCTGATTTTGCGCGTGACGACGCCGCAGATGACGCCGCTGTTCACCGACCTGTCGCTGGAAGATTCCGCCTCGATCGCCAAAGAGCTCGACCGCGAAGGCATCACCTACGAACTGCGCAACGACGGCAACGTCATCTTGGTGCCGCGCGATAAGGTGGCGCGGCTGCGCATGACGCTGGCCGAGAACGGCCTGCCGAAGGGCGGCGGCGTCGGCTACGAGATCTTCGACAAGTCGGACGCACTGGGGACCACAAGCTTCGTGCAGAACATCGATAAGCTGCGGGCCCTGGAAGGCGAGCTGGCGCGCACCATCCGTACCCTCGATCAAGTCGAAGACGCGCGCGTGCATCTGGTCCTGCCGGATCGGCCGCTGTTTTCTCGCGACAAGGTCGAGCCGTCCGCCTCCATCGTGCTCAAGCTGCGCGGCACGCTGCAGCCATCGCAGGTCCGGGCCATCCGTCACCTGGTCGCTACCGCGGTTTCCGATCTGAAGCCGCAGCGCATCTCGATCGTCGACGAACAGGGCCAATTGCTGGCGGACGGTGCCAGCGACGACACAACCGCCGGCGGCGTCGCCGCCGATGAGCGCCAGGCAGCCTACGAAAAGCATTTGCGCGAGCAGGTGGAGTCGATTGTCTCCTCGGTGGTCGGGCCGGGCCATTCGCGCGTGCAAGTCGCCGCCAATTTCGATTTCAACCGTATTACCCAGACCTCGGACAAATTCGATCCCGATGGCCGCGTCCTCCGTTCGAGCCAAACCCGGGAGGAAACCTCCGCATCGGGCCAGAACAACAACGAGGTCACGGTCGGCAACGAGTTGCCCGGCGCCAATCAGCCCCGGGGCGCCGGCGCCGCCAATGCCGGCCCGCGCGACCAGAGCCGCAAGTCCGAAGAGATCGTCAATTATGAGATCTCCAAGACGACGAAGACGGAAGTAATCGAAGGCGGCAGGCTCAATCGTCTATCGGTCGCGGTCCTGGTCGACGGCACCTATGCCAAGGACGACAAAGGCAACGTCACCTACCAACCGCGCAGCAAGGAGGAGCTCGACCAGATCGCAGCGCTGGTGCGCTCGGCGATCGGCTTTGACCAGAAACGCGGCGACCAAGTCCAGGTCGTCAACCTACGCTTTGCCGAAACCCCGGCCAATCCGATTGTCGAGCCGACCGGCTGGCTATCCATGCTGCATTTCACCAAAGACGACATCATGAGCCTGATCGAGACGCTGGTGATGGGTGTGCTCGGTCTCATCGTGCTGCTCCTGGTGGTGCGCCCGCTGGTCCGCCGCATTATTGCCCCGGAACGCACTTTGGCATTGCCGCGCGGCGCCGGGTTCGGCGAAGCCTTGCCGGCCGCAACGGCCGACGGCCTCACCGAGGAAGGCGTCGATCCCGCCAAGGCAGCAGAATCGAACCAGACAGCGAAGATGATCGACATCGCCCAGATCCAGGGCCAGGTTCATGCCCAATCCGTGCAAAAGGTTGGCGAACTCGCCGACAAAAACCCCCGCGAAACTGTTTCCATAATCCGTTCATGGCTGAACGACGACAGCGCCGCCGCGTAATAAATCATGGCTGCACCGAACAAACACGACCCGAAGCAAAACGAGACCGCGCAAAGCGAGATCGCCAGCGCGCTCGCAAGCCTTGCCGGCAAGGTGACGCAGGGGGCGCCGCCCAAACGTCCGTTGCGCGGACCGGAACGTGCGGCGGTTCTGTTGCTCGCGCTCGGCGAACACCACGGCGGCAAGGTCTGGAGCTTGCTCGACGACGACGAACTGCGTCAGATCTCCATATTGATGTCGACGATCGGCACCATCGAAGCCGAGCAGGTCGAGAATCTGCTGCTGGAATTCGTCGGCCGGATGTCGGCCTCGGGCTCTATCATGGGCACCTTCGAGGCGACCGAGCGCCTGCTGCAGTCCTATCTGCCGCCGGAACGGGTCGGCACCATCATGGAGGAAATCCGCGGACCGGCCGGCCGCAACATGTGGGAGAAGCTCTCCAACGTCCAGGAAGAGGTGCTCGCCAACTATCTCAAGAACGAATACCCGCAAACCGTCGCCGTGGTGCTGTCGAAGATCGGCCCGGAACATGCCGCCCGCGTTCTTGCCATCCTGCCGGAAGATCTGGCGCTCGACGTCGTCAACCGCATGCTGCGCATGGAGGCGGTACAAAAGGAAGTCCTGGAACGCGTCGAGCAGACGCTGCGCACCGAATTCATGTCGAACCTGTCGCAGACCCGCCGGCGCGACGCGCACGAAGTCATGGCCGAGATCTTCAATAATTTTGACCGCCAAACCGAGACCCGGTTCTTGACAGCGCTCGAGGAGGACAATCGCGAAAGCGCCGAGCGCATCAAGACCCTGATGTTCACCTTTGACGATCTGTCCAAGCTCGACACCGCGTCGGCGCAGACGCTCATGCGGCACGTCGAAAAGGACAAGCTCGCCGTCGCGCTCAAGGGTGCCGCCGAGCCGGTGCGCCAATTCTTCCTGTCCAACATGTCGACGCGCGCCGCCAAAATGCTGATGGACGATATGCAGGCCATGGGTCCGGTGCGGTTGCGCGAAGTCGACGAGGCGCAGGCGATGCTGGTCAATCTCGCCAAGGATCTCGCCGCCAAGGGCGAGATCGTGATCTCCAAGACCCGCGGCGAAGAAGAGCTGATCTATTGATGCACAATTCGATCGGGCCGATGGCAAGACAGCGCAGATGAATGCAGCGACGAAAAAGTTCCTGTTCGATACCGATTTCGCCGGCCCGGGCGAAGGCAAGTCGACGGGCGCAGTGATCGCGCTGGCCGAACACGCACTCAAAGTCGCCGAGGCGGAAACCGCCGCGCATCGCAGAGGTTATGCCGACGCGCAGAGCGACGCCGCGGTCGAGTCCGGCCGGCGCGTGGCCGACGCGCTCGAGCGTATCGCGGCGGCGCTCGTCGTCGCCAACCGCGCGCTGGCGGCGATCGAAACCCGGCTGGAATGCGAGGCAGTCGAGGTCGCGGTCGCGGTGGCGCGCAAGCTGGCGCCGGCTCTGATCGCCCGTGAGCCGTTCGCCGAGATCTCGGCGCTGGCCAGCGATTGCTTCCGTCAGCTCGTCACCGCGCCGCATATCGCGGTGCGCGTCAACGACGCGCTTTACGCCGTCGCCAAGGAAAAACTCGACGACATCGTGCGCGCACGCAGCTTCGAGGGCCGGCTCGTCGTGCTCGCCGAACCCGACGTCGCGCTCGGCGACTGCCGTATCGAATGGGCCGACGGCGGCATCAATCGCGATAGCGCCGCCGCCGACGCGGCAGTGACCGCGGCGGTCGACGGCTATATCGGCGCGCGCCGCAGTGCTGCCGCGCCCCACGAGACGTTGAGGAGATCAGAGCATGAGTGAGGATGACAAAATCCCGCTGCCGAACCTCGAAGGCGACGCAGGCGCCGTCGAAGCGCCGCCGCTCGCGGCCGAGCCGGATGGTCCTACTTCGCGCGTCGCATCCGACCTCGAGGCGGTCTTCGACGTGCCGGTCAAGGTCTCCGCGGTGCTCGGCCGCGCGCATATGGACATCGGCGATTTGCTCAAGATCGGGCCGGGCACCGTGCTCGAGCTCGACCGTAAAGTCGGCGAGGCGATCGACATCTATGTCAACAACCGCCTGGTGGCCCGCGGCGAAGTCGTCCTGGTAGAAGAAAAGCTCGGCGTGACGATGACGGAAATTATCAAGGCAGAGAGATCGTAAATTCGCTCAGCTTAGCGAAGAAGGAATAACAAGATGCGCCTTTTGATCGTCGGCACGCTCAACGGCCAGCTCACCACCGCGACCAAGCTCGCGATGGACAAGGGCGCGCTGGTCACCCATGCCGCGGATATCGGCCAGGCGCTCGCCGTGCTGCGCTCCGGCCGCGGTGCGGACCTGTTGATGGTCGACGTAGCGATCAACATCCGCGAGCTGGTGGCCGGGCTCGAGGCCGAGCACATCCACGCGCCGATCGTCGCCTGCGGCACCGCCACCGATGCGCGCGCCGCGGTCGCCGCCATCCAGGCGGGCGCCAAAGAGTATATCCCGTTGCCGCCCGACGCCGAGCTGATCGCCGCGGTGCTGGCCGCGGTCGCCGACGACCGGCGCGAGTTGATCTACCGCGACGACGCCATGGCGCGCGTCGTCAAGCTGGCGCAGCAGGTCGCCGGCAGCGAAGCCTCGGTGCTGATCACCGGGGATTCCGGCACCGGCAAGGAAGTCCTGGCGCGCTACGTGCACGCCCGATCGAACCGCGCCAAGAAGGCGCTGATCTGCGTCAATTGCGCTGCCATTCCGGAGACGCTGCTGGAATCCGAACTGTTCGGCCACGAAAAGGGCGCGTTCACCGGCGCGGTGGCGCGCCGCGTCGGCAAGTTCGAAGAGGCTAACGGCGGCACGCTGTTGCTCGACGAGATTTCCGAGATCGACGTGCGGCTGCAGGCCAAGCTCCTGCGCGCCATCCAGGAGCGCGTCATCGACCGCGTCGGCGGCACCAGACCGGTGCCGATCGACATCCGCATTGTCGCCACGTCCAACCGCAATCTCGCTGAGGCGGTGCGCGACGGCTCCTTCCGCGAAGATTTGCTGTTCCGGCTCAACGTCGTGAATTTGAAAATCCCGCCGCTGCGCGAGCGGCCGGCCGACGTGATCGAGCTGGCTCAATATTTCGTCAAGAAATATGCCGCCGCCAACGGCGTGACGGCGCGGCCATTATCGCCGGACGCGCGCCGCACCCTGACACTGAACTATTGGCCCGGCAATGTGCGCGAGCTGGAGAACACCATGCATCGCGCCGTGCTGATGGCGAGCGGCGAGGAGATCGGGCCGGAGGCTATTCTAACGCCCGACGGCACCCGGATCGATCAGCAGCGGAATGCGCCGGCGGTGGCGCATGCGGCCTTCGCCGCCGAGCAGGTATCCCGCGGGCTCGTCGGCCGCACCGTCGCCGAGGTCGAGCGCGACCTCATCCTGGAGACGCTCAAGCATTGCCTCGGCAACCGGACGCATGCCGCCAACGTGCTCGGCATTTCCATCCGCACGTTGCGCAACAAGCTCAATGAGTATTCCGCCGACGGCTTGCCGGTGCCGCCGCCGGGCGGCGGCGAACCGCGCGTCGCGGCGGCGTAGCCGCGATCATCGCAGCCAAGCAGAACTACGAGACGTAAAGCGGCCGCAGCATGCCGCGGAGCGACCATTGATTGATCGCGATCTCGCCCGAAAACCGGCTATATTTCGGGTTGAGGTGTTGCGATCACCTCGCCTATGCTGTGTTTTGGAAAATCCAACGCTTTCATTCAGAGAGAAACATGATGCTCCCGCGTCGCCGATTTCTCAATCTGGCAGCGAGCGCGCTCGCTATGCCGGCGCTGTTGCGCCACGCCCGCGCCGACACTTATCCGTCACGGCCAGTTCATTTGCTGGTGGGCTTCCCGCCGGGAGGCGCCGCCGACATTATCGCCCGGCTCACCGGGCAGATGCTGTCGCAGCGTCTCGGCCAGCCCTTTGTCGTCGAGAATCGCGGTTCGGCGGGCCAGCAGATCGCCGCCGAGGCCGTGGTGAAGGCGGAGCCGGACGGCTACACGCTGTTGCTGATGGCAAATCCGAACGTCATCAACGCCATGCTGAACCCAAGTCTCAGCTTCAATTTCACCCGCGATCTCGCGCCGGTCGGCGGCGTCGATCTCAATCCGCTGATCCTCGAGGTCAATCCGTCGCTGCCGGTGCACAGCGTGCCGGAGCTGATCGCCTATGCCAAGGCGCATCCGGGCCAGATCAATATGGCGTCCGGCGGCGTCGGCTCGACGCCGCACCTCGCCGGCGAGCTGTTCAAGATGATGACCGGCATCAATATGCTGCATGTGCCCTATCGCGGCGATGCGCCGGCGATCACGGACCTCTTGGCGGGTCAGGATCAGGTCATGTTCGACTTGATCCTGCTGTCGCTGTCGCATATTCGCAGCGGCGCGCTGCGCGGGCTCGCAGTCACCAGCGCTAAGCGCCTGCCGACCTTGCCCGACCTGCCGCCGGTGGCCGATTTCGTGCCGGGCTACGAAGCCTTTGCCTGGCAAGGCGTCGCTGCGCCGAAGAGCACGCCGCCCGAGATCGTCGCCAAACTCAACGGCGAGATTAATGCGGCGCTGGCCGACCCCAAGATCGCCTCGCACCTGACCGACCTCGGCGGCGTGCCAATGCCGATGACGCCCGCCGCATTCGGCCAGCTCATTGCCAGCGAGGTCGACAAATGGGGCAAGGTGATCAAGTTCGCCAATATCAAGACGGGGTGAGTGCTCCGCTCATTCCCGCGCAAGCGGGCATCCGGCGACTGGGTCCCCGCTTGCGCGGGGACGAACGGACAAACAACCGCATCATTTCGTCGCGTCGCCGCCGTCGACCATGATGGTCTCGACTTCACCGGCGCCGTTCCTGCGGCGAAATGCGGCCGCTTCGTCGTAGTCCTTCGAGGTGAAACAGGCGACTCCCTGATCGAAGGTCGGAAACTCGATCACCACGAAGCGCTGAAATTTTTGCGGACCTTCCATGATCTGGTAACGGCCGCCGCGGGCCAAAACCTTGCCGCCGAATTTGGCGATGACGGCCGGTACAAGGTCGGTGTATTTCTTGTATTCGGCGGGATCGTTGATCTTCGAGCGCGCGACCCAATAGGCTGGCATGGCTTTTCCTTCCGTCATGCCCGCAGTTGTTGCGGGCATCCACGTCTTCATGTGCGATGACTGAATAAAAGACGTGGATGACCGGGGCAAGCTCGGCCATGATGAACGAAGCGCGAGCGTAAGATCACGCCCCCGCGAACAGGCCGCGCAACAGTTTGGCCGGCGCCGAGAGCGGTCGCTCCGCCGGCCGCGGGCCGCCAATCATGCGCCGGCCGAGCGCGTCGAGGAAGTCGGCCTTCGGCATCGGTCTGGCGAACAGATAGCCCTGCCCGATATCGCAGCCGAGATCCTGCATTTTGTGGCTCTCGGGCATGGTCTCGATGCCCTCGGCCACGGTCTTGAGCCCGAAACGTTTGCCCAGCTCGATGATGGTCTCACACAGCCCGGCGTTGACGCGGTCGGCGTGGCATTCGATGATGTAGCTGCGGTCGATCTTCAACTCGCCGAACGGCAGTTGCCGCAGTCGCGCCAGCGACGAATAGCCGGCGCCGAAATCGTCGAGCGACAGCGTGCAATCGAGCTCGCGCAACTGGTCGGCGACGTCATTGGCGACCTTGAGATCGTTGAGCGCTTCGTCCTCGGTGACCTCGAAGATGAGACCAGGCCAGGTCGGCGCGCTGGGCCGCTCTTCGCGCAAGATCTGGGCGATCGGCAGCTTGACGAGTGCCGATACCGGCACATTGACCGCAAGCTTCACCGAAGCGCCGAGCGCCGCGCAATCCTCAAAATCGCGCAACGCGGCAAGGATGACGCGCTCGGTCAAAACCAGCATCTCGTCTTCCTTGGCGCCGGGCAAGAATTCCGCCGGCGGGATGATACCGCCGTCCGGCCGCCGCGCGCGCACCAAACCCTCGGCGCCGACCAGCCGCTTCGAGCGCAGATCGATCTTGGGCTGATACCACAGCTCCTCCCAATTGCGCTGCAGCACCTCGCGCAGCGTGATTTTGCCGTCGGCCGAGCCCGGACCGGGGCCGGCCGGCGTCGTTGCAATCAGTGTGCGCAATCCCTCGAACATAGCGGGCGGCCCTCGTCACGGCGGAGTTTGCCGGACGAAGAGCAACAACACCGTTAATGCGGGCAATTACGTGTGCTGCGCGGTTTGCCCGAGGTTGCCGCCTTCGGGACAATTTTAACGATCATGTCTCATTCGGCGGCGCGGCGCGCGGCGATGATCTGGTCGGCGGTGCGGCCGGTCAGCTCCGCCATGTGGTCGAACTTGAAGATAAAGGTACCGGCGCCGGCGGTCGCCGAGCGGACCTCGACGATGAGATCGCCGATCTCGGCTTCCGGCATCTTGGCGCGCACGACGTCCCAGCCATCCCAGCCTTCGCGGGTGTCGAAGCCAAGAATGTGGCCGCGCCGCCCCGACATCAGCGCGTTGATCTTCGCGGTGGCCTCGGTGGGACAGAAGATCTCAACGAGATGGATCGGCTCCAGCAAGACCGGCTGGCACTGCGGCAGACCCTCGACGATGCCGATGCGGCCGGCGGTGCGGAAAGCCATGTCGGAAGAATCCACCGTGTGATAGGAGCCGTCGACCAGCGCGACATGCAGGTCGACCACCGGAAAGCCGAGCGGTCCGTGCTTGAGCGCGTCGATGACGCCTTCCTCAACCGACGGAATGTAGTTGCGCGGCACCACGCCGCCGCTGATCTTGTCCTCGAAGGAAAAACCCGAACCGCGCGGCATCGGCCCGATATCGAGCACGACATCGCCGTACTGGCCGTGACCGCCGGATTGTTTCTTGTGGCGGCCGCGCTGGACGACCCCTTTGCGGATGGTCTCGCGATAGCCGACGCTCGGCGTGCGGCGCTCGATGGCGACGCCGAAACGGTCGCTTAATCGCTCGGTGGCGACGCGCAGATGCATCTCGCCCTGGCCCCACAGCACGACCTCATGGGTCTCGGGATTGTGCACGATGGTGATCGAGGGATCCTCCTCGACCAGCTTGGTGAGCGCCAAGCCGAGCTTCACGTCGTCCTTGCGCTCTTTGGCCGAGATCGCGATCGCCAGCACCGGCGGATAGGGCGCAATCTTGGCGAGCGCGGCATGGGCGTGCTTGCCTGCGGTAAGCGTGTCGCCGGTCTTGGCCTTGTCGAGCTTGGCAAAGGCGACGGTTTCGCCGACCTGCGCAGGGCCGCGCTTCTCCGTGGTCTGACCGACGAGCTTGAAGACGCCGGCGACGCGGCCCGCCTCGTCGTCTTCGGCGAGGAACGTCGTGCCGTCGCCGGCCTGTCCCGCCAGCATGCGCACCACCGACATTTTGCCGCCATGCGCGGTATTGAGCGTCTTGAGCACATAAGCGATCGCCTCGTTGCCGGCTTTGACGCCGAGCCGTTTGGCGGTCTCGGCAATGCCGGGCGATTCATGGCGTAGCGCCTTCAACAACCGCAGCACGCCGTTGGCCCGCGCTGCGGTGCCCATCAAGACCGGACAGACAATTCCCTCGCGCAATTCGCTGCGCAGATCGTCGAACACCTTGTCGCGCGGCGGCTGGATGTCTTCAAGCAATTGCTCCATCAGCTCGTCGTCGTGATCGGCAAGCGTCTCCAGCATCGAAAAGCGCGCGGTCTTTTCCAGATCGGCGGCGTCGCCTTCCAGCGGCACGACTTCGGACGCGGCATGCTCCTTGTAGACGAAGGCGCGCTCCAGCGCGAGATCGACGAAACCGGTAATGATTTCGCCGTTGAAGGTCGGGATCTGCCGTAAGATAAGCTTGGTGCGCGAGGCAGGCTGCAGCAACTTTAAGACGTCGTGCACACCGGCTTCGGCCTTGTCGATCTTGTTGACGAACAGGATGCGGGGAATCTTGCGGTCTTCCAGCTCGCGCAAAATGAGCTGGAGCTGCGGTATTTTCTTCTCGTCCAATTCGCACACTACCACCGCCGCGTCGATCGCCGGCAGCACCGCGCGCATGTCGTGAACGAATTCGACTGAGCCCGGGCAGTCGAGGAAGGTGTAGGCGTCGCCCATGAAAGTGGTGGTGGCGGCGGTCAGCTCGACGCTCATCTTGTGATGGCGCGCTTCCTTGCTGGCGTCGCCGACCGTATTGCCGGCTTCGACGCCGCCCTGGCGCGGGATGGCTCCGGTGCGGGCGAGAATGGCTTCAAGCAGCGTGGTCTTGCCGCTCTGGAACGGACCGACCAGCGCGACGCAGCGGGGACCCGTCGCGCGCGCGCCATTGCCGTTGCCGTTTGCAGCCATCACCGCCTCCCGCAATCGTCTCCTGAAAACGGACCCGTCGTTGCCCCTCTTGATCCCCGCGGACGGGGAAGGAGGGGGAGCGGGACAGCATCGTTTCAGGCGGCGGCGGGGCCGGTCAAGAGGCGTAACATCGCGCGTGTCGTCGGCTGTGTACGGCGTCAGCGCCCCGGAACTCATCGGCGCGCAGCGGTGTTCCGCTTATTGCGCGAGATGCAGCTCCAGCGCCCCGATGCCGGCGGCGGCATTCAACCCGACCTGGCCTTGGACCGAGAGCGGCTGCAACGCCACCGAACGGTTCGAGCCGCCAATCAGCGCATTGGCGCCGACGCCGGCGCCGACGGTCGCTTCCGCCTGCGCTCCGGCATAAGTGCCGGACAGCATCCCAACATAGCGGTTGGTGCCGGCGAACACTGCCCAGACGATAGCGCTTCCGGTGGTGAACCCGACGTCGAGGCCGATTTTCGTCATCGTCCCTGTGTAGGCTTCGGGCGGCCCGTTATCCGGCTGGAAGGTGCAGCTCACGTTGCGCTGTGAGCCAACGATCAGGCCGACACCGGCCGAAACCGAACAAGCAAGTTGGCCGACTTGGACGCGGCTCGATTGCGCATGAGCCGGCACTGCCGTGGCCGCGGCAAAGGCCGCCGCTCCGACACAGGCGGCTGCAAAACCCTTAGAAAACATATTCTTACTCCCCTCACCCGGCCCGCCTTTGGGCCTTGATTGGCTGTTTCGACGCAATTCTAGGCGAGATTAAAGCCGCCGTCTCGCATGGTTTTGGGCAGCGTTAAAGACCGATTTTACTGCGGAGGCTCGGGAGCAATCGCTTTAGCGGTACCCATAGGGATGCGAGCGACCTCCTGAACGGAGACCATAGGTGCTATTCTGGGAACAAAATCCACCGACGCCGCGCACGTCAGAGACGCATTGCCGAAAACTGTAAAATCCGCAATTCACCGTCTCGTCGCTGCCAAAGTCGTAATGGGCACACCAAGGGCCATTTTGGGCTCGGGCAACCCACGGCGAACCCAGAGCGGCGCCGAGCAAGACCGCGGCTGTAAGGAACGATTTCACGTAAGCTCTCCACCGGATGCTGTTTCCCGGTCAACGGCCACCACCGGGATTGGTTCGCCGAATGTTTGGGCGCATCGCTGATAGCGGAGCGAGGCAGCGTGTGGATCCTGCACACCTAGAAAAACCCGAGCGACTCGCAGCCGGTGCCGGCCTGGAAGCTCGCCTTGTGCCGCTTGCCCCGGAATATCGATGACGTGCACCGAGCCATCGCCCTGGCAGGCGACGAACAATTCGCCGTTGCGGAACGCCATGTCCATCGGCTGCGAGCCGACCTTGATCGCGGTCGCGTGAGCATCGGGCGCGGACGATTTTGCCGACGTGGCTTCGCGCTCGCGCCGCGGACCGTGCCCAATCAGCTATGGTGTCGACCATAGCGCCCACGTCAGTGAGACGATCCACAAACAGTCGCCCCCGGCCTCGGCTGGCGCTGACGCTTGCCAGCCCCGAGGACCCTCACGGGACTGCCGAGTCACGCTGCAACAGATTAGCGACGCCGAAGTTTGGCGTGACCCTCGGCTTCCGCGGTTCGCTTCGGATCAATCGCGCGATGAAGCGGTCAGCGAAGACCGCCGACACGCTCCCTGTTTATCCAGAAAGCCGACTTAGATGCAGAAGGCCGAGGATTGTAGCGAGGAGCCACAGCCGAGTGAACTGCATCGCAGCAAAACAGCAGGTCATTCGATCACCTCGTCGGCCAATGCGAGAAGATTCGGTGGAACGGTGAGTCCGAGCGCGTTGGCGGTCTTGAGGTTAATGACCAGCTCGAACTTGATGGACTGCATCACCGGCAGGTCGGCGGGCTTCTCGCCCTTGAGAATCCGTCCGGCATAGCCGCCGGCTTGGTGGTAGGCCTCGGTAATGCTCGGCCCGTAGCTCATCAGCCCGCCTCCCGTAGCGAAGGCACGCAGGTTATAGCCAGCAGGCAAGCGATGGATGGCCGCCTGCGCGACGATCTGTTTTCGATAAGAATCCAAGAACGCGCCGGTACCGACGATCAGCGCGCCCACCCCACGCTGGGCACAGGTCGCGAAGGCGGTCTCGATGTCGCGCTCATTGTTGGCCTCAAGAACGATGAATTGTAGTCCGATGCGCTGCGCCGCTGCTTGGACATCAACCCGCTCCGCGACGGTTGGTGGTGTGTGCGGGCCAACCAACATGGCAATAGTTTTCGCATCGGGCACCAGTCGGTGCAGCAGTTCCAGCCTCTTGCCGCCCAAAATGCCGCCAAAAAGACCACACCCGTCATATTGCCGCCCGGTCGATTGAGGCTGGCCACGAAGCCGTCCCGGACTGGGTCACCCCCATACGCGAAGACGATTGGCACCGTCATTTTGGCGTCCTTGACTGTGCGCGCACCCTCAAAGTTTGTAACGATTACACTCACCGACCGGCGGATCAAATCGGCCGCCAGCGCCGACAACCGATCGTTTTGATTGTCGGCATAGCGATATTCGACCTCAACGTTTTGCCCCTCGACGAAGCCGGCTTCCTTCAGGCCTTGGCGGAACGCGGCAACGATGTTTGTCGAATCAGCGAGTGTCGTGCTGCGCAAAAACCCGACAATCGGCATCGCCGCCTGCTGCGCGCGTGCAGTGAGCGGCCATGCGGAATAAGAGGCAATTCCTGTTATGAAATCGCGTCGTCGCATTGTCTCCCCCAAGGCTCGACGATGCTTTCCAATGGGCGATTAGAGCAGGGTTTTGCGAGGTGCGGAATGACGGTCGGTGTCAATTTCGGTGCAAAAATTACAAGTCGCCGATGTCGGGTGAGGGTCGTTCGCTGCCGACGCGTTCCGCGCAGGTGCCGACAAATGTCCGCTATTCGTCCGATTGTGTTGCAAAACTCACCGGCACCTCGCGCCTCGCCGACCGCGTGGGCACCGCACCGGACGATCTTGCCGACGCGGCTGCGCGCTCACACCGCGGCGCCCGCCCTGCACTTTTTAGAAAAACCCAAGCGACTCGCAGCCGGTGCCGGCCTGGAATTGCGCCTTGTGCCGCTTGCCGGGAATGTCGATGACGTGCACCGAGCCGTCGCCCTGGCAGGCGACGAACAATTCGCCGTTGCGGAACGCCATGTCCATCGGCTGCGAGCCGACCTTGATCGCGGTCTGCTGTTTGAACGACGGATCGATCAGGCTGACGGTGTCGCTGTTGAGGCTCGATACGGCAAGGAGTGAATTATCCGGCGCATAGCGCGCGATCTGTGCCGCTTTCGGCACGTCCTTGAGCACGAGTTCTTCGCGCACCTTGCCGGCTTCGACGTCGATCAAAAACAAAGTCGGCTGCGCGTCGTCGACCGCGACCACGGTGCCACCGTCCGGCGTTATGGTGATGCCGGCAAGCGGCCGTGGCGTTGAAATCTTGCCAAGGAGCTTACGCTTCGGCAGATCGATCACGGAGACCGTGGCGTCCTCCTCGTTCTCGGTATAAAGGCGCGTCCCATCCGGCGCGATGATCAGGCGATGGCCATTGGTCGAGCCGGAATCGATGGCGTCGACCACTTTGTTGGCTTTGCGGTCGATAACCGCGACCTTCGCCGAGTTCTCGCAAGTGATGTAGATGAAACCGTCCGGCCCGAGCTTGAGCGTATGCGGCGCGATATAGGGCGACAGATCGATGGTGGTGACGAGCGCGCGCTTGTGCAGATCGAAGACGCAGAGGTGATGCTGCGGATTGGGATTGCGGCCATGGATGCCGTCGCCGAAGATCGGCACATAGGCCAGTGAAGGCTGGCTGCCTGTCTCCGGCACGATCAGCAATTCATGCACGGTTTTAGCGAAGCCGTCGATCACGACCTCGGTCGTGAAAGTTTCAGGGCTTAGAAACAGGACTTTGGTCCCGATCTTGTCGACCGCGATCATGCCATGTTCGACGTTGGGCATCGTTTTCTTCCTCTGCACACCAAACCGCAGTCCGGCGCCGCAAGCGCCTTGCCAATTTATAGCGGCACCGACAAGATGGCGCAAAAGCTGGCAAACAAAAGCGCTCGCGACGCGCGTGCAAGGGGGATGATAAATGCGTGCCTGCCCGACAAGCTTAGTTCGCCGGTTGAAAACGGCCTCGCTGATAGCGGGAGCTGCCATGGCGGTTGCCGCGGCCATGCCGGCGCGAGCCGCCGATCCGATCACCATCGGCTTCTCCATGGCGCAAAGCGGCCCGCTCGCCGTCAACGGCAAATCGGCGCTCTTGGCTATGCAAATCTGGCAGGACGACGTCAACGCCAAGGGCGGGCTGCTCGGCCACCCGGTGAAGCTCGTCTTCTATGACGACCAGAGCAATCCGGCGACGGTGCCCGGCATCTACACGAAGCTGCTCGATGTCGACAAAGTCGATCTGGTGGTCTCGGGCTATGCGACCAATATCGTGGCGCCGGCGATTCCGGTGGTCATGCAGCACGGCAAGGCCTTCATCGGCCTGTTCGCGCTCGCCGCCAACAGCGAGTTTCATTATCCGCGCTATATCTCGATGACGCCGAATGGACCGGATGCCAAATCGACCATCAGCTCCGGCTTCTTCGACGCCGCGATGGCGCAAAATCCCAAGCCGCAAACCATCGCCATCGTCGGCGCCGACGCGGAATTCTCCAAGAACGCCATGGAAGGCGCGCGCGCCAACGCCAAGGCCGCCGGCCTGAAAATCGTCTATGACCACTCCTATCCGCCGATGACGACCGATTTCTCGCCGATCGTGCGGGCGATCCAGGCCGCCAATCCCGATGTGGTGCTGATCGCCTCGTTCCCGCTGGATTCGGCGGGCATGGTGCGCGCCTTCAACGAGCTTCGCTACACGCCGAAAATGGTCGGCGGCGCCATGGTCGGCCCGCAATCGCCGTCGATGCAGGTGCAGCTCGGCCCGCTGCTCAACGGCTTTACCGATTTCACGTTCTGGCTGCCGGTCAAGACCATGCAGTTCCCCGGCGCGCTCGACTTCGTCAAGCGTTACCAGGCCAAGGCCGGCGCCGCCGGCGTCGATCCGTTCGGCTACTACATCGCGCCGTGGGCCTATGCCGATCTGCAGGTGCTTGAGCAGGCGATCAACGACACCAAGAGCATCGACGACGCCAAGATCGCGGCGGATTTTCACAGCGCCACCTTCCACACCGTGGTCGGCGACGTGAGGTTCGGGCGTGACGGCGAATGGGCGGTGCCGCGCGTCATCCAGACCCAGTTCCACGACATCGTCGGCAACGACGTCGCGCAATTCCGTGACGTCGACAAGACGCAAGCCGTCGTGACGCCATCGGACTACAAGACCGGCGACCTGATTTATCCGTACAGCGCCGCGAAGCTGCCGGCGCGTTGAAGCGCAGGAGCTGCCGAGCACCGCGCGCGGCAGCGCCGGTCGGCGTCAGGCAAGATGGAATAAGCCGAGCACGACGAGCGGGCCGACGACGGCAATCACAAACGCGAAAGCGGCGATCCACAGCGGCGGTTCACATGGATCGGACAATTCAATCACCTCCCGACGGCACCGATGGCGTCCGGCAGCGACCTGCCATTAGTTGAGGAACCGATCGGCCAACGCACAAGTTCCGACGCGGACGGCCATTGATCGAAGACAAAATGTCTCGGGCGTCACCCGTCCCGAACGCCGGCTTTCACCCGCTCGCGCGCCTCACACGCCGAGGTAACGATTCATAATGTCAGGCGCGGCCTGCAACTCGTCGGCTGAGCCCTCGAACACCATGTGGCCGTTGTTGAGCACATAAGTGCGCGAAGCGAGGCTCAGCGCGGCGCGCACGTTCTGTTCGACGATAACGATCGTCTGGCCGCCCGCCGCCAAACTGCGGCAGACCTCGAGCAGATTCTGCACAATGTTGACCGCAAGACCCTCGAACGGCTCGTCGAGCAAAATGAGGCGCGGGCGGCGGATCAGAGCGCGCGCGATCGCCAGCATCTGCTGTTCGCCGCCGGACAACGAGCGGCCGTAGCTGCCGCGGCGTTCCTTGAGCCGCGGAAAGAACGCGTAGATCTCGTCGAACGGCAATGCCGAGGCCGCGGAGAAGGCGGCGAGGTCCAAATTCTCCTCGACGGTCAGGCCGCCGAAAATGCGCCGCTCCTCGGGAACAAGCTGCAGACCGAGGCCGGCGATGGCGTGCGCGGTCATCGCTTCGATGGCGACGCCTTCGAAACGGATCGTCCCGGAGCGCGAATGCAGCGCGCCGGCGAGCGTCTTGAGCGTCGTGCTCTTGCCGGCGCCGTTGCGGCCAAGCAGCGCCACCACCTCGCGCTCGCGCACCGTCATGGAGACGTCGAACAAAACGTGGGAATCGCCGTAATAGGAATTGATGCGCTCGGCCTCGATCATGGCTTTGGCGACGGCCGGCGCAGCGTTCGCGGCATTATTCACGGCACTTGTCATGGCGCCATCCCGCCGAGATAGGCCTGCCGCACCAGCGGCTCGCCGGTGATCTCCTTCGGCGTGCCTTCGGCCAGCACCCGGCCCTCGTGCAGGACGGTGATGCGTTCGGCAAGCTCGAACACCGCATCCATGTCGTGCTCGACCAGAACGATGGTGCGGCCCTTGCCGAGCTTGCGGATCAATTGCTTGACGCCCTCGCGCTCGGCGGGACTCAAGCCGGCGAGCGGCTCATCAAGCAGCAGCACCGAAGGCTGCGACGCCAGCGCCAGACCGAGCTCAAGCCGGCGCTTTTCGCCATAGGGCAGCGTATTGACCACAAGGTCGGCGCAACCGGTAAGGTCGAGCTCCTCGAGCAGCGCCGACACCACCGCCTCGACTTGGGCAAAGCTTTCGGCGGAGCGGAACACATCGAGCCGCCAGCGGCCGCGCTGCCGGCCGAGCGCACCGATCCGCAAATTCTCCCGCACCGTCAGTTGCGGGAACAACTGATTGATCTGATAGCTCTTGGCTAGGCCATATTGATAGGCCGCAGTGACGTCGGCTGTGGTGATGTCGGCGCCGTGCAGCAGAATCTTCCCGGAGTCGACGGGTTCCTCGCGCTTGAGCAAGCGGAGGAACGTGCTTTTGCCAGCGCCGTTGGGGCCGATGATGGCGTGGCATGCACCCTCGCGCAGCGCCAGCGAGACGCCGTCGACGGCGTGGATGCCACCATAAGCCTTGCGGACGTCGCGGGCCTCGAGCGCGAAATCCGGCGATTTCGCGCCGGGTGCAGCACTTTCCCGCAGCGGCGCCAGCAAGCGCTCGCGCGCCGCCGCGCCGCTGGCCGCGCTTGCCGCGCCCGCAGCGGCCGGCCTGCGCGGCCACAGCCGCCGCAGCCAGCGCATGATTGCGCCAACAATGCCGTTGGGCAGAAAAGTGACCAGAACGACAAAGACAAAACCGAGAATGAACTTCCACAGATCGCCGATGGCGGGCACCTGCTGCAGTACGTCGCGCAGCGACAGCCAGATCGCGGCGCCGACAGTCGGACCGATCAGCGTGCCGGCGCCGCCAATCACGGTCTGAATGACGAGCTGGCCCGAGGTGTCCAGCGCGAAGGCATCGGGCGGCATATAGCTCTGGAAAATACCGAGCAGCCCGCCGCCGCAGCCGGCGAACGCGGCGGCCAGCACGAAGACGGCAAGCTTATAGGCGCCGATATCGTGACCGAGCGCCGCGGCGCGCTGCGGATTCTGCTGGATCGCGGTGAGCACCGCGCCGACCGGCGACAGCACGACACAACGCGCGAACACAAAGCCGACAAAATAAAAGCCGGCAACCAGCTGATAGCTCGGCCAGGAGCCGGCGAAGCTGTAATGCAGGCCGGCGAGATCGATGGTCGGCGCCGGCACGCCGGGCAAACCGTTCTCGCCGCCGGTCCAATTCGACAGCGGCGAATTCTCCAAGAAATACGACAGTTCGCCGAACGCTAAAGTGATCATCGCGAAATAAATGCCGATGCGGCGCAGCGCCAAAAATCCGACGACGACGCTGAAGGCGCTGGCGGCGGCGATGCCGGCGGCCATGGCCAGCCAGACATTCGCCAAGGTGCCGCTGGTCAGAAGGTAGGCAGTGACAAATCCGCCGGCGCCGTAAAACGCCGCCTGGCCGAACGACAATAGCCCGGTGCGGCCGAACAGCAGATCGAAACCGAGGCCGAAAATCCCCCAGATCAGGATGCGGGTGAACAGATCGACCGAGCCAAGCCAGGCATCAAAGCCGAACGGCAGCACCACCAGCACCACCGCCATCGCCAATTCGGGCAACCAGCGCGCCAGCCGGCGCCCGTCGGCCGCGCCCATCATGCGCGCCCCATGGTGCCGAACAGTCCGCGCGGCCGCACGATCAGAACCAGCGTCATCACCGCGTAGATCGCCGCCTGCGCATAGGCCGGGTTGAACAGCGTGGTCAGCGACAGGATTTCGCCGACCACGAGCCCGCCGACCACCGCGCCCGGAAACGAGCCGAGGCCGCCGATCACGACCACGACGAAGCACTGCACCAGGAACGGCTCGCCCATATTGGGAATGACGGCGGCGAGCGGCGCGTAGATGACGCCGGCGATCCCCGCCGCCATGGCGCCGATGCAGAATACGAACAAAAAGGCGCGCCGCACCGGGGTGCCGAGCAACTCGACCATCAGCGGATCCTCGATCCCGGCGCGTACCACCAGTCCGATCCGGGTGCGGTACAGCAGCAGATAAAAGCCGAGCAACAGCACGGCGACGATGCCGATCGCCTCGACGCGATAGAGCGGATAGATGAAGAAGCCGAGATTGACGATGCCCTGGCCCCAGCTCGGCAGCGGCACGCGCTGGCTTAAGCCGCCGAAAAAGTAACGAACCGCCTCGACCATCATGATGCCGAGCCCGAACGTCACCAGGATCTGATCTTCCTTGGGCCGGCTGTAGTAGAACCGGATCAGCCCGCGCTCGGTCGCCCAGCCGACGACGAGCAGCACCAGCGCACCCAACGCCAGCGCGCCGGCAAACGAATCCCAATGGCCGAGCACGACGAAGGCGGCATAGGCGCCGAGCATGAACATGGCGCCGTGGGCGAAATTCAGGACGCCGAGCGTGCCGAGAATGATGGAGAGCCCGCTCGCGATCAGCGCCAGCAGGCTGCCGAAGGCGATGCCGTTGAACGCCTGGGAGAGGAATTGCGCGAGCGTGGGCATCGACAGACCATACACCGTAAGGGCGGGTTAATACCCGCCCTTACAAATCGCCTGCGTCAAGCTGACCTGTTTAAGATTCGATGCCCGGCATCTTGCAGCCGGTCTGATCGAGCGGCGGCAGCACCTGCTCGCCCGGCACCAGTTCGAGAATCTGGAAGTAGTCTTCCGGACTCTTCATCTCGCTCGGCTTCTTGCCGACCATCACCGGAACGGGACGGACCATCTGGTGGTCGCCGGCGCGGTAATAGACCTCGCCGTAGATCGAGTTCACCTTGTGGCCGCTTTCCAGCGCCTTGATGACGTCGGCCGGGTAAAACGATCCAGCACGCTCGACGGCATCGGCCCAGACCAGCGTCTGCACATAGACCTCGCTGGCGCCCCAGCGGGGCTTGTAATTGTTTTTCTTCTCGAAGGCTTCGACGAACAATTTGGCCAGCGGATATTTGTCCTGTTCGGTCCACCACCAAGCCTGGGTGCCATAGGTGCCGCCCATCACCGCGGCGCCGAGTTCTTTGGCCTGGAACTGCGAAATATTGGGCACCACGTATTTCATCTTCGACAGGATGCCGAACTGCTCGGCCTGCTTGGTCGAGGAGGTGGCGTCGGCGCCGAAGGCCACGTTGACGAAGACGTCGGCGCCGCTGTTGCCGATATTGAGCAGATAAGAGGAGAAATCGGTGGTGCCGAGCGGCACCAGCTGCTCGTTCACGGTTTTCCAGCCGGCCTGCTCGGTGAATTGTTTCATCGAGTCGTAGACGCTGTGGCCGTAGGTATAATCGGGGACGAGATAAGCGGCCTTGAGCGTGTTGCCGAGCTGTTTGGCCAGGACCGGCGACAGCGCTTTCGCCGCCATATAGGCGGACGGCTGGGCGCGGAAACCGTAGCGCTGGCAATCCTTGCCGGTGGTATCGTTGGAGCCGCTGTTGCCGATCATGACAACGACGTGCTCGCGCTGGCCAAGCTTCTCGACGGCGATCGACACCGCGCTGTTGACGGTGCCGGTCAGCATGATGGCCTTGTTGTCGCGAATGAAGCGGGTCGCGGCCTCGACCGCGGGATCCGGCTTGGTTTCGGAGTCGGCGACCTGGAATTCGATCTTCTTGCCGAGCACGCCGTTGCCCTTTTTCAGGGTCGGAATTTGCTCGGTCACGGCGCTGCCTTTGTTGAGATGATCGACGGCCATCTCGAAGCCGAGCTGCATGTCTTTTCCGGAGGAGGAATAGGGCCCGGTGAGCGGCATCACGCCGCCGACAAAGACGCTCGATCCGGTGGTGCCGGCCGGATAGGTGCCAAGCGCCGGATGCTCGGCGGCAAAAGCCGGCAGCGTACCGCCACGCAGCAATACACCGGCCGCGCTGACGCCGAGGCCGGCCTGCATCAGGCTCCGCCGCGACAGGCGCGCGGCCGTCACGGAGTTTCCATTGCGATCGGATGATTTGTCGGACATGACGTTTCTCTCCTATGAATTTCTGTGGTGTCGCCGTCGCAATTAGCGGCGATCAAAAATCGTGCGGCGGACGCTGCGACAGCGTCCCCGCCGTGCCTCTTGCTTAGCACGAGCCGGCGGAGTTTGCTGCGCGGAACAAGCGGAACGCGAAGCGATATTGTCGCAGGACAACCGTTGTTCGGTGTATGACAAAGCCGGCAAATTGCAGAGGATCCCATCAATGACCGCCGTCGCAGCGCATAACATCAAGTTCCTCAGCCACAGCGACCAGGGCGGCCGCGGCGACGGTGTCCAGGTCATGGTCAATAAGGGCCATGCCTATATCGGCCACGGTTTTTCCAACGGCATCACCGTCATCGACGTGCGCGACGCGAAAAACCCGAAGACGGTCAATTTCCTGCCCTGCCCGCCGAACACGCGCGCGCATCACCTGCAGACTCACGGCGAGCTGTTGCTGGCGGTCAATGGTCCCAGCGTGTGGACCATGCAGGTGAGCCAGGAGGCTTATTTCACCGGTGCTTCCGGTGACGCCTTGGCCGGGCAGAAATTCACCAGCGGGCTACGCGTCTTCGATCTGGCGAAACCCGAAGCGCCGCGCGAGATCGCTTTTCTGCCGCTCGGCGGCCTCGGCCCGCACCGCATCTGGTATGTCGGCGAGCGCTACGCCTATGTCTCGGTACATCTGCCGGAATTTTCAGACCACATATTGGTCATCGTCGACATGAAGGAGCCGACCAAGCCGGAAGTCGTCGGCAAGTTCTGGCTGCCGGGCATGAATAAAGCGGCCGGCGAGACGCCGAGCTGGCCCAAGGGCAAACGCTATGCGCTGCATCACGCGCTCGTCGCCGGCAATCTCGCCTACAGCGCCTGGCGCGACGGCGGCCTCGCCATCGTCGACGTCGGCGACCCGGCGAAGCCGAAAATGGTGTCGTACCGCAACTGGGATCCGCCGTTCGGCGGCGGCACCCATTCGCCGCTGCCGCTGCCGGACCGCAATCTGCTGGTGGTCGCCGACGAGGCCAATTTCGCCGATTGCAGCAAGGGGCTCCGTTACATCTGGGTGTTCGACGTGCGCGAGCCGTCCAATCCGGTCAGCATCGCGACGATGCCGGTTCCGGACGATGCCGACTATTGCAAGAAGGGCGGCAATTTCGGCCCGCATAATCTCTGGGAAAACCGGCCCGGCGCCTTCGTCAGCTCGCGCTACATTTTTGCTACGCTGCACAATGCCGGCGTGCGCGCTTACGACATCCAAAATCCGTTCCAGCCGCGCGAAGTCGGCTATTTCGTGCCGCCCAATCCGGCGCGCATGTTCGATCCGCGGCCGAACCGGCCGCAAGTGATCCAATCCGCCGACTGCTTCGTCGACAAGAACGGCGTGATGTACGTCACCGACTCCAACGCCGGACTTTATATCTTGCAGTTCGACGGTGGTTAGCGTCATTGCGAGCGTAGCGAAGCAATCCGGGCGGCCGCGCCGCAGTTGGATTGCTTCGTCGCTTCGCTCCTCGCAATGACATGGAGCTCTCCCTGTCGCACCAGCATTGACAGTGGGCGCGCGCCCTTCCACACTCGCACAAAACAAGGGCCGCGCCAGCGGCCCGGATGTCGCCTCTTCGGGCGGATCTTAATAATTCGGATCATGGGGAGGATCACATGGCGGCAACTGTAACCGCGACGCAAATGGGCGGCGGCGCCCAGACCATCGAACAATTCGTCGGCAACGCGCTCGATGACGCGAAAATATCGCCGCTGCATCGGAGAGTTATCGCGCTCATCGCCGCCGGCTATTTCTTCGACGTCATCGACTTCACGGTCTTCGGCTCGCTGGTTCCGTTCCTCCTGCAGTCCAAGTTTGCGACCGGACCCGAAGTTGCGGCCATCGGCAGCGCCACCGTGTTCGGCCTGTTCCTCGGCACCGCCGGCCAGGGCGAGTTCTCCGACCGGTTCGGGCGCCGCTTCATCTACCAGTTCAACCTGCTGTTGTTCGGCGTCTTCACCCTCCTCGGCGCGTTCGCTCCGAGCGTGACCACGCTGATCATCTGCCGCTTCATCGCCGGCGTCGGCCTGGGCGCCGAGCAACCGCTGTGCTTCGTCTATGCCGGCGAATATTCGCCCAAGCGCATCCGCGGCCGCATCCTGGCGATCATTCATTTCATCGGCGGCGCCTGCGTGTGGCCGATCGGTACTGCGCTGGTGCTGCTGCTCGGCAGTTCCCTGTCGGTCCCCGAAAACGTCTGGCGAGGCGTCTGGGTGATCGTCGGCGTCGGTGCGCTGATCGTCTGGCTGCTGCGCTTTTCGCTGCCGGAATCGCCGCGTTATCTGGCGACCCATGGCCGCGGCGACGAGGCGATCAAGGTGCTCGGCCGGCTCGGCATTGCCGGGCCGACGCAGCCGCTGTCGACCGATGCCGCGAGCAACACCAAGAGCGACCCGTTCGCGGTGGTGTTCAGCCAGTTCCCGACCCGCGTCATCGCCGGCATGATCTGCTTCACCGCGTTCTTCGGCGTCGCCATCGGGCTCGGCGCTTGGCTGCCGAATATCATGAATTCCAAGGGCTTCTCGGTCACCAAGTCGCTGCAATACGTGCTGGCCATGAACTTCGCCGTGCCGTGCGCCAGCCTCTTCATGATGTACGCGCTCGACAAATTCGGCCGCAAGATCACCTCGGTCTTGCGCCTTTATTGCCGCCGGCCTGATGGCGATCGTGTTCGCCAATGCCGCGACCGCGGTCGAGCTCATGGTGGCCGGCTTCATCATGGTCTTCTTCGTCCAGGTCGCCGGCAACTCGATGCAGATCTTCGCCTCCGAGGTGTTCCCGACCAACGCGCGCACGTCCGGCTTCGGCTGGGCGGCGGGCGTCGGCCGGCTGGCGACGGCCTTCATCATGCCGACGATTCTGTGGGTGCAGAACGGCTACGGCCTGATGACGGTGTTCGTATCGCTCGCCGATCCTGCTCTTGATCGCGGCCGTGTCGGTGACCCAGCTGGGACCCGAGGCGCGGCAGAAGAGCCTCGACGAGATCGCTCCGCCGACGGGGTGAGGCAAAAGTCGTGGATGGCCGGGTCAAGCCCGGCCATGACGAATGTGGAGCGGCTGCGAAAGCGCAGCCGCTCTTTCTTTACTGCAAATTGCCGCAGAAGCGCTGGATGCGCGTGCAGGCTTCTTCGAGCGCCGAGGTCGCCGTCGCGTAGGAGATGCGGAACGCCGGTCCGACGCCGAACGGCGTGCCCTGCACCACCGCAACGCCTTCGGCTTCCAGAAGCTCGGTGACGAAATCCTCGTCGGTCGCGAGCTTCTTGCCGGTCGGCGCCGTCTTGCCGATGGTGCCGGCGCAGGACGGATAGACGTAGAACGCGCCTTCCGGCTTCGGGCATTGGATGCCGTTGGCCTGGTTGAGCATCGACACGCAGAGGTCGCGGCGTTCCTTGAAGATCTTGTTGTGCTTGGGGATGAAGTCCTGCGGCCCGTCGAGCGCCTCGAGCGCGGCATATTGCGCCACCGCGGTCGGATTCGACGTCGACTGCGACTGGATCATCGCCATGGTCTTGATCAATTTCTCCGGGCCGCCGGCATAGCCGATGCGCCAGCCGGTCATGCAATAGGCTTTCGAGCAGCCGTTCACCGTTAGCGTGCGCTCATAGAGCCGCGGCTCGAGCTGGGCCGGCGAATAGAAAACGAAGTCGTCGTAGACCAGGTGCTCGTACATGTCGTCGGCCATGACGTGGACATGCGGATGGCGCACCAGCACGTCGGTCACCGCCTTGAGCTCGGCTTTGGTATAGGCGGCGCCGGTCGGGTTCGACGGCGAGTTGAAGATGATCCACTTGGTCTTCGGCGTGATCGCCTTCTCCAGGTCTTGCGGCTTCATCTTGTAGCCGGACGCCATGGTGGTGACGACCTCGACCGGCGTGCCGCCGGCGAGCAGCACCATGTCCGGATAGCTCACCCAATAGGGCGCCGGGATGATCACCTCGTCGCCCGGATTGAGCGTGGCCACCAGCGCGTTGTACAGCACCTGCTTGCCGCCGGTGCCGACGATGATCTGCGACGGCTTATAGTCGAGCGCGTTCTCGCGCTTGAACTTGCGCGCCACCGCGGCCTTCAATTCGGCCATGCCGTCGACGGCGGTGTATTTCGACGTCTTGCCCTCGCTGATGGCGCGGATCGCCGCCAGCTTGATGTTGTCGGGGGTGTCGAAATCCGGCTCGCCGGCGCCGAGCCCGATGACGTCGCGGCCCGCCGCTTTCAGCGCACGCGCTTTATCCGTCACGGCGATGGTCGCCGACGGCTTGATGCGCATGATCTGGTCCGCGATGAAGGCCATTTTCCAGTCTCCGATCTCCAGGTTGATAAAAGCGGGTGCTTGTTAAAGCCGCCTTGCCGCACAGGCAAGCGCAAAACCCTCAAATTTTCCTCACTTCTGCGGCATTTCGCGCGAGGCGTGCGCCGAAAGCAACACTGCGGGCGGCACTCCCCGCAACTGGCCCGGCAACACTCCATTAAGCCGAACTGGCCTAATACGGCGAGTAAGGCCTTCTGGGAACCGCCATGCACCGGGCGCGCGAGATGTTGCGGAGCGGCGACTGGCTCACGCGCCAGCGCGTCCGTTTCATCGCGGTGGCGCTGCTGATCGCCTCGGCCGCGGGCTTTCTGTTTCTGGTCGTGACCGCGCATGGCGGCGTCGATCTGGCCGGCCGGCCGCTCGGCACCGATTTCTCCAATGTCTATGCCGCCGGCACTTATGTTCTTCGCGGCGACACCAACGCGGCCTTCGACCCGCCGCAGCAATTCGCCCGCGAGCAAGCCATCTTCGGCGCCGCGACGCAGTTCTACGGCTGGCACTATCCGCCGTATTTTCTGTTCGTCGCCGCCCCGCTGGCGCTCCTGCCCTATGGCCTGGCGCTCGCGGTCTGGCAGGCGGTGACGCTCGCGCTTTATTTGCTGATGATGGGAGGGATTGTCTCTTCTCCTTCTCCCCGCGCGCGGGGAGAAGGCCGGGATGAGGGGGCCTCTCCGCCGGGCTCAGATTTGAAGGGCTCAGAATTGCTGAGAGGCCCCCTCACCCTCGCTTCGCTCGACCTCTCCCCGCACGCGGGGAGAGGTGACCAATTTATGTGGCTCCTGCTCGCGCTCGCCTTCCCCGCTGTCCTCATCAATATCGGCCACGGCCAGAACGGATTCCTCACCGCGGCGCTCATTGGCGGCGCGCTGGTCGTGCTCGACCGCCGTCCGCTTGTTGCCGGCGTTCTGTTTGGGCTTCTGGTCTATAAGCCGCAATACGGCTTGTTGCTGCCGCTCGTGCTCGGCGTCAGCGGCCGCTGGAAATGCTTTGCCGCCGCCGCGGCGACGGTCGTGCTGCTGACGCTTGCGACGACGCTCACTTTCGGCACATCGGTATGGGGCGCTTTTCTCAATTCGACGCATTTCACCCGCACCGTCGTGCTCGAAGCCGGCAATACCGGCTGGTACAAGATCCAGAGCGTCTTTGCCTGGGCGCGCATGTGGGGCGCGCCGATCCCGCTGGCCTATGCGCTGCAGGGCATCGTGACCGTAACGCTCGCCGTGGCGCTGGCTCGGCTGTGGCGCAGCGCGGCGCCTTATCCCGGCAAAGCGGCGGCGCTCTGCCTCGCCACCATCCTCGCCACACCCTACAGCTTTGATTACGACATGATGGTGCTGGCGCCAGCCATCGCGTTTTTGGCCGTAGATGGTTTCGTTCGCGGTTTTAGTCCGTGGGAGAAAACTTTGCTGGCCGCGCTGTGGCTGATGCCATTGATCGCCCGCAGCGTCGCGCTTATGAGCCTGATTCCGCTCGGTGTGCCGGTCATGCTCGCCGTATTCGTCCTGATATTGCGGCGCAGCGAATTTTTTGTTGCACCGGTGACGTTCTCCACCGCCGCGGTTAAAATGACCGGCGAACGCCATGACATCGCCGCGTTGAAGTCGTAAGACCGCAATACTGGCGCGCTACTGCCGCACGGCAATTGGGAAGCGGCAATGTTTACGCTCTATTCGATGCAACGCTCCGGCAACAGCTACAAGACGCGGCTCGCGTTGGCGCAGCTGCACATTCCCTATCGGCTGATCGAGATCGACATTCTCAAGGGCGAGAGTCATACGCCCGAGTTCCTCGCCAAGAATCCGAACGGGCAGGTGCCGCTTCTGGAAGTCGCGCCGGGCCGCTACCTCGCCGAGTCGAACGCCATTCTCTGGTACATCGCCGGCGGCACGCCGATGGCGCCCGAGGATCGCATCGATCGCGCCGATATCCTGCAGTGGATGTTCTTCGAGCAGCACAGCCTCGAGCCCAATCTGGGCGCGGCCTATTTCTGGCTGGCTCTGGTCAAGGGCGGCCGCGACCTGCAGCAGCACGCGCTCGAAGACTGGATGGAAGAAGGCTACCGCGCATTCGGCGTCATGGAAAAGCATCTCGCGCTGCACGATTTCTTCGCCGCCGACCGTTACACCATCGCCGACATTGCGCTCTACGCCTACACCCACGTCGCCGAGCAATGCGATTTCGATCTGGCGTCGTTTCCGGCGATCCGGGCTTGGCTCGATCGCGTCGCCCATGAGCCGGACCACGTGCCGATGGAAGTCCAGCAAGCCGCCGCAATGCCGGCGGCGTGAGACCGCGTCTCCTGAAAGACACAGGTCTGGTTTATCCTCCACCCGGTTCGCGGCATTAACCGGGTATTAACCAAAAAACACCAAATCGCCTCGATTCCTCAATGGCATCGCCCAAGTCTGCAGCGATTTTTGCGGCAACGCAGATCTGATTCGCGAAGGATGACGACGATGACCGAGCTGACCGGAATGGCCGGCTTCACTTCCCCGATTGCCGGCAAGACATTTGCCAAGCGGCGGCGCGCCGGCGTCGAACTCTTTGCCACGCTGGCGCTGGCGGTTTCACTGCTCGTTGCCGCCACCGCGGTGTCGATCGGCATGGCGCGCGCACAGGCGCTCCACGCCGTCATCGTTCGGCTGTAAGCGCGGCGAGCTAATCGACTTTGATGTTGGCGGCCTTGATGATCGGCCACCATTTGTCGAGCTCGGCTTGGTGATAGGCCAAGAGCGCCGCGGGGTTTTGCTGCCGCGCGGGGAATATCACTTGGCCGAGCGATTCGATGCGCTGCCGCACTTTTGCATCGGCAAGCGCCGTCATGACGGCTTTGTCGAGACGGTCGACGATCGGCCGCGGCGTGCCCTTGGTCGTCCACAGCCCGTGCCAGAACGAGATCGATAGGCCCGGCACGCCGGATTCGATCATGGTCGGCGTGTCCGGCGATTTCGGCCAGCGCTGTTCGCTCATGACGGCGAAGGCTTTGAAGCGCCCCGCCTGCACGTTGCCCAGCGTCTGCGAGGCTTCGAGGCAGGACAGGTCGATCTGGCCGCCGATCAAATCCTGCATCGCCGGCGCGCCGCCGCGATAGGGCACATATTGAAAATGCGCGCCGGTCTTTTGCGCAAAGGAGATGCCGCACAGTTGCGCCGCGCTGCCGGCGCCGATGGTACCGAATGTGATTGGATTGGACTGCGACTTCACCCAGGCAATCAGCTCCGGCGCGGTCTTCGGCGGCAGGGCGTTTTTGCCGACGATCCACAGCGGCGATTCTGCCAGCAGCGAGATCGGCTGCAGGTCTTTCACGATGTCATAGTCAAGCTTGTAAAGCGCCGGTGAGCCGACATGGCTCGTCCAATTGCCGATGCCGATCGTATAACCGTCCGGCACCGCATGCACGACGCGTCCCGTCGCAATGGTGCCGCTGGCGCCGCTGACGGTTTCGACGACGACCGTCTGGCCGAGCGCGCGTCCCATCGCATCGGCAAGAATGCGCGCCCAGCGTGTCGGTCGGGCCGCCGGGCGGAAAACCGATCAGCATGGTGATCGGATGCGACGGATAATCGTCGGCCAGCGCGACCATCGCGGTTGCCAACGACGCGACTAGCGCGATGAGCGCGCCGACAAAACGGGCTCGTGTCATGAAATTTCCCCCTGGCGTTTCCCCGCGGCAACGATGCCATGCAGGCAGCACTGCTAAAAGGTCAGCAACCCTGTCATGACGGGTTTCGAGGCCCGGGCGTGGCTTGTTCGGCGCGGCGATTGACGCCATCTACGGCTCACCTGTAACCATCCGAAAATGTTCGCAGTTTTTGAACGATTCTTGTCGCCGACGGCGGCGCCGGAAAACCCGGAACCGCCAGCCAGCCTGACCGCCTTCCTGTGGCATTTCGCCCGGCAGGCGAAATGGCTGTTCGCGGCTTTGTTCGTGGCGCAACTGTTTATCGCGCTCGGCGATAGCGCGGTGCCGTGGTTCATCGGCCGCATCGTCACGCTGGTTACCAAAACGCCGCGGGACCAATTCGTAGCCGTGGCGTGGCCCTGGCTCGTCGGCATGGCGGTCGTCGTCCTCGTTGTGCGGCCGCTGTCGACGATGATGCGCTACCTCGTCAACAACCAAGCCATCGCGGCGCCGTTCACCGGCCTGGTACGCTGGCAATCGCATTGGCACGTGGTGCGGCAAAGCTGGGCGTTCTTCCAGAACGATTTCGCCGGCCGCATTGCCAACCGGGTGATGCAGACCGCGCCATCGCTGCGCTCGACGATCACCGCGACCATCAATACGGTCTGGTACATCTTTGTGTACGGCATATCCGCCATCGCGCTAAGCGCGTCCGCCGATCGCTGGCTGGCGCTGCCGGTGGTCCTGTGGTTTGCCGGCTATACCGTGATGCTGCTCTATTTCGTGCCGCGCATGCGGGAGCGGTCGAAGCTGAGTTCGCTGGCGCGCTCGGAACTGACCGGCCGGATCGTCGACAGTTACACCAACATCCTCACGGTGAAATTGTTCGCGCGCTCACAGCGATGAAGACGAATATGTGCGCGATGCGGTCAAGCACTATGTCGACAAATTCAGCTCCTCGCAGCAGCTTCTCACTGTTTTCGCCACGCTGCTCGACGCCCTCAACGCCCTGCTGATTGCGGCATCCGGCGCGCTGGCGCTGGTGCTGTGGCGCTACGGCGCGCTCGACGTCGGCGCCATCGCCATGGTGCTGCCGCTGTCGTTGCAGCTCACCAACATGTCGCGCCAGATCGCCATGAACATCACCGAGATATTCGAGGATGTCGGCGTGGTGCAGGAAGGCATGCTGAGCATCGCCCGGCCGCTGCAATTGCCCGACAAGGCCGCCGCCGAACCTCTTACGGTGCGGGCCGGCCGCATCGAGTTCAAGAATGTGAGCTTCGGCTACGGCCGCGATACCGGCGTACTGAAGAATTTGAATCTCATAATCGAGCCGGGTGAGAAGGTCGGACTCGTCGGCCGCTCCGGCGCCGGCAAATCCACCGTCGTCAACTTGCTGCTCCGCTTTTTCGCCATCGAGCACGGGGCGATCCTGATCGACGGGCAGGATATAGCGAACCTCACGCAGGAATCGCTGCGGTCGCAGATTTCCGTGGTCACGCAGGATACGTCGCTGCTTGCATCGCTCGATCCGCGACAATATCCGCTATGGCCGGCCGGGCGCGAGCGACGATGAAGTCGAGCGCGCGGCAAAGCTCGCGCACACGGACGAATTCATCCCTGCGCTCGAGGACATGCACGGCCGCCGCGGCTTCGACGCTCATGTCGGCGAGCGCGGCGTGAAGCTCTCCGGCGGGCAGCGCCAGCGCGTCGCCATCGCGCGCGTTATCCTCAAAGACGCGCCAATCCTGGTCTTCGACGAAGCCACTTCCGCCCTCGACAGCGAAGTCGAAGCCGCCATCCAATCGAGCCTCGGCACGTTGATGGCCGGCAAGACCGTGATCGCCATCGCCCATCGGCTCTCCACCATCGCGCAGATGGATCGCCTCGTGGTGCTCGAACACGGCCGCATCATCGAGCAAGGCTCGCACCGGGAACTGCTTGCGCAAAACGGCCATTACGCGGCGCTATGGCGGCGCCAGGCCGGCGGCTTTATCGACGCGGAGGGGATGGAAGCGGCGGAGTAGCGGCAGAGCCGCCCCCAGAGCGGCCGATTTCGCTCCTGCTCAATTCGCGCTACGCTCGCTCATCGGTGCAAGGGTAGCCTCGATCGCGATGACGATCCTGGGAGGCGGCAATGAGCGAAGCCGACGAATTGCGGCAACGGGCCGAGACGCTGCTGGCGCTGGCCATCAAGGCCCGCGAGCAAAGCCAATTCGCCACGGCCGACAGCCTGCTTGCCGAAGCGGCCCAGTTCAGCAACGAGGCCGAGGCGCTGGAGACGGCGCAGCCGCGCTCCGACCGGCGATTCTTCGGCAGCGGCGAACCCGCCCGGCCGAAACCGCCCGATAGTTCTGAAAAGAAAAAATAACGGCGCTTCGGGGAGTAACCGCCATCGACTTCGCCCTCACCGAGTTGCAGCAATCCGTGCGCGCCGCGGTCGAGAAGATATGCGCGCGCTTTGGCGACGATTATTGGCTTAAGCGCGACAGCGACGGCGAATTTCCCGAAGAATTTTATCGCGCGATCGCCGATGGCGGCTGGCTCGGCATCTGCATCCCGCGGGAGTTCGGCGGCTCGGGACTCGGCGTTTGCGAAGCGGCGGTCATGATGCACACCATCACCGCCTCGGGCGCCGGGCTGTCCGGCGCGTCGGCCGTGCACATGAATATTTTCGGCCTCAATCCGGTGGTCGTTTATGGCAGCGACGAGCAGAAGCGGCGCATGCTGCCGCCGATCGTTGCGGGTGAGGAAAAGGCCTGCTTCGCAGTGACCGAGGCGGACGCGGGTCTCGAAACCGCAAAGCTCAAAACCACTGCGACGCGCCGCGGCGGCATTTACGTCGTCAGCGGCGCCAAGATCTGGATTTCGACGGCGCAAGTCGCCGACCGCATGCTCATTCTGGCGCGCACCGCGCCGTTCGGCGAAGGTCGCCGGCCTACCGACGGCTTGAGCCTGTTCTACACCGCGCTCGACCGCCGCTTCGTCGAGGTGCGCGAGATCGAAAAGATGGGCCGCAAGGCAGTCGATTCGAACGCGCTGTTCATCGACGGTTTGGAAGTGCCGGCCGCGGACCGCATCGGCGAGGAGGGCCGCGGCTTCGAATACATTCTGCACGGGCTCAATCCGGAGCGCGTGCTGGTCGCCGCGGAAGCGATCGGATTGGGCCGCGCCGCCCTCGCCCGCGCCACGGCCTATGCCAAAGAGCGCGTGGTGTTCGGCCGGCCGATCGGGCAAAACCAGGCGGTCCAGCATCCGCTGGCGCAATGCTGGATGGAGCTCGAAGCCGCCGATCTGATGATGCTCAAGGCGGCCTGGCAGTACGACCACGGCCTGCCCTGCGCGCCCGCCGCCAACGCGGCAAAATATCTCGCCGCCGAGGCCGGTTTCAAAGCCTGCCAGACCGCGATCGCCACCCATGGCGGCTATGGCTACGCCAAGGAATACCACGTCGAGCGCTATTTCCGCGAAATGATGATTCCCAAGCTGGCGCCGGTCTCACCGCAGCTCATCCTCTGCTTCATCGCCGAGCGGGTGCTCGGGCTGCCGAAATCGTATTGATCCCGTAACCGATTACCGTACGCCCCGCCGGGCAAACGACACGGCGCCTTTGTGAACAATTTCGGAACAAATCTCGACTATGTCATTTGACGTAGCCAAGGGTGCGCGGGCGGGCCGGCAATGGCAGTCGTATTGATCGTAGAGGACGAGGAGCAGGTCCGCGTCCTCGCCGAATCCTGCCTCCAGGAACAGGGCCATCAGACCGTCTCGGCGGCAACGGCGGAGGAAGCCTTGGCCGCGCTTGCCGTCACCGAACACGTCGACCTGTTGTTTACCGATATCGGCCTCCATGGCGATCTTGCTGCGGGTCTGGAACTGGCGAAGCAGGCAGTCGACCGCCGGCCCGGGCTCAAAGTGCTTTACACCACCGGCCAAGGCGTGACCGACGGCATGACGGCGATGTTCGTCAAGGGTTCGGCCGTTTTGCCGAAGCCCTACACGGTCGATCAATTGCAACGCAGCCTGGCGGACAATTTCAACATTCACTCCACGCCGTCCTAGTCCGTGCGCCAGACTGGCTTGACGGCCGCCCAAAATCATGGCGGGTGCGGCGGACCGCCGCAGCGCCGTCGTAATTCGCCGTTATTGACGGCGTGTCGCGCCAATCGAACGGAGATTTTCGATGCGCCGTCCGCTTCTTGCTGCCGGGTTGTGTGTCGCCGCCCTGGTGATCGTGGCGCTGGCTGCGGCGCCGGTCGTCGCGCAGCAGGGCCTGAACCTGCCGGGCGGCGGACTGAAGCCACCACCGCCCGAGCCGATCAAGCCCTACCAAGCTGTCGCGGTGACGCCACCGGCCGCATACAACGATCCGGGTTTTGTCGCCTTCCGCAAAGAGCTCGCCGACGTCGCCGCCAAGAAAGATCGCGCCGCGCTCGCCGGCATGATCGTGGCGCAGAATTTTTTCTGGGTGCAGGATCACGACCTCGCCGACAAGCATAAAGCCGGTATCGATAATCTCGCCAAGGCGATCAGTCTCGACGCCAAGGATGGATCGGGCTGGGACGTGCTCAATGGCTATGCCAGCGAGCCGACGGCCGCCGAACTGCCGGAACAGAAGGGTATCCTCTGCGCACCGGCCGGACCGACCATCGACACCAAAGCCTTCCAGGCGCTGGTCGAGGCGACCGGCACCGATCCGTCCGAGTGGGGCTACCCGACCAATGGCGGCGTCGACGTGCACGCCGCGGCGCAGTCGAGCGCGCCGGTCATCGACAAGCTTGGCATGATCCTGACCCGGGTGCTGCCGGACTCCAACCAGCCGACCAATCCCGATCAGCCGTTCCTGCTGCATGTGGCGACGCCGTCCGGCAAATCCGGCTATATCGACGCCCAGCAGCTGTCACCGCTCGGCGGTGATGAGATGTGCTACACGAAGGGTGCCAGCGGCTGGAAGATTGCCGGTTATATCGGCGGCGTCTCGCAATAGGCGAGCTTTCCGCCAGCACTGGCGGCCAAATCAGGGTCTTGAACCGGCGCATCGCCAGGACGACAATACCGGCATGACGAGGCTGGGACGAATACGGCATTGGCGCGGTCCGGCGGCCGGAATCGGCACCGCGATCCTGTGCGCGATTTCGGCGTTGCTGCCGGCGCAGCAATCCTCAGCGCAAAACCAGCCCGCCGTTTTCCAATATCCGGTCACGGCGCCGGACGTCGATCCGGGCATCGACCACGGCAATTCCGACGCCAGTCTGCCGGAAGAATTCAAAAAGCAGATGGTGTTCTACCGTTCGCTGGAACCGCCCGGCACCATCATCATCGATACCCAGGAGCGGCATCTTTATCTGATCCAGGATTCGACGCACGCGATCCGCTACGGCATCGGCGTCGGCCGCGACGGCTTCACTTGGCAGGGACTGTTGCGGGTCACCAAGAAGGCCGAATGGCCCGATTGGCGGCCGCCGCCGGAAATGATCGAGCGCCAGCCCTATCTGCCGCGGTTCATGGCCGGCGGCCCCGGCAATCCGCTCGGCGCCCGCGCCATGTATCTCGGCAACACCGTCTATCGCATCCACGGCACCAATGCGCCGGAGACGATCGGTCAGGCCGTATCCTCCGGCTGCTTCCGGCTGGTCAATGACGACGTCTCGGACCTCTACGACCGTGTGCCCGTCGGCACCAAGGTCATCGTCAAGCAGGATTGAAAAAATGTTGGGCGGGTTGGCCGCCAACGGGTCCGCGCGAAGCGCGGCCCGATGACAAGCTCCGCGGCGTTACCCACCATCGACCCGACGCTGCACGGTGAGTTTCGCTTCGCTCGACCCACCCTGCAATCTCAATGCTTCCCCGCCACAGCTGCGACCGATTGCGCGGTCTGACCAAACAAGATCGCGCGCTCTTCGGCGGTGCGGATGCCGCCTTGGCCGGGATTGATCTTGGGCGTCCATTCGTAAGCCTTGACCACCGCCGGCCGCGCCTTGATTGCCTCGAACCAGCGCTTGAGATGCGGGAAGTCGGCGATGTTCTGGCCCTGACGCTCCCACGGTACCACCCAGGGATAGCAGGCCATGTCGGCGATCGAATAGTCGCCGGCAAGAAACGGGCGATCGGCGAGCCGTTTGTTCATCACGCCGTAGAGGCGGTTGACCTCGTTACGGTAGCGATCCATCGCGTATTGGATCTTGTCGACGGCATAATTGCTGAAGTGATTGTTCTGACCCGACATCGGGCCGAGTCCGCCCATCTGCCAGAACAGCCATTCCAGCGCCGCGGTGCGGCCGCGTAAATCCTTGGCGATGAACTTGCCGGTCTTGTCGGCGAGATAGAGCAGGATCGCGCCGGACTCGAACACCGAGAGCGGCTTGCCGCCGTCGGCCGGTGCGTGATCGACGATGGCGGGGATGCGGTTGTTCGGCGACACCGCCAGAAAATCCGCCTTGAATTGCTCGCCCTTGCCGATATTGACGGGAATAATTTTGTACGGGAGCCCGGCTTCTTCGAGAAAAATCGTGATTTTGTGGCCATTGGGCGTGGTCCAGTAATGTACGTCGATCATGACAAGCCTTTGCATCGCTATAGGGATATCGGGACGGGCAGTTTAGCCCATTGCCTAGCGATTATTTAACCCCTCTCGGCGCATGTCTCTCCCTCGTGGCGAGCACCGGTATATATGTCCAATCGGGCGCTGTGGCGGCACGGGCGCCCGGCAATGCCGTCGTCGCTGCCATCATCCTTGGCCTGTTCGTTCTCGCCGCGATCGTGAGCGCGGCGCGCAAGGATATTACCCAGGGTTTTGATGAAGTGGCGCACGTCTCCTACGTCGCGCAAATCCAGCACGACGGCAAGGCGGCGCCCGCCTTGCCGACGCTGCGGCTCCTCGACCCGCACAGCTTTCAGTTCACCGGCTCGGCCAACTATCTCAACCATCCGCCGCTGTTCTACGCACTGCTGGCGCATCTCGGGCCGCGGCTTGAAGGCGATCCGGGCGCGTTGTTCGCCTATCGCCTGATCGACATTACGATCGCGGCCATCGGCTTCGCCGCCTTGCTCGGTATCGGCCTTGCCGCGCGCTGGCCGCGGCTTGAGTTTTACGCTTACGTCGTGCCGCTCGGCTGCACTCCCGTTCTGGTGCCGCTCGCCGGCGCCGTGAACAATGACAATCTCGCCTTCTGCGGTGGCGCCATCGCGCTGCTCGGCGTCTGGCAGTTGCTGGCGACCGGCCGCGAAAGCTTCCTGGCGTTGGCGCTGGCCGGCGTCGTTGTCGCGGGCTTCGCCAAGCTGACCGGGCTTCTGCTCAGCGCCGGCCTCGTCGGTGGCGTGGTCGCTTATATGGTTTGGCGGCGGCAATTACCGTGGACGCGCACCTTTAGCTGCATCATCGCCGTGACGCTGGTGTTTGCGCTCGCCGCAGCGCCGTACGTCGCGTTCATTGCCCGCTACGGCAGCCCCACGCCGGAGACGCCGGCGCAGATCGCGCTGCTCACCGACGGCGCGCGCGCCGCCGGCTGGGCCGATCTGCCGCGGCAATCGTTCCCGCATTATCTGGTTTATTTCGTTGCCGCGTTCCTCGCCGACTGGATGCCGACGCTGGGCGCGCGCAGCGATTTGAACTACGCGGCTCTCGTCATCCCGGTGGAGGCGCTGGGCTGCGCGCTGGCCGGTCTTGCGCTGTCGCTGCGCCGCTTATGGCGGCGGCAGGAGAGCGTGCTCGACGTCGTGGTGATGGCCGGCGCATTGGCCATCGCCGCCACCTTCGCGATACACGTCACTTACAGTTACGGCCGCTACGCGGCGACCGGATGGCTGATGGATGCCTATCCGCGCTATTACCTGCCACTGATCGCGATCGTGCCGCTCGCTTGCCTGTCATTGCTGGCGGGGCTGCAAACGCCGCGCTGGCGCAACGCATTGCTGGCCCTTTTGATCTCGGGGCCCATGCTGTTCCGTCTGTTCGGCGCACCTTTGGGTTAGGCCCGAAACCCATCCGCTGCCGCTGCACGGCGTGATCATTCATGCTACGGTGCGGCACTCATTGCCGTAATCAGCCGGGAGCAACCATGATTACCGAAATCGCCCAAATCGAAGTCAAACCCGGCATGGAGTCGGAATTCGAAAGCGGCGTCAAAAGCGCCGCGCCGATCTTCAAGCGCGCCAAGGGTTGCCGCGCCATGGAGCTGCGGCGCTCGGTGGAAAAGCCGTCACGCTACCGGCTGTTCGTCGCCTGGGAGACGGTCGAGAACCACACCGACGACTTCCGCGGCTCGCCCGACTTTCAGGAATGGCGCAAGCTGGTCGCCCACTGCTTCGCCTCGCCGCCGGAGGTCGAGCACGTCGCGCAGGTGCTGCGCGGATTTTAGAGCCCGTCATTGCGAGGAGCGAAGCGACGAAGCAATGACGGAACAGACTTACGCCCGCGCCTTTTCTACATTGGCGCTGCGTGCCGGCACACCGAATTCGCGGCGGCAGACTTCGGCAAGCGTCGCGATACCCTCGCGTATTTCGGCATGGGTCGGGCTGGCGAAGCATAGCCGGGTGCGGTTTTTGCTGTAGCTCTTATCGACCGACCATTCCGGGCCCGGATTGATGGCGACGCCGGCGGCGAGTGCCGCTTGGTAGAGCCTGAGCGTGTCGACCCGATCCGGCAGCTTGACCCAGAGGAAGATGCCGCCTTTCGGCTCGTCGAACTCGGCCGCCGTGCCGAAATGCTCGTTGAGCGCATCCATCATGGTGTCGAGCTTGGCGCGCAGCCCGCGCGTCAGCTCCGGCACATGGGCGTCGAAATGCGCCGGGCAATATTCGCCGAGCGCCATCTGCTCGAGTGCGCCGGAGCCGGCGTCGGTTTTGATCGCCAGCATGCGCGACAACAGCTCCCATTCCGCGACGATGTAGCCGACGCGCAACGCCGGCGCGATCGACTTGGAGAACGAACCGATATGGATGACGCCGCCAGTCTGACTCATTGAATACAACGCGGGCGGACGTTTGCCGTCCCAGATCAGATCGGCATAGCAATCGTCTTCGAAAATGGGAACGCCATGCTCGCCGGCAAGCCGCAGCAATTCGTGGCGGCGCGCCTCGCTCAGAATGGTGCCGGTCGGATTTTGCACGGTCGGGATGGTGTAGATGTATTTCGGCCGCACGCCGCGGCGCTTGAGATCGGACAGCGCCGCGGCAAGCACATCCATGCGCATGCCGTCGCGATCGAGCGGAATGCCGACGGCGTTGACGCCGAGCCGCGTCAGCCGGTTGATCGAGCCTTGATAGCATTCCTGCTCGATGATCACGGTGTCGCCGCGCGCCAGAAAGATGCCGTTGACGAGATCGAGCGCCTGCAGCGAGCCGGAGGTGATCAGGATTTCGTCGGCGGCGCAGGCGATGCCGGCGCGGCGCTTGAGCTTCTGCGCCAGAAATTCACGGAGCGGACGATAACCCTGTGGGCCGCTGGCGAGACCGTAGGTGGCAAGGTCCTTACCCTCGCGTGCCAGCACGTCGCTCATCGCCTTGATCAGCGCCTCAACCGGAACGTGGCCCGGATCGTTATTGCCGCCGACGAAACTGTACTTGGCAAGGCCGTTCCATTTCGCCGCCGGCGGCGGCAGCCCTGGCGCGTAGAGCGGCGTGAAATCAAAAGAGCCCATAGGCGCTTTCTCCCAAGCAGCGACACTAATACACTTCGCGAACACGCCGCAAACGCGGCAGCTGGGGTCCCTCATGATGCCGCGTCTTCTTCTCATCATCGCTCTCGTCGTGGGCGCCTTCGCCACGCCGGCGGCGGCGCAATATCCCGACCGGCCGATCCATCTCATCGTGCCGCAGGCCGCGGGCAGCGCCACCGATACGGTGGCGCGCATTCTCGCCGCGCCGCTGACGCAGGAGATCGGCCAGCAGATCATCGTCGACGATCGCCCGGGCGGTGCGCTGACCGTCGGTCTCGACCTCACGGCGAAAGCGGCGCCGGACGGCTACACGCTGTGCATGGGACCAATCGGCGCGCTCGCCATCAGCCCGCATCTGGTGAAACACCTGCCCTACGATATCGTCCGCGATTTTCAGCCGATCGCGCTGGTGACGCGCGGCCAGCTTCTGCTCGCCGTGTCGCCGACGACGCCGTTTCAGTCGGTCAAGGAACTGATCGCCTATGCCAAGCAGAATCCGGGCAAGCTTTCCAACGCATCGTCGAGCAACGGCTCGCCCGGCCATGTCGGCGGCGAATTGTTCAAGTTCATGACCGGAACCGACATCGTGCACGTGCCCTATAAGGGCGGCGCGCCGGCCATCAACGATCTGATCGCCGGGCGGGTGCAGCTGATGTTCGAGAGCCTCAACTCGATCGCGCCGTTTGCGCGCTCGGGCGCGGTGCGCGCGCTGGCGGTGACCGGCGATCACCGCTCGCCGGCATTTCCGTTGCTGCCGACCGTGGCCGAGGCCGGCGTGCCGGGCTATGCGGCGCCGACCTGGAGCGGCGTCATCGCGCCGGCAGGCGTGCCGAAGCCGATCGTCGACAAGCTCAATGCCGCGATCAACCGCGCCATCCAATCCGGCGAGTTCCAGGCCCGCTTCGCCGCCATCGGCGACGAGCCGGCCGGCGGCACGCCCGAGGAATTCGCGGCGGTGATCGCGTCGGATTCCAGGAAATGGGGCGAGGTGATCGAGCGGGCGGGGATCAAGTTCGAGTAACGTCGTCACTTTCCTCACTGCCGGACTCGCCCCATATTGTGCCGATGGCGAAAGGCCCGAACCAGCGCGATCCCGCCAAGCATTCGAAGAAAGACCCGGCCAAGCCGACCCGCGCCAAGGCGTCGCGGCCGGATAGGCCGGTGCTCGACAATTCGCTGGCGGATTTGCTCAATCCGGCGATCGGCCAGGGCACGGCCGGACTTGGCGCGCAGACCGGGCTGCAGCAGCCGTCCGACAATTCCTGGGACCGCCGCGCCGACTTCGCCAATGCGCATCGGGCGCGCGCCTCGGTGGCGCGGGGTTTTTCCGAAGCGCCGCAGCAGGGCTATGTCGGCAAAAGTCCAACCAAAAGCCCGGTCGCGCCGGGCGAGCTCGATCCCGATCTGGCCAAAGCGCTGGGCATCGACGAAGAGACCGATGCGGCCGAGCGCGGCGGCGTCATCAAATACGGCGAGGAAAATAGCCGCAAGCGCGCGCGGCCGATGCCCGAAGGCGGCATCGGCGCGTTCGGCAGCGCGGCGAGTCAGCAATCGCTCGACCGTTTGCTGCGCGAGGGCCGCGACGAATTCCGCGCTCAGCCGTTATGGACGCCGCACCGGCCGCCGCGGCCGGACAAATCCGAAGGCGGCCGCAGGCTCGTCATCAAATCCGACTTCGACCCCAAGGGCGACCAGCCGACGGCGATCAAGGATTTGGTCGAAGGCGTGCGAAGGAACGACCGCACCCAAGTGCTGCTCGGCGTCACCGGCTCCGGCAAGACCTTCACCATGGCGAAAGTCATCGAGGAGACGCAGCGCCCGGCGCTGATCCTGGCGCCGAACAAGACATTGGCCGCGCAGCTTTACGGCGAGTTCAGGAATTTCTTTCCCGACAACGCGGTCGAATATTTCGTCAGCTATTACGACTATTACCAGCCGGAAGCCTATATCCCGCGCACCGACACCTATATCGAGAAGGATTCCTCGATCAACGAGCAGATCGACCGCATGCGTCACTCGGCGACGCGTGCGCTGTTGGAGCGCGACGACGTCATCATCGTCGCTTCGGTGTCGTGCATCTACGGTATCGGCTCGGTCGAAACCTATTCGGCCATGACGTTTACCATCAAGCGCGGCGAGAAGCTCAACCAGCGGCAATTGCTGGCCGACCTGGTGGCGCTGCAATACAAACGCTCCGGCGGCGATTTTTTCCGCGGCTCGTTCCGTGTGCGCGGCGACGTCATCGAGATTTTCCCGGCGCACTATGAGGATCGCGCCTGGCGGGTGTCGCTGTTCGGCGACGAGGTGGAATCGATCCACGAATTCGATCCGCTAACGGGTGCGAAAACCGACGAGCTCGAATTCGTCAAAATCTACGCCAACTCGCATTACGTGACGCCGCGGCCGACGCTGCTGCAGGCGATTTCCGGCATCAAGCTTGAGCTGCGGCAGCGGCTTGAGCAGCTCAATGCCGCCGGGCGCTTGCTGGAAGCGCAGCGGCTCGAGCAGCGCACGCTGTACGATCTGGAAATGATGGAGGCGACCGGCGCCTGCGCCGGCATCGAGAACTATTCGCGCTATCTCACCGGGAGGAAGCCCGGCGAGCCGCCGCCGACGCTGTTTGAGTATGTGCCGGACAATGCGCTGGTGTTCGTCGACGAGAGCCACGTCACCGTGCCGCAGCTTGGCGGTATGTATCGCGGCGATTTTCGCAGGAAGGCGACGCTGGCCGAATACGGCTTCCGCCTGCCGTCCTGCATGGACAACCGGCCGCTGCGCTTCGAGGAATGGGATGCGATGCGGCCGCAGTCGCTCGCCGTATCGGCGACGCCCGGGCCGTGGGAGATCAACGAAGCCGGCGGCGTGTTCACCGAGCAGGTGATCCGTCCGACCGGGCTGATCGATCCGCCGGTCGACATACGGCCGGCGCGCACCCAGGTCGACGATCTGGTCGGCGAGGTGCGGCAGGTGGCGCAGGCCGGCTATCGCGCGCTGGTTACCGTGCTGACCAAGCGCATGGCCGAGGATTTGACCGAATATCTGCACGAGCAGGGCATACGCGTTCGCTACATGCATTCCGATATCGACACCATCGAGCGCATCGAAATCATTCGCGATCTTCGCCTCGGCGCGTTCGATGCGCTGGTCGGCATCAATCTGTTGCGCGAAGGCCTCGATATCCCGGAATGCGCGCTGGTCGCCATTCTCGACGCCGACAAAGAAGGCTTTCTGCGCAGCGAAACCAGCTCTGGTGCAGACCATCGGCCGCGCCGCACGCAATATCGACGGCCGCGTCATCCTCTATGCCGACCACATCACCGGCTCGATGGAGCGCGCCATGGCGGAAACCAGCCGCCGGCGCGAGAAGCAGGAACAATTCAACACTGAAAACGGCATCACCCCGGAAAGCGTGCGCAAGGGCATCGGCGACATTCTCAACAGCGTCTATGAGCGCGACCACGTGCTGATCGCCGCCGGCACCGGCGAAGCCGGTGAATTCGAGGAAGCCGCCACCATCGGCCATAATTTCGAGGCGGTGATCGGCGACCTGGAAACCCGCATGCGCGCTGCCGCGGCCGATCTCGATTTCGAGGAAGCCGCCCGGCTGCGCGACGAGATCAAGCGCCTGCGCACCACCGAGCTCGCCGTCACCGACGATCCGACGGCGAAATTCTTACCCTCCCCTGCAGGGGGAGGGTCGCCCCGCCGTAGCGCGCAGCGCGAAGGCGGGCGGGGTGGGGCGGTCAGCCGAGCGCACAAACCCACACTCAATGAAATGGGCATCGCGCTCTACCACGAAGTCGCGCCGCACCGCGCGGGCGGCCGGAACGCACCGCGCAAGCCCAATCTCGATGAGATGGGACCGGGCGTGGAATCGGTACCAGGCCAAAGATCCGGCTTGCCCGACGAAGCGCGCAGCGCGAAGTCGGGCCCGCGCTCGACGCTCGGCCGCCCCGGCATGCATGGCGGTTTCAAGCCGCGTGGGCGCTAGGCTTGCACCGACTACGGCATTGCCGTAGTATGGCGTGAATGCACACGGTCATCGAAACGACACCCTATCTTGTCGATGCCGAGCGTTTATTCAGTGCCGGGGGAGCAGGCGATGATCGTCGACACCGTGTCGGCGAATCCGCGGTGCGGAGTTGTGATGCCCGGCACGGGCGGTGTGCGGAAATTGCGCGTCCCGGTGAGTGGCCGCGGCAAGCGCGGCGGGGCACGCGTTATTTTCTTGTTTGGCGGCGACGATGTACCGGTATTTTTGCTCGCCGTCTTCGCCAAGAATGAAAGATCGGATCTGTCGCAGGCCGAGCGGAACAGACTCGCGCGAACGGCGGCGGAACTGTTGGCAACCTACCGGAGCAAGCGATGACCAAACGCGCATTCGACAAGATCGTGGCCGGCCTGGAAAGCGCGAAGGCCTACGCTGACAGCACGGCAGACAAAAGGAAATACCGGGTTCATGTGCCGGAGAAGCTCGACGTCAAGAAAATCCGGAGTGGACTGGGTCTTTCCCAAGAAGCCTTCGCGCGGAAATACGGTTTCGCCCTTTCCGCGGTGCGCGATTGGGAACAGGGGCGCCGGCGGCCCGAGCGCAGCGCGCGTATTCTGCTTAAAATCGTCGAGCGCGAGCCCGAGGCGGTGACGCGCGCGCTGGCAAGTTGACTAACGGAAGCGCCGCGCCGATATCGCCAGACTAGGCGAATGGGCTAGGCTGGTGCCGTTCACCGCGAATCACCACCCGCCAACCCGGAGGCCGCCATGGCGAAAGGTCAGATGCGAAGCAACAAGGAAAAGAAAAAGCCGAAGCAGGACAAGAATAAGAAGAAGGGCGGCGCCGCGCCCTCGCCGTTCGCCAACATGCACAGCCAGTCGCAGCCCGCCAACCCGTACGGCAAGAAATAGCGGACGCGGCGCGCGCCGCCGATGTCCGACATCGGGCTTGACTGGAGCCCGTTCGATATTGCCCTGATGGCGCTGATCATCGGCGCGCCCGGCCTTGTCATCGGCGCGGTGCTGGGAGCGGTCCTGTGGCGCCGGCGCCGCGTTTGGGGTGCGGCGCTCGGCGCCGTTGTCGGCCTGCTGCTATGGCTTGCCGGTTTCTTGGCGTGGCAAGCCAGTCCGTGGAGTTGACCGGCGCGTCCCGGCGCTACGCCGCTTATCCGGCGATGACTTCGGCAATCATCATGTCGTGCGGGTTGACGATCAGCAGCTTGCCGTTGACCTTGGCATAGTCATAAGGCCGCAGCGCCGGAACGGCGCTGGCCGTCTTTGCCGGGATGGCGTGAACCGTCAGCGTGCTCGGGATCGCCGAGCTCGTCGCGGGCTGGAAGCTCGCCGGCGCGTTCGATGCCTTGGCGCCGTTGAGATCGTTCCACGCCGTCTTCTGCTGCTGGCTCGACAGCGTCAGGCTGTCGGCGGCCTTGGCGTGCGACGACGAAAACAGCGCCGCCGAAGCCGGAACGCCGGACAGCGTAGCGCCGGCCAGCAACACTGCGGCGGCTAACGTCATTGTGGTTTGAGATTTCATTGGCGATCTCCTCCTTGCGGAATGATCGCCCCGTGGTGGAAACGCCGTGTGCGGCCGGGCTGTTTCGTTACATCGGGTTCATGTGGCGCGGCGGGGACGGGGATGAGGGTAACGGTTTGTTAACCATTCCGACTGCTGATCTTGGCGAGGCGCCGCCATGGATCAAAGCTCATCAAACGTGCCGCAAAAATTGACAAACGGGAATCCCAGAAGCCTAAACGTGCGTCTTAAATTACAAGATGCTTTTGTATTTCTTTCGAAACTTCAACCTCGCTCAATCGATCTAATTGTATCGTCCCCACCCTATTGCATGGGCAGGGAATACGATACATCTGATCGAGTCGAAGATTTCATCACTGACCACCGGAAGCTAGGCCCACTTCTAGTCAGCGCACTGAAGGACGGCGGAAGCCTTTGCTGGCAGGTCGGACACCACGTGAATAAGGGTGTTATTGTCCCCCTCGATGCGATCGTCTATCAAATTTTCTCCGAACAAAAGGAGATGTTACTGCGAAACCGCATTATCTGGACCTTCGGGCACGGCGTTCACGCAAGCCGTCGCTTTAGCGGCCGTCACGAGACCATTCTTTGGTTTACCAAAGGCGAAAGCTACGAATTTAATCTCGATGGGGTTAGGGTGCCTCAGAAATATCCGGGCAAACGACATTACAAGGGACCAAACAAAGGTCAATTTAGCGGCAACCCACTTGGCAAGAATCCGTCGGACGTATGGGAAATTCCAAACGTGAAATCGCGCCATGTGGAAAAGACCAACCACCCCTGTCAATTTCCGGTCGGGCTGGTGCAACGCCTTATAAGAGCCTTGACCAAGCCGAATAGCTTGGTCGTCGATCCATTTATGGGCTCAGGCTCCTCCGCAGTCGCGGCGATATTAGAAGGACGAAGATTTCTAGGATGTGATATTGATAAATCATATATTTCGATCGCTGAAAATCGTATCGCCGGGCTCAGCAAGGGGGCAAGCAAAGTTCGGCCTTTAGAAAGACCGATCTATCAACCCACGAACCGCGACGCAGTGGCGCAACGTCCACAGCATTTTTTTCGACCAATTTCCTCCGAATACTAGCGGTTATCGAAAACAATCACACCCCGCGAGTCAATCCGACCAGCGAATTCTAATACGCTATTCACGCTCTCAATGTATACAGCATCTGGCGTCGCCGCCGCTCGAGGGTCGTGCCTGAAATGAATAATCCATGTGACCATTGGAGCATTTCCCGGTCGCCCATATCGCAGATTAATTTCCGTCTCTAATCGCCACATCTGAGTTCTAACGATATCTGCGATCTTCTTGGGAACGAATAACATCAACACCTTTTGCTGGACCTCTCGCTCCAGAGTCGAAAAGTCGATTTCATCACCCGACAAGACCCTCAGGAATATCTCCTCTCCCAGGATAGTTCTGGCGCCATTGGAGAATTCGTTAGCCCGATTGAAATTTTCGGCGAGAAATTGCCTAACGATCATAGACACATTTTGGTCCCACCTAATTTCTCCATGCAGGGTCAGATAAAGACACCAGTTTACTCTAGGTGCGGCACAATGAATCTCCCCAAGTTTTTGGATCCATCTAAGAATTGGAAATGAGTGCTCCGCACCCTGGGTCAGAAGAACATCGTTGAGATCAAAATTCAGGACGCGCGCTCGACAGCAGTATCTGTGTTCACCCTCCGGATAAGCGAGCAATCCTTCCCCGCGGATTAGACCTTGAAAGTTCGTCTCGTAAATTTTGAGGCCAGGGAATTTCTTCTGGAGCGCCGCGACGGCTAATTTGTTCGATTCAATGGCTGCTACTCGGAGCATCGACGTTTGAGCGATACCCCCGGTTTCCGTTAGCTGAATCAAATTATTTTGAGCCAGAAGCTCGATCTCGTATCCCTCAGCACCAGGGAGAAAGACATACAGTAATTCGGCTTGGGGACATTCCGCATGATAAGGAGCTAGTTTATCGATCCACAGTTGACGGACCGTATTCTTCTCGGCCCGTGCCGCGCGCATTGCGGCATCGACCGGCCGGGCATCGCTTCGCCTTCGCGGCTTCCTACCCACGGCGCAATCGCTCGGTCAACCGACGAAGAAATTCGTTTCGCTGTTTCGAGCTTAAAACCGCCGTCGCTACTTCGAGTACAATTTCATAGAATTCTGGAACGGAATAATTACGGAGCAGAGCTTTTCGTAGTCGAACATCATCCCTGCTCGTCTTCCACGCACTTCCAATTTGCTGTTTGGTACTTTCGCTTAACTCGGATGTGACCGAGTGCGTCAGCGTTGATATCGCCTTTAGAGCGTTTGAAGCTTTTTCTTCCTTCCGGCTTTCACTACCCGCCTCATAAATTCTGGAGCGCACTTCCGCAAATACTTCCCTAAGCTCGTCGTGAACTCGAGTCCTTAGCTCCACGTATGCGGGATGCGTAACACGTAGCGTTCGACGATCAATGTTCATCGCCTCTTCAAGACGATCGTCGGCCCAAATTTCAGCCGACACCCAGCGCTGGATTAATTGGTATTCTGACGCCGAAAAACCCCAAAAGGAATGATCATATTCACCCACAGCGGCATTTCTGATTCGCGTTAGCAATCCCTGAAGCTCCAGGGGCTTGATGGCTCCATGTTGCGCATAAAAATAACCTTCCGCCGAGACCGCCTGTCCTTTGAACGAAAACTTCCGAACGAGTGCTGCCTCGCCGTTTCCAAATACCGTGGGCTTCCGTAGTGACAACCCGTCGTAGGTAACTGCAAAGTCCAAATCGCGGACCCGCTTTTCGAAGGACGAGAGTTGCCTTCGTAATCTGGACGGTAGCCACTTATCGAAATAAGGGACCGGGACATTAAGTGCGACCTCAAGTATCGTCTGCGAGTACCGATCAAAATCTCCCCACGTGTTTATGTGTTGTTCTCTGAGAAGTCTCTCGACGGTCTCGACGCTTTTGCCGTACAAAGTCAGCGCGGCCGCACCTTGCCTTGCAGCCTCTAGACCTGCAAGTATCTGACGAGCCTCGCCCCGAATTTCAGTTAGAAAAATGTTAGTGAAGTGCGAGGTCGCGTCTGTTTCAAGTATTTCACCGATATAGTCGGCCTTGAGAAATCCTCCATCCTCTTTCTTTCGTAATTCGGGAGGTTTTCGCATTTCTTCGAAGTCAATGGTAACATGCAATAACTCTGAGCTTCCTTTTTTAGTTGAGAATATTTCGAGTTTTTCACAGAGCTCATTGGCGGCGATAACACCAATTCCAATCTTTCCTATCTTAGGTCGTCCAGATGTTGTTACGTCTCGATCATCACGCTTGTGACTTTCTGCAATACGCCGAAAGTGGCGCTCGAATTCAGCGCGGTTCATTCCCAGGCCGTCGTCTTGGATGATGATCCTATTCGCGTCTGGCTTTACTGAAACGTCGACGTGAGAGGCGTCTGCATCAAAGGAATTGTTGATAAGCTCCTTTAGGCATGCGGCCGGGCTCTCATAGAGCCCAGAACTGAGCAAATCGATAATTCGGGCGGCAACTGTAATTTCGCCCCGAAAGTGATCGCCCGCCATCTAAGGAATCCCGCGCACCGCGTACTACAACCGAAGCTGGCAGAGATTAATAGGCATATCAAGATGAACGGATGCCCGTCCTTGAGGGCAATTTTCGTACGCCGGAAAAGACAAATGGATAGTTCAAAGGCTGCTCGTGGCCCCTCACTCCCCCCTCTTCAACTTCGCCGTGAACGAAAGCCCGCCAGCCCCGCAGCAGGGGCAGCTCATGGCGATGAGGATCGATTGCTTCTGTTCCTCGGAAAGGTCGGCGCGCTCCAACATGGCTGCGGACTGCTTCTGGAACAGCTCGTGCAGCGTCAGATTGCTGGCGAGGATTTGGTCGTCGGGCGCAAGTGCGGCGGGGTCGTCGGGCGCGGGCTTATTCTTTGACTTCGGCATGGCGGCGGCCTCTGCCGGGCAATGTAGGCGCGCGGCGGGGTGAGGCAAGCCGGCGCGGTGGCGGCACGGCCCCTCACCCGCCCTCGCTTCCGCCTTCGCGCTCCGCGCTCCGGCGGACGGGTCGCTCGGCGTCCTCTCCCGTAAGCGGGAGAGGAAACAATTACAGCCCCGGCTTGGCCAGCGCGGCGGCGCCGGCTTTGGCGACCTGCTCGTCCTGCACGGAGAGCGCGCCGGAGACGCCGACGGCGCCGATGATCTTGCCGTCGACCAGGACCAGCACGCCGCCCTGCAGCGGGGTGATGTCTTTCAACGCCAGAAGCCGCATGCCGGCGCCGCCATTGGCGATGGCGTCGTCGAGCGCCTTACTCGGCAGCTTGAATTCGAGCGCGGTGCGCGCCTTGCCCTCCGACGTGGTGATGGCGGATAGCTGCGCGTTGTCGATCTTGTGGAACATCACCAGGTTGCCGCCGGAATCGAGAATGGTGATGCCGACCTGCCAGGAGTTCTTGGCGGCTTCGAGCTCGGCGGCGGCCATCACGTGCTTGGCCTGATCGAGCGTGATCGGCGGCCCATAGGGCGGCGTCGCCCCGGTCGGCACCGCTTGCTGCTGCGCCAAAGCCGGCACGACGGCCGAGCCGGCCAGAGCCAAGCCGGCGGCAACCGCGCAGGCGAATGCGAACATGCGAAACATCAAGGCCTCCCACCGGCATGGATTGATCGAGCCGAATCTGGCCGCACAATAAGGGGCAAAAGCGGCGGACGAAAGCAGCCTGCAGCTTGCGTTCCCCTCCCCCACCCGGGCCGCGCTGGCGCGCGCCCAAGTGCAAGCCTGTGGGGGAGGGGTTAGGGGTAGGGCTGGAGAGGCGAGGCATAAGCGTCGACGCATGTGCATCACCTCACGACCCCCCTCCCTACCCTCCCCCACAAGGGGGGAGGGTTTGCGAAACGTGATCGCGGCTCCCGGTGCACGGGCTTGGCCCGCGGATTATATTTGGCCGGCCATCGCGAATATCCGAGTGGGAGCCCCGCCATGTTTTCATTCCGCAAAAAGCTCGAAATGCCGACCGCCGCCGAGGCCTTGCCGGGACGTTCGACGCCGCTGCCGACTGCGCAGCGGCATTTCGTCAACGGCCGCGCGCTCAAGGGCCCTTATCCCGAGGGCCTGGAAACGGCGATGTTCGGGTTCGGCTGCTTCTGGGGCGCCGAGCGCAAGTTTTGGGAGCTGGGCGACGGCATCTATGTCACGGCGGTGGGCTATGCCGGCGGCCCAACGCCGAACCCGACCTACGAGGAGGTCTGCTCCGGCCGCACCGGCCACAACGAGGTCGTGCTGGTGGTCTACGACCCGAAAAAAATCTCCTACGCGCAACTGCTCAAGACCTTCTGGGAGAGCCACGATCCGACCCAGGGCATGCGCCAGGGCAACGACGTCGGCACCCAGTACCGCTCCGGCATCTATGTGTTCTCGCCGGCGCAGCGCGCCGCCGCGGAAGCCTCGAAGGCGGCCTATGCCAAGGCGCTGGACGCGCAACGCATGGGCCCGATCACCACCGAAATCGTCGATGCGCCGCCGTTCTATTTCGCCGAGGACTATCATCAGCAATATCTCGCCAAGAACCCGCACGGCTATTGCGGCCTCGGCGGCACCGGCGTGAGCTGCCCGATCGGCACGGGAGTGGCAGCGTAACGTCGCGCCGCGTATGCTGGCGCCAGTGTGACCAGCACCGCGGAGAGACAGCATGTCCTGGCCCGACGGACGCTACATCCAGGCGTCGGTGTTTTTCAGCCGCTGGCTCTTGGCGCCGTTTCTGCTCGGCCTGCTGCTGTGCCTGCTGCTGCTGATCTATCGCTTCTTCGGCGATCTGTTCGAGCTAACGCTGCAAGTGCGGGGCATGAACTGGCACGACCTCGTCACCAACGTGCTCAATCTGGTCGATCTGGCGCTGACGGCCAATCTGGTGATCATCGTGATATTCTCGAGCTACGAGAATTTCATCCGCCGCATCGACGCGTCTGCGCATCCGGACTGGCCCCACGGCCTCACCCAAGTCGACTTCGGCGCGCTCAAGCAGAAGCTGCTCGGCTCGATCGTCGGCATCGCCGCGGTCGACGCACTGGCCTGGTATTTCGACCTGGAAAAAGAGCCGGACACCTCGAAGCTGATCTGGGTGCTCGGCTTCCCCGTCACCTTCGCCGTCGTCATGTTGCTGTTGGCAGTGGCCGACTGGCTGACCTCCGCCCGAAAGAAAGAGGTGGAGTGAGTTGGGACGCGTCGGGCTGTTACCGGCGGTGAGGGTTTGTTAACCATAACTGGCGTTAATCGGACCTCGGCTTTGGCTCGAAACGAGGTCGGATTGTGCCTATGCGGGTCGCCCGCCCTCTTCTGGTGTTGTTTGCCCTGGCAATTGCGGTCGGTGGGTGCGCACGGCAGCCCGTGATGCGCGTCCAGATGGCGGCTGCGCCGGCGCCCTATGGCATCGACAATGTGGTCTATGGCGCGGCGCCAGCGGCTTACGCGCCGGCGGCGCCTTCGCCCTATCAGCCCGCGCCGGCTTATGCCGCGACCGCGCCGGCCTATGCGCCCCCGGCCGCACCGGCCTATGCCATGGCGACAAGCCCAACCTACGCCGCGGTGACCGGGCAGACCTATACCGCGCCCGCCTACGCCGGGCCCGCTTACACCGCCCCGGCCTACGCCGCGCCCGCTTACCGGACACCGGTAGCGATGACCTACGGCAGTTATCCCGCTACGGCAGTCGCCGCGCCGGCCGCTTACGCCGCGCCGCCGCAGCAAGCCGCCTACATGCTCGATTCCGGCGACCGCCTGCGCGTCGTGGTGTTCGGCCAGGACGGGCTGACCAACTCCTATGTCGTCGACGCCAGCGGCGACATCGCCATGCCGCTGATCGGCTCGGTCGAGGCGCGCGGCCTGACCACCGACCAGCTCTCAAGCCGTATCGCCGGCCTATTGCGCCAGGGCTATGTGCGCGATCCGCATGTCGCGGTCGAGGTCGAAGCCTATCGGCCGTTCTTCATCCTCGGCGAAGTCACGCAGCCCGGCCAATATCCTTACGTCGCCAACATGACGGTTGAAACGGCGGTGGCGATCGCCGGCGGTTTCACGCCGCGCGGCTACAAACAATACGTCGTCATCAGCCGCAATTACGGCGGCCAGGCCTATCGCTTCAAAACGCCGATCACCGCGCAGATCCAGCCAGGCGACACCATCCAAGTGCAGGAGCGGTGGTTCTGACCCCGCTTACCGATCGCTGAAATAACGGCCGCGATAGCTGTGCTCGTCGACGCCTGAAGCCAGCGCCCAATCGGCGAGTTCTTCGTGGCGCGCGAACCATACGTTCGGCGACTTGCCGATATATTTCAGAATCTCCTGCACCATCGCCGTCATCAAAGGCCGGCCGCCGAACTGGCAGTGGATGACCAGCACCAGAAGCGCCATCGGCTCGTTCTCCGACAGGTAGTCGAACGTCCCCTTGTAAGCGTCGAACAGATCGCGGGGGCTGGCGCGCATCACCCGGTTGTCGGAGAAGTCCGTGGTCGGCACGCCGGCGATGACGCCATGCGGCGTGTGAATGCGAATCGGCAGATCGGCATAGGTGACGTCGCAGGTCCATTTCAGTCCGGCCTGCGCCAGGAAGCCGGCGGTTTCCGGCGTGAATGCTATCACCGGGCTGCCCCAACCCGTGACCTTCTTGCCGCCGCAGGTTTCCAGAAGATCGATGCTCTGGCGGATCGTCTTTTGCTGATCCTCAAGCGACATATAGGCGAGCAATTTGTCCTGTACATAAGCGTGGCCGCCGATGTCGTGGCCCGATTTCACGATCTGCTTGACGGCATCGGGATATTCCTCGGCGCAGCGCCCGTTGGTGAAAAAGGTGCCGGGAATCTGCAAGCGGTCGAGCATCCGGATCAGGCGCCACACGCCGACGCGCCCGCCATAGGTCGACCACGCCTTGCTGGCGTGATCGACGGTGCCGGATTTCAGATGCGTGGTCTGCACCGAATAATTCGGCGCCGCGTTTTCCGACCAGGTTTCGAACATCACGGTGACCGACACGGCAATTTTCTTGCCGTTCGGCCAAGCAGGCGTGGTCGCCATTTCAGATTACTCCCTCACTCGATCTGCGGAATGCCCAAAGCGGGAATGAGCTCTTGCCATTTCTTCAAGTCGGCGGCGATGTAGTCGGCGAATTGACCCTGGGACAGAAAGGCGGGTGCAGACACCGAGAAGTCCGATGCGCCGGCAGCACATCATGCCAGCTCCTCCCCAGGAGTTTTCAGGTCGCGGAGATCGGGGATCGGGCGCGCTCCGCCCCGATCCCCGTTGCTGCGAATTCCCGAATTTTTGCTTACTTCACTGCTTACTTTACGTGCTTCGCCAGGAACGCCATCGAGCGCTGCCAGGCGAGCTTGGCGGCTTCGGCGTTATAGCTGCCGCGTTCGTCGCAATGAAACCCGTGCTGCGCGTCGGGATAGACATAGATTTCGCAATCGCCGCCGCGCTTCTGTTTGATCATCTCGACGTCGCTCATCGGGATCGAAGCATCCTTCTCGCCGAAATGCATCTGCACCGGAATCTTTCGGCTTTTCGTCGGCGTTCTTGGCGATATTGCCGCCGTAATAACACACCGCGGCGGACAGGCCATTGAGTTTGGAAGCGGCGAGGAAGGAGATCGAGCCGCCCATGCAGAAGCCCATGATCGCGACCGGGCCGTTTTTCTTCAGTTCGTCGATCGAAGCCTGTACGTCGCGCAGCATCGCGCCCCAATCGGGATTGGCGACGAATTTGCGCGCATTGGCGATTTCATCGGGCGTATAGCCGGACTCGAAGTTCGGCTGCTGGCGGTCGAACACCGCAGGCGCCAGCGCCGCATAGCCCTCGCTAGCCAGCTGGTCGCACACCGCGCGAATGTGATGATTGACGCCGAAGATCTCCTGAATGACGACGATGCCGCCCTTCGACTTGCCGGCGGGATCGGCGCGATAGGCGCCGAGCTTGAAATTGTCCGATGACGTCAATGTAAAGTGCTTACCCAAGGTGATCCTCCTGTGCGATTGATGGCCGGCCTCGCCCATGCCGACGACGTATAAGCCGGAGCCAGCCTAGCGGCGCAATCTGCCGCGCTCAACCCACCCGTAAAGCGAGCACATCCGCCGCGCGTAGCCGCGCCGGCGCCGCGATCTTGGGTTCTTCAGCGCGTGACGACGATGAAATTCGTACCCTCGCCGGTTTCTTCGCCGAGGCCGTGGTCGGACACGATCAGCGTCGAGCCGGGAACGATCAGTGCGGAAATGTCATCGATCGTCGCCTGGGGGATCGCGATGCGCGCAAGCGCCCCGGCCGGCGTCTCCGGCGGCGGCAGATCGGCGAGCTTTTCGGATTGCTCGCGGTCACGCCCGTCGCGGGCATATCTGTCGTAGCGCGTCTCGCGCTCGGCCCTGCGCCTTGGTTGCGGCGGCGGCTCGCCCGGCATCGAGACGACATCCCAGCGCAATGTGGTGTGATCGTCGCCGGTAAATCCGAGTGCCGTGAACTCATGGGTGCCGAGCGGCTTGTCGGCATCGGCGATGGTAACCGGCGCCTGGAACAGCGGCGCAAAATCCTGACGCACGTAGATCTTCTTTTCCTTGCGGCTGACGAAAATGGCGATCGGCGCTTTGCTGGCCGGCGCGGTCTTGATCAGGCTCGGCGGCTCGGCCGGCGGCATCGGCACGCTGGGCTTAAGAGCGGCCGTAGCCGGCGCAGGCGGATCCGGCACGACTGCAGACACGGAGGGGGCGGGCAGATCGGTCTTGAGGTCCGGCGAAGTTGCGCCGTCGGCTTCGATCGTCAGTTTTGCAGGCGACGCCGCCGGCCGCGGTGCATCGCTGACGGGGGGATCGGATTTTGCGACATCCGCCATAGCGGTAGACGTCACGGCAGGAGTGTCAGTGCCGACACGCAGCCCGAGTTCGGCCGGGCTCGCTGCCGCCGTGGCGGCGGCCGGCGCGGCCGGCGCCGCATCCGAAACGACCGGCGCAGCGGTGGGGGCCGGTTCCGGCGCCTTGTCGCGATGCACGAACAGATGCGCGTCGGCAAACTCGACCGGTTTTAGCTCCTGTCGCGCCACGATCACCGGCACCCCGAGCTTGGTCAGATGATAGAGCCGCACTGCAAAATCGTGCGGCATGCGGATGCAGCCGTGCGAGGCGCGATGGCCGATGCCTTCGCCCTCGTGCATCGCCACCCCGGACCAGGTGATGCGCTGCATGAACGGCATCGGCGCATTGCTGTAGATGTTGGAGCGGTGGAAGACCTGCTTTTGGATGACGCTGAACACGCCGAGCGGCGTCGGCAGGCTTGGCACGCCGGTGGCGATCGAGGTGTCGGCGACATGGGTGCCGTCGCTGTAGAGATGCAGCTTCTGCTGATCGATGGAGACAAAGATCTGCAGCGGCCCCTTCGGGATATCGCCGAACGGGTCTTTGCTGACTTTGGCGGCCTCCTTGCCGGGGTGCTTCACCGCCCGATGCTTGGACCGGTGCAAAAATCCGTAGCTAAATCCATAGTATTGGGCAGAAGCCGGAGCCGGCCCGAGCGCCACGGTCAGCGCGGTACACAACGCGAGCGTACGGACGCCGCCGAATCCCCCGGCGCCGTAAAATTGTGCGCCGCGCTGCGCGTCTGGAATGCTCACGTCCGCCCCCGTCCCAGCGGGAATTCGCAATTTGCAGCGTAAATCGTAGCGACCACGGTCAACCCCGCCACATCGCGGAATGATGGCGGCCAATTCATGACGCAAAGAGGTTAAAGGGTCATGCGAACGGCATCATGACACGGCCGCAGGGCAGCGACGAACATTTTTCCTTGATCGAATGTTTGCGGTCCGACTCACGGGGCCGGGGTCAATGCGAAGGCCCCCGCCAATAATTCATAAGAGTGGCGGCGCGCCGCATGATCGTAAACCATGGTGGTGATCATCAGCTCATCGGCGCGGGTGGCTTCGGTCAGAGCGCGCAGCCGTTCCGTCACACGATCGATACCGCCGACGACCAGCCGTGCGCGATGCCGGGCGATGCGGTCGCGGTCGACAGGCGTGTAGGAATAAGCGGCGGCCTCCTCGGGCGAGGCGAGCGGCAGATATTCACCTTTGGCGCGGCGCGCATAATGCAGGTCGGCGCTCGACGCGAGGCGCTCGGCCTCGGCGTCGCTGTCGGCCGCAATCACGGCGGTCCCGAGAATGGCATAGGGCTGTGCCATCGTTGCCGACGGCTTGAAATGGTCGCGGTAGGCGAGCATGGCGCTCGCCGCGTCGAAATCGGCGAAATGATGCGCGAACGCGAAGCCCATGCCGACGGCGGCGGCAAGCTCGGCGCTATAGCCGCTGGAGCCGAGGAGCCAGATCGGGGGCAGCGCCACGTCGGCAGGAACCGCGTGCACGTTGCGGAATGGATGACCTTCCGGAAAGCCGCCGCGCTCGAGCAGCAGGAGCTCCTGGAATCGCTCAAGAAAGTCGTCGCCTTGGCGCGGGTCTTGCCGGGCGCGCAGCGCATAGGACGTGACCTGATCGGTGCCCGGCGCACGGCCGAGACCGAGATCGATGCGGCCCGGGAACAGCGCCTCCAGCACCTTGAAGCGCTCGGCCACCATCAGCGGCGCATGGTTCGGCAACATCACGCCGCCCGAGCCGACGCGCAGATGCGACGTCACCGCCGCGATTTGTCCGATCATGATCTCCGGCGCCGAACTGGCGATGTTCGCAAGATTGTGGTGCTCGGCGACCCAGTAGCGCTTGTAGCCGAGGCGATCGGCCAGCCGCGCCAGATCGAGCGAATTGCGCAATGCCGCCGCGCCCGGCGTCGCGGTGGTCACGGGCGACAGATCCAGGACGGACAGCGGGATCACGCGAAATGACTCTTTGGCATTGCGGCAAGGATAAAGTCCAAGCCCGGCAATCTATGAGCCTAGCGCCGGCGCCGCCGTCAACCCCGCCCGGCTGCACGGCAAGCGGGCCGACAAATAAAATAGCAAATCTTCGGGTCGAACTGCTAGCGCGTCACCGGTGCCGGTGGCATAGGCGGGCCGCCCGCGGCTTGCGGGCCTGCCGAATATTGCTGGCCCGGCGCGTATGGCGGCGCCTGCGGGACATCGGACAACGCCGTCGGCATGGTCGCGGGCAACACCACGACCCGCGTGCCGATCTGGACCCGGCTGTAAAGATCCTCGACATCCTCGTTGGTGAGGTGGATACAGCCGGACGAGGTGTATTTGCCGATGCTCGTCGGGTCGTTGGTGCCGTGGATCCGGTATAGCGTGTTGCCGAGATACATGGCGCGGGCGCCGAGCGGATTGCTTTCGCCGCCGGCCATGAAGCGCGGCAGATACGGCTGCCGGTCGATCATCTCTTTCGGCGGAAACCAGTCCGGCCATTCCTTCATCCGGGTGATGCGCTCGGTTCCCGACCAGGTGAAGCCGTCGCGGCCGACGCCGATGCCATAGCGCATCGCCTTGCCGTGGCCGAGCACGAGATAAAGGTAGGTGTTCGGCGTATCGATGATGATGGTGCCGGCCGGTTCCGGAGTGGGGAAGTTGACCACCTGCCGCTGGAACCGCGGCGGCAGTTGCGCATCCCCGTTCTGGTCCGGCTGCGATTGCGCCGGCAGCGACGCGACCACGGTCGGGGACGACGGCGGCGGTGCCGTAGCCTGCGCCGGAGCTGCCGGCGGGCTGTTGATGGAGCCGGTCACGTCGCCCGATGCGCCGGCAACAGAGGCCGGCGGGCGATCATCGGGGCTGGGCAACGGTTGCGGCGGGAAATAGGAAGCGCGGACCGGACCGCCCGAATAGGCGCCCTCATTCGGAGCCGGCTGGACGTAGCGTGGATCGAGCGGCGCGCCGTTGGCATCGCGATAGACCGGCGGCGGGACGGCGTAGCCCGGAGCCACCGGCTGCGGCGGATAATCTTGCGCGCTCGCAATGCCGAGCCAACCGGCAAGCGCCAATGCAAACACGAAAAAACCAATGCTGCTACGCAAGACGAACCCCGCGACCCCTCGATTCCAGAGCCGTTTTGCCGACAACATTTGGCGGGAACAAGGCACAAAATGCATATTCGGCCGTACTTTGACACATCGGCGGCAGTTCCACCGGGATGGTGAATAATTGGTAAGGGCGGTGGCGCACACGGTGGTGTGTGTTACTGGTTGTATGGGGATCCTTTTAGGCCAGCCGGGCATTTCATTGGGGGATGAGATCATGGCGCGGATAGTTGTGTGTATTGCTCGAGGCGGCATCTGTGCGCTGGCCCTGCTTGGGGCCGGTTTTGCCGTGCCGGCGGGGGCGCAAAATGCCGCCATCGACGATCTCAAGGGCAAAATCTTCGATGCCGGCATGGCGCAGAAAACTTTCGCCGGCGGGCTGCGGCATTGCAGCGAGCTGAATGGCACAAATTTCTATTTCCAGCCGCGCGATCGCGTTCTCAATCTCGACGAATATCACCGGTCCTTGGACAATTTGGCTCTTCAGCATGTCTTCAATCCTGAGACCCACAAGCCTTGGAATCAGCAGGACGCCGACACGCGCTGGGCGGAAGTGCAAAAGGAAGCCGTCCAGGACCGAGCCAATTGCGCGCTGGTGGCAAGCCTGCCCGATCTGCAGAAGAAGCTCCAAGCGCTGCAACAGCAAGCGGCCTCGTCGCCACCTCCCCAGAACAAGAAGTAGCGCAGACGCGACCAGGACCCCGCCGGCGCCAACGGCATCGTTCTGCATGCGAGCTTGCGCGCCAGCGGCATGTCGCGCATCGGAGGCCATTCGGGCCCTCCCGTGCTAAGAACGAGCATCAGACTGCTAAAGCATAGGGGTCGGGGGTACACATGGATTGGACCGAGCGACGCGAGCGGCTGCGCGCCATCATCGCGGGACCGCGCTGCATTTATCCCGGATCGGTGTTCGATCCGATCTCGGCCCGCATTGCCGAAGACCTCGGTTTCGAAGCCGGAATGTTCGCCGGCTCGATCGCCTCATTCACGGTGCTCGGCGCGCCGGACATCATCGTGCTGACGCTGACCGAATTCGCGCAGCAGGCCTATCGCATCAACCGCGCCGGCAAACTGCCGCTGCTGGTCGACGCCGATCACGGCTACGGCAATGCGCTCAACGTCAAACGTACGGTGGAAGAATTGGAGACCGCCGGCGTTGCTGCGCTGACGATCGAGGATACCGTCCTGCCGACGCCTTATGGCGCCACCGGTGCAACGCTCATTCCCATCGCCGAAGGCGTCGGCAAGATGAAGGCGGCGCTCGCCGGCCGGCAGGACGCGCGGCTGGTCGTCGTCGGCCGCACCAGCGCCATGGCGATGACCGGCGTCGAGGACACCATCGCCCGGCTGAAGGCCTACGAGGCGGCGGGCGTCGACATGCTGTTTCTCGTCGGCGTGAAGACGCGCGCGCAACTCGACGCGGTCGCCGCCGCGGTGAAGCTGCCGTTGTTTCTTGGCAATCCCGGGACCGAACTCTACGATCTCGATTATCTTTCTGCGCGCAACGTCCGCGTCTGTCTGCAAGGCCACATGCCGTTCATGGCGGCGGTGAACGCGGTGCATGAAACCCTCAAGGCGCTGCGCGCCGGCACGCCGCCCGGCGAGCTGAAGGGCATAGCGTCGCCCGAATTGATGAAACAGGTCACGCGCCAGGCCGATTACGCGAAGTGGTCGAAGGAATTCCTCGATGCCGGGCTATCGTGACATCGGCCGCCGCAGCCCGCAGAGGGCTTGATCCGCGGCTCTACAGTGGACAAATTGCTTGTAACGATGCGGCATGCGGCAATCGGATTTGTCCGGATGTTGCTGACGGCCCAACTCGGCTACAAGCATCCGCAGTCGAGCGCTGCGAGCGAAGGAATTTGCGATGCCGTCCGTGAGCGATTGGAAGGTGCCATCCTCGGCGCAACCGAAAGCGGATGACTATGGCTATGATCTCGAGCGGGCGCTGTCCTGCGTGGTCGGCTTGCGCACCATTGTGCCGCCGGATGCATTCACCGCGGAAACGCTGGGCACTGAACGGGCCGGCAACGGCGTCTTCATTCGCGGCAATGGACTCGTTCTCACCGTCGGGTATTTGATTACCGAGGCGGAGACGCTGTGGATCACGCTCAACGACGGCCGCTCGGTCCCGGGTCACGTGCTCGGCTACGATCAAGAAACCGGCTTCGGGCTGGTGCAGCCGCTGGCCAAGCTCGACGTAGCCGCGCTCGAGATCGGCGACTCGGCCGCAGCGTCAATGGGCGAACGTGTCGTGGTCGGCGGCTTCGGCGGCCGGCAGCGCTCGGTCGCCGCGCGCATCGTCGCCAAGCAGGAATTCGCCGGCTATTGGGAATATGTGCTCGACGAAGCGATCTTCACCGGGCCGGCGCACCCGAATTGGGGCGGCACCGCGCTGATCGGCCCGGCCGGCGATCTGCTCGGCATCGGCTCGCTCCAGCTGCAGCATGCCGGCGAGAAGGGCCAGACGCAAAACATCAACATGATGATTCCGATCGACCTGTTGAAGCCGATCGCCGACGACCTGATGAAATTTGGCCGCCGCAATGCGCCGCCGCGACCCTGGCTCGGTCTTTACGCGACCGAAGTCGAGAACCGGCTCGTGGTGGTCGGGCTCGCCGATCGCGGGCCGGCGAAGAAAGCCGATTTGCGGACCGGCGATATCATTTTGTCTGTCGCCGGCAAGGACGTGCGCGACCTCGCCAGCTTCTTTCGCCGCATCTGGGCGCAGGGTGCGGCCGGCGTCGAAGTGCCGATCTCGATCTACCGCGACGGCGAGACCATGGAATTGCGCGTCAAATCGAGCGAACGCAATCGCTTTCTTAAAGGGCCGAGTTTGCATTGATTTGTCATTGCGAGCGAAAGCGAAGCAATCCAATTCTGTCGTGAGCCTGGATTGCGTCGTCGCTAGGCTCCTCGCAACGACGATGCCTCTTCGTCGAACAGCGCCCTCAGCCCCTCCCGATAAGTCGGATAGCGCAGCGCAACGCCAAGCTCCCGCTTGAGCTTATCGTTCTTCACGCGCCGGCATTCCTGCCAAAAGCTCAGCGCCAAAGGCGACATCGACGGCGCGGCTTCGGCGAAGGGGATTTCCGGCGGCGGCGCGACGCCGAGAAGCTGCGCGGCGAAGACGAGCGGAGCGCCGGGCGGCGACGGCTCGTCGTCGGCGACGTTGAAAATCCCCGACGCCTTGCGTGTGAACGCGGCATCGATCGCCTGCGCGATGTCGGCGACATGAATGCGGTTGAAGATTTGCCCGGGCTTGACGATGCGTCGCGCATTGCCGCGCGCGATCTGTAGGAGCGCGTTGCGGCCCGGCCCATAAATGCCGGCAAGGCGCAGGATCGCAACGGCGATGCCGTGGCGCGCGCCGAAATCCTGCCAGGCCCGCTCGGCCGCCAGCCGTTCGCAGCCGCGCGGCGTCACCGGGCTCGGCGGCGTTTCCTCGTCGACCCAATCGCCGCCGCGATCGCCATAGACGCCGACCGTGGACAGATAGACGATCGTACGCAGATGCCGCGCCCGCGCAAAGGCGTCGCCGCAGGCGCGCAGCACCGGATCGCCGCCGACGTCCTGCGGGATCGAGATCAGCGCGGCGTCGGCCGCGACAATGGCTTGTTGCAGTTCCGCCGACACCGACTGGCCGTCGAAAACGAGCGGCCTGCAATCGCCCATCGTCATACGCATTCAACACCGCGGCGCGTTCTTTGCTGCGCATGGTGCCGACGATGCGATCGAGCTTCTGTCCGAGCGCGGCGACGTAATGCTCCGCCGAATAACCCAATCCGAGGCAAATGAGCTGGGACATCTGACGTCAGCGTCCCCTTGCCGCCGTCCATTCCGCGATCACGTCCGGATCGGACTCCGCTTCGAGTTTCTGCGCATTGCGTTCGAGCCTTGCAGCGTCGAGCCGGCCGAGCGCCCAGACCGCGGCGCCGCGCACGAGTGGCGCTTCATCGCCGAGCAGCCGCTCGGCCTCATCGGCGAGCGACGCGTCGCCTGAATTACCGATCGCGATCAGCACGTTGCGGATAAATCGCGCGCTGCCGATGCGCTTGATCGGGCTTTTTGCGAATAACGCACGGAACGCGGCGTCGTCCAACCGGACAAGATCGGCGAGCAACGGTGCGCGCAGCGTCTCGCGCGCGGCTAGTTTCGCTTCGCGGCCAGCGACGGCGAATTTATTCCACGGACAGACCGCGAGACAATCGTCACAGCCGTAGATGCGGTTGCCCATCGGCTCCCGGAATTCGCGCGGGATCGGACCCTTATGCTCGATGGTCAGGTAGGAGATGCAGCGTCGCGCATCGAGCCGATACGGCGCCGGGAAAGCCGCTGTCGGGCAGATATCGAGGCAGGCGCCGCAGTTGCCGCAATGGTCGGTCTCGGCCGCATCCGGCGGCAGATCGAGCGTGGTGAAGATGGCGCCAAGGAACAGCCACGAGCCGAATTGCCGCGACAAGAGGTTGGTGTGCTTGCCCTGCCAGCCAACACCGGCCGCGGCGGCGAGCGGCTTTTCCATTACCGGCGCGGTGTCGACGAAAACTTTGATGTCGCCGCCGGCTTGGTCGATCAGCCAGCGCCCGAGCGTTTTCAGCCGCGGCTTGATCAGGTCGTGATAGTCGTCGCCGCGGGCGTAGACCGAAATGCCGCCGCGCACGCGGTCGTTGAGGATCGCCAAGGGATCGTCAGTCGGACCGTAATTGAGGCCGAGCATGACGATCGAGCGCGCCTGCGGCCACAGCGCGCGCGGGTCGGCGCGCCGCTCAGCATTGGCCGCCATCCAATCCATGTCGCCATGCGCGCCGAGGCTTAAGAATTCGCGCAACCGCGCCGCCGCGAGCGGAATCGCATCCGGCCGGGTGACGCCGATCGCCTCGAAACCTTGCGCGTGCGCGGCGTCGATCAGCGCCGCCTTGAGTGCCGCGCCGGTCAAAAATCGAGGTTGGCGTAGTTCGGCGCTGGCGGTACGCCGGGCAGCGTCTCGTCGAGCAGCGCGCGGAACGACGGCCGCGATTTGATCCGCGCGTACCAGTTCCTGGCGGTCTCGTCTTCGTCCCACGGCACATCGCCCAGATAATCGGCGGCGGATAAATGCGCCGCCGCGGCCAGATCGGCATAGGTCAAGGTATCGCCGGCGAGCCAATCGCGGGTGCGCACGAGCCAGCCAATATAAGCTAAATGGTACCTGATGTTGTTCTTTGCCGCACGCAGCGTCTCCATGTCGGGCGAGCCGCCGCCGCTCGCGGCGGGGATATAGCGCTTATAGACCCGCTCCCGCGCCAGCGCGCCGGAGACTTCCTCAAAGAACTTGTCGTTGAACCAGCTCATCAGGCGGCGCACCTCGATGCGGCCGCCGAGGTCGGCCGGCAGCAACCGGAACTCGCCGAGCGTGAGCCCGCGCGTCTCGTCGAGGTATTCGGCGATCACCGCGGCGCCCGGCACCGGCGGCACGCCTTCTTCGACCAGGACCGGCGTTGTGGCCGCGGGATTAAGCTGCAGAAATTCCTCGCGCCGCTCCCATGCCCGTTCCTCGACCAGCCGCGGCGGCAGGCCGTATTCTTCGAGGGCCAGCCGGATAAAGCGGGAATGCGGGCAAATCGGATGATGGAACAGCGTCAGCATGTGCTTATGAGCTTTGTCCTAATCCCACCTTGCCGCAAAAAGTTGACGAAATTGGCAGCCGGTCAAATCATTGGCGGCGCCGCCGGTGATTGGTCAGGCCAGCCATCCCACCGCCACGCCGCCAAGGATCACGACGCCGAGCAAGAACCGATAGACGACGAACGGCCAGCTCGAAAAATTCTCCAGTATTTTCATCAAGCCCCATATCGCAAAGAAAGCCGAAACGGCGGCTACCCCAATACCGACGATCAGCACCGACCAGGCGTACCAATCGAGATGGATCTTGTGGAGCTCCCACAACTCCTTGAACCCGGCCAGAGCGATTGCCGGCAGACCGAGCAGAAACGACAGCCGCGCCGCTTCGTCGCGTTTGAAGCCCAGCATCAGCGCGGCGGTTAATGTCGAGCCTGAACGGGACACGCCAGGGATGAGCGCGCCGGTCTGTGCTAGGCCCACGACAAGCGCATCGACGATGGTCGCCTTATCGATGGTGCGCCGATGCCGCGCCCAGATTTCGGCAATCGCCAGAAGCGCGGCCATAACGATACAGGCCCAGCCGATGATGCTGACCGCGCGGATCGGCGAATTGCAGGTGTTGAGAAGTTTGGCGAGCGCGAGCCCGGCAATGCCGATCGGGATCGTCGCAAGCACGATCCACAGCGCAAACTGGAACGAACGATCGTGGAATTGACCGCGCATGGCGGCGGAGATCGAGTTGACCGTCAAGTCTCGCACGTCCGTCCAGAAATAGCTGACCACCGCGCCCAGCGCGGCAAGCTGCATGGCGGCGGAGAAAGCCGAGCCCGGGTCCGGCCAGCCGAGCACCGCGGGCACGAGACGCATATGCGCGGTCGATGAGATCGGCAGCAATTCGGTGATGCCCTGCACCACGCCGAGAACGGCGACTTTGGCATAACCCAACGCCACGAAACCGGTATCGATGCCATTGGTGCAAGCGTCGGACATGGTCACATCGTGTTGGTCAATCGTGGGATGCGTGCGGGTCGAATCAGCGCGCCTAGATTAGCGGTATGGCCCGAAGGCTGACAGGATTCGGCGGCTTACGCCGCGTGCGGATTGAATTGGCCGGTTTTGCGGAAGCGCCAGAGATAAGTCGGCACGATCGCCTCGATCGATTCCGGGATGAGGCCGAGCCCTTCCAGAGTGCGGCCATCATGCTTGGCCGCGTCGGACACCACGTTATCGATTTTGAGCAGTTCGACCTGATCCGGCGTGATCGGCGGCTTTGGTGCGAATTGCAGGACCATCGCCTGCAGCTTGAGCAGCGCGAACGGCACCGGCACCAGCAGGCGGCGGCGCTGCGTGGTGGCGAGCACGAACTCCATCAGTTCCTTGAAACTGCGCACCGCCGGCCCGCCCAGCTCGTAGATCGTGCCGGAGCGCAGTTCGCCATCGACCGCCTTGGCCACGGCCTCGCCGACGTCGCCGGCAAACACCGGCTGCATGCGGCTGTGGCCGCCGCCGGGCAATGGCAATGCCGGCGACAGCCGCGCTAGCGCGGCGAAGCGGTTGAAGAAGTCGTCCTCAGGGCCGAATACAATCGATGGCCGCATGATGATGGCTTCGCTTTGCGCGGCCAGCACCCGCTCTTCGCCTTGCCCCTTGGCCCGTGCGTAATGCGAGGAGGCGGCAGGATCGGCGCCAATGGCGGAGATGTGAACGAGCGGCGCACCGACGTCCTTGGCGGCCAGGGCCACTGCCTCAGCGCCCGCGGACATCACGGCGTCAAAGCGCTGATTGCCGCGTTCGAACAGGAGGCCGACCAGATTGACCGCGGCGTCGGCGTCCCGCACCGCGGCCTTAACCGAATCCGGGTAGCGCAAATTGGCCTGCACCGCATGGATCTGGCCGACCCGGCCCATCGGCCGCAAATGGCCGCAAAGCTCGGGACGGCGCACCGCGACACGGATGCGGTAGCCACGGTTGGCCAGCGCCCGCACCACGTGGCGGCCGAGAAAACCCGAGCCGCCGAACACGGTGACCAGCGTCTCAGCCTTGCTCTTGATTGCCATGTGTCGCGAAATACATGATCGGTTTCGCGCTGTATAGGGGACTACGAAGTCGTCGGCATGACCGGCCGGGCGATAACCCCTTCGATTGACAAGGGGACGACCGCTTTCGTACCTATCCTCGTTCAGCCCACCGTGCTTGCCCAGGTGGCGGAATTGGTAGACGCACTAGTTTCAGGTACTAGCGCCGCGAGGCGTGGAGGTTCGAGTCCTCTCCTGGGCACCACTCTCGAAATTTTGGCTTTGAATATGTTTGAATATGTTGGATTACCAAAAAAATCGGGCCGCGGGGTATGCAGCTCGCTATGCCCTTGGTGGTTACGAGGATGGACATCTCACGGCCTCGAAGTCGCAATTCATCGCCTTAATGCATTCCGGGCATCGCCTTCGAGAGGCACCTCATCGACCCTCCTCAATTGGTTCGCGATGCGCCGGCAGCGTTTATTGATCGCGGCCACAACATGATCCAGCATCTGATGCTTACCAGCGGACGATGATGCGACAAAGTCTTGCGCTTCATCCGCGTGCGCCGGGAGAAGTTCGCACAATTCTTCCACTCTCCTGAGTGTCCGCGCCGGGCTTAACGATACTTGTCTCGCCAACTGCTGCCAATCTGACCCGTGGATGTGAATGCCTTCCTTTCGGCCATTAATGCTCTGAGCCAGCCGTTTGGTGATCTGCGAATAGACGTCGGCGCACATAAGGTCATACAGCGGTGCGAGCTTTGCCGTACCGCCGGCGCCGATTAGCACCGAATAGTTCTTCGCGTGGGCGTCTACATTGCAAATCAGCACGTTGAAGATCACGGCATCGAGTAGCGGTATCCTGGCGCCCGGGTGAACGAAATGCGCCGCACCGTCGAACATCATTTTCAGAGTCGGTCCGCCGCCAACGGTTGCCGAAGTAAATTCGTATTTTGCGCTCGGGAAGTAGCCGAGAAGTTGGCAGAAATCCTCCTGATGGATGCGGACGATACGGCCTGTCGGCGTCTTTGTTCTGTCGTAGCGTTTGACGAGAAGATAGAGTCGTTTACCCGCGCGTGCCGGGGTGGCTTCGGCGACATCCAGGCCGACCAGTTGGGCGAGCCTTAGACAAAAAGCTTCATTGTGCACATTACCTGGAAGGCGCGGACTATCCGGCTTGATGATGTGGGTAGAGGGTGTTCCGTTGATCGGAATCGCCAGTTTGCCGTCGGCCATGGCGACGGGAAGTTTGTCCTGCACGCCCGCCAGTGACATGGACACACCGTGCTCACCGACCAAGAATGGTTTCTGCGGTAGTTCGTTGATGATTCTTTCCAGATCCTCGCCCCGCTTAATGGGGCGGAAATCGTCGGCCTGAGGCCGGGGCGAGCCGATCGCAAGTGCACCGGCAGTGTCGCGCCCGATGTATTCGAGCAGCCCCAAGATGTCCTGTGGTGAGACACCTATCTGCTGCCCGATCTCTGAGAGATGAGTTTCCGGCAGAAGATTCGCGAGCCACGGAATTATGCGGTCATGATCGACGGCGTCCGGACCGAGCGGCATCGATAGCGAGATAGGAAAAGCTCCGGTACGCTTGATCCATGCAGGATCGTAGAGCATCTGCGCCCGCTTGTCGGTGACGACGATGCTCGCCACCTTCAGATTGTCAAAAAAGATAGCGACCATTGGCGTCGGCTAGTACGACGGGATTTGCGACAGCGGATCGTCTTCGGTGGCGGTGACGTCGGCTCCCGACGGCATATCGTCGAGATGGAGCCCAACCTCGACGGCTGCAGTCAGAGCCTTGCCGAGGTGGCAGGATGGCTTGCCGGCCTCCACTTCGATTATGAAGCGCACGCCTACCCCGCAGCGCGTGGCGAGTTCTTCCTGGGTCAGCCTGAGTTTCTTCCGCTTTTGCCGGATGAGAGCGCCGAACTCTGCGGCATTTCTTATGGTCATGTTCCCGATCGGTAAGTTCTCCTAATTATCGACGATATATTACCGATCGGGAATAATGTCAACCCGCAAATCATAATATTCCCGATCGGGAATATAGGCCATCTCTAACACTTATATTCCCGATCGGGAATATCAACGCCGAAACGGCCCGATGGGGGCGCCGGATCGTTAGAACGCGTCGTGATACCGTAACACCCTCATATCACCCGATCAGCGACAACGTCGCCTGCTCGTAGCGGCCCGAACCCATCGTGCCTTCCGGGAAGATGTGGTGGTCGGCGATCCATTCGAAGGATTCCTCGTAGACTTCCTTGGTATAGGCCTCGAACACCAGCCGCTCGCCGGGGCCCCAGCGCCGCGTGTCCATCAGCGCATGGAAGCGGTCGGGGAATTCGTTCTTGTAGTAGTGCGTATAAAGCTCCGGCCGCAGGTCGATGTCGCGCTGCGCCTTGCGCAGGGCGCGGAAGAATTTGCGCAAATCCTCCGGATCGGGATCGCCGTGGATCATGGTGCCGATCATGAACGTGGTGTCGATCACTTTGCGGAAGCCGAGCTGCTCGGCGAAGTAATAAGGTCCGCTGAACAGATTCACCGCCGGCGCGGTGCCGTCGATCAGTTTCTCCATGCGGGCGAACAGCATGCCATCGGCGTAGTTGAGCTTGATTTGCTCCGGCTTGAGGTAGGCCTCCAGCGCCTGCACGGTGGCGTAGTGGCTGCCGGACTGATAGCCAACCGAGACCGGCACGCCGGCAAGGTCGGCCGGCGTTTTGATCTTTGAGTCGGCGGCAACAAAGATTCCCGCCGGCGCCACCGAATAGACGTCGGTGTACATGCGGCCGTGACCGTTCGAGGCGGCGACATTGACGGTCCAGTGGCAGGCGCAGCTGACGTTCGACTTGCGGCCTTCCTCGAGCGATTGGAAGGCGCCGACTTTGTCGCCCTTGGCGTGGATTTGGCCGCCGGTTGAGCGCACCAATTCGCGGAATTCGTAGTCCAGCCCTTCGGCGCGGAAATAACCCTTCTCTTCGGCGACCCATTCCTGCAGGCGGAAATGCGGTTCGATCAGAAATTTTGCCATTGGTCTTCCTCCGATATTTGGCTTGGCGCTCAGCAGCTAAAGTGTCCGTTGGCGGGAATCCGGCCGCGCTCGGCGACACGGCGGGCGCGGATCATCTTGACGTGATCGTCCATCAAAGCGCGCGCGCCGCTCGGGTCGCGCAGCTCGATCAGATCGGCAAGCTTGGTGTGGATGTCGAGAATATGCCGCGCCAATTTCGGCGTCGCGGTGACGTTGCGGCGCGGCCACGATACGTGTTCGAGCGAGATGAGCTGCACCAGGATGACGCGGTTGTGCGAGGCCTCAGCGACCGCCAGATGGAAATCGCGCGACAGCCGGGTGAACTCGTCGAGGTCGCCGATCGCCGCTTCCGCTTCGGTGAGCAGACGGCGCAGTTTCGCGACGTCCTCGGGCGTCGCGTTTTCGGCGGCAAGCTCGGCGCCCAGCGTCTCGATCGCGCGCTGCGCGTCCATGATCTCGGCGGCGCTCACGCCGGTGAGATCGAGCTGCACGGCAAGCGCCTCGGCGAACAGCCGCGGATTGCCGTGCGCGATGCGAGCGCCGCCGCCTTTGCCCATGCGAATCTCGACGATGCCGAGCGCTTCCAGCGTGCGCAGCGCGTCGCGCGCGACGATGCGGCTCGCGTTGAAGCGGGCCGCGAGATCTTTCTCGGTACCGAGGAAATCGCCGGGCTTGAGCTTGTTGGCGAACAGCGCGTCGCGCACCTCCGCGACCACTTGCGCCGACAGCGACGAGGAACGGCCGGCAAACATGATGCGCGCGGTCAAATCGCCGCTTCCTTGCGCCACGGTTTGCCTGGCTCGTGGGTGGCTCATCGGTCTCCACATTACGGAGTGCCGTTAAAATAGTAAAGATAGTATCTTTTGACTGAGCCAACCAGGAAGCGTTAAATAGAGCCGGCGAAAAGCATCGGGAGGACCAACATGGCCAAGCAGCGGATCAGCTACGTCCCGCTCGAAAAAATGGACGCGCGGATGCGCGCCGAGATGGAGCGCTGCCAGCGCGAGGGCACGCCGCGGCCGGAAAGCTCGGCCATTCGCGCCCACGTGCCGGCCTGCTTCTGGTTCTTCGCCGAGTCCTGGCACAATATCTACCGCACCGGCGTGCTCGATCATGCGATCAAAGAACTATGCCGGCTCTACGTGTCGCGTTCGGTGGCTTGCGAATATTGCGGCAATCAGCGCTCGATGAAAGCAGCGCGAAGCGGCGCGCTGCTCGAGGATCAAGTCCTTGATCTACTGAACTTCGAGAGCTCGACCAAATATGACGCGCGCCAAAAGGCGGCGCTGGCTTATGCCGAAGCCATTGTCTGGCGCACCGACACCGACGACGCCTTCTGGGACCGCATGCATGCGCATTTCAGCGAGTCCGAGCTCGTCGAGCTGGGCTGCATGATCGGACTGACGCTCGGCCAGCAGAGCTGGCTGCGGCTGCTCAATATCGAGCACCATGAAGTGCTGGCCGGCACCGCGGCGTCGATGGCGCCTGGCTTTGAGGATGCCCATCGTCTTAAGTCGGCAAAATCGCAAGCCGACTATTGGGCGAAAGCGAAGCCGGCAGACATTCAGATACGCTGAGCGCCGGGGCCGCCGCGAACTCGAAGCGTCAGCAGATTTGAGCCCCGCGAACCGATTTCAAAAGCCGGTGTTGATGTGTATCAAGACAGCTCACGCCGTCTGACGATAACTGTCAAAGTGAGATCGGAAGGAAATCATGAACATCGAGGCTGAAATCCAGTTCCAAGGCCTGACCGCGACTCCCGCGATCCGCGATATGATCGACCGGCACGTAGCCGAGCTTGAACGGCTCTCCGACCGCATTACGGCGTGCCGGGTAGCGATCAAAGCGCCCAGTCAGCATCACCGCAAGGGCGGACTGTACGAAGTCCATGTGCGGCTGGTGCTGCCCGACGAGCGCGAAGTGAACGTGGAACGGACGCCGACGGCCGACGAGCGCTATGCCGACCTGACCTTCGCGATCGACGATGCCTTCAAACACGCGCGCCGACAGTTGCAAGAGCAGGTCGCTGCGATCCGGGGCAGATGAAACATTAAGAACGAAAGTGACTGGCGCACCTCCAAACTGCGCGAGTCGCGCCCGCCGCAAGCCTCACTCCTCACAAGATCATTCCTCACAAGACATGCCGAACTGCGCCAGTCCCTCCTCCAGGTGATCGGGCAGCAGCGGCATGCCGAGCAGATACGCCGCGGTGCGCTTGTTGTGGGCGCGCGCGGCTTCCGCGCGCAACTCGTCCCAGTCCTCAAGCGTGCCATCGCCGCGGCCGAGCCACGCTAAGGTCACGAGATCGACCTGTTCGTCCTCGCTCATGCCGAAGATGGCGGCCGAAATCTCCTGGACCACCGGATCGTCCTTGTGATCTTCCAGTATCGACAGCATTCCATCGTCCGTGGCGTTCGACGAATCGTCGGGATCGGTCACCACATCCTTGGCGTCAAAGTCGCGCGCTTTGACGATGATGTATGAAACCTTCTCCGGCGAGATCGTAAGCTCCGGCAGGCCCTGGGCGGCACTCTTAATTTTGTCAGGCATGACCGATCCTCCTCCTCGGCGCGCAAAAGGCAGCGTTCGTCCTCGCCATCATCAATAGGCAAACGTTCCGCAAAGCGAATTGATCCCGGTCAAATCCGCACCGCAGCGAGCGGCTCCGTAAAATCCCTTAGGGCCGAACCCTGAATTTTGCGGTCTGTCCACATCGCGTATCGTTCGCCGTGGGCGCGGAAATTGGACGCGATATGGACCAAAGCGGCAAAGACGAAGACAGCAAGGTCACGCCCGCGGCGTGGCCCGCCGTGACGCCACAACAGCCAGAGCCGGCTCCGGACCACCGCCGAACTTTGCCGGCGCGGCTGGACGCAGGCCTCCCCGTCGTTGTCGCCAAACGGCGCGCGCGCACCCGCTGGGTCGAGGCGACGCTTTTGTTTGTCGTACTGATCGGCGGCTCCGGCGGCGGCTACTATTGGTGGCAACAGCTCCACCCGGCATTGCCGCCCGGTATCGTTTTCGGCAATGGCCGGCTGGAAGCCGACGAAATCAACATCGATACCAAATATGCCGCCCGCATCGCCGAAATCATGGCCGATGAGGGCGATCTGGTAAAAGCCGGGCAAGTGGTCGCCCGCATGGATACGCGCGACCTCCAGGCTTCGCTGAAGAGATCGCAGGCCACCGTCAACCAAGCCAAAAAGGCCGTCGACGAAGCCAATGCCAATGTTGCTCAGCAGAAGACGCAAGTGCTTCTGGCCCAGCAGGAGATGGATCGCGCCGTTTACACGGTGCAGAAAGGCGTCGAGACCAAGGAACTGCTCGATCAGCGGCGGCAGCAATTGGATGGCGCCAATGCCGCGCTGAATGCGGCGCAGTTTCGGGTCACGGAGGCCGAACACGCCCTCGACGCGGCGACCCATGACGTCGAACTCTATACGGTCGAAATAGCCGACGACAGCTTGGTCGCGCCGCGCGACGGGCGCATTCAATACCGCATCGCCAATATCGGGGAGGTCTTGCCGGCCGGCGGCCATGTGTTCGCGATGCTCGACGTCTCCGACGTTTATATGGACGTCTACTTGCCGACCCTCGATGCGGGCAAAGCCAAATTCGGCGACCAAGCGCGTATCGTGCTCGATGCCTATCCCGACTACGCGATTCCGGCGAAGGTCTCATTCATCGCCACGCAGGCGCAGTTCACGCCCAAGACGGTGGAGACCCAAAGCGAACGCGACAAGCTGATGTTCCGCATTCGCGTGCAGCTCGATCCCGCGCGGTTGCACAGGCGCGCGGAATCGGTGCGCAGCGGGCTGCCCGGCGTGGCCTACATCAAGGTCGATTCCGCCGTGGCTTGGCCCGCTTCGCTGCAAAGGTTTCCGCCGCAATGAGCGAGCCGGCCAAGCCGGTCGCGCGGCTCGCCGGCGTTACGCAACGTTATGGGCACGTCACGGCACTCGATGATGTCAGTCTCGAGCTACCCGCCGGATGCATGGTCGGCCTGATCGGACCGGATGGGGTCGGCAAATCGACGCTCTTGAGCATCCTTGCCGGCGCGCGTCGGATTCAATCCGGACACGTCGACGCTCTCGGCGGCGACATGGCGGATGTGGCGCACCGCGACGCCGTTTGCGCGCGCATCGCCTATATGCCGCAGGGGCTCGGTAAGAACCTCTACCCGGACCTCAGCGTCGAGGAAAACATCGCCTTCTTCGCCCGGCTATTCGGACAATCCCGCGCCGAGCGGCAATGGCGAATTGCCGAGCTCCTGCAGAGCACCGGACTGGCCCCGTTTGCCGATCGGCAAGCGAAGAAACTGTCCGGCGGCATGCGGCAGAAACTCGGCCTGTGCTGCGCGCTGATCCACGATCCCGACTTGCTCATCCTCGACGAACCGACCACCGGCGTCGATCCGCTGTCGCGGCGTCAATTCTGGGAATTGATCGATCGCATCCGCTCGCGGCGGCCCGGCATGAGCGTGATGGTGGCAACGGCCTACATGGAAGAGGCGGAGCGTTTTGATTTTCTGATTGCTATGAACGCCGGACGCATTCTGGCAACGGGCGCTCCGGCAGATCTCAAGGCCAAGGGCAACGGCGCGACCGTCGAGGAGGCCTTTGTCGGGCTGCTGCCGGAAGAGCTTCGCGCCGGCCACCACAAGCTCGAAATGCCGCCGCGGCGCTTCGCGGACGCCGAGCCGGTAATTGTCGCCCGCGATCTGACCTGCCGCTTCGGCGATTTTACGGCCGTCGATCGGGTCAACTTCACCATCGAGCGCGGTGAAATATTTGGCTTTGTCGGCTCCAACGGCTGCGGCAAGACCACAACGATGAAGATGCTGACCGGCTTGCTGCCGCCGACCGAAGGTGAAGCGCTGCTGTTCGGCAAACCGCTCGACGCCCGCGACATGGCGGCGCGCCTTCGCGTCGGTTACATGTCGCAATCGTTTTCGCTCTATACCGAACTGACGGTTCGGCAAAATCTGGATCTCCACACCAAGCTGTTCCATCTGCCCACGAGCAAGGCCCGATCCCGCCTCGCCATGCTTGTCGAACAATTTGGCTTGTCCGAACATCTCGACCAACGCACATCGGATCTTCCGCTCGGCATTCGCCAGCGGTTGTCGTTGGCGGTCGCCATCGTTCATGAACCGGAAATGCTCATCCTCGATGAGCCGACATCGGGCGTCGATCCTTTGGCACGTGACCGGTTCTGGGAATTGCTCATCGAGCTGTCGCGCAATCAGGGCGTGACGATTTTCGTCTCCACTCACTTTATGAACGAGGCCGCGCGTTGCGACCGCGTCTCGCTGATGGACTCCGGACGCGTGCTTGCTACCGATACGCCGGCGAACCTCGCCAAACGGCGTGACGCCGCCACCCTCGAAGACGCCTTCATCGGCTATCTCGAAGAAGCCGCCGCAGGATACAAGTCCGACGATGCCCGCGCGCCGGCGGCCCCGACAGCCAATCCAGCCGCGCGGTCCCGGTCACCACAACGGTCGTTTAGCCTGCAGCGTCTGTTCGCATATACTATTCGTGAAACCATCGAGCTCCTGCGCGATCCCATCCGGCTGGCTTTCGCATTGTTCGGCACCGCTTTCCTGATGCTGGTGTTCGGTTTCGGCATTTCGACGGACGTCAACAATCTCACCTTCGCCGTTCTCGACCACGATCACAGCCACGAAAGCCGCGCCTATCTGGAGGAATTGCGAGGGTCTCCCTACTTCACGGAAAGACGACCGCTCGACGATTACTCGGATCTGGAAAAGCGTATGCAAAGCGGCGGGCTGGACGCCGCGATCGAAATTCCGCCCGGCTTCGGCCGCGATATCGAGGCCGGACGCCCCGCCTGGGTCGGCGCCTGGGTCGACGGCGCCATGCCGTTTCGTGCACAGACGATCCGCGGCTATTTGCAGGCCATGCACGCGCTTTATTTGAACGACCCGGCGGTCAAGACCGCGACCGCCCCGCAACCACCGCCCGCCGATATCGAGATCAGATTCAAGTACAACCAGGATTTCGAGAGCGTCTATGCGATGGTGCCGGCAACCATGTCACTCTTGCTGGCGCTGTTCCCGGCTATTCTGATGGCGCTGGCCATCGTGCGCGAAAAGGAACTGGGCTCGATTACCAATCTCTACGTCACTCCGGTGACCCGTATCGAATTTTTGCTCGGCAAGCAGGTTCCCTATATCGGCGTCGCCATGGCGAATTTTGCGCTGATGTTCCTGATGGCGCTGTTCATATTCCAGCTGCCGCTCAAAGGCAGCTTTATCGCGCTGTTGCTGGGCGCGTTGCTCTACGTCACCACGACGACGGCGTACGGCATGATGATTTCCGCGTTCACCCGGACGCAGATCGCCGCGCTGTTCGGGACCGCGATCCTGACGGTGCTGCCGGCCACCCAGTTTGCCGGGATGATGGTGCCGGTATCGGCGCTGTCCATCACCGCCCAGATCATGGGGCGCGCCTTTCCCATGACCTATTTCATGCCGATCAGCGTCGGCACTTTCACCAAGGGTCTCCAACTGGGCGATCTGGGCGGCGATCTGCTGGCGCTCGCCATATTCATCCCGATCCTCACGACGATCAGCCTCGTGCTGTTGCGCAAGCAGGAACGCTAGGAGCGCCGGATGCGAAGCCTCGGCAACATCTTCTGGCTCGGCACCAAGGAACTGCGCAGCTTCATGCGCGACGTGGTTCTGCTCGTGCTCGTCATCTACACCTTCTCGCTCGCCATCATCGCGCAATCCGGAAGCAATTCGCAGGAATTGCACAACGCATCGATCGCTATCGTCGACGAGGACCATTCCGAGCTGTCGCGACGCATCGCGCACGCATTTCTGCCGCCTTATTTTCAGACGCCGAAGCCGATCGCCGAGCGCGACATCATGCCGGACATGAATGCCGGAAAATTCACCTTCGCGATCGACATTCCCCCCAACTTCGAACGCGATGTGCTCGGCGGCCGCTCGCCCGGACTGCAAATCGACGTCGACGCCACGGCGATGGTTCAGGCGGGCCTTGGCTCCGACTACACCCAACAGATCGTCAGCGACGAAATCCGGGATTTTCTGTCGCATTCCGAAGGCGCGCCGCTGTCGCCGGTCAACCTCAATGTTCGCATCACTTTCAATCCGAATATCACGACGGCGTGGTTCACCAGCGTTATGGGAATCATCAACAACGTCACCATGCTTGCCATCATTCTGGCCGGCGCCGCGATCGTGCGCGAGCGCGAGCATGGAACGATGGATCACCTCCTGGTCATGCCGGTGACGCCATTCGAGATTGCAATGTCCAAGGTCTGGGCCAACGGCCTGGTCATCACCGTTGCCGCCGGCCTGTCGCTGTTTTTCGTCGTCCGCATGGTGCTCGGCGTTCCAATCGTCGCCAGCTCCATTCCGCTGTTTATGCTGGGCGTCATGATCTATCTGTTCTTTGCTTGCGCCATCGGCATCTTTATCGGGACGGTGGCGCGCTCGATGCCCCAACTTGGCCTGCTGTTCATGCTGGTCTTTTTGCCGATGAACATGCTCTCCGGCAGCAATACGCCGCTGGAAAGCATGCCGCCGTGGCTGGCGACCGCGATGCAGGCGTCGCCGTCGACGCATTTCGTGTCGTTCGCGCAGTCAATTCTCTATCGCGGCGCCGGCATCGACGTGGTGTGGCCGCAGTTCGTCCTGGTCGCGGCGATCGGCGGCCTGTTCTTCGCTCTCGCGATCTGGCGGTTTCGCGCCAGCATGGCGCAGGCGAGCTCGTAGCGGATGAGCGATCAATCGATACGCAAGCGCGCAAACACGCCCAATTTGATCGAATCCATCGCCAAAGTGAAAACGATCGTCGCGGCGGCGAGCATGCCGATGAGCGACAGCGGCAGCGCCGCCATCAGGATGCCGCCCGCGGCAAGGCCGCTATCCCGATCCAAAAAGGGACCCCGGCCGAATTGGCGGCCGGGGCCTAAGTGCTGGTTATCCGAGCTCTTGGGGGAGGAGGACGAACCCGGAAAACGATCCAGCTTTTATCAATTACACCGCCACTCGACGCGCGTCGCTTTGATCTGGATCAACCTGCGCAATTTTCTCGCTCGTATAAATGCGTCAGTTTGGCATACCGGTGCAATGATGGATCTAAAGGAAGCGATCTACACACGACGCGCCGTTCGCGACTTCACGGCCGAATCTGTTGACGACAAGACCATTCGTGCGCTGATCGACGCCGCGGTGCAGGCGCCGAGCGCGGTCAACCAGCAGCCTTGCTCGTTCTGCGTCGTCCGCGACAAGGCTGTGCTGACGAAAATTTCGCGCGAATCCAAGGCGTTTATGGTCAGAAGCACGCCGGTCGGGCTGATGTCGCACCATTTCCAGCAAATATTGAACGAAGCGAATTTCGATATCCTCTACCATGCGCCGGTGCTGATCGTGATTTCCGCGGTGGCGGATATTCCTTGGGCCGTCGAGGACTGTGCGCTGGCTGCGGAAAATCTCATGCTGGCGGCGCGTGGTGCCGGCCTCGGCACATGTTGGATCGGATTCGCGCAAGGCTGGCTCGGCACGCCCGAAGGCAAAGCACTGCTCAAGATCCCGGCGGCGTATCGTCCCTGTGCACCGATCATTCTGGGTCATGCGAAATCGGAGCCGAGCCCGGTGCCGCGAAAGGCGCCGGAGATCAGCTGGATCGGCGCCTAGAACCTCGCATCGCGGCGCCGCAGCAACGCGTTGCTGCGCGGTGCCGAATCGGCAGAGATATCGTTGCGTCGATTTGGCGATGCTTGGAAAAACTTTCTTCGATTGAACACGCGCTCAAGAAAGTCCCGCAGCCCGGTCGTATTGATCTAAATCAAAGACAAACAGCGAAGTCTCGGGCGAACTTTACGTCATGTGGCAGCCTATCAGCACCGCGCCTTTCGATCGCGATCTCGAATTGGCTGTCATCGATTCCGGCGGGCCGCATGTTCTGGTGTTTCCCTGCCGCCGCATCCTCGCTGGCTGGGTCAACGCCGAAGCCAAAAGCAGGATCGACGTGCAGCCGACGCACTGGCGGGAATGGAATAACAAGGCCTAGATCAGCGTCGTTGCCTCAGCGCCACCAATCTGCGGCCATAACATCGTCATTAGGAACCAAGGCCGAGGCGGGGTGGCGTGACGCCTCCTTGAAAGCCCGAGCGGCGTTGCAGCGGTTGGAGGACTTGAGCCGCACGAGGCGTATGCGCTGCTTTTCGAACCCGGCCATCAGTACGTCGAGTTCTTGGCCGCGTTGCCTCTCGCCGATGCGGATTTTTCTCGCTTCGCGGCGTGCGAAGTCGAGGATCTGGTGCGGCACTTGCTCGTCGAACACGATGACGTCGGCCGCATGAAGCGCACGAACCGCGTGCAGCGTCAGGGAGTCGGGATCGCTGCCGTCGACTTCGACCGCGGTCACCGAGCCCCAGGTTACCGCGCTATCGTCGATGCCGCGGATGAAGCGCTCGAAATCGTCCTGATTGGGCTCGTCGTCGACATGCGCCATGGCGTGTGCGGTAAACAGCTCCCAAAACCTGCGCCGGCGCGCGAAAGACAGCCCAGACGCCTGCACCGCGGCACGCCAAGCCGCAGCGGCGAGCGTCCAGCGCGCGAACCCTCTCGACAGCAGCGCTTCAAGCTTGCCGCGAATCGCCCGCGCAAAGACCGGCGCCGCGCCGTCGGTTGAAATGCCGATCACCAGCGGCGAGCGGTTCACGATCGCGCCGAAGGAAAAGTCGCAATAGGCCGGCTGGTCGATGACATTGACGGGAACGCCGGCCTTGCGCGCAGCGGCGGCAAAGGCAGTTGCCTCCGCCTCGTCCCGACAATCGCCGACAGCAAGCGCTGCGCCCGGCAGATCCGCCGCAGCCCAGGCCCGCCGATGCAACACGACGGTGCCGACAGGAAGGTCGGCCGCAAGTTGCACGAAGTCGTTGCTGGGATCGACGGCGTAAATATCGACGCGCGCTCCTGCCGCCGACAACAGCTCGGCCTTCCACGCCGCTGCCGAACTGCCGCCGGCGATCACGGCGCGCTTGCCCTCAAGCGCAAAGAACACCGGCAGCCGCGCCAGTGCGCCAAACCGGTCCGGCCTGCTTTGCGTCTTTGTGCGCTCGCCGCTCATGCCGCGCGTCGCGGCCCGCTATTGGCGTGAAAATCGGGTCCGTTACGCGTTGAGGCGACGTAACCGGCGCGAATCACGAAAGCGCTGAAATGCTCGTCCGCCCGCCGCTCGTCGGCGTAGGCCGCGAACAACGGATCAAGCGCGGCAACGATGCCGGCGTGATCGAGGTCTTCGCGATAAAGCTTGTTGAGCCGCGAGCCGTCGAAGGCGCCGCCGAGATAGAGATTGTAGCGGCCGGGACCTTTGCCGACCAAGCCGATTTCGGCAAGATACGGCCTGGCGCAGCCGTTCGGGCATCCGGTCATGCGAATGACGATGTCATCGGCTGACAGGCCGTGCGCCGCCAGCCGATCGTCGAGCGCCGCCAAAAGCTCGGGCAGGTAGCGCTCGCTCTCGGCCAGCGCGAGACCGCAGGTCGGCAGCGCCACACAGGCCATGGCGTTGCGGCGGAGCCCCGACCATGGCGCGAGCAGCTGCACTTCGCGCGCCAGGCTTTCGATTTTCGTTTGTTTCTCCGTCGGCACACTGGCGACGACGAGATTCTGGTTGGGCGTGAGACGAAAACCGCCGTCGTGGATTTCCGCAATGCGGCGCAGCGCCGACAATTGCGCCGCATCACCCTGGTCGAGGAGCCGTCCGTTCTGCACGAAGAGCGTGAGATGCGCTTTGCCGCCGCCGGCGTCGCTCCAGCCGTAGCGGTCGCCGGTGGAGGTAAATTGAAACTGCCGCGCCGGCGCCATTTTCACCTTGGCGCGCCGCTCGACCTCGGCGCGGAATGTATCGAGGCCGCGATCCTCGATGGTGTATTTGAGCCGCGCGTGCTTGCGGTTCTTGCGATCACCCCAGTCGCGTTGCACGGTGACGACCGCCTCGGCGATCACTTCGGCGTCGTTGGTTTCGCAAAAACCGAGGAGCTTGGCGGTGCACGGATAGGTATCCGGCTCGCCATGCGTCATACCCATGCCGCCGCCGACGGTGACATTCCACCCCGCGATCTCGCCCGCCCCATCGACGATGGCAATGAAGCCGAGATCGTGGGCAAACACGTCGACGTCATTCGACGGCGGCACCGCGACCACGATCTTGAATTTGCGCGGCAGGTAAGTCTTGCCATAGATCGGCTCGACCACGTCATTCTCGCCGCCGGCGATCTTTTCGCCGTCGAGCCAGATTTCGCGATAGGCCGGCGTCTGCGGTGTCAGGCGGTCAGAGAGGGCGCGCGCCAGCGCCAGCGCACCGGCATGCGCGCGCGACTGTTCGGGGATGACGGCGCACATGACGTTGCGATTGACGTCGCCGCAGGCGGCGATGGAATTGAGCACTGCGGCGTCGATGGCCCGCAGCGTCGATTTCAAATTCGATTTGATCACGCCGTGCAACTGCACGGTCTGCCGCGTGGTCAGCCGCATGGTGCCGTTGCCGTAATCGCGCGCCACGCGATCGAGTGCCAGCCATTGCTGCGACGAGACCGCGCCGCCGGGAATGCGGACGCGGATCATGAAGGCAAAGGCCTTCTCCATTTTCTTGCGCGTGCGCTCGGGCCGCAGGTCGCGGTCGTCCTGCAGATACATGCCGTGGAATTTGACCAGCTGCTGGTCGTCCTCGGCGATGGCTCCGGTGATCTCCTCGCGCAGCCCCTGCGCCAGCGTGCCACGCAGATAGTCGCTTGCTTCCTTGATGCGCTCGTTGCGCGAAACGTCGTCAGTCATGTTTTTCAAATCCGATCAGGAGGCGGCAGGGCCGCTCAGTAGACGTCCTGCAGATAGCGCTTCTCGCGCTCCAACCCCGCAACCGCCGCGGCGGCCGCGTCCGGCGCGAGCGCCTTCACATCGGCATAGGCGCCCGTCAAAGTCGCTCGCACGTCCTTCGCCATCGCCTTGGCGTCGCCGCACACATAGACGTGCGCGCCATTGTCGAGCCAATCGATCAGCTCGCGGCGGCGATCCCACATCTTGTGCTGGACGTAGGTTTTCTCCGGCCGGTCGCGCGAGAATGCGACGTCCATGCGGGCGAGCGCGCCGTCCTGCAGCGCGTCCTGCCATTCCAGCTGATAGAGAAAATCATGGGTGAAGCGGCGATCGCCGAAGAACAGCCAGTTCTTGCCCTTGGCTCCGGTCGCGCGGCGTTCCTGGACGAAGGCGCGGAACGGCGCGACGCCGGTGCCAGGACCGACCATGATGATGTCGCGGCCGGGATCGGGCAGCGCAAAATGGCGATTGGGCCGCAGCTTCACGCGCACCCGGTCGCCGCGCTTGAGCCGTTCGCCGACGTAGCTGGAGGCGACGCCTTTGCGTGACCGGTCGTGAGAATTGTAGCGCACCGGCGAAACGAGAAGATGCGCCTCGTCGGCGAATTCGCGGCGCGACGACGCGACGGAATAAGCGCGCGGGCCGAGCGGCCGCGTCAGCGCACGCAGTTGCTCGGCACCGAGCGCGGTTGGAAAGCATGCAATCAGATCGACCAACTGCCGGCCGGCGACCCAATCGCGCGCCTGCCCGTCGGCGATGAGCGCCTTGACGCGCTCATGGCCAGTGAGAGCCGCATAAGATTCCAGCGTCTTGACGGAGAGCGTCGACACATCGCGCGCGGCGATCAGCTCGCTGCGCAATGCGTCATCTTTTGCCAGATGCGCCAGCGCCAGCAGTTCATCGACATAGGCCGGATCGTTCTCCGGATAGAGATCGAGCGAATCGCCGGGCTCATAGGCCGGCGTCGCCCCATTGAACGCGAGCGCGAGATGGATCGTCTCCTTGTCCGAGCGCGACGAATTCAGGTTCAGATGCTCGACGATCTCGGCCTCGACGATGCCGGGATTGGTTTTAGCCGCGGCGTTGCCGCCGAAATCGACTTCGATCACACGGCTGCGTGCGGTGTCCGGGGGCGTCAGCGTTTTCAGCGCGGCAGCAATCCAATGACCGGCCGGTTCGGCGAAGTCGAGATCGCAATCGATACGTTCGACCACGCGCTTGGCGCCGAGCTCGGCGAGCCGCTCGTCGAGCCGCTTGCCGGCAGCGCAGAATTCCGCATAGGCGGTATCGCCAAGCGCCAAGAACTCCGTATTCGACTCCGTCGAGGCGCGGCGCGCCGTCCTGCATCAATTCGGCATACACGCGCGCCGCCCGTCCGGGCGGTTCGCCCTCGCCCCAGGTGGCCGCGATGACGATGAGCCGCGGGGCGGCCGTCAGCGCCGCCAGATCGAGCTCGGCCATATCGATCAATATCGGCTTGAAGCCGAGCTTGCGCGACTGCCGCGCCATATCGCCGGCGAGCTTCTCGGAATTTCCGGATTCGCTGGCGAAGACGATGGTGAGGGGTTCCGCAGCGGCTCCGGTCGCAGGCCGCGGCGCCCCCGCCGCCTGCTCGACGCCGGCGAGGAAGCCCGCCAGCCACGCCCGCTGCACCGCGGTCGCCGGGCCGACCACGCGGTTGAGCAGTTCGACGTCCTCTTCCGAGAACGGCGCGCTATTGGGGATGGTGGCGACCGCACGCGACATGCAGGGCTCCAGAACGCCATGACGATGCCAGTAGATAGAAGTCTATTCTATGAAAGCGCAATAACGGACGGAAAATAAGAAGAAATTTTCGCGCTTGGGGCTAAAGACGCTGCAACGGTTTCTCTTTTTTGCTATTTTCGAGAGGACGCCGTTTTCCCATTTGCAAGCGTCTCCAGGTCGGACGCTCCAGGCCCTTGGAATTGCCGGCAACGCGGGCGATAACACGCAGGCATGGCGACCATCCGTCTTCATCGCGGCGATCTGCCGGATATCTCACGTTACCTGACTGCGAGCTCGCGCGCGGTCGCGATCGATACCGAAACCATGGGTCTCGATCTCGACCGCGACCGGTTGTGCGTGGTGCAGCTGTCGCCAGGCGACGGCTCGGCCGACGTGGTGCAGATTCCCGCGCACGCCAAGGACGCCCCGAATGCGGCACCCAATCTGATGCGGCTTCTCGCCGACAAGAATCTGCTGAAGATTTTTCATTTCGCGCGCTTCGATCTCGGCATGTTGTGCAAGGCTTTTGGCGTGATGCCGGAGCCGGTCTATTGCACCAAGATCGCGTCGCGGCTGGTCCGCACTTACACCGACAAGCACGGCCTTAAGGATTTGGTGCGCGAGTTGCTGGGGCAGGATCTTTCCAAGCAGCAGCAATCCTCCGACTGGGGCGCCCCCGATCTCGCCGAAGCGCAGGTAGCTTACGCCGCAGCCGACGTCACCCACCTCCATGCGCTCAAGGACAGGCTCGACGCCATGCTGGCGCGCGAGGGCCGCGAACAGCTGGCTGCCGCCTGCTTCGGCTTTCTGCCGGATCGGGTGCGGCTCGATCTCGCCGGCTTTGCCGCCGACGACATTTTCGCGCATTCATAAGCCGAGCGCGCCGTTAACGCCCAGCCAAGTGGCCCAGTCCCGTGGTCCGGTCCCGTCCTGGCCACATTCGGGGCGATTTTTCCGGCGATTTTCGCGAGACAAAGCCGCTCAAACCATGGTCTAAGGTCGGCTTCGGGGCGACGCGCAAAGGGATACCTGTTTGGCCATTGTCTATCCCGACAACGCGGCGAACGGATTTGCGGCCGGTACCCGCGGCGATTTCGAACGGAACTACCGGGCGGCGCTGCGGCACAGCCGGCGGGTTCGGCTGCTGCGTATCGGCGTACCGGTCGGCATCGCGGCGCTGCTGTTGGCGGTGGCGGTCGTCGACTACATGCCGCCGATCGGCGGCTTCCGGCTGCCGGGCGATCTCGGCAAGCTCGTCATCCACGGCACCAAGATCACCATGGAGCAGCCGCGGCTTACCGGCTTCACGCTGGATTCCCGTGCCTATGAATTTTCCGCGGAAGCCGCGGCGCAAGACATTACCAAGCCTAATCTCGTCGAACTCGAAAAACTCCACGCCAAGATGGAAATGCAGGACAAGAGCAGCGTGGAGATGACGGCAGCTTCCGGCGTCTATGACGTGAAGACGGAAATATTGACGCTCAAGGACGACATTCACTTGGTGTCGTCGACCGGCTACGAGGGCCGACTCAGCGAAGCGGTCATCGACGTGCGCAAAGGCAACGTGATCTCCGACAAGCCGGTCTCGGTGAAAATGCTCAACGGTTTTCTCAATGCCCGGCGGCTCGATATCGGCGACAACGGCAGCGTTGTCCGCTTCGGTGGCGTGGCGATGACGCTGCAGCCCGGCAAGGACGCCGGCGACACCGCCGCCGCCGCAACCGCCAACCCAGCCCCGAGCAGGCAATGATGCTCTCGCTTAAACTCTGCGCCGCGCTGGCGATACTGGCCGTCGCCACATCGGCCGCAGCACAAGCGCAAGGACCGTCCGCCGCGCCGGCTGCGTTCCCGGGGCTGGCGCAAGATCACAACAAGGACCAGCCGGTCCAGATCGAGGCCGCCACGCTTGAAGTCCGCGACAAGGCAAAGACCGCAACCTTTTCCGGCAATGTCCAGGTGGTGCAAGGCGACACCACGATGAAATGCCAGAACCTCGTTGTCTTCTACGGTCAGGAAATCGGCATCGGCAGCAATGGCACGCCGGTGACCACCACCAAATCGACACCTGGCATGCCGCAAGGGGCGCAAAATATCCGCCGCATCGAGGCACGCGGCGGCGTCACCGTGATCACCAAGGATCAGAACGCGAGCGGCGATCTCGGCATCTATGACCTGAAATCCAAGACCATCACCTTGAGTGGAAATGTGGTGGTCAGCCAGGGCCAAAACGTCATCCACGGCGAAAAAGTCGTGGTCGACATGGTCACGGGAAATGCCCGGGTCGAATCGGGCAGTAGCAACGGGGGAGCCGGGGCTGGCGCCCCCGGACCGGGGCGCGTCCGCGCGCTGATCCAGCCGGGCAAGGGCCAGAGCGGCGGTCCCACCAATTTCATGACCATCGGTCCGGGCCGGACCAATTAGCCGGCGAACCTTTCGTGAAGAAAATCGGCTAAACTCAGCAAGCTAGGCAGAATTCAGCTTATTCAGGCGGGATTTCCGAGATCGGCGTGCCAGACCTATTCGCATATTTTCGCCGCGGCGCTGCCGCGCCGCGCCGCGCGCCGCCGCGTGGCGCCGCGGCGATCGATCTCGAAAGGATCGATCTGGAAACCATGGGCGGCGCCATCAGCAATATCTATGTCGACATCGCAAGCCTGCCGGCGCCGGGGGGAAGAGCGCGCGGCAAGACAGCGCCGCCGCAGCCCCTGCCGGAAGCAGTAGTCCCGCCGATTCCGTCGCCAGTACCGTCGCAAGCGCGTCGTCAACCGAGCCCACAGAATGGATCGCAAAACGGACAGCGGGGCCCGCGGCCGCGCCGCCGCACCGACGGCAATGGCGCTGCGCCGGGCGAGCGCAGGGGCTTGCTTGCCGTCCACAGCGTGGAAAAAACCTTCGTCGGCCGCAAGGTGGTTAAGGGCGTCAGCCTCTATGTGCGCAAAGGCGAGGCGGTCGGCCTGCTTGGCCCCAACGGCGCCGGCAAGACCACGGTGTTCTACATGATCACCGGGCTGATCAAGGCCGACCAGGGGCGCATCGAGCTCGACGGCGCCGATGTCACGCAGCTGCCGATGTATCAGCGCGCCCGGCTCGGCATCGGTTATTTGCCGCAGGAGGCCTCGATATTTCGCGGACTATCCGTCGAGGACAATATCCGGGCCGTGCTCGAAGTCGTCGAGCCTAATGCACGGCGGCGCCAGCAGGACCTCGATTCGCTGCTCGAAGAGTTCAACATCGCCCGCTTGCGCAGGACGCCGGCGATCGCGCTGTCCGGCGGCGAACGCCGCCGCGTCGAGATCGCGCGGGCGCTGGCAACGCGGCCGAATTACATGCTGCTTGACGAGCCGTTCGCCGGCATCGACCCGATCGCCGTGGGCGACATCCAGGCGCTGGTGCGGCACCTGACCAATCGCGGCATCGGCGTGCTGATCACCGACCACAATGTGCGCGAAACGCTCGGCCTCACCGATCGCGCTTACATCATCTATTCCGGCGAAGTGCTGATGGAGGGTCGGGCCGACGATATCGTCAACAATCCCGAGGTGCGCCGGCTTTATTTGGGCGAGGAGTTCCGACTTTAAGCTTGCCCCCACCCTGCCCTCCCCTGCATGGGAGGGGGAGGGTAGGGTGGGGGTTGACGACAGGGCGTCGGAACTGCTGTACAAGGGAGAGACAAGCAAGAATCGGACCAATTTAGCCTCTCATGGCGCTTACGCAACGACTCCAGATCCGCCAGAGCCAAGCGCTGGTGATGACGCCGCAGCTGATGCAGGCCATCAAGCTGCTGCAGCTCTCAAATCTTGATCTGGTGGCCTATGTCGAGGCCGAGCTTGAGCGGAACCCCTTGCTCGATGGCGGCACTGAGACAGACGAACCAGCCAGCGAACGCAACGGTGCGCAACCCGCCGATGCCCCTGCAGCCGACAGCGGCGAGGCATTGAACGGTCACGATGGCGATGCCCATAATTTAGGCAGCAAGGAGCGCCAGGACAGCCCCCTCGACGATACATCACCGGACGACAGCGAACCGATCCGGCCGCGCAGTTCCGACATGCCGGCGGGTTATTCGGAATGGGCCGGCACCGGTACGGGCGGCCGCGATGACGGCGACTACAATCCCGAAGCCTTCGTATCCGCCGAGACCACGCTGGCGGACTGGCTGCGCGAGCAATTGGCGCTAGCCATCGCCGATCCGGTGCGGCGCATGATCGGGCAATACTTGATCGATCTGGTCGACGAGTCCGGTTATCTCTCCGGCGATGTTGCCGCGGCGGCGGAAAAGCTCGGTACCTCGCCGGCCGAGGTCGAGGCCGTTCTCGCCATCCTGCAAAGCTTCGACCCGCCGGGCATCTGCGCGCGCGACCTCGCCGAATGCCTGGCGATCCAGCTCAGAGAGCGCGATCGTTTCGATCCGGCGATGGCGACGCTAGTGGGACGGCTCGATCTTCTGGCCCGGCGCGATTTTGCCGCCTTGAAGAAGATCTGCGGCGTCGGCGATGAGGACCTGACCGAGATGATCGCCGAGATACGGGCGCTCAACCCGAAGCCGGGGCTCGCGTTCGGTTCCGCGCCGGTGCAGCCGATCGTGCCGGACGTTTTCGTGCGGCCGGCGCCGAACGGCGCATGGATCGTCGAGCTCAACACCGACACGCTGCCGAAGGTGCTGGTCAATCAACGCTACTACGCCGAGGTCTCATCGACGGCGCGCCGCGATACCGAGAAATCCTATCTCGCCGAATGCCTGCAGAATGCCACCTGGCTCGTCCGCGCGCTGGATCAGCGCGCCCGCACTATCCTTAAAGTATCGAACGAGATCGTGCGCCAGCAGGATGCGTTCTTCGCCCGCGGCGTCGAGCATCTTCGCCCGCTCAATCTCAAGACCGTCGCCGAAGCCATCGGCATGCATGAATCGACGGTGTCGCGGGTGACCGCCAACAAATACATGGCGACCACCCGCGGCATATTCGAGCTGAAATACTTCTTCACATCGGCAATCGCCGCGTCGCATGGCGGCGAAGCGCATTCTGCGGAGGCGGTGCGGCACCGCATCAAGCAATTGATCGACGGAGAAAAGGCGACCGACATCCTGTCCGACGACACCCTGGTCGAGAAGCTGCGCGAAGCCGGCGTCGACATCGCGCGGCGCACGGTGGCGAAATACCGCGAGGCGATGCGCATTCCCTCATCGGTGCAGCGGCGGCGCGAAAAGCAAACCGCGGCCGCGTGCTAGCGCGGCGTTGACGTGACGCGTGGCGATGCCTAGGTCGGGTTAGGCGCCTTAAGAAAACCTTTTCACCAAAAGGCCGCCTAGAGAGGTTGTCATGTCATTTCGCGTGTCAGGCAAGAACCTCGACCTCGGCAATGCATTGCGCGATCGGATCAACGATCGGATCGCCGAAACCGTGGGTAAGTATTTTGACGGAGGCTATTCCGGCCACGCCACGCTGGCCAAAGACGGCTTCAGCTTTCGCACCGAATGCGCGATCCATCTCGATTCCAAGGTCACTCTGCACGCCGAAGGCATCGCGCCCGATGCTTATGCCAGCGCCGATCAGGCAGCATTACGGATCGAAAAGCGGCTGCGCCGCTATCATCGCCGGCTCAAGGATCATCGCGCCGAGCGCACCGATGAAGCACCGATCGATGCGGCAAGCTACATCATCGCCGCGCCCGAAGACGAGGCCGAAACCGAGGACGGTCCTTTCACCCCCGTCATCATCGCCGAATCGACCACGGCCTTGAAACGGCTTTCGGTCAGCGATGCGGTGACGGAACTCGACATGACCGGTGCGCCGGTTGTTGTCTTTCGTCATGCCGCGCACGGCGGAATCAACATCGTCTACCGGCGCGCCGACGGGCATTTCGGCTGGATCGATCCGCCGGCGCTGACCGGCGCCGATGCCCATTGACGCGGTTGCGGGGGCTCCTTATGGTCCGCCGCCCTTGAGCCTGATCCGGAAATGTGGGTTCCGGTTTTTGCATAGAGATCATGCTCAAAATCGATCACACCCCAACCGACAATAAGCGTTAGGCATTAAGCCCGCAGCTTTAGGTTCCCGTTCATGCCGCTTACCGACCTGGTCGCGCCCAACGCGATTCTCCCGGCGCTCAAAGTCAACAGCAAGAAACAGGTGCTGCACGAGCTTGCCGCGCGCGCCGCCATGCTGAGCGGCCAGAACGAGCGCGCGATCTTCGATATCTTGATGCAGCGCGAAAAACTTGGCTCGACCGCGGTCGGTAACGGCATCGCCATTCCGCATGGCAAGATGCCGGGTCTCACCCGCTTGTTCGGCCTGTTCGCCCGGCTCGACCGCCCGGTGGATTTCGAAGCGCTCGACAATCAGCCGGTCGACCTCGTGTTCCTTTTGCTGGCACCCGAAGGCGCCGGCGCCGATCATCTCAAAGCGCTGGCCCGCATCGCGCGCCTGTTGCGTGACCCGACACTCGCACACAAATTGCGCGGCTCGCAGGACGCGGAATCGCTTTACGCGGTGCTGGCCATGCCGTCGGCCTCTGCTGCGTAGCGGTCAGGAATCGGCGTTCAGTTATCAGTAATCAAGAAACAAAAAGGGCCGCGACCCATATCGCGGCCCACCATGTCATGGCCCTTTGATTACCGATTTCTGACTGCTGAGTTCCCGATCAGTGCACGCTGACTGTTTCGAGTTCCTGGCTCCAGGCATTGGCGACCGCCGCCTCGCGGCTGTCGGTGAGCATGATCGGCGTGCCGTCAGCGGCGTGCAGTGCAAAAAGCGTGCGGCCGGGCGGCATTTGCGGCATCTCGGCCTGCGGGAACATGGCGCGGACGTCCTCGGAACGGACGGTCTTTACGTAGGCGATGCGGCCATCGCCCAGATGGGCGAGCGCTTCGGGAGACATATCGATCTTAAGTTCACTATGGCTCATATCGTCACGGTTGATATCGTTCATGGCCCTCAACTCCTTTCCACGACTATGGTCGAGTCCTTATGGTTTCTTAATCGCACTCTTTGATTGAGATCGATTTAATGATGCGCTCCGGCTGCGGGCGCACCAGATCGATCGACAGCAATCCATTCTTCAAGTCCGCCCCCAACACTTCCATGCCGTCCGCCAGCACGAAGGTGCGCTGGAATTGGCGTGCGGCAATGCCGCGATGGATGTATTGGCGGCTTTTATCGTCCTGCTGGCGGCCGCGAATGACGAGTTGGCTCTCCTCTACCGTGACATCGAGCTGGTCGCGGGTGAACCCCGCCACCGCAAGGGTAATTCGCAAACGCTCGGGACTGTTCCCGTCGCGCGGCACCCGCTCGATATTGTAGGGAGGATAACCGTCCGCGGCCTTGCCGACCCGATCGAGCACGCGCTCGATCTCGTCGAAGCCAAGCAGAAAGGGACTCGAAAGCGACGAAACCCTGGACATGGTCAAAGTCCTTATCAAGCGACTTTGTAGGGCCCTTTACGGCGCCCCGCGATCGCACGGAACACTTCCGTTTGACCTTGAGCTAATATGGCGATGCAAAATTGGGCGCGCAAGAAGCGTGCAAAAAGGCGGAAGCGCGGCCATCTTTCACGCCTGCCGGCGTAGCGACGAATCGCGCAGAGAGGCCCGTAATTGCTCGGTCGCGGTGACATCCACTGCGAAGCTCTCCGGATCGAGCACGACGCCATAAAGCTCCTTGGCCGCCGCCAGCGAGATATAGCCTTGCCGTGCGTCCGCCGCGACCTCCGCCGCCGGCCGTTCGAGCGGCGAGCCATAGCCGCCGCCGCCGCCTGAACGCAGTCGGAAGGCGTCGCCGGTTTTCAGCATAGCCACCAGCACTTTGGCGTTGGGAAAATCGGTCTTCCAGCGGCCGTCGATCCGTAACGCCACTTCGTTGCCGGTTGCGTCGCTGCCGCCGTCCAAGCCCCACGGCTTGCAATGCGCGCGTTCGACCTGGGTGTTGAACGTCATCGGCACCCGGGCACGCACCACACGCTCGACGCCGAGACCACCGCGGTGACGGCCGGCGCCGCCGGAATTCGGCACCAGCGCATAGCGCTCGACCACGATCGGGAATTTGACCTCGGACTGCTCGCTTGGGCCGTTGTGGGTGTCGCCGTCATTGATGCAGACGGTCGCCGACACGCCGTCTTCGCTGCGCTTGGCGCCCCAGCCGCCACCGAGCGGACCGAAATTGGCAAGAAAGAATTCCGAGGTCTTGGTATTGATGCCATGCAACGCTGCGATGAGAAGATCGGCGTGATGACCGGCGATGACGCGATCCGGAATCACCGGCGCCAGCGCCTTGAACACCGTATCGACGATGGTCATCGGATAGGTCATCCACCAGCGCATCGGCGCCGGCCGCACCGCGCTGATGATGCGTCCGGGCGGCACGATGGCCTTGAGGCTGCGGAACGAACCATCATTGATCGGATAATCGGTCGGCGAGGTGAGACACTTGTAGGCCACCTGCGAGCAGGCGTAACCGGTGGTAATGCCGGAATTGTAGAAGCCGCGGACCTGGCGCGAGACTTCGGAGAGATCGACCGTCATCTCGTCGCCCTTGACGATGACGCGCACTTTGATCGGTACCTTCTTGCCGATATCGATGCCGTCGTCGTCCATATAAGATTCCGCCTCGTAGACGCCATCGGGGATCGAGCGCGTGCGCGCCCGCGCCATCGCCTCGGAATGATCCATGATGGCTTTGATGGCGTGCAGCACCTCGTCGCGGCCGTAGCGGTCGACCAGTTCAAGAAAGCGCCGCTCGCCGGTCTTCACCGCGGTGATTTGCGCGCGCAGGTCGCCCATGGCGCGGCTCGGCAGCCGCATGTTCTGCTTGATGACGTCGATCAGCGTTTCATCGACCTCGCCGCGGTCATGCAATTTCAAGATCGGGATTTGCAGACCTTCGGAAAAAATATCGGTCGTCATGCCGCCGAGCGTGCCGCCGATGTCGAGCCAGTGCGCCATGCAGCAGGAGAAACCGACCAGGGTGCCCTTGTGGAAGATCGGCAGCGTCAGCGTGACGTGATTGAGGTGACTGCCGGTAAGATACGAGTCGTTGGTGACGTAAATGTCGCCCGGCTTGATGTTGCCGCGGCCGAAATGCTTGATCTTCGCCTTCACCGTCTCCGCCATGCCGCGGATGAACATCGGCAGCCCGATGCCGATGGACACCGTCTCGCCTTCGGCGGTGAACAGCCCGGTGGTGAAATCCAGCGCCTCGTAAATGATGATGTTGTAGGCGGTGCGCATGAGGTTGGTCTTCATTTCCTCGGTCACCGCGATGACGCCGTTGCGCACGATCTCGGTGATGACCGGATCGGCCTTGGTCTTGCGCGAGCGCTTTGCCTTCTTCGCCATGCTCAGCGGCCTCCCGCCACTGCAATCACCAGATTGCCGAATTGATCCACGTCCAGCGCATCGCCCGGCATCAGCACCGTGGTCGAGGCATATTCCTCGATCAGCGCCGGTCCCTTGATGCGGTTCCCGGAGAGCAACGCGGCGCGCCGGTAAGTCGGCGTCGCATGGAAGCGGCCGGCGTAATAGACCGGCCGCTTGCCGCCGAATGCGGCCGGCGGCGGAATTTTTTGGCCGCGCGCGATCTTGCCTTGCGGCGGCTTGCGCATCAGTCCGGTCACCGTCGAGCGCAGGCTGACGATCTCCGCGCGCTCCTCCGGCGCCGAAGTGCCGTAACGCTGCGCGTGCATGGCGTCGAAATGCCGCTTGATCGCTTTGCGGTCCTTGCGTGCGAAAACCGCCATCGGCAGGTCGACCGTCACCGCGTGCTCCTGACCGACATAGCGCATGTCGGCGGCGCGCTTGATGTCGATACGCTGCGGCTTGACCGAGGTGGCGGCGATGGCGTCGCGGCCTTGACGCTCCAGCGTGCGATACACCTCTTCCATGGCGTCGAACGGCGCGTCGTCGAGCGAGGTGAACCAGGTGCGCACAAAATCGTAACGTAGGTCGGAGAACAGCATGCCGAAGGCGGAAAATACTCCGGGCGCCGGCGGCACGATGACCTTGCGCATACCGATCTCGCGGGCGACTTCGACCGCATGCAAGGGACCCGCGCCGCCATAGGCGAACATCGCGAAATCGCCGGCGTCGAAGCCGCGCTCGGTGGTGACGCCTTTGACGGCATAGGACATCGTCGTGGCGGCAATGCGCAAAATGCCGTCGGCGGCCTCGACCGCGTTCAGCCCGAGCGGATCGCCGATCCTGCTTTTGAGCGCTTGCTCGGCGGCTGCCACGTCGAGCTTCATCTCGCCGCCGAGAAAGCGATCCGCGCCGAGCCGGCCGAGCACCAGATTGGCATCGGTCACCGTGGGCTCGCTGCCGCCGAGCCCATAACAGGCCGGCCCCGGCGAAGCACCGGCACTTTGCGGCCCGAGCCGCAACGCGCCATCCTCGACGCGGGCGATCGAGCCGCCGCCGGCGCTGACTTCGAAAATATCCATCATCGCGATCTGCACCGGCAGCGCGCGCTCGTAACCGCCGATCAGCGCCGCGCCGGTCGTCAAGGCTTCGCCGCGATGAATGACGCCGGCTTTCGCGGTGGTGCCGCCCATGTCGAAGGCGATCGCATTGTCGATCTTGAGCGCGCGGCACAGCGCCTGCGTGCCGATGACGCCGGCGGCGGGGCCGGATTCCAGCATGCGGACGCATTGGCTCTGCGCTTGGCCGGCGTCGTAAAGGCCGCCGGTCGACTGCACCACCAAAAACGAGCCGGCAAAGCCTGCGCCGCGCATATGCGCGTCGATCTCGCCGATATAGCGGCGCACTTTCGGCCCGATATAGGCGTTGGCGGCCACCGTCGCGCAGCGTTCGAACTCGCGGTATTCCTGCGACAATTCATGCGAAGCGGACACGAACAGCGCCGGGTGGTTTTTCTCGAGGATTGCCTTAGCGCGCCGCTCGTGATCGGCATTGGCATAGCAGTTGAGGAACAGAATGGCCGCCGCCTCGACGCCGCGGCGGTCGAGCTCCTTGCCGAGCGCCGCGATCTCGGCATCGTCGAGCGGGGTGTCGATCTCGCCGTCGGCCAGCATGCGCTCCTTGACTTCGAACCGCAGCGCCCGCTCGATCAACGGCACGTGTTTCTGAAAGAACAGGTTGTAGGCGTCCGGCCGGTTGATGCGGCCGATCTCGTAGATGTCGCGGAAGCCTTCGGTGATCAGCAACGCGGCCTTGGCGCCGGTGCGCTCCAGCATCGTATTGATGGCGACGGTCGAGCCGTGCAGAAACAGCGCCGCCGCGCGGTAATCGCTGCCGGCCTTGGCGACACCGGCGGAAATGCCCTCAACCAGATGCGCCGGCGTCGACAGCGCCTTGCCGAAGGTGAGCGAACCGGTTTTTTCGTCGAACACCGCGATATCGGTGAACGTGCCGCCGATATCCGCCGCAAGCCGCAACCGTGCCACTGCCATTCCGCGATCCTTCAACGCCCGCGCACGGTTTCCGTCAATGCCACGTCAGCGGGCCCGGCATGGCTCGCTCCGCTTCCGCGGTAAGTTGCGCTTCGTGGCGCTTCACGAACATGCCGCCAAGGACGAAGCTGATCACGGTGATCAGCGCCAGGACGATCACGATGGGGCCTTCCAGGCGTTCGAACTCGCGTCCCAATTCGAAAGCCGCCAAGCCGTAAATCGTCGCCCAGATGGCGGAGCCGACGGCATTGGCGATCAGGAAATCGCGCCATGGCATGACGTTGGCGCCAGCAAAAATGCCGGCGAAAGTGCGCAGCACCGGGATGAACTGTGCGATAAAGACGATCTTGCCGCCATGACGCAGAAACAAATATTGGCCGAGTTTGATCCTGCTCGGCGTCATGCCCATATAATTACCGTAACGCAGCAACAGCCAATACCCGAATTGATGGCCGAGCAAATAACCGACCATGCGGCCGACGATCGCCGCCCCGGCGGCGGTCAGAATGACGGCGACGATGTTGAGATCGTGTTTGGTTCCGGCATAAATCGCCGCGGCCAGGAGCGCGGTCTCCCCGGGCAACGGCACGCCCACGCATTCCAAGCCGACAATAGCGGCGACCGTGGCGAGGCCATAGGCGTGGATGAGGTGGGCAATGAAGTGCATGAATGTCGTGTACCGGAACGCCGTTCACTTATACATATTCAGATGCAAAGATAATGACTTGACTTTGCCGGTCCAGCGCGTAACGCGGACATGATTGCATGTAAGGACAATTCTTGCCTGTATAAAGACCCGATGCATGTATAAAGACTGATACATGTACAAGGACTTGCGCGAATTCATTGCACTCGTCGACAAGCTCGGCGTGTTGCGGCGCATCATGGGAGCCGACCCGCAATTTGAGATCGGCGGTATCACGGAAGTCGCGGCCGGCCTGCCGGAATGTCCCGCCCTGTTGTTCGACGATATCAAAGGCCATCGGCGCGGCTTTCGCATCTTCACCAATGCGACAACCAATGTGCAACGGGCCGCGCTGGCGCTGGGGGTCGATCCGGCGTTGCGGCCGCTCGACGCACTCAAAGCCTGGATGGAAAAGCGCAAAACCTTGCGCGCACAGCCGCCGGTTACCGTCACGGCCGCGGCGTTCCTGGAGAATTCCTCGACCGGCGCGAATGTCAATGTCGCGCTGTTTCCGGCGCCGGTCTGGCACCGCCATGATGGCGGGCCGTTCATCGGCTCGGGGTCGCTCGCGGTGATGCGCGACCCCGATACCGGCTGGATCAACGCATCGATCTATCGCGTTCAAGTCCACGGTCCAAACAAAGTCACGGTGCAGTTCGATCATGGCGGCCGCCATGGCGCGATCATCGCCAAGAAATATTGGGATCGCGGCGAGAGCTGTCCGCTCGCGATCGTGCACGGCGAAGATCCGGCGCTGTTCATTGCCGGCTTCGAATATCTGCCCGACGGCCGCTCCGAATACGAGTTCGCCGGCGCCATCAAGGGCGCGCCGATCGAAGTGTTCGCCGGACCGCAGACCGGATTGCCAATTCCGGCGCATGCCGAGATCGTTTTCGAAGGCCGGCTGTTGCCGATGACCGAGACGAGCCTGCCGGAAGGGCCGTTTGGCGAGTTCACCGGCTATTACGCCGCCGCGGCGCGTCCCGGCCCGGTGATGGAAGTGACCGCCATCCATCACCGCAACGATCCGATCCTGCTCGGCTCGCCTCCGATGAAGCCACCGCGCTTTCATTTCGGCCTGCCGTTTCGCGCCGCCACGATCTGGAGCAGTCTCGAAGCCGGCGGCGTGACCGACGTCGCCGGCGTCTGGCAGCACGTGTCGCAACTGATGACGGTCGTGGCCCTGCGCCAGCGCTATGACGGTCATGCCAAGCGCGCCGCCTTGGTCGCGGCGGCGCACAGTTACATGGCGCGTATCATCGTAGTCGTCGATGAGGACGTGGACCCGTCCAGCCTCGCCGATGTGATGTGGGCGGTGGCGACGCGCTGCGAGCCGGCCGAGGGCATCGATATATTGCGCAACGCCTGGAGCTCGGCGCTCGATCCGCGCATCCCGCCGCCGGACAAAGACCGCGGCGTCACCTCGCATTCGAAGGCGATCATCGAGGCCTGCCGGCCGTTCGCCTGGATCGACAAGTTTCCGCCGACTTCCGCGCTGTCGGTTGAGGAGGCGCGGGAGATCGAGGCAAAATGGGGGAAGCTCCTCCATAAAGGTCAGTGAAGCGCATCCGGATCAATGCACAATGGCGAATCTGCTGCTTGTGGCCGCACGGGGCGCGGGGCCCTTCGAATGTCGAAATCGTCGATTACCATTGAGGAATTCATGACCAGGCCTGCTATCCATCCAGGGGAAATCCTCGCCGAGGAACTTGCAGAGATTGCGGTGACGCCAAGCGAGCTGGCGCGGCAGCTACGTGTGCCCGCGAACCGCATCACGCAGATCTTGCACGGCAAGCGGGCGATCACCGGCGACACCGCGTTGCGGCTCGGCCATTGGTTCGGCACGAGCGCACAGTTCTGGCTCAATTTGCAGGGTGCCCACGACATCCGCGTTGCAGAGAAAACGACAGGCGCACAAATCAGGCGACTGCCGAAACGGGCTTAACATTTTAGGACTGAAATAATGCTCGGCTATCGAATGAAGTTCGAACCGGACGACAATGGCACGTTCTTGGTCACCTGTCCGTCGCTGCCCGAGGTGACCACATTCGGCGACGACGAGAGCAACGCGATCCACCACGCGGTCGGGGCGATCGAAGAGGCAATCGCGGCGCGAATGGCGGGCGGCGAGGATGTCCCCGAGGGCCACCAGCGCGGACCTCGTCTGGTGCGATTGCCTGCACTGACGGTGCTGAAGGTCGAGCTTTATCGACAGCTCCGCGAAGCCGGCATCACGCGCGCCGAACTCGCGCGCCGGCTTGGCTGGAAGCGCGAGTCGGTAGATCGGCTGTTCCGACTCGACCATGCGTCGCGCCTGGAGCAGATCGAGGCAGCTTTCGCGGCGCTCGGCCAATCGGTTTCAGTGTCGGTCCACGCCGCGGCGTGACGGATCGCAGCGAGTGTAGATGGGGTAACGGGCCAGTGGCAAGCGAGGTAGGCCGTTTGCTATGCCGCTGATGAGGCGTACTCGGGCGCGGCATGCAAGGGCGCTATGCTGGAGTGGCGGTCGTCCCTCACACTGATGGTGTAACGGAGTCGGGCGTGAGCCTGCTCCAAGCATCGAGGAGGGACGACCATGGACTATTATGCAGGAATCGACGTGTCATTGGAATGCTCAAGTGTGTGCGTTGTCGATGCGAACGGCAAGATTGTTCGCGAAGGCAAGGTTGCGAGCGATCCGCAGGCCATGATCGACTATTTTAGCTCGCTTGGTTTGGCGCTATCGCGGATCGGACTGGAGGCGGGCCCGTTGTCGCAATGGCTTTACGCGGCGTTGCGGCAGGCGGGTCGGGCGGTTGAGCTGTTGGAGACGCGGCACGTGCGCGATGCGTTCAAGGCGATGCCGGTGAAGAGCGATCGCAATGATGCGCGTGGAATTGCGCAACTGATGCGGCTGGGCTGGTTCCGGCCGGTGCATTGCAAGTCGATGGCGGCGCAAGAGCTGCGGGCGGTGCTGACGGCGCGCAAGCTCATCCAGTCGAAGCTTCGCGACATTGAGAACAGCCTGCGCGGGATTTTGCGCGGCTTCGGGCTTAAGGTCGGCAAGACAACGGCACGAAGCTTTGCGGGGCGGATCCGCGAGCTGGTGGCGGGACAAGCCAATCTTGAGACGATCGCGCAGGCATTGCTAGCGGTGCACGCGGTGCTGGTGCGCGAGTTCAATGGGTTCGAGAGACGGGTGCGGATCATGGCGCGCGAGCACGGTCCCGCCAGGCTGTTGATGACGACGCCGGCGGTCGGCCCCATCGTGGCGCTGACCTATGCCAGCGCCATCGACGATCCGGCACGCTTTACCTCGTCGAAGCAGACCGGAGCGCATTTCGGACTGACGCCGAAGAAGTATCAATCGGGCGAGACCAATATCACCGGGCGCATCAGCAAGATCGGCGACGCCGCAGTGCGCGAAGCACTCTATCAGGCCGCCCATGTCATGCTGACCAAACCGGTCACCGGTTGTGCGGCCCTCAAAAGCTGGGCGATGCGGATCGCCAGAAGAGCCGGCATGCGCAAAGCCAAGGTGGCACTGGCGCGCAAGCTTGCCGTGATCATGCACCGCATGCTCGCCGACGCCAAAGTTTTCAACCCGGCCGCCGCGGCCGCCACATCGGGAGAATAACGGTTTTCGGACGGGTCACGACACCAGGCCCTTCCGAAGCGAAGTCCCTTCGCCGGGACGATGGATCAGGTCAGACCGTCATCCGGGATGTGGCATCGACCACGCATCCGTAGATTGGCCGGCCTATCCTCACGAACTCCATCAGGCGGCGGCTCCGCGCCGACCCCGTACAGAAGCAAGTCCCCGGCGAGCGGACGACGACGCAAAAGGGATTGACTTACGAAGGCCCGTTACAGAAGCCCGGATGAGCGCCAGCGACATCCGGGGTCGGCCTCGCGGGTCCGTGTGGCAAGTCCATCAAGGCGCGCTTTTTCGCGGTTACTAAACTGCTTTGGCGTCCTCGAATGCCGGTCTGGTTGTTTTGCGATTGGGACCACAAAGGACTATATCGGTTAGTGTGAGGCACCGATGGAAAATTCAGAGAGGGTAATCCTTAAGAGGCTGCGCGAAGAAGCACAGGACGCTTCGTCTCTCTTCTCCAACAAGGGGCAAGAGTTGCAAGAGCGAACGGTTGTGGCGGGTCTTCTTCGCATTCTTGGCATCGATTTTCGCGAAAACGAGATCACCAAGCACGGTTCAGAGCCAATTGATGTTCGGTTCCGCGATGCCCGTTTTCAAGTGACGGAAATACTCGACGAGGGACGTTCGCGGAACCTTGAGATCAAACGGCGCGCAGAGAGAGTTAGTCGTGCAAAGGGCCTCAAAGACCTTCTTGAGCCGGGCACTATTTCAAGCCGCGCAATCGCATCTGATGAACTTGTCGCCATCGTCTCAGCCCGCGCTCAAGAGAAAGCTCGAAAGTATGGTGGTGAATATCGTGATGTTGACCTACTGATCTATGTGAACCTGCAAGGCAGGCATTCTCCCTCAGGGCCATTTCAAGCATATGCGGAAGAAGTATTCGTTGGCTGGCGCTCGGTTTCAGTCGTCATGGAGCGCTTTGCGATCGTTTTATGGGCCGCAGCCGATACCCCAACATTTCTGATCCAACATAAGGGAAGGGCCGTGACGTGGGAGAAAATCGACAGCGTATTTCCGAGATTTGATGAAGCTGCTAGGTAGCAACACATTCGATAGAATAGAGGCCGTTGAAATACTCGGCGTCGATTGAGTTGCTGGCGGCGACCACTCGCGGGACGGTAGTTCAAAGCGACGGCGATTAGCTCGCCGATCAATGTGCAGTTTTCTCTACCTTGCCTCTCAAAAAATCATCTCGCGAGTGAGCGGGACGCCACGCGGAGCCTTGCCGCGCGGTTCATTACACGGCGGAAAATGATGCAAGATTGGTCTGCCTATGTTACAGGGGTCAAATGAGAAAGCGCGGCACTGGCGTACTTTGAGGTCGCGAAATGCTGAAATGGCGTGCCTTCCTTTGCGCCTTATCGCTCGTTATGAGCACGAACGCGTTTGCGCAAGAGTACCAAGCCAAAGCGGTAACGTTCTTTACGGGCGAATGTCGTTTTCAATTACCCCGCTACGATCTACCACGCTATGACCCAGACAAGGTGGACGAAGATGGCCTTCCTGTGGACCAGTGGGCCGCCCAGCAAGGCGAGCAGCAGCCGTGCGATCCAGGCGTAACATTAGGAGAACTGTTTAATGGGCGCTTCTTTGTTACCTTTTCCAATGACGATTACATCGTCAGTCTATGGGGTTCCAGAGAAAGAAAGCTAAATCCGGAAGACTATTACCTGTCAATCGGCACTATCAGCATACTGCAACCAAAACAATACCATCCTGGTCAGTGGACTGGAGTGAACCGCAATCATGGGGAAGGCGAGTGCCATTTTCTGTTGGACAAAAGTGCAAGCGGATTCATTAAGTGTAAGATAAGTAATCGGTCCGGCTTGACGTGGAATTTGTATCTTGAGGGCATAAGGAGCTTCGACCGTGCGACGTATCCGCCAGTTGGCTCCTCCTCACCAGAATCAATCATCGTTCCGCTACAACAAAATGGAAGCGGCACATACGTTGTTCCTGTTCTTATAAACAACGCAATCAGTCTCAAATTTATACTTGATAGTGGCGCGACTGATGTAAGCATCCCCGCTGATGTTGTTATGACTTTAATGCGAACGGGCACGCTTAAAAGTAGCGATTTTTTGGGCGCGCAAACTTACAAACTTGCGGATGGCTCAACGGTGCCATCAACGACGTTTCGGATTGGATCTTTGACCCTGGGCTCCCAACAAGTTGAAAACGTTCTTGGCAGTGTTGCGCCTGTAAATGGTCCCCTAATACTTGGTCAAAGTTTTCTTGGTCGCTTTAGGTCATGGTCAATAGACAACGTTACCCATGCGTTGGTGCTCGGCCCAAGGCGACCCGAACCCGATTCGAAAAACGTTCTTAAAACCGCTGCTATCGATGTTCAAGGAGACAGGGTTTTGCAGATATTAAAACAGGGAACGTTTTTGTTCGCGTGCCCGATGTGGGTACAAGGCGAAAAGCCGCCTCCAGAGCTTTGTGAGCCGATGCAATGAGTGCGTATTCGCGCCTATTGCGAGTCACAAAAATTCGTGTTGGGCGCTATCTTCGATGAAAATTTCGCGTTTTCTGCTATAGTTCCGGATCGCTGAGACCACGCCGGCATGGGCCGCGCAGCCTCAGAGTCCCCCCGAACATTGTCGGAGCCGCGACCAACGCGTCTGCCCAAGAGACCGCCCCCGCTTCGCGGGGGCGGAAAGATTTACTCCACCGCATTCGCCGCATTCAAACTGTCGATCAGCGACGAGCGATACAGAAACGCCTTGTGGCGAACGATGTCTTCCGAGGTGCGCCGCAATTCATCCAAATGCTTGCGACGGATGGCGGGGTCCTTTTCCCCGAGCGTCTTTTTGTTCTGGATCGACTGCGCCTGCACGAAATCGGTCTGCGCCTTGCGGCGCTGCCGGGTGTAACGGTCGAACACGCTCGCCTCGGCGCGGCCGAACCAGACATCGCCGAGCTTGTCCGCCAGATTGACGGCATCGTGGATGCCGCCGTTCATGCCCATGCCGCCGATCGGATTATTGACATGGGCGGCGTCGCCGGCGAGCAGCACGCGGCCCCTGTTGAACGTGGCGGCGACGCGCTGATGCACGGTATAGAGCGCGTAATAGGGAATGTCGAAATCGCCGCTCTTGTCGTAGATGCCGTGCAGCCGACGCTGGATCGCTGCCATGCTGACGGCTTGCTCGTCGGATTCGTCGGCCGGCACCGGCATGATGCCGCGCCAGTAGCCGGGCGGACCGTTGCCCTTGACCTTGAACAGATTGAGCCACTCGTCGGGATCGGAGAAATAATTGCGCGTGCAATAGCCGGTGCCGGCCGCGACGAAATCGAAGCTGGTGGCGATCTTGATGAAGCGCTCCTCCCAGGTGAAACCCTCGAAGTCGATCTCGGCGAGCCGCCGCACCGTGCTGCGGCCGCCGTCGGTGCCGATAACATAAGCGGCGCGCAGCTTTTCGATTGCGCCGCCAGTCTCAACGGTGACGTCGACATAATCCGCGTGCTGGGTCAGTGCGGTAAGCATGGTGGCAAACCGCACTTCTGCCAGTTCGCTCTCGGCGAGCACCGGCAGCACAGTGCGAACGAGCTTGTACTGCTCCCATTGCAGCACGAACGGATACGGCACTTCGCCTTCGAGCAGGCGAATGTCGAAAGTGGCGACCAGTTCGCCGGTGGCGCGATCGCGAAATTGAAACAGCGGCGCCTGGAATCCGCCCGAGGTATCCGCGGCGAAGGCCTGCGCTTTGAGGCCAAGATCGGCAAGCATTTCCAGCGTCGGCGCATGAATCGTCGCGGCGCGCTGATCCTCGACCGGCTCAGGCTCCGCCTCGATGAGCAATACCGGAATGCCTTTGCGGACCAAGGCGAGCGCGGTGATAGCGCCCACCGGTCCGGCGCCGACGACAATCACGCGCTTTTCATTGTTGGCCATGATTCGATTTACACCTTGGCGATTTCAAACGTCGAGCGATGAAACAGATCCTCGACTTTCACCTTACGGTCGGCGAGTCCCTGCTCGTGGACGTACTGTGTCAGTGCCTCGATCTCGGGCAGGTTTTCCGCAACGCCGTATTTCCAGAAATCCTCACCCATGATGGCGCTGGTCTCGTTTGTCTCGGCTTCAAGCCACGGCAGAGTCACCATCAGCGCATTGACATCGCGCAGATCGATCATGGCGCGCGCTTTGGCTTCACAGAATGCTTTAAAGACGCTGGTGGGGAGCCACGGATATTTCTCCGCAAGCGTTTTGCGGATGCCGACGAGGTGCATGATCGGAAACAGCCGCGTCTTCTTATAGTAAGCCTGCTCGGCCGCGCGCGTATCGGAAAACAGCCGCGCGATATGCGGCTCGCCGGCAAGGAACGACGACGGCGCCCGCGCCGTGAAGAGCGCGTCTAGCTCGCCGGCCCTGAGCATGCCGACCAGCGTGCGATCGTCGCCGATCGGCTGCAGGTCGAGGCCGGGAATGGGCTTGAGCGGCGTGCGCTCGTGGCGCCCCGGCTGCTCCTGGCCGCCGCTGCGCCAATGAATTTCGGATGGCTTTACGCCGTATTCGTGCTGCATCAGCCCGCGCATCCAGACCACCGCCGTGATCTGATATTCCGGCACGCCGATGCGCTTGCCGCGCAAGTCTTGAGGCTTTTCGATGCCGGCGCCGTTGTGGATATAGATGCCGGAATGGCGGAAGATCCGCGACACAAAGGCGGGAATGCCGATATAGGCCGATGTGCCTGCGGCCACCGTGCGGATGTAGCTAGAAAACGACAGTTCCGAGATATCGAATTCCTGGAACTTGAAGGCGCGGTGGAAAATCTCTTCCGGATAGAGCGGCAAATAAGTGACGTCGCAGCCCTCGACTTTGACGGTCCCATCGCGGATCGCGCGGGTGCGGTCGTAATTGCCGCAGGCGATCGTCACCGGCACGTTGGCCATCGGCCCTCCACTCTGCACTGCGCTGCGAAACTAACCGCTTCCAAGTAAGCTGTGAAGCGCGCGACGCGCATGGCTATCGCGGCCCGCGCTTGTTGTTCTTCGGCACGCGCGATAGCCTTATCACAAAGGGAGAGCGCCGATGATGTCCACCGTGATCGGCGGCGCCATGCTGCCGCATGCGCCGCAGTTTTTCACCATGCCCGACACCGAGGACAAGGCGCTGGTGGCGCATGTCCGCGACGTCGCCGCCGATATCGGCAAGCGGCTGCGGGCGCTCGATCCCGATCTCTGGATCATCTTCTCCAACGATCACGCCGAGCAATTTTTCCACACCACCGCGCCGCCGTTCACCGTCCATGTCGGCGGCGAGGCGACCGGCGAATTTGCCGGCCGGAAATTCCACTGGAAAATCCCCAGCGAAATCGGCTTCGAGCTGGTGCGCCAGCTTTATCGGCAGAATTTCGATCCGGCCTTCACTTCCACCGCCAAGATCGACTACGCCATCGGCATTCCCCTGACCCATCTCGGCCATACCGGTCCGGTGCTGCCGATCTATGTGAACGCCTACCTGCCGCCGCAGCCGACCATGGAACGCTGCTACCAGTTCGGCCAGGCGGCGGCACGCACCGTGACCGCACTCGGCCTGAAAACCGTGATCCTGTCGTCGGGCGGCATGTCGCATTTTCCCGGTACCGACCGCTATTCCAATCCGGAACTGGCCTGGGACAAGCGCGTCCTCGAAAAGCTCGCCGCCGGCAATCTGAAATCGCTGATCGGCTACGACGAGACCGAGCTCGACGACACCGGCAATATTGAATTGCGCTGCTGGGCTTGCGCCGCCGGCGCCTTGGGCGAGCGCAAGCCCGACGTGGTGTCGATGGACCCGAGCTGGCATCACAATTACGCGTCGCTGGCCTGGATCGGCAGCAACGGCGAACAGCCTCACGCCGCGCACTACCCGTCAATCAAGCCGGAATTGGTGGAGCTTACCTCCGCTCTGCACGGCCTCGCCCATGATGCCGAACTGCGCGCGCAATACGTCGCCGACGCCGGCGCGTTCGCCGACCGCTACCGGCTGCCGCCCGAGCAGCGCGAGGCCCTGATCAAGCTCGATCTGCCGACGATGGTGAAAATGGGCGCCCATCCGCTGGCGCCATTCCTGGCGCAGTTGCAGATCGGGCGGCTACGGCCGCAACGCTGACGTTCGCTCAGCCGGGCGAGCAAGGTCTCGCATGGCGGTGCCGCGACCTACATGATCGAAACGCGACGCCGCGTGCTCGAGGAAGTGTCGCCGTAACTGCCGCAACTAAGCCGCGCGCAGCGCCGACGCCTGCAAGATCAGATCGGCCGCCTTCTCGGCGATCATCATTGCCGGCACGCTGGTATTGCCCGACACCAGCGTCGGCATGATCGAACAATCGGCCACCCAGAGCCGATCGGCGCCGCGCACGCGCAGATGCGGATCGACCACCGCGTCCTCGTCAGAGCCCATGCGGCAGGTCCCCGCCGGGTGAAAGATCGTTGCGCCGTTCGCCCGCGCGAACCGCAGAATGTCATCGTCGCTTTGCACGTTCGGCCCCGGCGCCACCTCGGCGGCGACGTAATTGGACAGTGGCGGCGTCAACGCGAGCTTGCGTGCGAAGGCGATGCTCTCCACGGCAAAACGGCGATCGCTTTCCGCGGCAAGGTAATTGGCGTGGATGCGGGGACGATCGAATGGATCGGCCGAGGCCAGCGCGATAGAGCCGCGGCTCTGCGGTCGCAATTGGCAGACCGACAATGTCATGCCGGAAAAGTCGTGAGCTTTGCCGCCGGCCATGTCGGCGCTGAGCGTCGCCACGTGAAACTGGATATCCGGCGTCTTGGCTTGCTGTTGCAGCCGTGTGAACAAGCCGCCTTGATTGATACCGACGGCAAGCGCGCCGCGCCGATGCAGCAGCCAGTCGCTGCCGAGCTTGAACCGGCCCCACAGCGAACGCAGCGCGTCATTAGTGGTGATGGGTTTGGCGATCCGGCAGATCACCCGGAATTGCAGGTGATCCTGGAGATTCTGGCCGACTGCGGGCCGATCCAGTATGACCGCGATGCCATGACGCTGCAGCTCTGCGGCGGGGCCGATTCCCGACAGCATCAGAAGCTGCGGCGACTGGATGGCGCCGGCAGCGAGAACCACGCCGCGCTTGGCGGTCATGGTGCGGGTCACGCCGCCGCTGCGGCAGGTCACGCCGACTGCGCGTTGTCCGGCGAACAAAATTTGGCCGACCTGGGTGTCGGTGAGAATGGACAGATTGCGGCGTTTGGCGGCGGGCCGCAGATAGGCATCGGCCGATGAATTGCGCCAGCCGTTGCGCGTGGTCAATTGGAAATAGCCGACGCCCTCTTGTTCGCGCCCGTTGAAATCCGAAGTGCGGGGAATGCCATGGCGATTGGCGGCGGCGATAAACGCCTCAATCAATTCGTTCCGCTCGGCAATGCTCGTCACCTGCAGCGGACCGTTCGATCCGTGCAACTGATCGGCGGCAAGATCGTCGTTGTGCTCGAGCTTGATGAAATAGGGCAGCACGTCGTGCCACGACCAGCCGCGATTGCCGAGATCGGCCCAGTGGTCGTAATCCTGCGGCTGGCCGCGGATGACGATCAGCCCATTGATCGAGCTCGAGCCGCCTAGCACGCGGCCGCGCGGCCAGTAAATCCGCCGGCCGTCCATCTGCGGCTCGGGTTCGGTGTAAAATTTCCAATTCACCTTGGGATCCCACATCGTGCGGCCATAGCCGATGGGCAGATGAATCCAGAAATTGCGGTCGCGCGGCCCGGCCTCGACGAGCGCGACGCTGTTGCGCGGGTCCGCACTCAGCCGGTTGGCGAGAACGCATCCCGCCGAGCCGGCGCCGACGACGATAAAATCGAATTGTTCGACGCTCATTGCCGATCTTTCCACGATGAAAAAGACCTGCGGCCCGCGCCAAAACTAGTCAATGAGATTTGCGCGGAATGTCCCATCATGTGAGACTATCGGCGCGCCGTCGGCATGCTATGGCAAATAACACGCGTCATGCGGGCGGTTCGTCGATCGCCAGTCGCGCGGTAAGCGCTACGGAGCAGGTCATGAAAAAGCTCATTCTTGAAACCACGGCGCCGTTCCAGGGTCTGCCGGAACTGGTGGCTTACGACGAAGGCCTGTTCGCCAAGGAGGGCCTGGAAATCGCGTGGGCGGATCGTGAAGCCGGCGTCGAGAAAAAGGTCGAGGCTCATGTGACGACGCCGAAGGGCGTCGATCCGTTCGCCAGTCACGGCAGGCTCCTCGAACAGGGGCGGGCCGACATGTATAACGCCTGCGAATGGGGCAATTACTGCCGCGTTCAGGATACCGGCCAAGGCAGCCGGCAACTCGGCCGCCGCGCCATCGTCGCTTATGCCGCGATCGTGGTGCGGCCGGATTCGCCGGTTTATACGCCGCAACAGCTCGCCGACCGCACCATCGGCGTGCCGTTCTATTTCGGCACCCATTACATCGCGCTGCATATGCTCGAAGGCTTTGTGCCGCGCCAAGCGATCCGGCTGTGCCGGGCGCCGAACGGCTCGCGCTACCGGCTCGATGCGCTGATGCGCGGCGAGATCGAAGCCACCACCCTGACCGAACCGCATGTCACGCTCGCTGAGAAAAAAGGCTGCCGCATCATCTGCTCGGCGTTCTTCCACGGCACCGAGGTCGCCTCCGACCGGGTCGACGCCGAGACCTACGCCGCGTTCAATCGCGCGGTGCGCGAGGCGGTGCGGCGCATCAACGCCGACAAAAAAGCCTACATGCATTACTTCATCGACTATTACGCCAACAAGGATCCGGATATCGCCGCGCTGAAAGTCGAGGATCTGCGCGAGGGCCGGCTCGTCGTCTGCGATCCGGCGCCGATCCCGCTCGACGAATTGCAGCGCACCTATGCCTGGCTCAAGAGCTGGGGCATGCTGGAAGAGACCGCTTCGCCGCTGCAGCTCGTCAACATGCCGGTGCAAACGCAGGCGCATGTGGCGGCGAAATAATGGCGCAACGAGGCCGGTGGCGCGCCGCGCGATTCGCCATTACCCCGGGGGCCGGCGGCGAACGGGCACAGATGCGATGAACGATAAAGCGGCGCGGCGCGCGAGCCTCGTTTTCGGCTTGGCGCTTCTGCTCGGCGCCTGCGGACATCATGGGCTCACGGCGAGCAGCGACGAGGATAGCGGCGTCAACGCCTATCCGGCGAATTACAAAACCGACATTCTCGCCGCCGTGCATGTCTATCTGAACGATCCGACGGGAATTCGCGACGCAGCGGTGTCGCCGCCGGTGCTCAAACAAGCCGGCGGCGAGACGCGTTACGTGGCCTGCGTGAGATTCAATCCGAAGAAGAACAGTACTGATTATGCCGGCATCAAAGAGCTCGCGGCAGTCTTCCTGGTCGGACGCTTCGATCACTTCATTGAGGTGCCAAAAGAGCAAACGGATGCATCGAAGAACCTCTGCCTAGGGGCGGCCTATACGCCGTTTCCGGAATTGCAAACGCTGCCGCCGTGATCCCGCCGCGGACGGTATTGGCGGATGGTATTGAAAGTGAACCGGTATAGGTCTTAGGTGGAGCGGGGCGCGCTTTCGGAGTGCAGAACCTTGAAAGACGGTGCTTTGAACCGTGGAAGGTGGCCAATGAAACTGACGCAACTCGCGGCCGGTAGCGCGATACTTGCCGTGCTCGCGGCGCAAGCCGCTTGGGCGCAGCCTGCGCCGCCACCGCCGGATCAACCCGCCCCGGTCCAATCCGCTCCGCCGCCACCGCCGGATCAACCGCCGCCGCCCCCTGCGGCGCAATCCATGCCGGGTCAGCCGGCACACCACCACCGCCCGGCGCGCCACCCAGCCCACCGCCGCAAGCCGGCGGACCGCCCCCTGCCGGTGGGCCCCCTGCCGGCGGTCCGCCGCCGCCCGCCGCCGTCAATACCAACGTCAATCTGCGGCAGGGACCGGGTACCAATTATCCGATCGTCACCACGATTCCCGCTGGCGCCCCCGTCAATGTCAGCGGCTGCAATGCCGGCTGGTGTCAGGTCGCCTTCCAAGGGCAAGGCGGCTACATCATCGCGACAAGTCTCGGCGCCCCGCCGCCCAGGCCGTATCCGCCCGGCTATCCGCCGCCACCGCCGCCATTATATCCGCCGCCCTATTACGGGCCTTACCCCGGCTATTACGGCCCGGGCCCCTATTGGCGGCATCGCGGTTATTATGGCGGCTGGCACCGGCACTGGTAGAAGCGCGGCAGCGTTCACCGCTCGTCGCCGCTGAAATGCACGGCCGCGCCTGACACGGCGAGACTGAGCGCGATGATCACGAATATGCCGCCGACCCCGGCGGCTGCCGCGACGAGGCTCGCGAGGAATGGCACGGCGGCCTGACCGATCCGGTTGCCGGTGTTGCGCAGCGACATGACGGTGCCCATCGACGCCGGCGAGGCGAGATCGACGACGTTAGTAAGGCTCAAGGTTGTCGCGATTCCCAAAGCGACGCCGGTGAGCGTCATCGCCGCGAACAACACCGCAAGCTTCACCGGCAAAGCAAGACAGACAAAGCCGATTGCGGATCCCACCATGCTGGCAAGCGTCAGCGGACGCCGGCCAACCAGCGCGATGAGCCGCACATAGCCCATGCGCGCGACCAGCGCCGCGACGGAGCGCACCGTCAGCAGGCTGCCGATGTCGCGTACATTGATGTTCTTTTCGGCGCCAAGAAGCGGCAGATAGATCGTCACCAGATCCTGCGCCGCCATGGTGATGACGCTGGCAACCAAATAGGCCATCAGTCCGCGCTGACGCAGCAAGTCCCGCAGCGGCACGACGTCCTTGCTCTTCTGCCGCGTCAAGTGATCAGGCGCCGGGCGGATGGCGGCGGCGGTCACCAGCGACGCAAGGGAGACGATCAGGCCGATCGTGAAAAGACGGTCGGTGGGCGGCAACGTCGCCGATCCGCCGGCCCAGGCAATCAAGTAGGGACCGAGCCCCTGCCCGACCGCGCTGGCAATGACGTAGTTGCCGAAGGCGGCATCGCGGCCGCGCGGCCCGGTGCAGCGCACGCACAGCATCTGCTGGCTCGCCATGATCAGGATATGCGAAATACCGAGCAGCGCGGTGAGCAGAAGCAGCGTCAGCAGCGAGCCGGGAGCGAAACGAAAGCCGGCGCAGGCGAGAACAAGCAGGCTGGCGCCGAGCCACGCGGCTTGGGCGTCCTTGCCACGATCCAAGAAACGGCCCACCTGGACGGCGAAGATGATCGGCAGGATCGCGAAGGTCGCCGAGATGATGCCGAGCCATATCACCGGCAGCTTGAGCTCGATGGCGCGATAGGACGTCGTCACCCGGACGATGGCATAGACCGCCTGGATGATGGCGACGTTGAGAAGGAGCGGAATGAGCAGCCGATAATCGGCGTCGTTCGCCCGCGCTCCGGGCTTGTTGCGCGCCGCCGGCTGAAGTTTGTCCCAAAAGCTCGACACCGCGCCCCGCGTCCTTTCGATCTCCGTCCCCTCTCTAACATCCTTGCGCCTTCGCCGACACGCCGATTCGGTATAGGAGTTCCCCATCACCCCGGGAGATGAGAATGAAGGCATTTGCATTCAGGTCGGCCGGCATTGCGCTGGCGGCCTGCCTGGCCGCCGGTCTCTGCGCGCTTGCTCACGCCGCGGATGATTATCCGACGCGGCCAGTAACGATCGTCGTGCCGTTTCCGCCGGGAGCCTCGAACGACCTCTTGGCGCGTTATGAAGCCGACGTGCTGGGGCGCGCGCTCCATGGGACTTTCGTCGTCGAGAACAAGACCGGCGCCGGCGGCGAGATCGGCATTTCCTTTGCCGCGAAAACCGAACCCGACGGCTACACGCTGCTCCATGCGCCGTCCGCGATCACGATACTGCCGTTCGTCATGAAATCGGTTTCGTATGACCTCGGCAGGGACTTCGATCCCGTGGTGCTGGTCGGGCTGACCCAATTCTGTTTGGTCGTTTCGCCGTCGCTGCCGGTCAGTTCCGTGGCCGATCTCATCGCGCTCGCCAAGGCGAAGCCCGGCGCGCTGACCTATGCGTCGGCTGGGATCGCCACGCCGCATCAGATTTTCGCCGAGCAATTCAAGCTCGCCACCGGAACTGATATCCGCCACATCCCCTACAAAGGCGCGATGCCGGGACTGACCGACGTCGCCAGCGGCAATGTCTCGATGGAGTTTTCGGATCTCACGCCGGCGCTGCCCTTGATCCAGGCCGGCAAGCTGAAGCTTCTCGCGGTGCTATCGGGCAAGCGCGACCCGGACATGCCGAATGTCCCGACGCTCGCCGAAACCGTGCCCGGCTATGAAGGCAGCAGTTGGCAAGGACTGTTCGCCCGCGCCGGAACGTCGCAACCGATCATCGACAAGCTCAATGCAGCTCTTGTCGCCGATCTCAAGCGGCCGGAAACGGCGGCGCGTTTCAAGACGCTCGGCATCGTCGCGCAATGGGACACGCCCGCCGAATTTCGCGCTTTCATCGCCGCGCAGACGGCAAAATGGGTCGGGATTATCCGCGCCGCCCACATCGAGCTGCAGTGAGAGTGTTGCCGGACACTTCACTAGCAATGGAGCGCCGGCATCCCTCGCTCAGTCCTTCGTGGTCTCGACGTGAAAGCGGTGCAAGACGCGGTGGAAGATCGGCGCCAGCACAAAGCCGGTGGCGATGATCATGAACAAGCCCGAGAAGATCGCGTATAGGCCGGCAAAAACCTTGCCGCCGGTCGTTTTCAGTTCGCTTACCGGTCCCATGCCTGACAGAATCATCGCCGCGTTGACGAAGGCGTCGACGAACGACATGCCCTCGAAAAACGCATAGCCGGCAATCCCGATCGCCATGCCTCCCACGGTCAGGATCAGCCACAGGCCAATCGCAAGCCCCATGCGGACCAGGAATTTCCGGCGCGAGGCGACCGGTTGGCCGCGCCGCTCGAACCCGGTCACCCCGGGAGTGCTTGGCGCCATGTCCGATGCTCCTTGGCTGTCTCGCTCAATCTCACAGACGGCAGTTGAGCCTGCGTCTGCCCGCGCCTAATATCGGTCCGGGAAGGATAACGCCATGCAGGAAAAACACTACGACCGCGCCGCGCAGGACATTGGCAACTCCGTCGGTATCGGCCACGTCAATGTCTGCATCGACGACCAGCACAAGGCGACGCATTTCTACATCACCGGTCTCGGCTACACGCGCGATCCGTTCCTCAACACCGGCGCCGGCAATATGTGGGTCAATTGCGGCATGAGCCAGTTTCACCTGCCGATGGGCAGGCCCGAAGTGCTGCGCGGCACCACCGGACTGGTGATGCCGGATCGCGAGGCACTGCTGAAGCGGCTCAACAGGGTGAAGAAGGCGCTCGACGGCACCAAGTTCCAGTTCCGCGAAAGCAACGACGGCGTCGAGACGGTCTGTCCGTGGGGCAACCGCATCACCGTGCATGAGCCGGACCCCGCCCGCTTCGGCCGCGTTCAGCTCGGCATGCCCTATGTGCGTTTCGACGTGCGGCCGGGCACCGCCGAGCGCATCGCCCGCTTCTATAACGAAGTATTGGAGGCGCCGGCGGAGGTGAAAAAGAACGGCGCCGGGCCGGAGGCGAAAGTCCAGGTCGGCGAGAACCAGTATTTTTATTTCCGCGAGACCGACGCGCCGCAACCGGACTACGACGGCCATCACGTGCAGATCTATCTCACCAACTTTTCCCGGCCGTATCGCAAGCTGCTCGATCTCGGCCTGATCACCATCGAGGACAACGATTACCAGTACCGCTTCAGGGACGTGATCGACCTCGACACCAAGGAAGTGCTGTTCACCGTCGAGCACGAGACGCGCAGCGCCACCAATCCGATGTATGGCCGCCCGCTGATCAACCGCAATCCGGCCGCCACCAACATGGATTACAAGCCGGGACATGACAGCATGTCCTGGGCGCTGCCGTGAGAAATCGCACGGTGTGCGAACTCCCTCCCCCCTTGTGGGGGAGGGTGGGGAGGGGGGTCGGGAGGTGACGCGCGGGCGTCGACTGGCGGCCAGAATTGGCCGACGCGTGTGTCGACGTCGACGGGTCGCCTCCCGACCCCCACCCCTTACCCCTCCCCACAAGGGGGAGGGGAATAGATGCCTCGCGCTCTCGTCATCGGCGGCTCGCTCGGCGGGCTGATGGTCGCGCATCTGTTGCGCTCGATCGGGTGGGACGCCGCCGTGTTCGAGCGCAACGATGAGGAATTGGCGAGCCGCGGCGTCGGGCTTGGCACGCATCCGCCGCTCATCGCCATTCTCAAGCGCGCCGGCATCGATTTCGACGGATCGATGGGCATCACGCCGCCGCGCGGCGTTTGTCTCGACCGCGACGGCCGGATCATCCTCGAACAGCCGATGGCGCGCACGCTCAGCGGCTGGTCGCGGTTGTACCGCGCCTTGCTGGATGCGCTGCCGGCGGCGAGCTATCGGTTCGGCAAGCGGCTGACGAGGGTCGAACAGAACGCTTCCGGCGTCACCGCGATTTTTGCCGACGGCACGAGGGAGCGCGGCGACCTCCTGGTCGGCGCCGACGGCTTGCGCTCGACGGTGCGCGGCCAATTCCTGCCGGAGGTCGAGCCGGTCTATGCCGGCTATGTCGCCTGGCGCGCCGTGCTCGACGAAGCCGATCTGCCGCCCGCGCTGTGGCGCGACGTCGTCGACCTTTACGCCTTCTGCCTGCCGGACGGCGAGCAATTGATCAGCTACGCGGTGCCCGGGCGCGACAACGACACCGCCGTCGGCCGCCGCGCCTATAACATCATCTGGTATCGGCCGACCGATGCCGCGACGCTCGCCGATATCTCGACCGACGCCGCGGGCCGCACCCATGCCGCCGGCATCCCGCCGCCGCTCATTCGACCCGAGGTGATTGCGCGGATCAAGGCCGACGCCAAACGCCTGATCGCGCCGCAGATCGCCGCCATTCTCGAGCGCACCACGCCGTTCTTTCAGCCGATCTACGATCTCGATTCGCCGCGCATGGTGTTCGCCCGCGTGGCGCTGGCCGGCGATGCCGCCTTTGTCGCCAGGCCGCACGCCGGCGCCGGCACCACCAAGGCGGCGCTCGATGCGGCGTGCCTCGCCGACAGCATCGCCGCAGCCGGCGGCGACCTCACCGCCGCGCTCGCGCGTTACGAACGCAGGCAATTGCCGTTCGGCAAGGCCATGGTCGCGCTCAACCGCGACGAAGGCGCCTATCTCTCCGCGCAGATCAAGCCCAAGGCCGAACGCCGCGGCGCCGAACTTCACCGCGACCTCGGCGCTGTTCTCCACGCCCACATCGCGCGCAGCGAGCAGATGAGCGACATTGTCGCCAGCCACGGCCTGACCGGGCTTTATTGAGCGAGCTTCGCACCGTCGCGATCGGCTCTCTCCGTCAGGGCCGGATTTGTATCGGCCATCCACGACTTGCTGCGAAGATGCGCGATACGAACCGCGCCTCATCAACCTGTCATGGTCCGCAAAGGCGGGCCATCCAGTACACGCCGCCCCATCCGGTGATTACTGGATCATCCGCTTTCGCGGATGATGACAGCAAGCGTAGCCCGCATGAAGCGGACGCGCCAACATATTCGTTAAGGGCTAAGAACGATCGATTGCACTTGCGGAAAACAACGGCGCGTCGCGCCTCGGTTCGCAGGCTTGGACGGCTCACCAACGACAACGAACCTCAGTGGCGTGCGGGAAGATTGTAAGGATCATCTTGGACACCTTGCGATCGCGCCCGCCCGCTCGATCCATCGGCTGAGAAAACAATTTCCCTACATTTCGTGCTGAGTTCCGTGCTGAACAAAGACGCGAGAGAAATCACTCCGTCGACTTCAAATGAAATAATTTGCGAGTTCCTCGGAACAGCCGGAGCCAAGGAGCGTTCCAGCCTCAGCACGCCCGCGATGTTTCGGATCGATCTCGTTACCGATGCACGGTTCGCGGTCGCCAATTCAAGCTGCTGTAGAAAGCTCCGGCGGCATTTGCGCAATCCGTCATGGAACTGTTGAAAGCAGGCTGGCTATGCAGCCTCGCTTCAATCGGCGCTTCCCGACCAACCATCGGATGAAGGAGACAATTCCCCATCGGAGAATGACAAGTGTCCGAAACTATGAACCTGCATCGGGTGCCTGAAACTATGACCTTGCATCGCGCCCTATGGGCCGGCCGGATAATGAGCGCGCTTGTCGTTATCGCTCTGGTGGCAGACGGCACTATTCAGCTTTTCGCGCCGGCACAGATCGCGAGCATGTTGCAGGAAACAGGGTTCGCGATGGACCTGACCCATGTCGTGGGTCCAATCATCCTCGCCTGCGCCATCCTTTACGCCATCCCGGCCACCGCCGTCCTCGGCGCGATCCTGGTGACGGGCTTTTTGGGAGGTGCCATCTGCGCCCATGTCCGCATTGGCGAGTTGGGGTCGCCGCCGGAAATCATTTCCCTGCTTCTGGGCGCGATGACATGGGGCGGCCTCTACGCGCGCGATCCCCGTATCCGGGCCATTCTGCCGCTTATCCGCTGAACCAACAGGGGCAGTGCTCTGTCCCTCAACATCAGGAGAAAACACATGTTTTTAGTAATGGGAATCACGGGAAAAGTGGGCGGCGCAACGGCAGAACATCTGTTGGCGCACGGCAAGAAAGTACGCGCGCTGGTCCGCAATCGCGAGAAGGCGGCTAACTGGGCGAAGCAGGGCGTGGAACTGGTTGACGGTGATTGGAATGCTTCGGCAGCCATCGAGCGGGCGCTCAAAGGCGTCGAAGGCGCGTTCGTCATGTTGCCGTCTGTCTGGGCGCCCTCGCCCGATTACAAAGAAGCCAAGGGCGTGATCGCGAACTATGTCGAGGCGCTCACCAAGGCTGCGCCGCCGCGAGTGGTAGCGCTTTCGTCGATGGGTGCGAGCAGAACCAGCGGGATCGGGATACTCACGGCCTTGTCGCTTCTGGAGCGAGGTTTTCACGACCTGACATCCCCAATCGCATTTGTGCGCGCAGGCGGATTTTTCGAAAACTTCCTCTACGGCTTGCAGGCCGCCCAGGGCGGAACGCTACCGGTCTACTACAATCCGACAAACCGGAAATCGATGATGGTCGCGACGAACGACATCGGCGCGGAGGTCGCAACCCTTTTGACCGGGCCAGCGTGGTCAGGGCAGCGCGTCGTCGAGCTTGGTTCGATGGTCAGCGCGGATGAAGTCGCGGAGCAATTGGGTGAAGTCCTGAATCTCGACGTGAAAGCCTTTGCAATCCCGCGTGCAGGGTGGGCGGAAGCGTTCGAGCAGTTCGGCATCCCGAAGGGCCGCACCGGACCTGCCGAAGAAATGTTTGAAGCCGTAAATGCGGGGAGGACGGCACTCGGAGTCGAGGGTACGGAGCACGTAGCGGGTACGACGTCCGCACGCGATGTATTCGAGGCCGCGCAGGACGCCGCCAAGGCCTAAGTCCGGGACGGATCAGGCATGAGACGGAGATTCGGCCGTCTATGAGGCCGCCGTCGTGATCACTCTGCCAATTTCCCAGGCGCGCAATTCGCACTCCACGCGCCACCTAAGAATCATTCCGCAGTGAACGCCGTCCGGCGCGGCATGGCATCGCCGGCCACCGTCATTTTGGTGCGGGCGATTTTGGCGTGATGCTGTACGCGCATACGCGCAGTGCGCGGCCCGGGCGAGTCAACCCGCGAAGTGAGCCGAGCGTATAATCATCATCTGGCGATGTCTGCTTGGCCCGAAAGCGGACGCCGACGCCATAACCGGCCATCCGATCGACTATTCAATCACCTCGTCGGCGGTCATTTGCATGATCTGCGGAACAGTGAGGTTCAGCGCCTTGGCCGTCTTGAGGTTGATCACGAACTCGAATTTGGTGGACTGCATAACCGGCAGGTCGGCGGGTTTCTCACCCTTTAGAATCCGGCCGGTGTAGATGCCGACCTGACGATAGGCATCGGTGATGCTGGTCCCGTAACTCATCAGGCCACCAGCCTCGACAAATTCGCGCAAGTCATAGGCCGCTGGCAACACATCGCGAGCTGCGAGCGCGACGAGTTGCGCTCGCTGGGAGGTCAGGAACGGGCCTGAACCGACGAGCAGCGCACCGGCCCCGCGTCGCACGAACGTTGCAAAGGCTGTCTCGATGTCGCGGTCGTTGGTGACATCAAGAATGATGAGTTGCTGCCCGATAGCCTGCGCCGCAACCTGGAAATCTTTTCGCTCTATCTCGGTTTCAGGACTGCCCGGGTTCACCAGCACGCCAATTGTTGTCGCCTTGGGCACGAGTTGGCGCAGCAACTCCAATCGCTTTGCCCCTAACTGGCCGACCAGAAAGGTCACTCCCGTGACGTTGCCGCTGGGTCGGTTCAGGCTGGCGACAAGGCCATCCTTAACGGGGTCAGCCCCGGTCAAGAAGACGATCGGCACCGTCGTGGTTGCGTCCTTGGCCGCCCGCGCCGCAGGGGCATTGACGACAATCACGGCTGCGGGCAGTCGAACCAGATCGGCTATTAGAACCGAAAAGCGATCTAATCGATTGTCCGCATAGCGGTATTCGATTGCGACGTTATTGCTCTCGATGAAGCCTGTTTCCTTCAGGCCTTGGCGGAACGAGGTCACAAAATTCGTCGAGTCGGCTGCGGACGTGCTGCGCAGAAACCCGATCACCGGCATCGCCGTTTGCTGCGCCTGCGCGCCGAACGGCCACGCGGTCGCCACTCCGCCGAGTAACGCGATGAACTCCCGTCGCCTCATGGGTTACCCTCATCGCAGCCAACCCCATTCTAGCGTGATCGGTCTATTTGTGCATCAAAGCAAATATCCGCCAATGTCGCAGTTGGGTCAAAAACTGACATTACCGCCTGGTCGTCCAATGTCCGCTGCTAGCCCCCATACCGGACTTTCGGCCGCCTGCGAGGCCGCCGTCTCGAACACATTGCGATTTTCTCTGGCACCCCATTCGCACGCCACGCCCCGCCAAAGAATCATTCCGGAGTGAACGCCGCTCGGCGCGCCACGCCATCGGCGGCCGCCGCCATTTTGGTGCGGCGCGCCGAAAAAAACATGCGCGCGCCAAGGGCTTAGAAAAATCGGAAGCGCAATTTGGTTCGCCCTTGACTTGCGCTATCGAGCGGCGCTTTAGGCGATCGTCTCGCTCTCTTAAAAGACGCCGGACGCCGATAGCGATCCCGGCGGAGCGGGAGCGGTCTCAAGCTACGGCGGTCGACAGCCGGGGCGGCGGATCGCGGTGGAGCGCCGGGAGGCGCAGCGCGCCCGAAGCAGGCGATCCCCGCAAGGGGACGTTCTGTGGCGCGCGCCGCGCCCGGAGCGCGAACGGATGGCAACATCCGTTCGCGTGGCGCGGCCACACTTTGGCGCCTCCCGGCGCTCCATTCCGTGCTTCGGTTTTGTTTAGTTTGGCTTGGCGTAGCGTGGCGTAGACGAGGTCTGGTGCCTGGACGATGACTCGGATGCCCATGCATCGCGAGAACGCGAGTGCTTGCTTTTTTGCACCCCTGCCCGCCCCTCGCCTAATGACCGCGACGTTGTATAGTCTAGGCAAAGCAAAGGAATATCCGGAGGAGCCCATGAGTGCCGCCACAAAGACCCTGGTGATCCGCAACGGCACGCTGATCGACGGCTCCGGCAAGCCGTCGAGCCGCAACGACGCCATCGTCATCGAGGGCAACAAGATCAAGAGCGTCGGCGCGCTGCCGGGAGACATTCACCTCGAAGACCGCAAGACCGTCGACGTCATCGACGCCGCCGGCAAGTGGATCATGCCGGGCCTGATCGACGCGCATTGCCACATGTCCTACGGCTACCCGCTGATCAAGGGCGAAGGCAAAGGCAAAGGGACGACGCGGCCCGAATTCTCCACGCTGAAATCGGCGCGCAGCGCGCAGAAGGTGTTGCGCTCCGGCGTCACCAGCATTTCGGTGCCCGGCGGCACCTGGTTCACCGATGTCGGCGTGCGCGACGCCATCAAGCTCGGGCTGATGGAAGGCCCGCGCATGTTCGTCGCCGGCCGCATGATCGTCACCTATGGCTGCATCGAGGACGACGAGCCGTCCTGGGAGGGCACGCCCGACCATTCGATCGGCAAACTGTGCAACACCAAGGACGAGATGGTCACCGAAGTGCGCCGCCAAGGCAAGCACGGCGTCAACTTCATCAAGATGGCCGACAGCCGTTCCGGCGAATCGCAGATGCTGGCGCGCGAGGAAATCGCCGGCGTGGTCGGCGAGGCGCACCGGCGCAATCTGAAAGTCGCCATTCATTCGCGCGGCGCCGGCTCGACCCGGGCCGCCGCGGAAGCCGGCGTCGACTGGATCGTCCATGCCGACCTCGCCACCGATCGCGATCTCGACGCCGTCGCCAAGGCCGGCATGCCGATCCTGCCGACCGCGACCTTTCTCGCCGTGGTGTGCGAGCTCGGCAAGCAGCAAAAGGTCGGCGCCGAGCAGGTGCAGCTCGATTTCAACCGCATGCAGCGGCATTACGATCTGCTCGGCGAATTGATGCACAAGGCGCGCAAGCTCGGCATCCGGCTTCTGGTCGGCACCGACACCGGCAACAATTCGTTTACGCGCCATGGCGAGCTGCACGCCAAGGAGCTGGAAATTTTCGTCAAGCATGGCGGCTATACGCCGATGGAGGCGATCGTCGCGGCGACGCGCGACAACGCGCTCGCGGTCGGGCTCGACGGCAAAGTCGGCCAGATCGCGCCGGATCAGCTCGCCGATGTCGCGGTGTGGGACAAGGACCCGGTCGCCGATATCGCCATCCTGCAAGATGCCAAGAACCTGGCCTGGGTCATCAAGGACGGCCGAATCGTCGATCTCTACCCGCGCGACGAGATGCTGACCTTCCAGCAGGCCGCGGAATGACGGCGGCGGCGCCGGCAACAAGCGAGATCGCGCGGCTTAGCGTCGAAATCGACGACGTAACGCCGCGCGTTGTGCGTTGCATCGAGGTGCCGGTCGACATCCGCCTCGACGATTTGCATTTCGTGCTGCAAGTCGCCATCGGCTGGCAGAACGGTCATCCGTTCGAGTTCTGCGTCGGCGACCGGATTTGGGGTCTGCACGACCGCGATCTTGAAACAAATCCGCTGCCCGCCGAAGAGGCGACGCTTGCCGACATTTTGGCGCATGGCGGCACGTTCAAATACGACTATGTGCTGGGCGAAGATTGGGAGCACACCGTCACTCTCCTTGCACGCTCAAGCGCGCAAGCCGGCGTGCGCTATCCGCAGCTCATCAACGCCGAGGGCCGCTGCCCGCCCGCCGATATCGGCGGCCCGGTCGGCTACGAGACTTATCTGCGCAGCATCGCCGATCCGTCGAGCGTCAATCACGCCGACATGCTCGATTTTGATGCGCCCGACTTCGATCCCAATGTCGTCGATGAAGTGCAATTGCGCGCGAACCTGGCGAGTCTCACCCGCTATATCGGCCGCAAGCCGCCGGCGAACGTGGCTGAGCGGAGCTAAAGTCGCATGCAATTCGGCGTCCAGTTCTTCCCCGCCGTTGCGCCCGAGGACAAGAGCGCGAGCGATTATTTCGCGGAGTGCCTGGCGATCGCCGCGGAGGCGGAGACGCTCGGCTACAGCCATGCCCGTACCGTCGAGCATTATTTCCGCCGTTACGGCGGCTATAGCCCGAACCCGCTGTTGTTTCTGGCCGCCGCGTCGCAGCGCACCAAAAAGATGCGGCTGGTCACCGGCGCGGTGGTGCCGGCGTTCAACAATCCCTTAAAACTCGCCGGCGAGATTGCGATGCTCGACGCCATCTCGCAGGGCCGCCTCGACGTCGGCTTTGCCCGCGCTTTCCTGCCGCACGAATTCCGGCGCTTTAATATTTCGCCGGACGAATCGGTCGCCCGCTTCCGCGAGGGCGTCGAGCAGATCGGCCTGTTGCTGACGACGGAGCACGCGACCCATCACGGGGAGTTCCACTCCTTCGAAGATCTCACTTCGCTGCCGCGGCCGACGCAAAAACCGCGGCCGAAATTCTACGTCGCCTCGACGCGCACGCCGGAGTCCTTCGAGTTTGCCGGGCGCGCCGGCCATGCGCTGATGGCGATCCCGATCGGACCGCTCAAGCCGCTGCTCGATCTTTATCGCAACGCCTGGCGCGACGCCGGCCATCCCGGCGACGGCGAGGTGATGATCGCTTTCCATATGTTCTGCCACGAGGACGCGCGCGCCGCGCGCGACATTCCGCGCCGCGCCTTCGATCTTTATTTCGAGGCTTTAGTCGAATCCGCCGGCGAATGGACGCAAGGCACGACGTCGAAGGATTACCAGGGCTACGACAAGTCGATCGGCCGCATGAAGGGCTTTTCGCTGGAGAGCCAGATCGAGACCGGCAATGCCTTTGTCGGCACGCCCGCCGAGATCAAAGACATCATCCGGCGCTTTCAGGAAACGGTCGGAAAATTCGAGCACGCTTCGCTGCAAATCAATTTCGGCACGCTGGATTTTGCCGAAGCGCAAAAATCGATGCGGCTGTTCGCCCGCGAGGTGATGCCGGAATTTTGTTAGTTCTCGGGGGAAGTCGATGCCGGCCGGAATTCCAACGCATCCTGAAGTCTTGCTCGTCGGCAGCGTCGGCCTGAACTCAGCCGAAGATGTTTTCCGCACCGTGAGCGCCAAACTCGGCGACCGGGTCAAGCGGATACCCGATGGCGAAACCGGAGCTCGCAGCCTCTGGGTGTTCTGGCCGCGTCGCGTTCTCGAACGCAACGCTGCATTCGAAATCGATCCCGAAGAGGGCGCGCGCGGCATGCGCGCCACGTCGGAGGTCGAGGGCATCCGGCGTTGGATCGGCAATGAGGCGGCAAAGCAGGGTGAGCCGCCGCCGCCGCGAATGCGGCTGCGCGCCGGCGTCGACCCGAGCCAAATCGAGCTCGGCCCGCTCGGCTATGCCGAAGTGGCGGCGGACTCCTATGCGGTGTTTCGGCGACTGCGCGATGATGGGGTCATTCCGCGCGGCGTAAAATTTCAAGTGTCGTTGCCGACCACGGCGGCGTTCTTGAACGCCCATGTGGTTTATTCCCAGCACGCCGTCATCGAGCCGGTTTATCGGGCGAAGCTCTTGGACGAGGTACGCGAGATGGCCAAGACGGTTGCGCCATCGGACCTCGCCATACAATGGGACGTTTCGACGGAAATGGGACAATGGGAAGGCGTCCGGCATGCCTACTTTGGCGATGTCCAACAAGGCGTCGTCGACCGTCTGGCGATCCACTGCAACGCCGTCCCGAACGAGGCCGAGCTGGGCATCCACCTCTGCTACGGCGACTACGGCCACAGACATTGGAAGGAACCGGCGACGACCGCGAATATGGTCGCGGTCCACAACGCTCTGTCCAAGCAGGTCACGCGAACGATCAACTGGCTGCACATGCCGGTGCCGCGCAACCGGAATGATGACGCTTATTACGCACCGCTTCGGGAGCTGCGACTGAAGCCGGAAACGAAGCTTTATCTCGGACTGATCCATTTGAGCGATGGGGTCGAGGGCACCCGCCGGCGCATGTCGACCGCCGCAAAATTCGCGACGGGCTTCGGCGTCGCTACCGAGTGCGGATTTGGACGCCGGCCTCCCGATACGATCGCCGATCTGCTGGCATTCATGCAGCCCTTTGAGTGGCAAAGAAAGATCGTCGCACGCAGTTGAAATTTCAAATCAGATGAAGTGATGATCCGTTTTCTCCGCCTGCGGGTGATTATCAAATGACCGGACCGTTGTCGGGCATTCGCATCCTCGATCTGACCTCCGTGGTCGCCGGCCCGTTCGCCACGCAGATGCTCGGCGACATGGGCGCGGACGTCATCAAGATCGAGGCGCCCGAGGGCGATGCGCCGCGCCATACCGGCCCGGCGCGCTCGCCGGGCATGGCGGCGCTGTTCATGGGATTGAACCGCAGCAAGCGGTCGCTGGTGCTCGATCTCAAGCAGCCCGCCGCTGCGGATGCGCTATGGCGCTTGATCGGCGGCGCCGACGTCTTCGTCCATTCGATGCGGCCGCAGAAAATCGACAAGCTGGGTTTCAGCCACGAGGCGGTGTGTGCCGGAAATCCCCGCATCGTCTACGCGGCGCTGCACGGCTACCGCGACGGCGGACCGTATAGCGGCCAGCCGGCCTACGACGACGTGATCCAGGGCCAGTCGGGCATCGCCGCGTTGATGGCGAAGGTCGCCGGCGAGCCGCGCTATGCGCCGATGATCATCGCCGACAAGACCTGCGCGCTTGCCATCGTCGGCGCGGTGTCCGCCGCGCTGTTCGCGCGCGAACGCACCGGGCGCGGCCAATTCGTGGAAATTCCGATGTTCGAGCAGATGGTGTCGTTCGTTCTCGGCGAGCATCTGTTCGGCCACAGTTTCGTGCCGCCGCTCGGCGAGCTCGGCTACACGCGCGTGCTGGCGAGCTGGCGCCGGCCCTACAAGACCAAGGACGGCTATCTTTGCATGATGGCCTATACGCAGGCGCACTGGCGCAAATTCTGGACCTTGGTCGGCAAGCCCGACGTGCACAGCGATCCGCGATTCGATTCGATCTCATCGCGCGCCCGTAACATCGTCGCGGTCTATGAGTTGGCCGGCTCCTGCATCGCCGGCAAGACCACGGATGAATGGCTGGCGTTGTTGCGCGAACTCGAAATTCCCGCAGCGCGCATGGCGAGCCTCGACGAGGTCTTGGTCGACCCGCAGCTTGCGGCATCGGACTTCTTCAAGCGCGCCACCCACCCGAGCGAAGGCGAGATCCTCTATACGGATCTGCCGGTGCGCTTCAGCGACACGTCGGTATCGCCCGACCGCCTGCAGCCGCGGCTCGGCGAGCATAGCGTCGAAGTGCTACGCGAGGCCGGGCTGGCCGAGAACGAGATTGAGGCCCTGCTCGCTTCCGGCGCCACTGTCGCGGGACCGCCGAAAGAGCAGGCGGCGGAGTGACGCGGCACGGTTTTGCCTGTTATTGTAATGGACCTGGTCCGTTACCATCTGAAGCGAAAGGACCGCCGCCATGTCAGACGATCAACGCTCAGATGACCAAAATGACGATGAAGAACGGCCGTGCTTGCATTGCCTGATGGTCGAATTGATCGACAATTTTTTCGCTGAATATCCGGTTTCCGACGAGGAGCCCGACGCGCTCGATACCGACGAAGTCATCAACGCCGTGGCCAAGACGGTTGCAGAACTGACTTACAGCCAGAATGCCGCCGAACGGCAAAAACTGGTCGAACAACTCATGCGCGAGATCATGAAATTCGACGCCGAATATCGGCAGCAAGAGGCCATGGGAACGGCGGGCTCAGACGCGCGCCATTAGAGCAAGACATCGACGCTCTCGCGCCGCGGCTCTCAGGCGTGCGAGCCTCGCGAGCGCGGCGACCTGACGTCGGCGTAATCGCCTGCGGCGGACACCTCGTCGCTCAACTGGCATTCGAGCACGTTGCGCTCATAGGCTTCGGTGTCGCTCTTGATGCGGTAGCGCAAATCGAACGCCTGCTCTTCCAGCGGCATTTGCCGCACGACCCTATAGAGGCCGGCTTTTTTCTCGCCGAGCGGCGTGTATTCGACCGCCTGGCCGACTGCGAACTTGAATGGCATTTTATTCCTGCCGTGTTGCACAACTCTTATCACACAACTGACGAAAAGGCGACGTGCCGTCGCCGACCCGTTTGCGTCAACGGGAGGGCTTATACCTACAACCCCAGTCGTCGTTGTTGTTCCGCGATCAGAAGCGCGGCGGACGTGGCGGACCGCTGCGTCCGGCGGCGGCGCCGGGCACGACCCTGGGCTTCATCGGCAGCAGTCCCTCGCGCTGCAGCTTTTTGCGCGCGAGCTTGCGGGCGCGGCGAATGGCCTCGGCACGTTCGCGGACTTTCCTCTCGGAGGGCTTTTCGTAATGGCCGCGGAGCTTCATCTCGCGGAACACACCCTCGCGCTGCATCTTCTTTTTCAGCACCTTGAGGGCTTGGTCGACATTGTTGTCACGGACGAGAACCTGCACGCAGCATACCTCTTCGCTCGAGCGGTTAGATGGCCCGATGGCCAAGGCGCCCGGGCCACTGGCTAACGGATAGGCACCGTTTCGGTGCCGACGCTATCCGGAGGCAAGACTCTCGCGTCGCTGTTGCCGCCGTCGATATCTGGATTACCGGCATATGTGGCAGGCCTGGACGAAAAGTACAATAGGCGCAGCGAAATAAGCCCGGCCGGGATTAACCGGATTGACCGCCGCCACGGCCCGTTTTTTGGGCCGGTTCGGCCCATTCGGCCACGACCCGCCCGAGATCTACGAAGTTGTTGTGCATCTGCTCGAGAGCAAAGCCTACCGCGAAAAAGCGTTCCGCGGCGTCATCGGTAAGACCTCGTGTCACCCCGTCGCGACGGAGCGCCGCGACCTCGGCGCCATAGGCCTCCAGCGCGGATTCCACGGCGCCGAGGGAGGGCGAACCCCGGCCGGACCGAAGCGCTGCCGCACTCGCGCGCAGATATTCGACAAAGGCCGCACCGACACGCACCAGCGGCGCCTCGAGCCGCATCCGCACTGCATCGGGCAATGGACTGGCGGCTGCCCTCCCCGTCATCACCAGATCGTGCCGCAAGCGCAGCAGCGTGCGCAGCAACGGCCCGGTATCGGGGCCGACGGCGAGGCGAGCCGAGCGCTCGCGCTCGGCTTCGTCTCCCACCACGTTCAATTGCTCCAAAGCCTGCCCGATGCCGTCCTGAATGCGATGCAGCGCATCGACGTCGAGGCCGTCGCGCAAGCCCGCCAGCAGCTCGCCCAAGGCCCGCGCCATCTGTTCGAGCGCGCGGGCGGCCGCCGCGGCGACCAGCGGGTGCGCGTTTGCCGGCAGCAACAGAAACGAAACAAAGAAGCCGGTGAAGCCGCCCAGCGCGACCTCGATGACGCGGTCCACCGCCGACGAAATCGCCGTCGCGTGCGTCATCGTCGGGATCAAGACCACGATGATGGCGGTAATCGGCGCGGTGGAAAAGCGCGGATTGATCGCCGCGGCGAGCGCAAGCGGCGCCACGGCAAGCGCGAGACCCAAAAGCAGAGCCATTTCGCTCGAGTAGGGGATCAGCACGCCGATGGCGCCGCCGTAGATCGCGCCGCCAATCGTGCCGACGAGATAATCGAAGGTCGCTTTCAGCGACCGTCCGACACTCATCTGCGTGACAATGACGGCGGTCAATACCGCCCACAACGGCAGCGGAAGCTGCAGCAATTGCGCCAGGACGAGCGCTGCCAAGGCGGCGATCGTCGTCCTGATCGACAGCGCCACCTGCACGCGGGGGTGAGGGACCAGAGCGCGGAGCCGCTTCCAAAGGCCGGTAATGCGCGTCATGCCGACCATCTCCGGAACGACGACATCAGAAGTCATACCGCCTGACGCCAGCCGGACAAAGGGGGTTGCAGGCGCAATGCCCCATCACGTCTCCAGCGCGCTCGGAGCGTAAAGTTCCTCGATCTTGACGAGCCGCGGGGTCAGCGCCTGTTCCAGCGAATATTGCGCGATGGTCTCCATCACCTTGCGGTTGGCTTTGACGCCGTGCCGGATCAGCGGCGTCTTGGCGTCGCCGGACAGAAGCCCCGCGGCGAGATGATCGGCGACGTGCTCGACGCGCCGTTCATCGGCGATATCGTTGGCCCTGTTAAACGCCTTGATCAGGTTGAGCACGACCCAGGGTTCTTTCTCGAACACGTCGCGGCGCACCACCGCCTGGTGATTGATCGGCAGCAGGCCGGTTTTCTTGTAGTAGCGGACGCCTTCGGCGATCGGGTCGGCGAACAGATATTTGAAGTCGGAATTGTTTGTCAGGTCGGCGCGGCTCCTATCGACCAGGTTGCGGCCGGACAGATAATGCAGCACGGCGTCGAGCTCGCCGGCCAGCATCATCGAGCCGATGCTTTTGTCGGCGGGAATCTGATGCACGACGACGCCGGGCGGCGGCTTGAAGCCGGTGGCGCCGCCGTGACTGCGATCCGGCGTGCGCTCCATCCAGAATTCCATGTCTTTCGCCGCGACGCCGAATTCATGCTGCAGCACGCCGCGCGCCCACAGCGCCGCGGTCTGCTGATATTCCGGCACGCCGATGCGCTTGCCCTTGAGATCGGCAGGCGTCTCGATGCCGGATTTGCGGCTGACCAATATGCTGGTGTGGAAAAACCGCCGTGTGGTGAAGATCGGCAAGCCGACAAAGCGCGTATCGCCATGCGCGGTCACGATCAAAAACGACGAGCAGGACATTTCCGACACGGCGAATTCGGCGAAATGCAGCTGCCGCCAGAACAGCTCCGAGGGATGCAGCACCGTTGGAATAAGATCGATGCCGTCGACCTTCACCGTGCCGTCGAGGATCGGCCAAGTGCGCGGGTTAGAGGTGATGCCGATGCTGAGCGGAAGGTTCATGGGTTAGTCTTTCGATTGTGGGGGCGGAGAAATTTCTCCGCTCATTCCCGCGCAAGCGGGAATCCGGCAACTGGGTCCCCGCTTTCCGCCTTCGCGCCGATGCGCTTCGGCGGACTCGAACCCGCCGAAGCTCGCCTAGCGAGCGAAGGCGGGTCGCGGGGACGAGCGCATGAAGAGGGACAGTTAGTACCGATACGGCGCGTGCTCCCAGAGCGGGAACGCCGAGAACACATGCGGCGCATTGGCCGGCGCGGCGGCGGAGAGATAAGACCGATCGAGTTTGCCGAAACTGGTAACGCCGAGAAGACCGAGCGCACGCGTCACCTCATCCTCGAGAATTTCCAGCATGCGCACGATGCCGGCCTGCCCTGCCGCCGCCAGCCCGTAGCATTGCATGCGCCCGAGCCCGACCAGAGTAGCGCCGAGCGCAAGCGCTTTGACGATGTCGGTGCCGCGGTAATAGCCGCCATCGACGATAATGGTAGCGCGGCCGCCGACCGCTTCGACCACTTCCGGCAATACGTCGGTCGAGCCACGGCCGTGATCGAGCTGCCGGCCGCCGTGATTGGAGACGTAGATCATCTCGACGCCGTGATCGAGCGCGATCTTGGCGTCCTCTCCGGTGCCGATACCTTTGACCGCGAACGGAATCTTGAACTTCGACTTCATCCGTTCGACGGTCTTCCAATCGAGCGCCATCTGAAAATCGCGGCCCTGTACGCGCCGTCGCCCGGCGGTGACGTGACGCTTGGCGAGATCGCGCTCGCGCCGGCTATAGTGCGCGGTGTCGACGGTGACGCAGAATGCGGAATAGCCGTTGGCGATGGCGCGTGCGACGTGATCGTCCGCCCAGGCGGCATCGCCGCGGACGTAGAGCTGAAACATGCGCAGCGCGTTCGGCGCGGCCTTGGCGACGTCTTCCAGGCCGGGATCGCACACCGAAGACAGCATATGGGCGACGCCGAATTCGCCCGCCGCCTTGACCACGGGCGCGGCGCCCTCGGGATGGAAGCTCTCCAGCGAGCCCACCGGGCACAGCACGATCGGCAAGCGCAGCTTGCGGCCGAGCACTTCGACCGACGCATCGACCTTGCTGACGTCGCGCAACACGCGCGGCCGGAAGGCGATGGCGTCGAGCGCCATGCGGTTGCGGCGCAGCGTCGTCTCGGTCTCGGTGCCGCCGACAATATAGTCCCAATCGTTCTGATTGAGATTGGCGCGGGCTTTGGCGATGATTTCGTGCAGGTTCACAAATTGCGGCGTGTCCGCCGCTTGGCGCGACGCGCCGGCTTCGTCGATGACCGGGACTGGCTTGTTCATGTCAAATGGTTCTGTTTTGTTGCGACCGGCGATTTCGGCATCGAAATCGCCCCCTTGGGCGGAAGAGTTCCAAAGCCAGCCTATAGGGTGGCATATGCCAATTCAAGAATGGCAATGGCGCTTGCATCGCGGCCGATGAAAGCCAACAACGGAGAGCGTAGCTGCGGCCATCGCGGCATCGATAGTGACGAAATTCTCGGCGCGCGATGTGATGTCATCCACGCTCGGCTACGCCCGTCATCGAATGTAATAAAACGGATTTGGCAATTTGAAGGTTCTTTCCGCGTAGCCGCCGTTAAGATCGCTGAGCTGATCGCCAACATTGGCGATAATTTCAAAACCGCGCTTTTCGATCTCGGCGCGCTGCGGCGCTTTGAAGTCCGCGGCTGAAGCCGGCTTGGTGCCGTTTCGCTCCATCCGAAGATCGATCCAGCCGTTGCGGCCGTGCGCGTCGACATAGCCGGCGAGGACAAGATTGCGAGCCGTGGCCGCACGCTCGATCTCGTGACGGCCGGTAATGAAAAACACCGACACGCCGATCGAGCGCGCAAGCTTGAACAGCTCAAGCGTCGGCCCGATCGCCTTGGCTTGTCCCGTGCGGTCCCAGGCGAGCGCACCGCACGGCCCTTTCGGCAGGTGGCACGGGCCGTCGGCAATGTAACCGAAATCATTGGCCTTGATCTCCGGCCAATTCGACAGCGAGGTCTCGTCGATGTCGAGCACCAGCGCCGGCTTCGTCACTTGCGGCGCGCGCCACTTCATCCACCACTGTGCAGTCGCACCGACGGCCGCCAAGTCCTGCTGGTAACCGTCGTCGTAATAGGCTTGCGCCTGTTGCTTGACGAAATCGAGATTGATCGGCGCGGCAAATGCGCTGAAAGCCCATATCGATCCGAGCACATTCAGAGCAAGAAGCCACGTCAATCGGATTCGAGAGTGTCGGCATCCACTCGTCATAACTCAGCTCCAGCTGTTTCTTTCGGACGCAACGCGGCAACGTGCCGCTACGCATGACGCTAGGAAATGGCGGTCCCGGGAAGACTCGAACTTCCGACCTTCGGTTTAGGAAACCGCTGCTCTATCCGGCTGAGCTACGGGACCAATCAACGAAATTTGCTTCGACGCGGATGTGCGCCGGCGAACCGATCTCATATAGCATAGCTGCGGCCGTGGCGGTCCAGGCGGCGCTGCACCGCCCGTTCCAGCCGTTCGTTTACCGCCGCTGACGGGACGGGGTTGTGGGTCGGGTCGAAGACCGGGTCATCATGGTTGCGCTGGCTTGCACGTTGGCAATGCCGTGTGGCGGCTTGCCTGCAAAGGCGCAGCAGCAAGTGAAGACGGTCGCGCCTGTTTGCGGTGGCGATGAGATCGCGCGCGCCACCGTGAGCCGGGTGACCGATGGCCGCACGTTTACGCTCGCCGACGGGCGCGAGGTGCGGCTCGCAGCGATTGAAGTGCCGTTGATGCCGCCCGTGGAACAATCCAATCGGGCGTCCTCTGCCGCGCCGGGCGCCGTGGCGGCAAAGAACGCGCTCGATGCGCTGGCCGGCGGCGATACCGTCGTGCTGCGGCGTGCGCAAATCGCGTCCGACCGCTACGGCCGGATCGTCGCCTATGCCTATACGGAGCGGGACGGTGACGAGCTGTTCGTGCAGGGCGAAATGATCGCGGCAGGCCTTGCCCGGGTCGGCGATCAAGTCGGCAACCGCGGCTGCGCCACGGCGCTGTTGGCCCACGAAAAGGTCGCCCGCAAAGCCAAGCTTGGCCTGTGGGCCGATCCGTATTATGACCTCATCGACGCTGAAACCCCTGCGGATGTACTGGCGCATAAGGGTCAATTTGCGCTGGTCGAGGGCCGGGTGGTGTCCGTGCGTCAAAGCGGAGCCACGATCTACGTGAATTTCGGACAGCATTGGTCCGAGGATTTTGCGGTTACGGTCCGGAAACGAAATGAGGGCAGTTTCGCCGCGGCAGGGCTCGATCTGCAGGGGCTGACGGGACGTCGCGTCATCGTCCGCGGCTTTGTCGAAGCGCGCGGCCGGCGCGGCAGCCCGGCGATCGAGGCAACGCGTCCGGAGCAGATCGAGACCGCGGATCGCGACTGATCCGCGCGATTGACGGGTGTCATGGTGAGAGCGGGACGATCGGGCATCGCGAGCTATCGGCTATTCCGGGCGGCTGTCGTGTTTGCGGCGTTGCTGCTCGCCGCCTGCACCTCGACGCCGCCCGACAACGTGCCCCTGGCAGGCAACCCCGCTCCGGCCAAGCAGGCCGATGCCACCATGTCGCCGGCGGTGCTGCGCGAGCATCAGCGTATCCTGGCGACTTACGGCGGCGTCTATACCGACCCGCAGCTGCAGACCATGATCGAGCAGATGGTCGAGCGCCTGGTGGCGGCGTCGCAAAAGCCCGACCTGCATTACAAGGTCACCATCCTCAATTCGCAATCGATCAATGCCTTCGCGCTGCCGACCGGCCAGCTTTATGTGACGCGCGGACTGATCGCGCTGGCCGACGACGATTCCGAGCTTGCCTCGGTGATCGCCCACGAGATGGGCCACGTCATCGCCCACCATGCCGAGCTGCGCGAAAAGGAGGAGCAGCAGGTCGATCTGGTCAGCCGTGTCGTCAACGACGTGGTCAGCGATCCGGAGGCTGGCGCGCTGGCGCTGGCCAAATCCAAGCTTGAGCTCGCCAGTTTCTCGCAAAAGCAGGAATTCGAAGCGGACGCGATCGGCATCGGCATCGCTGCCCACGCCGGCTACGATCCCTACGGCGCGGCGCGCTTCCTCACCGCGCTGGAGCGCAATTCCGAGATCAAGCCGGAGCAGAGCAACGCCATCAATCCGGCGGCGCCGGATTTTCTGTCTTCGCACCCCTCGACCCCGCAACGCGTCACCCAGGCGGTCGCCAATGCGCGCCAGTACAAGCCGCCGGCCAGCGTCAGCCCGGCTGAGCGCGAGCAGGCAAGAGACGCCTACTATGGCGACATCGACGGCATCGTCTATGGCGAGGATCCGAGCGAAGGCTTTGTGCGCGGCCGGCGCTTCCTGCATCCGAAGTTGGGCTTCACGTTCACCGCGCCGGAGGGATTCGCGCTCGACAACACCGCGCAGGCCGTTCTCGGCGTCAAGCGCGGCGGCGGCGCGGCGCTCCGCCTCGACGTGGTGCACGTGCCCGCCGAACAGACGCTGGCGCAATATCTCACGTCGGGCTGGATCGAGAACATCGATCCGGCGACCGTGGAAGAAGTCACCATCAACGGCTTTCCCGGCGCTACTGCGGTCGCCAGGGGCGATCAGTGGGATTTCCGGCTTTACGCCATCCGGTTCGGCAGCGATGTCTACCGCTTCATCTTTGCCGCGAAACATCGCACGCCCGACACCGACCGCGCGTTTCGCGAGGCCGTCAACACGTTCCGCCGCATGAGTCTCGCCGAGATCGAGCAGGCCAAGCCGCTGCGGATAAAGATCGTGAAGGTGGCCCCCGGCGATACGGTGGAGAAACTGGCGGCCCGGATGGCCGTGGTCGACCGAGCAGCCGACCGCTTCCGCGTGCTCAATGGGCTCGAGCCGGGCGACCGGCTGAAGCCGGGCAGCGAGGTCAAAATCGTCGTCGAGTGACCTCGCCCGCCGTTTACTTCACCACTTTTAGCCTATTTTCTCCATATCTTACCTCGGCTACAATGTGGGTAAGAAAGAGCCGAAAAGGCCGCGGGGAATCTACTGGGGGGGAGTCATGCAGCTCGTGAAAGCGGCGCTGCCCGTCACCATAGCGTTGGCAGTCGTATCGGCGGTCACCGCAGTGCTGTGGTATTCCAAATTGGCGACCCTTGGACCGGATCACCCGGTCTTCTTCTATCTGCTGCCAATTGCGCTGGTGACGATCGCCTATGGCAGCTATCCGGCATTGCTGTGCGTCTTCGCGGCGGCGGCCTGCGCCGATTATTTCCTTTACGACCCCCTCTACAGCTTTGACATCTCCACCCGCGTGGAAGCCGGCGACCTCGCCTGTTTCATGTTCTTGGCGCTGATCGGCGTCAAATGCGCCAGCGCGCTATTCTGGCGTCCGGCCAAAATGCCGGCGCCAAAATCCCGCTACGGTGGATCGTGAAAATCCGCGACGCTTGGCCCAACTCCCGAACGCTCAGAATTGCGACGCCAGCTGATCGAGACCCATGACATGGGCGAGGTCGCGGACTTGCTGTTTTTGCTCCTCGTCGAAGCTCATGATCAGCGGAACGGCCGCGGATTTGAGGCCTTCAACGCTCTGCGGATCGATATCGGCCGCCTGCGTCGTGTCGCCTGACACGCCGCGCCGGCGCGCCTGTTGCACGTGCGTATAGGCGATATTGCGCAGCGCCGCTTCAACCGACGGCCACATTTGCTCTTGATCCGGCGTCAGATGCAGCCGCTCTTTGATGCTCGCGATCTGGGCATCGTCCAGCATAAAACCCGGCCGGTTCATGACGGCGCGACGGGGAACGGCAGGCGCCCGATTGACGTGCGGCGGCGTGGCGGCGATGGCCCGCGAGAGGGCCGGTATCTTGGGCGCCGACATATGAGGCGAGCGCATCGGCTCTACCGCCCTGACCGCCGGCGGCATCGCACCGGTCTCGGCGGAAGCCAGTTGCACGCGCGCTTGGGGAACTGGCGTTTGCGCGGTTCTCTCCGAGGCGGCCGGTTGAACCGATGGCGGCACCATCGGCTCGGGGTTCAAGAGCGCGAATTGCAAGTCGTCCGCCTGGATTGGCCGTGTTGGCGGCGTCGATGCATCCAACACCCCCGCGGCCGGCGCAACGTCGGCGTCGCCAGCAACCGGCATGGCGGTGTCCCATTGTTGCGGAAACCGCAGCGCAACCGACTGGGCCGCCGAGAGATCCTGGCTTCGCAGTGCAGTTGGGTGCCAACCGCCGATCAGAAAGCCGATCATGCCGGCGAGGAGGATCGGCACAGCGTATCCGCGCGTAAACCCCTTGTTTAGCCCCATTCCTCGCCCCCGCGATATCGCGCGCTGTGCCCTCTATCTCCTTTCAAATGAAGCTTAATTTATGACTAACCATAGGTGTTTTGCCGGCACCGGCCAGACATTTTGAATATCATTAATGTGCGCAAGCAAACAAAAAGGCCCGGCGTTTCTGCCGGGCCTTTGGACGAAAGTGTTGTTGCTGGCTTACGCCGCCTCTTCCTCGACGACGGCTTCCTCGTCCGTCTCGGGCTTCGGCCCGCGGCGCGGCCCCTTGGCGAGCGCCGCTTCGATTTCTTTGATCGCCTCGGTCTCGGTGATCCGCTGCACGACGGAGACCTCGCGCGACAGCCGATCGAGAGCAGCCTCGTAAAGCTGCCGCTCCGAATAGGACTGTTCCGGCTGCGTCTCCGACCGGTAGAGATCGCGGACGACCTCGGCAATCGCGACAATGTCGCCGGAATTGATCTTGGCCTCGTATTCCTGCGCACGCCGCGACCACATGGTCCGCTTGATCCGTGCCCGACCCTTCAGCGTCTCGAGCGCCCGTTTCACCATCGGGGTCTCGGCAAGCTTGCGCATGCCGACGGACGCCACCTTCGAGGTCGGCACCCGCAAGGTCATCTTGTCCTTGACGAAATTGATGACGAACAGTTCGAGCCGCGCGCCAGCGACCTCCTGCTCCTCGATCGCCACGATCTGGCCTACGCCATGAGCCGGATAAACGATGAATTCCTGAGTTTTGAAGCCTTGTCGTTGAGTAGTCTTCTTCGCATTCATTCCCAAAGTTGCTCCTTCCGGCTCCGGCTTGCGCCGTGGCGCGGGCTTTGCCACGCTGACCCGGCTCCGCGCCGCGGCTCGCGTGGACTGTGAGGGCCTCCGGCTCGCGCGGGAGGAGGTTTTCGTTGCCTTCCGGCTCATGCCGGCCGCACTCTTCTTCGAACGACGAGTTTTCTCTGCCACTGCTCTCGCGTGGAATTTCACGCCTCTATTGACGGTTCCTCGAAAACCCCCCGAAAAAATATGCTCCCGGCGAGGGGAGCAGCGTCTCGGGGGTCTTTTTCATTATGGATAGCTGTATATCACATTTTCAGCCAAAATCAAAGCCTTATGGCGGCGGCCATGCGCCCCTATTGCCGGCGTGCCGGGTCAATCGTTAATAAGGGTTAATTCAGGCAATCAGTAGGCGGCCTAATCCCCAGTGCCCGGACTGGGGGAAAAATGCTCTTCGAATTTATTAGCGACCCCTTCCCATTCCTTGGCGTCCGCCGGCGGGGTCTTCTTGGCCGTAATATTCGGCCAGGTTTTCGCGTATTCGGCGTTGATCCCAAGCCATTTTTCGACTCCGGGCTCGGTGTCGGGCTTGATCGCCTCGACCGGGCACTCCGGCTCGCACACACCACAATCGATGCATTCGTCCGGGTGAATGACCAGCATATTCTCGCCCTCGTAAAAGCAATCCACGGGGCAGACTTCGACGCAGTCCATGTATTTACATTTGATGCAATTATCGTTGACGATATAGGTCATTTGCACACTCTGAACGGGCTTTTCTCGCAGCTTTGCTCCTAACGCATGGGTCAGATGGGCGCAAGGCTGACGGCCTTATCCGAGATCCTCATATAGCGTCGCGGCGCTGTCGGCGGGACCCCGACGCTCGACAAAGCCCCTCACCTTAAGAACCCGCACCCGGCGGTCGAGCGCGACCGTAATGACGTCCCCGGTCCGCACCATGCGGCCGGGTGCATCGATGCGCGCGCCATTGACGCGAACAAAGCCTGCGCCTGCCAGAGCGGCGGCAGCGCCGCGCGTACGTACCAGCCGGGCATGCCATAACCACCGGTCGATGCGCTGGCGCTGGAGCCCGTCCGGCACTCAACGCCGCTCCTTGGCATCCGCCTCAAGCTGCGCCTTCAAGGCAGCGAGCTTGGCGAACGGCGAATTCGGATCGGGCGCCTTTTCACGCCGTTCGAAGCGCTTGACTGGCGGCCGGTCACGATCGCGTTGCGGCCGATCACGGTCGCGCTGCGGCCGATCCTGGCGATGGTCCCCGGCGTGCCGGCGGCGGTGGCGCGGATGGCGCTCTTCTTGCTTCGGGGCCACGGCGCCGGCCGGTTCGGTCTGCTCGATTGATGGCAAGGGTGCAGCTTCACCGGCAGGAGCGGCGGCCACCGGTTCTTCGGCACGCCGCGGGGGTGCAGTGTCGGTGCGTCTTGGCCTCCGCCGGTCGCGCTGTTTCTGGCGTGCTCGATTGGCGCCCTCGCTGCGTCCCGGCCGCCAGACTTCGATCATGACCGGTTCGGCGGGGGTCGTATTCTCTACCAATTCCGCCTGCACAACGCCGGCATCGGCCTCGGCCGCCGGCGCGGACTCGACAACCTCGCTCGGTTGCGGTTCAGGCGGAAGCTCCTGGATCGGTGACGGGACGATTTCGGCGTCCACGACGGGGCTTTCGACGTCGATTGCGACAACTGTCTCGGCTGTCGTCTCGACGTCCTCGATTGGTACGGCGGAAATCTCGATTGGGGCGGCGGAAGTCTCGCCGCTCGGCTCCGCGGCTTCGGCGGCGCCGGCCACCACAGCCTCTTGAATTGGGGCTAAAGGCGATGGTTCGGTTGCCGGCTCGCCTGCCGCAGGAGCCGCGGGCTCCGGCGGCTTCGGCCGGCGTTCCATGCGATAGCCGAGCGAGCGCAGGATCGAGGCAAAGTCTTCACCGGAGGCGCCGATCAGCGAGGTCATGCCGCTGACGATAGTGAAGCCGCCGCCGGCGATCGCCCCGGCCGGTTTCGGACTGATGCCTTCGCGCCACGACAGCGCGGGCCGGACCAGATCGGCCAGCCGTTCCAAAATGTCGACGCGCACGGCGCGCTCGCCGCAAACGCGATATCCGGCCGTGCGATACAGCACCGGATCGATCTCGCGGTTGACCGGCATCGAGGTGCGGCCGCTGCCCGCGAGATGCAATAAATCATCGAGCCCTTTGCTTTGCGGCCCGTCGTGCCGCAGCGCCCACAGTTGCGCGGCGAGCGTGCGCGGCGCCGGCTTGAGCAGCAGCGGTAAATAAATGTGATAGGCGCCGAAGCGCACGCCGTATTTTCGCAAACTCGCGCGCGCCGGCTGCTCCAGGCCCTTGACGTCCTCGGCGACGCGTTGGCGATCGAGCACGCCGAGCGCCTCGACCAATTGGAAGGCGACGCCGCGGGCGATTCCGGTCACGTCTTCGGCCGCCGCCAGTTGCGCCAGCGGCCCGAGCATTTTGTCGATATGGGATTTAAGCCAGGCATTGAGCCGCGCTTCGACGGCGTCGCGCGGCGCGCCGGTCAGATGTTCGTCGGCGATGAGGCGCACGCGCGGATGCATGATCTCATCGCCGGCCTGCAGCTTACCGACCGCGGCGCCAGTCCAGCGCAAGGCGCCGTCGATCGCCAGCACGAATTGAGAGTCCGGCGCCGCGGCAAGCCGCGCCGCCCGCGCTGCGATCTCGCCGGCGAGCGCCTTTTGCGCGGCGTTTTGCAAGGCTTTCGCCTCGGAGCCTCCCGATGAGGCGTCGGGCACGAAGACAAATCCGTCGAGCCGGCCGATGACGTGGCCTTCGACCGCGACCTCGCCGGTCTTGTTGAACTCGGGCTCGAAGGTCGCGTTCTCGCGCAGCCGCCGCATCAAGACGCTGGTGCGGCGATCGACGAAACGTTCGGTGAGCCGCTCATGCAAAGCGTCCGAGAGCCGATCCTCGACGGCGCGCGTGACGCCTTGCCAGTGCTCGGGATCGGCGAGCCAATTCGGCCGGTTGGCGGCAAAGGTCCAGGTGCGGATATGGGCGATGCGGTTGGACAGCGTATCAATATCGCCGTCGGTGCGATCCGCTAACGCCACTTGCTGCGCGAACCAATCGGTCTCGATCGCACCGTCGCGCTGCAGAAAGCCGTAAACCGTCACCACCAGCTCGGCGTGATTGGCGGGCGCAATCTTGCGGTAATCGGGAAGCTGGCAGACGTCCCAGAGCCGCTCGACGTCGGCGGATGTTCTGGTCAGCGCGCGCACGCTGTCGTCGCGCGCGGCATGATCGAGCACCAGAATATCTTCGGCCACCGGTGCGCGCGCCAGTGCGGCTTCGGTCGGCGGCGTCGCGAGAGTGGCTTGCAAGGCGCCGACCGACGAGAAATCGAGATCGGAGTTGCGCCATTGCACCAATTTCACCGGCTCGAAGGTGTGCGATTCGAGCGCCTGGACCAGTTCGGTCTCGAACGGCGGGCAGCGGCCGCTGGTGCCGAAGGTGCCGTCGCGGGTGGCGCGGCCGGCACGGCCGGCGATCTGGGCGAGCTCGGAGGGACTGAGCTTGCGAAATTGGTAGCCGTCGAACTTACGGTCGGAGGCAAAGGCGATGTGATCGACGTCGAGATTGAGTCCCATGCCGATGGCGTCGGTCGCCACCAGATAGTCGACCTGCCCGGACTGATAGAGCTCGACCTGAGCATTGCGCGTGCGCGGCGACAGCGCGCCGAGCACCACCGCGGCGCCGCCGCGCTGGCGGCGGATCAATTCCGCGATGGCGTAAACCTCTTCGGCCGAAAACGCGACAATGGCGGAGCGGCGCGGCAGCCGCGTGAGTTTCTTCTCGCCGGAGAACGTGAGCTGCGACAGCCGCGGCCGGCTGACGATGCTGGCGCCGGGCAACAGCCGCTCCACGATCGGCTTCATGGTGGCGGCGCCGAGCACCAGCGTTTCTTCGCGGCCGCGCCGGTTGAGCATGCGGTCGGTGAAGACGTGACCGCGTTCGAAATCGGCGGCGAGCTGGATCTCGTCGATGGCGAGGAACGCAACGTCGAGATCGCGCGGCATCGCTTCGACGGTGGCGACCCAGAAGCGCGGATTCGGCGGCTTGATTTTCTCTTCGCCGGTAATCAGCGCCACCGCCTCGGCGCCGACCCGTTCCACCGCGCGGTTATAGACCTCGCGCGCCAATAACCGCAGCGGCAGGCCGATCAGGCCGGACGAATGCGCCAGCATCCGCTCGATGGCGAGATGCGTCTTGCCGGTATTGGTCGGGCCCAGCACGGCGGTAACGCCGGCGCCACGGGCACGCAAATCACGGTCGGCTGGAGGCGAGAACGAAATCGGCATCAAAAGCCCGGCATTGACGCCCCTGCCCTGACGCTCCCGCTGGCGCGGGAAGCAGGTGGGGATTGTCTTCTGTACCACAATGTAACGCGGGAAAGTCCTGTGCTTAACGTGTGGAACGAGTCTGGAACGAATCGCGGCCGAATCGGCAACTCGCAGCCTGTATGGATTCGTTCACTGCGATATATGGCGCGGCGGTCGGCAGTGAATACCACATCGGGTGGAATCCGCGTTTTCGAGGGGTCGCGCCGAAGCCAACACCATTAACGGATGCAACAATCACAATTCCACGCCGAGTCAAGGGACATCATCCTGTGAATAACGGGGACGCAGCAGCCGCCGCAAGAAGGCCGGCTCGCACCGGCAGCGATCATTCCGTCTTCGCCGCGGTACGGGGGGACGGCTGTGCGACCGAGACGAATTCGGTCGCCTGCAACAGGCCCGTGCCGAGCGGCGTCGGCATCGAGAAGCGGAACGGCACCAGCACGCGGGTGCCGGCGATCGGCGCCAGCCAAACTTCGGCGTCGCGCAACGTCACGAGATATTTGATTGCCGGCCGATCCGGCACGTATCCGGAGATCGGCGTGAAAAAGACGGCGCAGACCACCGCCGGACCAGCATAGCCGCGATCCGCTTTGACGGTCTCCATGCGCCGATATTCGCTGCGCAGATCATAACGCACGCGGCCGTCGAACACCGGAACCTTGCGGTTGCAGGCTTGCGGAGACACCGGATCGCCGGCGCCGGCGACGCGGTTGAGCATCGACGTCATCGGATCGAATACGCCGCGGCGATCCGCATCCGTCACCGGGACGCGGTCCGGAGCGGGAGGCAATGGCGGCTCGGCCGCGTAACTCGTCACATTGCCGCCGGCGAGTGCCATGCGCACGTCGTCGACCTTGTGATCGTAGTTGATGGTCGCACCATAGCTCGTCGGTATCGGCTGGCCGCCGGCGAGCGTGCCGTGTGCGGCGCCGGTGCCGTGGGCGCCGGTGAAGAACTTAATGAGCCCAGTCGTCGTGCCGCTTGCCGCGGCGGTATATTGATCGGTGGCGATGTCAATGATCCAGCTGCCGCGGCCGATCGGAATACCGGCGATGCTGACCGCATATTGGGCCTCGAGGCGGCCCTGGGCGGCGGCGCGATGGCCGGCATCGGCCGTCACGACGGCGAATAGCGCCAAGATGAAAAACGCCGCGGATGCGGCGCGGCTTTTACGGCAGGCAATTGACGGCGCTGTGACAAAGACGGGCAAGGGCTTCCCTCGAATTCCCCGGCTGGAGACCATTGTTTTGTCTGCGAATGCGTCGTTTCTGTGGTTCCATGCCGCTTCCGGCAAATACCCAATTCTGTCCGCGTTAGACCTACCATTCGCGCCCGCTTGACGCTCGGGACAGCCCCGCTTATAGCTCCGCGCCATCTCCCAAAATCGTCTCAGGCGGCCGCGGGAACGAGGTATTCGGGTTTCAAGGATATTGCATCATGGCATGGCGTTGCGAACTCACCGGCAAGACGCGCCAGATCGGGCACCGGGTGAGCCATTCCAACCGCAAGACCAAGCGGCGGTTTCTGCCCAACCTGCTCAATGTCACTTTGATGTCGGACGCGCTCGGCCGTTCGGTTCGCTTGCGGATCTCGGCCAATGCGCTCAAGAGCGTCGATCATCGTGGCGGCTTCGATGCGTTCCTGCTCAAGGCCAAAGATGCCGAATTGTCGCCGCGCGTGCTCGAGCTCAAGCGCCAAATCGTCAAGAAGCGCGCCGCCGCAGCGGCATAGCTCGACCGGCTAAAATTCCTCGAGAATGCGGCCGCAGCCGGCGACGCGGTCTTCGATGCCGCAGCGGCGCAACGCGTCCCAATAGGTCACCGCATTGATCGCCAGCACCGGCTTGCCAAGCCAGCGCTCGGCTTCCGCCGCGATCGCGACCGTCGGCAGCGCGGTGCCGACCTGAAGCAGCGCGTCGACGTCGGGACCGTCGAGATCTTTGATCGCATTGCGGATATCCGTCGCGGGCACCTGCGCAATGGCGCGCGGGGTGGCGCATTTCAATCCCTTAAGTCGGACGATGTCGAAACCCGCCTCGCTCAGATAAAGCCGCACCATGTCGTCGCCGCGCGGCTGATGTGGGGTGAGCACGGCGATCTTTTTGGCGCCAAAGGCATTCAACGCCGCGACCGCTCCGGTCGAACCCATCGATATGCCGACGCCGGCACGCTGCGTCAGCTCGTCCTGCAGCTTGGCCGCCGCCGCGACGCCACCCCAGAACGTCTCGAGTGAAATGCCGACGATGAGATGATCCAAGCCCGCGGTCATGATCTGATCGATCGCGGTCGCGATGCCTTCGCGCATGTCGGCCATGTGCTCGAGGAAGGCCTGCTCGGTGTTGAGCGGCCGCTCCTTGATCGTCGACCGCGCGGTATGATTGGTGACGCCGCGGGGCCGCAACGCTTCGCATTCCGGCTGCACCGTGGTGTTGGTCGAGGGCACCACGATGCCGATACGTTTGCGAAATCCCAAGGTGTCCGGCACCGCCATGCCCTCGCTTGTCGCAGCCGCCGCGGCGCAATGCGACCGCTTATCGTGTCGGAATGGTTTTGAGCACCGGCAGCCAAGTGGCCTGCTGCTGGTCGACAAAGGCCAGCGTTTGCTCCGGCGTCATGGCGTGGGCGTAGCTGCCGGTGGCGAGGAGCTTCTTCTTAACGTCGGGATCGTTGAGCGCCGTGGTAAGGTCCTTGCTCACTTTGTCGACGATCGACCTGGGCGTGCCGACCGGCGCCGCCACGATGAGCCAGCCCGCCGCGGCAAATCCCGGAATCGTTTCCGCTACCGTCGGCAGATTGGGAAATTCCGGCAGCCGCTGCGGCGAGGCGACCGCGACGAGTTTCACCTGCCCCGCATTGACCGCGCCGATGATGCCCGGATAGCCCTCGATGATCATGTTGACGCGCCCGGAGGCGACGTCGCTCAAGGCGGCCGAGGGACCCCCGTTATACGGCACAGGGATGAGCTTGATGCCCGCTTTTTGCTGCAACAGCAAACCCGTCAGATGCGTCATGCGGCCGATGCCGGAGACCGCAATCGAAAGCGTTCCCGGCGCCTTCTTGGCGCGATCGATGAACTGCGGCAGCGTGGTGATGCCGCTCTTTGGATCGACGGAAATGAACATCGGTTGCTCGGCGATGAAGCCGATCGGCAGGAAATCGCGCGGCAGCATGACCGGCAGATTGGGCGCCACCGTCGGCCGCGCCAAGAATGTCGACAACGCCGGCGAGTACAGCGTGTAGCCATCGGGCGCGGCTTCACTCGCGGCGCGGGCGGCGATGCTGCCATTGGCGCCGGGGTGATTGACCACCACGGCCTGCTGTCCCCAGATCGTGCTGAGCTTGGCGGCAACGATGCGCATCGCGACATCCGGGCTGGCGCCGGCGCCGGCATCCGAGATGATCGTCACCGTCTTGTCCGGGTAGTTCGCGGCCTGAGCGTGCGCCAGCGATGTGCCAGCCAATGTCAGCAGGCCAATTGCGGCAAGCTTGAACCAATTTCGGCGTTCCGTCATGTCGTTCTCCCCATCCTTCTCTGCGCGCTTCTTTGAATGCGGCGCGCGTCGTTGCAAACAAAAAGCGAGATTTTCAGGAACTCCGACCTCGCGCCTTATGCATGTAGCCGGCGCGGCGCGCGGGCCGGCCGCACCGGTTGCTCAGTCGGGGTTTCTTCGAACAGCTCGGCAAGCTTCTCGGTCATCACGCCGCCGAGCTCCTCGGCGTCGACGATGGTCACCGCGCGCCGGTAATAGCGCGTCACGTCGTGGCCGATGCCGATGGCGATCAACTCGACCGGCGAACGGGTCTCGATGTCTTCAATGACCCAGCGCAAATGCCGTTCGAGGTAATTGCCGGGATTGACCGACAGCGTCGAGTCGTCGACCGGCGCGCCGTCGGAAATCATCATCAGGATCTTCCGCGTCTCCGGCCGCGCAAGGAGCCGCTTATGCGCCCAATCGAGCGCCTCGCCGTCGATGTTCTCCTTGAGCAGGCCCTCGCGCATCATCAGCCCGAGGTTCTTGCGCGCGCGGCGCCACGGCGCGTCGGCGGCCTTGTAGACGATGTGGCGCAGATCGTTGAGCCGTCCCGGATTCGGCGGCTTGCCCGCGGCGAGCCAGGTCTCGCGCGACTGGCCGCCCTTCCAGGCCCGCGTGGTGAACCCCAAAATCTCCACCTTGACACCGCAACGCTCCAACGTGCGCGCCAGAATGTCGGCGCAGGTCGCCGCGACCGTGATCGGCCGGCCGCGCATCGAGCCGGAATTATCGAGCAGCAGCGTCACCACGGTATCGCGGAAGTCGGTATCCTTCTCGCGCTTGAACGACAACGGATGCATCGGATCGACGATGACCCGCGACAGCCGCGCCGGATCGAGCAGGCCTTCCTCCAGATCGAATTCCCAGGCGCGATTCTGCTGCGCCAAAAGGAGCCGCTGCAAGCGGTTGGCGAGCCGCGCGACGACGCCCTGCAAATGCGACAGTTGCTTGTCGAGATAGCCGCGCAGCCGGTCGAGCTCTTCCGGCTCGCATAGCTCTTCCGCGCCAACCATCTCGTCGAATCTGGTGGTGAAGGGCCGATAATCCGGGCCGCGCGGCTCGTTGCGCTGGTTTCGCGGCCGCCATGGCTCGGCGGCCGTTTCCGAATCGCCCATCTCGGCGTCGTCGGCCATTTCGGCGGCGGGCGCATCGACCGCTTCCGAGGCGCTGTCAGGCAATTCGTCGGCCGACGCCTCGGCCTCGGCGCTCATCTGATCGCTTTCGGCGGTATCGGACGCCTCGCCGTCCTGGCCGGTCTCGTCCTTCTGGTTCTGCTCCTCGCCCTCCTCGCCCTCCTCCTCGTCGGAGTCGCTGGAACGGTCCTCGCCCATGTCGAGGCAGTCGAGCAGATCGTGCACGACGTCGCCGAAACGGCGCTGATCGTTGACCACGCGCTCGAGGCGATCGAGATCGCGGCCGGCGCGTTCCTCGATCAGCGGCCGCCACAGATCGACGAGCTTGCGTGCGGCGGCCGGCGGCGGCTCGCCGGTCAGCCGCTCGCGCACCAACATGGCGAGCGCGTCTTCGATCGGCGCATCGGCGCGGTCGGTGATGTCATCGAATTTGCCGCGATGAAACTTGTCGTCGAGCATGGCGGCAAGATTCTTGGCGACGCCGCCCATACGGCGCGAGCCGATCGCCTCGACTCTCGCCTGCTCGACGGCCTCGAACACCGCGCGCGCCTGCTGGCCGCCGGGCGCAAGCTTGCGATGCACGGTCGGATCGTGGCAGGCGAGACGGAGGGCGATGGAATCGGCATGGCCGCGCACGATCGCCGCCTCGCGCTCGTTGAGCCGGCGCGGCGGCTCCGGCAGCCGCACTTTGCCGCCGGCGAGGCCGGGACGCTCGGACGCGAAACTGACTTCGAGATCGCCTTTGCCGGAAATCGCCTTGAGGCAGACGCTGACCGCGCGCTTGAACGGCTCGGTCGGCGCTTCTTTTGCGGTGCTCTTCGGCTTGATGTTCGAGTTCATTGCGGCGCCTTTGGCGCGGACGGCGTCAGCTCAGCGCCACATTGACCGCGGACTCCGGCAGTTCCTGGCCGAAGCAGCGCTGATAGAACTCCGCCACCAGCGGCCGCTCCAGTTCATCGCATTTGTTGACGAAGGTCAGCCTGAAGGCGAAGCCGATGTCGCCGAAGATCTCGGAATTCTCGGCCCAGGTAATCACCGTGCGCGGGCTCATCACCGTCGAGATGTCGCCGTTCATGAAGGCGTTGCGGGTAAGGTCGGCGACGCGCACCATCTTGGAGACGATGTCGCGGCCTTCCGCCGTGCGATAATGCCTGGCCTTGGCCAGCACGATATCGACCTCGTTGTCGTGCGGCAGATAATTGAGCGTAGTGACGATCGACCAGCGGTCCATCTGGCCCTGGTTGATCTGCTGGGTACCGTGATAGAGGCCCGAGGTGTCGCCCAAGCCCACGGTGTTGGCGGTCGCGAACAGACGAAACGCCGGATGCGGCTTGATGACCTTGTTCTGGTCAAGGAGCGTCAGCCGGCCGGACGATTCCAGAACCCGCTGGATCACGAACATGACGTCGGGCCGCCCGGCGTCGTATTCGTCGAAACAGATCGCGATGTTGTGCTGCAGCGCCCACGGCAGAATGCCGTCGCGGAATTCGGTGACCTGCATGCCGTCGCGGATCACGATGGCGTCCTTGCCGATCAGATCGACGCGGCTGATATGGCTGTCGAGATTGACGCGTACGCAGGGCCAATTGAGCCGCGCCGCCACCTGCTCGATATGAGTCGACTTGCCGGTGCCGTGATAGCCGGTGACGATGACGCGGCGGTTCCTGGCGAAGCCGGCAAGAATAGCGAGCGTGGTCGGCTTGTCGAAGCGATAATCGGCATCGATTTCGGGCACATGCTCGTCCGGCTCGGAATAGGCCGGCACTTCCAAATCGCTGTCGATGCCGAACACCTGTCGGATCGAAACCTTCATATCCGGCAAGCCGGCTTCACTGTCAGTTGCGAGGCTCATTGCTCCTCCGTGCCCTCGGTAAAATCCGAGGCGCGGCCCCCTCCCTACCCTCCCCGCTGGGCGGGGGAGGATAGGGAGGGAGAACGGTCGGATACTGCGGTACATCTAGCAGAAAGGCCCAAGCCTATAAAAGCCCGGCGCGAGGCTGGGGAAACTACCCACAGGCTCAGCAAAACCCCGCTGTCTTCAGGTAGTTGTAGGCTTGGATGATCTCCCGCAGGCGCGCTTCTGACCCGCGATCGCCACCATTGGCATCGGGGTGGTGCCGCTTCACCAACGTCTTGAACCTGCTCTTGATATCGGCGCGCTTGGCGTCCGCTTCAAGGCCAAGGGCGTCGAGGGCGCGGCGCTGGGCATTGAATATCTTGCGGCCCTCGGACGCGGCCCGCGCATGGCCGGCGCCCCGGGCGCCGGCTTCGCCGAACAGCGAGAACGGATCGTCGGTAGGACCTTCAAAGCCGCGGAATTCCTTCCGGCCGCGTTTTGCGGCGCGCTTGCCGCCGATCGAGCCCATTTTCCAGGTTGGGCGGTGCCCAGTGATGGCATCCTTTTGGTATTGCGCAACCGCGTCGTCGCTCATGCCGGCGAAGAAATTGTACGAATTATTGTATTCGCGCACATGTTCGAGACAGAACTGCCAATATTCGGATGCGCGCAACCGGCCCTTCGGCGCGCGGTGCGTTCCCGGCGCCTTGCAGCTCGGCCATTGACAGCCTGGCAAATCCGGCCGCGGGCGGCGGTCTTGATCGGGCTTGACCCGGATCCGATCGAATAGCGGAGAGTTGGTGTTCATTGTTGCGATTATGCGGGCACGTCGCTGACAGCTTCAAGACTTGACAGAATCAAAACCGGTCCTCGTGGACGTTGACCTTAATGCCGCGTTGTCGCTAATCGAGCCCCATGGGAATGCAGGACATCATTACGACAAAACTGCTGGCGGCTTTCGCACCCGAGAGCCTGCACGTCGAAGACGAATCGCATTTGCACGAAGGACATGCCGGACACCGGCCCGGCGGCGAGAGCCATTACCGGCTCTATATCGTGTCGGAAGCCTTCCGGGGGAAGAGCCGGCTCGAACGCCACCGCATGATCAATGCGGCGCTGGCGAACGAGCTCAAGTCCCGCGTCCACGCGCTCGCCATCCACGCCCAGGCGCCGGGAGAGAGCTAGGGCTGCGCCGCTCAAACGCTTTGCGCGACCCGCTCGACGATGTCGCGCAATTCGGGCAAGCAGGAGCCGCAATTGGTGCCGGCGCGCAGCGCGCGGCCGATATCGGCGACGCTTGCGCCGCTGCCGGCGGCAATAGCATCGATGATCGCCGCAAGCCGCACGCCAAAGCAGGCGCAGATCAACGGCCCGGCTTCGGCCATGGTATCTGCCGCACGTCCGGCAAACACCATGCGCCGCCCCAGTGCCGCGTCCGCGCCGGACTCGAACAACGTACGCATTAGGTCCCATCGCGGCGGCCGCTGTGCCGGCCCGACGAAGAGACAGCCGTCGAAGCGGCCGCAGCGGAACAGGCCGAAGCGCGCCACGCCGCGCGACCGGTCGCTATAGGCGGCGAGCCCCGCGTCTTCGGCTGACAGCCGGTCGGCAACATCCTGCCACACCGCCGGCGGCTCGTTTGTTGCAAACAGAACGCCGGTGCCGCCGGCAACCGCCAACCGGGCAAACCAGGTGCCTTCCGGCAGCGCCACATGTCGGCGCGTCAGCGCAAAACCGCGATAGGCGAACTTGGCGGGCTCGACGCGCGCGGGCGTGGCCTTCAGCTCGGGCTGGCCGGAGATCGGATCCGTCGCCGCCGCCACGAGATCGCCGACGCGCGCCTGCGCGGCGGTGGCATCGCTCCAGTGGATCGGAGCGAAGATCGAGCCGCGCTGCTGTCCGGCGTGATGGAAAACCTCAAACGTCGCGCTGCCATGTTGCGTCGTGACTTTGGCGAGACCGCCGTCGCCGAGCCCTGCCGCCTTGGCGTCATCCGGATGGATCTCGATGAACGGCTGCGGTGAATGCGCGCAGAGCCGCGGACTAAGCCCGGTGCGGGTCATGGTATGCCATTGATCGCGAACCCGCCCGGTATTGAGCCGCAACGGAAAGGCATCGCTTGTCGGGGCATACAGACGCGGCGGTTCCGGCGGCACGAAGCGGGCGCGGCCATCGGGCGTGAAGAATTCTCCTGCGCCGAAGAACCGCCGCTCGCCTGGCGTGGCGCCGGCGCGGACCGGCCACATCACCGGATCAAATCGTTCGTAGGCGGCGTCGGAGAGCGTTGCCAACGCCCCGATGTCGAAGTCACGGCGGCCCTCATTCTCGAACGCGGACAATGCGGCATGTTCACGAAAAATATCGGCCGGACCGCGGTAGTTGAATGCGCCGCCAAAGCCGAGGCGCCGTGCCACCTCGCTGACGATCCACCAATCAGGCCGCGTTTCGCCCGGCGCAGGCAGAAAGGCGCGCTGCCGGGAGATGCGCCGTTCCGAATTGGTGACCGTGCCGTCTTTCTCGCCCCACGCAGTGGCCGGCAACAGGACCTGAGCGCCGGCCGCGACGGTATCGTTGCTAAGGACGTTTTCGGAGACGACGAACAGTTCGAGCTTGTTCAGCGCCGCTCGCATCGCACCGGCGCGCGGCAACGACACTGTCGGATTGGTCGCCATGACCCATAATGCTTTGATCGCGCCGCGCTCAATCGCCGCGAACATGTCGACGGCTTTGAGACCCTCGCGCGCGGCGATGCGCGGCGCCCGCCAAAAGCGGCGCACGCGGTCTATTTCGGCAGGCGAGAATCCCATATGGGCGGCGAGCTGGTTGGCAAGTCCGCCGACCTCGCGGCCGCCCATGGCATTGGGTTGGCCGGTGAGCGAGAACGGTGTGCTGCCGGGCCGGCCGATGCGGCCGGTGGCGAGGTGAACGTTGATGACGGCGTTGACTTTATCGGTGCCTTGCGCCGATTGATTGACGCCTTGCGAGAAGCACGTGACGACGCGATCGGTGCTGCGGAAGAGATCAAAGAAACGCTCGATAGCCGCCTCATCGAGAGCGGTAGCCCGCGCGGTCGCCGTGACGTCCGGCGCGATGTCGCGGGCCCGTCGTAGCGCCTCCGCCAAGCCTGTCGTGTGACGATCGATAAAGGAGCGATCGAGTGCCTGCGAGTCGGCGAGCGTGACCAACAGACCGCAGAACAACGCGCTGTCCGTGCCCGGAGCGATCGGTAGAAATAGATCCGCATCTTTCGCCGTCGCGGTGCGCCGCGGATCGATGACGATGAGCCGAGTGCCGCGCTTCTGTTTGGCCGCGATCATGCGCTGGTAGAGCACGGGGTGACACCACGCCGCGTTGGAGCCGACCAGCACAATCAGGTCGGCTTCATCGATGTCGCGATAGATGCCGGGGACGGTATCGGCGCCGAAGGCGCGTTTGTGGCCGGCCACCGTGGAGGCCATGCATAATCGCGAATTAGTGTCGACGTTGGCCGAGCCGATGAAGCCCTTCATCAGCTTGTTGGCGACGTAATAATCTTCCGTGAGCAATTGACCCGAGAGGTAGAACGCGACCGCATCCGGTCCGTCGCGATCGACGATCGCCTGCAGCCGCTTCGCGACGTCGTCGAGCGCTTCCTCCCAGCTCACGCGCGCGAGCAACCCATCGGGGCGCCGCATCATCGGGTGCAACAGCCGTTGGTCGAGCGCGAGCGTCTCCCCAAGCGCGGAGCCTTTCGCGCACAGCTGCCCGAAATTCGCAGGGTGCGCGGGATCGCCCGAGATGCTGGCGCCGCCGGCGCCGTCAGGTGTCGCCAAGAGGCCGCAGCCGACGCCGCAATAGGGGCAAGTGGTGCGCACGGCGGCGAGCGGGCCGCCCATAGCTTTATTCGGCTGCGGCACTGTGGCCGTAGGCTTCGCCGATCATGAATTCGGAAAGGGTCCGATAGGCCGCGCTCCAGGCCGCCGACAGGTCCGGGCTCCATTGCTCGCCGAGGCCCCGTTCGAGCGTCCACAGCAGCGCCTCGCCCACGGTTTCATAGTCCGCCGGTTTTACGCCGTAGGCCACGTGATTTTTCGCCAGCGCGCTGGCGGCGGGTAAAACCGCGGGGAGATCGCTCAGCCCATTGACCACGACCGCAAGGGTGGCCATCAGTTTTCGTCCTTGCTCCGTCATGTCGCCGCGGAACAGGGGCTTGACCGCGGGCGCGAGTTCGAACAGACGGCCATAGAAGAGAGCGGCGGCCTGTTCCGAGATGGGCGCGACTTTCGTGAAGCTGTTCTGAACTGCCTTCACCTGGTCCGGCGTCATCTGCGTTCCCTAACCTGTCGATTGTGCTCGATTCGGGCGCCGCGGCCGTCGTATCGACCAAACAATCGACCCGCGACGCGCGGCACGGCGCACATCTAAGACCTTTCAATACAAGGTTCATGCCAGTTGCGGCGGCGCCATAACCACCCGCAGTACAATGGCAAGTTGATGAATGAACGCATCATCGTGACAATTTGACATGCAGATGGAAGCGACATTGTGCAGAAATTCTAGGCAGGAAAAAACAAACTGCGAGGCTCCGAAAAGAGAGCCCGATTTTGTTGCCGCGGGTGTTTCTTGTTCTCAGGTTGGAGGAGCCCAAATTCTCGCCGTTCTGCCTCGCAGGTAATCGTCAGTCAGCGCTTCGTGCTGCAGCAGAATGCGCAAAGCGTGTGCATCCGATAGGCCGGCAGGGTTGCTCATCTGGAAGCGTTTGAGAAAAATTGGGCGGGAGACGCGCGCTTTTGCCCGACGGTCCCACACACGCCTTGGCACAGGCTTTGCTCCCCTGACTGCGAATCGCCCGCGGCGAACGATTTGGCGCGTCCAGTCCAGAGGAGCGGAACGAATGTCTTCCAACAAGGTGGAGCAGCTGATCATAGCGACGGTGGGATTTTTTTGGTGCTTCCTGATGTGGTTCTCGACGGCTGCGTTCAGCCCAAGCATCGCGGCCAAATATAATCTCAGCATCAAGGATCTCGGTCTGCTCGCGAGTTCCGCCATCTGGATGGCGCCGCTTGGCCGCATCATTGCCGGCTGGGCATCGGATCGGTTCGGCGCGCCGCGCACTTTCGCCTGCATTCTTGCCGGCTGCGGCGCGGTATCGATCGCCTCGGCTTACACGACGAGCTACGAATTGCTGTTCGCCGAAAGAGTCGTGGTCGCCATCGCCGGGGTCTCATTCGTGGTCGGCATCCAGCACGTCGCGCAATGGTTCGACTCGCACGAGATCGGCACCGCCGAGGGACTTTATGCCGGCACCGGAAACGTCGGAGCCGGCGTCGGCGCATTGCTTCTGCCCCGCATCTTCGGCACCGATTACCACAGCGCGTTCCTTTGGCTCGGCGTAATCGCGCTCTTCATTGCGGCCTGGTATCTGGTCCGGGGCAGCGCCGCCAAGACGGTGGAACGGCGCAGCGCCGCGCGCCGCGGCAGCGACTTGCGCGGCACGATCTTCGTCTGGACCCGCTTCATCGCGATAGCACTGATGTTCGCCTATGCGATGTCGTTCGGCCTTGAAATCGCGATGAATGCCTGGCTGCCGGGCTATTTCACGCGCGGCTTCCACGACGCCATTCTGGGGCTCGGCTTCTCCGGCGTAGCCGGCCTGCAGATTGCCGCGGGCACTTTCGCCGCGGTGGAATCCTTCAACGCCTCGCTGTTTCGGCCGTTTGCCGGATTCATGTCGGACTTGTTCCAGCGCAAGGGCTGGACGCCGTTGCCCTTCATCGCCAAGGAACTGCCTTATGCACCGCGCTTGCACTGGCTCGGCATCGCGCTGATCCTGATCACGCTGGCGATGGCCGGGCTGACGGTGGCCGGGCTTTCCGGTTCGCTGCCCTGGTCGGTGGCGGTGCTGGTGGCCTTCGGCATCTTCCTGTCGTTCGGCACCGGCGGCACCTTCGCGCTCGTGCCGCTGCTGTTTCCCGATCGTCCCGGGATTGCCGCCGGTTTTATCGGCGGGGTGTCGACCGCGGGCGGCATCGTCTATCCGCTGATCTTCGCCTCCTCGGCGAACATTCACATGGGATACCTTTACGTCGCGCTCTACATGTTCGTGCCGTTCGTGCTGTTCTACTTCTGGGCGGCTCGCTACGAGCGGCATCCCGAAGAGCATGGGCTGTTCGAAAGTGGCTTGGCCGGCCAACGGGCCTGAGCGCGATCAGCCTTTGTCGACAAACATGGAGCGAGGAGCTGCATGATGAGCCCCGTTGAGATGCCCGCTGTCCACGAGCCCTGGTACAAATACGGCGTCGCCTTTCTTGTATTGGAAATGGCGATCGCCATCGCGGTGAGCGCCTATTCGTTGTACATGACGTTCAATGGCCTCGGCGGCTTCCCAGGCAAGCATTAGGTTCGCCGGTCATACTCAGGCGCGGCTGGGCGGGCGAATGTCAAATCTACTCCATTAGCCTATCGGCCGGTTGCGGGCCTTGCGCCGCGTCGCCTTCCTTGAGCAGCCCCGCCAGATCGAGCCGGTGGGTGAACATTGCAAGCTCGCCGGCGGCGTCGCGTGGCCATTGCTCCTTGGGCCGGTCCCAATAAAGCTCGACGCCATTGTCGTCGGGATCGCGCAGATAAAGCGCCTCGCTCACCCCATGGTCGGAAGCGCCTTCCAGCGGAATCTTGGCTTCGATGAGCCGGCGCAGCGCACCGGCGAGCTGCGCGCGGGTCGGATAAAGAATGGCGACGTGGTAGAGGCCGGTGCTGCCCAGCGGCGGCGGCGAGCCGCCTGCGCTCTCCCAGGTGTTGAGACCGATGTGGTGATGATAGCCGCCGGCGGAAATGAACGCCGCGCCGCGCACCCGCTGCGTCGGCTCGAAGCCGAGCACGCCGCAATAGAAATTAAGCGCGCGATCGAGATCGGCGACCTTGAGATGCACGTGACCGATACGAACGCCGGGATCGATCGGAACGTTTGTCATACTAGCCCTTTCAACCCGCTTTGGCCGTTACTTTGCGCGCCAGCGGCGCGACGCGCAGCGCGGTGATGCGGTTGCGGTTCTTGCGCAGAACCTGGAAACGGAAGCCGTGGAAGGTGAAGCTCTGCCCCGGCTCCGGGATCGAGCGCGCTTCGTGGATGACCACGCCGGCGATGGTGGTCGCTTCGTGGTCGGGGATGTTCCAATCCATCGCCCGGTTGAGGTCGCGCACCGGCACCGCGCCGTCGACATTGACGGAACCGTCCGGCAGCGCCCGCACGCCGGGCACCGCGACGTCATGCTCGTCGCTGATGTCGCCGACAATTTCTTCGACGATGTCCTCCAGCGTCACCAGCCCTTCGAGCTCGCCATATTCGTCGACGACGAGCGCGAACGGCGTCTTGCGATTGCGAAACGCCTTGAGCTGCTCGTAGAGCGGCGTGGTGTCGGGCACGAACCAGGCCGGCTTGAGCAAGGCCGGGATGTCGATCTTTTCCGGATCGCCCTTGGCGGCGTGCAGCGCCCGCAAGAATTCCTTGGCGTGCAGCACGCCGATCACGTTATCCGGCGAACCCCGCCACAGCGGCAGGCGGGTGACGCCGGTCGACAGCACCGCCTCGACGATCTCGCGCGGCGGCTCGTCGGCATCGAGCATGACCATTTTGGTGCGATGGACCATCACGTCCGACACCGTGAGCTCGCGCAGATCGAGGAGCCCGCCCATCATGTCGCGGTCGAGCTTTTCCACCACGCCGGCGCGGTGCATCAGGTCGACCGTGCCGCGCAGCTCTTCGCGCGGCGACAGGATCGACTGAATGCTGCCGATCGGCATGCCAAGCCCGCGCAGGATGATTCGCACCAGCCATTCGACGGCCCGCAGCAGCGGCGCAAACAAACGCACCGTGTTCGCGACCGGCTGTGCCACCAACAACGCCATGCGATCCGGTGCATTGAAGGCGACGGTTTTCGGCAGCACCTCGGCCACGACGAAAATCAGAATGGTCATGACGAAAGTCGCGTAAATCTCACCGGTCTTGCCGAAGAAGGCGAGCATCAAGCCGGTGGCCAGGGTCGAGGCGGCGATATTGGTGAAATTGTTGGCGAACAAAATCGCGCCAAGCAGCCGCTCGCGCGTCGCCATCAGCCGATTGACGATGCTGGCGTCGTGATTGCCCTGTTTTTCCAGCCGATTCATGGCGGCGCGCGAGGAGGCGGTTAGCGCCGTCTCGCTGGCCGAATAAAAGGCCGACACGACGAGGCAGATCGCGACCGCCGTGACCGTGAGCCAGTCTAAAAGAGTCATCCTTCGGCGAGCTTCTCGCTGAGAAAGGTGCGGACCTCACGCGCATCGACACCGGCCTCGACAAAAGCGGAGCCAATGGCGCGCACGAGGATAAATGTAAGCATCCCGCGCTTCACTTTCTTGTCCTGCCCGATCAATTCCATCAATTGGTCAACGGACGGTAGCTCGCCCGGAATGTCGCGAATCCGGGTCGGCAGGCCGACTTCGGCCAAATGCCGGGTGGCGCGCGCGGCTTCGGCCTTCGACACCAGGCCTTGGCGCCGTGCCGAAAATTCAAAGGCGAGCGCCATGCCAATGGCGATCGCCTCGCCATGCAGCAGCCGGTCGGAAAAGCCGCAGGCCGCTTCCAGCGCGTGGCCGAAGGTATGACCGAGATTGAGCAGCGCCCGATCGCCGGTCTCGCGCTCGTCGCGGGCGACGATCGCGGCCTTGGCGCGGCAGCACAGCGCGACGGCATGCTCGCGCGCGGAACTTCCGCAAGCGCCGGAGCCGGAGAAGATGCCGCGCCAATTGGCCTCGAGCCAGGCGAAAAAACCAGCGTCGCCAAGCAGGCCGTATTTGGCGACTTCCGCGTAACCGGCGCGGAATTCCCGCTCCGGCAAGGTATCGAGGAGCGCGGTGTCGGCCACGACCAGGATCGGCTGGTGGAAGGCGCCGATCAGATTCTTGCCGTGGGCGGAATCGATCGCCGTCTTGCCGCCGACCGAAGAATCGACCTGCGCCAACAGCGTGGTCGGAACCTGCACGTAATCGAGCCCGCGCCGCACTACCGCCGCGGCGAAGCCGGCAAGATCGCCGATGACGCCACCGCCGAGCGCAATCACCAGATCGCTGCGCTCCATCCGCGCCGCGATGATCGCCTCGCAGACCTGCTCGAACACAGCATAGCTTTTCGAGGCTTCGCCGGGCGGCACGATGGCGCGATGCATCGCCACACCGGCATTGGCCAGCGCGGTCTCGGCGCTCGCCAGCGCGTAGCGCGCCACGTTGTCGTCGGTGACGATGAAAACCTTGGCGCCCGGCCGCAGCGCCGCGATCCGTGTACCGAGCGCGGTAATAATGCCGCGCCCGATGACGATCTCGTAGCTGCGCGCGCCGAGCGAAACTTCGACGACCGTGGGATCGCTGCGAACGGTTGCCGTCATGGCTCGCTCTTTACCGCCGGCAAATCCTGACCGCCCAGAAAGTCGGCGAGCGCACGCATGATTTCGCCGACGATCGCGTCGTGCGGCACTTCGCGCGACTGCACGGTGATATCGGCCTGCGCATAGACCGGCTCGCGCTCGGCCAGCAGTTGACGCAAGGTCGCGGCCGGATCGTCGGTCATCAGCATCGGCCGGTCGTTTTTGCGTTTGTTGATCCGCCGCATCAGCACGTCGAAGTCGGCGGACAGCCAGATCGAGATGCCCTTCGCCTTGATGGCGGCGCGGGTGTCGGCGTTGATGACGGCGCCGCCGCCGGTCGCCAGCACCTGCGGCCCGCCGTCAAGCAGACGCGCGATCACACGCGCCTCGCCGCTGCGGAAATCGGCCTCGCCATGACGCGCAAAGATATCCGCAATGCTCATGCCGGCGGCCTTTTCGATCTCGGCATCCGCGTCGACAAAGGGCACGCCGAGCCGCGCACCGAGCCGGCGGCCGATGGAGGACTTGCCCACCCCCATCATGCCGACCAGCGCGATCGAACGGTGGCCCAAGCGCGGCAGGATGGCGCTTGCTGAAACGGCGCCGTTGGTATCATTTTTCAATGCAATATCAGACATTTATCTCAGATCCCGACACCCGGATGCCGTCGCCGCCGGCTGGCGATGAGCTATCCCGTCGGCGTTCCTAATCACCTCTCGATGTCACTTGCCAGTCCGGGCCGAACATGATCGTACTCGGTCCCGTTCGCCGGCACCAATGGGATGAGCGCGGGCATGCGAACTTCGGAATCGGGACGCTAGTCGATGCCGAGCCTGCTGCGTTTATTATCGGTCATCGCGTTGATCTGCGCGGCCGTCTATGGCGGCCTCTATGCGCTGGCGCATTTTGTGCAGCCGCACCCGCGCGACATGTCGGTGTCGATACCGCCTGACAGGTTCTTCAAGGACCGCTGAGGCCGACCGATGGCTCGTGCACCGGCTCGCGCGAAGGCTCGAAATAAAGCCGGCAGCGCGCGGCATTCCGACCAGCGGCTCGCGGCGCTCTATCTCGATATGCTGGCTGCGGAACGCGGTGCCGGAAACAATACGCTCGCGGCCTATGGCCGCGACCTCGACGATTTTTCGGCCTTCCTCGAGGACGCCGGCCGCTCGATCGCCAAGGCAAGGACTGCAGACTTGCGCGCCTATCTAGGCGAGCTTTCCAAGCGCGGGCTGCGCGTGACGACGGTGGCGCGGCGGCTCTCCGCCATCCGCCAGCTCTACCGGTTCCTCTATGCGGAGGGCCACAGGAGCGACGATCCCGCCGCCGTGCTCGAAGGTCCTAAGCGCGAGCGCGCTTTGCCCAAGACGTTGACCCTCGCCGAAGTCGATCGCCTGCTTTCCGCCGCCAGTAACAGCGATCCGGCAGCGCCATTGCCGGCGCGGCTGCGTGCGGCGCGGCTGGCCTGCCTGCTCGAAGTCCTTTACGCGACCGGGCTTCGCGTATCCGAGCTCGTGGCGCTGCCGCTATCCGCGGCCCGCCAAGACGCGCGCGTCATCATCGTGCGCGGCAAAGGCAATAAGGAGCGGCTCGTGCCGCTGAACGATGCGGCCAAGCGCGCGATGCTTGCCTATCTCAATCTGTGTGCCGAAGCCGACCGCGCGGCTTCGTCGAAATGGCTGTTTCCCTCGTTCGGCGAAAGCGGCCATCTCACGCGCCAGCATTTTGCCCGCGAGCTGAAAGCGTTGGCGGCCACCGCGGGCTTGCGTCCCGCCCAGCTCAGCCCGCACGTCCTGCGCCACGCCTTCGCCAGTCATCTGTTGCACAACGGCGCCGACTTGCGCGTGGTGCAGACGCTCCTTGGCCATGCCGATATTTCGACCACCCAGATTTATACCCATGTGCTGGAGGAGCGCCTCAAAAGCCTGGTGCGCGACCTGCATCCGTTGGCGCAGTAAGGTTTTGTAAAGTAGAATGATTGAACTCTGGATTGGCATGAAGATGAACAAACGCGACGCCATCAAAATTTTACGTCGACATCAGGCCGACCTTCGTGCGCGCGGCATCGTCCATGCGGCGCTATTTGGCTCTGTCGCGCGCGGCGAGGCCGGTCCAAAGAGCGATCTCGATATCTCGATCGAACTCGCCCCCGATACCTCACTCGACATATTTGCTTATGTCGAACTGAAGAATTTTATTGCCGGACTATTTCCGGGTCCGGTGGACGTCGTGAACAAGGACGCGCTCAAACCTCATCTGCGGCAGCCGGCGACTGCAAATTCTATTTATGCCTTCTGATCCTGATACCGTCATCGGCGCGCTGGTCGATATTCGAGAAAATATCGGCTTGGCATTTTCTTTCATCGGCTCGGTGTCGGTCGACCAATTCCTCACAGATCGCCGCACGGTCTATGCCGTGACACGTTGCCTTGAAATCATTTCCGAAGCTTCGCGAAGGCTGCCGCCCGAACTGAAAGCGCTTTATCCACATATCCGATGGCAGGGAATGGCCGGCGCTGGGGAACGTCTATCGCCACGACTATGAGCTTGTACTCGACCGGGCCGTTTGGGATACCGTTCACAGCAGCCTCGAACCACTGCTCGCCGTCGTCGAGGAGGAACTCCGCCGGCTTGAGGGCGGCTAATACGGACGACGCTGTCGCTCCGCTCGGACTTTCCTTGACTCGAACACGCTCTGCGGCGAGTTTGCCGCCGCTGTAGCAAGAACAGTTCATCCTTGCCAATTAGGTCAAGTTCCCAGCGCGATGCGTAGTTATCTCGACTTCGAAAAACCGGTGGCCGAGCTTGAGGCCAAGATCGACGAATTGCGCGCGCTCAGCAGCGACGGCGAGGCGATTGCCGACGAGATCACCCGCATCGAAGGCAAAGCGGCGCTGGCGCTCAAGGAACTCTATGCCGGGCTGACGCCATGGCAGAAGACACAAGTGGCGCGGCATCCGCAACGGCCGCACTGTCTCGACTATATCGCCGCGCTGATTTCGGATTTCGTCCCGCTCGCCGGCGACCGCAAGCACGGCGAGGATGCGGCAATCGTCGGCGGCTTCGGCCGCTTCCGCGGCGAAGCCGTCTGCCTGATCGGTCATGAAAAAGGATCCGACACCGAAAGCCGGCTCAAGCATAATTTCGGCATGGCGCGGCCCGAAGGCTATCGCAAGGCCGCACGCCTGATGGGCATGGCCGACCACTTCGATATTCCGGTGATCACATTGATCGACACCGCCGGCGCCTATCCCGGCATCGGCGCCGAGGAACGCGGTCAGGCCGAAGCGATCGCGCGATCCACCGCAGCCTGCCTCGAAATCGGCGTGCCCAACGTGGCGACGATCATCGGCGAAGGCGGATCCGGCGGCGCCATCGCGATCGCCACCGCCAATCGCGTGCTGATGCTGGAGCACGCCATCTACAGCGTGATCTCGCCCGAGGGCGCAGCGTCCATCCTGTGGCGCGACACCGCAAAAGCGCAGGAGGCGGCGTCGAGCATGAAAATCACCGCGCAGGACCTGGTGCGCTTCGGCGTCGTCGACGTCATTGTCGGCGAGCCGACGGGCGGCGCGCATCGCGACCCCGGCGCCGCGATCGCCGCGGCCGGTGACGCCATCGCGGAGGCGCTTGGCGAATTGCGCGGGCTCGACCGCGCCACCATCGTGCGGCTGCGCCGGGAAAAATTTTCTTCGATCGGCCGGACGCTCGCTTAAGCGACAATCTGCTACCTGCAGACAGTTCCCCAATAAGGGACACCGCCACAATCCCGCCCAGATTGGTCTCCCGGCTGTGCGAAGGCCGCTAATTCCTTGGATTCGACCGTCAAATTCGACGACAATTTACCATTCATTTATCCGGTGCATGATCAAGACGAGGACCTGCGCCCGGTTGCCTTGCGAAAGCCACTACTTATGGCTAACGATTAGCGAAGTGATGGCAAGGGGATGGCCGATCTGTCGGGGAACTTTACCTTGATCCGCGCCTGCATTGCCCGCGCGCTTTCGTCGTGCGCCGTGAGCTTGCGTCTGCTTGCAACATTCGCGCTGCTCGGCACCGCCGCGCTGGCGCTCGCCGGCTGTTACGGCGAGGAAGGTTATCAGCTGCCGACCCGGGCGATGAAGGAACTGTCGCCGGAAATGCTGGCGCTGTTACAGCAGAAGAATATGCCGAAGGATTCGCCGATCCTCGTTCGCGTCTTCAAGGAGGAATCGGAGCTCGAAGTCTGGAAGCAGGACACCACCGGCCAGTTTCAGTTGCTGAAGGTTTACCCGATCTGTCGCTGGTCAGGCGAGCTCGGGCCGAAGAAAACCGAAGGCGATCGCCAAGCGCCTGAAGGCTTCTATGCGATTACGCCCGGCTTGATGAATCCCAACTCCAACTATTACCTCGCCATTAACATCGGCTTCCCCAACGCTTACGATAAGGCGAACGGCTATAGCGGCGCGTTCCTGATGATCCACGGCGACTGCTCGTCGCGCGGCTGCTACGCCATGACCGACGAGCAGATCGGCGAAATCTATTCGCTGGCCCGGGACTCGTTTCTCGGCGGCCAGAAGGCATTCCAGATCCAGGCCTATCCGTTCCGGCTGACGGCGGCGAACCTCGCCAAGCACCGCAACAATCCCAACATGCCGTTCTGGATGATGCTCAAAGAAGGCAACGACCATTTCGAGGTGACGCATCTCGAACCCAAGGTCGATGTCTGCGAGCGCCATTACGTGTTCGACGCGCAGCCGCCGGAGGGCTCGACCAGGCCGCTCGTCTTCACGCCCACCGGCCGCTGCCCAGCCTATCAGGTGCCGCAAGAGATCGCCGGGCCGGCGCTGGAGAAGCAACGCAACGACGAATATCAGTTCGCCCAGCTGGTCAAAGAAAACGTGCCGACCGAGCCTGTGGTCTGGGGCACCGACGGCGGCATGAACCGCGTCTTTGCCGCGAAACTCGCGGAGACTCAGCCGGTGATGGACAACGAAGGCCGGCTGCATGCGCCGCCGATCCATCCCGGCATGCCGGCGCCGACGCTGAGCGGCCCGCGCGAAAATCCACAGGACGGCTTTGCGCAGACACAGGTGGCCAGCTCATCGGCCGGCATGTTCGGCGGCCTCTTCAACAGCGCCGCAAGTGCCCCGCAAAGCCCGCCTCCGCCGCCTGCCGCCGATAGCGGCGCCGCGGCTCCGGAGAGCCATTCGAACTTCTTCGCCAGCCTGTTCGAGCCGAAGAAGCCGCCGGCGCCAGCCGAACCGCCGGGCACCGTTTTGGCCGGATTAAATCCCAACTTGCGCGGTGCCGAGCCGCCGCGAAGCGAAGCCGCACGGCCCGAACCGCAAAGGGCTGTGCCGCAAATGGCGCAGGCGCCGAAACCGAAGGTCAAACCGCAGGACGCCACACAGCAGGACGCCAACGCCGGGCCGGCGACCGTCGGCAGCACTGGGGTGATGCGGGGCGCTCAGCCAGTGGTTCCAGCGGGTTCATTCGATGGCCGCTGGGCCGGACTTCAGTAAATCGCAAACGAAGCTCAGGCATCGGCGCGGACGCCGGGCGACCGACGCCTGAGGATGCCCTTATACGTATCGACCGTGGCAGTGCTTGAATTTCTTGCCTGAGCCGCAAGGACACGGCTCGTTGCGGCCGACTTTGCCCCAGCTTTGCGGATCTTGCGGATTGCGCGCGGGCATCGCCCCTGCCAGCGCCGGCCCAGCCCCGCTCGCCGACGCCGACGCCGCGCCGATAGCCTGGCCGATGCCGTGGCGCGCCAGCGTCTCGGCGCCGGCCAAAGCAAGCGCCATCTCATCCTCGCCGGTGTTCGGATCGATCTTGTGCGCCGCCATGACCGGCAGCGGCGCGAGCGGCTCTTCCGGCGGCGGCGCCGCCTGGATCTCGACGCGCATCAGCTGCGCCGTCACCGCCTCGCGCAGGCTCTGACTCATGGCTTCGAACAGGCTGAAGGACTCCGCCTTGTATTCGTTGAGCGGATCGCGCTGGCCGTAACCGCGCAACCCGATCACGTTGCGCAGGTGGTCGAGCATGACGAGATGCTCGCGCCAGAGATGGTCGAGCGACTGCAATAGGATCGATTTTTCGATGTAGCGAATGACGTCGGGGCCCCATTGCGCGACCTTCGCCGCCATATGCTCGTCGGCGCGCCGCTCGACGCGGCTGAAGATTTCCTCGTCGGCGATGCCTTCTTCCTTGGCCCATTCGTCGACCGGCAGATCGAGGCCGAGCACGCGCTTGAGCTCCTCGCGCAGGCCGGCGACGTCCCATTGCTCAGGATAGGCGTGTTCCGGCACGTGCTTGGCGACCAGATCGTCGAGCACGGTATGGCGCATATCGGCGACCACTTCGCCGACGGTCTCGTCCTGCATCCATTCGACGCGCTGATCGAAGATGACCTTGCGTTGGTCGTTCATCACATTGTCGTACTTCAGGATGTTCTTGCGGATATCGAAGTTGCGCGCCTCGACCTTCTGCTGTGCTTTCTCCAGCGCCTTGTTGATCCAGGGATGAATGATCGCCTCGTTCTCGCGCAAGCCCAGCTTCTGCAACATGCCGTCGAGCTTGTCGGTGCCGAAGATGCGCATCAGGTCGTCTTCGAGCGACAAGAAGAACTTCGAGTGACCGGGGTCGCCCTGGCGGCCGGAGCGGCCGCGCAACTGATTATCGATGCGGCGGCTCTCGTGCCGTTCGGTGCCGAGCACGCAAAGTCCGCCGGCGGCGAGCGCTTTTTCCTTCAGGCGCGCGACCTGGCCGCGAATCTCGGCAGCCCGCGGGCCTTTCTCCCGCTCTTGCGGATCCCCGATGTCGGTCAGTTCCTGGCGGATGCGCATATCGGCATTGCCGCCGAGCTGAATGTCGGTGCCGCGGCCGGCCATGTTGGTCGCAATCGTGATGGCGCCGGGCACGCCGGCCTGCGAGACGATATAGGCCTCCTGCTCGTGATAGCGGGCATTGAGGATGGCGAAGACCTTGGCTTTTGAGGCGCCCTCGTCGCCGGAATAAAGCGCGGCAAACGCGTTCGGATCGGAGAAGTCGTGCTGCTCCCAGCCGTGCTGGCGCAGCATTTCCGCAAGCTGCTCCGACTTCTCGATCGAGGTGGTGCCGACCAGCACCGGCTGGCCGCGCGCCTTGCAGTCCTCGATCAGTGTCAGGATCGCCCGGAATTTCTCGGTCGCGGTGCGGTAGACCTCGTCGTCGTCGTCGAGGCGGACCATCGGCATGTTGGTGGGGATTTCCAGAACCTCGAGATTGTAGATGTCCTGAAACTCGTCGGCCTCGGTCGACGCGGTGCCGGTCATGCCGCCGAGCTTCTCGTACATGCGGAAGTAATTCTGGAACGTGATCGAGGCGAGTGTCTGGTTCTCCGGCTGGATCGGCTGATGCTCCTTGGCCTCGAGTGCCTGGTGCAGACCCTCCGAATAACGACGGCCCGGCATCATGCGGCCGGTGAACTCGTCGATGATGACGACCTCGCCGTTGCGTACGATGTAGTCCTTGTCGCGCTGGAACAGCTTGTGCGCGCGCAACGCCTGATTCACATGGTGCACGACCGAGACGTTCTCGACGTCGTAGAGCGAATCCGATTTAAGCTGGCCGGCGTCGCGCAGCCTGGTCTCCATCTTCTCCATGCCGGTTTCGGTGAGATTGACGGAGCGCTGCTTTTCATCGAGCTCGTAGTCTTCCTTGGCGAGCGCCGGGATATAGGCGTCGATGGTATTGTAGAACTCGGAGCGGTCGTCGAGCGGACCGGAGATGATCAATGGCGTGCGCGCCTCGTCGATCAGGATCGAATCCACCTCATCAACGATGGCGTAGACATGGCCGCGCTGCACCATGTCTTCGAGCCGGTATTTCATATTGTCGCGCAGATAATCGAAGCCGAGCTCGTTATTGGTGCCGTAGGTGACGTCGCAGTCGTATTGGACCTTGCGCTCGGTGTCGTCGAGCCCATGCACGATGACGCCGACGGTGAGGCCCAGGAACTTGTAGATCTGGCCCATCCATTCGGCGTCGCGCTTGGCCAGGTAGTCGTTCACGGTGACGACATGAACGCCGCGTCCGGCAAGGGCATTGAGATAGACCGGCAGCGTGGCAACGAGCGTCTTGCCCTCGCCGGTCTTCATCTCGGCGATCTTGCCTTCATGCAGCACCATGCCGCCGATCAGCTGAACGTCGAAATGGCGCTGGCCGAGCGTGCGCTTGCCGGCTTCGCGGACGGTAGCGAAGGCCGGCTCGAGGATATCGTCGAGGCTCGCCCCCTCGGCGAGCTGCTTCTTGAACTCATCGGTTCGCGCGCGCAGCGCCTCGTCGGACAGCGCTTCCAGTTCCTTTTCCAAGGCGTTGATCGCCTCGACGCGAGGCCGATACGCGCGGATGCGCCGGTCGTTGGAGGAACCGAACAACTTACGGGCGACAGCGCCGATCATCGCATCATCCTTCTAGATTTCGGGCTTGCCCGGCGATCGGCTTGATGGCGCATAATCGTGTCGGAAACCGGTTCCAATGATGCGATCATGCTTTCGTCTTTTCTGCCGGCGGCAGGACCCCAACCGACGGAAAATGCGAGGTTATTCGGGCTTCCACGAGGCGACTGACCGTCGCCATGTCTCGCCGAGAGATAGGAGGGGGTCGATTTTTTGTCAATGCAATCAGGCTTATTCGACGCACGTCGGGCTAGGCGCCGGATTCTGCCATTGCCAAGGCTTTAGGTTTCGGCGAGTGTCCGCCCGACCCCGGATCGCACACCGGATGCGTCCGATAAACCATCACCAGCCCGGCGAAGCGCGGCTTCGCCAAAGGATCGTGTTCATGGCTGCCACCCGTCCGCTCGGCCGCGCGCTCGGTGCCTTCGCGCTCGCGGCGTTCCTGACCGCACCGGCCATCGTCAAGGCGCAGGACTCCGACCCGGTCCTCGCCCGCGTCAACGGTGTCGAGATCCACCAGAGCGATCTCGCGCTAGCCGAGGATGAGGTCGGCGCCAGCATGCCGCAAATGGCGCCTGAGCAGAAACACGAATACCTCATAACTTACCTCTCGGACGTCATTATCCTGTCGCAGGCCGCCGACAAGCAGAAGCTCGGCGACCGTGATGACGTCAAGCGACACCTCGCCTTCGAGCAGCACAAGGTGCTGATGGAAGCGCTGCTGCAGGATACCGGCAAGGCAGCCTTGACCGACGACGCCATGCACAAGGTCTATGACGAAGCCGTCAAGCAGATGCCGCCGGAGGAAGAGGTCCATGCGCGGCATATCCTGGTGCCGACCGAGGCGGAGGCCAAGGAAATCGAAGACGAACTGAAGAAAGGCGCGGACTTCGCCACACTCGCCAAGCAGAAGTCCAAAGACCCGGGCGCCGCCGACGGCGGCGATCTCGGCTATTTCACCAAGGACCAGATGGTGCCGGAGTTCTCCGCGGCTGCGTTTAAGCTCGACAAGGGCCAGATTTCCGATCCCGTGCATACGCAATTCGGCTGGCACATCATCAAGGTCGAAGATAAGCGCACCAAACCGACGCCGACCTTCGATCAGGTCAAGCCGCAGATCGAGAATTTCGTCGCCCATAAGGCGCAGGCCGAAATGGTCGAGAATTTGCGCAAATCCGCGACCATCGAACGCCTCGACCAGCCGACGCCGCCGGCGGCGGACCCGTCGCTGCTCAATCCGGCGGCGCCGGCTAAGAAATAGCGCTAGCGTTTCCCGGATGCGGTGCAGCGCGTAAGCGGTGCACCGCTGATCCGGGATCGCCGCGCGCTCGGCGTGTGCTACGATCCCGTGTCCGCAATGCACCACTCCGCTTCGCTTCGTGCTGCATTGCGCCCGGGAAGCGCCGAATAAGTCATGTCCACTCCCATCTCCCCCCTCGCGCCGAAATCGATCCCCGACATGCCGGCCGTGGCCGGCGTGCGACTGGCGACCGGCGCCGCCGGCATCAAATACCGCGACCGCACCGACGTGATGCTCGCGGTGTTCGACGACGGCGCCAGCGTCGCCGGAGTGTTCACCCGCTCGAAATGCCCCTCGGCGCCGGTCGAATGGTGCCGCGCCAGGCTCAAAGGCGGCGGCGCCCGGGCGCTTGTCGTCAATTCCGGCAATGCCAATGCCTTCACCGGCAAAAGCGGGCGCGAGGCTTGCGCCTTCACCGCCAAGCTCGCCGCGGCCGCGGCCGGCTGCAAGACCACCGAAGTATTTCTTGCCTCCACCGGGGTCATCGGTGAGCCGCTGCCGGCGCAGGCTTTCGACGGCGTGTTGGCGAAGCTCGCCATCGAAGCCACGGCCAACGGCTATACCGACGCGGCAGGCGCCATCATGACGACCGATACGTTTCCGAAGCTCGCTACAGCGCAGGCGCGGCTCGGCGGCGCGACCGTGACCATCAACGGTTTTGCCAAAGGCGCCGGCATGATCGCGCCGGACATGGGGACGATGCTCGCTTTCGTCTTCACCGATGCGCCGATCGCGGCGCCGGCTTTGCAGGCCCTGTTGCGCGAGGGCGTGGTCGACACCTTCAACGCCGTCACCATCGACGGCGATACCTCGACCTCGGACACGCTCTTGGCGTTTGCGACCGGCGCCGCGCCGGGCGCACCGCGCATCGCCCGCGCCCACGATCCGCGGCTCCTGCCGTTCCGCAAGGCGTTCAATGCCGTGCTCGCCAATCTCGCCGAGCAAGTGGCGCGCGACGGCGAGGGCGCCCGCAAGCTCGTCGAGATCACGGTCGAAGGCGCGGTGTCGAAACTTTCGGCGCGCCGGATTGCGCTGTCGATTGCCAATTCACCGCTGGTGAAAACCGCGATCGCCGGCGAGGACGCCAATTGGGGCCGCGTGGTGATGGCCGTCGGCAAGGCCGGCGAGCCTGCCGACCGCGACCGGCTGTCGATCTGGTTCAACGGCATCCGCGTCGCGCATAAGGGCGCACGCGATCCGGATTACGACGAAGCGGTGGTTTCCGCAGCGATGAAGAGGCCGGAAATCGCGCTCAAAGTCGCGCTCGGCCTCGGCAAAGGCCGCGACCGCGTCCTGACCTGCGACCTGACCAAAGAATACATCGCGATCAACGGCGATTATCGCAGCTAGCGCCCGGAGCCGGCTCGATGTCTGCCGCAATTAAAAACATCCGCACCTCAGCGCTCGACATCGCTTATGAGGCCACCGGCGCAGCAGACGGCGTGCCGGTATTCTTGATGCACGGCTGGCCGTACGATCCGCGCTGCTATGACGATGTCGTTCCGCCGCTCGTCAACGCCGGCTGCCATGTGATCGTGCCCTATCTGCGCGGCTTTGGGCCGACGCGGTTTCTGTCCGCGCCGACGCCGCGCTCCGGTCAGCAGGCGGCGCTCGGCAACGATTTGCGCGAATTGATGGATGCACTCGCCATCGAGCGCGCCGTGCTTGCCGGCTACGACTGGGGCGGCCGCGCCGCTTGCATCGTCGCAGCACTGTGGCCGGAGCGCGTGCGCGGCCTCGTCACCGGCAATGGCTATAACCTGCAAAATATCCCGGCATCCGTGATGCCGCTCGATCCGGCATCGGAGCATCGGCTCTGGTATCAGTATTATTTTCACACCCAGCGCGGCCGCGCCGGCCTCGAAGTCAATCGCCGGGCCTTCGCCCATCTGCTATGGCAATTATGGTCGCCGACTTGGCGCTTCGACGACGCGACCTTCGCCCGCAGCGCGGGTTCCTTCGACAATCCGGATTTCGTCGCGGTGACGATCCAGTCCTATCGCCATCGCTTCGGCTACGCGGCCGGCGACCCGGCATTGGCGGACATCGAAGTCCGGCTTGCCGCGCAGCCCAAGATCGTGGTGCCGGCGATCGCGCTGCAGGGCGAAGCCGACGGCGTGCAGCCGCCCGAGGCCTCGGCAAAGCACGGCGCCTATTTCACCGGAAGCTTTTCGCGCCGCGTGCTGCCGGGGGTCGGCCACAATCCGCCACAAGAGGCGCCCCGGGTTTTTGCCGACGCGGTTCTGGAACTGGTTCGGCAGGCGGAGACCTGAACGGATTACATACTTTTCGTTAACCAGAGTGCCGAATGCGGTGAACTACGGGTTCGGATTGAATATGCCTTTACCGTCCACTCCTTAGATTGAGGCGGGCCGTGAGCGTCAAACTCGTTCTCGTCGCCGCTTGCGCGCTGATCGATCCCGACGGCCGCGTGCTTATCGCACAACGTCCGCCGGGCAAGTCGATGGCAGGGCTGTGGGAGTTTCCGGGCGGCAAGGTCGAGCCCGGCGAACGGCCCGAACAGAGCCTGATTCGGGAGCTGAGGGAGGAACTGGGAATCGCCGTCAAGGAGGAGTGCCTCGCGCCGCTGACTTTTGCGAGCCACCTTTATCCCGACTTCCACCTGCTCATGCCGCTTTACGTTTGCCGCCGCTGGGAAGGGTTCGTCGTGGCGCAGGAAGGACAGCAACTCAAATGGGTGCGGCCGCCCGAGCTGCGCAACTATCCGATGCCGCCTGCCGACGAGCCGCTGATCTCACATCTGACGACGCTGTTGTGATCCGAACGCCAGAAGGGCTAAAGACCATGTCGAAGCTCGAAAAACTCCCGGTCGCGGCTCTGGTATTGCGCTTCGCGCGCGACGAGCATGGCGCCACCGCGATCGAATACGCCATAATCGCATCGGGCATCGCCGTCGCCATCGCCGCCACCATCGTGACGCTGGGCTCGAGCGTCACCGGCATGTATTCCAGCGTGCTGACGGCGATGAAATAGGGCTAACCGTTTCCGGCCTTTTCGCCGCCAGAGATTTCATTCGTCATCAATGCATCGGCGAGCCGCGTCCGCGCCGAACCCGGCTTGAGCGGCTGCTGCTGGCGCGGATGCGGCGCCCAGCCCGACAGCCAAATAATCTCGAATGTCGCGCGTACGCGCCCGTCGTGATCGGAAAAACGCTCCGCGTAGATTTCGGCCATGCGCAACAGCGTCGCCCGCTTAAGCGGCGCGCGCCGGCGGGCGGCGAGCGCGTTGGTCGCGCCCATGCGGCGTAGATCGCGCATCAGGCCGAAGACGGAATCGTAGCGCACGGCGAGCCGGTCGACATCGGTCACCGGCAAGGCAAAGCCGGCGCGCTGCAGCAAGGCGCCGAGCTCGCGCAGATCGGCGAATGGCGCCACGCGCGGCGACGCGCCGCCTTCTATTTCGCTCTCCGCCGCGGCAAACGACTGACGCAGTTCGGTCAGTGTCTCACCGCCGATGAGCGCGGCAAGAAACAAACCGTCGGGCTTGAGCGCGCGGCGAACTTGCACGAGCGTGCCGGGCAGATCGTTGACGAATTGCAACGCCAGCGCCGAGACCACGAGGTCAAGACTGGCCTCGCCGAAGGGCAACGCCTCCTCGTCGGCAAGGATGAATTTATCGGCGCGCGCGGCGCCCGGAGCAATGGAATCGGATTTTAAGATCGTGCCGACCGAGCCGAGACGCGACAGCGCCGCGCGCACCGCTTCGCCCGGCGTGCCGAGATCGAGCGCCAGATCGAAGCGACGCAGCACCGCGGCCAGCCGGTCGGCGAGATCCTCGGCGGCGCGGTCGAGCAAAAATGTCGCCGGTCCCAATGCCGCCGCGCGGCCGCGGCGTTCGCGCAAAAGCGCACGGTCGAAGATCACTGGGCTTTCGGTCATGACTTTCTTTTGGACCATGACATTTCCATTATAGCGCGATAGCGTGGCGCCATGACGCCCTCGGCCGGCACGGCTTTGCCCGTCCATATCAGACGCGCCGCAGACGCAGTGCGCGCGGTGCTGCGCACGGTCCTCGATCTCGCTCTGCCGCCGTTATGCCCGGCCTGCCGCGACCCCGTCGAGGGCCAAGCGTTGTGTCCGGCCTGCTGGTCGAAATTGTCCTTCATCAGCCGCCCCTACTGCGAGCGGCTCGGCATTCCGTTTGTCTATGACCCCGGGCCGGGCATTTTGTCCATGGAAGCCATCGCCGATCCGCCGGCCTATCAGCGCGCCCGCGCCGCCGTTCGTTTCGACGAGATATCGCGAGCCTTGGTGCATGCCCTTAAATATGGCGACCGGCTCGACCTGGCGCCGATGATGGGACGGTGGATCAGCCATGCCGGGCGCGAGCTTCTGGCCGAGGCCGACGCGCTCATCCCGGTGCCGCTGCATTGGCGCCGCCTGTGGGCGCGGCGCTTTAACCAATCCGCCATGCTTGCCGCGGCAATCTCGACCGCAAGCGGCGTGCCGGTTGCGGCCGGCGCGCTCAAGCGCGTCAAGCCGACTGCGCAGCAAGTCGGCCTGTCGCGAACCGAACGGGCCGCCAACGTCCAAGGCGCATTCCGGGTGCCGCCGGAAGGTAGAGGCGCGGTGGCCGGCCGCCGCCTGGTTCTGGTCGACGATGTACTTACCTCGGGCGCCACGGTCGACGGTTGCGCCAGAGCGCTGCTTCGCGCCGGGGCCGCCAATGTCGATGTGCTGATTTTTGCCAGGGTTGCCGAGGCAGCACGAACGTCCATATAACCAATCTGGCGCGAAATAGGCAGCTTTACGCAGGCACATACGTACAACCATGGCCGCAATCGATATCTATACCATTCGCTACTGCCCTTATTGCTTCGACGCCAAGGAACTGCTCTCCCGTAAGGGCGTGGACTTCAATGAGATCGACGTCAGCGCCAACCGGGACAAACGCAAAGAGATGATGGCACGATCCAACGACCGCAGCACCTTTCCGCAGATCTTCATCGGCACGACCCATGTCGGCGGCTGCGACGATCTCTATGCCCTTGAAGAAGCCGGCAAGCTCGATCCGCTGCTGGCGCAATTTAAGGAGCAAACAGCCAAAGGACCGCCCGCATGAGCGCGGCAGCGGCATCGACGTTCAAGGTCGGCCTCGTCCAGATGCGCTCGGGACTCGAGCCACGGGACAATCTTGTCGCGCTGTTGCCGGCCATCGACGAAGCCAAGCGCGCCGGCGCCGATTATGTGTTGACGCCGGAGATGACCAACATTCTGGCGCTTAAGCGCGATCAGCTGTTCGCCAAGATCGTCAACGAGGAGCATGACCCGACACTGGCGGCGGTGCGGGAGCTCGCCCGCAAGCTCGGCATCTACATCCATATCGGTTCGCTCGCCATCAAGGCGTCGCCGGAGAAAGCCGCGAACCGGTCCTACCTGATCGACCGCAAGGGCGACATCGCCGCCCGCTACGACAAGATTCACATGTTCGACGTCGATCTTGCCGGCGGCGAGAGCTATCGCGAATCCAACAATTACCGCGCCGGCGAGCTTGCCGTCATCGCCGATCTGCCGTGGGGCCGGCTCGGTCTCACGGTCTGTTACGATCTGCGCTTCCCGGCGCTTTATCGGGCGCTGGCCGAAGCCGGCGCCTCGTTCCTGGCGATCCCTTCGGCTTTCACCCGGCAAACCGGCGAAGCGCACTGGCACGTCTTGATGCGCGCCCGCGCCATCGAAAACGGCTCATTCGTGTTCGCCGCGGCGCAGGGCGGCAAGCACCAGAACGGGCGCGAGACTTTCGGCCATTCGCTCGTCGTCGATCCGTGGGGGCGCATTGTTGCCGAGGGCGGCATCGAGCCTGCCGTGCTGATCGCGGAGATCGATCCGGCCGAAGTCGCCGCGGCGCGGGCGCGGATACCGTCGCTGCGTCACGGCCGGCGTTTCGAGCTGGTCGAGCCGATGGCGGAGCCGACTTATCTGCACGCCGTGCAGGAGTCGCTATGATCCGCTACGCGCTCGTCTGCGACGAAAGCCACAGTTTCGACAGCTGGTTTGCCAACTCGGCTGCCTACGACAAGCAGCTCAAGCGGTCACTGGTGACCTGTCCGGTCTGCGGTTCGGCAAAAGTCGAAAAAGCGATCATGGCGCCAAGGATTATGGCGCCGAGTCTGGCGTCGGCTTCGACGCACCCGGAGGCCGCCGCTCCGCAGCCGCCCGGCCCATCGCCCGCACCGCCCAATCCGTCGCCGCCGCCGCTGCAACCGGCGCCGATGCCGGCGATCCCGCCGAAGAACCCGGTGGCGATGATGTCGCCGCCGGAACGCGAGCTGCGGCAAAAACTCAAAGAGCTGCGCGACCACATCACCAAGAACGCCAGTTACGTGGGGCAGCGCTTCCCGGAAGAAGCGCGCAAGATCCATTACGGCGAGACCGAGCACCGCTCGATCTACGGCGAGGCCTCGCCGGAAGAAGCCAAGGAATTGCACGAGGAAGGCATCGAGTTTCACCCGCTGCCGATCTTGCCGGACGACAAGAACTAAGCCGTGCACTTATAAAATAGACCACACGTCTGCTCTACCTGAAAGCCGACATCCATGGCGATAATTGCATTTGTCCGTAAAGGACCAAATAGCAGACCTCGCACCCCATTCATGCTCGGGATGGTGTCGTTCGGCGCTGGCAGCGACGTGAGCGACTAGGACGAGCGCGTCGCAGCTTTCCGCACCGACTTATGCGCGGTGCCAGCCACGGCTTTCAGTTCGTCGATGAAAAGTTGGACCACCGGACTGACGGTGCGTTTCTTCAGCCGCAAAATTGCGTGCGGCCGCGGCTTTATCCGCAAGTCGATCGGCAGCGCTTTCACCGACCATTGTTCGGCGTTGTATTGCAGGACGGTGTTGGACGTGATTGTCAGAAAGCGCCCTGTTGCCAGCAAATGTTTTTGCAGATGCAGCGTGCCCGAGGTGACCCGTTCCCGCGGAAGCGATAGACCATGGGCGCGGAACGCGGCCGTAATGAGTCCGCGGACCACCTGGGCGTACGGAAACACCCAAGGCTCGTCCACTAACTCCGCCAAAGTGACGTTGCGGCGGCGCGCCCAAGGGCTTTGCGCGCCTGCGACGACGAAGTGCGCATCCTCGTGAAAGATGTCGAAATCAATGTCCTCGTCGACGATGGCCTCCGGCACACGTGCCAATAAAATGTCGACGCGGCGTTCGCGCAATTCGCGAAATTCCAGCGTCGTCGTATCGGACACGACGGCGTGGATTAAAATCTGCGGATGGCGCCGCGACAGCCGCTCGATGACGTGTGGCACCAGTCCGCAAGCCAGGACTTCGGTTGTTGCCAGGCGCACTTCGCCTGCAGTCGGATTGGCGAGAAACGCGATCTCCTTGATGCCTTGCTGTAATTCATCGAACACGGCGCGCTCGCGCTTGAGCAGCGCTGTAGCGTAGATCGTCGGCTCGACGCCACGCACATTACGGTCGAGGAGATTGACCTTGAGCGCCGCTTCGAGGTTGGCAATGGCCTCGGACACCGCCGGCTGAGACATGGCGAGGTGCGTCGCCGCCTTGGCCATGCTGCCCCACTGGACCACCGTGGACAGGATGTGGAGATCGCGCAACTTAAGGCGGCCGCCGATCCGGCGTTCCCAATCGCGCTCCTCTCGGGGCATCGGATTTCCCTATGGAGCTATAACAGAATTCACTGTTCTACTTATACGAAGTGCCTCTAGAATACAACGCGCAGTATGGCTGACTGCCGGGAAACGTCCCGCTTTCATCATCGAGCGTCCTCGCGCCCGTTGCGCGGCGATGCCGGGAGCCATCATGAAACTTCCCCGTCGGCGATTTCTGCATCTGGCAGCAGGCGCAGTCGCGTTTCCAGCCGTTTCCCGCGTGGCCCGGGCGCAAGCCTATCCGGCGCGGCCGGTCCGCATCGTCGTCGGCTTTCCTCCGGGCATCGGGCCTGACATCATCGCGCGCCTGGTCGGCCAACGATTGTCGGAGCGGTTCGGCCACCAGTTCGTCATTGAGAACCGGCCAGGCGCCGGCAGCAATACCGGCACCGAAGTCGTTGTGAAGGCGCCGCCGGATGGCTACACGCTGCTTTGGACAGCGGCGGCAAACGCCATCAACGCCACGCTCTACCCGGATCTCAATTTCAATTTCATTCGCGACATTGCGCCGGTCGCACCTGCTGCGCGCACCCTCTTTGTCATGGTCGTCAATCCATCGGTCCCCGCCAAAACCGTTCCCGAGTTCATCGCCTATGCGAAAGCCAATCCGGGCAAGCTCAACATGGCCTCGCCGGGCGACGGGACCGCGCCCCACATCTTCGGCGAACTGTTCAAGATGATGGCCGGCGTCGATCTGGTTCACGTGCCGTATCGCGGCGATTACATGTCCGATCTGCTTGGTGGACGGGTGCAGGTCGCGTTTAATCCAGTGTCTTCAACAATCGAATCCATCAGGGCCGGCAAGCTGCAGGCGTTGGCGGTCACGACTGTGACGCGTCAGGAGGCGCTGCCGGACATCCCTCCATTGGGGGAATTTTTGCCAGGCTATGAGGCGAGCGGCTGGCAGGGTATCGGCGCGCCGAAGCATACGCCCGCTGAAATTATCGACAGGCTCAACAAAGAGATCGACGCTGCTGTTACCGATCCCCAGGTGAAGGCGCGCTTTGCAGAGATCGGCGTTGAGCCGATGTCGATGACGCCTGTTGAATTCGGAAAATTCATCGCCGACGAAACCGAGAAGTGGGCCAAGGTGATCAAGTTTGCGAACATCAAGCCGTTGTAAGTCGCTCCGCCCGCGGCCGATATTCCATATTTTCCGTTAGGGGAATGGGTCAGCTAATGTCGCTGTTGGGGTCATTCGCGACCCAAGCCGTTATCGGCCGACATGCAACCTTGTCTGCTGTTCCCTAAAAGCAGATCTCAAACGCCGCTCCAAGGCATTATTCTGGTCGCCGTTTAGAGTCGACGAACTAATAAGCCAATATCAGCAGCACGACGCCGGCGACCACCAGCACCATGCCGAGGGCTTCGCGGGTCGTGGTGCGCTGGCCGAAGGCAAAGCGCGCGACGAACTGCGCGAACAGCACTTCCACCAAAGCCAGCGTCCGCACGCTCGCGGCGGTGGCGAGGGCAAAGGCGAGAAACCAGAATTGCGAGGCAAACGCGCCCGTGAAGCCGGCGAACAGCGAGCGTCGCCAGACGCGCATGATGGCGGGCATGACGCTCGGCGCACGTATCGCCAGGTAGCTCGACAGCATCGCCGTGGTGACGACCAGGCCGACCGCTAGCGTGAAAGTCGCCGACATCATGTAATTCGTCAGGTGCAGACTGAGGATGCCGCCGCGATAGCCGATCGCGGAGAGCGCGAACATGCTGCCGGAGGCAAGCCCAAGCAGCGTCGGCTTGATGCCGCCGACCATGCCGCCCGGTTTGGTGGACATGATGACGACGCCCGAAGTGGCGACGATGATCGCGATCATCATCGGCAAGGTCACCACGTCACCGAGAAAAATCAGGCCGAACACCGCGACCTGGATCGGCTCGGTCTTGATGTAGGCGATCGTGACGACGAATGAGCGCTCGCCCATCGCCGCAAGCATCAACGCGGTCGCCGCGATCTGCGCCGCGGAGCCTTCGAGCACCCAGAGCCAGAAGGCCCAGCCGGTGTGCGGCAAGCGCGCGCCGGTCCACAGCATCAGGACCGCGAGGAAGACAAGCGCGAACGGAAAGCCGAACAGGAACCGCACATGCGTCGCGCCGAGCGTGCCGAGCGTGCCGGTCAATTCGCGCTGCATCGCATTGCGGACCGTTTGCGCGGCCGCGGCGATGATCGTGAAGACGATCCAGAGCCAGGGATAAGCCGTCACCGCAGCGTCACGCCATCTTGTCCGCGACGACCATGTAGTTGACGTCCATGTCGGCGGAGAGCTGCCAGCGATCGGCGAGCAGATTATAGATCACGCCGGTTTCGCCGGCGATCCGCATGCCGCTGTGCGCGATGGCGATTTCAAGCTCATTCGGGGTGACGAACTTGTCCCACTGATGGGTGCCGCGCGGCAGCCAGCGCAGAACATATTCGGCGCCGACGATCGCCAGCGCAAAGCTTTTCATCGTGCGATTGAGCGTCGCAACGAAGAGGAGGCCGCCCGGCTTGACCATCGCTGCCGTGACCTCGACGAACAGGCCTACGTCGGTGACGTGCTCGACCACTTCCATAGCGAGCACGACGTCGAATTTTTCGCCGGCCTCGGCCAGGGTCTCGGCGCTGGTGTTGCGGTAATCAATCGCCAGCCCCGATTGCGCAGCGTGGTGCCGCGCCACTTCGATATTGCGCTCCGCAGGATCGGCGCCGACGACCGTCGCGCCAAGCCGCGCCAGCGGCTCGGACAGGATGCCGCCGCCGCAGCCGATGTCGAGCATGCGCAGTCCGGCAAGGCTGTCGAGCCGTTTCGCGTCGCGGCCGAAATGCGCGGCGGCGCGGTCGCGGATATAGGCCAGGCGGACCGGATTGAATTTATGCAGTGCCGCCATCGGGCCGCGCGGATCCCACCATTCCCCCGCCACGCGCGAAAACCGCGCGATTTCGTCCGCATCGATGGTGCCGGCCGATAGGGGTTGGCGATCCATGGCTAATCCGCTGTTGCCGCCGCTATTCTGGACCATGGGCGGCCGGCCGGTGCAAGGGCCTGCCGGGGCCGCGGCCCACCGTCTCCATGCTAACTGCGCCAAGCTGGATTGCACTCGCGCCGAACCTGAATGAGGATAGGGTTCGGAAACACGCTCACAGATGTGCAGGGGGAGGCAACGATGCAAAAAGTCCTCATAGGGCTTGCCGGCTTGGTCTTGGCGACGATGTTCGGCAGTGCGGCCAACGCGCAGGACACCGTCAAGATCGGCATCATCAACGAATATTCCGGGCAATTCGCCGACACCGGCAACCAGATCGACAATGGCATCAAGCTCTACGTCAAGCAGCACGGCGACACCGTTGCCGGCAAGAAGATCGAGCTCATTCGCAAGGACACCGGCGGCATGGCGCCCGACGTCTCCAAGCGGCTGTCGCAGGAGGTCATCGTCCGCGACCACGCCGATATTCTCGCCGGTTTCTCGCTCACGCCGAATGCGCTCGCCGCGGCCGACGTCTCCGCCGAAGCCAAGAAATTCATGGTGGTCATGAACGCCGCGACCGCCATCATCACCACCAAGTCGCCTTACATCGCCCGCACCTCGTCGACGACGCCGCAGCTCAATTACACGCTCGGCGTCTGGGCGGCCAAGCACGGCATCAAGACGGTCTACACCATGGTGTCCGACTACGGTCCCGGCATCGATGCGGAAACCTGGTTCCAGACCGGCTTTAAGGAGGGCGGCGGCCAAGTCATCGGCTCGGTGCGCTTTCCGGTGGCCAATCCGGATTTCTCTGCCTTCGTTCAGGCGGCGAAGGACGCCCATCCGGACGCCATCTACATCTGGATTCCCGGCGGCGCGCAGCCCGGGGCGGTCGGCAAAGCGCTCGCCGAGCGCGGCATCGACGTGACCAAGACGAAAGTGCTGGGGCAGGATGCACTCGGCGCCGAGACCGCGCTCAAGAGCATGGGCAATGCCGCGATCGGCATCATCACCGTCGCCGATTACGACTACACCCACAATTCGCCGCTCAATCATGAGTTCGTCAAAGCCTTCAACGACGAATTCCATCGCAATCCCGATTTCTTCGCCGTCGGCGGCTATGACGGCACGCACCTGATCTACGAGGCGCTGAAAAAGACCGGCGGCAAGGCCGACGGCGACTCGCTGATCGCGGCCGCCAAGGGCATGAGCTGGGAGAGCCCGCGCGGCCGGATCAGCATCGATCCGGAAACGCGCGACATCGTGCAGACCGTCTATATCCGCCGTGTGCAGAAGGTCGGCGACGAACTGGAAAACGTCGAGTTTGACAGCGTCCCGAACGTCAAAGACCCGGCCAAGGCGCGCATGGCGCACTGATGCCGGTCTGGTCCGAGTACGCCGCGTCAAAACGCGCGGCGCTTCGGGCGGGCGGCGTAGTGGTACAGTCGCAAAGTCAGCACCACAATGGGAGGATACAATGCAACGTATCTTGTTAGCTGGCATCGGCCTGTTCGCGGCAAGCCTGTTGCCCGCCGCCGGCCATGCCCAGGGGACGGTTAAGATCGGCCTCATTCTGCCCTACTCCGGCCAGTTCGCCGACACCGCGACGCAGATCGATGACGGCATCAAGCTCTATCTCAAGCAGCACGGCAACAAGCTCGGCGGCATGAATGTCGAGATCGTCCGCAAGGATACCGGCGGCATCAATCCGCCGGTTGCCAAGCGGCTCGCCGAAGAGCTGGTCACGCGTGACAAGGTCGACATCCTGGCCGGCTTCGCACTGACGCCGAACGCGCTTGCTGCCGCCGAAGTGTCGGCGCAGGCGAAGAAATTCATGGTGGTCATGAATGCGGCCACCGCGATCATCACCACCAAGTCGCCTTACATGGCGCGCACCTCGTTCACCGTGCCTCAAGTCAACGAGACGCTTGCCACCTGGGCGGAAAAGAACGGCGATAAAAGCGCCTATACCATGGTCACCGACTATGGTCCGGGTATCGACGCCGAAGGTGCGTTTCAGAAGGCGTTCTCGGCCGCGGGCGGCAAGGTACTCGGCTCGGTGCGCATGGCGGTGCAGAACCCGGATTTCTCCGCCTATGTGCAGCGCGCCAAGGACCTCAACCCGCAGAGCATTTTCGTCATGATCCCGGGCGGCTCGCAGCCCGGCGCGTTCGGCAAGGCCTTGGCCGAGCGCGGCATCGATCCGAAGAAGACCGAGGTGCTGGGCCAGGCGGAAATCTCGGACGAGCACGCGATCGCCAGCATGGGCGACGTTGCCGAGGGCATCATCACCTCGGGCAATTACGACTACAACCTCGACAACCCGACCAACAAAGCGTTCGTGAAAACCTACAACGCCGACTATAGCCGCAATCCCGATTTCTTCTCGGTCGGCGGCTACGACGGCACGCACCTGATCGACATTGCGCTGACCAAGGACAGCGGCAAGACCGACGGCGATTCGCTGATCGCCGCCGCCAAGGGTGCGACCTGGGACAGCCCGCGCGGCCCGATGTCGATCGATCCGGAAACCCGCGACGTCATCCAGACCGTCTATATCCGCAAGATCGAAAAGGTGAACGGCAAGCTCGTCAATGTCACCATTGCGAGCTTTCCGAACGTCAAAGACCCGTTCAAGGCGGCGATGAGCAAATAGCGCGCCGCCGCGAGCGATCATGCGCGAGCAGAACCATAGCGCGGCGGGCCGAGATGACTTGGCCCGCCGCGTCCCGATTCGATAGGCTCGCGAACTTTCCAGAGGGGCCGTCCGGCCATGCTTCCTCCGATTTTCGGCGTGCTGTTCGACGGCTTTGCCTACGGCATGCTGCTGTTCCTGTTGTCGGTCGGGCAGTCGGTGACGCTCGGCATGATGAATTTCATCAACCTCGCCCATTGCAGCTTCGCCATGCTGGGCGGCTATGTGACCGTCGCGCTGATGACCCGCTACGGATGGCCGTTTTTCGGCACGCTGCCTTGCGCCTTCATTGCCGCGGCCGTGGTCAGCGTCGGCTTCGAGCGCCTGTTCTATCGGCGCCTCTATCGGGCGAGCGATCTCGATCAGGTGCTCTTGACCATCGGCATCGTCTTTATTTCGGTTGCGGTGGCGGCTTATGTCTTCGGCACCGAGCAGAAGCCCTTGCCGCTGCCGGAATATTTGCGGAGCTCGTTCACCTTCCTGGGCCTTCGTTTCGCCGTCTATCGCTTGATCATGATCGTCATTGCGCTGGCGATCACGGCGCTCTTGGTGCTCACCGTCGAATACACTCGGTTTGGCGCCAAGGTGCGCGCGGCGGTCGACAATGAGCGCATGGCGCGCGGGCTCGGTATCGACGTCGACCGCACCTTTGCCGTCACCTTCGCGCTCGGCAGCGGGCTCGCCGGGCTCGGTGGCGCGCTCGCCGTCGAGATCGTCGGGCTCGATCCGTCGTTTGCTCTTACTTATCTGGTCTATGTCCTGATCGTGGTGTCGGTCGGCGGCCTCGGCTCGATCACCGGCTCGTTCGTCGCCGCGGCGTTGCTCGGCATCAGCGACGTCGCCGGCAAATATTACGTTCCCGCCATCGGCGCCTTCCTCATCTATTTGGTGATGATCGTGCTTCTGATGTGGCGGCCGCGCGGCCTGTTCGGGAGACGCTGAGCGATGGCGCTGACGCAAAGCTTCGACGCGCCCGCGCTTTACTTTTCCTCGCGCACGCGGTGGCGGCCGGTCGAGATCGCGTTCTGGCTGGCGACGCTGGTGCCTTTCGCGCTGTTTCCCGATTATCTGATCCTGGCGAGCCAGATCGCCATTACCGCTTTGTTTGCGTTGTCGCTCGATCTGATCCTCGGCTATGCCGGCATCGTCTCGCTCGGCCATGCCGCGTTCTTCGGCGTCGGCGCTTATGCGGCGGGCTTGCTGTCGAAATACGGCTGGGGCGAGCCGATCACCGGTCTCATGGTCGCGGCGATCGCGGCTGGGATCGTCGGTTATGCCACGAGCTTCGTGATCTGCCGGTTCCGCCACCTGGCGCTGATCATGCTGACGCTTGGCTTCGGCCTGATGCTGGAAGAGCTTGCCAACAGCGCCGGCTGGCTGACCGGCGGTTTCGACGGATTGCAAGGCATCGAGACCTGGAAATTGCTCGGCCATTTCCAATTCGACCTCTATGGCTATGTCGCCTATGCCTATTCGCTCGTCGTGCTGTTCCTGCTGTTCGTGTTCGCGCGACGGCTCATTCATTCGCCGTTCGGGCTGTCGCTGCGCGGCATCCGCGAAAATTACGTGCGCATGCCGGCGATCGGCGCGCCGAGCCGCGCCCACATCCGCACCATCTATACGATCTCCGCCGCCATGGCCGGGATCGCCGGCGCGCTGTTGGCGCAGACCACGGAAACGCTGTCGCTCGATTCGCTCGGCTTCGAGCGCTCGGCGGAATTGTTGGTGATCCTCGTTCTCGGCGGCGCCGGACGGCTTTATGGCGGGCTGGTCGGCGCGGTGATTTATATGATCGCGCGTGACCGTTTCTCCGGCATTGAACCGCAATATTGGTATTTCTGGATCGGCGTGCTGTTGGTGACCGTGGTCATGGTGCTGCCCAACGGCATCCTCGGCGGCCTCGCCAAGCTCACCGCGCGCTGGAGCCGCCCTTGACCGCGCCGGCGCTGTCGACGCGCGGCCTCGCCAAGCGCTTCGGCTCGCTGGTCGTCGCCGAGGATATCGCCATCGAATTGCCGGCCGGCGTGCGCTATGCGCTGATCGGCCCCAACGGCGCCGGCAAGACTACGCTGATCAATCTGATCACCGGCATGCTGCGGCCCGACGCTGGCGCGATACATCTCGGCGACGGCGACATCACAGCGCTTCCGCCGGACGAGCGGGTGCGGCGCGGCCTGGTGCGCACCTATCAGATCAATTCGCTGTTCCCGCATCTCACCGCGCTGGAATCGGTGACGCTGGTGGTGTGCGAGCGCCGCCGCGTGGCGCAGACCTGGTGGCGGCAGCTTGCGGCCTACAGCCACGAGATCGACGAAGCCTACGACATCCTCAAGGCCTTGACGCTCGGACCGGCCTGTCACCGCGTCACCCGCGAATTGCCCTACGGCCAGCAGCGGCTGCTTGAAATCGCGCTGGCGCTGGCGACCAAGCCGAAGGTGCTGCTGCTCGACGAGCCGGCGGCCGGCGTGCCGCGCGAGGACAGCAAGGATTTGTTCGCCGCCATCGCCGGCCTATCGCGCGACATCACCGTGCTGTTCATCGAGCATGATATGGACCTGGTGTTTCGCTTCGCCTCGCGCGTCATCGTCATGGTCGGCGGCCGCGTGCTCACCGAAGGCACGCCGGCCGAGATCGCCTCCGATCCGCGGGTGCGCGCGGTCTATCTCGGCAAGGGCCATCACGACGGCGCCCTGCAAAGAAGCTTGTCGGGGCTAGCGCCATGACCGCGCCGCTGTTGTCGTTCCACGACGTGCGCGCCGGCTACGGCCCCGCCGTGGTGCTCGACGGCGTCTCGTTCGCGCTCCCCGAGCGCGGCGGGCTTGCCGTCTTGGGGCGCAACGGCGTCGGCAAATCGACCCTCCTTCTCACCATCATGGGCTACACCCAGGTCGGCCGCGGTCGCGTCGTCTGGCGCGGCGCCGACATCACCGCGCTGCCGCCGCATCGCCGCGCGCTTGCCGGCATCGGCTGGGTGGCGCAGGAGCGCGAGATTTTTCCCTCGCTGACGGTGGAGGAAAATCTCACCGTCGCCGCGCGCCCCGGGCGCTGGGATTTGCCCGCGGTGTACGATCTGTTTCCGCGGCTCGCCGAACGGCGGCGCAATTTCGGCAATCAGCTCTCCGGCGGCGAGCAACAGATGCTCGCCATCGCGCGCGCCCTCCTGACCAATCCGGCGCTGCTGTTGCTCGACGAGCCGCTCGAAGGTTTGGCGCCGATCGTCGTCGATGAGCTCGCCGCCGCCATCGCCCGCATGACCCAGGAGGGCACCTGCGCCTTCATCCTGGTCGAGCAGCATGTCGAGATCGCGCTGCCGCTGACGCAGCACGCGCTCGTCCTCGAACGCGGCCAGATCGCCCACAGCGGCCCCTCGGCAGCGCTCCTTTCCGACCACGCCACCCTCGACCGCCTGATCGGGCTGCGGCTGGCGGAGGGGTGAGGCGTCTGCTTCATCTCCCCCGCATGCGGGGGAGATGGCGAGCGAAGCGACGCCAGAGGGGGTAAGTCTTCCACACCGCGCAATCGTAACGGCCACAGGCCCCCTCCCTACCCTCCCCCGCAAGCGGGTGAGGGTTAAAACCTCACCCCTTCTCGCGAGCGCATCCGGCCGCGAAGACGCTGCCGAGGCGCAGCGCAGCACGAGGTGGTGGCGCACTGCATTCGCGCCAGCATGGACAATTGCTCAGCCGACGATAATCTTGCGCGCATAAAAATCGACCGGGAGAACAACGCCCATGACAACGATCCTGCGACTTTTGCTGGCGGCGGCGATCGGGCTCGGCCTTCCGGCCTTGAGCCAGGCGCAAACCTATCCGACACGGCCGATCAAGATCATCGTGCCGTCGCCGGCGGGCGCCACCACCGACACGCTGGTGCGCATGGTGGCGGCGAAGCTGCAGGCGAAATGGGGCCAGCCGGTGGTCGTCGACAACCGGCCCGGCGCGGGCGGCAATATCGGCGCCGAGGAGGCCGCCAAAGCCGCGCCGGACGGTTACACGCTCTTGTTCACCTATCCGGCGCCGCTCGCCGTCAACAAGACGCTATTCAAACAGCTTGAATACGATCCGGACCGCTTCGTGCCGATCTCGCTTGTCGCCACCGTACCGCTGGTGCTGGCCGTGCCGCCGAAGGAGGAGGCGACCACCGTGCAGCAGCTGATCGCGTTCGCCAAGGCGCATCCGAACCAGCTGAACTTCGCCTCGCAGGGTTATGGCACCAGCGCCCACCTTGCCGGCGAGCTGTTCAAATCGATGGCGGGGATCGAGATCGTGCATGTGCCGTACAAAGGCAGCGCACCGGCGCTCACCGACCTTCTCGGCGGCCGCATCGACATGATGTTCATCGAGCTCTCGACGGTGCTGCCGCAGATCAAGGCGGGGAAGCTGCGCGCGCTCGCCGTCGGCAGCGCCAAGCGCAATCCGTTTCTGCCCGATGTGCCGGCGCTGGCCGAGGTGCTACCGGGCTACCAGGCCTCGACCTGGTTCGCGATGGCCGCGCCGCCGGGCACGCCGCCGGAGATCGCCGCCAAGCTGTCGTCGGCAGTCGCCGCGGCGATCGCCGAGCCGGACATGGCCAAGCGGCTCGTCGACATGAGCGCCACCGCGGTCGGCGACACGCCGGCGGAAATGGCCGATTTCCTCCGCGACGAACGCCAACGCTGGGGCGGCGTGATCCGCGAGGCGGGGGTGAAGGCGCAATAGGCGGGACACCATGCCGGCTCTTGAACGGAATGCCGACACCATCCTGCAGAGTGTCAGCTTCCGCTAATGCCCATAGCCGACCTTGCATGCTTTGCTCTTTGAATTGCCCGGAACGGCGGTGTCCGGTCACGACAGGTCAACGACGTGGCGTGGCGACGAGCGCCTTTGTTCTAGAATTAGGTTTCTTCTTAGCAACATGAAAGCTTCAGATCGACAGTATCCCGCAAGTATCCGTTAGGCAAAACAGCGTCTATGCCGGTTCTCCGCGAAAATCAGACGATCCGGAAGCGAAATCAGGCGATCCGGATTCGACAAGATCAGTATCTGTTGTGCACCGCCAAATAGGGGACTTTACCGATAGTTCAGCCGAAAGTGGTATTGGGCTGTTGTAGGAGAAAATAAACAAAGAACCCCCGCGCGAAGCGGACAGGGGACCAAATGGCCCTGGATCCTAGTATGTGCGTTCTTGTGGTCGATGACCAGATCGTAATGATCCGGATCATCCAAACACTGTTGCGGCAACTGGGCGTCATCAACTGCGACGCTGCACGAAGTGGACATGCCGCCCTCGAAAAAATGCGTGCCAAGCGATACGACCTTGTCATATCGGACTGGCACATGGAGCCAATGAGTGGTTATGAGCTGCTATGCGAAACACGTGGTGATGAGCAGTTAAAGAGAACACCGTTCATTTTGGTGACAGGCGAGGCCAAAACTGAGAATGTTATCGCCGCTAAAAACGCGGGTGTGAACAATTACATCGTCAAGCCGTTTAATGGCGAAACTCTCAAAAGCAAGATGGAAGCCACACTTTCGCGTAGTTCAGCAGTCCCGGAGGGTCCCGGGATAACCTGCCCCGCGGTACTGACCTATGTCTAATGCTAACGCGATTGTTTTGGTAACCGACCGGCCGGATCGAAGCTGCAGCTTGGCCGAACGGCTCAACTCGCTTTATGCCTGCCGCACAATCGGTGTGGATGAGCCGGCAACGATCTCTAGCCCGACAGTCGCCATTGTTGCCGATGTGCACTTCCATCGGCCAGGTACGATTGAATGTCTCCGCCGCCTCGTAGCGCGTCTGCCAGGGGCTGTCTTCCTCGCTATCCTTCGCGACGAAGGTTATTTGGAGCGCGTTCAAGCGGCTGCTGTCGGCGCGACTTTGCTGCTGCCATCGAATGCGACGTTCTCCCAAATCTCCGCGGCTCTGAGATCCGCGTTGCGCTCGACGGTGGGTTTTCCTCCGCCGAGCCAAACGCAAACACGGGAGATAGTGGAACAAGCCAAAAATCGCTTTTCCGGTATTTTTGCCGCCGCTCGATGCAATCAAAAAATTGACGCGGCGCACGTTGAGCAGGCGGTCGGATCTATCATATCGGCCCTGGCGGAGAGCGGAATTCGGCAATGGCTTGAAATGGTCTGGCAGTATGACGATCGAACATATCAACATTGTCTGCTTGTCACGGGATTAGCCGCGGAGTTCGCGCGTACCCTGAAATTCTCGGCAATGGACCAGGAATTGCTTACCAGGGGCGCGCTGCTCCACGATATCGGCAAGGCGAGAGTTCCGCTTTCCATCCTAAACAAGGCAGACTCCCTAACCGCTGAAGAAACAGTAGTCATGCGCACCCATCCCAGTCTGGGCTGGGAGATGTTGCGGGCTCAAGGCAACTACAGCCCTGAGCTCCTTGAAGTCGTGCTTCGCCATCACGAAATGCTCGACGGTAGCGGCTATCCCGACGGTATTGCCGGGGCCCGCATTTCGGATATGGTTCGTCTAGTAACGGTTTGTGACATCTACGCGGCGCTGATCGAGCACCGTCCCTATCGACAAGCGATGGGTCCGGCACAAGCTTTCAAAATCTTGCAGGATATGAAAGACCAATTGGACCCCGTTCTCCTCCGGGCATTTGGTCCCGTGGCTGAACGATCGGACGCCTCCTTATCCGGGCCGGCTGGCCTTTCAGCCGCTTAGCCGATGGCCATTCTGTGTTCTAAGCGTTTGCGTCATCGCTCCTCCTCCACGCCTCCCACTATCCTCGACGGCTCCCCTAACATCGGTGCGATTCTCCGCGTGTGCACAACGCACACATCAGCGATGTCCGCTCTGATGTCGCGTTTCTGAGGTCAAGCAGACGGAGCAAAAACGGCCGGGCTTTCGCCCGGCCGTTTGCTCGAAGTAGCCCGGATTGCGCGGCGCGCAATCCGGCTGCGCCGTTACGCCGCTTTGGCGTAGCTCGGCATGAGATCGAAGCGATCGGCGTTCATCACTTTGGCCCACGCCGCCACGAAGTCCTTGGCGAACTTCTCTTTCGAATCGGCGCTGCCATAGACCTCGGCAAAAGCGCGCAATTGCGAGTGCGAGCCGAAGATCAGGTCGACGCGGGTGGCGGTCCACTTGAGCTCTTTCGTCTTGCGGTCGCGGCCTTCGTAGACGCCGTCGCCGGCCGGCGTCCACTCCGTGGCCATGTCGAGCAAATTGAGGAAGAAGTCGTTGGAGAGCTTGCCAGGCTGCTTGGTGAAGACGCCGTGCTTGGAACCGCCGGCATTGGCGCCAAGAACGCGCAGGCCGCCGATGAGAGCCGTCAGCTCCGGTCCGGTCAGTTTCAGCAATTGCGCGCGGTCGACCATCGCCTCCTCGGGCTGCATGAACTGCTGCTGCTTGCCGATGTAGTTGCGGAAGGCGTCGGCTCTGGGCTCGAGCGGCGCGAAGGACTCGACGTCGGTTTGCTCGGCCGAGGCGTCCATGCGGCCCGGCGCGAACGGCACCTTCACGTCGGTGCCGGCATCTTTCGCGGCCTTTTCGACTGCCGCGCTGCCGGCGAGAACGATCAGGTCGGCGAGCGAGATTTTCTTGCCGCCCGTGGCCGAAGCGTTGAACTCCTTCTGGATCGCTTCGAGCTTTGCCAGCACGGTCGCGAGCTGCTTCGGCTCGTTGACGTCCCAGTCCTTCTGCGGGCTAAGCCGAATGCGCGCGCCGTTGGCGCCACCGCGCTTGTCGGAGCCGCGGAACGTCGATGCCGAGGCCCAGGCGGTCGCAACGAGTTGCGATACCGAGAGGCCGGAGGCGAGAATCTTCGCCTTCAGCGCGGCAATGTCCTTGTCGTCGACCAGCGGATGATTCACCTGAGGGATCGGGTCCTGCCAGATCAGCGTCTCCTTCGGCACCAGCGGGCCGAGATAGCGCGCGATCGGGCCCATGTCGCGGTGCGTGAGCTTGAACCACGCGCGGGCGAACGCATCGGCGAACTGCTCCGGATGCTCGTAGAAGCGCCGCGAGATCTTCTCGTAAGCCGGGTCCATGCGCAGCGACAGGTCGGTGGTCAGCATGGTCGGCACATGCTTCTTCGACTTGTCGAACGCGTCCGGAATGGTGGCTGCCGCCCCTTTGGCCTGCCACTGCTTGGCGCCGGCCGGGCTCTTGGTCAGCTCCCATTCGTTTTCGAACAGGTTCTTGAAGAACAGATTGCTCCACTTGGTCGGTGTCTGCGTCCAGGTGACTTCCGGACCGCCGGTGATGGCATCGGCGCCGACGCCGGTGCCAAACTTGCTCTTCCAGCCGAGGCCCTGATCCTCGATGGCCGAGCCTTCCGGCGCCGGGCCAAGCAGCGACGGATCGCCGGCGCCGTGAGTCTTGCCGAAGCTGTGGCCGCCGGCAATCAGCGCGACGGTCTCCTCGTCGTTCATCGCCATGCGGAAGAATGTCTCGCGGATGTCCTTGGCCGCAGCGACCGGGTCCGGATTGCCGTTCGGACCTTCCGGATTGACGTAGATGAGGCCCATCTGCACCGCGCCGAGCGGCTCGGCGAGCTGGCGCTCGCCGCTATAGCGCTCGTCGCCGAGCCAGGTGCCCTCGGGGCCCCAGTACAGCTCTTCCGGCTCCCAGACGTCGGCGCGGCCGCCGGCAAATCCGAACGTCTTAAAGCCCATCGAGTCGAGCGCGACGTTGCCGGCCAGCACCATGAGATCGGCCCAGGACAGTTTGCGGCCGTATTTCTGCTTGATCGGCCACAGCAACCGCCGCGCCTTGTCGAGGCTGGCGTTATCCGGCCAGCTGTTAAGCGGCGCGAACCGCTGCTGACCGGCGCCGGCGCCGCCGCGGCCGTCGGTGATGCGATAAGTGCCGGCTGAGTGCCAGGCCATGCGGATCATCAAGCCGCCGTAATGACCGAAGTCGGCCGGCCACCACTCTTGCGAATTCGTCATAAAGGCCTGCAGGTCCTTGATCACGGCATTGAGGTCGAGGCTCTTGAATTCCTTGGCGTAGTCGAACGCCGCGCCCATCGGATCGGACAATGACGAGTTGTGATGGAGCACCTCGATGTCGAGCGCATCCGGCCACCAGTCGCGATTCTTCGGTCCGCGAGCACCGGCGAATGGGCATTTGGTCACGTCATCCATGGGGTTTCTCCATCGGCTGTTGGGGGTGTTCTGGGGAGCGAGCTTAGCCCACCTTATTCGATCAGGTAAAATTGACAATAGTGATTGCTGCGATAAGATATTCTTATGATAGACGTGTCGCTGCGGCAGCTTCACTATTTCGATGCGCTCGCCACCCACAGCCATTTCGGCCGCGCGGCGGCGGCCTGCGCGATCTCGCAGCCGGCCTTGTCGATGCAGATCAAGGAACTGGAAGACGCGCTCGGCGCCGTGCTGATCGAGCGCGGCGCGCGGCAAGTCCGCCTGACCAAATTCGGCGAGGATGCCGCGGCGCGCGTGCGCGAGCATTTTGCGTTCGGTCGATGAATTCGGCGACTTCGCGCGCGCGTCGCAGCGACCGGCTTGCCGGCCGGCTGCGCATCGGCATGATCCCGACGATCGCGCCCTATCTGTTGCCGACCGTCATCGGCACGCTGACGCAGCTGCATCCCGAACTCGACATTCACGTCCGGGAAGCGCTGACCTCGAAGCTGATCCAGGAGCTCGCCGAGGGCCGGCTCGACACCGCCATCGTCGCCCTGCCGGTGTCCGAGCCTTCGCTGACCGAGGTCGCGCTGTTTTCAGAGAATTTTCTGCTGGTGCGGCCGGGCGAGCATGCCGGAACGCCGGTGCCCAGCAGCAAAGACTTGCGCGAAATGCGGCTCCTGCTCTTGGAAGAGGGGCACTGCTTTCGCGATCAGGCGCTGTCGTTCTGCAGTGCGCAATCGGCATTGCCGCGCGAGGTGCTCGACGCCAGCTCGCTGTCGACGCTCGTGCAAATGGTCAGCGCCGGCATGGGCGTTACGCTCATTCCGGAAATGGCCGTGGCGGTGGAGACGCGCTCGGCCTCGGTGTCGCTTGCCCGCTTCAGGAAGCCGCAACCCTCGCGCACCATCGGCATGATCTGGCGCAAGACGTCGCCGCTCAAGGAGCAGCTCCTGCAGATTTCCGAAGTGGTCTGCGGCGCGGCAGAAACATTGCGCCGGCGGCAAAATCCGAAGTCGTCGTCGCGCAAGTCCCGGAGCTAGATCGCCGTTCCTTTCCGCGCGTTGTTATTTCGCGGCAACGGACGATCGTTCCGGCAATGCGACCCGCTCCGCCCTGGCGATCGCTTCAAGCTCCGCCCAAAGCTTTGTCGGGATCGGGATGCCGGATTTGCGGCGCAGCGCTTCGGTGCGGGCGGAACGTTCGCCGGGCAGCGTGATTTCGTTGAAGCCCGCTTGCCGCGGCAGGCTTTTGAGGATGGCCGCAAGCCCATCGGCGTCGTGAGTGTAATCGGCAAGCGGCCGGAAGCTTGCGATATCGATGACGAACATCGCGGTGTTGCCGGTGTTGCGGTCACGCTTCTCGGGGCCGAGCGCGCGGGCCTGGATCGGCGCGCCGGCGAGCACGCTGGCGACGAGCTCGAACATCAGCGCGAGGCCGGAGCCTTTCGGGCCGCCAAGCGGCAGCAAAATCTCGGCCTTGCCGGGATCGGTGGTCGGCTCGCCGTCGGCGGACAGCACCGTACCCGGCGGCAGCGGCGTGCCGGTGGCGCGGGCCTGCAGGATCTTGCCGTTGGAGATCGTCGAGGTCGCCATGTCGAGCACGATCGGGCCGTTGCCGCTCGGCACCGCGATGGCGATCGGGCTCGTGCCCATGCTGGCGACGCGCGCGCCGTGATAGGCCATCAAGGCCGGCCCGGCGCCAATCAGCACGGCGGCGCAGCCGCGCGCGGCGATCCATTGCGCATAGCGGCCGATGGCGCCGGTATGCGTTGTCTCGCGAATGAGCGCAAAGCAGATGCCGGACGCTTTGGCGCGTTCGACGGCGAGCGCCGCTGCCTGCATCACCGCGACCGGGCCGAAGCCGTGGCCGCAATCGAGCACAAAGCTCGCGCCGCGATCCTGGAGGAGCCGCGGCTCGACCGTCATGTCGATCTCGCCGCGCTCGATCAATTTCAGATAACGCGGCAGCCGCGACACGCCGTGGCCGTCGCCGCCGCGCAAATTGGCCCAGACCAGGCCTTCGGCGACCGCGGCGGCGTCGCGCTCCCGCGCGCCCTTGGCCATGAGCACGTCGCGGATGAAGCGGCCGAGCGCGTCGGCACCGACCTTAATGCTGTTCAATGCGAAACTCCCTTGCCTGTCATTCCCCGCGAAGGCGGGGAATCCAGTAGTCGTGGCGTCGCCATTTTTAGCCACACCACGATACTTGTATTCCGTGAGTACTGGATCGTCCGCCTTCGCGAACGATGACAGCGATGCCGCCGGCGATTTTCTGGCCGATCATTTCGCCGCCGGGAAATAGAGGTCAAGCCAGTTGCGCAATAGCGACCACACCCGCGTCGAATTTTCCGCGAACAGGAAATGATCGAGCCCGCTGAACAGATGCAGCTCCGCGGGCTGGTTGGCGCGCTTGAACAGCTCGATCGACTGCTCGGTCGGCGTCACCGAATCGTTGGCGGCATGGATCAAGAGCAGCGGCCGCGGCGCAATGTTGCCCACCACCTCCTCGGCGCGGAAATCGAACATGCTCTGCGCCGTCTCGGCCGGGAACATCTCGACCGAATTCGGCGCCAGCATGCCGACTTTCTGCTTGTCCAGATTCTCGCGCACGTGATTGGGGATCGGCACGATGTCGTAGCGTGGCACCATCAGCGACTTTCCGGTGCGGGCGCGGTGGGTGCGGCCCTCTTCGAGCATCTTTGTGAATTTCGCCCAGGCTTCCGGCGTCGGATGCTGGCCTCGGAATTTGCGCTCGCCGTGGCCCCAGCCGCCGTTGGAGATCACCGCGGCGACGCGCGGATTGGTGCCGCCGGCATAGACCGCGACCGCGCCGCCGAAGCTCGAGCCGATGACGCCGATGCGGCCGGGATCGACGGCCGGATGACGGCTGAGAAAATCGAGCGCGTTGCCCAGATCTTCGACCTGCTCGAGGCAGATGACGCGGCCGAACTCGCCTTCGCTCTTGCCGCAGCCGCGCATGTCGAAGCGCAGCGTGACGTAGCCGAAGTCGCTGAGCACCCGCGTCGGCCCCAGCACATTGGCGCTCTCGCTATTGGAGCCGAAGCCGTGCAGCACCAGAAACGCGGCGCGGCGCTCCGACGGCCGCAAGCCCTCGGGTACGCCGAGCACACCATGCAGGCGCAAGCCTGCCGATTGAAAATTCACCACTTGTTCTTTCACGCGCGTTCTCCTCGCCTTCGGCGGCGCCAATGTACCGATTTAGCTGCGTGAAGGAAGCGGTAGGGTAGTGGAGCATCCCGCGGCGCTATGCGTCCTTTGCCGGGCTCGGCCAGCGTTCATGCGTGAGCGGCACGACGAGCTTCACTGTCAGCCCCTTGCGCGAGAAGATGCGGGTCACTTCGCCGTTGAGCTGACGCTCGATGACGAGGTCGATCAGGCGGGAGCCGAAGCCGGTCTTGCGCGGCCGCCGCGCCGGCGGACCGTTCTTCTCCACCCAATCGAGTGTCGAGCGTCATGCCGCGCTGGGTCCGGCTCACGGTCCAGCGCAGATCGAGCTGGCCCTTGGAGCGCGACAGGCTGCCGTGCTTGATGGCGTTGGCGGCGAGCTCATGCAATGCAGCACTGAGATTGAACACCGGATCGGGCTCGAGATCGATATTCGGTCCGTCGAGCGACGCCCGCTCGGCGTAGGGACCGAGCACGACGTAGACCAATTCCTTGATCGGGATCGATTGCCAGCCGCCCTCGGTGATCAGCCGGTGGGCGTTGGCCATGGCCAAGACGCGCGCCTGATATTTGCTGGCGAGATCGGCGATGCTCTTCGAGGTTCGCGCCGTCTGCGAGAACAAAGCCAAGAGCTGCGAGAACAGATTGCCGGAGCGATGGCGCATATCGCGGATCATCAGCTCGTGGCGCTGTTCGAGCTGGCGGCGCTGAATGGCGCCGGCGAGGAGATTACCCGCGGCGGCGAGGAACGCGGTCTCTTGCGCGGTGAAACGCCGCTTCGTCAGGCTGCAGACGCCAAGGATGCCATAGGCGCGGCCGTCGCGGCCGGCGATGGTCACGTTCATCCCGCTGGTGCAGGCGTGGTCCTTGACATAGCGCGGCACCTCGAACCGGCTCTCGTTGGCAAATTCGTGGATGACGACCGGCGCGGCAGAATCCAAAGTAAAGCGCGCGTAGCTGTTCGGCGCGCTCGTCGTCAAAATCGTGCCGATGAAATCGTTGTTCCAGCCGAAGCCGGCGCGCAGCATCAGCTCGCCGCCGCCCGGCAGCAGTTCCAGGATCTTGACGAAGTCGACCGCCAGCGTCAGCGCCACCGTGCTGGCCGCATCGTTGAGAAGCCGTTCAAGATCGGGCTCGACCAGCGCGCGCTCGCCGAGCTGCGCCAGCGCTTCCTGCTGCTTGGCGCGGCTGCGCAGCTCATTTTCGAGATTGGCGATGTTCTCCGGCGCGGGCCGTTGGAAAGTTGAGGGCTCCGGCGCAATTTGTTCCGCGGTAATATGTTCCGGTGCGACGATATCGGATTTGTTGTTATCAGGCATGCCCATGCCTTCACACTTTTCACTTTATGGCCAATGCCTCAAGATCGTGATTGGTTGCAGCAAAGAGAAGAGGCCGGAACCCGAATGTACCGGATTCCAGCCTCGTCAGGTTACGGCTTGGCGCCGCGCTAGCTCAATAGACGCCGGCCGCGCGAAAGCCGGGCGGCGATGCGCCGCGCGAGACCTGTGACGCAACCTGCGAAATGTCTCCGCCGGCGAGGCGGTCGCCGCCGACGATCGCGGCCTGCCGCTGATCGTTCGGCAGGACGATCACTTTGGTGCCGACGCCGACTCGGCTGTAGAGATCGATCACGTCGGCGTTGAGCAGGCGAATGCAGCCGCTCGACATGTGCTTGCCGATCGACGATGGATCGTTGGTGCCGTGGATGCGGTAATCGGTATGGCCGAGATACATGGCGCGGGCGCCAAGCGGGTTGCCCGGACCGCCGGCGACGAAGCGCGGCAGATAGGGCTGCCGGGCGACCATCTCGGCCGGAGGAAACCAATCCGGCCATTCGGCCTTGCGCACGATGGTTTCGGTGCCGGACCAGGTAAAGCCCTGCCGGCCGACGCCGATGCCGTAGCGCATCGCCTTGCCGCCGCCAAGCGTCAGATAAAGGAAAGCGTGCGCGGTATCGATGACAATGGTGCCGGCCGGCTCGTTGCTCGCATACGACACCACCTGCCGCTGCAGCGAGGCTGAAAGGCCGGCGTCGTCGCCATCCTGCGGCTCGGTCTGCGGCGCATATTGCGGGGAAGCCGGGTATTGCGGCGAGGCCGGGAAGAACTGCGCCGCAGCGGGCGAGACCGGGAGCGACAGCGCGCTCGCGATCAGCGCCGCCGAAAAGATTGCCGTTCGTTGATTTGCCCAATTTGCCCACATGGCCCACTCCCTTGCCACGCTGCCGTGGCGAAATGCCGTTCTCAATCGGAACAAGTGTCGACGTATTTGAAAGTTCCGCGGCCAGCGCCCAACAAACACCAAACAGACAAAGGAACGCCTACAACAGAGCACGCGCTTTCACGGTGTCGCGCAAAGCGGCGTTAACTTTGTTTTTGATGGAACGCGCCGCGAACTCAACCGGTTCAATGAGCGCGAAAGCTGCGCTGCGGTGCGTTACTGCCGGTCCGCGCCGCGTCGAACTCTTGCGAATTAGGATAGGCAGCGGCCGTAGACAAAGGCGAGCCGCGGCGACGCCACCGGCGAGAAAGCAGGATCGCAGCCGACCGGAATCTTATGCGGCGCATTGGCGCGGGCCAGCGATGCGAAATCGGTCTGCCACGCCGATGCATTGAGCGCGTCGTGCATCGGCAGCCTATCGCCCTTGAGCGCGCGGTTCACGGTAAAGCTCGGCGTGCGAGGCGCATAGCCGGCGCCCGATGGCGCCGCGCTGAGAAATGGAATGAGGCCGAGAAAACAGACCGCCAGCGTCGTCACGCCGAGCGCATCTGCGATGCGAACAAACAGCTTGGCCATCGGACTTCTCCCCGTGCCGTACCCGGTCGCCCATCGACCGATCAGACACACGAAAAGCCCCCAAGCCATTCACCGCCACATCAACGTGCGCCAGCGCAACGCAGTTCCGTCAGCCCTGCTGCAGTCACTCAGTCGTGATGGAGCGGCCGACGGTTCATCGATGGTGGAACTTGTCACGGCGAAATTTTTTGCGAGGTCGCGGCGACGGCGGCGCCGGCGAGGAACAAACCTGATGCCACGAGCTTATTATGGCGGACGGCCATCCTTCCCCCCTCCCCCCGTGCTTGGCCGGCCAACATTGGGCGCAGCCGATATGCCGATCGGCTGCGCCCTAATTTTTCGCGCACAGTTTTGACACGGCCGCGCCGCTTTCGATCACGCACAACGAAAGCAAAAATGGCCGGGACGTGCCCGGCCATTTCATCGCATTTGTTGTTCAGGTGACTACAGCGTCGCCTGACGTTCGGCCGGCTTGCGCTCGCGCTGCCGCGCCTTGCGCCCGAAAAACAACGCCTGGCTCACGACCGCTGACACCACCGCGACCTGGAACGGCTTGGCGATCAGGAAGGCCGGCTCCGGCCGCTGCCCGGTCAGGAAGCGTTCCGGATAGGCGGTGATGAAGATGACCGGCACTTCGAAGGTCCCGAGCAATTCGTTCACCGCATCGAGCCCGGAACTGCCGTCGGCGAGCTGAATGTCGGCGAGAATGAGTCCCGGCCGTTTCTGCTTGGCCAGCGCCAGCGCTTCGCTATGGGTGCGGGCGATGCCGATGACGTTATGACCGAGGCTTTCGACTAGCGCCTCGATGTCCATGGCGATGAAGGTCTCGTCCTCGATGATCAGCACGTCGGTGGCGATCTCGGCGGCGAGCTCGCGGCCGGATTCCTCGACCAAAGCGCGCAGCGTCTGCAAGTCGCAATCGAGCACCTCGGCGGCGTCTTCTTCCGAGAAGCCTTCGAGCGCCACCAGGAGAAAGGCCTGGCGCGGCCGCGGCGTGATCTGGGTCAAATGCTGTTCCGGCGGCAGGATGACCTCGCCGGCCTCGGCCTTGCCGTTCACCGCCACCGAGTTCCAGATCTTGGTGAACAGCCGATAGAGGGCCACGCGCGAATTGGAGGCCGATTCGAGGATTTTCGGACTGGCAATCAGTGATTCCACGGTGGCGACGACATAGGCGTCGCCCGAGGCCTGACTGCCGGTCAAGGCGCGCGCATAGCGGCGCAGCGACGGCAGATGCTGGAGTACGGCTTGCGAAGTGGACAATACACCCTCCCCTTCCATAGTGCTGAGGTTACTGGCAAAAACGCCGCAGCGCAAAAAAAGTTCCATTTCGATTTTCAGCGCGGAACTATGGGGCCTCTCAGTGCGTTAGCGCACGTTGATGGGAGTTCCGAGGGATGGGTCGGCAATGGGCGAACGGGGAAAAGACGACGCGATGAAGCACCGCAAAACCAACCTTGAACCGTTGGAGCCGGTCGCTGAGAAGCCGGAGAATCAGGATCCGATGGCCAGGCCAGCCGCCAGTCCCCACAAACCCGAAGCCCGACTGGGCCGGGAAGTCCAGGCGCGGATCGGCCAGCAGCTGCGCGCCATGTACAACGACGTGGTCAATCAGGGCGTGCCGTCGCACCTCGCCGATCTGGTTCGCCGGCTCAGCGACCAAGACCAGGATTGACGGTGGACCAGTCAGCAATGAAGCTCGATCCCGCGATTCGCGATCAAGTCCTCGGCACCGTGCCGAGCCTGCGCGCGTTTGCGATTTCGCTGTGCGGTAATATCGACCGCGCCGACGATCTGGTGCAGGAGACGCTGCTGCGCGCGCTGGCGCATATCGACTCCTTTCAGCCCGGCACCAACATGCCGGCATGGCTGTTCACCATTTTACGCAACCTGTTCCGCTCCGAATACAGGAAGCGCCGGCGCGAGGTGGAAGACGCCGACGGCCGCTACGCCGAGACGCTGAAATCTCATCCCGAGCAGACCGGGCGGGTCGAATTCGAGGAATTCCGCGCGGCGCTGGCGAAATTGCCATCCGATCAGCGCGAAGCGTTGATTCTGGTCGGCGCGTCGGGCTTCTCTTACGACGACGCCGCGGCGATCTGCGGCTGCGCAGTCGGCACCATCAAGAGCCGCGTCAATCGGGCGCGCACCCGGCTTGCCGACCTCCTGGCGATCGATAGCGTCGACGATTTCGGCCCCGACCGCGCCACCCGCGCGGTGCTGGCCGGCGGCGGACGGAATTAATTCCACGTCACATATGTGACGGCAGCCACAATGCCAGAATCGGAAAAGCGATCAGGATCACCAGCCGAATGAGGTCGGTGACGATGAACGGCAGCACGCCGACGAAGATCGTCGAGAAACTCACGT